>CAVPCZ010000001.1:0-29374 GCA_963702445.1 Ignavibacteriota bacterium
ACGGTCGAGGAACAGTCCGTTCGTGAAAATCACCGGTTTCACACGCTCGGCTTTTGTCATCTTCACGATGTCAACGATTTCCGGGTGCGTGAGAGGTTCGCCTCCGGCGATCAGCATCGCATCGCAGCGCCGTAGGCGGAGCAGTGTTCTGAGTTCGGTCCTGATCTGGTCCAGGGATTTCTCGCTGTGCGGGTCATTCACCGCAAAGCAGGCATCACACGTCATGTTGCACTTCCTCCGTGGGCTCCAGCCAGGTCATCGCATTGTCGGCTGCACTCCACGGGAGTCTAAACAGGGTGCGACTGTCGATCGTCATGAAGTGCCCCCGTTGGAATGCTTCCGTTCGTGCGCCGTCGGGCCATACGCCAGAAGGCGTAACAGATCTGGCCAGCATGATGCCGGCCACGGCGTCGAGCGCAAAATGTTCTTTGAGTGTGAGGGTGGATATGGTGATCAGAACCGTGATGGACGACAGTGAGGATTCTGAGAGACCGCGCGCGAAAAACATCGAACGTCATGCAGGTGGGGAGCACCGCCAGAGCCACGTGCATGGAAGGGAGGCAGACATACGGGTCGAACGTGATCCGCTCGTGGAACCAGTGTTGAACGAACGCTCCATCCTCGGGCCATGGAGAGCGGCCCGGCATAAGATATTGCACCAGCGCCCCTGTGACGATCATCGCGAAATACACAAGGTAGGCACGGAGGAAATCCCCGTGGGGCATTTTCCAGACCACATACGCTCCCCAGAAGAGAACATAGATGTCGCCGAAATAGTAGACAGTCCAGGTCCACGGGATATAGGGAATCCATTGATCAACAACCGTGGAGAAATCGTAAAGGTCCGAGGACGGACGCGCTGCGTTCCATGCGTTGACCGCGTCGTGACAGAGCGTCTGGAGTACGACATTCCCGGAAATCAGCAGGACACGCGTCACACTGCCGGGTCGTTCTGTCTCCCGTTGCGAACTTCATGCGGTTCTCATCCCGTGCCGTCCCGTATCTTCGGCATCGGCCTTCTTGCGAATCGCCTGCCGAATATCGTTCTGCGCTTTCATCGTCCTGCTTGCGCTTCTCGTCCTGCCCATCCCCGTTTATCAGTCCCTGCCGCCGGTTTGTGTTTCGTCAGCAGTTTCCGTGCATCCCCAAATCCTTTGAGGACCTTCTCCATTTGTTCATCGGTGTGCGTGGCCATATAACTGGTTCTGAGGAGTGAGCGCCTGGAATACACCGCCGGGGGAAGCACCACATTGGTGTAGATCCCTGCTTTGAAGAGCATATGCCAGGCCTGCAGGGCGCGAAACTCATCGCCGATAATGATCGGGACGATCGGGGTCCGGCTCTCCCCGGTGTCATATTCCATCGCCCGGAATTCGTCGCGCATCCGATCGGCTATGCTGTTGACTTTCAGCACCCGGTCCGGTTCGGCCTCGATCACATCGAGGGCGGCCGAGACCGCCGCCACATTGGCCGGAGAGAGGCTGGCGCTGAACATGAACGACCGGGCAAAATGTTCAATCCACTGAATCACATCCGCCGGACCGGCAATAAAACCACCCTGCGAGGCAAATGCCTTGCTGAAGGTCCCCATGATGAGGTCGACCCCCTCTGTGCACCCGAAATGAAAGGCCGTGCCTTTTCCCTTCGCCAGAACGCCCAGGCCATGGGCGTCGTCAACCATCAGGCGTGCGTTGTATTTCCTGCAAAGAGGGATGATTTCCGGGAGAGGCGCAATGTCGCCCCCCATGCTGAAGACACCATCCACGATGACGAGCTTCGGAGTCCCGGGCGTGTAGGAGGCAAGCAGGGATTCGAGTGATTGCATGTCGCTGTGGCGGAAAAACCGTATCTCCGTTCCCTTCAGGGCCTTTGCCAGACTCATGCCGTCGAAGATGCTCGCATGAGCTTCCTTGTCGGCGATGAGAATATCCTCCTTGCCCGCAAGGCCGGAAATGACGCCCAGGTTTGTCTGGTATCCCGCCGCGAACACCAGGGCTTTTTCCTTCCCGACAAACCGGGCCAGCCGCTCCTCGAGCTCGATGTGCATCGTGAGCGTTCCGTTCAGGAAGCGTGAGCCGGTGCAGCCGGTTCCATACCGGCGGATGGCCTCGATTGCGGCTTCGCGCACGTGTGCATGCGCGGTGAGGCCCAGGTAGTTGTTCGACCCGATCATGATGAAACGCCGGTCGTCGATCGTGACTTCCGTTCCATCAGGATGGTCAACAGGGAGGAAGTAGGGATACAGGCCCAGGGCGCGGGCCGTACGCGGGTTGGTCGGATAACCGCATGTGCGCGCGAATTCCGCGCTTGTGTAGAACCGGCTGCATTTCTCGAAGAAATCCAATCGGACTCCTTTCAGCCCTCGTCGACCCAGCCGTTCAGAGGTGCAACATTTCTCCGGGTGAGAATCTCATACAGGAAGTCGCTTGCCTCGATGCATTCCTCAGGAGGCAGGACGCCCTTTGCGCTGACTCTTCCTTCGAGGAGCATAAGGGCCCCGATGGATGCGGGGATTCCCGTTGCAGGCGCAAGACCGCCCACGGAAGAGAAAAAGATGCTCCTGGTTTTGTTCTTCTTTCTGCCTTTCACGTTGATCCTCAACGCGGCCTGTTTTGGCACACCGTCCAGGGTACGGCACATCCGCTGCAAAGAGGCGGCGGCAGAATCCATGATGTCCATATCACGTCCCTCAACCCGGTTCGGGCCGGTGCCCTCCCGGATCATATTCCCGAGACGCATAATTTCGGCATTCACCAGCGGAGGGTTGAACGTTGCCTTGTTGTCGATTACCGCCGCCTCCGGGAACGACCGCGCCAGGGTCAGGGGCTCCGGATGACCGATGTGAAATACATCCAGCGCACCGACCGGATCCGGAAACTCCAGGCGTTCTCTCCCGTCCTGGAATGACTGGATCTCCACGAACCTGCCATTCTCGTATGTGAGTCCCCGCCCGGAGAGGGAATAGAGGAGGTGATAACTCAGCGCGAGTCCGCCGGGGTCCGGGCCGCTCATCACCCACGCCGTGTGGATCTCCTCGACTTCATCGAGCTGATTCGCCGCCGCCCGGACGAGGATGTTGTCGATGCCGGGACAGCCGCCGAGCCCGAGAACGACCGTGATGCCTGCACCGCGGGCTGCCTCATCCAGCTCGAACATCCTGCCTGTGGTTTCAAATTCGTCATTCAGATCAACAAGGTTGACCCGGGCACGAATTGCCGCGCGGGCAACAGGAATCTCGTACCGGTAGTTCGGTCCGGCACAGTTGACCACGACATCAGTGCCTTTCATGAGCGACACAAGGGCATCCTCATCTCCGGCATCAACCGGAACGACAGAGACATGTGTCGGCCGGCCGCGCAGGGCCGCCACTGAAGGCTCAGCCCTGGCGGGTGACCGGGTTCCCACAACGAGGTCGTCCAGGTTGCCATACCGGTAGAGATCTTTGAGGGCCTCACCGCCCATTTCGCCGCAACCCAGAAGAAGCGCCTTCAAGGATGTCCTCCACGGTTGGTGTGATACCGAACAGTCAGACTCTGCAACCTGCAAGGAAGAGAATGTGCGTCAGCTATAGGAGAGGGCAACGACGCACCTGATCATTTCTGCCTCTCTTGCGGGAGGCCGGTGATGTACGGGCCATACAGGTCAGATTTCGTCGAAGCACGGTCCGATCCATTTGGATGCGAGCTTCCAGAAATCCGCAGCCTTCTTTTGATCACTTGCATCGGCGCTGGGGGGGAGCACATTCCGGCGATCCGTGTAGAGTCCGCCCGGCGCATCCGGATCGTGCGTCGCCCAATCAGCTTCAATCGCCGCCGCCTCCCCGACGGTTGTCGCAAATGGTGTCAGGGGAATGATGTATTTCAAGAGCAGCCGCGTCATTCCTCGTGTGGACTGGACTGCCGTCAGAGGCACGAACCCGGGACCCACCGCATCGGCATGCCACCCCTGGCCGCCATAGCGTCTCTCCCATTCCAGGATAAACCAGAGCTGGGCAAGCTTGGCGTTCTTGTATGCCCGATCAGGATGATAGCCCGAGTCGAGATTGGGGTCTTGAAACTTGAAGTCCACCTCTACTCCGCGGGTCCGGGGTGCATGCAATGTGGATGTGACGGCGGTGATCCGTGAAGGCCGGGCGAGGTGGGGGCGGAGGAGGGCCGTGAGAAGCATGGGGCCGACGGTATGGACCTGCAGGCACTCCTCGATTCCGTCTTCCGTAAGGCGGCGTGCGGGCGCGGCGATGAGGACTCCTGCGTTGTGGACAATGCAGTCGAGCCGTATGTCAGACGGCATCCGCGCCGCATAGTTGCGGATCGAATTGAATGACGCCAGGTCGAGCAGATCCACCTCGACATGTGCATCCGGCCTTTCACCACGGATCCGTTCCACGGCAACCTGACCGGCAGTTTTGTCACGCGTCGTGATGAAAACGCGGTGTCCCCGCAGGGCCAGTTCTTTCGCGGTGGCGAAACCGATTCCGCGGTTGGCGCCCGTCACGAGTATGGTCCGTGCTCCTCCTCTCATCTTTCGAATTGGGGGCTTCATTCAAAGAACGCCTTTGCTCGTGAGTTTCCGCAGGAGTTGTTCCTGCTGGGAAGCTAATCATAGGCCTCGACATAGGCAAGGGAAAAGGAAAAGAAGAGAGATGCAAGAAGAGAGATGCAGGTCCACACGGCCCGTCGGGCAGTCCCTCCGTCAGGCATTTCGACAAGGCCGTTGGACAGCCCGGGTGATAGTTCATCGCAAAGCCCAGGTGGACAGCCCGCTGGTTGGCCAACGGAAGGGCCAATCTACCACGGGGGTTTGTGGACCGCGAGCAGTTCAGTTGCTGCTCAGCTGCTTGATCATCTGTGCGGCGTCCCGGTTGTCCGGGTCCAGTTCGAGCGCTTTTTGATAATACTTCAGTGCCGGTTCCTTTTTCCCATTCATGAAATATGCGTAGGCCAGGGATCCGTATGCAGTGGAAGAAGCAGGGAAGAATGTGATGTTCTTCTTCAGGATTGCATACAGAAGCCGCTCATCTGCGGTGAACGCGTAGTTGTATGCAAGCACACCGACAAAGAATTCGCTCATTATACCGGCTTTTTCTCCCAGGGCAAACACTGAGTCCAGAGCTGCTTCCGCCGGCGTGTCCCTCTGTTCCCGGAAGAGTCTCTCCGCACTGGCCAGGTACTCTTCCATCTCCCTGACAGTCTTCTGCAATGCGGCTTCCTTCTTATCGGCATATGCTTTGCCGGCCGACCTGGCCAGAATGATTGCGGTATCCAAAGCCGAGGAAGAGGGGACGAGAACATCCGGGACAATGCCTGTGCCCTCCCAGTTCGTGCCGGTGACAGGATTGATGGCGCGTGCTGTCGAGAGATAGATCTCATACTGGTCGTCAACGTTGAAAAGATCAACGGAGTGAGCGCCTCCCTTCGTGGAGTCTCCCACAAGGGTGGCTCTTTTTGTCACTTTCAGATCATAGGCGAAATACTCAGCCGCTGAAAACGTTCTGTCGCTGGTAAGCAAGAAGAGCGGAACGTCCGCAAGCCTTTCACCGCGTATGGTCTTTCGAGTCCAGGATTCCTGCAGCAGATGGCCATCACGGAAATAGGTCCCGGTCAATTGCGTGGGCCGGGCGAAAAAGTAGCTGCACATCAGCATTCCCAGGTCCGATTCACCGCCCTGATTGTCACGGAGATCAATGATGATTGCGCTGGCCCCCGAGAGAGCCTTCATGATGCCTGCGACGATATCTCCGGCTTCCGCGGGTGGATAGAACCGTTTGATGTCGATGTACCCGATGTTCCCCTCCATCCATTCCAGCTTGGAGAAGCCGCAATGCTCCTTGTTCCGCAGCCGATACAAACGCATGGGATGATGAAGTGCCCCTTCTGCATGCCCGGCGGTGTCGCCTGGCTCTCTGAGGCGCAGTCGCATGTGCTTGTCGTTCGTAATGGCTTGAAGGTCGGATGTGATCGCCTCCGCGAATTGTCCGGCATCGGGGAAAGAGTCATACTCACCCGAGTTCTTCCGCCGCCGTAATTCATCGGCGAAGGTTTTCCCCTGTCCGGAAACACATACTTCCGTTCGAGCAAACTGCAGATGGTGTCGATGACTCCGTCTCTCCGGGTTTTGTCTGTACGCACTCCTGACCTGTTGAGCCGGCAGGGAAGAGCAACAGATGCAAAGAGCGCAGAAAAGAATGGAGATCATGATGTTGTGATTCCGGAGAGTGGAAGCGGACGGAAGGGTCGTTGACCATTGCGCCGACCATGGAGCCTCCAAAGGAGTAGAAGTCGGCCAGGAACCCCTGCTGGCGCCAGCGGGACTCGGTAGGCGTAGGCAGGGGTGAGACGGCTGGTCTAATGGTGAAGATACGGTCAGGGGAACGCGATGAGTCAAATCCGGACTGAAAAGGACAAAGATGTCCAACAGAATTCAACGAATTCAAAGGTCCATTTCTGTCCCGGCAAAGAACACCCGGCAAAGAACCGGGGGCGTCAGTGGCAATCGGGACAAAAACCTGTTACATTCCCGATGAATAGGTGTTTTCATGAAGGACTCATGTGATGGCGTACGTCTCCGTAGAAAGGGACCTCATATGACTATCGAAAATGATGTGCGTTCTTCCTCTCCTTTCCGTCATCACGCGTTTCGGCTGTTGAACGGACCACAGGAGCTCACCCCCTCGACCACTCCTTCGCTGAAGAGGGGCCGCGAACCCTGACTCCCTTGCCCGGTTCTTCAAGGCCGAGGGTGTGGACGGCACGTTTTTACTGTACGATCTGCAAACCCATCGATCAACCGGGCACCGGCCGGATCGGTGGGATTCGGCATATATTCCCGCGTCAACGTTCAAGATCTTTACCGCCCTGGTCGCACTCGAGACGGGGGTCATCGCAGATGAGCAGACGGTCATTCCATGGGACGGGGTTGTGCGATCGCGCGAGGAATGGAATCGCGACCATACGCTGGCCTCAGCCTTTCGATGTTTCGGCGGTCTGGTTCTACCAGGAGCTGGCACGGCGTGTCGGGGCAGAGCGGATGCAGGCTTTCCTGGACACCGTCGGGTACGGCAACAGGACGATGGGCGGACCGATAGATATGTTCTGGCTCGACGGGGGGATCCGGATCACCCCGCGTCAACAGGTTGAATTCCTGGTCCGTCTTTTCAAGAACGACCTTCCGTTTTCACCGCGAACCATGGCCCTGGTCAGGAAGATCATGGTGCAGGAGAAGACCGGCGCCTATACTCTCAGCGCCAAAACCGGGTGGTCTGACGCTGAAATCCCGGGGGTAGGATGGTACGTGGGGTACGTGGAAAGGGAGAATGGAGTGTTTTTCTTCGCGACCGAGCTGCAGATACGGAAGCCGGATGATGTGAAGGCAAGAGTGGCTCTGACCAGGACCATCCTGAGTCATTTGCATCTGTTGTAATAGCCCCGGCAGGGCACTCCAATCCCCGCCGCTGTGATTTCTACGAAGTTCACAGTTGAAGGTGAGGAGGAGAAAATTCATAGGTTGTACGCGCAGTCTCTGTTCTTTCCGTTGCCGATCAGGCCCTAGACATAGGCAAAAGCCCGCTCGATATGCGGTCCGGAACAAGAGGCATTTCTCCAATAATCTTGTCCCCCTATGCGTACATACCTGACCGTACCTCTGGCAGCGGCGCTCCTCGCTCTTGCCTCCCCGTCACCGGCGCACTCCCAACCTGCAAATCCCGACAGTGCTCTCCGCACCATCCTCGATCAGCTCGAGGGAACGCATCTCCCCTTGCAGTCCGCCATCCGTTATGCCTTGAAGAATTCCACGTCTGTACGCATGTCGGAAGCCTCATCCATGGCCGCGACCGGAACCCGGAAAAGGGAAGCGGGAATGTTCGATCCGGAGGCATTCTTCTCATTGAACTACTGGGATCAGAAGGAACCGAGCGCATCGTTCTTTGCCGGGGCGACCGTCCTGAGCACGAAGCAGACCATCGGCAGCGCCGGTCTCCGCTGGGAAACACCGATCGGCACGCAACTCCAGGCTTCGCTCAACACGCTGAAACTGAACACCAACTCCTCGTTCGCTTTTCTGAACCCCCAGTTCACAACACTCGGTACGCTCACTCTGCGGCAGCCGCTGCTGGGAGGTTTTGATGTTTCGGCGCGCAAAGAACTGACGAAGGCCGAGAAAGACATGGAGGCTGCGGGCGCCCGCTACGACCAGGAGGTGCTGGCCATCGAGACCGGGGTTGAGCAGCTGTACTGGGATCTCTACGCGGCCGAACGCGACTACGCCGTGCAGAAGCTCACCCGTGACCGGGCGGAAGCTTTCCTGAATGATACCGAGGTTCGGGCGAAGGCCGGGTTTATCGGTCCGAATCAGGTGGCCAATGCCAGAACCTTTCTTGCCGAACAGGAAATTCTCCTCCTCGACCGCGAAGAACAACTCGACCGGATCTCCGAGCGGCTTGCCTCGGTGATAGGAACGCGCCCGTCGGGAGGGGCTCACCGCTTTGTCAGCGTCGACATCCCTCCAGGTGATTTTCCCCTCGGGGAAGCCGATGTGCTGGTGGATCAGGCCATAAGCAATAATCTGCAACTCCAGGCGGCAAAGGCGGACATCGACGGCAGGCGGGCGCTGTCCAGTGCGGCTTTCTGGGAGGCTTTGCCAAGCGTAAGTCTTGTCGGTTCACTTGGCGGCCGGGGTCTCTCCGGAACCGCACAGGATGTGGTCTTTGGAAGCGACACGCTGCGCACGGGCGTCGGCGGGGACCTGAGCGATGCGGTCAGCCAGTCGGTGAAGCGGGAATTCCCCTCGTGGAGCGTGGGTCTGGAAGTGAGCATTCCGATCGGCCTCCGCAGCGGGCTGGGCGAGCAGGACAGGCTGGATGCCGAGGTGGTGATGGCTGAACAGGAGTACATACGGCAAACACGCACACTGGAAGAGGAAGTGCGCGCGAGTCATCTGGAACTGTTTCACGGCAAACGCCGGTTGAAGGCTTCCAAAGAAGGCGTGGAAGCGGCACAGGAACAGGTACGTATCGGCTGGATCGAGTTCCGGAACGGCCGCACGACGGCGTTCGAACTTGTCCGGCTCGGTGCCGACTTTGCCGCCGCACAACAACGATATTCTCAGGCGCTGGTGCGGAGTGCGAAGGCAGCCGCTTCGTTACGATTGTTGACCGCCGGCAGCTATCCCGGCATATCTTCCCGTTAGAATACATGGTGCGACAGTGGAAAGGGATACGTTCATGAGTTCGATGGCCGCATGGCGGAACAGAGCGGTTTTCTTCACGATATGTGCCTGGGCACTCGTGCCCTTCCCCGGCTGCGGGGGAAACGGTGCCGGAGGCGGTGGCGGGTCGATGCCGCCGATGCCTGTGGAGGTGAGTCCGGTCACCGTCGGGAGAGTGATTGACAAGTTCGAGGGGGTCGGAACCATCGAGGCGACGGAAGCGATCACGGTGGTCGGGGAAATCGATGCGGTGGTCAAAGCGCTCCCGTTCCGGGAGGGAGGAAACATCCGGAAGGGTGAGTTGATCGCCCAGCTGGATGATGCCCAGCTCGCTGCCGAGCGTGCCCGGGCCGAGGCCCTGCGTGCACAGAGCAAATCGACGTATGATCGCGTGAAGACCATCGTCGAGCAGGGGGCAGGCGCCGCCCAGGATCTTGATGACGTCGCCGCCTCATTGAAAGTCGCCGAGGCAAACCTCTCGCTGGCCAGAGCCCGCTTCGACAAGACGAGGATTCTGGCCCCGTTCGACGGGATCATCGGGGCGAGGCGCGTGAGCGTGGGAACATTCCTGCGCGCAGGCCAGACGATCACGGAGCTTGCCAACATTGATGCCATCCGCGTAACATTCTCGGCTCCGGAGCGCTTCCTCTCGCGGCTGAATGAGGGTGCGACGGTCTCCGTCTGGACGTCCGCGTTCGCCGGCGCGCCGCTGGCAGGCAGGATCATTGTCATCGAACCGGTGATCGATCAGACCACCCGGAGTGCCCGCGTGGTTGCCGTTGTACAAAATGAAGACCGCAAGTTCCGGCCCGGGATGTCGGCCAATGTCTCCGCGGTTCTCAGCGAACGCCCTAATGCGCTCACCATCCCCAGCGAAGCGGTGTTCGGCAGCGGGAATCAGACCTTTGTGTTTATCGTGAAGCCGGACAGCACGGTGGCACGCGTCGCCCTGACACTGGGAACCCGTATGAGCGAAGTGGTGGAAGTGGTCGAAGGACTCGAGCCGGGCATGACCGTGGTGCGTGCCGGACATCAGAAGCTCTTCGAGGGCGGGAAAGTACTGCCGGTACCAGTCCAGGGAGAAAAGCCCGTCAGGACAGGAGCGGGAGGATAAACGGCATGAACATCAGCACGACTTCAATCAAGCGTCCGGTATTTGCCAGCGTCATGAGTTTTGCGATTCTGCTTTTCGGCATCATCGCGTTCACGCGGCTGCCGGTGCGCGAGTATCCGGACATTGATCCGCCGATCATTTCCGTTGTCAGTCTGTACCGCGGTGCGAGTCCGAGTGTTGTGGAGACGGAGATCACCAATGTGCTGGAGGAGCAGTTCGCCACGCTGGAGGGGGTCAAGTCGCTGACTTCCTCGAGCCGTGAACAGGGCTCGGTGATCACCATCGAATTCGAACTGAACCGCAACGTCGACGAAGCGGCGAATGACGTCCGGGACCGTGTGTCCCGCGCGCGCAGCAGCCTGCCGCGGGAGATTGAGGACCCCGTCATCTCCAAGGTGGACGCCAATGCCCAGGCGATCGTCTGGCTGGGCCTGTCCAGTGATCGTCACACGGGCCTCGAGCTTACCGATATTGCGGACCGGATACTCAAAGAACGGATTCAGCGGCTGCCCGGCGTGGGTGCGGTGATCATCGCCGGCGAGCGCCGGTACGCCATGCGCGTCTGGCTTGATCCTCTGCGCATGGCATCTCACGGACTGGCGGTGCAGGACATTGAAGCGGCCATTCGCAGAGAGAATGCGGAGATCCCGGCGGGAAGGGTCGAAGGAGCACAGCGGGAGTTCTCCGTCCGGACACGCGGAGAGCTTACCACACCCGAGGAGTTCGGGGCGATCATTGTTCTCCAGACCAGGGACGACCTTGTCCGTTTGCGCGATGTTGCCGAGGTGAACGTGGGTGCCGAAGATGAGCGGACTCTCGCCCGGTACAACGGACAGCCGGCGGTCGGACTGGGAATTGTCAAGCAATCCAAGGCCAGTACGGTTGATGTCGCCGCGGAGATCCGGAAGGCATTGCAGGAACTGTCAGGGCTGCTCCCGGCGGGAATGAGACTGGATGTTGCGTTTGATTCTTCTCTCTTCATCAAGGATTCGATCAACGAGGTGACGGAATCGCTGATCATCGCCATGTGCCTTGTGGTGCTGGTCGTCCTGGCGTTTCTGAAGAGCCTCCGGGCGACGATCATTCCCACGGTCGCCATCCCCATTTCCATCATCGGCGCATTCGCCGTTGCGTACTTCGCCGGTTTCACGATCAACATCCTCACGTTGCTCGCGCTTGTGCTGGCGATCGGACTCGTTGTGGATGACGCCATTGTGGTGCTGGAAAACGTGTACCGGCACATGGAAATGGGAAAAAGCCGCCGGCAGGCCGCGCTGGAGGGGAGCAGCGAAATCGGTTTCGCCGTTGTGGCAACCACCATCACGCTGGTTGCGGTATTTGTTCCCCTGGCATTTCTCACGGGATCCATCGGAAGGCTGTTCAACGAGTTCGGTCTTACGCTCGCCGTCGCCGTGCTGATCTCGGGATTTGTCGCGCTCACGCTGACTCCCATGCTCTCCTCACGCATACTCAAGCCGTTGCACGGGGGGAGTCCCGGGTGGGCCACACGGTCGTTCGATGCCTTCTTCAAGGTTCTTGACAACACCTACGACCGCACCCTGCGATTCGCCCTGCGGCACCGGCTCGTCATGATCGGGATCGCCCTCGCCACCATAGGGGTCAGCGTGGCTCTCTTCAAACTGCTTCCCAGCGAGCTTGTTCCCATTGAGGATCGCAGCATCGGATTCGGGGTTGTGATCGCGCCTGAAGGGTCGACAATCGATTACACGGACAAGTACATGCGCGAAGTGGAGAGTCGATTGCTCCCGCTTCCGGAGCGGCACGGATTGTTCGCGGCTATCGGATTGGGATTCGGCGGCCCGGGGCGGGTCACCAACGGGTTCGTGTTCCTCAGGCTGAAGCCACGCAACGAAAGAGACAAATCCCAGCAGCAGATCGTCCGGGAGCTCTTTCCGAAGCTCATCTCCATCCCCGGTGTGCTGGCATTTGTCGTCAACCCCCCGAGCCTGGGCGGCGGGTTCAGCTCGAGTCCCGTGCAGTTTGTGCTACAGGCGGAGAACTATGAAGAACTGAACAAGGGTCTCGGGATCATGATGGCGGAGGCTTCGAAGCTGGGATACCTCATGAATCTGGACACCGACCTGCGCCTGAACAAGCCCGAACTCAACCTTACCATAGACCGGGAGCGTGCATCGGGGCTCGGTGTTTCCGTTGCGGACATCGGATCGACGCTGGAAACACTTCTCGGGGGGCGGGCGGTCACCAATTTCAAGCGGGGCACGAAGCAGTACGACGTCATCCTGCAGATGAAGCCTTCCGCCCGTTCAACTCCCGACGCGATCAGGGAGATCTACATCCGCGGAGGCGGCAGGCTCGTGCAGCTTGCGAGCGTTGTGCGCGTTGATGAAACGCTTGCGCCGAAAGAATTGAACCATTACAACCGGGTGCGATCGGCCACGATCACCGCAAACATACTCCCGGGTGTCAGCCTCGGGCAGGCGCTCAACGATCTGGATCGTATCGCCGCTGAAAAGCTTCCGGCGGGAATGAAACGCGAGTATGCGGGGCAATCGCTGGAATTCAAATCCTCAAGCTCAAGTCTGTATTTCATGTTTCTTCTGGCGATCATATTTATTTACCTCGTCCTTGCCGCGCAGTTCGAGAGTTTCGTTCATCCGCTCACGATCCTGTTCGCCGTCCCTCTGGCGGTCTTTGGAGCGCTTCTGACGCTGTTCATATTCAGGAGAGCCTCTGAACATCTACTCGCAGATCGGGTTGATCATGCTCGTGGGACTGGTGACCAAGAACTCCATTCTTATCGTCGAGTTCTCAAACCAGCTGCGGGAGCGGGGACAGTCCGTCGCGGACGCGGTGATTCAGGCGGCCACGATCCGCCTCCGGCCGATTTTGATGACCTCCTTTTCGACCATCTTCGGCGTGCTCCCCATTGCCATCGGGCTGGGGGCGGGTGCGGAATCACGGCGTCCCCTGGGTCTGGCGGTTGTCGGCGGGATGTTGTTTTCGACTTTTCTGACACTCGTGCTCGTCCCGGTCATCTACACGCTCCTTGCACGGTTCACGGGAAAGGGCGAAACCCATGAGGATCAACCGGCGCCCGGAAGCCCGGATCGCACGCTTGCACCTGCAGAGGAGATACCGGCACCCGCCACGCAGGCGTGAAACACCCCAGGGTTGGGCGGTGAAGCACCATGGACGGCGGGAGGCTGCAGCGGGTGCCCTGATGGGGTGATCGGAATCAGGAGCGGGGAGGAGGCGTGAGGCGCCGTGCGAGCGCGAACTCCACAATCCTTCGAAGGGTCTCCGGAAACTTCATCCCTCCCTTTTCGGCCGATTCCATGAACGAGACTCCTTCGGTGAGATCCGGATTCGGGTTAACCTCGAGAACCGAGGCATGGTTCTTCT
This sequence comes from Ignavibacteriota bacterium, assembly GCA_963702445.1. Taxonomy (GTDB): domain Bacteria; phylum Bacteroidota; class Ignavibacteria; order UBA10030; family UBA6906; genus CAVPCZ01. The sequence goes on from CAVPCZ010000001.1 coordinate 13,703, forward strand.
GGTCCAGACGGAGATCCAGCCTGGCATAATCCCTGCATCCGGTGATCTGGAAAGCCCGTATGGAAATCGCTTCGATCTTCCGCCGGACTCTGGAACTGAGCTTTGCAGGGCAGATCGTATGGACCTGGTGGTATTCTTCCTTCAGGGGATTCCACTTCGCATCGTAGCTGATGATCCGGGGCTGACCGGGCGGCAGCTCCGAAAAGTCGAATTCGATGATCGGGAGTACCCGCGGAGGATCGTTCCCCAGGATGGAGACATGGAGTTCCCTGCCCACAATGTACTCTTCCACCAGTATGGGCGGTGAAAACTCCTTGAAGACTTTCTCCACCTGCTCCAGAAGTGATGCGTAGTCATGGACCACGGAGTCGCTCGTCACTCCGGCACTCGCGTCTTCCCTCGCCGGCTTGACGATCAACGGATAGTGGAGTCCGTGGCGGCGGGGGAGCGCCGGCCGGTTCAGCAGCCGGAACCGGGGAGTCGGAACCCCGTTCGCGAGCAGGATCTGCTTGGTGAGGCCCTTCCTGCGGCAGAGGTTGAGCGCAAACGGTCCCGCCCCGGTGAAGGGAATCCGGAAGAGCTCATAGAGCGCCGCGACGGAGCTTTCCATCCCGGCGGTGTCATGAAAGAACTCGACAAGGTTGAACACGGCATCAGGCGTGCGGCGGAGGGCGTTCTGGAGAATCCGGAAGTCCTCCTTCACGTTTACGCACCGGACGGCAAACCTTTCGCTTTCCAGGGCCCTGACAATCGCGTCAATCTCCTCACGAACGGTTGCCACAGCGATCGGATAGGTAGGGGTGAAATCCAGGGTTGCGGGGTCCACCACGCGCAGCGCTTCGTATTCGTCGTTTCCCACCTGATTATAGAGGACGAGAATATTCGGTTTCGCAGGCCGGGCTGACATGGGGCAACTCCTTGTACGCGCTCAAATATGGTGAGATCGACCGGAAAATTCAACCGCTTTCTCGCACCTCTCCTTTCCTCGCCTGGGCTTCAATTCGGGCTGCGCCCCTTGGCTCTATACATATTGCAAATGGCAGATTCAATATGTATATTCCTTCTGCACATCAAGAAGGCTACCATGACGTACATCCGCCGCGCAATCGAACCCCTCCTTCTGGAGGCCGCAAGACACTTCCCGGTCATTCTTCTCACCGGACCCCGTCAGTCGGGAAAGTCCACCACACTGCAAAGACTTTTCCCGGCTCACGCATACGTCACTTTTGATGATCCGATCGTCCGCGCACAAGCAGAACGCGATCCTGCGCTGTTTCTTGCCGATCATCCTGCTCCCGTGATTCTCGATGAGATCCAGTACGTTCCCCACCTTCTGGCGGGTATCAAAATGGCGGTGGACAAATCGAAAACCGGGCATGGCTCGTATGTGCTGACCGGGTCGCAGGCATTCTCACTGATGGAAGGTGTCTCTGAATCTCTCGCCGGCCGTGTTGCCGTCTTTGAATTACTCCCGTTTTCCTACGCCGAACTTCCCGCCATCAAAGAAATGAATGAAGATCGGGCCTTCGAAGATATCATTCGGGGCTTTTTCCCCGGTCCTGTGGCTCAGCGTGTCCCTCCGGCGATGTTCCATGGTTCATACATGCAGACCTATTTGGAACGCGATGTACGCGGCATGCACGCCGTGGGTGACCTCCGGGCGTTTCAACAACTCATCGAGGTCCTTGCTGCGAACATCGGACAGGTTCTCAATCTCACGAAGGCTGGTGCCTTATGTGGGGTGACACATACGACCGTCCGTAAATGGCTCTCGGTCCTTGAAGCATCACGACTCATCTATTTGCTAAGGCCGTACGCCCGCAATCTGCGCAAACGCGTGGTAAAGAGTCCGAAACTCTATTTCACTGACACGGGAATGGTTGCACATATATTGCGGGAATCGAATCCGCGTGCATTGCGTAATGGCGTTATGGGGGGCGTGATATTCGAAAATGCGGTGATTATGGACCTCGTGAAGGCGAATTACGGCAAGGGATCACCGTGGCAGTTCTACTACTATCGCGACAACAATCATGTGGAAGTCGATCTCATTCTTGTCCGGGGAAGCGAGCACATTCCCATTGAGATCAAACTCAGCAGGTCCCCCAACGACCAGATGATCGCTGGACTGCGAAGTGTCAGGAAGTTGATCAAAGTGGAGCAGTCGTTTCTTCTAAGCTCTCGCAAAGAATTGGTGACGATGGCGGACGGTGTCAAAGCAATGCATTGGTACCAGTTTGTGCGGGATGAGAGGAATCGGCGATGAAGAGCCCGCGTGTTTTCCATCTCCAACACCGGAACTCCCGTGAAGCCCTTTCTCGACCGCTACTTTTCACTGACACAGCTGGGAACCACCGTTCGTTCGGAGGTCGTTGGCGGAGCGACGACATTCATTACGATGGCGTACATCATCATCGTCAATCCGAAGATACTGGAAGCCGCCGGCATGCCGTTCGGCCCCTCGATGGTTGCCACGATCATCAGCGCGTGTTTTGGCACACTCCTGATGGGTGTCTATGCACGGCGGCCCTTCGCCATCGCCCCCTACATGGGCGAGAATGCCTTCATCGCGTTCACCGTGGTGAAGGTCATGGGCTATTCCTGGCAGACCGCATTGGGGGCGATCTTCATCTCCGGAGTACTGTTCACCATCCTGACCGTGCTGCACATACGGAGCTGGCTCGCCAATGCGATTCCGGAGTCTCTGAAGATCTCTTTTGCGGTCGGGATCGGACTCTTTCTCGCCTTCATCGGACTCAACGAGACGGGGATCGTGGTTCCCGGCTCTCCCGGGGCCCCGGTGCACATCGGAGATCTCCGCCAGCCCACCGTACTGCTGGCGATTGCCGGGTTCGTGACCATAGGCATGCTCATGCTCAGGCGCGTGCCGGGAGCGATGCTTATCGGCATTCTGCTGGTCACAGGGTTGTCGTTTCTTTTCAAACTCACCCCTCTGCCGTCGGCATGGGCCGGCGCGCCGCCATCCCTGGAACCCGTTCTCCTCAAACTTGATATTCTCGGCTCGCTGACCTGGGGGATGTTTTCCGTAATCCTGACCGTCTTCGTCCTCGCACTCCTGGACACTCTGGGAACACTTATCGCCCTGGGGTACAGGGCGAACCTGCTTGACGGGGAGGGGAACCTCCCGGACATCGAGAAACCGATGATGACCGATGCGGTGGCCACGACAGTCGCGGCGCTCCTCGGAACGACAACCACGGGCGCCTATATCGAATCGGCCACCGGTATCGCCGCGGGGGCGAAGTCCGGACTTGCTTCTGTCGTGACGGCACTGCTCTTTCTCCTGGCTCTCTTCCTGGCGCCGACATTCACGGCCGTTCCTGCCCATGCGTACGGCCCTGCGCTGATGATCGTGGGCATCCTCATGCTCACGCCCATCACCAGAATCCGCTTCGACGATCTCGCCGAATCCATCCCGGCGTTCTGCGTCGTCGCGCTCATGAGTTTCACCTACAACATCGGCATCGGCATGACGGCCGGATTCGTTTTCTACCCGCTCTTCAAGAGTGCGGCAGGAAAGGTGAGGGAGGTGCGCCCGGGCATGTGGGTGCTCGGACTTCTCTCGCTGCTGTTCTATCTGTTTTACCCGTATTAGTGTTGCGTCCGGGAGATACCTTCACACTTCGGACGGGCACGCTGCCATTGCGACCGGTCAGCATCAACAAGCCTGTCAATGGAGTTCCTTGCACCGGTACTGATGTGCGGTCAACTGCCTGCCCGGGAATGTTGGAGCGACGGCCCGCCGTGCGGGATCGGGACAACGAGTCGGAACCGACGAACCTGTCGGGTGTTTGCCGTCAACTTTGCCGCTGTGCGGCGACCATCGGTGAGGCACCTTGCCTGCGATGGCCGCGTGCTCTGTTGAAAACAGCCGTTGTTCGCATGCGGCAGGGCATGCAGAGGTATGGCAATTGAGAGGCAATAACCTGCAGCCATCATGCACCGGTGACTCTGCGAGTGAGGTACAATGATTTGTAAATGTACACACACGATATCACGGACTGAGAGTATTCTGGCTCCCCGGGGCATGATGTTCAGGACCATGCTGTTGAGATCAGTAATGCTTGTGATGCTTGCGGTGTGGACTTGCGCATCTACTCTGTCGCAAAGCCCTGAGTCATCATACGGCATTATTCCTTCGCCGCTGGAAGTCCGGCGGACGGAAGGAAGATTCGAACTCGGAGCGCACACGACAATCAGTGGTGTTTCCGCGGCCGCTGCGGCCATTCGCTATCTGAATCAGAAACTCGTGATATCAACGGGATTTGCATTGCTCATCGATACGCAGCGGGTGCAATCGCAGATCACATGTATCTATGGCGATTCGTCGAAACTTCCCGGGAGGGAAGCGTACCGGCTGACGGTCACTGCAGACAGAATTACCATCGAAGCGAATGACGCGCCGGGATTCCTCTATGGTGTGATGTCCTTGCTCCAGCTGCTGCCTCCGGCGATCGTCAGCGGACGGAGCATGGAATCGGCCGCGCCGCTGCAGGTACCCTGTCTGGTCATCACTGATGCCCCGAAATACGGGTGGCGCAGTTTCATGCTGGATTCCGGCCGCCAGTTCCAGTCGAAAGAGTTCATCAAACGGTATCTGGAATACCTGGCAATGCTCAAGATCAACGTCTTTCACTGGCATCTCACCGAAGGACAGGGGTGGAGAATTGACATCAGGCGATACCCCCGCCTGACCGAAATCGGCTCCAAAGTGGCGCCCGGCCAGGAGCAGCAGGGGTTCTATACGCAGGAAGACATCAGGGAGATCGTCGACTTCGCGACGTCGCTGTCCATTACGGTTGTGCCCGAAATCGATGTGCCCGGACATTCCGAGGCGGCACTCATCGCCTATCCCGAGTTGACCTGTTCCGGCAAAAAGCCGGAATCGGTGATGGAATACTCTCCCGTTTTGTTTTGCGGGGGGAAACAGGAAACCTATAAGTTCCTGGAGAACGTGCTGGATGAAGTCTGTGAACTGTTTCCGGGAGAGTATGTTCATCTCGGAGGAGATGAAGCCCCGAAAGATATGTGGGATTCCTGCCGAACCTGCCAGGACATGATACGCAGGGAGGGGCTCCGCAATTCTCATGAGCTGCAGGTGCATTTCTCATCGCGCCTGGCGGAGTACCTTGGCCGGAAAGGGAAGAAGGTCATTCTGTGGGGGGATGTCGTTGAACAGGCCGGTCAGCCGTTGCCGGAGAATGTCATCATCTACTGGTGGAACTACAGGAAGAAGAACGATACCGCGTATCAGCGCGCTCTTCAGGAGGGGTATCCGGTGATTGGCGGCACGAACTATTGCACGTATTTGAACTATCCGGTCACTCCGTGGTCCCAGTACAAGGAGGACAGGACATTCGATCTGCGAAAGGCGTATGAAGAGAATCCATCGAATATCGCCAATCCGCCACCGCTCTTCATCGGCATGGGAAGCTGTCTCTGGACCGACTGGCACGTGACCATGAGGATGATCGATCAGAGGGTGTTTCCACGGCTGCTTGTTCTGGCGGAGCAGATGTGGAGCAACAGGGAGAGGGCTCCATTCGGGGAGTTCTATGAAAGAATCAAAGGTTTCTATCCACGCCTGAAAGCACTGGGTATCCGGTATGGTCCCGCATTGAAGGAAGAAGTGCCTGCGGGATACATGTGGGAATGAAGGAGCGGTCAGTGTGAAGAGATGATGCGGGGGATCATCGGTCATGTGGAGCACAACCTTGAACCTGGTCGGGCCTCCGCAGAGCCCGAGGCCCGCAAGGAGGTTGCATTGCCGGGATGGCAACACAATTGCGCCGGGTACGGGGGGGCATCATGCGGGGTCGTCCTGAGCGGTGGGCGGAAGTTCTGTGTGATGTGAGGGATGCAGGCAGCGTCGCCCTCACGGTCGATCGTTTCCGAAAAACAATCACGAGCCTTCAAGTATGCAATGAAAACATTCCTCCAGCAACTCGACTATTTCAGCCTGGACCGGCAGAATCTCGTATCCAGGGACCGTATCCTGTCCGTTGACGTCCTTCGCGGCTTTGATATGATCTGGATCATTGGTGTGAAGAAAATCTTCAAGGGATTGGATGATGTCTGTGATACCCCTCTCACGAACTGGATCTTCTCACAGCTCGATCATGCGGAATGGTATGGATTCACATTCTACGACATCATCATGCCGTTGTTCCTGTATGTCGTCGGCATCGCCATGGTCTATTCAATGCGGAAACGCTTGAGCACCAACCCTTCCAAACCGGCGCTCTGGAAACATATCGCCATTCGTTTTGCGTTGCTCTGGATTCTCGGCATGGCGGTGCAGGGCAAACTGCTGACGTATGACATCGATCAGATAAAACTCTTCAGCAACACGCTTCAGGCGATTGCGGCGGGTTATCTTCTCGCATCGGCGATTATTCTCTATCTGCCGGTGGTGTATCAGATCGGTGCGACGATCGGATTGATGCTCATCTACTGGGGCGTATTCGCCTGGGTCCCGGTTCCCGGGGTGGGGGCCGGTCTCTACACTCCGGAAGGCAATATCGCCATATGGATCGACAGGCTGCTCCTCGGTACCTTCCAGGATGGAACCACATACACTTGGATACTCTCCAGTCTCAACTTCGGTGCGACGACCATGCTGGGAGTGTTCACCGGGTATCTTCTTCAATCGCAGAAGAAGCCTCTGCAGAAGTTCTATCATCTCGGCGGGGCGGGGGTGGTATTGATTCTGCTGGCGTACATCTGGATGCCCTGGCATCCGCTGATAAAGCATCTCTGGACCGGCTCCTTCGTTCTGTTTTCCGGAGGCATTTGTCTGTTGATGCTGGCGGCGTGCTATTTCGTGATTGATGTGCTGCAGTTCAGAAAATGGACCATGTTCTTCGTTGTCGTCGGGTCGAATGCCATTGCGGCATACGTTTCGGCGAGCATCTTCGACTACCGCCTGATTGCGAAGGTCTTCGTGGGCGGACTGGAGAGATACGTCGGGCCCTGGTATCCATTTCTGCTGGCGCTCGGGGGGTTCCTGGTGCTCTACGCGGTTTTATGGCATTTCTACAAACACAAAATCTATATTAAGATCTGAGTCGGCATCCCTTCTACCTTTTTGCTTCTCCTTAGAAGAACGCCATCTGCCATGCTGCGGAGATCGTTGAGAAGTTGGCACCGAATCGAATAATCGCCCCCGTGCTATAGGCGATCTTTATTGCGCTCAGTTTGCCAACCGGGAAGTTGAACGTTGCACCAACCCGCGTGTTGTTCAGCCGGTCGTCTTTGTAGAAATCGTTCAGGGAAGACTGGCCCCCCGAGTAGTACGTGAAATCGATTGCGGCCCACATGACGGGGTTGATGTTATAACTTACGTGTGTTTGGAACGCGAGGAGGGGATTCTGGCTGCGGACCGATGTCCCCGGGTAAAATGAGTGGTTGATTGTGAAGAGCCAGACTCCTGCGTAGACGTCAATGAACCATTCCCTGCTCACTGCGCAGGATAATCCCAGTTCAGGTTTGAACGCCCATCGGTGAGTGCCGAGGTTTATGAGTTTGTCGCTGTAGTATTGCCCTGTAGGTGCAACGACAGTAAGGCTTGCACCCAGCACAGTCTGAGGTGAAGATTTCGCAAACTCTTCCCGCGTGAGAGCGGGACCACCAAACAACAGTGTGGAGATGCGAATGCGCGTATCACCCAGACCGGAACGGGTAATGCTCGAATCGTCGCCAAAGACCTTGCCCGATGCCTGCGCCCAGGAATAGGGCACCGCAACAAATGCCTGTGACGTGAGTCCGAAAAGGCTGAACGTGCGTCCGGCTCCAAGCATCGGTGACTCGACCGTTGCTTCCAGATCCTGAATGGGGGATGTGGGATCAAGCACAACGCCCCCGTATGTATAGTTGAAACCGGCAACGATGAATGACATATCAACAGGTGCTCGAACATACGCCCTGGGATCAAGATCCTGTGCCGATGCCGGCAGAGTCAAACACATGAGGAACATCGCGCACGCAGCAAAGCGCAGGTATCGCATTGCTCTCCGCAAATCTGCTATGGTTGATTGTGGATGCGGATGGAAGAGAATTCCGCCACAGCGTTTGGGTTTGTGACTACCCATAGATGCACCAGGTCAATTGAATACTGGGGGGACGATCTCGCTGCTCAATTGTTCCTGGTAAATTACGCTATTTCCTCAACACTTGCTGCTTTGTGTAAGTGCGTGGACTTATTCTTCAATCGTTTATGGATTGTTCCATCTACGACAGCGTCGACGGGTCTTCTCCCCGTATCGTTGGCCGATATCGGGTCGGGTGGCGACGTCAAATGGCGATACCGGGTGGTGGTGCCGGATGGTGGTCTGCGGCTGTTGACGTTCTGGGAGCTGTCGGTATATTGCACTATCCGCTGCGCGCAGGGGAAGGCAGTGCACTGAGGGAGCGATGTTCCGTCCGGGTTGCCTCCAGATGGAGTTCATCGAAATGGCGATGGGATGGAGCTGGCGGTATCGGACCCACCAACAGCCTCCTGCAGAAAGCGGGGCTCTCTCGATCCGGTTTCCCGCTTACGGACGGCCACCACGGATGGCGATTCCGGAAAATGAGACCCCTGGGGATCAACACGTGCCAATAGATGCCGGAGCAAGGACAGCATGATTAGCCGCCGCACATTTCTCGAAACTCTCGGCGCCGGGAGTGCCACGCTGGGTCTCCTGCCATCAGCCTCTTCGGCGGCACCAGGAGCAGGACCTCTTCCTATTTTCGCGTCCATCCGTTTGTGGATTCCCATCCGAACGCCGTCTTCATCATGCGGACCAACGTGGATGTGAAAACCAATTCGGCGGCGGTCAAACAGGCGGGGCTCGCCTTCGGGCAATCACTGTTTGTGCCCTCCGACTCCTCCGGCATCCCGTTTCTCATCGCATTGCCATCAAACCGAACATCGTCATGATGCCTTCGAAGGACGTGCGCAACATGGGATTGTGACCGACCCGTACTTCGTGGAAAGGGTGATTGAAAGCCTGAAGGGACTGGGGCTGCCGGCATCGCAGTTCTACCTGCGCGAGGTCAACAGCCCGGAGCAGTTCGAAAACAGCGGGTACGCACAACGGCCCAGCGGACGGGGGCCGACCTGCGCAAGCAGGACGATCCGATAGGCGTCATAGCGGAAAAGGAGATTCAGTGGGTCGACGTGCCCTCCGGAGAGTGGTTCACCAAGATCCCGTTTCTGGCCGGTGAACGCTCCTGACACGTGGCTCCTGAATATCGCGAAGATGAAGACGCACCGGATGGGCATGTCCCTCTGCGCAAGAATATCCAGGGAGCGAATCCAATTCCCTATGTCGCTCATGCGCGGAACACGGCGTTGATATGGGCATATCGGCGGATCATATCAAGACCGGCGCGGGCGCCGCAATTCTAACAACTACAACAGACACGTGGCCCAGCGGATCCCTCGCTGGGATAGGCCAGGAGGCGACGGCGGGCTCGGTCAGGAAACCTGGGCGACACGGTGTCTTGACAACAACTCGGTGACCACGGCCGGGTTAACATCATCGAGGCCGTCTATGGACGTAAAAGGCCCTTTGGCTACGGCCCGTCTGATGATGGCCGGGGCATAGACCATATGATGAATCTGATCGTGTTCGGCAAGAATCCGTTTCATGTCGACACGGTCGGACTCTGGCTGGGAGGGCACACACCGGGCAACTTCGGATATCTGCATATGGCGATCGAACGGGGGCTTTCCAGTATTCTCAACCCCGCCGATATTCCCCTCTACGAATGGAAATCGGATGGACCGCCGGCCTGACGCAGCTCACCTCCTTCGACAGAACACCGTTGCGCACAATGTATCTGCGGCGCGACTACAATGGTCAGGCGGAGCCCGAGTGGCATCTGGTTGATGAGCCGTATGAATACCGCACGACAGGTGTGGATCAGTCAGCGGATGCGGTACCGGCGGCATTCGCGCTGCACCAGAACTATCCGAATCCGTTCAATGGATCAACCTCGATCGCTTCACGCTCCCCCGGGACGGCCATGTGGTGATCGAGGTGCTGGATGTGCAGGGTCAGGTTGTTGACCGTCTGATGGATCGACAGTGCCCGGGCGGCACGCATCTGGTGAGGTGGGATGGCACGAGGAGGGGATCGGCATGTTTTCTACAGACTCATGTTTGAGAGGTCAAGCACAGCGCGGGCAATGATTCACCTGAAGTGATTCTGCCGGCACCCGGGTGATCGGCGCCTGACGTTCCGGCATCTGAGACACCCATACCGGGCATTCCGGCATCCTTCGCACCTGCGCGTGAGTCACCAGCATTTGCCTGGCGGGCGCCCGACGTACCAGCACCTGGCTTCCCAGCGCCTGACGTACCAGAACCTGACGTCCTCCCCTGGCGTTCCAGCGCTGCCGACCGGCGTCCCCACCCACCTGCATCTGATGCTCCCGAACCCATCGCGCCTGCGCGTGAGTCACCAGCATTTGCCTGGCCGGCGCCGATCCTACCTGTACGTGCCGTTCCGTCACCCGGGTCTTCGGAGCCTGAACTCCTCATCGATCCCAGCCACCAGATGTTTCACCCATGAAAAACCACCACCTCCCGATGCGATGGCCCGCTTGAGATCCCTGATCACTGCCGAGGTGTCACACCCGGGGGCACGGCACCCGGAAGCCGGATTGAGCGTCTCCACTGTTCGTTCGGCAGGTGGTCTGCTCACTGATCGGTTTTTGGCATATTGTGGCTCCCGGGCTACAGCACTGGTTTCGCCCGTTTGACATTTCTGTGACATTGATTATCAGAAGGTTATGTATATTGTGGATGTGTGCTGGTGACATGCATTCAGGGAGACCCCCCATGAAACGCAGAACGCACATCCATGTCTCAGGCTGGTACCGGTTCTGGGTAACCATTCTTCTTGTTGCCGTCAGCCCCTCAACTCTCTCCGCTCAGTGGTCCCGCTCACCCGGCACAAACACGCCTGTCTGCACCGCAAACATGAATCAAACAAAGCCTGTGATTACGACTGATGGCAATGGGGGCGCCATCGTGGCGTGGATCGATGCACGACTACAGGCCTCGGTTGTGTTTACGGGGAGCATAGCATGCCAGCGGCTCTCCCAGGATGGCTCGCGTTACTGGGAGGATGGCGGACGACTTGTCGATACCACGCGACGGTACTCGTCTCTCTCCGCAATGGCTCCAGACGGATCCGGTGGTGTATTCATGGGCGGCATAGAAATGAGTTCACAAAGGGTGGTTCTTCATCGGGTCACCTCCAATGGCACGGTACCGTGGGGAATGGCCGACTCCTCATCGGTACAGGAATCACCTGCGCCCTGTCACCTGACGGTTCGGCAGGAGTCTTCATAGGATGGGAGAGCGGGGACAGCATCTACGTGCGGCGGGTGAGTCCCGACGGAATCGATGACGTGGGGACCCTCCGCTTCCTTCGCACTCCGGGGTGCGTTGTCAGGGATGTTGACTGATCACTCCGGAAGCGCGATGATTGTTGCCGTGGATCGAACCGACTCCTCCGTCCGGGCCCAGGCAGTCAGCTCCAATGGCACTGTGCTGTGGGGGGCCAACGGCGTTACGGTCGGAAAGGGCGTCAACCCGGCATGCGCAGACGACACTCGCGACTGCATCGTGATAGCATGGAGCAGCGGGCAGGCGCTGTATGCACAACGCGTGAGCGCATCGGGAAGTCTGCAATGGAGGGTGGGAGGAGTCCGTCTCTGCCCCGGCGCGGCGGCAAGGGCTGTACAAGGTAGGGACGGAGAAACAATCATTGTCGGAGGAACGGACCATTATCCGAAGTCCGCTGTCCGCGCCCAACGCATCGATGAGTGGGGCGGCCTGCATTTCGGCGCAGATGGTGTGTCGGTCGGCGATGGATATGCTCCCGTCGCTGTGTCCGATGGTGAAGGCGGTGTTATCATCGTCTGGGGAATCCAGGATCCAGACTCCTATGCTGATTACGACAGGTTGTACGCGCAACGCCTGAACCGAATAGGATCCCGGCTGTGGGGTCCGTCAGGCATAACTGTTACCGATGCCCCTCATACCCATCGCCGCCAGGCTGCGGTCAGTGATGGCAGCCACGGCATGATCGTTGGCTGGGAAGACTACCGCGATCTTCCCGACTACTACTACTTTGTTACTCCGTCGAACGCAAATATCTATGCCCAGCGGGTGCGCGGCGTGGGGCGGCTCGGCAACGCGGATGTTCCTCCAGTGGTTACGGGTATGTCACCGACGTATGGCACGGTTGGAATTTCCATCACTCTCCGTGGATCTGATTTCAGTCCGATCGCACCCGAGAATGTTGTGCATTTTGGCGGAGCTCGAGCGAGCGTCACGGCATCAACTGATTCAACTATTCAGGTGTTCACGCCACTGGCGGCACTCACGCGTTGCCGGCTGTGACCTTCGAAGGGCTGACGGGGTACGGTCAGAAACCGTTCGTCTCCACGCCGCCAAGTTCTCATACGCTCAACGATTCATCCTTCGGTCCTTCCCTCGGAATAGAAACCGGAAGCTATCCGTGGAGCGTAGAGGCGGGAGAACTGAATCCGACGGCAAACAGGATCTTGTTATTGCCGTCTACGATCGGAACATCGCAGCGGTCTTGCGTAATGCGGGAAAGATGGGAGCCGAACAGCCGGTGTCGTTTGACGCACCGATCGAACCCCGGTTCAAAAACAACCGACGGGGGTGGCGATAGCCGATTTGGACAGTGACGGGAAGCTCGATATAGCGGTTGCTTGCGAAGGGAACAACACCGTGTGTGTTCTCCGGAACATATCCGCAGGCGACACGTTGCGGTTTGCCCCGGCCGTTCTCTTCCCGGTGGGGCTGAACCCGAAAGGGATCGCCATTAGTGATCTTGATGGAGATGGCCGGCCGGACATCATCACACCCGATGGGGGTGGGGGGACGATCAGCGTTCTTGCCGCCGCTTCGATTCGTGGGGGATTACGGACACATCGTTCGCCCGCGCAATCCAATTCGGTGCCGGGGCTAAACCGATCAGTGTTGTCGTCCGCGATTTTGATGGAGATTTCAGACCGGACATCGGAGTGGCGTGCAGTGCGGCATATTCGGTTGCGGTTCTGCAAATACCTCTTCGCCAGGTAACATTGACCTTGCCTCGCCGGCGTTCACCTTCTACCCATGCGGTGGCGTACCGGGCCGGATGGCTTCGGGTGACCTCGACCGCGACGGGAAGGCTGACATTGCCGTTGGCCTTACCGATGGGTCAACAGTAGTCCTGTTTCGCAATGTGGGTACTTCTGGCACCATCGCGTTTGGACCAAAGGTCACCGTGGGAGCGGGGAAGGGGTATGGTGCATCGCTTTGGCCGACTTCACTGGCGACGCCCGCCTGGATATCGTCACCACCAACTACCGGGATGGCACGATATCACTTCTCGAAAACACTTCCACTCCCGGGTCTATGGGGGATCCGTTCACTTTCAGACCGGCAATCACGATACCGGTGGGAGGGAATCCTCTCCATGCTGTTGTCAGTGACCTGAACGGAGATGGGCTTGCCGACATTGTCCTGGCCGACAGAACCGGCGAGGAGGTGCGCGTCATGAATGGCCGCGAGTTCTCAGCGGCCCGCCGAGAATCACGTCCTTTTCCCCTTCCACCGCGTACAGCGGAGATCAGCTTACAATCAACGGAAGCGGGTTCAGCTCTCGTGCGTCCGAAAACAAGGTACGGATTGGTCAAACGCCAGTAGCTTACATTGCCGCCGCAGAGCCGACACGTCTGACCGTGAGAATGCTCCCGGGCACCTCCACAGGCATCATCCGGGTAACCACGAACGGACGCACGGCCTTTTCAGCTGCGCCGCTCCAGGTGCGGTTCAAAACGGGAGGGATGCTTGACTCATCGGCTTTCACTCCTCCTACAACTCTCGCGAGCTTAGGCGGCCAGGATACATCGGCTTCAATGATTGCGACGACGACGGACGCCCTGAAATGTTACAGGCACGGAGAACTCAGTACACAGCAGTCCCTTCTTCACGCCTGTGAGTCTTCTCAAAAATGAAGGCGGCAACCGAACTCTTCTCTTCCAGGGAGTCCCGTTCCCTTATCATGTGGTGGGGTATGCCGATCTCGTCAAACCGACATTTGTATGGCACGATGTCGACGGCGATGGAAAAGATGACGTCTTCTTCCCGAGAGAATACAATGCCCGGATTATGCGCAACACGAGCATACAAGGTTGGTGGGGATCCACCGGGTCAGGTTCACCTTCGTTCACTGATGCGGGTTCAGCTTCCTACGGAGGGTATTACGAGACTGGCTTCCTGGTTGACGACCTCGACGGCGACGGGAAGCCGGATCTGCTCTCTTCCAGTCAATACCACAGGAAGAATCTCATCCTCAGGAACTGCACTGTTCCCGGCTCGATTCGGGAAGACTCATTCATCCCCGCAGGAGATGGGAGCCTGATAGGTTTGCCGGCGGGATCAGAGGATTTCGATGGTGACGAGCAGTTCGCGACGTCTACACGCGGTACGGAGCCGTGAACCGTTACCTCGGCGACAGCATCACGCTCTACCGCAATTCGAGTGTCCCCGGGACATTTTCGTTTGTGGCATCCGGTGACTTCCGGGTAGGCGACGGGGCAGTGTCCATCACGGATATTGATGGGGATGGTTCCGGGATCTGCCATTGCGGACACGGAATCGTCAGCATCCAGCTAAACACAAGTGGGTCAGGAGTTATCTCTTTCGCTCCACCGACCTCCATCATTGTTCAAGGCATGCCGATATCCGGGGATGTGAGCGGGACGGGCTTGGATATAGTCTCTCCGGCAGACAGTGTCGTGCATGTGTACCAGAACACTTCCTCACGAGGAGGCGCTTCATTCGCATCTCCACAGGTTTTCCGCGTGAGAGGGACCGTTGGACAGGTGGTAGACTTGAACGGGACGGGCGTGGCGACATTGTGGCTCATCGACCGGAAGACTCGACCTTTTCCGTTCTTCAGAGTATCGTAGATCCGACCCGGTAGCATTTACACCGGAGTTCAGGATTCGCAACAAGACAAGTTCAATCGCCTTTGATGTCGACGGTGATGGACCTCTCGATGCCGTAGTCTATGATCATGCGGCGTACAACTATGGGCCGCCGGAACCGGATCGGCGAACGATACAGATTCTTTACGCCGACGCAGATTCCAATGGCAGCATTTCTCCGCAGGGATATGTAAAGGCCCTTCATGGAGCAACACAAGTCTTTTCGTGGAGCGCAAAGCCGGGTTACAAGCTGGACAGTGTGGTCGTCGATCGCAAACGGGTCGACTCCCTGAGCACCTATACATTCGCCAGGGTGACATCTCCTCACACGATCTCCGTGCATTTTGGACTGCCCCACCGGTGTGGAGGGGCAAGATGCTCCGGCCAGTTTGCTCTGCTTCAGAATTTCCCCGGAATCCGTTCAACCCCGGGACGGAGATACGTTTTTCGGTCGACACACGGGGTCCCGCGTCGCTCACGGTGTACTCCCTCCTGGGGCAGGAGGTGCAGAGTCTCTTCGAAGGAACTGCGGAACCAGGGCGTTGGTACAAGGAGTTTGACGGAAGGAACCTTGCTTCCGGGCTGTATTTCTATCGCCTGCACAGTGGCGGGCGGATGGACACGAAGAAACTTCTGCTGATTAAG
>CAVPCZ010000002.1:0-18349 GCA_963702445.1 Ignavibacteriota bacterium
AACGCAGGCCCAGTCGACGAAGAAATCTTCCCGGGGTCAAAGAACCCGCCTGGTTTGCTGCTCCGCCGAAGGATACAGTGAACCTCATTGTGCGCGGGAAAGCTGAAGCGCCGGAAATGCAGCTTGCGATCGACAAGGCCGGGGTTGCGGCACGGGGTGATCTTGCATCAAAAGTCGATTCGTCCTGGCAGAAGGTTCTCGAGGCGCTGGGTAAAGAGATGCCGGATTGTGGGAGGCCGTCGCAGGCCGGCACAGAAGTGACGCTCACCGGAACGAAAATCCGTGAGCAGAAGACGGTGAAAAAAGGAAAAAAGTACACGGCGTTTATCCTCATTTCCTGGCCGAACGCTTCGTTCGATGCGGCCTTGCTCGCCAGAGCAAAGGAAGATGCCGGGTGGTACGACAGCGTCAAGGATGCGAAGGTTATACAGGGGCTTTCGAAGACAGCGTAATGGCCGTATTCCGCTTCTCTGACTTGCAGGGATGGCGTTTGCGAAAAGGAACGTACCACTGCCTTCGGGACCGGGCCTTCAGCGACGTGGCTTCCGGAGCCCGGTCATGGTGTCGCAACGGTGTGTTGTTGATGGCTGGCGGCCGTGAATGTATAAATGCGCGCTTCGTGCGTGCCGGACTCTGATCCCACAGCACGGCCGCCGGCTCCGGTTAGTTTTGCCGTATCGCATCGAACAAGAGAGACCCGGGTCTTCCTTCTCCGGAGGATCCGGGTCTTCCTTGTTGTGAGTCTCTCGGAATGGCCGGCACGTACATCGAACTCACGCCGCACGAGCGGATCAGGTACACCGACCGGTTTGAAGATCCCAACCTGCCGGGCGAGATGCAGGTGACGATCTCGCTGCACAAGGTTTCCTGCGGAACCGAGCTCGAGATCGTTCAGGAAGGGCTTCCGCCGGTGATTCCCGTGGAATTGTGCTACCTCGGGTGGCAGGAATCGCTGTCGCTGCTGGCGCATCTTGTCGAACCGGAGATTCCGGATGGAGCGTAGCTGTTTGCGGACTGTCGTAGGCCCAAAGGCGGTTCAGTGCCATCCTTGGTTCTTTTCTGCTAAACAGCCAAGCGGTCCGCCCGGTAGACTTTTCGCACGGAAGTGCGTACCTTGCTTTTGAATCCGTATCTCCCATGGCCCCACACGTCCGTCAAATCGCCCATCTGGACCTTGATTGCTACTTCGTTTCCGTAGAACGAATCAAAGATCCCCGTCTCATCGGCAAACCGGTGGTCGTGGGTGGTTCACCGGAGGGCCGGGGTGTCGTCGCCTCCGCATCGTACGAAGCGCGGGCGTTTGGCGTGCGCTCGGCGATGCCCACCGGAAAAGCCCTGCGCCTTTGCCCCCATCTCACGGTCGTCCGGGGCCGGCATCACGAGTACGGAGAGATCTCCGACCGGCTCTACCGCAGGATGTGTGAAATTGCCCCCGTGGTCGAGCGGGCTTCGATCGACGAGATGTATCTGGACTTCACCGGATGCGAACACCTGTACGGTCAGGATCTCGGCGCCTTTCTGCCGAAGCTCAAGCGGCTGGTTCAGGACGAGTTTTCCCTTCCCTGTTCGATTGCACTGGCCACCACAAAAACCATCGCCAAAATCGCCGTGGGGACCGTGAAGCCTTCGGGGGTATGTGTCGTACCGTCAGGTGAAGAAGAACGCTTTCTCGCTCCGCTGCCCGTCAGTGTCATTCCCGGGATCGGAACAAAGACCGAAGCGTTTCTTCTCTCCCGCGGCTTTGCCCTGGTGGCCGACCTGCAACGGTTGACCCTGCCCGAGATGCACCGGCTCCTGGGCGCGCACGCGGAATGGCTGCACGACGTGGTCCACGGTGGCGGAAACGACTCCGTGGAAACGGATCACGTCCGGAAGAGCATCGGGCGTGAGGAGACATTTTCGGAAGACCTGCGCGCACATGCAGACATAGAACGGGAACTGCACGTGCTCGTGGAGGATGTCTGCGGCCGGCTCCGGGCCCACGGCTGGAGGGCGCGGACAATACAGCTCAAGCTGCGCTATGCCGACTTCGACACCATCACACGTGCCCGGACGGTGGAACCGGTGGACCACGATGCGACGGTTTTTACGACAATAAAAGAGCTCTTCTACACCTCCTACGACCGCCAAAGAGCCGTCAGGCTCCTGGGCGTCCAGCTCTCCCATTTCGAAGAGGGGGAACAGCTGGAACTCGCGCTGGACCCGCGGACCCACCGCCGCGAAGAGGTGCTGAAGGCCGTCGATGCGCTTCGCGCGAAATTCGGTGATGCGGTGATCCATGTGGGGCAGGCATGACCGAGCCGCTGGCCATCGTGGACGTGGAGACCACCGGGACGAGCGCGCTGTACGGACGCATCATCGAGATCGGGATTGTCCGCCTTGATCCCGGGAAGCCCCCGCGGATATACGAGACACTTCTGAATCCGGAGTGCACCATCCATCCCGCGATCGAGCAGCTGACCGGCATTTCAAACCGGGATGTTGCGGGCGCGCCGGTCTTTGCGAAAGTGGCGCGGAAAGTGTACGATCTTCTGGATGGGGCCGTGTTCGTGGCACACAACGCGCGATTTGACTATTCGTTTGTCAAGGGGGAGTTCGCCCGCCTGGGAAGGGGGTTTACCGCGCGGTGTCTCTGTACGGTGAAACTCTCGCGTTCGCTCTACCCGCAGCACCGCCATCATGATCTCAGCAGCGTCATCTCGCGGCATGGCATCCAATGCGATTCGCGCCACCGCGCCCTGGGCGACGCCCTTGCCGTCCGGGCATTTCTCGAACAGCTGCAGGCGACCGAGCCGGCGGAGAGGCTGGAAAAGGCGTTCCGCACCGTACTCAAGGACAACCGGCTCCCGCCCCAGATGGACCGCGCAGAGCTCTCGGCGCTGCCCGAACAGCCCGGAGTCTACCTCTTCTACGGCCCGCAGGGGGAGTTGCTGTATGTGGGGAAGAGCAAGAGCATCCGGTCCCGTGTGCTCGGCCATTTTGCCGCGGACGGGCAGTCGGGCAAGGAAATGGAAATGTGCCGGAACATCCACCGCGTCGAAGTGCGGCGGACGGCGGGGGAGCTGGGAGCCCTGTTGCTCGAGTCGGCGCTTATCAAAGAACTCCGTCCCATCTACAACACGGCGTCCCGCCGCACACGATTGCTGGTTCTCGCACGCGGCGTTCTGACGCGCGACGGGTACCTCAGCGTTGTCCTGGATGAAGTCGAACGTGTTTCCACCGAAGAGACCACTTCCATCCTCGGTGTCTTCAAATACAAGAAGCAGGCCGAGCTGTTCCTGCACAAGGTCGCCCGCGAGCACCGGCTCTGTCACCGGTTGCTCGCACTGGAGCGCGGCCGCGGGGCATGTTTCGCCCACCACCTCCACCAGTGTGACGGCGCATGTATCGGCGAGGAGGCAACAGGCCCGTACAACCGGCGGGTGGAACTTGCCTTCGGCAACCGCCGCGTAAAGGCCTGGCCGTTTGCCGGACCGGTCCTCATCGAAGAGCGCGATCCGGTGGTGAATGAAGGCGAAGTCTATGTGGTGGACAACTGGTGTCTTCTTGCGACGGCCCACTATTCCGACGCCGGGACACGCCACGATCCATCTGCGGCCCAGCGCTTTGATCACGACACCTACAAGATTCTCCACCGTTATCTGACAAACGCGGTGAACCGGAAGAACATCCGAACGATGCCGGCATCATTCCGGCGGGCTGGTGGAACTGCGGAGGCCATATTCGATGAACAGCAACGAGCGACAGGGGTCCACGCCTGACGAGGTCATGCGTGAAGTCACCATTGAGATCATCCGCCGCGGCATCAGGCAGTCGCGCAGGAAGAAACGGTCGATCTACATTTCCAAGACCGCGCGCGGTAAAGGGATGGAGCTGACCACCATCGATCCGGACACCGCCGAAGGCGCCTCACGGCTGAAGGCGTTTCTCACGCCGGGCCAGCGTCACTACACCATATCGGGACTGGGTGCACCCGAGGAGCCGGATGCCATCAACTGGCGTGTACTGAATCTTCCTTTCTGGAGACGTGTTCTCGTTCTCCTGCAGGTGACCGCGTCATTTGTCATGAAGGGGAACCCGCTCAAGAATCGCCTCTACCGGTGGATGGGCGCCCATATCGGGAAGAATGTCGAGATCATGCAGATGGTCTGGCTGGACCATTTCCGGCCCGAGCTGGTGTTTATCGGAGACAACACCCTGCTCGGCGCATTCACGCGGCTTACCGTGCACGCATATGAAGGTGCAGGGAAGTTCCGGTACGGGATCATCGAGATCGGCTCAAACTGCACCATCGGCGCGGGAACGGGCATCGGGCCGATACGGATCGAAGACGGCGTCCGCACACTGCCCGGTACGACGCTTTCGCCCTACCTCGCGCGCGTGCGTGCGGGTTCCGTGGTGGGCTTCATGCCGCCTCCGGTCAAGCTGCCTGATGCGGGTGCCGCGGCACCGGCCGCCGGAAACGAATCTCTTACGTAATGTTTCATTTGCCAGGGAGTTCTCCATGCACATTCATGTAGCCAACCTTCCACGCGACATCGACGAAACCAAACTGCGCGCACTGTTCGGTGCGTACGGGGCGGTGACATCCGTGAAGATCGAGATGGACAAGATCTCCGGGAAACCCGACGGATTTGCTTTCGTCGATATGTCCGACGATGAACAGGCCAAGGCGGCGATTCAGGGCCTTCGCGGAAAAAAACTCACCGAGTACCCGCTGGCACTCAAGGAAGTGGATGCCCCCGCATCCGGCAAAGCCGGCCAGGCCGGGAAAGCCGGTCGCGTCCACAAGGACGACGAACCGGGTGGAAAGGGGAGCGGCAAGGGGAGCTCCCATCGCGCAGGCGGCGGGTTCCCGGCCGGTGCGGTGCGACGGGGCGGACAACGCGGCAGCTAATCCCGAGGACGGATGTTTCTTCGTGTGCTGGGAAGTTCGAGTGCGGGTAACTGTACCGTTGTCTGGAATGACGGGCGCGGCCTGCTTGTGGACTGCGGGTTCAGTCTCCGCTACATCAGTCGCCACCTGCAGGACGTGGGCCTTACGCTGCGTTCCATCGGCGGTGTCCTGATCACCCATACCCATGGCGACCATGTGCAGCCGGAAACGCTCCGCCGGCTGCTGGATTTCCGCATCCCCATCATCTGTCCGTCTTCCGTGGCCGGAGATCTCGCGAAACGCTACGCATCAGCCCGCAAGGCACGTGACAGCGGACTGCTCAGAGAAATGCATGGTCATACCGCAGCCATCGATGGGTTCGATGTCGAGGCGTTTGCCGTTCCGCACGACGCCTCCGGAGGATGCTTCGGCTATCTCGTCCATCAAGAGACCCTGATCGGACGGAGCACCGTTGCGCTGGCAACCGATCTCGGCTACCCTCCGGAAGGACTGGCCAGACGCTTTGCGGGGGCACACGCGGTGGTCGTCGAATCCAATCACGATTTGCAGATGCTGGAATCTTCCCGCCGGCCTGACTGGCTGAAGCAGCGGATCCGGGAGATCGGCCATCTCTCCAATGAGCAGTCCGGGCGTTTTGTTTCGGATATACTCGGACACGCAGGCATCCCGCCACAGGCGATTGTGCTGGCCCATCTCAGCAGGGAATGCAATACCCCCGCGCTGGCGCTGGCATCCATGCAAAAGACTCTCCACAGCGCGGGCCTTCCGGAAACCCGCCTGCATGCAAGTCCGCGCAGCGAACCGTGCGCGGTGATCTCCGTCGAACCACGACTGCCATGACCGAACCTGCCGCGATTCCCCGCCGGGCTCTGGCCCTTGATGCCCTGCGCGGCCTCTCCATTCTCATGATGGTCTTCTCCGGGCGGATTCCCTACGGGGTTCTGCCGGACTGGATGTACCATGCGCAGGTTCCGCCGCCGGAGCACGTCTTCAATCCGAACCTCCCCGGCATCACATGGGTCGACCTGGTCTTCCCGTTCTTCCTCTTCACCATGGGTGCGGCAATTCCCCTGGCTTTGCAGCGCCGGGTGGATGCAGGAATTTCCACCGCACGCATAGCCGGAGGAGTGGTCTTGCGGGGTGTACTTCTTGCCTGGTTCGCGATTTTCGTCATGCACATCCGTCCCTGGAACATGGAGCCGCCCGGAACACAGGCCTGGCTCCTCTCTCTCGCCGGATTCGTCCTTCTCTTCCCGATGATCGGCCGTTTTCCCTGGCGCTGGAAGGCTCCCGTACGTTATGCGGTGCATGCCCTGGGCTGGATCGGAGCAGTTGCCGTGCTGGCGCTGGTCCGCTACAAAGACGGATCGGGATTCTCCGTGGAGCGGAGTGACATCATCATTCTGGTCCTGTCGAATGTCGCTGTCGCGGGCGGACTGCTCTGGCTCTTCACGCGCGGGAATCCACTGCTCCGCCTGGGCCTGCTCGGCTTTCTCGTTGCCCTGCGCCTTGGCGGTGCTGCAGACGGGTGGGTGCAATGGTTCGTCCAGAGCTCTCCCGTCCCATGGCTGTTTCAGGTACGGTTCCTCCAGTACCTCTTTCTGGTGATTCCGGGAACGGTGGCCGGGGATCTGATTCTCGAGTGGATGCGCAGGGAGGCCGAGCCGAAGGATTTAAACCTCCCCGGGTGGCGTGTTCTCCTGATTGCGGCAACCATGATCCTGCTGAACGTGATTGTCGTGATCGGATTGAAGGCGCGGTGGGTGGTGCCCACCGGGGCCGCCGCCTTTGTCCTCTGCACGGGCGGTTGGTGGTTGCTTCGCGCACCTTCGACGTCACTGGAGCGGCTGGCGAAGCAGTTCTTTACCTGGGGGTGTTTCTGGCTGGCACTGGGCTTTCTGTTTGAACCCTACGAGGGGGGGATAAAGAAAGATCACGCCACGATGAGCTATTATTTCATCACGCTTGGTCTTGCCCTGTTCATGCTTATAGCCCTGACCCTGTTGATCGACGGGCTTCGTATCCGTCGGCCGTTCGGGTTGCTGATAGGGAGCGGACAGAATCCGCTGATTGCCTACGCGGGCGTGCACAGTCTGGTGCCTCCGGTGCTCGGTCTGCTGGCCCTGGATCTGGTGATTGAGGGGATAACCCCTACTCCCTGGCTGGGTGCTTTGCGGGGGGCCGGGATGACGTTGCTTGTGGCGTTGGCTGCTGATTTTTGCAGCCGGCGGGGGATATTCCTCCGGGCGTGAGGTACTGAGACTCGAGCCACCTGAGACTCACCGTCTACCCGTCCGTCACACACGTCACACACTACCCCTTCACCCCGCCTGCCAGCATGCCTCGGACAAGATAACGCTGGAAAAAGAGCAGAACGGCAACGACCGGTATGAGCGTCAGGACCGCCCCGGCGGCCAGATACTTGTAATTGGCTGAGAAGGCGCTGAGCAATGCGTTCAGCCCCACCGGAAGCGTGTAGCGCGCCGGGTCCTGCAGGACGATGAGCGGCCAGAGAAAGCTGCTCCATGTGCCGACAAACGTAAACACCGCGAGTGTGGCCAGCGCCGGCGCGCTCAGAGGCACCAGTATCCTCCACCAGATCCCCAGCACCGAACATCCGTCCATCACCGCCGCTTCGTCCAGTTCCCGCGGAATACTTCTGTAGTGCTGACGGAGAAGAAACACCCCGAAAGCCGACACGCAGGTCGGCAAGACCACACCGGCGAGCGTATCCAGAAGTCCCATCTCGAGCAGAAGGCGGAACACCGGAATCATCGTTACCTGCTCGGGGACCATCAGCGTCGCGAGGATCACCAGGAACACCCACCGCCGTCCGCGAAAGTCCATCCGGGCGAGAGGATAGGCTGCAAGCGACGCGAGCAGCAGATTCAAGACCACGGAGGCGAGGGATACCAGGACGCTGTTCAGGAGGTATGTGCCGAAGGGAACAATGGCGAAGACCTCCACGAAATTCCGGATTCCCGGGTCGTGCGGCAGAAGGGCGGGGGGAAGGCAAAAATGTCTTCATTCCCCTTGAGTGCCGTTACCAGTATCCAGACGAACGGACCGGCGGCAATCACCGCAATCCAGATGAGAACAAACCACCGGAGGAGCAGACGGAGTTGATTCATGACTCCCTCCAGGAGCGGAGCTGGAGGTAGGAGAATCCGAGTGTGCACAGAAACAGCACCACGCTCATCGCGCCGGCCTCCCCCAGGCGGAAATCGAGGAACGCGGTCTGGAAGATCAGCGGGACGAGCGGCTGCTCGGCGGCCGGGGATCCCCCGATAATGACGTACACTTCGTCGAACACTTTGAGTGCCGCAATCGAAGAGATGATCACGCAGAGGGCGATGGTCGGCTTGAGCAACGGAAGCTTCAGGTAGAGCAGACGCTGGATCGGTCCGGCCCCGTCCAGAGCCGCGGCCTCTTCCAGTTCATGCGGAATGGCCGTGAGGCCTGCAAGAAAGATCACCGCGTAGTATCCCAGCCCTTTCCAGACCGTCACCCCCATGACGCAGATGATGTTCAGAGGATAGACGGAGAGCCAGGGCACCTTGGCGGAGGAGAGGCCCAGGCCCAGAAGAAGGGCGTTGAGCAGGCCCGCATCCTCGTTCAACAGCCATTTCCAGACGATGCCTACCACGATCATGGGCGTGACAACGGGAAGGAATGTCAGCGACCGCAGGAAGCGGATTCCCCGGATCTGCGGCTCGAGAAGAAGCGCGAGTCCCAGGGCGAGCGTGACGACCACGGGTGTGACCAGGAGATAGAGCAGGCTGTTCAACAGTGCCGCGTGAAACGTCCCGTCGGTCAGCAGCCGGGCATAATTGTCGAGACCCGCCCAGGTGCCGGTTCCCACAAATGAATGCCGGCGGAACGAGATGATGAATATCTCGCATGCCGGGTAGATTACAAAGAGCAGGAAGACCGCTGCGGCGGGCAGGAGGAACAGCCAGGCGGTGAGAGCACCTGAGCGTTTCATGGATTCTGTTCCTGAAGGATTTTCGTCCATTGCTCCGCCGCCATCCGGAGGGAGGCGGCAGGGGACATCCTCCCCTGGAACGCCTTCAGCATGGCATTCTTGAAACTCTCCTGGAGGCGCCGGTAGTTGCCGCTCCACGGTTTCAGGACTTCCGCGGTGCGGATCTGGCGTGCGGCAATGGTCCGCGCCCGGCCCTCCAGCGTGCCGTCATCGGTGGTGAACCAGGGATCCTCGAGTGCGGCGGTGACCGAGGGAAAAATCGGTGCGCGGTGTGCGAAAGCGGTCTGATTCTCCGCGTTCGTCATGTGTGCCGCGAAGGCGCCCGCCAGCGCGGGCGATGCACTGCGTGAGGAGAGGCAGAGCGCCATGACATCCAGTTCGGTTTTTCCCGCCTGTCCGACGGGGGCGGGAGCGACGAGCGTGGAGGCGTACCTGAGCGGTGCGTTCTGCCTGATGATCCGGAGGAATTGCGGTGCGCCGACGAACATGAGAATCGAACCTGATTGGTAGAGGTCGATCCCTCCCTGGTGGCCTGCCAGCAGGCACTCGCGCGGCATTGCCCCCGCCTTGAACGTCTCCACCCACCGTTCGAGGATTGCCGCGGCTTCGGGTGTGTTGAACGCCGCCCGGCGGCCTGTGGCATCAAGCAACGGGACTCCCTCCGATACGAGCACCTGCAGGAGATAGCTGTCGACTGCAACGTTGTAGAAGAAGGCCTGTTTTCCCGTGCTGCGGTGATACTCCCGCGCATACCGGAGCAGGCCGTCATAGGTGCGGGGCGGAAAGACTTCCGTCGTGCCGGTAGATGCACTTCCGGCGCTCTCATAGATCAGGATCTTTGTGGCCAGGTACCAGGGAAGGCCGAATACCTGTCCGCTGTCCGTCATCGGCCGCATCGCCTGCGGAAGATACAGAGCAAGGATGGAATCGGGGATCACTCCGCGCAGCGGCAGCACTGCTCCGAGCCGCCGGTAGTTGCGAACATAGTCGGCGGGAAGGTTGATGACATCCGGTGCACGGTCCGCCGCAATCGCGCTCAGCAGTTTCTGCGTGATCCCTTCAAAGGGGACATCCACCCAGTGCACACGGACTCCCGGGTGTGATCTCTCGAACTCATCGATGACCCCCCGGATGTAACCGTCGAACGTGGGAGAGAGCTGGAGTGTCCAGAACTCCAGGTCCCCGGGATTTCTGCGGCCGGGCGAACATTCCGTCAGCCAGAGCGCACACACAAGGGAGATGCACAGAATTCGCAGGAAGGCCATTGGGGTGGAGGTTTGATTGACAGGAATGTAGCAAGAAATCACATGAAATCCATACTGCGCCCTTTCCGGCGAACTCGTACGGGGTCTTCATTGTTATGATATTACTGCTGCAGCGTCGTTCTGAACACGGGATCTGCCATGACGCACGGGCGGCTCTTGCTGCAAGGTCCTTCGTGGCTCGCGCGCAGACTCTTGAACACCCGGGCCACCAAGTCGTACGGCCGGGATCTCGCTGATCGAACCATCAGGGGTTCACTTTCGCCCTCATGAAACAGAACACTTATCGACACGGAGCGTTCTTGTATGCACTCCTGTACTCGTGACAACATCAGAATGAACACTCTCACCATCATCATGATCGCTATGACTCTCATGACTACATCAATGGACAGTACGGCTCAAGACAATGCGCAACGTGAAACGGCGACATTCGGCGCCGGCTGTTTCTGGTGCGTGGAAGCGGTGTTCGAGCGCCTTCCCGGCGTGATCGCTGTTACCGCCGGCTACACCGGCGGTCAGAGGCCCAACCCCACGTATGAGCAGGTCTGCACGGGAACAACAGGGCATGCCGAGGTGACGCAAATCCTCTTTGATCCCTCGAAGATCAGCTACGAAAAACTCCTGAAAGTTTTCTGGGAGGCGCACGATCCGACCACGATGAACCGTCAGGGGGCGGACACGGGTACGCAATACCGTTCGGCGATCTTCTACCATTCCGACGCGCAGAAGGCCGCAGCCGGGCGTTCCCGCACCGAAGCACAGAAGGAATTTGAGGATCCTATCGTCACCGAAATCACGCCGCTGAATGTGTTTTACGCGGCGGAAAACTATCACCAGGACTATTTCCGGAACAATCCGAACGCACCATACTGCCGATTCGTCATAGAGCCCAAGTTGAAAAAACTGAAAATGCCCTAGCCCTGCAACTTGCTTTTTCGATCGGGAAACACTAAGGTACGCAGTCGTCATGTGCCGCATCCTTCCGAGGACCCTTCATGACTCCTGGCCGAACGATTCCCCGTAGTGTTTCTCTTGTCTGCGTATTTGCTGCGCTTCCAGCGCTCCTGTTCTGTCAGACCCCGCCGGTCGCGTCTAACCTTCCCGACTGGGAAAACCCCCGGGTGTTCGGCATCAACACCGAGAAACCCCACGTCACCTTTGCCCCGTTTCCTGATGTCCGGAGTGCGCTCACCGTGGACAGGCGGAGCTCGCCTTTTGTCGCCTCGCTGAATGGCATGTGGAAGTTTCACTGGGTGCCCCGGCCCGCGGATCGGCCCGCCGGGTTCGAACAGGACCGGTACGACGTGAGCGGTTGGGATTCCCTGCGTGTCCCGTCGAACTGGGAATTTCAGGGATACGGCGTCCCGATCTACGTGAACCAACCGTACGAATTTCCCGGCAAGCCCGACCCGCCGCATATCCCGCATGATGACAATCCCGTAGGGTCATATAAGCGCTGGTTCACGATTCCGCACGGCTGGTCGGGGCGCGAGGTGTTCATCCATTTCGGAGCGGTGAAATCCGCGTTCTATATCTGGATCAACGGCGTGCGGGTGGGATACAGCGAGGATTCCAAGACACCGGCCGAGTGGCGCATCACCCCTTTCCTCCGGCAGGGGCTCAACAGTGTGGCGCTGGAAGTGTACCGGTGGTCCGATGGAACATACCTGGAATGTCAGGACATGTGGCGGATCAGCGGCATCGAGCGGGATGTCGAGCTCGTATCCACTCCAAAAGTCCGCATCCGCGACTTCCACGTGCAGGCGGGCCTCGACAAGAAACTCGTCAACGGGGAGCTGAACGTGTCGGTGGATCTTGTGACGCACGACCCGTCCCGTACCCTGCAGGGACATACCGTGGAGATGGTGCTGATGGATTCCGGTGGAACGACAGTCGCACGTCTCACGGCTCCCGTCCGGATGTTGACGGACACCTCGGCGGCTGTCGTCTTCTCCCGGGAGATCCAGAAGCCGCGCGCCTGGACCGCTGAAACGCCCAGCCTCTATACGGTGCTCCTCTCGCTGGTGGATCCTGCCGGGGTGACCACCGAAGTCGTGACATGTAAAACAGGCTTCCGCACCGTGGAGATCCGCGCCGGGTTGCTTCTGGTGAACGGTGTGCGGATACGCATCAAGGGTGTGAATCGCCACGAGCACGACGGGATTACCGCGCATGTGATCTCCGACGAGATGATGTTGAAAGACATCGCGCTGTTCAAGCAGTTCAACATCAATGCCGTCCGCACCTGCCATTACCCCAACGATCCCCGCTGGTATGAACTCTGCGACCGGTACGGCATCTACGTCGTGGATGAAGCCAATATCGAGTCGCACGGGATGGGGTATGGCGAGCGCAGCCTGGCAAAGAATCCTGAGTGGAAGGAGATGCATCTGGACCGGACAATCCGGATGGTCGAACGCGACAAGAACCATCCATCGGTGATCATCTGGTCGCTGGGCAATGAGGCCGGTGACGGGCCGAACTTCGCGGCGACCTCCTCGTGGATTCGCGCGCGTGACGCATCACGGCCGGTTCACTATGAACGTGCCGGAGAAGGGGCGAATACCGATATCGTCTGTCCGATGTATCCGTGGAGCTATCTCGAAGAGTACGGAAGCCAGCTTCAGCGACGGCCGCTGATCATGTGCGAGTATGCACATTCGATGGGGAACAGCACCGGCAATCTGCAGGATACCTGGGATATTATCGACCGCTACGATCACCTGCAGGGCGGCTTCATCTGGGATTGGGTGGATCAGGGGATGCAGAAGGTGAATCCTGACGGGAGAACGTACTGGGGATACGGCGGAGATTGGGGGCCCAAAGATATTCCCACGGATGGTAATTTTCTCTGCAACGGCCTGGTATTGCCCGACCGTACTCCGCATCCGGCGCTCTGGGAGGTGAAAAAGGTCTATCAGCCGGTCAAATTCAAGGCCATCCCGCTTTCCGCCGACCTTGTCGAAATCCGGAACGATTGGGACTACCTCGATCTGGGAAAGTACTCGGTGCGATGGAGTCTTGAAGCCGACGGGAAGACTATCGAGGGAGGTGTGCTTAAGGACCTGGGTATCCCCCCGCACGCAAAACGGACCGTCAGCATTCCATTCACGCGCTTCGATCCACAGCCGGGCGTGGAGTATTTCCTGAACTTCGCGGTCACGACAACGGCGGATGAACCACTCAGGGCCAGGGGACATCTGGTTGCTTCCGAGCAGATTCCCTTGCCCGTGACAAAGCCGGTGCCCGCCGGACGAAAAACCGGGATTCCCCCGGTGGTGCTCTCCGAGAGCGATTCAGACGCCACGGTGGACGGCAGGGATTTCGAAGTGGTGTTCAGGAAGAAGGACGGTGCGCTTTCCAGTTGTCGTTACAGCGGGAAGGAACTCCTTGCCGGTGATCTGGCCCCCAATTTCTGGCGGCCGCCGACGGACAACGATTTCGGCAGCCGCACCGATGTCACTTCGGCTTCCTGGCGCCATGCAGGATTACACCGTGTTCTTTCGACGTTTTCGGCTAAACATATCTCACCCTCTGTCGTACGGATTGCCACGGCGTACAATCTGCCGGATGTCCGGTCGGCTCTGGAAATCACGTATACGGTCATGGGAAGCGCGGATATCACCGTAGACTATCGTTTCCACGCGGGCGCGCCGGATCTCCCGGAGATTCCGCGGATCGGGATGAGCATGATGTTGCGGCCGGAGTTGGGGAAGCTCACGTACTACGGTCGTGGCCCGCACGAGAACTACAGCGACCGGCGCACCAGTGCGTATGTCGGGGTCTACGAGAGTACGGTGGACGAACAGTATTTCCCGTATATCAGTCCGCAGGAAAACGGCAACAAAACCGATGTGCGCTGGATGGCGTTCCGGGATACATCGGGGCAGGGGGTGGTGATTGTCGGCGAGCCGCTTCTGTCCATGTCAGCCCTCCGCTATACCGTGGAGGATCTGACCCAGGAAAAGCGCGGCACGAAGCATACGGTTGACCTGGTCAAACGGCCGTTCACCACGGTGAATATCGACCTGAAGCAGGCCGGAGTTGGAGGTGATGACAGCTGGGGATCACGCCCGCACACGCCCTATGCGATTCGCGGGGTGGATCAGGAGTACCGGTTCAGGTTCGTTCCGCTCGGTCCGCGCGATGATCCCATGGCAGTGAGCAAGCGGGTGCATGCCGCGGGGTACTAGAGGTTCGGACGCAGTGGCCTGCCATCGGACCGGATGGAGTGCGGATGGCAAGTGCATAAAAAGGATCTCCGGGAGATCCCTGAAATCGGTCGGCACACTGCATACGGATTCTGGATTGCGGACCTACAGCGGCGTGTATCAGCTCTTCTTCTTAATGAGGCGGTAGACCGCCAGCAGGATGACACTGCCGACCACCGCAGCGATGAAGCCTCCCGTCTGACCTTCTTCGTACCATCCGATCAGGCGTCCGAGATAGGTTGCCACCACTGCGCCCGCGACGCCGAGCAGTGTCGTGAGAATGAATCCGCCCCCGTCCTTGCCCGGCATGAGAAATTTCGCCACGAGGCCGGCGACGAAGCCGATGAGAATGGTCCAGAGAATGTGCATGGCGGTACTCCCTGTCTGTCTTTGGGTTCGGGGCCGAAGGTGCAAGACCCCCGGTGCGAGAACGGTGGTGTGAAAGAGGTTATATGGTTGGACTGACCCGTCTTCCGAAAAGGAATCGTTTGGTGATGACGAAGACCAGCAGTGCAAAAAGTCCCACGACAAGCACGGTGATGACGGGAAGAAATATCGCGGAGAGGGATGTCAGAACCGAACCTCCCAATTCCGCCGTGGAGACCACCGGATTGCCTATGCCCGCGGTGAACGTCGTTGACTTCAGCCGTGTGAGCACGGTGGCGCCTGGATGACTCCCGCTATGCCGCCTCCGCCGATAACGGAGAGCACCCATTTCAGCAGCGGCGGAAGGTCGGTGATGACGGATGCCGACACCAGCACTCCTGCAATCACCGCTGCCGGCGTGGCGAGAGTGTCCAGCATGTTATCCAGCCAGGGGATGTAGAATGCGAGAACCTCCAGCACGGTCGCCGTACCGAAGGAGATCAGTGCGGGGAGGGTTCCCATCCAGGCGAAGCCCGGGGAGAGTTCAAGATATCCGGTGTATCCGGCGATGCTCAGGGCGAACAGAGGGACGAACACCCTGAATCCCGCTGCCGCGCTCAGTCCGATGCCAAGAGCGATACTGACCGCTGTTTCCATCCTGTTCGGTCCTCTCTCGTGATCACTTCTTTCCGAAGAGTTTCCCCAGAATTCCGCCCACATCGTCGATGATGCTGCCGTCCTTGTTCGCATCGAGCATCCCCAGCACCGAGCCGAGAATATCCGGCTGCGATTGCTGTGCCGACCGGGCCTGACCCTGGAGGAAATCCGTGAGTCCACCCGCGTCCATCCCGCTCTGCTGGGTTTGACGGCCCAGAGCCCCCATCACCATCGGGGCGACGATTTGGAGAATCTGTCCGACCGAGGAAGGGTCAACGCCGGTCGACTGGCCCAGGCCGGTCTGCACCGCTTCCTGTTTGTTTCCAAGAACGTGCTTGAGAATGCCCGCGCCAGCGCCTCCTCCCTGGGCCGACCCGAGAAAGCCCATAACATCATCCAGTACGGATCCGTCATGGTCGTTGGAAAGTGCGGTGTGGAGCGACTGTGCCCCTGCGGCGTGGAGGAGTTCTTCGCCAGAGCGGTCACGAGAAGCGGTATGGCTGCGCTGACGACTTTTCCTGTTGTGGCCGGATCAAGGCCGAGTTTTTCGCCGATCTGATTGACTGCTCCGCCGCCGAGGCTGCCTGCCAACAGCTCCAGAATAGAGCTCATAGGGGTACTCCATTGAAGAGATGAAGAGGGAGAAGGGGGATTTCCAATCCCATCAGATCAAACTATTTCAAAGCACTCTCAAGCACACTGCCGAGACTCCTGCCGCCCGCGGAGCCGACGAAATCCGTCAGCACGGGCACAAACTTACCCACCATATCATCACCCATGCCGACCCTGGCAAACACCGGGGTCAGGTTCGCCATGGAGCCTATGGGGCCGCTCACCCCGCCGATTTCCATCGCCTTCTTGATGATGCCGTCAGATCCGGGGATGACGCCGGCAATTCTGGCAAAGTCATCGCTGCCCAGTCTCTCTTTTGCCAGGCCGAGCAGAGAGCCTGCGCCCACGAGTGCCTGATTCTCGTTGACGCCAAGCTCCTTGGTGAGTAAACCGAGTAACCCGCCACCCGGGGACTGCGTTGAGGTGCAGCCTGCGAACAGCAGAGCAACAACAAGCAGCAGGACAGGAACGTTCTGCGAACAACCATCATACCTCCCCTAAAACAGAACTGTCATTTGGATGTGTTACGGCTATTGGGCCACAGTGAAGCTGCCGCTCACGCCGGTTTTGCCGTTGAGGGATGTCTCCAGCTTGTATTCACCTGCCGGGAGTCCTTTCGCGCGTTCAAAGAAGAACTGCGATTTGTTGGTGCCGGTCTGCTGCAGGGAAACCGAGTCGGCGCGGACAAGTTGATTCGTGGGAACATACATGCACCGGACCCCGAGCTTCGCGCCGGGCAGAACATTTTCTGTCGTGACGAGCACCACAACGCGGTCTTTTGGCTTGAATGTCGTCGTGGGATCGACGGCATTCATGTTCACGTCAAATCCCTTGGCAAACGTCACTCCGGAGACTGCGGGTGCCGGCGGGGGTGGCGGTGCCTGTTCAATGACTGGCGGGGCGGGTTTTGGCTCTTCTTTCTTGCCGCAGCCCACCACGAGGATGGCCAGAACCAGGAAAAGTGTCAGGACGAGAGTTGATTTCATTGGGTATTCCTCCGGGGTGAATGGGATTAGTCGGGAATGATCAGCTTCTGGCCGGGCTTGATCAGGTCGGGATTCTTGATCTGGTCGGTATTGGCCTGGTATATCTTCTTCCACTGTTTTGCGTCTTTGTAAAACTCTTTTGCGATTTTGGAGAGAGAATCTCCTTTTTTCACGACGTACGTACGTGGCCCGCCCGAAGTTGTCGAGCCGCCGGTGACGTCGGAAAAATCTATGGGACCTCCTTTGTCGGGAAGTGGTGTCATGGGCAAATCCTCCTGGAAAGAGCGTAAGAAAAGGACCCCGTAGCCGGGAAATTGAAGTGAAACACTGACTATAAGAACGCGGAAAGGGCGAAGAGGGTTCCTGTCCGGCCGGAAAATTATGCAGGGAGCTGGTGGACGCCCAGAAGCTCTTCGGCGATCTGAACCGCATTTGTGGCCGCCCCTTTTCGCACATTATCGGCCACAATCCAGAGGTTCAGGCCCGAAGGAATGCTCGAATCCCTGCGGATGCGTCCGACAAACACCTCATCCCGGTCCTGGCTGTCGACCGGCATGGGATAGCTGTTATTGGGGAGATCGTCCACCACCAGAACCCCCGGCATCCGTTCGAGCAGTCTCCGGGCATCCGCCAGTTCGTAAGGACGCTCGAACTCGATATTGACCGATTCGCTGTGTCCGCCCACCGTCGGCACCCTCACGCAAGTGGCAGAAACCTGTATCGTGTTGTCCCCCATAATCTTGCGGGTCTCGTTCATCATCTTGTGTTCTTCCTTTGTATATCCGTCCGATTCAAAGGAATCGATATGGGGGATACAGTTCATGGCGATCCGGTGTGGAAACTTTCTTGCCACAGCCGGATTGCCGGCGAGCTCACCGAGAAGCTGATCGTGGCCGCGCCGGCCGGCCCCGGTCACCGACTGATAGGTCGCGACGACGACACGACGGATCCTGTAGGCATCGTGCAGGGGTTTGAGCACCACCACCATCTGAATTGTCGAGCAGTTCGGATTGGCAATGATTCCCTGATGGGAAAAGATGGCATGGGGGTTGACCTCCGGAACCACAAGCGGGACATCTTCATCCATGCGAAAGGCGCTGCTGTTGTCGATTACCACAATGCCCCGGCGCGCGGCGATTGGGGCGAACTCCTTGCTGACCGCTGCACCCGCGGAAAAGAGGGCCACATCCGCATGTGCGTCAATCAATGCCTGCTCCGTGAGTTCCATGACCGGGAACTGCTCGGCCCTGAACGGAACGGTGGTTCCGACTGAGCGGTGCGATGCGAGGGGGACGAGGCGGCGCAGGGGAAAGTGCCGTTCTTCAAGAACGCGGATCATGGTACGGCCACGAGTCCGGTTGCGCCGGCGA
>CAVPCZ010000003.1:0-710190 GCA_963702445.1 Ignavibacteriota bacterium
GACAAGCGCAGACCTCCGCGTGTCGAAAGTGCTGGACTTTCAACAGATTCCAGCTCACGATTTGAGACGGTGGTAATTTTTTCCGTCACAAATCTGTCACACCCTCTTATCTCTCACGTCAAAAAGTGCCCTTTTTCGTCGGGGCGCGGGGATTTGAACCCCGGGCCTCTTGGTCCCAAATAATTTTCAGATGCCCGTTCCGGCGAGAAAAGGGCGATTCTGAGCGAGGGAGAGTGCATACTGCGCATACTGTGCATGGGGGTGCTGAAAAACTAACACAAATCTGTCACAGCGCTGCTTTGAGGTGGAGCGTACGCCGTCCTGCTGATGTCTTGCGCTCGCGGAGGTTCATGCAAGAATCCGTCCAAAATCGTATATTCCACATGCGAAGCTAAGTGCTGAGAGACTATGACACTAATACGAAAAGAGCGGATATATTTTGACTCTTCCGTCATTGGAGGATACTATGATGAGGAATTTTCAGAAGAGTCGAAGCGTGTCATCGAGTATGCCCGCGACGGCCGGATAATTGTTCTCATGAGTGAAATTGTCATTCAAGAGATACTCAAGGCTCCTCTTCGTGTTCAGGAAGTCTTGACGTCACTTCCCTCTGTAACTCTTGAGCGAATTGAGTTGACACCGGAGATAATCAGTCTGCGAGATGCCTATCTTGCCGCAAAGATAGTTGCTCCGCGCTGGACCGATGATGCAACGCACGTTGCAGCGGCCACAATCGCGCGTGCAGATGCTATTGTCTCATGGAACTTCACCCATATCGTTCGCCTGGACAAAATGCGGGCGTACAACACGATTAATCTTCTGAATGGGTATGGAATCCTGACAATCATTTCCCCCAAAGAGGTCCGTTATGACGACCCGGCAACAGAATAAGGAGTTCGACTGCATAGCGTCAAAGCGGGAAGCACAGGACCAAATCTACCAAGAGACAAAAGAGATGTCACCGGATCAGCAGATTCAGTATTTTCGCAATGCTGTTGAGAACAGCCGATTGGCTGCGTGGTGGAAAAAGGCAACTCCGTTTTCCGGCAACCACGTCAACAAGGCTTCATAATCTCCGCGCCATTTCTCCTCTTGCCGTATTTGCTGAAATGAACCCGCTTCTTCCCGACTCTCCGCAGTAGGATGTCATTTTCCTTTTTGAGCATCGCGTTTTCAGAGAGAATGGTCGCTTTTGACCGGAAGATCTGGAAGAAGAGACGGGGCAGGGTGGCCAAGCAACTTATCATGATTGCTCTCATGGAACAAGTCCCCCTTACGGGCCAGAACCCACTGTCCGGATGCAATTCGTGAGAATTGTGAGTATGTTCTAAGAAACAGGAACAGCATTCACCTGAGAGACATGGGTCCCGATGGGATATCTCACCGTACTTCTTGCGCTACTCATGCTTGATGGGGCGAGGGCCAATGCACACGCGCTCCCCGGCCCGGAGCCGGAAGGCAATGTGGAGTCCGTGCGTCCGTACCTTGACACACTCGAACATGCCGGATTCTCCGGAACAGTGCTTGTCGAGTTTCAGGGGAGCCTCGTTATCTCTCAGGGATACGGCTACTCGGACCTGTTGCAGCGGCGGAAGAACTCCCCACGCACGGTCTTCGATATCGGCTCCGTCACAAAACAATTTACCGCGACGGCCATTCTGAAGCTGGAGATGGAAGGAAGACTCTCGACCGAGGACAAGCTGGGGCAGTACTTCGAGAATGTTTCCCCTGACAAGGCGGGCATCACGATCCATCACCTCCTGCGTCACTCCTCCGGGCTCAGAAGTAACATCGGCAGCGACTACGACAGCATCACTGTTGCGGCGTTCGTTGACTCGGTCCTGAAGAGTCAGCTGAGGTTCCCGTGCGGCACGACATTCTCCTATTCAAATATCGGCTATAGCCTGCTGGGGATTATCATCGAAAAGGTGTCGGGAATGCCGTACGAGGCATACCTGTACAGGAGCCTCTGGCAGCCGGCGGGAATGGAGCAGACTGGCTACAGGCGACCCGATTTCGATGCGACACTGATCGCCACCGGGTACCACAACAATGACGAGGCGTGGGGGAAGCCGACGGAAAAGAGGTGGGACGTAAATGGTCCTTTCTGGCACCTGAAAGGGAATGGCGGGATCCTTTCCACCACCGAAGACCTCCTCAAGTGGGACCATGCGCTGGCGACGGACAGAATCCTGTCATACTCCGCAAAGGCGAAGATGTATTACCCGACCCTGGGGGACGGGGACGACCGCAACTCTTATTACGGATACGGCTGGGACGTCCACAAGACCCCCCGGAATACCATGGTTTACTGGCACAACGGATCGAACGGGATTTTCTTTGCCGACTTCTACCGGTTCGTGGACGAGGGCGCGACAGTCATCGTGTTGGCGAACAAATCCAACGGCATTGAAGACGCAGGGCGCGAGATCGCTCGGGCGATTCTCGACTCGTCCTACCGACCGGTCGTGCCGGTGCTGGATAACGAACCCAACCGAACGCTCACGGATCACGCCATCTTGGTCACGTTACAGGAGGGGATCGAGGCCGGTGGGAAGGAGTTTCAGGGACGAAAACCGGGCGTGAACCTCCTTGAGCAGCGAGTGAATACAAGAGGGTACGAACTCCTCAATTCGGGGAACGCGAGAGATGCAATCAGCGTGTTCAGGCTGAATGTGCTTGCCTTTCCGACATCGGCAAATGCGTACGACAGTCTAGGAGAGGCGTACATGGTGGCTGGGGACTCCGCGTTGGCCATGGAGAACTACAGGAAAAGCCTGGCGCTCGATCCCGGCAACGGGAATGCGGAGAAGATGCTGAAGCGGCTCCTGGGGAAATGACCGGGTCCGGCTCTCAGATAGTGGATGGAGCAATCTTCTTTCGTCCGGGTCCCCAGCGGGTTCAGGCGTGAAGAAATTCGGGATATAACTCGTAAGGGGGACTTATCCCGTCCCTTACGCCGCCTGCCTGTAATCGTGGTGATGCAGCCAGCCGGGGTATTCCAAGCTGGTCAAAGTAGCGTGTTGGGAGCGCAAGGTGGAGGAGCTTAGCAGAGTTCTTCCACCATCGTATACCGTTGGTGGTCACCCGCAGAAGATCGGCACTTCAAACGTCAGATGGAATAAACCCCCTCCCCCTACGGGGTCGCGCTCAGAGAACAGTTGTATGTCGACCTCAAAGGGTGGGCTCTCACCGTACCGCAGTCCAAGCAGAGAAACTCCCAATTCACACCCCATCTCCAACAAATAAAGGCCTTGGCTTCATCTTGGTGAAGACAGGACCCTGTAATTTGACTACGAGATGTTGACTTCAGGACCTCTTGGCCCCGGGACAAGCGCA
Organism: Ignavibacteriota bacterium; assembly: GCA_963702445.1. Lineage (GTDB taxonomy): Bacteria > Bacteroidota > Ignavibacteria > UBA10030 > UBA6906 > CAVPCZ01. The sequence continues at coordinate 3,340 of CAVPCZ010000003.1, forward strand.
AGCCTCTGCCTGGCGAAAATGCTGGACTTTCAACAGATTCTAGCCAACGATTTGAGACGGGGGTAATTTTTTCCGTCACAAATCTGTCACACCCGCCTCTCTCTCACCTCAAAATTGCCCTTTTTCGTCGGGGCGCGGGGATTTGAACCCCGGGCCTCTTGGTCCCAAATAAAATTCAGGTACCTGTTCTGGCGAAAAAAGGGCGATTCTGAGACAGGGAGAGTGCATACTGCGCATACTGTGCATGGGGGTGAGAAAAAAGTAGCACAAATCTGTCACACCTTTGGTTAGCATCACGCCGACAATCTTATGAAGCTCGGGTTCGTGTGTGGACATTCCCGTATAGCTATACTCGTTAGAACAACGACCAGAGTCGTCCTCCCTCAATCCTTGACACTCTAGATTCGTTTCCCTATTTTTCTGCCTGAACGACATCTCCACTCTTTCCGGACTTTCGTCACCCTCGCGTTTCAGCTGGGGGGGCACTTGGGTTTCCTACCGATCTGTTACATCGCTCATTTCCGCCGAATTCGCCAATTTCGGGTCGGATTGTTGTGCCTTTTCCTGATGCTCCCTTCCATCTCTCTTCTTTCCGCCCAGGAAAAGCTCCTCCCCGTCTTCCACTTCAACCGCCTCACAACCGCCGAGGGCCTTCCGTCGAACAACATCCTCTCCAGCGTTGTTCGCGACAGCAAAGGCTTCGTCTGGATTGGGACGGCAAACGGACTGTCCAGATATGATGGGTATGGATTCAAGACCTATCGCAACGTGCCGAATGACTCCACTTCGCTCTCTTCCAGCATGATCATGATGGTGAAAGAGGATAGTAAACATCGACTCTGGGTGGGAACATGGGATGCGGGTCTTAGCCTCTATGATCCCGTCCGTGATTGCTTTGTCAATTTCTACTCCGCGACCCGGGGACTCCACCTGGATTCAGACGCGCACGGTGTATTCAATGGTTGAGGATAGCGCTGGAGTCCTTTGGTTTGGGACGAGCAAGGGGGAAGGGGGAATTGTACGCGTTGAACTGCCGGATCTCAGAGAAGCCCGCGACTTTGATAGTCTGGCGCGCAGCATCCGCTTCAAAACATACCCCCTTGGAACGCCTCGCAATGGTGCGAACGACTTGTGCATGCATTCCGATGGAAGGATCATCGTGGCTTCCGACAGCGGACTGCTTCTTTTTGACCGCCGGACCGGAGCGATCTCACGCCCGGACTTCCCCAACCCTCTTGGCGCGCGACTCAATTCTGTTCTTATATGGCGTCTCGTTCAAGACCACACTGCAAACCTCTGGCTGCCAACATCGGAAGGGCTATTCAAGATCAATTGGAAGGATGGGAAGCTCCTGAATTATCGGCACAGCAAAAATGACAGCCTTTCGATTTCCAGGGATAACCTTCTGGATGGTACCTTGGACCACCAAGGTAATATCTGGCTTGCGAGTTCTGAAGGAGTGGACATCTTTTCACCCGCGACAGGAAAACGGATACCATACCTGACGTTCGGAGCCACTCCCGGTGGGAGCGCCAGCATGCTTCTCTCGCTCGACCGGATGGGTACGCTCTGGGTCAGCACGAGCGGCGGCGGCCTCTACTGGCTCAGCGAGAAATCCCGGCGGTTCCCCCACTATTCACGCGGACACACCGGAACCTCACCAAGGGGATATGAAACAATCGAGCAAACGCCCGGCGGTGAGTATTGGATCTGCTCCTACGGAACGGTGTCCCAGCTGGACGTCCCGACACGAAGCTTCGTGAAATCCATCGATGTTTTGCGGGGCGCCAGGGGCACGTATTGGGACTCCAACATGCGCACATCGCTCCTCGACGACAAGGGGATCTTGTGGTACGGCATCTGGGGACCCGGTCTCTACAAAGTCGATCTCGCCACCGGGCAAGTAAGAAACTATCGATATCCAGATCAGCTTCACGCGGGGGATGCCACGGTAAGGAGCATCGCACCAGGATCAGGTGATTCCCTCTGGATAGCAGCTGCGCATGACGGGCTCTGGAAATTCGATCCCGCATCCGGCAGGTTTCAGCGAGGATCGAAGACCTCGTTTCCCAGAGCCAATGACGTCATGAAAGACCGTAACGGGAAGATCTGGCTGGCTACTCTACTGGACGGTCTCTATCTTCTCGACCCCATCACCGGCGCTATCGACCATTTCGTGCACGACCGCTCCAACCCGAATTCTTTGAGCAATGATCGGACAAATAATCTGTACGAGGACCCTTCCGGCAGAATCTGGTTCGGTGCTGTCAGTGTCATCAACCTCTGGAATCCTGGCAGCCGCACATTTTCGAGATATCCCAATCCGGCCTTCCGTGACGCTCACACCGCGCGTGTCATAGGATCAGACCGGAAAGGAAGACTGTGGGTATCGTACGGTGACGGGCAGCTGTCAATGTTCGACCCCAGCTCCGGTCAGTTCGTGAACTTTGATGTGTCCGATGGCGTGTGCGGCTATGTTATCGACATGGAGAACATGGAAGACGGGCGAGTTCTTCTAACCGGCTCCGGCGGACTGAATCTCTTTGACCCCGACAGCGTGCTACAAATCCGGCGTGCAACGCCTCCTCTTGCGATCACCAGAATGAGCATCAACGATCGTCCGGTTGTGCCAGCATCGCCGGTCGATGGATCCGGCACCCTTCCGCTCTCGTATCATCAGGATGTGATCGAATTGGAGTTTGCGGCGCTCGACATTGATGCGCCGCAGCTCGTTGAGTATCGGTACAGACTGGAGGGCCTGGAGAATGAATGGGTTGAACCCAAAGGCCGCCGCTTCGTTCGATATCCGGGCTTGCGCCCCGGCGAGTACGTGTTCAGGGTCAGAGCCGCTTCTTCACGTGGAGAATGGCCGGAGCAGGAGATCGCGCTGGCGATCAGCATCGCCCCACCCTGGTGGCAGACACGATGGGCCTATGCCGGGTATGTGATGTTGATGGTTGGTGTCATCGCGGCGGGATATCGAATACGGATGAAGCAGCTTCGCCTGAAACAGCAGGCTGAGATGGAGCACTTCCAGGCAGAACGCCTTGCAGAGGTCGACAGGCTGAAATCCCGTTTCTTTGCCAACATCTCGCATGAGTTTCGTACGCCGCTCACGCTCATTCTGGGACCGGCTGAAGATGGAATGGAGGCGAACGGAGAGCGAACAACGCGAGAGAGATTCCGGCTGATACGGGACAACGCCCGCAAGCTCCTCGCGCTGGTCAGCCAGCTGCTGGATTTCTCTCATGTCGAGTCCGGGACGATGAAACTGCAAGTGTCGAGGAGCGATATTGTTCCGTTCCTTCGCCGCACGGTGATGTCGTTTGAATCGTGGGCTGAGAAGAGAAAGATAGACCTGGATTTCCGTTCTGAGAATGATTCAGCCAGCGGCTTCTTCGACAAAGACAAGCTGGAGAAGATTCTCAACAACCTGATGTCGAATGCGTTGAAGTTCACTCCCGAAGGAGGGAGTATCTCAGTGTCGTTGCAGTATCCGGTGGGTCAACACGCTGTCCCTCAGGACTCCGAAAATCGCCTTCCCCGCCGAGACGACAATTCGACAAGCTTCATTGAAATTGCGGTGTCAGACACCGGCCCCGGCATCTCGGCAGCACACCTTTCCCGCATTTTTGACCGCTTCTATCGTGTTGATGACACTCACACGACCGAAGGGACCGGGATCGGTCTGGCCCTGACGAAGGAGCTCGTGGAGCTTCACCACGGGAGAATAGTTGCAGGGAGCACGCCCGGAAAGGGATCGGTGTTTACGGTAACCTTGCCGATTGAAGAATCTGCCTACCGGCGTGATGAGATCAGCGTGTCTGCCCTTCAAGGTGCGAGGCCCGAATATGCTCCTGTCGTAGCGTCTCCCTTGGGGGCGGGGGATATTCCTACCGCACCATCGCCAGATGGAAAGCCGATTGTGCTTGTCGTGGAGGATAACGCGGACCTCCGCAGTTATGTTCGAATGTTCCTGGAAGCAGACTATGCGGTGCATGAGGCAAAGGACGGAAAAGAAGGCTATGATCAGGCGATAGAGATGGTCCCGGACCTGGTAGTCAGCGATCTGATGATGCCAAGAATGGATGGGATGGAGCTCTGCCGTGCATTGAAACAGGACGTAAAGACGAGCCATGTCCCGGTCATTCTCCTGACTGCCCGGGCGGGAACTGAGAGCAAGATTGAAGGGTTGGAAACCGGCGCTGATGACTACGTGACGAAGCCGTTTGATTCCAAAGAACTGATGGCCCGGGTGCGGAACCTGATTGAGCAGCGCCGCCTCCTGCGGCAGAAATTCTCCGCCGGGGCCGTGCTGAGGCCCGGCGAGGTTGCGGTGACGTCGCTCGATGATGCGCTGCTGAAGAAGGTCATGAATACGGTAGAGAAGAACATGGGAGACGAGGATTTCGGCGTTAACGATTTGGCCGCAGAGGCGTGCTCTGAGCCGGAGACAACTCAGCCGCAAATTGTTCAGTCTCACAAACCTCTCTCCAGTGGAATTCATCCGGTATATCCGTCTCAACGGGCGTCGCGAACTGCTGGAGAAGAATTCCGGCACAGTGGCTGAGATCGCCTTCCAGGTCGGGTTCGGCAGTCCTTCCTATTTCACCTCTTGCTTCCGCGAGCGCTTTGGTTGCTCCCCTTCTGAGGTTCGCCACCAGAGTAGCTGATCCGGCAAATTGCTCTTTTCCACCTCGGGCATTCATCGACCTCTTTCACATGTCTGAATTCTTACAGACTGTGGCCAAATCCTGCTAGCCCCCCCAGCTTGCTTTTCATTAAATTTGGTCAATTTCGAACAGGTCGTCGGTCGAATGGAAATCGTGAAATCTGGCTTTCTTTGGGTGATTATGCGGACCCCAAAAGGCGGAATCACCCAAACAGCTGGATTCGAAAAATGTGGAACCGTCGTGGGGATGCATTTCAAGAACGAAGCCGGCACCTTGTCTGGACAAACAACAGATTTCCGGGAATTGAGCTGGAAAGGTAGCGTCGAAAGCTGACAATACTAAGGAGGTCATATGAGGACATTCTCCTGTATTCTTGTTCTTTGTCTGTCATTCGCTCTTACGTACGCACAGAGGGTCCCGAAGTATGACACCCGACCCCCCTGGGTCATTTCTCCCACAACGGAATCGGCCCAGGGAGCGATGCCGCAACCTCTTGCGTTCAAACGGCCGGGGCACTACACACTGGGTGAATGGAGGCAACTCATCGATTCAGCGTGGGGACCAGGCATATCAACCGAACTGAAACTTCAGACATTCGACGCATATTGGGACAAGGTGCACCGAATATGGGGAGGGTTCCCGAATCTCGACATCAATTGGGACTCGCTGAGAAATGTCTACAGACCTTTAGTCGCGGCAGGTGTCAGCCGGGGGCGGTTTGCCGGGATCCTGAGCCGTTTGACGCGGGCGCTTAGTGAATGGCATGTCGTTGCAGATGATATTGGCATAGACAGCACTATGGGCATGACGGGAAGCGACGCAGAGTATCCGAACCTACCGTCTTACCGATACAAGGCAGGCGTTCCTCTCCTCAACTTCGGCGTGGGCTTTCGATCCAATTTCGGCGCGGGAATCACTGCCATTGGGGATAGTCTTGCCCTGGTGTGTAGCGTCATGCCCAACCATCCCCTCAATCTGGGACCGGGGGACATCATTCTTGGGTATGATGGAGTCCCATGGAAAGCTTGGTCCGGGAGTTGTTTGACGCAGAACTTCCGGTCCTGAATGGCGGACCGATCGGATCCACTCCTGCTGCGGTCAACCATGTGATCGTCGCGTCTGTGGGCACGAACTGGGGGCTCTTTGACACGATTGATGTGATGAAGTATCCGTCGAATACGATCGTGCACTACCCGACGGCTCTCCTGAAATCCATCGTGCCGCCATACCCCATTGCCACGGAAGAGCTCCCTGTGAACGGGGTTGCATTCCCGAATATCAAGTCCAATAACCTTGTATCGTGGGGGGTCGTTGAAGGGACAACCATCGGATATGTCTACGCGTGGGATTGGCTCGGCGTCCCTGACGGGAACACCCGCACACAGTTTGGCCAGGCGATAGATGATCTTATGCACACACACCTCGTCACGGGATTGATACTCGATTTCAGGACAAACTACGGCGGTTGGGAGCACTACGCCAACATCGGATTCAGTCACTTGTTCAATATCGATCCCACTAACAACTACTCTCGCGCATGGCGTGTGCCGGGGAATGATCACTTCCTTTTCACGATCGCTCCTGCATATGGGCCGGATTTCTTCACCCCCACACCGGAGATTTTCGATCATCCCATCGCTGTGCTGACCGGACCGAATTGCGGTAGTGCAGGCGATTACAATGCGTTCAGGTTGCGCTTCCATCCCATGGTCCGATTCTTTGGAGAACCAACAGCCGGGGCATACACAGATTTGGATGTTAATCCATATTTCTATTCCAACAACTATCTGTGCAGGGTTGACCCGGCTTGCACGTATTCGAATGTCAACAACGAGGCATACATGATCCACAAGGCGTTTCCGGTGGATGAAGAATTGTGGCTCACCCGCGACGGCGTGGCGAAGGGTGAAGACAATGTGGTGAAACGTGCCCTCCAGTGGATTAACACGCTATCGTATGTGCACGATGTTTCCGTTATGAATCCATACGCCCGACCCGGAGTTGATTCACTCACTGTAACGGCAGTGCTCACCAACCCCGGTAACCATTCGATGGCTGCTTCGCTGGTCATCAAGAACATCAGCGGTGTGGTCCAAGATAGTGCCGCAATGATGAACGACGGTCTCCACGGCGATGGTTTGCCGGGCGACAGCGTCCTGGGAGCGCGATTCCGCGCACCGTTGACTGAAGGATTTTATGCCATTGACTTGCGGACCCGCGATAACACGATTAACGCTTCACGACTCCTGCCTGCGGTGTCACTCATGACTACTGCCGGTCCAGTGGTCTGTGTTGGTGACACTTCCAGCAGCGTTCCACAATGGGGATCGACAGTAGGCTTCAGACTCAAAATCAACAACAAGGGGAGGACCGCCTCCACCCCAGCCATTGGAGGAACAATTCGCCCACTTGATACAGCCGCCACGATAGCGTCCAGCAACCCATCATTCACTGTCGGCGACATCACATCAGGGGAGGTGCGGTTGAGCAGCCCCGTGAGAATTGCATTCTCCACCTGGTGCGCAGGAACGAGAGACATCCGCTTCGAGCTCCTGTTTTCAAGCAATGCAACTCAGTACTGGCGCGACACGATCAAGATCCAGGTGGTAGACCCCATCGGCTTCGTTCATGAGCAAGAGCAGATTCCGACGACATACGAGTTGGATCAGAACTTCCCCAACCCCTTCAACCCCTCGACGACCATCCGCTACGGCCTGCCTCAGAAGTCAGCCGTTCATCTGTCGATCTTCAATACCCTAGGCCAGCAGGTCGCTCAGATCGTCAATGGGGACATGGATGCAGGGCATCATGAGGTGCGGTTTGACGGGAGCAGCCTATCGAGCGGGGTGTACTTCTACAGAATTCAAGCCGGTGGCTTTGTGGAGACCAAACGATTGATGCTCTTGAGATAGTCGGACGTGAGACCCGGTGTGTATGACATCTTTGGTCGCGATATTGCGGTGCTGTGAATGAGAACAATGCGCCGCCGAGTGATATTTCTGATTGACCGCTCGGATACGACGTGGAACGAGATGAACACCACTATGTTGAACAGCAGCATCAGTCACTCTCTCTGAAAAAGGAGGGCATTCTCCAATGCGAAAACCACTGTTCCTGTTCTGCCTCCTACTGCTATGGTCGGCTTTTGACCGCAGCATTGAAGCACAATGGAAGAAAGCAAGCTTCCCCTCTAGTTTCACTGACTTACGGTCTCTTGCCTGGCTCAACGAGGCCCTCTACGCAGGAGTGGACACCTTGCTGTACCGGTCAACCGACAATGGAGACAGTTGGCGCCAACTTTCAGGGTGGAACGGCAGGAGTGGCTTAATCGAGGTATACTCCCAATTTGCCGGGAAAGACTCCACGCTTATTGCGGCAATTGCCTACAGACCCTCGTCGCGCATACCTCTAAATCGGCACTTCCACGCAGTTCGTTCGACGGATGGGGGGCTCACCTGGCGTGATGCGAATACGTTCTCAGGCCATGCTCCCGGATCTATGATCGTCACCAATGGACGAATTATTGTTCCACATTATGGTACTGTCAATTCGGTCATCCATTTTTCAACGAATGCGGGTATTAGCTGGGACAGCACGAAGAATCAAGGCCTGGGCAGTCTTCCTCACGTCGACCCCATCGACCTTCTCGCCAAAGACACCATGCTGTTTCTTACAATCATCGGCACCTCGATCGAAAACAGCCTCTTCAAATCTACAGACTACGGGGAAACCTGGACGCCAATCAACACTGGTTTCGTCGGAACCTCTTATCGGAAACTCCTCCTCGTTGGCGACGCATTGTTCGCTGCCATAGAAATCGACAGCTACAGTGGAGGTACTGCGGCAATAGTGTCGACAGACAATGGAACGACTTGGGCAGTCCTCCGGGATCTGTCTCTTGACCCGGACCCCCTATGGACAGATGGAAAATCCCTGTTCGGTTCTATTAAAGGCGCTGTTGCAGTTTCGACGAATCTTCGTGAACCCGGAATACTTTGGGATGAAGGATTGCCCAAGAATCCAGACGGGTCGTCCTCGGTGCATACAATGGCCTTTTCTGAGGGTTTCGCTTTCGCCATACGTTGGGATGCTAATTCCGCTGGCGGCGAGCAGCAGCTGTGGAGAAGATCATTGTCGGAATTGGTGACGGGGAGCGACAAGGCCACAATCAACTCGAATCCATACGAGTTTTCACTCTTTCAGAACTACCCCAACCCTTTCAACCCCTCGACGACGGTCCGCTACGGCCTCCCCTGCAAAACGACTGTCCAGCTGTCAGTCTTCAACACGCTCGGGCAGCAGGTTGCTCTTCTCCAGAATGAAGAACTTGATGCAGGTTTTCATCAGGTGCAGTTTGATGCAAGCGGGTTATCGAGCGGCGTGTACTTCTACCGCTTGAGAGCGGGGGACTTTCTGGAAACCAAGCGGTTGCTGTTGCTACGCTAAACGGCGTGGATCAGAACCCTGGCAAAGTCGGAACTCGGTGTCTAGCTCACGACACATCTGGAACGGGCATCAGTAGGAGAGAAAGCCCCAGCCGTTCTTGGCTGGGGCTTTCTCTTGAGAGACCTACACACCGGACTGGTTGATCACACAGCCCGCGTAAGATCGGGACCTCGAAACCTCAGAATGCTTTAACTGCGAGACTTTGTATCCGCGATCTCTTGGTCAGGGCTAAAGCGCATCCGTTATCTGAGAAAACAGTGGACAATCGACAGATTCTTGTCCACCAGTTGCGTCAAACCCAAAAACTCGTGAACAGCCGGCGAGCAATCGGGCTTGAAAACACAGTTCCCACTCTCCACCATATTGAGACGAGAGGTAATTTTTTCCGTCACAAATCTGTCACACCCGCCTCTCTCTCACCTCAGAAATTGCCCTTTTTCGTCGGGGCGCGGGGATTTGAACCCCGGGCCTCTTGGTCCCAAAAAGTCCTAACACTCCCCAATACGGCGAAAATAGGGCACTTCTGCCAGATTCTTGTCCACCAAGTGCATGGAATTTCACATTCCAATTACAGCCTGGTTACAGTGCCGTTTGCAGGGCATCCATGCATTCATGGATGCCCAGGCGCACGACACGAAAGTCACGGAGGCGTGAACTGTACCTTTAGCGAGGTGCGATTTGCGGGCCGATCTCCGCCCGATGTGTTCCGATTTTGTTTCGCCAGCAGCAGGCAATTTGGATGAATCGTGCCAGATTTCTGGCCTGGATGGAATTTTGAAACAGGGACAGCCTCGACTCGTATTCCCCACTAACTCCATCTGAAACTAACGAATCAACAACAAGCGCTTAGTCTCCACGTACTCCCCTGCCCTCAACCGGTAGAAGTAAACTCCGCTCGAGAGATTTGATGCGTCGAACTCGACCTCGTGATATCCTAAATCCATGTCGCCATTGAAGAGCTGAGCGACCTGTTGCCCGAGAGTGTTAAGCACGGACAGCGTTACATGAGAACGATTGGGCAGGCCGTAGCGGATCCTGGTAGAAGGGTTGAATGGGTTCGGATAGTTTTGATCAAGAACGAAGTCCTGTGGCAAACGCTGTTCAGTCCCGACATCCGTTATCACTTCTGACAACGGTCGTCTCCAGACACCGTTGCCAGCTCCAGCAAAGACATTCGTGCCCGAGATGACAAGGGACCTGACGGTAGTATTCGTCAAACCGGTGTTGACCACACTCCAACTCGTGCCACTATTGGTGGAGAGGTAGACACCTAGGTTGTCAGGCGCAGCAAAGAGATTTGTCCCGGCGGCGGCGGTGATGCAGACGATGGTTTCGGGAACTCTGGGGTCTAGGTTGTCTGGTGGCAATCCATTACTTACGGCAGCCCAGGTCATCCCGCTGTTCGTGGACAGAAAGATGCCCTTCTGATGAGTTCCGGCAAAGAGATTGGTGCCGGAGACAGCCAGGGTGTAGACAATAGTATTCGCCAAGGCAGTATTGGCTACAGTCCAGCGTGTCCCTGTATGGGTCAAAACGAAGACACCATTATTGCCTCCGACAACGAGATTTGTGTCCGAGATGACAAGCGCATAAACGCCCGTATTCGTCACACTATTGTCGACGACACTCCACGTTGTCCCCATGTTGGTTGAAAGAAAGACGCCACGATATGTCCCCGCAAAGAGACTTGTGCCCAAGACCGCAAGGGAGTGGACCGTGGTGTCCATCAAGCCATTGTTGACCGCAGTCCAACTCGTGCCTCTGTCGGTGGAACGGAACACTCCTGAGCCAAATCCCATTGAACTCCTCGTACCTGCAAAGAGATTCGACCCGATGACGGCAAAACAGCTGACATGCACGGTCATATCCAACCTATCTAGACTAAGTCGGGTCCAGCTCGTGCCGTCGTTAGTCGAACGAAAGACGCCTCCGGTATACGCACCTGCGAAGATATCCGTACCGGATAGACCAAGCGTATAGATGGGAGTGTTCTGTATGCCCTTGTTTACCTCCGTCCAGCTTGTGCCATTGTCGGTCGAGAGAAACATACCATCCCCCCCAGTCCCGGCAAATATTTTCGTGCCCGAGACACCAAGCGCATTGACGATAGCAGATGTAGGCAAACCGTTATTGACGGCAGTCCAGTTTGTCCCATTGTTGGTGGAAAGAAAGACCCCAGCGCCCATGGTTCCGGCGAAGAGATTCGTGCCTGAGACTGCGAGAGACCAGATAGCTGTACGGGGCAATCCCGTTTTCACCTCAATCCAGCTGGCACCATTGTCGGTCGAGCGAATGACCCCTCCAGTATACATACCCGCAAAGATACTCGAACCCGAGGCGGCAAGCGCCCCAACACCGGGATTACCAGGATTCGTTGGGAAACCAGAATGCACTGCAGTCCAACTCTCACCATTGTTGGTGGAAAGGAACACCCTGTTATCAGTCCCGGCAAAGAGATTTGGCCCGACTTGGATCATTTGGGAGAAATCCAAGAACGGCGTGTTTGCCCCAGTCCAACTCGTGCCGTTGTTGGTGGAAACAAACACGCCGCTATGCCAAGTGCCAGCAAAAAGGTTCATGCCTGAGACGGCAAGGCGTCTGACGCCGGTGGGGATAGATCCAGAAGCCACCTCCGTCCAACCTGTGCCGTTGTTGGTTGATAGAAACACACCGCCACCAGTGCCGGCAAAGAGATTCGTGCCCGAGAGAACCAGCGCGTAAACAGCAGTATTCGTCAAACCGGCATTGACAGCAGTCCAGTTTGTTCCGTTGTCGGAAGAAAGGAAGACACCACCCCACCGAGTCCCAGCAAAGACATTCGTGCCACTCACCGCAAAGCACTGAACATCTCCACCAAATGGTCCGTTCGTCTGTATCCATTGGGCTGAAGAATGGAAGGCTAGCAAGACGATGGCGATAACGATGAAGATAGGCCGGGTTCTCATCTCGTCCTCCCTTTACTTTACGAGGATTAGTCGTTTGGTCTCCACAAAAGACCCTGCCAGTAGACGATAGAAGTACACCCCGCTCGATAGTGCGCTCCCTTCGAACTTGATCTCGTGGACTCCCGCTTCCCTCCTTTCGTCGACCAAGACTGTTACCTCGCGACCCAACATATCGAAGACGCTCAATCTGACTTCCGACGATCTGGGCAACTCATACTTGATGGTCGTGCTTGGGTTGAATGGGTTGGGATAGTTCTGATAGAGAAGATGGATTGTCGGATGGGTCAGTTCTCGTCCAACATCAGTGGGGATGCGAAGAGGATTTTCATACGCACCAATATCAGGACTCGACCCGGCCGGATTTGGACGAGGATTTCCTCCAAAGCAGTTCAAGGGGACATGGCACCACGCTCCCGTAACTTCCACCGAATCCACACCGGCGCCAATACACGGAGAATCATCCGAAAGACGATAGTCGTCTAACGCAGCATTTCTGAATAGAGGGTCACCATCGATGTTATGTTCATAGCGCCCGGTGTATTTGGCACCGGCTCCACTACCCCAAATGTCTGCCCTTCCTCCCTGAATATCACAGAAGAGAAATGCAGGATCACATCCGTCATCATCAAGCGCCACTTCTTTCCCTAATGGAGCAGAATTCGCATACAGAAGGTTGTTCATGAGAATTGGATCCGAATCGCCGCGACAGGCAATGCCGCCGCCGGCGATGCTTGCTGTATTGAAGGCGATAGTATTGTTTATGAAGGTTGGACTGCCACTGTTGTAGCAAAGAATCCCTCCATATAATCCTTGATTATGAACAATCACATTGTTCTCGTACCGCGCTTGGGAGGCAGCAAAGAAGCCAATGCCGCCTCCACCTTTGGCGGCAACATTGTACGAGATCATATTGCCAGACACGGTTGGCCGGTTGTTGGAACCGTGTTCGCATACAATTGCCGCCCAATCGGCCGTGTTATGCGAAATGACATTGCCTGAAATGATAGCCGATGAAGCATATATACATTTGATCGCACCATCAGAGGTGCCTCTATTGTGCATAAACGTGTTTCTTCTTATGATTGGCGAAGCGTTCTTGATGAAGATTCCCGCACCCCCCGTTTCATACATGCCCGGGTCAAGGATATTGTCACCCCTGTTCATGTTATTTTCGAACAAACAGTCAGAGACGACAACCTTATGGAAATTGTTAATGAAGATTGCGCCACCGCTTCTGTCCAGGTTGCCTCCTTCATTAGCCTTTCCATAGGTGAATGAAGAATAGAAGAGTTTTGACGTGTCATTTGAACTTGGAGTATTGTCGAACCGTATCCCGTGCCACCCCACCTCTTTGTTTCCGGCCGTGAAGCGAATCGTGTCTTGTTTCGTACCGACTGCCAGCAATCTCCCCTGCACATTGAATTTGTAGTGCCCCGTGAACACCACTTCCACGCCAGGCTGGATTGTGAGTGTTGAGTCGTTGGGAATGTTTATGTCGCCATTGATCTGATATGGGGATTTGTCCACTGTCCAGAGCCCGCTGACACTACCGGCAGCAATGTCCGTATGAAACGAAGGGTCATATTCCCATACTTGATTCCCGTGTGCCCACCCCCAATCTGATGTTCCACCTATCACATAAATCTTCCCGTTGACCACAGCTGCTCCAAACATCGTGAGTCTGAACGGCATGTCTGATTTCTTAACCCAGCTGTCAGTCGCCGGATCATACAGCTCAACATCTGCCAGCACTTCGCCCTGGATCGCACTGTATCCCCCCAAAACGTAGATTTTGCCGTCTACCATGCAGACTTGCGACGTTGCTCGCGGCGTAGGCATCGACGCTCTGGGGGACCACTGGTCGGTACTTGGGTTATATAAACAGACTGTCGAAAATGGACTCGAAAATCCCCCGCCAAATGCATAGAGCAGTCCATTAAGCGGGGTCACCATCACCCCCCCTGCAGTATTGGGGATGTCCGCCTCTTTTGTCCATGTATTGGTGGCTGGATTGTATGCTTCGCAGTCATTGTCAAAATGATTTCCAGCCACGTTATAGATGATGCCATCAATAACAGCCGCTGAGGCTCCGAACCTGGGCGAAAGGAGAGGAGCTTTCGGAGTCCAGCCGGTATCAGTCACGGGATCATATGCGAGAACCTCCTTTGTAGCATCCGGAAAGCCACCGCCAATGGCATAGACTATCCCATTCACTGCAGCGGTGGAAACAAACGCTCTGCCTTTTGGCAGCGGTTTTTGTCCTTCCAGGTGTCTGTTGGAGGGTGATACGCTTCGTTTGCCGCGTAGTTAACACCATTAGGGTCGTATCCTCCGATGACGTATATCGTGTCGTTGACAACACAGGCGGAGATCACCGCCCTCGCTGTCGGCATATCTTTCTTCCTTGTCCATGCCCCACTTTGTGCCTGAGCCTGGATGAAGACCACAGTCAAGGGGGCAATGAGCAGGTACCATTTTGTCAAACCCGACCATGTCCATGAAAGATGTGACCACGATGCTCGTGCCATAAGCCCTCCTCTGGGTTACGAATCATATTGTCACGGGCTGTTCATTGCCTCCTGGCCGTCCGATACGGCCTGAGGGCGTGAACAAGATTTCCACTCTGCGTGCGCCTCACCCGCACGGAGACGGATAGGCCGGGGACCGCAGGCCTTCTGATAAGAGTTGCCATGAAAGAGCCGAGGCCGTACGGGAGATCGGTCGATGCCGCAATAATAACACCCGGGAACGTGGGCTTTCTACCAGTTTTGCTTTCAAAACTATCGAAATTGCGCCGGAGGCAATCAGCCTGCAATGCGTCTAGCTGCAATAGATTGCGCCTCCGGTGCAAAGAAGCCCGCATGCTTGGGACTTGGGGATGGGATACCGAGGTCGGACATCCACAGCGCGAGGTAGAGGGTCTGGGTTTGCTACAAAAGAGCACTCACAGCTTATGTTGACTGCCGCGGGCGTTGTCGCGATGATAGTGCGAAGGGCTCACACCAAACTGTTTCCTGAAGCATTCAGCAAAATACGACGGATTGCTAAAGCCCACCTCCAGAGCAATTTCGGAGATGTTGCCAAAATTCTCCTCAATAAGCCTCGAAGCCCTGTCCATCCTGGTCCTCCTTATCAGCTCGTTTGGCGGTTCTCCCACCAGCGCCTCGATTTTCTTGAGGAGCACCGATCGGCTGACGGCCATTTCCGCCGCCAGTGCCTCCACCCCGAAATCCACATCGGACAAGTGCCTCCCAATGACTGTCACAGCGTTCTGAAGAAATTTCTGATCAACAGGCGTGATCCTCTTTTCATCTATTTCAAAGAGTCCATGCATTCTGAAGTGCTCATGAACTCTTCTGCGCTGTTCGATAAGGTTTGCTATTCTCGCTTTCAGTTCCGCAGGATCAAACGGCTTCAAGACATAGTCATCCGCGCCCGTTTCAAATCCCTCAATCTTGTCCTCACTCGAAGCCTTCGCCGTCAGCAGGATGACAGGGATGTGGCTTGTCCTTTCGTCCTTCTTCAGCCGATCACAAAGCCGGAAGCCATCCAGTTTGGGCATCATGACGTCGCTGACAATGATGTCAGGCATGTGCCCAACGGCTATTTGCCAGCCGTCTTCCCCGTCTACCGCTTCCAGAATTCCGTATTCCTTCTTCACATTCGCAGCAATGTACTGCCTCACCTCTGTATTGTCTTCGACTATCAGCAACATCGGCTTATCCGGCTGTGCGGCCATGAGGACCTCCATCCTTCCCGATATCGCTCCTTCATGATAGATCAGCTCTTCCGGGACGCGGGGATCCCCCCGGTCTGCACAGTCGCTGTGCCCATCATCGTCCCCCGTTTCGCAGATCTCCTCCTGCTTCAGGTGCTCTTTCCCCAGAGGGAGACGGATTACAAAGGTTGTTCCCTTCCCTTCGAGACTGTCTACCTTGATAGATCCCCTGTGTAACTCGACCAGTTCTTTGGTCAGCGAAAGGCCGATGCCTGTCCCTTCCTGCCCTTTCGGATGCCTCACATCCGCCTGGTAGAAACGATCGAATATCCTCGGGATCTTTTCAGCCGCAATGCCAATCCCCGTATCACGGATGGTCAGATCCACCCGGCCGTCGTCCATCGCGACGGCAACTTCTATCCTGCCCCCTTCCGGAGTGAACTTGAATGCATTGGAGAGGATGTTGGTGACGATCTTTTCCAGTTTGTCCCTGTCAATGTAGACGGGTATTTTCTCCGTTTCCGCACTGAAGGCCAGCGTGATTCCCTTCCGCTCTGCATATGAGGCAAAGGACAGTGTCAAGGCTTTGACCATGGGGACAATATCCTGAAGCACCGTCCGCAGCTTCATGGTGCCCGATTCAAGCCTGGCAACATCGAGCAGCTGGTTAACAAGCCCGAGTAGCCTGTTCGCGTTCCTCTGGACAACCTGCAGTTCACTCCGGACTTTCCCATCCTCCATAGTCTCAATGATCTGTCTGACGGGTCCGAGGATCAACGTCAGCGGAGTTCGAAACTCATGAGAAATGTTTGCGAAGAAACGTGATTTCATTTGATCCACTTCGTGCAGTTTCTCCGCCTCGAACCGGCTCATTGCATATGCATGCTCCATCCGTATGCTCTTCACGCGTATTTTCCATGCAGCGTACAGCACGCTGAGAATGACTATGCCGGCAAGTGCATATGCCCACAGCGTCTGCCACCAGGGAGGTGCAACAACCAGGCGAATCGACGTTCCGGCTTCATTCCATACCCGATCGTTATTGGACCCTTTGACGCGGAAAATATACTGACCAGGCTTGAGACCCGGATACGAGGCATACCGGCGTGTCCCCGACTGTACCCATTCCTCGTCCAGTCCCTCCATCATGTATGCGTACTGGTTTCGTTCCGGACTGACGTAACTCAGCGCAGCAAACTCAAAAGCAACGAAATTCTCATCATGCCGCAGGTGCAGATCGGAGCAAAGGGCCTGCGGCTTGTCGAATATCCTGAAGGCCGTAACGACGATCGGAGGAACAAACGGATTGTCCTTCACGCTATCAGGATGAAACCGTGTGAACCCCGCCGCCCCTCCAAAATACATCTCGCCGTTTGATGTCTTGCACCCTTTTCCATAGAACACATCGGCTGTCGGTTCAAGACCGTACGAGACATCATAATTTCTTATCCGATTTGTCACAGGATCAAACTTCGAGATACCCTTATTGGTGGCAATCCACAGATTCCCGTGATCATCCTCGAGAATACCACGGACATTATCGCTTGGCAGACCGTCCTTTTCGGAATAGCGAACAAACCTGTTGGTTGAACGGTCAAGCCGGCTCAAACCGTCATTCGTTGCAAACCATAGCCTCCCCCGCCGATCCTCAACAATCTCGTTGACCCTTCTTCCACCGCTGGTCAACGGATTTCTGGAATCCCAGGCAAGCTCCACAACGGTATCCCGGACCGGATCGTAGCAGAACAACTTGCCCAGGAAGGTCGCAATCCAGACCCTGCCACCGGCATCTTCGTAGAAACAGTCGATATGGAGTTTGACATTCGCGATTTCTCTCAGGCGTCGAGTTGCTGATTCAAGGAAGAAGATGCTGCCAAAGCGAGACCCGATCCAATACCCTTTACTCCCTTTCCAGGAAATGGACACAGAACGCATGAAATCAGGCGAGTGCTTCCCCCAGTCATGGCGTGTGCCAGCACTGTCGACTGTAGAGACGATCCCTTTCCTGGAATAGAGCGCGACGTCACCGCCGGCATTGTACACAAACATCACCGAGTTCTTGCCAAAAGAGTAGGGGACGAATTCTTCTCGTCGGATATCGAATTTTCTGTACCCGTTGGGGATCTTGACCCAGAGTATCCCTTCCTTGCCGGGTTTGATTACCTGGGCGATCGTATTCATCGGGTATTTCTTGAAGGGTTGTCTGGCCCGGTTGAGCTTCTGTAGGTATGTATCCGTTCCAACCCAGAGTGTACCGGATCGTTCGCTGTACACGGCGTTTGCCCGATACGCGTACCGGGCAAATGTCTTTGACCGTGTGTCAAACGAGAGAAGACTCCTGCCGGTTGCCATCCAGAGCAAACCGGTTGTCGCATCCTTACAGAGATCGTCAATGCGGTTGTGTGCATCGGGGGGATTGTAACGATAGTGGGCGGCCGTCCCTGATATGGGGTTGAATTCGACCAAGCCTCCATCTGTCCCCAGCCAGAGCAGTCCGCTCTCATCCGCGCAGAGCGTGTTGACGCGGTATATTGAAGAATCGCCCCACTGGCTGTGGCGGTCCCGTGGATCATTCCAGATATGCACCAGCGCGCCTGTTGAACGATCGTACCTGTCGAGCCCTTCGCGGGTCGCGACCCAGACTGACCCTTGCCTGTCCTCAGAGATCGCATTCACGAAATTGTGGGTTATCCTGCCAGGATCTGAGGTATCAATTCTCACGGTCGTGAAGGTTTCTGTTGCCCTATCAAATTGATGGAGACTCCGGGCAGTCCCGACCCAGAAAACGCCGTTTCTATCTTCACAGATTGCACAAACGCTGTTGCTGTACGCCCCACCTTTTCTAGAAGGATCGGGCATGTAGTGCAGGAATTTTCCCGTTGTGCGATCGAACTTCTCCAGACCAAGCGGGCTGCCTGCCCAGAGCACCCCATTTTTGTCTTCGTACAGGGGGACTACGTTATTGTCGACGCTGGAAGAATCATCGGGGTCATGTTTGTACGACACAAAGCTGTAGCCATCATATCGATGAAGGCCGCTATATGATCCAAACCACAGATAGCCGGTTCTGTCCTGAAGAATGGACATTACGGTGGTTGGCATACCTTCATCAACAGACAGCGTTTCGAAAGCCAGGTTCCCCTGCTGAGAGTGCGAGGAAGCTGAGAGAAAGAGAGGGACAAGAGACAGCCGAAGGAAGGTTTTCAGTAGAGATCTGTCGTCAGACATAAGCTCGACCCTCCTCTTCGTTGACGAAAAGGGAGGCATTGCCCCGCCGGTCAGACGTTGTATCCCGTCTTGGAACCCGGGAGGGAAGACGGGGACAGAGATCTGGTGCGCTTCCAAGTCAAGCGCGGGGTCCCCCGCGTTCGACCTATGTTAGCTTGGGTGCATGGTAGCAATCAGCATGGCCAATGTCAATGAAGGGAACCACTCATATCCCAACACACTCATATCCGACACTGTTGCAGAAGAAATGTTGCAGGACAAAGGAGCCCGGTGATGATTGCACCAAAGCGGTCAGGGGCCATCGCAATCAGGACTCAACAAACATGTACACCCACACATTCGAAAGCCACGACACCTTATCGGCATCGCGGCTTCTAACAAGCTTCCCTGTTTTATCTGTCGGTCGTGTTTGGAACGCTGAACCTCTTGGTTCCTGGACAAGCGTCTCTAAAGAATTGCCCTTTTTCGACCGGACGGAGGGATTTTCCTATTCCAGCGCTTGGTTCCTGACCAAGCGCGATTTCACACCTAGCGAAAACAGCCCACAGCTGAACGATTTTTGTGCTGCGGGTGCAAATGAATGCGCACAACCTGGGCACAGTACCGCTTTTCACGACCCAAAATTGCCCTTTTTCGTCGGGGCGCGGGGATTTGAACCCCGGGCCTCTTGGTCCCAAACCAAGCGCTCTAACCGGGCTGAGCTACGCCCCGAACTTTTCACAACCTGCTCCGCAGGTCAGCACAAACAAGATCAGTAATACACAACAGTTTCCGATCACAATATCGGGAATATTCCAATGGAGAACAAGCTTGCTTCCCGGTCTCCTCCCTACTTTCCCCTGATACTCCTGTAATACTGTTTCATCGGCGTGAAGTAATAGTCCTTCCATCCCGCCCTGTAACTCTTCCCCTGCCCTTCAGGAATGTCTGTGATGCTCGAGAACGATCCGCGTCCCGGTCGCTGTGTCCTCAAACAGGACCACTAACCGGGAATCCGGACTTCCTTCCGGGAAATCCGTGGTCCTCCACGACTGAACGATCTTTGCACCACGCTTGAGGAGTTATGTCTTTCCTGTGATGTAGCCGTCCCACGCGGAATACTTTCCACCAACGTTCGGATCTATCCGCGCTTGCACGCCGGTAAACGCCGTATGCTCTTTGCTGTCCAGCCACGCGTTGTACAACGTTGTTCGCTTCACCGGGAATCACCGCCGAAACACGAATTGCCTCAGACATGGTACAACTTCCTCCATTGATGACCCCGCACGATGCACACTGTCACCTGTTTCCGGGCAACATATGCTCGAAGATCCTTTCCGGAACCTGGCCCGCCAAACGGACACAGGCTGTGGTGCCGTGTGCCCTGCGTCACACGGTCTCAACCCGGCACGATGTATATTCTTACAACACGCATTACCCGGATCTCCTGATGGGAATCTTCGAAAACGACAACGAACCACGCATGTCCACTGCACCACCCAAATGGAAATACGCTGCCAGCGTCTACCTGAAACGCCACCACTGCCTGCTCTACCGTGACGATCAACTCGGCGTCCAAAAACAGGTCATGACGCGGCGGTTCTCTTTCCTGATCCGTGCGCGCGAACGGGAGTACTTTTTCATCGACGGCGTCGACGACACATTCCGAAACGAGTCAGCCCTGCTCCGTGCTCTGGATCGCGTGCGGAACAATGGAAACGGCAGACACCCGGGGAATGGCAAACACCATGGGAACGGGAGCGGCCACGCGCCCGGCAGGTCCGCCCGGTAATCACAACAAACCAACTATCTCAGCACTATCATCCGCTTCGTCTCGACAAACTCCCCCGCTTGCATTCTATAGAAGTAGGTTCCGCTGGCCAGAGTGCCTGCGCCAAAAACCACGCTGTGGACACCCGCCTCTTGCTCCTGGTCAACGAGCAAACGCACGCGCTGACCTGTCACATCGTACACTTCGATCCGCACCATTCCCGCCCGCGGGAGCGCATAATTGATGGTCGTGGTGGGATTGAACGGATTCGGATAGTTCTGGTCAAGCGAAAAAGAACGGGGAACAGACTCTTCTTCGCCCACCGCCAGCACCGCTCCCGGTTTGATGAGAGGAAGCGTTTGCGTCTGGCCCGGCAGGGTACTCTGGAGTTCAGCCGGCGAGACGCCGAACCAATCCTTCAGTATTGTCGCGTACACCCTCCGGAAATCGTACAACATCGGGATGTTATCGTTCACCGTCGCCGCAGCCGGCAATACGGGGTTGGCACCGACTACAGCACCCTGCACGTTCGCACCGAAGACGAAGAGCGGAGCCGCCGCGCCGTGGTCCGTTCCTGCACTTGCGTTTGATTTGACCCTGCGGCCGAATTCCGAGAACGTCATGCCGACCACCCGCTGATCCTGACCCAGCAGTTTCAAATCGTCCATGAAGGCCGCTATCGCAAGCGATACTCTCCCGAGAAGGGTGGCATGAGTGCCCGTTTCGGTTGTGCCGGCCACCACCTGCGCCGAATGTGTGTCGAAGCCGCCGTAGTTCACCACGTAAATCCTTGTCTTCAAACCACCCGCTATCAGCTGGGCCACAATCTTCAGTTGATCGGCAAGTGAGTTCTGACCTGCGGTTGGATACATGGCGGATTTGTTCGTGACCTTTGCTGCAGCAGCCTTTATCACGGTTGAATACTGCTGTGTCTGCTGGGCGATCTGCCGGATGAACGCGAGTTCGTGACCCGCCGGCGTGGGGGGCGGCGTGTCGGCGCCTCCGGGCAGGAGATAGCTTGAGTTCGGGTTGGTGATGGCAATTCCCATGGGAACCGCCGATCCCTGAAGTCCCGGGGAAACAACGGAACCGATCTGAATGGCCGGCGGGTCCGGCATCGCCGTGCTGGGATATCCCGTCGGAAAACCGGGGAATTCGGCATCCAGGTAGCGTCCCATCCAGCCTGTGGTAAGAACCTGATTGGAGTTGGACGCCGTCAACCAGATATCCGTCGCGCGGAAGTGCGAGAAGTTCGGGCTGGGATAGCCCACGCTCTGGACGACAGCAAGTTTCCCCTCCTGGTAAAGGGCCTGCAGTCCGGTCATCGCCGGGTGAAGTCCCGTGGCAGCCGTCAGCGGCAGAACTTTTGCCTCCGGAATCATGATGTTGGAGCGCGCGGCCGCAAGGGCTGTATACTGGTCACGCGGGATAACCATATTCAGCCCGTCATTCCCTCCGTTGAGCTGGACCAGCACGAACACACGGTCGGTCTCTGTGGAGAGCGAGAGCAGCCGGTCAATGAACGGCGAACGTCCGTATGCCCGGAGTGAGTATCCTCCCAGCAGGAAAGGGATGGTGCTCGCGGGAAGAACACGGTGAAGAAAATCTCTGCGTTTCATGAAGATCCCCTTTACTGGAGGTGGAACTCCGGCATCGACAGCATGAATGCGTACAGCGTTGTCAGCTTGGTCTTGACCGCAGCGAGCTTGGCCGCGTTGGTGGGATCGGCCGTGTATTCGGCCCACTCGACAGTCCACTCATAGTCCGGAAGTCCCGGGAGCAGGGTTTCCTTGAGGAAGGCACGCTGGTTGTCCGTGACGGATATGGCGAACAAGTACCGTGCGGATTCATCGATGATGGCGTTCGGATCTCCCGGATTGGAGAGTGTCTTGACAAACGCAATCGGATCGATGATGTACTTTGTGCCTCCCGTTGTGTATCCGGTGCGGACAAGGGTATTGCTCAGGGTCGTGCGCCGGGGCAGCGTGTCGGAGTTGATCCAGAGTTCGTAAAACTGCGGCGTCTGATAGTACGCCGGCCATCCCGCGACACTCGGCGGATTGCCGATCTCCTGCTGCAGCGTCGCCGCCTGTCCTGCAAGATAGGTCAGCATCTTGTACAGGTTCACCGTATCGGCCGGGAACGTCAGCGCGAATTGCCGGGCAATTCCTGCGACAAAATCCACCGGACTTTTTATGATGCACCCCATGTTGAGCGGGTCGAAGAAATGCGCACTCTTCAGGAGCGTGGCGAGAACCGGACGGACATCGTAGTTGTTTGAGCGCAGGATGTTCGCCATCGGGGTGATGATGTTGATTTCGGTCCAATCGTCGATGACATAATAGACGAACCACCGGTACAATTTGCGGCATAGGTAACGGGCGGTCTCGGGCTGGGCATAGATCATATCGAGCAGATCGTCCACTTCGCGTGCGCCGTCCGTCCCCCCGATGATGACCCGGTTCCCGTACCGTACGGAAAACTGCTTGTTGCCGGTATCATGCCGGGAAGAAGTGAACTTCCAGGCCGAAGACCAGGGCGTCGTGAGAGCCGCGGAGTCCTCCTGCCAGCCGGTCAGGACTTGCGCCGCCGCTTTTACGTCAACTTCAGTATAGTTGGTATAGTCGCCGGGCGCAATCTCGGGTCCTTTGCCGATGGTGAAGAGCTCCTGGAGCTCGCGGCCGTAGTTTTCGTTCGGGCTTGTTTTGGTGTTGGTGTTTCCGTTCAGATAACGGAGCATGGCACCATCGAAGGTCATCTGGCGCGCCAGGTCTTTGAAATTGCCGACGGCATTTGCGCGAATGACGCTGATGTAGCGCCAGAAGAAACGCGGATCGCCCACAGCATCGTGTTCGGTGACGAAGTGATTGTGCCAGAAGAGCACCATCTTCTCCCGGATGGAGGGAGGCTGTTTGATGATCAGCCCCAGCCACCAGGATTTCAATGAGGATATTCGCGAGCCCGTGTTTGCATTTGCCGCGTACACCCAGGTCTCACCCACCGGGACAAGGTCGGTGCTGTCCACGTTCAACGGCATGGAGTCTTCGGCAGGCGGCGGACTGAGAAGATGATCCACCGCCTGTGCCATGTACATCGTTTTGAGCAGATCCACATCTGCACGGGCGGGGCCGAAGGTCGTGCGGCGCAGAAGATGCAGTATCTGGGCATTCCCCCACGGACCCGTGTAGGGCTCAAGCCCTCCGGCAGTCTGGTGTCCGGCGGGAAGAACTTTGTTGGCAAAGGGGCTGATCTGCGAAACAGTGGCGGGGTCGACATCCTCGGAGAGGGCAGCGTCTGCGATGGCAGCAAAACTGGCGCGTCGATTCATGAGGTCCTATTCCAAGAACAGGTGAATGGATCCTTGCGATCATACTATATAAAAATGCGAATTTATCGACTCTGTGTCAAGCCCGCCGCCACTTGACACAGTCCTCAAAAGTGATATATTGCATCCGCTTCACACACCACACACACCTAGGTCCTACAAGGAGAGATCCCATGAAAAACATCATTTTGGCGCTTTTTCTCGTGCTGATGGTCGCCGTGCTTCTGGCGGGATGTGGAAAATCGGAAGAACTCAAAAAGGTTGAAGCCACACTGAACACGGAAGTGATGCAGAAACACGACGATCTTATGAAGAGCATGGCGGGTCTGGATGAACTCACCGCCCAGATCGACGCAACGATGGCAAAACATGATGAACTGGTGAAGAAATACCCGAAACAGACCGCCACACACAAGGCGGGTGACTTGATGACGGCCAAGGACCGGATTGTCTCAGCCAAAGCGTCGATGGAAACATGGATGAAGGGTTTCAAGCCGTACGATGTGGAGGCGAAACACGAAGACGTCATCGCCGGCCTGACAAAGAGCAAAGATGAACTCACGGCCATGCAGGACCAGTTCACGAAGGCGATAACGACCGCAAAAGAAGCCATTGCCACTCACACCAAGGCTGCAGACGAGCTGCTGGCGAAGACGGCAAAACGCAAGTAACAAACAGACAAAAGGTCCGCTCAGGGGATCACGGCAGCGCCTGGTCCCCTTTTCTATTCCATGCCCCGATTCCGACTCACCATTGAATACGAAGGGACCCGCTACCGCGGCTGGCAGGTCCAGAAGAATGCACGCTCGGTGCAGGGAGAGCTCCAGCGCGCCATCGCCGAAGTATGTGCAACCGCTACCTATGAGTTTCACGGGGCCGGACGGACGGATGCGGGTGTGCATGCGCTCGGCCAGGCCGCTCACCTGGATGTGGCCACCGTGCTTGCCCCGGAAATACTCCGACAGAAACTCAATGACACACTGCCCGCGGACATCAACATCCTGGACCTCCGGAAAGCCGTCCCGTCGTTCCATGCCCGCCACCACGCCGTCTCCCGGAGCTATCTCTACCAGATCTGCCGGCGCCGTACCGCACTGGGCAAACGCTTCGTCTGGTGGATCAAGGATTCACTCGACGCCGACCGGATGCAGGCTGCGGCGGGCGTGTTCTCCGGAATGCAGGATTTCCGGTCTTTTGCCGAAGAAGACCCCGAACGTCCGTCAACAAAAGTCCTGCTCGAAGAAATCTTCCTGCGGGAGCACGGCGACCTTATTCTGATACGGGTGCGCGGCTCACATTTTATCTGGAAGATGGTCCGGCGCATGGTCGGCGTACTCGTCGAGGTCGGACGGGGAACGATGCGCAAGGACGACATCACCCGGTTTCTCACGGAACAGTCCGACGCTCCCGCCCGCTTCACGGCGCCGCCATCCGGACTGTTTCTCGAACGTGTGTACTACCCCGGCGAACCAACGCTCAGGGAACTCCAACCAGTAATGCTGATCGGTCATGGCTGACAACAAAATCATCTTCTCGATGGTCGGCGTGGGCAAAGTGTATCCGCCCAACCGCCAGGTCCTCAAGGACATCTACCTCTCCTTTTTCTACGGTGCGAAGATCGGGGTGCTGGGGCTGAACGGCTCGGGAAAAAGCTCGCTGCTCCGCATCATCGCCGGCCTCGACAAGGACTATCTGGGCGACATCACGATACAGAAAGGCATCACGTTCGGGTATCTGTCGCAGGAACCGGAACTGGATGTCTCCAAAACCGTTCGCGATGTTGTCGAGGAAGGCGTGGCGGAAACGGCTTCACTTCTCCGGGCGTATGAAGAAGTGAGCAACAAGCTCTCCGAACCGGATGCCGACTTCGACACCTTGCTGGAGAAACAGGCCGCTCTCCAGGAAAAGATCGACCATGTCAACGCCTGGGATCTTGAGAGCAAACTGGAACAGGCGATGGATGCCCTCCGGTGCCCTCCCGGTGAGACCCGGTAAGCGTACTCTCCGGAGGTGAACGCCGGCGTGTGGCGCTCTGCCGGCTGCTTCTCCAGCAGCCGGACGTCCTGCTCCTGGATGAACCGACGAACCACCTGGATGCGGAGTCCGTTGCCTGGCTCGAACATTTCCTTTCCCAGTATCCCGGAACGGTGCTGGCGGTGACGCACGACCGCTACTTCCTGGATAATGTCGCGGGTTGGATTCTGGAACTGGACCGGGGCGAAGGAATACCTTTCCAGGGGAACTACACTTCGTGGCTGGAGCAGAAGAAGGCCCGACTTGCCATTGAAGAGAAGCATGAATCGAAACGTCAGAAGACGCTCGAACAGGAATTGGAGTGGATCCGCCTCAATCCGAAGGGGCGCCACGCAAAAAGCAAAGCCCGCATTTCGGCCTATGAGAAAATGCTGGGCGAGGAGACACAAAAGCGAAATGAGGAACTCGAGATCTTCATTCCTCCGGGCCCGCGCCTGGGGAATGTCGTTATCGAATCGCAGGGGGTGGCAAAAGCGTACGGGGAAAATGTGCTGTTCGACGATCTGAACTTCCAGCTGCCGCCCGGCGGCATCATCGGCGTGATCGGCCCCAACGGCGCCGGCAAGACCACCCTCTTCAGGATGATCACGGGCCAGGAACACCCGGACGGGGGAACGTTCAAAATCGGCGAGACGGTGAAACTGGGATATGTGGATCAGAACCGACCGCTGAACCCCGAGAAGAGCATATGGCAGGAGATTTCGGGAGGAGAGGACATCCTGACGTTCGGCACACGCGAGGTGAACTCACGGGCGTATGTCGCACGCTTCAATTTCAGCGGGACGGATCAGCAGAAGAAGACCGTTGCGCTCTCGGGCGGCGAACGGAATCGCGTCCACCTGGCAAAGATGCTGAAAGAAAGCGCAAACGTCCTGCTGCTCGACGAGCCGACGAACGATCTGGATGTCCATACCCTGCGCGCGCTGGAAGAAGCTCTGCTCAATTTCGCCGGATGCGCAGTGGTGATTTCCCACGACAGGTGGTTTCTGGACCGTATCGCCACGCACATCCTCGCCTTCGAAGGAGAGAGCAAGGTGGTCTGGTACGACGGCAACTACTCGGAGTACGAAGCGGACCGGAAGAAACGCCTGGGTATTGACGCCGATCGCCCGCACCGGATCAAGTACAAACGCCTGCACCGGGAGTAGCTCCACCCCTCACCGGATCTCCGGTCGTCGTTTTGCGGAAGATGCGGGGCGGGCACACGAAGGCGAACGCAACGCGTTTCCGGCCACGGGGAGGACGCTCCTACCGCATCACCACCATTTGTCTCACCGCAACAGCTGAGCCCCGACGCAGCCGGCATACGTACACTCCAGTCGCCAGTCCGTCAGCCCGGAATTCCACCCGGTGTTCACCTGCTTCCACAAAACCCCTGACCAGCGTTTGCACAGTCCTGCCGAGGAGGTCGTACACCGTCATCGATACGTCGCCCGGTTCGCCCAGCGCAAAGGAAATGCTGGTTGAGGGGTTGAAAGGGTTGGGGTAATTCTGGAAGAGTTGAAAACCCACCGGTTCTCCGGAATCGGAGTCTGGCGGTGGCACGTGTGCAGGGGCGTCTCCGTACCCCGGTTTTGCGATGATTCCCTCGTCGCTGAACAGCGGCCAGAGTGCGGGATCATTGAGAAGCGTTTCGATCATGGCCGGAACGCTGTCA
Source organism: Ignavibacteriota bacterium (assembly GCA_963702445.1). Taxonomy (GTDB): domain Bacteria; phylum Bacteroidota; class Ignavibacteria; order UBA10030; family UBA6906; genus CAVPCZ01. The sequence goes on from CAVPCZ010000003.1 coordinate 31,116, forward strand.
AGAGCCGCCAGCCGCTGCACCAGCCTTATGCCATGGCTGTAATCCGCATAGGTCTCACCGTGTCCGTTATAGACCGGCTGAATGGGAACGCCGTTCAGCTGATGCCATCCGTAGATGACGACGGGTCTGGGCACCGACGGTTTGAGATTGGCGACAATGGCGTTGGAGATGATGACGTCTTTCTTATGGCCGCCCACCAGCACGCCGAACGGCCATTGCGCAATTGCCGCCGCCCGCTGTACGCGCAGCGTATCATTGTGCTGTTTGAACACCGGCACGGTGATCATTGCCCCGCTGGGAGGAATGGGGCGCGGCGCCAGCTTGAGGGGGGCGGCGCGGTAGATCTCATCCACCATCTTCTTCGTCGGAAGAAGGCATCCGGTGGCATCGGCGATGCGCTGGGCCAGGAGAGGGGTCATCGGCATCAGAAAATAGTCATTATCCGATCCGATGGCCAGATAATCGGGCGTGACGAACCAGTGCGCCGTGCGTTCCCTGCCGCTGATTGTTACGCGGGTAGTGATGGGAACAAGCTGTCTGAGAAACGCGGGGACGTTGCCGGCCAGCACTTCCCGGAGGACCCGGTCTTCCCGTTCTTCCCTGCCCAGCAAGGAAACCGATGCGGCAAAGGCCTCCCCCCCCTGCGCATCGGCAGCCCGGGGCGGAAGGTTGAGTGTCTGCCCGGTGAGGTTCGCGGCGGCAACCGCAAGCAGCAGTGCAAGCCCGGGAGCGTTCACCTGCGCAGCGTCTGAAGCCTGTTCTGCACCTGCTGCTGTTGTCCGGGCGTGAGCCCTTCCAGCCGCGACACCGCCCCGTACTCGGCAAGCGCCTCACCGCGAAGGTTGGCCTTCTCCATCGACTCGGCCAGCATCAGCCGGTGTTCGAATGAAGAATTCAACGCCGGATAGAGCCGAAACACCTCCATCGCGCGCAGCACGCACGAGGCGAAGAAGCCGTTCTCGTAAAGGACGCGGACACCGTTCAGCTGCAGGCGCCCGGTCTGGATATTGTTTTCGCTCAGGGACGAGGGAGCGGCGTTTTCCGCACCGTGGACAACGGCGGCATCGGGGATCGCCATGCCGTCGTTCTTCCACTGGTAAGATGAACCGCGCACCTGTTCCATTGTCAGCTTCAGCATCAATTCTTCCTGGCTCAGCTCGCGGATATCGGACATATCCACAATGACGTGCGGCGGAAGTGTTATGCGCTTCGACGCCGCGTCCGTCCCCAGCCGGACGAGCAGCACGACATTCCCTCCCTTCCCGGTGCGCATGGTATCATTCGGCCGGAGGAGATCGCCGGGCGCCACCTTGTTCCAGACTTCGGCGACACCATGCCGGACGCTTACCTCGCCCTCGGCCCGCTGGATGGTGATCGCTTCAGCGGCCGCACTCACGCCGCAGGCCACGCCGAGCATAAGGATCAATATGATGGTTTTCATAGACACCTCTCTCAGTTGACATCCACAATACGCACCCAGCCCTTCACCAGGCCGAGGCCCACCTCGACGTCGTCGAAATACCGCTGTGCGCCCCGCGTCCACGCTTCGTCAAAGCCTTTCGTTATCACTGTTGTTTCAACGGGGAGCCAGAGTGTTTCCACTCCGGCCGGGTTGCGCCGTACGACATACCGCTTCGGATTCTCGCTGACATGCGAACCGTAGCGCGGTTCCACGCCGGTATCGAACAGCAAATAGATGTGGCCGTCAGCGGGCCGCTCCGGCGGGAGGACATCCACGAATGCCGTCGACACGCCGATGCTGCTGAGCAGCGAGGCGAAACACACCGTCATATCGTCGCAATCCCCCCCCAGCGTCGTGAGCGTCTCCGAAGGATACTGCACGAAATCCGAGCTCTGCCTGGGATCGCCCACGTACAACAGCCGTCCCGCAAAGGTGTTGATCAGGAGGCGCACCTTCGTCAATCGTTCGAGCATGCCGGAGGTGCCCGAAAGTGAATCCCGGTATTGCAGCAACACGTCGCGGGAGTAGCGCAGGATCGACGGATCGTCGGGTGTGACAAAAAACCGGAGCGTGTTCACATCGCCGTTCCAGGCGTTCCTGCCGTGGATCAGGACCCGTGTCTGCAGTTTGTCGTCATACTCCTCGGCGGGGGTCGCATTCACGAAGACATTTCCCTCGCGCACCGTCAATGTCTGCACACGTTTGACCTGCTCGTTGAACACCGCCGTGAGCGGGATTTCGGCTTCCTGGTCAGGAAGGATATACACCGGCTGTGACTCGGTCGGCTCATCCATAACACGATCCACGAAGAACCGGGCTCTGGCATGAATCGGTTTCGCGGAAATATTCCTCACGCGGACCCTGCCGATCGGCTGGTAGGCAAGCATTTCATACGACGACGGATAGACGCCGCCGAACAGCTTCACTTCTTCGATGCGCGCAAGACTCTGCCTGACACGGCCGAAGATGACTTTGAGAGAGAGTGCAAGCCGGTCGCGGCTGTACGGGTTCAGATCCAGATTCGAAATGCCGGCCGGATCAAATGTAGAGGCAGGAGCGGTTCCTGTGTGCGAGGCCCGGTCGAAAAAGCGCAGATACCCGGCATCAACATCAAGCGCTTCGTACGTCCAGCCGAGACCTGCGCTGAATGCCTGCATGAAGGAGGCGTCGTTTCTGTCCATGAAGAGACTTCCGCGGACGGAGATCCCCGTCCCGGCCAGCCATTCGGCGCTGAGGGCTCCGTTTCCGCGGGTTGACGCCGAGGCAGACAACGACAGCCCGGAAAGGGGGGTATACCCCAGGCCCAGTTCGGCGGCGGGCGATGTGGAAAGGAGGTACGCATCAAGGGGATCGCCGGTGTCTCCGCTGCGGAAGCTCAGGAGATTCCGTGCAAGCGCCGACACGCTCAGCTGATCTGCGGCTTTCCATTGAACACCCCAGATCCGCCAGCCATGCGGCGGAGGTGTACGTCACCGGTGAAGCGGCGGGATACGAGATCGTGTCCCGGATAACCAGCGTGTAGCGCGTATCGACGACTTCGTCACGCCGAAAGCGCACGCCGAAACCCGCGGAAAGTGAAGGAAGTATCCGGTGCCCGAAACCCAGAGCGAACGGTTCGCGATACCTGATCTCGCGGTCGACGGAGGCGGGGATGTTTCCTTCGCCGATGAACAGCGTTGTCGGGACAACAAATGTCATCTCCGTCCCGGGGGCATAGCGGACGGCAAGGGCGCCTTCCTCGTACAGCCGCTTACCGAAACTCAGGGCATGAAACACAAACCCGAACGACTCCGGCCCCGTGCCGGTGTAGGTGGTCACGCTGAAATCCCAGTCGCGTATCTGTACCAATCCGGCCGGGTTCGCCGGAAATTCCCGGGTGTCGCGCACCGCCGGCGCGTATGCGCCCAGCGTGAGCGCACGGGCGTCCACCAGAGACTGGGAGTATGTCATCGTACCGATCACGGCCACCCCCGCACAGAACAGCGCTCGCAAACCAGATCGTCTGCTCACCGCAGCTCGACGTAGCTGTTATGAATTGATGCCGCCTGGACAAAGAGCTTTCCGGACAGCGGTGCAACCTGCACAATTTCCTTCTTGTTGGAAAGAATGAAGGTGAACACGAAGAGGCGCTGCGCCGGCAGCTGCGCGAGAAATTTCGCGGGTATGATCGCATGCCCGGTGTTGGCTTTTGCACGCAGTTCAAAGAGAGGACGCGATTTCTTCTGAAGCGGTTCAAAAACCCCCACGACGATGGAGAGCCGTCCTTTGCCGCCCGTCCAGCGCAGGTGCAGATCCCTGGCACGGTATACGAGAGTGCCTCCGGCCGGCGAAATCACCTTGAGCTCCTGGGGGGTTTCCGTCGTGACCACGAGGTTCGGCGCCTGGTGCAGCGGGATGGTCCAGGTGTATTGCCGGTCCGGCTGATAGGTGGCGGTGAGATCCGCAAGGTATTCGACCCCCCGTACGAGCGTACTATCCTGGCCAAACAGCCGACCGACCGGAACCCTGTGGGGAAATTTCAGCATCAGATTGCCGTTGAGCGTCACCAGGCCGAGGTCCAGCCCGCTGAAACCCACGAGGCGTCCGATCGCGCGCACACCGCTATCGGAGACGAACACACGGGAATATGCCGCACGCTTTTCCCCCGTTCCTCCGTCCCAGGTGACGGCATTGATCACGCAGGAACCGGTGTAGCGCACCTGTTCATCGGGAAGCACACCGATCGTGTCAACGGCAGTCACCTCAATGTCGCCCGCCGGCAGAACGACCGGCAGGACCTCGAGATTTGTCACATTCTCGTCGGCCGTCAGCTCCACTTCCGGCGGCTGCTTGCACCCAGCAACAGTTGCCGCCAGCAGGAGGGTCAGGACCATCAGCTTTTGCATATCGTCACCTCATCCGGAGAGCTTCCATAATGTGCTGAGACCCGACCTCCCCCTTCTCGTTTCAGGGATGGCCTCCTTTACGCTTCCATTCGTGCCGACGACTATCTGCATGTGCAGCGCATCCTCTTGTCCGTAATACCTCAGATTGATCCAAATATAGAGAAATCGTCCCTCAAATTCATGACCCGGAAAAACCCCCGGGCCCTCATCCCGCCGGAGCGGGACAAAGGCCCGAGTATCCCACCAACACGTTCCGCTAGAACACCCGGTACGGGACACCCCACCAATTCACCGCGTAGGCGTTCAGGTCATCGCTGTACAGCGAGGCCTTTGTCATCACATCCACACCCATGTTGAAGAATCCACGGTGGAAGTGAACGAACTTGGGCGAAGTGCGCGAAATTTCATACACGCGTGTATATATGCCGCCGACAGGATCGGTCGGAGAGGATGTCATCGTAAGCCGGACGCGCTTCTTCTGCCCGCCGCCAACCCCGTAGCGGAGCGCAACCAGATCTTCTTCCGGTGAAGTACTCTCGACGGTCACGAGGATTTTCACTTCCTGTCCGGCGATCAGTTCAGGAACGTCCTTCTGTCCGCCCGTGAACAGTCTCAGCCACTTGTACCGCAGGTAGTAGTTGTTCGGGTCTGTCACTTCAATTTTGTCGCCGTTCGGGTTGATGAATTCCAGCTTGGTGATCTTGACGGTGGGAGTCGATGCAACCGTGCCGCCGTTCACAAGGGATGTTGCCACCGGGACCCAGTTCCGCCAGAATTTCTGCGTATCGCGGTTGACGCGTTTGAATTTTACATTCCGCGTGGATTTGTCGGTGAAGGGTTTTTCGATCGTTTTCTGGGTTGTTCCGTCCGCTTCCAGGTAAACGATCTTGAGCGTCCCGATAATGGTCTTCTCCACAAACGCGGTGGCGAGTTCGTCACCCGGCTCGATGGTGGTTGTCACGTTACGGGTGACGCTGGTGATAACCCTCCCCCAGCGTATGGGAGTAATTGCGGCATCGACCTTGCCGAATGTACCGTAGTCGAACGTTTCAGCAGACTTGTCGGCAAAGGTCTCTTCTTCGTTCGCCACGAACTCGTCGTTCATCGCGTAAAACTTCATTGCCTGTTCTTCGTTCGTGACGCCTGCAGGGGCCCCTTCATCCAGCCCGCCGTCCTTTTTGCACCCGGACACAAACACGCCTGTCAGCAGAACAGCCGACATAAGGAAAAACAATGACTTCTGCATAAAACCCCCTCTGTGAGTTGAACATGTGTATGTGTGCTTATCGTACATCTTTCCACCTTTGCTGTCTCATTCTGAGAGAGAATAAGGCAACGCTCATGCCACATCCACCCCCGGCAACTCTTTTTGAATAACGCTTTGATAATCAATAGGTTACAGAAATTGGCTGAGTGCGGGACGGAGAAGGGATTTTCAGGAAAGTGCGGGAATAGTGGAGAAAAGTGCGGGAGAGGGTCTTTTCAGGCGGTGGGGAGTTTCCAGAGCCCCCGGAAGTGGGCTTCCGCCACCTGTTCGAGGAAGAGGTGGTATTTCTGGGGAAGGTTCTTGGTTTTGGGTCTCAGGGCCGTCCGGGCCTCCTCCCAGGGCCGGGCCGGATCAATCCCCTCGGCGATATTGGAGAGATATTCCACAAGCCTTTTGCGGACCCGCATATTGACTGCGGGATCGGAGGAAAGGGAGATGCGCAGAACGGTCTTTTCAAGATCGAACTGTTGTTCGGCGTAGGTCTTGAGGCATTCTCCCCGCAGATACTCCGCGGCCGTTCCGCGATTCAATCCGCCCAGCGCCGCAGCCGTTTCGGAAACCGCGCTCCGGGAGAAGCCAAATTCGCGCATCAGTTCGAGGATCCGGTCCTGAACCGGCACCTTTCCCCTGACTGCTTCGGCGACTTCGTCGGTGAGATCGTTCGTGCTGATCATGGAACGCTGTTCGGCCCTGGCAAGCAGCACCCCGCGCCGGATCACGCTCTCGAGCTCGCGCACATTGCCGGGCCAGCCGTACGACTGCAGGGCGTCCATCACATTTTTCGAGATGCGCAGCCCGCCCCCCTCACGCTCCATGAAGTGCTTGATGAGCAGCCCGATATCCTCCTGCCGTTCCCGCAGCGGCGGAAGCGCAACGGTCAGCACGTTCAGACGATAGTAGAGATCCTCCCTGAATTGTTTCGCCTTCACCCGTTCCCGGAGATCCCGGTTCGTGGCGGCGACAATGCGGACGTTCAGCCTGATGGTTTTCGTGCCTCCGACCCGCTCCAGTTCTCCCTCCTGGATGACGCGCAGGAGTTTCAGCTGGAACCCTTCGGACACCTCGCCGATTTCATCAAGGAAGATCGTGCCTCCTTCGGCCAGTTCAAACCGCCCGAGCCTGTCTTTCACCGCGCCGGTAAACGCGCCGCGTTCGTGACCGAACAGCTCGCTTTCCAGAAGCGATTCGGTCAGCGCGCCGCAGTTGACGGCGATGAAGGGACCGCCCGCGCGTTTGCTCCTGCGGTGGATCGCCCGGGCAACCAGTTCCTTCCCGGTGCCGCTTTCCCCGAGTATGAGCACCGGCGCATCGCTTCCCGCGATCTTCGTAATAAACTCCACCAGGGGCTGGAGATGTCCCCCCTTGCTGAAGACGATCCCTTCGAAAACCGCGGCTTCGTGTTCCCTTGCTTCTCCCGCATACACCTCCATATCGTCGGCGCGGGAGGAGAGTGTCCGGATCTCCGCCTTGTACCGGCGTATTTCTTCCAGCAATTCCTCCGTCCTGTCTGCGGAGCGGGCCGATTGAAAATCAAGGAGTTCGCGCTCGAGCGATGCCAGACGTGCTTCCCTGTCACGGAGTTCCGCACGCACGGTATTGCGCTCACCTGTCAGGACGTCCACCTGCCGGCGCACCATACGATGGCGGATCAGAACACCCGCCGCAAGCGCCGCAAGCGCCGCGAAGAGCGGCACCAGCACCGGCAACAGGATCCCCGAAAGCAGAAAAAGGCCGAATGAAACGACCGGAGGGAGAACAAGGCAGACGGCAACGCCCATGATGCCCGGGAGCGGACGGAGGAAAAGGATGGAAGCGCCGCAACCGGCAGCCAGGAGAAAGGCGAGAAGAGCGACAAGCCACGGATTGAGGGTGCGGAGAAATCCCGCATGCAGTGCGTTGTCCACAAATGTCGCGTGGAGACCTATCGACGGCAGGCGGGGATCGACAGGCGTGTCATATACCAGTCCCCTGCCCTCGGCGACCACTCCGACAAGAACGATTTTGTCACGGAATTGCCCGACCGGGACATCGGCGGTGATGTCTGTCCGCGCGAGATCATACGCGCGGAGGACTTCGAGAAACGGATAGGCGGTGAAGCTGTTGAGCGATCCGGGATAGCACAGGTGCACCTCTCCCCGGCCGGATGTCGGCATGCGGATACTCATGTTGCGTGTCTGCATCCGCACCGTTTCACCGTCATAGGCCACGCCGGCCCGGTCGATCCCGGCGTACACCCGCACCAGCTCGGATCCGAACGAGGGGATCGCACCATCGCCGTACGCCACAAGCACCGGCACCGTCCCCCTGGCGGTGAAATTCACATGGCCGACACCCGCAGCGCTGCGGAGGAACGGAGGCAGCGGAAGATGCAGGCCCGCACCGTACAGCGGCGGCCGGGCCACGGATGGAAAGCGGAACGCCGCCGGGATCGTATCCCTCACCGCACCGCCGGTGCCCGGGTGCAGGGAGTCGACGTAGCATGTCAGGACGGTATTCGAGGAACCGGCGATCATGCCGGCCAGCAGGTCATCATATTCCGGATATTCCAGCTTCTGATCTTCGAAGAGCATTTCCATTCCCACAACCCGGACGTGCATTTCGGTCAACGCTTTCAGCATCAACGCATGGAAGTTCCGGCGCACGGGCCATCCGACAATCCTGATTGCCGCTTCGTCCAGATAGACAACCACGATGTTCGTGTCGGCCCTGCGCTCTCCCCGGACGGCGTACTTCACCGCCGTCACCTGATCTTCCAGAACGCCCACAGGACCGTGGAGCACGGCAAGGAGCATGAGGGTGGCAAGGATGACGCCCGCTACGACGGCCATGGAAGACTTTGCGATCATCGGGTCAGCCACGATTCGGGATTCTGTTTTTCACGGTCTTTCCACACTTCAAAATGCAGCCGGGGACCTTCCATTGCATCGCCGCTCCGCCCGATCGATTCGCCTTCGGCAACCGTCTGCCCTTCCTGCACTTCGATTTCGGCGAGGTGGGCATACACCGTCCGGTATCCATTCTGATGATCCAGGATCACCAGATTGCCGTAGGAGGGAAGGAAGGAAATCACTTTCACTTCACCGGCCGCAACGGCATTCACCGGAGTGCCGGATTGGACGGCGATATCGATGCCGGTGTTCTGGGTAATGGTGCGGAGCGTGGGGTGTTTCTGAGGACCGAAGCGGGCCACGATGTTTCCCTCCGTTACCGGCCAGCGGAGTTTCCCCTTGCGGACCTCAAATTCCCCTTTCACTCCGGATGGCAGGGGAAGGCGCGGGAGTGCTTTTTCCACGGTGGAACGTTCGCTCCGGATCCTGTCCGCTTCCACCAGCCGCGCGATCAATTGCGACATGTCCCGCGCAGCCTGCATCTGCCGTTGAATCTGCCGTTCGGTCCATTTTTTGTCCTTGCGGATACGTTCAAGGGTGACCCGGCGTTCGGACGCAAGGGTGCCGAGCCGGTCCTCCTCCGCTCCTTTTTCCGCGATCAGCCGGCGCTCTTCGCCCAGCTGTCGCTGTGCGATGGCCTCCGTTGTTTCGATCTGGTTTCTCTTTGACGTGATCCGGTCGGCTTCACGGCGGCGCTGTTCGGCAAACCGCCTCAGGTATTCGTTCCGCACATTCAGCTGGTTCACGGAGGTGGAGGTGATCAGCAACTCGGCATCCTGCTCGCGTCCGGATTTATACACCGAGCGCACGGAACGGGCATAATGGTCCCGGAGAAAGGCCAGCTGGGTTTGCAGGCGGCGCCGGTCGCGCTGGGTCGAGTCGATACGCGCCTGCAACTGTTTTTCATCAATCCGGTAGCGGCGTATCAGGCGCCGGAGGAGCGTCGCTTTCCTGTCGTAGGTGTCAAGCAGATCCAGGGTCTCGCTTTCATTTTCCCGCTGCTCCTTGCTCTTCTTCTCGAGTTCCTGGATCTGGGCCCGGAGGTTTTCGAGTTCCGCCTGGCGGCGCTGCAATTCATCCTGGGCGCCGGGGGAAATCGCGACCCGGATGAGGATGAGCAGGATGACCGCCCGGACACGGGGGAGATGCATGGTCATTTCGGTACTCTGGTTCGCGCCGAAGCGGGAATAGTGTACGAAAACACCGGCGCGCCGGGGTTCAGGGTCAGGTCGGAATAGTAGACGGATATCTGACGCAGCGTCGCCGGAAAAGTGACGGAGATCAGGCGGGGGGCTGTGAGGTCATCCTGCTGTTCGGGCATTGATGTTTCCGCCTCCATGAGCGTGCCTTCCGGTCCGGTGACCCGGTATCTGGCGACGGTTGCGGACCGGGGATCGATCCAGTATGCCGTGGTATCGCCCGTGCGCGGATAGACCAGATGGAACCATTCATCGTCAACGCGGTATGTCTGCGGTACCGTGGTTCCCGGTGGAAGGCGGATGGTACCGGTCAGCATATCCAGGAGCTGGTCGAAGGTGAGATCGAAAGGAATCACCGAACGGATACCGGCGGCGGTGGGAACCCCGCGGATGACCTGGTTTTCGAGAGCATTGTACATCACGTACCGATCACGGCTGGCAAAGAGGAATCCGACATCCATGCCAAACGGCCCTTCAAAGCGCAGGAGCAGCGAGTCGGGTTTTTTAATCGAAACAGTGAAGAAAACCGAACCCGAAAGTTCGGGGCTTTCAAAGGTGATTGTTCCGCCTCCCGCAAGCGAATGCAACCGTGCATCATGCTGCGCTATCAGTTCTGCGATCCGGGCCGGTGAGACCTGCGCGGTATCCAGGACAAGCTCCGCCGGCTTCGGTGCGCACGACGGCATCAGGAGAGCCACTCCCGCCGCAACAAGGAGCAGCGGCAGGGGCCTCATAGAGACCCGCGGGCGATCTTATCCCGCAGCACGGCATTTGCTTCATCGAGCTTGAGCGCCATCTGCCAGTGCTCCATGGCCAGATCCTTCTGGTTCATCCTGAAATAGATGTCCCCGAGGTGTTCATACACAACGGCGCTGACTTCTCCCTTGCTGATTGCCTCCTTCACGTACCGTTCGGCTTCGGCGAATTGTCCGAGGCGGTAGTATATCCACCCGATCGTATCCAGATATGACGGGTTATCGGGCTGTGTCTCGACCGCTTTGCGGGCGAAGTTCAGCGCCCGTTCGAGCTGCGTGCCCCGCTCCGCGAGACTGTACGCATAGTTGTTCAGCACAAGGTGATTGCTCGCGTCGATGCGAATGGCTTCCTCGTACAGCGCATCGGATTCTTCGAACTTCTTCATTCCGTCATACACCAGCGCAAGCTGGGCGATGGCATCCACGTCTCTCGGATTCAGCTGCCGTGCTTTTTCCAGCACACGGACGGCATCACTATTGCGGCCGAGCCGGCTGTAAGAGACGCCCAGGAAAAAGTTGACGCGGAAATCGTCGGGGAGCACTTTCAGTGCGGTTTCCAGAACCCGGGCAACTTCGGCGAAGTTGTTCTTGCCGAGGAAGACAGAGGAGAGATAGACCCAGGCATCGGCGTTCCAGCTCGCCAGTTCGGTCACTTTCTTGAAGTTGCGTACGGCCAGGGAATCATCGCGCATGAGCGTCCCCACGGCACCCAGAAACCAGTACGCGCGCCAGTCGGCGGGATGTTTCGCAGCTATCCGTTCGAAGATTGATCTGGCGAGGGGGGCGAGCGTGGAATCCTTTCCCAGCTGCCCGAAATACATCTCCCCGATGTGCAATTTCACTTCAACATTGACGCTGTCCTGCAAGAGGATGGATTCGAACTCCGTTGCGGCCCGGGCATATTCTCCCCGGGCGAGGTAAACGCCCGCCACCTCGGCACGCAGACCGAGGTCTTCCGGGTATCGTTCCCGCAAGCCCCCATAGACGGCCAGCGCCTCGTCGAATTTACCCGCACGGATGTATGCCTGTGCAAGGTTCTCCTGCAGGGCCCTGTTGGCGGGATCGATTGTTCCCATTTGCCGCAACGCTTCGGCCGACTTGTCGAATTTCCCCATCTTGTTGTAAATTTCTGCGGTCTGCAGCAGGACATCCCAGTCCGGGCCGAAACGCTGGAGGATTTGCTCATAGACTTCGAGCGAACGGAGGGGTTTGCGCACCTGGTAGATGCGAGCCAGGTTGTACCACGCGTCCATCTGGGAGGAATCGCGTTTGATGATCTCTTCGAATTGTCCGGCCGCGGCGTCCAGCTCGAATGCGCCGGCATAGATTTCCGCAAGATTTCTCCTGTAGGTCATTTCCCCGGGAGCGAGCCGGACGGCCTCCTTCGCGGCCTCAATGGCCAGGGCGTTCTTGCCGAGGAGGGCAAAATTCTTGGAAAGCGCAAAATAGATCGCGGGGTCTTTGTCATAACGCAGGGCATCCTGGTATTCCAGTATGGCCTTGGCGTAATCCCCCTTGGTTTCATAGACCGATCCATCCACGAAATGCTCCAGGGCCCGGCGTTGATCCTGATCGCCGCCGACTGCGGCCTGCGTTTCAGTCCGGCCGGAGGTATCCCGTGCGGATTCCTGCCCTCCCCCGCACCCGGGGAGCACCATGAACGGCATAAGCCACAACCACCATACGCGCTTCATCCTTCTTCCTTTCCTCCCTCAGGTCAGCAGACCAGGAAAAAATATACCCAATACCCCCAAGAATTACAAGGCAGCCTTGACAGGTGTTCCGTTTTTTGCTATTCTACCTTCTCCACGGGCATTAAACCTCATGTCGGATCATTATCATCTCGTCGTTGTATGGGATTGGGAATACGACCGGGAGTTTCTCGCAATCCTTGAGCGGGAGATCCATGAGCGCGGCCTGAGGTTCTATTCGGTATCGCATCACAACACCGAGGAAACCCTGCATGCCGTGCAGGGCGGCGCATTGCGGTTTTCCTGTTGCCTGGACAGGGCATCTGATACGGACGAGCGGTTCCAGCCGTTGACGCGGCTCTTCTTGAAGCGCGGCGTCCGGTTCATCAATCCGCCCGCGGCCCTCCGGCACGCGTCCGACAAAGCAACAATGCATCTGGAGTTCCTGACCCGGGGAATAGAAGTACCGTATACGATCATCATTTCCCCTTATAACAAACGCCGGGAGATTGAGCTCTCTCTGAGCGAACTGGCGCATCTGGGACGCCCGTTCATCATCAAGCCTGCCAATACCACCGGAGGCGGAGTGGGCGTCATCATGGGTGCGGAGACGCTGAAGGACGTTTTTGAATCACGCCAGCATCACAAGAACGACAAGTATCTTCTCCAGGAAGAGATTCATCCCGTCGTTCTGGACGACAAACCCGCATGGTTTCGGGTTTTCAACGTCGACGGGTTGATCTGGGCATGCTGGTGGGATCCTCTGACACACGTGTATACACCCATCACCGGGCCGGTTATGGCGCGGCACCGCCTGGTTTCGCTCACGCGCATTGCGCGGGCCATCCGGGAGGTATGCAATCTGGACTTCTTTTCCACGGAAATCGCCCTTTCCCGGCACGGGAAGCTGGTTGTTGTGGATTATGTCAACGAGGTCTGTGACATGCGCCTGCAATCGATCCATCCGGACGGGGTCCCTCCGGCATTGGTCAGGGGGATCAGCCGCCGCATTGCGTGGACGGTGAACCGGAGAGGCAGCGAGGCACATGACGGACGGCTTGACATTGCCCCTCAGGTTTGATACATTTACGCCACACAGAACACTATATCCTTTAAGGAGGAAGCCCAATGAGCAGCCACTCTCACTACTTACGTGGCATAGTCGGATTCTTACCGGCCCTGGTAGTTGTCTTGTCATTGGTTGTGTTTGGCTGCGGCTCGTCTGAAGAGAGCATGGAGGAGTGGGAAAGCACACCCGCTGTTTCCGCCACTTCGATTCTCGAATATCGCGTCGATAGCCTGCAGAACGAGAACCGGCGTATGCGTGAACAGCTCGATGCTGTCGCCGCGGAAAACCGGAATCTGACCGCACGGAACGCGGAAGTGGAAACAAAGCTGGCTGAAGCGGTAGCGGCACCGAAAGTCGAAACGCCTGTGGCGCCGAGCGGCGCCTCCGGGTACGAGTCGGCAATGTCAAAATTCAACGCACGCGACTATGAAGGTGCGATTGCCGGGTTTGAGGCACTCCTGAATGCGGGAATTGAAGAAGGACTTGCGGACAATTGCCGCTACTGGATTGGCGAGTCCCATTACGGACTGCGTCAATACAGCGAGGCACTGAAGAACTTCCAGATGGTATCCGAATTCAAGCGTTCCGGCAAGAAGGCGGACGCGGTGTTCATGTCCGGCAACTGCCAGAGTGCGCTCGGGAACAAGGCTGCGGCAAAAGAATCCTATGAGAAGGTGGTCTCCGACTTCCCCACCAGCCCGCTCGTTGAGAAGGCACGCGCGAAACTCGCCAAAATGAACTGAGTCCTGCAGACACCCTGTCGTCATCGGATGATGCGCACCGCCGGCGACAGGGTGTCGTCTTTTTCAGGAACCAGGGCCGGTCAACCGGCCTTGCGGCGTTTTCAGGACCGCTTCCCCGACAGAAACTCCTCCACCAGACGCACTTCCTCCCTGCTTCCGATGAACAGCGGCGAACGTTGATGCAATGATGTCGGCTGGATATCGAGAACCCGTTGCGTTCCATTCGACGCCGCCCCCCCCGCCTGTTCCACGATGTATCCCAGCGGGTTGTTTTCGTACATCATTCTGAGTTTGCCGTCCGGATTTTTGGCATCGCCGGGATAGCAGTACACTCCTCCGTAAAGAATGGTCCTGTGCACATCCGCCACGAGTGATCCCACGTAGCGCAATGCGTACGGGCGGCCCGACTCCGGATGTTCTTCCTTCAGATACCGGATATACCGCTGCATCCGGGGTGACCAGCGTCCGTAGTTCCCTTCGTTGGTGCTGTAGATTGTTCCCCGTGCAGGCATCCGGAGGTTCTCGTGCGAGAGGAGGAACTCCCCGACGCTCGGATCCAGGGTGAATCCGTGCACGCCATGACCCGTGCTGTACACGAACATCATGCTCGACCCGAACAGGATGTATCCCGCGGCAACCTGCCGGTGCCCGGGCTGCAGCACATCATCCATGGTCCCGGGACCCGACGATGACACCCGGCGGTAGATGGAGAAAATCGTGCCGATGGTGATATTGGCATCGATATTCCCGGAACCGTCGAGCGGGTCGTACAACAGCACGTATTTTCCTTCCGGGTAATTGGCGGGGATCTGGAGCAGGTCCTCATTCTCTTCCGAGGCCATGACGCAGAGATGTCCGATGATGGTCCATGGCACGGTAGATCGTCCGGTCGGCGAACTCGTCGAGCTTTTTCACCACATCCCCGCTGATATTCATCCGGTCGGTCGGGCCGAGGATGTTCACGAGTCCGGCCTTGGTCACTTCACGCCATACCAGTTTGGCGGCGAGGGAGAGCCCGTGCAGCAGGCCGGAGAACTCGCCCGTGGCGCCGGGATGGCTGCGTTCTCCTTCGCTGATGTGCCGTTCCAGGGTGATCAGTTTGGCCGGGTACGGTGTCTGTGAGCCTATCATGGCTGGTCTCCGGTGGATGAAGGGACGGGGTTGCCGGCGGGTTCCTGGTCTTTGTACTGCAGCTGGTAGAGACGATAATACAGGCCGCCGAGGGCGAGCAGTTCCTGGTGTGTTCCCTGTTCCCGGATCTCGCCCTTGTGCATCACGAGAATCTTGTCCGCCGACTGGATCGTGGACAGCCGGTGTGCGATCACAATCGATGTCCGCCCGCGCAGCAGCTTCCTGATGGCTTCCTGGATGAGCGATTCGGTTTCCGTATCGACGCTGGACGTCGCTTCGTCCAGTACGAGGATGCGGGGGTCAACGGCGAGGGAGCGTGCGAACGAAATCAGTTGTTTCTGGCCGACGGAAAGGGTGGCTCCGCGTTCTTTCACTTCGGCATGATATCCGCCGGGGAGCTGCTCGATGAACCGGTCCGCACCCACCACCCGTGCGGCCGCGCGAATCCGCTCTTCCGTGATCGCGGGATCCCCGAGGCCGATGTTCGAAGCGATATCACCGGAAAAGAGGAAGACGTCCTGCAGGACCACCGCCATATGACGGCGCAGGTCGGCCTGGCGGACGGAACGGATATCCATGCCGTCAATCAGGATTTCCCCCTGTCTGAACATCATAGAACCGTGCCAGCAGATTGATGATGGTGGTCTTCCCCGCACCGGTATGCCCGACGATAGCCACGGTCTCCCCCTCCCTGATGGAGAAGGAGACGTTCCGGAGCACCCATTCGGGCTGCCGCTCTTCGCCCTGAGGAGGTGTATAGGAGAACCAGACATTCCGGAATGCGATGCCTCCTCTTGCGGAGGGGAGCGAACGCGCATCGGGGAGATCGGACACTTTCGTCCTGTCGTCCAGCAGCCGGAACACCCGCTCCGAACTCGCCATCGCGGTTTGCATCACATTGTACTTCTCGGAGAGGTCGCGGATGGGACGCCAGAACATCTCGTTAAACTGCAGGAACGCCATGACGGTACCGATCGGTCACCCCGCCGCCGATGGCATCGACGCCGGCGTACCAGATAATGAGGCCCACGGCGATCGCCCCGATAAGGTCGACACCGGGATAGAACAATGCATAGTAGAAGATCGACTTGATATTGGCGTCGCGGTGCGACGCGTTGACCTTGCGGAACGCGGCATAGGCCTTTTCTTCGCGGTTGAAGACCTGGTCGACCATCATGCCCGTGATGTGTTCCTGCATGAACGTATTGATGCGCGCGATGTAGAGCCGCACTTCGCGGTAGGCTTCACGGGCCTTTTTCCGGAACAGAAATGTCCCGTAGAACAGCAGCGGGAGGACGCTCAGGGAGATCAGCGCGAGTTTCCAGTTCATCGAAAACATGAAATACAGGATGCCGATGATGGTGAACACGTCGCTGAAGACCATGACGATGCCGGAGGAGAACATTTCGTTCAGGACTTCAATGTCGTTGGTCACCCGGGTGATCAGCCGGCCGATCGGATTGCGGTCAAAGAACCGGAGGCCGAGTCCCTGGAGGTGTCCGAACACCTCCATCCGCAGATCGAAGATGGTGCGCTGTCCGATCCACTGGGTGAGGTAGGTGTTGGCATACTGCACGAACCCGCGTGCCATCATGAGGCCGAAAAAGAGCAGCGTCGTCACCAGGAGTCCGCGGGCGTCTTTCTGGGCGATATTCTGATCGACCGCGACTTTGATGAAATACGGACGCACCGCTTCCATCGAGGACACGGCGATACTCAGCACGATACCCAGGACGACGTGCCACCGGTAGGGTTTCAGATAGCGCAGCAGACGCCGCATCAGTGTGGCGTCGTACGCTTTGCCGAGGATTTCGTCATCCTGCATCAGAGGTGCTCGATTTCGTCTTCAAGGAGTTGCTTCCGGTGGAGCGAGGCGTAAATGCCGTTCTGCGCCACCAGCCGGTCGTGCGTTCCCCGCTCGGCGATCCGTCCTTCGTGCAGCACGATGATCATGTCGGCATCTTTCACCGTGGAGATGCGGTGGCTGATGAGAATGCTCGTGCGGTCCCGCATGATGGTGCGGAGACGCTTGAGGATTTCCTCTTCGGTGAAGGTATCCACGGCCGAGAGGGCGTCGTCGAGAATCAGGATGCGGGGTTTCCGCATCACGGCGCGGGCGATGCTGGTGCGCTGTTTCTGGCCTCCCGAAAGCGTGATGCCGCGCTCTCCGAGGACTGTCTGGAAGTCCTGGGGAAACTCCGCGACATCTCTGGCCAGCTGGGAAATCTCCGCCGCTTCGCGGATCCGCTGTTCGTTTCCCCCGTCGGTGCCGTAGGTGATGTTCTCGGCGATGGTTTCCGAGAACAGGAATGTCTCCTGGGGCACATAACCGATGTTGGCGCGCAACACCGGGAGCGGGATGCGCCGGATATCCGTCCCGTCGATGAGCAATTCCCCGCCCGTGACGTCAAGCAGGCGCGGAAGCAGATTGACCAGCGTGCTTTTGCCGGCGCCCGTGTACCCCACAACCGCCAGCGTGGTTCCGGAGGGGATGGTGAGCGTGATGCCGCTCAGCGTGTCGTGCGGGGCGTTCCTGTGGCGGAAGGAGACATCGCGGAATTCGATATCTCCCCGGATCGTGGAAATCGTCCGGTCGGTGATTCCGGTATCCCGGATTTCCGGCTCGGTATCCAGGATTTTTGCGAGCCGCACCATGGACGCCGATCCCTGCTGGAGGATATTGATCACCCACCCGAAGGCGATCATGGGCCAGATCAGCATGACGAGATAGCCGAAGAATGCCGTGAGTGTGCCGATGGTAAGGCGTCCGTCGATCACACGCACGCCCCCGAAGTAGAGCGTCAGGATGAGTGAAAAACCGACAAGCAGGAACATCAGCGGCCACATGATGGACTGCACGCGGGCCAGCACGAGATTCTTCTTCAGGTAGTCCCAGCTCAGATCACGGAAGAGCCCGATTTCATACTGCTCGCGCACATAGGCTTTCACGACACGGATCCCGGAGAGATTTTCCTGCGCGCGCGTGGTGAGTTCCGAGTACTTCGCCTGCCGTTCCTCGAATTTTTGATGCACGAGCTTGCCGAGACGGTAGACGGCCAGGGAAACAAAGGGAAGCGGCACGAGGGCAAGCAGGGTCAGCTGCCAGTCCTGGTAGAGCATCATGCCCAGCACCATCGTGAAGGTCATGAGCGTGTCGGTCGGATACATGATGCCCGGCCCGAGCGCATTCCGCACGGCGCCGATATCGTTGGTGGCGTGCGCCATCAAATCGCCGGTGGGGGTGTTCTGAAAGAAGGGGAGGGAGAGCTTCTGAATGTGCGCCAGGAAATCATTCCGCATATCGAATTCGATATGCCGCGACGTCACAATGATGGTCTGGCGTGTGAGGAACGTGAAGATCCCCGCCACCAGGGCGAAGCCGACGACCAGGCCCGCATAGAGAGCGAGGTCTGAACCTGTCCAGCCGCCCGGCGTCGAGGCCGTCTTTCAGCACGTCGATCGAACGTCCGACAAAGAGCGGTGTCGCCACGGTGAAGAGATTGCTCAACACCACCGTGCAGAGACCCCAGAGGAGGGGCCGTTTGTACCGGCGCAGATAGGGAACAAGGCGGAGGAGTGATTTCACCGCTTCACCCTATGACCTGGAATCCGGTATACCGGTGCAGGACGGAGGGGACGATCACTTTTCCTTCGGGTGTCTGATACTGTTCGAGCAGCGCCGCCAGGACGCGCGGCAGGGCGAGGGCGGAGCCGTTGAGCGTGTGAAGAATTTCGGGTTTGCCCCCCGATGCGGGGCGGTAGCGGATATTCAGCCGCCGCGCCTGGTAGGACTCGAAATTGCTTATGGAGGACACTTCCAGCCAGCGTTGCTGTGCGATCGACCAGACTTCAAGATCGTACTTCTTTGCCTGTGTGAACCCCAGATCCCCGGCGCACATGAGGAGCACCCGGTAGTGCAGTCCGAGTTTCCGCAGGAGACGTTCGGCGGATTCCCGGAGGTCTTCGAGGGCATCATAGGAGGTGTCGGGCCGGACCATCTGGACCAGTTCGACCTTGTCGAACTGATGGACACGGTTGAGCCCGCGGACATCCTTGCCGTAGGAACCGGCTTCGCGCCGGAAACAGGGGGTGTACGCGCAGAACTTGACCGGCAGCCGGTCTTCGTTGAGGATCTCGTCGCGGTAGAAATTGGTCACCGGGACTTCGGCGGTGGGCACGAGATACAGGCCTTCCGACTGGTCCGCATACATCTGTCCTTCTTTGTCGGGAAGCTGCCCGGTGCCCGTTGCGCTGTCCGCATTCACCAGCAGCGGCGGCAGCAGCTCGGTGTACCCTCCCTCCCCGGCTTCGTCCAGAAAAAAGGAGATCAACGCCCGTTCCAGGCGTGCGCCTTTGCCGACGAAGACCGGGAAGCCCGCGCCGGTGATCTTGGTGCCGCGCGCGAAGTCGACGATGCCCAGGTGTTCAATCAACTCCCAGTGGGGCTTCGGCGTGAAGTCGATCACCGGGGGTTCTCCCCAGTGGGCGATCGGGATGTTGTCCGCGGGCGTCCGTCCGTCGGGAACGCTCGCATGGGGGAGATTGGGGATGTGCAGCATCACGCCGTGCAGCTCCAGTTCCACCGCGCGGAGCTGTTCGTCCAGCTGTTTGATTTCTTCCGCCACGAGGCGGGTTTCCGCGATCACCGCCGTGGCGTCTTCCTTTCTGGCTTTCATGGCCGCCACCTGCGCGGAGACGGTGTTCTTCTTGCTTTTCAGCGCCTCGGCCTGCTGCAACAGCCGGCGCCGCTGCGCATCGAGCGCGAGCGCGCGGTCAACGGTGGTTTCATCCTCCCCCTTCCGCCGGATGCCGGCGCGGACGAGATCGGCGTGTTCGCGAACAACGCGGATGTCTAGCATGGGTCGATGGTTCCGTTTCGGGAGAAACGTGCGTTAGAGCTTCGGAGCATGTGCAAGCTGGCTCTTGAGCGTGGCCAGCCCTTCTTCAATGGTGGAGGGTTTGAATCCCAGATCCACCTCCGCTTTCAGGGTGATCAATCCGGACCTGAGCGGCCGCGCCGCCGGCTGGCGCAGCTGCGCGGTTTTGATCGGATGGATGAGTTTCGGATCCAGGCCGAAGAACTTTGCGAGGCGGACGGCAAACTCAAAGCGGGTCACGATATCGCGGCCGGCGATATTGTAGACGCCGTTTTTCCCCAGTTCCACCGCCCTGAGCAACCCGAACGCAAGATCATCGACCAGCGTCGGATTCCCGATCTGGTCGTCGACAATCCGCACCGTCTGACCCGCTTCCAGGCTCTTGATCAACCAGAGAGCGAAGTTGGCTTTGACGCCCGGTGCGATGCCGTAGAGCACCATCGTGCGCGCGATGAAGTGCGGCAGGCCCGACGTGCGCACGACGTTTTCGCTGGCCAGTTTGGATTTGCCGTAGTAGCTCAGCGGTTCCGGGCGGTCGTCTTCCGTATACGGGCCGGACTTGCCGTCGAAAACATAGTCGCTGGATACGTGGACGATCATCGCCCCTTTCGCGCGCGCCGCTTCCACCAGGTGTTCCACCCCGCCGACATTGATCTTCCATGCCATGTCCCGCTCGGTTTCACAGGCATCCACATTGGTCATTGCCGCGCAGTTGATGATCACGCCGGGATTCAAGGTTCCCACCGCCTCGCGCACGTCTTTCCGTACGGTGATGTCCAGCCTGACGTACTCGGTGGAGAGCAGCTCGCGCACCGGGGTATCCTCGACCGAGGCGAGGGTGATGCGGGCGGCGGACCCGCGTACCAGCTGTTCAGCGACTTTTTGTCCCAGCAGGCCGTTGCTGCCGACAACCAGTATGCGTTCGGTCTCCATTATGCCGGTTCCCCTCCGGTTCTCTGCGGTGGAATCCGGGGAAGGGACCAGGAACGATCGGGTGTCGCAGCGAGCTGATGTGCGTGTGTCGCAGCCGCGGCGAGGTCACGATGCTGGAGGTAGTGCATGTGAAAAGCCGCACCGAAGACATCACCGCGTCCCACCGCAAGCAGAGGTTCTTCTGCGCCGTTCCCGGGAATTTCCGCCCGGATCACTTTTTTGTGCTCGCTCCTGTAGACCGTGGCGCCTCTTGCGCCGCGGGTCACCACCACCCCGTGAACGCCGAGCGTGAGCAGATGTCCCACGGTTTGCCCTTCGCTCATCGGTTCGCGTGCAAGGCCGGCGATTTCGTCCTCGTTGAACTGCAGTGTGTCCACCATGAATGCCCACCGGCGCCAGGCTTCCACCGGCCGGCGGGTTCGTTCGAATCGTTCGTTCACCGCCGTGGTGAGGCTGTGAAAATCCAGGTGCAGGGGCACGTCGCGCCCCCGCACCGCCATGCGGATCTCGTCAAGGGTATCCAGGGCGATATCCACGCCGGACACCATATTGATCAGCACGCCGTCGGCGCCGACATGGGGCTTGATGCGCTGGAAGGGAACCGGGGGGGCGAGCTGCCGGGTGCATTCAACGTAATCCCCGGATTCGCGGAAATAGTAGTGGACACGATGGACCGGGACGGACTGGGCATAGACCCCGGTGGTCTCCACGCCGGGCAGTTCACCGAGACGTGCGGTGATTTCCCGGTGTTCGGACTCTCCGACACCGCACACCGGAACGATCCTGTCCCCTTTGGCGCATGCCGCGGAGAGAACGGCGATGCTGCGGAAGAGACCTCCGTACAGTTCGGTTTCCGTACCATCGGCGGCGTGAAACACATCAAAGGAAAGGTGGCCAAGAACAAGAATTCTCATGGGGGGTGTACGGCGGTGCCGTACCTAGAATTTGGCACCGTTGGCGCGAAAGGCGCGCAAGCGGGCGGTCAGGGTTTCGTCGGACAGCGCCAGGATTTCGGCGGCGAGCACGGCCGCATTCTTTGCGCCTGCCGCGCCGATTGCGACGGTTGCCACGGGGATGCCCGCAGGCATCTGGACAATAGAGTAAAGCGCATCCACGCCGCGCAACTCGGACCCGGCAAGCGGAACGCCGATGACGGGGAGTGTGGTGTAGGACGCAGCCACGCCGGGCAGGTGTGCGGCCATGCCGGCCGCGGCAATAATCAGTCCGTAACCGGCATCCGCCGCCCCTTTCACGAATGCCGCCGTCTCCTCCGGCTGCCGGTGAGCGGAAGAGATCTTCAGGTCATGGGGGATTCCGAATCGCGTCAGATAGTCCGTGCAACCCCTCATCACCTCTTCGTCGGAGGAGCTGCCGAGGAGAATCGCCACTTTTTTCATGCTATACCCGGGCAGTGTATGGATAGTTACCGGCCTCGCATATGCGCCACAGGGCCTGGCAGGAGAATTTGTTCTGATAGAGCGCCCGGCCGATCACCACCGAGTCGATCCCGTACGGTTCCAGGGCCTGGATCTTCA
Source organism: Ignavibacteriota bacterium (assembly GCA_963702445.1). Lineage (GTDB taxonomy): Bacteria > Bacteroidota > Ignavibacteria > UBA10030 > UBA6906 > CAVPCZ01. Next base: position 53,551 of record CAVPCZ010000003.1, read on the forward strand.
TCAGGTCGTCCAGACCGCCGACGCCGCCGGAGGAGGTAATCCGGAGACCGGTCTTTTCGCCGAGTTCCCGGAGAACGGGAATATTCACGCCGCGCAGCGTTCCGTCCAGCCGGATGTCCGTGTAGACCATCCGCTGGAATCCGAGGGCCCTGGCATTCAACGCCACGGTCATCGCGGTGAGACCGGAAGACTCTTCCCATCCGCGTGTCGCCACGATTCCGTCCATCGCATCGATGCCCAGGATCACTTTGCTGGGTCCGAAGGTGTCCAGAAGCCGTCGGGCTTCATCGGGATTCTCGATCAGCATCGTGCCCACGCGCACGCGGTACACGCCGAGGTCGAAGGCTTTCCTCACCTCGTCGAATGTCCGCAGGCCGCCGCCGAGCGCGATGGGAATATCCACGGATTCCACCATGCGCCTGATGGTGTCAAGATTCACCAGGCGCCCCCGGTGTGCGCCGTCGATATCGGTGACGTGCAGGGCCTTGGCATTCTCGAGGCGGCACAGGCGGGCCATTGCCACGGGGTCATCGGAATAGGCGAACCCTTCCACGCCCTGCACCATCTGCACGGAACGCCCGCCACGGAGATCAATTGCAGGAATGACGAGCAACATATTGGTAAAATGCGGAAAATCCGCCTGAGATTCAAGAACCCGTAAACTTCTTCTTCCGGTTCCGGATGTAGTCGACGAACAGGTATTCGCCGAGCGTGTTCAGCGAGGAGTAGTAGGCCCGGCCCTGGTTCGCCCTGGTGAGTTCCTCCACGAAGTTGATGAGGTACGGGTCGCGGGCCACCATGAACGTCGTGATCGGGATCTTCTCGCGGCGGCAGGCCACCGCTTCATCGAGGGTCTTGTTCACGATTTTCGGATCGAGACCGAACGAGTTCTTGTACAGCCGGCCGTTCGGCAGGTTCATGGCGGAGGGCTTGCCGTCCGTGACCATGAAGATCTGTTTGTTCACGTTTCCCCGCCGGCGCAGGAGATCGCGCGCCAGCTGCAATCCCGCCCTGGTGTTCGTGTGAAACGGTCCCACCGTGAGGAACGGCAGTTCATTGATGCTCAGCAACCGGGCGTCGTCCCCGAAACAGACCAGCGCGAGATAATCCTTCGGAAAGCGCGTCAGAACCAGTTCCGAGAGGGCGAGCGCCACCTGCTTTGCGGGAGTAATGCGGTCTTCACCGTACAACACCATACTATGACTGATATCGATCATCAGCACCGTCGCGCAGCTGGTCTGGTGCTCGGTCTCGTAGACTTCAACATCTTCCTCTTTCAGGTTGAAGTCGTCGATGCCGTCGCGGCGGAATGCATTGGAGAGTGTTGACGTAAGATCGATGTTGGTGGGCTGATCGCCGAAGGCGAACTTGCGGGTCTCACTGAGACGATCGACACCTTTGCCCGTGAAGGGTGATTCATGGGCGCCGAGGGGGGCTTTCTTCAGCGACGTGAAGATCTCGCGCAGGGCGTCCTGCCGGATCTGTTTGATGCCCGCCGGTGTCAGCTCCGGACCGTCCGGGGTATCCTGGATCAATCCCATCTCGCGGAGTCTGTCGATCAGATCGTCGAGCGTCATGTCCTCGTCGAAGAGCCCGTACTCCTCCGCAAGTTGCTTCAACCATTCCAGCGCCTCCGCCACGTCGCCGCTGGTCTGTGTGACCAGAGAGCTGAAGACGGAGAGCATTTGCCGGAGCCGTTGCTCGTCGGTCGCCGCCTCCGGCGACCATCGGGAATACCGGAACTTCATACGGGGTGTTCATCCTCCTCGCGCATCCCGCCCTGCACCGGGAAGATGCTGCCCACCATGTCTTTATACGACGTGACGTGGTCCGCTTCGTCCTTGGCGATTTTGGAATTCTGGTGCAGGCCCTCGAGAACGAACTCCATGAGCACGGGAAGTTCAGTTTCGCGATCCGCCCCGGGCATATGGCGCTGGACGATTTCGCGCAGGCCCCTGACCTTCTCCAGCTCCTTGCGGTAGGAGGCACCGGGCATGTCGTCGGCAACCTCGATGGTGTTGCCCGCCTCGAACCATTCAACGATCTTCCCGTATTCTCCCTCATCGGCGACACGTGCCGGACCGGGCCCGTCGTCGGTCTTGCGTTTGCGTTTGCGGAGGGGGTCGGGAAAATACCGCCGGAAGGTTTCGCGCACCGCTTTGCCGACGAGCGCCCTGCCCACCTTCACACTCCCCTCCTGCTCTCCCTCGAACACCAGCTCGATCTTGCCGGTCAGGCCCGGCAGCACGTGCGGCAGATCGCACATCCGGGGTATGACCGCCTGTTCACCGACCAGAATGGCGCGCCGTTCGGCATTGCTGACCAGGTTTTCCATGGCCGCAATGGTCAACCGCGCACTGACGCCCGATTTCTGATCCACGAACTCGCTCTTGCGGGCTTCAAAGGCCACCTGTTCTATGATTTCTCTGAAGAAGTGCGGGATAATGATCTGCGTTCCGTTCCGGGAGACGTGTGCTTCCTGCTCGGTGATCCGGATCGCATCCTCCATCGACCGCGGGTAGTGGGTCAGGATTTGCGAGTCGATCCGGTCTTTGAGCGGAGTAATGATGTTCCCCCGGTTGGTATAGTCTTCGGGATTTGCGGTAAAGAGGATGACGATATCCAGCGGAATGCGCACATTGAAACCGCGGATCTGGATATCCCGTTCTTCCAGAATATTAAAGAGACCCACCTGGATCCGGGGCTGGAGGTCGGGGAGTTCGTTGATGGCGAAAATACCCCGGTTGGTGCGCGGGATGATACCGAAATGAATCGCCCCCTCGTGGGCGTAGTGCAGGCGTTGCGCCGCCGCCTTGATCGGGTCGATGTCTCCGATCAGGTCGGCCATCGTGACATCGGGCGTCGCAAGTTTTTCCCCGTACCGGTGGCTCCGGTGAAGCCATTCAATCGGCGTCCGGTCCCCCATCTCCCGGACCAGGTCCATGCCGTGCTTGCTCACGGGTGCATAGGGGTTATCGTTGATTTCGCTCCCCTGCACCACAGGGATATACTCATCGAGCAGCGTGAAGAGCCGGCGAACAATGCGGGATTTTGCCTGGCCGCGGAGCCCCAGCAGGATGATGTCGTGTTTCGCGAGCAGGGCGTTTATCAGGGCGGGGACCACGGTTTTGTCGTATCCGATAATGCCCGGGAACATCGGCCGGTTGCTCTTCAGCCCGGCGATCAGGTTCTCACGGAGTTCATCTTTCACGGAACGGACGGTGTAGCCGCTCTCCCGGAGCTCTGCAAGGGTTTTGGGCCTGTTCATCGAAGGATCTCCTGCACAATGCGTCTGCGCGGTTCGTTGCAATTGCCGGGGAAAACTCGTACCATACCGAACAGCCGGCATGGGGTTTCTTCTGAATACAACATTAATCGTCCGGTTTAGTTCCGTCGGCGATATCGTTCTCTCGTCACTGTTGATCCGTGCGTTGCGCACCCGCTTTCCGCAGAGTGAGATCGACTTCCTCGTCAAGGAGCAGTACGCGGATCTTGTCCGGCACAATCCGCATCTCACGCGCACGCTCGTGTTGCCGGAAGGCGGGCCGGCATCCGACCTGCAGCATCTTCGCTCCCGCGTCCGGCAATCCGGCTACGACCTCATCATCGACATCCACGACAGCCTCCGGAGCAGATTTCTCTGCTTTGGCTCGCGCTCTGTCGTGCGTCTGCGCAAGCGGAAGCTGGCGAGGTTCGCCCTCGTGCATGGCAAACATGATCTGTATGCGCGTTTTGGCGGCGACCCTTCCCTGGCATTGCGGTATCTGGAACCCGTGCGGCATCTGGGCGTTTGTGACGACGGGCGGGGGCTGGAAGTTTTTCTGACGGAGGAGGACCGTGCCGCGGCCTCGGCCGTGCTTGCCCGGGCCGGCATCCGGACCGGCTCACCGGTCCTGGGCATTTGCCCCACATCCCGGCACCTCACGAAAATGTGGCCGGCGGAGCGTTTCGCCGCGGCGGCCGCGGCCATCGGCGCCGGACACGGTCTTCCGGTGGTGATTTTCGGCGCGGGGTCGGAACGGGAACAGTGTGCGGCCGTCGCGGAGGCGATCGGCCGGGAACAACCCGCCCTTTCCGTTGCCACGCTTGCGGGTTCACTTTCGCTCACGGGAACGGCGGCGGCCATGGATTCCTGCGCTCTTGTTCTCACAAACGACTCCGGCCTGATGCACCTGGCTTCGGCAAGAAAACGGAAGGTGCTGGCGCTCTTCGGTCCGACCGTTCGCCAGTTTGGCTTCTTCCCGTTCGGCACGGAATCCCGGGTGATCGAGGAGCACGGACTGCGGTGCCGTCCGTGCAGTTCCATCGGCGGCCCGGTCTGCCCGGAGGGGCACTTCCGGTGTATGATGGACATCACGGTGGACCGGGTGGCCCGCGAGGCCTCCGGTCTCCTCGGACGATAACTGCGACGGGCGTATGCAACAGTTCTGGATCATCGTCTACAACCTGTTCACCATTCCGCTTTTCTGGGCTGCCGTGCATGTGCTGGCATTGTTCAAGCCCAAGATCCGCCGGGCCATACGCGGGCGGAAGGAATTGTTCACTGAGCTCGCGCACCTCATGGCGCCGGTGCAGCCCGGTCCGCGGGTCTGGGTACATTCTTCCTCCATGGGTGAGTTCGAACAGGCAAAGCCCATCATTGCCGCGCTGAAGCAGCGCTTCCCCGACGTCCGGGTGATCGTGAGTTTCTTTTCCCCCTCGGGGTACGAGCATTCGCGGAAGTATCCGCTGGCCGATGTCATCACGTATATTCCGTTTGATTCCCGCCGCGGAGCGCGGCGGTTCCTTGATCTTGTCCGTCCCACCGTCGCCGTCATGGTGCGGTATGACATCTGGCCGAATCACATCTGGGAGCTCCGGCGGCGGCGGACGCCGGTGATCATTGCCAACGCCACGATGCGGCGCCGCACACCCCGCCGTCTGCCGCTGGCACGTTCGTTTCATCATTATGTCTATGACGCCATTGACAAAATTCTGACGGTTACGGCAAGCGACGCGGAAGTCTTCAGGGCTCTCCGCCTTACCCATCCCTATCTGGAAACCATCGGCGATACGCGGTATGACCAGGTCGCCGCCAGGAGCGCGGAAGCCCGGAAGCGCAGCATCATTCCGCCCGCCGTGCTCGCAGGCAGGAAGGTGATTGTCGCCGGCAGCACATGGCCGGAGGATGAAGAACAGCTCATCCCGGCATTCCTCCGGCTCCGTGCATCGATGGGTCACCTCCTGCTTATCCTCGTGCCCCACGAACCGACTCTTGAACACCTGGAGGATCTCGAGCGGCAGCTCGAGGGAAGAGCAACCACGATACGGTTCTCCGCACTGAACGAATACCGGGACGAGGAGGTGGTGCTCGTGGACAGCATAGGCATTCTCCTGGTGCTGTACGCCTATGCGCACATCGCCTACGTGGGCGGGAGTTTTCGCCAGGGAATTCACAATGTTCTCGAAGCGGCCGTGTACGGGATTCCCGTCGTCTTCGGACCCAGGCACCGGAATTCGCACGAACCGATTCTGCTTGTCGAGCGGGGGGGCGGATTCGTTATCAATGACGCCGGAGAGTTGCACCGGACATTGGCCAATCTGTTGGAGGATGAGATGGCCCGGACCACCGCGGGTGCCCGTGCCGCGGCGTTCGTCAAGGCCAACCTCGGGGCCACGGAACGGATTCTGCACCATCTCACTCCCTCTGTGACCGCCGGTGCTCCACCGCAACGGAGATACTTCATGAGAATCGCCTACTTCGACACCATCGCCGGCATCGCCGGCGACATGACGCTCGCAGCGTTTGTTTCGGCCGGCATGCCGCTCGATGAACTTGCCGGTGCACTTCGCTCGCTGAACCTGGACGGTTTTGAGCTTTCCACACGGCATGTTCAGCGCAGTGCGATCGACGCCGTACATCTGGACGTGGTCGTGACCCATCAACCGCACTACCACCGCCACCTCAGGGATATTCTCGCCATTCTGGAAAAGAGCAGCCTGGCGCCGGGCGTCCGTGAACGGGCGACGAACATCTTCACCGTCCTGGCCGGCGCCGAGGCCCGCGTGCACAACACGACCATCGAACGGGTACATTTTCATGAAGTCGGTGCACTGGATTCGATCGTCGACATCGTGGGAACGGCCATCTGTCTGGAACGCTTCGGCATTGAGCGCGTGTACTCCTCCCCCGTCCGCCTCGGCAGCGGGGGCATCATTACCACCCAGCACGGACAGATGCCGACGCCGGCGCCGGCCACGCTGGAGATTCTCAAAGACTATCCCGTCGCCCTCACCGCCATCCCCGCCGAACTCACCACGCCCACCGGCGCGGCGATCATCAAGAGTCAGTCCTCCGGGGTTCTGGACGATGAAGTGATCCGCGCGGAAGCCATCGGGTACGGGGCCGGCACGCGCGAGATCGAAGGACTTCCCAACCTCCTGCGTCTCGTGATCGGCACCATGGAACGACAGGATGAGAGTGACGAATCCATGATCATCGAGTCCAATATCGACGATATGAATCCGCAACTGCATCCCTACCTGATCGAACGGCTGCTCGCAGCCGGGGCTCACGACGCCTATCTTGTGCCGATCATCATGAAGAAGGGACGTCCGGGGATTCTGCTTTCGGCGATAACCGACAGGGCGCACATGGACGGCGTGATCGCGTTGATTTTCCGCGAAACACCCTCCATCGGCCTCCGGATTCACGCTGTCGGACGCCGCAAATTGCGGCGGCGGGAGCTGGTGATCCCCACGTCATTCGGGCCGGTCCGGGCAAAAGCCGTCGGGCGGGACGGGGGGACGGTGGTTACCGCGGAATTCGAGGAATGCAAACGTCTGGCTCAAGAACGCAACATGCCGCTTGCAGAAGTCATGCGGGCGCTCAACGAAGAACTCCGTTCCCTGTCGTCGTCCAATCTGGAGAACCACCCATGAAGATGAACGCTCTGCTCCTTCCGCCTGTGCTTCTTGGACTTCTGGTGTTTTCCTGTTCAACCCGGAAAGAGGAAGATCCCGCCATGACCTCGCTCGATGCCCAGATCAGACGGTTTGCCCCCACGGAAATCACCGGTGATACATCGCACTTATCCGCCGGCGACCGTGCGGCATTGCGCACACTCATCACCGCCGCCCGCTCCATGGACAGTCTGTACCGCCGGCAGGTATGGAGTGGCAATGAGGAGCTCCTGAAAAAACTGGAGGCCGATGCGTCACCCCTCGGCGTCCTGCGCCTGAACTACTTCCGCATCAATCAGGGGCCCTGGTCGACACTCGACCAGAACGCGCCCTTCATCCCGGGCGTACCGGACCCGCGCCCCCTCAACGCCAACTATTATCCCGATGATATGTCCAAGGTGGAGTTTCAGTCGTGGCTCTCGGGGCTTGCGGCACCCGAACAGAAAAAGGCCGCGGGGTTCTTCACCACCATCAGGCGCGACGCGCAGTCCAAACTTTATGCGGTGCCCTACAGCGAAGAGTACGCAAACCTGCTTCATCCCGCCGCCGCGTTGCTGCGCGAAGCCGCCCGGCTCACCGACAACGCCAGTCTCCGGACGTTCCTCACCAAACGGGCCGATGCATTCCTGAGCAACGATTACTACGAGAGTGATGTGGCCTGGATGGACCTGGACAGCCCGATCGAAGTGACCATCGGACCCTATGAGGTGTATATGGACGGTCTCTTCAATTACAAGGCCGCGTTCGAAGCCTTCGTGACGCTGCGCAACGACGCCGAAACAGCCAAACTGAACAAGTTTTCCTCCTTCCTGCAGGAAATCGAGAACAACCTCCCCATCGAAGCAAAGTACCGTAATCCGTCGCTGGGGTCCATGGCGCCGATCCGGGTGGTGGATGAAGTGGCGGTCGGCGGCGAAGCGCGCGCCGGCGTGCAGACGGCGGCATTCAATCTCCCCAACGACGAAAAAGTCACCGCGGAAAAAGGGAGCAAGCGGGTGATGCTGAAGAACGTCCAGGAGGCGAAGTTCCGGAAGATCCTGACGCCGATCGCCGCCCTGGTCATCGACCCCGCGCAGCGTTCCTCGGTCACCTTTGAGCCGTTCTTCACGCACATCCTTGCCCACGAGTTGATGCACGGTCTCGGTCCGCACACCATTACCGTCAAGGGGCAAACCACCACCGTGCGGCAGGCAATGAAAGAACTCGGCTCCGCACTCGAAGAAGCAAAAGCCGACATTGCGGGCCTTTTCGCCCTGCAGTACCTGATCGACCGCGGTGTTGTGGAAAAGTCCACCGAACAGCAGATGTACGTGACATACCTGGCCGGCGTGTTCCGCTCGGTCCGGTTCGGCATCAACGAAGCGCACGGCAGGGGGATGGCCCTGCAGTTCAACTACCTGACGGATGCCGGTGCATTCGAATACGACAGCACCGCCGGGACGTTCAGGGTCAACGACGCACGCATCAAAGGGGCGGTACGCGACCTGACAGGCATGATCATGAGCCTGCAGGCGCTGGGCGACTATGAAGGGGCGAAGGAGCTGCTGAACCGCTATGCCGTGCTCAGACCCCCCATGGTCCATGCGCTGGAGCGGATGAAGGACATCCCCGTGGACATTCTCCCGCGTTTTCCCCTGGCGGATTGAAGAGGGACATTCCCATGAACTCTTTGAGCAAGAGCATTGTCTGCATTACCGGTGCTTCGAGCGGAATCGGCGCCGCATGCGCACGGGTGTTTGCCGGACAGGGGGCGGCGCTGCTCCTGTCAGCGCGACGGAAGGACCGCGTGGACGCTCTCGCGGCTGAACTGCGGGATGCGCATGGCATTCGCACATATACGTTCACGCTCGACGTGCGCAATCCTGACGCAGTCAAATCGGCATTCGCCGGATTGCCCCCGGAATGGCAGGCGATCGACATCCTCATCAACAACGCAGGCCTCGCCCGCGGACTGCACAAACTCCACGAAGGAGTCGTCCAGGATTGGGAAGAGATGATCGACACCAACATCAAAGGCCTGCTGTATGTTTCGCGGACGGTTGTGCCGGGCATGGTCGCGCGGAAGCGGGGACACGTGATCAACATCGGGTCCATCGCAGGCCATGACGTGTATCCCAACGGGAACGTCTATTGTGCGACCAAACACGCCGTTGCCGCGCTCACCCGGGGTCTCAAGATGGACCTGCTCGGCACGGGGGTGCGGGTCACTTCAGTGGATCCGGGCCTTGTGGAAACCGAGTTCAGCCTTGTGCGCTATCACGGTGACGCCGAACGGGCATCGGCCACATACAAGAACATGCGGCCGTTGCGCGGCGAAGACATCGCCGATGTGGCGCTCTTTTGCGCCACGCGTCCGGCGCACGTGGACATCAGCCAGGTCACGCTCATGCCGACCGACCAGAGCTCGGTCCATCACGTGTTCCGGGGATAACAAACCCCGTCAACAGCCGGACAGCACGGCAGGATGAGCACCAATGACCGATCCGCTTCTGTTCACGGAAACGAACGTGATGGCACAGCTCGAGACCGCGGAGTTCACTCTCGGATACTACACGCTGAAGTTCTACACCGAAAACGGCAAACCGGTCAACAGGGTTACGGCGACGGTGTCTGAATTCTATCTGTACCCCTCCGGCGGAACCCTGCGGGATGCCGGATTCAATCTCGTGTTCTACGATTCCCGTTTCGACACGTATCGCGGGTTTAAGCCGCCGCATCTGCGGCGCCGGAATTCCTAGACCGGAAGACCACTCTCATGCCCGATCCCCTCATCCAGGAAGACGTTTCACTGGCTGCCCGGACGACACTCGGTCTCGGCGGTCCGGCACGGTTTTTCATTTCCTGTGCAACGGAAGAGGACATCCGCTTCGGACTCGCCTTTGCCGTGCGCCGGCGGCTTCCGCTCTTTGTGCTGGGCGGCGGCAGCAATGTGATCATCGCCGATTCCGGCTTTGACGGAGTGGTATTGCACGTGATGCTGAAGGGATGGGAATTGCGGGATGACGGCGAGAACGAGCTCGTGAGCACGGCGGCCGGTGAACGCTGGGATGACCTTGTGGCATTCTGCGTCCACCGGGGCCTCGGCGGGCTTGAATGCCTTTCCGGCATCCCGGGTACGGCCGGTGCAACCCCGATTCAGAATGTCGGGGCTTACGGACAGGATGTCGCCGGCACGATTCACCAGGTGCGCGTGATTCACCGTCAGACCGGAGCCATGCTCACGTTTGCCGGAAGCGACTGCGGCTTCGCCTACAGATCCAGCCGGTTCAAGACGCGGGATGCGGGAACCTATATCATCACGGGAGTCTCGTTCCGTCTCCGGAAGGACGCCCCGCCGCAGATCCGGTATGCGGAGCTGGAACGGTTGCTTCTCCCGGACGGGTCTTTCAAGGATGTGCCGCGGGGAGCCGTCGCACTCCAGCGCGTGCGCGACGCGGTCCTCGCACTGCGACGGGGCAAGGGCATGGTCCTGGACCCGGCGGATCCGGACACGAAGTCCGTGGGATCGTTCTTCATGAATCCGGTTGTCCCAGAGGCAGCCTTTGCGGCCATCGTCGAGCGGCAGCGTGCGGCCGGAAGGAGCACTGATGTCCCGTCATTCCCCGCGGGAAACGGCACAAAGGTCCCTGCAGCCTGGCTCGTTGAACAGGCCGGCTTTGTGAGGGGGATGGCGCGGGGGGGTGTGGGGATTTCGGAAAAGCACGCACTGGCACTGGTGAACCGCAGCGGCACGGCCGCGGAGCTGCTGGCCTTCGCAAGGGAAATCCAGAACGGCGTACTCCGCATGTTCGGCGTCCTTCTGGAAATGGAACCGGCCGTTATCGGCACGCCGGCATCCGGGCAGGGGGAGAGTCCGGCATGATCAGGGCGGTGGTATTTGATTTCGGCAACGTGATCTGCAAATTCGACCTGCGCAGGTTTCTCGATCGCGCCCTGCAGTACACGGACCGCACCATGCTCGATATGATGGGTGAGATGCCTGCGCTGTCCAGCGCATCCATACAGTATGAAAGCGGTTTGCTGAGTTCGGAGGAGTACTTCCGGGAGATTTCGCGCATAGCCAATCTGCGGATGCCCCGTGAGGAGTTTGTCAAAGCCTATTCGGCCATCTTCACGCCGATCCCCGAGATGTTCACCATGGTCAGAAGCCTGAAGGGCTCGTACAAGCTGGGCCTTCTCTCCAATACCAACGAATGGCATTTTATCAACAGTATCCGCACTCTCGACCTTTTCCCTTTGTTCGACGCCGTGACGCTCTCGTATGAAGTCAGGGCGATGAAGCCCGCGCCGGCCATTTACGGGGACATGCTGCACAAGCTCTCCCTTGCCCCCGGCGAATGCGTGTACATAGACGATCTCGGCGAGAATGTTGAAGCCGCCTCCCGCCTTGGCATGCACGCGCTCTTGTTCACAACACCGGAGGTGTTGCGGACGCACCTCCGGCAGGCCGGCATCACCGTGTGACACCGGCTGGAACTCCCCCGCTGCGGAACATGTTGTGTGGAAGGACAGCAATCCCACCGTCGTCTCTGAAAGGATCGGGTATGGCAGGAATTTCCGTTGGTATCGGTGTCGCGCTCACGCTCCTCGGCATCGCCGGATATGCCGCAAGCGGTGCGGCAAGCCTCACGGCGTTGATTCCCGCGGCGTTCGGCATTTCGTTGACCGTTCTGGGAATACTGGGCCGTAATGAACGACGACGAAAGCATGCGATGCATGCCGCGGCGCTTCTGGCGGTGATCGGCTTTGCGGCCACGGTATCCGGGTTTGTCAGGCTGTTCACCCTTCTCGGCGGAGGAACCGTCGAACGGCCTTCGGCGGTTGTCGCGCAATCGATCATGGCGGTTCTCTGTGCCGTTTTTGTCGTCATGGCCGTCCGCTCATTCATACTTGCCCGGCGGGCGAGGTAACCGATGCCACCCACACTGGTATTGAAACCCACGGTCATCCAGGCCGCCGGGAACAAGCCGAAGGTTATCAGAGAATTCATCGGACGCGTGAATACCGGCGACAGCGGCGTCAGCGTTGCACACATGGTGAGTCCCGAGGGATGGGGAGAACCGGGGCAAACCCCGGACTTCACCGAATACACTCTTGTTCTCCGCGGCATGTTGCGCTGTACTCACCGGACCGGGGCAATTGACGTGCCTGCCGGGCAGGCCGTTATTACCCATCCGGGCGAGTGGGTGCAGTATGGTTCCCCGGCACCCGGCGGGGCGGAGTATATCGCCGTCTGTCTCCCGGCTTTTTCACCGGAGACAGTTCACCGGGACGCTTGAGGACGGGGGCGGGAAGAGCCCCGGCCGATGTTGCAATCGTTGCACAATCTGTCCATATTGCAGATATGCCCCGTTACGCTGATGTTGCCATCCCTGCCGGCGTCGACAAGACCTTTACCTACACCATCCCCGAGACGCTGGTGGACTGTGCGCATCCGGGAATGCGTGTCCTGGTTCCGTTCGGACGCAAATACCTGACCGGCATCATTGTCGGACTCCCCGCCCGTTCTTCGCACGCTTCGCTCCGGCCCCTGGCCGATGTTCTGGATCTCCGGCCTGCCATTTCCGATCACATGCTCCGGTTGTGCCTCTGGATCGCGGACTACTACATTGCGCCGCTGGGGGAGGTACTTCGTGCCGCCGTGCCGCACGGATTCGGCACGAGCAGCAAACGCACTGTCCGTTTGCTCCTGACGCCTGCCGACGAACGGTACGCCGATTTCCGCCGCAGGGCGCCAAAACGCGCCCGCATTCTCGATCTTCTCGCGAAACACGGCACGCTCACGGCCATACGGCTGGGGAAGACGACGGGCCTCACAACCATGAACAGCATCCTGAACGACATGGAGCGGGAGGGGCTGATCGCGACCGAAGAAGTGATGCCGCGGCCCCGGGCGCGCGTCAAGACACGCACATTTGTGGAGGTCGCGAAGATCGACGCCGGCGCAGTACGGCGTGCTCTCGAAGGCATACCGCCGCGCCGGAAAAAGGCCCGGGAATTCCTGACATCACTCCTCCTGTTGCACGCCCAGCAGGTCCCGGAAACGGATTTGCTTGAATTGCTCAAACGGACGGGAATCTCCTCCGCACAGGTGAGGCCTTTCGTGGAAGGGGGTCTTCTTCCCACATCCCTGCACGAGGTAACCCGCCAGCAGGAGTACGGCACCGAAGCAAAGACCCTCACCATCACCTTGAATGCCACGCAACAGAAGGTGTGCGGACGCATATGCAAGGCGGTGGACGAGCATACGCATCGGACATTTCTTCTGCACGGGGTAACAGGCAGCGGGAAGACGCAGGTATACATCGAGGCCATCCGGCATTGTGTGGAAGCCGGCAAGTCCGCGATCGTCCTCGTTCCGGAAATCGCGCTCACGCCGCAGATCGTGCGCCGCTTCAAGACCCACTTCGGCGATCACGCGCTGGTCGTGCACAGCCGGATGTCTCCCGGCGAACGCTATGACGTCTGGCGCCTTGCAGCCTCCGGCGCATGCAAGGTGGTGATCGGTCCACGCTCGGCGATCTTCGCGCCGCTGGAAAGCCTGGGCCTGATTGTCGTTGATGAAGAACACGAGGGATCGTACAAGCAATTTGATGCGATGCCGCGATATCATGCGCGTGATGTGGCTATCGTACGGGGACGCGATTGCGGCGCCGTGGTGTTGCTCGGCTCGGCGACTCCTTCCGTGGAATCGTATGCGAACGCCCGCGAGGGCAAGTTCGAGCTGCTGAAAATGCCCGATCGTGTGGACGACGCAGTGCTTCCTTCGGTGGTGATCGTGGATATGACCGCCGAACGCAAACACGCCTATGCCGCGCAACGGGATGCTCTCGCGAAGGAGGAGCGAGGGCAGCTCAAACATTTCCGGCAGTCCTCCCTCTCCCGTCTCCTCTCCGAGAAGATCGCCGACCGGCTCTCGAAACGGGAGGGGATCATCCTCCTGCAGAACCGCCGCGGGTTTGCATCGTTCGTGGAATGTCCGGACTGCGGGTACGTCGAGATGTGCGACAACTGCCAGGTATCACTCACCTACCATCTGAGCAGGAAGCACCTGCGATGCCATTATTGCGGACACATCCGCTCCCCGCACAGTCAATGTCCCACGTGCGGAAGTGCCGACATCAGATTGCAGGGAGTGGGAACCCAGCGCGTGGAAGAGGAGATCGGGCAGGTGTTCCCGGAGGCCCGGGTTCTGCGCATGGATCTGGATACGACAACGGGCCGGGGCGCACATGACCGTCTCCTGAAGAAGTTCGGTGCGCGGGAAGCGGACATTTTGCTCGGCACCCAGATGGTCGCAAAAGGACTGGATTTCCCGCATGTCACGCTTGTCGGCGTCATCAGCGCCGACACCCAGATGCTGTTGCCGGATTTCCGTTCGTCCGAACGCACGTTTCAGCTGCTCACCCAGGTTGCCGGCCGGGCCGGCCGGAGCGCACTGGCGGGAGAGGTGATTATCCAGACAGCGCAGCCGTCGCACCGCACGCTTGTGCACATTCTGGATCACGACTACCCCGCGTTTTTCGCGGAAGAGTTGTTCAACCGGCAGGGAAGTCGGCTATCCCCCCCTTTCACGGCTCGTCCTGATCGAGACGCGTGCACCGGAGGAGGCCGACGCACGCGCCCTTGCCGAGAACGTCGCCGGGCTCCTGAAACAGGACACTCCCCCCTTCACGCTTCTCGGGCCGACACCCGCCGTGATCGGGAGAATCAACCGTCAGTACCGGTGGCATCTTCTCCTGAAGACATCGAAATCCCTGGATCCTTCCGGGGGTTTGACACACGCGCGATTGCGTCAGGCTCTTGCACAACTGCCTGCCAGAGCACGCTCCACCCAGCTGATCATCGACGTCGATCCTGTCAGCACCATGTAATCGATTCCGGGGCGGAGCCTCATGCGCTCTTTGCGGCATCTCTCAAAAGGAATCCCGACAATGCACACACCTCAAGAAACATCTCTTCCCGCCGCCGCCGCCGAGGAATACGTCAGGCTGGTTCTGGCGGTGGGCACGCATGACGCGGACTACGTTGACGCGTACTACGGACCGCCCGAGTGGAAGGCGGAACAGACGGCCGCTCCGCCCTCCCTGGAAACAATCGAGGAACGCGCCCGGAGGCTTCTGGCCTCCCTTGAGGCGTACGGTGATCCGGCTCCGGAGGAGACCGGAAAGCTCCGCCTGCGTTACCTGCTCTGCCAGACGCGCGCGCTCGTGGCGCGTGTGCAGATGCTGCGCGGAAGGAGGTTTTCGTTCGACGAGGAATCGCGTGCGCTGTACGACGCGGTAGCACCGACCCATACGGAAGAGGTGTTTGAAGGATTGCTGGAAGACGTCGGGGCGCTGCTTCCCGGAGCCGGCGACATTCCGGAACGGTTCGAAGCCCATAAGCGGGATTTCATTATCCCGCGCGAACGGCTGGACCGGGTCTTTGCCGCCGCCATTGCGGAGGGTCGCGTACGGTCAGCGGCACACATTGTGCTTCCGGCAGGGGAGGAATTCTCGGTCGAGTATGTCACCGGAAAGCCCTGGAGCGGATACAACTGGTACAAGGGTCACGGGCGCAGTCTTATACAGATGAACGTGGATTTTCCCGTCAGCATCGACCGTGCGGTCGATCTTGCCTGCCATGAGGGATATCCGGGACATCATGTCTACAACAGCCTGCTGGAGCAGACCCTGGTGCGGGCGCGGGGGTGGATGGAGTTTTCGGTCTACGCGCTGTTCAGTCCGCAATCGCTCATCGCGGAAGGCACTGCGAATTTCGGCATTGATATGGCCTTTCCCGGGCACGAGCGGCTGGTCTTCGAGCGGGAGGTGTTGTTTCCTCTTGCGGGACTGGATCGGGACCGTGCGGAGCAGTATTACCGCGTACATGCGCTGGTGCAGCGGCTGGCATATGCCGGCAACGAAGCCGCGCGGCGCTATCTCAACGGCGTGATCTCGCGGCAGGATGCTGCACGCTGGCTGGTGCGGTATGCGTTGATGTCACCTGATCGCGCGATGCAGCGCACGCAGTTCTTTGACGCCTACCGGAGCTATGTGATAAACTACAATCTGGGCCAGGACATGGTCAGGCGGTACGTTGAAGCGCAGGGTGGAACTCCGGACCGCCCGTCGAAACGATGGGCCCTTTTTACGCATCTCATTTCCACTCCCCAGGTCCCTTCGCTTCTTGTTTGAGAACAGCTTTTGTGTGCGGCCCGTCGGGGGACAGATCGAAGAGGTCTGTCTGTCCTGTATCGGGGGGCGGGGGGCGTCCGGGCGTTGCCGGCCGGTTGCGGCGCGGTGGGGGCGGGCACCAGAGGCCTTTGAGTTTTGCGGCATCATAGCCGAATGGAAAGAGCAGTGTTTCCGCCGCCTTCAGGGCCATCTCGGTATACTTGCCGATGTCGTACCCGTCGTCCAGCGCATAGAGCGCCACGGCCTTGGCCTTTTCCGGGTGGCGTTTCCCGCTCGCATCCACGATGATATACTCGATCGTCTCGCCGGGCGCCAGGTGCACCCCGGCTTCCTCCAGCGCCTGTGCGACGATGGCATTCGCACTCCGGTTGGTATACTCATCGGCCTCCTGCGACAGATGGCGCCGCACCACCAGTTCGAGAGGGTCAACGGTACCGGACTGCAGGAGGTCGACATATTCTTTCGCCTTTGCGAGAGTGGCCGGGAGGAGTTTCTCGAGGTCGCGTATGGTTTTCCCTTCGCCCAGGATTTTCAGCATTTCTCCCTGCAGCCGTTTGATGAAAACCGGCGTATCGCGCCGGCGCATTTCGATGCCCCGGATCTTGATCTCGTTGTTCGTGTACCATCCCACATACCGGTTGGCGGTCGGGATACGCGGATCCATCTTTGACGGCGGGAAGAGTATCCAGTGGTAGATCCCCTCGAGGGAGATGTCGATGCCGACGGTGCTGCTGACTTCTCTGGCCAGGGCCTCGTACTCCGCCTCGCCGGCCCCGGATTTTTCGAGCCACATGCAGTCCACGATAGCATGGACAAAGTGGAAGCCCGTGTCCTTCGGCGATCTCTTTTGCGCGGAGGATCGCGTCGCGTGAAAAGGCGTTCACCGACTCATGGGCTTCGATGCGGCCGAAGCGGGCGTTCTTGTATCCCAGATAGCCGAAGCAGGTCACCAGCATCCACTTGAGCGCGTTCTGGCGCCGGTCGTACAGTTTCCACCGCTTCATCACCGAGGGCTTTGAGCCGTTTCTTTTCCTTCTTATAGATTCCCCGTTTGTGCACCACCGTCCGGAGCGTGGCCGGAACAATTCCCTCCCGTTGTTCACAGATGGTATAGCGAAGTTCGGGCACTGCGGTATTGTGGCAGCAGTGGCAGTTGACGGTTTCGGGAGAGACGTTGTATTTCACCATGATGGTGGGATACATCGAAACAAAATCCAGTTCCGCCACCTGTTCGTGGTAACCCATTTCGGGCTGAAAGATCAGTCCGCCGCGGTCCGCCAGCAGCAGGACGTCGGCCGGTTTGAAATCTTCCGGTTCGCGTTTCCGGGCCGGGATAAGATAGCCGTTGCGGTATGCCCAGGAGAGCTGCATGGATGAGAGGGCGGTGCCGATGGTGGTACGTGACTGGTGTTGCACGGGAAGCTGTGTAAGCCGCGCAATTTCCGCGACGCCGTCCAGGCTTGCCTCGCCCATCATGAAGGAATTTTCCGTATCCAGGTGCCAGCGGCCGGCCAGTTCGAAGGCGCCGTCCTTGTGCACGATTTTTCCATACGCAAAATAGCTGGAGGCGCCGGTGGTACTGTAGCCGGCCGTGGCATCGCGGTTCAGGGAAAGCGGCGCATGGTGTTCGGCGGCGAGCCGCGTGAGCATCGGCAGGAGCACGGCGTCGCCGTACTCCGTCAGGATGATATCCGGATCGCAGCGGTGCAGATGCCGTTCAAGTGCCTGGAGGACATCCGCGGGTTCCTGTCCTTCGAGCGCGTATGTGGTTCCTTCATAGTGCACTTCCAGCTGGAGCCGCCGCCGGAATTTCGGCGACACCACGTCGGGGCGGTTCTTGAGCGTGAGTGTGGCCAGGGGCGGGAGGGTGTATTCCAGCGCATCGGAGGCATCCTGCAGCGTCCATCCGGCGAGCCGGCCGTCCGTGTCCATGGTATAGTCGCCGAAGGCGAGGGGGAAGAGCCGTGTTTCGTAGAGGTAGAGCTGGACGGGCGGGATGTCGGAATCAAAGAAGACGAAGTGGGGAAAGTGCCGTTCGAGCCGTTGCACGACGGTTTTAAAGTGCCGGGTACTCCCGACGCAGACACGGAGTATGTCGCGGTCCCGGTTTGTATAAATATCGCGGCGTGTTTCCCGCCGGAGATGAACGGGGAAGGGAAACGTGCGCACGAGCGCGGCAACGCGGTCTGTTTCCCGTTCGTCCACGTGCAGGGAGAACGACGGGACAAACCGGTCGTATGCGCGGACCTTGCGTCCCTCGCGGTCGATGAACCAGAGGGTTATCCCCCGGGGCGAGGGATACAGATCGAACAGCCAGCCGGTGAGCGTCACGGCGGATCACTCCGGCACGCTATTCACCGTTGTTCCACCCTGGCCACCAGGGCTTCCAGCACGGCGATGCGGCGTTGCTGGGCAACCAGCATGGCCATAATGATGCTTTCGAAGGGAATGGGACGCGCGGCGTAGGCGCTGCCGGCAAGTTGCAGCCGTGCCGCGCGGAAGAGTTCATCGAGCGCATCCTGATCTTCTTTCCGGAGCCCCCGCCGGAATTTTCCCCAGCTTTCCATTTCCTGCTGGAGAACCATGGTGAATGTGGGTACGGTCCGTCCCATTGTGTTCTCTCAAATGAGGTTCACCCCTTTGCACCATCCCCCGATCCATCCGGTACACCCGGTCCATTGCCGCTGCAAGACGGGGAAAGAGTCCGGCCCGGGCGGTGGACGCCGGACGCAGATCGGTTGACGCCACCAGCACCGACACTCCCTCGGCGCGCAGCTGCTGCAGCGCCGTAATGCTCCGTTCCAGCGCTCCACGCACTTCAAAGAGCGGTGCCTGTTCGTCGTAGAACGTATCAAGCAATCCGAAGATCAGCACGACCGGCGACTGCTTTGTGCGCACGAATGCCGGAAGCCGTTCGGTGATCACCGCTTCCATCTGGTAGCAGGTGAACGCGCGTGAGACATAGATATTGCGCAGCAATTCTCCGGGCGTGCACCGGCCTCCCGCCGTACGCCGTGCAAATTCCGCAAGCCCGTACAGATCAAACCGGTTGCTCCCGTCCACCAGCGTCACCGGCACACCGCTCAGCAACACATGGCCGGCCGCCACAAGAGACAGCCGGAAGACTCCGGGATCGCCGTGCACACAGAACAATTTGCCCGGCGGCGGGGAGCGAAAGTGCTGAAGCAGCGCTTGAGTTTCCATGGTGCTTCAACCACCCTGACGCCAGGGCGCCAATACTGTTCAGGAAAGAATGCTGCGGCGTTCCGGCGGCACATGTCATCCCACCAATCCATACCCGCGCGCAGCGCATTCGCCGCACAATCCCTCCGGATCCGCCGTACGCCGCATGGAGCACTCGCGGCAAACCGTCAGGTGCGCCTCCAGGCATATCCGGCAATGGAGTTCGCCGTACAGGGCCTCGTCTACGACAACCATAGAACTCCGCCACCTCATGTACGCCCATCGGGCGTTCACACACGCAACAACAACCGCGCTGTACAATGTCCATATTCGCTCCCGCTCTCGGTGATACAGGTCGCCCTGCGCATTTCCAGGATACGACATTTTTGTCGCTTTGTCAAGAACAAAAGCAACAAATTTGTCGCCTGATCGTCTTTGATTCTCACCGGGGGTTTTCCTATCTTTCGCGCACACCCCACCACCGACGAAGGACGACCATGGAAGAACACACCACCCGGGAAACGGTTAAACCGTTTTCCTTCACCGAAAAACTTGCCGGCATCTTCGCCGCACCCGGCGATCTCTTTGAGAATGTCCGGCAAACCGGCAACACCCCCGGCAACTGGGTTATCCCCTCCATCATCTTCATCATCGTCGCCGTCCTGATGAGCCAGCTGATGCTGACCAATACTTCGCTGGTGGACCAGCTGGGCACCATCATGCGCAAAGGCATCGATGAGGCGGTCGCCAAGGGAAGCATGACCGCCGAACAGGCGGAACAGGCGGCCGCGTTCATGAAACCGGACTCCATGATCTTCCGCATCCAGCAGGTGGCCGGCATCGTCATCATCACGCCGATCGCCCTCTTCCTCCTCTCCCTCGTCTACTGGCTCCTTGGGAAATGGGGCATGAGCGCCACCGCACCCTACATGAAGGTGGTGGAGATTGCGGGACTGACCATGTTCATTACCTGCCTGGAGAGCATCGTCACCACACTCCTGATGTTCGCCATGGACTCCATCTTCGCCACTCCCAGCCTGGGATTGTTTGTCACGGACTTCGACATCCAGAACAAACTCCACGCCGCGCTGGCGAAAGTGAATCTCTTCACCATCTGGGACCTTGCCGTCGTGAGTATCGGCCTGTCAAAACTCTTCCAGCGTGATCTGCCCAAAGTGCTCGTCCTCGTCTTCGCACTCTGGGTCGTCTGGTCGGTGTTCACCGTCCTGATGGGCATCCGGCTCGGTTGAGAAACAGAGGAAGGCCCGTGGCAAAAAGAAACACGGCTCCCCGCGGCACACCACTCCCCCTGTTCGCACAGGGAGAGGATGAGCCCGCCGCGTCAGCGTACGTCCGCACCAATGCCGTGCGGCTGCACCGGTGGGCGGAACGGGGCATCTTCTTCGGCAGTTCGTCCTGGAAATACCCCGGATGGACAGGGATGGTGTACAACCGCCACTACCCCTCGCAACGCGTCTTCGAACAGACATGCCTCGCCGAATACGCCACCATCTTCCCCACCGTGTGCGCGGACTTCGCCCTCTACGATTTCCCCGGTGCACGCGTGCTGCAGGCGCTCTATGACGAAACACCGGAACTGTTCACGGTCTCGTTCAAGGTCACCGACCGTATCACGGTGAAGCGGTATCCGAAACTGCCGCGGTATGGAGCCAATGCCGGACAGGACAACCCGGATTTTCTCAACGTGCCGCTCTTCGAGGACGCCTTCCTCCGTCCGCTGGAAACACTGAAGCAGAAACGTGGCGCGGTGATCTTCGAGTTCTCCACCTTCTACCCGGCCTCCGGCATCACCGCCCCGGTGTTTCTGGATCTGCTCGGGAGATTTCTGGCCCGGTTGCCCGGGGGGATTCCCTATTGCGTGGAGATACGCAATCAGGAGTTCCTGACGCCGGAGTATCTGGCGATGCTGGCATCGCACGGCGTTGCGCATGTGCTCAACAACTGGACGCGGATGCCCCCGGTGATCGAGCAGATACGGCTGCCGGATGTGCTCACGGCCCCTTTCACCGTTATCCGGGCATCTCCTGAAACCGGGACGCACCTACCAGGAAGCCGTGGAACGGTTTCAGCCGTACGAAAGCATCAAAGAAGAGAACCCCGAGCTGCGTCTCGGTGTCGCCGGGACGGTCACACGGTGTGTGGCCGAAGGGAAAAAGGCGTACGTGTACGTGAACAATCGCGCTGAAGGCAACTCCCCAAAAACTATCGAGGCGATCCTTGACATCCTTGACTCCTATCCCGTCGAAAAACTCTGACAGAGCAGGAGGGCCGCAGGGAAGTTCCTCCGGAGCCGCGCGCGAAGTCCCTTATTCATCCGCTTGCCGCACTGGTCCTTATGGTGATCGATGCACTCTGGACCATGGCCGACTGGGCGACGATCGCCTGGATCTTCACCATCCCCCTTTCGTTCTTTGCGGTCTTTCTCCCGGCCTTCTTCATTCAGAAGCACATGAACAACGACAGCGCAGGAAAGGCCATGGCGGTGTCCGCGTTTCTCGGCATTCTTGCGGCGGTGCCGACACCCATCATGGGTACCGCCGTGGGAGCGATCGCCCTCGGCCTTTCCGGGCTCCGGTCGCTCCGGTGGGGAAGGTAAGCCGATGACCTCCACGCATGGCGACAACCATACCGGGAAAACCCGGACCGCACAAGCGGGTTGCTCTGATCGCAGGCATCGTTCTTGCCCTCCTTCTCGCGGGCGCAGGAATGACCGCATACTTTCTTGTTGTGAAGGCTCCCGCCGATCTGGCGCGGCGCACCG
Source organism: Ignavibacteriota bacterium (assembly GCA_963702445.1). Taxonomy (GTDB): domain Bacteria; phylum Bacteroidota; class Ignavibacteria; order UBA10030; family UBA6906; genus CAVPCZ01. The sequence goes on from CAVPCZ010000003.1 coordinate 75,637, forward strand.
CGGAGGGCATCCGCGAGGTGTTCGATTTCACGCCGCGCGTGACGCTGAACGAAACCGTGATGATCGCCGAGAACACGCCGATTCTGGAGGTGGCAACCGTCTCCCGTTCCCTTCTGGTCCGTCACCGGTGGTCCCATACGTGGCTCGGCAGCACAAAGACCCTCGAACTCCACGGTTCGTTCACCGCCAAGGCCGGGTTTGATCTGCGCGAACCCTTTACGATCGATATCCGGCGCTCCCCCCTGCGCGTGGTCGCCCGGATGCCCGCCCCGAAACTGCTCTCGGTGCAGATGGACTCCTTTCAGGTTGTCGAGGACGAGAACGGATGGTGGAACCGGATCACCGAAAAAGACCGGACGGAAGGGGTACGCACGCTGCAGGCACGCGCGCGGGACCAGTCGGAGGCGTCGGGCATCCTGCTGGAGGCGCGCCGTTCGGCCGAAGACCGGATCCGGGAAGTCGTGGAACGGAACGGCGACGTGGTGGTCTTTCCCTCCCCGGAGATGCCGTAGATGAAGAAGTACGTTCTCAGGAAACCACCTGCCGGCGATGCCGCCGCCGCTCTCCCGCGGCAGTTCCAGATCGACTACCGGAATCAGCTGAACCCGGCCCAGTACGCCGCCGTCAGCTCGGTGAACGGTCCGCATCTGATCATCGCGGGGGCCGGGACCGGCAAGACCCGGACAATCACCTACCGCGTCGCCTATCTCGTCGAGCTGGGGGTCAGGCCCGAATCGATTCTTCTGCTCACCTTCACGCGCCGCGCCGCCCAGGAAATGCTCCGGCGGGCATCCATGCTGCTCGATGCGCGCTGTGAACGGGTGTCGGGCGGCACCTTCCATTCGTTTGCCAACCTGATTCTCCGTCAGTACGCCCCCCTGCTGAAGTACGAATCATCGTTCACCATTCTGGACCAGGCCGATGCGGAGGACGTCATCAACCTTCTCCGCACCCGGAGGAAACTGGACACCCGAGAACGGCGCTTTCCGCGTAAGCAGACACTGCTGGATATCTTCTCCCGCGCCGTGAACACCGTGCAGACCATCCATGACGTCCTGAAGAACGAGTACCCGCACTTTGAGGAACTTCTCGCGGATATTCAACAACTGCACGCCGCCTACGAGGAGTACAAGTCCCGGCACAACCTGATGGACTATGACGATTTGCTTGTGTTCCTCCGCGTGCTGCTCCGCGACCACGAACATGTGCGCCGGAAACTCGCCGACCGGTACAGGTACATCATGGTGGACGAGTATCAGGACACGAACAGGATCCAGGGCGAGATCGTGCACCTGCTGGGCGGGGCGCACGGCAATGTGATGGTGGTGGGCGACGATGCACAGGCGATTTATTCGTTCCGGGGCGCCACCGTCCGCAACATCCTGGAATTCCCCGAGACCTATCCCGGTTGTACGGTGATCAAACTGGAAGAGAACTATCGCAGCACACAGCCGATCCTCACCCTGACCAACGAGATTCTGCGGAGGGCGCGGGAGTGACCCCGAAGCCGTTTCCTGACGTTGTTCGAGGCTTCTGCGCCGCTGATTCTCGACGGCGCCATGGGGACCGAACTGCAGGCGGCGCGGAGTCGATACCGGCCTCCCCCTCTGGTCGGCACGGGCGCTGTCGGAAGCTCCGGAAACCGTCCTGCAGATTCACCGGGACTACATCGACGCCGGGGCGGATATTCTTACCGCCAACACGTTCCGGACAACGCGCCGCACATTCCGCCGTGCCGCTTCTTCCCGACCGTTCCGGTGAGCATACACGCCTGGCGGTTGAGCTGGCATTCCGCGCCTGCAGGGATGCACCGGGCAGACCTGTCCTGGTGGCCGGATCCATGGCTCCGCTCGAGGATTGCTACCGGCCCGACCTCGTGCCTTCCGACGCCGAGCTGGAGGAAGAACACGGTGAACAGGCGCGCCGCCTGGCCGCAGCAGGCGTTGATCTCCTGCTTCTTGAAACCCTGGGCACCGTCAGGGAAGCGCGCCTCGCCGCCGCAGCAGCAGCGGAAACAGGAGTACCGGATGGCCGTGAGCTTTCTCTGTGACCGGGAGGGCCGGTTGTACGGCGGGGAGCCGCTCCATGATGCCGTCCGCGCCGTCACGCCCCTGAGGCCGGTGGCGCTGTCCCTCAACTGCCTGCCGGCGCGTTGTGCCCTGCCGGCGATTCTGCACGCTTAAGGCCGGGACCTCACTTCCCTGGGGCATCTATGCGAATGCCGGCGTTGCCGGGCAGGAACGGGGTGCCGAGTTCGCGCAGGATGTCGCACCCGGTGAATACGGGCGTCTTGCGCTCGGGTGGCTGCGCGAGGGCGCATCGTTCATCGGCGGGTGTTGCGGCACGACACCGGAACACATCGCCGCTCTTCAGCAGATCAGAACATCGCAACACGCATGACGGCGGGAGAGCGCCATCTTCCGTCCGGAACGGCGTTGCGCACGCGTCCGGGCCGGAGGATTCCTGACGGCGGGCGACGCGGAAGGCAAGACCGGGGTTATGACACGACATAAATACTCAAAAGAGCTCTTCACCCGCCGGCCCGGCGGCGAAATGCCCACGATCGTCGTGGCCCAGACGGAAAACCTCCAGTCACGCTTCGTGGTCCAGAAGGTGCTCGAACATCGCGAACAGGGTGTGGCGCTCGGCGATATCGCCATCCTGTTCCGTTCGAGTTATCTTTCGTTTGATCTGGAGATCGAACTGAGCAAGGCCAATATTCCGTTCGTGAAGTTCGGCGGCTTCAAGTTCATCGAAACCGCGCACATCAAGGATCTCGTGTCGTATCTCCGTGTGATCGAGAATCCCCGCGACGCCGTGGCATGGAACCGGATCCTTCTGCTCGTCGACGGCGTGGGACCCCGAACCGCCGAGAAGAGTGATAGAAGCTCTTGTCGCCCGCCGTGTCAACGCCGACGGCGGCGGCTCCCCGGGGACTCTTCCCGCAATCCTGGGACAGCAGCAGAATCTCCCGGAAAACATCCGGCGGCTGTTTGACGCGCTCGCAGGTGTTGCGCCACAACACGTGCCGCCGGCGGACAAGATCCTCCAGCTGCTGAAGTACTACGAACCGATCTTCCTGAAGCGCTACGACGATCACAACAAACGCCGGAAGGATCTGGAGATGTTCCAGCAGATCGCCGGGCGCTATCGCGCGTTGAACGCGTTCCTGACCGACCTGACACTCGAACCGGCGAACGAAAGTGTCGCGGACATTACGCCGACGGACACCGAGGATGAGAAACTCGATTCTGTCCACCATTCACAGCGCCAAGGGGCTGGAATGGAACAGCGTCTTCGTGATCTATGCACTCGAAGGACGCTTCCCCAATACCCGGGCGGCAAACAGTGAAGAAGAAATGGAGGAGGAACGGCGCCTGATGTACGTGGCCTGCACCAGGGCGAAGGAGTTCCTCTATATTACGTATCCGATCAATGTCTACGACCGCGACTCCGGACTCGTCCTTTCAAAACCGTCCCGCTTCATCGCCGGGATGCCGGAGAACCTGCTTGACACATGGGTCATTGACGAGGAGTAGAACCGACGGATGACATCGCCCATGCACCCTTCCCTTCGGCATCTCCGGCTCTGTGCGTGTCTGGCGCTGTGCCTCTCCGGGGCGTACGGTCAGACGGGCTCGCTGAAATTCGACCATATTTCCCTTGAAGAGGGGCTCTCCCAGTCCACCGTGAATGCCGTCATGCAGGACGGGCAGGGATTTCCTCTGGTTCGGCACACAGGATGGACTCAACCGGTACGACGGCTATGCCATCACCACCTTCAAGCACTCGGCATCAGACTCCACCTCCATTTCCGACAACGGTGTCTGGTCGATCTGCCGCGACGTCTCCGGCGATATCTGGATCGGCACAATGCGGGGCGGACTCAACCGGTACAGTCTCACACGCGGCTCATTCACCCACTTCGCGCACGATCCCGGCGATCCCGGTCGATAAGCGAAAATAATGTGACGGCGGTTTTCCAGGATTCACGCGGCACCATCTGGGCCGGCACACTCACCGGCGGACTTAACCGTTTCGATGCCGCCACAGAACTCGTTTCCTCCATTTCCGGTACGATCCGGCGGACACGACATCACTTGCGGATAATGCCGTCTGGTCGATCTGCGAAGACCGCCGGGGGACCATCTGGGTTGCGACATGGGGAGGTCTGTGCAGATTCGTTCCGCCGGACTACCGGGAAAGATCCGGACGCCCGCGGCCGTGCGGGCTCGTTCGTCCGTTACCGGCATGATCCGCGCTCCCCGGCATCCGTTGCCGGCAACAATATCCGCTCATTGCTGGCCGATCGCACGGGCTCGCTCTGGATCGGCACATGGGGAAACGGTCTGGACCGTTTTGAGCTATCCACCGGACGGATCCACCATTACGTCAAGGGGGGAGATCCCCGAACCTGCTCCGCTGAGCAGCAACCTGATTCTTTCCCTCCATGAGGATCGCGATGGCAGGCTCTGGATCGGGACGGGTGATGCCGGCCTGAACATTCTCGACCCGGCGACAGGTACCGTGCGCATGCACACGCATCAGCCCAACACGCCGGGTACACTCAACAACGACATCGTCTGTTCTCTCTTCGAGGATGCCACCGGCATACTCTGGATCGGCACCGGTGCAGGCGGGGTGAACGTGTACGACCGTCTCAAGAACCGTTTTCCCCATTTCCGTGACAACCAGAATGACCCGCACGACCTGAACGGGAACGACGTATGGGCTCTCCTGGAGGACCGCAAGGGGAGGCTGTGGATTGGAACATACGGCAACGGTTTGAACCGGTATGACCCGGAGAGCGAATCGTTCGAATACTTCCGGCACGATCCGCGCAATCCCGCAACCCTCAGCCATGATCATGTGCTGTCGCTCTGTCAGACCCGTGACGGCTCCCTCTGGGTGGGTACCGAAGGAGGCGGACTCAACCGGCTTGACGAACGTACCGGCACATTCACACACTACCGCTACGATCCACGGAACAGCAACAGCATCAGCCAGGACGAGATCACCGTGCTCCATGAGGACCGGGAGGGATTCCTCTGGATCGGCACGAACGGCACAGGTCTGGATCGGCCTCTCCCGGACCGGCAAACGTTTACGCATTTTCCGCCGTCCGAGAAGGACACCCTGGCTCTGCCGGCCGGTTCCGTGCTGGCAATAGCAGAAGACCGTGCCGGGCATTTGTGGGTCGGCACGTATGGAGGCGGTCTCGTCAGGTACGGAATCAAGCGGACGGCACATTCACACGGTTCGACGCTCTTCCCGACCGGCCGGAACAGCTCAACAACTCTACGGTGCTCGCGATATATGAGGACTCATGCCGGATGTGATCTGGGTCGGGACGTACGGTGGCGGGTTGAACCGGTACGATCCGCGGGATCAGACATGGCGGCACATCACGGAAGCCGAGGGACTGCCGAACGATGTCATCTACGGCATTCTCCCGGACAACAGCGGCCGCCTCTGGCTCCCCACCAACAAAGGGCTGGCGTGTTTCTCCCCCTCAACCGGCCATGTCCGTTCCTATGACGTCGCATGACGGTTTGCAGGGAAATGAGTTCAACCAGGGTGCATACCACCGGAGCCCGGCCGGCCGGCTGTATCTCGGCGGGATCAACGGGTTCAACGCCTTTTTCCCCGACAGCGTCCGCGATAATCCTTTCGTCCCGCCGGTGTATCTTACCAGTTTCCGCGTCTTCGACGACCCGGTGCCGCTGCCGCAGTCGATCACCACCACATCATCGCTGGAGTTGCCTCACGACGGAAATTTCTTCTCCTTTGAATTCGTGGCCCTCAATTATACATCACCGGCGAAGAACCGGTACGCCTACATCCTGGAAGGTCTCGACCAGCGATGGAGAGAAGCCGGCACCCGCCGCTATGTCAGCTACACCAACCTCGACCCGGGCCGCGTACACGCTGCGCATCCGCGGGTCGAACAACGACGGTCTCTGGAATGAACACGGGATCGCGCTCGCCATCACCATCATTCCGCCCTACTGGAAGACGTGGTGGTTCCGGATCCTCGCCGTCGCCGTCGTTGCCGTGCTCCTGTTTGTGATGTACCGCTACCGGGTGAACAAGCTCCTGGAAATCGAGCGCATCCGCACCTCCATTGCCACGGATCTGCATGACGACATCGGTTCAACGCTCACCGAGATTGCGCTCTTCAGCGATGTCGGACTGCGCGAGTTGCGCGCCAGAAAGGGGTCGGTGCCGCTGACCGCCGGGGAACGGGACAAACTCTCCGGTTTGCTGGGCGAAATCGGCAGCACGTCGCGGACCCTGATCGATGCCATGAATGATATTGTCTGGTCGATCGATCCAAAGAACGATTCGTTTGAGTTTCTGTTGCTGCGCATGAAATCGCACGCGACAAAGATACTCGAAGCGAAAGGCATCAACTACGAAATTGATATCCCGCCCGAACTGGCGCATCTCCGTCTCCCGCTCGGTTTCCGCAGGCGGTTCTTCCTGATTTTCAAGGAATCCATCAACAACGTGATCCGGCATGCGCATCCCTCGCGTGTGGTTCTGACCATGCGGCGGGACGGGCGGTCGCTCTCCATGACCATCGCGGACGACGGCGTCGGGTTCGATCCGCGGGACTCCGGGCTCGGCAACGGGCTGCACAACATGACGCAGCGGGCACGGTCGCTCGGCGGCGAACTGGCCATCACCTCCGCCCCCGGCCTCGGCACCACGATTACACTGCACACACCCATCCCCTGAAGAAACTATGGCCAAGAGCGAGCAGGAACACCAGCGCAAGGATCTCACCGTTGTCGTGGTGGAAGACCGGAAAAGGATACGCGACACCATCGTCGATCTCATCAACGACTCCCCCGGATTGCGCTGCATTGCATCGTACGGCTCCTGTGAGGCGCTGCTGGAGGGGGTGCAGGACAATCTGCCGGACGTGATCCTGATGGACATCGGCCTCCCGGGGATATCCGGCATCGAGGGGGTGAAGGCGATCAAGGGCAGATTTCCGTCCATCGATGTGCTGATGCACACCGTGTACGACGATGACGATAAGATCTTCCAGTCGATCTGCGCGGGAGCTTCCGGGTACGTGCTGAAGAATGTCGAATCCGACGAGCTGATCCGGGCAATCCGGGAGATCCGGGATGGAGCACCCATGAGCGCATCCATTGCACGGCGGTTGCTGCACATGGTGCGCGGGAAGGAAGCGAAACCCGCAGACGACCTGAATCTGACAAGGCGCGAGCTGGATATTCTGCAGTGGCTGGTGGAGGGGCTCAGCTACAAGAAGATCGCGGAAAAACTGTTCATCAGCCCTCTCACCGTGCAGTCCCACATAAAGAACATCTACGAAAAGCTCCAGGTGCACTCAAAATCCGCGGCCGTGTCGAAAGCCCTGAAATACCGCCTCTTCGGATGAAGTGGGAACCCTCCCGCACCCGATCTTCTTGTAAGTTACAGATATACCATATTCATGGTATTGTCTTTCCCCCCCTCCTCCCCTATCTTGTTCCCAGTAAGAGCAACAGCCTCACTCCGCGGGGTGGGCGAGCTGAGCAAACAATGGAGGCCCATATGAAATATCGCTTCGCTTTTGCAGCCCTGCTCTGCCTGGCAGCGTTTACAGGTGTCCTGGCCCAGGGAATTCTTCCCCCCGTGCCGACCGATCTGAAGGCAGAACCGACGCCGGACGCCGTTCCGGTCGCCAGGTTGACATGGAAAGCCCCCGCCGGGCTCTGGGGATACGTGGTGTACCGGTCGGTGGATGACACCAGCCACTTCCAGAAGCTGGCAATGGTCAATGCGCCGGTGTACTACGACCAGCAGGTGAAGGTCGGATACACCTTCTTCTATTATGTCACCAGCGTGTATATGGGCACAGCCAACCGTCCTGTCGAGAGCGCACCCAGTAACCTGGCAAAAATCTCATTCGGGACCACGCCTGACAGGCCGATCGGCGTCATTGCCGGCACGGTGAAGGACGACTCCACCGGCAAGCCGATCCCCGGCGTCCGTATCCTCTTCTACCGGATGCGTTCCTCAATAACCATCGCGATGCCCGACGGCCGTCACCGATTCGTTCGGCCAGTACATGGCGAAACTCGACACCGGAGTCTACAAGGTGAAGGCGGAGCCGGCTCCCTGGATGCCGCCGGGACCGCCGCAGTATATGCCGGAATGGTTCGACAACAAGAGGGATCAGGCCTCCGCCGACCCGGTGACCGTAATCAAGAATGCTTCGGTGGTCGCCGATTTCGGTCTGAGCCGCCCGATGCCCCCTCCGGTCCTGAAGGGGACGATCGCGGGCAAAGTGATTGATGATGCCACACAGCGTCCGATCCCGGGTATCTTCATCCGGTTCTTCAAAAAGGGGCCGGTGGCCGTGAACTGGCAGCCCGTCGCCCGGACGGACTCGCTGGGGCTCTACACGGCGCTCCTGGATACGGGAACCTATCTGATCAAGGCCGAATCGGTGACGATGAGCGCCTCGATCATCGGATACATCACCGAATGGTATGACAACGTGGTGGATGTGTCGCTTGCCACACCGGTTCCGGTGACCAACGGATCGACATTCCGTGCCAATTTCGGCCTGAGCAAGCTTCCCCTTCCGGTATATGCGACGATTGAAGGGAAGGTCACCGACGCACTCGGCGCACCTCTCCGTCATGCGACCGTGGCCATCATGCACACCCTGCAGGAAATGACCTCCGTCTCCGCATTGTCGCGCATGACCCCCGGTACGGGTGAGGAGAGCATGGATGTCGAAGGAGTGGGCTTCTGTCAGGGTGTCGTGTGGAAAGGATATACCGACACACTCGGCAACTACAAGGCCCGGGTGCTTGCCAACAGAGCATATATTGCCGTGGCATCGAAATGGGGATACCTCCCGGAATATTTCGACCAGAAGCCGAATCCGCTGCTGGCGGACATCATCAAAGTGCCGGGTGACGTGAAGAACATCAATTTCTCCCTCGCGGAGAACCCGGTCCTGTCCAACAGCATCAGCGGCGTCGTCAGGGATGCGGCGGGCAACGGCGTACCGTCCATCATTGTGCTCTTCCCGGTCCGCCTGTCGCCGGTTCCCGCTCTGCCGCGATTCGGCCACACCGACGCGAACGGAGCATACACGATCGGTGATGTGGTGCTCGGGACGTACATTGTGCTTGCGGTGCCGTTCAGCGGCTATGCCCCTGCGTTTTACAAAGCCGGTTCCTACGGCGTGATGCACTGGCATCTGGCCGACAGGGTCCTCATCAACGGCGACATCTCCGGCATTAACGTGGGTGTGGTGCCGATCCGGCCGATCGGTGTTGCCCGTCTGAGCGGCACGGTCCTCTCCGGCGGCGCAGCGGTGGCCGGGGTGCGGGTCATTGCGTCCTCTCCCGCCGGGGATGTGACGGGATACGGACTCACGGATGAACTCGGACAGTACCAAATCGAGGCCCTGCCGTCCGGAACGACGATCGTCAGCGTCGATCGACCTGACTACACCACTGCAGAACGGTCGGTGGGCATCGCCGGGGACCAGTTCGAAGTGAAGAACGTCGATTTTGCGATCGAGCAGCAGACCACGACGGATGTACCCCCGGATCAAGCGGTTCCGGTCGAATTCATGCTGCATCAGAATTTTCCGAATCCCTTCAACCCGAGCACGCAGATCACATTCAACATGCCGGCCGCGGGGTGGGCCACGATGACGGTCTTCAACATGCTCGGTCAGGAAGTACGGACGCTGTGGAACGGTCCGGCGGCGGCCGGCATCAACACTCTCACGTGGAACGCGACCGACGGCGCCGGGGTGAACGTCGCCAGCGGTCTCTACTTCTACCGTCTGACGGTTACGGGGGAAAGCGGCAGGAACATGTTCACCGGCGTCCGGAAAATGCTGCTCGTGCGGTAGCCCTTTCCCGCACGGACGTCACCACGAGCAGTCATACGCACACAGGTGTACGGTAGGGACCCCCGGGGCATCCCTGCCGTACCCTGTTTTCAGGGAGGTGCACCATGAGACAGACAATGTATCCTGGGGTTTATCATGCTCGGTTTGTGGATGGCCGGCCATGCACAAACCACGCAACCTCCCGTCCCGACGAATCTCGTGGGACAATCTCCACCCGAGCTCAAACCCCGGATCCTGCTCACCTGGAATGCCGCCGGCGGGCCGTGGTTCTTCAAGGTGTACCGTTCAACGCCCGACACCGCAAACTTCCAGTGGATCGGGATCAGCCAGAACCGCGCATTCGAAGACCCTGCGGTGCAACCGGGACTCCTCTACCATTATGTTGTCACGGCAGCCGTTTTTCAGGACAGCGTGATCCGGGAGGGTGGCAGGAGCAAAATCGCCACCGTCCGCGCGTACGGCCTTCCGCCCGGCCCGAAGGGGATCATTACCGGTCGTGTCACCGACGATGTGACCGGGACGCCGTTGCCCAAAGTGCGCATCCGGTTCTTCCAGCTTCTGGCTTCGGTGAACCGCGGTGTGGAGCTCATGACCGACGCCGCAGGTGTCTACCGTGCGGAAGTGGATACCGGAAACTATATCATCCGTGCAGAAGAACTGTCGCTCACCGCTCAACTTCCGGTTCACGCTCCCGAGTATTTTTGAGAACGCCGCAACCCCGGAGACCGCCACACCCGTCCGGGTGCGTCTCAATGATACCACGCGCGTCGATTTCGGTCTGCGGCCCAATACCCCCGCCCCGTACGCCTACATCAGCGGGGTTGTCACCGACGAGAAGGGTTCTCCCATTGGCGGTGCGGCCGTGGCGTTTGTGCGCCCTATCCAGGAGCTCAATTCGCTCGCGGCAACCACGGCAATCACTCCCGGACTCGGGTCCGAGGCCTTGACCATCCCCGGGATCGGCTACACACGGGGTGTCGTCTGGGCGGGATTCACCAACTCCTCCGGGAAGTACTTCGCCCAGGTCCTGAGCAACCGGCCGTACATTGCCATGGCGGCGAAAGACGGATACGCCCGGGAACTCTACAACAACGCTTCCGACCCGACACAGGCGGCGATCATCGCGGTCCGCGATGACACCACAGGCATCAACTTTTCGTTGATGAAACACGCGCCGGAAAACACCGGACAGATGCAGGGAACGGTCACCGCCCCCGAAGGGGAAGAGGTGCCGGCGCGGATCATTCTGTTTCCCCGGCCGAAAGGGGGCGAAGAGCGTCCTGCCGTCTTTGTCCACACCGACTCCATCGGGGCTTTCAATGTCGAAGAGCTGGAAGCCGGCATCTACAGCGTGCTTGCGCTGCCCTACAGCGAGTATGCTCCGGCCTATTACCGGGGTGGAGATCTGGGGGCGGTTTCCTGGCTGGATGCGGATACCGTTGTGGTCAACGGGAGTCCGGCGGCGTTGACCATCAAGCTCCCGCCGTTGCAGAGCGCCGGCCTCACGCGCATTTCCGGCCGCGTCCTTGCCGTCAACAGGGCTCCACTGCCGGGTGTGCGGGTCGTCGCGCGGAAAGGGGACGGAAGCATCGGGGCATACGGTCTGACAGACCCCCTGGGGTACTATGCGATCGATGCGGTCACGGCCGGGCCCCTGACGCTTTTCGTGGACCGGTTCAACTACACCCTGATTCAGGCTCCCGTGACAATCGCCCAGAACACGTACAGTGTCGCCAACGTGGATTTCATTCTTTCGACGACATATCCGACCGCCGCGGATGATGGGCCGGCGGTCCCGCACGAAACGCGGCTGTACGCCAATTATCCGAATCCCTTCAACCCGTCCACGGTGATTGCCTATGATATCGCCGTGGCCGGACGCGTGGAGCTCAGGGTGTATGATCTGCTGGGGCGGGAAGTGGGAGTACTCGTGAACGGCGTTCAGGGTGCGGGCAGGCACGCAGTGATCTTTGATGCCGGAGGTTTGGCGAGCGGGGTCTATTTCGCCAGGCTCACTGTCGGAGGAATGGAGCGCGTTTCACAGACGGGAAGGATGCTGCTGGTGCGCTAGGACCTCGGCGTGTTATGCCTTTTGATTTCGTCATACGCTTCCCGCTCGCCCAGCACCGCGGCGAGCTGCATCTGTTCCGCGTCTTCGCGGTGCCGGCTGGAGAGCTGGACAAATTCGTACGTGCCCCCGTGAGTATAGACTTCGGCAACGGGGGTGCGGATGCATTCGAGAATCCTGTCCGCCACCACTTCGGCCGTCAGCACTCCTTCCATGGGTGTGAGGGGAAGCTTGCGGTCCGCGGCGATCTTCCTGGTGATCGGCCCGGCCCCGGAGAAGAGCGGCAGGATGGCTCCCCCTTCCGTGGCTTCCGCCCATTCGGTCAGCACTCCGGCGGGACAGACGACTGTCGCGTGAATGCCTGTTTCCATCAATTCCAATCTGAGCGCATGGGTGAGACCGACAACGGCATGTTTGGCGGCGACGTACGCGCTGTTGTAGGGAAAACCTATTTTCCCGGCGATGCTTGACACATTGATGATGTGACCGTTTCCCTGTTTGCGCATGACGGGCAACGCAGGACGGATGGTATGCCAGAGGGCGTAGACGTTGACGCGGAACATGCTCTCGATCATTGCGTCGGTGGTGTCTTCGAAGCTTGACAGATGTCCCCGCCCGGCGTTGTTGACCAGCACATCGATACGGCCGTACGTCCGCACGGTGGAGCGGATCAGCTCTTCCGCTTCATCCCGGTCGGTCACATCGCATCTGACCGTCAGACATGGAGGGGCATCGGCCGGCAAGGGGCGGGAAGAGTCTTCCTCTTCGGGCCGGGTGCGGAACACGCTCGTGGCGGCTGCCGCCACTTCAGCCAGGCGGTCTCTCCTGCGCGCGGCAAGCACCACCCGCGCACCCTGCCCTGCAGCCCGCACGGCCAGCGCGGCACCGATACCGGAGGACGCTCCGGTGATGATGACGACCTTATTCTTCATATCCTTCTCCACCCTGCACGTTTCCGCCCTCCTGCGCCTCTCCCTCCACGATGTTCCCCTGCGTCATCGCCCAGGTTTCCCCGACTGCCTGCAGTACCACCCTGTCCGGTGATTCCGCGGCGGCGCGTTTGAGTCTCTCTATGGGTTCCATTGTCGGCTCTTCGCTCTGTATGAATGTGCGCCAGTGGATGGGCAGGACATGATATGCACCCATGTGGTCAGCCATTTCCAGTGCCTGTTCGGGATTGGCATGATTGCGAATCCATGGATCGTACGCCCCGATCGGCATGATCGCCAGATCGACCGGAATCCGGCGTTCCTTGATCTGCCGGAACTTTTCATGATAGGAGGTATCCCCGCCGAAGACGATATGCCGGCCCTGACGGGAAAGGAGGTAGGCATTGAAGCTGCGGCCGTCGGGGTCCCCCTTCGACCGGTCGCGTTCCCAGGGGTAACGCCAGCCGAAGTGCTTCACTTCCAGCGCTTCGATTCGCACATCCCCGACGAGTGTCCATTTGCCCCAATCCAGCTCATACACCGTCTGAAAATCGAGACCGGCAATCACATCGGTGGTGTTCGCCGCCATCACCACCGGTATGGAAGGATCAAAGTCGTTCAACGACGGAAGATCGAGATGATCCATATGCGCATGCGAGAGGAGGATCAGATCAATGGGAGGAAGCTGGCTGATTGCGAGCGGAGGGTGCACGAGCCGTCGCGGACCCAGCGTGAAGAGCCCGAGGTCAAGACCGATACGCTCTGAAAAGACAGGATCGGTGATAATGCGGAAGCCAAAGAAATTGATCAACACCGTAGCGTGACCCAGCCATGCGGCCGTGATGGTGTTGTCGTCCCATACCGACGGATCGGGGATGGCTGCAGGCGGAACGATGGGGTCATCGTTCGTGATCATCTCCCAGCGGCCGCGGCGCGTACCCGGTGCGCCTGCCCGGACCAAAGGAGCCGTGGCGGCAAGTGTGCCGAGAGTGGTCAGAAAACGTCGTCGTGAAAACATGATCCCTGTTCGTTCATGCTGAAAAAGGGAGCTGATGTTGCTCCGTTCCCCCTGGCGCGGGACGTGCCGGCCTGTTCTTTACAACACCTCATGCGCCCGGGGAATTCCGCAGCCACGCTTCCGCCGCGCTCTCACCCGCAACAAAACCCGTTGAAAACGCCGCCTGGAGATTGTATCCGCCCACCGGACCGGCGATATCCAGCACTTCCCCGCACAGGTAAAGGCCTTTGATGATTCGCGATCGCATGGTACGCGGTTCAACTTCATCCAGAGAAACCCCTCCGGCGGTGACCTCCCCGCGTTCGAGCGGCACCCGGGCGATCGTTCCGATCGTCCATCCTGTCAGGAGACGGACCACCGCGTGGCGCTGTTCGCGGGTCAATACATGCCCGCGGGTATGGGGATCGATGCCGAGTGACCCGAGCAGGGGCTGGACAAGGCGGCCGGGCAGCCAGCGTTCAAGAAAAGCGGCAATGGTCCTGTTTCGTGATTCCTGAATGGCACCGTTGAGTTCGGCATCGACGGCACCGAAGTCCTTTCCCCGCGTGAAATCGAAGACCAGATCGACGCCTCCGTGCTCCATCGCCTCGGCTGCACTCCGGCTCACTTCCAGTGCACCCGGACCTGAAACCCCCTCATGGGTGAAGAGGATGTCGTCATCCCACCGGGCCAACGTTCTTCCATCCTGCACGACTTTCAGACGTCCGCCCCGGAGAGCAATGCCGCTCCAGGCCGCCAGGTGAGGGGAAGTCATTTGTATCGGTGCAAGCGCGGCACGGAGCGGCACGATGGTGTGTCCGAGCGAAGAGGCCCATCGTATGCCGTCGCCTGTCGTGCCGGTTTTGGGATACGACACGCCTCCGGTGGCGATGATGATGTGCGAAGCCGGGATCATCGTGCCTCCTGCCACAACTCCGGTGACCCTGCCCTGTTCCGCCAGAATACTCTCGACGCGCGTGTCCGCCCGTACAGAGACGGAGGCATTGAGGAGGATCTGTTCGAATGCCCGGACAACGTCTTTCGCATTCCCCGAGCGCGGAAAAACCCGTCCATTCGGCCGGGCTTCAGTCTGGAGGCCCTCCTCTTCGAGAAGCCCGAGCAGATCACTGTTTGAAAAACGGTACATTGCAGGCTTCAGGAAGCGTCGTTCTCCGGGAAGGAAGGCATCGAGCACATGGTCAATATTCCCACTATGGGTGATATTGCACTTTCCCCCTCCGGAAATAAGGATTTTGATGCCGATGCGGGGATTCCGTTCGAGAATCATCGCCTGTGCGCCCATGCGGGCGGCACGCCAGGCGGAGGTAATGCCGGCGGCACCGCCGCCGATAATAAGGATAGGGGGATGCGCAGAAGTCATAGGTGTAATGATACGGATCTTCCGGGACACTCGAAACAGACTTGCATTCCCTTTTCGTTTCTTGTATCTTTTTGATGCCGTTTGCACCGGCAGGAGGCAGTCATGAACGCAGAAAATCCATCGAACCGAAAAAACCCGTTGTCCGTTACCATTGGCAATGACTTCGGCAAACCCGCAACAACCGGTGCACCCCTCACGCCTCAGAATGCAGAAGCCCGCATCGTACGCCTCACATCCAACGCACAGAACTATCTGAAGCGGGGGCAAAGTGCACTTGCCTTCGACACGCTGATGGAGGCTTACCTGCTGGATCCGGTGCATCCACTCGTCATCTCCTGTGAGAAAGCCGTGCTGCCTGCATGGGAGACATTCCGGAAGCAGCAGATCATGTCCGGCGCAGCGCCGCCCGCCACGGATGATGAACGGCTGGCGCGCCTGAAAGCCGAGAAGGATACGCAGCGCAGGGAAAAAGAGCGGCAGATCTGGGATCAGGCGTCCCAGGCCCCCCGGTTATTCACCAACAAGGCCGCCCCTCCACAGGGAAAGCGGGACAAGAACACCCTCTTATGATGTTGTTCCGGCTGCTCGTTCTTCTCACCGCCGTGGGGTGGAGTGCCCTCGCCAGCGGATCTTCGACTCTGCAGGGTACCATCACCGACGCCGGCACCGGTGAACCTCTCGTGGCCGCCAACGTGCGGGTTCTGGGAACAACACGCGGCACGATCACCGGCACGGGCGGCGGATACACCCTCCAGCTTGAACCGGGTGCCTCGACGATTATCGTCAGCATGATCGGTTACCGTTCCGACACCTCCCGTGTGATGCCCGGCACGCACGCGGAACACAACGTCCGGCTCACCCCCGCCGACATTATCCTCCCGGAATTCGTCGTGAGTTCCGAAGATCCCGCAGTGGAAATCATCCGCCGTGCGATTGCCAACAAACGCCGCTGGATCGACCGGCTCGTGTCGTATCAGATGGAAGCCTTCACACGCCAGGTATTGCGGCGCGACACCGCCATCGCCAGCATTTCCGAATCGCACACACGCGGATACTGGCAGCAGGGCGACACGCTGCGCGAGGTGGTCCTTCAGAAACGGCAAACGGCAAACATCAAAGAGACGTTCAATTTTGCATCCGTCGGGCAGATCATCAACTTCAGCCAGGACAACATACGTTTCATCGGATATACGTTTGTCGGGCCGACCTCTGTCGAAGCCCTCGATTACTACATCTACACGCTGATACGAACACGCCGGGATCCGGAACGGGACATTTATGAAATCCGGATGCGACCGGCGACCCGCACGGTCCCCCTCTTTGACGGAACCATTCACATTGCCGACGGCTCGTACGCGCTGATGGGAGTCGACGTCGAACCCAACGAGGCTTTTCTCATTCCGTTTGTGAAAGAGAAGCATCTCCGGTACCGGCAGCAGTTTGCGCTGTATGAAGAGCAATTCTGGCTCCCCATGGATATCCGCATCGACGGGTATGCACAAATCGGGGTTGTCGGTTTCTCGTTTCCCAGGATCGGCGTGGAACAGACGTCCGTCATCACGGACTACATCATCAATCCACAGTTGCCGGACAGCATCTTCCGCAAACCCCGGCTGGTGATCGATTCCAGTGCGACACGATTCGACTCCACCTTCTGGGCCACCCACGCCGCCATCCCTCTTTCGCCCCTCGAAAAGAAGGCATACGCATCCCTGGACAGCACACAGTCACTCGAGGTGCAATTCCGGCCGGGTGGTTTCGGGGCGCGCATCGGCGGTGATGGAGGAATCGCAGGAAACATCCTTGAAGTTGCGGACGTGTACTTCAACCGGGTGGAAGGACTCCACCTCGGGGCATCGGTTGATCTGAAGCATCTCCTTCCGTTCGCCGAGTTTTCCGCGGGGTTCGCCTACGGCTTCTCCAGCAAGGCTTCCACATTCCATCTTGGCACGACGGTCTTTCCCTTCGGGGACCGTGTGTTCGGCGTCGCCGTGGAGGGGTACCACCGGGTGGACCATCGTCCGGACCAGGGATTCTATCCCGCGTTCGTGAACTCCCTGACCGCCCTCTTGAACAAGAACGACTACCGGGACTATTTTCGCGACGGAAGGGTGGCAGGTGGACCTGACGGCGACTCCCGGGCGGACGCTCACGGCGACCCTTTCGTTTCTCAATGAAGTGCAGTCGACCGCACAGCAGACCACCGACTACAGCTTCTTCTATCGTTCGCGTTCGTACCGGGTGAATCCTCCGATCACAGAGGGGAAACTGCGCGCATTTCGACTCACCGCGCGTGTCGGCGGGGAACCGGTACCATTCGGCCTGATGCAGCCGACGGCGCTCGGCCTCGCGCTCGAGCACTCCAATCCGTCCATTGCCTCCAGCGATTTCCGTTTCACACGGTACGAGGCGGTCGGAACATTCTCCGTTTCCACATTTGCCCGCAGTTACTTCTTTCCGTCCGACACTGCTTGATTCGTGTTGCCGCGGGAACATCGAGCGGGACCCTGCCCTTGCAGCGCGCGTTCGACATCGAGACCGGTTCGAGCGGACTGGGCCCGTTCGGCGTCATGCGTGCGATGGCCGTCAAGGAATTCGGAGGCAACAGCTACCTGGCCGTCAACGCCGAACATAACTTCCGTTCCCTGCCATTCCTCGCACTCGGCATTCCCTTCCTCTACAAGAACAACATTGAACTGATACTTCATGGCGGGGTGGCGCGAACATGGAACACGGAGGTCTTCCCCTCCAGGCAACGGATGCTCTCTATTCCGAAATCGGCATGGGGATGAGCAGGATCTTTGATATTCTCCGGATGGACGCTACATGGCGGTTGAGCAGTCCGCGCGATTTCCGCTTTACCGATCGCCCTCGCCCAGATCCTGTGACCAGCTCCTTGCCGGAACTCTCTGACTGCACAGCTGACGCCCTCTGGCCAATATTCCCCAACATTCTTCAGCTGGCAGGCCGGAACTCCCCTCCTGACCCCAAAAATCGCGCAAAAATCAAACCTTTTTCACCCGCCTCACCGATTCGTCGAACTCTGGCGCACATGTTGAGTTGGTATTTTCCTTGTCAATTCGCTATATTTTGGGCTACATCAATGCAAGGAGCATAACCGGCCGTGGCACTCAAACGTATCTCGGACAAACAGATTGAGAAGCTGGCACAGGAACTTCATGATCTTGCCTACAATTTGTGGCACTCCTGGAACCCCTCGGCACAGCGCGTCTTCAAGGAGCTCTCTCCCGTTTTTCTGGGAGGACAGCAATCACAATGCCGTCGAGGTCATGAGCTGGATATCCGGCCAGGAAATGAAGGGCCGTCTTCAGAATCCCGAGTTCTACGACCGCGTAGACAGCGTCTGCAAGAGTTTTCACGCCTACATGAAGGAAAAGAATACCTGGGCGTCCAAGAATGCGCCATGGTTGAAGAACGCACCCATCGCATACTTCAGTGCGGAGTTCGGTCTGCACGAAAGTCTGCGCATCTACTCGGGCGGTCTGGGCATTCTCGCGGGCGACCATGCGAAGTCCGCAAGCGACCTCGGGATACCCCTTGTCGGCATTTCCCTCTTCTACCGTCAGGGATACTTCCGCCAGCAGATCAGCCGCGAAGGATGGCAGCAGGAAATGTATCCGAGCTACGACCCCCTCCGGCTTCCCCTGAGGCACGTCAAGGACAAGCGCGGCAATCCGGTTATCTGTTCGGTGCAGATCGGCAGTACGAATGTGGATTTCCAGGCGTGGGCCATTGAGGTCGGGCGCGTGAAAGTGTACCTGATGGATACGAACCTCCCGCAAAACGGACAGTTCTTCCGGGATCTTTCCGCCCACGTCTACGGGGGAGACCAGACCAACCGGATCGGGCAGGAGATCCTGCTCGGCATCGGCGGTGTGCGTCTCCTGCGCAAGCTCGGCATCCAGCCATCCGTCTTCCACATGAACGAGGGGCATTCCGCCTTTCTTACCTTCGAGCTCCTGCGCGAACAACTGCAGGCGAAGAAATCGCTCACCGATGCCGAGTCCTTTGTCAAGAAGCATTGCGTGTTCACCACGCATACCCCGGTGCCCGCCGGTCATGACCGCTTCGACCGCAGCCTGATGGACGGCAATCTGTCGTCGTTCGCAGCCACCATGGGCATGAGTATCGAGGAAATGATGCGATACGGACGCGTCCATCCCGAGAACACCGCCGATCCGTTTACCATGACGGTCCTCGCACTGAAGATGTGCCGCTCGGCCAACGGCGTCAGCGAACTCCACGGACGCACAAGCCAGGAAATGTGGAGTGAACTCTACCCCGGCGTCCAGACAAGCAAGGTGCCCATCGGTTCGGTGACCAACGGCGTGCATATCACCGGCTGGACATCCCCCACCGCATCGCAGTTCTGGAGCAACCACCTCGGTCCGAAGTGGATCGACAAATTCCGTGATGCAAAGTACTGGCGTGCTTCGCTGCAGTCCAAGAAGATCTCCGACGACGAGCTCTGGTCGTTCCGCACGGCACTCCGGCGTGAACTGGTGGAATTCGCGCGCAAGCGGCTGCGGGAGCAGAACCTCCGCTATTCGCCGGATGACATCGGCATCTTCGACAGCGTGCTGTCGCCCGATGTGCTCACCATCGGTTTTGCCCGGCGGTTCGCCACCTACAAGCGCGCACCGCTGCTGTTCCGGGATCTCGGCTGGGCCATACGCGTTCTCTCCCAGAAGGAACGTCCCGTGCAGATCATCTTCGCCGGCAAAGCTCATCCGCGTGATGACGCGGGCAAGCACTTTATCCAGGAGGTCATCAATTTCACAAAACGCGTGGACCTGTTCGGACGGGTGGTCTTTATCGAAGACTACGACATCAACGTCGCGCGGTATCTGGTGTCCGGCTCCGATATCTGGCTGAACACCCCGCGCCGGCCCATGGAAGCCTGCGGGACGAGCGGCATGAAGGTGATGATGCATGGCGGTCTGAACCTGAGCACCATGGACGGATGGTGGCGGGAGGCATATGACGGCCACAACGGCTGGAAGATCGGCGAAGACACCACAGCGAGTTCGGACCAGCTGCAGGACGACCTGGATGCGGCTTCCCTGCGCGCCATTCTCGAGAATCAGGCGATTCCCCTGTTCTACGACCGCGGCAAGGACGGCATCCCGCATCACTGGCTGAAACGCGTCCGCCACGCCATGGCTTCGCTGATCCCGGTGTTCAACACGGACCGGATGGTGGCGGAATACACGAAGAAGTACTACTCCGGCGGTCGATCCCGCTAACGGACGGAGTCGGGTATTTTGCCCCTCGTGTGCGGCGCACGAGGGGTTTTTTTTATGGCTCTGCAACTTTTTCCCTGCCCGCGCATCTTCTCTAGTACAGGCACGCAAACCATGACCTCCCGACGGATATCGATTTGCTCAACAACCTGCAAAACGGGGATTCCCGTTCGCTGGGAGAGCTTTATGAACGCTACAAAGGGACCCCTGTATGCGTTTTGCCTGCAGATGCTGCGCGATGGCGCAAAAGCCGAAGACGCCGTCCACGACACATTCGTCAAGGTTGCCCGGCAGGCCCATACACTTACCCATGCCGCGAGCATTCCGGGGGTGGCTCTTCCAGATCGCCAGGAACGAAGCACTGATGATCCTGCGCAAAACCCAACCTGAACATATTGAAGATGACGATGATGTCTGGGAAAGCCAGACACCGCTCACACTTCTCGAACGGAACGAACGGACAGAGGTCGTCCGGACCACTCTGCAATCACTTGAAGGTACACCTACCGGGAAGTGCTCCTGCTTCGCGAATTTGAGGGGATGTCCTACAGCGATATTGCAGCAATTACCGGATCCACTGAAAGCGCCGTCAAATCCCGGTTATTTCATGCACGCCGCGCGCTTGCGGAAAAGCTCGCGCCGCTGATCTTCGATGGGAGGAAATCATGAACTGCACTGTCTATCATGAAGATGTCAGCCGTTACATCGACCGGGAACTGGACGAGGGCCGGATCGCTCCGCTCTTTGCCCATCTTGCCGGTTGTGAACGGGCTGCCGGGGATTTCTGGGTTCGATGATGGAACTCCGGTCCACCCTCCACGGACTCCCCGCGCCCGGAGTGCCGGCGACACTGGATCGCCGCATCCGGAGCATCCGTCCGGGCCGGAGGAGACCAGTACGGGCTCTGTTTGACCGGATCTCTTCCTGGTGGAACCTGCGCCTGTTGGTTCCCGTACCGGCTCTGGCGGGAACAGCGGTGCTCCTTCTGAGTGCAGCGCTGGTTTCGTTTTCTCTCTGGCAATCCGCCCGTCGTGCGCCGGCACCTGAATTGCAGGTCATGTACATCATGAGTCTTCCGACGGTGGAAGTCGAGGGCTTCGCCCCGGCTCAAACCCCGTCGATCCAATAATCTTCTTCCCGCATACTTCCGGAGGAACAGATGAAAACGTTATCGTTGCTGTTGATGTTGTGCGCTCACGCGCCTGCACAGCAGGAGCAGGCCGTGACACCTGCCGGAGAAACTCTGCCCGCAGTCTGTGCATGTGCCTCAGAATCCTCGGGACAGAGCCAGGATCCCAAGATTGTTTCTCCCGGCATTCGCAAGCCCGATGCTGCGACACCGGACATGACTCGCGGTCGATATACAGCCGGTGGTAAAGAAACGCGGGACTCCGAAATATCCTCCGGAGGCGCTGGCAAAGCCGGGTGGAAGGGAAAGTGTGGGTCAAGGTACTGGTGGACACAACGGGCAGAGTGACAGGGACCGATGTCATATCGACGGAAAACGCCGTTTTCAATGCTGCCGCTCTTGACGCGGCAGTCCAATATGTCTTCTCACCCGCAATGAAAGACAACAAACCGGTGGCCATCTGGATCACCATTCCGTTCAACTTCAAGCTGGCAGAGAAAATGGAGGGGAAGGACGCAGACAGGACACAGCCGGGTTACAATCTCATCGAGGAGGACCTGGAGTATCCTCGAATCAAGATGCCGGTGAATGAGCTGGAACAATCCGTGCAACCCTCCGCGCTATCTCATCGATGGGTCGGCGTTCGTTCAGCTGGCCGGTGTGCTCAAAGGCGACCGCCGCGGAACGCTGCTGCAGAGCGACCGCAACCGCAAGTTCGCTTTCACCAAAACGACAGTCAGTGATGACGGGAACACCGGTGTGGTAATTATGAAGACCGAGGGGGAGAAGAAATCCGTGGTGACCTGGCATACGGTGACGTGGCAAAAGGGGAAGGACGGAGCCTGGAAGATCGCCCACTGGCACGCGAGCAAATAGAGAATCATCGCAATGTGTTGCGCTATTTTGCGGCTTTAGGAGCTTTTCTGTCTTCTTCCTTCTTCCGCTTCGATATTTTTCAGGACCGAGGATTTCAGGTCGGAGAGTTTCCTGGGTGAGAGTTTCTTCTTGGGTTTTGTGGTATCCGGGGTCCCGTCATCCACAATGAACAACCGTGAGCACATGGAGCCCCTGAATTTGCCCGTCCTCTGGCATTCCAGATGGTGTTTGAGCACCTCCTCGTAGTTGTTCGCCCCCGGCGACAGCCAGAATTCGTCCAGATCGCTTCCGCATTCGGTACAGAATTTCTTTCCCTGACTTTTTACCCGTCGGCCCATGAACTCGTCTCCGTCAGTGCTGTGGAAACATACTGTTGAGTATCAATATCAATTTTCGTACCATGAGTGATCCTTCTGGCAGCATACCACCCACATGTATTTCCCGAAAGGGCACAGGAACGTATGAAGATCGGCATACCCAAGGAGATCCAACCCGGAGAGACGCGCGTCGCGCTGATCCCCAGCCTCCTGCCGGTGCTTCTCCGCGAGAAGCATGAGGTCTTTCTTGAAGCCGGTGCGGGGATACCCGCAGGCTTCACCGACGACCAGTACGTCAAGGCAGGTGCCCGGATTATCAGGTCGGCCCCCCTGTTGTATAAGAACGCTGATGTGGTGTGGAAAGTTCAGCCTCCTCACAAAGTCCGCACGCGGGGTAAACACGAAGCGGAGCTCCTGCGCGAGGAAAGCACCTATATTGGCTATCTGGCTCCGCTGACCCATCCCGATATTCTGCGAATAATGGCCAAAAAGAAGGTCACCGCGTTCGCCATGGAGTACGTCCCGCGTATCACGCGGGCCCAGGGAATGGACGCCCTCAGTTCGATGGCGACGATTTCTGGCTACAAAGCCGTGCTGCTTGCCACGGAACACCTCGGGAAGATGTTTCCTCTTCTCATGACCGCTGCCGGGACCATCCCCCCGGCGTTTGTCCTTGTGCTCGGGGCCGGTGTTGCGGGTCTTCAGGCAATCGCCACGGCAAAACGTCTTGGTGCGAAGGTTGAGGCTTTCGACCCGCGGCCGGCAGTGAAAGAGCAGGTCAAGAGCCTGGGAGCCGCATTTGTGGACATGGAGGTGACGGAAGAGGCGGAAACCGCCGGGGGATACGCGAAGGAGCTTTCCGCGGCGTTCTTGAAGAAGGAACAGGAAGTCATCGCCGCACGGCTCCCGAAGATGGACGTGGTCATCAGCACGGCACAGGTATTCGGGAAACGCGCTCCCGTGCTCATGACGAAGGAGATGGTGGGACTTTGCCGCCCCGGCTCCGTGATAGTTGATCTTGCAGCCGAACAGGGAGGGAATTGTGCGCTGACCAGGCCCGGTGAGATCGTGGAATATCACGGGGTGCGCATCATCGGAGCCCTGAACCTCCCCGCCTCGCTGCCGGCGGACGCCAGCCTCATGTATGCAAAAAACGTCAGCAATCTCTTCGCAACACTTTTTCCGAAGGGAAGCACAACACCGAACTTCGAGGATGAGGTGACCACAGGCACCTGCATCGTCCGCGCGGGGGAGATCGTCAATGCAAGCGTCAAGAACGCACTTTCCGGGGAGAAAAAACGATGAGTGAATCTTTGATCTTTTCCATTTCCATTTTCGTGCTGGCGACGTTCGTCGGCATCGAAGTCATCAGCAAGGTTCCGCCCCTTCTTCACACGCCGCTGATGTCCGGTTCAAACGCCATATCGGGCATTACGCTGGTCGGTTCGCTTATCGCCGCGGGCGAAGGATTCGGTCTCCTCAGCACATACCTCGGCCTGGTTGCCGTGATCTTCGCTACGATCAACGTGGTGGGTGGGTTTCTGGTGACCGACCGTATGCTCGCCATGTTCCGCCGCAAACCTTCTTCCACCGCCAGCGATCACCGGTAGGATACAACGCCCATGAACGCAACGCTCACAGCTTTCGCCTATTTGTTCGCCGCGGTGCTCTTCATCATCGGGTTGAAGATGCTCAGTTCCCCGCGCACCGCACGCCGGGGCAACGTCACGGGCGCCCTCGGCATGCTTATCGCCATCGTGGTTACGCTGACCGATAAGAAAATCATCGACTTCACGCTCATCATCGCCGGTCTGCTTGTGGGTTCTGCGATCGGTCTGATTCTTGCCCGCAAAGTGCAGATGACCGGCATGCCGCAGATGGTCGGGGTGCTCAACGGCTTCGGAGGCGGGGCATCAACACTGGTGGCCTATGCGGAATATATGCGCCTGGGCGAACTGCACACCGCCGCCTCGCTCGACGTCCTGATTACCATCCCCCTGAGCCTCCTCATCGGGACCGTAACATTTGTCGGCAGCATGGTGGCCGCAGCAAAACTCCAGGGAATCATGACGGGGGCGCCGATTCTCTACCCGTTCCAGAAGCAGACCAATGCCGCCATGCTGGCGGCCATTGTGACCCTGACAGTCCTCTTCGTGATGAATCCGGCCCAGTGGTATCTTCTGGTCTTCATCATTGTCCTTTCCACGGTGCTCGGCGTCACCAGCGTGATTCCCATCGGCGGCGCGGACATGCCCGTGGTGATCTCCCTGATGAATTCCTACTCCGGCCTGGCCGGCGCCACCACCGGGTTCATCCTCTCCAACAGCGTGCTTATCATCAGCGGAACACTCGTCGGGACTTCCGGGATCATCCTGACACAGATCATGTGTAAGGCGATGAACCGTTCTCTGGGCAACGTGCTGTTTGCGGGGGTGGGCACGGACTATTCCGGTCCCGCCGCCAAAGCGGAGCAGCGCACGGTGGTGCGCTACACGCCGGAAGATACGGCCATGATGATTGATAATGCGCAATCCATTATCATTGTTCCCGGATACGGTCTTGCCGTTGCGCAGGCCCAGCATGTGCTGCAGGAAATGGTCAGCACGCTGACGGCGATGGGAAAGACGGTGCGCTATGCCATTCACCCCGTGGCGGGACGGATGCCCGGGCATATGAATGTCCTGCTGGCCGAAGCAAATGCCCCGTACGACATCCTGATGGAGATGGACCAGATTAACGACGATTTTCAAAACACCGACATCGCCATGGTGATCGGGGCGAACGACGTGGTCAATCCCGCCGCGCGGACCAAGAAAGAGAGCCCGTTATACGGCATGCCGATTCTGAACGTGGACCATTCCCGGACGGTCATGGTATTCAAACGGAGCCTGAACCCCGGCTTTGCCGGAGAAGACAATGAGCTGTTTTACGGGAAGAACACCATGATGGTCTTCGGAGATGCCAAAACCTCACTCACCGCACTGGTGCAGATCCTGAAGAAGTAGCTTTGCCTGCTCGCTTGTGGCACGGTGGCACATGTGCCTCCGTGCCACAACCCGCGCAACATCCCCTCCCCCGAAATACGCCATCGCAAAATCCCCCCTCCAAATGTACATAGTACATCTGCATACCTCACCACCGGAAAGGGAAATCCATGTCCATCGGCCCGCCTCCCCTGCTTGTTGTGCTTCTGGTGCTCGCCCCCGCATATGCCCCCGCGCAGGAGGAAACGGGACTGTTGCGCTTCCCGGCGGTGTATGGCAACCAGGTGGTGTTCACCTATGCCGGCGACCTGTTCACCGTCCCGGCGGCCGGGGGGATAGCCCGGCGGCTGACTTCCGATGCCGGATATGAGATGTTCGCACGGTTTTCGCCGGAGGGGAAGAGTATTGCCTTTACCGGGCAATACGACGGCAATACCGAGATTTACCGTATGCCGGCATCGGGCGGTGTCCCGGAACGGCTTACCACAACCGCCACGCTCGGCCGGGATGACGTGTCCGACCGCATGGGTCCGAATAACATCGTGATGGCCTGGAAGGACAGCAACACCATCGTGTACCGATCGCGCCAGCGCGGGGCCAACGATTTCATAGGACAGCTGTTCACGGTGCCGCGCGAAGGCGGACCGTCCAGGCAGCTTCCGCTTCCCCGGGGAGGGTTCTGTTCGTTCGCTCCTGACGGAAAGCGGATGGCCTATAACCGTGTGTTCCGGGAGTTCCGCACATGGAAGCGATACCGTGGAGGGCAGGCGGACGATATCTGGATTGTACGACTTCGACAGGAAGACCACTGCCAACATCACCAACAACCCCGCACAGGACATTTTCCCGATGTGGGCGGGAACGAAGATCTACTTCGTATCCGACCGCGACGTAAACAAGAGGATGAACCTGTACGTATACGACACGGGCACACAACAGGTACGTACCATCACGAACTTCACGGACTATGATATCAAGTTCCCGTCCCTCGGCAACACGGCGATCATATTCGAGAACGGCGGTTTTCTGTACACCATGGCGCTCGGAACGGAGCGGGTGCAGAAGCTGACCATTGCCATCCTTGAAGACTTTGACAACGGCCGCGGAGGGCTCACCAGCGTAGGCAAGGAAATCACCAATTTCGAGATTGCCCCTGACGGGAGCCGCGCCTTGTTCGGCGCCCGGGGGGATATATTCACCGTCCCCGCAAAGAACGGCAACACACGCAACCTGACGAACACCTCCGGTGTGCACGAGCGGAATGCCACCTGGTCTCCGGACGGAAGATGGATCGCCTGCATTTCCGACCAATCCGGCGAGGATGAAATCACCATCATGCCCCAGGACGGCACAGGGCTACCCGTACAGCTGACCACTGGGGGTGACGCCTACAAATACCGGCTGCGCTGGTCACCCGACAGCAGGAAATTGCTCTGGGCGGACAAACACCAGCGCCTGCAGTATGTGGATGTTGAGTCGAAGCAGATTACCGGGGTGGCGCGCGGGAGAGCGTGGGAGTTTTCCGATTACGCATGGTCGCCGGACAGCAGGTGGATCGCGTACGCCCGCCCGGAAGAAAAGCGTATGACCACCATCCAGCTCTATTCCGTGGAACGGAGGACGACGATTGAAGTGACCGACGGCCGGTTCACGTCCGCAGAGCCGGCCTTCAGCGCCGACGGAAAGTATCTCTTCTTCGTCTCCGCCCGCGCGTGCACACCGTCGTACGGACAGACCGGGTGGAATCACCTGTCTGCGGACGTGTCGGACATCGCTCTCGTCACCCTTGCGAAAGACACACCCTCTCCCTTCGGGCCGAAGAGCGATGAAGTGAAGATCAGGGACGAACAGGCAGAGGGGAACAAGAAGGACGCGCAGAAGCACGAAGACGCCGGACCGGCGAAGAAGAAGAAGGGCGATGTCGCGGTACGGGTGGACCCCGACGGGCTGCAGCAGCGAATCGCCGTACTCCCCATTTCCGCGTCCGACTACCGGCATCCGCAGTCGGCAGACGGCAGACTCTATTACCTACGGGCCGGCAGGCGGGATGAAACACCGGAATTGCTCGTCTACAACTTTGAAAAGCAGAAGGAAACCGAGCTGGGTGCGGTGGACGGTTTCGAGATTTCCGCAGACGGCAAGAAGATGATTGTCGGCGCCGGAGGCGCCTATGCGATTCTGGATCTGCCGGGATCCAAAATCGACATGAAGGACCGGCTCAATCTGAACGACATGATCGTTGTGCTGGACCGCCGCGCCGAGTGGAACCAGATTTTCGCCGAAAGCTGGCGCCAAATGCGCGACTTCTTCTACGCACCGAATATGCACGGCGTTGATTGGCCCGCGGTTCGCAAGAAGTACGAGATCCTTCTGAAATATGTCAATCACCGGAAGGATTTGACTTACCTCATAGGGGAAATGATCGGCGAATTGAATGTCGGCCATGCATACGTCGGCGGCGGCGACTATGCCAGGCCGGACCGTGTGCTCACCGGACTTCTGGGTGCACAACTCGAACGCGACGGAGCGTCGGGCTACTTCCGCATCACCAGAATTCTCAAGGGGCAGAACTGGGACAAGACGCTTCGTTCCCCCCTCACCGAAATCGGCGTCGACGTACAGGAGGGAGATTTCATCCTGGCGGTGGACGGGAAGCCC
Source organism: Ignavibacteriota bacterium (assembly GCA_963702445.1). Classification (GTDB taxonomy): domain Bacteria; phylum Bacteroidota; class Ignavibacteria; order UBA10030; family UBA6906; genus CAVPCZ01. Next base: position 104,138 of record CAVPCZ010000003.1, read on the forward strand.
ACCAACAGGATGAAGGACATCTACCACGCACTGATCAACACCGTCGGGAAACAGGTAACCCTGAAGGTCAATGCAAAACCGGAAGAAGCCGGGAGCCGATCGACGGTGGTCATTCCGATCGGAGACGAGCAGCCTCTGTATTACTATAACTGGGTGCAGGAAAACATCAAGAAAGTCGACAAAGCCACCGGAAGCAGAGTGGGCTACGTGCATATCCCTGATATGGGGGCACCCGGACTGAATCAGTTCGCCGCGTACTTTTACCCGCAGTTTGCGAAAGAGGGATGGATTGTTGACGTGCGCGGTAACGGCGGCGGAAACGTTTCACCGCAGATTATCGAGCGACTCCGCCGTGAGATCGCAATGATGGACATCGCGCGGAACGGAGCGATCAACACGCAACCCGGGAGGTTTGGTACCCGGTCCCAAAGTACTTCTCCTGAACGAGTTTTCGGCGTCGGATGGAGACATTGTTGCATACCGGTTCAAGAAGTACAAACTCGGACCCGTGGTCGGCAAACGTTCGTGGGGGGGCGTGGTGGATATCCGCGGTTCATTGCCGTTGCTTGACGGAGGTACGCTGAACAGGCCGGAATTTTCACGCTACGATGTGGAGGGGAGAGAGTGGATCATGGAAGGGCATGGCGTGGATCCGGATATCGTGGTTGACAATGATCCGGCACGGGAATTTGCAGGAATCGATGAACAGCTGAACAGAGCAATCGAGCTGGTGAACGAGGCATTGAAGAAGAACCCGGTCAAAACCCCGCCCCCGCCGCCGTAACCGGACAAATGATCTTGCTGGACCCTTTCTGGACCTGTCGATCTCCTGATCTTCCCGGAGCTATTGCGTGGTGCGGGACATCCGCTGTATACTCCTCAAAAGAGTATCCGTCACGTACCTCCCGGTGAACACGCCGGAACAGGGTGCCCACCAGGTGTTCAAAGGGGGGAAAGAACGTGTCCGCTTCAACTTCCCGGTCCACGACCGTCAGGAACAGCTCATCCGCCCGTTCCAGTGCCTGCGCATAGACCTCGCCACCGCCGACCACAAACACCAGTTCCTGATCGGCCAGCGCGCCAAGGGCGGCATCAAGAGAGGTGTAGGTTTCCACACCATGGAGGGGAGATCTGCTCAGCACGACATTGCGCCGGCCGGGAAGGGGTTTGCCGATGGAGGCATACGTCCTGCGTCCCATGAGCACGGTATGCCCCGTGGTCAACTTCTTGAAGCGTTGCAGGTCTTCGGAGATATGCCAGGGAAGCCTGTTGTCTTTGCCGATGGCGCGGTTGCGGGCGAGTGCCGCAATAATCACGAGCTTCACACCGCAACCTGGAATTTGATTGCCGGATGAGGGTCGTATCCTACCAGCGTAAAATCCTCGAAAGAGAGCATGTCGAGCGGTTTCCGTGCAATCTCCAGCTCCGGCAGCGGCAGCGGGGTCCGCCCGAGCTGGTCTTTCAACCCATCGATGTGATTGACGTAGATGTGGGCATCGACGATGGTGTGACTGAAAACGCCGGGCAGGAGGGCGGCTTCGCGCGCGAGAATGCGTGTCAGGAGCGAGTACGCCGCAAGGTTGAAGGGAATGCCAAGGGCGATGTCGCCGGAACGCTGGGTCAGATGGCAGTTCAGTCTGCCGTCCAGTACGTTAAAGGCGAACGTGTAGTGGCAGGGGGGCAGTTTGCTGCTGTGTGCGTTGCCCGGTTCCCAGGCGGTAACAACCATCCTGCGGGAATTCGGGTCGGTTTTCAAAAGCTCGATCACCTTCCCTATCTGGTCGATTTCCACCACCGCATAGGCCCCCGTGACCGGGTCCTGTACAGCGCTGGGGAAGCGCCTCCAGTACCGGCCGTAGGCGGTATCCAGGTTCCCTTCCTCATCCGCCCAGGCATCCCAGATCCTGGTGTGCTGGCGGAGATTCCGGATATGGTCTTCGCCGGAAAGATACCAGAGCACCTCGCGGAGCATGGCGTTGAAGTTGACTTTTTTCGTGGTGAGCAGGGGAAATCCCGCTCCGATGTCCACGGAGTAGTGTTCGGCAAAACAGCAGAGCGTATCCACGCCTGTGCGGTTTTTCTTGCGCACGCCGTGAGTGAGTACACGGTTGACGAGATCGAGGTATTCGCGCATAAGGGAATCGGGATGAGCAGTTCGTGGTCAAGCTAGCGAAAACAGCGCCGAAATGCAAGGTTACGACCGGATGGGCTTCTGAATCGTCCTGACGGCGATCCAGAACGACACGAGGAGAAAGGCGGTAAAAGCCGCCGCCTCCAGCAGGACCGTCTTTCCATCCCCCGTTCCGATGCTCGCGTATCGTAACACATCGGTATGCCATGTCAGCGGGTTGACCATGGACGCCGCGCGGAGCCAGCCGGGCAGAGTGTCTGCCGGATAGAACATGGTGCTTCCGAACATCAACACAAAGTAGGCAACGTTGATGAAGGTGTTGAACATGTCGTTCCGCCGGATCCGGATTGCGAAGGTCGTGAGAAAGAAGAACCATCCCGATGTCCCCAGGACGAGTCCGGCCGCCACCATGCCGAGCAGTTCCCAGCGCACCGCGACGTCCAGCAGAACCACAGCCGCGACGATCGTGATGATTCCCTGGATGAGCGACAGCAGGCAGTTGAAGACAATTTTGCCGATCAGGAACTCCGCCCGGGTCATCGGGTAGGTCAGAAATTCATAGAACATGCCGTTGTCACGATCCACAAAGAAACCGTACGCCGTGTTGATCGCGATGCCGAAGCAGGCCATGGAGAGCACGCCGGCCAGAAAGAACGCATTGTAGTCGACGGTCACGCCCTGGAAATTCATCCCCCCGGAGAACGCACTGTTGAGCCCGATGCCGAACAGGAGCAGGTAGGTCAGGGGCATGAACAGGTCGTAGAACAGCCATGTCAGGCTGGTGGTCCGGATGCGGTATTCGCGATACATCACAGCAAGGATCATCTTCATGGTGCAGGGATTTCCCCGTCCGGACGGACGGCACGCGGCTTCTCGAGCAGTTCCAGGAAGACATCTTCCAGGGAAGCGCTGGTGACTTCAAAGTGGAGTATCGGCGCGACGCCTGCAAGGGCATTCAACAGGTCAAATGTCGAAGCATCATTTCCCTTGACGCTCATGGTGAGCGTGGTTTGCGTTGACGTCATTTTCAGGAGTGGAAAGCGCCGGGCGGTTTCGAGAATTGCGGGAAGGAGTTCCTTGAACGTCACGGTGACATCGTATGCCCGGCCGGCGAGCGCCTTGATCACCTGCAGATCGCCGCTGGCAATACATCGCCCGCCGTCAATGATGGCAATGCGGTCGCACAGTTCTTCCGCCTCGTGGAGAATATGGGTGGTCAGGAGAATCGTCCTTCCCTGCCGCGCGTGATGGCGGATGGCATCCAGCGTCGCGCGTTTATTCACCGGGTCCATCCCGGTCGTCGCCTCGTCCAGGAACACCACGGGTTTGTCGACCATGAACACCTTTGCCACCTGAACGCGGCGCTTCAGTCCACCGCTGAGGTCGATGACTTTCTGGTTGCGGTATTCTTCGAGCCCGAACTGGGCCATAATGGCTTCGGCGCGGGACCGGATTGCGGACCGGGGGATGGAATGAAAACGCGCATAAGTGATGAGGTTGTCGACGACTGAGAGAAACACCTCAACCGCATTCTCCTGAAGGACCGCGCAGATGGACTGGCGCACGGCGAAGGGTTTGCGGGTGACATCATGGCCGCAGACCGCCGCTGTACCGCCGGTGGGGCGGACCAGGGTGGTCAGGACTCTCAGGAGGGTGGTTTTTCCCGCACCGTTGCGCCCTAAAAGGCCGAAAATCTCGCCTTTCCTGACGTTCAGGCTCAGTCCGTCCAGGGCACGAACCGGAGACCGTGAGGATTCCCTGTATATCTTGACCAGGCGGTCGACGGTGATCATCTGTTCGTCTGCCATAGGCATGCCGGACTCAATGTAGCCAGGAGGAGATCGTGTGTCAAGACTTTGCGTAACAAATGTGCCGGCCCGCTCGTATAGTCCGTAGGGGAATACACCGAAGAAGTGCAGGGAATTACTGTCTCTGGAAACCGACTCATGAGACCTCACATCGTTCTGACCGCCGGGCTGTTGACGACCGGGCTCCTGTTTGCACACGCCGGCGAAAAGACCATAACCACGCTGAGGGATATGAGCAAGGTGGAGCTCAAGCAGGCGGGTTTCGAGTTGCGCCAGACGGCAACCCTGCATATCAAGGCACGCGGCGCCGGGGGGAGTTACGGATGGTCGTACAAGAGCGACCGCATGTATGCCTACGGGTGGATCATCAACGCGGACACGAGGGGGCTGGTCTGGGAGATGACGTCAGGCAACACCGACAAAGCAGGTGATGACCGTGAATTCGACGGGTCGCTCACACTCGAACCGGGAAGCTACGAGGTGTATTTTGCCGCAACCACCTTCACCTATCACAGCGCGCTCACGCACATCAACCTGAACGTCGACCACCGGCGCCAGCCGGTGTTCGGCCCGGGCGAGAAAAAGGGAGGGCACTTCTTCTCCTGGCTCACGGATTGGTGGACAGACGATATGGCCGATGCCTGGAAGCATCGTTCAACGGCGTGGGGCATTGAACTCCTTGTGGACGATGACCTCGCACGCGGGATCTCGACCTTCACACCGCCCAAACTTTCTCCTGGGGTTGTTCTCAAGGCCACCGGACTGGGGGACGATGAAGCCGTGCGAAGCGGATTCGCGGTGAGCGCGCCGACGATGCTGACCATTCGCGCTCTCGGGGAGGGGCAACCCGGCGCCGAGTGCGCGGATTGCGGCTGGATTGTGGACGCAAGGACCCGGGAGCGTGTCTGGGACCTCGGATGGCGGGATGGCAGACCCGCCGGCGGGGCACGCAAGAACCTCACGGCGGAGTCCGACGTGCGCCTGGACAAAGGAACGTACGTCCTGTATGTGATCACGGATGGCAGCCATTCCTGTGCGGACTGGAACGATGCACCGCCGTATGATCCGTTGTCGTGGGGCGTGACGGTAAGCGTCGCCGAAGAACGCGACAGGAAGAACGTGACGCCCGTTCAGTACCGCGAAGACCAGAACATCATCGTCAGCATGACGAAGGTGCGTGATAGTGAATCACGTTCGGAGGGTTTTACGCTCAAAGAGGACACCAAGGTCCGTCTTTATGCCTTCGGGGAGCGGAGCAATTCCCGGCGCACCATGGCGGACTACGCGACGATTATCGACGCCAAGAACCGGCAGCGCGTGTGGACCATGGACGTCGACCGGACCCGTCACGCCGGCGGCGCCTCCAAGAACAGATTCATCGATGAAGTCGTCTTGCTGCCCAAAGGAAGCTACGTCGTCACGTATGTCACCGACGATTCGCACGCCTATGATGACTGGAACGACGACCCGCCGTTCGACGCCGAACACTACGGCATCACGATCGCCGGCGCGGACGACACCTTCTCATCCGCCCAGGTGACAAAGTACGTCGAAGAGAAAGACAAGAATGTCATTGCCCAGATCATCCGTGTGGGTGATGATGCCGACCGGTCGGAGCGTTTCGCGCTGGATCGGACAACGCGGATTCGTGTGTATGCGATCGGCGAGGGACAGAACCGCGAAATGTTCGATTACGGGTGGATTGAGGATGCGCGGACAGGGACGGTGGTTTGGGAGATGACCTACGGGATGACGTTCCACGCCGGCGGCGGGCGCAAAAACCGGATGGTGAACACGAATGTCGTCCTGGAAAAGGGAGAATATCTTCTCCGGTACCGGACGGACGATTCACATGCCTGGGGGGAATTCAATGTCGATCCCCCCGATGACCGGGATTACTGGGGTATTGCGCTCTATCGCGACAGTGCGCCGGAGGCACCTCTCCCGCCGGCGACAACGCCGAGGAGCGCCGGGACTGCGCCACCCAAAACTCAGCCGCCGCCGCGTTGAAGCGCCCGGAGCGACCGGCAAAGACTCTCCACCTCCCGCACATGCAGTTCCCGCCGGCCACCCGGTGCGAGCCCGTCCAGCGTCAGATCGCCGATACGTGTCCGGATCAGCCTGAGTGCGGGGTGTCCGACCGCGGCGGTCATGCGGCGCACCTGCCGGTTGCGTCCCTCGGTGAGGATCAGTTCGAGCCATGCCGTGGGAATCCGTTTCCGGACGCGGATGGGGACGGTGCGTTCCGGAAAGGCCGGTTCCCCTTCGATGATGCGCGCCTGTGCGGGCCGCGTCTTCTTCCCCTCGATGCACACTCCCGATCGCAACACTTCCAGCGCGGCATCTCCGGGGACCCGTTCCACCTGTACGGCATACGTCCGGGGGTGGCGGAACACCGGATCGGTTAACCGTTGTTTTATCCAGTTGTCGTTTGTCAGCAGCAACATGCCTTCGCTGTCTGCGTCCAGGCGCCCGGCCGGATAGACTCCTTCCGGAAACGGCCCGAAATCCCTGAGCGAAAGCCAGGCACCTTCACGGGTGAACTGTGACACGACACCGTACGGTTTGAAGAACAGCACACAGATCTTCCGCGTTCCTGTCAACATATCACGAATATACATCACCCGCAGGTGACGATCAAGCGTGTGCCGGAGAAGGCGCACGATTCATTGCTTCTCTCGTGCGGAATTTCTATTTTCCGGTAGGAAGGTGTGTTGTATGATGACGGTCTGTCCATGTGTCGCACTGCGAGCCAGTACTGAAGGAACCGGTTGATCACATTGCTACGACCTTTTCTCTTTCTCCTGTTTGTTGTGCTGGTGCCGGGTACTCTCCCGCTGTCCGGGCAATCGTTCCGCGTGGACACGCTGGCGCGCGCGCCCCTTGCACAATATCCCGTGAGCATTGCTTTTGTTCCCGACGGGAGCGGACGGTTTTTCTTCACCGAGAAGAACAGCGGCCGGGTCCGCATATATCAGCACCGGCTGCTGCCCGACCCGTTTCTCACCGTACCGGTGGAGTCCGAAGGCGAACAGGGCCTCCTGGGAATCGCCTGTCATCCGGCCTATGCCGATTCACCGTTCGTGTTCGTCTTCTATGTTCGTGCGGCGGACCGTCTCGGCATCGTCGAACGGTACCGCGACTCCGCCGGCATTGGCGTCGAACCGCGTCAAATCCTCATTGTGCCCCGCCTGGACGACGCAACAGAGCACAACGGCGGCGCGCTGCAGTTCGGACCCGACCGCAAACTGTATGTCTCCGTCGGGGATCACCGGACTTCCCCCTGGAACGCACAGGACACGTCGTTCTCCAGAATCGTGTGGGGGAAGATCCTGCGCATCAACTCCGACGGTTCGATCCCCCGCGACAATCCTTCCCCCCGGAAGGCATTCTGGGCCTGGGGTTTGCGGAGCTGCGAGGGGATGGCCTTTGATCCTGCAGACGGGGCGTTATACTGTACGGACGGGGGTGTCGGACACCCCAACCGGATTTTCCGCGTCCGGCGTGGAGGAAACATGGGATGGCCGCGAAGTGCTCCACCCGATCCTCCTGCCGGGATCCAGCCCCTTCTTTCATTTCCGGCAGAACGCTCGCCCGCACTCACGGGTATCGCCGTGTACACCGGCAACGCCTTTCCGCACCTCCGCGGCAGACTCCTGGTTGCGGCAAACGCCATTCCCTCCCTCTGGGTCAGCAAACGCCCGGCGCACAGCGATTCGCTGGTGCTCGAACGCTTTTTCACATTCCCGACGGGTTTTGCCGATGTGCAGATCGGACCGGACGGCGGCATCTATCTGACGAACGGACCGTATCTCTCCAGCAAGATCCTCCGCCTTTCACCCGTTACCCCGGCATTCGCAAGCACGCCTGCGCCTGACGCCGTGCAGGGGATTCCGTACGCATACACTCCTGTGTTCACGGGCACTCCTCCCGACCTTACGCTTCTCGAGGGACCGGAGGGCATGACGGTCGACGCGACGACCGGGCGAGTGCTCTGGACGCCGACCAATGCCCAGGCGCGCGCCCGGCTGTTCCGGGTTGCGCTGGGTGCAGAGAATGGTGCCGGAAGCACGCGGCAGAGCTTTGATCTCCGCGTCATCAACACCAACGATCCTCCGGGGGCATTCAACCTCGGCATGGCCGCGGGCGCCGGAGTGTTGAATTTTCTCGGCACGGAACCGCAGGTCACATTCCGCTGGGCACAGGCAGATGATCCGGACGGCGATTCGGTAACCTATCTGGTGGAACTGGACAGCACGGAATCGTTTGATACGCCCGCCCACAGAGTCTTTTCCTCAGGAAACGCCGACTCGCTGCATGTACCCCTGCCCCGCACCAGCGGCACGTATTACTGGCGTGTGATTGCCACCGACGGACGGCTTTCCACGCACAGCACTCCCCCGTACGCCACGATGAGTATCACCGTTCTCCCCACACCGGGCATTAAAGCGGCACCGGAACGGCCTCCCGCATCCCCCCTGGAACAGAACTTTCCGAACCCCTTCAATCCATCCACAAGCATCAGTTATACCATCCAGCGCGAGGGATATGTGCGGCTCGCGATTTTCAACCTGCTCGGACAGGAAGTGTCATGCGTATTCGAGGGACTGCAACCCGGAGGCAAGTACACGGTGGCATTCAACAGCATCGGCCTCCCGAGCGGCATTTACTTCTATCGCCTGCAGGCCCCGGGGCTGTTCGAAACCAAGAAGATGATCATCGCGCAGTAGCGGCGGTTGCGTTTCGGCTGTGGAATTCGTATGGTGCATTGTCCTCCGTTATTTCTCACAGGTGGCTCATGGCGCGCATGCACGCTCTTCTGGTTGGTGTTCTCCTCTTCGCGGGTATGGTAACCGACAGCGCCGCGCAGCCCGTGACGCTTGTCAATGCCTTCCCCGGACTCTCCTTTTCACAGCCGGTATTGCTGACCTTCGCGCCGGATGGTACCAACCGTAATTTCGTTGTTCAGCAGGGCGGTCAGATTCTTGTATTTCAGAACGACTCCGCCGCGGCCTCATCAGGCGTGTTTCTGAATATTGCCGGCAAGCTCAGCTCCGCGGGCGGAGAACAGGGATTGCTCGGGCTCGCCTTTCACCCCCTGTTTGCCGTCAACAGGACGTTCTACATCAATTACACGGCACCTGCGCCGCCACCCTCCGCATGTCGTACGGTCATTGCCCGGTATACCGTTCCCTCCGGCTCACCGGACGCCGCTGATCCCCTCAGCGAAGTGCGTATCCTGGAGATCGATCAGCCCTATGCCAATCACAATGGCGGGATGATCGCCTTCGGGAACGACGGCAATCTGTACATCGGCATGGGTGACGGGGGGGACGGCAACGATCCGGGGAACCTCGCGCAAAACCGCTCGTCGCTTCTGGGGAAATTTCTCCGGATCAACGTGGACGACACCACGGGAGGAAGAAGATACGGCATTCCACCGGACAATCCCTATGCCGGTAACACAGAGGGTTTCCGGCAGGAAATCTACGCGTACGGATTCCGGAACCCCTGGCGATTCAGCATCGATGGGCCGACGGGGGAACTCTGGGCGGGCGATGTCGGGCAGGGGGCCCGGGAGGAAGTCGACCTTGTCAGAAAGGGAGGAAATTACGGCTGGAAGATCATGGAAGGCGGCATCTGCAGGCCTCCCACCACAGGGTGTGACACGACCGGGCTTGTCCTCCCGGTGAAGGACTATGGCCGTACATTCGGGTATTCCGTCACCGGGGGGTATGTGTATCGCGGATCAGCCCGCCCCGGACTGCGGGGTGCGTATATCTACGGGGATTACGGCAGCGGGCGGATCTGGATGCTCAGGCGGGAGAACGGTGCTCTGGCGGCGGATTCACTGCTGATCGACACGCCCTATGCTCTTTCCGGATTCGGGACCGACCGGAACGGCGAGTTGTATATCCTCGCATATGCGGGAAGCACTCCGACTTCCCTCTACCGTTTCGCTGCGCTGCCGGCGACGTCCGTCCGTACCGCCGGCGATGCCGGCGGTGTGCCGGTGCAGCTCGGCCGGGCGTTTCCGAATCCCTGCAACCCTTCCGTCACCCTGCGCTTTCGTCTTGCTGCGGCCGCTCAGACACATCTTGCGCTCTACGACTTGCTCGGCCGGCTTGTGCTCCCCCTCGTGGATGCAGGCCTTGCCGCAGGGGAACACGAGGTGCACATCGATGCCTCCCGCCTTGCAAGCGGGATGTACATCTACCGCCTGACGGCAAACGGACGAACAGAAAGCCGCACCTTCGTTGTGGCCCGCTAGCCGCACCGGAGGCATCGTTATTCCCTCCCGCGTGACCAAGGACCCCTGCACCAGCGGCCGCCGTGTTACCGTGATCGTTTTATCGCCACAAGGGTCTTGTCGTCCGAATACTCCGCCATCTTGTTGAAGGTCTGGACGTCTTCAAGAATCCGCTGACAGATTTCGCGCGGGTTTCGTTTCCGGTGTTGTTTCAGGTTGCGGACCAACCTGCCTTCGCCGTACATCTCTCCCTGTTCGTTCGCCGCCTCCACGATGCCATCCGTATACATGAGCATCAGATCACCCTTGTTGAGGATCGTGAAGTCGGAATGGTATGTTTCCCGGAGGAAGGGCCCGATGATCTGGCCCGTGGCGGCGATGGCTCTCCACCTCATTGGTGTCCGCGCGCAGGATCAGCGGATTGCTGTGCCCGGCATTCACGTAGATGACGAGCCCGCGATCCGAGGCATTCAGTTCGGCATACACCAGAGAGACGAAGTGTTCCGCGGAGAAGGCCCGGTTGACGAGTGAGTTCACCCGTGTGATCAGGGATCCGATTTTTGTCTGGTATTCCACCCCCATGCGGAGCGCGCCCGAAACGTACAATGCCTGTGCCGCGGCGGACAGGCCTTTGCTTGCCGCATCCCCGATCACCACACCGAGACGTTCCTTGTCGCCGGAGGCCTGCAGATAGTCGAAGAAATCGCCGCCGACGATGCGGTCGGGAAGCGATACTCCGTAGAGATCGTAGTTGTGGAATTTGAGTTCGTGTTCCGGGAGGATGCTTTTCTGGATTTCCCGGGCCTTGTCAATGTCCGCCTCGAGCAGACGCGCCTTGGATTCCACCCGCCGGTTCTTCAGTACGGAGTTGAGGGCGGTGCCGATGATGTTCAGCGCGTAGGTCATATCCCGCTTCAGATAGGCCGCCGTGATCGCGATGATGTACTGATAGAGCTCGTAGCTTTTCCACCCGACGCGCTCCCCCACACCGGTGGCGGAGAATGATTTGATTCCTTTGCGCAGGAGATACGGATGGGTCTCCCTGCTTATCAGTGTCCCTTTGCGGGGAAGCTGCAGGAAGAGCGGATAGTCCGCCACCCGGATCCGGAAATTCGCTTCGATCGGTTCCATGTCGCCGAACTGGCGCAACAGCCGGTATGACCCTCCCGACTGGTTCCAGCTTCCAGATACGCCCTCCCCGGATGGGGATCTCTTCATTCTTGATGATGCTCTCCAGAACATGTCCGAGCAACTGTTCTTCGGTGCGGAATTTTGTTTCGCCGAGCATCTGAATCGTGCGGTAGAGCTTGTGTTGATCCATGTCAGTGGTTGTAGGTTATTTCTCCGGCCCGCAGCGCGAGGTTCAGGCGGTCTCCGTCAACGGGGTACGGCACGGGAAAACAGTGAATTAGTGGCACAGGTCGGCAAACTCCATCATCATGGCAATCACATGGTCCTGTTCATCGTCGGTCAACGACGGATAGATGGGGAGACGGATGAGGCGGGCGCTGACCGATTCCGTCACCGGGTACTCTCCTTCCGTATGTCCCAGGGCCCTTCCCACCGGACTCAGGTGAAGCGGAAGATAGTGAAAGGTCGTGCCGATGCCGCGCGCGCGGAAGAAGACAAGGGCACGGTTCCGGGCGGCTTCATCCGGCAGGAGGAGATGGAAGATATGGTGGTTGGAGACGATGCCGGCAGGGATCACCGGAAGGGAAAGCAGTCCGCGCTCTTCCAGCGGACGGAATGCACCGATGTACCGCCCGTAAATCCGCTTTCGCCGCTCCTGGATCCTCGCGCGCTTGCCCAGCTGGCTGATGAGCAGCCCCGCGGTGCTGTCGGGCGGGAGAAAACTGCTGCCCGTGCGGACCCAGGTGTATTTGTCGACCAGGCCGAGGAGGAACTGTTTCCGGTTGGTTCCCTTTTCGCGGATGATTTCGGCGCGTTCCGCAAGCGTCGGCATCCGCGGTGGCGAAGGCACCCCCTTCTCCCGTGGAATAGTTCTTGGTTTCGTGAAAACTGAAGCAGCCGATGTCCCCGGTTGTTCCCGCCGGCCGGCCGTTGCAGGCGGCGGCGATCCCCTGTGCGGCGTCCTCGACAACCCGGACGCCGTGTTCCCGCGCGACCCGCATGATCGCATCCATATCGGGGGAGACACCCGCGTAGACTACGGGCACGATGACCTTTGTGCGGGGGGTAATGCGGCGTTGCAGATCGTCGACATCGATCGTCAGTGTGTCGGGCCGGATGTCCACAAACACCGGTCGCGCACGTTCCCGGAGAATGGCATTCGTGGTGGACACGAACGTGAAGCTCGGAACCAGCACCTCGTCCCCGGGAGCGAGGTCCAGCACCATCATGGCCAGTTCCAGCGCGTGGGTGCACGACGTTGTCAGGAGCACATGGGGGACACCCAGCAGTTCAGCCAGCAGCGCGGTCGCACGGCGTGTGAGCGGGCCGTCTCCCACCATCGTTCCTGATCGCAGGGCGTCGGTCAGGGCGCGGGCGTCGTCATCGTCGTACAGGGGTTTGTGAAAAGGAATGGTCATGTGTATCCTGCTTCAAGCACGTTGGCATACACCCGTTCCATCCGTTCAGCCATGGCCGCGGCATGGAATCGCTGCAGAAAACGCTCATGTGCGGCGTGTCCCATGCGTTCGCGCAGTCCGGGCATCGGTGATCACGCCGAGGAGGGCCGAGGCCAGTGCAGGCGGATTGGCCGGCGGGACCAGGATGCCGGAGACGTGCTGTTCCACCATGAGCGCAATGCCCCCCACACCGGTGCACACGACCGGAAGGCCGGTGGCGAGGGCACGGAGAATGGCGATGGGGAACATCTCCGCAGCCAGTTCAAGCGAGGAGTGACAGTAGACGTCAAATCCGGGATACCACTCATGCAGGTTGTCCTGGAAGCCGAGAAACCTGATGTACTGTTCGATGCCGAGTTGCCGCGCCTGGAGCTGCAGGCTCTCAAGGAGTTCCCCGTCGCCGATAACCGGGAAGAGCACGCGGCGGGAGTGCCGTACGACTTCCGCGACTGCCTCGAGAAGATCGCGGTGTCCCTTGAACGGAACAAGACGCGCAACATTGCCGATCACCACGGTCTGTTCGTCCACTCCCAGCAGCGCACGTGCCGCGACCCGGGCGGTCCGCCGGCGGTCTTCCGGTTCGTCCTCGATGCCGATCGGCACGGTCGTGATCCGGTCCGCCCGGATCCCGTCTTCCGCGATGAGCACATCGCGGCCGGCATCCGCATCGGTGACGAAGTGATCGATGCCCCACCGGTTCCGTATCCAGTGGGTGAGATTGTGCTGGATCGAATGGGTACTGTGAATACCGGCCACATGACGCACGGGAGAACGGACCGAGGCAAGCGCGGCACACGTGCGGTCATAGTTCGCATTGCTGTGGACGATCCGGATGGCGCGCGCGCGCATTTCACGGCGGAGCTGCGCTGATACGGCGAAGACGCGGTCCATGCCCCGATAGTCCACGGGCACCACCGGGATCCCCGCCGCACGACATTTTGTGAGCAGGAGGTGACCCGGAAGCGCGGAGACGAAGACAGAGTGCCCGCGGTGCCGGAGATAGCGGGCAAGGATCAGCACGTAGTCTTCGCCGCCCGCAAAAATCGACGGTGCCGTTCGTGAGGAGGATATTCACACGCGGTCGCTCATGTATTGCCGTAGACTTCACCGACCCCGAATGTGCTTGCCGCCCAGAGGGTGAGATTGGCGCTGATTGCGGCAATCGCGCGTTTTTCATCGTCTTCCCGCACCACAAGGTCGTATGTTTCGGCCACGTTTTTCAGGTTGCGCAGCATTTTTGCCACCCTTTCACGGCGCACCGTGCCCTGCCAGTAGGCGATCTGGGTGCTGATCATCGTACCGTGGCGCCGGAGGAGTTCCCCCAGCGTAAACACCTTTTCGCTGCGGGGTGGACGCGGAGTGCAGATCTGCGTGAGGTCGGTGAAATACTCATCCCAGTGCGTCGCAAAGGCGCGGTTTTCCGGTCTGCGGAGATAGCGCGCACGCTTCAGCGAAAAATGTGCCTGCGTCCGCACCCGGAACCGCGGAATCAGCAGGTGCAAATCATAGAGGGTCTCTTACCTCCGTCGGGTCGTCCGGATCGGTTACGCGGTATACCCAGCGCTTTTTCAGCGCCCGCCAGGTGTCCACGCAGACCACCGGTGCTTCGCGGCTGTCAACGGAAATGAACTTTCCCTTCTCCGCCCCGACCACCGTGATCCAGTGTTCCCAGGAATCAACACAGAGGAGGGCCGGCCGGCCTTTCTTCAGCGCCGAAAGGAGCTCGCGCTTGGCACGAAGGGCATTGGTCCGGCGGACGATCTTCATATCGCAATCATATGCCCGGGCGGCCTTGCCCAGCTTGATTTCGTCCGTGCCGGCCCACCAGTGCGTTCCGGCGATGCGCGAAACCTGCTTTTCGTCGACAATCTTCCCGAGCATGATCAGTGCATACTTCAGCGCAAAAGGCCCGCACTGCCATTTATTTGGTTGTGGATACAGTCCCATGGAGGATCACGTCACCCTGCGGAATCACTGTTTGACAAAGGTACTCAAAGCAGAAGGGAAATCCAAGGAAGGAAAAACGGCCAAAAACGCTTACATGAGCAATATTATGCGGCCTTCCTATGGTACCAGGGGATCCCTGTCCGCTGGAATCTCCTGAAAGGCCCGTGCGGCGAGCAGGACGAAAGCCACAATTGCTCCGCAACAGAACAAGACTCCCGCACCAAAGACCACCCAGGCAAGCGGTTCGGCCGCTTCAAGATGGTCCTCCAGAAGCCAGTACCAGTCATGTGTGAGACCCGATGCAATCAGCCGTAGCTTTCTGTACGGTGCGTCTGCGATGTAGATGCTGGCATTCACCAGGCTCTCGCCGAGCCAGAAGGCGGGAAAAGGGGCCTGACCCGGCTTCTGCCGCCAGGTAACAGCAAGCAGGGCGGCGGGCAGGAACACCTGCATGAACGAACCGCCGATCACCGAGACCCACCTGCCGAAAGGACTCAGCAGAAAGTGGCCGGCCTCATGAATGAACAGGTTGATGACATCCAGGACAAAGACCAGCAGAGGCGGGTCGTTCGGATGGCCGCCGGGTGTGCACGCGCCGACAAGAAAGAAGACCACCCGCACCAGGTAGAGCGCGACGAGGAGCTTCAGTGCGAGCAGCACACCCTTCATGTTCGCGTCGTCTCGCGGTAGAACATGATGAGCCCCGTCGACGGTGGAACGACACCGAGCTGCCGCATCATCGCAACAACCTGGCCGCGGTGATAGGTGCCATGATCCACGACGTGCTGAAACGCCTGACCGTAGGTATGGACGAACGACTCCCCTTTTGCCGTGGTCATGGTGAAGGTCTCCTGCAGCTTTCTGTCGTTCATCGTCCCGATGAACCTCGCGGTCTCGAAGCCCACCCGTTCCCAGACCGCGCGAACGTCCGCAAGTGTCGGCACCTCAGCGGTGCTCAGAAACGAACGATCCGGCGTGCCGAGCCATCGGGAGAGCCACATCTTCTCCGCCCCGACCATGTGCACGAGTGTTGCGTGTATGCTTCCATGGCTCGTTTTCATGTCCCTGGTCACATCGGCCTCCGGCATTTGCCCCACGGCGTCGAACACCCGGTTGCTGGCCCAGGCGTTGAAGGCGTGCAGGAGCTTGAGTTCCATGAATGTCATGTTGTCCTCCTCGGATGATGGTGCATGGCGATCCCGTCACCGGAACACGCGCTGTCATCGCTGTCGTTGCATCAGGCGGAAGAGCTTTCGAGCACGCGCCGGCGCAACTCCGCCAGTGTCCTCATGGCCTCCAGGGGGGTCATCGAATCCAGGTCCAGGCCCCGGAGTTCTTCCCGCAGGGGGTCGTCTTTCATTTCGAACAGCGTGAGTTGAACACCTGCGGCAGGATTGCGCCGCTGTCGTTCGCGTGCTCCCGGACGCGGGGTGTCGCTGACGCTGAGGTCGGCGCCTTCCAGATTCCTGAGCAGGGCCGTTGCGCGGTCGGTGATCTCTTCAGGCAGTCCCGCCATCTGCGCCACCTGGATCCCGTACGAGTGATCTGCGAAGCCCGGGGTGACCTTGTGCAGGAAGATCACTTTGTCGCTGTACTCGCGCACATCCACCTTGAAATTGCGGATACGGGGAAACAGGTCGGCGAGCTCGTTCAATTCATGATAGTGAGTGGCGAACAGTGTGCGCGCACCCACCCGATCGTGCAGGTATTCGGTCAGGGCCCAGGCGATACTGATGCCGTCGAATGTGCTCGTGCCGCGTCCGACCTCGTCAAGCAGGATGAGGCTGCGACGCGTGGCCGTATTGACGATGTGGGCGGCCTCGTGCATTTCCACCAGGAAGGTGCTTTCTCCCGAGGCGATGTTGTCGCTCGCACCGACCCGTGTGAAGATCCTGTCCACGATGCCGATGACCGCGCGTTTCGCCGGCACATGGCTCCCGATCTGCGCAAGCAGCACAACCAGTCCGGTCTGCCGGAGAAAACTGGACTTCCCGCTCATATTGGGACCGGTAATGATGAGAATCTGGTCGTTGCCGGTATCCAGCCGGACGGAATTCGGTGTGAAGTGTTCACCCGGCGGCAGCATCCGTTCGATCACCGGATGCCGGCCGTCCTCAACTTCCAGCAGGGGTCCCTCGTTCACTTCAGGACACACATACTCATATTCCGCGGACACGGCGGCAAGGGACGCAAAACAATCCAGTGCGGCCAGGGCCTCGGCATTGGTCAGGATCGCCTCGGCCTGTGTCGCGACACGGAGCCGGACCTCCGTAAAAATGCCGGTCTCCAGCGCCAGAATACGTTCTTCGGCATGAAGGATTTTCTCTTCGTATTCCTTCAGGGCGGGTGTCACATACCGTTCTGCACCCGTGAGTGTTTGTTTCCGGATGTATTCCGCGGGTACCTTTGCCCGGTGGGTGTTGGTGATTTCGATATAGTACCCGAAGACGTTGTTGAATCCCACCTTGAGGGAAGGGATGCCGGTCCGTTCGCGTTCCTCCGCCTGCATCTCGGCAATCCAGCGTTTGCCGTTCACCGCCAGCTCCCTGAGCCGGTCCAGTTCGTCATGATAGCCGGCCCGGATGACGCCCCCGTCGGCGATCACCGCCGGAGGGTCGGCCTCGATGGCCGCATCAATCACCGCAACGATATCCGGCAGCGGGGTGAGTGTCGCATGCAGTGCAGCGAGCTCCTCGCAGGTCATCAATGCGGTGCTGACCCGGAGCGCCTCGATGTCCAGCAGGATGTGTTTCATCGCGTTCAGGTCGCGCGGGCCCGCCCGGCCGGTACAGATCCGGCCGTTCAGACGTTCGAGATCGCCGATGCGGGAGAGACGTGTGGCCAGCGCCTCACGCAGGACACCGTTGGCCGCGAGTTCGCTTACCGCCCCGAGTCTTCTCTGAATGGGGGCCAGCGTGTTCAGGGGCTGTCCCACCCAGCGTTTCAGGAGCCTGCCTCCCATGGGGGTCCGGGTGCGGTCCAGGATGCTGAACAGGGTCCCGTCCGTCTCCCCGGCCATTGACGACGTGATTTCCAGGTTCCGCTTGGTTGACGGATCGAGGACGATGTGTCCGGCGATGTCGAAGGGAAGCAGTTTCTTTATGTGGAGCAGGTTGGCCTTCTGCGTTTCCTGCAGGTAGTTCAAAACCGCTCCGGCGGCGGTCACGCCGATGGTGGTTTCCTCAAGTCCGAATCCCTTGAGGGATTGCGTCTGGAAATGACCGGTAAGCAACTCCCGCCCGTATTCTTCAGTGAACACCCAGTCGTCGACGCGGGTATAGATACCGCGATAGATGTTTTTCAGAAGGGGCTCGATGGAGGAGATGTCGCGCCGTTGCACAAGCAGTTCAACGGGCTCAAGCGCCCCGATCTGTTCGGGAAGCTGCCTGAGGGTGATCTCGGCAACACGGAATTCGCCGGTGGAGACATCGATGAAGGAGAAGCCGACGCGGTCCCGGGCCGTCGCCAGGGCGCTGGGAAGAGCCACGGCGGCGAGGAAATTGTTCCGCTTCTGTTCCAGGACTTTTTCGGAAAAGGACACACCCGGCGTCACCACTTCGATAACGTCGCGTTTGACGATACCTTTGGCCAGTTTTGGGATCTTCGAGCTGTTCGCACACCGCGACGCGGTATCCGGCCTTGAGCAGTTTGGGGAGGTAGACATCGAGCGCATGATGGGGAAAGCCGGCCAGCGGTGTTTCGCCGGCGGCGCCGTTCCCGCGGCGCGTGAGGGTGATGCCCAGAACGCGGGCGGTCACCTTCGCGTCTTCCTCGAAGGTTTCAAAAAAGTCGCCCATCCGGAACAGCAGGATCGTATCCGGGTATTTCGCTTTTACCTGCGCATACTGCCGCATCAGGGGTGTGGACATGGAGAGAAGCGCCGTGTTGATTGTGCATCCTGACATGGAACGGCCGCATCACACACGGGCGGCCGTCATTCCAGCATCATGGTGATTCCTTCTATCCGCCCCATGGGTGCGGAGAGTTGTACGCCGGCCACGGCGGGGCGGACGCGCTGGTACGTTTCCTTTGCGATGGCCACGCCCTCCAGAAATCCTTCTTCTTTTGTCGTCGTTTTGCGCATGCGTTCCAGGATGGCCTGCGGCACGCTGGCGCCGGGCACTTCATTGTTCATGAACTCCGCATTTCTGTACGATACCAGCGGCCAGATTCCGCAGATGACGGGGATCCGCACAGTGTTCCACGCGCTTCATGAACCGTTCCAGGATGTCCAGATCGAAGACCGGTTGCGTAATCATATATTCCGCGCCCGCTTCGATCTTCCATTCCAGCCGTCGAAGTTCATCATCGAGATTGATGGCTCCGGGATTCACTCCCACACCGATGCTGAACGCCGTCGGATCCCCGATCGGGTTTCCCGCAAGATCGAGTCCATGATTCAGGCGATTGATGATATTGGTCAACCCGATGGCATCAACATCAAATACCGCGGTGGCATTCGGATAGTTCCCCAGCTTGGGCGGATCCCCCGTAATGGCCAGGATATTCCGGAGTCCCAGGGCCCACGCGCCGAGCAGGTCGGATTGCATGCCGATGACGTTCCGGTCCCGGCACGCAAAATGCAGGACGGTTTCGATTCCCACTTCGCGCTGGAGAATCGCGGCAAGAGCGAGCGCGGACATCCGTGCCGATGCGCGCGGTCCGTCGGGGATGTTGATGCCGTCAATGCCGGAATGGAAGAGTTTGCGCGCTTTGGTGATCTGCGACGAGGCGGAGACCCCCTTGGGGGAAACGAGTTCGACGAGCGTGACAAACTGGTGTTTCACCAGCTTGTTGCTCAGCCGGGATTTCTCCGCCTGATGCACCACCTGCACGGACTCCGGTGCCGAGATCTTGAGTTCCTTCTCCGTGAGGTCCATCCGTTTGGCCGGCTGGAGGGCCTGTACGGCGCGCCGGATTGCCCGGATATGCTCCGGATTGGTCCCGCAGCATCCCCCGACAACCGCCGCCCCGGTCTGGATGAACCGTTTGGCATATTCCGCAATGTATTCGGGGGAAGTCATGTAGATGTTCCGCCCGCCGACGTTCTGTGGAATACCCGCGTTCGGTTGCACCGAGATCGGCAGCTTGGTAAGCGTTTTGAGGTGTTCCAGTGCCTCCAGCATCGCCCTGGGGCCCACGGAACAGTTCAAGCCGATCACATCCACCGCATACATCGCGGTTTCCCGGACAAATGTTTCGAGCGATGCGCCGCTGAGCAGCATTCCTTCATCGTTGACGGTCATCTGTGCAACGAGCGGGATATCCGGATTCAGCTCCCGCGAGGCGCGAATGGCCTGCAGGAGCTCGTTGACGAGCGAGAAGGTCTCCAGGACGATCAGATCGGCGCCGCCGTCCAGCAGGCCGGCGATCTGTTCCTTGAACACGTCCTTCGCTTCATCGTACGACAGTTTTCCGATCGGCTCGATTTGCACACCCAGCGGTCCCACCGATCCGGCCACCAGGGCCCGATCGCCGACCGCATGTTTTGCCAGCTCGGCGCCGCGCCTGTTGATTTCGTACACTTTCGTTTCAAGTCCGTGCGGCGCCAGCTTGAACCGGTTTGCACCGAAGGTATTCGTCTCGACAACATCCGCGCCGGCATTGACGTAGTCCCGGTGCATTTCGCTCACAAGATCGGGGTTGGTGAGATTCAGTTCGTCGAAGCACGTGTTGATGAACACCCCTTTCTCATAGAGGTACGTTCCGACACCTCCGTCGAACACAATCACTTCCCGCTGAAGACGGTCACGAAATGGCTTCATGGTGATTCCACCCGCTGTTGCTGATTTTCACAAGATGAATAATACGAACTTTTCCGCACAAATAGCCAATATTGCTTCTCGGGGGTGAATTCCCTATCATTTTCGTCATCATGGCGCGAGACACCCGCCATCGCATGGTACCACACATCGAGGGACACAGTTCATGACCGCAACTTCATCATTGAGCACAGAACGGGACCGCAGCAAGATCCCCCCGCAATATACCTGGGACCTCGGTGCGGTGTATTCCGATTTTGATGCATGGAAAGCCGCAAAGGACCAATTGCTGGCAGACGTCGCGCGGATTGACGCCTTTCGCGGGACACTCGCACACTCGCCGGCGCACCTTCTGGCCTGTCTGGACCTGAGCAGTGCCATCGGCAAGACCTTCTCCCGCCTGTACACCTATGCCCAGGCCCATGCCGACATCGACACCAGGGATGCCACATTTCTCGGTTACCAGCAGGAGATCGGTCAGATCGGGGCGGACATCGGCGCACGCACGGCGTTTATCGAACCGGAGATTCTCCGCATGGGACGGGAGGCGGTGGAAGCGTTTCTCGAGGCGGAACCAGGCCTTGCCGTCTACCGTCACCCGTTGAACGATACTCTGCGGCGCCGGGAACACACGGGCACGGAAACCGAGGAGAAGATCATTGCCGAGGCCGGACTGATGGCGGAGTCCTCCGCAAACATCTTCACCATCTTCTCCAACGCGGATTTCCCGTTCCCGGACGTGAAGCTGCATGACGGTACACCGGTGCACCTGGACAATGCGGCGTTCGCGCTCTACCGGACGCTCGCACATCGGGAAGACCGCGAGAAGGTTTTTAAGGCCCATTTTTCAACATTGCATGCGCTACCGGCGGACGTTCGGCGTGCAACTCTATTCCGAACTCCGCAAGAACCTTTTCTACCAGCGTGCACGGAACTACCCTTCCTGTCTGCACGGGGCGCTCCACGGCGGCAACATCCCCGCCGGCGTGTACCACTCGCTGATTCAGAACGTGCGCGAGCAGCTTCCGGTGTTTCACCGTTACCTGGATCTGCGCAGGCGCCTGCTGGGGGTGGAGGAGCTGCATTACTACGACCTCTATGCCCCTGCCGCCGCCGGCGTGGAGCTGACCTACACTTTTGAGGAAGCCCGGGATCTGATTCTTGCGTCCCTGGCTCCGCTCGGGGAGTCATACGGTGCGGTAGCCCGCCGCGCGTTTGCCGAACGGTGGATGGATGTCTTTCCGGGCGAGGGGAAAATCAGCGGGGCATACTCGAACGGCGCCGTCTACGACATCCACCCGTTCATTCTGCTGAATTACAACGGCAAGTATGATGATGTCAGCACCGTGACGCATGAACTGGGGCACACGATGCATAGTTTTCTTTCCAATGCCCGGCAGCCGTACCCGACGGCGCGGTACTCCATTTTTGTCGCGGAAGTGGCCTCCACATTCAATGAAGCATTGTTGATGGAGCACATGCTCGCCACCATATACGGACCACCGGATCCGGCTGTCGTTGCTCATGAATTACCTGGACGGCATCAAGGCCACACTCTTCCGGCAGGTCCAGTTTGCGGAATTCGAATTGAAGATCCATGAAATCGCCGAGGCGGGGCAATCGCTGACCGGTGACTCTCTTTCCGCGCTGTACCTCGATCTTGCGCGCACGTATTACGGGCACGACCGCGGGGTATGTGTGGTGGATGAGTGGGTCCAGGCCGAATGGGCGTCCGTACCCCACTTCTACTACAATTTCTACGTGTATCAGTACGCCACATCGTTGACCGCCTCCGCCGCGCTCGCCGAAATGGTGCTCGGCCGGAGACCGGAACGCCAGGGCACGGTATCTCACACTGCTGGAGGCGGGCGGTTCGGACTATCCGATTGAGCTGCTGCGTGGTGCGGGGGTGGATATGACCACGTCCGGCCCGTTCATCCTGATGATGCGCAAGATGGAACGGGCGATGGACGCGGTGGAGGAAATCATCGGCAGCGAAGAGATGAAGAAGGAGCACCCGGTGCGGCGCCCGGTGCATTATGCCGGATATCTGCCCACGAGCTTCTTCAGCCACCGGTGGAGCGCATGAACGGACTCCACCGGTTCCAGGAACATCAGGATGCAATCATGTTCGACCACGGTCGCCCCGGCCTTGCGTGCGGCGGAGACCGCCGCCGGCGATTCCGAACCGGGCTGCATCCAGAAGTGCCGGATACCCCGCGCCAGGCACTCCCCGACGACCTGTTCGGTCACTCCGGGCGGGACAACGGTGACGACCGCATTCACGTTTTCCGGCAGATCCGCGACGGTGCGGTAGCAGCGCTTCCCTTCCACGGTCTCGAGCGCCGGATGCACCGGGTACACGGTGAACTGTTTGTCCCCCATCGACCGGAACACCACATTGCCGAATTTCTTCCGGTCGGCCGATACGCCGACGACCGCGTAGGCGGGACCTTCGAAAAAAGCCTCAATGTCGGCGCGGGATGTGCGGGCGGATTTCACTCGAACACCTTTTCCAGTTTTTCATAGTCGCTGTGCATGGCGATAATGGCGTCTTTGATCTTCTTCCCGTCGTTGGTGCCCACCGCGGCATTCACCGCATCCACCGAGGCCGACAGTGCCGCCCGCGCGGCCACGAACGCTTCTTCCTTTTTCTTCAGCCGTTCCGGAAGCGTCGCCGCATTCAGGGAATCCATGCGGATGCGGAGATCCTTTCCCGAACTTCTGATCTTGTCCATGTCGTTTTCGGGCATAGAGTAGTGGTAGAGCATGTACAGCACCGAATGAAATGCCTCGATCTGTTTCATGACGGGCCGCACGATGCGCACAAGTCTTTCGTACTGGGCATGGAGCTTCTCGGCTGCATTCAATTTCGCCGCGAGGTCGTCGCCGGCCATCGCTTCCCGGTATTCGACGCCGACGGCCTGCAGCAGCTTCACATTCTCCTGCCACACCGCTTTCTTGTCGCGCAGGATTCCCGGAAGTTCGGCCTGTGCCACCCCGTCAATACCTTTGTCAATTTCGGGCGTGAGCATGGCCATCATGGCCGTATCCTTTTTCGGCCACGCGGTGTGCCAGAGTTTGTAGATGGGGGTATGGAATGCGTTCAGCGCCGGTACCTGGGGTGTGGTCTCGGCGGCATGAGGATCTCCTTCCTGCCGGGCGGACGCTGCGGGAGCCGCGAAGGCACAGACCAGGAAGAGCAAGAGGGAGAGCAAAGTTCTGGTCATCATACCGATTCCTCCAAGATGCGGAGCCGCGGGAGCTGTCTGCTCCCGCGGCCCGGTGGAAATGCACGAGTGGACGACAGCTACTTGTACTGGGTCAGCGCCTTCATATAGTTGGCGCGCTCGAAGGCCGACGGATCGGCCACCGACTTCTGGCTCATGCTGCCGCGCATCTGCTGCACCGATACGTATTCATGTTCCAGCATCCAGCGATCCAGATTCTTGAGAATCTCGGCGATTGCGCCCGGTCCGTGCTGCAGGAGCGCGGAGCACAACATGGTAATGTCGGCACCCGCCATGAGCAGTTTCAGCACATCTTCAGCGGTATGCACACCGCTCGTTGCGGCGAGGTTTGCCTTCACCCGTCCGAAGAGAATGGCGATCCAGCGGAGGGGAAGACGGATGGAACGCGACGAGCTCAGGCTGACGTTCGGGACCACATCCAGTGCTTCGATGTCAAAATCCGGCTGGTAGAACCGGTTGAACAGCACCAGCCCGTCCGCTCCCGCTGCGTCAAGCCGGGAGGCCATGTTGGCCATGGAGCTGAAGAACGGACTCAGCTTCATCGCCACGGGAATTTTCACCGTTTGCTTGACGGCTTTCAGCGCATCAAGGTACAGGTCTTCCACCGCCTGAGCAGGACAGGCGCGGATCGGTGGGAATATAGTAGACATTCAGTTCCAGAGCATCGGCGCCGGCTTCTTCGATCTTTTTTGCATATTTCATCCAGCCGCCGGTGGAAACACCGTTCAGGCTGCCGATCACCGGAATACCGAGGGCCTTCTTGGCTTTGTGGAGATGTTCCACGTACTCATCGGGGCCGAGGTTGTATTCCTGTGCCTCCGGAAAGTACGACAGCGCTTCGGCGAAGCTTTCGGTGCCGTAGCTCATATAGTGGTTCAGTTCCGCCGCTTCGTGCTGGATCTGCTCTTCAAAGAGCGAATACATCACGATTGCCGCAGCGCCCGCATCTTCCAGCCGCTTCATGCTGTCGAGCGTACGCGACAGCGGACTGGCGGAGGGAACCAGCGGGTTTTTCAGATGCAGTCCGAGATATGTCGTTGAGAGGTCCATAGTTCCTGATTCCTGTCAGTTCAGTGAAAAACCGGTTCGTGTTAGTGTTTTTCGGCGGCAGGCGGTGCCGGGGTGAATTCTTTCGCCGCGTCTTCGAACCAATGCCACCGCTCCTTCACGTCCGCCTCTGCAAGCGCCATCAGCCGTTTGGCCTCCGCCGGATTGCTCTTGGTGAGCATCTTGTACCGGGTCTCCAGGTAGGCATAGTCCTCGAACCGGATCTTCGGCGCTTTGGAGTCGAGTTTCAGGGGGTTCTTTCCCTCGCGGGCCGCCAGCGGGTTGAACCGGTAGAGCGGCCAGTGTGCGCTCTCCACCGCGGCTTTCTGGTTCACCATCCCCTGGCCCATATTGATGCCATGGGCGATGCAGTGGCTGTACGCGATGATCAGGGAGGGCCCGTCATACGCATCCGCTTCCGCGAATGCACGGATGGTCTGCAGGTCGCTGTGCCCCATGGCCACCTGGGCCACGTAGACGGAACCGTAGCTCATGGCGATCTTGCCCAGGTCCTTCTTGGCCAGCGGTTTGCCTCCTGCCGCAAATTTCGCCACCGCCGAGCGGGGCGTGGACTTCGACATCTGTCCGCCGGTATTCGAGTAGACTTCCGTGTCCAGGACCAGGATGTTGACGTTCCGGCCGGAGGCCAGCACATGGTCCAGCCCGCCGAACCCGATGTCATACGCCCATCCGTCGCCACCGATAATCCAGATACTGCGCTTCACGAGATTATCCGCGAGGCTGAGCAAGGTTTTTGGCCTCGGGCGTGTTGACCGCTGCCAGTTTTTCCTTCAGCTGGGCGACACGCAGGCGCTGTTCGAAAATGCCGGCTTCGTCATCCTGCTTGGCATCCAGAATGGCCGTTGCCAGCACGTCGCCCACGGTACCCGCAAGGGCCCGCACCAGCTCCCGTGCCATCTCGGTGTGCTTGTCCACCGTCAGCCGCATCCCCAGACCGAACTCGGCGTTGTCTTCAAAGAGGGAGTTCGCCCATGCGGGTCCGCGACCGTCGGCATTCTGCGACCACGGGGTCGTGGGCAGGTTCCCGCCGTAGATGGAGGAGCAGCCCGTGGCATTCGCGACGATCGTCCGGTCGCCGAACATCTGGCTCACCAGCTTCACGTAGGGCGTTTCCCCGCAGCCCGAGCAGGCACCCGAGAACTCAAAGAGCGGCTGGAGGAACTGCGACCCCTTCACCGTGTCCACCTTCACCTGGCGCCGGTCTATTTCCGGTATGTCCAGGAAGAAGGAGAAGTTCGCACGTTCCGTCTCGCGGATCGGCTGCTGCGGTCGCCATGTTGATGGCCTTCAGGCGCGTTTCGCTCTTGTTCTTCGCGGGGCACACTTCCACGCACAGTTCGCACCCTGTACAATCCTCGGGCGCCACCTGTACGGTGTACTTCTTCCCCTTGTATTCCGGCCCGCGGTAGTCCACCGCCTTGAACGTCGGCGGCATACCGACGAGCAGCGGCGGGATCATAGACTTTCGTCCGGATCGCCGCGTGGGGGCAGACGAGAGCGCATTTGTTGCACTGGATGCACGTTACGGCATCCCACACCGGAATTTCCATCGCGATGTTGCGCTTTTCCCACTGCGTGGTACCCGTGGGGAATGTGCCGTCCACCGGCATGAGGCTCACCGGCAGATCGTCGCCGAACCCGGCGATAATCTTTGCCGTCACGTTCTTCACAAAATCCGGCGCGGCATCGGAGACGACCGGGGGCATCGTGATCGTGCTGGTCGCACGGTCCGGCACCTGCACCTTCGTGCAGGTTGGCAACGGTCTGATCCACGGCTTCGAAGTTTTGCCTGACGACGTCGTCGCCTTTTCTGCCGTAGGTTTTCTTGATGGAGTTCTTGATCGCGGCGATCGCCGCGTCGCGCGGCAGCACGCCCGAGATCGCGAAGAAGCAGGTCTGCATGATCGTGTTCACCCGGCCCCCCATGCCGCTCGCATTGGCGACCTTGTAGGCATCGATCACATAGAAATTGATCTTCTTCTGGATCAGCTGTTCCTGGATATGCTTGGGCAGATGATCCCACACTTCAGCGGGGCCGTACATGCTGTTCAGAAGGAACGTACTGCCCGGAAGCGCGGTCTGCAGCACGTCGAACTTCTCGAGGAAGAACCACTGATGGCACGCGACAAATTTCGCCGTGGTGATGAGATAGGTCGAGTGAATCGGACGCGGGCCGAAGCGCAGGTGGGAGGTTGTCGTGGACCCCGACTTCTTGGAGTCGTACACAAAGTACCCCTGCGCATAAAAGCCGGTGTCTTCCCCGATGATCTTGATCGAGTTCTTGTTCGCCCCGACGGTGCCGTCGGCGCCGAGACCGTAGAAGATTCCACGGAACACATCATCGGCTTCCGTGGAGAACAAGGGATCATACGTCGAGGCTGGAGTTCGTGACATCGTCGGTGATGCCGATCGTGAAGTGATTTTTCGGTTTGGGCTTTGCCAGCTCGTCGAAAATCGCTTTCACCATTGCGGGGGTGAACTCCTTCGAGGAGAGGCCGTACCGTCCGCCGATGATCCGGGGCATGGTCTTGACCGGTGCCGTTCCATCCCCGAGGCCTTCGTTGATCGCACTGATAACATCCAGGTACACGGGATCGCCGAGGCTTCCCGGCTCTTTGGTGCGGTCCAGCACGGCAATGTGTTTCACCGATGCGGGCAGCGTGGAGAGGAAGTGTTTCACCGAGAAGGGACGGTACAGCCGGATCTTGAGAAGGCCGACATTGCCCCCCTTCTTGTTGAGGTACTCCACCGCTTCCTGTGCCGCTTCGGCACCGGAACCCATCATCACGATGACGCGGTCGGCTGTCGGCGAACCAAGGTATTCAAACAACCGGTACTGGCGTCCGACCACCGCGGCGAACTTGTCCATCACTTTCTGCACGATGTCGGGACAGCGCTGGTAGTAGGGGTTGCACGCCTCGCGGGCCTGGAAAAAGACATCCGGATTCTGGGCGGTGCCGCGCATAACGGGATGCTCGGGCGAGAG
Source organism: Ignavibacteriota bacterium (assembly GCA_963702445.1). Lineage (GTDB taxonomy): Bacteria > Bacteroidota > Ignavibacteria > UBA10030 > UBA6906 > CAVPCZ01. The sequence continues at coordinate 131,929 of CAVPCZ010000003.1, forward strand.
TGCCCGGCGCCGGTGGGCGAACACCAGATCGTCGCTGACGAGTGCGCGCAGATCGTCGTCATTCAGCTGTTCGATCTTCTGCACTTCGTGCGAACTGCGGAATCCGTCGAAGAAATGAATGAACGGGATCCGCGACTCCAGGGTTGCCGCCTGCGAGATCAGCGCCAGATCCATGATCTCCTGCACACTGTTGGAGGCGAGGAGCGCAAAGCCGGTGGTGCGCGTCGCCATCACATCGCTGTGTTCACCGAAAATCGACAGTGCCGCGCCGGCCACGGCCCTGGCCGAAACGTGGAACACGGTCGGCGTGAGCTCACCCGCAATCTTGAACATGTTGGGGATCATCAGCAGGAGTCCCTGCGATGCCGTGAAGGTGGTGGAAAGGGCGCCGGTCTGTAACGCGCCGTGCACGGCTCCCGCGGCACCCCCTTCGCTCTGCATTTCGGTGACGGACGGAACGGTTCCCCAGAGGTTTTTCCGGCCCTGGGATGACCATTCATCGGCCCACTCGCCCATGTTCGAGGAAGGGGTGATGGGGTAGATGGCAATGACTTCGTTCAGCTTGTGCGCCACGTACGCGGCTGCTTCATTGCCGTCGATGGTGACATTGAGGCGTTCCATCGTTTATCCTGTAGAGTGCTGGGAAAGGTGCAGATTTCAGGTGTAATCGCAGTCCGCTGTAACCTTGCGAATTGCATGCCAGAATAACCGCCCAATACCGGCCGGGAAGGGCATTCTCAGCCCTGAGAGGCGGGGAAATTCCAACAAATGAGAAAACACCGTGTGAAAGTAGGAATGGGAAGGAACGGAAAAACAGGCGCTAAGGGGCGGCGAAGAAGTGCCAGAGAAGGGCGACCAGGAAACAAACAGCGAATCCCATCCCGAGCGGGAGGATCGTGGCAAGCGCTGTCCACTTCATGCTGCGTGTCTCTTTATATATCGTGTAGATCGTGGTGGAACAGGGGTTATGGATCAGGCTGAACAGCATCAGGTTGATGCCGGTCAGCGTCGTCCATCCTCCTGCCCGGAGGATGTCCGCCGTTGCCGCCGCTGAATCCGCTTCGAACATCACGCCGGTGCCCGCGCCCACGCCGTTCAGCGCGGTGGTGAGCACGGTGAGCATCAGCACCGTGGGGATGACGATTTCGTTTGCGGGAATGGCAATGATATAGGCAAGCAGTATCACGCCGTTCAGCCCGATCAACAGTCCGAACGGATTCGACCAGTGGATGAACAGCTCCGCCAGGCTTGATCCGCCGACCGTCACATTCGCCACAAGCCAGATCACCATCCCTGCAGGCACGGCAAAAAGAATTGCGCGCCAGAGCACGTAGATCGTTCTATCGATGAGCGACGTGTAGAGTGTCTGCCAGATGCGCGGTGGCCGGTACGGCGGGAGTTCCAGGCTGAAAGCCGACGCTTCACCGCGGAGAACCGTACGGGAGAGAGACCAGGAAACCACGAGGCTGAGCGTCACGCCGAGCACGGCGACGACCACCACCGCGGCGGCGGAGAGAAGGCCGGCGAGGTGGACCGGCGCGAGGGCGCCGATGAATATCGAGGCCATCAGGATTTGTGTCGGCCAGCGTCCGTTGCAGAGGGAGAAATTGTTGGTGATGATCGCAATGAGCCGTTCGCGCGGACTGTCGATGACCCGCGTTGCGACAACGCCGGCCGCGTTACAGCCGAACCCCATGGTCATCGTGAGCGCCTGCTTGCCGTGCGCACCCGCCCGGCGGTAGAGCGCATCCATGTTGAAGGCCACCCGCGGCAGATAGCCGAAGTCCTCCAGCAGCGTAAAGACCGGAAAGAAGACCGCCATGGGCGGGAGCATCACACTGATCACCCACGCCCCCGCGAGATACGCACCGTCCACCAGGAGCCCGGTGAGCCAGGAGGGAAACCCGACGCCCGTACAGAACTCCTTCAACACCGGATGGACCGTGTCCAGGAAGAACGAGGCAAGGAGTGCGGAAGGAATATTGGCCCCGACGACGGTAAGCCAGAACACCACGGCAAGCAGCAGGAGCATGATCGGAAATCCGGTCCACTTGCTGGTCACCAGCCGGTCGATGGTCCGGTCCAGATTGAACCGCGGTGGTTTGCCGCTCCGTGTGACGGCCCTATCGGCGATCCTGGCCGCATCCTGATAGATCCCTTCCATCAGCGAGTCGTGATAGCCGTCGCCGAGTTCCCACCGGAGCGTGTTGGCATGGGTGAGCAGGGAGTCCGCGGGATCTGTTCTGCTGCGATGGGGTTGTCACGTGTTGCCTGCCACCAGTCCTGCAAGTTCTCCGCTCTTCACCGCATCGATCATCCGTTGATCGCCTTCGAGCAGCCGCAGGGCAACCCACCGTGCGTTCGGGAGGCCGGGAAAACGGGCGATCACCTGTTCCGCAAGCGTGTCGAGCGCTGTGGCGACGTTCGCGGGTATACTCTGTACGCGGCGCGGCCTGCACACAAACGCACCTGTCGCCACATCGTGGACGGTCTGCAGCAGGTCGGTAATGCCTTCCCGTTGCCGTGCTGCGGTAAGGACCACCGGGATGCCGAGCTCCCGGGCGAGCGTCCGGTCGTCCACGGCGATGTTGTGCCGGCGCGCCTCATCGATGAGGTTCACGCACAGGACGGCCCGGTCGGTGATTTCCAGAACCTGCAGCGCAAGATTCAAATTGCGCTCCAGCCGCGTCGCATCAACAACGATAACGGTCACGTTGGGCCGGCCGAACAGGATGAAGTCACGGGCGACCTCCTCATCCACGCTTGTGGACAGGAGGGAATACGTGCCCGGCAGATCCACAATTTTGAATTTCTTTCCGTTGAAGGCGAAGCCGCCTTCGGCGCGGGTGACGGTTTTTCCGGGCCAGTTGCCGGTGTGCTGCCGGAGGCCGGTAAGGCTGTTGAACACGGTGCTCTTGCCGGTGTTCGGGTTCCCTGCGAGTGCCACCACAAAATCCACGTTATCGATGCTGATGCCCAGCCGGGTGAGATGACCGGCATTAAAGGCGGGGCAGGTTTCGCAGGCCTGTGGGATCGGATCGCTCATGCTGACACCATGACCGGGCTGACAACGATGTGTTCCGCCTGCTCCTTCCGGAGGGCGACGAGAGTGCCGCGCACCCGGTATGCGATGGGGTTGCCGGTCAGGCTGGAGAGCTCGGCGGCAATGGTGGTCCCGGGGACGATGCCGAGATCCATCAACCGGCGGCGTTGCTGTCCGCGGCATGCGCGGGATATGCCTGTGACCAGGGCACTTGCTCCCGGGCGGAGTGAAGCCAGGGTCGCGAACGGGTCATGAGAGCGGCGCTCTTCGGGAATGGAGAGGACGGTGAGATTGCGGGCAAACATCGGCGCAAGCAGTACTTCTTCACCGTTGGCTTCAAGACGCATCCGTGCGCCGCTGTTCTCTATCACCTGGACAACCATCCCGGCATGGAGTCCTTCGGCGATCAGCTGGGCATAAATCGCGTGCGGCTCATCCTCCACGTGGACGATTTTCGCAAACTCTCCCGCTCCCAGCGAGGTCAGCGGGTCTCCCTTCAGCTCGGGGATTTCACCCGCCGCCGTGGGAATGGGGTCGCCGTGGGGATCCAGCTGCGGATTGCCCAGGTGTGCTGCAAGCGCATCGGCTTCCGCGGCGGTCATCCGGTGTTCCTGGCGTTCGGCCTGAAGGTGCCAGTCCGCTTCCCGCACGCTGGTCTCATCGGCGAGATACCGTTCCCAGAGGCGGTGTATGCGGATGATACGCAAAGCGTAGGAGCGTCCCTCCGGTGTGAGGCGAAGGGCGTTTCCGTCGGGGCGCACCAGTCCCATCGACTCGAGCTGTGTGGCAAGACGGGCGGCATGGTCCACGGAAAGGGACAGCGCCCCGGCGATACTCTCCAGGGTACACCCGGTGCCCCGTTGCTCATAATCATAGGCGTGTTTCAGCGCATCTTCGGCGGCGGAGCGCGCTTTGCGCATTCTGGTCTGTTTCCAGCGGGCGAAGACACCCGCACGCGGAAGAAACAGCAGGAGTGCGACGGCAATCGCCGCAAGGAGTATGAGGGAAGAGGTGAAGAAGTCCATTGTCGGGTCCCGAGAGTACACCACCGGAGACGGGTTGCCGTTCCGGGCGCCGCTGCTTAATGATACGATGTCTCCGGATCAAGGTCAAAACCCTGTTCGGCAGAATGCACCGGGGGTACGGGGCATTCGTTCACACAGCGCGGGCCCTGTGTTTCATTCATCACACTTGCTGTACCCGCACTCATCATTCACGCAGGACATGCATCCGTTCTCGATCTTGACCGAGCGGTCGCCGCATTTCGGGCAAATCTTGAACGCGCTGATCTCCCGGTCGACGTCCCGGTTCTCGGCAACAGCGGTTCCCGCCGCCGTCCCGCGCACGGTGGTGACTCCGATATCCTGAAAGAACTGCTCGATGACTTTCGCAATCTCGGCGTAGAATGAATGGATATACTTGCCGTCCTTGAAGTATCCGCCGTTCGGGTCGTAGATCCCGCGAAGCTCTTCGAGGATGAAGGTGGGATCGGTCGATTTCCGGAAGATCGCGGAGATCAGACGTGTCAGGACGGCATACTCGGCGGCACGGGTAAGGTCTTTGCTGTTGATGAAGATTTCGATGGGCCGGTTCCGGTTGTTCTCCTTGATGAACCCGAGCGTGATAAACACGCTGTTGTTCACAAATCCGCTGCGCAGCCGGTAGACCCGCGCCTCGGTGACGTCCGGCCGGTTGCTGATGACGGTCTCGCCGCCTTCCTGTGCCGGTATGAGGGCCTTTTCTCTTTTGACTTCTTCGATTTCCAGCGCGGTGGTCGGCAGGGTGATCATCCGTGTTCCTTCCTTGTCATCATGTTCGTTGTTCTTCAGGCTCTTTCCGTGTCCGGTTCGACCGCCCCAGGCGGGCGCACACAGATACAGCCGGGATACCCGCTCCCGGTTAGTTGTTGCTCAGGATCGCCGCCGCCGCCTGGGGTGTTTCATCTCGGGTTTGTTCGCGCCGGCGCAGCAGGTGGTACACCGTGGTGAGCCGTCCGTCGGGGAGACGCAGCACCTCTTCTCCCGACACCTCCACCTCCCGGATGCCTTTTGCCGGATCGTCCTCCGGAAGCCGGATCCGGTATTTCCGGTTCTTCGCCTCCTGGTACGGTGTCGGCTTGCCGTCGACACTCAGGATCGGATACCGGCTCCCGTCGCGATAGACCGTAATACCCTTGAGGCCGCTCCTCCATGCCTGCAGGTAGATCCGTGAAATCACTTCCGGCTCGGTATCCTCCGGAAGGTTCACCGTGGAGGATATCGAGTGGTCCACAAAGCGCTGGCACACCGCCTGGATCTTCACGCGCATATCCGGTGCGATGACGTGCGCCGTCCGGAAGAAGTGTGCGGGAAGGAATTCCTCCAGCGGCTTGCGCTGCGCCTCGTCCGTGAACCCCTTCATATCCAGATACGCCTGCACCGTGCTGTGGAAGACCCGGAACTTCTGGTTCCCGAACGATTCCGAGCGGCGCGTGTAGAAGAGCGCGAAGACCGGTTCGACGCCGCCGGACACGCCCATGTAGTGTTTCCCGTTCCGTTCAAACCCCAGCACGATGTTCGAGATGCTTCCCGTGGGTGCGATGGAGACGATGGCGATATTCCGCAGCCCGCCGGTTCGGATCAGGGCGCGGGTCTGTTCGTTGAGCGCTTCCTGGAAGAACGGGCACCGGGCATACTCTTCATAAGAGAAGATCGGCGAGGCGCCTTTTTCTTCTGCAAGTTTCGCGGAAGACTGGTATGCGGCGTTGGCGATGGTTTCCATCACGCGTTCGAGCACGGTGATGGCGTCGTCACCGTCATATGTTTTCCCCAGCTGGTTGAGCATATCCGCGATCCCCATCACCCCCAGTCCGAGCCGGCGCGTTTCGGATGCCGCCCGCCGCTGTTTTTCCAGCGGATTGAGCAGGGTGTTCCACTGCACCACATTGTCGAGGAACCGGACCGCGTGCTGGGTCACATCCCAGAGTCCCTGCCAGTCCACCCGCGCCTCTTCGGTATACCCGTCGATCACGCAGCGGCTGAGGTTGATGGATCCGAGGTTACAGGCGCCGCCGTCTTCCAGCGGCACTTCGGCGCACGGGTTGGTGCAGGAGATCGGCCGGCCGACATAGTTGGACGGACTGTACTTGCTCATCGCGGTCCAGAGGATCAGTCCGGGCTCGGCCGTGTGGTAGTTCCCTTCAACGAAGGTGTCCCAGATCTCCCGTGCTTTGATCAGGCGGCGGATTTCACCGGTCTGCGGAGAACCGAAGTAGAGGAGGAAATCTCCCGCACGCCGGACGGCAAGATCGTACTTCTGCTGGTTGAGTTCCACCACCACATCGCCGAACACGTCCCGCTGGAGGGGATCCGCCAGCTGTTCTTCGGACACGGCGGTTCCTCCCTGCTTGTCGAGCCATTTGTTCAGCGATTCCATGGAGGAAAAATCGCCGGCAAATTCATACGTGCCGATGTCTTTTGCGGGAATGCCATAGGAGTAGTGCACATCCCCGCCCTGGAATCCCTGGCGCACGGTCGGGCGGGAAAATTTGCGGTAGACGAGCAGTGTGTCGGTGCCGTACCGGGTCTGTTCGTCCACCGCCTGCATGAATTCATCGGTGGCCTTGATGCTGATGTTGGCGAACCGCACCTGGGTGTTTTCCCGGACCTGGCGTTCCATCTCGTTGAGCTGCTGCTCGTCGAAGATGCCGGACCATTGCGCCTGTTCCACGATCTGGTGGGTGACCCAGTTGGGAATTTTCTTCACGCGGATGAAATCGAGCACATCGGGATGCTTGACGTCAATGGTGAGCATGAGGGCGCCGCGGCGTCCGCTCTGTCCGATGAGACCGGTGGTCAGGGAGAAGAGCTCCATGAACGACACCGCGCCGGTGGATTTGTCGGCCGCGTTATGGACCACCGAATCCTTGGGACGGAGGGAGCTGATATCCACGCCGATCCCGCCGCCGTAGGAATAGGTGCGTGCACATTCGAACGCCGCCTGGTAGATGGACTCAATGTTGTCTTCCGCGATCTTGGTGACGAAGCAGTTGGCGAGCGTCTTGAGGCGGTACAGATCTCCGGCCCCTGCGAGCACGCGGCCGCCCGGAATAAAACGCCCGTCGAAGAGGATACGGTAGAATTCCCCGGCCCAGTGCGTACGGAGTTCATCGGTGGCTTCGGTGGAGGCAAGAAATGCGGCAAGGCGGATGAAGACATCCTCGGGCCGCTGTTCGACGGGTTCACCGGCGAGGTTCTTGACGAAGTACTTCTTGCGATAGATGCTGGTGGCGAGCTCGTTTCCTCCCAGGTAATCGGGGTGGCTGGGAAGCGTACCGGAGTCCACGCCGGCGGAAAGTCCGCGGTAGAGTTTCTCATAGACGGCCGTCCGCTCTTCGCCGATCCGTTGTACCGTCTTTCCTTTGTGGGCGAACATTTCGTGCAACACCATGGCCGGCGCTCCTTGTTTTCTCTCGACTATCGGTGACTCGTCTACCTGGGCGGAAAGTCCCGCGGGGCATGCATCATACCAAGAAAACGCCTCAGGTGCAAGGCGGCGTTATCGCGGAGGGGCGGGCGGGGACGTAAACAACGAATCCGGCAGGCCGGTGTTGATCCGGTAATCGGAATAGCGAATGGTCACAACTTCCGGTGCGCCCGCCGGAGCGCTGTGCAAGCGTGCCCGGGCGGTCCATCGGACCGCTCTGCACGCCGGCGGTGGAATCCTGCCGCCCCGCCGTAAAGGAGATCAGGAGGTTGGACGGAAGCCAGTGACCGTCAATTTCCTCATAGGTGAAGAGCGCCTTCATGGCACGGCCGTCGGGTTGGGGAATCTCCAGGCGTTCCGGTGTCCACCGGAGACCATCCACCCACATGCGTGCGCGGTATCCCATGGCGTGCGGGTCGCGCGGCAGAAGAAGAAGCCGGTACAACGGCGTCCCCTCCCGTATTTCACGCGCCACACTGTCCACGGTATACCGTTTCGTCAACCTGCCGAATGAGGTCCCCATGCCCTCGCGCGGCAGCAGGGCGAACCCCGTGGAAACGAAATGCACCTGCTCGGGTTGTTTGAAGTACATCGTGACCTTCATGGGCGGAATTTTTGTCCGCTCGATGTTGGTGACGATATCCAGCGTCACCGTATAGTCCTCCACCGTCTGGAACGTGCGCTCAACATTTTTGAGAATCGTTTCTCCGGCCGGGATCTGGGCGAAGCCGGTGTGAAGCACCGCCATGACGGGCAGGAGGAGGCACCACGGGCGCTTCATGTGTGCGCTCCCCTCTCGTAACGCGCCACGACGACGTTGTAGGCGGCCATCAGCACGGTTGCGAGGACACCGATGCCGATCAGCGCAAACCAGACCATCTCCGGCTTCCCGGCCGCTTTGGATGTCTGGTAGAGCCATCCGCCGAGCGGATCGCCCACAAACCGGGCGATGGCGATAGGAAGAAATGCGTACCCCTGAAACAGTCCCTGTTGCCCGGGAGGCGCAATCGTGGAAACATACTCATAGTAACGCGGGGCCTGGATCATCTCGCCAATCGAGAAGGCAACGATCCCCGCGGCGATCGTCGGGATCCCGGGAGAAATCCCGATAATCACCCAGATGAGACTGGAGATGGCAAACCCTGTGAGAATGGCCGTCCGTACCGGCAGGTTTTTCGTCAGCCGGTTGACCGGGATCTGCAGCAGAATGATCGCGCCAGCGCCCGCCCACGATTGAATGATTTCGTACGGTGCGTCCCTGTTGATATAGTCCGTGATATAGTACGGTATGACGATGAACTCCTGCCAGAAGATGATCCAGTAGAGCGAATAGATCAGCAGGAACACCATGAATTTGATATTCCCCAGGACGACGAAGAGATTGGCAAGTTTCTTCCCGAGTGATTCGGGCGCACCCGCATTGACGTTCCGGACCTCTTTATAGAGAAGCAGATTGACGATCAGCATGGCGAGGCAGCTCACGGTCGACACCATATACACGAACTCATTGCCCAGGCTGTCCCGGACGAGGTAGGCGATGGTGGGACCGAGAAGGGCACCGACATTCACCAGCCAGTAATAGATGGCGAAGCCGAGCGACTTTGTCTTCTCGGTGGATGTGACCGCAACCGTCCCCAGTACCGAGGGCTTGATGAACGAGCCGCCGAAGGCTGTCAGGACCAGAAAGGCGAGAAGAAGCCAGTAGAGATCGAGGTTTCCGTAGAACCCCGCGAAGGCACTCATGCCCACGGAACCGATGAGAAAATACCCGAGGGCCAGAATGGAGAAAGCGATATTAAATGCGCGCCGGAATCCCCACTTGTCCGCCAGCGTGCCGCCCAGGATCGGCAGCAGATAGATGAGACCCCCGAAGATCCCTGAAAGCTGACCCGCCTCCGCCTCCGTGAAGCCCAGCCGGTTCCGGAGGTAGATCATGAAGACGATCTGCTGTCCGTAGTAGGCAAGGCGCTCAAAGAGCTCCATACCGTTGGCGACCCAGAACGTCGGGTGAAACCCTTCACGCAGGGAAGTAAGACGGGAGGAAAGAACCATGGGAAATTCCGAGTGGGTGATTGGCTCCGCGTGCGGAGTCCGGCGGCATCACCGGACTCCGGAACCCGGGTATGACATGGTTAGAGGAGCAGCATGTCGCGTTGCACTTCTCCGGTGACTTCCGGCGTGCGGTCGTGACGGATGAACATGTTGATCTCCGTCCGCACGGCCATCTTTCCCTCGAGATAGATGCCGGGCTCGATCGAAAAGCAGCACCCCGGCACAAGCTGCCGGTCGTCACGTGTCTCGAGGTTGTCGATGTTCCCGCCGTTGCCGTGGGTTTCCTCGCCGATGGAATGTCCCGTCCGGTGGACAAAGTACCTGGCGTATCCGGCTTTTTTCACGACGTTCCGGCATGCGTCATCCACCTGCCAGCCGAAGCAGGGCTGTCCCTTCGAGAATTTCTCCCGGACAAAACTGACGGCGGCGTCACGCGCACGCACCACGACGTCGAAAATCTCCCGGTATTGTGCCGGCGGCTGGTTGCCGATGTATCCGACCCAGGTGATGTCGTAGTAGATGCCTCCCGGCACATTCTGTTTCGCCCAGAGATCGATCAGGACGGTATCGCCGTGCTTGAACGGACGGTCATTCTCCGGTTTCGATTCAAAATGGGGGTCGGTGGGATGTTCATTGGATCCGACAATGGGTGCATCGGCGGTCACCAGGGCTTCTTCGGCGAACCGCCGGAGAATATACTGGGTGATCTGGAGCTCGGACACACCGTTTCCGGCACGGATCCCTTCGCTGATGCGGGCGAAAGCCTCGGCACGGATCCGGTCCACCTTTTCCGCCGCCGCTTTGTGCGTCCGGTACCCCTTCTCATCTATCACCGCCTCGAACAACTGCACCAGGTCGGCGGACGACACCACCTTGTGTCCAAAACTCCTGACAAGCTCTACGGTGCCCGCATCCACCAGTGCGATGGGTGGAAGATTGTTCTTCGGAGAATACTGCATCGCAATCTTTTTCGGCGAGCCCAGGATCTTTTTCAGCGAAGCATGAAGCTGCTCCCACGGAAGGTACACCTGTTTCGTTCCCGGAAGCGCATCGAGTTTGCCCTTCTCCACACTGTGGACGAGCCGTTTCGGTACGCCACGGGCAGGGATGTAATAGAACCACCGGCGGGAGGTCATGCGCGCCATATCGAGCCCGAGAATCCGGTAGGCAAGAACATCCCGGTTATGGAAATCGCAAAAGAGCCAGCCGTCGATTTTCAGCGTGCGGAGGGCTTGCTGTATGCCGTGCAGATCCATGGTGAGGTTCTCTGATGTGGGTGGACGGGGTGGTCCTAACTCAAGACATCTTTCCTGACAAAAATATACCAAGTCACGGCATAAAAACCAATGCTGAAAGCGCCCAGGACCCCCGCGGAATGGAGTACGCCGGGCCAGGGGATCGGCTCTTCAAGGACCTTTGACCAGAGGTCGAGGTATGTGGTGAACAGGTACGGTTTCACGGATTCAAAGAGCTCCGCCGGAACATTGGAAACGATATACAGGATGATAATCACCGCCATCGAGCCAACAAGCGGTCCGATGCGCGTTTTCCACCAGGGAGGAGAAAAGGAATGCCAGCGAGGCCACGGTCCACATTCCCCAGATGGCAAGGACAAATGCCAGAAGGAGACGCGCCAGTGCTTCGCCTTCCGGGTGAATGACGATCGTCCGCCCCGGCACCAACAGGTCACCGGTACCGAAGAGGAGGACGCCGAGTCCGAGCGACAGCACGGCAAGAAACGCCACCAGTGCTGCAGTGTAGAGGAGCGTGGTCAGATATTTTGCGAAAAGAATGGAGGTGCGGGATGCCGGGCGTGTCAGCAGGAGACGGAAGGTACCGCCGGTGGCTTCCCCGGCGAGCTGATCCCCCGCACCGAGCACGACAAGAAAGGGGATATGGATCCAGAGGCTGTTCATGATAAACTGCGTCACAAAGTACCCGTTAAGAATGTTGCCGACGAGAAAGAAATCCTGCGAGAGACCCCGCGTGACGGCGCGCCCCATGCCGCCCCCTTCGAGTTTCAAGGCGACCTCGACGAGGGGAACAATGATGCCCACCGCGACGAAAGAGATATACGAGCGCCATTTGAGGCCGGTTTTCAGGATTTCATTGCCAAGGATTGAAGTTCTCACCGGGCGCTCCCTTCCTGTATGGTGGCGCCGCTCACCGGCACTGCGACATCGGAAGCCCCTTCGGTGATGGCCAGGAAATATTCCTCGAGTGAACGGCGGGGCAGTATCGCCCGCACGTCAATGCCCGCCTCGACGAACATCCGGTTCACGGCACTCACCTGCTCCCGCGGCACGGTACACTCCAGAAATGCGCCGTTGCGCTGCACCTTGCCGGTGAGGCGTGAAGCGGACAGCAGCCGGAGGGCCTGATCGGCCGGAGAGACATCGAACCGCACGACATGCTCCCCTGCCGCGAGCAGATCGGCAACCTGTCCCTGAACCACGAGGGTTCCGAGGTTGATGATCGCCATGCTGGTAGCCGTTTGTTCGATCTCGCCGAGAAGGTGCGATGAGAGGAAAACCGTGATACCCTGGTCGCGGGAAAGCCGCTGGATCAGCCCGCGGACTTCCTTGATGCCCTGGGGGTCGAGTCCGGAGGTGGGTTCGTCAAGAATCACCAGTTCCGGGCTGCCGAGGAGCGCCTGGGCGATGCCGAGACGCTGTTTCATGCCGTGCGAGTAGGTCTTGACCCGGTCCGCGGCGCGCGGGAGAAGCCCGACCAGATCGAGGACCCGGTCGATATCGTGATACGAATCGTCTCCCCGCAATGCCGCCACAATTTCCAGGTTACGTCTTGCCGTCAGATACGCATAGAAGTCCGGCCGTTCCACCAATCCTCCCACGCGCCGGAGAATCTCTTTTCTGTTTCCCGCCAGCGGTTTTCCGAACAATTCCACCGTCCCCCGGGTTGGCCGGACGAGTGAGAGGAGCATGCGGATGGTGGTGCTTTTCCCGGCGCCGTTGGGTCCAAGGAATCCAAACACGTCGCCCTTCTGCACGTTGAGATGCAGATCCCGGACCGCCCACCTCCGTTTGTACCGTTTTGCGAGTCCGTTGGTCCGCAGAACCGGTGCTGTTTCCATGAAGTGGCCCTGTGCTCTCAGTTGGTATGCTTGACTCTGGGGATGGATTTGCCTATTTTTTGCGAAGAATGAAGAAACAGCGTGCCACGCGGGTATCGTCCCCCCCAAAAAGGCGCCGCACAACGCCGCGCTCTCCTGCAGGTACGTCTCCGGTCCTGGAAGTGCTCCAGCGTAACATCCTTTTCCGCGATGTGGACAGAACAACGATCACCCGCAGCATGAAACATTTCAGCGAACGCGCGTTTCATGCGGGCGATCTTATCTTTGACGAGTATTCGAAAGGCCGCGAACTGTTCCTGTTATGCAGCGGCAGGGTGCGCATAAAGAAATATACGAAATTCGGTGTCGAATCGTTGCTCGCCGTGCTGCATCCCGGCGACTTCTTTGGCGAGATGTCGCTTATTGACGGTCTCCCGCGCTCGGCACGGGCCGACGCCATGGACGATTGTCTCGTTCTCACGCTGACCGCGGAGAAGTACCGCACGCTTGTTCACCAGAATCGCCAGGTCGCCCTTAACCTGCTCAATAATCTGGCGGTCCGTCTCCGCACGATGGATCAGACATTCGTGATGGAACTCGGCCGGAACGCCCTGGCATCGAAGGGCAAGCTGGACAAGCTCCACATGCTTATCGAAGCAAGCAAGATCGTGAATTCCGCGATCGACCTGGATACACTCCTCGGGTTGATCCTGGATGTGGCCGCCCGGAGTATCGCCGCCGACCGCGGAACACTGTACCTGGTGGACCACAAGACGGAGGAGCTCTGGTCGAAGATCGCGCAGGGCAACGGCATGATCGAGATCCGTCTGCCCATGGGCAAGGGGCTTGCCGGGTACGTGGGCCGGACCGGCGAGGTGGTCAATATCACCGATGCCTACCGGGACACCCGGTTTAATCCCGACATCGACAGGAAGAGCGGCTACACCACGCAGACCGTGCTTTGTATGCCGATGCGGAACAAGGAAGGCAGGATTGTGGGCGTTTTTCAGTTCCTGAACAAACGCACGGGTTTCTTTGGACCGGAAGATGAAGCCTTTATCGACGCTCTTTCGGTTCATGCGGCAATGGCTATTGAAAATGCGCGTGTGGCACTGGAAATGGTCCAGAATGAACGGCTGACCGCCATCGGGAGAATGGCTGCCACAATCCTCCATGACATCAAGAACCCGATGGGGACCCTGCGGCTGTACGCCGGACAGATCAAGAAGAAGACCGTCTCACCGGACGAAGCCCGGATGGCCGATGAGATGATCCGGCAGGTGGACCGGCTCACCGCCATGACTCAGGAGATCCTGGATTTTGCCCGTGGTGTGAGCCAGGTGCATCTTGAGACCGTCCGGCTCGGCGATATTTTCGACCGCATCCTTCCATTCCTGGAAACGGATCTGAATACCAGGAAGATCACCCTGATACGCACCTTCGACTACACCGGTTCGTGCACGCTGGACGTGGAAAAATTCACGCGTGTGCTGTACAATCTCGCCGGAAACGCCGCCGATGCGATGCCGGACGGGGGGACGCTGACGATCCGGACCCGCACGGTTGACACGCTGCTCGCTGTTGAGGTGACGGACACCGGGACCGGCATCCCCGAGGAGATCCGGAGCCGCCTCTTTGAGCCCTTTTTCACCCATGGGAAGAAGCACGGAACAGGGCTTGGACTGTCGATTGTGCGGAAGATTATTGAAGACCACCATGGCCGGGTGGAGGTCGAAAGCGTTCCCGGGAGTGGTTCCACATTCCGCCTTCTTCTCCCGCTCCCGCGATCTTAGACGAAGCCCTCTCCTGACGCCTGCTTGGAAGTCGTGCGGTTTTTCCCTATATTGAACTGCTTTTCCGTATTCGGTCGTTTTCCGGTTGGGAGGGGGCATCCCGCCGGCCGATCGGTTCCGGAGGGCATATGGCGGAATTGGCAGACGCGCTAGACTTAGGATCTAGTGGAGTAATCCGTGAGGGTTCGAGTCCCCCTATGCCCACCGAGTCCGGGCCGACGAGCGTCGGCGCGCCGCAACAACCGGCAGGGCGAACCATGCGGTCGCCCGCCATGACTATCAGGAAGGAACTGTGCTGTGCAGGTGACGATCAATACACTCTCCGAGGTCCAGCAGGAGGCCGACATCCGGCTCACCAACGAGGAACTCCAGCCTCATTTCGAGCAGGCATACACGAAGTATCGCGCCAAGGTCGAACTCAAGGGATTCCGCAAAGGCAAGGCGCCGATGGACATGATCAAGCGGATCTACGGAGAGGCGATCGAGCATGAAGCTCTTGACACGATTGCCAACGATGTCTTTCACCGGGCCATGGATGAGCGGAACATCCATCCACTGGGCACGCCGTCGATGGTGGACATGGATTTCAAACGCGGGTCCCACGTGCAGTTCAAGGTGAAGTACGAAGTGAAGCCGGCGGTGGAACTGAAAACCTACAAGGGGATCGCCGCGGAGCGCCCGGTACATCCGATCACCGATGCGGAGGTTGACGACGAGATTCAGCAGCTCCGGAAGATCCACAGCTCGACGGCACCTGCCGACTCGGCTGCGGACGATGAGCATATTATTACCGCCGAAGTGCAGGAGCTGGACGAAACGGGGACGCCGCTGGTCGGCCGGAAGTCGCCGGGTATGCGGTTCTATCTGGCCGACACCACCCTGGCGCCTGAAATCCGCGAGGTGCTGCGCGACGCCCGTGTCGGCGAGTCCGTCACCGTGAAGACGCTCTCGAAACACGGCGATCACGAGCACACACTCCATCTGTCCATCACGCCGAAGAAGATCGAGAAGGTCACCCTGCCCGCGTTTGACGGGGAGCTGGTCAAAAAAGTCACGCGCGACGCCGTGGCATCCCCGGAGGAATTCCGTGCATCCATGCGGAAGGATCTGGAACGATACTGGATCGAACGGGCCGATGGCAAGGTGACCGACGACATCGCGAACGAAATCGTCCGCGCCCACGAGTTCCCCGTCCCCGATGCCATGGTGGAGGTCTTTCTGGATTCCTTTGTCGAGGAGATCCGGGAGCGATCACGGGACCGCCAGCTTCCCGCCGGGTTCGACGAGAAGAAATTCCGGGAAGAACGGCGCGTGCATGCCGTCTGGCAGGCGAAATGGATGCTCTTGAGGGAACAGATAGCGGCAAAGGAGCAGATCACGGTGACCGATGAGGACATCGAACAGCTTGCACAGCAGGAGGCGGTGCGCACAGGACTCACCGCCGACAAGCTGCTTCCGCACTACAAGAAATCGGATGCCGTACGGGAACGCATTCTCTCGGGCAAGATCACGGCGTTTCTCCGCCAGCACGCCCGTATCACGGACAGGGAAGTACAGGAGCCACGAGAAGCATGATCACACGGAGGAACATCATGTCGTACGGAGATCTTCACAGTCAGCTTGTCCCGATGGTCGTGGAACAGACCGGCCGGGGCGAACGCGCATACGATATCTTCTCCCGGTTGCTGAAGGAACGGATCGTCTTCATCGGCACGCCCATCGATGACACGGTGGCAAGCCTGACGATTGCACAGATGCTGTTCCTGGAATCGGAAGACCCGGACAAGGACATCAACGTGTACATCAATTCCCCCGGCGGGAGCGTTTCCTCCGGTCTGGCAATTTACGACACGATGCAGTATATCCGTCCGGACGTTGCGACCATCTGTATCGGCATGGCCGCCAGCATGGGGGCGGTGTTGCTCGCGGGGGGCAGCAAGGGAAAACGATCGGCGCTCCCCAACTCGCGCATCATGATCCACCAGCCCTGGGGCGGCGTGCAGGGAACCGCATCCGACATCAGCATCCAGGCCGAAGAGATTCTCCGGACCAAGAAGCGGCTGAACGAAATCCTCGCCCATGCATTGCGGCCAGCCTCTTGAAGCGATTGAAAAGGACACGGATCGCGACCGCTACATGTCTGCCGACGAATCCCGGGCCTATGGCCTGATTGACAACGTGTTCGTCAAAAAAGAACGAGAACCACGCAAGTAGCATCCACTGCGGAACGGCCATGACACAGCGTACCAAGGGCAGCGACAAGATTCACTGTTCCTTCTGCGGGCGAACGCCCGAAGAGGTGCAGAGCATCATTGCGGGACCGGACGTGTACATCTGCGACATTTGCGTCTCGAGTTCGGTCGACATCATCCGGAACAACCTTGCCGCCTTCACCGCGCGGCGCGGCCCGCGGTCGGGCCTCACTCCCCCGCAAATCAAGAAGGCTCTGGACGACTACGTCATCGGACAGGAACACGCCAAGAAGACCCTCGCCGTGGCGGTGTACAACCACTACAAACGCATCGACGCGCGGGACCATCTTTTCGAGCTGGACGATGTCGAGATCGAAAAGACCAACATCCTGCTGATCGGCCCCACCGGCACCGGTAAAACCCTGCTGGCCCAGACACTCTCGAAGATCCTGGATCTGCCGTTCGCCATCGCCGATGCCACGACGCTGACCGAAGCGGGGTATGTCGGGGACGACGTGGAGACCATTCTCGTGCACCTGCTCCAGAACGCCGAGTACAATGTCGAAAAGGCGGAACGGGGGATCGTCTACATCGATGAGATCGACAAGATCGCCCGCAAGAGCGAGAGCGCTTCGATCACGCGCGATGTGTCGGGCGAAGGCGTGCAGCAGGCCCTGTTGAAAATCCTGGAAGGGACCATCGCCGGCGTTCCTCCGAAAGGAGGGCGGAAGCACCCCGAGCAAAGCCTGATCAACATCAATACCCGCAACATCCTGTTCATCTGCGGCGGCGCATTTGAAGGGCTCGACAAGATCGTCGCGCGCCGTGTCAACAAGAATCCGATCGGGTTCGGGGCGGAAATCAAGGGGAAGAAGGACTCCCATCCGGACGAATACCTGCAGATGGTCCAGCCGGAGGACCTGATCAAATTCGGCCTGATTCCCGAATTTGTCGGACGGTTGCCGCTGATTTCCTCGTTACACGCCCTGAGCGAAGAGGCCCTGCTGAACATCCTCACCGAGCCGAAGAATGCGATCGTGAAACAATATGCGAAGCTCTTCCGGATGGAAGGGGTGGACCTGGTGTTCGAAGAGCCGGCACTGAAGTCGGTGGTGCTGAAGGCGATGGACCGGGGCACGGGGGCGCGGGCGCTGCGGTCGATCCTCGAGGAAATCATGATGGAAATCATGTACGGTCTTCCGGAGAAGCGGAACGTTGCCAGCTGCACCATCACGCGCGACGTCATCCTCCGGAAGAAGGAGCCGCTGTACAAGTACGAAGAGCAGAAGCAATCGGCGTAGGGCAACCGGTCCGGTTGCCCCGCATCAGTAGATATTCCTCGCACTCTCCTGCTTGGTCAGTTTCACATCCTGCAGCTGCGGTGACTTCAGACGGATTTCCAGGCGGTAGTTCTGATAGGCACCCGTGGGGACCCACACAAAATTCATTTCCCAGCAGTGGAGATCGCGGTACACGGTGATTTGCGGTGCGGCGATTTGCAGATTCCTCAGATCGTAGCTCGTGCTTGCGCTGATTTTCCAGTTTTCGGTCAGGTTGAACCCCAGGGCGCCGGCAATCGTGGAATTGATGTACTTGACCCGTGGATCTCCCGGCTGGCTCTGGTTGAAATTCCAGGTGAGATCCAGGTTCCACGGGATGCTGAAATCCGGGATCTCCTGATCGAACAGCCCGACATATCCCCCCCGTTCCGCCTGACGGAGTGAGTCTTCCGGGGAACGTATCGGACCCGCCGAGGTACTCTTCTTCTCCCCGCTCAGCCGTGTACCGATGCTGATCGAAAAACCGGTCAGATCGCCGAATCGCCCCTCTTCACTCAGCAGGAATTTGTTCACACGGTGCCCGGAATTGGATTGCTGCGGATCGCCGCCGGCCTGGTACTGGTACAGGTTGTACCGGGCGCTCCCGCCGATGTTCAACCACTGTCCCGCGTTTGTACGAAAACCCACGTAGACTTCATCGAACTTCAGACTGTCCCGCGCCAGATTGTACGATGTGGAAAGGTCCAGATTCAGGAGCTGGAACTTGTTTTCCCGGTCCGAAGTATCATCCACGGCCGTCTTCATTTCGAACACATTGCCGATGCGCATGGAAATCGCCTGCCGCCCCTCGGACGGCGCACCCCCGAACACTTCCTTTTCATACCGGCTGTACCGCTGCACGGCGCCGGTTGCATCGACATAACTGTCGTAGTAGCCGTACTCGTCCCTGCTGAAATCCGGCTGGTAGGTGTAGGAAATGCTGGGAATGATCTGGTGCCGGATGCCTTTGATCCCCAGGATGCCCGGCTGGAAGATGCCGTACAGTTTCGTGCTGGCGGAAATCCCCATGTCGAAATAGCGGACCGCCTTCACCACCTCCACGTCGTGCGTGTTCACCGTACTGTCGGCGGGATTGTAGTCGCGTTCGATCTGCTTGTTGTACCATTTGTCCGTGTAGTTGAAGAACGGGGAGAGGGTGATATGTCCGGCTTTCGGCGGGGCATTGATCGCCAGGCTGTGCAGCACACCCTGCCGCGCGTCAACAAGTCTGGTGTTATCGAGCTCTAATGTTGTGGTCCGGCTGTTCAGAAACTGTCCGCTGTACGACAGGCCGATCAGTTCATACCAGCGCCGCGCACCGCCGGGGTCGTTTCCTTTTCCCGACCGGAAGGGAAAGCTCTGACTGCTGTTGAAATTGACGCCGGGGAGCACTTCGCTCAGCTCCACACTGCCCGGCACCGCCTGCAAATTCTGATCGCGCCGGATGTTGACGGACATGCTGTTCGGCGTTCCTTCCCAGTATTTCGTGAGCGTGGCGTTTGAAATGACGTTCTGGCGGAGGAGGTCATTCAGATTGTTGCTCGTATTCTGGTAGTACGAGCCGCTGGTGAATGTCATGTCCACCACCAGCCGCGTGGTGGGATTGAAATCCTGGTTGTGCCCGAAACGGAAATTGAAGACATCCTGTTGGGAAAACCCCGGATCCGATTCCTCACCGTCCTCAATATGCCCGTACGACCCGCTGAGGTAGCCGGTATAGTTGTACCGGAGCGCGTAGCGGTAGTCTCCATAGAGCGTGTAGCTGCCCAGGGTGTACGCATCGGTCCGGAAGGTGAGGTCCATGTAGTCGTTTATCGCCCAGTAGTATCCCAGGTGCAGCAGGTAGTGCCCGCGGTCGCTTTCCCCGAAGGCCGGAGCAATGAGGCCTGAGCGACGGCCCTGTTCGCTGGGGAAAACACCGAACGGCAGGGCGAAGACCGGTACGTCGGCGATATAGAGGTAGATCGGCCGTGCGACCACCTTGTCGCGCACGATCACCTTCATGGTCGGACTGCCGAAGTAATAGTGCGGGTGGTCAAGTTCGCACGTGGTGAAGCGGCCGGACTGCACATACAACACGTCGGTTTCCGTCTTCTTTATGGCATCCCCGTAGTACAGGCCGCGTTCAAGTTCCGTCTTGCCGAAATCGATCCGTCCCTTTTTTGTCCTGAAGTTGTACGCGATTTCCGAACCCTGGTAGGTGTCTTTGCCGTCGATCAAATCGGGCAGCCCTTGCATCTGCTGCCCGCTGGTGTCGGAAGTGTCCCGTGTACCCCGGGCGTTCAGCAGCGAGGTGGTCCAGTTAATGTCAATCACCGACGCTTTGAGCCCCAGCTCTTTGTATGCAATCGAAGAGTTGCCGTGCAGATACATGGTCCGGGCGGAAAGGTCGTAGATGACGGAATCAACAGCCGCATAGGTGACAACGGAGTCGATGCCGGAACGGGGTCGCCCGGACAGTGTGTCGGCGCGGGCGATGGTTGTATCAGATGGAACGGAAAGCGTGTCGCTTGCCGCGCGCAGGGTGTCGTTCACGACACGCAGGGTATCCGGACGCCGGAGATCCTGAGCGAAGGCGGCGCCGTGCAGGAAAAGAAGCAGGGCCAGGAGAGGCAGAGGAACGCCTGGAGACCTGCCGCGTCGCATGCACCGGCACGGAGATGCCTTCATCGTGTTACCGCTTCTTCTCGGGCCACCAGCGGTTGAGCCGGTCGCGAATTTCATGTTCCCTGCCGTTGTCGGTCGGGCGGTAGTAGCGCTTTTCCGTCAGGCCGTCCGGAAGGTATTGCTGTTGCACGAAATGACCCGGATAGTCATGGGCGTACTGGTATTCGATGCCGTAGCCCAGGCCTTTCAGGAGGCCTGTGGGCGCATTGCGGAGGTGCAGGGGCACGGTGGTATCCGCGCCCTGCCGGGCATCTTCGAGGGCTTCATTGATGGCAAGGTACGCCGCGTTGCTTTTCGGCGCCGACGCGAGATAGGTCGCACACTGCGCGAGGATGATCCGCGCTTCGGGCATCCCGACGTAGTCCACGGCGGTGAATGTGGTTGTGGCAAGCGTGATCCCATAGGGATCCGCATTGCCGATGTCTTCAGAGGCCAGGACGATCATCCGCCGTGCGATGAACTTCGGGTCCTCTCCCCCGTCCAGCATCCGGGCCATCCAGTAGATCGCCGCATCCGGGTCGCTGCCCCGGACGCTCTTGATGAATGCCGATATGATATTGTAGTGTTCTTCCCCTCCGTCATCGTACCGGGTCTGTTTCCGCTGGAAGGCGGCATCGAATGCCGCGCGTCCGACGGTGACCGGATCGGCCGGGGCGTGTTCGGTAAGGCGGATCGCGGTTTCCAGACCGTTCAGCATTCTGCGGGCATCGCCGCCGGAAAGCAGAAAGAGCCGCTCACGATCCTCCACCGTCACGGTGCGTCCGTTCAGCCAGGGATCGGTTCTGAGCGATTGGTCAAGAATGGTTTGCAGATGCCGGGCATCGAGGGGTTGCAGGACGTACACACGACAGCGGGAGAGGAGCGGCGGAATGACTTCGAAGGACGGGTTTTCCGTCGTCGCCCCGACGAGAGTCACCAGTCCTTCTTCCACGCTGTGGAGGAGCGCATCCTGCTGGGCTTTGTTGAAGCGATGGATTTCGTCGATAAACAGCATTGTCCGCCGGCCCCGGGCACGGGCGATGGTGGCCCGTGTCGAGGACCGTGCGCACGTCCTTGACGCCCGCGGTGACGGCGCTCAGCTGGAAAAAATCCGCATCGGTATGATGGGCAATCAGGCGGGCAAGTGTGGTCTTTCCGCTGCCCGGCGGGCCCCAGAGGATCATCGATGGCACCCGGCCGCGTTCGATCAGCACGCGGAGCGGCTTTCCGTCGCCCAGCAACTGTTCCTGTCCGACGAATTCGGCGAGCGTGCGGGGGCGGACCCGTTCGGCCAGCGGCGCTTCCTCCCGCACGCCGGTCTCCGGCGCCGTCCCCTCAAAGAGATCCATTACCGGGCCGGAGTGGTTTTATAGACGGTTTCCCCGTCGCGCACCATCCCATGCTTCTCGCGTGCGGCTTTCTCGATGGCCCTGGGATCACCCTCAAGGGCTTTCAGTTCGGTCTGAAGGCGCCGGGTTTCCGCTTCCGCTTCGCGGATTTTCTGCTGGAGTTCGGCTTCCTGCCGTTCGAGGCGAAGACGCTGGACAATCCCCCGATTCCCGAACAGCACAAACCCGATCAGCGGAAGGCCGATCGCCAGTACGGCCACAAGCCGTTTGTTCCGGAAGAGGCGGAGGATCTGCTGCGGATCGAACCGGCGTTTTTTCTTTCTGTAGAAGAGGTCGTCCATGGGTGAACACAATGTACGAGGAATTCGGGGAAAGCTCAAATGAAAGAGCAGGGCGGCCGGGGAGGCCGCCCTGCGGAACAGATGGAGCAGGATCGGGAAAGGTCGGTTACAGACTGACCGCCGGTTACCGCGTCGCCATACTGGGGACATCCGGCATCCCCGCGGCCGCAAACTCAAAGGCGCCCGCCTGTACATATTCGTTGTAGAACCAGGCACACCGCTGGGCGACACGCTCACTGCTCGTCAAACTGCGTCGCACGTTTCACGGCATAGACTCCGCGGGCATCGCCTATGCGGCAGAGCGCCAGTGCCGCCACGATCCGGGCGGACTCCATGGTCGTCGCTGCGGAGCATCTTCATCAAGGGAACGACGGCTTTTGAGGATTTGAGTTCGCCCAGCATGTAGGCCGAGCTCTCTTTCAGCCCCTGGTTGTCCGACTCGAGGCCGATCAGGAGGTTCTGCTCGGCACGGGCATACTGTTCGGCGGTAAGGGCTGTTGACGGATCGGAAGCTGCTGCCACGGTGGTGGCCGCGATGATCAGCACAGCCGCTGCAAGGATGGACATTGTCGCTTTCATACGGACCTCCCTGGTGAATGTGCGTGAACCCTGGTGTCTTGCTCTCTCTGCCTGATGATACGCAGGGCACCGGAGCAGGTTGGCCTATTGCGACTAACGCGGAGGCGGGGTGCGACAGGATGCGGAAAAGAAGCGACGAAGTGCAGGTCTCAGGTCCGGTACCACTCGCGCCGGGGATCATAGAACCGGCGTAAACCCTTCTTTTCGGCGTGCCGGTCCATCGCAAGCCGGATCAGCCGGTCGAGCAGATCAGCGAACGGGATGCCGCTGGCTTCCCAGAGTTTTGCATACATGCTGATGGGGGTGAATCCGGGAATGGTGTTCAGCTCATTCATATAGACGGTTCCCGCCCGGCGCGTCACCAGAAAATCCGCACGAGCCATACCCGCACAGTCGATTGCCGTGTAGGCGGTGCCCGCCATCTCCATGATCTGCCGGGTCAGGCGGGGGCTCAGTCGTGCCGGAATGACGGTTTGTGAGGCACCATCCACATACTTCGCATCGTAGTCATAGAATTCATTCGAGGGGAGGATTTCGCCCGGAACCGAGACGACAGGCTCATCGTTGCCAAGCACGCTGCATTCGATCTCGCGCGCATCACGCACTCCCTGCTCGAAGATCACTTTGCGGTCATAGGCGGCCGCCAGATCCATCGCCGCATGCAATTCGCGGCGTGTGTGGGCCTTGGTGATGCCGACACTTGACCCGGTATTTGCGGGTTTGACAAACACGGGATAACGGAGTGTGCGCTCCACGGTGGCGATAACGTCCCGGGGGGCCGCCGTACAGCGCGAAGAGCGTTCCCACAGATATTTGGGGACCCGGAGTCCCGCGCGTTCGAAGAGCTGTTTCTGCACAATCTTGTCCATGCCCACGGCGGATCCGAGCACACCCGCTCCGACATAGGGCACATCGGCGAGCTCAAGCAGCCCCTGCAGGGTTCCGTCCTCTCCGTACGTCCCGTGCACAAGAGGAAAGACCACATCCAGCGGCGAGACCGGCACGTGCTGCGCATTCATCACCAGAAGACCCTGACGGGCCGGTTCCGGCACCAGCACGCATTCCGGTTCTGCATCACTTCCCGCGCGCACCTGCAGCACGCCAGTGCCTGCGGGTGAACTGATCCAGCGACCTTCGCGCGTAATGCCGATCGGCACCACATCGTACCGCGCAGGATCAAGGGCGTCAATCACCGCTTTCGCCGAGACGAGAGACACCTCATGTTCGCTTGAGCGGCCGCCGAAGATCACCCCGATACGGAGTTTCCGTTGTTGTGCCATATCGTCCTTATTGTTCCTGCTCGAGATAGAGCCGTGCCAGCGACGTGCCGGGCGGAAGCGCACGTTCCCGGATCTGGAAGAACAGCCGCGGCGCATTGCGTTTCCAGCTGATCCGCTGTCCGCCGTCCGTCCCGGCCGCCACGGCCCCGTTTGTGCGCACCACTTCGCAGTTCTCGTTCACCACCACATACATTTCCTGGTCGGTGACGTGCAGTCCCTCAATCGCCTGGAGAGAGGTGAACGTATAGGCCACTTCAGCGATCAGCGTATCCGCCCGGGTGAACATCCGTTTGGCGGTGATGGTGCGGCCCCGTTGTTCGAAATCGCGGACTGCGTCCGTGTTCGAACGAGGACATCATGTTCGTGAAATCACGCTGAACGAGCGAGTCGGCGGTTTCATCCGACCGGAGATCGATCAACCGCAATACTGCTTCCCCGGTGCCGTCGGCGTTGAGCGTGATGCGGTGTTCCGTCGTACGGATCAGGATGCATCCCGGCCCGAAGGAAACGCAGGCGAGGATCAGGAATGCGATGACAAACAGATCGGTTCATGGGCGCTCCTGTAGCTCGTGATGTGTCTGCATGCAGTATTCCGTCCTGCATGCCGATGCGCGGGTGCCCCTTTCCCCTAGAGTTGTTCCACCGTCTCCCGGGGCCGGATGATCGCGTGTGTTGCCCCGTCCACCAGCACCTCCGCCGGGCGCGGACGGGCGTTGTAGGTGGAGGATTGCGCAAAGCCGTATGCGCCCGCGCACATCAGGGCGATATGGTCGCCCCGGTGCAACCGGGTGAGGGTCCGGTCGTGGGCGAAGAAATCGCCGGACTCGCACACCGGCCCCACCACATCCACCACCTCATGAGGGGCGTCGGTGATCGTGAGCGGGACGATCTGGTGAAACGCGTGATACAGACTGGGACGGATAAGATCCGTCATGGCGCCGTCCACGATGAGGAACGTCTTTTCCGGTGTGACCTTGCGGTAGAGCACGCGCGTGAGCAGGAGGCCGCCATGCGCAACGATGGAACGTCCGGGCTGTATGGAGAGCGTACAGCCGAGCTGCCGCAGAATCGGGAGGGCGGGACGGATAAGCGCGGCGGTAGAGAGGTCGTGTCCTTCGGGTTCCTCATGGGGAAGCGCGGGATGCTGCACGAATCCGTGGTATTGCACACCGAATCCCCCTCCGAAGTCGACGTCATGCACCGGCACCCCCCCCTCCCGCAGCGTGCGGACCACAGCGGCAACCGCCTCGGCGGCATGCAGGAAGGTGGAGGGGTTCGTGATCTGCGATCCGATATGACTGTGAATGCCGCGGACGTCGATATGCGGCAGTCCGGAGGCCCAGAGCAGTATTTCGCGTGCACGTTCCCAGGGCATGCCGAATTTGTTGTGCCGCATGCTTGTCGAAACGTATGCATGCCCGCCCGCATCGATGTCCAGATTCACGCGCAGCAGGATCCGTCCGCGCCTTCCCAGCCTGCCGGCGATATCATTCAGCGCCTCGATTTCTTCGGTGGATTCGACGTTGAAGGCAAGGATCTCCTGTTCGAGCGCGTAGGCAATTTCGTCGTCCCGTTTGCCCACTCCGCTGAACGTTATTCTTGAGCGCGGGAATCCCGCACCCAGCGCAAGCGCCAGTTCGCCGCGGGACGCCACATCAGCCCCCAATCCCTCGCCGGCAATAAGACGCAGGAGAACACGATTTGCATTCGCTTTGACCGCGTAGTAGGTCAGATGCGGTGTTTCAGCAAGCGCGTCTTCAATGCGTCGAATGTCATCGCGGATTGTCTGCTTGCTGTACACATAGAGCGGTGTGCCGTATTCCCCGGCCAGGAGGTGCAGCGGCACGGATTCCACGTGCAATGTGCCATCACGATAGCCGTACACGCTCACGACATTTCTCCTATGATGCTTCCGAATGCCGGCGTTCCCCGCGCGCGGTCCGTGATATATACGGAAAATACCTCATAAAATCCGGAACGAAACCCTCCGCCGAGAATCCCCCGCTTGCCCGATCCTGGACATACCGTCCGCGCACGTCACCGCGCGTGATGCGGCCGAGCATTTCCACCAGCGCGTCGATATCCTCTTCCGTGTTATAACAGCCGAGGCTCGCGCGAACCATGCCGGGCATATGGGATTTGTTTCCGGAGAGCACTTCGGCGGTGAAGCGCTGATCCTCCTCGGGTGTCACCTTGAGCAGCAGCTTCACGTAGGGATGAGCGCAGAAACATCCATCCCGGACGCCGATGCCTCCTTCGGTCCCCAGGATGGCGGCGACCAGCGAATGATGTTTGCCCTCCACGTTGAAGGTGATCGTGCCCACTTTCCCGCTCAGATCCGCCGTCGGTCCGTAGAGCTCAATGCCCTGCATGCCGCGGAGTTTGCGGTACGCATACTCCAGGAGTTCGGTTTCATGAGCCGCGATGGCATCCATGCCCACCCTCTGGAGCACCCCGATTGCCGCGGCAAGGGCGACCCCGCCAACGACATTCGGTGTGCCGGCTTCCTCTTTGTGCGGCGGACGGTTCCACATCGCACTTTCCAGGGTGACGATTTCCACCACTCCGCCCCCGACCATATCCGGTTCGCCTTCGGCGAAGAAGGCTTTCGGACCGATCAGGGCGCCGGTGCCGAACGGAGCGTACATTTTGTGGGCGGACAGGGCCAGGAAATCAATATGCCGCGGATCGTCATCGGGAAGCATGGCGATGGGGCGATGCGGCGCCAGCTGGGCCGCATCCACGAAGAGACGTGCTCCTGCATCATGCGTCCAGACGGCAATGTCGTGGATCGGCGAACAGAGTCCGGTGATATTGGAGGCGCCGTTCACCGCCACCAGGCGCACGCGTCCGTGCGTATTCCCGCAGCGCCGATCGGAGGCACGGGAGATCCAGACTCCCGTCGCCCGTCACGCCGATGTGGACAACGTGGCAGTGTTTGCGCCAGGGAAGGTCGTTGGAATGGTGTTCCATCACGGTCGTGATCACGATGTCGTCTGGCCGCAGCGACAAGGCGGTTGGCGAGCTTGTTGACGCACTCCGTGGTGTTCTTGGTGAAGATGACCGTATTGTGTTCCGGATCGGCTCCGACAAACGCGCCCACCACATCATGTGCGGCATCGAAAACTTCCGTGGCAAGGAGCGATTTGAATCCCGTTCCGCGGTGGACGCCGGAATACCAGGGGAGGAATTCCTCGATACACCGGAGTACTGTGCCGAATGTGGGTGTGCTCGCGGCGTTGTCCAGAAAGACGTACGGACGTTCGGTTCCGTCGAGCAGCGGGACCGGCGTATCGATGCCGATCACATCGCTCCGGATGCCGGCAAGTGCCAGACGCGGGGAGTCGTCAATACGGGCGAAGCCCGCCTCAGGATGTGGTTTTTGCATGGGTCGTTCGTGCTCCGCTACGGGGGTGGTATTTGTCGTATTCCTGACGGAGGTAACTGCGATCGATATGGGTGTACACCTGGGTGGTGGAGATGTCCGAGTGCCCCAGCATTTCCTGGACTGCCCGCAGATCGGCGCCGCCTTCGAGCAGATGGGTGGCAAAGGAATGGCGGAACGTATGGGGGTGCACCTCCCGCGGGATGCCGGCGCGGTGCGCGTACGATTGCACCATTTTCCAGATCGCCATGCGCGTCAGCTGCAGGCCGCGGACATTCAGAAACAGCACGTCATTGCTGGCGGCGCGGCGCGGCAGACGGATCCGGCACTCCCGTTTATACCGGGAGATCCAGCCAAGTGCAGAAGGGCCGATCGGCACGAGTCGTTCTTTGGATCCTTTGCCGAAGACGCGTACGATGCCGCTTTCCTCCGACACATCGGCCTGGCGAAGCGTGGTGAGCTCGGAGACCCGCATGCCGGTTGCATAGAGCACTTCCAGAATGGCCCGGTCGCGCACCCAGAGACGTCTTCGATCGGCGGGCTGCAGCGTGGTTTGCTGCAGCACGCGGTCCACCTCTTCCGGCGTCAGCACATCCGGAAGATGCCGCGCCTTGCGCGGGTGATCGATTGTTTCCAGGGGATCATGCCCGGTGAAACCATCGGCAAGAAGAAACCGGTGGAACCCTCTGATCGCCGAGAGGCACCGCATCACCGACCGCGGGGCGAGTCCCTGTTCCTGCAGGTCATGGAGGAACAGGGTTGCATCGGCGGGCATCACCGCATCCGGGGCCGGAATGCCGCGGCCGGCGAGAAACGCCAGGTACTTTCCCAGATCGCGCCGGTACGAGGTGATCGTGTTCGGCGACGCGTTCTTTTCGAGCAGGAGATGATGCAGATACACGTCGGTCAGGTGTTTCACGAGGGTTCCATTGCGGGCGGATCATCCGCCTGCGCGGCCGGCTCATCCCGAGCCGGAAGGTCCTTCTTGGGCGGCCGCCGCAGGCGGGGCCTGGGCGGGGCGGGGTACTTGACGCGGGTATGATACATCCCCACGAGCACACTCAGAAAGCCGCTCTTGATCCGTGTGAGATCACGGAGTGTCAGGGGGCACTCATCCAGCTCCCCCTCGTCCAGCCGCCGCTTGACAAGCTCATCAATGGCGTCGGCGAGGCGCTGCGGCGTCGGTTCCTCGATGGTACGCACGGCGGCTTCCACCGCATCGGCCAGCATCAGGATGCCCGTTTCACGCGTCTGCGGTTTCGGACCCGGATAGCGGTAGTCCTGTTCGTTGATTTCATCCAGCTTTGTTTCGTCGTCCGAACTCTGGGCGAGCTGCAGGGCTTTGTTGTAGAAGTAGTCGATGCGTGTGGTGCCGTGATGCATCGGAATGAAATCAATCACTTCTTCCGGCAGTTTGTGCTCACGTGCGAGGGCGATTCCGTCTTTCACATGCGCGGCGATGATCAGCGAACTCATGCGCGGGGAGAGTTTGTCGTGCCTGCTGCGGGAGCTCCGTTGGTTTTCCACGAAGTAGGTGGGTTTCACCACTTTGCCGACATCGTGGAAGTACGCGCCGACCCGGACCAGCACGCCGTTGGCTCCGATGGAGGCCGCAGCGGCTTCGGCGATGCTGGCGATGGTCATGCTGTGGTGATGTGTCCCCGGCGCCTTTTCCGCCAGCAACCGGAGCAGCGGATGGTTGTAGTGCGCAAGCTCCATCAGTGTCAGGTCGGTCGTTGCCCTGAACACCCGCTCGAGGAAAATCAGGAGGCCGTACGTCAGCACCGGCGAGACGATGGCGTTCACCATGGCGAAGGTCAGCTGCTCGAAAATCGTTCGCATCGGCTCGTAGCGTTCAAGTCCGAGGGAGATGATGACGATGGCGTAGCCCGCAAAGATGAACCCCAGCGAGCGGAACAGCTGGGTGCGCGTTTTCATGTCGCGCACCGAATAGACCGACAGCGCGCCGGCGGCCAGCGATGCCAGGGCGATGGAGTAGTCATTGCCGCGGATGCCGGCGACCACAAAGGCGATAATGACCGTGCCGTAGAAGCCGACCCGCGAATCAAAGATGATGGTGAGCAGCATCGAGGCGGCCGGTATGAAGATCAGGTATTCGATGGGGGTAACCACATCCAGTTCGCGCGAGAGATACGCGAAAAACCCTTCCAGGAGAATCAGGAGCGCCACCAGGGCCAGGCGGCGGTTGTTCTCGAAAATCTTCTTGCGGAACAGGAAGAGGTAGATGCCATACAGCAGAATCGGAATCGACACATGCAGAATGTTGCCGATCAGCTGGAGGATCGTATCGGAGGCGGGGCCCCGTTCGACCTTGGCGCGGCGGAGCGATTCAAGCTTGAGACGGGTATCGGGAGTGATGCGTTCATGTTTGCTGACGATGCGTTCGTTTTCCTGCACGAATCCGGTCGTCCGCTGGACGCCGTCCACCGCCGCTGCAACGGCCAGAGCGCTGGCTTGTTCGCTGAACTTGATGCTCGGCGCGATATGGACAACACCGATTTTGTAGGCGAGGCTGACCGTATCATTGTCCGCACGGAAGAATTGCAGGAGCTGTTTTTCCAGCAGCGCGACCACGTCATTGCGGTCGAGCAATGCGTCACCGGGGTGATCTCCTCCAGCTTGCCGCGGCGGAGGGCGATGTCCGGCTGCGCAATGGTGTTTTTGTTTCTGTCGAGAATGCCCGTTGCATACTGTGCCTGCAGGAACGATCCGAGCAGGCGCTGGATCCGTGAGAGTCCTTTGCGCGCGACAAGGTTTTCCAGCAACCGCCATTCCTGTTCCGTGAAGGGGATGTCCAGTGAGCCGGAGAGTTGGGAGAACAGCAGGGAATCCTGATGTGCGGCCGCACGGGATTGTCCTCCGGCACCACGCGAGCGGAGCTCGGCATTTGCCGCCTCTGCGACGCGGCGAAAGAACTCGTCCAGACGACGGAGCTGGCGGTCGGCCACAGAGGTGTCTTGCTCGAAAACGGGGTAGACGTTTTGTTTCGCCTCTTCGACGTCGCGTTGATACTCCTTTTCTTCACGGAAGATCGGAAATGAAAACGGAGCAATCAGGTCTTTTTGGGCCCAAACGGCGCCTGTCTTGTAATCCAGCTGAAGGGATTCTCCTCGCGGAAACATAAGCGCAAGAGCCACGAGAAGGCCGGCCACAATGGCGATCTTGACGAGCACCAATCTGGGGCTGTTGACCTTCTGAGACAGGCGATCAAGCCGGAGACGTTTTACGAGGTCTATCATGGGGGCGGCAGATTATGTAAACAATATCGGCATTATCTTCACAAATATCAATTGAAACTCGACTTGACTTTTTGTATATTCTCAACAACCCTTCGCAACTACCATTATGCACATCAGCTCCCCTGTCCGCGGTATTATTGAGGATATTCAGCTCCTCTCAGGGGGAAAACTCACTTTGCAGCCCGACTTGGGCACTTTGTTTGAACTTGCTCAGCGGGCCGGCAGGCAATCGCAGATGGAAGAACTGAGCTTTCAGGCCAAATTCGTCGCCAGCACGGCGCGCATGATGAACCGGATCGGACCCGGCACCGAGGGTTACACCAAACTTACCGCGGAGTTCCAGTCGGCGGTCGAGCGTGTACGGACGGCAATCCGTGAGTTGCTTCAGAACGGAGAAGAAGAGGACCGGCTGCATTTTGAGCGCACATACTTCGCGCTTACGCAGGCATCCCTTCAAGGGCTGGTCGCGCTCTGCTATGATCTCGGCTGGTACAAGAATTACCTTCTCGAACAGGCGTCCTCCCGGACGGCATCACCGGCGCAACAAGGCGGGCTCGCCTGGCGCCTGGCGCTGGTGGTGGTTTTCCTGGGCGGCGTGGTGTGGATCGGAGCACTTCATGTGCGTGCACTTATCGGCAACGAATTGCTGGATATCGGAACGCTGACCGTCAACACGACATTACCACCTGCGGCGGAAGGGATGCTCTACCGGCTTTTTGCCGGCACAGGCATCCTGATGATCTCGGGATACGCCGCCGTTCTCATCGCGGGCGCGGTATTCCTCGCGCGTTCCCCGTACAGACTCCGTCAGCACGGGTGGCTCATGATGAGCGCAATCCTGCTGTATCTCTTTGTGCCCGTGGAAGTCTACGCGATGATCCTCGATGTCCGCATGATTCTGGTCGAATTCTCCGGCGGCGCAGATCCCGCCCTCCTGCGTGAACTTTTCCAGGCGCGGGTCGGTGCCCTCGCCGGGGCACCGTTTGTCGCCCTGCTCTGCTACTACACGATCGTTGTGCTCGCCGTCTTCCAGCCGTTGCGCCTCATCCGGACGCCGGGCGCATGAAGCATGAAGACATCATCCAGGATCTGCACGAGGTGGCCGTACAGCTCGGCGTTACCATCCGGTATGAGCGCGGCGATTTCGAGGGAGGGTATTGCGTCCTGCGTGCAGAGAAAATGCTGCTCATCAACAAACGTCTGATGCCCGCCCGCAAGGCCGCCGTGCTCGCCGCAGCATTGCGGGATATCGGTCTCGAGGATGTCTACCTGAAACCCGCCCTGCGGGCCTACATTGAGGACGAGGTCGCCCGATCGCGGCGCACCGCGCACTGAGCGATGATCAAAGCGGTTATCTTTGACCTGGACAATACGCTCGTCGACTTCATGCACATGAAGCGTCAGGCGGTCAACGCCGCCATTTCGTCCATGATCGATGCCGGGCTCGGGCTGACTCATGCCGAAGCACAGGGAACGGATTGACGCGATCTACAAAGAACGGGGCATCGAGTTTCAGAGCGTTTTTGACCAGCTGCTGTACGACGTTTTTCAGAAAGTCGATTACAAAATCCTCAGTGCCGGCGTCATCGCCTACCGTCGCGCGCGCGAAGCCGCTCTTGTTCCGTACGCTCACGTGAACATGACGCTCATTGCTCTCGTAAAACGGGGCATAAAACTCGCCGTCGTTTCCGATGCACCCGGACGGGAAGCCTGGTTGCGCCTCTGTTACCTGAACTTTCATCATATCTTCGATTCTGTGGTCACCTTCGAAGACACCGGCGAACGCAAACCGAGTCCGGCCCCCTTCCTGCGCGCGCTGGAGCTTTTGAAGGTCAGGCCCCACGAAACGCTTATGGTAGGCGACTGGGCGGAACGGGATATTGTGGGGGCGGCCCAGGTGGGCATCACCACCGTTTTTGCAAGGTACGGTGATACATTCGGTACCGTGGAATCCCACGCCAAGTATGAGTTGAATGATGTCTCCGAGCTCCTGGCCGTCATTGACCGGGAGAACGCCCTCGACGGACCGCAGGCGGGGGGTGCATGATTCGCGGACTCGGGGTAGACATTATCGAGATCGGCCGCATCCGGGACCTTGTGGAAACCCAGGGCACGCGATTTCTCGAACGGGTGTTCACCGCGGAAGAGATCGCCTATTGCAACAGCAAACCGCATTGCCACCAGCACTTCGCCGCGCGTTTCGCCGCAAAAGAGGCGGTCAGCAAGGCCCTGGCGAGCGGATGGGCCGGTGAATTCCGCTGGAAGGACGTTCAGGTGACCAATGATCCGTCCGGCCGTCCCGGTGTGACACTGCACGGCCCGCTCCGGGAGCAACTCGGACGGGGCATCATTTTGCTGTCCCTGTCGCACAGCGACACCAATGTTGTGGCCGTCGCGATAATCGAGGACCGGGAGACGTGAGGCTCGCCCTGTACTGGAAGATGGTTCTAGGCTTCGGTGTCATCGTCGTCGCGATGCTCGCCGTCTATGCCGCCATCCTCTTCAGTCAATATGATGTCTACACAAGCGTCACCACGTCCGTTGCCACGAACATCGTCGCGATCGAGAACGCGCAGCATTTGCGCACCCTGCTGTTTGAAGAAGAACGCCAGGCGCGGAAGTATCTGGTCGCCCGGGATGCGGCGTACGGCCGTCTGTTTCTCAATGCCCGCGCGCGGTCACGTGCACGGCTCGATTCCCTGGCCCGCGCTGTGCAGGGACGTCATGAACGTCTGGCGTTTCTGGAATTCCGCCGAGGGCACAATTGGATCGGCGAGGCTGTGCGCGACCGGGTGCGCGGCTCAGACGCCGCGTCCGTTGCGGTTGCCGATACCATGCAGGTCCTCCAGAAACGCCTGGACCGACATCATCCGGTTGAACCAGTCCGCCATCGCCCGCACGGTCGCCGATGTGGAGACCCGCACAGCGGATGCGGTGTCCGTCGCCATTCTGCTTCTGTGCTGCGCACTGGCCGCCACGATCAGCGTTGCCTTTCTTATCACCCGGTCCGTCACCCGTCCTCTTGCCCTGCTTCGCCAGGGAACGCAGCGGATCGCCCGGGGCGAATATGTGCACGTTCCTGTTCATGCCCGGGATGAGCTCGGCGCACTCACCGAGGCGTTCAACGCAATGAGTGACCGCCTCAAGAAAACCGAAGACTACAAGACGGACATGATGCAGCAGATTTCCCACGAGCTCCGGACGCCGCTGCAGGCCATGCATGCCGCCTACTACATGCTGGCGGAGCAGATCGCCGGTCCTATCAACGAGCGGCAGCGGGCGCTGCTGACAAACATCCGTGACAATGTTGATGCCCTCTCCGCCTTCAGCAACCAGTTCCTGGACCTCACCCGGATAGAAGAAGGGATGATGGAATTCCGGCGCCAGCCAGTGGATCTGCTTTCGATAATCACGCCCATCATCAACAACGCCCGCGTGACGGCGATGCAGAAGGAGATCACCATCGGCCTGGCCGCCCAGTCGCTTCCCCCGGTACCCGCAGATCCCGACAAATTCGCCACGGTGCTCAATAATCTGCTGAACAACGCGGTGAAGTTTACACCGCGGGGGGGCAACATCACCGTGACATTGACCCCCTGCGAGACCGGTGTGCGCGTTGCGGTGAAGGATTCCGGCATCGGTATTGACGCGGATGATCTCCCGAAACTCTTCACGAAGTTCTTCCAGGCGAAAAACGCCTCGAAAGCGGGTGTGAAAGGCACAGGTGTCGGCCTTGCTCTTGTCAAAGCGATCGTGGACGGCCACGGAGGCAGGGTGTATGCAAGCAGCACCCTCGGCGTGGGGTCCACGTTCACGGTCGAGCTTCCGTCTGCCGTGAGCACCAATTCGACATTCAGCCACAAGTGAGAAGTCCCATGAAGATCCGATACGCACCCTGGATTGCAGCAACACTGGCCCTGCTGGCCCTTGCCTGCGCACCAGCCAGTCTCACCCCGTCACAGAAAGAGGAGGCGGACCGTCAGCTGGGACTGGCCCGCGCCATGGAGACAACACAGGATTTGCGCCGTGCGCTCCACATGTACACCATTGTCGCCGAAACGTACGCGCAGAGTCCGCAGGGGGCGCTCGCCGCACAACGCGCCGCCATGCTCTATGCCCGGCCGGGGAACCTCCAGCGCAATGACTCCCTTGCGCTTTACTGGTTCCGCACGGCCGTCGCCCGCATTGAATCCCCGGACATGCGTGACCAGATTCAGCTGAGCATGTTCCTGCTCGATCGTTCCGCGCTCCAGCAACAGGAGCTCCGCAGGGCACGGGTCATGGCCGACAGCCTCCAGCTCGTCGTCCGCCGGCAGGCCACGACCATTGCATCACAAACACGCCGTATGGGCGAAATCGAACGAACTCTCGGAGCAACGAGCAACGAACTCCGGCGTCTGAAAGACGTCGATATCCAGATCTCCAGGAGCCAGCAGCAGCGCTGAGAGGGCGTTGCATCTCTGCGCCACATTCCCTATACTCCCGACAGACGGATCGAATCATGAAACCACTCGGCATCAAGAAACTGTACTACTCGATCAGCGAGGTGAGCAAAATCACCGATCTGGAGCAGTATGTGCTGCGCTACTGGGAGTCGGAATTCGATCACCTCAAACCGGCAAAAAACCGTGCGGGCAACCGCATCTACACCAATCGCGACATCAAGCTCATTCTCTATATCAAGAAGCTTCTGCGCGACGAGCGGTACACGATCGAGGGGGCAAAGCAGGTGCTGAAGGGATTCACGCCCGAAGGGGACACCGGAGAGCAGCTCGAACTCATCGATCCGCCGAAGCCGCGGCCGAAGATCAAAGACGAGCAACTCCGGGCGGATGTGACTGAGGTGAAACAGTTCCTGGAAGACTTGCTGAAAAAACTGGACTAGTGGCAGTGTTGCTGTTCCCGGGGTTCCTTCCCGGACACGGCGGGGCTGATATAGGGAATACCCAGATTTAACCCCCGCAGAATAATCAGCACGGCCAGCGCTGCGGTAAACACCGGCACCAGCGCCACCAATCTCCTGCGAATTCCCGCCTGTACATGTTTCCCCGCCAGCGCAATCGCCAGCATCAGGGGCCCGGTGCCGAGACCGAATCCCGCCATAAACAGGACACCGCGGTACACCTCCCCGGTCGTGATCGCTGCCGCCAGGGCAACATACACGAACCCGCAGGGCAGCAGCCCGTTGAGCACTCCAATAACAAACAGCGCAAGGCTGGATGACCGCTTCATCAGCCCCGCCAGCTTTGTCTGAACGTATCATGCTGAAGCGAGCCGGAAGCGTGAAGGAAGGCAACATCGATCTCAGCGCAAGGGGAACGAGTACGCTCAGAAGAATCAGGACACCGAGGATAAGGGACACCGTCTGCTGGGCGCCCGCCAGCACAAGGGTCCGGCCGACGAGTCCGGCCACGTGCACCGAGAACGGCATAGGTCAGTACCCGGCCGGCATTGTACAGCACGCGGCCGTACACATAGGTGAGCGTTCCCCCTCCCGGAACGGGCAGGGCAAGTGCGAGAGGTCCGCACATGCCCGCACAATGCACGCTTCCAAGAAAACCCACCAGAAAACCCGAAAGCAGGTCCATAGCGGAATCCTGCAACAGCCCTTATGGGAGAATCAATGGTTGTTCCGCGTAATACTCTTCTCCGTGCAGGCGCCATTGCACCTGCACACGCCAGAGTCCGGGCACAAGTGCCCGCGTCGGTATGCTCTGCGCCCAGAGCGTATCCAGCGCCAGGGGCAGCGTACGGTCCTCCACCCGATCCGCGGGACGGTAGAGCGTGACCCGTCCATCCACATCGGCCGGAGAACCCAGGCGTGGAAACCGGACCAGCACCACGCCGGGCCGGAGCTCCATGCTCACCCGGGTGGCCATTCCGTTCGCCCGTTCGATCGCCTGAATCCGCTCCTGATACCGGAGTTCGTTG
This sequence comes from Ignavibacteriota bacterium, assembly GCA_963702445.1. Classification (GTDB taxonomy): domain Bacteria; phylum Bacteroidota; class Ignavibacteria; order UBA10030; family UBA6906; genus CAVPCZ01. Next base: position 168,636 of record CAVPCZ010000003.1, read on the forward strand.
TCGTAGTACCGTTCCGATACAAGCTGGACATCTTCGGTCATGGAAATTGCCACCACACACAGGATGCCGGCCAGGAAGAGGCCGAACGCCACGAGCACTCCGGTTCCCCATGACCAGCCACGCGTCGTCGCCGTCATCGCTTCCTCACCGGTCCGAGAAACGTCGTACGTACTTCCTGGACAAATGCCGTGTCATGATAGATGCCAAGGGCGAGCGGTGTGGACATGACGCGCAGCGATTCAGCCGGGAGCAGCACCAGCAATTTCCCTTCCCGGATCCCCTGCGGTTCAACGTGCATGGCTCCCCCGATGACCTGCACCTCGCCCGAGGGATGCAGCAGGCGAACACCGACGTCTGCCGCGCTGAAGGTTTTGTTCAGGATCTTGAGGTCATAGATATTACTGATCCGGCCGCCGCCCTGTTCCTGGTAGAACATCCCTGGAGTCCGGAGCACCGTCACGTCCAGCTCCGTGCGCACGGCAAGCAGATACGCGAGCACGGCGGCCAGCAGCAGCAGGACGACCGTATAGCCGACAACGCGTCCTGACCAGGCGGAACCCGCGCCGGCCGGCGATACTTTCGGCCGAGGCATACCGGACCAGTCCGCGGGGTTTCTTCACCGCATCCATGACGGTATCACACGCATCAATACAGGCCGTACAGTTGACACATTCAAGCTGGGTGCCGTTGCGTATGTCGATGCCGGTGGGACAGACTTCCACGCACTGATGGCAGTCAATGCAGTCCCCTCCGCCGGCCGGGCGGTTGCGGTGGAACTTCCCCCGGGGCTCTCCCCGGACCTGGTCATAGGCAATGACGACCGATGCACGGTCGAGCAGGACACCCTGAAGCCGCCCGTACGGGCAGACGAGTATACACGCCTGTTCCCGGAACCAGATGAAGATCCAGTAGAAGAGGAGAGAAAACCCGAGCACCGCGCCGAACGTACCGAGATGGCGGCCGGGCGGTTCCGTGACGAGCCGGCCCAGCGCCTCGGTGCCGATCACATACGCCAGCAGCGTATTGGCGATCACGAAGGAAACCACTGCGTAGACGGCATATTTAGCCCCTTTCCGGAGGAACTTCTCGCGGTTCCATGGCATACCGTCCAGCCGGCGCTGCCCGCGGTGGTCACCTTCAATCCAGTAGTCGATCTTCCGGAACACCATCTCCATGAACACCGTTTGCGGGCAAATCCATCCGCAGAACAGCCGGCCGAATACGACGGTGAAGAGAATGAGGAAGACAATGAGGGTGATAACCACCAGAGCGACGAGATAGAAATCGTGCGGTCCGAAGGCGTTTCCAAAGAGGATGAGCCGCCGGTCGATCACCTGAAAAAGGAAGAACGGATGACCATCGACCCTGACAAAGGGGATGCCGAACAGCACCGCAAGAAGGAGCGCACTCACACCGACACGTGCGCGGTGGAAGCCGCCTTTCGGTTTCCGGGGATACAGCCACCGCCGTTTGCCTTCCGTGCTGACGATTCCGAGGGAATCGCGGAACGATTCTTTGCCTGCGGGACGCCCGGAGGCTGCGGGTTCTGCTCACTCATAGACGTGCGGCGCTGGAATCGGCCGCCACCACGAGTTGCCCTTCGGGCTTCTTCGCATTCGGCGGATTCGTACCCTGCAGCGTCAGGACATAACTGGCGATCTCCTGGATTTGTTTCGGCGTGAAGACGAGTTGCCAGCTGATCATTCCTTTGGCGGGAACGCCGTTCTTGATCGTGGCATACACGTTCCTCACTCCCGCGCCATGGATCCAGTACCGGTCGGTGAGGTTCGGGCCCACCAATCCTTCGCCCCGGTTGCCGTGGCAGGAGACGCAATACTTTGTGAATTCGTTTCCACCCCGCGACAGCGCTTCGGCATCCAACAGCGCCACCAGCGTGTTTTCGTCGATTGTCCCTTCGGCGGCAAGCATGACCCGCCGCTGAATCTCCGCCGCAGCGACTTCGTCCCGGTATTCTTCAATCATCAGCTTCGACGAACCGAAGACGTGGAAATTCAGGAGATAGACCGCGGCGAAGAGGACGGTGACCGCGAAGAGCGTGCTGAACCAGGGAGGGATGCGGTTGTCCAGTTCCCGGATGCCGTCGAAGTCATGATCGAACTCCGTCACGCGTTCTGTTGAACCTGTCAGAAGGTACGTGCGTACGCGGGAAGACGTCTGCGCGATCCGCGCGCGGTCCTCCTCGGGCAGCAACATGAAAACCAGCACAATCAGGACCGCCAGCACGGTGACGATTCCCGTGAGCATCAGTGCAGTCTCCATGCCGGAAGCGAGCAGGAGGATGACGGCAGGTGTTGTCATGAGCGAACCTCAGTGCGTTGAACTCGTGTTGGATCATCGGCATCCAGGGGCAACCGCTCCATCGTCCGGAGATACTCCGGCTTTGCGCGCAGCGTGCGGATGAGAATGCCACAGAAAAGAAGAAACGAGACCACCAGGGACAGCAGGCCCAGGATCTGTACCCCCTCGAGCGAGCGGACGTATTCAGCGATCATCGCGGCACTCTTGTTATGGTTGTTGTGCTGCTTTGATGTCGGTGCCCAGACGCTGCAGATAGGCGATCAGGGCGATGATCTCCTTCTGCGGTTCCGCGGGAGCCCCGGCTTTTTGCAGCTCGGCCGCAATTTGTTCCGCCTGCATGCGGAGTTCCTCGCCCGCGCGCTGCTCGTAGCCCACGGGATAGGGAACACCGATGCTGCGCAGGGCGGAGATCTTTGCCCCGGTGTCCCCCGTTTCCAGATCGCCGGTGAACAGCCAGGGATACGGCGGCATGAGCGATCCCGGAGACATCGACGTGGGCTCGTTCATATGCAGGTAATGCCAGAGATGGGGATATTTCCCTCCGACGCGGTGAAGGTCCGGACCCGTGCGCTTGCTTCCCCACAGGAAGGGGTGATCATAGACATACTCTCCCGCTTTCGAGTACTCCCCGTACCGTTCGGTCTCCGAACGGAAGGGGCGCACCATTTGCGAATGGCAGGTGTTGCATCCTTCGCGGATGTAGATATCCCGTCCGTGCACCTCCAGGGGGGTGTACGGTTTCACGCTCGCTATCGTCGGAATGTTCGACTTCACGATGTAGGTGGGGATGATTTCGATCAATCCCTCCGATCAGGATCACGATCAGCGCGAGAACCGCAAACTGGATGGGGCGTTTTTCAATCCATTTATGCCGGTTTTCTTTCTGGTGCGGGTCGTCCTGCATCAGCGCGGGCGCCTGCTGCGGTTCCTCCGGAACGAACGCCCCCTGCCGCACGGTCTTCAACAGATTGTAGGCCATCAGGAGGACGCCGGCCAGGTACAGCGTTCCTCCCACGGCGCGCACGATGAACAGCGGATAGATCCGCAGGAGGGTTTCCAGGAAGTTCGGATACTGAAGCGTTCCGCTTGCAGTGAACTGTTTCCAGAGAAGCGACTGGGTGAGCCCGGAGACATACATGGAAACGGCATAGAACACGATGCCCAGCGTTGCGGTCCAGAAGTGGACATTTGCGAGTTTTGCCGAATACAGTCTGGTGCCCCACATCCGGGGGATGAGCCAGTAGAGGATCCCGAACGTGAGAAAGCCGTTCCAGCCGAGCGCCCCGACATGGACATGTGCGATAATCCAGTCGGTGTAGTGCATAATGGCGTTGACGTTCTTCAGCGAGAGCATCGGGCCTTCAAAGGTTGCCATGCCGTATGCGGTCACCGCCACCACCATGAACTTGAGCACCGCGTCTTCACGCACTTTGTCCCATGCCCCGCGCAGGGTCAGCAGGCCGTTGATCATGCCTCCCCAGGAGGGTGCCAGCAGCATGATGGAAAACACCGTGCCCAGCGACTGCGCCCAGTCGGGAAGCGCTGTGTAGAGCAGATGATGCGGCCCCGCCCAGATATAGAGAAAGATCAGTGACCAGAAGTGAACAATCGACAGGCGGTAGGAGTAGACCGGCCGGTTTGCGGCCTTCGGGAGAAAATAGTACATCAATCCCAGGTACGGTGTGGTCAGGAAGAAGGCAACGGCATTATGGCCGTACCACCACTGTACAAGCGCATCCTGCACGCCCGCGTACAGGGGATAGCTCTTGAGGAAGGAGACGGGGACTTCGAAGGAGTTCACAATGTGGAGAACGGCAACCGTTACCACCGTGGCGATGTAGAACCAGATTGCGACGTACATATGCCGTTCCCGCCGCTTGATGATCGTGCCGAACATGTTGATGATGAACGCCACCCATATGAGGGTAATGGCAATATCGATCGGCCATTCGAGTTCGGCGTATTCTTTGCCGGTGGTGAAGCCGAGGGTCAGCGTGAGCGCTGCGGCGACAATGATGCCCTGCCATCCCCAGAAATGGATCTTGCCGAGCAGGTCGCTGAACATTCTCGCCTTGCAGAGCCTCTGGAGCGAATAGTAGACACCCATGAAGATCGCGTTGCCCACGAAAGCAAAGATCACCGCGTTGGTGTGGAGGGGACGGATCCGTCCGAACGTGGTGTAGGGCAGACCGAAATTCGCCGCGGGATGAAGCAGGTCTATTGCCACAAGCAATCCCACAAGCATGCCGACGAACCCCCAGACGACCGTGGCGATCGCGAAGTTTTTGACGATCCTGTTGTCATAGGAAAACGTCTGTAGCTCCATGGTACCTCGTGTTATGAAGTGGGTGATGAGGAATCGTGAGAATCGCGCCGCTTGTCATCGAACAGGATACGCAGCGACGGCGTATGCTTGTCCTTGTACTGACCGGAACGGACCGCCCAGAGAAAGGCCACCAGGAAACCCGCGGCCAGCAGCATGCTGAACCCGAGCAGAACCACAATCACGCTCATGAGAGCAACCCCCGCCGCCGGGCAATGGCCTGCACCGCCAGCGTGGTGAAGGCGACCACCGTGATCGAACTGACGGGCATCAGAATCGCCGCCACGACCGGGGACAGCGCGCCTCGAACCGCAAACGAAAGACCGATGGCATTATACAGCACTGAAATCGCGAAACTCCAGAGTACGACCCGTCGGCTTGCCTTCGCGAGCCCGATGATACCTGTCCATCCGGGTAAGGCCGGACCCTTCCAGAATCGCGTCACATGCCGGTGAAAACGCCGCGATATTTTCGGTCACCGCGACGCCGACGTCGGCCTGCTGGAGTGCGCCGGCATCGTTGAGGCCGTCGCCCACCATCATGGTTGTCGCACCGCGTTGCTGACAACCGGCCACGAAGGCCTTTTTGTCGGCTGGTGTCTGCTCGAAGTGCAGGGGAAGGTGTGCTCCGAACCGGCGCTCGAGCTGCGGCCGCTCCCACCCGGTGTCGCCGGAGAGCAGGACCACGTCGTGCCGTGTCTGAAGGCGTGTCACCAGCGATTCAATCCCCTCCCGGTACGCGCCGGCAAGAGCAAAATAACCACGGGGTTCAATACCGAACCGGACATAGACGCGTGCTTCGGTGGTATCCGCTCCCGATTCCACGACCGGAGCGGTCTCCGGCCGCCCGCCGGCAAACGCACGGGAACCGATCCGCAGGGAAAGACCCTCGATTTCTCCTTCGATCCCGGCGTTGGGGAGTTCGCGATAGCGGCGGACCGCGTGGAGCGGAAGGGGCATGAGCGACTCATACAGTGTGCGGCTCAGCGGGTGATGGGAGTTACGGACAAGGGAAGCTACGAGTGCCTTCTCGTTGTCCGTGAGCGGTGTACCCGCAAAGCGGACCGCGGAAGTGCCGGACCGGGTCAGTGTGCCGGTCTTGTCGAGGATGATCGTGGAGATGCCCGCCAGGGTTTCAACCGCGGCCGTGTTCTTTACGTAGAACTTGTTCCGTCCGAAGACGCGGAGCGCCGTGCCGAAGGCAAAGGGGGTCGCCAGCGCAAGGGCACACGGACATGCAACAATCAGGACGGCGGTCACCGCGTCGAAGGCAATCGCCGCATTGCGTGGAAGCCAGAAGGCCGCGGTGCAGACGGCGACGATCAACACCCCGCCCGAGAAATACTTGCTGACGGCGTTGGCAAGGGTGGTCAATCCCCGCCTGGGTGTACCGGCGAACGCCGTTTCGTTCCAGAGCCGTGTCAGATATCCCTGCGAAACTTCGCTCACCACGTCCAGCTCGATGGCGCCCCCCACCTGCCGGCCGCCGGCATGGACCAGATCCCCGGCCACTTTCTGCACGGTGCGTGACTCTCCCGTCACGAAACTGTAATCAATCGCCGCATCTCCGCCGATCAGCACGGCATCCGCGGGCACGATTTCATTGTTCCGGATCACCATCCGGTCGCCCGGACGCAGATCCGATACCGGCGCTGTGTGTTCGGTTCCCTGGCGTCTCGTGGTGACCGCGAGGGGGAAGTACGATGTGTAACTCCGCTCGAAATTCAGGCTGTCATAGGTTTTGTTCTGGAACAGCCGTCCGAGAAGCAGGAAGAACACCAGTCCCGAGAGAGAATCGAGGAAACCGGGACCCGCGCCGCTCACGATATCCGCCACGCTCCGGAGAAAGACAATCGCAATGCCGATGGCAATCGGCACGTCGATGTTGAAGATCCCTTTGCGGAGCCCGCCGGCGGCCGACTGGAAATATCCGGTGCTGCAATAGAAAACGACCGGCAGCGAGAGAATCAGATTCAGGTATGCGAAAACAAAGCGGAGCTGGGTGTCAACGGTTCCACCGGAAAGGTATTCCGGAAAACTCAGGATCATGATGTTCCCGAAACAGAACCCCGCAATGCCGATTCTGTAATAGAGGGAACGGTCGGGCGGGGGCGGGGCACCGCGGTCAACCGATTCAAGCGTGATCCGTGGTTCATAGCCCAGCGTCGCGAGCAGTTCGACCACCTTCCGCAGCGAAGTCTGCGTTTCGTCGTAGCGGACGGCAATGGTCTTCTTCAGGAATTCCACACGAGACAGCAGGATGCCCGGTTCCATACGGTAGAGATGTTCCAGGATCCAGACACAGGAGCTGCAATACATCTGTGGAATGAGGAAGGAGACCGCGCTCACGTGGCCGTCGGAAAATTCCCGCAGACGCTCGACCACGGTTGGTTCATCAAGGTAGGCGAAACGGTTGTTGTCAACAGGCCGGACTACAGGCACAGGGCAATTACCGGCAGACCCGAGGATCTCATAGACCACGCGGCAGCCGTTGCAGCAAAACGCTTTGCCGTCGTGGATGATCCCCGGCCCCTTGAGCGGATCCCCGCAGTGGGCACAGAGTGTTGCGCTGGTAATGACGTGGTCTTCCTGGAATCCCATGGTCCGCGGATGAAAAGATGGAAGGTAAGCAAAGATACAAAATTGGGGGGAGAATTCCAGCGGTTTGGCGGCGATTTGAGCGGAAGGCCTGATTCCCGGCGACCCCGCGGTTGCTTTTGAGGGAGGTTCTGTGTAATTTCGGGTATTCGGAGCGTAGCGCAGCCCGGTAGCGCACTTGAATGGGGTTCAAGGGGTCGGGGGTTCAAATCCCCCCGCTCCGACACGATTTCGACATTCCCCACCTTACCGGTAACCCAACGGGTTGCCACTTGCCTCTCTCTTGCAGAGGCAAGTTTTTTTTCCCTGACGGTCAAACTGCGTCCGGAACTTCTGGTTGATCTGCGGATTTGATTCTCCCTGTCCCCCGGAGTATATTGTGGAAGTTACCGGCACTCTGGTATGCCCTTTTCCTCAGACAGCGACTGCATTTCTCCTACGTTTCTCTGGTAAGAGGTAGAGCCGACACTTTATGTCTCTCCGGATTCTCCACGTCCTCTCTTCAAACTTCTATTCAGGTGCAGTGGCCTATTCTGTCGAGTTGGCGAAAAGGCAGATTGCCGACGGACATCAGGTGTTTATGGCCACCGATAATGACGAGCTGTCGGATATGCCGTCGTTCCATGCATTGCCCGTGTCAGATCGAAGATTGGCACAACGCTACAAGAATATCCAATTCCTGAGAAACATGATCCGCACTCGGGATATCCATGTTGTTCACGCCCATTCACGGGCGGCAAGCTGGGTTGCCCACTATGCAGTTCTGGGAAACCACGTGCCGTTGGTTTCCACCATTCACGGGCGACAGGTCAGAAACTCCGTGTGGAAGAGAAATGACATTTACGGCGAACGGATGGTCGCGATGTGTGCGAATCTGGCCGAACATTTGGAACATGAAATGGGATTCGATCCCGACAGAATTGTCACCATTCCCAACGGATTTGACGTTGAGCGCTTGAAGAAGTATCAACGAAGCCGGCCAAGCGATGGAGGTTTCATCGTGTCTGTCATCGGACGGTTCAATGGTCCGAAGGGAGAGATGATTGCAGGGCTCATTGAAGAGGTTTTTCCGGTTCTCTTAGAGAAACATCCCGCTCTTTCCATACACCTGGTTGGTGGCCAATGGGAGGAGTTGCCCGCCGAAGGGAAGAGGGCCTACGATCGGTTGCGCTTGAGATTCGGAGAGCGAATCCGGTATCGGGGATTCACGAGAGAGGTATCGCAGACAATGGCCGACTCCGACCTCATTGTCGGTGCCGGAAGAGTTGCCGTTGAGGGGGCAATGCTGGGTATTCCGGTTTTTTCCATGGGGGAGGCCTGTTGCCATGGGATTCTGAATCGCTCCAATATCGCCTCAGCCATCGCCTCTAGCTTCGGGGATATCCTGCCGACATCAGAACGATACCGGCTCGATGTCCCCCGGGTGGTGCATGAACTCAGCGATTGTGTCGACGGAAAGAGACCGAAGGATGGCAGCCTGGCTGATGTGCTATCCGCTTTCCGCATGGAAAGGGTTGCCGCGGCAATCATGCAGGTGTACCGGCGGGCGATGGTGCAGAAAGTGCGTCCCGGCAGCATACCGGTCCTCATGTATCACAGAGTCCCCGATGCTCCCCTTAACACCCGGCATCAGACTTTCGTGACCCGTAGGAACTTCAGAAAGCATCTGCGCTTCTTCAGGCTCAGGGGACTGACATCCATTACGTTCAAGGACTATGCCGATTATGTCAGTGGAAGAAAGAACTGGCGCACGTTCCCCAGGAAGCCTTTCATCCTTACCTTTGACGACGGCTATGATAACAACTATACGAACATGCTTCCGCTGACACGGGAATACGGATTCACGGGGGTGTTGTTCTTGCTGGGGGATTTTTCAGCTTCCGCGAATTTCTGGGATGAAGGCGAAGAGCCCGCCGCGGTTCGCCTTATGAGCACGGTTCAGAAACGCGCATTCGTCGCCAATGGCTGGGAGATCGGCGCCCACACCCTCTCTCATCCCGATTTGACCAGGCTGGACGATGAGCACGCCCGTTATGAAATACAGGAAAGCAGAACCTGCATCGAAAGGGAATTGAATACCAGCATTGTATCATTCGCCTATCCGTATGGCAATTGCGATGAACGGACAAAGAGACTGGTAAGAGAATCCGGTTATGAATTCGGCATCGCCACCGATTCGGGAGGAGATACCATAGAAGATGACCGGTTCCGGATATTCAGGGTGAACATGTTCCCCGGCGAAAACACTTTTCAACTCTACAAAAAGACTTCTTCATGGTACCGTGCCTATTACAGGCGAACAAGGGGGAAATAGGGGACCGCTGAATCGAAGAGGTTACCGCCGTATTGCAGGTTGACCGGAGAAGGGACGTCGTCAGAACGGACCGTGATGTGGTGATAACCGTTGCAGCATCGGGATTGGCCTGGCTGACTGTCGCTGATGCGACAAATGGAACCCGGGACAGAGCGTTGCAGCGGGGTTCCGTCTAGCGCACCAACATCAGCGTCCGCGTCTGAATGATATCTCTCTGCCCGGATCGCGATTTGTGCACGGGGGCGGAGTCCGAAACGCGGACCTGCATTCTATAGAAATACATCCCGCTCGACAAACGCGAGGCGTCGAATCTCGCTTCATACCTTCCCGGTGCTTTCCTTTCATCCACCAGAACCGTCATCTCCCTCCCGAGCAGATCGAATACCGTTAACGTCACGCGGCAATTGACCGGCACCTGGTATCCGATGGTCGTTACAGGGTTGAACGGGTTTGGATAGTTCTGGAGAAGCGCGAACTCCTTCGGCCCTTCCCGTGCGGTGACCTCTGTGGCCGTCGGACTGATAGCCATGTGGCGCACCTCGGACCACGGCCCGAACCCGTTGCTGTTCCATGCACGAACGCGCCAATAGTAGGTATGGTTCTTGACAAGTGAAGCCGCCGTGAAGGCCGTGTCCGTGATGCGGGAACTGTCCAGAAACATCCCCGAGGCAAAAGCAGGATCCTCTGAGAGTTGGATGCCATATGCAGACGCGTAGGGCACGGGTGCCCAGCGGAACGCCATTCGTGTTGAGTCACAGGTCGTGCCGTCGGCAGGTGCAAAGAGCACCGGTTGCGATGGCTGTTCACGGAGAGCAGTTCTGATCTCGGACATCGGCCGGTACCAGATCCGGTCGCTGGCGTTGGTGAGCGCGAAGAGATACTCGGGGGAGGCCGTGATCACGGCGAGTGAATCGGGCGTGAGGTTCTCCGATATGTCTTTCCACGTGAGCGTGCTGCTCCATGATGCGAACGCGTGTCCCCCCTTGAGCGCAAGGAGAATGCTGTCGGTTCCGATGATCCGGTCCACGGGCTGTCCGGTGAAACCTGCGGGGATCCAGTTCTTGCCAAGATCGCTCGATGCATAGAGGCCACCCACTTCTCCGGGTACGATATCCGGCGCAACGCGTGCAAGGAGACGGTGGTCGGCCGCGTACAGCAATCCCAGCATCGGCACGGAGCCGCGGTACGGATAGACGCCGTGGTACGTGATCGTGTCCCAGGTGAGGCCGCCGTTGGGAGTCCGGAGAGCTGAACTTAAGCAGGCAGCATAGAACGAAGAATCCTCGGACACGAGCGGGGACGTGATCGCTTCAAATGAAGGACCGGATGTCCAGGTCCTCCCGGAATCAAGTGAACGTGCCAGTCCCGGGTGTGGGCCTCCACCTGTAGTGATAAAGGTTTCGAACCTGTGCTCTGAAGAAATCCCACGGAGGGCCGCGCCGGTGAGTCCGCAGTATAAGAACGGACCATTGAACCGTTCGCCCCATGTTGTCCCTCTGTCCGTTGAAAGGATGAAGCCAAGCCGGTCAGCATCATGCGATGCGGCGCTGAACAGCATGATACAATCACGATGCTGGTGGGCGAAGAGCTCAAAGTGGGCGCCCGGCGCTATGAAGTTCGGATAGAAGGGGACCGTGGTCCAGGCCTGTCCGAGATCATCGCTCCAGCACACCCGGGAACTGAGAATGCTCACCCCTCTGTATGCCTCGACGTACACATAGTGGGGATCCGTAACAACGAAGAGGCGGGTCGCAGGTACACCGGAGGGGAACGAAGCGGCATAGATGGAATTCACGAGCGGGACCGCGTCATTGTCCGTTCGTTGCCAGGTCGACCCGCCGTCGTATGAACGATAGATTCCGCGTTCCGTGGCGACAAACAGGGTGTTGTTCTTCCCGATGATCGCGTTGATGCGCAGACTGCTCAACCCTGCGTTCATGGGCTCCCACGTCCCACTCGCCGGGGAGAATCGCCAGACACCCGAATCGAGAGTGCCGGCGTAGATGCTTGTGAGTGACCCCGCAGTGGCGAGAGCGAGACTGATAACGTCTGTGTACGGAAGTCCTGCACCATACTGGATCCAGGTGGTGCCGCCATCACATGAACGCGAAACACGACCGCCGCTGTGGCTTGCATAGAGCGTGTCTCCGTGTGCGGCCATTGCATACACATGAAGATCGCAGAGTCCGTAGCTGCCAGCTGTCCAGTGCAGTCCATCATTGTCGGAACGGAACACCCCTCCACCGTACGTTCCTGCAAACAGGATCTGGCTGGAGTCGCCGGGCCCCGGCATCGTTGCGAAGGAGGTGACGTTGAGATCGGTCAAACCCTCGTTGCACAGGGCCCAGGTCCCGCCCGCGTTTGTGCTGCGCCGTACGCCGCCGCCAAAGCCGCCAAGATACCACGTCGAGACCATACCCCGACGCGTGGATGCAACGGCCTGGATATCGTCTTCGACGCCGGCAACGGCCTGACGGGACCAGTTCCTGCTCAGGCCGGAAAGATAGCTTCCGTTGCTGGCACCACCGATCAGAATCCCGTCGCACATGCCCAGGCAGAATCCCTTGGATGTTGCCGACACGAACCATGAACGTACGGACCAGGTCAGCCCATTATCCGTGCTGACATGGATCCCGGGTGGCGAGGCCAGAGCGAACAGGGTGCTCTCGGATGCAGCAAGAGCGTGGAAATCCTCTCCGGGGCGGTCGAAGGACTGCCATTGAGAGAATCCGGTCTCGATGGAGATCGCGAACAAGAGTGCTAAAGCAAGAACATTGTGTCTCCTCGCCGGTCCGGCGAGAGCGTGGGAAGGGAAACCGTGTAGTGAGGCGGGAATCGGCAGGCGGCGGATCGATACAGTGGTTCTCATGTTGGCCTCCTGGAAGCGTGGTCGACCGCTATGAGGGCATTCTCCTTTTTGACGAGGAGTGTGTGTACTTGCACAACTCCAACCGTCACGGGTCCGGCGAGACGCACGCCGGTTCCCGAACGGGTGATCGCCCCGGTCGGACACCAACGACGCTGCGCGTGCACATGGACTCCAAAGCTCCCGCTATAGAAGGTACGACAGAAAGAAGCAGGATTCAAATTTCAGATATCCTGATTCTCGAGGCGAACCACGATCACTCGAAAACAGAGCGAATTCGCCCTTTCTTTGGTCATCCATGCAGAAGTTATGTCTCAGGCCACACGTTCTTCTACGTTCCTCCATGAACCGCATCATCGCAGCATCAGCATCTTGCCCGTAAGAACCTGTCGCGCCCCCTCAAGCCTGTAGATGTAGACGCCGCTCGACAACCCCTCGGGGCGGAAGCGGACAACGTGTTCCCCGGGCTCCATCATGCCCCCGGCAAGCATCGCTACTTCCTTTCCCAGAACGTCATAGACGGCAAGCCTGATCTGCTCGCGTTCGGCGAGGGAAAAGCGAATCGTCGTCTCCGGATTGAAAGGATTCGGAAAGTTCTGATCCAGGCGGAACGTCAGAGGTCCGCTCACCTGCTCCTGCTGCACATCAGTCGTGGTCCCTTCAATGAACTCCTCCAGCCGCACATCGTCAAAGAAATAGTCGTCTCCCGCAACGGCATACGGAGACATCCGGAACATCAGACGGGCGTCTGCGACGGTTCCCGGAAATCCCCCGGCAACAAAGTCCGCGGAGAATTCCTTCCACTCCGGTGTGAGATCGCATTCCTGCAGTTCCAGTCCGTAACCGGTATATGGTGCGGTATGCTTGAGAAGACCAACGGCAAGATCGTGACCGCTGCTGCTGCGCGAGCGGAACTTGAGGAGATAGCGCGTCCCTTCAATGAGTTCGATTCCGGTGGCCATCAACTGGAGATCCGTGCCTTCCTGATGGATAGCGGCGTGCCCGATGTCCGGTGGGCCCTCGACGGCAAAAGTCGCTGCGGCTCCGGAGGGGAACGACCATCCCCGGGTCCCCATTTCGAACCGGTGATTGGGCACGCGGGAGACCGGCATGCCCCGGACAGCAAGGAACGCCCCGCGTGTCTGAAAAATCCCCCCCGGCCCCGTTACGACGCAGGAGAATTCGGCACCGCTGTCAGCAGCCGCGAGTGGTGAGGTGGCATACCGGTCCCACGTCGCGCCGCGTATCTCGTTTCCGTTCTTCTGCCACTGAAATGAGGTCGCCTGCGGGGCGAGAACGCGGAACATAACGCGCTGACCGACTCCCGCAACGGCATCCGCCGGATGCCGGACAACGGTACGGGCATCCGGCGGGGTGAGCCGCTCGAGCACAATGTTATCGAAGAAATACTCGTCCCCCGCCTCCGCGAGGCCGGCAAAGCGGAACATGATCCGACCGTCACTCACGAGCGTCGTGAACCATTCCGTGACGAAGTCCACGCTGATCGAACTCCATTCCTTCCCCAGGTCGCACCGTATTCCGGAGAGACCCGTAGGATGCGTACGGTTCGGTGTCTTTGATCAGCGATACTTCGACGTCGTGCCCCGTGTTGCACCGTCCCGAAAACGTGAGGCGGTACCGGGTGCGGGGTTCGAGGGGAATGCCCGCCTGGAACAACGTGATGGTTGAATCCGGACGATCGATCACCACACACGCGGCGAGCGGACTCTTCTCACCTCCGGCAACGGAGACAACCTTTGCACTCCCATCGGAGTGAAGAGTCCATGAGGCCATCTCTCTCTCGAACCCGGGGTTTACGACAAGCGAACCCGGCGCACCAAGCGGCTCGTACTTGATTGCCGTGAAGAATATCCCCGTCTCACGCGGCCGGCCGTCCCGGACAGGAATCCCGCTGTATCCTGCCACAACGATGCCTCCATCAGGGGCTGCGGCAACACCCACCGCGTAGTCAAATGCATGGGGAGCGGCGTCAAACTGCTCAGTCCACGATGGGCTGCCTGACGGACCAAAACAGAATGTGAAAACGTCGGTGTCCTCTCCCTCACGGTATGATCCCGGTTGGCCGGTGACATACAATGAGCCCCGTGCATCCACTGCCGTCGCTTGGGGACTGAAGGACTCCATGGGGAGATCAGCCCCGGACAGCTGTTTTCCCCGGGAATCGTACCTGCATGCGAAAAGGAACATGCCATACTCCCGGATGGATCCTCTGCCCGTGATCCACACACCACCATCAGGGCAATGCAGAACAGAGAGAGGAGAGAAGGAGCTGATCCCTTCGTGACTGCCGGTAATCCAGAGCACGTCTCCTGAGGGAGAATAGCAGATGCTGTAGATGCATGTGACATTGTCCGAGCCTCTCACGCGCGTGCCGGCGATCACCGCACGCCCCCCCGGATCCACGGAAAGCCCTCCGAATTGCTGCGTTCCTTTCCCCTGAAGCGGTTCCAGAACATCGGACACCTTGCGTTCCCAGAGCAGCTGTCCTGTCTGAGAGTATTTGAGGAGAACCGACGTCATCGCATTTGCCGTCCCGGCATACATTCCGACATAGACATTTCCCGCCGGATCCAGGCGGAGATCGCGGGAATTGGAGTAACGGTCTATGCCCGGGTAACGCTGCGTCCATTTTTCCGCTCCATCAGGACCGAATGCCATAACCAGCGCTTCCTCCCCGGAGGATCCCCGACTACGCGAGAGAACCACGGTGTTCCCCTGTACATCCGTGGCCATAGGGAGCGCAGACGACAGTGAACTGCCCGGGGCATTGGGGGCCGGTTGGGACGAAGGGGACGTCGGGCCGCTCTGTGCGTCTGCATACGTATGGTCCAAGGACGGGAGTGTGCTGCCTTTCGCATCAGGAAGAGAACCGTCTGAAGTGAATGCGAGAGCGTTTGGCCGCGTCACAGCCCATTGGAGTTGTCCGTTGTTTGAATAGCTGAGAACGCTCATCACGTTCGCGTTGTCAAAACCTGCAATGCGAAATCCTCCTTGTGCATCGATCGTCATGGCCTCCGGCCGCACACTTCGTGCCTCCGCACTACTTTCCCGGAGAGCGTAGAGCATGTTGCCTGACGGTTCGTACTTCACAATGGCAAGCACCGTCGCGCCGGGGAGGTACTCATTTCCGGCAATAATGGTGTTGCCCCTCTGATCCACCGCGGACACAAGAGCCCGGCTGTTTGACCCGGCCGGACCATCGAACCGGAAAGTCCCGATCCCGGTACCCTGTGTGCTGTACGTAGAGCCGACGAAATCGGTATTGCCATCAGGGGTGGCCCGCGTTCCGACGGCGGTAGGATTTCCAGTCCCGTCACACACGAAGGCCATCAGGGAATCGCGGCCGCCGGTCCCTCCGGGTGCAGCAGCCGACCAGCGGGGCATTCCGGCGGTGTCAAAGGCCTGTGTGACCATACGGCCATTGATTGTCGATCCCGCAAAGAGGAGCCCGGTGTCATAACGGACAAACGATGCGCCCGTGCCGGACTGTGTCCAGCGTACGGCACCGGAAGCGCTGATGCGCATGATCGCCGCGTCGGTTGCCAGGTAGAGATCTCCCGTGGGGTCTCCAGCCATCCCGCAGAGTTTCCCCGGAGTGGTTTGAGCCCATTGTTCGCGTCCCGATGCATCATAGCGTACAAGGTCGTAGGCTTCCTGGGAATACCAGATGGAGGAACGACCTGACACCGACACCGCACCGCCGGAATCCACCGTCAGGAACCAGGGTTGCCGCTCCGGGTAGTAGAACATCCGGGATGTGGAACTGAAGTAGGAATGATCGTATGGGGGTATCGGGCGGAGGCCCAGCCAGACCATGGATCCTCCTGCATCAAGTCTTAGCGTGGCAATGCGGCTGCCAAAGACATGCTCTGCGACTCCTGTAACATAGACATTACCCTTCCCGTCCACACAGAGTGCGCCGATGCGGTCTTCCCCGCTCCACGGGCCGTCATAGACGGTCCGCCAGAGGATGGTTCCTTCGGGAGAGAGCTTGAGGATCACGTAGTCCGACGTTCCATACCGGTTCGGTCTTCCACTCGGGTTCCAGCTCAGTCCGAGATAGGTATTCCCAGCCGGATCAACGGCGGCCGCACGCGGCGATCCGGGATACTCCATGACCCAAAGACGCTTCCCATCGTTGTTATACTTCACGACGAGGCAGGAGTAGTCGTTGGTGGGAAATGTGCTTGAGACGAGGTGCTGCATGACCACAAACACATTGCCGGACGTGTCAACGCCGATGCCGCGGGGCATGTCGGGTGTGCCGACCGGACTCCGATAGACGTCCGCCCACCGGATATCACCCCGTTGAGTGCACTTCACCGTCAGCGGATACCCATTGAAAGTGCCCAGGACGAAGAGATCTCCCTGACGGCCGGCTGCCGCATACTGCGCCGGTTCTTTCGACGGCACATTCTGCGAGCCGTAGTGCCGGACCCATGCGGCACGGGGTTCGGTCGTGCTGTTCACGGCCGGCACCGTTCCAGGTTTCGCCGCTTCCACGGGTTGATTGGTCAAGAGGGACGTGCGGAGTTGCTGCGCTTTGAGCTGCATGGGGAACAGAAGAGGGAGCAGGAAAACAACAAGCGTGCGCATAGGCGCCTTTCCGGAAGTCCGCACGTGCGCCGTCCATGGCAGCGGAGAAGGGAACGTCATCAGAGAACCAGATGCTCAATAATAGCGTGGAACAGAGAGAATGTCAATGTTGCAGATCACATCGCGGAAAATGGCTGCTTGCGGGGGGGGTCTCGCCGTGTGTCTTACCGGGAGAGGCCCGGAGTTTCCGGTATCAACCGCTTCCACGTTTCGGTCCTCCCGAAAAGCGGAATCATGATGTACCCCCGGAGTTCCATGGTATCCCGGTCCACGAGCTTCAGTTTCCCCCGGTATTCATCCCCGCTTTCGGCGTCGTACACTCTCCCTCCCGTCCACTCCCCCTCACCGTCGTACACAAACCCCCGCATAAACTGCATCCCGAGAATCGGCCTGGACCGGAGTTGATCATCCGGATTCTTGTCGTCGAGCACCGGCTTCCCGTTCTTCTCCGGTTTCTTCAACCATGTAATGGATCCGCAGTAGGCCTCTCCGCATTTTGTGATTGTCACATGGGCCTTGCCTTCAGCGGTGATCCAGGTGCCCGTGATCCGGTCCTGTTCGGACACTCCTTCCTGTGTCTGTCCCGGCGCACCGGCCGGGACGGAGAGCCCGAGGGCCATGCTCACAATGAACAGCGTGTACGCGCGAAGAGCCATCTTCTATCCCTCATGTTTCGTTTTAAACCCTTTTAACATCCACGGGCGTGCAATCACCAACCCGACAGGGGTGATCATCGCAATAATGCCGTAGATGAACCACATCATCTCGGTATTCATTGCCTCGGGAGGAACACCCGCAGGACAATACTGCATCAGGAACCATCCTGAATAGAGGCTGGTGATGACTTTCGTCAGGAACCAGGGGAACTGGCCGATTCCCATGTAGATGCCGGTCATTTCCTTCGGTGCCACTTCGGCGATCCACTGGAGGAACCGCGGCGACCAGATCGCCTCGCCGATCGTCATGATGAACAGGTAGGCAAGCAGCGTCGTCATGCTCGGTCCCAACGCAAGGATGAAGGTCGGCGCCGCCATGATCAATGTGCCCACAATCATCATCGAATAGGTGTCTTTTCTGGCGGTGAAGGCGGCGACTACCGGTGTGAGTACAAAGATGAGAAGAGGGCTGGCATTGACGAACGTCTCGTAGTTGTCACTGACCACACCGGTGAAGGCCCGGCTGAAGTACTGCGGCAATGTGAGCCAGTTATGCGCGAAGAGGGTCTGGACGGGGATAAGAATGAACACGAAAAAAAGGAAGCGGAAGTCCCGGAGCGGAAAATTTCTGAGATAGAACAGGATCTGTTCCTTCGCGGGCTTGCGTTCTTCTCCCGTGGCGCGCCATCCGGCAGTTTTTCCCGCTCCGAGCATTGCCGCGCGGACAGCCCTGTTCGTCAGCAGTGTTGCCACAACAGCCATACCCGCAATGGTCAGGGCTGCATACACCCAGAAGACGCCGGGGATGCCGAAAGCCTTACGGATAGGAGGGGAGAGGAGGCCGGGAAGAAAACCGCCGAGGTTCATCAGCGCATACAGCATGGCATACCCCATCGCGGCGGACTTCTCGTTGGTGAAGAACTTCACCGCGGCATAACATGCCGGCTGGTAAATCCCGTAGCCGATGATGATCCCCAGCAATCCGCCCATTGCCAGCAGGTGTGCCGATGACCAGAGTCCGCGGGTACCCATGAGTTCCGGACTGACAGCCAGAAGTATCCGTCCGACGAGCATTGCCGCCAGAGATATCAGAATGGCCTTGCGGGGACCGATAAGATCAACCGTGGCCCCGAGAAAGAGCATACTCAGGGTGATACCCGCGGTCTGGATTCCCACCATCTGCCCGGCGCTGATGTCGTCCAGACCGATGTAGTCGTTGAAGTAAATGGCAAGCAGGCCGACCACGCCGAAGTAGGTGAGCCCTTCGAGCAGATACGAGACATTGATGCCCCAGAGTGCGCGGGAGGCCTTCACGAGGTCGACAAAGGGCTGCGAAATCTCACGCAGGCTCCGACGCAGGATGGAGTCATGGGGGGCTGGATCTGTGTGAGGCGTCATGTCCACGGGGTTTCCTTTCAAGTGAAGAGCGCACAGGCAACAGATGGCCGGGAAGCTTCCGGAACGCAGGGAAACACCCTCCGGGCGGCGGCACAATATGCCGGGTCAAAACCGGTACATCAGCGTCATCCCGTTCGGTGCCGGGAGAAACGACCATCCGATCCGGTTGCCTTCTTCAGGCGGTCCTTCGTACCACAGAACAAGCGACCGGCCGAGTGATGCCGAAAAGATCGCATTGAAGAGCACGTCGGAAAACCAGTGATCTTCCGTATAGATTCTGGAGAGGCCGGTCAGCGTCGCAAGCGTGTAGAGTCCTGCGCTCACCCATGGCCGGTCAATGCGGGCGGCAAGAACGGCCGTTACGGAAAAGGCCGCTGCGGTATGCCCTGAAGGAAAAGAATCATAGCCCGGTTCCCGCGCAAACGGAAGAAACGCCATATTCCCCTGTCCCATGTAGGGCCGGGCACGGCCGACCGCAAATTTCAGCACCTGGGTGGAAAGAGAGGCAACCAGGAGCGCGGTACCGCCCAGCACGGCGGTCTCGCGGAGCCAGGAATCCTTCACCACCAGACCGGCACCGTAAGTACCGAGGCAGAGCGCGCCCAGCACAAGACCATCGCCGTAGTTGACGACAGCATTCGACAGATCGTCCAGCGCGGCCGAACGGTTATGCAGCATAACCGAAAACAGCTCATCATCCAGTGACACCGCGCCGCCGGTGGCAAGTCCGGTAAGGCCGGCGTGACCCCACGCTGTTCCATCCCACCGGCGGGGTGCGCCGAACAGATACAACGCACCGTGCGCGGCCGTCTTCGCATCGCCGGCCACCACCGCGTGCCACGGTGCCTGCACCATGGCAAGGGAATCCTCCTGTGCAGCAAGTTGATGCGCGTGCACGATAAACAGGACAATGACCACCACGTTGCGCATGGAAGAGCCTCGGGATAAAACATAGGTGAAAAAGTTCAGAAATGATATATCGACTGGATTGGGGCTTCGCAATTCTGTACCTTCAGCACTGATGGAATCCCTGAGCCAGAGTATTGAAGACCTGTTTCACCCGGACGGGGCGCTTGCCTCGCATCCCGGTCTCGAAGAGCGTCCGCAGCAGTTTGCGATGGCGTTAGCCGTAGCCCGGACTCTTGAGCAGCGGCGCCATTTGATTGTCGAGGCACCGACCGGGACCGGCAAGACGCTCGCGTATTTGCTTCCCGCAATTCTGCACGCCACGCGGAGCAGCCGGAAGGCCATTGTTTCCACACACACCAGGAATCTCCAGGATCAGCTCCTTCACAACGATATCCCGCTCGCACGCAGCCTTCTCGGCATCGACTTCACCGCGGTCGCGCTCAAGGGAAGACGCAATTACCTGTGCACCACCCGGTTCCGGAATGCCCTTGCGGGGAGCGGATCGCTGTTCGGCGACGGGCAGCAGGAGCAATTGCTCCGGATACAGGAGTGGGCGGTTCATTCGCCCGACGGGGAGCTCGGCGGACTCGGATTCACTCCTGCGCCCGAAGTGTGGAATGCCGTCTGTTCCGAACCGGGACTCTGCAACACGCGCATCTGCGGCGGTTCTTGTTTCTTTCAGCGCGTCAAAGAAGAAGCACGCCGTGCGCATCTGGTGGTGATGAATCACGCACTCTTCTTCACCCTGCTGCCGCTCCGCCGTGCGGAGGATGTGCTAATCTTCGGGGACGATTTCGTCATTCTGGATGAAGCCCATACGCTGGAAGCGGTCGCCGGCTCGGGGTTTGGCAGGCGCGTGTCACGGCGCGGCATGATCGCCACGTTGCACCGCCTCTACCACTCCCGGATGCGCAAGGGATTGCTCGTCAGGGCCAAGCGACCCGTGAAGGCCGCCTGCAAGAGCGCGCTCGATGCAGTGGAAGGGTTCTTCGACGATCTTTCCCGTGCAGCGGCGGCCGGTCAGCGGCGCCCGGGCTTTCCCGGCCGCACCGGCATACGTCAGATCCGGATCACGGAACCCTTTCCGGTTGCCGACACGCTCAGCGGGCACCTGCGATCGTTTCTTGAACTGGTCCGTTCCGAGGAAGATCAGGCCGCCACATCATCGGATGCGCAGGAAATCGCGGCACTCCGGCAGTCGTTGACGGGTGATCTGCTCGTCCTGGATGAATTCCTGGCGCTCCGGAACCCGTCCAACGCCTACTGGGTGGAAACGGATGAGCCCGCACATGAACACACCGCGCTTTGTACGGCGCCGTTTCATGTCGGCGAGATTCTCTCAGGATCACTCTTTGGAGAGCTGGGACCTGTCATTCTCACCAGTGCAACGGTGGCCGTCAACGGCAGCATGGCGTACCTACAGGAACGTCTCGGGGCCGCCTCCGCCGGGGGTCTCGTGCTGGATTCGCCTTTTGATCACCGGCGTCAGATGCGGATCTGGATTGCGCGCGACATCCCTGAGCCGGATGCTCCGGGTTACCTCAAGGCGCTGCCGGCAACGGTGCTCGCCTTCATCAAGCGCACACACGGAAAAGCGCTGGTGTTGTTCACCAGTTCAGCCCTCATGCGCAGCATTGCCGCAGACGTCTCAGGTGATCTGGAGGATCTCGGCATCCGTCTCCTGATCCAGGGGGTGAACGTTCAGCGGCATCAGCTGCTGGAGGAATTCCGCAAGGACATCCATTCGGTGCTTTTCGGTCTGGACAGCTTCTGGATGGGTGTGGATGTGCCCGGAGAGGCCTTGGAGCATGTGATTATCACGAGGCTGCCGTTTGCCGTGCCGACACATCCCCTTATTGAGGCCCGTCTCGAGGAGATCGGTCAACGGGGCGGAAATGCGTTCCTCGAGTACTCTCTCCCGGAAGCCATACTGAAATTCCGTCAGGGGGCGGGACGCCTCATTCGTTCGACATCCGACCATGGTGTTGTTTCCGTGCTGGATTCAAGGATTCTCACCCGATCCTACGGTCGAAACTTCCTGGACGCACTCCCTCCGTGCCCGGTGGAACTGATCAATCAGAGCGGAGATGCAACGCCGCTTGAACGGGAACCATGGTAAATCCTGGGTTTTTTCCATTTTCCTGTTTGAATTGTCGGGAGAATGTGCTATCTTCACCCCGTACACACCGAGTTTTTTCCACAACCTCAAGGAGGACCAATGGCTAAGGCAATGTCGAAGACGGCGATCATCGCCCACTTCGCAGGTAAGTTTGATCTGAAGAAGAAGGCGGTCGCTTCCATTTTCGAAGAACAGGCGGCCCTGGCGTACAAAGAGGCAAGGAATACCTACACGCTCCCCGGCATCGGCAAGCTTGTTCTTGTCAACCGCAAAGAGCGTATGGGTCGCAACCCCAAGACCGGCGAGGCCATTACCATTCCGGCAAAGACCGTAGTGAAATTCCGCGTCGCGAAGGCCTGCAAGGAAGCGGTCCTTCTGAAAAAGTGACAATGCGCTGATCTTCAGCGTATCGCGTTCGCATGTAAAGACGGTCCCGTCATCGCCGGCGGGACTTTCTTTTTTGTTTGTCAGCCCACCGTTTCGTACATTTCCCGTATGTTCAATCCTCTCAACAGCCTGCGCACCTTCCTCCGCGCTCTCGGTCCCGTGGAGCAGGCCCAGATGGTTGCTTCCACCGCAGTTGTCGTAACGATGGCGACGATTATCACCGCCATGGCTGCGACGGGGCAGTCTCCGCGGTTCATGGACTTCATCAGCATTGTGACCGTAGGCATCATCGGTTTTACCAGCGTGTATTTTTCCCTGCTGAACAGCCGCAGGCTGGACGATCAGCGCCGGCAGCTGCTCGCCCTCAACACCGTCGCCGAAGCGGTCAACCGGGTGATGGAACTTGACGATGTTCTGCGGACGGCGCTGGGCAGAATTACCGATGTTCTGGACGCCCGATGGGGATGGATCTACCTCACCGAAGGGACTTCGCTGGTTCTCCGCTGCGTGGAGGGAACGAAGGTGGATTTTTTCTCCGCATGCTCACTCCAGGGCACGGAACCGGAAGCCTGGCTTGAACAACCCCGTTCGGCCCGGGGGGGCGCGCAGGGACAGGGTCGGCGGATGCCGGCGCCGCCGGAAGAACCCGGCATGCAATTCTGGACCTCGATGCCTTTGCGGACGAAGAACAGCGCCGTGGGAGTTCTCATCATCGCCGGAGAATCCCCCGACATGTTCGGTCCCAAGCAGGTGGAGCTGATGGAGGCGTTCGGGAACCAGATCAGCGTGGCCGTGCATACCGCGCGCCTGTTTGAGCGCTTGCACCAATCGGAGCAGCAATATGCCGACCTCTTTGAGAATGCCCCCGACCTGTACCTGAGCGTAAACCACGAACACGCGGTCATCAGCTGTAATCGTCATGGTGCGGACCTTCTCGGCGTGCCGAAGCACGACATCGTCGGAAGGGCATTTTCTTCTCTGTTTCTTCCGCCGCGGCAGGAGGTGGTGGATGCGATGCTTGACCGTATGTTCGCCGACGGACGCGGGGTGAGCGACGTTGAAGAACAGATGGTCAACGCCCTGGGGAAACCTCTGTCCGTCCTTCTGAATTCCTCGCTCGTCATCGATGAGCACGGCCACACCGTTACGGCCCGGATTGTTGCGCGGGACATTACCGAGCGGAAGCGCATGGAAGGCGCCCTGTTGCATGCCCAGAAGATCGACAGCATCGGAAACCTGGCCGGCGGCATTGCGCATGATTTCAACAACATTCTTGCGGCCATCCTCGGTTCGGCGTCCATCATGCGGCGACATCTGAACGACAGGGCGAGACTCACCAGGTATGTGGAAATCATCGAATCCTCCGCACGGCGCGGTTCGTCTCTGACCCGTCAGCTGCTCACCTTCGCCCGCAAAGCCGAGACCATCGCCGCTCCGGTCGACATCCACGCCCTGATTCATGAAACCCTGGACCTGTATCAGCGGAGTGTCACCAAGGATATCACCGTGCACACCAGCCTCACCGCAGCGCCGGTCACCGTCAACGGTGATGACGGACAGATCCAGCAGGCGTTGCTGAACCTCCTGCTGAATGCCCGGGATGCGATGCCGGAGCACGGTACCATCACCATCACCACCGACATCATCCATGCCGACTCCTCAACGGTCAGCCGCTTTCTGTCGGTCCGTCCCGGGCCGTTTGTCGAAATCCGGGTGGCGGATACCGGACGGGGAATCCCGCGCGCGTTGCAGGAACGGATCTTTGAGCCCTTTTTCACGACCAAGGACAACGGCACCGGTCTGGGTCTATCGGTGGTCTACGGTGTCATGCAGAATCACGGCGGTTTTGTCAACCTCGAGAGCGAAGAGGGGCGGGGCACCGCATTTTCGCTCTTCTTCCCGCAGCACGCCGAATCCCTTCCCGGAGTGAAGCGCAAGCAGCGTTCGCACATTCCCCGCGGGACCGAGCATATTCTCGTCGTGGATGATGAGCCTGCGGTTCTTGAAGTTGCCCGCGACATTCTTGCCCATCTCGGCTATACGATCTACGCGGCCAGCAACGGACACGAGGGGGTGGAGTTCTATCGCACCCGCCGGGCAAGTATCGATCTGGTGCTGCTGGATGTGAACATGCCGGTCATGTCCGGCATTGAGGCATTTGAACAGCTCCGGTCCCTTGACCCCCGTGTGCGGATCATCATTGTCACCGGCTACGGCAAGGGGGTCATCGAAGCACCGCGGTTCTCCAGCGAAGTGAACGGGTTCGTGCAGAAACCATTCCTTCTGGAGACTCTTGCGACAAAAGTGCGAAAAGTACTTGACATGCCCACCTTCGGGCCTGAACCCGTCAGGAAAGCCGACGCATGACAAACCTGTTCACCGAATTGCGCGCCGCGCGGGAAGCACAGGGGATTTCCCTGGAAGAAATCTCGCAGAAGACGATGATCAGCATCGATGTCCTCCGTGCTCTCGAAGCGGGCAACACCTCCGGCCTCCCGGCTGCATACGTGCGTGCGTTTCTTCGCGAGTATGCAGAGCGTATCGGTCTGGATCCGCACGCATTGGTGCAACGGTACGCTTCGGCAGACGGGAGTCCGCCCCCCACCGCGGCACCGGTGCGGGAAGAACCGCCACCGGCTGAACCGGCCACACCACAACAGCAACAGGTGCCCTGGTGGAAGCATCGCGCCCTGCGGGCCGCGCTGGTCACCCTTGCCGCCATTCTGGTGATCCTGGCGATTTCGTACCTTGATAACATCTCCGCTCCTCCCAAAGTCAGGGAGCTTCCCTTTGGCACGAGTGTGCGCGAGAATGAACGCCGGCTGGCGCCCGGTGACTCCGTGCCCGCAGAACGCCGTGTGATGGCGGAAAGCCCGAAGGACAGCCTGGTCTTGAAAGCCCTGACCACGGATTCCGTGTGGGTACAGGTGGTCGTGGACGGGCTCCCCCCCGTTGACTATCTGTTTCCCCCGAATGCTTCGAAACAGTGGAAGGCAAGGGATCGTTTTGCGCTCACTCTTGGCAATGCGGGAGGCATCCGGTTTCGTCTGAATACCCGCGACCTCGGCGCGCTGGGCAAACCCGGCAGCGTTGTGCGCAACGTCGAGCTCACGCGTCAGACCCTCACATCCCCGCCTGCGACCGGACCGACGCCATGAGCCGGGTTCCTGCCGCAGCGGGAAAGCACGCGGAACGGCTTCGGCGCGAACTGCGCGAACACGACTACCGCTACTACGTCCTCGCCGAACCGACCGTAACCGACGGGGAATACGACCGGCTGTTGCGCGAACTGCAGAATCTGGAGGCGGAGTATCCGGAGCTGCGTACGCCGGATTCTCCGACACAGCGGGTGGGAGGCATGCCGACGAAGGAATTCGCGACCGTCGCGCATGATCCCCCCATGCTCAGTCTCGCCAATTCCTATTCTGAGGAGGAAATCCGCGATTTTGACCGGCGCGTCCGTGAGCTGCTCGGCAACGCCGCAATGGTGTATGTTGCGGAGTTGAAGATTGACGGGGTGGCCATTACGCTCAAGTACCGGGACGGGTCGTTTCTTCAGGGGGCAACCCGGGGTGACGGGACACAGGGGGACGATATCACCAACAATCTCCGCACGGTCCGTCAGATCCCTCTCCGCCTGCGTACCGTCGTGCGGACACATCAGGACATTGAAGTCCGGGGAGAGGCGTACATGGCGCGGGATGCGTTTGTGAAAATGAATGAACAGCGGGCGCGCGGTGACGAAAAGGTGTTCATCAATCCGCGCAACGCCACCGCCGGTACGCTGAAGCTGCAGGATCCGAAGGTTGTGGCGGAACGGCCGATCAGCCTTTTTACCTACACGCTCTTTGCACCGCAGGCACGTCTCGCCTCGCACGCACAGACGTTGTCCCTGCTGACCGAACTCGGGTTCCCCGTGAATCCCCATTACCGGCGTTGCGCCGGCATCGATGAGGTCATTGACTACTGGAAGGAGTGGGAAGAGAAACGAGACACGCTGCCGTACGACATTGACGGCGTTGTGGTGAAGGTGGATGCGCTCGCACAGCAGACGGAGCTGGGGACAATCGCCAGGAGTCCGCGCTGGGCCATCGCCTTCAAGTTCACCGCCCGCGCCGCGGAAACGGTTCTGAACGGCATCAGCCTGCAGGTGGGACGCACCGGCGCGGTGACGCCCGTCGCTGAACTCACCCCGGTGTTTGTCGGGGTGAGCACGGTTTCCCGTGCCACACTCCACAACGCGGACTATATTGCGGACCTCGACCTGCGCATCGGGGATACGGTAATCGTTGAAAAGGGGGGGGATGTCATCCCCAAGGTCACGGGGGTGATTCCCGCAAAACGGCCGAAGGGAGCAAAACCGTTTACGATGCCTTCCGCGTGCCCCGTATGCGGATCCGGAATCTATCGTTCCGGGGACGAATCGAACCACTACTGCGAAAACGCCGACTGTCCGGCACAAATCCGCGGACGGATCGAGCACTTCGCCGCACGCACGGCGATGGATATCGGGGGACTGGGATCGGCGGCTGTGGAGCAGCTGGTGAGTCTGGGATTCCTCCACAATGTTGCTGATGTGTACGCGCTTGCAGCACACAGGGAACGGCTCGTCGCACTCGACCGGTGGGGGGAAAAGAGCACCGCGAATCTCCTCGCCGCCATCGAGAAGAGCAGGCAACAGCCCTTTTCCCGCGTCCTGTTCGCCCTGGGGATACGTCATGTGGGCGCCGGCGTGGCACGCACCATTGCGGAGCATCTCCCTTCCATTGATCTTCTGCAGACCGCTGATGAAGATACACTGCAGACCATCCCCGCAATCGGTCCGACCATAGCCGCAAGTATCGTTCATTTCTTCCGGGAGAAGCACAACCGGGAGATTCTGAAGCGGCTACAGGCCGCCGGCGTACAGCTCCGCGGAGCCGCCGGCGCGGAGGGAGGGATCCTGTCCGGCAAGACTTTCGTTCTGACGGGCACCCTTCCGACGTATACACGCGAGGCCATGCGGGCATTGATCGAGCGTCACGGGGGAGCGGTGATCTCGTCCGTCAGCAAGAACGTCCACTATGTCGTTGTCGGCACCGATGCAGGGTCGAAACTCACCCGCGCGCGCGCGCTCGGCATTCCCACACTCTCTGAAGCCGAACTCCTGTCGATGATCGGATAACATTCCATGCTTGAATCGTTGGGTCGTTCTCTCGGTCTGCACCTTTCCCGGTTCCGGTTCAGGAACAACCGTGATGAGGTCATCTCCTTTGCCGGCATCACCGCGGGCAACCATGCCCTTCTGATTCTCCCGCTGACCCCGTCGGCGGTATCCCCTGCCCCCGTCATCGATCTGTTGCTGAAGCATTTCCCCGACAATCACATCACCATCGTCACGGATGAGCATGACAGCGCCGTGGGCGCGCTCCTGCCGCGCAGCGAGATCCTCCGTCTGGGCACGGCGAACATTTCCCGTTTCTTTCTTCCGGCCCCGGACATTACGCGTGCACTGAAAGCACGGCGGTACGATGTGGCCATTGATCTGAATCTTGACTTCCTGCTCCCCTCGGCCTATATTTGTAAAGCGAGCAATGCACGGGTCCGTCTCGGTTTTGCCCGGACCGGTGCGGAGATTTTTTTCAACTTCATGATGCAACCGGACAGCACGCGCGCGGCCGCGCACCTGTATGAACGGTTCGCCGCTGTTGTCCAGATGTTTACAGGGAGTGTCAGACCATGAAATTCGACGTGCAGAATGACGGGTCCTCGGTGACCCTCACGCTGAAGGAAAAGAAACTCGACTCCGCAATCGCGGGCGAGCTCAAGGGGGAGTTTCTGATCCTGTGCAAACCCAAAGTGCAGAAGCTCATCCTGGATTTGCGGGAGGTGGAATTCTGCGACAGCAGCGGGTTGAGTGCGTTGTTGATTGCCGAGCGCAAGATGAAGGAACACGGCGGCGTTGTGCGCCTGGCAAACGCCCACAAGAAGGTGGTCAGCCTGCTGAGAATATCGATGCTCGACCGGTTGTTTGAGATCGCCGAGGTACCCGCCAAAAAGGCAAAAGGAT
The DNA here is from genome assembly GCA_963702445.1 of Ignavibacteriota bacterium. Taxonomy (GTDB): domain Bacteria; phylum Bacteroidota; class Ignavibacteria; order UBA10030; family UBA6906; genus CAVPCZ01. Next base: position 197,190 of record CAVPCZ010000003.1, read on the forward strand.
AGCCGGCACGGTCACATCCCCATCTGTTCCACTTTGATCAGGTTTGTACCGCCCCCCGTAAAGAGCGGCAGTCCGGCCAGCAACACAAACATCTCCCCGGCACGCAATACCCCCTCATGGAGAAGGTGCTGTTGCACCGCCCGGAGGATTCCGTCGGAATCCGCGGGATGGCTCTCCAGAGCTATCCCGCGCACCCCCCAGATAAGATTCAAAGCACGCAGGGTGGACGTGCTGTTGGTCACGGCGATGATGGGCATGCGCGGCCGGTATTTCGATACCACGCGTGCGGTCCGACCGGTATGTGTCACCGCGACGATGGCTTTCGCATGCACCTGCTCGGCCAGGAGGCATGCCGCGCGGCCCAGTGCATCCTGTTGCTCGCCGGACATGATCCCGGCCGGTTCCGTTGCCGGCCGTCGCACCGGTTCGCCCGTTTCCACGGACGTAATGATCCGGTTCATGATTCCCACGGCTTCCAGCGGGTACGCGCCGACAGACGTCTCTCCGCTCAGCATCACCGCATCACATCCGTCAATGACCGCATTGGCGACGTCGCTGGCCTCGGCCCGGGTCGGCGTGGAGTGGCTGATCATGGATTCCAGCATTTGTGTCGCCACGATCACCGGCTTGCCTGCGGCATTGCATTTCCGGATGATCATCTTCTGCAGTAACGGCACCTCTTCGGGCGGCAGTTCCACCCCGAGATCCCCCCGTGCCACCATGATGCCGTCCGCCTCCTCGATAATGGCGTCCAGGTTGGCAATGGCCTGCGGTTTTTCAATCTTGGCGATAACGGGCACGCGTCTTCCGTCTCCTGCCGGACTGATCCTGCGGCGCAGGGTACGCACATCTTCCGCCGCGCGCACAAACGACAGGGCAATGTAATCCACGCCATTCGCAATCCCGAACAGCGCGTCCTCGAGATCCTTCTCCGTCACTGACGGTGCGCTGACGGCGACCCCCGGAAGGTTGATTCCTTTGCGGGGCGTCAGGGGTCCGCCGGTGATGACCTCACAGCGGACATCCCTCCCATCCACTCCGACGACGCGCAGACGCAATTTGCCGTCGTCCAGAAGAATCGCATCACCCGGCCGTACATCCTGGGGAAGCTCCTGGTAGGTGGTGGACACGCGTCCGGGTACTCCGAGAATCTTTTCGGTGGTAATCACGAGCGTGCTGCCGGGAAGAAGGTCGATGGCGGGAACGGCGAGATCGCCGATTCTGATCTTCGGACCCTGCAGGTCCTGGAGGATGCACACGGGCATTTTGGTGCTGCGGGCGGCTTCCCGCACATGCGCGAGCACCTGTGCGTGCACATCGTGTGTGCCGTGCGAGAAGTTGAGCCGGGCCACATCCATTCCGGCATGAATCATCTTCACGATGGTCGGCACCTCCTGTGAAGCCGGCCCCAGCGTACACACGATGCGTGTTCTGGCCTCCGGTAGGGTCATCTGGTTGCTCTCCGTTCTTGTTCAGCACATGTGTAAATCGCCGGCAGGATGTCACCCGCCGTACCCTGCAGAAATTCGTCGGCCCGCCCGGTCAGCGGGGTCCGTTCCGTATTGATTTCCACCAGATAGGCTCCCTGCATTTTTGCCGTAAGCGGCAGGGAAGCCGCGGGATAGACGACCGATGAGGTGCCTATCGAGAAAAACAGATCCGCGGACTGCGCTGCGCGCACCGCCCGTTCCCACTCTTCCTCCGGCAGCATTTCCCCGAACCAGACCACATCGGGCCGGATGGTACCCCCGCAGGCGTTGCAGAGCGGCACTCCGGAGGCGGCAAGGACAGCCTCGTTGGCGTACGCAGTGCCGCATTTCATGCAGTAGTTGCGTTCGATGTTGCCGTGCAGTTCATGGACAACGGAGCTTCCGGCACGGCGATGCAGGTTGTCGATGTTCTGGGTGACAACGGTGACGTGCGGGAAGAGACGTTCCAGGGAGACAAGCGCCCGGTGCCCGGCATTGGGCTCCACTTCGGCGATCACGTTCTTCCTATGGGCATACCATTGCCAGACCAGGTCGGGGTTTTTGAGAAACCCGGCCATGCTGGCGAGCTCTTCCGGACGCATTTTCGCCCAGATGCCGTCTCCCCCCCGGAAGGTGGGCACGCCGCTTTCGGCGGAGATGCCCGCCCCCGTAAAGGCCACCACCGACTCTGCCGTCTTCAGAAGAAGGGTCAGTCGTTCTGAGAGCCGGACCATACCTATTCCCCGGGACGAAGCGTGAGAATGTCCATGCCCTCCGCTCCGGTGCCTGTCCGGACGGTGCGGTATGCGCCGTTCAGCCAGAGCGGGGTCTGGTCGTCATAATGCGGATGGTACACCTGTCCGGATTCTCCCGACGGCAGGACCGCGTAATGCTCCCGCGGATTTGCCAGATCGAATATCTGGCGGAAGGACGGTCCAACCGTCACCGCAAACGGCTCCGTGATGCTGTACTCACCGCTCATCATTGCTGTGGATCCCCCGGGATACGGAAACGGCCCCAGGCTGAAGACCCTGTCCAGCGGTTTCTGCAACCCGAACGGATGCTGGAGGGTCACCGTATGGACGTTTCCCCATCGCCAGTTGCGCGTATCCTCTCCCAGACGGGACACCAGTTGTTCAACGGCTTCGCGCAGGCTTCGGTCCACGATGTCGTCCCGTGTTTCCGCGGCCGGTGTCCGCACGTCGTCGAACCACCGGGAAGATCCCTGTTGCAGCAGCCGTGCCGTGACGCGGATGGGTACATTGACAAGCATGGTAAAATCATGGAAGAGCTCCGCTCCCATCTCGTCTTCATAGGTGTTGCGCATAAGGCGGAGGAGCCAGTGCTGGAAGATCGTGGTGGCAATGTCTTCGCGGCCAAAGGAACAATTCCAGTTGCTGAGATACTCACGTACCCGTTCGGCATGTTCCCGGCCGAGCACACTGTCCCGGCACGCATGGAGAAGGTAGGGAAGCATGTCCTGCGCGAACAGCGAGTACGTGTCGTTCTGAAGCTGCTGCATATCCCGCACCGAAAACCGTGCGCCTGCAGCCCCGAGAGTTTCATGAAGGCGCATGATACGGGAGGGCGGCTCCCAGAGATCACTGATGTAGTACGGGTAGTTGTCGTCCACCACGCGGTTGTTTGCGCTTGCCACGTAGCCCGACGGCGGATTGAAAAGATGCGGGAGCTGTTCGAAAGGAATATACCCGTTCCACCCCGATGCAGGCTCCCATCCCGGCCGGGGGAGCAGACCTTTTCCGTCGCGCCGTATGGGCAGGCGGGCAGCGCAGTAGTATCCGATGTTTCCCCGCACATCGGCATACACGAAATTCTGTCCCGGGACCGTGAATTCCTTCAGGGCAGCCGTGAATTCCGCCCAGTTCCGCGCACGGTTGAGCCGCAGGAACGTCCCGGTCTGATCGTCCGGCTCGGCGCCGGTCCATCGCATGCTGGCCACGAAGGGCGGCCTGCCGTGTTGCAGCTGCGTCTGGATGTCGGTGACAATCGGTCCGTTGCGCGTCAGCCGGATCTTCAGCGTCCTGGTGGTGTCATCACGGACGATGATATCCTCTTCCAGCACCGTCAGCCGCTGCCAGCCATTGTCATACCAGAACTTCCCGCCATCCGTCTGGTCAATTCTCTCGATGAAGAAGTCGGCGTCATCGGCCATGAGGTTGGTGACTCCCCATGCAATGGAGTCGTTCCTCCCCACGACAACGCCGGGGACTCCGGGAATGGTCATCCCGTGGACATTCACGCCCGGTGCGGAGAATCCCAGTTCATACCACTGGGCGGGAAGGGAGAGGTGGAGATGAGTGTCGTTGGCAAGGAGTGCCCCGCCGGTGGTGGATCTGGACGGTGCGACAGCCCAGGCGTTGCTCCCCCCCTGCGCCAGCGGGCGGCCCATAAATTTCCGGTAGTCCCGGGCGGTTCGCATATAGGCAGAACCCGCGTCCGCGTACTTCCGCCAGGTTTCCGCCGGCACGGTGGGAGGGACGGATGCGGGAAACGTGGGAAGGATCCCGGTCACAAGATCGTTACCCAGTCTGGAGGCGAGACTGCCATAGGTGACGTCCGTCCACCATGAGAGATTGAGTTCCCAGGCGAGCAGGCGGCCGACGAGTATCGAGTGCAACGGGGTCCATTTTTCAGGCTCGTAGCGGAGAAGATCGAACTCGATGGGAAGGGCGCCCGTGCTTGCCGAGCGCCAGGCATTGACGCCATCGCTGTACCATTGCAGGCGGCGCCGGGTGTCATCGGGGAGCTGGCGTTCAATGGCTTCACTGATCCGGACGAGTCCGACAATACGAAACATTCTATCGAACGGAACGGTCACGGTGCCGAAGACCTCAGAGAGGCGCCCCTGTGCCGCCCGTCGTTGCATATCCATCTGCCAGAGACGGTCCTGCGCATGGACAACACCGAGCGCAACCATGGCGTCGTGTTCACTGGCGGCATCGATGCGGGGCACGCCGTACTCGTCACGGGCAATCCGGACGGGCGCAAGAAGACCCGGCACGTCGAGCGTCCCGGAAGTCTGCGGAAACGACTTGTGGAGCTGATAGCGGAAAAAGAAGAATGCTGCAAGCGCGGCCACGGCGAGCACACCGAGCGCGCCGACGAGGAGCCTGGTGCGTTTGCTCACCGGTTGTTCCGGAAGGGTAGGAAAAACGCGGAGTCCATCACGCCTCTCTGTGATGGACTCCAATATATCGATTCGCGTCTGTTTAAGCAAGGCATCGGTTCGCACCTGACCGCACAGGACGGGTGCGCCGCTCAGAACCTGTAGGTGAACGTCATAAGGAAGGTGTTGGTGGTGATCTGTTCGTCCGTGCGTGAGACGATGTCGTCCTGGATGTAGTTGTAGCGGAAGGTTTCATACCAGCCGCGCGCATATGTCAGATCGAGCATGGCAGAGCTCCCGAGCATGATCCCCAGCCCGCCGGTAATGGTCTTCCGGTCGTAGCTTTTCGGATCCCCTTTGTACGGTGAAGGATTGTAGATGAATCCCCCGCGCACTCTGAAACCGAGACCGAAAACATCATATTCAACGCCCCCCCGGAGATTTGCCACCTCACGGAACAGTTGTTTGATCTCTTTGTTCTGCGCCATCACACCGGGGCTGGCGTTGACGAACTCCAGTTCCCTCCAGTCCGTGTATTCCACATCCGCGGCGAGCAGCAGGTTATTCAGGATCAAGGACATTCCGCCGCTGAACACCCAGGGGGAGTGGATGTCATAGGTGCCACTCGATTCCGTCTCGAAGGGCGAATCCGACGGCCGGACGTCGCCGTTGTCAAAGGTGCTCCGGGCGGAGATGCCGAACTTCTCTTTCACAGTAAACGCCGTGGGGGCCTTCACCGCAACGCCCAGGCGGAACCGCTCGGGGATCCGGTAGAGCATGCCGAATGTCGCATTGACCCCGGAGATATCGCTTTCGATATACTCGTCCAGGGTGAGCCGCTGGAAGTCGTACGGAAACCGGTTGTGCATACCCGCGGGATCCGTTTCTTCGTAGTTCCTGTCGTAGCGGTAGCTGCCGGCGACATAGGTGAGTGTGACGCCGAGGGAGAGATCGCGTGCAATGTCCATGGCACCTGCGATCGACCAGTTGTTGAGACCGCCTCCCTCGACGACTTCGGCTCCCTGGGTGACGCCCTTGGTGATCGGGCTGATGAATCGCCCGCTCACCGTGTCAATATCGGCGAGGTAGAGCTGGTACGCGATGTTGTCTGTCAGATCATCCGGATAGTATGCGCTGTCCCGGGCGGATGTTTGAATGATGCTGCTGTTCGGATTGAAACCTTTGAACGAAAGTCCCGAGAGAAACGAATTCTGACGGTGGTATCCCAGTGCCACGACGAAACTGCCCTTGCGTGTAGGAACTTTATGAACGATGCCGAACGTGTTGATGTTGAATGCGCCTGTCGAGGAGGACCCCATCTCCCCCATGAAGTGGCTGGTGTCGATCGTGTTCAGGTACGACATGCCGAAGGTGAACTCATCCATCTGTGCCTGCGCGAGGCCGGCGGGGTTCCAGTAGATTGCACTGAAGTCATTCGCGACGCCGGTATAGGCATTCCCCATGCCCAGTGCCCGGCCTCCCACGCCGAATCCCGGCGTGGAAAACCGCAGGGCATCCTCGGGAAACTGCGCTCTCACGGGTGCCTGCAGGAAGAACACCGCCGCAACGACCGCAAAAAGCAGAAACGCACTTCTCTTCATGACATTCCTTTTCCTGATATCAGCGGTGGTTTCCGCCGCGTGATCCGGTATTGGCCGACGCATTTCCTCCGCTGTTCCCCGAGGGGGGAGGTGCTGACGCTGGTGGTGAATAGGTCGATCCGCCACCGGACCGGTCGTTGCCTCCACGGCCGCTTTCCCGCCCGGGCGATCCGAAACCTTGCGCAGGCGCCATGGCAGAGGCTCCGCGTTCGGGTTTCTCGCTGACGGAGGGCCGGGGATACCAGCGCGGTGCTTCGCTGCGGGAGACTTCCCGCCTTCCGGGTGTGCTTCCGGGACGCTGTCCGCCTGACCGTGTACCTGCCACGCTCTGTCGTTCACCCGCCTGTCCGCGACGGCCGGTGGTGACTCCTCCGGCGGGCGGCGGGCTGCCCGATGTTTTTCTTACCGGGGTGCTTGACCGGGCTCCGATCGGAAGGACTTCGCTACTGCGGGTGCTTCCGGGAGTCCGTGTGGATCCGAATGTCCGCGTTGCGCCGTACGGGGTGGAGCCATGGTCAACATAGCCCCCATTGTCCCCGTAGTAGACTCCACCGTGTCCGTAGTAAGGAGAGTATCCCCAGTAGGGGTTGTGCCAGTACGCATAGTACGCGGGATACACCGATCCGCACCAGCCGTACCAGGGATCAGCCCAGGGGGAGTAGTAGCCGTATCCATAGGGGTGGTAGAGCCCGCCGTACCAGGGCGATCCGAAGCCGACTCCGACCATGACTGAAGGATAGTAGTTGTCATAATAGAACTGCCGGCGGGCGTTTTCGTATTCGGCCGCGGCCGTGGAATCGTCGTAAGCATATTGCTCTTCTGCCAGCCCATCATCCTGGGAGTCATCCTGAACGCTGCCGAACTGGGTGTAGCAGCCGGAGGCAAGGATGCCGAGAACAACGACGCTTCCCAGGCCGAGGAATCTTCGAATATATGTGCTCATGGGTGGAGTCTCCTGATCTTCGACATTTTGTACAACAATAATGCCATCTCGAAACGCGTCAAAATGCCCGATTCGGAGGAGTATTGCGGTGGCAGGTTGTACAGATTAGTAGACAATCGTTGCGGGGGCGTTCAATAAAGAGAACACCGTCCTTCAGAAGGCGCGGGCGTATTCGAGGCGAACCGTCCTGTTGGCGACGCTGTCATCCTGGCCGTTATGGATGATGTCTTTGATATACACGGCGATCGTGAGCCCGTTTCCCAGGGCGCAGCGGAGTGCGGTGTTGAGATACCCCTTCCCTTTACCGATGGCGTCACCGCCATTGTCGTTCAAACCCATATTGTATTCAATCACGAGCGAGAGTATCGGGCCGATGCTCTTTTCCGCGCCGAAGAACAGGTTGAAGTCCTTGTCGTTGTCCGCCCGCTCGAAGCTGTAGTTGATCCCTCCGTGCAGACTGAAGAAGCCGAGCATGGTGTAGTTCTTGCTGGCCGCGGCAAAGAGACCGGGGGACTTCACTGTGTAGCGGTCCAGGTCCTTGATATAGCCATCCTTTCCCTGTGAATCGAAACCGATGGCGATGGCCGGGAGGGCTACACTCTCTTCGATGATGCGTATTTTGACATTCACACCGGGCATTGCATTCATTACCGGCGACGAAGACCCGATGAGGTGTGCTCCGCCATAGGAGATTCCGAAGCTCAGACGATCCAGGACCCCGGCCGAGAGGGCAAGCAACACGCCACCCTCCTGATAGAAATCCACATCGAGGGCCATGGATCCCCTGTCCAGCATACCGGCGGTGGGCATGTCCACTATATACCGTGGTTCAAGTTGCCCTTCGCTCCCCGCCGCGCCCTGTCCTGCCGCCGGTGAAGCGAGAGAGGCAATCCCGAGCAGCAGTATGGAGATTCGTCTCATGGATCGGTAGAGGTCTTCTTCCAGGTGGTTCCTTCTTTTTTATCCTCCAGGGTGATACCGATATTCAGGAGACCGTCACGAATCCGGTCGGAGAATGCCCAGAGTTTTTCCCGTCGCAGATCCGCCCGCAGGGATATCAGGAATGCCATCAATCCGGGTTCCAGATTCCTTCCTGCCCTTCCTGGCATGTCCCGGCCAATCGCCAGGCCCAGCACCTCACCGGCGTGTTTGTCATAGAATTCTTCGATGCGCTGAAGATCGCCGGTATCCACGGGTGTGCCGCGGCCCAGCGCCTGATTGACTTCCCGGGAGAGATCAAAGAGAATGCCCACGGCCTGGGGGGTGTTGAAATCGTCGTTCATGGCTTCGAGAAATGCGTTCCTGTATCTTTCCAGGTCGATACCGGCGGGGTGTCCGGTGATTCCCGAGGTGATGGCTTCGCGCACATTCTGCACCGTGTTCTTCAGTTTTTCCCAGCCTTTTGCAGCACCTTCGACCGCGGCGGCGCTGAAATCCAGAGTGCTGCGGTAGTGGCTCTGGAGGATGAAGAAACGGATAACGGGCGGACTCCATCGTGTGAAGGCATCTTTGAGCGTGATGAAGTTGCCCAGAGATTTCCCCATCTTCTTTCCGTCGACGGTCACCATGTTGTTGTGGAGCCAGTACTTGACGAAGGGTTTGTCTGTTGCCCCTTCGCTCTGGGCGATTTCGCATTCGTGATGGGGGAACTGGTTTTCCAGTCCGCCGCCATGAATATCAAGGCTTTCGCCAAGATATTTCATCGCCATTGCCGAGCATTCCAGGTGCCAGCCGGGGAATCCTTCTCCCCAGGGACTGGGCCAGCGCATGATGTGGCCCGTTTCCGCGCGCTTCCAGAGCGCAAAGTCCGCGGGATAGCGTTTCTCGGATTTTACTTCGATGCGAACACCGGCGCTCATTTCGTCCGGTGTGCGGTGTGAGAGTTTTCCGTACCGGGCGAACTGCCGGACGTCAAAGTAGACCGACCCGTTGGCTTCATACGCGAGTCCCCGTTCCAGCAGTGTCTGCGTCAGGGCGATCTGCTCGAGGATATGTCCTGTCGCGCGCGGGGAAATGTCGGGACGTACGACCGCGAGGGCGTCCATATCCTCGAAGTAGCTGCGCGTATAGGTTTCCGCCAGCTGCATCGGATGCACCCGGTCTGTTCGTGACTGCCTGAGAATCTTGTCTTCTCCTTCGTCGGCATCGTCGGTCAGGTGACCCACATCGGTGATATTCTGGACGTACAGGACGTTGTAGCCGAGGAAGCGGAGATGACGCACGATGATGTCGAAGGAAATGTAGCTTTTGGCGTGTCCGAGATGGGAATGACCGTATACCGTGGGTCCGCAGACGTACATGCGGACAAAGGGCTTTTCGATCGGCTCGAATATCTCCTTGGTGCGGGTCAGAGTATTGTAAACGGCAAGAGTCATTGCTGGAGTCCCATGAGTTCGCGGGCTCCGGCGAGCCCGGTTTCGGTTACTTCGGCGCCGCTTATAAGCCGCGCCACTTCTCGCACCTGTTCCTCGAGGGTGAGCTGCCGCAGGTGCGTACTGGTCCGGCCTCCCTCTTCGCTTTTGGTTACGGCAAAATGGGTTTCGGCGAAGCCTGCGATCTGGGGAAGATGGGTAATGGCGATCACCTGATGGAAACCCGCGAGGTTTTTGAGCGCGGCACCGACCGCCTGGGCGATTCGCCCGCTCACGCCGACGTCGATTTCGTCGAAAATGAGCACGGGCAGCCTGTCGGTTTTTGCGAGGATGCTTTTCAGGGCGAGCATGATCCGGGAGATTTCGCCGCCCGAGGCAACGCGGGAGAGCGGCCGCTCGTCTTCACCCACGTTGGTGGAGATATGAAACTCCACCTGATCGAACCCGCGCGCATTCAGCGCGACGGCCGTCCGGCCGCGCATCACGCTGTCGTCCGCGGGGCTCTTTGTCTCCCGTTCAACCTGGGTAATCCGTGTGCTGAACCTTGCCTGCGGGATTCCGAGTTTTGCGAGCTCCTGCACGATTATCCGATCGATCTTTTTTGCCGTTTCGTGCCGTTTTGCGGAGAGCCGTCCGGCCAGTGTGGCGCAGGCGGTGCGGGCGCTGTCGAGCTCGCCCGTGAGCCGTCCGATGATTTCCTCGAAGTTCTCGGCGAGCGCAAGCTCTTTCGCAATCTCTTCACGGCGGACCAGGAGTGTTTCGACCGATCCGCCGTACTTCTTTTTCAGGAACGAAAGGGATCCGATCCGTTCCCGCAGCTCGTCCAGGCGGTCGGGTGCAAATTCCACCCGGGCATTATAGCTCTGAATGAACTTTCCCAGCTCACCGACCACCGCTTCGGCGGATCCGCATTCGCGTGCGGCATCGGCGAACTGTTTGTCGATTTCCGCAAGGGCATGGAGCTGATTCCGGGCGACGACGAGAAGATCATGGATGGAGCGGTCGCCTTCGTAGAGCAGGGAATAGAGCTCTGATGTGGCGCCGAACAACCTCTCGCTGTTTTCGAGTATGCGGAGTTCTGTTTCCAGCTGTTCTTCCTCACCCGGCCGGGGAGCCACGGCATCGATCTCCTGCGCCTGGAAGAGATGGAAAGCGCGCTGTTCGCGGAGATGCTGTTCGCGCTGCCGGAGTTCTTCCCGTTCCGACACCAGAGCCCTGAGCCGGGTGTACGCAGCGTGGTACTCCCTGACCATTCCGTCGAGCCCGCCGAAGTCGTCGAGCACGCCGCAGTGCGTTTCCACGCGGAGGAGCGACTGATGCTCGTGTTGTCCGTGGAGGTCGACGAGGAGTTCGCCCACCTGTTTCATAAGCGCGAGGTTGACGGGGGAATCGTTGATGAAGCAGCGGCTCTGGCCTTTGGCGGAGACTTCGCGCCGGATGATCAGCTCATCGGCGACGTCCAGCGCATTGGCGGCAAGGAGGGTCCGTACCCGCGCATTCCCCGCAACGTCGAACAGTGTTTCCACAACGGCCTTGTCCGCGCCCGTGCGAACGGTTTCCACGCTTGCACGTTCGCCGAGCACCAGCCCGAGGGCGTCAATGATGATGGACTTGCCGGCGCCTGTTTCCCCGGTGATGATGACCAGGCCGCCGGAAAATTCAACGCTGAGGTGTTCGATGAGGGCGTAGTTCTTTATCAGCAGCGTCTTCAGCATGCGGTCAATCTACCCATCTTTTCATAAAGATTCAACGCGAAGGCGGGTCGTCCGTTTGCAGGGAAGAGGCTTCTGTGTCAAGAAACCGGAGTTCGGCCACATCGGGAACGACGCCGTGATAGAAGCTGTAGCGGAGGAATTCCGTGAACCCTTCGAGGTCTTCATCGGTGAGCGTATAGGAAAACGCATGGAGGTACGCGGACAGATCGGGTGCGGAGAGACCGGGAAACCCGGGTCCCACGCGGCTTGCGGCGAGGGTATCCACGGAATCGGCGCCGCGGTGGCCGGCGCGGCGGAGTATTTGGGCATGTTCGCCGTCCAGCGCCCCATCGGTCGCGCACCAGATCCCGTGGACATACGGGAGATCCGTCATGTCTGTCCAGGCCTCCACGAGGTCGATCCGGTTGGGATAACGGGAGGCCAGGTTCAGTGCGAGATCCCCGACGACAAGTGCGGCATCCGCCCGGGCCAGGCGTTCCTGGATCGGGCCGGCAGCCGGCACGAAGCGGGGCTCCAGGTCAAACTGTTCCGCGAGAAGGATTTTCGCAAGGACGATTTCAGACGCGGAGGAGGGATCGATCGCCACGGTGGCGACCGTGTGCAGTGCATCGCGGAAGATCAGGGTAATTACACCGGTGGCATCGCGTGAGGAGACGCCCAGGCCGGGGATGATGACCAGGGCGGAGCTGTCCCGGGCATAATCGACCGGTGTCAGCAGTGCCGCATCCAGCTCCCGCCTGCGGAGCTGGATGGCGTGGTGTGCGGGGACTCCTGCCTGGCGTTCGAACAGATTCTCCTCCGCCAGGTGCACAAGCAGCGGGCTCCAGTAGAGGTCGGCCGGCACACCGAGTCGTTTGCGGAGGCTCATGGGCGGTAAGTGACCAACCCGGGTGCCTGCTTACGCCTTCGTTTTCTGCCGGATGGCTTTGCTGGCAAGTGCACGCAGGTAGTACAGCTTGGCGCGCCGGACGGATCCTTCTTTCACACGTTCGATTTTCGCCAGCCGGGGGGAATGAAGCGGAAAGATGCGCTCGACCCCGACGCCGTCGGATACTTTGCGGACGGTGAATGTCGCATTCATGCCGGCACCCCGGCGTCCGATGACCACACCCTGAAACTGCTGGATGCGCTCCTTGTCTCCTTCGATAACGCGCACATGTACATTCACCGTATCACCCGGATTGAACGCGGGAATACCGCTTTTCAACTGGGTGGCTTCCACCAGCTTGATCTTTTCCATAATGCTCTCCAAGGATAAAAAGAAAGTACAGTCACTGCATCAAATCGCTGCGCCGTGCGCGGGTGCGTCCAAGACGTTGCTCGTGACGCCAGCGCTCAATCCATTCGTGATTTCCCGAGAGCAGGACATCCGGCACGGCCAGTCCGCGGAATTCCGCCGGGCGTGTATACTGCGGGGCGTCCAGCAATCCTTCCTGAAACGAATCGTCCAGCAGTGAAGCCCCGTCGTGCAGGACCCCCGGGATGAGCCGGACGATACAGTCGATAAGCACGAGCGCGGGCAGCTCGCCGCCGGTGAGCACATAGTCGCCGATGGAAATCTCCCGTGTGACAAGCCTCTCGCGGATCCGCTCGTCGATCCCCTTGTAGTGTCCGCACAGCAGGATCAGGTTTGTCGAGAGCGACAGCGAATTGCCCATCTGCTGGGTGAGTCGCTCGCCGTCCGCGCTCAGGTAAATCACGTTCTCGTACCGCCGTTCGGCCAGGAGTTTTTCCACGCAGGCGAAGACCGGTTCCGGTTTCAGGATCATGCCGGCCCCGCCGCCGAAAGGTGTATCGTCGATTGTCCGGTGACGATCCGTCGCGTAGTCCCGCAGATCGTGAATCCGGATTTCCACGCTCCCGAGGTCCTGGGCCCGTTTGAGCATGCTTTCCTGCAGCGGACCGGCCACCAGCCGCGGAAACCCGGTCACGACATCGATGCGCATCATGTGCGCATGCCCTCGATCAATTTCACCGTCAGCGTCCGGGCCTGCAGGTCCACGCCAAGGACGAACTCCCGCACGGCGGGGAGCAGCACATCCTCACCCTCGGTCTCGATCGCATATACGTCGTGTGCCGGCATGTGCATCACTTCTTTCAACACACCCACCCGCTCACCATCTTCGGTCCGCACGGCCAGGCCGATGAGATCGTCAACAAAATAGGTCCCGGCGGGGAGCGTGGCGCGTTCTGCGGGCGGCACCAGGATCAACAGTCCCACGAGCCCTTCGGCCGCCGTTCGATCCGCCGCGCATTCCAGTGTCACGCGGATGCCGCGCGGCGCGGCATGCACGCGCGTGATCGTCGTTTCTCTCGCCTCTTCACCGGGGGCCGGAGAAGGCTTTCCCAGAAAGACTCTGCGGAGATCCCTGAACCGTCCGGGCACATCGGTCAGGGGCGTCACGATGACGTCCCCTTTGACGCCGAACACTTTCACGATTTTGCCCACTGCAACGAGATCGCGTATCGCCGTACTCAATCTGCGATTTCCAATAGTGCGCGTTTTCCTTCTCGGGCGGCGACAGCCGCAAGCAGGACACGGATGGCCTGTGCGGTTCGTCCCTGACGCCCGATGACTTTTCCGATATCCGCTTCCGCCACGGAGAGCCGGAACACGATCTTGTCGTCCTTCTCCGTACGTTCCAGAACGATCGCGTCCGGATTGTCAACGAGATGCCTGGCGATGAATTCGACGAACTCCTTCATAGACCCCTCCGTAGGACTCTTCCCGGCACGGTGTACGTCAAAGATCGGCCTCCCTCCGTTCGGCGGGAGGTTCAGGTCACATCAGGCGACGGCAACGTCGGATGACGGATGGAACCCGGTTCAGGCTTCGGGAGCCGGCGCGGCTGCCGGCGCAGTCGCCGGAGCGGCTTCGGGACCCGCGCTTTTGCTCGCCTTGCGGCGGGCGGCAAGCCGGCGGGCCTTGCGCTCCTCATCATGGCGGCGCTTGTCGGCCTGCTGCATCTGCCATTTTTCCATCTCGGCTGCGATGGTGGTTTCATCTTTTCCCTTGCGGGTCAGAGACCACCGCAGCCAGAGGCCGCTGCGCTGAAAGAGACTGCGCACGGTATCGGTGGGCAGTGCTCCGGCCTTTAGCCAGTAAAAGACTCTCGGCTCTTTTGCCTGGATTATCATGGGATCCTGCAGCGGCTCATATCGCCCGACGACCTCAATGAACTTCCCGTTCCGGGCCGAGCGCGAATCAGCCGCCACGATGTGGTACATCGGCATTTTTTTCTTGCCGATCCTCCGCAAACGCAATCGTACTGCCAACGCGTGTCTCCTTTTCTGCTGCTATGGGTGAAAGTGCATACCTTTGGCCATGCGGCCCATCCGCCCCCCCCTGCCCAACGTCTTCATCATCCGCTGCATCTGTTCATACTGCTTGATCAATCTGTTCACATCCTGCACGGTGCAGCCGCTGCCGAGTGCGATCCGACGACGCCGGCTTCCGTTCAGTATCTGTGGTTTGCGGCGCTCGTCAGAGGTCATGGAGCGAATCATCGCCTCGATGCGCACCAGCGCGCGTTCGTCCACCGTGACATTTTCCGGCAGACGGTTCATCCCCGGCAGCATGCCGAGCACCTGTTGCAGGGGGCCCATTTTCTTCACTTCCTGAAGCTGGTCAAGAAAATCCTCCAGCGTGAACTGTGCCTTGCGGAGTTTTTGTTCCAGCTGGACCGCTTTTTGATCGTCGACCTGCTCCTGGGCTTTTTCCACGAGCGTAACGATATCGCCCATGCCCAGGATGCGCGACGCGAGCCGTTCCGGATGAAACCGGTCCAGCGTGTCCGGCTTTTCACCGGTGCTGAAGAACTTTATCGGGATGCCGACCGTCCCCCGCAGGGAGAGGGCCGCCCCTCCCCGGGCATCACCGTCCATTTTGGTGAGCACCGCCCCGTCAATGTGCAGGCGGGTGTGGAATGCCTGCGCGGTGTTGACCGCATCCTGTCCGGTCATGGCATCGACCACGAAGAGGATCTCCTGCGGGGTCACCGCACTCTTGATGGCCTCGGCCTCACGCATCATCTCCTCGTCGACATGCAGCCGGCCGGCGGTGTCAATGATCACGACGTCCCGCGCACTCTGTCGCGCATGTTCCACCGCTTCACGGGCGGTGCTCACTGCGTCGCTGCCCCGGCGCGCAAACACGGGCACCGCGATCTGGGTACCGAGCGTTTCGAGCTGGTCGATCGCCGCCGGGCGGTGGACGTCCGCCGCGGCGAGCAGCGGAAACCGTCCCTGCCCCTTCAGATGGTTGGCCAGCTTCGCGCAAAAGGTTGTCTTGCCCGAACCCTGTAATCCGGCCACCATGATGATGGTGGGGGGCAGGGGGGAAAACGTGATGCCCACATTCGCACTCCCCAGCAGCCGCACCAGCTCATCATGGATGATCTTGATGATCTGCTGTCCCGGGGTGACGCTCTGCAGGACATCCTGTCCGACGGCCCTGCGCGTGACGTCGTCCACAAACTGCCGCGCCACTTTGTAATTCACGTCCGCATCGAGCAGGACGCGGCGCACCTCGCGCAGGGTCTCGGCCACGTTGGCCTCGGAGATCTTGCCCTGTCCGCGAAGCCGCTTCAGGACCCCGTCGAGTTTTCTGCTGAGCTCTTCAAACATCGTTCACCCGTAAGGACGGCAAACCGCCGGAACGGCGGTTTTGTGCCAAGGAAATGTAAGATACGGAAAAAGGCGAAGGGATGCAAACGCCCGCGTGGATACACGCAGAGGGGAGCAGCCTGAAAAGCGGCACTAATCGGCTGTTTTCAGGGCTTCCGCGCCGGAAACGATCTCCAGCAGCTCCTTGGTGATGGTCGTCTGGCGCGCTTTGTTGTACTGCAGCTGGAGTACCTGAATCATCTCGTTCGCGTTTTCCGTCGCGGCCTCCATGGCCGTCATGCGGGCACCCTGTTCCGATGCATACGACTCCAGCAGCACACGCCAGATGGAGAATTGCAGGTAGCGCGGAAGGAGCGCGGTCACGATCGCATGCTGGCCGGGTTCATAGATGTAGTTCGGGTCGGTTCCGGCATGCCGATCGCCGGCGGGCGCGGCATCGGGCACCACGGGGAGGATCTGCTCCACGACAAGACGCTGCTGGGAGATGGACTTGAATTCGTTGTAGACAACATCCACGCGGTCGAACTCCCCGGCGAGGTACATCTCCACCACCTGGCGCACGACGGTCTGTGCGGCTGCAACGGTGAGATGGTTGAAGAGACCGGCGTATTTTCCCGGAACCGGCAACGCCTGCTTCACAAAGAAGTCCAGCCCCTTTTTCCCCACACAGAAGAGGCGCACGCCGTCTTTACCTGCGGGACCGGGCATCACGCTGGCCAGGTGTGCGGTTGTCGCCCGGATGATGTTGGTATTGAAGGCGCCGCAGAGACCACGGTCGGATGTCACGACGATCACCCCGAGCCTGCGAAGGGGGCGCACGGCGAGGAACGGCTCGCTTCCCGGTTCCACGGTCGGCAGAAGATGCTGCAGAAGCCCGCGCATGCCGCGTGCATACGGACGCGCGGCCACGACCGCGCTCTGGGCACGCCGCAGTTTCGCCGCGGCAACCATTTTCATCGCCTTGGTGATCTTCTGCGTCTGCTTGACGCCGCTGATGCGGCTGCGCACTTCACGCAACGTGGCCATGATCCGTCCGCCCGGCTACGCGGTTAATGATGCTTTGAATGATGCGGTGAAGTCCTTGAGCACAGCGGTGAGCGACGCGGTCATCTCATTTGTCAGCTCTTTCTTCATCACGATTTCCTCCATGAGGGCGGCGTGCTTCATGTCCATGTACTCCAGGAGCTCCCGTTCGAAGCGCAGCACCTGCTCGAGGGGGATTTCATCCAGGAAGCCGTTGGTGCCGGCGAAGAGGCTCACCACCTGCCGCTCCACGGGCATCGGCACATACTGTCCCTGTTTCAGCAACTCCACGAGACGGGACCCGCGGCGCAGCTGGGCAAGCGTCGCCTTGTCCAGATCCGATCCGAATTTCGCAAACGCCTCCAGTTCGCGGTACTGCGCCAGATCGATGCGCAGACGCCCGGCGACCTTCTTCATGGCCTTGATCTGCGCATTGCCGCCGACGCGCGAAACGGAGATACCGACGTTGATGGCCGGGCGGATGCCGGCATTAAACATGCCGGGTTCGAGATAGATCTGTCCGTCGGTTATGGAAATCACATTCGTGGGAATGTAGGCCGAGACGTCGCCGGCCTGCGTTTCGATGACGGGGAGTGCGGTCAGACTGCCTCCCCCGAGTTCCTCACTGAGCTTGGAGGCCCGTTCGAGCAGACGCGAATGGAGGTAGAAGACATCTCCCGGATAGGCTTCGCGGCCGGGTGGCCGGCGCAGGAGGAGGGACACCTGGCGGTACGATTGGGCCTGTTTGGTGAGATCGTCATACACCACAAGCGCATGGCGCCCGCTGTCGCGGAAGAATTCTCCCAGGGTCGCGCCGGAGTAGGGGGCAATATACTGCATCGGTGCAGGATCGCTTGCCGTGGCGGCAATCACCACGGTGTAGTCCATCGCCCCTTCCTGCTGCAACTTATCCACGACCTGCGCCACCGTGGAGCTTTTCTGGCCGATGGCGACATAGATACAGTAGACCGGTTTCACCCCCTGTTTCTTTGCGGCTTCGGTATGCGTATAGCGCTGGTTGATGATCGTGTCCAGGGCGATCGCCGTCTTGCCGGTCTGCCGGTCGCCGATGATCAGCTCGCGCTGTCCGCGGCCGATCGGGATCATGCCATCGACCGCCTTGATGCCGGTTTGCAGCGGTTCTTTGACCGGCTGGCGCTGGATGACGCCGAGGGCTTTGCGTTCGATCGGCATCACCGTGTCGGTACTGACCGGTCCCCGGCCGTCGATCGGCTGTCCCAGCGGGTTCACCACGCGTCCGAGCATCCGCTCCCCGACGGGCAACGATGCGACGCGGCCGGTGCGTTTGACGGGGTCACCTTCCCTGATTTCGCTGCTTTCGCCGAAAAGGATACAGCCGACGTTGTCCTCCTCGAGGTTCAGCACCATGCCGAACACTCCGTGGGGGAACTCCACGAGTTCGCTCATGAGGGCTTTGGTGAGGCCGTATACGCGTGCAACGCCGTCGCCCACCTGGAGGACGGTGCCGACGTCGTAGATGTCGGTTTCCTTTTCAAAGCCCGCGAGTTGTTTGCGCAGGATCGCGGAAACTTCTTCCGGTCGTACATCTGCCATAGCCAGGTCCTTCAGATAATCGTTGTCAGGAGGGGAGCGAAGCGCCCCGGACAAAACATTCCCGCAGCCGCTCGAGCTGGCGGGTCAGGCTCGCATCGTACACGGTGTCGCCGATACGCACAACAAGTCCGCCTCTGATCGTCCCGTCGACCGCAAAGCGGAGGCGCACGCTTTTTTGTGTAAAGCGTTCGAGTTCCGTCTGCAGGGTTTGTTGCTGCCGGGCGATGAGCTCCGTCGCGCTGGTAATGTCGACGTTGACGATACCGAGCCGTTGATCACGGAGCACGGAATACTGCTCGATGATATCCGGAAGCAGGGATTCACGCTGTTTCTGGATAAGGAGCTCCACAAACGTCAGGGTCACCACGCCCGTTCGTGCCGAGAGCAATTCCCGCACCACCGCGGTTTTGCGGCTCACCGAAACCACCGGGGTCGTCAGGAACAGGCGGAACTCACGGGACGACCTGGTGATGCCGTCCAGGAGCACCAGATCGGCGGTGGTCGTCTCCAGCGTTCCGGTGTCTTCTGCAGCGGACATCAGTGCAAGCGCGTACCGGCGGGCGACACGGGTGTTGCGCATCTTCGGTTACCCTTTGTTGATATCCCTGATGGCCGCATCCGCCAGCGCCCGCTGTTTGGGCGTGTCCAGATTGGCATCCAGGAGTTTGCCGGCCGCCAGGATTGCCAGGTCGGCCACCTCGCTGCGCAACTCGATCAGGGCGCTCTCCTTCTCGCGCCGGATCTCATCCTTTGCCTGCGCGACCATGAACGTGGCGGAACCCTGGGCTTTTTCCAGAATTTCGGTTTTCAGCCGTTCCGCCATCTCCCGCCCCTGCTTAATGATGCGCTGTGACTGCTCCTCGGCGAGGGCAAGCTGCTTGCGGTGGTCTTCCAGCAGCTGTTGCGCCTTCTGCTGCGCCTCCTGTGCATCCCGCAGGGACGAGCGAATCTGTTCTTCCCGCGCCGTGAGCGCCGCAAGCAGAGGCTTCCACGCCGTTGCGCGCAGAATCAGCAGGACGATCACAAACGTGATGATCGTCCACAGAATGAGTCCGGGGTTGATTTCCAGCATGGCGCCGTCCCGTTCCGGTTATTTTGTGGCGAGAATGATGCAGATGGCCAGAGCGAAAAACGTCGCGCCTTCAATAAGCGCAGCGGCGATCAGCATCGAGGTCCGCACCTGTCCGGCGACTTCAGGCTGACGTCCGCTGGCCTCCATAGCCGCAGCGGCAAGTTTTCCGATACCGAGCCCTGCGCCGATGACGGTAAGGGCGGCGCCGAGGCCTGCTGCCAGATAGCCGAATGCATTGGGTTCCATGGTGTTCCTCCAGCAAAGAAATGTGGTGAAAGGTGCCCGCTCAATGCCCGTGACTCTTCGCCGGTCCGTGCCCCTCCGCCTGCATGCCCAGCCCCATAAACAGCGAGGTCAGCATCACAAAGATATAGGCCTGCAGGAAAGCGACAAACAGCTCGAGGAAGTTAATCGCCACAACGAAGCCGACGGGCGCGACGGCGATGATGTATGATTGAAAGAGAAAGATCAAACCGATGAGCGAGACGAGCACAGTATGCCCGCCCGTCATGTTGGCAAACAACCGGATACACAGGGCAAAGGGTTTGGTGAACAACCCGAGTATTTCGATCGGAACCATGATCGGCCAGAGGGACCAGTGCACGCCTCCGGTGAGGTGTGCGAGGTACTGCCCGAGCCCCTGTGCACGGATCGAGGAGGCCTGGATCATGACAAAGGCAATGATGGCCAGACCTGCGGTCACGTTGACGTTTCCTGTTGCGGATGCGCCGTACGGAATCATGCCGAGCAGGTTCATCAGCAGAATATAGAAAAACGTGGTCAGCAGGTAGGGCATATAGGCGATGCCCCCCTTCCCCATGTTGGGGATGACAATTTCGTCCCGCACAAAAACGATGAGGAATTCCGTCAGATTCCCCCAGCCGTGCGGGACCGTCCGCCGGGTGTTTTTCCTGGCGACGAGCATGCCGAAGACGCAAAGGATCAGCGCGGC
Source organism: Ignavibacteriota bacterium (assembly GCA_963702445.1). Lineage (GTDB taxonomy): Bacteria > Bacteroidota > Ignavibacteria > UBA10030 > UBA6906 > CAVPCZ01. Next base: position 217,665 of record CAVPCZ010000003.1, read on the forward strand.
AATCCAGAGAAAGACCACATGCTTGGTGATCGACATGTCGAAGCTGATTCCCGCAACCGTAAACGGGGTGAAGTGTGGAAGGGCAAGAGAACCGAATGGAGTATCCAGCGTATGAGAATCCTGAACGTGATGCAGGAGCGTCACGAACAGGTTTCCGCCTTCATGGCCGCCTGCTGCGGCATGCGCGGTATCCGCTGCTGCTGTTGCCCCGGGTACAAGCACGGGTTGTTACCCCTGATGTTTGACCTGAACTTTTTTCTGAAGAAAGAGGATCTCCAGAACCAGAAAGACACTGTACGGGACCATCATCCCGATGGTCACGGCGAACGTGTGAAGCCGGAACTCCAGGATACAGACAAGCAACGCTCCGAGCATCAGGACCATCCGCACGCCCATTCCTCCCAGCACCGCCTTGAGGAAGGTGGTGTACGACCGGTCAAAAGCGTATTCGATCGTCAGGAACCCCGCCAGGACGTTTACCGTACTGAGGGCCGCGCCGGCGAGAACGGCGAGAACCACGGCCTCGGTTCCGTATCTCAACAGGGGATAGGCTGCGACCAGCGCCATTGCCAGAAGCGCCGCGCCCACCTGAAGCGGAAAGCGCCGGTCAATGCGCATTCCTCTCCTTGTCTTCAGCGGTTGACCGGTTGCCGAATTCCACCGCCCGCCGGAAGAACCGGATAAACCCTCCCGTCACGCCGACACCCAGTCCCACAAACATGCCCCAGGGTTCCGTGTCCCAATGCCCGTCGGCCCAGCGTCCGAGAAAGAACATTCCGACCACCGCGATCGCCAATTCCATCCCCATGGTGAGATACGGACCGACATCCCGCCGCCACCCCCCGGGAGTTCCGTTTGTGTCGTTCTCAGCTGCCGGTGGCAGCATGTTCAGACGTCCCGTTTTCCGTCCGCCTTGCTCCCCGAAGTCAGTGCCGCCATGGTGCAATGCCCGTCGAACTGTGCACCTTCGTCGACCACCAATCGTGATGCGCGGATGTCCCCCTTCATCGCCGACTTGGATTCCAGGACCAGTTTTTCGGTCGCCGTGACCGTTCCGGTGACTTTCCCCGCGAGGGAGACATTCCGTGCCGTCAGGTTGCCATCGATGCTGCCGCCGATTCCCACGGCGGCATTTGCTTTGGCGACCACGTCGCCGATGAGCTTACCGTCAATCCGGATGCTCCCTTCGGTCTTGATTTTTCCTTCGAAGACCGTGCCTGCACCGAGGAGACTCAATTCGCCGCCGGATGTTTTGTCCGCCATATGCATTCTCCGCCTTTCCCTTCGTCCCGTAGCTTGTACGGCCCCGCTACTTCTGCGCCGTCGCCGGCGTAAGCAGGAACTCATTGGGATCCTGCGCGATGCCGTCTTTCCACACTTCAAAGTGCAGGTGGGGACCGAGACTGGTTTGCCCGGATGATCCCAGGAGCGCGATCAATTCTCCGCGTTTGACGGCCATCGCCGGACTTTTCATGAGCGCCTGATTGTGTTTGTACACCGTCAGGTACCCCGAGCCATGCGAGATCACGAGCAGGTTTCCGTCCTCGTAGGTCCATCCCGCGAACACCACGAAGCCATCCGTCGGCGCATATACCTGGGTCCCGATTTTTGCCGCAATGTCGATGCCGTAATGCTGGCGCGACGCGTCAAAATTCTGTGACACATACCCGGTCGCCGGCCAGAGCAGCGGCAACTCCACCGACACGTTCAAGGGGCGGACCCGGCGTGGACCCGGCGCGGTATAACCGGCCCTTATGCCGCCTTCATTGCCCGCCTGCTCAGGTTCTGCCGGCCGTTGAAACAGCGCCGGGGGCATTTGCTGCTGCAGTTCCGGTACCGTCTGTGCCTGCCGGAGAGTGTCTCGGGCAGCCTGCTTGCCGTCGTGCTGCCCCAGCGCCTTTCGCAGCTGTTGATTGTAGTCGCGAAGAAGGACGACGTCTTCGGCCAGGACGTTCAGTCGCTCCTGCGTCTCTGCGAGCTGTCTGCCGTACTTCGCTTCCAGCACGGGATTGGGGAGCGGCAGGAACATCATGACAGGCGTGAACATGAGAATCGCGAGTGTAATCGCAACACAGAGCAGAAACAGCGCAGTCGCCAGGAGTCCGATCTTCCACCGGCCGGCCCGGAACCGGAGGGTTGTTCCCCCTTCTTCGGTGGGCACAATGAGGAAATCAAATCTCCGCAGCTTTGTTTTGCGCCTGGCCTCCTGCTTCACGTTTGCCCGTCAAAAATGATAATAAAAAATATACGAAAAACGCTTTCGAATGTCAATGCAGCGATTCCGGTAACATGTTTTCAAATAACGGATTGCAGCTTTCACCCATGGAACTCATTCCAGCGGCGGAGCACGTAGGCCTCCATCTTCTGTTTGAACACCTCCCGGTCGAATCCCAGGGCGAAGGTTCGCATGGCTTGCTGATCGAATTCGGTGTGGTCCAGTGCGGTCACGGCGGCGGCGAGAGCCTCCGGGCTCTGTTCATGGAACAGGACGCCCGTACACACATCCGGCTGTTGCACGACGGTCTCCAGCGCCCCGCCTTTTGCATAGGCTACCACCGGTTTCCCGCAGGCCATGGCCTCCACGGGCACAATACCGAAATCCTCCTCTCCGGGGAAAATGACCGCCTTGCACGACATGAAATGCCGGCGCACCACGTCGTCCGGCTGCCATCCCTGGAGATCCACCGTCGGCCCCGCCATACGCTTCAACCGCGTCAGCTCCGGTCCGTCACCCACGACGACAAGACGTTTTCCCATGCGCGTAAACGTCTCAACGGCAAGATCCACGCGTTTGTACGGGACAAGGGCGCTTACGATGAAGTAATACTCCTCCCGGACCGGGGAAATCCTCAGCAGGGCGGTATTCACCGGTGGATAGATCACATCGGCATCACGGTGGTAAATGTCCCGGATGCGATCGCGGATGTTCCGGGAGATTGCCACGAAGTGGTGCGGGTGTGATGCCGTACGAACGTCCCACCGTCGCAGATAGCCGAGGGCCAGGGACATTCCCGCGCGGGTGGGCAGTCCGGCACGACCGGGCGCGAAGTAGTCGTCGAACAGTCCCCAGATATACCGCATGGGCGTATAGCAGTAACAGATATGCAGTGTATGCGGAGCGGTCCGCACACCCTTTGCCACGCAGTGGTTCGAACTGATGACGAGGTCGAACTCCCGCATGTCGAATGTGCCGATGGCTGTCGGGAAAAGGGGCAGATAGTTCCGGAACCGCGTTGCAGCGAACGGCAAACGTTCAATAAACGACGTCCGGATCGGCCGGCCCTCGATCGCCGCCGACACCGATCCCTTCCGGTGCAGCAGCACCACGATGGTCGCCTCCGGAAACACTTCGACCAGTGCTTCGACGCACTTCTCCCCTCCGCGCATCGAGGTCAACCATTCGTGCACGATGGCAACGCGTTGCGGCCGGTTCATACTCCTCTCGCGACGTCCCACGTAAAAAATGGTACGAAGAACCTCCGGCAGATGCAAAGGCATTATTGCTTTGCGGAATCCGAGTGCGTATATTACTCAGCATGACCATCATCGCCGTTATTCTTCTGTTCCTCGTGCTGTTCATGATCTTTACATCGCTCGTCCTGTTTGTCATCGGACCGATCATGCTGTTGCAGCCGCACCGCCGGACGGTGGAGTATTACCGGCGGTTCACGACGTTGTTGCACCCCGCCGATCTCCACATCCGGTATGAAGAGCTGCGGCTGAAGACCGCCGAGGGAATCGACCTGAGTTGCTGGTTGCTGCCGGCGCCGGGCGCGCCGCGCGGCACGGTGATCTTTCTCCACGGTGTGAGCGAATCCAAGATCGTCGGGCTTCCTCTTGCACGCGCCCTGCTCGGGGCGGGATTCAACGTGTTTCTCTACGATTCCCGCCGGCACGGCGAAAGCGGGGGACACTTCTGCACCTACGGTTTCTACGAAAAACACGACACCACCACCGTCATGAATCACCTTCTTGCCCGCCGGGATCTGCACGTCGGCAACATCGGCCTGATGGGCACTTCCATGGGTGCCGCCGTGGCAATACAGGTCGCGGCCCTTGATTCGCGCGTGCGCACGGTGGTCGCCGAAAGCGGATTCGCCACGCTGCGTACGGTCTTCGACGAATACCAGAAGCGCATGATCAAACTTCCCTGGCATTACCTGCGCAACATCGTCATCAAGCGCTCCGAACACCTCGCCCACTTCAGGGCATCGGCGGTTTCGCCGCTCAACGCCGTGCACGACGTTCATGTTCCGATCTTCTTCTTACACGGAACGGCGGACACGCTCATCCGGCACACTTACACGGAGATGGTGTTCAGAAATGCACATGAGCCGAAGGAACTCTGGCTCGTCGAAGGGGCGCGGCATGATAATATGGCGGAGATGGGGGGGGAGACGTATATTCCGCGTATTGTGGATTTTTTTGTCAGGCACCTTTCCTGACGTCTTTGATTTCTACAATCCCAGCCAGTACACTGCCTTGAGCAGCAGGGCATCTTCCCGGGGCATGGACCAGACGTCCCCCAGACGCTGCCCGAACTCCGATCCGTAGATCCCCGTATCTCCGTCCCGCACCTGCGTCCAGACAAGATAGAGGGTGCTGCCCGGAAGGTATTCCCAGCGCAGCAGCACATTGGCGTTGAATGTGATGGTGTTGAAGTCCGGGTTGATGTATCCGGCGAAGCTCTCGTAGGCATAGGGGGGAAGTTGTTCCGGGCCCGCGAGGCGGCGGAACCCGGAGTATCGTCCCCGTGCATAGAGTACCTGTGTATAGAACTGCACCGAGAGCGTGCGGCTGAACGTGACAATGCCGCGCAGCGAGAGATCGAGCACCTCCACGTTCCGATCCCCGAAGACACTGAAGGGATCGGGGGACACGGTGACATCCAGGATGTTGCCGTAGGGATACACCCACGCTTCCTCGCCCTGCGTATTCTGGTAGACCACGGCGCCGTTCAGCTCCATCCAGGATGTGGGGCGGAGGGTGAGATCGGTGCCGGCGAACAGCGATCGCTTCTGCAGATCATCCGCCTCGACTCCCGCCAGAAGACTTGCATAGACGGCATGCCGGTCGTCGCTGAGCAGGCGCATCGTAAGCTGATGGGCGCCGGGCCGGCGGTAGAGCCCTATGATGCCGCGTTCTTCATCGTCGAATGCGGAGAGCGATCGGGCATACATGAACTCGCCGCGCCAGAAATTCCGGAACTCCCCGGCAAACTCACCGCGCACCACCGCGGTGGTAAGGAAGCCGTCCCAATTCCAGCGGAGCTCGGGATTCATCGCCACGGAATAGCGTAGGAACGTCTCTCCCGCACTGTTTTCGCGGTAGAGAAGCTGCACAAAACCGCCGTGGTCGTGCGGCTGGGCAAAGAACCCGAGATCGTTGGGTGCGAAGCGGGGAGTGAAGAAATCATATGACACGGTGGGAAACCAGTGTTCCGCGCTGATGCGCGAAAACAGCAGCCGGCCCGCCACACCGTCCTGTGTTGCGGATGCCGCCGGTGCGTGCGTCCCGGCGAGATATCCGTCGATCGTTGAACGACCCCTGTCCACCCGCGCATTCCAGTCAAGGCCGCCCGACCACACCGGGCTCGTCCCGTTTCGCGCGGCAAGAGTCGCCATGCCGCCAAGCCAGGATCCTTCCTCCCACTCCTGCTTGACCCGCACCACATGGTATCCGGCGGACGGTTCCGTCAGGATCGTGGAATCTCCCCAGCTGTACCCGATGCGGGCGTTCTCCTCGGCGGTGAGCGCACTCAACGCGGCGACAGACAATCCGTCAATAGTCCGTCCCGTAACCTTGGCCGCGCCGAGAATCGTGGTGACCTGGGGATTCTCCAGGACCGTTCCGGAGGGCCCGGGCACCACGTTGTCGCTTCCCCCGGGCTGACGCCCGATTCTCCGCGAGAAAAAGAGTGTCAGCGGCAGGTTGCTCGCACTTGATCCGAAGGTGAACATCTGTGCGGCTTCCAGGAAGAACGGACGTTTTTCGGGAAAGCGCGTTTCAAAGACCGTGAGATTCAGCACAGCCTGATCGACTTCGACCTGGCCGAAGTCCGGGTTGACGGTGGCATCGAGCGTGAAATTTCTTGACAGACCGTACTTCACATCCACTCCCGCCTGGAATTCCGTGGCAGCCGGCACCCCCGGTCCGAAATCACCGGTGGTGGATGTACGGACAACAGACACATAAGGGGCAATATCCAGATGCATGGGCGGGGTGATGTTGCGGATGCCGCCCACCTTTCCCCAGAGCGGAATGGGGAATCGCTCGCTGCGCGGGACCATCACCCACTCGACGAGTTCCTTTTTCCTGCTGATATAGCGCCGGAAGTTGATGCCCCACTCATACGATCCCTCCGCAAAACGCAGTGCATTCCAGGGGATGGCAAACTCGGCAATCCATCCCTCCGGGACTATGCGCGTCCTCACTGTCCAGACGGCATCCCAGGTATTGTCGTACGCACTTCCGCTCTGTGAGAGAATGCCATCACCCTGCACGCCGGACACGTTTGCGACAAACACAAAGGCGGTCTGCCGGTCGTCGTAGGAATCGATCATGAGGCTGAACCGGTCGGCCTCCGTCGTACGATCACGGCGGCTGAGCTGGCGCACGATCAACGCGGGCTTCGCATCCGCGCACAGGACCCCCACATAGAGAGCGTCGTCATCGTACAGGAGCCGTACAAATGTCCGCTCTGTCGGTTGTGCACCTTCCACCGGATCAAACTGCACGAAGTCGCTTGCGGGCGGGGCCTGTTGCCAGCAGCTGTCCGAGAGGCGGCCGTCGATCACCGGTGGTGTTCGGGTGGGGACCGCCCGGATGACTTTGGGGGGGACATCGTCGATCGCGGAGGCGGGCTGGGGGAGAGCGGCAACCAGCGCCGCCAGGAGGATACCCAGGCGGTTTCGTGTAAAAGGATTCCTGCCCGGCGGCGTGATCGGGTCCACGGTTACCTGCCGCCGGCCGCCGAGAGACACAAAACGTTTTCCACATGCGTGGTGTGCGGAAACATGTCCACCGGTTGAGCTTCGTCGATGCCGTAGACGCTCCCCTCGCACATGAGCTTTGCATCACGCGCCTGCGTTGCCGGATTGCAGCTGATATACACGATCCGGCGCGGGCGCATTTCCAGGATTTTTTCCACCACTTTCGGGTGTATTCCTGCGCGGGGCGGATCGACAAGTACCACATCCGGTGCGGATCCGTCGCCGGGCAACGCCGCATCTCCGGCCAGGCGGTCTTTCAGGTCACCGAGGACAAACGTGCAGTTGCCGACGCCGTTTTCCCGGGCGTTCTTCCGCGCATCCTCCACCGCCGAGGCGACAGACTCGATACCCACCACCGCCGCGGCATCATCGGCCACATGAAGAGCGATGGTTCCCGTTCCCGAATACATATCGAACACCAGATCATCCGGAAGGAGGGCCGCCATACGCCGGACGGTATCATACAGCCGTTCGGCCTGCACGGTGTTGGTCTGAAAGAAGGAGTTCGCCGAGATGCGGTACGTCCTCCTGCCGATCCGTTCGGTGATGAACCCGGAACCCGTGTAGACGATCTCGCGCTCTCCGAGGGCCACCTGGGATTTACGCGTCGTGATATTGTTGACGATGGTGGTAATCGCCGGGACTTCCCGGAGCAGGGCAGAACAGAGCGCACGGAGGGTCGTATCCTGTTCTTCGGACGTGACAAGGTTCACCATCAGTTCGCCCGTCTGTTTTCCCTCCCGGATAACCAGGTTCCGCAGGAATCCCGTGTGCGTGATCGTTGAGTAGATGCTGAGATCCCGTTCGCGGCAGAAAGTCCGCACCGTGTTCACAATGTTCGTGCTGGCCGGCGATTGCAGATGGCATTCATCGATGTCCAGGACCCGGTCGAAGCGCTGCGGGATGTGCAGGCCGAGGGCGAAGCGGTCGGAAGACCCGTTTTCCATACCGGACTGCCGGGCATGCTCCACTTCTTCCCGGGTCAGCCAGCGGGTACCGAACGAGAATTCCATCTTGTTCCGGTAGAAGAAGACCTCCTCCGCCCCGATGGTGGGCAGCACCGGAATGCCGGTGAAGCCGCCGATCCGTTCGAGGGCATCCTGCACCTGGCGGCGTTTGAAGTCGCATTGCCCCTGATAGGAAAGATGCTGCCAGGTACAGCCGCCGCACACACCGAAGAAGCGGCAGCGGGGTGTGATCCGCAGCGGGGAGGGAACGATGACGCCGGTGATTTCTGCTTCGGCGAATTTCCTGCTCACGCGGACCAGCCGCGCCCTTACAGTATCGCCCGGGATGCCCCCGCGCACAAACACGACGAAATTGTCCACGCGCGCGACGCTTTTTCCTTCGGAACCGAAGTTTTCGACCCGGAGTTCCAGTTCTTCACCGCGAATCATTGCCGCTCTCTTTCCGCGTCGTAGTGGGCCTGAGCCGCCGCCAGTGCATCAGTCACACGCGACCATTCCCAGTACAGCCCGTCGAGGGCCTGGCCGGATTCCCGGTATGCCGCATTGATTTCGCGTATGCGCTCGGCGCCTTTGTACGTCTCGGGATCGATCATCTGGTCTTCGAGCGCCTTTTTGCGAGATTCCGCGTTTGCAATGGCCGTTTCCAGCACCGCGAGACGATCCTGCAGCGGTTTGGTCTTCTCATACCGTTCCTGCCGGATTTCCGCCTCCCGCCGTTTCCGTTCGCGGTCGCCGGTGGCGGCGGGCGGACGCGCGGTGCTGGCTGATGGCACTCGAGCGGCATCTTCGCGTGCACGCGCCGACAGATAGTCACTCACCGTACCGAGAAACGTCCTGATTCTCCCGGCCTTGAACTCGACAACCTTGTTCACCAGCGGATCAAGAAAGTCGCGGTCATGTGACACCACCACGAGGCTTCCCCCGAACGACACGAGAGCTTCCTGGAGCACGCTTTTTGAACGCATATCCAGATGGTTTGTCGGTTCATCAAGCACGATCAGGTTCGCCGGCAGGAGCAGCATTTTGGCAAGTGCGAGCCGGCTCTTTTCCCCTCCGGACAGGACGCCGACCTTTTTAAAGACGTCATCGCCGGAAAAGAGGAAGCATCCGAGCAGGGTCCGGAGCCGCGTGCGGACATCTCCGGCAGCAACGGTTTCCACGGTCTGCAGGACATCGAAGGACGGGTTGAGTTCCTCGGCCTGGTGTTGTGCAAAATAGGACACGACCACATTGTGACCGGGGAGGCGTTCTCCGCTGTCGAACGGTTCCACGCCCGCAAGGACACGTGCAAGGGTCGATTTTCCCGCGCCGTTCACCCCGACGAATGCGATCCGGTCGCCGCGGTCCACCGTGAAGTGCACCCTGTCAAAAACCTGGAGGGGGCCGTAACGCTTGCTGATGTTGCGCAGTTCGAGCATCACCTTGCCGGACGGAGGAGCCGGCGGGAAGGAGAAGGAAATTTCCTCCTCGTCTTCTTCCAGATCCACGCGGTCCAGTTTTTCCAGCTGTTTGATGCGGCTCTGCACCTGGCGGGCTTTGGTGGCCTTATAGCGGAACCGTTCGATGAATCGTTCGGTCTGTTTGATGTGATCTTGCTGATTCCGGAACGCCGCCTGCAGGCGCATGCGGCGTTCCTCTCGGGCCTGCTGCGAGAAGCTGAAGTTGCCGGCGTACTCGACCAGGGAACCGCCGCTGAGTTCAAATGTCCTGCTCGTCATGGTGTCCAGAAACCGGCGGTCATGGGACACAATCATCACGGCTCCCTGGTAGCCCTGGAGATACTCTTCCAGCCACTGCAGGGAATCCAGATCCAGGTGATTCGTGGGTTCGTCCAGCAGGAGGAGCGACGGCTGCATGAGGAGGAGTTTGGCGAGAGCGATACGCATCTGCCAGCCGCCGCTGAATTCTTCTGTGAGGCGCGAAAAATCCGCCGGTGAGAACCCGAGTCCGGTCAGCACTTTTTCGATAGCCGAGGGAATGCGGAAGCTATCCGAAGCTTCCAGCTTATGCTGCAGTTCGCCGTAGATCTCCAGGAGTTCCCGGGAGACATCGCTCCCGGGTGGCGCCGCCGCCATGGCCGCATGCACTTCCTCCAGCGCCGTGCGTGTTTCCAGGATATCGCTGAAGACCGACTCCACTTCGGCGTACAGGGTCCGCCCCGCGAGTGCGGTCCCTTCCTGCGGCAGATAGCCTGCGGTGACATACTTGGCCCGTGTGATGGCGCCGCTGTCGGGAGTGGACGTTCCCAGGAGGATACGCAACAGGGTGGACTTGCCGGTTCCGTTTGCCCCTACCAGTGCGACCCGGTCGTGCGGACCGAGAAAAAAGGTGACTCCCTGCAACAGGCGCCGGTCACCATACTGGAGCGATATGTTAACGGCGGAAACCATGATGGCATTGGTAACAACGCAGGAAGGGGGCGGCGCACGGGGCCGCACCCCGGGGGCGCGGGACTACTTGATATAGTATTTCAGGGGGTTGGGGTCCACACGGCACTCTTCGGCAATCCGCAGCCAGCCGATCTTCCCCTCATCGCGCAACTTGTAGAGACGCGGCACCATCTTGTCGCGCAGTTCGATAGGCGTCATCGGATTGATGAAAATGCTCGTGCCCCCTTCGAAACCGGCCGGTACGGTCACGCGCCATTTGATGAGCACATGCCAGGGCATCTTGTAGACGGCATCAATCGGTGTATAGTACCACTCCTCGTTGCAGGAGATCTGACTCCCCATTGCGGCATGGATGGCATGCACGAGGTTGCTGACGCCGCGGATCTCTTCGTCGGTGTGCTCGTAGGGCCGTCCCGCCTGGGAACGGGAATAGATCTCAATGGTCGGATAGCGGTGACCGATGCCGGCGTAGGCGATCGCGAAATCATTCTCGGCGAATACCAGATTATGATGCGCGGCGAAGTTGACGCCGAATTCGTTGTACACATTGGCGTCGTCCCGCAACATCTTGATCTGTCCCTGGATGGACGCTCCCCACTCGTCAAGCGACACGAGTTGTTTGTGGAGATGGTCGAACGACGCCCCCGCGGAACGGAGCCAGTTCTGGAAGACGCTGATATAGCGCACGTACCGGTTGTTGATGCTGATATCCCGGATCGAGTCCACCGTGAGCTTGAAGTACCAGTAATGCTCCTCCTCGGTCATCTCCCCCGATGAATACAGTTCGGCGGCCTGTGTTGCCCCTTCCCTGAAATGCCGTTTGGCGATGACCATCTCGTGTCCGCCGCCGAAAAAGGCATCAGCGACGGCCAGCTTTTCCGCCAGCGGGGTCTTTTCAATCTGCTCGTCGGTTTTCCCTTCCCGCCGGAGTTTATAGTACACGATGTCCGTGATGTGCTTCAACCCGGACGGATTTGCGAGGTAGTCCTCGCGCCATTTGGCGCGTGACGCGGGCATCTTGTAGGCGTAGTTTTTCCGCCAGTAGTCAAGGGTGACGATTTCGAACATGTTGCCGGTGCGGCGGAACTCCGCCGTGGTTTCAAAATACCGGTCCGGCGGGAGCAGATCGATACGTTCCCAGTTCCCGTTGGTACGGATCAGACGCGATTTTTCCGGTGCCGTTTCATAGTAGCGCGGGGGGCAGAAGCTGCAGTAATCCTCGGGGGTATGGACTTCCAGGGGCGGGGCAGTCTGGAGGCATCGTTGGCAATCGGTTTGCTGCGCCGGCCGGCGACCGCCCAGACTTCCGTACCGGTGAAGGGATTCAGCTGCTTCACCGTGCCGTCCGGCATGATCGTGTAATACATCATCGATGACATGAGACTTCCCTCACAAGAATTGTTGCCCCCCTCCGCCTATCCGCGTCCCGTAGCCGCCGCGAGCAGGGCATCGACAGTCGCCACGCTGTCCGCTTCCGCGTAGAACCGGATGAGCGGTTCGGTTCCCGAGGCGCGCACCAGCACCCAGCCGTGATCCAGAAAGAATTTGTATCCGTCGGTCTCTTTGCGGCCTGTCACGGGGAACCCGCCGATGGCGCGCACGCCGTGCGCGTACTTCTTCATGATGGCAGTTTTTTCCTTCTCGGTCGTGTGAAGGTCGAACCGTTTGAATTCGTGCCGGCCGAATTCATCCATCAGTTCCTGGACCAGCGCGCTGAGCGGTTTGCCTCTCACGGCCATCATCTCCGCCAGGAGCAGGCCCAGGAAGATCCCATCACGTTCCGGAAGGTGTCCCTTCACACCCAGCCCGCCGCTCTCTTCGCCCCCGATCAGGACGTCCCGTTCGGTCATCAGCCGGCAGATATGCTTGAAACCGATGGCGGTCTCGTGCATTGTCAGCCCGTACTTCGCGCATTGCCGGTCCACCATGTGCGTCACGGAGAACGACTTCACCACCTCGCCGGTTTTCCCCTTCTGCTCCACGAGATACTTCAGCAGCAGCGAGAAGATCCTGTGCGAGTCGACAAAATTCCCCTGTTCGTCCACCGCGCCGATCCGATCGGCATCGCCGTCCGTGGCAATACCGATGCCGAACCGTTCTGTCTTCACCCGCCGCATCAGTTCGCCGAGATTCTGGGCCAGCGGTTCGGGGTTCACCCCTTCGAACGACGGGTTGAACGTTTCGTGCATCAGGGTCACATCGGGCAACAGGGTACGGATAGACGATTGCGCGGCGCCGAACATCGCATCATACAGGATCCGGATACCGGCGTTCCTGATCGCCGGCAAATCGATTTTTGTGGCAAGGTCGTCCAGATACCGCTGCCGCATGTCGATCAGCAGGATCTTCTTCCGGTCCACGAGCTGCCGGAACGTCCGCGTGGGTGGCGGGATCTTCTTGAGCTTCATCACACGGGCCAGCTCCTTCTCGACCCGTGCGATCATCTCCGGATGGGCCGGACCGCCGAAGTCCCCCTTGATCTTGAAGCCGTTGTATCTGGGGGGATTGTGGCTGGCCGTAATCACGACACCCCCCGCCGCGTTCTCGAGCCTGGTCAGCAGGGAAATCATGGGTGTGGTGGCGATGCTGTCCGAAAGCTTCACCGTGATGCCCGTATTGGCGATCACCTCCGCCGACTTCTCGGCGAATTCGCGCGACATGAAACGGGAGTCGTAGCCAATGACGATGCCGTTCCGGATCTTTTTGTGGTGCTTGAAATAGCGCGCCGTGGCGAGGGCGACACGTTCGAGATTGGCAAAGGTGAAGTCGTCGGCGATCACCGCGCGCCATCCGTCGGTGCCGAATTTGATGATCTGTGCCATAGGGATTATTTCCTGGTGAAGGCGTTCAGACCCGGATAGATGCCCGTATCACCGAGCGCTTCTTCGATCCGGATCAGCTGGTTGTATTTGGCAATGCGGTCGGTTCTGCTGGCCGAACCGGTTTTGATCTGTCCGGCATTGGTCGCCACCGCGATGTCCGCAATGGTCGCATCTTCGGTTTCCCCGGAGCGGTGGCTGATCACGCAGGTATAGCCTGCACATTTGGCCATCTCGATGGCATCCAGTGTCTCGGTCAGCGTGCCGATCTGGTTCACTTTGATGAGGATGGAATTGGCGACGCCCATGTCTATCCCCTTCTTGAGGAAGGTGGTGTTGGTGACAAATACGTCGTCGCCGACAATCTGGATCTTGCCGCCCAGCGTGTCGGTCATCAGTTTCCAGCCGGTCCAGTCGTTCTCGGCCATCCCGTCTTCGATCGAGATGATGGGATATTGCTTCACCCATGTTTCATAGTACTTCACCATCTGTTCGGGAGTCTTGACGGACTTGTCGGATTTCTTGAAGACATACTTGCCGTCTTCAAAGAACTCGCTGGACGCCGGGTCGAGGGCCAGGAAGACGTCCTTTCCCGGTGTGTAGTTGGCCTTGGTGATGGCTTCGAGGATGACCTCGACGGCTTCCTCGTTGGATTTCAGGTGAGGTGCGAATCCGCCTTCATCACCCACCGCGGTATTGTACCCTTTCTTGCTCAGGACCGATTTCAGGCTGTGGAAGACCTCGGCCCCCATGCGCAGCGCTTCCGCAAACGTCGCCGCATTGGCGGGAATCACCATGAATTCCTGCAGGTCGACATTATTGTCCGCATGTTTGCCGCCGTTCAGGATATTCATCATCGGCACCGGCAGGGTCTTGGCGTTTGTGCCGCCGATGTACTTATAGAGTGGAATGTCAAGGGCAAGTGCAGCCGCTTTTGCGGTGGCAAGGGAGACGCCCAGGAGGGCATTGGCGCCCAGGTGCGATTTGTTGGGCGTGCCGTCCAGCTTGATCATCATGGTGTCAATGCCCACCTGATCCAGCGCATCCAGGCCGGTAATCTCGCCGGCGATGGTGTTGTTGACATGCTCCACCGCGTTCAGCACACCCTTGCCGTTGTACCGCGTCTTGTCACCGTCCCGCAGCTCGACGGCTTCATGTTCGCCCGTCGAAGCCCCGCTGGGCACAGCGGCGCGGCCGACGATACCGCTTTCAAGTTCGACATCCACCTCAATTGTGGGATTGCCGCGTGAGTCAAGAATTTCCCGTGCAACAGCATCAACAATCGTGGTCTTCATGAGAGCTCCTCGGATGGTGGAAACTGGCCAGCAGGAAAAGTACGACAAAAACAGCGACAAAATCAATCCGGGGATGGAACAAGGTTCCGGACGCGCCAGTCGCACCAGGCCAGGCGGTCGGCGATGGCGGCCCGCTCGGCATCGCGCGTCCGGGCATTCACCGTCGACCGGTACCAGTCCTTCGCCTCCCCGTACCGGACCAGTGCTTCCAGTGATTCCCCGATAGTCAGGCAGCGGGCGGTTTCCAGGGCGGCATCGCGGCGAATGGGACCGGCACGTACCAGTATCGAAAAGGCATCCTGGAACCGGCGGAGCCGGAAGGACAATCTCCCCGTGAGAAAATCCTGCAACATTCCGCCGCCGGTCCGGGGAATCGCCTCGAGAAGCTGAACGCGCGTCGAGTCATCCGCGTCGGTGAGGAAGTACTGTGCAAATTCCGGTGTGCGGCCGGCCAGCTCAAGCGCCCAGAGACGGACCGCCGCCGCCTCGGTCAGGGAGGGTGCGACGTCGTACCGGTGGACCAGGTCAAAAAGCCGGCGGGCGCGTGCGGTGTCCCCGGCCCCCCATGCGGCATCCCCGGCCGTCAACGCGAGGGGAAGATACCGGAGCGGAACAGGATCCTTCGTGACGATGGAATCATACAGGGACCCGGCCTCAAGATACGCACCCGTTCGCAACCTGCAGAGCAGCACCCCTGCAAGCGCGTCATACCCGCCGGCCGCCCGCAGGATCGCCGTATAGCGTCCCGCCGCTTCTTCATAGCGCCGGTCTGTGACGAGCCGGCGGGCTTCACGGAGGTTTTTTGCAGCCAGCCGCGGACACACTTTGCCGAAAATGGAGGGCTGGCGGAAGAGCACGTCAACCGAGGCGCGCTCGCTCTCCCCCACGGCGATACTGTCAAGAAACCGCTGCCATGAGGCGATCAGGACCGGCAGCGGCCGGCGGAAGGCCTCTTCATACGTCCCCGATCCATACACCGACAGCAGCGGTCCGATGCCGTGTGTGTCGATCAGGAAACGGCAGAAGGACCCGGCGAGGACATAGCTCACGGAGGAGGAGCGGGAGGCGAACCCGGTGATCGTCATCAGTGTCCGGATATCGGGAGCGACGCCGGCTGCACGCATTGCCGCCGCATATTGATGCAGTGTGCGGTATCCCCACCGTCCGTCAACGGCCATGGCGAGTCCTTCCACCAGGCCGGTGCTGAGGCTGGCATGGAGAACCGGGGCCCCGAAGGGCGCCGCGACAATATGCACCAGTTCATGCCGGAGGGTCCCGTTGACCGATTGGCGCGTAATGTGCACTTCCCGGTTCCAGGGTTTTGTGATTTCGGTGCTCCCCGCGCCCATCAGCCGGCGTTTACTGTCAGCGGAGGGATACACGTAGGATCGGATGCGTTCCGTGCCCGGGAGTGCGAAGGTGTTCAGAACAGACCGGAGGTGGAATTCGTGAGCGGCTGCCAGGAGACGAATATCGGGTTCGCTTTCCGACTGGTAGTAGATCACGAAGTGTTCGGTTTCGTGGCGGTTGCCGAGCGTTTTCTCGACGAAGGAGGCGGTGGACTCGAAACCCAGTTCGCACCGGAAGACCGCCACCGCCGCGGCCAGGAGCACGATGGTCAGAGTGACGGGGAGGTGGCGCCGCGACACCATTGCCCGGAGCAGATGCACCCCCTTCTGCGTGGTGGTGTCTCCGGTGTGTGCGTACCGGACGACGAGTGCCGCCAGCCAGAGCAGCGCCGCGCCGGCCAGCAGCGTCAGGGCCCGGAAGAGCACGAGGGTCGCATTCAGCGGCAGGAGTTCATCATAGGAAAGACCGGGAAAGTAGCCGTAGAACATATTGTAGGAGAATATTGCGGGCGTGAAATATCCGAGTGCCGCCGCATGGATGGCGCTCACGGCCATGACGGTCAGGAAGACGGTCTTGCTGAAGCGGTAGTGCACGGCGCAGAAAACGGCCAGCGAGACCGAGAAGAACACGCTGACCACCGGCAGCAGAAGAAAGAAGGCGATACCTTCCAGCGGATCGCAGAGGGGAACAACGAGTCCGTTGATGAAGATGGCCGCAAGCGGAATCCCGAGCAGAAGCAGATTGAGGAGTATGGCACGGCGGACCTGTTTCCGCAGGTCCCGCCGCCGGTCTTCGCCCTGCGTGGACGCCGTCCGGTACGCCCCTTTCACCAGGGACACGGTGAGCATTCCGGCAATGAGCGAACCCGCTATTGCGCACACGAAGGCGAATTCAAAACCCGGCGTGTGCACCAGCGGAATCTGTGTGCACGCCACTGCAAGAAGGACGTACAGAGCGGCGGCAATGCGGACGGGAGGAAAGACCCGGCGGCCGTCAGAACTCTTCGCCGGCGACACGTTCGATATCGGCACCGAGTGCGCGGATTTTCTTCTCAATACCTTCGTAACCCCGGTCGAGATGGTAGACGCGCAGGACTTCGGTCACGCCCTCGGCCACCAGGCCCGCGAGAATGAGCGAAGCGGAGGCGCGCAGGTCGGTGGACATCACTTTGGCGCCGGTGAGGTGACGGGTGCCGCGAATGATCGCGGCGTTGTCTTTCACCTCGATGTCGGCGCCGAGCCGGATCATCTCCGGAATATGTTTGAAACGGTCAAAATAGATGGAGTCGGTGACCACCGATGTCCCGTTTGCCACGGCCATCAGCGCCGTCCACTGTGCCTGCATATCGGTCGGAAACCCGGGGTAGATATTCGCGGTGACATCCACGGGCCGCAGTTCCGGCGGGGCCTTCAGGGTCACCGTATCGGGACCGATCGTCAGGTGTGCGCCTGCATCCTCCAGTTTTGCAATGACGGCGGCAAGATGCGCGGGTCGCACGCCGGTGAGCGTGACCGTGCCGCGCCCCAGCGCTCCCGCAACCAGGAATGTGCCCGCTTCGATGCGATCCGGAATCGTTTCGATGTCGGCCGCATGGAGGATGTCCACTCCTTCGATCTCCAGCCGGCTGGTTCCGGCCCCGTTGATGCGTGCCCCCATGGTGATGAGAAACTCCGCAAGCTGGGTGATTTCCGGTTCGATGGCCGCATTCTCGATCACCGTGGTACCGCGGGCCAGCACGGCGGCCATCAGGGTATTGCCTGTCGCACCGACGCTGGAAATGTCAAAGTGGATTCGTGCTCCGTTCAGGCGGCCGGCTTTCGCTATGATATACCCTTCCTTCAAATCCACGTCGGCACCGAGCTTGCGGATAGCCTCGATGTGCAGGTTCACGGGACGCGGCCCCCAGGCACAGCCCCCCGGGAGCGACACTTTGGCCCTGCCGTAGCGTGCAAGCAGGGGTCCCAGCACATAAATCGAAGCGCGCATCTTCTTCACATGTTCGTATGGCGCCTCGTACCGGTCGACACCCCTCGTATCCAGGGTGAGAACGTGTTCGTTCAGCTCCACGCTCATTCCCATCGTGCGCAGCAGTGCGGCCATCGTGTTGACATCACGAAGTACGGGGGTGTTGCGGAGGCGGAATACTCCGCTGGAGAGCAGCGCCGCGGGCATCAGGGCCAGCGTGGAATTCTTTGCCCCGCTGATCCTGACGGTTCCGTTGAGCGGTTTCCCGCCGTTGATGACGAATTTATCCATGGTGAATGATCCCATGGTACGGAGGATTGGGATGCATTGTCAAGGCATCCCTGGAAATTTGACGCGGGAGATCGCTTCTTGCTTCTCATCCCGCCCCCCGTTATCTTTCCTGTGACATTACTTCCACAACCGTCTCTCCCATGCTTCCCCCTTGGCGTCTTGTTGTCATTGCGGTGCTTTTGCTGTCCGGCCCGGTGCCGTCGGCCGCCCAGGTCACCGTCACTGACGACCTTCACCGTACCGTGACGCTCCCGGCACCGGCCCGGCGTATCGTTTCCCTTGCGCCGAGCATCACGGAATCGTTGTTCGCCATCGGGGCGGGAGAGCAGGTTGTCGGTGTCACGGAGTACTGCACCTTTCCACCGGAGGCGGCCCGCAGGGCCCGCGTCGGGGGGATGATCACTCCCAGCATCGAGACGATCGTCAGTCTGAAGCCCGATCTGATCCTCGTCAGCATGGAAGGAAATCTGCGCGAGGATTTTCTGCGGCTTACCGATCTGGATGTGCCGGTGGTGGTCACCAACCCGCGCACACTTGACGATATCGCAAACTCGCTCCATCTCCTCGGCAGGCTCACCGCTCGCGCCGATGGAGCAGACTCGCTTGTGCTCCGGCTGGCGGCGCGACGCCAGCATCTTCTCGGGAGGGTGGCCTCCCGGACGCAGCGCGTGCTCATGTTTGTGTCACTCCAGCCGCTGATTGCGGTCGGCACGGGCACCTTTCTTCACGACCTCCTCACCGGCGCCGGCGCGTCGAACCTGGCCGCACACACGGGCATGACCTATCCGGCCTACAGCCGCGAAGCGGTAACTGCCGGGGACCCGGATGTCCTTCTGATCCTCTCGGATGCCCTTCCCGCGCTTGATCGTGTAACGACGCTCTTCCCTGAATGGGCACGTCTGACCGCCTTTCGGAAGGGACGCGTATTTCTCGTGGATGCAGATCTTGTCTCCCGTCCCGGCCCCCGCGCCGTGGACGGCCTCGAACTCCTCGTGTCGCTTATCCAAACAGGACGCCCATGACCCCTCGCTCCAACGTGTTCATCGCCGTGGCCGGCAACATCGGATCAGGCAAATCATCCCTCACACGGCTCCTCGGCAGGGAGAAGGGGTGGACACCGATGTTCGAGTCGGTGGAGGACAATCCGTATTTGAGCGATTTCTACGCCGATATGCGCCGCTGGTCGTTTCAGCTTCAGGTCTATTTTCTCTCCAACCGGTTCCGTTCGCACAAGTCGATCACCGAGGGGGGGCGTTCGGTGGTCCTGGACCGCGTGATTTATGAGGATGCCGAAATCTTCGCCCGGAATCTGTTTGAGATCGGGAACATGGAGGAGAGGGACTACCGGAATTACATCGCCCTGTACGAAGTCATGACGGAATACCTGCATCCGCCGGATCTGCTCATTTACCTGCGCGCCAATGTGGACACCCTCATGCGGCAGATTGCCCAGCGCGGACGGGATTTCGAACAGTCCATCAAACGGGAATACCTGGAACAGCTGAACCGCCACTATGAAGCGTGGATCCAGCGGTACACAAAGGGGAAGCTGCTGGTGGTGGAATCGGACGATCTGGATTTTGTGAACAGCCGCGAAGATCTGGATCGGGTGCTTCGTTGGATCGAGGAGGACCTGGGGTGACGGGCTTTTCCGCCCGCCGGCGGTTTTCTCGGGTCCCCCCCGGGGGGGGTGTGCGGAGGAGGTTGCCGGCCGGTGTTTAGAAGAGCAGCATCCGGATGGCGATCACCAGGAGAAACAACGCGAAGAACTTCTTCAGCACCGTCGCCTTGGTCTTGTTTGCCACCCGTGCACCGACTGCAGCGAGCGGCACACAGCCTGCGATCAGCGGCAGAGCATGGAGCCAGTCCACATAACCCAGCGTGCCGGCCGGCACGAGTGGTTTTCCCCACCCTTCGATGGCATATCCCGCGCCTGCCGCCAGCGCAGTGATGACGATGGTGGCACTTGAGGTCCCCAGCGCCTTTTTCAGCGGGAATTTCAGAATCGAATGCATGATCGGAATGGAAAGCACGCCCCCGCCGACTCCCGCCAGCGACGACACCAGTCCGACAAGAGCCCCCGTGAACAGTAACGCAGGTGTGAACAGCGGGGGCATTTCTTCCTTTTTCGGTTTGCGCATCTCGGCAAAGAGCCGCAGGGCGGAGAGCAGGACGACGAGCGCAAAGACCTGGCGCAGTGTTTTGCCGGCCAGAGCTCCGGCGAGCATTGCTCCTCCCGCGCTGCCCACAACACTTGCGCCGCCGAGGAGAATCACCGCCCGCCACACCACGTGTCCGTTCCGCGCGTACTGAAGCGCGGAGGAGAACGAGGCAAACATCACGATAAGCAGGCTGGTCCCGAAGGCAAGGTGCGTGGAAACAAGTGACGACACCTGGATGCTCTGGAAAAAGTAGAGCAGGATGGGCACAAGGATGATGCCGCCACCCACGCCGAAAAAGCCCGCCAGGAATCCGGCGGCGCAGCCTCCGAGCAGCAGGAGAACGACCTGAACCAGATCCACGATAGTCTTCCTTATGTGCCGATGCGCTGGCGGTACTGCTTCTGATTCTGCAGGAGCCCCAGTGCCGTCCGGAGCTGCGTATCCTTCTTGAAGGACGCCTCGATGCGGCCGCGGTCATTCCGGAGACGGGCGCCCAGTTCGATCGTCAGTTCGTTGCGAATATGATCCGTATACCGATCGAACCCGCGGGTTTTCTCCTTGACCAGTGCAGCGGCAAGCTGGTCCAGATCGGCAATGACTTCCTTGCTGTAGTTGGCTTTTTCGGCACTTTGCCGCAGCTCGCCCACTTTTTTCTCGGCATCTTCCTGGAAATCGAATTTCTCTTTTTCCAGGAACGTGCGGAAGGCGGAAAGGACGTTATCGGTCACGGCCCCGCTGGTGTCAGCCTTGTGTTCGGCAACATACCGGTTGGCAAAACGGAAGAACAGGGATTTCCGCTGGAGTTCGCGCACCATCGGTCCCGGATCCACGGGTTCCACGGCGGAATCCGGAGCGATCCCACCGAGCTCAAAGACTTTCCGTCCGCGTGCCGTTCTGAACTCCTTCCGGAGGCTGTCGGGAGTGATGGTGAACACACCGTTCTTATCGCGATGGATGTAGTCAATTTCCTGGATACTCCGGCCGCTCGGGATGTAATAGCGGGCCGTGGTGATCTTCAGCTGTGCGCCGTAGTTGATCGGGATGATCGTCTGGACAAGGCCTTTGCCGAACGTCCGGGTTCCCACGACCAGGGCCCGATCCATGTCCTGCAGGCTTCCTGCCACGATTTCGCTTGCACTTGCGCTGTTCCGGTCGGTCAGGACGACGAGTGGCACCGAGGGTATGACGGGTTCATCCGATGAAAGGTACTTCTTCTCCGCGTCGGGCCTGCGTCCCCTGGTGCTGACGATCAGGCTGCCGCGGGGGACGAATTGGCCGACCACATCCACCGCGGCGTCGAGGAGCCCGCCCGGATTTCCCCGCAGATCAAGCACAACGCCTTTCAGATCGCCGTCCAGTTTCATTTCCTTGATTGCCTGGCGCACTTCGTCGCCTGCACGCCGGGAAAACCGTTCCAGCCGGACATAGCCGATGCCGTTCTCCAGTATGCCTGCGTAGGTCACATTCTTCATCTGAATCTCTTCCCGGACGAGCACAAACTCGAGTTGTTTTGCTTCGCCTTCGCGCTCCACGATCACCTTCACCTCGGTGCCGGGATCGCCGCGTGTCAGGCCGCGGATCTCGTCGGGTTTCTTGCCCGCAACGTCGGTGCCGTCGATTTTCAAGAGACGGTCTCCCGGCAGAATCCCCTGCCGCTGTGCGGAGTATCCATCCATGACGGAGATCACCCGGACTGCACCATCCCGCAGGCCGATCGTCACCCCGACGCCTCCGTACTTCCCGTTGGTCAGGAGTTCGACTTCATCACCGTTTTCCTTGTCGATATACACGGTATACGGATCAAGCGTGCCGAGCATTCCCTCGACACCCGCCTGCATGAATTTTTCAGGATCGATCTCGTCGACATAGCTCGTGGCAACTTCTTTGTAGACGCGTCCGAAGACATCGATGCTCTTGTTGATCTTGAGAAAGAGATCGTTCTCCGGAAGAAGCATAAAACCGCCGAAGACGGCGATTGCCGCAAGGACGCATATCGCTGTTATTGCATGGTGTTGAACCGGCCGGCCGCGCTTCGCTGACATATCGTTCTCCGCATTCACTGACTATGGTTGTATGCATCCCCGGGTGATCAAGAGTGCCCAGATCTCTTCATGCACGTGGTCAATCGACCTGGTGCCGTCCACGCAGACGACCCGCTCCGGGAAATGTTCCGCAAGTGTCCGGAATCCGGTGCGGACGCGTTCATAGAAGAGGCACCCGGATGACTCCATCCGGTCAAACGACTGACCGGTTGCCTGCCGGCGGCGTTCAATCTCGCCGACCGGGATATCGACCACGATTGTCAGGTCGGGATCGGTCCCCGCGCTCGCCAGGGTGTTGATCTGGCGGATCGCCTCCAGGTTAAGGCCCCGTCCGTACCCCTGATACGCCGTCGTCGAATCATAATAGCGGTCGCAGATGACGATATCCCCCCGCTCCAGGGCGGGACGGATGACTTCGGTGACGAGCTGCGCCCGGCTGGCCGAAAACAGGAAGAGCTCGGCGGCATCGCAGAGCTCGAGATGTTGCTTGTCCAGCAGAAGTTCCCGTACACGTTCGGATATTCTCGTGCCTCCCGGTTCGCGCAGGGTCACCACGTTCCGCCGGCGGCCCATCCGATCGGCCAGCTTGCGCGCCTGGGTGGTCTTTCCGCTGAAATCCAGTCCTTCGAATGTCAGAAACATTATATAACGTACAAATTTTGTGCCGACGAATCAACGGCTACCGGCACCATTCTTGTTCGATTACCGGCACCTTGCACCTGAGCCCGCTTTTCTGTACCTTTTCGCACATTTCCGATGCCTCGTCCAAAAACCACAACATCTCGTCCGCGCAAAGCCTCTCCTCCCGCTGTTGACCTCAAGGAACAGAGACGGCAGCAATCCCGTGTGGAAGACTCCCGGCTCATCAGGGATGCTCTTGCCGGAGACGACAGTGCGTATGCGAAACTGATGCGCAAATACCACGACGCCATCTTCAGTTTCGTCCATCGCATGGTACATGACCGGGAACAGGTGGAAGACCTCACCCAGGAGGCCTTCATCAAGGCCTTTTCCTCGCTGAAGAACTTCAATGAGGAGTTCGCCTTTTCCACCTGGCTCTACAAGATCGCCACCAACAACTGCATCGATTTCATACGCAAGCGGAAACTCCAGATGTATTCGATCGACAAACCGATCGAGTCAAAAGACAGTGATTATGTCTTCGAATTGCCGGACGACTCATACGAGGCGGACAAGGAGCTCATCAGTGACCAGCGGGCTGTCCTCCTGCGCCAGGCCATCGACCGGCTCCCGGAGAAGTACCGGCGGGTGATCATGCTGCGTCACAGTGACGAACAGAGCTACGAGGAAATCGCGGCGGAGCTGAAACTCCCCATCGGGACCGTAAAAGCCCATATTTTCCGGGCCCGGGAGCTCCTCTACAAGCAACTGCGACACACAATCCGCCATTATTGATGCCGCACGGACGCAACCCGCTCCGCCCCTCCCGCGTATAAGAGAGTGAAAGGTACACAGCACGACTATGCGACGGACAGCTCTCCATATCGCCCTTGCCCTCACCGCCATTTTCGCCGCTCTTCCTGTTCACGCGGGACCGGGGTCACAGGGGGAGAAGAGCATCCGCGAGATCGGCAGAACCACCGAGAAGGAAATCAAGGTGATTCTGAACTCCTCCTTCGGCACGGTGATCATCAACAAAGGCGAAGGGGAAAAGATCTTCGTCATGGAGAGCACCCCCGGCAAGGAGAGCGAGGGGCGGATGGACGTACAGTATTCGGTTCGCAACCGGATCGGGTATCTGGAGATTTCCCTTGGCCAGCAGGGAGAAGACCAGGGAAACGGCAAAAAGAGTTTTCACATTGAAAACTTTGACCGGGGAAAATGGTATCTGCGCTTTACCGACGCCATTCCCATTTCGTTTGATGTGGAGCTCGGGGTGGGCCGCGGCGATTTCAACCTGTCCGGACTTGAGGTGAAGGACTTCAATCTTTCCACCGGCGCAAGCGATGTATCGCTTGCCTTCGATTCGCCGAACAGACAGCAGATTGAGAATTTGAATATCGAATCAGGGGTCAGCAAGTTCGACGCGCGCAATCTGAACAACGCCAACTTCAAGCGGTTCGGCTTTCAGGGGGGTGTCGGTTCGTATACGCTCGATTTCGGCGGAGTGCTTCAGCATGAGGTGGATGTGGACATCGAGGTTGGTCTCGGACTGGTGACGCTTGTCGTCCCCCGGGACATCGGGGCCCGCGTGATGTACGAGGAGAGCTGGGCATCAAAACTCGATTGTGACCGCGATTTCCGCAGCGCCGGAGAGAACACCTACGTCAGCGGAAACTACCACGACGTCCCCGGAAAGATGAACATCAACATCGATTCCGGCCTCGGCAGTATCAAGGTGCGTCGCCGCTAGGGCGCACCTCCCCGTCAGCGGCTTCTACCTCCAGAGCAGGAATGCCGCCCACATGCCGGGCGCCGCCGTTTCCTTCCTTCCGATCATCGTTTCCTGGGTTTTCCGGTATGCCGCGGGCACGCTTGCCCCGCCCTGAAGCGCCGTGTAGAATGCCTCCCCGAAATCCTTCTTAGCCTTGCGTGTGGGAGGAAACACGTTGAGAATCGCCGCCCCGTTTCCTGCTGACCGGAGTGCGTAGGGGATGCTCCGGTCAAGGGTGGGCATGCGCAGGGCAAGATTGGACACCAGCACCGCTCCGCTCCCCGGAAGGGCCGGCAGTTCACCGAGAGCCAGCCGTGTGATACCCGTGGAGGATTGTCCATCCGAGAGCAGGATGCCGCCAAACACCGGGCGCTGCCTGCTCAGCCGGATCTCCACGGCCAGGTGCAGCAGGTCCGCACGTTTCATGCGCAGGGTGTCGGCCACGGCATTCCGCCCGAAGCAGAGGCGGGCGTCCTTGTAGAACGCCCGTACATCGCGGAGTTCATACTCCACATCCCACGACGTTGTTCCCGGGAACCCCACACACAGAATATCCCGCACTGTTTCCGGGGGGGCGCCTGGAAGCAATGCCGCACGCGCGGTGGGCAGGTAGCTTATCAACGCCCGTTCCGCCAGGTAGGGACTCCCGCCACGGCCGCGTCGCAGCGCCTGGAACGGAAAAAGTGGAAGCTCGGGCGGCAGGACCACCTCGACGGTTGTCGCGGTCTGCAGGACGCTCTCCACCGGAAGGACCAGGGCTTCATAGAGACCGCGCGTGGCCCGTGAAACGTCCGGATCTTCGTTCCGCCCCGCGCGCGCCAGCGTGTCCGCACGCTGCCCGGGCGCTGCGAGAGCGGCCAGAAATTCCTCCACCAGCGCTCTGACCTCTTCATCTCCGGCAGCGCCGACGGCATAGAAAATCCGGGCATTGGAGACTGCGGTAACATACACCGAACGGCGGGTAAGCGTGTACGTGAGGACAACCGTTCCTTCGGGAACGTGTTTCTGCAGTTCGGCAGGAGTGATCCCGTCATACCGGACTGCCCCTTCGAGGGCGGGACGCATCCGGCTCACCCGGCCCGCGAGTTCACGCATTGCGCCGGATGTCTGTCTGAGGGATCTGTGCAACTGTTTCAGAAGCGGGGTGTTGCCGGGGCGGGTTGATGCCAGTATTTCCAGCTGCTTCTCGGCTCCAATGTGGAGTGCCCGTTCATGGGCGAACGCCGAGAGCAGGGTGTCGAGCGGGAGGTCTCCGCTTCGCGGCAGCCAGAGCGCATAGGCATCGAACATGGACCGCCCGGTTTTTCGCTCCTGATACCAGAACGCCTCCTCGGGTTTTCCGGTCTGGAGCAACAGCGTGATCAGTGTTGCGTAGGCGTCATTTCCCCGGAGCCCGAGCGCCGCGGTTTCACATTCTGCGAGAAGATCGTCGGGTTCAGGAATGCCGAGGCCCGATTCCTGTTCCTGCACTGCACGGCGGTACAGTTCCGCCGCATCGGTCAGGGAGTTCGCGCGTTCTGCGATGCCGCCCAGACTCAGGAGCGCATACGCGATGCCGCGGCTGTGTCCCAGCATGCGCAGGTGTTCGAAGGAAGACCGGAACAGGCGTATGGCCTCGTCATTGGACCGGGTGAGCATGCAGTGTCCGAGCTGCATGCCGCAGTACGCTTCGGCCAGAAGGTTCTGCGATGCTTCCGCCAGGGCGATGCCCGGGCGATAGAACCGTTCGGCGGCGGCGGGATTCCGGCTGCGCAGAAAGAAATTGCCGGCCCGCATCAGCACTTCGAGATTCAGCTCCGGTGCGGCCGACAGAACACCGGAGCGCCGGACGATGGCGCTGTAGGTTTCCGCCACATCCCGGGTTCGTCCGGCTGCATCGAGCGACATGGCAACCCGGAGCTGGGCCCTGGTCGCCAGAACGGAATCTCGTGCCTGGTCGGCGAGTGTAACCGCGCGGAGGAATTCTTCCGTCGCCCGGTCCACTTCACCCGACGCGGTCCGTGTCAGGCCGAGTTCGTAACACACCCGCGCTTCCATTCCCGGATCTTTCCGGTGTCGTGCTTCCGTGAGGAGCAGCGCCGCGGTCTTCTGTTCGTCCCCGCTCATTTCCAGTGCACGGTACACCGGAAGGAGGGCGAGGCGTATTGTCCACACGGCGTTGCTGTCCCCGAAGACCGTGGCAAGACGCAGCGCCTCCGCGTACAGCGCATGTGCGCGGTCAGGGCGTTGAGTCTGCCGTTCCAGCTCGGCTTCAGTGTATTGCATCAGGTAGGCGGCGTCACGCCGCCCGCCGCCGCGGTATTCTTTTCCCGCCCGTTGATAGAACGCGATTGCGCTATCGAAGGATCCCGCCGAGCGGGAGAGATCGCCCAGCATCCGGAATCCATCGGGGGCCGAGGGACCCGCCCACACACCGGGATGTTCGGCAAGGTGGCCTGTGAGGTACCGGCGGGCTTCAAGGTCGTTTCCCTCGGCGATGAACGCCTCCGCACGGGTCAGCGTGGTATCCAGCGCGGCCCGGTCAGCCTGCTGTCCATCGCCGCATCCTGCAAGCATGACCGGCAGCGCGAAGGCTGCTGCAACAAAGGCGCGGCTGGGGGCAAACGGACGCATAACAACCCTTTCAGGGAGTTCCGGAGTCTCCACGCAAACGCGAGGGGAAATCCGTGAAGACGAGATCCACCCCGTACCCCTGGACCCGGCGCAGCTGCACGGGAGTGTTGACGGTATACACACCGACGCGAATGCCGTGGGCGTGGGCATCATCCACATGGCGTCGCCTGAGCTGTGTGCGGCTGTAGATCACTGTTGTTGCGCCGAGACGGCGGGCGATCGTGGACGGCCGCAGCACGGTATGGCGTACAGGGAGAAGAAGTGCCCCGAGCGCAAGCGGACCCGCCAGGGGGGCAAACTGCATCAGAAACCTGTGGTTGAATGAAGAAACGATCACCGGTCTTCTCCGTGCGCAATGACGCAGGAGTTCTGCAAGACGGTCAACCAGGAGATGCAGCGGCCGGAGGTCGCCGTCCGTCTTCACCTCGACATTGATAGGCATTTCCAGGGGGAGGAGGTCGAACACGTCGCTCAGGAGGGGTATACGCTCCCCGGCGAAGCGGGGTGCGAACCATCCGCCGGCATCGAGCGAGCGCAGGTATTCCCATGGTGAAGAATGGACCCGGCCGTGGCCGTCCGTCGTGCGCCGGAGGGTCCGATCATGGATCACCACGGGATACAGGTCCCTGGAGAACCGTACATCCAGTTCGATCATGTCGGCGCCGTCCTTCGTGGCCTGGCGGAAAGCAGCCAGAGTGTTCTCCGGTGCGGATCCCGAGCTGCCACGGTGCGCGGCGATGTGCATCATATCTCCAGGTGTTCCCTGACAAGCGCTTTGATTGTGCGGTTAACGACGTCGACGGGGGCTGCGCCATCGACCGTGAAGACAAGCCCGAGGGATTGATAGTAGGTCAGAACCTGGGCGGTTTTTTCACGGTAGACGCTCATGCGTTTCCGAACCGTTTCCGGTTTGTCATCGTCGCGCTGGAGGAGCGCGCTTCCGCAATCGGGGCAGAGGGTTCCCGCACCCAGTCCGTCCAGGTCCCGGTTGAAGATCTTGCCATCTCTGGGGCAGACCAGGCGGCTGCTGAGGCGGTGGATCAATTCGTCGACATCAACATCGAAGCTGATGACCCGGTACGGTGCATCCCCCAGATCGCGGAAAATCTCCGCGAGGGCTCTGGCCTGCGGTACGGTCCGTGGGAATCCGTCCAGGATGAACCCCCGGGCGGCCCGGGGCGACATAAGTGCGTCACGGACGATGTCGATCATCAGGTTATCCGGGACGAGCTGCCCGTTGTCCATGAACGATTTGGCCGCTACACCCAGCGGGGTACCTGCCGCCACCGCAAGGCGCAACATATCGCCTGTCGAATAATGCGGGATCTGGAACTCCTCCGCGAGGAGCTTTGCTTGAGTTCCCTTCCCCACGCCCGGCGGTCCGAAGAGCAAGAGTCGCATGAGTCACCACTGTGTCTTAGGTTGAGGATGGATGCCGGCTGCTCGTGTTGCGCCCCTTTGCAGGCCACCGGACGGCCGGATGCGGAGGCTATCACCAGTTGTCCGCAGGCCGCGGAGATGTCTTCCCCTGCACTGGACCGGATCATGACGGTCAGATGCGCCTCACGCAGCTGCTGCACGACCTCCTGCAGCCGTACTGACGGGCGGAGCGGCGCGCCGGGACTGTCCGGATACTTGACGCTGATGGTATGATACGGAATCACATTCAGTTTCGACGGAACGGCACGGGCAAATCGGATAAGCCGCCGGATTTCTTCAGGTGTATCGTTGACCCCGTCGAAGAGGACCACTTCATAGGTGATCCGCTGTTTGACCCTTCCGTAGTACGACGTCACGGCGTCAAGGAGCGCCGGCAACGGAAATCGCCGTGCGACGGGCATGAGCGTTTTGCGTGTCTCGTCAACCGCACTGTGCAGAGAAACGGCGAGTTTCATGCGCCGTTTCTCTTCCCCCATGCGGCGAATGCCATCGGCCCACCCCGCGGTGGAGATCGTTATCCGCCGGGCCGCTATGCCGATGCCCTCCGTCAGAATGCCGGCTGCCTGCATCACGGCATCGTAGTTGAGCATCGGCTCGCCCATCCCCATGAAGACCACATTGGTGATGGTTTTGCCGGTCAATCGCCGGACGGCAAGCACCTGGTCCAGGATTTCACCCGGGGTAAGGTTGCGCAGGTATCCCATTGTCCCCGTTGCACAAAAAGCGCAATCCAGGGGACATCCGACCTGGGTTGACACGCACAGGGTCAACCGTTCGCGGGGGGGAGAGTGTCCCGGTTCCTCGTCGGGATCGTCGGCCTCGAAACCGGTCGCAGGCGGAATCAGCACGCTTTCGATCCTGAGGCCGTCCTCCAGACCGAACAGGAATTTCGTCGTACCATCCGCGGGGGAAACGTGCGTCTCGAGAAGGGAGACACCCCGCACCATCGCGATGGAGGCGAGCCGTTCGCGAAACGCGCGTGCCACATCCGTCATCGCATCGAACGAGGTGACCCCGCGGCCATACAGCCAGAGGAAGAGCTGGTCACCACGATACGGGCGCTCTTCCAGGCCGGCAACAAATGCCCGGAGTTGATCCCGGTTCATCCCCAGGATGTTTTGTGCTCCGGTGCTCATCGGGAGGGCCGGCACGCCTGGACGATTCGCCGGGCCCCGATGTTACTGCACCTTCACGTCAACCTGCGCCAGTATCTCAATGCAGACGGAGAGACCCGCCGGGACCGGGCTCTGGCCTGTGAGAGAGCCGGTGCCCCTCAGGAAGATCGTGGTGTTCGGATCGGTCTTGAACTGGTTCAGGACGCGAACGAGTTCATTGAGACCCGCCGGCTGTATCTGGATGAGTGACGAATTCTGGAGCAGGGTCTGGGGCGTGGCGAAGTCGGACCAGAGCCCTGCATACTTCACCAGGTCAATATTGTTGATTTTGCCCAGACCGCCGACAATGGAACCCGCATAGGTTCCCTTGGTACTTACGCGAATATCGTAGTAACGGACCGTGGAAATATCTTCAACATAGGATGCGTCAATCTGGTCGGCAAGCCGTATCGTCACGGTACCGTCGTAGCTGAGAGTCGGGCCCGGATTCACGGCGAAACATGCGGACATGGGCAGGTTGACAGCGATAAGGAACCCGTCATTGATGCATGTCGAGCCCGTCGTGGCGAGAAAACCCAGCAGGATCAGGAGCAGCGCTTTCGTCTTCATGTCATTCTCCAAGTGGTTCGATTACACGCCTGTGGTCAGTAATGCTACCGCCGTCCCAACTCTTTGTTCCAGGACACGGGTTGACATGGCACTACCGGCCGAAGCCGATGCCGCCGGAATAATGGGTCACCGAGCCGAAATTCGCATCGGCAAAGATCTTGAAAATGCCCAGGCTGATTCCCACACCCATGGTGAAACGGAACGTGTTTGAGCCGGTCAGGTCAAGGTTCACTTCCTCCCGGACGGATGTGTCGGAGGAGTTATAGGTGAGGTTCATCGTGCTCTTTTCCCATGCAACGCCGCCGTAGAGTATCAGAATCTTGATGCTCTTGCTCGCGTGCAGGTTGGCCGTCATCCCTTTGAAGTTGATGATATCGCCCATGGTGAAGCTGTCATAGAAGAATCCCGCGGCAATATCCAGAGGACTCTCGGTAATATACTGGCTGAGGCTATGGTTCGCACCGACCCCCCAGAGCTTCGTGACGGGGATGGCGCCGTCGTTCATCTCGGGGATGATGGCAAAGCGGAGCAGGACTTCGGTACCGTAAAGCGAGCCGACGCGCAGCTGCGGGACAGCCAGAGGGAACATGGAGGTGTTGATGATCCCGTCGGACCCCTTGAACTCGAGTCCCGCGATCGTCTTGTGCGACACGGTCGATCCTTTGGTGCCGAAGATAGTCGCCGTTTCGAACGTGCCGGGGTTGAAGCCGGCCGGGGTATTGGCGACATACTTCCGTTGTGCATCCTGGACCACCGACCCCATCGCAATGATGTCGAAACCGAGCGAAAAGCCGGATACGGGAACATAGGCGTTATGGTAATACCCCGCGTGCATGTTCGCTCCGAACATATCCACAAGCGGCTGCAGGTAGCCCGCCACGGTCTGGGAACTCTGCTGCTTGATCACGTTTTCCAGATCCGTCTGTGCCTGCACACCCGCCGTGAGGAGCATTATCGCAGCGAGCAGGAACGGCAGGAGTCGAAGCACTGTTGCATCCGAGCGGTTCATGTATCCTCCGGTTGATGGATGGGTTTATGAAAACAATATACGATATGATCCTCTCTCTGACAAGTCAACGTTTACATGGAGCGCCGGGTGAAGCTATGAGGCCCCCCCCATCAGCGGGTTCTCCTGCGCAGCGCGCCAAGTACCGCCTCCATGTCGGTTGGGAGCGGTGATGAGAAGGAAAGCTCTTTGCCCGTTGCCGGGTGTACGAAACCGATGGTGCGGGCATGAAGCGCCTGCCTGTGGATGATCTCCAGGAGGGCCTGCACCTCGGTCTTCTGGCGCGGTGTTCCCGGACCGTAGAGAATCCGGCGGCCGTTGTATGTCGGATCGCCGAAGACGGGATGCTGTATATGGGCAAGATGCACCCGGATCTGGTGTGTCCGGCCGGTCCGGAGCCTCAGGCGGAGCAGGGAGAGATAGGAAAACCGTTCCACGACTTCGTACTCGGTTACCGCCGTCTTGCCTCCCTCGATTACGGCCATCTTCTTCCGGTCCGACTTGCTCCGTCCCAGATTGGCATCAATGATGCCGGATCGGGGCTCCAGCATTCCCCAGACGATCGCCTGGTATTCCCGTTTGATGGTACGCCGGGCGAACTGGCGGGCCAGGTGCGCATGTGCGACGTCGGTCTTGGCCACAACCATCAATCCCGATGTGTCTTTGTCGAGCCGGTGGACGATTCCGGGCCGTGTGGCGTCCGGCGCCGTGGAGAGCGAGGCACAATGGTGGAGAAGTGCATTCACCAGTGTTCCCGTATAGTTGCCGTAGGCCGGATGGGTCACCATTCCCGCCGGTTTGTTGACCACGAGCAGCTGTTCGTCCTCGTACAGCACGTCCACCGGGATTTCTTCGGCTACAACATCGGGAGGCGGCGGCTGGGGAAGTGTGACGTGGATCACTTCCCCGGGAGCGACGGGGTGGCTGGACCGGACGGGAACGCCGTCCACCAGGACGAGTCCGGCACCGGATGGCTGTCTGGACCTTGTTCCGTGTGGCATTCTCGACATGATGTGTCAGGAAGACATCCAGCCGCTCCTTCTTCTTTCCGGCAGGAACGACAATTTCAAACTCCCGTGGCATAACGGTCAGAGGGTGGGAGAAGGTGGCGGAGGAGCGGATGCCGGTTCATCACGGCGGAGTTCCGGCGCCCCGGTGCTGTGGAAAAGGAGAAGGAGCACCACGCCCACCGTGACGCAGGCATCGGCGATATTGAACACCGGCCAGCGGGTGAGCTGGTAGCCGAACAGGTTGATATCGAAGAAGTCCATGTCGAAGAAATCCACCACCCGGCCGTAGAAGAGCGGCTGGCTGTAAAACCAGACCCCGTAAAACATGCGGTCGATGAAGTTGCCGATCGCGCCTCCGAGAATCATAGCAAGGGCAACGCGGAAGCCCAGCGGACTGCGCCGGGCGGAGTAGAGGTAGATGATGATGGCGATGCTGGCGAGGAGGGAGAACATGGCAAAAACCGGTTTCGCACCGAGATCGATGCTGAAGGCCATCCCGGGGTTTTCGACATATGTCAACCGGAAGAAATCTCCCAGGATTTGCCGGCTGGCGCCGTACGGCATTCCCTGCCAGGAGATGCCGAGCGCCGGAAGCTCCACGCCTTTCACCAGGAGCTTGGTGACCTGGTCGCAGAGGACGATGAGAAGGGAGAGCAGAAGCACTCGCACCGGTTATTTCCCCTGTTTCATGCGTGCCAGGGCCAGCCGTCCGCGTTCGCAGGGCATGTTCGTGTTTTTGAATTCCGCACAGGTCTGTGCGGTCGGGACGGCTTCCAGGCGTTCTTTGGGAACGAGGAGGCCGCATGCCTTGCAGACACCGTACGTTTTGTTGTCGATCCGCTGCAGGGCGTCGTCGAGCTGCACGATGAACTTGCTCCCGCGTGACGCGAAGAGAAACGTTTTTTCACGCTCCATCGCATCGGTCCCCTGCTCCATGTGCAGGGAGTAGTTGGAGCTTTCACTCACGTACTCGCCGGTGGTCACGTCCATGATGCTCTCTTTGAGGTTGTCCAGCTCCTCGAGCGTTTCCTGGCGTTTGGCAAGGATGAGTTCCTTGAACCGGCGCAATTCCTCGGCCGCATACGTTTTTGGAACGAACAGTTCCCCGGCGATGTGTTTCTCCGTGGCCCCTTTTTCGGCGCGGGTTTTACGGCGCGTCCTGCGGTTTTCTTCGGCGCGGCCGTTTTTGTCTTCTTGGCCGTCTTGCCGCGCGGCGCGGGTCTTGCCGATGCCGTCTTTGTCGTTTTCTTTGCCATGCGTGTTCTTCTCCGGATATGAATACTCTAACCGCGCTTCACGCGTGCGATCGACACGGTAACCTGTTCACCGTTGATGTCCAGTGATGTTGTTTGCCCGCCGTCCGCGGGTGTTACGGAAAACTCTTCTGCAAGGGTTTCATTCATAATATACGTGCGCATGGACTCCAGCCGTCCCAGCAGTATTGATGACGTATCAACGCCGAGCCGGATGCGATCCGTCACCGCAAACCCCGCATCCTTTCGCAAATTCTGAATCCGATTGACAAACTCGCGCGCCGATCCCTCGGCGAGCAGCGTCTCATCCAGCTGCGTGTCGAGTGCAACGGTCAGCGTGCCGTCGGACTCCACCAGCCAGCCCGGAATATCTTCCCGCAGAATCTCCACATCCTCCGGGGTGACCGTCCACGACTGGTCTCCCGTCACCAGTGCCACGCCGCCGCTGCGTTCCAGCATGGTGATTTCCGCACCGCTCATCTCGCGCACCCGGGCCGCCACCTGCTGGACGGCTTTGCCGAATTTGGGGCCGAGCGTCTTGAAATTCGGCTTGGCCTTTTTCTTCACAAGGCCCGATTCGTCCGTGACATACTCGATTTCCTTGACATTGATCTCGTCAAGGATGATCTCCTGCATCGTGCGCACCGCGGCGCGTTCGCGTGCGTCGGCAATGGGAAGGATCATCCGCCTGAGCGGCTGACGGACCTTCAGATTGGATTTCATCCGCATGGCGCGTACGAGCATGACAATCCGTTCCGCGCGCTCCATGCGATCTTCGAGGTCCGCGTCGATCACCCCGCTGTCGGGTACGGGCATCATGGCCAGATGCACCGAATTCGCAGGGTCGCGCCGGCTGACCGTGTTCAGGTTGCGGTACAGCTCTTCCGCCAGAAACGGTGCGAACGGGGCCATGAGCTTCACGACCGTGTCGAGACATTCATACAGCGTCTGATAGGCCGCCAGCTTGTCGGGCCCCATCTCGTTCTTCCAGAACCGCCGGCGGTTGCGGCGCACGTACCAGTTCGAGAGCATCTCCACCGCGAACTCGCTGACGCTCCGGGCCGCTTTGGTGACATCGTACGCGTCCATGAACGCCGTGTACCGCCCGACCAGCGAATGCAGTTCCGAGATGATCCACCGGTCAATTTCCTGGCGCTGCGCAACCGGGACAACCGGCTCATTCCAGGTCAGCCGGTCGATATTCGCATACATAGCAAAGAACGCATAGGTGTTCACCAGGGTTCCGAAAAACCGGCGCTGCACTTCCACCAGCCCGTCTTCGTCGAACATGGTGGGGCGCCAGGGCGGACTCGTACGTCACGAGGTACCAGCGTGCGGTATCCGCGCCGTATTTCGCGAGGATGTCGAAGGGATTGACCGTATTCCCTTTCGACTTGGACATTTTCTGGCCGTCCTTGTCGAGGATCAGGTCGTTGACGAGCAGATTCTTGTATGCCGGAGCATTGAACAGGAATGTGCCGATGGCATGGAGCGAATAGAACCACCCGCGGGTCTGGTCGACGCCTTCACAGATGAAGTCGGCCGGATACTGCTCGCCGGAATCAATGAGGGCCTTGTTCTCGAACGGATAGTGCCATTGGGCGAAGGGCATGGCGCCGGAGTCGAACCAGACATCGATCAGTTCGGGCACCCGTTGCATGGTGCCGCCGCATGAGCAGGAAAACGTCACCGCATCCACAAACGGCTTGTGCAGGTCAAGCGGTTCGGGAAGATTGTTCCCCTGGCGCAATTCGTCGATAGAACCGACACATTTCTGATTCTTGCAGCTTTCGCACACCCACACCGGCAGCGGTGTTCCCCAGAACCGGTCGCGGGAGAGCGCCCAGTCCTTGTTCTCCTCGAGCCAGTTGCCGAAGCGTCCTTCGCCCACTTCCGGCGGGACCCAGTTGATCTGCTTGTTCATGGCGATCATCCGGTCCGCATAGCTTGTGGTCTTGATATACCACGACTCACGGGCATAGTAGAGCAGCGGGGTCTTGCAGCGCCAGCAATGCGGGTAGCTGTGGCTGATCGTCTCTTTCTTGTAGAGAATCCCCCGTTCCTTCAGGTTCCTGATGATATCCGGATCCGCGTCGCGGACAAAACGTCCCGCAAACGGGGCCACTTCCGGTCCGAATTCACCGCTCTTGTTCACCGGATGGATCGTGGGCAGCCCGTATTTCCTGCCCGCCTGGTAGTCGTCCTCGCCATATGCCGGGGCCATGTGGACAATGCCGGAACCATCTTCGGTCGTCACGAAATCCGCCTCGATCACAAAAAAGGCTCTGGCCTCCACGGGGTGGAAGGAGAAGAGCCGCTCATACTCCAGTCCCGCCAGCTCGCGTCCTTTCATCCGGGCGATGACGGTGTATTCGCCTTCAAGCACGGACAGGCGTGCTTCGGCGAGAATCAGCTGTTCTCCCCGGTGCTCCACTTTCACGTAGGTCACGTCCGGTGCAACAGCCAGCGCAACGTTGGAAATCAGCGTCCACGGGGTGGTTGTCCAGACCAGGAACGATGTATCGGGCGCGCCGCTCAGCTTCATGCGCACATAGACGCTCGGGTCTTTCACATCCTGGTAACCGAGTGAGACTTCGTGCGAAGAGAGCGGAGTTTCGCAGCGCGGGCAGTAGGGCTGGATCTTGTATCCTTTATACATCAGGCCTTCGTCGAAAAACCGCTTGAGTGCCCACCAGACCGACTCGATGTATTCGTTCTCGAACGTGACGTAGGGATGGGTGAGATCCACCCAGTAGCCCATCTGTTCCGTCAGCTGTTCCCACTCGGCCTTGTATTTCCAGACCGATTCGCGGCACCTGCGGTTGAACTCCGCAACGCCGTAGCGAACGATATCCTCTTTATGTTTGAAGCCGAGTTGTTTTTCCACCTCTATTTCCACCGGAAGGCCGTGCGTATCCCAGCCGGCTTTCCGGTGCACCTGGTAGCCGCGCATGGTCTTGTAGCGGCAGATCAGGTCTTTCAGTGTGCGACTCATGACATGGTGGATGCCGGGCCGTCCGTTGGCGGTCGGGGGGCCTTCATAGAAGGTGAATCCCGGCCTGCCTTCACGCGTCGTGATGCTCTGTGCGAAGATCCCGTGTTCTTTCCAGAACGCGAGGATCTCCTTTTCGATGGCCGGGTAGGACAGCCGTTCGGATAGCTCTTTGAACACCGTTAGTCCGTTCCTCTTTCCACAGGGTGACACTTCACAGTCGTTCGACCACTCCCTTCATGATGGCGGTCAGCTTCGGTTCGGCCTGCCCGGCGACGGCGATGATCTCCGCAACGTTTGCCGGCTGCAGCGCATCGGGGAAGCATTCGTCGGTGATGATGGAGATGCCCATCACCGCCATGCCCATATGCACGGCAACAATGTTTTCGGGGATGGTGGACATCCCCACCGCATCCGCGCCTATCAGGCGGAGAAACCGGTATTCGGCGCGCGTTTCAAGGTTCGGCCCGGGTACCGCGACGAACACACCCCGCTCCATCCGGATTTTCAGATCGAGTGCCACCTCATCCGCCAATGTCATCAACATCCGGCTGTACGGCTCCGACATGTCCGGAAAGCGCGGGCCGAGCGATTCGTCATTCGGACCGATCAGCGGGTTGTCGCCGAGCAGGTTGATGTGGTCCGTGATGAGCATGAGGTTCCCCTTGCGGAACTGGGGATTCAGGCCCCCGGCGGCATTGGAAATGAGGAGCGTCCGGACGCCGAGGGACTTCATCACGCGCACAGGGAACGTCACCTGCTGCATGGTGTAGCCTTCGTAGTAATGGAACCGTCCCTGCATTGCCACGGCGCTCTTCCCGCCGATGGTACCGAAGATCAGTTTCCCGTGATGGGACTCCACGGTGGAAACCGGAAAATGGGGGATCTCCGCATAATCGATAACGGTCTCGGCCGTGATTTCTTTCACCAGTCCGCCGAGGCCGGTCCCCAGAATGATGCCGATGCGCGGGGTGGCCTGTGTGCGCATCCGGAGAGACGTCACCGCCTCGTCGATATGTTTACGGAGTTCCGTCATGGTCCAGTGTTCTGGCTATGGCATCAAGGTCAATGTGGTCTTTGCCTGTCCCCGCCGATGGGGGCACCGCGAGTGTCCGGGTGGCGCCGGCTTCCAGGGATTTCAGGAGATCCAGTTCGGCGCTCAGAATCACGCGCAGCTGGGCGATCAGGGATTCACGGCGGGTGTTGAGGTCAAAGATTTCCGCTTTCACCCGGGCAAGATCGGCGTGGGCCCTGTCCACGATTTTCGACGCGGTCTGTTCGGCCTGCCTGGCGATCAACTCCGCCTCTTTGCGGGCCGACTCATAGGTCTTCCCCGTGGTTTCCTGCGCCTGCAGGAGGGTTTGCTGGAGCGTTTTTTCGATCTGCCGGTAGTCTCTGAGTTGCACCTCCAGCTCGATCGTCCGGTCCCGCATTTCTTTGCTCGAGCGCAGGAGCTCTTCGAACTCGTTCGCCATCATGTCCATGAAGGTATCGACTTCGACGGGATCATAACCGCGCATGACCCGTTTGAATTCCTGTTTGCGTATGTCGAGTGGTGTCAGTTTCATATTCACCTCCGCGGGTGATCCGGCGTGCCGCCTCAGGCGTGCCGTACTCGTGAGCCAAAAATCGCCGTGCCGATTCGAATGAGCGTCGCACCTTCCTCGATGGCGACTTCAAAATCTCCCGTCATGCCCATCGAGAGGTGCCGCAGATCGAGATTCGGCTGCGGCCGTTGCGCAAGACTGTCGCGCAGGGTCCGGAGCATCCGGAACATCGGACGGGATCCTTCGGGGTCGGGGAGAAACGGTCCGATGGTCATCAAGCCTGCGATGCGGATATGGGAGAACTCCTCGAGCGACCGGACGAACTCCGCAACACGGTCCGGCGGCAGGCCGAATTTGGAGGATTCCCCCGTCGTATTCACTTCCACAAGTGCTTCAATCACCCGTCCCGCATGTGCGGCACGTGCATCGAGCTCCTTCGCAAGCGAACGGCTTTCCAGCGCATGAACCAGATACACCCACTCCGCAACGGACTTCGCCTTGTTCGACTGCAGGTGCCCGATGAAGTGCCAGCGGACGTCCGGTTCTGTCACCGCCTCACGTTTGCGGAGCGCTTCCTGCACATAATTCTCCCCGATATCCCGCACGCCGGCGCGCACGGCTTCCCTGACCATCCCCGCCGGGAAGGTCTTCGTCACTCCGATCAGCGTCACTTCCTCCCTCTGCCGGCCCACCCGCCGGCATGCAGAGGCGATCCGCTCCTGAACAGCTGCAATATTCGCTGAAATCATTGAAAACCAAGATCTTAATATAACCTCCCTGCGCCTCAAAATCAAACGCTTGACTTCACTGGGTTTTTTCGTACCTTACTGTTGACGATGCTCGAACGGAGCGGTAATGAGTACGCTGGATTTCAATAATTTCGATGACGACGACAACGAGGAGGGGAAACCCGACCGTTTCGAGGACGAGCTGAAGAAGTACAAGGATATGCTCGGTGACGGCTCTTCGGAGATCACGAATATCGAAGCGCTGGAAGAAATCGTCACGTTTTACTTTGACAACGAACGTTTCGAAGAAGCCCTCCGGATCATCAACCGGCTGCTGACATTTATCCCCTACAGTGCCGACGCCTGGCAGCGCAAAGGCCTCATTCTCAGCGGCTTGTACCGCTACGAGGAGGCTCTCGAGGCGCTCAATACCGCTCTCAGCCTGAACCCCGTCGATACCGATATCCTGGTGAACAAGGGTATCACGCTGGACGACCTCGGTCGTCTCGAGGAGGCGCTGGTCTGCTTCAACAGTGCCCTGGAAATCGAAGCCACACACGAGGATGCCCTCTTCAATAAGGGTGTGGTCCTCGAGAAAATGGAGAAGTACGAGGAGGCTGCGCAGCTTTTCCGGTTCATTCTGGACGGGAATCCCGGGCACCGGGAGGCATGGTATGAGCTGGGGTACTGCTACGACTACCTGGAGCAGCTGGAAGACTCGCTCCGCTGTTACGACGGACATCTGGATCTCGATCCGTTCAACTACAATGCCTGGTACAACCGGGGGATCGTCCTGAGCAGAATGGGCCAGTACCACAAGGCCCTGGAAAGCTATGACATGTCCCTGGCGGTACACGAGAATTTCCCGGCCGCCTGGTATAACAAAGGAAATGCCTACGCCAACCTGGGCCGCCTTCATGACGCCGTCGTCTGTTACCGGGAAACACTCCGGCTGGAACCCAAGGACCTGCCTGCCTGGCATAACCTGGGTAACGCCTATGAGGAACTGGGTGACTTCCGGGAGGCCATCACCTGCTTTACGGAATCTCTGAAACTTGACCCCGCTCATTACGAATCGTATTTCGGACGGGGAAGCTGTTACGATGCCATTGAGGAGCAACGCCGGGCGCTGGCCGATTACAACAAAGCCATCGAGATCTGCAAGGACTACCCCGAGCTCTGGTATGCCAAGGCGGACCTTCTGTACAATATGGGGAAGGTTCGCGAGTCGCTGGTCAGCTACCGCATGGTGACCAGGCTCGAACCGGAAAATGCCGAAGCGTGGCTGGATTACGGCGAGACCCTTTTTGAGCTGGGCTATTTCCGGCAGGCCCTGAAGGCGTTCGACCGGTCCGTGCACATCACCCCCGAATCCGCAGATTCATACTACCTGAGAGCGAAGGTCCTTCTCGTGCTGAACCGGGCGTATGACGCCGTGGAATCACTCAGGAATGCGTTCCGGCTGAACCCCGAAAAGCGGGCGGATTTTGAGAAGGAGTTCCCCGGTGTGAAATCCATCAAAGAATTCAAGAACCTCCTGCGCAAGTAACGCCGCGGAGAAGCAGGCAAGTCACCGGCGACCTCGTTCTGCACACCACACAGAGCGGGGTCGTCCTGTTCATACTGGAGAGAAACCAGATGCTTTCAGAGACCACCTCGAGAAAACTGGACGAACTCCGGTCCATTCTTCGCCATATGGAAAGCGTGGCCATAGGGTATTCCGGCGGCGTGGACAGTACTCTGCTGCTGCGTGTCGCCGTTGACGTCCTGGGGTCACGGGCTCTTGCGATGATCGGGCAATCGGAAACCTATCCCACCAGGGAATTTGAAGAGGCGGTGGCACTGGCCGAAGGCATGGGAGCGCGGTTCATCATCGTACGGACCGAAGAAACAGACCAGTTGAAGTTCTCGGAAAATCCGCCGGATCGATGTTATTACTGTAAGACCGAACTGTTCGGAAAACTGCAGGAGGTGGCCGCACGAGAAGGGAATCCCCTGGATTGCCGACGGCACGATCACCGATGATCTGGGGGATTTCCGGCCGGGTATGAAGGCGCGCAGCGAACAGAAGGTCCGTTCTCCCTTGCTGGAAGCGGGGCTGAGCAAAGCGGAAGTGCGGGAGATCTCGCGGCACCTGGATCTGCCCACATGGGACAAACCCGCCTTCGCCTGCCTGTCTTCGCGTTTTCCGTACGGTGTCGGAATCACCAGGGAGAACCTCACGCGGGTGGACGCGGCCGAAACGTTTCTGCGTGAACGGGGCTTCAGGTTGTTCCGGGTGCGCTTCCACGACACCAGCACGGCGCGCATCGAAGTAGGGCCCCTGGAGCTGGCACGCCTTGTCGCTGAACCGCTGCGGCAGGACATCGTGCATCATTTCAAGAAGCTCGGTTTCATTTATGTCACGCTCGATCTCCAGGGCTACCGGACGGGATCAATGAATGAACTCCTGACGGCAGAGGAAAAGCGGGAATACACCTCATGACATTCACCGACCGTCTCCGCTCCCTGCAGGAGGACCGCCGTTCGCTCCTGTGCATCGGTCTCGACACCGATCCCGCGAAGCTTCCGGCAGCCGTGATGTCGGCGCCGGACCCGGTCGTGGCATTCAACAGACAGGTCATCGAAGCAACCCACGACCTGGTCTGTGCGTACAAGCTGAACCTTGCTTTTTACGAAGCCCTGGGTGAACGCGGGTGGCACACGCTCCGTGAGACGCTCGCAGGCGATTCCGCCGGATGTCATCACGATTGCCGATGGCAAGCGGGGCGATATCGGCAACTCTTCCGAGCTGTATGCGCGATCGCTGATCACCGAACTCCCGTTCGGTGCATCCACCGTCCATCCGTATATGGGGTTCGATTCCATCGAACCATTCCTTCGCCATCCGGACCACGGCGTGTTTGTTCTGGCACTCACGTCCAATCCCGGCGCGAAGGACTTTCAATACCTCAAAGCGGGAGGCAAGCCGCTGTACGAACATGTGATCGCCCGGGTGAAAAAGTGGAACACGCACAACAATCTCGGTCTTGTCGCCGGCGCGACCCGTCCTGCCCAGCTGAAACGCATTCGTTCGCTCGCTCCGGATATGCCGTTGTTGATCCCCGGCGTGGGTGCCCAGGGGGGGGACCTGAAACGGGCTGTGGCTACGGATGCGATTCCCGGGGGTTTCTGGGAATCATCAACGCCGGCCGGAGCGTCTTGTACGCGTCTTCAGGGGCCGATTTCGCCGCCGCCGCACGACAGGCGGCACAGACCATGCGCGAAGAGATCAACCGGTACCGGGTAACGTCCGCCTGAGCGATGCGCGTCCTCCCGGAAACGGAGATACACCGGATCTGGGAACACGGTTTTCCCCTGAAGACACCCCTCTGTACCTCAGACGGCCTGTCCGTCCGGATTTTCTCACCGGGCAGGGCCAACCGGGACGGCGGTCCCGATTTCACCGGTGCGCGCATCCAGATCGGCGGCCGTCTCTATGCCGGTGATGTCGAAATCCACCTGACCCCGCAGGACTGGCGCCGGCACGGCCATCACACCGACCCCCATTACAACGGTGTCATTCTTCATGTTGTGATTGACGCCGATCGTTTCGCTCCCCCGACACGGACAGCCAGCAAGCGTACTGTTCCCCTTCTGATCCTGCGCCCGTATTTTCACGAAACCGCCCCGCCGACCCGGTGCTTCCCGGCCGGCAGAACGTCAGCCGCCGGATCACCACGTCTGCCGTGTGCGGGCAGCCCTGTTGCAGTCCCCTCCGCGATACTGCACAAGCGGCTTCTGCGGCTTGGATGGGAACGGCTCAAGCGACGTTCGCACGAGCTGGAGGATCGCCTGAGGCGCATCCTCCTGGAAGAACACGGTCCGGCATATGATGCACACGAACTTCTCTCGGAATCCGCCTGGAGGCAGTTGTTCTATGAAGGAGTGATGGAAGGGCTGGGTTTCGCGAAGAACCGGAAGGCGTTTCGTGCACTTGCCGAGAGCGTGCCGCTGCAACTGCTCCAGAACTTTCGCCTGCAGGATAACGAAGTCATGCAGGCGATATTGTTCGGTGCGGCCGGTCTGCTGCCGTCTTCCCGCGGATTGCCGCACAAGGAAAACCGGATACTTGTCCGGCGTCTCCGGAGCCGGTGGCGTGACGCTTCGCCGCACCATTCGACGACCGTTGCTGCACGAGGCGGACTGGCTTTTCTTCCGTCTGCGGCCGGTGAATTTTCCCACTGCACGGCTCGCGGTCATGTCGTTTCTGCTTCCCGGGTTCTTCCGGGAGGATTGTCTCCGCAGGATCTTCAGATGCTTCGCTGAAGGAGCACCGCCGGCGCGTGAAGGACTGCAGATTCTCCGGAAGATGTTCGCTGTGCAACCGGACGAATACTGGAGGGGGCACCTGGATTTCCGGAACGCCGGTGCATCATGTGGCGTCGCCCTGGGCACCGGCCGGGTAGATGCCATCATCCTCCACCTGGTGGTGCCGGCAATGATGCTCCGGGCACGGCTTT
Source organism: Ignavibacteriota bacterium (assembly GCA_963702445.1). Classification (GTDB taxonomy): domain Bacteria; phylum Bacteroidota; class Ignavibacteria; order UBA10030; family UBA6906; genus CAVPCZ01. The sequence continues at coordinate 261,149 of CAVPCZ010000003.1, forward strand.
CCGGAAACAGGACTCTTGCGACCCGGGCACGCGCGATGGCCCTTGTCCTTTCTCCGCCGCCGTCGAACGCGCTCACGCGCATGATGGAGCGCGACCTTCTCCGGGGGCGCGAGGGATTCCGCGGGGCCGTCATGCGGCAGGGACTGATGCAGCTGTGGAAGGAGTATTGCAGGAAGAGGGGATGCGGGCACTGCCCTTTCCTTCCGACCGGGAGTGCACAGAGAACCACCCGGGGCCGCACTTCTCCGGGCGGCGGCTGAAACGCCCTGCCGGGTCCTGTGCGGGAGAGACACTCCTCCTCTGCCGGCAGGGCCCTGCTGACAGGGGGCTCCAGGGCGGTACAACGATGACGGGCAGATGCGGCGGATACATGCGGCGCCGGAAGAGGAGCCGGCGCCCGGGGAGCGGACGGTGTCCGATCTAGAACGTGATGCCGATGGTCACCGGGAACATGGTGCTCGTCTCCGGATCGGTCATCACCCACATGTACTTGACTTCGAGATACAGCGTGACCCCGATGGAGAGGTCGACCCCCGCCCCGACGTTCCACGCCGTCTTCGTGACCGATGGAAAGCCCGGATACGCCTTCGTTTCCACCCCGTTCTGCATCACCTTCGCATCGGCAACATTGAGACTCGCAAATCCAACACCGCCCGTGAGGTAGGGTTTGATCACCGGAAGGGGGAGAATCGCCATCTTGGCGTTGAGATTGCCGGACCACATGGTGAGGCCGCCCCCTTCAATGGTGAACTGCGTTGCCGCGCTGCCGATAAGATCCTGGAGTCCCTTTTGATACTCCTCGTTGTCGGGAGAGAATGAGAGATAGTCGCCGGAGATGCGCAGGCTGAGCATGGCGAGCTGAATGTCGAGATGGACGCCGCCACCGAAACCCGCTCCGTACACGTCCTGCAACGCGGTGCTCCCGTTGATGGTGGGGCCGGGGAAATTCGAGTTCGTCAAATTCACATGGGCACCGAAGTTCACGGTGGGAACAAACGCTCCGACGACCGGTTGGGCAACGGCGGCGGTCGCCAGACAGAGTGCTACAGCAAGAAGAGAGAATGAACGCATGAATCCTCCTGGGTTGATGATGAACGCTTCGACAGTATCGTATGCACGGCGGTCAGGTTTTCTGTTGTTTCTTCTTTGCGGCCGGAAAGAGAATATTGTTCAGGATGAGCCGGTACCCCGGCGAGTTCTTGTGCAGGGAGAGATCGGTGGGCGGATCCCCGACAGCGTGCTGGTAGTCCTCCGGATCGTGTCCGCCGTAGAACGTGAACGTCCCCCGCCCGAAATTGCCGTGCAGATAGCGCACCTGGTCCATCCCGTCGCTTCTGCCAGGATCACGACGGTCTTCTTGACAAGGTTCTTCTTGAAGTTCGTGGTCTGCCCCAGGAACCCTTTCAGCACGTTGACGTGATTTTGCGTCAGCATGGTGGGAACGGGATCAAACTTGGCGGAAAACTCAAAAAGCGTGAAGTAGTCCGTTTCGGGATTCTGGAGTGCCAGCAGATCACTCGGCGGCTGGTCAATGTCGGAGTACTCGTAGCGCAGCGGGTTATTTTCGAGCGTGAAGTCGGTAAAGGCGAGCGTCTTTGAGAAATCGAGTCTGTTCTGCGCATCCGCGTCGGGCGGATCGCCGTCGTACATCACGTCGCAGATATCCGTCTGTTCTGCGGCGAGGGCGATGTCATACGTGTCTGTCGCCGAACACATGGCAAACATGAATCCGCCGTTGGCGATATATTCCTTGATCGTGCGGACAACGGCCTTCTTGAGTTCCGAGACCTTTTTGAACCCGAGTTTCTGCGCCTCCCGTTCCTGTGTCACCTGCTGCTCCATGTACCATGCCGCTCCGGCAAACGAGGCATAGAACTTGCCGTACTGGCCGGTGAAGTCTTCGTGGTGGAGATGGAGCCAATCATATTCATGCAGTTTTCCCTCCAGGACTTCCTCATCCCAGACTTTGTCGTAGGTGATCTCCGCATATTCGAGCGCGAGGGTCACGGCGTCATCCCAGGGATGGAAGCCGGGGGGAACATAGACGGCGACGCGGGGTGCTTTCTCCAGCCGGACGACATCCATGTTGTTGTCATCCTGCTGAACCTCGGCGTAGATCTGTGCGGCACCGGACTGACTGATGGTGCCCGCCGTACGCCCCGCACGCGGCACTCGGCGGCAACGACGGGGTTCTCGTCCATCATGAACGCTCCGCCCCGGTAGTTCAGCAGCCAGTCGACCTCGCAAGTTTTTCGTGAGGGCCCAGTAGGCAATGCCATAGGCTTTCAGGTGATCGGTCTGTTGAAGGTCCATGGGGATCAGAACTTTGCCCTGGGGCAGGGCAGTCGTGGCCATCAACATCATCCACGAGGCGAGAGCAATATTCCTGCCCGGAAGTCTCTTCCTCACAGTGTTTCCCCGCGCAGGATGCGTATGCGTTTTCGTGCCTCATGGACCAGGATCGATTGCGGCCGTTCGGCGAGCAGGCGTTCATACGCCAGGATTGCCCGGGCGGTATCGTGCATACCGAATTGCCGCACCTCGCCCAGCCGGAAGAGGGCCCGGTCGATCTGGTTGCTGTTGTCATGAAACTCGGTGAGCAGCCGTTCGTACACGCCGACCGCGTCCGCATACCGCCCTGCGGCGGCAAGGAGTGCGCCGGTGCGGAGCAGAGCGTCGTCAGCCACGCCCGAGGCCGGAAAACGTTGCACGATATCCTCCAGCATCGCCGCCGCCTCGGTGTTCTTGCGTTGCCGCGCGAGGTATTCTGCGCGCCCGAAGGCGCGGAGTGCTTCGGGGGCGGTGGCAGCGTTCTCCTGGAGAAAGGCCTGAAGCTGCAGCGCATCGTTCGTGTAGTCGTGCTGCACATTCAGAGAGATGGTGCCGAGCAGGCGTACGGCATCATCGATTCTCCCGTTGAAGAAGGCGAGTTCGGCCAGATGGTACTGCGCCTCGTCGTCCTGATCGGGTGTTGCGCCGGGGCTCCTGCGACGGCGCCGAATGTTGCTGCCGCGCGTACCGTATCGGCCCGCGCCACGAGGATCTCACCGATCCGCAGCTGCACATCGTACCGGCCGGCCGGGGTAATCGCCGGCTCCTGCAGCACCTGTTCGAAGCAGCGCAGGGCGGCATCCATATCCCCGTACTGCCGCAGCTGCACCATGCCGATCTGGTAGAGGGATTTGGCGGAGTATTCCGAACGGGGATATTCTTCGATCAGTGTGGTGAAGGCCGCGACGGCTCCTTCATAACGGGTGCGGGTTTCCGACACAGGCCGTGTGGTGGAGAGGATCACGCTCCGCCCGCTGTCCGCCGTCGCCTGCAGTTCCAGAAGCGCACAGGCATAGCCGTACTTCGCCCGGGGGAGTTGCGCCGGCTGGAGGGGCAGGCGGAGGGCTTCGCGGTAGGCCAGGGCGGCGACCTCATACCCGCGTTCGCGGAACACACGATCCGCAAAGCCGAGCACGGCGCCGCCGTTTGCCTTTGAAAGATCATCGATGTGCCTGTAGACATCGAAGGCGTTTCCGTATTCCTTCCCTTCGAGGTAGAGCCATCCGAGCAGTTCATACAGCCGCAGATCCTGGCGTGTTTCCAGGGTTTTCCTGACGGTGGCGATGGCGGCGGCGCGGCCGTCATCCTTGTAGCGAAAAGGCCGCCATACGACCCTGCACAAAGCCGATCTGCGCCGGATTCTGTTGCAGCCAGCGGAGGTACTCTTCTGTCGCGCCCGCATAGTCCATCGAGGCGGCAAGCAACTGGGAGAGCTCGATGGTAAAGAGGTATGGATCATTGCAGGCGATGCGGCCGCGCCGATAGATCCCTGCGGCACGTTCCAGGAGCCGGTTCTCAATCAGGACCGAAGCGATAACCCTGTAGCTCTGCTGGTTTGCGGGATTCAGAGCGATGGCATGTTCCCACGTTTCCTGCGCCTGCGTTTCACGCCCGGCACGGTAATGTGCCGTTCCGAGCATCCCGTACAGGGTGAAATCAGCCGGGAGGCGTGTGAGAAGGTCTTGAATGAGCCTGACAGCATCATCGTACTTCTTCAGCTGCATGTACATCCGGTGCAAACCATCGAAATAGATGTAATTCGACGGCTCGCGTGTCAGAAGCTCCCTGTACAAGCCGGCAGCGCGTTCCCATTCGCCCGCCTGTTCAAATCCCTGGGCAAGTTGAAACTTCGCCTGCACGTCAGGTGTTTGAGAACGCAGGTCCTGCGCACACAGCGCAAGAAGCAATATGAAGGTGCATCCATCGCATCGTGTTGTCAAGAAATGTACCATCCCGCGGCTTGATAAACAAGCACCGTTTGGTTACCTTGATATATTGCAAACTTCCGTGAAACGCATCACGAACATCGCGATCCTCGGCTCCACCGGCTCCATCGGGCGCAGCAGTCTCGAGGTCATTGCCAGCACACCCCGAGCGATTCCGCGTCACCTATCTGACCGCTCACCGTAACGTCGACCTGCTCGCGGAGCAGGTGGCATTGTTCCGCCCCGCGGGGTCGTGGTCGCTGGAAGGCCGGAACGCCGATCTGCTGCGATCGCGTCGTGAACGGGAGTACGGAAGTGCTGCGCGGGGAGGACGGCCTTCTGGACGCCGTAACGCGTCCGGACGTGGATCTCGTCATCAGTGCACTTGTCGGATTCGCCGGGCTGCGGCCCACACTCCGCGCAATTGAAGCCGGGAAAGATATTGCGCTCGCAAACAAGGAGACGCTTGTTGTGGCGGGCGAGCTGGTGATGCGAACCGTTGCGGCAGCGCGGCGTGCGGCTGATGCCGGTGGACAGCGAGCACAGCGCAATTCTTGCAGTGTCTGCAGGGGGAGGATATCCGGACGTGTTGCGCGGCTGATTCTGACGGCCTCCGGGGGGCCGTTCCTGCATCTCGGACAGGGAGCGATTTCCGACATTACCCCTGCAGAGGCGTTGCAGCACCCGACATGGAGGATGGGAAACAAGATCAGCATCGATTCGGCGACGCTGATGAACAAGGGGCTGGAGGTGATCGAAGCGCACTGGCTCTTCGGGCTCCCGGCCTCAACAATCGAGGTCGTGATTCATCCGCAGTCCATCATCCATTCGATGGTGGAGTTCGTGGACGGCTCGGTGAAGGCCCAGCTGGGCATACCGGACATGAAGCTGCCGATCCAGTACGCGCTGACGTATCCCGAACGTCCCGCTTCGGCATTCACGCGTCTGGATTTCGCGGCGCTGGGCCGGATGACATTTCTTGCACCCGGATATGGAGAAATTCCGCTGTCTGGCTCTGGCGTTTCGCGCGCTGGAGACGGGCGGGACGGCTCCGGCGGTGTTGAATGCCGCCAACGAAGTTGCGGTCGAGCATTTTCTCGAGCGGACGCATTCCCTTCAGCGCGATACCCGACGTTGATCGAGGAGGCGCTGACGGCACATCAGCCTGGTCCATCCGGCGGCCTGGACGATATTATTCATGCGGACCGCGAAACGCGCGCGTTCGTGCAGCAGCAGATCACAGCCGTTTCATTCTGACGGGTTGACTATGCAGTTTCTGGAAACCGTTCTCTATTTTGTCATCACTCTCGGCGTGCTCGTGTTCGTCCATGAGTTCGGGCATTTTCTCGCCGCCAAACTCTGTGGCATGAGTGTGGACCGGTTTTCGATCGGCTTTCCGCCGCGCGCATTCGGCAAGCAGATCGGCGAGACCGATTACTGTGTCTCGTGGATTCCCATCGGCGGATACGTCAAGATCGCCGGGATGATCGATGAAAGCTTCGACACCGAATACCTGGCCGGCCGCCGCAGCCATGGGAGTTCCGCGCAAAGCCGATCTGGCAGCGGATGCTGGTGATCTCCGGCGGCGTGATCATGAACATCCTTCTGGCCGTCGTGATCTTCTGGGGGATCAATTTCGTCCAGGGGCGGACGGTCCGCGAAACGACGGAAATCGGCACCATCGTTGAAGCAAGTGCGGCGGCAAAAAGGGGGGCTGCAGCGCGGCGATCGTGTTCTGAAGATCAACGGCACGGCGGTTACGCACTGGGACGATATTCTGAACCAGATCTATATCGAAAACGTCGGCAACGACATTACCTTCACCGTGCAGCGGGCGGGGCAGGAGATCGATGTCCCCTTCGCCCGCACGGCGATCCCCGAACCGAACGAGGCGAACTTCGGGATTGTGCCGTCACACACGGAGATCGTGGTCAACACGGTACAGTCGGGCATGCCGGCCGATGCTCTGGGTCTGAAACCGGGAGATGTGTTGTTGTCCGTTGGCGGAACAGTACTCCAATCCGATATGCAGGTGAAAGAGCTGGTGCAGGCAAGTGCAGGTATACCGGTCATGATTGAATGGCGGCGGGGTACCGAACTGTTGAAGGGAACCACGACGCCCACTGAGGGTGGCATGATCGGGATCGGCTTTGCGCTTCGCTATGTCGGTCCGGTGCGAAAGGTGGACTATTCCATCTTCGAGGCCCTGCCGCGCGGGTTGAGCGACGTGTTCAACGTGAGTGTGCTGTTCGTCAAGCAGATGTGGCAGATCGTCACCGGCAAGGTGGCATTCGCGCAGTCGGTAGGCGGCCCGATCCGTATCGCGCAGATGGCCACACAAACCGCTGAACTTGGCATGTTAACCTACCTGGGGTTTATGGCGTTGTTAAGCATGAGCCTGGCAATCCTGAATTTCCTCCCCTTTCCCGCACTTGACGGGGGACACATGACCTTCCTCGTCTATGAAGCGATCTTCCGCCGGGAAGTGCCGACAGTATCCGGCTGGTGCTGCAAAAGGCGGGTTTCGTGCTGCTGTTGATCTTCATGGTGTTCGTCCTCTACAACGACATCCGGCATTTCTAGCGGCGTCACCGGAGGGCGACTCGTCCTGCCGCCCTTCGCGGTTTCCCCGTTTGCAACACTCTCCGTAATTTGCTATACTACCATGACGATTCGCCGTTCTCCACTTACCACCGGGGCGATCCCATGAGAGTATCCCTTCTCTTCATCGCCATCTTTTTTCTTGCGTCCATGCCGTTGCTGGCACAGGGACCGATCATCGACATCGGCACATCCGTCACACCCGCGAATGTCCTCACACTGCAAGACGTGGACTTTGTCAACGCGACCACCCCGAAGTGGCTTTTTACCATTGATCTGAGGATTCGCAACGCCGGGGGGGGCAATGTGACGTCGGTCAATGTCGTCATGCGGCTCACGCTGGACGTCGTACTGGCCAGCGGCGAGTCCTTCAGCCCTGCTTCAGAACTGAAAACCAAGTCCTTCCCTGTCGATGGATCGCGGTCCATCAGCAACCTGGACCTGAAGCAGAACCCTGTGTACGGAATTACCTACACCCTGTTACCGGAGGCAAAGCGGAGGTTTGAAGAGCTGGCGCTTCCCACCGGATTCATGCCTTCCGGCACATACACATTCCACATAGAAGTCACCACAGAGCGTTACAACCAGACGTTCAGGGCATCATTCAAATTTGTCCTCTCCAATCCCTCCCGCCTTGAGCTCGTATTCCCCATGGACAGAGACCGTTCGGTGGGACAATTCCCGTTTTTTCAGTGGAACTACGACGGTCCCCGCTCGCGTATTTCCATCTTCGAACAGCTGCCTGGCCAATCTTCTCCGCAGGAGGCCACCGACGGCGTGCCGCATGCCACGGCCGAGGTGACGACCAATTCATTCCTCTATCCGAGCTCGGGTGTGCGCCCGCTTGAATCGGGGAAGACGTACGTCTGGTTTGTCGAAGGACTGGTTGGCGTTTCCGGTAACCCGGACGGTTCATTCAAGAGCCCTTTTCGGTCGTTCACCGTCTCTGCGGGAGGCAGCAACGCGGCCATGCAGAGTCTCCTGGATGAACTCGAACGGGTGCTCGGGCCAAAGCACAAGGCACTCTTCGACCGGATTCGATCCGAAGCCTCTTCCCCACCGGCCAGGTCCGCGTGGACGGGACAACGATCACCACCACGGAACTCGTGAAACTGATCGGCCAGTTCCGCAGCAATCCAGCCGGCGTTGTCAACGTCGACATTGAATAGTCCGCTTCCTCTGTGGAGTGTACCATGAGATCATTTCTGTTACGCGTATGCGTTGGTGCCTGCTCCTTCATGCCGCTGCAGCCCCTGTATGCTGCGCCACCCGACCCTGCGGACGCCCCTATCGGTTTATTGAGCAAGGTTATTCTCGAGGTGCTGCGCAAGGAGAGTGGAAAGACATGGGAGAAGGCCATACGGGGTCAGACTCTGGGCTCGGGTGACATGGTCCGGACGGGTCCAAAATCCCTCGCCATAATCAAGTTCAAAGACAACAGTCTGGTCCGGTTGCGCGAACGTTCCGAGTTGACGGTGACCGGCACGATTACGGGGGGGGCATTTTACAAGGCCGTGGAGGTGCAGATGGGTGTTGTCGGTTTCAATGTGCAGAAGCAGCGGTCGGGGGAGGAATTCCGTTTCACCTCGCCGACTTCGGTCGCATCCATTCGTGGCACGGCGGGTATGTTCAGCGCCACGGCGCTGTCCGATACGCTCACGGTGACGGAGGGATCTGTCTTCTTCACCAACCGCGTCTCCCAGAAATCGGTGGACGTTGCCTCCGGCTTCACCGGCATTTCCAACCGCGATGGAACCATTCAGACGCGGCGGTCGACGGAAAGCGAACGTCGCGCCGCACTCGATGCACAGCAGGATGATCAACGCAAGAAGCTGGAAATCGAACTCCGCGACCCCAAGGGAAAGACGAACCAGCTGAAAATCGAGTACAGAGACTAACCAACTGGTTCTCCAGCCCGTATGAGACTTCGTTCATTCATCGCTGCCGCGGGATTGCTCTTCTTGCCGGTCTGGGGGGTGTACGCTCAGCTTTCGTCCTTCGTTGTCGCCTCAACACCTGCCGAAACACCGGCCGGGGCACCCGCGGCGATTTCTGTGGACCTGCGGCAGGGTCACTCCATCACCGGCATGTATCTCCTGTACAGACCGTTTGGCTCGGCGGAATACCGCAGGGCCGAAATGGATCTGCGGGGCTCCACCGCGCAGTGCACACTTCCGGCCGAACGTCTGACCCCCCCCTTCCTCGAATACTATTTCGTTCTTGTCGACGGCAAGGGAAAGCGCGAGTCCTCACCGCCCAACGCGACAGGCGATCCATTCACATCTCCTCCCGCACAGCCTTTCCGGCTGACCGTGCGGGACAGGCAGGATGCGCAGGTCCTCTTTCTCAGCCCCGAACAGGGGGCGACGCTCGACCCCGACGACGTGCTCATTTCCCTTTCGCTCCTGCGTGCCGACTCGACAGTTTTCCCGCGGGCGACGCAGATCAGGCTGGACGATAAGGACATCACGGCACAGGCGGTCTTCAGCGAGGATCTCATCGTGTACGTTCCCGGCAATCACGGCATCCGTCTCGCCCCCGGCCGCCATGCGCTCAAGGTGGGACTCTTCAGCCGGACCGGAAGGGTTGTTTCCACGGCCGAGTTGACATTCCGGGTCCGTCGGTCTTCCGGCGACGACATGGGGAACGTCCGGGCGCAACAGCGGTTCGACGCGAAGGTGAATGTGCAGGCTGAGTCGCGGCATGAAACAATCAGCAACGAGGGTATTTGGTATAACCGCGCCGGTATGCAATTCCGCGGGACCACGGACATCTGGGCATTTACTTCGAACCTCTTTTTCACCTCCGACGAGAAACCGGAGCGCCAGCCGCAGAACCGCTACTTCTTCGGGGTGGAACGCCGTGGATACAGGCGGGCTATGGCGACCACTATCCCACATTTCCGGATCTCATACTGAGCGGCAAACGCGTGCGCGGTCTGCAAACCACCGCCCGCTACGGCGTGCTGGGTCTCGACCTGACCCTCGGCGAGATCACCCGGGCGACCGAAGGGACATTGCTCGCGCAATTTCCCGCGGACAGTTTTTCCGTAGAGTTCCGCAAAGACTCCACCGCCGCGTTCGGTCAGATCAACCCCACAACCTGGGGGAAGTATTCGTTCGGAACCTACACGCGCAAACTGTTTGCCGTGCGGCCCAGTTTTGGCAACCGGGAGACCTGGGAGGTCGGATTGTCCTGGCTCAGTTCCAGCGATGACCCCGGATCCATCCGGTACGGCATCAGGCCCAAGGAAAATATACTCCTGGGGACCGAATGCTGGTCCGCTTTGACAGGAGCCGCATCGAGATCACCGGCCAGGCGGCGTTCAGCGCCTACAATTCGGACATCTCCTCCGGGACATTTACCGACGCCTATATCGACACGGTATTTCAGAACCCCCAGGGGATCAAGGAGGCCCGGGACCGATTGAAGGAGTATATCACCGTCAACGACAATTTCCGCCCTCTAAGCGTGGAGACACTCGCAACGCTGGCGTACGAGGCGACCCTCGGCCTCCATTACTTCGACAATGACTTCACGTTCACCTACCTCTCCCGCGGAAGCGACTATGTGTCGTTCGGACAGTCGTTTCTTCAGACCGATCTTCGCGGGTTCAAGCTTGTGGACCGTGCGCGGCTTATCGACAACCAGCTGTTCCTCACGCTCGGCTATGAACGGCTCGAGGACAATCTGAACGGCACCAAACCGGCCACGACCGTCTTTTCGAACATGAACATCGCGGCAACCTACTTTCCCCGGCGGGATATTCCCACCGTCACGGTGGGCTTTTCCCGGTTCAGCAACGACAACGGTCTTGCCGTGACGGGGCGCGACTCCCTGACTCCGTCAATGATGGCACCAACCGGCTCTACCTCCAGTCGTCCTATGATTTCCGAAATGGGCACAACACACCGTAACGCTGAATCTCTCCACGTCGGAACGCGCCGATGAAACCGTCCATCAATACGACGTGAAGAACGTCACCGCAGAAGCCGGCCTGACGTCGCAGTACAGTATTCCGTTGCGGACCAGGGTCAGTGTCGCGTTGAACCTGAACACCCTGCCGGACGGGACAATCCGCGGGCAGAGCAGCGAGCTGAACTACACCGCTCTTTCGTTTCACGCCGATTATGCGATTGTCCGCGACGTGTTCACTATCATGGCAACGGTCGCGCCGACGCTGGGTGATTACCGCCGGACCGGATTGGATCTGAGCAGCGAGTGGTTCTCCGTGCGGACATGAGCTTCGTGCTGCAGCTGGCAACTATAAAAACGATACCCCGACTGACGACAGCATTGTCAGTCTGCGTTATCGGCTCACGCTCTGACCGGGGACCCGGATGCTCTCGCCCCAGCTCACCACCGGCCAGCGCAGCTGGCTCACGCGTATTGCCCTCGCACTGGGTGTGGCGCTGCTGATCGTGGCCCTCACGCAGGAACAGGTCTTCCGTCTGGGCATTCTGCAGCGGCTTGAACTGGCGACGCTCGATTACCGTTTTCAGTTCCGCGGACCCAACGTTGCGGTGCGCGATTCCCTGCACGTCGTCATCGTGGAGATCTCCGAAGACTCCTTCCGGTCGCTCCCCGACCGATTTCCCTGGCCGCGCACGTACTACGCACATCTCCTGCGTAACCTCAAAGCCGCCGGCGCCGTTGTCGTAGGCATTGATTTGATCTTCAACAGCGCCGACGATCGCTCCCCCCGGAACGACGATTCATTGCGCAACGCCATGCGCGAGACCGGCATCGCCGTGTTGACCGGCAAGCGTGAAGCGGACAGCGATTCATACGTCACCATATCCGCTCAGGAAAATTACGGCAACATTTTCTTTCCCGACGACAGGTCCATAGGGTTGGTGAATATCCGCAACGACGCAGACGGCGTGTACCGCTCATACAACACCATGTTTGTGGTGGATTCCGCCGGCGGCGGCGAATTCGGCATTCCCACGCTTGCCTTTGCAGTCCTGAACAAATACTTCGGTCTCCCGCCGTTCACCGTCCCTTCCACGTCCGACGACGCGTTTGGCTATGCCGGGCGCCGCATCCCGCGGTATGACGCCGGATCCATGCTCATCAACTTCTACGGTCCCAACGGTACCTTCCCGCACATTCGTTTCAACGACGTCATCGATGATGAGACGCTGGTGACGCTCGAGGAACGAACCAGCGGGCAGGAGATCAACACGTTCAGTGATCCGGCGTACGGCTACCGCTTTGACAGCACGTTCGCCGGCAAGATCGTCCTCGTCGGGGTTACGGTGCCGGAGTACAAGGATCTGTTCCCTGTTTCCATCGCCCGGGGCCAGCGGAAACGCGACAATTTGATGTACGGTGTGGAGCTGCACGCTAATGTGATCGAAAATGTGTTGCGTAATGATTTCCTCCGCATGGCGCCCCGCACCGTGGAGATTGCCGTCACGAGTTTTCTCGTTCTCGTCACGTTCTTTGTGACCTCCCTCCTGCGTGAGGTGAAAACCCGGCACCATCTGCTCGTCGGGCTCTTCAGCCTGGTCTTCGCCGTCGCGGAAATTGCGCTGATCGGCCTCGCCGCGTTGTTCCTCTTTACCACACTCAACATTGTGCTGCCGGTGGTGAGCGCCACGATGGCGGTTGCGGGGGGATACGTCATGAGCACAACCTATCACTTCGTCGCCGAACGGAAGGAACGCCTGCTGATCAAATCCATGTTCAGCACCTACGTGAACCCGTCGCTGGTCGATGAGCTGGTCGCCCACCCGGAGAAGCTCGTCCTTGGAGGGCAGCGTGAAGAGCTGACCGTCTTGTTCAGCGATATTGAAGGATTCACGGCATTCGCCGAGCACCTCCCTCCCGAGGAACTTGTCAGGATTCTGAACGAATACCTGAGCGTGATGTCCGAGATTATCTTCAAGAACGACGGCACGCTGGATAAATACGAGGGGGATGCGGTCATGGCTTTCTGGGGGGCGCCGATTCCGCTGCACGACCATGCCCTCCGGGCATGTCTGAGCGCGCTCCAGATGCAGGAGTCTCTTGTGGATCTCAACAAGACCTGGGGCGAAGCCGGCAGGCCCCGCATCCGTATCCGGATCGGACTGAACACGGGTGAGATGGTGGTGGGAAACATGGGTGCCGCCGGGAAGTTCGCCTACACCGTCATCGGAGACAGCGTCAACCTCGCATCCCGTCTTGAAGGAGCAAACCGTGAATACCGGACGGGCATTATGGTGAGCCAGCGGACGTATGAACTGGTGAAGGAGAGGATTATCGGGCGTGAGCTGGACCGGATTACCGTCAAGGGACGCAATGAACCGGTGACGGTTTTCGAGCTGCTGTGCGCAAGGGACCATCCGCAGGCAGATGACACCGAACGGTTTCTGGAAAGATACTCGGTAGGATTAGCGGCGTACCATACCTGCCGCTGGACGGACGGACTGTCGGCGTTTGCCGAAGCACTGCAGGTGCGGCCCGATGACTACACCACCCAACTCCACATCAAGCGCATTCAGGCCTATCAGGTAACACCGCCGCCGGACAATTGGAACGGCGTCTTCGTTCTGACCTCGAAGTAAGCGCCCTCTGAAGAGTTATTCCGCAACCCGCCGGAACTGATCGGACTCAAGCGTGAAAGTCATCGAGATCCGGTGCGTGTTGCCCAGCTGGTTGATCCCGTCAAACTTCACAAACGAGTAGTCGATGTTCAGTTTCGGCAGGTGGACCCCGGCCCCGAGCGTGAGCTGTTTCACGTCGCTGTACCCAACCCGCAACGCGACCAGGTCTTTGAAGAGAAATTCCATTCCGGTGTGCACATCGAAGCTTACCGGACCGAGGTTGAAGGTGGACGCGGAGCGGCGGTTTTCAAACCGCAGGTCCAGATCAACAGCCGGTGCGAATCGCCCGCCAAAGGCTTCGATCAGATAGGCGCTGCCGACTTTCAGTGTAGGGGATATCAGTTCATTGCGGCCCGTATCCCAGGCCAGGAACGTCGTCGTGACATCCTGCAGATTTGCCCCGAGGAGCACATTGTCGAAGGGAGTGTACCAGAGGCCCAGATCGAACCCCACGCCGGTGGCCCCGTTTCCTCCCAGTTCGCGCCGGATCAATTTGATGTTGGCACCGTAGGAAAATTCATCGGATTGCTTGCGTGTGTAGGTCAGATAGAGCGCCCAATCGGCGGCATTGAAATAGGTCACACGATCGGGATCAACACGGCTGAATTGCGTGGGATCGTACGTGAGGTTACCGTTGATATCGACTCCTGCATTGCGGGTATCGGGGATATCATCAACGCCGAGGCGGATGAGGCTTATCCCGATGCTGGACCGGGAGCCAACGGGGAAGGCAACGGCGCCATAGTCATGGTTGACCAGGCTTCCGAACTGTTCGTCGTGCATGAGGATGATTTGAGGGTAGGCAATAGACGAGAGCCCCGCCGGATTCCAGTACCCTGCGGTCACATCATTGGCAAGGGCAACATACGCTCCGCCCATTGCCAGGGCGCGCCCGCCGACTCCGAGGGAGATGAACTCTCCGGCGTACTTTGCCACTCCTGTTCCTGCAACCGCCGCCCAGAGGGGAACACACAACAGCACCAGAGCCTTCGCCACTTTCATTGCGTACCCCAAGTCTGTCCGTCAAAACGATTCGCTTCATAACTTCTCAAAAAGCTGCGTAAGAATCAAGTCTCTCACGCGCATTCACCGGTAGGGCCGATACCGGCTTGCTGGCCGGGTGAACATCAGAAGCGGGGGTTGCACGTCTAGAGCGGCGGGGTCATGCTCCAGACGATTACTGTTGTGTCTGCTATCGCATACATTTTCCGGCCATGGACACGGGCAATCGCCGCGTTGCCGGGGAGAGTATATGAATAGCGGTACCGTCCCGAATTTCCGTCGTATACATCCATCACACTCCGTTCCGGCATCCTGTCCGTTCCGGCCAGGACATGCACTTCATCCCCGACGAGGCTGGCGTTCCGGGATACAATGGGGGCGGAGGGATCGACGCGCACATAGTGTGCGGAGGAGTTTTGCCGGGAGAGGATGGGGGGCAGACCGGGAAAATCAATCGTATGAACGAATATCAGGGGCGGGTGGGAGGCGGGATTGAAGATCCCCAGCAGGCCTGCCCGGTACGCGCAGTAGGCAAAGCGGCCCGACCTGTTTCCTGTAAGGCGGCCGTCGAGGGCGATGCTGAGCTGTGCCTGGTTTTCCATGACGGTGCCGCAGGCCAGTATGGGGTCGCCGTTTCGCCGGTACAGGGTAAACAGCCGACCGCCCGAGGGGGAGGAGATCACCACATATCCGCTGTCTCCCAGCAGGGCCAGACGGTGTGGCGGCCGTTCCGGGCGAATGGTGCGCTCGAACGTCCCGTCGGCCGCGAAGACGGTAATCAGACCATTGACCGGGTCGCATATCCACACACTTCCGTCCGCATCCACATCGAAGTCCGTTGGATTCACAAACTCCCCCGGCCCCTGTCCCGTAGTTCCACCGTATGTTGTCAGCACCGGGCGTCAGACGAATATTCTTGACGCTCTTGTCTCCCCAATCGAGCACATAGACCGTCTCATCGGGCGTTACCCGGACCTCGACGGGGGCCGACAGTGACGGCCCGGGTGCAAATCCCAGCGACTGTCCACGGTGGAGCGTCCGTTCCCGCCAGTTGCGGGTCCGTCCCGGCTGGGGTCTCCGTTGCTCCCGCGCATTCCCGGTGTCTCTGGTCTCCCGGGGAGAAGCAGTTGCTCCCGCCCTCCTGTGACCGGATCGCGGAGATATCCAGAAACGCCCCGCCTGCAGCGACCACCAGGAAGACCAGCATCAACCGGTTTCGTCGTTTCATCATCATCCTGTCTCCTGCAATGCACGGAGTTCCGTTACTACGCACCGCGGTACCACCACTTCACCGCGCCGCTGTTATTTGCCTGACGGCAGCGGCCCGCCCCTCCTGACGGTCGAGGCGGGCGGAGTCCTCGCATAAGGTGCTCCCGTCACACAGGTGTCTTTGCAGGGTGCCTCTGTTACGCCGGAGTTCGATACGTTCATAACAGTTCAGTGCAACAGCTATTCCTTTAACAACGATGCTCAGGGTGAAACACACGTCCGAGCCCCTCCGAAACAAACGACGTATCTGCAGCCGGGAAGTGCTTGGTTTTCGGCCGGGTTTGTTCCGGCATCATTGCTCCGGTCAGCGCGAGTGTCATGATCAGAAGCAGCACCACAACCACAGGTGTTTTCCTGTTCATGGTATTCTCTCCAGTGATGGTGGTGGGATGGTGACGGCGGCGCCGCTCTGGCGGCGCCGTCCGCCTGACGGGGCGGTGGGTGTGTGCCCGATCGCCACAACAGCAGACAGAGCGTGGCGCCGCACACATTTCCGATGACATGCGGGAGTGTTGCCCGGGCATCGCCAAAAGCAAAAATACATCCGCATGATGCGCCCTCGCGCCACAGCAACAGGTGCAGGACAACGCTGCTGAACACTGCAAAGAGCCGCCGGCCAGCAGAAAACCTGTCCGGCGGGTGCCCGAAATCAACAGGGAGGCCGCGATAAGGAATTCGACCGCCACCACAACACCTCCCACCGCGCCGGAGATCGAGGCGGGCACGACGGAATATTCCTGAAGCACCCGCACAAACTGAAACCAGTGCAAGAGTTTGTCGATGGCGGTCGCAATCAGCAACATTGAAACCGCATACGCGGAGATGCGCGTCAGCATGTTCATCGTACTTTTCCGCGTTCGTGTACGTCATGCTGCCCTTCGATGTTTGTCGATGTGGTGTACCGGGCCGTCGCGTCGAGTCCTGATCCGCAGGGCAAGTGCCTGCTCATCGGGAGGACGGCTGGTCGTCCGGGCAGCGTTGCTGATCGCACGGCGCTGTTCCGGAGCACCCCGGTGTGCCACAGCCGCCCGGACAGGGAAGATGAATTGCATCCCGCCTGGGGCGGCTGCGGGCCAGGGTCGTGAGCCGCCGCTGGGGCCAGGATCCAGACGGCGACGCCAGAAACACGAAACAGGTACTGTTGGAAGAGCAACCGGGCATGGGTGAACGATTGCGCTGTATGGTATTCATCCTGTACTACAGGCAGGAGGAAGATTTTGCGAGGGGGGGTAAGAAAAAAGTGGGGCTACACCGGCTCTGCGCCGAATTCTTTTTTGATCAAGGTGAGAATGGGGGTCTCTTCTTCATGCGGCCGGGTACCGCGCCGCTTGGGGTTCTGTTTGGCTCCTCCGATCTCGGGCGCAATACGGGCCCGGACATGAAAGACCCGTTCAAACAGTTCGCCAAGGATGTCACGGTTTCGCAGTATAGATGCGACCTGAAATTCGTCCGCACACCCAATCCGGACGATGCCGTTCGCGGCTCCCAGCAACGTTGTCGCACCCAGAACGGCCCCAATGGATATTTTGTCCCGCGTGACTTCCCAACGTATTCCGTCCATCGCGACCGCACTTCGTGTTCATTGATCGCTGAACCGGGAGGTAGCACAAAAGGGGAGACGTCCGGTGCTGTCCGGCGGAGCGGAAGAGAAGGAGGGAGTGTGGTTGCCGCCGCGGTGGGGAGGATAGGGTTGAGGGTTGCGGGGGGGAGATGGTCCCCGGCGGCGGTAGGTCCCTGGTGGCAACGGGACTGTGGTTGTCGGCGGGGGCAAGTGCCGGGGGCCGGGGGGGCCGGGGGGCCGGTTGTGCAGGGCGGGGAGATGATGTTGTAGGGCTATTTCACCGAGGGGCTTTTTTTTTAGTTCTTCGAGTCCTGCAATCAGACTGTTCAGTTCCACGGCACGGGGCATATTGACCATCTGCACCATATCTGCTTCGAGTCGGAACCGTGGCTGCGCCGAATTCCGTACCCCCGTTCGGTTCCCGTCACAAACCGCTGCATGCGCAGAAGATCGGAAACGGAAAACTGCGCGGCTGACGTCAGACAGCGGGACCGGTAGACATCCGAGGCTTCGATGAGGTCTGTCGACCCTGTGACTTTACCACCAGCAGGTTGCGGAAATGCTCGATCAGTCCGACCAGGAATTCCCGGAGGTCATACCCGTGGCTCATCAGGTCTTCCACAAGGGCAAGTCCCCCGCCGGAATCCTGCTCTTCCATCAGCGCCGTGACGCGGAAGAAGACTTCCTGGTCGACGATATTCAGTGCTTCAAGCATGTCTGCGTGGGTAACAACACGGCCGCACAGCGCGATCACCTGGTCGAAGAGGCTCTGGGCATCGCGCAGCGAACCGTCTCCCGGCGTGCGATCAGCAGCAGCGCTTCCTCATCCATCCGAGCCTTCCTCTGCGGCGATGGCCTTGAGATTGTCCGCGATCTCCTGGACGGCGATCCGTCGGAAGTCGAAGCGCTGGCAACGCGAGAGGATGGTGGCGGGAACCTTATGGAGTTCCGTGGTGGCAAAGATGAAGATGACATGCGGAGGCGGTTCTTCAAGCGTTTTCAGGAGCGCATTGAAGGCCTCCTTCGTCAGCATGTGCACTTCATCGATAATATAGACTTTGTAGCGTCCTTTGGTCGGGCGCATACCGAACCGACTCCCGCAGATTGCGGATCTCTTCCACGCCGCGGTTGGAGGCACCGTCGATCTCCTGCACGTCGAAGCTGCGTCCTTCGGTGATCTCCGCACAATTGCGCATGCATTGTCGGGATTATGATCGTCGGGATGGAGGCAGTTCACGGCTTTGGCCAGAAGGCGTGCGGTTGTGGTTTTCCCGACGCCGCGGGGGCCGCTGAAGAGGTATGCGTGTGCAAGCGTTCGCTGTGCAAGCGCATTGCGAAGGGTCCGGTGACATGCTCTGCCCGACAACATCTTCAAACTTCATGGGCCGCCATTTGCGCGCCGTGACAATATACTCACTCATGGTCCCGTGAACCGTCTCGTCGCTTTCGCGCGCGCGCCGTGCGAACACATGTGCAGGGCTTCTTCGATGCGGCTGATCGGCACCAATGTTGAGCCCTTCTTTCACCTTTGCGGAATTTCCTGAGAGATCTTTCACGTTTTCCTGCGGAATCAGAACGGTACTTATGCCGCTGCGTTGGGCCGCAAGGAGTTTCTCATTCAAGCCGCCGATGGCGAGCACTTCGCCCCGCAGGGTAATTTCGCCGGTCATGGCCACATCGACTGCGGCCGGTTTGCCGCTCATCGCGGAATACATGGCCATCGCCATGGTGATGCCCGCTGAGGGGCCGTCTTTCGGGATCGCTCCTTCCGGCAGGTGGACATGGATTTCTTTCCCTTTGAGAAGGTCGGCGCAGGCCGAGGTGCTCCGCATGGGACCGCAGATAGCTCAGTGCGGCCTGCGCCGATTCTTTCATCACGTCGCCGAGCTGACCTGTGAGCGTCAGCTTTTCCTGTCCCCGCATCACGCTGACATCCACATGCAGAATGTCGCCGCCCACACTGGTCCATGCCAGGCCGGTAACCGAACCGACGCGTGTTCCTCCGTGCCGTCTTCCGGTTCCGGAACCGCGGAACACC
This sequence comes from Ignavibacteriota bacterium, assembly GCA_963702445.1. Taxonomy (GTDB): domain Bacteria; phylum Bacteroidota; class Ignavibacteria; order UBA10030; family UBA6906; genus CAVPCZ01. The sequence goes on from CAVPCZ010000003.1 coordinate 280,469, forward strand.
AAGATACTTTTCGATCTTCCGGCATCGACGACGAACGGCTTGCCTTTGCTTTCCCTTCGTGCCTGCTCTGGCGGCCACAATGTCTTTGGCCACCTTTCGGCACACAGAGGCGATTTCCCGTTCAAGGTTTCGCACACCTGCTTCGCGCGTATACTCCGTGATGATTTGGTCGATTGCCGCGTCGGTGATATCCACGTGGTGGTCTGCAAGCCCGTGTTCCTTCAGCTGCTTCGGGATGATGTGGCGTCGGGCAATCTCGCGTTTGTCATGATGCAGGTATCCGGGAAGTTCGATGATCTCCATCCGGTCCTGCAGCGGCAGCGGAATGTCATACCGGACATTCGCCGTGGTAATGAACATCACGTGCGAAAGGTCGTAATCGACATCCAGATAGTGATCGTTGAACGCGCAGTTCTGTTCGGGGTCCAGCACTTCCAGCATCGCAGCGGAAGGGTCTCCGCGGAAATCCATACTCATCTTGTCGACTTCATCCAGCAGCATCAGCGGATTGATCACGCCGGCCCGCTTCATGGATTGCATGATTTTCCCGGGCATCGAGCCGATGTACGTCCGTCGGTGGCCCCGGATTTCCGCCTCGTCCCGCACGCCGCCGAGCGAAATGCGCACGAGCTTGCGCCCCAGTGCACGCGCAATCGACTTTGCCAGCGAGGTCTTCCCGACGCCGGGAGGACCGACAAAACAGAGAATCTGTCCCTTCATCTCGCGGACGAGATTCAGCACGGCGATGTGCTCCAGAATCCGTTCCTTCGGCTTCTCCAGGCCGAAGTGGTCTTCGTCCAGAATCTTCTTGACATGCTCGATGTTCAGGTTGTCTTTCGTCCGCTTCTGCCACGGAACGCTGATCATCCAGTCGAGATATCCTCGGATGACTGTCGATTCCGGCGAGAGCGAGGGCGTTTTCTTGAGCTTGTTGAACTCCTCCATCGCCTTCTCCTCAACCGCCTTCGGCATCTTCGCTTTCTTGATGTCTTCCTTCAGCTTCACCAACTCCGGGGAGGTATCCTCATCGCCGAGCTCATCCTGCAGGATGCGGATCTGTTCCTGGATGAAGAACTTCCGCTGTGACTTGGCGATGTTGTCGTGGACTTTGGTGTCGATTTCCTTTTCGATCTTCAGAACATCGTTTTCCGAGTTCAGGATCCGGATGAGCTCGTGAAGCTGTTCCCGAATGCCGGTGAGTTGGAGGATACGTTGCTTGACATCGACGCTCTGGAGGATGTTCGCGGCGATATAGTACATCCGCCGGTGTGGTTCGCGTGTGTTTTCAAACGCGACAAGCACTTCGCTGGGAACGTTGCGGTTCAGATGCACGTATTCTGCAAACAGGCTTGACGTATGCCGCAGCAGCGCGTCGAGCTCCGAATCCATGGTCACCGGCGCCGCATTCATGTCCAGTTCGGCTTCGAGGAACCGCGGGTTCGGCACAAAATGCTCCATCCGGGCCTGCACAACGCCGTCGACCAGGATCTTCATCAGCCCATTGGGGAGTTTCAGGATCTGAATGATCTTGGCAACCGTTCCTTCCTGGTACATGTCCTCAACCCCGGGCTCTTCCGTCACGGAGCTTTTCTGCGCGACAAGAAAGATGAATTTGTCCCGTTCAAGGGCTTCATTCACCGCGCGCAGGGACGATTCCCGGCCGACGAGCACGGGAAAGATCATATAGGGATAGATGACCACATCGCGCAGCGGAAGAACAGGAAGTCGTGCGGGGATGGCATCGCCATTCCCGAAGGCTTTCGTCGGGCCCGTTGATTTTTCAGAAGCCATGGATGATTAACCGTGGTGGGTGAAACAATAAGGTACCAAGATAATCGCCGTTTGTCAAGAAAACGGCGGCATGAAGTGCGGAATCGGCAAACAGACGGACATCAGTTGGAAAGGTGACGCGGGGCGTTGCTCGCGAAGGATCTTCGGCTTCCCGCGTCAGGTGCACGCAGACGCTCTGGAGACAAAGTCGGGGGTTTTGACCATACGCACGTCACATGGATCAGCTCTTTGGTGACACGTTCGGCTTCAAAGGCGTGGCGGCAGTGAGGACAACAGGCGTGTTCTCGAAGGAGCTTTCTTCACTGCTGTCGAGATAGTGATCGACGGCAGGGGTAATCTGCTCGACAAATTCCTGACAATTCACAGCATTCTCTCCCGCTCGACGTTCCATCAGGCGTCGTTCATTCGACCCGTCAATCCCCACCGCATATCCATTTTCCTTTGCGTATTTGGTCAGTCTCACCCGTGAAAAGGCTGCGTCCCCGATGTAACCGGGAACGCACGGTGCCGAGCGGACAATCCAGAAACTCGGCAATCTCCTCGTAGGTCAACCCCTCGATGTCGCAGAGAATGACCACCGTCCGGAAGTCTTCCGGGAGCTCCGCTATCGCGGTGGCAACATCATCTTCCAGCAGGTTACCAAACGCCGATTCCTGCAGATCCGATGAGTCCGCTCTCTCATCGCGGATGGTGTCATAGAAATTCTGAACATCCTCATAGTCCACCGTGTCGGGTTCTTTGGACTCCTTCCGGTAGCGGTTGATGTACGAGTTTTTCATGATACGGAATAGCCATGCCCGGATATTGGTTCCCTTCTCATACTTGTCCCAGAACCGGAACCCTTTCAGGAAGGTTTCCTGAACGAGGTCATCGGCATCGGCCGCATTGTTGGTCATCCGGAGGGCATAGTTGTACAGAAGGTCCGCGTGGGGGAGGGCCTCGAGTTCAAATTCGCGCTGTTTTTGGGTTTTCGTGGTTGACCACATGGCTGGCTGTTCTACAACACGGAGGACTTCCCCTGATACCAAGATTGTACGACAATACTTTGGAAGTGTCAAGCATGGAGCGGGAGTGGCTCAGCGATGGATCTGCAGGAGGTCAAAAAGGTCTGATTTCTCGATGGTTGTGCCGATGCGGACCAATGCGGGCGGCAGGGACCGGCCGTTCACCTCGGTGATTTCCAGTGCCCCGTGTGCGTTCAGATCTCCCACGTCCTTTACCGTGAGAAGGTTTGTGCCGCGCTGGCGAAGCAGGCCAAGATCGGTTTCGGAGGTCCACCCATTCGGATGGTGAAGCAGCAGGCCGCGGATCAAGACATCAAACACCTGTTTTCCGTTCGGCGGGAGGTGGAGATAGCGGTCGACGTCCTCGTCTTCATACGAGCGGCGGGCAATGGAATGAAGAGCGGTGAGGATGGCGATGGTATTCAGTTTCCGGATGAAGGTTCTGTCCGGATCGCCCGGCCAGTCGCCGGATTCGATCAAGAGCGTGCTGGTTCCTGCTCCCTGAAACAGATCACCGAACGCACGGGGTTCGAACGTGTCATCGTACCGTGCGATATGTCCGCTTGCGAACGGCTCGAGAACCCGGCTGATGAGTGCTCCGATCCGCATTGCTTTCAGGCGGGCGCGGGTAATTGTTCGCTCAGGATCGGCGGGCGGGGCAAGCAGGGCGAGAGCCGCGACGGCCGGCGAACTCCCTGCGGAGTTGAGGTCCTGGTCGTGCAGGTTGAACCCGAATTCCGGTTGCAGGTCCTGGTGTGCCCGCAGCAAGGTCTGTGCTTCCGGTGTTGCTGCCAGGCGCGCGTCGCGGTTGATGTCAATCCCTGCCGCGTTGCGCCGCTCACGGCGTTCGGCACCGTCAGGATTGACCAGGGGAATCATACAGAGCGTCAACTCCTGCAGCAGCGTGTTCACCCACGACCCGCGGTCCCGCATGGTGAACAGGTGCAGGATATCCAGGAGTGCCAGGGTGGCGGTGGGTTCATCGCCGTGCATTTGCGACCAGAGAAGAACGCGGCGCGGTCCGGTGCCGGCGAGAATCAGGTTGATGCTGCGGCCTTCAATGGACTCGCCGATGCGGCTCAGGGAGAAGAGCCCGTCACGTGTACGCTGCAGAGCCTCCAGTTCGTTCATCAGCACCGTGTGAACGCACGAGGCCGGTGTAAGATGATCCAGGCGAAAATTGCCGTAGCCGTCATACAGTTCTTGCGCGATGGCGGCCGGGGTCATTGTTCCAGCACCTCGAAATACTTCCTGATGAGTTCCTCGTAATCCTTCGCATATCCCTCTTCCAGGGCTTTCAGCAGGTCCTGCTGCAGTCGCGTGCGCCGTTGAAGGGCGGCCGGCCCGAGGTCTGCCGGTCCCTGCCGCGTGAGGTTCCGTCCGGTGTCCGCCTTGCGGCGTTTTTCAAAATCCCGTTCGCGCAGCGATCGTTGTGCGTCGAGCATCCGTGACAGGATCCGGTCCTGTTTGTGCAGCGTTTCGGGATTCACCTGTCCCTGTGCGAGATCGGTCTGCACTTCCCGCATATCCTGGGCAACGCGGTTGAGATCACCCAGCAGTTTACTCAGCTGGCCGGCGTTCGATGCTTCACGCGCAAGTTGTTCGAGCGACTTGCGCACCATACCCTGTTCACCCGCGAGGCGTGAGAGCTCGGCGGCCTGCTGCGGCGTCAATCCTCTGGTTCCTTCATTGATCCCCTGCTGCATGCCGCCGAGTTGCTGCAGACGCTGCATGAACCCTGCCATGCCCATTCCCCCCTGTCCGCCCGGCTGCATCATCCCCTGGGCCGCTTCCTGGAGCTGCTGCGCCGTCTGGTTCAGCGCACCCATGGCTCCCCCCTGCTGTTGCGATGCCTGATTGCCGTTCCGCTGCTCCAGCGATTGCAGCGCTTCATTCATCTTGCGCATCGCCTCGCCGATGGACTTGCCCATCTCCGGGGTCACACCGAAGGTTTTTTGTGACAGCGCCGAAAGCCCGTTGGTGACGTTTCCCAGATCGCGCAGCACCTGCATCTGTTCCTGCGCATTCTCGCGGAAGCGCTGCGACGACGGATCCAGGCCGCGGGATTCGTTTTTCAGCTCTTCCTGACGTTTCGAAAGCTCCAGCATGTCCTGTGCCGCACGGCGCATTCCTGCACCACCTGGCGCTGCTGGTTCTGCATCATGGACTGTTTCATCTGCCGGAGATTCTGCTGCATCGTGCTCATGGATTCCATTGCCTGGCGCTGACCCGACAGGGCCTGGTCCATCATCTGCTCGTGAAGCTGTTCCGCGATCTTCTCCATCTGCCGGTCGAGAGCCGCTTTGTCCATTTCTTCCAGCGTCTGCTCCATTTCCTTCACCGGCATCTCCGCGGGGAATTCGTTCATCTTCTTCTGGAGATCCCGCAATTCCTTTTCCAGCGCCTTCATCCGGTCGCTGAGATCCTTTTGCTCCCGGGACGCCTGGTCGGCCGAACGCTGGTCTTCCGGCGGCTGCTTCTCGACCTGTTGCCGGAGTTCTTCCTGCGCCTTTTTCATCTCCTCGGCCCGCCTCACCATCTCATCCATCTTCTGCTCGATCTGCACCCGTTTGAGGAGGTTCAGCGTCCGCTCGATGCTCTTGCGGAATTGTTCTTCCGAAAAAGAGAACTGCTGCAGCGCCTGCTTCATCGCCTCGGGGTTCAATTGCTGCATCGCCTCCTGGAGCTTCTTCATTGCTTCCGCAAACTCCGGGGCGTTCATCTGCTCCATGAGCTGCTGCAGTTCTTCATACTTCTGCATCGTCTCCTGGGAGAGCATCTTGTTGTTCTGCATCGTCTCCATCATCTTGTCGACGGTCCGCTGCACCTCTTCCATATTTTTCCGGATCTCGTCGTATTTGCGCACGAGCTCTTCCGCTTTTTTTTGCTCATCCCAGCTCATGCGTTGCTGGGGCTTCTTCAGTTCACGCGAGAGATCTTCCAGTTCCTTGCGCGCTTCCTCCGCCTGTTTCATGGCTTCCGTTAGGATTTCACGGCTGGTCTCGTGGTCCTTGTCCACATCCGCAAACACTTCGTCCAGTGACGGAAGCCGCAGGAAATAGATCTCGCTGATCCCCTGTTTCGGGCCGGAGATATTGTCGTTATCATAGACTTCCGCCTGATACTGGATCACGTCTTCCGGCGTAAGGCGCAGCGTGCCCAGATCCCACGTGAACGGGACGAGGACTTCCGTGCCTGTACGTCCGGAAAGCGGGATATCGACGAAGGTGTATTCTGTTGCGGCCTGTTCGTATCGCGAGCGAAGAGTTTGTGTCCGAGGCGACAACCGTGAGAACCCGTAATCATCGGTCAGACGGAAGAGCATCGCCAGATGTTCGTCGCCGGCGACATTCATATTGGTCCCCGGGGCCGCAATGACCACCGTGGGGAAGCCGTCGGGATCATCCGCAGTGTGTAGTGAATCGGATCCCCGTTCCGCACGCCCGTTTCATCCGTTACTTCAACACGGTACTATCGCTCACCTGACAGGATGATGCGTCCCGTGGCATTCCGTCCGTCCACCCGGAGTGGAATGTGGCTGCTGTCGTCGAAGACCAGCCGGGCTGCCGCCAGATCCTTGCTGGTCTCAACACGGAAGCGGATTTCCGTCCCGGGGAGCGCCATCACGTCTCCCACATTCTCGTCCAGTTCGCGCGAAGGAAGTGCGGCGTACCGGGGAAAGATCAGTTGCAGGCGTAGGGCATTGACAACGGGCCGATCGATCACCCGGAGGCGGTATTCATCGCTTGTGAATATGCCCGAACGAACGGCATACCGGGTGGACAGGCGCACGCTGGCAAGGGTTGTCCTGTATTCTCCGTTCTGTGCGGCGCCAAGCGCATGCTCCTCGGTAACCACCTGTCCGTCAGGCGTCGTCAGAAGCACCAGCGGGGCCGGGGGCACTCCCCGTACGTTCACGATGATGTCGACATCCTGTCCTTTGACGATATCGGCGTCTCCCGGCCTCACGACAAATGTCACCGCAGGAGGAAGTGTGAAGTCCCGTGTAAAGTGGGTCAGGCGGTATGCCGCAGGGCCGAACGTCCCGCTGAAGAGATACACAAGGAGCGGTACCAAAACAACAAGAACGGCAAGGAGCATTCCCCGTTTCCGTATGTCATCATGCGGGATAATCGACTGGAAATCCAGCGGTTCGATATTGGTCCGAGATCGCGCGCGGAGGCGTCGATGAGTTCGAGCGAGAAATAGCCGCGTGCCTGCTCGCGATTGCGGAGGAGTTGCAGGATGTTGAGCAACCGATCATTGATGTGGGGAAACGCCCTGCCCACGCGCATGGCTGTTCCCTCATCCGATTCTCCCGCCAGCACTCCCACCCGCCGGGCGAGCGGCAGGAGGACGAACCCGACCAGCGCCGAAATGCCGCCGGCAAGGAAGAAGACCGCCAGCACGGTGCGTGCAGCAGGGGGCATGGGGAAGAGCGATTCAATGAAGAGGATCGGTATCAACGCCGTCAGCAGAACCGTCGTCGCACAGAGGAATCCCCGCAACGCCTGCACACCGGCTTCATGCCGGCGTACGGCCGCAAGACGCCGGAGGATTTCCTCAAGACCGGGGAATTGTGGATCGTTCATGTTCGTCACCGCGTGAGCGCCCAGACAACGATGTTCGTGCCAAACCGGAGCGCTTCTTCGCGCTTGTCGGGCGGGTCGCCGTGCACTTCCGGATCCGCCCAGCCATCGCTTGGATTGCTCTCGAAGGTATAGAAGACGACAAGGCGGTTGTTGTGGAAGAGTCCGTATCCGCGGGGCGGTTTATCATCGTGTGCATGGGTTTTTGGCGGACCGCCGGGAAAGGGGAAGGGTGCACGGTAGATCCCGTGCGTAAACGGCAATTCAACCAGTTCGTTCTCCGGAAAGACCTTCTTCATCTCACGGCGGAAGGCTTTGTCCATGCCATAGTCATCATCCGCATACAGAAATCCTCCCTGTTCCAGATAGGTGCGGAGGGCGCGGACATCTTTATCCTGCAGGGCGATGTTCCCGTGTCCGGTCATAAACACCATCGGGTACGAGAACAGCTGTTCGCTTCCGACCTCGACGGCGGTATAGACGGGGTCGGTATCGACGCCCGCATACTGTTTGACATAGCGGAGCAAATTGACTTCCGCCGAAGGATCGTTGTACCAATCCCCGCCGCCCGCATATTTGAGCCGTGCGATGCGGAGTGCGCTTGAAGGCTTCTCCGGTTGTGCGGACATCGGCGTCTGCAGTGCAACAAGCAGTAGCAGAACAATGGTATTCCGCATGTTCACAACGTAGAAAAAACGGCGGGAAGATGCAAAGGGGGCGCGTTGCACGGAAGAACGAGTGATACGCTCTGTCTCTCAGGACAAGCGGCTGGACTGACAGCCGCTGAGGGCAGCCGTCAGTGCGAGGTGGATTGAAATATTGTGTCAAGGAAGCTTACCACATAGGCGCATGTGGTGTCAAACCAGGGGTGAAACAACCAGAACGGATGCGGTGTGTCCGGAAGCGTGTGCACGCGCGACGGAATACCATACGCCTGCAGTTTCACGATCATTTCGTCTCTTCCCGCATGAAAACGATCCAGTGAGCTGTTGAAAAGAGGACCGGGGGCGTTTGCCTGCCCACATGTTGAAGCGGTGATGCCTCACGCCAGAGATCGGGACGCTCCCGGTAGGTCGCACCGAGCCAGGAGGCGCCGGCTGAAGGTTTTGCCGAGCCCGTATCTTTTCCGCTTTCCGCAGGATGCGTAAAATCCAGGACGCCGTCGATGTCCACGATCGCCTGGACGGTGCTGGAGTATCCCGGATTTCCCCCGTTTCCTTCAAATCGCCGGTCACCGTTGGTAGTCCCCAGCAGGGCCGCAAGATGGCCTCCGGCCGAGCATCCCAGGGCGGCGATTCTTGAAGTATCCAGGGTCAGTTCCCGGGCATGTGCACGCATCCAGCGTACGGCGGATTTCAGATCGTGCACGGCCGCCGGGTAGAGAGCCTCGGGAGAGAGCCGGTACTCTACCGCGGTCGCGACATAGCCCGCAGCGGCGAGCCGTTGCGCCATCGGCACCGCCTGGGAGCGATCGCCGGAACGCCATCCCCCGCCATGAATCAGTATCACACCCGGGTAAGGGCGGCATACCGGAGTGTCCGGCACATACACATCCAGATGAAGGTTGCGTCCGCCGATCGACGCATAGACAAGATTCTTCCGTTCCGTCACCCCGGGAGGCAGAGAGGGGAATACAATAGTCGCATGCGGGTATTGGGCAAGAACCTTGACCGCAGCGCTCGCAACGGTAAACGAGGTGTCCCGCGGAATGCCGGGTACCTGTCCAAACAGGAGTGCCGGCATCATACAAAGCAGGAGAAGAATGTGTTTCATCAACACTCCGCGTTACTCTGTCGGGTATTTCTTGATCACCAGGTATTTCAACTCTTTCTCGCCGGTATTGCGAATTCCGTGAAGCACATCGACGGGCAGTAGAAGCTCGTGTACGGGCCGGCCATGCGGGTCTCTCCCGCAAGATGGAACTCGGCCGTTCCTTCCAGCACAAAGAAGAATTCATCCTCGGGATGCGCGTGCGGCTGGTGCGTGGCCCCATGGGGGCGCACGACACTCAGCTTGATGGTCCTCCCGTCAAGGAAGTGCCGGTCGACGAACCAGTACTGGTAGCCCGCCTTTGTGGATTCGATGCGCGCCATGGAGAATTCATTGACGCAGCTGTCGATGGTAAGCTGCCGGCCGGCGTTCTCAGTTGGGAACGACCCTGCCGTCTGTGCATGCGCGCAGAACGGGGCGCATGCAATGATAAACAACAGTATAATGTAACGCATCGATGCTCCTGTGTATGCGTTACTGAAGTGCGCCTGCTGCTCCGGAGAGGGCACAACTGAATCAACGGAAGGAATTATTTCCCTTCCAGCACTTCGAATTCGGGCACCGTCCCCGTATCCATCACCCGGATACGCACGGATGCCATCCCGGCCATAATGTTCGCCGTGTACACATTCGCATCACGCTTCATCTCCACCTTTCCGCCCGGGCCATCTCCCCGCCGTCGGGAGCAGTACCGTCACAAGACAGATCTCCTTTTCCGGCCGGGTCGTGCTCACGTCGACATACGGATACTTCCGTGCCAGTTCACGCGGTATGTCCGGCTCGGCCGTACTGTATCCCACACCGGCATCAGCCGCACTCCATCCGCCGAGACGGGCAGCCGGGACGTATCACCGTGAACCCCGCATCATTCGCGCTCACGCTCCCTTTGTCGTCGCTGTTATATGCATAAAACCGGGCCTGTATCCGGGAGGCGGTGGTTTTCTTGATAACCTTGTCGATCACCACTGCAGCCGGGAAAGGTTTTGATCATGACCACCGTCCGCGTGACGGATGCACATCGGGCAACACCAGCTGGTATGCCGGGGTTGCATCACTCGTCCAGAACATGAATGCCTTTCGCTCTCCCCTGCGTATGATGCTGGCCTGCGCCTGCGAGGCGTTCGTTCCCTCATGGCCGTCAACATACTGATGTCCCTGCCCGTCGATCAACACCGCACTATGCCCGGCGGTTAACCGCATTTTCCATGCGGGATCTTTGAAACTATACGGCGGCCGCATCGGATCCACCACAAGCCGTTCGCCGAAACACTTCAGGATGATCGAATTCCGGTCGGCATGTTCATGGTTAAACGGCCCGCCGCTCCGCATAGCCACGACGAGATCTTCCGCGCCGTATCCGGTTCTCCCCACGATCCAGTCCAGATCCGACCGCCAGAGGTGCGCTTCCCCGGGGCGGGGCTTCAGCAGTCACCGTCGAATCGTAGTACAGGACGGACCATACATCCCGCGTCACCGCGAGGTTCTGGCCGAACCATTGCGCCTGACCATCGCGCGTGTGGCGGGCGATCCAGAACGAGACGGATGCGTGTCCTCCCGGTCCGGCATCGCTGAAATTGACAGCTCGCCGTGGGATCATCCCGCGTGGCAAGGCTCATCTCCAGAAGGTAGGTCTGATATCCCTGCCAGTTGAGCATGTCGGTCAGATCTCCCACCCCGCACTGTTGCAATGCCTCGACCGCCTGTATCAGATGCAGCGTGGTGTAGTGCGCATAGGATACTCCTTCGTCGTATGAACCGTCACGCGCATAGATATCGCGGAATGTTCCGACGCTGTAGATGGCCTGTTCAAGCCACCGGCGGGTATTTTCTGTTTCTCCCAGGTATTTACGGTAGGTGAGTGCGGACAGGGCGAGAGCGGATGCGGGGATGGCCTTCAGGTTGATGGTGTTGAGGATGATGGGCCATCGTGCAAGGCTGATGCCCCGGTCCAGCGGGCGATGGAGTAAATACGTGCTCGTGGTGTCCATGGTCCACCCCTTCACCCTGTCGGGATACCGCATACCGTACACGGCGCGGAAACAGGGTTCGGTGCCTCTCTCGGCCATGGTGGCCAGCCAGGCGTCCCGCCTGGCGGGAGGAATAAGATCGCCCAGCACCTCGATCACGAGCGAAACCGCCAGTGCCGAGTTGGGTGCGCGCTGCAGCCCCACGACTCTCGGTTCCTCCTTCGAGAAAGTAGTCCCATTTCGGAAACCGCATCAGGGTTTCCACGCATTCCTGTGCGAGCGCAGCCGCATCCCTGTCGCCGGTATAGAGGTACAGCAGAGCCATTTGCTGTGCGAGATTCCCCACGCGGGAAATGTCGTACAGGTGATCGTTGAGTCGCACTTCCGACCGGAGGAACGACCGTTCCCTGGCCCGGTCCGTCGTATCCATCTGTTTCCTGAGGCCGGCAAACACCGGGTGTGTGGCAAACAGCTGCCGGAAGTGCGGGGCATTCTGCTGATCGAAGAAGACCTTCATGGATTGGTTCTCCCGCCTGCATGTGCAGGGGACAGAGCACGGGCAAGAAGGAGGAGGGTAGCGCAGATCATGATTCTCATGTTCGCTCCATTGGCAGGCGGGTACATAGCGCGGTTGTGTTCACCACAGGATACCGGCACACCGGGCAGGAAGTGTGCATACAGGACAACGGCAAGGGCCTCCGAACGCTCGCGCGAAGGGAGGCCCGTACGATTCAGCGTGCTGAACGGCGGGGGACCATCCTCAGTCCATCACCTTTCGCAGGAACGCCGGTTTCTCGTGATCGCTCTTGTCGATTTTCTCCCGCACCGTATCCGCGTTGACCGGGTGTTGAACGATCCCCAGCTCCACCCCCCGTCGTTCATAGGCGGGCCTGTCCAGCGCCTGCAGGTCGCTGACGCCGGTCGGAATGCGTTCGGTGGTCCGCACGGGGGCTTTTTGTTGCCGCCCCGGGGTCTGCTGTGTGATCCGGCGATTGAAGCCGGTGGCGATGACGGTGACCAGGATTTCGTCGGTCAGCTGTTCGTCGATCACGGCGCCGAGAATCACATTGGCTTCTTCGCCCGCCGCCTCGCGGATGATTTCTGTCGCTTCGTCCACTTCGAAGAGCGACATGGACGGTCCGCCGGTGATATTCACGAGCACTCCCTGCGCGCCGCTGATCGAGACATCGTCCAGGAGCGGACTCGAGATCGCATATTCGGCGGCTTCCTTCGCGCGGTTTTCTCCGGTGGCTTCACCGGTTCCCATGACCGCATCGCCCATTTCACGCATCACGGTGCGCACATCGGCAAAGTCGACATTGATCAGGCCGGGAACGGTGATCAACTCGGAGATGCCCCGGGTGGCGCCGTACAGCACCTGGTTGGCGATGTCGAAGGCTTCGGTCAGCGGGGTATTGCGTTCGACGATCGAGAGCAGTTTCTGATTCGGGATCACGATGAGTGTGTCCACCTGTTTGCGAAGCTCTTCGATGCCGATGTCGGCCTGGCCCGAACGCCGTTTTCCTTCGCACTGGAACGGGCGTGTCACAATACCGACCACCAGGGCGCCCAGGCTCTTGGCGATATTGGCCACCAGGGGTGCGCCTCCCGTTCCCGTGCCGCCGCCCATTCCGGCGGTCACGAAGACCATATCGCTCCCCGACAGTGCGCGGGCGATCTCCTCGCGGTCTTCTTCCACCGCACGATATCCGATCGTGGGATCCGCGCCCGCGCCAAGACCGCGGGTCAGGTTTTTCCCGATCTGAATTTTGCTCGGGGCTGCATTGCGTTGCAGCGCCTGCACATCGGTGTTGACGGCGTAGAAGTCAACGCTGTGCAGCCCTTTCTTGATCATGCTGTTCACGGCATTGCCGCCGCCGCCGCCCACACCGACCACCCGAATCTTGGCACCACGATCGAAGCCATTGTCCAGTTCGATCACCGGAGTACCCTCCTTTGTTTGGGAATCCACATGAGTATTGTCAGAATAGCTTTCGCTTCGGCGTCCGTCACAGCGCATCGAACCATGCGCGCACTTTCCGGGCGACGCCGCTGAATGTATGTTCTCTTTTTGATGTCGTTGTCATGCCGGTGCTCTGGCGGTGTTTGAGTCCGTGGTAGATCAAACCGACCGCTGTCGCATATGCCGGGTTTTCGATCTCGCGCACGAGTCCCCCGGAGAATCCGGTGGGAATGCCGATCTTCACGGGCATGCCGAGCACTTCGCGGGCCAGGTCGGCTGTTCCCTTGATCATCGCGCCGCCTCCCGTCAGCACCACGCCTCCTGCGAGATGTTTTGCGTATCCGGAGCGTTTGATCTCCAGGGCGGCGATTTCGAGAATCTCCTCCATGCGTGGCTGGATAATCTGGGCCAGCACACGTTTGTCGATCTGCAGCGGCGCATGGCCGCCGACGCCCCGCAGGATGAGCGGTTCGTTGTCTTCCACCGCGGGCACGAAGGCGCATCCGTGTTCCTTTTTGAGGCGCTCAGCGGCATCGGTGACAATCCCCAGTCCTTTGCGGATGTCGTCCGTGACTTTCTTTCCGGCGATGCCGATCACCGCCGTATGCCGGATCGTGCGCTCTTCGAACACCGCCAGGTCGGTGGTTCCGCCGCCGATGTCCAGCAGCGCGATGCCGACTTCCTTTTCCTCATCATCCAGTACGGCATAGCTGGAGGCCAGCGGTTCGAGGACCATGTCGCTGATTTCCAGTCCGGCCCGCTGCACGCATTTGTAGATGTTCTGCGCGGCACTGACCAGTCCGGTGATGATATGGACGTTGGCCTCCATCCGCACCCCTGCCATGCCGAGGGGGTCGTAGATGCCGTCCTGCCCGTCAATGATGAACTCCTGCGGGATGACGTGAATGATCTTTCTGTCGGAGGGAAGGGCGACACGTTTGGTGTCTTCGATCAGCCGATCGATATCCGCCTGTGTCACCTCATGGTCGGCACCGCTGATGCCGATGACCCCGCGGCTCTGGAAGCTCTGAATGTGGTCGCCGGCGATGCCGACGATCACCGAGCGGATCACGACGCCGGACGACGCCTGTGCCTCCGTGATGGCCTGCACGATCGCGGCGGTGGTACGGTCGATATGCGTCACCACGCCCCGGGTCATGCCGTCCGACACCGCCCGTCCGACGCCGAGAATATTCACCCGGCCGTGTTCATCGGTGCCCGCGACGACGGCGCAGACTTTGGTCGTGCCGATGTCCAATCCTACAATGATATTTTCCATGCTGGTCCCTTCCGGTGTCATCCCTTATTGCAGCTGCTGTTGTGATGTCGGCTCCCACCGCACCACCACCTGATCAGCGAAACGGATGTCGACGGTTTCAAGCGCATCGGCGCCGCGGCTGCTCACAATGGTGTTCCAGAATCCCTCCAGGCGCACGAGCTTGTCCACGAGGTCCCCCCGGCCGACGAGCACGGGGACGCCAAACTCGGCGGTGTACAGCATCAGATCACCGCCGGGGAGGATATGCACTTCCGAGATACGGCGGTAGACGGCCTCATTCAGGCTGTGTGCCGCAAGGATCAAACGCAACGCTTCTCTTGATCGCCGGGTGTGTCACCGCTTTTCCCGCCGTACACTGTTCCAGTGCCGGCGCGCCGGTGATCACGGGCAGATCAAACAGCTCCTCCGACCGCACCGGGGGCAGCACCACCCCGTCCGCGTCAACATACATCAGCCGTTCATTGGCCAGCGCGGCGACAGGCTCGCGTTCTTCCACGCGGATTTCGATCCGGTCCGGCAGGTCCCGGTGGATGCTGGCCTGGCGCACGAAGGCGTTCTTCAGGACGCGATTTCGTGCGGCGCCGAGGTCAACGTCCGACAGGCGTCCGCCCCGGGCAATATTCGCCAGGCGCACCAGCTCGGCAGTGCTCACGATCCGGTTCCCGCTTGCATACACCTGGCGCACCGTCAGGTCGCGTTTCCAGAGGAGCGACGTCACCCAGATGCCCGTCCCCAGAACGAGAAGGAGAACAAGCAGGAACAGGCCGCGGCCAGGCCGCGTGCCGGATTCCGGTTGTTGGGGTCCGGTCTTCATATTTCCGCTTTGAGCAGCGCGATGAATGCTTCCCCGAATTTCCAGATGTCGCCCGCGCCCATGGTAATGATGATATCGCCCGGCTGTTTGATATCCATGAGAAATTCCGGTATGGCGTTCTTGTCCGGCACATAGTGTACCTGCTTGTGCCCGAGCTCTTTGGCTGCGTTGACGATCAATTCGCCGTTGACCCCCTGGATCGGTTCTTCGCGCGCGGGATACACGTCGGTCAGCACAAGCACATCCGCGTTGAAAAACGAGCGGCCGAACTCATCGTAGAAATCGCGGGTCCGGGAATACAGATGGGGTTGAAACACACAGATCACCCGGCGGCGCCATCCGGCTTTCACTCCCGCCAGGGTAGCCTTGATCTCGGTGGGATGATGGGCATAGTCGTCCACCACCATGATATCGCCCACCTCCGCTTTCACCTCCCAGCGCCGGAAGACGCCGGTGAACTTTTCGATCCCGGTTTTCACCAGGTGGAAGGGTACCTGAAGTTCAAGTCCGACCGCGATGGCCGCAAGCGCATTCTGCACGTTGTGCTTGCCGGGAATCTGCAGTTCGATCTCTCCCAGTTCTTTCCCCCCGTGCAGGACGAGGAATTTCGTCTTGTTCAGCCGGTGCACAATATCCACCGCCTGGAGGTCCGCCTGGCCGTTCAGCCCGTAGGTGATGATTTTCTTCTTGATCTTCGGCATGATGTCCTGCAGGGCCGGCTCATCCAGGCAGAGCACCACGAAGCCGTAGAAGGGCACTTTGTTCACAAACTGCAGAAACGCGGATTTGATGTCCTCCAGGTCCCGGTAGCAGTCAAGATGGTCGGTCTCCAGCGTCGTCAGCACGGCGATGGTGGGTGTGATCGAGAGAAACGACCGGTCATACTCATCCGCTTCCACGACAATGAATTCGCCCTTGCCCATCCGTGCATTGGAGCCCGCAAGCCCGCGCAGGCGCCCGCCCACGATCACCGTGGGATCGACGCCTCCTTCCATCAGCACCAGGCTGACCATGGACGTGGTGGTGGTTTTTCCGTGTGTGCCGGCAATGCCGATGCCGTATTTCAGGCGCATCACTTCCGCGAGCATTTCCGCACGGCGGATGACCGGGATCTTCCGGTGATGGGCGAGAAGAATTTCGGGATTGTCGGGCGGGATGGCGGAGGAATACACGAGGACATCCACGTCCGGTTCCACATTGCCGGCATCGTGGCCGATGTAGAGCGTTGCGCCAAGTCCTTCGAGCCGTTCGGTGTTGTCGTTGGCCGCCCGGTCCGACCCGGTGATGGCGAATCCCTGGTCCATGAGGATTTCGGCCAGGCCGCTCATGCCGATACCGCCGATGCCGACGAAATGCAGTTTCTTAATAGAGGAAAACATGCTCGGGTCCTTACTGATCGGTAATTCGCGGACGGCGCCAGGCGCGCTGTTTTGCGCCGCGGCACGCGCGCAGCCAGTTTCTGCATCTCCAGCACCAGTTCACCCTCGCGTTCATACCGGCCGACGCGGATCCGGTAGAACCGCCGTTTGATCTTCACCTTGAAAATGATCACCTGAAACCGGCCGCCCGTCTGCACACCCGTTTCCCGTCCGATGTGCATCCACTCGATGTCCTGCACACCGACACGCCGCTCGTGCCACCGGTGTTTGAAGACGATCGCATCGGGAGTAATGATCAGGCGGCGGTTGCGGATCGCATTCAGCGCCAGCGTCACCAGGGACATCAGCACGAAGAAGATGATGACGTACATCAGCGGATCGCTGAGGACGTATTCAAACTTGGCCTCCACGAAGTTGCCGCGGATGCCGCCGTACACGATCAGCGTCAGGAGATAGATCAGCGCCGACTGGTAATAGAAGTCGAGTTTGTATTTGAAGGTCTTTCCGTCAGCGGTCATGGCGTGATCGTGCAAGTGTGAGTGCCGCGTTGGCCAGCGTTTGTGCGGCGCCGGGTTTTCCCATGGTTTTTGCCGCCGTTCCCATCGCCGCGCGCCGTGCCGCGTTTCCGAGCAATTCGTGGATCATGGTCTCCAGCCGGGCGCCGATATCCCCGTCGGCACAGATGAGCGCGGCACCTTCTTCCACCATTGCCCGGGCATTCTCTGTCTGATGATCCGCCGCCGCATGGGGATAGGGGACGAGGATCGACGGGAGGCCCGCACACATCAGCTCGGCAAGTGTCGAGGCACCCGATCGGCATACCACCAGGTCCGCCGCAGCGAAAGCCTGTTCCATGTCCGCGAGGAAGGCACGGAGCAGAAGTGCGCCGGGCACCGGCGGTGTTCCGAGCTGTTTCTGCACCCGTGCGAACTCCCGCTCGCCGGTCAGCCAGATCACCTGTACACCCTGCGCAAGCAGCGGCGGTACAATCGCCAGCATGGCCGTGTTGATGGAGACCGCTCCCTGGCTTCCTCCCACGACAAGGAGGGTCGTGCGTTCCGGATCAAGTCCGAGCGATGCGGCCCCCTCGGCACGGGCGATCGTCCCCACCAGGGCGCGCACCGGGTTGCCGGTGAGGTGAACGTTGTCCTTGCGGCGGAGAAACCGCCGCGTATTTTCAAACGTGATATGCACCTCGTTCACCCGTTTCGCAAGCAACCGTGTGGTGGCTCCCGGATAGCTGTTCTGTTCCTGAATCAGCGTGGGGATACCCAGCAGCGACGCCGCCATCACGGGCGGACCGCAGACATATCCGCCGGTTCCCACAACGACACCCGGCTTTTCTTTGAGCATAAGCGCGAACGACTGCATCATCGAGACCGCCACCCTGACAGGAAACAGGATCGTGCTGAATGAAAGGGACCGGGAAAACCCGCTGATCCATATCGGTACGAACCGGTACCCGCGGCCGGGCACCACCCGCGACTCAATCTTTCCCTTTGTCCCGATGAACAGTATCTCCGCATCGGGCGTTGCGCGGCGCACTTCATCGGCGATGGCGATCGCCGGAAACAGGTGCCCGCCGGTCCCTCCGCCGGCAAAGAAGACGCGGTCGGGCATAGGTCAGTAGACCTTGCCGACGGCAGGGGTGTGTTTCGGTTCCACCGGCACGGTGCCGTCCGCCGCCGTGTACATCCGTGGATGAAGATCGGTTTGCGCGGAAATATTCAGCAGCACGCCCACCGCGATCGCCGAGACCAGCAGCGACGATCCGCCGTAGCTCATGAACGGCATCGGCAGTCCGGTCGTGGGCAGCAAACCGAGGGTCACCCCGGCATTGATGACTGCATACAGGGCAATCGACGAGGTGATCCCGAGTGCGAGGAACCGGCCGAACTCATCCCGTGCCATTCGCGCGATTTTCAGTCCGCGCAGGAGTATCACCACAAACAGTGTCATGATCAGGAGGGTGCCGACGAGACCGTACTCCTCACCGATCACCGCAAAGACAAAATCACCGTACGATTCGGGCAGGTAGAGTTCGCGCTGCTTGCTGCCGCCGGGGCCGAGTCCGAAGATTCCCCCGTTGCCAAAACCGATCATTCCCTGCAGGACCTGGTGGTTCATTTTCCCTCCCCCTTCGCCGAAGCGCGAGAGAAAATCCGTCACCCGCCGCATCCTGTATTCCGCGCTGACCATGTACAGCGCCAGCACCGGAAGCACCGGAAGCAGGGTCAGCCCCAGATGTTTCCACTGCACACCGGCGAGGTACAGCATGACGACGCTGACGACGACGATCATGGTGCCGGTACTGAAGCTGGGTTGCAGGAGCACCAGAAGAGCCACAAGGCCGATCCAGAAGAGGAGGGGAAGATAGCCGGTTTTCAGGTCCCGCACCCGTTCCCGTTTCTCGGCAATGAGCGTTGCCAGGTGGAACACCAGTGCAAAGCGGGCGAGTTCGGATGGCTGGAGACCGAATCCTCCCAGCTGAAGCCAGCGGGCCGCGCCTTTCACTTCCCCGCCCGTCGCAAGGGTGACCAGCAGCAGGACCACTGATCCGATGAGCACCCATTTGGTGATATTTTTCAACTTCCGGTAATCCACCTGCATGACCAAGAATATCAACAGGAATCCGACAATGATTTTGACCGCATGTTTCCCGAGCAGCAACTCACTCGCGCCCCATTTCTGTTGCGCATAGTAGGAACTGGCGCTGTACACGATCCCGACGCTCATCACCATGAGAATGAGGACGGCCGCCAGGGTCCAGATATCGATATGATTCTTCTGGGACTTTTTGATGATCATGTGCCGTGCACCGGCAATTGCCGGACAAGTTCTTTGAATACGCGCCCGCGGTGCTCATAATCCGTAAACCAGTCGAAGGACGCGCACGCCGGTGAAAGAAGCACGATATCTCCCGGTACCGCCCGCGCGGCCGCGGAGCGGACGGCGTCGTTCATGGTTGAGGCATCATCCACCGGGACAACTGCGGCGAACGCCTGCCGGACTTTCGCAGCCGACTCCCCGATGGCAATGATGGCTTTCACGTGTGTGCGCACCAGATCCACCAGCCGGCTGTAGTCGTTCCCTTTGTCCCGCCCGCCCATCAGCACGATGAGCGGCGCGGCGTAGCTCTGCAGTGCATACCAGACGGAGTCGACGTTTGTCGCTTTTGAATCGTTGATATACGTGACGCCGTTCGCCTCGCGCACAAATTCCAGCCGGTGTTCAACCCCTTTAAAGTTGCGCAAGGTTGCGCGCACGGACGCCGCGGGGACATCCAGGGACAGTGCCGCCAGCGTAGCCGCCATGGCATTGTACAGGTTATGTGTGCCGCGGATGCTGATGGCGGAGGACGGGACCATATCCACCGGTGCCGCCTGTGCCGCCGCCCTCATGACACCGTTGTGTATCCAGGCTCCGCATTCCAGTGTTTCCCTCACGCTGAACGGCAAGGCGCGCACCCCGGCGGGCAGGTGGTTTTCCACGGCAGTGCGTGTCACATCATCATCGACGTTATAGATCACCGTATCTCCGCTCCCCTGGCGTGCAACAATGCGGCATTTGGACGCGACATACAACCCGAAGTCATGGCGGTACCGGTCCAGATGGTCCGGTGTGATGTTCAGGATCACCGCAACGCGCGGTCTGAAGGTGTCCACATGGTCGAGCTGAAAGCTGCTTACCTCGAGCACAACGGTGTGGGCGCCGGTCAATCCTTCCACCACATCGGAAACGGCCCGGCCGATGTTGCCGGCGACCGCCACCGGTCGTTTTGCGTCTTCAAAGATCCGTCCTGTCAGCGTGGTCGTCGTGGTTTTGCCGTTCGTGCCCGTGATGGCCACGATAGGCCCGGGCACGAACCAGCTTGCGACTTCCAGTTCGCTTACCACGAGCTTCCCGTGTTCAATCGTCTGCTGAACGATCGGAGCATCGGACCGGACGCCCGGACTGATGACCAGCGTACCGGCTTCGAGCAACCGCGATGAATTGCCCCCGAATTCAAAAGCGATTCCCATCCTCCTCAGCTCGGCCGCAGCCTCGGGCCTTGCCGTTTCCGGCGCCGCATCGCTGACAAACACCTGTGCGCCCGCGCTTTTGAGCAGGCGGGCGACCGCTATGCCGCTCCTTGCCGCACCGACGATGCCGAATACGTGCCCCC
This sequence comes from Ignavibacteriota bacterium, assembly GCA_963702445.1. GTDB lineage: Bacteria > Bacteroidota > Ignavibacteria > UBA10030 > UBA6906 > CAVPCZ01. The sequence goes on from CAVPCZ010000003.1 coordinate 301,190, forward strand.
GCACATCCTTGCCATCCACCGCGATCACCGTACCTTGAAAGTGGCCAGACTGACAATCATCAGCAGGATGGCCACGATATAGAACCTGGTAACGATCTTTGGTTCAGGCCAGCCCAGCAGCTCAAAATGGTGGTGCAGCGGTGCCATCCGGAACACGCGCCGCCCTTCGCCGTATTTTCTCTTTGTATACTTGAAGTATCCGCGCTGGATGATGACCGATGCCGTCTCGGCGAGGAACACACCGCCCAGCGTCGGCAGCAGCAGTTCTTTCTTGATAAGCACGCACAGGGCCCCGATCGCTCCGCCCAGGGCAAGCGATCCGGTATCCCCCATGAACACCTGGGCCGGATAGGCGTTAAACCAGAGGAATCCCAGCGCAGCGCCGACCAGCGCGGCACAATAGATGAGCAGCTCGCCGTTGCCGCGCAGATAGGGAATGGTCAGGTATTCGCTGAGCACGGCATTCCCGGTGATGTAGCTCATCACTCCCAGTGTCAACCCCACGATAGCCACAATGCCGATGGCGAGGCCGTCCAACCCATCGGTGAGATTCACGGCGTTCGATGTTGCCACGATCATGAATACGACGACCGGGATGTACAGGCGGCCGAAATCGACTTCGAGGTATTTAACGAACGGAATCGTGGTTGAGGTGTGAAGTTTCCACAGCTCCGCGTCGATCCATCCGGGGAAGAAATAGATCACGCTGCCGAGCACGAGTCCCACCGCCACCTGTCCGACAATCTTATAGCGGCCGATCAATCCCTTCGGTTTCTTCTTCACCACCTTGAGGTAGTCGTCCAGAAATCCCACCACCCCGAGCGCCGTGGTGACGAAGAGGATCAGGATGACGTATGCATTGCCGATATTTCCCCAGAGAAGCGTGGGAATCAGAACGCTCGCCAGGACGATCAATCCGCCCATGGTGGGGGTACCGGCTTTGGTGAGGTGTGTTTTGGGCGCCTCCACTTTAGCCGCTTCGCCGATCTGATGCCGCTTGAGGGCGCGGATGATCTTCGGCCCGAGCCAGAAGGCGATCAGCAGCGCGGTCACCGCCGCCGCCGCTGCGCGGAAGGTGAGGTACCGCACCACGCCGAAGCCGGGCGGTTGAGCCACGCGTTCAATCCAGTCAAACAGGAAATAGAGCATACGTCCCGTTCGTTTCTTTTCTCAGCCGGAAGATGTTTCTCCCGTATCCAGCCGCTGCCGGAGAAATGTCAGGATGTCTTCCATTTTCATGCCCCGTGATCCCTTGAGCAACACCAGATCTCCGGGAGCCACGAGTTCGAGCAGATATTCCGCCAGCACGTTCTTTTGATCATAGTGGACGGCCGTCGGCATCTCTGCGGCCCGCTGGATGTGCTGTGCCCACGAGCCGAAGGTCAGCAGGTAGTCCACCCCGGCGGCGGCGGCGGCCCGTCCCACGCGTGCGTGCTCTTCCGCGCTCTGAGTCCCGAGTTCCAGCATATCGCCCAGAACGGCGATGCGTTTTCCCGTTGTCCGCATCGACGCCAGTGTGTGCAGCGCCGCGATTGTGGAGTCCGGGTTGGCGTTGTATGTATCATTGAGAATCGTCACGCCGCCCACCTGACCGACCTCCATCCGTTTGCTGCTTGCCTGGAAGCTCTCCAGGGCAGTGCGGATCTTTGCCGGAGAAACGCGCATGCTCAGCCCGACCGCTGCCGCTGAAAGGGCATTGGACGCCTGATGGCGGCCGGGGACTGCCATCGTCACCGGCACCGGATTCTTCATCCGCGCTCCCCGGAACCGGAATCGGGCACATCCATCATCACCCACCCGCAATGCCGTGCCGCGCACGTCCGCTGACCGTGAACGGAAGCCGAAGCTCACGCGCGAACGGAAGGTCCGTGCCGTACGAACGACCAGGGGATCGTCGGCATTGACAAAAGCACGTCTCGCTCTGTCCGGCGGCAGCGCGGCCCAGACCGACCCCTCTTCCGATGCCACGGCATCAAGTGATCCGAAGAACTCCAGGTGTTCACGTCCGATATTGGTGAGCAGCGCGTGTGTGGGCTGCAGGATCCCGCACAGCAGTGCGAGCTCTCCGGGATGGTTCGTCCCGATTTCCACCACCGCAATCTCGTGACTCCGGTCCAGCCGGAACAGCGTCATCGGCACGCCGATGTGATTGTTCAGATTTCCTTCCGTGCCCAGCACCGTGTAGGTCGATGCGAGCACACGGGTGATCATGTCCTTGGTGGTGGTTTTTCCGTTGCTCCCGGCCACGGCCAGAACGGGAATGTCAAAGTTCTTCCTGTACCGGGCGGCGAGTGCGCCAAGGGCGCGGGTGGTATCTTCCACCACGAGCACCAGTGCGCCGGACGGGATATTCAGGCCCTCCGCATGCTCGACAACAACTCCCGCCGCTCCTCGCACCAGCACGTCCTGCACAAATTGATGTCCGTCGAACCGTTCTCCCCTGAGGGCGACGAACAGATCGCCGGGGGCGGCAATACGTGAATCTATGGAGACCCCCGTCGCATGCCAGCGGCGTTTGTCCACCGGCATGTGCAGGCGCAGATGCGGGATTGCTTCCATGTCCCCCCTGACAAGTCTCATCGGAGGTTCCGAATGAACATCTCCACTTCCTCCCGGTCATCCAGATGCAGCTTTGACGATCCGATTACCTGGTAGTCTTCATGTCCCTTCCCGGCAATCAGCACAACATCCCCCGGTTCGGCCAGGAGGAGCCCTTTGATGATTGCCTGGCGCCGGTCCGGTTCCGCATACACGGTCCGTCCCGGCAGCACGCCGGCGAGAATCTGATCGATGATTGCCTGCGGATCTTCCTGGCGCGGATTGTCCGACGTGATCACGGTGATGGTGCTGAGCGACGAGGCGATCCGTCCCATTTTCGGACGTTTGTCTTTGTCCCTGTTTCCGCCGCAGCCGAACACGGTGATGATTTTTGCGCCGTTGTGACGCGACAGCAGATCCCGGATTGCCGTCAGTGTGTTTTCCAGGGCATCCGGCGTGTGCGCGTAGTCGATCACCGCGGTCCATCCGGTTGGCGACACCAGCTGTTCGAAGCGGCCGCGCACCGCATGAAGACGCGATATGCCCTCGGCGGCGACGCCCGGAGGAACGCCGAGTGCGGAGGCGGTGCCGTACGCGGCCAGGATGTTGGCCACGTTGAACCGTCCGGTAAGCGACGTTGTCACCGGCGTCATCCGGCCTCCGGCGGCAATGGTGAAGCGTGTTCCGCGAACATCCATCTGGATGTCGCGCGCGGTGATGTCGGCGGATGCCCCGATGCCGTAGGTGAGACTCCGGGCGGGACTGTTCGCCAGGATATCACGTCCGCGCGGATCGTCCGCATTGCTCACCGCCGTGGCATCGGGCGGCAGCATATCAAAGAGGCGTTTCTTCGCCCGGAAATACTCTTCCATGGTACCGTGAAAATCCAGATGGTCCTGCGTGAAATTCGTAAAAACTCCCGCAGCAAAGCGGAGGCCGGAGACGCGGCTGAACGCCAGTGCATGCGATGAGACTTCCATGACCGCCGCCGTACACCCCCGTTCAACCATTGCCGCCAGAAGGGTGTTCAGTTCGAGCGATTCCGGCGTGGTGTGGGTGGCCGGGAGAATCTCACTGCCGATGTGATAGGCGATCGTGCCGATCAATCCCACCTGTTCACCGTGTGCTTCCAGCGCCGCCTTGACGAGGAATGCCGTGGTCGTCTTGCCATTCGTTCCCGTCACACCGACCAGCCGCAGCTTCCGGGAGGGGTGATCAAAGAAATTCGCGGAGAGCCGGGCGAGCGCCTTGCGGGCGTCCGGCACCACCAGCTTTGCCACATGGGTATGCAGGAACAGCGCATCCGGACTTGCCGCATCATCCTGCAGAACCACCGCCAGCGCACCGCGGCTGATGGCTTCTTCGATGAACCGCGTTCCGTCGGATGTTGTGCCCGGTATGGCGACAAACAGGTCACCCTGTCCCACCGTACGGGAGTCGTAACGCAGCGCATGTACTTCGATATCCTGCGTCTGCGCCATCGCGCCGTATTTCATGATAAACATCTTCGAGACGGCGACGCCGTCCAGAAGCCGGGTCAGCTGCATGAGATATCCTACAAACTCGTTGCCATCTGAGTGCGCGGAGCGCACCGGAGAGAGATCATCGTTCCCTGCCGTACGCGTTCACCGGGTGCAGGATTCTGGCCGGTGACTGTGCCGGATCCGGCAACGGAGACATCCAGCCGATGGTTCGTCAATCGATTGATTGCACGGCGCATGCTCAGGCCGCGCAATTCCGGGACCAGCGTATATCCTGCGGGGAGTGAAACCACCCGTTCGTCCGTCCGGAGGGTCACGGTACCTCCGGAGGCAACGGTTGTGCCGGGCGGCGGGGATTGAGAGAGGACCACCGCACCGTTCCCGCTTACTTCAGCCCGGTATCCCTGTGTTTCCAGGAGTGCCGAGGCGACATCCGCTTTCAGATTCACCACATCGGGAGCGAGGCGGCGATTCGCGCCCGCAATTGCCGTGGACCGTTGTTGCGACCCGGCCGGGCGGTCCGCAATGGCGTACACTTTCTCTGCGATTCCTTTGAAGATCGGCGCACTGGCGAGTCCGCCGTAATAGCCGCCGGACCGCGGATTATCCAGCATGACGAGGCATACATACTTGGGCGCTTCTGCGGGAAAGAACCCGACAAAGGAGGCGGTATAGTCACTCAGGCCGTAGCGGCCATTCACGACCTTCTTTGAGGTGCCCGTCTTGCCGGCGATCCTCAGCCCCGCCACCCTGGCCAGCGTGCCCGTTCCGCGTTCAACGACCCCTTCGAAGAAGCGTGTCAGGGTGTGTGCCGTCGAATCGGATATCACGCGGCGGATTTGTTGTGGCGTGGTTTCCAGCAGGACATCCCCCTGCGCGCTGACCACCTGGCGTGCAACAAACGGCTTCATCAGCCAGCCGCCGTTGGCCACGGCCGCATAGGCCATGACCAGCTGCAGGGGTGTTGTCGCGACCTCATACCCCATTGCCAGGGAGTGGAGTGTTGTCGCCGACCATTGCGCCGGCTTTTTCAGGTTGCCGCTGACTTCGCCGGGAAGGCCGAGATCCGTTTGTATGCCAAATCCAAATCCACGTGCGGTCATGAACATTGTCTGCGCGCCCACGCGCGTCGCCACCTTCGCCATCAGGATGTTGCTCGACTGTTCCATGCCCTCCTGAAACGTGAGCATGCCGTGCGGGTGGGTGTCCGTAATGGTCCGGATCTTCCGACCGGGCACTTTGACACGGTATGCTCCGTTTTCCGCAAAGATCTTTTCTCCGGTCCGGACGACACCGGTTTCAAGCGCCGCACTCGCCGTTACCACTTTGAACACCGATCCCGGTTCGAAGGAGTCCGTGATCACCCGGTTCCGCTGCACCGCAGGATCGAGCAGGGCGGCCCGGGCGGGATTGAACGACGGAACATTGGCCATGGCCAGGACCGCTCCCGTTGCCGGATCGACCATGACGGCCAGGCCGCTTTCCGCTTTGGTGCGCGCAACCCCCTTTTCCAGCTCCTCTTCCACGATCGCCTGTATTTCCGCATCGATGGTCAGGAGGATATTCTGCCCGTCCACCGGGTCCACACGCGGATACTCCGGCGATTGCCGGGTACGCCGGAGCGCATCGCGTTGCATCGTGACGAATCCGTCACTCCCCCGCAGCCACCGGTCGTACTGCAACTCCAGTCCGCTGAGCCCGCTGTGGTCGACACCCGTATGTCCCAGCAGCTGTCCGGCCATTTGTTCGTAGTGATACAGCCGTTCGGCTTCCGGCACCGTAATGATGCCCTGCAGATCGCGAACAGGAACACGGGCAGAGAGTGCGGGGGGGACCCCGCGTTCGAGCCAGACAAACCGTTTATCCTGATCGCGCAGCCGGGCAAGGTACACTTCGCGCGGGCGGTTGAACACCTGGGCGAAGGTAACGGCGATATCATTCCGATCACGGCCCGCCTCTTTGGGATCCGCCGCAAACGATGCAAACATGGTGTTGGAGACCAGCACTTTGCCGTTGCGGTCCAGGATGATTCCCCGGGCTGCGGGCAGTTTCATCGGGGCTTCATACTGGCGGCGCGCCATTTCCTGATAGGCACCGGCCTGAACAGCCTGAATCTGCACAAGGCGGCCTGCGATCACGGCAAAGGATATCAACAGCACGATCTTCACGGTCAGAATCCGGCGCTGCAATCGAACCTGGGGCGGCACCGCATGCAGATCTCCTTCCGGCTTTGCGATCATTCGCCCAGCTCCTTGCGTACCGCCGCCGCCCGATCCACCAGGTCGGGATCGAGGGTAATGCGCTCCGGCTGTTCCCGGGCATCCAGCATTCCCAGTTGTTCGCGGGCGATCGGACTGATCCGGTCGCGCGACGATTTGCGGTTCAGCTCCGCCTGCAGTGCTGCGTTGCTGTCCAGCAGGCGTTGATAGCGCGTTTGCAGCGTGCCGATGTTCGCCGCGATCCCGTTGACGGTAATGATACTGCTGATGTACATCACGATCACCGTCCCGGTGATCAGCAGCACCACGATCAGGTTGAAGGGAGAGACACGCCGGCGGGTGGCGGGCTTATTGGCCCGGACGGCGTATCCTGTCACGGTGTTCTGCCGTTCCCCGTTATAGATGTAGCGGTTCTCCCGAAATGCAGGAGCAGGCGGGGAGGCGGTGATGGTGCGTTTTATGGTTCGATCCCACATAAGGTTTTCTCAGCCACGCGCATCTTTGCACTGCGTGCCCGCGGGTTCTGTGCGGTTTCCGCTTCCTCGGGCACCACCGGTTTCCGCGTCAGCACGCGGAGCGGAACATCCGCCACCCTTTGCGGGAGCAGCGCAGGGTAGTGTGAATCCGGCGGGGTGGAGGCCGACCGGAAAAATTCCTTGACGATACGGTCTTCGAGCGAATGGTACGCGATCACCACAATCCGTCCGCCCGGGTGGAGCCGCCGCAGGGCTTCGGGCAGGACGCGCTTCAGGTTCTCCAGTTCGCCGTTCACTTCGATACGCAGCGCCTGGAACACCCGTGCAAGTGACTTGTTCAGGAACTGCCGTCCCGCCACCGATGCCACGACATCGCGCAGGGCTCCGGTGGTCCGGACCGGACGTGCGGTGATCAATCGCCGTGCAATGCGCCGGGCATGCCGCTCTTCGCCATACCGCCAGAGAATGTCCGCCAGCTCCTGTTCGCTTCGCTCGTTCACCAGATCGCCGGCCGTAAACGCCGCGTGACGATCCAGGCGCATATCGAGCGGCTCGTCTTCGCGAAAACTGAATCCGCGTGCCGGTGCATCCAGTTGATGCGAGGAAACTCCCAGATCCAGGAGGAGACCATGGATGATCCCGACGCCGGCTTCATCCAGGACCGAACGGAGATCCCCGAAATTGCTGTGGATGAAGCGAACCCGGTTGCCCGCCGGCGCCAGGCGTATCCGCGCTTCCGCCAGGGCGTCCTCATCAGCATCGAGCCCGATCAGCAGACCCGGTCCCGAGAGTCTCGAGCAAATCTCCTCCGCATGTCCGCCGCCGCCGATCGTACCGTCCACGTACGTCCCGCCCGGATCGCTCACAAGCGCATCGACCGCTTCCTGTCGGAGCACGGGAATGTGAAAAGCCGGCGAAGGCACGGGACTATTTCTGGAGGACAGTCTGGGCGACGCTTTCGTAGCTCTCGGCCTGTGTCTTCTGATAATCAGCGTACGTCAGGGGATTCCAGATCTCGATGTGCTCCAGGACGCCGATGATGAACACTTCGTTATCAATACCCGCAAATTGCAGGAGCTCTTTGGGAATGGTGATGCGGAACTGTCCGTCCAGCTGGGATTCTGTTGCACGCTCCAACAGCGTGCGCATGAAAAAGCGATGCTTCGGATTTGTCGAGGAAAGCTGGCGGATATTCTCTTCCACTTTGTTCCACTCATCCAGCGGGTACACGTAGAGGCATTGTTCGTAGCCGCGTGTAACGATAAACGTGTCGTTTGCTTCCGGCGAGATATATTTTCGCAGGCGGGCGGGAATGTTGATCCGTCCTTTGTTGTCGACGGAATAATCGTATGACCCTTTGAATGAAGACACGGTCTACCTCAAGAGGTTTGTACCCACCAGTCACCCACTTTTACCCACAGGGTGCCATCAATATACGCATTTGGGTTAGAAAGTCAAGTACGAGATGCGGATTTCGGGCTGGTTTGAGGGGTTATGCAGGTGGGGAATTCAGCGGAGGTACATTCTGCAATTCCTGGATGACGCTGTTGGCCTTCTCGAGAACGGCGTCCGGCTCCAGCTTCCGGCCGAAGGGGATCGTGGCTCGCAGCGTTGTTTCTCCCTGGCTTAGGTGCACACCGCGCTCCCGCATGCGGGAAAAGGCGGTCATGAGTTGCTGAAACCGGGCTGATTCGTAGAAAACCGTATCAGATGGAGGCGGAAAATGGGCTTCGAGCCGCTCGGGCGAGAGGTGAATCTTTGCCAGCCCCAGTGTACCGGCGCTGAGTTTCAGGCGCACCAGTCCGAGCAGGGTTTCCACCTGCGGAGGGCGTTTGCCGAACCGATCCCGCAGCTCGAGCCCGATTTCGTCCAGTTGCTCATGCGTATTCACCGCATAGAGGCGCCGGTAGATTGTCAGCCGCTCGGTTTCATTCTCCACGTACATGGCCGGGATAAACGCTTCAAGGTCGGATTCCACAACAAAACCGCGAACGGCTCCCGGTGTGGTCCGCTCGTCCTTGAAGAGTTCCTGGAATTCCTCCTGTTTCAGTTCGTACACCGCCTCTTCGAGAATACGCGTATATGTCTCGAATCCCATCATCTCGATGAAGCCGCTCTGTTCGCTGCCGAGCAGATTTCCCGCTCCGCGTATTTCCAGGTCACGCATTGCCAGATTGAAGCCGGACCCGAGTTCGTTGAACTCCTGCAGGGCTTGCAGGCGTTGCACCGTACTTCTGCCGAGCACGGATACCGGCGGTGTCAGCAGATAGGCGTACGCCTGGGTGTTGGAGCGCCCGACGCGCCCGCGCAGTTGATAGAGTTCCGCCATGCCGAAGCGGTCCGCACGATTGATGATAATCGTGTTGACGTTTGGAATATCCAGTCCCGACTCGATGATCTTGGTTGACACGAGCATGTCGATGCGTTTTTCCAGGAATGCCAGCATGATTCCTTCAAGTTCGCGCGGCTGCATTTGTCCGTGCCCCGTTCCGATCCGCACATCCGGCAGCAGCTGCTGGAGCCGCGCGGCAACGTCGTCCATGCTCTGCACGCGGTCATGCACGAAGTATATCTGTCCGCCCCGGCGCAGCTCGCGTCTGACCGCATCCTGAATGAGCCCGTCGTTCCACTGGGTGATTTCGGTGACAATCGGCAGACGGTTGCGCGGGGGAGTGGCGATGAGCGAGAGGTCGCGTGCACCCAGAAGAGAGAAGTGCAGTGTCCGTGGAATCGGTGTCGCGGTCAGGGCGAGCGTATCCACCTGCGCACGCAGCAGCCGCAGCTTTTCCTTTGCGGCAACTCCGAACCGGTGTTCTTCATCGATGATCAGCAGGCCGATATCCTTGAACGAGACATCTTTGGAAAGAAGCCGGTGCGTCCCGATCACCAGATCCAGCACGCCGTCCCGCAGCCGGGCAAGGACGGCTTCCTGTTCCTTTTTTAGCTTGAAGCGCGAGAGCACCTCGATGTCGACACCGTACCGGGCCATGCGATCGTGGAACGTTTGTGCGTGCTGCGTTGCCAGGATCGTCGTGGGAACGAGCAGGGCGACCTGTTTCCCCGACATGACCGCTTTGAATGCAGCGCGGACCGCCACTTCTGTTTTTCCGAACCCGACGTCGCCGCAGATCAGCCGGTCCATGGGGGGGGATGCCTCCATGTCCCGCTTCACATCAAGTGTCGCTTTTGCCTGATCGAAGGTGTCTTCATACATGAAGGAAGCCTCCAGTTCCTTCTGCCAGGGCGTATCGGCAGGGAAGGAGAACCCTTCCGTCATTTTGCGCCGCGCGTACAGCGTGATGAGATCGCGCGCGATGTCTTTGACCCGTTTCTTCGTCCGCGCCTTGAGTTTTTCCCATTCACCGCTGCCGAGACGGTGGAGTTTCGGGATGTGTCCGTCCTTCGATGAGTATTTCTGCAGCTTGTTGAGATAGCTGATGTTCACATACAGCGTGTCGTTTTCGGCATAGAGCACCGCCGCAACTTCCACATCCACATCGCGGACCCGGATTGTCCGGAGACCGGAGAATCTCCCGATGCCGAAATCCTCATGCACGATGTAGTCGCCTTTGCGGAGGTGCTGGACGTCGGCTTCGGTGATTCCTTTGAACCGTGCCCGGCGACGCCGGCCGTGCCGTTTCATTCTTCCGAAAATCTGATGTTCGGTATATACCGCAAGAGGGTGTTCGGAAAGCAGGAAGCCTTCGTGGATGGCATCAAGCGAGTAGTGGATTGCGGACTGGTCCACGGAGTGCGGTTCGCCGGGAGACGGCGCGGCGGTGCCGATCAGTTCCCGTATCCGGTTCAGTTCCGCCTGGCCGTCGCAGCAGAGCAGAATGCCGAGGCCGGCCCGCTGGCGTTCGGAAATGTCACGCAGGAGCACCTGAATGCTTCCGTTGAACGACGGTTGGGGGCGTACGCCGAAATCCAGGGCTTTCCCGCCGGTCTGCAGTCCGCCGATGTGCATCTGTGGAAAGAGGGTCAGGACATCATACAGTCTTTCCACATCATACCGTGCGGCGCGTGCGGAGGTGCCCAGCTGTTCCCATGCCGCCTGCACCAGCGGGGCGCCGTCAAGAATCACCAGTGCACGGTCGTGAAGATAGTCCAGGAGGGAGGCATTCCCCTGTGTGACGCCGTCGTTTTCGCCAAGCAGGTCGGGTACCAGAAGAGCCGAGCTGAGTTCCCGGATGGAGCGCTGGGAGGCGACGTCGAACTCGCGGATGGATTCCACCGTATCTTCCATGAACTCGATGCGCAGCGGGTTTTCTCCCACGAAGGGAAAGACATCGAGGATGCCGCCGCGAACGGCATACTGGCCCGGGTGCTCCACGATATCGGCTCGCTCGAAGAGAAATCCCTGCAGGCCGGCGACGGTTTCGACGAAGCCCGGGGAAGCGCCGGTGTTCAGCGTACGTGCACGCGATCGGACGGCCGCGGGGGGAGGCAGGCGGAGTGCCGCGCCTGCGGGGTGTGTGACCACCACGTCGACTTCGCCTGAGAGCAGCGAGCGGAGCGTTTGCACGTCGTGGAGTTCGCGGGATCGTTCCGACAACACCGCTTCCTGCTCTTCACGTCCGAGGAACAACCGCGTCCGGGACGGATCTCCAAGAACAGCCAGATCGTCCGCGGTCCTGACGGCGGATTCTTTGTCCGGCGCGATGAGGAGAAGCTGGCGGGAGAGGCGTTTGTGCAGGGAGATGGCCAGGAGAGCGCGGAATGATCCGGCCACTCCGGTGACGTCCAGGGGTGTACCGGGGGGCAAGGGCTCAAGCGCCTCCTGCAGGCGCGCCAGGAGCGGGCTGTCATCCAGCAGATGTGGGAGGGACTCCGGCATCAGGATGTGAGGTTACCCACCCGTCTTCTGTTCCCCGATCGCGAAGCGGACAAATCCCCCGGCCGCGGCGATGCGGCGTTGCGCTTCTTCCAGCGGGGCTCCGGTTTTGATCATGACAATGGCGCTCTTGACATGGCCGCCCGTTTCCGACAGGACGCGTGCAGCGACATCGTAATCGACGCCGGTGGCCATCATGACGATCCGTCGCGAGCGTTCCACGAGCTTGGCGTTGGTGAGCTGGAGGTCAACCATCATATTCTCGTAGACTTTCCCCAGCTTTACCATTGCGGTGGTGGTGAGCATATTCAGGACGAGCTTCTGGGCGGTGCCGGATTTCATACGGGTGGAACCCATGAGGACTTCCGGCCCGACTTCCGGACAGATTGCCACATCCACGTCCAGGTCGAATTCCGCGCGCGGGTTGGTGGTCACGTAGATCGTTTTCGCCCCCAGTTCCCGCGCGCGGGCAACAGCGGCAACGACGTAAGGGGTGCGTCTGCTCGCGGCGATACCGCACACCGTATCGCGTACGGTGACGTGCTGGGCGTCCACATCTTCGCGTGCGAGCGCCGGGTTGTCTTCCGCCCCTTCCTGCGCGCGGAACATCGCTTTCTCCCCGCCGGCAATCAGCCCCACAACCTGGCGCGGATCTGTTCCGAATGTCGGGGGACATTCCGAAGCGTCGACGACTCCGAGCCTGCCGCTTGTGCCGGCCCCGAAGTAGATGAGCCGTCCGCCGCTCCTGAAGGACGCAACGATATACTCCACGGCCCGGGTGATGTGGGGGATTTCCCGTTCGACGGCCAGTGCCACAAGTTTGTCCTGCGCGTTGATCAGGCGGAGGATTTCCTCCGTGGACATCATGTCCATATTCATGGAAGCGGGGTTCCGTTGCTCGGTGAGCAATCTGGCGATAGCGTCGTAGAGTTCTTGGGCCATGTCCAATAACGGCTATTGAATGATTAGAGGTTTACCACCACCAGTTTCTTTTCCATCCCCTCCCCGCCGGGAAACGTCAGGTCCAGCACGGCCGCATGTTTCACGCCCGCCTTGATCTGCGCCTCTTTGAGCTCCGCCGTGAGATCCCCGCCTTTGTAGCAAAGCAATAACGGCAATAGATGCTGCCCGGGCTCTCCCCCTCCCGCACGACGCACACACACCGTGTTCGGCGCACTGCGCCGGGCAAACGGCCTGGACCAGACAGCAAGCTTCGTCAGGGACGCCACTCCTCTTGCCAGAATCAGATCGAACTTCCCCCGCATCGGGGCCAGAACATCCTTCTCTTCAACACGGCCTGTCACCACGCGCACTGATCCCAAGGCCAATCGAGCGACCATATCCTCCAGTGCCAGCGTCTTCTTCCTGATCGAATCCACCAGCACTACCGTCCACCCCGGCTTCAGAATCGCCAGCGGTATCCCGGGGAATCCTCCCCCCGACCCGAGATCCATAACCATCAGCTCTTCCGGCATGGACAGAACAAATAGGGGGGCAAGAGAATGAAGGAGATGCTGCCCCACGATGTTCTCTTCGTCCCTCCGGGAAATGAGGTTGATCTTTGCGTTCCACTCCAGCACCATTTCCAGATAACGATCAAGCAATTCCAGCTGCTCTTCGCTCGCTTTCAATCCGTACTGCCCGATCACCGTGGCGGTCAATTCCGAATGTTTCACGTGAAACATCACCTCATCAGATTGATCATCAATACCGAGACATCGGCCGGGGTAACACCGCTGATCCGCATTGCCTGCCCTACCGAACGGGGGCGCACGCGCTGAAGTTTCTCCCGGCCTTCGTTGCTCAGCGACTTGACGTTACGATAGTCAAAGTTTTCGGGAATCCCCATGGCCTCATTCCTGCCGAAGAGCCGTATCTGTTCATCCTGCCGTTTGAGGTACCCCTCATACTTCACGCCAATCTCCAGCTGCATCCGCGCCCCCCGGTCATGACGCAATTCCCCTGTCAAAACGCTCTCCCCTACTCTGGGAACTCCCATCAACATGTCGATGGTGACGCCGGGCCTTTTCAGGAGATTGAAAACAGATTCCGGTTCTGAAATCATGAGTTCTCCGCCTCCCGTCACGTACTCATTCCACTCCCTGACACCCAGACGGAAGGACTGAAAGAATTCTCTGGCTTCTGCTATCAACCGCTCTTTCTCTTCCAGCTTCTTCACCGTCGCATGATCGATGAGCCCGAGTCTGTGCCCCATCCTCATAAGACGGATGTCCGCATTGTCCTGCCGCAATGCCAACCGGTGTTCGGCTCTCGATGTGAACATCCGGTAGGGCTCTTCCGTCCCTTTGTTGATTAGATCGTCAATCAACACACCGATGTAGGCTTCGCTTCTCTCAAGTGTGAAAGGCGCTTCCCCCTGAACCTGCAATGCGGCATTGATCCCTGCAACAATCCCCTGTGCCGCAGCTTCTTCATAGCCGCTCGTCCCATTGATCTGGCCGGCGAAGAACAGTCCCCCCACCAACTTCGTCTCCAGCGAGTGCTTCACCTGGTATGGCGGGAAGTAGTCGTACTCGACCGCGTAGCCGGGACGAACCATCACGCATTCCGCAAGACCCGGTATTGTTCGAAGAGCTTCTTCCTGGATGGCGGCGGGCAGACTTGAGGAGAACCCGTTTACATAGACGATATCCGATTCGTACCCCTCCGGTTCCAGAAATATCTGATGTCGTTCCCTGTCACTGAACCTGTGGATCTTGTCTTCAATGGATGGGCAGTACCGGGGTCCTATTCCGGTGATGCGGCCCGTGAAGAGAGGCGATTCCAGAAAACCTCTGCGAAGTGCATCGTGAGTGCGGTTGTTGGTATGAGTCAGGTACATCGGGATCTGCTGATTCCTGATACTCCCGTTGCGGAAGGAAAATGGAACAGGATTCTCATCCCCGGGTTGAATCTCCGTCTCCCCGTAAGAAATCGAATCCCTCTTCAGCCTCGGTGGTGTTCCGGTTTTCAATCTGCCTGTGATAAAACCGAGCGCACGAAACTTTTCTGTAAGCCCCATGGATGCGGGTTCGCCATATCTCCCACCTGCTATGGTGACCAACCCGGTATGCATGCGAGCATTGAGAAATGTTCCACTGCAAAGGACAAGAGCTCCGGAGGTGATCCTTCTTCCATTTCCCAGCACAACACCCGAAACCTGTCCACTCTCCAGAAAAACATCTGCCAGCTGATCTTCGATGATGTCCAGTCCGGTCTGGGACTCGATGTGCCGCCGGGCTTCCCTGCTGTACAGGTCGCGATCGTTCTGACTTCGTGGTGACCAGACAGCGGGGCCTTTGGACATGTTCAGCATCCGGAAGTGGATGCCGGTGGCATCCGCCAGCAACCCCATCTCCCCGCCGAGGGCATCTATTTCACGCACAAGGTGTCCTTTGGCGGTTCCTCCGATGGCCGGGTTGCATGACATTCTGCCGATCGCCTCCGCCTCCATGGTCAGAAGAGCCGTTGAACATCCCATGCGCGCAGCAGCCAGGGCCGCTTCTATCCCGGCATGGCCGCCGCCCACCACGACAACATCATATGCATGTTTCACGTGAAACATCGACCTATTTTCCGATGCAAAATTTTTCAAATATGGTATTCAGTACATCATCGCTGGTGACTTCACCCGTGATTTCCGCAAGGGCATTGATTGCTTCTCGCACATCAAAGGCAACAAATTCCATGGCACTTCCATTGAGAAGTGACGACCGTGCTGACGTAAGTCCACGATGTGCCCGTTCCAGCGCATCCTGGTGCCGCCGGCTGGTCACGAGAACCTCATCTTCCCCTGAGCCGGAGCCATGAACAACCGACAAAACAATTGCCTTTCGCAGTTCTTCAATCCCCTCTCCCGTTCTGGCCGAAACCCTGATGTCCCAGCTTTCCCCGTCCCGCATCCGGGCGTGCGCCGCATCTTGATTCCAAAGCCTGAGGATATCGACCTTGTTAAGTACAGCGATCCGATGTTGCTCCGGACCGGCATCCAGGATTCCCCCCGTAGCTTCCTCAAACGCGATCGTGCTTGTTGAGTCCACGACAAGGAGGATCACGTCTGCACTTCTGAGCACTGACTCCGTTCTGACCACGCCGGCGCGTTCTATCTCATCCTGCGTTTCACGCAAACCCGCCGTATCGACCAATCGGACGGCGATCCCCTCGATCGTAATGCTCTCTTCAATGAAGTCCCGCGTCGTTCCCGGTGTCGGTGTGACTATTGCTCGATCGGATTGAAGAAGGGCATTAAAGAGACTTGACTTTCCCGCGTTCGGTGCGCCGGCAATCACCACAAGGATCCCGTCCCTGAACACACGACCTTTCTCATAGGATTCCGCCATTTTGCGTGCAAGCCCGGCTGCGTTCTCCAGCTTCCTGTCAACCTCCCCGACATTGACGATGGTGAGGCCTTCTTCGGAGAAGTCCAACTGAAGTTCCAATAACGCACATAGGCTCGCCAGAGACTCCCTCAACTCACGGACCCGGCCGCCCAGACGACCGGCCAGCTGTTCCACGCTTACCCGGTGCCCGCGAACACTCCTGGCAACGATCAAGTCCGCAACCGCTTCGGCCTGGGTCAGATCGATACGCCCGTTGAGGAACGCCCGCCGCGTAAACTCTCCCGGAGCCGCAGGCCGTGCTCCAGCCCGCACCAGAGATCCGAGCACGGAAGCCGTCACCAGCATGCCGCCATGGCAGCTCACTTCCACCATATCCTCGCCGGTGTATGAACGCGGACTCCGGAAGACGGTGGCCAGGACTTCGTCCACCATATCCCCCGCTTCCCCCACAATATGTCCGTGATGGACCGTGTATCCTCCCGCCGCCTCCAGCGCCATCCGCCCGCGGAATACGCGTCCGCCAATCCGGATCGCCTCCGCACCGCTCATGCGTACGATTGCGACCGCACCCGCACCCGGTGCGGTGGCTACCGCAACAATCGTGTCCCCGTTCGATGACAAGGCGTTCCTCCTCGCACCCTAAACTTTCATGTTACGGATTTCCGGTGAGAGGCGCAACGAATCGACATGCCCGCACACATGCCACCGACACCCCGGAGGGCGACGGCCGGAGAAATACGCACCCCCTTGCCACCAGACCCGCCTTCGCGCATACGCGACCCTCCGTGCGGACGGGAGGTGAACCCGCACGGCAAAAAAAAGCCCCGCTCTTTCTGGCGGGGCTCCGGTGACAGGACCACACACACCGTCATTTCATTTTCGGCAGGTTCTTCGTGAGCCGGGCCATCACGCCGCCCCCGCCTTTTTTCGGATCGACCTTGCGCAACGGCTCGTCTTTGTGCTGATGGTTGAACCACATCTGCTGCCCGATCGACAGCAGGTTGAAGACAAAGTAGTAGAGGTTCAGTCCCGCCGGCAGGCTGTTGAAAATCAACATCATCATAATCGGCATCATCCACACCATGGCTTTCTGGCGCGGATCCGTGACCGTCATCTTCTGCTGCACGAACATGGTCAGCGCCATCGCCAGTGCCAGCCCGCTTACGTCCGTGATGCTGAAGAACGGAATCGTGAAGGGGAGCCGCGCCATCGCATCCGGGACCGACAGATCGGTGATCCACGCAACGAAGTGCGCCTGGCGGAGCTCGATAGAAGAACGGAACACCGCGTACAGCGCGAACAGAATCGGCATCTGCAGCAATAACGGAAGACAACCCGATGCCGGGTTCACACCGTATTCCTTGTACAGGTTCATCACCTGGGCATTCATCTTCTGTGGATCATCCTTGTACTTCTCCCGGATCTCGGTCATCATCGGATTCAGGGCCTGCATTCTCCGCATGGACCGCATGCTTGTGCGTGTGAGCGGATGCAGCGCCAGCTTGATAATGAGCGAGAAGACAATAATCACCACCCCGTAGTTGGGGATAAACAACCGGAGAAATTTGAGCAGGGGAATCATGACATACTCGGAAATCGGCTGGATGATCCAGGCCGCGCCGAGATTCATGGTCATCTCCAGGCCACGTCCGTAGCTCTTCACGAGATCATACTCCAGGGGACCGAGGTAGATATCGATCTCCGCCTGCTCCAGCGCGCCTCCGCGGAAAGGCATCTTCAACGCCAGCGAGTAATTCTCCTTGATACCCTGGTCGGGCATGGCGATGGCGGTCCCCTCGAGGAACGCACCTTCACTGCGCGGGGAGCGCGGGAACAGAGCGGCAAGAAAATACTTGTTGCGCGTGGCAATCCAGTCGGTGACGCCGGTAATGTCCTGCTGTTTTTTCTCGCCCACCGTGCCCGCGTCGACTTCCGTCACTTCTCCGCCGGAGGAAGCATACGCCATGGCAAAACCCGATTCATCCACGCTGTTGTGCTCGGCGTACCGCAAGCCGTGCTCCCAGACAATCTGGTATTCAAAATTGGAGAGGACGGAATCCATCTTCTGGAATTCAAAGCCCGCACTGAATTCGTATGACCCGTTGACAAAGGTCAGGCGCTTGACGAGCCGTCCGCCGGTGCTCACCGGCAGCGTGAAGGTCACGGTCACCGAGTCTTCGCCCTGCAGCGTAACGGAGCGACCGCGCGGACCACTGACATCAAACATCAGATCGCGGGTATTGATCAGCTTTCCGTCACGCGATGTGAACAACAGGCTGAGATCCCCCCCGCGATCTCCGTCCACCAGCTGCACCGGAACACCATCCCAGCTCTTGAAGTTGTGCAGGGTCCATGTACGCAGCAGCCCCCCTCTGGAGGACACTTCGGCCGTATACAGCTCGGTGACGACGGTCATGATCAGGTCTCTGCCTGTTTCACGTCCGGCAAAAAAGCGCCCCGTACCGTCCTGCCGTCCTTCCGGGGCAACAGCGGGGATATTCCTGGGTTCCTCCCGTTTTACCGTGTCGCGTGCGACAGCCACGGCCGTTTGGGTCGTGTCGATTCTCTGCACGGTGTGCTGCTGCGGCGGTGGCGCCTGAAGCCACATCCACCCTATGAGCACCAATCCGATGAGGACGAATCCGATTGTTGATTGCTTATCCATAGACGGCCCTTGTTCAATAATCGCTGATCAGGCGGGGTCGTATCCGCCCGGATGGAACGGGTGACATCTGCCGATACGTTTCACCGCTTTCCAGCATCCCTCCAGGACGCCGTATTTCCGGACGGCATCGATGGCATACTGGGAACAGGTGGGGGAAAACCGGCACGTGTTGGGGGGAAGCAACGGCGCAACCACTATCTGGTATGTACGCACCACAAGGACGACGAACTGACGCATGGTCCTGTGCCTTACAGTTGAACCATGATCCGCCGGCAGATGGCGGCCATATCATCGCGGACCGGGAATACGCTCAGGCGTTCGACTGTCAGCGGTGTTTTCGGTCGGAACAAGAACACCACATCGGCCGAGGAGCGGGCCCGCTCGAGCGCACCATACAGAGTCTCCTGTTCTGCGCGAAAGGCCTCCCGCATCAGGCGGCGCAACCTGTTCCGGCGCACGGCATGGTAGTGTTTGCTCGACACTGCAAACCCGACCCGGAGGACGACATGCTCGGCCCGCTCGACCCTGTACATGCAATGCAGCAGTGCGCCTGAGGTTCTCCGCCCGTCCCGGAAAACCCGGTCAAACGCGGCAAAGCCCCGGAGCGCTTCTGCCGGGTTCACCTACCGCTCGTCACTGACCGTCAGCTTGTGGCGGCCACGCGCGCGCCGGCGGGAGAGAACCCGGCGGCCATTCTTGGTCGACATACGCTCCCGGAATCCGTGCGTGTTGCGACGCTTCCGCTTGTGCGGTTGGAAGGTGCGTTTCATGCGGAGACACTCCTGGCTCTCGTGATAAGACAAAAAGAGGGTTGCCCTAAACGGACAATCCCCGGAATACCTTCTCTAAGAACTCCAAGGTAAAGAAAACCCTGTTCAGTTTCAAGAACGAACTCCCCGCAAAACCGAAAATATTGCTTGCGCCGCCACCGTTGATATGTTATCATAATAGTGACGCATCTGTTACCCGGACCGTGGATAATGTGTGGATAAAGCGCCTCCCCCGGGGTCTGTTCCCAATATTCTTCCGATGTTATGAACAGCCATCATACCCAGTTCGAGCGCTCTGATATAAGCCTCTATTTTTCAAAGGCTTATGTGGTTATCATCTTATGTGCGTATGTGGATAATTTTGTGACATCTTACCCTGCGAAGTGTGGTTTTCAACGAATGTGCATAAGTCTGTGAATAAAGGTTGATGTTGTATGGACAACTCTCTAACCTCAGCAATTGTCGCGGGTAGTGGTTTTGAACAGCCACGGCAGCCCGGCCCGCTTGAACAGGCCCAGCGCGTCTGGTCTGCCTGCCTTGACATGATTCGCGATCGTGTGAATTCCCAGAGTTTCAAAACCTGGTTTGAACCCATTATCCCGCAACACCTCCAGGGCGGGACTCTCACCGTACAGGTCCCCAGCCAGTTCTTCTATGACTGGCTCGAAGAACACTATTACGGAATCATCAGCGCAACAATTACGAAAGTCCTGGGAACCGAAGCGCGTCTGGAATATGGCATTCGTGCGGAAGAGACCCCCATGGAGGCGGAGCTGCGTGCCTCGCAGCCCACAGCACTTCCCCCGGGACGACCGGTCTTTGCACCTCAACCGGGGCGGCCGTCCCCGCCCGTTCATCCTGCACGCGCGGCGGCACGTGAGGATACGGTGAGTTCGCCCTTTCCGAACTATCTGAATCCCCGCTATACCTTTGAGAACTTCATCAAGGGGGACAGTAACCAGCTGGCACGCGCTGCAGCATCGGCCGTTGCCAACAACCCCGGGGGTACATCCTTCAATCCGCTGGTACTGTACGGTGGCACCGGACTCGGCAAAACTCACCTCATCCAGGCCATTGGCAACCACGTGCTTATGCACGGCAAAGCCAGCCGGGTGATGTATGTGTCGAGCGAGAAGTTCACCGTGGAATTTGTGGATGCCATCCAGAGCGACCGGATACGGGACTTTTCAAGCTTCTATCGCAGCATGGATGTTCTCATTGTCGACGACATTCAGTTCTTTTCCGGAAAGGAAAAAACCCAGGATAATTTCTTCCACACCTTCAACGAGCTTCACCAGCTTGGCAAACAAATTGTCCTGTCGTCCGATCGGCCCCCGAAGGAACTCAAGGGGCTGGACGATCGTCTGCTGTCCCGCTTCCAGTGGGGCCTTACGTCCGACATCCAGCCGCCCGATCTTGAAACCCGTATCGCGATTCTGCGGAAAAAAAGCGCCGACGACGGAATTGAACTTGCGCAGGATATCGTGGATTTCATCGCAGCCAATGTGACAACAAATATCCGTGAACTCGAAGGATGCCTGATCAGCCTGCTGGCCCGCGCATCTCTGGAGGGGCGTGAAATCAACCTGGATCTTGCACGCGATGTTCTCAAGGTGGTCGTCGGAGATGTGCGTTCACCTATTACCATCGAAACAATCCAGCGCATTGTGTGCGAGTATTTCAATATTCCCGAGGATTTGCTGCGCGCCAAGACACGAAAACAGGAAATTGTCAATGCGCGCCAGATCGCCATGTACCTGACAAAAGAGCTCACCAACGCATCGCTGAAAACAATCGGACTGCATTTCGGAGGCCGCGATCACAGCACCGTCATTCATGCATATCAATCCGTTGAAGACCAGATGCGCGTGGATAGCAAATATCAGGCACATGTTCAGCAGGTCAAGCGGCGTCTCCAGCTTCTCGGCCACGTTTAACACCCACCCGATCACTTCCGGATCATTCAGGAAATATGCAGTCAGATTTTCAGGCATGTTCACGACCGGTCATGAAATCACCGAGAATTTTCGAATACTTCTGATACACCCTTTTTTCATCGCTGCTCCCTCGTGCTGTCAATAACATGTTTGCAACGTTGTGTACTGCATGTGAAACGATGTGTGTCGTTCGTCGATAATAGCATGAACAATAATTACTTTTCACTTTTGAGGCTGCAGATGTTTACAAGTTTCTCTTCATACACATTCCGCACCCTCATGTGTATTCTCATACTTCTGTCATTTACACATTCATAATACAGTCGATACATGTATTCATAATTATGTTATACACATATGCACACTCTCTATTACTAGTGGTGTTCTTCTCTATATATATATTGGATTATTAATAGTCTTTTGATTATATTTACCGGGTTACGCACATCTCTGCTTTGATTTCACTCCTCCCACCAAGGAGATCACGATGAAATTCACCGTCAGCATTTCAGATCTTCAACGAACTTTGACCAAGCTGGGCGGGGTTATTCCGGCAAAGTCAACCATGCCAATTCTGGAAACCCTGTTATTTGAACTGGTGGGCAATTCGTTGATGATTACCGCGACGGATCTTATTATTTCATCGACGATGACACTGGATGTTAAGGGGGGAGAAAATGGAAAGATTGCCGTTCCTGCAAAGCGTTTGATGGATACCGTTCGTTCACTGCCCGAAGCGGATGTCACTTTTCTGGTGGATATGGATGCCAGTAAAATTCGCATCAAGACTCCGAACGGCGAATATGCCCTTACGGGAGAAGCAGCAAAGGACTACCCGCAGGTGCCGCCCTTCAAGGGGACCAGTGAATTTGTCATGGAGAGCAGTGTTTTGCGGCGTCTTATTCACCGCACCGCTTTTGCCGTCAGCACTGATGAACTGAGGCCGGCAATGATGGGCATATTATTGCAGGCGAATGGTATAGAATTACGGGCTGTTGCCACCGATGGCCATAGGCTTGCACGCATTATTTATCGTCCACAACAGAAGACCAAGCTGGAAAAGGACATTATTGTGCCCGCGAAGGCTCTTGCCATTCTGGGAAAGGCCGTGGAAGCGGGGGAATGTACCGTGAGTGTAAGCGATACGCACGTGCGTTTTCTGTATGATCATTCAGTTCTCGTTTCCCGGCTGATTGAAGAAACATATCCCAATTATGAAAGCGTTATTCCCCTCGAGAACACAAAACTCCTGACGGTCAACCGCGAGCATATTATCTCCTCGTTACGCCGTGTGGCGCTGTATGCCAGCGCCACCACGCATCAGATCCGGCTCGAACTCGCACCGGATACACTTAAAATCAGCGCACAGGACATTGATTTTGGAGGAGAAGCGAACGAAACATTGTCGTGTACATACAATGCGGAAAGCATGGAAATCGGATTCAACGCCACCTATCTTATTGATATTCTTTCCCATCTGGATTCCACCCAGGTCACGATGAAATTCAGCAGTTCAACCCGCGCCGGCATTGTCACGCCCGCCGAGAGCAGCGCACAGGAAGATGCCGTTATGCTGATCATGCCGGTTCGCCTGAATACATAGGGTGGCAATGGATTCCGGAGGGTGTTTGCCCCGGCCAGGTGTTTGGGTCCCCAAGGTAGCCCCGTCGAGAGCGGGGCTGCCGTTTTCTGGAGCTGTTCCGGAGGTGCAATGCGCGTAGAGCGCCTCGACGTGACCCAGTTCCGCAATCACGCGCGGACAACGGTGGCCTTTGGCGAAGGCATCAATGCTCTGGTCGGCGAAAACGGCCAGGGCAAGACAAACATCCTCGAAGCCATATCGTATCTGAGCCTCAGCAAGAGCTTCTACGCGTCGACCGATGTTCAGGCGGTGATGGTGGGGAAAGAATATTTCGACATTGCGGCGCAGATGGTGGATGATGGCGGGCAGCGAGCGGATATACGGGTTGTTTTTCATGCGGGTACCGGACAAAAGACGGTGGCGGTGAACGGTGCGCCGCTCGAGCGGGTTTCAGCGGTTGTGGGGATGTTCCCCGCGGTGATTCTCTCCCCCGATCACGGCCGTATTATCGCGGGGGCTCCGGCGGAGCGGCGGAAATTTCTGGATATCGTGTTAAGCCAGACAAGCAGCGGCTACTTTGCCGATGTGCTGGAATACCGGCGGATTCTCCGGCAGAGAAACCGGCTTCTTGCGGATGCCCGCTTCCACGGGCGGGGTCTGCCCGGCACCGTGGACCCGTGGACGGCCGCTCTCGTCGAGCGTGGATCACGGATCATTTTCCGGCGGGCGGTGTTTCTGGAACGGCTGCAGCAATCCCTGCATCCGGCGTATGCGGATCTGGTTGGTGCCGATGAAGATCTGACGCTGGTGTATCTCACCCTGGACGGTGTGGAGAAACCGGAAAATCCCGCGGAAGTCGCCGGCGCAATGGCGATGGCCCTTGACCGGTGCCGGCAGGATGAAGAGCGCCGGGGGACGACCCTTGTCGGGCCGCACCGCGACGATGTCACCTTTCTATTGCGGAATCTCGAGGCGCACGCATATGCCTCGCAGGGCGAACAGAAAACGCTGCTGATTGCACTCAAGCTTTCTGAATATCAGTACGTCTGCGAAACGCGGGCGGAGCGACCGATACTGTTGCTGGACGATGTCTTTGCCGAGCTGGACAGGCGGCGCGCCGGGCGGGTCCTCGAGCATCTTGCGTCCCTCGGGCAGGCGCTGATCACGACAACCGACGGAAAGCTGTTTACGCCGGCGATCACGTGGAACGATCATCACCGGAGATATTCCATTGAGCGCGGATGCTGTACGGCGGGCCAGGCGTAAGGGATCGAAGACCACCGGGTATCCGGTTCCCGCGTCGCAGGCCATCAACGAGCTGCTTACCGCGCTCGGCATTGACCAGACGCTCCGGAAGTTCAGCGTGCTCACCGCGTGGAGCGATATGGTGGGGGAGCAAATTGCACGGGTGACGGTGCCGGAGCGGATCGAGAGCGGCGTGCTGTATGTCCGGGTGACCACCGCACCGTGGCGTGCGGAGCTGTCCATGAAGCGTCTGGAAATCCTTCAGAAGATCAACCGTGCCCTGGGCGCGGACGTAGTGAAAGACATTCGTTTTCGATAGAGAGCCAAGGAGAGACATGGCGAAAGGAACACCGGTAAAGGCGAAGAAGCGCGCCGGAAAAGAAACCGTGACGGCCGGGCCGCGTAACGGAGCCGAAGCACGCGGGTATACGGCCGAGGACATCACCGTCCTGAAAGGACTTGAAGCGGTGCGCCGCAGGCCCGCCATGTATATCGGGGACGTCAGCACGCGCGGCCTGCACCATCTGGTGTATGAGGTGGTGGACAACTCGATCGACGAGGCGCTTGCCGGGTATGCCAGAACGATTGATGTCTCGCTCAACAAAGATGGTTCGGTCACGGTCACCGACGACGGCCGCGGCATTCCCACCGACATGCACAAAGAAGAGGGACGGTCGGCGCTGGAGGTGGTCATGACCGTGCTTCACGCCGGGGGGAAGTTCGACAAGAACACGTACAAGGTATCGGGTGGTCTTCACGGGGTCGGCGTGTCGGTGGTCAACGCGCTCAGCGAGTGGCTGGAAGCGGAGGTCTTCCGTGACGGAAAGAAGTGGTTTCAGAAATACAAACGCGGGGAACCTGTTGCGCCCGCCAAGGTGACGGGAAAGGCGGAGAAGGAGCAAACGGGCACGCGCGTGACCTTTCTGCCGGATGGTCAGATCTTCAAGAACCGGACGTTCAAGTTCGAGACTGTTGCAGAACGGCTGCGTGAGCTGGCCTTTCTGAATGCGGAAGTTACGCTCCGCATTGTTGACCGGCGCAACAAGAACGAGCAGGAGGAAACGTTCCATTTCAAAGGGGGGCTGGCCGAATTCGTACGGTACATTGATGCCACGCGCCCCTCGATTGTACGCAAACCGTTTTCCGCCAGGGGAGCCGACAAGGACGAGAACGGGCGCGCGGTCGAAGTGGAGGCGGCGTTTCAGTACAATGACCAGTACAGCGAGAATATTTTCACCTATGTCAACAACATCAACACCCATGAAGGCGGCACGCACCTGGTCGGCTTCCGGACGGCATTGACGCGTTCGTTGAACACCTATGCATACAAGGCGGGCATCCTGAAGGAAGGCGGCATCGTCTTGACCGGCGATGACTTCCGCGAGGGATTTACGGGCATTCTGAGCGTAAAAGTCCCCGAGCCCCAGTTTGAAGGACAGACCAAGACCAAGCTGGGGAACAGCGAAGTGAAGAGCATCGTCGAGTCCGTCATCGGATCTGCGCTGAGCGCCTGGCTGGAGGACAACTCGCCGGACGCGAAACGGATCCTGGATAAGGCGATGCGGGCGGCTGAGGCACGGGAGGCGGCGCGCAAGGCGCGTGACCTGACCCGCAGGAAGAACGCCCTCTCGGGTGGCGGGCTTCCCGGGAAGCTGGCCGACTGCGCCATCAACGATCCCGAACATTGCGAGCTGTATCTCGTTGAAGGGGACTCGGCGGGCGGGAGTGCGAAACAGGGACGCGACCGCCGTTTCCAGGCGATCCTGCCGTTGAAGGGAAAAATCCTGAACGTGGAGAAGGCCCGGCTGCACAAGATTCTGGAGAACGAAGAAATCCGGAATATTTTCACGGCTATCGGAACGGGAGTGGGCGAAGAGTTCGATCCTGCAAAAGTGCGGTATGGCAAGATCATCCTCATGTGCGACGCGGACGTGGACGGGTCGCACATCCGCACGCTGCTCCTGACGCTGTTGTACCGGCACATGAAGGCCCTGATCGAGCTCGGCCATGTCTTCATCGCCCAACCGCCGCTGTACAAAGTCAAGAAGGGAAAGCAGGAGTTTTACGCCTATGACGACGAGGAGCGCGAGGAGGTCGTGAAACGCCTGAAGACGGACAAAGCCAAGAAAGCGGAAGAATCCTCACCCGCGCATGCAGGGGAGGCGCCGGAGGAAGGTGCCATGCTTGTGGGAAACGGCATCGCCATCTCCCGCTTCAAAGGTCTGGGGGAAATGAATCCCGAACAGCTCTGGTCGACGACCATGAACCCGGAGACGCGGACAATTTTGCAGGTAACCATCGAAAACGCCGCGGATGCAGACCGGACTTTTTCCATTCTCATGGGTGATGAGGTTGAACCGCGGCGGGAGTTCATCGAAAAGAACGCCAAGTACGTACGGAACCTGGACGTGTAGGACCAACGCAAGAAGAAAGCCTCAGTATGGCGACGCTTAACGAAAAAATCATTCCGGTGGATATCGAAGACGAAATGCGGGGGTCGTATATCGACTACTCGATGTCGGTCATCGTGGCGCGCGCGTTGCCCGACGTGCGGGACGGATTAAAGCCCGTGCACCGGCGCGTGCTTTTCGGCATGCAGGACCTGGGTCTCGCCGCGAACCGGCCGTACAAGAAGTCCGCCCGCATTGTGGGCGAGGTGCTCGGGAAATACCATCCCCACGGCGACAGCGCGGTCTATGACACCATGGTGCGCATGGCGCAGGATTTCTCCATGCGGTATCCGCTGGTGGACGGCCAGGGAAATTTTGGATCGGTGGACGGCGACTCCGCGGCGGCCATGCGGTACACCGAGGCGCGTCTCTCGCGTATTGCCGAAGAGATGCTGCGCGACCTGGAGAAGAACACGGTGGATTTCACACCGAACTTTGACGACACACTGAAGGAGCCTTCTGTCCTTCCCGCCATGGTGCCCAACCTGCTGGTCAACGGCTCCAGCGGCATCGCCGTGGGCATGGCGACAAATATCCCCCCGCACAATCTGACCGAAGTGATCGACGGCTGTCTGGCGCTTATCAAGGATGAAACGCTGGACAACGAAAAACTCATGAAGGTGGTCAAGGCTCCCGATTTTCCGACGGGCGGCATCATTTACGGATACGAGGGGGTCCGCGACGCATACCTGACGGGCAAGGGCCGCATCATCGTGCGAGCCCGGGCAAGCATCGAAACAGGAAAGAACGATCGGCAGAGCATTGTCGTCACGGAGATCCCGTATCAGGTGAACAAGGCCAACATGATCGAGCGGATCGCCGATATGGTGAACGACAAGAAGCTCGAGGATATCGCCGACATCCGCGACGAATCCGACCGTGACGGTCTCCGTATTGTGATCGATCTGCGGCGCGACGCCAACGCCGAGGTGATTCTCAACAACCTCTATAAACATACCCAGATGCAGACCACCTTCGGCGTCAACATGCTCGCCCTGGTGGACGGCCGCCCGAAAGTGCTGACGCTGAAGGAGATGATGCAGCACTTTATCGAGCACCGCAATACGGTGATCGTACGCCGGTCGCGTTTTGAGCTCGAAGAAGCCGAAAAGCGCGCGCACATTCTGGAAGGCTACATTATTGCGCTGGACAACATCGACGCGATCATCAAACTGATCAAGACGTCGCGCGATGTGGATACCGCGCGGACCGGCCTGATGAAGAAGTTCAAGCTCTCGGAGATCCAGGCCCGGGCCATTCTGGACATGCGCCTTCAACGCCTGACGGGGCTGGAGCGCAAGAAGATCGAGGATGAATACCGCGAGACCATCAAACTGATTGAACGCCTGAAGGCCATCCTGAAAAGCAAACAGCTCCAGATGCAGATCATCCGCGAGGAGCTGCTGGCGATCAGGGAAAAATACGGGGATGAGCGCCGCACGGAGATCGTATACAAGGCCGAAGAGTTCCGCATTGAAGACATGATCGCCGAGGAACAGGTGGTGATCACGATCAGCCACAACGGCTTCATCAAGCGGTTTCCCGTGAGCGGGTACCGGCGCCAATCGCGCGGCGGGCGCGGCAGCGCAGGAGCAAGCACGCGGGAAGACGACTTCATCGAGGCGATGTTCATAGCCTCGACGCATGAATACATCCTGCTGTTTACCGATCAGGGACGCTGTTACTGGCTGAAGGTCTTCGAGATTCCCGAGGGCGGCCGGGCAACCCGGGGCAAATCCATCGGCACCCTTGTCTCGAAAGAGTCCGGCGAAACCATCGTTGCCTATGTTACGGTGAAGGCCTTTGATGCGCCGGTGAATATCCTCATGGTCACCGAACAGGGAAGCATCAAGAAAACCGCCCTTGCGGAATTCAGCAACCCGCGCAAGACCGGCATTGGAGCGATCGGGCTGAACAAAAAGGACCGCCTGGTTGATGTCCACCTCACCGACGGAAAACAGGATGTGGTGATCGGCACCGCCGACGGCATGGCGATCCGGTTCAATGAACACGAGGTGCGAACCATGGGCCGCGGTGCGTCCGGCGTGCGTGCCATTCGATTGCGGAAGTCGGACCGCGCGATCGGTGCCGTGGTGTTACGGCGCGCCGGCACCACGATCCTCATAGCGACGGAGGGCGGGTTTGGCAAGCGAAGCCAGACAGACGAGTACCGCGTCACCCGGCGGGGTGGCAAGGGCATCATCACGGTAAAAACCAACGAGAAGACCGGACGGATGATGGCGATCAAGGAGGTCATGGAGAAGGATGACGTGGTAATCGTCACCAGCCGCGGTGTGGTGATCCGCCAGCATGCCTCCGACATCCGGGTCGCGGGGCGGAATACCCAGGGAGTGCGCCTGATTCGGCTTGACAGCGGGGACACGGTGGCCGACCTGGCGGCGGTGCCGGCCGAGGATGATGAACCCGGCGAAGGTGGTGAAGGCAACGGTGCAAAAGCTCCGGTGAACGGGGAGGACAAGAAACAGATCGACCTGTTTGCCGAACCGAAAGGGAAGAGTTCATCCGGGAATACGAAAGCACCCCCTCCCGCCAAAAAGGGAAAGCGCCGCTCCTAGATCATTCCGCTCCGTTTGCGGAAAAACCACTCCAGGGCCAGCAGAAGGATGATGGCGGCGGCCAGCAGCGGACGGCCGCGCAGATGGTATTCGGCGGCTTCCGTCTCTTCCGTGGGCACAAACGACGGTTGCCGCGCAAGGAGTTCTCCGATGCGGCTGAATGTTTCCGGATGAAGAAACGCTCCGCCGGTCCGTTCTGCAAGCTGGCGCAGGAGCGGAGCATTCATGCGGGTCTCCAAAAATTCCTGCTGCACCCCCCCTATCCGGACCGTCCCGCTGTCGCTGCCAACCAGGATTCCCCCCCGCGTCGCTGTTGCGGCAAAGGCAAAGGCACCTTCCTCCCCCCATCCGGGCACCGTACCCTCATACCGGCCGTTTCCGGCGGCGGCAAGAACGGTTTCCATCGTTCCCGCGCCCTGCCGTACCGTCACCCTCACGTCTGCATCATCGAGCGGACGTTGCTGGGGGTCGTAGACCTGTCCTTCAAAACCAATCGGTTCCCCTGCGACAAAAGCATCATTGACGGTCTTCACGATCACCGGCCCCCGGTCCTCGGGAGCGGTGAGCCACTGGACGACATTGGTCAGGAATGCCGGAAAGAA
Source organism: Ignavibacteriota bacterium (assembly GCA_963702445.1). Lineage (GTDB taxonomy): Bacteria > Bacteroidota > Ignavibacteria > UBA10030 > UBA6906 > CAVPCZ01. The sequence goes on from CAVPCZ010000003.1 coordinate 330,905, forward strand.
CCCCGAGGTAACACTCGCCCGCTGAGCCATGAGCCGCCAGCGCCAGATGCCGTAAGCGGTAAGAGCCACCGTCCGCTGCCCTTGCATGCGCAATGTCAGGAGCAGGGGGACGGGAGTAACGGCGGTCAGACCCCGGGCATGTCCCAGTGCGACGGCGCCGGGTCTCACACGCAGCGTCGTCCGTGTGGCAAAAACCGGAGGCAGTTGTGTCCACGGTGAACCTTCGCCACCCGGGGGTGTCAGCATCGGGGAGAGTCGTTCCGCCGGTGTGGGCTCAAGAAACACCTCCTGTTCCGCCGCCGAGGGGCTTTCCACGGTAAAGGGAAGCGCGCCCCGCAAAAGTTGCTCCAGGCGGTTCCACTCCACGATCCGGCTTGCAACGAAGAAGAGGGGAATGCGGCGTTTCAGGAGTGCAGCCTGAAGGGCATCCCCGGTGGCCCGCGTTGTCGACGCTGTCGGCATGCCGACGAGCACAAGACAATCCGCGGAGTCAAGGAGGGCGGCGGAAAGCGGTCCATCGAGGAACGTGCCATCGGGGAGTTGTGTGTACCCCGAGACGCTGAAACCGGGATTCTCCCCGAGCGTCTGGCGGAGGACGGCGAGGTCCGCTGACGGCGCACCCGCGAGAATGACCAGATGCTGTTTGCCGCTGCGCACCCGCGAGATGAACGACCGCCGGTTGTTCCGTACGGTCACTTCGCCCCTGAGCGGAGCGACCGCGACCGTGAACGTGCGGACTCCCGGCGTGACCGGAGTGTAGGAGAGGCGGAGGGCATACTCCCGAGTTCCCCGGTCCACGGTCAATGATTTCCTGTCGAGCACCGTGGATCCGTCCAGGAGCGCCACTTCCGTCTTCTGGGCGTCGAATCCCGCGCTCTTGATCCGGACATCCACCGGCGTCTCCGTGCCGGCATAGACGATAGCGTTGGCCGTAACGTGGGTGAGAAGCAGATCCTGCTGTTCGCTTGTATCGCCGATCCCCACCGTATACACCGGCAACGGGAATGTTGGGACGATGTGCAGGGGATTGGGGCCCAGCGTGGGATTGCCGTCGGTCAGCAGCAGAATCGCCTGGGGGGGAGGGTTGCCCTGTGTGTGTATTACGGATTCGAGTGCGGCGGTAATATCCGTCCCCGGATCGTTGCAGGGAAGTGAATCCAGGCCTTGTGCGGAGAGGGGGCGGGTGGTTCTCCCCATGGCCAGGAAGCGCACGTCCGCTCGCTGTTCAAGCTCCTGCATGGGAGATGAAACAAGCAGGGACCGGAGGATTGCCGCCCGATCGCCAAGCCGGTCCCTGACGGTCATACTACTGCTGTTGTCGGCAACAACAGCAAGGACGGGGCGTCTGGGTGAAGTCGAGACCACGCGGATGACGGGCTCGGTGAGCAGGAGGAACAGGAAGGTGAGGGTGAAAGCGCGCAGGACAAGAAGGCTGTACCTGCGAAACGGCGGGAGCGGCGGAACGGTCGTGCGGTAGAACCAGAACGCCATGAGCACCGCGGCGAGGACCGCCGCCAGGGCAAGTACGGGCGTACTGTCGAACCGGATCTCCAGATGCGGCATGGAGGTCAGGCTGTCTCGCGGACCAACCGTTCGACGATTTCGATGGCAGTGACGCCGTCCGCTTCGGCGTTGAAGTTGGTGACGATGCGATGACGGAGGGTGGGGCCTGCCATGAGCCGGACATCGTCAATGTCCGGTGTGTGCCGTCCCGTCAGCACGGCACGGGTTTTTGCACCCAGGATGAGATACTGGGATGCTCGCGGACCGGCACCCCACCGGAGCCAGTCCCTGACAAACTGGGGTGCCTGATCTGTTTGAGGACGTGTGAGACGGGCAAGTCGCACGGCATACGCAATGACATTATCTGCTACCGGGACGCGGCGGATCAAATCCTGAAAGACCACTATCTGGGCTCCGCTGAGCACATGCTGTGGATCGGGTGTATGGAGGCTGGTGGTGGACTTGACGATCTGCACCTCTTCTTCCGGATTGGGATAATCCAGCCAGAGGTTGAACATGAAGCGGTCAAGCTGGGCCTCGGGAAGAGGATATGTTCCCTCCTGTTCGATGGGGTTCTGTGTCGCCAGGACGAAGAACGGTTCGCCCAGGGTATAGGTCTTTCCGGCGGCGGTGACCCGGTGTTCCTGCATGGCTTCGAGGAGTGCGGCCTGCGTCTTCGGCGGCGTGCGATTGATTTCGTCTGCAAGGACAATGTTGGCGAATACCGGTCCGTAGACGAAACGGAACTCCTTTGTACCCGTGCCGGAATGTTCTTCGATGATTTCCGTGCCGGTGATATCGCTGGGCATCAGGTCCGGTGTGAACTGGATCCGGTTGAACTGCAGATCGAGCACACGTGCCAGGGTGCGAATCAGCAGGGTTTTGGCGAGCCCCGGAACGCCGACAAGCAGGCAATGACCGCGCGCAAGAAGGGCGATCAGGAGGTGCTCAACGATCGCATCCTGTCCGATGATGACCTTCCCGATCTCGGCACGCAGGGCGTCATATGCTTCTTTGAGACGGCGTGCTTCGTCCACATCGCCACTGCCGGTCCGCGGGACTGAAGTCCTGGTCACGAAAGCCTTCCTTCCGGGTTAGAGATAGATCTTCCAGTAGATCTTGCTCTTGAGTTCTCCGAGCCAGGTCTGGTAGTCTCTGGTGCGTTTGTAATTGAGGGCAATGGCTTCAATCTTGTGATAGTCCTGCTCCATCGTCATCGCATGTGCGGGTGTACGCTTGCGGATGAGGACGATGTGGTAGCCATAGGAATTGCCGACCGGGAGTCTCGCCGGCGCGCTGATATCACCGGTCTGCAGGGGCGAGACGGTGGCATGCCAGTTCTTATCCATCTGTTCGAGTTCGAGCGTCCCGAGCGAACCGCCGATAAGATTGGTTTCCTTGTCTTCGGAAAAGCGTTTTGCGAGCTCGGCGAAATTCTCCCCTGCGATCGCACGTGTGCGGACGGAATCCAGGATGGCGATGGCGGCCTGATCTCCGGCCTCCGTGCGCTGGATACGAAGCAGGATGTGGCGTGCACGGACAGCATCGCCGCGGCGCTCCAGCAGCTGGATCAGATGCATGCCGAGTTCCGTCTCCACAATACCGGATGTTTGCCCTTCACGCAGGGCAAAGGCGGCGCTTTCGAATTCCTTGACAAATTGTCCCCGTCGGACAAGTCCGAGATTTCCGCCGAGCTGGGCGCTGCCGGGATCCTGCGAATGACGTTTTGCGAGTTCACCGAAGTCGGCACCCGCGGCAATACTGTCCAGCAACAGCTGGGCCTGCGCGCGGGTGGCAATCTGTTCCGCTTCGCCGAACTTCGGCTTGATAAAAATATGTGCAAGCTCCACCTCTTCAGGAACGCGCGGCAGGCTGTCGCGGTATACCCGGAAAAACTCCTCTGTTTCGAACCGTCCGACCTGTGCGGCGCCGAACCGCTGCTGCTGCAACCGCTGCGCAAGCAGGTTCTTCCGCATCTCATCCCGGTATTCACGCTTGATCCTGCTGAGCGGCATGCCGTACATCTCTTCGAGCCGCGCTTCGGAGCCAACCTGCTGAACCCGTTGCTGGATTGCGGCATCGAGTTGCTGCTGGACCTCTTCGTCGCTGACCGTCACACTGTCTTCAACGGCTTTCGCCACAACCAGTTTCTCGTTGATCATGGACTGGAGCACCTGCTCGCGAAGACCCGGTGTCTGGGGATCGAGACGGTTGTTGAGCAGGAAAAACTGCACCTGTGCGTTCAGCTCCGACTCCAGGATCAGATCGTTATCCACGACGGCGACAATCCTGTCCATCATCTGCTGGGCCACACCAGGAATGGCATTGCCAAGCAGGACGGCACCACCGGCGACCATCGACAGGACTCTGAGACGTAAAGAGATCATCCTACTCCTTCATGAGTGAAGAGCCCGTGTCCGGCGGGTTCCGGCGCACGTCGACGGAATGGCGTTCACGCAGGGTGCTGACAAATTCATCGTAGCGCCAGCGGCGGGCATCCATCAACAACCGTTCCTGCACTTCTCTGCGGACATAGGTCAGCGGCGGGAGTTCACCCTGCCGGTGAATTTCATGCATCCGGAGAATGATGTATCCCGCATCGGTCTTCAGGGGGAAGGAGACTTCTTCCCGCGGAAGGGCCCGCGCAAGCTTCCAGAGTTCTTCGGGAAACAGGGTCATCCGTGTGAAATACCGGCGGTTCGCCGAGCGCAGGGGGCGTGCGTTTGTGTTTTTTTCCGCTGCCATCTGTTGGAGTGCTTCCTCCCAGGATGTGCCGCGCAGGATTTTCGTGCGAAAGGCGTTCGCGGATTCACGGTCGCTGAAGAGGACGGTGCTTGCCAGAACGACATCTTCGCGCAGGGCGAAGGTTGCCGCCGACGCCTTGAAATACGCGGCGATCTCTTCATCGCCGGCGGCGGTGCTGTCGACTCCCCGGAATACCTCGCGTTCGAGAAGTGCTGCCACGGCAAGACGCTTGCGCGTCTGTGCGAGCTGTTTCTGAAACCCCGGCGCATCGGTGATGCCCCGCCGCTCTGCTTCCTGGTACAACAGCTCGGTAACCACCCAGTCATTGACGTATTCATGTGTCGATGCACCGATCTCACCGAGAGAATCGCGCGAGTGAGCAATATCATCCTGGGTGAGAACAGTCGCATTGACACGGGCGACGTACCCGCCATCGCCGGACCGTCCGGAACAGCCGCCGACCACAAAGAGAGCAACGGCCGGGACGGCCAGCCATGCGTGCGACGGGTTATTTTGCCGGTGCAAAGGCGTTGTTCAAAACCTCCTTGTTTACCACCACGGGGTGCTCCTGCCGGATGCGTCCCAGCCACTCTGTTTCCAGGCGTTTTGATTCATAATCCTGGAACGCGCTTGATACTTCAGCTCCCGCTTCTTCAAAGGACTTCTCCCGTGCCGGTTCACGCCGGTCCAGGCGGACAAGGGAATACCCCACCTTATAGAAGAAGGGAGCTGATGTGGTGCCCGGAGCAAGAGAGTCCGCCCGGCGCGCACGATCATCGGCTGAGGGGGCCAGCACCGAGTGTTCGATCTGACTGATCACCAGTGGTTGGCGGCCCAGGATCTGAATGTCCACCCGTCGTGTCGTCCCCGCGGAGTCCCTGCCGCGTATCAGCTTTTGCGGACGCGTTTCGGAGAGCAGGCGATCGGCGGTGATGCCGGGGGTTCTGAGGAGCAATTTCCTGAGTGCATCCATCCGCTGGCGGGCCAGTTTTTCGTTCTGGTTTTTGCGCGATCCGGTGTCCGGATAGGCAATCAGCATCGCCTTGAGTCCGGGATCCTGTGTAAGAGCGGCGCTGATCTCGCTGCAGGTGTTTTTCGCCTCCGCCTGCAGCGCAGCCTTGCCGCGTGCGAAGCCCACCGCGTACTGCACGGGCTCCTTCATCCTCACGGAATCCTCATAGGCCACCTGTTCGAAGCTCTTCCCCTCGTCCACCCTGGCGCGTATCTTCTGTGCCTGTGCCTCGGATGCCGCACGGATTTCCGTGAACATCACCCGATCGGGATACGTGAACTTCTCCCGGTGCGCCGCGAAATAGATGCGCAAAAGAGAATCGCTGGTGGTGACCTTGTTCCAGACCTGTTCCTGTTCCACCTGGTACAGGAGGATCCCCTCGCGGTATTCGCGGAGGATACCGGCGAAGGCAGGGTCCTGCCGCTCAAGGATGTCGGATTTTGCGGCAAAGATCAGCTGCTCGGCAATCTTGTCCAGGGCGGGCCGGAGCGACGCCGGATTGAGGGACAGGCTGGACCATTCGAGACGCGATTTGATCATGGAGATGACGGTGTCAACCGTCACCGCTGCTCCCCCGACATGGAACATCGCCGTTCGCCCGAATGCGGGGGAGATTCCCGCCGTCCAGGCGCTGTCCCGTGTCGTCCCGGTGGAATCGAATGCTCCCAGAAAGGCGGTGACCACGGAATCATGGCGAACGAACTGCACTTCACGTTTCGTACGTTCAAGCATGGTTGCGTATTCTTCCTGGAACCGTTGCTGCTGAAACAGATTCTGCAGGTCCTGTCTGCTTTCGCTGAATGTTTTCGGCGGCCGTGTTTCATAACACTTGATGATGTGGTATCCGTAGACTGTGCGGACAACGGGGGAAACCTGGCCGGGACGCAGCTGGATGGCTACCTCGTCGAACGGTTGCGGCCAGCGTCCGCGCGTGAACCATCCGAGATCGCCACCGCGACCGGAGGAACCGCCGTCACCGGAATTGCGCACGGCGAGTTCGGCGAAATCGATTCCGCGTGTCAGACTGTCATTGACGGCGACAATTTTCGCGTATGCCTCCGCCGTGTCCTCGGGGGAGGGGGTCTGACTGGGGAACCGGATCATGATGTGGCTGGCGTGGACCTCGCCCGGAGCGGGCTTGCGGTCCGTGACTTTGATGACGTGAAGGCCGAAGCGCGTGCGGACGGGTGTGGGGGTGATCTCGCCGGTCTTCAGTGCATAGACGGCGTCTTCGAATTCCGGCACCATACGTCCGACCGAGAAGTAGTAGAGATCGCCCTTGTTCTGTTGTGCGCTGGGATCCTGCGAGAAGCTCATGGCCAGCTGGCCGAAATCCTTTCCCGCCTTCGCTTCCTTGATAATGTCCTGTGCCTGAGCGAGGACGGTTGCGGAGTCATCCGCTGTGGCGCCCGCTCGGTAGGTCAGCAGGATGTGGCTGGCACGGAGTTCCTCCATGCTGCGGTCATACAGTTTCCGCACCCCGGGGGATACCAGCTCCCGTTCCGTGAGATAGGACGACGCCAGACTCCCCTTCACCTGCTGAATCTCCCCGAGGAGTTCCGGTCGCCGGTCGAGTCCCTGCTGGTATGCATCGGCCAGCTTCAGGCGGTATTTCAGCATCAGCTCGAGAAACCGCTCGCGATCCTCCATGGATGCCGCTTTGGCCGTATCCGCGTTCCCATTGCTCTTGATATAGAGCTTCTCATAGTCATCAAGAGTGATGGGCGCCTTGCCGATGGTGGCCACGACTGCTTCCTTGGAACCCGACGAGCAGCCGGGGGTAAGCAGGGACATGCCGCCCAGAAAGGCGAAAAGGGGCATCAGGGAAGAGCAAAATGCAGGGTTTTTCCGTCTCACGGCCGTACTCCATAATTGATCCTGGTATTCATTGAGGGCTGCCGCCGCAGCACGGTGGTTGCCCCCTAGGCAGAACATAAGTCTACAGAAAAGGCGGCTCAATTTCAAGAACAGGGCGGGATTACAGGCGGCGCAGCGCTCTCCGGAAATCCTCCTGCAGATCCTCAATCCCCTCCACGCCGGTGGAAATCCGGATCATGCCCGGTGTGACGCCGTGCCGTCGGAGTTCAGCGGCGGTCATTCCCACATGTGAAGAAAGGACGGGAATACTCACCAGGGTTTCCGCGCCGCCCAGAGACATGGCATTCACTGCAACACGCAGTGCGTCGCACACCCGTATGGCATTGCGCACGCCGCCGCCGACCTCAATCGTTACCATGCCTCCATATCCCCGTCCACCGGCATCCACCATCTGCCTCCGGGCGACGGCATGATCCGGATGCGAAGGGAGACCCGGGTAGAAGACCCGGACAACCTTCGGATGACGCTCGAGAAACCCGGCCAGTTGCAGGGCATTGGTGTTCTGGCGCTCCACACGGAGGGTAAGGGTCTTCAGGCTGCGCAGGAGGAGGAACGCGGCGAAGGGGTCGGCGCATCCGCCGTAATACTTCATCTGATGATGGGTTTCAGCGACAAACGTCCGGCTTCCGGCGACGACGCCCGCGATGATGTCGGAATGGCCGCCGAGATACTTCGTTGCGCTTTCAATCACCACGTCCGCGCCCAGCGCGAAGGGATGCTGGTTCAGGCTGGTGGCGAAGGTGTTATCCACGACAATGGTGATCGCGTGACGCACGCGGCGTTCCGCGGCCCGCACCGCACGCACCAGCGGCACGATGTCCACAATGCGCAGTGCCGGGTTGGTGGGGGTCTCCAGGTACACGAGACGGGTGTGCCTGTCAATGAGTGCAGCCACGCTCTCCGGGCGGTCCGGGCGCAGATACCGCACGCCGATCCGGTGACGGGGGAGAATGTCCCGGAAGAACCGGTAGGTTCCTCCATACAGCGAGGGCGAACTGATCACGTTGTCTCCGGACCGGGCCAGAGCCAGCAGGGATGAAGAGATGGCGGCCATGCCCGAGGACAGGAGGAGGGCTTTCTCCGCGCCCATGATCAGTGCGAGCCGTTCTTCCGCCTGACGTACGGTGGGGTTATGATACCGGGTATACACGTACACATCAGGATCTCCGCCGGCATATCGTATGGCGTCCTGTGAATTCCGGAACCTGTATGTCGAGGTTTGAACAATGGGCGGCGCCACCGGCCCCTGGTATGCGTAGAGCTCATTGCCGTGGATTGCGCGTGTGGCGACGCTGCGGGCGGCACTGGATGATGGACGGCGCATAGGAAACTCCCGGGTCATTCGTTTGTGGGGGAGAGGGCGCCGGGCGGAAGGCCCGGCTCGACGATAAGGACTTCTTCACGCTGGAGCACCACCGATCCCGCTTTTGCACCTTTGGGCTTGTGCACATATTTGCGTTTTGTGACGGCGACGGGGACCAGTCGCGCCGTGCGCATCTTGCTGTAGTACGCGGCGATTGCGGCCGCCTGCTGCCGTGCGCGTTTACCCGGCGCACCGGAGGCAGAGGCGACCTTCAGGATGACGTGGGATCCCGGTGCGCCGCGCGCGTGAAACCAGAGATCTTCCGGACGGGCGTGGCGCAGGGTGAGTTCATCGTTTTCCTCGCTGCTTTTGCCGGCCCAGACTTCGAAGCCCCCCTCCACGGTAAATACGCGGAAACGAAGACGTTCTTCGTCCTGCCGGTCTCCCGCACCCGCCCGCTGCAACTGTTCATTGTTGCGTTTCATATACTCATTCAACTCCCGTCGGCTGTGCACATGCATGAGTTCGTCGAGGAGGGATTCCGTGCGCCGGACGGTGCCCGCGTACGCCTGCAGGCGCTCCTCGGCCAGCACTCGTGCCCGTCGCGCCCGTTTGGCCTTTTCAAAATACCGCTGTGCATTCTGAACGGCGGAGAGCGTCGGGATCAGCGGGATAACCTCCTCCGGGTGGTCTCCGCCGATCGCCACCTGGGAAACACCGTGCGGCACGGTATGGAGATGCTCCATCAGCAACGCCCCCCGCTGCTGATACAGACCGGCACGGTCGGCACCGTCCCGGTCTTCCTCCATGGCAGCCATGCTGCGCCGGAGCCGTTCCAGGCGATGTGCGAGTGCCGTCTGCTGCCGCTGCTTTTCGGTGAGATATGTTTCGGACGTGCGCGCCCGGACGTAGAACGCATGCAGGGCGTCCTGAATATTCTCGAACTGCAATTCACGGGCGGCGGCGACATGGTGGAGCGGACAGAGCGAAAAATGGAGCGGGGCATCCTCCGGGTCGAGCAGCACACGCGGAGGAGCCAGCGTCAGTTCGTGCACAAGCTCATCGAGCGCGCCACACACCTGTTGCAGCGCTTCAGGTCCGGCCTCATTAACGGTTGCGTCGACAGCACGTCCGCTGCGAAACACCCCTTCGCGCCTCAGCACAGCCGGAAGCTGCGGAAAGAGGCGCTGGAGAGCCGTGGCCAAGAGCATTCCGGGCGGCATATTCCCGGAGGGGGTGCCCGTACCGGTTCCGGGAGCCGGCCGGGATGCGGGTGGGGCAAAGTTCGATCCGGTGAGTTCCCGTGCGTGCTTGAACGCATCCAGAATGACGGATGAAGGGTCAAGCAGCAACGCATTGCTGCGCGCGCCGAAGAAAAGGATCTGGAGCGAGCTGCCGTCGGTGAATGCGATCCGGAGAATCCTGTCTGAAGGTGACATGCCGGCCGACAGGACCGTCTTCCCGATGCATTCGGGAAAAATATCCGCGGAATTCTTCCGGGCCCTCGCCATTGCCGGGTGCAGGAAGCAGGTATTCAGCCGCTGCGCACACGACACCAGCAGATCGGGGCCCCGCTCGCCGAATGAGAGCACGAACTCATCACGCTCCTGGGAATAGACTTCCGAGACGGAGAGCCCGGGGAGGCGTTCTTGCGAGACCGGAAGCAACGCGGAAAAGGGTGTGGTAGGCAGAGTGCATGGTGTTGTTCACAATATACCGAAAAGCGCGTTATTTTACAATTTTTCGCGGTTTTTGTGTGGATAGCTTGTGGATTACTTCCGGGAGGGATCTGCCGGGGTGCTCTTCCGCCGGCAGGCAGGATCGTGGAGGGAGGCAGAGAGAGCGGGCCTGTCCTGGTTTTGTTGCAATTGCTGGCATTATTTCGTACTTTTTCATTCCTAAGCACATTTCCGAACGTGTCCCATGGTCACAAGCATGACGGGGTACGGACGGGGCGAGGTGACATCCGGTGATCTGACGGTCGCAGTTGAGCTGCGCAGCGTGAACAGCCGGTTTCTGGAGGTGTCATCCCGTCTGCCCCGTTCATTGGCCCTTCGCGAAAACGAAATCAAAGAGATCATCCGCCGGACAATTGTCCGGGGGAAGATCGGTGTTGTCGTGTCTTCCGATCGCGGCAATGGCGATGCGGTGACGCTCAAGATCAATCAGACCGCAGCGCGTGCATACTACCGTCTCCTTAACGACCTGCGCAAAACGCTGAAGATGCGGGAAACAGTCAAGCTTCAACATTTGCTCCAATTTTCAGAGATCCTGAAGCAGGGAGAAGAAACCCCGTCCGATGAAAAGGAATGGGACGCAACCCGGGTGGCGCTTGAGGCGGCGGTGGCCGACCTCCAGTCCATGCGGCGGAAAGAGGGCGGGGAGCTGGAGAATGATTTCCGTACGCGGATCGCCCTCATTGAACAGCGCTTGAGCGTTGTGGGACAGTTGTCCATGGCGCAGGTTCCACGCGAACGGGAGCGGTTGAAGGAACGCATCCGGCAGTTGCTCGATGGCGAGCCGCACGATGACGGGCGCCTGGAGATGGAGATTGCATTGCTGGCCGACCGGCTGGATGTCACCGAGGAATGTGTCCGCTTCAGAAGTCACAACAAGTTTTTCCTTGAAGCGCTTGAGGCGGGTGACGCTGCCGGGCGCCGGTTGAATTTCCTCGTCCAGGAGATGAACCGGGAGGCCAACACGATCGGATCCAAGTCGAGTGCGCAGGAGATTGCTCATCTGGTGGTGGGCATCAAGGAGGAGTTGGAAAGGATCCGGGAGCAGGTGCAGAACATCGAATAATGCAGGGGCTGGCCGGTGCCCGAGAACATGCCCGTCCGCGGGAAGATCATCGTGATTGCCGCACCGAGCGGCGCCGGGAAGACCAGCATTGCACGGGAGATCCTGAGGCGGAATCCGTCGCTCTGTTTTTCGGTGTCGGCGACAACCCGGCCGAAACGCGCCGGCGAGACGGACGGCAAAGACTATTTTTTTCTGAAACACGAAGTCTTCATGGAGCGCGTCGCCCGTGGAGACTTTGTGGAGTGGGAAGAGATCTACGGCAACTGCTACGGCACCCTCGAGAGCGAGGTGGACGCAACCAGAGCGCGGGGAAAGCACTTGCTGTTTGATGTGGATGTCAAAGGGGCGTTGTCGATCAAACGCCGGTACCCCGAAGCGCTGCTGATTTTCATCCAGCCGCCCTCGCTGGAGGTGCTGGAGCAACGCCTGCGGGACCGGCTCACCGAAAATGCAGCCGCTCTGGAGCGGCGCCTCGCACGGGTTCCCATGGAATTGGCCCGGGCGCCGCTGTTCGATCACCGGGTAACCAACGATGTGCTGGACCGGGCGATCGAGGAAGTGCAAACGATTGTAGAACATCACCTGCAGCAGTCATAACGAAAGGGACGGATATGCCGTTGAAGCCGATCGATCTTGAGTACTTCAACCAGGAAGGGAAGAATGTCCATGAATGCATCGTGGCTGCCTCCAAACGGGCGCGCCAGATCAACGAGGACATCAAAATCGAGTTCAATCAGCGGATCGAGTTGATCACGACGAAAACCGAGACCGAGGGGGAAGAAAACGAGGTCAATCCCGATCAGCTCCGGATCAGCCTCGAATTCGAAAAGCGGGCAAAGCCCGCCGACACCGCACTCGGCGAGTTGATGGAAAGCCGTCTGGACTGGCGCTACAAGGAAAAGGAAGAGATTGTCCTGCCGAAGGAAGAGGATGTGACCGAAGAAGAGGAAGAGGCGTAGCGCGGGGAACCGACGTGCTCAAAGGGAAACACATTCTCCTGGGGGTGACGGGAGGGATTGCCGCATACAAGAGCGCTCTCCTGGTGCGGGAGTTCGTTCGTGCCGGCGCCGAGGTACAGGTGATCATGACGCGCGCGGCGGCGCAATTTGTCACGCCGCTCACCTTCGGCACCCTGTCGCAGCGCGAGGTGGTGATGGACATGTATCCGGACCACCCGGGCGAAAGCGCAGGCTCGTGGACGCGGCACATCGAACTGGCCCTCTGGGGGGAGGTGATGGTCATTGCGCCCGCCACCGCAAACACCGTCGCAAAAATCGTTCACGGGCTGGCCGACAATTTCCTTACATCACTCGTGCTTGCTCTCCGCTGTCCGCTGGCGGTGGCGCCGGCGATGGATGTGGATATGTACCGCAATCCCGTCACGCAGCAGAACATCGGCCTCTTGCGCCGGCGCGGGGTCACCATTATCGAACCCGACACGGGTGAACTTGCGAGCGGATTATCGGGTCCCGGACGCCTTCCCGATCCGGCGGTCATTGTCGAAGCCGTTTGCGGCATCCTTGCAGGGGGGATGAAGGATTTTGCGGGGAAGAAGGTGCTCGTGACTGCGGGACCGACGCACGAACCGCTTGATCCCGTCCGCTATCTCGGAAATCGTTCTTCGGGCAAGATGGGGTTTTCGATCGCCCGTGCCGCTGCGCAACGCGGAGCGGAGGTCACCCTCATTGCCGGGCCCGTTGTTCTTCCCACGCCACCGCATGTACACCGTATTGATGTAACGACCGCCCGGGAGATGCACGAGGCTGTCCTCCCGGCATTCACCACGACGGATGTTCTCATCATGGCGGCGGCCGTGGCGGATTTTGCCCCGGTACAGATGGCACCGCAGAAAATCAAGCGCGAAACCCTGACCGGCGATTCATTCAATATTGCCTGCGCCAGGAATCCCGATATCCTCCGCAGCGCCGCGGATCGCAAGGCCTCGCAGGTCCTGGTGGGCTTCGCCCTCGAAACCACCAACGACATTGAACATGCCCGGCGAAAACTCACGGCGAAAGGTCTGGACCTGATTGTGGCTAACAACCCGACCGAGGAAGGCGCGGGCTTTGGCAGCGATACCAACGTCGTTACGCTCATCACTCCCGACGGCCGTGCCGACCGTCTTCCGCGACAGACCAAATTCGACGTCGCCAACGTTATCCTGGACCGCATCTTGCCGATGTTGCGATCGTCCTGAAACAACCGGGCGGAGCACCACATGGCGGACTTTCTCACAGCGCTTGAGCGCTTTCTCAAGGACGAACGTGACGCGTTCGGAGAATTCCTCATCATGGAACGGCGGACATCCAAACCCCAATCATCTTCCCGGCATACACCCCCACCGCCGGTACCCTCCGCCGAAGAGATTCCCCTGTTTCCCGGGCTTGACATTCCCGCATCGCCGTTGACCGAGGAGCCGTGGGGATCGGCGGCATCACTCGGTACTCTGCACAGCCAGATTGCCGGCTGTCTGAAATGCCCGCTGGGACAGACGCGCACGAAATTCGTTTTCGGGACGGGCAATCCGTCGGCGTCGCTCATGTTCATCGGGGAGGCGCCCGGTGCCGATGAAGATCTGCAGGGGGAGCCGTTTGTCGGACGCGCCGGGCAGCTGTTGAACAAGATTCTCGAGGCCATCCATCTGCGGCGGGAGGAGGTCTTTATCTGCAATATCCTGAAATGCCGTCCGCCCAACAACCGCACACCGCTTCCCGAAGAGGTGGAGCAGTGCCTTCCCTATCTTCGCAAGCAAATCGCCCTGGTTCATCCGAAACTGATCGTCTGCCTGGGGCTCACCGCCGCACAGAATCTGCTGCGCACGAAGGAAAGTCTGACAAGCCTGCGCGGCCGCGTGCTGGAATTTGAAGGAACCCCCCTGATGGTGACGTATCATCCCGCGGCACTCCTGCGCAATCCCAACTGGAAACGGCCGGCGTGGGAGGATTTTCAGGCGATTCAGAAATTTCACGCCGGATCCGCCGGCTCATGAGGAACTGAAGGAGTTGCTGTATGGCTGAACTGTCCCGTGGCGGGGGCATCGACCTGGTGCCGGAGCGGCAACAGCCGGATGGCCGTATTCCACCACATGCCGTTGACATCGAAGAACAAATCCTCGGCGCGATGCTTCTGGAGAAGGAAGCCATTTCCAAAGCGATCGAAGTGCTGGATGAAGATGCGTTTCATGCCGAACGGAACCGGAAAATCTTTCAGGCGATCCTCGGGCTCTTCGAACGGGGGGAACCGGCGGACAGTATCACCGTAACGGAAGAATTGCGCCGCCGGGGCCAGCTGGAGAGTGCCGGCGGTCAGAGCTACCTTGTCGAGCTTACGATGAAGGTCAGTTCTTCGGCGAACGTGGAATATCACGCGCGTATCGTCCTGGAGCGGGCCATTCTCCGCAAGCTCATTTCGGAAACCAACAAGATCTCCTCGCGGGCCTTCAGTCCGACCGAAGACGCGTTCGACCTGCTCGACGATGCCGAGCAGGCGATCTTCCGTATTTCCGAATGGCGGCTGAAGAAGAGTTTCGTTTCCATGGACCGTGCGCTGCACAGCACGCTGGAAATGCTCGAGAGCATTCACGGGAAGCACGAAGGAGTCACCGGGGTGCCGACCGGTTTCCGGGATCTGGACACGCTCACCGGCGGCTGGCAGAATTCCGACCTGATTATCGTGGCGGGACGCCCCAGCTCGGGGAAGACCGCCTTTGCGCTTTCGCTGGCTTCCAACGCCGCGCTCCACAAAAGCAAACCCACCACGATCGGCATTTTTTCGCTTGAAATGTCCACGAACCAGCTGATCATGCGCCTGCTGTGTGCCGAAGCGCGTGTGGATGCGCATGCGGTCCGCACGGGCAGGCTGCCGGACGAAGAGTGGACACGCCTGAGCCTTGCGGCCGGCCGTCTTGCCAAGGCGCGGCTCTTTATTGATGACTCGGCAAGTCTGGGGATTCTTGAATTGCGCGCCAAAGCACGCCGTCTGCGTGCCGAACACAATGCGGGATTGATCATTGTCGACTATCTCCAGCTGATGCAGGGCCCCCGGGCGGCCGAAAACCGCGAGAAGGAAATCTCGGCCATCTCCCGCTCTCTCAAAGCCCTCGCCAAAGAACTCAATGTTCCCGTCATCGCCCTTTCGCAGCTCAGCCGTGCAGTGGAAGGACGCACCGACAAACGCCCCATTCTCTCCGATCTGCGTGAATCGGGTGCCATCGAACAGGACGCCGATGTGGTGATGTTTGTCCACCGGCCGGAAATGTACACCGACCCGAAATCCAACAAGGCCGCGGATGTGCAGGGTCGCGCGGAAATAATCATCGGCAAACAGCGCAACGGCCCCATTGACGACGTGAACCTCGCATTCGTCCACCGTTACGCGCGGTTTGAAAACCTCGCCCTTCCGTCGTTTGAGCCCGGGCCGCCCGGACTGGAAGAACCCTCGTTCTAATTATGCGCGCCACGTTCAAGGAACCGGCCCCATGAAGGACAGATCGTTCCATGCAGATCCCCGGTTTTCCGGTCGTATCCGGACAACCCGCCGGGATTTTCTTTTGCGCGCCGGTGGCGCGGGTGTGGCACTGCTCTGTCTGCCGCGCTGGACAGCCCGCGCAGAGGACGACGACGCTGCCATCGTCCGGCGCGTGTTTTCCTGGGCCAGGGAAGGCGGACTGGCATCACTGCCGCTCGGCGGGATCGTGGCGGCAATCGGAGAGTCGTTCATCGGCACACCGTATGTCGCCCACTCGCTCGAAACGGAGGGAGAAGAGCACCTGGTGGTGAATCTCCGGGGCTTCGATTGCCTGACGTTCGTGGAAAACGCCCTTGCGCTCGCACGATGCGTGAAAAGCGGAACGTCAACATTCGAGAAATTCCGCACCGAGCTCACACATATCCGCTATGCGTCAGGCGTCATCAACGGGTATTCCAGCAGGCTGCACTACTTCACGGACTGGATGGCGGACAATGGGAGAAAGAACGTGATACGCGATATCACGGTCGAAACCGGCGGCACGGAGTACCGGAAGGTCATCAATTTCATGTCATCCCACAGAGCCTCCTACCGGCAGCTTGCCGACGACGCCACGCTCGCCAGCATCAAAAAATCGGAAACGCGCCTCTCTTCGGCCCCGCTGTACCGGGTGACAAAGGAACGGCTGACGGCCGCGCAGCGCGTACTCCGGAGCGGCGATATCATCGGCACCGTGACATCGATGGAAGGGATGGATATCGCCCACACCGGAATGGTGCTGTTCAAGGGTGAAACGCCGCGGTTCCTCCATGCCCCGCTCTCAGGGGGCAAGGTGACGCTGTCGTCTGGTGATCTTGCCGCTTATGTGCAGGGCATTCGCTCGCATACCGGAGTGGTTATAGGACGCCCGCTCGAACCGGCGGGATAGGTCATACAGTCAGTTCACATCATAAGGAGCAACACATGAAGCGGTTGATGATGGTCGTTCTGGTGGCGGTGACTGTTGCCACGGGGTACGGGCAGGGGATGTACTGGGAAAGCCTCGTCACCGTATCCGGAGAAACCCGGAACGAAAAAGCGATGAAGACGTTCTATCTTCCGAAGAAGATGAAGACCACATCGGAGGGTGAACGTGAATACATGCTCATCCGGATCGACCAGGAAAAGCTGTACTCGGTGAATCCGACGGACAAGACCTACACGGAAACGACCTTTGCACAGATGGAAGCGGCCGGCAAGCAGATGGAAGAGCAGATGAAAAAGCTGCAGGATCAGATGAAAGACATGCCGGCCGAACAACGCGCGATGATGGAGAAGATGCTCGGGGCCAATGCACCCGGGAAAGCGGAGGCGACATACGATGTCATCAAAACGGCGGACAGGAAGGTCGTGAGCGGTTTTTCCTGCGTACGCTACTCCATGACGCAGGACAAGAAAGAGATCGCCTCGATCTGGGCCACGCAGGATGTCTCCGGATTTGCCGCCATGCGGCAGGATATGATGGAACAGCTCCGCAGGATGTCGGCGCTGAAAGGGCTGTCCGAGGCGATGACGAAGGTGGAAGGATTTCCCATCGAAATGAACATGGCCATGGGCGTGAAGACCCTGGTGACAAAGATCGAGCGCCGGACCATCGCGGCAAGCGAGTTTGAAATTCCGCCGGGATTTACCAAAGTTGAGAGGTCGGCAATTCCCAAGAAGGACGGGAAATAGGCCAATAAGGGACAGGGCTACACCGCCCCCGGGACATCCAGGTGCTCCAGCCCCATGCGGCAGCGGGGTTGCCCTGTTTCCTTCACCCTGGCAAACCGTTGCCAGCAGGCATCCGACACGTCTGTCAACGGGTGGTGGACATGAAACTGGATGGCGAGGTTCCTGAGCGACTTCGTTTTCACCCCGGTTAAGGAGAGACGATACTCGATGTCGGAGTCTTCCCCGCATCCCGGACCGTCATAGAGCTCATCGAACCCGTTGATCGCGACGAGATCCGCTTTTGCCAGGGAAAAGTTGCACCCGAGCATTCCGCGGGCTTTGCGCAGAAGAACCTTCCGCAGGAGTGTGCTGCGCATCCGGATGCCGTCTTCGATACGGAGGGCCTCTCCCCGGAGCCCATCCATGCACACCCCCCAATCCAATCGCTCAAAGCTCCCGCTGGTTATTGCGCTGACGCTCAGCGACTCTGACCATCGCTTGCTGGTTTCCACACGCCTTCCCAGGAGCACCGTACGCTCCTCACGCTCACGCCAGTGGTCTTCCAGAAAGAGCCGCGAGGGAATGCAGTCTCCGTCCATGAAGACCAGATAGTCGCCCTGCGACGCACGTACCGCGCTGTTCAGGATCGTATTCTTCCGCCAGCCGCGGTCGTCGTGGAAAATGTGGGTAATCGGAACGCCGGCATGCCGGCGGCATTCTTCGATCACCTGCCGTACGGCCGGACCGGATCCGTCATCGGCCACGACAATTTCAGAGTTCTTCATCGATTGCCGCGCGCATGCCGTCAGGACGAGGCGGAGGACATCCGGCTTGTTGTAGACGGCGATGATCAGGGAGAGCCCTGGCTGCATGGTGTCCGGTTTCACTCCCACACTCCCGGGATGCGGCGCCCGCACTTCTGACAGGCGCCGTTCTTCAGATTATTGGATTGGATTTGGAATCCCGTCCGTTCGACAAGTGTCGTTCCACAACCCGGACACCGTGTGTCCTCCCATCGTCCGGTTCTCCCCGGCAGATTCCCCGCATAGACAAACGACAGCCCGTTCTCCCTGCCGATCGATGCCGCGCGCTCCAGGGTGCCCGGAGGCGTGGAGGGGGGGTGGGTCATGCTGTAGTCCGCATGGTACGCCGTTACGTGCCAGGGAATGTCCTCCGAAACCGACGCCAGAAACCCGGCAATCTCTTTCAGCTCTTCAGGAGAATCATTGAAGCCCGGCACAACCAGGGTGACCACTTCCACCCAGACAGCCATTTCCTTCAATCGGGTGATGGTGTCCAGCACGGTATCCAGTTTTCCCCCCAGCCGCTGATAATTCCTCCGGCGGAAGCTCTTCAGGTCGATCTTGAAGAAATCGATGTAGGGGCGAAGATATTCCAGGACTTCGGGCGTGCCGTTTCCGTTGGAAACATAGGAACACCGGATGCCGTGCTGTTTCGCCAGCGCAAAGATTTCCACGGCCCACTCGGAAGTGATCAACGGCTCATTGTAGGTGCTGGTGATGACGGGGATGTGGTGCCGGAGGGCGAGGGCGACGATTTCTTCCGCCGTTTTCTTCTCGGGTTTTGCCTGTGCGGCGGGGTCGCGCAGTGTCTGTGAGCTGAACCAGTTCTGGCAGTAAGGGCAGTGATAGTCGCAGCCGAGCATGCCGAAGCTGAGGGCGCTGCTTCCCGGCAGGACGTGGAAGAAAGGCTTCTTTTCGATAGGGTCAATCTGCAGTCCGGCGACATAACCGTGCGGCACCATCAGTGTGCCGTTCTCATTGAAGCGGACTTTGCAGATTCCTTCACGGCCCGGCGCGATCCTGCACCGGTGGCCGCAGGCAACGCATGTCAGCCAGGCATTGTCCCCGCCCGTGGAGAGCGTTCCCGGCCGCACATGCCGCAGGAGCAGATCGCGCAACGTTAAGGGTGACGACATGGGAGGCTCCGGCATCGTCCTACGTTCTCAGGTATGACGCGCCGTTGACGTCCACAATACAGCCGGTGAGATAGTCGGTCCCTTCCGATGCGAGAAAGAGCACGGTCCGGGCGATCTCGTCGGGATGTCCGACGCGGCCGAGCGGGCTCTGGCGGCGAACGGCGTCCCCTTCGGCACCGCTCAGATAGGGAAGCGCCATATCCGTTTCCACCCAACCGGGCGCCACGGCGAACACGAAGATACGATGGGGCGCAAGAGCTTTCGCCATGGATTGACTGAAGGCATTCATGGCGGCCTTGCTTGCACCGTACGCGGGCGCCTCCGGCTCCCCGCGGAACGCACCGCGCGAGGTGATATTGATGATGCGTCCGCCCCCCTGTGCGATCATGGCCCGGGTTGCCCAGTAGGAGACGTTTGCCGTTCCAATGAGATTTGTGCCGATCGTATCTCCCCACGCCTTCTGCCAGTCGTCATACGACACGGATGCAGGGGGATGGAGCACAAACATGCCGGCATTGTTGACCAGGATATCCACCCGCTGCATGGATGCCAGCACTTCCCGGACAAGCCGTTGGGCTTCCTCCGGCCGGGCAATATCAGCCTGGAAGAGGGCATGGCCTTCGCCGGCCAGCGATGCGCGTGTGGCCGCCGCCGCGGAGGCGTTCCGGTGATAATGCACCGCGACACGGGCACCCTCCCGTGCAAACATCACCGCGGTTGCCTGTCCGATGCCGCGTGAGGCCCCGGTAATGAGAACCGTCTTTCCCGCGAATGCGTTCGCCATGAGTCACCTCCGCTGATACGTGCACGGCCGTTGCGTTTTGCCGGACCGCCCCCCGGTCGGGAAGCCTGCCGGGCTGTCTGCTACCCGGCCTTGTCCAGGTTTCCTTCCCACAAAAACTCCCGCGTCTCGCGTACGAGAACACGGTTGAGGACGAGAAGGGAAATCAGGTTCGGGATGGCCATCAGACCATTGGCAATGTCCGCGAAAGACCAGACCACCGGAAGAGAAAGGACCGACCCGAGCATGACGGCGGCGACCCAGAGCCACCGGTACGGCGTGACCACCTTTGCGCCAAGGAGGTATTCTGCCGCCTTCTCGCCGTAGTATGACCATCCAAGGATCGTGGAAAAGACAAAGGTCAGCAATCCGCCTGTGAGCACAATCGGGCCGGCGACAGGCACATCGGAGAATGCAGCGTTGGTGAGTGCCGCCCCTCTCAGGCCGTTCATCCATTCGCCCGAATTGACAAGGACGAGGCCCGTGATGGCGCAGACCACCACGGTATCCCAGAATGTTCCGGTGGAAGACACCAGGGCCTGCCGGACCGGATTTTTCGTTTGCGCGGCCGCGGCGACGATGGGCGCACTGCCGAGCCCGGATTCATTGGAAAAGAGTCCGCGGGCCACGCCGTACCGGATCGCTTCTTTCATCCCCGCTCCGAGAAACCCGCCGATTGCCGCCTGTCCGGTGAACGCGCTCGTGAAAATCAGCTCGACCGTTGCGGGCAGACCGGAGAAGTTCATCGCCAGCAACAGCAGACATCCGGCGACATAGAAGATCGCCATAAACGGCACCAGCCGCTCGCAAACGGTGGCAATGGATTTGATTCCGCCGAGGATAACCACGGCGGTGAGTCCGGTCATCAGGATCCCGGTGATCCATGGGGCAATGGCGAAGTTCTCCTGGACCATCGAGGAGATGGAATTGGCCTGTACCATGTTGCCGATGCCAAACGCTGACACAGCGGTCAGGAGGGCGAAAGCGATGCCCAGCCATCGGGCATTCATCCCCCGTTCCAGTACGTACATCGGGCCTCCGGCCATTTGCCCGGCTGCGTTCGTGGTGCGGTATTTGACGGCCAGGAGGGCTTCTGCGTATTTTGTGGCGATGCCGAATACACCGGTCAGCCACATCCAGAGCACCGCGCCCGGTCCCCCGGCAGCGATGGCTGTTGCGACGCCGACAATGTTGCCCGTG
The DNA here is from genome assembly GCA_963702445.1 of Ignavibacteriota bacterium. Lineage (GTDB taxonomy): Bacteria > Bacteroidota > Ignavibacteria > UBA10030 > UBA6906 > CAVPCZ01. Next base: position 352,227 of record CAVPCZ010000003.1, read on the forward strand.
CCAATTGTCGCCGCCAGGGCGGTGGTGAGAGCGCCGAACTGACTCACGTCGCCCGCGCCCTCATGCCCGCGCTGCAGGGAAATGCGGATGGCTTTGCCGATGAATCTCTGGACAAACTTCAGACGAAACGTCAGATAGAGATGGGTTCCACACAGGAGAATAAGCAACGGCGGACCCCAGATGAGGTCGCTGATGGTTTGAAGCACCTTTTCGAGATTTTCCATACACACTTCAGTAGTGGTGAGATGAGAGAACCAGACCGAGCGTCGTCCACACAAGGGTGACCACTTCCTGATCTCCGAACGACCATTCCGTCAGACCGGTGACAACAAAGGCGACCAGGACCGCCATTCCGCCGAGGGCGAACGATCCTTTGAACCATTCCTCCCGGGTTTGCGCATAGATCTTCCCCTCTGCGGCGAACATGCCGGCAAACATCCCCATGATGATGATAAATCCTATTACTCCGTAGTTCGTCAGAATCTGCAGCGGCGTATTATGGAGATGACCCCAGACACGCGGCAGGGCGGGGTCCGCATAGCGGTCCAGGAGAAGGCCGTAATCGATATCGCCGACACCGATGACGGGATGGTCTTTGAAGATTTCGATTCCCGCCTTCCACATGAGGAGCCGCGAGACATTTTCCGGGTGGTGGATATCCACGATGCTGCTGATGCGGCTCTGTACATATGGCGGCGCGAAGACGACCACCAGAACCAGGATCAGCATCAACGGAATCAGAATCTTCTTGTTGCGCACAATGGCCGTGAAGGCCAGACCGCATGCGGCGGCGAGGTAGGCCCCGCGCGTTACCGTCGCCCAGAGGGCGATGGACACGGGCACAAGCGCGATGAGGGCCGCCCATCGTATGTTCCGGGGCGTCCGGGGGTGGATGACAAAGGGGAAGAGCAGCACGGTGGCGATCGTCATCAATTCCGACGTCGTCATATAGAACTGAAAGATGCCCAGGCGGATGTTCTCTTCCGGATTACCGAGAATGAGCTTCGCCACACCGATTGTCGCCACCACCGCCGCGGTGCCGAGAAGGACCGCGACCAGACGTTTTGCCTGCTGCTCGCGGACCACGGTGCTTGCGAAGAAATACACGAGTCCGACGAGAAGCAGCCGCTTGGAAAATATGAGCGATTGAAGCGGCTCGGAGGAAAAAACAGTGGAGATCGCCTGTACCACAAGGAACCCGAGGAAAAAGAGGTCGAGCGGAGTCCGGACGACGCCCCATCGCCGTTCGAGCACCATGATGCCCAGCCAGAGCACGGCCATCAGGCCCATGGAAAGCGAATTGACGGCGATGGAAAAATACGTGGATGCAAGAAAGAGGTACGAACACCCGACCAGTGCCCCGCGCAATGCCGGAAGCAGCAACGGATGGTGCTCCGCGGCCCGGACCGAATGGGGATTCCCGGCCGCCGGGAAATCGTTGTCACCGGTGTTGCGCGAGTCACCCCGGGGAGCATATGTGTTCATACACGCGACCTTTCCCGGCCTGACGACAGATGCGTTTCATGGTCCGCCTCCGGAGGTTTCCGCTGGAGCAGCGTGGTGACCTGCCGGTACACCGCATCCACCCCGACATCGCCGACGGCGCAGCTGGCGGCGCGGACGGCAACGAACGAATCGCCGATCGGCTTCCATTCCTCCGGAGATGTCGGACCGAACACGGCAACCAGCGGCACGCCGACAGCAGCGCACACGTGCATCACTCCCGTATCATTACAGACAAGAAGAGCACATTGTGTAAAACAGGCGGCCAGATGACGGAGGCCCGCCGGGGGGACTTTCACCGGCACAAAAGTGATCAAACGACAGAATTCCTCCGCAAGGGTTGTCTCATCCGGGCCCCAGAAGAGGACAATCTGTGCGCCCAGACCATCATGGAGCAATTGCGCAAGCCGGGCGAAACGTGCGACGGGCCACCGGTTGGCTGCTTTGCCGGCTCCCACGTGGAGAGCGATACGCAGCTTCCCGTCACGCATCCCGAGTTGCTGCAGGGTCTCCTGCGCCAGGCGGCGTTCGCTCACCGCCAGGACCATGAATTCCGAAAGATCTTCAGTGTGCGCGTTTATGTAACGGACAATGTCCAGGTTCCGTTCGGACTGGTGCCGCGTTGTGGGGGAATAGGGGGCAAGGAGGTTGTAGAAAAAGTTGCGCGAAGCGCCCGGGAAGATCCGGTGGGCGGATCCGAGAATCAGTCTTCTGCTCGAGAGTTCCGCAAGCAGATCGCTTGACAGGGAATGACTTACGGTATTGAGCACGATGGTGAGATCCCATCGCTTGTACAGCTTCTGCCACAGTTCCATGATGCGCCGGGGATTCCAGAGGCGGCTCCCTTTCTGCAGCACGAGAATTTCATCCACCAGGGGGTTGCCGGCGACGACATCGGCAAAATAGTCCCGGACCAGGACACCGAGGTGTGCTTCGGGAAGGCGGTTCCGGACGGCCCTGAAGACCGGCGTGGCAAGCAGGAAATCCCCCAGCTGGTCGTGCTGGCGGATCACGAGCACAGTCCGTACCGCGGAGAAATCGATCTGCTCCGGGGTCCGGACCGGCTTACGCATCATCAATTCAAGCGTGCGTATCAGAATGTTCTTCACGACCGGCACAGCGTCTTCCTTCAGGTGAACGCGGGTTCTCGGATGGCGGCAGAGGTCCTGCCCCAATGAAGGAAAAAACGGGGAGAAAAGCATGGTTCATCACCAGCGCGTCCGGCGTTCAGTGTCTTTTCGGATCCCGTTTGACCACGACGATCGTCTTGTCGTCCTGATTCTTTCCCCGCAGACCGAATTTCCGGACGCGCTCCAGAATGGTCTCCGCAATCTCCTGTGCGCTCCGATTGTGCAGTGCCGCCAGGTCCTGTTCAAGACGCTTCTCCGCGTACTGATGCTCTTCCACATCCATAGCTTCCACCACACCGTCCGTGTACAACAACAGGACGTCTCCCGCGTCCAGCACCGCACTCTCGCGGCGATAGGTCTGTTCGGGGAAGGGGCCGATGATCGTCCCCGTCGGGTCGAGAAATTCGGCCTCGGCGGTTGCCGTGTGGTACAGGATTGGCCGGGGATGTCCGGCGTTGATAAAGAGGCAGATCCCTTTCGCATCGTTGGTCAGTTCCGCCACGCAGAGCGTCAGAAACCGCTCTGCGGAAAACATACGGTGCACAAGCAGATTGATCCTGTGGACGAGCGAGCTGAGTTTGGTCTGAAAACCGATGCCCATGCGGAGAGCCCCGGAGACATAGAGGGCCTGGACGGCGGACACCATCCCCTTGCTGGCCGCGTCACCGATGGCGATGGACAACCGGTCGCCGTCGTCATTCTCGATGTAATCGAAAAAGTCGCCTCCGACGATCTTGTCTGCAACAGAAACCCCGTAGATCTCGTAGTGATGAAAGCGGAGCTTTCGCTCGGGAAGAATACTCTGTTGAATTTCACGGGCTTTGTCCAGATCTTTCTTATATTGTCTGCTCCGCCGCTCGTTGTGCTGGCTGCTCACCATGTTGGTGACCGCCATGCCGATGATGTCCAGCGTCGGCGCGATCTGGTCTTCTTCGAGCGTGGTGTTGAAGGAAAGCACGTACTGGTACAGGGGGGTGTTCCGGATTTTCACCACTTCCCCCACGCCGGTGGCCGAGTACCGGATAATCCCCTTGCGGCGCAGATACCGGTCGGTTTCTTTCAGCACGACGGTGCGTTGTTTCGGGAGGAGTTTGAACAGGGTGTAACGATCGGCTTTCAGCCGGTAGTGATCGCGAATCTTCTGGACCGATCCGACCTGGGCGATAAGTTCGTAGGAGAAATCCGTTGCGCTGAGCCTCCAGACGCGTCCACCCTGAATCCCGATATTGCCATGCTGGACAATCTGTTGCACAACATCCGCGAGAAGATCGGTGGTGGAATCGAATTTCTTGGAATACAGGCTCGCGATGGTTTTACGGAGCTGACGTTGGTTCATAAGGGAGAAGGATGATAAAATTCCTGTTGTGGCTGATTCTGGCGGTCCTCTGCTGGCCCCTGGCGTTGCTGGCGCTGGTGCTCTACCCGTTTGTCTGGCTCGTGATGCTGCCCTTCCGGCTGGTCGGGATCACCGTGAACGCCTTCCTGGCATTCATCAAGGCGCTCTTTCTGTTTCCCTCGCGGGTACTCAGAGGTCCCGCCGCTCATTAGGGTCTGCGGCGGCCGGTTGCTGCTTCTCTAGGGTTTCCGGTACCCCCGCTTCTGTTGTGCGGTGAGCCGCTTCTGGCGTTCTTTTTCCCTCTGTGATGCGGCTTTGTCTATCCGCCGCTCCTGATGGGCGATCTCCCGCAGCATTTTATGGTAGTTCTCCAGGCGTCCGGGATCAAGGGTGCCGTTGTCGATCGCTTTCCGTACCGCGCATCCCGGTTCTTCTTCATGCCGGCAATTGGTGAACTTGCAGCCGGTGAGCAATTCTTCTATATCCTCAAAGGCCTCCAGCACTCCTTCACCGCCGCCCCACAACTGCATTTCCCGGATGCCGGGTGTATCGATAAGCAACCCGCCGGCAGGAAGAACCACCAGTTCCCGGTGACTGGTGGTGTGCCGTCCTTTGCTGTCGGACGCGCGGACATCGTCCGTTTGAAAGTGTTTTCTGCCCAGCAGCGCGTTCACGAGGGTCGATTTTCCAGTTCCCGAAGGGCCGAGCAGTGCCCCCGTTGTGCCGGCGGGGAGGAACGACAGGAGTTCGTCGAGGCCGGCACCGTGCGTGGCGCTGGTAAGAACGACGGGAACGCCGCCCAGCAGTGTGCCGACCCGGGTCTGAAGAGTTTCCGCGTCTTCCGCCAGATCCGCCTTGTTCAACACAATCACCGGCATCGCCCCGCTTTCCGCGGCGAGCACAAGATAGCGCTCGATCCTCCGGAGATTCAACTCGGTGTCCAGTCCGTTGACAAAAAAGACGGTGTCGATGTTTGCGGCGACGATCTGTTCTTCTTCGCGTGTGCCCGGAATCTTGCGTGAAAAGTGCGACCTGCGGGGGAGAACGGTGACGATGGTCGCGGTGCCTTCGTCCGGGCGCGGCCGGACCGCCACCCAGTCGCCGATGACCGGATAATCCTGTGCCGCCCGGGCATGGTAGTGAATCCGTCCTGCGATTTCCGCCCGGAGCTCACCGGCTTCCGCATACAGGAGATAACGCTTCTTCTGTTGTACCGCCACGCGTGCAGGGACGAGTTCGCCCGAAGCGAGTGTGGCAAAGTGACCGGCAAAAAATGGCGCCCATCCGAACCGGTTCAATCTGTCGTATGGTGGAGTCATGGATCCGCCGTCAGGGGGAAATCCGGTCTGTTCCGCCGCCCGTTCGAAAACGATTGATCAGCACCGCACTCAGAATCAGGGCGCCCCGCACCACATGTTGCCAGTATTCGCTGACATTCAGAAGCGTCATCCCGTTAAGTATGACCCCGAGAAACACCATGCCCACCATCGTCCCGCGGACGGTTCCCAGCCCACCGCTCAGGCTGGTTCCGCCGATGATCACGGCGGCGATGACATCCAGTTCCCACCCACGGGCGGTGGTGGCGGTACCGGACATGATTTCCGAGGACTGCATGATGCCCGCAACGGCTGCGAGGGTTGCCGTTACGGCGAGGACCATCGTCTTTACACGGGCGACGGAGATCCCGCTCAACCGTGCCGCCTCGCTGTTTCCTCCCACAGCATACACCGACCGTCCGAAGGCGGTGTTGTTCATGATCATGTGCATGAAGACAAATGCCAGGAGGAACACGATCGCCGGAACGGGGATGCCCGCCAGATAGCCCCCCCCGATTTCCGCATACCACGCGGGGAATGGTGTCAGGGGAAATCCGTTGGTGATCAACTCCGCGGCGCCGGAAAGACCCGTCATGAGTGCCAGCGTGGTGATGAATGAGGGCACCTGATAGCGTGTCCGGAGAATACCGGTGAACACGCCGATCGCAAACCCGGTGAGGAGAACAAGCAACATGGCCAGGGGGACGGCCGGAGAGAGTGACATCCCGATTCCCGGGCCGGACAACCAGCCGGTGAGAAAGGCCGTCCAGCAGCCGCCGAATGCCACCGCGGAACCGACGCTCAGATCGATTTCGCCGGCGATGATGACCATGGTCATGCCCAGCGCGATCAATCCCTGCATGGAAACGTTGCGCAGGACGTTCAGGAGATTCTCCGCGGTGAGAAACCCCGGAGCAATGAAGGCGAACACGCCGCACAGGACGAAGAGTATGATTTCCAGAACATACCGGTGGAGGCGGAGTGATCGGGTCATTGCATGCACGCTGCAAATAGGTCGTCGAGCTGGATGCCGCCGGCATCCACCGCGCCGGTCAGATGTCCGTTTTTGAGAATCAGAATGCGGTGACAGATATCGAGCAATTCCTCGATTTCGCTCGAGACCACCAGAACACCGATGCCTTCCCGGCTGAGGCGGCTGATGATCTGGAAAATCTGCATTTTCGCACGGAGATCGATACCCCGCGTCGGCTCATCAAGCAGCAGAACGCGCGGGGCGGTGTTGAGCCATTTTCCGAGCACGACCTTCTGCTGGTTCCCTCCGCTCAGGGAGGACACCGGTAATTCCGGATCGGCAACGGTCATATCCATTGTCCGTACGGCATGCGTGACAACAGGAGTTTCACGTGCACGCGTGGTAAGGCCGAAACGGGTGATGCGGTCCAGGCTGGCCAGGCAGATATTGGCCCGCGTGCTCAGAACCCCGACGAGTCCATGTTCTTTTCTGTTTTCGGGTGTCATGGCCACACCGAACCGTTTCATCTGCCGGGGGGACACGGGTCGCACGGCAGTGCCCGCGACCACGACATCTCCGTTTGTGGACGGGTCGGCACCGGCGATCGCCCGCAGCAATTCCGTGCGGCCCGAACCCATCAGTCCGGCAAGGCCCAGAATTTCTCCTTCATGCAGCGTGAAGGAGATGTCCGTAAACGCGGGCGGACGGGACAGGCCCCGCACCTGAAGAAGCGGTTCGGTGCCGGCGGGGCGGCCGGTCGTCCGGACAAATCGAAGCTGCTCGCCGAACATCATGGTGACAATCCGTTCGGGGGTTGCTTCCTGTGAAGGCCGCGTGCCGGCGGATTTGCCGTCGCGGACGGCGGTCACCGTGTCCGCGATCCTGCCGATCTCCTGAAGACGATGGGTGATGTAGACCACGAGCACGCCCTGCGCCGCGAGTGTACGGACGAGGGCGGCCACGCGATCGGCTTCCTGCCGCGACAACGCCGAGGTGGGCTCGTCCAGAATCAGCACAGACGGGTCCGACACCATTGCCTTTGCTATTTCCACCAGCTGCTGCCGGGCGACGGGCAGGCGGCCGGCCGGAACGCGCGTGTCCAGTGAGAGCCCCAGCCGGTCGAGAACGGTCCGGGCCCGCAGCGTGGTCTCCTTCCAGTCGATCAATGCCCGCAAAAGACCGGTCCGGTGGGGGAGTGCTCCCAGGAGAATGTTTTCGGCGACACTCAATTCCGGGACAAGACTCAACTCCTGGTGAACGGCGGCCACACCGGCACGGCGGGCATCTGCCGGGGAAGCAAAGCGGACAGGTATGCCGTTCAGCCGGACGGTGCCCTCCGTCGGCTGCACCGCACCGGTGAGGATATTGACCAGTGTGCTCTTTCCTGCACCGTTTCTCCCGATGAGCGCATGGACTTTCCCCCCTTCCCAGCGCACGGACACACCGTCCAGTGCGACCGTGCCGGGATACACCTTGCGAATCGCATCCAGTTCGAGCAGGGTGGCAATCATCCTACTTGCTCATTTCCGCCAGCCGTTGCTTGAATGCGCGTACCTCATCGGGCCGTTCGCGTGTCAACAGGATACCGGGGAGCGCCACACGTGATTCCACCCGTTCGCCCTTCAACACGTTCAGAACGGTTTCCACAGCGCGGCTCCCGATTTCAAAAGGGCGCTGGCCGGTGACGGCCTGCAGGATGTCATCATCATTGAGAAGAAACTCCGCAAGCTGTTCGCCGGTGTCGGTGCCGAAGACCAGGACTTTTCCGGCCCGGCCGGAGTTCTTTACGGCCATCACGGCGCCCACCGTGCCTCCTTCATTGGCGGCCCAGATCACATTCACCTCGGGGTGTGCGGTAAGAATATCGCCGGCCCTTTTCACGGCCTGTTCGGCCAGCCACGCGTCCTGTTCCGCGACAATCTGCACGCCGGGGAGCGGCGCCAGTTCTTGCTTGAAACCGGAGACACGCTGGGTGCTCACTTCCGGTGCCTGTGATTGGAACGCCAGCAGGGCAACAGCGGCCTTGCCGCCGAACCGCCGTTCGATGATCGCCCGGGCCGCCCTGCCGGTCGATGCGCCCAGATCGCGCTGATCGCTCTCGATGAATGCGGCGGGGATGGTGCTCTCGACCGTGGTGTTGTACGTGACGACGGTGATACCCTTCGCGTTCGCCCGTTCAAGCGCGCTGATGGATGCCCGCGCGCTGAGCGGGGAAATGACAATACCGTCGACACCCTGTGCCGCATAGGTGTTCACCAGCTGGATCTCCTTCTCGGGCTTGCCTGCGCTGTTGGCTTCAAGCAATTCCACCCCTTCCCGCTGTGCGGCATCACGCATGCCGAACAGCACCAGCCGGAAGAACTGGTCTTCCTGAAAGACAATGCCGGCAATCCGGCGTGGTGCCGGGCCGTCCTGCTTCTTCGTACACCCCGTGAAGAACAATCCCGCTGTACACACAAGGAGGAAAACCGGACGAACGAGCCGATGTCTCATTGGGGGGTTCCGCTTGGTGATTCCATCCGTTTCGTCAATCGTTCAACGCTGCGTTTCGCCGCAGCGGCCGAAGGGTTCTTTGGATCAGCGGCAATGGCCTCGAGTCGCGGCAGGAGATGTCCGTCACCATGCTCACCCAGAATACGTATCGCAGAATTCCTGATCGGCACCTGCGCATCCTCAAGCAATTCCTCAAACAGCGTGGCCGGAACGGTGCCATGGGCGACAAAACGGCGGAGGATACCAAGCGCGGTAAAGCGTATGGACGGCGGGTTTCCGTACCGGATACGTACGCGGGCTTCGGCAATGCCGGCCATCGAGTCCACATTCGCCATGGCGGAAAGTGCAGCGGAAGCGATGCCTTCACGATACGACGGCACAGAAAGGTGGGCCCTGAGGATCGGCAGCGAACCCTGTTTGTCTGTTTCTGCAAGCGACCGGAGCGCCTGCGCGACGACCGCATAACTGGAATCCGCAAGAGCGCTTCTGAGTGCCGCCGCACACTCTGCATTTCCGGAATCCGCCAGCTGTGCCACCGCGGCCCTCCGGACGGCGGGAGAGACATCACGTGCGGCTGCAAGATAGACGGCCCGTACATCCCGCGGGAGGGTGTCCCCGGCCACCATGCTCAGGGCGTTGATCGCCTCGCGCCGGACTTCCGCAAAAGGATCCCCGGCGGCGCTGTGTATCAGCGCCGGAACAAAATCCTCACCGGCTTTTCGTGTGACAATCTCACCGATTGCACGGAGCCGGTCCACGGGGCTTGCGGCCTCGGCAAGCTGCAGGCGCCATTCATCGTCGGACTTTTCGAACCGGAGTTCCTTCAGGATCCAGTTTCCCCTGTCGAAAATGACCAGCCGCGGGCGCTCCGGCGCGGGCAGAACGAAGACCGTGTCACGATTGAGGATCTGCACACGGTGAACCGCCCGTTCCGTCTTTCCGATCACCTCCACTTCCACCGGCGTGCGGAATACACCCGTCAGACTGTCCATCTTCTGTGTTTGTTGCACGGAGAGTGACACGGTTCCGGTTGAATCGTTCCAGGTGTACGAGACGGCAAACACGGGATAGCCCGCCTTGTAGACCCACTGGTCGAAGAACCAGTAGAGATTCTGCCCGGTCGCTTCTTCGATGGCGATTTCGAGATCATGCGTTTCGACCGTGGCATACTGGTGTTTGGCGATATAGCGGCGGATGGCCCTCCAGAAGAGATCCTCCCCCAGCAGAAAGCGGAGCATATGAAGGACCGATGCGCCGCGGGGATACACATTGGCGCTGTACGTCCCGGCGCTCACGATCGGTTTCCGGCCCATGGTCCGGTCGGAATTGATGCCGGCCTTCTGCGCCTCGTACATCGTGTAGTCAAACTGGTCACGGCCGAGCAGCTCTTCATGATACAAGGGATCAAAATAGCTCGCGAAGCTTTCATTAAGCCAGAGATGGCGCCAGTCTTTGCAGGTGAGAAGATCGCCCCACCACTGATGGCTCAGTTCGTGCGCGATTAAACTGGTGGGGGAGTTGTCCAGGCGGGCCCGCGCGTCAAACACCGCCGCTTCATCCGCCAGGCTGGTGGCGCTGGTATTCTCCATTCCTCCGACCACAAAATCCCGGATCAGCACCTGTGCATATTTTTCCCACGGATAGGCGATGCCGGTCGCCGTGCTGAAAAAGCGGAGCATGTCCGGTGTTTTCGCGAAGCAGACCTTTGCGTCCTGCACATGGTGGGGATAGACGTAATACTCCAGGGGCACACGGCCGGCCTTCTCGCGCAGAACGGCATATTCGCCGATGGCAAGCATGATGAGATACGCGACATGCGGCTTCGACTGCTTCCAGTGATAGGTCGAACTTCCGTTGCGCTTGTTCTCCGTGATCTTGAGCAGTGTGCCGTTGGAGAGCACGGTCAGACCGCGCCGCACGGTGGCCAGCACTTCCGACGTCGCCCGATCATTCGGGAAATCGTAGCAGGGAAACCAGAAGTGGTTGTCCATGTCTTCACCCTGCGACCAGATCTGCGCCGGCCTTCCGGGATAGCCCGAATCGGGAAGCACGAAGTACAACCCTTTCCGGGGGGTGCAGGAATATTCAATGGAGATCGCGACAGTATCACGGTAGGAGAAGGACCTGTCGAGATGAATGACCACGGTCTTGGGCTTCACCTCATACGCAAGCGGGCGGCCGCCGGCGTACGAGACGCGGGAGATGGACATTTCCTCCGCATCGAATTCCACGCTGTTGAGCGCGGCAGGAAAGGGAACAAGCGTCGTGGTCACTTTCCCCAGCACCATACGTTTGGGCTCATCGAAGGACACTTCGATCCTGTAGTGAAGAACGTCAAAGGAACGGTCACGGGCCTCCCCTTCCTCCCGCACCGGGAACACCTCCTGTGAAAAAGCGGCAGGAACGCAGAGACAGAAGAAGAGCAGAAACCGCATGGCGTCCATCGACTCCGGCCGCGTATGGCTCGTGCGAAGGGGTGAGCAAAAACTCTTCATGGGCGTATGTCCGGGTACGTGGCGGATGGGGGAGATCAGGGAGTGGAACGGATCAGCGACCGGAGGAGATTCATGTTCTCCACGTCTTCATGCATATCCTCGCTCTTGTCTGTTTCAAGAATTTTGGGGATGGTGTCAAGACGGGGATCGTTCATCAAGAATCTGAAGCCGTCAAGGCCGATCTGTCCCTTCCCGATATGCTCGTGACGATCCCGGCGTGAGCCGAGTGCCTTCATGGAGTCGTTGACATGGATGACCGCGAGCCGTGACAAGCCGATCGTTGCGTCAAATTCATCCAGCATGCTTCCCCAGCCGGAGTCGGTCCGGAGATCATAGCCGGCGGCGAAGGCGTGGCAGGTGTCCAGACAGACGGCGGCGCGCCCGGGGAGCTCCAGCAGGTCCACAATGCCGCGCAGCTGGTCAAACCGGTAGCCGATTGCCGTCCCCTGCCCGGCGGTCACTTCCAGAATGGAGAGCGTCCTGAAACCGGGCGTACGGTCGTGGATGACGTTGAGTGATTCGGCTATGCGACGGATGCCCTCGGTTTCGCCCGCGCCCATGTGTGCCCCCGGGTGAACCACAAGGCCGGAGATTCCCAGGGCCTCACATCGGCGGAGCTCGTCTTCGAATCCCCGCCTCGACCTGATAAGCGTCTCGGGCTGGACGGCGCACAGGTTGATCAGGTAGGCGGCATGCGCAACCACGGGGGCGACTCTTGCACCGGCGCCCGCGCTTTTGTAGCTTTGAATATCCTGTTCACCAAGGGCTTTCGCTTCCCACCGGCTGGCGTTCTTGACGAACACCTGCATCGTCGTGCAGCCGATGGAAGATGCGCGTTCAAAGGCGGTGTGTATGCCGCCGCTCGCAGAGACATGGGTGCCGAGAAGTGGTGATGGGAGCATGCTGACAAGATACGAAGGAGGGGGATAAGAATGAAGAATGAAAAAGGAAAAAGGGGGGGAGTAACGAAGAAGAGCGCTGCGGCGGGACGACTCGTGGTGGGGCTCATGTCGGGCACCTCTCTTGACGGCATTGATGCCGTCCTGCTGCGTGTCCGGGGATCAGGGACGTCCACACGGTTTACCCAGCTTGCCTATGTGGAGCATCCGTTTCCGCGGGGCCTGCGGGCCATGCTGCTGCGCAATTCCGATCCCGGAACATCCCGTGTGGATGAAATAACGCGGTTGAACATGGTGCTCCCCCAGTTCTATGCCGATGCCGTGCGCGCGCTTGCCCGCAAGGCACGGATTCCCCTCAACACCATTGCCCTGATCGGATCCCATGGCCAGACAATTCACCACCTGCCCCGGCCGGTGCAAATGTTCGGCAAAACCGTACGGGCGACGCTCCAGATCGGCGATCCCTCAGCTCTGGCAACATTGACCGGCGTCCCCACCGTCGGTAACTTCCGTGTGGCGGACATGGCCGCCGGTGGAGAGGGTGCTCCGCTGGTTCCGTACTTCGACTGGCTGGTCTTCCGGTCGCGGACAAAAGCACGGCTGCTGCTGAACATCGGAGGGATCGCTAACGTGACGGTATTGCCGAAGAACTGTGCAGTCTCGGATGTGGTGGCATTCGACACGGGTCCGGGCAACATGCTTGTGGATGGACTGATGCAGCGGCTCTACGGGCGCCCTTTTGACCGTGGCGGAGAAACGGCACAGCGCGGCAGCCTTCTTCCGGGGTTATTGCAGAGCCTTGCCCGGCACCCCTATTTCCAGCGGAAGCCGCCGAAGTCGACCGGCCGGGAAATGTTCGGTGAATTGGTGATCGAAGAAATCCTCAAGAGGGCCAGGGGCAAACGGGCGGAAGATGTGGTCCATACCGTGGCATTACTTACACCACTCGCCGTGTTTGACGCCTACGCACGGTTTGTTCGAAGACGATCACCCGTGGATGAGATCATCGTCAGCGGGGGCGGAGCGCGCAACTTCTTCTTTCTGGAGAGCCTCCGGGAACTCTTCGGCGGAATTGCACTGGGCACGGCCGATGCCTACGGCATAAGCGGTGATGCGAAGGAAGCAATCTGCTTTGCGATTCTGGCAAACGAGACGATGGCAGGTCATCCGTCGAACCTTCCCCGGGTGACCGGCGCCCGCCGGCCGGTGGTGCTGGGAGCCGTGTGCCGGCCGTAGCAGACGACCACCGATCGTTTCCGGGCCCTTTTCAGCTCACACAGGGGGTCTCCGGACGGGACCTGAGGTTTCTACCCTGTGCCACACGCGGATGTGGAGCGCGGGAATTCTTCCGGGTGTTCGGCTGTTCATCAATATGACGTGGTTATGCCCTTGACCCACCCCAGGCACATATTGCCGCTCCGGAGCCGGACCGCACAGCAGTTCGTTGCCGTGCTGTTTCTGCTTGCCTATGTGCTGGCCGGGGTCGGCCCCCTGATCCACCACCACGCCTTTGCCATCCGGCTCACCGCCGATCCGGGAGTTACCACGCATGCGTGCGGGGCTTTTGAACGTCACATTCCCCTTGACTCGATTCATGGATGTTTCACCTGCTGGCAGTCCAGCCAGCGCGAGTCCACCCCCGCTGAAGGTGTTTCTGCCGGATACGCCCGCATCGTTGCGGATGTCGTCCCCGAATATCGTCTTCGCCTCCCCCATTCCATTTCCTGGCTTCTTCCCGACAAACGCGGTCCTCCTGTAGTCGCGTAGGCGACTGCCCTGTTTCTTACTGAAGACCTATTCACGGAGGATGCCATGCATCGACGTTTGTCTCTGTTGTTCCCGGCGTTTGTTCTGCTCTTTGTTGTTGCTGCTGCCGGCCTCGCCCAATCCATTAATCCCGATATCAGCGTCATTCCCCGGTTCATTCTTCACACAAACGACGGTGAAAAACTGTCCGAAGGGATACGCCAGTTCAGCCGCCCCGACTTCGCCTTTGAAGAGCTCGAAATCGCCATGCAGGCCTATCTGAACCCGTACGCCAAGGCCGATGTGGTTCTTACGCTTCCCGGACCTGATGTCGAAGCCGGGAAACTCGGACTCGAAGAAGTCTATGCGACGATACTGCGCGGGCTTCCCCTGGACCTCAATGTGCGGTTCGGGAAATACCGTGTGGACTACGGAAAACTCAACATGATGCATCCCCACGCCTGGCCGTTTGTCACGCAGCCGCTGTCGCAGGAACGTTTTCTCGGCGAAGAAGGGCTCAACGACCTCGGCATTTCGGCAAGCGTATTGCTTCCTACAGGGGATATCTACTCGAAGCTCACAGTGGATCTGTTGCGCGGGTCGGTAATCGGTGAAGCGACCGGCATTGAAGACACCACGGGCGCGAGCCCGTACTACGCCACGTCGGCGCGGCTCATGGGTTTCTTCCCGCTCGGCGATTTCAGCGATCTGGAGGTGGGGCTCAGCGGCTACACGGGCATTCACGATCCCTATAACCGCGACCGGTTCTGGTACGGCAATCTGGACTTCAAATACAAGTACAAACCCAGTGCATACACGTCGCTCGTTGTGCAGGGGGAGTTCCTGTACAATACGCGCATGGCGTCCCAGGACCGTGAGTTCAACCAGTTTGTCGATGCGGATGGCAATCCGGAGAGGCGCACGGTCAACTCGTCCGGCCTCTATCTGTACTGTGACTATCAGTTCCTGAAGCTGTTCAGCGCAGGTGTGCGGTTCGACTGGACGGAATCTCCCTACAGCACCGAGGAGCGAGCGCAGGCAGTGGCGGTCTTCCTGGGCTTCTACCCAGTGGAGGAGACACTCGGGCTTGCGGCTGCAGTATCAGCATACCCGGACGGAAACGCCGGATGAGTCGCAATCCGTTAATATGATTGCCCTGCAGGCGCTCTTTTCACTGGGGCCGCACAAGGCCCATCCATACTAAAAGACCTCTCAACCCATTCCAGGAGTGTGCATCATGAAACATCTTCTCTTCCTCGTTCTCTTTGCGTGGGGTGGTATCGCACAGGGAACGATCAAAGTCGTCACGTCGCTTCCCGACCTGGCGGATTTCACACGTCAGGTGGGGGGTGATAGGGTCACGGTCGACAACATTGTCCGCGGTGACCAGAATCCCCACTTTGTGGAAGTAAAACCGAGCTATATGATGAAGCTCAAGGCCGCCGACCTGTTCTTCATGATCGGCATGGATCTGGAAATGTGGGCGCCCCAGATCGTCGATGGTTCGCGCAATGCGAAACTGGAGGTGGTGGATCTTTCGAAGCGCATCGACAAACTGGACATTCCCGTAAAACTTGACGCCAGCCAGGGGGATGTCCACCGGTATGGCAACCCGCACTACTGGCTGGACCCTCGCAACATCCGGATCATCGTGGAAGACATCGTCGCAGCGCTCGCCCGGGTGTCACCGGGGGACGAGGAATTCTTCCGCGCAAATGGTGAGGCCTATCTGAAGAGGCTGGAGGGCAAGGTGGCGCAATGGGCGGCGACGATGAAACCCTTCGCCGGAGGAAAGATCGTGACCTTTCACAAGAGCTGGCCCTATTTTTCGCGCTGGCTTGGACTCACGGTGGTGGAACAGGTGGAGCCAAAACCGGGGATAGCCCCGAGTCCGAGCCATACCGCCGGCCTGATGACCCTTGTGCGGCAGGCGAATATCAAAGTGATTGTTGTCGAACCGTTTTATGATCTCAGCGCTCCCGATCAAATTGCACGTTCGACGGGCGCGAAGGTGATCCGTCTTTGCACCTCTGTTGGCGGGGCCGAGGGGACGCAGGATTATATGTCGCTTATGGACTATAACATCACCACTCTCGCCGGAGCCCTGAAGTGAAACCAGACGCGATGATCCTGTTCGATCATGTCACGCTCGGTTACGGCCGGAAGGTGATTCTCCGGGATGTCTCGTTCAGCATGCAGTCCGGCGAATACTTCGGTCTGGTCGGTCCGAACGGTGCGGGGAAAACCACCGATTCTCCGCGCGATCCTCGGGACATTGAAACCGCAGGCGGGCACGGTCACGACGCGGAACGGTGACGGAGGGCCGATTCGCTGGGGTTATGTACCGCAGAGGGATGCCATAGATTCGGTGATTCCCTATACCGCCCGTGATGTGGTCATGATGGGGCGGTACAGGGAGATGGGGCTTCTGCGTTTGCCGGGGGGGGCCGATCATCTCGCGGTGATGCACGGCCTGCATCAGGTCGGGGATTGAAGATCTTGCGGGAAGAGTATTCCGGGATCTTTCGGGCGGACAGAAACAGCGGGTGCTGATTGCCCGCGCTCTGTCATCCCATCCCGACGTTTTGGTGCTGGACGAACCGACGAACGGGATGGATCTGGCATCGCGCGTGGCGATGCTCGACCTTATTGACACGCTGCATGCACGGGATCATCTGACGGTGATTATGGTGAGCCATCTTCTGGATGACGTGGCAAATCATGCCCGGCTCATCGCACTTGTCGAGAATGACTTCTTCCAGGTCGGCCCCGTGGGGGAAGTGCTCACCGGGGAGAATCTATCCGCACTCTATCATATCCCCGTGCAGGTCAATCAGATGGGGGCTCGGACCGTGGTGACGGTGGGGGGTGCACGATGAACGCCATTGAGGTGGTAAGCATATTGTTCCGCGAATTCCCCCTCGCCGTCTATGGCAGCATGCTTGTCGGCGTATCCTGCGCTTTTCTCGGTGTGTACATCGTGGCAAAACGGGTGGTGTTTCTGGGTGCCGTGCTGACGCAGGTGTCGGTGCTCGGACTCGCCCTGACATTTCTCCCGTTCTTTGCCGTCCCGCATACCATTGGTGCGCTGGCGGTGACGCTGGTGACGGTGGTCATTATCTCACGCATGCTGACCGGAAAGAAGACCCCCCGGGATTCGGTGCTGGGTGTGGTGTTCATCACGTCGGTGACGGCGCGCATTCTCATCATGCAAAAGACCCCCAAGGTTGAAGCGGCGGAGATTGAGAATCTGTTGCGGGGGGACATTCTGTTTGTCACGCCGGAGCTCTTCCAACTGATGACGGGTGCGTTTGTGATTGCCATGGCCGTGCATCTTCTCTTCTTCAAAGAGTTCACGTTCATTACATTTGACCCCGAAACCGCGGCAACACAGGGGTACAAGACGCGCGCCTGGGAGATGGTGTTCTATGTGATTGCCGGGATGGTGATTTCCTTTGCGACACACATGGTCGGAGATCTCTTTGTGTTCGGGTTTCTGGTGGTGCCCCCCGTGACCGCCATGCTTCTGACACGGAATGTGAAGTTGATTTTTGCGTTGTCCGTGCTGATCGGTCTGCTGGCGCCGGTGGCGGGGTTGTTTCTTGCGTTTGTCTTCGACGTTCCGGCGTCGCCGGCTATTGTCGGTGTCGCATCCCTCGTCCTGGGTGCGGCGTGGGTGTGGAGCCTGATCGGCCGTGCGGAGAGATAGTCTCCCGGTCTCCCTGTCCGGCGGTGGTACCCGCAGACAGGGAGACTAAGGGCGCGGCGGGATGGGGTGGGTTTTACACTGTGCCGACGACGGCATTGATGGCCGCGACATTCACAATGTCGCTCACGCTGCACCCGCGGGAAAGATCAAACGCGGGTTTCCGGAGGCCCTGGACGACCGGCCCGATGGCTTCCGCGCCGGCCATACGCTGGGCCAGTTTGTAGCCGATGTTGCCCGCATTCAGGTCCGGGAAGATCAGGACATTGGCTTTGCCCGAGAGCGGACTTCCGGGCGCCTTCGATTGCGCGACCCGGGGGACAATCGCGGTATCCAGCTGGACTTCCCCATCAACAATGATATCCGGCCGCTTCTTTTTGAACAGCGCGGTTGCCTGCTGGACTTTCTCCACCAGGGGATGACTGGCACTCCCCTTCGTCGAGAACGACAGCATCGCCACCCGCGGTTCCTCCCCGGTGAGACGGCGGTGATTGTCGGCGGTGGAGATGCCGATGTCCGCGAGCTGCTCCGCCGTCGGATCGGGGACCACCGCACAATCGGCGAACGAGTAGATCTGCTGCGGGAAAGTCATCAGGAAAAAGCTGGAGACAATCGTGATGTTCTCGGCCAGCCCGATAACCTGGATGGCGGCACGGAGGACGTCACCCGTTGTCGAGATTGACCCGGCCACACTTCCGTTGGCCAGACCCTCGCGCACCATCATTGCCCCGAAGTAGAGCGGATGGGTCATCTGCTTTTGTGCTTCCGCCGGCGTCAGCCCTTTTGCCTTCCGCAATTCATAGAACGTGTTCGCAAAGCCGCTCAGCCGATCAGACGTTGCCGGATCAATCACCTGTATGCCTGCCGGAGAAGTGCCTGTTTTCTGCATTGCCGCCTCAATTGCCCCCGAATCGCCGATCAGCACAGGCGTAACGAGACCCTGGTCCAGCAGGATCCGTGACGCCTGAATGGCGCGCTCGTCGGTTGCATCGGGGAAGACAATCGTTTTCTTCAGCGATTTTGCCTTGGTATGAATACCGTTCATGAGTTCAGAGGGGGTCATGTCTTGTCAACCGTGGGATGTGGAGGATGATGAACTCGGGCAAGAGAGTCGAACCATAGAAGATACGAAAGCGGATCGGGAGATGAAATAGTCTGGCAGTGGAATATTAAGAGGGGTGACCTGACGAAATGGCATTAGGCCGGAAACGCGCAGGAAAACCCGGCAAAATTAAGAACAATTAATAAATTCCTAATCTTCCCAAATTGCATTTATGTCACGTAGTGGATAAATTTCTTGCTCTCTCCACGGTATCCCATGACTGACATCTCGACATACAAGCGCGTCTATATTGAGACGTATGGGTGCCAGATGAACCTTGCCGACAGCGAGCTGGTCGGGGGGATTCTCTCGGCTCAAGGGTACGGCTTCACCGGTGACCTGGGTGATGCCGATGTTGTGCTGATTAACACCTGTGCCATACGTGACAATGCCGAGCAGCGTATTCGTGGCCGGCTCGGACTGATTCATGCCCAGAAACGCCGGAATCCCCATCTGGTGGTCGGAGTCCTCGGCTGCATGGCGGAGCGGCTTCGTGAGCGCCTTATGGAGGAAGAGCGTCTTGTGGACGTCATCGTCGGTCCGGACGAATACAGGAAGCTTCCCGATCTCCTGCACCACGCCTTTGAAGGGGAGAAAGGGATTGCCGTCCGTCTCTCTCGCGTGGAAACCTACGAAGACATTGTTCCTTTGCGGACAGAGGGCATCTCGGCCTGGATTGCGGTGATGCGTGGATGCGACAAATTCTGCACCTTCTGCGTGGTACCGTTCACGCGCGGGCGCGAGCGGAGCCGTCCCATCCCGAGCATCGTGGAAGAAGTCCGTGACCTGGCCGCGCGCGGGTTCAGGGACGTCACGCTGCTGGGACAGAATGTCAACTCGTACAGCGACAACGGTCTTGACTTTGCCGCTTTGTTGAGAGCCGCCGCCGCGGTGGATCCTTCCGTGCGCATCCGCTTTACGACGTCGCATCCGCAGGATATGTCGGAATCACTGATTGAGGCGATCGGTTCGACGGACAATATCTGCAAGTACATCCATCTTCCCGTGCAATCCGGTTCCGACGGCATTCTCGCCGCCATGAACCGCACCTACACCGTCGATGCCTATCTGAAGCTCGTGGAGAAGATCCGTCGCCATTTGCCGGGGGTCAGTCTGACCACCGATATCATTTCCGGTTTTCCGGGTGAGACGGAAGCCGATCACCGCATGACGGTGGCGTTGATGCGGCAGGTGGAGTATGACGGTGCGTACACATTCAAGTACTCCCCCCGCGAAAACACCAGAGCGTGGGAAATGGGGGATACGGTGCCTGAAGAAGTCAAGGGCGAGCGGGTCACCGAGATCGTCGGGATCCAGCAGCAGATTTCCCTGTCGCTGAACCGCCGGCTTGTCGGGACGGTTCAACATGTGCTGGTGGAAGGCCCCAGCAGAAAATCTGATCAGGCGCTGATGGGGCGGACGGATGCAAACAGGACACTCATTTTCCCGCGCGGCGGCGAACAGCCGGGAGAATACGTGGATATCCGCGTCACCCGGGCGAACTCCGCGACGCTGTTTGGTTCGCGTTCTGCCGCGGCGGATGCGGCGGAGGATGCGGCATGAAACAGGTGATTCTTATCCTGGTGCTCCTGCTGGTGTTGGTCCCGGGTGCCGGGGCCCAGAAAGGGGAACCGGACATCGGGAAGTACGTCAACCAGATCAACGAAGGACAGGTCCAGCAGGTGCGCGAGCAGCTGCCGGCATTGCTCAGCAAATACCCGAACCATCCCGGCGCGCTGTATGTACAGGCCCTTCTGACACGCGAAGGCGCCGAGGCCGTGCGCATCTATCAGAGTATTGTGGATAATTTTCCGCAGAGCGAATGGGCTGACGATGCGGTCTACAAGACGTATCAGTTCTACTACTCCCTGGGGTTGTATCGCACCGCGGAGCTGAAGATGAACCAGTTAAAGGCACAGTACCCGTCCTCGGCGTATCTCCAGGAACCCGTCGAGCCCTCCGTGCCTGCCCAGAGCGGCAACGAACAGCCCGTGAGCACGGTGCCGCAGCAGCAGATACCGCAGGAGCCGGAGACTCCCGTCGTTCAACCGGAACCGATACAGGTGCGGTTTTCGCTGCAGGTCGGAGCGTTCACCGTGCAGGCGAACGCCGAAGCACAGAAAAGCCGTTTTGAGCACCTGGGGTATACCGCCGAGCTGATCAGCAAAGTGAAGGATACCCGCTCGCTTTTCACGGTTCTTGTCGGTGACTATCAGACGTACAGCGAAGCCAAAGCGGCCGGCGCCGAGATAAAGCGGAAGCTGGGCATTGATTCGATTGTGATATCGAGGTGACATGCAGGCAGCGTTGACATCCCCTCCGAAGCGGTTTCAGGAGGAATACGGGATCCTCGGCGAATCCGTGGAAATGCGGAAAATCGTCGAAGTGATCGAGCAGGTGGCGCCGACCGACATCACCGTGCTGATCACGGGTGAGAGCGGGGTGGGGAAGGAAGTCATCGCCAAGGCGTTGTACGGTGCGAGCAGGCGTAACAAGAAACCGCTGATTACCGTCAACTGCGGCGCAATTCCGGAAGGGATTCTGGAAAGCGAACTGTTCGGACACGAGCGGGGATCGTTTACCGGGGCCTCGGACCAGCGCAAGGGATACTTTGAACTTGCCGACGGCGGGACCATCTTTCTGGATGAGATCGGCGAACTGCCGCTGGCGGCACAGGTGAAGTTTCTGCGCATTCTGGAAAACGGGGAGTTCCTCCGCGTGGGTTCTTCGGTGGCCCGCACGGTCAACGTGCGCGTGATTGCAGCAACCAACAAGGATCTTGAAGCCGAAGTGCATGCGCGCCATTTCCGGGCCGATCTGTTCTTCCGGTTGCGCTCGGTGAATATTGCCATTCCGCCTCTGCGGAAGCGGGCAGAGGATATTCCCGTGCTGTTCCGGCATTTCGCGGCGGAAGTTGCCGCGCGCAACAACATACGGTTTGCGGGGATCGGTCCCGATGCGATGCAACTGCTGGAGTCATACCACTGGCCGGGTAATGTGCGTGAATTGCGCAATGTGGTCGAGAGTATGCTCGTGCTGGAGGGGGGCAAGTTCCTTGAGCCGGAGGATGTCCGCAAATACCTGAAAGCATACCGTGCGCCGTCCGAAGAGCGTTTGTTGCCCGTTCCGCTCGGCAAGTCCGTGGAACAGGCTGAGCGCGAACTCATTCTCCGGGCGCTTCTGGATATCAAGGGGAACCTGCTGGAGCTCCGCAGTGCACTCATGGCTCACCTGCAGTCTCAGGATGCGGGGCGGACATCACCGGGGGAACCCGGCCACATTCAGGAGGGAAGCGCCGCCTCGACCCTTTCGCTCGAAGAGATGGAGCATCGCATGATTGCGGAGGCGCTGGAGCGGTATAAAGGAAACCGCCGGGTGGCGGCGCGGGCGCTGAATATCAGCGAACGGACACTGTATCGCAAAATCAAGGAATACGGTCTGGAGGGAGGACGATGAGCGGAGGTCCTTTCCGGGAGGCGGGCGGCCGGCGGCGTGCCGGGGGGGGGATGCACGGGACGTTGTCGTTGCTGTTTGTTCCGGCTGCGCTTGCCTTCTCCCTGTTTCTTGCACAGCTTCCGGGCTGCGCCTACTCGTTCACCGGAGCCTCGGTTCCCCCGCACCTCACGACCATTGCCATTCCGCTGGTTGACGATCAATCGGGGTTCGGTGAGGCGGGATTGCGCGAGGATTTCACGCGCGAGCTGACCGACCTGTTCATCAGCGACAACAGCATCCGGGTGGCCGACCGGAGCACTGCCGATGCCGTTCTCTCCGGGTCGATCATCAGTGTCACCGACGCCCCCTCGATGGTCCAGCAGGGCGAACAGGTCAGCCAGCGGCGAATCACCATGTCTGTACGATTCACTTTCCAGGATATGAAACTCCGCCGCAAGGTCTGGGAAAAGTCTTTTTCCAACTGGGGGGATTACCAGTCCGGCAGTGACATTTCCCAGCGGCAGGCGGGGTTGAAGGAAGCCACCCGTAAGCTGAGCGAGGATGTGCTGCTGGAAACGGTTTCCGGTTGGTAACGATGTTCATCATGCACCTCTTCACAAACTAAGGTCCTTTACACCAAAAACGGTACTATGGAAGAAATCATCCTCTTCACCTATATCGCCTCCCTTTCGATCCTGTTTGTGTTCGGATCGCACGGGTTCATCATGATCTACTACTATCTCAAGTACCGGCGTAAGAAGGCGTCCGACGTTGAAGCCCTCTCCTCATATCCGGTGGTGACCGTGCAGCTGCCGGTCTTCAACGAGCTCTATGTGGTCGGTCGCCTCATTGACGCGGCGTGTGCCATGATCTACCCGAAAGAGAAACTGGAGATTCAGATACTGGATGATTCGACGGACGGCACCGTCGGTGTCGTCGCCCAGTATGTGGAACGGTACCGCAAGCTCGGGTACGACATCAAACAGGTGCATCGCACAAACCGGCAGGGATACAAGGCGGGGGCTCTGAAAGAGGGTCTGACGGAGGCCCGCGGGGAGTTTGTGGCGATTTTCGATGCGGACTTCGTGCCGCGGCCGGATTTTCTCCTGAAAACCATCCCGCACTTCGGCGCCGACCCGCGCATCGGTATGGTCCAGACCCGCTGGGAGCACATCAACGCGGACTACTCGCTGCTCACGCGCACCCAGGCCATGGCGCTGGACGGTCACTTTGTGATCGAGCAGGCCGTCCGCAACAAGGTCGGCTTCTTCATCAACTTCAACGGAACCGCGGGCGTATGGCGCAAGGAGTGTATCTTCGACGCCGGCAACTGGCAGGCCGATACGCTCACGGAAGATCTGGATCTCAGTTACCGCGCCCAGCTGCGCGGATGGAAGTTCAAGTATCTGAACAACGTGACCTCGCCGGCCGAGCTGCCGTCCGAAATCAACGCGCTGAAATCACAGCAATTCCGCTGGACAAAAGGCGCCATTGAAACCGCGCGGAAAATGCTGCCGGTGGTCTGGCGCTCGGCCCTGCCGCTCAAGATCAAGATCCACGCGACGTTTCATCTGACGAACAACCTCGTCTTTCCATTCATTGTTCTGGCGGGTGTGTTGAATGTGCCGCTGGTGTTTATCAAACATGCGGGCGGGCATGAGGCGTATTTCACATTCATGTCGATCTTTGTCTTTGCGTTCATCGGCTCGTTCCTGTTTTATCTGTTCTCCCAGAAAGACGTCTATCAGGATTGGAGGAAACGCATACTGCTCTTCCCGTTGTTCATGGCGGGGAGCATGGGTTTTGCGGTGAACAACAGCCGTGCGGTGCTCGAGGGGCTGTTCAAGCACAAGAGCGAATTCGTGCGTACGCCCAAGTACCTGATTCAATCAAAGACCGATTCCTGGCGGGGCAAGACATACACGCCGGTAAAGATCAGCTCGACGGTGGTCCTGGAGATGGTGCTCGCCGTGTACTGTCTGTTCGGCCTGGTGTCTTCAATCTACTTTCTGGAGATCGCAGCGGTTCCCTTCCAGCTGATGTTCTTTCTGGGTTTCACGTTTGTGTCGGTGATGTCCCTGAAGCACGCGTTCGTGGCACGGCAGACGGGGGCGGGAAGCTAGGCATGGAGGGGGAAGAAGAGCGCCTTCCGCGATTTGCCGAACGTGCCGTTGCCTGTCTTGCACGTGGCGAAACGGCGGAGGCGGAGCGGCTGTGCCAGGCAGGCGTGGAACGTTTCCCCTGGTATGTGACCGGCCACATGGTGCTCGGCCGGTGCCGGGAGACAGCCGGGCACTATCGGGCCGCCGCCGGGTGCTACCGTCAGGTCCTGCAAATCCTTCCCGGCCTCGCCGCCGCCGAAGAGGCGCTGGCAAGAATCAGCGGGCGACCCGATGAGGGTGAAAGCGGGGTCGATTTTCTTCTCCGCCAGCTCGGGCAGGTAAAACGGCCCCGGCCGGTTCGGGAAGAGACGGAAGGGGGCAGGACGGGGGATCTTCGGGCAGAGAGCGCGGTGCACGGGGATGCCGGGCGGCCGGAAGCACGCCTCGGAAAAATCGTTACAGCAACGCTTGCAGAAATCTATGCACGCCAGGGAGAATACGGTGAAGCGGTGGAAGCGTACCGGATGCTGATCCGCCAGCGCCCGGGGGATGCCGGGCGCTTTGCAGAACGACTGGCGGAATTGGAGCGGTTACTTCAGGGTGCCCACAAACCTGGTGAGCCGTGACTTGTAGTTGGAGGCGGTGTTCTTGTGGATCACACCCTTGGCCGAAAGCTGATCCAGAAGCTTTGTGGTCTTTTTCAGCTCGGCCGCAGCCTTCTCTTTGTCCGTCATTGCGCGGACGCGTTTCAAGGCCTTGCGCATGCGGGATTTCAGCTGGGTGTTTCGCGATGCGCGGCGTTTGGACTGCCGGGCTTTCTTCTCTGCGGATTTGTGTTGTGCCATCCGGCGCGGTTCTCCAGGAAGACGTAATACGACTGTTACTTTGTTGAACGATAAATATAGGGAATTCACCGGACAAAGTCAAAGTTCGTTGCCTTTTGGGCGCCGGGTAAGTATATTTCAACGATCACCTGTTATACATTTCTGGAGACCCCTGCATGAAAGTTGCTGTATGCATCAACCACGTCCCGGACACGGAAACGAAGATCAAAATCGGCCCGGACAGCCTGAGCATCGACCGGACCGGGGTGAATTTCATGATGAGTCCTTACGACGAAATCGCGGTTGAAGAGGCCTTACGCCTGCGCGAGAAGTTCAAGGGCGAGACGATCGTGCTGAGCCTCGGTGGGGAGAAACACAAGGAAACTCTCCGCAAGGCGCTCGCGATGGGGGTGGACAGGGCCGTGTTGTTGAAGGACGATGCGGAACGGGATTCCTTCGGCGTGGCGTACGGCCTTGCCGAAGAACTCCGCACCCTTGCACCCGAGGTGATCCTCTTCGGCAAACAGTCCATTGACTATGATGATGCACAGGTGGGCACGCTGGTGGCGGAACTGCTCGGGTATCCTTCGGTGGCGGTGGTGGTCAAGATCGATGTGCAGGACGGAAAGGTCGTCTGCCAGCGGGAGATTGAAGGCGGGCATGAAAGTGTGGAAACAAAACTGCCTGCCGTGTTTATGGCACAGAAGGGGTTGAACGAACCGCGTTACCCGTCGCTGAAGGGCATTATGGCGGCAAAGAGCAAGCCGATTGAGGAAAAGCCCGCTGCCACCACGGCGGCCCGGGTCGAGACCATCGCCATGCGCAAACCGCCCGCGAAGGCGTCGGGGAAAATTGTGGGAACGGATAAATCCGCCGTGCCTGAACTTGTCCGCCTGCTGCACGAGGAGGCCAAGGTCATATGAAGATCCTCGTCTTTGCCGAACAGCGCGACCTCAGGTTCAAGAAATCCGCATTTGAAACGGTTTTTGCCGCACGGGGCATCGCGGCCACGCTGGGTGCGGAGGTTACCGCTCTGGTTATCGGCAGCGGTGTCCGGGGCATAGCCCCTGAGCTGGGCGCGTACGGTGCTTCACGCGTGATCGCCGTCGATGATCCGTCCCTCGCGGCCCATTCGAACACCGCCTACGCCAAAGTGATCGCCGCCGTGGCCGCCGAGAGAGGGCGCACAGATGGTCTTTCTCCCGGCGAGCCAGATGGGTAAAGATCTTGCGCCGCGCGTTGCGGTGAAACTCGGCGCCGGGCTGGCTTCCGACTGCGTGGCCCTCAAGGTCGAGAATGGAGACGTTATTGCCACACGCCCGGTGTATGCGGGGAAAGCCGTCATGGACGTGCGCGTGAAGACAGACGTGAAAGTCTTCACGCTCCGCCCCAATGTCTTCACCGCGGCATCCCGGCAGCGGCACTGCAACCGTGGAACAGATGTCCGTGCCGCTCGACCCGGCCGACTTTGCCACGACGGTAAAGGAAATTCATGTGGCGACGGGGCGGCCCGATGTTACCGAAGCGGACATCATCGTGTCCGGTGGACGCGGAATGAAAGGACCCGAGCATTTCCCGTTGATTGAGGGACTTGCCGATGTGCTGGGTGCGGGTGTGGGTGCCTCGCGTGCCGTGGTGGATGCCGGCTGGCGGCCGCATGACGAGCAGGTCGGGCAAACGGGCAAGACCGTTGCGCCCACGCTGTACATCGCCTGCGGTATTTCAGGAGCCGTGCAGCACCTCGCGGGGATGTCCTCCTCCAAGTACATCGTGGCGATCAACAAAGACAAGGACGCACCGATCTTCCAGATTGCCGACTATGGCATTGTGGGGGATCTGTTCGAGATTCTTCCGGAACTGACTGCCCGGCTCAAACAGGCCCTGGGGAAGTAGGATTTGCTTCTCAACCGGCTTTTTTGAACATTCTGTCAGAAACCAGGCGATGGATCTTTCTGGAGTGCAGCGTGGAACGGGTGCTTGTGGACATACTGGGGCTTTCAACGAATCCCGCCAGCGGCGGTGCGTACGCCTTGATACTGCGGGAAGTCGACGGCAACCGGC
This sequence comes from Ignavibacteriota bacterium, assembly GCA_963702445.1. GTDB lineage: Bacteria > Bacteroidota > Ignavibacteria > UBA10030 > UBA6906 > CAVPCZ01. The sequence goes on from CAVPCZ010000003.1 coordinate 379,348, forward strand.
GCCTGCCCATCATCATCGGTCAGGCCGAAGCACAGTCGATCGCTCTCGAGATGGAGGGGATCAAACCCCCGCGGCCGTTGACTCACGACCTGATGAAGAATATCATTACCGCCTTCGGCTCCGAGCTGACGGATGTGGTCATCGACGATCTGCGCGATGGAACGTTCTATGCCAAGCTGAGCATAGACAGCCAGCTGATCGATTCACGGCCCAGCGATGCCATTGCGCTGGCCGTCCGGTACGGCGCGCAGATCTTCGTGTCATCGACGGTGATGGAAGAGGCGGCGTTCGTTCCGGAGGAAGAGGAAGACGAACAAAAAGAGCAGAAGGACCAGCCCGGAGCGGCTCCGCGACAGGCGCAGGCACCCAAGGAGCAGCCGCCGAAGATGACCCGTCTTGAACAACTGCACCAGCAATTGAAGCAGGCCATCGATAAAGAAGACTATGAGAAGGCTGCCGCGCTGCGCGACGAGATCCGCCGGCTGGAGCTGCGCGATTGAGCGGCGAAGATTTTGCCTGAAATCTGCAGCAAAATTCCGCAGGATCCTTCAACTGCAACGAGATACAGGTAGGGAACGCCTCAAGGGGAGGATACCTCTACAACCCGGCTGCTGCAAATCCCGGCGGGTATCAGTGTTGACGCCCTGCTGTCCGGGGCGGTAGTATGCAGATGAACAGGTGCGGTATGCGGTCATATCCGTCTTACCGCACCAGTTCCACCATTTCCCTCACCGCCCGTTCCAACCCCACGAACACCGCCCGCGAAATGATAGAGTGGCCGATGCTTACTTCCTCGACTTCTTCGATGCCGCGGAACGGGAGAATGTTGATGTAATTCAGGCCGTGTCCGGCATTGACGCCCATACCCAGTGCCCGGGCCTGTTTTGCCGCTCCCCGCACGACTTCCAGAAGATCCAGCTGTTCCCGTTCCGTCCGGGCGTTCGCGTATTCTCCCGTGTGGATCTCGATTTTGTCCGCCTCCACCTCCCGGGCGGCTTCCACCTGTTCCGCAACGGGGTCGACGAATAGGCTCACTTCGATTTCGTGCTTGTGCATCTCCCTGATGATGTCGCGCAAATGGTGGCGGTTGCCGCGAACATCAAGCCCCCCCTCCGTGGTAAGCTCCTGCCGGCGTTCCGGTACAAACGTGACCAGCTCCGGGAGCGTCTCAATGGCGATTCGTACGATCTCGTCCACGGCAGCCATCTCGAGATCCAGTTTCGTCTTCACGGTTTCACGCAACAGGCGCAGGTCACGGTCATTGATATGACGGCGGTCTTCCCGGAGATGGCAGACGATACCCTGCGCGCCGGCCAGCTCGCAGATGTGCGCGGCCGTGACGGGATCCGGCTCCTGTCCGCCCCGTGCTTCCCGGAGGGTGGCAATGTGATCGATGTTGATGCAGAGTCTCATGCGGGGTCCTTCATCTGCCTGTTGGTGCTTTCCCCGGGGGGGTCAGAGCCGTTTGCGGACAATGTACTGCACCCGCTCCGGTCTGCGTGCGACAATCTGTACTCCCTGCGGCGTAGTAATGTGCGGCTCGATGATACCGGTCGTATCCGCCACAATACGGTCGTACTCCACCGAAACCTGAAAGTCCACCGGCAGAATACTGGCCAGCTGGCGAATCCCGCCGCGGGCGACGATTTCTATCTTGGGCGGAATGAAGATGACATCCCGGTTTGCGGGAAGGGAACGCAGCTCCACCGCAAGACCGCCGAAGACCTTCTCCGCAAACGGCTGCACGTTGATACGGACGCGCACCACCGGCGGCGCGCATTCCACCATGAACTCCGGACTCTCCATGAGCGGCACGTCTTCTTCCACAGGAGCTTTGACATCATCAAACCGGGTCGGTGTGGTCTGCCACCGGTCGATGCGGTCGAGCAGCGCGGCGGCCCCGCTGACGGTCACGCTTTCCGGGGACAGCATGGTGTTTCCCACCTGACCGTATCCTTCGCGAAACAGCACAACACAATCCGGAATTACCGGGATGCGTTTCACCGTGCGGTGGTCGAGCACCACGGCAACAGTCTCGGGATTCATGCCGACCAGCTGTACGCCCGGAGAAAGGGAAACACGTTCGAGGACGTCGTTCATGGTCAGAATCCGATTTCCCGGCGGAAGGGAGCTGAGCGGTACGTGCAGGTGGATATCCGGTCTCATCAGCACTCCGGCGAGCCTCCACCCGTCGCCCCGGAACTTCAGCTGCATCAGACGGGGCACCGGTGTGCGCACAGCCATATCCGGGGGGATCTCCTCGATGGACAGGGGTGCGGTCACGGTGATCTGGTACGTCTCCCGCAGATTGGTGGAAAGCCAGAGGAAGGTGCCGATGAGGATGGTGGCGACGGCGATGTGAATGCGACGCTTTTTCATGAGAGGGAGAGCAGGGTTCGGAAGCAGCGTTGCAGGTGAGGCGATGTTGAGCAGCCTCAATCCTGACTGCTGGACCGTCTCACGTGCGATTCCTCATGATCTCTTGTATCAGGGCCTGCTTGTTCGCCCTGGAGATCTCCCGGCCCTGGATGCCCAGTCCCTTCATGCCCCGTGCAACCGTCCGCAGCTGGTGTACCGTCATCGCATCGAGCTGCTGCAGATAGTCGTCGCCCGGTGCGGGGGCCGCGGCGGGCACGGCGGGTTCGGGAGGCACACGGCGGCGCGGGGCACGTGGAGAAACGGTCTCTCCGGGGGGCACGGGGGCAACTCCGCGGCGTTGGAGGAGTATCGGTTCCACTTCATCGGCCGGCCGGGGGATGACATGGGAGGAGAGCAATTCGCCGACGCGTTGTGCCGCCGCAGCGCCTGCCTCCACGGCGGCTTTGACCGCCCCGACATCGCCTATCACCTGCACCGTCACCAGTCCATCGCGCACGATTTCCTTCCCCAGCAACACCACGTTGGCGGTCTTGACCATGACATCTGCGGCCTCAATCGCACCGATGAGGCCGCGTGTTTCTACCAGTCCGAGAGCGTAGTCGAGCATGGCGGAGAAGAGAGCCGGCTACTTTCCTGCCGGACGCTTCGGCAGGATGAGTTCCACATCCGCATGCGGACGGGGGATGACATGTACGGAAACCAGTTCGCCGACGCGTTGGGCGGCTGCGGCACCGGCATCCGTTGCGGCTTTGACGGCGCCGACATCACCGCGTACCATCACCGTCACGTATCCGCCGCCGATGGTTTCTTTACCCAGCAGCGTCACGCGCGCGGCTTTCACCATCGCATCAGCCGCTTCGATGGAACCCACAAGTCCCTTGGTTTCCACCATTCCGAGTGCATCCATGGACAAGTCCGACATGAGAAAGTGTCTCCTGTTGTGCAATATCAAACCGGTAATAGCCCAATATACCCAAGACAGGCATGAGAGTCAACGCAAACTCCGGACAGAGGCCTCCGGGGGCGGGAGTCCCCGGCCGGACTACGTACGGAGCTTCAGCTTCGCCCTGATTTGCGGCATCCGCCAGAGGCCGAAGAGCACGCACACGAGCGCGATTGCCCAGGCAATGTTGGAGAGTGCATACCCCGCACTGTACACCGGGGGGTCAAAACTGAACACCACATTGTGCGATCCGGGGGGCACAACGATGGACCTGAGCATATAATTGGTCTTCAGAATCTCGGTTTCCTGTCCGTCGACAAACGCTTTCCAGCCCGCAGGATAGTACACTTCGCTCAGGACGAGCAGCGCGGTGGAGGATGTGAACGCGTTAAGGGTGATGTGTCTCGACCGGTATTCGGTGACGGCCACAACGGCGCTGTCCGGTGCCGTCACCGCGGCGGAGGGATTCTTTTCCAGGATCGCCGTCCGTCCTGCGTCGAACGCGGGGGAATTTAAGAGGGCAAAGACCCCGGAGGGCTGTCCGGCGACCTTCACGTCCTTCACAAAATACGCGCGGGGAAGGGCGGCGTTGTTCTTGTACACCATCAAACGTTTCGCCTGGTCGACATTCACCAGGGCAAACCGGTCGGCCGGCAGCTGTCCCTGTGCGATCAGATACCCGGCATTGAGCATATTGACGATGTTCATGTTGATCGGGAATGTCTGATCATTGCTTTGATAGAGACACGAGTCGAGCATCGTCTGATAGATCTTCAGCTTGGCCGGGCTGTATCCGCCGATGGACTGGATGCCGTGATAGGCGAAGGAATTGTCCGTGAACAGATTTCCCAGCGGGAAGACCCGGAAGAGGCCCGGCTGCTGCTGCAGAAACGAGACCGTGGCATCGGGGGCGAACCGCTGCTCGAGTTGCTGTGCGGGTTTCGGGGAGATGAAGCCGCCTTTGTTGATCACCATAAGCAGATCGAACAGGATGACGACAAAGAGCGCTGCGATAAGCACCGTCCTGGAGAGTTTCCCCTTCAGAAAGAGGCCGATGAGGCCGAGCGACACAGCGGCGATGAACACGAACTTTGCAAAGTCCTTCCAGAGCATATCAAAACGTGTCGTCTTCAACTGCGCCATGATCTGTGACGCCTGGGATCCGTATTCCTGCCGGTAGAGTTCAATTTCCCCTTCCTTCGCGAGCATTGCGCTTCCCATGCCCTGTGCGAGCGACCCCTTGATGAGGAATCCGACCAGCAGGAGTCCGACGAGCACCCCGGCGATGCCGAAGAGCGTCCGGGTCAGGGGCGAGGGATCAAACGGAGTGTCCCTTTTCGGCGGTTCCAGAAGGAATTCCAGTCCGTACCCGGCGAGGATGCCGGCAAAAAACGGCAGGAGGTGGAGCACCATCACCGGCACGCGGAATTTGTTGAAGAACGGCAGATAGTTAAAGAGCGCTTCATACACCAGGGGGAAGTGCTTCCCGAAGGAGATCAGGAAAAAGAGTCCCGTGAGGAGAGACAGGAACAGCGCAAGCCGCGTGCGGTTGTAGACAAGGGCGAGCACCGCGAGCAGGATCGGTGCGATCCCGATATACACGGTGGAATTGGTGAACGGCATTGTGCCCCAGTAGTACGGTGACTGAAACCCGAAAAACGAGGGAATAAACAGGGTCAGCATCTCCTGCGGATGCCAGGACCAGTTGGTGGCGTAATCCCAGGCAAGACCGCCCGTGGAGCCCGCGGTGCCGCCGCCGCGGATGGAGAACTGTGCATACTCGTACACGGAAAGATAGATATAGGCGGCAATGCAAAGTCCGAGCGCGAGTGCGCCGGCAAACAGTGTGGTGACCAGCGCCGTCCGCCCGGGGGCCTTGCGGATGTCCACGACCATCTGATAGAGCAAATACAGCCCGATGATCATGAAGGCGTAGTAGACGATCTGCATGTGGTTTGTCAGCGCGAGTGTGCCAATGGCGGCGGCGAGAAGGCCGAACGTGAGGATGTTCCGCCGCTCAACGAGCAGATGGGTCAGCATGAACACCAGGGGAACATAGGTGAGCGCCATCAGTTTTGATCCATGCCCTTCCGCCGCGAGACCGATATTGTAGGGACTGAGCATGAAAATGAGTGCGCCGAGGAGTGCCGAGGCGCGGGAGAATTGCAGCGTGCGCATGAGCACAAACATGAAGGTTCCGCCCAGAAAGTAGAAGACGACCAGCCATGTCCATTTCCCATGCAGATAGAAGAGGTCAAGCACGGGAACCGCGATCTTCTGCAGGTAGCTGACGTCGTGGGGTGCATAGGCGACATTCCCGAACGTCGGCATACCGCTGAAGAAGGAGGGCATCCAGAGCACATCAACACCTTCTGTTTCTGCAATGCGGTCACCTGCGCGGCTATAACTGAGTGCCGCCGCGGTATCCCCTTCCGTGGCGAAGGCGGCGTTGTCAAAGATAATGCCGCGGAAGAGCGCCAGGGTCAGCACGTACAGCAGGGCAACGCAGAGCAGGTCGCGCTGGAGCGACCACTGGGCGCCCAGCAGGGAGGGAAGGGGTTTCTGCTTCGGTTGGTGTTTTCGCTCTTTAGCCATTGGTGCCTGTCAGCAGATGGTGGAACAATTGTCGGGTGTGTTGGACAAAACGATCAGCGGAAAACTCCAGCGCCCGCCGGCGGGCTCCTTCCGCAATCAGAGCGGTCCCGGTCGGGTCGGACACCAGGCGCTCGGTCTGACGGACAAGATCCTCCGGAGAAGTCCAGAACAGGCCGGAGGTATTGTCCTGAAGAATCTCTTTCTGGCCTCCTCCGTGGTAGACCACGGGCACGCAGCGCGCACTCATGGCTTCAACGGTCGTCATACCGAAATGCTCCATCTGTTCCGGGTACCGGGATTCATCAACGCCGTATCCGGCGCCATGCCAGAACACCGTTGCGGTGTTGTAACTCTCCGCAAGCAGCGCATAGGGTTGGTTGACGTGGAATTCGACGGGGAGGCCGGCTGTGCGCCGCCGGAGATCCTCCAGATATGCCTGTGCATCGGCGTCACCGGCGCAGCTGCCGACCATCCGGTATGTCCAGCCGAGATCCGGATGTCGCCTGCAGAGAGCCCGGAAGGCCTCAATCATGATGTCGTACCGCTTGTCATTGTAGAGTCCGCGGAAAAAGCGACCCACGCTCAGGATAACAGGTTGTTTGGTGCCCGGACGCAGAAAATCGTCAATAGAGGCATACAGACACGATGCCGTGACGCGGTGATGCCGGTGGTATGCTTCCCGGCAGAATTCCGAGTTCACGATAACCAGATCGGCCTTCCGTACGGTCCGGATGAGCTGCATCCGCAGAGCGTCCTTTGCCGCTTCGCGGACGTGTCCTGCGGCGATCCTCCGGACCATGCGGCCCAATGACAGCGGTCCATAGGGAACGTGCAGGACGTATACCTGGCGTGGTGCCCGGTGTTTGAACGGGCGGAAATTGGTCTGAACGATGGAGAGATCGGTGTCCGAGAGGGCTTTGGTCAGCTCTCCGGGGGCCAGGCGAACGAACTGTATCCGGTCAAGAGGGATGTGGTAGTAGGCGTGAAGCTTCTCGGCTTTCACATCATCCCGGTCGAGCAGGATCCGCACGGTCGTTCCCGGTTCGCGCGAAAGGGTGTCGGCAAGCATGCAAAGGTATTTCTCGCCGCCGCCCATTGCTTTCCAGCTTGCGTTGTAGATGGTGATCAGCATGCCGGAAAGAGCCTCCGGAATTGCGTTCTCCGCGAGAGGTGCAACGGGGGCCTCACATGATCCGTTCGGGAAATCTTGTGCACGGTACGGTCCCGTTCTTCAGGTTGTGGGATATCAAATGTAGCCTGATTCCCGCTCATTTACAATGCGGGCGTCTCCTGCTTCACACGGTCGTACAACAGACGATAGGCTTGCACCATGCGTTCAACGGAATAGATAGCGTGAACACGCCGGCGTGCGGCGTTGGCCATGCGGGCCCGTTCCTGATCATTGGCCAGTATTCTCAGAACAGCTTCTGCAACTGCAGTGCTGTCGGCTGGTGGGACAAGCAGACCCGTTTCACCGTCGACAACAACTTCAGTACTTCCGTCCACGGCAGTTGCCACGACAGGAGTTCCGATCGCCATTGCCTCCAGAAGACTCAGGGGCATTCCTTCAAACAGCGAGGGGAGAATGGAAAGGTCAGCTCCCCGGAGGATCGCGGGTACATCCTCCCTATGACCGAGGAATACAATGCTCCGGCTCACACCGCGCACGAGTGCATGATGCTCCAGTTCGGAACGGAGGTGACCGGTCCCGACAAAGAGTACACGCACGTCCGGGTACACTTTCTGGATGACCGGCAGGGCATCGATGAGATACCGGTGTCCTTTTTGGTTGTTCAATCCGGCCACAACACACAGAACGGGAAAGGGGTGCTGGCGCGGCGGCGCAGGCTGAAGGGCGGGAAGGGGAACGCCGTTCGGGATGGTGCTCACGTGCGGAGCAAGTGAGGTGCCGAAAAGTGTCAGCATGAAAGTGCGGTTTGTTTCGGACACCGTCACGTTCGAATTGAGCATCCCCACAATCTTCCTCTTGACAGCCATCAGGAAAACGATCCGGAGTTCACGCATCCATGAGAGATACCAGGGCAGAGGGCGACGGCGCAGGTAGCGGAGCTGACTGATGTAGTGCTCAGTGGTGATGACTCGTTTCCGGAGAACCACTCGTGCCATCACAAGGATGGGGAGACATGCAAATGGCGTGTGGAGATGCGCATGAATGATATCCGCTGTCTTCAGAAGGCGCACAAGACGCCAGAGACCTCCTGGATCAACCCATCCGGTGAGTTCCCCTCTGTTGCGGAGAGCCGCAGCGACGGTCGTGAAGCCCTCGATCCGAAATCTCTCCGCCCATTCGCGCATCCCCGGATTGCCGGGATGAACAAGGGTGATTGCATAGGTGTCCCGCAATCCGTGTGCAAGAAAACCCATCATGCCGGTTACTCCACCGGGAGCAGGGGCTTCAGTGTACAGAATCAGGTGTTGCGGAGATGGCGGCGTCATTCAGACATTTAGGTGTTTTTGTGCGACGAGCAGGTACCCCAGGGTTAGTTTTGGGTATGGCAGCCAGCGATCCAGCGCACGGCATACGGAGAGGATCGGAGCAAGAACAATTTTGATCGGTAGGCGCAGTGCGTTTCGTTCGCCGATTGTTCCGTACAACAACACCTCGATCATTTGTCCGAGCGCCAAAATGCCATTGCCCCGTTCGCGAAGGATAAGGACCTGCAAACCATTGCGTGCCGCCAGCATTTCGAGTCCGTAGCGTGTGAACCGGAAATAGTCGTGAGGCTCTTCATGGAGAGGCCAGAGCTGGGGTGCAGTCATGACCAGATGTCCACCCGGGCGAAGAACGCGACGGACCTCTGCAAAGAGGCGGAATGGATCGCGGACGTGTTCGATTACCTGTGTCGAAAGGACTACATCAAACGAGGAACTCTTGAATGGCAGCGAAAGCGAATCGGCACAGACATCGGGTGCGGGCTGTTGCGCGGCGGCAATGTCGATCCCGGTGTACGTGGCCCCCTGGCGGCGGACAAGCGGGGCGTATGGTTGGTCTCCGCAACCGAGATCGAGAACGCGACCGCGGAAGAACGGCGCTGCATCAGCCAGCGCCTGCCGGATGGTTTCGCGCTCGAGGCGGGATCGTTCGAACAATCGGATCATCGTTTACGCGCCTTGATGAGGATGGCGTTTGCCAGGAATTCGCGTTCAGCGTTCTTCCCGCACAATGCCACCGCAAGACGGTACTTCCATGTACGGCGATCGCCGAAGATGCCACCAAGATGCGCGACCGTCAAACCGGAAGCCTCGAACAACACCCGGACATCCCGTGCCGTAAAGTAGTGCAGGTGTCCGCCGTCATAGCCCACGGGGTCAAAGGAAGTGCGCGGAAAGCGGCCACGCACCAATGTGGCGATACGCTGGATTTTTCGAATATTGGGAGTGGAGAGTATCACGGAGCCTCCGGGCTGAAGCACGCGCACGATTTCTCCGACGAAACGAACGGGGTCAAAAACGTGTTCGATGACATCCAGGGTGACCACGGTATCAAAGTACGCATCCGGATAGGGAAGCGGTTCACTGTTGAGATTGATCCGCCGTGCGATGATGCCCTTATGGGTTGCCATGCGGACGGCGTCGTCCGCGATGTCGACGCCGTGCACCTCTGCAAAAAGCCCACTCGCGCGGGATCCCAGGGTTCCCTCACCGCACCCGATGTCGAGCAGACGCTGCCCGCGGTCGAGCAGGGGGAGTGCTGCGTCAACGCGCAGGTTTCCGTCTGCTGCGAGATCCTGTTCGCGTGCGATCTTCTCGCGCCAGATGGTCTGGTAGAACCGGTCTTCAACCTGTGACATCCTCATGTTCTCCTCTCTCAATACATCCGTGCCCGCATCAAGGGGAAGCAGATGAGGGTTTCCCTTCGAGCACGGATTGATACGCCGCGCGAAGTTTCGTTGCGATACGTTCTGTGCTGAAATGCTCCTCCACGCGTTGTCGTGCCCTCGCGCCACAATCAGCGCGCAGCTCTGGGTGAACGATGAGCCGCTTCAGCCCTTCGGCAAGGGACAGATGGTCATTCGGTTGGACCAGAATGCCCGCATCACCCAGGACTTCGGGGATTGAACCGGACATCGTGCTGACAACAGCTTTTGCGCAGGCCATGCTCTCGATAAGAACAATTCCGAACTGCTCCTGCCAGTGTTTGACAGCAATACTCGGCAGGGTGAAGATATCGGCAACGTTGTGGAAATGATGAATTTCCTTGTGCGGGATGCTTCCAACGATGATGACATGCTTCTGGAGTCCCAGACGACTGATCCTTGTGCAGACGTCGTCAAGGCGTTTTCCTCTTCCCGCAAGTACAAACCGGAGGCGGGCGGCATCAATATCGGGATCGTGAACCAATCGATGGGCAGCGGAAAGCAGTTCGAAGACACCCTTCGATTCATGTATCCGGCCGACAAAAAGTATGACAATGTCAGTCGGTGTGAGGCCCAGACGCAGCCGCCACTGATCGTTTGACTCCGGCAGGGGGCGGAAGACCGTTGTGTCGATAGCATTCCCGATCACATCGATCCTGCCGGGTTCAATTCCTTCCAGGATGAGGGCTGCGCGAGCCCGTTCACTCATTGCGAAGAAGCGATCGACACGGGCATAGATCTCAGGCTTCGTAACACGGATGGCGAGCTTTTTCTCACGCGCAAAGGGTATATTCTCATAGTGGATTGCCACGAGCTTGAAACTGCCGGTGCGACGTGCACGTGCAGCTTGCCAGGAGAATAGATGACAATAGTCTGATGTGTGGACGATGTCAAATCCGCGGAGGGCCCGCTCGAGGCCTACCATCCACTGTCCGGTCCCGAGAAGATTGTCCATCGAGGAGAAGAGACGCGCGCCGGTCATTCCCGGGAGAAATCGGAAGAGACCCTCCACGGAAGAAAGACGCGAAATCGGAAAGTGGATATCCTGGAGATCAAACCATGGACTGTCAGTAGAAAAACAGCGAAAGTTGTACTCTCCTTTTAACGGCTCATAGGAAACCGTCTCTTCCTTGGAGAGATGGTGCCCCCGTACCAATGCAATGTTAATCACGTCGTTCTTCTCCTATGACGGATTGTTGTGCCCGGAGAGAGAATATGAATCGCTTATTCATGAAAGTTTCTCAAACGCCGGCTGATACGAAGAAATGGCTCCATGATGGTGTGAAGAATCCGCAGGGAATGCACTTTCAAGGCCGGGAGTGTCTCCACCCTGGACGCGGAAGAATTAAACAGCACTGCTGCGGAATGTGATTGCTCAACACGAATGGTGATCGATGTCCGCCATTCATAACGGACGAAGAAATCATCGGCATGGGTGTCCAGTACCTCGCCAAACATCCTGTTGCCTGCATGCAGTGCGTGGAAGTACTCCCCGAAAACACTGTCCGAAAAAGGCGGTCGAAAGACCAGCACATCACCTTCGCGGTGCACCATCCATTTGTGGAATGACCACCCGAAGAGGCGCTCCGAAAGCTCGGAAGGAGTTTCGATGTATCCGGCGTGCGCGACACGCTGAAGTTCGGCCACAACCTTGAGTGGGTCCTCAACGTGCTCGAGTACGTGCGATGTAATCACATAATCGAAACTTTTGTCCTTAAAGGGAAGTGCGGCGGCGTCAGCAACGACAAACGGGCGTCCGTCCAGCATGATCGGGTCCCCACTGGATCGTTCCGTATTGTCCCACGGGTACCGGTCACAGAGTACGTTGGAGCGTTTGCGGGGTCTGTTGCCGCTTCCGATCTCGAGCACGCGGTCAGTTGGTCGGATGTTGAGCATACGTTACCGTTGAATGAGGGTGCGAATCATTTCGCGTTCCTGGTCGCCCAGGCTCCGGGTGACAAGCAGCATGGCGGCATACGTTGCCATGCCAAGCATGATGCTTGCCGGAAGGTACCAGTCCCTGGCCAGCCAGACGGCGATGCCCATCACCAGCGCGGAGGCCAGAATACCGGGGACGCGACGGCGGTAATGCATGGAAAAGCCCATGTTCCTGATACGGAGCGCAAGAGAGAGAAACAGCACGATGTCGATTCCTCCGTTAATGCCTGCGGCGGCGATGTAGCCGAAATGCGGAACGAGCAGAAAGCTTGCGGCGGCGGCGACGGCGGCGACGGCGAGGGCGTTCCACATGCAAAACCGCTGGTATCCGATCGCGAGCAGGAACGCAAAAAAGATCCACGCGACGTATCCGAAGGCATTCCCCATGATGATGAGACGGAGCACAATGCCGGCATCGACGTATGCAGGCGGGTAGAGCAGCCCGACGATTGAGGGTGCCAGGATGAGCGTGCCTACGGCAAGAGGAATCGAAACCATTGCGGTGATACGAACCGCATCCCGGAGCGCTTTGTTCAGCTTCTCCCGCTTTGCCACGGAAAACTCTGCAAAAAGCGGGTACAACACCTGTGTCAGTACCGTGGGAATCAGCAGGAGGATCGAGATCACCTTGTAGCCGGCACTGTAGATGCCGAGTTCCGCATCACCGCGGAAGTGCTGGAGCGCCAGCGGGCTGACATACATGTAGACCGCGCTTCCCGCAGAACCGAGAGCTATGGGAAGGCCCTGGCGCAGCAACTCCGGCCACGCGCCGGCGTTGCCACGCAACAGCGGTGGCGCCGCAATATGCCGGTAGACCACCACCAGAAGGCCCAGGTTGAGAACGGCAGCCCCTATGGTAAGGAGCAGCACCGTGTTGAGTCCCGGTGCATGGGGGAGCAGGAGAATGACCGCGACGGAAAGACCGATGTCGCTGAGCATGCTCATGACGGAGACGACGACCATCTTCCGGTGGGCCTGAAATGCGCCAAGGTAGGCCGATCCCATGCTCGTGATCGCCAGCGAGATCGTGGTCAGACAGACAGCCCATTGTTTCAGGGGATCATTCATGAGCAGCAGAGACATCGCGATAACCACGATGGATGCCACGATACCGAGAAGACTCTTCAAGATCAGCACGCGGCCCAGGAGTTCTCTTCCCCGCTCGGGTGATCTTGCCATCTCCCGTGTGAGGAGCGTTGAAAGGCCGATGTCAAAGAGGGGCTGGAACAAAGAAGTGAAGTACAGCGCACCGTTGAGGATCCCGAAATGCTCGAGTCCAAGGTACAGCGCCAGGTACTGGAGGCGGACCAGGCCAAGCGTAAGTCCCACCACGCGGCCGAACAACAGGGCGCCTGTATCAATGGTCAGCTTTTTGGTTTGCGAGGCCATCAGTGCACCAGCCGGTTACGGGCGAACGTACGGATATCCTGGAAGCGCGCCAGCACGCCGCGGAGAGACACGGGAACCAGTCGATGGATCTTCCGGGTGGTCAGGGCTGCGAGCGCCGCAGTGGCGATCACCATGCCGACGGCTGCGCCAAGGGCGCCCAAGGACGGGATCAGCACAAGGTATGCCGCCATGGAGATCCAGAGCATGTGCAGGCCGAGCATGAAACCCCGCTTTGCCTCACCCAGCCCGAGCAAAAGGTTGGATCCGACCGCGAGCAGCGGGACCACAAAGGCCAGCAGGCCGAATACCCGCAACAATGGAACGGCCTCGCTGTACCGCCCGTTATACAGCACCTCCACCAGCAACCCGGGGGCGAAGAAGAACACCAGGAAGAAGGGAACGGTGCCCACGGTCACAAACAAAATGCCCTTCTCCACCAGAGCCGTAAGGGAGCGGTGTTCACCCCGTGAGGAGAGGCGGGAACTGGCAGGCACGATGAACATCTGGACCACCTGGGTGACCATTTCAAACGCCCGGGTGAATGTCTTGGCGGAGTTGTACACGGCAACCTGGACAGGTCCGGTGAAGCCGGCCAGCAGAAACGTGTCGGCTTTGGTGTACACGAGATAACTCACCGTGCTGCCGAGTGCATATTTGCCGTACAGCCAGACCTTCCGAAAGTCGTTGCGGCCTGACCGTGCCATGGTGCGGAAGAGACTTGCGGGCGAAAATCGCCCCCAGCAACGACGACGCGCTGAGAGAAAAAATGCTTATCATGATCAGATCGAACGCCGAATCAAAGTAGCCCGCACGGGAGAGCAGCCACACCATCAGGGGCGCTCCCAGAAAATGGACGGCGTCTGTCCAGAAGACCTCGCTGATGCGGAAGCGCGCCTGCAGGAGGACGATCGTGGAATTGCGCACGAATGAGGCGGCGAGCATCGCCGGGATGTACAGGATGAGTGAACCGATGGCCGGCGCATTGAGTGTACGACTCAGCGGATGGGCGAGCAGCACAAGAATGACGGATGCGCCGGCATAGAACCCCAGATGCAGCAGCAGGGCTGCTCCCACGACGCCCTGCTGCTCATCCGGGCTCTCCGCGGCGTATTTCAACAACGGCTGCAACGCGAACGCCGCTGCAAACCCGGATATCACCAGAAAAATCTCCTGGACAAGCACGAAATTGCCGAACTCTTCCTCCGGAAGAACGCGGATGACAAGAAAGACGAACCCCAGCCCATAGATGACGGGAAGCCCCTTGTCCGCGAGTCCCCACAACCCCTTGCCGAGGTGTTTGCCGAGTTCCATGAGATGCTCACCCCCCTTTGCCATCGTGAGGGAAAGGGAGCCGGGAGTGAGGGGTGCGAATCCACAGGTATCGCGCCGCCATCCAGGCATTCACAAGCACACTGAGCCATGGGAATGTCAACCAGTGATACCAGCGCGCATGGCGGGCGAAGAACCTGAAGCTGCTTATGGCCTTGTTCCGCATCTTGAACAACGAAAGATGTCCGCCCGCGCTGACAGAGAGTTTGTGCCACACCCTGGCGCGCGGTTCGTAGAGAATCCGGTACCCCGCGCGCCGGACGCGGATGGACCAATCGGCATCCTCCCCATACATGAAGTATGCTTCATCCATCATCCCCGCTTGCTCTATGACTGCGCGCGATGTCAGGAGACAGCAGCCGGTCGCATAACCGATTTCCTTCACCCGATCATGCTGGCCGTGATCGGTTTCCCGGATGCCGGTGTGGCGCATGGTACCGGTCCAGAACGAGATCTCCCCCCCGGTGAACCAGAGAAGATCCGGAGGATCCGCATAATAGATCTTGGGTGCCACCATGCCGCACCGCTCCTCTCCGATGAAACGGTTCAGCATGCAGGTGACAGAGTCCGGTGCGACGACGGTATCATTGTTCAGGAGCAGAACATATGCCGCGCCCCCGGCGAGCACATGAGCAATGCCGGCATTGTTTCCCCCGGCAAAGCGGCGGTTTTCAGGCAGGGCCAGGATATCCACCGAGGGATAGGCGGACCGGATCGCCTCCACCGAGCCATCGCCCGATCCGTTATCCACAACACACACGTGCAGATTGGGATAGGTGACACGGGAAAGGGACGCAAGGCACTCCAGCGTGACGTCCTTGCCGTTCCAGTTTACCAGAATGGCTGCGAGCCGTGGTGAAGGAGTCATGGTGTCCCCGGTGCCGAGCAATGCACAAAGATCGCCGTGGCCAGGATGCTCCAGGAGGTGACATCATTGCGGAACAGGCTCCTGCGAAGGAGCCGTTGCAGCCAGGGAATGGTGAGGACGTCCAGCGGAGCGGTAACATAGCTGATGTGTTCCACGCGGAAGCCGGCAGTCCGGAGAAGATCGGCAATATCACGCCGGCGATAGATCCGCGCCCGGGCAAATTTCCGGTGGATGGCATGGGGAAGCCAGGAAAAGAAGGGAACGCGATTCCACGGGAGAACCGGCAGCGCGGCACCGTGGGTTTCGAAGATCCATCCTTTGTTCGGCACGGTCAGCAGGAATGCGCCATGCGGCTTCAGAACGCGGGTGATTTCGCGCAGCGTCTGCTGCTCGTTGTCGACATGTTCGAGCACTTCAAAACAGGTTACAATGTCAAACGACGCGTCGGGCGCGGGGATGACCGTGCCATCGAAAAGAACCGGCAGGACCGTGCCGGACAGGGCGGGAGGAATGTGCGTCCGGAATTCCTCAATGCTTGCCGTGGAAATATCCACACCCATCAGTGTGGCGGCGTCACAGCCGAAGAGCAGAGTCTGTGCGCCGTTTCCGCATCCGTAGTCGAGCATGCGCTGTCCCGAAAAGGACATCCTCCCGCGACAGATGCGGGCCCTGCGCTGGAGGAGCTCCTGTCCGAATTCGGCGGGCTTGCCGGCGGCGATGTGGGCCGGCGGCGTCACGGGGATGCCGTCAATTGCTCAATGGCAACGACAAGGTTTTCCCATGTATACTTCCGCTTCTCCTCGCGCACGTGACTGGCGAACTCCTGCTCGTGTTCTCCCGCATAGAATCGTTCAATGGCGGCTGCCAGCGATGCCGGATCCCCGGGAGGCACCACGTACCCCGTTTGTCCGTCGATGACCACTTCCGCAAGGCCGCCGACGTCGGTCGCGATTACGGGGCGGTCGAAGTTGTATGCGATTTGTGCAATGCCGCTTTGCGTTGCCGATACGTACGGCAGCACGACGACATCCGCGGCGGAAAAGAACTCTCCGACCTGTTCATTGGGCACATAATCCGCATGTATGGTCACCGCATGCTCAAGTCCCGACGTCCGGACCAGCTCGCGGTAGGACTGCTCATCATCGTAAAATTCCCCCACGACAAGAAGCCGGACCGGGAGACGTGCCAGGAGGAGCGGCATGGCCTGAAGCAGAATCTGCAGACCCTTGTAGCGCCGCACGTAACCGAAGAAGAGCATCACGCGCCGGTCCGTAATGCCCAGCCGGGCGCGGGCTTCCGCCTTGCCGCCGGCCGTGCCGAAGATGTTGTAGACCGGATGGGGCACATGGCGATAGCGGGCCCCCGGGAGAAGCCGTTGCAGGTCCCGTTCCACCGCGGATGATTGGACAATGAATGCATCGACCGCGCCGAATGCGTACCGGGTGAATGAAATGTCCAGCGGCCGCCTCTCGTGCGGCAGCACGTTGTCACAGATGCAGAGGATTCGCGTGTGCTTGTTGGAACGGACAATCCGGGCGATGGTGCCGAAGCAGGGCCCGAAGAAGGGGAGCCAGTATTTGAAGATCAGCACATCCGGCCGGCGATCTCTGATCATGCGGCCGACACGCACCCAGTTCAACGGGTTGATGGAATCCACCAGTGCCGGAGCGGGAACGGCCGTCACCGCCTCGCCGGACTCCTGCTGGGTCTTACCGGGGAAGAGGAACGCCGGATACTGCCGTTTGAAGGTGACGGTATCAACGGTATGCGCTGCGCCGAGAGCGGCGGCGAGGAGTGCATTGTAGTGTGCGATGCCCCCGCGAAGCGGGAATGCTGTTCCCAGTATGGTGATTTTCATGCCGCGTTCAGGTCGTTGCCCGGTTCGACTTCGGGAACACCTTCCTGGCGAACGGTACGGCGAGCACGCACAGGCAGATGCCGAGTGTCGCGAGCGTCATCGTTGCACCGAGTGCAAAGCTCGCCGGTTCGTAGCGCAGTTCGACGGTGGTCGTTCCTGCGGGCACGAACACCCCCCGCAGACTGAAGTCGGTTCTGTACACCGGTGTTTGCGTGCCGTTCAGGTACGCATTCCATCCGGGGAACCACGCTTCGCTCACGACCAGCATTCCCGGCTGTTCCGTCTCAACATGGAGAGTGATGGCGTTCTGGTGATAGTCCGTAATGTCCGCCCGCCAGCGGCTTGAATCGGCACCGTCTCGCAGTGTGACATGGGGTTCTTCTTCAAGCACGGCCACCGTGCGCGGATCAAATTGACTGCTCCGGAGAAATGCCGACAGCTCCTCCTCTGAATGGACGGTATGCGTCCGGAAGACCAGAAACGCCCGCTGCAGGAATCCGGGACGTTCGCGGAGTGTAAGGGTGCGCCGGTCGCGATCGGTTTCGGTGAAGAACCGGATATTCAGCAGATCGCGCACCTGATCCTCGGTTGCCGCCGGCGGGTACACGCGTTGCAGCACCAGAGGCGTATAGCCTTCACTCGTGAAGATCCCGTCCACCAATCCCTGGTTGCGATCCATGACCATGCCGTCGGAATTCCGCGTATTGACGCGAAAGATGCCGTCCTGCTGTTTGATAAAGCGGACGATGGATTCCGCGCGGCGGAAGTGATCGGCGGGATTGTCCGGAGACGTATTGTGATCTGCCCCGAATCGATACAGGTCCAGAAACACCAGGAGACACGCCAGCAGACCGAGCCAGTGGGGCTTCCATGCACGCGTGATGAAGAGCCACAACACGCCGCCACTGAGAAGCAGGAGAAAGGCGCTGATGAGCACCTCCTGATGCGCGAACGCACGCGCCTGCACTTGAGCGGGGGCCCCCGCAACCGCAGGGAGAAAACCGGCCAGGAGAAGCAGGAGTATGAGGATCGCTCCGGCGGCGATGACGAAGAAAATCCGGCGGTAGTGTGCAGCATCCCGGGCTGCTTGGTGTTCGGCAAAATGGTGGAGGAGAAAGGCGGACAGCAATGCTCCGGAAAACGCAATGAACACCCCCATCCGCGCAGGATTGCGAAATGACGCGAACCCCGGAACACCCTCAAAGAAGAGCCGGTGGAGGATGAAATTGCCGCCGAGTGCATACAGAAGCGCAACGAAGGCGAAAGCACCGAAAAAGACCACGTGCCGGTTGCCACGCAGGACCCAGAGAGCAAAGACCGCCAGGAGGACGGGGAATATCCCTGTATATATACACGTTTCCCAGTAGTACCAGTATGTTCCCGGTCCCCAGTACTGGTATCCATGTGCATCGGAAACACCGAAGAACTTCGGAACAAGAAGTGTGGCCAATTGCGTCCATGCGAGGCTGCCTTCGGCGGCTTTCTCGTAGGTGATCTGGGCGCGGGCGGAGAGTGCGGACAGCTCATGTGTGGGAAAGAACTGCACCATGGCGATGCCGGCGGAGATACCGACGATCGCTGCGGCCTTTGCCGCAACGATCAGTGCCGGCCGTTGCGTGAGTCCGCGTATGCCACCGATGGACACCAGCTCGAACAGCACATAGCAGAGCAGGAACAGATAGAGGAACAGCGACATCTGTGGTGATCCGCCGAAGAAACTGTGTCCGAGGGCGAGACCTGCGACACACACCCACGACCACCCGGTGGATGCAAAGCTCTTGCGGAAGAGCCAGAGAATCAGCGGAAACCACGCGACGACCACAAGAATGACCTGGTGAATGCCGTGCACAACCATGAATCCTGAAAATGCATAGACGATTCCCGCAAACAGTGACGGAATGCGCCGCAGATTATAGGAACGCGCCAGGACAAACATCCCGACGCCGGCAAGCCAGTAATGGAGAATGTTGACCAGCTGGAGCCAGAAGACATCCAGCCGTCCATCACGGACGAAGAGCGTGAGCAGCGTCATCGGCAGGTAGAAGACTTCCGTCTGGATTTCCGCCAGAAAGGGCATGCCGTTGAGCGAATACGGGTTCCAGAGCGGAATCTCGCCGCGCGCGAGCGCGGATGCCGCGAATTGACGGAACGGATACCACTGGTAGACGAAGTCTTCCCAGAGAAAGGCTTTGCCGAGGAGGAACGGTGAAAAAAACACGCCGACAAGAACCGTCAGGATGCCCACGCACTGCCGGTCCGTCGGTTCCCACTGGGGTGCCCGTTCGGGAGGGGTGTGTTTGCGCGTCGCTCGTGCCATGGGGGGCTATGTGCCGAGCAGCCGCCGGCAGCTGGCAGCGACGGTATCGACCGCGATGTACTGCATGCAGTTGTTCGGGCACACCGGTGAATAGTAGCAGGAGCAATCGAAGTCCGGTTCCAGAATCTCCCCGCGGCCGTACAGTTCAAATTCGTGCCGGTTGAAGGTGTTGTTGAACAAGACCAGCGGTTTGCGCAGGCCGATCGCGATATGCATGGCCATGGTGACGGCGGTGACCACCAATTGGCATTGATCGACGAGGTTGATGAACTGCCGGAGCGGGAAGTGCCCCGGATAGCGCGCGCCGCTGCGCTCTGCAATGCGCCGGTTCTTTGCATGTTCCTGTTCACCTCCCAGGAGGAGCGGAACGGCACCGGCTTTCTTCAACTGTCGTGCAAGGGCCACCCAGTTTGATTCGGGCCAGAGGCGTGAGACCCAGCGTCCGCCGCACCCGGTGTTCAGACCGACAACCGGTTTCGTCCGGGGGAGTTTCCAGATATACCCGTCCCTGCCGCCGTTGTCGAGGATGTATTCTTCGCCGCGAAAATCAAATCCGGCAATTTCGAACAGTTCTTCCAGATAGCTCCGGGTATTGGCCCTGCTCAGATCGTCGAATACACCGGTGATGTATTTTGCCTCTGCGGCAGAATCCAGAGGATAGGGTTTTCCGTCGCGCAGTGTGAATCCCTGTTTGCGGGTGGCGGTAAGGAGCGAAGTCAGTGCGCAGGCTTCGCGGTCTTTATCCAGGTTGATCAACAGATCAAACGATATCGCCTGGAGGGAAAGCAGACTCTGGGGGGTAAACGGCAGAATGACATCCACGTCACCCGGAACAACTTCGGGGCTCAGCGTCAGCCACCAGAACCGGTGGTGCGGATACGTTTCGCGCAGGCGGTGCAGCAGCGGCGTGGTCCGGATGACATCACCGATCGCGCCCAGCTTGATGATGAGGATATTCCCCTTCTGGGGGGCATACTGCGTGCAGGCGCGGCCATCAGCCCCGGTGCAGTGGCATCCCGTTTCTTTGTGCGGTTTGCACGGGACATCGCCGCGGAACCAGCGGCAGTCCCGTTTCAGCGCGTCGATGGAAGTCCGGGGAGTGGTCATCGGCACAGAAAGCTACTTGAGGAAGTCCCTGATTGCATACTCTTCTTCATTGTGCCGGGTTTTGCTGATCATTTCGCCGAGCAGGCCGATCGAAATGAACTGCACGCCGATGACGATGAGCATAAAACCGGCGAAGAACAGGGGCCGGTTGCTCAGGGAGGTGAGCCCCTGGAACCAGAGGACGGCCAGCCAGGCATCAATGATGAATCCCGTTGTTGCTGAAAGCAGGCCGATCAGGCCGAAGGGATGCAGCGGCCGGCGGAGGTACCGGGTGGTGAACAGCGCCGTCAGCAGATCCAGGAATCCCTTCCAGAATCTGCCGAGACCGAATTTGGTTTTTCCGTACTTTCGGGCGCGGTGTTGCACGACCATTTCGCCCACCCTGAATCCCTCCCAGTGTGCCAGGACAGGAATATAGCGGTGCAGCTCGCCGTAGACCTTCACGGTCTTGACCACCTCCCGGCGATATGCCTTGAGGCCGCAGTTGAAATCGTGAATCCGGATTCCGGTGAGGAGGGCGGTGACGGCATTGAAGAATTTTGATGGAATGGTTTTGGTGATGGGATCGCGGCGGATCTTCTTCCATCCGGAGACAAGATCAAATCCTTCTTCCAGTTTCCTCTTCAGGGCGGGGATTTCTGCAGGATCATCCTGCAGGTCGGCATCCATGGTGATGACGATATTGCCGAGGGCTTTTTCGAAAGCGACGGCCAGCGCGGCGGATTTGCCGTAGTTGCGCCGGAACCGGATCACTTTGACATGCCGGTCGATCCGTTTCAGATCCCGCAGGATCTGGAATGAACGGTCGGTGCTGCCGTCGTCCACAAACAGCAGTTCATACCGCAGATTCATCCGGTTGAGGGTCGAGCGGAGTTGTCCGGAGAGTTCTTTCAGCGAGTCTTCCTCATTGTACAGGGGGATGACGACGCTGAGATCGATCCACTGCGGCTGGATTCGCTGGGGGTTCTGCCGCGGGCGCTGCTGCTGCTGGTTGCGTTGCTGCGGCGGGACGGCGGGTGTCGCGGCCGGAGCCGGCGGCTGGATCGGGATATCGTTCATTGGATCTGGCATCACGGGACGGGAATGTTTATTTTATTCAAACTAACCAATTCTTCAATGAGAATCAATGAAATCCAAGGGTTTTTCGTTGACATTAGGGGCGGCCTTATCTATATTTAGCTTTCTACCCTCCGTTATTTCCCCACGGACCGCGGCGGGTGCCACGGCTGCTGAAATGGGTGACCGTGATTGAGTTGCCGCGCCTTCGACCGCGCCGATCCCTCGGACAGAACTTTTTGCGGGATGCCAATGTGGCCCGCAAGATTGTGGATGCTATTGCGCCTCTGCCGGGCGACACCGTGCTGGAAATCGGTCCGGGAGAAGGAGCGCTCACCCGTGAGCTGGCGGTGCGGGCGGGGCGGCTGATCATCGTCGACATTGATGAGCGGGTGATCCGGGCGATGGAGGAAGTCTTCTCCGGCACCCCGGTCGTGATACTTCACCGGGACGTATTGACTCTGGATCTCAACGATCTGGCTGCGCGCTACGGTCCCGCTACGGGTTGTGGGGAACATCCCGTATAATATCACCAGTCCGATCCTGTTCCACGCGCTTGACCACCGGACCGCCGTGCGGGATGTGACGCTCCTGATGCAGCGCGAAGTTGCCCGGCGGCTTGTGGCGGGGCCGGGAACCAAGGATTACGGAATTCTTTCAATTATGTGTCAGTTTGTTGCGGATGTCAGCGTGCTCTTTGATGTGTCGCCCAACGTCTTCTATCCCAGACCGGAAGTGACGTCGTCACTGGTCCGCCTGCGCATGCTCACGGCCGTACGGTTTCCGGTTGCGGATGAGGTGTTTTTCCGCACCATGGTCCGCGGGGTGTTCGGCAAACGGCGCAAGACCCTGCGCAATTCGCTCCGGTACCTCCTTCCGGATATCCCCTCCCTGCCGGATGTCGATCTGCAGAGGCGTCCGGAGGATCTGACGATCGCGGAGCTTGCCCATCTTGCCAACCTTCTCACCGCCACAAGCGCCGGGGGGGCAAGGACCGGATGACCCTTCGTGCACTGTTCCGGGTTCTGCATTCCGCGGATCTGTTGATTATCGGCTACGCCATCCTGCTGTCCGTGGCGAATATCCTCTTTGCCGCCCGCATTCCCAACTGGTGGATTCTGGTCCTCATCAACGCCGGAGCGATCCTGCTGATCTGCCTGCTGGCCATAGCGCGGGCACGCACGGGCTGGAAGGTGCTGGAGCTGCTTCACGACTGGTATGTCGCTCCGCTCGTGTTCTTTACCTTCAAAGAGCTCTATTTCATGATCCGGCCGATTCACGGCGGCCACGACTACGATGACTGGCTGATTATCGCCGACCGGTGGATCTTCGGCGTCAACCCCACGGAGTGGTTGATGCAGTATACGCATCCCGTGCTGACCGAGGTGCTGCAGATTGCCTATACGCTCTTCTATTTTCTTTTCCTTCTGGTCGGGTACGAGCTCTACCGGCGCCATTCCCGTGAGCTCTTTCACTATTTCATGTTCACCTGCGTGTACGGTTTCTACCTGTCGTACCTGGGATACTTCACCCTGCCCGGTGTGGGCCCGCGCTTCACCCTGCACGACTTCGGTGCGCTGGATACGGATCTTCCCGGTCTGCTGCTGACTCCGTATCTCCGGTGGTTCGTCAATGCCGGCGAGTCGGTGATCATGGGCGTTTCGAACGATGTGGCCCTGGCCTCGGCCCAGCGCGATGTGTTCCCCAGCGGCCACACCATGATGACCCTGGTGCTGATGTACCTGAGCATGCGCCTCCGCCTGGTGACGCGCTGGTTTATCATGATCAACGGCGTGCTGCTCATCTTTGCCACCGTCTACCAGCGGTATCACTATGTCGTGGATCTCTTCGGCGGCGTCGTGTTCATGCTGATCTGTGTGTGGACGGCTCCTCACCTGTACCGTTTTTTCCGGGATTCGCTGCAGACGATGGACAGTCACTATCCGTGGACGCCCGACGACAGGTAGGGCTGCAACGAAGAGACGACAGCAGGACGTTCTTTTATGGCGCATCTCGTTTGGCAATAATGGGTTACGGCGGTTGAGCGTCTCCCCTGGCGGCATGGGTTGATGCGTTGGTGATTGACTTTTTCGTGGAAATTTGGTAACTTTTAGATCCTATCAACAGAGAGGAATCCCAAGATGTTTGCCGTCGTGGAAGTTGCCGGAAAGCAGTACAAGGTGATGCCCAAAGACCGGATCACCGTTCCGAGCCTTCAGGAGAAGGAAGGGACAAAGATCCGTCTGGACCGCGTGTTGCTGCTCGGTGACGAGAAGCAGGTGTCTGTGGGTAAACCGCTGATCGCGGGTGCGCACGTCGAAGGTACGGTGCTCGGGCACGGTAAGTCCGACAAGGTCATCGTCTTCAAGAAGAAGCGCCGCAAGGGATACCGCGTCAAGCGCGGTCATCGCCAGGGATATACGCAAATCGAAATCCTGAGTATCGAAAAGTAGAGGCGAGCAATGGCACACAAAAAAGGCGTCGGCAGTTCTCGTAACGGCCGCGACAGCAATGCGCAGCGGCTGGGTGTAAAGCGGTTCGGCGGCGAGCTGGTGTCCGCAGGCAGCATCATCGTGCGCCAGCGCGGGACAAAGTTCACACCGGGCGTCAATGTCGGGATCGGCGGGGACGACACCCTGTTTGCGACTGCGACCGGGTTCGTGAACTTCAAAAAGCTGAGAAAGGCCAAGAGCGTCGTCAGCGTTGTTCCGAACGTGTAACCCTCACCGTACAATGGAGGCAACACCATGAAGATCACCGTGATTGGTGCAGGCAATGTCGGTGCCACAACCGCCCAACGGCTTGCGGACAAGCAGCTGGCGAATGAAATCGTTCTGGTGGACGTCATCGAGGGCATCCCGCAGGGAAAAGCGCTGGATATGTACGAGGCCTCGCCGGTCGAGAAAGCCGATGTGCGCGTGATCGGCACCAACGGGTATGAAGAAACGGCGAACTCCGACATCGTGGTCATTACCGCCGGCATCGCCCGTAAGCCCGGCATGAGCCGTGACGATCTGATGAACACGAACAGCGGTATCGTCAAAAGCTGCACGGCAGCCGCCGTCGCCAAATCGCCCGATGCCATCTTCATCGTTGTTTCCAACCCGCTCGATGTGATGGCGTATGTGGCCATGAAGGTGAGCGGACTCCCGCGTCACCGTGTGATCGGCATGGCGGGCGTACTGGATGCGGCACGGTTCCGGAGTTTTATCGCCCTTGAGTTGAATGTCTCCGTGGAAGACGTCAACGCCTTTGTCCTGGGCGGCCACGGTGATTCGATGGTGCCCCTCCCGCGCTACTCCACCGTCGCCGGCATTCCGATTACCGAGTTGATGGACAAGGCCACCGTCGACCGGCTTGTGAAGCGCACGCGCGACGGCGGCATCGAGATCGTGAACTACCTCAAGACCGGCAGCGCCTACTATGCGCCCTCGTCCGCCACGGTGGCCATGGTGGAGTCGATCGTCAAGGACAAGAAACGCATTCTTCCCTGCTCGGCTTTTCTCACCGGCGAATACGGGTTGAACAATACCTTTGTCGGTGTACCGGTGAAACTGGGCAAGAAGGGCATCGAGCAGATTATCCAGATAAAGCTTGATCCGGACGAACAGGCCGCGCTGGGCAAATCAGCGGCCGACGTGCAATCATCAATTGCGAAGCTCACACTGTAGAGGTGTCTCTCACCGTGCGGAGGGCGGCCATCGGGGCCGCCCTCTTCGGCCTTCTCTCTCTTCCTCTCGCCTGCCGTGAGGGCGCCGAGCCCTCGGGATCCGGCACCCCTGTCCCGCTGCAACTGCACTTCAGTCCCGGCGTGAACTTTCTCTATGATGCCTGGGCCGTCAATGAATACGGCTACCGGATCCCCTCCACGCGGTCGCGCGCCCTCTGGCGCGTCATTGGCGTCCATGCCGGACCGGGCGATTTCTCCTCCGTGACAACGATCCTGGACAGCACGTCCGTTCTCCGGGACAGCGCCCATGTGCTGGATACTCTCTTGCTGGCCGTGGGGCAGAACGGGGACATGTATCGCTACGGGTTTCTTGCACAGATGGCGAGGATGAGAAAACAGACCGGAGTGCCGCAACTCTGGGACCGCATCGCGGCGCTGTCACTCGGATCAGGAACAAGCTGGCTGGTGGGGTATCTCGATGCGGTGGGCAGAGAGCCGGTCTACGGAAGGGTGTCGGGCGCTCCGGAAATGTTCTCCGTGCAGGTGAACGGAGAGCACACGGTGTATGAGGGGATCCGGGTGGATTTGAGCGGTCCGGCATTCACCTACAGCTACTGGCTGTCCGATGCGCCCACCTCATTCCTCCGCTTCCGCTTCGAACCGGACAACGATACAACCGGCGCAGAGTTCAACCTTCTGGAAATCCACTCGCCGCCGTAAACGCCGGGCTACTTCCGCAACTCCAGCCACAAACGGACCTGCATCCCTTCGCGGGTCTGCTCAAACTCCACCTTGTCCATCAGCGTGCGCATCAGGAAAATACCCCGTCCGCTTTCCCGCATGAGATTCTCGTCCTTCAACGGATTGCGCACTCCCTCAAGACGGAATCCCCGGCCCTGATCGTTTATCAGAAACAGCAGCCAGCCGGGCAGCAATTCGCAGACCAGCGTGACATGCTTCTTCGGATCCGACTTGTTCCCGTGGATAATGGCGTTGTTGACGGCTTCGGTAATGGAGACCATTAACTTGTGCATCTGGATTTCGTCGAGCCCGACACTGGTATTGATTTTGGTGAGGTATGCCTCGACGCGCCGGATGCCCTTGGGGGTGCTCCGGAGA
Organism: Ignavibacteriota bacterium; assembly: GCA_963702445.1. Classification (GTDB taxonomy): domain Bacteria; phylum Bacteroidota; class Ignavibacteria; order UBA10030; family UBA6906; genus CAVPCZ01. Next base: position 405,794 of record CAVPCZ010000003.1, read on the forward strand.
GTAAGCCGAAAAACGGTCTGTTTCGCTTTCACCTGTCCGCCCCTTAGAAATGAACAATCAACTGCATGGTCATGCTTGCCAGCGAGCGTTCTGTACCGTCGGCGTACTTGCGCCGTTCATACCAGCCGCGAAAATCCATCCTGCTGTGCGGGCCGATTTCCCACGCAATCGCGCAGGTTGGCCCTACACTGCTTGAAAATGCGTCTTCCTGCCGCACACCATCCCGGAACAGATACCGGGCCTGGCTGAAGTAGCGGACCCCCACGCCAAGGACCGTTCCCATGGCGGGGGTAAACCGGACCTGACAGGCCAGGGTCTGGTCCACAAAGGCGTTTTCGGTGCGTTCCGAGAATTCCTCCCACTTCAGCAGCCCACGTTCATACAACTTTAAATATGCGAAAAAGTCAAGTCCTATTCTCCGGGTGAATTCCAGCTGCGTGGAATCCACCCAGGCAAACTGCCTGTAGGAAAAACTCCGTACCTGTGCCACCGCCTGTTCAAAATCGTACACCGTGTAGTTGGCCAGCACTTCAAAGGCGTTTACCGTCGTGAACCAGGGGGCCGGTCTGAACGTGGTGCGCGGGTACAGACGGAGAATCCGGTTCACCCTGTTGTTCGCGCTCCGTTCTTTCAGGAGGTACACCAGATGGCCGAGTGTTCCATCAAGCGTGATTCCCAGGTCCAGATACCGGCTGACGCGGGAGAAGGTTCCCAGCGTCAGGGCGACCAGCAGCTCGTCGCGGTCCTCACGGTTCTGTTCGCTCGGAGTGTCATACCTCAGGATGCTCCCCGATCCGGCGATCGAAAATCTGTCGGAAGGGGAAAGGGGAAAGCTGAATGTCCCTGCGAGCGCCACATGACGCGTCAGATTATCCTTGGACTGTTCCTGGCGATCGCGTGCTTCGAACAGCACGGCTATATTCGGCGGCATCAGGGCGGGTTTCTTTGCTCGATGGGACTCGCTCCGCTCCATGTAGGCAAAACGCACCATCCCTGCGGTCCGGCTGTCGTTGGAACGATATTCCCCCTTGATATGCGTATCGAGGCGGAATTCTTCAATTTCGGTGTCAAACTGCGGTACGGCCTGGGTACCGGCGATCCGGCGGTTGTCCTTATCGAGCGCCCTGCTGCCGATCTGCACATACACGCCGGCCATCATATTCCTGCTCAATTCATATTCAAGCACGTTGGCAAGCGAAAAGAAACGGTCGATGCGGCTTTCTATCGCGCTGTCACCCTGTGTGTAGAATTCGCGGCGGGTGCGGAGAAACCCGAGGGCCAGACTGTCGCGCGAGAGCGGGCCGAAAGGCTTCTCAATCCCCAGGCCCGCAATGTGATTCTCCAGTGTCCGGGGATCCACAAAATCCTTCCGGAGGCGGGCACTCCCGCCCATCCGGTAGCCGTCAATGTCGAGGCCGTGAAGATCCATTCCCAGATCCACGGACACCCCCTGGTCGCGGATGTCTCCCTGGCGGTCCCAGCGGTACCCGGCGAGCGGGGTGATGGTGAGAAGCGGAATCTGCATCAGGTTGAGCCCGGCCAGCATGCTGAGGTTTGAAGCATTGCTCAGGCCGATGCCTTTGTTGTCGGAGTACACGAGTGACGACCACCGTGCCAGCGCTTCCGTCTTTGTGCCCAGGGGCCGGCCCAGAAGCATGTTGATCTGCTGCTGGCTGCTTTCCGAAAAACGGATTCCGCCCGGAGGCACTCCGTCCAGTTGAATAATGTTTGCCAGGTACTGTGCGCCGATTGCGGTTCGTGTGCCGGCGATGGTGGTATCGACGGCCAGCCGGCCGATCCAGTTGAAGGTGTTGAGATTGCGGTCAAAGAGAATGCCGGCGGTGTTCACCCGGCGAAGAGAATCAACCGAGCCGGGCGGCATGTCGGTTTCGCGCTGGGACTCCTGGGCTGTCGCGCCCTCCTGCAGGAACGACGTCACGTACACAAGAGCGATCAGCCAGCCGCAGGAACGCATCGTCGTCCGGTCAGTCGATCAACAGGGTGTCACCGCGGTCCGGAATCACCGTCTCGCCAAGATGTTCCTCCCGCAACGCGCTGCCGAGTTTCTCACACTGGTCAGGATCTCCGTGGACGAGAACGATCTTCTTCAGCGGGAATCGGGGAAAACGGCGGAGATACCCGAGAATTTCATTCCGGTCCGCATGCGCGCTGAAGGAGTTCAGGACCACAACTTCCGCGCGCACCTCATGCGGTTCACCGAACACATTGACCACGGGTTCCCCCATGACGAGCTTCTTCCCCAGGGTATGCTCCGCCTGGTAGCCGACAATCAGCACCATGTTCCGGGAATGAGTGATGGTGTTGGCGAGATGGTGCACCACGCGTCCGGCTTCGCACATGCCGGATGCGGCAATGACGATGAAAGGTCCCGGGCGCTCATTGAGCTCTTTGGATTCCTCGAGCGAACGTACGTAGGTGAGCCGGTCAAATCCGAAGGGATCATTATTGTCCGGGGCGTTCAGAATGGCGAGGGTTTCCCGATCAAAGCACTCGGGGTGTTTGCGGAACACATCCGTCACGTTCACCGAAAGGGGACTGTCCACAAATACCGGAATGTGGCCGAGCCGGCCGCTGACGCTGAGCTGATGGAGTACATAGACCAGTTCCTGGGTGCGGCCCACGCTGAAGGCCGGGATGACGATCTTCGCCTTCCGGTCTATTGCGCGCAGAAGCGGCTCGAGAAGTTGTTGCTCCATCGTTTCCACGGGCTTGTGAAAGCGGCCGCCGTAGGTGCTTTCACAGAGCAGGTACTCGGTGGATTCGTCGCCGATGAGCACCGGATCGCGCAGGATCGGAAGATTCGGACGGCCGAGATCGCCGGTGTAGGCGAGTGTCGTGGCACGGCCGTTCTCGCGAAGTGTCAGAGACATGCCGGCCGACCCGAGAATGTGTCCTGCATCTTCAAAGCGGCACCGTACACCGTCCGTGACATCGAACGGGGTGGCATAGGCGACGGGTTGCAGCAACGGCAGGGTGTCCCGCACGTCATCCCCGGTGTACAGGGGCTCCACCGGGGGGAGACCCTTCTTCCGGTGGCGTTTGTTGACAAACTCCGTGTCTTTCTCCTGGATGTATGCGCTGTCCTTGAGCATGACCTCGCAAAGACTCCTGGTTGCGCCGGTACAGAAAACAGGTCCGTGAAATCCCTGTTTGATCAGCCCGGGGAGGTTTCCGCTGTGATCGATGTGCGCATGGGAGAGCAGCACCGCATCGATCGAAGCGGGATCAAAGGGGAACTCCCGGTTCCGGCGGAATGCTTCTTCACGGCGCCCATGGTAGATGCCGCAGTCAAGCAGCACGCGTTTGCGGCCGACCGTCAGCAGGTGCATGGAGCCGGTCACGGTGCGCGCGGCGCCCCAGAACTGGATGTGTATGCTCATACAGGGGATTCCGGTTGTGGAGTTTCATCATATACCAGGCAGCCGGCGCGGTCAGGATGATCCTGCACGCGCTGCCCCGGCTTCACTCCGCGAAGCATCCAGAGAATCAACAGATCGCCTGCGGAGGCAACGAGAAGGAGCAACCCGGGAAGGAGAATAACTCCCGCACCCGTCACCGTCGCCACAAGCACGGGCACCAGTCCGAGCAGCACGGCGGGGGCCGCAGCACCGATTCTGTAGACCGATGCGGGCAGAGGTTCACGGCAGTGTGCGTACGGTGTCAGCGCGGAGAGCTTGAAGCCGAACCGGATGGCCGTGCGCGGCTTGTTGCCGAAGTACGCCCAGGTGATGCCGTGGATCAGCTCATGCAGGACCACACCGGCGAGTAACACCGGGATCACCACGGACGGACGAAAAAAGAGCCTTGCGCCCGCGGCGGCGGCGGGCCAGCCGTGAAGCAGAACAAACGGGGTGCCCAGCAGCATGGGCAGGAGCGCAAAGGGAATGGCCAGCAGGTTGACGCGTGCCATGGACATGCTGATATCGCGGCCGGCCGGGGGAGCGGGGGGTATGGAGTCGATGTCCTGCATCGTTGGGACTGTTCGCCTAGAACGCCATGCGCTGCCATCCGGACAGGGAAGCCGAACGGGGAGGGAGACCGATCAACTCGCGTCCGAGGTCGACGTAGTAACGGTAATCCGCCAGCGGCGTTCCATTGGGGATCCGGTGATCAAGGCCGAACACCATTCCCCCCTGCCTCATCAGCGGCACCATCTTGTACTCCAGTTCCGCACGGATGGCATCCCTGCCCCGGCGCAGCGCATGTTTGTCGATTCCTCCGCGCATGGCAAGCCGCGATCCGTAGCGCTTCCGCACTTCCACGATGTCCATTCCCGCAGCAGGTTCCATGGGGTGCATGGAATTGATGCCGCATTCCAGAAACGCATCCAGCACCTGCCACATATTCCCGTCGGAATCCATGTCGAACAACCGCGTGCCGCGGGAGGAGACAAGGCTCCACACCGCCGAGAAATACGGTTTGATGTACTGCCGCACCTGAAGCGGACCGATGAGCGGGCCCGCTTTCCCGGCCAGGTCTTCATGTACCGACAGCTGATCGATGGTAATGCGGTCGGTCACCCGTTCCAGGACACGCAGCGCAGTGTCGGTGATGGTGTCAAGAATGTCCTGCATCAGCTCGGGTTGTTCATAGTAGGCAAGGCAGGCGGTCTCCTCACCCATCAGCTCGCGCGGAATGTCAAAACCTCCGGGAAGAGAAGCGACAACAAGCGCACCCTCCGCCTGTGCGCGGCGGGCCCGTTCCACGGCATGTTCATCAATACGGGCCGGCTGGAATTGAAAGAGCGGTTTCAGGCGCAGCCAGCTTTCCATGTCGCGTACGGGATGATCCAGCGGGAGCGGGATGGTGGCCGCCTGTTTGAAGAGCTTCGTGCGCCGGCCAAGCGTATCGCGCTGGATGAGGATGTCCCGGGTCTCCTCAAGAACTTCCACGGGGGGGCCGCCGAACACGCCGGTTGTCCCCCCGCAAGCCACGACGGGCACATAGTCCCAATCGAACGCCTCGAGCGAAAGTTCTTCGTCCGTCGCCCCCTGTGCACGCCACTCACCGTCAACGCCGACGAGCAGTCCGAAGAGTTCGGAGAACATCGGCCGCTCGACGCGGCCGAAGGTCATCAGGTCAAGGTATTCTTCCCGTCGATAGCGCATGATTGATGGAGGTCAATATACCACTTTCCGACCTGCCTTGCCAAAAGCGGATGCCGGATCAGGAGGAGGAGGTGCGGGGAACAGCGGGGTCTTCACCCGCGCGCGTCAGACAAAGTACGCCAGCGCAAAGATCCCGAGCATCATGAACACCAGGGCGAATTTCAGGGCGATACCCAAAAGCAGACCGAGCCATGTACCCGCACCGGCCCTGCCGGCCTGCAGGAGATCCTTCCTGACGATCAGCTCCAGAAGCACTGCCCCCAGAAACGGTCCCAGGAGTATTCCCGGAATTCCGAAGAAGAGACCGATCAGCGTGCCTCCGGCCGCACCGACGGCGGCCCACCGGCTCGCCCCGGCGCGCCGGGCACCGTATGAAGCCGTGAGGAAATCCAGCACCATGGCGGCAATGGCGAGCAGGAGCAGGATGCCGAGTGTTATCCATCCCACGCGCGCAAACCCGTCGCTCCCTGCCGCACAGACGAGGCCGGCATAGACCAGCAGCACTCCGGGAATGCCGGGGACAACCATGCCGATCAGGCCCGCAATGACCAGGAGAACAGCGGCAATGAGCAGCACCTCACCCATCACGCAACCCCGGGCGGCTCGGTGAACTCCAGGAGTATGATCTCTTCCAGGCTCCGTTTGGGGACGTGGTGTACGCCGGCAGGGTCGCGCCAGTAGCGGATGGACCGATCGGAAAAGACCTTTTCCAGCTGCACGGTCTCTGCCGGGTATCCCAGTGCGACGACAAGAAGAATCTCGCAGTATTCCGGGACGTTCAGCACCCGTCGCAGGCCGTCGCGATCGATCGAACCGATCGGACACGCACCCAGTCCGCAATCGGTCGCCCCGAGCAGAATATTCTGCGTCGCAAACCCGTGATCGCTTCCCGGCGTATCGCTGATGGTGTTGTCCCGGCAGACCACGATATGGGCCGCGGGGCGCTCGCCTTCCGCCGGGCCGGCCCAGTCACGAAGGTATGCGGCCCAGCGGAGGTGCTGGAAGATGGCGGCATTTGTCGCCGGGGAGGTGGAAATGATGTACTTGAGTGGCTGCAGGTTTCCCGCGCAGGCGGCGAGACGCCCGAGATCCACAAGCCCGCGCACAATGAGCGGGGACACGGATGCCGACTGCCGGAACCGTCTGCAGGTCCTGGTCTGCGATACCAGATCGATGAAGTTCATGAGGAGGTCTTTGCAGGTTGAAAGAGGGCGGCAACGGCACCCGCCGGATCGCGGATGACGCAGAATGTTCCGTACGATCCCATCGGACGGGGAGGGACAAGGATTGTCCCTCCCAGTTCGGTGCAGCGCGCGGCAGACCGGATGATATCTTCGACACTGATATACATAAGCCATTGAGGTGGCAATCCGGCGTTTACCCCTCTGGCATGGCAGATCCCCGCGACGGATTCTCCCGTAGCGGGAGCGTTCATCTGGTAATCTGCATACGTTCCCATGCGGACGGGTGTAGCCGTCCATCCCGCCACCCCCGCGTAGAAGTCGCGCAATTCTTCAGCATTGGGAATGGTAAGATCCGTCCAGATGATCGAGCCAAACCGCGGCGTCTCGGAAGAACTCATTTCGCATCCCGCACTGCATAGAGCTTTGTCCCGGATGCGCTCCGGTGTGTCGTCCGGCGTGCTTTGGCCGCCATGATGGTTCTCCCGGTGATGGTGGATGAATGTGAGGGAAGAGATAGTGCCGCTACAGCATGACCGTGCGTCTTTCCAGGCGGCTCCGTTCCGCCTCGAAGGCCATCCGGTGGCTCTCCATGGAGACCTCCAGAGATGAAGCGATGATCGAAGGATCCTGGTGCTGCGTGGCCTTGATGAATGCTTCCATCAGGCCGTCGTCGCCGCCGCCGTGGCCGCCGGTGATGCCGGTTTCGCTCAGAGACGTGTCCATGGTCTCCTGTTTGCCGGTGCGGAAGTTTGCGACCGTGATGTACCGTGAATCGCCGGTGGCCTCGCCCATTGTCCCCATGACCCTGGTCCGGCGGGATCCGGTGGTGAAGGCGGTCATGGTGAACGACGCGGTGCGTTCCCGGGCAAACTCCAGGGAGAGCACCTGGTGGTCGACCACATCGTTGTCCGAATGATAGACGCACCGGCCGTACGGCCCTTCGCGCATTGCTTTCATACGTCCTTCATAGGAGGTGTCTTCCGTAATCACCGAGACCGGCCAGCCGTTGTTCTTCATATCCAGGTACAGCCTGAGGGCGGAATACGGGCATCCGGGTTCCACCGTGCAGCCGTCGGTGCAGCGGAGCGGTGCTTCCCGCGGGGGCGTTTTCGGCCTTGAAGTGTTTGAGCGATCCGTATGATGCCACGCTTGTGCAGGGGACATCCATCAGCCAGCGCAGGATATCCAGGTCATGACATGATTTTGAGAGGATCATCGGACAGGATGTCGCCACATTGCGCCAGTTCCCGCGCACAAAGCTGTGTCCCTGATGCCAGTATCCCACCGGCTCGAGGTGTTCGATGGTCACCACCTCGCCCAGGATGCCCGAAGCGACGATGCTCTGCAGCTTCCGGTAGTAGGTCGTGTACCGCAACACGTGGCAGACGGCGGCGATACGTGGATACTTCCGGTGTTGATCCAGGATGTCTTCGCAGTGTTTCCAGCTCGTGGCAATCGGCTTTTCGAGGAGCATGTCGTACCCGAGCTCCAGCCCCCGCATTGCGGCACCGTGGTGGAGCTGGTCGGGCATGGTAATCAGGATGGCGTCGGCGAACTTCGGTTTGTCAAGGGCATTATCCCAGCTCTTGAATCGACGTTCGGGCGGGATGTTGTACAGCGCGGCGAACTTCTCCTGCCGCGACGGGATGGGTTCGGCGACGCCCACCACCTTCATTTGTCCGGGGAATTGTTGTGACCATGCGGCATAGGTGTTGCCACGGCTGCCTGCGCCCAGGATGATGCAGGTGACCGGCTTGCCGGTAAAGGGCCTCGTGTGGGGCGCGGGGCGTGGAACGTTCCTGCGGTGCGGCGTCCAGCAATGCCGAGGGTGCCAGTGCGCCCCCGACGGCGATTGCCCCGATTCCCCGCAGGGCGTGACGACGGTTCATATGGGAGCAAGGGGTGGACATGGTGTGGTTCCGTCAGGGTGCTGTTCGCGAAAGGAAAACTCTGCTCCGGGTGTCACTATGCCGGCGCGTATCCGCGTCACGGGAGTATACGATTTTCCCCGAAGAATGTAAAGGCGGGAGACAAACGCTTCACGGACGAACCGCGCCGGATCAGCCGCCCCGTTCCGTTCCGGTCTTCTCCATTGCTGCGTGCACAAAATCGCGAAAGAGCGGATGCGCCGTGGTTGCGCGCGACTTCAGTTCGGGATGAAACTGGCATCCCACGAACCAGGGGTGATTGGCAAGTTCGATCATTTCCACGAGTCCATTGTCCGGGCAGATGCCGCTGAAGATCATACCCCGCGCCGCGAGGGTTTCCTTGAAGGCATTGTTCACTTCGAAGCGATGGCGGTGACGTTCCTGAATCAGATCGACCTTGTACGCGCGCTGCGCCCGTGAACCCTTTTCCAGCCGGCATGGATACGCGCCCAGGCGCATCGTGCCGCCGTACTCTTTCACCTTTTTCTGTTCCAGCATCATGTCGATGACGTTCTGATCGGTCTGCCGGAATTCCGTGCTGTTGGCATGGTCCAGACCGCAAACATTCCGTGCGAATTCGATCACCGCGCACTGAAGACCCAGGCAGATGCCGAAGAACGGGATGTTGTTGATGCGGACGTACTGGATCGCTTTGATTTTCCCTTCGATGCCCCGCTCGCCGAATCCCGGTGCGACGAGCAATCCCGCCACGTCCTTCAAATGCGCTTCCGGACCGTCGCGTTCCACATCTTCGGCACGCACCCAGACAAGGTCCACGCGGACGTTGTTCAGTGCGCCGGCATGGACGAACGCTTCGGCAATGCTCTTGTATGCATCCTGGTGCTCTGTATATTTGCCGCAGATCGCAATGCGCACCCGGCCGGCGGGGTTCTTTACGCGTTCAACGAATCTCTTCCATTCCCGGAGATTCGGACGCGGACAGGTAAGGTTGAGTTTGTCCAGAACAATTTCATCCACCTCCTGTTCGGCAAAAATCAGGGGGACTTCATAGATCGTGGCGGCGTCCCGGCCGTCGATCACCGAATCCGTCTCCACATTCGTAAAGAGGGCGATCTTCTCGCGCACCTCCTTGGACAGCGGCCGGTCGGATCGGCAGATCAGCATATCCGGCTGAATTCCCAGTTCCAGGAGCGCCTTCACGCTGTGCTGTGTCGGTTTGGTCTTGATTTCCCCCGCCGAGGCGATGTACGGGACCAGCGTAACATGAATGGCGAGGGCGTTCTGCGGACCAAGCTTGAACATGAACTGCCGCATCGCCTCGAGGAAGGGCTGGCTCTCGATGTCGCCGACCGTGCCGCCGACTTCCGTGATCACCACATCATAGTCCCCGGTCTCCCCGAGCGCTTCAAAGCGCCGCCGGATTTCATCGGTGATGTGGGGAATCACCTGGACCGTAGCGCCCAGAAAATCGCCGCGGCGCTCTCTGGTGATGACCTCATGGTAGATCTGACCGGTGGTGGAGTTGTTTTTGCGGGAGGTGGTGATGTCGAGAAAGCGCTCGTAGTGCCCGAGGTCCAGATCGGTTTCCGCGCCGTCGTCGGTCACATACACCTCCCCATGCTGGAAAGGATTCATCGTGCCGGGATCGACATTCAGGTAGGGATCAAACTTCTGGATGGTGACGCGCAGTCCGCGGGACTTGAGCAGCAGGCCGATGGACGATGAAGCGATCCCTTTCCCGAGCGAGGAAACCACTCCGCCGGTGACAAAGATATATTTGACCTGTCGGTGCCGTTTCACGGGCATATCCTTTCAGCTTCTCACCTATGACACATGGTGTCGCCCCGTAAGTTCCTCGGGTATGACAATGCCGCCCGAGAGGACCAGTTTCAATCCATCTTCGATGCTGAGGTTCAGCGTTATGGCCTCCGCCCGGGGAATCAACACCAGGAACCCGGATGTCGGGTTGGGCGGGTTGGGGATATACACGTTCAGGAAATCGATCCGCTGTCCGTCCGGCATCGTGCACGGCATCTCGTTGGTCACAAAACCGATGCAGTACAATCCGGGTCGCGGATACTGGGTCATCACCACCTGTCGGAATGTCTTGCTTTTTCCGCCGATGGCAAAGGCACTGACGAGATCTTTGATCGCCGAATATACAGAGCGGACAAAGGGGATGGTGCGCAGGAGATCATCGAACCATGCGAGGAAGAGTCGTCCGATCAGGTTGCGGGTCAGCAGACCCACAAGCAGGATGAGCGCGATCATACTGATGAAGCCAAGCCCCGGCACCTGCCGACCGATCCAGGTTTCCAGGTGGGGCCGCAGGATCCCGTCCACCGCATTAAGCAATGCCTGGAAGAACCAGTAGGTGAGCCCCAGGGGGATGATGACGCCGATTCCGCGGAGAAAAGTGTTGCGGACGGGTCCCCAGAATGATCTGCGGATTTCTTCGCTCATAGCGGTGATCCTGCCAGTGCACGGGCGCGTTCAAGATCGGCCGGCGTGTCAACGGCGATGCTGTGATGGGTGGTGACGGCCACCCTGATCGGGTAGCCGTGTTCCAGGATGCGGAGTTGTTCCAGTTTCTCCGTCTGCTCCAGGGGTGTCTGCGGCAATGTGGTGTAGTGCAGCAGGAACTCCCGGCGATAGACATACAGGCCGATATGCCGGTACACGGGAAGGCGGGTCAGAAGCTCCGCAGGGGTGATATCCCGGCCGAAGGGGATCGGCGACCGTGAAAAGTACAGGGCATTGCTGTTTCCGTCGAGCACCACCTTCACCACGGCGGGATCCTGCAGGGTCCCGACGTCTTCGATCCGCCGGGCGAGTGTTCCGACCCGGACGTGCGGATCGGCATGAAGGGGACGGATGGCTTCATCGATCATTGCCGGAGGGAGGAACGGTTCGTCCCCCTGGACATTGACAATAATCTCTGCATCCCGGAGCCGGGACGCAACATGGGCAATGCGGTCTGATCCGCTCGGAGCGTCCGGCGGTGTGATCACCGCATGCCCGCCGAATTTCTCGACGGCGGCGACGATTCGCAGGTCGTCCGTGGCAACGATCACGTCGTGGACCAGCTGCGCCCGCAAGGCCCGTTCGTACACGTGCTGGATCATCGGTTTGCCGGCGATCTCGGCGAGGGGCTTCCCCGGAAGGCGTGTGGACCCGAAGCGTGCGGGGATGATGACGACAGTTCGTGGCGTACCCGGTGCGATCATCGGTCGCCGATCACCTTGGGAACCTTGAAGAACTGTTCTGTCCGTGCCGGAGCGTTCTGCAGGGCTTCCTCCCGTGTCAATCCGGCGACGTGTTCATCCGGACGCATATCGCGGGGGACATCCACCACATGTTCGAGCGGTTGCACGTTGACGGTATCCAGCCCGTTCAGCTGTTCCATGTATTCCAGTATACTGTTGAGCTCGGTGGTAAGGCGCTCCTTCTCGTCCACGGAAAACGAAAGGCGGGCGAGTGAAGCGACATGTTCCACGTCTTTCACGGATACAGCCACGGGTGGCTCCTTACTGGTCGATGTAGTTTTTTTCGATGGCGGCGCGCACCTGTTCCATCAGGTGGAGCTCGGCGTCCCGGCCGGTGATTCCCTCCAGCCGGATGGGCGGATCGAGGACCAGTTCGACCGTGCCCGGCCGGATGCGCATCGAGTGTTTCGGCACGATGCCATAACTGCCGTTGATGGTCAGGGGGATGACCGGAACCCCTGCCCGCGTGGCGAGATTAAATGCCCCCCGCTTGAATGGTTGCAGCTTGCCGTCTGCGGTCCGTGTGCCCTCCGCGAAGAGCAGGACAGATGTCCCCCCCCGGATTCTTGCCACCGCCTCCTCCAGACTCCTGACGGCCTTGTTTCCCCGGCCCCGGTCGATCCCGATGTAACTCCCCCATTTCAATCCCCAGCCGAACAGGGGAATCCGTTCCAGCTCTTTCTTGTAGACAAGCCGCACATCGTCTGCGATTCCTGTGACCACAACAGGAATATCCAGCATGCTGGCGTGGTTCGAAACGTATACCGTCGGGCGCGAGCGGTCGATGTGTTCGGCCCCGCGGATCCGGACCCGGACGCCGCAGACCCGGAGCAGACTCCGTGACCAGAACCGTGAAATGCCGTGATACAGTCTTCCCCTGCGATCGAACGGAATACAGACCAGCGCGGCGATCGCATTGACGAACGTCAGCGCCAGGGCGACCGTGAACCGGAGAATGCTGCCGATCATTGTCGTCGCCTTCTGGGGGCTTCAGAAGCACATGCGCCGGCGAGGCAACGGAAGCGGCACACAGATGCGGGCGATCGCCGGGGAGTCTCGAGGACGCCTGCGGGATTGCCGGTGACAGGGCCCACGCGGTGTTTCAGCCGGGAGGAGGCTGCCGGTGCGCATAAGGTCCGGTCGGAGGTCACCGCACGACATCGGGTGGTTGGTACGCTGTGGTTTCCATATCGTACGCAAAACCGGCCAGAAAATCAAGATTGGCGGAAGTTGACCCAGTCATTTGTTTCTCGTATCTTCCCTCCATCACTGAAACATCTTCCCGGGCATGTTTCCAACCCCCGAAGAAGTCTTGCCACAACTGTTCCCACCGACTTTCCGAACAACAGAAGGAAGACCGTCATGGCGATGATCCGCAAGCAGGATGCGCTGGACTATCACAGCCTAGGCCGCCGGGGAAAAATCGAGGTGGTCTCCACAAAACCGTGCGCAACACAGCGGGATCTCTCGCTCGCATACACTCCCGGTGTTGCAGAACCATGCCGGGAGATTGAAGCGCATCCGGAGGATGTCTACAAGTACACCGCAAAGGGGAACCTGGTTGCCGTCATCAGCAACGGCACGGCGGTGCTGGGGCTGGGCGATATCGGCCCCATGGCCGGCAAACCCGTCATGGAGGGAAAGGGGATTCTCTTCAAGCGCTTTGCGGACATCGACGTGTTTGACATCGAACTCGACACGCATGATCCGGATGAGATCATCAAGATCGTCAAAGCCCTCGAACCCACCTTTGGCGGCATCAATCTGGAAGATATCAAAGCCCCGGAATGTTTCTACATCGAAGAGTCGCTGAAGAAGATGATGAACATCCCCGTGTTCCATGATGACCAGCACGGGACGGCCATCATCTCGGGAGCGGGCCTGATCAATGCTCTGGAGATTATCGGCAAGAAGATTGACGAGGTGAAGGTGGTCTTCAGCGGTGCCGGTGCCGCCGGCATCGCCTGTGCGAAGTTCTACCTGACCCTTGGCGTGAAAAAGGAGAATCTGGTTCTCTGCGACACGAAGGGGGTGGTCTACACGGGCCGCAAGGAAGGGATGAACCCGTACAAGGAGTTTTTCGCCGTCGATACTCCCGCCCGGACTCTCGCCGACGTGATGAAAGGTGCGGATGTCTTTGCCGGGGTGTCGATCAAGGGCGTGGTGACGAAAGACATGGTACGGTCCATGGCCCGCGATCCGATTATTTTCGCGATGGCCAATCCGGATCCCGAGATCTCGCCCGAAGATGCGCTGGATGCACGCAAGGATGTCGTGATGGCCACCGGCCGTTCCGACTATCCCAACCAGATCAACAACGTGCTCGGGTTTCCGTTCATCTTCCGCGGGGCGCTTGATGTGATGGCGTCGGCGATCAACGACGAGATGAAGATGGCCGCCGCCCAGGCGCTTGCCAAGCTCGCGAAGGAAGATGTGCCGGATTCCGTCATCAAGGCCTACGGCGGGGAGAAGTTCAAGTTCGGACGCAACTACATCATTCCGAAACCGCTCGATCCCCGCGTGCTGCTCTGGGAAGCTCCGGCTGTGGCAAAAGCCGCCATGGAAACCGGCGTGGCCCGGCAGCCTATTGCCGACCTTGATGCCTACCGCGATGCACTCGAGAGCAGGTTCGGCCGTTCAAAAGAAATCATGCGGGTGTTCATTCACAAAGCACAGCAGTCTCCCAAGCGGATCGTGTTTCCCGAAGGTACGGAGGACAAGATCCTCCGGGCGAGCCAGATTAGTCCTGGACGAAGAGATTGCCACGCCGATTCTCCTGGGCAATGAACAGGTGATCCGGGAGAAGATCAAAATGCTGGATCTGGATCTGCAGGGGATGGAAATCGTTGATCCGTCCACCTCGTCCAAACTGGATGAGTACGCCACGAAGTTCTACGATATGCGCAAGCGGAAAGGTGTCAGCCGGACTGATGCGCGCAGCCTCATGCAGCGCCGGCCGATCGACTTCGGCATGATGATGGTGCACACCGGCGAAGCGGACGGCCTGGTGGCCGGCCTCACGGAATCCTATCCGGAGACCATCCGCCCCGCACTCCAGATCATCAAGGCGCGGCCCGGGACCTCCACCATCGCCGGACTGTACATGCTGATCTTCAAGAACGATGTCCGTTTCATTGCAGACGCGACGGTGAATTTCGATCCGACTGCCGAGCAGCTCGCGGATATCGCCATCCTGGCCGCGGAAAAGGTGAAGGGGTTTGACGTTGAGCCGCGGATCGCCATGCTCTCGTTCAGCAACTTCGGCAGCACCGCGCATCCCTCGGCGCTGAAAATGGCGCGCGCCACGGAACTGGTCAAACAGCGGATGCCGGGCCTGATGGTGGATGGCGAGATGATGGCGGACACCGCCGTGTCGCCGGATATCATCGAAGCGCTCTTTCCCTTCAGCTCACTGAAAGGGGGGGCAAACGTGTTGATCTGTCCGAACCTGGAGTCGGCGAACATTGCGTACAAACTCCTGGCCAAGCTGGGCGGGGCGGAGCAGGTGGGACCCATCCTGCTCGGCATTCGAAAACCGGTGTATCTGTTGATTCCCGGGAACGAAGTGGCGGATATCGTCAACGTGACCGCCATGGCCGTGCGGGATGCGCAGGAGCAGAAGTAACGTCCGGATCATTATCGTGAGGTGGTAAAGCGGAGATGTGGAGACGCCGCAAGAGGCGTCTCCACATGCTCTCCTGTCTTCTTCCCCGGTTTCTTACCCCTGTTCGTCGATCAGGCGCGTTATCCACGCAGCCGTTTCCGACACCCCGCTGTCCGACAATTGATGCCCCACCGGGTACTCACGGTATTCCACCTGTGCACGGGATTGCTCGAAGAGTGTCCGGGCACGCCGCGCAAACCCGACCGGGATCACGGGGTCCATTGTTCCGTGGGTGATGAAGAACGCCACGTTCCGGAGTTCGCCCCACCGGAATGCCAGGTGTGTTCCTTCGGGAATGTAGCCGCTGTTCGCCGAAACGCCCCGCACAAGCTCCGGTGCCGTCAGCGCCATGGCGAACGACATCACACATCCCATGCTGAACCCGAGCAGAAACACTTTTGACGGATCCACCGGATAGGAGCTCCGCACGTCCGTAATGAAGCGGTGCAAGGCGTCGCAGCTTGCCCGGAACATCTCCGGCTCGGGGGTGCCGATAGCTGCCGACATCATACCAGGTGTATCCGCCATAGGGATATGCGAAAGGCGCGCGTGCGCTGATGATCAGGAGACGTTCATCCAGCGCCTGCGAAAGTCCCACCAGATCTTCCTCGTCCGCACCGCGGCCGTGCAGGAGAATGAGGGTCGGAAACATCTGCGCCCCGCGGCTCTTCAGGCGGAAGCACGCGGTGGACCAGGGTTGAGGAAATGGGTTTCATCGCAGGTGATTCCTGAGCCACTCAAACACCGTCGCATGCCAGAGTTCACTGTTTGCGGGTTTCAGCACCCAGTGGTTTTCATCGGGAAAGAAGAGAAATTTTGACGGTACTCCCTGACGCTGGAGTGCCGTAAACAGCTGCATCGCCTCCGTGTACGGGATTCTGTAGTCCAGGCCGCCGTGGATGACCAGCGTGGGTGTGCGGAAGTTTTTGGCATAGACATGGGGGGAGAACTTGCGGTACTCTTCCGGTTTGTCCCACGGCGTCCCTCCGTGTTCCCATTCATCGAACCAGACTTCATCCGTTGAACCGTACATGCTCTCGAAATTGTAGACCCCGTCATGCGTGACGAGCGCCTGGAAGCGGTTGCCGGCGTGCCCGAGAATCCAGTTGACCATGTAGCCCCCGAAGGATGCCCCGGCCGCCGCGGTGCGTTGCGGATCGACAAAGGGGAGTGTCTGTGCATAGTCCACCGCCTTCATGACATCGACAAACACTTTCCCTCCCCAGTCGCCGCTGATTTCATCCGTGAACTTCTGTCCGAATCCCGTACTCCCGCGCGGGTTGGGAGCGATCACCACGTATCCCTGTGCCGCCCAGAGGGGAGGGTTCCACCGGTACGACCATCCATCCGACCAGGCGCCCTGCGGTCCGCCGTGAACCATAAGAATGAGCGGATACTTCTTTCCCGGGGCCGTCACAGGCGGCCTGTACAGCCAGGCCTGTACTTTTGTGCCGCCCGCGCCCTCATACCAGACACTCTCCGGCTCCGGGATCTGTAATTCCGAGAACACTTCATCATTGAGGTGAGTCACCGGCGAAAGGCCGGAGCCGTCCGTTGCGGCGCGGTAGATCTCCGCCGGCCGCACCGCAGAAGCCCTGGTGAAGACAAGAGACAAACCGTCGGGCGAGAGACGGAGGTCATGGTTGGTCCGGCCATGGAGGATCTTCTTCACATCGTCTCCCGCGAGAGAAACGGAAAAAATGGGGGTGCGTGGCCCGTTCCTCGGCCTCAAAATAGAGGCGCCTGCCGTCGGGGGACCAGACCGGCGAACCTGCGGATGCGTCAAACGAGGCGGTGAGACTCCGCGTTGCTCCGGTGGAACGGTTGAACACCATCAGCTGCCAGCGGTCGGCTTCATAGCCCGGGCGCAGCTGCGCGCGGTAGGCGATCCATTTGCCGTCGGGAGAATACCGGGGGGTCCCGTCGGCGGCCGGGTTGGTGGTCACCTGCTTCGGCGTCCCCCCGGCGACGGAAACGGTATAGAGGTCATGGTTTGTGCTCCAGGCTTCTTCGTGCATCGGTACGGGCGTGGCGGTATAGGTGATCTCCGTGCCGTCGGGGGAAAAAGCATAGTCCGTTCCCCCGGAGAAGGTGCTTGAGGTCGGCACCGCGTCGCGGTCGCCGGGTGTCAGGTTGCGTGGTTCACCCCCGCCGACAGGCTGGACAAAGATATGCCGCCGTTTGCCCTGCACATAGTGATCCCAGTGCCGGTAGAGGAGGCGTGTGAAGGTCTGTGCTTTGATCCTGCCGCCGGAAAGCTCCTTCAGGCGCTTTGCGTTGCTTGCGTCACTTTCCGCAAAAGGGAGCGCGGAAAACTCGGGGAACACTTCCGAGACAAACGCGAGCTGTCTGCCGTCCGGTGACCAGACCGCCTGAGATGCGCCGCGTTGAGAGTGTGGTGAACTGCCGCGGCTCGCCGCCGCTGGTGCTGAGAAGCCAGATCTGGTTTTCGCCGGAGCGCGTGGATTCAAAGGCGATCCACCTGCCATCCGGCGACCAGACCGGATTCCGGTCGGCGGCGGAGTGTGTGGTCAACTGCCTGATGGATTTTCCATCGACGGTGGAAAGCCAGAGATCAGTGGCGGATGTGTTGCCGGCAAGATCCGGCGTGGTGACGGCAAACACCACCCTGCGTCCGTCCGGCGAGAGAGCAGGGGAGGCTATACGTTTCATCCGGAAGAAATCCCCGATCTGGATCGGCCGCGTTGTCTGTGCGTGAAGTGTGGAGGTGATCAGCAGAACCAGCAGCATCTTCATACTCCACTCCCGTCTTTTGAAAGGAAGTTCTTCCACATCATGGATTCCACCGGATGATCCGTCCGGGTGGTGTACTTCGCCGACCGTTTCTGTCCATAGGGGGTGCTGATCTCCCCCGACATCTCAAAGTAGATCAGCTGGCCGATCGGCATGCCGGGATATACGCGGACGGGCTGTTTGACGGAGATCTCGAGCGTCCACGTATTGCAGAATCCGACATCCCCTTTCCCGGCGGTTGCGTGGATATCGATCCCCAGCCGGCCGATGCTGCTCTTGCCTTCGAGGAAGGGGACATGGCGATGGGTTTCCGTATACTCCCCGGTGACCCCGAGATAGAAGCGATGGGGGAGGAGAATCAGACCGTCGGGGGAAATCTCGAAATGGTCCACCTTGTTATGCTCGCGCGCATCCAGGATATCGTCACGGTAGACGGCAAGATACCGTCCCAGGTGGACATCGTAGGAGTTGGAGCCCAGGGATCCCCGGTCGAAGGGGGAGATGACAATGGTGCCCTTTTCCATTTCTTCGAGGATACGGGTGTCGGTCAGAATCATAGTCTGGATGGGGTCTTGTGGATTGAACAAACCGGTAGTATGAAAGGACGGCAATTGTACGGGAAAAGTAAAGGCGGAAAAACGGGAGATCACACGGTCTGCAGGCTCCGGGCGGTTGCCGTGATCTGCTCCCATGCGGCATCCACATGGCGCTGCTCGACGGTGGTTTGACCGATGACCAGGCGGAGTGCATAGCGGCCGCCCAGTCTCGTATGTGAGAGGTAGAGTTTTCCGCTCTTGTTGAGAGACTCCAGTATCTGCGCGTTGAGCGCGTCGAGGCGTGCGGGATCGGTGATGTGCGGCGGATGGTATCGGAAACAGACCAGGTTCAACGGTGCGGGGGCAAGGAGTTCGAAGTCCGGAGAGGCCTGGATGGCGGCGACGAGGTGCCGGGCCATCGTGATATGGGCGCGGAGGGTTTCCTGCAGTCCGCGGATGCCGTAGGAACGGATCACAAACCAGAGTTTCAGGGCGCGGAACCGCCGTCCGAGTTGGATTCCCCAGTCGCGGTAATTGTGGACCTGTCCGCCTTCGCCGGTCTTCAGATACTCCGGCAGGATTTCAAACGTGCGCACGAGCGCTTCTTCGTCGCGCACAAAATATGCCGAACAATCAAAATTCGTGAACAGCCACTTGTGGGGATTGAACACAAACGAATCGGCCAGCTCGATGCCGTCAATCATCCAGCGGTATTCGGGCAGGACCAGCGCGGAACCCGCGTATGCGGCGTCGACATGCAGCCAGGCGTTGAACTTCCTGGAGATGTCGCCGATGGGGCGCAGGGGGTCGATGGCGGTGGACCCGGTTGTTCCGATTGCCGCCACCACACAGAGCGGAGTATATCCGCGGCGGATGTCGAGCCGCATCGCCTCTTCCAGCAGATCAGGCCTGAGGGCGTATGTCTCATCCACCGGAATCTTGCGAAGAAATTCCCTGCCGATGCCGGCGATCTTGACGGCTTTTTCGATGGAAGAATGTGTCTCGGTGGAGCAGTAGACGGTAAACCGGACGTCGGGTGTATACCCGCGCTGATTGATCAGATATTTCGTACGGTGTTCGCGGGCGGTAAGGATTGCGCAGAGCGTGGCGGTGGAGGCGGTATCCTGCAACACGCCGGAGAAGGCATCCGGCAGGCCGAGCATGGCACGCAGCCATGTCATCATCCGTTCTTCCAGCTCCGTTGCCGCCGGCGACGTCACCCAGCTCATGCATTGTGCGCCGAGTGTCGCCGTGAGCATCTCCGCGAGAACGGAGGGCGGACTGGCATTTGCGGGGAAGTAGGCGAAGAAGGAAGGATGCTGCCAGTGTGTCATCCCCGGGAGGATGATGGTGCGGAAGTCGTTGAGCAGTGTATCGAACGGTTCTCCCTCCTCCGGGGGGAGCGGGGGGATCCGGTTGAAGATCGTCCGGGGGGCAACATCGGATTTGACCGGATACGCTTCAACCTGTTCCAGGTAGTCGGCCATCCAGTCCACAAGCTCGTGCGCCCGTGCTCTGAACTCCGGAGTGTTCACGCTTCAAAGCTCTTGTACTTCCGGGCAAAGAAGGCCAGCCGTGCATTCACACGGGCATGAACGGATCCGGCGGGAAATTTGCCGTTGCGTCCGGCCGTTCCTGCCTTCACGCCGGTAAGGAGTTCGATCCCCTCATCGATGGTGCTGATGGCGTGGATATGGAAGAGACCCTTCTCCACGGCTTCGACCACATCATGGCGCAGCATGAGGTCTTTGACATTCTGATGGGGAATCAGTACGCCCTGTGTTCCGGTGAGGCCGCGGGCCTTGCAGACCTCGAAGAATCCTTCGATCTTCAGATTTACGCCGCCGATCGGCTGAATTTCACCGTGCTGGTTGACCGACCCCGTCACCGCGATATCCTGGCGCAGCGGGAATGCCGGAAAGGCTGGAGAGGACCGCATAGACTTCGGTGGAGGATGCGCTGTCGCCGTCGACGCCGGAATACGACTGTTCGAAGGCGATGCTGGCGCTCAGCACAAGCGGCTTGTCCTGTGCATACTTCCATCGCAGATATCCGGTGAGAATAAGGACGCCTTTGTTGTGGAGCGGGCCGCTCATTGCGGCTTCGCGTTCAATATTGATGATGCCCGCGCGTCCGAGCGATGTTTTTGCGGTGATGCGCGATGGGCGGCCGAATTCATACTCGCCCAGCTGATACACGGAGAGGCCGTTGACCTGACCGATCACCGTTCCGGTGCTGTCGATCATGATGGACCCGTCCATGATCATTTCCTGGATCTTCTCCTCCACCATGCGGACACGTTCGATACGTTCATCGATGGCCTTCCGCACGTGGACGGCGGACACCCGGTCGACCGTCTCGTCGGCGGCCCAGTAACTCGCCTCGCGGAGGAGATCGGCCAGGACACTGAACCGCGTGGAGAGCTTCTGTTGCTGTCCGGCCAGCCGTGCGCCGTACTCCACGACCTCGGCTCGCGCCGCTGAGCTCAAACGGCAGCAATCCTTCCCGGTCGCAGAAGGCTTTGATAAAGGAGAGATAGCTCTTGATCGCGTTGGCGTCGTTCTGCATTTCGACGTCAAAATCGGCGCGGATCTTGAAGATCTTCTTGAAGTCGTCATCCAGTCCGTACAGCATCTGATAGACCGCGGAATCCCCCACCATAACCACCTTCACATTCAGATCGATGGGTTCGGGTTTGAGTGCGGAACTTGCGCCGAACATCCCGGATTCCAGCGATTGGATTTCCAGCTGCCGGTTTCTCAGAACGCGTTTCAGCGTCGTGTACACGCCCGGTTCGGAGAGCGCATCGAAGGCGTTGATGACAATGTAGCCGCCGTCGGCCTTGACGATGGATCCCGCCTTGACCCGGGTAAAATCGGTGCGCCACACGCCGTTCCTGTCGACCACGCGTTCGATCGTGCCGAAGAGATTCTTGTAGCGGGGGTTACTTTCGAGAATGACGGGTGCATGTTTCACGTCGGCGTTGTCCACGATCACATTGACCTGGTACTCCACAAAGGTGTCCTCCTCTTTCTGCATGGCCAGGCCGAGGAGTGTGGGCTGGGGTTCTTCGCGCTGCTGGAAGCGGGGGAGGTTGTCGATGATATCCCGCTCCACCTCGGCGAGGTACTCATGCACGCGATGCCCGTCGTACCGCTGGCGCAGGTCTTCGAGCTGTTCCTCCACGAGGGGGACAACGATCTTGTGGTTGAGATCTTCGAGGGACTTCTTGGCTTTGCGCTCGATGTTGCGCATCTCGCGCATGATGAGGTCCATCTGTTTTTCCAGTTCCGCATGCTGGGCCGTCGATGCGGTTGAATTCGTCGCGTGTCATTTCCCCCGCATCCATCCGGGCGTGCAGCTGTTCGATGGTTCCGGGGTTGCCATCGATCAGCGGCGCGATTTCCGGCCGTGAGCTGGCCGCCCCCTGCACCTGCACCACCTCGAAACCCCGGTCTTTCACGCGCTTTTCGAATTCACGCAGCACGCTGCGCTGGCGGTCCTGAAAATGCTCCAGCGTGGACTTCCGCCCGTCGGCATACCGCCGGCTTTCAAACACGGCGGGGATGGATTTCATGAGTTCTTCAACAACATTTTCCATGTCCTTCTTGAAACGCATACCCTGGCCGGCGGGGAGGGTCAGCATGACCGGGGAGTCGGGATCACGGAAGTTGTGGACATAGCACTTGTCGGTCAGCGGCACATGCTGTCCCTCGCGTTCCTGCAGCAGCCGGCGGATCGTTGTGGTGCGCCCGGTGCCGGAGGAGCCGGTGACGAACACATTGAACCCGTTGTGCTGCATGGCCAGACCGAGATGCAGTGCGCGCAGTGCGCGGTCCTGACCGATAATCTCTTTCAGCGGTGTGACGTCCTCGATGCGGTTGATGCCGAGCATGGCCGGTGTGCATCTCCAGCGGAGGGCGCTGGCGGGAAGCTCCCGATGGAGCCGGCGGCGTTTCACGGTCTTTGTGCTCATCAGTACTCTTTGCGGTTAGTATAGAGGTTCATGAGGATCCCCACTATGGAGGTGCTTGCGAGCAACGCGGATCCGCCATAACTGAGGAAGGGAAGCGGCACGCCGATAACGGGAAACAACCCGAGTGCCATGCCGATGTTGATAACGATGTGCGTGAACAGCACCGCTGTCAGGCCGATGGCGACAAAGCTGCTGTACTTGCTTTTGACGATGGAGCCGAGGGTCACGCCACGGATCAGGAGCACCCCGAAGAGGACAAGGACCGATGCGGCGCCGAGGAATCCGAACTCTTCACCCGGCACACAGAAAATGAAGTCCGTCCACTGCTCGGGAATGAAATTCAACTGCGTCTGTGATCCGCGCAGGTAGCCCTTGCCCGAGCAGTCCGCCCGAGCCGATGGCCACTTTGGACTGCAGGATATTGTACCCGGCACCGAGCGGATCCGCATTCGGGTCCAGAAATGTGGCGATACGTTTTTGCTGGTAGGGGCGCAGGCCGTCGTAGATGACCTGGACGGAAATCCCGAGCAGAACCATGACGGAGAACACCACGGCGGCGACCAGCCGGTGCTCCTTCGTGATGTACAGCAGGACGCCGAAGACCGCGACCACGATAAGGAACGGCGTGGTGCCGAAGAGCGCACCGAGCGCGGCTGCGGGGGGAGCAACGATGGCAAGCAGAACGAAGCGGGTGGCGCCCGCCCAGTAGAGCAGCGCGAACAGCATGCCGAAGTAGATCACCGCGGTGCCGAAATCCGGCTGCATCATGATCAGTATGACCGGCGCCAGGACAATAGCCGAACGCCACGGCGAGGCCGCGGGGCGTCAGCAGCGAGACGTCGCTGCGGGACAGATACGTTGCCAGGGCCAGGACGGTGGTGATCTTGGCAAACTCCGACGGTTGAATGCGGAACGAACCGAGATTGAACCAGCTGGTGGATCCGGAAACGGTCTTCCCGAAGAGCAGCACGAACACGAGCAAGATCAACGAACCCAGGTATGCCGGAACGGAGAGCGATTGCAGGAGGCGGAAAGGAACAAACATCAGCACGAGAATCACGCCCGTCCCGGCGGCGATCCAGGTCATCTGCCGGTAGAAGATCTCCGATGCGCGCGCATCAAAAGTGGCGCTGTAGATGGAGACCACCCCGATCAACGACAGGAGCAGGGTGGATATGCCCAGCTGGAGGTCGACATGCCGTTGAAGGAAGACCCTCATCGTTCCCGTCCTCCGGGTTCGCCTGCGGCGATGGACGGCGGCGGTGCGGGACGATCCTGCCGATCCAGTTTTCCCTTGATGTACCGTTCGAAACATTTCCCGGCGATCGGGGCGGCGTATGAACCGCCGAAGCCGGCGTTTTCCAGGAGAACGGCGATGGCGATGCGCGGGTTGTCATACGGAG
Source organism: Ignavibacteriota bacterium (assembly GCA_963702445.1). Lineage (GTDB taxonomy): Bacteria > Bacteroidota > Ignavibacteria > UBA10030 > UBA6906 > CAVPCZ01. The sequence goes on from CAVPCZ010000003.1 coordinate 429,595, forward strand.
CAAAACCGACGAACCATGCGTGATCGGGTCCGTGCGGATTCTGTGCCGTGCCGGTTTTTCCCGCCACCTCGATTCCCTGGACGCGTGCAAGCCCGCCGGTTCCGCCGGGGAGCATGACGGCACGGCGCATTCCCTCGCGGACCACCGCCCAGGTTGCGGGAGAAACGTTGAGTCGCCGGCTCTGGTATGCCAGCGTGTCTGTTCTACGGGTGACTTTGTTGCGTACGGCGCCTACGGCATGCGGCTGATGATAGTTGCCGCTGTTGGCCAGAACCATTGCATACGCCGCCATCTGTATGGGGGTGACACCCAGCTCCCCCTGGCCGATACCGAAGTTCGGGAGGAATCCGCGCGTCCAGCCGCTCGGACCGTACCTGCGGTTCATATATGCTGTTGTGGGGAGAAGTCCGGGGTTCTCTTCGGCGATGTCCAGTCCGGTGAGCATGCCGAATCCGCATTCCTTGCCGTAGCGCGCCCATTGATCCAGTCCCGTTTTCAGCATCAGCTGATAGAAATAGACGTTGCACGATTGCTGAATGGCGCCGGCCAGGTCGACGCTGCCGTGGACATGGAGATCCTTGAACACTTTGTTGCCGACGCGGAAAGCGCCGGTGCAGGAGACGCGCCAGGATGGGGTGATCGTGCCGGTTTCCAGCGCGGCGATGGCGAGCACCATCTTGAACGTCGACCCCGGGGGGTAGCGTGTGAGGGTGGCGCGGTTGTAGAGCGGCCGTGTTTCGCCGGTGTTCAGAGACCGCCAGAGGTTCGCCGGTGTCACACCGCTGAAGAGCGAGAGGTCATAATCGGGGGCGCTGACCATGGCGAGCAGGCCGCCGTCCTGCGGATCGATGGCCACCACCGCTCCGCGCTGGTCCGTCATCAGGGATTCAGCAAATGCCTGCAATCCGAAGTCCAGCGTCAGCATCAGGTCTCTGCCGTCCACCGCGGGGACATCCAGTTTTCCGCTGTCGAAGTCGCCGATGACCTGGCCGCGCACATTCACCGTACCGTACTCCGCTCCCCGTTCACCCCGCAGGCTTCCTTCGTATTCGGCTTCAAGACCGGAGGATCCGACCACGTCGCCCTGCCGGTAGTCGCCGGGCAGCGTGCGGATCTGCGCTTCCGAGATTTCCTTTGTGTAGCCCAGCAGGTGCGCGGCCCGTGCCGCTGTGGTATAGGAGCGTTTGGATTCCACCTGGTAATCCACCCCGGGGAGGGATGGGCGATTCTCTTCCAGAGCCGAGAGTTCCCGGAAATCGATATCCCGCTTGATCTTCACGGGTGCAAAACGGGAGTATTCTTCGCCTTTCTTCAGGCGCTCGCGGATGAATGCGGAATCGAGAGAAAGCAACCGGGAAAGGTAGTTGATACGCCGCTTGTCGAATTCATACGGCATCACCGTGATGCTGAATGCGGGTCGGCTGTCGACCACGAGCTGTATGTTGCGGTCGTACATGTTCCCGCGCACCGGTTCTTTGGGAATCACCCGGATGCTGTTTTCCTCGGACTTCCTGCCGAACTCTTCGCCGTAGAACAGCTGCAGTTGATACAGGCGGCCGAGGAAGACGAGCAAAATCAGCGCGATCACACCGTACAACATGCGCCGTTTGGTGTAGATATCTATGTCGTCCTGCAGTGCCATCATGGTGTCCGATGTCGTCGTGCGAACACGAAGAGCGGAAGCAGAGCCGCCGCCAGCGTATAGAGTGTCGTGGGGAGGCCGTAGCGGACAATCGCCTCATTCCAGGCGAGATCGGCCCCCTGAAGGAAGATAAGAAAATAGAGCAGATCATGCACAAGCGATGCTGCGGCGAGGATCAGGAGAAACTGGTATCCGCTCAGGATCTGCACGAATTTTGTTTTCATTGAACGTGTAACCGGCGAGGAATCCCGCGACGGTCTTTGTCAGCGAAGAAAGCCCCAGCATGCCGTCATCCCCGGCGAGAGTATCCATCAGCAGGCCCAGGAAGAAACCCGCCGTCATCGCGGGAACATGACCGCGGCTGATCCCCAGGTAGACGATCCAGATAAGCAGAAGATCCGGGATAATCGTCCCGATGGCGAGATGGGGGACCAGGGTGGTTTGCGCGAGCAACACCAGAAGGGAGACGCCGATGGTGAGAAAGAAACGCTGCATTGCGGTTATTCCTGGAGTCGTCGCTGGAGGGCGATCCGGCTGCTGTCCGGCGTAAATGCGGCGACAAAGACCTCTTCGAGGCGGTCGAAGTCCACAGAAGGGCTCACGTCCACCACCTGAAACAGTTCACCCGGAATCTGGCGGGTTGCGCTCACAACGCCGATGCGGATGCCCGGGGGAAAAATACTGCTGAATTCGGATGTGATGATCATGTCGCCGGTCTGCACATCGAGAGTTTTCGGAACGTGCATCAGTTGCAGCATCCGTCCGGCGTTCCACCGGATGATCCCGTTTACCCGGCTGCGCTGTACCCGGGCGCTGACACGGCATGTCTTTGTGCATGCAGTGTCTGCACAACGGAAAAACCGGTGCTGGTGGCAATCACCTTGCCGGCGAGTCCCTGGTCGGTGACGACCGGCATGGCCATCCGCACACCGTTGCGTTCTCCCGCATCAATGGTGAGCGTGTTCCTTCCGGCCTGCAACTGGGCCCCGACGACGCGCGCGCTGATGTACGGGAAGGCGGGGCGCTCCTTCAGGCCGAGCATCTGCCGGAGACGGATGTTCTCGAGGCGTGATTCGCGGAGGCGGTTCACTTCGTCGGAAAGGGTCAGATTCAGCTCCCGCAAAACGCGGTTTTCCTGCCGCAGGGCGAAATACCCGGGGACAAACCCGAACACATCCTGCAGCATGCCGGTTGCAGCAAGGGTGCTGGAACGGATTGCGCGCACCTGGTCGGTGTTGTTCCGTGCCAGAAGGGCGGTGCTGAGGAGGAGGAACAATGCGAGGAGGAAGTACTCCTTGAACAGGATGGCGTATTCATACAGGCGCTTCAACATGGCAGCGGCATCCGTTTCACACGCCGGATCAGTAGCGTTTGCTCTTGATCAGGACCTTCGAGTATTTGTTGATGTTCTCCAGAATCCGGCCGGTGCCGCGCACGACGGCGGTAAGAGGATCTTCGGAAACGTGGACGGGCAACTGGGTCTCGAGGCGCAGGCGTTCGTCAAGTCCGCGCAGCAATGCTCCGCCGCCGCTGAGCATGACACCGCGGTCCAGGATGTCCGACGACAATTCCGGCGGAGTCCGTTCCAGTGTCAACTTCACGGCTTCGATAATCTGCGCAACCGGCTCGCTGAGCGATTCCCGGATCTCCACCGAACTGGCCTCGGTCGTTTTCGGGATGCCGTTGACGAGATCGCGTCCTTTGACACGAATGGTGATCTCTTCTTTCAACGGCATGGCCGATCCGACTTCGCATTTGATCGCTTCCGCGGTCCGTTCGCCGATCAGGATGTTGTGGTTCTTCTTGAAGAACTGGATGATGGCATTGTTCATTTCGTCGCCGGCCATCCGGATGGATTCCTCGTTCACAATGCCTGACAGGGCGATGACGGCGATTTCCGTGGTTCCTCCGCCGATGTCGACAATCATGTTCCCGACGGCCGCTTCGACATCGAGCCCCACGCCGATGGCTGCCGCCATCGGTTCGGCGACGAGGTGCACCTCCTTCGCGCCGGCATGTTCCGCGGCGTCCCGCACGGCACGCTTCTCCACTTCGGTCACGCCGCTCGGAACGCTGATGACAATCCGGCGGCTGGGCATCCAGTTCGCATGGATCTTGCGGATGAACTCGCGCAACATCCCTTCGGCAATCTCGAAATCCGCAATCACGCCATCCCGCATCGGGCGGATTGTCCGGATGTCGCGGTGCGTGCGGCCGAGCATCTGCTGGGCCTCGCGCCCGATGGCCACGATCTTCTTCGTGTTCCTGTCGAAGGCGACGATCGAGGGTTCGTTCAGCACGATGCCCTTCCCCTTCATATGGATCAGGGTGTTGGCTGTGCCCAGATCGATGGCGAGGTCGGCGGAGAAGATCGAGAAGAGACTCATGGCGTTCAGTGTCGGAAGTGTCGGGTGCCGGTGAACATCATTGCGATTGCATGTTCGTCCGCCGCGGCAATAACCTCCGCGTCACGGACGGAGCCGCCGGGCTGGATGACCGCTGTTGCGCCTGCGCGGATCGCTTCGAGCAGGCCGTCGGCGAACGGGAAAAACGCATCGGAGCCGACTGCGGCCCCTTGCAGGGAAATGCCGGCGTCCTGGGCCTTGCGCACGGCGATACGGGAAGCGTCCACACGCGACATCTGGCCGGCACCGACGCCCAGCGTCCGGTCGGATGCGGCATAGACGATGGCATTGGATTTCACATGCTTGGCCACACGCCAGGCGAATGTCATTGCGCGCAGTTCCTCGTCCGTCGGCTGCCGCTGCGTCACCACCCGCGGTTGTTCCGCCGCGGCCGGCAGGGTGTCCGGTTCCTGCACAAGAAACCCGCCGGGCACGCTGCGGATGTCCGGATCCCGGCGGTTGCGGATGTCGACGGCCAGCCGCACGAGACGCCGGTCCTTCTTCTTGCGCAGGAACTCCAGAACGGGCCCGGCATACGACGGCGCGACGATCACTTCGGTGAACACCTGATTGATCCGCTCCGCCGCTTCCATATCCAGCGGACGGTTGACGGCGACGATGCCGCCAAAGGGCGCTGTGGTGTCGGTGGCAAACGCCTTCGCATACGCCTGGGCGAGCGTGGGGGCTGAACCCACCCCGCAGGGGTTCGTGTGCTTGATGATGGCGACGGTCGGTTCATCAAACTCCGACACCAGCGCGGCGGCGGCGCTGACATCCACAATATTATTGAACGACAACTCCTTACCATGGAGCTTTTCAAATGCCGTTGACCACGTGCCGTAGAGCGCCGCGCGCTGATGCGGATTTTCGCCGTACCGGAGATCCAGTTCGCGCGGGGCGGACAGCTGGAGGAAGGGAGGAAGTGCCGCTCCGCCGTTTGCCGTCTTCTCGAGGTATCCCGCAATCATGGCGTCGTACGCCGCGGTGTGCCGGAAGACTTCGCGGGCCAGGGCGAAACAGGTTTCTTCGCTGACCGCTCCGTTGCCGTTCCGCATCTCGGCAAGTATTGCGGGATACTCATCCGGGTTGACCACGACAGCTTTGTGCCGGAAATTCTTTGCGGCGGAACGGAGCATCGATGGTCCGCCGATATCAATCTGTTCGACCGCCTCCGCCAGGGTTACGCCGGTGCGGGAGACCGTGGAGGCGAACGGATACAGGTTGACCACAACCATATCGATCGGTGCGATGCCATGCTCTGCGAGTTGCCGGACATGATCGGGGTTATCAAGCACGGCCAGCAGTGCGGCGTGGATGGCGGGGTGCAGCGTCTTGACGCGTCCGTCCAGAATCTCGGGGAATCCGGTCACATCGGCAACCTGCCGTACGGCGATTCCATGATGGCGGAGCGTGTCAAAGGTTCCGCCCGTGGAGATCATGTCGACACCCATGGACTGCGAGGGCCGCTGCAAACTCGGGGAGGCCGCGTTTGTCGGATACGCTTATGAGAGCACGACGGATGAAGGGCACATCTACTCCTGCAAGGAACGCATAGGCATGATATTCCCGTTGAGGTCCACCCGTCCTTCAGAAAACAGACGGACGGCATCGGGAAGAAGCTGATGTTCGACAAGCAAGACCCGTGCTGCAAGAGCCTCGGGGGTGTCGTCCGGCAGAACGGGAACCGTTCGCTGCAGCAGAATCGGGCCCCGGTCGTATTCTTCGTCCACCAGATGTACCGTTGCGCCCGAGAGGGTTTCCTTTGCAGCAAGAACCGCTGCATGCACATGGATACCGTACATACCCTGTCCGCCAAATCCGGGCAGGAGCGCGGGATGGATGTTGATGATCCGATTGCGGTACGCGTGCACGACTGGTGGCGGGAGGCGTTTCATGTAGCCGGCAAGGACTACAAGACCCGTCCCGTGGGAACGGAGTGTTTCGAGCAGTGCCGCAACGAACAGCGCTTCCGTCTCAAACTGTTTCCGGCTGACATGCAGAGCCGTGATGCCGCGTGACCGTGCAATATCCAGGATGCCCGCACTCGCGTTGTTGCTGATCACCAGGCTGATGCGTGCCAGTGGAATGCCGCCGTCTGCCATTGCATCCAGGACGGCCTTGAAGTTTGATCCCCGGCCCGATCCAAACACCACGACGTTCAGCATGCACCGAAAATACCACTATTCCGGCAGAGATTCAACCTACTGCACTCCGCTTTCGAGGTATTCCACGGTTTTTTTGCCGGCATCCACGCGCACCCTGATTCCGACGGGCATGGTCATTTTCTTCGGTTCGTGACCAAAGGGAAGATTCACCATGAAAGGAGAGGGAGTGATCTCGGAAGCCTCCCGGAACAGCTCCTCCAGCGTCAATGTCGGTTTCGCCGGGTCTTTTGGCCCGCAATCGGTGAACTGCCCGATCAGCACCCCCTTTGCCCCCTCGAAAATGGAAGCGTGCCGCAGCTGCGTGATCATCCGGTCCACCCGGTAGGGTTCCTCCCCGAGATCCTCCAGAAACAGCACGGCATCCTCGAACGACGGCAGATAGGCGAGTACCCATAATGGACATCAGCAACGCCATATTGCCGCCGAGCAGGCGGCCGGTTCCCTTCCCGGTGTTCAGCGTCCGGACCGGTTCATCGGCCGGCAGCACCTGGCCTGCCTTCTTCCGGGACGTCAGCAAACGCCAGAAGAGCTCCTCCGTGTAAGCATCCATCGGGTCTGCCATGTCCACACCCACCATCGGCCCCTGAAAGGAGACCAGCCGGCACTTTTTCCAGAAGGCGAGCTGGAGTACGGTGATGTCGCTGTATCCCACAAAGATCTTCGGGTTTCGTGCAATAAGTCGGTAATCAATCCGGGAAAGCAGCCGGGGCGTGCCATAGCCACCCCGGATGCACATGATCGCTTTCACCTCGGGGTTGGCAAACATTGCGTGCAGATCCTCGAGACGCTCCGCATCGGTGCCGGCAAGATACCCGTGCACCTTCAGGATGTGTTTGCCGGGAATCGTGCGGTAGCCGAGTCCTTCAAGATACGCCACGCCGCGGTTGATACGTGCCGGGTCGGCGATGGTGCTGGCCGGGGAAATGAGGCCGATCAGGTCGCCGCGTTTGAGAGAGGAGGGTTTTCGAATGTCCACGGGTTGCTCCTGCGTAATGATGGTCCAACAACATAGTGATTGGTTCCGGGAAAATCAAAAGGCGGATCGCGATTTCGCTTGACTTTCCCTCCCCCGCCCCTTAAGTTGCTGTGACATAAAGGCCTCCATGACACCCATTCCCGACCCCCTCCTCCGCACCAGGCTGCGCTACAACGTTCTGCTGGAAACGCTGTCGGACGACGAGTTTCGCGATCTCGAGGGAAAACTGATAGAACACCGGTACTCGGCCGACCAGGTGATCATCGAGGACGAGGGATACGGAGACGAGGTCTTTTTTCTCGCGGAAGGGCGCATCCGGATTCTCAAACGGACACAAACGGGGGAGGAACAGCTGCTTGCGCTGCTGCATCCGGGCGACTGTTTCGGGGAGCTGGAACTGATCGCCGGCCGTCCGCGTTCGGCACGCGTCGTGGCTGTGGAACCATGCCTGACCTATGCGCTGAAGAAACCGGACTTCGATCAGCTGCTCTTCCATTCCCGTCCGCTTACGCTCCGCCTGATGCAGGTCCTCAGCATCCGTCTGCGGGCGCTGAACAATCACCTGGTGTTCGAAACCACCCGCCGCCGCGAGTTGTACCGGCAGGAAGTCCAGAAGCTCGAACAACTCATTGAAGCCGCAAAAAGACTGAACTCCACGCTCAACCTGGATGAGCTGCTGGACATCATTCTGGATATGGCTCTGGAAATAGTCCATGGCGACCGGGGGACGGTGTATGTGCTGGATGAGGGGACGAACGAGCTGTGGACGAGGATTGCCAAAGGGCTGGACGGGGGGCGGATTACGATCCGGCTCGCCGTGGGGAAGGGGATTGCCGGATACGTGGCCGCAACGGGCGATACGATCAACATTCCGGACGCGTACCTGGATCCCCGGTTCAATCCGGAGTACGACCGTCAGACCGGATATCGCACCCGTTCGATTCTCTGCATGCCGATGAAAACAAACAACGGGAAGATCATCGGTGTGTTTCAGTTGTTGAACAAACAAAAGGGGGAGTTTACCGATTCCGATGTTGCCATTATCAATGCCCTCTCTATTCATGCCGCGCTGGCAATTGAAAACGCCCGGCTGGTGGAGCAGGAAAGACAAAAAATACGCATCGAACGGGACCTGCTGGCGGCGCGCGATGTGCAGATGAGTCTTCTCCCGGCGTCTCCCCCGAAGATACCCGGCTACGAGTTCGCCGCGGTGGCGCTTCCCGCGCGCGAGGTGGCGGGAGACCTGTATGATTTCATACACCTGGACCGGCGGCGGCTTGCGTTGACGATCGGTGATGTTTCCGGAAAGGGTCTGCCGGCCGCGCTGCTGATGGCCCATATGCAGGGATCGGTCCGGGATGTGGCACATGAGACGGAAGATGTGGGCGAGTGCGTCACGCGCCTGAACCATCGCCTCGTGGAAAGTACCAGTCCCGAGAAGTTTGCGACGCTGGTGTACGGCGTCCTCGACCCTGAGACCCATTGCTTCCGGTACAGCAACGCAGGGCATAATCCCCCGATGCTCGCGACCGGGGCACACCCGCCGCGTTTGCTGGAAACCGGCGGAACATTGCTGGGCATTGTGGACGGGCTGACATTCGCCGAAGAGAGCGTGCCGCTCGCCCCCGGTGATCTGCTGGTCCTGTACACCGATGGGATCTCCGAGGCGATGAATGTCCGCCAGGAACAATTCGGGGACGATCGGCTTGCGGCCCTTGTGCGGGATTGCCGTTCCCTTTCCGCTTCCGCGGCCAAGGATCGCATTCTGGCCGCCGTCGAGGCGCATCAGGCCGGCCAGCCGGCCGCCGACGATATCACCCTTGTCGTGGTAAAACGTCTCGCCGTCAGCTGAACGTTCGGGCCGGCATCAGTGTTCTTTGTGTAGAGACACCCCATTATCCACGTACAGAAGCACCCCCGTATCCACTATCCAGGAGGCAGTTCCCATGTTATTCATTCTCAGTGTGCTTGTGGTTATCGTCGCGTTCTTTGCCTGGCGCGCCGCCGCAAAGAAGGTGAAGCAGAACAACCTTTCCTTCAAATCGCTCTCCAATCTTTCCCTGCTTGCCATGACCGCTTTTTTGCTGATCGCCCTCTCCCAGTTTTTCACCCAGGTTCCCGCCGGTAACGTTGGTGTGGTGGACTTCTTCGGCATCGTGTCGCAAACCACCCTCCCGCCCGGCATCAACCCGGTGAATCCGATGGCGCGTGTGCACAAATTCACAACACAAACCCAGGAGCACAAAGAAAATATGCAGGTGCTGTCGAGGGAAGGGCTGACGATCGGGCTGGAGCTGAGCGTCCTATACCGGCTGAATCCGGATTCCGCGGCACGTGTCTACCAGACGATTCTGGGCGGTGACTACGAAACCATCGTGCTGATTCCGCAGTTCCGGTCGATCAGCCGTGCTGTCACGGCGAGTTTTCAGGCCAGCGCCCTCTACTCCACAGAACGCGAGCGTCTCGGCCTGGCGATCCAGGAAGAGCTGGCGCGGACGATAGCTCCCCGCGGGGTGCTTATTGAAACGACCCCTCTGCGCAATGTGGCGCTTCCCGTACAGCTGACGGAGGCGATCGAAACAAAACAACGGGCCGATCAGGAAGCGCAGCGGATGGAGTTTGTGCTCTTGAAGGAGAAGCAGGAAGCGGACAGGAAACGCATCGAGGCGAAGGGGATCGCCGACTTCCAGACGATCGTAGCGGCGGGTATCAGCGAACAGCTGCTGCGCTGGAAGGGGATCGAAGCCACGGAAAAAATCGCCGCCTCCCCCAACACCAAGGTCGTCATTGTCGGTTCGGGAAAAGACGGGTTACCGATTATCTTGGATACGAAGTAACGCAGGATGCGTAAGCCCGGGGGAGGGTGACGGCTTCACGATCACCCTCTCCGGGCCTGCTTTCACCACCGGTTCTTTCCCATCCCCCACGGATCATTCCTGTACGCACCGGTCGAACAGGGTAATCCGGCCTGACTCCCCCCGTTGGACTTCTCCCTTTCAGTCCCATGCCGGGTTGTCAACTCCGGGTAACTCAGATCGACATGGACTTCGACAGAAGTGCCGACCGGGCTCGGCACGATTGACGAGTGCTCTCAAGATCGGTCAAGGAAATTGTCAGATCTGCAAAAAAAACTTCAGTCGGAAGCTCAAAACAAAGGGAAGCGCTGGTTTTTTTTGGCACTTTCTTTGCGTCCTTTTATACAACTCCCCGCGGTATATCCCTGCACGTTCCGATTAAACGGAGGATTTCACAGATGAAAACACTGGGTGGCATGGTGCTTCTGCTGGTGTGCGCCCTGTCGGCACCGGCGCAGACCAAAAAGGCCGGAGACGAAGCACTCGGCACGCGGAAGTATGATGATTTTGAAAAACCGGAATACTGCGGTTCGGCCTGTCATACGGATTTCTACCAGCAGTGGGGGCAGGCGATGATGTCCCAGGCATACACACACCACTGGGACGAGATCGAGTATTTCAAGCTCGCAGTGCCGCACGCTGAGAAGGACCCCAAAGTTGCGGGCGTAAAGGCGGGGTGCAACGGATGTCATGCACCGACGGCATTTCTTGCCGGAGATGTGCCCCCGCCCCGTCCCGAAGCAAAGAGCCGCGCAAACGAATCGGTATCATGCGACGTCTGCCACACCATCACCGGGTTCAACGGCACCACACCGCACAATTTCAATTACTATTCTGAACCCGGTACCGTCAAATACGGGCCGAGGGAGGGCGTGGTGAGTCCGGTGCACAAGACACAAAAATCGGAGTTTATCCGGACGGGCGATTTCTGCGGAACGTGTCACAACGAGAAGAGCCCGTACGATGTCTGGGTGAAGTCCACACACCTCGAGTGGAAAGAAGGTCCCTATGCGAAGGAGGGTGTCCGGTGTCAGGATTGCCACATGACCAAAGCACCGGGACGTGTGGCCACGGTGGCCGAAAACGTGCCGGATGCGTGGCAGCATCTCTTTCACGGCGCCCACGATCCGGGCAAAGTGCGCGGGACGATCGAGGTACGTGTGCATCCGGATGCCCGGGAGATCGAACCCGGAGACCGGCTGACGCTCACCGTGGCGCTCTTCAATCAGAAAACCGGCCACAAGTTTCCCACCGGATCGGCGGAAGAACGCCTGGTCTGGTTGCATGTAGAGGCGAAGGATGCGAAAGGCACCGTGTATCACCTGCCCGTGGACAAGAAAGGGTTCAAGGGGGAAGAGTATACGATAGCCGCCAACACGCTGGCGTATCAGGATATGGGCATTCCGCTCAACCTTCCCGATTTCAAAGGGATCCAGCGCGACGGGATACCGGTGGGCGACCGGATTTTCCGGCTGCCGTATCTCGACCCGCAGGGTCGCATGACGATCATGCAGTGGAACACCGCTTCCCAGGCGGTCGACTACCGGATCGGTCCGCGGGAGACCAAGCTCGAATCGTTCACCTGGAACGTGCCCGCCACCTGCGCGCCCGGTCCATTGACCGTAAAAGCGATTGTCAACTATCAAAAACTTCCTCTTCCTGTCGCGGAATTTCTGGGTGTTCCGTTGGAGGAAGCGGAAATCATTGAAGTGAACTAACCACACAACGAACGTCACCATTCTTCCATAACGGCACACTCCCATGCGAACACTGATCGCGCTGTCCATACTTGCTGCCGTCCTTCTCCTGACCGCTCTTCAGGAAGCTGCGGCGATTCCGGCATTCGCCCGGAAATATGATATGTCGTGCACAACCTGCCATGCGGTATTTCCGAAAATCAAGCCGTACGGCAACGAATTCGCCGGAAACGGGTTTCAGCTGCCCGACAAAGAACCCCCCAGGTACTACCGCGAAACGGGAGACGATCTTCTTCTGCTCATGCGCGAGCTGCCGTTTGCGCTCCGGCTCGAAGGGTACGCCCGGTGGCAGCCCCAGACGGCAGGCCGGTCGGATTTTCAGTGGCCGTATTTGCTCAAGCTTATCTCCGGAGGACAGATTGCGCGTGATGTTTCATACTACTTCTATTTCTTCTTCGGCGAACGGGGTGAGGTCGCCGGACTGGAAGATGCGTTTGTGATGTTCAACAACATCTTCAAGAGCGAACTTGACGTCTATCTGGGGCAGTTTCAGGTATCGGACCCCCTCTTCAAGCGCGAGCTCCGTCTTACCCTGGAGGACTATCAGATCTATCGCGTGAAACCGGGCAACTCGTCCGTGAACCTCACGTATGACCGCGGGTGTGATGTTGACGTATGGTTTTCCGACGGGCACGGATATCATCGTGGAAGTGCTCAACGGCAGCGGCATCGGGGCGGCGGATGCCGATCGCAACTTTGACGGGGACAAGTACAAGAACCTCGCTCTCCGGGTTTCCCAGGATATCGGCGAGCATGTACGGATCGGCGGGTTCGGCTACTATGGCAAGGAGGAGAAGGGAACGGTGAACACGATGTGGATGGCCGGTCCGGACATGACCTTCTCCACCGACAAGTTCGAGCTCAACCTGCAGTACGTGGAGCGGCGGGACGATGATCCGCTCTTCCACTCGGCGACAACGAAGGTCGCAACCCGGGGAGCGTTCGGTGAACTCACCTATATTCCCGACGGGGACAAAAGCCGGTGGTACGGCGTGGCGCTGATAAACTGGGTGCAGTCGGATCTCTCCGATCTGAACTACAAAACCGCAACGGGGCATGTCAGCTATCTGATGGCGCGCAATCTCCGTCTGGTCGGGGAATACACGTATGATTTTGAGTATAAAGCCAACAAAGTTACCGTGGGTTTTGTCAGCGCGTTCTAGGCGGTGGGTGTTTCCAGGCCTTCCGTATCTTGTGTGCTGAATGGGGAAATCGACAATGAAGAAGATTGCGGTCATCTTTGGTACACGTCCCGACACCATCAAACTTGCACCGATCATTTTGCGCCTGCAGAAAGAGCGCTCATGGTGCCGCGTCATCCCCATTGCCACCGCACAGCACCGCCACATGCTGGACCAGGTGCTGGAGGTGTTCGCCATCCGGCCGGCGTATGATCTGAACATCATGCGCCCGAAACAGTCCCTCGCGCAGATCACCCGAAATTCCATCGATGCGCTGGATCGTGTGCTCACGGCCGTACGCCCCGACATGGTGCTGGTCCAGGGAGACACGCTGACGACCTTCATCGGCAGCCTTGCGGCTTTCTTCCGGCATATTCCTGTCGGGCACGTTGAAGCCGGGCTCCGGACGAATGACAAGTCCCAGCCGTTTCCCGAAGAAATCAACCGGAGGTTGACCAGCGCTATTGCCGATCTGCATTTTGCGCCGACGGCGACGGCAAAACGGGCATTACTGCGTGAACATATTGATCCCCGTTCCATCCTGGTCACCGGGAACTCGGTGATTGATGCCCTCTTGATTGCCGTGCGCAGGAAGCACCAACTCTCCGTGCCGGCCCTCCGCACCGTCACGTCATCCGGCCGGCGTATCATCCTCGTTACGATGCACCGGCGGGAGAACTGGGGCGAACCGATGCGTGGAGCGGCCATGGCCCTCCGCCGTATTGCCACCGCCTATCCTGATGTGACCACGGTCTTTCCGGTGCACAAGAACCCTGTCGTCCGTGATATTGTGCTCCCCCTCTTGCAGGACCTTCCCAATGTGCTCCTGCTCGAGCCGCTGGACTATCTGGATTTTGTTCATGTGATGAACCGGGCGTTTCTCATTATCACTGATTCAGGCGGGGTGCAGGAGGAGGCGCCGGCACTCGGAAAGCCGGTGCTGGTGCTGCGCGAAAAGACGGAGCGCCCGGAGGCGGTGGCTGCCGGCACCGCGGCGTTGCTGGGCTTGCGCGAAGAAACCATTTACCGCAGGATGCGCAATCTGCTTGACAATTCCCGGGCCTACCGCAAAATGGCCAACGCCGTCAATCCCTACGGCGACGGCCTTGCCGCGCAGCGGACTGTGCGGGCGATACGGTGGTACTTCGGTCTGTCGAAAAACGCGGGCGGGGAGTTTGTTCCCGGAAAGACCGGAATGTCGTAGTCGGGGGGCTACATTGCGGCGATGACGCGTTCCAGCCGCTGCCTCACCTCGCGTGCAACGGGCTCCATCTTGGCGTTGCCCATCACCGTGGTCATCACCATCGGATCAAACGCGGCCACGACGGTCTTTCCGGCTTTTTCGTAGACAATCACATTGCAGGGAAGCAGCAGGCCGATTTCTTCCTCGGCCTGCAGGGCCTGATACGCGAACGGCGGATTACATGCGCCGAGTATCACATAACGGGTGAAATCGACGTTGAGTTTCTTCTTCATGGTGTCCTTTACATCGATCGTGGTCAGGACGCCGAACCCCTCCTTCTTCAACTCTTCCGTCACCTTGGTTATCGCCGCTTCATAGGCAATGTCGATGGTTTTGGAGAATCCGTACTTCATGGGTCCTATCTCCCTGATGTCTGTGAGAAATTCCATTCCGCTATTCCCCCTTCGAGGTGAGCGGCGTTCAATCCTTTTTTCCGGAGTTGTGCGGCGGCCATAAGACTCCGGCTCCCGCTCTGGCAGTAACAGACAATTTCCTGTCCTTTGTACTTCTGGAGTTCATCCGACCGCCGGTGGAGTTCCTGCAAAGGAAGAGGCACGGATCCTTTGATATTCCCTGATTGAAACTCCGCGGGGGTACGGACATCCAACAGGACGACATCACCCTGCTTCAAACGGTCGGCCAGCTGGGAGGGTGAGTAGCGGGTGACTCCCCGGGTGAGGAGAAACCGCCGCAGGTAGACAAGGACGACGAGCGCGAGCAGGGAATAGAGAATAATCTGGCTTGTGGTCATTTACGCTCCGAGTGTTCCACCGGACGGCCTTCGCTGTTCCAACGGATCATGCCGCCGACCATATTCAAAGCCGGGTAGCCCTGGCTGCGCAGCATCGATGTGGCCCATCCGCTCCGGTTGCCCGACCGGCATATGGCCACAATGGTGTTCTTCTTGTGCGGCGCCAGCTCCCCGAGTCGTGCGGAAAGCTCCTGTACGGGTATCAGCACAGATCTCCGGAGATGCCCGGTGGAGCTGTGGTACTCTTCATCCGTGCGGACGTCGAGCAGGAAAACGGTGGAGTCCTTCTCCATGAGTTGCTGGACTTCTTCCGGTGTGATGGTGTCCCTGTTGATATCCTGCGGATTCATTGTCATGAGAATGGTGGCTGCTATGGTAGAGAATAGAGTGTGATAAAGCATCACGGATACCCGCTACGTATTCCCCGGCGAATCTCACATGAAGGATCCCCCGGCGTTCCTGCATGTGCTGCTGAAAGAACACTATAATAGTGCGAAGGGTTCAGATGCCCCTGTTCGTGCACGACAAAGCCTCCGGTAATCCGCCTGTGCAGTTCCGCCTGATCGAGACGTTCTTCTGCAGGAGGGCCGCCCTCTTCCACCTGCCGTTTCCACTCGATAATAAGAATTCGCCCGTCAGGCCTTGTCACACGGGCCGCTTCCCGGAGAAGACGCCGCACATCCGGAGTCTCGTGCACCACGAATGCCAGCAGCGTCAGATCTGCGCAGCCCGTCGGCAACGGGATGGCATACTCTCCGGAGAGCACGGCTTCGACATTATCGGGAAGACCGTTGGACCGCATGTGGTCCAGCATGGCCTGCGCCATATCCACTGCATAGACGTGTCCTGCCGGGCCCACCAGTTCGGAGGCCCCGCGTGCGAAGTATCCCGTGCCAGCCCCGATATCGGCGACCACCATATCGTTTCCGACACCAAAGCGGCGCAGCGTAGCCTCCGGAGGAATGAGTGCATACCGCTCCTGGCGTTCGAGCCGTGCGGCGTTCTCTGGGTCAAACTTGTGCATCGGGAACCCGTGTACCTGCTTTTTCAATCCTGTATGAATGCGTAAGCTTCACGCTGGCCTTCAACATTGCCGATACGGAGCAATATTTCGTGGTGGAGAGTTCGATGGCCCTCTCCACATCGGCCGCCGGTATGTTCTCCCCGGAAAACAGATATTCGATATGAATCGCGGTGAACACCTGTGGGTGCTCCTCCTGCGTGCTCGCGCTCAGACGGATTTCGAAACTTTCCACGGGAACGCGTTTCTTCCTGAGAATAGCGGCCACATCACTCGCCGTGCATCCCCCCAGAGCCATCAACAGAAGTTCCTTGGGACGCGCACCGGCATCACTGCCTCCTACTGCTTCCGGGCCGTCCATCACCACCCAGTGGTTGGAATCAGCCTTTGCCGCGAATGTCATACCCTGGATTTGCCTGACAACCGCCATTTTCTGAGCCATAATGATCCTTTCAGTGCAATACTGTACGATATGATGCCGCGAGAGAGCCAAAAGGGGCAGAAAGATTCCAGATTGCGGCAGGGTGGATCCGCCAGCGGTCCAATACCTGCACAACAAGCCCGGTGCGAACAACCAGGATGACGGTTCCCGGGAACGACCGCAGTATCTTTTCCAGCTGATCCGCCCATCCTTTGCCACCAAGTTCGAGCGGACCCACTTCATCGATGATCAATACCTCCGGCGGATGTTCGGTATCCGGCTCCAGGGCCCGGCGCCCGGCGGAAAGTCCATCCGGAAGGAAACTGAAGGATCCAACATCGGGGAGAGTGGTTTCCACCGCAATACGGCATAGCGGTGTAATGACGCCCGTGCGGATATCTTCGATGTCATAGCCGATGCGTTTTCCCTGAACGTACACCACGGGGGCGCAAATCCCACCTACAACAATCCCCTCTTTCCGCATTGTTCTGATGAGCGTTGCCAGCAGGGTGGTCTTCCCCTCGCCCTGCCCGCCGCTCAGAATGATAACGCGGGAGATGGCCCGCGGTGCCATGGTTTCCTCGTCAGCGTGGACCAGGACATGTGCGAGCATCCGACTCAATGAGGCGATGGGATGGCGCAATACATCACGTTGTTCCCCGAGGGTGTGTGATCATTGCGGGAAGAGCACGAAAGGCGGTATCGAGTGCGGCAGACAGGGTGCCCAGCCCGCGCCGCAGGAACCAGCGCACCACCCTCGGATTGCGAAGCTCGATGCTGATGGCGCTGAAGGCGGACATGACAAGGGTCAGCCCGGACGGTCATGGAAAACCCGCTCAACAAACCCGTCCACCAGGTCCCCTTCCCCTCCGCGGCAAAAGCCCCGAGCAGCAGTCCGGCGAGCAACGCCACGACACCGAACTCCACCCAGAGGCGCGGACGGGCAAATTTCACCCGGAGCGAAGGATAGTGGTTGAGCGTCAACAGAAGATATCCGGCCACAAGCAAAGCTCCCAGGGGAAGAGAAACCTGTCCGAGAAAAAGAAGGCCTGCCACCAGGACGAGGAGATGTCCGCCGAGGAAAAGGAGGGAATACACCCGGGAGACCGAAGAGGTATCGAGTCCTGATCCGGCCGGGTCCGATGAGACGGCAACGGGCGGCGGCGGCAGTTCTCGCGCACGCCGGGCCACGCGCAACCCGGCAACGGCGGCACCGGCTCCGGGGAGTGCATTCAGTGCGATAAACACTGCAAGCGCGCCTGCGGGATCGATGGCCCGGAGGCCGGCGGCACCTGTAACGAAATCCAGCAGCGCCCCGTACAGTCGTGCGGCATCATTGCCATAGGCAAGAAGAATCCCGATGACTTTCTGCAGCATCGGCGTCATCGTCGCCGCCATTCCGCCGATGACACATCCGGCCGTGTGGCGGTGAAACAATGTCACCAGGAGGAAGAGCAGCCATGCTTCGGCGAATATACCGATCATCGGACCAAGGATGACGGCGCTCGGGGAGAGGGATTTCAGAAGGGCGCAGATGATGCCGGCCCGCCAGACGATCCCCGCATCCTCCCAGAGACGTACGCCGGCAACGAGGAGCGTCACGCCAAGCGCGGCGAGGAGCGTTCCGGTCAGCGGGAAATTGACGTTGTGCAGGAAGCTGCCGAGAACAATTTCGTTTGCAGCCCAGAGGCTTCCCAGAAGTGCCGCACGCCGCCAGCGCGGTGAAAGAGCCTCAGACACGGCAACCCCGGCGCACTGGCTTCCCCGTGTGACTTATCCGTCCGGACTGTTCCATGCTGTCAGCTGCCTGTAGGTCCTGTTCATCATTGACATTCATCATGAGCCGTTCGTCATAGAACGGCAGGTCCGGTCCGATCGGTACCGGTGTTCCGTTGAGTCGGGCGAACACCTCCATCAGTTTCAGCCGGCGGTGCTTCAACTCCTGCTCGATAACGGGAAGGCAGGAGGCATGGTACACGCCACACAGCGGCTGGATGCGGCCGTGCGGAGCCGCCACCTTTATCGGTGCGGACGAAGGGAATTTGAGAATATACTCAATGAGGGAACGGGACACCAGGGGCATATCGCACGAGAGAACAAACACCGATGCCGGCAGGGCGTATGACAGCGCGGTGTGGATACCGCCGAGAGGACCGCTCTGCGGCACGATATCCGGCAGGACGGGCAGTCCGAGGAATCCGTAACGGTCGCCTGTGCCACCGCAAATGCAGACGTCCTGAAACAGCGCACGCAGCGTTTCCGCTGCGTGCATAGATCAGAGGTTTCCCATTCCAGGGCAGCAGCGCCTTGTCTCTCCCCATGCGACTGCTGTTTCCCCGGCGAGAATGGCGCCTGTCACATCAGCATCCTTCTTTCTTCTTTTTCTTCTGTGCTCCTGCCGGTGCCTGGGCGCTCTGTGGCATCTCCAGTTTTGGCATGACCGGCGCAACCGTTGCCTGTTGATCCGGAGCGGTACCAGTCTGCGGCGTGCCGCCGAAGAACTTGCTGACTTCTTTCATCTTTGCGAATTCCACGATCTGGGCGGGGGTGGGGTTTTCCGCAGGTTTCGGGAAGAGTACCCTGTCCTTCCATTCCTCCAGGCCGCCCCGCAGCATATACGCGCCCATGTATCCTCTGGCTTTCAGCAGGAACCACGCCTGGGCGGAATGAATGCCGCCTTCCGAATACAACACAATTTTCTCGGTCTTTGCCAGCCCGTACTCCGGCAAAGCGGTGAGCGCAACGTTCTCCGCCCCCGGGATGTGATACCCGGCGAACTCGGCCTCCGTGCGCAGATCGATCAACCGGAAGTCCGCCTTTCCCTGAATAATCCAGTCGGCCAGGGTTTCGGCATTCACATGGTCAACCTCACCTTCAACGACGCGGGCGAGTTCTTTTGCGTCGACCGTATACTGTGTTCCCTGGTACGGATTTCCGGCAATGGCCGCGAACAGTCCCAGCACACCGAGCAGGATGGCGACGTAGTGAGTTCTTGTCGGACGGGTCATGACGCTTGTACCTCCTTGCGTTTCGCCATCATTTTCTCAACCCATGTGGCGCCGGCAAATCCGCCAACCGCCATAAGGATCACCGCAAAGACCACAACACCATACGGTATGTTCATGATCTGTGGCAATGTCACCTGTCCCATCGGCGTGGCGGTATAGAAGTCCGAGATCAGCGGAAAGATTTCGCCGAAGAGGAGGATGCCCGCGAAAATGCCGAGGAGATTCACCAGTGCATCGATCCTGCCGGTGGCCAGCCCGACGCATGCCGTGCCGGGGCAATAACCGCCGACAACAAACCCGACGCCGAGCAGGAGTCCGCCCACCACCTGCGGCAGCATAAAGGTCGGCGTGAGGTAGACCAGTGACAGGTCGACGAAGCCCATCCATCCAAGATAGAATAGCCCGATCATTGCGGTAATGATGGCGGAGAACATCACTTTGAAGACGGCAAGATCGGTGAGGTAGAACTGCGCGGTCAATTTCCTGGCACTGCCAAAGCCCGCCCGTTCAAGGAAAAACCCGAATCCGATGCCGATGAGAACAGCGACGATAAGGCTGACATTGTCGCCAAAGAGGCCGAATTTGAAGAAGGGTGCGTTCATTGCCATTGTCTCCTGACGAAATACGCCATTGCATATGCCCCGGCAAAAACACACATCATGAAGGCCCAGCTCCCCGCATTCAGAAGTGCGCCGCCGGTAAGTGCCTGCCCGCTGGTACACCCGCGGGCGAGTTTTGCGCCGATGCCCATGATCCCGCCGCCGGCGAATGCATACACCAGCCGGATACGGTTGCTCACCGCCGGTCCGCGGTCAACGCCCCTGCGCGTGCGCCCCGCAAGGGTGCCGGAAATGAATCCGCCGATGAGGACCCCGATCACCTCGAATACCAGCCAGTCCTTGAGGGGGTTCTGGGAACCGTCGCCCAGGTACTCCGCGTAGAACGGGTTTGCACGGGCGTGTTCGGGGGCGATCGGCATTGGCGCCCGCGGCCACCACCGAGCTGAATGCTCCGGATGCGCCAAGCCCGCGGCCCATGATGACGAACGAAGCCAGCAGCACGAGTCCCAACCCGAATCCGGCGACGTACGGGTTCCAGTATGGCTGGGCAGGGCGTGTCTGGGTTCCCCCGCTCTCGCCGCCGGCCGCCCCGGCGGTCACCGTTGTTGTATCTGCGGACATGAAGAAGTCTCCTTAATTCGTGAGAATCAGCCGCGTCCAGTGACTGGACTGTCCGGCCGCAACGATCACAAACCGCAATGCCAGACCTCCCGCCACGACCAGGATCGGTGCGAGGGGAGTGTGTGCAATCCGGTGACGCACGGCAAGCGATTGGATGAACAGAGGAATAACAATACCCAGACCGACGACGAACACCCAGAAGGCCGGTGCGTACGGACCCGTGAGCACCAGCATTGCGGCCTCCAGATGAACACGCGTGCTGCTCACCAGGCCGATGAGGAACAGCAGGATAAGCACCAGCTCGAGGGTGAGGAAAGCGTTGTCCGCTTTCGCGAGGAGGACGGATTCGGCTTTGTTCCTTGAAATCATGTGAACGAACGCCGCGGCGGAGGAGAGTCCTGACGTCAGGAACAGAAGGCCGAGAACGGCGCTGTTCCAGAGCGGTCGGGCTCCAAAGGCGCTGAGGAGAATACCGGTGTAGATGCCGAGCGCGATGCCGAGTGTTATGTTGGCACTCCCGATGGCGGTAATGATTCCCGGGCGCAGCTGCACGGTCCTTGACCAGCGGGCAAGAAACGGCAGCCACCGTTCTACGGGCGCCGGAACGCGGATGAGTGCGTTGGCAAGAAGTGCCGGATACACCAGCAGGAGAATCCACGAACCCCAGGACATCGGCGATGCCGGCTGAAATGTGAGATACATCCGCCAGAAATACCACCGGTGCTCCAGATCGAAAAACAGGGCGAGCATGCCGATGCTCAGGAGCACGTATGGCCACCGGCGGGAGCGTCAGGCAGGAACAGGTCATTTCTTTGTGCCGGCCTTTGAGCAGAAAATATCCGGAGATGATCATCATGCCGGCAACCATTCCACCGAGAAACAGATAGACCGGAATCTCCCAACCCCAGATATGGAGGTGGGGATCGATCATCGGGTTTGTGCGGGTGAGGACCAGTTCACGCATGGGTGCTCTCTTTTCTTCTGTCTCTTGTTCATTCCAGGTAGAAGATCTGCGGCTTCGTTCCCGCGTCCGTAAGAAGCGCGTGGTGTTTGCGCGATTGCAGCAGGCGGTTCACCCTGCTGTTCGGGTCGTCCATATCCCCGAAGTGCATGCAGTGCGTCGGGCAGACCGCGACGCAGGCCGGGTCTTTTCCCGCTTCCACACGATGGATGCATAACGTACATTTGTCGGCGTACCCTTCCGGGTGGATGAAACGCGCATCGTACGGACAGGCGGCGATGCAGGCCTTACAACCGCTGCATTTTTCATGGTACACCAGCACCACACCGCCCCGTTCGTGGATATGGCTTGCCCCGCACGGGCAGCAGTAGACGCAGGGCGGGTTGTCGCAGTGGTTGCAGCGTTCGCTGCGGATCTCCGTATGCAGCGACGGAAACGTCCCGGTGGTCTCGTACGCAATCCAGTCCCGGTTGTATCCTTCGGGAACCCCGTTTTCGGTTTTGCAGGCGACGACGCAGTCCATGCATCCCACGCAGCGCACCGTATCGATGACCATTCCGTAGCGTGCCATGGTTACGCCTCCGCCCGCTCAAAGGTGACGAAATTGACATTCATCGCGGTCCCGCCCATCAGAGGGTCGGTGGTGTAGCGGGTGATCATCTGTGCATCGCTCGCACCTTTACCGAAGGCATGCTTCAGCCCTTTTGCCGTATGACCGAACCCGTGCACCATGTAGACGCAGTCGGGCCGGATACGTTCGGTCACCTTCACCCGGATCCTGTTGCTCACGACGCCGTCCTGGTTCTTCAGACGGATGTACTCCCCGTTGGCAAGTTCGTGGCGCAAAGCGGTGTTCGTGTTGACCCAGACCTCATTCTCGCTCATCATGTCGGACAGAATCCGGTTGGAGTGGGTCCGGCTGAACGAATGAACCGGCGCGCGGCCGTAGAGAAGGCGGTAGAAGCCGGGCGGGCCTTCCCCGGGCCGTTTGTACACCGGCACGGGGTCAAACCCCGCCTGCTCGAGCTGCAGAGAATAGAATTCAATCTTGCCTGACGGAGTGGGGAACGCGGGCGTGAGGCCTTCCTCATAGTACACGGGCTGCTTCTTGCCGCGGATGATCCCTACGCGCTTGAGTTCTTCGTAGCTCAAACCGCCGGCCTCAAGACGATGGCGGAGGTACTCTTCGATATTCGCCCAGGGAAAGTAGTTGCCCAGTCCGAGGCGCACCGCCAGTTGCTTTGCGATCCACCAGTTGGGCTTCTGTTCATGGGGGGCGTCCACCACAGGCTGGCGCAGGGCGATAAAGGGCTCACGGAACCATTCCACGTTCAGATCGTCGTGTCGCTCGAGGTAGATCGCTTCCGGAAGCACAACGTCGGCCCACCCGGCGATCTCGCTCGGCATGACATCGATGACGACCATCAGGTCCAGATTCTGGATCGCCCGGATGGTCTCCTGTTCATTCGGCAGTGCATGCAGAAGGTTGGTGGCATACACCATCCACCCTTTGATCGGGTACGGACTACCGCTGATCGTCGCCTCCCGGATACCGGTGGTAATGGTCTCATGGGCGAAGGGATACCGGTGACCGGGATTGTCCGCTTTTCCCCTTTCACTTTTTGGATACTCGGGGTACGGATATGCCGGTACGTCCATACTCACGGGCGCGTAGAATCCCCCCTTGCGTCCCCAGCTGCCGAGAAGAGCGTTCAGCAGGGCAATGGCGCGGCTTCGTTGTGCATCGTCGCCGTACCAGGTCACGTGCCGGCCGGGGTGGACAAGGGTTGCGGGTTTGTAGCGGGCCATCTCGCGGGCTGTGGCACGTATGAGTTCCGGCTCGATGCCGGTTTCGGGATATGCCCATTCGGGGGTGAACGGGGTGAGGGTGGCGGCAAACTGCGCGAATCCAAAGCCATGCTCTGACACATATTCCCGGTCGTAGAGTTCCTCGGTGACAAGAACATGCATCCAGGCCAGAATCAGTGCGATATCGGTTCCCGGCTTTACGGGGAGATAATACTTTGCCTTGCCCGCGGCGATGGAAAAACGGGGGTCGGCGACAATCACCGATGCCCCATTGCCGACCGCATCGCTGAATTCCTGTACCTGCGTGTTGTGCATGTTTTCGCCGAGGTGGCTGCCGAGCAGGACGATGCACTTCGCGTTGCGGATGTCGGTGCGTTCGGGCGAGCTGACATCTTCGCCGAAGGTGAGGCGGAAACCCACATCGCGGGGGCCGCGGCATTGTGCGAAGGACGGTGCGGCGGTGTTGGGAGTGCCGTATGCCTTGAGCGTGTGTTTCAGGAAATTGCCGCCGATCCCGTGGCTGAAGAGCGCCATGGCTTCCGGTCCGTACTCGGATTTGATCTTCTGCATCTTCCGGGCGATGAAATCCAGAGCCTCGTCCCATGTCACCTCCACCCAGACCTCTTCACCGCGCTCCCGTTTGCGCACGAGCGGAGCGCGAAGGCGGTCGGGGTCGGTGTGTGCCCCGACACCGCCCGTGCCGCGCGGGCAGAGACGGCCGTTGCTCAGCGGATCCAGGGGATTGCCCTCCACCTTCCAGAGTTCACCGTCCTTGACGTAGGCAATCGTTCCGCACTTCCAGAAGCAGATATCGCAGTATGTCGGGACTGTGCGAACGCCGCGTTCGGGACCGGTGTTTCCGGCCCGTTGTGTTGCTTTCAGGGCAGCGGTGCTTGCCGCCGCAACTCCGGCGGCGGCACCGGTGATTTTCAGGAACTTCCTGCGTGAAAGGGAATTCATGCTAGCTGCCCGGGGTGAGTGTATGGTTGATGATCGTCTGTTTCAGAGTGTCGCAATCCGCAGCGTCCCGGTACACCGTACAGGTGCGGCAGAACGAGGAGCGGCAGAAGGGTGGACGGGCCCCGACCATCCAGCAGGGTGTTTTGCTGCTGGTGAATGCGGGGCAACCGTCACGAATGTCGGGTGGGCACTTTTTTATGGTCCAGCAGGGAATCAACGCGAGCAGGCGGCGGATGCCGGCGATGCTGACCTTCTTGGTATTGATGGTTTCGCGGAGGCACCGGATTCTCTCCAGGTCCGATTGCGAAAACAGGCGGTGCCGGGACGGCTTTCGCCCAGGCAGAATGAGGCCCTCCCTCTCGTAGAGGCGAAGGGTCGGCACAGAAACACCAAGGATCTCGGCTGCTTCGCCGATACGATAGAGTATTTCGCGGGATGGACTCACACATGTCACACAAATCTGCAGTTACGATTAGCAGATATTATGCCAGAGGGAAACCGCGTGGAATTGAAGGTTTTCGTGCCCCGAGGAGGCGGAATTCCCAAGATTGGGAAAACGGGAGTGGGGGTACGGAAATACGGCACGCTCGACGTAGTAGGGGAAATCACGCAGAACAACATTCTCTTTTCAGGAGACCCAACATGGAGAGCAGCGACGAACAAATCCGGCGGGCCCTCAATGAGCAGATGAAACATGAGCTGGAGGAGCAATGCGGTGCGGAGTTTGGTCCGACGGACTCCTCCCTTCCGGCGGATGTGGAGGGTGAGTGGCTTGAACAGGTTGCCGAATTCGAGCGCCAGTTTGCCGCGAAAGGGCGGACAAGTGTGCGTGCGTTTGTCGGCGATCCTCCTGTGCGTCCGCTGGCTTCCATTCCCCCGTCGGAGCTGGAGTCCGAACTGGAAGAGCTGCTGGGTGTGCTCTTTTCCAACAATGTCGTTGTGCATTTCGGCCGTCCGGTGTCCGATGCCGAGGTCTACCGCTTCATCACCGAAGAGCTGCTGGATCAGGAGATCGATGATATCCGGATGGAGGCGATGACGCACAGTTTCCTGTATGAGGAATTCCATCCGGATGAAGCTGCTGATGCGCGTTTGAGCGCGGAAGATTTCTTCATGGCGTTGTTTGCGCGTGACAGGCGCATCCTGTGGAGGGTGCTCTGCAAGGCGGAGATACGCGATGCGGCGGGCGGGGAAAGCAGTCCGGAGAGATTCATGAAGAGCGTTGAGGAATTCTACGCGCGGGTTGCCGGTTTTACGTCACATGGCACCGAGGTGACGGGTGTGGATGTTGACGGAGTGTACGCGACGGTTCGTGCGATGGTTTCCTGGTCCGGTCTGAACCGCCGCACGCTGGCCCTTGTGGGCGGGGCGGGTGAAGCGCAGCTCGTGCTGCGGCGCAGCGAGGGTGGCGGATGGGATATCGTGCAGGCGTGTGTGCCCGGATGGAAAGAAGAGCACCCGTGAATCAGCCACACGCGGTTATTGATCGGTGAGAAGTTTTTCGTACTCTGTCCGGTACTTTTTCACCGCCCGGAAGACCGCTTCCGCGATTTTCTGCTGGCCTGCCGCGGAATTCAGAAATCGTTCGTCTTCCCGATTTGAAAGATACGCTGTCTCGAGAAGGATATTGGGCATCGCGGCGCCGACAAGCACATAGAAACCGGCCTGGCGTACGCCCCGGTTCGGCAAACCGGCGATGCGTTTCATCTCTTTCTGGACGAGATCCGCCAGCACTTCACTCGACTTTACGTACGCACTTTGTGCCATGGTCACAAGAATGAAATTCTCGTCCGTCAGTTCCTGATAGCGATCTGCGTACCCTTCCTCCAGTTCAATCACCGCGTTTTCCTGTTCCGCGATGGCGACGGCTTCTTCCGTGCGTCCGGGCCGGAGGAGATACACTTCAAAGCCGCGCCGCGGGTTCGGCTTGCGCATCGTGGAATTGCAGTGGATGCTGATGAAGAGTTTCCCCCCCGCTTCGTTGGCGATCTGCCCGCGCCGGTATAACGGAACAAAAACATCCGTCGAGCGCGTATACAGGACTTCCACCCCCTGCATATCGGCCGTGATCAACTTCCCGAGTTTGAGCGCAACGGCAAGGGCAATGTCCTTTCTCCCTGGTGCCGCTCACGCCGATGGTTCCCGGATCACGGCCGCCGTGGCCTGGATCCAGCACGATCAGGTCCAGATCCCAGCGCTTTTTCCGTTCCGGCAACTCGGCGGTGGTTTCCCGCGCCGGCTTGCGTTCCGCGGGCTGCTGCGGCGGCGTCTGCGGCTCATCCGGAGTCCGTATGGTCACCAGCAAATCATGCGAACCTTCATCGCGCAGGATCTCACTCGCGGCGATTTTTCCGGAAAGTTTGAAGGTCAACTGCACTGACCTGGGCGACTGAATGGCCACAATGTCTTTGACTATTCCGGTGCCTTTCAAGGCGTTGATCGCCTTGATGTCCGCTCTGACGTCCACGAGCGTCACGTACAGCCAGCCGTCCTGACGCAGCCAGCTCTCGAAGTCGTCCACTTTCTTCTGCAGGGGCAGGCGGATCAGCATGCCGTTGTTCTTCGGTTCCAGGATCACCGTGGTGATGTCCGGCCCCGCCGCCGGAGTACCGGCGCCCACGTGCAGCGTACCCGCCACCGGATCAAAAACGGCCGACTTGTTGAAGACCAGGCCGAAGTACGGAACGAACGACTGGAGCGGAACAAAAAACGCGTTGGCGGCGAAAATCACGTTTGCCGTCAGCTGGTACACTGACTGCCGCTGGGCCTGATCGATCACCACGATAAAGGGGTTGCCGCCGGCAACCTTGATGCGGTAGGGTCCCTGCTTGAGTTCCATCTTGCCGACATCGCGGTTTTCCGCGGGTGTCAGTGCGAAGACCTGTGCGAGATCGGTCAGGGAGGCATAGAGCACTTTCTTCGAACGGAAGGTGCCGATAACCGTATTCCGCTGCGGATCCTGATCGAACACGACACGGACGGTGTTCTCCTGTCCGGGCGAAGGTAACGTGAACATGCAGGCGAGAACGAGCAGCGCGAGCCCAAACCGTGTCGGAAGAGAGGTGAGGCAGTACCTGTTCATGAGAAGTTATTGCTTTCTGCTCAGCGAATGTCCCCGGTCCACAAGAGCTTCCGGCGACCGGAAAACCTCCCGGAGCGCCCTGCGAAATCGAGCGGGGCACACCGGAATTCCCGCGCTGTCCGCGACAGCCGGTTCAAGATCCGACAGCCCGGGATCAACGGAAGCGCAGATGAAAGAGAGCATGGACGAAGATCTTCATCAGCTCCCAGCGCGGATGTGTTGTCTGCACCATGTAGTGCTGTTGCACATCGCGGCCGTCGGCGGTGCTGCGTGTACTGATCACCACGGAGAGGGGGAACGTGCTCATCATGCGGGCTCCGTGAAACGTGTGGTGATACGGACATTTCTCTTCGCGAGCTCGGCGATCATCCGGTCGCCCGGGACACAGGCTTCCGGCATCATGACCCCGCGTGCCGTGATGGTGCCGTCGGCAAGCAGGAGTGCGGTGATGGATGTCGGAAAGGCCGTGGTGCGCATCATGGCGGTGATGCGTGATTGTGCATCATACGAATCGATGCATTCATACTCAAGTGTCCGGCGTCGACCATGCACGGTTCCGGAAAACGTCGCCCGGGCCAGGATGACATCCGGTTCGGCAAACGAGAGTCGTCTCTTCAGGAGTTCGGTGAACAGCTCGCGCATGGTCCGGACTCCTGTGCCTGTGGAGACCGGCTCCGCGGATGCAAAGCCGAGATCCAGCAAGGTCCTGAACTTCTCGCAGTGCCCGGGATATCTGATGGTCTTGTAATCCAGATGCCGGACTCTTCCCTTCATGGAACGGGGGAGGGTGGAAATCCCGCCGGAGGTGTGGAACGCTTCCATGGTGCCGTAGGGGGGTGGAAACAGGAGTGGCTCCAGTCCGGTCATCGACTCGACTCTGCGGATCTCACCGTCCTCGATGATTTCCGCCGGCTCGAGGTACTCGTTGATCAGACCTTCGACGGAAAAGACGATCTGGTAGTTCAGCGGCGGCCGCGGTTGTTGGGGAAGGCCCCCCACGCGGAGATGTACCG
The DNA here is from genome assembly GCA_963702445.1 of Ignavibacteriota bacterium. Classification (GTDB taxonomy): domain Bacteria; phylum Bacteroidota; class Ignavibacteria; order UBA10030; family UBA6906; genus CAVPCZ01. The sequence continues at coordinate 458,026 of CAVPCZ010000003.1, forward strand.
CTTCAACGGTATCGAAGGACTGCATGCCGGTGACGGCCAGGATATTGATCAGTCCCGGGGCCAGGCCGCAGTTGGGAATAACGGCCACCCCGCGCGCCCGTGCTTCGGCATCCAGCCGTGTCTGGCGGTCGACCACATCGTTGTTTCCTCCCAGGTCGCACATGTGAACGCCCGCGTCGATTGCCGCCCGTGTCACCGTTTCGTTGACGGCGTAGGATACGGCGCTGATCACGACGGTGTGTCCCTGGAGTGCGGCGGAAAGTGCCTGTGGATCGCGCACATCGAGGCACAACGGCCGGACGCGGGTTCCGATCGTCCGCGCGGCGGCGGCGGCGGCGTCAGGGTTGACGTCCGCCAGGACAATCTCCGCGTCGGGTGCCGCATGAGTGAGATCATAGGCCACCGCACTTCCCATCATTCCTGCACCGAGTACCAGATATCGCATAGTGAGTTGCTCCGGGGTTACTTGCGGATTTCGCCGGTTTCCCTGCTCCAGAACAGCAGATCGATTTCATCTACAGGGATTCCGACTGCCGTGGAAAACAGAGTGAAGTGCCGCTCAATGGCCAGATAGCGTTTTGATGTGAGTGATTGCGGGACCACACGGAGCACACCGTGGCGCCGGAGGTTCCTGAGAATGTGCCGGTCCAGAATTGCCAGGTTACGATAGCCGATATTCCGCAGGAAATGAGATGCCTCTTTCCATCCCAGCCCTTTGACGTGTGCCACAAGCCACTCCCGGAGGCGTGATGCGTCGCGATATGCGAAGTCCGGGATGCTCCTGCTGCGGACCAGTTCGCGCTCCACCAGCGGATAGAGATCGCGGATGGCCAGCAGGCGTCTCGCCTTGGTGTTGTGGAAACGGATATACCGGTCCTTCTGCCTCAGCACTGCGGTGGGATCTTCGCCCCGCTCCCGGAACGAGAGCTGTTCCAGGGCATGGACCGCCTTCTCCGCATGCGCCGCGCTTGACTGCGGCGTAAGAATGCAGTAGGCAAGTTCGTAGAAATAGTTGCCGGCCGGCACGCGGGCAAAATCGTCAAGACGTGCCCGGATGAGGTCGCGCCGCTCCGCAAACTCAACATGCAGAATTTCCACTTCACGATATTTCTTGCGGGTGACACTCATGCGAGTCTGATGCGGGTCGTTGTCAGACCACCGTCACCTCTGACGGATATCAGTCCGTCTCGCTCAAGGCCTGTGAGCAGTCCCAGGAGCCAGCGGCGATTGCGCGGGGAGAAGCCCGAGAAAATCGCGCATCCCAGCATGTCCATCCGGAGCGAGGCGCCGCGGGGTACGGACCGGAGTCTTTCGACAATCCTGCCGCGGTAGATCCGGTAAGGGACTCCTGCAAAGGACAGTTCCCGGGAGCGGATCGGCGTTGTTTCGCGGATCATGGAGGTGCGTGAAGCACAGAGACCGGCCACGGGACATTCCGGACAGCGCGGTGTGCGGGCGGTGCAGACGGTGGCCCCCGCATCCATGATTGCCTGGTTCCAGTCATATGCCGAACGCAATGGCAGGATCTTGTGTGCAAGATTCCAGATGTCGGCATCGCTTCGCATCGAAGCGAATCGGGGCATCCGCCAGAATATGCGGGAAAAGAACCGCCTGACGTTCACGTCGACAACAGGCACCGCCAGACCGAACGCCGAAGAAAGCACTGCACGGGCGGTGTATGGTCCGATGCCGGGAAGGGCAAGCAGCCCGTCATAGTTTCGGGGAATACGGCCGGAGTGTTCATCCACAACGGTCCTTGCGAGAGCGGAGAGCCGCACGGCGCGGTTGTTGTATCCCATGCCTTGCCAGGCGCGGACGACCTCCGACTGGTGTGCCGCTGCCAGGGAGCGGATCGTGGGAAACCTCCGGAGGAATGCCGGATATTTTTCCAGAACCCGGCTCACCTGTGTCTGCTGGAGCATGATCTCCGATAGCAGAATGCGGTAGGGATCTTTGATCCCCCTCCAGGGCAGGCGTCTGCCCGACGTTCCGTACCAGGACAGGATCAGGGGCACGCACTGCTGGTGTTTCTCCGTCCCGCGATTGCGGGTTTTCGCCGCATCAGCCCCCAACCAGCTTGTTCACCACCTCTCTGTTCCCGTCCAGAATGTCCATCCTCAGCAAAGTCTCCGGTTTCACCCAGCGGATCTGTTCAAAAGCCATGTTTTTCGGGATTCCGGAGAAAGAACGGATACAATAATAGTACACGCGAAAGGACCGGTCTCCGTAGTCCCATTCCTGCCTGAAAAACTCAGAATCGGGCTGGACGGTGATGGAGAGTTCCTCTTGCAACTCGCGGATGAGAGCCGAGCGCGGAGATTCTCCGGGTTCGATCTTTCCCCCCGGAAACTCCCATTTCAGCGGGTAGACTGCTGTTGTTTTGCGTTGGCAGGCGAGAACAAGTCCATCCTGAATCAGAATCCCGGCGGTGACTTCCTTCATTACAGAAAATACGAAAAAAGGTCATCTTCTCCAATATTTCGGCCTTGATTCTGGTCTGCTTTTGGACTATGTTCTGTTCAGTTCATGTCAAAACCACTGTTCGCATATCTTGTGTTCCTGGCAGGCGCATTCACCTGGTGCATGCTGATTCTTGCGGCGCCGTTGCTGACTCATGCCGGCGGGAGTGCGGGGGCATGGGGAAGCGTGCTGTACGAGGGATTCCACAGGATCTGTCATCAATTCGACGGGCGGACCCTGCACATCGCCGGCGAACCGCTCGGGGTTTGTTCGCGATGTTCCGGAATCTACTTTGCGTTTCTTGCCGGAACACTCTGTTATCCGCTGGTGCGGAATCTTCGCCGGCCCGCTGTTCCTTCCCGGGGTCTGTTGATCGTCGCCCTTATCCCGATGCTGGTGGATGTAGGACTCGGGTTTGCAGGTCTGCACGAAATCAGCACCGCCACCCGTCTGATCACCGGTTCGGTATTTGGTGCACTGATTCCGTTTGTCGTTCTTCCGGTGGCGCTCGGCGCGGTAATCGAACGAACGTCTCCATCTCTCCCATTTCATAAACAGAAAGGAACCGTCGATGCCTGAAAAACCGAACAAACTGATGCCCGCCCTGTATGGTGGTATCATTATGGGCGTGATCTCGGGAATTCCGTTCCTGAGCTTTGTCAACTGCCTGTGCTGTGCGGGAGTCATGTTCGGTGGATTCATGGCCGTCTTCTTTTATAAGAAGGACCTGAAGCCCGAGCATCCGCCGTTGACGAACAACGACGGGATTGCGCTGGGAGCGCTTGCCGGCGTGTTCGGGGCGGTCGTCGGGACGATCCTCGGCGCCCTGCTCCTGTTCACCATAGGCAACGTTGCCGGTGAGGCGATGATGAAAATGGTGCTGGGTCTCTACGATTCCATGGGCATTCTGGATCAGATGCCGCCGGAAGCGATCGAACAGATGGAACAGAGCATGGTAGACGGAGGCCTTTCGCCGACGACAGTCGTGGTCACCTTCATCATTGATCCGCTCTTTGGCTTGATCGGCGGCATGATCGGTTATGCGGTATTCAAGGCGAAACCGGGAGCCACGCCGTCCACACCGGTTCAAGCCTAGGCGGCAGGAAGCCGGCGGTACAGTCAATATGCAGTCAAAAAAACGGGTTCCGGTGCTTTTCCGGAACCCGTTTTTGTGTCTCGTGCAACGTGGTGAAGGTGAGGTACGTCAGTATCCCTCCGCTGCGCCGCCGGACCGGGGGTCAGCCATGCCGTACCAGGTTCTTCCGTGCCGTATGAGAGAAGGAGCGATGGCGAGACGGTGTGTTTCTGCAACGGCATGCCCCATCCTGCGGAGCGTTTCAAGATCTTCCGGAGGAAAACCGGATTCTTCGACGAGGATGGTATCCGGCAGGTGCTGGTGGTGGAAGCGCGGTGCGGTGACCGCCGCACTGATATCCATGTCGAAATCCACAACATTGGAGAGCACCTGGAACACGCCGGTGATGATATGGGGACCGCCACTGGCACCCGTGATGAGCACGGGCAAACCGTCACGGTCGAGCACGATCGTCGGGCTCATCGAGGAGAGAATGCGTTTCCCCGGGGCAATGGCATTGGCTTCACCCTGCACAAGGCCGAACACATTCGGTTTCCCGGGTCTGGAGGCGAAATCGTCCATTTCATTGTTGAGCAGAAAGCCCGCACCGGTTACTGTCACGGCAGACCCGAAACCGAGATTGATCGTCGTCGTCAGTGCCACCACATTGCCCGCGCTGTCAGCGACAGAGAAGTGTGTTGTGTGCATACTTTCGTGGCGCGGGGCGACCATGCCCGGCGCAACGTCTCGTGACGGGGTGGCATGGCGGGGATCGATGTCCGCCCGCCGCCGCATGGCATACCCGACCGAAAGAAGGGAATCCCGGGGAAGAGAAACAAAATCCGGATCCCCGAGGAGCGCATTCCGGTCGGCGAAGGCGCGCCGCATGGCTTCGACCGCATGATGGATATGTGCCGGCGAATGCCAGCCCATTGCGCGCAGATCAAAGTCTTCCAGTATGTGGGTGATGGACGCGAGCGTGATGCCGCCCGAAGAAGGAGGCGGCATGGTGATAAGCCGGTACCCTCTGTACATCGTTTCCACCGGCGGGCGCCAGACCGCCGTATAGTGCAGCAGGTCTTCAGCCGTTATCAATCCATGACCGCGTTGCATCTCCTGTACCATCAATGCCGCAGTCTCCCCCCCGTAGAATCCCGAGGGACCTCGATCAGCGATGCGACGGAGAGTTGCAGCCAGATCCGGATTCCGCCAGCGTGTGCCGGTAGCGGGTGGATGACCGTTCTCGAGGAAGAGGGCGGCGGAGGCGGGGAATTTCATCAGGCGGGCGGAGTCGGCTCTGATGGATCCCGTAAGATTCCGGCTGACGGGAAATCCCTCCGCGGCCAGCCGGATTGCCGGTTCGACGAGACGGGTCCAGGGCAGGCTGCCGAACTTCCGGTGGAGTTCCCAGAGTCCGGCAACGCTGCCGGGAACTCCCGCTGCGAGGTGGCCCGTTATCGAGCGGTCCGTCGGGCGTCCCCCGCCGTCCAGATACATATCGCGATGTGCGGCCAGCGGCGCTTTCTCCCGAAAATCCAGTGCGGCGGTTGTTCCATCGTGCATCCGCACGACCAGGAACCCGCCTCCGCCGATGTTGCCGGCCTCGGGCATCGTGACGGCGAGTGCGAAGGCGGTCGCCACGGCGGCATCCGCCGCATTGCCCCCCTCGCGCATCACATCGACACCCGCACGTGACGCAAGGGACTCATCGCTGGCCACGGTTCCCCGTGTTGCCATACGGGCGCCGCTGTCGGCAGGGAAAGGCCAGGCGCCGGGGATGTTGCTTCTGTCCGCCGTCGGCCGCTGTGCGGGGAGACAACCCTGCATGGAGAGCAGAGCGGCCAGGAGCGAACACGCCGGGAGACAGCAGACAAAACGAAGCCGGTTCATGGAGCACGTGCTCTGAAAGGTCCGGTGGGAAAACAACCATGGTCCGCTTCCAAGATACTTCAATCGATCAGTATCTGCAAGACGGAGCATTCTTTTCAGACCTCCCGCGCCGGTGTCTTGCATGATGCGCGGCATCTGGGTATCTTTAAAGATGCAGCTCCATGCACGAAAGACACACCCGTGAGCACGATAGGTTCCTATCCGTTCGAGCTGAAAACGTATGAACTCGATCAGCGGGGGCGCATGCCCCTGGGCATTCTGTACCGCAACCTGCAGGAAGCGGCGGAGCGGAACGCCGTCGACCTCGGGTTTGGTGCGGAAACCATGATCAAGAACGGATTGACCTGGATTCTTGCCCGCCTTCAGTTGCGGGTTACGGACTTCCCCGAAGGGCGCCGCACCATCACCGCGGAAACCTGGCCGGCTGCGATGGAAAGCCGTTTCGCCATGCGCGACTTCCGGTTTCGTTACGGCGATGATCACGCGTGTTTCGCTGTCGCCACAAGTGTCTGGCTGTTGCTGGACATCGCCAGACAGCGCCCGGTGACTGTGGCCCGGCATGTGCGGCACGGGCAAATTTTCGATATCGGCCGGATGGTGACCGAACCCTTTCCCGCGATTCAAACAGACGGCGAGCCCGCGTGTGTCACGGAATTCCGCGTCCGCCGTTCCGATCTGGACATCAATGACCATGTCAACAATCTGCACTACGTGGAGTGGCTGGCGGAGTCCGTACCGGAAGATCTCTGGCGGCGCGGGAATGTGCGATCCATGGACATCGAGTACAAACGCGCGGTCGGCTACGGGGCGACGGTGCGTGTGGAGAGCTTTCCTGAAGCCGAGAACATCTACAACCACCGGATGGTGGTGGACGGCGTAGCCGGGGACCTGCTGAGAGCCCGGACGATCTGGGCGGAGTGAGTGCAGGACTGTGCAAGGGCGTTTATGAATATCGGACAGAAGGTTGCACATTATCGAATCACCGGCAGGCCGGCGGGAGCGGACGGGGTCTATCGGGCCGAGGACACCCGGGCTCGCCGGACCGTGTCGCTCAGAATTCTGACGGCCGGCACAGGGTCCGGGTCCGGCCTTCCCGGACGGGTGTTTGCCGATGCCCGTGTTGCTTCGGAACTCGATCATCCCAACATCCCATCGGTCCACGAGATCTTCGAAACCGACAACGCTCTGGTGCTGGTCCTGCCCTGGTACGACGGCGAGAGCCTGCGCGCAAAGATCGCACGCGGACCGATGCGGGTGGAAGCCGCGATAAGCATAGCCCGGCAGCTCGCCGAAGGGCTGGCTTCCGCACATGCCGCCGGCATTCTCCACCGGCGTCTCCATCCCGGATCGCTGCATATCACCGGAGATGGTATTGTGAAGATCATGGATTTCGGAGTCGCGGAGCTTTCCGGGGAATCTGCCGGCACCACGTCACCTTCGGGTGCGGCATATCTCGCCCCCGAACAGGTGCGGGGCCGCGAAGTCGACGGACGCACCGATGTCTGGGCATTCGGTGTGATACTTTTTGAGATGTTGACCGGCCGTCTCCCTTTTGGAGGGCACAACACCGCAATGGTGCGTCATGCCATCCTTAAAGAAGAGCCGGCCGACCCCTCAGGGCTCCGGACGGATCTCCCGGGCTCTCTGGCAAGCCTGTGCCGCAATTGTCTGAACAAGAACCCATCCGGACGTCCGCAATCCATGGAGGATGTCATGTCGTTGCTCGGCCACTGGCCATTTGATCTGGCGGCGATCACGGCGAGCGACCCTTCACGTCTCCGCGGCAGGCACATTGCCCTGATAGTGGCGATTCTCGTCCTCAGTGCCGGTGGTCTGGTGTTTGCGTTGCGCGGCTGCCAGGCATGACGTCCACATTCATTCCATACTTTCCGGAGATCATGTGAATCGACTTCTGATGTTGCTCGCCGTTTGCGTATTGCCGGTTCTTCTCTCGGCCCAGGAGGTGCGAGATCCGTTGACTCCCGGGGGAGCGTATGACCCTTCCGTGCCTGCACCGGGGGCGGTCCTGGGGTTTGTTCCCGGCGACCGGCCGGCCAGATATGATCAGGTCGTCGCCTATATCCGGAAACTTGCGGAAACCTCTCCCCGGGTGCGGTTGATGGAAATGGGAAGATCCACCGAGGGACGGCAGCAGTACTATCTCGTGATCGCTCTTCCCGATCGGTTGCAGCGACTCGAACAGATCCGGCAGGATGCCGGCAGGCTCGCCGATCCCCGCACGCTGGATGCGTCCGGAGCACAGGGAATAGTCAAAGACTCTCCCGCGGTGGTCTGGATCGGCTATGGCATTCATGGTGACGAACTCTCGTCGGTTGACGCGGCCCTCCACGTGGCCTACCAGCTTGCGGCAGGAACGGATGAGCACACCGCGTCCATTCTGAAGGAGCTGGTCGTCTGCATCGATCCGATGGAAAATCCCGACGGGCGCGAGCGGTTTCTCGCGCAGATGGAACAATGGAACGGCCTTGTCCCCAATCCGGACGCGCAGAGCCTGCACCACACGGGTGTCTGGCCGTACGGAAGGGGAAACCACTACCTGTTCGACTTGAACCGTGATTGGTTCACGCTCGTGCATCCCGAGACCCGTGCACGCGTCCGGACAGTGCTCGAGTGGAATCCGCAGGTGTTCATCGACTCGCATGAAATGGGAGCCTATGACACCTATCTCTTCTCGCCTCCCCGGCAGCCGATCAACCACCATATTTCATCAAACGCAAAACAATGGTGGCAGGTGTTTGCATCGGACCAGGCCCGGGCGTTCGACAGGCACGGTTGGAGTTACTACACGCGGGAGTGGAGCGACGATTGGTATCCGGGATATGCAAACTCCTGGGCGTTGTACACGGATGCAGCCGGCATCCTCTATGAACAGGCCGGCGTTGAAGGGTCGCTGGTCAAGCGGCCCGACGGCACCACGCTGGTCTATCGTGAAACCGTGCATCACCACATCGTGAGTTCGCTGGCCAATCTCGGCACCGCGGCACGCCACCGGCAGAACCTGCTTCAGCGGTTCTACGAAGCGAAGAAACAGGCGATGACGCCGGAAAAGGGCGAACCGCAGGCCTTCTATCTTGCCTCCCGTGACAACCCGGCCCGGGTGGAGCGGCTTGTGGAGACCCTGCTGTTGCAGCGGATCGAAGTGCAGAAGGCCGGGCGGGAGATCACGCTTAAGGATGCACATGCCGTGTCCGGAGGCAGGGCGGCGGAACAACGGCTTCCGGCCGGGACGTACATTGTTCCGATGCATCAACCCATGGCGCGCCTTGCCAGAGCCATCCTGGAATTCGATCCCCGCATGCTCTCGTCGTTCCTGCAGGAGGAACGGAAGTCGCTGGAGAAAGAACAGGATTCCAGACTCTATGATGTCACCGCCTGGTCGCTCCCCCTGGCCTACGGTATTGAAGCGTACTGGTCCGCAGAGCGGACGCAGGTGTCCGCCGCTGCGGTCACCGCCATTGATCGGCCGCGAGGCACTGTCGAGGGCGCTCCGGCGGCGTTCGGGTACCTCTTCATGTATGATGACCGGGGAGTTGAAGCCCTGGCCGGGCTGTTGCAGCGGGGATTCAAGGTGCGTGCGGCGAAAGAACCATTTGCACTGGAAAACCATTCCTACCAGCGCGGGACCTTGCTTGTCCGGGTCAACGAAAACCCCCCGGAGCTTCTTGCATCGCTCGAGGCCGGTAGCCGATTCCACAGGCGTGGTGTTTCGCGCCGTGGGGACCGGTCTGAGCACCGCCGGCCCGGATCTTGGCGGTAACGATTTCGTCCTTCTTCAGCAACCACGCATTCTCCTCGTCGGAGGGAGCGAGGTGGGGACGGCGGGGTTCGGGGCGCTGTGGCATCTTCTGGACAGCCGCTTGCGGATCAGGGCAACCATGATGCCTCTGGGCGCGCTCGCCTCCGCCGATCTGCGGCCATACAACATACTGGTCCTCCCCTCGGTGGGCGATCCGCAATCGGTGATGCGCACGCTCCGTAAAGGAGGGGTGGGGCGTCTCCGGGAGTGGGTGGACGGGGGAGGGACACTTGTCGCGCTCGGGAATGCGGCGGGGTTCTTCGCGGATACCGCCTCGGGTTTCAGCGGCGTGCGCTTGCGGCAGCAGGTGCTCAAGGATCTTGATCTCTATAAAAGAGCGGTCGAGCTGGAACAGAAAGCGGAGAAACCGCCGATTGACAGTGCGGCGCTCTGGGGCGGGACGCTGCCGGTTTCCGATACGGCAAGGGCAGCCAAGAGCGAGGCGAACGAAAAGGATCTGGCGATGCAGGATGAACGGGCAAGGCTGTTCATGCCCCGGGGGGCGATTCTCAAGGTGGATCTGGACGAGGAACACTGGCTGGCGTACGGGGCCGGCAAAAGCGTTCCGGCTTTGGTTTTCGGATCCCAGGCGTTGGTTTCCAGGTATCCCGTGCGCACACCGGCGCGTTTTGCCGGGGCCGACGGATTGCGTCTTTCCGGGCTGCTCTGGCCTGAAGCGCGGGACCGCTGGGCGAAGCACAGCCTATGCCACGCGGGAATCCCGCGGACGGGGACAGATCATTCTGTTTTCCGGCGATCCGGCGTTCAGGGGATTCTTTCTGGGCACAGAACGGTTGCTCGTGAACGCCCTGTTGTTGGGCCCGGGGTTCGGACCTCCGGTAGGGTGGTACGGCATACGTAACAAGCTCCGGCCTGTTCCCGTATGCAGTGTACGAGATCCGATGTCTGCACGCTATACCCATTATTCATTCAGGAGGTTGAATGAAACGCCTATTGCTGCTGATGTTCCTGGTCGTTTCGGTGGCGACCGCGACCGACACGCGGATCAACGTTCCGTACACCCGCTTCACGCTTCCCAACGGGCTCACCGTTATTCTCCATGAAGATCACACAACCCCGACCGTCAGCGTGAATATCTACTATCATGTCGGGTCGGGGCGGGAAAAGCCCGGGCGGACCGGCTTTGCCCATCTTTTCGAACATCTGATGTTCGAAGGTTCCGGCCATGTGCCGGAAGGGAAGTTTGATGAATGGCTTGAAACAACGGGAGGCGAAAACAACGGATCCACAAATTCGGACCGCACGAATTACTGGATCAACATTCCGCGGAACGCTCTCGAACTTGCGCTCTTCCTGGAATCCGACCGGATGGGCTATCTGTTGAACGCGATGACGCCGGAGAAGGTGGACGGCCAGCGGGACGTCGTCAAGAACGAACGCCGGCAGTCGTATGAAAACCGGCCGTATGGGATGGCCTCGCTGGTCATGGATGAAAACCTGTATCCACCGGATCATCCGTATCACTGGCCGACGATCGGTTCGATGGCGGATCTGTCCGCGGCAAGTTTTCAGGATGTGGTGGATTTTTTCAAGAGATACTACGGTCCCAATAACGCCAGTCTCTCCATAGGGGGGGATATCGATCCGGCGGCCACGCGCGTGCTTGTGGAAAAGTGGTTCGGTGATGTGCCTCCCGGTCCGCCGGTCCCCCCGCTCGGTGCGCCGGTGCCGTTTCTCGATGCCGAGAAACGCCTGGTTATCGAGGACAAGGTGATGCTTCCGCGTCTTTACATGGCATGGCATTCACCTGCGATTTTCACCCCCGGGGATGCGGAGCTGGATGTTCTTTCCAGCATTCTTGCCGGCGGCAAGAATGCCCGGCTGTACAGGCGGCTTGTGTATGATCTGCAGATTGCGCAGGACGTGGCGGCCTACCAGGCTTCATCCGGGCTGGGGTCCTCGTTCCAGATCATGGCCACGGCGCGGTCCGGGCATACTCTTGCGGAACTCGAGCAGGTCATCCAGGAAGAACTCCACCGGATCAAGACGGAAGCGCCCTCCCGCCGTGAAGTCGACCGTGCCGTCAATCAGTATGAAGCTTCATTTCTCCGCCGGCTGGAATCGGTCGGGGGTTTTGGCGGCAAGGCCGATCGATTGAATGAGTACTATGTGCAAACGGGAAATCCGGATTTCTTCCAGGAGGATCTTGCCCGCTACAAGGCACTGGATCCCGATGATGTCGTTTCCGCGGCGAACACCTATCTCCGCAACACCGGCAGAGTACTACTCGGCGTTGTTCCCGAAGGGAAGAAAGAACTGGCAGCGCCCGCGCGAAAGGAGGCGAAGTAATCATGAACCGGATCACTGGCACCGCATATGCCCTGGGTCTTCTGCTGGTCTCCTGTCTGGTTGCTGTTCCCGTTTCCGCCCAGAAGGTGGACCGTTCCGCGCCTCCCAAAGTAGGTCCTCCGCCGGTATTCCGCATGGCACCGATCCAGCGGTTTACGCTCTCCAACGGTTTGCGTGTCGTGTTGCTCGAGAAGCATGAAGTGCCGCTCGTGCAAATCAATCTGGTGTTTTTCACCGGTTCCGTGATGGATCCGGAAGGGAAGACCGGGCTGGCCTCGATGACGGCGGCCATGCTCACCGAAGGCGCTGCGGGGCGCGATGCACTTGCTCTCGCCGACGCCATCGACTATCTCGGTGCGCAGATATCGGCGTCTTCCGGTTATCACACCGCTTCCGTTTCACTGTTCACGCCGCTGGCGAAACTGGACTCCGCGCTTGCCCTTCAGGCGGACATAGCGTTGCGGCCGGTGTTTTCCCCGGCGGAACTCGAGCGGAACCGGAAGGACCGCCTGACCACGTTGCTCCAGTGGCGTGACGAGGCGCGGGCCCAGGCATCGGTGATGTTCAACCGGGCGGTGTACGGCGAAACGCATCCCTACGGTGCATCCGCGATCGGCGATGAACAGGCTATCCGCTCATTGGCCGTTGAAGATCTCCAGCGGTTTTTCTCCCGTTACTACCGGCCGAACAATGCCTTCATGGTGGTTGTGGGTGACGTGACTGTGCAGATGATGAAACCAAAACTGGAAGCGGCATTCGGCGGATGGAAGCCCGGGCCTCTCGCTCCCGAACCGTTCCCGGCGATCGTCCCGAAGGAAAAGCGTTCGGTCACGATAGTCGACAAGCCCGGCGCGGCCCAGACGGAAATCCGTATCGGACGCGCAGGGTCGCCGCGCGTGACGGACGACTACTATGCACTCGTGGTGATGAACACGATTCTCGGAGGCTCATTCAGTTCCCGTCTCAACCAGAACCTTCGTGAAACCCGCGGGTACACGTACGGGGCCGGGTCGTCGTTTGCCTTCCGCCTGTATGCGGGGCCGTTCCTGGCCGGTGCAGCCGTGCACACGGCCAAGACCGACTCTGCATTGATGGAGGTGTTGAAGGAGCTTGACGCCATCATGAAGCCGGTTCCCGCCGAAGAGCTTGAACGGGCGAAGAACTATGTCGCACTCGGATTCCCCGGGGATTTTCAGACCGTGCGGGATATCGCGCTGAGGCTGGAGGAAATGATGATCTATGAATTGCCCGAGACGTATTTCAACAACTATATCGGCCGTATCCTCTCCGTCACGGGAGAGGACGTCCAGCGCGTAGCGAAGAAGTTCCTGGATCCGCAGAAGATGGCGGTGGTGCTGGTGGGCGACCGGAAGGAGATCCAGGAGAAGATCGTGGCGATGAAACTGGGTCCGATGCAGACGCTGGCGGTTGAGGATGTTCTGGGAAAGCCGCCGGTCATAGGGGAAACCAAGATGAAACGGACGGAGAGGGCGGACCGCCTGGCCGCCCTCCGTACTTCCATCGTGTCCTGCCGCCGTTGCCCTCGTCTGGTGGATTGGCGCGAGGAAGCGGCGCTGACAAAAGTGAAGCGGTTCGTCCGGGAGGACTACTGGGGAAAACCGTTGCCGGGATTCGGGGATCCGGGCGCGCGCCTGCTCCTGGTCGGTCTTGCGCCCGCGGCACACGGAGGGAACCGCACCGGCCGCATGTTCACCGGCGACGAGAGCGGGAACTGGCTCATCCGGGCGCTCCACGGTGCCGGTTTCGCCAACCAGGCGACCTCCGTCCATGTGGAAGACGGGCTGGCATTGAAAGATTGCTACATTGTTGCCGCACTCCGGTGCGCTCCGCCGCACAACAAACCCCTTCCCGGAGAAATGCTCAACTGCCGGCCATTCCTTCTGGAGGAGATCGCTTTCCTTCACCGCGTGCGCGTGGTGGTGGGTCTGGGAAAGATCGGGTTCGAGGCGGGACTCAAGGCGTATCGCGGTCTCGGGCGTATCGGTTTTTCCGCGGTCCCGAAATTCTCACACGGTGCCGCGTACCGATTTGACGATCTCACCTTTATTGCGTCGTATCATCCGAGTCAGCAGAATACGTTCACGGGAAAACTCACGCGGCCGATGTTTAATGCCGTATTCCGGAAAGCCAGGAAGTTCCTGTGAGGACTCCGGTTCAGGATCTCAGTGCAATGACAGGACCACCACCGAGCAGGGGGGAAGCTGCACCCGCACGGTTGTTCCTTCACGGCGTGCGCCGTTGAACGCCCCCGGGCGTACGCGCCCGGGCTGTTCAAAAGTGTTATGATCCTGCATCTTTTCCGATACGAGTATCCGCCCGCTGATGGAAGTGCAGGACATGCCCCGGACATCGACGGTGACATCCTGTGCGCTGTTGGGGTGGATGTTCACAAGCGACAGATGCATCGCACCGCTTCCGTCCCGCGATGCGGAGGCATGCACAGCGGGAAGAGAGGAAGCGCCCAGCGTGTAGGTTGTGTTGTGCACGTCAAGCGGAAGCGCCACCGCATCGTGGTGGACGGTGTACATTTCCATCACGTGATAGGTGGGGGTAAGCACGATCCGGGTATCGTCGGTGAGCAGCACCGCCTGCAGCACGTTGACGGTCTGCGCCAGGTTGGCCATTCTCACCCGGTCGCAGTGGTTGTTGAAAATGTTGAGCGTAAGCCCTGCAATCATGGCATCGCGCATGCTGCTCTGCTGATAGAGAAAATCCGGATTGGTACCCGGTTCGACATCGTACCAGCCTCCCCATTCGTCCACGACCAGAGCCACCTTCTTCTTCGGATCATACCGGTCCATGATGGTGCTGTGCGCCTGCACCAGTTCTTCCATCCGGAACGCGCGGCGCATGGAATCAAAATATTCGGCTTCGGTGTACTTCGTAGCGGAGCTTTTGTGATTCCAGTCGGTCGCATAATGGTGCAGGGCAATGCCCTCCAGCAGGGAAGCCGGGATGTCGCGCATCAGAACCTCCGTCCACCGGTAATCCCCCGAACTTGCGCCCGAGGCGATCCTGAAGGGACGCCTGTTTCCCGCGGAGGTTCCCATGAATGTTGCATATAGCCGGTAGATGTTTGCGTAGTACTCAGGGGTCATATTCCCCCCGCAGCCCCACGCTTCATTCCCCACGCCCCAGTACCGGACGTTCCACGGCTGCTCACGGCCGTTCCTTTTTCGCAGGGCCGGCATGGGGCTTGTGCCATCGCCATTGGCATACTGGACCCAGTCCGCCAGTTCCTGTACGGTGCCGCTCCCGACGTTTCCGGAAATATATGGTTCGGCACCGAGCTGCGTGCAGAGGTCGAGGAATTCATGCGTTCCGAAGCTGTTGTTTTCCGTCACCCCTCCCCACCAGCTGTTCACGATTGAAGGGCGTTGTTCCTTCCGGCCGATGCCGTCCTTCCAGTGATAGGTGTCCGCGAAACATCCTCCGGGCCAGCGGAGATTGGGAATCTTGATTTTCCTCAGGGCTTCGACAACATCCGTCCGGATCCCGCGCGTATTGGGCACCCCGGCCTCCCCCTCCCCGACGAAATACCCCCCGTAGATGCACCTGCCGAGATGCTCCGAAAAATGTCCGTAGATATGGCGGCTGATCGTGTCTCTTCCCAGATCGGCGTTGACCACGATCCGGACCTGGCCGAACACAGAGCCTGCGCACAGCAGGACGACGGCCAATGCCGCGAAAGGACGGCAGAGGCCATTCAGAGCGGAACGGATGCACATGGTGGTAATCCTTTTTGGCGGTTCCTGAACGAGGGGGACAACATGAAAAAGATACCGCGTATTGGAACAAAGGACAAGTCCCGTTCATCCGCATCCATTCGGGTGTTTTTGGATCTTGACATCGGTGTAATCCTGCAGTATAATATCCATAGGGGCCGTACCGGGATCTCTGCAAAGACCGCCTCACCGGTGGCATTATCACATCGCCTTGGACCTCACAGCAACTTGTCAACAGACAACGACCCGGCCATGATCCGACATGTCTTCGCATCCTGTGTACTCTCGCTTGCTGTCACCCCGGGGTTCCTCCACGCCGGCGGCGGATCCAAAGGCTACCCGCTCACCCCCGTGCCGTTCACCGCCGTGCAGATCGAAGACCTGTTCTGGGGGCCGCGCCTGGAAACCAACCGGAAGGTTTCTCTTCCCTACGCCCTCCGGATGTGTGCGGAGACGGGAAGGATCCGGAACTTTGAACTGGCGGACTCCGTGTTGAGGGGAGAACTGCAACAGGGAACATTTTGCAGCCGCTACGGTTTTGATGATTCCGATGTATTCAAAATCATTGAAGGAGCCTCCTATTCGCTGCATGTCCGGTATGATCCCACGCTTGACGGAAGTCTGGATTCGCTCATAGCGAAGATCGGAGCCGCGCAGGAGAAGGACGGGTATCTGTACACCATGCGGACGATGAATCCGCAGAAATCGTGGGCTGCAGAACGGTGGGTGAACGACCGTGTCAAGGGGAGCCATGAACTCTACAACGCCGGACATCTGTATGAAGCCGCGGTGGCCCATCACGCGGCAACAGGAAAGATGTCGCTGCTGACGATTGCACGCAGGAATGCCGATCTTGTGTGCGCCACATTCGGACCCGGTAAGATGCGGACCGTGCCCGGCCACCAGGGTATCGAGATCGGACTCTCACGCCTGTACCTCGTGACCGGTGAGCGGAAATACCTGGACCTCGCAAAATTCTTTCTGGATGAACGGGGCCGCCCCAGGGGTGAGACGTACAACCAGGACCATCTTCCGGTTATTGAACAGACCGAGGCCGTCGGCCACTCGGTCCGCGCGGCCTATATGTACTCCGGCATGGCCGATGTGGCGGCCCTCACCGGCGATGAATCCTATGTCAGCGCCATCGACCGGATCTGGCAGGATGTCGTGGGAAGGAAGATGTATCTGACCGGCGGCATCGGCGCGGTGGGGAACACCGAGGGGTTCGGTGCGCCGTACGAGCTTCCCAACCTGAACGCCTACTGTGAAACCTGCGCTTCCATCGCCGGTGTCTTCTGGAACTACCGGATGTTTCTCCGCCATGCCGATGCACGCTATCTGGACATTGTGGAGCGGGTGATCTACAACGGTTTTCTCTCGGGTGTTTCCATGACGGGAGATCGTTTCTTCTATCCCAATCCGCTTGAAGCATTATGGGGGAAGCAACGGTCGCCATGGTTTGCGTGCGCCTGCTGCCCTTCGAACATTGTGCGGTTCATTCCTTCCATTCCCGGGTACATCTATGCCCACCGGAAGGACACGCTGTTCGTGAACCTGTTTGCCGGAGGCGAGGCAAAGATCGCGCTGGAATCCGGGATGGTTGCCGTGAGACAGAAGGGGAACTACCCATGGGAAGGCGTGATCACCCTGGAAGTCACACCGGCAGGAGAGAGAGCGTTCACGCTTGCGCTCCGGATTCCCGGCTGGGCGCGGGGAGAGCCGGTGCCCTCCGGTTTGTACCGGTATCTCAACGATGCATATGAACCGGTGCATGTGACGGTGAACGGGGAAGCGTTCAACGGGGTCATGGAAAAAGGATTCCTGCGCATCCGCAGGGTATGGAAACCCGGGGATGTCGTTACACTCTCCCTTCCGATGCCTGTCCGGAGGGTTACGGCCGATGAACGTGTTCTGGAAGACCGGGGCAGGGTGGCTCTTGAACGCGGTCCTCTGCTCTTCTGTCTGGAAGGGCAGGACAATACGGAAGGGCAGGTGGTGAATCTCGTGATTCCGGATACGGCCTCGCTGCGCACGCGATATGCACCCGATCTCCTTGGCGGTGTGCAACTCATAGAAGGAACCGCCGTTCCCGTCCGGCGTCAGCTGGACGGGAGGATTACCGGCGACCGGGAGCGGCACTTTACTGCTATTCCGTACTATGCCTGGGCTCACCGGGGGCCGTCGGCAATGACGGTCTGGCCCGCACGGGAGAGCGCGTCAGCGAAGCCGCTCCCTGCGCCGACCATTGCGTTCACGTCGCTTCTGTCCACTTCCGGGGGACGCGACAGTCTGGCGTTGACGGACCAGCTGGCACCGCGGCACTCCAATGACGAATCCATCCCGCGCTTTCACTGGTGGCCGAAAAAAAGGGGGCGCGGAGTGGATCAGCCTGCAATTCCCCGGAACGGCCCGTGTCAGGCGGTGTTCCGTATACTGGTTCGATGACACGGGGATCGGAGAATGCCGTGTGCCGGAGGGCTGGAAGATCCTTTACCGGACGGGGAACGGGTGGAAACCGGTGTCGGGCGGATCGGCGACGGATTGCCGGAAGGATCGCTGGAACACCATTACTTTTGAACCGGTGGAAACCGATGGTCTGCGCCTGGAGGTGCAACTGCAGGAAAAATTCTCCGCCGGCCTGTACGAATGGATCGTGGAGTGACTATGGCGAAGCAAGGCTCCGGGTATGTTGTCGGGATGGATTTCGGCACGGACTCCGTTCGCGCGTTGATTGTTGATGCCGCCGACGGGCGCGAAGTCTCCACGGGTCTCTCCTTCTACGGCCGCTGGAGGGCCGGGAAATACTGCAATCCCGCGGCAAACATGTTCCGGCAACACCCGCTGGATTATGTTGAGAGTCTTGAGGCGGCCCTGCGTGAAGCTCTTGCCTCTGCTCCCGCCGGTTCGGCGGCACGCATCAGGGCCATTTCGGTGGACACCACGGGGTCAACGCCCGTTGCGGTGGATGCCGGAGGCACGCCTCTGGCGCTTCTTCCGGCGTTTGCAGAAAATCCCAACGCGATGTTCATTCTCTGGAAGGATCACACGGCGATCCGCGAAGCGGAGGAAATCAACCGTTACGCGCGCGTCTGGGGCGGCACGGATTTCACCAGGTTCGAGGGGGGAGTGTACTCGTCGGAATGGTTCTGGGCCAAACTCCTTCATGTGTTGCGCACCGACAGGGCCGTTCGTGCGGAGGCGTTTTCCTGGGTGGAACACTGCGACTGGATTCCGGCGCTGCTGGCGGGCGACACCCGCCCGCACCGGATCAAACGCAGCAGATGCGCCGCCGGTCACAAGGCGATGTGGCACGAGTCGTTCGGAGGGTTGCCCGCAGAAGAATTCCTGGTCGGTCTTGATCCGCTCCTTGCCGGGCTCCGCGGCCGGCTGTACGCGGACACATTCACCAGCGACACGCCGGCGGGGACCCTCACGTCTGAATGGGCGGAACGTCTCGGACTGCCTCCCGGGGTCCTGGTTGGTGTGGGAGCCTTCGACGCACATATGGGGGCGGTCGGAGGTGAAATCGGCCCGTACACCCTCACGAAAATCATGGGTACATCGACATGCGACATGATCATTGCATCTCCGGAGGAGGTCGGGGACACTCCGGTGCGGGGGATTTGCGGTCAGGTGGATGGCTCCATCATCCCCGGCATGATCGGCATGGAGGCCGGGCAATCGGCCTTCGGTGACGTGTTTGCCTGGTTCCGTGACGTACTGTTGTGGCCCGTTGAGCGCTTCATCGGGGAATCGCCGCAAATCGATGCCGCCGTGCGCCGGCAGCTCGTGCAGGAGACAGGCGACCGGTTGATTGCGGAGCTGTCCCGGGCGGCAGCGGAGATCTCTCCCGGAGACTCCGGTGTGCTGGCACTCGACTGGCTGAACGGCCGGCGGTCGCCCGATGCCAACCAGTTGCTGCGCGGCGCCATCACCGGGCTCAATCTTGCCAGCGATCCTCCACGGATATTCCGGGCACTGGTGGAAGCAACGGCATTCGGCGCCCGGATGATTGTGGAACGCTTCCGTACCGAAGGCGTGCGTATCGATCAGGTGATTGCGCTGGGCGGCGTCGCCAAAAAATCCCCCTTCGTCATGCAGGTCGTCGCCGATGTCCTGAACATGCCCATCAAAGTGCCCCGGTCCGAACAGACATGCGCCCTGGGAGCGGCAATGTGTGCCGCTGCAGTCGCCGGGATCTATCCGGGTATCGACGAGGCAAAAACGGCAATGGGGAACGGCTTCGAGAAGGAGTATCTTCCCGTTCCCGGGTCGGTGGGTGTCTACAACACCCTCTTTGACCGGTACTCCCGGCTCGCACGTTTTGTGGAAGAAGAAACCCGGATACAGGAGAACACACAATGAGCCGGTTTCAGGAGTTGAAGGAGAGGGCCTGGCGCAACAACATGCAGCTGCCGCAGCTCGGCCTGGTGTTTCACACGTTCGGAAACGTCAGTGTTATCGACCGGAAGCGGGGTGTTGTGGCCATCAAACCCAGCGGGGTGCCGTACGCATCCATGACCTCCGATGATATAGTCGTGGTGGATCTCTTCAACACCATCATCGAGGGGATCCTGCGTCCATCCTCCGATACGCTGACACATCTGATGCTCTACCGGTCTTTCCCGGGAATCGGCGGGGTCGTGCACACGCATTCGACCTATGCCACGGTCTGGGCGCAGGCCCTGAAGAGCATCCCCGTTCTGGGGACGACCCATGCCGACCTGTGCTCCGACGACATACCCTGCACCGGCTCCCTGGAGGATTCCATGATCAACGGGGAGTACGAGGAAGAGACCGGAAAGCAGATCGTCGAGACATTTGCCTCCCGTTCATACCGGGAAATGCCGATGGTGGTTGTCGCCAGTCATGGACCGTTCACCTGGGGCGAAACTCCGGAGGAAGCCGTCTACCATGCCGAAATGCTTGAGTATCTTGCCAAAACCGCTCTCCTGACGCTGCAGGTGAATCCGGATGTTCCGCGTTTGAACCAGGCCCTGCTGGACAAGCACTATCAACGCAAGCACGGCCCCGGCGCCTACTACGGCCAGGGGACACCACGAAACGAACGAGGAATGCGCACATGAAAAATATGCCCGATGTGGTGATGGGACTGCTGGCCGTGAGCAGGGATTGTTTTCCCATCGAGCTTTCCAGAAAGCGGCGTGCGATGGTCGCGGAGGAATGTGCCGGCCGGAACATCGCCGTGGTGGAGTTGAAGACCATCGTGGAAAGTGAAAACGACGTTGTTCTTGCACTCGAGGAGATCCGTGCAACGAAGGTCAATGCGCTGGCGCTCTATCTTGGCAACTTCGGTCCCGAGGGACCGACCACGCTTCTGGCGCAGAAGTTCGGCGGACCGGTGATGCTTGTCGCCGCCGCCGAAGAGAGCGGGAAAGATCTGTTCGGCGGGAGAGGAGACGCGTTTTGTGGTTTGTTGAGTGCCTCCTACAATGTGGGGTTACGGGGCATCAACGTCTACATTCCACCTTCGCCGGTTGCCACGCCGCCGGCTGTGGCCGTGATGATCGGACAGTTTCACTCCATCGCGCGCGTTGTGCTCGGCGTCAAACGGCTGAAAGTGTTCTCCTTCGGGCCGAGGCCGCATGATTTCCTCACCTGCCATGCGCCGATCAAACCGCTTTTCGACCTCGGCATGGAGATTATGGAGAACAGCGAACTGGACATGTTTGAACTGTTTCAATCGGCCAAGGGAGATCCCCGTATTCCCGCGCTCGCACGCGATGCGGCCAGGGAACTCGGTTCCGGAAACACGTATCCCGATCTTCTGGAGCCCCTGGCGCAGTTTGAAATCTCGCTGCTCGATTTCAAGGAAAAACATATCGGGGCATCGGCATATGCCGTCTTTGCCAACAAATGCTGGCCCGCGTTCCAGAAACACTTTGGTTTTGTTCCCTGCTTCATCAATTCCCGGATGGCCGGCTACGGCATCCCTATTTCCTGCGAGGCAGACATCTACGGGGCGGTAAGCGAATACCTGGCGACGTGTGCGACAGAGTTGCCGGCTGCCATTCTGGACATCAACAATACCGTGCCGGCGGACATGTACGCGGAAGCCGGTCCGGCCATCGGTGCGTATGCAAACGACGATCTGTTTATGGGGTTTCATTGCGGCAACACCTCGTCCTCATGCATGGTATCAACGGCGATGAAGTTTCAGTTGATCATGCACCGGATGATGGAGCCCGGGAAAGAACCGAACATTACACGCGGCACGCTGGAAGGCCAGATCCGGTCCGGGGATATAACCATCGTCCGGCTGCAGTCCACACCGTCCGCGGAACTCCGGGCGTATGTGGCCCAGGGAGAAGTGTTGAACATTGCCCCGAAGTCCTTTGGCTCCACCGGCGTGTTTGCCGTCCAGGAGATGGCGAGGTTCTACAGGCACGTTCTGCTGGAAAAGCGGTTCCCCCACCACACGGCTGTTGCATTCGCCCACGCAGGCCGGACCCTTGTCGAAGCGATGCGGTTGCTGGGGGTCAGGGATATCAGCTGGAATCGTCCGAAGGCCCTGCCCTATCCGGATGAACTTCCCTTTTGACGCGGCGGGAGAGGAGCACACACTCGTGAAATCCGGAAAGGGTTCCTGGAGCTGAAGGCCATCCGTCTGTACGGGCCGCATGATCTGCGGCATGAGACAATTCCCGATCCGTCCGGTCCGGGTCCCGGGGAGGTCGTCGTGCGGATCACCGCGGCGGGCATATGCGGGAGCGACCTCCACACGTATCTGGATGGACGGATCGGCGACACTGTTGTTCAACACCCGGTGGTGCCCTGCCATGAATGCGCCGGCGTGATTGAGAGTGCCGGGCCCTATGCGCACGCCGGCGATGGAGCGGCGCTCGTGGCGGGCGTCCGCGTTGCCGTCGATCCGGCCATCCCCTGCAACAGCTGCGAGTGGTGCAAGGGGGGCGATCCAAATCTCTGCGTCGATCTCCGGTTTTTCGGTCTCCCCCCCGAAAACGGCTGCCTGCAGGAACGCGTGCGGGTGCCCGCCCGGTGCTGCTTTCCGATTCCTGACAGCATTGATGATGCAGGCGGCGCACTGCTGGAGCCGCTCGGGGTGGCTCTCCACGCGGCGGATCTCGCTCATCTGCGGACGGGCCGCTCCGTTGCCGTACTCGGCGCCGGGCCAATCGGATTGCTGATTCTGCAGACGGCCCGCATTGCAGGCGGTGGGCCGGTGTACGTGTCCGAGCCGCTTCCCTGGAGACGGAATCTCGCCGAACACTCCGGAGGGGTGTTGCTCGATGCGGGCGACCCTGCCGGTGATCTTCTGCGCCGCACGAACGGGCGGGGCGTCGATGCCGTGTTTGAAGCGGCATGGGGCGGGAGCGCGATTGAACAGGCGGCCGCCATGGCATGTCCAGGGGGAACGTTGGTGCTCGTGGGGATTCCCGGCGATGACCGGTGTTCACTCCGTCATTCCGTTGCACGGCGAAAGGGGTTGACGCTCCGCTTTTGCAGGAGAATGAAGTTTACCTATCCGCGGGCCATCCGGCTTGTCAATGACGGGCATATCAAACCCGCGCTGCTGGTGTCGCACACATTCCCGCTCGCGCAGGCGGCGGAGGCCTTTGCGATGAACGCGGCCTATGCACCGGGGGTAGTGAAGACGATCATCCGTGTAACGCCATAAGTCCGGCCTGCAAAACCCGGTGTCATACGTTGCCGCCTGCACGGGCGGCCGGACGCGACAATGGCGGAGAGCGTCAGGCGGGAGGGGCCATACGCAGCCGTCCGCGCAGTTCGAGGATGAGGAGAATGAAGATGGGAAGATACTCCAGCGCGAGGACGAGCGGATATTCGTTCCAGACTCCCGTGCGCACATACTGGAGTATCGTAAAGCCCGTCAGGCTCACGGTGCCGGTATAGACAATACCGCTCCACCTGGGAACCAGCGGTAGAAGTACAGCCAGCCATCCCACATACCACGGATGCACGACAGGAGAGAGAAGCAGAAGAGCCAGAATGGCGTAGTAGGTTTTTTCCGGCCAGGTTCTCTTTCCCGGTACAAGCACCACGAGAAGAAGCACAAGGACAAGAAGAAGAGCGCAGACAAGGCGTGTGTGGAGGTTGTTTGCGGTGATGACGTGCAGCGCGCTGAAGACGGGGCCGTTGAACAGCCAGTTTCCTGCAAAGATCAGAAGTGCATCGAAGGGATGCGTCCCGGCAAGATAAGGCAGGAACTGCACGGCCACGGTGATGAGGGGAACCAGTACCACCCTGATGCGCGCAGTCCACGTGTTTTCCTGAAAGAACAGGACAGGCAGGATCACCAGGCCGACCGGTTTGACCGCCAGTGAAAGACCGAGGAGGAGGAGACCCGGCAGAGCGCGTCCGCGCGCATAGAGCAGCAGGCCGCCAAGCAGAAGCGGGAACCCGAGGGCGTCAAGATGAGCGTCGACGGCGAACTGCAGAACGGGAAGAGGGCAGAGTGCGTAGAGGAGCAGCAATCGGGGCGGCATGGCGAAGTGCCGGAGGAGCAGGAAGAGAGTCAGGAGAGTGGCGGCTTCGGCCAGCAGAAGCAGCAGCTTGAAGCCCCATACGCTTTCCCCGCTCAAATGATAGGAGAGGAAGTACATCCACTGGGTGAAGGGGAAGTACACCGTCTTCATGTCGGGGTGATTCACCCGGGCGGGGAGCATGTCCGATCGGAGAACAAGGAGGTCCGGATCTGAAGGTGCATACCGGTAGGGATTGACACCGTGCGCCTGAACCTTGCCATCCCACAGGTACCGGTAGACGTCATCGGAGGCGATCGGCGACATGTTCAGAAAGCCCGCCCGGACAACGAGTCCTGCAGTCAGGAGCGTCAGGAGAGCGGCGCGCGGGAGCGGCGTGGTGAGGAGCAGATATGCCAGCGGAAGAAAGAGGACCGAGGCAAGGAGTGCGATCCCTGTGAAGGACACCACCGGATCGAACGGCAGCACATGGAGTGCGAGCAGCAGCCCCAGAAGCAGGCAGGCAAGGAATAGGAGAGTTCGCATGCAGTGGCGTCCGGCTGGATCTTCAGCCTGTTGGATTGGGAAAAGATAACACTTTTTCATCAGAGAATTGCCGCAATCTCACGCGGGAGTTGCAGAATTGGACTTTTCGGGCGATCTTCCATCACGCCAACCATCCCTCCCCCCCACCACCACCAGAGAGGTTTATGTATGGGAATTCTGAGCGGTATCGACTGGTTTGTTGTCGCCCTGTATTTTGGAGTCATCCTCGGCCTTGCATGGTGGGTGATACGCAAAGGACAGGCAAACACCACGGAATACTTTCTCGCCGGCCGTCATCTTGGATGGTTCATTGTCGGGGCGTCGATCTTCGCATCGAATATCGGCTCCGAGCACCTGGTCGGGCTTGCCGGTTCCGGAGCAACGGACGGGGTGGCGATGGCCCACTACGAACTTCACGCCTGGTGTCTCCTGGTGCTGGGCTGGGTGATGGTGCCGTTCTACATGCGTTCCAGGGTGTTCACCATGCCCGAGTTTCTGGAGCGGCGCTTCTCACCCATGGCGAGAACCGTTCTGTCCGTGATTTCCCTTGTGGCGTACGTACTGACAAAAATCGCGGTGGGCATCTTCGCCGGCGGTGTGGTGTTCTCCGTGCTGCTCCCCGAGCTCGGCTTTCTGGGCATGGACAGCTTCTGGATCGGATCGGTTCTGGTGATTGTTATCACCGGCATCTATACAATCCTCGGGGGGATGCGTGCCGTGGCATACACCGAGGCGCTGCAGACCATCATTCTTATCATCGGGTCGGCACTGGTGACCTTCTTCGGGCTTCAGGCGCTTGGCGGGTGGTCAGCGCTCCGTGCCCTGGTGGATCCCGAGATGTTCAACCTCTGGAAGCCACTGGTGCCCGCCGGGATGGAGGCGACATGGGCGCCCGTGCGGGAGACGGGGCGGCTGGCCTGGTACTTCAATGACAACTATCCGTGGCTGGGCATGTTGTTCTGTGCACCGATCATCGGACTCTGGTACTGGTGCACCGATCAGTACATCGTGCAGCGCACGCTGGGTGCACCGAACGAAACCGAAGCGCGGCGCGGTTCCATCGCGGCGGCCTTCCTGAAACTCCTGCCCGTGTTTATCTTCATCATTCCGGGCATCATCTGTATCGCGCTTGCCAAGAGCGGGATGGTCCCCGCGCTGCAGGCGGAACTTGTCGGAGCGGACGGGCAGGTCCTCCGGGAGAATGCACAGAAGGCGTTTCCGCTGATGGTCGCCCATGTGCTTCCCGTCGGTGTTCGCGGACTGGTCGTCTCGGGTCTGCTTGCGGCATTGATGAGTTCGCTGGCCGGGGTCTTCAATGCGTCCTCCACGCTCTTCACCATGGATTTCTACGCCCGCCTCCGCCCGAACGTGAGCCAGCAACGGCTGGTCTGGATGGGACGTGTGGCCACAGGCGTGATGGTGATGATCGGTCTCCTCTGGATCCCCGTCATCCAGGGTGGAAGGGGTCTCTACGATTACCTCCAGGGTGTACAGGCATATCTGGCACCGCCGATTTTTGTCGTGTTCTTCCTGGGTGTGTTCTGGAAGCGCCTGAACAGCAAGGGTTGCCTGGCGGCACTGTCGACCGGGTTTGCCATGGGTCTCTTCCGGCTTGCAGTGGACACTCCCGTCAAGCTGGATCCGGGATTCACCTATGCACGGGGGTCTTTCTTCTGGGTGGTGAACAACATCTTCTTCCAGTACTACAGTATTATCATACTTGTTGTGTGCGCCATCGTCATGGTGGGCGTGAGCTATGCCACAGCGGCGCCGTCATATTCACGGATCAGCGGATTGACGTATGGCACCCTGACTGAAGAAGACAGGAAAACCTCCCGGGCAAGCTGGACAGCAGGCGACATTGCCGCATCGGCGCTTGTGCTCCTGATGATTCTGGGGGCATATCTGTACTTCACGGGATGATGACGCGGTTGCGGTTCTGCACTTCACGGGGTCCGGGTGACCGGTTGCCTTTGGCGCGACCGGCAGCCGGGCCCCGTTCGGCACTCTGACCCTTCTCACCGCATCCGGAAAGCTCCCACACGCGAGGCATCGCAGTATCGTTGTTCCAGACCATGACAAAGTGTTACACTGTGAGCGTACATTCCATCCAACATCCGTGCGGAGGTCGTGATGCGCTCGCCCATATCTGTGCATTCCGGAATGGTCATTTTCCTGGGTCTTCTGGTTGCCGATGTTGCAGCCGCGGCGGACGGCAAGATCCCGATTACCACCGCCTCGCCGGGAGCGCTCAAAGAGTTCCTCAGCGGGCGGACTCTTGTGGAGAACCTGCGCCTGACCGACGCATACCCTCATTTCCAGAAGGCGGTTGAGCTGGACGGGGGTTTTGCTCTTGCGCATCTGTTTCTTTCGCAGACGTCTCCCACCGCCAAGGCGTTTTTCGGGCATCTGGATCAGGCTGTCACGTGTGCTGCGAACGCATCTGCGGGTGAGCAAATCTGGATCAAAGCTTTCAGAGCCGGTGCCTATGCGGATCCTGCAACGCAGCGTGAGTTGTACACAGAACTCGTCGGGTTGTTTCCCGGGGACGAACGGGCGCAGACCCTGCTCGGCGTCTCATACTTCGGGCAGCAGCAATACGTGAAAGCGGTCGAACATCTGAAACGGGCTGCGGAGATCGCTCCCGGATTCGCCCCGGCCTATAATCAGCTGGGATACGCGTACCGGTTTCTCGGGCGGTATCCGGAAGCGGAGGCGATCTTCAAGAAGTACACGGAATTGCTTCCCGGCGATCCGAATCCGTTTGATTCATACGGGGAGCTTCTCCTGAAAGCGGGACGCTTCGACGAAGCTATCGTCCAGTACCGCAAAGCGCTGGCGGTGAATGCCCAGTTCACCAACTCACGGACGGGGATTGCGGCCGCGTTGATGTATCAGGACCGCCACGCGGACGCCCGGGCGGAGCTTCAGAAAGCGCTCGATCTCGCCAGAACCGACGGAGAGAAACGTGCCGCACTCTTTGGGATGGCGGTGACATACATGGACGAGGGGAACAGCGGGCAGGCCCTCCGGTTCATGGAAAAGCAATATGCGATTGCTGAAAATATCAAGGATGCCGCGGCGATGGCGGGTGATTGCACGGTCATGGGAAACATCTTCCTGCAGACCGGGGATCCCGATCGGGCGCTCGCGCACTTCAACAGGGCTCTTGCGCTCAACGAAGGTTCAAACCTGGCGAACGAAGTAAAGGAAAACGCGGCGCTTATCTACCACTACAACCTCGGACGCATTGCCGTTGCCCGGGGAGATCTCGGGGATGCAGGGGCGCACAACGGTGTGTTCAGGAAGGGCGTTGAAGCAAAGGAGAACCGGAATCAGGCCCGGCTCGTGCACGAGTTGGCCGGGATGATCGCGCTGGCGGAGAAGGATTATGGCAGGGCGGTGGAGGAATTCAAGCAGGGAAACCAGCAGGACCCGACGATTCTGTACCGGCTCGCGCTCGCCTGTCAGGGAAGCGGCATGATGACGGAAGCCCGCGCGTATGCCACCCAAGCCGCACGGTTCAACGGCCTCCCAGGCATGAACTCCGCCTACATCCGGAAGAAGGCAGAACAGCTTCTCGCGACGCTCTAGACCGGCCGCCGGAGACCCCGAACTGAAGAGCATCGCTGCAGATTCCCTTCTTCGGGAGGATCGTCCGGCGGGATCTTGCCGCTGTCGTCCCCGGTACGGGCGGTAATATCCGGCGGCAGATGGATGACGCGTCTCACGTCAGGCCGTCAGGCGGATCCGGAACGTCGTGCCGATCCCCGGTGCACTCTGCTTCACATACAGCCGGCCCCGGTGATACTCTTCGATAATCCGCTTCGAAAGGGAGAGTCCGAGGCCCCACCCGCGTTTCTTGGTGCTGTAGCCCGGCCGGAAGACCTCCTTATGGAACTTGGGATCAATTCCCTTGCCCGTGTCGGTCACATCGATCGTCGTGCGGTCCCCCGACCGGCTGATGGCAAAGGCGATCTTCCCCGCACTTCCTTCCATGGCGTCGAGGGCGTTCTTCATCAGGTTTTCGATCACCCATTCAAACAGCTCGCGGTTGATGCGGGCGGTGAATGTGCCCGGCGTCTCGATCACCAGGTCGACGGTTTTCCCCGATTGGGGAATCCGTTTTCCGATGTACTGGATGACCCCCTCGATCACTTCTCCGAGGTTTTCATCGCGGAGGTCCGGGCGGGAGCCGATCTTGGAGAAGCGGGCCGCAACCTTGTTGAGACGATGGACATCGTGCTCCATTTCGTCGAGGGTTTCGCCCAGCCGCGGGACTGCCGCCGCATCTTCACGGAGGCGTTCCAGCCATCCCATGATACTGGAGAGCGGGGTTCCGAGCTGATGGGCCGTCTCCTTGGCCATGCCCACCCAGATGTTGCTCTGTTCGCTCCGTTTGATTGTGCTGAAGCCGGCATAGGCGATCAGAATGAAGATCGCGGCGATTGCAAGTTCGCTCACCGGGAGCCATCGCAGCTGGCTGATCAGGGCGGATTCGCCGTAGTGCAGGTAGTTGAGTACCAGGGTGTCGTTGATGGCGACACGGATGGGTTTGTTCTGGGCATCCATCGTCGCGAGCGTTTTCCGGAAAAACGCCTCCTCTTCCGCGGGTGACATGTGAGCGGTGTCGACTTCGATATTCTTCCAGTAGCGGGGGGTGTGCCGGGCGTCGGTCTGGATGATGGGGAAGTCGATGGTGCCGATCACTTCGAAGGCAAAGCCGAGGTCGCCCGCCCCGGGGTCGTTGTTTGCGACGTACTCGAGGGAGCGCGCGTAGAGCGCGACGATTCGCCGTTCGCGCGCAAGCAGCTGGTCCGTCAGCCGTTGCGAATAGAGCAGCAGGGCGATGACAAACACGGAGGCGAGGGCGAGCAGGAGAATTTTGAAGTTTCCCCTTCTGCCGATGGCGATGTTCCGGTCGGGCGTGCGCATGGCAACGCTCCTGTCAGGTGCTGAGGAATACGGTTTGATCGCGCCGCGGACCGACGGAGGCGAACCAGAGCGGGATCTCCGTCAGACGGCTGAGTGCGTTGAGGTATTTCCGTGCCGCAGGCGGCAGTGATTCTTTCGAGGTGATACCGGTGAGGGGTGTCTTCCATCCCTCGAAGTGCTCATAGACCGGGGACACGCGTTCGAGCGTGGCCACATCCGTGGGAAACGAGCGCAGGCGTTTGCCATGAAGCTCATAGCCGACGCACACCGGTATGTCATCGAAGCCGTCCAGCACGTCAAGCTTCGTGATGGCCAGCCGTTCGATGCCGTTGATGCGTGCGGAGTGCTGCATGGCGAACACGTCGAACCAGCCGCAGCGCCGCGGCCGTCCGGTGGTGGCGCCGAATTCATGGCCCACACTGCGCAGGGATTCTCCCGTGGCGTTGAGCTGTTCGGTGGGAAAGGGACCGAGCCCGACCCTGGTGCAGTAGGCTTTGGCGATGCCCAGAACGCTTTCGACCGCAGTCGGAGGAATACCCAGGCCGGTGCAGGCACCCCCGGATGTCGGGTTGGAGGAGGTCACATAGGGATAGGTGCCGTGGTCCACGTCCAGCAGTGCACCCTGGGCCCCTTCGGCGATGATCCGTTTGCCCTGCTTGATGGCGGCGTGGAGATAGTACGCGGTGTCGGTGATGTATTCGTCGATGCGCTTGTCGAATTCCTGGTACTCGTTGATGATGGTTTCCACGTCGATGCGTGTTTCGCCGTAGAGTTTTGTGAGAATCTGATTCTTCTCTTCGATATTCTGCGTGATCTTGGCGGCGAGCACATCGCGGTTGAGCAGGTCGACGATCCGGATGCCGACACGGAGAAATTTGTCGATGTATGCCGGGCCGATACCCCGTCCTGTCGTGCCGATCGCCTGCGCCGTCTGCTCGCGGATTGCGTCGAGCTGTTTATGGTACGGCATGATCAGGTGGGCGTTATGGCTGATGAGCAATCGGCCCCGGATGTTGATGCCCGCCGCTTCGAGCTGGGCGATTTCTCCGAGCAGGGCCGTGGGGTCGATCACAACGCCGTTGCCGATCACGCAGGTGATATGTTCGTGGAAGATGCCCGAGGGGATCAGGTGCAGGACGTACTGTTTGTCGCCGATGCACACGGTATGGCCGGCATTGGCGCCGCCCTGGTAGCGGGCCACGATGTCTGCATGCTCCGAGAGCATGTCCACCATCTTGCCTTTACCTTCGTCGCCCCACTGGGCGCCCACGATGATCTGGACGGGCATTTTGTATCCCTTGAGAATGAGTACGCCACTACGGGTTCCGCGCGGAAACAAAAAACTCCGACCCGGTGCAGCCGGCGGGTCGGAGAGAGAGAATCCGCCGGCGGTCACTTCGTAAAACTGGCCACCGCCGCGGCGACAGAGGGAAAACTTTCGAATACCGGGCTGAGCTTGGTGATCTTCAGGAGGGAGGTGATTTTTGCGGAGGCGTTTGAGAGCTTCAGCGCCCCGCCGGCGTTCTTCATCATGCTGGCGCCGGCGATCAGCTGGCTGAGACCGGAGCTGTTGATAAACTCCACTCCGGCCAGGTTGACCACCACCTGTTTCCTGCCCGCCTCCACCAGATCATGCAGTTTTCCGTTCAACATGGTGGCATCCGGCCCGCCCATCATGTTGCCTTCCAGCGCAATGACCGTGACCGAACCGTGTACGGATGCTTTGTACTTCATGGCGAACCTCCTCGGCAATGCCGCGGATCAATCGATGAGCTGGGCCTTTTTCTGCGAACGTTCGGCCCATTCCAGCACGACCGCGCTGGCGATATAGATGGACGAATACGTTCCGGTAATGATACCGATGGTGAGCGCGAACGCGAACCCGCGTGTCACCTCGCCGCCGAAGATCAGCAACACCACAAGGACGATGAAGATCGTGCCCGAGGTGATGATCGTGCGGCTCAGGGTTTCGTTCAGGCTCTTGTTCATCAGTTCTTTGAGCGGCATGGTCTTGAAGATCTTCTGGTTTTCCCGCATACGGTCGAAGATGACGACGGTGTCATTGACCGAGAGACCGACGAGCGTGAGAAACGCCGCGATCATGTTCTGGGAGATTTCCAGGTTGAACACGCCGTCGAAGATCGAGATCATGCCGAGGGTGACGAGCACGTCATGAAAGAGGGCGATCACCGCGCCCGCGCCGTAGACGAACTTGAACCGGAAGGCGACATAGAGCCAGATCGCGGCGAGCGAAGCGATCACGGCGTAGAGGGCGTTCTGGCGCAGCTCCCGGCCGATCTTCGGGCCGATCTTGTCTTCTTTAAGGACGGTATACGGATTGGCCGGGAAGTGTTCTTTGAGCGCGCCGCGGATCTTGTCGGCGATAACCGTTCCTTCGCCCTGCTCGACGGTGCGGACGAGAATGTCGCGGTCGCTGCCGAACGTTTTGATCTCCGCCTTGCCGAAACCGATCTTGTCCATTGCCGTGCGCACGTTCCCGATCTGGACGTCCTGCGTCGAACTGCACGATCAGTTCCGTGCCGCCCAGGAAGTCGATGCCGTAATCAATGCCCTTCATCATCAGGGACACCATGCCGATGAGGATAACGGTGGCGGACACCATATACCACATCCGCCGTTTCCCCATGAAGTCGATGTGTGTTTTGCCGAAAAGCCGCATGAACGGTATCTCCAGTCTGGTCGATTAGCCGAAAGACACGGTGGCGCCGGGGCGGTCCGTGAGAATGTTGAAAATGACCCGGGTGATGAAGATCGCGCTGAACATGCTGGCGGCGATGCCGATCATGAGTGTCAGCGCAAATCCCTGAATGGGGCCGGATCCGAATTGGAACAGGATGACGCCCGTGATGAACGTGGTGAGGTTGGAGTCGAAGATCGCCGTGAAGGCTTTCTCGTAGCCGGCGTCGATGGCGGCGCGCAGCGTTTTCCCGGTGGCCTGCTTCCTCGCGGATACGTTCATAGATCAGCACGTTGGCATCCACCGCCACGGCCAGGGTCAGGATGATGCCCGCGATGCCGGGGAGCGTAAGCGTTCCCTGGAATGCGGCGAGCACGGCCAGCAGGAACAGGAGGCAGAACACCACCGCCACGTTTGCCACAAGTCCGCCTGTGCGGTAGTAGACCGCCATGAAGAGAATCGTGAGCAGCGTTGCGAGCACCGACGAGAGAATACCGTTTCGAATGGAGTCTTCGCCGAGCGACGGCCCGACGGAGCGCTGTTCGATGATATCCACCGGTGCGGGGAGGGCGCCGGCTTTCAGCACGATTTCAAGGAGACGGGCTTCTTCCAGGTTATCCATCCCCTCGATCTGCGAGCTGCCGCCGGTGATCTTGCCGCGCACGACGGGTGCGGAGAACACCGCATCGTCCAGCACGATGGCGATGCGTTTGTTGATATTGGCGCCCGTGATCCGTGCCCAGTCGCGTGAGCCGTCGCTGTTCATCTCCATGGTCACGATCGGCTGGTTGAAGCTGGGGTCGAGCGTGGCGCGGGCGTTCACGATCACGCCGCCGGTGAGTTCGGGCGTGGCTTTAACCGGAAAGAGCGTGTAGAATTTCTTGCCGTCTTCCATGATGCGCGGCTTGGCGCTCCAGACAAACTGCATGTCACCGGGGATGGTGCGGATGACATCGGTGCGTTCGAGCCATCGGCGGACCTTTTCGCGGTTCTCCTCCGCGACCATGGCTTCGCCCGGATACTGCGGATTCACGAGGGCCACCGTGAAGAACGGGTGTTTCTTTGCGAATTCTTCCGTACTCATTTCCCCTTCGGGAGTGGCGATTTTCGTGGAATCGCCGGGTGCTGCGGTTGCCACCGCACTGGTGTCGCTGGAGTCGGCCGCCGCACTTGCCGCGAGTGTGCCATCCACCGATTGCATGACCCGGTAGGCGATCTCCGGGATCTTTGAGCAGTTTGAACTCGAGGAGTGCCGTGCCCTGGAGCAGCTGGCGCACTTCGGCTTCCTTGCTGACGCCGGGGAGTTCGACGTTGATGCGGCTGCCGCCCAGCTTCTGAATGGAGGGTTCCGACACACCGTACTGGTCCACGCGGTTGCCGACGATCTCGATGGCGCGGTCGATGGCTTTCTTTGCCTCGTCTTCCAGCATTGCCGCGACTTTGTCGTTGTCATCCCGCAGGCTGCCGAAATAGCGGCTCATGCCGGATCTGCTCCTGCTTCGAACCTGCGCCGGATGATGATGACGGGCGACTCTTCGGACCGTTTGGTCTCCTCACGCACATCATTCATGATCCGGGTGAAGACTTCATCCTTGTTCTTTCCCAGATCCTCGATCAGTTTCAGGACATTAACTTCGAGCACGACGCGCATGCCTCCCTGAAGATCCAGGCCGAGCTTGATGCGTTTGGCGCGGTTCTCCCGGATGTCCTGCTCGTTCTTTTCGACAAACTGCAGGCTGTCCGCTCCCCGCAGGGTTTTCATCTCGGAATGCAGCGCATAGTCCTTGTAGGTCGGATATAAAAAGTAGAGAGCCAGCAGGACGGCCGCGGCTATGATAATCAGTTTCGTTCTGTACTTTCGCACTGCCACCTCCGGGATCAAGCATTCGGGGACTTGTAGAGAAGCTCATAAATATACCTTAACATCCCCGAAAAGTCAACACGAACCTTGCTTTTCGGGCACATATGGCGTATATTTTAAGACATTATCACAAGGTCCTTCCGCGTAAGGAGGTTGGTTTACCACATGCCTATTATGACCCGCATGCGCGACAGCATGCCAGTAATCCTGTTCGGACTTCTCATCGCCTTCGTCATTACCATCGTTTTCGAATGGGGTATGGACTACCTTGGCATGCGCGGCGGTCAGGCGGATGTCATCGGGACGGTCGACGGAACCAAGATCCATTACAAAGACTTCACCGACATGGTGAAGAATGTCGCTGACAATCAGAAGTCCCAGAGCGGTACGGAGCCGGACGAAGCGCAGATGACGCAGATCCGGGAGCAGGTCTGGCAGAACATGGTCACGCAGCAGCTTCTGGAAAAGGAAGTAGCAGCGTCTGGGCATCGCGGTGAGCGACCAGGAGCTGGTGGACTGGGTCCGCGGCGAAACGCCGCCGGAAGACCTGCGACGCAACTTCATCGATTCCACCGGCCAGTTCCGCCGTGACGTGTACGAGCAGTTCCTGGCCAGCCCCAATCAGTTCGTGCGCGACCCGAGCGGGGCCGACAAGGAATTCGGAACGAAGTGGCTCAAGCAGTATGAACAGGGGCTGCGTCAGCGGCGCCTGCAGGAGAAACTGCAGAGTGTGATTCTCGCCTCCGTGCGCGTCAACGAAGGGGAAGTGCGCGGGCGTTTCGATGAGCAGAACACCAGATACAGCGCCGTGTACGCACTGTTCGATGCCATGCAGCTCGTGCCGGACAGCGCCGTAACGGTCTCCGATGCGGATGTGAAGCGGTACTTCGATGAGAATCCGGACCAGTACAGGGTGGAAGCGACGCGGAAGCTGAAGTACGTGCTCTTCCTCGAGCGGGCGTCGGCCTCCGACAGTACCGGGCGAAAGAAGGACATCGACGATGCCGCGGCGAAGGCCCGGAGCGGCGCGGATTTCCTGCAGCTGGTCTACACCTATGCCGACAAACCCGACAGCGGCGCATTCTTCCGCCACGGGGAATTGAGCCCCTCTCTTGAAACTGCAGTCTTTGCCGCAGCCCCCGGCGGGCTGGTCGGTCCGCTTGAAGATGCAGACGGATACCATCTGCTGAAAGTCCTGGAGCAGAGGCCGGGGAAAGAAGAATACGTCCACGCGAGCCATATCCTCCTGCCGCTGGAGGCGGGGAAGGACACGGCCGCGACGAAGGTACTGGCAAAGAGCATCATGCAGCAGCTGCAGGCAGGGAAAGATTTTGCGGGGCTTGCCCGGCAGCATTCGAAGGATATGGGAAACGCCGAGCGGGGGGGGGACCTGGGGTGGTTCGGCAAAGGACGCATGGTGCCCGAGTTTGAAAAAGCGGCATTTGCCGCAAAACCCGGTCAGCTTGTCGGCCCGATCCGCACACCGTACGGCCTGCACATTATTAAAGTGCACGCGCGGGACAGCCGGGAACTGAAACTCGCCCACATCTCGATGAAGATTACGCCGAGCAATCAGACCAAGAATGAGCTGTTTGAGCGCTCCCGCGATTTTGCGTACAATGCCAAGGAGTCGGAATTCACCCGTGAAGCCCAGCAATCCGGCTTTGAGGTGAAGGAAACAGACGTCCAGGAGAAAGCCGGAGTCATCCCCGGAATCGGCATGCACCAGGGGGTCATCCGGTGGGCGTTTGCGAACAAGGTGGGATCGGTCAGCGAGCCCTATTCGATCCCGGGCGGTTCCGCAGTGTTCTCGGTTGCCGAAGTCAAGGATGCGGGTGTGCGGCCATTCGACGAGGTGAAAGACCAGGCCCGCCCCATGGCGCTCCGGACCAAGAAGATTGAACGCGCCAAATCGATGGCGGACGAAGCGCGGGCAAAGCTGAGCGCAACGGACAGTCTCACCAGAATCTCTTCCTCCTTTCCCGCGGTGACAGCGCAGGAAATCCCGAACTTCACCCTTTCGGGTGCGATTCCCGGTGTCGGGCGCGATCCGTTCTTTTTCGGGGCCGTATCCGGCCTGAAGCCGGGCCAGATTTCGCCCGCCGTGCAGAACCAGCGGGGGGCCTTTATCGCGCAGCTTCTTTCGGTCTCCGCGTTTGATACCACAGCCTACAACTCCCAGCGCGAATCGCTCAGGACCCGCCTGCTGCAGGAAAAACGGAACCGGTTCCTGTCCGATTGGCTGACCGCGCTGAAGGAGAAAGCCGACATCGAAGACCACCGGGATATGTTCTTCCGGTGACCCTGAACAACAGGGAGGTGGGGTGAAACGTCGTGCGGTTGTTGTGGTGCCCGTCATGTGTACGCTCCTGTGTGTCGCCGGGGAAACCGGCCGCACACAGGAGCGTGTGTTTTCCGTCCTGCTCAAAGGCAACCTGACGACCACAGGGCGGCTCTTCCCCAATCCCGGGGCGACAGATCCTCTGGCCCGGGCCCAGTCGTACGGATTCGTGGACTTTTTCGGCTACGGGTTCGAGGTGCAGTACCACTTCACAGGTACAAACCTGTCGGTGGGCCTGTCTACGGATGTGATCCGCAGCACGGAGTCGCGCACCATCAGCGTCAGCGCACAACGTGTCGTTCCGGCGGAGGACGGATTCCGGATTGTTCCCGTTGAGCTCACGGGGTACTTCCGCATACCGATTACCGGGGGAAGCTTCGGGGTGTATATGGGCGGGGGGGCGGGCGTGTATTTCGGCGAGCGGCAGTATGCGCTGGCGGGTCTCGATGCGCCGGTCGTTTCCCGTGCCGCCGGGTACGGCATCCATGTGCTGGGCGGGGTCCAGTACCGTTTCACGGATCATTTTTCGCTTTCCACCGAGTTGAAATTCCGGGATGCGCATTTCGAGTCGACCAACGCCTTCACCCAGCTCCAGGTGCGCTACGGCAGCACCATTGTCAATCTTCCCCAGAAGCCTTTTCTCTCGAGTATCCACACAGACGGCATGGTGGTCCAGCTTGGCGCGGCATTCAGCCTGTGAGTCACGGGATGCCGGGTCAGGAGCTCCGGCGGGGCTTCCGGCGGATCTCTCTGACCGTTTTGATCCGGTCATACACGATGTTCCCCTGGGCGGCCACACATTCCGCATTCTCACCGTCCGCAATCCCGATGCATTGCTCGAGTCGATCACTCCCGAAGCCTTCGCCGTCGACGAGCGGTTACCCTACTGGGCCGAACTCTGGACATCCGCGTTCGCCCTGGCCCGTGTGTGTCTTGAAGAGGAATCGCTGGCGGGGCGCACGGTGCTCGAGCTCGGCTGCGGGGTGGGACTGGCCGGCATCGCGGCCGCCCGTGCGGGAGCGACCGTGATGCTCACCGATTATGAGAACGACGCATTGACATTCGCCGGATGGAACGCCGATGCCAACCTTTCCCGCGGGCAACGCTCGCGGGTGACACTGCGCCACTGCGACTGGCGTACGCCCGGCTCTCCGGGCGTCTTCGATGTGCTTCTCGGAGCCGATATTGTGTACGAGCGCGGGGCGTTTGCCCCATTACTCCGCCTGTTCCGGCAGACTCTTGCTCCCGGGGGATACGCGCTGCTCGCCGAACCGGACCGGGCGATGGGACGCGACTTCTTTGCATTCGCGGCACAGGAGGGTTTTCTCGTCGACACGCGGAGCATGGCGGTGGAGCGCCGGCAGCGCACCACTGCCGTGACCATCGCACGTATCCGTCGCGGGGCGCTGCCATGAGCGAGTCCGCCGCCAAGTGTACATCGCGGATCTATCTTACGGGATTCATGGCCAGCGGCAAGAGCACCGTCGGCCCGATTCTTGCGAATTCGCTCGGCTATGACTTTGTCGATGTTGATACCGTGATCGAAGCCGCGCAGCAAAAAACCGTGCGGGATATTTTCAGGGAACACGGCGAGCAGTATTTTCGCGGTCTGGAACGGGAGGCGATCGCCGCGCTGACGATGCGGGACAACCTGGTGGTTGCGCTCGGCGGGGGGACGCTGACCGATCCGGTGAACCTGAGCGTGGTGAAAACCACCGGGATTCTCGTGTATCTCAAGGTTCCCCCGGAGGAGATTCTGAAGCGTGTTCAACACCGCACCGACCGGCCGTTGCTCACCGGACCGGAAGGGGAACGACTGGCCCCGGCCGAACTGCGGAAACGTGTCCTCGCCCTGCACGAGGTCCGCGAGCCGTTATACAACAACGCGGACATTGTCGTGATGGCGGATGAACAGCGGCTGGGACTGACGGTGGACAGGGTGGTGAAGCTTCTTGGGCGGTTTCTCCGGATATCGCCGGGATGAGCGGGCTTTCCGTTCCTTGCGTCTGGCGGCGGTGATTTCTATATTTATTCTCTGGGCAGCGATGATGACATTCACCCAACAACGTTTGAACACCATCTTCAACGGCTTTGCCGGCAAACGTATCGCCGTGCTCGGCGATCTGATGGTGGACAGGTACTACTGGGGGACCGTGCGCCGGGTTTCGCCCGAAGCGCCCGTGCCGGTTGTCGAAGTGGAATCCGAATCCGTCCGTCTCGGCGGTGCCGCCAACGTGGCGAACAACATCCAGTCCCTCGGCGGCATCCCCGTGCTGGTGGGGATGATCGGTGACGATCATCCCGGGGAAGTGTTTATGGAGCTGGCGCTGGAGCTGGGTCTCGAGACAGGCGGAATCCTCCGCGATCCTTCGCGTCCTACAACAATCAAAACCCGGGTGATTGCCCAGGGACAGCACGTCGTCCGCATCGACAATGAATCCAAACTTCCCT
Organism: Ignavibacteriota bacterium; assembly: GCA_963702445.1. Taxonomy (GTDB): domain Bacteria; phylum Bacteroidota; class Ignavibacteria; order UBA10030; family UBA6906; genus CAVPCZ01. Next base: position 496,621 of record CAVPCZ010000003.1, read on the forward strand.
GCAGGGAGGATCTCCGGCGCCGCATCGTGAGTGCCATCAGCGACAACATCGGGGGGATGGACGGCATTATCATCGAGGATTACAACAAGGGCGTTGTCACGAAAGAGGTGATCACGGCGGTCATTGAAGTTGCCCGGCGGCACAACACGATTATCACCGTCGACCCGAAGTTTGACCATTTTCTGGACTACAAAGGGGTCACGGTATTCAAGCCGAATCGTCGCGAGGCGGAAGAGGTGCTGGGCGGCCGGCTGCGGAGCATAGACGATGTCGAGCGGGCGGGGAAGAAGCTGGTGGAGCTTCTTGAAGCCAGGAGTGTTTTGCTGACGCGGGGCGAGGAGGGGATGTCGTTGTTTGAGGCGGACGGGACGATCACCCACATTCCCACAATGGCGGACAACGTGCAGGATGTCTCCGGCGCCGGCGACACGGTGATTTCCACCCTGACCGTTGCGCTGGCAAGCGGGGCGACGTTGCGCGAAGCGTGTGTGCTTGCCAACTGCGCCAGCGGTATAGTCGTCGGTGCCGTGGGCATTGTTCCCATCGGGGCGCAGGCACTCCGTACCGCCTCGGAACGATTTGTCATATAAGAGAAAGCCGGACCTGATGGGCAGTGTACTGGACATCAACAAGCTGGTGCGGAAGCGTCGTGCGCTGGAGCGGGCGGGGAAGAAGGTGGTTTTTACCAACGGGACGTTTGATATCCTCCATCGCGGGCATGTGGAGTATCTCCAGGCCGCACGGGCCCTGGGTGATATTCTCATCGTGGGCCTGAACACGGATGCTTCCATCCGGCGTATCAAAGGGAGGAACCGCCCGATCAATCTGAACCGTGACCGCGCCGCAGTGCTTGCCGCGCTCGGCTGCGTGGACTTCGTCTGCTTTTTCGGCGAAAACACACCGCAGCGTTTGATTGCACGGCTTGTCCCCGATGTGCTTGTCAAGGGAGCAGATTGGAAAGCCGTGGACATTGTCGGGAAGGACATCGTTGAGGCCCACGGCGGCGTCGTACGCCGGATCCGTTTAACGGCCGGGCGTTCCACCACGAATGTCATTCAGCGCGTGTTGAACAACTATGGTTTTTCGCGGGGGGCGGGGACTCCCCGATGATCCATGAAGGTCGTCAAGACCATCCTTCGCATTGTCCTCTATGTGATGGGGGGATCGCTCCTCGTCCTCCTGTTGCTTGCCGGTTTCACCCAGACGCAGCTCTTTCGCGACCATCTCCGGTCGTATGCCCTCACGCAGCTTGATTCCCTTCTGGTGGCGGACGTTTACCTCGGCGACATCTCCGGCAACCTTGTCACAGGGTTCTCCGTCAACGGCATCAGCCTGAGCAGGAACGGCGACACGCTGCTCGCCGCCGAGGGGCTCGGCATCCGCTATAACCTCTTCGAGATTCCCTCAAAGGCCATCTCGGTGCACAACCTCACCCTGGAGCGTCCGGTTGTGCGTCTTGTGCGGCGGCGTTCGGGTCTCTGGAACTTCGAAGAGATTGTGCGGCCGAAGGCGCCTGACTCGGCGCAGACAGCACCGTTTGACTGGGCGGTAATGGTGAGCCGTCTGGAGCTGCGGGATGCCGGCATCACGATTGTGGACTCAACAGAATCCGGCACGGCCGCCGTGTTGCCCGCCGGATATCTCGACTACAGCAATCTGTCTCTCTCCGCGGTGAATCTGGCGCTGTCCTTCCGGATGCAGAACAAAGAATACCGCGCCGGCATTACCCGGTGTGCCTTTGTTGTCGATGGAACACCCATGCGCCTGCGGCATTTTTCAGGGGAATTCCTGGTTGATACCACCCTCGCGCTGGTGGACGACATGCGGATAGTGACACGACGCTCGCACCTGACGCTGTCCACCTCAATGCGCGGTATCGATTTTCTGGATGGGATACGGCTCGAAACGCTTGCCGGATGCTCCACGGTCGTGGATCTGCATATGGCCGATCTGGATTTTGCCGAACTTGCCTGCTGTCTTCCCGCGTTGGATTTTCTGAAAGGCACCGTTCGCGGTTCGCTCGTTGTCGCCGGCCCCTTCGGCGCACTGCCCGTACGCAAACTGGATCTGGAGTTCGGACAGAGCCGTCTGCAGCTGGACGGAACGGTGTTCAATCTGCACAACCCCGACAACCTTGCTCTGGATGTGCGTCTGACCGACTGGCAGATTCAGCCGGGCGATCCGCTGGCGCTGATGCCGTCGTTCGATCTTCCTGATTTCCGTTCCGTCGGTCCGGTTCGCTTGAACGGGATGTACAATGGAACGCCGCTCGATTTCCGGACACAGCTGACTGCTGAAACAGAGGCAGGAACCATCCGCACCGGGGATGTTTCGCTTCGCATCGGAGGTCCCGAAGTCCTTCGCTATCGCGGGACCGTGGAGATGCAGGCCCTGGATCTTGCCCGTCTCCTGGACGATCCGGGGCTGGCGAGCCGCCTCAATGGAAACGTCACGGTGGATGGCGCCGGGGTGACGCTGGAAGGGATGAGTGCCACATGGCGTGCCACACTCGACTCCTCGTTCTTCCGGGGCCTGCCGGTCACACGCGCCGAAACCAACATCCACGCCCGCCCGCGCAGCATCCAGGGATCGCTGCAACTCGGCGTTGCGAACACCTCGCTGCAGCTCACCGGTCAACTCACCGGGCGGAGCGGGGCACGGCCGCAGTTCACGGTTGAAGGGTCCATGGCGTCACTCAACCTTGCGGATCTGCTGCACGATGCCGCACATGAAAGCGATCTGAATATGACGCTCCGTGTCAGCGGCACGGGCACCACGCTGGCGACGCTGGGGGGGGATATTCTGGCGACCCTCTCCGCGTCCAGTTACCGCGACCATGCCATTGAAGACGGTGATTTGCATGTTGTGCTGGACCAGAGCGATTCCCTGCACCGGAATCTGGAGGTGTCGTCGCCGGTCATGGATGCATCGCTGCATGGGAAATTTGATTTTGCCTATCTGCTGCAGCTGGTGACATTTGAGGTACAGAATACGCGGCTGGCAATCAGCGAACGGTATGCCGTTTTCGACAGTCTCTTTTTGACCACCGCCATCGATACGCTGGAGCTGCGTTCGTTGCGGAAGGCGCTCATGGCGTCGCCGCAGACACTGGATTGCGAATATGCGGTACAGGTGAAGGATCTCCAGTTCCTGTCTCTGGTTCTCGGGGAGCGTCAGTTCAACGGTTCCGGAGTCCTGGCGGGAACGCTGACGGGCAACTATGACCGCCTTTCGTCTTCCACGCGGCTCACCGTAAAGGAGTTCTTCTACGGGGACGTTGCCGCCGGCATGTTGATTGAAGACGGTGAGGTGGTGATCGAGGCGGAGGGGGTGACACCCGATCGGTCGTTTGCCACGACGGACCTTCATTGCCAGGCGCGCGCGCGGAGGTTTGATATCAGCAGCACGCAACTGGACAGCATACAGGCGGATATCCGGATTGAAGACCAGCACGCCCTCTATGCCGCCCGCGCCGCCCTCCATCCGGCCGCGCGGAGCATCATACAGGGAGAAGCACGGTTGCAGGGGGATAGTCTCCTCTGCACGGTGCGCACCCTGAGTGCGGCATACGCGGATTTCGCCTGGCAGGAGGAGGACAGCGCCCGGGTCATCATCAGCCGTGAGCGAATCGCCCTCTCGGGTCTCTCCCTCCGCCGCAACAACGAACGCCTGTACGCCGGAGGATCGCTGAACAAGGGGGGGCGGTTGGAAGCGACGGTGACCGGAACGGCGCTCCAGATGGACGGTCTCCGGTATCTTCTGGATGAAGGAGAATTGTCCGCGGGGCAGAGGGCCTTCGACGGTATGCTCGGTGCTGACGTTTCCGTCACCGGCACGCTGGAGCGGCCGGAGATCCTCGCGACAATCGACGCACAGGATGTGGCGATTCGTGCTGTTCCCTTTGGCACCCTGCGTGGCACCGTACAATACGTGGACCATGGGCTGGTGCTTCATGTCAACGGCGACACGCCGGGGGGGCCGGTTGTCGACGGGCCCGAGTTGACCATCGACGGGACAATTCCCCTGGGTGGCGGTCCGGACCGTTCTGCTGCGGAACGGGAATTCGATGTCACCGTTCATTCCCGGGGAACGCCGCTCAACATCCTGGATCCCCTGCTGCCCAATTTCAATCAGATTTCCGGCACCCTGGAATGTGACCTGAACATACAGGGAACCGTACGCCTCCCGCGTTACGGAGGCAGTCTCCGTCTGGCGGATTGTCAATTCCTGTTCGAGCCGAACAACATGGCCTACCGGGTGGAAGGGACGTTTGAAGCGGCGGGCAACCGGATCCGCGTTGTGGATGCGACCGTGAGGAATGTGCCGGGTGACGAGCGCGGTGGTGCGATCGGTCTGGTGCGTCTTGGAGGCGACTTCATGTTGCGCGATTTTACACCGGGAGATTTCAATCTCACGGCGACGGGTCAAATTCACGTGATCAAAGAAGCGACGCGCAAGACGTCACTGGCCATGTACGGCAACCTCTTTGCGGAAACCGGTCCGCGAGGCCTGCGTTTTACCGGCGACATCTCCCGGTCGCTGCTCAGAGGCCAGCTGATCCTCCGGAATTCCAGTCTGATTTTTCCTCCGACGCAGAAGGTGGCCTCGGAGGAGTCGGCGCTTTCCGTACCGATCATCGTCTATGATGACACGTCCAAATACGGGGAGAAGGAAGCCCTGTCGGCGGCGGACATCTATTTTCGCGCGCAGACCGGCACGAACGGTGCCCCGGGGGGGAAGGAGCTGGAGGGAGCAACGTCGTTTCTGGACGGTCTCCGGTACGATCTGGATATCGAGGCGACCGGCGGCGACACGGAAATCCGGATGATCTTCAATCCGATCTCCAGCGAGGAACTCATGGCGACGATCGACGGCAAGTTTTCGATCACCGAAGACGGCCGGCGATGGCTCGGCGACCTGCGGGTCAGCCGTGCGTACTACAGCTTCTACCGGCGTTTCGATGCCGAGGGACGGATCCGCTTTACCGGGGACTTCATGAATCCGGAAATGGATATCACCGCAACCTACCGCGGTTCGCGTACCGTGCGCGATACGGTGCTCGGGGACAAGGATGAACGGGTGGTCGTGACGGTCAGGATCACCGGCACCCGCAATGAGCCGAAGCTCGCCATGAACCTGACCATCGACGATGTGGACTACAGCGCCTACCAGGGTGTCAACAAATCCAATGACGTCCAATCGGACGCCATCGGATTCATCATCTACGGATCGTTCCCGTTGACCACGGTTCAGCGGGGCGACGTGTCGGCGGAAGTGGGAAAAACGCTTCCGAAGTCACTCTTGACCGGGGCATCCTCCCTGTTGACCGGCACACTGTCGGAGTTTTTGCGGAGTCAGACGGGATTCATCAGCTCCGTGGAGTTTGACTTCAACGCGAAAACCGGACGGAGTGAGTCGGCGGATATCCGTCTGAGCGGACAGGCCTGGAGCGGGTACTGGCGGTACGGCGGGCAGATTCTCGACGATCCGCTGGGGAACGCCAACTTCAGCGTGCTGTATTCCTTCGGATCAATTTTCCAGAAGCCGTCCCTGCGCAATCTGATGATGGAGCTGGAGAGCAAGATTGAACGGGGGACGTTCGGGCAGGCCAACGACCTGCGGCGCACCAATTCCGCCAGAATGTTTTACCGGTTCTCCTTCTGAGGCACACACCGGCGGGGGTGACCTCCCGGCTCTCACTTTTCGATTTTGTGAAAGACTCCGGCTATGCGGGAAATGAAAAAGGTCGTTCTCTCCCATCTCTCCTCCCACACGCGATCGAAGATCGCACTGAAAGATCTGGCACGCGCCGTAAAAGTCTCCGGTAAGGAGCAGTTCAGCGCTCTGCGGCAGGTGATCGAGCAATTGAAGCGGGAGGGAATCGTGGCGGCCGATGAGCGGGGCCGGCTCGGTTATGTCACGGAACGCAAGCGCGCGAAGGAACCGACGTCGCGGAACGTGATCGCACCGGTCACCATCACCCGCCGCGGTATGGGTATTGTCCGTCCGGAAGGGTGGACCGAAGAAATCCAGATCGGCCCGCGATCCCTGCGCACCGCATTGCCCGGCGACGTGGTGGAGGTGATTCCGTTTGCGCGCCCGCGCAAGCACAAACCCGGCGAGCCGATCGAGGGGGAAGTCCTTCGCGTGGTAAGCCGGACCATCACCCGGATAACCGGACGTATGGATGTACGCCGGGATTTCGCGTTTGTCGTGCCGGACGACCGCCGGATGCCCCGCGACATCTTTCTTTCCCCCGCCGAGGCACGGAAAGCCAAACCCGGTGACAAAGTGGTGGTGGAACTCCTTCCCTGGGAGGACGCCGGCTTGAATCCCGAGGGGACGGTGGTGGAGGTTCTCGGGCCCTCGGGTGATGCGCGCGTTGAAGTGCTGAGCGTGGCGCGCAGCTTCGGCCTCCCTGCCGACTTTCCGCATGCGGTCGAAGCGGAAGCGGCGTCGCTTCCCGGCAGCATTCCCGCGCAGGAAATCGCCGCACGGATGGACCTGCGCGCCGCTACGACATTCACCATTGATCCCGAAGACGCCAGGGATTTTGACGATGCCCTCTCCTGCGAGGTGATGCCGGACGGGCGTTACCGCCTCGGCGTGCACATCGCCGACGTGAGTCATTATGTGCGGGAGGGAACCGAGCTGGACCGCGAGGCGTACGCACGCGGCACCAGCGTGTACCTCGTCAACGAAGTGATCCCCATGCTTCCGGAAAAACTCTCCAACGACCTGTGCAGCCTCCGGCCCCGGGAAGACCGGCTGACCTACAGCGTGCTGATGGAGATCACGCCGGAGGGGAAGGTGGATGACGTGCGTTTTGCGCGGACGGTGATCCACAGCAAGCGCCGCTTTTCCTATGAAGAGGCGCAGCAGATTCTCACGACGGGGAGGGGCGAGTACAACGAAGAGCTCGCCCGTTTGCATGCCCTGGCCCGCAACCTCTACAAACGCCGGCGGAAGAACGGCAGTCTCGATTTCGACACCTCCGAGGTAAAATTCACCTTTGACGGGCAGGGACTTCCGGACGGAATCATCAAGAAAGTGCGTCTTGACGCACACCGGCTCGTGGAGGAATGCATGCTGCTGGCCAACAAATGCGTGGCACAGCATGTCGGGAAGATGAAAACCGGGGGTGACCCGCATCCGTTTCTGTACCGCGTGCATGATCTTCCCGATCCGGGAAAACTGCGCGATCTCGGCAACTTCGTGAAGCAGTTCGGCTTTTCCCTCGACGTCAAAGAAGGTGTCTCGTCGCGCCAGCTGCAGAAACTGCTGGACAGCGTGAAGGGAACGGAAGTGGAGGAGGTCATCACCGAGGTGGCTCTCCGGTCCATGGCCAAAGCCGTGTACGCGGAAAAAAACATCGGCCACTACGGATTGGCGTTCCGCGACTACACACATTTCACTTCGCCCATCCGGCGGTATCCCGATCTGGTGGTGCACCGGTTGCTCGATGAATACAGCCGCGCACCCGCACCCGGGCGGATCGCTCCAGATGCGTGCCCACATGCCGGGCATTGCACGGCAGTCGTCCGATCGCGAACGGCTTGCTGTTGAGGCCGAACGCGCTTCGGTGAAGGTGATGCAGATCGAATACATGAAGAGGCATATCGGTGACGAATTCGAGGGAGTGATTGCGGGCGTAACGGACTTCGGTCTGTTTGTGGAACTTCCGGACCTGTTGATCCAGGGGTTGATCCGGGTCCGGGATCTGGCGGATGACTACTACCTGTTTGACGAGAAGCAGTACGCTCTCCGCGGCCGTTCCCGCGGGCAGGTATACCGGCTTGGCGACCACGTGCGCGTCCGGGTGCTGGCCGTCGATCCCGAAACCCGCGAATTGGACCTGGAATTGCTGGCCGACAGGGGAAGGAACTTTTAATTGAGGGCGATGTTTTATATATTGTAAATCCACAAGAGGGCAGGAGCCGTACGACGTTATGCCTGTAGGGAAGAAAACGATAGGTGCCGTGCTGCTGGCGGTCCTGCTGGTTGCGCTGGACGGGATGCCTGCAAACGCCCAATCGGACAACTTCGGCAAGAACAAGGTCCAGTACACCAAATTCAGCTGGTCATACCTCCAGACCGACCATTTCGACATTTACTTTTCGGAGGGCGGCAGGGAGCTTGCCGAGTTCACCGCCCTCGCGGCGGAATCCGCATACACCTCCATCAGCACATTGTTCCGCTATCAGCTGGTGAACCGGGTCCCGCTCATCGTGTACAACTCGCATAACGATTTTCAGCAGACCAACGTGATCAGCGAGTACCTCGAAGAGGGCATCGGGGGGGTGACCGAGCTGTTCAAGAACCGCGTGGTGGTCCCGTTCGAAGGGGACTACCGGAAGTTCCGCCATGTGATCCACCATGAGCTTGTGCACGCCGTGATCAATGACATGTTCTACGGCGGCAGCATCCAGTCCATCATCTCCAACAATATCACCCTCCAGTTTCCCCTCTGGTTCAGCGAAGGCCTCGCGGAGTACGAAGCGCTGCGCTGGGACACCGATTCCGACATGTTCATCCGTGACGCCACCGTTCACGAATACCTCCCGCCGATCAACCGGCTGTACGGATACTTTGCCTATCGCGGCGGGCAGTCGGTGTTCTGGTTATATCGCCAACAAATACGGCGAACAGAAGATCGGCGAGATCCTGAACCGGATCAAGAGCACGCGCAGTGTCGAAGCCGGCATCCGCGGATCCATCGGGCTGAGCCTCGAGGAACTCTCCGAGCGCTGGCAGAAGGAACAGAAGATCCTGTACTGGCCCGACATCGCGAAGCGGGAGGACCCGGCCGACTATGCGCGCCGCCTGACGGAGCATAAGAAGGAGGGGGGCTTCTATAATACCAGTCCGGCCATCTCTCCGCAGGGAGACAAGATCGCCTTTATTTCCAACCGGTACGACTATTTCGACGTTTTCGTGATGAATGCCGTCGACGGTTCGCAGCTCGACGAAGATCATCGACGGACAGCAAACGGTCAATTTCGAAGAGCTGCATCTGCTCACGCCGGGCATCAGCTGGTCGCCGGACGGCAAGAGAATCGCCATAGCGGCGAAGGCCGGCGAAGCGGATGCGATTCTCCTGATTGACGTCAGGAGCGGCGAGACGGAGAAGCTGACATTTCAATCTGGACGGTATCTTCTCGGTCGACTGGTCGCCGAAGGGAGACGCCCTCGCGTTCATCGGCAACACGACGCGCCAGTCCGACATCTACGTCTACAGTTTGCATCGAAGGCGCTCACCAACCTGACGGACGACGTGTTCAGCGACGAGCAGCCGTCCTGGTCCGCTGACGGAAAAACCGTGTACTATGCCTCCGACCGCGGCGGGCGTCTGAACGGGCGAGCCGGACACGGTCAAGGATGTCCGCCCGCATCAGATGGACCTGTACAGTGTCGACACGGCGACAAAGAACATCCGGCGGCTGACGGAGTGGGACGGGAGCGACGAGACGTCGCCGGTCGGCTCTCCCGACGGCAAGAAGCTGCTGTTCGTGTCGGACCGCAACGGCATCAACAACATCTACGACCCTGGATCTGGACTCTCTCAAGGCGCGTCCGGTGACGAATTCCCTGAGCGGGGTGTACCAGCTCTCCCTCTCGGCCGATGGCACCAAGCTCGCCTTTTCGTCGCTGAGTCATGCCGGGTTTGACATCTTCCTGATGCGGAGCCCGTTTGAGCGTGACATCAAGACCGCCGAGCTGGAGCCGACACTGTTCAGGCAGAACAAGAATGCGCCTCCGGCGCCCGTTCCCGCCGCCGTCGCGGCGGTGCCGCCGCCTGCGGTGCAGCAGGACACCACACAGCTGTACGGCAAGGACATCCAGCTGGACTTCTCCAACTACGTGTTTGCCGACGCACATCCCGAGAACGTGCCCAGGGATTCGCTGATAGCCCGGTTGCCGCAGATCGCCGGCAATCTGGACGAGGACGGCAACTACCGGGTCAACAAATACAAACTGAATTTCACCCCGGACATTGTGTACGGCAACGCGGGCTATGACACGTTCTACGGTGTCACCGGGTCCACGATCATGGCGTTCAGCGACCTGATGGGCGATCATCAGATCATCTTTGCCACAAACCTGCTGCTGGATCTGAAGAACAGCGACTACGCGCTGCAGTATTACTATCTCCCGGAACAGGATCGACTTCGGCATCGGCGGATTCCATAGCGCGCGTTTCGTCATCGTCAACGATGTCTTCGGCGGCAGTCTGTACCGGTTCCGCACATACGGGGGGAGCATCTCCGCCGCGTATCCGTTCGACCGGTTCGACCGGGTCGAGTTCGGCCTGAGCGGTTCAGCATTTCCAAAGAGAATCTCGACCAGCCGAACTTCCCGTCGCAGAACCGGACCGTGATCGTTCCCGGGATCAGCTACACGCACGATACATCGCTGTGGGGGATGCTCTCTCCGATGGTGGGGACACGCTACCGGTTTGATCTGTTCGGCACACCGAGGCTGGGGCGCGAGGGTCTGAGCTTCGTCAACGTGACGGCGGATTACCGCACCTACCTCCGGCTCGGCAAGAACTACAGCGTGGCGATACGCTTTGCGGGTGGCGGAAGCTTCGGCCACAATCCGCAGAAGTTCATCGTCGGCGGTGTGGACAACTGGATCAACTACACCATTCGAAGGCGGGTACATCCCGCTGGAGAACGCCGAGGACTACATCTTCCTGCAGAGCGGATTGCCGTTGCGGGGGTACAACTACAATGCGGCCATCGGTTCCCGGTACGGGCTGTTTAATTTCGAGTTGCGTTATCCGCTGTTCGCATTCCTGCAGGCCGGCCCGCTGCCGATCGGGCTGCAGAGTCTGGGCGGGGTGATGTTCTTCGATATGGGGTCGGCCTGGAACAACGAGAGGGATCTGGTGGCATTTACCAGGGATGCCGGGGGAAACAGCGTCACGCGCGACCTGCTGATGGGCATGGGGACGGGCGCGCGCATTTATTTCCTGGCGTTCCTGGTGCGGTTTGACGTGGCGTGGGCGTGGAACGTCGCAGAATTTCTCGCCGCCGAAGTACTATTTCTCGCTGGGCTACGATTTCTGACCGCCCGGTGAAGTCTGGCATGCGAGCGCACGGGTGAACAAACATCCGTGCGCTCCTCTGTCTTCCGGGGCTGCTAGTCGTCATCGGCAGCTGGACGGTAAACATGGACCCCTTCTGCGGCTCGCTGGTGACGGTGATCGTTCCCCGGTGCAGCTCCGCGATCCACTTCGCGATGGAAAGGCCCAGCCCGTTCCCCCCATTTCGCGCGAGCGCGCTTTGTCCACCCTGTAGAACCGGTCGAAGATTTTCTCCACGTCCTCCGGGGGAATTCCGATGCCGGTATCCTCGATGCGGAACACCACCGAGCCGCTCTGACGTTCCATCGCCAGCGTGACGGTCCCTCCCGCGGGAGTGTACTTGATCGCATTGTCGATCAGATTGAGGAACAGCTGCCGCAGCCGCATCCGGTCGCCGACGATCGTGATGGGCGTATTGGCGACGCAGGACCACCGTGATGTTCTTGCTGCTTGCAAGCATCGTCGCCGTCTTCATACAGCTCATCCACCATGGCTTTCAGGTCCACCTCGGAGAAGTCCGCATCGACCCTCGCCCTGGTCCGCCTTCGCGAGCGTCAGCAGGTTGTCGATGATGGAGGTCAGGCGGAGGATTTCCTCCAGTCCGCTTTCCAGTACCCGGCGGTATTCTTCAGGTGATTTCCTGCTGCGCAGGGCAAGTTCGATTTCTCCGCGCATGATCGTGAGCGGAGTGCGCAATTCGTGGGAGGCGTCCGCGGAAAACTGGCGTACGCGGGCGAAGGAGTCGTGCAGCCGGCTGATCATGTCGTTGATGGTGACGGTCAGACGGCCGATCTCATCATCCACGTTCTGCACGGGGATGGTCTGGTCGAGATTCTCGGCCGTGATCCGGCGCGCGCGCGTGGTGACCTCATCGACCGGCTGAAGGGATGTCTTTGCCAGGGCCAATCCGCCGATCACGGAAACGGCCAGGGCGATGGGAATCAGAATGAGAAAGATGACATAAAGGTTGTCGAGCAGATCGCGCAGGTCGGCAAGCGGATAGCCGATGGCGTAGGTGAAGTTTTTGTCGCGCGTGGCCGCGACGCGGAGCGGTTCGCCGTTCACCTCGACGGTGGTCAGGACAATGGCGTTCACCCGGATGCGTGTCCGTGAAGACGAAGGCTGTCGGGGCCGAGACTGTAGGAGCGATAGAGGATGTTCCCGCGCCGGTCGGAGAACTGGATATAGGTCTTCTTCGGGCTCTGCAGGCTGTGCCGGAAGAGCTGATTCCAGATTTCGTCTGCCTGCTGCATTGAGGAATCGTCGTCGACGGGAAGCGGTCCGACCATCCGCGGGGGGAGTTTCTTGCTGACGATCGCCTCGGCGGATCTGCTTGCCCGGTTTCACCTTGTTCGCCTGCGGCTCGATGAAGTCCCGCATCCAGCGGGCTTCGGCCTTGAGGGAGAGGTCCAGGTTCTCGGAAAGGGTCTTTCCGGTGAAGTAATAGGAGAGGACGCCGAAGAGCACCAGGGTGGAGAGCAGCAGCAGGGTGTACCAGAGCGTGAGACGGGTACGGACGGAGCGGAGGCCGGAAGGCCATGCGCTACTCCTCCTTCAGGACATACCCGACGCCGCGGACGGTGTGGATGAGTTTCCTGTCGAAACCGGTGTCCACCTTGTTCCGGAGATGGTTGATGTACACGTCGATGAGGTTCGTGCCGGTGTCGAAGTGGTAGTCCCAGATGTGTTCGGCGATGATCGTGCGGCTCAGCACGCGCTCCTTGTTGCGGAGGAAGAACTCCAGCAGCGCGTACTCCTTCGCGGTCAGGTCGATGACGCGTGTTCCGCGCCGTGCTTTGTGGGTCACGGTGTCCAGCTCGAGATCGGCGAGGGTGAGGACGGTGGATTTTTCCTGGGTGCCCCGCCGGAGGAGCGAGCGGACACGCGCCAGGAGTTCGGCAAAGGCAAACGGCTTGGTCAGATAGTCATCCGCCCCGCTGTCAAGACCGGCAACCTTGTCTTCCGTTGCGGTTTTGGCCGTGAGCATCAGGATCGGGGTGGCGCGTTTCCGTGCGCGGAGCTCGCGGGTGACGTCGATCCCGCTCTTGCCCGGGAGCATGACATCCAGAATGATCACGTCGTAGTGCTGTGCCCCGGCCATGGCAAGCCCGCGACTCGCCGTCGTGGGCCACGTCCACGGTATAGTGCTCTTCTTCCAGTCCCTGCTGGATGAACCGGGCGACTTTCTTTTCGTCTTCGACGACGAGGATCCGCATACATCGAAAGGTATGCAGAAATCCGGTGCAAGTTGCTATCCTACACAGTTTTCGCTATATTTTCCTCCATCTTATGGGTCACACCCTCACCATGCGCACCATTCTCCTTGTTCGTTCTCCCGGTGGTCCTGTTCACCGGATGCATCCAGACCATCGCGGTTTCCACCGTCGGCGGAATTGTGGACGACGGCTTCTCGGCTCTCACCGAAGAGGGGGACCTGGACTTTGCCGAGAAGGCCCTTCCGGGCAACATCAAGCTGCTCGAAGTGATGCTGAAGAACGAGCCGGAGAACGTCCGCCTGCTCACGCTCACCAGCCAGGGATACAGCAGCTATGCGCTGGGGTTCCTTGAAGACAGCCTTCAGGATCGCGCGCGCGATTTCTATCTGCGCGGCCGCGATTACGGGCTGCGTATTCTCCGGCAGGACAAGAATCTGGCGCGGGCGCTGGACGGCCGTGGATGATTTGAAAGCCGCACTGCAAGACGTACGACAAGGACCTGTCCCGGCGGCATTCTGGACGGCATTCGGATGGGGAAGTTACATCTATCTCAGCCTGGGCAATCCCGATGCCATCGCCGACCTTCCCCGCGCCGAAGCGTTGATGGAATTCGTGGTGAAGCACGATTCCTCGTTCTATTACGGCGGGGCGCACGTGTTTCTCGGGACGCTCTATGGCAGCCGGCCCAAGAATGCTCGGCGGCAACATCGATCTGGCGAAAGACCATTTCGCAAGCGCCCTCCGCATCAACGGGGGCAAGTTCCTGATGACCTATGTCTACCAGGCCCGTTCCGTTGCGGTGCAGACGCTGGATGAAGCCCTCTTTGACGAATGTCTGCAGAAGGTCGAAGCGGCTTCCCTGGAAATCCTGCCCGGAATTCCGTCTCGCCAATGCCATCGCCAAGAAGAAGGCACAGCTGCTGATGTCCCGCCAGTGCTGAACTCTTCTGATTGAAAGGATCTCAACCGTGACGCGACTGTCGTTAGCCGTTGCCGCCGTGTGTCTGTTCATCTGCGCAGCGCCGCAGGCCGGCGCACAGGAGTATACCATCAAGTTCGCCACCCTCGCCACCGAGGGGACCACCTGGATGAACGTGATGAAGGAGTACGATGCCGCCGTCCGGAAGGAGAGCGGCGGGCGGCTGGGCTTCAAGATCTACGCCGGCGGCGTGCAGGGCGAGGACAAGGACGTGATGCGGAAGATCCGCCTGGGACAGCTCCACAGCGCCGGCATGACCGGCGTCGGCGTCGGCGAGATTTCCTCGAAACTGCGCATCCTGGATGCCCCGTTCCTGTTCGACAACTATGCGGAGGTGGACAATTCCAGAAGGTGTTCGAAAACGAGCTGGATCAGGAATTCGTCGAAGAACGACTTTGTGCTGCTCGGCTGGGCGGAAGTGGGATTTGTGTATGTGCTCACCAACACCCCGGTGCGTTCGGTGGCGGACATGAACGGCGTGAAGATGTGGGCCTGGGAAGGGGACGCGATTGCGGAGGCGGCATTCCGTGCGCTGGGATCAGTCCGATCCCGCTCTCGGTGGTGGACGTGCTCACGTCGCTGCAGACCGGCCTGATCAACGGTGCGTACACTTCGCCGCTGGCCGCGGTGGCGCTGCAGTGGAACACCCGCGTGAAGTACATGATGAACGTTCCCCTTGCCGATGCGTCCGGGGCCGTCGTGGTCTCCAAGAAGAAATTCGACACCCTCCCGCCCGACCTGCAGGAGATCCTCCTCCGCAACGGCACGGAAGTACATGGCTGATGCTGACGCACAAGAGCCGCGAGGAGAACGCCGCCGCCATCCAGACGATGAAAAAGAACGGCGTCCAGATCATCGAGGTGAACGTGCCCGCGATGCTGCAGGAATTCGCGGCGATCGGCAAGAAGGCCCGGCAGTCGCTCGTGGGCAAGCTGTATGACCAGGACTTTCTGAACCGGGTGGAGAAGGCGGTTGCGGACTTCCGTGCCTCGCAACGGGGCGCCGGGCGATGAAGCTGATCCGGGCTCTCGATCGAGTCCTCGCCAGGGCGGAGACCATCCTGCTCGTCATCTTCCTGGGCGCCATGGTGGTCTGGCGTTCTTGCAGGTGATCCTGCGGAATGTCTTCGGCACGGGGCTGCTCTGGGGGGATACGCTGGTGCGTCACATGGTGCTGTGGGCCGGGTTTCTTGGGGGCGCGCTCGCGGCTTCGAAGACCGCCACATCAGCATCGATGCCCTCACGAAGTATCTCTCCCCGCGATCGAAGCACGTCGCGGCGTTGATCACCAATCTCTTTGCCGCCGTGGTCTGCTTCTTCCTCGCGCAGGCCGCATGGACGTTCCTGCGTGATGAAGCGTCGGCGGGCGGCGAGTTCATTCTTTCGCCTCCCCGGATGGGTCGGCAGTGGTGATCATCCCGCTCGGGTATGTGCTGCATCATGCTGCACTTCGTGCTCAAGGTCGTCGAGCACGCTGCCGGCATGCGTTGCTCCCGGGCCGAAGGAGGGCAATGATCCATGGAGACCCTCCTTGATCGGCATCGCGCTTGCCGTCCTTGCCCTGCTCGGCGCGCCGCTGTTCGCGATTATCGGCGCGATCGGCATGCTGAGCTTCGCCGGGGCGGGCATCGATACCTCGGCGGTGATCGTGGAGCTGTACCGCATCGGCAGCAATCCCACCCTCGTCGCAATCCCGCTCTTCACGTTTGCCGGATACATGCTGGCGGAAAGCAAGGCGCCGACGCGACTGGTGAACCTCGCACGGGCGTTCTTCGGATGGATCCCGGGCGGACTGGCCGTCGTGTGCGCTCGTGACCTGCGCGATGTTCACGGCGTTCACCGGCG
This sequence comes from Ignavibacteriota bacterium, assembly GCA_963702445.1. Lineage (GTDB taxonomy): Bacteria > Bacteroidota > Ignavibacteria > UBA10030 > UBA6906 > CAVPCZ01. Next base: position 512,749 of record CAVPCZ010000003.1, read on the forward strand.
CTTCAGGCGTGACCATTGTCGCGCTCGGCGGATTGCTCTACCCCATCCTCATCAAAGAGCAGTATGGCGAGAGGTTCTCCCTCGGCCTGGTGACCACCTCGGGCAGCCTGGGACTGCTGTTTCCGCCGAGTCTTCCGCTGATTCTGTATGCGGTGGTGGCGAAGATCAGCGTGGACAAGCTCTTTGCCGCGGGCATGATCCCGGGGTTCCTCCTGCTGGTCGGCCTGGCTGCGTACAGCGTCATGTACGGGAAGCGGCTGCATGTGCCGCGCACGCCGTTCACCTGGAAGGATGCAATCCGCTCCCTGCGCGCCGCCGCATGGGAACTTCCGCTTCCGGTGCTGATCATCGGCGGGATCTATTCGGGCACCTTCACGGCCACGGAGGCGGCGGCGGTGACCGCGTTCTACGTGCTCATCGTCGAGGTGTTTGTCTACAAGGACCTCAAGCTCTTTCCGGATATCCCGCGCGTGATGCGGGAAAGCATGCTGCTGGTGGGGGCCATCCTGATGATCATCGGGACGGCCATGGGGCTGACGAACTATCTCGTGGACGAAGAGGTGCCGATGAAATTGTTCGAGTTCACCAAGACCGTTCATCAGCAGTCCCGTCATGTTCCTGGTGGTTCTCAATCTCTTCCTGATCATCGTCGGGATGATGATGGATATCTTTTCCGCGATCATCGTCGTTGTTCCGCTGGTCATCCCGATCGCGCTCGCGTACGGCGTGGATCCCGTCCACCTGGGGATCATCTTTCTGACCAACCTGGAGATCGGCTACCTCACGCCGCCGGTGGGACTCAATCTCTTCATCTCGAGTCTGCGGTTCGGGAAGCCGGTGTTCACCGTTGTCCGTTCGATCATCCCGTTCACGATCATACTTCTGATCGCGCTGCATGATCATCACCTATGTGCCCGATTTGAGCCTCTGGCTTGTGCGGCTGCTGGGGGTGCAGTAAGACCCTACTTCACCTCGAGCAGCTGTTCCACCGTGGTACGGTCTGTCGTGAGCCGGAAGACATACGACCCCGGCAGAATGAACACCTTCCGCAATTCCACGCTGTACCTTCCCTCATCCTGTACGGCACGCACCAGCGTTGTGTGCAGCACCTCAACGGAATCGACGCGGCGCGACAGGAGATCCAGGTTCACATGCGTGGCGTGCGCAAGGGTGTACTGGGCCTGATACGGCCTGCCGCTTGTGCGGGAAAGCAGAATGGTGAGGGTGGTCTGTTTCGCCTGGGCGTGCGGGCGGGGTGGCAGCACGGGAGGGTGGGAGAAAACGGCCGGTGATGGAGCGCTTTCGTTTTCCGCCCTGTCGAGGGCGGTGATGGCGTAATAGAACCGTGCGCCCTTCGGCGACCCCGTGGTATCAATAAATTCCCGGACAGCAGGTGCCGTGACATCAACCAGGGCATGCGGATCATCAAAAGGAATCTCATGCGACGGCCAGCGATAGATCGCATAATAGCGTGCGGTGTCGCCGTCGCCGGCAGGTGGCGGAGCGCTCCAGGTGAGCCGTAAAGCGCCGGTTGCAGTTTCTTTGACCTTGAGGTCCGCGGGGGCACCCGGAGGCAGGGGATCCTTCCAGGGCATGGGGGGAATCAACGCATGGGTAGGGTAACGACCGTTGATCGTCGTGGTGCCTGCGATGTTCTCCCACCGGAAGAACACCTGTCCGGCCGCGCCTGCCGAACGTGCCGTATCGATGTACATGCCGAGATTCCGCTGGATCTCCGGCCTGTACGCAGCAATACCTGCATAGATGTGACGGCCCGCGGTGTAACTCCTTCCACCGCATCATCACGCGCGCAAAATCGGGTTCACCGTTCGGCGGACGAATCTGCCAGTAGACCTGGGGGGAGAGATAGTCATGGATACCCTCGCGGAGCCAGCTGTACGAATCCTGATACACCCAGAAGAAGCTCCCGCGCTGGCTGCCGTTGGTTTCTTCCCGGTAGACACCCAGCGGTGATGAACCCACTTTGAGCATCGGCTTCAGGTGGACCGCCTGGGCGTACACCTCACGCACGAATGCGGTGATGTTCTGCCGCCGCCAGTCGTGGATATTCATGGCTTTGCCGAATCGCGCAAAGGACTCCCCGTCTCCGAACGAAGTCCCGGGATACCGGATGAAGTCAAAGTTGATCGCGTCGATATCATACCGCCGGATAAGATCGAGTGCGACGGTGGCAAGGTACGTACGCACTTCCGGCCGGCCGGGGTCGAGCCAGAGCTCGCCGTCCTGCTCGACGGTGAAGGATGCCAGCGTGCGCGAGGGGTGTTCCGGTGTGCTGGGGCCCACGGGATTCGGTCCGCGGATTTTGAACACATTGAACCAGGCATGGACTTCAATACCCAGCTCATGTGCTTCAGCCAGAACGAAGGCGAGCGGGTCCCAGCCGGGATCTTTGCCGAGCGCGCCGGTGAGATTCTCCGCCCAGGGCTCATAGCGCGAACGATAATAGGCATCGCCGCGGGCGCGGACCTGAAAGAACACCGTGTTGAACCGGGCGGCCTTGACCCCGCGCAGCAGGGCGCGCAGGGACGTCTGCTGTTCAACCCGGTCTGTTGTCTGCGGCCAGTCGAGCCCGGATGCGGTGGTTATCCACACTGCACGGACTTCGGTTTTTGGAGGAGGGATGGGAAGAGGCGTCTGCGCTCCCGCGTTGGCGGAAATCAGGAACGACAGCGGGAAGACGAGAATAAAGCGTATGAACATCATGCGGTAGTCATGCTTCCACGATCTCCATGATGCATCAATATACGGACTCTTTTCCCATTTTTCATTCTTTTCCCATTTCGCTATATTGTCTGATACCCCATGTCGCGAGAACATTCCATCTACGTCTGCCAGGCCTGTGCCTACGAATCGCCCCGATGGGTAGGGCGTTGCCCCAACTGCAATGCCTGGAACTCCTTCGTTGAGGAAAAACGTGCGGCCGGAGCTGCGCACAAACGGTCTAAACGCAAGGCCGGCGGGGTGGAACCGGTGGCCATTACCGACATCCCGGTCGCCCCCGAACCGCGCATCCGGACCCGCATACCGGAACTGGACCGTGTCCTCGGAGGCGGCATTGTTCCGGGTTCGGTGGTACTGGTGGGCGGGGACCCCGGCATCGGCAAGTCCACGCTCATGATGCAGCTTGCCGCAACAGTGCCCGACCTGACCACGCTGTATATTACCGGTGAAGAATCGGCGTCGCAGATCCGTCTGCGCGCGGACCGCCTCGAACCGAAACCATCAAACCGTATCCTCCTGCTTGCCGAAACCAACCTTGAAAGCATTGCGGGAGCGCTGGAGGCGTCATCGGCGGACATCGTGATCGTGGATTCCGTGCAGACCATGTATCATCCCGCCCTGGAAAGCGCTCCCGGCACGGTGAGCCAGGTGCGCGAGGCGACGACGGTCTTCATGCGGTTTGCCAAGGCGCGGAATATCCCCGTCTTCCTGGTCGGTCATGTGACAAAAGAAGGGGTGATCGCCGGGCCGAAAGTGATCGAGCATATGGTCGATGCGGTGGTGATGTTCGAGGGGGAACGGCATTACGCGTACCGGGTCATTCGTGCCATAAAAAACCGGTTCGGGTCCACGAACGAAATCGGCATTTTTGAGATGCACGACACGGGGCTCCGCGAGGTGACAAATCCCTCGGCCGTGTTTCTTGCCGAACGGCGTGCGGAGACTTCGGGCTCGGCCGTGGTTGCAAGCATGGAAGGGACGCGCCCGCTCCTGGTGGAAGTACAGGCGCTGGTGGCGCCGACCAGCTATGGTGTTCCCCAGCGCACCGCGACCGGATTCGACAGCAAACGTCTGCAGATGATCCTTGCGGTGCTGGAAAAACGCGTTGGTCTGCGGCTCGGACAATTTGACGTCTTCGTCAATGTCGCAGGCGGCGTGCGGGTGGATGAACCGGCTGCGGATCTGGGCATGGCTGTGGCAATCGTGTCGAGTCTGCGCGATATCCCGGTTCGCGCCGATGCCGCCGTGATCGGTGAGGTGGGACTGGGTGGGGAAATCCGGTCGATCCACCAGATCGAAAAACGCCTCGCAGAAGCGCAGAAGCTCGGTTTCAAACGCTTCATCCTTCCCGGGAATAACGTACATGCCGTGCGCGTGCCGGCGGGAATCCAGCTGGTGCAGGTGGAATCCGTCAACGAAGCGCTTGCGGCGTTGCTGGGCACCGGGGGGCAGGGATGAAACGCACGCTCATCAAGCCCCGCTCGATCCTGACCCTTGATCCGGTGAACAGCGTGATTGAAGGAGGGGCACTGCTCGTTTCCGGTACCACACTTGAAGCCGTGCTGACGGCAGAAGCCCTCGGCAGCCGGGATGTTCCGGCCGATGCGGTAGTGGACGTGCCGACACTTGTGGCGCTGCCCGGGTTCATTCAAACGCATGTTCATCTATGCCAGACGCTCTTCCGGGGATTGTCCGAAGACGTGGAGCTGCTCGACTGGTTGCAGCGCCGGATATTCCCGCTCGAAGCGGCACATTCCGCGTCGTCGATGGCCGCCTCCGCACAATGCGGACTGGCGGAGCTTATCCGTTCCGGCACCACGACGATCATGGATATGGGGAGTGTCCGGCATGAAGAGGAAGTGGTGCGTGCAGTCACCGAATCCGGCATCCGCGCATTTGTGGGGAAGGCGATGATGGATGTCAACGACATCCATCCCCCGTTGAGCGAGAGCACCCGGGATGCCCTGGAGTCCACACTCCGTCAGGCGGAACAGTGGCACGGCACGGCCGGCGGACGTATCCGGTACGCGGTTGCCCCCCGTTTTATCCTGTCATGCACCGATCCGCTGTTACGGGAGGCACACGCGATGACCCGGTCGTTTCCCGGGATGCTCTTTCATACACATGCCTCCGAAAACCGCCACGAACTGGCCGCGGTGCGGGCGCGCTGCGGCATGGACAACATAGAGTATTTCGAGGCCCTGGGAATTCTGAACGAGAAAACCTGCCTTGCACACTGTATCTGGCTGAACGACCGCGAGGTTGATCTCCTTGCCGGCCGGCGGGTCCGGGTGCTGCATTGCCCCTCCTCCAACCTGAAACTCGGTTCCGGCATTGCCCCGATTCCCCGCTACCGCGCACGCGGCATTTCGGTTTCCCTCGGGGCTGACGGGGCTCCGTGCAACAACACGTTGAATATGTTCCAGGAGATGCGCCTCGCGGCGCTGATTCAGAAGCCGATCCACGGGCCCGCCGCCATGAACGCATGGGATGTTCTCCGCCTTGCCACACTCGGCGGCGCGGAAGCGCTCGGCATCGGCGGGGAAACCGGCAGCCTGGAAGCCGGCAAGCGGGCAGACCTCGTGCTGCTGGATCTCACAAAAGTCTGGAACGGACCCTGGTGCGGGCGGACAGGTCAACTTGCCGCGGACATCGTTTTCTCCTGCGGACCGGAGAACGTCCATTCGGTGATGGTGGACGGCTCCTGGCTCTACCGTGATGGTGTTCATACCACACTGGACACGGCCCGGATCCTGATCAATGCACGCTCCGAACTCCGATCACTCCTGGAAAGAACCCCCCTCACATGAAACGATTGTTGCTGGCAACCCATAACGCCGACAAAGTGAAGGAAGTCCGCGCTCTTCTCACCGGCATGTCCATCACCCTTCTCACCCCCGCCGACTTCCCCGGTCTGGCGGAGACGGTGGAGGATGCGGACACGCTCGAGGGGAACGCCCTGAAGAAAGCGCGGGAGGCGTTCGCTGCGACGGGACTCCCCGCCCTTGCAGATGACACCGGTCTGGAAGTGCACTACCTCAACAAGGCCCCCGGTGTGCTTTCCTCCCGGTATTCCGGTCCCGGTGCCACGTACGCGGGCAATTGCAGGAAACTCCTGGACAACATGCGCGGTGTTCCCCCGCGCCGGCGGGCGGCACGGTTCCGGAGTGTTGTGGCGTTTGTCCCCGCACAGGGTGAGGAGTACACCGTGGACGGGGTCTGCCGCGGGACGATAACGGAATCGCCTCGCGGCGTGAAGGGATTCGGCTATGACCCGGTCTTTTTGCCTGACGGGTTCCGGGAAACGTTCGGCGAAATGGATCTTTCCCTGAAGAACACATTGAGTCACCGCGCCCGCGCATTTGCGGCGTTCACAGAACTCCTCCGCTCGCGCGGCTGGTAGGAGATCAGCAGAACCCGGTCCTGGAGCTCCACCGTGTCCCTGTTCGCCCGCAGTCTTAAGGTACGCTGGCTGTACACGCCCGGTGCCACGATATGGCGGGTTCACCCCGCCGTCAGGGGCCGGATTCTGGGCGAAGAGCGTGACCTGGAGCGCAAGCAGGTATCCTTCTTCGCGCTGGACATGACCACCGGCGCGGTGCTCTGGCACAGGCCCGGCGTCGGCGATCCCTGGTGGGTGGGCATGAGCCGTGTGGTGGGTGATTTGCTCTTCCTCCACGGTTTTGCCACACCTGATCTGCCGGTAGAGCGGGGCGTGACGGTCATTGCCGCGGCTACGGGAGAGCACCTCTGGTCACGGTCGGAATGGTCGATGGAAAGAGTGGAAGAGGGGTCTTTGACTGTCCGGGAAGATCGCCGCGGCGGGTCCGTGCTGCTGGCCGTGGATCCTCATACCGGCTCCCTGTTGAATCAGAACGTCGTGTCCGACAGGCCCGTGCAGCCTCTTGAAGATCCCCTTGCTGCCGTGGAGTTCCCTGCCCTCCTGTCAGGTGCGGAAGTTCAGGAGCATCAATCCGGAGAGTATGTGGCGCGGCAATGGGCTGTGGACCGGCTTGCCGGTCCGATTGAACTCCTTGAACACCGCGCCCTTTTCATGATTGCGGCAAGCGAACGGAAGGGAGAGGGGAGCGAAGGGGGACTTGTCCATCACCTGCGTGTGGTGAAGCGCGATACGGGAAGAGTGGTCTATCGTGATACCCTTGCTGCATCGGCGACGGGGCCGGGCATGGATGCATTCTTCGTGCAGGACAATGCGCTTGTCTATGTGCGGGAGCGGAGGACGCTGTGTGCGGTGTCGCTGGGGGAGTAGACGGGTGAGACCACGCCAATCCCGACAAAATCACACCACGGAAACCATGGGAGATGCCTGTTATGCCCATTCAATCGGTTCTTTTCGGACTTGTTCTTGCCGCCGCGCTCACACTCTTCGGACGGAATGTTCTGCGTTTGACCGGTTATCTCCGGACCGGTAAGAAGGAGAACCGGTTCGATCGTATCGGGGAGCGGCTGGGACGCGTGGCGAAAATCGCCTTCGGACAGACGAAGTTGCTGCGCGAACCGCTTGCGGGCATCCTTCACTTCTTCATCTTCTGGGGATTCGTTATTCTGCTTACCGCGGTGGTGGAATCCATCGGTGAAGGACTTGTTCCGGGATTCTCGCTGGAGTTTCTCGGGCCGCTGTATCCGCCGCTTGTCTTCCTTCAGGATGTCGTGGGGGTCCTGGTCATCATTGCGGTCCTCGTGTCGATCTTCCGCCGGCTGGTGATGCCGCCCCGGAGGCTGCAGGTGGAGGGGCATGCGAAGTGGGATGCCATTCTGATTCTCGGTCTGATCTGCACGGTTATGGTGACCATGTTCGGGCAGAACGCGGCACGCATTGCGCTGTCCGGTGCGGATCACGCAACAACGCGTGTAGTCTCCGCATTACTGGCCGGTCTGTTTGCGGGAGCGGGCGCTCCGGTGATCCACGTGTGGTTCTCCGTCTTTTTCTGGGGGCACATGGTTGCCGTGCTGGGATTTCTCAACTACCTTCCCTCCTCGAAGCATCTGCATATCCTTGCGTCCGTTCCCAACGTCTACTTTTCCGATCTGGGTCCGCGCGGGGCGCTCAAGCCGGTGGACCTTGCCGACGAAACGGCGACGAAATTCGGCGCCACCGACATCGATGATTTTTCGTGGAAGCAGCTGCTGAACGGGTACACGTGTACCGAGTGCGGCCGGTGCACGTCCGTCTGCCCGGCCAATACCACCGGCAAGCTCCTGAATCCCCGGAAGATCTTTGTTGATATGCGGGCACGGACCATGGAGAAGGCGCCCCTGCTTGTCGCCGGCGGGGGTGCGGGGAACGGTGTGCAGGAGGATGTGCTGGGCCATCAGCTGCTGGACAACTTCATCACGGAACAGGAGCTCTGGGCATGCACCACCTGCATGGCCTGTGTGCAGGAATGCCCGGTCATGATCGAGCACGTGGACGCCATCGTGGACATGCGCCGGGGTCTGGTCCTGAATGAGTCGCGTTTTCCGGATGAACTGAAAACCACATTCTCCAATCTGGAACGCAACTACACACCGTGGGGGTTCGGGCACGCCACCCGTGCCGAATGGGCTGAAGGCCTGGGCATTCCCCTGATGGCGGAAAAGCGCACCGCCGATGTGCTCTTCTGGGTGGGGTGTGCCGGCTCGTACGACGCCCGCTACCGGAAGGTGTCGCGCGCGTTTGCACAGCTCATGCAAATTGCCGGGGTGGATTTCGCCATCCTGGGGACCGAAGAAAAATGCAACGGGGATCCCGCCCGGCGGATGGGGAATGAATACCTGGCGCAAACGCTCATGGCCGAGAATATCGCCACGCTGAACGGATACGGTGTGAAGAAGATCGTCGTCACGTGTCCCCACTGCCTCCAGTCGCTCGGCAAGGAATACAGGCAGTTCGGCGGGGACTATGAAGTGGTTCACCATTCGACATTCCTTCAGCAATTGATCCGGGAGGGAAAGCTGAACCTCTCTGAAGAGAGAAAGGCAACGGTCACCTTCCATGATCCGTGTTACCTGGGCAGGTACAACGACGAATATAAAGCGCCGCGGGAGGTGTTGAACAGCATCGGGGGAGTCCGGCAGGTGGAGATGCCGCGGTCGCACGATCGTAGTTTCTGCTGCGGTGCGGGCGGCGGCAGGATGTGGATGGAGGAACGGGAGGGGACGCGCGTGAACAACGAACGAACGGACGAAGCACTCGCGGTTTCCCCCGACGTGATCGGGACCGGCTGCCCGTTCTGCATGACCATGCTCACCGACGGTGTCAAAGACCGGGATGCCGCCGAACGGGTTGCCGTGAAAGATATCGCCGAACTTGTGCTCGAAGCGGTGAAAAGAACAGACCGAAGAGGTAACGCATGTTGATCATACAGGGATTGATCGGCCTCGCCTTGCTGGCATTCGGCCGGAAAGGGCTCGCGCTTTGCCTGGGAGCCATCGGGTTTGTTGTCGGCATGTCGCTCACCACGCGGCTGTTTGACCCGGCCCCTACCGGTCTCGTCATTGCCATCGCCATCGCCGGCGGGGTCATCGGCGTATTCATCGCGTTTGCCATCGAGAAGGTGGCCACGGTGCTGGTGGGGATCCTGGGTGGCGGCTACATCGGCATGGCTCTTGCGGATTCCTTCGGCTGGAACAGCGGCGGGTTTCCCTGGATCCCGGTCGGCATCTGTGCCGTGCTCGGGGTGCTTCTGGCATTCTTGCTCCTCAAGTGGGCACTGATCATTCTCTCTTCGCTTGTCGGTGCATACCTCGTGGTCGGGGCGTTCCAGCTCCATGCCCTGCTGGCAACGCCGCTGTTTATCGCCCTTGCCATTGCCGGCATCTGGTTTCAGGGGCGCTCCGGACGGTCAAAAAAGAAGGAAGAATAGAAACGCTCCTTTATTCTCAGAACAGGAACTCGATACGCGTATGAACAGCTGGACCTCCCGTCTCATCCTTGCGAATGTGGTGATGTTCATCCTCACCAATCTCCAGCCCGGCATCACCGTGCACCTGATGTTCGTTCCGGCGCGGCTACTGGAACAGCCGTGGACACTTTTCACGTATATGTTCCTGCATGACGGGACGTTTCACATCCTGTTCAACATGCTCGGACTCTTCTTCTTCGGTCCGCGACTGGAGGAGGAGCTCGGCAGCCGGGATTTTCTGCTTCTGTATTTCATCAGCGGAATCACCGGAGGGCTGCTCTCCTTCATCACCCCCGGCGTGGCCATCGTCGGAGCGTCGGCGGCGGTGTACGGAATATTCCTTGCCTTCGCCATGATCTGGCCGCGCGAACAACTGTTGATCTGGGGGATTGTGCCGGTGGAAGCTCGCTATCTGGTGGTCATCATGACCGCGCTCTCCCTGTTCGGCGGGTTGAGCGGGGGAGGGAACATCGCTCACTTCGCCCACCTTGGAGGTTTTCTGGGCGGATTCGCCTATCTGAGATTCAGGAGCCGGCACTCTCCCCTGCGCCGGTTTCAGGAGCGTGCCGCTCCGCTCCCGGTGAAGCGTCCGGATATTGAACGCGCCCGCCGGATCGACCGCTCGGCACTACACGAAGTGAACCGGACCGAACTGGATCGTATCCTGGCGAAGATCGATGTCCAGGGGATAGGGAGTCTGACTTCTTCCGAGCTGCAATTTCTTGATCGATTCAGTGCGTTATGACCTCCCGGGGAACGCATGCCCGCGGCCTTCCCGTCCCTGCAAACATCTTTTCGATCTTTGCGGGAGCGGGAGTCTCCACGGAAGAGATCCACGACCGGGCCGCCACGCTGCGGCTCCCGGTAGAATTGGTACAACAGAGGAGAACACTCATGACTCGGATCGGTATGCGATTACCCGCCTTCGCGGGACGTCTGGCTGCACTGGCCATCCTCACGGGGGGAGCGCACGCGGGTTTCGGGCAGGGTCTATGGGACACGTTTTCCAGCGATTATACTGCGAACTGTCTGGCCTGGACACATCACCGCGACAACCCCGTGATTTCGCCTTCCGGATCGACCTGGAAGGGTCGGTGGACGGCAAATCCGGAAATCCTCCAACTCGACAAACGGATGTTGCTATACTACCGGGGCAACGGCGTGATCCCGGGCGAAGCAAAGGGATATCATGACCGGATCGGCGTTGCCGAGCTGACTGCCATCGGTCCGGAACAGCTCGGATTCCACGACCTGAACAACGGCAGTCCTGTGGTGAACATCGGGAAGGAGGGAGACTTCGACGGGGAGAATGTTCTCGATCCTGCTGCGGTCGAATTCAAAGGGGAGGTGCTTCTCTACTACTCCGCGATCGGCAAGGGACCCAACAGCATCGGTCTGGCCGCGAGTGCCGATGGCGAGCGATTCAAGAAAATCGGAAAGGTCCTGGAAGGCCGATCACCCGACGCAATCGTCAACGGCGATACACTCTTCCTGTGTTACCAGAAGCGCACCGATGAAGGGTACAGCGTGTATATGGCGTACTCTCTTGACGGCCGGACCTTCTCCCCCGTGGGAACATCGCCGGTATTTGCCGGCCAGGCAGAAGCACTGGGACGCCAGATCCATAACCACCCCCCGCTCTTCAAAGGGGGGGGATTGGTACTACATGGTGTACGGGGGAAGCGCCGATTTCGTGGATGAACCGGAGTACTTCGGCCTGGCACGCTCCAGGGACCTGCGGAATTGGGAACGCCACCCCGGCAATCCGGTGTTCGGTGCCGGTGCCCGCGCAACCGCTGACGGCGGGGCAATCCGGTTTCCGGCGATCATCGATGTCGGGCAACTATGCGGTGATGCTGTACGAGGGGAGCCGCGGGAGGTACAGCTGGGATCTCCAATCGTCCATCTGCATGGCGTGGATAGCCAAAAGGTAACCCCATGCGAGCATCACGATGAAATTTCTCCATACGCCGAGAGCAACCGCCGCGCTGTGCTGGATCTCTGGGCGCGCGCACTGCCGCTGGACGCCGTCACCGAAGCCGCTTTCGAGACGCGCGTCCTCCTGGATGACAACTTCGATCCTTCAACGTTTCTCCTGGCCCATGACGGACCCCGGCTTGCGGGTTTTGTTCTCGGCATATATCCCCGGCGCCTGCCCATGGGAGACGCGGATCCTGACGGCACGCGGGCATGGATCACCGCCCTGGGCGTCGATCCCTCCGGTGTTCTTCCGGAAATTGCCGGGAGTACTGCTTGACACGCTTGAAGGACAATTCAGGTCTCTGGGGAAACGTGATATTCTTGTCTCGACGTATCCTCCCGGGTACTTCACCCCGGGGATCGACCGGGACGCATACCGTCCGCTCCTGGGCCTCCTGGTGTCCCGCGGCTATGTCGAGATCAGGCAAGCACTCAGCATGGATGCCCCGATCGTTCTTCTCCAGGTTCCGGAGAGCGTGATCGCGCTCGAAGCACGGTTGCATACAGACGGCATCACCGTACGCCCGTACCAGCGGACGGACCTGCTGGATTTCCTCGGTTTTCTGGAACAGACCATGCCCACTGACTGGGTGCGTGTGGAGCGGGCCAACCTCAAGAAAATTTCTTCGGGCACATTTTCCGCCGAACATATCACGGTTGTCACCCATGCCGGGAACATCATCGGCTACTGTCAATTTGAAGGATCCCACTTCGGGCCGTTCGGCGTCAGCGAAGCGTATCAGGGGCGGGGCATCGGGACGGTGTTGCTCGCGCGAACGCTCGAACGGATGAGGCACCACGGCTACCATGACGCCTGGGTGATGTGGACGGACGACAAGGCGGCGAAGCTCTACAGGAAGTTCGGCTTCAGGGAAACACGGCGGTTTTCCATCCTCCGGAAGGAGCTCTAGCCATGGAACCCAGGACCATTCTGGCTGTCGGTGCGCACGCGGGTGATATGGAAGTGTCCTGCGGGGCGGTGCTGGCAAAGCATGCCAGGCAGGGGGATCGCGTGGTGTTGCTGCACATGACTCCCGGCGAAGGGGGCAACCCGAAGCTCTCTCCCGCGGCATACGGCGAGCAGAAGATCCGCGAGGCGCATGCCGTCGCGGAAGCCATGCACGCGGAAATCCGGTTTGGTCCGTACCGCGACGGTGAACTTCCGCTCGATGACGAGGCCCGGTTGTTCGTTGCAGGTGTGATACGGGAAGTGAAACCGACGCACATTGTCACCCACTGGCGATCCAGCATCCACAAAGATCACGCCGCAACGCATACGCTCGTACTGGATGGCGTTTTGCTGGCATCCCTGGAGTCCGTGCAGACCCCGCACGAACGGCACCGCGGCGTGCAGGCGATCCACTTCACCGAAAACTGGGAGGATCCGGAAGGATTCACCCCGTATCTGTTCGTGGATGTGAGCGACGAGCTTGACGAATGGCGCTCCTGGATCGTGCGGTATGCATTCATCGGGGGCGGCATTTCCTCCTTCCCGTATCTCGACTATTATACCGCCCTGGCACGGGTCCGCGGCGCGGTGGCCGGAGTACGGTATGCCGTCGCGTTTGCAGTCGATCCGTTCGACATGAAACGGGTAGTCGAGCTTCTCTAGAGGCGCCGGTGTAAGACCGGAAGAGAAAGACCCATGACGAAATCTTTCGGTGTTCTCCTGCTGGTGCTCGTGTGTACCGGCGGAGCCGCGCGACCCCGGACGGTGCCGGTCACCGTTCAGGCGCAGCTGGCACATCATCCCATTAACCCGCTTCTGTACGGCATCAACACCGCCCGCTGGGACGAATCCCTGTTTCCGGAGCGTGCGGAGGAGATGCTGCTCTCCTGTGACCGGGATGCCATAGCGAAGATCCAGGCTTCAGGTGTCACCCTGTTGAAATACCCTGGAGGGAACGACGCCGATGCATATGTCTGGAACGCGCCGGAGCAACAATCCCGCCGAAATGGATACGGACGAATATCTCGCCCTCTGCCGGGCGGTGGGGGCGGAACCGTTCATCACGATCAACTTCAACGCTTCTCCACAGCTCGCCGCCGACTGGGTGCGTTACTGCAACCGGGAACGCGGATACAACGTGAAGTACTGGGAGGTGGGGGACGAGCAGTGGGGAACCTGGGCCAAAGGTCATGCGCCACCGGAGGTCTATGCGAAGAAATACCTGACGTTTGTCAGGGCGATGAAGGCTGTTGATCCGGCGATCAAGGTTGCCACAAATGTGCCCCTGGGGCCCCATCCGGAGCAATGGACCGCGCGCGTATTGAAGGCGGCCGGGCGGCATGTGGATCTGATCACGTTCACGTTCTATCCGCAGCAGTGGGGGAAGGAAGATGATGATTCCCTCCTCGCCAGCGTCGACGTGTACCGGCGCCAGTTCCTGGATCTCCGGCGCGAGGTTGTGCAGGCCCTGGGTGTCCCGCGCGGCCGGTCGATCTGGCTGGTCAACGTGGGGTACAATTCGGTGAATCATTCGCCCGGTCCGCAGACACTCCGGATGGTCAACGCCCTCTGGACGGCGGAGATGCTGGGAACCATGGCGGAGACGGGGACCGATGTGGCATGTTACTGGGCGATCCATAATGCTTTTCCCCGCGGAAGGGGGATTACGGCTATCTCTCTTCAGAAGGAACAAACACACCGAGCATGACATACCGCGTATTCCCGATGCTGGCTCCGCGATTCCGCGGCGTGGCCGTCAGGACAGGATCGGGAGACCCGCGCGTGCGGGCCTATGCTTCGAAAAACGGCAAGGCTCTGACACTGGTGCTGGTCAATCGTGATGACACGCAGTCGATACCCGTTTCGGTCCGGTATGAGGGATTCGTGCCGAAATCCGAAGGCGTGTTGACAATCCTCGATCCGCGCACCTCGCCGGCGACGGAGACCACCTCCACGGCTGTGACGGATCCCTTCTCGTTCCAACTGCCGTCCTCCTCGTTGAGCGTGGTGGAACTGGTCGCGGCGGATTCCATTGCCCCCCCGGCCAATCTGGCCCTGCGCGCGTCGGCGAGCGCTTCCTCTTTCTCGGTCATCGGACCGCAATTCGGTCCGGCAAGCGCCGCCGACGGGAAATCGCACACGCGATGGTGTTCGGCGGCATGGACGAAGTCCAACGGGGACGAAGCACAATGGCTCCAGCTGGCATGGACGGTCCCGCAGGAGGTTCACCGGGTGCGCATATGCTGGGGTGAAACCTGGGCCACGCACTACCGGCTCGAAGTGTCGCCCGATGCGGAGACCTGGGATATCGCAGGGGAAGTGACGGGGGGGAAGGGCGGGACCGAGGAGTTCACGTGGGCCCCGCGCATCTGCCGCTATATCCGGCTGAACGGCATCCGGGGCACAAAGGGGATTTCCGCGTATGCGGTGAAGGAGATGGAGGTGTATTGAATGAACTTTCACCTGCTGGACTGGATCATACTTGTTCTCTACCTCGCCGCATCGGTGTTCATCGGCCTGCGGGCCCGGAGATACGTCGAGAACATGGAAGGATACCTGATCGCCGGGCGGCGCGTGGGTGTTGCACTGGGTTCTGCGACGCTGATGGCCACGGAAATCGGCATCGTCACATTCATGTATATGGGGGAGCTGGGATACATGACGGGCTTCTCCTGTTTTATCCTGGGCATCATCGGGCTGCTGGGCTACGTGGTCATCGGCAGAACAGGTTTCATCGTTTCGGCGATGCGGCGGCTGCGCGTGATCACGATTCCCGAATTCTATGAACTCCGGTACGGACGCGGCGTACGCCTGCTGGGAGGAAGCATTCTTTTCCTCGGCGGCGTTCTGAACATGGGGATTTTCCTGAAGTTCGACGGCATCTTCCTGACCGAAGCCATCGGGCTCCCTCCGGATCTCCTGGCCGTCGTGATGGTGGTCGTGCTGATTATTGTCGTGTGCTATACAATTCTGGGGGGCATGTTCTCGGTGATTATCACCGACTTTATGCAGTTTATCGTGCTGATCATCGGGATGCTCGTGGCGACCATTGCGGTGCTGGTACACGTGAGTCTGGCGGATATCGCCTCGGTGGTGTCACAACGGTTTGGTGAGGCGGGCGTAAATCCGCTCGTGCAGGAACGTTTCGGGCCGGTGTTCATCGTCTGGATCCTTGATTGCGACCGTCGCGACGTCGGCCCTCTGGCAGCCGGCAACGTCCAGGGCGCTGGCCTCCGACAGTCCCGAAACAGGCCGGAAGCTGTTTCTGTACACGGGATTGACGCTGGCCGGGCGCTCCATGATCCCGATGTTCTGGGGTGTGGCGGCGCTGGCGATGCTGGGACCGGACGTCGTGCCTTCGGCAGCCATGCCGCGTCTCCTGGGCATGGTGGTCCCCACGGGATTCCTGGGTCTGATGATTGCCGGGATGCTTGCAGCATCGATGTCAACGTACAGCTCCTATATGCTGGCATGGAGCTCAGTGGCGACACGCGACATCATTGCGCCGTTGTGCAGAAACGGGCTGTCGGAATCCAGCACGATTCTCTTCACACGGATCATCGCATTGCTTATCGGGATATTCCTGCTGATCTTCGGGTTGCTGTACGAGATTCCTGCGACGGCATTTCAGTATCTCGCGCTCACCGGTGCGATATACGGTGCCGGAGCGCTGGGGTGTGCGGCGGGCGGGCTGTACTGGAAGAAGGCGAATCGTGTCGGTGCGTATGCCTCGCTGGTGATGGGTGCGCTGGCGCCGCTCGCGTTCCTTATCCTCACGTCCGTACGGGAGTCGTTGCCGGGCTGGATGATCTTCCTCACGGATGTGAATGTCTCCGGTTTCCTGAGCTTCGTGCTGGCGGCGGGAGGGATGATCTTGGGTTCGCTTCTCACACAGCGTTCGCATCCGCCCGTGATGCTGGTGTACCCATCGGCGTGAGGCGGGTCCCGCCGCAATGATCCCGCGTAACATGCCCGCAGGACCTACCGCGCCATGCCGGCTCTCCGCCGTTCCTCCTGCGTCAGCTCGAACACCTTCCGGAATACCTTCTCCTCCACGCCGGACATCACCGTGTTGCGGCGTGCCATGACACGGCGGGCGACGTCCAGACTCCGTTCGAGGTCGTAGACGCTCATTTCTTCGGCGCCGCCCCAGGCGAAGGAGGGGATGCTCTTTGGGGGGAATCCGGCCCCGAACACATTGCTGGAGAAGCCCACGACGGTTCCGGTGTTGAACATCGTATTGATCGCGCTTTTCGAGTGATCGCCCATAAACAGACCCGCGAAAACCGAACCGCTGTCCACCTGTTCCCCGTTGATGGCCACCCGCACATGTCCGTAGTTGTTCTTGAGGTCGCTGTTGTTCGTGTCGGCCCCGAGGTTCACCCACATGCCCAGGTAGGAGTGTCCCAGGAATCCATCGTGTTGCTTGTTCGAAAAGCCGTGCACGATGGAGGATTCCACCTCGCCGCCGACCTTGCACACCGGACCGATACTCGTGCACTCGTAGATTTTCGCTCCGGCCTTGATCCTGGATCCTTCCCCGACGCACGCAGGGCCTTCGATCGTCACATGGGGAAAGATGAGCGCATCCTTTTCGATGGCGATGGGACCCTGTTCGGCGTCGAGCACCACGCCGGGTTTCACGGTGGCTCCCTCTTCGATGAAGATCATATCCGGATTGACCAGATACACGCCCTCATGGACATGTCCCGCGGCTTTCTTCTGGATCCCTGCAGTGCGCAGACGGAAATCGGCGGCGATCTCCCGCCGTTCGCGTTGACCAGGTCCCACGGCTAGGTGATGATCTTCACCTGCACCTCCCGCCGCGGGATGCCGTCGAAGTCGGCGGTGCGGGGGACATCGGGCAGACCCCTTCGCAGCCGGTCCATGGTGCTTCCGCTCACGCGTGCGGCGACAAGGGTGTCGCCCTGGACATAGACCGTGTCCTCGCCCTGGAGGGGAATCTGCGCGATGAGAGATTCATCGGCGATCACGCGTCCGTTGAGGAAGAGACAGCTCGCGGCCGGCATCGTGTTGACGGGGATGCCGGGATTCTGCTGGCGCATCAGGTCGCCCAGGTCGTCGCGCGAGCGGAGCGTCTGGGGGACGCCGGGATAGCACCGGACGAGTTTCTGGCGGAGCGTGGTCATGCCGCACCGGAGTTCGTATGCCGGGCGCATGTACACAAGGGGGAGCAAACGGGTGTAGCCGGGATCTTCAAAGATGCAGATGGACTGTGTCATCGTCGTCACTCCGGTAGATTAGAGCACCCGGGACTCCCAGGTGTCGTTGTACAGGCCCGTCAATTTGGCGGCCGCGTCTTTGTCAAGAAATGCATATGCTTTCCGGTGCAGCTGGATGATCGAGGCCGGGCACATGGCGGTAATGGGCCCTTCGATTGCGGCCCTGATCGCCTCCGCCTTGGAGGATGAGCTTGCCATCAGGAGCAGCTCTTTCGCGTCCATGATTGTTCCGACGCCCATGGTAATGGCGTACTTCGGCACTTCCTCGGAGTTCTTGAAAAAGCGGGCGTTATCCATCCGTGTCGTGCCGGTCAGCGTTTTGATCCGCGTTCGTGACCCGAGCGACGAACCGGGCTCATTGAAGGCGATATGGCCGTTCGCCCCGATGCCGAGCACCTGAACGTCTATGCCGCCGGCTTCCTGAATCCGCTGTTCGTACCAGGCACAGAAGGCATCAAAGTCCCTGGTCATACCCATGGGGATGTGCACGTACCGGTGATCGATGTTGATATGTTTGAAAAAGTTCTCCTGCATGAAATAGTGATAGCTCTGGTCGTGTTCCGGCGGCAGTCCGACATATTCATCCAGGTTGAACGTGGTGACTTTGGAGAAGTCCAGTCCCTCTTCCCTGTGCATACGGGCCAGCTCCCGGTACAGTCCCAGCGGTGTACTGCCGGTCGCGAGGCCCAGGACAAGGTTGGGTTTCTTGCGGAGGCGGTCGGTGATATAGCGTGCGGCCTCCTTGCTCATCTCTTCATAGGAATCCTTGACGATCACCAGCATCGGCGGTCTCCTCCGGGATGTGTTTGCGCGCGCATGGATACCCCGTGAAGCGGCCGGGGTGCATACGCGCTCAAAGGTAGAAAGCCGCATGAAGAAAGGCAAGCGCGGGTTGCGTGTGTGATGCGATTATGCTAAGTTGACGCAACCATGGAAAACACCGCGCCAAAACGGGAGCTGGGACTCCTGCAGACATCCTCACTCGTTGTGGGGACCGTGATCGGCTCGGGCGTCTTTTTGAGCCTGCCGATCGTTGCCGGGATCGGCGGCACTCCGCTCATGACCGTGCTTATCTGGTTCCTTGGCGGCGTGATCTGGGTTCCGCAGATTCTCATCCTGGCAGAGATGGGCACCGCCTATCCGATGCAGGGGGGGCCGTACTACTACCTGCACAGGGCGGGGTCCCCCTTTCTGGCATTCCTCTACACCTGGACGGCCTTCCTCACCAGTGATACTCCGACGTTGACGATTGTGGCGCTGGGAGCGATGTCCGCCCTGAAATTCTTTTCGCCCGTTTTTGCGGATCCGCTGTATTCACGCCTGATCGCCGCGGCGATGATCATCACGCTGGCCGGGCTCCACTACCGGAGCGTGCGCACCGGCGGCAACTTCCAGGTTCTTCTGACCGCAGCCAAACTGACACCGCTTCTGGCGATCGTCGCGCTGGGCTTCTTTTTTCTGCGTTCCGGCAATCTCGGCAGCACCGGTGTGGTCGCCGACGCCGGTACGACGTTGGGGATCATCACGGCGGGCCTCTCTTCGACACTCTGGTCGTACGCCGGATTCGCCAATATTCTCTATATGGCCGGAGAGGTGAAGCGGCCGGAGCGGACCCTTCCTGTCGCACTTATCGGGTCCCTGCTGTTCATCACCCTGGCTTATACCCTGATCGCCCTGTGCACCTCCGCGATCGTCCCGTTCGGAGATCTGGTGGCGGCGAAGGGTGATTTTGTGAACCCATTCAGCTACCTGGGTGTCGGGGCGCAGATTGCCGGCGGCGTGTTTGCGGTCGCGGCGTTTGTATCGATGCTGGGTGTGCTCAACGCCAGCATGATGGCGCAGCCGCGCCTGGAGTATGCGATCGCGCGGGACGGGCTGTTCTTCTCGGTGTTCGGACATCTGCATCCGCGATTTCTCACGCCGGATTATTCCATCCTGATCCAATCCGGACTTGCGATTGTGCTGTTCCTGCTCGGCGACATCGAAAACATGCTGGGGTATTTCACGATGTCATACGCCCTGCAAAACGCCCTGATGTACGGGGCTATTTTCTTCCTGCGTGGACGGGAGGATTACCGCCCGACGTATCGCTCCCCCCTCTGGCGTGCCATGGCGGCACTGGCGATCCTCACGCAGGGAGTGGTTGCGGTGGGCACGTTTATAGCGTATCCGGCGGGGGGGATCCTTGCGTCGTTGGTCCTTATTGTGTCAGGACTTCCCATCTATTTCTACTACGCTTCCAGAAAACGTCAACAGCATCCGGCATGACCATGAAATGTTTTCTGAATGGCATTGTGCATACCGTCAACCCCCTCCTTCCCCGTGCGGAGGCCGTGGTTACGAAAGGGGCCAGGATCGTCTTTGTCGGCACATCATCCGCGGCCAGGAGGTTTGCGGGTGAGGGGGCGGAGGTGATCGATCTGCGGGGCCGCCTTCTGTTGCCGGGCTTCATCGATGATCACGTCCACTTCGTGCTGGGCGGCACGCAGGTTGACGGGCTCAACCTGCGCGGCTGCACAAGCACGGCGGCGTTCATTGCCGGAGTGGGGGCGTACGTCCAATCCCACCGGGGCATGTGGGTTACGGGGGGAGACTGGGATCAGGAGGCGTGGGAGACCAAAACCCTGCCCTGCAAGGAATGGATCGATCCGGTTTCCCCGGATACCCCGCTGTTCCTGCCGCGATTCGACTGGCACATGGCTCTGGCGAATACGGCCGCACTAGAGCGTGCCGGCATCACACGCGATACGCCGGATCCGCCGGGGGGGAGGATCGAACATGATGCCACGACAGGCGAGCCGACAGGTATCCTGAAGGATGCGGCGATGGAGCTCGTCCTCGGGGTCGTCCCCAAACCCCCGTTCCACGATCTGGAGCATGCCGTACTCAAAGCACTCGGCGAAGCGCGAAGGGCCGGGGTCACCTCGGTGCATGACATCGCCGAAGAAGCCCACATTCCGGTCTACAAGAAACTCGAGGGTGAGGGGAAATTGACGTGCAGGATCTATGCGCGTCTCCCCCTTGCGGGATACCAGAAGCTGATGCGTGAGAGGGCGCGGCACGCGCATGGCGATGAGCTGGTGAAGGTCGGGTCCATGAAGGCCTTCGCTGACGGATCCCTCGGCTCGAACACGGCGTGGTTCTTCGAACCGTACCTGAATGAACCCACGACAGGACTGGCCATGGAAGTGCTCACCGGCGGTCAGCTCCGCACGTGGGCGATGGATGCCGACCGTCACGGGCTCCAGCTCTCAATTCATGCGATCGGTGACCGTGCGAACGACGCCGTGCTGGGAATTTTCGAGGAGATCGTGCGCACGAACCCGCCGTGGGACCGGCGGTTCCGGATCGAACATGCCCAGCATGTGCGCAGGGCCGACGTTGCCCGTTTTGCCGCGCTGGGCGTGATTGTCTCGGCTCAACCGTACCATTGCATCGATGACGGTGTCTGGGCGGAAACCCGTATCGGGCCGGAAAGGGCGGCCACGACATATGCCTTCAAAACTTTCCTCGACGCCGGTGTAAGGGTCTGTTTCGGCAGCGACTGGACTGTGGCTCCCTTGAACCCGATTCTGGGCATGTATGCCGCGGTTACCCGTGCCACGCTTGACGGAAAGCGCCCGGGGGGATGGATTCCGGCAGAACGGTTGACTGTGGAAGAGGCGGTGCGCTCTTACACGATCAACAATGCCTACGCTTCATTTGAAGAACAGCTCAAAGGGAGCATTGAGGCGGGCAAGCTCGCGGATATGGTTGTGCTGTCGGAGAATATTTTCACGATTCCGCCCGGGGCCATCAAGGACGTGCGTGTGGAGATGACCGTGGTGGGGGGAGAACGCTATGATGTCTGACGGTCTGATCTTCCATCCCCGGATGAACACCTGCCATGACCGGCGCTGTGTCAGGCCAGTCCAAACAGTGTGAGCAGCCCCTCGCCGATCCACCGGATGGCTTTGCCGATAGGCAGAATATCGACGTTCAAACCCCGTTCGGCGATGATAATCCCAAGCAGAAGAAACGTTCCGTATTTGTAGAAAGCCCGGACATTCATCTCGTCTTTGACGTTGAGGGCCTGCAGCAGTACGTGTGATCCGTCGAGGGGCGGGATGGGCAAGAGATTAAAGACGAAGAGTCCGAGGTTGACATACACTCCGGCGATCAGCGCGTTGAGTATCCAGGAGTACAGGGCGTTTCCTTCATACGGGACGGTGAGCAGGATAATCTTGATGATTCCTGCGCAGATGAAGCTGAGGCCGAGGTTGGAGAATGGGCCTGCGACGGCGATCAGCGCATCGTCGCGGCGCGGATGGGCGAGCCTGGACCTGTCGATCATCACGGGTTTGGCCCAGCCAAAGCCCGCGATAATGAGAAGGAGGAAGCCGAACGGATCGATGTGTTTCAACGGGTTCAGGGAATAGCGTCCCATACGCCGGGCCGTGTCATCGCCGAGGTGGAAGGCAACAAAGGCATGGGCGAACTCATGCACGGTGAATCCGAGAATAATGCCCGGAAGGACCTGGAGAATATAGCCGAAGTCGAGGTTGGTCATGGCGCGGTCTCTTATTGCTTCCTCAATGATAGGGAGGTGCGTGGTGTGATGCAATACCCGGCCGGCGGCGGCGTTGCATTTCAGACGGGTTGTTTGTAAACTACTCTTTCAGATGCGCAACCGGCAGGTATTACCCCTCATGCGTACGTGCATTCTTGTCTTGGTTATCGGCGTGTTCGGTGTGTGTGTTGCGGATTCCGCGTTCGATCCGCAGCAGGAGAAACCCGGCATTGCCGCTCTGGATTGGATGGCCGGATACTGGGTCGGCGTCGAACACGGCATACGTATGGAAGAGCTCTGGATGCTTCCTGCGGGCGGCGTCATGCTCGGTCTTCACCGGGACATTGACTCCGCGGGGTTGGCCTGGTTCGAATACCTTCGGATCGAAACAACCGAATCGGGCATTGCCTATGTGGCAAGTCCCCAGGGGCGCGGACCGGCGGTGTTTCCCCTCAAAGAAGCGGTGCGCGGACGCGCGGTATTCGAGAACCTCGAACACGACTTTCCACAACGCATCATCTACAGGTTGGATGACGACGGCCTTCATGCGCGCATCGAGGGCCTGGAAGACGGAAAGATGAAATCACGGGAGTGGGTTTGGAAAAAGAGCCAGTGATCCGCTGGTGCTGGCATACATATCAACAGCTCACCACCGACCTGTTGTATGCCATTCTCCATCTGCGCCAGGCGGTCTTCAGTGTGGAACAGTCATGCGCGTATCTGGACCTGGACGGGCGCGATCAGCACTCGATGCATCTGACCGGCCACGATGCCGATGGGGAACTGGTGGCGTACCTTCGCCTTGTGGAACCCGGGAAACGTTTTCCCGAACCTTCCATCGGCCGCGTGGTTACGAGCCGGAAAGTCCGCCGGTCAGGCGTGGGGAAGGTGCTGATGGCAGAGGGAGTCAGGAAAGCGGCCGGGATGTATCCGGGGCAGCCCAACCGCATCTCCGCCCAGCAGTATCTTGAGCGATTCTACAACGGTTTCGGTTACGTGCGGGCGGGGGAGGTGTATGATGAGGACGGTATCCCGCACGTCGAGATGGTGAGGCCGTAGGCCCGGAAGGCCCCCCCAGGGTGCGGAGAGCTTCACATGGGTGCACACAGCGGCCGGACATATCGCGCAACGACAATCATCACCGGTGCATCGTCGGGCATCGGGCGTGCTGCGGCGATGGCTTTTGCCCGGGAGGGCGCACGGCTGGTGCTCGCTGCGCGCAATCCGGAGCCCCTTCAGCGCACGGAGGCGGATGTGCGTGCCGCGGGTGCCGAGGTGCTCGTGGTTCCGACCGATGTGACGGACGAGGCGGGTGTGGCACAGCTCGTCCGCAAAACGCTCGCCCGCTTCGGCCGGATCGATATTGTCGTGTGTAATGCCGGGGTGTATCATCGGTGTGCGGTCCGAGATCTCACCCTTGCCGACATTGAACGGTGTATGGCGGTCAATTACTATGGAACGGTTCACCTGATCCGCGCCGTGCTTCCTTACCTGCTGGAGCAGCGATCGGGACATATTGTGGCGGTCACCTCTGTTGACGGGAAGAAGGGTTTGCCGCCCGATGCCGCCTACGTGGCCTCAAAGTTTGCGACAACGGGCTTTGTGGACGTGCTGCGGCAGGAGCTGCACGGCACCGGAGTCTATGCGTCAACGGTTCTTCCCGGACGCGTGGACACGCCGATGATCGAAACCCTGGATGTCCCGCCGGCATCGGCCAAAATTTCCAGCGAGCGGGTTGCCCGGGCCATTGTGCGCGCGGTACGTCAACGCCGGCGTGAAATCGTCATTCCCTTCAGCGGCCCGAAAGCCCTGATTGTGTTCAGCAGCATCTGGGCGGGAGTGGGAGACTGGCTCATCAGGGTGTTCAAACTTGAGGGAAGAGAAACTGGTGCAGAGAAACGCTTATGAGTGACACACGAAGAACAGACGTGTTGAGCGTCGATGCCGTTTCCGCGATACTCGGCGTACCGGGCGCAGTGCCCCTGTCGCCGGTGGCGATGGCAAAAAGCCTGCACGTGACGTTCTCCCCGGGGCGCACGGTGAGCGGGCGGGTGGCGGCCTTCAGCGCGCAGTTGCATGACGCTCTTGTGGCCTGCGGCGTGACGGTGCTGCCTCACGAGCAGGCGCTCGCAGATCCTGTGACGGAAAAGCTGCAGGAGGGGATCGTCGTGATTGCCCCCGGAGAGCTGGAATCGGGCAATCTGCCGGTGGATCATGTGACCAACCTCCGGCGCGCCACCATTGTCGGGATCGTGGATGGGCCTTGTCCCGCCGATCTCGCGACAGCGTCGCAGGAAAAGCTGAACAGTATCGTGAAGATGCTGGCATGGAATATCGTGCAGGTGGTGATTTACGTCGATGACACGGCGTGGACCGTATGTACGATGAACGGCGCGATCATACGCTGCAGCATGAGGACGCTTCGCGAAGAGGCGTTCAGCGTGCTCGTACCCAAGCTTGCCGCACCGGTGGTTCCGCCGCATGCAAATGATTTCGACGTCCGCGAAGGCGGACTGGATCTTCACGATCTGCGATATCGCCCCTATGTTCAGGACTTCCAGGAGAGCGGCAAGCTCTGGTCCGACACCGGATTGATGCTTTTCCACACTTCCCTGGAGTCACTGGCCTTCCGCAACCGGTACTACAAACGTCTCGCCGCGGCATATCTGGATCACCGTTCGGGGATGAGCTACGGTTTCCTTGCGCGGCAGCTTGCTGTGGACCCGCCCGCCGCGTTGACGGCGCAGGAAGCCCGGGAGGGGCATCATGCGGACATCCGGAGCGGCCCGGGGGTGTTTCATATTGACGGCGCACTGCACGTCACGGTAAACATGCCGCAGGGCCCGATGCTTCTCCGGGTGCCGGACATCTGGGTGCTGACGACCCGTTCGGGG
Source organism: Ignavibacteriota bacterium (assembly GCA_963702445.1). Lineage (GTDB taxonomy): Bacteria > Bacteroidota > Ignavibacteria > UBA10030 > UBA6906 > CAVPCZ01. Next base: position 538,011 of record CAVPCZ010000003.1, read on the forward strand.
TGCGATAAGTCGAACATCGACCCGCAGCGTGATCTGGTCATGCTCGGACTGTCGCAGGGCCGGATAATCTTTTCCACACCGCGAGGCGTGGGCAGGAGCACCGATTACAAACCTTCGTATGACACCCTGACCATTCTTTCCCACGCCATGGCCAACGCGCTGGTGGCGGGATTGTTGAACCGGATCCATCCGGATGCATGGTTCACGTCCACCTTGCGGACCTCAGGGATGGCACTGGCGCACTGGCACGGGTATCTGCAGAGTGCGGCCTTACCTGAGGGGTATCTCGTCCATGGGAATGACAATCCCCCGGTCTCCTGTTCCACGTTCCAGGCGGCGATTTACGCGCTGCGCGGGAAGATCGAGGCGTATTCCCGAAGTCTGTCGGTTCACAAATCCTTTACCGGGGATGCGCATGTGGAGCCCCATCACGGAATCAACCTGACAGGACCCACACTTCTCTGGTTGGCCCAGTGGGCGCTGGAGAGGCTGGAGGTGTTGACGGAGCTTCAGGCGCAGGGTACGATGGCGGGGGAGAGGATGATTGCGGTGGGGAGATGAACTGCGGTCAGGGTTTCAGGAAATGTCCGCACGGCATCAAAACTCGGGAAAATCCGCGTCGCGCACCCCAGCACCCAGCCGGGGATATCCGTTTCGGGGATGGAGGTGACGAGGTAGACCGGTTTGTTGAAGTATCGTGCGATCGTGATTTCCCCTTTTGTTCCCGCCCCGCGTTCAGCGGATTCGTCCCAGTAACAAATCACCATGTCCGAGTGTTCGGCGACGGCGCGGCAGTCCAGTTCAACGATCTGGCGCACGAGTTCGCGAAAGCGTTTGGGGTTGCTTGATTTCAGATCGCGAAAATCGGCTCCGGGCAGATGCACCTGCAGGAACCGTTCGCTTTCGCGGTTGGGATTGAAGGATGTCCAGCCGAGCTCCCGCTGCAGCCACTGTTCCATCTCTTCCCGCCAGTGGCGTCCTTCGTCGGACGCATACTCCATGCCGCCGGAAAGGTAGATGTTCATCCGGGGATCAGGTCGAGTGCATGGACGTTGAGGGCGGGCAGGAGCAGGAGATAGAGTCCCCACATCGCCAGGCTGATGGAAATCGGTATGGAGAGGTTGTCGTCAATGACATCGCCGGAGAGGGCTTCCACGACGGCGCCGAGTGCCGCTGCCAGGACGCCGATGAGGTATTCGGCGGGCAGGTAGGCGATTTTTGGCGCGAGCGCCACCACCAGAAGGCCGCTCACAAAAAAGGCGGTTGTCCCTTCCAGGGATTTTCCGAGGAACGGATGACGGCCGAATTTCCGTCCGATCAGCGCGGCGGATGTGTCGGAGATGATCAGGATGGCAAACGCGGTGATGACGATGATCTTGGGAAAGAGCCAGATACAGAGTGTGGCGGACAGCAGAACGTACGTGGCTCCGTTCAGACGCCTGCGCCGCGCATTCAGTTCATGGCGGCGCAGAAGAAAGCCGAAAAACTTTCGTGTAGAGTTCCCCGAAGGCAGGCACATACAACCGTGCCAGATCCGAAAGACCGAAGAACAGGGTGATCGGGATCAGAATCGTGAGCGCGGTGGGGCGTGAGATAAAGAAATAGACCACCGGGATGGAGAGCGAGCTCAGATGAATTCCCTTGCGGATGAGCTCGGTTGAATAACTCTCCTCGACGCTTCTGAGCTCGTTCATGTCCTCGCTGGCGCGCTGCCGCCATCCGGCGCGGGTGTCTGGACTTTGCGTGTCGGTGTCCTTGCCGTTGACGCGCCGTTCCATCGGGGGAAGCGTTTCACCGCGAATCACGGCGTCAATCTCCACGGAGTCGAGGATTTCGCGTTCAAGCAGTGCTGCTGCGAGGCGGTGGAGCGTCTCGACATTATCCGTGAGGATCTTCTCTGCGCGCTTCATGCACGAGTTGACGATCTTCTTGATCTCCTCGTCGATAGCGATCGCGGATTGCTCGCTGTAGTTCTTGTGCCGCGCGATTTGCCGGCCCAGGAATATTTCCTCTTCCTTCTGTCCGTATGCAAGCGGTCCAAGTTTGTCGCTCATGCCCCACTCGCACACCATTTTCCGGGCGATATCCGTGGAACGTTCGATGTCGTTTCCGGCGCCGGTGGTCAGCTGGCCGAAGATCAGTTTTTCCGCGGCGCGGCCGCCCAGGGCGTACGTGATCATTGTTTCAAGATACAGCTTCGAATAGGTGTGCTTCTCGTCGATGGGGATGTATGTGGTCAACCCGAGTGCGCGTCCGCGCGGAATGATGGTGACCTTGTGGACCGGGTCCGCCTCGGGGAGCTTGCGGGCCACGAGCACGTGTCCGATCTCATGGTACGAGGTGATGTTCCGTTCCTTTTCGGTGATGATCAGGCTCTTCCGCTCCATGCCCATCATCACCTTGTCCTTGGATTCTTCGAAGTGGCGCATGTTCACGGCACGGGCATTCTGCCGGGCGGCAAGCAGGGCTGCTTCGTTCACCAGGTTGGCGAGTTCGGCACCTGCGAGTCCGGGGGTTCCCTTGGCGAGGACATCCAGATGCACATCATCGGCCAGCGGGATGTTCTTTGTATGAACGCGGAGAATCCCTTCGCGGCCTTTCACGTCGGGGCGGTCCACCACCACCTGCCGGTCAAACCGGCCGGGGCGCATGAGTGCGGGGTCGAGCACATCGGGGCGATTGGTGGCGGCGATGATGATGACGCCGCTGTTCTGTTCGAACCCGTCCATTTCCACAAGCAGCTGGTTGAGTGTCTGTTCGCGTTCATCGTGACCGCCGCCCAGCCCGGCGCCGCGGTGGCGGCCGACGGCATCAATCTCGTCGATGAAGATGATACAGGGGGCGCTTTTCTTGCCCTGTTCGAACAGGTCCCGCACGCGGCTGGCGCCCACGCCGACGAACATCTCGACGAAATCGGCCCCCGAAATGGAGAAGAACGGCACGCCGGCTTCTCCTGCAACCGCGCGGGCAAGAAGTGTTTTGCCCGTGCCCGGAGGTCCCAGCAAGAGCACGCCGCGGGGGATCTTGCCTCCCAGTTTCTGGAACTTGGTGGGTTCTTTGAGGAACTCGATGATTTCCATCAGTTCCATCTTGGCCTCATCCGCGCCGGCAACATCAAGAAACGTCACCTTCGGCGCCCCTTCGTTCAGCATTTTCGCGCGGCTTTTGCCGAAGGAGAAGATACCCTTCGGACCCGCTCCCTGCATTCTGCGCATGATAATCAGCCACACGACAAGGAGGAGCACCCAGGGGAGGGCGCTGATGAGGGCGCTCATCCAGGTGTTGTCTTCCCGCTCGACCGAAAACTCGATCCCCCGGTCGCCCCACTCCTTGATCACCGGACTGTCCAGGATCGGAAGCGTGAGCACGAATTTCGTCACCGGTACTTCGCGTCCGGCCCGGCTGACACGTCCGGGCGATCTTCAGCTCGCCGTGAAAATCGAAGTTGGTGAGTTCCGATTTCTTCACCGTGGCACGGCGGATCAGGTTCGTCTGCAGGAACTCCTGGTATTCGCTGTACGTCACTTCCGTCTCACTGGGCTCCGTCCCCTTGAACAGGGTCATCACCAGAAACACGAGAAGGATGATGGCGGACCAGCTGAGGACGACCTTCAGGACTTTGTTCCAGTTGAAGTCGTCGTCAGGCCGGGACTGCGGCCCCGTTTTTTTCTGGCGGAAGGGGCGCTGTGTGCTGCGTCGGCGATCCAGGTCGCCGCCTTTGCGTGAATCGTTGTCGGTATTTTTCTGTTCGTCCATGTGAAGACTCTAGGCTTTCAGTCTGTAGATCGATTTCAGGTTACGTTCCCGCTGTGCGTAATCCAGACCATACCCGATGACAAATGCGGAGGGGATCGTAAACCCCACGTAATCCAGCTGGATATCCGTTTTTACGGATGCGGGCTTGTATAATAGTGTAACAACTTTGAAGGATGCGGGGTTCTGTCGCATGATAAGATCGCGGATATACTGCATGGAGAGCCCGGAGTCGACAATGTCCTCAACAATAATGATATCCCGGCCGGGAACCTGGCAATTGAGATCCTTCAGCAGCCGCACATTACCGGAGCTGATCTTGGCGTCGCCGTAACTGGAGAGTTTGAGAAAGTCCATCTCGCAGTCAATGGTGATCTCACGGATCAGGTCGGCAAAAAAGATGAACGAGCCATTCAGGATCCCGATGAAGACGGGGACCTTTCCCCGGTAGTCCTTGCTGATCGTGCGGGCCAGGGCGCGGACGCGGGTCTTGATGCGGCGCTCGCTGATCATGATGTCGAACGTGTCGCCGTTAACTTTGAGGGCTTTCGCCATGCAGTCCTTCCGTGTGCCGTTGAAACCGGAGCCGCAGTGTCTGCCGTGTGCGGCCGGTGATTTTGAACCGTTCGTCGATCCGGAGCCCGCACAGCCAGATAATTTCTCCGCCGGGGGTGACGAGCACCGGGTGCCGGTGTTTTTCGCGGAGCGGGATGCCCGCATCCACGAGAAAGTCGCTGATTTTTTTTGTGCCGGCCATGCCCAGCGGGGTGAACCGGTCGCCCGGCTGCCACGACCGCAGGACCAGCGGCATTATGCCGGTCCGTTCCGCATCCACCTGTTCCTCATCACCACCGCTCCGGCCTTCACGTTCGCGATGTTCGTTCGATGGTGAACGAAAACCGTGCATCGCCCACCGCGTACTCTGTTTCCGGCGACACCTGCACGGCGAAGGTTCCCGTGCGTCCGGGTGGCGAGCAGGCAGAGGGTGTCGCGTTCCCGGATCATTTCCCATCCGTGGCCGAGGTCAATCCGCCGGCCGGGCTGCCGGGAGGCCATTGCCAGAACGGCGTCCACACGTTCAGAACGCAGCCGCAGGCCGGTTGCGGACTCGGCGACATGCATGACCAGGTACTGCTGGATCGCGGTTGGGAAACTGAGGAGGAGAGGGAGCGACAGATGCACCTCCTCGCCCGTGCGATGTACGATAACCTGGTCGAGGCCGGTGCGCGCTACCTGCGCAAGATAGGAATCCAGCTCGCGGAACACCTCGGCCGTCCGCAGCAGTGTGCGGACAACGCCCGGCTGCACCCGTGAACGAGCCACCGGGAGGATGTGGTGCCGTATCACATTCCGTGCACGATCATCTTCGGCGTTGGTTGCATCTTCGCGGAAGGTGATTTCCTGTTCAGTCGCGTATGCCGCGATCTCATTCCGTGTGGCGAACAGGAGTGGACGGATTATCAGGCCTTCGTTGCGCTGGACCGGGATGCCTGCCAATCCCCGGACGCCGGCGCCGCGGAACAGATGCAGCAGCATCGTCTCCGCATTATCATCGGCATTATGTCCGGTGGCGATGCGGACGGCCCCTGTTTCCCGGCGGACCGTTTGCAGGAACTCATAGCGGAGCTCCCGGGCTGTTTCTTCGATGCCTGTCCGTTGTTTCCGCGCCCGTTCCCGCACATCGCCGCGCCCCGCCCGGAAGTTCAGGCCGAGCTTCCCGGCAAGCGCACCGACGAATTGTTCATCGGCATCGGCTTCCCGGCCCCGCAGTTGATGGTTGAAATGCGCCACCACAAGGTCGAGCTGCAAACGCACACGATCGCCGGCAAGCAGGTGCAAAAGAACAACCGAATCCACTCCTCCGCTCACCGCCGCGACCACACGGTCGCCTGTCCGGAGCAACGCATGCTCCTGTACAAACGCCCGGAATCGGGACGGGAAAAACGTCGACTCAGACATGTTGTCAGTAGCGGGAGAGGGATTCGAACCCCCGACACGTGGATTATGATTCCACTGCTCTGACCTACTGAGCTATCCCGCCGAAAATGACCTATGAATATACGCGATATCCGACTCAAGAGCAAGAATCGTTGAAGTTGACCTCCGGAGTGGATATCTTGTCGATCATGCAACAACGCTCACGGCAGGAAATCGACCGGGCATTCGCCTACTGCAAGGCCCTGGCACGGTCGCACTACGAGAACTTTCCTGTGGCTTCTCTCGTGATTCCGCGTGAGATGCGCCCCTATGTTGCGGCTATTTACGCTTTTGCGCGGACAGCCGACGATTTCGCTGATGAAGGAGATGTTCCCGCTCACGAGCGGCTCCGGCGACTTGATGAATGGGGGGAGAAGCTCGGGAGGTGTTATCGGGGCGATGCGACGGAACCGGTATTTGTGGCTCTCGGAGAAACCGCCGCGCGCACCGGTCTTCCCCGCGAGCCGCTGGATGCGCTCCTCCACGCGTTCCGCATGGACGTTACAGCGCAACGATTTAGCCGGTTTGAGGATCTTTTGTTCTACTGCCGTCATTCCGCCAATCCCATCGGCTTTCTTCTGCTTCATCTTTTCGGGGAGGTCACCGAGCGGACCGTTCCTCTGTCCGATTCCATCTGTACGGGGCTGCAGCTGGCCAATTTCTGGCAGGATCTATCGGTGGACCGGGCCAAACGGCCGGCTGTATGTGCCGCTTGAAGATCTTGGCCGATTTGGTTATACTGAGGACGAGCTGGCCCGGGGCGTTCTGGATGAGCGTTTTCGGCGAATGCTGGCGTTTGAGGTGGGACGCGCCAGGGAGTATCTGCTCGACGGTGTTCCGTTGCTGAACCTTGTTTCCTCCGCCCGCCTCCGGTTCGAGCTCTCTCTTACGGTGCGCGGCGGGCTGGCAATCCTGGAAGCGGTCCGCGCAATCAGGCTATGACGTCCTCCACCGGCGTCCATCACTCTCGGCAATGGACAAGGCAGACATCCTCTTCCGGACGCTTCTCCGGCGAGCACCATGAACGCAACGGCAACCGCCATAACGCGAAGCAGCAACACCAGCTTCTACTACTCGTTCTCGCTTCTGCCCAAACAGAAACGCGAGGCGATCCACACCGTGTATGCGTTCTGCCGGACCACCGACGATATTGTGGACGAAGACCGTGACGAACGGCACAAAGGGGTTCTCCTGCGCAAGTGGCGCATGGAGCTGAACCGCAGCCTGCGGGGGAAGTCGACGTTTCCCCTTCTGAACCAGCTGAGTTCAACCGCACAGCGTTTCAACATCCCGGTCGAGCATTTCTACGAGTTGATCCGGGGGATGGAAATGGATCTGCGGACGACGCGCTACCGGACCTTTGACGAGCTGCGGGAGTACTGCTATCTGGTGGCGTCGTCGGTCGGGCTGATGTGCAGGAAGATCTTCGGCTACAGGAACGAATCCACACGCGACTACGCGATCTACCTCGGGAATTGCGCTTCAGCTGACGAATATTCTCCGCGACATCAAAGACGATGCGAAGCGCGGGCGCATTTACATTCCGCTGGAAGACCTGGAGCGGTTCGGGTATTCCGAGGACGATCTCCTGCACAACCGCTACACCCCCCAGTTCGTGGAGTTGATGCGATTTGAGTGCAGGCGGGCAAGCGAGTATTTTGATCTGGCGCGCGCCGCATTGCTGGATGAAGACAAGCGGTTTTTCTTCGCCGCGCGGATCATGTGGTCGATTTACGCGCACACGCTCAACCGGATCACGAAAGCCGATTACAACGTGTTCGAGCGGCGTATTTCCATCTCGAAATTCCTCAAAGTGCTCATCGCCTTCCGGTACTGGCTGAGCCATCGCCTGAAGTACTCCTGGATGAACCGCAGCCCGTTGTGGACAGAGTCGACCCACACCGGCCGGTAGTCATCGTCGGCGGCGGGCTGAGCGGTCTGGCTGCTGCGGTTGACCTGGTCGCCGCCGGGGTTCCCGTTCTGCTCCTCGAACAAAGGCCCGCAGCCGGCGGGCGCGTCTGCTCCTATACCGACACCACAACCGGCGACACCATTGACAACGGTCAGCATCTGCTGATCGCCGGATACACACGGACCTTCGCCTATCTCGACCGTATCGGTGCGCGGCATCTTACGGTCACCCAGCCGCGCCCGGTCCTGCCGTTCCATCATCCCGATCGGGGGTTTGTGGAGTTCAGACTCCCGGCCCTTCCCGCACCGCTGCATCTGCTCTGGGGCATCACGACCACGTCGTTGCTGAGTCTGCCGGACCGCATACGGCTCCTGCGTGCGGGCAGAGCCCTGCGCCGGTGTCGAAACGGTATCGGGGCACACCATCAAGCGCTGGCTGGATGACCGGCATCAATCAGCCGAGGCGCGACGGTGCTTCTGGGAGCCGCTGGCGGTGGCAATCATGAATGAGCAGATGGATCGTGCTCCGGCCTCCCTGTTTCTCCGGACACATTCGCAGTGCGTTTCTTGATCACTGGAGCAGTTCGGCGCTCGTGTTTCCACGGGCCGGACTGAGCAGCGTGTTCGTTGATCCTGCGTGCGCGTTCATTGAACGGCATGGCGGGATGGTGCGCTGTGCCGCTGACGTCGTGTCCCTGCAGGCCGGCGGCGGAGCCGTGAGCGGCGTGATACTGAAAGGGGGCGAACAGCGTTTCCTGCGGCGCGGTTATTCTCGCCGTGCCCCCCGGCACGGATGGCTGATCTCTGGCCGGTCGAACATTCCCCTCTCCCGTGAACATCGACGCGATGGCTCCGGCGGCGGGTTCACCGATTATCTCCATCCACCTCTGGTTCGAGCACCCGTTCATGGACCGGGATGTGCTCGGTTTGATCGGCCGGCGCGTACACTGGATCTTCCGGAGAGAGCGTCATCATCTCTGCAACGATCAGCGCCGCATATGCTCTGGTTGGGTTTGAGCAACGAGGAGCTCGTGAACATTACGGTGGAAGATCTCCGCACGGTATTTGGCGGGAGCGGTCGGGACTGCCTGTGCATGCGGTGGTTCTCCGTGAGAAACGGGCCACGTTTTCCGCCACGCCGGAGAACGAAGGACGCCGTCCGGGCCCGGTCACGGCGGCGAAAAATCTCCTCCTTGCCGGAGACTGGACGGATACGGGTCTTCCGGCGACGATCGAAGGAGCGATTCAGAGCGGTCAAACGTGCGCCCGGCTGATTTTGGGCGGGCGGTGATTGCATTTTATTGGGAAATTGGCAATATTTGCATATGAACGATCGAAACAAAACCGTGACGGTGAAAGACAAGCTGGTCCTGCTGGTGGATGACGAGCCCGCCGTCCTGAGTGCCACACGTGCAGGGCTTCTGGACCGGGGCTTCAGGGTGGAGGCCGTCGGGTGTGCGGAGGATGCCATCAAGGCGATCCAGAAGCTGAAACCGAACATCGTCGTGTCCGACCTGGTGATGCCGGAAACGAACGGTTTCGAATTGTTTGAGGCGGTAAAAAAACAGAAAGAGTTCACCAAGCTTCCGTTTGTGTTCCTGACCGCCGTGGATGATTACTACGCCAAGAAGTTCGGGAGGGAAATCGGTGGGGCGGCGTACGTGACGAAGCCGGTGGACATGGACGAACTGGAGAGGATCATCAAGGATAAGATCGGCGATTAGCTCTCACCTTCCACCTGTGTTGTCTGCCCGATCCGCCTTCCGGCGCACCCTTGTACTTCCGATGCATCAACCACGAGAACGCGTACATTCCCTCGACTTCATGCGCGGCGTTGCCGTCGTGGTCATGGTCCTGGGCCACAGCATCGATGCGGTGCTGGGCCCGGATGCCCGCGCCACGGAAGTCTTCCGCATCTACGATGCCCTTCGCGGTTTCACCGCGCCGCTGTTTCTGTTTATCTCCGGCTATGCGTTTGCCGTCGTGACCGGACCGCGGTGGGGGGAATTTGCCGCCTTTGCCGCTCCCGCCCGGAAGCGGATGGGGAAAATGGCCGGACTGCTCGTTCTGGGGTACGCCCTGCATTTTCCCTTCTTCTCCCTGAACAAACTCCTGTACAATACCCGGCCCGAAGAGTACGCGATGATGTTCCAGGTGGATATCCTGCACTGTCTGGCGGTGAGCATCATCATGCTGCAGTTGCTCGTTGTCATCACACGAACCCGCGAACGGTTTCTCCCGGTGACCGCCGCGGCCGGCGCGGCCATTGTCCTGGTGTCGCCGCTTATCTGGCTTCTTGACCTCCGGGGCATGCTTCCGGCGGTCATCGCTCCGTACCTGAGCCAGCAGCAACCGTCGCTGTTTCCTCTTTTCCCATTCTCGGCATATCTCTTTGCGGGCGCCGTGACCGGGCTCCTGTACGTGAAGGCCCGATCCGCCGGAAGAGAATCCGCATTCTTCCGCCGGGTCGCCCATGTCTCCGCGGTGGCGGTCGCGACCGGTCTCGTGTGTGACCTTCTCCCGCTGCGTGTGTACCCCGTACATGATTTCTGGAAGACCGGTCCGGATTTCTTCGCCATCCGGCTTGGAGCGATCCTGCTCATGACGACGGGGTTCTTTGCCCTGCGCCGGCTTCCGCCGGCGGTCGGAAAACACCTCGTGGTATTGGGCAAAGCCTCGCTCCTTGTCTACGCCGTGCACCTTGTCCTCGTCTATGGATCGGCAGCAAACGACGGCCTGATGCAGATTATCGGCCAGCGGCTGGATCCCTTCTCCGCCCTCTGTGTTGCAGCGGGTGTGCTCCTGCTGATGCTCACTTCGGTTCACGCATGGAATGCCGTGCGGGAACGGCACGATCCGCACTGGCGGGTGCTGCAGGCGGGATTTACCAGTACGCTCCTGTATTTCTTCCTGACCAGACCCTATTAGCGGCCCGGTCCAACACAACGGCACTGCGCGCAGTACCGCAGAGTAAGGCCCCCCATGACCCCCTCCAAACGTCTTGCCTTCATTGATCTCCTCCGGGGCTGGGCGGTGATCGTGATGATCGAGACCCACGTCTTCAACGCGACCATTCTCCAAGCGATCTCGGCCAGTGCTCCCTTTGATGTGCTCACGTTCATCAACGGACTCGTCGCCCCGTCGTTCCTGTTTGCCTCGGGGATGGCATATGCGGTCACCACCCGCCGGAAACTGCCTTCCTATCTCCATTTCGGTCGCCCCCCTCTTCAAACAGCTCGGACGCCTGCTCTTTATCCTGGCAATCGGCTATGCACTTCACCTGCCCAAGTTCAACCTCGGCCAGCTCCTGGCGGGGGTGAGCGAAGAGCAGTGGCTGGTCTTTTTCCAGGCCGATGTCCTTCAATGTATTGCTGTCTGCCTTCTCTTCCTTCAGATCCTGCTGCTGATTCTGCGCACCGAGCGGCGGTTGTATCTGGCGACCGGGGTGATCTCGGTGATCGTTCTGCTGGTGACGCCTTTGATGTGGGGGATGGATTTCCTTCCGGTGTTCCCGGCGCCTTTTGCGGCATACATGAACGGACTGCACTTCTCGCTGTTTCCCCTTTTCCCCTGGTCCGTCTTCCTGTTCACCGGAGCGATTGCGGGATATCTCTTTTCGGAGGCGCGCGAAGGCGTCCTCTCTCCCGCTTCTCCGCAGGCCGCCGGCGTTCTCACCAAACGTTTTGCGGGGGCGGGTGTCGGATTGCTGGCCCTTTCCCTGGTGCTGATGCCGCTCGCATGGCTTTATCCCACATACGACTACTGGCGGTTCAGCCCCGGTTTTGTTCTGCTCCGGCTGGGGATTGTGCTCTTCCTGTGCGCCCTGATGTTCTGGTACGAACAGCGCCACGGTGTCGGCCCGCGATCTCCCGTCGCGCTCATGGGCCGGGAATCGCTGCTGGTCTACGCCGCGCACCTGCTGTTGATCTACGGCAACTTCGGGGCATTCAATTTCCGCACCTGGGCCGGCCAGACGTTCGGGTACGCGGAGGCGGCGCTGTGGACGGTTCTTCTTCTGCTGCTGATGCTGGTGCTGGCGTACGGGTGGGACCGGGTCCGCCGCGCCGACCCGCGGGTGAAACGATGGATTCAGCTGGCGGTCCTCGTGGTGTTTGTGGGCGTCTTCCTGTTCGGGCCGGGGCAGTAGGGGAAAGAGAGAAGCACGAAACACGAAATGAAAGGAACGACACCATGTCTCGAGCAGGTGTGCTTGGCGTCTGCACCATCCTCCTTGCGGCTTCCATGATGGCACAGCCGTCTCCGCTCAAGCGTTCCCTGGACGGTGAGTGGCGGTTCCGCGCGGACACCGCGAAGGCCGGCATAGACCATCGCTGGTACGTCCAGGCGCTCGATCGCTCATCCTGGGAAACGGTTGCCACTCCCGATTTCTGGGAAGCCTATCCGGGCATGGCGAAATACGACGGCTGGGGATGGTTCATGCGGACGTTCCAGGTGGAAAGCGTCGCCCAGCCGCTCAGCATCCACTTTGCGGGTGTGGATGATGAAGCGGTCGTCTGGGTCAACGGCATGGAGGTTGGCTCGCACACCGGATACAGCGACCCCTTCGCTGTTGATGTCACCGGCGCCGTCAACAAAGGAGAGAACAGCATCGTTGTTCTCGTTAAGGACAACAGCGGCGGCGGCGGCATCTACCGTCCGGTCACACTCATAGCCACAGCGCAGCTCGAGACGTTGTTGCGGGGCCCGTATTCCGCCCTGCCCGCCAGGGAAAGCGCGGACTGGGTGAAAGACGGAGCCATCTATTCGGTCTATCTCCGGTCGTTTTCCCAAGAGGGGACCTTCGCCGGGCTCGAACAGCGGCTGCCCGAGTTGAAGCGCCTGGGGGTCACGACACTCTGGCTGATGCCGATCCATCCGGTCGGGGTGAAGCACCGGAAGGGGACACTCGGGTCTCCGTATGCGGTGCAGGACTACTACGGCATCAATCCGGAGTTCGGCACGCTCGAGGATTTTCGCCGGCTGGTGCAGGCGGTGCACGCCCAGGGTTTGAAGGTCATCATCGACCTGGTGGCGAATCACACGTCGTGGGACAGCAAGCTGATCGCGGAACATCCGGAGTGGTTCACCAGGAATGCCAAAGGGGAGATTATTGCGCCGAACGAAGACTGGACAGATGTGGCGGATCTGGACTACCGCCACGAGGGTTTGCGCCGCTACATGACCGACATGATGACCTGGTGGGTGCGCGACGTCGGGATCGACGGCTTCCGGTGCGATGTGGCGGAGATGGTGCCGACCGACTTCTGGGAGTCGGCCCGTGCGGAGCTGGACGCGATCAGGCCGGTGATGATGCTGTCCGAGGGTTCCCTCCCGGAGCATCACGTGAAGGCCTTTGACGTAACGTATTCGTGGAATATCTACGATGTGCTGGAACCGCTCCTTTCGGGAAAGCGGCCGGTGGCGTTGATCGACCAGATTCTGAGGACCGAAGAGATGCAGTTTCCCCGGGGTTCGCTCCGGATGCGGTTCACGACCAATCACGACAAGAACGCATGGGATGCGCCGGCGCTGAAGAAATTCGGCCCGGAGGGTCTGCGGCTGGCCACGGTGCTCGTCAACACGCTTCCCGGCGTTCCTCTGATCTACACCGGTGAGGAAGTGGCGAACAACAGGATGCTGGATTTGTTCGAAAAGGTGGAAGTCGATTGGACCCGCCCGCGCGAGATGGGGGACATCTACCGCACGCTCTTTGAACTGCGCACGCTGAACAGTCGCGCTCTCCCGGGGAGATTTGTTGCGCGTGACGGGAACGGCGGCGAACGATGTCTATGCTTTTCTGCGGACGGCGGGCAAACAGCGCGTATTTGTCGTGCTGAACTTCTCCGCAGAGCCGCGGCGGGCGAAGCTGCAGATGCCGGCGATGGAGGGGGCGGTGAAAGGCGGGAAGGTCAACTACCGGGAGGTGTTCAGCGGGAGGACCTGGATGGTCTCTTCGGCGGGAGGAGAAGTGATGCTGACGGTGGAAGGGAAAGGGTACCGCGTGTTCACCGCAGTGCTGGACTGAATATCGTTCCTTTTGACCGTTTTTGAGCCGCTGCTTGATTTCCCTCCTCCTTTGGTGTACCTTTTTACTCTATGGAAATCCTCACCGCGTTTGCAAAGATCGCCGGCGTCCTCGGATTGGTGTTTCTGAACGGGTTCTTTGTTGCCGCCGAGTTCGCCATCGTCAAAGTACGTTCGACGCAGATCGAGCCCCTGGTCCGGTCCGGCTCACGACGTGCGCGCATTGCACAGAACGTTCTCGGACACTTGAATGCCTATCTTTCTGCGTGCCAGCTGGGTATCACGATGACCAGCCTCGGGCTCGGATGGGCGGGTGAACCGTTTGTGGCCGATATGATTACCCCCCTGTTTGAGGCTTTCGGCGGTTTCACGCCGGCCATCATTCATACCATCTCCTTCACCTTCGCCTTCACGGTTATTACCTATCTTCACATCGTCCTGGGCGAACTGGCGCCGAAATGGCTGGCGATCCAGTATGCACAGGAAACCACGCTGGCCATTGCCCGGCCGTTGGATCTCTTTTTCAGGATCTTCCGCCCGTTCATCTGGTTCCTCAATGCCAACGCCAACACATTCCTGCGTTTACTCGGCATAGAGCCGGTCGGAGAGGAAGAAATCACCCACTCCGAAGAGGAGCTCCGGTTGATCCTCGGCAAAGGGTCGGCCACAGACGAGCACCGGCAAGAAGATTTCCCTGCGGGCGCTCGAGTTGCGCGACCGGACCGTCCGGGAGGTGATGGTGCCCCGGACCGCCCTCGTTGTCCTTTACACCGGCAAGCCGATCGAAGAGAATATTGCCGTTGCGCTGGACAACCAGTTCACCCGGTATCCCCTGTGCGAGCGCAACCTGGACAACGTGGTGGGGATGATCCACCTGAAAGACCTTTTCAAGTTGAAGGGGGAAACGGGACCGGGCACGCGCCTGCTGGAGATCAAACGCGAAATGCTGTTTGTGCCGGAGACGATGTCGCTGGAGCGGGCCCTGACGATGTTTCTTGCGAAGCGCGTCCTGATGGCCATTGCGGTGGATGAATACGGCGGGACGGCGGGACTGGTGACGCTGGAGAATGTTCTTGAAGAGCTTGTCGGGGAAATCCGCGACGAGTTCGACATTGAACCGGTCACCGTGCAGAAAGTCAGTGAAACAGAGTTCCTCGTGGACGGGTCGATGCCGCTGCTGGATTTTTCCAGGAAGTTCGACGTGATCCCCGATTCGAAGGATATGGTGACGGTGAGCGGGTACGTGATCCATTTGCTCGGGCAGGTACCGGAACGGGGTGCGCTCTTGCGCATCGGTGCATGGCAGGGCACGGTGGAGGCGGTGGACGGCATCAAAGTGAAGACACTCCGCATCAGGCGCCAGGATGAACCGGAGGAGGAGGAAGAGCAATGAGAGAAGCAGACCGCGGGTGGTGGACCCGGACGCGTTCTGGCCGCCGTTCTGGTGGTCTTCCCTGTGGGCACAGCCACGGCCCAGTACGATGAGCCGCGGGAGTACGCTTCTTCCGAAGCCCGGTTTTTCAGCGCCGGTGCGATGTACCGTGATTTTGCGCCCTCAGCCGGCAACCCGACTCCCGATTCTCTCGCCATCAGGTACAGGGCGTGGATGCCCACGCTGGCGTTTGACCAGGGGCCGTTCGAAGTGATCTTCGGTTATACACGGTACGTATTGAATGGTTCGTCGCGTGAGGCCGTCTTCCTGGGCACAACCGTGTCGACCGATCTGATCGTTGCAGGATCACGTTCAAGTGCGCTTCTGGTGCCGCTCTGCGGGGCCGCCGACTTTACGAAGTCGGAATCCAACGGCGCCGAACGGGATAACTTCAATGTCGCAAGTGTGGGAATCGGCGCCGGCGTGAAGTACCGTGCCCTGTCGCCGTCGATGGAGTTCAGTATTCAGGCGCTGGGGATCATCCATTACAGCTTTGAAGGGTTCAGCACGGGGAGCGGCTCATCCACAGCGGTGCTCGGCGATGCGCGACTGCTCCTGCGGAATATACGGCTGCTCGATGGACTGGTATGCGGATACCGGTTCCGGTATCAACGCTGGTCCCTTTCCAACGCGAATGCCGATTATCAGACCGTCTCGCACGGCCCGTACCTGGGCGTGCTGTTCTGAACCCATGCCCCAGATCATTAAAAGCATCCGCGCCCGCATTGTCTGGACCTTCGCCGTCCTGGTCGTGCTGAACCTTGCCAGCAGCTACTGGTCGATATACAACTTCTATTCGATTGCGACAAGTGTGACGACCATCATCAGGGAGAACTATCAGAGCGTGCTTGCGGCGGAGAACATGATGAAGTCGCTGGAGCGGCAGGACAATGCTCTCCTGGTGGCGAGCGAGGGCGAGCCGCCGACCGCGGAAGGGAGCCTGACGGAAAACCGGGATCTCTTCCTGAAATGGACGGAGAACAGGGATCTCTTTTACTACTGGTACGACCAGGCGGTGCGTTCCGCGGTCATGCCCGGCACAGGAGCCCTTGCGGGATTCCATCCAGGCGGCATACATGCAGTACATGCTCCTCGGCGACTCCATGAATGCGCGCATCAAACAGGGGGCATTTGAAGGGGCAAAGGCCTACTACTACGACCGGGTCCGGCCGATGTCGGATCAGCTGCGCGATCTCTGCTTCCAGATGTTTGAAATCAACCAGAACGCGCTGTACAACGCCATGCCGCAGACCCATTCGATCGCCAACAAGACCGCATTCGGTTCCATGCTGATGTCCATCGGCAGCCTGATTCTCAGCATCATTGCCACCGCCTGGCTCATCCGGTCGTTCATCACCCCTGCCGAACAGCTCACCGAAAAGGTGAAGCAGATCGGCGCGGGGAAGGTCGACCTGAAGATCGATGTCCTGTCGGACGACGAGGTCGGTCAGCTCAGCCGCGAATTCAACAAGATGACGGAGCGGCTGCGGCAGTACGAGGTGATGAACATCGACAAGATGCTCTCCGAGAAGAGCAAGTCCGAGGCGATCGTGGACAACATCGCGGACGGGTTGATCATGACCGACGGGGCGATGAACATCCTGCATGTGAACCGTCTGGTGGCCGACCTGTTCGGGTTTGATGAGCCCACCGCCATCGGGCGGCCGGTCCGGAGTCTGATCGGTGATGAACGGCTCCTGTTTCTCCTGGAGCAGGCGATTGCCGGCGGCACCGGCGACGGTCCCGCATGATATGTCCCATTTCCAGGTGTCGGCAAAGGGGGTGACCCTGTTCTTCCGGCCCAAAATCACGCGTTCTGCGGGACCGTGACGGACAGCGTGTATGAGCGTCCTGGCGTTGCTGCAGGATATCACGCAGTTCAAGGAACTCGACCGGATGAAGTCGGAGTTCATTGCCACCGTCTCCCACGAGTTCCGGACTCCCGTTACGTCGATCACCATGTGCGTGGACATTCTGAACCAGCAACTGCTCGGCCCGCTCACCGCACGGCAGAAGGAGCTGGTATCCTCCGCAAAAGAGGATTGCACACGGCTGACGAAACTTGCGCGGGAGCTGCTGCAGCTCGCGCGCATCGAGGCCGGCAGGGTGACGTTGCGCGAAGAAGAACTGCATTTGCATGACGTCGTGGAGTCGTTGCTCAGGCCGCTGCAGATCCAGTTCCAGGAAAAGAACGTGCGGCTCGTCGCGGATGTGCCTGTGGATATGCCGGTGTTGACCGCGGACGAGCAGCAGCTCTCATGCGTGATTACAAACCTGGTGACCAATGCGCTCAAGTACACCCCGGCCGGCGGGACCGTGAGTGTCCGGGGGCGGCACGAAGGAGGGGCGTTGCAGTTCGAGGTGCAGGACACGGGGGCGGGGATCCCGCAGGAGTTTCTGGAACGGATTTTCGACAAGTTCGTGCAGGTGAAACAGGCATCGGACACCACGCCCGGAAGCGTGGGGCTCGGGCTGGCCATTGCAAAGGAGATCGTGGAAATGTACGGCGGCAGGATCTGGGCGGAAAGTCTTCCCGACAGGGGAAGTACGTTCGCGTTTCGACTGCCGCTCCGCCGCACGGAAGCACCGCTGCGGCCGCAGGGGGTGCAGGAATGAGTAAACGACTCCTGCTCGTGGATGATGAGCAGAACATCGTCCGCGACCGTGACCATCGCACTGGAAGCGTCGGGGTACACCGTGACGGCATTCTTGAATCCGCTGCAGGCGGTGGAAGCGATGCAGGAGGAGCGGTTTGACATCGGCCTGTTTGATCTGAAGATGCAGCCGATCGACGGGATCATGCTGCTGCGCGAGGCACGCCGGCTGGCCCCGGAAATGACCGTCGTCCTGATGACGGCCCACGGCAGCATCGGTTCGGCCGTGGAGGCGATCAAACTCGGCGCATACGACTATCTGCAGAAACCGTTTGAATTCGCGGAATTGCAGCGGTTCATGGAGAAGGTCAGCGACCATCACCGTCTGACGGCGGAGGTGCGGTTATTGAAGGCGGAACTTGCGCGGCATTCCGAAACCGGACTGCTGGTGACCCGCAGCGAACGGATGAAGAGCGTGATCGACCTGGCGATGCAGGTGGCGCCGAGCAATATCGCCGTGCTCATCGAAGGCGAGAGCGGCACCGGGAAGGAACTCCTCGCGCATTTGATTCATGACAACAGTCCGCGGCGGGACAAACCCTTTGTGACCGTCAATTGTACGGCCCTTGCGCAAACGCTGCTGGAGAGTGAACTGTTCGGCCACGTGAAAGGGGCGTTCACCGGTGCGGTGAAGGACCGGCAGGGGCGGTTCGATGCCGCGGACGGCGGAACGATCTTTCTGGACGAAATCGGGGAGATTCCGCCTCCGACGCAGGTGAAGCTGTTGCGTTTCCTGCAGCACAAGGAATTTGAGCGTGTGGGGGAGACGACCACGAGCAAAGTGGACGTGCGGGTCCTGGCGGCAACCAACCGCGATCTGCAGGAAGCGGTGAGCGCGGCGACGTTTCGTGAGGATCTGTACTATCGCTTGAACGCCGTGAAGGTGAAACTCCCCCCCCTGCGTGAGCGGGGGGAGGACATCACGCTGCTGGCGCAGCATTTCCTGGAGAAATTCGGTTTCGCGGGGGAGATCACGCCTCCGGTCTATGCCGCGTTGCGGGCGTATCCCTGGAAGGGAAATGTCCGGGAGCTTGAGAACGTTATCGAACGCGCGGTGATTCTTGCGCGCGGTGAGACATGTGCAGTTGTTTCACCTTCCCGAAGAGTTCCAGTCGCTTCTCAATCAGGCAAAGAACCCGCTTTCCCTGGAAGAGGTGGAACAGCAGCACATCATCAAGGTATTGCGGACGGCGAAGGATCTCGAAGAGGCGGCGGCGATTCTGGGGATTGACCCGGCCACGCTCTGGCGGAAGAGAAAGAAATACAGCCTGTGAGCCGGACGGCCTTGCATTTTGCATGATGCCGCAATATATTGTCGGGTAACGTCTTATCCGCATTTCACCTGCCGATGTTGTTTTCCATCGTGCAGAGTGCAGGGAATCGTTCGACGCGGAGATCATGCTCCGGTTGATCCGGGCGCATTAACTCCCGTGTCAATAAGAGATTAGTGCGGGACCGCAGCATGCCCGCACCGTGGCACCCCGTTTGCCTTACAGTTGTCCAGAATTCCCTCACTACGTATTTCTTAGCTATCGGGAGGTACCATGGCCGTCAAAACCACAACGCTTCAGAGCGGCAAGATCGGTGTTATTGAGGTCAAAGGATCGCTGGTAGGGGGCGATGAGACCGACGAATTGCGGAGTGCGATCGCGGATTTTGTGGAGCAGGGGACAAAGAAGCTGATCATTGATCTGGGCAAGGTCACCTATCTGAACAGCACGGCTATCGGCGTGCTGGTGAGCGCACACACGACGTTCTCACGCAACAAGGGACACGTCAAGCTGTGCGAAATCAACAAGAACATCAACAATATCTTCGTCATCACGAAGCTCACCCTGGTGTTCGATGTCGCCGAGACACGGGATGAGGCGGTGAAGGCGTTGAGCGCAATTGAGTAAGAATTCACAGTTCACGCAGTCCACACTACACAGAGGAGCGCATCAATGAAGCAGTCTCTTTTCCTGTCGACAGTGATCATCGTCACCGGTGTTGTGGCGATCCTGATCTTCTGGTTCATTCTCGGCAATCCCGCAAACTTCCGGAACGGCGAAGTCCGGACGGTGCCCGACAACCTGCTCGGGACGGTGTACACGGGGGGTGTTGTGGTGCCCATCCTGATCACGCTGACCCTGATGGACATCACGCTGGTGTTTGAGCGGTTGTTCTCCCTGCGCAAAGCAAACGGCAAGCGTTCGATGACCACGTTTCTGAAGAGCATCCAGAGCCAGCTGATGAAGGGCCAGGTTGACGAGGCCATCAAGGAATGCGACGCGCAGCGCGGTTCGGCGGCGAACATCATCCGGACCGGGCTCGAGCGTTACAAGACGGTGCTGTCGGAGAAGAAGATGGATTCGGAAAAGCGTATGGCGGAGACGCAGCGCGCGATTGAAGAGGCGACAAGTCTTGAGACGCCGTTGCTCGAGCGGAATCTGATCGCCCTCTCCACGATCGCCTCGATTGCGACCATGATGGGCCTGCTCGGCACGACGGTCGGTATGATCCGCGCCTTCACCGCTCTGGCCAAAGCCGGCAGCCCGGATGCGATCCAGCTCTCCATCGGGATCTCCGAAGCCCTTATCAACACGGCGCTCGGGTTGCTCGCGGCCATCATCGGTATTGTTGCGTACAACTTCTTCGTGACGAAAGTGGACAATTTCACCTACATGATCGACGAAGCCAGCTACAATGTCGTTCAGATTCTCAACAGCCGCAGCACCGACTAAGCGCGGAACGGAGAACGTATGCCAAAATTCAAGCCGCACCGACAAGGCGTCCGCATCGACATGACGCCGCTGGTGGACGTGGCGTTCCTGCTGCTGACGTTTTTCATGTTGACGACGCAGTTTAAGCCCCAGGAAGAGGTGACGATCATATTGCCTTCTTCCCATTCGGAATTCAAGCTGCCGGAATCGGACGTGATGATGATCAGCATAGCCAAGGAAGCGACGCCCATCGGCAATGACACGACCCACATCTGGCTGGGACTCGACTCGCAGATTCTGCGGCAGCGGCTCTTCACGGAGTACAAGAACGTACCCAGGTACGGGGAGAAGTACTACCTGCAGATCAGTTATCCCCGTGCCGAAGAGCCAGCTCGCGAATTACCTCGTCCAGGCCCGCACGGCAAATCCGAAACTCCGCACGGTGATCAAAGGTGACCGGGATGCGGATTACGGTATTGCCGAGGATGTGATGGAGATCCTCCAGAAGACCCAAATCACGCGTTTCAGTCTGGTGACCGATCTCGCCAGAACAGTTCAGGAATAGGAGGCCGATTATGTCTGGTGGAGATGTAGCTGAAAGACCTCAAAAAGGAAAAGGGCAAGAAGAAGAAGGCCCGCCGCCTCGGCATCCGGATTGACATGACGCCGCTGGTGGACGTGGCACTTCTGCTGCTGACCTTTTTCATGTACACCACGAGCATGTCGCGCCCGCAGACGATGGAGATCAACCTGCCGCCCGACAAGGACGTGAAGGTGGAAATCGCCGAATCGAATCTGCTCACGCTGCGGATCAACGACAAAGGGGAGATCTTCTGGAACTCGGGGATCGAATCGCCCAAGCGGCTCGATCCCGCGGAACAGCGCAAGTTCCTGAGGGAGAAATCCCAGGGCAACCCCAAGTTGACCACGCTGGTGAAGGTGGACCGTGAAGGGCGGTACGAAATGCTCGTGAATATCATTGACGAGCTCAACCTCGCCGGGATTCAGCGCTTCAGCATCGCGCCCTTGCTCGACGCCGACAAGGCGTTGCTCGCACGGGCGAAACCGTAAGGGGAAGGAGGAAACGTACTATGGCTGCAGTTGCTGCGGCAGTGTCATACAAAGGAGCCGAATACGGCGCGATCGAGCTCAAGAAGGTCTATCAGAAGTACTGGACGATCGGGTTGAGCATTTCCGTGGCGATCCACCTCGTTCTTGTCAGCTCGTACTATCTGGTCGGGCTGCTCAGTGAGGAAGAACCGCCGATGGTGAACGTCCGGATCATGAAGTACAGCGATCTCGGACCGCCCCCCTCGATTACGAGTGCGAACACGCCTCCGCCGATCTCCGTTTCGGCGCCCACGGCCAAACCGACCGTCGGTGCACCCGTGCCGGTGCCGGACGCGGAAGTGAGCGCGGAACAAACCATGGCCACGCAGACGGAAATGAGCCAGACGGTTGCGCCCATGATCGAAGGAACCGGCGGTGACGGCAATGTGGAGATCCAGCAGGATATCCGGATTGATGAGGATGCCCCGCCTGCCGACTTTGTGCCGGTGGAAAAGGAACCGGTTGCCATCAAGAAGGTGGAACCGAAGTATCCGGATCTGGCGATGCGTGCAGGCCTCGAAGGAAAAGTGTGGGTGAAGATCTGGGTGGACAAGGAGGGGAAGGCCAAACAGGTGGTGATCCTGAAGAGCGATGCCGAGATCTTCAACGAACCGGCGGTCGAGGCGGCAAAACAGTGGGTGTTTACTCCTGCGTACATGAATAACGGACCGGTTGCGGTGTGGGTCTCCATCCCGTTCCGGTTCAAGCTGGCCGAGCGCAAGTAACAGTGCGGAACGGCCCCGCAGGGGAAGAGGTATGCCCCGAGGGGGAAGGAAGCTGATGCCTCGCCTTCCCCCTTGTGCGCCTGGAGTCCGAGCGAACGCTCTCATGAATGCCATGCGGTGGGTGATTCTTGGCCTGTCTGCCGCGGCAATGGCAGGCGGCGTGCTGATCATGACCGGCTATCTGGTGCCGCGCCACGCGATTTTCTCCGATCAGATCAATTTCGCGTTCGGTGCCGTCATCTTTCTCTACGGGCTGTACCGGTTTGTGATCACCTACTTTCGGAGGCCACGACCATGAACGTGCCACGCCAGCTCTGCACCTACCTCTGGTGCGGGATGCTGATCGCCGGCTGCACGCGGGAGCCCGGGTCGACCCAGCTCACGAAGGGTGCACTGCGGGTCGACTGCGACGAAGCGGTGGCTCCCGTGGTGCGGCTTCTGGTGGAGGAATTCCACCGGCAGTATCCGGATGCAAACGTCACGGTGAATCCGGTCGAAGCCCGTGAAGCGACCGCCAACTTTGTCAACGACAGCGTCCGGGTGATCGTCGTTGCCCGCCCGCTGAACGCTGAAGAACGGTCTTTTCTGACGACGACGAAGACCTGGTTCGAAGAATATCACGTCGCCCAGGGAGCCGTTGCGGTCATCGCCAACACGGCGAATCCGGTGAAAACGCTGCGGGTCGGGCAGGCAGACAGCATCTTCTCCGGCCTCGTGACGGCGTGGCCGGGATGGCGTGCCGGAGGCCCGATTGATGTTGTGGTCGGCGGGATCAATTCCAGCACGAATGAGGTGTTCCGGGAAGCCATCCTCGGTTCCCGGAAGTATGCGCTTTCGGCGACACCGTTTTCGTCAAGCAGTGAGCTGCTGGATCACGTGCGGCAAACGCGCAGCGCCATCGGACTGCTCAGTGTCTCCTGGTTAAAGGGGGTCGAAAATGACGTTTCGGTGCTCGGGCTTGCGCGTCCCGGCGTCTCGCCGGATTCGTCGCAGTCGCCCGGCAAACCGTACACGCCGATCCAGGGATATGTGTACAAAGGATACTATCCGGTTTGTACACCCGTGTACATCTACACGCGCTCCATTGACCGGGACGTGGCGCTGGGATTTATCTCGTTCGCCAGCAGCGGGCAGGGACAGAAGGTGTTCCTGGACAACGGGCTGGTGCCGGTAAAGAGTCCTGTGCGACTCATCCAACTTACATCCGAACAGGTGAAATGAGATGAAACGAGCTATGATGGTGTTGCTTCTCGGGTGTGTCCTGCAGTCCGGGTACGGCCAGGAATTCCTTACGAAGGGGAAGGTTGCGCTCGGGGCAAAGGATACCGCCGCGGCTCTTGCCGCCTTCGAGCAGGCGGTAAAGGCCGGACAGAAACCCGGAGAGGCGAACTACTACCTGGGTGCGATTGCCCTTGCGCGCGGGAACACCCCCAACGCCATCAGGTACCTGGAGGAAGCGGTCCGTTATGACGACGAAAACGTGGATGCCCTGCGCAAGCTGGGGGAGGCCCAGGTGCTGAACAAGAATGTCAAGGCGGCGCTTCCCCACCTGCGCCGGGCGATAAAACTCGCACCGAAGAACGGTGCGACGATGGCGGCGTACGGCCGGGCACTCCTGGCCGTGGACTCGGTGGATGCGGCGATCGTGCAGTTCACCCGCGCAAAGGAATTTACGCCCGACGATCCGACCATCTACGAGGGACTGGGCGATGCCTACGGGAAGCAAAACGTGGTCGTGATGGTCGTGAGCAACTATCAGAAGGCGATCGAACTGGACCCGCGCAATGTTGACCGCCGGGTGAAGCTGGCGCGCGTCTATGAAAAGGACCGGAAATACACGGACGCCGTTCGCCAGTTCGAGGAAATCATCAAGCTTGACTCAACAAACGCCGGCGCCTATATGCAGAAAGGGAACATCCTCCTGCGTGCGAAAATGTACAAGCAGGCGGTCCCGCCTCTCCGTACCCTGACGCAGCTTCAGCCGAAGTCGGCCGAGGCATCCGTCCTCCTGACAAAAGCCCTGTCCGGTGCCGGAGACTATCCCGAGGTCGTCAAGGAGGGGAAGCGATCCCTGAAACTCGATTCGGCGAACACGGACGTCTGGCGCATGGTGGCGCAGGCGCAGGTGGAGACGAAGGAATACGCGGAGGCGCTTGTCGTCATATGAAGCGACTCAAGCGGCGCAATGCCTTCAAACCCGAAGATCAGGCACAGTATGGTCTCGCCCTGGCAAGGCTCGGGCGGGATGACGAGGCGCTCAAGTCATTGCTGGATGCCGTCGCGATGGACTCGACAAACTGCGACGCCTATTTCAGTCTGGGCGCAATCTATATGAAGAAGCGGGATTATGAAAAATCCGCCGCGATGTTCGAGAAGCGAATCAGCTGCGATACGAACTCGCTCTCATTGCCCACCTATCTCAATGCCGCTGCTTCCTATATGCAGACCAAGAATTATCCCCGCGTGCGGGAGTTGCTCACCCGCGTGATCGAGGTGAAGCCGGACTTCCTCCAGGCGCGGTTGTGGCTGGCGCGCTATTACACGCAGGTCGACTCTCTGGACAACGCAAAAGCGGAATACGACGAGGTGCTGAAGCAAATCGGCAGCAACACAGACAAATTCAAGAAAGAAGCTGCCGAAGCCCATTACCTGCTTGGCATGTACTACTTCCGGAAACAAGCGTTCGGATCGGCCGTGGAGTCGTTCCGCAAGGCCTCGGGTCTTGGCTACGAAGATCCCAACCTGCGGCTCACGTGGGGTCAGGCGGTCATGCAAACTCTGGATCGTACAGGAAATGCAGCGGACAATGCCGTCAAGATTCAAGAGAGCATCCGTCTGTTCCGCAAAGTGATAGAGCTCGATCCCAGCAATGCGCAGGGTCATCTCTGGCTTGCCCAGGGACTCATCCAGTCGCGCGTGGAAGGGGACGATGAGAAGAACAGGCAGCTTCGAGACGACGCCTGCGGGGAACTGCGCAAAGTGCTCAAGATCGAACCGAAGAACGAGGATGCGAAAAAGGCCATGGAGAGGATCGGCTGCCCGGGAGCAAAGTAGGTTTTGGGCGACAGAAGGACTGAAGACGGAGAGGGAGGGGTTGAAGGGAGGAGCGGGAGGAACGAACAGGAGCCATACCACAGCGAGTGGGGCGGCTCTTTTTTTTGTCGAATCTCGGACCAATTTTTGAGGTTTCTCAGAAGAATTTCTACGAAAAGACTTGACAGGGGGCGTTCCGTTTTGTATATTGAAGATAACAAATATATCGTCCATATCGTCTATATCGTAAATTTAAGATCCTGTATACTAGAGGAGGGCACGATGAAGATGGTGGAAAATAATCGTCACCGCCAGTTCGAAAAAGAAATGATGCCGTACATGGACATGCTTTACAGCTACGCCTACTATCTTTCCGGAGACAGGGAGCAGGCGAACGACATCCTGCAGGATACGTATCTCAAAGCATTCCGGTTCTACGACAAATTCGAACGCGGAACAAACGCGAAAGCATGGCTCTACAGGATCATGAAGAACACGTATATCAACGAGTACCGCCGGACGCACAGACTTCCTGAGATCGTGGAATATGACGAACACATCTCATCGTACCAGATGAGCAGGGGGGGCAATCCGGCATCGGGCGATCTTCGTGCGATGCTGGAAACGCAAACCTTTGACGATGATATTGCCGGCGCAATTGCAGCCCTGCCGGACAAGTTCAAGAGCGTCGTCGTCCTGAGGGATATCGAGGAGCTTCCTTACGAGGAGATTGCGGAGGCGCTGGAGATTCCGATAGGCACGGTTCGATCACGTCTTCACCGGGCACGGGCGATTCTGTTTGAACGCCTCAAGGGGTATGCCAGGGACAGAGGATATGCGGTAGAAGATCACTTCGTGCCGGACAAGCTGGCGCTGGCATCCTGAGCCTGAGAAATCCCGCGTACCGGTAAGCACACGGACCGCACCAATGTGAAGCAGTCCGTGTGCTTACCGTTTTACCGTATGCCGGCCTCCCCCGTGGAGGATGTCGCAGAGATTTCTGATCATTGCCGCGGTCGCCCCCCAGATAACCCTTCCCTGGTATTCGTAGAACCAGACCTCTCGCTCGCCCAGCGGAGTGGAGAGCATTTCCCGCCGTCCGTTCTCCGGATCCGCAAAGAAAGGCAGGGGTACGGTAAACACTTCGGCCACTTCGCGAGGATTGGGTTTCATTTGAGGAATCGGCCCGACGATCCCCACAACGGGGGTGATCAGAAAACCTGTCGGCGTGAAAAGGTCGTCAAGCATGCCCAGTACTTCGACGTGCGCGGGGGCGATCCCCAGTTCCTCCTCGGTTTCGCGCAGCGCCGTGTGCCGCCGACTCGTGTCCCCTTCATCCACCATTCCGCCGGGAAAGGAGATCTGTCCCTTATGCGTTTCCACGTCTTCGGTCCGGCGGGTGAGAAGGATATCAACGGCACCGGCCTTCAGGACAAGAGGGATCAGGACAGCCGCCGGCGTAAACCCTCCACGGGTAACGGGGGAGGGGATGTCGTCCGCCGATTGGCGGAATAGGGCCCGAAGCGCCGCGGGAGTGATTTCCTTCATGATCCAAGATACCAAACCCGGCACCGATCTGCAAAACGCGCGGATTGCATGTTCGTACCCGGCTCTCTATATTACTACTATCGATACGAAGGATATGTCCAACAGTACGGAACCTGTATGCACGAGCGTGAAGTCCGCATCGAAGGGATGACCTGCCAGCATTGTGTTCTGGCGGTCCAGAAGGCTCTCAATCGTGTCCCGGGAATCACCCTTCAGGTCGTTCGGGTTGGTGCCGTTGTCTACAGCGCGCCGGACACCGAGCGCGTGCTGCCGCAGGTGCGTGCAGCCATCACGGAAGCCGGGTACACTCCGGCATGACCTGCGCACCATGAATTCTCCGCTTCTGATCGTCGATGTTGCACATCCTCCCATGCCCCCGCACATCGTGGAAGAGCAGCTGCTGGCTGCGTGGTCCCGTGCCCGGAACACATCGTCGGTCCGTGTCCTGAAGATCATCCACGGGCATGGCAGTTCGGGAAAGGGAGGATCGACCAGGGTGGTTGTTCGCAACTGGGTTCACGGGCAGCGATCACGGTTCCGGGCGGTCATACCGGGTGAATCGTATACCCTGTTTGATGCGGCAACGCAGTCCCTGCGGCAGGAGATAGGCGCGTTTCACGATCCGGATCTCCACAACGGCAATCCGGGGATAACGGTGATCTGGATCCGGTAGATTCATCCTCTTTGGGGTTCCCATGCGCTCCCGGTGGTTCCTGCTTTTGCTGCTTCCCGTGCTCTTTCCCTTCCGGACATTCCCGGCTGACGGCTGGAGAACCGCATATGACTCCAGCGGTTTCCTGCGCACGCCGCGGTACGATGCAACCGTAGAGTACTGCAAACGTCTTGCGGGCGCTTCCCCCTGGGCCCGCTACATGCCCTTCGGGCGGAGTCCGCAGGGACGCGATATTCCCCTCCTGATCGTTTCACGTGACAGGGCGTTTACACCCGATGCTGCGGCAAAGACAGGGAAACCCGTCGTTCTGATACAGGCCGGCATTCACGCGGGAGAAATTGACGGGAAGGATGCGGGACTGGGCCTGTTGCGGGATATGCTGATCCTCAAACAGTCCGTGAATCTGCTGGACAGCGTGATTGTTCTTTTTGTGCCGATATTCAACGTGGACGGACATGAACGGTTCGGGCCATACAACCGGATCAATCAGAACGGACCGGCAGAAATGGGCTGGCGAACCACGGCGCAGAACCTCAATCTGAACCGGGACTATATGAAGGCCGATGCTCCCGAAATGCGGGCAATGCTCTCACTCTTCACCTCATGGCTCCCTGATCTTTATGTCGACTGCCACGTGACGGACGGGATCGACTTTCAGTACGATGTCACTTATACCACCGAGTGCGGGCCCAATATTCCCCGCGCCGTATCCGGATGGATGCAGGATACGCTTCTGTCGCGGGTCCTCCCGGCCGTAGAGGCATCCGGCCACAGGATTTTCTGGTATATCTTTCCCCGCGAGGACCTGGATCTCTCGAAAGGGATGCAGGGTGGTGCGGCACCCCCGAGATTTTCCACCGGGTATGCGGCCCTGCAGAACCGTCCGTCGCTGCTGATTGAAACGCACATGCTGAAGCCGTATAGAGTGCGGGTGGAGGCAACCTATCATCTGCTGAAGGCCGTTCTGACCGTGCTGCACAGCCACGGCCGGGAATTACGGCGGCTTGTGCGCAGCGCAGATCGTACGGTGGCCGGATCGGCCGAAGGCTCTATCGAGCCTCTTCGTATGGGCATGGGAAATGGGTTTCACATGCGCCGGTTTCTCGGCATACGGCCGCGTACGGAACCCAGTGCGATATCCGGCGGCACACGAGTGCTGTACACCGGCGAACCGTTCGAGCTGGATATCCCCTTCTACGATGAGATCATCGTGCAGGACTCGGTTGCCGTTCCGCATGCCTATATCGTGCCCCCGGAGTGGGCATTTGTGCCCGAGATCCTGAGGCTTCACGGCATCCGCTTCGAGCGGCTTGCGGCCGCGCGGACGGTGGAGGTCGACTCCTACCGGTTCGGCAATGTGCAATGTGCCTCCCGTCCCTACGAAGGGCGGCAGGCGGCGACATACACAGCGATCCCGGTGCGCGAACTGCGGCTCTATCCGGCCGGGTCACTTCTGATCCCGATGAACCAGCGTGCCGCACGTGTTGCAGTTCATCTGCTTGAACCGCGCTCCGGCGATTCGTTCGTGGCATGGGGAATGTTCAACAGCATCTTCGAGCAGAAAGAGTATGCGGAGGAGTACATGATGGAAGGGGTCGGCAGGCGGATGCTTGAAGCACAACCGTCCCTGCGAAAGGAGTTTGAGGATCGTGTGGCGGCCGACTCGGCATTCGCCCGCAGTCCCGGGCTACGCCTGAACTGGCTTTATCTGCGGTCGCCCTGGGCGGACAAGAAACTCAATCTGTACCCGGTCGGCCGGCTTTCCGGAAAACTGTAGCACACCACGCGGCCTCCGGGTGAGCCGCCCCGGGAAGGGGAAAAGCAGGTCTGCAGGAGGTGGAGGTCAGATGTCATGGAGAGCCAGGGTGAAAACAGTGCGGCACTCCCCACCCCGGGAGGGGAGTGCCGCCGGCGTGTACAGCGTGTATCAGGATCTCTGGCCCAACATCGGCACGTCACGCTTGTCATAGCCGAGGTAGATCTGGCGTGGACGCGCGATCTTCTGCTCCGAATCCGCAATCATCTCCGCCCACTGGGCGAGCCAGCCGGACATGCGTCCGATGGCGAATAGCACCGGGAACATATCCACCGGGAATTTCATTGCCTGGTAGATGAGGCCGGAGTAGAAGTCGACGTTCGGATAGAGCTTCCGCTTGATGAAGTATTCGTCCTGGAGCGCAATCCGTTCGAGTTCCAGGGCGATGTCCAGTTTCGGGTTCCGGCCGGTCACTTCGAACACCTGGTCCGCCAGCCGTTTGATAATATTCGCGCGGGGATCATAGTTCTTGTACACCCGGTGACCGAAGCCCATCAAACGGCCCTTGCCGTCCTTCACTTCCTTGATAAAGGCCGGGACCTTCTCCAGACTCCCGACCTCATCCAGCATGCGCAGCACGGCTTCGTTGGCGCCGCCGTGCAGGGGGCCGTACAGGGCTGCCGAGGCTGCGGCTGCGGCGCTGTAGGGATCGACCTGTGAACTGCCCACGGCGCGCATGGCGCTGGTGCTGCAGTTCTGCTCATGATCGGCATGCAGGATGAACAACACGTCCAGGGCCTTTTCCAGAACCGGATGCGGCTGGTACGTGGGCTCGGCGATCCGGTACATCATGTTGAGGAAATTCCCGGCGTACGACAGATCGTTGTCCGGGTGCACATACGGCATGCCCATGCTGTGGCGGTAGGCAAACGCCGCAAGTGTGGGCGCTTTGCCGATAAGCCGGTGGAATGTGAGTTCATGTTCCTGCTTGTCGCTCACATGTTTTGCGGTGGGGTAGAATGTGGAGAGGGCCGCGAGGGCGCTCACGAACATCCCCATCGGGTGGGCGTCGTGATGGAAGCCGTCCATGAGCTTCTTGACGTTTTCGTGGACGAACGTATGCGTGGTGATGTGTCCGCTCCATTCGGCGAGCTGTGCCTTGGTCGGCAGCTCCCCATAGATCACCAGATAGGCCACTTCCAGATACGAGCACCGTTCGGCAAGCTGCTCAATGGGGTATCCCCGGTAGCGCAGGATCCCTTTGTCGCCGTCGATGAACGTGATCTTGCTCTTGCATGCGGCGGTGTTCATGAACGCCGGGTCGTATGTCATCATCCCGAAATCATCGGCGTTGACTTTGATCTGCCGGAGATCGGTTGCGTGAATCGTGTCGTGCTGGATGGGGACCTCGTAGGTTTTCCCCGTCCGGTTGTCGGTGATGGACAGTGTGGGCTTTGTGGTGTCGCCTGCGGCATTGCATGGGTACTCTCCTCACGGAAGTGAATGGACAGTGAACAGGGACAATGCAGTCTGTTTCAGCGGAAGGGACCTCTCAGAGCGTACCCCGTGATGTCCGGCTATCACATCACGGGATACGGGAAACCTACAAAGATCAGCTCTGAAAAACAAGCGTGCCAACAGGTTATTTCTTCGGATACGGTGGTCGCGCCGGGAATGTCGAGGGATTCTCGGCGATCTTCTTGAGCACCACTTCCAGGGCCTTCTCGAGCTGGAGGTCCCTGCCCGCCATCACCGAGGCCGGGTCGTTATCCAGGAAAATGTCCGGATCGGCGCCATGGTTTTCCACGAGCCATTTCCCCTCCGCACCGAAGAAGGCGTTGTTCGACTGTTGTACCGAGCCGTTGTCAATGGTGGTCTGTCCGTTCAGGATGCCGACAAGGCCGCCCCAGGAGGGGACCCCGACGACCGTTCCGAGCTTCCGTGCCTTGAAGTGCTCGATGAAGGCCTCTCCATCCGAGCCGTTTTGTTCGTTGGAGATAGCCACGTAATGAGCCGACGATGCAGAGCCGGGATAGCGGAAGGGGACCATGCCGTTAAGCACGTTGTATGCGACCATCTTCCGTTCAAGTTTGTCGATCAGGAAGTATTCCGTCCATCCCCCCGAATTTCTCCTGACGTCGATAATCAGCCCCTCTTTATAGCGGAATGCCCGCCAGAATTTGTCGAACTCCCCGATTCCCCCCGCTCCCATGGCGTTGATATGCATGTACCCGACTTTGCCGTCGGACGCCTTCAGCACGTAGCGGATATTGTCGGTCAACCACCGCAAATAACGGAGTGAGGCGTCGTATCGGATCGGGACCACGTCATAGGTTGTCGCGCCCTGGGCCGAGGGCACCGCATTCACGGTCACCGTGACCTTCTGCCCCGGGTGGATCTGCAGGAGCCGGTGATAATCGGCGGGCGGTTTCACCTGCGTCCCATTGATGGCGATGAGATAGTGCCCTTCCTGCAGCGTGATGTCCGGCCGTGACAGCGGTGCGGTCAGCTCCAGATTGTATTCTGTCGGGCCGTATATGCGGGTGAAGCGGTAGAAGCCGCTTTTCGGATCCGGGGAGAGGTCGGCGCCCAGCCAGCCCGTAAAGACCTGTGTGGCGGGGGGGGTAAGCGGACCCATGTCGCCGCCGCTGATGTAGGTATGTGAGACGCAGAGTTCCCCGACCATCTGCGAGAGCACCCAGTTCAGCTCATCCCGGGAGGAGAGCGCAGGGATATAGGCCCGGTAGAAATCTCCCATCTTCTTCCAGTCTCTTCCGTGCATGCCCGGATCGTAGAAGAAATCCCGGTACCAGCGCCATGCGTCGGAAAAGATCTGATTCCATTCCAGCTGATTGTCGACGGTATAGGGAAGGGCGCCGAGGGCCAATTTCCCTCCCCCCGTCTTTGTCTTATAGGCTTTCTCGACGGTAGTGGTGTCGTAGTCGTTTTCCTTCCGGGTCAGGAGACGTTCACCGTTCACCGAGAGACGGAACTCGCGGATCTTCTCGCCGAGCGTCACCTCCTTCTTCTGTTCCATATCGAAGATGTGGAGATCCCATTTTGTGGCTGTGCCCGGTTTGAAGATCTCTTCGTATTCACTTTCTGTGAATTGCGGCACCGAGCACCAGGCGACTTTGCCTTTGCCCGCCTGCAGGAAAAAGTAGTTACCCGCGGGAACCGGGAGCGGAAAGGTGCGTTTCTGGATTCCGTCCACGTCGATGCGGAAAGGATCCGCGGCTTTCCGGCCGGGGGCGGCCGCCTCGCCGAACGGCGGCGTGTCACCGGCGGCAAGCTGCACGACCATGACCTGTTGCGGGGACTTCAGGACATGGTTGTCTTCGTAGAAGTCCATCGCCACGGAGAAGTTGCGGCTCGAGAGGTAGTACAGATACCTCCCGCCCGCATCGAAGCGCGGGTGAAGGTTGTCAAAAAAGTCGTCGGTGACGGCCGCGCGGGTCCCCCGTTCCAGGCTGTAGAGGAACACCTGGCTGTTCCGGTTGAACTGCACGAGACTGTAGCAGATCCATTTGCCGTCCGGTGACCATCCGTAGTCGGCGATCTCCCATGTGAATTCATCATTCTTCATCTGGTTGGAGGTGTCCACCCTGGTCAGCTTCTTCGTGGCCGCATCCAGGACAAACAGTGCATAGTCCTTGTTGCCGAAGAGGATCTTCCTGCCGTCGGGCGACCAGACGAGCCGGTAGGCGGTCCGGTTGAGTGCGGTGGTGAGGGGTGTCCACGCGCCCCCTTTGACGGATTGCGTGTAAATCTGATATTCACCCGATCTGTCGGAAAGAAAGGCGACCGTCTGTCCGTCGGGGGAGAGGGCGGGATGCATCTCTCGCGTGCCGGGCGTGGCGGAAAGGTTGAGGGCGGGTTTGTTCTCTCCTGCGACGGCATACAGATCCCCCCGGGCTTCCACCAGCACGGTTTTGCCGTCATTGGCAATATCCGCTGCGTGTATGTATTTCTTCGCGTCGATGGTCCGTGTCCGTGTCATCCACCGGTCGCTCGGGATGTTCAGGTGCAGCCGGGTAATTGCGCGCGTGGCGACATCCAGGAGATGGAGGTATCCGTCGTGGAGGTAGATGATCGTGGTCCCGTCCGTGGAGGGCATCATCACGTCCACGTCGGTGTATGTGGTGATCTGGGTGATCTGCCGTGTTGTAAGATCCATGGCGTAGATGTTGGCAATGCCGCCGGTACGGTCGGAAACAAAGAACATGGTATTGCCGATCCACATGGGATAGCTGTTCTTCCCGACATAGTCGGTGACCGCCGTGAAGGTGTTGGTGGTGAAATCATACCGCCAGATATCCTGGTACTGGCCCCCCTTGTAGCGCTTCCAGTAATGCTCCTCGCTCCCGCGGCGGCAGTAGAGCATGGAAGAACCGTCAGGCGAGAAGCTCAAGAGCACACCGCGGTCGACGGGAAGCCGTTCCGGGAGGGTGCCGGTCCTGCCGACGCCATAGAGCATCGGATCCCGGGAAATGGCGATGTCGAACATGGAGCGGAAGATGATGCGCGAACCGTCGGGTGTCCACGCAAGCGTCTGCACCGAACGGGGCATGATACGTGAGGCGCGTCGGGGTTCCGCCCCCGGCAGGCATGAGATAGGCGTTCGTGCCGTCGTCATACTGTGCGGTGAAGGCAAGGGTGGTCCCGTCGGGGGAGAACCGTGCCGCGAATTCCCGCCCGGGATGGCTGGTGAGGCGGGCGGCGGTGCCGCCGGCGGTCGTCGCGGTCCACAGATCTCCCTCGTAGGTAAACACGATGTCTTTCCCGTGGATGTCGGGATAGGTCATCAATCGTCCCTCGTCCGCAGCACGCACCAGAAGGGGGAGGAAGAAGGCAAGAAGCATGGAACCGCGCCATTGTCGGAACATGATACCTCCGGAAGAACGAGAGTGTGAAAAAACGATGGTGAAACTTCAGGGTGTTTCGCGTGGCAGAACACGAAGGGTGCGTGGAGACTGGGTTCGGGAGCGGATGATATGCGTTTGACTATCCGTCTGATCGTCTCCCCCGGGTGTATTCAGGCGTGTGTACAGGCCGTCCGGGCCGAGGACGCGTGCCCGGACACGATCCTGGAGCGCGGTTTCAAGCACTTCCTCGGTGATCTGACGGAGAAGAACCGGGTGTTCGACCGGAAACATCAACTCCACGCGGCGGTCCAGGTTCCGGCCCATCAGGTCGGCGCTGCTCAGGAAGAGCTCCTGGTTTCCGCCGTTTTCGAAGAGAAAGACACGGCTGTGTTCCAGAAACCGGCCGACGATACTGATCACCCGGATATTGTCGCTGATGCCTTTGATGCCCGGTCTCAGGCAGCAGATACCGCGAATGATCAGGTCGATGGAGACGCCCGCCTGGGAGGCCCCGTACAGAAGCTCGATCATCCTGGTGTCTGTGAGGGAATTCATCTTGAAGATGAGCCGTGCGGGGCGTCCGGCGCGGGCATGGGCGATCTCCCGTTCCACGAGTGCGGTGATGCGTGTCCGCAGGTTCACCGGCGCCACCACCAGCTTGCGGTAGGCGTCAATCCTGGAGTAGCCGGTCAGGAAATTGAACACCTCCGTGGCGTCCGCGGTGATGTCATCCCGGCATGTGAAGAAGCTCAGGTCGGTGTAGATGCGTGCCGTCACGGGGTTATAGTTGCCGGTTCCCAGATGCACATACCGCCGGAGACCGTCCGGTTCCTTCCGTACGACAAGCGCCATCTTTGCGTGGGTCTTCAGCCCCATGAGGCCGTAGACCACATGAACGCCGGCGCGCTCAAGCTGTTTTGCCCAGCCGATATTGTTCTCTTCGTCAAACCGCGCCTTGAGCTCCACCAGAACGGCGACCTGTTTGCCGGCCTCCGCAGCGCGGACAAGCAGAGGAATCAGCGGGGACTCTTTTCCGATGCGGTAGAGTGTTTGTTTGATGGCCAGGACGCTGGGATCGTCCACCGCGCTTTTAATGAACTGCACGACGGGGGCGAAGGAGTCGTACGGGTGGTGGAGAATCACGTCGCCGCGGCGGATACTGCTGAAGATATCTTCGGACTCATCGTCCGCCAGCGGCAGGGCGGGATGAATCGGCGGATCCTTGAGATCGGGGCGCGGAATCTTCAACAGCTGCATCAGGTGGCTCAGTCCGAGCGGGGGGAAGAGTTCATAGACGTCGGCGGGGATGACCTCGAGGTTCTCGATAAGAATATCCTTGATGCGGGCGGGCATGGTGTTCTGAACGCCCACACGGACCACCGAACCGAAGCGCCGGAGCCTGATCGATTCTTCAATGGAGCTGAGCAGATCATCCGCTTCGTCTTCCTGGATTTCGATGTCGGCATTCCGTGTCACGCGGAACGCATAGGATTCCTTGACCGTCATACCCGGGAAGAGCAGGCCGACATTTTCCGCGATGAGGTCCTCGAGCCAGACGAAGCGCAGCACTGCGGGGGAGCCATCCCCTCCCGGAATCTGTACCAGGCGGGGGAGCACGTCGGGGACTTTGACCCGGGCGAACCGCTCTTCTCCCTTCGGATCGATCACCACCACTGCAAGGCTGAGGCTGAGGTTGGAGATATAGGGAAACGGATGACCCGGGTCGAAGGCGAGCGGCGTGAGGACCGGGAAGATCTCCCGGGCAAAGAGATCCGCAAGGGCCTGCTGTTCACCGGGGGAGACGTCGGGCATGGTCAGGAGATGGATGCCTGCGCCGGCAAGGTGCGGACGCAGCTCGTTACGGAAACACGAGCTCATTTCCTCGAGCATGCGCGAGACGCGCGCGTGAATGGCATCCAGCTGCTGCAGGGGGATGCGGCCGTCCGGGGAGAGGTCGGCCACGTTGGCCAGCAGCTGATCCTTGATGGCCGCCACGCGGATCATGAAGAATTCATCCAGATTGGAACTGACAATCGAAAGGAATTTGGCGCGTTCCAGCAACGGATGGCGCCAATCGTGGGCTTCCTCGAGGACCCGTTGATTGAACTCCAGCCAGCTCAATTCGCGATTGATGTAGAGCCCCGGATCGAGTGAGGGAGGAAGATAGGACAGAAGCCGTTCCTTGAACGTCGGACGCCGTTTCCGTTTGGTGCGGGGGGAACGGGTCTTACGACCGCCGGTGAGGCCGTCGGTTCCTCCTTTCGCCGGATCGACGGAAGGGGAATTGGGGTCCGCGGATTGGGGCTGCTGCACAGAACTGTTCCTGGTTCGTCGTTACCTATGCATACAATATCCTTTCTTTGATGGAAAGAAACAAGGTAAAGAGCAATGTCGTGTTGGAACTTATCGAATCGTTCCTTACTATTATATGACGTACAATCAACGCCGGGGAATGCCCTTCTCCTTTTGGAACGAAGGGCCCTCATCACCATCTGCCGGGGTACTTCCATGAAACGCCGAATCCTTTCTGCACTCGTTCTGTCCCTTGTTCTCCTGACGCTCTGCTTTGCCCAGCAGAAACTCTCCGAGACGTCAGCATCGACGATCGATGTCATGCAGAACTATCGCATCGTTCCGAACATCACGTACGCAGTGATGAACAACTTTGAATGTAAACTCGATGTGTATGCACGCCGGACGCTGGATGCCGTGACGCCGACCGTAATATCCATCCACGGCGGGGGCTGGGTGGGCGGAACAAAAGAAGGGGCTCAGCTTACCCTCCTCCCCTATCTCGAAATGGGATTCTCCGTGGTAAATGTCGAATACCGGCTCGCCAGGGTGTCTCTTGCCCCGGTGCCGTCGAAGACTGCCGGCTCGCTCTCCGCTGGGTGTTCAAGAACGCAAGGACCTACGGCTTTGACACGACGCGCATAATCGTGACCGGCGGTTCGGCAGGGGGGCACCTCGCCCTCATGACGGGAATGCTCGACTCGTCCGCCCTCTTCGACGCGCCACGGGAATGGGACCAGACCAATGTACCGCTCAGGGTGGCGGCCATCATCAACTGGTTCGGCATTACCGACGTGAAGGATCTCCTTGCCGGCCCCAACCGGCAGAACTATGCCGTCTCCTGGCTCGGCAGCCAGGCCGACCGGGACGAACTTGCCCGGCGTGTTTCGCCCCTGACGTACGTGAGGGGGGGAACTCCCCCCATCCTGACCATCCATGGAGACCAGGACGAACTCGTGCCGTACAGCCATGCCGTCCGTCTGCACAAAATGCTCGAGAAGGCCGGCGTGCCGAATCAACTCCTGACCATCCCCGGGGGGAAGCACGGCGGCTTCAGCCGGGACCAGATGGTCAACTGCTACGCGACGATCCGGGAGTTCCTGAAGCGGCATGGAGTGTTGCCTTGACTATGTCCTGTGAAGCTTGTATCATGGTTCGTTACTCACCACACCGGAGGGGTCATGTCCATCAAAACCTCAACGCTTCCTGAAGGCGGCATCGGACTGATAGAGCCACGCGGATCGCTCATCGGCGGCGAAGAGACTGTCGAACTCCGCCAGGCGGTGGCGGGATTTGCCGAACGTGACTACACAAAGCTCCTGATCGATCTGAGCCACGTGACGTATCTGAACAGCACCGCCATTGGCGTGCTGGTTTCCGCCCAGACGACATTCGTCCGCCGTAATGGCAAGGTGAAACTCTGCGGCATCAACAAGAACATCCAGAATATCTTTGTGATCACAAAGCTCACGATGGTGTTTGACGTATACGACACGCGTGCGGAGGCGATCACGAGCTTTACTTAGGCTTCCTATGCAGTGCCCAGCCTGTGCGACGGAGATCCCGGAGCACTCCCGCTTCTGCCTGCAATGCGGCACGACGCTCGGCCCCACGCCGAATCCGAATCGTCCCCCCATTGACGGCTTTTCCCTTCTGCAGCGATACATTCCTCGCGATCTGGCGGAACGCATTCTTGCCGCCGGAAAACAGATCGAGAGCGAGCGCCGCCTCGTTACCGTCCTCTTTGCCGATGTCACGGGGTTTACCGCCCTCTCTGAAAAAATGGATCCCGAAGACCTGTCGGCGATCCTGAATGAATGCTTTGCCGGATTGATCTCCATCGTTCTGCGGTATGAGGGGACCATTGACAAGTTTATCGGCGACGGGATCATGGCGATTTTCGGGGCGCCGCTTGCCCATGAGAATGATCCCGAACGGGCCGCCCGGTGCGCACTGGACATGGTGGCCGACATCGAGCGGTTCAATGCCCACCGTTCGAATGATCTTTCCGGTCCGCTCGGCCTGCATATCGGCCTGCACTCCGGCATGGTCGTTGCCGGGAACGTGGGAAGTGATCTGCGCATGGATTATTCGGTCATCGGCGATACGGTGAACCTTGCATCGCGGCTGGTGGAAATCGCGCCGCGGGGGGAGATATACCTTTCGACCGAGACGCACAAGCTGGTTGCGGATGTGGTGACCGCCGGCGGTCCCATTGCGGTCACGCTCCGGGGAAAGACCGCGCCCGTGGAGGTCTATCAGCTGCAGGGGCTGAAGGCGGAAGCGGACCGGAAAGCCGCAATGATCGGGAAGGATCAGTTCGTCGGCCGGCGTGTTGAGCTCGAAATCATCGGGCGAAACCTGGATGCCATGCTGCAGAAAGCCCACGCCCGCCTGGGCATCCGCGGGGAAGCGGGGGTGGGCAAGTCGCGCCTGAAAGCGGAGCTGATGAAGCTTGCCTACCAGCGCGGTATCGCCACCGTCGAGGGGGCCTGCTCCAGTTTTGAAACCAGCACACCCTACTATCTCTGGTCGGCGCTTCTCCGGAACCTGCTCAAGATTCCCTCCGAAACAAACGAGACCGTGATCCGGGAACGGCTCCAGCAGCAGCTTCAATCGTACGGGCTGGAGGAACACACACCGTATCTTGCCACACTGCTGTCGGTACGCTACGGCGAGATTATGCTGGTGGATGAGAAGATCCGCAAGCAGCGGATCTTTCAGGGTGTGCGTGCGCTGCTGGGCGCGGTTTCTCTGCGCCGCCCCGTGGTGTTCCTTCTGGAAGATCTGCACTGGATCGACCGCTTCTCCCAGGAACTGCTGGAATACATCTTCGGGCGCACGACCGAAGCGGTGCTCTCCCTGTTTGTGCTCACCTTCCGGAACGAATATCCCCATGTGCGGCTTCTGGAAGGGTGGACACTGATTGATCTGAACCGCCTGAGCCCGGAGGATGCGCAGCGACTCGTGCTGAACCGCCTCAACGCCGAGAGCGTTCCCCCGGAAGTGGAGGCGTTTATCCTGCAGCGGTCCGAAGGGAATCCGTTCTTCATACAGGAGATCATCAAAACCCTGCTGGATAAGAAGATTCTCAGCGTCAAACGACGGAAGGTGGAACTCCTTACGGACAATATCGCTGCGGTGGTGCCGGGCACCATTCAGGGCATTATTATGGCGCGGATAGACAGGCTGCAGGACAGCATCAAGGAAGTGCTCTTCGGCGCGTCGGTTATCGGCCGTGAATTCTCGCGGCCGCTCCTTGAAGAGGTGGTGGGAAAACAGCGCGATCTCGTGCCGACCCTCGCCGAGCTGGGCTCCCTGGAACTGATCCTGGAGAAGGACGAAGCGCGGGAATTCGAATATCTGTTCAAGCACTTCCTTATCCAGGAAGTGGCGTACAACACGATGCTCGTGAACAAGCGGAAGGAACTTCACGCCTCGATCGCCCGGGCCATCGAACATCTCTTTCCGGACCGCCTTGTGGAATACTACGAACTGCTGGCGTTCCACTACGAAAAGGCGGAATTGTGGGACAAGGCCGCGGAGTACCTCAGCCGGTCCGGCCACAAGGTGCGCCAGATGTATTCGCGCGAAGAATCGGAGGGGTTCTTCGAACGCAAGGAAGTTGCGGTGAAAAAGCTGTACCAGTCGGCCAGCGCCAAAGCGGGGCTGCCGGCCATGCTCAAGGCGATTGCGCTGCCCCTCGTGGCCATGCTCGTGCCGATTCTCCCCATCTTCATGTTCGCACGCATTCTGGGGACATCCCAGAGCGACTCCTGGGCCGAGCAGCTGGTGATCGGCCTGGGCATCAGCCTCGTGCTGGTGTGGTATGCCCTCTCTCTCTGGTACCTCGGCGTTGTGCCGTTCCTGCGGGGAAGCCCCCGGTTATACGACCTGATGGAAGACCGTGTGCGGATTCTCTTCCGGGACGGCACATCCATCGCCATTCATTTCTCGGAGATCGACCGTGTGCGGTTGTGGGATGCAAAGACCAATCTCCTGCGGCCGCTGCGGTACCGGATTCTGGATCCGTTCGGACGGCTCGACGGCGCCGAACCCCTGACGGTGCGGTCATGGTTCCGGGAAGTGTTGCTGAACATGCTGCCACCGTATTCGTTCGGCCTGGGGACGGGCAAGGCGGAGATTCATATCCGCCTGCATGAGGGTGCGACCGTGTCCAGGTTCTTCTTCCCGTGGGTGAACACCGCGATGCACAGCAAGCTCCTGAGCATCCATCCGTCCGACACGAAAGAATTCTATGTGCAGTGTGAAGTCGCGCTCATGAAGTGGGGAAAGCAGCAGATATGACCGGACTCCGAAGAGCCGGGCGTTCGCGTGTGTGGCTGATGCTCTGTGTTGCGGGGTTCGTCTGGAGCGCGGCAGGCAGGGCGCAGGAAAAGGATCTCCGGTTTGCGCGGGAGCTGGTGGAACTGGTGACTCTGGACTCGACGTTCCGTCTGGACATCCGTTATGCGACACCCGACAACTTCATGGGCCGGACGATGTATTCGCAGGCCAGGGCGTTCCTGCAGCGTCCGGCGGCGGAAGCGCTCGTCCGTGTTCTCCGTGCGCTGCGCACGCAGGGGTACGGGCTCATGATCTTTGACGGTTACCGCCCCTGGTCGGTAACCAAGGAATTCTGGGATGCGACGGAGCCGGCCAAACGGAAATTCGTCGCCGATCCGGCCAAGGGATCGAAACATAACCGCGGGTTGTGCGGTTGATCTGACGCTGTATCGATCTGCGGACCGGCCGGGAGGTGCGCATGCCGAGCGGGTATGACGACTTCACCGAAAAGGCCTCAAGCAGTTATCCGGGCGGGACGGCGGAAGAGCGGCGCATGCGCGGGGTGCTGCGTGGCGCCATGGAGAAGGAAGGGTTTCGCGTCGAGCCCGGGGAATGGTGGCATTTCGATTACCGGGAGTGGCGGCGCTATCCGCTGCTGGACATCCCGTTTGAAAAGTTGTCCCCGCCCGTTCCCGCTGCTGTGCCCGTTGCCCCCCGGTAGAGTGATCGGTCTCAGACCCCGTCACATTCGCAGATCCCGGAATCCCTTCTGCGGCAGGACTTTTCGTCTGAACTGTCCGGATGCGGGTCTCTCACGCCGGAGAAAACGCCGCAAGAATCTCCACCGTTGAGGTTCCCGGAAACATGTCCATCGGGACAGCCCGCGTGAGCGTGTAGCCGGATGTCCTCCAGCGGTTCACTTCTGCCGCGACCAGGTCGATGTTGCAGAATATGTGGACGACCAGGCCCGGACCAGAGGCGGCGATGGTTTCCAGCACTCCCTCGGCCGTTCCTCCGCGCGGCGGGTCGAGCAGCACACGGTCTTCCCTGCGGCACTGCCGGAGGAGTGTGTGGACCGCGGCGGCGTTCAAATTGTTTTTGACAGAAACGGGTCTGTTCGAGCCCGAA
The DNA here is from genome assembly GCA_963702445.1 of Ignavibacteriota bacterium. Taxonomy (GTDB): domain Bacteria; phylum Bacteroidota; class Ignavibacteria; order UBA10030; family UBA6906; genus CAVPCZ01. The sequence continues at coordinate 579,881 of CAVPCZ010000003.1, forward strand.
GTGTTTTGCATTCTCCTGTGCGGCATCAATCGCATCGGGGGAGATATCCGCTCCCACAACCCTGCGGACTCGCCCGGCAAGCGAAAGGCCGAACAACCCGTACCCGCAATACAGATCGTACAGTGTGCCGGAGAGTGGTGTGCCCAGGAGCAGGGCGGCCTGTTCGACCATGGTGTCGAGCATTCCCTGGTTCACCTGCGAGAAGGCCAGAGGACCGTACACAAAACGTCTTCCCGCCGTACGATGGGAGAGGGTTTTCGGATCCATACAGGCGCAGGAGTTTCCCGGGTGCACCGGCCGTGCGTGTTCCGAGGTAGTACCGCCCGCCCGAATCATCTTCATAGAGAAACACGCCGGCCACGGGCAACCCTGAAGCCGTAAGTCCTTTTGATACAGCATTCGCCGCCTTCACCAGATCCCGTTCAATCTCGCGCACGGTAAGCAGGGCAATACATTCCCGGTCGTTTCCCTTCAGCACCACATACTGCAGCATCTCCTGAAGCGCTCCTGCGTGCGGGCGGGCGAGCAGTTCCCCGGCACGGCGGTAGACCGCGGCATGCCATTCCGGTTCAATTGCGCATTGGAGAACAGGCACGGCCCCGCCGCTCTCTCCTTCCGGATCAATCAAACCCAGAATCCGGTCGCGTCCGGCGCGGAACAGCTTCCGTTTGCTGATGGTCCTGTAGCCCCGTCCGTTTGAGGAGGGAATCAGCGGGTCGAGCGGGCAAGAGGGGACCGTTGCGGACCAGAACTGCTGGAGAGCAGTCTGTTTGGCCCGGACCTCATCCTCGTACGACAGGCGGGATGCCCAGCAGAGCCGGCAGATCTCCCCTTTGGGTGTGCGGCAGGATGATCCTTGCGGGGCGAAAGAGCCCGGACGCACGGCGAGTGCGGCGCGGGTCCAGATGTCGTCGAAGCGTTCCATGGGCATAAATATATCCAAAAAAGAGGTGAGAAGATCTTCGAGAAGGTCTGGGGGAAAGCGGACCCGATCTACAAGGAGCCTGCGGATGCGCGGGCGAGATTGGCGAAGCTGAAGCGGGGATAGTGGTCAGCGTCTACAGGCCACCCTTGATGGATTCGAGCTCCTGAAGGAGATCCCGCCCGACGACTTCACGAAAGGTCGGGAGCCAAAGCTTCAGGTATGTTTCGTCAAGATGTTTCTGGTGGGCGACGACGCCCCGGACATCTTCAATGTCCCTCACCCGCCCTGCAACCAGCTTATGGATGATCAGATCCTCAGCAGTCGCAAACCGGACGGGTGTATTCAACATGCTGAGGGAGGTGGCGCGCTCTATTGCCTGCGCCTCGTAGGGTGTGAAGGAGAAGATCAGATCGACCCGAATTGCAGCCGGTTCCTCAGAGAGGGGCAGAACATTGGTTTTTTGGACGAACTGTTCGACGTCATGAACCGACGGGGTCAGGCCGATACTCTCAGCTACGGCAAGGACCCGGGTTAATGCACTGCTGTCTGCCCCCAGGGTGATATCGATATCCCGAGTGAGGCGGGGTTCGCCGTGGAGCAGGACCGCCTGGCCCCCGATCACCATGTAGGGGATGCCGGCTCCGTCCAGTGCCCGGGCGAGCTTAGCGAGGAGGGCTTGAAACATTGGCGTTCAGTTGAGCGGCAAGACGGACATCGTCCTCCAGACCGAGTTGCAAATCATGCTGGCTAAAATGTCCGAACAGACGGGCCTCTTCATAGAGCGCATTGAGGATCGCAAACTTCTCCTCAAGTGAGAGCGGATGCCCCATCAGCCAGTTCTGTTTTTGACGGTCGACATATTCGGCGTTTTTTACCATATACCCAACATACGCAGAAACGAGCCCCTTATCACTCGATGGACACCGGACTCATGTTCCGCCGCTGTTACTATGCCAGCAGCCGCTTGATCGAGAGCTCGAGATAATCCAGATCGAAAGGTTTGGTGATATATTCGTCGGCCCCCAGCAGCATGCTTTCCGAACCCACAGAAAACCCCAACCGTCCGGTCAGCATAATGACCTTCGTGCGCAGCTTCTGCTCCCTGATGTACTTCAGCACATCTATGCCTGTCTTGCGCGGCATGTTGATGTCCAGCAGGGCAATATGATATTTCTCCTTCTGGAGCTGCGCGATGGCCGCTTCCCCGTCCTCGGCTTCATCGATCAGATACCCCGACGCCCCCAGTTGCTCATGCAGGAGCCTGCGGAGAGGTTCTTCATCATCAGCGACGAGTATTCTGGTCTGCGCCATGGTGGCATTATTCCCCAAAGTCCACCGTATATAGGGATTCTCTCGCATAAATGCAACCCTGTGAGTAGTACTGATGGGCCCGGCACATAGGTGCTTCCGAAACAGCCACGACCCTATGAATAGATAACCCCGGGGCATTCATAAACCGGACATATGGAAACTCCGGGAATGGATCACCTCGCACGTCAAGAAGCACGAGGTCACGATGAACCTGCTCAGGCGCCGCGCGGTTGTCCTGTTGTGGTTGTCTTCTGTCAGCGCACTCTTCATCACGGCAGAGCAGGTTTCTGCGCAGGAACAGGCCATCATCTTCCGGGAGACGTTTGACAGCATGACCCCGCCGGGCCTGCCCGCAGGGTGGCGTTCGTCACAGGCACGGAATGCCGGGAATCAACGATTTCTCCACGACGTCTTCGAGTCCCTCTTCCGCTCCGAACGCTGTACTGGCGACAAATGCGACAATAGGGCAGTGGCTGGCCTCTCCGGCTATCGCCTGCGGACCCGGGGGAGTGGAACGCCTTGGGTTTTTGGTCCGCAGGTCGGGTACGTTCGGTGCCGCCGTCGTGGTGGAGGTGTCGCTGGACAGCGGGTGGTCCTCTCCGCACTATGCCGGAACTGTGCCAAAAGCCCTCGGGGCCGGTACGTATCAGGCATGCGAGATCATGCTGCCACCGGTCTGCGCGAGTGCTGCAGTCGTGTCGTTTCGCTGGCGTATTCTCCCTGATTCCACGGGATCAAGCGGTACGATCCGCTTCGATGACATTGTTCTCCGGGTACAGACGGGAGCTCCAGTCGCCGGGGACTCGCTGGCTCTCAACGAGATCATGTACTCACCCGGTGTGCAGGAACCGGAGTGGATCGAACTGTACAACAGAGGAAAAGGGCCCGTTGACCTGCGCGACTGGTTGATTGCCGATGCCCTGACGGCATCAGGAAAGAGAATCACCGTTTCTTCGGTGTTGGTTCAGGCCGGAGAAAGTGCGGTGCTTACAGGAGACTCGGCGGGTCTCCTGCACGCGCGCCCGGACATTCCTTCCCGGGTGATACCCGTGACCGGTTTTCCCTCGTTGAACAACAGCGGGGACATGATCCGTCTTTTCAATCCGTCCGGGCGTCAGATTGACAGCGTTGCGTATTGGCCCGTGTGGGGCGGAGGAGTCTCGATTTCACTGGAAAGGATTGACCCGGAGGGGCCTTCCATGGCGGCTGCCAACTGGGCAACCTGTGTTGACTCCTCCGGTGCGACACCGGGTCGTCCGAACAGCGTCCGGATGCGCAATGACGATTTGCGTGCCGGCCGGTTGATGGTCGATTGCCGATCCCCGGAGCAGACAGGTGACCATACGTGCGCTGGTATACAATGCCGGCCGGCGAGCCAGGCGGAAGGTGCACTGTCCATCTGTTTGACAACATCCGCCGGGATAGTGCCGGCAACGCGGAAGAGATGCTCACGTCAATCGAGCAGCCGGAGTCTATTGCTCCGGGAGATTCCGCATGGTGTGAGGGAGTCCTGCCGGGCCCGGTGCCCGGAAAACATCTGCTCGTGGCGTCCGTGGAGTACGGTTCCGACGAACGTCCTGCCAACAACGGTCAGTGACGGAAGTGTGTATCCCCATCCCCGCCGGCGCTCTCTGTATCAATGAAATCCTCTTTGCCCCTCTCGCCGGCATGGCGGAGTATGTAGAGCTGCTGAATGTGAGTGGTAACACGCTGGACCTCTGGGACTGCTGCATCACCGATCGTCCGGCGCCTTCGGGAAGTATCAATCGCTGGGTGTTGTCGTCCGAGCCGCGTCGTTTGACAGCCGGAGGAGTTCTTTGTGCTGGCCTCGGATTCGAGCATCTTCTCCTGGTTTCCCGCATTGCAGGAGAACCGTGAGCGGTGCCGGATTACCGGGCAATCAAGCGGACTCGGTCTTCACAATGACGGGGATGCGGTCGTGGTGCTGGCGCCGGACGGCACACGAATCGACAGTGTGGAATACTCTTCCTCCTGGCACTCAAAGGACATACCCGAAACAGCCGGACGTTCGCTGGAGAAGATCCATCCCGCACTGGACAGCCGTGATTCCCGGAACTGGGGATCCAGTGTGAGTCCGTACGGTGGCACGCCGGGTTTCTGGAACAGCATCGCGGTACAGCGCTTACCCCCGGCCGCGCAACTCTCATGCGCGCCGAATCCTTTCTCTCCCGATGGAGACGGCCGGGATGATGTGGTCATCATCCGGCATCAGATGCCGATCAGGTCCGGACTCGTGCGTATCCGCCTGTTTGATGTCCGGGGCCGGAAGATCCGGGAGCTCCTGAACAGCGTTCCTGCCGGGGCATACGGGGATGTGGTGTGGGACGGGCGGGACGATGAGGGGCGTTTGGCGCGAATCGGCATCTATCGTGGTTTTTCTGGAAGGAATTGACGGGCAGGGAGGAATCGTGGTCTCGGCCAGGACCACCGTCGTACTGGCGAGGCGTTTATGATCTACAAATCGAAGAAGACACCCACCAGGCTGAAATCGGACTTCTCACGATAGAACTGGCCGCGATCGTCAAAGCCCGTGCGGTATGTGTAGGTGACTCGCAGCGCACTCCCGTTGCGTTCGAAGAGTTTGACGCCGAGCTGGTAGCTCTGTGTGGATCCCCAGGCCACCTCCGATTTCAACTTGAGGTCCATGGCCGCATAGATCCGCACATCGGGCCAGAGAAGAACATTGCCGGCTTCGAACCCGCATTGTACCACCCAGTGTTTCGACTCCTCCGGGAGCGAATGAAAATCCCAACGCCCCCCGCCGTAGACATGTCCGCCGATAAGGGGCAGGGTAAACGCTCCCAGGAGCGTGACGAAATCCTTTGCGTAGTTCACCGATTGCTTCTGAAGGATTTCGATCCCGTCGTCGACGAGGTGCGCGCTGAAATGCCCGTAGCCTGTGCGGAGCACGAGAGTTTCGGACACCTTGATGTCCACGGGGAAGTCCACGGAAAAGTCAGCCGTGACGACCTGCAGCACACCCGGTTCCCGGAGAATGCTGGTGTGGACTGTAGCCCCAATCCCGGCTTGTACGGCGTGTCCGCAAAACGTCACCTCCAGCACGGGTCGCATTGCACCAATGTGACCGAACCACTGGCGTGTCAGAAGATCCTTGTCTATACCGAGCTGGTGAGTGGTACCGTCGGCGGGCAGGCGCGGGAAGAGACGTTCTTCGGGAAAGGTGGAGAATTGCGCATGACCGCGGGTTGTGTCCGGGGATTGTCCCCACAGCGGACCATGGGAGGAGCAGAAGTGATCAGCATGGCACGTGCATGCACGGCGCATCCGAATGCCGTCGCGTGCACATCATGCCGGTGACTGACACGCCGTCCGTAGTGCGAAACGGCTGCGTGCTGAGAGGCCATCCAGGTGCGAAGCGGCAACCGCTAGAGCGCCATCCACGCGCAGAGTGGCGGCGGAAGGTGGCGGAGAAGTTCTGGAGAAAGGTCATGGGGGTGTTACTGTCCGGCTGTATCCCGTATCGAGTATGTTTTCCATATCATCCCGGACCAACCGGTAAACGTGCCACTCCTTGAGGTGTGTTGCCCCGAACCGTTTGTAGAAGTCGATTGCCGGGGTATTCCAGTCCAGAACCGACCACTCCATCCGGCCGCAGCCGCGGCGGTGTGCTTCGGCGACCATGGCGACAAAGAGCCCGTAGCCCACCTTTTTCTTGCGATATTCGGGGAGGACAAACAGGTCCTCAAGATAGAGGGTCGGGAGGGCGAGGAAGCTGGAGTATGTTTCAAAAACAAATGCGTATCCTGCTGCAACTCCCTCGTATTCGGCGAGAAACGCCTGTATACGGGGAGGTGTCGAGAACATATCCCGGATCAGGCGGTCCTGGGCGGCCCTGTCAGGGGGAGGGAGCCGTTCATAGTCGGCGAGTCCGCGAACGAGTTGCAGGATCGTCTCTGCATCTGCCGGCACCGCTGGACGGATGGTAAGGCCGGGGATGGCGAAGGGGGGCTCAGAAAGGCGGTTTGTGGGTTGTTATGCTCATGATCCGGGGGTCCGATGGAATTGAATAAGACCTGAATACTCCGTATATTTACAGTATCCAATGGAACAACGTCAGAGGAGGTTTAATGGCTAAACTCTATGCTTCGAACAAGGATGAATCCGCCCGTCTCTTCAAGAGCGATCTGCTGGAGTTTTTCACCCATGTTCACTGGAGTGTGCCGATTTTCCTGTATATTCCCGTTGTGGGCTACTTTCTCTACCGGGCATCCAACACGCCCGGCCTGACATTAGGGACGGGTGCCCTGCTCTTTGTGGCGGGGCTGGTGGTATGGTCGTTCAGCGAGTACATGCTCCACCGGTTTGTGTTTCACTATGAACCGACCAGTGCTGTGGGGAAACGTCTCCACTTCCTCATGCACGGAATACACCATGACTACCCGAACGACAGTACGCGCCTGGTGCTGCCACCGTCGATGAGCATTCCTCTGGCCGCACTCTTCTACGGGCTTTTCTTCCTCCTGTTTGGAGCGCAGTATGTCGCCCCGTTTTTTGCGGCTTTCCTCCTGGGATACGTCCTGTACGATGAGATCCACTATGCAACCCATCACGCACCGATGAAGGGGAGCATGTTTCTCAAACTCAAGCACCATCATATCCTGCATCACTATCACGCCCCGGAAAAGGGGTATGGAGTGAGCTCTCCCCTCTGGGACTACGTCTTCGGGACGGTGGATCCCACGGAAGAGAAGACACCGGTAGAGGCCTGAAGGTTGAGCTTTCCTCTGTCCGGGGATGTTACCGACGCCCGGACCCTTCAGGGGTCCGGGCGTTTGCTTTCATGAGCATTCCCATGGCCATAGAGAGTACGCGCGCATCGGCATGATCGGCTCGCGAAGGGATGAGGACCGGGACCCGGGCTCCGACGATCACGTGCGCGAGGGGTTGCCCCCCGAAATACGTGATACTCTTTGCCAGGCTGTTTGCGACTTCTATAGAGTGTGCGACAAGCACGTCAGCCGCGCCCGCCACCGCGGACCGGAGCCCCTTTTCACGGGCAGCTTCCGGGGAGAGTGCATTGTCCAGGGCGAGCGGTCCATCCACCAGGCAGCCGGCGATTTGTCCCCGTTCATTCATCTTTGCCAGTGCCGCCGCATCCAGCGTTGAAGGAAGTCCGGGGTTGACATACTCGGTTGCGGAGAGCACGGCCACTTTCGGGGTGGCAATGCCGAGCGCATGGGCGACTTCAACGGCGTTCAGAATAAGTTCTTTCTTGGCCTTCAGGTCCGGTGTGGTGGTGACGCCGCCGTCGGTTATGAGGACCAGCCGTTTGCCGGTGGCGTGCCGGTATTCCACCGCGACCACGTCGCTCAGGAGCCGTCCGGTCCGCAACCCCGACTCTTCATCCAGTACCGCGCGCATAAGCGCGGCGGTATCCACCGAACCCTTCATCAGGATATCTGCCTTCCCTTCGCGGACCATCGCCAGCGCTATGCGCAGTACATCAGCCTGGCCGGCTGCATGCTGCACGCGCTCCGGGTCCCATCCGGACTCCATACGCCCGCGGTCTCCCACAAGGAAACACCGGACTCCCAGGGCTGCTTCCGCTTCGCGCAGCGCAGCCAGAATGTCCGGTGTATGCGGGGCGGCCACAACGACAGAGAGGCCATGGAGTTGCTGTGCGGCGGTCCGTAGTTCGGCGAACGAAGTTATCATAGAAGTTCCTCAGTATTCCAGTGGTTCGCGTTCCCCGTGGATGACGGCCAGCGTTTCGGCGGCGAGTGTGCGCATCTCGTCCTCCCCGGGGTACACGATCACGGGGGCGATCCGCTGGACCCGTTCCCGGATCCAGTCGACAAGCATCGCGGATGTCGCGAGGCCCCCCGTCAGGATGATTGCCTGGAGGGCGCCGTACAGAACGGTGGACATCCCCCCGATTTCCTTTGCGATCTGGTAGGCCATCGCCTGATACACCTCTCTCGCAAATACTTCGCCGCGCCGGATGCGCTCCTCGACTTCCACCGCGGAATTCGTACCGAGGTACGCTGCGAGGCCTCCCGCCCCCCGGACCAGATTCCGCACATCACGTTCCAGCAGGGATCCCGAAAAACAGAGTGTGATGAACTGTTGCAGGGGAAGTCCCCCTGTGCGTTCGGGGGAAAAAGGGCCGTCGCTGGACGCGTCGTTGATATCGATGATCTTGCCTCCCCGGACGGGAGCAATCGAAATTCCCCCTCCCAGGTGGCCGATCACAAACGAGGTGGAGGGGAGGGGAATGCCGAGTTCCCCCGATGCGTGCCGTGCCGCGGCGTGGATGTTGAGCGCATGGGAGAGACTGCTGCGTGTGATGAGCGGATGACCGGAATACCGCGCCAGGGGTTCGAGTTCATCCACAGACACCGGGTCCACGACAAATGCCGGACAGTGGTATTCCCTGCTGAGTGCGTGCGCCATGGCGCAGCCGAGGTTCGAGGCATGTTCTCCCTGCAGGTTTGCGCGCGCGTCCTCGAGCATCCGTTCATTCACCCGGTAGGTCCCGCCGGGGATCGGCCGCAGCAGTCCGCCGATACCGACCACACCCGAGAGGTTCTGGACGGTCGCCCGGGTCCATTCCCGCACATGGTGGAGGCGGAATTCAAACTGGTCCCACAATCCGTCAAACCGCTTCAGCGTGGCCGCATCATGGCGGAGGACCTGGGTGCGGACAAGGGTCTGCTCCTCATAGAGCGCCATCTTGGTTGACGTGGAACCGGGATTCACGACAAGAATGGTATGGGGAGGTGTGCAGGGCATAGGAGTTCTCAGCTTAACAGATGCGGGGGAGTTGTTCACCGGAGAGCATATCCACAACGCGCGTGCCGCCGATGGCGCTGTGCATGACCACCATTCCGGGATGTGCATCGACGACTTCACCGATGGCGGCTGCATCCCGGCCGAGTGGATGGGCGCGCATGGCCTCGAGGACGGCATCGGCATGGACACGCGGCACAAACGCAAGGAGTTTCCCTTCGTTTGCAACGTACAGGGGATCGAAGCCGAGCAGTTCGCAGGCGCCGGCCACTTCGTCCTCCACGGGGATATCCCGCTCCCGCAGAACAACCCCGATGCCCGCCTGAGCGGCGATTTCATTCAGGGTGCTGGCCACCCCGCCGCGTGTGGGGTCACGGAGGACGTGGATTTCGTTCGTTACGCCGAACATGGCTTCCACGAGCGGATACAGTGCCGCCGTGTCGCTCCGGATGGCCGTGGTGAAGGTGAGTCCTTCGCGCACCGACATGATGGCGATGCCGTGCCGGGCGATCGGTCCGTTAACAAGGATAATATCGCCCGCTCTCGCACGCCGGGGATGAATGTCGATGCCCGGAGGAATTATGCCGATACCGGACGTGGTGACGAAGATACCGTCTCCCTTTCCGCGGTCCACAACCTTGGTGTCCCCCGTGACCAGCGCAACGCCCGCAATCCGGGCGGCTTCGCGCATGGCATGTGTGATACGCCAGAGGTCGTCCATGGAAAGCCCTTCTTCGATCACGAGGCCCACGGAAAGATACATCGGCCGCGCCCCGCACATGGCCAGATCATTCGCGGTACCGTACACGGCCAGCTCCCCGATGGATCCGCCGGGGAAGAAGAGGGGATGGACAACGTAGCCGTCGGTCGAAAAGGCGATACGCTGATCCCCGATGGTCAGCATCGCCCCGTCGTGTTGTTGTGCCAGGTGTTCGTTCTGAAATTCCGGCACAAACAGCTCATGGATCAGCTCGTGCGTCAGCTTTCCGCCCCCCCCGTGTGCAAGCAAGACCTGCTTGTAACGGGCAAGAGGCAGGGGGCACGAAAAGGTGTTCACATCGGGGATCTCGTTTGCCATCACACCTCCGATCGGGTGGCGGTAAACCGGCCGTACCGGAAGTACGCCGAGCAGGCACCCTCTGAAGACACCATGGGCGCTCCGAGAGGATGCTCGGGAGTACATTCGCGCCCGAACGCGGGACATTCATGCGGTTTGCTCAAACCCTGCAGGACCCTGCCTGCGATGCACACCGATGGTTCACGGGCGGTCACCGCCGCCACGTCAAAACGGGCTTCGGCATTATAGTGGCGGTATGCATCACGCAGCCGGTACCCGCTGTTCGGGATTGTTCCGATGCCGCGCCACATCCGATCGGTGACCTCGAAGACCTGTTCGATCACCTTGCGTGCGGGAATATTCCCTTCGCGCCGCACCGCCCGCGCATACTGGTTCTCCACCTCCGTCCGGCCAGATTCCAGCTGCCGGACCGCGGCGAGAATACCCTGGAGGATATCCACCGGCTCGAACCCGGTGACCACGATCGGCGTGGCGAACCGGCCGGCAAGGGGAAGGTACTCTTCGTAGCCCATCACGGCACAGACATGGCCGGCGGCGAGAAACGCCTGGATGCGGTTTGCCGGCGACGAAAGGATGGCTTCGATGGCCGGAGGAACGAGCACATGGGCGGAAAGGAGGGAGAAGTTGTCCAGGTGTTCCCGGTGCGCCTGCACCACCGCCATGGCATTTGCCGGAGCGGTGGTTTCGAAACCCACGGCAAAGAACACCACGTGTTTGTGCGGGTTCTGCCGTGCAAGGGTCACCGCATCCAGGGGTGAATAAACGATCCGCACATCATGCCCCTGGGCTTTGACCGTCAGGAGATCCTTTTCCGACCCCGGCACGCGCAGCATGTCACCGAATGACGTCAGCATAACACCGGGAAATGCGGCGATGGCAATGGCCCTGTCGATAAGCTCGATGGGCGTCACGCAGACGGGACAGCCGGGTCCGTGGACGAGTGTGATCGCGGGGGGGAGAAGGGCGTCGAGGCCGTGCCGGACGATTGCATGTGTCTGGCCGCCGCAGATTTCCATGATGGTCCAGGGACGTGTGGTGGCGGCGTGGATGCCGCCCACCAGTGTGCGGACGGCGTCCCGGTTCCGGAATTCGTCAAGATATTTCACGTCGGGCCTGCTCCTCGTCATCCAGATCGCCCATCTCGCGCAGTATCCTGAGGGTCTCCTCGGCCTCCTGTTCGTCCAGTTTGCTGATGGCAAACCCGACGTGGACGATCACATACTCGCCCACGGTCACCTCGGGAAGCCATTCAAGACAGATCTGTTTCTGCACGCCGGAAAAACTGACCGTGGCCATCAACGGTGATGTGGCACGATCGATCTCCAGCACTTTTCCCGGAATGGCAAGACACATACCTTCCTCTTCTTTCCCTATTCCTGACGGGTGATCTCACCGGTGAATGCCGCGGCGGCGATCTGGCCGAGCGCGATTCCGCCGTCGTTCGGCGGAATGCGCTGGTGCCAGTAGGGGCGGAACCCGGCGCCTTCGAGTCCCCTGACGGTGAGTTCCGTGAGGAGACGGTTCTGAAAGCAACCGCCGGAGAGGGCCACACGTTCGACGCCGACACGCCGGGCCGTGCTGACGATCATTGCCGCGAGGGTTGCATGAAAACGCGCGGCAATCGTGGATGCCGGCACTGACCGGGCGCGGTCTTCCAGTATCTGGAGAACCATTGTTTCCCAGTCGACCGTCCAGGGTTCGGTCGACTGTTGCAGAGCAAACGCATAGGGTGCGGCGTTCCCCTCTCCTGCGGCAAATTCGAGTTCCATTGCCGCCTGTCCTTCATATCGTGACCGTTGCCGCAGTCCGGTGATGGCCGCGATCGCATCAAAGAGGCGGCCGGCGCTGGAGGTGACCGGTGTGTTGAGACGCCGCACAAACATCCGGTGCAGGTTCGTCAGTTCCGGGCGGGTCCAGGACGCCGCCGGGAGCAGGTCCTCCCGGTTGAAGAGTGTCTCGCCGAACAGCTCGTACAGTACCCCGAGTGCCGAGCGACGCGGCTCCCGGATTGCCCGGTCGCCGCCGGGCAGGCGGAATGTCCTGAGTGAACCGGCACGGTGGAACTTCCCCTCCCGCGCGAGAATCCATTCCCCGCCCCAGATTGTTCCGTCCGTTCCCAGACCCGTACCGTCCCAGGCGACGCCCAGGACGGGTCCCGTGAGTTCATTTTCGGCCATGCAGGCGGCCACATGCGCGACATGGTGCTGGATCGTGATCTGTCGCTCCGGCCTGGCACGGGCGTACGCGGATGAAAGATAGTCCGGATGGAGGTCAGATACAATGGCAGCGGGGCGGGCGTCGAACAAGGCCTGCATCCGTTCGACGGTGTCCGTAAAGGCACTGTACGCTTCAGGTGTCTCAAGATCACCCAGGTGCTGGCTGATGAACGCGGACGAGCCCCGCGCCAGGGCGACGGTGTTTTTCAAGTGGGCGCCTACGGCGAGTATATCGGGCACCGGAGCCGGCAGCATGACGGGAAGCGGGGCATAGCCGCGCGCCCTGCGGAGGACCAATTCCCGGCCGAGCATCACGCGGACGATGGAATCGTCCACGTGACGTGCAATGCGGCGATTGTGCACGAGAAAGAGGTCTGCGATGCCGCCGAGCCGCCGGAGGGCGTCCCGTTCATCTGTGCAGATGGGTTCGTCACTTCTGTTACCGCTTGTTGCCACCACCGGGAAATCCAGCTGATGCAACAGGAGATGATGCAGGGGTGCATATGGCAGCATCACGCCCAGCGAAGGATTTCCGGGAGCAACGCTTTCGCCGACGGTGGACGGCGGCACCGCGAGCCGCCGGAGAAGCACAATGGGTGCTTCTGCCGAACGCAGGAGGCGATCCTCGAGTCCGTCCACCTCGCAGACGGCGCGGATCTGTTCCAGGGAAGGAAACATGAGTGCGAACGGTTTCTCTTCCCGGTGTTTGTGTATGCGCAGACGGCGGACGGCATCATCGTCCGCGGCGGGAGTCATCAGGTGAAAGCCGCCGATTCCTTTGACTGCGAGAATCCTCCCGGCGCGCAGGATTTCGGCCGCAGCCCGCAGGGCTCCCTCCCGGCTGGCACTCACGGTGCCGTCGGGATTCCAGGATTCCAGCTGCGGACCGCAGTCGGGGCACGCATTGGGCTGGGCATGGAACCGGCGGTCCAGCGGATCTTCGTACTCATGACGGCACGCGGGGCACATGGCAAAATCCCGCATGGTGGTGTTCGGGCGGTCGTAGGGAAGCGTGCTGATTATCGAAAAGCGGGGCCCGCAATTGGTGCAGTTGATGAACGGATACCGGTATCGTCTGTCGGCCGGGTCAAACAGTTCACGGAGGCAGTCGTCGCACAGGGCGAGATCGGGCATTACCAGCGCGGTCCTGTCACCGCCGGTCCCGCTCGGGCGGATGTCAAAGGAAGTGGTGCCGGCCGGATCGAGGAACGAGAATTCAAAGCTCTGGATGAAGGAACGGGGGGGACGTTCAGAAGTGAGACGCAGGATGAAGGTGTTCAGGGAGTCCTGGGGGCCGTCCGCTTCGACAAGGACGCCTTGCGGCGTATTCTGCACCCAGCCCGTGAGCGCCAGCTCACGGGCCAGGCGATAGACAAAGGGACGGAAGCCGACTCCCTGGACGGCTCCCCGGATGACTCCGTGCAGACGACGTATCAAAGATCAGGGCCCCGTGATATACGGTTTCATGACATCCAGACAGGCATCCACAAGGCCGGCCGTTCCGGGCGACAGCGACTCGCCGAATCCCGCCGATCGCACGGGAAGCTCGATAAGCAGGGCTTCGGCGGGTGCGCGATGGTAGAGAGACGACGAGAGAGCCAGGACGCCGCCGGGGGAGAGGTTGTGCGACCGGGGAAACGGGGCTCTCCGGGTTCAGCGTTGTGACGCGCAGGCCGGCGGCGGTCAGACTTGCGTCCACCACAATCACCCGGTCATACCGGGCCACGGTCTCCGCCAGCTCGGGTGTCAGACCATGCACGCACAGGACATCAACATCCGGGAATTGTGCCCCCGCTCTTTCCGCCACTCTAATGCCTGCGCCGTCATCGCCGCGCAGGGTGTTACCGACACCGATGATAAGGGTTGTGCTCATCGGCGGATCGTCCCACAGCAGGCGGTGTTCTTCGTCGACCACCTGCAGATGCAGGGCCATGGCACCGATGGCATGTGTCGAGCAGGAGAGGCACGGATCGAAGCAGCGAATGCCCGCTTCGATCCGGTTGAGGATACCCTCGGTCACCTTTGTGCCGTCCAGATATTGCATCGCCAGCTGCCGTACGGTGCGGTTCATCGCCAGATTGTTCTGGGCCGTGGCAATCACGAGGTTCACTTTCTGCAGGACGCCGTCGTTGTTCACTTCGTATTCATGGAACAGCGTGCCGCGGGGTGCCTCGGAAGCGCCCACGCCGCGCGGCTGGTTGATGCTGGCTTTGGCCCGGACGTTCGTCCCGAGGATATCCGGGTCGTTGAGGAGCATCTCTGTCTTTTCAACCGCGAAGAGGATTTCGATGAGGCGTGCGTAGTGGAAGTAGAACGAGTTGTTGACCGCTCCCGCATCGCCGGCGATGGCTTTGAACAGTTTGCGCTCGGCTTCGGCCATCGGCGTATCGATGTAGTCGCAGATGTTGACGCGGGCGAGCGGTCCCACGCGGTACATCCCTTTCGGATAACCGAAGGGGCGATAATAGGGGAATTTCAGGTACGACCAGTCTTCCGTTGCTTCACCGAAGTACTCGTGATACCGCGTCGGGTCGATCTTGTCGGCAATGATGTTCCCCGCGCCGTCCATGATGCGCAGGGATCCGTCGTAGTATTCCAGCGCACCGTCATCCGCGACCAGGCCGACAAAGAGGGAGCGGAAGTTCCCGAAGTTGGGAATGTCCCCCTGGAATGTGATGTGGATCTTTTTCAGGGCATCCAGCGCGATCAGGGCTGTTTCTCTGGCTTCGGGGATCCAGCCGAGGAGGTATTGTCTCTGTGCCGGGTCAAACGGTTCGCGCACCCCGCCGGCCACCGCCCAGGGTGTATGAATGCGGCGGCTGCCCAGGACTTCGATGATCTCCTGTCCGAACTTGCGGAGGCGGATGCCGCGCCGGGCGAACTCCTTGTCGTGCGCGATGAGGCCGAAGACGTTTCTGGTGGCCGGGTCCGCGTCCCACCCGAGGAGAAAGTCGGGTGACGACAGGTGGAAGAAACTCAGCGCATGGGACTGTATCCACTGTGCCAGGGTGATGAGGCGGCGGAGTTTCTGGGCGGTCTGCGGGATAGCCACAGCGAGGATGGCATCGCCGGCTTTGGCGGAGGTGATGAGGTGACTGGTCGGGCAGATGCCGCAAATGCGGGAGGTGATTCCCCCCATTTCCCACATGAGCCTTCCCTCGCAGAATTTCTCGAACCCGCGGAATTCGTTGACATGAAACCGGGCGTCCTTCACGAGGCCCTTGTCATCCAGCTGGATGGTGATCTTGGCGTGTCCTTCGATCCGGGTGACCGGACTGATAGTAATCGTTGATGCTGACATGTTCGGTGTTCCTCTTATCCGTAGCGCAAGTACACATGGGAAAGTGCGGGCATCCTGCCCTGCAAGCAGCTCGCTCACCGCCGACCAGATCTGTTCGGCGGTCGGCGGGCATCCGTGGATATAGGCATCCACCGTAATGATATTCGTG
This sequence comes from Ignavibacteriota bacterium, assembly GCA_963702445.1. GTDB lineage: Bacteria > Bacteroidota > Ignavibacteria > UBA10030 > UBA6906 > CAVPCZ01. The sequence goes on from CAVPCZ010000003.1 coordinate 595,631, forward strand.
CAGGGGCCTGGCCTGGGGCATCAGCTCGGCAATCGTCGGATACTCGCGGGGGATGTGCGGGTTGATGTCCGAGAGCTCCACATAGGACCGGTGCAGCACGGCTTCGGTGTCGATGGCGTTCCGCATCGCGGTGACATTTCCCGTGACGGCGCAATCGCCGAACGAGACCACATAGCGCGAATTGCGGCGGATGATATGGGCGAGTTCTTCATGCTCGACGTTGGCGACCGCGCCCTCCACGAGGGTGACGTCCACGTCCCGCGGAAATTCCTTGATGTCCGCGATGGGAGAAAACACCAGTTCCATCTTCTCTGCGAGGTCGATCAACCGTTCATCGAGATCGAGAAAGGACATATGGCAGCCGGAGCATCCGCCGAGCCACACTGTTGCGACTTTGGGTTTCATGTGTTGGTGGTTCCTGACTATTCTTCGTCGGTTTCTGTGCTGATCCATTCCCCTTTACGGCGTGCCGTCACGATATACTTGAGGAACCCCGTTTGTTTTTCCATCTCCGCGATGGATTCTCCCTTCTTGAAGAGCGCGCCGGTGGGGCAGACCAGCACACACTTGCCGCACGAGGTACAGCTCTCGGACGACCCCCAGGGCTGATGCAGATCCGAAATGATGGAGCAATTGATGCCGCGTCCGGCGATGTCCCAGGTATGGGCGCCTTCGACTTCGTGGCACACGCGGACGCACCGTGTACAGAGCACGCACCGGTTCCGGTCGATCACGAAGGATTCGTGCGAAGCGTCGATGTCCTTCTTTGGATAGAGGTACGGAACGCTGACATACAGCAGGCCCACGTCGTAGGCGAGTTCCTGCAGCGTACAGTGGTTGTTGACGACGCAGACCGCGCACTGGTGATTTCCCTCGGACGCCAGAAGGCCGATGATCATCTTCCGGTATTTCTTCAGACGATCGGTATTGGTGTGGACGACCATTCCCTCCAGGGGACGTGTGGTGCAGGCGGGAGCGAGTTTCGTCCACCCCTCCACTTCCACCAGGCAGAGCCGGCAGGCGCCGACATCCGAAATGCCGTCCAGGTGGCAGAGTGTGGGAATGTCGATCTTGTGTTGCCGGGCGATCTGGAGCAGCGTTTCGTCGTCCTGCGCGCTGAGCTGTTCGCCGTTTATGGTCAAGGTGACTATGGGCATGTTCAGTTTCCTGCTAAACGTGACTGCTGGTGTCGTGACCGTTCCCCGAGGGGACGAAGGTTTCGGCGGTTGTCAACAGCTCCTCGTATTCATGCCGGAAGAACCGGAGTGTGGAAAGGACCGGATTGGGTGCGGATTGTCCGAGGCCGCACAGGCTGGTCTCTTTGACCATCACGCAGAGCTCCTCCAGCAGGGCGAGGTCGTTCGGGGTGGCCTTCCCCCTGCTGATCTTGTCCAGGAGGTCATGGATGTGCACCGTACCGACGCGGCAGGGGATACACTTCCCGCAGGATTCATCCTTGCAGAAATCCATGAAGTACTTTGCCACATCCACCATCCGGGACGTCGAATTCATCACGATCAGGCCGCCGCTGCCCATGATAGATCCGAGGGCGCCGAGCGATTCATAATCCACGGGAACATCGAGGTGCTCTCTGGGAATGCAACCGCCGGAGGGTCCGCCGGTCTGGGCGGCTTTGAAGTCCGTTCCTTCCGGTGTGCCGCCGCCGATATCGAAGACGATCGTCCGCAGCGGGATGCCCATGGGGACTTCGATGAGTCCGGTGTTGCGAATTTCCCCCGCGAGGGCGAAGACCTTGGTGCCGGAACTTTTTGGCGTACCGATGCCGGCGAACCAGGCACTGCCCTTGTTGATGATCGGTGCGATATTCGCGTAGGTTTCCACATTGTTCAGCAGGGTGGGCATGCCCCAGAGGCCGCGCTCGGAAGGGTACGGCGGACGCGGGCGCGGACGTCCGCGCCGTCCTTCGATGGACCGGAGGAGCGCGGTTTCCTCGCCGCACACAAAGGCGCCCGCGCCGATCCGGAGATCGATGCGGAAGTTGAACTGGGACTCCAGGATACGGTTGCCGAGCAGGCCGAGCCGTTCAGCCTGTTTGATGGCGAGTTTCAACCGTTCGATCGCGAGCGGGTATTCCGCACGGATATAGATGAAGCCCTGCTGGGCGCCGACGGCGTAGCCGGCGACGGCCATGCCCTCCAGGATACGGTGGGGGTCCCCTTCAAGCACGCTCCGGTCCATGAATGCTCCCGGATCTCCTTCATCGGCGTTGCAGACGACATACTTGACGTCGCTCTTCACTTTGCGTACGATGCCCCACTTCAGGCCCGTGGGATATCCCGCGCCGCCGCGGCCGCGCAGGCCGCTTCTGCGGACCTCTTCAACGACATCCCCGGGTTGCATCTCGGTGACGACTTTGGCGAGCGCCGTGTAGCCGCCTCCGGCGATGTAGTCTTCGATTCGTTCAGCATCCATCCTGCCGCAATTCTCGAGTACGATTTTCACCTGTGCGGTGAAGAACGGGTGCGAAGTGTCGACAACATGGTCGGCGACCTGTTTTCCCTGCACGAGATGTTCTTCCACTATCCGTTGCGCGGTGGCTTCATCGACACGCTGGTAGAGTGTGCCGTCCGGGTCGACTTTCACCAGCGGCCCTTCCCCGCAGAGCCCCATACATCCGGTACCGATCACCTCGCACTGTGCGGTGAGATTGTGCTGCTGGAGCGATTTCTTGAGTGTTTCCCGGATGGCCTGGCTGCCGCAGGAAACGCACCCTGCGGCGGAGCAGTAGAAGATGCGGTGCGTGAACTGCTGTTGCCGCTGCTGCTCCTGCTCGGCGAGTTCCTGAAGATCTTCAACGGTCATGCGGTCACCTCGTCTGGCTGTTGCTGCCACGCCCGGACCCGTTCCACGGCGTTATCGGGAGTCAGTTTGCCGGCGACGCCGTCATCCAGGACGGCCACGGGTGCCAGACCGCACGAGCCGACGCACCGTGCGGAGACCAGCGAGATCTTGCCGTCGGGAGTGGTTTCGCCGAACCTGGTTTTGCAGCATTGCTCCAGGGCGTGCTGGATCTTCGCCGCGCCCTTGACGTAACAGGCGGTGCCTGTGCACAGGACGAAGACGTGTTTCCCCTTCGGCTTCAGTGTAAAGAAGTGATAGAAGGTCGCGACGCCGTACACCCTGCTGAGGGGCAGTTTCAATGCGCGGGCGATATAGATCAGGAGGTCGTTTTCGAGATACCCGAAAATTCCCTGCGCGGCGTGCAACACTTCGATGAGTGCATCACCCCGCGATTGATGTTTGGTGATGGCGCGGTCCAGCAGCTTGAACCGGTTGTCGCCGCTCGGGTGTGGTTTCTGGTTCGTTGGGGGGGGCATTGAAGTTGGTCGTTGATCGTTGCTTTTGATGTCCAGGGGGCGGCCCTTGCGGGACGGCTCTGTTAGCACAGAGGGGTCGCAACTGTCATGCCATGGGAAAAGGGGCGAAACGGGGACAAAACAGCGGTAACTTACAGAATTGCAGGGATCTTTTTGTCAGATTTGAGAAGTGGTTTTCGCGGAATTCCCCTCATGAGGCGGACTTTCTTCTGGCATTTTCCACAAGCCAGTCACACCAGGCGCGGATCCCGGCACCCGATGTACAGGACGTCTCAAACACGGTAAGGGAGGGGTTGATCCTGAGCGCATTATCCCGCAGCGCGGTCAGCGAACAGCTGATATAGGGAAGGAGATCGATCTTGTTGATGATGAGTACCGAGGCATTACGGAACATCGCCGGATATTTCAGCGGTTTGTCTTCGCCCTCGGTCGTGCTGGCGACCACAACTTTCATCTGTTCGCCCAGGTCATAGTTCGAGGGGCAAACAAGATTCCCGACGTTCTCAATGATCAACAGCTCCACGCCACGGAGGTCGAGCTTGGTGACAGCTTCGCGCACGAGGTTTGCCTCGAGGTGGCATCCCCCGCGCGTGAGAATCTGCACGGCGGGAATGTTGTATTTTGCCACACGGCGGGCGTCAAGATCGGTCTGCACATCACCTTCGATCACGGCGATCCTGAGCGTGTCCCTCAACATTTCGATCGTGCGTTCAAGGAGTGTCGTCTTGCCCGCTCCCGGCGAACTCACGAGGTTCAACACGAACAGATCGTGGTCTGCAAAGAGCTCGCGGTTCTGGCGCGCAACCTCGTCGTTCTTTTCGAGAATCTTCCGTTCGACCGTGATGACGCTCATGGGGGCTCCGGGGCGACGCTGTGCAATTCAATATCCACCACCTGCAGCTCGGTGCCGGAGAGAACGGCGGTCTCTGCCGAACCACAGTGCGGGCAGAGAGCGAGCCCGGGTTCGGCGTGTGAGGTGGTGCGGCATGCCGCGCAGGATATCCGGTACGGGACAAAATCCACTGCCAGGGCCGCATGCGCGAGTGAGGTTCCCGCAGTGATGGCCGTGAAACAGAATGTCAGCGAATCCGGCACAACACCGGCAAGTGCGCCGATGCGGACATTTATGGTGTGCACGTCCGCGGTCTGCTCCGGCGCGACATACTGGCCGACGATGTCAACGATACCCTGGGCGATGGAGAGTTCGTGCATGCCCTAGTTCTGCATTTGCGTCGAGTACCAGTAGACGTACGCATCCCCGAGAGTATCCTCATCGTACGACACATGGGTGGTGTGACTCAACCATGTCCGCGCGCGGGGATGGTTGTTGCGTCCTTCGCCGTATTCCTGTGAAATCAACGACAGCAGCCGCCGGGAGTTTTCCAGACCGTGCGTGATGACAATAACGCCCGCAAGACGCCCGCCCAGAAATTCCAGGTCGCACTGGACAACGGGGATGTCGCCGATCGCGGAGACCGTTGTCTGGTACAGAATTGTTTCGCCCTCTGCGTGTCCGCCTTTCAAACCGACGGTCAACGCCAGCGTGGCAACCGGCGTTCCCCACGGTTGTCCCATGAATCCGTCGCGTGTCTGGCAGAAGCCGGTTTCCGGCAGCGACCGGAGACAGAGGAGAACCGTCAGAACATGTCGCGGGAGAGTTTCCATCCACCGTAAAATAGCGAAATTACCGGAAGAGGTCAATTCCGGTACGGGTCAGGCGTCATGGCGGCACGGGCACATGCGTCAGCTGTTCGGGGAAACCGCTCCGCGTGCGGCGGGTGGGCCGGCGGCATCGTCGCCGATGCATTCGTTTGCGGGAAGGGGGGGGGAGGCTTCAGTGGGGTGGAAAAGCTGCAGGGCGGCGAGGTTCGTCGCCCTGCAACATTGCGTGCAAGAGGCATCACTCCATGTTGGTACCGACGAGGCTGAGGAAGGCACCCATGAAGAGCACAAAGATGATGATGGCCAGGGCGATGCCGACCACCATCCAGAGCAACGAGGCTTTGGCAAAGTTCTTCTTGTTCAGGTTCGTGTTGCTGTCAAAGGCCCAGACGAGCAGCATCACCAGTCCTACGAGGGGAATATAGGTGATAAGCAGTGTCAGAAACCAGTCCTTGACAGACATGGATTCCGCCGTGGGCTGGGGGGGGTGTTGAAGCTGTTGTTCCATGGTAACCTCTTTATGGTGAGTGGGGTGGGTGTGGTTTGTGGGTCACTCTTTGCTTCCCCATCGACGCCGGAAGGGCATTCCGGTGGAAGGCGTCCGCCGAATCGGGAATAGATATCAGGAACAGTATCAACAAAGAACATGCTGTCATGGTCTGCATGGGAAGGGGCGTGCAACAACTGCGCTAATATAGAGAATCGTTCATACAAGCGCAATTCCGGCACAGACAATTCCGGCCGGTGCAGGACCGGGGTGGTTGAATCTCCTTCACTCAATCGGTATATTCGGCAATGACTACTCGTGTGCATCCGATTCGTTCCCTGCAGAATGAGGGATTTCAGGGGGTTCTGTCCCGGCATCGTGATGGTGCGGGAGGCTGGGAAACCTGTCGCGGATTGACGGAAGTGATGGACCGGTGCATCAGGTCTGCCTTTGAGCGGGGTGTCCCCGTTCCGTTGCAGCCCCGTTGTGCGATCCTGGCAACAGGGGGCTACGGCCGCGGCGAACTCTGTCCGCATTCGGATGTCGACGTCATGGTACTGATCGCCCCCGGGGGTGAGCGCAGGGATCTGGAAGACGCCGCGAGGAGCTTCCTGCACATTCTCTGGGATGCCGGCATGGATGTCGGCCACAGTGTGCGCACCGTTGACGAGGCCATGGCTCTGCACGGGCGTTCTCTCGATGCATGGACATCGATGCTGGAAGGTCGTTTTGTCTGTGGCGATGACCGGGTGTTCCGTCAATTGACGGAGGGATTCCGGGAGCGTATTACCGCAGGCCCGGATCCCTGGTTTCTCCGCGGGGTGTTCTCCGACATGCGGTCCCGGCACGAGCGGTTCGGAACGTCGGTCAAGTTGCTGGAACCGAACATCAAGAAGAGTGCGGGCGGGTTACGCGACATGCACATGCCGTTCTGGCTTCACCGCGCTTCCGACAGGGCTTTTTTCGTCCCTCTCTCCGGAACCCGGCCCGCAACGCTGCAATTTCTGGATATCCTGGTCCGGCGCGGAGAGCTGACCGGCGAGGAGGCCGCTGCGTTGGGCGAGGCGGTCGGTTTTCTCCTGCGCGTGCGTCACGAAATGCATTATCGCCGTGCTGCGGCCGACGACACACTCGAATACACGCTTCAACATGATGTGGCAGAAGGGCTGGGGTTCGGCGGGGGGTCGGAATTGCGGTCGGTGGAAGTTTTCATGGCTGCCTACTACCGTCATGCACGCACGGTGCACCGTCATCATCGCCGGCTGAGCCAGCGGTTCCGGGATATTCTTGAACCGTCACGCGCCGCCGAGCAGGGCCGGGGACGATGGTTCGGTGATCTCCATGTCGACGAGGGGGTCCTTTCCCTCCGTCCGGGAGTCGCCCGTCTCGGCGGCGCCCGGGAGGTCTTTGAAGCATTTGTGCTTGCCGCGGAGGAACAGCTTGATCTGGATTTCCGGTTGAGCGGGGCCATCGAGCGCAGCCTGGATGTGTTCACCGCAACCGATCAGGAGTCGCCGGAGCTGGCCCGGCTGTTCCGGCGCGTGCTCCGTTCCCGCCGTGCGGGATCGACCCTCTATACCATGAACGAACTGGGTGTGCTCGGGAGGTACCTTCCTGAATTTGAAGCGCTGATTGCCTTCTTTCAGCACAACGTGTATCACTACTACACGGCCGACGAACACACGCTGATTGCGGTGGCCAATGCGGAACGGCTGCAGGATCAAGCCGGTCCGCTCGGGAATGTCTTCCGGAGTCTGCCGGATGTCGAGGTGCTCTACTGGGCTATCCTGTTGCACGACATCGCCAAACCGCTGGGTGTTGCGGACCACGAAGTCACCGGCGTGGAAATGGCACGGGTGCTGCTCACGCGTCTCGGGGCCGGATCCCTGTTTCCCGCTGTGGCGTTTCTCGTGCGCAACCATCTCGTGATGGAACAGACGGCGTTCCGCCGGAATGTGCATGATCCGGCGACCATCGGTGACTTTGCGGCCCGGTGCGGGACACCGGAGCTGCTGGATCACCTCTACCTGCTGACGTATGCCGATCTTTCCGCGCTCAATACCAATGTCTGGACCGAGTGGAAGGCGTCGATGTTGCACGATCTCTACCGGCGGACGAGGGAGGTGTTGCGGAAGAACCTCCGGGGTGCCGCGGTTGACCGCTTTCACGAAGAACAACATGCCGAAGCGGTTGCCAGGGTAATGGAGACACTCCTGGACGACGGTCACGGCGGCGATGTCGAACGGCATCTCCGCGGCATGAACAGCGATGCCTATCTTTCGGTGTTCGGTCCGGAGGAGATTGCCCTGCATGTCCGGGAGAGTGCCCGCCTGCAAGCGGTGGCGACACTGTTCCGTCATCACGGGGCGCACACGGACGTGACGGTCATCGCGCGTGACGCGCCGTTCATCCTCTCGCGGTTCTGTGCGGTGCTGTCGGCGAACGACGCGAACATTTTCGATGCGAACATTTTCACACGCGACGACGGGATCATTATCGACCGTTTTCAGGTGAGTTCTGCATTCAACCGGAGACAGCTCGATCCTGATGCATGCGAAAAAGTCGAAGCGGAAATGCGGCAGATCGTGGACGGTCAGCTCGACATCGAGCGGCTGTTCCGCGAGCACCACAGGAAATGGAAGCGGCGGAGGGGTACCTCGGCGAATCCGAACATCCGCACCGATGTGGAATTCGAGGACACGCCCCGTTACACCATCATCGATGTGTACGCCCCCGATTCGGTCGGGTTCCTGTACCGGGTGACCGAGAGTATTTCCCGGCTGGGCCTGAATATCTCCTTTGCGAAAATCGCCACACGGGTGGATGGGATCGTGGATGCGTTCTATGTCCTGGATCAATCCGGGCAACCCGTACTCGATCCCGCCCGGCGGACCGCCATCCGCGAGAGCATTTTGCGAACCATCACCAGTACCACGGAGCTTGCACCCGCATGACCGCCAGCCCTCTCTCCCTGGAGCATCCCATCGGCGTTTTTGACAGCGGCATCGGGGGGCTCACCGTGGTCCGTGCCCTTTCCCGGCGCCTTCCGCACGAGAACATCATCTACTTCGGCGATACCGCGCGCGTGCCGTACGGTCCGAAATCCCCGCGCGTGGTGCGGGAATACGCGGCCCAGGATGTGGCTTTTCTGCAGACCCGCGGCGTCAAAATGGTGGTCGTCGCCTGCAACACCGTGTCGGCTGTTGCGCTGGATGTGGTTCAGAAACACGCCGGCGTTCCTGTTGTGGGGATGATTCTCCCGGGAGCCGCCGCCGCCGCCGCTGCGACCCGCACAAAGCGTGTGGGCATCATCGGCACCCAGGCCACCGTCAACAGCAGGGCGTACGTCCATGCCCTCCGTCAACTGGCGCCGGAGGTTCACGTGGTGTCGCGCGCGTGTCCGCTCTTCGTGCCGCTGGCCGAAGAGGGATGGGTTGACCATCAGGTGACGCGTCTGGTGGCGAAGGAATATGTGTTTCCGCTGACGCTGGAAAAGATCGACACCTTGATTCTGGGTTGTACGCACTATCCGGTGCTGCGCAAAGCAATCGAGGAAGCTGTCGGACCGCAGGTCACGCTCATTGACTCGGGAGAAGCTGCGGCGGGTGAGGTGGAACGCGTGCTGGATCTTCACGGACTGCGCAATCCCAGCATGCACAGACCGAACCTCCAGTTTTTCGTCAGTGACATTCCCGCGCAGTTTTCCGAAGTGGGGGAACGGTTCCTGGGGCAGAAGATGGGGAAGGTCAGGGAAGCGTTGAAGGGGGATGGGGGTGTTGCATAGCAGGGGGGAACTTCTGATATTTCCTGGTGATGTATCATGAGCACCGTTCCTTCATATATCGCCCTCCACCGCTCCGGCGAGCTCCTCCGGCGTGCCGGCGCCCTCGAGCTGCTGCTGGAATCCTGCAGCGTCTGTCCGCACAACTGCGGCAACAACCGCCTCAACAACGAAATTGCCCGCTGCTATGCCGGTGCGCTGCCGATCGTTTCTTCGTACACGCCGCATTTCGGCGAAGAGCCCGGGCTCGGGGGGATTCGGGGGGTGGGGAACATTTTCTTCGGGAACTGCACCCTCCGGTGTGTCTACTGTCAGAACCACGAGATCAGTCAGAACCATACCCGCGAACGCGCGCATGAGGTGACGATTGAACGCCTCGCGGCAATGATGCTTGAACTGCAGGATCGCGGAGTGCATTCCATCGGCTTCGTGTCCCCTTCCCACTTTGTGCCACAGATCGTCCGGGCCCTCGGGCTTGCCGCGGAGGGAGGCCTGCGTCTGCCGCTGATCTACAACACCAACGCGTATGACGCCGTGCAGGTTCTCAGGCTCCTCGAGGGGATTATCGATATCTATCTTCCCGATCTGAAGTACGCGGATGACGATCTGGGTTATGCCTACTCGAAGGTGAGGGAGTACCCCCGCGTGGCGCGCGAGGCCATTGCGGAAATGTTCCGTCAGGTCGGGGCGGAACTCCTCTACGACCGTGAAGGTGTCGTCCGGCGGGGACTCATCATCCGCCATCTCGTCCTCCCGAATGACATCGCCGGGAGCGCGGAATCGCTCCGGTGGATCCGCGATACCCTCGGACCCATGGTGGCGGTCAGCCTCATGGCGCAGTATTATCCGGCTCACAAGGGCGCAACCACGGCGCTGCTCGACCGGAAGATCCGGCAGGGCGAATATGAACGTGTCCTGGCCGTGCTCGACCGCCTGGGGATGGAACAGGGGTGGGCGCAGGAATACGACGCGCCCGAACACTACCGGCCGGAGTTCGGGGACCGGGACGATCCTTTTGGCAACGAACAAGAACGTGCGGTACGCTGAGGGAAAGATGACCGCACAAGGAGAAGACCATGGCTGAAGACCGTACGACGAGGCTTGCCGCTCTCCGGGATCTGCCGCGTCACCTGCGGGATGTGGTGAACGGCCTGCAGGATATACAGCTGGACACGCCCTACAGGCAGGGAGGATGGTGAACGTCCGACATATCGCGACGGCACTGGTCTTCCTTCTTGCTATCCCCTGGTTCCGGGGTCAGTGCCAGACGGCCGAAGAGGAGGCCGCGTTCAGGCTTGTGTATGCACCGCGCGACAAAACAATCTGAAGTCCTTGGCGGGATGACGATACCGCTCAGCCATGACGGAATCACCGATTTCTGGATGCGCGGGCCGGGCGTGAATGTCTGCCTGATGGTCCGGATGAAGGATAACTTCAAGGTGGGCATCGGCGGTGAAGGAGCGTTGTTCAGCTTCAAGCTCGGTGCGTTCAACCAGCGCTACCCGGGCGTAACGGCCGAGGTCAAGGATCTCGGTCTGATACATGTGTACCTGGCGTTTCGCAACTACATCCGGCCTACCCTGCGCTTCTCACCCTATGTGGGCGCCCAGGTGGGTTTTGCACGGCTCACCGGCGCGGAGCAGAAAGCGGTGGTCAACGGTGTTCTCATCACCTATTATGAAATACCGGGTACCGCCCATCTGACGTTGGGCGCCTCGGCCGGGATGGACTACTATGTCTCCCGCAGAATTGCCCTCCAACTCGATATCCGCGGCATGTACATGAACAATGATCCCGATCTCGGGATTACCGCCGGTGTGCAGCTGGGGGCCAAGTTCAGTCTGTAGAAATCACACACGCAAGTCCTTCTCACTTCCGACTTTCGGGGAAACCATGCCATGAATCCGGACCAGGTGCTTGTCGATGTTCAGGGAGACCGGCGCGCTGCTGGAAGGTCATTTCCAGCTCACCTCCGGTCTGCACAGCAATCAGTACTTCCAGTGCGCGAAAGTGCTGCAGTTTCCGGATCGGTGCGAGATTCTGTGCGCCGACATCGCCCACCGGTTCCGCACAGCTGGAGTCGACGTCGTGATTGCCCCGGCCCTCGGCGGCATTGTGGTGGGGCAGGAGGTCGGACGGCAGCTGGGAGTGCGAACGCTCTTTGCGGAGCGGAAGGATGGAACCATGCAGCTCCGCAGGGGATTCGACATCCGTCCGGGTGAACGGGTGCTTGTCTGTGAGGATGTCGTGACGACCGGTGGTTCCGTTCAGGAGGTGCTGGCAATCGTTCAGTCGCTGGGGGGGGCGGTTGCGGGGGTTGCCTGTATTGTGGACCGGAGCGGCGGCACGGTGCGTTTTGCGGCTTCGCCGGAACCCCACCATGCCGTTCTCACCATGCAGGCGACGACCCATCAGCCGTCGGCCTGCCCGCTCTGTGCCGCCGGAACGCCTCTGGCAAAGCCCGGTAGCCGGGGGAACCGTTGAGAGGATCGTGATGGAACTTACGCGTCTCAAGCGGGAGCTGGTGTATCGCGGCCGGATCATTGACCTGTGGGTGGATGACGTGCAGTATCCCTCCGGGAACCTGACCGTCCGTGAGGTTGCCCATCATCCCGGCGGGGCGGTCGTGGTTCCGCTTCTGGAAGACGGCCGTGTGCTGTTAGTCGACCAGCTCCGGTATCCGCTGGAAAAACATATCCTGGAACTGCCCGCGGGAAAGCTTTCCCCGGGGGAGGATCCCGCGGTGTGCGCGGCCCGGGAGCTGGAGGAAGAAACCGGATGGTGCGCAGGATCGCTCGAGAAGCTCTGTTCATTCTATACGACCCCCGGTTTCTGCGACGAGGAGCTCCATATCTACCTCGGCCGCGGGCTGACGGCGGCTCCTGACGGTCACCGGCGCGAAGAGGGGGAATTCACCATGAGCGTGCATGCGCTCGCATTTGACGACGCCCTGCGGAAGATCGGCGACGGCGGGATCAAGGATGGCAAAACCATTATCGGCCTGCTTCTGGCACAGCGGGTGCTCGGTCGATGAGCAGCGGGGTTCCGGCGATGCGGTTCACGAATATCATTTTTGATTTTGACGGTACCCTTACCGATTCACGGCGGGACATCGCCGGTGCACAGCTCTGGGCTCTCCGGCAGCTCGGGGTCCATTCCTACCGGGAAGAAGACCTCTACCCGTTGATCGGGAAACCCTTGCACGATACCTTTGCCTCCCTGCTTCCGGATCATCAGCACGGACGCATTCCGGAGGCGATCGCCCTGTATGCGGAATACTATCCGCCGCGCGCACTGGATACCACGGTCCTCTTTCCCGGTGTGCGTGAAACGCTGACCGTGTTGCGTCAGCGCGGGCACCGGCTCGCGATTGCGTCCACCAAGAAGGGGGCCGGCATTCTGCGGGCGACGGAGTTTTTCGGGATCACCGCGTTCTTCGACCAGCTGCAGGGGAGCGACGGCATCCCCTTCAAACCCGCCCCGGATGTGCTCCACCTGATACTGGATGCGCAGGGGTGGGACAGGCGGGAGACGATCATGGTCGGCGACACGGACGGCGATCTTCAGGCCGGTCGTGCCGCGGGTGTGGCAACTTGTGCGGTGACGTACGGATCGCTGACCCGCGAGCAGCTTGCGGCCCACCGGCCCGATTTCTTTGTTGAGCATTTCAGCGAACTCCCTGCGGTTGTCAGCGGCGAAACGGCCGCGTTCGAACCGGGGAAGCACAAGCGTCAGGACCACCCATGAATCCCGTCGAGCTCATCCGCAAGAAACGGAACGGCACACCGCTCACCCGGGCTGAAATCGAATGGTTCCTCGCGGGGTATGTGCGGGGAGATATTCCGGATTACCAGATGTCCGCGCTGCTGATGGCGGTGTATTTCACCGGGATGAACGACGCTGAGACCACCGCGCTCACACAGGTGATGCTGCATTCCGGCGAAGTGGTGGATCTTTCGGCGATTCCGGGTATCAAAGTGGACAAACACTCCACCGGAGGCGTCGGAGACAAGGTGTCGCTGATTCTTGCCCCGATGGTCGCCGCCTGCGGCGTTCCGGTGCCCATGATTTCGGGGCGTGGACTGGGACACACCGGAGGCACGCTGGACAAGCTTGAATCGATTCCCGGGTTCCGGACCGATCTCACCGTGGAAGAATACCGCCGGGTGATCGGGGAGACCGGACTGGTCCTCATCGGGCAGACACGCGAGATTGCCCCGGCCGACCGGAAGATGTATGCGTTGCGGGATGTGACCGGAACGATTGAATCCCTCCCGCTGATTGCCGGCAGCATCATGAGCAAGAAGCTGGCCGAAGGCATCGATGCGCTGGTCCTGGACGTGAAGACCGGTGACGGAGCATTCATGGAAACCGAGGAGCGGGCCGTCGCCCTGGCCCGTGCGCTCGTCGGGATCGGCACCGCATCGGGCATACAGACGGTTGCGTTCATCACGGAAATGGACCAGCCGCTCGGGCTCACGGTCGGTAACTGGTGTGAAGTGACGGAATCGGTGGAATGTCTCCGGGGAAAGAACGTTCCCGACCTCATGGAGGTGACCTTTGTGCTCGGCGGCGCGATGGTGATGCTGGGAGGTAAGGTATCCAGCATTGCGGAAGGAATTCAGCTCTGCCGCGCGGCGATCTGGAAGGGTTCCGCATACGAGAAATTCCTGGAGATCGTGAAGCGCCAGGGAGGAGATATCAGTTTCCTTGAGCGTCCGGACCGGTACCCGCCGTCGCGGCATATCGTGGAGGTCCGCAGCACGGAGAACGGATTTGTGGACCGCTTTGCCACCCGGCGCATCGGCGTGCTGGCAACCGAACTGGGGGCCGGCCGGCAGAAGGCCGAGGATGTCATCGACCCGCGGGCGGGGATTGTCTTCAAGAAGAAAATCGGAGATCGGGTGGAGCGGGGAGAGACGCTCGCTACCCTGTACACCGAGCGTGAGGCCGTGCTCGATCGGGCCCGACAGGAGCTGGCATCCTGTATTCATGTGGGACCGGCACCGGCGGAACGGAAGTCCTGCATCCGGGCGGTTGTGGACCGGGAAGGCGTCAGGCCGTGGACGACACCGGAATTGTATTGAGCGCACCTTCTCCCCGTCCGGCAGGTACGGGAGGGAATCAACTATTGCGGAAAAATCGGAGGGTATCCTGATGAAACGGATCAACGAGATCGTGGCGGGTCGTCCGGTGTACACGGTGCGCAAGGACGAAAACGTTCAGGAAGCGGCGGGCCTGATGTCCCAGCATAAGATCGGGGCAATGTCCGTCATGGACGGTAACCGCCTTGTCGGGGTCTTTTCCGAACGCGACGTGATCAACCGGGTTGTTGCCCGCAGGCTGGATCCCGCCAAGACCACGGTCGGAACGGTCATGACAACCAATATTGTCGTGGCCAGGCCGGAGGACACACTCGAATCATGCCTGAAGAAGATGAAACTCGCCAATTGCCGGCACCTGCCGGTGGTGGATGGCGAGGTGCTCATCGGGATGGTGTCCCTGCGGGACCTGCTGCAGGTGGAAATCGGTGAAAAGGAGGACCGGCTCGAAGTGCTCCAGAATTACATGTTTCACCTGCCGCCGGGTGACGCGAAGAAATCCTAACCGGTTTTCCGCAGGATCTCGATCATCGCGTTATGAATCCTCCCGTTGCTGGCGAGGACCTGTTTGCCGTAGATGTTCAGCGGGGCTCCGGACATACCCGTAATGGTTCCACCCGCTTCCTGAATGAGCAGCGCTCCCGCCGCGATATCCCACGGACTCAAGCTTACTTCCCAGAACCCGTCAAAGCGGCCGGCCGCCACATACGACAAATCCATGGCTGCCGAACCGAGCCGGCGCACACCGCGTGCCGCCATCAGGAACCGGACAAAGTGCTCAACCGCATTGTCGGGGTTTGCGGTGATGTTGTACGGGAATCCGGTGACCAGGAGGCTGTCGATCAGCGTTGATGCCGCGGACACGCGCAGGCGCTTTCCGTTGAGAAACGCCCCGCCCCCCTTTTCAGCGGTGAACATTTCATCCTGGTTCGGATCGTACACCACGCCCGCCACGAGTTCTCCCTTCCGCTCCACACCGATGCTTACGCTGAAGATGGGCACACCGTGGAGGAAGTTGGTCGTGCCGTCGAGCGGATCGATGATCCAGCGGTATTCGGCGGGCGCGAGGCTGCCGCCGCTTTCTTCCGCGAGGATGGCATGCTGGGGAAAGTTGCGCCGGATGATGGCGATAATCCTCTCCTCCGCACCCCGGTCGATTTCCGAAACGAGGTTACGTTCATCTCCCTGTTTCTGTTCGATATTGCGGACTTTGCCGACGCTGAGCTTCAGAAATCGGCCGGCTTCACGGGCGGCTTCGATGGCGATGTTGAGCATGGTGTTCCTGTGAGTGAGTGATCTGATCCGGCCGTCCTGCCGGACACGTCCGGCGTGTCACGCCGGGATGCAACAACCGGTCCGGAAACGGCGTGAACCCCGCCGTTCCGGGGGACACTATTTGCGCCCGGCCATACGATCCGCCAGGAGTTTCCGGATCCTGTAACGGATGGTGATGGTCTCTCCGTCATACGACTTCTCCAGAATCTCCGCTGTTTCATGAAGCCGGGCGATTGTACGGTAGTCGGCCGCCTTCACCGTCAGCGTCTGCTTCCACCACCTGCGCGTCGAGTCTCGACACCAGATGTTCCCGGAGTGCGGACATCCGGATCCCGCGCGTGGCCGATACAAAGACCGCATCCGGATGGTTCGCGGTCAGGTACCCGATCACGTTTCTGTTCACCAGCCGGTCGATCTTGTTGAACACGATGATCATGGGTTTTCCGGCTGCGCCGAGCTCCTCGAGTGTTTCGTTGACCACGCTCATCTGCTCTTCAAAGAGCGGATGGCTGACGTCGACGATGTGCAGAAGAATATCCGCCTCGCGGACCTCATCCAGGGTGCTCTTGAAGGATGCCACCAGATGGTGGGGGAGTTTCCGGATGAACCCGACAGTGTCGGAGAGCAGAATCCGGTGTACCGGGGAGAGCGTCACCTGCCGCACCGTGGAATCCAGTGTGGCAAAGAGGCGATCCTCCACAAGGACGCCGGCATCGGAGAACCAGTTCAGCAGGGTGGATTTGCCGGCATTGGTATACCCCACAAGTGCCACGCGCATAAACTGCTCCCGTCCCTTTCGCTGCACCGCCCTTTCGCGTGCGATCACATGCAGTTTCTCGTTCAGATGACTGATCCGCGTGCGGATGGCGCGGCGGTCGGTTTCGATCTGTGTTTCCCCGGGTCCCTTGGTGCCGATTCCCCCATACTGCTTGGAGAGGTGTGTCCACTGGCGCGTCAATCGCGGCAGCATGTACTGGAGCTGGGCCAGCTCCACCTGTGTTTTGGCCTCCCGGGTCTTTGCCCGGGAGGCGAAGATATCGAGGATGAGTCCGCTCCGGTCGAGGATCTTGCATTTGACGAGATTCTCGAGGTTGCGCACCTGGACCGTGGAGAGGTCGTCATCGAAGATCACCGAGACGATCTCCTTCTCCTCCACCAGGTAGGCGATTTCCTCCGCCTTTCCTTTGCCGATATAGTAGGCGGCATTGATTGTGGGGCGTTCCTGGACGATGCGGGCGACCACCTCGGCTCCTGCGGAGTCGGCCAGTAACGCCAGTTCCTCCAGGTATTCGTTGACGAGTGTCCGGCCGGTCGATCGTGTTGCGAGTCCGACCAGCACGGCCTTTTCACGTTGTTGCGTCGCGCGCGCTGCGTGTACCAACCATGTCCTCCATTCTGACCGGCATCGCCCGTGCAAGGAGCATTTCTCCCAGTGCACAGGCGATGGCGAGTACGACAAAGAGTTTCCAGAGTTCGAAGCCGTAGCGCGACTCGCGCACCACACGGTCGACGTCATCCCCGGCGCCGAGCAGCGTCACCTGTCCGGGCGTGATCCGGTGCCGCGCCCAGAATTTTTCCAGGTCTTGATCTCCCGCACGATGCAGATCCGACTCGAAGGGGGCGGGATGAACCGCGGCGGCCCGCAACGGCCTCCGTATGCCGGACGCTGTTTCCCCTGATCCGGCAAAGGCCCGATACACCCCCGGCTCCGGCGTATCGCCGAGTTCGATGACCGCGCTCCGCCGGTCTCCCCGTGCAGTCACGGTCACCCGTTCTTCAAGGCCCGACGGGTGCCGCACGATGGTTGCGCGGTCCATGTCGGACGGCTGCAAACGGACCGGCAGAATCAACCGCTGGCCGACGGTACTGGTGTCCTCTGTCTGTTGCTCTCCGGCAAGATACATCATGGACCGGTGCAACAGCGGTGCGAAGAGGCCTTTGAACGGGAAATCGGACATCATGGTATCGGCGTCCACCGCAAAGGCGAGGACACGGCCGTTGCCGATCGTATAATCGCACAGGAAGGGGCGTCCGTCGGACATCGCGATGACGGTCTGTCCGGTCCGGCCCGGGTTGAGCCCCGCCGCGGCCGTCATGCGGGGCCCGTCGAGTGACGGCGGACCGCCCTGCCTGCCTGTCTGCCGGGTGAACATGCCCGCGAAGAGGGGATGGGAAAAATCGACGGTGCCAAAGGTGAGGAATCCACCGGCGGATTGAAACGAGGGAGTGGCGGGCGCAGGGGCTGCCGTGAAGGGCGGGATGTTCGCCGCTGCGAGCAGGGAGGTGTTGATGCCCGCGGCGTCCGTCAACCGCCCGGGGAACAGGACAAGTCCGATACCGCCTCTTACGGCAGTTGCCAGGCGGCTCCCCTCCCGGTCCGGTATTGCGCCCGGATTCGCGAGGAGAACGACATCATACTGTCCGACGTCCGTTCGCGCCAGCCGGTCCTGCGTGATCCGTTCAACGGTAAACAGCTTTGCCAGCGAGCTGTCGCCGGCAAGCGTAAGCGCCACAAACGGGTAGCGTGTGTCCCTTGCGGATGATCCCACGAGAAGGATCCGGATGTTGGTGGGGATGTTGATGACAAACGTACGCCGGTTGTCAATATCCAGAACGTCATCCTCAATCTGTACGGCACCCGTGACGATACCCCGGCTCGCGGGCACGGCCGTAAACTGCAGCGTTGCCGCTCCGCCGGCGGCAACCGAGAAGGATTGTTGTGCCACACGCGTTCCCTCGAGATAGAGACTCCCGACGGCATTGCTGATGGGACGTTCGCCCGCATTCCGGACAACGGCTTTCATGGTCATCGGCATTTGAGGTGCGAGCAGGCGGCTTTCCAGTGTTACCGCCGTTACCGCCGCATTCTCCCGGCGTGGTGACGGGATTTCGACAACATATACGCGGAGGCGCTCGTCAGCGGAGAGCGTAGTGTCGATCGCAAAAGGGTCCGGGGTGAAGTGCGAACGTTGAGCGTCCGTGAACAGGTAGAGTTCACGGTTGGCATGCCGGGAGGAGGCTGCCAGCCGCCGGGCGGCGGCGAAGATCTTTTCGTAGGGAAACGCTTTCCCGGTGACGGTCATGCCCTGCAGGGCTTTGCGGGCTGCATCGGCGGAAAGGAAGCGGTCCTGGTGAACAGGTGCAGTCGCCTCTGAAAGACGGAGCACGGACACCGCATCGCCCGGCCGGGCGAAACCGACGATACGTTCGGCCAGACTCTTCGCCTGGTCAAAGACGACCCCCCGTTCGTTGCGGATGCCCATGCTGGGTGAATCGTCCAGCACAATCACCATGCCGGTTGACGCTTCCGTGCTACCCAGGCCTGCGAGGGAACCTCTTATGGCCGGGCGGGAGAATGCCAGCACGAGAAAGATGACAAGCAGCGTGCGGAGAAGCAGGAGAAGCCATTGCCGGATCTTCAGCCGCCGGATGCTGGTCCGCTGGAGTTCTTTCAGGAATCGGAGCGTGCTGAACTCGACGGTTTTGAGCTTCCGCAGGTTGAGCAGGTGAATGACGATGGGAATGGCCGCCGCGGCAAGCCCGAAGAGAACAAGTGGGTTGAGAAAGGTCATCGTGGGAATCCGGACAAAAAGTGCTGAAAATCCCCCTTAAATGCAACTTGACTTTCCGGCCCAAAAGGGATATTTTGAACAGACACGCATTTCACTCTCACGCAAACGGTCCATCGTCGACCAATCCCCCCCATGCGCCGGTATTCTTTGCCTATATTGGTTCTGTTTTCACTCCTCTCACCGGGGTTTCTTCTGTTGGAGGATCGGGAAAACCAGGACCGGCCGGGTTCGCCGGGCAAGTTGCTGGGGGATACCGACCAGAATTATACAACGATCGGGACGATCGGACTGACCGTGACGAACTACGGCGTGATCGGTACGCGGAATGCTTACTGGCCCAACCAGCCTTCCTGCGAATATCCGCGTGGTTCGCGCATTGAGCATATTTACCAGGGGGGACTCTGGGTGGGGGGCGTCTCGCGCGGATCAGGTCAGCAGCTTGTCAGCACCGGGGCAACCGATCAGGCTTCCACGTCACGCATCGGTCAGGGGTATGAGCTCACGGCCGAACCGTCCTCGGACATGATACAGCTATCCACACTTTCCGAATCGCGGTATTTTTCCGAACAGGCGGTGAGCCATCAGGACTTCCGCGGCTTCTATTCCGATCTCAACAGGACCAACCCCACGACCGGCGACACCATTCCTGAACATACGCCGCTGGGACTGAGCATCAAGCAGGAAAGCTACGCCTGGAATTTTCCCTTTGCCGATTTCTTTGTCATCCTGAACTATACGATCTACAATGCGGGTCGCGACACTCTTGATTCGGTCTATGTCGGCCTCTGGAACAACGCCGTCGTGCGGAACACCTCCAGCGTGCGTCCCGGTACGCCGGGGTATTTTGACCACGGGGCCAACGGGTTGATGGACACACTCCGGATGATGTACACCTTCGATTATGACGGCATTCCGACGCCGCCGGCAGCTGACAGTTACGTGGGGGTGCTCCTTCTCGGTTCGAATCCGTTTCCGGGCGGCATCGATTCCGTGGGTGACATCCGGCGCAAGACCTACTACAATGCATGGCGCTTCCGCAGTGCCAGCGGCGACGCCGATTACTTCTCTCCGGCTGATGACGCGGGGAACATTGCCGGTGCCCGGAGCCGGTACGACCGGATGGCGGCTTCGTTGCCGCGCTCCAAGATAGACGCCCTCCGGTTGACGCCGGCCAACATGACCACGCTTCTTTCCACCGGGCCGTTTTCCACCCTGTATCCCGGAGACTCCCTGAACGTGGTGTTCGGGGTTGTGTGCGCCCGCAAGTCCGGCACGGCGCCGGCCAGAAACGACACGCGGGAACAGCGGAAGAATCTGATCTCCAATGCCGGGTTCTGCCAGAAAGCGTACGACGGCGAGGACGTGAACGGCAACAACCTCCTTGATCCGGGAGAAGACCTTAACGGCAACAATCTCCTCGACCACTATCAGCTTCCCCAGCCGCCGCGGCCTCCGAAAGTCCGGGTGGAGGTGGAGAACCAGAACGTCGCGTTCTACTGGGACAAATCGACATCCGAGCTGTCGATCGACCCGGTCAGCGGTGAGTACGATTTTGAAGGATATCGTGTGTACCGGTCAAACCCCGGAACGGACTTCACGAACCCGCAGGATTTTCTTCTGAACCTCTCCCTCGTGGGCGACTTTGACATTCCGGGCAACAGCGCGGGCTACAACACCGGATTGAGCACCATCCAGCTTCCGCAGGCAAAGTTGTTCCCCGGGGACACCGTGGCGTACTGGTACAAGTTTCCACCGGCCGGCACGGGCATCACGCATCTGAACGGCTGGCAATACCTGTACGGTGTTGCGGCATACGACCGGGGGGATTCCGCCACCGGTGTCACGTCCCTGCAAAGCAAGACGGAAATCGTCCGTGCGGTGCCGGGGACTCCGCCCAGGATATCCGGTTCAAAGGCTGTCGGTGTCTATCCCAATCCGTATTATGCCAGCGCTGTCTGGGATGGCATCGGAGAGCGGACCCGGAAAATCTACTTCACCAATCTGCCCAGCAGGTGCACCATCCGTGTCTATACACTTGCAGGAGATGTCGTCGCGGATATTGAACACGATGGGGCGACGTACGACGGATCGGATATTGAATGGTTCCGCAACTTCGGCAATATCCAGACGCCGGTGACGTTTGCCGGCGGTGAGCACGCCTGGGATCTGATCAGCAAGTTTGACCAGGCGATTGCGTCCGGCCTCTATCTGTTCAGTGTGCAGGACTATGCCGACGGGAACATCTACAGGGGGAAGTTTCTGGTCATCAAATAGCAGCGGGGTCGGACACAACACATCATGAAGGAGCGAGTTATGAAGAAGGTACTTCTGGCCATGGCGATTGCCGGGATATGTTTTTCCGCCGGCAATGCGCAATACCCGCAGGTGACGATAAAACAAATCCAGCAGGTTCCTCTTGATTCGCTGCTGGTCGCGGACACGCTGGCGGGCCTGAGCGCGAATGCAAACAATGCGCGGTGGACATTGCAGACATCGTCCTACAACGGTGACACGGTGACCATCACCGCGGTCTGTATCGCCCCCGCCTTTGTCGTGACCTACACCGCGTCCGGTTGGACGATGGTGTTGAATGATACGGGTCCGTCCGCCCCCTGGTCGGGGATACTGGTCCGGGCAAACATCGCCGACTCCACGCAGCTTGTTGCGGACGGTTTCCTGAGTGTTGCTGCCGGGGATGTGATCACGATGACCGGTCTGGTGAGTGAATTCCCTTTGACCCGGGGAGGAAGCCTTACGCAATTCCAGCCCATCGCCGGACAGCCGATTGCCATCATCGGGAGCGCGCCCGTGCCGCGTCCTGTGGTCAAGAATGTCAGCGATTTTTTCACGGGAGTGTACCCGGCGGGCAAAGTGTGGTACAGTACGGGGGAACCGTATGAAGGCATGTACGTGGAGTTCCGCAACCTCACGGTCAACAACAAGGTGAATACCACCCGGGGGACATTCAGTGCGGTGGACGCCTTCAACAACGAAATCAGCGACTACGACTGGTCGCACTTCTTCACCCTGGGCCACGGGATATCCCCAGCGGACACGGCGTGGCAGCGCAAATACGCGTCCATGGGGAACGGCCTGCGCATTGATACGCTTCGCGGTGTCATTTCCACATCCTCGGGTGGTGAGAGCCCCCGCGGCTACAGGATCTGTCCGTTGTTCCCCCGCGACGTCGTGCTTTCGGCGCTTCCGGCCCCCCCGCTCGTAACCACTCACAGGCGCAACCCTGTGGTGGTGTCACAGGACTCGACCCCGCGGATCAGTGTAAAAGTGACCCGGCAATCGAATGGTGCGGCACCCCAGACCGTGAGCCTGAAATACTCGATAGGGAGCGGTGCATTTACCACCGTACCGATGGTCTATAGGGCGTCCGACACAACGTACGTTGGCAATATTCCCCCCCAGGTGACGGGAGCATTTGTGCGGTACTTTGTTCAGGTCGTGGATTCCTTCGCGCAGGTCATTAATCTTGCAAATTCATCGACAAACAGTTTTTCGTCCGACACGGCTTCCGGATTTTTCTTCTATAACGTGATCGACCGACCCCTCACGATTGCCGATGTGCAGTACACTCCGTACGTGAACGGTCGCAGCGGCTATCTGGGAGCGGTCACGGCGCTTTCGGGTAACATCACGGCGGATACGGCGCACATGAACCTTTCTCCTCGCAGTGCCATCTACGGTACGAACGCCTGGTACATGCAGAGCGGTACCTCACCCTGGAGCGGCATCTGGTTGACGCCCGCAGACAGCTCCGCGCAGGCGGCGCTGGCTGCGCTCCGCAACGGTGACAGTGTACGGGTGACGGGGACAATCCAGGAGCAGTCTGATGTCACGCGGCTTGGCAACATCACGCAGGTGCAGAAACTCGGCAGCGGCAAACCCGAACCTCTCCCCGTCGTGCGCACGACGGCGGCGTTTATCGGAGGGAACGGCACGGCGACCGCCGAACCGTATGAAGGGATGCTGGTCCGTTTCAACAACGTGAGGGTGACAAACCTCAATCCGACGTTCTCGGATCCGACGGAATTTGCCGTGTCCGACGGATCGGGAGATGTGATTGTGGGGCGTGACGGCAAAATGACATACTCCAACGTTGAAGCGGACACCGCCTCGGGCAAGACCATACTCCGCGTGGGGGCGACCATGACTTCCCTCACGGGGATCATCTATTATAGTGTCAGCCAGTACAAGGTGGTGCCGCGCACGAATGCCGACCTGCAGGGCGTGGTGCTGACGTCGGTCGAACGTGCGTCGGGGGACGCCTTGCCCACGGCCTACGGGCTGTCGCAGAACTATCCGAATCCCTTCAACCCGTCGACCGTCATTGAATACAGCCTGCCGTCGTCGGGATTCGTCAGCCTGAAGATTTTCAACCTGCTCGGACAGGAGGTGCGGTCGCTGGTGAATGAGATGCAGCCCGCAGGACGGTATACGGCACGGTTTGACGCAGCCGGGCTCACAACGGGTCTGTATTTCTATCGCCTGCAAACGGGGCCGTTTGTCGAAGTCCGGAAGATGCTTCTGGTGAAGTAGTCCGGAAACGGACAGGAGCCCGGGTATCCCCCGGGCTCCTGCAGGCGGGTCACCACACTCCCATGCGCATATCGCTGATTCCATATTTGCTGCTCCTTGCGGGCATCTCCTTGAGCTGTCAGGAACACATCGAGGATGTCCCCGCCGGGAACCAGCAGCCGCGGACGTACCTCTGGCTCTACCCCCAGGAGGAGATCCGCACGGTGCCCAGCAGGCAGCGGTTGTACTGGTGGGGGGAGGATCCTGACGGGCTCGTGCGCGGCTATCTCTTCGCCTTCAGGATTGTCGAGAGTCCGCCGGGTCCGGTGCCTGTTTCCGCCGATACACAGCGGTATGTGTGGACGTCAGCGAACGATACAACGATTCTGTTTCCGCTGGACACGTTGTTCCGCCGGTTTGCCGTCACGGTGCGCAGTGTCGATAACAGCCTTACTGTTGTACCCGGTACGGGCGCCGTCCGGTTTGTCCCGACACCGTACTGGGACAAAAATGACAACGGCGTATTTGACGGCGGTGATATCGCGCTTCCGGACCTGACACAGGCCATGGATCCGGCCGGGAGCGTTGTGACCTTTCCGATCCGGAACTCTCCCCCCTCGATCAGTTTTGTTTTGAACCCGAACGATCAGACGACCCCGCTCAGACAGCCCGACACGACATACACCGCCGCAACGTTTTCCTTCAAGGGAACCGATCCGGACGGCGACAATACGCTGGTGTCGTACCGGATCGCGATCAATGACACGAGCAATCCGGCGAACTGGTTGACGATCTCTCTCCGCGACACGATCGTGACTCTGACCGTTCCGCGCAGCAGGAGCAACACAGCCGGTAGTTCGGTAAGCGCCGATGTCTACAGCGGCAAATTCCTCGGCCGCCGTCTCATCGGGACGCTTCCCGGGTTGCGGCTCGATGCGCTGAACACGTTCCATGTCCAGGTGCGGGACGTGGCGGGCGAATTCAGCCGCGTCCTGGTGATGCCGTCCGGGACTGACCGCTGGTACGTGAAGCGTCCGAGGGCCCGCCTGCTCCTCGTAAGCGATTATGTCAACACGGATGCCTCCGCGGCTCTGGGGACCTATCTCACCTCCCTGGCGTCGGTGCCGGGAGGGGAGTTTGCCTCTGTGGACCGGCTGAACATCGGACTCGGGGTGACCTTGAGCGACAAGGCTGCCGGGAGGACCGGCGTGCTGGTCCCGGCGTTTGTGGACCCTGCGTTGGTCTATACGTTTCTTCTGTATGACTATGTGTTCTGGTATACCGACCAGCAACCGAGTCTGGGTGTGGCCCAGCTGTCGCTGTTCACCTATCTGCAGAACGGCGGGAGGGTGTTGTTCTCGACCTCATTTGTGAACACGATTGATCCACGGGGTGCATTGCGTGATTTTGCGCCGATTGACAGCATCAGCAGCGTGGATCTTTCGCCGACCCGCCCGCCTGTTCCCCCCGCGGTTGCAGGCGACACACGTGTTCCGGCATCGTTTGTTCTGTATGCGGACAGTGCAAATCCCGCGCAGATCTATCCTCAACTTGCATTTAACAGTACACCGGTCAACCACGTGATTTTCATGCGTCCGGTCTACAGACGATCCGACGCCCGGTATTTGTACCGTTTGCAGAATGACACGCGTGTGCCCGGACGATATCTCGGCTCCCCCAACGTTGCGGTGGTGGACGGCCAGAACACGATCATTTTTATCGGGCTTCCTCTGCACCTGCTGAACAACACGGTGGAGGGAAATCCCCGGGGCCTGGCGGCCTTTTTTGAAAAGACGCTCCAGCAGTTCAGTCCTTCTCAAGTCGTCAACAGGGCGAAATTCTGATGCGTAGCACGCGCCTCATACTGCTTTCCCTCTGCCTGGTCGCCGGTGTGCCATCCCTGCCGGCACAGGGCACCGAGGCGGGCCGTATCGTGGGGCAGATCGTGGATGCGAAAAGCGGTGAGGGGTTGCCCGGAGCGAACGTGATCGTCAAGGGCACGTACTACGGCGGATCGAGTGACATCGACGGGAACGTCGGCATTGAGCGTGTCAAGGCCGGCGTCTATACGCTCGAGGTATCGCTCCTGGGCTACAAGGTTGTGCAATACACGGGGGTCGTGGTCGAAGCGGGGAAGACGTACACGTTCAGAGCCAGGCTCGAAGAAACCATTCTTGCCGTGGGGCAGGAGGTGGTTGTCGTCGGCGAACGGCCGTTGTTTGACATAGAGGAGACGGCAAGCCGCAGAAGCATCGAGCAGAAGGACATCCAGGCGGCCGCCGTGCAGTCGGTGCAGGCGATTGTTTCCATGCAGCCCGGTGTTGTCATGGCGGACAATGAGATTCATATTCGCGGCGGCCGGGCCCACGAGAATGCGTACCTCGTTGACGGCGTATCGGTTCAGGATCCGCTGGCAGGCACGGGGTTCGGCCTGCAGCTGAGTCCGGGGGCAATCCAGGAAGCGGAGGTGATCACCGGCGGCTACAACGCCGAGTACGGGCAGGCGACATCCGGGATTGTGAATATCACGACCCGCGAAGGAGCCGAGCGATACTCCGGGAGCGATTTCGTACAAGACCGATCATCTTGGCAACCCCGATTACCGCGGGAACTGGAACACGGACATCGCCGACCTGAACCTGAGCGGTCCGGAGCCGATAACCACATACCTGCTGCCTGCGCTCGGTCTCCAGATTCCGGGGCGGGTCAGCTGTCTTCGGCTCGGCATACGCAAACCTGAGCGACGGGTACACACGGTGGGTTGAAGCCGTCGGTTCCGATAACCGGGTGAGCCATTATGAAGTGCAGGCGCCGAAGAATCTCTATTCATCGATCTTTCCCTCCTCGGGCGGTTCCGGCTGGTCACCCCGGCGCAGCAACAACTACTCCTTGCTCCTGAAGTTGACGTACCGCCCGGTTGCGCCCATGAAGCTGTCGTACACCTTCAACCAGTCGTCCGTCATCGACCAGAACACGCAGGCGATCCAGGCGACGCTGGAGCGCGTGGAGCCGAATCCGGGGTATCAGTATCTGTTCCAGTTCATTCCGGACAGCGCCAACACGTTCACCCAGCTGAACATGCAGCATTCCCTCTCCTGGACGCACACGCTCAGCAACCAGACGTTCTACGAATTGAGGCTGAGCTGGTATACGGCTCATGTTCGTGGTGATGCCAACGGCAAATCGTTCGGGGCGTACCTCGAACCCCAGGATATCGTGACGTATCCCGTCCGGTATTATAACCAGCAGACCGATACGGTCGGCGTCATCCCGGGGGATGGGTTCTATGATGTCGGATCGCCCACGTCATGGCGCGACCATTTCATCGGCGAGTTCACCGTGAAGGGCGATCTGACGCATTTCTTCTCCGAACGAAACAAGTTCAAGACGGGCATCGAGATGCGCTTTCAGGAGTTCCAGATGGCGGATCTCGTCCGGCCGTGGGTGAAGCCGCTCGGCTTCGACAACGATATCTATTCTGTGAATGCGGCGCAAGGTGCGTTGTACGTGCAGGACAACATCACATTGAGCGGCATGATACTCAACGCCGGTGTGCGGCTGGACTACTGGATGCCCGGGGAGTACGTGGATGACGTGGCCGCGGATACATCGTCGAACCTGATTATCTCCAGGGCCCTGCGTGAACAGTATCTGAAGGATACCTTCTCGTTCTTCGGGCACCGCATGAAAGCCCGCCTCAGTCCGCGGCTCGGTATCTCTCATCCGATTTCGGACAACCAGACGCTGTTCTTTTCCTACGGGCATTTTTCCAAACTCCCCCGGCCGCAATTCGTGTATTCGAAACTGGACCGGACGAGCGTGCGCTCATACGCTTCCCGTCGGCAATCCGAATCTGAATCCGGAGACCACGGTGGCCTACGAGCTGGGCATCCGGAATCAGTTATCCGGCAACGATGTCCTCACGGTGACCGCCTATTACAAGGACATCTTTGACTACATCACCGAAAAGACGGTGCGCCGCCTCACCCCGACCGGGGGTGCCCAGTACTACACGACGTACCTGAATTCCGACTACGGCCGGGTACGGGGCGTGGAGGTGGAATACAAAAAGCGGATCGGCGCCTGGTTCCGTGGTGCCGCGTCCGCCTCCTATTCCACCGCCACCGGAAAGAGTTCCACGCCGAACGAGGCGAGCATCCGCCTGCAGCAGGGCGAGCCGGAGAATATCAAGGAGAACTATCTGATCTGGGACCGTCCCGTCCAGATTTCGCTGAACCTGAATTTCTCGGTGCCGCAGGGCGAACCGCTGTTCGGTGTCGGGGAGGGTATCCTGGACGACATCAATCTGTTCGTACGTCTGTTCTACCAGTCCGGGAAACGGTATACACCGCAAGTGTACACCGGTGTGGATCCCTTCACGGGCCGTCCGCTGTATATCAGCGATATCAACCGGCAGCTGGAGTCTATCGGGGATCCCTGGTTCTACATCGACCTGAATCTCGAGAAGCTGTTCCACCTCGGGTTCGGCGATCTTATTGCCACCATTGAAGTGCAGAATGTGCTCGACCGGAAGAACGCCCAGATCATCAATCCGGTGACGGGACGGGCGTACGAATACGGTGATGCAACGCCGGCGGGCTATAACGACCCCCTGTATCCACAGCTGACCGGTGACGTTTCGCCATTCCCGTACAATCCGTCCCGTTATCTGAATCCCCGCACCGTGCGGTTCAGCCTGGCATTCCGTTTCTGACATGAGATCACACCTCCGTCATATCGTTGCTGCAGCGAGTCTGACCTGCACGATTGCGGGAACGCCGCTGGAGAGCTCCGCGCAGCTCGTGCCGAATGTCGGCGGGCAGCGCGTGGGAATCTCGACGTTCCAGTTTCTGAAGATCGGCGTCGGTGGCCGCGCTGTCGGGATGGGTGAGTCATTTGTTGCCGTTGCCAATGACGCCTCGGCCCTGTACTGGAATCCGGCGGGTCTCGTCCAGTTTGCGGAGAACCAGGTGATTGCTTCACATACGGAATATGTGGTGGATATCAAACACGCGTATTTCGGCATTGTCCATCATTTCACGGCGCAGGATGCGATCGGGGCCTCGTTTTCCTCCCTCTATCTGAAGGACATGGAGATCACGACCGAAACGCAACCCTCCGGGACGGGGCGGTATTTTGCGTTTGGCGATATCGCGATCGGTCTCTCCTATTCCAGGAAGATGACTGACCAGTTCAGCTTCGGTGCGACGGTGAAATACGTGGAAGAGACCATGGATGTGCTGAAGATGCGGTCGGTCATGGTGGACATCGGGACCTGGTACTGGACCGGACTGGGGAGTACACGGTTTGCCGTGGTGATTTCGAATTTCGGTGCCGACACGTCGCCAAAGGGAACCGTCAAGGATTTTGACGGCCGGGAAGTGACCACGTTCCAGTCGTTTTCACTGCCCACGGTGTTCCGCCTCGGGATCGCCCTCGATCCAATCCTGACGGACGACCACGTGCTGACCACTTCGCTCCAGTTGAATCACCCGAACGACAACGCGGAGCATCTGCGTCTCGGCATCGAGTATGCCTACCGGCAGGTTTTCTTCCTCAGGATGGGCGTCAAGCGGACCATCAACCAGGAGCTGCTCGGGGAAGATGCGACATCGGAAGAGAACCTGACGTTCGGTGCGGGCGTGCGGGTTCCCGTCGGGTTCACCACGGTGGGAGCCGATTATGCGTTTGCAGACTACAACCGGCTGGGTTCGGTACACCGTATCAGTCTCCAGTTTACGTATTGAGATCCTGATCATGCGCACAATGTCCATACTCCATCGTCTGTTCCCGGCCGCGTCCGTACCGGCCGGGGCCATGATGATGAGTATCCTGTTCACGGCCGGGTGTCAGGACAAATTCGACCTGGCCACGCTTCCCCAGCAGGTGGATGTCCTTGTGGACACGTCGTATGTGGAGCTGGAACCCCCCTTCACGGGGTTCACCCGGCCGGAAGACCTGATGATCGGCAACGATCAGCTGCTGTACGTGGCCGACACGAAGGGGGACCGGGTGGTCATGTTGAACCGGGCCGGCCAGGTGCTCAGCACAAGAAGAATGCAGCGCCCGATTGCTCTGGCACAAGACAGCCGCCTGGACCTTCTGGTGGGGGGGAGATCACGCTGGCCAACGGCGACACCGCCGGCGCGGTTTTCCGCCTGCATCTGGTATCCGCCTCCGCTGATTCCGCTCACCGGCTTGACGTATCGCCTGTTGACACGATCTGGATAGAATATGCCCGCCCCCACCGCCGCTTTCCGGGCATTGCCGTGTTCGGCGACAACAGTTATCTGGTGGTCCGTACGGGTTCGGACAACAGCAGCGTGGTCGATCCGGATGCCCGTGTGCTTCGCTTTTCCGGTGAAGATGTGTTTGTGACCCCGCTCTCGGCCTTCGCCACGCGCACGGGAAGCGGGATAACGGACATCAATAGGCCCACGGCGATTGCGGCCTTTCCGGGTCAGAAAGATTTTGTCCTCACACAGTCATCGGAAGGCGTCTCCTATGGCGCTCTCTGGATGCAATTTGAATCGACGGTGGATTTTGACTGGTTCCCCCGCTTCGATCCCGCAAAGCCTGAACAGCGGGGCATTGACTTCATCCGTCCGAACCGGTACAATCTGCCCGAAGCCGTGGCGATTGACCGCAACCGGAGGGATGTGTTCATAGCGGATGCCGGCATGGACAGTGTCGTGAAGTTCAACAGCCGCGGTGTCTTCCGGAGGGAGTCGTTTGGTGTCGTCCGCTCGAACGGCCGGATGCGGCAGCCCAGCGGGCTGGCGCATTTCGAAAAGGTGCTGTATGTGCTCGACCGTGAGCAGGGTCTGGTGCTTCGTTACAGGCTGAGCACCGATGTGCCCAGGTAAGACCATGGCGTGCGCCGCCCATCCAATACCAGCGATCCTCCGGGGTTTTCACCTGCTCCGCCTTCCGATGGTATTCCTCCTGCTGTCTGCGTGTACCCGGCCGCTTCCCGCGGCGGACACGGCCTTCGTGGTCACTCCCCGCTATCGTGCCCCATTTGCGGTGGAACGCGGAATCCTTCCGCGGCGCACGCTGGATCGCCCCAAGGTGGGCATCGTCTTGAGCGGCGGGGGAGCGCGCGGCGTCTCGCAGATCGGTGTCCTGAAGGTTCTTGAACGGCACGGTATTCCGGTGGATTTTGTCGCCGCCACAAGCATGGGAGCGATTATCGGCGGCCTGTATGCCGCCGGGTACACGACGGCCCAGCTCGAGAGCCTTGCCGTCACGACCAACTGGGATGATGTTCTCACCCTGTCGGACGACACCCGCCGAACCCAGCTCTTCGTGGATCAGAAAATGGCGACGGACCGGAGCTTCCTCACCGTGCGTTTTGAGGGACTCGAGCCGGTGCTTCCACCCGCGGTATCCAGCGGCCAGCGGCTGACCGATTTCCTGAGCACACAGATGCTCCAGGCGTTGTATCTTCCCTTCCCTGACTTCGACCATCTCAAAATACCCTTTCGTGCGGTGGCGACGGACCTGGTGTCGGGGAAGCGGATTGTTCTGAAAGACGGATCACTGGCTGAAGCACTCCGTGCCAGTTCCACGGTTCCCCTGCTGTTCAATCCCATCGAGCGGGACGGGATGCAGCTGGTGGACGGCGGACTTGTGGCGAACATTCCGGTGGACATCGCGCGTGACGCCGGATGCGACATCGCCATCGTGGTAAAGACGACGAGCGGCCTGCGCACCGCGGAGGAAATGAAGTCTCCGTGGCAGACCGCCGACCAGATCATGGGCATCATGATGGAGAAGGTGAACGAGCAGG
Organism: Ignavibacteriota bacterium; assembly: GCA_963702445.1. Classification (GTDB taxonomy): domain Bacteria; phylum Bacteroidota; class Ignavibacteria; order UBA10030; family UBA6906; genus CAVPCZ01. The sequence goes on from CAVPCZ010000003.1 coordinate 627,170, forward strand.
CGGTCCGGGCGGGTGATGTTGTCATCGTCCCCGATATCGGGCGGCACCTCTCGTCGGATTTCACCAATCTGGACAGCCTCATCAGGCTCGGAGAACTTTCTGCAGAGCAGCACATCGGAGAAATCACCGCGCTCCTTGCCCGGAAAGCCGACAGCCTTGAGGCCGGCCGCGATACGCTGCAGCTTCCCGGCCGGCTTCTCATACGGCGGGACACAACGGTCATTCCCGACTCACTCTGGCGGCAAATCCTGCCCGACACGGCCGGCGGTCCCGCGACCGTGCGCGCTATCCGCTCCCTTGTCGAGAGGCTGTATGCGACCGGCGACTTCAGCGAAGCCACGGCCGCCGTATCCATCGAACAGGGTGAAACCCGGATTCAGGTGAATGCCGTACCGAACCCCGTCCTCTTTTCCGCGGAATTCCAGGGATGCCGGGTGGTGGATGCCGCAGAACTCCGCACGGTCATCGCCCCGCTCGTGGGAAAGACGTTGAACCATGACCGCGGGGAACAGGCTCTTGAACGTATGCTGCAGATCTACCGGGAACGCGGATACTCCCTCGCACATTTCGACACAACACTGTTCGATGCGCCGGCGGGAAAACTGACGTTGATGATCGATGAGGGCATCATCGACAGCATCGATGTGGAGGGAGGGGAGCGCACACAGGATGCATTTGTTCTCGGGGAGTTCCCTCTTGTTGCCGGACAGGTGTTCGAAATCGGCAGGGCGCGCAAGGGGCTCTCGAATCTGAACGGGACAACGCTGTTCGAGTACGTGTATCTGGAAGTGATCTCCGGGGCGAGACAGTTGCGTCTGACGATCCGGCTGAAGGAACGGCCCTCGCAGCTTGTGCGGCTCGGGCTCCGTGCCGACAACGAGCGGCAGCTGCAGGGGTTGCTGGATATCCGCGACGAAAACTTCCGGGGAACCGGAATGCAGCTCGGTCTGACCGTCGCCGGGGGGCAGCGGAACAGCGATATCGTTCTGGAGTACAAGGCCCAGCGGTTGTTTGACACCTACCTGTCGTTCAACGTGAGCGCGTTTCACAGAGTGTACGACAGCTATGTGTATGCCGACGCGCCACCGCCCGCGGAGAATCACTGGCAACGCGAGCAGGTCGGTGAGTACCGCGATATCCGCTACGGTGTGAGCCTGTCGCTGGGCAGTCTTCTGGAACGCCTGGGGAATGCGACCGCGGAACTGATTCTGCAGAATGTCCGGCTGGTGAACATCGAGAATGCAGAGTCCCTCGAGGAAGAATACCGGCTGGGGCTGATCAGGCTGGGAACGATTGTCGACACCAAGAACAGTTATCCGTTTCCCACGGCGGGAATCGGGCTCAAACTCTCGTACGAATTCTCTCTGGAGAGCCTGGGGAGCGATATCGCCTACAATGCACTCCAGGTGATGTATGAATCCTACTCAAGCTGGGGGAAGCATGTGACATTTCATCCGCGTTTTACCATGGGTATTGCCGACCAGACCGTGCCGCTGGCTCAGCAATTCCGGCTCGGGGGGCGTGAATTGATGTACGGCCTGCGCGAAGATGATCGCCGCGGCCGGCAACTCCTCCTGGTGAATATGGAACTCCAGTTTTTCCTCCCGGTGCGGCTTCTGTTCGACACGTACGCACGGATCCGGTATGACCTGGGAAGCCTTTCCGCGGTTCCCGAAGAGATCAAGTTCAGTTCCCTGCTTCATGGCGTCGGGCTGGAGCTGGCACTGGATACGCCCATCGGTCCTGCGGTGTTCGGTGGGGGTAAGGGTTTCTATTTCAATTCCTCCCTCCCCGGAAACCCCATCCAGCAGGGGCCGTTTCTGGTCTATCTGATGATCGGGTATCAATTGTAAGGGAAGGGGAGTTTGTGTATATTTCAGAAATGCTTCGCTCACCCGCGTAACGTTTCCGGAAAGCACCCATGTCCACCAAAGCACCCTCACCCGTCAAAGCCGGTGCCGCAGAGAGCCTCGAAAAACTCGCCTACGGCAGTGTTGCAGGGATCCCGGCGTCCGATCCGCACGATCAGGACCGCCTCGGCTACACGGTCTGGATGTGGCTCAAACACCGCCGCGATTCGCTGGAGGAGGCGGTCAAGACCGCGCATGCCAGGCTTCTCATCTCCGACGACGAAGCACTCAAAAGAATCCGTCAGCACCTCACATCCCACGGCGTAACGCTGTAGGGTCCGACCGGTACGCAGGGAACCCCGCGGGGCGGCAGCAATGGAAATCTTTTTCCAGGCATTTATCCCGTTGTTCGTGGCCATCGACGTGTTCGGCGTGTTGCCCCTGTTTGTCGGGATGACGGGCGGAATGCAAAAGGCGGAGCGCCGGAGGCTTACGGCGGAGGCCACGCTCACGGCATTTCTCATTTCCCTGGTGTTTCTTGTTGCCGGAAAACTCCTCTTCTCCTTTCTTGGTATTACGGAAAACGATTTCCGTGTGGGCGGTGGGATCGTCCTGTTGGTTCTGGCCGTCAATGATCTCCTGTTTTCCCATGAACCGGAGCGACGGCCGGGTGCGCGCGTAGGGGTCGTCCCCATCGGCATTCCGCTGATCATGGGGCCGGCTGCACTGACGACGATTCTTGTGCTGGTCACGACATACGGGTATTTGTGGGCGGTGGTGTCCCTGCTGGTGAACCTCCTCATTGTCTGGGTGGTGTTCGCCCAGTCTGCGGTGATTACGAAGGCCCTGCGTGAAGCGGGTTCTCAGGCGATCGCAAAAGTCGCGGCATTGTTTCTGGCCGGGATCGCCGTGATGATGATTCGCAGCGGCGTTCAGGGCATGATGAAGTAGCGGAGCTCCCGGGGTCGGAACGGGGCTCGAAAGAGGAAGAGGGAAAAGGGCATATGGAACTGGGACTGCACGGCCGTGTGGCCATCGTGTGCGCGGCGAGCCAGGGGCTCGGCAAAGCCGCGGCGCTCGGGTTGGCCCGTGAAGGGGCCCATCTGGTGATTTGCTCTCGCAACCGGCGCGCCCTGTCACAGGCGGCGAAGGAGATCCGGGAGGGGGCGGAGGGGCAGGCGGGAGACATCGTTCCGGTGAGCGCGGACCTGACGAAGCCCCGGCAGATCGCATCACTTGTGGCGCGAACGGTGAGACGATTCGGACGTATCGACATTCTCGTCGCGAATGCAGGCGGGCCTCCCGTTGCCCCGTTCCCCGCACTGGATGACCGCAAGTGGAAGGAAGGCGTCGAGCTGACGTTGATGAGCACCATCCGGTGCATCCGTGCGGTGTTGCCGCATATGCAGAAACGGCGGTGGGGGCGGATCATCACGATCACCTCGATTGCAGCGCGGCAACCGATCAACGATCTGGTGATCTCCTCGACACTCCGGCCGGGCATACACGGGCTTACGCGTGTGCTGGCAAATCAGTACGGCAAAGAGGGGATTCTTATCAACGCCGTGGCTCCGGGGTTTATGCTGACCGGAAGGATGCAGGAAATCGGCGCGGCCCGGGCTGCAGAGAAGCATACCTCCGTCGAAGAGTATTTTGCGCACCAGAGCCGGGAGGTGCCCTTACAGCGCTACGGGAACCCCGAAGAACTGGCGAATGCCATTGTCTTCCTGGCCTCCGAGAAAGCGAGTTACATCACCGGGGCAACGCTGAGTGTTGACGGCGGGCTGATGAAAGGGGTGTTCTGAGCGAATGGCGACAACCGATGTCATGCGGCTGCGCAGTGCCGGGGAGGTGCCGAAGGCGCGGTTTGATTACCGGGGTAAGCACCGGTATCTGATCACGCTGGACCTGGCGCCCGGGCGGACGGAGTTTGCCGACAAACCGGGCATCATGAAAGTGCTCTCGATCCTGCGTGAACAGAGCTGGGAACACAAGTTTGACGTGATCGCGTATTCCTTTGCGCCGGAGCGGCTGGTGATGCTCGTGCGCGGAAGGGACGACGGGTCGTACATGAAAGGATTCCTGGCGGCCTTTCGTGCCGCGGCGGATCTTGCGCTCGGCTCACCGCTCTGGAAGCGCACCTACCGGGAAAGAGTATTGCGGAAGAAGGAAGATTTGCGTGACATCGTCCGGGATATTTTCATGACTCCCGTACGTGACGGGCGTGCGGCACACCCGGCGGCCTACGAATTCCAGGGTTCGTTCGTTGACAAGATTGTGATGTTTTTTCCGCCCGACCCGCACACCACCCGCACCCGCGGTTCAGTGGGTCACCGCCGTCCTTCAGGAAATCCCCGCGGCTCCCCGTCCGCCCCGCCGTGATGCTCCGCGGCGCTGACGCGTCCCCTCTGCTGCCGCATTGCACCGCTGATCTTCCGTGCCATAGGTTTTCTTCGTCGCCCGGTGCGATGCCCTGCACCCATCCGGCGTACAATTACATTGCTTCGCGGTAACCGTCGAACAGCGGCGTTCCCGGGAAGTCGGGCCGGGCGACCTGCTGCAGGAAGGGGAAGGCGCGGAGCGCCGGCGCCGGCACGGACACTGTCCCCCGGTCATTCAGGAGCGCCGACAGCTGCAGGGCGTTTGCCACCGCCTTGCCGGATGTGGTGTTGTTCCAGATCACGAATTGTTGCGTGCAGGTTGACGGGAGTGCCTGAAGACGGCGTTTGATTTCATGCAGCTCGCGCTGATTGTACAGATAGTCATACCGCGCGTCATAGGTTTCGGACAGCCAGCCTTTTTCGTTACGGCCATGGAGACGGAGATATGCCCGGTCTCCGCGGGAACGCGGCAGTGAGTTCATCAGCTGCCGGATCCGGGGGAGGTCGGCCCGGACAGGTGCAACGCCCAGTTCTTCCAGCATGCCGGGAAGTGACGGCTGATCCCAGGAGGAATGCCGGAGTTCAAGGTGAAGCGGATAGTTGCGGAATGCGGCGGCCAGCTTCTCCAGGTGGAAACGGTTGGCGCCCGTGCAGGTGAAGGAAAAAGGAAATTGCGCAAGTACCGCCCCCAGCCGGTTGCGCCGATGCAGGGCATCGAGCAGGGCCCCGGTATTCTGCAGCACACCGGGTGCCGGTTCCCGCCTGTGCGTCAATGAATAGTGCAGCTTCACCGAGAAGAGAAAGTCCCGCCGTTCCTCTACCGCATCCGCCCACTCTTCGGCGTCGCGAGCGCACAATGTCTCATCCCAGAATGTCGGCCGTACCTCCACGGTATTGAAGAGACGCGCATAGGAGCGGAGCTTTTCTGCGGAGGAAGCCACAGCGGGAGAATACAGGCACCGGTCCAACACCTCGTGTTCCCATCCTCCGATGCCGATAAAGATCTGCGTTCCATGCTGCATCATCACTCCTCCTGAGAATCTTCTTGACAGACTGACCGGATTTCCGTATATTTGCCATCGTTAAGATACGACATAAATGTCGTTCTGTCAAGATCAAAGTTGACAAATATGTCTCCGGAGGTTCCATGAAAACATCCATCGGCGAGCGCTTGCGCGCGGCCCGGGCCGGCAAGGAGCTGGACCAGTCGGTTCTCGCGGAGAAGGCGGGTGTGGTGACGCGGACGCTGCAGCGTTGGGAAAAGGGGGAACAGGTGCCGGACGGCGTTTCCATTACGCGTCTTGCCAAAGCCACCGGTGTGCAGGCCAGCTGGCTGCTGACGGGAGAGGGGGAGATGTATTCCACACCCGCCCGGCCGGATAACGTGTACACCCTCCCCGGTACCGCACGGCGCAAATCCCGCCTGGTCGATCTTCCGGTGATCTCCGCCGTTCCCGCCGGGAAAGTCGCAACGCTGTTCCATCCGGACTATGTCGACGATTACGTGACGGTGGACGATGTGAAGGACCCGCAGGCCTTTGCGCTCAAGGTGAAAGGAAACAGCATGGCCCCGCGCATCGAGGACGGCGACGTGGTTATCGTCAGCCCTGTCCAGGAGGCGCGGAGCGGCGACATCTGTGTGATCCGCGTGAACGGGGAGGACACCTTGAAAAAGGTGAAGCTGGAGGGGAACTACATCCACCTGATTCCGCTGAACCCGGAGTTTGAACCCGTGACGGTGAAACGGAAGGAAGTGAATTTCGTGTGGAAGGTGTGAAGCTCATCAAGGAGAGCTCGTAAGCTCAATGCTCACCATATGCACCACCACCCCGTCCCTCAACTTCGGTTCAAACCATGTGCTCTTGGGCGGCATGATCTTCCCCGCGTCGGCGATCGCCAGCAGTTCCTCGATGGAAGTCGGGTAGAGCGCAAACGCCACGGCCATCTCGCCTGAATTCACCCGCCGCTCCAGTTCCTCCAGTCCCCGTATCCCCCCCACAAAGTCGATCCGTTTGCTCGTCCGCGGATCGTCAATGCCGAGAACGGGCGTGAGCACATGTTTCTGCAGAATCGACACATCCAGCCGTTCCACCGGATCGGGAACAGAGAGCAGCGGGGGCTTTGCACGCAGGATGTACCAGGTGCCCTGCAGATACATGCCGTACTCACCCTTCCGTGCCGGCTTGTGCCGGCCCGTTGCGGGGGTGACGTCGAAGTTCTTTCCGATCTCCGTCAGAACCTGCTCCGGCATCTTTCCCGTTCAGGTCTTTGACCACCCGGTTGTAGTCCATGATCCGCAGCTGGTTGTGCGGGAAGAGCACCGCGAGGAAGAAGTTGTATTCTTCATCGCCGCGGTGGTGCGGATTCTTCTCGGCCAGTTCCTTCCCCACCCGCGCCGCGGCGGCGGAGCGGTGATGTCCGTCGGCAACATACAGGTGAGGGACCGTCCGGAAGGCGCCGGTGATCGCGGCAATGGTCGCCGTGTCGGCGATCACCCAGAGCTGATGCCGGATGCCGTCTTCCGCGACAAAATCGTACGCGGGAGAGTCCGCACAGACACGCCGGACTGCGGCATCGATGGCCGGTTGCGCGCGGTAGGTCAGAAAGATCGGACCGGAATGCGCGTTCGTCACCTTGACATGTTTCGTCCGGTCGTCTTCCTTGTCCTTCCGCGTGAGCTCGTGCTTCTTGATCGTGTCGTTCAGGTATTCCTCGACCGACGCACAGCCGACAATGCCGTATTGTGTATGACCGCCCATGGTCTGCGCGTAGACATAGAGGCACGGTGCGGGGTCTTCCTTCAGGATGCCGTCGCGGATCAGCCGTTCCAGGTTCTCTTTCCCCTTCAGATAGACGCGCTCATCGTACAGATGCACATCGGGGGGAAGGTCAATCTCCGGTTTGCCGACATGCAGGAAGGAAAGCGGTTTGCCCCGTGCTTCAAGGCGGGCTTCGTCGGAATTCAGCACATCGTAGGGTTTGCTGGCAACGGCGGCAGCATGGACGGGGAGCGGGCGGTATCCTTTGAAGGGGCGGAGTGTGGCCATGGGTGCGACTCGTCGTAGACGTGGGAGATTAGAGCACAGGGAGTATGCGGACTGCCCCACCCCGGGCGCTCTCCGGCCGGCCCCGGGCAGGGGTAGAACTACTTCAGTGTCGGGAGAATACGTTCGATAGCCGCCGTCACCTGTTTGATGTCCTCCATGGTCAGCTCGCCCATGTGGGCGATGCGGAAGGTTTTTTCCTTCAGATCACCGTACCCGTTGGAGATCTGCATGCCTTCCTTGCCGAGCGCGTCGTTGAGCGCCTTCACCGAGATATTCCTGGTGTTGGTGATTGTGGTCAGCGTTTGCGAAGCGTATTTCTCCTCGGGGTAGAGCGCGAAATGCTTCTTCGCCCACGCGCGCGTGTATTCCGCCATGGCTTTGTGTCGTGCGTAGCGGTTCTCCAGCCCTTCGGCGAGGATCCTGTCGAGCTGGTAGTTCAGCGCGAACATATGCGACAGCGACGGTGTGGCGGAATACTGGTGGTCCTTTGTCTCGACATACTTGTACAATTCCACGAGATCGAGGTACCAGCCGCGGTGTTTCACCTGCTTGCCATGTTCGATGGCGCGCAGCGACGCGGCGCAGATCGCGATGTCCGGGAGGAAGGGCGAGCGCCTTCTGCGTGGAGGTGATGCACACGTCGATGCCGAGCTTGTCCACTTCGACCTTTACCCCTGCCATGGAGCTGACGGTATCCACGAGCCAGAGGACATCGGGGTATTTCTTCCGGACTTCCGCGATTTCTTCGACCGGGTTCATGATGCCGGTGGAGGTTTCGTTGTGTGTGACGGTAAAGACGTCATACTTGCCGGTTGCGAGCGCCTTGTCCACCATTTCCGGCGTCGTGGGTTGGCCCCACTCCGATTCGACCTTGTCGGCCGGGACATTGTTTGCTTCGGCCATTTTGAACCACCGGTTGCCGAAGGCGCCGACGGAGAACACGCAGGCGCGCTTTGCGGTAAGGGAACGGATGGAGCCTTCCATCAGTCCCGATCCGGAGGTCGTGGAGAGCAGGATCGGGTTTGCCGTGTGGAACACCTTGCGCATCTTCTCGCTGATTTCCCGTTGCAGCTGGGATGCTTCCTTCCCCCGGTGGCCGATCATCGGTGTGGCCATCTTCTGGAGAACGTCAGGGGCGACTTCTGTGGGACCCGGGATGAACAGTTTCTTATGCATGGAACCTCTCTCAGGATGTGAAGGTACTCATCAAATTTCGCCATTTTCAACGTGCAAAAGCAATTCGCCGGAAAACGGCGGCGGCGGAATCCGTTGGACTCCGCCGCCCGGTGTACCGTGATGCGTGCAAGAGCAGAACGCGGCAGCGCGTTCTGCCTCCTCCGGTGTTTAGAATCCCGCGCTGATGTTGAACCGGAACGCGCGGCCGATGCCGGGGATGACGCCGGACCGGTCAGCATCGGCGAAGAACTCGGCGTCTGTTGCATTCAACAGCTGCACGGAAGCCGTGGTGCTCGAATCCGAACAGGTCGAATGTGGTCCCCAGGTTCATATTGAGGAAACCGTAGGCCGGGAGCTTGTTGTCGTATACCGCCTCGAAAGGCATCTTGCCGTTGAGGGCGGTCAAGTAGCGGCCGTCCACGGCCATGTACGTGGCGCCGTCGAGGGCGACGATGCGGGCGAAATAGCTGTAATTCATCCCGAAGAAGAAGGATTCGTGCCGGTAGTTCAGCCCGATCGAGAACATCGTCTGCGGGCCGCTCGCCACCGGGGTATTCGTGAGTTCGTCAAAGAAGAGCGTATCCCGCTTGCCGGAGGCGTCGATCGCGGTGGCATTGAAGGCGCGGCGGGCGCCGGTCACGGGATCGGTCTTCACGCTCTCCAGCACCTCTGTCCACCGGTTGTCCATCAACGTGAACATGCCCGTCAGCTCGAGACCCTTCGCTCCGATAAGCTTTTCCATCATGAGCGTGACTTCGGCCTCGATACCCTGGTGCACTGACGTACCGACGAGTTCCGTCCGGTTCCCGTTCCGGTCGTATCCCGGCTCGCCTGCCTTGGAGAGGTCCGTGATGCGGGCACCCTTGTTCTCCCAGGTCATATAGTAGCCGTTCAGCTTTGCCTTGAACTCGGGGGATGTCCAGCCGATGCCGACTTCGATCTGATTGGACTTTTCGTCCTGAACGGACGGATCGACGCGGCCCTGGTTGTAGTAGATGCCCAGATCGACGAACCTCTCAACGTGCGCCCAGTTGGCGAACACGTTGAAATTGTCGGAGAGGTTGTAGTTGGCCCCGAACTTCGGCTGCCAGAAACCGCGGGACCGGTTTTCGTTCACCAGGTCGAATTCATACCAGCGGGGCGCCGAGGCGGCGTTGTCCTTCATGAGGAACTTGCCGTTTCCCGTCGGGCCTTCGCTGAGGGCTCCGCGGGAGGCTTCCTGCGCACGGGTCAGCATGCTGGCCGATGGCGTTCTCGCTCGGCATGTACTCGGTCAGCTTATACTTGTACCAGACATACTGGATCGAGGCAAGCAGGTTCAACTTTCCCATCTGGCCGTTGCCCTGCAGGAAGATGGTGTACTGCGGCGTTTCGCCCCGGTAGTTCCTGTACTGGGTCCGGTAGGTCGCATCGTTTGCGCCGGCCATGTTCCAGCCGAAGATGTTTCCGATGTCGCTCACCGGGCCGTCCAGGTCGCCCTGGTACACCCTGCGCGAGAAGGTCGAGCTCAGGACCTTGCCGGTGGTGTCCCGGCGGGCATAGCTGAAGTTGACCGAGGTTTTCCCGTAGAGGTTGGTGAAGTGGCCGGGGTGGTCGGCCGACCAGGAACGGAACTCACCGCCGGCGGTCAGACCCAGCAAGTCCGTCGGCTTCGTCGTAAAGCTGGCCAGGATACCTCCCTGCTGGTGGAATGAGTAGCTGATACGCTGGAAGGCGTTCGCCAGGTAGGTGTTCCTTGCCACAGTGGGATCATTGACCGTCCCGTCCGGACCGAGAAGCGTGGTGACGTTGCCGTCAGAAGTCCCGGGAAAAGACCGTTCCGAGGCTGTTGAGGCTGGATCCGCCCCCGCGCCCTTTCGAATAGAACGCGGTGGCCTGGATGGAGGAATTCGGGCCGAGGTCGTAGCGGTAATGGAGTTCCAGCCTGGGGCTTGTGAAAGAAATTGTGCGACAGATTCACATAGTTCGGATCTTCCAGTTCACGGCTGCCGTCCAGCAGGCCGTAGTTGGGGATGCCGTTGTTGGCGTTGGCCGGCAGGGCGTCCACGACGTGAAGCGCGGGAGGAACGGCGCCGGGTTGGCCTTGTAGCCGTACATCTTGAAATAGCTGATGTCGTTGCTCCATGAGTATCCATGTTCCTGCGGAGCGCCGTGGAGGACGAGCTTCAGGGTCTGCTGGGGATTGATGTACCACGCCAGCGATCCGTAGTAGTTGATCCCTTCATAGCGGCCGCTGACACGGGTGCCTTCGGCCACCTTGCGGTCAATGCGGAACGTGCCGGCAAACTTGTTGTTGATCAGACCGGTATTGATGCCGATACCCACCATGGAGTTCAGCGGGTTGCCCGCGGAGAGGTTGATGCCGTAGCGCGGCTTGGCCGGTGCGTCGGCGGTGACGATGTTGAATGAGCCGCCGAAGGAGCCCGCGCCGTACAGGGAGGAGCCCGCGCCGCGCTGAATCTGGATGGATGCGGCGGCGGACGACACGGAACCCCAGTTCGACCAGTAGACCGAATTCGATTCGGGATCGTTCGTGGGTACGCCGTTGATCAGCACCTGCACGTAGTTCTGGCTGAACCCGCGCACGAGCACCTTCGCCTCGCCGTTTCCGACGCCGTCGGTGGAATAGGTATACACACCGGGAGTGCCCTGGACGAGCAGCGGTGCATCCTGCCCGTGGATCTTCTGCTCGATGTCCATCTTGTCGATGTTGCGTGAAGGCGACCGGGGTTTCACGCTCCTTCGCGCGGTTGACCTCGACGACGACTTCGCCCGCCTCGATCGTGGTTGCCGTGAGTGAGAAATCGGCCGTGACCGGACCCGAGGCAACCGTCACGCGGCGTTGCCCCGTGATGTACCCGACATAGGCCGCCCGAACCGTATACTGGCCGGCTGCCACGTTGGCAATGGTATAGTTGCCGGACGCATCCGACACGGCGCCCAGCTTCGTGCCGACGATACTGATCGTCGCCCCGACAAGCGGCCCCTTGCTTTCGGCATCCGTCAGCCGTCCCTGGATTTCTCCCTGAGAGAAGGCATAGGACTGCACGAGGAGAAGCGCGAGAAACGCCGTAAGCTTCCTGACCATGCAATACCTCCTGGTGATTATGAGTGGTGAGTAATGGAGTGAAACGTGTGATTGTGGAAGAACAGAAATGCAAGGTAACGGTTCGCACGCCGGGTGACAGCACTGCCCGAAAAGGTGTCAGGGTTCTGGATAGAAGTGAGAAACTCGAGTAACCAGAGGTGGACCCAAGATGAAAAAGAAACTTCTCAATTTCAAGTGGAGAATGATTTTCTTCTGCCTGCATTTCTTGCACCTTGGAGCCGGTATGGGTATCTTTATAATCAACGCCAAGAATACGGGAGTTTCGTAGGAAGATGCGAAATATACTTTTAGCGGTTCTTCTCCTTTCGCCCGCACTGACGCTCGGGCAGGGAATCATCATCAACGAGCTCTATAATAGCTCCAGCACAGGCGAGTGGCTTGAACTGCTCGTTCTCCAGGACGGTCTGGATCTCCGGGGGTGGAGCATTCGCGACTTTACCTCTGCGGGTAACCCCCAGTCACCCGTGACGTTTACGGAGGCGGCACTATGGAGTGCGCTACCGAAAGGGACCATCATCGTCGTGGGCGATGGGGCGTTCACGGGAATAACGGACACCGACCCCTCCGATCGTATTCTCACAGTCAAGGCCACCGACGCGCTCTACTTCAGCGGTGCGACGATCTTCCAGTTTGCCGGCGCCAGTGACGCCGTTCAACTCCGCACCGGTGCCGGAACACACGTGTTCGGCGTTTCCTGGGGGGCGGCAAACATCAACAGTCTGGCGGCTCCCAGGGTGCATTTCACGCTCCCCGGCAGTCTGGCAAGCGGCTCGGCGGTTGCGTATCTCGGGGGATCCCTCGCGGACATCACTTCCACGGCGAACTGGGTGGCCGGCACCACCTCTCCCACGGCAGCCGCGGGCAATTCCCCGGCGAATGCGGCGTGGATCAGCGCGCTGCGTTCTTCTGCTGATGGTTCAGGGTCCGCCGCAGTTCTGCCCGATACGATGTCCCATGGACAATCCACCACTCTGGCGGTGTTCTACCGGCGCGATACTGCCTATACTGTCAGTGACCTGCGTATCATCCTGCCCGCGGGCTTTTCCTGGCCCCGAACGACCGGCGCGGTGAGCCTCGGTGGCCTCACCGGGAGCGTTGCAGTGAACGGAGACACCATCACGATCGCCGGACTCAGCTTCGGCACAGGCTCTGCAACAATCACCATCCAGTCCGTTGTGGCCCCTGACAGCACCGCCCGGTATCCGGTTCAGGTGCAGTCCAAAGCGGCTTCCGGCTTTCGCAACATTGCCCCCCTTCCGGGGATTGTGGTTTTCGGACTTCCCGTCAGCATCGCGGAAGTCAAGGGAAACACCTCCGGCGGGATTGCCGTTCGCAGCGGACAGCTGGTGACGGTGCGCGGCATTGTCACCGTCGCCAACCAGTTCGGCGGTCCGTCGTTCATCCAGGACAACAACGCCGGAATCGCGATATTCGGATCCGGTTTTTCCTCCGCGGTACAGCCGGGCGACGAAGTGATCGTCTCGGGCACCGTGGATCCGTTCAACGGCCTTACCGAGTTGACCTTGCCGCGCCTGCACAGCATCGTCTCGAGCGGCAATGCCGTTGATCCGCTCCCGGTCACCTGCGCCGATGTCGCAAACGATGGTGCAGCCGGCATGGAGAACTACGAAGCGAGGCTTGTGCGCGTCGCCGGTGTCGTTCTGCGCGATCAGTCGATGGGTCCGCTGGCGACATGGCTGATGTCGGGAAGCGGCTCGAATCATCGCCTCCTCGATGCCACCGATACGCTGGATGTACGCGTGGATGACCTGGTGGATTTTGCGAACACGCCCGCCCCTCAGGGCTCGTTTGATATCACCGGTGTGGTCGGACAGTTCAAGTCGACCCTGCCGTATATCGGCGGATATCAGCTGATGCCGCGTGCCGGCGCCGATATTCTTGCCGCAGGGCCGGGCATTGCCACGCTGCCTGTGGAAAGCAATATCACCGCGTCGGGATTCACAGAGTCCTGGACCACCTCACGGCCGGGGACCTCGGGGTTGCGCTATGGCAGGACGCCGTCATACGAGCTGGGCGTGCTCGCGCCGGACGCGCAGTTCCGGACCACGCATAGCATCCCGTTGAACGGCCTTGAAGCGGCCACTATCTATCATGTGCAGGTGTTTTCAGTTTCCGGTACGGACACCAGCCGGGGGAGCGACCATGTGGTGAGCACCGCTTCGCCAGCGGGGGCAACCGGTGCAATGCATGTGTACTTCAACAAGAGCGTTGACACCCGCCTGGCAAATGGTTTCCCTGCCGCAGGCAATCAGGATCTGGTGGCACTGCTGACGCAGAGGATGAATGGAGCCCGCCGCTCTATCGATGCCGCATTTTACAATCTGAGCAGCACCCCGGGAGCCACTCTGGCGTCGGCGATGGTGGCGGCGAAACAACGCGGGGTGCGGGTGAGGGTGATCTGCGAACAGGATAACCGCACCAATGCCCCGTTCAACACGCTGGTCTCCGCGGGGGTACCGTTGATCAGCGACACCTTCGACCCTGTGAATGCGGGTGCAGGACTGATGCACAACAAGTTCGTCGTCATCGACGCCCAGGGGGGTGCACCCGAGAGCGTCTGGGTCTGGACCGGCTCCTGGAATCCTTCGTTGCCGGGGACGCAGGACGACTATCAGAATGCCGTGGAGATTCAGGACCCCGCGCTTGCCGGGGCCTATACGGTTGAATTCAATGAAATGTGGGGCGGGGCGGGGGATGTTCCGGCTGCGGCGCTCTCCCGGTTCGGCGCCCGGAAAACGGACAACACGCCGCACCGTTTCGTCATCGGCGGCCGGCCGGTGCTCTGCTATTTCAGTCCCAGCGACAGGACGACTGCGCAGATCATCACCGCCATATCTTCGGCGGACCATTCCATTGCGTTCGCGTTGCTGACACTCACGCGCAGGGACATTGCCGACGCCCTTCTGGCCGGGAAGAGATCGGCGGGTGAACTCCGGGGCGTGATGGACAACCGCGATGATACGGGTTCGCAGTATGATTACCTGGTCTCGTCGGGTGCGGATGTCCGGCTGAAGTCCGGTGCGGGCCTGCTGCACCACAAATATGCGGTGATCGATGCCGGGTTCCCCTCTTCGCATCCTGCCGTGATCACCGGTTCGCACAACTGGACCAACTCCGCCGAGGTCAGCAACGGGGAGAACACGCTGATCATTGAAGATGCCACACTGGCAGGGCACTATTTACAGGAATTTGCCGCCCGGTACTACCAGTTCGGCGGCTCCGACACCATCCGGGTGAGCGTGGAGCGGATAGGCGACGCACTTCCGGCCGCTTTTGCCCTTCTCCCCAATTATCCAAACCCGTTCAATCCTACGACAACCCTGGCGTTCCATGTCCCGACTGCCGGTCGCGTTGTGCTCAAGGTGTATGATCTGCTCGGGCGGGAGGTCCGCACGCTGGTGGACGATCGCCTGGTGCCCGGTACATACCGCGTGCAGTTCGACGCAGGAGGTTCGGCCAGTGGTGTCTATTTTGCGCGCCTCGACGGCGGTGGGAAGACTCTTGTTCAATCCATGCTGCTGGTCCGGTAAGAGCATGGCTCCCGGGGGACCACGACCGGCAGTACGGCGACGTGTGCAGAGGCTGCACGTGTTCGGCATGGCCGTTCTCCTTCTGTGGGGGGGTATCTCCCTGACCGCACAGTCCCGGTACAGCCAGGTGGCCGTCAGCGTGAATTCGCCCGCCGACATTCTGCGCCTGGCCGCGCTCGGCCTTCCCCTCGAAGACGCCGTCACGCGAGTTCCCGGCCGCGTGGAACTCCTCGTATCCGAAACGGATCTTCTGCGGATCCGCGACGCGGGCTTCGCGGTGAGCACACTGATCCCCGATGTGCGCCGTCATCATGCCGCCCGCCTGCAGGCTGACCGTGCCGTTACCATGCCGGAGAAGGCACCCGCTGTTCCCCATTTCCATCTCGGTTCGATGGGCGGGTTTCTCACCCTGGACGAGGTGCGGGCGGAGCTCGATTCCATGCAGCGCGCCTATCCGCTCCTCATAACACCACGTGACTCCATCGGGAAGAGCACCGAAGGGCGCACCATCTGGTCTGTGCGGCTCTCGGGCACCGGCGGTGCGTCTCCGAAAAAGCCGCAGGTGCTGTATACCGGGCTGCACCACGCACGGGAATCCCAGGGGATGATGGCCCTCGTCTATTTCCTCTGGTATATGCTCGAGCGGTACGGGACCGACCCCGGGGTGACGCAGCTCCTCGACACGCGTGATCTCACGTTTGTGCCCGTGGTGAACCCTGACGGTTACGCGTACAACGAGCTTACCGATCCACAGGGTGGAGGGGTCTGGCGCAAGAACCGGCGGCGGAACACGGATGGCTCCATCGGTGTCGATCTGAACAGGAACTACGGGTACCGGTGGGGTTTTGACAATGTCGGCTCGAACGGCTACGGTCTATCCGATGTGTACCGCGGGACGGCGGCGTTTTCGGAACCGGAGACGCAGGCGATCCGCGACCTCTGCCGCCGTTACCAGTTTTCCGCCGGCTTCAACTATCACAGCTTCGGCAATCTGCTGATCCATCCGTTCGGGTACAATAACACGGAGCCGCCCGATTCCATAACCTACCGGCGGCTCGGTGACATCCTGACCGCACACAACTACTACACATTCGGAACGGGCGATGCAACCGTCGGGTATCTGACGAACGGCGATGCTGACGACTGGATGTATGGTGACGCGGAGACGAAGGCCCGTATCTTCTCGATGACGCCGGAGGTCGGAACCGATGAAGACTCGTTCTGGCCCGTCCCTTCACGTATTCTCCCCCTTGCCGCCGAAAACCTCGTCGCGAATCTCGATCTGGCAAAACTGGCCGGCCAGCATATCGTCATCCGCTCTGCGGAGGTCGACCAGCAGCCGAACGACCGGTCCATCACCTTCCGCATCACTCTGGCCAATGCGGGGGTTCGCACGACCACTCCGTCGGCAACGGTCCGGTTTACGGGAACCGGGGTTTCGGTTATTGATCCGGCACCGGTGGTCATCCCGACAGCGGGCGAACAGAGCGTCACCGTGCGTGCGCTGCGGGATGAAGGGCTGCCCGACGGGAGCACGGCGATGCTCCGGATGACGGCGGCGTTTGCAGAGGAGAGTTCACGGGATTCCATCCCATTCCGCCTCGGAGTTCCGGACACCATGTTCGCCGACGGTGCGGATCCGGTGCGCGGCCCGTGGGACGCCGTCAGTTCATTGCCCGCGATCCGGTGGGACACCACCGGCACTTCGTCGTACAGCGGTGCGGCGTGTTATACGGACAGTCCGCTGGGTGAATACGGAGACAACCAGAAGAACACATTCACGCTGGGCAGGACGGTGCTTCTGGGCAGCGTAGCGGCCGAACTCCGGTTCCGGGCACGCTGGCACCTGGAAACGTCGTATGACGGCGTACGCATGGAAGTGTCGGCGGACAGTGGAACAACCTGGACAGCCTGTGCGGGCAACTATACACGTCCCGGTTCCGGAATAGCCGGCGGCAAACAGATCGCCGGGGTCCCGTACTATGACCGGTTCCGGCGGGAATGGGTTGAAGAAGTGATCGATCTCTCCGCCTTTCTCGGTCGTGCCATCATGGTGCGGTTCCGGCTCGAGAGCGACCAGTACGAACACCGGGACGGGATGTACATTGATGACCTCCGGATCCTGTCGTATCGTTCGCTCCCGCTGACGGCCGTGGAAACGCCGCCGATCCACAGCTTCTCGCTCCGGCAGAATTTTCCGAATCCCTTCAATCCGGCCACGGTCATCGGCTTTGATCTTGTGGTCGGGACGCCCATCCGTCTCGTGATCACGGACATCCTCGGCCGGGATCTGCTGACGGTCACCGACGGCTATCGTGCGGCCGGTTCTCACCGTGTGACGGTGAATGGTGCGGGTCTTGCCAGTGGTGTCTATTTTTACCGGCTGGAAACCCCCGGCGGGAGCATTGCGCGCAGGATGGTGTTGATCCGATAGGTGAAGGTCCCATCCGCTGCTCCTGATCCGCTGCCCCTCCCCGTTCTGGTTGCTTTTGAAAGAGGGGATTGTTAAGTTTTCCACATCACCCCGCGGCCAATGCATTCCTATACTCTTGACGACATACGCCGGACCTTTTCCAACTCAACGGATTTCAACGAGATCTTTGACGTCTTCCAGGCGGCTCTTGCGCAGAAGGTCAAAGATGTTGAGCCCTACCGTCTGCTGTTCTGGAATCAGTCTCTTACTCCCGATGAGATCCGCCTGTTTGGCGAGAAGCTGGCTGCGGAATTCGCCGACCTGGCCTTTGACGTCTATCTCTGGCTCGCGAGCGTTTTTGAGGTCACCTGTTCCGGGGACGACAATTTCGAACTGGCCCTGCACTACTATCAGAAGGCCGCTTCCATCAGGCCGGCCGAGCCGGATCCGTATCTGGACGCATGCGATTGCTACGACGCGGACCTGAATATTCCTCCCCTGGCAGGCCTCATTGAATTCCTCAGGCACGGGGTCGAACACGTCCCTCATCCCGAGGGGTTATTCAGGCGGCTCGCGCACCTCTACGAGATGGCGGGGGATGTGGAGCGCAGCGAGTATTACCGGCGGAGAGCGGAAGCGGGGGAATCTCCCGCCCAGGAAACCGGTCCGCCGCCGGCATGAAGGAACTCCGCGGCTATGTGATGATCCTCGGATCGGCGATCTTCTGGGGCACATCCGCCACAGCCGCCAAGGCCCTGTTCAACCAGCAGCTGGATACCGTCCTGGTCGTCCAGGCACGGGTCACCGTTTCGATGGTTCTTCTGCTGGCGTTCTACCTGCTCTTCCGCCGCGATTTTCTGCGTATCAATCCGCGCGAACTCTGGAAGTTTGCCCTTCTCGGCTGCATCGGCGTTGCCGGCACAAACTACACCTACTACTTTACCATCAAAGAGACCACCGTTGCCACGGCCATCCTGATTCAGTACACCGCTCCGTTGGTGGTGATGCTGTATGCGGTATGGAGTGGTGAGGAGCGGTTTACCGGTGCCAAAGTGGTCGCGGTGGTGCTCTCGCTGGGTGGTTGTTTTCTCGCCGTCGGAGCGTATGACCGTGAGGTGCTCCGGATCACGCCGCTCGGTCTGCTGACCGGAATCGGATCAATCTTCGGGTTTGCTTTTCTGACTATTTTCACCAGGTCCCTCCTGAAGACACACGGTGTCTGGACAAGCACGTTCTACGCCATGCTCTTCGCCTCGCTCTTCTGGGGCGTCGTAAATCCTCCCTGGGCCGTTGCGGCACAGTCGCTGACCGCCTGGACATGGGGTGCATTGATCGTGCTCGCGGTCGTCTCCCTGTTGATTCCCCAGACCCTTTTTTTCGGCGGTCTGCGCCGGATCGTGTCTTCCCGGGCGATCATCACCAGCACGTTCGAACCGATCGTCGCCATTGTTTCGGCAGCATGGTTTCTGGGTGAGACCTTGCAGCCGCTGCAAATCCTCGGTGCGCTTCTGGTGATTACGGCGATTCTCCTCCTGCACGCGCACCCGGAGGAACACTATGGCGCCTAGCGCACGGCGAAGAGAACGGTTCACCCGCGTTCTGAAGCAACGATTGCCCGACCTGACCATCGTGCTTGAGAATATCCACGACCCGCATAATGTCAGTGCGATCCTGCGCACCTGTGATGCCGTCGGTGCGATGCGGGCCGAGCTGATGTATACGCTGGAACCGTTCCCGAAAATCGGCAAGAAGAGCTCGTCCAGTGCCAGCAAATGGATTGATCGCCGCAAACATACGTCGGTGCAGAAGTGTTATGCAACCCTGCGCGGTGAAGGGTTCCGGATTCTCGCCACGCGGCTTGATGCGACGGCTGTGCCGCTCTACGATTGCGATCTCACCGGGCCCGTCGCACTGGTTCTGGGCAATGAGCACCGGGGCGTATCCGACGAGGCCGCGGTACAGGCCGACGGGCTGGTCTCCATTCCCATGCGCGGCATGATCGAAAGCCTGAATGTCTCCGTTGCCGCAGCGGTCTGTCTGTATGAGGCGTACCGGCAGCGACGTGCGCGCGGGCTCCTCAACACTCCCGCGTTTCCGCCGGACCGTCTGGCCGCCCTCCTGGAAGAGTGGCTGGCCAGATAGCGTCGCTTGCTTCGTCCTTTTCGAATCTCTATATTAGACCGTCACCCCAACCGGGATCCGCGGAGAGTTCTACCATGAGTGGTCAAGAACCCGACACCGTTTCATTTGTGGGTATGAATCTCCTCCTGATCGGGGTGGTGGGATTGTTGATCTTCGCCTATTTCGTGCTGCTGATCAGGAAGAGGTGGAAGCAGGGGTTTCTGCATCAGGTGGACGAAAAGAAAGAAAAGAAGAAGGAGTGAGTTACTGCCAGAACTCCACGACGTCTTCCGCACGCTCTCTCTCCCTGAGAATCTCGATGTTCTCACCCTCGTGTTCATATCCCAGCACGCGCGGGAACTGCCTGCTGTTGTAGCGTGACCACATGCTGAAGGTATACGCGCCTGCGTCACGGATGACCAGCAGATCGCCCTCCACAAGCCCGGGGAGCTCAATATCCCGTTCGAGGATGTCTCCGGAAAAGCAGAGAGGACCCGCCACGGCATAGCGCCGCCCGGGTTCCTGTTTGTATTCACCATGCGCATCGAAGACCGCGATGTCGTGATGCCAGACGTCGGGGGCATAACATTTCCTGAGGAACATATCCGCTCCGAGATGGATCATTGCCACGTTCCCGTACGTGCTGTGTTTGACATATTCCACCCGGCTCACCGCCCAGCCGGCGGGTG
This sequence comes from Ignavibacteriota bacterium, assembly GCA_963702445.1. Classification (GTDB taxonomy): domain Bacteria; phylum Bacteroidota; class Ignavibacteria; order UBA10030; family UBA6906; genus CAVPCZ01. The sequence goes on from CAVPCZ010000003.1 coordinate 647,507, forward strand.
CGTGCAGTGCCCGTCCGAATTCCGTAATCAGCCGGAAGGGGTCCTGGAACATCCCCGGGCAGATGCGCCGCAGGGTTGTCACGTACGTCTCGAGATCGGGCGGCATCTCTTCGGCGCGATACCGCGCGGGGAGTCCTCCCCCGATGTCCACCGTTGTCACGTTTCCCCCCGATGAGCGAACCTCCCGAACGAATTCCCAGACCGTGCTGACTCCCTGCACGAGCAATTCCAGGGGGCACCCCTGTGACCCGACATGCACATGGACACCGGAAAGCCAGGGGTGGCGCAGAAAGGCCTCCTTGAGCAGCGGACCCTGTTCCAGGAGCGGGATCCCGAATTTCGAAAAGTGTCCGGCGACGCTCGTCATGGCGATCCGGCCCGTGCCGACCTGCGGGTTGATGCGGACGCCTATGGTGCTTGTCAAAGGCAGGTCGTGCGCGATGCGCTCGATGCGGGCCAATTCATCGAGGGAGTCCACATTCACATGCACCCCCCGTGTGAGGGCATAGGTGAGTTCCCCGGCGGTTTTCACCGGCGAATCGAACACGATCCGTACCGGAGGAAAACCCGCCGCCTCTGCCAGTCGGAGCTCAGCCAGGGAAGCGACCTCCATGCCGGCACCGAGGTTCCGGAGCCTGCGTGCGACAGCCAGCAGGGGGTTTGCCTTCGCTGCAACAGCGTGAAGCGCGGATGGGGGAAAGAGCCCATGTAACAGGCCGAGCCGGCGGCCAAGACCGTCAAAGTCGTAGAAAATCACTGCATCGTGATCGGCCAGAAGGCCCCGGCTCATGGCCGTTCGCAGCGTTTTCCGTATACTCTCGAGTGTCAGGCGGGTGTGCATGGTCGGCCGTGATCGTGGAAGTGAAGTGAACACAATATACGACCGCAGAAATCGAGCGTCAAGGCGGCGTTTGACCCGATTCTCAGGCATTGAATGTCTCATGTTTTTTTCCTTTGTTGATTGTCAGCATCCGCGGTGACACAGAACGTTCCCACATCATCAGACGGGAGCTCTCATTTGGCACAGACCCTATCGCGTCTTCCCCGGCATCCCAGTGTAAGCGAACTGGATGAGCTCTGTATCAACACCATCCGCTGCCTTTCCATGGATGCCATCCAGAAGGCAAAATCCGGCCATCCCGGCATGCCCCTGGGGATGGCGCCTGCGGCCTATGTGCTCTGGACGCGTCATCTCCGCCACAACCCCGCCAATCCCCGCTGGCTCAACCGCGACCGGTTTGTGCTGTCCGCGGGGCACGGGTGCATGCTGCTGTATTCATTGCTGCACCTTACCGGATACCAGGTTTCGCTCGAGGATCTCAAACACTTCCGGCAGTGGGAGAGTAAAACACCGGGACATCCGGAATACGGGTGGACGCCGGGCGTGGAGGCGACAACCGGTCCCCTGGGTCAGGGGATATCCACCGCCGTCGGCATGGCGATAGCGGAAAAGTACCTGGAGGCCCATTTCAACAGGGACGGGTTCCCCCTTTTCGACTACCGGATGTATGTCATTGCGGGCGACGGCTGCCTGCAGGAGGGAGTGTCGTCGGAAGCCTCGTCTCTTGCCGGCCATCTTGGATTGAACAATCTGATCGTCATCTACGACGACAACCGGATTACGATCGATGGCCCGACGGCGTTGTCTTTTTCAGAAGATGTCGCCAAACGGTATGAAGCATACGGATGGTTCGTGCAGACGGTTGACGGGGATGGCAACGACATGGCCCAGTTCGAGCGTGCGCTTGCCGCCGCGAAGAACGAACGGGGACGCCCGTCCCTGATCAAACTCCGTACGCACATCGCCTATGGAGCGCCGAACAAACAGGATACCGCAGAGGCACACGGTTCGCCCCTGGGCGACGCGGAGATCGCGCTGACCAAACAGCAGTATGGTTGGGATCCGGGACGGACATTCGTTGTACCCGATGCCGCCCTGACACTGTTCCGGCGGGAGATCGACAAGGGGACCGAGCGGGAGTCCACATGGCAGTTGATGTTCGAGCGGTACACCGCGGCATATCCGCAGCTGGCGAAGGAATGCCGTGGTGCGGTCTCCCGGACGCTTCCCGCAAACTGGGAAGAGGTCTGGCGGAACAACGCCCCGCGGTTTGATTCCGCGACTTCGCTGGCCACGCGCGAAGCTCAGGGAAAAGTTCTGGACGCGGTCCTGCCCTGCTTTCCCCTGGTGATCGGCGGTTCGGCGGACCTTACCCCTTCGAACAACACCCGTTTCAAAGGCGCCGTGGACTTCTCGAAGACCGACCGGTCGGGACGGTACATCCGGTTCGGTGTCCGCGAACATGCCATGGGTGCGATCCTGAACGGGATTGCGCTCAGCGACATCCTGACCCCGTATGGCGCCACCTTCTTCTGCTTTGTGGATTACATGCGCCCTGCGGTGCGGCTGGCCGCCCTGTCGAAGTACCCCTCGATTTTCGTGTACACCCATGACAGTATCGGTCTCGGGGAAGACGGTCCGACACATCAGGCGGTTGAACACCTCGCCTCACTGAGAGCCATGCCCGGACTCATTCTGATCCGTCCGGCCGATGCGACCGAAACGGTGACGGCCTGGAAGTTCGCGCTGGAGTACCGCAAGGGGCCGGTGGCGCTGGCCCTGACGCGGCAGAAACTGCCGGTTCTGGACCGCGGACGTTTTGCACCGGCGGAGGATCTCACGAAGGGTGCGTATGTGCTCACCGGTGCGGACCGGCCGGATGTGTTGTTGCTGGCGACCGGTTCGGAGGTGGCGCTCGCCCTCCAGGCGCATGAACATCTTGCCGCTGAAGGCATCCCCACACGCGTGGTGAACATGCCCTCATGGGAATTGTTTGAGCGCCAGCCGAAGGAATACCGGGACGCGGTTCTTCCGCCGGACATCAGGGCTCGTGTGGCCGTTGAAGCCGGAATGCAACTCGGGTGGGAGCGGTACATCGGGTTGGACGGCGCGTTCATCGGCATGTCGACCTTCGGCGCGTCAGCACCAGTGGAGAACGTCTTCCAGGGATTTGGTATCACCGCAGATGCCATTGTCCGGGCAGCAAAAAGGAGCTTGCATGAAAGTAGCGCTCGCGGGTGACCATGCCGGTTTTAACCTCAAGCAGCTGGTGGCCGGCCGGCTGAAAGAAGAGGGCCTTGAGGTGATCGATCTCGGCACCCATGACGAACAGCCTTCCGATTACCCGGACGCCGCGCGCGCCATCGGACAGGCCCTGGCCACCGGCCGGGCCGACCGTGGCGTTCTCCTGTGCGGCAGCGGTGTGGGCGCTTCCGTCGCGGCCAACAAGATCAAGGGGGTACGCGCCGGGCTCTGTCACGACACCTATTCCGCCCATCAGGGAGTGGAACACGACGATATCAACGTGCTCTGTCTCGGCTCGCGCGTTGTGGGAAGTGCCCTTGCCCTGGATCTCATTCATGCGTTCCTCGGTGCTTCGTTTTCATACGATGACCGGCACGTCCGCAGGCTGAACAAAGTGATAGAGATGGAAAGGTTGCAGCGATGAATGTCCTTCAGAAACTTGAACAGCTGGGCCAGAGCATCTGGTACGACAACATCAGCCGGGCGCTTCTCCGCGGTGGGGAGCTTCAACGGATGGTGGATGAGGGTCTCCTCGGGCTGACTTCCAATCCGACGATCTTCGACAAGGCGATCTCGGGGAGTGCCGAATATGACGACCAGATCCGTGCGCTCATCAGGGCCGATCCCGGCATTGAGGTTGCCGGTCTGATCCAGGCGCTGATGGTGGAAGATATCCGGGCCGCGGCGGATGTGCTGCGCCCGGTGTATGACCGGACCGGCGGGCGGGACGGCTACGTCAGCATTGAAGTGACTCCCTCAAAGGCGAGGGACACGGAAGGGACAATCGCCGAGGTCATGGAACTCCGCTCTCGGGTGGGGCGGCCGAACACCATGATCAAGATCCCCGCGACCCGTGAAGGCCTTCCGGCGATTGCCCGGGCGATCCGCGCCGGCGTCAATATCAATGTCACCCTCATTTTTTCGGAAGCACGGTACCGTGAAGTCGCCGATGTCTACCAGACCGGATTGGAGCAGCGATTGGGCGATGGAAAACCGCTCGGTCACATTGCTTCCGTTGCCAGCGTCTTTGTCAGCCGTATTGACACGCTTGTTGACGCTCAACTGGAAACACGGATGGCGCTCGAGCGTGATCCGGGTGAAGCGGCACGCCTCGGGGGATTGCGGGGAAAGACGGCGGTCGCGAACACGCAGATGATCTACCAGGCGTTCAAGGAGATCTTCACGTCGCCCCGTTTTGCTGTGCTGCGCGCCGCGGGTGCGGTTCCCCAACGCCCCCTGTGGGGAAGCACAGGCACAAAGAACAGCGCGTATCACGATTTGATGTACGTTGACTCGCTTATCGGTCCGGATACGGTGAATACCGTTCCCCCTCAAACGTATACGGCCATCATCGATCATGGCCGCCCCGAACCCACGATTGAACAGGGTCTTGCCGAAGCGCGCCGCCTACTGGAGAAGTTGCCCGGCGCCGGCATAAACCTCACGCGTGTGCTCCAGACCCTTGAAGATGAAGGGGTTGCCGCGTTTGAAAAATCGTTTGACGGGCTGTACGCGAATCTCGCCAGGAAGAAAGAAAAGTCTGCATCGGCAAGATGAGACGAACCACGAGGCGACAGAGCTCGGGATCGATGCCGCAGGACTGGCGGAAATGCGCTTCGGTGCGGGAAAAGGCCGCAGGCACAGCGCACCGTGGCTGACGGGAACCGTGATGGGGAAACAGCGCTGATCAGACAGGATCTCAAGCAGCTGTGCGAATGATCTGCATCAACCGGGGAAGGAGACCGACGGGGTGAGCGTGAAGAAATGCACCCGGACTCGTGTTTTTCGCTCTGCCACTGCATGGGGACTTGTGGTGCTGCTGGCCGCTCCGCCCGTCCAGGCGCAGTTGCCGCAGATACGGGATGAATGGCGGTGGACACATTTCGGCATCGCGGACGGTCTTCCCTCGTCCGAGATCGTCAACATCCTGGAAACTCCCGGGGGAAATGTATGGGTCCAGACGCGGAGCGGCGTTGCCTGGTTCGACGGCTTTCGCTGGATTTCCCCCCAGGTGGATTCGCTTTCCACGGCCATGTACAGCAGGGGCCGGCTCGTTGCCGACGGTGAAGAGATGCTCTTTGTCGTTCCTCCGCGCCTTTTCCGGATCACCAAGACCGGGGGTCATCCGCTCTACCCGCGCATGAACGGTGCCGATGTCCGGGTCCGCCGTGCCGCCGTTCTCTCCGGCCAGGGCATTCTCCTGCAATCCGACTCCCTTCTGTATGTCATGCGAGGGGATTCCCTGGATCGGTTTCCCTCCCCTTATGAAGAGCCTCTGACGTACCGTCTTCCGGACCATCCCTACGGCCTCAATGTGACCAAGGGGGGAGGTGTGTGGTTGAATGTGCCCACCGGGTTGTACCGGCTGGAAGCGGACGGGTGGAAGCTCTATCCCGGGATCCCGAAAGAATATGTCGTGCTCACCGGCATAACCGAAGATCAGTACGGTTCCGGGGCTGCGACCGTGCGTGTCACCGCACGACAGGGTCTCCTGGAATGGCAGGCATCCGGCCGGAAGAAGTACACGCCGATAGGGCCCGAGATGATCAGCAGATCGATCGATATCGCCCCCGACGGTACGGTTCTGCTCACCCAGAACTCCGGAGAGCTGCGGATTCGAGAGGGCGGCACATGGCACCCGCTCACCTCCCCCCCGCCGGAAATGTCAAACGCCCATGTTGCGCTGTTCAGGGCGAACGGCGATCTCTGGATCGGCAAAGAGAGGGGGCTCTATCTTTGCCGGATCAGCTCCACCCTCTGGTCGACCCTCCGATCGGACATCAAGCGCCAGGCGAACTCCGTCAACGAACTCCGGTACATGGCCGACAGCACCCTCTGGGCGGCAACCTCACAGGGACTTCTCATCTTCTCCGGCGGAAAACTGGTGCGCCACATCGATCATATCAACGGGAAAGATCCGGGTGTCGTGACGGGACTCGCACAGGATCGGGCAGGACATATCTGGATCAGCAGCGGCGCGACGTTTTCGGGTGCATACCGGTGGGATGGACGGACATGGAAACACTTTGGCGTTCCGGAGGGACTTCCCGCGGAGCGTATCCACCGGATTATGCCGGACCGGCGCGGACGGCTCTGGTTTCTCACGATGAACTCGGCTGCCCCCGGCATCGAAGCCGATATGGAAAGCGGCGCTTTCGTGTATGACAGCTCACGATTCACGCAGGTCGGCATAAGCGAAGGACTCCCCAGCGGACGTGTGTACACGATGGCAGAGGACTCCTCGGGGGCGTTCTGGTTCGGATCGCTGGGCGGTCTCAGCCGGTGGGACCGCGGGACATGGACCCACTGGAATACCCAGAACGGACTTTCCTCCAATCGGGTGTTTACGCTGACGGTCGATGCAGACAACCGTGTCTGGTTCGGCCATCAGTATGACGGGCTCGCCTACATGGACACTCTGGGCCAACCCCGATACATAGCCACAGTCGAAGGACTCCCGAGCAACGCCATCTGGGATCTCGAGGTGAGCGCGGACGGAAAACTCTGGGTGGCGACACGGGAGGGTATTGCCTGTCTCAATCAGGGCGTCTGGGCGAGTCTCGGTCCCGAGCACGGTCTGGCCAGCCCGTACGTCTGGCCCCTGCTGGCCCGCGGGAAGCGTCTGTACTGTGGCACCAGCGGCTCGGGCATTTCCGTCTTGAATTATGGTTTGCTGGAGAAACCCGCTCCCATCGTAGCGTTCTCCGAACCTGTGACGCGGGGTGACGAAACGGTCCTCTCGTGGACAACACACGCCCCCTGGGCCGAAATTCCCTCCGCCGACGTTCACACCCGCTACCGCATTAATGAAGGTTCCTGGTCCCTCTGGGGGGGCGCGCGCACGACGACGGTCCGCGGTCTTTCATACGGGATGCATACTCTTGAAGTCCAGTCAAAGGGTCTGGTGGGGCAGGTTCCGAGACAAAGGAGTCTGGTCACATTTGAAACGTTGCCCCCCTTCTACTATCGCCTCTGGTTTATTATCCCCATTGCGCTCTTGCTCCTCCTGCTCAGTGCTGTGACACAGACGTATCTCCGGCGGAAACGCGAGTACATCAAACAGCTCCAATCGCGGGATGCGCGGTATCGCATCGTTGCGGAACAGACAGGGCAGCTGGTGTATGACTATGATATCCCGACGGGACGCATACAGTGGTCCGGTGCCTTCGTCAGCGTTATCGGATACGGGGCCTCGGAGTTCCAGCGTTTCACGATACGCGAATGGGAAGAGTTGATTCATCCCGGCGATCGGCCCCGGGCCATGAACGAACTCGACCGCGCGATCCGGGACTGCTCCCGGTATCAGATTGAATACCGTTTCCGCCACAAGGACGGCAGCTATGTCGACGTGTTCGACAGCGGCCTGTTTCTCATGGATGACAGCGGGAAGGCTGTTCGTATGCTCGGCACCATGACCAATATCACCGAACGCAAGCGTGCTGAAGCGCAGATCGCCGCATCGCTGAAAGAAAAGGAGGTCCTTCTCAAGGAGATTCATCACCGGGTCAAAAACAACCTTCAGGTGATCTCCAGTCTGCTCAACCTTCAGGCCGTCGGGGTGAAGGATGAACGCATACTGGAGCTCCTCCGCGAAAGTCAGAACCGCATCCGTTCCATGGCGCTCATTCACGAACGCCTCTACAAGTCGGAAAACCTTGCACGTATCGACTTTGGCGAATACCTCCGGTCGCTTGTCGGATTTCTGGCGCGCTCCTACAGTATTCCCGATGTCGAAGTCAAGATCCATGTGAAGAGCATCAGCCTTTCCGTCAACACGGCAATTCCCTGCGGGCTGATCGTGAACGAACTGGTGTCCAATGCCCTCAAGTATGCATTCCCCGGCGGGATAGCGGGGCAGGTGGATGTCAGCCTCACGCTGATGAACGACACGTCCGGCGTGTTGAGCGTTGCGGATAACGGCGTGGGGTTCCCGCAGGAGATCGATTTCCGGAGCACCAAAACACTCGGGCTTCAGCTCATCAACACGCTGACGATGCAGATCAACGGCTCCATTGAACTGATCCGGGATCAGGGCACAACCTTCTCGATCACTTTTCCCCTGGAGTCGTAACGTGTTTCCGCGCCTGTGCCTGTGCATAACCGTGCTCTGCGTCTCCCCGGCCTTCGCAGGCCCGGGCTTTGACCGGTTGAACGACGCGTGGCGCTGGACCACGTTCACCGCCGAAGACAGTCTTCCCGCGCATCGTATTCTGGCGATTGTCGAACTTCCCTCCGGCGACACATGGGTACAGACACGCAACGGGCTTTCGTGGTATGACGGGTACCGGTGGCACCTCGCCGGTCCGGAATCGGGCCTGCCGGACGGGTCTTCGGGCGCAGTGATTGCCGCGCGCGACAGCACCCTTCTCGTGTTTGCCGGCGGGCGTGTCTACAGGTCATCCCGGCACTTCTTTCGCGAGCTGTCCCTCACCGGAGACGGCCCCGGCCCGGCCATCACGGCCGCCGTATCTTTTCCCGACGGTCAGGTGCTGCTGCTGGATGCGGGAGGCACCCTCTTCGTCCTGAAAGAGAGTTCACTGACGTTGCTTCCGTTTACGCGCGGGCAGCCCGGCGGGCGGATTACGGGAATCCAGGGTGCACAACGGGGCGCCCTGGTGACCTGCGCCGGCGGCCTGTTCCTGTTCGACGGTCGCACGTGGGAGCCGCTTATCAGGGCTGCGGACTCATCATTCGCTGTGGGCGGTCTTTCTGAGAATGCCCGCGGAGATGGAGCGGCATGGGTGGTGTCGCCCCGTGAGCACACAGGCCTGTGGAAGTGGAAAACCGGCCGCCCGGCCGTGCACATTTCCGAAAAGCCATCCTCCGTCCCAACAGCTCTCCTGACCACCCCGGAGGGCGATGTCCTGCTGGTGGAGGAGACCGGCGGGGTTCGCGTGTCCACACCCGACCGTGTTCACCGGTTGAATCCCGTTCCCCTTCAAATGGTTGGATCGATGTTCCTCCAGTTCCGTACGAACGGGGATCTCTGGGCGGCGGGTCCGACAGGACTGCATCTCTGCCGTCTTTCCTCCCGCCGGTGGGAGTACTGGAACCCTGCCGGCACCCCGCAAGGGACAATCGTTCATGAGTTCCTCCGCCACTCCACCGGATCCATATGGATTGCCACCGGCAACGGGTTGCAGGTCCGCCGGGCCGACGGCAAGATGACGGAGATCCCCGCAGTCAACGGCGTACAGCTGGGGAGTGTGACGGGACTGGGAGAAGATCATGACGGGAACGTGTGGGTAACCAGCGGCCGGTCGTTCACGGGCGCATTCCGGTGGGACGGATCGTCCTGGAAGCACTTCGGTACCGCCGAAGGTCTGCAGGAACTCCCGTATCATCGGATTGCCAGGGATGGGTCCGGAGGTCTCTGGTTTCTCGGGGATTCCGTCGTGCAGTATTCGCGCGGGAGCTTTGTTGTGTGGGGGAGTGAACATGATCCGTTGCGTTCGGGCACGTATGCGATGGCCGAGGGGCGTGACGGCGCACTCTGGTTTGGCACCAACAGGGGTCTGAGCGCCTTTGCGAACGGCACCTGGCGCCACTGGTCCACACGTGAGGGATTGCGCGGGAACCGCGTCTTCACACTGGCGGTCGACCGGGAAAACCGTGTCTGGTTTGGAGATCAGGTGCACGGGCTGGGTTGTCTTGAGGGCACCAGACTGCGCTACTTCTCCTCAGCGGATGGGCTTGCCAGCGATCTTGTCTGGGATACCAAGATGGATGCCCGGGGCGTTCTCTGGATCGCCACCCGCGGTGGTTTGACTGCGTACTCCGAGGGTTCGTGGACGTCGTTCGACTATTCGTCCGGTCTGACGTACACGGGTCTCTGGCCCGTGCTGCCGCTGGCTGACCGCGTGCTGCTGGGAACCAGCGGCAACGGTACCGCCGTCCTGCTGCTTCCTTCCGACCGGACGCCGCTCCCCGGGATCACTTTCAACGACCCGGTGATCGAACCGGGGCGAATCCACATAAGCTGGCGGAGTGCGGCCTGGTGGGGGGAGAGTCCGGCAGCGGGATTGTCCGTGCGCTACCGGATTGATGATAATCCGTGGAGTTCCTGGGCGCCGGTCCGTGAGACGGTCATCTCGCGCCTGCCATCGGGCGGTCATCTGTTCTCGATTCAGGTCAAAGATCCCTTCGGACGGTTTGACAGCCGTGGACACCGGCTCGCATTTACCATTGAACCGCCGGTGTACCTTCGTCCCTTTTTCCTTATTCCGGTTATCCTCCTTGCCCTCTCCACCATCGGGCTTGTTGCGGTGCTGGTGGTACGCCGGCGACGCTACAGGTATGAACTCCGGCTGGGCGAAGAAACGTCCTATGCCTTGTTGAACAGTTCCGCCGATCCGGCCTATCTCTTTGATGTACGGGGAACGCTTCTCGCCCGGAATCAGGCGGCGGCCGCGTTGCCGGATGCAGCCGCCCTTGGCACGTCCGTGTTCTCGTCTCTGCCTGCGGCCGTTGCCGTTGCCCGCCAGGCCGCGACTGCCGAAGTGATACACACCGGGAGTCCGCTCCGTTTTGAAGATACGCAGGAGGGGAAGTATTACGAGCACCACCTGTATCCCGTGAAGGATCCTGCCGGCCGGATTACCCGCCTGGCATTCTCTTCGCGCGACGTGACCGACCGCCGCCGACTGGAAGAGACGCTGCGCAGCACCGTGGAGTTTCTCCGGCAGATTCTCGAGAGTTCGACCACGGTTGCCATCATCAGCGTCAATCATGCCGGACGGATTCTCTACTGGAACACCGGAGCGGAGCACATTCTCGGCTTCACCTCAGATGAAATGGTCGGCCACCGTACGTTCGTTTCACTCCTTCCTCCGGAGGCCGCCGCGGAACAGACGGCACTGCTTGCCCTCTCCCAGGGCATTGTTGCAGGCCGCCAATCGGGTTCCCGGGTCTTCCCGGTGATCCGCAAGGACGGATCAACCCGCCTCCTGCGTATCGCCCTTTCACCACAGGCCGGAAAACAGGAAGACATCCTGGGCATCCTGATGATCGCCGAGGACATCACGGATCAGGAAACGGCGAAACAGGAAGCGGAACAGGCGGAACGAAAGCTGCGGCTCCTGGCCTTCACGCTGAATTGTGCCAGGGACGCCTTCATCATCTCCGATCTGAAGAATACGATTCTGTTCGTCAACCAGGCGACGGTGGAAATGTACGGCTACGCCGAAGAGGAATTGATGGGAAAGAATGTCCGGCTTCTCCGTCCGGCCGGCTTTTCTCCCGATCTCACGGAGCAGATACGTACCGGGACCCGGGCCGGCGGATGGACGGGCGAAGTACAGAATGCGCGCAAGAACGGCGAACTGTTTCCGATCGAACTCTGGACCTCCACCGTCCGGAATGACCAGGGGGAACCCGTGGCGCTGGTCGGTGTTGCGCGTGAAATCACCCACCGCAAGCTTGTCGAGGCCCGGCTCCGTACTTCCCTCCGGGAGAAGGAAGTGCTGCTCAAAGAGGTGCACCATCGCGTCAAGAACAACCTGCAGATTATTTCCAGTCTCCTCAGCCTGCAGGCCTCGAAGCTTTCCAGCGACGACATGGTGAACATCCTGAAAGAAAGCCAGGCGCGGGTGAGGTCCATGGCGCTTGTGCACGAAGAGCTCTACCAGTCGGACGATTTCTCGCGCATCGACTTCGCCGATTATGCCCGCCGGCTGACGACAAGCCTCTTTCACGCATACAGACCCGAGGCGACGCCGATCGTGCTGGCGGTGGACGTGGAGGAGATGTTTCTCACCGTGGATACGGCGATCCCCTGCGGGTTGATTATCAACGAACTTGTTTCGAATGCACTGAAGTATGCCTTTCACGGCAGGGATCATGGAAGAGTGGATATCCGCCTGGCCCGCGAAGCGGGCCAATACCGGCTGACCATTGCCGACGACGGCATCGGGCTTCCGGAGAACATCGATCCGGAGACGGCCGAATCACTCGGGTTGCAGCTGGTGAACACGCTTGCGCGGCAACTGGGAGGGACACTGGTGGTGACGCGGGGCGGCGGAACCCGGTTTACGGTTGGTTTCGTCGAGCAGGAGCGGGCCGCAACGGACCGGGCGGGCTCCTGAAGGTGCGGCTGCCGGCGGGCAACGGGTGTGCAGGCCGGAGGTCCGGGCCCGGAATCCCGGGGGCAGACACACCGGTTACACGGGAGGAAACAACCCGCAGCAGAGCAAAAGGACTTCCAGGGAGGAGTGTGGCATGTCAGGACGCGTCGAGGAATTCAACGAATACCGGGACCGGATGAACGCCCGGATTCTCGAAATCGAAAACAGGCCGATCAAACGGTTCTTCGGTGTTGATACGCTCACCTATGATGCAGGCGCGCTGGATGTTCGCACGAAAGAAATGCTCGGACTCGTCGCCTCGATGGTGCTCCGGTGCGACGACTGCATCGCGTATCATGTGCAGCGATGCAAGGAGGAGAAGGTGAGCGATGCGGAGTTGTACGACGTGTTCAGCGTGGCGCTTGTGGTGGGCGGCTCAATCGTCATTCCGCACCTGCGGCGCGCAGTCGCGTTCCTGGATGAATGGAACGCTCTCCAGAAGACGTGAATCCGATTCCGTCGGTGCCGGTCCGGCGATAGGGTGGTGTGCGGATGGGCAGCGGATCCCCTTCCGCTCCCTCCTGTATCCCGTACAACGCATACAGATGCCAGAGCACTCCCGGTTTCGGGCGGCAGATGTTCTTTTCCCACCGCTCCACGCCCACCCACGAGTAGCCGATCAGACCGGCCACCTGCCTGAGCGTCAACCCGGAAGCAATTCGCGCCGCGCGCAGGCGTTCGCCGAATGACTGCAGATGCTTGCGCCCCGAGATGATGCCGTCAACCGCCCCTTCAACTTCGGCCGCTTTTTGAGCGGAAAGGAATGTGCGTTGATGGATGATCTGCCAGGCGTACTGCCGCGAGACGCCAAGCTGGGAGGCAAGAAACGACACGGTGATTCCCCATTGCTGCATTTTCTCACGCGTTCGCCCGATGGTGACATCAATGGTGCTGTCGCAGGCCTGTCGTCGTTGCATGGCGTTCCGGAAGTCTTTCTTATATATACGCATTCGGCCTGCAAAAGTTGTGCCCTTTCGCCCATTTTCCCATCCTGACGGTGTCTCCGGGCGGGTGGAGAATGCAGCGCCTTCTCCGTATCTTTGAGAACATACAGACCGCCGGTGCAACATCATTAAGGGATCAATGCTCCACACACGAGTAGAGGGACTCCTCATTGCCGCCGTGATCCTCCTGAACGTGCAGACCTTCGGGCAGAAGAACGCAGCCCTGCCTGCAGACACACTGGCGGAGGTCGGTGAGAGCGTCATCACGGCGCGCGATTTTCTGGAGCGGATCGAACTGATGCCGTGGCCCGGGAAAGACCGGGCGGCCGGGCATGACAGTGCGAAGATACGCGCCCTGCGTTCGCTCGTTGCAGAGTTTCTTCTGGCCCAGGAAGCGGCTGCGCAGGGGTTGGGACGCGACAGCGCCACCCAGCGCCGGCGTCTTCAGCTGGAACGGCTCATGGTGCGTGATGAACTGTACAAGCGTGAAGTTCTCAACCGCGTGAAAGTTGAACCGGGGGAGCTCTCCCTCGGGCTGAAGCGCTATCCCCGCGAGCTGGAGATACTGTACCTGCGAGCCCCCGCGCGGGCGGCGGCCGAAGAGCTCCGGGATTCTCTGGATCTGTACGGGACCCTCGACAGCACACTGCGCCGGGTTTCTTCCCGGCTGCTCGCCGGCGCCGACACGCTGTTTCTTCAATTCGGGAGCATGGACCGGATCCTGGAGGACACCGCGTACGCATTGAGTGCCCGGCGCCCCGTGTCGGGCGTTCTCCGGTCGGATCTCTACGGGTGGGGCTTCGTGATGCGCCTGGGAGAGCGCAGCAATGCCGACGCGTTGAAAAAGTCGATCCCGGACAGGCGGACGGCTGTCGAGGGCATCATCCGGAGGCGGAAGCAGGATGCCCGTGCCGCATCGTTCAGCGGCAGCATACTGGCGCCACAAAGCGCAGAGGCCGATCCCGCCCTTTTCGAGAAGGCAGCGGCCACGCTGCATGGACTCGTCATGCGGGATCCTGCAGCCCGTGCGTCCAAAGGTGTCTACCGTGTCTTCGTGAGCGATCTGGATAGCGTGGAACAGGTTCTTGAACAGGACCTTCAGCGGGTGTTCGTCCATACCGCCTCGGGAGGCTTGACGGTCGCCGATGTGCTGGATGGATTGCGCAGCAGGGACATGAGCGTGGTTTCCCTGGATCCGGAACGATTCCGGAACAGGCTGAATGCCTATGTCAGAGAGGTTGTGGCGGAGGAGTTGATTGCCCGGGAAGGGTACCGGCAGGGGCTGGAGCGCTCCGGGAACGTGCGCCGCGACGTCGCCGTCTGGGAACGGACGTGGGCTGCCACGGCACTCATCAGAAACCTCACGGTGTCGGCGGAGGTGACAGAAGCCGAAGCGATGGAGTATTGCATACGCAACGGGGCGGTGCTCGGACATCCGTACGAAGTGAATATCCGGGAGGTGCTGAGCGATAGTCTCGCCGGGTCCCTGCGGGTCCTTGAACGGATGAGCAACGGGGAAGATCTGGCTGTCATTGCCGCAGAAGTGTCGACGCGGAAGGGGTGGCGGGAGAAAGGGGGAGAGTCGGGGTACTTCAATGTCGGGGCGCGTCCGCTGCTGGGATTTGCGGCGCTCTGGACGGATTCCGGTTCGATCGGCGGTCCGGTGAAACTGCCGGAGGGTTTCAGCTTGTTCCGTGTGCTCGGCAAAAGGGTCGCCCTGCGTGACAGCGTCCCGTCACCCGATTCCCTGAAGATTCTCGCCCGTCGTGCGGCCCGGGCGGAGCATCAACGCCGGGTTGTGGAAGAGTATGTCGGCCGGCTGGCAAAGGAGAATGCCGTGAAAATCCATTATGACCGGCTCCTGAAGCTCCATGTGAACCCTGCGAACATGGTTACCCGCCGCTTCATCGGATTTGGAGGAGTGATTACGGCCGTACCTTCGATAACGCCGATCTGGCAATGGGAGGGGGAGCGACCGATGGTGGTCCCCTGAATCAAGACTTGATTCTTTAACGATCATTTGGTAAGATAAACGGCAGCAGTACGGTGAACACACTGTTGCGTTGTCCATGCGGGGCTAGTTGATCGGTTCAACGCGAGCTTCCCAAGCTTGAAAGACGGGTTCAACTCCCGTGCCCCGCTCTCACCATCGCCGTCTCGTTGTCTTCCTTCACTCCACATTATCCTCCATCCATCCGAGAGGTCGCCATGACCAAGAAAGTGTGGCTTGCGTTCATCGCCGTGTTTGGTGTGTTCGAGGTGGTGAACTTCATCGTCAACGGGCTTCTGCTCATGGCTGCTTACGAAGCAACCAGGAACATCTGGCGCCCGGACATGATGTCTCTGATGTGGGTGTTCCACGTCGTCATGCTTGTCGGCGCATTCTTTTTTGTCCTTGTGTTCTCCAAGGGGTACGAGGGGAAGGGGTTCATGGAGGGGGTCCGGTACGGGCTGTACATCGGCATCTGGATGGGCATGGGATACGCTTACGGCACCTATGCCATGATCGCGATTCCCTATTCCATGGCCCTCATCTGGTTTTTGACATCTCTGGTTCAGTACATGCTTGCCGGCATTATCGCGGCGGCAATCTTCGACAGAAGTGCGATGGTGACCGCGGTGGGCAAGAGCTGAACCGCATTCCCCCGGGGTCCATCAATCGCACAAACGGGAACACCGGCCGATTCCCATTCCCGCCGAAATGCCCCACTTCGTCCGACGCAGCGATGAAGCGCCGTGACCGGCCTGTGCCGTGCGAACGCTGACACGCGGTAGAAGGGGCGGCCGGTCCAGATGCGGGCATGCGCTGACAGGTCAGCCGGTCAGCCGTGCCGGATCGAAATAATGTCACCGTCCCTGACGATGTACTCCTTCCCTTCCAGGCGCCAGTGGCCGGCTTCCTTGGTTTTCGCGAACGAGCCGCCGTGGGCCACGAACGGATCGTAATGCACCACCTCTGCCCGGATGAACTTGGTGACAAAATCCGAATGGATGACTCCGGCCGATTCCTGCGCCGTCATCCCTTTCCGGATTGTCCATGCGCGGCACTCGTCTTCGCCTACCGTGAAAAACGACTGCACACCGAGAAGGGTGTACGCCTCACGGATCAACGTGTCGAGCGCCGATTCCTTGATTCCATATTCACTCATAAACACCCGGGCTTCCTCCTCCGGAAGTTCGGACATCTCCATATCGATCTTCCCGAAGAACGAGAGGATTTTCGTCTGCTTCCCGGCTTTCTTTTCACTTACCCGTGCCACAAGCTCCCCGGCGATCTTCTGCTGTGTTTCATCGCAGTTCAGCGCAATCAACATCGGCTTGATGGAGAGCAGCTGATAGGTCTTGAGGATGTGCATCTCATCCCGGGTGAATTCCACTTCGCGCAGGGGGGTTTCGGTTTCCAGGATCTGGTGGCATTTCTGCAGAATCGGCAGCTCCCTCTTGAGTTGTTCGTCCTGCGCTTTCTGTATCTGTTTGCCGATCCGCTCGATGCGGGTTTCAATGATGGACAGATCGGAGATGATAAATTCCGTCTCGAATGCCGCGATATCCCGCATGGCGTCAACGCTCCCGTCGGGATGGGGAACGGTGTCATTGGCAAAGAGCCGGACCACCTGTACCAGGGCGTCATTGGTTTTGACGTTGCTGAAGAAATTGGTGGTGAACTGTGTTGATCCCGATTCTCCGCGCTTCAAACCGACCACATCAACAAATTCGATCGTGGCGTGAACCGTCCGCTTGGGCGTATAGAGGGCGGACAGTGCGTCGAGGCGGGCGTCCGGTACCTTGACAACGGCGTGATGGGCCTCCGCCCTGGTCAGCACCGACGGGTCGAGATGAGTCCTGGTGATCGCCTGAAAAAGGGTGGATTTGCCCGAAAAGGGGAGTCCGACAATACCGATCTGCATGGGGGTGCCTTCATGGTATGGGAAACGACAGACCTAACATACGAAAAACGTTTCACTTCTGCAGCAACCGGAGGCGGAGAAAGTCCCTTGCGCTCCGGAGAATTATCTTCTATCTTTATCCAGAACCTTTTTGCGGAGAGAGAGATGCACGTCCTGAGAACAGTGTGCTGTCTGATCTGTTTTTCCCTGACCGGCCTTGCCCAGGTGCCGGTCCGTTTCGACGAGTTCTTCGAGGAGGCCGCATTGCGGATGGATTTCTATCAGACAGGGGACGCGGGCAAAGAAGTGATTACGCTTGGCCGGCTGCACCGGGAGGCGGTCTGGCCGGAAGGCAGGACCCGGCTCCTCGATCCGTTCAACAACGGGCGGTACTCTGTCAGCGTGTACGATACGACATCCCAGCGCCTCGTGTACAGCCGGGGCTTTGACACCATGTTCGGCGAGTACCGGACCACCGATCCCGCGCTGCGGGGCGTGCAGCGGACGTTCAACCGGGCCGTGCGCGTCCCCTTCCCGAAACACCCGGTGAAGGTGAATATTGAGGTGCGCGACAGGCAGAACATCCTTCGCCCGCTGTTCTCCGTGATCGTTGATCCCGGGGATTTTCACATACAGAAGGAATCGGGGAAGAGCGCCGATGGAATCTATCGATTCCTGCAGAACGGAGATCCGGAGCACGCGGTGGATATTGTCTTCCTGGGAGAGGGATATACGAGCGAGGACACGGCGAAATTCCGCTCGGACGTCGCACGCATGTCCGCCGCGCTGTTTGCCGTGGAGCCGTACAAAAGCCGGCAGCGTGACTTCTCCCTCCACGGGGTGTTGCGGCCGTCGGCCGAGCGCGGGATGGATGAACCGAGACTGGGCTCATTCAAGGCGACATCGCTGAATGCGTCCTTCGATTCCTTTGACCTTGACCGGTACATGTTGACCGAGGAGGGGCACGCGCTGCGCGCAATGGCGGCACAGGTGCCGTATGATGCCATCGTCATTCTTGTGAACAGCCCCCGCTATGGAGGCGGTGGAATCTACAACGACTACTGTATCACGACGGTGGACCATCAGGCCAGCCCCGGCGTGTTCGTTCATGAGTTCGGACATTCGTTTGCCGGGCTTGCCGATGAGTACTACTCGGCCGACGTCGCCTATAACGATTTCTATCCGAAGGGAGTCGAGCCGCTGGAGCCGAACATCACGGCTCTTCTGGATCCCGCCCGCATCAAATGGCGGGATCAACTCAGTCCGGGAGTCGCCCTTCCCACCGAATGGGGAAAGGAAACACTGGACAGCCTGCAGGCGGAGCGCCGGAGCAACGGTGCCGCCCGGTCACGGACGTTGAAGGAAGCGGCGGGGAAGAACGCCGCCGAAGCCGGGCGCGCCGCGATCGAATCACGCTTCAAGGAGAAAGACCGCGCGCTGCAGACCCAAATCGAGGGCGTGCGCAAGCGGTACGCGCATCTGGAAGAGACCGTCGGCGCGTTCGAAGGCGCCGGCTATACCTCGCAAGGTATGTACCGTTCCATGATGTACTGCCTGATGATCTATCATCCGAAGAACGAATTTTGCCGTGTCTGCCGCCAGGCCATCGGGAGGATGATCGACTATCAGAGCACACCGTGACCCCGGGTTGCCGGCATGTCCCCGATCCCCGTCGTGAAATCACCATCAAGGAATCCTTTGTGAAGACCTCCATTGCCCTTGTGCTGCTCTTTCTTCTCCACGCGCTTGCTCCGGCACAGACCTCTCCCGTTGATGACCCGGTGGTCAGGAGAATATGGACGGAGGCGGTGGATTCCTCGCAGCTCCAGGTGCTTGCGCACCAGTTGTTCGACGTCATCGGGCCGCGTCTCGTCGGTACGCCGCAGATGGTGAAAGCGAATACGTGGGCGCTCGAGAAATACCGTGGATGGGGGATCGAGGCGGCAAACGAACAGTATGGCACATGGCGGGGGTGGGAACGGGGGGTTTCCCACATCGACCTGCTTCAACCCCGCGTGCGAACTCTCGAAGGGACCATGCTGGCGTGGAGCCCGGCGACGAAGAAGGGTGGCGTGACGGCGCAACTGGTCATCCTGGGAGACAACGCCGACTCGGCGGCGTTTGTGCGGTGGCTGCCGTCGGTCAGGGATAAATTCGTTCTGGTCTCCCCGCCGCAGCCGACGGGCCGCCCGGACAGGAACTGGGAGGAGTTTGCCACGAAGGAATCCTTCGACAGCCTCAAAGCCCTGCGCGAGCGGATCAAGTCCGGCTGGGAGAGCCGGGTGAAGGCGTCGGGAGTCAAAAGCGATACACTCCAGCTTCTTCTTGAACGGGCCGGCGCTGCGGGGGTGATCACCTGCGAGTGGTCTTCGGGATGGGGAGTCTACCGGGTGTTCGGCACGAAGACCGTAAGGATCCCGGCGGTAACGCTGAGTCTCGAAGACTACAACCTGCTCTTCCGTCTGGTGGAACACGGGGATAACCCGCTCGTGCGTATCGAAGCAGTATCGAAGAACCTCGATCCCCTGCCGGCCTACAATACCCTCGGCACCATGCGCGGTTCCACACTTCCGCGTCAGTATGTGATTCTCTCCGCCCACCTCGATTCGTGGGATGGGGCTTCCGGCGCAACGGATAATGGGACCGGGACGCTGATCATGATGGAGGCCATGCGGGTTCTCCGGAAGTGCTATCCGGCTCCACGGCGGACGATTCTTGCGGGACACTGGGGAAGCGAGGAACAGGGGTTGAACGGCTCACGGGCCTTCGTGAAGGATCACCCGGAGATTGTGGACAGCCTGCAGGTACTCTTCAACCAGGACAACGGCACGGGACGGATCACCTCCATAGGTGGAGGTGGCCTGGTGAACGTGCCGGGCAACGTTGCCCGCTGGCTGTCGCGACTCCCGGGCGAGGTGACGGAAAACCTCAAAATGAGCTATCCCGGCCGGCCGGCCGGCGGCGGCACAGACAACGCGTCGTTTGCGGGAGCCGGTGTGCCCGCCCTCGGCGTTGGTTCGCTGAACTGGGACTACTTTTCGTACACGTGGCATACGAACCGCGACACCTACGACAAACTGGTGTTCGATGAACTGAAGAACAACGTTGTCCTTCTGGCGTGTCTGGCATATCTGGCCTCGGAAGACCCCGAGTTTCTCTCACGCGAGCGGCGAGTCCTGCCTCCGGACAGGAAAACCGGAAAACCGGGAGAATGGCCGAAACTGGAGGAGCCGGAGCGACGCGGCGGACTCCCCCGCTCTCCGGAGAAAGATCCGGAACGAAATCCATGAGGCGTCTGTGAAAACCGCAGTGCTGCTTTGCACGATTCTCTTGTCTTCGGCTCCCGCATGTGCGCAGACGATTGACTGGCTGGACGTGCATAACAAAACCCTGCGCGGGATCGACCTCCTGTACAATATGGAATTCGACGCTTCCGTGCGCACATTCGATTCGGTGAGGCAACTCGCACCGGGCGATCCGCGCGGACACTTCTTCGGCAGCATGGTGGACTTCTGGCGCTACTCGCTCAGCCGGGACGAGCGCGCGTATGACAGGTTTGTCGAGGGAACCGAACGAGTGATTGATGTGTGCGAAGGACTCCTGGATAACAATCCGCGCGATGTCAAAGCACGATTCTACCTCGGGGGAATACTCGGCTACCGGGGTCTTGCCCATCAGGCCAACGGGTCGATCTTGAAGGCGGTCAAAGACGGAAAAGTCGGTTTCGGCTACCTGGAAGAAGCGGTCCGGATGGATACGTCGCTCTATGATGCCCGGATGGGATTCGGGCTTTTCACCTACCTGGTCGCCAAAGTGCCCCGGTCTTTCAAATGGGTGACGTCCGTGCTGGGCTTTTCAGGCGATCTGGAGGGGGGACTCAAACTCATGGGCGAGGCGGCCGCGCACGGAGTCTATACCCGCAGCGAAGCCAGTTTCTTTCTCTCCCAGTTTCTGTTCAGCGAGCATCGGTACGACGAAGGCTTTGCCTACCTCACCCCGTTGTTGGAGAAATACCCCGACAACGCACTCTTCGAAGTCCTTGCGGCAAACTGGTATCTGCGGACCAACAAACCGGACGAGGCACTTGCCGCCGCGCTGAAGGCCGCGGACGTGAACAAGCGGAAGAAACTCCGCTATGCCGAAGAAGCGGTCTATTCCACACTCGGGGGAATCTATTTCAACAAGAACGATTTTGCGAAGGCCCGGGAAAACTATACAGTGTACCTGGAAAAGGTGCCGAACCGGGACCGGATCGGAAACTGGGCATACTACCGGCTGGGTGTCGCGCAGGAAATCACCGGTGATCGCGCGAAGGCGGTGGAAACCTACGGACTCATGCGGAAGGTGGAGGACAAGAAACGTGCGGGGGACACCTACAATTACCGCCGCGGACAGGAACTGATCCGGAAACCGCTCGGGGAAGCGGAGATACTCCTGCTCAAGGGGGGGAACAGCTTTGACCGCAAGGAATTTGCGATTGCGCAAAATCTGTATTCCGCCGCTCTTGATAAGTCGGGCGGCGATCCGGATCTGCAGGCGCGCATTCTCTACGCACATGCAACTGCTGCAGTTCGAACAGGAGCGCGACGGGGATGTCCTTGAAACGGCAGGCCGTATCTTTGCGCTGAGACCCCGGGCGGAATTCTGGATACTCCCCCATGCTCTCTTCAAACAGGGGCAGGCGTTCGCACGGACGGGACGCCAGGCAGAGGCGCGCAAAGCCATCGAGCAGGCTGCGGAGTACGAGGAGTTCGACTTCGAGCTCTCCCTGAAGAACAGGATAGAAGATGAGCTGGAAAAACTCGACAGCAAGGAATGATCCGGCACCCCCGAACATTCATCCATGAGGTTCCACCGCTATGTCCGCCACTTTTCGCCGATTCGGTCCTCTCCTCCTCTGCCTCGCCGTTGCCTCGTGTGCAATCCGGCGATCAGACTCCATCGAGTACGGGACGTTTCAACGTTCGCTTGATGTGAAAACGCCGCCGGCTGACGACCCGGGTGTCTTCGTGCGCGACGCACCCGCCCGCCGGGACTCGATACGCAAAGATGGTGTGCTTCTCACCGGGTACGTCACCGGCAACCGTCTCTATCTTGACAGCGTCCTGATCTCCCTCCTGCGGCCACACGTGCAGGAACTTCGCCTGCAGCATCCGGCATCCATCATCAATGCTCTTGCGCTGTTTGTGCACGAGATGTACCGCGCCTGGTTCGGTCCGGGGTTCTATCGCTGGGGCGGCGATATCCTGGATCTTGACGATCCGCAGGAAGACGGATCAGGACACACCAAACGGTTCGGCCTGGACTGCTCGGGGTTCGCCTCGTCTCCGTACGAACTTGCGGTGCTTCTGGGCCTGATGGTTCCGGCAGACAGTGCCGCCGTGTTTTCCTCGGCCGGCTTCGCCGCCTCCGCCGGGGGTCTCGGACTGAAGGACATGGGAGGCCGGAACGGAACGGCGAACAGGTTCAGAGTGGATACGCACGATTTTCTGCGGCTCGGGCGGGTGGTGCTCACCGTTGCCGGAGGTACGGCACCGACGGACGCCGAGGTGGCGGGACTGCAACCGGGTGATGTCGTCGGACGAACTGGCCATGTTGGTATCATCGTCAGAATCAACGGGGAAGCCTGCTATCTCGAATCCGGAGGTTCCGTCCTGCCGAGGAACGGGAATATTCCCTACCGTGCCGGTCGGCGCTCGAGATCTTTGCAGAGCGGGGGGATGTGACGGTGCGGCGGTGTTTGCCGGATGAGCACTGACGCAGCCTGCAGATCATGACCACAGTGCGCCGATATCATCTCACCATTCTTCTCTGCCTCATCGTTCTCCCGGGTGCGTTGCATGCCTCCGATGCACCACCGGCGGTGCCGGAGGTGAGTCTCACCGTGAGTCTCACCGGAAAATGGAGCTTCCGCGCGGACTCGCTTGATGCCGGCGTTGCCGGCCGGTGGTTCACCGGTTTTTCGGGCGACAGTATCCTGCTGCCCGGCTCCATGGCCGAGCGCGGAATGGGTGAGGACATCGGCACAAACACACCCTGGACCGGGCATATCGTGGACAGCGCCTGGTTCACCGAAGCGCGTTTTGCCCGTTACCGGCGGCCCGGACAGGTAAAAGTCCCTTTCTGGCTCAATCCTCTCAAACACTATGTAGGACCGGCCTGGTATCAGCGGACGGTTGCCATCCCGCCTGACTGGAGAGGTAAACGCATCATTCTCACACTCGAGCGGTGTCACTGGGAAACAGCGCTCTGGGTCGATACGGTGTATGTCGGGGCCCGCAATAGCCTGAGTACGCCCCACATCTACGATCTCACTCAATATCTTCCTTCCGGGACGCACAATCGTTCTCCGCGGATCCGCAGACTCTCTCTGCGCATCGATAACCGTCTGGAGAAGATCTCCGTGGGTGCGAGCGCTCACAGCGTGAGTGATCATACCCAGACCAACTGGAACGGCATCGTCGGAACGATGGAGCTCCGGGCGGGGCCGCCCGTCTGGATCGATGACCTCCAGGTGTTCCCGGATGTGCGCCGCCGGGGGTTCAGGGTTCGTGTGACCGTGCGGAATATGACGGGACTTCCCTGGTCGGGGAAGCTGGTGATCGATTCGCGGCGCAGCGGCGGGTCCGGGCCCGCGCACCTCCTTTCGCTGTCACAGCCGGTTCGGCTGGAGGACGACAGTTCCGCCGTCGAGTGCTTCTACCTTCCCGGGAAACGCCGTTCGTCTCTGGGATGAATTCGAGCCGAATGTGTACAACCTGACCGCCACCCTTCTGCCCGTTTCCGGACCGGGGGAAGTGTCACGCAAGACGGTGATGTGCGGGCTGCGCGAATTCAGGGCGGAGGGAAAGCGGCTGACAATCAACGGCAGGCCGCTGTTTCTGCGGGGCACGCTGGAGTCGGCGATTTTTCCGAAGACGGGATATCCTCCGACCGACGTCGCCTCGTGGAGGCGTATCTTCCGCATCTGCAGGGAGCACGGCCTCAATCATGTGCGCTTTCATTCCTGGTGTCCTCCGGAAGCCGCGTTTGCGGCGGCTGATGAGGCCGGGTTCTATCTGCAGGTCGAAGTGTGTATGTGGACCAGGGTTGGTGACGGAAAGCCGCTGGACCGCTGGCTGTATGACGAAAGCGAACGGATCTTGAGGGCATATGGAAATCATCCCTCATTCTGTATGATGGCCGCAGGGAATGAACCGGCGGGGGACAATAAGGATCGGTGGCTCGGCGATTTAGTGTCCTCCTGGAAGAAGAAGGACGGCCGGAGGCTCTATACCGGTGCCGCGGCATGGCCGCAGATCCCGGAGAACGACTATCACAACCTGTACGGACCGCGCATCCAGTCCTGGGGTGCAGGGCTGGAGAGCATCATCAACAAAGAACCCCCCGGCACGATGTTCGACTTCCGGAAGGAAGTGGATTCCTTCACCGTGCCGGTGGTGAGCCACGAGGTCGGGCAGTGGTGCGCGTATCCGAACTTCGGGGAAATCGGTAAGTACTCGGGGGTTCTGAAAGCGGGGAACTTTGAAATATTCCGGGAATCCCTTGAGGCCAATCACCTGGGGCCTTTTGCACACAAGTTCTTGATCTCCTCGGGGAAACTCCAGACCCTCTGCTACAAGGCGGACATTGAAGCCGCCCTCCGGACACCCGGTCTTGCGGGATTCCAGCTGCTGGACCTGCACGATTTTCCGGGACAGGGGACCGCGCCCGTGGGCGTGCTGGATGCCTTCTGGGATACGAAAGGATACGTCACTCCCGGCGAGTACCGTGAATTCTGCGACAGGACTGTCCCGCTGGCCCGGATGCCGAAGCTGGTCTTTATGACGGCGGAGACCCTCAACGCCGCAATCGAAGTCGCACATTTCGGTCCGCAGGTTCTCCCGCGTGTAGTCCCCAGGTGGCATATAGAAGATGCCGGAGGCCATCCGGTGCGGTCGGGAACTCTGCGTCGCACGGATATCCCTATCGGCAACGGAACGGCGCTGGGAAGCATCGAAGTCGCTCTCGAAAGATTCCCTGCGCCTGCCAGGTATACGCTCAGGGTTGGTGTCGACCGGTGGAGGAATAGCTGGGAGTTCTGGGTCTACCCGCATGTCCTGCCCCGGCTCCGGGACAGCACGGTGATGATTGCCCGGAGGTTCGACCGGTCCGTCGGGGACCACCTGCAACGCGGAGGGAAGGTGCTGCTGGTTCCGGAGAAGGGGTCTGTCCGGCCGGAATACGGAGGAGACATCGCGGTGGGTTTTTCAAGCATTTTCTGGAACACGTCCTGGACACGCGGGCAGCCGCCGCACACGCTGGGCATACTCTGCGACCCCGGGCATCCGGCGCTGGCGAATTTCCCGACGGGGGCCCATAGCAACTGGCAATGGTGGGAAATTCTGAAAGATGCTCAGGCCATGCGCACGGAGAGTATCGATACGCTTCTGGTGCCGATCGTGCGTCTGATCGATGACTGGAACAGCAACAGGAGCCTGGCCCTGGCATTTGAGGTGCGGGCGGGGGCGGGTCGTCTGCTGGTGATCTCCGCCGACATACTCTCCGGTGCCGGGGAGCGGCCGGCGGCACGGCAGTTCCTTCACAGTCTGCTCCGGTATATGGAGAGTGACCGCTTCCGTCCATCACACCAGGCTTCACCGGCCGGTATCCGGGCATTGTTCACGGATAACGGGACACGCTGAACCACTGGAGTATTCACTGTGTGCGTCCGTTTCAGAGAGGATAACGAGTATGGGAGCCCTATTCCTGATTCTTGCGATCATGTTCAACTCCGCCGCCAATGCACTGTTCAAGTTCGCCTCCGGATTGCCTGAATGGGATACGCAGAAAATCGGACTGTTCGGGCTCAGTTTGTTCCTCGGACTTGTCAACACGCTGTTGTACATCAAGGCGCTGGAGACCATCGAACTGAGCATCGCCTACTCGGTGCTCTCTGCGGCGAGCATTGTGGTGATTGTGCTGATTTCGCTTTTCCTGTTCAAGGAGAGTATGTCCGTGCAGAAGATTGCGGGGCTGGCGACGATCTGTGTGGGACTGCTGCTGATGTGGAAGGCCTGAGGGGGATGGTTGCAATGTCAGGAGGGGTTGCCTACATTACAGGCTACGCGTGCATCACCGGCGTATTGGAGACACCACAACTCGATACCGTGCACCATGGTCTGGTGACCTCATGACTCGATCTCCTTTCAGCAACACAGGGAAAGCCCTCGGGCTTCTTCTCCTGGTGTACCTCGCGCTCCTGATCCCCGATCGTGATCCGTCGGTGTTTGTGCGGAGAACCCCGCCGGCAAAACCACCGTTTGCCTGGAATCAGGATCAGTTCTGGGAACAGCTCGAAGCGTCCTTTGTCGCCGCCCGGGGCATGGATTCAGCCGTACGGGTGGCAACGATACAGACGTCGCTGCAGGCGCTGTCGAGGGACGTGGATCGGTTTGATGCAGAAACACTTTCCCCGGCAGATTCGATCTTTCGCCGGATTGAAGGGATCGTGTTCCGCGTCTCGCCCCTGGTTGCCGTCACCCCTTCCCGTTTTATCAGCTATGCCGGTGAACTGCTCTGGATGCGCGATGCAGTCAAGCGCCAGGCGCAGCGATGGGACATGAACGATCAGGAGGTACGGACCACGCTGTACCGGCTCCTCTATGGGAGCCGGAGCGCGCTGGAAGAGGTCATGCTCCAGCTGCCACGCGAGGAAGTACTGCCCCTTATGGCGGGAGTTGACGAACCCTCCGCCTGTCCGGCGGCATTCCTTCTGGGAATTCGTGTCCGGAGCGGCGACATTCTCCTGTCGCGCGGGGGCGCTCCGACTTCCGCCCTGATTGCACGGGGCAATGATTTCCCCGGATATTTCTCCCATGTTGCCCTGGTCCATGTCGACAGCGCGAGCGGGTCTCTGACGCTTGT
This sequence comes from Ignavibacteriota bacterium, assembly GCA_963702445.1. Lineage (GTDB taxonomy): Bacteria > Bacteroidota > Ignavibacteria > UBA10030 > UBA6906 > CAVPCZ01. Next base: position 674,451 of record CAVPCZ010000003.1, read on the forward strand.
GGAATCGCACATTGAAAGGGGGGTGACGCTCTCCACGCCGGGAGAATACCTCCATGACAGGAAATTGCGTATGCTTGTGCTCCGTCTCCGGCACGACCTGCCGGCCGTGAGGAAGGATCCGCTGCTTCCCCACCGGGCGGCGGGCGACGCCGTTGCCGCGGCCCGGTCAGCACACATCCCCTACGATTTTGCCATGGACTACCGGGACACCACGGCACTGTTTTGTTCCGAGGTGGCTTCGCGGCCGTACCGGACACTCGGCGTTGAACTCTGGTCCGGTCTCTCGCACATCTCCACACCCGGATTGCAGCGCTGGCTGGCCGGGTTCGGGGTCAGGAACTTTGTGACACAGCAACCATCGGATCTGGAATACGATCCGCAACTTCGTATCGTGGCGGAATGGCGTGACACCGGAACCCTGCAGAAGGATCATATCGACGACGCCGTAACGGAGGCGATGCTGGAAGGTGCCGAGCGGGGGGACGAACTGGCGTATGCCTGGTACGAGCTCCCGATCGCGCGCCTCGTGAGGTGGTATTCCATGATCCTCAACGTCTTCGGAGAGATCGGACCGATACCCGAAGGCATGTCCGCCACATCGGGACTACGCCACCGGACCTATGCCGCCCGGCACGAAGCGGCGGTTGCCCGGGTGAAGAACGATGTCATAACCTTCGTGCGGGAACACGACTACCAGCCGCCATACTGGAGGTTGCTGGCCATGGCACGCAGAGCCATAGGAGATTGAACCCGATGACTCACGATCTCATCAAACAGAAAGTCAATCAGGCGGCGGGGATTCTCCGGGAAAACGGGATCGACTGCTGGATCACCTTCGTCCGGGAAACCGTCCTCAACGGGGATCCCATTCTCGATTACCTTGTGCCGGGCAACCTGACCTGGCACAGCGCTCTCATCGTCTCTTCCACCGGCAGGACGTGTGCAATCGTCGGCAGGTACGACCGCCGGATGGTGACGGACACCGGGGCGTACGAACAGGTGCTGGATTATGTGCAGGGGATTCGCGAACCGTTTCTTTCAACCATGAACAGCCTCCATCCGCGCTCCATCGCGGTGAACTATTCCGTGGATAGCGAGATCTGCGACGGTATTACACACGGCATGTATCTCACGCTGATGGACCTGCTCAAGGAGGCCCGGCTTGACGGCTGTGTGATCAGCGCGGAGCCCGTCATTTCCGCTCTCCGGCAGCGCAAATCCCCCGCGGAGCTCGCGGCAATACGGGAAGCCATCCGCCACACGGAGGAAATCTACGACAGGACGGGCGCCGCCATGCGTCCGGGAATGACCGAGGCGGATATTGCCGCGTTCATGCGTGAAGAGGTGGCGCGCCGCGGCCTGGGGTTTGCCTGGGATCCCCACTCCTGTCCGTCGGTGTTTACCGGACCCGACACCGCGGAAGCGCACTACGCGCCAACCGGACGGATCGTGCAGGGAGGACATGTGCTGAATATCGACTTCGGCGTGAAGGTCGACGGATACGTCTCCGACATCCAGCGCACCTACTATGTCCTGCGGCAGGGTGAATCGTCAGCGCCGCCCGAAGTGCGGAAGGGATTCGAAACGATCGCACGGGCCATCGAGTCCGCGCGGCTGGCGATCAAACCGGGTGTGCAGGGGATCGTCGCCGACACTGCTGCCCGGGCGGTTGTCACCGGTGCAGGGTACGAAGAGTTTCCGCATGCGCTGGGGCACCAGGTCGGACGGTTCGCGCATGACGGGACGGCACTGCTGGCGCCGCAGTGGGAAAAATACGGCCGGAAGCCCTTTGTCCTCCTTGAAGAGGGAATGGTCTTCACAATTGAACCGCGACTGACCGTGCCCGGCCACGGAATCGCCACCGTTGAGGAGATGGTGGTGGTGACGAAGGACGGAGCCGAGTACCTTTCACGGGTGCAGAAGGAACTCCGCTACATCCAGGCCGACAATACATGAGACGCGAAACATACATTATCTTCTTCACCGTTCTAGTTGATGTTGTCGGCTTCGGCATTGTCATCCCCATTCTTCCGTTCTATGTGACCGAATTCGGCGTCTCTCCCACTGTCGTGACATTGCTGTTTGCCTCCTTTTCATTCTTCTCATTCCTCAGCGCGCCGTTTCTCGGTTCCCTGTCCGACCGCGTCGGCAGGCGGCCGGTGATCATTCTGAGCATCATCAGCACGGCTATAGGCTGGTTTGTGTTTGCCAGTGCATCCGCGGTCTGGATGCTCTTTCTGGGCCGGATCATTGACGGGGCGGCGGCGGGGAATTTCACCAGCGCACAGGGATACATGGTCGATATCGCGAAGGACGAAAAGGAGCGGACCAGAAACCTCGGCATCCTCAGCGCGATCTTCGGCATCGGATTTCTCCTCGGTCCGATTCTGGGGGGACTGCTCAGCCGGGTTTCGCATGTCTTCCCCTTCTGGGTCGCCGGCATTCTGGCATCGGTGAACGCCCTCAGTGCGATACTCTTTCTCCCCGAATCGCACCGTCCACCAGATGGCGGGAAGAGGATCGACTATCATCCCCTGGCACCGCTCGTGCGGGCCTGGCGCGATACCGCCCTGCGTCCCCTGTACGTCACCTGGACCGCCTTCGCCCTGGCATTCGTGATCGGGCAGTCCGTGTTCGCGCTCTTTGTGAAGGATGTCTTCGGTTTCACGGCCTTTGCGACGGGGATGGCCTTTGCGTTTATCGGCGTCGTGGTGGTTCTCAATCAGGTGATCCTGCTTCAACGATTCTGGCTGAAGAAATTCGACGAGGCGCGCCTGCAGATACTGATGCTTATGATTCTTGCGCTGGGACTTCTCTGTATTGCCGTCGAGATTCTCCCCCTGTTCTATGTCGGTCTGCTCGGACTGGGAACCGGTCAGGCGGTGTTGAGGGTCGTGGTGACGAGCCAGGTGGCCGGTGGCGCCGGGCCGTTGCGCCGGGGGGAGTCCATCGGGATACTGTCGGCCATCATGTCCGCAAGCATGGTGGTCGCGCCCGTCGTGGCCGGAATCCTCTTCGAGATCAACCATGTGGCCCCGTACATTCTGGCGATTCTGGTCCTGCTGGCCGGACTCCTGGAGTTGTGGAAGCACCCGCAGGAGCGCGTCGTCGTTCCGGCCACAGGAGCTCTCCGGGAGGATCCTGAGCTTCCCGTTTCCTGATGGGCGAACAGATCGGGGACCCGTGCACGCGATGCGTTGCATTTTCCTTCCCTACTGCGGTATCTTTCTTCTATGGTCGGCTCGGTCTTCGATATCATGCGGTTCGCCGTCAACGACGGCCCCGGCATCCGGACCACCGTGTTCCTGAAGGGGTGTCCGCTGGAGTGCTGGTGGTGCCACAACCCCGAGGGGATGGCCGGACATTCCGAGGTGGCCTACCGCGCCGAACGGTGTATCCTCTGCGGCGACTGTGTTGAGGCATGTCCGCAGGGGGCCCTGCAGCGGACCGATGGACGCGTCGACCGGGCTTCCGACCTGTGTGTCGTTTGCGGAACATGTGCGGACCATTGTATGACCGGTGCCCGCGAAACGGTGGGCCGGGACGATGAGTGTTGATGATCTGATGACGGAGATCCTCAAAGACCGGGTGTTCTATGATGAATCGGGCGGTGGCGTCACCTTTTCGGGAGGCGAGCCCCTCATGCAGGCGCAGTTCCTGGCGGCCGTTCTGAAGAAGTGCCGGGCCCGCGGCGTGCATACGGCGATTGAAACCTCCGGCTACACCTCCCCGTCGAATCTCGAACTGGTGATGGACCACACCGACCTCTTTCTGTACGATGTGAAGGTGATCGATGACGGCCTCCATCAGCGCCATACCGGTGTGTCGAACCGGACCATCCTGCAGAACCTTGGAGCGCTTGCCGCACGGCGGAAATCGGTGATCGTGCGCGTGCCGGTGATAGCGGGTGTGAATGATGATGAGGCGAGTATCAGCGCCATCGGGGCATTTGTGGCCGGGCTGGAGGGAATCCGGGAGGTTCATCTCCTGCCCTTTCATGACAGCGCGGGGGCGAAGTACCGGAGTCTGAACAGGGAGTTTCACATGACCGGAGCACACAGGCCCGGCGATCAACGGATCCGCTCCGCCGCCGCGCGACTCACCGCGTGCGGCTTGTCGGTCTCCATAGGAGGGTAATCCCATGACGGAACGCGTCCAACGACTGCGCGCACAGAGTGTTTCGGCGATCCCCCATCTGTCTTCGGAACGGGCGCTGCTGGTGACGGAGGCCGTCAGGAGAGCGGGGTTCCATTCCCCGCCCATGAGACGTGCCTTGGTGTTCAAGCATATCATGGAACAGAACACCGTGACGATCCTCGACGGAGAGCTGATCGTCGGCGAGCGCGGGCCGGCACCCAAAGCGACACCCACCTATCCGGAAATCTGCTGCCATTCGCTCCAGGATCTGGACATCCTGAACTCCCGCCCGAGGATTCCCTACGCGGTCAGTGATGATGTCCGGCGCGACTATGCCGCGACCGTCATTCCCTTCTGGCAGGGGCAGACCCTGCGTGAGAAGATCTTCACGGAGATGACGGACGAGTGGAAAGAAGCATACGGAGCGGGAATTTTTACGGAGTTCATGGAGCAGCGGGCCCCGGGGCACACCGTGCTGGATGACAAGATCTACCGGAAGGGGATGCTGGATTTCGTGCGCGAGATTGACGCCCGGCTGGCGCGGCTCGACTATTTCAACGATGCCGCCGCTCTCCGCAAGCAGGAAGAGCTCCGCGCCATGCGCATCTGTGCGGAGGCGATAATGACCTTTGCCCGGCGTTATGCGGACAGGGCCGAGGATATGGCGCGGCACCGAATCCGACCCCGTGCGCGCGGAGGAACTCCGGATGATCGCGGTTGTCTGCCGCCGCGTTCCCGCCTATGCGCCGCGCACCTTTCATGAGGCGCTTCAGGCGTACTGGTTCGTCCACCTCGGCGTTGTCACCGAGCTGAATCCCTGGGATTCATTCAATCCGGGCCGTCTCGATCAGCATCTGCATCCATTCTACGCGAGCGAGGTACAGCAGGGCCTGCTCACGGATGAGCAGGCAAAGGAACTGCTGGAGTGTCTCTGGGTGAAGTTCAACAACCAGCCCGCGCCGCCGAAGGTGGGTGTCACCGCCGCGGAAAGCGCAACCTACACCGACTTCTGCAATATCAATTCAGGCGGCCTGCGCACCGACGGGTCGGACGGCGTCAACGATGTCACATTCCTGGTGCTGGATGTCATCGACGAGATGCGCCTGGTGCAGCCCGGCTCCAATATCCAGCTCAGCCGGAAGAACCCCGACGCATTCCTCAAACGGGCCCTGCGGATTGTCCGGAAGGGGTGGGGACAGCCCTCGATCTTCAACGCGGATACGGTGATCGAGGAGATGCTGCGCCAGGGGAAAACCATCGCTGATGCACGCGACGGCGGGACAAGCGGCTGCGTGGAAACGGGTGCGTTCGGAAAAGAAAGCTACATCCTGACGGGGTACTTCAACTTTCCCAAGATCCTGGAAATCACCCTGCACAACGGCGTGGACCCGCGTACAGGCAAGGTCATCGGCGCAGCCACAGGCGACCCCCGGGAATACACATCGGTCGAACAGCTGCTGGAGGCCTACCGGCGGCAGGTGCGGCATTTTGCCGACATCAAGATCCGCGGCAACAATGTGATTGAGCGACTGTACGCGGAGTACATGCCGACACCCTTTCTTTCCCTGCTGATCGATGACTGCATCGCCAACGGGATGGACTATGCCGAGGGCGGCGCGCGGTACAACACCAACTACATACAGGGTGTCGGGATCGGCACGCTTACCGACTGCCTGTCGGCCATGAAAGTTCATGTGTTCGATCAACAGCACCTCACGATGGAGGAGCTGCTTTCCGCGATGCGCACTGACTTCGAAGGCAACGAACGCGTCCGCCAGATGCTCCTGCACAAGACTCCGCGGTACGGCAACGACGACGACCGGGCGGATGCGCTCATGCGGGAGGGTTTTGAGATCTTCTATGATGCGGTCAACGGAAGGCCCAATACCAAGGGGGGAGTCTATCGTATCCAGATGCTGCCGACAACCTGTCACGTCTATTTCGGCTCTGTGACCGGCGCCTCGGCCGACGGGCGAAAAGCGTGGACGCCGCTCTCGGAGGGGATTTCACCCGTGCAGGGTGCCGACCGGGCGGGCCCGACTGCGGTCCTGCGCTCGGCTGCCAAAATGGATCATGTGCGGACAGGAGGAACGCTGTTGAATCAGAAATTCACACCGGGTCTGGTGGAGGGCGAAAAGGGACTGGAAACCCTGACCCGGCTGGTGCGTTCCTATTTCACCATGGGTGGCCATCACATTCAGTTCAATGTCGTCGATGCGGAGACACTCCGTGCGGCGCAGCAACAACCGGATCTTCACCGGGACCTGATCGTCCGGGTGGCCGGGTACAGCGATTACTTCTGTGACCTGGGAAAGGCGCTGCAGGACGAGATCATCGAGCGAACGGAGCACCAGGTGTTCTGACGGATACCGCGAAGGAACCTCCTGACGAGTACGGAGCCGCCGGGAGTGCGGGGAAGTGCTCGAGGATTACCTGGAAAACTGTCCTTACCGCTTGAACCTGACCCGCAGGTATCGTATACTATATCCCCGGTGAGCCAAAAACGGGTGGTGCTGGAGTATGGCGTACGAAGTGCTGAATTTCGAAGCGGAAGTCATCGACCGGAGCCGGACAGTTCCGGTACTGGTGGATTTCTGGGCGGAGTGGTGTGGTCCCTGCCGGACGCTGGGGCCGGTGCTCGAGGCGCCTTGCGGGAAAAGCGGATGGCCGGTGGGTGCTGGCAAAGGTCGATACGGATCGGAACCAGGAACTCGCGGCGCGGTACGGTGTTCGTGGCATCCCGAATGTGAAGCTGTTCGTCGACGGTGTTGTTGCGAATGAGTTTACGGGAGCGCTTCCGGAATCCGCAGTGACACAATGGCTTGAGCGTGCGCTTCCCGATCCGTCGCGGAAGGAGGTTGCACGAGCCGAGGAACTTCTCCGGTCCGGCAGGGTCCCCGAAGCTCAGGCCGTCCTCGGAACGGTCCTGGCGCAATCGCCTGATCATGAGCGCGCCCGGGTTGTCCTTGCAGGGACCTTTCTCGAATCGGCTCCCGGGAAGGCGATGGAATTGCTGCGGGGGATCGAGGAGGACTCGAAGGAGTTTCCGTTCGCCGACGCCATCCGGACCTTTGCAACGATGACGCGCAAACTGGAGCAGCCTGACGCACTGCCGGTCCATCCGGTGCGCGGAGTGTATCTCGAGGCGCTTCATGCTCTCGGCCGGAGGGAGTACGACACGGCGCTGGAGAAATTCATCGATGTTCTTCGCGCAGATCGTGACTATGATGACGACGGAGCGCGAAAGGCTGTTGTCGCCGTCTTCAAGTTGCTGGGGGAAGAGAACCCGACGACGCAGAAATACCGCCGGAGCTTCAGCAGCGCGCTGTTTGTCTAGAATGCGCTCATGCCCTCGGTGACGTCGCGGTCGTCCCGGGTGTGAGAGATGGACGCTTAGCTCAGCTGGTTCAGAGCGTCGCCCTTACAAGGCGAAGGTCGCAGGTTCGATCCCTGCAGCGTCCACAGAGGGAATGAATCACTGGATTGCACAAGGAAGAGTGATGCTGCCGATTCAATGGAGAGAGTCCTACAGTGTGGGTGTACCGGCGCTTGACACCCAGCATCGCCGCTTGCTCGAGATCATCAATGAACTCGCGAATGTTGTCGCTACGGGGGGGCAGGGTGATATCTTTTTCGCAGCACTGGAAGCGCTGGTCCGGTATGCGGAGACCCATTTCGCTGACGAGGAGCGCATGCTCCGGGAGGCCGGTTATCCTGCGCTCGCCGATCAGCAGCAGGAGCATGATCGCTTTGTCAGGCAGCTGGTGCAGACGAGCGAGAAGCTGCACCTGAAAAAGACGAAATTGCCCGAGGAGACAGTTGATTTTCTCAAGACCTGGTACATTGAACATATTCTCGGGAAAGACCAGGAGTATAAGCCGTTCCTTGCGTCCCATGGCACGCACAGTGAGATTCCAAAACAAAACGGCATCACATGAATTCTCCCGCATGTCTCAGTTGTGGTAAGACAGAGGCGGCCGCACCGCTCCTTTCCCTCCGGTTCTCCGGTGCTGACCACTGGATCTGCCCGCAATGTCTCCCTGTCCTTATCCATCATCCCGAAAAGCTGACCGGAAAGCTGCCCTCTTCGGCCGGACCGGCTCGTGCGTCACATCCGCCGGGTGATCATCACTGACGGCGGATTCCGGTTGTCCATCTCTCATTCCACACATCACTATTTCCTGGAGAAAGCAATGAAATATTCCATTGCAGTGCTGCTGGTTGTTGTGCTTATGGTATGTTCCGCTCTCGCTGGCAGCCCGAAGAAGTATGGCAAGGAGATCACCGTGAAGGAGCCGACGCGTGTATCGGACATCCTGGCGAATCCCGGGAAGTATGACGGGAAGAAGGTTCTTGTCGAGGGGGCGGTTGTGGATGTCTGCAAGAAACGCGGCTGCTGGATCAAGCTTGCGAGTGACAAGGAGTTTGAAAGCATCCGGTTCAAGGTGGAGGATGGCGTCATCGTGTTCCCCATGGAGGCGAAGGGGAAGACGGCAAGGGCGGAAGGTGTCGTGTCGGTAAAGACGTATTCCGTGGAGGATCTTGTCGCGCAGGGGGAGGAACACGCGAAGGAACAGGGGACCGCGTTCGATCCGTCGACCGTCAAGGGCCCGAAGACCGTGGTGCAGATCAATGGTGAAGGCGCGGTGGTCAAGTAGATGGGTGAAGAAGGATCACGCTCCGTCCGTGTTCCGTTCAAATGGAGAAAGTGGAATACCATTCTCCACCGGGACATCGGATACCTCATCGTGGGGTTGACGCTGGTCTACGGCATTTCGGGAATTGCCGTAAACCACACTGCCGACTGGAATCCCAGTTATCGTATTGAGAAGCGAGCCCTGCAGATCGAACCGATTGTCGAGGAGCAGCGTGAGGCGATTGTCCGCGCTGCTCTCGATCGGTTGGGGCTCACGGAAGAACCTCAGAACACTTTCCGGCCGGACCGCGAGACTCTGCAGCTCTTTTTCGAGCGGGAGACCTACTCGATCGATCTGCCGACCGGGAAGGTTGTTGTGGAAGCGGTGCAGCCCCGGAGGGTGCTGTTTGAGTTCAACCAGCTTCATCTCAATGCTCCGAAGAGGGCCTGGACGTACATTGCCGATGTCTATGCTCTTGCGTTGATTGTCGTGGCCATCACCGGTCTGTTTGTCCTCAAGGGGAGGACCGGCATCACCGGGCGTGGGGCCTGGCTGACGGCTATTGGAATTCTCGTTCCCGTGTTGTACTGGTTCTATCACATCTATCTTTCCTGACCGCATTTCCCCACATGGCTGATATTGGCCACCACCCGCCGACCCACCTCTTCGAATTCTCCTGCAAATCCGATGTTCTTGATGAACTGAGGCTCCAGAGGCACATGAGTCTCTGGAGGCACTGAGCCACCGTGCCACGGTGCCACCGTGCCACATATGACCGAGCCCGCTCGTCTGGCATACTCCTTGTGCGGAGAGTGCTGACTGAAACTCACGTCGTTCGGGACCTCAGGAGAAGAAGAAATGGCAATGTTCGGTCAATCATCGCCTCAGCCGCTGGCGGGTGTGGCGCCGCTGGACACAAACACCGCGGGGTCTTCTCTTTCGCACGAACAGCGGGGGGCCCTGCAATACCAGCGGGGGGATAAGGACAAGGCTCTCGAGCACTTCCTTGCCGCGGCCCGGGAATCTCCGTCGGATCCCGATGTGCTGAAGACCCTTGCGGATTTCTACTATGTGGGTCTCGGCAAAACCGACGAGGCTTTTCGCGCATATCAGACGGTTCTCACCTTGAAGCCTGACGACATCGAGATCCTGCAGATTCTGGGGAATCTGTGCGCATCGATGAAACGGTTTCCCGAGTCGCGAGAGTACTATGGTCGTGTGCTGAAACACCAACCGTGGAATAGCGTGGTGAAATCCGCTCTCAACGCTCTTCCCCGACAGGCTGCAACGGCCACATCCGGGCCCGATGAGTTCAAGAATGTGATTGCATCAGCGCAACGTTCTGCGGATGGTGGTGAAGACGAGGCTGTGCAGACGGCGCTTGACCGCCTGATGTCGCTCAAGCGCGAGGCGGTGGGACGGGTGAAGCCCGTCCCGGCGGAGCCGGAGATCCCGTATGAAGGCATCCGATTGCTTATCGGTCAAGGAAAGCAGGAGGAAGCGATAGCCGCTCTGGAGCGGTTTCTGGCACGCAATCCACGTCATGCCCTTGGCCGCAACGATCTGGGCGTTCTGTACTACAACACCGGCAACATCCAGAAGTCACTCGCACAATACCGCGCGGCGGTGGAGATCGATCCGGAAAACATCACGTTCCGGCAGAACCTCGCAGACTACATCTATGTCGTGCAGGGTGATACGGAGGAGGCGTTGCGCATGTACGTGAAGATGCTGACAGCGCACCCCCGGGATGTCGACGTGCTGCGTGCGCTGTCGAATATCTGCGCCGATCTCGGGAAGAATGCCGACGCGCTCTTCTTCCTGGACAAGATTCTGGAGATTGAACCGTGGAATCAGTCGGCGCGCGATCAGCAGGCTGCACTCCGCGTCGCTGAACATTCAGTTGCGGCATCCGAAGAGTACTCGCAAATCCGGGAATATGCGGCGCGTGGTGAAGTCGACAATGCCGTGCGGGTCTGCGAGCAGTTCGTCCGTGCTCATCCCGAACATGCCGGCGCTCGCAACGACCTTGGTGTATTGTACTATCAATCCGGACGGACAGCTGAAGCCGTGATGCACTATGAGGAAGCGATACGTCTCGAACCGGAGAACGATATCTATCAGAGAAACCTCGCCGACTTCTATTTCGTGGTCCAGGGGAAAACCGAAGAGGCGCTGCAAGTGTACGTCAGGCTCCTCTCGAAGAATCCGCGGGACGGAGAATCTCTGACGAGCATCGGCAGAGTCTGTGAGTCGCTGGGGAGGATCGATGATGCGAAGGAGTTTTACAGACGGGCGTCAGACACCGCCCCGGAAAATGGCGAGACCCGGCGGATGCCTGTGACCGTCAGCTGATCGGACCCATATTCTCCGGCGCCATTCGTTCAGATGATGAGCGAGTGGCGCTGCTGTTTTTGCGGGCACATGGCTATTATTAGCCACCATTGCGCCTGACTAAATCATCTTGAGGCTCAGTTTAGTTGAGGTTTTTCGTGTCTGGAGATTTTCAGCCATTTTCCGGTCACAACTATCGTTTGCCAGCCGGTGGGTAGCTGGCCGATTCCGACAGATGAGCCAGCCCTTTGGCACTGGGATTGAGGCAGGGAGGTTGATATCCGGTATGGCCGAATGATGCCCGCTCAGTGCAGGGAAGGCGTGGCATTTCAGGTCGTATCCTCGTGCGTGATCCCCTACAACGATGAGACGAAGCAGGGACATGAGCTCCAAGCACAACTTCCTGTCAGGGCGCAGAAGGAACTCCCGTTCATGATCGTCAGCATAGGCATGAACATACTGCCGGGGGTTTGGGGCGGCGGGAACCAGTTTGGCCGTTACCTGACGGCGTACCTGCGCTCGCACGACGTGCAGGTGGTGTATGATCTGACGCGCAAGGACATCGACATCATTCTCCTGACCGAGCCGCGCGGGGGTCAGAAGAACTGCGCATTCACGGACGATGACATCCGCCGGTACTGTCGCGCGGTAAACCCGTTCGCAACGGTGATCCATCGGGTGAATGAATGCGACGAACGCAAAGGCACCACCGGCGTGAACGCGAGGTTGCGGCAGGCAAACACCTGCGCGCATCATACGATCTTCATCTCGGCATGGTTGCGTGATCTTCACCTGGCGCAGGGGATGAACCCGGACTCCCACAGCGTGATCCACAATGGCGCCGATACCTGGACGTTTCATCCGCGGGGATACCTCCCGTGGCGCGGACAGGGCCCGATGCGTCTCGTCACGCACCACTGGGACCCAAACCCTTACAAGGGCGCCGATATCTATCTTCAGGTGGACCGGCTGCTGGCCGATCCGCGCTACAGGAGTACGCTCGACTTCACGTTCATCGGAAATCCACCGAACGGCGTGACCCTCCGGCATGCCACCATGTTGCCGCCAATGCACGGTCAGGAACTGGCTGACACGATCCGCAGTCACCATGTGTACCTGACGGGATCGCAAAACGAGCCGGCCGGGATGTCCCACATTGAAGGGGCATGCTGCGGTCTCCCGCTTCTCTTCCGGAAGAGCGGAGCCCTGCCGGAGTACTGTGCGGACTACGGGCTCGGATTCACCGGGCCGGATTTCGAGCAGGTCGTGGCGGCGATGGCGAAAACCTATCAGGTCTGGATTGAGCGTATCCGGTCGTATCCGTTCACGGCCGAGCGGATGTGCGAGGGGTATATGGGGCTGTTCCAGAAACTCATCGCCCAGCGTGTGAATGCCGCAAATGGCCTGAGAGCGGCCCGATGAATACGCCTAAAGGGCGATACGCGCAGCGGATGTCCGTCATTCTTCTGGTGGAGTCCACCGGCATGCAGCAAACGGAGCGCTTTCTCCGGGACCTGACCGGTGGAACGCGGCGGATCGACCAGTTGATTCTGGTGCCATGCGCCGTACCCCCGGCAACGCTGGCATGGCTCCGTGCGGAAACCCAACACCAGGCCGGCTGGCTCTTGCTCGAGGACCAGAGCAATCCGGTCGAAGGCTGGACCGCCGGAGCACGACATGCGGAGGGCGGGCTCGTCTGTTTCGTCCGCGATGGGTTGATGGTGCCGGAACATGTCCTGGAAGGCCTCGAAGAAGTGATGAGGGATTCTCCGGCCACCGGCATTGCTACACCCGTGATTCTCTCCGGCAGGGCCGGTCAGGAAAGTATTGCGGATGCGGCCGGCTTCCGTGAACGGAATCGTTACCGGCGCCTCAAGGCACAATCCCTTGCACCTGCATGCTTCATGATACGGCGCGATGTGTGGGATGCTGCAGGTTGGTTTGGCACCGGTGAAAACGAACCGGAGGATCTTGCCGTGCGGGTGGCGATGCTTGGACTGGACGTGATCGTTGCGGGGGACATTGCGACGGCGTGGAGGGCACGGCCCGTCGATGTACACGGGCGATCGCTTCCGCTGATCCGGCGCCGTCTCCTTCCGATGCGTGCGTTGTACCCGCCTTCGAGCATTGAACGACTGAAACTCCATGTCCTTGATCTGCTGGCAGAGGCGGAAGTCCACGAGCATGCCGGCAACAGTGCCGAGGGCGTACGGATCCTGTCGGACGCCATCGTGCAGTATCCCGAAAGTCCTGTGTTGCACGCCGTACGGGCATGGATGCTGATTCGCGACGGCAAGTATGAAGACGTATCGCGGCTTCTTCCGGTGACACCCGATGTTGTGAAACGCGATCCGGAATGGCTGGATATCACCGGTTTCAGCATGCAGGGACTCGGTGAGGGTGTTCTTGCGAGGCACTGCGCGGAAAAGGCCATTGATGTCGATGCGCGCAACGCCAGGGCGTGGTTGTTGAAGGGTATGCTCGCCGTTGACGGGGGTAATGCGGAAGATGCCGAATCGGCTTTCCGTGAGGCCATCAGGGTTGATCCTTCCTTTGGAGAGCCGTACGCGCATCTGGGGGCATTGCTGTGGGTCCGGCAGGAACGGACGAAAGCCGAGGTGTTGATCGAGCGTGGTTTCATTCTGGCCCCCGCGCACCGCGAAGTTCTGGCCACATTCGCGGGACTTGCCCAGCGTGAAGGGTACGCGGAACGCGCGGAACAGCTTGTGGCGGAAGCGCGTTCACTTCTCCCGGTTCATCGGGATCTCGCATATCTGCACGCGGGATTGCTCCGGAAGCTCGGACGGGATCGTGAAGCCCTGGAAGTGTTCGTGGAGACTCTGGCACAAACCGGCCTGGAGGACAGCGCTCTCGACGAAGCCTTCACCCTCCGCAGCAGGATCGGTCCGCGGGAAACCGACGGGGGTCAGGGGACCATCTCCCTTTGTATGATAGTCAGGAATGAAGAAGCGCATCTGGTGCGCTGCCTGTCCAGCGTTGCCCCGCTTGTTGACGAGATGGTTGTCGTGGATACGGGATCCAGCGACCGTACGGCTCTGCTTGCCGCGGTGTTCGGCGCGCGCGTGTTTACGCACAGCTGGACGGATGACTTTGCCGCGGCGCGAAACGCGGCGCTTGCCCGGGCCCGGGGGGAGTGGATTCTTGTACTGGACGCGGATGAAGTTCTCTCGCCGCGTGATGGTGACGCCCTGCGCCGTCTGGCGGCCACCACCAGAGCGGGATACGTGCTGACCACACGGAACTACGTACGGGAGACGGATCTTCAGGGTTGGCGTCCGAACGACGGCGAGTATGAGGAGGAAGCCGGGACGGGCTGGATAGCCAGTCCGAAGGTCAGGCTGTTCCCGCGCGGTGCCTCGTGCGTTTTTGAGAATCCTGTGCACGAGATCGTCGAACCTTCCCTGGCGCGTCTCGGGATGCCTCTCCGTGTGTCGGATATTCCCGTTCATCACTATGGGCGTCTGGACGCTCAGCGGACCCGTCAGAAGGCCGAACAGTACGCCGTGATAGGCCGGAGAAAACTGGCCGATCGCGGGGGCAAGGATCAGCGTGCGCTCTTTGAACTGGCGGCACAGGAACAGGAACTCGGACGGCATGCCGAGGCGGCCGATCTCTGGCGGGAATATGTGCGCATGGTCCCCGCGGATGCCCAGGGGCAGCTTGCGCTCGGTGTCAGCCTTGCCGCGCTGGGACAACTTCAGGAGGCGCGCCGTGCGCTCCGCATCGCGATGCAGGCTGACAACCCACCGCAGGAAGCGCCGGTCAAGTGCGCGCTTATTGAGTTGCAGCTCGGCAACGCCGAGGCTGCGTTGACGATTCTTGCCTCGCCCGAACAGGCCGTTTCGGAGTATCCCTATACGCTGGCAACAAGGGCCGCGGCATTGCTGTGCCTGGGCCGGGCGGGGGATGCCGGACAGGTTCGGACCCGGCTGGCCGAGCGGAGGATTTCCAGCTCCGGCTTCTTTTCAACTCTGGCGCACGATCTCGAAACGGCCGGTCAGCGAGGCTACGCGTCCGCCGTCCGCGCCGCACTGCATCCGCAAGCACAACCGATTGGATGATGGACAAAGCCCCCATGACCCCGACGAGAGAATCACGATACCCTGATGCGCGAGTGCTTCTGGCGTACGTGTCCTATCCGGTGACAACCGCAGTGTACCTGGAACGCGCGCTGCGGGTACGGAAACGGGTTGTCACGATCGGCCCGACGATGGACAGGAAGCTGATTGAAGCCTGGCAACTGGAAAGCATGCGTCTCCCGATCCGGGATCTTGACATCCCTGTTGCCGCCGACATGGATATGGCCGCGCTGGTGAGGCGCCTCCCGTCAGATATGCTCCCTGATCTGTATTTCTGGGTGGAATCGATCAACGGCTATTTTCCAAAGAACCTCGATGCCCTGCGGCGTCCAAAAGCCTGTTATCTCATTGACAGCCATCTGAGCCTGCAATGGCATGTGGAATGGGCGAAACAGTTCGACCATGTGTTCGTCGCACAGCGGGAATACCTGCAAGCGTTCCGGAACGCGGGAAACCGCTCCGTGCACTGGCTCCCGCTTGGTTGCGATCCGGGCATTCACCGGAAGACCTGCACGATCAAAGAATATGCAGTAGGTTTTGCGGGATCGGTGAATACCGAACGCCGGGTGAAGCTGCTGAAAAGCATCAAGGAGGCGTGTTCCCTGACGTACAAGCGCGTCTTCTGGGAAGATATGGCGGATTTGTTCTCGCGATCACGCATCGTCTTCAACAATGCGGTACGAAACGATTTGAACATGCGTGTCTTCGAAGCGCTTTCCACGGGGTCATTTCTCCTCACGGACGTCGCGCAGGCGAGCGGGCAGGAAGAGCTGTTCCGTGCAGGCGAAGATCTGGGTGTGTACACAGACGATGCCATCACGGAAGCTGTCTCCTATTATCTCAATCATGAAGACGAGAGGGAACGGATCGCCCGACGGGGGCAGCAGGTCATTCACAACGGGCATACCTATGCCCACAGGCTGGAGGATATGTTCGATGTCGTGCTTGGCGGCCGGTCCACGACTCCATCTGCCGGAGAGTTGCGCGAGCGTTCCGTTGCGGGCCTTACTGCGGTTGCACAGAGGGCGATCTCGAACCCGGTATCCGCGAACGTTCGTCAGCGGCGGAGCTTCGTGATTCCGGTCCTGGACATGTCTCCGGCAAGCCCCTTCAACATTACGACCCTCCTGAACGACCTCCAGCAGATCCGGGGTGATGTGATCGTCGTATTCAATTCGGTAGAGATGGCGGAGCGTCTGCGTGCGCATACCCGGATCGACTATTCCGCCGTGATGAGCCACAACGTCGGCGTCGGGCGGGCATGGAACATCGGTCTGGCAATGTCACAAACTCCGGTGACGTTCATTCTCAATGCGGATCTGCACATCGAGCCATCGATGATTGACACTCTGGAACAGTCTCTGGAGACGCTGCAAGACGCTGCGATTGTCGGGCCGCAAGGCGGGTTCGTCCATTTCGGTGAAGCAAAGGACTTGATGTACTTCGACAAAGGAGCGCTGCAGACCCCCACCGAAGTGGACAACGTCTCGGGATTCCTTTTCGCTGTGCGCACGGAACTCTTCCATACGGCGACACTGCAGGTGGATCCCCGGTATACCCCCTGCTATTTCGAGGAATGGGATCTGGGCCTGCAGTGCCGGCGCCATGGACTGCGGTGCTATGTTGTACCCGTAACGGGATATGATCATGAATGGAGCGGCACCATCCGCGCTCTCCGGACGATCCGGTATTTCCGGCAGGAGGAGACGTCCCGTGATATCCTGCAGCGCAACCGTACGCTCTTTCTCGAAAAGTGGAAGGCCATTGCGGGTCCTGCAGACGAGCATCGACTGCTGGAAAGCCGCTGGATTGGCTTCTGCTCGGTACTTGCGGAAAACCTGCGCGCACAAGGAAAACACCGGGAAGCCGAGGTAGTCATTGCCGAAGTACTTCGCGTGTTTCCGCGCGCCGCTGCGGAACTGCTTGACGCACACAACGCGGGAAGGTGAGTAACGGGAATGAGCAACCAGTTTGCGGTTTCGCCCCTTGATGCCAGATATGAGGAAAAGTACCAGGATCGCCCCCGGATGGATCTGATCGGCCTCCTGGATTTTCCATTCCAGACCGTTCTGGAAGTGGGCTGCGGCTCGGGTGCAACGGCACGTGCCATCAAGGGGCGTGTCTCCCCCATTACCTATCTGGGGATTGAGATCGATCAGGTGGCTGCCGCCGAAGCGCGGGACAGTATCGACCGTGTCCTGACCGGCGATATCGAAAAGATGAACCTCGATCATTACGACATCCGGAAAAACTCCATCGATCTGGCGATTTTTGCGGATGTGCTGGAACATCTGTATGATCCATGGAAAGTTCTCCGGATGCTGCATCCGTATCTCCGGGCCGGCGGGAGGGTTGTGGCGAGTATCCCGAACATTCAGAATATCCGTGTTATCCAGAACCTGATCAAAGGCCACTGGACATACGCCAACATGGGGCTGTTGGATGCGACACACATCCGATTCTTCACGCTCGCGGAGATCGGGAAGTTATTCGCCCTGTCGGGTTACGCCGCAGAACACATCATCAGTACTCTCGATGTGGAGTTTCCCCGTGAGGGCCCGTGGCCACGCGATCTGGATCTTGGCCACGTGCTCCTGCGCAACGTCACCCAGGACCAGGCGCAGCAGCTGTTCACTTTTCAGTATCTGATCCGTGCCCGCAAGAATCCGGCAAACGGGAATGGGGGACGGCCATGATATACGCCGTGTTGCCGACCGGGAGTTTCCACGGGTGGGGCGTCTGCGGCAAGTACATCGTCAAGGAGCTTTCCCGGGTGGATGATGTACGGCTGGTGACCGAAGGGTTTGACTTCGTCAATATTCAGGACGAGTTCGACTACCGGTTGTTGAAAAGCCGGCTCGTGTCCGGAGAAGAAGACCGGCAGATCCGGGAGGGCATGGTGACG
This sequence comes from Ignavibacteriota bacterium, assembly GCA_963702445.1. Lineage (GTDB taxonomy): Bacteria > Bacteroidota > Ignavibacteria > UBA10030 > UBA6906 > CAVPCZ01. Next base: position 692,564 of record CAVPCZ010000003.1, read on the forward strand.
TTCGTCGATTGTCCGGTGGTGCAGAATATTGTGGATAAATCCCTCCGGCCGGCGCTGCCGTCCTTCCGCGGATCGTGGAATGTCGGATACACCTTCTTCGAGGACAACCTGCTTGCCCCCGAGTATATCGAAAACGGGCGACGGTTCTACGATGTGCTTGTCACAGGCTCGTCGTGGTGCGAAGAGGTGCTGCGCGGGTATGGTCTGACGAATGTCCGGACCATAATCCAGGGAGTTGACCCGACGATTTTCAACCCTACGCATGCGAAGAAAGAGTATCTGCAGGATATGTTTGTTCTCTTTTCCGGCGGGAAGTTTGAACTACGCAAGGGTCAGGACCTGGTGATCAGGGCTTTCAAGGTGCTGCACGACCGGTACCGGGACGTGCTGCTGGTGAACAGCTGGTACAATCACTGGGCGGCGAGCATGCAGACGATGAGCGTTTCGCCGTTCATCCGCTTTTCCGCTCAATCCGGGGAGTACCGCTCGCTCATGGACAACCTGCTTGTCGAGAACGGCATCGATCTGGAGCGAGTGATCACACTGCCGCCATACCCCAATGTCATGATGCCCCGCATCTACCGGAACACCGATGTGGGGATTTTTCCCAACCGGTGTGAAGGCGGAACAAACCTGGTGCTGATGGAATACATGGCCTGCGGGAAGCCGGTCATTGCCTCCTACAACAGCGGACACAAGGATGTTCTGACGGAGCGCAACAGCATTCCCCTGGTGCAGATGCGACCGCTCTCGATTTCGAACAACGGCCGGCCCGTTGCCCTGTGGGAGGAACCCCATCTGGAGGAACTGGTGTCGAAACTGGACTGGGCGTATCATCATCGTGACCGTCTGCATACCATCGGATGCCAGGCGGGTGAAGATATGGGGCAGCTGAGCTGGGAGCGGACCGGACAGATGTTTGCGGATGTGTTACATACGCAGTCTGTAACACATCTGAGTACGGCGTGACCCGATACGATGCGGCCTGTCCGTGAGCCCGATCCGTGACGGTGGGACGCATTCCTGACGGAGAAAGTTACCGAAACAGCCATGACGGCAGAACCACTCATCGTGCGGGCAATAGAGCTTCACCGGGCAGGTGATCTGGAAGCAGCCCGGCAGCTCTATCTCCAGGTGCTCGATCTCGATCCGGATCAGATTGATGCAATGCACCTGCTCGGCGTAATCCATCACCAGCGGCATGAATACGGGCCGGCAGAGAATTGCTACAGGCGTGCGCTGGATCTGCGCCCGGAGTACGCGGCCGCACTCGCGAATATCGGCGTGCTCCTGCACGAAACCGGCAGGGAGTACGAGGCCATCGACTGCCTGCGCCGTTCTCTGGAACAGCAACCCCGTCAGGCGGGTGTTCTCAACAATCTGGGGCTGGCCCTTGCCGCTCTGGGCCGGGCGCCTGAGGCGCAACACGCTTACCACGCAGCACTTGCTCTGACGCCGGACTCTCCTGAAGTCCTTCACAATCTCGCTAACACACTCGCGGCTCTTGACCGGAACACGGAAGCTCTTGCCGTGCTCAGGCACGTGCTTCGCCTGCGTCCCGTGTACGCGGAAGCGTACAACAGCCTCGGGAACATCCTGGCGTCCGGGGGAGACGAAGGGGGAGCGTTTGCTGCCTATGCAAAGGCCGCTGTTCTGAAACCCGGGTATGTGAGCCCCCTGAACAACCAGGGAAAACTGCTCCGCGAAAAAGGGAATCTGCCGGAAGCAGAGTCCGTGTATCTTCAGGCCCTGTCGATTGATCCATCATCGGCGGAGGCACACTGGGGTCTGGCACACGTGTATCTTCTGCTGGGCAGATTCGAAGAAGGCTGGAGAGAGTACGAATGGAGATGGAAACTGAAGGAACTGCGGGGTCGTGCCTCTGACAGCACGCCGCGGTGGCAGGGAGAGGATATTGCGGGCAAGCGCATCGTGCTGGATGCCGAGCAGGGGTTGGGGGATGCCATTCAGTTCATCCGGTTTGCCGGTCTGGTGGCGGGTTTGGGCGCAGAGGTGATTGTGCAGGTTCCGCAGGAGCTGGTCAGGATCTTCCAGGGTGTGGCCGGCGTTAAGCACGTATTGCCTGTCGCGAGCGGCGACGTCGAGGCCGATTTCCATGCCCCCATATTGAGCCTGCCCCATATGTTCAAGGCACGCCCGGAAGGCGTACCCACCGCTGTTCCCTATTTGCACGTGACGGATGAGGTCCGGCGGGTCTGGGCCGAACGCGTGAGCCATGATCCTCCGGGGTTCAAGATCGGACTGGTCTGGGCAGGAAGTCCGTCACACGTCAATAACCGGAATCGATCGTGCCGTCTGGAAACGCTAGCCCCCCTAGGTTGCCTTGAGGATGTGCAGTGGTATTCCCTTCAGACCGGTGCTGCTGCCATTGCCGCAGTCACCCGGCCGTCGTTTCCTCTTCCACTGATCGATTATACTGCGGCGCTGACGGACGCTCTCGAAACAGCCGGTCTTATCGAACAGATGGATCTCGTCATCACTGTCGACACGATGGTGGCGCACCTTGCCGGAGCTCTCGGCAAACCCGTGTGGGTGCTGATCCCCTTTGCGCCGGACTGGCGTTGGATGCTCGAGCGCGAAGACACTCCGTGGTATCCGACAATGCGGTTGTTCCGGCAGCCCCGTCCCGGAGCATGGGAGCCCGCGGTACAGTTGCTTCTCGATGCGTTGCGGAAGGAGGTCATGCGGAGGCACGCAGAGCCGCTACCCGTTTCTTCCGATCAGCTGCTGTTGAATGCCCTTGACCTCCACCGCAAGGGTTTGATGAACGATGCGGAGCGGAGCTATCGTGCCGTGCTTGCCGGTGAATCCACGAATGCTGACGCGTTGTATCTCCTTTCCGTTGTCCTCTTTCAACAGGGGGCAATCGACGAGTCACTGCACTTCGCCGAACAGGCGCTGCGAGCACGCCCTGACAGTCCCGAGGCCTTCAACGCGGTGGGGAATGGTCTCCGCAGCAAAGGGGATCTGCCCGGAGCAGAACGGATGTTCCGCCGGGCGATTGCCCTTCAGGATGAGTATGCGGATGCCTATTACAATCTCGGGGCGTGCTTATTCGACGCCTGGAGGCTGGAAGAAGCAGAAGAGGCATTTCATGTCGCGCTCCGGCTGGACCCGTCGAGGCCGCACACCTGGAGCAATCTCGGTCTGGTGAAGTACCGGACCGGGCGATTGGACGAGGCTCTGGATGACTACCGGCGCTGCCTGTCGATTGCTCCGGATTTTGTGGATGCGCACTGGAATCTCGGCCACCTGTTGCTCCAGATCGGCCGTTTCCGTGAAGGCTGGCGCGAGTACGAATGGCGATGGAAGAAGCCCGCCTTCCAGTCACTGCGTGATCGTCATCCCGGGCATCGCTGGAACGGAGAGGATCTCAAGGGTCGTTCGCTGCTGGTCTGGGCAGAGCAGGGTTTCGGCGATACGCTCCAGTGTCTGCGCTATGTACCGGTGCTTCGTCTACGGGGTGCGGTTGTGCATGTGGAGTGCCCATCCGCCCTGCGTCGGCTGGTCGAACGGGTCGACGGCGTGACTTCCGTAACCGAAAGCAATCAACCGTTGCCGGACTTCGACGTGCACGTTCCCCTGATGAGCATACCCGGTCTGCTCGAAACGGTGCCGGAAACAATCCCCGCCCGGGTTCCCTATTTGCTGCCGGATGAGAATTCCTGCGCGCAGGGGAAGAGACGCTTCACACAGGTCGGCACGGCCTTCAGAGTCGGACTCGTTTGGTCGGGAAGCTCCACAAATCCTGCAGGGAAATACCGGTCTCTACCCATAGACCTTCTGGCTCCGCTTGCCGAGCTTCGCCATGTGCTGTTTGTGAATCTGCAGACAGGGGAATCTGCCCATGAATTCGGCCGGTCGGCATTTGGAAGCCGGGGGAGTGATTGGAATGTTCCCCCGGCCGATTTCATGGATACCGCCGGTGTGATTGAACATCTGGATCTTGTCATCACGATCGATACCGCCCTGGCGCACCTTGCCGGGGGCATGGGAAAGCCGGTTTGGACCCTCCTGGCCATGCCATGGGATTGGCGGTGGGGCATGGATGGGGAAAAAACGCCATGGTATCCAACAATGCGCCTGTACCGGCAGGAAGTCCACGGACAGTGGCAGAAAGTGGTGGATCAACTCAAACGGGATCTGGGAGAACTTTCGGCATCCCGGACGGGAACCAGGGCCTCATTCCGTCCCTGACTGGCACGAAAGGTGTATTATCATATCTGTACGAGGAGAGCGCTGTCCCAGAATTGTTCGATTGCCATGAACCCTAACATCCGGACACATACTGCTGAGGAAGGGTCTCACGGACCATTGACCCGGCGCAAAGCCGAAGCATTTTTCGCTCTTGGCCTGCGCGCGGCGCGAAGGGGGGATATGTCTGATGCGGCTGATCATTTCCGGCGCGCCGTGGAAACCGACACCGGTTTCGCCGACGCGCATTTCCACCTGGCCCGCGCGTCGAGAGAGCTCGGTGCGCTCGATCAGGCGGTGTCTTCCCTGAAATCCGTTGTCAAACTGCGGCCGGTCGACAGTGACGCATGGTACATACTCGGGAATACCTACGGGGCCCTGCAGGATCACGTTCAGGCCGAGAAGTGCTATCGCAGAGCATTACATATCGATCCGGACGACGTTCGGGCGTACAACAATTGCGGCGTGGCCCTTCAGGCTCTCGGACGTACCGCGGATGCGCGTGATTGTTACCGTGCCGCCCTGGCCATCGATCCCGATCATGCCGACGCCCACTACAACATGTCCGTGGCATACCTTCTCGATGGGATGTTTGAGCAGGGGTGGAAGGAGTTCGAATGGCGTTTTCACTCCAACGAACGCCCGTCTGCCTCTTCTCGGAATGGCATGCCCCGGTGGCAGGGGGAAGATCTTCACGGCAGGACTCTGCTGCTCACTGCCGAACAGGAGTACGGTGATACCATACAATTTTCGCGATTCGTCCCGTTGCTCAAGGCGTCCGGTACCCGGGTGGTTCTGGAATGCCAACGGGAGCTCGAGCCTCTCTTGAGCGGTCTTCCTGGAATAGATCTGCTGATTGTACGCGGCGGGGAATTGCCTCAATATGATTGCTGGTCGCCCCTGATGAGCCTGCCACATTACCTTCGTGTGCCGCCAGATGCAATGGCGGATAATGTTCCGTACCTCCATGCCGATCCCTTCCGGCTGGCGGTGTGGAGTGAACGGTTGGAGAGTGATCCTCATCAGCGGAAGCTCGGAATCGTCAGGACCGGCGCTGGCAGGCACCGGAACGACGGGAAGAGGCCCTGCAGCCAGGAAGATCTTCTTCCGTTGCTCCAGATTCCCGATGTCGTCTGGTATGATCTGCAACCGGACGGCCGCGCACTTGATGCCGGAACCTGTGCGGCAGTACGGCAGATCGGGGTCGGCTTCAGGGACTTCGCCGATGCCGCCGCGGTGATTAAAGGTCTCGATCTTGTTATCACCGTGGACAATGTGGTGGCACATCTGGCGGGCGCCATGGGCAAGCCGGTGTGGCTGTTGCTCCCGTTTGCACCTGATTGGCGATGGATGCTTCATCGTGCAGACAGCCCCTGGTATCCGTCTATGAGGCTCTTCCGTCAACCCGCCCCGAATGCCTGGGACGCTGTACTGGATGCTGTTGCTCGCGCATTACGCAGGTTCGCCCGTCCGCCACACCGCCCGAAAAGGAGACCGGTGGTTCAAGCGATAGGGGCGTGCGGGTAGATGGGAGAGTCCGCCGCACTCGTCTCATGGCCTGACGACCAGGACCTTGCCCTGCACTACGCAGATGCCCTGCAGCAAGCCGGGCTGCTTGAACACGCCATTGCAACGTACAGACGCATACTCACCAAAGCCCCGAACAATCCTGCCGCCTGGAACAACCTGGGGGTGAGTCTGCAGGACAGCAACAGGATCAATGAGGCGGTTGGTGCGTTCGACCGTGCAGTTGTTCTGGCGCCAGACAATGCGGCGATTCATAATAATCTCGCCTTCGCCCTGCTTGAGCACGGCGATCCTGAAAGGGCGGAACGGTGGCTGCGCAAGGGCATAGCATTGAATCCCCTGCTCCCGGAACTGCACAACAATCTGGGCAATGTGGCCCGCGAACTGGGAAACGTCCATGACGCGGTGGCATCCTACCGGCACGCAATTGCGTTGCGTCCGGATTTCGCAGATGCCCACTGGAATCTGTCACAAGGGCTTCTCACGCTGGGTGTTTTTGAGGAGGGATGGCGCGAGTATGAGTGGCGCTGGAAGCGGCCCGCGTTCACCAGTCCGCGACGCGACTTTCCGATTCCCCTCTGGGACGGGGGCGAAGCGGGGGGACGCTCACTCCTGATCCATGCAGAGCAGGGGATGGGGGATGCCATCCAATTCGTGCGCTACTGCGGAGTCCTGCAATCCCTCGGTGTGAAGGTCGTTCTTGAATGCCACCGGGAACTCGTCCGGCTTTTCCGGTCACTTCCCGGGATTGCCACAGTGGTTCCGCATGGTGAACCACTGCCGGATTGTGATGCCCACCTGCCCATGATGAGCCTGCCCCGGGTGATGCGGACGACACTCGAGACGGTCCCACGTGAAGTACCATACCTGTCGCCGCAGGCGGATCTCGTGGTGGAATGGGAACGGCGGATCGGTCCCAGGATCGGTGATCTGCGTGTCGGCCTTGTCTGGTCGGGTGCGCGCAAGCTGAAGGCCCTGCTGAATAGGTCCTGTCCTCTTGAAGTCATATTGAGCTTGCAGAACATCCCCGGCGTAACGCTCTACAGTCTGCAGTTGGGAGACGCGGCTGCCCGGCTGCGGGCATACCCTCGTTCTCTCCGGCCGGTGGATCTGACGGAAAGCATCGTCGACATGGCCGACACCGCCGCGATCATTTCCCACCTCGATCTGGTCATCAGCATAGATACCGCTGTGGCGCACCTGGCCGGGGCGATGGGCAAGCCAGTATGGATCCTGCTTCCCCGGATGGCGGACTGGCGATGGATGCTTGAGCGGGAGGATTCCCCCTGGTATCCGACGGCCCGGCTCTTCCGTCAGAAAACAGCCGGGGATTGGCCAGGGCTGATGGCGGAAGTGAGCTCGGCGTTGTCCTCCCGTGTCCTTCAGTCCCGCTAGGCCGTCTCCTTTCCTACACTGCTCGCCCTTCGCGTTCACACTTTTTCCGCTCTTTCCTCCTAAACTCTTTCCGCAACCGACCGATAATACTACCAGAAGATGATATTCTTCAATCGGTTACGCAAAGTCACAAAAACTCAACTTCACCACTAACCACCACACCCAGAAGGGGTAGAGAAATGGCACAGGAGATTTCGTTGACATCCGCGATGAGGGCCAACTTGCTGAGCCTTCAGAACACCGTCAGCCTGCTGAACAGGACGCAGGACCGGTTGTCTTCCGGCAAGAAGGTAAACAGTGCGCTGGACAACCCGACGAACTACTTTGCTGCAAAGTCCCATCAGAATCGTGCCAACGACATTGCGGCCCGCAAGGACAGCATGGGAGAGGCGATTCAGGCTGTTAAGGGCGCCAGCAGCGGCATCGATTCCATCACCACGCTGATTGAGTCGGCGAGAGGTATTGCCCAGGCGGCTCTGTCAACGAGCGACACCACGCAGCGTGCGCAGTATGTCGCACAGTACAACGCGGTGATCGACCAGATCGACACCCTGGCCAGCGATTCCGGGTATCGCGGGACGAACCTCCTCATCGGGAACACCCTGTCGGTGAAGTTCAATGAGGATGGTGCGAGCTCGCTGAACATCGAAGGGTTCAGTGCCACGAAGACCGGTCTGACCATTGCCGCTGGAGCGGGCTGGACTGCCGACGCGGCAGGCACGCTGGCGATCAACTCCGCGCTGACGGAGTTGTCGGGTGCCGCGAGCACCCTCCGGGTGAAGGCATCGTCACTGTCGTCAAGCCTGAGCATCGTGCAGACACGTGCGGACTGGGCCGATCAGATGATCGCCACGCTGCGTGCCGGTGCGAGTGCGCTGACCGACGCCGACATGAACGAAGAAGGTGCGAATATGCTCATGTTGCAGACCCGGCAGTCTCTGGGCACGACGGCACTGAGCCTGTCCGCCCAGAATGCACAGTCGGTCCTGCGTCTGTTCTAAGAGACAAGAGGTGATCCGGCGGGGGGAGAACAGGAACTTCTCCCCCCGCAGGGGTTCTCAAAATCATAGCGAAGCGAACACCAACAGCTTTTTATCAAGGGGCACCAGGCCATGCATTCGACGCAAGCAGAGGTGTACAGCCGCGCTCAGGTGGCGGCACTGACAGACCGGGAGGCTGAGGCAGCGGTGTTGATGAAGGCCGCAGCCATGATGAAGCATGTGCAGACACACTGGTTGTCATCGGACCGGGACCAGAATCTGGAGAAGGCCCTCCGGTACAATCAACGACTCTGGACCTACTTTCAGGTGGCCTTGCTGGATGAGAACAATCCGTTGCCGCAACAGATCAAAGAGAACGTGCTGCGTCTGAGTGCGTTTGTTGACCGGCGGGTCTTTGAAGTGCTTGCCTATCCAGGAGCTGAAAAACTGGACATCCTGATAAACATCAACACCAATATTGCTGCGGGACTCAAGGGGACGGCACGGTAAGCTGTCCCTGAAGGAGCAAACGGCCATGACAATTCACGAACCACTCAGCGTTGCGCGACCGGTCGACCCGTCAAAGGGGAACCGGACCCAGATGGCTGACAGGAGCGGAGTTGCGGCCGGGCATGAGGGTCGGGATCATCTGGCGGTGTCGGATCGTGCCCTGGCCCTTTATGAAACCGGGAAGGCACAGCGGTTGGATGAGATCAGGATACGCCTTCGCCAGGGCTATTATATGGACCGGCGTGTCACGGAAGAGATCATCGATGTTCTTGCACAGGATATTCACGTTGAAGAGCCGGCGCAAGATTGACAGATATCCTCCATGGTACGCTCACGCCCCGCTAACGCCTTTCTCAATAAGGTGTTAGGCCCGCCAGAAAAAAAGTCTCCCGAGGGCTAAAGTTCCACCCCCCCCTGCCGATAATAGGGATAGGCATGGCCTCAGAAGGGGCCGCCGTATACATACACAATATTCCTAGAAAGGGGATATCCTATGGCACAGGAAATTTCGTTGACATCTGCGATGAGGGCCAACTTGCTGAGCCTTCAGAACACCGTCAGCCTGCTGAACAGGACGCAGGACCGGTTGTCTTCCGGCAAGAAGGTAAACAGTGCGCTGGACAACCCGACGAACTACTTTGCTGCAAAGGCCCATCAGAACCGTGCCAACGACATCGCCTCCCGCAAAGACAGCATGGGAGAAGCGATCCAGACCGTGAAGGGCGCCAGCAGCGGCATCGATTCCATCACCACGCTGATTGAGTCGGCGAGAGGTATTGCCCAGGCCGCTCTGTCAACGAGCGACGCCACGCAGCGTGCGCAGTATGTCGCACAGTACAACGCGGTGATCGACCAGATCGACACCCTGGCCAGCGATTCCGGGTATCGCGGGACGAACCTCCTCATCGGGAACACCCTGTCGGTGAAGTTCAATGAGGATGGTGCGAGCTCGCTGGACATTGAAGGGTTCAGTGCCACGAAGACCGGTCTGACCATCGCCGCTGGAGCGGGCTGGACTGCCGACGCGGCAGGCACGCTGGCGATCAACTCCGCGCTGACGGAGTTGTCGGGTGCCGCGAGCACCCTCCGGGTGAAGGCATCGTCACTGTCGTCAAGCCTGAGCATCGTGCAGACACGTGCGGACTGGGCCGATCAGATGATCGCCACGCTGCGTGCCGGTGCGAGTGCGCTGACCGACGCCGACATGAACGAAGAAGGTGCGAATATGCTCATGTTGCAGACCCGGCAGTCTCTGGGCACGACGGCACTGAGCCTGTCCGCCCAGAATGCACAGTCGGTCCTGCGTCTGTTCTAAGAACGAACAACGACGTCGTCGCCATGAATCGGGAGGAGGCGCAGGCCTCCTCCCGTGATTGGCCAGCGAGGTGAGACATGTCAATATCACAAATCGGATTTGACCAGCGCCCGCAGGGCTTGAGCAGATCCCGCGAGCGTCTTGACAGACTTGCCTCCTCCGTACGCGTCGGCCCCTCACCCGACCCATCGGGTGGTGACCGGGCAGAGCGGGCGGATGTCGTCAGGAGCGGGGTGGAGTATCACCGGCTGGCGGCGAAACACGAACGTGCACGTGTTCTTGCATCGAGCATCAGGACGATGGACCGGGCCATGGAGGCCGCGATCACGACGATCGAAGAGATGAAAAAGACGTTGACCTCGATCATCAAAGACTTCCCGCCGTATCCGGTGGGAAGTGAAGAACGCGTTCACCGGCTGCGTGACTTCGCCGCACTCCGGGCAATGATTGAACGGTTGACCATTCCTCCGGAAAGAGGAGACCCAGTGGCTTGCGGCCGCCCGGCATGACGGGGAACCGCAGGTCCAGAACGATCAATGGGTTCTGGTCATCGAACCGGGCGGTTCCACACGGACGGTCCGGAAGGAGGATGTTCATGTCGGTCCGTCGGGGCTGAACATTCCCGAGCTTGCGCCCCCTGAAGTTGTGGATGACCGGTCGATCGAGCAGGCACTGCAACAGCTCGATAGGGCGGGGATCACGATTCAGGAACGCAGAGACCATTTGCGTGAACAAACCTTTGGTGGCACCGGATTGTTCAATGATCAGGTGATCACCGGGGAGGCGGCGGAAGCCGGGAGTATTCAAGTTCAGACGGAAATTGCCGATCAACCGGTGGGTCTTGCCCACGGGAGTTCGGTTCAGCTTGAGCAACTGTCAGGATAGGTCATGGCTCTGAAGCTGTCATTGAAAGCCAACGAACGGATCATTGCCGGTGGCGCGGTATTACGTAACGCCACCGGCAAGACCGTTGAACTGGTTGTCGAAAACGAGATTCCGCTCCTGCGGGAGAAGGAAATCTTGAGCGAAGCCAAAGCGGACACGCCCTGCAAAAGGGTGTACTTTGTCATCCAGCTGATGTATATTGACGGTCAGAATCTCCCGAAGTACCAGAAGCTGTACTGGGAGCTTGCCCGGGATGTGATGAATGCGGCTCCCAGCACAACCGGGCTCTTCAAGACCATCAGCGAGGCGATGTACAGCGGCCGGTACTACCAGGCGCTGAAAGAAACGCGCAGGTTGATGCAGTACGAGGCGAAGGCTATGGAGCAAGCACGGACGGCAGGCAAGGGCGTACGATAACACGTACGGCAGGCTGGTGAGGGCTGTCCGGAAGCCCGACGTACTCATCACGATCAACATCAACAGTGCCGCCGGGCTGAAGAGCCGGGCCGCAGAAGCGGTAAGAGAAGGACGCGCTGCCATGTCGATCAAAGAAATTTTCAACCCCGCCGGGCCATTGGATCCACTCAAGAACAACCGCGGAACCAGTGTGCCGAAGAAGAGCGGGGAGGATGCGGGTGAAGGCAAAGACCGCATTGAAGTGTCCGACGAAGCCCGGGCAATGTACGATGCCGAGCATGCACGCCGGTTCGAAGCCATCCGTGAGAAGATCCGCAAGGGGTTCTATTTCCAGCGCGAGGTCACGGAGAAGGTGGTGGATGCGATGTTGAAGGACATCAAGAAGACGCTCTCCCGCTGATTTCACGCCGGCCCCACCCCGGATCCGGTTGACACTCGATGCCCAATGCCGTACATTTCCGGTGCGCAGTTGCAGGGCCGAAGTGTGCGGCACGGCGTGTGGACCCCGCGAGTTCTCCAATAATGACATCATCGTTGATCCCCCTGACGGCAGGGGCACGCGCACGTCCGTCATCATTCCGGTAATCTCATGACCGCACCGCATATCGGTGTTCTTGTTGCAGACGATCATACCATCGTCCGCCGTGGTCTTGTTTCGCTCCTTTCTCTTGTCGAGGGTGTTGAAGTTGTGGGTGAGGCGGCGGACGGGCGGACGGCAGTCGATCTGGCGCTGCAACTTGAACCGGATGTTGTGCTGATGGACATCAGCATGCCGGTGATGAACGGCCTGGAGGCGACACGGCGGATCAAGAAAGAAGCGCCGGCCATCAAAGTCCTCGTGCTCTCCGCGCATGACAACGATGAATACGTTCTGCAAGTTGTCCGCAGCGGGGCCAACGGCTATATCCTGAAGAACGGTGCCGCTGAAGATCTCTACGCCGCCATCCGGGCGGTGCACACAGGACACGCGTTCTTCAGTCCGTCAGTCTCAAAAATCATCCTTGATACGTACCTGGACACATCGGGCACGCCTCTCACGCAGGGAGGGGCGGAATCGCAGACTCCGGTGGAGAGCCGGCTCACTTCGCGCGAACGGGAAATTCTCCAGCTGGTTGCCGAGGGAAGGACCCACCAGGCGATAGCCGATATGCTGCACATCAGCGCCCGCACGGTTGACACACACTGCAACAACATCATGAAGAAGCTGGATATCCACGAAAGTGCCGGTTTGGTGACATATGCCATCAAGAACGGCATAGTTATACTTCCCCGTTGACCCCCCGCCAGATCCCAACCCCTCACACAAACCATCATTTCTGAGCAAAAAAGCGCCGTCTGAGGCCATTTGTGGCACATGTTCCACAGAGCCACATGTGCCACGGTGCCACACTACGTAGCTCATATGCCCAAAAATACGCAGTAGGACGTATTGCAACCATGTGGCCAATATTAGTACCTTGGTTGTGGATTTCCCCAGATGTGTATACACACTAGCCAGAGTGACGGGCCTATGATGAACTTGCCTGATGGTTACGGTACAGAGAAGGGTAACGGTCAGCAGCTGAAGATCCTCCTGGTTGATGATGTGCAGGAGAATCTCGAACTCCTGGAGGATGTTCTTTCCGAGAACGGTTACGCGGCCATTCAGGCGCGGAACGGTGTTGAGGCCCTGGGCTGTCTGCGGGATGAACGGGTGGATATGATTGTTGCTGATGCGATGATGCCAAAAATGGACGGCTTCCAGCTCTGCAAGGAAGTCCGGACGCTGCCCTCATCCGCCAACGTGCCGTTTATCATCTACACCGGCAATTATGTGGACGCCACCGACCAGGAATTCGCACGGAGCATAGGTGTTGATCGTTACGTGGTGAAATATGCGGGCCTCGGCGTGCTGGTGCAGGCGATCAACGAACTCGCACATCAGCGATACGGTCGTAAGCCGGAAGACTCCCCGTCGTCGACCGAGCAGCTGGACGACCAGGCGTTTCTGGAGAAGCACCGGGCCATTGTGATCAAGAAGCTCGAAGAGAAGATGGCCGAGCTGGAGATGTACGCCGAAACGTTGATCCGGAAGAACCGCGAGGTCCAGCTTTCGGAAGACCGGTACAGGACGCTTTTTGATCATGCGAGCATCGCGATCTTCGTCGTGGACCGGGCGACCGGAAAAGTGCTTGAGGTCAACGCCGCGGGCATGGGTCTTCTCGGATACAGCCGTGAAGAACTTCTGGCTCTGCCCGGACTGCCGTTTGCCGCGGGCAATTTCGCCACCAACATGCTGGAGAGTCCCTCTGTCGCCTCCGGCGAGACCACTCTTCTCCGCCGGAACGGTGAACGCATTGAAGTGGATATCGGCGTGGGCCCGCTCAACCGCCCGCAGGACACGCGGGTTCTGCTGTACGTACGCGACGTGACCGAGCAACGGAAAATGCGCGAGCAGCTGGTGCAGGCCGAAAAGATGACGCTCATGGGGCGTCTGGCAGCCGGTATTGCGCACGAAATCCGGAACCCCCTCTCCGCCATAGCCCTGAACCTGCAATACCTTGCGTACAAGGCAGCGCAGATGCCGGAATTCGCCGAACCCCTGCGGGATGCGCTGGAAGGGACCAAACGTGTTGAAGCGGTGATTGAAAACACGCTGAACCTGGCGCGCATCACCCCGCCCGTGCTCAAGCACCAGCAGATGAACGAAACCGTCGAACAGGTGCTGGGGTTCGTGAAGCTGTCGGTGCAGCAGAAGGATGTGCGCTTTGAAACGGTCCTGGCGGCGGGATTGCCCACGGTGCCGATCGATGCGAAACAAATCCAGCAGGTTCTGCTCAACGTGCTGCAAAACGCCATTGACGCATCCCCGGAGGGGGGAGTGGTGGTGGTCAGCAGCAGGCAGCACCGGACCGGCGAGCGGGAGGCGGTCGAGGTTTCGGTGCGGGATCAGGGTCCCGGCATGACCCCCGAACAGCACAAACATCTCTTTGAACAGTTCTACACCACCAAAGCGGGTGGCACGGGTTTAGGCCTTTCCATTTCCAAGCAGATCATGGAAAAACACAAGGGCCAGATTTCCGTTGAACCCGCCGAAGGTGCGGGAACACTCGTTCGACTCTCGTTTCTTATTCACAGCTAAGCAAAGGGAAGCACCATGGCGAAAGCGCGGATACTGGTGGCTGACGATGAAGTCATCCTGGGAAATACGCTGAAGAAGATCCTGGGGGAACTCGGCTACATGGTAACCCTCTGCAGCCGCGGAGAGGAGTTCTTTCAGTACCTTGAGGAACAGAAGCCCGATCTGATCCTGCTGGACATCTACCTCGGCGAGGTGAACGGGATTCAGCTGTTGAACCGGATGCGTGCCGAGGCGTGGGAGATGCCGGTCATCATGATGACCGCACATTCCGATGTCTCGCTGGCGGTCCGGGCGATGAAGGAAGGCGCGGCGGACTTCGTCGTCAAACCCTTCGACCTCAATCATCTCGGCGTGTTGATAGAGAAGAACCTGGATCATGCCCGCCTGCAGACACGCGTAAAGCTGCTGCAGGTGGAACTGGAGGAAGAGCGCTCCCGCTCGGGGATCATCGGGAAGAGTCCGGCGCTTCGACGGGCTCTGGAGACCGCGGAAAAACTGGCCGAGGGGGAGAATACGACCGTCCTGCTCGAGGGAGAGAGCGGCACGGGCAAGGAGCTCATGGCGCGTTTTATTCATCAGCAGAGTTCCCGCAGGGACAAGGCCTTTATCACCTTGAACTGCGGCGCAATACCCAAGGAGCTTGCCGAAAGCGAGTTCTTCGGCTACGAGAAAGGCGCCTTCACGGGGGCCACCGAGAAGATGAAACAGGGAAAATTCGAGCTCGCAGACGGGGGAACGATTCTGCTGGATGAAATCCGCGAGCTCTCGCTGGACATGCAGGTCAAACTCCTGCGCGTGCTGGAGGAAAAGCGGTTCTATCGTCTGGGGGGAACCAAGGAGATCAGCGTTGATGTCCGCGTGATTGCGGCATCCAACAAGGAGCTGGCGCGCGAGGTGGAAGAAGGGCGGTTCCGCGAGGATCTGTTCTACCGTTTGAATGTCGCATCGGTGAGAATTCCGCCGTTACGCAGCAGACGCGAGGACGTCGGGGAATTGTCGGGGACGTTCCTTGCGGAGTTCTGCCGCCGTTTCAACCGGCCCACGCCGCAGATCTCCCCTGAAGCGCTCCACTACCTTGAAGCGCTGCCCTGGAAGGGAAATGTGCGTGAGTTGCGCAATGCCATGGAGCGCGTGGTCCTGTTAAACAACGTGTCCGTCCTGACCGCGGAACACTTCGGGTTCCTTCGGGCCAGCGGCTCCGGGCCAACGGCGACGTCGGGCAACGGCAAATCGTTCGTTCTGGAGATTCCCGCGCAGGGGATACGGATGAGCGAAGTCGTGAAGGATTTGATTCTCAAGACACTGGATATCGTCGGCGGCAACCAGGTGCAGGCCGCAAAGGTGCTCGGTCTCACCCGCTCCAAGCTGCGCTACCGCATGGAGCAGCTGGGGATCCGGCCGGAACAGCGCACCTACCGGACGAGCGTGTAGGCATGCCGCGCGCGAGGGAAAAACGATCCGCAGACATTCCGCAGCAGCTGAAACGCGATGCACCCGGCGGGCGAAAGCCCGTGCTGAGCGACCGTGCTCTCCAGTCCATCGTGGACCTCGCTCCGGCGATGTTGTGGGCAAGTGATGCAGAGGGGCGCGTGACTGTGGTGAACGAAGCGTTCTCCTCGGCCATGGGAGCACCGGCGGCAAAGCTCAAAGGGGAACGGTGGCTGGAGCGTGTACATCCGGACGACCGGCAACGGGTGCGGGACACCATTCAGGCGGCGGTCCGTGCGTGCCAGCCGTTCAAACTGGAATGCATCATCCAGCCGGATGCCGGTGTCGATCGTGCCATGCAGCTTACGGGGAAACCGCGGGTGCACGCAAAGCGCTTCCTGGGATTTGTGGGAAGTGCGGCGGATCTTACTCCTCGCCGCCACGCCGAGGGTTTGGCGCGCGACTACGAGTCCCTCACACATTCCCTGGCAGAGAGCATTTCGTTTCCATTCTTCGCCGTCAACAACGCGCTTGTTGTCACCTACTGGAATCGTGCCATGGCGGAGTGGTCGGGAGTGCCCGCCATCGCAGCCGTCGGACGGGAGATCGAAGATCTGCTCCCCGGCAGCCGCGAAGACGGGATCCTGGAGCGGCTCCGCACGCCGGCAGGGGGTGAGTGGACCCCCGAAGCCGATGTGTGGCAGCTCCGTCGTGCGCACCGGGATGTGTTGACCTGCCGGGTCCTCCGCACTCCCGGTGGATGGGCGATGCTCGGGGTGTCTCCGGTCAATCCGGCCGTTCCCACCAACGTTCACGGAAGCTCCGCCGAGGAAAAACTGCGGCGCAGTGAGGAACGCTACCGGGCGTTTGTCGAAGGGAGTTCCGAGGGGATCCTGCGTTTTGAAACGGACGTTCCCATTCCGGTGACCCTGACCGAGGATCAGCAGGTGGAGATGGTCCTCCGCCACGGATTTCTCGCCGAGTGCAATCACGCCCTTGCCGGGGCGTTCGGCTTCGCGGCGGCCGAGGATATCGTGGGCGTGCGGTTCAGCACGTCGGTGGACCGTGACAATCCCGAGTACCTGAGTCTTCTGCACGAGTTTATCCGCGGAGGGTACCGTCTCACCCGCCGGGAAACCGGTCACGTGGACCGGCAGGGGAACCGGCACTACACCCTGGTGAGTGTTGTGGGGACCGTGGAAGACGGCGCGCTTGTCGGAGCGTGGGGGAGCATCAGCGACATCACCGAGGGGCGCGAGGCGGAACGGCGTCTCCGGTTGCTTGCCACCACGATCACCAGTACCCGGGACTGTATTTCGATCACGGACCTGAACGATAACATTCTGTTTGTGAATGACGCGTTTCTGAAGACCTACGGGTATACCGAGGATGAGCTGATCGGACGGCCCATCAGCATCGTGCGTTCACATCATGTGTCCCCGGAGCTCGCCGCGCAAGTCGGCCCCGGCACGCTGGCCGGGGGGTGGTACGGCGAGGTCCTGAACCGCCGTTCGGACGGCACGGAATTTCCTGTCGAGCTCTGGACCTCCCCCGTGCGCAACGACGAGGGGGAACCCGTGGCGATGGTCGGCGTTGCACGCGACATCACGGAGCGCAAACGCGCGGAGGAGCACATCAAGACCTCGCTGCGCGAGAAGGAAGTCCTCCTCAAAGAGATTCATCACCGGGTTAAGAACAACCTCCAGGTGATCTCCAGCCTGCTCAGTCTGCAGGCCGAATACCTGAAGGACGAAGCGATGGTGAAGATTTTCCGCGAGAGCCAGAACCGTGTCAAGTCGATGGCGTTGATTCATGAGAAGATCTACCAGTCGCG
>CAVPCZ010000004.1:0-78345 GCA_963702445.1 Ignavibacteriota bacterium
GATA
This sequence comes from Ignavibacteriota bacterium, assembly GCA_963702445.1. GTDB lineage: Bacteria > Bacteroidota > Ignavibacteria > UBA10030 > UBA6906 > CAVPCZ01. The sequence continues at coordinate 5 of CAVPCZ010000004.1, forward strand.
GCGAACGACAATATGACCGATATGAATTTCATAGTGCCTACAATTGTCAAAGGCCACCAACTTTGGATGTCGTAATATGTAAGCCGAACACGAATCCAATGAACACAACGGGAAACAATAGAGCTAAAATAGTCCTTGGGGTTTCGAGCTTATCAACGACAACCTCTTTGACTTGCTGGTCAAGCACTATTCCGTCAAACAAACCATCTGGACGCTGATAGTTGAGGGTGTTCCAGTTGTCTTTCGGAGTGTGGCGTAGTTTGCCCACAATCTCATAGCCATTTTCTACCCTGTGGTGATAACCACTCTCTGATACGATGTATGAACCATCGCCAAGCTGAAAGGTAAGGTCTTCATTGTCTAAGTTGGGAGCATCTGTTGTTACTGTTGTGTGTGAGTAACATCCAGAAAGCAGGATGGCAAATGAGAGAATGACGGATATGAGTTTCATTCGCCACCACCTCCTCCTAGAAAATTGACGCTTCACTTGGTAAACCAGAGCCAGCTTGATCACCTACTTGAGAAGCTCCTAACAACCATAGTATACCTACAAACCCTCCTATAACAAGAATACTTACTACAACCGTACTTATTGGATCATTCTCTTTTCTCTCAATTGTATCAATCTGCTCGTCAAGTACGATTACGCTTGGAGTTCCGTCTGTACTGGCAATCTGGTATCCGTTCTCCAACCTGAGATAGCACCAACGGTTTGCTTCAATATTTGAGCCATCTTTGAGTACAAAGGTGAGTCCACTACTGGAATCGAGAATATCATCCTTTGTTACTGCCGTATTGGTGTAGCACCCATAAACAGGAGTGCCAACGATAATGCGATTCTCATGAGTTTCATTGCGTCACCTTCAAGCAGTCCTCAAATTCCAGCCCCGTTCTGTTTTCATGGGGAATATAGTCTCTTCCCAAAGGATTTGTGTCAAAGGGGAGTCAAGAAATTGTCATAAGGTCTCCATCTCAAGACAGAACGCTTACGGGCATGGGAGAATATACTCCCCTTCCAGCGAAATCCAGCCTCCCCACAATTGCGCGAACATTCACAACTTACCGACTGCCGCAACCGCCATTTTGCCCGAATTTCCTCCCAATTCCCCTCAATACCCCCCAGAAAACTTTTCAAAAAATATTGCGGATTGGGTGTCGGACTGTCAATAGAAGCCACACCCGCCCCGTTTTTGGGGTTGAGATTCGAAATTCCGTTGAAATCCGTTTCCATCTGACGATTTCCCCGTTCAACAACACATCCATCAAGGAGGTCTATCATGGCAACCACGAATACGTCCGCGGCGGACATCCGGTTTCAGTTTGGGTACTATCGGTTCAACGGGAAGGGTGAACGTCCGACCATCACCCCAACCGTGAACGATGCACACTTCATACGATCACTGCACTCCATCGACGGAGCACTCATCGATCTGGCAAAGCAACGGGTTGAGGAATGGTGCAAACAGCACAACCTCAACGCATCGATGAAGCAGCCATATCCATCCAACACTGCCGGAAAGTACTGGCTGGAGTTCACGTTCGGCGGTTTGACGCTGTAACCCACTCACAACATCCATCCACAGCAGCGGTACTGGCGAAGACTAACTTCGCTGGTATCGCTGTTTCATTTTCCCCCAAGGAGGCTACAGATGAAAGAGAGAGGGATTCACCTCATATACATACCTGCTACAGATGGCAGCACTGACAGAGTGCTGGACATCATCGAAACAGACGATGTGAACGACGTTCTGCTGGAAGTACAGGCCAACCCCGGCTCCATCGCCATGCAGCTTGACTGCGACGACATGGAGGATCTGCCACTGGAACTTGCGCAGTTGGGGTTCTGAACCCTGCTATGCAATCCACAATCAACCATCACACACAACAACACAACAACTGGAGGACCTATGAATCCTTTCGCTGAAATCGAAGTCACACCCCTGTACTCCAGAGATGGAATGGAGTCGCAGGGCAAATCCGTGCGGATTGCGGATGAGGAGGAACAGTCCGGGTGGAACGAAATCGGTGTGGTTTCATCCAACTACCTTCTGGTCCACAACGCAAAGGTCAAGGAGGTCGTGGATCAGATTGCCCATCGCTATCCCTCCTGCACGTGGGATGAACGCAAACTCTTCTTCGATGGGAAGCGGTTCGTGTATGCCCTGACAACAGACGCCATCACCGCAGAGGTAGTACCCGGAGATCTGGTCCGGTTTGGGCTGATCGCCTACAACTCCTATGACGGTTCTCACACGCTGTCTGTTGGAGCATACGCCGAACATCTGGTCTGTTCCAACGGCATGACGAGCGAGATGTATTTTGCACGGTTCACATTCAAGCATCAGAAAGGGCAACGTGAACTGGAACGAAGAGACAGAACGTGCATTTGCCACACTGCTTCCCGGTTCGCGTGGACGATTGACACGCTTTGCCAACATGCTCCACAGACTGAAGAACAAGCCACTCACCGTACAGGATCTCAAGGTGCTCCGTGAAGAGCACCTGAAGGACCTGAGCGTGGGCACATGGGGAAGGATTGTGGACCGCTATCTGATCCACGAGCCTCACCACGCATTCGGTCTTCTGGATGCCTGCACGCAGACGTTCTGGCACAACGAGAAACAATCCATCACGGACTACCGGAACAATTCGTACGCCACCGATGCAATGATGGCATTTGCTAACCGCCTCAACTAACCAAAGGAGGAACACTATGTCGCAACCAAGTCCATTCTACAAGAACGAGAAGGAGAGGCAGGAACTGATACAACGCCGTGATTCCTTCACCTTCTCCGAACCTCTGGCACTACCCAAAGTGGTTGTGCTGATCGCAGGACGTGAAGGGAGTGGCAAGACGCATCTGGCCTGCACGATGTCGGAACTGGGACCCGTATATCTGCTGGACACCGAGTACCGTGCGCAGATCGTCACCAGCAAGTTCCAGAACGTGAAGTTTGCCCTGACCAAGAACTACATCGACATGGTCGTGGCAGTGAAGCACATCCTGAAGCATCAGCCTCCGGGAACCATCGTCATCGACTCCGGCTCTGACCTCCAGACGTTCGCAGAGATCGAGTATCTGGAGCGGACGGAGAAGGAGAAGGTGGGAATGCCGTGGAATTGGTCGCGAGGTGTGGCGGCTGTGCAATGCCATCATCGACGACATGAAGTTCTCACAGGGATTCCATCTCGTGGTCACTGCACGAGTGCAAAGAGGAATACGTGAACGAGAAGCCCACAGGACAGCTTGTTCCGCGCATCTATTCCACACTTCCCTACAAAGCGGACATCGTTCTCCAATACGCAAAGGACAAGGAGAGGAAGCTTCAGGTGATGAAGAACGGATTCACTGGAGAGAATGGAGGTATCATCGGCAGGGATATGACACTCCCCCAGATCATCAAATCCCTCTCCGAAATCCGTCCTGCTGCACCAGTTGTATCGCCAAAGGTCAATCCACCGTTGCGAAAAGTATCCTAACACACAAGGAGGAAACACAATGACACTCTCATGTGATGGCTCGTTCACCCCGAACAGATACGGGGTAGGAATTATCGTCCGGGAAGTGACAATAGCGGATGCAGCAGATGTATCAGGTCAGCAGGCACCATATCTGGATCGACCGTGGGACATCGGCATCAAGCTGTTTCTGGAAGTGGGCAGGACATTCCAGCCCGAATTGACCATTGCCGGAAACCTGAAGAGGGACCCACACACGGGGGAGGTGACGGGATGGGGGTGCGGCATTCGTGGTTCAGGAGGCACTGCGCAGACTGGGTTACACTGGGAAGCTGGAAGATGGCAATCGCATCCCAGAACACGTGCTGGAGGATGTCGTCGGGAAGAAGTTCTACCGGTTGTCGTATGTATCAGGCCGGAAAGACAACGGGAAACTCAAGTATCACCGACTGGAACCAGATCGCCACGTTGGAGGAAGGACCAGACAGTCTTGTGGCCCGGTTCCACAAATCGCTGAACCGAGGGTATCCGAAGAACTACAAGCCGGAACTGGTCTTGATGGGTCTGTTCTTCCAGTCGCTTCCACAATGGATGACATAGCATTCTAACACACATCGCTCCCCTATCGAAAGTGGGGGAGCTTTATTTCAACAGGAGGATAACATGGAACTCGCAGGAACAGCAGAACTGATACCGATCTTCACCACAGATGACTCTGACAATGACGTATTGACGGAATCGAGAGAGATCCAGAGCACCGCATCACGTGAGAATATCGAGTAGATCTCCTCCCATCGCGGGATATAGTCACGATATGTCAAATACTGAACACGAGCAGCAGAGGATTTGTCTGTTTTGAAAGGTCTAATGCGACAATCATAGACAGAGAGTTCGTCAAAATCGGTAAGTATGCTAACGGGCAGTTTTGCCGACCATGCATACCTACGCAATTGGAAAGCCGGAGCCACATCCTCTTTGATATTGACGGCGGGTTTCTTCGCCTCGACAAAGAACTTCCTTGTGCCGCCGATTCTGAAGGAGTAGTCTGGAGCTTTCGTAGCTGTGCCGATCTTGATAGCATCCTCGTGAATGACATCCTTGTACCCTTGCGCCAATCCCTGCTTGTTCTCAATATCCCAACCAAGTGCGCCGAAGAAGGGGTCAATGAACTCACGGCGGATTTGTGTTTCGTTGTATGACGATGACACGAGCTGGTCCCGGCTGCTGCCGAAGCGGTCCACCAGACTTCGCACTATATCAGGAACATCCATGTACGTGCCTGTGCCTGTCTGAAATCAGAGATCAACACAACACAAACCCGCAGGAGGCTTGCTGAGGGCGTTCCCTGCGGGTCTACGACACCGGGAATAGATAGTCCGGTGCGCAATACGTAATGGTCTGTCAAAAGAGTCCCCAGCAAGCCTGTGAGTGGAAAATACACCGATTCCGTGAGTTATGCAATCGGCAGGTCCGCCGTGGTCGCCCCCAGATTGCCATTTGCTGGTCAAATCACCCCAGTCAAGTTACCTTTTTGCCGCTAACTCCGCCGGAGACGGGATAATACTCATCCTTGGTACCCCTATGGTAAGTCCGTCCAAGGACGCAAGACGATAGGAGGTGCTAAGCGCTGCATCGGTTACGTGCGGACTTGGATTATCGGTCTCATTTACTGCCAGCTGGAACACTCAACCCCTCCCAGCGTGTGTAAATCGTGTCTGAGACCGAACTACCCTCATGCAGCTCGCATGAAACAAGAAGAACCGAGGGAAGAGAGGTTCTCTCTTGAATGTTCTGGGCATGGAGGCGGGCAATGATCTATCCGCGAAAGAGATCTGTAACGATTCGCCCTCCCCCAACACTGGCACTGTGAGATAGAGTTCTCCGCTGCTCGTGTCTATGGTCTTCGTGTAATGTTCCTTCGGAAAGAGCTTGATTCTTAGTGTATCCGTGAAGACCGGCCATACTGATATTCTGATGTCATTCGCTACGGAAGTGCCGCTGTTCCTTAGCGTTACGGCGAACTGTCGGAGGCTATAAGAATACGCCGTGTCAGTCTTGAAGCCCATTATCGTCACTTCCCCCTTTTCTACAATGAGCTTTGCTTCTCGCCCGCTGTTTCTTGACCCTATATTCTGGGCCCACATCCCGCTAAGGGCGATAGAGGAGGTGAGGCATGCAACAACAATCATCAACAAGAACGATGGTTTCATTCCCCCTCCTTGCGTGTATTCCTCGTCTCGCCGAGGCGGCTCACCTCGCCGCCAACACCAGTGTGCATATTGAAAACAACAACAATTTGATTGTGCTAACCCATCCCATGATTTACGACACAAGGGGGAGCAACCGCTCCCCTGCCCCCTCATGTGTGGCACTCCCCATCCAGTTGCGTACTCACTTGATATGGATCTTAGGAGTAGTCGTTCCGTATAGGGCATGGTCTTGGAGCGCAGAAAACCCACCTCGGGTGTTATGAGCATACAACTTTTTCGCTGCGCGAAGTGATGACACCAATGAGAGCCCCCAGCAAACCCCCAAACAACCCGCCTGCAGCCGCACCTACACCTGCCCCATACTCCTGCGCGCTTGCAGCACCCATTCCAGCCATGAGAACGAACCCAATGCCACTCCTATCAGAATGTTCGAGTGTCCCTCAACAACGACTGTCTGAACCCCAGAAAGTGGAATAAACATAGCAAACACAAAATCACCTTGCCACCCAAATGTTACGGAGATTCGATTCAGTCCTCACAATGACAACCGAGTCGGTTGCAACCAGAAGTTCTCCTCGGATGCTCTGGCCTGTGGAACACGTGACTGCTACATCGGCACCTTGTGCGGGAGCATTTGCATGAACCCATGCCGTGAGGAAAACGATCACGAGGCAGGATCGGCTCATGTGGATTAGCACCTGAGAGGCATTTACTCCCTCATTTCATCGTGGCGTTCCTTCAGATGAGATGAAGTTGACCGGGCTTCCCGTGGAAGTCGGTAGGTCACAACGCAAACATCTCCCCCAATCCAGCAGAAGTGATCCTCTCTATCTCTCACATGTCTCCACTCCGAGGACGCATTCTTATGCGGCCAGCATGCCCAACAGTAGAAGCTATGTCAACATAACGTCAACGCAACAACAGCAAACGCTTTGTCTCCACGAATGTGCCTGCTTGCAGGCGATAGAAATAGACCCCGCTGGACAGTCAGGTCGCATTCAAATTCACGTGTGATAACCTGCTTCCAACTGTCCGTTAGCCAATTCCGCCACCTGTTCACCCAGAGTGCTGTACACTGTCAGTCGCACCAGAGATCCTTTGGGAAGTCCAATGGATATGGATGTGCTGGGATTGAACGGATTGGGATAGTTTTGGGATAGACTCCAAGTATTTGGGATTTCAGGTTGGCTTTCGACATCAAGCGGAAGTGTTTGGAATCCATATGTGTTGCTGTAAGGCCCCCATCCTATTGCGTTTATTGCTTGCACTCCCCACCAATAATGCTGCCAATTGTTCAAACCTGTCCAAAGCTTATTGGTATCAAGAATCAGAGAATCGACCTTTGCAAAGATAAAAGAAGGATCAGTAGCCAACTGCAACGAATAACTTTCAACTTCGGGAACACCTGCACGCCAAGAGAACACTACGCTAATCGACTCAAAGAGGAACCATCAATGGGTGTGAGGAGCGCGACCTGGTCGGGCACTTTGGTTTCTCCGAACCAGGCTTTGAAGGTCCATTTGGGACTGTAGGTTCCCAACCAACAACATTTCGCGCCCTTACTCTCCACCAGTATCTTTGGTAGTGATGAGACCAACATAGCTTTCGACTGAATCTCAAGCATCGAATCTGTATAACAGAATGTGAACATTGAATCTGTTGCGAGCTCAAAATCATATCTGTCAGCCTGGAAATCGTCCAATCGCCATTTGAACACAACACTGTCACGTGTGGAAACGCTCCCATTGGACGGTGAGCTTAAGACAACGCTGGCAGGTATAGACCGGGGGGTGAAGCTCCGGTGGAGGAGAACTGACTGTACCCGCCGGCGTTTCTTGCCCGGACACGCCAGTAGTACGTGACGTTGTTGGTCAGCGGGCCGACGCGGCGTGATGTTGTCGTCAGCGTAGTGTCGTCCACCACCGTGGTTAGGAAGACCGCGCTGCCCGACACCTGGAGATGATACCCCGTCGCGCCAGTTGCGACATTCCAACTCAGCGTAGGAGTGTTAGGGATATTCGTACTCCGTTCAACAGCGTGCTCAGCACCGGTGTCGGCGGCGCAGCTGACGAAATTGTGAATGGCAAGGTGCTAAGCTTACCACCGCCGGGTGCACTGTTAGTCACGGCAATGTTCCTTGATCCCATTGCGGCCAGGCCGCCAACGGACAAATTCACTGTCATCCTCGTAGTGCTGTCAATGGTCGTGGAGTTCAACGTCACATCGTCACCGAAATCCGCCGTGGTCTCCCCGGATATGAAGTTGGTGCCACGCAACACGACATTAAGCGTCTGCAACCTGTAGGTGAACGCGGGTGTAACACTCGTGAGGGTTGGAATAGGATTAACAATCGCAAATACGCCATCAATGCTATCTCTGCCCGCCGGGACAGCATCATGATGTAAACAGTCCGCGGCCCGGTCGCGGCTCTGCCGGACACGGTCAGATTGGCAGTCAGCTTTCCCACGCTGTCCACGATCACACTGTTTATGCCGACGTCTGGACCCAGATCCACAGATGTCACACCGGTGAGGAAATTGGTGCCGCGAAAGACAAGATCCAAGGTTTCCAACCGCCGTGCCGTAGAGAGTGAAAGACTGCTCAGTTTCGGAGAAGGATTGCTGGCGACACCATCAACGACAGTGAACGCATTGGGAATGTCGCGGATCCACCGCCCGGACGGCATAGTGACCGTCACGCCTGCGCACCAGTGGGCGCAGTGGCGCTGATCGTGATGCTTGCAGTGAGCCGGGTGGAGCTATAGAGCACTAACGGAAGGTTGAGTGATTCCGGTACCGAAATTGATAGAGGTCACCCGGGATAAACTTCGTCCCGTCAACAATGACATCAAGCCATCCCAGCCTGCTTCCCTCGATCGGAAGAACTGCAGTGATAGTGGGCGCAGGGTTGATGGAGTCCCTAATCTCCACGCCTGCAGAAGCGGTCTTTCCGCCCCCCGTCGCGCTGAACGTGCCACCCCTGCGCTTCCCGTGTACTTCATTCCCAGCGTGGTGAGATTCGCCACGCCTGCAACGAAATCAACCGAACGGTCTAACACGTCGGCGCCGCCATTTTCCAGCCGGTAATGGTGCCGGTCAGACTGGAGGTCACGGTAACGTTTGTTGCCGATGCGTCAAACGTTCCCACGGTGTTTCCATAATCATCCTGGGCCGTCAGCGTATTGATGCCGCTGAAGGCTGTCCGCTTGTCTGCGGCGAGGTGAGCGCCCACGCGAACTTGCCTAACGCGGAGGCCGATACGGCGACTGCCAGCCGGTCAACCCCGCTGGAACTCAAACCCGCGCCATCCGAAACTGAAATGTGGCGGTCTGTGCCGGTACAACCGCATCACACCATTGTTGCCCCCGGTGACCGTCGCAACACCGTTATGAAGAGAGTTGGTGTGACAACGCCGAAGGCGATGCCGTCCCGGAATTGCTCGTGACGGTCGGAGCCGAACCGCTCAATGAGGAATCCGCACCGCTGTAGGTGAGGTTCTTTGAACCGGTGTACGTCGTGACCGTGTTGCCAACCGCATCCTTGGCCCTTATGGTAAGGTTTTGCGACCCCCCTGCCAGCATCGACGGTACACCGGCGATGACCAGCCGTGTCGCACCTCCGGCGACAATGCTCACATTGCCCGGGGTTGTTCCCGCCTTGCTGGTTCCCGATCTCGCCGTGAACGTACCGGCACCTACAGGACCGGTGAACACCATCTTCCCTGTGAGGTTCGCCACGCCCTTTGAGAAATCAGAAATCTGGTTCAGAATATTGTTCGATGCGGAACCCAGACCCGATACGACTCCGGTGAGTGGAGCGTCTGCAGTTACCGTCACGTTGTCCGAGGCTGCATTGAACGTTGTGATCACATTGCCGTAGCTATCCTGGGCAAAAAGGCTATCTGCGCCTGTGAAGGCGACACCACTTTGTTGTGGCGAAGAAAGTGTAAACACGAACTTCTCCAGCGCAGCCTCGTTGATCGTGACAATCAGACGGTCGTTTCCCACTGCTGCGTTGGGTCCATCGGTCACACTGATCGTGTCTCTTCCCGCACGGTACAGTCGCATGACCCCATTTGCATTACCCGATACTCGAGCAATACCCATATTGAAGTTGATTGTAAGCCATGACCCAAACCCAATGGCATTTCCATTTTTTTCGGTGACTGTTGGTAGCATCACAGGGTTTGCATATGGACCTGAGCCGCTGAACCGTAGCACCTTGTCGCCTGTATACCCTGTTACTGTGTTCCCAGAACTGTCCTTGGCGGTAATTGTGAGACCCTGCACAGTGCCAGCGGTATGGGTGGCGGTCCCAGTGATCACCAGTCGTGTTGCGTATGTGCGGAGCATACATAGAAAAGAAAGGAGAAGCAAGCAGAAACCCGAATCATATGAGCCTCGTCTGCAATTGTGCTTCGACTCTCATGCAACGTTCAAGAATCATTTCCCCGTGTCATTACTAAAGTCAAATCGCAGCCCCAATGTTCCTTTGGGATCTGTCTGAGCAAAAGGTCTGGTCAACTCAAGCCACGATCAACAAGGGTCCCCCCATCGGAAATTACTTGGGAGCTTGGAAGGATGTATTGCAGGAACAATTGGATGTGAAGCGGGAGATGGTAGGTCTTCCCCCATAGGCAAGATACTCCGCGTTTATGACACAGTCAAATGTCAGCAGGGCGACGGAACCCCTTCAGCAGTACCCCAACGGGGGATGTCTCGAGAAATGCCTACTCAAGTACCCCATTGGGGGCAAGAAATCGATTCTGGAGGGTGGGTTGGACCTCCAAGTACGGTTCCGGAACGATCCAATGGCGTGAAAAGGGGCAATTCAGTTCAGCGCTATTTTGATCCTATTCACCGTCGAGTGCAGCTGCTCCGGCTGAAGGTGGGCGTAGATTTGTGTAACGGTGGGAGAACTGTGTCCAAGAAGCTTCTGGACCGCATAGAGAGAAGCACCACTTGCCACAAGCCAACTCGCATGCGTGTGACGAAGGGAATGCCAGTGCAACCGGATGTCGAGATGGACATCACGAACATATCGTTTGAAAATATGAGTCAAATAGCTCTTCCCAATGGGATACCCACGCCTGTGGAAGATGAGACGGCAGTTGCTCCGTCCAACCTTGCCCTTCAAGAGCGCGAGTGCAATGTCGTTGAGAGGGATGACCCTGTCTTGCTTGCTCTTGGTGTGTCGGATAGTCACCAACCGCTTTGGGAGGTCCACATCTTCCCACTTCAAACTCAGCACTTCCCCCCTTCGCAAACCGGTTGCAACAGAAAACACCATCAGATCGCGCAGCCACCCCTCTTCTACTAAGCCAAGAAGCTTCTGGAAACCTGCCATGTCGAAGTAGGCTGGAATGCGATGTTCAGTTCGCAGTAGCCGAAATGCTGGCATCTCTGTAAGGTACTTCCATCGCATGGCAACATTGAGTGCTGCACGTATTGCCCGTAGGTCGATGTTGACGGTGGAAGCCGATTTCTTCGGTTGCCTAGCAATCACGAAGGCATCGATATGTCTTGTAGTCATTGACCTGACCGGAATGTCTCCGACAATCGACAGAAACCTCTTTAGAGCACTTGAGTACCCCTCCGCAGTTGCAGCAGTCACCTTTGACTGGACAAACGACAGGTATTCCGGAATGAAGGCAGACAGTGCTTTACTCGGAGGGCTCTCGCGGATGAGCGTGCGGAACTCAGCAATCGACTTCAGTGCGTCTCGACGGTTTTTGCTGCCGGTGGATTTGTAGCGGGTTAAGCCATGCTCTTCATAGCGGAGATAGTACACGCCATTAGATCGACGATAGAGGGACAACCGTTGGAGGAGTGCCATGGGAAGTGCCTTTTGGGTGACACTTCCGTCACAGGCAGGAGAAATTGCGGGAAAAGACAGCGAAAGAACCAGTGACCCCCAGATCCACAATCTGGTGCTCTAACCAACTGAGCTACGCCAGCATTTTAGAGTATCCCTGTCGCGTAACGGCAACTGTAATATTAAATATACGGAGAGATCGACTCGAAATCAATACTCGATTTCAACCAGATTGAATGCAGTGCTGCTGTAGCGCGAGCAACAATTCGAAAGGTGGGAGACCAGGAGAAGTACCGATTTCAATATTAATTCGCTATTTTGGTTTATCTCACGTCTAACGATAGGACTTCAGTGAAAACAACAAGAATCGTCGTCACGGACTACATTGAGCCGGATCTGGAGTGGGAGCGGGCACAACTCGCATCCTCAGCAGTGACGTTCGAAACCTTCCAGCTAAAATCCGCCTCCCGCGAAGATCTCCTCGCCCGGATACATGATGCGCATGTTCTGGTTGTCAACATGGTGAAGATCAACCGCGAAGTCATTCAGAATCTCCGCTCCTGCAAACTGATCATACGTCACGGTGTCGGCTACGATAACATCGATGTTCCCGCGGCCACGGAACATGGCATCCAGGTCTGCTACGTCCCCGACTACTGCAGGGAGGAGGTTGCCGAGCAGGCAATGATGCTTCTCCTGCTCTGTCGACGCAAGTTCACGAAGCAACAGGAATCGCTTGAAGTGTCGGTTAAGAAGGGACAGTGGGATTTCAGCAGCGTGGGTGCTATCCGCCGGTTCTCGGGGACAAAAGCCGGGATAGTGGGATGCGGCCGCATTGGCAGCCTCGTGGTCGGCATGCTCCGGGGCTTCGGCATCGAGGTAATGGTTCACGACCCCTACCTGACCGAACACCGGCAGGCCGAACTCGGCATCCGTTGTATGCCCCTCGAACAGGTTCTCCGGGAAGCGGATATGGTGACGATCCATCCCGCTCTGAGCCACGAGACGAAATACATGATCGGTGAACGCGAACTTCGCATGATGAAACCCACCGCGATTCTTGTGAACACCGCAAGAGGTGCAATCGTGAATGCGGAGGCGCTTGCCCGGGCATGCAAAGAAGGATGGATTGCCGGAGCAGGCATAGACGTGTTCGAAAAGGAACCTCCCGAAGAGGGTTTCGTCCTGCGGGGCATTCCCAACGTTACTCTCACCCCGCATCTCGCCTGGTACTCCGAGGATGCCGGCCTGAGTATTCGCGAGAAGATCATGGAGGATATCCGCCGATTTCTTGAGGGACGGTCTCCCCGGTTCCCGATCAACAGCGTCAACCCGAAGGAGTGATGGAATGCCGCTCAACGAGAATATCGTCAACGATGCTATCGACTCGCTCGCCGGGGAAACAACCGAGTTTCTCTGCGATATGATACGAATCCCTTCAACGCGGGGGAATGAAGGTCCGGTCAACAGGCTGGTGGCGGAGCGAATGCAGGGGCTCTGCACGGAGACCGAACTGATGCAGATACCCGAGTCGTTCAAAGAAGACCCCCTGTATAGCTGGCCTCTCCCCGGCCTCACATATGAGAACACGCAGAACCTGCGCCTCACGCTCGCCGGCACTTCACCCGAAACCTCCCGCAGCCTGATTTTCAATGCCCACAGCGATGTGGTCCCACCGTCGAAGAACCAGGAAAACGCATTCCTCCCGACCGTCCGTGACGGGGTGGTCTACGGCCGCGGGGCGTGCGACGACAAAGGGCAGATCGCCGTCATTCATCTTCTCCTTTCGACGTTGAAGAAGCTGCATCTGCAGCCGCGCGGAACGCTTACCGCCGATATCGTCGTTGAAGAGGAAAACGGAGGCAACGGCACGCTGTTCATGACGCGCCGGCCGGTTCATGCCGACGGCGCAATCGTTCTGGAGGCCTCGGAGCGGAAGATTTTCTCGGCCGTCCGTGGCGCCGTATGGTTTGAGGTTATCTGCCGCGGGAAGCCCGGACACAGCGGACGCGCATCCGATGTGGTCAGCGCCCTGAAAGAGGCGGTGAAGGCGATGAGTGTCCTTGAAGAGTACCACGACAAACTCCTTACCGGATCCAGAGGGTTCAACCCGTTGTTCGACGCGTACGAAAACCCGATGCCGGTGACGTTCGGCATGCTGCATGCCGGCGACTGGCCGGCCACCGCTCCGGGAACCGCCTCGATAAAAGGGGTCTTCGGTTTCCTTCCGAATACCAATATCAAAGCGGTCCAGCAGGGAATGATCGATGCTATCAGGAACTCTCCTCACCAGTATCTCCGTGAGCATTTCGAGATTCTCTTCAATATGCTGAACAACGAGGGGAACGTACTTCCGGTGGATCATCCCCTTGTGCGGGATTTGATGGCTGCCGCCGGCGATACGGGTACACCGATGGCAATCTCGGCTATGACCGCAGCTTGCGATGCGTGGCGCTATGCACTCATGAACATCCCGACAGTGGTCATGGGCGCAGGCAGCCTCAAGTACGCCCATTCGAACGAAGAACAGATCGCCGTGGCGGAAATCAAAGAGACCGCAAGGATCTTCCTGAGATTCCTGGAACGGTGGTGCGGTTTCTCAACGACGTAGCGGAGAACCTATGCAAGCGCTTGTGAAGACTCAGAAAGGAAAGGGGTTCATCGAGGTCAGGGATGTTCCGGTCCCGTCCATCGGCAACTCCGAAGTCCTGATCGATGTGAAGGCCTGCGGGATCTGTGGTACGGATCTCCACATCTACCACGACGAGTTCCCCTATTATCCCCCGGTGATACTCGGACATGAATTCAGCGGGACGATTGCCGCGGTCGGCAGGGATGTCCGGGGATGGACTGTGGGCGACAGGGTGGTTGGTGAGCCTCACACGATGGCATGCGGAATCTGCGCCCTGTGCAGAACAGGCAACCGGCAGATTTGCCCTCACAAACGCTCCCCTGGCTGGGGTATCGACGGTGCGTTTGCGCAGCTGATGCGATGGCCGGAGCCGGGCCTTCTTCACCGCATACCCGGCGCTCTCGATTTTCCGGCAGCCGCCCTGACGGAACCTCTCGCTAACGTGGTGACCGATGTCGTCCTTCCCGGGGCCGTCATGGCGGGCGATGTCGTGGCAGTTGCAGGCCCCGGTCCGATCGGCATCATGGCTGCGCTCGTGGCCAAACATGCAGGGGCTTCAACGGTCATCATCTTCGGGGTCAATGATGATGAGGAGGTACGGTTGAGCCTCTGCCGGTCCATTCCCGCAATTGACCACGTCGTGAATGTCCAGAAGGAGGACCTTCCGGCTCTCGTGCAGGATGTGACGTCCGGACGCGGAGTCGATCTGTTCATCGAGGCTTCCGGCGCACCCGCGGCAATGCAGACGGGCGCACAGATCATCAGGAAACTGGGAACGGTCACGGCAATAGGACTGACCGGGAGGCCGAGCATCGAATTTCCGTATGACGCATTCATGATGAAATCCGTGCGCTATCTGTTCAATGTCTCGACAAAATACGAATCGTGGGACCGGGCGATCCGCATCCTGAGCACCGGTCTGATACCTCACGAGAAGCTCTTAAGTCACAGGGGGCCGATTGAACAGTGGCAGGATTTCTTCGATGCACTGATGGCGCGGAAGGCACTCAAAGGGATGTTCCTTTTCGATTCACACAAGCGTTAACCGCCCTCGAAAAGGAGTTCGCGGCAGCAACCGGCTTTGCACAGCTGACCGCCAGGTGCCGGTCAGCTCCATATCGTATCATCATCGGACACCGGCAGGGTGACAGGCCGATGATGCTTTGCAGATTGGTACATTGCCAGGACCATCTCCAGCGTAGGTCGGACGGATGTTACGGGAATGACCACTTCCCCGTCTGACCTGAGAGCATCTATCATATCCTGCACAACTACCATATGATCTCTATGGCCGAAGTCCGCGGCTCCGCCTGCGCCCGTGGCCTGCGATGAATCACCTATTGTCCTTATCTGCTCATCTTCAGGCCGCTCATCCCTGAATTTCCAGGTCTGAATCTTTTCCCCGGTCATCACGGCAGTCCCATCGGTGCCATTCAATTCAATCCTGATATCCGTTCCCGGCCAGAGAGCCGTTGAAAGCTGAACGACTCCCTGAGCCCCGCATCTGAACTGAATATGTGCCAGCACTTCATCTTCAAGATTGATCCCCGGATGACCGATGTTCGTCATTCTGGCATCAACTTCGCCCGCCTGACCCGCAAGATGCTGCAATAAGTCGATGTAGTGAAAGCCCTGCGCAACGGTAACGCCGCTGCCGCTCTTTTTCTGGCCGCGCCATCCGTCAGACGTGTAGTACTCCTGCGGCCTGAACCACTTCATGTACGCATCCGCGTGCAGGAGTCTTCCAAATCTGCCGGAATCCACCGCTGACTTCATGGCCTGTACGGCCCCCCTGACTCTGCACTGGACAAAACAACCGAATTTCACATTGGCGTTCCTGCAGACATCTGATCATTTCATCCGTTTCTCTCAGGCTCATGGCAGGCGGTTTTTCCGTGAGAACATGCTTGCCTGCCTTTGCGGCTTGAATGACGGCATCCCTATGGAGGTGATTCGGAGTTGCCACACAGACAACTCTCACATTCGAATCGTCGAGCATCTCCTGAAGTGAAGAATATGCTTTGACGGCGAACCTCTCCGCGACCTGCGCGGCTTTGTCCCGGGCGACATCGAAGACCCCCATCACCCTTCCGCCCCGTGAATCTTTGATTGCATTGATGTGAAACGGGGCTATCAGCCCGGCACCAACTACACCAAAGCCACAGTATGTTTCCATAGGATGCCTTCCATTCACCATGTTGAGAGCGGTCAGGTCATTGTGTCAGAAGATCTCCGGAGATCTGCCGTCAGCGCACGAACATCTACAGACTCAGAAGCACTCCTTCCAGAGCTGCAAGACTCTCATCGGCCTGTTGCTTTGTAATCACCAGAGGCGGAGCAACTCGTATGACATTGCCGTATATGCCGACCGAACCAACGAGAAGACCGCTTTCTGCACATTTGTCTATGATAGGCCGGATGAGATCGGGAGCGGGTTCTTTTGTCCGTTTGTCTTTCACAAACTCCATTCCCATGACGAGCCCGCGGCCCCGGACATCACCGAGATACTTGCAGGTGCCGGCAATTTTCGTAAGCCCATGCCTGATGTACTCACCCACTTGAGCTGCATTCTCGACCAGGTTCTCCTTTTCAAAAATCTCCAGGACCGCCACCACCGCAGCATTGGCAATCGGATTGCCGCCATACGTGCTGCTCATTTCGCCCTTCTTGAGGCACGAAAAGATATCTGTCGTAGAACATACCGCAGAAACGGTCACCCCGCTGCCGATGCCTTTTCCGAGGACGACGATATCAGGCTGTATGTCTTCATGCTGCATTGCCCACATGTGTCCCGTCCTGCCGTACGAAGACTGGACTTCATCGAGCGTGAAAAGCAGACCGTTCCCTTTTGTCCATTCAAAGAGTCTCTTCAGCCAGCCGTCGGGCGGAAAGATAAAACCGGCGGCTCCCTGGTAGGGCTCCACGATGACGCCCGCCAGAGAACCCGTTGAATTTGCCGATATCACCGATTCAAGATAGTTGAAGTACTTCTTGAAGCCCGAGCTTTCATCACACAGACCCAGTTCATCTCTGTACGGATTCGGAAATATCGCACGGATAGTGCCGGGTATAGTAGGGCCGTAGTTGCGTTTCGGCCCCGCCATTCCGCCAACCGAGGCAGCTCCGGGCGTTCTGCCGTGGAAACCCCCTTCAAAGCTGATGATCTCGAATTTTCCGGCTTTTCTCTTCATGAGACGCAAGGCGCCCTCTATTGCTTCTGAGCCGCTGCTCAGGAAGAAGCATTTGTCCAGATGCCCCGGCAGGGCTGAGACAAGTTTCTTTGCAGCCTCTATCCGGTAGGTGTTGGCGCATTCATAGTTGTTGAGCAAATCCTCGGATGCGATGTTAATCGCACGTACAAGATGGGGATGGCAATGACCGACGTTGGTTACCAGAACTCCCGATGTCCAATCCAGGAAGCTGTTCCCGTCCACATCATTCACCACACAACCCCTCGCGGATTTCCAGACAATCTGAGCCTGATAACCGGCAACATCCGCTTCATATCTATGCCATTCGTTGATAAGCTCTTTGCTCTTCGGGCCCGGTATCCGGGTGGTAATTCTTATGTCGCCCATCAGGTGTATCTCGCTCTTGTGCATTAAAGAGAGTGTGTCGTTTTCCGTTCCTCTTTCGATACCTTCACCCAACTTTTGCTCTGGTCTGATTTGTAGATCGCCTCAACGACATTCAGGACGTCGATGGCCTGGCGTACAGTGATAAAGGGTTCTCTGTCTTCGACAATAGACTCTACAAATCCGTCCACATACGCCTTTCCCATGTAGCCGGAATAACCGCTCACCTTCTCCAGATTGAACAGGAACTTCCTCGCAGGTGAGCCGGAGAGTTTTTCGCTGTCGCTGTAGAGTTCGAGAATATCCGTCTGGCCCGCACTGCCGGAACCCTGTTCGCCTTCATACTTCGGGGCATAGGCCAGCACTCCCTTTGTCCCCTTGATTCCGATAAACAGGTCTCTGCCGTTGGGGAAGCAATCCGGCACGATATAGCTGGTGGACAGAACCCCGACTGTACCTTTGCTGAACTTCAGCATCGCAACCGAAGAATCTTCAATGTCATAGGCATCTGACGTTTTGGTATTTACCGCACAGACCTCTTCAATACTGTCCTTGAGCAGATAGCAGAGTAAATCAATCCAGTGGACCCCCAGATTGTACATCGGCCCTCCGCCGGACCTGGCTTTTTCGAGCATCCATTGTGCATTGCCCTTGATATACCGGTCCACCCTGCCTGCGGCCAATCTTGCCTCAACAGAGACTATACTGCCGATCAACCCCTGCTCTATACCGTCTTTCATGGACCTGACAACCGGATGGTATCGCCAGCAATAACCGGTGGTGATCTTGACGCCATTTCTGTTCACTGCTTCAGCAACGGCCCTGACCTCGTCCACCGTTCTTGCGATGGGTTTTTCAACCATCAAATGAATCCCCCTGCCTGCGCATCTGATCGCCGCGCCGGCACAATCACTATGGGGCAGGAAAATGGCGGCGATATCTATCTTCTCACGATCAAGGAGGAGATCCAGATCGGTATAGCCTCTCATGCCGGAACCTCCGCAAAAACCATTCACCAGCGACTGATCTTCATCAAACGCGGCGACCACGTCAGTCTTCGGACAATTCTGAAACAACGTCACATAGCCTGCCGGATGCAGATGGCCGAGACCAATTATGGCAACTTTGAGCTTTGCGGTATCCACCTGGTTTTCTCCTGTGCTACTGACGCGGCCTCACCTCTAGTACTTGCCGTTCTGGGTTTCAAAATGTGTGGGTTTTCCTATATTTTCGCCCCCCCGTTGAATCCAGTCGGCAATCCATTCAATGATCTTGCCAACAGGCACCGATGGATTTCCGAAGAGTGCATTTGCCTTTGCGGCATTGTTCAGGTACGCCCTGCCGTTTTCAACGCCTGCTATCCTGGCCGGTTTGCCGAACAGCTGCCCGAATCTGTTCGCTATCCATCTCACCGAAAGCAATTCCGGCCCCGTGATGTTCAGGATTGAACCCGGGCTTGTTGCACAGTCAAAACTCCTCAGGACCTGATCACAACAATCCCCCTGCCATATCCCGTTCATGAAACCCGTTGTTACATCAACCGGTTCACCGTTAAAGACCTTTGCCGCAATATCCACCAGCACTCCGTATCTCATTTCAAGGGCATAATTCAGCCGGATCTGTACTACTCTGGTCCCCTTTTCGGCGGCATAATAGTCAAAGATCCTTTCTCTTCCAAGACAGCTGATTGCATATTCGCCAACCGGACAGGGTGGATCCGTCTCAACAGAGCCCCCGGTGGATACATCAACCACCGGATAGACACAGCCCGTTGAAAACACCGCGATCTTTGAATTCGTGCAGACCTCCGCCACATTGTGGGGAACCATGACATTGATCGCCCAGGTAAGCCATTCGCTCCCGCTCGAGCCGAATTTCCTGCCTGCCATAAACACGATGTTTTCTACCCGAGGAAGCCGGTCCACCGCCTCGCGGTCCAGCAAATCGCAGTGCAGAACCGTAATCCCCTTCCCCTCAAGTGATTTCAGCGGCTGAACGTCTACGGCATATACCTTCTTCTGCACACCGGCCTTTTCTACCGCCCTTCCCGCCATCATGACCATGGTCGGGCCGATCTTGCCGCCGGCACCGATGATCATAATGTCCCCTTCCAAACCCCTGAAATACTCAACGAGGTTCTCTGATGGGGTTGACATGAATTCTTCAAGCTGACCCACTGATTCAAATTTTGCCGGCATCTGTTTCATGTGACTCTCCTTCAAGACTTCTTTCTCATAACGGAACAGGCTTTTCGTTTCGATCTATTCGCCCGACAAAGCCGGATCGTCACAAGTTCGGCGAACGGGTTCCTCAGGCCGGGCCCCCCACCACGATTCACATCAACAACCCGGCCACAACAAACATAACTCCGGCAAAGCTTGCAGAAATCAGCGCGTAGGGCAATTGTGTTTCTACGTGTTCAACCACACCGGTTTTTGCCGAAATGGCCGTTATGACAGAAGTATCGGAGAATGGCGAGGTATTGTCCCCGAACACACCACCCGATATGCACGCCGCAAACATCAATGGCAAAGGGATATTCATGGTTTGAGCAACAGGAACAGCCAGCGGAACCATGATGCTGAATGTCCCGTACGAGGTGCCGGTGGCAAAGGAGATCAGACAGCCTACGAAGAAAAAAATCAGGGGCATCAGGAATGTCGGAACATTGCCCTGGGCCAGACCGGCGATATACACGCCGGTCCCCATCTCCTTGCAGAGACTGCCAAGCGTGAGAGCCAGGGCGAGCAGAATTCCCACCTCCACGAAATCGCCGATTCCCGAATAGACCGATTTTTCGATTGAGGGCCGTTCGGCTTTGGGTCTGAACTGCACCATCAGGGCCAGAACCGCGATAGCCGCAAGTGCTGCATAAAACACCGATGCAGTCCCGTCGCCCTTGAGCATCGATCCCTCTCCGGTAACTGCCAGTGAGATCAGCATGGTAGCAACCAGCACAAGAACGGGAACGATGACGAGCAGGCTGGTGATGGGTGAGGAGTGAGAAGGAACAGGGGACACGTCACTTCCTGCGGCCGGCTGCCCGTTGCCAGCCGATGACTGCACACCGGCTGCAGTGTATTTCCTCATCGCCCCGAGGTTCCAGCCAAAAATCATCGTGAGCGCAACCATGATCAGGCTTGCAATGCAGTAAAAATTGAAGATCATGGAGCTGATGACAACGCGGAAGGGATCGGCGATCCCCTGTCCGGAGAGCAGAGTCATGTAAAACGCCCCCCAGCTGTTGAACACGATGATTGCCACCCAGTTGATACTGATGCTATGCAGAAAATAGGCGAGTTTGGCGCGCGGGATGCCGATCTTGTCGTACAGGCTTCCAACCGTGGTCCCGTTGACCATGATGTTGGAGTAATTCTCCAGAATCATAAGGAGCCCGATGGCCCAGGTGAGGATGAAGACCGGTTTCCTGGTGCGGATATTCATGGATTCCAGTAGCCGGATCATCCCCTTGAACCCGCCAGAAGTTTCCATCAGCTTGATCAGGCCGCCGACCAGAACACCGAACAGGATCAACTGCAGGTTTCCGCGGTCCCCGGTTACCTGAATCGCGCGGTCGAGGTAGGCCAGCACAAAACCCGATTTTGACAACAACAGCGAGGCGGCCAGTCCACCGAGCAGCAAAGCCGGGATGATCTTCTTCTTCCAGAGGGCAAGTCCCAGCGCGATCAGAGGCGGGAGGATGCTGAGGAGGCCGAGGTTTGTCATCAATGTTCGTTTTCCGTTATGAGGCCCGAGTAGGTGAATACTCCGCAATTTAACCCTCTTTTTGACCAATCGCCAATCGCCGGAACACGTTGTTCGGCACGTAGAACGAAGGGGGAGATCGGAGCAAGCACGGCGTCAGGTTAGCGACTTGTCCCGCTCGCCGCACTCGTTTCGCCGGCGCCGCCGGGAGTTTCCCACAAACTGTATTTGCTGAGGTTCGCCACTAGGACGTAAGAGTTCTCAATATATCGATCCAGCAGATCCAGACGGTGATCATATTGTGAAGCATTCGGCTCCTCCCTGAAACCCTTTGAAAGAACTACCGTCTTCACGCGGTTGGTCACCAGGTTCTGAATGATCTCTTCTTGAACCTGCCTGGTCGTTACAACCCCGGGATGCAGTTCATGATACCTCGTGCCGAATCGACCTCCCATCAAGAAATAGATAGCCGGTTCGTTGGTAGACATCCTGTCGTGGTTTTCAACCCCGACATAGATCGCACCGGCACCGGCCTTCTTTTCAAGAAGACTGACAATTTCTTCGACATCTGATGAAAGCGGCGACATATCTCCGGAAATGCGCAGTCCGTAGTCTCTGTAGGGAAGAAACAAATAGACCGTGCATAGGACAAGAACAAAGGCAGCCCGAATCCGAAATCTCGTCAAACAGGCGCTGAAAACGAGATACATAATCATGGTCGAAAACACAGCCATCGGGAAGAGGTGGACAAAGTCAGAACGGACCAGGACCTGAGGGACGAACGCCATCCCGACAACAGACAGAAGTATGATGAGTCTGTCTCTATTCTGCAGCTCCTGATGACGAACGGAGAGAAAAACGCTTACGACGAATCCTGCGACAATTCCAATCGGGAAGATAAAAAAGGATGTCCGGTAAATGAGGTAACGGCGGATGTAGTATACGGTCTTCCCGGGCAGGGCTG
Source organism: Ignavibacteriota bacterium (assembly GCA_963702445.1). Classification (GTDB taxonomy): domain Bacteria; phylum Bacteroidota; class Ignavibacteria; order UBA10030; family UBA6906; genus CAVPCZ01. The sequence continues at coordinate 22,363 of CAVPCZ010000004.1, forward strand.
ACGTAAGCTCGGGATATGGGAGAGCCCTGTAGTCGGCAAATGTCCGGAGGGGGAAAACGACAAGCTGATCAAAGACAGTAGCCAATCCGGCATGGTAGGTCAGGTAACCAAGACCCAATACTACAGGTATTGCCGCAGACAGAGCGAAGACCACTGCCTCAGAATAGCGCCCACGCTTTATATCCGAATCGGAAACAGAACGGAAAGCAAACAGTATCAGCGCCGCAGTCATTCCCGACACCATCAGCAACCCCATGTCGTGCCTGAACAGGGTAGCAATTCCTGCAACAAGTCCGCCGACGGCTGTCAGCACCAACGGCTTATTTCCTTCCCTCCGCATCACGAACATCAACGACAGGAGTGAAAACAGGGTGGCGGGATATACAGGAGCCCCGGGCAGCGCATACGTCAATAGCCAGACGGAGATTGCCAGGTAGCAGATGAGCGAAAGGGCAAATGACAGGAAGGGGCGCACCAGGATGAAACAGCAGGCAGCAATCGAACTACGAATGAAGATGTCGAACAGTCTCAATACCGGCGCAGATTCTCCGAAAACGGAGAACAGGCCGGCCAGAGCGTAGAATTGTCCCGGTGCATAGCACGACCAGAATGATTGGTAGGGAAGTTCCCCCCGGAAGACGCGCATGGCGCCGCAGAGAATATTCCCCTCGTCGTACGGGTTCATGACCGAGAATGTCAGAGGCATGAAGAAGAGCATGCCTGACAGCATCAGTATTCCGACAACCACAACACTTCTCAGTCTCTGTCTATGCATGCCAGGTAGCATCTGCTGATCCGGCGAGGTCCAGGGGAGGCCCTTATGGAACAATCACACAGTTGCATTTCGTCCGACAATACTACGTCCCGCTCAGATCAAAGTCAAGCACAGAAGGACAGCCGCAAGAAAAAGCAACCCCCGGCAGATCATGCGGCGACTCGTACCGAGCCGCATGACTACCGGGGGAATCACTCACTCGTACACTGTATCGACGGCCCCTGAGCTTCCGGGTCCGCAGAATTCTACTTCAGAAGAAGCATCTTCCGGGTCGACGTGAAGCTCCCGGCTTCCACCCTGTAGAAATAGGAGCCTGAGGGAAGTCCTGCCGCATTGAAGTCAACACGGTACGTCCCGGGGCTATAAGTGCCATTCGCCAGAACCGCGATTTCCTGTCCGAGACCGTTGTATACGACCAGCCTGGCAAACCCTTCCACGGGAATTGAGAAGGCAATCTGGGTCGACGGATTGAATGGATTTGGATAGTTCTGTGACAGATCATACGTGAGCGGGGTCGTGGCTGACTCCTGGGCCACGCTCGTGACCGGACCAAAAGCCACCACGGTTCCGTTGGCGAGGGCCGCAAACAGTCCGAATGCAGGACCGTTCTGGTTGGTCGCAGGCGTCAGAAAACCCGACGCGAACACCGCCGCGGTGCCTTTGCGGAGACCACTGAGGTCAGCGCCGAAACTGGCAACGATCACTGTGCCGCTGCTGTCCTTGACATCCAGTGTGTAACTCGCCGGAGGAACGCCCAGGTATCCTGTCACGTCGCCGTACCCTGCGTTATTGACCAGCGTGGCCACACCGCGCGCGACAACATCAACTATCGGGGCATCAGTGGCGCCATGCACCGCGAAAATCTCCACTTTCGTGGTGTCAACCGCCTTCTCACGGCCAAGCGCCTGCAGGAAGAGCGTGAAGGCCCTGTTCCTGCCGTTCGGATTGGGCGCAAAGCTGGCAGTATTAAGGACACCATTCGCGATGGCGACGTAGGTTTCTCCAGGCGTCAGCGTCAAGCGGAAGTTCTTGAATCGTATCCGCAGCCGAGGCACTGGTGCTCGCGCAGAGCAACGCCGATATTGATTGGCTGCGCCCGCAGGTGCATCGATATAAGGGCGTGGCTTTGCGGAAGCCGAAGTTGTCCAGAGCTTCGTTGCCAGCCGAGATAGATATCCACCGATCCGCAGCCGGATCGGCAGCGTTGTGGATCACCTGGAGACGCGCAGTGGTTACCGCAGGGAACGCCACGACGGTGCCATTGGCCAGCGCGGCATAGAGACCGAACGCCTTGCCGTTCTGATTTGCCGAGGGCGTAAGGAACCCCGAAGCGAACACGACGGCCGCGCCATTGGCAAGGCCGGAAAGGTCGGCCGCAAACGTCGCAACGCGCGTCGTTCCTGTACTGTCCTTCACGTCCAGCGTGTACTTTGCCGGGGGCACCGCGATGTATCCGGTGATATCGCCGTACATGGCATTGTTCACCAGCGTGGCCACACCGCGGGCAACAATATCCACCGCCGGGGCGTCGGTTGCGCCGTGAACACCCACGAACTCGACGTTACCCCCGGTGGCCGATTCTTTCGACGGTGTCTGAATCAACAGCGTGAAGCCCGTGGAACGGCCGTTCGGGTTTGCCGCGAAATTATGCGGGGTCAGAACGCCATTGGCAATGGCGATATACTTCTGACCACCGTGAGAGTAACCCGGAAGTTCTTGATGGTGTCGGCTGCAGAATTGCTGCTGGCAGGGGCCACGCCGATATTGATCGGAGTGCCGGCCGGAGCATCGATGAAAGGTGTGGCTGCACGGAACTTGAAGTTGTTCAGAAGCAGTGACCCATTCAGGTAGATGTCCACCGAATCCGCAGCCGGATCGGCTGCGTTGTGGATCACCTGGAGACGGGCAGTCTGGGCATTAGCAACCCCCAGTTGTAGCGCGGCGACAAGGACAAATGCTGCAATCCGAGAGAAGCGCATCGGAACCTCCAGTGTTGTTTGTGTGAGTGGAATGATGATTTCAGTGATTCTTACCCATTCCAACCACTCGTTTTAGCCGATAGTTCCGATATAGACGATATTATTAATTAAATTTTCTTAACTTTTATCCTTGCGCTTCTGGATATTACGTCATAAAAGACCCGGCATTTCTCCCTTCGAGAATCGCATCTTGCCGAAAATTGCCAAAAACTTGTCTTTTCCCATCGGTATTGCTAACTTTCTGTTGATTCCCCGTTCTTTTGCTCCCCTCACGGATACACGTTCCAGCACTTCATCCAATGGAGGTTATCATGAAACGGCTCGTTGCGCTCGCATCGCTTTTTGTCATTCTCTGCATTCTCTCATTCAACGCTCTGGCCCAGAAGCCCGGTGAAATCGTCTTCTCCAAGACTCTCATCGATCCTTCGAAGCCCGCCGCACTTACCACCCAGTTCCAGACGGGTGACTACATCTATGCGGTGGCGTACCTGGACAAATCCATCATGGATATAGTGGGTTCCGAGCAGAAGAAGGTCGATGTGGAGGTGTTTCTGTACGAGTTGCAGCCCCCCCTCTATTCGTATCAGCAGGCAAGCGAATCGCAGATGGAATCCAACACCCTGCAGGTGCTGGGAGGTGCCCTTCAGAAACCCTACCTGCCACTGGACATTGTGCCGGGAACCAATGCCCTGACGGCTTACGGCGGTCAGGAGCTTGTTTACCGGAAATTCGGGAGCGGTTTCTACGGTCCGGTGGCATTCGCCACAGCCTTGAGCCAGCTCGGGCCCGGCGAGCATACCGTCATCGTCAAATTGAACTGTAACTACAATTTCGTCGCCACCGGCAAATTCGTCATCAAGGGGAACGACTACACGGTGTACAAGAAGATGTCGAAGGATCTGAACGATTACGCCTCGGGCGCCAGCACAAAGAGCGCCGTCATGCCTAAAGCCGCACGTTCCGACAAAGCTCTTGAATCGGAAATGATCGGCGCATTGAAGAGCTCGCAAACGTATAAGGAGAGAATCAAGGGAGAGGTGATACGGGTGGTCATCGTAGATCCCGACTGGATGATCAGGAGAAACGAGCTGACCGGCGTCATTCTCCATCGCTACATCAGGGCAACAATCGCGGTAAAGAACAGCGACGGCACGTGCACGGTGTGGCAACTCGTTACATTCCAGCAGGATTACGTAGGGAACAAGTACCAGAAAACGCGGTTCGACGGGGTCGGCGACCCGTACAAGATTCCGTGCGAGAACGTGAACAAATAGGGGCTGGAAGAGGGATATCCGGGACATTGACTCTCAGTGCCACCCGGGGCGGCCGACGGCCGCCCGTTTTCTTTCAGCCCATCATCAGGCGATCCCCTGTAGCACCTCAACCAGGTTTGCCTTGAACGCGCGGTCGTTCTCGAGATACCATTCACGCGCATTTTCTCCCAATGCGCGCCGGTGTGATGGATCCATGCTCAGAACGGCGTTCACCTTCTCTTCAAGGTCTTCAGGATCCACATAGAAATTCCTCCCCGCACCCTGCGGCGCGCTCCGGTGGAACCGGACCAGAACGCCCCGGTCCGGCCGACCAGCTCGTTCATCGGCGGTGCATCGGTGGTGACCACAACGGCTTTGCAGCTCATCGCCTCCACCAGGTAGTGGCCGAATCCTTCCGCCTCGGAAGGACAAAGGTGGATGCCGCACGTATTCTGCATCCAGCGAACATGGTCATCATCGAGAAACTTCGTCTCACAACGCACGTTGGGCCCGCTGACGGGATTCCCCCGGGGATTATTCCAGAACAGGGAGAGGGGAGGCCATGAAGGATTCCGGAGCCACACGATGTTCACCGTCGTTGAGCCTTTCTGCATACTGCTCCCGCCCAGATGGATGCAGGCAGACGAGTCTTTCCGTACGGTGTTGTCAAACCGGTCCGGACTCGTAAACCCGATGAACCTTGTGTTGATGCCATGGCCCGAGAAGGTGTCCATGGCAAACCGTGTCTTGCAGAGAAGCCAGTCCAGGCGCGGGAGAAGCTCCCGGTGGGATTCGGTGAACCACTCCTGATGGGGAACGAGACAGTTCACCCTGGCGGTATTCAACCAGCCTTCCGTTACATCTTCAACAAAGAGATTGATGTCGTACTGGGGGCGGCGTGTAATCAGAGGAATCAAGCGGCGGAGGATTCGCCGGGAGCGGTGATGAACGGTGTCATGGAAGGCGGTCACCGTCAGCTGAATGCCGGGATGACGCAACGCTTCACGCAAGACCAGCAGATCGCGGTTGAGACCCACGGTATGAACGTGGACAAGAAGGTTGATCCTCAGCACAGCAGCTTCCTCTTAGGGGCGGGACCTGTTCATATATCCCGGCAACAGATTCAGGAAATGGGCCGATGTCCGTATGCCACCATGGAAATTCGGAAGGTACAGAAATTCATCGGGCGCATGCGCGTTTTCATCCGGCACCCCGAAACCAAGAAGCACGGTATCAATCTTGAGGAGCTTCTTGAACTGGACAACGATCGGAATAGAACCGCCTTCCCGTTGATACAGCGGCTTCTTTCCGAATCCCAGCGAGAGAGATTCCACGGCGGCACGCACGCCCGGACTGTCTATGGGCGTGATGGCGGGATCGCCGCCGTGCAATGCCCGTACGGTGACCGAAACACTTTTCGGGGCGATTTTCCGGATATGGCGTTCGAAGAGTTTCGCCATGGAGCGGTGCTCCTGATCTGGGACGAGGCGCGTGGAGATTTTTGCCGAAGCACGGGACGGCAGGACGGTCTTTGCGCCCTCACCCGTGAAGCCTCCCCAGATCCCGTTACATTCCAGGGTCGGCCTCGCCCAAACCCGCTCCAGGGTGGAAAACCCCTTCTCCCCGTACAATTGCCGTACCCCGAGATCTCTGGCGTACCGTTTTTCGCTCCAGGGCAGTTTCCGGTAGGCCTCACGCTCCGCCCGCGTCAGCCTGCGCACGTCATCGTAGAATCCGGGAATCGTCACGCGCCCGTTCCTGTCATGCAGTGACGCGATGATTTCCGCAAGGGCCTGAATGGGGTTGTGGACCGATCCTCCATAGGAGCCGGAGTGGAGATCGCGGCTCGGCCCGACCACATCGATCTGCATGTAGGCGAGGCCGCGCAGCCCGTAGCAGATGGAGGGAACCCCCTTGGCGAACATCGACGAATCCGAGATCAGGACAAGATCCGCTTTGAGCATTTCCGCGTGTTCCCGGACAAATTCTTCCAGATGTTCACTCCCGATCTCTTCTTCCCCTTCGATCAGGAGCTTGACATTGACCGGGAGACTGCCGGCCGTTCTGAGAAATGCTTCGATACTCTTGAGATGCACGAACAGCTGGCCCTTGTCGTCCGAAGAACCGCGGGCGAACAGATTCTCCCCGCGTATGGTGGCTTCGAACGGAGGGGAGGTCCAGAGCTCCAGCGGCTCGACAGGCTGGACATCATAATGCCCGTAGATGAGAAGCGTGGGGCGATCCGGCGCATTCAGCCACGAGGCGTACACCACCGGGTGGCCGGCCGTCGGCATGACCTGCACATCCTGCAGTCCGATCGCACGCATGTGATCGGCCAGCCAGGCCGCACAGCGGACCACATCCCCCCCGTGTTCCTCCTTGTTTGTGCTCACGCTCGGGATGGCCAGCAGCTGCTTCAGCTCGTCGAGAAATCGGGGACCATGGGAATCGATATAGGAGAGTGCGTCTTGCATGGAAAGGAGCCTCTGGCGTTCGGATGAATGAATACATAATGTACGATATTCACCGGGATCTTTCAAGATATATCACGACCTCGGAGGGCGACCTCGGAGGGCAATTGGCACGCGCAATGCGTATCTTCGTAGGAATCCACATCCCGCGAGGTCCGATGTGAACATGGTCCGGATCAACGATACCCATCTGCTTGTTGTCCAGCACGGTCCCACCGGCGCGCTTCCGGTGGTGTTCATCCACGGCTTTCCCTTCAGCCACGCCATGTGGGAATCCCAGATCGGCGCGGTCAGCAGGCAGTTCAGAGCAATAGCTTACGATGTGCGCGGCCTCGGCGGGAGCAGTGTGGGAGACGGCCAGTACACTATTGAAGAACATGTCGATGATCTTATCGGATTGCTGGACCATCTGTCGATCCCGAAGGCGGTCATCCTCGGACTGTCCATGGGGGGCTATATCGCCCTGCGCGCCCTGGAGCGCAATCCCGAACGCTGGACCGCGGCCGTCTTGTGTAACACACGGAGTGAAGCTGACACAAACGAAGGGCGTATCGGGAGAGCCGCGGCAATCCGCATGGTGAAAAAGTCCGGATCGCAGGCCTTCGCGGATGAGTTTGTCCGCAAAGTGTTCGCGCCCGCATCCTTCACACGCGTCCCGGACGCCGTGAAAATGATCACCGGGATAATAGCCCGCACGCCGCCTCTTGCCATCGCGGGAACGCTGCTGGCACTCGCCGGACGGACCGACACAACCGGTTCACTCTCACGCATCAGTGTCCCCACGCTGATCATGGTCGGTGAACATGACACCACCACACCCCCTGAAGCATCCCGTGCGATGCACGAACGGATCGCCCGCTCGGAACTCCACATCGTCCCGGAGGCCGCGCATATGAGCCCGCTGGAGAATCCCGGGCTCGTGAACTCACACCTGATGGAGTTCCTCAACCGGCTGTAGAAACGACTGCCGGGGGGACTCCTAGAACAGGGTGTAGATAAACGGCGCCAGGGCCGAGCCCTGGGTCAGCACCACGAGCAGCCCGAGGAGAAGAAGCACCAGAACAATCGGACCGAGCCACCATTTCTTGCGAACCCGCATGAAGGCCCAGAGCTCGGAGAGGATCGAAAGGCGGGAGTGTTTTTTCATAGGAGTCAGAGCTGGAAAGACCGGATGTATTCAACGAGACGCGTGCAATCGTCGAGGGTTTCAAGCGTGAGCGAAGCACCTCCCTGTGCGGCCAGCTCGTGGTGTTCCTGAATGCTCATCACCGTGAAGGACCGTTCCTGCATTTGCTGGATACTTTTGGCGGCGAAGGAGGCGGCCGAGAGTGTGGTCAGAAATGGTACTTTGTATTCCAGAGCCGTACGGCCGATCGCGTGCTCATCCTGGCGTGAAACCTGTCCGAGAGGAGTATTGATAATCAGCTGCACCCAGCCGTTTTTGAGAATGTCGATGATGTTGAGCGTGCCCTCGCTGGCTTTCAGCACCGGGCGGTTGCGGATGCCGTTCTTCGCCAGGAACGCCGAGGTTCCTTCCGTGGCGATGACGTTGAACCCGAGCCGGATGAAGGACCGCACAATATTCACCGTCCGCAGGTGTTTGTCGTTGTCGTTCACGCTGACAAACACCGTGCCCTTCGTGGGGAGCGTGCTTCCGGCCGCCATGGAGGCCTTGGCAAAAGCAACGCCGAAGCTGTCGGAGAGTCCCATCACCTCTCCCGTGGACCGCATTTCCGGTCCGAGAAAGTGGCGGGCCTGGGGGAATTTTGGAAACGGAAAGACCGATTCCTTGACGGAGACATGTTTGGCCCAGGGGTAGCCGGAGACGCCCAGTTCCTTGAGTGTCTTCCCCACCTTCAGCTTTGCGGCGATTTTGGCAAGCGGCACGCCCGTGGCCTTGCTGACAAAGGGGGTGGTACGGGAAGCGCGGGGATTCACCTCCAGAACGTAGACGACCCCGTTCTGCATGGCGTATTGAATATTGATGATACCCACGGCATGGAGCGCAAGCGCCAGCTGACGGGTGTATGTGACCAGCGTGTGCAATTGCTGCGGAGTTACGGCATACGGGGGGAGTACACAACAACTGTCCCCCGAATGAACCCCCGCTTCTTCGATGTGCTGCATGATCCCGCCGATATACACATCGGACCCGTCGCACAGGGCATCCACGTCAAATTCGAAAGCATCCTCGAGGAATCGATCGATCAGAATCGGGTGTTCCGGAGAGACGTTCACGGCTTTCTGCATATACTCCCGCAGCCCGTCATCAGCATAGCAGATTTCCATTGCCCGCCCGCCCAGAACGTACGAAGGGCGGACAAGCACCGGATAGCCGATGCGGGCGGCAATGGCAATCGCGCCGGCGGTATCGTGCGCCGTGCCATACGGCGGGCAGGCGATCCCGATGCCATCCAGCAGCCCGCCGAACCGTTTCCTGTCCTCCGCAAGGTCAATCCCCTCTGTGGAGGTCCCCAGAATCGCATAGCCGTTCTTCTCCAGCTGCTTTGCGAGCTTCAGCGGCGTCTGTCCCCCGAAGCTCACGATCACCCCTTCGGGCTGCTCGTGGTCGCAGATGTTTAAGACATCTTCCAGGGTCAGCGGTTCGAAGTAGAGCTTGTCGGTGGTGTCGTAGTCGGTCGAGACGGTTTCCGGGTTGCAGTTCACCATGATGGTCTCGAATCCTTCGTCGGCGAGACCCATGACGCCGTGCACACAACAATAGTCGAATTCGATCCCCTGCCCGATCCGGTTCGGACCGCCCCCGAGAATCATGACTTTTCTACGCGACGAACGGACCGACTCGTTTTCCGTTTCGTAGGTGGAGTAGTGATACGGCGTTTCTGCGGCAAACTCCGCACCGCAGGTATCGACGGTTTTGTAGACGGGGATGACCCCGAGTGCCTTGCGTGTACGGCGGACAGCGGCTTCATCCATCCCGCGAATATGCGCGATCTGCCGGTCGGAAAAGCCCAGACGTTTGGCCGCGCGCATCACCTCCGCATCCAGTTCGGGCGCCGCGCGAAGCTGATGTTCGTACTCGACGATTTCGCGGATGTTGTGAAGGAACCAGGGATCGATGCCGGTCCGCGTGTGCAGTTCTTCGACGGTCATGCCCAGAAGCATGCCGTAGCGGAGATAGAAGAGGTGATCCGGCCGGGGCCGGGCGAGGCGGTCGTGAATCCGCTGCCGCCAGGCGAGTCTCTCTTCAGCTGACAGGCGATCCACTTCAAACAGGTCTTTGCCGTCGGCACCCAGTCCGAAGCGTCCCTGCTCGAGCGACCGGAGCGCCTTCTGCAGGGCCTCCTTGAACGTCCGCCCGAACGCCATCGCCTCCCCCACCGATTTCATCTGCACGCCCAGCGTCTCGTCCACGCCGCGGAACTTCTCAAAATCCCAGCGAGGAATCTTGACCACACAGTAATCGATGGTCGGCTCAAACGAAGCAGGGGTCACGCGGGTGATGTCGTTGGGGATTTCATCCAGTGTATATCCGACGGCCAGCTTGGCGGCAATCTTGGCGATGGGAAACCCCGTGGCTTTGGAGGCCAGCGCCGAAGAACGGGAGACGCGCGGATTCATCTCGATCACCAGACGCCGTCCTGTCCGCGGATGCACGGCAAACTGGATATTGGAGCCGCCCGTTTCCACCCCGATGGCGCGGATGATCTTGAGCGCGTCATCCCGCATCGCCTGGTATTCCCTGTCCGTCAGGGTTTGCTGCGGAGCAACGGTGATCGAATCGCCCGTATGAACGCCCATCGGATCCAGGTTTTCGATCGAACAGATGATGACCACGTTGTCTTTGAGGTCCCGCATCACCTCCAGCTCGTACTCCTTCCACCCGATGACGGATTCCTCCAGGAGCACTTCATGGATGGGGCTGGCCTCGAGTCCGTGCAGGATCTTCTCTTCGAACTCATCGGCGCGTCATGGCGATACCTCCGCCGGTGCCTCCCATCGTGAACGACGGCCGGATAATCAGCGGGAAGCCGATCGAGGCCACAAGCGCTTCCGCCTCTTCAAGGGAACGCACGAATCCGCCCCGCGGCGTCTCGAGTCCGGCCTCATCCATCGCCGCCTTGAACAGCTCCCGGTCTTCCGCCTTCTTGATGGGCTCCAGCTTTGCGCCGATCAGTTCGACGTGATGTTTTGCCAGGACTCCGCTTTCCGCCAGGGCGACGGCGATGTTCAGGGCGGTCTGTCCTCCCATGGTCGGGAGGAGAGCGTCCGGTTTCTCGCGTTCGATGATCTTCTCGACAAACTCGGGGGTAATAGGCTCAATGTAGGTCCGGTCCGCCATATCCGGATCGGTCATGATCGTGGCGGGATTGCTGTTGACGAGAATGATGCGATATCCTTCTTCCCGCAGCACCTTGCATGCTTGAGTGCCGGAGTAGTCGAATTCGCAGGCCTGACCGATCACAATCGGTCCGGACCCCACGATCAGAATGGAAGAGAGGTCAGTACGTTTTGGCAACCAGGGGGTCTCACAACAATTGGGTATGAATATACAAAGATACCGGGCTTAGTGCAACGGTCGCTCCCTGCGACTTGCAGATCAACACGAAACATTGTAGAATGGACCAACATGGAGCACACCCGCATGCATATTGTCGTTCTGGACGGCTTCACGCTCAATCCCGGCGATCTGTCCTGGGAAGCACTCGCAGCTTCAGGGATTTGCACGATTCATGATCGAACGCTGCCGGTGGAAGTTGTCCCGCGGGCACGGGATGCCGGGGCGGTGCTCACCAACAAGACCCCCCTCACCCGGGATATCCTTGCCGCTCTCCCCGGTCTCCGGTATATCGGCGTGCTGGCAACGGGATACAATATTGTGGATGTGGACGCAGCGCGTGAACACGGCATCCCCGTCACCAATGTCCCCGCATACGGCACGATGTCCGTGGCACAGGTGGTGTTCGCCCACCTCTTCAACCTCACCCACCGGATGGGTCACCACACCGCGGCCGTCCGGGAAGGCGCATGGACCGTGTGCAAGGATTTTTCTTTCGCGGATGCTCCCCTCGTTGAGGTAAGCGGGTTGACGATGGGCATCATCGGTTTGGGCAGGATCGGCACCGCCGTGGCGTGCGCGGCAGCGGCCTTCGGCATGACCGTGCTCGCCCATGACCCCACTCACGCGGGGGATATCCCCCCCGGAGTCCGGATGGTGACCCTTGACGAGATTTTTGCGCTGTCCGATGTTCTGACACTGCACTGCCCCCTGACATCATCGACCAGGGGCATTGTCAACCGGGAGCGGCTGGCCATGATGAAGCCGACATCGTACCTGATAAACACCAGCCGCGGGCCGCTGGTTGACGAGGAGGCTCTCGCCGAGACCCTTGAGGCAGGGGCGATCGCCGGCGCGGGGCTCGATGTCCTTTCCCAGGAACCGCCTCCGGCAGACAATCCCCTTCTTCGTGCGAGGAATTGTTACATCACCCCGCACATCGCCTGGGCATCCACGGCGGCACGAAAGAGACTGATGGCGGAAGTGGCGGAGAATCTTGCCGCATTTATGAGGGGAGAACGGAGAAATGTCGTCAACTAAGCGTCCGGGCGGACGCCGGAATTCACACTCACGATCGCCCGTGCGAACGGGAAGATCCGGCCCGATCAGCCGGCCTGAGACGGCCCGCGCAGCCCGGAAAGCGAACGCAAGGTCCCTGCGACCAACCTCCGCCGATCCGCCGCTGTTCTGTGATTTCGCGTGTCCTCACGCGGCATTTCCCCCGGCTGATGCCGTCGGCGCATGCCGCCGGGAGGCGGGCGTCTTCTGCTCCCTGCTCAAGCGCTACAACAACAAGAATGCGAATTGCCTTGCTGCAAAACCGCGGGCGTAGCAACTCCCCCCCCCGCGACAGGCGCGGGTGAGAGCCCCCGCATGAAATCCGCTGATCCACGTTGACGACGCTCTAACAGCACCCCAGGAACGGCGGATCTCCTCCCGGATGGATGTGCGACTCATCGTGCTTCACCTCGTACCGGCCGTGGACAATCGCCCCGTACCAGCGCTTGAGCGCTTCCACCATCACCATGATCGCACAGTAGATCATCACGAGGGTCATGGTGCTGTTGACGTACCCCTGGATGCGCGTTGAAGGGCTCTGCGTGAGCGGCCAGAAATTATCCGTGATGTTCAGGATTCCCGCCGTCAGGGTTGTTGCGGCGACGAAGACCATCGGGACAATGGTGATCCAGGCGTACCGTTCCTTCCGGGCATTGATGATGACGCTGGTGGAGACGGCTAGCGCGACCGCAGCCAGCAGCTGATTGGCGGTTCCGAACATGGGCCAGATCGTGCTGATGCTCCCGGTCCACAGGAAATAGCCCCAGGAACAGACCACAATAGTCGTCGCCAGGACATTCGCCGGAAGCCAGTCGGTGCGTTCCATCGGCTTCCAGATCCGCCCCCCGAATTCCTGTACCATGAAGCGCATGACCCTCGTACCCGCATCGATAGTCGTGAGGATGAACAGGGCCTCAAACATGATCGCGAAATGGTACCAGAACGACATGAGCCGTTCCAGTCCGGGCAATCCCGTGAAGATCTGCGCAAAGCCGACGGCGAGGGAGACCGCGCCGCCGGGACGCCCGGCAACGACTTCTCCCACCTCGCGCGAAAGTGTTTCCAGATTCACGGCGGGAATACCAAGCTGGGCGAACTTTTCAGGTGTCAGATTGATGGCGAAGTAATCGCCGGGGTTAAGCGAACAGGCCGCAATAAGCGCCACAACTCCCACGAGTCCTTCCATCAGCATCCCGCCAAAGCCGATGATCCTGGCGTCGGATTCCCGGTTGAGAAGCTTGGGGGTCGTTCCGGATGCCACGAGCGCATGAAATCCGGAGATCGCCCCGCAGGCGATGGTGACAAAGAGAAACGGAAACAGTTTGCCGGGAATAATCGGTCCCCCGCCGCCGATATACTGCGTGAAGGCCGGCATCTTCAATTCCGGATTCACCACAATTACGCCGATCACCAGGGCGGCAATGGTCCCGATTTTCATGTATGAACTGAGATAATCCCGGGGAATGAGCAGGAGCCACACCGGCAGAACCGAAGCCACGAACCCGTACACCACCAGGGCCAGCACGATGCCATCCCGCGAGAAGGTGAAATACGGGGCGAGTGCTGAACCGGGGACGTAGCTGCCCAGCACCACTGCGGCGATGACGGCGGCGACGCCGATGACACTCGCTTCGCCGATCTTTCCGGGGCGTATGCGGTACATCCAGAGACCGACAACCAGCGCGATGGGTATGGTCATGGCAATGGTGAAGGTTCCCCACGAGCTTTCGCTGAGGGCGTTGACGACGGCGATACCCAGTCCGGCCAGCGCGATGACCAGAATGATGAGGATGGCGACGGATCCAATGAGGCCGGCAAGCGGGCTGATTTCCTTTCGTGCAATTGCCGCGAGGGATTTCCCATTGTGCCGGACGGAGGCCACGAGTACGGTGAAGTCATGGACCGCGCCTGCGAGAACCACTCCGACGACCAGCCAGAGAAACCCGGGCAGAAATCCGAACTGGGCGGCCAGAACCGGCCCGATCAGAGGTCCCGCGCCTGAAATGGCGGCAAAATGATGTCCGAACAGGACCCACTTGTTCGTCGGCTGGTAGTTCTGACCGTCATTGAGTGTGTGTGCGGGCGTGATACGCGTGTCATCCAGCACAAGTACTTTTGCGGCAATGAATGCGCTATAGTACCGGTAGGCGATGGCCATCACGCATATCGCAACAAGAATAAGGGGAAGAGCATGCATCGGCGGTTTCTTTCTTCGTGCATGAGTACGGGTTGTGTCCGTCACATCCGGCGGGTGAAACAATATTGCAGAAACTTTCCGGAAACGCAAGGCTCAGCGGAAGGCATCCCGGAGATAGCGGACTGAAGCAATGCCGTTCTCCACGCGGATGGCAACGATGTCAAACCGGCAGATCCGGTCGTGAATCCGGTGCAAGAGCAGATAGGCGCCGGCAATCTTCCTGATCTGCCGCTGTTTCTGTGCGGTCACGGCAAGTTCCGGCGGCCCGAAGGTCCCGGAGAAGCGGGTCTTGACTTCGCAGAAGATCAGCACATCCCCTTCTTCCGCAACAATGTCAATCTCTCCATGATGGAACCGGAAGTTCGTCTCGAGAACGCGAACCCCCTGACCCTCGAGATATTGCCGGGCCAGGATTTCTCCGTATTCACCCCGCCGGATCATTCACCCTCTTCGGTCGCCCACAAGGCTGACAGGGGATGACGCCGTCGCTCCGGACGTGTTTCCGGGGAAGAGAGAGCGGAGGAAGGAACGCCGGTGAATAGGGCAGGGACCGAGGCACCGGAGGGTTTCCCTGTGGTAGGCAGTTCCGTATCCTTTGTGCCGGGCGAACCCGTAGCCCGGGTAGAGTCCGTCGTACATCACCATCATCCGGTCGCGCATGACCTTCGCCACGATTGACGCCGAGGCGATGGCAAACGAGCGCGCATCACCGTCCACCAGGACCGTAAACGGTATGTGCAGGCCGTCGAACCGGTTGCCATCGATCAACAGGTGTTGCGGCGGCGTCCCCAGCGCGGCCACCGCTCTGTGCATGGCGCGGTAGGTGGACTGGAGGATGTTGACCTGATCAATCTCTTCATGGTCCGCACTGCCGATGCCGACCGCCAGGGCAGTTTCCAGGATCACGGGGTACAGCTCCTCACGCTGAACGGGTGTGAGCACCTTCGAGTCATCCACCCCGGGAATGACCGACTCCGGAGGGAAGATCACCGCGGCGGCAACGACCGGACCCGCTAGCGGACCGCGCCCGGCTTCGTCCACACCTGCCACGCGCAGCACTCCCTGCCGCCAGAGCATGCGTTCGAAGTGCAGGAGGTCTCTAGAACTCATTGATCAACCCGAAGTGCACTTTTCCCTGGGCGAAAGAATCCCCCTTCCCCAGGGCAAAGCTGACGCCGAGATTGCCCAGCGACGTATCGAACCGGATACCCAGGCCGTACCCGTAGAGAAACGCCTCCGACGACTCGATATTCCGGGTCATGTCTGCCGGGCGATAATAGTAGCCCAGATCCAGGAAGCCATAAACAAAAGACCGGCGGGCCAGCAGAAAACGGTATTCCGTCGTTGCCCATGCGACCTGCGATCCGATAAACTGGTTTTCCCGGTACCCCCGGAGCGTGGCGGCGCCGCCGAACCTGAACAATTCGCTCTCATCGAGCTGGTCTCCCTGAATCTGCCGTCCGTGGACTCCCAGGGCAAGCACCTGCCGGGGAAAGGTTCCGAAAAAGAGGTCTACGTCGATGCCGAATCGTTGAATGGATTCCTTCTGTGTATCACCCGGAGCGGGTTGACTCAGTTGTTTTCGTCCATAATGCCCGTCCGCACGATACCTTGCACCGGTGGTTGGACTGTACAGGTCGTCACGCGTGTCGTACAGCACTTCCGCACCGATGGTGAGCGTTGTCGAGCGGGGCGGACGCTGTGCCGTGGAGTCATCGGAAGGGATGACGTTTTCACTGCCGCCCAGGAGACTGACGGAGATTTCTTCCGACAGCATGAGTTCTCCCTGGAAGCGGAGGATCTGCCGGACGTATGAAGTATCCTGCTGGCGCTGCTGGAAGTCGACGCCGGCGTTCACGGGCTGATCGAACAGCCAGGGCTCCCGGTACCCGAGTGCGAGTTCCTGGGAGTAGCGATCCTCTTTCTGCCAGCGGACGTTCAGTTTCCGTCCCGTGCCGAAGAGGTTGCGCATGAACACCGACACCATGCCGGTCACATACCCGCTTTCGCCTTCCTGTCCCGGAGGGATATACCCCGCTATCCCGTCGAAGGTACTGGTATTCCCTTCCTGCACCCGGAGAAGCAGGCCTCCGCGTTCTTTCCGGAGGTAGACTTCAGGCTCGTTGACGGCCGAGAAGATGTTGAGCCGCATCAGCCGCTGACGGATGGTGCGTACGCGCACCGGATCGTACGCCTCTCCGTAACGAATGCGGCTTTCCCTGACGATCACCCGTGTATCCGTCACGGTATTGCCTTCGACACGCAGTTCATCGATCGTGAGACGACCTCCCTCTTCTATCCTGAGGAGCAGGTCCAGGGAATCCACCGGGCCGCTGCTCCGCGTCCGCACGCTATCGACCAGACAGCGGACGAACGGATAGCCGATTCTCTCGTACCGGGTAAGCAGGAGGGCGATGTCGGCCTCAAGGCCGGCTTCGTCCAGCGGATCGCCCACACGCGTGTCAAACCGGGCACGAAGGTCATCCGGTGTCAGGGCCGTTGCACCGGCAAGGGTCAGACTCCCCAGGACGGATCGTCTTCCTTCTTCAACGGAAATGAACAGGTCCACGCGTGCGCTGTCCTCGCTATACTCCATGCGGGTGCAGGACGCAGTGGCGGCAAGAAACCCTTCGCGGCGATACAGCGAGGTGATCAGGGTGCAGTCGTCCTGAAGCGTGGCGGGAGAAAGGGAGAGCCGGTGCGGCTGACGAGACGGTCGACAAGTTCCCTGGTGGTGAACAGGTGATTTCCGCCGATCCGTACCGACCCCACAACGGGGGCGCACAGGGCAATGGAGAGCGCGCCGCCGAGCGTCAGGAGCGCAGCCAGCGCCGCCGCCCGGTTCACCCGTGCCGCATGTTTGAAAACGCTGATGAAGTCCGGTGTTTCAATTCCGTGGCCGCTGCCAGACTTCCCAGAGCGGGGTTTCAAGCCGGTAATCACCGAATCCGGTCTGGTCAATGAAGACAAAGGAGTAGTTCAATTCGTAGTATGCCCATACTTCATACGGTTTTGAGTCCACTTCAAAGGGGTGGCGGTCGACGTTGCTCGGGGCACCGAAGATGATATAGACCATGCCCATGTCGCTGCGCCAACCTTCGATGTAGTGGGTGAAATGCTTGTTCGCATAATCCACCCGGGCATAGTACTCTTCCATGCGCTCGTTGCGCGGCGTGTTCGGATTGGGGTCGCGCCTCTTCCAGAACTCCATAAACCGTTTCTGTTTCTCCTCCTGGGTCTCGGCATCCTTCAGCATGGAGAGCTCGTCGTCCTTGGCGATATAGCGGACCTGATCAATCGCAACATCCAGATCTTTGACGGACCGCGGCATCCCGGACCAGCGCACGGAGATCTGCCGGTTTGTCGTGGCCAGGGAGGTTGTGTTTTCGTCCAGCGAATCATGAGCACCGCGCGCCCTTACCAGCAGCCTGAAGTCTCCGAGAGGCAGGGTGGTGTGGGGGATGCGGAGGATGCGTTCGTTCCGCCCGGGGAGCAGCGTAACCAGCGTGTCGACCCGGAGGATCCGTTCGCTCTTATCGTTGACCACATCGGTCAGCAGGTGGATCGTATCGAGCTTGCGCGCGTTGTACACCTCGATATACGCGAAAAATACTTCAGGAAGGGCCCCGACATTCGCGGAGATATGCGGCGTAATCGACCGTTTCCCCCCTTGCATACTTACCCGGCTGAGGAGCATGATATCGCTCAGCGAGAAATCCCGCTGTGAAAAATCGGCAACGCGGATCTGACGTGTCGCCTGCCGGGAGACGCCGCTCTCCCTGTCTCGCATGACAACCCGGAGCATATAGCCGCCCGGCTTGATTTCAAAGACCCGCTGGGTGACGCTGGATAGGGCGGGTGAAACGGAGCGTTCGAACGGCACCCCCTTTACTTCTTCCGTCCACAGTTTTTCGCTTACCAGAGTACCGGTGGAATCGAATATTGAAATGGTCATCTCATAAGCCGCGTTGTACGTCTCGTTTTGCTTGACGAAACTCAGCGCGTCGTACCCGATCTGCGTGAAGACATCCAGACGGCTGTCGGGGCCGGTTTGTGAGGCGAAGCACACGGCATCGACGAAGAACATGCTTTCCTGTAGATCAAGGCGTGCTCCGCTGACCTCCACCTGTGCGCGGGCCGGCAGCCAGACCAGCATGAGCGGAATGAGCAGGAGCGCGCGTTGGGCCGCGCCGTGCAGGATGCTCGTTGTCATGCAAGAACCTTTCCGTGAATATCATACTCATACGCTTCAACAATTCCGACATCATAAAAGCTCCCGATCCGGAGTTCCGGTACCCCCGGGAGGATCACTTCATTGTCGATTTCCGGAGCATCATGCTCCGTCCGGCCGAAATACTGCCCGTTTTCCAGGCGATCCACCAGGACACGGACCCGGCGGCCGACCAGGTCTTCGTTCTGTGCTTCCGAGATTTCCCGCTGCACCTCCATGACGGCGGCGCGGCGCCGCTCCTTTTCCTCTGCCGGCACCGGATCGCCGAGGGGAAAAGCGGTTGTCCCTTCCTCCAGGGAATAGGTGAACACACCGAGCCGGTCAAAACGGGTTTGACGCACGAAGTCGAGCAATTCTTCGAATTCGGCCTCTCCCTCGGCCGGATACCCCACGATGAGCGTCGTGCGCAGGGCAATCCCCGGCACCCGCTCCCGGATCGTCCGGACAAGATCCAGCAGTGCCCGCCGGGACATTCCCCTGCGCATGGATTTCAGCACAGTGTCCGCCGCATGCTGGACAGGGAGGTCCAGGTACTTGCAGATCCGTGGATGGGAAGCCATCACGTCAAGAATGGCCTCTGGAAAATGGGCGGGATACGCGTACATAAGCCGGACCCATGCAATACCGGGAATATCGGCGATGTCGCGAAGAAGCCCGGGCAGGTGGCGTTTCCCGTCAAAATCGACCCCGTACATCGTTGTGTCCTGCCCGATGACGACGATCTCTTTTACGCCACCCTCTGCGAGGAGTCCGACTTCGCCGAGGATGTCGCCGGGGGGCCTGCTGACGTGGGTACCGCGCATGATAGGGATCGCACAGAACGCACAGGGATGGTCACATCCTTCGGAGATCTTCAGGTACGCGGTGTGGGTGGGCGTGGTGAGCAACCGCTCGCCGAGCAACTCGCTCCGGAGGTGCCCCCCGAGCTCTTCGAGCACATCCCCGAGCTGGTGTGTGCCGAAAAAGCGGTCCACTTCCGGAATTTCCTTCTCGAGGTCAACGCGGTACCGTTCGGTGAGGCATCCCATCGCATAGACTCTGCGCAGCCGGCCGCGTCCCTTGCGTTGAACCTGTGCGATGATCATGTCAATCGACTCTTCTTTTGCGGCGTCGATGAAGCCGCAGGTATTAATCACGGCAACATCGGCATCTTCAATATCCGATGCAATCGGAATACCGTTTGCCCGGAGTTGCGCGAGCAGTTTCTCCGAATCAACGGTATTCTTTGCGCAACCCATCGTGATAACATGGACGCGGGGTTTTCCGGCTGTGCGCCCTTGTTTTCCCATCAACACTTCCTTTCCCTTGCCTGTATGCCAGAGGCGTGCCCGGGGAACCCGGCCGGTATGGTTCAGAACACCACAAAATCAAGATAGAGGAAAAGCAGGGGCGAAACGAATACCAGACTGTCAAAACGATCCAGGATGCCCCCATGTCCCGGCAGGAGGGCTGAGGAGTCCTTCACACCCGCATCGCGTTTCATCAGGGATTCGATAAGGTCGCCGGTCTGCCCGAACACGCCGATCACTGCACCGCACACCAGCGAATCCCGGAGGGAAAGATAGGGAAGGGCAACCTCTTTCATCAGGACAAAGGCAGCGGTCGCTGCCAGCAATCCCGCAACGGCCCCCTCCCATGTTTTCTTCGGGCTTACCCTCTCAAACAGCCTGTGCCGGCCGAACGCACGGCCGGCGAAGTAGGCCGCGGAATCACATGCCCAGATCCCCGCAAACACCGCCACGACCGTCCACCCTCCCCAGCGGTAAATCCGTGCGGCAATCTCTTCGGGCACGGAGGGACCGACAACCGTAAAGTGCGCCCAGACGGGGAAATCCGCGGGCACGAAGAGTTCGCGCAAACCCACGAGCGATCCGAGAAACACAGAGACATACAGAACGCCGAAGACCGTCGAGGCCGCATTCATCAACGCCGAGGGCTTGTTGCGGAAGAGCTCGATGAGCAGCACTGCCGGGACAAAAACCAGGAGAAGGATCAGCACGGTCTGCGCCATTGTCGGGAGCGGGATTTCCCGGCCCCAAGCCGCAAACATATTCAGGACGAGAACGTGAAGCCTGTCATACATAAAGACCGCGACGAACAGGAGCCCGAAGAGCATTCCGGGGATCACCTGCGGTGAGGCACCTTTTGCCCGGGCCAGTGCGTAGAATTCATGGAGTGCCAGGATGCTGACCATGGCGACAAAGGCAAGGAACAGATAGCCACCGGCAAGGGTAACGGCGAGGACAGCCGGTATCCCGGCAAGGGCGACAAGAATTCGGGTGGTAAGGTTGCTCAATGCCATATCAAATCGCCCAGGATAGCCCGGCCGAACCTCCGAAACGCGGGGCGGCATCGCCGGAATTGGTTATCAGGCGGGCAAGCGGCGCCCGCTTATGCTCACAAAGTAGTACATAACGCCCAGAAATACCAGCGCGAACAGACCGGTGTTTGCAGCAATGGCGCCCGGGCCGGCCGGGCCGAAGGATGTGACGACCATGAAGTCTTCGTCAACCCGAAAATACACCGCGACGGTTGCCAGAAAATTGTTGAGGAAGTGGGCAGCCATCGCAAGGGTGATATTCTGCGAACGGTACACCAGGAATCCGAAGAACACGCCGAGGGTGATCAGGGGAATGATGCTGAGCGGGTTGAGGTGAAACAGTCCGAAAATCACGCCGGTGACGACCGCACTGCGGCCGCCGCCGGTGACGGACTCAAGATCCCGTTGTACCAGGCCGCGGAAGAGCAGCTCTTCGCACACCGCAGGCACCAGCGCAACAGTCACCACCACGAAGAGGAGTTCCCCGGGAGACTGCGCGTACACCAGCATCCGGTAGGTTTCTTCGAACAACTCTTTGAGCATGTCCACCAGCTGCTGGAGTTTTGAGGGAAGCGGAATCGCGTCCTGCAGGAGCATATACCCCTGGAGGACCTGCTGGAGTGCCAGAAGGGCGATGACGGTCAGCACGAGGTCGACCGGACGGGGAAGATGCAGCCGGAGCGGCTCGAGGATCGAACCGTATCTCAGCCGCGTCAGGAAAAGCGTGGGCAGGAGCATGAGCAGTATCTGCCCGAGCAGTGTAGACCAGCGGACGAGGGGGACGGTATCGGGTGTAATGTGCCCCCCCGCGAGGAGGATCGCGGCTCCGCCGCCCACCACCTGATAGAGAACGAAGATCACGCCCAGCGCAAGAATCACAAAGGCGGCGGGATGCAGGCGGCGGAGCCAGGATTCCGGCTCCGGGGTTCCGTTCAGGGGGATCGGGTTTTGTGTTTCAGGCATGCTCGAGTCTCGCTGTCACCATCGCCGCCAGCAGGGGTATCATGATTTCATGGTGTCCTGTAAAGTACATACCGCGCCCGCCGTCCTGCGTCGGGCGGCGCTGGACGTTCATGGTCGGACGGTAGTGCGTGTTCATATCGAAGACCGCGGTGGTAAAGCCGCGGGCTGTGGCGCCGAGATTTCTCGCGACGGTGAGCGCCTTCAGAAAAACCTCCGGCATGATGACGGCGCTTCCCACATTCAGGACCACGCCGCCCCGGCCGAGTTTGCCGCAGACAGCGCAGAGCGTGCGAAAATCGCGGAACGACATCTCACCGGTGGCCGCACCGTCCATGGACGGCTGCTGGTGGATGATATCCGTTCCGATCGCGGCGTGGACGGTTATGGGAATGCGGAGTTTGTGGCACATGGCGAGAAGACTGATGCGGCTGTTCGGTGCGCGCACGGAGCGGAGGCGCGCCCCGAGGGCTTCTCCGTAGCCCAGGTCCGTATCGCGCGCTGCAGCGACCAGCGTGTTGTTGATGAACTCCCCCGTTTCCCGGGCCATTCCGAACCGCCCATCCGAAAGGCTGGCGGCCACATCCTCCGAGGTCTTGCCCCAGAGAGCGGTTTCGACGTCATGTATCGCCGCGGCGCTGTTCATGGCCACGGCGGTAATGACCCCCCTCCGGAGAAGATCCACGAGAACCGGGGACAGGCCCACCTTGACGACGTGCGCGCCCATCATCAGGATCACCCGCTTCTTCTTGCGCTGAGCCTTCACCAGACTGTCCACGAGGATGCGGAGATCGCGGGCCAGGAGAATGTCCGGCAGTCCATCGACAAACGCGCTGAAGGAGTCCCCCCGTGCCGGAAAAGGCCTGGCAAACGCGCGGGAGGTGACTTTGCTTTTGCGGGTGCTGATGGATATGGTGTTGACCCGGGAGAGATCGGCGCGCTGGTGTTGTGTCATGTGACTCTCTTAGTTCATTTTCGCTTTTACGGGTCCGGACAGTCCGGAGTATTCGCGCAGCTCAACGTCGATTGAGCCGATGACGACTTTCGTATTGACCCGGATCGGTATTTTCAAATCGTCATCGGTCAACCAGATCACGATCCTCCCTTCGCTTTTAAAAAGCCCACCCTCTTTCACGAGCGGTTCCACCACGAGGCTCCGGAAGGTACCCGCCCCGACCTCCAACTCCTGCCGCCCGAGAAGCCTCACCACCAGATCATGGCTTGTATCCTTGTAGAAATTGTACATCTTGATCGTGTCGCCGGTCTTGAGCCCGCTGAAGTCGACAGTCCGGGCGTAATAGAACGCAGACAGGATATCGTGGACGTACTCGGGAATCGGATACTGGCCTTCGGACGTCCGGGCAACGTGGTTCAACTGGTCAAAATCCGCGGTGAAGTCCCGTCTGTACGAACCCTCCCGGATATGTTGTTCGAACCGGAGGGGGGCTATGGATTCAAAATCAATGAAGGTCAGGTACCGGTCTTCCACCCTGTAGATCCATGAGAAGCTCGGGAGGGAATTCACCGTAAACTCGACACGGTATGTTTTCCTTCCCGCGATGCTGTCGAAGGCGGCAACGTGCATGACCGCCTCGCCGGCGGTGATGAACCCGTAGCTGACGTCGAACACGAGGCGTTCACCCACATCGAACGCGGAGTTCTTGACCTTCCGGTAGCGGGTTGCTTTGAGCGAATCGGCACGGCGGACGGCTGTCAGTGAATCGGTACGGCGGACGGATGCAAGCGAATCAGCACGGCGGAGTGAATCGGCAAGAGCGCGGGATCTCTCGACCGAGCGCACCGAGTCGGCGGCGGCCCGGGCAATACTGTCCGCACGTTGAGCCTGGCGGGTTTGTGCGCCGGCCGGTTTGCGGGGAGACTTGTTCGATTTCTGCGGAGCCTGCGCGTCGACGAACACGACCGTCGCGATGAAAAGCCCCGCCAGCAGAAACAGGGATGGGAGCGGACGGTGAACGCGCGGCAACGATGCAAAGTCAACCATTCCCGACATCCTTTCGATCTCCGGAGCGCAGGAGATCATTGCACGCCCGGAACACTTGATCCACAGGGATGCTGGCCATGCACGTACAGGCAGTGGATCGGTCTCCTTCACACTCCTCGCAATCGGGGGGCTTTTCCGGCTCCAGCACCCGTTTCTTGTCCGTATACGGCCCCCATCTACCTGCGCTCATTGCCGTGTGCTGGGGATAGAGTCCCACCACGGGAATGCCCAGGGCGACGGCGAGATGGAGCGGCCCTGACGAATTGCCGACCATGAGCGTGGAGGCCTCCAGCAGTGCTGTCAGTTCTTGAAGGGTGAGCGTTCCCGGAAACACAAGGGTGCCCGCCCCGGCCGCCGCCGCAACCTGTCTGGCCAGTGCGGCTTCCGCGGGTCCGCCGGTTACGCACACCCTGATTCCGGGGAGGGCTGCAAGCCTGGCCGAGAGCTGCCCGAACCGCTCGGGGGGCCAATCACGGGCGGACCCTCCGCTCCCGGGATGCACGACGACTAGATGTCTTCCCCCCCTTTCCACCCCGGGTCCGATCATCGCCGTCACACGTTCTCGTGCACCCGGATCCACCCGGATATCGAACCGCGGGATCACTCCGCTGGCCGCGAAGTCCGGTTTCACCGCCCGGAGGAGCCTTAGATTGTATTCCAATTCATGGTAACGCGCATCCTTACGATGGTCATACACACGCCTGTTGAAGAGAAACGAATACGGGCGATAACCCGTTCCCACCCGGTATTTGATTCCCGCACGATAGACCATCCACGCCAGGCGGGGTGTGGGATGCACCACAAACGCGGTGTCAAACGCGCGCAGGCGGAGGGCACGAAGAAGTTCGGCAAATGGTACTTGCGACCCGTCGCGGTCGTACAGGAGAATCTCATCCAGGTGGGGGTTCCCCCGCACGATTTCTCCGGGATAGCGGCTCACGAGCATGGCCAGATAGGCACCCGGAAACCATGCCCGGAGGAGGGGCAGCATGGGGAGTGTGAGGATAACATCGCCAAGGCGGTCGGTGCGGACGACAAGAATCCGGCGGTGGTTACTCACAGACCTCTGCGCATTCTGTATCATCGTATAATATACCGCGGTTGCCGGTGAGATTCAACGCTGCCACCAACCCCGGCGTGGCGCCGCCCGTCCTGCCCGGATCGACGGCGGGTCATGGCGCCCCCACGCGCGTGCGAAGCTGCTGCTTTTCCCGCTGGAGGTCCAGGATCTCCTGCTGGTAGGCCGAGATCTTTTCACCACGGAGCTCGGCATCCTTCATCCTGAGGTAGACGTCGGTGATGCGGCGTTCCAGCCCGCGGGACTTGAGCATCACGATGCAATCACGGGCAATAATCCAGGGATCGGGCGGAGGCGGATCCGAACCGGCGGCGCTCCACCCCTTGCTGAGTTCGTGGCGTTGCATGCTGAGCTCGCTGACCAGGCCCCGGACTCCGGGAGCCGGAAGTTCGCCGAGCAGTGTTCCGGCATCCCAGGGTTCACCGGCTTCCCAGCGCTTGCGGATGGTGTCCACGATTTCCCGCGAGGTGCCGTCCGTGAGCATGTCCGGTTCCAGGTGCTGAAACACGAATTCCGCCATCGGACCACCGTATTCCAGCAGGAGGCGGAGGAGATCGCGTTCCGGTGCGGGCAATGGGCCATCGGCGGCCTGCGGGGAATGCCCAGCGGGAGGGGCCGCAGGCCGCGGTTGACGATCGGGAGGACGTTCCGCGCGGAAGGTCGCCGTCCGCTTGCCGAGAACCCGCTCGAGTTCGCGTGCCAGCACGCTTTCGTAGACCTCATATTTCTCAGCCAGCCGTTTCAGAAAAACGTCCGCTTCAGTTCGTCGTTCACCCGGGCGACCGTCTCCACCAGCTGCCGGAGGGCCTGTGCTTTACCTTCGGGGGTTGAAAAGAGGCCTTCCGCCTGCAGCTGTTGAGCACGAAAGTCCAGGAAGCTCACCGCACCCTCCAGAAGGTCCTGAAAAGCCTTTGCCCCGTGTTTGCGGACAAAGGAATCCGGATCCTCGCCGGGAGGGAGCTCCGCAACACGGACATCCAGATCATGCTCCAGAATCAGGTCGCCTCCGCGGAGCGTCGCCTTTGACCCGGCGGAATCGGCATCGTACACCAGCGTAATGCGCCTTGCATAGCGGGACAGCAGCTGAATCTGTTCCACGGTCAGGGCTGTTCCGCTCGAGGCAACCACATTCTCGAAGCCGGCCTGGAAGACGGTGATGAGATCGGCATATCCCTCGACGAGGAGAGCGAACTCCCGTTCCCGGATGGTTTCTTTGGCGAGGGAGAGTCCGTAGAGCACGCGGCTTTTGCTGTAGATGGGTGTTTCGGGCGAGTTGATATACTTGCCCAGCGGATCGTCTTCACGGAGTTTCCGCGCTCCGAAGGCGATGGTGCGTCCGTTTGTGGAAAAGATCGGAAAGATCGCGCGGCCTCGGAAGCGATCGTAGTACCCGGAACCATCCTCCCGGCGTACCAGCAGTCCGGCTTTGTCCAGCAATGCCGGCTCGATGTTTTCCCGCCGGGCGAATCCCAGGAGATCATCCCAGGAATTCATGGCGTAGCCCAAACCGAATTTCCGGATTGTGGATTCGGTGAAACCGCGGTGAAGGAAGTATTCGAGTGCGAGTTTTCCTTCGACGCTGTTCACCAGGTTGTCGTGAAAGTGGAGGCCCGCCAGGCGGGTCAGATCAAAGAGCTGTTCCTGTACGGTATTCCCCCCGTTTTCCGCGGAGCCTTCGGCCGGAAGGGCGATACCGGCGCGTTCTGCGGCCACCCGCACCGCCTCGACGAACGAGAGTTTGTCCCTTTCCATCAGGAACGTAAAGACATTCCCCCCCACCCCGCACCCGAAGCAGTGGTACATCTGTTTGTCCGCACTGACCGTGAAGGACGGGGTTTTCTCCTGATGGAACGGACAGAGCCCGATATAGCTCTTCCCTCTCTTCCGCAACCGTACCACGGCAGAGATGACATCCACAATATCCGTGGCGTTCCGGATTTCGTCAACCTTTTCATCGGGAATGCGCATGCTGAGAATCTACGCAAAGGCGGTGTGAGAGGCAACCGCACCGCAGCTTGTACACGGCGGCTTGTGCACGGCGGTATGGAATCACTCCCTTGACATCTCTCCGGGGTTGGCGTATCTTAGAGCGCGCCACCCGGGGGATGCCAGGAAGGAAAGCCCTGTGAAGATCCTTGCTGTAGAAGATGAACCGGAGTATCTGGAGATGCTGCAGGACGTCATCCGCAGTGTCGGGCATCAGATCACCATCGCGCGGAACGGCGTGGAGGGCCTGGAGATTCTGGGCCGTGAGCACGTCGACGTCATTCTGTCCGATGTCACCATGCCCCTGATGGACGGTCTCGAGTTTCATCGCCGGGTACGGGCGATGGAGGGGCACGGGAAACGCCGTTTATTTTTCTGACAGGTGTGACGGATATCGGGGCCGTCGCCGCCGAATGCAGGATTGACCGCGACCTGGTATTGCAGAAACCGTTTCCCGTGGATCATCTGATGAGGATTTTCGCGGGAAAGTCATAGGAGAAGTCATAACAGAGCCGCCGGCTGGTGACGGGACCAGCCGGCGGCTCTTCTTTTACGGGGGCACGCCTCGCGGGTTAAACCCTGGATTCGGCGTCCTTGTACTGGGCGTGTATGCGGGCGGGACGCTTCTTCTTGCGTGTATAGCGGCGCTCCACCGGAGCCGCGGGGATATTGGGTTGTTCTTCGACATCCGGGTAAGTATAGATGTCGTACTTGTAGTTGCGCAGGATAATCTCGTTCCCGTTGCGCCCGAGGACATACTGCGGCAGGAGAGGGATTTTGCCGCCTCCTCCCGGAGCATCGATCACGAAATGCGGGATGGCAAGTCCGGAGGTATGGCCGCGGAGTTTGTCCATGATATCCAGTCCCACGCTCACCGGTGTCCGGAAATGATTGGCGCCTTTGGTAATGTCGGCCTGGTAGAGGTAATAGGGCCGGACGCGCATCACGAGCAGTTTCCGCATGAGTTCCAGCATCACATCCGGGATCGTCATTCACCCCCTTCATCAGCACGGCCTGGTTGCCGACGGGGACGCCGGCATCGGCGAGCATTTCGCATGCCCGTTTTGCTTCGGGGGTGCATTCCCAGGGGTGATTGAAGTGCGTATTGATGTACACCGGATGGTATTTCTTGAGCATCTTGCAGAGCTTCGGTGTGATCCGCTGGGGCAGCACACACGGCATTTTCGTTCCAAGCCGGATGATTTCCACGTGGGGAATATCGCGCAGGCCGGAAATGATCCGTTCCAGCATGAAGTCGGTCATCATCAGCGGATCGCCGCCCGGAGCAGATCACATCGCGCACTTCCGGGTGGGCGGCGATATAGTCGATTCCCCCCTGGATGTACTTCATGTTGATCTTGCTTGAATCCCCCACTTTCCGTTTGCGGGTACAGAACCGGCAGTACATGGAACACTGGCTGGTGGTAAGGAACAGCACACGATCGGGGTACCGGTGGACGATGCTCGGCACGGGACTGTGGGAGTCCTCGGCGAGGGGATCTTCGGGCAGGCCGTCCACTTCAAGCTCTTTGGCGTCCGGAATGCACTGGAGCCAGATGGGATCACCGGGATACCGGATCAGGCTGAGGTAATACGGATTGATCCGGATGTGGAAGAGCTTGTTCAGCCGTTCGGCCAGCTCACCGTTAAATCCAAACCGCTCGACGAGATCTTTGCCGCTGTCCACACTTTGGCGAAGCATATCCTGCCAGAGTTCCATACGTGCCTGTCATCCTCCTTGATGTGAGACAAGAACCTTGCCGTACACTACCAGATCATCGCCCGGGCGGTAGTAGTCCCGTATCCGCGCCAGCTCCGCATACTTCCGGGTCTGGTAGAACCTTCGTGTCAGGTCATAGCGGGATGTTGATGAGGTCTCCGCGATGATCAGTCGGCCGTTGTGCGAGCGGATGTACGCCGCGGCGTGCCGGTCAAGGGCGCTGCCGATTCCCTGTCCGTGGCGGAGCGGATCCACCGCAATCCAGTACAGATCAAACGTCCCGTCCGTTCCGGGTGTCGGGCCTATGCAGTAGTAACCGGCCGGCCCGTGGTGGTCGTACACGGCGATCACATAGTCCTGTTGTCCCGGAGTATCCAGGACGATGTCGATCAGTTCCAGTGCGATGCCGATCTCATCGACGGTAAAGACCCGTGTGGCTTCGAGCAGCGTCTTGAGCGGGAGGCGGTCTTCGCGGCACAACGGACGGATGACCGCCCCCTGGGGGAGTTCTAGCTGTTCCATCGCTCCAGGGCCGACTCGACGATTTTGCCGATGGTGACGGGGAAGGAGTACCCGGCGGTGCGTGCCGAGCGTGCAAACCCCGCTTCATCGGATATATCAGGATTGGGGTTCACCTCCAGAACGTAGGCCCGGCCGTCGGGCGTCAGGCGGAAATCCACGCGCGCGTAGTCACGGCATCCGATCAGGTGGAAACACTCGAGCGCCGTGCGTTTCATTTCCGTTTCCTGTGCGGCGGTCAATTTCGCCGGACAGACCCCTTTCGTGCCGTCGTACGCCGCGGTGCCGTGCATCCATTTGGCTTCATAGCTCACGATTTTGTGTGCACCGGCGGGCAGGCCGGAGAAATCGATCTCCGATATCGGCAGCACCTGCGGACGTCTGGAGCCGAGGATGGCGACGTTCAGCTCGCGTCCTTCGATGTACTCCTCCACGAGGGCGGGCTGGTCGAATTCATGATGGATGAAGCGGATGCGCTTCCGGAGTTCATTGATGTTGTTGACTATGGAGGCATTGCTGATGCCGACGCTTCCGTCCTCATGGGAGGGCTTCACGATAAGGGGATAGTTCATGCCTTCTTTGAGGACCAGGCGGTCGGTGACACGGAAGACCTGGTATCCCGGCGTACGTATGCCGTGGGAGTTCAGAATCTCCTTCACGCGGGGTTTGTTCAGCGCCGTACCGAGTGCGAGCGGACCGGCCCCGGTGTACGGAATTTTCATCAATTCGTACAGTCCGGCGACATTCATTTCCTGCAGTGATTCGTTTTCGACGCATTCCACGATATTGAAGATCAGATCGGGTTTTTGAACACGAAGGTACTCGATAAGGCGCAGGATATCGCTATCGACATTGAAAATCGTGGTTCTGTAGCCCAGTGTGTCGAGGGCCTCTTTTATATCCTGCATCTCTTCCATCACGCCCACCTCGGAGAGATCCACATTGGGCGCCAATTCCGCAATTTTTTCATGCGGGAGAACGCGTCCCGGTTTGCGGGTTACTATTGCGGGGCCTTCACGCAGCTGGCCTGTTTCGGTGATGTAGTTGCGCACATCTGCACCGCCCGCAACGGGTTCGTTAAAAAGTATTGCTATTCGCAGTTTTCTTGCCATTTGGGTTCCGTTATTGTGCCAGAACGCCGGGGGTAGCGCTCGACACAACAGGCACGCCGCACCGGGTCATCGCGATGTCCAGCACCGCGTTGATCAACGCGGCATACGAGAGTCCTGCTGCGCGGGCGGCTTTGGGAAAACAGGAATTGTCCTCCGGCCTCGGCAGAATGCCCGGCAGAGGATTAATCTCAATGATGTTGGGAACACCGGCGGCATCCAGTCGCACGTCGATGCGGGACCAGTCACGGCACCGGAGCACCCGGTACGTCCGCCGGCAGACCGAGGCGATGGCCTCCGCGAGCGTCTTCTCCAGCACGGCCGGGCACGTGAAGATCTCCAGCGGGTTATCCGACCGGTCCCACACCCACTTCGCCTCGTAGGAGTAGATGGGGTTCATCCCGGACGGGAGCGCGTCAAAGCGGATCTCCACGATCGGCAGCACGCGAAGATCATCCCCGTTGCCCAGCATCGCCACCGTGAACTCCCTGCCGGGAAGGAACTCCTCCACCAGCGCCGGTTCATGGTACGTGTCCAGGATCGTCCGCACCTCGCGTTCGAGATCGTCAGGATTCCGCACAACACACGAGTTGTAGATCCCCTTGCTCGATCCTTCGTGCAGTGGTTTGACCATCGACGGGAAACGGACGCGTGTTTCGTCAAACGCCTCCATGCTGTCAATCACCGCAAACGGGGCCGTCGGGATCCGGTGGTATGCCAGGATCTCCTTCGTACGCGCCTTGTCCAGACACAACGCGAGAGTCAGCGGGTCGGAGCCGAGGTAGGGTAACCGCAGGAGTTCAAGGATCGCCGGCATATGCGCTTCGCGCGAGACGCCGTACAACCCCTCCGCCATATTGAAGACAAAGTCCGGACGCAGACGGCGCAACTGCTCGTACGCGTCTTCCGTGGCTTCCACCAGGGTGACGGCATACCGCTCCGCAATCGCATCGCGGACGGCATGGACGGTGTCCATGGTGTCCCACTCTGCATACAGATCATTGGCGCGCGGGGTGCCCGAAGAGAAATCTGGTGAGGATTCGGGGGAGGACTCTGCTGTCGATGAAGCTTCCGCCTTGGCATTGAAGACGAGTGCTACCGTCGTTGATGATGCGGAATGCTGTTGTACCGAAGGTACCAGAACTTCTCCGAGTCGTGAGACAGGAACATTGTGTGAGCTAATATACGCATTTTGAGGTGTGTGTCAAGAAAAAAATGCGTTTTTCAGCCGGTGTGCAACAATGTCATCTCCTCGGCGAAGCGGGACCGGAGGTGGTCGGCAAGCGCGCGATGTTCCTCCCGGCGGAGTTGCGGGTCGTTCGCGACCAGCGCGAAGGCATCCTGACGTGCCGACGCGAGCAATGCTCCGTCGGTGACGATGTTCGCCACTCTGAACTCCGGCACGCCGCTCTGACGCGTGCCGAAGAAGTCGCCGGGTCCGCGCAGCTCGAGATCCACCTCCGCGATGACGAACCCGTCGGTGGTGCGCACCATGGTGGAGAGCCGCCGCTCGGCGGTCCGCTGCTGATCCAGCGCGCTCTGCGACGTCTGCGCTTCGCGCCGCCGCGGCATCACCCAGCGTTCGGTGAGCAGAAGGCAGTACGACTGTTCGCTCCCCCGCCCCACGCGTCCGCGCAGCTGATGGAGCTGCGATAACCCGAAGCGCTCCGCGTTCTCGATGACCATCACCGTCGCGTTGGGAATATCAATCCCCACTTCGATCACCGTCGTGGCCACCAGGATGTCCAGCTCACGCTCCTTGAACCTCCGCATGACCTCTTCCTTTTCCTCCCCCGTCATCCGGCCGTGCAACAGGCCCAGACGCAACGAGGGAAAAACCATCTGCTGCAGCTGCTCGAAGTGCACGGTGGCGGCTTTCAGCGTCAGCTTCTCTGACTCTTCGATAAGCGGATACACGAAGTAGACCTGCCGTCCCGCGGCCACCTGCGTGCGGACA
This sequence comes from Ignavibacteriota bacterium, assembly GCA_963702445.1. Taxonomy (GTDB): domain Bacteria; phylum Bacteroidota; class Ignavibacteria; order UBA10030; family UBA6906; genus CAVPCZ01. The sequence continues at coordinate 54,498 of CAVPCZ010000004.1, forward strand.
AAGGCGTACACGGACTCTTTCTGATCCTCATACCTGATCACCGTCGTGATAGGACGCCGTCCGCCCGGAAGCTCATCGATCACCGAGACGTCGAGATCGCCGTAGAGCGTGAGCGAAAGCGTCCGCGGGATGGGTGTCGCGGTCATCACGAGCACATCGGGACTCTCGCCCTTCGCACGCAGCTGTGCGCGCTGCATCACGCCGAACCGGTGCTGCTCATCGATCACCAGCAGCCCCAGACGCGAAAAGACCACCTCTTCCTCAAGCAATGCGTGCGTGCCCACGACAATCTGCGCGGTGCCCTGCCGGATATCCTCGAGCACGTCGCGCCGGAGCCTGGATTTCTGGGCACCCACGAGCAGACGGTGCGACACCGGCACCGGGCCCAGCAATGCCGCGATGGTCCGGAAATGCTGTTCGGCCAGAATTTCCGTCGGCGCCAGAAATGCCGCCTGATATCCGTTTTCCACCGCCACCAGCATCGCGATCACCGCCACGACGGTCTTGCCGCTTCCCACGTCGCCCTGCAGCAGGCGGTTCATCGGTTTTCCGGCGTTCATGTCGTTCAGGATTTCTTTCACGACCCGTGTCTGCGCGCGCGTGAGCACATACGGGAGCGCGTCGACGAGCTGCCGCGCCAGCCGGCTCTGTACGTTAAAGGATATGCCGCGCGACTCCCGTTGCTGCACCTGCCGCCGCAGCGCAAGTTTCACCTGGAACTCGAACAGCTCGCCGTACTTGAGCCTCCGCAGCCCCTCCGCAATATCCGGACCCGCTGCGGGAAAATGCGCGGCACGCATTGCGGCGGCAAGCGGCAGGAAGTTGTACGATGCGCGAATGTCCGCGGGGAGCGGATCCACGATGCGGTCGGCATGCTCACGCAGCACGGAGCCCAGCAGGCGGCGGAATCCACCGCTGTCAAGTCCCAGACGCGACAACTCCTGGGAGGACGGGTAGAGGGGAATCAATCCCCCGGTATGCAATGTGCGCAGGGTGTCCCTGCTGAGCGCTTCCCCCTCCCCTTCGGACGCGAGCCAGTCCACGTCGGGGTGGACGATCTGGACGATGCTGCCGTATGCGGTGGGCTGTCCCGACACGGCCAGCGTATCTCCCACATGAAAGCGGGTCTTCCAGTACTGGACGCCGCCGAACCAGAGACATTGCATCGATCCGGTCTCATCCGCCAGCACGAGCATAAGACGGGCCCTGCGGCCGATCCCCATCACCCGGAACGACCGTACCTCCCCCACCACCGTCACCTCGCGCCGGATCTCCAGCTCACCGGGAGACGGAGGCATTTCCAGACGCGAATGGAGTTGCGCGATGGTGACCATGGACGTGCGATCCAGATACCTCCGGGGCACATAGAGAAGCAGGTCACCCACGGTGGTGACCCCCAGCTTCTTCAGCGCCTCAGCCTTTCTGGGTCCCACGCCCTTGAGAAACTGCACCGGACGGGAGAGCAGCGTGCGGTCGAATGCCGTCATGCCGGCCGCCGCGGCACGAGGCCGGTGATCGCCTTGACGCGGGATGTGAAAGCAGTGTGGACGACAAGTTGCGTCCGGGGGGGATCAAAGGGGCCGGGGTCAGTCATGAACATTCCGGATGGGAAAGATTCGTGTGTGGCAAGATACGATGGCGGGACGAGACTCGCAACCGGAGTACGGCTCGCACAGCGGGGCACTTGTACGGCAACGCTCGTGCGCCAGGGCACTTTCCAGTTGTCTCTTTGCGCGAAAGGTCGTATCTTGTCAGGAATTCTTTCATTGACGGGGTCCCGTGCTCGAACAACTTCCTTCGCTTGAAGAGATCGTCATCTGGGGGGGCTACATCGGCCTCTTCATCATCATCTATGCCGAGACGGGCCTGCTGATCGGGTTCTTCCTACCAGGGGATTCACTCCTGGTCACGGCGGGCCTGTTTGCCGCGCGCGGACAGATGGATATCGTGCTGCTGAACGTCATCCTCTGGATCGCCGCCGTCGCCGGCGACGCCACCGGCTACTACATCGGTGTGAAAACCGGGCATGCCCTCTACAACCGGCCTCAGTCACGGTGGTTCCGGCGTGACCATCTCATTAAAACCCATGAGTTCTACGAGAAGTACGGAGGTATCACCATCGTGCTGGCGCGGTTCATGCCCTTCGCACGCACCTTCGCCCCGGTAGTCGCCGGTATCGGCGACATGACATACCGCAGGTTCGCCTTTTTCAATATCGCCGGGGGAATCGGGTGGGTGACCAGCATGACCCTCACCGGGTACTTCCTCGGCCGGGTAATCCCCGGGATCGAGCACAATATCGAGTATGTCATTGCGGTTGTCATTTTCATTTCCATCCTTCCCCTGATCTACAAGTACCTCCAGCACCGTTTCGGCAAAAAGGCACCCGTGCCGGCATCGGAAGAGGTTCGAGATCCCAGTCATCCGGCACCGTAGCACTTCATGGACATCCATACACTCGTGTTCGCCGTTCTCGGCCTCGCCCTTCTCGTAGGCGGGGCTGAACTGCTTGTGCGCGGCGCATCGCGGCTCGCCGCTGCGGTCGGTGTCACCCCCCTGGTCATCGGACTCACGGTCGTCGCCTACGGAACCAGTGCGCCGGAGATGGCCGTCAGCATCAACGCCGCACTCTCCGGACAGGCCGATATCGCCGCAGGGAATGTTGTCGGGAGCAACATCTTCAACGTCCTCTTCATTCTCGGGCTTTCCGCAATGGTTGCCCCTCTGGTGGTCTCGCAGCAGCTCGTGCGACTGGACGTGCCCCTGATGATCGCCGTGAGTGTTGCCATGCTGGTCCTCGGACTGGACGGAAACATCAGCCGTCTTGAGGGGGTGGTCCTCTTTGCCGGCGTGCTGGCCTACACGGTCTGGTCGATACGGCAGAGCCGCCGGGAAACAAAAGAGGTGCGGGAGGAGTACGAAAAACACTTCGGCGGCGCCAAAACGCATCGCAAGGAACTCCTGGTTGATCTCCTGTTCATCGCGGGAGGGCTTGGCCTCCTGGTGATCGGATCCGAGTGGCTCGTGAACGGCGCCACCGCCCTCGCACGGTACATGGGAGTGGGTGAACTCATCATCGGTCTCACGATTGTCGCCGCCGGCACATCCCTCCCCGAACTCGCCACATCCGTCGTCGCCGCATTCAAAGGCGAACGGGACATCGCGGTGGGGAACGTCGTCGGGAGCAACATCTTCAACATTCTCAGCGTGCTGGGCCTCTCCAGCGCCCTGAACCCCGGCGGGATCGTGATTTCTCCGGCACTGCTGCACGGGGATATCCCCGTCATGATTGCCGTGGCTGTGGCCTGCCTCCCGATATTCTTCACCGGACACAGGATTTCCCGCTGGGAGGGTGTGCTCTTTTTCGGATACTACGTCGCCTATGCGCTTCACCTCATCTTCAATGCCACAGGCCACGCCGCGGCCGGAGCGTTTTCCACGGTGATGGTGTTCGGCGTTATTCCATTGACATTCGTAACACTTCTGGTCTTCGTTATGCGTGCCATGAAAGAGCGGGGCACGCGGGCGGAGACCCGGGAGCTCCGTTAGCCGCAGCGTACCGGGCGACACAGGCCGTCTGCCCGGGAAAGGAGCAACATGTCCACAAACAACGAACGCTGGGGATCGCGCGTCGGGCTTGTCCTCGCCATGGCGGGGAACGCCGTCGGCCTCGGCAACTTCCTCCGGTTTCCCGTCCAGGCGATCAACAACGGCGGCGGGGCGTTTATCATCCCCTACCTCGTTTCGTTCCTCGTCATGGGCATTCCCCTTCTCTGGATCGAATGGTCCATGGGCCGCTACGGGGGGAAGCTCGGGCACCATTCAGCCCCTTTTATGCTGGATGCCATGGCCAGGCGCCGCTGGTGGAAGTACTTCGGCGTCTTCGGCATCTGGACGAACCTGGCCGTTGCCGCATACTACTGCTATATCGAATCCTGGACGATCTCCTATGTGTTCCATTCCCTGGGTCAGACATTCAGCGGGATGTCCCAGCACGAGGTGGCGGCTTTCTTCACGAACTACGTCGATATCACCACAACCTCAACGGGCATTCCCTATGAAGCCCCCATCTTCTACGCCATCTGCCTGTTTCTGAACACCTGGATTCTCTCCCGGGGACTGAGCGGCGGCGTCGAAAAGACCGCAAAGATCGGCATGCCCTTGCTGATCCTCTTCGGGATTTTCCTCGCAATCCGGGGACTCACGCTCGGCAATTCCGGCGCGAGCGCCGCACATCCCGATGCGGACGCCTGGGCCGGGCTGAACTTCCTCTGGACCCCCCAGTTTGACTCCCTTTCCAACCCGAAGGTGTGGCTGGCTGCGGCGGGACAGATCTTCTTCACGCTCTCCGTCGGCATGGGGACCATCCACTGTTACGCGGCCTACGTCAAATCCAAAGACGATGTCGCACTCAACGCCATGTCCGCCGGCTGGATGAATGAGTTCGTGGAAGTGGTGCTCGGCAGTTCAATCATCATCCCTATCGCCGCCGGCTATCTGGGCCTCGAGTGGGTGAAACAGAACGCAGGGTTCGGCATGGCTTTTCAGACCATGCCGTTTCTCTTCGACAACTGGGGACCGGTGTTCGCCACCATGGCCGGCGTTTTCTGGTTCGGCCTCCTCTTCTTTGCGGGCATCACCTCGTCGCTTGCCATGGGCACACCCTGGATGGGCTTCTTTCAGGACGAGTTCGACTGGAGCCGGACGAAGTCGGCATGGACCTTCGGTGCCGTGGTGCTGCTGATGGGCCTGCCGACGGTGTTTTTCTACAACTACGGCGTCTTCAATGAATACGACTACTGGGCGGGAACGGTTGCGCTGGTGGTGTTCGCACTTGCCGAGGCGGTGATCTTCTCCTGGGTATTCGGGATCAACCGGGGGTGGAAGGAAATCACCGACGGGTCCGACATGAAGGTGCCCGCGGTCTACAAGTTTATCATCAAGTATGTCACGCCCCTCTTTCTCCTGGCCGTTTTTGTCGGATCGGTTTTCTCGCCAAAGGACGGGGACTGGCAGGGCGCGTGGAGCAGCCTTGTGCAGGGGGCGGGATGGGAGCTGGACAACGGCTCACTTATCAAGATGTTCTTCAACACGGGCCTCCATGAGCAGCTGGCTGCTGCCACCGATCCCGCGCAGATAGCCCATCTGCAGGATTCGCTGCTTCTTGTGAATCTCTCCCGGGCCTTGCTCACCGCGGTCTTTGCGGGAATCGCCCTCATGGTGTTTTTCGCCGCACGAAAACGTAAACGCCGGCAGGAGTCAACCGTATGAACACCTCCGCGATTCTGATGATGGTGATCACCATGCTGCTGGTCACCGGTTTTGCGGTCTTCTTTTTTGTCAAAATGCTCCGCACGCCGACCAAGCACGACGCAGGATAGTCCGGAGCCGGTGCTTCCCTTTTGTTCATTGCATTTCATTTTCACACCACCCATCAGAAAGGAGTGCCTTCCTCCACATGGAACTCACGCTCATTCTGGGCATCAGCGGTCTCGGACTGCTGTTTGCCCTCTGGCTCATGCAAAATGTGCTGCGGCGCGACACGGGGACACCGAAAATGCGGGAAATCTCCGATGCCATCAAGGCGGGCGCCGAGGCGTTTCTCAGGCGCCAGAACCGCACGATCATCTATCTCGCCATCATCCTGGCGGCGATCATCTATATCCTGTACGCCTTTGTGCGGGCGCACAACGAACACGACCCTGCCTCTCCCGCCGAACTCGCACTCTGGACCACGCTCTCGTTCGTCTTCGGAGCCGCGTGTTCTGTCGCCGCGGGCTACATGGGGATGTGGGTGGCCATCCGCTCCAACATACGGACGGCGGCGGGCGCGACAAGGGATATGAACAGCGCTCTGCAGCCGGCGCTCCGCGGGGGCGCCGTGTCAGGATTCTTCGTGGTGGCGTTGAGCCTTCTCGGCGTGGCCGGGCTGTTCGCCATCGTGCGGGCCTCGGGCGTGACGGAGGACGTGACCAAGATCCCGTTGCTGATCGTGGGCTACGGCTTCGGGGCGAGCTTTGTGGCGCTGTTCGCGCAGCTCGGTGGAGGTATCTACACAAAGGCGGCGGACGTCGGTGCGGACCTCGTCGGCAAAGTCGAAGCCGGCATTCCGGAAGACGACCCCCGGAACCCCGCGGTGATCGCCGACCTTGTGGGAGATAACGTGGGTGACTGCGCCGGCCGCGGAGCCGACCTGTTCGAATCCACGGCTGCAGAGAACATCGGCGCCATGATTCTCGCCGCGGGCCTCTACCGCGCCAATACCGCCTTCTTTGAAACGGCGGGGCTGTCGCTGCTCGGCGTGCTGCTTTTCCCGCTTGTCGCCCGTGCGTTCGGCATCATCGCATCCATGATCGGCATCCTGTCGGTGAAGACCAACGACAGGGAGGATCCCATGAAGGCCCTGAACCGCGGCTACTATGTGACTGCGGTCCTGGCCATGATCGGATTCTTCATCGCATCGTACTGGCTTCTGGGTCCCCAGCATTACTTCCACTTCTTCCTCTGCGGGCTCGTCGGCATTGTCACATCGATCGCCTTTGTCCTGATCACGATCTACTATACGGATTACAAGTACCGCCCGGTGCTCTCCATCGCCAAAGCATCGCAGACGGGCCCCGCCACCAATATCATCAGCGGTATCGCCGTCGGCATGGAATCCACCGGGTACCCGGTGCTGGTAATCGCCGCCGCAATCATCGGCGCGTACTATCTGGGAGAAAGCTCCGGACTGCAGCATGCGGGCCTTTTCGGCACGGCCGTTGCCACCATGGGCATGCTCTCCACGGCGGCGTACATACTCGCGATGGACACGTTCGGCCCGATCACCGACAACGCGGGCGGTATCGTGGAAATGAGCCAGCAGCCGAAAGAAGTGCGTGACCGCACGGACCGGCTGGACTCGGTCGGCAACACCACGAAGGCCCTGACAAAGGGGTATGCGGTCGGATCAGCAGCGCTGGCGGCGTTCCTGCTCTTCAGCGCATACATGGACGAAGTGAAAATCTACATGCCCTCGTTCGAAGGCGTCATCAATCTGAACAAACCGGAGGTGTTTGTCGGGGCCATGCTGGGTGCGGTTCTCGTGTTCCTCTTCTCCTCGCTGGCGATCAAAGCGGTCGGAAAAGCGGCGGGCGCGATCATCCAGAATGTCCGGGAGCAATTCCGCAACAACCCGGGCATCATGCTGGGTACATCGAAACCCGATTACGGGCAGTGCGTGGACATCGCCACGAAGTCGGCGTTGCGCGAGATGGTTGCCCCGGGCCTGCTCACCGTGGGCCTGCCAATAGCGGTAGGCCTCATCTTCAAGTGGCTGTATGTTTCGGCGGGCCAGCCGGTGCACGGTGCCAGCGGCGCTGAAGTGGTGGGTGGATTACTCATGGTGGGCACGATCGTGGGCGTCTTGATGGCACTCTTTCTGAACAACGGCGGCGGGGCATGGGACAATGCCAAGAAGTACATAGAAACCGGCGCGTACGGCGGAAAGCGGTCCGACCCTCACAAGGCCGCGGTGGTCGGGGACACGGTCGGCGATCCCTTTAAGGACACGGCGGGTCCATCCCTCCACGTCCTTATCAAGTTGCTGAGCACCATTACGCTGGTCCTGGCACCCCTGTTCATCTAGACCGCCAGGTCTTGCCCGACCCTGTGCCGGTCGGGTCCGGAAGGCGCCGGACCTGCCCATAGCTACGGGGCAGTTCCGGCGAACACCTGGCCTGCTCACCGAACACCGGGTGCGCGCTTCCTGAAAGACAAATCCCGTCCCGACAAACGTCAGGACGGGATTTCTGTTTTCCTTTTCCCTCCCCCTACCACACTTCCCCCTTTGGCCCCCTGGTCATCAGATCGTGACAGGCACTCAGCGGATCTTTCCCCTCAAACAGGATCCTGTGCACCTGTTCGATGATCGGGACTTCCACGCCGACCTTGCGGGCAAGGGCGTACGCCGAACGGGTGGTTTCGACCCCTTCAGCCACCATCACCATCCCGGCAAGGATGTCGGGCAGTGTACGTCCTTTTCCGATCTCCACGCCGATGTGCCGGTTCCGGCTGTGGCGGCTCATGCAGGTGACCATCAGGTCGCCGATTCCGGAGAGGCCCCCGAATGTCTGGATATGGGCGCCGCGGGCGACACCCACGCGCGCGATTTCCGCGATGCCGCGGGTCATCACCGCCGCCTTCGTATTGTCCCCCAGGTCCGCTCCGTCAATGATACCGGCCGCTATGGCGATGACGTTTTTCAACGCGCCGCCCAGCTCCACACCCGGGAGGTCTGTGCTGACGTAGACACGGAAAGAGGGCAGCATGAACACCGATTGAACCGCCCGTGCCGTGGCAATATCGGATGACGCGGCCACCACCGTGGTGGGAATTTTCTTGCTGACCTCTTCGGCGTGGCTCGGACCGGAGAGCGTGGCGATGCGTTCGGGAAGGATGCCGGGGAGGACATCATGGATCATCTCCGACATCGTCATCAATGTCCCGTTTTCAATCCCCTTCGCGACGTTCACCAGCATCAAATCCCGGGGCACCCGTTCTTTGATGCCGGCAAGAACACCCCGGAGGAATTGCGACGGGACGGCGGCCACGATCATCCGGGCGTCACTCACCGCATCAGACAGCTTGCTCGTGACCGCAATCTGTTCCGGAATATGAACACCGGGAAGAAACAACGGGTTGAGGCGGGTCGTGCGGATGACCTCCGCATCCTTTTCGAGGAAGGACCAGAGTGAAACGTCATGGGAATTTTCAGCGAGGACGATCGCCAGGGTGGTTCCCCAGCTGCCCGCGCCGAGAACGGCTATGCGCATACCTGCTACCGGTTGATGTTATCCGGCTGTGGAGGCGGTCTCTTTTTTCTTGAAGAGTCGGAGACCCGTGATCCTGTTTTCGGTGCCTCTCAGCAACCTCGTGATGTTTTTTCGGTGGGTGTAGATGATCAACAGGGAGATGCCGATGCTGAAGAAAATGAGTGTGCCATATCCCTCAACCTGGACCATGAAGACGTTCTCGCGGAAGAACATCGTCAGGGGAAACGCCACGGCGGCGCTGAGCGACCCGAGGGATACGTAATGTGTAAGGAGGAAGACCAGGCCGAATACGCCGAAGGAAACCGCCACCTCGATCGGCGCCACACCGATGAGCATGCCGCCGGCGGTGGCGATCCCTTTGCCGCCGCGGAACCCCGCGAAGACCGTCCATATGTGGCCGAGGATCGCCGAACATCCCGCAATGATCTGGACAACGGTGAAGTCGTCAAACGGTGTCGCATTCTCAAAAGGAATCGAACCCTGCATCAGCCGGGCGACGAGCATCGTCGACACCAGCCCCTTCGCCATATCCATGGCGATGACAAAGAAGCCGGCCTTCCACCCCAGCACACGGATCACATTTGTCCCGCCGGCGTTCCCGCTGCCGTAGTGGCGAATATCGATGCCCTTGACCTTCCGGGCGACGATAATGCTGGTCGGGATGGACCCGATCAGGTAGCTCAGGACAGCAATGATGCTAATGGGGAGCATGCGGTCTGGAAACCTCGCTGAATGTCATGAAGGTTAAATATACTTATCGGTTTCCTGACTTGCAAGACCCTGTGCGGAACAGACAGGAAAATCGTCCATATTACTGGACACTCCTACCGCGTTTTCTTCCACCAGGTCCTGGCAAGGGCCAGATCCTCTCTGGTGGTTATCTTGATGTTGCGCTGATCTCCCTCAACAATGCGAACCGGGAAGCCGAGCCGTTCGACGAGGGCGGCATCGTCCGTACCGAGAACGCCGGCAGCGGCCGCTCTCACGTGCGCATGGCGGAAGAGGGGGAACAGGAACCCCTGCGGTGTTTGTACAGCCCAGAGCAGATGCCGCGGAAGGGTTTTCGTGTAGAACCCCTTCTTTCCTTCGAGCTTCATGGTGTCTTTCACCGGAACGCCCACAACGGCGGCACCATACTTCTTTGCGGCGGTGATGACCCGGCGAATCACCTGCGCGCTCACCAGCGGCCGGACGGCATCGTGGACGAGGAGAATGTCGGGAACCGCCGAAAGGCGCTCGAGGCCCAACCGCACCGAATCCTGCCGTTCCCTGCCGCCGGCAATCACGCACGAGACCTTCCGGCACCGGGCACGCGTGAGCAGCCGTGTTGTCCGCGGCACATACGCCGCAGGAGCCACGACGACGACTTCCCGCACTTCAGGCAGTCGTTCAAAAGCACGCACGCTGGCCACCAGGATGGGTATGTCACCGAGCCGGAGGAATTGCTTGGGAAGAACGCCCCCCAGGCGTTTGCCGCTTCCGCCGGCCGGGATGATCACCGCCACGTTAACCATGTTTGCGGGGCAGGTACTCGATGACGAAATGGAATTCCGGGAACATATCGGGCAGCTTCATCATGCTGAAGACCATGACGCCGATCGACAAACGATCCAGCCAGGACGAACGCGGCCAGCCGATATGAACCGTGATTTGTTTGTGCGGAAGCTCGTACTTCAGCACGTACAGCAGCTCGGTCATGCTGTCGAAGAGCGACTGACCGGACTGGACGATACGGTAGTGGTTCCTGGCGACCCGTTCCGGAATTCCCTGCCGCGGGGAGTAGAACGTGACGAACGCCACATGGGGATCGGGTCTGTCACCCCCCTCAAGAGGGCGCTTGAAATAGAGATCAATATGGTCTTCGGGGGCTTCCGCGAGTCCGAACACCATCTGCATCGGGCTGTCGGTCTGGGCGACATGCTGGATTTCCGGGGCGCGTTTCCGTGCCACCCGGAATCCGACCACGAGAAAGAACAGCGTGGCGACGAGCCAGAGTCCGATCCCGTAGGGTTTGCTCATGGCGAGGTACACGAAGGCGCTGAGCAGGATGACAAAGAGCACCAGCGTGCCGAACCGGGAGGTGTGAAACGCGCGGATCTCTTTCGTGCCGGTGAAGTACCTGTAGAAGAGGAGGCTTCCCATATTGATCGTGAAGCTTGCCACCAGGCCCAGGGCGTACATTTCGGCCAGAATCTTCTGACTCCCTTCCGTCAGCACGATAATAACGGAATAGAAGATCGCGTTGAGGATGTGGATCCGGTAGAACGACTGCCGGTTGTTGGTGTTGATGATCCACGTAAAGCTGTACCGGTGGGCGACGCGCTCCATCAGCTCGCTGGACGCCACAAAAGCCGTATTCACGGCCATGATCAGGGCAACACTGGCAATGGCCCCGACGATAAGTCCGAAGGGAATGCCATTCAGTGCCGAGGCATATTGGGTGATGAGATCCGTCTCGTGCTCGGCGGGATCGATACCTGAACTGAGCACCAGCATGGAAAGAAGCGGGGTGAAGATACCCGTGGTCAACGCAAGGAAAATATACGCCTTCCCGGTGTCCCGCCAGCTCCGTGTCAGTCCCGCGGTCTGTACCACCGATTCGATGCCCGAATAGGCCAGAATACATCCGGAAATGCAGATGATCAGGAAGGTGAACCCTCCGACAAATCCGTGGCTGCCGAGCCGCTCAAGAGAGCCGCTGTAGCTTTGTCCGATCAGGCTCCATGATGCGCCGGATGTCTCAATCAGCGCCGACGCAAGCAGGGTGATCATGACCAGGGCGACGATAAAGAAGATGCCGAAGGTGAACCGCGCATTCTCCTTGATACCCAGGATATTGAGGCCGGCGATGCCCCAGACGATAGAGAACTGCAGGAGCAGCTTCATCGACGGGCTGAGCTGCATGAAGGTGAGCCCGTTCTCCACGGCGCTGACGGTGGAGATACAGGCTGTCAGCACATAGTCCACCATGATGGAGGAAACCGCAATAAACGAAAACGTCGGTCCCAGCACAAGGTAGGAGAATGAATAGACCCCGCCGCCCCGGATGTTGTGGTGTTCCAGGATCTCGGCGATTTCCGTCATGCGTGTGGAGAGGAAACGCATGAGCAGCGAAGTCACGGCAATAAAGGGGATCGCGTAGGTCCCGATGAAGCGGAAGGCCTCGCTGGGGGCGTAAAAAATGGAGGTGAGCTCGTCCATGAGCGTGATCACCGCCACGGAGAGCCAGGTCAGCCACCACCGCCCCCCGCTGAAGTAGGAGAGGAGATCCTTCTTGCGGAACATCCACACGAAGGCGCCGATCACCGCGAGGTTGACGAGGCCGAGCAGCAACAGTTTCATCGGGTTCCCTGAGGGTCCGGAGTGCTCACATCAACAGCATGGCGTCGCCGTAGCTGTAGAAGCGAAACCCTTCCTTGATCGCCCGCTTGTAGGACTTCATCATCAGATCGCGGCCGCCGAACGCCGCCGTCAGCATGAGCAGCGTGGACTCGGGCATGTGGAAGTTCGTGACCAGCCGGTCCGTAATCTTGAAGTCGTACGGCGGGAAGATGAACTTGTCCGTCCAGCCCCGAGTGGATTTCAGATGGCCGTCCGTCGTCACGCTCGATTCGAGGGCGCGGCAGGTGCTTGTGCCGACCACGAAGACATTCCCTTTGCTGTCGATGGTCTTGTTGACCACCTGGACCGTGTTTTCGGGAATTTCGTAGTACTCGGAATCCATCTTGTGTTTGGTGAGATCTTCCACCTCCACCGGCCGGAAGGAGCCCAGGCCCACATGGAGGACAACCGGCACGACCTTGACCCCCTTCCGCTTGAGGTTGGTCAGCAGCCGCTTCGTGAAGTGGAGTCCGGCCGTGGGAGCCGCCACAGCGCCGATCACCCGGGCAAAAACGGTCTGGTAGGTGTCCTTGTCCTTTTCGGTCGGTTCCCGCTTGATATAGTACGGGAGCGGCATCTTTCCGATCCGGTCGATGATCTTGTAGAAATCCCCGTGGAGGTTGAACCGGACGGTCCGTCCACGCGACGTCGTATTATCAATCACCTCACACCAGAGTCGGCCCTCGTCGAAGAAAATCTTGTTGCCGATGCGGACTTTCCGCGCCGGATCCACGATCACGTCCCAGATATTCTCCTCCTTGTTCAGCTCGCGCAGGAGGAAGACTTCGATCCGGGCGTTGGTTTTCTCCTTCCGGCCGAACAGGCGGGCCGGGAAGACCTTCGTTTCGTTCACAACCACGCAGTCCCCTTTCTTGAAGAACTGGCTGATTTCGGAGAACTTCATGGAGGCAATCGATTCGTCGGCCCGGTTGATCACCATGAGGCGTGAGGCATCGCGGGGACTGGTCGGGTACTTGGCAATCAGGTTCCTCGGTAGAGGGTACCGGAAATCGGAGAGTTTCATACGGCGTACACTCCTTGATGATATATGGGCTCCTCCGCGCGCCCCGGAGGGCCGGGACGCGCGGTCCTGCAGGAGACTGTGCTTACTTTTTCCGCTTCGATGCACCCTTAGCTGGTTTTCTTACCGGGGCGGTTTTCTTCACCTGGACTGTCACATCCGCGAGTGCCGCGCGGGCGGCCGCCAGTCGCGCGATAGGCACGCGGAAGGGCGAGCAGCTCACGTAGTTCTGGTTGATCTGATGGCAGAACTCGACGCTCGACGGTTCGCCGCCGTGTTCGCCGCAAATCCCGACCTTCAGACCCGGCCGTACACTGCGTCCTTTTTCGATCGCGATCTTCATCAGCGAGCCGACGCCGACCCGGTCCAGCACTTCGAACGGATCCTTGGGGAAGATCTCCTGCTCGACGTACGGGATGATAAACCGTGCCGCATCGTCGCGGCTCACACCGAGCGTTGTCTGCGTCAGGTCGTTCGTGCCGAAGCTGAAGAACTCCGCCACGGTGGCGATTTCGTCCGCGGTCAGCGCGCCGCGGGGAATCTCGATCATCGTGCCCACCAGATACGGGAACTTCACCCCCTTTTCCTTCATGACCTCGCCCGCCACGCGGCGAACGATCCGCTCCTGGTGCGCGAGCTCCTTCACGTTGCCCACCAGCGGAATCATGACCTCGGGTTCCACTTTGATGCCGCGGGCCTTCACGTTGGCCGCCGCTTCGAAAATGGCCCGGGACTGCATTTCGGTGATTTCCGGGAAGATAATTCCCAGACGGCAACCGCGGAATCCGAGCATCGGGTTGAATTCGTGCAGACCATCCACGCGGGAGCGGACCTTCTCGTAGCCCCGAGGGCCGCCCGCAGGCGCTCCTGCCCGCGGCGATGGCCATCCTCGAGGGCGAGGTAGAGCGCCGAGCCCGGCTCCACGCGGCGACCGAAGAGCGAACCACCGAGGGCGACCTCGACGGCGATCTGGTAGACGAGGCAGCTCTTGCCCACCTTCGGCGGGGCCGCCAGGACCGTGGTGCCCTCGGGCAAGAGGTCGGGCACGACCATGCGCAGGGGCGGCAGGTCGAGCGCCAAGAGGTCCGCGGCGTCGATGCCGGGGCCGGGGTCGGGTGTCGCCGTGGCGTGCCCCCGACCGCCAGCCTGGATCCGCTCGGGGTGGGCCGCGTCGTAGGCGAGGATCCTGTCGATCTCGGCCTCGCCGTCGCCCGGCGGGTAGGGCGGATCCATGGCCGGCAGGGCGGTGAGCAGGACGGCCCGCGCCGCGGGGCCCGTGAGCCGGTGCGCCGCGCGTAGGTGGCCGGCGCGCTTGAGGAGCCAGTCGTAGCCGCCGGGGTGGCGCTCGATGCGCGCCGGGACGACACAGCAGTCCTCGATCGCGATCGTCGGGCCCGAGGCGCGCTCGGTCGTGCGCGGCAGGATGGCCCACAGCGCGTCGGGCACCACCGGGACGGCTCCGGTCCGCACCCAGCGGTACGGCTGGGACGTGACCGAAGGCGCCACGACGAGGTAGCCGTCGCCGTCGCCCTTCGTCTCCACGCCGTAGCCCGCGAGCGGCTTGTTGAAGGCGACCTCGTCCGGGGCGTGTCCGTCGAGGTGGTAGAGGTGCTGGCGCCGCCCGCCGCCCGACCCCGTCAGCTGCACCGGGCCGACCCGGGGCAGGGCGGGACCACGGGCCTGCCATTGGGTGGGGTCGTCGACGTCGAGGCCGAAGTAGCCGGGAGGCGGCAGCAGGCCGATGTTGGCCTGCGGGTAGCGACGCCACCAGCCAGCCACCTGCTCCGTGTGGGCGCTGAAGTCGCGCAGGCCATGGGGCACGATGCCGGGCTGGCGATGGGGTGTTTGCCCCGGTCGTGGGGGGCGACAGCGCGGCGACGCACACGCGCAGGTGCCGTCCTCGCGCACCCACCACAGCGGTCCGACCCGCCAGCCAGCCTCGGCATAGGCCACCGCGGCCGCCGGCAGGTCGAGCCCGCTGACGTCGGGGATGACGAGGGTGGTCACGTCGCCCACCGCCTCGATCGTCGTCGGTGCCGGGTCAGAAGCCGAGGTCGTCGTCGGGTGACGCCTGACGGCTGGTCGGCTTGCTCGATGCGAGCCCGGAGCGAGGCAGGGGAGGTCACCGGCGCCGGAGTGGCAGCCGGTGGAGGCGCAGGCGCTGGCACCGGACGGGCGCCGCAGCCTGCGCCGGCAGCGCCATGACCTTGTCGACGTAGGGGTAGTCGTTGTCGTTGGTGAGGATCGAGGCCAGCGCCTGCCGCCCCACGAGGTGCTTCTGGATGTCGATGCTGGCGCCCACCGGCGGGGTCCGCCCGACGAAGGCGGCCACGAGGCCGAACTGCTTCGAGTTGGGACCGGTCGAGCGGGCGTTGGCCCGCATGTCGATGACCTGGCCGTCGTACTCCCCACCGTCGATGGCGAACGTCCAGATGCGGTAGGTCCAGGTGCCGTCGCCCTTGGCGTCGGCGAGCGTCGACTTCTCGGTGACCTCGTCGCTGACCGCGACGAGCGTGACGGTGTACGTGGCGTCGGGCCCGGAGAAGTCCTTCTCCTCGCCCTGGCGGTTGGGGCGTCCGGCGGTGATGGTGATGGTGCCTGCGGACATGGCGTGCTCCTGTGGCTGTGTCGTGGTCCGGGTGGAGGGGAGGGCGGTGCGTCGGTCAGCCCATGGGCACCTCGCGCTCGTCACGAGGGCTCGCGTCCGCGGCCCGGGGCGGGACCTCGCCCGCCCGCTCGGCCGCGGCCCGGCGGAGGGCCTCGATGAGGAGCACCGTCGCCTGGTTGCGCGGGTTGCGGTACGCGCCGTGGGCGAGGTCGCGCAGCTCGTCGACGAGCTCGTCGGGGATGGCGATCGTGAGGACCTGCGGCATGCGGGAGCGTCCCGCGGACGAGCCGGACGAAACAGACCCCGAAACGTGACTACTATCCGGACACTTATCCGGACCAGGGGTCCGGATTTCGGTCCGCTCGCAGGAGGTCGCTGCCCAACATGAGCGACGGGATGCCACTCGAGTTCGAGCGGACCGCGTGGCGCGACGACGATCGGGCGGCTCGGCAGGTCGACCGGATCCGCGAACGGCAGGAACACGGCATCGACCTCGTGGCCGGTCTCCCGGAGACCGTGCGACCTGGGCACCTGCTCGTCCGTCTGAGCCAGGTCGCATCCTTCGCTCGCGCCCGTCGTCAACGTCGAGTTCGAGTGGGATGGCGGTCCCGAGCCGCGTTCAAGGCCGACTTCGACGAATCGCAGGACTTCAGGCCCTTCCCGGATCCGACCTGGGGCTGGATCTCATGGCGTGGGCCGGTCGTACTCGCACAGACGAACTTCGAGGACGGCCCGCAGGCATTCCGCTTCGCGATGGACCCGCCGATGGCATCGATCGAGGACCGGGAGACCTGGGTCCGTCTCGCCCGGATGGTCACAGGGGCGCCGCACACCGGCCGTGCCGTTGAGGAGTACACACGCCTGGGGTCCGGTCAAGCGAACGGTGTCGACACCGGTGCCGCCCGCGTGGAGGGGCCAGCGCCGACGATGGTGCTGCGTCACCGCATCGGCGGCCCCGAGTCCGACCGTCGGTCCCTGCTGCGAGCCGGCGAGCGCGGCCTCGATCTCGTGCTCGGTCTACCCGAGGGACCCCTCGACCTCTGGCCGGAGCGACCGACACCATGGAGCGTCCGCTACCTGGACCGGGGGACCCCGGTTCGCGCCGTCGTCACGTTAGGGCAGCCGCAGTGGTGCACCTTCGTGATCGAGCCGCTGGATGACCACGGATCGGGGGAGCGACTCGAGGGCTGGGCGAGTCTGGCTGATCGGTGGCCCGTGCTCGCTGCCTTCGAGAGCACGTTCCGCGACGAGCCGGACTGCTCGGGATGGCTCGAGGCGCCATTCCCCGAGGCTGCCGAGGATGAGGATGAGAACGGGGAGTCGATGTCACCAGGTCGGCTCGTGGCGGTCCTGCGGGCATTGACCCTGGCCCGCGATGGGCTGGCAGGCAGACTCTGGCTCTTCGAGTAGCGGATAGTGCGTCCGGGGCCGACTACCGTTCGCTGCCCGGCGGCTGGCCGAAGCGACGCACGAGCTTGCGCAGGTACTCGGGGCTCGTGCCTTCCGTCCCGTCGAGGGATACGAAGAGCGGCGCGATGACCAGGTAGGTGTGCGGCGGCGGTGCCTTCGCCAGCGCCTCCCGGTATCGTGCCCAGAATAGCTCCGCGGTCCAGCCCGGACGGCCGGGTAGGCGCACACGGCGGAGCGGCACTGCAGGCGGGTCGAGCGGACGATCCACCGGGCCCCCTGGCGCCACACGACGCAGCCGCGCCGCCTTCTCCTCCTCGGTCAGCGGTGAATGCGGGGAGAACAACTCCCACAGCTCTCGCCACTCGTGGGTCGAGCTGATGAGGTACACGTACTCGGGGAACTCGTCACCCTCCGGCTGGCGTCCCTGGACGGCCACGAAGTGTGCGTAGAGCGCTTCGACGATGAAGTCGTCGCGATCAGGATTCATCTCCAGGCCGCGACGGATGTCAGCCCTCCGTCGCAGGTTGTCGGATCGGCCACGGCCCACTCCCCCAGACGATGACGACGCCCCCGTCATCCTCTGGCCCCGGGACCTGGGCCGGCCGTCGCGGGATGTCCCCGTCGAGCGGTCCAGCATGCCAGATTAGAACGGGCGTTCGTTAGGGGGCCATCCACGAAGTTGTCCACGATTTTGGGGTGGGACGCCAACGCTGCGCCAGCTGAGCGCCATCGTGGATGCGGTCCGGTAGCATGCAGACCTGTACTGACGCCAGCACGGCAGATCACGAGGCCGGGGTGAACGATAGGTTGGAGGCAACGCGGGGGATGCCCGACTCGAGGCAAGTCACCAATCCGGAATGGCAGCTGCGCTTTCTAGAGGTCTATCGAACATACATCGAAGACGTGGTCGAGCCGAGCCAGTTCCTCCTGCGCGGTTTGCTTGGCAGGTGGCGAAGGGCCGAATTCTGGGACAGCGTCCCGACCTCTGATGAGCTCTTCAGCCCCTCTCCCGTTCAGGGCTTCACAACTCGAATGAAGCGCCCAGAGAGCGTGCTCGACAAGGCAATTCAGAAGCCCAGGCGATACACATCCGTCCAACCGCTGACGATGTTGCGGTCCATGCACGACATCCTTGGAGGTCGCGTCGTCACCTACTTCGTGAAAGACCTGGCCCTCATCGACCGCGCGGTCCGCAACGAGCGGTCACTGGAACTCTGCCCCGACGACCCTCCGGTCGCCTATCTGGAAGATGAAGTCCTTCTGCGGCTTGGGCTCGGCCATTTCGAGCGAGTGGAGCAGAGGTCGAGTGGGTACACATCCCTGCACTACATCGCTCGCTTCAACGGCTCCGATGAGGCGGAGCAACCGTGGTTTGAACTGCAGGTGCGTACCCTCGCGCAGCATGTGTGGGCCGAGGTCGAGCACATCCTCGGCTACAAGCCCGATGTTCACGTGCCCTCCTACGTTCGTCGGCAACTCGGCCTTCTGTCGAAGTGGCAATCGATCTTCGATGACGAGTTCGAGCTGATACGTGATGAGCTCGATGGACACGCCCAGCGATCCGACCAGTCGGACGACACCTACATCACACCGCCAGTCCTATCCGCACTGCTTCAGGAGGCAGGCCTGAAGGTCCCGCGCGATTGGGTCACTCAGACTCTGAAGTTGCTGCATAGCCGTGGTGTCGACGTGGCGGGCCGGTTCCGTCGACTGGTCCAAATCGACGCCATTCGACCGCTAATGACTCAGGTGTTCATGAGTAAGTTGGACAGGCCCCCTCGCGACATGGAGTTCATCTCAACCTTGGCTAACCTCGCCGACTTGCTGGACGGGGCAGAGACGCTCGAGCCAACTCAGCTTCAGCATCGGATTGAGGCACAGATTGACTTTGACCGCGAGTGGCAGGAGGTCCTGCAGAAGTCGCGCGGACGCTAGCAGCTGCCTGCGTACCGACGAGTGACATGCGTGGAGGATTTCCGCCTCTACTGCCGCTACTTCTGGGTCGATGTGCGCATCCGCCGCATCGAGGAACGCTGGATCGCGTCGGCGGACACGCCCGATGGCCCCACCGTCGGGACCGGGATGACGCGGGACGAGGCCCTGTGGGCGGCGCTCGAGGACTTCTGCGACGTCCGTGAGGAGCTGCTGGAAAGCGTCGCCAGTTGACTGGACGGCAACCGGCCCAACCATCCCTCCCGAGCGATGCTGAGGTGGAGCAGGCCCGCATGGTGTACGCCGCGGCAGAGCCCCGCGATCTCGCGTACCGGGTCGCTCGGGACTTAATCGAACGCTCGTTGGAGCCGGCCAGCCGGTTCTCCACGGGCGAGGGCGTCGCCATCCTCCTGATGACCTGGAACTCCGGCTTCTACCGCTTCCGACGCGACCGCGGGCAGCGACTCGTGGAAGACGTGGAGGAACTCATCGAGCAGCACCGAGCGCAGTTCGTTTCATGGCGCACCAGGGGCGCATCGAGCTACTCCGCCAAGGACGACGGGCCAGCGGTCGAGGGGACCTACCGCGACTTTGTGGCGGTGTTGTGGCCGGTCGGCACGGCCAAGACCCTTCACGTCCTTGCACCACGGTTCTTCCCCATCTGGGACGGCGCCATCGCGCGGGCGTTCGGCCTCGCCCTCTCAACTCCCGAGACCAGCGTCCGTTCGTACCTGCGGTTCATGGAGGTGGCGCGCCAGTTCTGCGAGGATCAGCGCTTGCGGACCCGCTCAAGGCCCTCGACGAGTGGGCCTGCGTCCGATACACCCTCGGGCGTCGGTAGGCCGACGAGGTCGACGGCGTGGCTTGCGGCGGATACGGGAGCGAGACAAGGGCAGTACCCGCTCGGCGTCACACCATCGTAGAGTGGGCTGGTCGACCGGGATCACCATTGTCCTGCCGATATCCGTGGGGGCGCGCACGCCCTCGAGTCAACGAAGGGTCAGGCTCAGCAGGCCAGGCTCCCGTCGCTGCGACGGTTTGGCGCTGGCATGACGAAACAGCAAGTCGGTGAGGTGCCTTGAAGTAGATGATGGTGGATGATCGGCTAGGACACGCGATGCCCGACGGACACGAGGTCGTCCGACGTACCCTCGGGCAGCCCTTCTGGGAGCGGGGCGGTCTTTCACTGTATGAGGGCGACTGCCTCGGGCTAATGGCCCGCCTTCCCGATTGCGTCGTGCCGCTGACCGTTACGAGCCCGCCGTACAACATCGGAAAGACGTATGAGCAGCGTCGGCCTATAAACGAGTACCTCGATTGGTGCCAGCGCTGGATGACGGAGATCTTCCGCATCACTACTGACACAGGCGCGTTCTGGCTCAACCTCGGATACGTGTCGCTGGAAGGCAAAGCTCGCGCCGTGCCTCTCCCATATCTACTGTGGGGTTGAGCCCTTCTTCCTTAACCAGGAAGTGGTCTGGCACTACGGAGCAGGCGTTGCCGCACGCCTCGCCTTCTCACCACGCAACGAGAAGTGGCTCTGGTTCGTACGTAACTCCCGGGAGTACACGTTCGACCTCGATGCTGTCCGCGACAAGAATGTCAAGTACCCGAACCAGAAGAAGAACGGCAAGTTGCGCGTCAATCAGGCGGGCAAGAACCCAGGCGACGTCTGGATTATCCCGAAGGTGACGACCGGCGCGGGGATGGACGGGCAGCGGGCGTCCGCTGAGCGAACGAAGCATCCCGCGCAGTTCCCGATTGCCGTAGTCGAACGCATCATCCTTGCGACCAGTCAACCTGGCGAAGTTGTTCTTGATCCATTTGCTGGGTCGGGTAGCACACTAGAGGCCGCCTATCGGCATGGGCGGACGGCGGTGGGCTTCGAGATTGAGCCGGAATACCTTCGGATGGCCGCGTCTCGGTTGGACGCACTGATTGACGCTGGTCGACAGCTCCAGCTCCTACCCGGCTAGGTCAATCAACTTCAGGGCGTCAGCATCAGCAGTCAGGTGCGCCTGCTGGCCAGTGGCTGCAGCCTGTCCGATCCAGTCTGTGTGGTCGAGCCACCCGAACCTGATGCGTCGAATCCTCGGCTGCTGGCCCGGTCGAGCGCTCCAGCTCTCGAAATTGACCGCGAGGTAGTAGCCGGACTTCGACCGCGCTCCCTCTGCGGCGGGCTGCGCGTAGCTCCGGTTTCCGAAGATCTGGCGAGGGTGAGACGACGTCTTGATCTCGAACGAGTAGTCGGAGTCCAGCTCGAAGTGAGCGTCCTTCTCGGTCCCCAGACCACGACGCCAACCGCCCACCCGTTGACACAGCTCCACCGGGATGAGTTCGTGAAGGAAGAACCCCATTACCTGCGGCTGCGGGAAGATGTCCTGACCGATGCGGAGGTCCCCGATCTGGCTGCGGAAGATCGATGTCCACGCCGCTAGCACCGACTCGCTCAGCGTGACAGTGGGCACTGGGTGCCAGCAATCACGTCACGCGTGATTGCCAGCCATTCTGTTCTCGGTCGATGATCGAATGGGCTCGTCACCAACGCAGCCTATCGCTATCGCCCGTGGCCTGCTGGCTCGGCATCCGATACAAGATGTGCGACTGAATGGCGCCCGTGGAGCTACAACCTCCACTGGGGAGGTTCCAGGAGCACAACAGGGCTGAGCAGCAGGGGTTCTGGCAGGAGGCCCGGCTAAGGTCACACGCTACTCATGGGCCGGCCGGCCGACATTCGGAGACCGCGGGACCCACATGTGGAGCACATCTCCCGGCTGCCGTAATGGGGTCCCGGCTTCGTTCACCACTACCAGCGGACCCACGTTGAACCGGAGGGCAGGACTCCAACGGTCGAGGCGCAGGGTGCTGATTGACTTCTTGCTGTCGGGGCTGCCGACGATGAACCGATGGCAGGCTCCGGCGAGGTCGGCATTGGCACGCCTAACCCGGTGGATGGCCACCTCGATCGTGGTCGGGCGCTGGCGCCGTGACATGACTAGTGCCCCAATTCATAACCCTGGGTAGCGAATCACAGCCGTCGCAGCGAGCCGCTGGAAGCGGCTCATACGCACCCGATCGTTTCGGCACAGGGCACTAGCTGCTTGCTGGGGTCGAGAGGGAAGCGGAGCTCCTCGGCCCTGTCGATGCCGAGCCCCTCGTGGTTGTCTCGCCGTGTCACCTTCCGCCACGGAATCACCGGCACGTCGGAGGTGATGAACCCGCCCCGCCGGTCGACTTCGACCGTCCATTTCAGGGCGAGGATGCGCTCCACCAGTTCGTCGGCGGACTGGAACATCATCTCGACGGCGAAGGTCGGAGTGACGACACCCGGGTCCTTCAGGTGCTCTGACACGTAGCTGAACGCCCCTTCAACCTCGCGCTCATGCGGCGCGAACCCCAGGTGCTCCGTCCGCAGATAGTCGGCCACGAGGTCCTTGGTCAATCTCCGATCGCCGGCCCAGTCAGCGACGCGCTTCGGAAAGAGGACGCGCTCGCGGTGCTGGGTCGTCCTGGTCATCTGAAGGGCCAGGAAGAGAGCGAGTTTCTCGCGAGCTTCGGAGCCTGGTGCTGGAGGACGACTCGTCTGGTCGATTCCTGTCAGAGCCGTGTGGGCGGGTCCTTCGACGCGCGCCAACCACTCCTCGACTTCGGATGACGTGCCGCCCGAGCCGTCCGAAACGTCGTAGAACCCGGACTCGACGGCGACATTGATCGGGTCGCTCTCGAACGACGTCCCGTCCCGCCTCCGGACCCGGACGCGGCCATCCGAGGCGAACCGCTCCAAGTAGGCGCGAGGCACATGGTGGTGTCGCTTCGGCTTCGTCGTCACGGCATGAGGCTACGCCTGTGGCGACGTGGACCGCCCTCCGCTCTGGGACGGCCGCAGCGTGACTCGTCACGACACGTACACTGCCACCCCCGCCAACGTGTCCGCCCGGCTGCAGGTGGGCCCGATGGTCGGCGGTGTCATGCTCACCTACCAGCAGGCTGAGAAGGTGAAGGAGTCACCGGGCAACTCGAGGCCTTCGGGGCGTGACACGCGCCGCAGGCGACACCATCATTGGCCGAAGACGAGTGGAGGCTGACGAGATGATCGTATTCCCCATCCTCTTGCCTGCGACCGTGCTCGGGCGGGCGGTCGGGGTCGCCGTGTTCATCGTCGTGGGCGGCGTGGGGCTGTTCCTAACGTTCTTGATCCTGATCGCCGGAGCCAGGAGAGGGAGTGACGCTGGATCGACTGATAGGGGGCGCCTTCGCTGTCGTGATCGCCTACGTGGTGGGGCTGCTGGTCGGCCTCCGCGTCGACCGACGGCCGCGGCGACGTTAGCCACGTCTGATGAAGGGCTGCCACCCATCCTCTAGTCGCCGATGCGGACGGCACGGCCAGGTCACGACAGCGACGGGAGGCGACGATGAGACAGGGAACGATCCTGACGGCAGCTCTGACGATTGCGCTCCTGGTACCGGGGGCAACAGCTGCGCAGGACGACGTCTGCACCCCAACGCTCTGGGCGCTGCCGCTGGAGAGCGTTGCGCTGCCAGTGGGGTGGGCGATCGACAGCCTGTACGTCTCGCCCCTGGGCATGTCCGTCTACTTCGATGGACCGGTGGTCGGCGAGTACGCCTCCGGCGAGGAGCAGAGTGCCAGCGCGAACGCCGACCTCGTGTGTCTGCCGGCCCCAG
>CAVPCZ010000005.1:0-64266 GCA_963702445.1 Ignavibacteriota bacterium
AGCAGGGCCGCTACCGGATTTCAGGCGGTCACGAGGGCAAAGTCAGTGTCATGAAGGATGAAGCCACCGGAACGCGATTCCTCCCCAATCGTATGCGTCTCGAGAACTTCGAAACGGAGATCCGGAATAGCGTGCGGGCGCAGTCAATGAAGGAATAGCTGCGGTGCGCGCACGCTACCGTTGCCCCGGACCGGCCGTGCCGGTCGTGACATCTGTGTGCGAGGCCGGACCCCTGAAGATCTCAAGACGTGCATCCGTCCTCCGAACGAATTCTCCATTTGAACAATACGAGGTTTTGCAATGAAATCAATGATAACGCTTCTCGGTTTGCTCTTCTTGCTCGCAACGAGCACCGGCGTCGCTCAGGACGCAAGAGTGTTCGTCGGTGGAGCTCCTTCACCGTACAACACCAACTGGGAGAGAGCGGACAACTGGAACCCCGCTTCTCTGCCGGCACTCACAACATCGACTGATATTCCATACGGCAGCCCGTACGTTGCCGTCACCGGCACAGATTGCAGAGCCGGCCGGCTCGACGATCCAGAGGGTGGGCGGCTCATCATCAAGAAGTCGGATAACGGCAAGAAACTCACCATTGCAAATGATCTCTTCATCGAAGAAGGTGGCACGTTCAACATCGCCGGAAGCATCGGAGACAATGGTCCGGTGATCTACGTGGGCGGCAACATCGAAAACAACGGAACCTTCAACCTCCAGGGGTATCGCTTGCAAATGCGGGGCTGGTCCTGACCGGAGGGCACCAGAAACCATTCGCGGCACGAAGGCAATTGCGCTCGCCAACTTGAGCTCGAATCACAACTTCGTGATAGATGGTGTAACGGTCTTCGTCACCGGCCAGTTCAAAGCCACTTTGGGAGCCACGGCCGTCCTGATCAACGGTGGCCGTCTGATTCTCGACGCGGAATAAGAAGAACCCATTCACAATCACCGCCGAGACAGGACTCAACGGCACCATCTCGCCCGCCGGCCCCACGCTCGTGGTGCCGGGCGAACCCCAGACTTTCACGTTCACCCCCTCCCAGGGATACCGGGTTGAAAGCGTCATCGTGGATGGTACAGACCTCGGTCCCCTGGCATCGTACACATTCGATTCAGTAATCGCGAATCACACAATCAAGGTGGTGTTCGCGATCGACTACCTCCCGGTTGGCGTGGGTGATCTCACCAAGTACTATGGAGACCATTTCGTCGTCAACACTACAATCTCGGGGGCATCCCGCTGCACTGGCCCGGGGGACAGAGCGAACTACCATCTCTCCAGCTCCATCCCGTAAACGGCGGACAACTATGCCTCCGCGATCCGAAATGGGCTTCCTTGCTCTGGGCGGCCGCCCCGCCGACGAACTTCGTAGAGAACACCGTGATCTCTCCGGACTACCATATCTGGGGCGGGGAAGTGGACGGCGTGAACAATGTCATCTGGGTCAGTACGGGCAAACGCCGGACTCTGGCCGGGGAGGATGAAGGCGCCACGGCCTGGGTTGAATGCTACGGGAGGTGCGGATGAGCGGATGTGATTGCCCTGACCAGGGTTCGCTACAATGCGATCAGACCGGGCGAGATCACCGATGCCGATATCGCATTCAATGCCGTCTCTTCCTTCGTTTTTAAGACCGACGGCGTCACCACTGGGATTCCTGGATGTGGAAAACGCCGCGGCCCATGAGGCCGGGCACTTTCAGCAGGTCTGGGCAGACATCTACGAGCCGGGCGATCCGGCCTATTCCGCCCTGATGGGATCGGGCGACCCGGATGTGACGATGTACGGGATCATCAAGGGATCTTCCACGACGCGGGATCGGTTGAAACGAAGAAGCGTGACCTTGCGCCCCCGACATTGCCGGCATCGGCTACATGTCAGGAAGCGATCCCACCATCAGGGTTTGGATATCGTTCTGGTGGATCGATGGCTCGAGCACGTTTGCACGGAACGTATGACGGGTTCACACCCTCAAAGGCATCAGCACAATCAACCTCGTGCTTGAACATGGAGGGCTGGGCGATCGTGTCGGCATCGTGCAACTGCCCAATACCACGATCCTACCGCTGACGTCCGTCGCGACGGGGCAGGATGCCATCGTCCAGGCGCTTGCAGGACTTACTCCGGGGGAGGCACGAGTGCCATCGGCCAGGGCCTTCCGCCGGCGTCGGCCTCTTTCTCCACCGCCGCGCTACAGCCGAGCAACAACCAAGGGCGATGATTCTCTTCAGTGCAGGAGAGGAGACGGGTGCCCCGGGCTGCGCTGAGCCCCACCGTCATCGCCGGGCTCCAGAGGAGCTCCGGCGCCCAGCTGTTCACGATGGGCTTCACGGGGAGCACTGGTCAGCAGCTGGGAGCCATCCTTGCCGATTCTATGGGAGGCGGGTACTATCTTGCGAGTGATTCCACGACCCCCGGCGGCATGCCACAAGCGATTCCGTGATGCTGCGGGTGGTCGACCAGATCTGGACCAGACTCTCCGGCCTTCGTCTGGTCTACAACGAATCTCTGGCATCCAGTTCCTTTGACTATGGCCGCGGCTTTGTGAGCGGTCAACCCGGAATCATCACCGGCCAGCCAGGATTTGTAAGCGGTCAGCCGGGGATCGTCTCGGGCAGCCAGGAATTGTTTCGGGTCAACCTGGATTCGTCAGCGGCCAGCCGGGCTTTGTTTCCGGCCAGCCGGGATCGTGAGCGGCCAACCGGGTCTTGTTACCGGCCAACCAGGGATCGTGAGCGGCCAACCTGCCATCATCAAGGAGGGGACGAAGATTATGATCCCCACCGCGATTACGGAGACTGGAAACATCCCCGCAGGTCCGGTAATGGGCAAGATCGCAGCGGGACAGGCAAAGGTCCAGCTGGGACTGATCGTACCTGGAGGAGCTTACCCCAATACGCCTCCGTCCCGACTTCTACAAAGATCTGGCCTCAGGCCAAGTCAAAATCTCTCCCTATTACCTCTTCTATGAATGGGGAGTGATTCTTCCGGAGAGCGTTCCCTACATCAAATCATGGCCGTCACCATTCTTTTCGGACATCGAATACGTAGAGGGCGAAACGTACTCATACTATGTGATTAAGGATCCGAAACCAGGACCCTGGGGCCTCTTGACCACAGGTTCCCCGGGAACGCAACGGCAGTACCCGTGCCCGTCACCGCCTCTGTATCGGCGTTCTCAGATGTGGAAATGAACGTGGCATTCGATAAGTCAACATACAATCAGGGCGATCAGATCACCGTCTCGGCAACACTGTTGCATGCTTCCACCGGAAGCGGTCAGGCCGCCGCAGGGATTTCAGCTCCACGACTGACCACCACGAGTTCAGTCGGTCGGACCGATCACCAATGCAACCGTCCAGGCGGTCATCGTCTCACCGGTGGAGGGATCACACAAACCGTTCCGCTTGTCCATGTGGGTAACGGCGTGTACAATGGGGTCTTTTCCAACACCGCCGCGGGGGGAACATACGACTTCACCGTTAAGGCGACGGGGCTACTCCCCCTGGCACAGGCGCCGTTCGTTCAAGAGTACCGGCAATCAGTCTTCGTGACCACTCCACAGAACCTGAATGCAGTTCTCTTTGCCACCAACTCCGCAGCCATCGGCGAAAATTCCGTTGTCCGTTCGGGGAGTGTCATCGTCAATCGGCAGGGCTCGGGCGCACCCAGCAACCCTCAATACGATCTCGTGATATTGGGGGGTGTGTCGACGCCTGCTGGCTTCTCGGTAATGGCATCACGTATCCTCATCAAGGAAAAAGCCACCGTGGGCGGAAACGTCACGTCCAATACTCTCAGCAACAACGGTACGATCGGTGGAACAAAGGCATCTCCACTCCCGCTTCCGGTTGCTACGTCGATTCCTCCGTTCGAGAGCGCGCCGGGAGGGTCCAACAACATTACGGTGGCAACAAAGAAAACTACCACCATCACCACCGGAAGCTTTGGTGACGTCGTGGTCCAACCCCAGGCAACCCTTGTACTCGACGGGACGGGTCCCTTCAACTTCAAGAGCCTTTGGGTGAAGAGCCAGGGGAAAGTCACTTTCAAGAGTGCCGCCAAAGTGCGGATAACGGGAGAGTTGCGGGCCGACAACAAGACGTATGTCGGACCAGCGAACGGAACCACGGTTCAGCCTGCAGGCATCACCTTCTATGTGGCAGGGCCCGGGTCAGGTGAGCAGTCTCACCATCGGTGATTCTCGGTCCCTCCGGTGACATGTATGCCACCATCTACGCACCCAACGGGATTATCGAGTTGAAGGAACAGACACAGGTCACCGGCGCCCTTTTTCCAAAGGATGCCGTACTCGGAGAGAAGGACTCAACTTACGCTCGCAACAGGGTTCACCGTCCTCAGGAAAGAGGCGAGTGGCTCCCTGGACGCTAGAACCGGGCGAAACGACGGAAAGCGCAGCAGTGCCTACGTCATTTGCCTTAGAGCAGAATTATCCGAACCCGTTCAATCCCTCCACGTCAATCAGCTACCACCTGCCCGAGCAACGCACGGTCATTCTGACGGTCTACAACTCCCTCGGCCAGGAGATCACCACACTGGTGAATGACGTCCAGCCAGCCGGAAGGTACTCCGTTCAATGGAATGGAACGACCCAGGCAGGCGCACCGGTCAGTAGCGGAGTGTATCTCTACAGGCTCAATGCGGGAAGTTTTGTGGAAATGAAGAAGATGATGTTCTTGAAGTAACAGGCGTTCCCCTTCCATACGCGGGCGGAACAGGTGCCCCAAGCTACCGCGGATTGCTTTTCCGCGGTAGCTTACTTTTATTAGTGGTCGAACCGACGAGACCACCCAGCCACACACCTGCAATGAAGCAACGAATCTTCATCCGACGTACAATTGCCCGGCACACATCAGGAGCAAGGGTTACTTTGCTCCTCTGTGTCCTGTTGCTCACAGCAGAAGTCATCGCCCAACGAAAGTACGCGTTCGATCATCTCACGGTGAAAGACGGACTGTCTCAGGGAAGTGTGCTCTGCATTCTTCAGGACAGCAAGGGGTTCATGTGGTTTGGCACGCAGGACGGACTCAACCGTTTTGACGGTTATCATGTGAAAGTCTTCAAGAATATCCCCGGAGACTCCACGTCCCTGAACGGCAGCTATATCCTCACCATTGCCGAAGATTCCACGAACACACTGTGGGTACGGACCAACGAGCGCGGAACCATGCTCAACCGGTTCGACCGTGTGAAGGAAACATTCACACAGGTCCCTCGTGACAGCGTCGATCTCCTCCGTGCCCGCAAGAATGTTTCGCGCCAGGAATACGACGAACCCTCCGGCGTCCGCTGGCGGGGAACAGCCGCCGGAAGCGGTTTGAGCCGGTTTGATCCCCGGACCGGAACAACAACGGTGTTCAAACACGATCCGTCGAACCCTCACAGCCTTATCGACAACCGGATCTACTACATCTACGGTGATCGGCAAGGGACCGTGTGGGTTGGAACACGTTCGGGACTCGATCGGTTCAACCGCGAAACCGAAACCTTCACGCACTACGTCCACGACCCCCGCAATCTCAATACCCTGAGCGACAGCTGGGTGTGGCCGATTTTCGAGGACCGCGCCGGCATCCTTTGGGTGGGGACGTACAACGGGGGGCTGAACCGCTTCGATCGGACCTCCGGCATGTTCACTCGGTACCGACATGATGAAGCCGATCCGAGAAGTCTGAACGGAAATCAACTCCTCTCCATCAACCAGGATCAATCGGGGATGATCTGGGTGGGCATCGACGGCCAAGGCGTTGATCGGTTTCACCCGGATCTGGGCGCCTTCAGCAATTTCATGCATGACCCGAGGGATCCTGGCAAGTCTCCTGAACAATACTGTCGTGGGACTCTATGTGGATCGATCGGGAACTCCCTGGATTGGCACAAAAGCGGGTTTGAGCGGCATGGATCGCACAACCGGCAGGTTCGCTCACTACAGGCCCGATCCAGTCCGCCCGACCAGTCTTGGTGGCAGCATGCCCCACGTGTTCCTCGAGGATCAAGACGGGGAGATGTGGATCGGGATGATCGGAGGGGGGATTGATCGGTTCGATCGAAGACGTGGCACATTCACCCACTACAAACGCAACCCGGCAGACCCGGGAGCCTTAGTGGCAACGAGGTGTATGCACTCTATGAGGATCGTCAGGGGACCATCTGGGCCGGAACAATCAACACCGGGCTTGACCGGTTTGACCGCACCACAGGAACATTCACAAACTACCATCATATCGATTCCATCCCCGGCAGTCTCGGGGGCGGTGGGGTGTTCGCCCTTCTCGAAGACCGGGCAGGCAACTTCTGGGTGGGAACGTTTGGCGGAGGTCTGGACCGGATGGACCGGAAGACGGGGGTATTCACACACTTCCGGCATGATGACTCGGATACGAACAGTCTGAGCAACGACCTCATCGCGAGCCTCTATGAAGATCGCGCAGGTAACTTGTGGGTAGGGACGGCCGGCGGATTGAACCGCATGGACCGCGCGCACCAACACGTTTACTTCGTACCATGTGAAGGACGGACTTCCCGATGACGTCATCCTGGGGATACTGGAAGATGGCCGCGGGAATCTCTGGCTGAGCACCAACAAGGGACTCTCGAAGTTCGACCCCCGCCGCAAACATTCCGCAACTTCGATTTCAACGACGGGCTGCCGGGAGATGAGTTCAATCAGGGGGCGTACGCCATGGATCCCCGCACAGGAGAGATGTACTTCGGCGGGACCAACGGGTTCACCGTGTTCCACCCCGACAGCGTCGCGGACAATCCTTTCGTCCCGCCCTGTCGTGTTCAGCTCCTTCACCCGATACAACACCGATGATGAGGAGGGGAAGCCGATCGAGGAGAAAGGGGATCGATGCGCAGACCGCGGATCACACTCTCGTACAAGGACAACGTCGCCAACTTTCGAGTTCGCGGCCCTGAGCTTCTACAACAACTTCAAGAACCGGTACGCATACAAACTTGAAGGGTTCAGTGACAACTGGATCCAGCTGGGAACGGAGCGCGCGCGCAACATTCACCAATCTCGATGCCGGGGAGTACACGCTCCAGGTGAAGGGCTCGAACAACGACGGCGTCTGGAACGAGGAGGGTGCCTCACTCCGGCTGGTCGTGACACCCCCCTGGTGGAAGACCCGGTGGGCATACGCAGGCTATGGCCTGATGGGCTTCGGACTCCTGTACGGCATGCGGAGTTTCGAAATCAACAGGCGTGAACAGAAAACGCAGGTTCGCGAGTCGGAACTCCGCGCAAAAGCCGCGGAGGCCGAAAAACGCGTCCTCGAAGCGGAAAACGAACGAAAGACGAAAGAGCTGGAGGACGCCCGGCAGCTGCAGCTCTCCATGCTGCCGCGGGAGGTGCCGCAGCATGCCGGACTCGACATCGCCGTCTTCATGAGGACAGCGACCGAAGTCGGCGGGGACTACTACGATTTCACCCGGGCCCAGGACGGCACGCTCAACGTCGCCTTCGGCGACGCGACCGGACACGGCATGCAGGCGGGGACGATCGTCACGCTGATGAAGGGGCTCTTCCTCTCCGATGCCGCACGCGTCGACATGCGGACATTCTTCAACCACTGCAGCCTGACGATGAAGGAGATCAGGCTGGGCCGGCTCTTCATGGCGTTCAGTCTCGTGAGAATGAACGGAAAGAAGGTTAGCTTTTCGAGTGCCGGGATGCCGCCCGCCTATCTGCACAGGCACGCGACGGATGACCTGGAGGAGATCTTCCTCAAAGGAATGCCGCTGGGGGCGATGAAGAGCTTTCCGTACGCCCTGCACGAGAT
Organism: Ignavibacteriota bacterium; assembly: GCA_963702445.1. Lineage (GTDB taxonomy): Bacteria > Bacteroidota > Ignavibacteria > UBA10030 > UBA6906 > CAVPCZ01. Next base: position 7,810 of record CAVPCZ010000005.1, read on the forward strand.
GGAGATGGAGCGGGGCGACACTCTTCTCTTCCTCACCGATGGGCTTCCGGAACAGAAGAACGCCGGCGGGGAGATGTTCGACTATGCCCGGGTACAGCAGACCTTCCGCGCCGCGCTTGCGGGGAAGCCGGAGGAGATCATCGCCCGGCTTGTTGCAGCGGGCGAAACCTGGATGAACGGCGTGCCGCAGGATGATGACATCACGCTGCTTGTCATCAGGAAGACAGCGTAATGGCCCGGCACCGAGGAGCTGCCCACAGAGTGGTATTTCAATTTACGGAGAGGTTGTGCATGAACGATGCCGTGACGCTCAAGATGTCGCTCCCGAAGATTCCCGACATCGAACTGGTAGCTCTGGAAGGGCTGGACCGGCTCGCACGCCACCTCGGCATCGCCGACGAGAAGATCGGGGAGGCAAAAATCGTGGTCACGGAAGCGATCATCAATGCCCTCGAGCACTCCGGGGACAAGAATCCGGTCGTCCGGGTCGAGTTCACGATGACTCCAGAAGAACTCACGGTTTTCGTGCGGGACTACGGGAAGGGGTTCGAACCCTCGGCGGTTGAAGATCCGGACATCCAGGCAAAAATGGGGAGCAAGAACAAGAGGGGATGGGGACTCAAAATCATGAAGTCCCTTTCAGACGACTTCCGGATCCAATCGGGGAAGACCGGAACAAAAATCACAATCACCAAGCTGCTGAGCTAGACCATGGAACAACCGTTCAGTCTGACAACAGAGGTCAACCAGAAACGCCTGATCATCACCACATCCGGCTACGTGAACAACGTGGGCGGTGCGGCCATCGCGGAAGAATTCCAGCGCCACTTTGCCGGTGGGATCCGGGAAGTGATCATCAACCTCGGTCAATCAAAGGTGGTGAACTCCGTCGGCATGTCGTTCCTTATCGAGATCATTGAACAGCTCAACGAAGCAAACGGCCGGCTGGTCTTCACGAATCTGGACCCGGCAGTGGAAAAGATGCTGGCAATTATGGGATTGTTCCAATTTGCCGGCAAGGAAAACACCGTCGAGGATGCCCTCGTATCCCTTTCCGGACGGGCGTGACGACCATCGAGGGACACCCCATGCCCGAACAGACACCGGCCGACCTCCTGGCCCGGCAAATAGCATCGCTCGGAGAGTCGTTCCGCGGACTGTCCAAAGCCGGCAACCTGAAGGATCTCGCCGGACGTTTTTGCGGCTTTGTGCTTCAGCATGCAGGGGCGAGCAGCGTTTGCCTGTATCACCGCACCAGTGGTGGAGAATGGCAGAGTCTCTCTCTGGGGAACACAGCCACGACTCCTCCACTCCCGGCCTTTCCTGAAAACGGTTCGTTCGCTGTCACTCTGGAAGATGGGGAGACCCGCCTCCTTGCGGCGCAGAAACTCGTCGACGGCTCGGCACTGGGCATCGTTGTCGCCCGGCAGCCCGGAAGCCGCACAAGCACGGCAGATGAGATCGTCTCCCTCCGCCTCTCCGCCACCCTCTTTGAGAATGCGTACCAGGCCTATCTCCACCGGAACAACGAAAAAGAACTGATCTTCTCGCTCAACCACCGCCTTCTCCAGCTCAACAGCCTGATCGACACGGGGATCGAAGTCGCGAAGCTCGAACAGGACCTCCCACCTTATCGCCTTGCACTGGAACGCGCCGCCGCTCTCACCAACGCTTCCCTGGGGTCGGTCACCATTACACGGGACGGTTCGGTGATTGAGCGTATTTCGTTCCCGGCGGCTCTTCCGGATGGCGCCCAATCTCCGGGCGAGAGTCATATCAGTGCTGAATTCGCCTTCGGCGGGAGTACCTATCTCTTCGAACTGATGAACAAAGAGAGCCGGAAGGGCGTGGTTCCGTTCGAGGGGACGGACAAGCTTCTGCTGGACGCCCTCTCCCGCCAGGTCCAGGCTTCACTGGAAAACCGCTTCCTGCTCCAGCAGTCGCTGGAGAAGGAAAAGATGGAACGGGACCTTGCAGTCGCCGCCTCCATCCAGCAGAGGATACTACCCGAGACCCTCCCCGTGATCGAGGGTTACGACTCGGCCGGCATTAACATCCCCTCGAAGTCGGTCGGTGGTGACTACTACGACTGTATCCCGCTCTCTGACGGCAGGTATGCGCTGGTGATCGCCGATGTTGCGGGAAAAGGAATCCCCGCCGCGCTTCTCGTCAGCACACTCCACGCGTACCTCTCGGCCTACCTCGAAAGCGGCATGCCGCTCGTGGATCTGAGCGCCCGCCTCAACCGGATGATTCACCGGGCTTCAACAGACGACAAGTTCATCACGGCATTCTTCGCCCTGCTGGACCCGCGAACCGGCTCCATGGAAACCGTAAACGCGGGGCATAATACGGTATACTGGCGCCGTGCGGACGGATCGGTGAATGAACTGAGCCTCGGGGGAATTCCACTGGGAATGCTGGACATGGATCTCCCGTATCAGTCCGAGCAGTTTACGCTCGGACCCGGCGACCGGATACTTCTTTACACGGATGGCATTCCCGAGGCGCAGAACGAGCGGAATGAGTTGTACGAGACTGAGGTGCCTCTCAAGGACTTTTTCGCGCGTACGGTACCCGACAAAGCGGATACGTTCATACAGCAGTTGATTGCCGACGTGAAGCGCTTCACGGGGGATGCGCCGCAGGCGGATGATATCACGGCCCTGTACATGATGAGGCGGTAGAGGACAGCGCTCGAAGCCTGAGATTTCTAGCGTCGGAGGGGGAAGGTGAGCGTGAGCGCGTCATGGAAGGACATGAAATCTTCGTTCAGCATCCGTATGGTGAAGCGGACTTCTTCAGCCGTGATGGCGCACCGCATATAGTGAAACATCCGCAGTTCCGTTTTTGCCGGAAACTCGTCAGTCCACCGCCGCTCCGCCCCGACAAGAAGAGGCTGTTGAAGTCCCCCTCCCCCCCCGATCACCAGGAAGTCCTTTCCACCGTTCTTGAAATGCTCCACGGCATGGCAATGCCCGCTCACAAAAAGGCGACACTTGGAGGCGGCCAGAAACGGGGGGACAAACAACTGCTGCACCTCCCTGGACGGTGAAACAATGGTGCTGTTCGTGTAAGGAGGATGGTGGCAGCCGACAATAACCAGATCCACGGTAGAGTCTTTTTCCAGCCGGGCAAGCGTTTCTTCGTACCACGCCTGCTGTTTCTGAGCGTCCTCCGGGGAGAGATTGCCGAAATTCGAATTGAGGAGGACAACAGCGATCGAACCCAGACGCCGCATATACCCCGTGTTGTTGACATAGGGAAAACGTTCTTCGAATTTCTGGCGACCCATCCCCGAAAAAAAGATGAGCTCATGGTTCCCGAGAATGGGTAGGTACGGGATCTTCTTCACAGCGAGTTTTGCGCCGAAGGAGTCGATCGCCGCCCATGACTTCTCCAGAAAGCCCAGCGCGATCTGGTCGCCGAGATGGAAGACTGCGGATGGAGCTTCGTCCAGGATGGCATCGAAAATGCGGGCGCGGGCGAGCTCGTTGTTGTTCCAGTCGAGTTTCAACTTTTCCGGCCAGAGGGGGTTCTGCGTGTCGCTGACAAAATCGGCCCTGAGAGTGTCTCCCGGCGAGAGCTGCTGGGAAATGCCGGGCGAGCCACAGAAGAAAAGAATGAAAAGGAGAATTGAAAAGGACCTGACAGGTCTTTTTATGAAACTCACGTGTATCTCCCTATGATGCTTTCTCCACTCGGCGTGGGTTCGGACCCTCACTCGCCACAGAGGGTGGCGACAATCTCCCGGCTCCCCCCACGGTCCCGGTGTTCGCACAGGTAGATTCCCTGCCACGTGCCGAGGTTGAGACGGCCGTCCGTGACCGGGATGGTGAGGCTGTTGCCCAGCAGCGAGGCCTTGATATGCGCCGGCATGTCGTCGGAGCCTTCGGTATCATGCGTGTAGTGAGGAGCGTTCTCCGGTGCCATCACATTGAAGTGACGTTCCAGATCCGACCGGACGCTCGGATCGGCGTTTTCGTTGAGCGTTAGCGATGCCGACGTATGCCGGATGAAGAGGTGCAGAATCCCCCGGCGTATCCCGGAGAGTTCCGGAATCCTGGAGAGGATCTCGGAAGTGACCAGATGAAAACCCCGCTTTCGCGGGGCAAGGACGAATTCCTTCTGGCTCCAGACCATCCGGGCTCCTATCGAATCAAACCCAGTTTCTTTTCCGCCTCCCGGCCGGCCTCTTCCACGCTCCGATGCTCGCGGTCGAGTCTCCCGTACTGCTTCACCGGGACGGTGCCCTGCGGGTTGTGGTGATACCGGTCCACCCCGCGGCACAGATATGTGGTAAAATGGGGATTGATGGCCAGGTCGCATTTCACGTTCGTCCGGGAGTACCGGATCGTCAGCCCGGCGCGCCTTTTGTCCGACGGATTGCCGGGGGATCCATGTACGAGTTTGTCATCATGGATGGACACTTCGCCGGCGTGTAACGTGGCCGGTACGGCAATGTCCTCGCGGAACTGCCCCCGTTCGCATTCAAGCATCAGCACGGAATCCGTTTCGCCCACGCGCACATGTTTCAGCAGCCCGGCCGTATGGGATCCGGGAATGACTGTCATCGCGCCATTCTCAACCGTGCTATCATCAAATGCAAGCCAGACGGTCAGAGACTCGTGGGGGTCAAGGGGCCAGTAGTAGGCATCCTGGTGCCAGCCGACCGTGGAGAGGCTCCGCGGTTCCTTGATGAAGAAGTTGGATCCCCAGAGAAAGAAATCGGGGCCGAGGAGGTCTTCCACATAATCCAGGATGACCTGATTCATGCAGATGTCGTAGAGAAAACGACTGGATTCGTGCCATTCGCGGATTTCTTTGGAGGTTTCCCCGGGGCGGAGGAGCTTCAGCAATTCATTCAGGCCGTGGTTCAGATTCTTCATTTCCGCCACGGAAAATGCGGGTGGCAGCTTGTGCAGATAACCGATCCGCTCGAAATCCGACCGCTGTTCCGGTGAAAGCCGTTTAAGAACGGGCATCAGAAGTCCTTCTTTTAATGATTATCAAGATATGTCTCCTGGGAAACAGAAGCAAACGGCGCATCGAGTCCCACATCGCGTACTTCATCTGAATACTTGTGGCGAGATCACACGGGATCTCATGTTGTGCCGGCACATCTGGCATTGTCACGCTGGATTTCGTATGTTGTTGGCGCACATCGGATTTCAAGAGTTACTTTATTGAATTGGCTCTACCGTTACCGATGTTCCAATCGATATCTCAAGCTTCTGGACCCGGACCGTTTCACGCCCCCAGGAATGTTGATCTCATGAAACCGTTCCGCTTCTTCGTCGTCCTTTTCTTACTCCCGTTTCTGCCCCAGAATGGACAGGCAACTGATGCTCCCCGACTCGTCGTTTTCATTTCCATCGATCAGATGCGGGCCGACCACCTGGAACGCTATCGACAACTCTACACGGCAGGGTTCCAGAGAATGCTCTCCGAAGGGACCGCGTTCTCCAATGCCGGCCTCAATTACGCCGTCAGCGCCACCGGACCGGGCCATGCGACACTCTCCACAGGCGTCTACCCCTGGAAAAGCGGGATTGTCTCGAACAACTGGACCGACCGCCTCACAAACCGCAAAGTCTATTGCGTTGAAGACTCCACCGCCCTGCCTGTTGAAGATGATGGTGGAAGAAGATCACCGCCGCTCCTCAATGCAACAACACTCGGTGATTGGCTCCAGACGGCGTCCCCCCGGTCGAAAGTCGTCTCCCTTTCATACAAAGACCGGGCCGCGATTCTCATGGGAGGTAAACAACCCACCGGCGCCTTCTGGTATGACCGGAAAACCGGACGAATGGTCACGTCGTCATACTACTTGAACAGGATCCCGGCGTGGGTCAGAACCTTCAATGCAGGCGGATGGGTGGCACACCACACGCCTGCAGCATGGACAAAACTGAAGGCGGAACATGTCTATACCCCCTTCGGACCCGATACACTCGCCGGCGAAGAACCGTGGAATGGCAAAACAAGCTTTCCCGCATGCCTTTAACCCACGCTCCATCAACGCCGGGACGTTTGATTCCCCTTTCGGGAATTCATTGTTGCTGGATTTCTCCCGGGCGGCGATGCACGGGGAGGAACTCGGTCAACGGGGCGTCACCGACCTTCTCTGCATTTCCCTTTCCCCCACGGACAATATCGGGGCCTCGTTCGGTCCAAATAGCCATGAAATGATAGACAACCTGCTGCGCCTGGATGGCGCCCTCGGCGACTTCATTGCGGATCTCGAAGCAACACATCGGGCGCGAAAAGCTCCTCGTCGTCCTCTCCGGCGATCATGGGGTCATGCAACTCCCCGAGTACCGGCAGCAGATTGAACATCTGGACCGCCAGACGATTTGACAACAGCAGATCGATCGAAGTGCATTGAAACAGCTTGATTCTCTTCTGCGTCTCGAATACCCGACAACCGCACGCCTTATCCGGAAAGGCTCACTCAACTACAGCGCGGCGCAGCAAGCCGGGATTGCTGACAGCGTGCTGGAGCAGCGCGTGCGCAGGGCACTGGTGGCCGTTGACGGGGTATCCGATGTGTATTTCCGGCGCGAGCTGCTCGATCCGGCCACTCCGCCCAGACCGTACCTCCAATCCTACAGGCACAGTACACAGGCAGACCGTAGTCCCGACTTCTTCATCCGTGATTGCGAGAACTGCCTCATCACCTCTGACTCTACGGGAACCTCCCACGGATCCCCCTACGCGTATGATACCACTGTTCCGATTCTCTTCTGGGGCAGTACCATCCCCGCCCAGAAGGTCGACCGGGAGGTTCACACCGTCGACATCGCGGCCACACTGGCCAGGTTGCTTGGCCTGGAGGCTCCCGCGAACCTTGACGGCGCTGTTCTGCCCGAAATCACGCCGGTAACACATGGCAGATGTCGAGTTTCCTTCGTATGTTGCGGAGAGCCACTCTGGAGGTCCATGGGTTCTCCTGTTACCACCGGCAATACCGGCCGCGGCGCAATCGGCGAAGACCACCGGCGGCGATTCCCCGCGCGTGTCGGTGCCCGAGCACGCGCAATCACTGCGTTGCTCCGGGTTTCTGATGCTCTCAGGACTTCAACAACGCGGGACATAAGGATATGAGCCCGCTTACAGAGTCCCGGACCTGGCTCATGACTACGGCCCGAGAAGCGGGCGATCGGTACTACGACCCCGCAACCGAACGCTGCCTGATCCCCCGGGATACCTGCTGGTATGCAATCAGCCTTCTCTTCGATGAATCCTCCCACCGCCGCATTCTGGGCAACTATCTCCTCGGATCGGTGAAGGCGGAGGACGGCACACATACGCCCGCCACCCTCCTGGCGATCCTGCACAGGATCCCCGACATATCACACCGGACGTCCGCGTCACCTGGAACACACGGTCAAAGAACGGCTCATCGATGCCGCGCTCACGGAATGGCGCGACGGAAACGTCAACCATCCGCTCGGTGCCTATTGCACGCTCATCCTCGGGGGGGAGAGGTCCGGAGAACGATGGGCGACGGATCTCGGCCTCCGCCGCCTTTCGCATCTTCCGCGAACGGATCGGGGAACACCGGAGCCGGCACCGCCGCCAGGCGGAAATGTCGGAGTACAACAGCCCCACCTACACCGCTCTCACCCTCTGGTTCCTGGCACTGATCGCGGAGCACTCCACCACCGAAGCGGCGCGACGCCTGGCGCTCTTCCTTGAAGAACGGCTCTGGGTGGATGTCGCCATGCATTTTCACGCCCCCAGCCAGCAATTCGCCGGTCCTCATTCGCGATCGTATCAGGATGATTCCGTCGGAGGATTCTCCGCACTCCACTGCACGATGCTCGCGGCATTCGAGGAACCGCTCTTTCTTTGTTCCCGAGCTCTGCTACCGGTTCAACCATCCTTCCACGCTCGTGCAGAATGCACTGGTCGCCATACTTCCCGTTCCATGTTCCCCCGCTGGCGCGCATGATCGCGCGGGAAAAGCCCTTTCCCTATTCCTTCCGCAAAACGACGTACGGCGAGCACTACCACGAAAACCACCGCCGCCGGGAACCGGCAAAAACGAACGCCTTGTGCACCGCCTCGTCTGACGGGACAGACCGGAGCGCCAAACCCGGAACGGTCGACAATCCCCCCTTTGCCTTTGACGACGACGTCTACCCCGGCGGGTGGAGCGATCTGACCACCTACATGACCGAGGAGTACGCGCTGGGATCGGCATCCATGCCGTACGTCAACGCCGGCCACTCCGACAGCGTGATGCTCAGGATCCGGAGGAGCCAGACGATCCGGGGAATGGAAGACTTCCGGTCGGCATATACACGCGGCATCTATAACGATGCACGGGTCGGGGAGAAGAATTTCTGCCACGTCGCACAAACCCCCATCGACGAGAGTTACCTGTACGAGGAAGGACGCTCTGCCACCTACCAGCACGAGAACAAGCTCATCGTGTGCTACAGCCCGAAACGCGCCGGCCACCGCGGCGTACGCAGCTTCCGGCTCGATCTGATCTTCAGCTACTTCTCGCCGTTTGACATGCTTGTCATCGACGGCCGCCCCGTTACCGGGTTTCCCGTACGCGTTGCGCTGCCGGCGCGCGAATCTGCTTCCGTGATTTCCAGACATTCGGTGCCGTCATCCCCCTCCAGCCGTCCCCCTCTCCGTCGGCAGTGCCGGTCCTGATCTGGCGGTGCGGGGAATTCCTGCTGTTTTCCTTCTACAATTATGAGGGAGAGGAGCGCGATTTTCCCCGGCACGAGATCAACGGCTGGCGTACGGGGTTTGCACTGGAGCTTGCCACGGCCGCGGAGACAACCTGGGAGGCATTTCTTCTCCGCGCGCAGTCCGCCGGAATTGCCGGGACGGTCGAGCGAGGGATCGCTCCGGACCGATCCGTTTCACCTCCGGAACGGATTCCATGGAGTTGGTCTACGATCCATTCAAGGAGGTGATCCTCTCCCGCCGGTGGAACGGGGAACCCGATTGCGTGAACTCGTTTGCAGTCTCCGCCGGGGGAAGACCACGGGCCATTCTGTCCCGCCGACGCTCTTCGGAAACGAGGCAATGTCGTGAACCCTGTTGCCCGTCGCCGCAACCTCCTGCCGGGGTACCTCTTCATCTCTCCCTGGCTGATCGGTTTCCTGGTCTTTACCGCGGGCCCCATGCTCGCTTCGATCGGTATCAGCTTCACGTCCTGGAGCATGTTGTCGGCACCAACGTGGGTCGGACTGGCCAACTACGAACGAATCTTCACCGAAGATCCACTCTTTCTCCGCTCACTCTGGAACACGGCCTACTATGTGCTCTTCTCCGTCCCCCTGACGACCGTGCTTGCGCTGGGCCTGGCGCTCCTGCTGAACCAGAGCCTCCCCGGCATCGGTGTTTTCCGGACGATCTTTTTTCTGCCTTCGATCACCAATCTGGTGGCGGTGTCGATTCTCTGGATCTGGATATTCAACCCCGAAGTCGGTCTGCTGAACCGCGCCCTCGCCGCCGTCGGGATTGACGGCCCGCTCTGGCTGCAGAGCGAGACCTGGTCGAAGCCCGCCCTGATTCTGATGTCCCTCTGGGGCGTCGGGGGATCGATGATCATTTTCCTTGCGGCACTGCAGGGGGTTCCGCCCGAGCTGTACGAGGCGGCGGAACTCGACGGGGCCGGCCGGTCCGCCGTTTCTTCCACATCACGCTCCCCATGATCTCCCCGGCCATGTTTTTCAGTCTGGTCATGAGTCTGATCGGCGGCTTTCAGGTATTCACACAGGCGTTCGTCATGACCGGCACTGCCCAGCCGGGAACCGAAGGCGGACCGAACAATGCAACCCTTTTCATGGTCCTCTACCTTTACAAGAAGGCGTTCCAGGATTTCCAGATGGGGTACGCTTCGGCACTGGCCTGGATTCTCTTCTTCTTCATCCTCGTCTTCACACTCCCCCAGAAAAGGGCGGGCAACGATGGGTGTACTACGAGGCGGGAGACGTCCATGACGGAAAACGGCCGTTTCGGCAAGGTGTTCTGGGCGGCGTTGTCCCGCTATACGGTGATGTATCTTCTGCTGGGAGTGCTTTGCCTTCTTTTTCTCGCCCCTTTCGCCTGGATGCTGTCTGTGTCCGGTCAGGACCTGGCGGGCGTATTCGCCGCAGCCGTTCCGCTGGATCCCCGAGCGGTACCGCTGGGAGAATTTCGGCCTGGTCACATCGCTTCTCCCCTTCTGGCGGTATGCCGCCAACACGCTGTTCATCACCGTCCTGGTCCTTATCGGGACCCTCCTTTCGTGCTCGCTCGTGGCGTACGGTTTCTCCCGGATTCGGTTCCGTGGACGGGATACATTGTTCGCCCTCTGCCTCTCCACGATGATGCTTCCCGGACAGGTCACGATGATCCCGCTGTACATGCTGTTTGTCTCTCTCGGTTGGATCGATACGTATCTGCCGCTGATCGTCCCCGCATTTTTCGGATCGCCGTTCTACATTTTCCTTCTCCGCCAGTTCTTCCTGACCATCCCGCGGGAATACGACGAGGCCGCGATGCTCGACGGAGCCGGGCGACTGCGGATCTACTGGAGCATCATCCTCCCGCTCGCCCGTCCGGCCCTGGCGACGGTCGCCCTGTTTACCTTCGTCGGAACATGGAACGATTTCTTCGGCCCGTTGATCTATCTGAACTCTCCCGAGATGGCAACCCTGACGCTGGGGCTGAACATGCTGAAATCGCAGGTCGTGGGAACGGGTGCCACGCAGTGGCATCTCCTGATGGCGGGCGCCGTCCTCGTCATGCTGCCCAACGTGGTCATCTTCTTCCTGGCGCAGAAGCACTTCGTCAAAGGGATCGCCGTCGGAGGGCTGAGGGGATGAAACGCCCATCTTCTGCTGACAGGCACGCTGATCGCCGCATCTGTCTCCCCGGTTGCGGAAGGCAGGACGCCGGCGGGAATGCCGAGGTGGTGTACAATTGCCCGGCGAACGCAGCGGATATCGACGCCCTGAAGAGGGAGATCCCGGCCTTCACGGCAGAATCGCACGTCAACATCAAACTCAATCCGTTCACCGGACAGGACAAGCTCTACGCGATGATGGCCGCGGGGCAGGCGCCGGATATTTTCTACACGAACACCACAATGCGGGACCGGCTTGCGGCCGAAGGGCGGCTTCTTGACCTGCGGACGGTGAGCGACGGGGATCCCTTTGTGGAACGGCTCTGGCCCGCCGTGATCACGAACGGCACATCTCGTCGACAGCGGCTGGTACAGCCTGGGGAATTGGAGTTTCACGCTCGGGGTCTACTACAACCGCGACCTGTTCGACGCCGCGGGGCTCCCGTACCCGGACACCGCGTGGACCTGGGAGACGATGCGCAGACTGGCCCGCCGGCTGACCCTTGATGCGGACGGAGACGGTGCGCCGGAACGGTACGGGATATTCATCGGAAGCCATTTCGTCGAAGCCATCGAGCTGATGAACGGCGCCGGCATACGGCCGAACACCCTCCTCGCCTCGCTTCCGGACGCTTCCGCCGAAGCATTCCGGAAGTATCTCGCGCTGATGGAGGAACGGCTCATGCCCGACATCCGCCGTATACAGGCGATGGGCATGCAACCCGCCCAGCTGCTGCAAAGCGGAAGGGTGGCGATGCTCGTCGAAGCCGTCCCCCACCAGATGCTGATCGAAACGCTCGCCATCCGGTGGGGTGTCGCGCCTCTTCCGCGATTTGCGGGAAAGCCGCCGCGATACTTCCGGACAGGCAGCGGCGGGCTTTCAATCAGCAGCAGCACGCGTTATCCGGAGGCCGCCTGGCAGAGCGTGAAGTGGATCGTCGGAAAGGCGAGCATCTACCAGCCAAATCCGGTCCTCCGGGATGTCGACTTCGTCGGAGGCTGGGAACGACGCTATCCCCGATTGCTCGGAAGCGGGTTCCGGGAAGTGTGGACTCTCAGTCTGCTACATGACGGCGGTGATCCGCGGTTCTTCGTCCGGTTTTCCAGCTGGACTTCCGCCTCAATTCTGGAACGCCTTCAGCCTCATCTCGACCGGCTCTGGGCACGGGAAATCGGGGTGAACGACGTCCGGAGTGCGCTCCCGGAGATCAATGCACACACCGCAAGGGATCTGCAGGATCTCCTGCAAAGAGAAGGCATCAAACCGGCGTTTCGCCGGGTCATCGAACGCGAACTGAGGAGTCTGGAGCGTGGCGCTGAGCAGTAAACAGACGGGCGTCGCCTCTCTCATCGTGCGCGATGGGGAAATGGTTGTGTGCGAAATCCGCGACCTGTACCTCAGGAACGTCCGTTTCCACCCGCACGGCAGGCATCTGATCGGGGCGGATGTCCCTCTTCCGCTCTTCTGGCGGCAATACGCCCACCACCAGCATCCCGAAAGGAACGCGGGAAGCTCAGCCTCCTTGCGTGTGTTGCAGGAATCGGGAGAGAACATAACGGTCGAGTGTAACGGCACAACTCTTTCGGGTGATGTGATCAGCCGCTGTGTATGGAGTGTCACACGCCAGTCCGGTCCAGTCGCCTACATCTATGACGTGTCAACACTTCTGCGCATCGCCGGCAACGGCTCGTGGCATGTGACGCCGAATCCCCAGCACGGTGAAGTGGAGTTCTGCAATCTCTGGCCGGAGGGCGCCTTTTCGGCGGATCCGCACATGCCGCTCCGCTATGACGCCTGCTATGTCATCCGGCCTGACCGGGTGGTCAGAATTCCACACCATCATCTCGAATCGAAGGACAAGCGGAACATCACACTGCTGCCGGGCGACCGCCTCGCCTGGCTCACTGACGAGGAAAACCTTTGCGTCGAGATCGTGGATGGGGCACCGGCCACGGCAGGCATTTGCGCGTATATGTGGGATGCCCATATCGCCTACAAAGTCTGCAACGCGGATACCGAAATCATCCTCGAGGGGGGAAGAGAATTCCGGGCACAATTCCGGTTGTTCTCGTTGACACGCGACGAGGCAGAGCAGATCGCAGGCCGGGCGCTGGAAATCACGGGGGAGGAGGCGTCGGAGACTCCTGTTATCGTTGACGGCGTGCATTCGTTCGCAGAAACACTCGCCACCTGTACCGGCGATCCCTCGGCAATCTGGCCCTGGGAGACCGGGATACAGGATGGGGAGACGGAGGATGTCCGATTCACCGTGGACCGTCGAGAGGGATTCGACGACAACAATGCGCTGCGCATTGATTCCGCCCGCTACGCCACTGCACATTGGAAGGCGACCGCATTCGGATCCGCATTCCGCAAGGAGCCCCTTCCCGGGGGCGTCAGGTTCAGGGTTGTCGCATACGTGAAGAGTCACCTGGCGGAGGGATCCGCCGGGATCGGCATCCGGATACACCGGACCGGTGCACCCGGTATTTTTGACACGGAGCAGTATGAGACATACCGCAGCACAGGACGAGTTGCGAGTATTTCCGATTGGACTCGCCTCGAGGTGACCACGGATTCCATTGTCCCCCCTCCGGATCGTCTGCACATCTTGCTGGAAGTATCGGGCAAGGGCACATGCTGGTTTGACAATGTCCAACTGACGAGTATTCCATGAAGATCTCCACTCCACGCAAGCACCCTCCGGAATCACTTCTGGTCTGGACATTGCCCGACAGTGTCATCGAAGAACCATCTCTCCTCGAGAAGCAGTTCCATGAAATCCGTCTGGCGGGGTTTGGCGGCGTTGCACCCTTCGTCCGGTGCAGCCGTTATACGTGGAATGATTCACCCGCGCGAAAAGCTCTCCGGGCAATCGGCACGCTGTGCAGGAAGTACGGAATGCAGAATTGGATCGGACCGGATCCGCGATTCGTGTCCCGGGAGCTCATTGCCGCTGGAGATGGTCTCGAAGTTCTTCTGTTCGGAAACAAGGCACGGGCCGACGTTTTCCCCAATCTCGGCACCGTGACAAACAGCGCTTTTTCAGTTCGGTGCCAACTCGCGCCCCGCCACGTCCATACACTGAACGAGGTCGCAATCGAGTACACACCCACCGGGCTCGCCGGTGTGTTCGCCGTCCGCCATGAACAGAATGCCGCCTGCCCAGCGGAAGTCGTGGATATCACCCCCAGATTCCCGGTTCTTCTACAACGCACGTGACCGGTATGCAGAGGCGTTCGGATCTTTCTCGTCACAGAAAAGACCGGTAACTGGAGCGTGCTCGCGTTTTTCAAGGCTCTGACAAACCACGTCGACTACTCCAGCACCCGACAGATGCACGCCTATCTGTCCATGCTCACCGGACTCAAGAAAGAACGGTGTGCTGCAGACGGAGTGATGTGGGATGAACCCGGATACACCTGCACATACGGGACTCTTCCCTATTCTCCGGGTCTCAGGCGGGAGTACGCCAGATCTTCAGGGCGGCTTCTTGAGCCGGACCTGTGGAAGCTTGCCCTGCCTGCACAGGATGAAAGCCACATCCCTGTCCGTACCACGTACTACCGCGTGATCCAGCATTCTGTGAACAAAGCAAATGCCGCCACCACACTTCACATCAGACGACTCTGGGGAAAGGACATCGTTTCGGGTATTCACGATACATGGCATTTTGAGTCTGCCGATATGTGTGACATGAACCATGGCAGCCTCGATCTCTGGGAGGCCATGAAGACAAAGTCCGGCGGCTTCGTTGACCTGGGAGGTATCGATCAGCTTCGCAATCCGGCGTCACCGTGGTACGCGCATCTTGCGGCAATGAGCGTCATCTGCGCATCGTTGGGAAGGAGAAGCAGCGGCGGGTATGCGTTCAACAACCTCTGGACGGTGGGCGATGACAATGGCGAGGGGTGGCAGACCGGAATAATGGGGCACTGTGTGGACACCATGGCTCTCTTCGGCACCAGATGGCTGGCACATGCCTACGGCCCCGTCGGCACAATCGGTCAGGAACGCTCCTTCCTGGATTCCCCTCCCTTGCCCGGGTATCCTGATCACAGCACATGGCCGGGGTTCCCTGAATGGAACCGCCGTCTTGCCGGACATCTTGAAATGATCGAGCACCGTCTGCCCGAAGCAAACCTGCTCGTCGTCTTTCCCGTGGAAACCCTTTACGCCCTTGCCGGCCCCCCGGCAGACGATGCCGCAGCCGAGGTGTTTCGACTGCTCCTCGCCCTGCTCGACAATCACTATCATGTTGACGTTGTTTCGGCAGCCCTGTGCGGCGACGGGAGGTTTGAGAAGGGGGCATACGTTTCCGGGCAGCGGCGCTATGATGCAGTCATTCTTCCCTTCCCCCGGATACTCCACGCCGGCATTCTTCCCATCCTGCGGCGTCAGAGGAATAACGTGCTTCTCTTCCAGGGAACGCCGCAGCGGATGAATAACGGCCGGAAAGTTGCCGTTCGTCCTGCTGAAAGCCGGTCAGATATCGACGGCGCACTCCTCTGGCTCGTAGGATTGCCGCAGCTGCGACCGGTAAAGGCCCCGGCCGGATCATGGGTGACATCGACACCTGTCCGGGCGGGAACGGTGATAAGTCTTGCGCCATCCCGTTACGGATATACGTACGGGGGACGTCTGAGCAGACATGGTGTGTCCATTGATATTCCCCGGACAAGCGGCCTGACCCGCGTGCTTTTCCCACACGAGGGCGGACCGGTGATCCTGACCTGCTGATCCTCAGTTACTGATTGGCTTTGCGTAGACGCAGAGACCTTGAGGCTTTTTCGCCAAATGAGAAAGGAACAGGTGCACCTCGGAGCCCCCATTTCCAGGGGATGTTTTTTTGTAGTTGTTCGGACCTGATCGAGGAGTTTTCGTTTCGGCATCGCGGATTCTTTTCTCCGACATTGCCCGGCAGTCTCTTTCGCTCGTGGACGTGACTATGCTGACGGAGCACAGCCTAGTCCGCAATAGTGGAAGGTTATGTGCAAATCTATTACACATGAATCGCGATATTCGCGAAGGCGTCTCACAACCTAGTACAATGTTAGGTGGCCCCACGCTACAAGGAGGCAAGACTGTACAACAGCATGCTACTGGTAACGCTCGAGATACTCGTGGTCATCGTTGCGCCTCTTCTGATTCTCTGCGCAGGTGACTGGATACCCGATGGTGTGGTTGAGTATGGCGATCCTCTTCGGGTTCTCGCTGCTCACAATCGCGCGCGTGCTTGTGGGAAGTGCTTCGCGGGACGGAAGGGCAGCCACCTAACCCCGGCATGCAAGGGACTCGCTGCGCTCGCCGCTGATGCGAGGCGTTAGGTGGCTGCGCCGATCGGGGACAAAAATGATTTGAGAGTGAAGGGAATACAAATGCCGGTTGGTTCGCCTTCTGATGTATCCATGCTTCGCCATACTGTGGCGACGGTTGTCTATCGAGGTGCGAAGACTCTTCGGGATGCTCCGAGTGGGTTCGACACGTTTCAGGTCAAACCGAGTTCACGTGCACCGCTGGAGATCGTGGCGCACATCAGCGATCTCTTTGACTGGGCGCTGTCAATGGCCAAGGGAGTGGAGGTGTGGCACAATTCCATTCCTCAAGGATGGGATCAGGAGGTAGAACGGTTCTTCAGAGTTGTGGCAGCGTTTGATGAATTCCTGGATACTTCATCCAATATTGCGTGTTCATTGGAGCGATTGTTCCAAGGTCCAGTAGCTGATGCTCTCACGCATATTGGCCAACTGGCGATGCTACGCCGGCTGCATGGTTCCCCGATCAAGAGCGAGAACTACTTCAGAGCAGAGATCACAGCGGGTCAACTTGGTCTGAAACAGGCGCCACCCAGGAAAGAATTCGATTGAGTCTTGAGGCGGTCTCCGGCGAAGCCCATCTAACACGCGGCTTACCTGCGCCGCGGGTATCGGGGTTGGCACCGTGGCGACAGGCCAAGCGGCCTGCTTCCTGATCTCCCGATGGGGTGCCAGTGGTGGTATGACGGACACTGGCACTCCATGGGTAAATTTCCGGGAGGATGCTTGAGAATACTTGGATTATCGATACTGCTCTGTCTGCTTGCCCTTGACGGGTTGGCACAAACGAAGGGGGCCGGTCGAAACTATGACCTGGTCGTCTATGGTGGAACAGCGGGTGGAGTGATGACAGCGGTGGCGGCGGCACGCGAGGGATTGAGGGTCGCGATCATCGAACCGGGGAGGCATCTTGGTGGGATGGTGACCGGCGGGCTGAGCCGGACCGATTTCGGAGAGCGTGAAGTTGTGGGTGGGATTGCCGTCGAGTTCTACCGTCGCGCGGGGAAGAAGTATGGTCGCGAGATCGAATGGATGCCGGAGCCGCGGATTGCCGAGCAGGTTTTAAACGAGATGATCCGTGAGGCACGTACCGTGTCGGTCTTTCTCGGCGAGCGGCTGCGGGAGAAGGGGGGCGTGGCGCGGCAGGGGACGCGCATTGTCTCGATCACGACCGAGAAGGGGCGCCGATTTTCCGGTCGGATCTTCGCCGATGCGAGTTACGAGGGAGACCTGATGGCCCAGGCCGGAGTCGACTTCACCTGGGGTCGCGAGGGAGTCGCGCAGTATGGCGAGTCGCTGGCTGGTGTCCGCCCGAAGGACCGCTATCACCAGTTCGACTTTCCGGTCGCGGCGTATGACAAGGAGGGACCCGATCGAAAACTGCTGCCGGAGATCCAGACGGAACCGCGCGGTGAGATTGGGGCGGCCGACCGCAAGGTGCAGGCCTACAACTTCCGGATGATCCTCACCGACAATCCGGACAACCGGATCCCCTTTGCAAAGCCGGCCGGCTACGACCCGTACCGTTTCGAGCTGGCGGCGCGCTGGCTGCAGGGATTTGTCAGTCATCGCGGGCGGGCGCCGCGTATGGACGAGATCCTGCTTCCGGCCCAGATCGCCGGCGATCGGAAGTGGGACTTCAACAACCGCGGGGCTTTTTCGACTGACTACATCGGAAAGAGCTGGGAGTATCCGAATGCGAGCTATGCGCGACGCGCTGAGATCTGGAAGGATCACCGGCGCTACACCGAGGAGCTCTTCTATTTTCTGACGACCGATCCGCGGGTGCCCCGGGAGACCCAGGCGGAGATAGCCCGCTTCGGACTGGCGGAGGACGAATTTGTCGATAACGGCCACTGGCCGTATCAGCTCTACGTGCGTGAGGCCCGCCGGATGGTCGGCGACTATGTCGTCACGCAGAAAGACATCCAGACGGAGCTGACCAAGCCGGATGTGATCGGGATGGGTTCGTACAACAGCGATTCGCACAATGTGCAGCGCTATGTTCAGCCGGACGGGACGGCCCAGAACGAGGGCAACATGGAGGTGGGCGTCACAGCCCTACCAGATTCCCTACCGGGTGCTGTTGCCGAAGCGGGCGCAGGCGGTCAACCTGCTGGTGCCGGTCTGTTTCTCGGCAAGCCATGTCACATACTCGACACTGCGGATGGAGCCACAGTATATGATCATCGGACAGGCGGCGGGAGTTGCCGCGAAGATGGCAATTGAGGGCCGGAAGGCGGTGCAGGAGATCGACACGGCGGCCCTGAAGGAGCGATTGCGCGCGCTCGGTGCGGTCTTCACCTGGAATCCTCCGGCAAAGTAGCCTGAGAGACCGAAATCTATATACACGCCGCCTTCGGCGCTTGAGAGGGCCAGACTCGTAGGATCTCAAATCCAACTCTGACCTTGGGACAAGAACTGGGTGGTCATGGGCACTCCTGGCAAAACCAGGCCTGCCGACAGGTGTTGGATTCTCGGCTGGATCGCAACGGTAGTCCGTGATAGTGGAAGGTTGCTTCCACAGTCGCAGCCGCACGGAAGCTCCGAGCCGACGCAACAGCATCGAAGCGAGCGCTTTGATAACACCAACGTTGTTTTCAGCTTCCTTCAGCAGCACGAGGCCCGCATCGGAAGAAACATAGACTCCGTTGAAGGACGCAAAGAGGATTGGGATTTTTAGGAATAATTCAGGCTAGAGCGCACACGAACAGCAAAGGTTTGTATGGCTACAAACCCCTCAGTCAACCGTCCACGACGAAGGAGCCGTTCTGTGGAACCTTCTGTCGCCGTTGCGGCCGATCGAATGCCCCGGCCGATCAAGATCACCGTCCTCGGCGCGGGAAGTATGTTCACGCCGAAACTGGTGAACGATGTCCTGAGAATTCCCGGCGAACAGGGGGGGATCATCGGGCTGGTGGATATCGACCCTGATCGTCTCACCACAATGCACCGGCTGATCAAGCGCCTTATCGCGCACCTCAAGAAGCCATCGTGGAAGGTTATCGCTTCGACTGACCGCACGGAGGTTCTGGACGGGAGCCACTACCTCGTCAACTGCATCGAGGTGAGCGGTGTGGATTGCGTCCGGTGGGACAATGATATTCCGTTGAAATACGGCATCGACCAGTGTATCGGCGATACGATTGGCCCCGGGGGACTCTTCAAGGCCCTGCGTACAATCCCGGTATGGCTGGAAGTGCTGCGGGATGCTGAGACCCTCTGCCCCGATGTTCTCGTGCTGAACTACACGAACCCCATGAGTATGATGTGTCTTGCGGCGGGCCGCAGAAGCCCTCTTGCAGTTGTCGGCCTCTGTCATTCCGTTCAGGGAACAAGCCGTCTCCTTGCATCGCGTGCCGGCGTGCCGTATGACGAAATGGAGTGGGAGTGCGCCGGAATCAACCATCTTGCCTGGTTCACCACGCTCAGGCATCACGGCGTGGACCTGTATCCTCTTCTCAAAGCGAAAGCCCGCCGGGATCTGGCCGGAAAGCCGGACGACCCCGCAGACGCCAAAGACCTGGTCCGCAAGGATGTCATGCTTCAGTTCGGCGCATTCGTGACCGAGTCGAGCGGACACCTGTCGGAATACCTCCCCTACTACCGCAAGCGGCCGGATCTTGTGGCACAGTACTGCCGCGATGGCTATGATGGAGGGTCGGGTTTCTACGCGCGTGAGTGGCCGGGCTGGCGCAAGGCGGCAGACCGGGAACGTCTCGAGATGCTTCAGGGGAAACGGCCGCTGGAGTGGGAGCGGAGCTGGGAGTATGCAAGCTGGATCATCGAAGCGCGGGAAAAAGACATTCCCATGCGCATCTATGGCAACGTGATGAACACGTGGAGAGACCAGGGCGCCCTGCTGGCCAATCTTCCTCTCGACGGCTGTGTGGAAGTCGCCTGCTTCGTCGACCGGAAGGGAATCCGGCCCGTGCGGTTCGGACGACTCCCGGCCCAGATGGCGGCACTCTGTGATGGAAATATGAGAATGTTCGACCTCGGAACGACCGCCGCGATGGAACGAAGCAAAGAAGCTGCGGTACACGCGCTGATGCTCGACCCGCTGACCTCCGCCGTGTGCAGTCCTGGGGAGATACGTGCAATGTGCCTGGAACTATTTGAGGCGGAACGGCAGTACCTCAAAGGATACAAATAGGCAGCCGGCCCGATGACCCCCGCCCGCACTGAAATCCGGCATGCTCCAGAACTTCTGGGCACAGCCGACCTGAGCCCGATCGAGGATTCCCCTGGATCCTATCGGGCACAATCAGAGGAGATTCTCCCGGAGGAGACTCTCCATGGAGAAGTAACGGTGGTATTGGAGTGCCGGGCCACGAGATTTCCCTTTGAGCGGTATTGCAGATATATGAGGCACAAGGGGGGGACACATCCGCACACGTTCCCTTCGATGGAGTTCGCAGCCAACCCGCCGGGGCTCCGCCTCGGCCCCTGGCCCGGCTGGCGTGGGATCCCGGAACTGCCTTTGCTCACTCTCTCCTGCGGGACAGAACGAACGCCTGTGCGGGCCACGTTCTGGGGAGACGAAATCGACCGGAGAATTCTGCGGGGGTTCTGCCGCATTACACCGGAATCCGGAAGGGATTTGATTGTCACAAGTGCTGATCCGGACATTGTGCCGGTCCGCATCCTGCTCTACCGCACCACCTCGGTGCGGGCCCATCCGATCCCCGTGGCGCTCAAACCGGATCTCTCCGGTGTGCATCCACGACTGTTGATCACTCCCTCTACCTTGCCCGCACTTCGCGAACGCGCGGCCGGTTCGCATGCCTCCGGCTGGCAGATGATACTGGATTTGCTCGATTCCTGGGATCTTCCCTTTGCCAGGACTGCGGAATCCAAAACCGTCGCCGGCCCGCAACGTTTCACCGGCGAGGATAGAGTGGTGGTGTCCGCGTTCATCGCCTCCATCGATCCGCAGGAAGAGAATATCAGCAGAGCCCGTCAGGCCTTCCTGAGCTATCTGGAGGAAACAGAGCGTCCGGACTTTGAACCGCTCACGATAGACACACAGGCGGGCGAGGTGTTGTTTGTGCTCTGCCTGGGATATGATTGGCTCCACCCGCTCCTGACCGCCGGAGAGCGGGAACGGGCGAGGGAGCGACTGGACCGGATAGCGGATATCTGCCGGGCATATCTCGGCAATGAACGGCGCGACTACGGACAGGCTCATTATCTCGGGTGCGGGCTCGGGCTGCTGGCGTTTTCTTTTCTCTTCTGGGAGGATCATCCGGGAGCTGCGGAGCTGGCCGCCCGCCTCCGTGGAGATCTGGACTGCGCCCTCTCTCTTCTCCCTGAAGACGGATCGTATCCGCACGGCATCAATCTCTGGATCTATGAGTTCGGTTTCCTCCTGCGCTGGCTGGAGCTCATCCGGGTGTGCACGGGCGAAGATCTCTGGCGGACGACCTCCGGTGTGGAACGGGCATCCACATTCCGGGCTGCGACGCTTTCCCCCGACGGCCTGTACGGAGTCACCATCGGGGATCCGCAGTACCGGGTCGGCGGCGACAGCTGGTGCCACTTTCTGATCGCTGCACGGACGGGTTCCCCTCTTGCGCAATCGCTGGGGAAACTGCTGCAGTTCCTTCCTCATGAAGGTGTCGATGTGCGGAACGTGCCCGCCCGGAGGCGGGTCTACGAGTTCCTGTTCTTTGACCCTTCCATTGCGCCGGCGGACACACTGCCACAGGTGGAGTATTTTGCCGATGGCGGCCAGATCTGCCTCCGTTCTTCCGATGCCGTCTTCACATTCAGGTCGGGCCCGCCCCTGGGCATGCAACGATACCGGAACGGCGAATACGGTGCATACGGCCACAGCGACCCGGCAAACGGGACATTCCTTCTGTACAGACGGAACACATTTCTCGTGAACGGTTCGGGTCCGGTATACCGCCGCGACTCCTCGCTGCACAATGTTGTGACAATAGACGGCCGGGGACAGATAGGAGACTCCACGGTCTGGTTGCCGGATTTTTTTCCTCCGGATGTGCTGGCTCCGCCGCCCGCGATTCGGGTCGACGGTACGACAATCGCACTTTCCGTGGAGCTGTCCGGTACGTTTCTGCCGCACCTGGGGGTGGAGCAATGCACCCGTGCGCTCTACGTTGATCTGCATCGCTGCATCATCGGCGTTGACACGGTCCGGTGCGCCCGTGCGCGTTCCATCGAACTCAATATGCACTCCTGGGGAAACTTTGTACCCGTAGCCGGAGAACGGGGAAGGGTCTATTCGCTTCCTGGCGGTGTCCGGTACATTCTGCTTGCCCCTTCCGGCGCGACAGATGAGACGGGCCTCACGGAGTTTGTCCCGGCATACCCGAATGACGGGACACGGGATCATTACCTGAAGAGCGCCGTGCACGCGGCAGAGACGAGGTTCATCTGGTGCCATCTGTTGACGCCGGAATCCCTCCCGGCCGTTGAACGGGCCGGGCAATCTCCTTTCCGCATTTCGTTTGCGGGAGGTTATTCTCTTCTGTATGACGGCCGCTGGCTGATCCGGGAGCCCTTTCATGCGCATTGATCCTGAACAGCTGACCGACCGTGGTTGCTGGATCTCCGATGACCGGGTGTATGCATTCGTTTCGTCGGGAAAAAGCGGCATCGGGGAGATCGGGTACCACGGTGAGCAACCGGTCAGCAGGAACTCCCGCGTGTTTGCCGGAAAAGAGCCGGTTTGCACGTTTGCCGTGAACAGAACCGGTCAGGAGCAATTCCCGATCCTGTTCCGGGAATTCGACTGGTGTCCGGGCGGGGTGCAGGTTCACGGAGAGTACGGTCTCGGGAAAGCGGTGCTGGATGTCGCCGTTTCAGGACGTATCCTGGTTGTGGCCTGCACCGTATCGAGCCAGGAATTCGCTTCTCTCCGGATCCGCTTCTCAAAAAGCGTCTGGTTCACGCAGGTTCAGGGAACGCGCACCTGGACTAAAGGAGCCGCGGAGAATGGTTCACTTACCCTCCGCTTCAGGGACAGGATCGTGCTGGATGAATGGATGAACAGGGAAGGCCCGTACGCCGGGGATTTCCTGATCCCTGAACCTGTCCGGCGTACCATATTCAGCCGCCGGTGCCGGTCGGGTCTTGCGAGACGCGATGATCTGTTGCCGGCGTACCGTGACACGGCTCTCCCCCTGTATGATGCCGGAGTCTCCATCCGGATTGGAGGCGAAGGATTTTTGCTGGAGGAGGAACCGGATGCATTCGTCTTCAACGCGCGTGTTCCGAAAGACTCCCTGACATTTCCTCTCTTCATGATCGCTTTCGACGAAGAAGTGCACCCCTTGCCGGAGGATGCCGAACTGAGGAGCATCCCCGCGAGGGTCCGGGCGAACCACGAGCAGTTGACAGCCGGAGCACCGGAGGTCCAGATTCCCGGATATTCCCAGGTTGAACGGTTCTTTGCGACGGTTCCCGGACTCGTGGAGTCCTGTATCATCCGTGATTATGGTGTCCCGCGCGCAACCCCCGGGGCATACTACTGGATCTGGGCGTGGGATGCGATGGTGACCTGCCTGGCTGCCCTCCGGTGGGGAGACACCGGTGTGGCACGCCTCACGACCAGGTTTATCAACACGCATCGGGATGAGGGCGGTTACATCCCCATGCGATGGACACGTGCACTTGTCCCTCTTGACACACAACCCCGGGGCGCGCTGGATGTCCTCCTCACATCACTCGCCCATGCAACATTCGTGGAGACCGGCGACACTCATATACTTGGCGCGGTGTATCCGCACGTTGTCCGGCATTTTCAAGAGCTTTCTGCAACATGTGAGAGCCGCGGTCTGTTTGCCAACAGCGGGTTCTATCCGGACCTTCCTACCCGTTTTTCCCGGACGGAAACCAGTGCCGTCGCACTGGAGATTGCCGGATTCTACACGTTCTGTCGAACCTGCGAGAATATTGCCCGGCACATGGGAGACGAAACCACCGCTCAAGCCGCCGTGGAGATGGCGCTGCGGGTGAGAAAGACATTTTCTTCACACGTTCTGGAATAAAGAGCAAGGGTTTCTGATCGATGCGATCGACCTGAAGACAGGGACACTGAATATCAGTTTCCCCCTTTTCACACTTCTGTTTCTTCATTCCCCCCTCGGGATGTCGCTCATCCGGCCGAAACTTGCAGAGTGTGCCGATTTCATCGCCCGGCATCTTCTCACCCCCGCGGGGCTCCGCGTGTTGCCTTCGTGGGACGACAACGCGGGTTCGGAAACCGTATCCGGCGCATGGTATCCGCACTGGGATGTCTATGCACTCAAGATCCTTCGAAGGGCAGGGAGAGAGAAAGACATTCTGCTCTGGCTTGCCTGCGTGGAGCGGGTTCTCAAGAAACTCGGATACTGTCCGGAATACCTTTCGCTGGAGGATTTTGACGGAAACAATCCTGACTCCTGGCTCCAGCACGGATCGCCGTCAACCTGAACTGCGTCACCGGATGGTATACCGCCCTGATCGAGGGGCTATTTGGCATTGAGATTGACAGCGGCGGGCTCACGATTATTCCTCTTGGACTGCCGATCAGGGAGATGCGCCTTGCCGGCCTCCGGTGCCGCAGTGCACGCTATGATGTCCGCGTACAAAACCAGGGCCCGTTCCTCCAGGAGCTCCGCCTCAACGGCACGATCCTCCGCGGATGCTGTAAACTTCCCTCCGCCATGATTCATCAAGGAGACAATGTTCTCGATATCGTGTACGGACCGGAGCCGCCGGAGTGGTGTTTCAGAGAGATTGTCAACGCTGAAGTACTCGACGTGCACAACGGCGCACATCGTCTCGATGCCCGGATTCGCGCGCACGGCGTCGTGGACCTCTCTCTCTTTACCCCCGTCTGCTGCGATGTCCTGCTGGACAACGTCGCGGTCGCCACCGCAGGTGAACGGGGAATCCACACGATGTCCAGACAATTGCTCATTCACGGAGACCATACGCTCTCCCTGGTGCGTCGCTGACCGGACGAACCCCTGTAGCATTCTTCCACGGTGCCCCCCATGACAGTCATGCATGCTCTTCCGGACGAGCCTTTCGGGCTTACAACGGATCAAAGAGGGCTGGACCGCCCATGCGGCATTTGCCAACGCCGGAAACCGGAGGGGCGAAGTGATGACGATCATCTATTGTGCGGATGGTATAAAGCTCATTGAACCGGACAATTCCGTTGACCCGCAATGAAAACCCGCGGAGTACGGGGGGAAAATGCCGCGCTACCCGAAATGGATCACTCATGGAGTACGTGTGGGGGGGGAAGTCCTTGGCGACTCGGAATCGATCACGCCAGGAGTGAAGGTGGGAAATGCCGCGCGACCCGGAATCGATTACGCACGGAGCGGGGGGGGAAAATCCCGGGCGGCCCGGATCATGGTCCGGAGGTTGTCCGGAGGGGTGTGCGGAGGGATCGCGCAGCCGGCGTTGAGAATGAAGCGCGGGTTGCCGGCAAAGATGCTCAGCAATTCGAGAGTCTTCTCTTCCACCAGCGCAGCGGTTCCACGCGCAAGCACACCGCTCGGGTCGATGTTCCCCACAAACGTCGTACGGCCCTCACAGGTACTGCATGCGAGCCGCGCATCTGTTCTGTAATCGATTTCAAGCCCGTCTGCTCCGGTGGTTATCAAATCCCCGAGGATCGGTCCCGTGTTGCCGCAGACATGCAAGAGATACGGCAAACCCAGTTCCTGAGAAGCCTTGACCACCCTGCGCTCATACGGCAGGGCAAAACGCCGGAAGAGAGAGGGGGAGACGATGTCGGGTCCTGCGACACTGTCCCCGTTCGAAACCATGTCCGCTCCGGTTTCAGCCATCAGCCGTATGAACTGTACAGTAACCCCCGTGCAGTAGTCCAGCAACGCGTGTATCAGTTCCTCGTTGCCGGGATCGAGAAGATCCATCATCCATCCGTCAATTCCCCGGATGAGACTTGCCAGCGTAAAGGGAGCCTGGTCGCAATTGCCCCGTACGAAGATTTCGTTTCCGCACCGCCGCTTCACCAAACGCACCGCTTCAAGCCATATCCGGACACCCGGGTAGGACAGAAGGTCAACCGGTTCCAGGTCGCGCACCTCATCCAGGGAATGCAGCAATGCCCCTTTTACCCGTGCGGGTTCTTCGCGGGGAAAGTCAACGGGCACACCCAGCGCACCGGCAAGGGTGGCGGTGTCGACATCGACAACAATACCGTCGTAGCCGTATCGATCCAGAGACCGGAGAAAGGCGCCGGCAATTGTCTCCGGGTCGCTCCGGAACTCCTGCATGGTCACTCCGGCCTCGGCTGCGGCCATCATGAAACTGTGGAGCATGACGGGAACCGCGTCAACCGGTTCACCGCGCAGACCCGACCAGATTCGCTGGTGACCATTCATGGATATGTTCCTGCTTCCCTGTTCACCGGGGGTTAGGGTTTCGATTTCCGCCGTCCTGATTTGCCGAGAAGGTCCCGCAGGTCACTGATTCCCCCGATGGAAACAACGAGCGCTATGCCGAAAAAGAGGACCCCGGCGACCGCAAACGTGATAGTCCAGAACAGTGCACCTGATGTCATGTGTGCTCCACGGAAGGAAGGGAACGAGGAGGTGAGGATCGTTGCGTCAGGAGTGAACCCAGAACCATACCCAGGGCCGCCAGCGCGAAGCTGAGCATGCCGGCGATATTGACGTCGGTGATAAACCAGAGCCAGCCGGGCAGGACATCGCGTGATTTTTCGAGGAGCAGGAATCCGGCCGGCGCCGCCGCCCCCAACAGGAGCGCCGCATACGCGCCGGCGTTGTTGGCCCTGGGCCAGTAGAGGCCTGCCGCAACACATCCGAGTGCGCCCGACGTGTACATGGCACCCGTGAGATAGATGTATTGAAATGCCGTGTCCGGGATTTTGTACCAGAGTCCGAAAACCAGGAGAAATATGCCTATTGCTCCCGCGGCGACTCGCGTGACGGCTACGGTTGTCGCCTCAGGGAAATCCCGCGTCCGGGTGCAGCCGACAATGTCGCGTGCAAGGACGGAACTCCAGGCAAGAAGATAGGCGCTATACGTCGACATGGACGCAGCCAGCATTCCGGCAACGAGCAAGCCAAGGAACCCAGTCGGCACGATCTCCCCGAGCAGCCTGGGCATCGCAGCGGTGGTCGGCAACCCCGTGCCATAGAACGCCAGGGCTGCAACGCCCCAGAACATGGGCACCATGGCCCGGCCGGCGAACGTGAGTCCTGTCCAGAAGAACATACGTTTCGCGATTGCCGGGCTCTCTGACGAAAGCGCCTTGGATGTTCCGGGTTGCCACAATGCGCCGGCCGCAACGCTGCTCACCAGGACCCAGACAACAAACGTCCAGCCAAAGCGCGGATTCACAAAGGGATCCACCCCTCCCGCACCGAGCGTCTGCGATACGGCCGTGCTCATACTCGCCAGATCGACGCGGAGCAGCACCGCCAGGGTCGCCACAAGCATCCCGATGGTCAGGATCACAAACTGCATATAGTCCGTGATGACAATCGAAAACATGCCGCCCATAATCGTGTATGCGATCACAATCAGGATCATGACGGTCATGATGACCGCAACGGCTCCCGGGCCGAACCCCATGACTTCGGAGAGGAATATCCCGTCAAACACCAGGAACACTCCCATATTCAGAACACCCCCCAAAAAGAGAACGATGCCTCCGAGCAGGCGTACCCGGCGCGAATACCGCAACTCATAGAACTCGGGGATGGTCATCACACGATGGCGACGGAGGCCTTCAATGATGAATCCTGTCTGGCCGACGGTCGAATACGCAACGAGGGCGAGAATCCCGATGATGAACCCGGCGTATCCGGCAACATAACCGAGCTCGCCGTAGTAGACGAACGTGACAGTTCCCAGCTCCGTTGCCACAAATGTGGCGATGCCGAGATACACCTTCACGTTTCTGCCTGCCACCATGTAGCCTGCGAGGTCCTCGACATATCGTTTTGCCCATATCCCCAGCACAACGCTGCCGACAAGGTAGATGATCGTCACAACCCAATCGATTGTTCCGAAGTTCATGGGGCAAACACCTGCTTCCGGAATCGTGCATACAGAGACCACTTCATGAAGTTCATTCCCCGGGACGGCTGGGAGAGGACCTCCGCACCCGGAATCGTCTTGAGAGCATTGATGAAGGGCTGGGCATAGTTCAACAGTTCGACATCTTTCTTTTCGGACTTGAGCAATCGATTCCTTTCCAGCTGACGAGGTCCGGTGTTGTCCGAAGACAGGGAGCGGTGATGGGCGGTGTGCCCACGTGAGGCCGGTTTATTTCATTCCCTTCAGCCATTCCTGAGCGAATGTGCGTGCGGCTTCAGTGGCTTCCTTTCCGGCACGGAACGCGAGCTTCCAGTTGCCGTCTTTATTTTCGAATTCATCGTTCGCAAAGACCATCATCTTGTTTTTCTTGATCAGCTTGGCGCCATAATCCACGTTCTTCGTTGCCTCCAGAAACGTCTGGAGGCGTTTTTTCACCAGAGGACGCGGATCGCCTTTGGGATAATCACGCTCATATTCCGCAATCTCTTTCTGGTACTCTTCCGCGGCCGTGCGGTTCGCTTCCTGCGTGTATTTATCCATTTCGGCATCTTGCGATGTGTCGGGGTTTTCCATATCCTTCACAGCCTTCCGGAGGGAGGCCAGTATATCCTTGTACATGGCCTTCTGTTCCTCCGGCGCCTTCGCCGCCGCCTTTTCCTGTTCGGCAAGTGCCGCCTTCATCTCTGCCAGCTGTTTCTTCCGGGCTTCCGCCATCGTCGGCAGGAGTTCAGGCGCTCTCGGTTTCTGTTCCTCCCTGAATTCATCATAGATCTTCTTGAAGGCGGCGCTCTCCACGAACGTGCGGGTATACTCGCCGACCGCGCGGACCAGGGCGGCGCGTTTGTTCACCGGGATAAGGGTGCACGCTGATGGATACGAGAAGGACCCGTAGTGGAAATTCGCCTGGATGAAGTCCTCCACCTGCTTCTTTGTGCTCTTCATGTCGGCCAGGTAGTCCTCGATCCCGGCGCCCAGGGTAACGGCAAACAGCACCATGGAAACAACAAGCACACGTCTCATAGTGAGACCTCCAATGTGTAAAGGGAATCAGCATTCGTCAAGCAGTCGCCACGGCGTTCACGTTCCCCCGCCTGCACGGCAGTTCTGTGTGGATTCCGGCGGACGGATTACAGACCGTAGCTGGAAGGAGAAAACCGGTGCGCATAGCTATCCGCCATCTCCCCAAGCAGGGTTTCTTCGTTTTCCGGCAGTGCGTCCAGGGCGGCGTTGATTTTCTCCAGCCACGACAATTCTCTTCCGGGGAGTGTAAGGGCCCCGTCTGCCGATGCGCGGGTCATGATCCCGACCGCAGTCCGCGCTGCAGCGACCGTCTGCGCATACGGCTCGCGGTGCGCAACAATCGCGCGGGCAATCTCCAGCGTGGAATCCGGGGAAAGAATGAGCGCCTGCGGGCTTAACGCCGTGTCCGAGTCAACAAGCATCTTCCGGTAGCCCAGAACCATGTCCTGCCGTATCGCCTCGTTAAAGAGCCTGCAATCGTAAGCAAGCAGTTCCAGAAACGCCTCGGGGGCCGAGCCGGAGAGCAGACGGACGTTCTGGACCGATTCATTACTCCAGAGGTCGCACATCGCGGCGGCCACATTGCCTACCGGACTGAAATGAGCGCAACTCGCGGATTTTCCCTCCATGGCGATCGGGGTCCCGGTAATTGCCTTGAGGACCGGCCCTTCGTACGCACAGTCTTTGGATGGTCCGATTGCACCGCATTGATAGGCCACGAGGCTGCGCACAGCACTTGCAGCGCGGATCACCGTCGCCAGCACCTCGGGGAGCATCCCCTGCGAGGCAAGCTGCATGGCTGTATTCGCGAAGCCGCAGGCGGAGTCCGCGCCCGGAACAACGTGAAACCGGCCCGATACCTCCACGATCTTCCGCCAGAGCCACTCCATATCGCGCGGGGCGAGGACACCCAGGGCGAATATCGCCCCGCGGATATCCCCGTACATCAATGCCTCGTCATGCACCTCTTTCCCGCCCACGGATTCTATCGAAAGAATATGTGCTCCGGCATCTGCACATCGTTCGAACGATTCGCACAGGATCTCCCACTCTTCCCCTGTGCGGAGCAAGGGAGGACGCTGACGATCACGCACATCGGTCGGCGTGACCCGCAGCGCGCAGGGCAGTTGATACTCTTCGTGGGCCTGCCGGAGGGCGTCGTTCAGAATCGTGGTGATCTCCGCACCCCATGCGGGTTTTTCCGTCATCGGGGGAAGCAATTCGAATTCCACCACAAGGCCGGGAAGCCGCAGCCTCTTTGACGCCCTCACGATCATCGCACCGAGTTCCTGATAGTGTGTCCGCACTTCCTGCCACGTCGCTTCTTCGATGGACATTACGGGTAGGGTGAAATTCAACTCCGGATAGACCTCTCCGGCCCCGATATGGATCCCGTATCCGCACGATACCGGGTGCGGCGCAACGCCAAACCGGAGATCCTCCGGCCGCGTGATGGCAAGGGTTTCGAATGTTCTGTTCATCGTGAACGTCCTCTTGGCAGTGTATGTAAGTCCTCTCCAGGCGGGATACGCCCTCCCGGTCTATCCGTACTGCCGCGTCAGAATACATTCCCCCGAGCGGAATCAGGACTTCGTGTCCACCGGCAGTGTGATGTGCCTACTCCCCTCTGTAGATGCACCCGCTGGTGCAGGTTTCCCGGACGACGACCTTGCTCAACTGCGGCAGTTCCGGCTTCAATCTGTGCCAAATCCATCGTGCGAGATTCTCGCTCGTAGGATTCTCCAGCCCCGGAATGTCATTGAGATAGTGGTGGTCCAGCTGCTCGTACAACGGCCGGAACGCCTTCTTCAGGTCGGCAAAATCAATGACCCATCCCAGATCCGGGTCCACGGGACCCGAGACATGCACGACGACAACAAAGGAGTGGCCGTGGAGCCGGCGGCATTTGTGTCCCTCGGGCAGATTGGGCAGCAGGTGCGCCGCCTCGAACCGGATTTCTTTGAAGATTTCCATCGCTGCTTCCTATGGTAATCCGAGAATCTTGTGCATTTGCAGGCTCAGTTTCCACCGGGGGTGCTCCAGACAGTAGCGCATGGCCAGACGCGTGTTTTCCTACCTGGCCGGCCCGTCCATCGGTTGCAGGAAGAACTCGATCGAACTGCAGGTCCGCAAAACGTTCGGGCTCAGCGCCGGGCTGCGGGAAGATGAGCTTGAGCTCATGTCCGGCATTGACCGCCAGCGTTGTTCCCGCCTTCGGGCTCACGCAAATCCAATCAATGCCCGGAGGCGGAAGAATGGTGCCGTTTGTCTCGATTGCGACTTCGGCGCCCCACGCGTGAAACACATGAAGAAGCGCCTCGTCGAGCTGCAGAAGGGGCTCCCCCCCGGTGCAGACAACGAAGGGACGTGCTTCCGGATCACTGGTTGCCGGCCACTGTGATCTGACTGCTTGAGCGACGTCAGTGGCAGAGAGCGAATTGCCCGCCCCCGGGACCATCGGTGCCGGCAAAATCGGTATCACAGAACCGGCAGACCGCAGATGCCCTGTCCTGTTCACGGCCGCTCCAGAGATTGCACCCCGAAAACCGGCAGAAGACGGCCGCTCTGCCGCTGTTGGCTCCTTCGCCCTGAATGGTGTAGTAGATTTCTTTGATGGAATAGGGCATATGTCTTCCGGGTGATGTCCGGAACTCCTGATTATCCCCTTGTACTTCCCCGTGCAAGTGACGAAAATACGCCTGCAACACAGAGCGCCGAGAAGACGGCAAAAGCAATATTCACGCTATGAAGGAACTGCGGGTACGATGACGGCTGAATCTGGACATGGCCGATGAAGATCGCGAACACCAGCATGGCAATGCCGAGACTCACCGTCTGACCGGTCATGCGCATTGTGGCCAGCGTTCCCGCCGCCACTCCGTACACTGTCCGATCGACAGAACCCATGACCGCATTGGTATTGGGGGATGAGAACAGTGCGAAACCGAGACCGAGAAACCCCAGCGCTGTAACGATGAAGGGGAGCGGTGTCGTCGCGGTAAGGAACACAAAGAACAGGAGACCACCCACAATCACCCCCATTCCCACCGAGGACACAATACGGGGATCGACCCGGTCGGACAGTTTCCCGGCAAAGGGTGAGCCGGCCGCCATCACCACCGGTTGAGCAAGCAGCACAAGGCCGGCCTGCTGCGGACTGAGTCCGCGGATGTACATGAGGTAGAGCCCGAGGAGAAAGGATACAGCAAAAGTTGCACTGTAGTTGATAAACGCCGCAAGATTGGAGAACGCAAAGACCCGGTTACGCCGGAACAGATTGATGTCGAGCACAGGGACTCTCCGCATGCAGTTCCCACCGGATAAACACCAGGAGCAGAAGGAGTCCGCCGGCCGCAAGAACACGCCCCGGTGACGTCGGGAAGGAGGGAGAATCCGTACATCAGCGCTACAAGAGCGACGGCATATATGCATGATCCGGTCACATCAAATCGGGCTCCCCGCGACTCGGTCCATTCCCCTCTCATCTTCACTACGACAAGGATGATCATCAGTACGCCCAGGGGAACATTCGCGAGGAAGATGCTCCGCCAGCCAAAGTGCTGGGTAAGAACGCCTCCGACAAATGGACCGAGCGAAAGACCGACATACACTGAAGCAGTGTTGATGCCGAGCACCCTTCCCCGTTCTCCTGCGGGAAAGAGGGAAGTGAGAATGGCAATGCTCGTCCCCGCCATCATGGCGGCGCTGATGCCCTGCAGCACCCGCGCGCCGATGAGCAGACTCAGGGAAGGGGAGAGACCGCAGAGGAGAGACGAGCATGTATGCAGGGTAACGCCTCCGAGAAACACCCGCCTTCTGCCGGTGATATCCGCAATCCGGCCAAAAGGGACGAGGAAGACGGAGGATGAAAGGAGATATGAGGTCGGCACCCATCCCAGCAAGACCGCACTCATGGAAAACTCCGTCCCTATTGCCGGGAGGGCAATATTGATGGAAGAACTCATGAACGGCGTCAGGAACGAGGCCAGGCTCGCGACAAAAAGCGCCGTTTGCTTGCTCACAGGTGCGGACAATGATGGTAGTCCGGTGATGGTTGGAGAATGTGTTGCCGGCGATCTGGGAAAGTATAACGAGGACCGACCGAAGAATCAAGCGTGTCTACCGGCGGCAGCCCGAGTGAGGAAGGGTGATGGACAATCGGATTTCCTGGCATTGTATCGGAGCGAAGTGTCATGTGCCCGCACGAGCCAGGAGCGCCGCGGCTCCGATGATCGCAGCTGTCATCAGTGTCGCCAGGATGAACCCCTGAATGTCCACCCTGTGTCTCTTCCGCGAAAATGTTGACTGGAGGTGAAGCAGGTCGATGGGATTGACATTCTCCGCGTTAGCCCGTAACTTCTTCTACAGGTCTCTGTTCTCTCCGCCCCTCGGTACTCGAGGTTTGACCCATGCGCGCATCCGCAGTCCTGTCGTTCTCACCGAGATACCCCGTAGGGAAGTGTTCCGCACATGCGGCTGCTTGTCCTCCAAGCCGCACTGCATCCTCATCGCATCCCCAGCCACTCTCCACGCGCAACAGTCCGATACCTACCTTATCCCGACCAGCGATGGCATTTTCCTTGATGCCACGGTTGTCACTCCGGACACAGTGCCGCCCGCCGGAGGCTTTCCGGGGGTCGTGCTGGTCCACGGGTACGGGGGGACAAGGATGACCTGATCATGTCCGCGATCGCGTCCACCCTCGCCTCCCGCGGATATGCCTCCCTCGCATACAGCGTACGCGGACAGGGGAATTCGGGGGACTCTCCACAACGAGCGGCCCGCGCGAAATGGCGGACCTCCGGGAGGTGATCCTGTTTTTCAGGACGAGGCCGAACATCAATCCCGAGAAGCTCGGTGTGGCCGGCGGATCACAGGGGGGCATCCACGCGTGGTACGCTGCAATGGCCAATATGCCGGGAGTGAAGGTGATAGCGACCCTCGTGGCGCCGCCATCCTTTGCCATGGACCTCGTGCCGAACAACTGCATCAAACAACAGCTGCACTTCGAACTGAACCTGGGTTCCGTCCGTTTCTCCCCGGACCGTGACCGGATGAAAGAATTCGTGATCGCCGACCGATGGGACAGCGTCCTCGCGTACAGCATACAGAGGGATTATCGTCCGTTGCTGGACAGCGTGCGTATCCCGGTGATCCAGAGCCTGGGGTGGGCAGATGTTCTGTTTCCCGTGAACGAGGGCATCCGCACGGTGCAGCGGTTGACGAAGCCGCGGAATTCCCATCTGGTCCTCTTTCGGAACAAACGGACACGGCGAAGAAATCAACCTTGCGGAGTACGTCTCGTTATTCGACAGGGTGTTCCTCTGGTTTGACCGCTGGCTGAAGGATGCGCCGCTGGATCAATCCGACAAGGCCCTGATCGTCTATGCAGACGACCGGCCCGACTGGCCACATCGTGAGACCATCGGATGGCCCCCGAAACCGGCAGGCTCGCTCCGGCTTGCTCTGTCCAACGGGGCTCTCCGCACCATCCCGCCAAACACCACGGAAGAGTTGCCGTTTGTTCTTTCCTATGACACGACCTATACACCGAGGCAAGGCTGGACTGACGGCTACAAGGGAACCCGGTTCATCCAGGCATTCAGGAGCAGCGGTGCCCGTTTTCTCTCCTCTCCCTTCGCCGAAACGCTCGATGTCGCCGGCATACCTTTCGCACACCTTGCGCTTCGTTCCGATGCCCCCCAGTTTCAGGCACACATGCAGCTGT
This sequence comes from Ignavibacteriota bacterium, assembly GCA_963702445.1. Taxonomy (GTDB): domain Bacteria; phylum Bacteroidota; class Ignavibacteria; order UBA10030; family UBA6906; genus CAVPCZ01. The sequence continues at coordinate 42,792 of CAVPCZ010000005.1, forward strand.
ATGATGTGGCTCAAAGCGACACGGGATTTGTCTGGCGGTTGATGACCCGGGGAACCAACGGTGTCCGATCCTCTACACCCGGCACAACCATCGACCGGGAGTTCGAGTGCCAGGCGCTTGCGCACCGGATTGTTCCGGGCAACAGAATCGGCGTGGAGGTCACTTCCCTCGACATGTACGACAATACCAGGGCGCACATCATTCCGTATTTCTCCTCCTCCGCCAGCGTGCTGATGATCTCTCCCTCGGATCCGTCCTATGTCGACATTCCGTTGATCGGCGGAGCAACCTTCGTCTCTGTGCATCAGACCGCGTCATCCTCACCTGCCGGGTTCTTCCTGCACCAGAACTATCCGAACCCCTTCAATCCGTCCACCGCCATCCGTTTTTCACTCGCCGGGCCGGGATCCGTCCTTCTTGAAGTGTTCAACGTGCTGGGGCAGAGAGTGGCAACACTCATCGACGGGCCTCTGGAGCGTGGAGAGCATCAGGTGCAGTTCCAGGGAAGGGGGCTCTCGAGCGGTATGTATGTCTGCCGTCTGAGCGTCGGCAACAGATCAAACCAACGGACAATGCTCTTGGTGCGATAGAAGGTGCAGCAGTACGCAGTGTCAACGGTGCTCAGCGCTGGATACGTGCCGATCCCCCCTTGGCGAATGCGCGCACCTGCTCGACGGTGGCCATGGTCGTATCGCCGGGGAACGTCGTGAGCAGCGCGCCGTGCGCCCAGCCCAGTTTCACCGCTTCTTCCGGCGATTCGCCTGTCAGCAGGCCGTAGAAGAATCCGCTCGCGAATCCATCCCCGCCGCCGACGCGGTCCAGCACGTCAAGCTCGCAGGTGGGTGCGGTGTAGGTCTTGCCGTTGACCCACGCCACGGCCCCCCAGCTGTGGTGGTTGGTGGAGTGGACTTCGCGCAGAGTCGTTGCCACGACTTTCACCTGCGGGTGTTTCTTCGACCACCTTGTCGATCATCCCAAAGAACGTGCTCGGATCGAGCTTCGATTTGGCCGCCACTTCCGGACCGGGGATACCGAGGCCCTTCTGGAGGTCTTCCTCGTTGCCCACCAGGACATCGGCGTTTTCGACGATACGCGCGACCACTTCGACCGCCTTCTGCTGCCCGCCCCAGATGTTCCACAGCTTCTCGCGGAAGTTCAGGTCGAAGCTCACGATCGCGCCGGCTTTCCTTGCCGCTTTCATCCCCTCGATGATCACCTCGCCCGTCGTCTCGGAGAGCGCGGCGAAGATTCCGCCGCTATGGAACCACCGCACGCCGCCCGCGAAGATGGCATCCCAGTCGAAGTCGCCGGGCTTCAGCTGCGCTGCTGCTTCGTTTGAACGGTTGTAGAACACCACCGGTGCGCGGACACCCTGTCCGCGGTCGCTGTACACGGTGGCCATGTTCGGCCCGTTGACGCCGTTGTGTTTGAACCGCTTGTAGAAGGGCTTCACGCCCATCGCCTTCACGCGTTCGGCGATCAGATCGCCAATCGGATAGTCCACCATCGCCGTCGCAATGCCCGTATTCATCCGGAAACAATCGGCAAGATTTGCGGCCACGTTAAACTCACCGCCGCTCACATGAATCTGGCATTCCGTTGCCTTCCGGAAGGGAATGATGCCCGGATCCAGCCGGTGCACCAGCGCACCGAGAGAAACCAAGTCGAACGCACCATCCGAACGGACATTTAACCCGTTACTCATGTGACACTCCTTGTCTCTGTTGACGACGTCCCTTGTTGCAGCCCGAAGGGCAGGGTGGGTACGAGCAATAATATCGCTCCATATGACCCTTTTGTCAACATCTGTTTTTGTTCTGCGCGGAGGGGGGGTCTCCGGCAAAGTTACTGTATTGCAGCCGGACCCCTTCTTCCTGCTGTGATGTGCCCGAAAATCTTCCTTGGTTCTGAAGCGGGGAGTCCGTATATTTAAAGATATTTCCATCATTTCTAAATCCCCGAAAGGTATACCCATGCGCGCACTCTGGGCCGCCGTACTGGCGGTCGGACTCATCGGATGTCAAACGACTGGCGAGAAGGATGTAAAGCTCGAAACCCAGAAGGACAAAGTCAGCTACAGCATCGGTCTGAATATCGGCAAGAACATGACGCGCGATTCCATCGCCATCAACCCGGACATCTTTCTGCGCGGTGTGCTGGATGCAGCGGCGGACAGTGCCCATCGACTGATGACGGACAAGGAAATGCAGGAGACCATGATGGCGTTCCAGCAGGAGATGCAGAAAAAGCAGATGGAACAGGCCCACGCGGCCGGCGAGAAGAACAGACTTGAAGGCGAAGCCTTCCTCGCAGAGAACGCCAAACAACCCGGCGTTGTCACGCTCCCCAGTGGTCTGCAGTACAGGATTCTGGTGGAGGGCAAGGGGAAAAAGCCGAACGCCGCGGCCACCGTCAAAACGCACTACAGCGGCAAGCTGCTGAACGGCACCGAGTTTGACAGTTCCATCAAGCGCGGCGAGCCGGCGGTGTTTCCGTGCAATGGCGTCATCAAAGGGTGGACCGAGGCCCTCCTGTTGATGCCGGAGGGATCGAAGTGGGAACTGTTTATCCCGTCATCGCTGGCGTATGGTGAAGCCGGTGCGGGCGGCGTTATTCCCCCGAACGCGACCCTGATCTTCCAGGTCGAGCTGATTGCCATTCAATAGAAAGCAAGGTGGGGGATGCGATACAGCCGCATCCCCCACCGGTTTCTCCCCGAAGTCTTCTGCACACCACTCTTAGCGCATCACCACCATCTTCCGGGTTTGCGTGAACGTCCCCGCCTGGAGGCGGTACACATAGACCCCGCTCGCAAGATTCGCGGCATCGAATTCCACCGCTCTCTCTCCCGCGTCGAAAATCCCGTCCACAACCGTCGCCACTTCTCCTCCCAGCAGATTAAACACCTTGATCGTCACCGTGGACCGCTCCGGCAGCCCGAACCGGATTGTGGTCGTGGGGTTGAAGGGGTTGGGATAGTTCTGGCTCAGGCGATATTCCACCGGAGTGCTTTCCACAATCTTCACGTCGGTGGGAATAGCGACATTCCACCAGGTCGGCGGAGTGACCTCGAGAGAATCGCCGCCGGCCTGGCCTGATTCTTTTGCCGTTACTTCCACGCGGGCCAGGCGATCCGACACAAAAATGTATTTCACATCGACGCCCGTTGAGGTGGTATCAACCCTCTTGATCCGCAACGCCTGTTCGATAATCCCGCCGGGCATCTTCATTGCACCGTAGGCATCGACGGTATATGTCGCGTTGTGGGTTTTCGTCGTAATGGGGAAGTAATACGTGGCCCCCAACCGTACAAAACTCGTATCAGTATAGGATGATTTCCATGTCGATTGATATTGCACGGGCAATGCGTACATGGTGTCCGGACGCGAATTAACCCATTCAGCAAGTCCATTGCCGAATAAAGGGACGGTTGCAGCCGCCATGTCCCCCAATATGCCCATTGTGGCGGTTGCCCCTCCCGGACTCTTGGCATAGGTATAATAGCGCCACGCGGTTGCCACCACGGAAATCACGCTACCGGGGGCTATCGGATAGCTTATCGACGCCTGTCCGTCGTGTGCGTGCGTCGCTCCAACCCGTGTGAATCCATATGGAGTACTGGACACGGCAACAGGCTTCAGCGGGATCCCGATGTTGGTTTTAAGATTGCTGAAGTCCCACAGGGTGTTACTGCCGGCAGAACCAATGTACACTTTGGTGGTCACGGAATCGGGAGTATGCGTGTATCCCCGGTTAAGCATGGACTCCGCTTGAACGATGCTGATTGTGGTCTGGGCGGAGGCAAGCTCCACCATTAGCAGTATCCCGCACAGAACCAAAACAGACCGCACGAAATGGTTCATATCCCCTCCTTTGTTCTTTTTGTTTAACACTCTCCAGGGTACACGGAAATCCCTTCTCATGGGCCGCGGACCCGTCTTAGAATTTCACCTTGAGGACAAACACGCAAGTCCTCGGGGCCATTCTCCATGTACTGTTCGAAACCGGGCTCTCTGTGGATGTGCAGAAGCGCCGGAGCCGTCGCACTAAAATCTTGCTTCCAGCACAAGCACATAGTTGCGCGGGGGCATCATGTTCCCGATCAACTCCACATAGTTGTACTGCAGGGCATTGCTTACATTGAATGTGGCATTCAGGGGCACGCCCGCAAACCCGAAGTCCGCTCCGATGCGGAAATCCGTGACATAGATGGGGACCCGCTCGTCCCCGTCCGGCACGATGCCCACCTCCACCAGTTCGTCGTCGATCCTGTCGACACGGCTGATGTAGCGGAAATCTGCCCCCGCGGTGACCGGACCGATCCGTGTCGTCAGGTTGGTATAGAACAGATGCCGAGGCCGGTACCGCAGAATATCATCATTCGTGATGTCTTCGGGATACACATAGGTGTACCCGAGATTGAACGACAATCCCCCGTCAAAGAGCCCGAGCTTGAAGGATGTTTCCACACCCTGCACACGGGCTTCGATGACATTGCGCCACTGGATCTGCAGGTCCGATCCGGAGACGATGAGCCCGGCTTCGATGAGGTTGTCGTAGTCGGTCCTGAAGGCCGCAAAATCGAACGACCCGAAATCGCCCACCGCCTGCGAGACGCCGACTTCATACGAGTAGCTCTGTTCGGGCTGCAGGTCTTTGTTCGGGACTGCAGTCAGGTTGCTCACGCCGGCGGTGATGAACGCTTCCGCCACAGAGGGGACCCTGAAGCCCTGACCGTACGACGCGCGCAGCGTCGTGCCCCAGAAGGGTTTATACGCAATCGCCGCTTTGGGATTGAGCTGTGCGCTCGGTTCGGTCAGTCCGAGCGATTGAAAATCAAAGCGCGCGCCGAGGGTGAGTGTGAAGTTCTCCAGCAGCTTCATCTCGTCCTGCCCGTAGACCGCAAGACCTCCGATGAGCCGGTTACTGAACAGGTCTCCCCCGATCATGTCGACGTTGCCGTCCACCCCGAACGTCATGGTGTGTATGTTGTCAAGAAGCAGTGTGGCCAGCGCCTCGGCTCGAATGCCGTCGGCGTACGATTCGGCCCTGCCGATCCCGGATCGCGTCTCGAATCCCCAGTCGTTATGAAGCCACATCACCCTGGAGGTGAAGAGAAGCTTGTCAGACAGGACCCCGTTGTACTGGCCGCTGACAAAGAACCGCACCGATTTGACGTTGTCCGTCTGCTGCGCGATCGGCGGGATGAGCGCCGAATCCAGGGTTCGCCAGTACAGAAACTGTCCTCCGAACTGATTGAGGAGATTGAATGTCAACGTGAGCGCGGAGGACTGTGAAAGGTCCTGTGTGGCCTTGATGTAGAAGTTGTACCGCCGGCGGTAGTCATTCTCGCGATACCCGTCATCCAGCTGACGGGACATGAACATCGAGAGGCCGAGACTGCCCGATTTGTACGCATGGCTGACCGATTGGCCGTTGGTGAAGCGATGCTTGTCAGACCACTTCCAATCGACGAATGACGGGTCATTGTACATCCCCCCATAGGCCCGGACAATCGTCTCAGACTGTTCCGGAATCGGCTTGGTGATGATGTTGATCACGCCGCCGAGCGCACTGGATCCATAGAGCGCTGAACTGGCTCCTTTGACCACTTCGATCCGTTCGACCTGACCCACCGGAATGGACTCAAAAGTGAGCTCACCCGTATCGCCTGCGATGAAGGGGATTCCATCCACGAGCATGAGCACGCGGCTGCCGGCACCGCGGCTGTATCCGCTGGAGCCGCGAATATTCACCTGGAACCCCGTCATGTTCACCCCGGGGATGTACCGGAGAGCGTCATCAATCACGAGGGCATTGCGCTGCTGAATCTCCCCCGCATCCATGATCGACATGCTGACGGGAACATCTTCAAGCGACTGTTTGCGCTTGCTTGCGGTGATGACATACTGCTCGATTTGCACCGGCGTCTGCACAAGGGAGACGTTCAGGACAGTCTCTTTTCCCTCCTCAACCACCAGGCCGGCTCGCGTGACGCGCTGATACCCGACCATGGAGATCGTGACCGTGTGTGTCCCGGCGGGCACATCCGCAATGCGGTACTCGCCTTTGAGATTCGTGGTGGTGCCGCGAACGGTGCCCTGCACGAGCACGGTGGCTCCGATGAGCGGTTCGGCCGCACCGTCGGCACGGGACGTCACCCGGCCTGTGATGGAGCCGCCTCCGCCGAACCCCCGGTCACACAGGGCAAGGAGCAATAGGAATGTGATCAGTGTCCGTTTCATCGCCATGGCTTCGGAGGCAGGTTATGATAATCCACATAGATGTCGATGTCGGGCGTGATGCGGTGCAACAGGATCCTCACAGGCGCCGGAACGAACGAATCCGGATTCACCGCATACACGCCTGCCGGTCTCCAATCCGCAAAAAAATTCGGGCCATATCGCCAGGCGACCACGACATAGTTATATGTCGTCACCTGCAGGGTTGTTCCCTCCGTGGTGAAATCATAATGGACCGTATCCGCGAGCCGGTCCCCTCCGAGGGTCTTCAGTGCACCCTGGACGCCGGTTGTCACCTGAGGATAGACGACGGCCCTGCCGCTGAACAACGCAGTAAGGATGCCGCTACTGTCAGTCGGGTACTCCGTGAACGCGGCTATCCGCAGCTCAAGGAGGCTGTCGGGGGGCGGCCAATTCTTGTAGTGGATCACGCCGCTGAACCCGGACGGTTCTTTCAGGGGCTCAAGTCCTTTGTCGCATCCGGAGATGAAAACAAGGAAAAGGGCCATCAACAGTATGAAAAAGGGGGGCTGCTTCATGGAAATCCTCATAAACAAGAACAACATGGCCGGACTAAAAGTTCGTGCGCCCCGTCACAACAACAGAAAAAACTTCTCTTACGAGATCTGACTTGCTTTAAACCCTGCAAGAGCATAGATTTGTTCTCAGAAGGCTGGTCTGTATCCAGACGAACTCAGCGACGCTGTTCGTGGCCAAGGCAATCACACATACGGAGGTCCCATGAAACACTTTATTCTTTGTTGTTCGTTCCTCTTTGCATTCTCGGCGGCCTGGGCGCAGGGCATCGGGTTCGGGGTCCACGGGAACATGATCAATTCCAATCTCAACGCGACCCTCAGGCAGATCGGCAATATTCCCCCCCCACCAGTACGGTTCAGATAGCGCTTGAAGAAATTTACGGTATTGGTTGGGGAGGCGGCGTGCATTTCGACATCGGTCTCGGGTTCATCAGCTTCCGCCTCTCCGGAGACTACACCACCCTTTCACCCGACAAGGACAAGTTCGCAAGTCTCGTCCAGCAGATCTTTCCCGGTGTGACGGGGATATCCTATGTGGATGGCGGAAAGGTGGATATGTGGTCCGGCAGTGCCAACGCGAAGCTGAACCTGCTGCCTCTGCCCATCTTCAAAATCTACGCAACCGGAGGCATAGGTATTGCAAGCGTCAAGTCGACGAACGCGAACCTGAAAATCGGCACCACCCCCGTCAGCTTCGTGATTCTCGACAACCAGACCGCCATGACCACGAATCTCGGCGCCGGAACGGATATCTCCCTGGGCGGATTGAGCCTGTTTGCGGAGCTCAGGTTCAACTGGCTCTTCCTCAAAGAAAATGCGGAGACGAGCACCATGGTGCCCATCGCCTCCGTAGGAATCACGTTCTAAGCCGTCCAATCGTTCTTCATTCGCGGGCCGGCAGCAGCAGCCCGTTGCCGGCGACGATAGCCGGCGCTCTTCCCCGCCTCCTCGTACAAACGCCCGGTCCCGCAAAGCGGGACCGGGCGTTGACATTCAGAGCGGACACCTTCACCGTCTACCGGGCCACCTCTTCGGCCTCGGCGGCTCTCTTCGACATCCGTTTACGCATATCCGCATCCAGGTACTTTTTCCGGATCCTGATACTCTCGGGCGTCACCTCCACCAGTTCATCGTCGGTGATCCATTCGATGGCCTGTTCAAGGGTGAGCATGCGCGGGGGTTCCAGACGCACCGCCTCATCTGACCCTGATGCGCGCATGTTCGTCAGCTGCTTCGTCTTGCAGACATTCACCGTCATGTCCTTCTCCCGCGAATTCTCGCCCACGACCATGCCGGCATACACCTTCGTGCCCGGCTCGATGAAAAAGAGTGAACGCTCCTGCAGCTTCCACATTCCGTAGGCGACCGCTTCGCCCGATTCCATGGCGACCATCGCCCCTTTCATGCGGTGGGTCATATCCCCTTTGTACGGATCATACCCGTGGAAGTTGTGGTGCAGCATGCCCGTTCCCTTCGTCTGCGTCATGAATTCGCCCCGGAACCCGATCAGTCCGCGGGCCGGCACGATAAATTCCAGGCGGGTATTTCCGTTGCTGGCCACCATATTCTTCATCTCGCCGCGTCTGCGGCCGATGTTCTCGATCACCACGCCGACGAACTCATCCGGCACATCGATAATCACGTGCTCCATGGGCTCCGAGAGGACATCATCGATCCGTTTGTAAATCACTTCCGGACGCGAGACTTGAAATTCATACCCTTCACGCCGCATGGTTTCAATCAGGATTGCCAGATGCAATTCGCCGCGTCCGCTCACTTTGAAGGTGTCGGGGGAGTCCGTCAGCTCAATGCGCATGCTCACGTTGGAGCGGAGTTCGCGTGTCAGCCGTTCGCTGAGATGCCGCGTCGTGACATACTTCCCTTCCAATCCGGCGAACGGCGAGTTGTTGACGAGAAAGTTCATCGAAAGCGTCGGCTCTTCAATCGCCACAAAGGGAAGCGGTTTGGGATCCGCCTCGTCGGCGATTGTCTCTCCGATATCCACGTCTTCCATGCCCGCAATGGCAATAATATCGCCCGCCCCGGCTTCCTGCACTTCCATGCGCTTGAGGCCGTCAAACGTGTAGATCTTGGTCACCCGTGCGTCTTCCACCTGACCGTCGCGATGGATGATTTTCATGGGTGATCCAAACCGGATCGTCCCCCGGTGGATGGTCCCGATTCCCAGACGGCCGAGATAGTCGTTGTAATCGATGGTGGTTACCAGCATCTGGAACGGCGACACGGTATCGCCGGGCGGCGGCGGCACATGCTGCACAATGGCATCCAGGAGAGGGAGAAGGTTCGTGCTTTCCTGGTCAAGCTCATTCTTCGCAATACCCTGTTTGGCAATGCAGTAGACGGTCGGGAAATCCAGCTGATGATCCTTCGCCCCGAGGGAGAGAAAGAGTTCAAAGACCAGATCCAGCACCTCGTGCGGACGTGCATCCTTCCGGTCAATTTTGTTGATCACCACGATAGGCTTGAGATTCAGATCGAGCGATTTCTTAAGAACGAATTTCGTTCCCGGGAGGGGGCCTTCGGCAGCATCCACAAGCAGGAGAACGCCGTCCACCATCGTGAGTGTCCGTTCCACTTCGCCCCCGAAATCGGCGTGCCCCGGAGTGTCCACGATGTTGATCTTGGTGGTATTGTAATGGATGGAGGTGTTTTTTGCCAGAATGGTTATGCCGCGTTCTTTCTCCAGATCATTGGAATCCATGACGCGGGTCACAACCTGCTGGTTCGACCGGAAGGTTCCGGTCTGGCGGAGCATATGGTCAACCAGCGTCGTTTTCCCGTGATCCACGTGGGCAATAATCGCGATGTTGCGGATGTCGTTCCTGCGCTGCATGAGTCTCCAGTGATTGTCAAGCCAAGCATATAATAAGCAAAAAAAGGGGGTAAATTCCAACGAAGGATCTCTTCACCCCAGCGGAGCGGCCGGCGACGCATACAGCGGGGGCAGATCGCGAAGAAACAGCGTATAGGGATCGTGGTAGAAGCGCAGGAAGTCGGGGACACTTGCATGACCCGGATACGGGGCAAAATGATGTGTGGTGCTTGCATTCCGCCAGACCGCAGCATAGACGATGTGCGCATTCACGGGATCGTCTTTGAGGGAACCCAGAAGCACCCGGGTGAACCAATCCGGCGTGGGCAGTCCTTCCTGCCCGACTTCGGTCAATGCGACAAGTTTATCCCGGCTCCGGGCATGCGACACGACGGTGTGCAGGTTCTCCCTGAACGACCGGAGATCCTCCCGGGAAATGTGCCGGGGAAAGTAGGCGTCCGCGCCGAAGATATCCACGTAGGCATCGCCCGGATATCGATCGAAATACCGGTCTCCCTCCCCGACATGACTCAACCCCGGCGAGAACGCCCAGAGGAGGTTGTGCACGCTCATGGTATCCCGGAGAAACAACGCCGTGAATCGCCAGAGGGCGATATACTCTTCCGGGGTGGCATGCGGAGCTCCCCACCAGAACCAGTCGCCCGTGTGTTCATGAAACGGGCGGAAGATCACCGGTATGGGTTCGCCGCCCGGCCCGACCAACGAATGCAGGAAGAGCGCAGCCGTTTCCAGTGTCCGCGTGTACTCCTCGTGCCGTTGACCACCCGGAAGGATGGAGGCCACAACACGCCTGTTGTTCACATCACCGGCATAAAACCCCCGATGGTCCGGATCCTCGAGATGCCAGCACAGGCTTATGACGGAGCCCCGGATGTATGCCGACGTGATCCTGGAGGCGAGGCGGTCGACTGCATCGTGTCGTTGCACGCGGTTCAGCTCTTCACTTATCAACGCAGGGTAGTCGCCGCACACGCTGTGGACGTCAGAACGGTGGTCATCCCCGCTCCACCCGACGCCATAGCCGCAGGCATCCTGCATGCCGAACAGCAAGCCCCGCGTGGTGAGCAGGAAGAGATTCCTGCACAGATTGCGGGTTTCTGTGGTTGCCAGGGGATCAACGGGAAGACCGGTGCGCGCCGGCCCTTCCCCTTCGGGAGTCAGGATGCGACGGGTGTTCATGCAGCTTGACTTTTCACATCGGTTTCGCTAAGTAGAGTGAACACTTTCAGGAACAACCGTGCCACACACATACACATGAAGACTCTGCTGCTGGAACACATCCACCCCCGTGCCGTCGGCGCACTGGTGCAGGCATCCCTGCACGTAACCGGGTCCGCCGGGAGTCTGCATGAAGACGAACTGATTGCGGCCCTGCAGGGAGTTTCCGTCCTCGGCATCCGGTCCCGCACCCCCGTGACACGCCGCGTACTGGAGAACGCTCCCGACTTGATGGCGATCGGCGCCTACTGTATCGGGACGAACCATATTGACCTGGACACCGCCTCACTCCGCGGTGTGGCCGTGTTCAATGCGCCGTACAGCAACACGCGCAGCGTGGCGGAACTGGTGATCGCGGAGATCATTTTTCTCGTCAGGCGTCTTCTGCCAAAGGTCGTCAGGGCACATGAAGGGGCGTGGGACAAATCAGCAGAGAACGCCCGGGAGGTACGCGGCAAGAAGCTGGGCATCATCGGGTTCGGCAACATAGGTTCACAGGTATCGACGCTCGCGGAAGCCATGGGCATGGACGTCCACTACTACGACATCGTGGACAAGCTGACCATCGGCAACGCCACGCGGGTGCCGACCCTTCACGAGCTCCTTGGTCTGGCGGACATCCTGACGATTCACGTCGACGGCAATCCCGCCAACGCCGATCTGATCGGCGAGGCGGAGTTCGCAGCGATGAAAGAGGGCGTGGTTCTTCTGAACCTCAGCCGCGGGCACATCGTCAATATCGATGCCCTTGCACGTCACCTCAGGTCCGGCAAAGTCGCCGGCGCCGCAGTGGATGTGTTTCCGCATGAGCCGAAAGATGCAGCGGAGCCGTTCCGTTCACCTCTCCAGGGCATTCCCAACGTCCTGCTCACGCCCCACATCGGCGGGAGTACCGAGGAGGCTCAGGAGAATATCGCGGATTTTGTCTCCAGCAAGCTCGTTGACTACCTTGCCAGCGGCAACACGTTTACGAGTGTTAATTTTCCGAAAATCAGCGTGCCGCGGGCCGATGCAGCGCATTCGCGGCGCGTCCTGCACGTCCACCAGAATGTCCCCGGCGTGCTCTCCCAGATCAACGGCATTTTCGCCAAGAACAACGTGAACGTCCTCTCACAATACCTGCGGACGAACGAGCTGATTGGTTATGCCGTTGCCGACGTGGACAAGTCGCATGAAGAGACGTTTTTCGAGGACCTGCGGCAGGTTGCGCACACCATCAGGGTACGGATCATGTAACCGGGGCCTGATCCGGCAGGATCCAGCTGAACCGTTCCGTCCCGGTCAGCGTCACACGCTCTGCAAGGGCCCGGTAGCGCGCCGCCAGTCCGCACACGTACTCCTGCGCTTTGGCCGCCAGATCCGTCAATCCCGTCAGTCCGGCCACCTTCCATGAGGCAACCAGGTCATCCACGATGTCTGCATAATCGTTGGCCGTATACACCCCGGTCTGCTGCGCCACCTTGGAGAAACGGGTGAACAAGAGGTCGTCCTGACCGTCATACATCAACACCGCGGGCATCGTGATTTTTTTCTTCATCATCGCCGCAAATGCCCGGACGGCTCCGGCAGGATCAAGGACGAACACCTGCTCCATGAACAGCTTATACGCCTTCTCATGCCGGGCCTCGTCACCGGCAATGACACCGCAAATGACATGCAGGGAGTCTTCCCCCGCCTTTTTCGCCAACGTGGCCACATTCCGGTGTGAAATCTTCGTTGCCCGTTCCTGGAAGGACGTGTACACAAAACCGAGATACGGGTCGTTTTCCGTCTGGGGATCGAATCCCCGGTTGAGGAGATGATGGATCGTGGTCTCCACCGCGCGCATATTCACCCTGCCGCTGAAGGAGAGGTAGCGGTTGAGGAGATCTCCGTGGCGGTTTTCTTCGGCGGTCCACCCCCTGCTCCACCGTGCCCACGGGTCATCACTTGTGCCGGTTGGATCCGTGAGCCCCTTTAACCGGTTCAACCATGTCTGATAGGTCGGCAGGGCTTCTTCCGTCACCATGTCGCCGACGAGGACGGCCAGCAAATCCTCCGGCAGCGCGCGGGCCCGTTCGCGGAGTGCTGTCAGGCGTTCGACCCATCCATCTCCCTGCAGGTCGGGCAAAAAATCCGACGGCTGCCAGCTCTCCTCGACCGGTTTCAGCAGCGTGCCGATGTGCTCATGCACAAACCCGCGCATACTCTGGACCACTTCGATATGACTCTCGATCGACATCGGTTCACCCTCCTCCATGTCCGGTAAATGTACAATATTCCCGCCAATCCTCCAACACTCAAGAAAAAGCCCCGCTCTCGAGCGGGGCTGTTCCCTCAGTAGTTGCGCCATCCGGAGGTTTTGTGGCCCGGGGAGGATGAAGACCTCTTCCGGTCCGGTCTCTTTGTCTTCCGTGTCCCATCGCGCTGCGGTTTCCGGCCGGATGGGTGTGGATGGGCATGTGTCCGCGCGGGAGCGCTGCTGTGACCATGAGCGGGTGCGTCGGGCCTTCCGCCATGTTCCGGCGCAGGGGGAGTGAATCCGGGATATTTCTGAACGGCAAACTTCTTTCCGACGAACTGTTCGATACGCTTGAGGTGCAGTTGATCTTCGCGACCGACGAAGGTAATGGCGTCGCCGTTTGCACCGGCACGTCCGGTACGGCCGATCCGGTGTATGTAGTCTTCCGCGTAGTGCGGAATATCATAGTTGACAACGTGCGAGATGCCGGTGACGTCGATGCCGCGGGCGGCAATGTCCGTCGCCACGAGCACGCGATAGGTCCCCTGCTTGAACCCCTCCAGCGCGCGCTCGCGCTGCGCCTGTGTCCGGTTCGAGTGGATGGCAACCGAGGTGATCTGCTTCCGTTCAAGACGCTTGCAGATCTTGTCGGCGCCATGCTTGGTGCGTGAGAAGATCAGGACAGACTGCATCTCCTCCCTGTCCAGAGCGTAGAAGAGCAGATCCATCTTCGCGTCCTGGGAGGCGGCATAGAAATGCTGGACAATCGTTTCGACCGGGTTGCGGCGTTCGCCCACTTCCACGGTTTGCGGATCCCGCAACACGAGTGCGGCCAGCGCGTTGATTTCCCTGGAAAGCGTGGCGGAGAACAGCAGTGTCTGCCGCTCGGCGGGTATCGCATCAATGATCTTGCGGACATCGCGGATAAACCCCATATCCAGCATTCTGTCCGCTTCGTCGAGGACCAGAGTCTGGATGCGCGAAAGGTCGATGCTGCGCCGCTGCATGTGATCCAGCAGTCTCCCCGGTGTGGCGACGATGATGTCGGCGCCACGGCGGAGAAGTGTGAGCTGTTTATCCATGCTCACGCCGCCATAGATTGAGACGGAGCGGAGCGACAGAAAGCGGCCGTAGGTGGCGACCGCGGTTTGTACCTGCTGCGCGAGTTCCCGTGTGGGCGTCAGCACCAGCGCCCTTGGGTGACGTTCGCGGGCCCCGGCGCCTTCATGCTGCGAAAGACGCTGGAGCAGTGGAAGCACGAAGGCAGCTGTTTTGCCGGTGCCGGTTTGCGCACAGCCAATAATATCCTTCCCGGCAAGAGCCGGTTGGATAGCGAGCGCCTGGATGGGAGTCGGCACGGTGTATCCCGCTGCGCGCACTCCTTGCATGAGACGGTCGGAGAGACCGAGTTTGGTAAAGCCCATGAAACATACCTTGAATGAATGGAAAAATCGTGAACCGCCGTGACACGCAGAAGTGCGTGCAGGCGATCCTGCACAACCATACAGGTGATGGGAAGCGAAAGGGGGGTGGTGAAAAAACCTAGCGTTTCGTCATCGGAAAGCGACTCTCAAACGTCCGCTTCCGATACATTGAGACCGGTTGCGGAATGCCTGTCCGCCTTGCGGCGGACTGCTGGTTTGCAGTGCTTTACTATACCATTTTTCCCGGTGAATTCCTAATCCGGGCCGGGGAGGAATCAGCGCCAGGCGTCGAACACTGCCTGCACGTTTTCACTCGAATTGTCCTTCCCCCATTCGCACTGCGCAATCACACCGCCCTTTCCATTGTCCAGCGCCGTGCGTACCCGCAGCACGGCGTTCCGGACATCCTGCGTTGTGCCGTACGGGAGAATCTGTTGTCTGTCAATTTCCCCCCAGAACGTCACCCTGCCCCGGTACTTCCGCCCGAGTTCTTCAATGTTCATGCAGAAGAGCTGTGAGTTGAGGGCATCCACGCCGGCTTCGATGAGATCGCCGTAGATGGCCTCGATATTCCCGTCCGAGTGGAAAAAGACAAATTTGCCGGCCGCATGAATGATATCGCAGTAGGCTTTGTACAGGGGCTTGAACGTGGCCCGCCACATATCCGGACTGATGAGGAGCGCGGTGTTGGAACCCCAGTCATCCATGAGAGCGACCGCATCCACATTGCTGCGCGCCCATTGGGCCACATCTTCCAGATAGTACTCATGCACCATCGCGATGAGCGTCCGCACCTCCGCGGTGTCATAGGCAAGATCGATGTAGAGATTCTCCGTGCCGCGGAGAAATTGCAGGCGTTCAAACGGCCGCGCGCAGACACCTGACGTCATAAACTTCTCACTCGCTTCACACACCCGGTTGATGTACTCCCAGTCGCGCGAATGGAGAAATTCCCGTGGCGGCCGGAAGTGCGGCAGGTGACCCCAGTTTTCCAGGACGGGGTGTTTGACCTCGCCGATAACCCCCGGCTCGCCGACCTGCCAGACACTCCCCCATTCATCCGTATAGGTGCCGGGACGGGAGAGCTTCTGCAGATCTTGATCGTCCGACCCGGGACTCAACTCGGGACGTCCGAAGTCGATCGGGTAGCGGTCCAGCAGGGCATCCAGCTCTGCTTTCCGGAAAAGGGAGACATACGGCAGAACCCACAGATCGCGCGGGGCACGGTCGGGTTGTGAGAAGGCGAGGGTCGAGCGGACCCGTTCACGGGAAGTCATCATTGGTCGGTCATCTCGCTTTCGCTATTTTCCGTCCTTTGGCACATAGGTCAAGATATGCCGGATTCTCCCAAGTGTCAACAGCCTCCCCGGTTTTGCATGCTGAGGAAAATTCCTGTACATTTATTCAGGCACCGGGTACACGGGTGTACCACCCTCCCCGGATTATCCATCCACCAAGGAAAGCCTCCATGAAAAAGGTCGTGCTCCTCCGTCACGGCGAAAGCACCTGGAACAAAGAAAACCGGTTCACGGGATGGACCGATGTGGGCCTCAGTGAAAAAGGGCTGGTTGAGGCGCACGAAGCCGGCCGGACATTGAAGAAGGAAGGGTATGTCTTCGACATCGCTTTCACATCGGTTCTCACGCGCGCCATCAAGACACTCTGGATATCGCTGGAGGAGCTGGACCAGATGTGGATTCCGGTCCTCCATCACTGGCGCCTGAACGAGCGTCACTACGGGGCTCTCCAGGGTTTGAACAAGGCGGAAACTGCAGAAAAGCACGGAATGGACCAGGTAAAAATCTGGCGGCGGAGTTACGACATCCCGCCCCCTGCACTGACACCTGACGATCCGCTATTTCCCGGAAAGGATCCCCGGTACGCCGGGCTTGCCGACCGCGATGTACCCCGACAGAGTCACTCAAAGACACCGTCGCCCGGTTTCTCCCTCACTGGCACGACACCATTGCGCCGGCTGTGAAAAGCGGCAAGCGGGTACTGATCGCGGCTCACGGCAACAGTCTCCGGGCGCTGGTAAAATACCTGGACAATATATCCGATCAGGATATTGTGGAGCTAAACATTCCCACGGGCATGGCGCTGGTCTACGAACTGGATGACACCCTGAAGCCTCTCCGGCACTACTATCTCGGCGACCAGGCCGCGATTGAAGCCGCGGCGAAGGCCGTTGCGGACCAACAAAAAAGAAGTGACTCCGGGTAACCCGTTGTGATCAGCTTCTACGTCGAGTACTACCTCAACCCGCCAGGGCACCAGTATTACCCCCCGCTGCTCCAGGGCGTTTCGGGTTAGGCCAGCTCGGAGCCTGAGGTCACGTGGAGCGAATCCCCTGCGAAAGACTTGGCAGAGCTGGGCCCCCAAATCAGCGCAGATGGGTCAGGATCACATCCCAGCACCACATCGCAGCGTCTCGGGAGCCAGGCTCGGTCAAGGGCCACATCGCCGGCCGCCTCGAACTGACGACTCTTCCAGTCCGGGTCCGTTGCCAACGAAGCGATGACGCCTCGCCCCACCGGGAACTGTTCGTCGAACTGTTCCTGGCGGAGCCCAAGCTCCACTGGGCGAACAGCAGCCCATGCCTCGCCTCGGCCGCCCAGGATTTCCGACTGTGTCATAACTGCAACGTCGCGACCGTCACCCCGGCAGACGAATTCGTTTAAAGTCGATCTCGCCGACAAAGTCGGCTCGGACCTTATCCACATCGCCAGCGGCTGCCTCTGCGCGATAGTCCGGCGACAGTCTGCGCGACGGGCTGCACGTCGCCCATGGGCTCGCGGTGCTCGCACGGTAGGCTGCAGTGACGCCGTCGGGGGAGCAAGCAAAGCCTGTGGCGTGGCAGCTCTTCAATGGGGACGGCTTCCGCGGAGACCGCTGCGCTCTGATGCTCCAGTGACCAGGGCGGGGTCCAAGGACACCCAGTTTGTCTGGCAATACCCGGCACTCTCGATGCCGCGGAAACAATGGCACTCGTCGATCGACACCGCCTTGCAGGCCGGGCAGCCCGGCTGGCGCATAGACGTGCGATGCCGTGCTACGCGAGTCCGTGGCAACCCCCGGACAACAAGCACGCGACGATCACCGACCACATGGCGGGCGTTTGTCGCTTCGTCGCTGTTCCTGTGACTGCCACGGTCGATTTCCAGGTTCGTGGAGGTGTTCATAAAACGGAGTTAGGATGGAAAGGTCGTTACGCAGACCTGGCCGGACAGAGCGATGCGTGCCCGTTCCTAGAATCGTGAAGGTGAACAGACGCTCGAACGGCCGCGCAAGCTTCATGATGGCGCCATCCAGAGCCACCAGCCGGTCTTGGGCGACGGACAGACGATCCCCTGGCATCAGCTGATAATTCGTTTCGACCTCCGCACGCTGAGTGATCGCCAGCCAATCGATGGGCAAGATCTGACTTGCTGCGCAGTCGCGATCCGGCCGAGCAATCCACATGCGGGTTGAGGACTCGTAGCACAGGCCGTTCACTTGGCTCAACGCGTCCATCACCGTCTCATTGCCGGTGCAAGGGAAGCGTGCCAGCTGGTCGCCCATGCCGCCCCCCAGCATCACGAGGAATAGACTTTGCTGTTGTAGGCATAGACGGAAGCGGCCACTTCCGGATGGTCGAGACGCGGCAAGGTGGTCCGCCACCGTGAGACGAATCTCATCCAGCGTCTGACCCACGACCGACACGCTGCCGTATGGTCCTAACGAAATCGTGCCATCCGCCAACACCAGGAACTCACCCGTCAAACGCTGCCGATCCGCCACGCTCCGCAACGACATCGCAACGCCAGGATCACGCAGCTGCTTCTGTAAATGGTCGGCAATCTTGTCCGCGCGTCGCGCACGGTCAGTCCGCGAATCTCGATCGCGCCGTACGAATACCCCAGCTCGACCACACCCCCAGTCCCGATCAGGAACTCGCCCGCGATGGGCTCTTCCGGGAACGTGCCGGTCACTGTGAGCACGACGGTGTCACCGGCCTGCAAGATGTGCGAAGACTGGGAAACCTGTTGCACCACATCAATCGTCAACACGTCGGGCAGCTCGACCCGGTACATCGCAGCGTGGCCTTGTCCAGTTCGCGCGGAATCCACGCGTTGCCCGCAACATCCGAAAGCCCGGCCCGGGTGGCCTTGCCGGCGGCGTTTGAAAGACCTGGCAGCCGCCGCTCGTCACCGCGAATAATGCGAGCGCAACAAAATCCGGCGCGGAGGATTACGGTTGGTGCATTCACGATGTCTTCACGTCAGATCCGTGTTCGAGTACTTGGGCAGCGACCCCCCAAGGAGTGGGATTACCGGCTATCACAACCGTTATCGGCTGTTTAACCGGAATATCTTGCGTAAACCGCCAAGAACTCCGGTGATACTCCGGCCCGGCTGAACGGGCCCACCGACTTTCACCGTGTATTCTTGTTCAGCGGAATGCGCCGGGGACAGTGCGTGGCTGCGGCGAGGGTCGTGCCCAAGGAGGCATGATCGTCGAAGAAATGGGTTCGGAAACGGGCGATCGACGTGGCAAAGCGCAGACCGGTAGCGCAAGTGCTCGCCGACCATAGCGCTCACCGGCGCGGCGAACGCGGATCAGCGGCAGATGACGACGGCCGTCGAGGCAGTCGATTTCGAAGATGATCGGGTCCCCAGGATCACCTTCCAGACCCACCGCTGCGCGCGCACGGGTGAACCGCGTGGCCATCGTGTGCGTGGCTCGAAACGCGGCTGTTCGTTGGCGGCCGGGCGCGGTAGTGCACCTCGTTCGGCGTCTTGCCGTCCAAGGTCTCGTGCGGGCGGTGCTCGTTGTACCAGTCGATGATGAGCTCCAGTTCGCACTCGAAGGCCGTCTGATCTTCGGGGATCGTCGTGAGACGCAGCAACTCTTTCAGCGTTCTGTGAAATCGCTCCACGACGGCAATACTACCATGCTGGCCGACGGCCCCAAAACGCGGCAGGATGTCTTGCGCCTGACACCAGACGTGCTCGAAGTGCTCGCATTTGAACTCAGTGCCTTGATCGACAATCAAGTGTTTGGGGCAATCTGTTCTGCGGATATGATGCGATCCAACACCGCCGTGACCTCGGCGGAGGTGGGCCGGCTCCGGAAACGCCGCATCCGACGGAACGCCGCGAGAAATGATCGATCACATTGAGCACCCACCAGCAAACGGGCCAGCGTTGGGAGATCGCCGTGGGAATCCAAGGTGTCCAGAAGCCGCCCGAAATTGGCAACGCGGTCAAATCGGCGTTCCAGGTGTGGCCGGGATATTTCGATACGATGCGAACCTGCTTCTCCCCATTCTCGTGGGTCGGATGCGGGGGCTCGACAGGCCGTTCCTTCAAGATCCGTTCGACGGTCGACTTGCCGATGTGCATGCCGGCCCGGGCCAGCTTCTCGGCGATCTTCAGCTTGCCGAGCGTCGGGCAGAAGAGTTTGATCTGCTGAACGGCGTAACGCACGACATCCGGAAACCGATTGACCGGTGTTGAGGTTTGCACGAGTGCGTCATCGTCGACTCGGCGCAGCCAGTCTCGGATCGTGTCGTCGGAGACCAGGAAGTGACGACTCGTTTCCGATTGGTTCCAACCACGATGGCGCGCAATTGCAGGATCGCCATGCGTTCCAGGCCGGTGTACTGCGGTCGCCGGCTGGGAAGTACACGCCGCATGCGCGCACTGATGATACGCAACTCTTCCCGCAGCATCGCCACTTCGGATTCGAGTTGGTGGATTCTGGCGTCTGGCGCATCACCGTTCTTGATCAGCGATTCGCGGGTGCGTGAGCATCGCGATCCGCACGATGCCGATCACATGGAGTACTGCCTGCGGACGAGCGCGTGCCAGTTCCTGGGAAGGCCAAGGACTCGGCCTCTTCTTCAAGGATTTCGTCAGGCATGGGGATACCCAGAAATCCCCTACCATACCAGAGTCTCCCAGGCAGCGTACTACGCGACGGACGCTATTGAGGCGGTGAAGCAGCTTCCTCAAGCCCAGAACTTGAGTGTGTGATTCGAGTGTTCAGGATGGTAGCGGGACTACCCGAATGCTTCCCTCCTGGGCCACCGTGAAGTGTCCCTGCCACTCGATATCCTGCGTCAGAACGGTAAGGAGGAACTTGGTGAGGAATTCGGGAGAGCGAAGGCGGGGGCGCAGCAAGATCACACCGCAAGCTTGCGCCGACTCCTTTACGAAACGCCAATTCTCCAAAGTCCTTGTCGAACGTGACAACGACTCGGCTGCCTGTCTTTGCCATCGCAAGTACGGATTCGTCATCCGAGCCGGGTGATGTGTCTCTCACCCAGGTCAAATCGATTCCAGCTTGCTGAGCCGCATGCACGGCAGCGCTGGGTACGTTTTCGTTCGCCAAAACTTCGCCATCATTCATACCGAGAGCGGGTAGACTCGATGCTGTTTCATCGCTTCACTGGTATAGCGGAGCGCCGCTTGGATGTCTTCGGCCGCAAGTTGCGGATAATTCGCCAGGATTTGCTCAGGAGTCCATCCCTCCGCCAGAAGGTCGAGAATGAACTCCACGGCAATACGCGTGCCCTTGATCACTGGTTTCCCCTCCAAGACGGCTGGGTCAATCAGGATTCGATCTTGCCACTGCATGTACCGTCTCCGATCAAAGCGAGTATTCTGCAGGTGTCTCAGAGAAGAGCATTGTTTCGATGTGCAGTTCCGCCGACACCACCTCTTGGATTATAATGGTGCGGAACATCGAGAAGAACCACCGCATCAGCACGGACGGGGGCGTTGGAAGGGACCTGAGGGATGGTACACCGAAATTGTTTTCGGCTTATCCCATCCATCAGGACATCGAGTAGGAGTGTCTGGCCGAATTCCGATACCCTTTTCAGGTCTTCGTGGCCGCTTCCATCTCGACTGAGTCGTACAACTCGTCTCAAACCACTCAAGGCCCGCTGACTCATCTCAGCGGGCCTTGTCAATTTTCGTGCACGTATAGCG
>CAVPCZ010000006.1:0-29264 GCA_963702445.1 Ignavibacteriota bacterium
CAATGGCGTTCGCGCAGGGTTCACTGCTGCTTGTCGGGAGCGGCGGGGAAAAATACAACGACTGGTCGGATGTGCCCTACCGGTGGCTTGTGACACATGCGCCGAACGGGAAGATTCTGGTCCTTCATTACGTCGACACCACCTCGTTCTTTTCCGGGTACTTTCCCTGGCTGAGTCCCTGTGCCGTCTCCAACCTCGCCATCACCACCACGTTGCAGGCCAACGACTCCGCCGTCTACCGGCGTATTCTCCAGCATGACGGCATCTTTCTCCGGGGAGGAGACCAGTGGCAGTATGTGAGCAAGTGGCCGGGGACCCTTGCCGAAAAAGCCGTTCGTGAAGTCTATGCTCGAGGGGGTGTGGTCGGCGGGACAAGTGCCGGGGAAATGGTTCTGAGCGAGATCATTTTGATGCGCACCTGAGTTCGGTGACACCCCGGGCCGCATTGCGCAATCCCCTCGGAGCAAGCCTGCGCTACCGACGATTTCCTCGGAATGGGGGCGGGCTTCATCGCCGACAGCCATTTCTTCGAACGCGGCCGGCTCGGCGGGCTGCCGGCCTTCCTGGCGGTGTACACGCAATCCAAAGGGCGCGAGATCGCGGCTTTGGCGTCGACGTGGACACGGCGTTTGCCATGGGCCGGATGGGGTTGGTGAAGTGATGGGTTAGGTACGGTCACTGTCCTGCGTTATACCCCCGCCACGCAGACAACCTTCGTCCCAGGCAAAGCGCTTTCGATGACGGCATCCGTTTCGATCAGCTGACGGTGGGTACGAGAATGACACTCTCCACGGGTGCGATCCAGCTCCCGCCGGATGCGTTCGCCTGCAGCCGGCCGTTCGGCACAAGCAACACGCTGATCATCCTGGACGGAAGCAGCAGCGGCAGCGATTGGTCCGCCACGAACGGGAGTCTCAGGAAGCTGCAGTCGGCACTGGGTCAGGCGGCGGATACCGTGGGTGTCATTGCTTCCTCCGCGACTCCGTCGGGGGCAAACGCCGTGACCGCGACGCTGTCGTCCTGGGGCGTCCCCTCCGGGCTGTACTGGGTCAGCGAAGGACAACGGAGACCCGTCTTGCTCGTCGATTCTGGGTGCAGGGGATTTGTTTTTGCGGGGAATTCGCCCGATAGTCTTGCCCGATTTCTGGATGCAGGCACCGGGCGGGAGCGCACTGCAGGGCGCGTGAACTCGGGGGCTCCGCTGTTGTTCCTGTCTGACGATGTTCTGCTGGCCGGAGAGCAGGGGATCAGCCAGATGTACAGGAGCATCTATGGCGCATACTACTTCTACCTGTTTCGGTGAGCGGGCTGAAGGCCGTGCGCGGGATGCAGATTGTTTCGCGTCTGTACGAGAGCTGGGACTACATCGACAACCGTGCGAGTTCGGTGTTCTGGGGAATGACCAGGGCGCCTTCCGTACGGCCTCCTTCTGGATGCCGGCGCGCATGCTACGATTCTGGGGAGCCAGTTGCGAACCTACGGGTCCACGCCGGCGATACTGGTGGACGCCCGCGGGAGCCCGTCGGGCAGTTGCCCACATTCCGTGATCCGGGAAAGTGAACCCGCGTCAGAACGGAGGCATCATCGGCGCCACGATGCATGTGCTTCGTGACGGCGAGGTGTTCGATCTGGCCGGCACCACGGGTGTGAACGCAAAACAAACCTCCGGGAGGATTCCCGGGACAACGGTGCTCGAGCAGAACTATCCCAACCCGTTCAACCCGCTCACCGTGATCAGATACGGACTTCCCCGAAGCATGCATGTTTCACTCACGGTCTACAATGCCCTCGGACAACAAGTTGCCGAGCTGGCGAACGGCGAACAGGAGGCCGGCATGCACGAAGTCCGCTTCAATGGAAACACCTGTGCGAGCGGCATCTATCTCTGCCGCCTGATGGCAGGCGATGCCGTCCGGAGCATACGGCTTCTTCTCCTTCGCTGAATTCCTCCGGGTGTCTCTCCCCGGGAACGTGCACGGATCGCCTGCACGCCTGTCTCGCCTTCGCCGGCCCCGGCCGGCCGGCACACCACGTCCGGAGGGCAAATGATGCCGGGAGTCTTCTCGCTCTTGAGAAAGAAAGGGTCGCCCGCGACCCGATTCTGGAAGTGGTTTCAGAGGAACGATGCGGAACTCTTCGGGATGAGTTCTCCCCAGGACCGGATTTTCACCGCGCTTGTCGGCCAGATTCTGCGCGTCGACCGGAACCTGCTGTTCGAGTTCGGTCCCGAGATTGACGGCAGGCGGGAATTCGTTTTGAGTGCCGGAGGTTTCAAGAGTGCTTTTCCGGCGGTGATCGCACTTGCCGATGCTGCTCCGCCTCTCTCCCGCTGGACAATCACCAGGTTCCGGCCGAGACGCGCGGAGATTACCGAAGTGCAGTTCGGCGGGACCGCCATCCTGCCGGACGCGGTGATGATCGCGGTCCTGCCGGGTATCCCCTATGTGGATATCATCCTGTTTCTTGGTGGAGACGACATGGATGAAAAAACCCGCGGGCAATTCGGCTTCCTCTTTCTGGACCAGGCCCTGGGGGAGTTTGACGTGGCCACGTATGTGGGGAGCGTGGATTTCAAACCGTTGTCCGAGCCGTCTCCGGCTCTGAAAACACCCCTCCGGGCTTTTGTCCGGGAATTCGACCTTCTGAAGGCACGATTCAACTGAGCAGGGCGAAACGCTCTCCTTGAGAAAAAGCGTTTGGTTCTGTCCGCCGGAATTTGTACTTTTGCGCTGTCGCTGGCGGCCTTCTTTCCGTTTGTCCACAGGCGGTTTCAGGCACTTGCGTCCCGTGCGCGGAAGCGTCGTCGTCCCTGAAAGAGGACCGGTACGATGGTCTCTCGATGTGATGCACCCGTTCTTCCTGACAGTAATCAAACCCACACAGGGTCCGGAATGGTCCATACCCAGTCCAGGAGTTTGCGCGCCGGTGGTGCGCCGGTCAACCTCCCAGCCCTGCCCTCCGTTGTACACGCCCGTTCCATAGCCGGGCATTCATGATGGAACGTCGATTCCGCAAGGCATTCTCCTCCCTTGAAAATGTGTTTCTGTTCCTCGAGGAATTCTACTCCACGGCCGGTGTCGATCCCGGAAGCGCATATGCCATCTCCCTTGCCGTTGAGGAATTCTTCACCAATATGGTAAAGTACAGCCCGGAAGGTCTCCGCGATATCGCCGTGCGGGCCGCCCGGAACGGGGATGCGGCCCGGGTTGCCCTCGTTGATGAGGATGTTGAACCGTATGATGTCTCTCAGGCGGCCACGGTCGATACTTCTCTTTCTCTTGAAGAACGGAAGGTCGGAGGTCTGGGGATTTTTCTATCGAAGGAATTGATGGACGACATAACGTATGAGTATGCAGGTCGGACCAGCACCATTACACTCACCAAAAAGCTGGAGACATAGCATGTTTTCGGTTACCACGGATGCCAATGGAGATATCCTGCTTGCAGGGCGGTTTGATGCCACGCGGGTGGAAGAGGCCTATCTGGTTCTGGACAAGCTCGCCGATTCCCGGCGTGTGAATTTCAAAGACCTTGACTATATCTCCAGTGCAGGACTCGGCGCCCTTCTGAAAACGCAAAAACGACTTTCCGCCTCGGGTCACGAGCTCACGCTCGTAAACATGAACAAAATGATCAGGGATGTCTTCAGAATCGCGAGGTTTGACGTGGTTTTCAAGATCGAAGAACCGGTCTAGCACCAACTCTTTCGCCCCTCGAAGGTATATATGTCAGACAGGGAAGATCAGGTTCTGGTGTCACAAACCCTCGCAGGAGACCGGAATGCATTCGGCGGATTGGTCGACAGGTACCAGAAGCCCGTTTTCAATCTGGCCCTGCGCATGGTGCAGGACAGGGATGATGCCGAGGACATCGCGCAGTCAACGTTTGTCAAGGCTTTTTCCCGGCTCTCGTCTTTTAACGGGAGCTTCAGGTTCTTCAGCTGGCTGTACAAGATCGCCCTCAATGAATGTGCGAATTGCCTGAACCGCCGCAAACGGCATGAGCCGCTCAGTGAAGCCTTCACGAGTGATGAGGGGGAGGCGGCGGCGGGACTGGCGAGTGATGAACAGCGGCATCTTCAGGAGGCGCTTGCGGATCTTCAGGAAGGCGACAGGGCTCTTGTTCTCCTCAAGCACTATGAAGGGCGGTCATACGAAGAAATTGGAGAGATCCTTGATATTTCTGCGCAGAAAGTGAAGTCCCGGCTTTTTTCGGCACGGCTGAAGCTTCGTGAGATCCTTCTGCGGAAAGGAGTGAGGGCGGATGCTTGAGAAATCATTGACGGATCTGATAAATCGCAAGATTGACGGGGTTCTGACGCCGGAGGAAGAAGTCCGGCTGGCTGAACGTCTTGCCACGAACGCGGAAGCGAGGAGTCTGCTCGACGATTTGTCGCGTCAGGGGCTTCTCGTGCAGAACATGGGTGAGGTGGAGCCTCCTCCCTCTCTCAAGCCCTCGATCATGCGGGCGATTCAGCGTCCTGCTCTTCGCGCCAGGCGGAGCTGGATTCCTGATCCGTTGGCGCGGTTGTTCGAATCCCGGAAGCGCATTCGGTATGCATTCGCGTTTTCCGGGGGTATTGTCGCCGGCATGTTGATTCTGGCCGTCGGGTTGGGGATATTGCGCCCCGGGGCACTGGTGGAATCGGATGCGGCCGGCACATCGATCATCGAATCCACGCTCTCCGGATTTCGGCCCATTGAGGAGCGTGAAATCTCCTTCGGGGAATTCAGGGAAAAATCAGCACTGCATCTGGCGGGGGAGGGCATCCAATCACCCTGCAGCTCCAGGGCCCGGAAGATACCCGCGTACTGCTCGCTCTGCAGCCGGAAACGGTTGAAGTGAGAGAATCGAAAGCCTGGACGGGAGCAAGGGGGACTACACGATCCGTCCCGGAGGGATCGAGTTGAGGGGGCGGATGGCCTACCGCCTGGTTCTGCGCGGCGGGGCTTCGGTCCGGGTCACTGTTACCTCTGGGGGGAAGAAGACCTATGACGGAGAATTTCTCCTGGAACGCTAAGAGAATTTCGTCCGGTCACCAACTTTCTTCCCCCTGGCCGGTATGTTGGTATTGGGCAAAAGAGGCAGTTCCGGGTTGTTTAAAACACCAGGGAGGTTGCCATGACACAAATCGCAAAAACTTCTCGCAGCAAGGCGAAAAACCGGTTCTCATTGGTGCCGGGATAGTCGCGATTGCTGCGGTAGTCTATTTTGCCTTGTTTTATCCGCCTGTTCCGGAGATGACACCGCGGGAACGATCGGTGGAGTGAAGAAGTACCAGGTTCCGCAGATCGCGGAAAAGGATGTTGTGCTGGCCGGCAGCAACGTGTCCATGGCCGAGCTTATCGCGCAGGCGATGACCGGCTACACAGAGGGGATGGCCAACGGTGCCCGCGAAATCGGAAGAATGGCGGACGGAGCCAAGTCGGGTGCGGAAGGCGCCAAGCTGGTCGAGAGCGCCCGCGAGCTGGCACGGCTTGCTGAAGCTGCAAAGTCGAGCGGAAGAATGTCCGAAGCGGTGAAGGCGGCGGAAGGCTCGTGAAGTGGCGAAAACTGCCGAAGCCATGAAGTCTGGCGATGCGGCGAAGTTTGGCGAGCTGGCCCGCGAAGTTGGCCGTTATGCCGAGGGAATGCAGACGCTTGCCAGGACGCAGGAGGCTACGAAGCTGATGGACGGTGCGCGTGGACTCGGCCGTCAGGCCGAGGAGGCCCGGACAACGGGTAGCTTCGACAATGGCAAGCTGGCTGAAGCCGCACGTGAGGTCGCAAAGAGCGCCGAGGGTCTTCATTCCCTGGCACGGACAGCCGAAGCTGCGAAGGCGATTGAGAATGCCCGTGAGATGGCGCGTATGGCTGAAGAGATGACCGCGCAGGGCAAGTCGGCCGATGCAGGACGCCTTGCGGAGCTTGCCCGTGAGACGGGGCGGTATGCCGAGGGTGTCGTAGCCGAAGCGCGTTTCTCGGAAGCGCGGAGACTTGAAGAAGGAATGAAGGATTTTGAGAAATCGGCGGAAGCCGCTCTGGCGAGCGGCGATGCCAGGAAGATTGCCGGCAAGGCTGCGGAACTTGCCCGTCAGGCGGACGGAATGAAGGCGATTGCCCGGACACCGGAAGCCATGAAATTGCAGAAGAGATGCACGCGCTTGCCCGTCAGGCTGAAGGGATGAAGACGTTCGGACGCACCGAGGAAGCAATGAAGTTCCTGGACGGAGTGAGATTGATGGGCAAGAATATCGAAGCCGCGCGCGCAGAAGCCGCACGCGCATCGGAACTCGGACGCGCACAGGCTGAATAGGAACGTTGCCGGGTCCATACCAAAATAGCGAAATGGAGATGCTCCGGAACCCCCGGGGCATCTCCCGTTCTGTGTCCGCACGAAGGGCCGCGCTGCCGTATGGCGGCGTGGCTGCTTCTGTTTCTTGTCATGCCTTCCGGACAGGCGCAGTTCATGACGAGTCAGACCAGGAATATGTTTCTGGTCTACTACGATCCCGGTGCAGCATATGTCCTGCCGCATCTTGCCCGCTGTTTCGAGAACTCCCTCGCTTTCCACCGGAAGCTCTTCGGTTTCACGCCTAGCGAGAAAGTCATTGTTCTTCTCGAGGACTTTGATGACTACGGGTATGCAGGCGCCACGAGCATCCCGTACAATTTTCTCCGCCTTGGTATCGAGCCCTACAAGTATGTGTTTGATACATCGCCGACCAACGAGCGATTCAACTGGGTGATGAATCATGAACTCACCCACATTGTCGCGTCTGATAAGGCGGCTCCCGCTGACAGGTTTTACCGGTCGCTTTTCTCCGGAAAGGTTGCGCCCATCGAGGAACAACCCCTCTCCATGCTGTACAGCTACATGACCAATCCCCGGAAGTACTCGCCGCGATGGTACCACGAAGGTATTGCCGTCTTTCTCGAGACCTGGATGTCCGGCGGCCTCGGCCGCGCGCTGGGCGGATACGACGAGATGGTGTTCCGCGCTATGGTCCGGGACAGCAGCTATATCTATGATGTCGTGGGACTGGAGTCCGAGGGGACCACGATAGATTTTCAGGTGGGCGCAAATTCGTATCTGTACGGCACCGCTTTGTCAGTTATCTGGCAAACACCTTCGGGCCGGAGAAAGTGCTGACCTGGTTCTCGCGGACGGACAGCAGTCGGGCCTACTATGCAACGCAGTTTGAAAAGGTGTTTGCTGCCGATCTCGATGACGAGTGGTCGCACTGGATTGAATGGGAACGGGAGTGGCAGGGCAGGAACCTGGACTCCATCCGGCAATATCCAACAAGCGGAGGCCGGCGTCTTTCCCGGCGGGCTCTCGGTTCCGTGTCGCAGGCCTACTATGATTCCTCCGCCCGCGAAGTGTATGCCGCGGTGAATTATCCCGGGCAGGTGGCACATATCGCCGCCATCAGTCTCCGGGACGGGACGGTCAGAAAAATCTGCGACGTCACCCACCCGGCGCTCTATTATGTCTCCTCCTTGGCCTTTGACCGGGAACATCACACGCTTTTCTTTACCACCAACAACAGTCGATCCTGGCGGCATCTCTACAAGGTCGATGTGAGAACCGGCGAGCCTGTCCGGCTCCTGAGCGATGCAAGGACGGGTGACCTTGCCATCAATGCGGCCGACCACTCCCTGTGGGGTGTCCGTCACCACGGCGGCTTTTCACGCATCGTGAGGATTCCTCCGCCTTACACGGAAACACAGGAGCTGGTCGCGCTGGAGTACGGCAGGGATCTTTTTGACATCGACATTTCGCCCGACGGGCGCTCTCTCATCGGCTCGTACAGCGATGTCACGGGACGGCAGACTCTTGTGCGGATGGACGTGGATCGCCTGATGAAAGGAAATCCCCTGTTCGATGTGCTGATGGAGTTCCCCAACAACACGTCCCCCGAAACCTTCGTGTTTTCCCCCGATGGGTCGTATCTCCTGGGAACCTCCTACTACACGGGTGTCTCCAACGTGTTCCGGTACGATGTTGCCGCAAAAACCTGGACCGTACTGACCAATGCGGAGACCGGCTATTTCCGGCCGATGGTGTTTTCCGCCGACTCATTGATCGCCTTTGAATACTCCGGTGAAGGGTTCATCCCCGTTATGCTGCCGAACAGAGCGCTGGAAGATGTCTCCCCCATCCAGTACCTTGGCCAGGAGGTCGTCGACAGGCATCCGGTGGTCAGGGAGTGGGTTGTCGGGTCACCGCTTTCGGTGAATCTTGATTCGGTGGGATATATGACCGGTGACTATGGCGGACTCGATAATATGCGGCTGCAATCCGCCTATCCGGTCGCAGAAGGATACAAGAAGTTTGTGGGACTGGGTGCGCGTGTGAACCTGGCTGATCCGCTGCAGTTGCACAGCCTGGACCTGACGGCATCCTATGCTCCGACTGCCGGCCTTCCGATGGAGGAACGCTTCCATGCCAGGATCGGGTACCAGCATGCGGCGTGGTCGGTGCGCGCGGCCTACAACCTTGCGGACTTCTATGATCTCTTCGGCCCCACGAAAGTAAGCCGGAAGGGGTATTCGCTCGGACTTACCTATGCCGAATACATCCTCTACGACCGGCCGACAACTCTGGAATACACGCTGGGTGTGGCAGGGTATGCCGGACTCGAACGTCTCCCGTTGTACCAGAATGTGGAAACCTCCTACGACAATTTTCTTACCGCACGGGCAAATCTCAAATTCGGTTCCGTGACGCGCTCGCTCGGCGCGGTGGATGAAGAAAAGGGGATCCGCTGGTCTTTGAACGGATACGCCTACTTGGTGCAGTCGGAACTGTTCCCTCTCCTCTTCGGGGAATTCGGCTGGGGGATAGCGCTTCCGCTGGATCATTCTTCGATCTGGTTGCGTGCAGCGGCCGGGCAGGCGTTCGGGGACCCGGAAACCTCCTTCGGCAATTTCTACTTCGGGGGATTCGGGAACAACTGGGTCGACCACCAGGAGGTCAAGCGCTATCGTGAGTTCGAGTCGTTTCCCGGGGTCGAGCTGAACGCGATCGGGGGGAGGAATTTCCTGAGGGGGATGGCGGAATGGGCCCTCCCGCCGGTCCGGTTCCGGCGGTTGGGATTCACGAATCTGTATTGCACCTGGGCACGGTTTGCGGCGTTCGCCACGGGCATCGTGACAGATCTCGGAACGGATGCCTCACGCCGCAACGTCGGGAACATCGGACTCCAGGTGGACTTCCGGCTGGTCATTTTCTCCCGTCTCGAATCGACGCTGTCCTTCGGGTATGCCACGGCATTTGAACAGTCCGCCCGTCGATCCGACGAGTTCATGGTTTCGCTGAAGATCCTCTAAGGTCCCGACGTGCTCCAGGCAATCATCAGCTTGCTGCCGGTACTGTTGTTTCTCCTCTCCCTTGTCTACCTCGACAGCTACAAGCTCGTCAGTCTGCGGGGGACGCTGCTCACCATTCTTTTCGGATGCGTGGTGGCCGGCGCGGCATTCCTGGCGAATACCGCCGTGGCAACACTCTTCAATCTGGAACGCGGCATCGAGTCGCGCTACATCGCCCCGCTCCTTGAGGAGGGTCTGAAGGCCGTTTATCTGCTGTATCTCATCCGCAGGGAAAGGATCGGCTTCATGGTTGATGCCGCCATCCGCGGTTTTGCCCTCGGGGCGGGCTTTGCGCTTGTCGAGAATATCTACTACCTGCAATTGCGCCCGGAGGCCGGCGTCGTGCTCTGGGTGGTCCGCGGATTCGGCACGGCAATCATGCACGGGGGCGCAACGGCCATCGTGGGCGTACTCGCAAAGAGCCTGCTCGACCGCTATGGTTCGACGCGTCTCGTGTACGTCCTGCCGGGACTCTTCGTTGCGGTGGTTGTCCACATCTTCTATAACCACTTCTTCGTCAGTCCGATTGTCTCCACACTGGCGATACTCATCCTCCTCCCGGCGATCCTTGTCCTGGTGTTCAACCGGAGCGAGAAAGTGACCCGCAACTGGCTCGGTGTGGGATTTGACTCCGACAGGGAATTGCTCGAGATGATCACGACAGGGACGCTTTCGGAGACCCGTATCGGCACGTATCTGCATTCGCTGGAAACCCGGTTTCCCGCCGGGACGGTGGCGGACATGTTATGCTACCTGCGGGTGTACCTGGAGCTTTCGATAAAGGCAAAGGGGGTGCTGCTGATGCGGGAGGCGGGTTTTGAAATCGGCGCTGATCCGGATGTCCGGGACCAGCTCGCCGAACTCGCGTACCTGGAGAAAACCATCGGCAAGACGGGCATCCGGACACTCATCCCCTGTCTGGGAGCAGACCGAAGGGATCTCTGGCAGCTGCAGCTGCTTGTGCCGCAATAGTCTCTTCCGCTCAACCGCGATCATCCGGATCACCTCTTGTTTTCGTTTTCTTGACATAGCCCGTATTCTCCCCTATATTCATTCCGACAAGGCTGGAGGCCGTGGAGGCGGGCTTTCTCTTCTTCCTGCTGACAAACCTCATCACTTCACTCACGCACGCGAGTCGCATGTGGAGAGCGTATAGCGTTCGATCCCGGTTCGCACATTCAACTCGTCAACTCCGCGCCGGCGGCACCCTGAACGAACTTGCAGGTATGCGCAATGGGCGGCGACCAGGTTCTTGACACAACCGGACATCAGATGGAACTCGTGGATCTCGGTTTTGACGATTGGTTTCAAGCGAAGCTTCAGCATGTAGGTCAGCGGAATTTCAGTCCGGCTCGCGTCACACGGGTCGACCGTGAGAGATCGCTTGTTCGCAATGAGTACGATGAAGTTCCGGCGGAGCTGACAGGCAAGCTCCGTTTTTCCGCCGACTCAGCTCAAGAACTTCCCTGCGTGGGAGATTGGGTACTGGTTCAGCTTTACAATGACGGCAATCTCGCGATCGTCCATGAAGTATTCCCAAGGAGAACCTCCTTGCGCCGAAAGTCCGCCGGCAACAAAGTTGAATACCAAATGATCGCGTCGAATATCGACGTGGCCTTCATCATGCAGTCGTGCGATCTCAATTTCAACCTGCGCCGGATGGAACGATTCCTCATCATGGCAAACGAAGGTCATGTTGAACCTGTCATTCTGCTCAGCAAAAGCGACCTCGTTGGCCCGGAGGAACTCGGCAGGAGGGTCTCAGAGATCCGTCAAGCGCGAATTGACGCCAGAATACTCGCGTTCAGCAGCATCACCGGAGATGGACTCGAATCGCTGAGACAGGAACTTCACAGGCGCAAGACGTACTGCTTGCTGGGGTCGTCGGGTGTTGGCAAAACGACGCTCTTGAATCACCTCCTCGGTCGCGAGACATTTGAGACAAAGCCGGTCCGAGAGAAGGACGGCAGGGGAAGACACACGACAGCGCGGCGCGAGTTAACCATTCTTGACAATGGAGCACTCCTGATTGACACGCCTGGAATGCGCGAACTGGGTATGATCGCTGTGAGCGAGAGCATCGACGATAGCTTTTCAGACATTCGCAGACTGTCTGAGGGGTGTCGATTCAAAGATTGTGCACATACAGCGGAACTCGGCTGTGCGATCCTGGCTGCGGTCGAGGAGGGCAATCTCGGCAGGGAGAGGTTTCAGAGCTACCTCAAACTCATGAAGGAATCCGCTTATCACGAAATGTCCTATGTGGAGAGACGCAAGAAGGACAGACAATTCGGACGGATGGTCAAGACGGCGACGGATCAGATGAAGAGGCGGAAGCCTTCGTCTTCCTAGACCGATGCTGCCGCCCTCGGGTTGCCTCATGTTGAATCAGGTGTTACATTGCATATGCGCTGTTCTTCGACCGTCCGTTTGGACACGATCATCGTTGCGGTGAGAGATACTGCACAAAATCATTGCCGGTGCACATGCCCGTATACTATTTGTGCGAGCTTCGGAGAGTTGCCGCTGGATCGCTATGTCTTTCTTGTGCAGTATGACGACAGTGTGTAATACCGCGAGGTTGTATATCGGGGTCATTGAGCATGAAGTCGTTCATGTCGGGGGGGCGTGGTGCGTAGATTGTCGCAATGGCTCTCAAGGACAGCAGACCGGACATATGCGCGAGTTGGAGAAACCAGCTACAGTCGATTTTCCGTTTCGGGGTAGGTGGGTGGCGGCTCGCGCGCCCCAATCGGTGGTGGGAGCCGCAAGTACTGACAGAATCAACATGTTGCTCAGCTCACTTCTGTGGAGCGAAGATGGATTCAAACCCCAATCGCGTATGTCCTGTTGAGCTGGCTTCGTCACTGGATAGCAGGATCCGGCGATGGCTGCAAAATCCGAGAAGGATACTTGCTCCGCATGTAAAGCAGGGCATGAAAGCCCTCGATGTCGGGTGTGGGCCCGGGTTCTTCTCCATCGAGATGGCACAGCTCGTCGGACCGGAGGGACAGGTCATCGCGGCCGACCTTCAGGAGGGGATGCTTCAGAAACTGGCTGGCAAGATCAGGGGCACGGCTCTTGAATCCCGAATCAAACGTGTCCAATGTGTCAAGGATACGATCAACGTTTCCGAACGAGTGGACTTCATTCTTGCCTTCTACATGGTTCATGAAGTGCCGGACAAAGCCTCTTTCTTCAAGCAATTGAAGGCTGTCTTGAACACCCACGGAAAATGTTTGCTTGTGGAGCCGAAGTTCTTTCATGTGTCCAGAGAAGAGTTTGAATCAACGACCAGGATTGCCGAAAGCGCGGGATTCCGGATCACACAGGGTCCGAGGTTGCTCTTCAGTTGGTCGGCGGTTCTGACAAACGCATGAGTAGCCTCTCCTCGCGTATGCTGCAAACCGCTCTCAATCAAGGCCACCATCATCACCCCTGGCGCTATGTTTAGTACAAGTGCGGTAGAGTACCGGCTACACATCACGGGCAGCAAGGGAGACGTCATGCATCCACAGCTTCAATCGCTCATAAACGAGTTCGACGCAGCGCGACAGCGGTTGAGGGTGCTGGTGAAGGTCGCACCGGAGAAGTACTGGCTGCGCCGCCCGGGGGCTGAGCGCTGGTCCATGGCCGAATGCCTCGCACACGTGAACCTGACATCGGGGGCGTACATCCCCATCCTGCGTGATGGAATCGCCCGTGCCGCAGGGATGGGCCTGAGCGCACCGGCACGATACCGCCATGACTTGTTTGGCTGGCTTCTCTGGATAAGCAACGGCCCGCCGGTCCGCTTTCGCGTGAAGACCGCCGCTTCGTTCATCCCGCTTCACGATAAAAGCCTGGGGGAGGTGTTTGCAGAGTTTGACCGGTACCACGAAGAACAGCTGGCCTGCGTCCGGGATGCCAATGGATTGCCGCTCTCTCAGGTGAAGATCGTCTCACCGTTCCGGGCAGGCATGGCGTATAACCTCTACTCCTGCCTCAGGATTCTCCCGCGCCACCAGCACCGCCATCTCTGGCAGGCGGAGCAGGCCTGGGAAATGATAAGGAACAAGAGTGCGTAACGCCCACTGCGAGGAGAGGAAAGCTCACTCCTCAACTCCGGGTCTGAAGCATCCTCCCGGGGCTATGCGGGAGACCGCAAAAAGACTGGAGATTGACACATGAACCGTCGTGAGTTCAACCGTTTGCTCGGAATGACGGCAGGCGCCGTCGCCATTTCACCCTTTGACGTTGCAGGCCATGAGTATTTCCAGGATCCTGCGACGGAGGATCTTGTTCGTGTTCAATTTGAGCGGCTGCGAAACGAACCCGCCGCACGAGCCGAAATCCGCGTCGAACGCGGGGGCGCGCGGCTGTTTCTCAACGGCAAAGAAGTGTATCCCTTCTGGGGTTCAAGTCTTCATCTGCTGCCTACGATTGGGAACTACAAGGCCGCCGGAATCAATCTTATTCATCCTATTCTCGGCCTGGAGGCCGGTTGGCAGGCCGCGGGGGTGTACGATTGGTCGTTCTTTGACAAGTTCTTTGCGCGTTTGCTGGAGCTCTTTCCCGGTGCCTACTTTCTTCCCCGGCTCCAGCTGGACACGCCCGAGTGGTGGAAAGATGCCCATCCGGACGAGTTGATCACGTACGGGCTCCCCACCAAAGAAGAAGAGTACCGGCTCGTCCAGAAGGGGAATATCCCGGTGTTTGAGGGAGGGCACGTTTTCCGTGCCGGAGTGGAGTTGCGCGAGGCATCGTTTGCGTCGGAAGTGTGGAAGAAAGACACTTCTTCCATGCTCCGGGCCTTCATCGGGCATATCGAAAAAACACCGTTGCGGAGCCGGATGATCGGTTATCACCCGACGACCGGACGTACCGCGGAATGGAACTACTTCGGCGAGAGCTACCTGCCGGACTACAGCGCTCCCATGGTTCGTGCCCTTGGTGAGATTCCCGACGCAAAGGCCCGGATGGCCTCCTCGTACGGACTCCTGCGCGACCCCGCGAAAGAACACGCGGTGATGCAGTTCTATGCGAGGTTTCACGAGGTGATCGGGCAGACGGTTATCGCGATCTGCCGGACGGTCAAAGAGGCCACCGCCGGTCGGCTCCTTTGCGGGGTTTTCTATGGATACGTCACAGAGCAACCCCGCATCCATGAGGGCGGATACCTCGCCGCGGAGCATGTGCTTAACGCTCCGGAGATCGACTACATCGCCTCGCCCTACTCGTATCAGCCGGGGAACGCAACGGACGAGAAGGGCGTGCGCGTCACCATGGTTGACGGTGCGGGAAACACGCTCGGGCATGCGCGCGGGGTTGCCGGGGACGGCGGCTACAGGCTGCCCATGGAGTCGATGCGGCGGAGGGGGAAACTCTTCATAGCCGAACTTGACCCCAGCACGTATCGTGACGCAGTCGCCCATCAAGTCATCGGGGGACACGGCGGTCTGGGAAGCGGGACGGTGGAGGGTTCTCTCCGGATCCTCCGCCGGGACCTCGGCGGGGTTTTTGCGAACGGGATTGCAGGCTGGTTCCTCGACTTCGGACCTCTGAACAAGGCTCCCGAAGGATGGTATTCCGGTGCGCCGGTCATCAAAGAGATCAAGCGGTTTATGGACCTTGGCGTCAGACGGCCCGGGTTGAACCTGCATTCAGTCGGAGAGTTCTGCGCCGTCTATGACCAGCAGAGTTTCACCGCCACCGCGCACTGGATGGCCGGGCAACCCTGGACCAACTACGGGATCAAATCCACGGACTATGTCAATCACTGGTTCCTGAACACGCAGGCCCGGGCGCTCTATCGCGTCGGGGCGCCAATGGACTCGCTCTTCCGGTTTGACTTCACCCGTGCCGACGCGCGCAAATACCGCCTGCTCCTCTTCGTGAATACGTTTCTTCTCACGGCCGAAGAGACGGCTCAACTCCGCTCGAAGCTCCGGGACAGCGGCACAACCGTCGTCTGGTACTATGCGCCGGGATTCATCGCGCCCGACCGGCTCAACCTCGCCCAGATGGAACAGCTCACAGGATTCACATACGATGTGCTCGAAACGCCGGGACCGATGATGATTCACGGGAGGATGAAGGGGAGCGGGGCGGAGGTGGACATGTCCTTCGGTGTGAATGAATCCCACTATCCGAGATTTGCCGTCAGGGAAAAGGGTGTGGAGAGCCTTGGTGAGTGGTCTGACGGCGTGGGCACCGCCTTTGCCGTAAAATCGTATGAGGGGTACACCTCCGTCTACGTGGGGACGGCACCTCTGCCGGTTCAGATTCTCCGCCTGCTCGCAGAACGCGCGGGCGTGCGCATGTGGAGCTCGATGAACGACATCATCTACGCGACAGAGGATGCCGTCATGATCGTCGCGACACAGAAGGGCGCACGAACACTCACTCTGCCGAAGCCGATGTCTTCAATGGACGGAGGAAGTCCATCACGGGTGCACAGGCTCCAGATGGAGACCGGAGACGTCGGGATCTTTCTGACAGAACCGGGATAGTCACGGCCGGAATATAGAGGCTCGCCTTTCAGGCTTCTGGCATTCGCCTATCACGACCTATACGAGGACGACAATGACCCGCTTCATGCGCTGGTTCCTGTGTGTGTGTTGTCTGTGGCTTCCTTTTGAACACCTCACCGGACAGACGAAGGAGTTCCATATCGCACCTGGCGGGTCCGACAGGAACCCCGGCACCCTGGCGAGGCCGTTTCAGACAGTACTGCGTGCCCGCGACGCAGTGCGTTCCCTCCGTGCCGGCACCGGTCAAATGCCCGACTCGGTGATTGTGCGGCTCCATGGTGGCCGGTACCGGATCTCCGGACCGTTGGTGTTCGGGCCGGAGGACAGCGGGACCCCTTTGTCGCCGACGGTGTACGCGGCCTACAACCATGAACGGCCGCTCATCAGCGGCGGGTTGCAGGTCACCGGCTGGAAGGAGACCACCCTGGATGGTCGCCGGATGTGGAGTGCCCGCGTACCGGCTCCGGGGGGCGTCAGCCCGGCTGCCGTGCGGCAGCTCTGGGTGAACGGGGTTCGTCGTACGCCCGCACGTCTGCCGAACACCGGGTACCTTGCCGTCTCCGCCGTTCCCGAGGCCGGCCCGAAAACAGAATGGATGGAAGGCCAGAAGTCATTCGTCGTCCGGAAAGGGGATATCCCCGCGGGCACGGTGCTGACCGGGGGACTCGCCGTGGTGATGTCCCGGTGGGTCGAATCGCATATGCCTGTCACGCACTTTTCAGGCGACAGCGGCCTCCTGAGTTTCGGGCGACGCTCGGTCTTCCGGCTTGAACCGGGGGATCCGTACTACTTCCTCCATCTCCGGAGCGGTCTGGATGCGCCGGGAGAGTGGTGGTACGATGCCGGGCGCAGTACGCTCTTCTACATTCCCTTCCCGGGAGAGGATCGCAAAACGATCGATGCCGTGATTCCTCTCTCCACGCAACTCCTGCGCCTCGACCGGAGTGCCGGAGCAGAACCGGTGGGTCGAGTACATGGTCTTCCGCGGGATAGAATTCAGCCACACCGACTGGTTTTTTCCCGAGGGTTTTCAGACCGACTATGGCAAGGGTGATCTCTGGGGATTCCCGCAG
The DNA here is from genome assembly GCA_963702445.1 of Ignavibacteriota bacterium. GTDB lineage: Bacteria > Bacteroidota > Ignavibacteria > UBA10030 > UBA6906 > CAVPCZ01. Next base: position 16,940 of record CAVPCZ010000006.1, read on the forward strand.
GCCGCGACGGGAGTTCCGGCGGCAATTGCCTGCACCGGCGTACGATTCTGCCGGTTTCGAGGAAAGCAAGGTGACGCACGTGGGCACGTACGGCATTTCGCTCGGTGCCTCCTGCCTCGACAATACCATCATCGGGTGTGAGCTGGGAGACCTCGGCGGGGGAGGGGTGCAGATCGGATTGAAGACGCTGGTGGAGGAGAAGCGGCTGCTTACGGCACGAAATACCGTGGCAGACAACCACATCCATGACGGGGGAAGGATTTTTCACAGTGCCATCGGCGTGTGGATCGGGCAGAGCCCGGAGAACCGGCTGATCCACAATCATATTCATGATTTCTATTATTCCGCTCTCTCCATCGGATGGACCTGGGGATACGGGCCGGCCCTTGCCGGGAAGAATCTTGTGGAGGGGAATCACATCCATCACATCGGCGTCCTCTCCAGCGGTGATGGTCCGATCCTGAGCGATATGGGAGGGATATACACGCTGGGAACACAGCGCGGTACCGTCATCCGCCGCAACGTTTTCCACGACATCTCCGCCCGCGTGTACGGAGGATGGGGGATCTACTTTGACGAGGGAAGCACAGGCATCGTTGCCGAGCAGAACCTGGTGTATCGCACACGTCATGGCGGGTTTCATCAACACTACGGCAGGGAGAACATCTTCCGGAACAACATACTCGCCTTCGGCGATGAATACCAGGTGCGTCGAACCCGCGCGGAGAATCACACCAGTTTTGCCTTCGAGAAGAACATCGTGCTCTGGGACGGAGGCAAGTTCTTCGACGGCAACCTGCGCGAAGGGGATATGGTGCTTGACCGGAATCTCTACTGGCCGGTGAACGGAGAGTTCCGTGCTGATTCACTCACCTTTCCCGATTGGCAGGCACTGGGGTACGACAGGCGTTCACGCATCGCCGACCCTCTGTTCGTGGATGCCAGACACGACGACTTCCGCCTGCGCGCGGGCTCGCCGGCACTGGCCCTCGGCTTTGAGCCGTTCGACATCGCGCCGGTTCTGGACACGCTCCCCACGAAAGTGTTCGGTCTGGAACAGCACGCAAGGCCGGTTCTCCGGCGATTCATCTACAACAACGACGGTTCGAACATTCTGATGGCGTATGATTCCCTGACGCCGAAGAAGGCGTACGAGCGGATCGACCCCCTCGCCGGGACGGGCCTCACGACCTTCTTTCATAATGTCAATCCGGGACAGAATCCGGGATACCCGAGCAAGGTTGATACGATGTATCACTGGTCGGACCCGCCCGCGGATGCACGTGAAGGCTGGGGAGTTTCGGGACGCCGTATGAGCGACAATCTCGCAAAACTCACCCGGGAGGGGACGGATCCGGTCGGGCTGGTTCTGGATCGTGCGCGACTGCGCGGGTTGGAGCCGTTTGTGACGCTCCGGATGAACGAGCTGCATGATGTGGATAAACCCGAGAGCCCGCTTCTCAGCTCGTTCTGGAAGGCGCATCCGGAGTACCGTGTGGGCGGTTACGAGGGCTGGGGCAAAGAGGCGTTGAACTACGCCGTGCCCGCAGTGCGTGAGTATTTCTTTTCGTGGATCCGGGAAATCGTCGAACGCTACGACTATGACGGCCTGGAAATGGACTTCATGCGCTTCCCCTACTATTTCCCACTGCGCCCCGATTCCATGGCTCAATTCAGGGAAATCATGACCGGCTTTGTCGAACGGGTGCGGCGTCTGACAGACAGTCTGGCCGCGGCGAGGGGACATCGGATACTGCTTGCCGTGCGCGTGCCGTCTTCGCTCCGGGGCTGTGCCCACCTGGGCGTCGATCCTGCCGGGTGGTGCCGGAAGGGGTTGGTGGATCTGCTCACGGTGGCTCCGTTCCTCTCAACGGAGACGGACATCCCGGTCGGAGAATTCAAAGCGGCCTGCCCTTCAGTGCCGGTGTACACAGGGATGGAGTTCACGATAGGGACCCGGCAAATGACCCGGGAAGAGAAACGTGCGGCGGCGGCGTTGCTGTATGCGGCGGGGGCGGACGGCTTGTACCTGTTCAATTATTTTGTGGCGTGGGACTACGGGTTGCAGGCGGATACGGAGGTGTTGCCTGAACTTGCGGATCCTGCACTGCTGGTCGGAAAGGACAAGTTGTATACGCTTGCCGTTCCCCGCTACCCCGTGCCCGGGGTGAGCTTGCCCGGGCAGGTGCCGTTGCGACTGGGCGCGGGGGCGGAGGGGCAGGTCATGCTGCGTATCCATGAACCGGTGCGGCCGCAGTCGGCGATATTGCGGATCGAATGCGCGGGGACAATCACGCCGCAGAGTGTCCGGGTCCGTCTGAACGGCAAGCCGCTTGTTTCCGCGCGTACACCTTCCACCCCGCAGATTTTTCCCGAAAAGGGATTTCATCCCCTACCGGAAGTGGCGAAGACGGTGGAGTTTGATGTGGATCCGAAAGACCTGCAGGAGTCCAACGCGCTCTCCATCCGTGTCAGCGATCCCGCGCAGGTCGAATGGGTCTATCTGGCAGTGAAGCATGGGAAGTAATATTCCGCGGGGCGGTACAACCGCAAAGGGAGGATGTCTGCGCGTGAAATACGCCGGAATTACAGCCCTAGAAAGAGGATGCCCAGGCCGGACAACGCGATGATCCCGCCGGCCATGGCATGCATATACCGTTCAAGCCGCGGGAAGGGAAGCAGTTCGACTCCCGCCAGGCCCAGAAAAACCATGGCGAGCATGGTGCCGATTGTCGCCAGCGCAAAAACAGAGGCGACGAGCGCAACGCCGGCTGCGGAGTGAACTGCAGCCGGGTACATCAGGAGTGGAATCAGGGGCTCGCAGGGCCCGAAGACGAAGATGCTGAAGATGACCCAGGGAGTAATGCTGGGGGATGAGTCCTTGACGTGCGGATGCACGTGAAGGACGTCGTGACTGTGTGTATGTGCGTGCATCTCCCCGTCGGCATGCGCATGGCTGTGCGTGTGTTTTTTTGATCGCAGGGCGCGGCGGATCCCCCACACCGTATAGGCCAGCCCGAATCCCGGTGAGCAGCCAAGCTGCTACCGTTCCCCGGATTTCTTCTACCCACTCGAGATGCGCCAGAGCACTGCCGAATGCAATTCCCAGGGCACCGATTAGCACCGAGCTGCCGACATGGCCGAGCCCGGACAACGCCGTAACCATAACGGTTTTTGTCCTGGTCCACTTCCCCGCACGTGCCATCGCGACGAACGGCACATAGTGGTCGGGGCCGACAAGCGTGTGGAGAAAACCGAGGGATGCTGCGGTGCCCGTAAGGGCGAGAAGCTCGTAGGACATGGCGCTCACGTTGTGTGGAGACGCCTCATGATAGCGAAAGCCGGCGGAAAAGGCAAGCGGGGGTGAGTATGGAAAGCGGGATGTTCAAGCTCACGATATTTCTTGTCGCCTCCGCGGGACTGTTTGGCATATCACGCAAAGCCATTCGCAAGCCCTCTTCCCACGGGTTCTTTCGATTCTTTGCCTGGGAGGCGATACTGGCTTTGATCCTCGTCAACATGGATACGTGGTTCGCGATCCCTTTGGTGTCCGTGCAGATTATCTCGTGGGTCCTCCTGACGACGTCCCTGTTCTTCCTTATGCAAGGTGTGTATCTGCTCCAGGCCAGGGGGAAACCGGAGAACACGCGTGAAGATGGCACGTTGATAGCCTTCGAAAAAACCTCCGTTCTGGTAACGGCAGGGCTCTATCGCCACATTCGTCATCCACTCTATGCCTCGTTGCTCTTTCTTGCCTGGGGCGCTTTCCTGAAGCAAACGGTCTGGTACTCCGCCTGCCTTGTGGTTGTGGCGACCGCCTGTCTCGTCGCAACGGCAAAGGCGGATGAACGGGAATGTCTTCGGCACTTTGGTTCGTCATACAAAGAGTACATGTCGCGGACAAAAATGTTCATCCCGTATCTGTACTGAGCGGAGGCGGACGCCTGGCGACAACAATCTCCGATGCTCCTTCGTCTCTTGCAGGTTTTCCCCATATACCATAAGTTGCAGGGTGTTCATGCGTATTCCGACCCGGCGAAGAATAGGTATGGACCCGATGACAAAACAGTTTGCCTTTCTCCGAGCCATCAATGTTGGTGGTCATACCGTCACGATGGAGCAGCTGCGCGGTCTGTTTGAAGGTCTTGGTCTCAAAGGGGTTGAGACGTTCCTGGCGAGCGGGAATGTCGTCTTCGACGCCAAACACGGCAAGTCGGGAACCTGGAACGTCGGATTGAACAGCTCTGCTCGCTTCTCTGGGATACGAGGTCAAGACCTTCATCCGACCGAAACTGAGCTCGGCGCCATCGCCCATTGCACACCGTTCAAGGAATCCCTCATACGGTCCGCCGGGGCGTTCTGTGTTGGGTTCCTCTCCGATCCGCTGCAGCCCGGGGCAGGAAAGTCCCTGATGACGCTCACGAGTGAGATTGACAAATTCTATCTGCATGAACGCGAAGTGTACTGGTTGTGCAAGAACAAGCAAAGCGAATCGAAAGCTCAAATGCCGTTTTCGAAAGAGCCACCGGTGCGCGCGTCACGTTCCGCGGCATGAATACCATCGTCAAACTTGCTGCAAAGTACGGATGCCGCCCGGGGGTTGTCTGATCTCAGAAGGCGAAAGAGACTTCTGTAGATGACTTTTTGACCAGAGGTGAAAAGGAGAACACGTGATGAAAACCAGACCGTCTGACGTCGAATATGCGGCGTACTTTGCGCGCTATGTCACGCTTGTTCCCGAGACGGACGTGATGTCCGTACTCGGGCAGCAGCCATCTGAACTGGCAGAAATTGCAGCGCAGATTTCGGCTGACCGCGAGAGATTTCGCTATGATTCGGGAAAGTGGAGCATCCGTGAAGTGTTCGGGCATATGACCGACGCAGAGCGGGTGTTCGGATACCGCGGGTTCTGTATCAGCCGGGGGGAGCAGGCACCTCTTCCGGCGTTCGATGAAAATGCGTATGTTGCCCGGTCGCGCTATGACGATCAACTCCTGGCGGATCTTCTGGCGGAGTTGATCACTGTCCGGAAGGCAAACCTGGCATTCCTCCGTCCGCTGCAGGAGCGGGAATGGGAACTGATGGGTACCGCGAGCCAGAAACCGGTGTCTGTCCGCGCTCTTGCCTTTATCATGGCCGGACATGTCCGGCATCATCTGGCCGGCTTGCACCAGAACTACAACGTGCGGAGGACGTACACCCGTGAGCCTCCGGCCGACGACCTTTTCCTGCAGGGCGCAATATGCTCCTCCGGTGCCTCTATGACTCAGGAAGATCTCCTCTTGTTGCAGCAGGCAAAGCATGCTCTGGAGAACCCGGGGCTGGCGGCGAGAATCACCAACGTCATTGGCCGGCCGATCGAACAGGGGATGAAACTGTTGCCGGAGACCTGGTCCCAGCAGGTCAACGCCATCACAAACAGAGCCCTGGAGACCGCGCTCGAAGCGGCCCTGGTAACACTCGGCAAGGAGTCCCGGGCACGCTCAAGCAACATCTGGCATAAGATCGCGGTAACGGCGACCGGTGCCGGCGGGGGTGCGTTCGGGCTTGCCGCTCTGGCGGTCGAATTGCCTGTCTCGACGACAATCATCCTTCGATCCATTGCGGACATTGCGAGGAGCGAGACTGAGGATCTGAGCCTTCCGCTCACAAAACTTGCCTGCCTGGAGGTATTCGCCCTCGGAGGGCGGACGTCCAAAGACGATGCGGCGGAATCAGGCTACTTCATCGTCCGGGCTGCCCTTGCGAAGGCGGTTTCCGAAGCCGCTCAGTTCATGGCTGAGAGGGGAATCGCTCGGGAAGGCGCGCCGGTGATCGCCCGACTGATCGCTCTGGTTGCCAACCGCTTCGGCGTTGTGGTTTCAGAAAAGGTCGCCGCGGAGGCGATTCCTGTCGTCGGGGCGCTCGGCGGAGCTCTCATCAACCTGGCATTCATTGACTACTTTCAAAAGATTGCGAGAGGCCACTTCGTTGTTCGTCGACTTGAACGGGTGTATGGTGCCGCGGTTGTACGGAGTGCATATGAAGGGATGTCCGAAAAACCATGACCGCCGGAGCAACTCCCGTCAGTGCTCTGCACGGTGGAACGACACGTGTATTCGCATTTTCCTGGAGTGACAGGTATGGAGACTGCCTCGTGGATGGATGTCGGCGCAGCCGACGAGCTTTGCCGCAAGCCCGTTCAGCAGCTGTTGCTCGGGCGCACCAGGATCGCCTTAACCTTCAGGGATGGTCAGTTCGGGGCGATATCCTCGGTCTGCAATCATGTCGGAGGACCTCTCGGGGAGGGGAGGCTCGACGAAGACTATGTGGTGTGTCCCTGGCACTACTGGAAGTTCCACCGGCAAACGGGTCAGGGAGAACCCGGATACGAACAGGACCGCGTTCCGGCGTATGATGTGCGTGTCGAACACGGGCGCGTCCTCGTGAGGAGCGTTCCGAGTTCCAAACGCGGCCGCATACCTCACGAACCCCACCCCCTGGCCCGCATTCCCCGCCGGGAGGCCGGGCCGATCCGTGTCCTGGGAATATCAACAACATCAATGACCGCGGGGCATCCACGGTACAGTACCTCCGAAGCGCTGCTGGAACACGCTATGGAAGCAGCGGCCGGATATTCCGGATGCGAAACGCACCTCTTGCGCATCAGGGACCTGAACGTCCGTCCGTGTGAGGGATATTATTCGAAGTCGGCGCGGGCATGCACCTGGCCCTGTTCAATCACGACGATGGACCCCGCCGACGAAATGGAGAAGGTATACGAGGGAGTCGTTCACTGGGCTGATGTGATCCTTATCGCCACGCCCATCCGCTGGGGAGGGGCGAGCAGTCTCTATTACAAGATGATCGAACGCATGAACTGCATCCAGAACCAGGAGATCATCGCGAACAAACATCTTTTGCGGAACAAGGTGGCGGGTTTTATCATCACGGGCGGACAGGACAATGTCCAGGCTGTTGCAGGGCAGATGCTGGGTTTCTTTGCGGAAATCGGTTGTCAGTTCCCGCAGTTCCCGTACATCGCGCACTCGCGCGGGTGGAGCGCGGAAGACATGGAGAACAACCAGACATACGTCCAGCAGTCCGCCTCCCTGCACGAAGGTGCCGCGGCGCTTGCGCGGCGGTGCATCGAGATGGCACAGGTCATGATTCAAGGAACATTGGGGGAAGGTGCGCTCGAGCGGGGCGGCCGCAAGGGGCATCAAGCGGACATACGGACACGACAGCCGGCGTCGGCCGCGCAGGAGAACAGGGAGAATGAGGAGAAGGGAACGACCCCATCAGCAGACACATCCGGGCTGTATCGGGCATCCCGACAACGCCCGAACTGTATACTCGCAGGATGCAGTCCGGGGCTGATGCCGGGAGAATTTGCAGAGGAGTGCCTCCCGTTGCGCCGCCTGAAAATCGGGTTCAACGGTGCTAGGTTTTGAATCTGATTGTAGGTATATTATTAAGATATGTTCATTACCAACGAGCAAGGCAGGAGGGGCTTGAACAAGAGTCCGGGACACACCTTTCATATCCCCGTCATGGGTACGGGGCATTCCATTGACACCCCCATCCGCGTCGCCCACCTTGGCATCTCGTCGGTCATTTCGATCATCGACGACGTTCTGATAGAAAGACTCCGCGAATACTACTGCGGCAAGTTCGCCCTCCCCTACGAAAAGATCTATCGCTTTTCTCATGACGCACGTGCGCGCCGTATCACCGAGTACCTGGATGCAGTGCAGGAGATTGTCCGCCGGAAGATGGAAGAAGTGAAAAACCTTCCGTTTTTTCAGAACAACGACAAAGACAGATACTTCTCACTCCTTCCCGAAGAAAGTGAATTGAAGGGGCGATACGACCGGCTGCGGGAGATGCCTGAGGGTCCCGAGCGGCAATCCCTCGCAGCATCGCTCACGGAGAGCATGCAGCCGGGCGCGATCGACGTCAATATCATGACAAAGCTCGATCGGATCAACGTTGACAGGTCCGGCGCGCCTCTGAGCGAGGAGTATTCCGACGCAAAGGCCGCATTGCGCGGTTTCGCCAACAGCAGTCTTCGTTCCGCCGTGGAGTTTTCCGCCGGTCTGAATCAGCGTCTGTTCACCTATGCATCGGAGTTCCGCGAGTTCTACAGGAGCGAGACGGGAGAACTCAGGAAGTCCATCGTGCTGAAGGTCAGTGATTTCCGTTCCGCTCTTGTCCAGGGGAAAATCCTCGCAAAGAAAGGTCTGGAGGTCCGCGAATTCCGGATCGAGTCGGGTCTGAATTGCGGCGGGCATGCGTTTGCTTCGAACGGCCATCTTCTGCCGGCGTTGTTGAAAGAGTTCAGGGACAAGCGTGACCAGCTGAAGGCGGAGTGCCTGCCGCTCGTGCAGGATTTCTATGAGACGATGGGCTGGCGCTATCCCGAGGAAGCCGCACGCGAGCATGCGATGGTCACCGTGCAGGGCGGGATCGGGACCAACGGGGAAGACGCACGATTGCGGGCGCAGTTCGGCATGGACCGTACGGGCTGGGCGACTCCGTTTCTTCTTGTCCCCGAGGCAACGTGTGTGGATGATGCGACGCGGGAGTTGTTGCAGCAGGCGACGGAGAAAGACTGCTATTTGAGCGACGTGTCACCCCTGGGCGTATCGTTCAACAACGTGCAGGGGACCGGCTCCACTGTCTGGACCCGGAAGCAGGCCGAGGAAGGAAAGCCGGGATCACCGTGTCCCAAAGGGTATCTTGCATTCAATACGGAATTCACGGGGACGCCCATTTGCACCGCGTCCAGAGAGTACCAGACGGAAAAACTCAAACAGCTGGCATCGATGCCGCCAGACGGGCAGACGAAACCCCTTTCGGCTGACAGCGTGACCGCAAAGGCCTGTATCTGCGACCATCTGGGCAATGGCGCGCTGATTTCCCTGGGTATTGCGAAGCCTTCCAGCTCACCCCAGGCGATCTGTCCCGGGCCAAATATCGCATGGTTCAACCGGATCTACAACCTTAGTGAAATGGTGGACCACATCTACGGGCGGGGACCCTCCCTCGTGCCGGGCGAACGGCCGCACATGTTCGCCAAAGAAATTGTCATGGCGGTGGACTACTTCGAGGGTCTTCTGGCCAAGTCCGCATTCTCCAAACGTGACCTCGCCGGACTCCTTGAATACCGGCAGAATCTTGAAACGGGCATGAATTTCTGCATGAGCGTTGCCCGCGAAACGCCGTACCGAACGAGAATCTCGCTTCTATTCCGCCCTGCGTAGAAGAGCAACGCGCAAGGCTTTCGCGCCTTGCCGAACGTCTTAACCAGGTCGACACGGCCTGAGGGTCTTTGTGACATGAGTTCCCGACCTCTTCAGGACCGCACTTCGCTCAAGCGTTTTGCCTGGCTCTCTATCGCCGCCGCTCTCACCACGATCGGCTTGAAAACCCTCGCGTACCTGCTCACCGGGTCGGTCGGCCTGCTCTCTGACGCACTGGAATCCCTGGTCAATCTCGTGGGTGCCATGATGGCCCTGGCGATGCTCACCATTGCCGCCCGTCCTGAAGATGACGAGCACGCCTACGGCCACACAAAGGCGGAGTACTTCTCCAGCGGAGTGGAGGGGGCATTGATTCTCATCGCCGCGCTGGGCATCGGTGTGACTGCGGCTCAGAGACTCCTTGTCCCCAAACCCCTTGAGCAAATCGGAATCGGTCTCGGCGTCTCCCTCGGGGCGTCGCTGATCAATCTCGCCGTGGCACTTGCCATCCGGAAAGCAGGAAGGGAACACCACTCCATCACCCTGGAAGCCAATGCGCCATCTGATGACGGATGTCTGGACATCCGGGGAGTCCTGCCTGGGTGTCGGGGCAGTGGCTCTGACGGGATGGCAACGCCTGGATCCCATCGTGGCAATTGCGGTCGCACTAAACATTGTCCGGTCCGGGTACGGCATTATCAAGGAATCCGTGGCAGGCTTGATGGATACGTCGCTGCCCAGGGAAGACCTTGAGAAGTTGCACGCCGTTCTTGAACCATACAGGGCCCATGGTGTGGATTATCACGCTCTGCGGACACGAAGGGCCGGATCGCGGAGTTTCGTCTTGCTCCATGTCCTGGTTCCGGGAATCTGGACAGTCCATCAAGGACACAAGAGGTCGTGCGTATTGAAGAGGATATCCGCCGTGTGCTTCCGGATGCGTGGGTGATCACGCACATGGATGCAGGCGAAGATCCGCCTCCAGACGGCCCTGCAACATGTGAAAGAAAGGAGGAGTGTGGCTTACCCTCCATCCCGCGGCATATCACCTCATCCCTTTCTGAACCTGTCCTTTTCCGCATTCTGCCTCTCCTGCGTTTCTGCGCAAAGCTGAGTTTCTCCTTGTGTTTTCATTCAAATGCTGATTGATTGATAATCCCCAGTGCATGCAGTATATTTGGCTGCATGAGTCGTCACGGTTCAAGGGTTCCCATGGTCGCTGCTCCGTGAGTATACGCCAATCCGGAAGAACGATACCGGCGGGAACGAGGTTGTGCTTTCCCGGAGTCAACCGATGAATATGCGCTATGTGTGGCTTGTTTCCCTCGTCGCCGCAATGGGGGGATTGCTGTTCGGTTACGACTGGGTCGTTATCGGGGGCGCCAAACCCTTCTTTGAGCCATATTTCCGGCTTGAAAGCGAAGCACTCCGGGGATGGGCACAGCCGCGCCCTGCTCGGCTGCCTGACGAGGGGCGGTGGTGACGGGCGGACTCAGCGACCGGTTCGGACGCAACGCCTTCTGCTTCTTGCCGCCCTGCTGTTCGCCTTTTCCTCCGTGTTGACCGGCTGGTCCTGAGACTTCCAGAGTTTTGTGGTGTGGAGGATGCTCGGGGGCGTTGCCATCGGGATGGCCAGCACCCTTTCCCCGATGTATATCGCAGAAATCGCGCCCGCGCATGTGCGCGGCCGACCGGTTGCCCTCAATCAGTTCACCATCGTCGTAGGAATTCTTGCAGCGCAGGTGGTCAACTGGCTTATCGCCGAACCCATGTCTGATGCGCTACCGCCGACATGATTCGCGCCTCGTGGAACGGCCAGGAAGGCTGGCGGTGGATGTTTACCGCCGTTGCGTTCCCGCAGCGGTCTTTTTCGGCGGTTCACTGGCAATCCCGGAAAGCCCGCGCTGGCTTGTGAAGAACGGCAGATCAAAACATGCACGGAGTGCCTGGCGAAAATCGGGGGGCGGGCGTACGCGGAGGGGGAAGTGGAAAATATCCAGCGCACACTCGCCGCCGATGAGATCGGGCAGGTCCACTTCCGGATCTCCGTGGTCTGGGCATCCGCAGAATCCTGGCCGTGGGAATCGCGCTGGCGGTGCTCCAGCAGTGGAGCGGCATCAACGTGATCTTTAATTATGCGGAGGAGATCTTCAGGGAGGCAGGCTACGGGGTGAGTGCGATTCTCTTTAAGATCGTGATCACCGGGATCGTAAACCTTGTTTTCACATTTGTCGCGATCGGGACGGTTGACCGGTTCGGACGCCGGTGGCCGATGCTGATCGGCTGCGCGGGGATCGCGCTGTTCCACTCACTCATCGGCGCCGCCTACTTCTTTCACTGGACGGGCCCGGTGGTGGTCACGCTCGTGCTGGCCACCATCGCCTGCTATGCCTTCTCCCTTGCGCCCGTCACCTGGGTGCTGATTGCCAACTGTTTCCCAACAGAATACGCGGGGCGGCGATCTCTGTCGCCGTTTCGGCCCTCTGGATTGCCTGTTTCGTCCTGACGTACACCATTCCCGGTATTGAACAGTCTCCTCGGGGCCTCGGTAAGTTCTGGTTGTATGCAGCGATCTGCGGGGCGGGTTTTGTCTATATCGCGTGCGCGTGCCGGAGACGAAAGGCAAAACGCTCGAAGAGATCGAAAAGGCACTGATCACATAGACAACAGGATACTCGTAAAAAAAAAAAAAAAAAAAAAAAAAAAAAAAAAAAAAAAAAAAAAAAAAAAAAAAAAAAAAAAAAAAAAAAAAAAAAAAAAAAAAAAAAAAAAAAAAAAAGGGGGGGGGGGGGGCACCATGCGAACCACCTTTGCGTGTGCCCTTCTTGTGTGTGTGCTTTTTCCTCACCATGGATTACTCCGCCTTCGCCCGGCCCATCTGGGCCGTGGCGGATTCCCTCCGATGCGCCGTTGCTCACCCGTTGGGCGAAGCAGGTAGACCCCGCCCGGCCGCTGTCCGAATACCCCCGTCCACAGATGGTCCGCCGGGGAATGGCTCAACCTGAACGGGATCTGGGAATTCGAGGGCGACACATCAACAACTCCTCCGCCCATCGGTCGAAAACTGACAGACAGGATCCTCGTCCCCTTTCCTGTGGAAT
>CAVPCZ010000007.1:0-21978 GCA_963702445.1 Ignavibacteriota bacterium
TTCGCCTCCGAGCAAAGCATCCAGAGCTTTTCATCGCGATACCTCTTCGGGCCGCTGGGCATATCGAACTATCATTGGCAGGTGTTCCAGCCGTCGGGAATCACCTTTTGTTCAGGCGACATCTATATCACGCCGCGCGATATGGCCAAGTTCGGACAGTTGTTTCTGGACGGCGGGAAATGGAAAGGCGTCGAGGTGATCTCCAGGGAGTGGGTGGAGAAATCCACGCAAAATGCAGATCAATCCAACGGTTTCCTGGGCGGACGGGTACGGCTACCTCTGGTGGCTCAAGAACCTCCGGGTGAACAGTACCACCGTCAGATCATTCAAAGCCATTGGATGGGGCGGGCAGGAGATCTTTGTACTGAAGGACCTCGCGATGGTTGTTGTCTTCACCGGAGCAAACTTCGTCGGGAATGTCCCGTGCGATGAGATCATGCAGCGGTACGTTCTTCCTGCGGGCGGGGGTACTGACCGTAACCGCCGTCATGACAACCGAAACGAAGGAGGCGAAATCATGAACCGGCTTGTTCATTTGAGAGCTCTTTTCATCATCTACATTCTCGCCAAGACAATCATCGAAATCGTTCTCGGCGCGAGGAATTGACGCTGTCTCTGGCTTCCTTTTCCGTGGTGCGGCTTCTCACTTCTTGTCCCATTTCGGGTTCGGAATCGACTGGGATCAAATACTCTACCTGGATCGTGTCACGGACACCCTCGGATTGATCTACTGGGGGTACGTGATCATTACTATGTTGCAGTTCAATGGCAAGGTGAAGCGGGAGTTCTTCGCGGCTTCTCCCCAGAGCGAGCCAGATAAATCCTGATACCCAACCAGTGATAGGCCGGTCAACTTTAAGGAGAACAGGCGATGATGGATGACATTTTCACAATCGAGGACTCCGCCATGGAGGAATGGCGTAAGGGAAATCCGAGTACGTCAACCCAAAGGTCGCTTCATACGGAAAGACAGCCGTCCTGACGTACAACTATCATTCATTAGCAAGAAGCCGACGGACAACTTAAAAACTTCGTTCTTCAACACGACTGAGGTGTATCGCTTAATCAGGGAGGAATGGAAGATCATCCACACGCACTGGTCGTACATCCAGCACAACATGCCTGAGAGCCTGGAGGTGACGATTCCCGTTCTGATGAAAGACGATAAGCCGTTCGAGGGAACTGCCGCCGAAATTCTTCGTCTCGAAACCCGCGCATTAGAACGATGGAGAAGGGGTGATCCGTCCGGAGGCCTGCAAATAGCCGCGCCCGAAATCACGCACTTCGATCCAGACACCCCCTCCCGATTGAATGGTACGATCCAGTCGCGTATTCCCTGGAACTGTACCGAGGTGTACGCGAAAACAGACGGCGGATGGAAAGTCGTCCATTCGCATTGGTCGTTCATCAAGGGCTGGCGGAAAGACAGTGGCGTTTGAGACCATCAGCGGCGGCGCACAGCGCTGTCCGCTGCAACCGGTTGCTGGCGGAACTTCAGCCAGATACCCTCGGTGATGTCTGGCGCGAGAAAGATGCTTGAGCCGCACATGGTCTGGACCCCGGCGACGTTCCGGATTCCCTTCGCCAACACGCGTTGCAGGAGCTTCAGGCTCCGAACACGAAGTGTCGCGCCGATTCGCCGTCCTGTCACAAGCCGCCGCGAGCCGGGCAGAAACACGACTTCTCCGAGCGGAAGTCGGGCCACCGAGGTTTGCACGCCTCGGGGGCGTGAACAATCTCATTACACAGCGCGATACCCAACCCAGCCAACAGTCTCCGCTCCTTCCCTCGCCATTGCCTGCAATCCACACGCCGATCAGAGCTTCGGCACTGTTGTCATGCCCGAAGTGCTCCCGCCGGTCAGTGGGTGAGCTCGTCCTTTCGCTGAAGAAGAGGTATCGTAGTTCGTCGCCTTCGGGAAAGGAGATCAACCCGCCGGAACGTTTATAGGATTTCCCTTCGGCATCGAAATGTCCGGCCAAACGGTTCATGTGTGGCGTGAAGAATGACACGAAGGCCGGGCCATCGCCATGGGCGAGGTGTTTGAGGTATTCGATCGTCAGAGGGTCCCGGGTCTCGCGGGCGTTGATGAGTTCGATTTCCGTGCCATCGCCGAACTTGATGTGTGCGTTCCGGATGCCGTTGTCATGTGGCCTACCCGGTTTGAGCGTGAAACCCAACTCCCGGTAGCGTTCGGCCGCAGACTCCAAGTCACTCACCGCCAGGGGTATGTGGTCCAACCCGACAATCAGCGGGGACGCAGAGTGCTGCTTCTCTTGAGGAACGTCCGCCAGTCCCCTAGCCGTCATGCCTAGAACCACAACGGCGATGCTCACTGCGTGTATTCCGAAACTCATTGCTCCACTCAATAAGCCGACTGGGGAGTCACAGTACTTCGCTTGACCCGCCGTGTTTCGCCATTCAAATAGTCTCATTCGCTTCGCGTTCATCGTTAGAACCATGACCGCGTCAGGGGCCATTGCATTCCACCTGGTTTCCCGCACGTGTCCCCCCACATGACACAGAGTCCTTCATTTGTTCTTCCCGCTGCTGCAATGGCGCTGCCATATTGCCAGCCTTTACACTTCGCACTCCGCTAACCGCACTTGCGATTGACGAAGAGTTGACTTCAGTGTACCTCGCAGAGGTGAACCGGCGGCTTCTCCGGCTAGTAGTTTTCCTCCGTTGCCCAGCTTCTCCATGCCTTGTTGTCGTCGCTGAGCACCTTGTACAGCCACGGCCTCCGTTCGCCGAAATAGACCTTCTTCCACTCCGCCTCACCAAACACACCAAGGTCTTTGGTGATGCGCGGTCGTGCGAAAGGAACTGTGACAACGAGAATATCCTTTGCATCCTTTGCCGCCTGGGCGGTGACGCGGCCCTCATAGTCGATCACACACGTCCCGGAGAGTACTCCCGGTTCGCCCGCGTCATGTGGGCGGGCCCACCCGCATGAGGCCACATACACACATGCGTCGAGTGCGCGCGCCCGCGTCCGCAAATCGAACTGATCCCCGTTCTGCTTGATGGAGATCACATGCGGAAAGATGAGCAGCTCGGCTCCCAGCAGACTGTACACCTGTGCGGGCTCAGGGGTGATCGTGTCATAGCAGATCATGATGCCGACCTTTCCGATATCCAGGTCAAAGACCGGCCATTCATTTCCCACGGTGACTTTCTGTGTTTCGATCACGGCGCGCGGCTCATGGGTCTTGTGATAGACGCCGACCAGTTCCCCCTTTCTGCCGAACACAGCCGCACTGTTGTAGATCTTCCCGCGTTCCTTTTGAATGAACGGAAAGACGATATAGCAGTTGTAGCGCCCGGCCTTCTTGCTGACTTCAACCAGCTCGGGAGAATCCAGGCCGATTGCCGCCTCCGCATACGTCACATCCACCCCGGGACCGTAGTTCACCCCTTCCGGCAGGATGATCATATCCACCTGCAGTTTCCCTGCTTCGTCGATTGCCTCCAGCCCCTTGGCGAGATACTGCCGCCAGTCCTGCGTGGGCGTGCCCGCGAGTTGCACCAGGGCCAATCGGGCCGGCTTCGGCGTCGCCGCAAAAAGCGTCATGGTTGTCATGAGAAGAACGGAACAAAGAACCAACGGTCTGATCATGATGCGCTCCTGCTTGTGTATTCCGTGGAGTCTGGTTCATCCCCGCGTTTCTCTGCCAGGGGGGAACGTATCGACTTGCCCGGGAGCGGGCTCTTGCCGCTTCCTGTTCCGGGTACTCTCAATAAGGAGAAAAACCGCAGCGAAATCAAGATTGCGCATTTGATTACGTTGTGCAATCGAGGCCTGCTGACTTATCCTTGCCTGGTAATCTGCAACTACCCGCCGAGGCCCCGCTCATGCTGCACACGATGTTCATTCTCCTTGTCCTTTTCCCGATCACCCTCTCTTTCCACGAGACTCCTTCCGATGAAAAAGACCGGTCCGGTCCCATCATCAGGCTCCAGTCCACCGTCTACCAGGTGGGGGGCAAATGGTACTGCCCCCTGTGCAGGCAAGAGGTCCCCAACGGCAGCCGTGCCGGCTGGGACCATAAGCTCGCGCTCTCGGAATGGCACGACGTGCTCATCGAGAAGTCCTACTTTGAGAAGAAGATCCGCTACATCACCGACGAGGAGCTTGTCGGTTCGCTTGCCATGCCCACAATCGAGGTCAGACCTGCGGGAAGCCCTCTCGACCCGACAGTATGACCGGGTCTCTGACCTCCTGCACCAGCTACTTTGCCGGGAAGACAGACAACGGAAGGCTCTCGACATATGACTCCCAGAACAAGAAGTTCTTCATCACAACGGACGAATTCCTGAACGAAGTCCGGAGCGACACGGCCCGCACACAGGCCATCATCTCCTCCGCCGAACAGGTCTACACCCCCGAGAAGGGGTTCACGCTGTACGGTGTCCACTGGGGAAAGAAGATCGATTTCAATCACAGCTACCCGAACGCTTCGAAGTACGGTGTCCATTACCTCTCGTTCCTTGGCGATCAGATCACCCATTTCCTTCTGCGACGCGATCCCGCCACGGCATCGGCGTTCGAGAGCCTCTTCAACCAGTGGTACGACCAGCTGGATAGCATACAGGGGGAGTACGTCCCGAACCAGATCACCGCATACGATGCGGTCTGGTACGAGCTGGGCCTGGCCAACAGAACGCAGCGGCTGATCGATGCCCAGAGAGTGTTCGCCCGGCACGTCTCGCCGGAGACCAACAAGAGGTTGCTGAAGATCATCCTGGGTTCTTCCCGGTGGCTTGATCAGTGCCTGGCAAAGACGCCCGTTTCATCCGTACAACTGGCAGACGCACACCGCCATGACGCTTTCCTATGCGGCGCTTGTCTATCCGGAGTTCCGCGAATCGGAGTCCTGGCTGGAACGGGGCAGGAAGACCATGGTCCAGCATCTCGAGGAAGACATTTTCGACGACGGGGGGTATGTCGAGCGGACCCCGAGCTATGCCGAGTATATGTTTACGGTCTTCTACCGCTATATGATGATGCTCCAGCATTTCAGGAACGATCCCTCGCTCAAGGATAAATATCTCGCGAGGCTGGAGAAGTACATCGAGTTCTTTGTCCTGACAAACACCCCCGTGGGGGTCAATACGCCCTTCAACGACGCGGGAAGGGGCAAGGGTCTTGTCCGCGTGTTCAGGGAAATGGCGGACTTCTTCAACCGGGGCGACTTCGTCGGTGCCGTCCGGCACGAGTTCTCCGCGGAGGCGATTGCCTCCATGCCGTTCAAGGTCACGCCCCCCGCGACAACATCCGTGGACTTTCCCCATTCGCAGTTCGTCGTCATGAGGGATTCCTGGAACCCGGAGAGCTACTTCCTCATTCTCAACTACGGCGAGTGGCAGAACCACAGCCACTACGACCACCTGGACTTCGAGATCTACGCCAACGGGATCCCCATCGCGCTGGACGCAGGGCTCGGGAAACTGGGCTACCTGGACTCCCTGCACGTGAGCTGGTTCAAGCATCCCCTCTCGCACAACATGGTGACGATCAACCAGGCAGTCCCGGAAAAGATGAACATGCGGGGGTATGACAAGGTCTGGTCTCCCATGGCGCAGACCGACGTGTTCGCGGCCACGCACGACGGCTACCTCAAGTACCAGAAGGCGAAGCACCGCCGCCACATCGTCTTCGCCAAGGGACACTACTGGCTCATCATCGATGAAGTCGCCACGACCGGACGGAACCAGGATATGGATTTCAACTTCCATACCCCCTCCGCCATGAAAGAACTCCCGGATGGCTTCATCTCAGGGGGTGAGAAGGGGTTCGTGATCAAGCAGGACCGGAGTGACGTGCGGAATATTCAGAGGGTTCGCTCCGCAGGAATGGCGGATCTGAACGGGCTTCCGGATGAGCCCTCCCACAGGGAGATCGACTGGTTGATCTTCAAGAAACGCCTCACGGGAAGCCCTCGCGCGGACCGGATGGCGACACTGATCTATCCGTTTGCCTCCTCGAAGGAGGTCGATCCCGCCCGGATCACCGTCGAACGGGTCGATCTCCCCGGTGACTCGGCAGTCGCATACCGGGTGACGACGGCAAAGGGGCAGGACCTGGTTATCGTGTCGGACGGGTCGTACCGGAAGTTCACCGACGGCATCGAAGGGGACTTCACCTATGCCCGGATCAGCATGACCGACAGGGTCGAATACGCGGGGTTCACCGGGGTCTCCCGGTACAAGGTACCGGGTCTGGCGCCTCAGATATTTCCGGCCAGAAGGAACTATGAGTACCAGAAAAGGTGACACGATGAACCTGACAATTCCCGGCAGATACTATCGGATGTATCCCCCCGAGGAGTACCTCGGGCACGCCGAGGAGAACCTTGAGCTGCCCCTCGGTGAAACGGCCTTCATGCTGATCGACGTCTACGGACTGGGGTACAGTCCCGGTGAGCCTGAACCGGAAAGGCCCGCGCTCTTCTACAAAGGGTCCACCGATGTGGAGCGCCGGGTGATGGTCGGCCATGTCAAGCCGGCTCTGGAGGCTGCCCGCAGGATCGGGATGCCGGTCATCTACCTGAACAACTCGAATCAGATGGTGGCGACAGAGCGAAGCGAATTCGGCTCGATCCTGGTCAGGACGCACGGCCTCACGGTGGAAGAGCGCTGGGAGACCGACCCGGCGGAATTCCGGTTCAGCGCACTGGTGGAGCCACGCCCCGGCGAATACGTGGTGCGGAAGCAGATGTACAGCGGGTTCTTCGAGACCTGTCTGGAGACCCTCCTGAGGAATCTCGGGATCAAGAACCTGATCGCCGTGGGGTTCGCCGCCAACGCCTGCGTCCTCGGCACATTGACCGATGCCCTGTACAGGAACTATAGAATCGTTCTGCTCCGCGACTGCACCGCGGCGATGGAGTATCACGACACGATGGATGCTCAAACGATCACGCGCTTCATCATCCGGCATGTCGAGGCGTTTCTGGGATACACCTCGACTTCGGCGGAGTTCGTCCGCTCGTGCCAGCAGTTACCGGAGCGCGACGCGCGCCGGCGGTAAAGGCCGGGCGGACCGTCCACACCCATGAGCCTCCTGCGGTTACTTCTGGCCATCTCGCTCAGCGCAGCCCCCGCCTTCACCGAGACACTTCCCATGAGGACGTACACGGCCTCCGACGGACTGGGAAGCTCCTTCGTCACTCACATCAGTCAGGATTCTGCAGGATACCTCTGGTTCTCGACCCGTGACGGGCTCAGCCGGTACAACGGGTATGAGTTCACGACGTATTCCCGCGAGAGCGGACTTCCGATCCCGACGATCTCCAGTTGCCTCCAGACCCGGCAGGGCGATTACGTCGTGCTCACCAATGATGGCCGCGTCTACCGGTGGCCGTCCCGGCCTTCCGGATCCGGAGAGCGGAGGCTGTTGCGGCCTGCTGTTCGAGAGCATCCCGGACCCGCCGGGTTTTCGCGGGAGCTACAACAGGCTGTACATCGGGCCCACCGGAACGCTCTGGCGCGGCACAAGCAACGCCCTTGTGCGCGGCGTGGGTCCGGCGGCAACCGTCATTCCGTTGAACCGCAATCCGGACGAACCCCTCAGCGTCAGGGCGATCGAGGAAACGTCCGCCGGCGAGATCTGGATCGGGACCCGCCGCGGACTGCTCCGGCTGCGCAACGGCATGGTGCAGGCGCACTACCTCCTCGGGTCGAATGAATCAGGGGATCTCGTCAACGCCCTTGCGATGGACCGCAACGGCCGGCTCTGGATCGCTCATCAGCACCTCGGTGTCATCGTGCTTGTACCAGACACGTCGTCGCGGCCGGACCCGGTGCCGCGTCAGCTTCCGTTCCGGCGCAACGGCGGTGCGCCTGTCCGGTTGCCGGCACTGCCCGGCGAGGCCATTGCATACTCCACCCCGACGGGTTGACGGACAGAAACGTCACGGCTCTTCTCCGCAGCACGGCGGGGTTGTGGATCGGCACCGGGAGAGGGTTGACGCGGTTTGACGGCGCCTCCTTCTCCGGCTTCACGACCCGGCACGGTCTCTCGAGCAACATCATTCACTGCTCTGACTGAAGACCGCGACGGTGGGCTCTGGGTCGGATCCCCTGCGGGTGCAATGCGCCTCGCCCCGCACGGCCTGATCAGCTACACGGTCGAAGACGACAGGGCCGATCTGAACGTGGCCATGATCTGCGAGACCGGCGACGGGGCGGTCTTTGCGGTCGGGCGCGACTGGTGGATCAGCCGCATCGGGAGCCGCAGGATCGTGTCATCGCGCCCGCGTCTCCCCGCGGGCGTCACGTCGATGTGGGCCTCCCAGATCGCCTTCCTCGACCGCCGGCACCGCTGGTGGGCGCTGACATCTCAGGGCCTGTTTGTTTTCGGGAGAACAGCCGGGATACTTCCGGATCCGGAAGCGCCGCCCCTCAGGGTGTTCACCACGCGGGACGGCCTGCCGAGCGCAAGCATCTTCCGCGTGTATGAAGACCGGCAAGGAACCTACTGGATCAGCACACGGACCGGCGATCCCGGTGCAGACGCTCTGACGCGGCTCTCGCCGGACTTCTCATCACTCCGGGTCATGCGCGATGTGCCCGGCATTCCCGGCGGCAATGCACCCTCGGCCTTCGCGGAGGATTCGACGGGCAATCTCTGGATCGGGTATTACGGAGGCGGGCTCACGCGATCACAGGATGGACGGTTCCGGTCCTTCGGCGCAAAGGACGGCATCCCGCGCGGTGCGATCGCCGACCTTCTCGTCGACCACGCCGGCAGGCTCTGGGTGGCGAGCGGACTGGAGGGGGTGTGCTGCATCACCGATCCCTCGCGGGACTCGTTGACGATCGTCTCATTACACGAAAGGGAACGGACTGTCAAGCGACTACGTCCGGCGCCTGGCGGAAGACCGGTTCGGCCGCATCTATGCCGGCACCGTGCGGGGCATCGATTGTCTCGATCCCGGCACGGGAGTGTCCACGCACATATCGATGCATGACGGGCTGGTGGCCGATTTCATAACGGCAGATCATACCGATTCCCGGGGAGACATCTGGTTCGGTACCGTCAGCGGACTGTCGCGCCTGCGCCCTGTCCCGCCCGTCCCATCTTCCCCGCCCGTGATCGTCATCACCGGCATCCGGATCTCCGGCGAAGCCCATCCGGTTCACGAGCTTGGCGAGCGTATCGTGGGGGACCTCCTGCTCGCATCCGACCAGCGCGATGTTGCCATCGAGTTCTCGAGCATCGCCCTGTATTCCGCGCACGAGTTGCGTTACCAGTACTCCCTGAACGGGGATCGCGGCCCGTGGAGCACTCCCACACTCGAGCGGGGCGTGAACTTCGCCCGGCTTACGCCCGGCGCCTACACTTTCCTTGTCCGCGCCATGACGCCCGATGGCACCGTAAGTGTGCAGCCTGCGGAGGTGTCGTTTGCCATAGCTCCGCCCGTGTGGCTCCGGTGGTGGTTCCAGCTCTCTGCCGCACTCGGCATCGCCTGCATGCTCTATCTGCTGCACCGGCGGCGGATCAGGAAACTCCGGGAGATCGAGCGCGTACGCCTTGCGATCGCCTCCGATCTGCATGATGAGGTGGCCACCAATCTCAGCAGCATCGCGATGTTCAGCAGGCTGATCAGTGACCAGAGCGCGGACCCGGCGAGGCTGCTCGAGCGCATCACCACGCTGGCGACCGACTCTGTCGACGTCATCCGCGACATCATCTGGTCCATTGATCCCAAGCCCGAGACGGTCGCCAACCTGCTCGCCCGACTGAGGGACACGATGGTCGTTGCCTGCCGGGCACGGGGCATGCGGCTGGCGGTGGAGATGCCTTCGGATCCTGGCATGCAGACCGTGAACCTCACGCCGGAACAGCGGAAGAACCTCTGGATGATGTTGAAAGAGGCTGTCTCCAATGCGATCGAGCACTCCGATGCGACCGAGCTGAGGGTCTCGGCCTCCTCGGAGGGAAGGAAGATGCGCTTTGTCGTCGCGGACAACGGGAAGGGCTTCGATGTACACGCGGTCACAGGGGGGAGAGGTCTGGGGACGATGCGTCATGCGGGCGGGACTGCTCGGAGGCACGATGACGGTCCGTTCAGGCGGCACGAACGGGACCGTCCTGGAGTTCATGGTCACGCTGAACGCATAGTCACTCTGTTCTATTGCCTTTGACGGCTTTTCTCAGGATGCATGGTCGGTCAGGGTGAACGCATGCCGATTTGTGTAGCCATAGTCGAAGACAACCCCGATTTCCGTCTGGGGACTTCGCTGATCCTCAAGACCTCTCCGGGATACCTGGTTGTTGGCGAGTTCGTATCCGCCGAGGATCTCCTGGAGGGAATTGACGATATCCATCCCGATGTCGTGCTGATGGATATCAGCCTTCCCGGCATGACGGGGATCGAGGCGACGCGGATACTGAAGGAGAGGAAGCCCCGTGTCCAGATCGTCATCCTCACGGTGCACGAGGATAATGATACCGTGTTCAGGGCCATCTGTGCGGGCGCGATCGGTTACGTCACCAAGCCCGTGCTGCCGGCCTCCTTGCTCGAGGCCGTCGACTTCGCCTTCGGTGGGGGCACACCCATGTCCCCGCACATCGCGCGCCGTGTGCTGCAGATGTTCAGGGAATTCCATCCCCCCCGGAAAGCCGACTACCAGCTCACCGATCGCGAGATCAGCGTCCTTGAACGGCTCGTCGACGGCGATGACTACAAGCAGATCGCCGACGCCCTGTTCATCAGCCTGTTCACCGTCCGGGCACACCTCCGCAATATCTACGACAAGCTGCACGTCCACTCCAAATCCCAGGCCGTCGCCAAAGCCCTGCAGGAGCACCTCCTCCCTTCCCGGTGACCCTGCCGCGCTGATGCAGAATAGTCACTTTTGCCTATGGTTATGTTCAGGCCGGTGCGCTATGTTTTATCCCGTTCCTTCCCTGTGAAGTAAGGTGCATCGCCGTTCCCATTCATGGAGTCCACTATGAACTATCGTCGCATTTGGCGCACTATTGCTCTCCTCCTCCCTTTCATCCACCTCCCCCTGCAGGCACAATGGGTGCAACTCCCAGGACCGTTCGGAGGATTACCGCAGGACTTCCTTGTCCAGGGTTCGTCGCTGTATGTCGCCACCGACGGCGACGGTGTGTACTCGAGCGTGGACAGCGGCGCGACATGGACTCCATCCAGCGCCGGGCTGGTGCAACAGCGAGTTCGCTCGCTTGCCGCTCTCGGAGCCGACCTGATCGCGGGAACGACATTCGGAGCGTACAAGTCCACGAACGGGGGGGAACTGTGGACCGGACGGTCCATTTACATCTCCCTTGTATCGGGAGGTCGTGGATATGCTTGGGCTCGGCACAACCGCGTACGCCGCAACGTCGATCGGCGTCTTCCGGAGCACCGACGGGTGCGACCTGGGATACCACGAATACCGGGTTGGCCTCCAGGGACGTGCGATGCCTTGCGGCCCGCGGCGACACGCTCATTGCGGGAACAAAGTCGGGGCTGTACTACTCCACCACCGGCGGAGCCGCCTGGATCGCCGATACGGCAGGGATGGGCAACAATGAGGTCCGCAGCTTTACGGCATCGCCCGGATACATCTTTGCGGGAACGGCGGACCGGGGTCTTTTCCGCTCCGCAAACTCGGTTCGACCTGGGCGTTGTGCCCGCCCGGAATCAGCCACCCCAGCATTTACGCCCTCAATGCCTCCGCAGGCGTACTCTGCGCCGGCACATATGGCGGAGGGGTGTATCGGAGCACGAATGATGGCGACAGCTGGTCAGCCCCGAACCAGGGGCTCACACACAAGATAGTCCGGTGCCTCGAGCGGTACCGGGGAGGCTCCTCGTCGGTGCGGACTATGGCGGGGTTATTCCAGGTCCACCGATGCAGGAATTACGTGAACTCCCAACAGCTCCGGCCTCATGAATCCGGACGGGTGAGAAGCATGGTCCGCTTCGGACGCTTCCTCATCTGCGGCGCCTATGGAAGCGGAATAATCGCCGCATCGATGGCGGTCAGACCTGAAGCCGCCAGTTCGGGCCTTTCGGATCCGTACGTCGCGGCCATGCTCTCTCGTGGGCCGGCAAGGTCTTCGCCGGGACAGCAAACGGGGTCTATGCTTCCGGAGATTCCGGCCAGACCTGGAGTGCGGCCAATGCGGGCATCGAAACCCGATTCGTTGTCTCCCTCATGCAGCGAGGCGGCGATCTTTTCGCAGGCCTGTCGATCGAGCGGCGGCGTGTATGTCTCATCGGACACCGGTAAGAGCTGGACGCAACGTTCCACGGCCTCCCCAATGCGGAGGTGAGCACATTGCTCGACAGTCGATTCCCTGATCTTTGCGGGAACCCGCTCAGGGCTCTACTACACCACTGACGGCGGAGGGACATGGGTGACCAGGAACACGGGCATAACCAACAATGAAGTCCGCGGCCTCGCGCTTCGTGGCTCGAAGATGTTCGCCGCCACCTTCGGAGGATTCCTGTTCGTGAGCTCTGATCGCGGGGCGCAGTGGGTCGCATCGACGACGGACTGCAGACCGCGTATTTCAGTTCTCTCCTTGTGGTCGGATCGACGGTCTTCGCCGGGGGCAACAGCCTCTATGCGTCCACAGACGACGGCGGACGCTGGTCCATCGTCGGGGCCGGCATCGGCGGTCCCGAGAGAGGCATCATGAGTTTCGCATTGAGCCCGACGCACATGTATGCCGGATCGGCCGGGCGCGGTGTGTGGGCACGGCCGCTCTCGGAACTGGTAACCTCGGCTCCTCCTCCCGCCTCCGGCCATCCCGCTGCATTCGGGCTTGAACAGAACTATCCGAACCCGTTCAACCCGTCGACGCGTCTGCGGTTCTCGGTCGGCGCGGCCGGTGACCGGTCGCACGGCCCCTGCCGGGTGCAGCTCGCGGTCTACGACCTGATCGGGCGGCGTGTGGCGGTCCTCGCGGACGGACCTATGGAACCGGGTGATTACCAGGTCACGTGGAATGCCGGGTATTCCCCGAGCGGGATGTATGTCTACACACTGACGGCGGGAGGATACTCCGCATCGAGGACGATGAGTTCTGCTCAAATAGCATCAGGTGATACTAACTAAAAATGAACGCGTGGAAGAGATACAGAGGCCGGCATACCCTCGCGGCAGGATCGAACCGACTCCGGTTGATGAGCCGTGCTTCCTCCGGACCTGCTCCGGTATTGCGTCCGGCACACGGGCAAACAACACGATGGCACACGACATATCAGGAGGTCACATGGTCAGGCGCAACATGATTCTCCTCGCGGGGGCTCTTGTTCTTCTTCCGCCCCTGGCGTTCTCCCAGCTCATCACATGGGAGGAACTCGACGGCCCCTACCGGGCGGAGACCCGGAAGCACATGCGGTATGCGGACGGCGACCGGAGGTTCTTTGGCGGGAACAGCGGCACGTACCGGTCGGCGGATGGCGGTCTTTCCTGGACCGCGCTCTGCCCTGCGCCCATGCACAATCTCCGGGTGTACGCGACCGAGAACGGCAAGCATGTGGGTACTGACCGACACTGCCATCGCAACCGCCAAACCCGACCATGGGATCCAGCAGGCCCTGTACGTCAGCACGGACCGGGGAGAAACCGGACCTCCGCAGGCGTCGGCAGGATATGGACCCTGGCGTTCGGCGGAGGCGATACCGTGTACAGGGCGGCAGGCAGGGCCGATGCCATTTCCGGGGCGACGTCCATCGCCCGGTCGACCAATGGCGGCCTCACCTGGACGACACTCCTGACCCCCTACATGACCTGGGGATTCAACCAGCTGTACACGCAACCCAATAATGTGTTCGCCCACATGGACGGCTTTGCCGTCATGAGCCGCACGTTTCGGTCGACGAACGGGGGGACGACCTGGGACACGCTCGATGCCGACCAGATGATGTTCCACGCCCCAAACAAGCTGCTCCGTGTGCGGCGGGACATCGCCGGGACGTTTTCTGCGTACGCGTTCATCGAGTTGTCGACAAATAACGGGGCGACCTGGAGTTCCAACCTCACCGCCGATTCCGGTTTCATATCGCTTGTGACGAACGGCATCGGCACGCTGCTCGTGATCCGCAAGCCGGAACACTGGGTCTACCGGAGTACGAACGCCGGTTCAACCTGGATCCGGGTCGCCGGCGGACCGGCGGCAGATCGCGTTCGTTTCTCTCCGCTACTATGGCAGATCCCATGCAGTCGCCATGACGGCCGGTGGGGCGTACTACAGGACCGTCAACGATGGCACCAGCTGGGAAGCCATCATGGATATGGATGGGACGCCGCTGACGGGGACCGCGCAACCCGCATCCGACAGCCTGTTCGTGGTCGCTGACCAGCGGGGGAACTGGATCGAGTCGACCGATGCCGGCGCCACATGGACCTCCCGTTCGTTTTCCTTCGCCATTCCGCCGGTCACATCGCTGCTCGGTGTCCCTTCAGGATCGCTCTTCGTCGGCACCATGTCCGGTTCCCATCGGAAGCGCGGGGAGGAGGAGTGGCGCTCCCTCGGGATTGCAGGTCCTGTATGGGACATGATGTACCGTTCCGGACCCCTCTTCATAGCCGGGAACGGACGTCACGGGATATTCCCCCTGGAGTTCAATGGCAGCATCTTCGGCGCCGACACATCCGTGACGCCCTCGGGGAGCACATGGTCGTCCGGAGGGTCCTCTCCGCTACTACGAGAACCGGAACGACTACAACAGCGTGTACGCCATTTCAGACAATATCCTTGTTGCCGGTTGGGGGAACATGATGGTCCGTACCACGAATCGCGGGTCGGGCTGGACCTATCCGATCACCAGAGGAAAACGCTTCGTGGCGATCGTTGCCGACAGCGCGGGCAATCTCTGGGCGGCAAACGACTCGACCGGAGTCTATCGATCCACGGATCAGGGCGTGTCGTGGAGGCCTCCAGCACGGGATTGACCGATCTTCATGTCCTGACGATGACCGTCGCCCGGAACGGCTACCTCCTGGCGGGGACGCCTTCCGGCATATACCGGTCGACGGATGGCGGGGCGAGCTGGGCGTCACGCGGCACTCTCCACCAGGACCATTCAAAGTCTGGAGACCGGTTCCGGATCCAGGGCCTTCGCCGGGACATCCAACGGCTTCTTTCTCTCGACAAACTCCGGTGCCAACTGGTCGGAATTCTCGCTCGGATTGGAAGATAAGGATATCAGGGCTGTCGCGTTCACGCCGGATGGCGAAGTGTACTGCGGCACGGCCGCCAAGGGGGCTTCCGGATGGTCGAAGCCGGGGTGGGCGGTGCCTCTGCTGATCCGTCCGGCTCACAAGGCCATGCAGGTTCCGCGGCCGGCGCGGCTGATATGGCATATGGTGGAGTTCGCAAATGGATACGACATCCTTGTCTCGACATCGTCGCTCTTCCCGAGACTCGGCACCTGGGACACGACCATGACCCGGGGCAGGGACACCACGGTCTCCGTCCCGGGGCTAAGGGGAAAACACAATACTACTGGAAGGTCAGAGCGCGGACGAGCACGGGCTATGGGAGTTATGCCAAGTACCGGGACTTCACAACGAGTCTGGCGCCGACCGGTTATGAGGTCCTGCCGATCTCTCCCCGTGACGGCACCACGCTTACCGCGGATTCGGCCCGGTGCATCTGGCGCTCACCGAGCAACAAGACGAAAAAGTACTGGCTGGAGTACTCTGTGGACAGCACCTTTGTCAAGGCGAACAGGGACTCGACGATCGCTGACACAAGCTATGTCATCCGCTCCTGACAGCGGGCCGGACGTATTTCTGGCGGGTGAAGGCATCGACGGGAATCGGGTGGGCCGATTTCAGCGACGTCTTCTCGTTCGCCTCACGGCTCACAGACGTCTGCGTGTCCGGCGAACTCCCGACGGTCTATGCTCTCGAGCAGAACTACCCGAACCCGTTCAATCCTGCGACGCTGATCCGCTACCAGGTGCCCGTAGCCGGTCCGGTGCGGCTCGCCGTATTCGACATCCTGGGAAGAGAAGTGGCCGTGCTGCTGGACGAACAGAAACAGCCGGGGACGTATCAGGTGGAATTCCACGCTTCACAGATGGCGAGCGGGGCCTACATCTGCCGGCTGACGGCGGGTGGGTATACGGAGTGCAGGAGGATGTTGCTCTTGAAGTGATCGGAAACCCCGTACGCGCGGGGAGCATGGCAGGCCCGCGAGTTCTCTAAGGCCGGGATCGCAGATCGATTCCGGCCTCGGCGAAGTGAGATCGGTGGCGTGTGGCGGGTGCCGCAAGCCGGTCCGGCAAGGCCTTGAGATCGGTGGCGTGTGGCGGGTGCCCAAGCCGGTCCGGCAAGGCCTTGAATCGGTGGCGTGTGGCGGGTGCCGCAAGCCGGTCCGGCAAGGCCTGAAAACGAGAGGCCCCTCGCGGGGCCTCTCTCTTCATACACGATATTCAGATGCTCCGGCGCGTCGGGTCTTTAGCGCACCAGAAGGAGCTTCTTCGTTTGCGAGAACTGCCCCGCGGTGATCCGGTAGAAGTAGATGCCCGTGGCCAGATTCGCCGCATCGAAACGCACCTGATGATACCCCGCCTCCTGGTACGAATTCACCAGCTGCGTGATTTCGTCGCCGAGGGGGCTTATGACCGTCAAACGCACGTATGATGCTGCCGGCAATGCATAGCCGATTGTTGTCGACGGATTGAAGGGATTGGGATAATTCTGATCCAGCGCAAAGGCGCCCGGGGTCAGTCCGTTTTCCGCCACGGCGGTCGTCGACACATTCAGCGTCGCCGCGTTGCTCGTGATATTCCCCACGGGATTTTTCACGATGCACTTGAAGAGTGCGCCGTTGTCGCCCACCACGGCCGCCGGCGTTGTGTACGACGGTCCGTTGCCTCCCTTGATATCCACGCCGTTTTTCTGCCACTGATACGAGAACGGAGGTGTCCCGGAAGCCACGACTTCAAAGACCGCGGTCTTCCCCACTCCCACCCCCTTGGTGACAGGATGGGACGCAATGCCCACCGGAGCAATGCTGGTCAGCTTGGCCAGCACAACGTCGTCGATGTAGAAGTTGTCATTCGCGGAATCGTACGGTGCAAAGTAGAACATCACACGGGCGTCTGTCGCCACACCGGTGAACCCGGATGCCGTAAACTGCGTGGAGAGGTCCTTCCACGCGGTATCCAGATTGAATGCCTGTCCGAGCAGACCGTAGGAGCCGAACGGTGCCGGGTGTTTCTGCACACTCGCCGAGACGTCATGCCCGGACGAGCTGTGCGCCCGGAAGTGCAACAGGTACTCCGCTCCCGCCTCGAGGGTCATAGGGGCCTGATAGAGCTGGACGTTGCCCCCTTCCTGGATGATGTTGATGCGCGCGGCATCGGGATTCCACGGCCCTCCGGGAACCACCGTGTACGCACCGGTGCCGTTGGTGTAGAAAGCCCAGGATTCGGTTCCGCGTTCGAAGCCGGAGTTGGCAAGAATTGAGACGGAACCGGTGGTGACCTTCAGGATGCCGTTGGTGCTGGTAGCGGTACCGGAGCCGTTGCTCACAACGCACCGGTAGAGCGTCCCGCTATCCGCTAGTGAAGACGCCGGGGTTGTATAGGATGCACTTCTGGCCCCGCTGATATCTGCACTGTTCTTCTGCCACTGATACGCGAGCGTCCCCGCACCGATTGCACCGACCGTAAAGGTGGCGGTTTGCCCGACCCCGATGAGTTGATCAACCGGGTTGTGCGTAAACTGGGGTGACGTGGGACCGATGACCCTGAGGAGCGCGGAGTTGCTGGTGGTGTTGACCGTGCCGTTCGAGACCACGCAGCGGAAGAGTGCCCCGCTATCCGCCATGGTTGTGGCCGGAGTGGTATAAGAGGTACTGACCGCCCCGAAGATATCGGCATTGTTCTTCTGCCACTGGTACGTGAGCGTCCCGGCACCCGTCGCCGCCACGGAGAAG
The DNA here is from genome assembly GCA_963702445.1 of Ignavibacteriota bacterium. Classification (GTDB taxonomy): domain Bacteria; phylum Bacteroidota; class Ignavibacteria; order UBA10030; family UBA6906; genus CAVPCZ01. The sequence continues at coordinate 17,924 of CAVPCZ010000007.1, forward strand.
CTTGCGGTCTGCCCCACGTTGACCGTCTGGTCCAGCGGGTGAGAGGTGATGACCGGTCCGGCCGCGCTCGTCACGCGGAGCATCGCCGAGTTGCTTGTTACCGTGGTCACAGAATTCGTGACCTTGCAGCGGAATGTCGCGCCGCTGTCAGCCTTGACTGTGGCCGGGGTCGTGTAGGAGTCACCGATCGCCCCGCCGATATCGACATTGTTTTTCTGCCACTGGTACGAGAGGGGCGAAGTTCCCGACGCGACAACGGAGAATGTGGCCGTCTGGCCGGCCTGCACGGTCTGGTCAGTGGGGTGAGTATCGATCGACGGAGCGGTCGGACTCCCGACCGTCAGCGTCGCGGAATTACTTGTTGCGGTGCCGTAGTCATTCGTCACCACACACCGGAATGTGGCGCCATTGTCGCCCGCCACGGCCGGCGGCGTTATGTAGCTTGATCCCACCGCACCGCCGATATCCGAATTGTTTTTCTGCCATTGGTACCTGAGCGTGGGTGTACCGTTAGCCCCTACATTGAATGTCGCCGTCCCTCCAACAATCACCGACTGGTTCGAGGGATGGGAGGTGATGCTGGGCCCCACGTTCGACGAAGAACCGCCGTAGCGGACAATCAGGCCCGGACCTGGCCAGAGGATTTCGATGCCGTGGTGGAGAATATTCGAAGAGTACCAGATGAATACATTGGAGCCCGAGCTCAATTGTGAGACGGGCAGGCTTCTGATATCAATAGAGTAGGCGTGGTTCCCGCCGTACGCGCCGTCGTCCCAATTGTTAAACTTCCGGTAGTTGTAGTCGCTTGGCTCGCGTGCACCATCGATGCCGTTCCATGTGCGCACAAAGCCAACTGCTTCCGAAGCATTGCCGACGTTGTCGCTGCCGGGGATGTCGGCATGGATACGGCCTCTCCAAGATCACCCCGTGCCCAGGCACGTTCAGGAGTATCCAGAGGTTTGTACAGCCTCACGTAGCTCCCGGACCTCTGCAGCGTCAGACCCGTCGCTTCGGGCGTGACGTACCAGACACCGTTTCCGTTCCGGATGCGTGCCAGTATCTTAATACTACCCCTGATCCGGCACATACTGAGTGTTCCATGTCACCGACGATGACCGCCGGTCGCCGTGCCGACGTGGTTCTTGATCGTCGGGGTCGATTCCGACCCGGTGGGGGCATAGTCATGATGATATTCCTGGAACACACCGTCGCCGTCGGTATCATAACCGTCATAGTAGGCGAGGAAATCCACACGGTCGCTCCCCCCATTCACACTTGCCGTTACCTGAGGATTCTCGCCGAACGTCGCTCCGCCCGAAGGAGAAGTAATGGAGCCCGTTGAATGCGGCTTACCGCTGCTATAGTATACCCGGACGGTAATGCTGTACCATCCGAACTGTCCCCAGCCGAAACCATAGGGACCTGACTGGCCGCTGTTTGTTCCCTGAAATGTGTTGTTCCCCTGGTTGAGATGACCGAGCGGGATCGGGATGACGACGTCAGCCTGGGTGATATAGTTGAATCCATCATGCCCGCTCGGAATGCCATTGCCGGATCCGAATTCGGGAATATCGATCCAGGAGTTGCCGTTGAAACTGATCTTCTTCCCGGTCGTGCCGACATGGCCCCCCCAGATATTGATGACGGCTTCGGCACGTGTTGCGCCCGAGAGATCGTCGACAGAAAGAGAGAGTACGGGGTTGGGGAGGAATGCACCGGCCTGGGGATACACACTCAGATTGATGTTCGGGTCGGTTACGCGCCAATCGTCACCGGTCATCACCCTGGCGAACTCTTTGTACACGTCGCCAGGCTGCGGTGAGAGAAGAAACTGGGCAAGACCGGCCGAAGGAATGGCGGCCAACAGCAGCAGTAGAACCGCCCACTGCACGAGTCGCGTTGCAGACTGCACGTGGTTCATAGATACTCCGCTACGTTGATGTGAATGTGATGGTTATGATTGCTTCGAAACCCTCTGCACAACAGGTAAGGCTCGACTTCCGCGCGTATGTTGAAGCATCCACATCCAATGTGTGCCAACGAAGCGGGTGCTTACCAGCCTTGCACAACCGAAAAAAGTCCGTTCCCACCACTGACGGGGAGCCCTCACCGGTCGAAGGTTGAAGTGAAACTCACGAGTCTGGAAAGTTGATCCGGTTAGTTGCCAACCAGGGGGAATACGAAGGGGATTCCCCCGCCTTAAGATACCGTCCTTTCCAGTCAGTGTCAAATGCCCGACATGACCGTGTAATGCCCTCTGATATAACAGGTTAGGGATCGCCCTGGGTTCCAATTACACGGGTGAATTTCGAAACGGGGACGGCGGAAGCGCAACGCAAAGCGGAGCTGAACATCCTCGGAGCGAGGATGTGGTTCGACGGAACGGATGCGTTCTTTGCTACAGGAGAAGCATACGACCGTGCCCCTCCCGACAGCGTTGGCTCCCGGCTTACTTAATCAGCAGAAGTTTCTTCGTGTCCACTCCGCCCGCCACTGTGCAGGCGATAGAAATACAGCCCGGAAGCAAGGTTCCTTCCGTCAAGAGGCACCTTGTACCAACGCCCTGGTTCCGCAGTTCCTTCGAAGAGACTCTGCACCTCCTGCCCCAGGAGGGAGTACACCGTGAGCGACGCGGGACCCCCGTGCGGCTCCACCGAAAACCATATCTCCGTCCCGGGTTGAACGGATTGGGGAAATTCTGAAGCAGAGCAAACTGGGCCGGAGCATCTTGCCCCTCCACACCGGTGGGCAGTCCAAAATGCACGGAGATCGTGTGAGGAGATGTCACCCTGGCGAATGTATAGGTGCTCAAGGAGTCGACCCGTTTGCGATCGACGACCACACTGTCCAGCTTGTAACCCGGCTTTGCGCTCCACGAAAAGACTTGTGTTGCTCCATGAAGGGCCTTCACATATCCCTGCGGAGAAATGCTGCCATTGGAATCTGCGTCGGCGTAAAGAATGTAATTGTCGCCGATCCGGTTCCGGCGGCCACAGAGTCCGGTACGCCGCATGATCATAGACTCACGGCATCGAGAGGTCCATCACCGTCGACATCGAGAAAGGCGATTGAACTTGTCTTGTTGCGAATCCTTTACTCCGGTGCAAATGCTACCGGGTCGGATCCTACGATACTCTGAAGAACGGAAAAGGTCGAGTCTTCCGGTCGATGAGCCACAATGTCGCCACGCCCGTCGCCGTTCAAGTCTACCACCTGTCCAACGGTCCCCTCTCACGCGGAAAACCTGTGGAGATGCGAATGAAGCGCCTCCTCGTGAGGAAGTGTTCTGGTACACATGCACGACACTGTCTGGCCGGAGAGAACTATTATCCGGAAGCCCGTCCCCGCTCACATCCCCGCATATCGGCATGCCTTGAACAATGATGGAGGTCGGTGGAGCGAAAGAGATGAACTCCTGACCCGACTCTGCGTTTAGCTGGATGCTGACGATTCCCTGGTGTCCGCAATGGCCAGATCCCGGAGGCCATCCCCATCAATATCCGTGATGGACATGGCCCCGTCGCCTACCCGGAAGTCACCGGATGCCACAAACGAAAATGTCCCGGGGACACTCGAATTGCGGGTACAGGGTGATGTTCGTTGCTGAGGTAACGGTTCTCATGGCTCCGTACCGCGTGTAGACGTCGCGCAGGCCGTCACCATCGAAATCCTCTGATCCCGCCGGCAAACCTATCAGGCTCCCATCTCCTGCGGGGATGAATGAGTCTTCCCGAATCGAGCCGGGAACAGTGCAGTTCCTGAGGATGAGATTCTTCCTGTGGTATTGACTGGAAGAGAGCACCTCCGGCTTCCCGTCGCCGTCGAGGTCTATAAATGAGGAAGCCAGTCTCGGGACGCCCCTCCGTAGGAAGCTGAAACCCGCATCAGTGAACGAAGGTGAACCTGACCCGGTGGATCCCCACCAACCTTGTATGCTCGTGTTGCGCATAATCCGGGCATTGTATTCTCTCGGGAAGAAGACGCTCATCTTTTCCATCGCCGTCGACATCGTGCCATACAAATGTCGGTTCGACGAGATCGGCATACCCCACCAC
>CAVPCZ010000008.1:0-124951 GCA_963702445.1 Ignavibacteriota bacterium
AATTGATCCCCCTTTGTGAATCCATCAAGCCGCTGCAGAAATGTCGCAAGTTGCCGGTTGTAAAGTCCTTCCTGCCTCGAACCCGTGAGCATATCGATGTCATCTATGCACAGGACGACCGGGGAAAACATGGATGCAATCTCAAAAAGCTCGTCCACTTGCTGCTCGGCACCATTTGAAAAAAGGAATGTGGCTTTGCCTTTGCAGGCGTTCGCGATTGCCCGGATAATTTTCGTTTTGCCTGTTCCCGGTTTGCCTGAGAACAGGTACCGCAAGGGTGTCCGGATCCGGTCAAAGCTTGAAAGTGTTGAAATGAAGAGATCGAGCTGCCGTCGGATTTCAGTCGGCAAAAAGACATCGTCAAGCGAATCGCTGCAGGGATCCATCGCGAAGAGCCCGATCATCTGCCCATTCGCCCTTTCCGACGTGGCGAGAAGAGCTTCGTTTTGATAGGGACTTGTCCTCACACAGCGGGTCAGAAGGTGGTCAAGCAACACCTGGGCATCCCCGGAGTTTTCACCCTCACCAAGGACATGCACATAGTAATCGACCTCCTCACTGTGCCGGCTTTCAAAGAAAACAGACACTTGATAGAGCCCGCCGCGGAATCTGAGGGAGCCGGTGAGTATGGCGTCCGCTACCCGCACATATCTCCCACCAAGGTCATCAGACACAGAAATCGATTTGGGGCGTCTGGAATAGGGCTCCGCAATGCCTGTGAGACTGACCACCTGGACATCGGGGTCAAGACACTGGCCAGCTTGAAAGCAGGTAAAGATAGCTCTTCGCGAAGTTATACAAATACCACGGTGTATGTCTTTCCGCAACTGTGGCGCGGCTGAAGGGTCTGACGCTCATTCCCACGGCTGTTCACTCCTCTCAATGTTTGATATGCACCAAGATAAGGAGTGTCCCTGCCGGACGGAGTATCATTCGATGATCCTTATTGCGCTTTTCTGCCTGCCGGCGGAGATGTCGAATTGTGTCACCCTTCTATGTAAGGCAAGCAACCCATTATGCGGTCTGGTTCTGGGCGTTGTTTCTGCCTGATTACGAAAGCCGATCCAGCGCCGCCTGGATCTCTGCTTCAGCACCGAACCGGCATTTCTCAGCAATTCCACCTGCATTGTCTGCATAGACCAGGATCAACAGGATTCTTCATTGCCTGAGCACACTCTCGAAAGCCAACGTATTCCTCAGAACTCTTTCTATTACTGACTTCTGCCAATCAGCAGAGAATCGTCCAGCGCCTCTCTTCTGACAGTTCTGAAGAATCGCTCCATGATATTGTTCATATTCGGAATATCGGCGGAACTTTACTTCATCTATGCCCCCGGCCACAGGCAAAGTCGCAAGAGCTACCGAGCTACCATATCAAATGTCATACGTTATGACGACCTGCTCAAGGAGACGCCACGAATGACTCCCGAGAGGTACACCAGACGATATGCCGCCCTCATTCCAACACGCGCGACGTCAATCTGATCCGCAAACTCCCCAAAGATGTCCAAGACTGGAACCTGAATCCTGACTGCTGCAGACTTCCCGGCCTTGGTGATTTCGGTGTCTGAACGGCAGAACTTGTTTGTACATTTCGTGGAGTGCCTCCATTGAGGATGATGCTCCCCTGAGTTCGAGATCAACTCGCCCAATGTCCATTTTGTGCCAAATGTAGCGGTCCTTGGACATCCCCCGGGGCCGAAAGCCGACCCAGTACGATCCTGCAGGCTTCAAGCCAGGCTCTGGCATCTCAAGCTCAGGAAACTCCCGGGAGTTGCATTGCCAGTAGTCGTGAAAGAACTTCGTGACTCGTTCATTCATTCTGGGACTGTAGCCGCGTGCACATTGGTCAATAGCTTGCTCAATCACGCCTTTCTTGTATTTGGACCTTGAATCACCTTGCCGGTTAAACCATTCACAAAGGTCTTCGTAGGGGACACTCGCCTGATAAGTCGGGGCGTCGTGGGCTATCTGGAGATATTTACGTGGTGCCAAAATGAGGGTTCGAGACTCATCCCATTCGCCGCGCGAGGCGCCGAGGGTAGCCCTTTCAATGTATCTGCTCCCTTGGTCGGGCTGAGCGGGTGCGTCAATCTTGTTCTCAAGCAGGATTGCGAATTTCCGTCCGGTGCGGTCCTCAAAAAGAATGAGCAGATCTGTTTCTCCGAGAGAGGCATCCGAGACAGAGTGCCAGGCTCCCAGTAAACCGGCGACAACAGCACCTTCTCCAAAGGCAATACCAGCAAGCCATTCGAGAAAACGTATGGAGACGTGGGCTTCCCTCCAGAAGGAGCAGATCGACGTCGCGTTCGGTCACAGCCTCGAGGGGTTTGGATAGGTCCATAGATGTATTCTTTCCGTGATGCCTTTCTGCCAATGCCAATGTGGGCTGGCATTAGCTTGTGCGACATCTTAGTCCGCCGCCGACAAAGGCTGCCAATCGTCACTGACAAACTGCCAGACTCTTACTTCGAGGTTCCCCTTTGACCATTCAGCCGGATGGGTGACAAGGCCCAGAAAGACTGACCCATTGCAGCGTCTTGCGGGTGCACGGAGAGGTATTATGAATGACTCCACGTCGTTCACAATCGGTCCAATGAAGAGCTTATTTGCTGCGTTCCCAAGAACGAGTTTGTTGAAGTCTAAATGGCCTGCTGGAATCCTGGCGAATTCGGGACTCGATCTGCCAGATGGCGTCTGTAATGAAAGTCAGTGCCTTCTTCCTGACGGCAGAGAGAATGATGCTAGTATGTACCACTGAGATGTCAAAGAGAAGCTCGTTGAGACCGAATTCCTTCTGATGAGTGCTAGAAAGTCTCTAGAAAGGACGTAGATTGATGACTGACTTTCATAGTTCTTGCGAAGTCGGGAAGCTACCATCTCCACAAACTTTGATGAGCATTTGCGGTGAATCGATTTGCTACTACCGCTCCCAAAGTCAGTGCGAGCAGCGACATTCAAGGCTTCGAGTAGCAGAGTCCTAACGTCCATCGTGGCTCCTGGGTAGCAATGAGTTACTCGTGGTCTACCTGCCTCGTGACCGATACATTTCGGTTTGAAAGCCCCCATGTCTACAACGACGCCCCTTGTATCCCTTATCTGTGTCAAATGACAAACAATCCATTCCGACGAAACTACCGGCCCAACCTCGTAAGTCAATTTCTTACTTGGGCTTCGCAAAACCTCCACCGGGCGTGTTATATCTCTGAGGTGTCAACCGTCTGAGGACGCACGAAGGCTAATATGCGGTGCCGATTTCAGGCAGTCGAATCCCCCATTCCTCGCAGATCAGACCGGGAACATCGCCCTTTCTTGCGTGTTCATTCGGTCAGGCAATCATCGCCGGCTCCCAGGTGGTCTACATGTGCGCAAATCCCTATTCATCGATGAAGTAGTCCTGGTCCATCTTCTTGAGAGTGTAAGACGCAATCGTGTTGACGCCAACTCCATGGTCGATCATGAATGACGCAAGTTGCGAGCCATTGATGAGAATGATCTTTGTTTCGATCCGCGACACGTACTCAAATGCCTCTTTCGAAAAATCAGAGGTGGTGATAAACACCCCCTTCTTGGCCCTTTTCCCTTGGAGGGCGCCGGCGAATTTCTGAATCTCCGGCCTACTAACAGAATCCGCCCAACGCTTGGCCTGGACGTAGATTGAATCGAGACCAAGTTTGTCTTCATTGATGATCCCATCAACTCCACCGTCCCCACTCTTGCCAATGGCTTTGCCGGCATCGCGCCGAGATCCACCGTACCCCATAGCGATCAGCAAATCGACAACCAATCGTTCAAAGAAGGCAGCAGGACAATCTTTGATCCGCTGAAGTATTTCCGTTGACAACTGGTTATGGAGTTGCTTGTACGCAATATCTATTCGCTCTTGCGGTGTGAGCGATTCATCATCCTCATTGCTGACAGCACCATAAATCTGCTGTTTGCGCGCGCGGAATTCCTGGTATTCGGGGAATTGATTGAGAAACTTCATGTTAATGACGGTTGGACTCTTCTTGATGGCCTCCCTGCCGCGTTCCGTTATTCGATAGACGGCACGTGACGGCGATTCGATCAGCCCAGCCTGTTTGAGGTGTGACTTCGCCCAGGCAACACGATTCACGAATAGGCCTTGACTTCCACTTGGCAGCAATTGTGCCCGTTCATCCTCTGAAAGCTTGAATACTGTGACCAATGCCTCGAGTGTCTCCTGATTTGAATGCTCGAGACCATCGCTAAGATGGCTGAGGAGAACAGGCATGATCGACTGAAAGTCTGGGATCGCCATCGGTCTTTGTCCTATAATGGTTCGTGTGATTCATCTGGTTGCACTTTTGAACCTTCATGCTCATCAGTCTCTATTTCACAAAACTTCTCGTGGACACAAGCAGCACGAAGTGCATTTTTGCTTCACCCATGGGCAGCACGACCAGCCCCAATGTCTCGATCGGTTGGGTCAGTCTTGGTTGGTAATTGCTCATACGTTTGCTACCAGGCCGTGCCGATTTCGGGCAGCCGCATTCCCCACTCTTTCCATATCAGATCGGGGATGTCGCCATTCCTGGCGCGTTCATTCGCCCAGGCAATCACCGCCGGCTTTCGGGCGGCCTCTGTGCACAACAGTTTCGCTGAGGGGTACGTGCCAACCCTGAGCAGATCCAATCTATCCGCATCCCAGCAGGTTTGGATCGTCACATCGGCCTCTCGTTGCCCATCCGTGTGAAGACGGCATGCTTCCTCGAGCAGGTGCAACCTATCCGGGCTCAGTTGGCCATCCCCCGACAAGAGTGCGCGCGCCAAGCTGGCGCCGCGACTTCCGTGCTCCGGATCGTGCCCTTCGTTGCGGCGTCGGGAATCATGGAACACTGCAAACAACTCGAGCACAGTCGCATCGGCCCCCGTCTCGACGGCCAGACGGCGGGCATTCACAAGGACCCGCGCCCAGTGAGCCACACCGTGAATTCCACCGAGAGGCAGGCCATATTCCTTCGTGATCCGCTGGATCAAGCTTGGCGTTAGCATTCGTGTGTGCGCTCGCTACTCATTCCACCTTCCCAAATCCTGGCTTGAGCGGGTCCACTCCTCCGAATCCCTCATTCAACAGGATCTCAGAAGGCGGGAAATCCCGGCAAACGGAATTCTAGTCGTGAGAAATGCCAAGGGTTAGAGAATCCCCGCATTCAGAGAGGTGTCCCCTGCGTCGATTGTCTCCATCGAATGACGGACAATCGATCCATAAGAAGGTACCCAGGTCATCACGGAAAGTCAATTTGCGTTTTCCTTCTGCAGAGCATGCTTTGCTCCAGTCCACTCGGGGCACGTGCCGTAGATTCCCCTCGATTCCTCGTGAGTCGCTATCGGATAGAAATGCGGCGTTTTTGCCGGATTTTTTGACACCGAATCCTGCTAAAGGCGGGCAACGATTTCCTCCAATGAATACAGGCGAAACGAAATGCTTCAGAATCTCTGGCCGACCCCATTTCTCGAAAAATGCGGCGAATTCGCCGGATGTTTTTTGCACCGAATCTTGGCAAATGTGGGCCACGATTCTCCCCAATAGACACAAGTGGAAATGCAGCTTTCCGAAACTCTCTCGCCGAATCTGTCTCCGAAAAATGCGGCAAATTCGCCGCATGCTTCTTGAGCACCAGCCCTGCCGCTTCGAATGCAGTGCTCGACCCCTCAAAGTAGTGCAAATTTGGTCATTTCCCGATTTCACATCGACCATCGCCTGAAAAAGATGCGGCGTTTTTGCCGGTCCTTTTTGCCGGACCCTGGTAAATGTGGTCCACGATTCTCCCCAATAAATACAGGTGAAAACGAGCCGCTCCGGGATCTCTGGTCGAGCCCGTCTTCGAAAGATCCGACGAATCTGTCGAGTTTGTCTCGGCGCATATCTGGCCGCTTCGCATCCGTTGTTTGACCCCTCAAGATCGCCCAAGTTTGGGCATTTCCCGATCTCATCTCGACGCCGCTTGGCAGAACATCCGGCGAATTCGCCGGATGTTGTTTGCACCGAATCCTAGCAAATGAGGCCCACGTCTTCCCCCAATAAAGACGAGAGGAAATGAAACGTCCCGGAATCCGTCGTCGCGCTCGTTTCCAGAAAACGCGGCGAATCTGCCTGCTTGGTTTCATTTCAGTTCGATGCTATATATGGCCCACGTTTGAAAACAAGACAGAGGACAAACGTGGACATCATCGCTGCATTTCAAGAAGATCTTCGAAGAGCCGGACTTTCCGCGTGCACCCAGGAAGCATACATCTCGGACATCAACAATTTCTTTCATGCCCTTCCGGATGGCCTGCCGATCACTCCCGAGCAAACAGCTTCGATTCGCCGTAGTGACATCTGCCGGCACCTCGAGAATCAATCCCGACGCGGCCTCTCCGTCTCGACCATCAAACGCCGCTACTGCGCAATAACCCGGTTTTTCCTATTTGCCGCAGAGCGAGGACTCGTCGCGACCAATCCAGCAGCCGATCTCGACTTCGCACTCTTTCTTTCCGGAGGGATGTCGACAGAGCAAATCATACACGCTTCAACGTACCTCACCGAGCGTCACCTTAGTTCTCCTCAGGGCGAGTCCCTTCGCTATCTACGCGACCACATTGCCTGGCTCTTCATGATTCTGTCGGGAGTCCGCCAATCCCAACTACCTCTCCTCAAGATCTCCGGGATAGGTGAGGAGGATGGCGCAATTACGTTTACTCTGCCTGATCGAGCAAGTTGTCAAGCTTGATCCGCCGTTTGTCAGACTCCTTCAGCGATATCTGGAGCTGCGTAGCGCTCGCGCACACACGATCTTGATCGAACCCACTTCGCATCTGCCCATCACACGAAAAAGTGTCACGATGCTCTTAACCGAGCTGAGCTATGTGCTCCGCTCAGAGTGCACGCCCAAGATGCATTCATCGCGCCTTCCGCAGGCTCGCCCATTCGCCTGATGAGCGACACTCGATCCTCGAGGCGCTGAACACCTTGTCAAGAGATCTGACAATGAAATCTATGCGCGGACAGAACATTTCTGAGCATGTAACGGCCTGATACGAACCTATTCGGTCCACAAAATAACCGGACCATGAAACATATCCACACCTTCTCAACACAGTATCTACATCAATCGCACATGAGAACAAATTCGGTTATCGAGAGCATCATTGCTCGACTAGATTCAGGGGCGTCGCTTGCACGGCTGGAGAAGAGGACCCACAACGACCGACATCGTTCCTCGCTCCCAGCGTCATCGACGCCCCTCCCTTTCCTCGTCCCCCACTCTTCCTCCTCTCTCAGGCCTCCACCTTCCCGTATCTCCGCACGCCACATTCAGGATCCCAACTCCCATGACCTTCCTCAACCTCGACATCCATTACTTCACAAGCATCAAGACTAAACGGCTCGTCGGTCTCCTCGGACCAGGCACGGAGATTTTGCCCCTTCGTCTCTGGTGTCACTGCGCCGAACATCATGCCGAAAATGGGGAGTTATTGGGCTATTCCGCGGAGGAGATCGAGTCCATGATCGCCTGGAGAGGAACGCGTGGAAGGGCCGTCGCGGCTCTCTTGAGAGTCGGGTTTCTTGATGCCATCGAGCACGGCTTCCGTGTGCATGACTGGCTCGAGTATCAGGGGCATATCGGAGCGTTCAAGCGACGGTCCCGGGCGGCGAATGAAGTCCGATGGAGCACTCTCGAGAAGCCACAGGAAGGAATCCTTAACACCACATCAAGGACTCCTTCCGACGAAACAGGGACTCCTTCCGAGAAAATAGGGACTCCTAATGATGCAACAAGGATTCCAAGTGGCGCAACCGGAAATTCCGGAAGGACTCCTTCGGATGAAACAAGGACTCCTTCCGGCGAAACAAGGAGTCCTCTAACAAACCAAACCAACACACCAAACCAACCATCTTTGCTTACTTATCTAAACCAACCAAACCAACTCCCGCAAACGACAAAACTCAACCCGGACCAATCGCGCAAGGACTCCTTCGAGGAGGCAAACCGGGTCCGCGAGCTCATCCGTGCGCGTGTAGGACCATCATTCACGATCTCGGAACGCAATCTGAAGACTCTGGTAGCACTACTTGAAAAACACGGCCGGTCTTTCGAGAAGGCGTGCGAGCACCTGCATCCGGGAGTCGATAACATCGTCGGCTATCTGCGCTCTATGCTCGAGCCGTCCCCGAAACCCCGTTCACGTTCTCCCTGACGTGTTAAGACCAATGCCACACTGACGGGAAAGAGAGCAAAAGAGGAACGTCCCTCGATCCCCTCCTCTTTGACAGAAAAGAGGGGGACCCAAGGGGGTGAATTGAAAACGGAACCAATTCTCATGAAACCCAGGACATCACGAAGTATCCATTTCTGCGCTATTTCATATGCCCTGACGCTATTTGCCATCGTTCCCCGGTCGATCTCCATCGCACAAGTCGCTCCGAGTGCAGTGAACACCGTAACCTCACTACCCCATATCCAGGACTCACTCTCCCTTGAACGTCTGGAGCTCGAAATCGCCTATGCCACGGAGCGGGTTCTGGAAACCGACATCTGGCACCGGTTGCAGCCAAAGGTCATGCTCTCAGCCGGGCTCGCCGGCGGTGGGGATCTGCTCGCGTTCTATCCGGAAGAGCAACTGGCGCCGGTTATTGTCCGAAGTTCGATACGCCTATCGATCAGTCTGGCGTTATCGGATCTCTTCTCGGTAGCAGACCACGAGAAGGCCATCCTCGACCTCAGGAAGCTGTACCTCTCCCGAACGGAGATTAGTGCAAGAATCGACAATGCCCGCAATTATGCCAGAGAGAAACGGAAGAGCCTGCTTGAGGAACATCAGATTCTCACGGAACAGTACAGGCTCATGAAGAACGTCCACACGTTCAAGCAAATGCAATTCGACAGGGGAAAGATCGATTTCGATGCTCTGACGCGATCGGAGATGGACCTGCTTTCGATGAAGATCCGGATCAACCGTCTCGAGGCTGACATTCGCGATGTCGCCCGCGGGATTGGGCAAAGTGTTGTGACTGATTCAGTTCGCACACAAACAGAGTAGGGGTACCTTCTATGCGCATTCTGATCGCTTCTCTCACTCTCTTGACCGTTCATGCTCTAAGTGCATCGGCTCAAGCTCCAGCCGTTAAGAGTCTCCACTCTACCTCGCCCGATTCCGCCCCACCGATCGAAGATACACGCGCCTTTGAAGAATGGCTGAACGTGAATATCCCGGTCTTTGTTGCGCAGGCTTCTGCCGACTCAAGTTCCGATCTGATCGAATGGGCCCGGGAGAAACACACGCCTATCGTTTTCTACAATATCCTGGGACAGCGGATTCTCACCGTGGGGAGTGACGGCATTGTCTATAGCCCGGAGGGCCGGCGACTTCAGAGCAAACGGATGGCTCCCGGTGTATATCTGGTGGCGATGGATGCACCAGGGGAGAGAAAACGTCTTTTCCGAATCATCGTTATTCCATAACCGGATTTTGGCAAGACGCAGTTATTGAGCGATTCTCTCCCTAATACATAAGAAAATCTCCCACCCTCAGATGCTACACGGCGCCGCACACATACTCGGACCTGTTTCCGCGCTTCACGTCGATCCGTTTGCTCTTGCCGAGGCGCAGGTGGAAGGAACAGACGGATATGTTCTGATTTCCATCGGCGAAGAAGACGACCGGCGAACCTACATCGTGATCTTCTTCGAAGGACCACGGGTGCGTGAGTGTGTTCGCCTGGAACGCGAGGAGCGATCATTCGTTGACATAAGCACAGTGCGCACCACAATCGCAAGCGCAGAAAGAGATCACGCAATGGTCCATTTGTTCACGCTCGATCGTCCGCACCATCGACCAATTTCTGGCGATCGTGCCGAAGGCCCCGTGTCTCAAGGTCCAGGTCGACACATTGACCCGGAAGCAAATCGAGACCCTTGTGCGCGGATCGCTTTGCGGCAACATGATTGCGGAACGGAACGATTTCTCGGTCAACCCGCCGATATTCGAATTCCAGTCAATTCTGCCGGATCAAGTGCTGCCGACCTTTGAGATGGGGTTCAAGCAGGGAGGGTTTTTGCTTTACCGCTCAGCCGCCCTGGACTCCGGCTCAGATCCTGAAGTTGAGCCAGATCGCCGGTCCCGGAATCAGATTATGTCGCAGAATTCATGCGCTTCATTCGAGATCTTCAGGCTGAGTCAGCGGAGCCCGCGAGAACTGATCGCACTGCCAGGCCGCCAAGATCAAGACGGATTTCGTCGAAGCGGGATCAGAACAATACATCGCGAATGCGTACGCGCAAAACCGGTCTGTCCAAATCTCCACCGGATCCAACCAGAGTGATCAAATCCCGCACCCGGGCTAACAAGAGACTCTGTCTGCCCCTCCACCAGAGCCGCCACTCGTATTCAAAGCATCGTCTTCCAAAACTCCCCCATTGCCCGAGAAGCCAAGCCAGACCGACCCGGCACCCGAGATTGTCGGCGCTCTTTCAGCGCCTCCTGCACTCATTCCGGCGGGAGTCGATGACTATACTCGGTTCACGGTGCAGCAGTATTTTCGATGAAAGCGAGAAAGCAATCAGGGTTGTATCACCGGACTTCAATTCCCGGAAGCTTTGCCCGGATACCGCGATTCTGGTGCTTGATCTTGTCGACGCCGTCATTCACTCGGCTCCTGTTCTCCGTCGCTCCAAAATCAGGAACATCGCCCTCTTGCTCATCACGGATCTGTACAACAAGCACTTCGACGTCCTGGAACGCCTCGGCGTTCTCGGGCGTGTCGAACAGTTCTACTTTGCTCACAAACGCTAGTCAATCAAACTCTCAAGGAGACCATCATCCCCATGCTCACCATCTCCCATCACCCCAGACTCCAGCACCTCCTTGATACCTGGCAAGCCCGGCTATCCCCTGCCGGCGCTGATAAGAGCAGGGTTGCCACGGAGGAAGATCTTCGAGTTCTCATCAAAGAGATCGAAGATCTGCTTGACATCGTCCTGAAGGAACTTGGCCGTCAGGCTCACCAGAAAACGCCGGAGACGCTGAACTGATGATCGCTCCGACACATATCACGTTCGCCGAATTCATCTATCTCCTGATCCTGACGACGACCGGGCGTTCCCTTGAATGCCGTAAACGTCATCACCGTTGCGCTATCCTCGATCATCCCGGATGTGGACACCGCGGCCAGCCGTATCGGAAAAGTATTGCCCTTTGTCTCCCACAGAATCGAACGCCGGTTCGGTCATAGGACTCTCACGCACTCGCTCGTATTCTGGTCGGTCCTCTCCGCAGCACTGTTTGCCCTACACCTCGGTCTCACCTGGACAGGGATTCCTTTCGATGCACAGGATATCTCCATCTGTCTATCCGTTGGCTATCTCACACACCCCCTCCTCGACACGATGACCGTCCACGGGGTGAAGCTGTTCTACCCCTTTTCCGGCGTCAAATGTGTCTTTCCCCTTGAAGTCAATAACCCACAGCGTTACCGGGTGCAGACCGGCTCCCGGCAGGACATCACCCTTTGCATATTCTTCTTGATGGCATGTATGCCCACATACCTGGTTGCCAATCAGGGGTACGAACGGTTCATCCGTTCGGCTCAGAAGAACGTCGAGTCCGCGGTGCGGGACTACAATGAATTCTCAAAAACTCACTTTGTCACCGCCGACTTGATTGCGCACAACCTCTTCAGCAAGGAGCGTCTGGCCGGCACATTTCAGGTGGCTGGCGCGCTCGACGATCACACGCTCCTTTTTATCGGCCCCGACCATCGGCTCCACACGCTGGGAAAGGAGTACCTTGCCGAGTATGCCGTCGAGGAGGTGATCTGTAACCGCACGGAGCCCGCCGCCACGCGGATCCGGATCGTCGACATGGCCGATCGCCCTCTCCTTCAACTCCCGGGCATGTTCGATCCCGGCTCTACGACTCACCTCTTCGGCACTTTGAAGACCGAGGATCAGGTCGGCGTCCCGAGACAAAGAACCAGCTTCAATCCGATAATCGGGGGTGCCGGTGAACTCCAGCTCAAGTACGCGACCTACGCCGACATACAGGAGTTGGGTCTCGAAAATGTCATACCGATCGCCGGAGAGCTCACACTCCGCATCATCACTCCTGTGTCGGTCACCGCACCTGAGGAGACCTTATCGACCGGTGAAATCCCTCCTGGCAAGAGGTACGTGCGCATTTCCTTCGAGGCTCCCCTTGATGAATCGGTCCAGATTCTCGTCCAGCGAGGGCGATTCGGTGAAAGAGGGAGACACGCTTGCACTTCGGGGACTGGCAGATATCCCGAAGAGGAAGAGGGAGTTGACCGCTGAGCAACTCTCAGTCCTTGTGGAACAAAGGGATGTGCGACTTCTGGAGATCGACAACCGCCTGGCGCAATGCCGGCAGCAGCTCGAGCGTGACTCAAGCGGATGGCTCCTGAAGCGTGACCTTGTCCGGATCGGCTTTTCCGCCCCGGTATCCCTTGCCGATGCGGAACAGTCATACGACAAAGCAAGGCAGAAGCTTGAGGCCCTGATTGAATCGAAACGCGTACTCGAAAAGGAATACTAAGTCAGGATGTCGCGCCTTAAGCGGGAAATTGAAGGCTATGCCGTCAAGGAGCATGCCGCTGCAGAGAAGTCTGAGACTCGTTCGACTGCATCCGGAGTGGTTCTGGAGATCCGCCGGTTGCCGCACAACGGAAAGATGCAGACCACCTTCGTTATCGAGCGGCAATGACCGGAGATCTCCGAAACGACACGGCCTTCATCGGCCGATCGGCTGAACTCTACGAGATAGTGAGAAACTTGCTCCGGGGCAGGCACACCATTCTCCTTGGGAACAGGGGTATAGGCAAGAGCCGTCTTATGGTTGAAGCCATGGGCATCCTCGATGCTTCCAAACGAAATATGGATGTCACCTACGGCCTTCAGTTGGGACTAAACGGGGCAAATTCGTCACATTTCCGCCGGTATCGAATCATCTACGTCATGCACGTCACCCCGCTTGGCGACTGCCTGAAGGAAATCTGTCAGAACCTCCATCGCCATGGTGATCTTGCCCTGGCGTTCTCCGACGAAGAACGGCTCGACTGGGATCTTGCCCGCCGCCGGCTCCGGGGTGAGGGAAGCGTGGGGATGCAGCGAGATCATCATCGAAAGCATCCAGGGGGCCGCTCTCCCCTACCTCTTCTTTCTGGACACACTCGACCGGATAGCCCCTTCGCATCAGGTGCTCATTGAGAAATTGCTGGGTGTAT
This sequence comes from Ignavibacteriota bacterium, assembly GCA_963702445.1. Lineage (GTDB taxonomy): Bacteria > Bacteroidota > Ignavibacteria > UBA10030 > UBA6906 > CAVPCZ01. The sequence goes on from CAVPCZ010000008.1 coordinate 13,247, forward strand.
CGGTGGTGTGTGCGGCGGTTGTGCACGAGAAAGAGAGCATTCACCTGAAGAAAGTCTGGTCGTCCTTTACGCGCATCGACATTCAGCCACTATCTGAGGATGCCTCGCTCCGTCTGATCCGCTATTATCTCGAAGAATACCATATCACGGTCAGCGATCAGAGGTTATACGAACGGGAGATTCTCAAGGCGGCAGCGGGCAATCCCTTTCACATCAAGAACATGATCTGGCACGGATCGCGCGAGCGGCGGGTCACCCAGGATGAAATCCGTCGTTTGCGGCGGGTCGAAGAGGGGGAGTATTTCAACATGGGGCCGGTGTACATCTTTGCCGCGAGCATGTTCACCATGCTCAAAATCTTCTCCCTGGGCACCGACAACCGTGAGTTTTACATCTACTTCTCGGCCCTCGGGTTTCTGGTGTATATGGTTTTCCGTGTATTCCGGGCGTTCTTTCTCTTTCGGCCGCAAAGGCAAAGATGAACCCCTTAATCACAAACACAGAGTGAACCCTTGAGCCACACATACCAAACCATTGACAGAAGGATTACCAATTCCTTCAGGGGCAAACCTACAGATGCCAAAGCGTGACCCCATTGGGCCGCTGGAGGCCTTCAGAAGCTGGGGCTATTTCTCAACGCCAAACTCAAGACGGAAAAGGTATAAATCGGCGATGAACTCAAAACCAATATACGAGACCTGGAGCGCAGGCAATTCACAGACGTTCCTGTACACAGAAGACGCAGCGCTCGCCAGGTACATTCTCTCAGAGGTTGGCAAACGCACATCCTACCAACTCAATGGACGGGTCTTTGCATGGCAGTTCTTGCTACGAAACGACCTTGTACCGCGGCTCGTCCAAAAATACTCCGAAACTCGCCCTATGAAAAACAACGACTTACAGACGGCCGAATGAGCGAATTTGCCCCAGGACGAACGATCATGCATCACCCGGTGAGAATTACCCGGTCAACCGGACATCGAGCCACCTTGGCGATGTACGGCAATATCGCAAATCACAGAAAGCACTTTCATGTCTCCAACGCGCGGACTCACCCGGCCAAAAAGTGAACTCGTGGATACAGGATTCCGTATGATTCAGACTTTGGAACCGATCGACCCCGGAGCATATGCAGTGGGCTACGGGCAAATGCAGACAGACTTGCGAGGGAGCAGTGGGAAAGTGATCGCCCGTGGATAGGAACGACGAAATACTGACAGCGCAGGGCGTAGCGGACATCCTGAAGGTGAGTCGCCGGAAGATGATACGATCTCTGGACGAGGGGGAGCTCACGCCGCGATTCAAGCTCTTCCGAGAAAAGCAGGGAGGGATGGCGATGGTCACGTATGGACGTCGACGCATATCTCGATAGCTGCACGTACTCTCCGCGGGTAACCGTCGTAAGACGAGGACGAACCCCGGACTTTCTTCCGCTCGAACTGAGTAGTGAAAAAATAATTGACAGACCATGATTTATCTTGACAAACGACATGAGAAAGTGTTACTTTCCTCCACGCTCAACTGTCACAAGATTTCAGAACATTGTTCTTTCTCAAACATGGAAACGATGTCGGCTCTCAGGGGAGGTGACAGCCCGGGCGGAGCCGACATAACGTTTCATAGGAGAATCACACAATGCCTATCGTTTCGTTATACAAGGTTGGCGGATGGTACTACGCGCGATTCGCGGAAAAGCTGAGGCTTCCGCGACAATCGCTTCGTACCAAAGATAAGCGTCTTGCCGAAGCAGAGCGCTTCAGGCTTGAACAGGAGCTCAGATTCGGGAAGACGAAGGACAAGACGCTTGTCGATCTCCGATTCTCGAAATTTGCCCGGCTTTTCCTCGATGCCAAACAGGGCCAGGGAATAGCAGAGAGTACACTAAGTTGCTACCACAATGCCCTCAACAACTTTGGCGCCTACCTGAGAAGGACCTTCTGGTTCGCGACATCACGCCGTCGATGATAGAAGATTACCCGGGCGCAAGGCGAAAAGGCACGCTCGGGAATGTAAAGAAGAAAAGGAAGGACGGCGAGCCGGAGAAGCACCCCGCAGAGAAGACCGTGCGGAACGAGTTGGTGGTGGTCCTGACTGCATTCAAATGGGCTGAACGGCGTGGCCACATCGTGACCAACCCTGCGCGGAATGTTGAACTGCCAAAGATGTGCAAAACCCCACCCCGCTACTTGAGGTACGATGAATACCTCAATCTCAAACGGGTAATCGACGATGAGGATTTCCGGGATGTTATCGACTTCTACGTTTTGACGGGAATCCGAAGGGCGGAGGGGATCGCACTCAGAGCACAGCTGCATGTCGATCTGGAAAGGCGGACTCTCACCGTACCGCAGTCAAAGCAGAAGGATTACAAGATCCTGCCGATTTCCCCGGAACTCATGCCTGTGCTCAAGAGGTTAATCCTGAAGTCGGGATCCGAGGGGCAGCTGATACGGTATAACGAGGACACGCTCACGAGACGGTTCGGGAGTTATGCTAAGGCGGCGGGATTACCGGGGAGGATCACCTTTCATGCGCTTCGCCACACCTTCGGAACCTGGCTTGCCAATCGGGGGATCAACTTCTCTGAGATCCAGTCCCTCATGGGCCACACAGACCCTGAGAGCACGAGAAAATACGTCCACGCGTACAACACAGATTTGAAGGGGGCGATATCAAAGCTCGTGCTTCCAACGAATTGAGACGAGAGGTAATTTTTTCCGTCACAAATCTGTCACACTCGCCTTTCTCCAACCTCAAAACTGCCCTTTTTCGTCGGGGCGGGGGGATTTGAACCCCCGGCCTCTTGGTCCCGAACCAAGCGCGCTAGCCGGGCTGCGCTACGCCCCGATAACTTTTAAAATTACGAAAAGAATTCGTGGAATGCAAGATCAGCGCTCGCAGAGAAAAATGGGTGGCGTATTGCTACTCCTCCCACCTGCGAATTATCTCATCTGTAACCGCGCCAGGATCCACCCCCTCATGCATCGGAATCCATGTGATGCGAGGATCCCTCGTGAACCAGGTCACCTGCCTCTTCGCATACCGCCTGGAGTTCTGCGCAAACCGCACATCCATTTCGTCCGCCGTGATCTCACCGCGACGACATGCAAAGGCCTCCGCGTATCCGACGGTATTCAATGCGTTCAACCCCGGCCCGTACCCCATCGACACCAGACGCTCCACCTCATCAAGCAAACCCACCTCCCGCATCGCCCTGCACCGCCGGTTTATCCGATCATACAACACCGGCCGATCCCAGGCAAGACCGAACTGCCGCGATGAAAACCGGATCTCGGCTTTGCGCTCCCGATGCAACACCGAAAGCGGCCTCCCCGTGATGTGCACAACCTCCAGCGCGCGGATGATCCTGCGCGGTTTCGTCGGATCGACAATCGCAGCATACTCGGGATCCAGACGGCGGAGATCATCGAGGAGACCACCAACACCCCCCGCCTGCACACGCTGTTCCAGCCCTGCGCGGTATTCCCTGTCCGCCGGCGGACCTTCGAAGAACCCATCAATCAACGAACGGACGTACAGTCCCGACCCACCCACGATCAAAGGGATCCGGCCTCGTGAGAAGATCCGTTCAATCTCCGCACCCGCACTCGCGCCGAATTCTCCCGCGCTGTAATCCTCATCCGGGTTCCGTATGTCGATGAAATGGTGCGGGACCCGTTTTCGCTCTTCCGGCGTAGGCTTCGCTGTGCCAATGTCAAGGTACCTGTATAACTGACGAGAGTCGGCCGATATGATCTCTGCCCCGATTCTCTCCGCCAAAGGCAACGAGACAGCGGTCTTCCCCGAGGCGGTAGGCCCCACGAGTACGAGGACCACCGGCTTTCGCTCTCCACCTACCCCTTCAGACATCAGCATGACTCCGCGCATCTCTCATACGAGCCACGACCCCCTTCCAGTATCGCCCGTGCGCTCCAAAACCGCTACTTGCCCCACCCCGCCTTCCCTATGAGCGGAACGAACTTGAATCCTGCCGAGGCCACCCGCTCGAAATCCTCACCATGGCGCGTCACGACAACGATGGACTGAATCTCGCGGTCGCCAACCGGTATTACCAGTTTCGCGCCGTCTGCAAGCTGCTTTAAGAGCTGTTCCGGCACTTCGGGCGCCGCAGCAGTCACCAGAATCCCCTGATAGGGGGCATGCTGACTCCACCCGACAGTACCGTCTCCGCCCCGGGTGACAACACGCAGACCGAGACGATCGAATGTCCTGCGGGCAGCGCTGAGCAATTCCAGATTCCGCTCGATGGAAAACACGCGCATGCCCATCGCAGAAAGAACAGCCGCCTGATATCCCGAACCGGTGCCGACCTCCAGGACCTTGTCGCCCCCCGTGCACCCCAGGGCCTCCGTCATGAAAGCCACGGTATACGGTTGCGAGATCGTCTGGCCGTGACCGATCGGCAATGCTGTGTCCTCGTACGCGCGTGAAGCGAACGGCCCGGGTACAAACAGATGCCTGTCCACACCGCGCATAGCACCCAGCACAAGTTCATTGGAAATGCCGCGGCTGCGGATCAGATCGAGCATCTCTTCTCGATCGAGGTCGATCCGCCGTCCACGAGGAGGTTCCGGGTTTGAGTGTACGGTCATACGGGGGGGGTGCCTTGATTCGTCCGGCGGCAAATCCGACGCTATTCCGAGGTGCGGAGAGTCCGCCACAGGGACGACAACGAACGATCGCTGCCGATATTGAGACGTGTGTGCAACTCTTTGCGAAGAAGCGAGGGAGTAATCTCCCGGAAGAGAGCACCGTTCTCCGCAATCGAGATGACGCCGGTCTCCTCGGACACAATAACCACGATCACGTCGGCCTGCTCCGAAATGCCGAGTCCCGCCCGGTGCCGGGTTCCCAGCAGATGACCCTGCCAGGTGGTAATGCTGGAGAGCGGGAGTGTGCATCGCGCCGCTTCAATGAGCCTGTCCTTGATAACCACCGCGCCATCATGGAGCGGGGACCGGGGATGGAAAATGGAAAGCAGCAGTGTGCGGCTGACCAGCGCATCGAGCCGTGTTCCTGTTTCCGCATGCATCCGTATCCCGGTGGCGCGCACGAACACGATCAGCGCACCCGTCTTTCTTCTGGCCAGCTCCGTGACCGCGCCCGCCACCTCTTCGATGGACTCGTCGACATTCATTTTCAAAAAGGAACGGACAATGGGGCTCCTCCCTACCAGGATGAGCAATCGGCGAAGTTCGGGCTGGAACAGGATAATGAATGCCACCACCCAGATGTCGGTGACGGTGCGCAAAATAGAGCTCATCGCCTTGAGGTTCGCGGCCTGGGCCAGGAAAGAAAAGCCGAGCACAAGCACCAATCCCGCAAGTATCTGTATGGCAATCGTCCCCTGCATCGCCAGGTAGAGCCTGTAGAAGATAAACGAGACGAGGGCGATGTCGAGAATGTCGATAAGGCTGACGGAGAGGAAGCCTATTTTGAACAGCTCCATGGTATCACCGTTGAGCGTGATAAATGGCGTCGGCAACCAGCAGGGCGCGCTTCACAGCCCGGACATCATGCACGCGGAGGATGTTCACCGAGCGTCCGGCGCAGACGACAGCAGCCGCCAGCGTGCCTTCCAGACGGTCGTCCACCGGGGTCCCGAGAATGTCACCGATGAACCCTTTGCGGGAGGGCCCCATCAGCACAGGTACCCCGAGCTCGCGAAACCGGTCTGCTCCGGCAATCAGTCGCAGGTTATCGGCGCTGGTTTTCCCGAAACCGATGCCGGGATCTACAACAAGCTGCGTAATCCCCGCCGCCCGCCCTCTCTGGAGGCTCCCCTGGAGAGACGTGAGAATTTCTCCGAACAGATCCTCGTAGCGGGTGTCGCGCTGCATGGTTTGCGGCGTTCCGCGCATGTGCATCACCACTGCCGATCCCCCGGCTTCCGCCACCACCCCCGGCATTGCCGGATCGAGGGCAAACCCGCTCACATCGTTCACCATACACGCTCCGGCGGCGAGCGCCTCACGGGCCACGGCGGCTTTGTAGGTGTCAATGGATACGGGAATATCTGTCCGGCGGGCCAGTTCACGAATGACGGGCAATACGCGATTCGCTTCCTCATCCGCCGAAACAGGTTCTGCACCCTTTCCGTACTTCACACCGCGCGGACGGGTGGACTCGCCGCCGATATCGATGCAATCCGCACCCTCCTCAACCATCGCCAGGGCCCGCTGCACGGCGGCATCAGGATCAAGATACATACCGCCGTCGGAGAAGGAGTCCGGCGTCACGTTGAGCACGCCCATCACAAACGTGCGGGCTGAGAAATCCCACGTGTGCGCGCCGAATCTATAGTGCGGCAGCTGCGGCATAAACAAGGAAGGTGACCGACGCGGTCACCTTGCCTCCTCTATACTGTCTTCTTCCGGTCCATCTGCACCTTCCGCTTGGCTTTTGTGCGTTCAACAGCTTTGCGGTGTTTCTTGCGGGCGTTGCGGGTTTTCTTGTTCATGTTTCCTTCCGGGGATGATTTTCAATATAGCCGTCACTACGGATGATTCGATCGATCTCTTCCATCTTCTTCAAACGCGGCAGCGTTGTCGTGAGGTAGCCGAGCAACATGCTCAGCCGGTCCTGTTCCGAATCCATTTCCAGCAGAAGCTGCCGTTGTTCCAGATCCAGACCCGCCTTCTGTGCCATGACGAACGATATTCCCGGCCCTGCAAGGTCCGGATCAAGCTGCCTGATTCGCCCGCCGTACACAATCCGGACGAGCTCGTTGTACATGGCAATCGTTTCCCGGGCCAGGCCCGGATCGGTCGGTTCCTCTACCGTTGCCGGGAATTCAATGTCTCCTACTGCATACGGTGCCAGTTCCGTATGCAGTGCGCGAATCCGGAACCTCCGCCGGCCTTCGACGAGGACATCCATCTTTCCGTCGTCATAGGTCTTCAGGACCGTCGTCACCGCAGCCGTGCAGCCGATTTCAGCAAGCCCCTGTTCCCTCGCCAGCACAATGCCGAATTCGCCGGACTTCGCAATGCACTCCCGCAGCAGCAATTTGTAGCGTTCTTCGTAGATGTGAAGAGGAAGGGCCGCGTGCGGCAAGAGAACAACCTGTAAAGGGAAGAGGGGGAGCCGAGACTCGTTCATACTGACCCCTGCCTCCTGAAAACATACCGAAAAGCGCGGAAAACAGCAAGAAGAAAAACCGCCGTTGGCACCATGGTGAAGTGCCAACGGCGTTGCATCCCATGCGCACCGCGTTCAGCCCTCGCGTTCATCATACCAGGCTGCCTGAATCGCTTCCAGGAGATCGGGCGTTGCAGCCCCCGGGTCATCGGCGAACGTCGGCAACGCAACCACCAGCGCGCGAAGTTCCCCGGGTTGGAGACGCAGCGGATCCGTATCCGGGTTCCGGCGGGCCAGGTCGCGTGCCAGGTCCTCGACATCCTGCCAGGTGCGTTTCATGCCTGGGCTGCGGGACTAGCGGGCGAACTTCTTGAACCGGTCGTTGATGCGCCCCCAGTGCAGATGGGCGATGAAATTGTCGATGTACAGAGCACGCTTCGGTCCGTCCTTGTGGTAGTAGGCGTGTTCGAACACGTCAACCGGGATCAACGGAATTCCTCCCCAGATGGCTCCGTAATGATGCTCGTCCACCAGCACATTGAGCAGCCTCTTCGAATACAGCTGATCATAGGTCAGGACTCCCCACCCGCTGAGCTTCGCCGAGAGCGCGGTCGCTTTGAAATCGGCTTTCCAGGAATCGAAGGAACCGAATTCCTTTTCAATTGCCGCCTTCACGTCCGGCCCCTTGCCCGGATCCCCGTCTCCGCCCATGACTTCCCAGTAGATATCGTGCAGCACCGTACCGCCGTGATTCCACGTGGTGCGGCGCTTCAGCTCACCGATCTGGCTGAAATTGCCATTCGCCGCCGCCCGATCGGCTGTCTCGAGGGCCTTTTCGATGTTGTTCAGGGCCGTAACATATCCCTTGTGATGCGTGTTGTAGTGCCAGTCCGTGGTTTCAGCATCGACAACCGGAGCAAGAAGCTTCTTTGCTTCCTCATCGCTATACGGACGCGGGTTGAACTTCCATTCAAACGCCATGTGTTGTGTCTCCTCTGAAAGAGATGTGTGAGAGTGTATGAGTGATGTCTTTGCCAGTGCCGGGACAAGCGCCGCCGCGCCGGTCGCAGCGATTGATCGTATGAAGAACCGTCTTCTCATTTGCCCTGATCCAATCGTATTACCGTAGTGAAGAACCCTTCTGGTGCCCCTTCAGCAGGCACGCACGTGAAGTTAGCCCCCGATTGCCGGGTGCATTTCACACGCCAAACGAGCTGCCGCAACCGCATGTGCGCGACGCCTGGGGATTATTGAAGACAAACCCCTTTCCGTTCAACCCGTCGCTGAAGTCCAGCATCGTCCCCGAGAGGTAAAACAGGCTCTTGGGATCAATGAACACTTTGATTCCCTGTTGCTCCAGCACGGCGTCGTTCTCTTTCGGTTGCTCGTCAAATCCGAGCACATAGGAGAGCCCCGAACACCCGCCGCCCTTCACACTCAGACGAAGACCATGAGTTCCGGGAATATTCCCCTCAGCCATGAGCCTCCGGACATGAGCCGCGGCCTTCACCGTCAATGTCACGCCGTCTGATACCGCCGTGCCGGCAACCATTGTTCCCTGCGTCATTCCTCCTCCTTCACCATCGTGCGCGTTGAGAATCGATGTTCCTTCGTACTGCTTTGGCTCCGCGCCACCGGGCATCCGGGCAGGCGCGTTCGGCCGGAGTTGCTAGAACCCCAGCTCCAGTTTGGCCGCTTCGCTCATCATGCTCGGGTTCCACGGCGGATCCCACACAACGCCCACGCGCACGCCTTTCACACCCGGAACAAGTTTGCTCCGGCTCTCCACATCGCGCGGGAGCGACTGTGCCGCCGGGCAGTGCGGCGAAGTAAGGGTCATCGTCACCAGCACATCCGCTTCGGGCGTGACGGTGACATCATAGATCAATCCGAGGTCGTAGATGTTGACCGGAATCTCGGGGTCATAGCAGAGGCGGATGGCCTCGATCACCTGGCCTTCAATGAGTTTCTGCTCTATGGTGCTGATTTCCGGGTCATTCATCGTTTGTGCCATGATCTGTATGCTTCGAAACGTCTCTGTCTATTCGGTGGTAACGGTGCGCGCTTCCGTTGACAGCGCGGTGTGAAGGGTGTGCCATGCCAGGCTTGCGCACTTGACCCTTGCGGGGAATTCGCTGACCCCTGCAAAAGCGGCAAGTTTGCCCAATTTCTCCATCGTCTCCTCCCCCGTCAGCTCCCCTATCACTAACCGATGGAAGTCCTGAAAAAGTTCCTCGGCTTCGGCCACGGTATGCGATTTCACCATCGCACTCATGACCGAGGCGGATGCTTTCGAGATGGCGCAACCGGCCCCCTCAAAACTCACATCCGCAATCCGGTCACCCTCGAGCTTCACATGCACCGTATAGTGATCGCCGCAGAGAGGATTGTATCCCTCCACGCTTCTGGTGGCATCCGGCATTGTCCGGAAGTTCCTGGGGCTCTTGTTGTGGTCAAGAATGACCTGCTGATACAGCTCATGAATGGCGGACATCAGCCGAGGACCTCCTTGACTTTGTGGAGTGCGCGGATGAACGCGTCCACTTCTTCTTTGGTATTGTAGAAAGCGAATGACGCACGTGCGGTTGCCGGGATGCCAAACCGGATCATGACCGGCTGGGCGCAGTGATGACCGGTACGGATGGCAATACCCTCGGTGTCCAGTATGGTCCCGATGTCGTGAGGATGGATCCCTTCCATGATGAAGGACAGGACCGCCGCCTTTTCCCGGGCCGTCCCGATGATCCGGACTCCCGGGACGGTGAGAATCTGCTCGGTGGCATATTTCAACAGGTCCTGTTCGAGATCATGGATCCCCTGCATATCCAGATCATTGATATAGTCGATCGCAGCGCCGAGACCCATTCCCCCGCCGATATTTGGCGTGCCCGCTTCAAAGCGGTACGGAAGGTCATTGTAGATCGTCTTCTCAAATGTCACGGACTTGATCATATCACCGCCGCTCTGATACGGGGGCAGCTGTTCGAGCCGTTCCCGTTTCCCGTACAGAACGCCCACGCCTGTCGGACCGAACATCTTGTGCGCGGAAAACGTATAGAAATCACAATCCAGATCACGGACATCCACACGGAGGTGCGGAATTGCCTGGGCGCCATCCACCAGCACCGGAATGCCCCGCCGGTGGGCCATCGCCACCATCGTCTTGACGGGGTTGATCGTCCCGAGAGCGTTGGAAACATGGGCCAGCCCCACAATGCGGGTCCGGTCCGTCAACAGCCGCTCGTATTCTTCGAGCAGCAGCTCCCCGCTGTCATTCATCGGGATCACCTTGAGCACGGCGCCGCTCTCCTGACACGCAATCTGCCAGGGCACGATATTGGAGTGGTGCTCCATCGCCGAAATCAATACCTCGTCCCCCGCGCGGAGGAATTTCCGTGTGAACCCGTGCGCAACAAGGTTGATGCCCTCGGTCGTCCCGCGCACGAAGACGAGCTCCCGGTTATCGGCGGCGTTCAGGAAGAGACGCACCTTGTGGCGGACCGACTCGTAGGCCTGGGTGGCCCGCTCGCTCAGGTAGTGCACGCCGCGATGGATGTTGGAGTTCTCCGCTTCGTAATAGCGGGCCATCGCGTCGATGACCGCCTGCGGTTTCTGACTGGTTGCCGCATTGTCAAAATAGACCAGCGGCTTGCCGTTCACCAGCTGGCGCAGAAGCGGGAAATGATGCCGGCATCCGGCAATCCGGGTAAACGTGCGGAATTGCTCCGCCAGCGTCATCTGATCTGTCGTATTCATGGTCGAAGTGCCCTGATGCGGCCCTGACCCAACCGCTGCTGGAGAAGCGCGTGAAGTTGATCGCGGAGCGTCTCCACATGGATCTTTTCCACCACATCGCCCGCAAAGGCAAACGTGAGAATATCGCGGGCGGCCACTTCGTCAATCCCGCGTGCCCGGAGGTAAAAGACCTGATCCTCGTCCAGCTGGCCTACGGTCGCGCCGTGCGTGCACTTCACGTCGTCGGCAAAAATCTCCAGTTGCGGTTTTGTGTCGATCGTGGCATCATCCGAGAGCAGCAGGGTTCTGTTCGTCTGACGTGCATCGGTCTTCTGCGCATCTTTGCGCACGAAGATTTTGCCGTTGAAGACACCGCGGGACTTGCCGTCCAGGATGGATTTGTACACTTCATGGCTTGAACAGTTTGGGGCGGCATGGTCAATCGTTGTGTGGTTATCGATCAACTGCTCATCGGTCCCCAGCGAAAGGCCGTTCAGTGTGCTTTCGGCAAATTCCGCACTGAACACGACCGTGACGTTGTTCCGTACCAGCCGGCCCGCCGAGCGAAATGGCATTGGATGTGACCTGGCTTCTCTCGCCCTGGCGGATATAGGTGCTCCCGACATGAAACGCCCTGGAGCTCTCATTCTGCAGTTTGTCGTGTTCCACCACGGCACCGACCCCGACGAGTACTTCGGTCACCATATTCGTCATGTAGAGCCCGCTCCCGAGTCCGATATGGCTCTCCACGACCGCGACGCGACTCCTCTCGCCGGCGATGATGAGATTCCGGGGGAATGTCGCGAAAGGCATCGGTTCTTCGGTCGAGAGAAACAGCAGATGCACCGGTTCTTCCATTGCGACGCCTTCGGGAACGGTGAGAAACACCCCGTCGCGGAAGAACGCCGTCTGGAGCGCGGTAAACCCGTTCGTGTCCGCCGGAGCAATCCGTCCCAGATGGGGAAGCAAATCCGCCTCCCGGTGGCGTCCTACCGCGGCAAGACTCTCCACGCGCACGCCCGCCGGAAGTCCTTCAATGGAGGAGAGCGATGGCACCCAGAAACCGTTCACAAACACCATCCGGGGCCCGTGGGCACCCGCCAGAAGGTGGGGTGCGATATCCGCCTGCGTAACGCGACGGACGCTATCCGCGCCCGGAAGAATGAACGTGGTGCGCGCGACCGGTTCGACGTTGGTGAAACGCCACTCCTCGTCACGCGTCGTGGGAAACCCGAGGTCGGCAAAGCGCTCAAGAGCGGACCGCCGCATGCCGTGCAGCGCTGATGCCGCCTCCCCGTTCAGCGTGCGCTCATACGACGCAAATTGCGATCGGTACCAGTCAACTGTTGCATGTGAATCGAACATACGCTTCTTTCGCTGAGTGTCAGTTGTCATTCCCCTGGACATAGCCACCACCGTGGCGCAGCAGGTTACTGCCTCGCACTACACCGCGGCTTCCGCCTTCAGCCAGTCATATCCCTTCGCTTCGAGCTCGAGCGCAAGGTCCTTGCCCCCGGATTTGACGATCCGTCCGTCCATGAGGACATGGACAATGTCGGGGACGATATAGTTGAGAAGGCGCTGGTAATGTGTCACCACGATGACGGCGTTCTCCTTCGACCGGAGCTTGTTCACTCCTTCGGAGACAATTCTCAACGCATCGATGTCCAGTCCGGAATCCGTCTCGTCCAGAATCGCGAGCCGCGGATCGAGCACGGCCATCTGGAAGATTTCATTCCGCTTCTTCTCCCCGCCGGAGAAACCTTCATTGACCGGACGATTCAGAAGCGCCTGGTCGATTTCCACCAGCCGTGATTTCTGTTTCACGAGGGCCAGGAATTCCACGGCGTCCAGCTCTTCCAGTCCGCGGTGCTTGCGGATGGCATTCAGGGCCGCCTTGAGAAAATAGGTGTTGGTGACCCCGGGGATTTCCACGGGATACTGGAAGGCGAGAAAGACACCCTCGCGCGCCCGCTCTTCCGGCGCAAGCGCCAGAAGGTCTTTTCCCATATACGTCACCGTGCCTTTCGTCACCTGGTAGGCCTCACGGCCGGCGAGAACCCCCGCGAGGGTGCTTTTCCCTGACCCGTTGGGTCCCATGATGGCATGCACTTCTCCCGGCTGAACCTGAAGGTTGATGCCACTCAGGATCTCGCTGCCGTTGACCGCCGCGTGAAGGTCGTGAATCTGTAACATCGTTCTTCCACTCATTGCTGATGCTTTCCTTGTCCGTGTTTCCGCTTGCCTGTTTTCCTTTTCACCGCTCCACACCCGGCCGCCGGCCGGCCTCCCCGCCTATCCCACACTTCCTTCAAGACTCACACCCAGCAGCTTCTGGGCTTCGACCGCAAACTCCATCGGCAGTTCACGAAAGACCTCCTTGCAGAACCCGTTGACGATCATATTGACCGCATCTTCCGTGGAGACACCGCGCTGCTTGCAGTAGAAAATCTGATCCTCACCGATCTTGGAGGTGGAGGCTTCATGCTCCACCCGGGAGGAGGTGTTCTTCACTTCGATATAGGGAAAGGTGTGCGCACCGCATTTGTCCCCGAGCAGCAGCGAGTCACATTGCGAGAAGTTCCTTGCATTCGCCGCATTCTTCTTCACCTGCACCAGGCCCCGGTAGGAGTTCTGTCCGCGGCCGGCCGAGATCCCCTTGGACACAATCGTGCTCCGGGTGTTCTTGCCGATGTGGATCATTTTCGTGCCGGTATCCGCCTGCTGGCGATGATTGGTGAGTGCGACGGAATAGAACTCCCCGACCGAATTATCGCCGATGAGCAGGACGCTGGGATATTTCCACGTGATCGCCGAGCCGGTCTCCACCTGTGTCCAGGAGATCTTCGAATTCACTCCCGCGCATTTTCCGCGTTTCGTCACAAAATTGTAGATGCCCCCCTTCCCCTCCTTGTCGCCGGGGTACCAGTTCTGCACCGTCGAGTATTTGATCCGGGCGTTGTCCAGGGCGACGAGTTCCACCACCGCCGCGTGAAGCTGGTTTTCATCACGGATCGGTGCCGTGCACCCCTCCAGATAGCTCACATAGGCGCCTTCTTCGGCGACGATAAGCGTCCGCTCGAACTGTCCGGTCTCCGCCGCATTGATGCGGAAGTAGGTCGAGAGTTCCATCGGACAGCGTACCCCTCTGGGGATATAGCAGAACGAGCCGTCGCTGAACACCGCGGAGTTCAACGCCGCGAAGTAGTTGTCGTTCGCGGGAACCACGGATCCGAGATACTTCTTCACGAGGTCAGGATGTTCCCGGACCGCCTCCGAGAAGGAACAGAAAATGATTCCGAGTTCTTTCAGCTTCCCCTTGAACGTCGTCGCAACCGAAACACTGTCGAACACGGCATCCACCGCAACACCGGCAAGCCGTTGCCGTTCGATGAGCGGGATCCCGAGTTTTTCGTATGTCCGCAGGAGTTCCGGGTCGATCTCCTCAAGGCTCTTGGGAGAGGCCTTCTGCCGGGGGGCGGAGTAGTATATCATATCCTGATAGTTGATGGCAGGGTAACTCACGTTGGGCCACCGTGGCTCCTTCATGGTCAGCCAGTGCCTGTATGCTTTCAGCCGCCATTCCATTAACCAGGCAGGTTCCTGTTTCTTGGTTGAAATCAGGCGGACAATATCCTCATTCAGCCCCTTCGGTGCGGCATCCGATTCGATGTCGGTAACGAATCCGTACTTGTATTCCTGATTCGCGAGGGCTTCAATCGTTGACTGTTCAGTGCTCATGGCTCTTTCCGTACTCGTCGTGTGTTGATGAAAACATCCCGTCTCAGCCCGTTGGTCCCGACGCATGGCCGGCAATACCGGCGCTGGACGCTGTAACCGACGTAGCCGCAGGTGTTGCGCCTGTCGCCGTGGAAGCGGGAACGGCCTTCCCCGGACCGGAGGCGGCCTGGCCGGCCGCAGCAGGCGCAGAGGTTCGGGCCCCTGCCGAAGGAGCAGCAGCCTTCACCTGGGGTGTCCGGAAGTCTTCATACTGCACCATCCAGGTCTGCCTGTCGAGCGGGCGAAGGATTTTTTCGTGTTCCAGCTTCTCAGCGAACGCCCTGGCAATTCTCTCCCCGTCCTGATAGCGGACGGTCATCTTGCGTTCACGCAGGTATTCCATGATGCCATAGTGGATATCCCTGAAAAAGACATTCGACAGGTGATAGACCGGAAACCGTGATTTGAGATACCGGAATACTTCTTTGTCATTCGCAAGAACGTATGCAAGATGATTCATCGCTGTCTTTGTTTTGTGGCTGGATCAAGGATTACGGCCGCGGAAGTTCTTCCGCGCGGGACAATGCCGGCACGTGAGAGGATTCCTGACCGGATATTGCTCTGGCTTTCAGTCCGTGCACGGATTCCACTACCCGCCGCACAGCATAGTCGATTTCCTCGCGCGTGGTGAACCGTCCGAGTCCGAAACGGAGCGTCTCTTTCGATTCGGATGCGGAGAGCCCGATCGCGCGAAGCACGTGTGAATCTCCCGGTTGTGCGGAGCTGCAGGCCGAGCCGGATGAAACGGCAATGTCCTTCATTGCCATCATCAGCGCATCCGCCCGCCGGCCGGGAAATGTCACGCTGGCATTGTGCGGGAGTCTTTCGACCGGATGACCGTTGACGAACGTTTCTCCCAGATGGTGCTGTATCCCCGCCACAAGCCGGTCGCGGAGATCGGCAATGCGCACGTTTTCTTCTGCCATTTCTTTCGCAGCCAGTTCCGCGGCTTTGCCGAACCCGACAATCCCCGGGACGTTCAGCGTGCCGGAACGCATTCCCCGCTCATGACCGCCCCCGTCGATCTGTGAGGCGAGGGGAATGCGCGGAGTGCGGGGCCGGACGTAAAGGGCACCAACGCCCTTGGGACCGTACATTTTATGGGCGCTGAACGAAACCAGGTCGGCCGGCACATGCCGGAGATCCACCGGAATCCGGCCGGCAGCCTGGGTTGCATCGGTGTGGAACAATATGCCGCGCGCCTTGCATAAAGCGGCAATCTCTCCCAGGGGGGCGATCGTCCCTATTTCGTTGTTCGCCCACATGATGCTCACCAGGACCGTGTCATCCGTGATGGCGCGTGCGATTGCCTCCGGGGATACACGCCCGAATTCATCCACGGGCAGAACAACAACCCGAAAACCAAAATCCTCCAGCCTGTGGCAGGCATCCAGCACAGCCCGGTGCTCGCTCGCCGCCGTGATCACCTGGTAGCCGGGACGGCGGGACCGCTGAAAGAGACCCTCCGCGGTTCCTTTGATGGCAAGGTTGATGGATTCTGTCGCACCGCTGGTGAACACAATTTCTTCCGCGCCGGCACCGATGAGCCGGCCAACCTGGGCGCGGGCGATGTCCACCGCGGCTTCAGCCGTCCAGCCGTACTCATGTGCGCGGCTCGCCGGATTCCCATACTGTTCCTGCAGGAAAGGCATCATGGCATCCAGCACGCGCGGATCAAGCCGCGTGGTTGCATGGTTGTCAAGGTAGACCGGCATCCGGCGGGTCATCAGACAATCTCCGACAGGGTCATGTTCCGGAATGCGAGTTCAATATTGGCCTGCACTTTGGTCAACGGGGATTTGATCGTACACACGTCGTACACGGTGCAGCTGTCCGGACCATCCGAAAGGCATTGTGCGATCACCGGCGTAAAGCCCTCGATTGCGTGGATGATCGAGGCAACCGGGATCTTTCCCGGGTCGCCCGACAATGAATAGCCCCCCCGCACTCCCTGGTGCGATGTGATGAGTCCGGAACGTGTCAGACTCTGGAGTACTTTTGCGACAAGATCGAACGGAATCCGGTAGGTGTCGGCGATCTCCTTTGCCGTCACCACTTCGCCCGGCGACTTCGCGGCAATGTGGCGGATGGCAATGAGGCCGTACTCCACTTTCTTTGACAACCTGACCATGTTTGGATGTCCGACTAAATCAGTCCGATTTTGAGCCCGAAAAAAGGCGCCTTTCAGGCGCACATTGATTCTAACAGCTATTTCGACGTTTTCGTTCCCAGATGCCAATAAAATGTATCACTTTTCGCGGGCCCCCTCAAGCATCCGCTCAGCCCTGAATATGTCCCTCTCGACTTCATCCAACGTGACCGCGCTTTTCCGGTCATCCAGGTTCACAACGTAGAAGAAACCTCCTTCTGCCTGGTGCTTCCTCAGCATTTCAACAAGAGCCTGCTGATCACTTGAACAATTCTTCCCTGTTGTCGACGACCAGACTTCAAGGGCGGTGAGGCAGCCCTGCGAAGGCGTGTTCGGATAGCACGGTTCCCCGCGGTAGAACTCCGGGTCAATCGTTGTCCCATGTGCAATGATCTCCGTCCGTCCGGCTCTTGCCCGCCCGAAAAGCTTCGAACGCCGGCGTGAATCCGCGCCAGGATTCAGGAAGGAGTTGAGCGTAGAGGCTTTCACTCCACACGGTGTCCCGTGTTTCCGTGACGGTGGAAGTACGCCTGGACCGGGGCTTCAAACGGGAGCACCAGCTGTATGGTCTCCGTCGGTCCGATGAACGTGTTCGTGACGGAGAGAAAGCCCTGCATGGAAAGCACTCCCTGAGGGGTGTTTCCGTTCGTGAGGTAACCCGGGAGATTGGACGCGGCGAGAGCAAGCTGGGGCACGCAGAATAGCGAGCCGTCGTTGTTCCGTAAGAACCTCCCGCTGCCGTCCCTCACCAGAACACGTCCCGGCCAACGCCTGTCCGTTCGCTGGAATGAGAAGACTGCCGGCGTTCCGGGCGGCCATCTGTGTGCGAGAAGATCGACGACAGGTGGATGTCCGTACGGGGTCGTCCGTCCCGATGACGCAAGATCGTCATTGAGTGAAACGAGAATGGGGTGTTCGCGCCATCCCGGAAACCGTTCGTGCATCAGCGTCCGCAGGGCAGGCACGCCGGCATCCGGTTTGTCCCGGAGGAGGTGCAGCGCCGCCATGGCGAAGAGCTTCTCCTCCCCGGTGTGCATCAGCAACCGGGACACCTGATCCTGCAACTCCCCGCGATAGAGAGTATAGGTGACTTCCAGAAGAGCGCGACGGAAGGAAACAGAGAGTGATTCGGCGGAAGCATAACCTCTCAGGACGGCTTCGTCGGTTATCGGAGACCGGTACCGCGCAAGCCCCATGCCCCAGAACGCCCCTTCCCATGCTTCTTCATGTTCTTTGTCCGGAATACTCTTGAGCGGGCGCTCGATGGTTTGGGAAATCAGCTGACTCTTGAATTGCCGCCTCGCCGAAGCCTCGGCCTGGGGTGCAGTATGCCGGACATCCTCAGGGCGGCGGGCGCACGCTGCCAGGAAAAGGCTGGACAAGCAGGAGAGGGAACAGGAGACTTTGCGGGCGGTCATTCATGGTCATCAGGCAATTTCGGAACCAGAGCCCACAGATGCAAGTTATCTCATTGCCACATAGACACTGCCACACAGACCATTGCCTCAGGAACCCTGCGCGTAAACCCTCCCCGTGGTGCATCGAACCAGAGCAGCACCGTGAAGCATACGTTGTACATCAAACACTTGACAAATCCTCAAGGAATGCATACTTTTTCATCATGGTTTCACGGACATACATCCCGCTCCTCCTGTTGACCGGATTCATCCTTCCGGCCGCATGCCTCTCCTGTCATCCCGCGCAGCGCGACACACAGCCCCCCGAACTCAGGGGCGTCTGGCTCACGAATGTGGACAGTCATGTGCTTGAGTCGCGGGCACAGATTGCCGGGGCGATGACATTTCTTCAAGAGCACAACTTCAATGCCGTCTTCCCCGTCGTGTGGAACAAGGGAGTTACGCTTTATCCCAGTCCGACCATGGACCGTCTGTTCGGCATTCCAATAGACACCGCTTATCGGGGACGGGATCCCCTCGCCGAGATTGTCGCCGAAGCTCACGCCCGTGGTATCGCGGTAATCCCCTGGTTTGAGTTCGGATTCTCTTCCTCTATGAATCGGAAGGGAGGGCACATTCTGCAACAGAAGCCGGAATGGGGCGAACGGGATCGCGACGGCAGGCTTCTCTCCAAGAACGGCTTTGAGTGGATGAACGCGTGGCATCCCGAGGTACAGAGTTTTCTGCTGGCGCTTATTCTGGAAGTGGTCAACGGGTATGAGATCGACGGGATACAGGGAGACGACCGTCTTCCTGCTCAACCTGTTGAGGGGGGATACTCGGAATACACCCAGAGTCTCTATGCTCACGAGCATGGAGGCACGCGCCCGCCGCGCGATTTCCGGGACACCGGCTGGGTCCGCTGGCGGGCGGAGAAGCTCACAGCGTTCGCCCGGCGTGTTCATCAGGCCGTGAAGTCTCAGAAACCCGGCCTTCTGGTCTCCTGGGCCCCTTCGATCTTCCCCTGGTCCCGCGATGAGTATCTGCAGGATTGGCCGGCCTGGGTTCGCGCGGGGGCCGCGGATCTGGTGATCCCCCAGGTGTATCGCTACAGTGTCGCGCAGTACGTCAGCGCGCTTGACTCGCAGGCGCCGGATTCCTTGAACCTGGGTCCTTCGCCCTGCCTGGTAGTGCCCGGGATACTGATGAAGGTGGGCCCGTACGTCATCCCGGCCGATTCTCTTCTGCAGGTTGTCGCCGCCAACAGGAAACGCGGATACCACGGGGAGGTCTTCTTCTTCTACGAAGGGTTGCGGGCAAACAACGACACACTGGCCACGATTCTGCGGGAAACATTCTACCGGTTGCCTGCTGAACTCCCCTTCACCCTGTACTCCCCTTTCACGAACCGGTAGATGTCATCATAGAACTCCCGTTCCGCCGGATCGGGGTGGTTCCACATACGCTGCAGTGTGCCTGTCCCGTGGAAATGGGCACAAGCGGCCTCTGTCATGTACCCGTGCTGAACACCGCCGTCGAGGTAGGCCCGGAATCGTTCATGGCGTTCATCCATTACCGCAATGGGCTCGTCAAGCTCCAGATAGTACTCCATCTCGATCCCGGCATTCCGCTCCCGCGCAGCCGCGGCCGCGGCTTCAACGCTCTTCCCTTCCCGGTAGAACATGTAGTTGGGCTGGAGGAAGGCAAGGTCGAAGTAGTACTTCTGATAGTTGTCCAGAAGATGCACGTTGTACGTGCTCCAGTACGGAATCCAGAGGAATTTCAGGTCCTGGCGGATCAACTCCGGACGGAGTTCCTTCAGCAGCCAGTGGTCGTCCACATCCCAGCTCCGGTAGACGGTTTCAAACATCCAGTAGACGCCCAGGAGGTGGACATGCCGGAGGTGCAAGCCGGCAGAGCGCCGCACAATCTCTTCCACGAACCACCGCTCCGCCGACAAACGTGCGGAGGTGGCGTGCGACAGCGACTGCCGGGCGGTCGAGAAATCCAGTGTGGTTCCACCGGCACGCACGCGGCCAAAATCCTGCTGCGTGTTGTGCGGGTATGGCAGCATCAGCACGGCATTACGCCGGGCGGAGTATGGATGGTTGATCTCCTTGAGGCAGCGCCCGATCACCCGGTCCAGCATCACCAGCGCGCCCTCGTCTCCGAGGTAGAATTCCAGGAGCTCTTCCCACTCGGACAGGCTGCCCGGACGCGGCGAGCAGACGGCACGAAAATCGCCTTCCCCGGCCATCGTCGTGCCCAGGTTGACGTCGGCGCAATATTCTCTTCCGCCCGCGGATTGGACATTGAGGAAGAGAAACGAATCAAAAAACCAGTCATCGGGCCGGCCTGAAGCATTCAGGTGGGCCACGTAGGGCATCAGCGTATGTTCCGTCCACGGTTCCCGTGCGTTGCCGTAGAGAAGCGCCAGGTGACGGAGGCCGTTAACGGACGGGTGTCCTTGCGGGAAGTAGGGCATGAGTCATTACTGCTTTCTTGAGAGAAGGATAACACAAGGTTCATCAGCGCCGAATGTCTCCGTTTCGGCGCGAAACATGGTGAGCACCTGCTCGGCGTTCACGAGTCCGCTCAAATCGATGATCCGGGCGGAGATCATCACATAAATGTCAGGCTGTAATCCCCCGGCATCGCCGAATGTCGTGTTGGCGTCCAGGAGTCGCGGAAGTGCGGCCGCCATGGAACGCACGCCACCCGAATGGATGAGCGCATCAGGGAGTTTCAGCCGGATCACGCCGCCGGTGTCCAGAACCCGCGTGGCCGTTGTCCGGGTGCGTACCAACCCCAGCAGTCGCTTCCGGATCCGTTCTGTGGCAAACACCCTGAGGAATGGAGTTTTGCCGTCGCACCGCATCTGTTCCCGGCTGCTGCCGCAGGAATGGGCGGCGATTCCGGCGAGTTCGCTCTCGCTCCGGGGCGCCTCCAGCAAACTTCGCGTCCGGAGTTCGGGAACTCCCCTGGCGGTGGCGATGATACGTTTCTGGCGCGAATCCACTTCGACACGCACATCGACCGATTCCGGTGAAGCACCCATCCGCAGGACCGAGTGCAGCGCCTCGTTGCGCAGGCGGAGCAGATCGGCATCGGTGGGATTCACGACGCTCTGTTCAATCGTGTCTTGAATCATCCCCAGCGCGGCGCCGATGGCCGAGATCACCTCTGCATGTTCGGCAAGCCGGTACTCCATCCGCAGGGCACGTGCCGCAGGCGGGACAATCGCTTCGGCTCCGCCGCCTCCACCGACCAGCGCAAGGCTTGCGGTATCGAGGCGGTATTCGGAGGCAAAGTCCCGCACCACGGATGCAACTTTCTCCGCCGCGACGTGAAGAATCTTCTGCGCAAGGGATTGCGGGGTCGTGTGGAGCTGTCCGGCAAGCCAGAGCGCGAGTGCATCAAGCGTTCCCGGCTTGGCCCTCCCGTACCCCTGGATATCTCCGGTGACATTTGCGGCATCTGTCGTCGTGAATGTAAACCGGCCTTCTTCCCGGCTTCCGAAGGCCAGCCCGAGGTAGTCATCCGGGTCATCCGGACGCGGACGCAGCAGCACCAGCCGCGGGCTTTCGAATTCTCCGGGCTCTGCAAACGAGGGGTACCGCAGTCCCGCGATGTGCGCACTGCGCGGTCCGACATCGTGAATGCGGGTCCCCTTCAGCCGGGGCATTGAACCGCCGCCAATGCCGACAGTCCGGACATCCAGCGTACGCACATAGAGGCGGTGTCCTCCCACCCGGGCGCTTCGCACGGTGGGTCGTCCGTTTCTAATCAGGGAGATATCGGTGCTCGTTCCGCCCACCTCGAGAAATACCCCATCGGATATTTTCGCGAACATCAGCGCCGCCGCGACACCGGCGGCCGGACCGGAGAGCATGGTCAGGATCGGTCTGCGGCGCATCTCGTCGATACTCATGATCCCGCCGTCGCTGCGCATGATCATCAGCGGTGCAGTAATGTTGCTTTCACGGACGGCCTTTTCGGTCATGGCCGCCGTCTCAAGCATTTTCGGCATCATGCTCGCATTGATGACCGCGGTGCGGGTGCGGATGCGCAGGCCGTAGAGCCTGGCGATCGACGACGCCGACGTCGCCAGGTGTCCCCGGCCTTCCAGCAGGCTCACGACCTGTTCTTCGCGGGAAAGATCGTCGACGCCGAAGGCTTCACTCGCTACAAAAACCAGGGCCCCTTCGGCAAGCAGTTCATCGGCGGCGCGGAGCACCTGCTCCGTCTTGAGGCCCGACCCGGTATCAATGAACCGGTGGGAAGTCTTCAGGATCTTACCCGGCGCAAGCTCGAGGTCATCAATGCGGGTCTGACCTCTTGCACGCCATCCCTCCACCCCCTTCCCCATGCCGATGATACCGACCGGGGCGACATCTCCTTCCAGAAGAGCATTTGTCGCCTGCGTGGTGCTGTGCGCGATCAGAACGACCTCACCGGGCGATATTGAGGATTCCTCGAGAAGCCGGTGGATGGAATCGACCACACCGCGCGCAACGCCTTCAGAAGCACGATGCGTGGTGGGGACCATCGTCGTCCCCGCCAGCGTAAGCGAATCGGCGTCCATCGCCACGGCATGCGTGAATGTACCGCCGACGTCGATCCCGACTTTTATGCGTCGCTTGCTCATTCTGCCGTCAATTGTTCACATGCCGCGGCGGATCAGTTGAGGAGGGCCGCATACCCCACCCCCCGTCCTGCTCTGCGGTCACGCCTCTTCATCAATACCACCGGACACCTGCGGCAACAAGCCCCAGAATCGCCGCCGCCCAGGCATACGGCAGGGTCCGCCACATGATCGATGTCACATCCAGGCGTACTTCATTTGCCACCCAGACGTTGGCGGTGTTGGTCGGGTCGCTGACGCCCTGGATCACACCGAGAGACATCAGGACTCCCATCACCGCACCGGCCGGCACCCCGGTCGCCAGCAATACGCCCCCGATCCCGTATCCCAGCCCCCAGACATTGAGAGGCCCGCGGTACAGCGCCAGCGGCCCGAGCAACCCGAACGTCACAACGAACGCCGCGAGAGATCCCGGGACAATGAGCGCGAGAAGGGGTTTCATATCCGTGAGCACCGGCCATTCGCGAACCGTTCCTGCCAGCGCCGCAGCCTCGTGCCAGTACCTTCCGGCACCGATTCTGGTGGGCCCGAGGATGGCGCTCAACAACATCCCGATGCCCAGCATCAGCACCACGGCGGGAATCACGCTTGCACTTCCTTCCACAATCGAGCGGGTGGCCGTATTCAGACCTCCGGGGCGCCAGGTGACCACCACGCCATACACAAATCCCGCGGTGAAGGCAGGGACATACGCCATGCCGAAGACCAGGATGAGCACGAGCGGAACCGCGGGGATCAGATAGGCGTACCAGCGAACCGCCGGCGTCATTTCTCCGGCGGAACGGAAAGCGGTGCGGGTGACACTGACGGCAATCAACGCAGCGACACCGACCACCGCCCATTGCAGGACTTCACGCCAGGGGATCCCCCCGGGGCCCGCCGGGATAACACTCATCCCCCAGGCGGCAACCCCGAACAGTCCCAGGACCAGCAGTCCGCGTGTGATCAGCCGCGTGCGGAACCTCAGTGCGCGTGCCCGCACCAGCTCGAGGGTGATGAACAATACCGCGACCACTGCAACGATCACGAACACCGTCATGGCATAAGAGACAACGGTTTCGTCGCCAAGCCCGAGGACGGTCTTGTAGACAACCCAGTTGCCGGGATTCAGGGTTCCTCCCAGACTGATGCCGAACAGGAGAATACCGGCATTCACCTGTTCGCGTATCCCGATCGACGCGAGGATAGGAAGGACGACGGTGCCGACCATAATCACCGCTCCGAGGCCGCCGATGGTCGTAAAGAGCAGTGTAATAATGGCGAGCAGCAGCATTGCCACGGTCCAGGGGTTGTCTCCTGCCAGCTCCGCCCCCCGCCGCACAAAGCTCTCCGCCACGCCCGTTTTCTGCATCAGAGTACTGAGCATACCTCCGAACATCGAAATGACAATCGCATCGGCGAGCCGCACGGCCCCGTCGGCCATGATCCCCACGGTCACGTCCTCCCAGGTGAGGGATCCGGCCGCCAGCTCGATCACGCCGATGAGGACGGCCATCAGCGGAAGAGCGAGGAGCGCGGGGAGTTTGCGGAAGAACATCAGCAGGGCTGCCAGGACGAACAACAGGAGGATAAGGGTTCCGGGAATCATCTGTCCTTCCCTGCAGTTCAGAGGTGAGCGCCGTTGCGCACGAGCTGCCGGCGGACCAGTGTTCCATCCAGGGCCCGGGGGGAAATGCCCGACCGGATGGACATGGCGCAGGCTACTGCTGCAGCTTCCCCCATGGCCCGGCAATTGGATTGTATGCGTATGGAACTCTGTGCTTCAAACGACGCCGACACGCACCTGCCCGCAACAAGCAGATCCTCGACGCCCAGGGGAACGAGACAGCGGTAGGGCACCTCGTGGTACTCCCCTGCAGGCAGCCGGGTGACACGAGGATGATGTTCGTCTTTGTCCGCATGGATGTCCAGCGGGTAGTTGTTCCGGCAGATCGCGTCTTCGAACTTCTTCGCACCCAGCACATCGTCCGTCGTGAGGTAGTACTCCCCGCGGATCCGGCGGGATTCGCGCACGCCCACCATCGGCGCGGTGAGCACCAGATAGGCATTGGCACATCCCGGAATGTAGCGACGGAAGAACTGGAGGTAGCGTCCGATGATCTGGCGCGCCTTCACCTGTGCGAGTGTCAGGTGGAAAGGATTGGTTCCGTCAATATCATAACTGATGCGGGGACAGTTGCAGGCGAGCTCCCCGGGGCGTCCGGCCATGGAAAACGCCTGGAAATAATTGCCGTCGCTTTCCTGGAGCACCCCTTCGTCGACCGCCTGGCGAAAGACCGGCTCGAGCGTCCACCCCTGCCCCCACACCATTGCCGTGTGGATAAGAGGCACCTGCGTCCCCTCCGCATGCAGCATGACGTCATGCCGCCCCAGTGATTTCAGGTATCCGGCCAGCTCCATCAAATCCACATAGCCGATATGGAACCGCACGGAAAACGGTTGATTCAGTCCGGTCTCCGGATTACCGGATTCACACGGAACGCCGGCGCGGTAGGCCACATCAGCATCGCCTGAGGTGTCGATGATCCGGCGGGCAAGAATGGCGGTACGTCCCGCCTTGTTTGCCACCACAACCCCGGCAATGCGCTTTCCTTCCATCACCACATCTTCAACGAACGTGTAGTAGAGGAGTTCGGCCCCTGCGTCCACCGCCATTTGCTCGAGGACTCCTTTGGCCGCCTCGGGGTTGAACCAGCCGCGGTTGCCGTCCTGCCACACGCCCGATTCGCCGAGCGCGTTCAACCGATCGTTGATTTCGGCATCGATGCCGGCATTCAGCGGCACTCCCCGGATCTGATTCGGCATCATCGGGGTCACGAGCGCACCCGTTTGAGCTCCCCCCAGATACCCCAGCTGCTCCACAATCAGGGTGGCCGCACCTTCGCGTCCTGCCGCAATGCCCGCCACCGTTCCCGCCGTTCCGCCGCCCACGACAAGGATGTCGACCGTTCGGAGAATCGGGATTCTCTGAATGTCTATCTCGGCACGTGCAATCACTGATTCACCTGCTCTCCAACTGTTGAGTAACAACGCTCCACCCGACAGCCCCGACGCCGGCTCGAGTCTTTTCCCTACCGCTCAACTCCGGCGCCCGCCCGCACCCCAGCGCGGACGGGCGCCTGACATCCTTCCGGTGGGCCTTTGACAAAGGCCCCCAATAGTACGGCGATCCTACTTCAACAACAAGAGTTTTTTCATTTCCGTATAGCTCCCCGCCTGCAGCCTGTAGAAGTATGTTCCCGAGGCCAGGCCATGCGCATTCCACCGCACGACGTAACTCCCCGGAGCACGGTCTTCATTGACGAGGTCCGCCACCTGTTGCCCGAGGATGTCAAAAATCTTCAGCGATACCCTGTTTCTCTCGGGGATGGCAAATCCGATCGACGTCGACGGATTGAAGGGGTTCGGATAGTTCTGGTCGAGACTGTAGCGCTGCGGGACCTCAACTCCGCCCGGTTCCACGGCAACCACCGAAAGACTGTTGGTGAATGCCGCGACGCCGTTGTTCGTTCCCAGGATGAAGATCAGGAAGTTGTTGTTCGCCACAGGCATGTAGTCCACGCCGCCCGTCCCGTTCAGATTGGCGGTGCCGCCGATGGAAGACGAGGTCCATGCAGGAGCCGCCGCCGCCGGATTGGTGACGTCAACGACCCCCACCCGCTCATCGGTGTAGGGCGTCGCATCGTTCGGATAGAAGCACACAACATACTTCTTGCCCAGGCGCTCGAAATACTGTATGTCCGTGCCATCGGTGCCGAGCACCAGTGAAGAAACGGTGTCGGTCAACGTGCCCGTGGACGTGTAGCGGTACAGGGGCTTTCCGTAGGACTTCACAAACAGGAAGCCGTCCGGAGCGAGCGCAACATTGGGAACGCTCCCCATGGCGCCATTTGAAAGAGTCAGCACCGCCGCTGTGAAGGTCGCCCCGTTATCCGCAGTGGTGAACTTCACGATCTTGTCTTTTCCCGAAGCCGCCGCAAAGATCGTGAGGGTGTTGTCACTCGCCCGTCCGAACACGGAAATCACGTCTCCCATCCTGTGGCCGGTGAGGCTTGCATTCACATAGTCGATGACGGCTTTCGCAGAGTCCGTTTCGCTGTTCCAGCGGTAGACCTTGAACGCTCCCGTGGAAACATCAAGCGTCATGTTTCCCGCAAAGATGACGCCGTCATCCGAGACGTCCACAGAGTTCAGCGGGAACGTCCCGCCCGTGACCGCCGAGGACGGGAACATCACACCCACGCTATCCCCTTTCAGCGCGTCAAAAATATAGATCCGGGGGCCGCCGGTCCGCGAGAGGACGTATACACGGTCTTTGCCTCCCACCTTCCCGTACGCCATCCCGCGTTCGTAGTTGTCCGTGGGACTGAATGACGGCGGATACTTGCCTGCCGCCTTGGTCTTCGCCCAGACGGTGTACATCGAATCTGCAGTCGGAACAAACACGATCCTGTACACGGCGGTGGCGACATCACTCGGCTGCATGCCGGTGGCGTACGCAATGGCCTTGACCGTGGTCAGCGTGTCGCTGATTTTCACCGAGTCGGCAAACAGTTTTGACGCGGCGGTGGAATCCGGCGTGGTTCCGTTCGTCGTATAGTAGATCTTCGCATTCAACGTGCTGGAGGAGATCTTCATCCAGATCGCCCCCCCGTACGTCCCTGCAACCGGCGAAAACACCGGCTGGGCCGCTTTGCTTGGCGGCGTGAAGAGATACGCGCCGATCCCGTTGTTGGTGCTCAGCACATAGATCGTCTCCGTTCCGTCACCGTTCGCCTTGATGCTCACATCGCCGGCACCGTTTGAATTGGCGTTGGTTCCCAGCGGGGGAGTCGTTCCGACCGAGGCTGCCGTTGCAAGTCCGCCGGTCACCTCGACGATGCGCGCAAACTCGTTGCCGGAGCCGTAGGTAAACACCGCAAGGTACTTCTTGGTGTTCAGTTCGAAGTACCGGAGCGCGTTGGTTCCCGTGGCAACCACCGATCCCGGGATGGAATCCACAAGCGTCCCGTTCGCCAGATACCGTTTCACATAGTCGCCATTCGCGTTCACGTAGAATTCGGTGGCGGTGGCGTTCGGACAAATTGAAGGCGACCCGCCGGAGGGAAGGATATACCCGGTGAGCGTGATTTCGGTTGCCGTAAACGTGGCGCCGCTGTCGGGCGTGGTGAATTTCATCACCTTCGGATTTCCTGCGGCCACGGCCCAGATGGTCACGGAACCGTTGGCGGTCGATCCCGTCACGGTGAATTTGTCTCCGAAGCGGAACGCCGAGGCGGTATATGTCGCAGCCAGCTGCGGCGTCGCCGTCTCATTCTTCCATTTGTAGATCTTGAACGCCGACGTGGTGGCGTTGGTGGTCAGATTGCAGGCATAAATGACGCCGTCCGCGGAAACGTCAATATCATTGATGGCGAATGTGCCGGAAGCGATGG
Organism: Ignavibacteriota bacterium; assembly: GCA_963702445.1. Classification (GTDB taxonomy): domain Bacteria; phylum Bacteroidota; class Ignavibacteria; order UBA10030; family UBA6906; genus CAVPCZ01. Next base: position 41,489 of record CAVPCZ010000008.1, read on the forward strand.
CGGCGAGCCCCGTGGTATCCAGCCGGCCGGCACTGTCCCCCGTTGCCGCATTCACGATGAACACCTGGTTCCCCGATTTCCGGCTGACCAGGTACATTCTCTCCAGCGTGCCGGAGTTGACCGGATTGAGCTGGTACGCACCGATGCCGTTGTTCGTGCCCAGCACATACACGTTGACGGTATTGTCGACGTTGACGCGCAACGCAACATCACCGCTCCCGTTCCCGTTGGCTATCGCACCCAGAGAGGGCGATGCCCCGACCAGCACCGCGCTGCTCAAACCGCCCGTGATGTCCACGGTCCTCAGGTTCTCATTGCCTGATCCGTAGGCATAGACGGCCAGGTATTTCTTCGCATTGACTTCAAAATACCGTAGCGCATTGCTCCCGGTCCCGATCACCGAACCGGGGATCGAATCGACCAATGTCCCGTTGGCCTGGTACCGTTTCACGTAGGTTCCGTTTGAGTTCACAAAGAACTCGGTCCCGGTGTTGTTCGGATACACCGCGGCGCCCCCGCTGCTTGCCGAGCCGCTCAGGGTGATTTCCGCCGGCGTGAATGTGACGCCGTTGTCGGCGGTGGTGAATTTGATGACCTTGTTGCTTGTGGCCCCCGCCGCCCAGATGACGACAGAGTTGTCGGCGGTGGAGCCGGTCACCGAGAATTTGTCACCGTAGCGAAACGCCGATCCGGTATATGTCACCGCGAGTACCGGAGTCGCGGTTTCGTTCGCCCACTTGTAGATTTTGAACGCGGAGGTCGATGCATTTGTCGTCAGGTTGCAGACATAGATGACGCCGTCGGAGGTGATCTCGACGTCATTGATCCCCAATGTCCCCGATGCGATCGCCGCCAGGCCTGTGGTGTCCAACCGCCCCACGCTGTCACCGGTGGCCGCATCGAGAACGAAGACCTGATTCGACGTTTTTCTATCGACGATCAGCACACGCTCGTTGGCGCCGATCTTTCCAAACGCAAACCCGCGTTCCGTGTTGCCTGTCCCCATGAAGGAGGGATAGTTCCCGGATGCGGCGGATTTCTGCCAGATTCTCGTGTAGGGCTGAAGAGTCAGCGTTCCGGTCCCGAACCCCCTCTCGGTGTTTCCCGTCCCCATGAATGAGGGGAGGTTGCCGGAAGCAACGCTTCTGTCCCAGATCTTGGTCTGGCCGAAGACCATGCCCGTCGTCAAGACGAGCGCGAAAGCCAGTACGAATGTTTTCATATCTACTCCTCCTGTGAAGTGACGTTGTGTTTGGGAATACTGCCGCGATGTGGCCTGCGGGTTGTCTCTGCTAAGCCGTCTGAACGGGCACTCATTTGAGAAGCATCATGTTGCGGGTCCGGGTCTCCTCCCCCAATGCCAGCTCATAAAAATACACACCGCTCGGAAGATGCGAAGCGGCGAACGGCGCTTCATGCCTTCCGGCATCCTGCACTTCATCGACAAGCAGGGCTACCTCTCGTCCGAGGAGATCATAGACGGTCAACCGCACCTGACTCCTCCGGTTCAGCACATACGGGATCACCGTCGCAGGGTTGAAGGGATTCGGATAGTTGGCCGAAAGTTCAATACCCGCAGGCCGGGAGACTCCGGCGCTTCCTTCTGCTTCGACCCCCAGGACGACATCCGGGTGAGAGCCTGCGATTCAGCATGAGCATCACCGCATCGGTAACCAGGTATTTCCCCGGCTCCAACCCCGCATTGTCAAGTTTCATCACCGTCCTGGTCCCCGCCGGGAGATACACGGTGCCGAGTTTCCACCAGCCCTTCCGGGCAAGATCACTCTGATCAACGGAGACGACCGTCGAGTCCCTGTCGCCATAGACCGTATAGCGCGCCCGCTGTGTCCAGGGTGTGTTCGGTGTTCTGTACGTGTAGACATCATAGTAGGCGGCATTACCGATCGGAAAATCGTACCGGATATCGGCGGAGTGCAACGTGTCCTCCGTCCGGTAGATCGCGCCCTGATACCCCTTCATCTGATAGACAGACCAATTGCCGGACTTCACCGCCGCGTTATCCGTCTCATTCACAATTTGCGCCCCGGGAATCCATCGTTTCCCGCCGCGATATGGAGGCAGTGCGGATGTCTGGTAGAACCGCGCTCTCAGGAAATTGCCGACCCGGTTGGTGTTTGCCCTCAGCGCTTCATAGAAAAACAGGCATTCGCCCTTGACCCCTTTTGTCCTCGTCGACGTCAACATCTGTCCCAGCAGGAGGGTATCGACCACATATGTCCCGACCTTTGCCAGGATCCCCGATGCGAAGGCGGCGGGACTGTATTGTCCGACATCGTTCCAGGTCGTGTTCAGGGCATAGTTGAAATCGGTGATGTTGTACTGATAGAGCTGCGGGATGAGATTATCAACCAAACCGCGCTGGGCCCACGTTTTTGAATCCTGCAAATACTCCCGGTATCCCCAGTAGTAGGGTGTCGGGGCGACGGAGAGGATGACGTGATCCCCCCGGACTTTCACCGAGTCGCGAAGACGCGACAGATACTCCGTAAGCTTGTCGGCACGCCATTTCATCCATGCTGCGTTGAACTGGTCGGCCGGGGGCGACTGTCCCGCGTGTTCCGTTCTGTAGATCCGGGAGGTCACCGAATCATATCCCCCCTCAACAGGCATCGCCGGCAACCGGTCATCTCCCTGCACGCCTTCGACGTTGTAGCGATCAAGGACTTCCATCATCAACGACATCATGAAGGCCTGGGCATCCGGGTTGATCCCGGACATCCAGTCGAAGCCGTTCTTGACGACCAGATTGCCGCTGGAGTTCTTCAGCGCCCATGCGGGGAATTTCGCAATGATGTGTCCGCCGTTCAGACTGTAGGAGGTCGAAAAACCAAATTCGAACCATGGTATCACCTCGATCCCGTTCCGGTGCGCTTCAATAACCAGCCGGTCGAGGAAATCCCTGCCCACGAAGGGCGATCCGGGCAGAACGGGCGCGTTGAAGAGTCCGTCCATGATCGTGCTCGGGTAGAGCGTATAGCCCTTGTTGTAGACAACCGGGAAGACCACATTCACGCCGATGGAGGCAAGATAGTCCATGGCCTCCGTGATGTTCTGATCGGACGACAGGACGTTGCTGTCCACATTTGTCAACCACACAGCACGGAGCTCGGACTGCTCCTGCGCATACAGCGCCTGCGCCCCCGCCAGGAGGAGGAATGTAAGGCACGTCCTTCTGAGCAGGAAACATCGAGTCAGTCTGGCAAAGAGGTGCATTCCGCCTTCTCACTGGTTGGTGCATGAAACACGTTCGTATGACGCGTCCGGAAGTCCGGACGGAAAGCCCCGCCCCGCCGGCGCCGGGACGCATGGGCCATCGCCGCGGGCAGGGTCTTAGAACCGTACACTGATTCCCGCCCTGAAGCCGAGGCTCTGCATCCCCGATACATTTTCCAGGTCCAGATCGAGTGCCTGCCAGAGCTCCCCGATGATCAGCTTATAGTCCGCCCCGAGGACCAGCCAGACCGGATCGAACACCCTGAAGTGAAGATCGCAGCCCAGGTTCACGCTTCCGCTCCAATCGGACTGCCGGTTCTCAGGAACCGAGAGGTAGGCGGCGCTGACCGGCCCACCCGGGCCGGGGACGAAGAGCGAATCGTTGTACCCGCTCCGGTAGTTCTCCCAGTAGGTGAAGCCGAATCCGAAATGGATGCTCGTTTCAAACCAGGAGCCGCGGAGGAGATTGAGGATGGCCTCCGCGGACAATCCGGTCGCTTTCAGCTGCATCGAGAGCTTGCTCAGGGGCACCTGATACTCCGTTGTGGTCCCGCCTTCCTCAACGAACACGGTTTTCTGAAGTGTTTCCGCATTGAGGTCGGACAGCTCAACGTACTCGCATTTTCCGATCCAGGTCCAGTTTGCACTGACCTGCTTTCCGAGGAAGACCATTCCCCCTACCGAGCCGTTGAAGCGCTCATGCAGTGAACCGACGGGCAGCACATAGACGGCACCCCCACCTGCGAGAAACGCACCGTCCTGCGGGAGCGCCGGAGGGGCCATCAGAAGCAGGGGAAGCAAGGCGCCGGGGAACACTTTCACGTTCATGATCCTCAAAAGAGAAATGTCAAACCCAGGGTGATGAGGCATTCGTTCTCAAAAGGGAACAGTTCGTATCCGCTCGACGAAGAGAGATACGATCGGTACTCCGCACCGGCGGAAACCTTCACATCTGCGGAAATGGCATAGGCGGCATCGCAACCGAGGGCCAGGGAAACGACGTTGCCGTTCTTGTCGGGAGCAAAGTTCCGCAGGTTGTATGTCAGCGAGTGGCCGGCCTGCGGGTACTGTTTTGTCCAGGTTTCATCGACATAGAGTTTCCTCGTGAAGAACACCACCCCTCCGGACACTCTCGGCGCAACCAGAAAGTCACTTCCGGCCTCGAGGTTGTAGATGAACGAGAGCATCACGGGTATTGCATCCATACTCTGCGCGGATCCGATTTGTGCGGACAGGTTGGGGTCCGCCCTCATGTCCGACTGGATCTTGGGGTAGTAGCGGTCATTCCAGAAAACCCAGTTCCATTGCGCCAACGCATCGGACTGTTCGATGGTGTATGACTGGTAGGCTCCTGCGACGCCCAGCGAGAGCCCCTCGTACAGTTTCACCCGCATTTCCACCCCTCCTCCGATTGCCGTGGCAGACTGGACATTGAGGCGTTTCTTCATCGCAAACGCATAGTCCGCCCTGGCGGTGATCGATTGAATTTGCCCGGAGGCGGCCGCCGGCAGTACGAGCAGGAGGACTGCAAGCACACATGTCACGCTCCCGCGCTTCGAGGTGATCCTTCGTGGAGTCATATCTGATTCCGCCGTTTACTCAAGGCCGATGTGCACCGTGAATCTGGATATCCTGCCGAGTCTCCCGTAGTCCGCATAAGCGAAATCCAGGCTGAAGGGGACGGACAACTGCGGATTCACTCCCACACCAAAACTGTACGATTCCTCGTCTGAGAAGAATTTGTAGCCCGCACGGAGGCTCAGGGTGTTCTTCCACGCGTACTCGGTCCCGACATTGACCTTTTCCGCCGCGTCGTTCGGATGCATCGCCTCGGCCAGAACGGTTATTCTGTTCTCCGCGGCCTGGTCTCCCAGCACTTCCATTGCCGCGCCCATTTTGAATACGGTGGGCATTTTGAATTCGTCGTTGATGAACTTCGCGTTGACTCCGAAATTCTGCACCACCGCAGCGATTCTGAACGATCCCAGGCCGGTATAGTAGAGCACACCCCCGTCGAACAGGAGATTGCGCGCCCGGTAGATGTCGATGCTCTCCTCGGCATACTTCACCGTCGCGCCGAAGGAAAACCGATCCGTGAGCATTGCCCCGTAGGTCAGTCCGATTGCCAGGGACTTCGCGTCAAACGTACCGATCACCTCGTACACTTTCTGCCCCTGGGCGACAACGCTCCTGGGTATCGAGCCATAATCCAGCGCGACAAGCCCGAGACCAAACATGCCGATCGGTGTCTTCACTGCATAGCTTGCCGCATAGTTCTTGATATCCGCGAACCACGGTGCGTACGAAGCCGACAGGGAGTGTTCCTGGCTCATGAATCCCAGTGCCCCCGGGTTGTCAAAGACCGAGGACGCGTTGACGTCGGACAGTGCCAGCGAGGCTTCTCCCAGGGCCGCCGAGCGCGCGCTGACGGGCACCTCCAGAAACGTAAAACCTGCAGTGGCGTTTTTCTTGAAGGTCTGCCCCGGGGATGTCTGCATGATGAGCAGCGCAGACACGAGCACCAGCCCGCGGGTCCATGATCTGATTCGTTTCGATGTCGACACGTTCATTGTACCATCACCCGGGTTTCAAAGGCCATGGACGAGAGGCTTACCTGACGATTGCGAGCTTCCCAAGAGTTGAACCAACAGGCGACTCAACAGCATAGACATAAATGCCGCTTTTGACGAACTGCCCGTAATCCGTCACCTGGTCCCAGGACGCGATTGCCCCTGCCCCCTCGGGCACCTGCAGCGTCTTGACGAGATCGCCCCTGACAGTATAAATTCTGATGGTACAGGGATTGGGAATGTTCACAAACTGGATTTTGTCGCCTGCGCCGGGCTGAGAAAACCCCGCTCCGATGACGAACGGGTTGGGAACAACCAGGATGCTGTCCAGGGAAGCCGTCGGAGCAAGCGTTGCCACGAAGGGCAGATTCGTTCTGTTCGCAAAAATGGACGTCTCCATGGGCGGGACATTCGTGACCGTCCCGACGCCGCTCCACGAACTCCGGCCGCTGTTGAACGCCGTGAGCGCGTAGTAATACCCCTTCCCGATGTCGACCGTCGAGTCCCGATACACATAACGTCCCCCGTCGAGATAGGCCGGATCTCCTTTCCACACCGTGTCGACCACGCTCCAGGGGCCGATCGGCAGGTATCCCGAACGGTAGAGCACATACCCCGCGAGGGTCTTTGCGCCGTCATAGGCATCCGGAATGTTTTCGGCATCCCTGTTCCAGGTGATCACATTGGCGACTGCCCGTCCGTTGCGATTGTAGTCCACGGTAAACGGCGGTGCAGCGGGAGGATTAGGGTGCGCGAAGTTGTTGTCAAAGGTGAACTGGGCCCTGGTGGCCGTGGCATTGAACACCCTTCGTCCGTCCTGGAAAATCTGTGCCGCCGAATAGGTCTTCGGATCGATGGCCTTCGCGTAGTCGACACCGTCCACGATTTCCGCGAGGACAATGCGGATGGAATCTCCGGGAAGAATCGTCCACGGACCGACGGACAGCAGGGACCACATACGGGACTTCTTCATGAAGAGCGTGTCAAACGGGCTGCTGACATGATTGAAGGTGAGCCGGATGTCTTTCAGGACGTCGTATTGAGGTTCGGGAAGCGAGGGCACATTCGTGAACGGCCCCCTGTCCTGCGTGCTGCTCCCGGCGGACCACCCGTACTGCACCACATTGCTTGTCAATCCGGCGTTGTCGCGGGAGGAATACAGCAGGGACACCCCGGCGATACCCGGCGCGAGATATTCCCCCGTCGGGTTGCCGTTCACCACCGGACCCATCGACGCGGCATACCCCATGTCTTCGCTTATCCCTATTGTCGAGGGATCGTCCACGGCCCTTCCCAGAATCAGCCTGCGCTGTGCATCGTAGATGAATGCGGTGTTCCGGGCCCCGGGCGAAAGCGACGGGAACAGGACATTCCATTCGCGTGCGTTACAGTGCATGCCATAGCTGGCCATCGCCCGGAACTCGTACATCGTGTCGGCGACAAACCGGCCGGGAGGGACACCAGCCCGTATTTCCGGAGAGATGTTCTTGATCACGTATTCGACAATCACGTAGTTTTCATCAAGTTTCGACCCGCTCCATTGGTGCACGGTCCGCGTGGCACGGATCGGAAGCATCCGCTTGTACATCTCTTCGTTCTTGTCCGTGTAGTTCTTGTTGTATTCCCAAACGGTTCTGAACACCTGTTCGCCGGCGTGAGCGTCGGTCTGGACCCAGTGGTTGCTCCCGTTGGGATACACTTCCCTGTTCGTGGTCACGATGTATTTGGCGTTTGCCCCGTCGGCGATCGATCCGGCGTACATCGCCCAGTCATCCACGGTAATGACGCTGTCGGGCCTCCACTTTGCGCCGACATAGAGCCCGCCGGAAACCAGGTGCGAAGCGGAGCCGCCGATATTCTCGCTGATCAGGCTGGGATCGAACCCGGGCCAGTCCAGGCCGACGCCTTTTGTCGCCCAGTCGCTGAACGGCGGACCGGATTTGCCGTAGCTGTACGTTTGCCAGAGCCTCCCCCTGTTCAGGATGAAGAGGGAAGAGGTTTCCACCTGCGCACCGAGCTCGCCCGCAGCGGTGATCAGCCCGAGCAGAATCAGGAAGCTCTGACGCAGCCCTCTTTGCACCCGCCTTCTTCCTCTCATGGGACTCCTCTCACACCGAAAAGGCAATTCAATTAAACCCGACACCCAGCGTGAAAAACACCTGCCGGGGGATGTTTCTGTATGCCGCATACGGGGCCACAATGTAGTTTCTCCGCAGGGGATCATTCGCCGGATCGGCAACGGTAATCCCCTTTTGCACCCAGGCGTTGATGTCTTCCGATGTCGAGGGCGGTGTAAGCCATTTGTTCTCGAACAGGTTCATCACCCGCACCCCGAGCAGAATCCGGCTGCTGTTGATCTGGATCGTCTTGACGAGATTAAGGTCGACGCTGGATTCCAGCGGGTATCTGCGGTTGTACACGGCGTCGCGCAGCGAGAAATCGGTGATGTAGGTGTACGGCGTTCCTGATTGCGCGGTGTAGGTCAGGCTGAGAACGGAGTTTTCAAGCGGCCGGACTCCAAAAATGCCCATTCCCTCTTCGCTTCCCCAGGCATACTGGACAAGCGCCCGGAAGTTGTGTGTCCTGTCCCAGGGAGCCAGAAACTCGCCGGTATAGTTCCGTGTCGAATAGTTGCGCGAGTTGTCCGGATAGACCGTGCTCGATCCGAAATTCCCCGCCGTGGTCTGGGACAGACTGTAGCTGAGCCTGTACGACCAGTGGTCGTTGCTGATGGTTTCGAACGTGGCCTCGAATCCGATCGTCGAACCGAAGGCGTTGTTCGCATAGGATGAATAGAAGTAGAGCGGGACGTTGTTTCCCGAGAAGCCTGCAAATTTGTTCACGGAACCCGTATAGGAGGCGATGCTTTGCGATCCCACCTGGCTCGTCCGGTCATTGTAGTACACGACCAGATCCAGCCGGTACGCTTCGCCGAGTGCCTGCTGGAGACCGAATTCATAATTGATGGTCTTCTTCGGTTCCAGATCGGGGTTGCCGATGCCGTTCCACCCTTTCCAGGTCATATTGGAGAAGGCCTGGCTGAACGTGGGCATGGAGGCGAAATGGCCGTACTGGATGCGCAGCGCCGTGGTTGCGCCGACAGGGAAGGAAATGCCCAGCCGGGGCTGCAGCACATATTGCGTTTTGGTGCCGGTGGTCGCCGGGTTGCCGATGCTGGAGGGGCCGTCTGTCCCGGGGTAGAGGTAGTTATACGCATCCACAGGTATCTGCGACTGGAAGTTGTAGACTTCGGCCCGGAGACCGACGTTGGCGATCAGGCCCGGATATTCCATCTTGTCCTGGATGTAGACGGACGCATCAATCGGGTACCCCCGGTAGTACTCCGCAAAACCGTTCCGCGCCACGAACGAGTTGGCCTGGTAGCTTCCATAGACGCCGTTATTGAGCATATCGAAGTAGTGGAGGCTTCCTCCGGCTTTCAGGAAATGCGTCTCGGAAATCTGGGCGGCATAATCGCCGCGCAGGCTGTAGATCTCCGTCCGGTTGTCCTGATACCAGTTGGTGCTCACCCGTTCGAGCGAAGTGAAGTAGTTGTCTTCCCACCAGGTGCCGGCCCTGAGGATCGTTCCGGCCGGATCGTTCAGACTGTCCAGGCGGTCCACCATCTGGCCGTACCCGGGCAGATACCTGTACGGAAGCTCATAGCGTTCGCTCTGGTGGGAGAGGCTGACCTCCAGGAAGGAACTGGCGTCGAAGACGTGAACCCAGTTGATGGATTGTGTCACCGTCCGTTCGTTCCGCACCGGGTCAAAATTGATATCGTATTTCCTCGATTGATTCGGCGGGGAGCCGTGCAGCCCGGACCACCGGATATCGTCGGAGCCATCCCACAGGCCGCCGGTGTAGCTCTGGTAGTTGGCCATCAACTTGATCTTGTTGTTTTCCACCGGATTGTAGGTGACACTGAGCATGTAGTTCTGTGAGACCTGCGACTTTTCGGAGGAAGGGAGCCGTGTGGGGTTCTTCTTGTATTCGCCGGACGCGAAGAACTTCAGCGTGTTCGGGTCGCGTCCCAGCGGCCCCCCCACGCCGAACAGATACCGCTGATACGCGTACGTGCGGTAGTCATAGACGCCGAGGGGATTGTCGTCCCCGGGTTCGTGGTTGTTCACCCACACGCCGTGCGCCCAGGCGATTTCCTGGTCCACAAGCTGATTGTACTTTGCGGGATCCGACAGCTTAAGATCGGCATAGCGGAGATTCAACCCCAGCTCCTGGGCGATGTTGTCCTTGTTTGCCATCCACTTGTCGAGTGTTCCCCACTTCTGCCACTCGTAATTTGCATGATCATAGAGATACGGCCCGTAATGATATTGTCCGGGCGGACGGTACTCCACACGGAATTCGCCCGTCAGCTTCGGCGCGCCTTCTTTCATGGCTACCTTCACCACGCCGGCCTGAGCATTGCCGTACTCCGCGGAGAATCCTCCGGTGATCAACTCCATCTGTTGCACACCCAGAGGGTTCACGTCGAACTTCCACGAGTTGTTCGCTTTGTCGGCCCCGAATTCCCCGGGAGCACTGGTGTTCGAGGTCACCTGACTGATGCCGTTGATCTGGAAATTCAGTTCGTACGCGCCGGATCCTCTGACGGAGTATTCACCCGAGGCGCTGCGCTGGAATCCTGCAGACAGATCCATTGCACCGCGCAGACCTTCCACCGGCGCGGCGGTGATCTGGGCGTTGTCCAGCGTGGTTGACGTGGATGTTCTGTCGCGCACCACCGGCGGCCGCGACGCCACAACGATCACCTGTTCCAGTTCGATGGACGACTCGCCCAGGGCAAAGTCCGCGCTGGTTGTCCTGTCGATGTTGATCTCGATGTTCTGCTGCACGACGGTGGTATATCCGATCAGGGTGGCTCTGGCCGAGTACCGGCCGGGAGGGATATTGAGAATGGTGTACCGGCCGTTAATATCGGTGCCGGCACCGAAGTTGGTCCCGACGATGACGATATTGACGCCCACAAGCGGTTCCTTGTTCGCTGCGTCGTACACGGAACCCACAAGCTTGCTTGTTTGCCCGACCGCATGCACGTGGAGCAGAAGGGAAAGGAACAGCGGCACGTAAGCCGGGAAAAGTGTCCTGTTGCACATGGTCGCTCACCTTGCGATGGCGGTCCGCATCCGCCATTGAGTGGATCAGGAAATGCCTATCACCGCAAACGCACACCGCTCTCCGGTGCTCGGGGCCGTCGACAGCCCCGGTTACTTCAGGTACAGCATTGTGCGGGAGCTCGTTGCCCCCGGTGTGATGAGTGTGTAGATATACGTCCCGCTGGTCAGATGCGCGGCGTTGAAAACCTCCGCATGCTTGCCGGCGGCCACGTGGCCGTCAACGATCCGGGCAATTTCTCGGCCGAGGAGATCCGTCACGACAAGGCGCACATAGCCCGCCGCCGGGAGCGAATAGGAAATGATGGTCGAGGGATTGAACGGGTTGGGATAGTTCTGACTCAGGGTGAAACTCGACGGGTGCACCGGGTCGTCCCGGACGTCGACGCTGGTGCTCTTGAACTTCCAGGCACAGCGCGCATACCGGTCGATCACGTACGCATACTGGGTGTTCCGGGTCACGGCCACATCGCTCGGAGCCTGCATCGGTGCGCCGCCGGGAGTTGGAACATCGTAACTCGTTGCACTGGGGAGGTCATACATCGCCAGCGCGTTCACGCCTTCCACCTTGAACCCTTTTACCCATCGCCGCGTGGAATCCACGCCCGCCACCCAGAGAATGCCGCGGGTATCCACGGTTATCCCGTACGGGAAGAACTGCAGGAACGAGAGAAAACCGTCAAAATCAGAAACGCGCGAAGGACCGTACGTAATCGGCTGAACCTGTGTTCCTCCTGTCCAGACGGCGATGCCTCCGGTGATTTGCGTTCCGGAAATGGAGTTGCGCGACGTGTAGAGAGGCGTCGCTTTCGCGAAGTAGTCGCCACCCGGAACCAGCGCCACGTCCCGTATGAGATCCAGACCGCTCGTCTGCGGACCTCCCGGCTCTGTGGCATTGCTGAAGATCGACGTGTTGTTCGTGTCGGGGGTGTTCCAGGAACCCCGCACCGATCTGGTGAACCGTGTGCCCCAGTTGTACCACCGGATGGATGTCCCGAAATCAATGCCCGCAACCAGCATGGAATCCTTCGACATGTCGGCGCTGTTGATGAAGGAGCCGTATCCGGATCCGGCGATATTGAATCCGAAGCGCTCCACCTGGTTCGTGTCGGTGTTCTTATAGTAGTACGCCGCGGCCAGGGTGTTCGGTTTGGTTTTGGGATAGGGCTGGGAAGCGGTGACAATGAGATCGTTCTTCAGCGTGGTGATGCCGCGAAGCGATCCGATGTTCCCCCTCAGTGTATCGGAATCTCCATTCTCATCATAGTCGATCAGCTTGGTGAACACCGTGTCGCCGGGGTTGGCAAAATACACCGCATTGTGGGCTTTGGGGTCATCGACTTTGGCCGAGATCACAAACAGGCGTTCGTTCTCATCCAGCGTGCACAGATAGGGGCGGGCGGCAATACTGTCCGCCACGGGGAACCCTATTCTTCCCACATAACTCCAGGGATTGGACTGGGCAAAGCTCACGGGGGACACGCACATCCATGCGATGGTCATTGCGAAGAGCAATCGTACGTGGTTGTTCATGGTCGCCTCAACGGTTGATGATACAGGATTCATTCCTACGCTCATTGCCTATTCCGCCTGATGCCGGTGCCGGCTCTATGCTTGCTGCCCTGCCATCTCTGCAACCGCGCGCGAGGGCACGAACAAATCGTACAGCACCAGCCCGACGGCGCCGAGAATCACACCGTCCTCGTGAAATGAAGCCGGCACAATCCGCACGGCATGTGCGGGAACGGAAAGGATGTCCTCACGGACGCGCTGCTGGATCCGTTCAAGAACGGAGCCGGCCTCAGCCGCGATTTTCCCCCCGATGATGATGACTTCGGGATTCAGCGTGTTGATCAGGTTGATGCAGACGATACTCGTCAGATGGGCGACCTCCTCGAAGAGACTGACCGCAAGAGGATTGCCCGCCCCGGATTCCCGGGAGAGCTCCCGGATTGTCAGCACTTCCGGGCTGCCCGCGTGCCGGGCGTATGCGCGCACCACGGAGGCATCGGAGAGGATTTCCCCGAAATCCCGCTGGCCCGCATACAGGAGCGGAAACTCACCCGGACCGACGATCGTGTTGTACCCGACCTCCCCGGCGCTTTCGGTGATGCCGTGGTGCAGCCTGCCGTCGATGATGATACCCGCTCCTATGCCGTCCCCTATCCAGAGGAAGACCTGATCGCGGATCGTCCTGCCCCGGCCGAAGAGCACCTCCGCCAGCGTTCGTGTCTTGACATCGTTTTCAACCGAGACGGGGATGCCGAAGCGCGCTTCGAAGATGTCCCGCAGGCGCGCGCCTTCCCAACCGGCCAGGGTGTCTGCAACGCGCACGACCCCGCTCGCACGGTCGATGAGCCCGGGAAGTCCGATGCCGATGCCCACCGTTCGCTCGCGGGAGAGGAGTCCCGAATCAAAGAACCTGTTGATCGTGTGCGTCAGGTCCTCCAGCACCTCTGCAGGGGCGCTGCCTGTTCTGTGCGGGATGCTCTCCCGGTCGAGTATGTTCGCGTTGAGATCGGTTGCAGCGACGACAGCCTCGTTCATCCGGATGTCGATGCCGATCACATGCCCGGCCTGCGGGTTGAACTCGAGGAGTTCACGTCTCCTCCCTCCGCGTGCCGAAGACGGTGCTTCACCCCTGGGCTGGATGACGCCGAACTCCAGAAACCTGTTGACGATGTCTGACACGGTTGGTTTGGAGAGTCTGCAGCGGTGGGCGATTTCCGTACGGGAGATGGGAGTAGCTTCTCGCACAAGGCGAAGGACACGAAACGCCGTGGGTTCGGTGGTAGTGCTACTCGCCTGCTTGAGGGCTTTCCACATGGTGCAGGGCCTGCGTACTTGAGTAGGACTGGAGGGTTCGTTAGTTACCAGAATAAACTATGGCAATATAGTCAAACAGCCTCCCTTTGTCAATGGAATAATCCTAGAGTTGAATCGATATACTGAGATTGGCTAAAGTTGGCGATACTTCGCGGATTATTTTAGCACCGGACCGTAGCGCGGTGTCCTCCGGAGACGCGGAGTTCTTCCGGAGGCTCTGAAGCCGCAAACCTTCCTACTTGCCGAACACTTCCTTGAAGAACGTGGTCATCTGCACAAACGAGCGTTTGTCAGCCCGCTCGTTGTAGGCCGCTCCTTTTGAGTTATCGCTTCCCGCCCCCTTCTGGGTGAAAGAGTGCACAGCCCCTCCGTAAGCGATAAACTGCCAGTCAACGTTCGCCTTCCGCATTTCCGACTGGAACGCCTCCACCTGGGCGGCCGGAACATAGGGATCATCCCCGCCGTGCAGGACGAGCACCTTGCCCTTTATGTGTTTCGCGTCATCGGGATTGGGAGTGTCCAGGTTGCCGTGAAAACTGATCACGCCGGCCAGATCCGCGCCGCTGCGCGCGAGTTCAAGCACGGTTCCGCCGCCGAAACAGTACCCTATCGCCGCAAGGCGCCCCGTATCCACCCGGGGATTCTGTCTGAGAAGATCCAGCGCCGCCTGTGCACGGGCGCGCAGAAGAGGACGATCGGCCCTGTATTTGCCGGCTTGCTGGGACGCTTCCTGTGTGTTTTTCGGACGCACCCCCTTGCCATAGATGTCCGCAACGAAGGCTACGTATCCGAGCTTTGCCAGCTGCTCCGCCCGCATCTTCACGTATTCGCCGACGCCCATCCAGTCATGCACAACCACCACACCGGGCTGTTTCCCTTTCAGGGCGGCATCATAGGCGACATATCCGTCCAACACGGTTTCGCCCTGTTTGTATTCAACGGGTTCTATGGTGATTTGTGCCATGCCACTGGCGGGTGAAAGAAGAAGGGCGAGTGCGAGGATGACAGTCTTCACGGGATCTCCGGTTCTGGTGGATGTACAGGTTGAACCACCCGGACGCCGGACAAGTTCCCGCAGCGAAGGGAGGCGGACTCCCCTTCGAGGAGCTACGGAAACACCGCGCGCAGCGCTCCCCGGGCCGCTTCCACGGTGCGGTCAATGTCCGCCTCGCTGTGGGCGATGGAGACAAATCCGGCTTCAAACTGGGACGGGGCAAGATACACGCCGCGCTCGAGCATCTCGCGGAAGAACAGACCGTACTTCTCCCGGTCTGAGGCCAGTGCGCTTGCGTAGTCCGTCACCGCACTCTCCGCGAAGAACAATGTCGCCATGGAACCCACGCGGTTCTGGGTGAGGGGCAGCGTTCGTTCGTCGATCACCTGCTGCATCCCCGCAGCCAGGCGTGTACATTTCGATTCCAGGTGCTTGTAGAAATTCCGGTCTTCCCCGATGATCTGCAGCGTCTCATATCCCGCCGCCATTGCCAGCGGATTCCCCGACAGGGTCCCCGCCTGATACACGGGTCCGCTCGGTGCCACGAGCGCCATCACATCCTTCCGGCCGCCGTACGCGCCCACAGGCAGCCCGCCACCGATGATTTTGCCCAGCGTCGTCAGATCCGGCCGAACCCCGTACAGCTCCTGAGCGCCTCCCCGTGCGAGACGGAACCCCGTCATCACTTCGTCGAAGATGAGGAGGATCCCTTCACGTGTGCAGAGTGTCCGCAGCCCTTCCAGGAATCCCGGCGCTGGAGGAACGCATCCCATGTTCCCGACGACAGGTTCGACGATAACCGCTGCAACGGATCCCCGGTGACCGTCCACAAGCTGCTGCACGGATGCAAGATCGTTATACCCCGCGTTCAACGTTCCGGCGGCCACGGCCGCGGGCACTCCCGGACTGTCGGGGACACTCAGGGTCATTGCGCCGGACCCCGCTTTGATCAGGAAGGCGTCGCCGTGCCCGTGGTAGCACCCTTCGAACTTGATGATCTTCTCGCGGCCGGTGAAAGCCCGTGCGAGCCGTATTGCGCTCATGGTGGCTTCCGTGCCGGAGTTTACCATGCGCACCATTTCAATGGACGGAACGATACGCGCAATAAGCTCCGCCATCCGCACCTCCAGCTCGGTCGGAGCGCCGAAACTCGTGCCGTCCATGGCGGTTTTCCGGACCGTCTCGACGACCCGTTCGTGTGCGTGACCGAGAATCATCGGCCCCCACGATCCGACATAGTCGATAAACCGGTTCCCGTCCGCATCCCAGAGTGAGGATCCCCTGGCTTTCGCGATAAACAGCGGATTCCGCCCCACGGACGCAAACGCGCGTACGGGAGAATTCACACCGCCCGGGATCAGCGTTCTGGCCCGGGCAAAAAGCCTGTCCGATTCTCTTGAGTTCATTGGTCCCTTCTCCATTTCCAGAGCGGTAGCACCGCAGCGCCGGCGTATCGCGGTGCGCCTATCCTCTTTTCAGGACTCTTGCCGCTTCTTTCGCGAAGTACGTCAGGATCAGATCCGCGCCTGCCCGTTTGATACCCGTCAACATCTCCATCATGACGCGTTCTCCGTCCACCCATCCCATGCTCGCCGCGGCTTTGACCAGGGAATACTCCCCGCTCACGTTGTACGCCGCCGTCGGCATGGCGAAACGTTCCTTGACACGGTGAATGACATCCAGATATGCCAGCGCGGGCTTCACCATCACAATGTCGGCACCTTCGGTGATGTCCTGGGCCACTTCCCGCAGCGCTTCATCGCTGTTGGCCGGATCCATCTGGTGCGAACGGCGATCGCCGAACTTCGGCGTGCTCTCCGCCGCTTCGCGGAAGGGTCCGTAGAACCCCGACGCGTATTTCGCCGCATAGGACATGATCGGAACCGAAAGAAAACCGCTCGCATCCAGCGTCCTTCTGATCGCTCCGACCCGCCCGTCGAACATGTCCGAAGGCGCGACCATGTCCGCCCCGGCCTGTGCATGGGTCAGGGCTTCTTTCGCGAGCAGCGCTATGGAATCGTCGTTCACGATTTCGTCGCCCCGCACGATTCCGCAATGTCCGTGGGAAGTATACTCGCACAGACAGACATCGGTGATGAGGTAGAGTCCGGAAACGTCCTTCTTCACCGCGCGGAGCGCGCGCTGAATGATGCCCTGCTCGTCGTATGCGCCCGACCCCACTTCATCTTTCTGCTCCGGAATGCCGAAGAATATCACGGCAGGCACGCCCAGCGTTTGGACCTCGGCACATTCACGCACGATCTGATCGACGGACATCTGATACACACCGGGCATGGACGAAATCTCTTTCTTCACGTTCGTGCCGGGAACAACGAACAGGGGATAGATGAAATCCTTCACCGAGAGTTCGGTTTCCCGCACCATGCTGCGGAGCACCTCGTTCATCCGTGTCCGCCGCAACCGGGTTCCCGGATATTCACCCACATGTGTTTGCATGTTTGGAGCCTCCATTGAGATATCAACATCAGTCCGGAAGTCCGGCCGGCCTTGTTACACCCCGGCCGGGCCCGCCGCCGGGAGCGGTAAGAAACATTTCCCGGCCGAGCAACTACTCGTTGTGTGCCAGCGCGGCGGCAATCCTGCCGGCGGCCGCTTTCCCGTTCTTCACACAATCCCCCACCGCGATGCCCCCGCGGTAGTTGCCGCAGAGATACAGTCCCGGCACCTCCCGTTCCAGATCCTCCATCGCCTCCACAACCACATGATACCCCAGATTGTACTGCGGAATCGCCCTGTTCCACCGTATGACCCTGGAGCAGACCGGATCTCCGCGCACACCCATCAGCGAACGCAATTCCGCGAGGACTGTGGAGAGGAGCCCCGCATCGTCCTGCGCCAGGAGTTCGGGCTGGCGGGACCCGCCGACGAACGACGTAAGGGCGATGTGTCCGGCCGGCGCCCTGCCCGGGAAAATGGCGGACGACCAGATCGTGCCGAGTATATTCCGTTGTTCCTTCGCCGGTATCAGATAGCCGAAACCGTCGAGGGGGCGGGGGCACTGCTCTTCACGAAATCCGAAATACACTTCCGCGACCGGCGGATAATAGATTGCCGCCAGCTGGTCCGCGAGCCCCGGTGCCAGGGGGTGCAGAATCGGGGCGGCCGCGTATGCGGGCGTTGAGAGCACCACCGCGTCGGCTTCCAGCTCGGAGGTTTTTCCGCTCAAGGTGCATCCGACCCTGAAGGTACCGTCCGGCACACGCGCAATCCGCTGAACCGTGCATCCACACTGAACGGCCATTCCCAGAGAACGGGCGATCGCATCCGGGAACGTCTGCATCCCGTTCTTGAACGCGAACATCTTTGCACGGTCCTTCGCCACTTCCGCGCGTTGTTTCCGCTCCCTCGCACCTTTGATCATGCCTTTGATCAGTCCCCCGTACTTCTCTTCCAGCGCATAAAGCTTGGGAAAGGCGGCACGCACGCTCAGGTGCTCGGGGCTGCCGGCAAACACGCCGGCCACGAACGGGTTGATCGCATAATCCAGAAATTCCCGCCCCAGGCGGCGCTCCACAAATTCCGCAATCGTTTCTTCCCGTGTGGCGCGGCCGATGAACGGTTCCGCGATCAGACGGAGTTTTCCGCGCGTCGTCCAGAGACGCGACCGCAGGAAGGCCGGAGGGGACATCGGAAGCGGATGCAGAGTGCCGTTCCGCAGGATATACCGGTTGTTCGAAGATTCGCTCGCGTATTGCCGCTCTCCGGCGATTCCCAGCAGATCAAACATCTCGCCAAAGACCGGCGTGGTCTCCAGCGCGCTGTTCGGACCTGTTTCGATGAGCCATCCCCCCTCCTGACGCGTACGCATCGTTCCGCCGGGCACGGCATCCTGTTCAAGAACGGTGACGGTGACACCGGACTGCTTCAGCCAGAATGCGGCGGTCAGGCCGGATATCCCCGCCCCCACGACGACAACATGTTTCTCTTTGTTCATAGGAGACCGAAAAGGCCGGCGGCGCCGGCGGTGTATGAGGTTCCCCGCTCCTTCAGCGCAGCTGTGCCAGCACGAGCTGACGGAGCGCCCGGATAAACGCCGGATTTGTGTTGAGCGCAGGACTCATGTCGAAATACCGCACCCCGAGCCGCTTCGCCTCGCGGCGTGTCTCCATGTTGATTTCCCAGAGGGTTTCGCTGTGATCGGAGACGAACGCAAGGGGGACGACGATCATGTGCGACACACCGGCCGAGGCCAGGGCGTGGACGGTCCCGCTCATGGAAGGTTCGAGCCATTTCTGCGGACCGACTTTGCTCTGGTAGCAGAGCGTGTGGGGAAGCCCGAAGTCCCCCGCCTTCAGCACGGCATGATATGTCCGGACGACCTGCTGCTGATACGGATCCCCCGCACGCACCAGGGACATCGGCGTCCCGTGCGCACTGAACACCAGATGCACGGTTCCCCGGTCCGGCCCGGGAACCCGGTTCAGCGCAATCCGGACGTTCTGGACGATGGCGGCGATGTAGTCGGGGTGCTCGCAGTATTCCTCCACAATCCGCACGTCAGGATGATACCCCTCCCCTGCGGCAACGCGCCTCCATTCGTTCACACTCGAACCCGTTGTGCTCTTCGAGTACTGGGGGTACAGGGGGAGAAGAACCACCCTCTCGATGCCCTGCTTCTTGAACTTCTGCACGGTCCGTTGCGTCAGGGGGTGCCAGTACCGCATGGCAATGTCCACGCGTACCGGAGCCGGGGATCCGAGCGCACGTTCGAGTGCGCGGGCCTGTCGCTCGGTCAGACGGAGGATGGGTGATCTCCCGCCGATATGCCGGTAGTACTCCTGTACCTTCGGCGCGCGCCGTGACGAGATCAGGCGCGCAAGGGGCTTCCGGAAGAGGAATGCCAGAGGCAGATCGATGATGTCCGGATCGCAGAACAGGTTGTACAGGAACGGCTCGACGGCATCCAGGGAGTCGGGTCCGCCGAGCTGGAGCAGCGCCACGCCCGCGGAGGTTCCGGTGATTCCGTGTCGTGCCGGGTCAGACATGAAACGCCGTGCTCTCTTCTTTGACGGCACGAATCATCGCCCGCGCGTGCTCGACAGGCACGTCCGGCAGGATGCCGTGGCCGAGATTGAAGACATGTCCGCTCCCCTTCCCGTACTTGCGGAGGATCGACCGCACCTCTCCGCGGATCCGTTCGGGGGAAGCGTAGAGGAACGACGGATCGAGGTTCCCCTGAAGGGCGACCTGATCTCCGATCGCCGCGCGCGCGGCGCCGATGTCCACCGTCCAGTCCAGCCCCACCACATCCGCCCCGATTGCGGCCAGGTCCGCAAGCGCATGGTTCGCCCCCTTGGAAAAGACGATCACCGGCGCGCCGTCCCTCCGCAGAGTGGACACAATCTCGAAGAGGAAATCCAGGGAAAATTTCCTGAAGTGGTCCGGGGCCAGAACGCCTCCCCAGGTGTCAAAGATCTGGATCGCATCCGCGCCGGCGGCGAGCTGGGCTTCGAGGTAGAGGCGCACGGATGTCGCCAGTGTTTTCAGAAGAGCCAGGAGCGTTTCGGGTTCGTCCAGCAGCAGCTGCTTGATGTGTTTGAAGTCCTTTGTACCGCCCCCTTCGATCATATACGCGGCCAGCGTCCACGGGGAGCCGGAGAACCCGATCAACGGCACCCGGCCGTTCAGCATCCGGCGGGTCAGCGTGATGGCGTCGGTGACATAGCGGAGAGATTTCTCCGGATCCACAACGCGCATCCGGTCGAACTGCTCCTTCTTCCGGAGCGGCTGGGGAAAGCGCGGTCCTTTCGCTTCTTCCATCACCAGCTGCATTCCCATCGCGTCGGGCACAACCAGGATATCGGAGAAGATGATCGCGGCATCCACACCCACGAGATCGACCGGCTGGATGGTCACCTCGGCGGCAAGCTCGGGTGTTCGCACCATGGTCAGAAAGTCGGATTTGGCCCGCACGGCGCGGTACTCCGGGAGATACCGTCCGGCCTGCCGCATCATCCAGACAGGTGTGCGTTCGAGCCGCTGGCGCTTGCATGCGCGGAGGAAGAGGTCGTTCTGAAAAGTTGTCATAGGGTGTTCGGAGATACGTTACGTGTGTGTTGGCCTGTTCGTGTTCCGGTGGATTGGCTGTGGCGATGCTCCATGCGCGGCAACAGCCTCCACCAGTCCGCTGCCGGTGGAGACGTCCGCCCTGATGTCCGTCTGGAGTCCCACTTCCTCCGCCGCCTGCGTTGTTGTGCCTCCGATCACGGCAATCATGACGCGACCGGCGAGACTGCGGCGTTCCGGTTCGGAGAAGATCGCAGCGAAGTGCCGCACCGCGGACGGACTCGTGAATGTGGCTATATCAAATTCACGCCGCAGGGTTCTTGCGCGCGCCTCTGCGGCCTCCGCCGGTTCGGGGCCCTCCGTGCGATAGAGCACGATCGCGTGCGTCTCCGCACCCGCTCCCCGGACCGCCTCCAGGATTTCGTCCCGCCCGATATCCCCCCGCGGGAAGAGAAACCGCTTGCCGCGGAGGTTCCGGGCCCCGAGCAACGCGCCGAGTGCGCGTCCGGAGTACTCCCCGGGTGTTTCCGTTACATGAATACCCCGCCGTTCGCATTCGCGCCTTGTCCGGTCCCCCACCGCAAACACTTCACGGCGTGAGATCTGCTCCGGTGTGAACCCGGCCAGCGCACAACGGTCGGCAAAGATGTTCACGGCGTTCGCGCTCGAAAAGACCACCGCATCAAACGGAGGCTTGCCGGGGACGAGGCGCAGGAAGGTGCCGTCATCTTCCGCCGGGACGATCCGGATCATCGGGATCACGGAAGCAATCCCTCCGCGTCGCGAGATTTCTTCCTCCATTTCCGCGGCCTGTTCGCGCGGGCGGGTGATCAGAATGTGTTTTCCGTTAAGATCCATCCGCCCGGCCGGGAACCCGGCGGATATCCGCGAGAATGGCGCGGGCCCCCCGTTCCAGGAGCAACTCCGCGAGCCGGCTCCCCAGGAGCGCGGCTTCCCCGGGATCTCCCTCGACGGCGCCGCGTACCACCGTGCGCCCGTCAAGGGAGCCCACGATCGCATCCAGCAGAAGGCGGTGCCCGCCATTGCCTTCGACCACCCGTCCGTAGGTTCCGATAGGCACCTGGCAACCCCCTTCAAGGCGGCGGAGAAGCGCACGCTCCGCCTCCGTTGCATGCCCGGTCCATGGATGATGGATGCCGGCGATCAACCGCCGGGTCTCTTCATCGCCGGTGCGAATCTCGACGGCCAACGCCCCCTGCCCGACTGCGGGGAGGATCGTCAACGGGTCAAGCGATTCGCCGATGCGATCCTCCCATCCGAGGCGCACCACACCCGCACGCGCGAGCATCATGCCGGCCCAGGAGGATTTCTCGAGCTTCGTCAGCCGGGTATTCAGGTTGCCCCGGATATCCACAATGCGGAGATCGGGCCGCAGATTCAGGATCTGGCACTTGCGCCGCAAACTCCCGGTGGCAATTTCGGCGCCGGCCGGCTGGCCCAGGAGCGTGCGGAAGGCATTGCCCGGCCGGGGAAGGAAGACATCCCGGACGTCTTCCCTTTCACTGACCGCACCGATGGCCAATCCCTCCGGCAGCTCGGTGGGAAGATCCTTCAGGCTGTGCACGGCAAGATCGACGGTCCCGTCGAGAAGGGCGTGCTCGATCTCCCTCGTGAAAAGACCCTTGTCCCCGATCTTCGACAGGGGCGCATCGAGGATCCTGTCCCCTTTGGTCTTGATGATGACGATGTCGAACACGCGGTCGGGAAAGGATGCTCCCAGGCGTCCGCGGACCCAGCGGGACTGCCAGAGGGCCAACGCACTGCCCCGGCTGCCGATCCTGATGGTTTCAGGTTTCACGATCGCCCTCATGCCCCGGAATGCCGAACAGATCGCGAAGAATCTTGATGCGCTGCATCGTCTCACTCCCCCCGCTCCCGTTTTCCGCGCCCTGTTTCAGGTTGGTGAGCGGCTGGTGGAGCAGCTTGTTGATGATCCGCCTGGTCACCAGGTCCACCAGTTCACGGTCTTCGGGCTTGAACCTGTTGATATTCTTTTCCACCTCCTGCCGGCGAATCGCCTCGAAGGTCTCCCGCAAGTCATGGATTGTGGGTGTCACCTGCAGCGATTTGTACCAGTGGAAAAACGCCACCATTTCCTCGCGCATGATCCGGGTCACGCGGGGAAGTTCCTCTTTCCTTCTCCCGAGGTTCCTGTCAACAATCGGCATTCAGCGAATCGATGTCATACAGGAAGACGTTATCGATCTTCCGTGCCGCCGGATGCACATTCCGCGGAACCCCGATATCGATGAGAAACAGGGGCATATGGGATCGCTGGCGCATGACCTTCTGCACATCATCCGGCTGGACGACATACGAAGGGCTGTTCACGGAAGTGATCACGATGTCCACGCTCCGCAGAGCGTCGACAATCTGTTCGTAGTCGACCACTGCCCCGCCGAATTCGGCGACAAGCGCCTCGGCCCTGGCGCGCGTCCGGTTGGCGATCCGGATCTGGCCGATGCCCTTACCCACCAGATGCTTCAGCGTGAGCTCCCCGGTTTCCCCCGCGCCGATCAGGAGGACCGACTTCTTCGAGAGGTCCGCGAAGATCTTGCTTGCCAGCTCCACCGCGGCATAGCTCACGGACACGGCTCCTTCGCAGAGTCCCGTCTCCGTGCGAACACGCTTGCCGACATGCAGACTTGCCTGCATGAGGCGGTTCATGACGGGTCCGATGGTCCCCAGATCCTGCGCCAGCATGTAGCGCCTCTTTGACCTGGTTCAGGATCTGGATGTCGCCGAGAACCATCGAATCGATACCGGCGGAAACCTTGAAGAGGTGATGCACCGCGGCGCCGGCCTGATGGCGGAAGAAATGATCCGGACGTACATCGTCCGCCGCCTTCTTCAGATCCAGCAGGTATGCGGTGAGGGCACCCCCGTCGATCGCCGCCTCACGGCTTATCCCGTAGACCTCCGTCCGGTTGCAGGTGGTCACCACCATGCATTCGGAGAAGAAGAGGTCCCGCAGTTCCGGCAGCGCCCTGCGGGTCTCCTCGGTGGAGAGCCACATGCGTTCGCGCACGTCGACTGCAGCGGTGTGGTGACTGATTCCTATGGTGAAGAGGTTCATCCTGCAGCACGAGCCGTCTATTTGAAGGCGTGAAAATTACTGAGATAGAGATTGAGGACCAGCATCGAGAGGAACACGAAACCAAACCCCACAAGCGCGGCGATCATTGTCCGCCGCCCCTGCCAGCCGAATTTGCTCTTGGCGCCCAGCACGACCGCGTACAGCACCCAGATCGTGACGGTACCGACGAGTTTGGGATCCCAGTAGGAAATCTCCTTGAACACCATCGGCAGCCAGAAGACACCGACGAGGATAGCCACACCCAGCATGACAAACCCGAACACTTCGGACTTGTTGCTCATCATCTCGAGTGTCTCGAGATTTGGCAGGCGGTTGTAGATCACGCCGAACCGGCTCGACCGGATCTCGTGATAGAGCATGAGATACAGAAGCCCGTATACCGCCGACAGGGCAAGCGCAGTGTAGCCGAGCAGCGCCGTGGACACATGAAACCCCAGGAGCATACTGTGCAGGTAATCCGGAATCACGAGCAGGTCTTTGATAAACAACGACGAGACGGTCTGAAACACCAGGGCGAGAAACAGGACAAACAATCCCGTGTTCCGCACGTTCGTCCGGTATTCGATGTACAGATATGCCACCGACATGCTCGCGGCAAGGAGGGTGAAAATCTCAAAGACCGTGGTGATGGGCGGATGGTCAAACGCAAACGTCCGCAGATTCAGATACACAAAATGCACCAGAATCAGGGCGATGAGCAGCGGACGCTTCAGGCGCTCCAGCGGGCTGTTGCTGCCGAAGAACGTGACCGCATAGACGGCCACGATGCCGGCATACAGGACGGGGAGTGCGGCGACAAGAATATCAACGGGCAGCTTCACCACCATACCTCGATACTATGCTGATCTTCGGGTTCATGTGATACCGTCCGGGGTTTGACCCGGTTTGCAGCCGATGCATCGGGCTGTCACTCCTCGAGTGTCGACAGATCCTTGGGTTCCTGACCGAGAGCGCGCGCCTTCAGCACCCTGCGCATGATTTTGCCGCTGCGCGTCTTTGGCAACGAATCCACGAACAGAATGCTGTCGGGTTTTGCGATGGGACCCATTTCGTGAGCGACGTGCGCGCGCAATTCCTCGATGAGTTTCTCCGTCTTTTCGATGCCGGCCTTCACAATCACATACGTGTGAATGGCATTTCCCTTTACGTCATGCGGAAGCCCGATTGCTGCGGCCTCGGCGACAGCCGGATGACTCACCAGCGCACTCTCGATCTCGGCGGTACCCAGACGGTAGCCGGATACCTTGAGCACGTCATCCACCCGGCCGATCACCCAGAAGTACCCGTCTTCATCGCGCCGCGCCGAGTCGCCCGTCAGATACATGCCGGGGTACTTGCTCCAGTACTGCTGCACATACCGTTCCGGATCCTTGTAGATCGTCCGGATCATCGCAGGCCAGGGGGTCTGTATCACCAGAAACCCCTCCTCATTCGCCGCGACGGGTTTCCCCTCCTCGTTGAGGATATCCATTTTCACTCCCGGGAAGGGTCGTGTGCCCGAGCCGGGTTTCAATGCCACACAGGGCATCGGGGTGATCATGAACATCCCGGTCTCCGTCTGCCACCAGGTGTCCATGATGGGACATTTCCCCTTGCCAATCACCCGGTGATACCATCTCCACGCTTCGGGGTTGATGGGCTCGCCGACCGAACCGAGGAGGCGGAGCGTCGAGAGGTCATGCCGGTTGGGCCACGCCTCACCGAAACGCATCAAGCCGCGTATCGCCGTCGGCGCAGTGTAGAGAATGTTGATCCCGTATTTCTCGATCATCTGCCACCAGCGGTTCGGGTACGGGAAGGTGGGGGCGCCTTCGTACATGAACGATGTGGCGCCATTCAGAAGAGGCCCGTAGACGATATAGCTGTGACCGGTGATCCAGCCCGGATCCGCCGCACACCAGTAGCGGTCCTCTTCATGAATATCGAACACGTACTTCATGGTGGTGTATGTGCCCACCATGTAGCCGCCGTGGGTATGGAGAATCGCCTTGGGCTTTCCGGTCGTTCCTGAAGTGTACAGGATAAACAGCGGGTCTTCAGCGTCCATCTCTTCAATATGACATGCATTCCCGGCGATAGGGAGGGACATCAACTCATGGTACCACATGTCGCGGCCGGACTCCATATTCACCGGCTCGCCCGTGCGCCGGACGACAAGCACGCTTTCCACCGTGGCCGCACGCTGCAGGGCTTCATCCGCGATCGCCTTCAGCGGAACGATCTTCCCGCGCTGGTAGGCGCCATCCGCCACGATCAGGACTTTTGACTGGCTGTCTTCGAGCCGTTCATGAAGGGCTTCTACGGTAAAACCCCCGTAGACCACCGAGTGAATTGCACCGATGCGCGCGCAGGCCAGCATGCCGATCATCAGTTCGGGAATGCGCCCCATGTACAGCGTGACACGATCCCCTTTCTGCACCCCGAGGCTTCTCAGGACATTGGCAAACCGGCATGTTTCCCGGCGGAGGGCAAAATAGGAAAACGAGCGGAACTCACCTTTTTCCCCTTCCCACATGAGAGCCAGCTTGTTCCGCCGGGCCGTCTGGGTATGCCGGTCAAGACAGTTGTAGACGATGTTCGTCTTCCCGCCGACAAACCATTTGAAAAAAGGCATGTTCGACCGGTCGAGCACTTTCTCCCAGTGAGCGAACCAGTGCAGCTCATTCGCCTCCCGGGCCCAGAACCCTTCCAGATCACGGCCCGCATCCGCCGCCATGGCATCCCAGTCCTGAACATTGGCGTGACGCAGAACGTTGTCTGACGGGTAGAATATTTCGCCGGTGAGAGTCTTGTCGGGCATGGCTGTCTCCGCACAATGGTGAAACAATCAGGGCTACATGGACAAGGAAAAACTCTCGGTGGTCCCGGCCAGATGCAGCATCGGCTCTTCCAGGGGGTGCAGGTTCTGTACCTCCACGATTGCCTGATGGAATCGCGGCATGTCCGCCTGCGATACGGTGAAACCCGCACGCAGAATGGGCTTCCAGTCATCGGACATACCCCCGCCGAGGCTGATCTGGAATTCCACCGTGTGCCGCTCGGCAACGGCGGCAATCGATTCGAGGATGCTCTGCGCAAGCTTCTTCTCCCGGTTGAGCAGCCGTTCGAGTGTCTGGACGTCCAGACCCTTCCCGCTGCGGGTGCCCCGGGACCTGCCGGCCTCGCGGCCGGATCCCCGCGGCGTACCTGCTCCACCGGTCAACGTTCGCGCGAGCTTGGCATCCAGCACACTCACCGTGAGTTCCCACCGCTCGATGGAACTCAGATGAACGACCAGTTCGAGAAGTGCCGAATGGCGCAACTCCGCCCGGCGCAACAGCCCGTCACGGCCATGCACCACCGTGCCGAATTCCGCAGGGAGGAGGGAACCCCGCAGACGGAGATTGTTCAGGACGCGCTCATGGTCATACCGCAAGCGCAGCGTGTCCTGCTTGGACAGCAGCAGCAAACCCGATTTGCTAACGCTCGGCGAATCTGCACGTATGAGGCTGAGATAGAACCTCAAGCCGGCCAGGTCAACAACCATTACCTGCCGCTCGTCCTCAAGCCCCGACTCATCAAGGAGAAAAGGATCCACTGACGGAGATTCGGTGAAAGGGATAAGCGCCACAGCATGCACGTACGCAAGCTCCTCCTCGAAGGTGCACGGGGTCCGCTGCTCTTCACCACGCCGCCGGATTCCGGTATCCATCCCGGGAGCTCCCCCGGCCGGTTCAGGAATCCCTTCCGTTTTCTCTTCCACTCTCGGTGGACCCGGAAGTGCCATTGACCCGGACACGCTCACGTCCGGCTGTGATGTTTCCTTGGCCGCCTCAGCGGAAGACGATGTATCCTTGCGCCGCACGGCCGGAGGCGGAACCCGCGCACTCCCCTCGGGCTTCGAGATGTCTGCACGCTGCGCGGCTGCGGGCGGGACCACCGCGGGAGGAATGGATACACTCTCTTTCGGCTTCGAGATGTCTGCACGCTGCGCGGCTGCGGGCGGGACCACCGCGGGAGGAATGGATACACTCTCTTTCGGCTTCGAGATGTCTGCACGCTGCGCGGCTGCGGGCGGAACCACCGCGGGAGGAATGGATACACTCTCTTTCGGCTTCGAGATGTCTGCACGCTGCGCGGCTGCGGGCGGAACCACCGCGGGAGGAATGGATACACTCTCTTTCGGCTTCGAGATGTCTGCACGCTGCGCGGCTGCGGGCGGAACCACCGCGGGAGGAATGGATACACTCTCTTTCGGCTTCGAGATGTCTGCACGCTGCGCAGCTGCGGGCGGAACCACGTCGGGAGGAATGGCTACACTCTCTTTCGGCTTCGAGATGTCTGCACGCTGCGCAGCTGCGGGCGGCACCGATACCGGAGGAACTGCTCCGGGCGGGGCCGGGGGCTTGGAAACGGGCGTACCCCAGATCGCCTGCAATCCGTCCGTGCGCGGCGTAACCGGTGCGGAAGGAACAGACACACTTCCGGTTGGCTGCACTACCTCTGTGCCCGAAGTGCCTGGCACCGGAAGAGGCCGTGGCACTTCTACGCCGTTCGTACTGGTTACCCCAAGCCCGGGCGCTTTCGAAATCGTTCCTGCGGAACCGGAAAGCAGGTCCTGCAGTGTTTTAGGCCGCTCCGCCGGGGCCGGTATGGATGGGCTCTGCGGACCGGTCATGGCCGGTCCGGGCACCGACGACGGGGTCTGATCGGGTGTGGGAGTCCGTCCGCCATAGGAAACCGGCCTGATCGAATGCAAGAGCTTCTGTACCCCGGCTACGACATCCCGAAGTATGCGGTCCGAGTCCGCGTCAGGCAGCTCCGAAAGTGCCCGCCTGATCCCCTCGTTCTGCGCCAGCAGCACAATGAGCTCGCCCAGCAGCGCGGATCCCGCTTTGTCTTTGAACCCCTCTGTCACGTTCTCCACTCCTTTTGTCCATCAAACAAGGATTTATAAAGATACCAAATGGGGGAGCAAACATCAATCTTGCGGGTGCCGCGGGGATTTCGTAGGTTAGATCATACCAGTACTGACACCTCCGGTCATTTCCGAGCATCATACTCTTGAACAGACACTCATACCGTCACACCCCTGAGGATGAACTCATTCAGGCCGCAAAGAACGCTGATCAGGCCGCTTTTACCGAGCTTGTGCGGCGGTACGAGGAAACGGTGTATCGTTTTTCGTACAAGATCTGCAGGGACAAAACCCGGGCGGAAGAGACCTTGCAGGACACGTTCATCAATGTTTTCCGCAAACTCCGCTTGTTTGACGGAAAAGCCAAATTCAGCACCTGGCTCTACACCATCGTGACAAACAATTGTCTCATGAAGCTCAGGCGGCGCAAGATGGCTGACCTGGAAGACTCTCTGGAGGAATATGATCACCCCCCTGCAGGGAACGGCGGAAAACCGGGGAACGTCATGGCCAGGTGGGAAGAAACACCCGCGGACATTGTCATGGCCGGAGAGCTGAGGGAGCTTCTGGACGGAGCGATCACGCGCCTTCCTGAAGACTACCGGGTGGTTTTTGTCATGCGGGACATTGAAGGGCGGTCGACAGAAGAAACCGCATCTATTCTGGGCCTGTCGATCGAAGCCACCAAGTCGCGCCTGCGGCGCGCTCGCGCGTTCCTTCGCGAACAGTTGCATCCGCACATGTCGGCTCACACGGAGGGGTTACCATGAAGTGCGACCGGGCATATCTCCACATTTGCGATAATCTGGACGAGAATCTCAATTCCCCCCGTTGCCGGGAGATCAAAACCCACCTCCGGGAATGTCCCGATTGCCAGGCCTATCTGGACTCCCTCAAGAAAACCATTGCTCTCTACAAGGCCATGCCGGAACCGTCTGTCCCTGCCCGGGTTCACCGGGAGCTCTTTAAAACACTGACCACGCTGGGGGGGCGCACTGTCCGCAAAACCCGGCACGTGGGAAGGAAAACGTGACCCTGCCGGCACGCGGCAGGCATCGTATATCGAAACGTCTCATCATATGGAACAGCCGGACGGCTTTCCGTGTTCAGACAGGTAGGGATCTTCCTTCTCAACAACAGCCGGAGAGTAGATGAAAAAGAATATGGGTTCTGCGGACCGTATCATTCGTACGCTGCTGGCAATCGTGCTCGGCGCGCTGGTGCTGACAGGCGAGGTGACCGGTACACTTGCCATCATCCTGGGTATCGTGGCAGTGGCCTTCCTGGCGACAAGCACTATCAGCTTCTGCCCGATGTATCTGCCACTAAAAATCTCCACGATGAAAAAAACCGGCAAGGTGGGATAGCTTCAGGGGGAATCTCGGGGCCGGTTCTCTTGACGCCCGGGGACAAGGTTGGAGAGCGACATGTGACAACGGCGGATGGAACACCAAAGAGGATGTCTCGCCGGGGATCTGAAGCCGCCATGAGAGGAAACACCGTATGAAAAACGTCTGGGTCAAGCGCGCCGCGGTTACATTGCTCGGCGGCGCCGGCGGCTTCGCGTACTATTTCTTCATTGGATGCACAACCGGCAGTTGCCCGATCACCTCCAACCCGTACATCAGCACTGCATACGGGGCGCTGATCGGCATGGTGTTTACCATGAACACGACACGGAAGGCCGGGAAATGACCGTTCTCTTTTCACTGCTGGCCGCAGCGGCGATCCTCGTGCTGGTGATACAGCTGATGGCCGGGGTGCATGCACGCAAACAGCGAGGACGTGTGTTGCAGGGCATCAAGGGGCCACTGGGCGAGGCGATCACTTCCGGGGCAAGGATCATGGCGTATTTCTACGCTCCCACCTGCGCAGCATGCCGGGGACAGACGCCGATCGTCGATGCCCTCGATCAGGAATATGAGGGTGTCTTCAAGATAGATGTTACGGAGGATTTCGAAATCGCCCGCGCAATCGGCGTCAGGGTGACGCCTACGACCGTCATTATCGAAGGTGGCGCCATCCGCACGTTTCTTGTCGGCGCCCGCAGCGAATCCGCATTGCGTGAAGCGTTGATGTAACCGGTACGTGGATCACACCGCCCCTATCCTGCTTTTTCTCCAGCCGAAGAACATGTAGATCACCAGTCCGATCGCCAGCCATATTCCGAACCGCACCCACGTCACCCATGGCAGCCCGGCCATGAGATAGAGGCAGCTCGCGATGCCCAGAATCGGGACAAGAGGTACCCATGGAGTCCTGAAGGGCCGGGGCCGGTCGGGTTCGCGGTAACGCAAGATCAGAATCCCGATACAGACAAGGACGAACGCAAAGAGCGTGCCGATGTTTGTCAGTTCCACAATCTCATTGATGTTCGCAAAGGCGGAGATCAGCGCAACGGCTGCTCCGGTCCAGAAGGTCGTAATGTGCGGGGTTTTGTAGCGGGGATGCACCCTGGAGAAGTACGCCGGGAGCAAACCATCGCGGGACATGGAGAAGAAAATGCGCGGCTGTCCGTACTGGAAAACCAGCAGCACGGCGGTCATGGACACCACCGCCCCGACGGCGACGATTCCGGCAGAGACATCCGCCCCGACATACGCAAACGCCGCGGCCAGCGGGTCCGCCACGCCGAGATGGTTCCAGGGCACCATGCCCGTGAGGACAAGCGCCACCGCGATATAGATGATTGTGCAGATCGCGAGGGATCCGATGATGCCGATGGGCAGATCCCTCGAGGGCTTCTTGCATTCTTCCGCCGCGGTCGAGATGGCATCGAAACCGATGTACGCAAAGAAGATCAGGCTCGCTCCCACCCAGACGCCGGAAAACCCGTTGGGCATAAACGGCGACCAGTTTTCGGGCTTCACAAACTTCGCCCCGGCATAGATGAAGAAAACAAGGATCACCAGCTTTATCCCGACCATCACATTATTCACCCGGACGGACTCTTTGACGCCGATGATAAGCAACCAGGTGATCAGCGCCACAATGACGACCGCAAGGGCATTGAAGATCAGAGGGATACCCAGGATGGTCGGATGCGTCACCCATGCCTCATGTGCCAGCGCTATGGACGGATCCAGACGTCCTTCGGCAACCGCCCCCGCCGCCTGGAGAGCGGAACGGTAGTCCACAGCCAGCCATGCGGGTATATGCATCCCCATTCCGTCGCACAGCTGGTGAAAATACGCCGCCCAGGCGATGGCCACCGCCACATTTCCGACCGCGTATTCGATGATGAGATCCCAGCCGATGATCCATGCCACAAGTTCGCCCAGGGTCGCATAGGAATACGTGTAGGCACTTCCGGCGATGGGTACGAGCGAGGCAAACTCCGCATAGCACAACCCGCAGAAGGCGCAGGCCACGGCCGTCAGGGCGAACGAGACGACAATCGCGGGTCCCGCTCCCGGACGCAGGAGGTCCCCCGCAACGGCAGTCCCGATGGTGGCGAAGATGCCCGCGCCAATGATGGCGCCGATGCCCAGCATCACCACATCAAACGGACCGAGCACACGACGGAGCTGCCGCCCGGGCTCTTCGGCGTCTTTCAGAATCCTGTCAAGACTCTTTACACGGAACAGCCGGTGGAGCATGGAAATACTCCTTCGGGTGTGCGCTGCAAAACCGGGGGGCTTCCGATCGCGTGGTCAGGAAAACCGGTATTTCCGGTAGGTGCTGACGCCTTCCTGCAGCACCACTTTGAAAAAGCCGGCCACGGGAACGGCGAGGAGCATGCCGAGAATGCCGAACAGTTCGCCGCCCACAATGATGGCAATCAGGACAAGCACAGGGTGCATGTGTACACTTGAGGCTACCGCAAAGGGCTGGACAACGAAGTCATCGAGCATCTTCAGGATAACATACGCAATGATCACCGGGATCGCGCTGCTCAGATTTCCGGTCCCGAGCACCGCGACGAGAGCCGCCGGGATGACTCCGGCAATCGCCCCGACGTACGGGATCAGATTGGCCAGTCCCGCAAACACTCCCAGGAAGACAAAGTAGTTCACCCCGAGGATCCAGAGTGCGACAATCGACATCGCGCCGAAAATCACCGCATCCAGGAACTGTCCGCGCAGATAGTTGCCCAGCTGCATATCCATCTTCGACAGCAGGTCCAGGGTGAATTCGAAATACCGGTTCGGCACCATGCTGACCATCTCTCTTCTTCATCTCCCGCCCGTCTTTGATGAAGAAGAACATCATGAAGGGAATGGTCACCGCGTTGATCACCAGGGAAACCGCGTCACTGAGCAGGAAGCCAATCGCCCGTTCGCCGATCGCCTGCCGCAGCTCGCCGATGCGTTCCACCCAGATTGATGTCACCGAGGCCGAGAAACGAGAGCTTGTCACGCGCAAACAGTTCCAGGTCGGCAATTGCCGCAGCGGCCTGGGCGGTGGTCGAACCGGACTGCAGCGTCTGGAGATGTTCGAAGATCGCCGGGATCAGGAGCACGGACCCGCCCACGAGGAGTGTTGCGAGCCCCAGAATGATGAGGACTGTCGCCAGCGTGCGACTCATCCCCCGTGCCTCCAGCATCGTGGCGACGGGATCAAGAATGTAGGAAAGAAGGAGGGAAAGGATGACAATATGCGCCGCTCCGCCCACGAACAGCAGAAAGACGGCCAGCACCAGCGCAATCAGGAGGGGTGCAACCTCGGCACGCGGTCGCAACAACTGGACTGTTCATCAGGGCTGCGTCCCCTGGCGCGTCCGCCGGAGTTCATCGCTGACGGTGAGGAGCTGCTGGTTCGCCTTCCGCAGGCGATCGCCGATGATTTTTGCAACCCGTACCACAATTTTCACGCCGAGACGTGGATCGCGTTCAATCAGGGAGAACAGGTCGGACTGAAAGAAGCCGAGCACGCGGCAGTGCGTGGTGGCAGCCACCGTGGCCGATCGCGGCGATTCGGCCAGCAGCGAAACCTCTCCAAAAAAATCTCCATCCGTAAGGTCGGACAACCGGACCTTGTCAGGCTCGGAAAGCACCGCCGCCTTGCCGGATTCAATGATGTACATGCCCAGACCCGGTTCATCCTGCCGGATGATGACCTCCTCCGGCACATATTCGCGCCGGTGCAGAATTCTCTCGATTGAGGCAAGCTCGCGTCGTGACAGATCCTGGAAGATGGGTATCTTCTCGAGGACTGCGTACGCATCGCCGCCTGTCTGCGAGGCACGTTTGTATCCGAAAACCCGGGCACGAAAATCGGTCATGGTCAACGATCCGGAGTGGTGTACTTCTTTCCTAATATACAGGTTGTCGGGCAAACATGCACGGCCATGCCGCGCCGGCGCCTGCACGTACGGCTCATGAAGCCGGTCAGCGTGTTGTCGCATCGATACGGTCCTGCAGTTCCTGGAGCAGCGCGAGCCGGAGGGGCGCATCCGGACAACCCCGGACCCCGCCCAGCATCCTCCCGCGCAGGAGGAGATCGACCGGACCGTTGTGCGGATCGCGTACCTGCAGATATCCCGATTCTCCGGTCCCGGGCGCCGGTTCCGTGACTTTCCTGTAGGCGTCCAGGGTCAGAGAGGCCTGCTCCGCGTCCTCGTGGGCAAGGAGAAACACTTCGCACCCCTCCGCTCCCGCCATAGCGCGCCGTATAGACCTTCCGCAGAAATCCGTAGCCCATATAGCTGTCGGCAATGTACTTTTCGCTGTTCGGGATCCGGCCCCGCACCGGCAGCAGCGCGAGCATCCCGGGAAGCAACGCAGGTTGCGCCAGATGTTTCACGATGGCGGCGCCGATGGCCGTCAGATCCTTTCCGGCGGATTTCCCCGCGCGTATTCGTCGAGAGTTTCACGTAATACGAGTCCGCAGAGGATGTTGAGCATCCCCTCATCCATCACCGCGGTTGTTCCTATGGTCACGTGGGTGTTTTCAGGGGAACGCTCCTGCGAGAAGATCCCGAAGGCGGTCTCGGGAGAATCGTGGCGGTATACTTCCGCTCGCACTTCCGGGCCTCCTGTGGAGCTGTAGTAGCCCATGTGCATGTCCAGTACGCCATAGCTGACGAAGAGATCCGCCGCACCGTCTATCGCTTCCCACAACGTGGAGGCATCGTAGACCGCCTGCTCGCGCACCACGGTTCCAGCCCGGGATGTCCGGCAGCACTTCCGGTGGAGGGAGAAAAGCCGCCGCCGGATCCGGTCACCAGACAACAGACCGCACAGAAGAAGGGCGATGCGAAAGAGGCTCCGGTTCACGACAGAAACTCCGCCGGGATTGAAGACACCCTGCTCACATCCGCAATACGTTCGGCGACGTCGAAGCCTTTCACGCACTGTGCGCCGCAGCTGCTGCAGCCTTTACAGGGATTTCCCGAGATCTCCAGCGTGCGGAACACGCTCTGGGCAAGCGCCAGATCACGGTAGCCGTAGGTGTACATGTAGGCCCGCATCATGTCGGGAATCGGAAGTCCCTTCGGACACCCCGGCACGCAATGCTCGCATCCCTGGCAATAGAGCCCGCCTTCCAGACGGCCCGATACCAGGCCGGCTTTTTCCTCCTCGTTCATGGTCAGGTCCGCATTGACGCTCGCATTCTCCGCGAGCTGCTCGAACGACGTGATTCCGGGAATCGTGGTGCACACGTTCTCGTCCTGCAGAACGAACTTGAGCGCCGCCTTGCAGTTCACCGGCCGTTTCTTCGCCTTGTCAAAGAAGCCGCCCGCCATGGTTTTCATGCCGACAATCCCGATGCCGGCCTTTGCCGCACGGCCTGATGGCGTTCTTCACCTCCGGGTAGTGATCCTGCTTGAAATTCACCGCGGTCAGCACCACATCATACACCCCGCTTTCGATCGCCGCATCGATCACCTCGGGTTCATTCTTGTGCGTCGAGAGGCCGACGAAACGGGCGCGGCCCGACTCCCTGGCCAGCCTGCAGCGCCTCGAGCATGGCCGGAGCGAGAGCGTCCTCCCGGTTCTTGATTGCGTGAAGATACAGAATGTCGACGTGGTCCATTTGCAGCCGGCGAAGACTCATGTCCACCTTCGCAAGCCAACCCTGAACCGCAGTCTTGCCCTCTCCGCCTTCAGGCTGGACTTTGCTGGCGATGACAAAGGACTCGCGGGGGTACTCTTTGAGTACCTCCCCGAGCATCTCTTCGTTCTTCCCTTCCTGATATCCGTGCGCGGTATCGAGGTGGACCATACCGGCGGCCAGAGCGGCGCGGACAAGCCCCGGGTTGTCCGCACGCATGACGCCCATACTGACAACCGGCAATTCAGGCCGGTCTTTCCCAGAGTGCGCCGCACGACCGGCTTCGGCTTCGCGGTTTTGTCCTGTGCCCGAGAGGAAACAGAACGCGGTGAGGAGTGCTCCCGCCGCCCCGAGGGCTGAGGTCTTCAGAAAGCTCCGTCTATCAACACTGGTCATAGTCCTGTCCTCACCTGACGTGTTCGATTCTGGGGATTTATTGGCGCTGTTCCCGGGCCGTCCACCAGTCTCCCAGCAGCACGAGCACCGACCCCAGGCCGAGAATCAGGCCCGCGACAATCAGCAATGCGCCGAGGTATGGTACGAGCATCAGGACGTGCACGAGAATGACGCCCGCGACCGAAGCAAGGAACAACCGCCAGCGGCCATCGCCGCCCAGAGCCCGCAGTCCGAAAGCTATGCCCAGACTCAGCTGGCTGATGTAGATCATCCAGAGAGTGACGGCCAGAAGCAGAAACGCAAGCGGTATGCCTGCCACCGTGATGGCGAGAATGATGATGAGTATGGGTATTGCCACGATACCCGCCAGGCCCCAGAGAATACACCAGCCGGGCCGCGCGAGAACCGTCGAACCGAAGGATGCCAGAAGTCTGGGAAAGAGCAGCATCCAGACCAGTGTGGTCACGATCAGACTCAGCACCCACGCGATCCTGAACCAGAATTCCCCTTTCTGGAAGCCCAGAATACGCGGAGCATCGCGGGACTGTTGTGCAACGATCTCCACCGTCCCCCCGACCGCATCGGGGGCGATCTCCACCCTGTCTTTGTTACTTGTGATCACTTTGAGGTTACCACCCACCCTGCCGCCCGGGAGAAGGGTCAGAGCCTCGCCGCTCACGGTGGCATTGCCTTCAACAGTTCCGCTCACGGTGGCATCTCCGGAAGCCAGGAGGACGTCACGCATAACCTCTCCGCCGATCGAGAGACTCCCGCCCGCCGCAAGCACACCGCCGCCTATCCGTGCCTCCCTCCCCGTACGCACGGTCCCGCCTGCGGCAGTGAGGTTTTTTCCTACAGAGCCGTTGCATTCCACGTTTCCGCCCGCAGCCCGGACATCATCACTGATCTGACCGTTGATTATCACGGATCCCCCGGCGACAATCAGATCGCCGTTGATTTCTCCATCGACCTGCACCATCCCCCCCGCAACGAATGCGTCACCGTTAACAGTCCCGGAAATGATGACCTGATCGCCGGCCGCGAAATACCACCCTTCATGCACTGTCCCCGCCGGCATGATCACACGGTGTTTTCCCTCCGGGGCTCCCTCACTTTTCCCACCACAGGAATATCCCGTGAGTACGAGTCCGCCCAGAAGGACTGCCGCTGCCAGATCCAGTATACGGTACCTCATGACGATCCCTTTCCGGAGCTCACCATACTGTGATTCAAGGTAAACGCAACCAAGCGCCGTTGTCTTCATCAGAACGCGCGCGGGGGTTTCTCATGACAAACCACAAACGGAAGCCTGAAGAAGCAGGAGAGATCTCCATCCCCGGCGCAGGAGCGGGAATAACCTCAGGGGATATAGAGGTGCCGCTTGATCTTCTGCGTGGGTGTCTTCTCGAACGGTTCCGCCTGTTCGATAATCTTGTGTATGCGTGCGTAGAGCGGGACGCGGGCATTAACCTCCTTATGGAGATCTGCCAGCATGGCGTTGATGCGCCCGCGAATGTCCGTCTCGCTGAGTGTCTGAAGGGCCTTCTGGAGTTTTTCGTAATCAAGGTGCACGAGTGCCACAAGGCGGTTGCCATGTTCGTAGACCACCGACTCGCGCACCGTTTCAAATTCGTTGATCACCGCTTCGATTTCCTCGGGGTAGATGTTCTTCCCGCTGGGGCCGAGAATCATGTTCTTTGACCGGCCCTTGATGAAGACATAGCTGTCCGGCTCAACCATTCCCAGGTCGCCGGTTTTCAGCCAGCCGTCTTCGGTAAACACCTCACGCGTCCGCTCGGGATCCCTGTAATACCCCTTCATGACCGTGGGCCCCTTGACCTGGATTTCCCCTTCGCCCGTCGCGGAATTCCGATCGACAATCCGGATCTGTGTCCCGGGCAAAGCGGGGCCCGTGGAACGGAACCGGGTCTTGGAAGGCCCCGTC
Organism: Ignavibacteriota bacterium; assembly: GCA_963702445.1. Taxonomy (GTDB): domain Bacteria; phylum Bacteroidota; class Ignavibacteria; order UBA10030; family UBA6906; genus CAVPCZ01. The sequence goes on from CAVPCZ010000008.1 coordinate 79,627, forward strand.
CCGGCGATCAAGGGTGAAGTCTCCGTCAAACCGTAGCCGATGGCATACGGAAATCTCCCCTCGCGCAGGAACAGTTCCACGTCCGGAGCAAGCGGGGCACCGCCGATGGTGAAAATGCGCAAACGGCCGCCGAAAATATCCAGCAGCTTCTTGCCCGCAACGCGGTGGAGAAGTCTTCGGAACAACGGAATGCCGTGGAGTCTGCGCAGCAGCGGACTTCTGGTGAGTTCGGGAAGAATCTTCGCCTTGTAGATCTTTTCGATGATCAGCGGTACCGAGAGCATGACGGTCGGACGCACTTTTTGCAGCGCGGGCAGGAGCACCGGGGCGGTCGGGGGCTTCTCCATATAGTAGACCGATGCCCCCAGCATCAGCGGTGCGATCAACCCGAGGGTACACTCGTACGTATGCGGAAGGGGCAGGATCGAAAGAAACCGGTCTTCCTGATTTACGTCGACAATCTTCATGGTTCCCACTACATCGGCAATCAGATTGCCGTGCGTCAGCATCACACCTTTGGAGTGCCCGGTGGTACCCGACGTGTACACAATCGCCGCCACATCGTCCGCGGAGATGGTCTCCACGGGCGGGAGCGGCACGCCCGACGCAGCGGCTTCTGCCCGCCCGGTGCGTTCTGCGGCAAGATCGACTTCTGTGGATCCTGCCGGGATCACCGTAAAGTCATCAAGGAGGATCACGGTTCCGAGTTCATCGGGCCGCAGTTCGCCCAGCTTTCCGAACAGACGGCGTGAGACAAACACCCCCCGGGGTTCTGCATGCCTGATGATGCGGGCAATGTCAGACGGATGAAAATCAGGAAGGACAGGAACCGCGATGGAACCCATGGTTGTCGCCGCGAAGTATGCGATTCCCCAGTTGGGAGAGTTTTCGCCGAGAATCATAATGCGGTCGTTCCGGCTCAGGCCCTGTTCGCGCAGAAAGGCGGACACGTTCTGGACCTTCTGCCAGAGCAACGAATAGGAAAGGGTGCCGCCGTCAATCATGGTGAGCGCGGTGCGGTCGGCATACCGCTGCGCACTCGTTTCCAGCATATCGCGGAGCGAGGTGTGGGTCTGTGACATGGATGAGGTACCCGGTGGTGGGACAAGCATAAGCTATGATACCAAAACTCTCCGTCAGGATCAAGAGGCGCGGGTGCAACGACGCTACCCGCCGGCGCGCAACACCGATTTGAAATCCCGCACCCACGCACGAATCCCGGACGGTGACTGTGTCTCGGCGAGTTTTCGCAATAATGCACTGCCCACAATGACGCCATCGGAAACCCGCGCAAATGCCTCTGCATGCGCCGGAAGCGAAATCCCGAATCCTACGAGCACAGGATTGCGGGATGCGCTGTGCTTGACGTCACGGATGTACGCGGCCGCCCCGGTCGGCGCGGGACCTCCGGTGACACCCGTTGAGGAAACACAATACAGAAACCCGGAAGACACCGCGTCAATCGCCTTCACACGCGCTGCCGGGGTGGTCGGCGTCACAAGCATGACGCCCGCCAGATCCGCGCCTCCGAGAAACGGAAGAAAGCGGTCCCACTCTTCCAGCGGCAATTCCGGAAATATCACTCCGTCCACCCCTGCCGCCGCGGCGTCCTTGAAGAAGTTCTCCACGCCGTAGCGAAAAACCGGATTCAGGTATCCCATCAGCACCAGGGGCATCGAGGACCGGGAACGTATTGCCGCCACCTGTTCGAGAATCCATGGCAGGGTGACACCGTTCTCCAGCGCAGCCGCCGAGGCACGTTGAATGACCGGTCCATCCGCCAGCGGATCAGAGAAGGGCATTCCCAGCTCCACGATGTCCGCTCCCCCGTCTTCGAGGGTCAGGACAAGATCCGCCATGCCGGACCGCGAAGGATAACCGGCGGTGAGAAAGAGAGCAAGTGCCTTTTCGCCCCGTCCGCGGATCCGGGAGAATCCTTCCTGCAGTCGTGCCTTCATGTCGCCATCCGTGCGTACGTGGTCATGTCCTTGTCTCCCCTGCCCGACACGTTGACCACAACAACGTGTTCCGGTGTCGTCTCCGGCATCAATCTGTCAAGGTAAGCCACGGCGTGTGCTGTTTCCAGCGCGGGGATGATCCCCTCCAGATGCGCCATGAGGCGGGCTGCTTCCAGTGCTTCTCTGTCTGTTACGGCATAATACTCCACACGCCCGCTGTCCTTCAGAAAACTGTGCTCGGGACCCACTCCCGGGTAGTCCAGACCGGCGGATATCGAGTGCGCCAGCTGCACCTGTCCCTGTTCATCCTGCAGGAGGTAACTCAGGGACCCATGAAGCACGCCGGGAGAACCCTTTGTCAGGGTGGCGGCATGCCGGCCCGTCTCCAGACCGAGTCCGGCAGCCTCCACACCGACCATGCGAACGGGAGTTCCCAGGAACGGGAAGAAGATCCCGATGGCGTTGCTTCCGCCGCCCACGCAGGCAAGAAGCAGGTCCGGATCGCGGCCGGTGGCTTCGCGCACCTGGATCCGGGTTTCCTGACCGATCACCGACTGGAAATCGCGGACCATGACCGGATAGGGGTGCGGACCCACCACCGACCCGATAATATAGAAGGTGTTCCTCACGTTGGTGACCCAGTCACGAATCGCCTCGCTGGTCGCGTCCTTGAGTGTCCTGCTGCCGCTGCTCACCGGCCGCACCTCGGCGCCCAGCATGCGCATCCGTTCGACGTTCAGCTGCTGCCGCACGGTGTCTTCCTCTCCCATATACACGACGCATTGCAGGCCGAGCTTCGCCGCTACCGTGGCCGTGGCAACGCCATGCTGTCCCGCTCCCGTTTCCGCAATCACCCTTTCCTTCCCCGATCGTTTCGCCAGAAGGATTTGTCCGATGGTGTTGTTGATTTTGTGCGCACCGGTATGGCAGAGATCCTCACGCTTGAGGAAGATCCTTCCTTTCCCGAAATGCTGCGTGAGACGCCGCGCGAACGTCAGGGGCGTAGGCCGACCGGCAAACTCCGAGAGCATCAGCCTGTACTCTTCGAGAAATGCCGGATCCGCTATGGCGGAACGGTACAGCTCCTCGAGAGCCATGAGTGCAGGCATCAGGGTTTCGGGAACATAGCGTCCCCCGTAGGAACCGAAGTACCCGGCGGCATCGGGCATTCCCGTCGCGCCCAGGGGCGAGGATACAGGATCCGTCATACAGCCTCCTCTCCGGCGACCGTCCGGTCAAGCGCGGGCGCAAGGCGCCGGAGTGCGTGCATGAGTTCGCTGAACCGCCGGGGTTTGAGCGATTGCGCGCCGTCGGAAAGCGCGTTGGCGGGATCCGTGTGCACTTCAATCATCACGCCATCCGCACCCGCCGCAACCGCCGCAAGGGTCATTGCGGGAACACCGTCCCAGATACCGATGCCATGGCTTGGATCCACGAACACGGGCAGATGCGAAAGCTTCTTCAGGACGGGAACGGCGTTCAGGTCAAGCGTATTCCGGGTGGAGGGTTCAAATGTCCTGATCCCCCGTTCACAGAGAATGATGTTCAGATTGCCCCGGGCGGCTATGTACTCTGCCGCCATGAGCAGCTCCTCAATCGTCGCGGAAATCCCCCGCTTGAGGAGCACGGGCTTGCGCATTTCCCCCACCGCTTCCAGCAGGCCGAAATTGCTCATGTTCCGGGCGCCAATCTGGATGATGTCCGCCACCTCCGCCACCGCCGAGAGGGTGAGGATATCCTTCGCCTCCGTTACGATTTTGAGTCCCGTCTCCTCCCGCGCCTCGCGCAGGAGCACCAGACCCTCCTCCTTCATTCCCTGAAATGCGTACGGAGAGGTCCGGGGCTTGAAGGCACCGCCGCGCAGGAATTTCGCCCCCGCCTGTTTCACCGCCCTGGCTGCCGCGAAGAGCTGTTCCCGGCTCTCCACCGAACAGGGACCGGCAATCACGGCCAGTTCGGAGCCTCCGATCGAAAAGCCCCCCGCGTCGATCACGCTGTTCTCACGACGCGCATCACGGCCGACGAGTTTGTAGGGCTTCGAGACAGGTATCGCCCCGGCAACACCCGACAGTACGGAAAACAGGTCCGGCGGGATTTTTTCCCGGTTTCCCGTGATGCCGATTGCCGTACATGAGGCTCCGGGGATTTCGTGAGCTTTGAAGCCCAGGCCCGCGATCTTCTGCTTCACCCCCGCAATGTCTGCGGCTGTTGCGTCCTGTTTCATCAATACCAGCATGGTCTGTCCCTTGTTATTCTTTCTGTTTGCCGGCGGATCACATCCCGGCTTCCCGGGCTGCCCGGATGAATGCTTCGATATGGGCGGGGTCTTTCACGCCGGGCGCCGCTTCGACGCCGCTGCTCACATCCAGGGCATAGGGTTGCACAAAGCGGACGGCTTCTCGGACATTCTCCGGCGTGAGCCCCCCGCTGAGGATGATGCGCCCGAACTTCTTTGCCGCCACGGCAAGATTCCAGTCGAAGCGTTTTCCGGTCCCGCCGTACTTCCCTTCCACATACGTGTCGAGCAGATACGCACCGGTCCGGTACGAGGAGAGAAGTGCCGGGTCGAAGTCCGGTCCCACGCGGAACCCTTTGATCACCGGAATCGGATACCCGCCCGTCTCCTCCGGGGGTTCGTCGCCGTGCAGCTGCAGGCAGCGGATACCTGTACGCCGGATGGTCTCCAGAATGAGTCTCCGCCTTTCATTTACAAAGACTCCCACGGGAGTCACAAACGGCGGAAGCCCGGCAATGATTGAAGCCGCAGCTTCGCGGGAAAGATATCGCCTGCTTGCCGGAACAAAAATGAAGCCGAGTGCGTCCGCTCCCGCATCGATCGCCGCATGCGCATCTTCGCGATTGGTAATGCCGCAGATCTTGATTCTCATGCCGCACCATCCTGTAATGCCGCGATCAATTCCCGGACTGCGGCTCCGGGATCCGGGGCACGCATGAAGGTTTCTCCGATGAGCACCGCATGAATCCCGTGCCGTGCGAGTTCCCGCACATCCTCTCTTCCCCGGATGCCGGACTCGCTCACCACGAGGACCCCCGGAGGGGCGAACGGCTTCAGGCGGAAAGAGACGGTCAGATCTGTTTCAAAGGTCGAGAGGTTTCTGTTGTTGATGCCCACCATCTGCAGCTTCATGCCCTCCAGCATGATCATCTCCTCTTCCGTGTGCACTTCCACAAGGGTTTCGAGTCCGAGTCCGGCGGCTTCCTGCTGCAGATCGCGGAGTTGTTCACGGCCGAGGGCGGCGGCGATCAGCAGCACCGCATCGGCCCCGAACGCTTTTGCCTCATACAGCTGGTAGGGATCAAGCATGAAGTCTTTCCGCAGGAGCGGGAGGGTGGTCGTGTTGCGGATGGCCGCAAGATATTCCAGGCTGCCCTGAAAAAAACGTTCGTCCGTCAGGACCGAAAGCGCATGCGCCCCGCCTTGCGCATACGCCGCGGCGATGGCCAGCGGGTCGAAATCCGGCCGGATGACCTGTTTCGACGGCGAGGCCTTCTTCACTTCGGCAATCACGCCGGGGCGCTCTCCAGCCAGTGCCCGGGCAAACGGGCGGGCGCGGGAGAGAAAGGCGGGCAGGGCCTGCAGCTGCGCTGTCGACACGCGGGCCTTCCTCAGAACGATCTCCTCCCGCTTGTGTTCGAGAATGCTATCGAGGTAGCTCATGACTGATTCGTGAACTCCACCAGCCGATGAAGCACCCGCTTCGCCCGCCCGGAATCAATGGACTCCGCAGCCATCATGCTGGCATCTTTCAGGTTCCCTGCCTTGCCGGCCACATGCAAGCCCAGGGCGGCATTCGCGATAACCACGTCACGTCCCGGTTCATGATGTCCTTCGAGAATCCTCTGCGCAATCACTGCATTCTGAACGGCGTCCCCCCTTTCACACCGTCGGGTCCCTGCTGCTCCAACCCGAAGCTTCCGGCGGAGAGGGCATATTCCCGTACCGGAGCGTCTCCGGCCACCTCACTTACATGCGTAAGGCCGGTCAGACTGACCTCATCCATACCATCGGCACCGTGGACCACATACGCCCGTCCCGAATCCATGGAGCGCAGCGCGCCCGCAAGCCGGACCGCAACGCTCGCGTGGTACGCGCCGATGACCTGACGGCGGACTCCGGCGGGATTCGTGATCGGCCCGAGCATATTGAAAATCGTTCTGATGCCGAGCTCCCTGCGTGTCTTTGCGGCATACTTCATGGCGGGATGGAAGAGCGGGGCAAAGAGAAAGCCGATGCCCACGGTATTGACGCATGCCTCGACGCCTTCCGGGGGCAGCTGGACGTTCACCCCGAGCGCGCCGAGGACATCCGCGCTGCCGCTGCGGCTGGACACCGACCGGTTTCCATGTTTGGCCACTGTTGCACCCGCCCCGGCCGCAACAATGGAAGAAATGGTGGAGATATTGAACGTCCCCATCCCGTCACCCCCCGTTCCGCACATGTCTATCGCACTCTCATCTTCGACCCGGATCCTGACGGCATTCCGGCGCATGGTACGGGCGAACCCCACCAGCTCGTCGATGGTTTCGCCTTTCGCGCGGAGCGCGACAAGCAGCGCCGCAATCTGCGTTTCGGTCCCCTGATCGGTCATGATCAGCTCCAGGGCCTCCGACGCTTCGTCGGCCGTCAGGTGCCGGTGCTCGATCGTCTTTTCTATGTAGGACTTCAGCGTCATGCTTTTCCCTCCAGCCAGTTATCCAGCAGGCGCGGTCCATCGCGCGTCAGTATCGACTCGGGGTGAAACTGGACTCCCTGAATCGGGAAGTCCTTGTGGCGCAACCCCATGATCACGCCGTCCCCGGTCTCCGCCGTGATCTCCAGACAATCCGGCAGGGCCTTTCGTGCCACAACCAGCGAGTGATAGCGCGTGGCCTCGAAAGGCGACGGCACTCCCGCATACAGCGGCGTTCCGGTATGATGCACCATGGATGTGCGTCCGTGCATCAACGCCGGCGCATGAACCACCGTTCCGCCGAATGCGTGCCCCAGTGCCTGGTGTCCGAGGCAGACGCCGAGCATCGGAATCGTCCGGCCGAAGGTTCTGAGCACCTCAACCGTGATGCCGGCTTCTTCCGGCCTCCCCGGACCGGGAGAGATCAGGATACCCGCCGGCTGGAGCGCACCGATCTCCGCAAGAGTGATCTGGTCGTTCCGGCGGACAAGAACATCCGTTGTCCGCCCGCCGATCAGCTGCACGAGATTGAACGTAAACGAATCGTAGTTATCGATGACCAGGATCATGACATTCTCGCTCCCTCACCCCGTGCAAGCCGCTCGGACGGCAACCCGGCCGCCGCAAGGGTTATCGCGACATTCAACGCGCCGCGCCTTGCTGACCGTTTCCTCATACTCCCGTTCCGGCACGGAATCCGCGACAATCCCGGCCCCCGCCTGGATATTGAGCATGCCCTGCGTAGCGATGATCGTGCGGATGGCAATGCACATATCCAGGGTGCCGTCAAATCCTATGTATCCCACCGCGCCCGCATATGCTCCCCGTTGCCCGGGCTCCAGTTCGCTGATGATCTCCATCGCGCGGACTTTCGGTGCCCCCGACACCGTGCCGGCGGGAAAGCAGGCTTTCAGGACATCCACCGGAGAGAGCCCCTCCTGCAGGAGGCCGCGCACTTCCGAGACAATGTGCATGACGTGCGAGTAACGGTCGATACGTTTGAACACCGGGACTTCCACGCTTCCATATTTCGCAATCCTGCCGACATCATTCCGTCCGAGATCCACCAGCATGACGTGCTCGGCCAGTTCCTTGGCATCGGCCAGGAGTTCTCCGGCAAGAGCCTCGTCCTCTTCTTCATCCCTGCCGCGTCTTCGCGTACCCGCGATGGGCAGCAATTCCACCAGTCCCTGCCGCGAGCGCACAAGTACTTCGGGAGAAGAACCCACGAGCGTGGTGTCTCCAAAATCCAGGAAGAAGAGATAGGGCGAGGGATTCATAATGCGCAGCGCACGGTAGACGGCGAACAGGTCCCCCGAGAACGCCCGGCGGACACGCCGTGAAAGAACCACCTGAAAGATCTCTCCCTCGGTGATGAACTCTTTCGCCCGTCGGACCGATTCTTCGAATGCGTGACGTCCATCCGGAGAATCCTGCGGTACCGTCTCACACCGGAAATTGTCAGACGTCACCGGCGACCGCCGCAGACGGAGTTCAATCGTGTCCAGCGCCGTGCGCGCCTCATCGTACTGCTCACGCAGAGAGAGACCGGGTTCCACAAAGATATTCTGCACGATGGTGATCATCTGCGCGCGATGATCGAACTGGACGACTGCACCGAACAACCCGAGGATGGCATCGTCCTCGTCCGCCGCGGCCGGATCGCCAATCGGTATACTCTCGATGTGCCTGATGGTGTTGTAGCCCAGATATCCCACAAAGCCGCCGGCCAGGCCATGACGCCCTTCGACCGGCGCGCTCCTGTAGCGGGACACGAGTGATTCAAGGAGGACGTAGAGATTCCCGCTCAGATGCCGGGTCTTCCCTTCTTCACGGATCGTGATGTGTGTGCCCCTGGCGTGCAGCAGGAGCCGGGGTCCGATGCCGATAAATGAATACCGGCCGATCTTCTCGTTCGGTTCGACACTCTCCAGGATGAACGAAGGAGTCCCCTCCTGGCGCAGGGTCAGGTAGGTCGAGACCGGCGTAAGAGTGTCGGCAAGCAACGGCCGGATGAGCGGCACAACAGTGTAGTTTCCCGGCCAGGGCCGAAAATTCTTCAAACGTGATCATACCCCTCCAGATAACGAAAAACCCTTCCGGGAAAGCCAGGAAGGGTGTCAGTATCGCAAAGACAGAAGATGGTGGTTGCTATACGCCCGTCGGCCTCCGGAAGGTCATGTTCCGCCACCGGCACCAGCCGGCAAAACGTCGGGCGATATGCATATCGGTAACCATGATCGTGTACTGCACAATATAGGAGGTTCCCGACCCCGAGTCAAGAACAAAGTGGGATCACAGGATGTTCCTCACTTCCCGGAGGTATACCGGATTACGCGGACACGTTCCTCTGTCATCAGCGCCCCGCAGCCCGCCGCTTCCAGCACCTCCCCGGCAACCGTGACAAAACGATCCACCTTCTCCGGGGTATCCACGATCTCGATGACCAGCGGGAGATCCTCCGATAGACGGAGGATTTTGGCGGTATGAATCCGGCTGGCCGCCCCGAACCCTTCAATCCCGCGGATCACGGTCGTCCCCGCCAGTCCGAACTCGCGGGCTTTCAAGACCAGAGCTTCGAACAGGGGTCTGTGCCCCAACCGGTCTGCTTCGCCGATGAAAATCCTCAGCAGCTTCCCCTCGCCATCCAGTTTCATCTTATCCCCCTTCTCTGAATAGAGTGTTCAGCTCACACTATCCGGCCCAGCACGCTGCCGATCCAGCAGCCGGCGAGGCACGTGAGCACTGACCCGAGGATGTTTACGGTTCCCAACCACCAGCTCCCCTCCTGCAGGAGAGCGATGGTCTCGTAACTGAATGTCGAGAACGTCGTGAACCCGCCGAGCACCCCGATCGTGAGGAACAAGCGTAATGCCGGCTGGACCAGGAATCGTTCATCAAAGAAGGCCATCAAGAAACCGATCAGGACCGACCCGACGACGTTGACAAGCAGTGTGCCGTAGGGGAAGGCGGCCCCCAGAACACGATACACACCGCCGGTCATCCAGTAGCGAAGCGCTGCCCCGATCCCTCCGCCGAGAAAAACGATAAGCCCGTTCACGCCCGCCTCACACCAGGGAGAAAAACAAAACGTGGGTTCAGCTATATCTTCAAGAGATATTTGATGAGCAAAAGCAGAACGATAAGCCCTCCCATGAAGGCGAGGATGTTGAATAGCACACGTTTGCCGGACTGCGTCGGCTGATTCTGACCGGATTGATCGGCCATGATATGCCTCTTTGCGCGATGTGAGATTCTCTGTGAACATCATCAAAATGCGAGAACCCGGCACCGCTAGAGATATGAGGCAAACGTTGACGTGAGAAGAAGCGACCTTTCCGGCAACGGACCGTTCAGTCCGTCGCACGTGAGGCGCCTCCAGACGACGACTATCGTGAATGGTACGGCTGCACAGAGCGCAGCCGCAACCGGAGCATGACGCAGCTCCTTGGGGAAATAACTGAATGACAGGCCCGGAAGGAAATCCAGGACAGTGAGCACCGTTGTCGTTCCGCCGCTCTCGAGTTCACCGGGAGAAAAGAGAGGGCGCGTTCCTCCCAATGTCAGAGAAATCGTCGGGGACAACATGAGAATGGCGAGAAGGACGAAGAGAGACCTGGACGGAATCGTCAAATGCGCGCGCGATAGGGACATATGTTTAATATACGGGAATTCCTCCGTTGCCGCAACAGCAAGATGTTACGCTCATGCTTCAGGCGTGCCGCGGGCTACAGCCGTCCAGGCGGTTCCCCGTTCGTTCTTCAGGGAAGGCGCAGGCCTCGCCCAGTCCGGCGGTTCACTCGTGCTTCAGACGGGCCGAGGGCCACAGGCGTCGCGGCGTTTCGCTCGTGCTTCAGATGAGCCGCATGCTATATCTGAAGCGGTTCAGTCCGCTTCAGGGAAGCAGCACTCCACGGTCATTGAGGTATTTCACGGCGTCCGGGCCTGAAGTAACATCACCCCGTGCGCCGGCACCTGGACCGGCATCGTTCCCGAAAAAGTCCCGAGATCCCGCTGCCGCCAGAGATCCCGCACCGCTGTGCCCTTCGCCGATCCGAAACGATCAAGCGGCAACGTATACCGCGCGGGAGCCGATCCAAGATTGAAGACGCCGAGAGCATGTGAGCCGTCCGCCATCACCTTTGCCCACACCTGGATGCTGTCCTCCTTGAAGCACCGGAACGGCCTGACGCCCGAGCGGATCTTGATTGACCGCCAGGACCTCGTCGTTTGTCAGCAGATTCAAGGTGAAGGGGTCCAGCCTCTCGAGGTCGCATCCGATAAGCAGCGGCGAGGACAGAAGGCACCAGAGGCTGATATGGGTGTACTGTTCATCGGGAGTCAGCTTCGTGGGGTGCAGGCTCGGACCCCAGCCGACCCATCCCACAACGAGCATGTCAGGGTCATTCCAGCACCCCGGTCCGGCATAGGGAGCATTTTCGATCTGGCTGAACCCGATGCCGCTCATGCTCTCCCACGTGTCGGTGATATCTCCTGTTGTGCGCCAGAGATTGCCGCCGACATCCGCCCCCCATTCCCATACTTTCCCCATGCCGTACTGGCACAGGCTGTACACGATATCTCGCGGCACATCACGCAGCGCCGCGCGCATGACCGTATACGGTTTCTGCAGTTCAGCCCTTGAGGTATCCTTCGCAATGTCCCCGTAGGAACACCAATCGTATTTGAGATAGTCGATTCCCCACTGCGCGTACGAGCGTGCATCCTGAATCTCGTGGCGGTAACTTGCGGTGTACCCTCCGCACGTGAGCGGTCCCGGAGAACTGTAAATGCCGAGTTTCAGGCCGAGAGCATGCACGCTATCCCCCAACCGTTTCATGTCCGGGAATTTGTCGTTGGTCAGGATGTTTCCTTCTCCGTCGCGCTTCGGGAGGGGAGAATCACCCTTGATTTCCCAACCGTCGTCGATATTGATGGAGGACCACCCGTGGTCCATCAGCCCTTTTGCCTTGAACAGACGGGCGCTTGCCAGAACTTTCCCTTCATCCACGCTCAATCCCCAGCAGTTCCAGCTGTTCCAGCCGAGCGGAGGGGTGAGCGCGATCCTGTCGCCGATAAGCAACTCCAGATCCCGCTTTGCACTCCCCCGTGCGTTCTGAGCGGTCAGTGTGATTCGATAGGTTCCGTTGTCGCCCGTCCGGCCGGAGATTATGCCGGTCTGCGGATCCAGCGTGAGTCCGGCAGGGAGAGTCCGGGCCGAGAATGTCATGGGTCTCTCTCCGCTTGCCGGGATGGCAAACAAGAACGGCCGGCCCGCACGCGCTCCATAGACGCGCGGCCCGTTGATCCGGGGCGAGGCCGGAGCCTCTGGTGTCAGAATGTACGGAACCTCTTCGGCGAAGCTCACCGACTCAGAGGTATCTGCAAGGGCAAACGCATACAGCACGCAGGCCGGCTGATCGTGCGGGGGCACGGAGAGGACCACTTCCCGAACGGCTCCGGGATCGAGAGCAACATCCGTGGTCTTCCGCAAGAGCTCTCCCGTCTCCATCGCACTGCGCACCGTTGTGGTGAGCGTCCCCCGGATCGCATGTTCCCGTGACGTGTTGCGAAGCGAGTATGTCTTGCGCATTTCGTTCTTCAGGAAGTCGAATGGCCTGGCCTGAATATCGACACCCAGATAATCCAGCAGTTGAATCATCCGCACATGCGGATTTCCGGTCCATATCCCCCCCTGCCCGCCCTGATCGTAGACGCGCACAGCCAGAACATTCACGGTGTCCCACCGGAGACGGGGATCGGCCACGGATAACCGGTAGGTCCGCTCGACATTCCACATACTCATGTCGGCTTTGAGAAAGGCGGTGTCGGCAACGGTCTCCGGCGGAACCGTTTTGCCGTTCATGCCGAAGATCCTGCCGTTCAGGAAGGACTGGTCGAAGTTGTTGATCTTCCCGAGAAAGATACGGACTCCGTCGCCCAGTCTGGAGCTGGTGCGCAAACCGGCGGGGAGCACAAACCGGATTCTGTACCAGGCAAAGCCGTCGAGTTTGTCGTACCCCTGTTCTTCCCAGATCCTGTCCACGCCGATGGACTTCCAGCCGGCATCATCAAAACCGGGCAGCATGTACTCCGGATTGTCACCGGGCAGAAAACGCCAGCCTTCTGTGAGGGGAATCCGGTGCGGTTCGAGGGAGAACGCACCGTGAGCGAACAGCACAAGAAGAGAACAGACGAGGAAGCTGGTGCCCGTGGGTCGTACCATATGTGCACCTCCGGTCGGATCAGTTCACATCGGGGAGTTCGGAAGATAGTTGATCGAGGAATGACTGGATGAACGCCGTCCGGGCGCCTGCCTCCGCACGTCCTGAAGCCGTGTGCATCATGCCGCCGAGGCGGAGCAATTTCGTGTAGAAGTGATCAATCGTATAGCGCCGGTCATCGGGTTGACGGTTCAGGGGAATGGGCTCCGCCGGGTCGTACAACCGCTGTCCCATGGTTGTGCCCAGCATCAGGCATCGTGCGATGCCGATCGCCCCTATGGCATCAAGGAAATCCGCGTCCCGCACCACCATCGCCTCAAGCGTTTTCGGTCCGATACCGGAGGAAAAGCTGTGTGCGGAGATGGCGTGGTGGATATCCTGCAGGTACTGCTCGGGATAGCTGATCGTGCGGAGGAAATCGGTCGCCACCTGGGCGGCGATGGTTGACGCGCTGGAGCGCATCGGAGAATCCTTTGGCATCACGACGCAATCGTGCAGCCATGCCGAGGGAAGCACCACCTCCAGATCGGCTTCCTCCACACCCGCCAGCCGCGTTGCGGTTGCAGCCACGCGACGCACATGCTCCAGGTCGTGCGCCGGATCCCCCTCCGGCATCCTCTGCGACAGAAACCGCTCTATCTGCGGCTGCCAGAATGTCCAGTCGAACGAACGTGCCATACTCCCCTCCCCATTGTTTTGTTGACTCCGCATCCCGGCCTTTGCGTGCCGGCCGGCCTCGTTCAGATCGCTCCGCTCCCCTTGCCGGAGGCGAACACGATACCGGGTTGATACGACACTATCTCCTCATGTCGCATGTCGCAAGAAAACGGGGCGGCTTTTCGCGCCTGTGTCGCCTGTTCGAAGGAATAGGCGAGAGAGAGCAATACCGGTTCGCTCCATGCGCGGCCGAAGAATGAAATACCCACAGGGAGGCCGAAAACAGTCCCCGCCGGCACGGTGATGCTGGGGTATCCGGCGACGGCAGCAAGGCCCGAACTTTCCCCGGTGAAGTGGTCGCCGTTCACCAGATCCGTCATCCAGGCAGGCCCTCCCGTCGGCCCGAGCAGAGCATCCAGCCTGTGCTTCTTCATTACCGCGTCGATTCCCCCGTCGCGTGTCAGCCGCAGGTTCTTCTCGAGGGCCGCGCGGTATTCCCTGCTGGTCAACGGGCCTTTCGCCTCGGACTTCACAAAGATGTCCTGTCCGAAAAACGGCATCTCGGTCTGCCTGTTCCCTTCATTGAAGGCGATGATCTCCTTCAGCGAATGAACCGGCGCACCCGGTCCGAGACGGGCAAGGTAGGCATTGAGGTCCGCCTTGAGTTCATAGAGAAGCACGGTGAATTCCGAATCATCAAACTTCCCCAGGCTCGGAATTTCCACCGGATCCACACATACGGCTCCTGCCTTCAGAAGAGCCTCCAGAGCGGACTTCATTACCGCGTCCACCCCTTCATGGAACCCGAAGTACTTCCGTACCACACCGATGCGGCGTCCGCGTAATCCGTCAGGATCCAGATACCGGGTGTAGTCGGCGGCGCTTTCCGCTTGTTGCTCGTCGTCGCGGCATCTTCGCTGTCAGCACGGCAATCACACCCAGCAGAATTGCGGCATCGCGGACGGTACGCGCCATCGGTCCCGCGGTATCCTGCGTGTGCGAGATGGGGATGATTCCGGTCCGGCTCACCAATCCCACTGTCGGTTTCAACCCGACGATGCCGCACGAGTTGGACGGGCTTACAATGGACCCGTCCGTCTCGGTGCCGATGGCTCCGGCACAAAGACTTGACTGCCACTGCGGCAGCCGATCCGGAACTGGATCCGGACGTGTTGCGATCCAGCGCGTACGGGTTCCTGGTGAGACCGCCCCGTCCGCTCCATCCGCTCGTGGAACGGCTGGACCTGATGTTGGCCCATTCGCTGAGATTGGTCTTTCCGAGGATGACGGCGCCCGCGGCGCGAAGAAGGTGGACAAGAAAGGCGTCCGTTGGCGGCTTTGATCCGAGCAGCGCAAGCGATCCCGCCGTTGTGGCCATCCCGTCCGCCGTATCGATATTGTCTTTTATCAGCAGTGGAATCCCATGGAGCGGACCCGCGCGGGCTCGCTTTTCTTTGCGTTCCCTGTCCAGGGCATCGGCAATGGACAGGGCATCGGGATTCACCTCTATCACACTCCGCAGCGCGGGTCCCTCCCGGTCGATGGTCCTTGATCCGTTCAAGATACTTTTCCGCGATGGACCGGGCAGTGTTGTGCCGGCTTGCATACCCTTCTGCAGATCGCTCATAGTGATTTCATCCAGCTCGAACGGTGGAACGTCTGCAGCCACATCCGGCTGTGCTGACCCGTTCGTATCCCGGGCAAGGAGTGGGAACGCCGCGGCAACTGCGCCTCCGGCAATTCCCGCCCTCAGGAAGAATCGCCGGCTCACGGGATCGGTCGCGGCGCGGGTGTGCTTCAGGATTTCTCATTGCGCTGATCTCCAGGAGAAAGGATGTGCAGAGAATTCCAGTTGCATCTCCACCATGGTGGGCCGGAACCCCAGTGCCTGAAATGCATGCTGTCGCGACGGTGTTCCTGGGGGAGACGGAAAGGAGAAGCTTGCGTCCGCCCCGGGCCCGCACGATGTCCCCGACGGCGCGCACAAGCGCCTTGCCGCACCCTCTGCCCCGTGCAGAGGGAAGCAGGAAGAGGTCGTGGAGCCAGTAGGCGCTATCCGTCAGATCGACAAGGCTTGCAGACTCCAGACGCGCAAATGCATAGCCGATGAGTGTGTCCTCTGTTCCTCCGCCACAACGATGGCTGCGTCCGGGTTTGCCAGTTCTTCCTCAAAAAATGCCGTAAAGGTCCGGAGCGGATCACCGGCTACAACGAATCGCAGCGGATCATAGGAGCGATGTTGTGCCGCGAGCGCGGCACCCAGCGCTGCGAGCTGGGGAATGTCCCCGGGTCCGGCGGGACGGAGGTTCATGGGCGGTTGCTGAATACTGGTGGTGGATGGCATTGGCGTATCTTGCGTATCAGGGAGTATCACCGTGTCGAGCAGTATCATTCGCCCGGTGCTTCCGGAATTCATCCACGAAAAGGCCGATGCGTTCAAACGGGATCCTTTTGAACCCGAGCTGCCACGCCGGAGACGTTTCCTTCAGACGGAAATCCCCTCCGCGCACATCGGCGAATCCCGGATCGGCGAGCATGTTACCGCGTTTGATGAGCTCTCCGGCGATCGTGCTGTCACTGCGGGAATATTCCGCCGCGTATCCGATGTGATACGGATCGTAGTCCGGAGTCCACTTGCGCGTGACCACCAGAAGCATGGAGTCGGCAATCAGGTTCTTTTCCACACGCACATGCGTGAAGTCCATGCCTTCGGACAGATCAAGCCAGGTCCCCCCGACGCTGATATTCCTGGTCACCGTATTGCCGTACGGCATGCCGAGATCCGCCGAGTCAAGGTACGAGGGAAGCTTCGGGTACCGCAGACTGTAGGGGGCTTCCCGGTACCCGATATCATAGAGCTTCTCCACGATCTTCCAGGCCCCGCCGGGATGAAAATACGAGACATGAGGCCAGATATAGATGTTCACCGCCGGGTGACAGTTGACAAAGATGTTGTTCTCCACGACGTTGTCTCTTCCGCTGTTGAAGAACACGCCGATATCGACATTGGCAAGAATGTTGCCGTACACCCGTGTATTGGAACCCGGAAGGTCCAGATAGATGGCGCGGAATCCTCCTTCGCCGTATCCGTGCGTGTCGTGGATGTAGTTGTATCTGATCACGGTGCCTTGCTCTGAATAGTCGGCCCCGGTGTTCACTCCCCCGACGTCTCCGGATTCGTGCGCGATGTCATAGATATCGTTGAACTCGATGATATGATCGTTGCCGTAATACTGGATGCCGGAAAAGGGGGCATTGTGAATGCGGTTGTTCGAGACGACGTTGCCCACCCCCTGCAGAAACACACCCCCGTTGAACGCCTGGACAATGCCGCCGAACCTCTGGATGTGGTTGTTCGTCGCGTAGTTACCGGCGGGCGTGAGCGTCTTCCTGTCCCCCCCGTGATACGGATGCCGGTTGATCCCACGTCATAGATGTCGCAGCTCCTGACCCCGTTTCTCTTCCCCCCATCGATGATCACGCTCGTATCGTTGTCGATGTTCCGCACCGTGCACCCGGCAACGGTATTGTCGGACCCGCCGCGGATCTTGATCGCGCATGCACGCGACCCCTCGAACGTCAGAGACTGGAACTGGACGTGGGAGACCCCGTCCAGGAGGATCATCGGCTCCCGCAACAGGGACACCGTCACGTCGCCTGTCCGCAGGCTCGACGGGGGCCAGAAATAGAGCAGACCCTGTTCTTCGTCCAGCACCCACTCCCCCGGGACATCCAGTTCCTCCAGCACATTGAGGAAAGCGTATCGCTGCCCCTGCTGATAGCCGTAGTGGTGATGCGGTTCGGCGGGATGCACCATGTGCGCGAGTGTATCAAACGACGCGACCCGCTGATATCCGTCCCTCCAATCCCACACCCAGTACCCGTGCATCCAGATGTCGTTTCTGGCGGACCAGCCGGAGGGCCGGTTCGCCGCCATACTGGAACACGCCGCAATGCCTGCCCGCAGGCAGTCCATTCTTGATGACCTTTTTGTCACCCTGGTTGAGGATCGGTCCGGCTGTCTGGGGGACTGCGGCAATGGTCAGCCATCCCTTGTTCGGGTATCGGGCGACGGTCATGCGTGCGCCCCGGAAATAGAGGTTCAGGCGGTTCGGCAGGACTCCGAAATCCTTCACCCCCTGAGATTTCAAATCCGTGACGAGAATCGCGTTCCGGATCAGACCGGGGATCCTCTTCAACACCGACGGGTCGTTGATTGCGTGAAATCCGCCGATGACTTTGCCGCCGATGAATCGAACCGATTCGTCTGCATAGGCGCTCCAGACGATCGGGTTCTCTTTCGTGCCGGAATCGGTCGCATCCAGGCGGAGGGTCCTGTCGAAACTGTACACACCGCCCCGGATGCGGACTCCTGCGCGGGAACCATCCGCGGTCCGTTCCCTCACCGCGTTCCGGGCACGTTGAAGTGTGGCAAACGGTCCGTCGGTCTTGCGGGCATTCGGTGCGGCCAGCAGGCCGGACCAGGAGTCATTCCCGCCGGCGGCAACATAGAACAGAACGTGCTCCGGGATTTGAGGGCCTGCGCCGGGGAGGAAAACCATAAAGAGTGCAGCAGACAGGATCAGGCGGGCGTGGCGTCGATGTGAAACGGGTGGTGTTCATCAGTATGTGCAGGCCCGTGCCGCATTGGCGAATGCCGCCAGGTTCTCCGGCGGAGTATCGAAGAAGTGATCGGCACAGGAGAGAATGTATCCGCCGTCGTAGCCGACCTTCCGGAAGAGCAGTTCGACCTGCGATGTGATCTCGGCGGGGCTCCCTGTCGTCAATACGGAATGTTGATCCATACCTCCGATCAACGCGATCCGGTCTCCCATCTTCTCCTTCACCTCCCAGGGTTCCTGGTTGCCGCCGATGCTCGGCGGCGCCAGGGTCTCGGAGGCATCCGCACCGTTCCGGATGATCGAGTCCTCGATGCCGAGAGTGCCGCCGCAGGTGTGATAGGTCACGGTGAAGCGCAGATCGTGCAGAGCATCATGGAGCTGACGGTCATACGGGAGGCAGAACTCCCTGTGCAGGTCGGGTGAGATCACGGTGGAGGAGGCGGAGCCTCCGCCCGTTTCCACCAGATCGAACTTCGCCCCCTTCATGCCTTCGATGAACCGCAGTTTCTTTTCCAGCAGGATCTGGAGGAAATGCGTGGACCCAGCCGGGCGTGTCGATGGCCCTGAAAATCAGCTCGGTCACATCCATGAGGCATGCCGCATGTTGCCAGCACCCCGCCTGGTCTCCCCACACAAACCCGCGTACGATTCCCCGGTCGCCCACTTCGTCGTACACGCGCGCGAGCGGCCCGGGATCGAGCCCGGGGACCGGCATGTACTTCCGGACCAGCTCGATGTCCTCATCATGTTTGACGAGATACTCGGTGATCCAGGTGGTCTTCCGGTCGCCGGCGGTCTTATAGGAGAGGGTGCCTTCGGGGGTGCGGATGACATGGTGGTTGATTCTGTTGTCCGGGTCGGCGCTGACCACCGTCACTTCATCGCGCCACTGCGGCGTGGAGAATTTGGCGAAATCGGCGTCCACCAGCCAGAACTGTCCCATATCCTCAAAGTACTGGACCGCCGCATCCATGCCGAACTTCTGAAACGCCTGGAGCGGCGTGGCACCCTGAAGGTAGGTGTCCAGATGAAACCCCTGCCACTGATGCACCGTAACAGGAAGCCGGTCCGGCTTCTCACCGTGCAATGCGCACATCATCCGTTCTTTTGAAGTCATGGCCATGGTATTCCTCAGCAGGTGGAAGAGACAGCCCGCGGAATCAGAAGAACAATTCCCGGTTGGTAATCACGCGGATGCCCGGAGCGTCCTCGCGGGCGGCCCTGACCAGCGCGGCGGCAACCTGTTTCGCGGGGACAGGCCGCCATGGCGAGGGCGCAAGCGCCGAAAACCTCTTTGCTATGTCCTCGCCGAGCCGCCGTTCGTGACGTTCCCCGAGGAGCAGCGAGGGGCGAACAATGGTGACCGATATATAGCCGAGGCGGCCGACGGCCTGCTCGAGTTCTCCCTTCACCCGATTGTAGAAGACGCGGGAGGTGGCGTCGGCACCGAGTGCGCTCACGAGCAAGAAGTGTTTGGCGCCGCCGGCCAGACCGAGCTGTGCAGTGTGCAGCGCGTAGTCATAGTCCACACGGCGGAAAGCGTCCCGGGAACCCGCGTTGCGCATCGTCGTCCCCAGGCAGCAGAATACGTGATGCACGGCAAACACGGAGGCCTCCCGATCCAGGTGTTCAAAATCCACTACACGCACGACAAGCCGGTCCGACGGCGGAGGAGACGGCGGCGGCCGGCGCACAAGAATAGTGACGGGGTCAAACGAGGACTCGGCCAGCAGTGCCGCAAGGCACTCACGGCCGACAAGTCCGGTCGCACCCGCAAGGAGGACCGGATTTCTGGGAGTCATGTGCATGTAATGTACAACCCGGCAATGACAGCCGCAACCCTCCGCGCTGCTCCTGGCAGGGTCATGGTTGTCCCGTCGTTCGTCCCTGCATCCTCCTTGGCAAGGTAACGGGGGCTCGTCCCTATTCCACGCCTGCCCGCGTAGACCGGAGTTGCGCCCTTCGATCACTGCCTCGGCTCCCGGTCCAGCAGAGCGGGCCACCTCCAGGGTAAGCAACACGACGGGATGACAACAAAACACCCAGTCCCCGCACTGGCGGGGATCGGGTGTTCATTTCAACGCACTGATCGGAAGACCGGCGATGAGCGGGTTCTTCCTGCCGGTGACTATTTCAGCAACATCATCTTGTGAGCATACATCTGGCCCCCTGCCGAGAGGCGATAGAAGTAGACTCCCGAGCTCAGCTGGGCGGCGTTATAGTCGACGGTGTATTCGCCCGGCCGTTTGACTTCGTTGACGAGCGTGGACACCAGTCGGCCCAGCATGTCATAGACTTCAAGCGTCACGGCCGATTCCTTCGGCACCGTGAATGAGATTCTCGTCGACGGGTTGAAGGGGTTGGGATAGTTCTGGCTCAGGCTGAAACTGCGGGGACTTCGCCCCCCTGCGGCGCAACATCCGACACGGCGTCACTCTTCCAGGTCGTGTAGCGGGACGGGAACCAGTTCAGGTCGCCCACCGGGATATCCGCCAGTGCCGCCGTGTAGATCGCAGCATTGGTCGTGCCATACGAGCAGTTCAGAGTAGTCTCTGTAGCCATTGGTCAGCTCTTCGGTCGTAGTCGTGCAATGCGGCTTCCAGGTGCCGGTGCGAACTTTCTGTCTTTGCAGCACCCGAATCCGGCGGCGGGCCAGGGACGCCGGTACCATTTCATAATCTCGGTCATCAGCTTCGGTACCTTCGGCAGATCGGCCGTCGTCGTGCTGGAATGCGGTCGCTGAATCCGCTCCGATTCTGCTGTTAATGTGATAGGTGAGTGGTTTTCCAACGGCCACAGGGCCGGGTTGGCAACGATGGGAAGGATGGAGGCGGAGTCAAGAATGCCTGGCCCTCGAGGCGTGACCCGGTAGTAGTTGTTCTTGATGATCCAATGTGTCGTGTCATTCGGGACGGAAATCACCCAGGTCATCCGCGGTGAAGCCGCACTGCATCATATTCGCCGCTGTCCGCGAATTCAGCCTGGCGACAGCGTCGGTATCCAGACACCGCGGCAAACGCATCGATGAAGAGATTGTCCTGGATGATCGCGGGCTTTCCCTATCCGTCCGAGCGACAGAAAGCCGTGGTAGGACATGCCGTTGACACAGGTATTGTGTTCAAAGCGCAGGTACTTGATTTCCGCGGTGCTCTGGAAAAATGGCGGATAATACGGTCCATGCCAGTTGACAAACGTATTGTTGACCATAATCAGAGTAGTCCACGAATCTCGCCCGGACGTCGAAGCTTTTCCTGCCCCCAGATTGGACCGTGCCGATGATAGCCCATATTCGCGAAGGTACAGTTGGTGATCTTTCATGTCCTTGGCGCCGCTGTCCGTCCGCACATGGTTCCCGTTGGTGTTTGTCAGCACGCAGCTGTCGAGAGTGATATTGAAACCGGCGGCGTCGAATTGAAAAGGCTTCCCTGAATCTTTGGAGATGGCGGTCGATCAGGCTCAAAGATGCCCGAGATGATCACGTTCTTCACGTCCACGATCCCCCCGGAACTCCACGAAGTTCCCCGGCGGGTTACCCCCTACGGCGGCGTGGAGTACAGGAACACCACCGGCTTGCTGACGCCTGCGGTGGTGTCATTTGCCTTCAACCGGAACGTCCACCCGTTGTTCGTATGACCCGTCGGAGAGATACTGGCCGCCCCGCTGGTCAGAACATAGACGGCATTGGAATCCCGCCGCGCTCCGGTTGCCAGCGTATCCCCCATGATGAACGTGTTCAGATAATTCGTGCCGCTGAACGGAGGCACGCGAACCGGATTCTGGCCATTGGCCCCGTCGGGCAAAAGAACCAGCAGAGCCAGAAACAGACATGCAGCAACAGTGTATACACGTGCGCATACGACCTCCTGATGATGGATGGACTGTTGGAAAGAACCTTCATGCGGACAGGCAAACGAGAATCTTGTTACAATTCCACGCGAACGCCAAGTTCGCTTGTCATGCCGTACTGTTGGCTGGATCTCAGCACCTCCCAGTCGCTGACACGATCCGTGGTATTGACGTCTTCCTCACGCTGGTAAAGTTGTTGAGACTGAAGAAGATGGAAATGTTCTGGGTCAATCCGCTGGCGGAGCGAAAGGTCCCAGCGCTGTAGAACGGTACGACGACCGGGTCGTTCCGGCGCCCTGCGGAGTAGGACCTGTTGTATTCTCCCTGGTAGAACACGGAGACCCTCCCGGAGAACCCGCCGATATCGTAACCCACGGCGAGGTTGCCGAAAAACTCCGGCTGTCCTTCGAGTTTCTGCTTTGTCTCGAGGAGGCGGGTTTTGTACACCGGGAGCGGAACGGGAACCCCGGAAACAGGACGTAGGTCGTATCGGTCCCGTATGAAAGCACCCACGTTTCAGACCGGATGATGGAGAAGTTGTAACTCAGGACGATATTCGACAGCAGGCCCGGCAGGAAGTTCAAATTCGCCTGGTGTTCGACTTCGAATCCCCACACTTTCGTCGGTTGAGTGCTATTCACCGAGTATGTCAGCGGTGATCGGCGAATTCACGGGGAAGGGCGGCCGCCAGGTTATGCCCAGCGTATCCAGGAGCGAACCCGGATCGCCGGGCTTGTATTCACCCGGAATTCCCGAGACGGTGTGGAACATATCGTCGATCTGCCTGTAGAAGGCGGACACGGTGAACAGTCCGATCGTATTCCCGAAAAGGGAGGAGTTCACCTCGTAGTTCCACGCCTTGGCGTTCTGCAGCCGCGGGTTGCCGATCACCAGGGGGTTGCGCGGGTTGGTGACCCTCGCCATCATTTTCTCCAGCCGTGAACTGAAATCGGGCCGTGCCAGCGCCCGGTATGCAGCCATGCGCACGGTCAGAAATTCGAGCGGCCTCACCGTGAGGTGGAAATTCGGCAGCCAGTCGTTTCGGTGTAGACTTGCTGTCGTATCAAGAAGTTTTCCGGTGGTCGGGAAAACCGCCCAGAGGCGTGTTGACATACTTCGCGGCGTAATCGTTCGTCTCGCTTTCAACGCGCACGCCGGCAATCAGAGTGGCGAGAGGGCCGAAGTTCAGCGTGTTCATGGCGTAGGCGGCAGACACCCTCTCGACAATGTCGTAGTAGTCCGCGCGTACCTCCGGATTGTCGTTGTACTCGGATTGTCCGGTCGGACCCACACCGTTCTTGTTGAGTTCGTACCATTCCCGCAGGGCATCCCTGTTCACCAGAGGGTACAGATTGTACTTGTCAAAGACGCTCCGCTGGAGGGGGGGCTCGTCGAGAAAATTGTTGAACAGCACAAGCCGTCCGACCATCTGGAGATTCTGGCAAATCGCGTCCCCTGGAAATTCTTCCGCACCGACGCTCCCGTCCGCCGCGCGTGTATAGTCCTGGAAATAGCTCAGATAGTATGGCGCCATCAGCGAGGACGAAGTCTTGAATCTGCTCTTGTGCCGGTATTTCCCTCCAAGTTTGAGTTCTCCGCTGAACATATCACCCAGCGTGTACTGTCTGGCGATATTCAGAAATGCCGTCTTTTCCCTGTCCGAATTCCGTTCAGAATAGAAGTCGGCGGTGTCGAGCTGATGCTTTCCGGAAGTTGTTATAGGCATACGGGATGAAAAGCTCGGGAGGTCCGTTCAGCGCCGACGCGGGAACGGGCTGCATCCCGGACGAATCCACAATGGACGGTTCCCGGAAGTACATCCGATAGTCGTACGGATACTCCGTGTTTGATTCCGCAAAGGAGAGCCCCCACGTGAGGTTCATGTCCATGAGATAGTTGTCTCCCCGATGGAGCTGCTCAGCGTGTTGATCTCCTGTTCACGCTCGCGCGCGGAATAGAACACATCTTCCCGTGGCGGGATAGTTGCGGTTGTAATTGGGTGAAGTTTCTGTTGGTGCGGTTATAGAGGTTATCGAACCTGATTGACCCGCTGTCCGGTGTGTTCACATCCAGCAGAAGCCCCGCGCCGCCCCGTTTGCGCGTTTCATCGGTGTATTCGACGGTAAAATCAGTGTAGTTCCATCCGGTGGAATTCAGGATGGTTTTGATTCTCGATATCGAGGCTGATCCGCTCGTTGCTCCTGTACGCGCCGCTCGAGGTTTCCCACGACCTGCACGCCGAAAACATCGTCGAAGAACCGCTCGCCATACTTTCCGTTGAAATCAAACTGTCCGAAGTCTTCATTCAGCCGGTTGTACCCTCCTTTGACATCCAGCCGGATCTGACGTGTTGAGGGGGCTTTCCGGGTCACAAGATTCACGCTTCCTGCAATGGCATCCGCGTCTTTGTCGGGCGTCAGAGCTTTGAAGAGTTCCACGCCGGCGAGTGAGCCTTGCGAGAATGTGCTGAGATCCACTCCGCGCGCATCCGCGATCGGTCGAAGGAATTCTGATGCCATCGATCGTAAACGTCGTGAACTTGTCGCTCATTCCGCGCAGAATCACCTTGTTGGCCTCGCCGCCGGACCGGAGGATGGACACGCCGGGTAAACGCCCGATGGCTTCGGCCGCATTGGCATCAGGGAGCTCCTTGATCTTTTCTTCGGAGATCACATTCATGATGGTCTGGGATGTCAACTGCTGGTTGATCGCCGCCATCTGGCCTTTCCGCTGACCCGTGACCACAACTTCCGTCCCCTCGATGACATCGGGTGCCAGCCGGATGTTCAGGGGTGTTGCGGCACCGGCGGTGAACGTAATCTCGATTTCCCGGCTCTTGTACCCGATATAGGAGAATTTCAACTTCACGCGTCCTTCCGGGAGTCCGACAAGCCTGTAGACGCCTTCCCGGTCGGTTACTCCGCCCAGGGCCGTGCCGGGAACAAAGACGTTGGCCCCGAGGAGAGGTTCATTCGTGACAGAGTCCAGAACCGTTCCGCGGAGTGTGCCCTGTCCAAACCCGGCAGCCGGGAAAAAGCCGAAGGAGAGGAAGAGGAGAAGTGCGGCGGATATGGGTTTCATCGTCCTGCTCCGGAAATGTAGCGAGCGCATGGAGTGAGTCGGGTAACTTTACGATTTACTTTACGCCAGGCATAAGCGTTGACTGTATCGATTACTTTATCGATTACTTTGATGAATATATGCACTTTTCTTTGACTTTGTCAAGACCCCCGACAGAATTTCTTAGAACGCTCATTTCATATGGTCTTTTTGACCGGGGGAGCTCCCCCCGGACAGACCACCAGCTCCTTACGTGGAGATCCCGGCGCAAAGGGCCGAAGTCCGGCTACGGTCCGGCCTTCCACTCCAGTATCCCGCCCGAATACCCGGGCTGCAGTTCGACCTCAAGCCTGATGCCCCTGGTCTTTACCGCCGCAAACTCCACCCGGTTGAACGTGTCTTTCGCCACGCCATACCCCGACCGTACCTCCACAGGCTCCCAGGTATCCCCCTTCCGTATCAGCACCCTCCACGATTGAGGCACACGGCAACCACCCTCCTCTCCATCGTCGTACCAGTACACGGCACTTTCGGCCACCTCCTGTTCCCGCGGGAAATCGTACTGAACCCATTCGCGTGTGCCCTGATGAGCCCACCAGGTCATACGCGGCACGGCTTCGTCATTCGAGCTCTTCGGTTCAAACCCGTCTGCAACCGCTTCCTTGTCATCATACCTGTTGAAGTACGAATAACTGATGGAATACGGGATGGGACGGGGCCGTACGGGCGGCACCCATATCACACCTCCGGAATCCGTGGTCGCGGTCGGGAATGCGGTTACGCGCAGACGCGCCGCCCCCATCGGCACAAAGGTGAGCTGCTCCTCGGGGCGCATCCGTCCGCGCCGGACTGCCCTGCAACGGGCCGATGAGACCCCGGTAGTCCTGCTGCCATCCCTCGATGCGCCGGCCTGCCCCGGCCAACACCACAGGCATGGCTCCCACAGTCCATGGACGGGCCAGAAGATCCGGTTCTCTCCGCTTCACCGTGAACGACCGTGCAGGATCGTCGGGATTCAACACGAGTCCGTAATTCCACGGTGAAGCCGGGAACACCTCCCATTCCGTCCATGCGGAATCAGTCCCGTACGCCTCCCAGCGTTCGTCAATCTTCAGCGAGAAGGACAATGCGCCGCGACTCACAGACACGGCGTTCTTGTTTTTCTCCCACACCTTGACACGGACAGGCATGTCCAGTGTCAGGGACAGCGTGTCCCCGGCCGACCACACACGCTCGATACGGACATATGCTGCCGGTGCCCATTGCACCTCCACCGGCATACCGTTGATCTTCAGCTGACCGCTCTCGCACCAGGCGGGAACGCGAAGATACAACGGAAACCGGACCGGCTCCTCCGCTCCTACCGCCAGACGGATAGTCCCCTCGAACGGATACTCCGTCTCCTCGGTTATGGATACCATGCCCGGCTCCATTCTTCCCGACGCGCGCCTTCACTTCCGAAGGTGCATAGAGCGAGGCGCACAGGCCGCCGTCCCAT
This sequence comes from Ignavibacteriota bacterium, assembly GCA_963702445.1. Taxonomy (GTDB): domain Bacteria; phylum Bacteroidota; class Ignavibacteria; order UBA10030; family UBA6906; genus CAVPCZ01. Next base: position 106,183 of record CAVPCZ010000008.1, read on the forward strand.
GTGGCAAGCCAGAGCTCTTCCGCAAAATAGGGCCACCCGTGGCCGACATTGTGCTGGCAGCACCGGTACACCTGGAAGGGACTGTATGAAAACATTGTTCCCCCGTTCTGAATCCCGGGAGCTTTTTGGACCCTTATCCAGCTGCACCTGGTTTGCGCATGTCAGATAATGCAATGCACGGTGATCGGCCGTCATGGCCGCAGGAAGACTGTTGAAGGCGAGTTCTTCGCGTGCGGTCGGACCAGACGGGGTTCCCGCCGATCTTTGTCAGCATCTCAAAGCTGTGCATGAACTCCACGATCCCGCATGTTTCAAATCCCTGCCGGGGGTCGAAGAACCCCGGGCGCGCATTTTCATCCGCGGCAAACCCGCCTCCCGGAAATTGTCCGTACTCCGAGCGGACCTTCCGGTAGTTCCTCTCCGCGGCGTTCAGCAGTGTGATGTCACGGGCCGCCTGATAGTACACCGCCGGCGCCCGGAATCCCTGCGCGACGTTCACGTTGTGCCAGTTGACGACGGCCGTGTCCCAACGCGCCATGTGATCATGCATCTTCCGTCGCAAGGCCCAGCAGCCATGCTTCGCCCGTTCTGTTATAGAGCCAGAGGGCACTCTCCATGTTGTCGCCCATCCGCAACCTGGGCCAGTATCCGGCACCGAAGGATTCTGCAGGGAGCGCATCCTGCCAGCGGAAGTATCGCGTCATGAACGGAATCACACGGGGTCATTCGTGGCTTCATGGAAGGACTGCAGAACATTCAACATCACCATGTGGGGCCAGAGGTCGGTTTTGCCGCCGAGTGAGGTCAGCAGTTCCCGCGGTCCAAACCAGCCGTCCTCCCGCTGGGAGCCGAGAACAGAATCAATCCAGACACGCGCCTCGCTTTGCAGAGCCGTGTCGCCCAGAACATACCCCAGATCGCCGAACCCCTTCAGCCAGTAGGGGAGTTCCTCCCAGCCGCGGCTCCCCTGCCCCCGGCTGTTCGCCCAGGCGCTTGTGGAACGGTCGAGCCAGGGAGAGATTTCCCGCAGCTTGCCTACCATGCCATCGCGCTCCTCCTCGAGCACCGTCCTCAGCCATCCGCGCGGCGTGATGGCTCCAATCGGGAGCTTGACAAGCGGGCTCGCCACAAGCGGCGCACGGTTTCCCGCGTACACGGTGCTCCGTTCTCCGGCAAGGAGCCGGTGGTGCGTCGATGAACTGATGACATCCTTCCGGGCACCCTTCATGCGCACGGGCGGTTGCTCGATCGCCGCGAGCCCGACATCGATGTATTGCCCTCCCCTTTTTTGGCTGCAGTGTACCGCAAGCAGATTTCGTCCGGGGCGCAGTGCCGCACGTGCCTGAGGCGTGATCGGTCGAAGACCATAATCGGAAGTCCACCGGGAGAGCTGCGCAGCCGGAACGCCGTTCAGAGAGATTTCCGCATCATCGTCGTGGAACACAAGAAGGGCAATGGAATCCGGAACCGGATCGTCCAGCACAAATCCCCTGCGCATCCAGATACCCGCCGTGTCCCACGGGGTCCGGACCACCGCGGCGGAATTGGCGGTCTTGCCGAATCCGCCGGGAACGAGGAGCCAGGACCGGTCATCGAACGCCGGATCCATCCAGTTGCCGGAAGGCATGCGTGTGGTGTACTTCCACCACTGCGGATCCCCTGCCGAAGTCGGAACCAGCGTCCGTGCCGATGCACGCGGTGCGGCCAGCGAGAAATCTCCCCCGGTGGCATGGGCAAAGCGTTCGAGAGGAGGCTTGATCTTCTCGCGATCGTATGTGACAACGCCGTTGCACTCAATCTCCACATCCGTGAGCTGCGTGTAGACCGCAGCGGAGAGTCCGGGTTCGTCCCTGAGTTGATACACTTCCTGAAGAAATCCTTCGTACGTCCGTATCAGTTCTTCACTGTCCGCCATGCCCTGGTATCCCCAGTGTTCCTTCTTCCAGGTATGACCGGGGACAGCGAGTCCGAGTCCTCCAAACTCGCCCAGAACGACGGCCCTGCCGGATTCCGGCTGGGGTGACCGTGGCCGCGGATATGAATGCACGTCCATCACATCGCCGCTGTTCTTGTCCGTCCACCCGCTCGCATTGTTCACCAGCCGGCCCGGATCAAGGGTCTTCACCATTGAGGTCAGCCGTTCCGTGTCGTATTGTCCCCATCCTTCGTTGAACACCACCCACATGACAATCGAGGGAAAATGCCGGTGTGTCTCGACAAGGCGTGTCAACTCCGCTTCGAATTGCGTTCGGGATTCCGGAGTCGTGTTGTTCGCGCTCGGCATATCCTGCCACACAAGAAGCCCCAGACGGTCCGCCCAGTAGTACCAGCGTGCGGGCTCGACCTTCACATGTTTCCTGGTCATGTTGAAACCCAGCTTCCTGGTCGTTTCGATGTCATACCGGAGCGCTGCGTCGGTCGGAGCGGTGTAGATCCCGTCGGGCCAGAAACCCTGATCCAGAGGCCCGACCTGGAAATACGGTTTGCCGTTCAGCAGGAGGCGTTGAATTCCCCGTTCATCCCGCCCGATGCCGACACTGCGCATGCCCGCATAGCTCTCCAGCCTGTCCAGGACCTTGCCGGACCGGGAGAGCGTAACGGTGATGTCATAAAGAAACGGTGACTCGGGTGACCAGAGACGCGGGGCGGCAACCGGAAGAACAAGAGGGTTGTGACACCGGACCGGAGGAGCTGCGATACGCGCTTCTTTCCTTCACGGAGTGATACGCTGACACTGTCGCCGGCTGCCGAACCGGGAACGGCAGTCTGGATGGTGATGGTGTTCGCGCGGAGATCGGGCGTAATGCGGATGTCCGCAATATGGCTTGCCGCCACCGGTTCACACCAGACGGTTTGCCAGATACCGGAGCAGGGCGTATACCAGATGCCTCCGGGTTTCCTCACCTGCTTGCCCCGGGGTTGATCTCCCGCGTCACTCGGATCGTACACACCGACGAGAATCTCCTGCACCCCCTCCGGCCTGAGTGATGCGGTGATATCCAGCGTGAACGGATCATAACCGCCGCGGTGCTCCCCCGCGGGTTTGCCGTTCACAAACACCTTCGTCTCCCAGTCGACGGCGCCGAAATGGAGCAGAACACTCCGCCCTTTCCATGCGCCCGGCAGCCTCAGCTCGCGGCGATACCAGAGATGCGTAGCCCGTCTGTTCACGCCCGACAGCGCAGATTCCACAGGAAAGGGAACGAGAATCCTGCCTGCAAGTGCACGACCGGCGGGCGGAGGAGTCGCCGAGGTGTCACCCTCGAATTCCCAGAGCCCGTTCAGGTTGAGCCATTCACGGCGGACCATCTGGGGACGGGGGTATTCGGGCAATGGCCGGACGGGATCCACTTGCTTCGCCCACCGGGTGAGCAACGGTGCACCGGAGGGAATCCGCCACGGCCCCGGTGAGCCGGACGACGCAGGATGTATGCGCAAAGAGAACAAGCGTCAGAACGGCACACGACAGAAGTCATTCGCATGGTGTGGGCACCTCTCATTCAACATGTATACAAAAACACAGCTGAACCGCAGTGGGTGCATCCTCGGGAGTATTTTTCCCCGGTGGAGGAGACTTCTCTGCTGCACTCTGCGGTGACAGTGTTGTGGCCGTGGTTCTGTGAACGATCCTTCAGGTACTCAGTTGCTTTTCGATCTCTTCGAGCGATTTGCCTTTCGTCTCGGGCACGCGCACAACGATATAGACAAAACCAGCCCCGCAGATCGCCGCATACAACCAGAACGTTCCCGAGGCCCCCAGGAGACTGTTCAATGCCGGGAAATGTGTACGTCAGGACAAAACAGGCGATCCAGAGGGCCGAAACGGCCACAGAGATCGCCGCCCCGCGTATCCTGTTGGGGAAGAGCTCGGCAATCAGCACCCAGGTGACGGGAGCAAGGGAGAAGGCATAGCAGGCGATGGTGGCCAGCACGAGCGTGACCACCACCGGGCCCGTCCAGTGAAAGAAGTAGGCGGCGCCGATGAGTGAGTGAAACAGCGCGATCCCCGCACAGCCGATCAGCATCAGCCACCGGCGTCCGAATCGGTCAACCGTCCCGATAGCGACCAATGTGAATACAAGATTGACGATCCCGGTGATCACGATCTGAAAGAGAATCGCACTCACCCCGTACCCCGCCTCCCTGAAGATCTCTTCCGCGTAGTTGAAGATCACGTTGATGCCGCTCCATTGCTGGAGCACCGCCAGCACAATCCCCACGACCAGGATTCTGCGGATGCCCGGCACGAGAAGATCGCGGAAGTGGACCTGCCCGATCTCATCGGCGGCGAGCGTGCGCTGGATGTTGTCCACTTCCCCCTCTGCGTACGCCCGCCCCCGATCTTCGTCAGGACACGCCGTGCATGTTCTGATCTGCCGTTCTTCACAAGCCAGCGCGGGCTTTCGGGGATTGCCAGTGAACCGCCGAAAAAGACCGCTGCAGGGAGCGCAACGGCGGTAAACATCCACCGCCAACCTTCCTGGCCGTTCCACGACGCACGAATCATGTCGGCGGTGGCTGCCATCAGGCATGGGTTCGGCGATAAGCCAGTTGACCACCTGCGCGGCGAGAATTCCGATCACGATGGTGAACTGATTGAGGGCCACCAGTCGTCCGCGCACATGCGCGGGAGCGATTTCTGCGATATACATCGGCGAGAGGGTGCTGGCCATCCCGATGGCAACGCCCCCGAGTATCCTCCAGACAACAAAACTCTGGAAGTCTCCGGCCCAGCCGGTCAGCACGGAGGAGAGTGCAAAGAGCAGTGCGGCGAGAAGCAGAAGACGTTTGCGTCCGAACCGGTCGCTGAGTCCGCCCGTAATCACCGCCCCCGCCAGGCAGCCGAGCAGGGCACAGCTGTTCGCCCATCCCCGGAGTGCTTCGCTTTCAAGCCGGAAATATGGCTCAAAGAAGGGTTTGGCGCCGCCGATAACGACCCAGTCGTAACCGAACAGCAATCCCCCCATGGCGGCGACGAGGGAAACAAGCCACACATAGCGCATATTCATAGATTGACTCCGGGAAAGCACAATCACGTTTCCGCCGGTATCGTCTCTTCCGGATCGGCGGATGCGCACGGAACAGAGACCGGTATCGGCAATCGTCGAACGGTGGGAGGACTCTGCTGCCCAATATACTGCATGCATTGAGGATTATCAATTCAACGTTTGAAGAGAAACCTCAGAAAAGCGCAGAAACGCAGGTGAGGCAGGGAGTGCTGATAAGCAGCAGGTTTAGTAAGCGATGAGGTGATATGCCGCGGGATGGAGGGTAACCGTTACGCTCTTTCTGTCTTTTCACCTATTGCAGGGCCGCCTGCAGGCGGATCCTGACCTGCATCCATGTGCGTGATCACCCACGCGTCCGGAAGCACACGGCGGATATCCTCTTCAATACGCACGACCTCTTCGTGTCCATGGTGGACTGTCCAGATTCCCGGAACCAGGACATGGAGCGAGACGAAGCTCCGCGATCCGGCCCTTCGTGTCCGCAGAGCGTGATAGTCCACGCCATGGGCCCTGTATGGTTCAAGAACGGCGTGCAGCTTCTCAAGATCTTCCCGGGGCAGCGACGTATCCATCAAGCCTGCCACGGATTCCTTGATAATGCCGTACCCGGAGCGGACAATGTTCAGTGCGACCGCCATTGCCACGATGGGATCCAGGCGTTCCCATCCCGTCAGAGCCACTGCCCCGACACCCAGCAGGACTCCCCCGGATGTCCAGACATCGGTCATCAGATGGCGCGCATTGGCTTCCAGGGTGATGGAGTGGTGTTCCCTTCCTGCTTTCCGGATGGCAAGTGCCACGGCGAGATTGATCAGCGATGCCCCGAGGGAGACGCCGAGACCGATTCCGACTTGCTCAAGGGGCTTGGGGACAAGGAGTCTCTGAGTCGCAGTCACGCCGATGCCCAGCGCGGCAATGAGAATCAATGCCCCCTCCACTCCGCTCGAGAAGTACTCCGCCTTTGTGTGGCCGTACGCGTGCTCGTCATCTTCAGGACGGGCGGCAATGGTGAGCATTGCCAGGGCCATCATTGCGCCCACGAGATTGACCAGGGATTCCAGTGCGTCAGAGAGCAGGCCGACTGAACCGGTGAGCAGGTACGCGAGGGTTTTCAAGCCGATCGTGGTGAGGGCGGCGGCGATAGAGAGCCAGGCAAAACGCTTGAGCGAGGCGCGGTCCTGAAGAGGTCGGGAACTCATATCACAAAGACCCTCAGGCCGTGTCGACCTTGTTCAGACGGTCGGCAAGGCGTGCAAGCCTTGCGCGCTGCTCTTCTACGCAGGGCGGAATAGACGCAAGATTTTCGTTCGGGTACGGCGTCTCGCGGGCAACGCTCATGCAGAAATCCATGCCCGTCTCGAGATTCCTCCGGTATTCAAGAAGTCCGGCGATGTCGCGCTTGGAAAATGCGGATTTCGCCAGAAGACCCTCGAAGTAGTCCACCGCCATGACAATCTCTTTGGCAAACATGTGCGGCCGTTCTCCCGGTACGAGAGAGGGTCCCCGTCCGTAAATGTGGTCCACCATTTCACTCAGGTTGTAGATCCGGTTGAACCATGCAATATTGGGACCGGGACAAATCGCCTGGGGCGAGCTGGTGGGCTTCGCAATACCCAGGGAAATCAGCGCTCCGTTGCCAAGATGGTCGCAGATACAGGCCTTTGCTGTCACGCTTTCAGCTGAAGGCGCCGTCGTCTGCCCGTCAGGAGACATCGATGCAAGTTGCCTGAGCTTTTCCGTCTGGTATTCTCTGGAGGCGGTGCAGATGGGCACCCCCGTGAATTCCGTATTGAAGGCGAGGTACCCCTTGGGACACGGTGATCCGGGCTTTCCATCCTCGGCCTGCTTCCGGGTCCAGACAGTGGAGCCGGTCCCCTGCACGTTGTTGAACGATACGCCCAGGGGCGAAACGTCGCTCAAATAGCAGTCCTTCTCCGTCGCCTGCTGCAACAATTCCCGCGTGGCATCGTCCACGCATGTTGCCTCGGGCACAAGAAGAAAGGGGGTCGCCCAGCCGGTGCGGTCCATGCCGAACTGTGCGCGCAAACGCGTGTCCTCCCCGTTTGTTCCGATCCCTCCCTGCACGGTCACCATCGGAAGCTCGCGCGCCGCTTCATCGGGATAGCGCCAGCCCATTGTCTCATAGAAATCCTGCACGAGCGGAAGGCATTCCGCCTTCAGCTGGTCACGCTTGTCCCTGAACTCCTTCAACAACGCCGGCAGAAGATGGCCGTTCGAGGCGAACGCATGTCCGCCGCAATTCAGACCCGACTCGATCCGGAACTCACGGACCTCCAGACCTTTCTTTGCGAGGATTTTCCCCTGCACAAGCGCGGAACGGAAATCGCTGACTTTCAGCACGATGGACTTCCTGAGTTCTCCCGTCTCGCTCCTGTAGAACTCGCGGAACTCGGATGCATAGGTGAACAGGCGCTGATTCAGACCGGCCGAAAACTCCACTGCAGAACGAAGGCTGCTGTTGGCGAAACCGCGCAATGCGGCCTTTGCATCAGAGTACTCCTCGCTCAGGGGAGCACCGGACCGGTCAACATTGATCCGATCGAGCTTCGTCATGATATTGACGTCGATCGCGCCCGGCTGCATGCTCTCCGTGAGAGATGCTGCGAGGAACTGCCGCTCGGGACCTTCCGGCATCTCCCGCAGCCGGTCGTATCGCCCCTTCAATTCACTTTCTTCGGGAAGGAGTGCGAAGTACCTGTCTTTGTCATTATTCTGAAAAAACGGAAGGTTTTTCACTTCTTCCATCTTCCGGCGGACAATCACCTGCACCGCATCAAGGTACTCGGTGATACGGCGCGCACGCGCATCGGGAGAAAAGCGATGGATCTTTTCGTAAGGGAGGGCGAACTTGCCGCAATAGTATTCGCGGAGTTTTTCTATCAGAACATCGTCGATGATAGAAATGACCGATGAAATGCCAAGGTGGGCGACGCGGATGGGTGTATCAATGGAATGTCCCGTACCCATGACGGGGATATGAAACGTGTGTCCCAGACTCTTGTTCAAGTCCCTCCTGCCCTGCTGGTTTGCATTGAATATATCTTTATAATGTACCAACAATCAGATTCAAAACCTAGCATCGTCGGATCCGATTTACAGGTGGCGCAACGTGAACACCAGCGCACCGGCGGGGGACACGGGCAATGCCGCCTTCACGTGCTTCCCTGCCCTGATCACCCTCGGGTCTGCTGATGGGGCCGTTCCCTTCTCCTCGTCCTCCCTGTTCTCCTGCGCGGCCGGCGCCGGCTGTCGTGTCCGCATGTCCGCTTGATGCCCCTTGCGGCCGCCCCGCTCGAGCGCACCTTCCCCCAACGTCCCTTGAATCATGACTTTTGCCATCTCGATGCACCGCCGCGCAAGCGCCGCGGCCCCTTCGTGCAGGGAGGCCGATTGTTGGACGGAGGTCTGGTTGTTCTCCATATCTTCGGCGCTCCACCCGCGCGAGTGCGCGATGTACGGAAACTGAGGGAACTGACAACCGATTTCCGCAAAGAAGCCCAGCATCTGCCCTGCAACAGCCTGGACATTGTCCTGTCCGCCCGTGATGATAAAACCCGCCACCTTGTTGCGCAGGAGGTGTTTGTTCGCGATGATCTCCTGGTTCTGGATACAGTTCATGCGTTCGATCATCTTGTAATAGAGACTGCTCGCCCCTCCCCAGCGGATGGGCGTGGCGACCAGGATGACGTCAGCCCAGTGAACGACTCCCTCGTACACCTTCTCCATTTCATCGGCGGGGTCCATCATCGTGATCGAACAGGGCCAGGTGCATGCCCGAGCCGACTTCGAATAATATCCCTCACACGGACGGACGTTCAGGTCCCTGATGCGCAAGAGGTGCGTTTCGCATCCGGAATATCCCCCCGCAACCTCCATGGCGTGTTCCAGCAGCGCTTCGGAGGTACTGTAGCGTGGATGCCCCGCGGTCATTGATGTTGTGGATATTCCCAGGACACGGATCGGGCCGGCCTCCCGGTTGGGAATGCGGGCCAGGGGGTGGGGTTCATGAGGGATGCGGCCGCGTTTGGAACTTGGAACGCTCCTCACGAGAACGCGCCCGTTCTCGACGCGCACATCATGCGCCGGAACGCGGTCCTCCTCGTATCCGGGTTCTCCCTGACCCGTTTGCCAGTGAAATTTCCAGTAGTGCCAGGGGCACACAACATAGTCTCCGTCGAGCTTCCCCTCTCCGAGAGGTCCTCCGACATGATTGCAGACGGAGGATATTGCGCCGAACCGGCCATCCTTAAAGGTCAGCGCAATCCTGGTGCGCCCGAGCAGCAGCTGCTGAACGGGCCTGCGGGAAAGCTCGTCGGCGGCGCCGACATCCATCCATGTGGCATTTTCCATGTTTGTCACTCCAGGATAGCGGGACATATGAGTCTCTATACCTTGCGGACCACCCGCGGCTGTTGCTCCGGCGATCATGGCTTTCCGGAAAAGCCTTCATATGCGCTCCGGACAACATCGGCGCCGTAGACTCGTTCAAGTCGCCGAATAACAAAGTGGCCTCTCGCAATTGTCTGAAAATGATCGATGAAGGCCAGGTTGATGAGAGCTCCGCCGAGCGCCCCGACGACAGGAATCGCCTCTGCGGCGACCTTTTCTGAAACCACAATGCCAAAGCGGCTCGCGATCAGGGCGATCAGCCGGGCTATCACCGGTGCGCCTTCCCGCGCGACTCCTCTCTCTGCGATGAACTGAGCGGCTTCGGAAACAGCTTTTGCGAGCGCGGCCCGTACGATGAAGTACCCGGATTCCGCCGCGTTGTCCTTCGAGGTCCGCCCTCCAAGGGCGAAGACCTCGAGGCAGGCAAGTTTTGTGAGCGGAAGACTCAGATCCTCGGTCTCGCTCCGGGCTATATCCGCAATGGATCGGAGAATAATTGTCGTCGAGACAGGTAATTCAATGGCCAGAGCGGCAAGCCCGAACGCTCCCCCTCCTGCGCCGGCCGCTGTTACCGCGATCTTATGCCACAGATTGCTTGAACGTGTCCGGGGCTTCCTGCCAAGCGTCACCAGAGCGCCTTCAAGCGCGGTCTCCAGGGCTCTGTTGGTAATGGATGTGATCTGTCCGGACCAGCTCTCCGGCAGCAGTTTCATCCCCTGCTCGATCGGCCGGCCCATAACGTTGGTTATTCTCGCTGCAAATCCCGGATTTTCCAGGGCATGCTTTGCCTGTTGCAGCAGGATGAGGTCTTCCTGAGTCATAGAGGCACCCGGGTACCATAGTGCGCCCGCCCGAGAAATGCCGCCGGCCGGAGGCTCACGAGTGTACCCTGCGAACGTTGTAGTTCTTGTGCAACCCGGACAGATGATGCCGGACATGTCCGGCCATAACAAAGGCAAGAGCGCGGACAGACACCGGTTTCTGGCTCGCGGTACCAATCAGTTCCCATTCCCGCTCCTGCAGCAGACGGAGGAATGCCAGGTTTGCCTTCCGGACAGTGATCAACTCCGCCAGAAGATCCGCCAGGGGTTGTTCGTCATAGCGCGACCGGGCAACATACGCGTTTTCATCGAACGCCGGGAGGGGTGCCTGCTCTCCCCGGCTGATACAAAACCCGCGGTAACCGAACACCCGCTCTGCATCGGTCATATGGCCGAAGATTTCGCGGATGCTCCATTTTCCCGTATCATAGCGAAATCGTTCGCGGTCTACCGGAATCTCCGCCGCAATTTCTGTCAGCTCAGCAGGCTGTTGCCCGAGCACAGACATCACGTCTGTCTCTGGAACAAGCGAGATGTATCGTGCGAAGTAGGCTGCGTATTCGACGTCAGACGGTCTGGTTTTCATCACGTGTTCTCCTTTTCACCGGTGGTCAACAAGTCATCGATAGACTCTTTTCGATTTGGAGATCAGACAACCGCCGGGCGGCATCCATACTGTGTGGCGAGTTTGACGATGGTATTCATTCCGCGGAACGTGACACGCGCCCCGGTGGCTCTTTCGAAAACGGCATTTGAGCTTTCGATTCGCTTTGCTTCTTCTTGCACAACCAGTACACTTCGCGGTCATGCAGATGGAAGCTGTCAATCTCACCTGCAAGCGCCATCAAAGACTTCCTTGCCCCGGACTGCAGCGGATCGGACAGGAATCCAACGCAAAACGCCCCGGCGGACCGTATGAGGGATTCCTTGAACGGTGTGCAACGGGCGATGGCGCCGACCTCGGAATCTGTACGGATGAAGGTCTTGACCTCGTATCCCAGAGAAGCGAGCAGCTGCTGTTCAATCCGATGTTCCAGGTTCCGCGACTTGCCGGGTTTGCCGTCGAAGACGACATTCCCGCTTGCCAGGAAGGTCTCAACCCCCTTGAGACCAAGAGCTTCAAACAGGCCGCGCAGCTGCTCCATCGTGACATTATGCCCACCCACATTGATGGCTCGGAGAAAGGCAAACTGTTTTGTCATCGGGCCATACCTATTCTTCGCCGGGTCGGAATGCGCATGAACACCCTGCAACTTATGGTATATGGGGAAAACCTGCAAGAGACGAAGGTGCAACGGAGATCGTTGTCGCCAGGCGTCGGCCTCCGCTCAATACAGATACGGGATGAACATTTTCGTCCGCGACATGTATTCTTTGTATGAAGAACCAAAGTGCCGGAGGCATTCGCGTTCATCCGCCTTTGCCGTTGCGACAAGACAGGCGGTCGCGACCACCACAAGGCAGGCGGAGTACCAGACCGTTTGCTTCAGGAAAGCGCCCCAGGCAAGAAAAAGCAGCGAGGCATACAGCGGATGACGGATGTAGCGATAGAGCCCTGCCGTTACCAGCACGGAGGTTCTTTCGAAAGCCATCAACGTGCCATCTTCACGCGTGTGGTCCGGCTTGCCCACGAAGCGGAGGAGATACACTCCCTGCGCCAGCAACACCAGCGACACACTCAGAAGCGCCCATGACACGATCTGGATCGGCGCAAAGGGATGAGCGAACCAGGCATCCATGTTGACGAGGATCAACGCCAGTATCGCCTCCCAGGCGAAGAATCGGTGGAACCCGTGGGAAGAGGTCTTGCGAATGGCTTTGCGTGATATGCCTAGCAGTCCGGCGGAGGCGACAAGAAAGACCGTGAGCTTGAACATCCCGCTTTCCATACTCACCCCCGCTTGCCTTTTCCGCCGGCTTTCGCTATCATGAGGCGACTCCACACTACGTGAGCGCCATGTCCTACGAGCTTCTCGCCCTTACGGGCACCGCGGCATCCCTTGGATTTCTCCACACGCTTGTCGGCCCCGACCACTATGTGCCGTTCGTCGCGATGGCACGTGCGGGGAAGTGGACCAGGACAAAGACCGTTACGGTCACGGTGCTGTCCGGACTCGGCCATGTCGGCAGCTCGGTGCTGATCGGTGCCCTGGGGATCGCCTTCGGAAGCGCCCTGGCACATCTCGAGTGGGTTGAAGAAATCCGGGGAACGCTGGCAGCGTGGCTGCTCACCGGATTCGGGCTGGCCTATATGGTGTGGGGAATCCGCCGCGCTCTCCGGTCAAAGCAGCACACACACAGCCATGCCCATGCCGACGGAGAGATCCACGCACATACACACAGTCACAACGTCCAGCACGCGCATCCGCACATGCCGGACAAATCCCCGGGCATTACCCCCTGGGTCATCTTCAGCATCTTTGTCTTCGGGCCCTGCGAGCCCCTGATTCCACTCCTGATGTATCCGGCTGCAGTTCACTCCGCAGCCGGCGTTGCCCTCGTCGCATCTGTCTTTGCGCTGGCGACAATCGGCACCATGCTCGCCATGGTTTTTGTTGGGCTGGCGGGAGTCGAACTGCTTCCCTTCCCTCGACTTGAACGGTATATGCATGCCATGGCGGGCGGGATCATCGCGTTGTCGGGCCTGGGCATCCTCTTTCTAGGGCTGTAATTCCGGCGTTGTCGCGCGCGGACATCCTCCCTTTGCGGTTGTACCCCCCGGGTTACTTCCCGTGCTTCACCGCCAGATAGACCCAGTCGACCTGCGCAGGATCGCTGACACGGATGGAGAGTGCGTTGGACTCCTGCAGGTCTTTCGGATCCACATCAAACTCCACCGTCTTCGCAGCTTCCGGTAAGGGATGAAATCCCTTTTCGGCAAAAATCTGCGGGGTGGAAGGGGTACGCGCTGAAACAAGCGGCTTGCCGTTCAGACGGACGCGGACACTCTGCGGCGTGATTGTCCCGGCGCATTCGATCCGCAATATCGCCGACTGCGGCCGCACCGGTTCATGGATACGCAGCGTGACCTGACCCTCCTCCCCCGCGCCCAATCGCAACGGAACCTGCCCGGGCAGGCTCACACCGGGCACGGGGTAGCGGGGAACGGCAAGCGTATACAACTTGTCCTTTCCGACCAGCAGTGCAGGATCCGCGAGTTCCGGCAACACCTCCGTATCCGCCTGCAGCCCGTAGTCCCACGCCACGAAATAGTTGAACAGGTACAAACCGTCCGCCCCCGCCGCATACAGCAACGCCGCCGCCGCACGCTTCTCCTCCCTGGTCATCTGCCGGGTCCCTATCGTGAACTCCATGCCCGTGTACACCGGCACTGGAGCGCAGGCCGCTTTGAATTCTCCGACCGGGATGTCCGTCTCCGTTGAGAGGAACGGAGCCACGGTGAGCAGATCCACCAATCCCTTCCGGCACCACCCGGCGGGATCAACACCGAGGTGCGCGCATCCGCGGAGCGAAGACGGCACACGCGCGGCAAGCAGTATCCGATGTCCCCTCGCGGCGGCCAGGCTGTCTGTGAGACGCCGCACCCGTTCGACAAAGCCGGTCATGATTTCCCTGAATTGAGCCATGGAATCAGGGCGCAGTGGGAAATAGTAGGGGAAGCGCATGAAGTCCATTTCCAGGCCGTCATAGTCATAGCGTTCCACGATTTCCCGGATCCAGGAAAAGAAATACTCACGCACTGCGGGCACGGCGTAGTTCAACGCCTCTTTGCCCCAGCCCTCGTAACCGCCCACACGGTACTCCGGATGCGCCTTCCAGAACGAGCTGAGAAGCGGGCTCTCGGGTTTATCCACATCATGCAGCTCGTTCATCCGGAGCGTCACAAACGGCTCCAACCCGCGCAGTCGCGCACGATCAAGAACCAGCCCGACCGGATCCGTCCCCTCCCGGGTGAGTTTTGCGAGATTGTCGCTCATACGGCGTCCGGAAACTCCCCAGCCTTCACGTGCATCCGCGGGCGGGTCCGACCAGTGATACATCGTATCAACCTTGCTCGGGTATCCCGGATTCTGTCCCGGATTGACATTATGAAAGAAGGTCGTGAGACCCGTCCCGGCGAGGGGGTCGATCCGCTCGTACGCCTTCTTCGGCGTCAGGGAATCATACGCCATCAGAATGTTCGAACCGTCGTTGTTGTAGATGAATCGCCGGAGGACCGGCCTTGCGTGCTGTTCCAGGCCGAACACTTTCGTGGGGAGCGTGTCCAGAACCGGCGCGATGTCGAACGGTTCAAAGCCGAGGGCCAGTGCCGGCGAGCCCGCGCGCAGGCGGAAGTCGTCGTGTCTGGCATCCACGAACAGAGGGTCGGCGATGCGTGAACGCCTGTCGTACCCCAGTGCCTGCCAATCAGGAAAGGTGAGCGAATCAGCACGGAACTCTCCGATCACAGGCCAGTACAGATTCCGGTCAAGCACCATATCCCCTTCGCGCAGGTTGCCGTCGAAGAACTTGCCTCCGTCCCAGAGCACGATGTTCTTCTCGAAGGCAAAACTGGTGTGATTCTCCGCCCGGGTGCGACGCACCTGGTATTCATCGCCGAAGGCGAGTATGTTGTTCCGGAAGATGTTTTCCCTGCCGTAGTGTTGATGAAATCCGCCGTGACGTGTGCGATACACCAGGTTTTGCTCGGCAACGATGCCTGTGCTTCCCTCGTCAAAGTAGATCCCCCATCCTCCGTACACGCGGGCGGAGATGTCGTGGAACACGTTGCGGCGGATGACGGTACCGCGCTGTGTTCCCAGGGTGTAAATCCCCCCATATCGCTCAGGATCGGACCATCACCGCTGGAGAGGACGCCGATGTGATGGATGTGATTCCCTTCCACAAGGTTCTTCCCGGCAAGGGCCGGCCCGTATCCCCAGGTCCATCCGATGGAGAGAGCGGAATAATAGAAATCATGAATGTGATTATGGATCAGCCGGTTCTCCGGGCTCTGCCCGATCCACACGCCGATCGCACTGTGAAAAATCCTTCCCCCGTCATGGATGTGGTTGTCTGCCAAGGTATTTCGTGCCGTAAGCAGCCGCTTCTCCTCCACCAGCGTCTTCAATCCGATCTGCACCCCTCCCCCCCCGAGGTCTCCCAGCTCACACCCGATGATGGTGTTGTCGAGGCAGGAAGCACCGAGCGAAATGCCGTACGTGCCCACGTGCGTCACCTTGCTTTCCTCGAAACGGCAGAATCGTACGCCGGTGCAGGCAATTGCCGCCGGGACTCCCGTCGCGGCCTGCGGGAATCCCCAGAGATCACCCTTGCCATAGTCGGTCTGAAAACCCTCGGGAAAAAACCAGTCGGTGTGGCTGAATTCTATGCCGCGGAAGGTCATGTACTCGACCCACCGGTTCTGCTCCGGTACTCCGGTCGAGGCGCAGGAGTTGCGTGGAGAGAGGAATCACGGCATCGATCGATTTGCGATCCTCTCCCGGGAAGGGAATGTAGAAGAGCGTGCTGCGCCCGGCATCGTACCACCACTCTCCCGGCGCATCGAGACCGCTCCGGAGATGAAGGAGGTAGTACAGATCTCCCGGTTCAAGCCGGAAGACCGAGCGTCGCCCGAAACTCAGGAGGCCGCTGTCGCCTGAAAAGTGCGTGACAGGCATATGCGATTCGACCCACCGGGACATTACCACAGCGAGTCCCCCGGTCGGCACCGTGCCCGCGGGTATATCCCCTTTCCGGACGACGAAGGACTTCTGGCCTTCCATCCATTCTGTTTTCGGGCCGGCCTCGGGAACGGAGGCGACGGCAAGGTAGCCGGTGTTCGGCAGACGTGCGGGCGTACGACGAACCCCGTTCACCCAGAGCTGCCGCACGGCAGCCGGGCTGACGCCCCCCGGAGCCGGTACGCGGGCACTCCACATCCGGCGACCATCCAGGGTGGTCTCCTTCCAGCCGGTGACCTGCAACCCGCCGCTGATGAGCGGCCGTTCATGGTTGTAGGCTGCGTACACCGTCGGCGACAAAGGGGTCCCGCTGTCCTCCGGCCCGAACACCAACGGTCCGGAGATCCGGTACCGGCCACCATGGAGCCGCACAATCACCGAGTCGGGCATTTGACCGGTGCCGGCACGGAGGGAACGCACTGCGTCGCGGGCACGCAGTACTGACTGAAACGGCCTCGCCAGGGTGCCGGGGTTCCTGTCGGACCCGCCAGGTGCGATATGGAACTCCTTCGTCTGTCCGGTGAGGTGTTCAAAAGGAAGCCACAGACAACACACACACAGGAACCAGCGCATGAAGCGGGTCATTGTCGTCCTCGTATAGGTCATGATAGGCGAATGCCAGAAGCCTGAAAGGCGAGCCTCTATATTCCGGCCGTGACTATCCCGGTTCTGTCAGAAAGATTCCGACGTCTCCGGTCTCCATCTGGAGCCTGTGCACCCGTGATGGACTTCCTCCGTCCATTGAAGACATCGGCTTCGGCAGAGTGAGTGTTCGTGCGCCCTTCTGTGTCGCGACGATCATGACGGCATCCTCTGTCGCGTAGATGATGTCGTTCATCGAGCTCCACATGCGCACGCCTGCGCGTTCTGCGAGCAGGCGGAGAATCTGAACCGGCAGAGGTGCCGTCCCCACGTAGACGGAGGTGTACCCCTCATACGATTTTACGGCAAAGGCGGTGCCCACGCCGTCAGACCACTCACCAAGGCTCTCCACACCCTTTTCCCTGACGGCAAATCTCGGATAGTGGGATTCATTCACACCGAAGGACATGTCCACCTCCGCCCCGCTCCCCTTCATCCTCCCGTGAATCATCATCGGTCCCGGCGTTTCGAGCACATCGTATGTGAATCCTGTGAGCTGTTCCATCTGGGCAAGGTTGAGCCGGTCGGGCGCGATGAATCCCGGCGCATAGTACCAGACAACGGTTGTGCCGCTGTCCCGGAGCTTCGAGCGGAGTTGAGCCGTCTCTTCGGCCGTGAGAAGAAACGTATTCACGAAGAGGAGCAGGCGGTATTTGCGCGCGTCGGCACGGGTGAAGTCAAACCGGAAAAGCGAATCCATGGGCGCCCCGACGCGATAGAGCGCCCGGGCCTGCGTGTTCAGGAACCAGTGATTGACATAGTCCGTGGATTTGATGCCGTAGTTGGTCCAGGGTTGCCCGGCCATCCAGTGCGCAGTGGCGGTGTAACTCTGCTGGTCATAGACCGCGCAGAACTCTCCGACTGAATGGAGGTTCAACCCGGGCCTCTGACGCCAAGGTCCATGAACCGCTTGATCTCTTTGATCACCGGCTCACCGGAATACCATCCTTCGGGAGCCTTGTTCAGAGGTCCGAAATCGAGGAACCAGCCCGCGATCCCGTTCGCAAAGACCCCGCCGAGGTCCCGGCGGAGGATCCGGAGAGAACCCTCCAGCGTCCCGCTTCCCAGTCCCCCGTGTCCTCCGATAACCTGGTGGGCGACTGCATCCCGATAGGTGCTGGGGTCAAGTTCGGCTATGGAGAGTTTCCCCCTCCGCCGCATCGACTCCATGGGCAGCCTGTAGCCGCCGTCCCCGGCAACCCCGCGCGCATGCCCGACGTGTTTCCCGCACCGTCAACCATGGTGACGCGCACGCCCTTCTCGTCCGTTGCGTTCCCCGGCTGATACGAGTAGGGCGAGGCGATGTAGTCCATCTCCGGAGCGTTAAGCACATGCTCCGCGGCGAGGTATCCGCCCTCATGGATGCGGGGTTGCTCTGTGACGTATCCATAGAAAACCCCGCAAAGGAGCCGACCGGCGGTGGCCTCTTTGACCGTCCGGCAGATCGCGATAACCGTCTGCCCGATCACCTCGTGAAACCTCGCATAGAACTGCATCACCGCGTGTTCTTTCGCGGGGTCGCGCAGGAGTCCGTACGAGGAGGCCATCCGGGCCTTTGCGTCGGGAATCTCACCAAGGGCACGAACCATGGGAGCGCTGTAGTCCGGCAGGTAGCTCTCGCCGAAGTAGTTCCATTCCGCGGTACGTCCGGTCGTCGGGTGATAACCGATCATCCGGCTCCGCAACGGTGTTCTTCGATATGCCCGATGAAGGCCCGGAGCATGGAAGAAGTGTCTTTCTTCCACACTTCCGACGCAAACGATGCCTCGCGCAACTCCACTCCGGCACGGAAAACGTGCCCTCCCTCAAACACCGGGATATTCCCCTTCTGGACGAGCCGGTACTCTTCTTCTTTGGTGGGGAGCCCGTACGTGATCAACTCGTCCGGATGGGCATCTTTCCACCACTCGGGCGTGTCCAGCTGGAGCCGGGGAAGAAAGTAGGCACCGGGAAAGAGTTCCAGCAAACGCGCAAAGAACTTGTCAAAGAACGACCAATCGTACACCCCCGCGGCCTGCCAACCGGCCTCCAGGCCGAGAATAGGATGAATAAGATTGATTCCGGCGGCCTTGTAGTTCCCAATCGTAGGCAGCAGATGAAGACTTGAACCCCAGAAGGGATACACTTCTTTGCCGTTGAGAAACAGCCGCGCGCCCCCGCGTTCGACGCGGATTTCGGCTCGTGCGGCGGGTTCGTTTCGCAG
>CAVPCZ010000009.1:0-947126 GCA_963702445.1 Ignavibacteriota bacterium
GAATCTTGCCGAAGTGGATTTCGGGGAGTACCTGCGGGATCTGGCCACGCAGCTCTTCCGGTCGTACGGCATCGGCACGCACGGGATTTTTATGAACATCAAGGTGGACAAGGTTGTCCTCGGCGTCGACCGGGCGATTCCGTGCGGGATCATCGTCAATGAACTGGTGTCCAACGCCCTCAAGTACGCGTTCCCCGAGAAGGCAGGAGGGCGCGTTGATATCACGCTGCACACCAACGGAAATGGGGAGATCGTTCTGACCGTGCGTGACAACGGCGTCGGGCTGCCTCCCGAAATCGATTTTGAGACATCGGACAGTCTCGGGCTCATGCTCGTGCGGATGTTGTCAGAGCAGCTCCAGGGTGAGGTGAAGTTACGGCCCGGCGAACCGGGCACGGAATTTACGCTTACGTTTCAGGGATGATCGGCGTATGAAAAGCAGAATGATCATGGTGGTGGAAGACGAACTGATCGTGGCGGAAGATCTGACGCACTGGCTCGCCGGTTTGGGATACGGTGTCGGTTCACGGGCGGCGAACGGACAGGAAGCGGTGCAGCGTTGCGAATCCACCCGGCCGGACCTGGTCCTGATGGACATATTGCTTCCGGGCGGCATGGACGGCATACAGGCGGCGGAGGTGATCCGGGACCGGTTCGATATCCCCGTTGTCTATATCACCGCATCGTCGGACGAGGCGACACTCGCGCGGGCGAAAGTGACGCAGCCGTTCGGGTATATCCTGAAGCCGTTTGATGAACGGAGTCTGTACTCGACCATTGAAATGGCGCTCTACAAGCACGAGTCGGAAAAGCGGCTCAGGGAAAGCGAAGAACGATTCCGGCTGCTCTTCGAACATGCGCCGGTGGCATTCCATGCTCTGGACGCCGACGGCCATGTCGTGCAGGTGAACCGGGCATGGCAGGAACTGTTCGGCTACACACAGGAGGAGATTGCGGGCCGCTGGCTGGGCGAAATCCTCGCACCCGGAAGCGCTGATCGCTTCATCGCGAATTTCACCCAGTTCAAGCGGACTCCCGTAACGGACAGTGTCACGGTGGATGTGGTGTGCAAAGACGGGGCGCTCATGACGGCAACATTCAAAGGAAGCATCGCAGTTGATGAACGGGGGCGTTTCGCCATGACCCAATGTGTCCTGGAGACGCGGCCCCGGCGCGGGACTGTTTCCGCCGGGGAAGCGGGAACGGCGGAGGGCGGTACCGCGGCCGGTCTTCCTGGTGGGCCGTCGCTGGACCTCGGCAACGACGCCGTCCTGGTGCTGACGCCGGACGGCATGATCACCGGCGCAAACCGGGCGGCGGAGGCGCTTCTGGGCTGGCATGCGGAGGAACTCCGGTCGATGAATCTGCGCGAGCTCACCGTTGCCACCGTGGATGCCGGCGAGCTGATTGCACGGGTGTTGTCTGCGGATATGGTGGACCGCCGTGTTGCCGGTGTCCGGACAAAGCCAGGGCAATCCCTGGAAGTGGTCATGACGGGTGTGGCACTGCACGGACGGGCAGCAAAGGTGGAAGGTGCATGTCTGATACTCCAGCGTCGATAGAAGATTCTGCAGCGGCACCGGCGGGGGGCCAGTTGTCCGGACACCCGGCTCTGGTGTTTCTTCTCGTCACGGCCGGATATGTTGCCGCCGCGGTGGGGAGTGTGTTCGTCGGCGGGATGACCGACGGGCTGAGTCTGGTGTGGGCGCCATCGGGATTTGCCATGGGCATGGTACTCCTGTACGGATACCGGATGGTGCCCGCGGTGTTCCTCGGAGCGTTGCTGGTGCAGATCTCCACTTTCGTGTCTGCTCCGGGGTTTGCAGTGATGTCCGCCGCCGCCGCCGCTCTGGAACCCGCCCTCGGTACGTTTCTCCTGTATCATGTTTCCGGGTTCCGCGCCGGGCTGTGCCGCGTGCGTGATGTTCTGGGTCTGATCGTCTTCGGTGTCGCCCTTAGCACCATGGTGACAGCGACCATCGGCACAACCGGCATGATGCTCAGCGGCGTGGGAGAGTGGACGTCGTTCGGCAAAGACTGGCGTCTCTGGTGGGCGGGGGATGCCCTCGGCGCGCTCATTGTCGCTCCGCTGATTCTCGTCCTGGCCCCGTGCGCGACCGTGCGCGTGAACCGCTGGTTCATTCTGGAGGGTGCCACGCTGCTGTTCTCCACGATTCTCCTCGGTGGTCTGGTCTATGGCGGCTGGACGGGGAGCGATCTTGTCTATCCGCTTTCGTTTGCCGTGTTTCCGCTGGTCATCTGGGGTGCGCTCCGGTTCGGGCAGCGGGGGGCCGTTGCGGTTACCGCGCTCGCGGTGGGACTGGCGGTATGGGGCACCGCGCACGGGCATGGTCCGTTTACCGACTATGCGCTGAATGTCCGCATGGTGTACCTGTATGGATTCTCCGCGTCAATCGCGGTGACGGGGTTGCTTCTCGGTTCTGCGGTCACCGAACGGGGCATGGCGCTGGACGAGCTCTGGCGGGCGCGCCGGGATCTGGAGGATCGTGTGGCCGAACGGACCGCGGCATTACAGACCGAGCTCGCGGAGCGGGAGAAACTTTTGCACGACCTCCGCGAGGCGCTGGCGAAAGTGAAGACCCTGAGTGGTCTCCTGCCTATTTGTTCATCATGCAAGATGATCCGTGACGACCGTGGATACTGGACGCAGGTGGAGCGCTACATATCCGCTCATTCGGAGGCACAATTCAGCCACGGCATCTGCCCTGCCTGTCTGAAGACGCTGTATCCGGAATTCGCAGACCGCGCGCCGCAGAGCGGATCTCCGGCAATGCCTGAAGCGTCCGATGCACCACGGCCGCCTATCGACGGGAGTACCGAGCTATGACGAAGGCTTCCATTCTGGTTGTTGAAGACGAGCATATTGTGGCAAGGGACATTGCCGCCCGCCTTCAACGCCGGGGATATCTTGTCGTGGGGATTGCGTCCACCGCACAGGAGGCCATTGAAGGGACCGGCACTCACCGTCCTGACCTCGTGTTGATGGATATCATGCTGAAAGGTGATGTCGACGGGATTGCGGCAGCGGATCAAATCCGCGATCTCTATGACATTCCGGTGGTGTATCTCACGGCCTTTGCCGACGATCAGACCCTGGCGCGTGCAAAAGTCACCGACGCATTCGGATACATCCTGAAGCCGTTTGAAGAGCGGGAACTCACGATCACCATCGACATGGCGCTGTACAAGCACCGGATGGAGACCCGGTTGCGCGAGAGCGAGCGATGGCTCGGCACCACGTTGCGCAGTATCGGCGACGGCATTATTGCCGCGGACACCACCGGCGCGATCACGTTTCTGAATGCCGTTGCGGAAGAGCTGACCGGCTGGCGGACGGAAGAAGCCACCCGCCGGCAGCTGTCGGAGGTGTTTCACACGGCATTTGAGAATGTGGCGGGGCGTGCCGGCGGGCCCACGGTGCTGGTAAGCAAGGACGGCAAACGCATTCCGATAGAGGAAAGCGCTGCGCCGATCAAGGACAGCAGGGGTCAAACGAAGGGCATCGTGGTGGTCTTCCGCGACGTCACGGACCAGCGCCGCGCACAGGATGCCCTGCACGTGAGCGAAGAGCGTCTGGCGGGGATCATTGCATCGGCCATGGACGCGATCGTCACGATCAACGGCCAGCAGCAGATTGTCCTTTTTAACGCCGCCGCCGAACAGATGTTTCGCTGCTCCGCCCACGAGGCTGTCGGGAGACCGCTGGAAGAATTCCTGCCTTCCCGTTTCCGGGATATGCACCGTCATCATGTGGTGGAGTTCGGACGTTCCGGCACCACCAAACGCCGGATGGGGAGTCCGGGCACCGTCATCGGGCTCCGCCGCGACGGGACGGAATTCCCCATGGAAGCTTCCATCTCGCAAATTGAAGCCGCCGGCGAACGGCTCTATACCGTGATCTTGCGCGACATCACGGAGCGTTACCATGCCGAACAGGCTCTGCGCGAAAGCGAGGAACGGTACCGGCGGTTCTTCGAAGACGATCTCACGGGGGATTACATTGCCCGGGCCGACGGTACGATCCTGGACTGCAATCCGGCCTTCGCACGGATGCTCGGGTTCCAGAATACCCAGGCCGCACGCCAGTGCAATCTGCTCTCCCTGTATCCCAGCATCGAAGCCAGAGAAACATTCTTTTCCCTGCTCCAGGCGCGCGGACGCGTGGAGGAGTATGAAAAGGATCTGGTACGGCCCGACGGACAGACCATTCATGTGGTGGAAAATACCTATGGGGTCTTTGGCCGTGACGGACGGCTTGTGGAGACCAAGGGATACATGTACGACATCACCGAACGGAAGCGCCTGGAGGAACAGGTCCGCCAGACGCACAAGATGGAAAGCATCGGAACACTGGCGAGCGGGATCGCCCATGATTTCAACAATATTCTCAACAACGTCATCGGTTTCATCATGCAGATCAAGAAGCATGCATATGAGCCGGAAAAAGTATTGAAGTACAGTCAGACGATCGAAAAATCCGCAACCCGGGGTGCCGAACTTTCGGCGCAATTGCTGTCCTTCGCCCGGAAGACGAAACGCGAAAATGTTCCGGTGAATGTGGCCCAGATTGTGGACGAAGTGTACAGTTTATGCGGTGAAACATTCCCGCGGAACATCACCATGAGCCGGCATCTGGATGAGGATCTCCTGTCCGTGCTCGGGGACTACGGGGAATTGTATCAGGTGCTGTTGAATCTGACGGTGAATGCCCGTGACGCCCTTATGGCCCGGGGTACGGGCATCCAGGGGGCGATCTCCATCGGGGCATTCAACGGCCGGATCGGAGAGCGGATCAGCGGGCAGATGCTGGCGTCGCAGACCGACCGGTACGTGGAATTGCGTGTCAGTGACAACGGCATCGGGATACCGAAGGAGATGCGGGAACGCATTTTTGACCCGTTCTTTACGACGAAAGAGCGGGGGCGGGGGACCGGGCTGGGGCTTTCGGTGGTGTACACCATCGTCCGGAACCACCATGGGATCATCCTGATCGACAGTGAAGAAGGGGAAGGGAGCACGTTCCACGTGTATCTGCCTGCGGTTGACCGGGTGACGGCGCCCTCCATCGCCTCCGGGGTCATCAGGCCGCCGGCGGGCCGGCAGGAATATGTCCTGCTTGTCGACGATGAGGAATCGATGCAGGAGCTCGGCCGCGAACTCCTCGAGGAGGAAGGATACCGTGTGCTCATCGCCAGCAACGGACAGGATGCGATACACCTCTACCGGCAGCGGTCCGCGGAGATCCAGCTGGTGATTCTGGATCTGGTGATGCCGGGCATGGATGGCGGGCAGACCTATCTCGAGCTGCGAAAGATCAATCCGGACCTGAAAGTCTTTTTCTGTACGGGGTATATGCCGGATCAGGTGATTTCGGCGTTGCTCGAAGAAGAGAGCCTGAAGGCGCTTCAGAAGCCTTTCAATCCGGAAAACTTTGTTCAGATGGTGCGTGAGGTGCTGGACGAAAAGCCGTTCACATCGGGCAGACCGCCGGAGTAAGGACAGTGGACACACCGGTACGGAGTCTCTACCTGGAAAGTCTGTTCCAGAACATGCAGGAAGGCGTCGCGCTCTGTGAACTGGTGTATGATGCCGGCGGCAAACCGGTGGAGTACCGTATCGTGGACGTCAATCCGGCATACTGCCGCCATGCCGGAATCCCGGGCAGTCGGGCAATCGGTTCCCTGGCCGGCGCCTTGTACGGAGCGGAGCCTCCGCCGCACCTGGACATCTTCGCCCAAGTGGCGCTCACCGGTGAACCCGTCCATTTTGAAAGCCATGTCGTACCGCTCGGCAAACATTTTCGCATCTCGGTCTTTTCTCCGCGCCGCGGATGGTTCGCCACCCTCGTTGAAGACATCACGGATCGCGTGCTGATCCAGACACGGCTCCTGCGTGCCCAGCGCATGGAGGGGATGGCCACGGTGGTGGGGGGGATCGCCCATGAATTCAGCAACATCCTGAACAACGTTCTCGGATTCAACACGCTGACCAGGAAGTATGCCCATGACCGCGAGAAGTCGTTGAAGTACTCCCGGGCCATCGAGAAGTCCGTGCTCCGGGGCGACGAAATCACCCGGCAGCTCCTGGCCTTTGCAGGGGTGGAAGACCGGGCGCTGGAGCCTGTGGACATGACCGGACTCCTGGAAGAACTTGCAGACATTATCGGGCGGGAATTCCCGGCAAACATTCATTTCCTGAGCCGGATCAATCCGGGTCTCCCCCAGGTTCTGGGTGTCCGGAGCGAACTCGTGCAGGCCGCAATGAATCTCTGCCTTAATGCGCGCGATGCCATCCTGCAAAATCCTGTAACCGGAGGCCGGGGGACGATCACCATCGAGGCGGAACGGGCGGTGGTCACAGAGGATCTGGCTTCGACGCTGATGCTCCGGGCGGGCACTCCATGCCTCCTCCTGCGCTTTACGGATACGGGAATCGGGATCAGGGAAGAGATCGCCGATCGCATATTCGATCCCTTCTTCACCACCAAAGAAACCGGTCGCGGGACTGGCCTCGGCCTCTCGATTGTGTATACCATCATCCGCGGACATCACGGGACGATCACGGTTGACAGCAAGGTCGGACGGGGCAGCGCCTTCTGCGTCTATCTCCCGGTACTGGATCCCGCGCGGGGACAGACGCCTCTGGAGGGAAGCACCACAGCACCGGCGTGTGCCGAGCTCATTCTCCTTGTGGATGATGAACAACCGATGCTGGAATTCGGACGGGACATCCTTGCCGACCACGGATATCGTGTCATCACCGCGACGAATGGCGCGGAAGCGATTGAACGCTACCGCGAACAGTCAAACGATGTTGCGCTGGTGATCCTGGACCTGATCATGCCGCGGATGGATGGCGGGCAGACCTATATCGAACTGAAGAAGATCAATGCCTCCGTAAAGGCAATGTTCTGTACAGGCTACACGTCCGATGAAGTGATCTCCTCACTCCTGCAGGAAGAGCACCTGCGGGCCGTGCGGAAGCCGTTTCAGATTGAAGAATTCGTAGGAACGGTCCGGGCCGTTCTGGATGAAGGGCGTGAGAATCCCGGCACACCGTTGCATTTCTCATCCCTCCGCTCATCTGGCTGATATTCCGCAGGACTCCTTTACCCCTTCATCCGCCGGAGAATACCGGAGATCACAAAAGCGCTTGATCCTACTGCGATTTCTTGGCTTTCCTCGAGCTGGCATGGCTTTTGGAACATCTCCCGGCAGCGACACATGGAGGCGAGGTGAACCTTACACCGGAATATGCGGAAGAGCGCATGCGGACGATTCTGATTGTTGAAGATGATGAGCTCTTTCGCAAAGCCTTGATGACCTATCTCTCGTTCCTGGGTTTCCGGATCAACACGGCAGGAACGGCGGAGGAAGCGCTCGAGGGTGCGGAGCTCATCGGGAATCGACATGCTGCTTGTCGATTATCACCTCCCCGGAATGAACGGCATCGAACTTGCGCGCACGCTGCACGCGCGGGCCCTTTTTCCGCGGATAGTGCTTATGTCCGGGTATCTGGCGGAGGCCATCCACGAGGAGGCGAGGTCGGTATGCATCGACCAGGTTCTCCGGAAGCCCGGTGACATGACTTCACTTCAGCAGACGATTCTCACCCTGTGCAACAAGGGAGCCGGCTATGGGACAACGAATTGAAGATCTGGTATTTGACGCCGAAGTGCAGGAGAACTGCCCCGAGTGCGGCCATTCCTGGAAGGAAGACGGTCCCGCGCACTTCACCGATTGCCGCTATTTCAGTCTTGATGATGACCGCGATGAAGAACCGCTCCAGCTTCTCCGGGGCACGATCGAGATACGCGATCTTTCCCTTCTGTCTCTGAGGTAGGGGTAGACACCGAGGTCTTTCACGCCGGGTACATATGCGCAGGCGAGGCTCCATGCCGCCCGGAAGGTGGGACCGGGCGGCTTCCGGGGCTTCTTTCGTTTTGCGGGGCGAAAGTTCCTCAGGTGGCCAACATTGTGCAAGACCGTAATCGGCGATCTGGTGTTCGAAATGGTGACGCTCACCCACCCAGCCAATCCGTTCGTTTTTCACCCCTATCCTGTGGTGTGCGGACTTCGCCGGGCCAGGCAGCGTTGGTACACAGCTTGCATGAGGGGGATGCGTGTGGATTGGTGTGAACGGGAGCGCCGTGACTCAGAGGCGTGATGAAAATCGGAACCGGAAGGTTGGACCCGAATGAACAGACTGCCGATGGAGGAACACAATGGCTGAGATGCTGGAAGCCGCGGTGGATGTGCATCAGCGGAGCGGCGAAGAGCTGCTGCAGCTGGTAAGCTTCAATATCGGGGATGAGGAGTTCGGCGTGGATATCCTGCAGGTGCAGGAGATCAACCGGATGCTGGATGTGACGCGGGTACCGAATGCCCCGGAATATGTGGACGGGGTGATCAACCTTCGCGGGAAAGTGATCCCGATCATCGATCTCCGGCGTAGGTTCGGGATGGAGCGGAAGGAACATGACAAGAACACGCGCATTGTGGTGGTGGAGCTGAACGGCAAGGTGGTGGGGTTTGTGGTGGATGCGGTGCGGGAGGTATTGCGGATTCCGCGGAGTGTCACGGAGCCGCCGCCGTCGATTGTGGGCGGCGTCCATGAGGAGTATATCACGGCCGTCGGCAAACTCGAAGACCGCCTGTTGATTCTCCTCGATCTCGAAAAGGTTCTGGCGACGACGTAAGGAATCTGCATGTGCCGCCGGATGTGCGGGCAGGCAAAGGGAATATCAGATTGCGGGAGATCACGGTGGGTGAAGTCGTGATGCAAACCCCGCGGGCTCAAACACAAGCAAGGAGTGAGTTGTCATGTCTATCGCGAAGAGAATCGGCGTTATCGTTGCGGCTGTCCTGACAGTCGTGCTTGTCGCAATGTTTGTTTTTCTGCGCCTCACGCAGGAATCCCACATGATGTCTGCGGCCAGGGAAAGCGTCCAGCGGACCAACGACCTGCTCGTGAAGTCCATTACCTTCGCCATGGGAGGGGGGGTGACAGACGTGAAGCCCCTGATCAAGACCGTGTCGGAAGTGCCGAATCTGCGCGAATTGCGGATCATGGCATCCCGGGCGATCAACGAGGATGGAGAGAAACAGATGGACGGCATAGAGTCTTCTGTACTCCAGTCGCGACAGGCATACTTTGCAGAGGGGGACTACAATGGCGAACCCGTCATACGGAGCGTAGGGGCAATCTTCGCGGATCAGGGTTGTATCCAATGCCACAGTGCCAAAGTGGGAGATCCACTCGCGATCGTCAGCCTCCGTTATTCCATGAGAGAATTTGAAGCCGGGGTCAGGTCCGAGCGATGGCTGGTTGTGGCGCTGGCAATTCCCACCATTGTTCTGATATACTTCATGGTGATGTATTTCGTGAACATCCAGATCGTGCGGGATTTGAAAACAGCGGTTGATCACCTCAAGAAGCTGGCACTGGGGAATGTCTCGCAGTCCATTGAAGTCCACAGAGAGGACGAAATCGGGCAACTCGGTACGTCGGTAAAGAATTTGCAGGAAAACCTCCTGGCCAAAGCAACCGCTGCTGCAGGCATTGCCCATGGAAATCTCAATGTCGCCGATCCCTGTGGCATCATCGGAGGATATTCTGGGTCAGTCACTCATGGAGGCCGTGACCGCACTGCGTGGGCTTGTCAGGAAACGGTACAGCTGAGCCGGCTGGCGGTTGACGGCAAGTTGTCCATGCGCGGAAATGCGGAGAAGTTCCAGGGTGGGTACCGGGAGATCGTGGAGGGGGTGAACGGAACACTGGACGCGGTCATTGGTCCGTTGAAAGTTGCCGCGGAACACATGCACCGCATCAGCAAGGGCGAGATACCGGGAAAGATCACGGAGACGTACCGCGGGGATTTCAACACGATCAAGAACAATCTGAATACCTGCATCGATGCGGTAAACGCGCTGGTGTCGGATACGGTGATGCTGGCAGAGGCGGCGGTGCAGGGGAAACTCACCACGCGGGCGGAGGCGGGGAAGCATCACGGGGATTTCCGGAAGATCGTGGATGGTGTCAATGCAACGCTGGATTCGGTGATCAAGCCCGTACAGGAAGGGGCGGAGGTGCTGTCCGTGATGGGAACGGGAGATCTGACGGCGCGGATGGAGGGTGAGTACCACGGCGATCACCGGCTGATCAAGGAGAGCATCAACAAGGTGGGGGATTCGCTGGAGAAAGCGTTGCGGGAAGTAAGCGAGGCGGTGAGCGCGACGGCGAGCGCATCGAGCCAGATCAGTTCGAGCACGGAAGAGATGGCGGCGGGGGCGCAGGAGCAGACCAGTCAGGCGGGTGAGGTGGCGAGTGCGGTGGAAGAGATGACCAAGACGATTCTGGAAAACGCCAGGAATGCGAGCAGTGCTGCGGAGACGGCAAAGCAGTCCCGGATAAGTGCGGAGCAGGGGGGGAAGGTGGTGGCCGAGACGGTGGAGGGAATGAAGCGGATCGCCCGGGTCGTGGAAGTGAGTGCCGGGACGGTGAAGGAGCTCGGGAAGTCGAGCGACCAGATCGGGGAGATCATCGGGGTGATCGACGACATCGCCGATCAGACGAATCTGCTGGCGCTGAATGCGGCAATTGAAGCGGCACGGGCCGGAGAACAGGGACGCGGGTTTGCGGTGGTGGCCGATGAGGTGCGGAAGCTGGCGGAGCGGACGACCAAGGCGACCAAAGAGATCGCGGGGATGATCAAGAAGATCCAGTCCGACACGGCCGGAGCTGTGGCATCGATGGAGGAGGGGACCGCGGAGGTGGAGCAGGGGATGAAACTGGCGGATCGGGCCGGAGCGAGCCTGCAGGAGATCGTCGGGGTGAGCCAGAAGGTGACGGACATGGTGACGCAGATCGCGGCGGCGAGCGAACAGCAGTCGAGTGCCAGCGAGCAGATCTCGAAGAATGTGGAGGGGATCTCGAAGGTGACGGGAGAGACGGCACAGGGGACGCAGCAGATTGCGCGGGCGGCGGAGGATCTGAACCGCCTGACGGACAATCTGCAGCGGTTGATAGAACAGTTCACGGTGGGAGACGGATCGGTACAGAGCGGAAAGACGAAGCAGAAGGAAAGACGTTCGGGAGTTGCCGTCCGTTCCAACGGGGCCCTTGTGGCAGACCGGTAGACGGGGCTGGGCCTCACGCTGAGTTCCGGCGGTGAGTGCGGGTGGTTCACCAGAGTCGATTGCAGCCGGTTTGCGTTGAGGGAGACAACACCGATATCAGCACATCGCAACCCGGAATCCGGGGGCGGGCAAGGAGAACAGCTGCATGGGGGCAACGGATGGAGGTCAGGCGGCAGCCGTGATTCGCCTTCTTGTGGTGGAGGCTGACCACGCGCAGCGCCGTGAGCTTGCCGCCGCTCTTGCAGGTGAAGGATACAGCGTGGAGGTTGCGTGCGATGGGAAGGAGGGGTTTGCCTCGGCGTGCGCAAACCCACCTGATCTCGTTCTCAGCGGCGTCGAAATGCCGGCGATGGACGGGTACGAGCTCTGCCGTCGAATTCGGGGGGATTCCCGGCTGCACAGCACCAGGGTTCTTCTGCTGACTTCTCATGCCGACATCACCGACCTCATCAGGGGACTGGATGCCGGAGCGGACAATTACATTGCGAAACCGTACGACAGCGCAACCCTTCTGGACGCCGTGCGGCTGCTCCTCGTGCAAGGAGGAGATCATACGCAGGGAGAATCCCCCGAGGTGTTACCCGTCCGCCTGGGCACACAGGTGCTCGAGGTTCGCTGCACACGGCACCAGGTCCTCAATTTCTTTCTCAGCATGTACCGTGACGGCGTGACGCGGAACACGGAGGTCATGCGGCTGGTGGAAGAACAAACCGCCGAGCTCCGCGGGGAGATCCTGCAAAGGCGCAAAGCGGAGGAGGAAAGCCGGCATCGTGCGGCACTCCTGGACAAGGCTCATGAAGCCATCATGCTCCTGGATGTCCATGGCTGTGTCCAGTTCTGGAACCGGGGAGCGCAGCGCCTGTACGGGTGGACAGCAAATGAACTTCTGGGAAGGACCCTCGGCGGCATACTCCATGACGAGCATCATCCCGCTCCATCGGATGCCCTGCGGATCGCGCTGGAAAAGGGAGAATGGGCCGGGGAGCTGGTTCAGCTGACCAAGGACGGAATAGAACGCAACATTCAGAGCAGCTGGACGGTGGTTCTTGACGACGACGGGATCCCGCGGGGGATTCTGACGATCAACGTCGACGTAACAGAACGGAAGAAGCTGGAAGCAAAGTTCCTCCGCACCCAGCGCCTGGAGAGCATCGGTATGCTGGCCGGAGGCATAGCACATGATCTCAACAACCTCGTGGGGCCGATCCTCATGGCTGTGGGGATCCTCAAAGAAAAAATCGCGGGGGGCAGTGAGGAACAGATGCTGCGTCTGATCGAGTCGGGCGCGCGGCGTTCCATTGATGTGGTGCAGCAGGTGCTGGCGTTCTCCCGGGGGACCTCGGGCATGAAGGTCCCTCTGCAGCCGAAACATCTTCTCCGGGAAATGCACGACATGGCGAGAGGGTCATTCCCTCCGTCCATTGACTTCAGGCTTCTCTATCCTCCAAAGCTCTCCCTGGTTCAGGGTGATGCCACGCAGCTCCATCAGGTCATCATGAATCTGTGTGTGAATGCCCGTGATGCGATGCCCAACGGCGGATCGATCGTCTTGCGGGCTGATGATGTGACCATTGATGAGGCGTACGCGGTCATGCTCGGCGAGGCGCGGCCGGGGAAGTACGTCCGGCTCTCGGTGAAAGACACGGGAGTGGGGATTCCCGCACACCTGAAAGAAAAGATCTTCGATCCCTTCTTCACGACAAAGGAACCGGGAGCGGGCACGGGACTGGGTCTGTCCACGGTCCTCTCAATTGTCCGCGCACACGAGGGATTCATCCGTATGGAAAGCGAACCGGGATGCGGCACGGAATTCCAGGTGTTCCTTCCTGTTGCGGAAGGATCGGAAGCACAGGCCCTCTCGAAGGCGGAGGCACCGATACATGGCGGGAACGGAGAGATCGTTCTGGTGGTTGACGACGAAGTTATCGTGCGGGAAATCGTCAAGTCGAGCCTTGAGGCGGTCGGGTACCAAGTCCTGACGGCAAATGACGGCATTGATGCACTTGCGCTTTTCGCCGATCGCAGCAAGGAAATCAGCGTTGTGGTCGTGGACCTCCTTATGCCGAACCTGGACGGTCCCGCCACTATCAAAACGTTGCGCAAGATGAATCCGGCTGTCTGCATCATTGCGATAAGCGGGCATGAAGATGCGGCGAAGCATGCCTCTTCGCATCTCCCTCATTCGGTTCCGCTTCTGCGTAAACCATTTACCGCTCACAGGCTGATGGCGACCATTCACGGGATGATTCAGGCGAACCGGGTCGCGGAGGCCGGAGTGCATGAAGACCTATCGGCCTCTGCCGAATGGCCTGCCGGGGATCCCCATGCGGCCTGAATCGCAGGGCACTTGGATGCTCCCCTTGATCGAAGAGGAACACACCGACCGCTTGCACGGTGCGTTTTGGCCAGATGGCTGAAGCTGACCACCAAAGAAGAGAGCCGGTAGAGTCCAGACGGTTTTCTTGACTACCAGGGATATCCTCCATCCGTTTTTCCTCCTTTTTCCTCTGTTTTGCATTTTCCGGCTGACCATTGCGCTTGGCATGGCATTAGCGGGCAAGTTCGGGAAGCGGGAGTGTGGAATACGCTCTGTTTGGCCTGTTGGAGCCTCATTCGAACACACGGACACATGCAAAAAGCAAAGATACTGGTGGTTGAGGACGAGCGGATTGTGGCGAGCGATCTCCGTAACCGGATCGAGCGGCTGGGCTACTGTGTCGTGGGCATGGCAAGCTCAGGCGAAGAGGCGATACAGATGGCCCTCAGCGCCCGGCCCGATCTGGTGTTGATGGATATCACCCTGCGCGGGGAGATCGACGGGGTCGAGGCTGCAGATCGGATTCGCAGATTGTGTGAAGTGCCGGTGGTGTATGTGACTGCTCATTCGGATGAGCATACTCTTCACAGGGCAAAAATCACGGAGCCCTTCGGGTATGTGTTGAAACCGTTTGAGGAGCGCGAGCTTCACACGACGATAGAGATGGCGCTCTACAAGGCCAGCACGGATCGCCGTCTCCGGGAAAATGAGCGGTGGCTGGCGACAACCATGAGCACGATCGCAGATGCGGTGATCACCACCGACCGGGACGGGAAAATCCGTCTCATGAACGCGGTCGCCGAGGAGTTTACCGGGTGGACTCAGGCCGAGGCATTGGGGAAGGATGTAACGGATATCTGTGTGTTCCGGGAAGCCGAGACCGGGGCAACAGGTGCGGATGTCGCCCGGTCAGGCGTTATCATGGGCCGTCACGGCCGCACGACCGCGGTGAAACACCTGCTGACTCCGATCAAGGGAGCTCAACGGGGGAGAAGCCGGCAATGTGTTTGTGTTCCGGGATATGACCGGAACGCGAACAGGTGCTATCGGTATTTGACAGCATAACCGAAGCGATCTATGTCTCCGACCTCCAGAACTATCAGATTCTGTACGCCAATTCGCATCTGCAGAACCTGGCGGGAAAACAGCTCACGGGCGGCCTCTGCTACAAAGAACTGCACGGTCTGGATCGTCCCTGTTCCTTCTGCACAAATGATCTCATCAAGAAGCTTGCCGGGCAGCCGTACCGCTGGGAGCACCACAACGCCGTGCTGGGCAAGGATTTCCTGCTGACGGACAAGATCATCAGGTGGGCGGACGGACGCGATGTGCGTTTTGAACTCGCAATGGATATCACCGAGCATAAGAAGGCGGAGCGTATTCAGGCCGCAATCAACCGGATCGCGACATTGACGCAGGAATCACGCGATCTGGATGAGCTGTACAAGTCCGTCCATGACGTCATCAGGAGTCTGATGCCGGCGGAGAATTTCTACATCGCCATGTACGACGCTCAGCGCGACGCGGTGAGTTTCCCCTATTTCGTTGACGAATACGACAAGGTGGCGCCGGAGACGCAGAATGTCGGCCGGGGGCTTACCGCCTATGTCATTCACAAGGGCACTTCTCTGCTTGCGTCCCCGGAGGTGTTCCAGCGGATGGTCCATGCGGGTGAAGTGGAAGCGGTCGGGGCCCCGTCGCTGGACTGGCTGGGGGTACCGCTGATCATCAACGGCAGGACCATCGGAGCGATGGTGGTGCAAACGTACAGCGAAGGGATCCGCTACACGGTTCGTGAGGAACAGGTGCTGCAGTTTATCTCCTCGCAGGTGGCGATGAGTATCGAGAGGAAACGTGCAGACGAGGAGATGCGTGTGCTCAACGACCGTCTGCGCACGGTTGTCGAAACAGTCGGTGAGGGTATTACGCTCAGCGACGCGGCCGGTCATTTTCTCATTTTCAACTCCAGAATGGAAGCCATTACCGGATATTCACGGAAAGAGGCAAATGCCAGCATCGACTTTTCCGGGCTTCTCTATCCGGGCAAAGAGGCGCATCAGGATGCGCTGGACGGGCTGAAGGAGCTCCTGGAAACCGGATTCTCCCGTGACGTGGAAACGGCCGTGGTCACGAAGGATGGACGCCGGAAGACCCTTCTCGTGTCTTCGACCGTGGTTCCCTTCGAATCCGGCAATCTCTTCCTGAGCGCGTATCGTGACATCACGGATCGAAAGCAGGTCGAAGAGGCACTCAAGGAGCAGAGCACATTCCAGCAACTGATGATCGACGCAATTCCCATTCCCGTGTATTTCAAAGCAGCGGAAGGGCACTATCTTGGCTGCAACAAAGCGTTCGAAGAATTCACCGGCTGGACGAGAGATCGTCTGGTGGGAAAAAGAGCCGCCAACCTGTTCGGCCCCGAGTGCTCCGAGGTGTTTGCCTCGCTTGAGGCGCTGGTCTTCAGCAAACACAAGACACATGTCCAGGAAGTCACAGCACGCGATGGACAGGGCCATCTCCACATTATGCAGTTCCATGTCGCCCCGTTCGAACGGTCCAGCGGTCCCGTGGCCGGATTGGTGGGGGCGCTGCTGGATATCACCGAAATAAAGACCACGGAGGAGCAGCTCCGCAAGCTTTCCCGCGCCATGGAACAGAGTCCGGTGTCCATTGTCATCACGGATCTTCACGGCATGATTGAATATGTCAATCCGCGCTTTGAGCAGGTCAGCGGGTACAGTTTTGCGGAGTCGGTCGGGCGGAATACGCGCGTGTTGAAGTCCGGATCTGATGCCCCCGGATGTCTACAAGGCAATGTGGGAAACGCTGGAGCGCGGTGGGGAATGGCGGGGAGAATTCTGCAACCGGAAGAAGAACGGCGATCTGTACTGGGAGTATGCCTCCATTTCTCCGATCCGGAACACGGCGGGTGAAACGACGCACTATGTGGCGGTGAAGGAAGACATCACCGAGCGGAAGCACATCGAAGAAGAAGTGATCCGCCTGGCGCACGTGACGCGGTCCATCGGGGAGTTTGTGGTCATTACCGATCGCCGCGGGCGTGTCACGTATGCGAACAGGGCGATGCTGGACCGTTTTGGATACACGCTGGAGGAGCTGGCCGGCAGGCCCGCCGGCACGCTGGTCGCGTCGTCGGTCGTGCCGGATCATCTGCGCGGGCTCCTCCGCGGCACATTGCGCGGCGGATGGAGCGGCGACCTTGTCGGTCTCCCGAAAGCAGGGGCCGGAGTTCTGGATGTCGCTGACGACATCGCTGCTCACACGCGAGGGGCAGGTGCACGGCGTGGTGATCGTCTCGCGTGATATTTCCGAACGAAAGGAAGCGGAGGAGCAGCTCAGGAAATCGGAGATAGAGTTCCGGTCGGTGTGGGAAAACTCGCGCGACGGCATGCGTCTCACCGACGCGCACGGCGTGATCCTGAAAGTCAACGAGGCATTCTGCCAGCTGGTGGGGAAGACCCGCCAGGAACTCGAACATCGAACCATGGATGCGGTCTACAGGGATGTCCATCCCGGACGCATCCTCGAGCAGTATCGCCAGCGTTTTGCCCGCCGGCAGGTGGAACCGTTCTTTGAGAAAGAGAGCCATCTCTGGAACGACCGCCGCGTGTGGTTCGCAGTGTCCAATGCGATTCTGGAAAACGAAGGGCAGGAACCGTTGTTGTTGAGCCTGTTCCGGGACATTACCGAGCGGAAGAAGGTTGAAGAGGCGCTGGCCATCCACACCGAGGAGCTCCTCGAAGCCAAATCGAAGGCCGAGGAGCAGGCGCGCATGCTGGAAATCCAGGCGGTGGAACTGCGTCAGGCCAAGGAAGAAGCCCTCCAGGCATCCCGGTTCAAATCGGAATTCGTGGCCAATATGAGTCATGAAATCCGCACACCGATGAACGGGGTGATCGGTATGACCGGTCTGCTCATGGACACGTCTCTCACGCCCGAACAGCGGGAGTGTGCGGAGATCATCAGGACCTCGGGCGACGCGCTGCTGACGATCATCAACGACATTCTGGATTTTTCCAAGATCGAAGCGGGCAAGCTTTCGCTGGAAGAGATCGACTTCGATCTCCGTTCCACGGTTGAAGAAGCGGTGGATCTTCTTGCGCCGAAGGCGCACGCAAAGAACCTGGAGCTTTCATGCGCCCTGTATCACGGCGTTCCCACGGCCCTGCACGGCGATCCCGGCCGGCTCCGCCAGGTGCTGGTGAATCTGTTGAGCAATGCCGTCAAGTTCACGGACTCCGGAGAGGTGGCGATACGCGTACATCACAGCCGAAGAGTCGGGAGACGTGGTGATGTTGCGTTTTGAGGTTGCCGACACCGGTATCGGCATTCCGGGGGAGGCCCGGGACCGGCTCTTTCAGGCGTTTTCGCAGGCCGACGGATCGACGACGCGCAAATACGGAGGCACGGGCCTCGGTCTCAGGATATCGAAGCAGCTGGCAGAACTCATGGGAGGCTCGATCGGGGTGGAGAGTGAGCCGGGCAAAGGGAGCGAATTCTGGTTCACGGCACGTTTTCGAAAAAGAGTCCCGGCCTTCCTTGATGCACCCCTCAAGGTGAATCCGGGTATCCAGGAAAAGAGTTCCCCGGAACAGGGGTCAACAGCGCAGGCAGGCGTGCAGGCTGTGACCCCGGGGGGGCGCATGCTGCGCGTTCTTGTGGCTGAAGACAACGTGGTCAATCAGAAGGTCGCGCTCCGGATGTTGACGCGCATCGGTTGCCGCGTCGATGTCGTCGCCAACGGCCAGGAAGCCGTCGATGCGCTACAACGTGTCCCTTACGATATCGTGTTTATGGATTGTAACATGCCGGAACTGGACGGTTTTGCTGCCACAGCGGCCATCCGGTCTTCGGAAGGGAATAACCACCATACGGTAATCATAGCCATGACTGCAAACGCACTAAAAGGCGACCGGGAAAAATGCCTTTCTTCCGGCATGGACGACTACATCTCCAAACCGGTCTCGCAAAAAGAACTTGCCGGGGTTGTCGGCCGGTGGTCGGCGACGCCGTCGCCCGCCGCACAGCCCGTGCCGGAAAAGAACCCGGCTGTTGAAGAGATGCCGGCAATTGACGCGTCCAGGCTCGATGAGCTTGCGGAACTCGGGGATGAGGAGGATCCTCACTGGCTGACGACGATTCTTCAGAGATTTGAGGAGGATGCTTCCTCGCGTGTCGTGAAGCTGGTGGTGGCTGCGGAGACGGGCAATGCGAAAGACCTGGAACAGGTGGCGCACGCGCTGAAGGGAAGTTGTGGCAACGTGGGGGCAACGACCATGGCAGCGATCGCCCACCAGCTGCAGATTCTGGCCAGGAGCGGTACGGTGGACGGAGCCGGCGACTTGATTGCGGCGCTGGAAAGGGAGTTCGCCCGCGTGAAGGCGGATCTGGGAGCATATGCCACCGAACGCGAGCAGGCGCAATGAAGGTCCTGATTGCGGAAGATGATGCCGTGTCCAGTCTCGTGCTGGCCGCACGCATCCGGAAGATGGGCCATGAAGTTCTCGTCACAGAGGACGGGCAGCAGGCATGGGAGGTGTTCCAGCGTGAACGCCCCCGGCTTGTTATTACGGATCTGATGATGCCTGAAGTCAACGGACTGGAGCTGTGCCGGCGCATACGCGGTGATGAAGGAAAGGCCTATACCTATGTCATACTGCTCACGGCATTGAGTGGAAAGTCGACATTCTTCGAGGGTATGGAGGCGGGTGCCGACGACTTTGTGACGAAGCCGCTTGATACCGACGGGTTGCAGGCACGTTTGCGTGTCGCGGAGCGTACGATCAACCTGCAGCGCGAGGTGACGCAGCTGCAGGGACTGCTGCCCATCTGTGCATATTGTAAAAACATCCGTGACGACCGCAACGAATGGCAGCCGCTGGAGCGGTTCGTCGGACAGAAAACGGAAACGTCGTTTTCGCACACCCTCTGTCCGGAGTGCGGCACAAAGTAAAGAGATCTCACAGGAGGCAGTATGGGATTGATCAATATCGCTGACATCCGGCCGGGTATGGTCCTCGCCAGGGATGTGAAGGACCGTAACAGCCGGGTGCTGTTGACGGCAGGGAACGAGCTGACAGACA
This sequence comes from Ignavibacteriota bacterium, assembly GCA_963702445.1. Taxonomy (GTDB): domain Bacteria; phylum Bacteroidota; class Ignavibacteria; order UBA10030; family UBA6906; genus CAVPCZ01. The sequence goes on from CAVPCZ010000009.1 coordinate 19,581, forward strand.
AGCACATCAAGATCTTCAAGATGTGGGGAGTAACGGAAGCCGACATCCAGGGCGTCGCCCATGAAGATGTAGAAGCCCAGGAGACCGCTGCGCTGGATCCGGAGATCTTGCGCAGGGTGGATCTGGAGACGCAGGAGCTGTTCATGCATGCCGGCAGCGAGCATCCGGGGGTCAAGGAACTCGCGCGGTTGTCGATGATGCGTCGTGTACGAACACTGATGGAGGCCCCTCATGGACATTAGTCCCCGTGACCTGCTCCGCGGATACGTGGAGGTCTCTTCGCTCCCCACGGTGCACCTGCGCCTGGAGGAGGCGATCAACAACCCGAAGAAATCGATGTCGGACATCGCCAAGGTCATCCGGGAGGATTCGGGTTTAACCGCGCGTCTGTTGCGCATCGTCAACAGCGCGTTCTACAATTTCCCGTCGAAGGTGGAAACGATTTCCCAGGCCGTGACGATTGTCGGCACGCAGCAACTCAGCGCGCTTGCGCTCGCTACGTCGGTGATGAAGATGTTTGACGGGATCAAGGGGGATCTGGTGAGCATGGATTCCTACTGGCGGCACAGCATTGCCTGCGGTCTGGCGGCGCGTCTGCTTGCAACGTTCCGGCGCGAGGCGAACGCGGAACGGTTTTTCGTGGCGGGCATGCTGCACGATATCGGACGGCTGGTCCTCTACACGAAGCTGACCGACATCTCCCGCGAGATTCTTCTCGAAGCAAAGACGAACCGGAAGCTGCTCTACGAAGCCGAACGGGAGCGTCTGGGATTCACCCATGCTGTTGTCGGGGGGGTTCTCCTGCAAACCTGGAAGCTTCCGACAAGCCTCGAGGAGATCGTGATGTACCACCACAATCCCAAGGCCGCCACGCGGTTTCCGGTGGAAACGGCAATTGTTCACGTTGCGGACATCATTGTCCATTCCATGGGACTGGGCACCACAGGGGAGATCTTTGTGCCGCCGCTCGATCCGGAGGCATGGGAGCGCCTGGGAATTCAACCCAGCGTTCTTGCCAGTGTGGAGGACCAGATCGAGTCTGCAGTACAAGGATGCGCTTCAAACCATGCTCGCGGACACCTGACATGCCAGAGCCAAACGAAATCCTCGAACATCTGCGCCAGGCAGAGAGCCGCGTGCGGCACCTGGAGGAAGTCAACCGGCGGGTAGGTGACGGGCTGGATTTCGTGGCCTCGCTGGGGGATTTCCAGACAAGCATCAATCCGGATCAGGATGTGCCTACCATTCTGGGGGCGACGCGCGCCAACCTGTATCGCCTTCTCTCATTTCAGGCCACGGCCTTCCTGACCGAATCGGCCCAGGACGGGAATCTGGTCCTCAGTGACTGCGAACCGGCCGCAGACCGGGCAGCAGATCCAGGACGAAATTGATCTACAGATTGAGAACGGCACGTTTGCCTGGGCCTTGAATCAGAACCGCGCGCTCGTGGTGCCGGCCCGGAAGTACGGCAAAACGCTGGTGTTGCATGCGATCGCGACCCGATCGCACATCATGGGCATGTTCGTCGGCGTGCTGCCCGGAGACGACCAGGTGATCACGGATGTTTCGCTCAACCTGCTGTCGATTCTCCTGTTCACCTGCGCGAATGCACTTGACAATTCAGCGTTGTACGGCAAGCTCAACGATTACAACCGGACTCTGGAGCTGGGCATTCAGGAGCGCACCCGGGAACTGCAGGTGGCGCTGGAGCAGGCCAAAGTGGCGAACATAGCGAAGCGGCAATTCCTGGCAAACATGAGCCACGAAATCCGCACACCCCTCAATGGCATCATGGGGCTTGTCGAATTGCTGCGCGACACGAGACTCGATGTGGAGCAGCGGAAGTACCTGGAGATCATCCGCGGAAGCAGCACGGCATTGCTCACGGTGATCAATGACATCCTGGATTTCTCGAAGATCGAAGCCGGGAAGATGACGCTCGACAAGCGGGCATTCGATCTCCGGGCCACCGTGGAGCATAGCGTCGTATTGTTCACCCAGCGGGCTGGAGAGAAACAACTCGCCCTGAACATTCAGATTGACAAGGCTCTGCCTGCCGCGGTGTCCGGTGATCCGGTGAGGATTTCGCAGATTCTGACCAACCTGGTCGGGAATGCGGTGAAATTCACGGAACGGGGGAGTGTGACGGTACAGGTTCAGGTGATGTCCACGGTGAACCGGGAGGTGACTATCCGGTGTGCGGTGACGGACACGGGGATTGGCATTTCTGCCGATCACCAGGCCGCTCTGTTCCAGTCCTTTTCGCAGGTGGACGGGTCGGCAACGCGGAAATACGGCGGTACGGGACTCGGTCTGGCCATTTCCAAACAGCTGGTGGAGATGATGCGGGGCACCATCGGCCTCGACAGCGCGCAGGGAAAGGGAAGCTCCTTCTGGTTCACGGCGGTCCTTGGTGTAGAAGAAGTCGTCGCAGGTACCGGTGTCCAGCAAGCACCGGTCGCGAAGGATGCCCCGGATGTGCTGCGGCAGATGCACGTGCTTGTCGCGGAGGATAATGAGGCCAACCAGATGGTGGCGAGAATCATGCTGGACAAGCTCGGATGCCGGACAGAGATCGTGGGGAACGGCGAGGAAGCGGTGGTCCGGCTTGCGGATGAGGAGTTCGATGTGGTATTGATGGATTGCCACATGCCGGTGATGGACGGATTTGAAGCCACCCGCATGATCCGGCGGAGCGAAGGGAAAAGCACTGTTCATCGCACGATCATTGCGATGACCGCAAACGCGCTGCAGGGAGAAAAGGACCACTGCCTCGAAGTGGGAATGGATGACTTTCTTGCGAAACCCGTCATGCTTGAAGATCTGGCAACGACGCTCCGGCGCTGGGCGCCGCAAAGCCGTGCCGGTAATCACTCTGCTCCGGCGAAGGAAGAGCAACCGGCACGGCAACCATTGCATCTGGACATGACCAGGCTCGGCCACCTGCGCGAACTGGGCGACAAGCACGATCCGGGCATGTTCGAACGGATTGTCCGCTCGTTCCTGGACGATGCTCCCGAGCGGATCATCACGCTCTGGCATGCCATGGAAACCGGCAATGTCGAAGAAGTTTTTTCCGCAGCGCATTCTCTGAAAGGAACCAGCGGAAACCTCGGCGCGATGGTCATGATGGCCATCGCCCAGGAACTGCAGGTGCTGGGACAGTCCGGCCAGATCCAGGAGGGCGAGACCAAGGTGCGGCAGTTGGAAGAGGAGTTTGAGAGGGTGAAAACCGAACTCCAGCAGATGGTGATGACCTGTGAGGCGAAATCGTGAACGTGCTCGTTGCCGAAGATGACGGATTGACCCGGGCGGTACTTGCGATGCAGCTGCGCAAGCTCGGTCATACCGTTCTCGAAGCCGAAGACGGGGCTGTGGCATGGTCAATGGTCCAGCAGCTTCATCCGCAGATTGTCATCACGGACTGGATGATGCCGAACATGAACGGCCCCCAGCTGTGCCGGAATATCAGAGGACAACAGGGGTCGACGTACACCTATCTGATCATTCTTACGGCGCTGGACCGCAAGGCGGGGTATCTGGAGGGAATGGAAGCCGGTGCGGACGATTTTGTCACGAAACCCGCGGAAGCCGGGGAACTGCAGGTCCGGCTGCGGGTGGGGGAGCGGATCGTGCGTTTGCAGACGGAGGTCCGGCAGCTGGAAGGACTTCTGCCGATTTGCGAGCGCTGTAAGAAGATCCATGTTGCGGACGGCCGTTGGGAACAGGTGGAGCACTACATCAGCCAGCGTTCCGAGGCACAGTTTTCCCATGGCATATGCCCGAAGTGTTACCAGTCGGTCGTGCTCCCGCAAATACAGGCACTCAGGAGAAAGCATAGTGGCTGAACAGACACATATCCTCGTGATCGAGGACGATGACGTATCGCGCACCCTGTTGCATCGTCTCTTGACACGGCGATTTTCCTGCAAGGTTCATGAAGCACGGAACGGGCGGGAGGGGCTGGACATGATCCGCGGTCTCAAGCCGGATCTCGTGCTGCTTGATGTGATGTTGCCGGAGCTCGATGGCATGGGCGTGCTGCAGGCAATGCGATCCGATCCTGTCCTTGCTTCGCTCCCCGTGGTGATTATCTCGTCAGCCGCAGACCGGGAGGCGGTCACGAAGATGGTCGGGCTTGGCATCCAGGACTATTTGCTGAAGCCGTTCAAAGCGGATCTGGTGACCAAGCGGGTCGGAAAGATCCTGACCGAAGTGCACAAGTCACGGCAGCCGGGTCGTGTTGAGCAACCGCGGCATTCCAGGAAGACACAGGGGAAGGCATCATGATGGGTGTATCGGCACAGACCGCGCTCCAGGTGACGATTTCCGGAGACGGCATGGAAGCCATCATCCAGAGTCAGACCCCCGTTGAGTGCGGGGCGATGGCGCCGGAAGAGATCCAGGAGGTTCTGCACGAGGCCGGTGTATGCACGGGCATCAAGGACGACGTGGTCAGGCGGATTGCCCGTGACGGCCTGGATTCTCACGGTGTGGTTATTGCGTGCGGCGTGCAGCCGCGGGAAGGCATGCCGGGACGTGTCGAGCTCGTGTTCTTTCCCGGGGATTATCAAGCAAAGATGCGCACCGTCTTTTCCGTGCGGAAGGGGGATGTTCTGGCCGTGCTGCATCCACCAACGGGAGGAACACCGGGCATGACGGTCACCGGGGACAGCGGTCCCATGTCCGCCTGGAGAACCCGGACACCTGATTCCGGGAATGAACACGGCATTCGGTCCCGACGGCACGACAGTAGTCGCAACGGAAGATGGTCAACCGGTACAGCTGCCGGACGGTTCGCTGGAAGTGCACACGACGGTTGAAATCCCGTGCAACGTAGATTACTCGGTGGGGAATATTGATTTCTGCGGATCGTTGCTCATCAAAGGGGATGTCCTTGGAGAGTTCAGGATCAAAGCAGGGGGATCGGTAGAAGTATTCGGCGACGTGCACGATGCAGTCGTCGAAAGTGCGGGGGATGTGACGGTTCATCAGGGGTTTGTGGGGGTGGGAAAGGGGCGGATCACTGCCGGCGGAACGGTGCGCGTACGCCACGTGACCAATCAGACCATCAAGGCAGGGAAGGATGTCCTTGTCGAGACGGAAGCGATCAACGCCACCATCGAAGCCGGCGGACGTGTGATCGCTCCTCGTGCGGTGATCGCGGGAGGCAGGCTGGAAGCGATGCTGGAGGCGGATGTATACAATCTGGGCAACTCCGAGTCATCGGCGGTGAAAGTGCGGGTGGGGCGGCGCGGGAAAGATCATCGAGCGTCTCACCGTTCTGGAGAAGGATGTGAAGCAGGCGGAGCGACAAATGGCCGAAGTGAAGGAGGCGGTCTACCGGCTGGTGAAGATGAAGGTGGACACGGGTAAACTTCCGTCCGACAAGGAACAGATACTGGCGAAGCTGCTGGAGGCGCAGAAGCAGCTTCCCCGGCGTCTCTCGGAAAGCCAGACAGAGCGTGCGGTGCTTCAGGGTGAGCTCCAGAAGAAGAGTGATGCGCGGATTGTCGTGAGGGGGACGGTGCAGAAGGATACCATGATTGAAGTGAACGGGGCAGGGAAGTTTGTTGAAAGCACGCTTGAGGCGGTCGTGTTTGCGGAGTGGGACGGCGTGCTTGAATCGCGGTCGCTGTAACGGGGGAGAACGGGCAAGAGGAGATTTCGATGATTCAGATGGTCAGAAACCACATAGCAGCCCTCCTTGCCGATGCGGATCCTGATATCCGGCAGGCGGGCTGCAGAAGCAGTTGGCGAAGCCCGCGGCCTCGCGGCGTTGGCGGCGCTGGCCGCTGCTCTTGAGGACGAGAGCAAAGGGGTGCGGGATGCGGCTGCGCGTTCCCTGTGCACGATAGGCGGGATTAATGTCGCGCGGGCAATCGTCGAGTATATCGGGCATGAGAATATCATTACCCGGAACCTGGCCGCCGAGTTGTTGATGAAGCTCGGGGTCACGCCATCCCCGCCCTGGTGCCGTATCTCGAGCATGAGAATCAGGATACCCGGAAATTTGCCGTGGATATCCTCGGGCTGATCGGATCTCCCGAGCCGACTCCCCGCATGCTTCCTCTCCTCCTGGATCCGGATCCCAATGTGGTGGTGTCCGTGGTCGAGGCACTGGGCAATATGCGCAGTGTTCAATCCCTGCCGTTTCTCTACGAGATATACGACCGGGACGGGTACACACGTCCGGCGGTTGCGGAGGCGCTCGGGAAAATTGCCGACCCGCAGGCGGGGGGGTTCCTTCTGGAGCGGCTGCGGCAATCCCTGGTCACCGTTTCCGTGGATCCCCTGACCCCGTTTGCCATCATCGAGGCGCTCGGCATCATAGGAGACGCGACCGCTTTGACGACGCTCCGTGAACGCATTCCGGAAGTGAAGGGGAGAGTCCGATCCACTCTCCTTCACGCGATGGTGCAGATTGCGGAACGGGTGCGGACACCCCTTCCGGTTCTCGATGGTATGCGGGAGGATTTTCTCCGGGCGTTGCGTGAAGATGATGTACAGGTGAGGATCAGCGGCGCGAAATGGCTTGCACCCTTTGCCGATCAGGACGTCACCCGGACGTTTGTCCGAGTCCTGGGTATGTCGCCGGATCTGGATGCGATGCTCGTCCCCGCCCTCATCGAACGGCAGGGGGTTTTTGCCGCCGCAACGGAAGAGCTGAACACCATCCCCCCGGGACAGCGCCGTGCGGTCATCACCCTCCTCGGCCGTCTGGTGATGGAGATCATCCAGCGGGTGATGCGGCATTCGGGTGAACGTTTTGACGAACAGTTGTTTGTCCGGGCCTTCGACTCCATCGCGTCCCTCTGGGAAACTTCGGACGAGGAGACACGGCGGCGATCGTGGATGCCCTCTTCCGGCTGGACGGTGACCGGGCGGTGGAGTTCCTGGATGCCATCATGAATGATCCCGACCCATGGTTGCGGATGCATGTGATTGAAGTCATTGCCGCGATTGCCGATCGGCGTGCCCCCGACTTCATCGCACGTTTTCTTGAGGACGACGACGAGATGGTGCGGGAACTTGCCATGGGGACGCTGCAGGCCAAAGGGTTTGATCTTGCCACGTCGTAATCAGAGGAGCCGGACCGACCGTGACAGTTGCTGCACCGCTGCTGACGAAGAGCCCGCTTGTCGCCATCCCGAAGATGTCCGACGAGACGTACCGGTTGCTGCGGGAGTACATTTACCAGCAGACCGGCATCTACTTCCAGGACAACAAGAAGTATCTCCTGGAAGGACGTCTGGGAAAACGCCTGCAGGTCTTGACTATTTCCTCGTTCGAGCAGTACCTGCAGCTCATCAAGTACGGAACGCGCCGGAACGAGGAACTGAGGCATTTCTACGACGCCATCACGATCAACGAGACATTCTTCTTCCGCAATGAGCCGCAGTTCGAAGCCCTGGAGTATACGCTTGTGCCGGCGATTCTTGCGGCCCGGTCCCCGGGGGACGGGCGAAGCTGCGCATCTGGAGTGCGGCCAGCTCCTCCGGTGAAGAGGCGCACACCATTGCCATGATCTACCTGGAGAAGCTGCGCCCGAAATATCCCGGACTTGGAGCTGGAGGTGATCGGGACGGACATCAACAGTTCCGTGCTGGAGACCGCGCGCAAGGGGGTCTACCGTGAGTATTCCGTCCGGAACATGCCAAAGTTGTATCTGGAGAAGTACTTCATCATGGAAGACGGCCGGTTTGCCGTGCGCGATGAAGTGAGGAAGCTCGTGCGATTCGAGCCGATGAATCTGTATGATGCGGCGCGCATGCGGCAGATGACCGGTTTCGACGTCATCTTCTGCTGCAACGTCCTGATCTATTTCGATGCGCCTTCAAAGATCCAGGTCGTCTCCCATCTCTACGATGCCCTGAACCGGGGCGGGTACCTGTTTATCGGATACGCCGAGTCGCTGCACGGGATTTCGACGGCGTTCAAGCTGGACAATTTCCCCAAGACCGTTGCGTACAAGAAAGAATGAGGCGATCATGAACAGAGTCATTCTCGCAGTTGATGATTCCGCGACGGTGCGCAAATTTGTCTCCGTTGCGCTGACCATGCAGGGATTCACGGTGAAGTCGGCCTGCGACGGGATGGATGCGCTGGAAAAACTGCCGGGGCAGAAGGTGGACCTGCTCATCACGGATCTCAACATGCCGAACATGGATGGTTTCGAGCTGATCAAAGCCCTGCGGGAAAACCCGGAATACGGCTCCCTGCCGGTGATCATCCTGACCTCGCTTTCGGACGAGGTCAGCAAGGAACGCGGGTCGGGGCTGGGCGTCAATTCGTATCTGGTGAAGCCGTTCAGTATCGAAAAGATCCAGTACGAAGTGTCAAAATATCTCAGCTGGGCGGAATGACGCCCGGGGTCGATCGTTTCACAACAGGCAGGGTGCGCCAATGGCAACAGTGAAGTTTCTGGTGGTCGATGATTCCCTTACCATGCGACGCATTGTCGTCAACACGCTGAAAACGATCGGCTATGCGGACATGATCGAGGCGGCGGACGGCAAGGAAGCGATGGCCAAATTGCTGAGCGAGGGGGCGGATTTTCTTATCACGGATTGGAACATGCCCGAAATGAACGGCCTCGAGCTCTCGCGGTGGGTCCGTTCCGCGCCGCAACTGGCTGCCATGCCGATTCTCATGGTGACAACGCGGGGCAACAAGGAGGATGTCATCGAGGCGATGAAAGCGCGTGTCAGCAACTACATCGTCAAACCCTTCACCGCGCAGGGGCTGAAAGACAAAATCGATGCCATCCTGAAGACCGCGGACATGAAACCGGCCTGAAAACGACAGCACCTATGAACCCGGAACGGATGATGAGACGCTATCAAGCGAAAGGATGTGGACCATGTCGGTGACAAACGTCGTTGAGATGCTCTTCGGTTTGATTCCATTGCTCGACAAGGTCAAGGAGTCTATCAATGAAAGCAGCGGGGCTATTCCGCGGGCGTCCGTGCAGCTCTCCAGCGTGAGCAAGGCCACGGAGATGGCGACCGTGGAGATTCTGAACGTTCTGGACCGGATGACGGAACGCATCGCCGCCGCGGAGCAGAGTCTCGAGACCATCAAGCGGGGGCACCGGGGTGGGGGTGAGGTGGATGCGGCCGTGGCCTCGGTGGAGTCCGCGCTCGGGGAAACGCGTCAGGACTCCCTGAACATCGCCATGACGCTTCAGGTGCAGGACATCACCTCGCAGCAGATCGCGGGTGTCAGCCATTTGATCGAATCCGTCAGGCAACAGCTGCTGAATGCGCTCGGTCTCCTGGATCAGAAGGATCCGGAGCGTCTTGCGTGGGCGGGTGCGAAGCCGGCGGAACAGATGCACTTTGACGCAAACGCGATGTACACGTCATCCACCGATCGGCAGGACAGCGCTGATGCAATTATCAAGCAATGGAACAAGGCGGACAATGAATGAGACGGCAGGGAACACCGGGGGAACGGGACCGGTGTTTGACAACGAAATGGCGGAGATACTCGAGAGCTTCATCGTGGAGACACGGGAGATCCTGGAGCGCCTCGGCCAGGATCTGATGCTGCTCGAAAAAGGAAATGCCGGCGGCGAGCTGCTCAACACCATTTTCCGGGCGGTCCACACGATCAAAGGAACCTCCTCGTTTCTGGGCCTTGAGCAGATGACGGAACTTGCACATGTCTTCGAGGATGTGCTGAACAAGCTCCGGCGCGGCGAGATCACGATGAACTCCGGGAAGATGGACGTCATGCTCGAGGCGTACGACATCATCAAGGAGTTGCTCCTGCAGATTGAGGAAAAGAACATACGCCGGATTGATCTGACGGGCGTCGTTGCCCGGCTGCGGGTGATCGGTCAGGTCGGTGGCACTCCGGCCGGAGTGTCCCGCGTCAGCAGGCTACCGCTGCACAGGTCCCGGGTGAGCGCACCCCGGAGCCGGCGGCTTCTCAAGCAGGGGCTGCCGCTGATAGCCAGATGTCCCCATGTGCGGTGCAGCCGCGGAACCGGTGGCGGCTTCGGCTGAGCCACAGACGGCGGAACATACGGTATCTCCGGCGGTGTCCGCTCAGCCCAGGGTGACCGACTCGACGATCCGGGTGGATGTGGGACGGCTCGACGGTCTGATGAACCTTGTCGGCGAACTGGTGCTGGGCCGCAACCGGCTTACGCAAATCGCCCACCAGATGGTGCAGGAATACGAGGGGATTCCCCTCGCGAAGGAACTCGCGGAAACCAGCTCGCAGGTCGACTTCATCACCACCGAACTCCAGATGGCGGTGATGAAGACCCGCATGGTGCCGGTCGCCAAAGTGTTCAACAAACTGCCCCGGATGGTCAGGGACCTGATGAAGGAGACCGGCCGGGAGATTGAACTCAGGATATCCGGCGAAGAGACGGAGCTGGACAAAACCATCATTGAAGAGTTGAACGATCCGCTGGTGCATTTGATGCGGAACGCGTCCGATCACGGGATTGAACCTCCCGAAGAACGCCGCCGTGCCGGAAAGCCGGAAAAAGGGACCATCACCGTGTGCGCCGAGCATGAAGGGAATCACATCGTGATTTCCGTGGCCGACGACGGCAAAGGGATGGACCCGGAGAAGCTCAAAGCAAAAGCGATTGAACGGGGAATGATCACCGAAGCCCAGGCGCGCGAGATGAGCCGCACTGGACGCCTATCAATCTGGTCTTCGCCCCGGGCTTCAGTACAGCGGCCAGGGTCACCAATGTCTCCGGCCGTGGCGTCGGCATGGATGTCGTCCGGACCAACATCACCAAACTGAAGGGCATCATCGAGGTGGAGTCTGAACCGGGCAAGGGAACCAAGATCATCCTCAAGCTGCCCCTGACCCTGGCGATTATCCAGGCGCTCCTTGTCGAAGTGGCACATGAAGTATTTTCCCTGCCGCTTGAATCGGTGCTGGAAGTCATACGGACCCAGAGGAAAGACATCGGAACAATCAGCGGCCGCGAGGTGGTTCGGCTGCGCAATACGGTCCTGCCGCTGGTGCGGCTGAACCGGGTAATGGGAACGGGATCGAACGGGCATTCCGGCGAGTGGCTGTACGTCGTTGTTGTGGGCCTTGCACAACAACGGCTCGGGCTCGTCGTGGACTCCCTGCTCGGGCAGAAGGAGGTCGTCATCAAATCGCTGGGAGGATATCTGGGAACGCTTCCCGGCATCGCAGGCTCCACCATTCTGGGCGACGGCAGGGTGATCATGATCATCGACGTCGGTGAACTTATGAAGCTCAGCGCGGACCACCAATGAGCCAGATCATCAAAGTGGTGGTCGTTGACGACTCCGCGTTCATGAGGAAATCTCTCACCATCATGCTGGAATCGGACCCGCAGATCAAGGTGGTGGCGGTTGCGCGCGACGGCAAGGAGGGGATCGAAAAGATCAGGGAATGCCACCCCGATCTGGTGACGATGGACATCGAGATGCCGGTGATGGACGGATTGACAGCCCTCGGCATCATCATGAAGGAGATGCCCCTTCCGGTGTTGATGGTGAGCTCGTTGACCACCGACGGGGCGAAGTCCACGCTGGACGCGCTGAACCTGGGGGCGGTGGATTTCATCCCGAAGGAGCTGTCGTTTGTCTCGCTGGACATCGTGAAAATCAAGGAAGAGCTGATCTCCAAGGTCAAGCAGATTGTCCAGAGCCGGTCACTCCAGTTCCGGATGCAACGGGTGTCCGCCGCCTCGCGGGGCGTGCTGCAGTCCGCTGCGGGAGGAAAAGGAGCGGGGGCCGCCAGCCTTCCGGCGGCAAAAGGCGCCTGGCCGGTGAAGAAAGGACTCCGGGGGGTGGTGCTCGGGATCTCCACCGGAGGCCCGTTCGCATTGCTGCAGATCATTCCGAAGCTGCCGAAAGACTTCCCGCTCGGCATCGCCATTGTCCAGCATATGCCCCCCCGCTTCACCCGTTCCATGGCGGAGCGGTTGGACGGCTTGAGCCAGGTTCGGGTGAAGGAGGCGGAGGACGGCGACCGGATGGAACCCGGCCTTGTGCTGGTTGCGCCGGGTGGAGAACATATGAGCTTCAGGGCGAACGGCACTTCGGTAAAGGTGAAAATTTCCGGTGAGCCTCTCAATACCCTTTACAAACCCTGCGCTGACGTGATGATGACATCCGCGGTGGAAGCGTTCAACGGGCCCCTCCTCGGGGTGATCATGACCGGCATGGGCAAAGACGGTCTCGAAGGGCTGAAGCTCATCAAGCAGAAGGGGGGCTATGTTCTGGCGCAGAACGAGGAAACATGTGTGGTGTACGGGATGCCCAAGGCTGCGGTAGATGCCGGTGTCGCAGATCTGGTATTGCCGCTTGAGGATATCCCTCAGGCAATAACGCGACTTGTCAAAGGATAATCATCATGAATGCGGAAAGCAACGATCAGCAGTTCACGGATCTTCTGGCTTACAACAAGGTGGATATGGGCAAGAGCCACTCCGCCCAGAATGTGATCAAATCCAGCCACGTGGTCAAAAATGGGGATTCAGCAGGTCTCACTCCCGTCCGGGAATGCTGACGAACCGACGCTCCTCATTCACCGGGATGGCGATCAGATCGTTTCTGTCGAATTCCGGTGTAAATGCGGCCGTTCCACATCACTCCGACTGGAATATGACGAAGAATAGCCCCCATGTGGCTGATAATAGCCACATCTCTTTGTTCCTTTCCTATCCGCCTCTCCAAAAGCCGCAAAAATAAAAGCTTTGTCTTCCCGCCGGTATTGGCACCGTGATTGATAATAGGAGAGAGTGCAGCAACCTCTCCAGAAGAAGGAAGTGACAATCATGATGAACCATACCAATACGGTGAACTTCGGTGTCGGGAGTCTTGCCTTTCTCGCCGGTGTCCTTGCGACCCTTGTGACCGCCTACGCGGTCAGCACGAAAAAACCGCGGGTCCTCCCGAAATATACCTCCAATCAGTACAATCACTACGACGGTTGGGACGAGGGGCTGGGCGTGTAACCACCCTGTACGGCCGGAACACGGATGTGAGGGCCGGGATTCATCGGGAGCGCAGGACGTGTGTATCGACCGGACGAAGGTGCGGGCACAATGGATTTCTCAAGAGGCAGACAGTGAGACTGTTCGAGAGTACCAGGATCCCTGTGTTGAGCAGGGCGCTGGACGCGTATACGATGCGGCACAAGGCCATCGCATCGAACCTGGCCAACATCACGACGCCGGGTTACCGGACGCAGGCGGTGCGATTCGAAGAGGAGCTTGCCGGTGCATTACAGTCGTCAGGACTTTCAGGGACAACGACACATGCGGGTCATCTTCCTATCGGCGGTTCGCCGGTCGGACAAACGGTATCCGTGATTGAGGAACGAGCGCTGGATGGAACGGTGCAGGGTGATTCCAGGGCAAGCGGGGTAAACAACGTGGATCTGGACGGAGAGATGGCCGAGCTGGCAAAGAACCAGATTCGTTACAAGTTCGCGGCCCGTCTCATCGGCGACACGTTTCGCGGAATCCAGAAGAGCATACGAGGCACGCCATGAATCTTGACCGTGTGTTCGGCGGTTTGAATATCAGTCGCCAGGGATTGAGCGCCCAGCGGCAGCGCATGAACGTGATCGCAGAGAATCTGGCCAATGCAGAGACCAGCAAGACCGAGAAGGGCGGCCCCTACCGGCGGAAGATCGTGCAGCTGAAGTCAAAGGGGACGCATATGTTCTCGTCGTTGATCCGCCAGGCATCGGTGCCGCTGGCCACGACCAGTGCAGGGCATCTTGCGGGGGGAGGGATGACCTCGCAGGGAGATCCTTCGGCTGTTGCCCTCGTCGAGACCAGCGAAGCAGAGGACACCACTCCTCCGCGCATGGTGTACGATCCCTCACATCCGGATGCCGATGCGGACGGGTACGTGGCCATGCCCAACATCAACATTGTGACCGAGATGGTGAATATGATTTCGGCCTCCCGGGCCTTTGAGGCGAACGTCGTTGCCGTGAATGCGGCGAAGACCATGGCAAAAGACTCTCTGGAGATTTGACTATGAACATCCGTGACATCGGTGGTCCTTCGCCTTTCCTTCCGCCGGCGCAACGCCCCGCGGTGCGGCCATCCGGCCCGGCTCCGGAAGACGTCCAGAGCGGGAACGACAGGTGGTGCCCCCGGACGGGAGAGCCCTCCTCACCGGTGAGGAGAAACAGTTCTTTGAGTCGGTGTTCCCGGAAGCGAAGCGCGATATCCGGGCGTTCCAGGCATATACCGGACGCGGCACGCGGCCGGAGGGTACGACGGGATCACACGTGGACAGAAAGGCGTAGACGATGAAGATCAGCCAGGCGCTTACGCTCGTTCCGAATGTGAGCCAGACCACGCGGAACAGCTTCATCGACAAGACCTTGCACGAGACCAACACCTCATTCGGCGAGACCCTGCAGCGGGCCATCACGGATGTGAACGCGCTCCAGAGCGAAGCCGGCAAGGCCGTCGACAAAATGGTGGTTGGCGAAGCGGTGGATCTGCATGAGGTGATGATCGCGGTGGAAAAAGCAAAAACCAGTTTTGATTTGCTCATGGAAATCCGGAACAAAACCATCGAAGCATATCGTGAGATCATGAGGATGCAGGTATAATCCATGGCAGACGGATCAGTAGTGCGGCAGCAGCTCGCGGGCTTCTTCAGCCGGCTCACGGTCGGCCAGAAAATGATGCTGGGCATCACGGCGGCCGGCGTGGTCGGGGCCATCATCGCGCTCGTGACTCTGGTGAACACTCCGAGTTACAGCGTCCTCTTCAACAATCTTTCTCCCGAGGATGCCTCCAAGATCGTGACCAAGCTCAAGGAAAAGAGTGTCCCGTACACTCTGGAAGACGGTGGCAAGACGGTCCTTGTGCCGAAACAGAACGTCTACGATCTCCGGCTTGCCCTGGCGGGGGAGGGCCTGCCGCAGACGAGCCTCATCGGGTACGAAATCTTCGACCGGACGAACCTCGGGATTTCCGACTTCGTGCAGAAAGTGAATTACCGCCGTGCGCTGGAGGGGGAGCTGGCGCGCACGATTCTCACGCTGGAGGAGGTTGAAGCCGCCCGCGTGCATCTTGTGGTGCCCGAGAAGTCCCTGTTCAAGGAAGATGAAAAACCCGCCACGGCTTCGGTGGTATTGAAACTCAAATCGGGAAAGCCGTTGAAGGAAGCGGAGGTGCAGGGCATCGCGCATCTGATCTCGAGCAGTGTGGAAGGCCTGGAGAGCGGGAATGTCACGATCGTCGATTCCAAAGGGCAGCTCCTGTCGGACAAGCACCAGGCGAACTCACTTGCGGCGATGACTTCCACACAGTATGAAGTGCAGCAGACGGTGGAACGGTATCTCGGTCAGAAAGCGCAGCAGCTGCTCGAGAGCGTCGTCGGTCCCGGCAACTCCCTGGTGCAGGTGAATGCGGACCTGGATTTCCGCCAGGTGGAACGGACCCTGGAGCAGTATGATCCGGAGAAGACGGCTATCCGGAGCGAACAGACGAACGAGGAAAAAACCACCACCGGTGATTCCGCCGCCGCCTCCACCCGGACAAGCACCACGACCAACTTTGAGATCAACAAGACGGTGGAACACATCGTGGAGAACC
Source organism: Ignavibacteriota bacterium (assembly GCA_963702445.1). Taxonomy (GTDB): domain Bacteria; phylum Bacteroidota; class Ignavibacteria; order UBA10030; family UBA6906; genus CAVPCZ01. The sequence continues at coordinate 35,164 of CAVPCZ010000009.1, forward strand.
AGGGGACGATCAGGCGTCTGACCGTCGCAGCCCTGGTGAACGGCGTGCCGCGTACGATCACGAAAGACGGCGAGAAGGTCACGGAGATGATCCCCCGCTCCCCGCAGGAGATGGAACAGCTGACCGACCTCGTGCAAAAAGCGGTGGGATTCACCGCCCTCCGGAATGACGAAGTGTCGGTGACCAATCTGACCTTCGGCACCCATGTGGAGGAAGAGGATTTCGTGTACAAGCCGACGCCGTTCAGCGACTGGACGCAGTACAAGGAGGAATTGTTCCTGGTCCTCGCGATGATCGGTGCGGTGTTCGTCCTGAGGTCGTTGCTGAACAGGCTGCGCACAAGGATTGATCTTCCGACGGTCGAGAACGAAATACCCAATTTGCCGGGCCAGCTCGCCTCCAAGCGGGCGCCGATTCACCTGCCTTCGCCGGAAGATGAAATCAGCACGGAAGCATTACTGCGCAACGAACGGCGGAAGCGCGTTGTGGAATATGTGCGGCAAAAACCAGTGGAAAGTTCCCGTCTTCTCAAAGTGTGGTTAGCGGAGGAGTAGTCCAAGCCCTATGTCTTCCCCCCCAGTTACCGCCGACCGGTTAAGTCCCCGGCAAAAAGCGGCGATGCTCATGCTGTCGCTGGATGTCGAAACTGCGACGCGGCTGATGAAGCAGCTTTCGCAGGACGAGATCGAGGCCCTCACCATCGAGATCGCCAATGTCCGCGGCATTCCCTCGACCCTGGCGGACGCCGTGACGGAGGAATTCCACCATCTGATCACCGCCCAGGAATATGTGATCCAGGGTGGCATCGATTATGCCCAGAAGCTCCTGGAGAATTCGCTGGGTTTCACGCGGGCCACCGATGTGCTGGAGAAGGTGAAAGCGCTGACTCATGTCAAAGGATTCGGGATGTTAAAAAGGGCTGATGCCCAGCAGCTGGCGGGTTTCCTCCAGAAGGAACATCCCCAGACGATCGCCCTGATCCTCTCGAATTTGAGCCCGGACCAGGCCGCGCTGGTCCTGAATGAATGCTCTGAAAACCTGCGGAACAGTGTCAGCTACCGCATGGCGACGCTGGGAAAAGTTTCGCCGGCATTGCTGGCAGAAGTGGAAGATGTGGTGGAAGAAATCGCGCGCACGGAAATCAGCCAGAGTATGAGTTCCATGGGCGGAACGAAATCGATGGCCTCCGTCCTGAACCGGTGCAACAACGCAACGGCGAAGATGATCCTGGAGCACATCGAGCAGCAGGATGCCCAGCTCTCGGGAGAAATCAAGCGCCTGATGTTCCTGTTCGAGGATCTGCTGTATGTGGATGATCGCGGGATTCAACGGGTTCTGCGGGAGGTGGACAAGCGTGAGCTGGCGCTGGCGTTGAAGGTGGTGGATGACAAGCTGAAGGATAAAGTACTCCGCAACATGTCCGAACGCGCTCAGGAGCTGCTCAAGGAAGAGCTGCAATACATGGGCCCGGTTCGCCTCAAAGAGGTCGAAGGGGCACAAACGCGTATTGTGGAGGTCGTGAAGCAGCTGGAAGATCAGGGTGAGATCGTGATCGCCGGTCGTGGCGGCTCGGAGGAAGTCTTTGTCTGAAATTCTGCGTATCCGGAAGACAGCAGGCGGCAACGTCCGGCTGGTGCGTGTGGCGCCCTCCCGTCCCCCACGGGTGGCAGCCGAATGCCCCCCCGGTCCCGGGGGACGGCCGGCCGATGCGGGAGAAGGACGATCGGCCGCGATGTCCATTCCTGCCGGCGGAACAGATATCGAGGAACGCGTGTCACAGGCATACCGGCAGGGACGGGCGGAGGGACGCGAAGCCGCGGAAGCCGAATTCAAACTGGTCCTGGCCGATTGCCGGGTCCAGACCGACGAGCGGATCGGCGCCTTGCTGGGGGCCATGGGCGAGCAGCTCCGTCAGCTGGGGGAAAACCTGGAACGCGATGCCTATCAATTTGCCCTGGCGGTGGCTGCCCGGATCATCAAACGCGAAGTGGCCATGGACAATGACACCATCCTCCGGCAGATCAAAGGTGCCATCCGGCGTGTGGTCGGTGTGGAGACGATCAAGCTGCGCGTGCATCCGGCCGACGAGGAGATCGTGCGCGAGCATCGCGGCGTCTTTCTCTCTTCGGCCGGGAGCATCCGGGATCTGGTGATCGAGGTGGATGATTCGCTTGAACCGGGAGGATGCATCATCGAAAGCACCGCGGGGAATGTGGATGCACGAATATCCACGCAGATCAATCAGGTTGCAGCGGCGCTCTTTGACCAGGCAGCGCCGCTGGAGGAACGGCTTCCGTGAACGGCACGACTCTCCGGGCTCCCGCACAGAACGCTCCCTCTTCCCTGATGGCGGGGAATGACTTCCTGACGCGTTTGAAGCATGTCGATCTGCTGAAGGTCAACGGCAGTGTGAAGCAGGTGATCGGTCTGGTGATCGAATCCAGCGGACCGAACTGCTCTCTCGGCGATGTGTGTGTGATCAAATCGAAAGACGGGCAGGACCTCTGCCTGTCGGAAGTGGTCGGGTTCCGGGACAACCGTGTGCTCTCGATGATTCTCGGCGATGCCGCGAAAATCGGACCGGGAAGTGAAATTGTGGCAACAGACCGCGCTCTCTCCGCAAACGTGGGTGAAGAACTTCTCGGCAGGGTGATCGACGGTTTGGGCCGGCCGATCGATGGAAAAGGTCCCATCGTGACGCGTGAGGTCCGTTCGATCTATAATGCCCCGCCGAATCCGCTGGAACGCCAGAGAATCACCAAGCCGATCGTCACCGGGATTCGCTCCATTGACACGCTGCTGACCTGCGGCATAGGGCAGCGTGTCGGTATTTTCGCGGGCAGCGGTGTGGGGAAGAGCGTGACGCTCGGAATGATTGCGCGCAATACGAGTGCGGATATCAACGTGATCGCGCTGGTAGGGGAACGCGGCCGTGAAGTGGCGGAATTCATGGATCACGAGCTGGGAGAGGAAGGCCTCCGCCGTTCGGTCGTCGTGGTGGCCACGAGCGACCAGGCGGCCCTCATCCGGCTGAAGGCGGCATTCATGGCGACGACCATTGCCGAGTACTTCCGTGACCGGGGGTTGAACGTCATGTTGTTGATGGATTCGGTGACCAGGCTGGCCATGGCACAGCGGGAAGTGGGGCTGGCAATCGGTGAGCCGCCCACCACGAAGGGGTACACGCCCTCCGTGTTCGCCATGCTGCCGAAATTGCTGGAACGGGCGGGGAACGCCCGCAAGGGAAGTATCACCGGCATGTACACCGTGCTGGTGGAAGGCGACGATATGTCGGATCCGGTTGCCGATGCGGTCAGGTCGATCCTGGACGGCCACATCGTCCTTGCGCGCAGGCTGGCTTCTGCAGGCCACTATCCCGCCGTAGATGTTCTGGAAAGCATCAGCCGCGTCATGCCCGCCGTCACGACGGAGGAACACCGGAATGCGGCGCACCGGCTCGTGGACATGATGGCGACGTATCGCGAGGCAGAGGATCTGATCAACATTGGCGCTTACGTGAAGGGGAGCAACCCGCGTATCGATGAGGCCCTGCGGAACTGGGATCGTATCCGGGGTTTTCTCCGTCAGAAAGCCGACGAGAGCACGGCGTTTGACGCAAGCATTGAACAACTTATCACCATGATGGCTCACTGAGGAATCCATGCGCGTGTCCGATACATCGTTCGAAACGGTAATCCGGGTAAAGGACTTTCAGGTGAAGAAGGCCCAGCGCGAGCTGGCGGTTATCTCGGTCGACAGGGTTCGGGCGGAAGGCACACTCACGAATCTTGAGGAACGGCAAAGCTCGGCCATGACGGACGCTGTCCGCACGATGAAGATGAAAGCGGTGGACCTCCAGACGAGCCAGGCCTTCCTGCAGAGTCTTTCGCGGCAAATCCAGAAGCAGGTAGAGAAGGTCGAGGAGGTGCTCACACAGGAGGAAGGGAAGCGGGGTGAACTGCTGGAGAAGTCGCAGTCCAAACAGATGATCGAAAAGATCGACCAACGGCGGAAAGTCGAGCAGGAAAAGGAGCTCGAACGGAAAGCGCAACGGGTTTCCGATGTGCTCGCACAGCGGATGAAATCGGGGTCATGACGCCATGAAAAAGGTCCTCCCCTATCTGATCGTGTTCGTTCTTTCGTCCGTTGCGGCCGGGGCGATGGTTGTTGTCGTGCTGATGATGCGGCCCGACCTCAAAGGTCCGCCGGCGGTGCGTGCCGACAGCACGGTAGGGCGGACCGTTCCGCCGGGAAAAATGTACGGGCCCACGCCGGCTGAACTGGCGGGAAAGGGCGTGACAAACCCCCGGGCGAGCGATCCGGCGAATTCCCCGGTCAGCGGTCCGGTGGCCGCGGCGGCAAATGAGCAGGTGGCCGGGACAGAAACGGCAGATTCGGTGCAGGTATTACGGCTGGCGCTCCAGGATGAGCGCAAGAAGTCCGCCGCTCTGGCGGAAGAGCTCCGCATGACCATGGATAGTACCAGAAAGGCCATCGCTGTTGCGGACAGCGGGCACGCAGAAACGCGAAAGTCCATGGCAAAGGTCCTGGAGGCAATGGATCCGTCGAGCGCTGCACGGATCCTGAAAGACTACCCGGACGGTGATGTTAAACAGATGATACTCACAATGAAAAAACGCCAGGCGGCCAAGATTCTTGCAGCGCTGGAACCGGATCGTGCCGCCCGGATCATGAGGTAAGCATGATGAACACCATGGCTGTACTTCCGAAGGCGCCAGGTGAGCCGTCGGAGGTGTTACTGCCGGGAGCGCGTGCGCCCGGCGGCGGTGAAGGCGCCGACGAAGGGGAGGGATTCCTCGGCATGCTCCAGCAATTGCTGGTCACCGGCGCGTTTGCTCCGGCGCCGTTGGTCGTCGAACCGGTCCCGGTTGAAACGGAGGCTCCGTTGGATCTCCCGTCGCCGGCGATAGAAACAGGTGGCGCTGTGGCTGGTGCAGCGGGGGAACCACAGGCTCCGGCGCAGACAGCGGAACAACCGGGGGTTTCTGGACGAAGCGGGCAAATCCCGCTGCCATTCTCTTCCGGCGTACAGGAGCTGCTCTCAAACGACGGACCGCTGCTGCCTTCAGGTACATCACCGCTCTTCTCCGTAGCACCGGCGGAAGTGCCGGTGGAAGGGGAACTGCTTCCCGGCGCCGGGCAGGTGAGGGAGATGGCGACGAAGGAGGTGGAGAAGGGAGCGCCTGTGAAGGAAACGCCCCGGGAGGAGACGTCGCCGGAAGCGCCCGAACGTGCCGCTTCTGCAACACGTACAGTTGAACCTGAACGGAAGATTGCAATGACGCAGTCTGACGTGGTTGCCGCAATGCTTGATCCCCTCGACGAGGCGAAACCTGTCCGCGTGGCGGATGTTCCCCTTGGGACCCGCGAAGAGATCGAAGCCGGCCGGCCGCCGGCCGAATCGTTATCCCGTGATATGACCCGGACCGCTGTTGCGGAAGGTGTGCGGGAGTACGAGCGGCAGCAAACAGGGAACACCGGACGAACCGGGATGCGGAGTGTTGCCTCGGCGCCGGGTATTGCGCGCGCCGAGTCCAAACCCCGGAGTGTGTTCACAACAACGACACCGGCCCCGGACGAAGTCCCGAAGACAGTCAGGCCCGATGTGCAATCCGGGCCCTCTGACGTCGGAACATCGACGGAGAGCATGCCGGAAGAGCACCGTGCAAACGCTGGCATCGAAGTCCGGGAGGAAATTGCGACCCCGGAACAGGGTGCGCAGGCGAAGCGTGCTCCGCAGGAAGTGGTGCAGGCGGAAACGCGTGAGAGGGTTCCTGCTGATGCGAAGGAGAGAGAGGCGGTGCAACCAAAGGTGGCGGGTTCTGCGGGCACGGGTGTCACAGACGGAGAGCCTCGCGCCAATCAAGCGGATCGCTCACCGTTTCCTCACGGGCACACGGGCACGGCTTCTGTCCGGTTGGACGGTGTGCGTGTCATGGAGGGAGGGGCCCGCGTGCCGGAATCGTTCCAGACGCTGCCTCCGGACACCGCGCGGGACGTGGTGGATCAGGTGGTGAGGGGGTTGGCGCTCAAGGTGCAGGGTGAGAACTCTGAAGTGCGCATCAGGCTCGAGCCGGAATCCCTGGGCGAGGTTGTGGTGAACATGCGAATGGAAAACGGCAAACTGCAGGCCCAGATTGATGTCTCGCAGGCGGGGGTGAAAGGGGTGCTCGAGGGCAATCTCGGGCAGCTTCGTCAGTCACTCAGCACACGGGGCATCGAGGTGCAGCGGCTGGACGTGGTGTTCAGCGGCGGATCCGGTGCGCGTGGATCGGAAGGGGGGCAGGGAGAACGGCAACGGCGGTACGGAGGCCGGCAACCCCTGGCGGCGGACGCGGTTGAACAGTATCAGACCGGCCGTCTGATGGGATATAACACCATGGAAATGGTCATGTAAAGGAGCCGGAGGAACCAATGGCAGACATACAGACAGCGGCAATAGGTGCACAGACGCTTGCGGGAACGACCGGGTCTCCGTCAATTCTGGGGAAGGACGATTTCCTGAAACTGCTGATCACGCAGTTGCGCTACCAGGATCCGCTTGAACCCATGAAGGGCACGGAATTCGCCGCGCAGCTTGCACAGTTCAGTTCTGTGGAACAACTCTCAAACATCAACACGAACCTGACCCAGACTCTCGCAACCAACCAGCTGATGACCCAATCCATCGGGAATTCGCTGGCGGCGACGATGATCGGCAAGGGTGTAAAGGCCTCTGCGAACGAATTTCAGTTCACGGGGACCGGTAGTGCACAACTGGGCTACACGCTTCCCGTTGCGGCTGCCGAGGTATCCGTGCGTGTGTATGACAGCACGGGGACACTTGTGCGGACGATCACGAATGCCGGCACAGACAAGGGCGACTCCACCGTTGTGTGGGACGGCACGAATGATAGCGGGCAGACAATGGCCGAAGGGAAGTATACGTTTAAGGTGGATGCGCAGGATTCGTCGAAGGCGGCGCTGACCGCCACACCGTTCCTGTACGGCACGATCAGCGCAGTACGTTTCACGTCGGCAGGCACGATGTTTGTAGTGGATGGCGTGGAGATTCCGGTCTCACAGATTCTCGAACTCTTGAATGGAAAGGGCAATGGCTGATTCATATGTCAACGGTGTGCGGGTGCCGTTTCTTCCGGCCCGCGGGGTGGATGGGTTCAAGGCGCCTCAGCCGCCGGAGCTCCAGAAGGACAGGGTGTTCGACAAGGTCCTGCAGGAGGAGCTCCGGGGTCTCAATTTTTCGCGGCATGCGCAGGAACGGCTTGAAGCCCGCAAGATCCGGCTGGATGAAACGGACATGACGGACTTACAGCGGGCGGTGACGCGTGCGGAGGAAAAGGGGGCAAAGGATTCCCTCGTCCTGCTGCGCGACATGGCGTTCATCGTGAGCGTCAAGAACAGAACGGTGGTAACCGCAATGGACAGCGAACATCTGAAGGCAAACGTCTTCACCAACATCGATAGCGCGGTCGTTGCGGGGAAGTAGGTCAGGCGGTGTCGCCTGGCTGCGGTTGAACACAAGACGTTGTCGCACTGGGGCTGGTCCTCATCAGTACTGGAGGCCCCTCCGGTCGGGTCGAACGACAGAGACCCGATCACCATAGTTCACTCACATCTTTTCAGGAGGGTAGTATCATGGCATTCATGAAATCTCTTTTCGCCGGCGTTTCCGCTCTGCGGAACCATCAAACCATGATGGACGTCATCGGCAACAACATCTCCAACATCAACACCATCGGATTCAAGTCCGGACGCGCAACGTTTGCCGAGATGTATGCGCAAACGATCCAGGGCGCGAGCCGTCCGACAGACACCACCGGCGGCAGCAATCCGATGCAGGTCGGGTTGGGAATGTCGATAAGCACGGTGGACACCATGTTCAACCAGGGGAGCATCGAATCCACCGGAAATCCGTTTGACATGGCCATCAGCGGCTCTTCGTTCTTTGTCGTGAACCAGGGTGGACAAACGCTCTACACGCGTGCCGGCAACTTCGGGATCGATGCTGAAGGCAAAGTGGTGAGTGGCAGCTCCGGCGCGGTGCTCCAGGGCAAGCTGGCTGACGCCAACGGTGTGATTCCGTCGGGGAACACCCTGCAGGACATCATCATCAACAAGGATATCAAATCGCCGGCCAAGGCCACCACGTTCATCAAGTATTCCGGCAATCTGAACAATGCTGAAGACGTCTACAATGCCGGCCCGCCGGAGACCGGAGGGAAAACCACTTCCACGATCAATGCGTATGATTCGCTCGGCACGAGAGTGCCGATTACGCTGACCTTTACCAAGACCGGGACCAACACGTGGGATTGGTCGGCGGCGGTGCCCGACGCGGCGCCGGCGACGACGTCCACCAACGTGGGAAGCGGCACCATCACGTTCAACACCGACGGCACGCTTCAGTCGGCGCTCCCTCCACCGCTCACCATCACTCCCACCAGCGGGGCGGATCCGTTGAGTGTCACGCTGGATTTCGGCACGCCCAGCGCGACGGCGCCCGGGGTGTTTTCGGGTATTACGCAGACATCGTTGAAATCCGGTATCTCTGTCCGGGAAACGGACGGATACACATCGGGTACGTTGCTCACGGTGAGCGTGGACAAGACCGGGCGGGTTGAGGGAACCTTCTCCAACAGCACACGGCAGAACCTTGCGCAGATTATGCTCGCAGATTTCAACAACCCGGGAGGTCTGCTTCGCAACGGCGAGAACACGTTCGATATTTCTGGGAATTCCGGAACACCGGCAATTCTTGAAGCGGGGGAATCTTCACAGATATTCTCGAATTCTCTGGAGCAATCGAATGTTGACCTCGCGGACGAATTCACGAAGATGATCACGGCGCAACGGGGCTTCCAGGCCAGCGCGAGGATCATCACCACAAGCGATGAATTCCTGGTGGAAGTGGTGAATCTAAAACGGTAATAATGCGCCGGTAAACACAAACACGAACTGCTGACGGAGACGTTCCACCCGATACCTGCCTCCCCCCTCCTACCTCGGGGGAACGGGTGCGAACGTCTCCAGAGCAGGAGGCTCACATGATCGAACTGACACGACTCAATAACGAGAAGATCGTGGTCAATGCCGACCTGATCGAATTCCTCGAACGAACGCCCGACACGCTTGTCACGACCTCGACAGGGAAGAAGCTCATGGTGAAGGAGACCATCGATGAGGTCATCGAGAAGGTCATTGCATATCACCAGCGTTCCCGTGCCGTAGTGCGGAAAGAAGACTGATTTCGCGGATTTGCGGAAAATATCGCATCCAACTGGCCGATATTAGCCACCATCCTTCAGTAACTCTCGCCCCTTTCCTTACCCAGCATGTTGTATTCCTCGGGATTGCGCTTTGCGGTCGTGGCACGGGTTTTGACGAAGCTGCTACAGTCTACCACAATCCGTGTATATACCATGGCAAAAACCACCGGGCAGGCGGAGCAACCCGCCGGTCCTGCAGTCACCGGGGAAGCAAAGAAAGAGGGGGGGCTTCCGCTCAAGAAGCTTCTGATGTTCGGCGTGCCGGTGTTCGTTGTGCAGCTTGTGGTCGTGTATTTCGTGATGACCAGATTTGCCTCTCCCGCCCCTGCCGCGGAGACCGGCCAGCCTGCGGCCGAGGTGAAAGGATCCCACGAAGCGGTGAGCGAATCCGGTGAACAGAACATCTACGTCGTGAAAGACGTGATTGTCAATCCCGCGGGCACAAACGGGACACGATTCCTGCTGACGACAATCGGTTTTGAGGTCACCACCGGTGAAGGCAAGAGGGAACTGGAGAACAAGGATGTCCAGGTCCGCGACGTGCTCAACAGCATTCTGACATCCAAGGACCTTTCGGCTCTGGTCAACGCCGAAGGGCGCGAGCCGCTCCGTCAGGAGATTTTCCAGAAGGTGGGGGAACTGATAAGAAACGGTTCGCTGACAAACGTGTATTTCAGCAAGTTCATCATCCAGTAGCGGGTGCATCGTGCCGGAAATTCTCTCCCAACAGGAAATCGACAGTCTGCTCTCGGGTATCTCGAGCGAGCAGCTGGAAGCCAGCGATCCACCCTCCGAAGCGCGGAAGGGGGACAAGGAAGCCATCACCTTCGACTTCCGTCTTCCCCACCGTCTTTCGAAGAATCAGCTCCGGACGTTTCAGGCCGTGCACGAGAATTTCGGTGAGACCTTCAGTTCCTATCTCGTTTCACGTCTGCAGACGACGGTGACAGTCAACGTCTCCTCGGTGGATCAGCTGTTCTACTCGGAGTTCGTCCTCTCGATCGCCAGTCCGAGCTCGCTGTATATCTTCCGGATCATGGAATCGGACGCGATGGGAGTTCTGGAGATCAGTCCCCAGCTGGTCCTTGCCATGGTGGAGCATTTGATGGGCGGTGTGGCGGAGGGGGACAAGAACGCACGGCTGATCACCAAGATCGAACAGAGCATCGTCAAAGGGATTGTGCAGCGTGCGCTCTCGGATATCCAGCGGGCGTGGAAGACGGTTGCCGAACTGACCTTCAAACTGGAACGATACGAATCCGAAGGCGACTTCGTGCAAATTGCCCCTGCCAGCGAAATCGTCATGGTGGTGTCGTTCGAAGTGGTCGTGGGCACGCAGAAGTACCTGATGAACCTCTGCTTTCCGACCTTCGCACTGGACGATGTATTGACCCGGTTGAATATGCAGTATTTCAGCGGCATGGGATTGGTGAAGGGTGGTGTGAGCGAGTGGGCGGAACCGATTTTCCGCCATCTCGGGACCACCAAAGTGCAGGCGACCGGCGTACTCGGTGAAACGGCACTCACGCTGGATGAACTCCTGCATCTTGAGCCGGGGGACATCATCCGGACGAACATTCCCATCACCAGCGAAGTCCAGGTGCAGATCGGCGGAAAGACGCGCATCTGGGGCCGTCCGGGGATCTCCAAGGGCAAGATGGCCGTGAAAGTGACGCGAACCTCAAAGGAACAGTCGACAGGAGAGTGAAGCCGCATGCAAGAATCCTCAGCTTCGGACACCAATACCCCGGCCGCAGGCGCACCTCTGCAGGTTGACACGGCCGGCGATCTCGCGCTGGAGGTGCAGAGTGCGCAATTTCAGTCCCTCGAACAGACTGCCGGCAGCGGACCCGATAAGGACCGCAAGCTGGATCTCCTGATGGATCTGACGTTGCCGGTTGCCATCGAGCTGGGTCGAACCAACATGTTGATCCGGGACATTCTGGATCTCCAGCGGGGGTCGGTGGTGGAATTCGAGAAGCTCGCGAGCGAACCGGTGGATGTCCTGATTAACGGGAAGAAAATGGCCGAGGGGGAGGTTGTGGTCATTGAAAAACACTTCGGTATTCGCATCACGAATCTCGTTGATGCGGCGGACCGGGTGAAAGGTCTGGGGAAATAGCCCATGGAATGGGTCGTGGCGAAAATGGTCCTTTCACTCGGCGCAGTACTCCTGCTGATGTACGGCCTGGTCTATGTGCTGAAGCGCTTCGTGGCGCCGGGCGCCGCGGGCGCGCACCAGCAAATCTCCATCGACATTATCGGACGGCGGGCGCTGCAGCCGAAGAAGTCGGTGGTGGTCATGAAGGTCGCCGGCAAGGTTCTGGTGGTGGGCATGACGGAACACGGCATGCAGACCCTTGCCGAACTGACGGAAGAGGACCTCCCGGCCGGGAATACGCAAGAAGACGGGACAGCGGTGCAGGCGCGCCCGGAGAGACTCTTTGCGTCGGTGCTGCAGAACACCCTCCAGTCGTGGAAAAAGCGGAACGGGGAGAGAGTACACGCATGAAGATGCTTGTGGCGGTCATTATTCTCTGTCTGCTCTGCGCCGGAACGGTCATGGCGCAGGACAAGGTGTTGCCCCTCCCGAAGGTATCGATTGAAGTCGGCAAGTCCGCGAAACCGGAAGACGTTTCCGTTACCCTGCAGATTCTCTTCCTGATGACGATTCTTTCCCTTGCGCCCGCGATCCTGATTCTGACCACGGCGTTCACCCGGATTGTCGTCGTTCTGCATTTCCTCCGTCAGGCCATGGGAACCCAGCAGGTGCCGCCGTCGCAGGTGCTCATCGGGCTGGCCATGTTTCTGACCTTTTTTGTCATGGCGCCGACGTGGTCCCGCGTAAACACCGATGCACTCCAGCCCTACCTGGACAAGAAAATATCGCTGGAGCAGGCCTACGAAAAGGGGGTGGAGCCGGTGCGCGAGTTCATGCTGCGGCAGACCCGCGAAGAAGACCTCGCGCTGTTTGTCAAGCTTGCCAATGTGGACAAGCCGAAGAACCGCGATGATGTGCCCCTGCATGCGCTCATCCCGGCCTTCGCCATCAGCGAACTGCGCATCGGGTTCCAGATCGGCTTTCTCCTGTTTATACCGTTTCTCGTGATCGACATGGTCATCTCGAGTATCCTCCTGTCCATGGGCATGATGATGCTCCCCCCGGTGTTGATCTCGATGCCGTTCAAGATTCTCCTGTTCATTCTGGTGGATGGCTGGCACCTCATCGTGCGGTCGCTGCTGGAGAGTTTCCATTGATGGGAAGGAAAGGGGTGAGTGCATGACCGAACAAATGGTGGTGTACCTTTTCCGCGAGGCGTTTTACACCACCCTGCTGGTGTCGGCCCCGATGCTGGTGCTGTCGCTGGTGGTGGGTCTGGTGATCGCCGTCTTTCAGGCCGCCACGTCCATCCAGGAGATCACCCTGACATTCGTACCGAAGATCATTGCCGTGGCAATTGTTGCCGTATTGACCCTTCCGTGGATGATGGAGGTGATGGTGAGTTTTACCGTGAACGTGTTCAATCAGATTCCCGGGCTCGGACGCTGACCGATGGAACTCTACGTCTTCCAGTTCGTGCTGTTTCTGATGCTGTTCCTGCGCACGACGTCCCTTATGGCGATGGCGCCGGTGTTCGGGCATGTCGCCGTGCCGGTACAGGTCAAGGTCGGACTGGGTGTCTTCATGGCGATTGTGCTGTATCCCGTGCTGGCGGGACGGACGCCGCACCTGGATCTGCAGCTTGCGCCGCTGGTCATCATGGGAGTGCAGGAAGTGCTGACAGGCTTGTTCATCGGCTTTGCGATGGGTCTGATCTTTTCCGGCGTGCGCGCGGCGGGCGAGCTGATCGGGTTCGATCTCGGCCTGTCCATTGCGAATGCCTTCGATCCCGAGACCGGGCCGAACAATATCATCGGCGGGTTTCTGTACCTCGTGGCCATGCTGGTGTTTCTTCTCGTGAACGGACATCATGTCGTGCTCCAGGGTCTCATACTCAGTTATGATGCGGTCCCGCTCAACGGGCTGGTCTTCGGCGTCGCCGCGGTCGACAGGCTTGTGCGTCTGACGGGCCTGGTGTTTGTCGTCGGCGTGCAGTGCGCCGCTCCGGTGATTGTGGCGTCGTTTCTCGTGAATATCGCCCTTGCCATACTCGCGCGGGTCGCACCGGCGGTGAATGTGTTTATCATCAGTTTTCCGGTGAAGATCGCCGTGGGTATGCTGGTCCTCATGACCGGCGCACCCTTCCTGGTCTTCGCCTTTAAAAAGCTTCTGGGGGGGTTTCAGGAGCAGGTGCTGCAGTTCGTGAGAGTACTCTAAAGCCATGGCCGAAGAATCCTATCAGGAAAAAACCGAACCGGCGAGTGAGCGCAAGCGGGAAGAAGCCCGGGGGAAGGGGAAAGTCGTCCGCAGCGTGGAGCTGAACTCGGCGTTTGTGCTGCTGTTCGGATTGCTGGTCCTGTATTTCGGGAGCAACGCGCTGGTGTCCGGTCTGGCTTCGATTGCCAGGTCGGCCTTCACGAGATCGGGATCCCTGATGCTGACGCCGGAGAATGTGCATCACCTGGTAAGCAACGGTGTGATACACATCGGCGCCCTGATCGCCCCGATTGTGGCCGGCTTCCTGGTGATCGGGCTCGCAGCGGGATATCTGCAGGTGGGGTTCATGTTTTCACCGAAGGCGATGAAGCCGAGTTTCGAGAAAATCAACCCGCTGAACGGCATGAAAAAGCTGCTGCTGTCGCGGCGCTCCCTGGTGGAGCTTGCAAAGAGCATCATCAAGATCGTCGTTGTCGGGATGGTGGCCTGGTGGGCGCTTCAGGAAGTGCTTGTGGAGACACCCGTGCTCGTGGACAGCGATCCGGCCGGACTCCTGGGATTCATCGGCGGGGCGGGGTTCAGCATCGGATTGCGCACCGGGCTCGCGTTTCTGGTGCTGGCGGCGGTCGACTACTTCTACCAGCGGTTTGAATTTGAAAAAGAGATGCGCATGAGCAAGGAAGAAGTCAAGGAAGAAACGAAATCCACCGAAGGCGATCCCCAGGTGAAGAGCCGGGTGCGCGGCATCCAGCGGCGCATCGCGTACCGCCGGATGATGCAGGACGTGCCCACAGCGGATGTCGTGGTGACCAACCCGACCCACCTTGCCGTGGCGCTCCGGTACGATGTGGAGGAGATGAACGCGCCGACCGTGGTGGCAAAAGGCGCCGATCTGGTGGCGCTCAGGATCAAGGAGATCGCTCTGGCGCACCGCGTACCGGTCGTGGAAGACCGGCCGCTGGCGCAGGCCCTCTACCGGTCCGTGGAGATCGGCGGGACCATTCCCGAAAAACTGTTCCAGGCCGTGGCGCAATTGCTCGCCTACATCTACCGCCTGAGGCAGGGACAGCCGACATTGACGATGAATTGAGCACATGGCCAGCACACGCATAACATCACCATCCGGAATGTTCGGGAGGCCCATGCGGATCCTCGGAGACAACAGCGACGTTGTGCTCGCCGTTGCGGTGATCCTCATCCTGGCGCTGTTGGTCATTCCCATACCGGCGATGTTCCTGGATGTGCTCCTGGCCGCAAATATCACCATGTCCATCCTGATCCTGATGGTGTCGATGTATCTGAGAAATCCCCTGGAGATCTCGGTGTTCCCGGGGTTGCTGCTGATCCTGACGATATTCCGGCTGGGCCTGAATGTCGCCTCCACGCGGTTGATTCTCGGAGAGGGGTATGCCGGTGAAGTGATTACCGCATTCGGATCGTTCGTCGTGAAGGGCAATTATGTCGTCGGCTTCATCATCTTCCTGATCCTGGTACTGATACAGTTTGTCGTGATCGTCAAGGGCGCCGGGCGCGTGTCCGAAGTGGCGGCCCGGTTCACTCTGGACGGCATGCCCGGCAAACAGATGGCGATCGACGCGGACATGAACGCCGGGATGATCACTGAAAAGGAAGCGCGCCAGCGCCGTGCGGAGATTTCCCGCGAGGCGGAGTTCTACGGTGCGATGGACGGTGCAAGCAAGTTCGTCAAAGGGGATGCCATCGCCGGGTTGCTGATAAACATCGTCAACATTCTGGGTGGTTTCATTATCGGCGTCGTACAAAAAGGGATGTCGTTCACGGACGCGCTTCAGACCTACACGCTGCTCACCGTGGGGGACGGCCTGGTGACGCAGATCCCGGCGTTGATCGTGGCGGTGTCATCGGGTATGATCGTGACCCGGAGTGCCGCCGGGAACGCGTTTGATCTCGAGATCCGGTCGCAAATCTTCGGCCGTCCGAAAGCATTGCTCATCGCCTCGGGCGCCCTGTTCATGTTCGCGGTCGTGCCGGGTCTTCCGACGATTCCCTTCCTCGCGCTTTCGCTGGTTTCCGGGGGCGTCGGGTACGTGAAGATGCGCGACCAGAAGACCGCGGCCGGCGCGGAGATCGCTCCCCAGGCCACTGCCGCTCCAAAAGAGGAGCGCGTGGAGGACTACCTGCAGGTGGATCCGGTGGAGCTGGAGATCGGCTACGGTCTGATCTCGCTGGTGGACGAGGCGCGCGAAGGAGACCTGTTTGCACGCATCACCAATCTCCGCCGGCAGCTGGCCATTGATCTCGGGATCGTCATCCCGCCGGTGCGTGTCCGCGATAATCTCCAGCTCGATCCGAACGAGTATGTCGTCAAGATCCGCGGAAATGTGGCGGCGGTCGGATCGCTGGTGATGGACCGGTGTCTTGCCATGAATCCCGGCACGGCGGACGGTGCCCTGACGGGGACGGAGGTGCGCGAACCGGCGTTCGGACTCCCCGCGGTATGGATTAACGTGACGGATCGCGAACACGCGGAACTTCTCGGGTACACGGTGGTGGAGCCGTCGGCGGTTCTCTCCACGCATGTGCAGGAAGTGCTGCGGAAGAACGCGGACAAGATCCTGGGACGGCAGGACACCAAGAAGTTGATGGAAAATCTGAAGAAAGACTACCCGGCTGTCGTGGAGGAGCTTACCGTCGACCTTCTTCCCACCGGCACCATTCAGAAGGTGTTGCAGAACCTGTTGCGCGAGGGAATTCCGGTGCGTGACCTTGTCACCATTCTGGAAGCACTTGCGGATTACGCGCGCGTCACGAAGAATGTGGATGTCCTGACGGAGTATGTGCGGCATGCCCTGTCAGAGACCATTGCGCGGTTGTACGGCGACGTGAAGGGGGTGGTGCACGCGATCGCCATGGATCCACGGCTCGAACAGATGGTCACCGCCGCACTGCAGAATCAACGGGAGAACAGCCCGAGTCTGGGTCTCTCGCCGCAGACGATTCAATCGATTCATGCAAGTCTCACGGCAAACAGCGAGCTGTGCCGGTTGCACGGGACCACACCGATCGTGCTGTGTGCGGCCACCGTGCGTCCGTACTTCCACCGGCTGATCACCACCACGTTTCCCGACGTTGTTGTGCTGTCATTCACGGAGCTTCCGCCCGACACGGAAGTGGAGTTCGTAGGAAAACTCGAGGCAGACCATGCGGATTAAAAAGTTCCAGGCGCACAGCCTGAAAGAGGCGACCGAGCAGATGAAGCGCGATCTCGGGCCCGAAGCGATCATCATCAGCAGCCGGAAGGTGACCCGGGGAGGGCCGTTCAACCTGCTGGCCCGCGACATGTTCGAGGTGACCGGAGCGATCGACGAAGTCGCTCCCGCGCCGCAGGGCACGTATCGCCGCCGTCCGGAATCGCCGGAATTCGCGCAGCATCTGGAACGGTCGAACGTGGATCTTGAAGAACAGAGCACGCTGGCCAACCTGCGCCGCATTGCCGAGCAATACGGCCAGAGAGGGCGTGAAGAGCAGCATTCGCCCGGCGTATCCCGCCGTACGGCCGAGGCCGGCAGCATGGTCGAACTCCGGACGGACATGGAGGACGTGAAGGGCACATTGCGGGCGATTGTCGATCAGCTCAAATACTCCCGGATGCCGGCCCTCCCTGATACCCTGCAGAAGGCGTACAGCAGACTCGTTCAGCATGACGTGGATGAACAGCTTGCCGCGGATCTCGTGCAGGGGGTCTATGCCAGCACCAATCAGGATCACATCACCAACCGGCAGTATCTCGAAAAGCAGGTCATCGCCGCTCTTGCCGGGATCATTCCACCGGCCGCCGGCGCAAGACCGCGCAGAAAGAAGACGCGCATCGTGGTGCTTGTCGGACCGACAGGAGTCGGAAAGACAACGACGATCGCCAAACTCGCGGCCATCAATAAGCTGGTCAGCGGTCTGGATGTGGCGCTGATCTCCGCGGATACCTACCGGATCGGTGCGATCGAACAGCTGCGCACCTTCGCGGGCATCGCCGACATACCGATGGAAGTCGCGTACAAGCCCGCTGAAGTGGCGCAGATGCTGCGCAAGTTCCGGAGCAAGGACATCGTGTTCTTTGATACCGTCGGCAGGAGTCAACGCTCGAAGAAGGACCTGCATGACCTGGCAAAATTCGTTGCGGCGGCGGATCCGGACGAGACACATCTGGTTCTGAGCGCATCAACGAACATCAAGACGTCGGAAGACATCATCGATCAGTTCAAGGTGGTGAAGCCCAACCGGCTGATCTTCTCCAAGCTTGACGAGGCGGTGACCTACGGTCCGCTCCTCAGCATCATGCACCGGCATCATCTCCCGATTTCGTACATCACGACGGGGCAGACGGTGCCGGACGATATCCGGACGGTGGACGCTGCACAGCTGGCGGCGATGGTCTATACGGGAGAAATGGCACATGCATGATCAGGCAACACGGATGCGGGAGATCGCCCGTCTGTATGCAGAATCCAACCGCCCGGTCAGGCCGTGCGTGCTCACCGTGACCAGCGGCAAGGGTGGGGTCGGCAAGAGCACGCTGGCGTTGAACCTTGCGATCGCTCTCGTGGATCTCGGGAAACGGGTTGTGCTGCTGGATGCGGATGCCAATCTCGCGGGACTCGATGTGATGGCGGGGATTTCGCCGCGATTCCGGCTCAGCCACGTGCTGAGAGGGGAGCGTGATCTCGAGGAGGTGATGGTGACACCCTATCCCGGCCTCCGGCTGGTGCCGGGAAGTTCCGGCGATACGGACTACCCCGGCCTCGAACCCGAACGGCAGCATGAACTGATCGGCGAGCTGACCTCTCTGGAGGAACGGACGGATGTCCTCCTGATCGACACCGGCGCGGGCATCAATCCGGAGATCATCACGTACGCCGCCGCCGCGGACGCCACGCTGGTGGTCACCAGTATCGAGCCGACCGCGGTGATGGATGCCTACGCCATGATCAAGGTGCTCTCCCTCGAAGCACCCCTCCTTCCGGTCGAGGTTGTGGTGAACAGTGCACGGACTCCCCGGGAGGGCGAGGAGGCCTTCGGAAAGCTCCAGGCGGCTGTCAGGCATTTTCTGAAACGCGAGCTGCTCTGTGCGTCCATCGTGCCGCGTGACGACCGTGCCCGGGAAGCCGTGATACGCCAGGAACCCCTGGTGAAGGCGTTCCCGCGTTCGGCCGCCGCACTCTCGATACAGTCACTGGCACGCGTTGTCGTGCGCGATCACCTGCAGGGATCGGTGAAACGGATGGTGGCCCTATGACCAGGATCATGCTGCAGATCGGCACACTGGCCTTTTTTGTTTCTGCCGTGTTCTTCGGCAGCCAGGGACTCCCGCTGATGGATATCGTGACCCGGTCGTTCATCGTGTTCATCGCCGTCGTTGCCGGACAGGCGGTCCTCCTGATGGCGATGTCGGCCATGAAGAACAAGAAGTACGCCGGACAAGACCCGTCATCCGCGGCCGGTTCAGCAGAGGGCCCGGACGACACCCGGCAGGCGGATCAACGAACCCAGACAGCATCCTAGGCACGAAGGCCCTGACCAAGCCATGGAAATGACGACAC
Organism: Ignavibacteriota bacterium; assembly: GCA_963702445.1. Lineage (GTDB taxonomy): Bacteria > Bacteroidota > Ignavibacteria > UBA10030 > UBA6906 > CAVPCZ01. The sequence continues at coordinate 54,342 of CAVPCZ010000009.1, forward strand.
CATCCCTGTGGGAAGCGTTTCTCCAGAATCGTTCGACGGAGCTGAGGCGAAAGCTCGTCATGCAGTACCTGGATCTTGTCCGGTATGTTGTCAGCAAATTCGGCCTTCACCTCCAGGGGAAAGCGCACGGACTGGACTACAACGATATGGTACATTTCGGTGTGCTCGGATTGCTGGAAGCCATTGAACGGTTTTCGCCTTCCGCAGGTGTGAAGTTTGAAACATATGCGGTGCCCCGGGTCCGCGGGTCCATTCTGGATGAGATGCGCAAGCTGGACTGGGTGCCGCGTTCCGTGCGGGAGACCAACCGCAGAGTAGGAAAGGCGGCTCACGAAGTGATGCAGGAACAGGGCCGCGAACCTCTGGACGAAGAAATCGCGGAAAAACTCTCCATGGGTCTGGACGACTACCGGAAAATGGTCGGGGGAGGGATGTCCCCGGCGGCGCGCGGGACGGACATCATGGTGGAAGGTGAGAGTGCGGGCCGGATGGATGAAACACCGTCACTCACCCCGAGTCCGTTCGAATGTCTGAGCGATGACGAAACCCGCCGGCTGCTCATCGACGCTGTGGAGCAGCTGTCCGAGCGCGAGCGCACGGTGATTGCGCTGTATTACTACGAGGAGCTCAAATTCTCGGAAATTGCAAAACTCCTGAGCATCTCCGAAGGCCGGGTCTCACAGATTCATTCGGAAGTGCTGCGGCAGTTGCGCCAGCGGCTGCTGGTGCTGGAATCATGAAGAGAACGGACATGCGTATGTTTGACGACCGGTTTGAACAGAAAGCGCTCCAGACGGGAGTGGTGTTCCCTTTCAAGGCAAAGGTCCTGGAGTATGTCGTGAACCTGGTCAATGATCCCCTGGCGACGGTGGCAAGCATGAGTGCGGTCATCGGGTGGAACCCTGTTCTCTCGCGTTCGCTTTCGGCAAAAGCAAACGCGGTCTATGGTTTCCCGGGGCGCATGCGGGATATCAATCTCGCGCTGGCTCTCCTGGGTCCGCGGGTGATCCGCGAAACGGTGAAGCGTCTCATTGCCAGCGGCGCGACCCGGCACATCGCGAACAGCTTCGAATACTGCGATTCCCTGTGGGATCACTCCCTGACGTGTGCCCTGGTGGCCAAAGCGGTCGCCGCCGAGCTGGGCGTTGTGGATGCGGATCGTGCGTTCATCGCCGGTCTGGTACACGATGTCGGGTTTCTCTTTCTCGGAGACGATCTGCCGTCACCGGAGTCCGAGGCGCATCCGGAGTGGGCAGCGGATCTGGATGCCAGGTATCTGCCGCGTCCCGTGCCGCTGTCGCTCCATGAAGAAGCGGGATCATGGATGGTGGACCGCTGGGAAACCCTCTCCCCGGGAATCCATGATGCCGTGCGGCATCATCATGAACCCGCACGTGCGCAGCAGGATCCGCTTCTGGCTGCGGTGGTGCACGTCGCCGATGTGGTCTGTCACCGGCTGTTCGGCGGTCCGTTGGGTCAGGAACCCGATGTTCCATTCAACACCGAAGCGCTGGCACTGCTCGGGTTGTGCGAGGATGGCGCAGAAGCGGATCGTCTCTCCACGGTCTCGCTCCAGGCGTCGGTTCTGCATCGTGCGCCGGCTCTCAGACTGAAGGTGGACGTGCTCAAGCAGAGCCTGGCGGGCATGTATGAAGAACTTGCGGAGGGCGAGCGCTTTGTCCTGGCCATGCATTACTACGAGGGAATTCCGATCAAAGGGATTGCGGGCGTGCTTGGCGCGTCGGAAGTGGAGGTGGTGGGGTTGCATGCGCGGGCGATCACACATCTCCGGCGGGTGTTGCTCGACATCGGAGAACTGTCATGAACGGGTTGTCACAGCAGGCGATGAACACAAAGCGGGACGATATCCGCCGGTCGGCGGTCGCGGGTTGTCCCCCCTCGTGCATCAGATATTGCATGTCATGCGCGACCCTGCAGCCAGCGTGGCGCGGTTGAGCGCCATCGTGGCGTCCGATCAGCGCCTGAGCGAGAGTGTGCTGCGCAGCGCCAATTCGCCCCTGCTGGCGATTCCGCAGCGTGTGGCCACGGTATCGAATGCCATCACCCTGCTGGGATTTGACGCCCTGCGCGACAGCGTTATGCGGATGGTGGTGACCGGTGCGTTCCGCAGTCTGGTGGATTTGTTCACCGCGTATGGCGAGTTCTGGAACCATTCCGTCAGCTGCGGCATCGTTGCCCGGATGCTCGCGCGCCGCTCCGGTACGGTCTCCGAAGACGACGCCTTTGTGGCGGGGCTCTTTCATGACCTCGGGATGATCGTTCCGCGGGGGCGGGACGAGGGCATCCTGCCCGGCGTGGAGCGCGGAGTCGAGACCGGAACACATGAAGGAATAGGGGCATGGCTTGCCGAACACTGGGGCCTCAGTGCGCGCATCCAGGAAGCCATCCGTTTGCACCACAACCCGGCCGCCGCGGTCGTGGATCCCCTGTTGACCGCCACGGTACATACGGCCGATGTTCTCTGCCGGAGGCTTGAAGTCGGCAGATACGCCGCCGATCCCGATGCGGGATTTGATCCGGCAGCCCTGGATTTGCTCGGATTGACGGAAGAAGACCTGACTGTTGAACGGTTCACGGAAGACGTCCGCGTCATCCGGGCCGGTATGGCCGAGGCGCCCGGCTTTTCCAGCATCGTGGCATCGGTCAAGAATTCGCTCGTGGACTCCATCGGCGGATTGCCGTACCAGGAGCGCCTGACGCTGGCACTGTGCTACCAGGAGGGGCTCTCGTTTGAAGAAGTCGCCCATCTGCTGGGGAACTCCGCAACAGAGGTGAACGACCTTCATGATCGTGCGCTCGATGCGCTGAGCGCCATTGTTCGTGACTGTGTATAACGGGAGAATCAACCGGACATGATGGCACCGGAGTACATCAAGGAGAAAGTGCAGAGCATTATCCAGCTGCCCGCTCTGCCGACGATTGCCATGGAAGTGGTGGAGATGGTTGACAACCCCAAGACCAGCGCGTCCAAGCTGGGCCGGCTCATTTCCACCGATCAGGCCCTGACGGCCAAGGTGTTGAAGATCGCCAACTCGCCGTTCTACGGGTTCCCGCGGAAGATCTCGACGATCGACTTCGCGATCATCGTGCTGGGATACGACGCCCTGAAGGAGATCGTTATCAGCATCTCCCTTGTCAGCTCGCTCCAGAAGAAATCCGACAGCATGTTCGATGCAAAGGTCTTCTGGGATCATGCCATCACCTGCGGCGTCCTTGCCCGGCGCCTGGCGCGCGACCTGGGGTACCGGGTAAGCGGCGAAGTCTTCGTGGGCGGACTCCTGCACGATATGGGGGTATCGGTCCTCCACCGCTATTTCAAGAACGAATTCACACGCATCACCGAAATCGTGCGGGAAACCGACCTCACCGCCATGGAAGCCGAAGAAAGCGTTCTCGGAGTAACGCACGGCGAGATCGGCGGCTGGCTTGCGGAACGGTGGAACCTCCCCGATCATCTCGTCGAGGCCATCACCCTCCACCACCAGCCGACGCGTGCGGAACAGAACAAGGATCTGGTCGCCCTGATTCATTGCGCCGATGTGTTCGCCTGCAGGATGAGCGGATCTCCGGTGGAGTTCGACAAGGGGAACGACTTTGACCGCGAGGCCCTGGAACATCTCCAGCTGAACGACGACAAGGTGCTGGCCGACTACATGACCAATTACCGTGAACTGTTGAAGCAGGATCTGGAACAGGTCACCCAAATGGACGTCTCCCGATAGCCCGTGCACGACGAGACCATGAACCACCCGACAAAGAAAAAGAACCGGATGCAGCTGCTGGAAGAGGGACTTCCCCAGTTCGAGCAGTTTATCGAAAGCCGCGAGACGTATATCAAGGCTCTCGAAAAGACCATAGATATTCTCCGTCAGGAAAACGTCCAGTATACCCAGAACAACCTGGCCATCCGCAGTTCGATTGACGAACTGGTCGCGACACAACGGCTCTCGAACATCATCAGTACCGCCACGGAACCGGAGCTCATCGTCAGTGCCCTGATCGAATTGACCCGTCAGGTGATCCCGGTTCTCGAATCGAACATCTTCCTGTTCCAGTCGACCTCCAGCAAGATCATCCCCCTGTCCTCGAAGGGGTCGCCGCGGCTGCAGGCGGAGACGGAACACCAGCTGGAGTCGGGGATTGTGGATTGGGTGATTGCGGAGAAGAAGACCGTGATCATTCCCGATCTTGAACACATGCTTGCCAAGAGCAGCGCGCGCAATTTCGTGGTGGTGCCGCTGATTCTGCGGAGCCAGGGGATCGGCATCTTCATCATCCACACCGAAAAGCCGCAACAGGAGTTCTCCAATCAGGACATCCAGCTGCTCTCCGTTCTTGCCAACCAGGCCGCGGTCGGCGTGGAGAACTGGCGGACCTACAATCAGCTGCTGAAGGCGAATGAAGAGCTGAAAGCGTCACAGGCGCAAATGGTCCAGGCCGCAAAGCTTGCCGCGATCGGCGAGCTCGCCGCGGGCATCGCCCACGAAATCAAGAATCCGCTGCAGGTGCTGATGCTGCATCTGGAACTCGTACAATCGGGCCGGCCGCTCCCCAACTGGATCGAAATGTTCAGCCGACAGCTCAAGAGACTGTCGGATATCACGCTGCGCCTGATGAACTTCGCCCGGAACGTTTCGGAGGAAGTCACCACCGAGGCGATCAACATCAACAAGGCCATCGATGACATCGTCATCATGGTGCAGCATGAGTTCTCGGGGAACGGCATCAACATGGAACTGCTCCTGGCGGAGGATCTCCCGTGTGTGGGCGGCAATGCCAACTATCTCCAGCAGGTCTTCCTGAATCTCCTGATCAACGCACGCGATGCGATGCCCGGGGGAGGTACCATCACCGTGGCGACGAGCCTCACCGGCTTCCACGTGGCGATCCGCGTTTCCGACAGCGGCAGCGGCATTCCGAAAGAAGTGCAGGAGAAAATCTTCAAACCGTTCTTCAGCACCAAGGGGGACAAGGGAACCGGGCTCGGTCTGGCCATCTGCAGCAAGATCATTGCACAACACAAAGGCGAAATCAAAGTGGAGAGCGAAGTGGGCAAAGGAACCACCTTTACAATATTCCTGCCGGTCTGGAGGGCACCGCGATGAAGAAGATCCCGAACCTTCTCTTCGTCTTCACGCTCCTTCTGCTTGTTTCCTGGAAGGGGAACGCCGATCAGCCGTCGGTGCTCACGGATATCCGCTACGGGGTGACGCCGGCCTGCAGCCGTGTGACACTGGTGTTTGGCGGGGATATCCGGTTCTCCACCGACCACGGAAAGGGCCTCGTGCGATTGGGTCTTTCCCGGACCCGGCTGGCTCCGCCCCCCCGGGCTTCCCGGCTTCTCTTCTCGGAGGGACTTGTCCGGAACGTCGTTGTTACGCGGATACAGGGCGACAGTCTGAGCGTTGCGGTGACGCTTCGTGAACACACCACGTACCGGTGCGTGCAGCCGTCGGGTGGCAATGAAGTGCATATTGAGGTGTTTCCGAAAGCAGGAATGGCGGTGAAGCTGCCGGGTATCACCCGTGCATCCACCCGGGGTACGGCGGGATCTGCAGTGAAGGTACCGGCGGTCGTACAGGCAATCGCGAAGGAGAGGGTGGAGGAACAGGGAGCACGGGATCGGGCGATCGGGTTGATTGATGTTGCGGCCATTGCCCGTGCCCAGGTGGAGGCGGAGAATCGTCCCGCCAGCGTGCCACGGCAGAGAACGGACGGTCCCCTTGACGCGCCTGTCGAGGCCGGATCACCGCTTCTGCTGATCGGCATGATGGTCATGGTGGCGCTGACGTCGGGTGGATTCGTCTTTGCCGTTATGCGTCGGACCGTTTCCGTTCCGGTACAGCCGGCACCGGCCGCCGTCCTGCCGTCGCAGCATCACGGCCGGGAACGCGGAATGGTTTCTCCGGCCGATGAAGATCAGCTTCCTGCCGGAGAACAGGAAGATCCGGGGGAGGAGGACGACGGCGAACGGGAAACCTCACTCCAGCTCGCGCGCAGCTTCCGCCGTGGCAGCGAGGAAATCACCCTCTCGCGCCGTCTCCATGCGCAGCCGGCCGCCCCGCTCTCGGTCGGCAAAATGCAGCAGATGCTCGCGCGATCGACCACACAAACACAGCGGCTTCACGCCGCGAGGAAACTGGGCGTCGGACGTGGAGAACTTGATCTGGCCCTGAAACTCAAAACGCTCCGCCCGGCTCAGCCGAAAAAAGAGGAGGATGTATGATCAAAGGGATCTATGCAGCCGAAGCCGCCATGCGGCCCAAGATGACCCGGATGGAGGTGCTGGCGAACAATCTGGCGAATATCAACTCCACGGGGTTCAAAAAGGACAGGGTATTTATGAGCATGCTGAAGGAATCGGCCGCGGGGCGCCCGGATGACCGTACAGACATGGCCGGTGTGGAAGCCCAGCGGGCGATCGACTTCTCCGGAGGGTCGCTCCAGCAAACAGGAAATCCCCTGGATCTTGCCATCGAAGGTCCCGGCTTCTTCGCGGTCGAGACCCCCCGGGGCATCCGGCTGACACGGAACGGCAATTTCAAGCTTTCACCGGATGGAACCCTGATCACGGGCGAAGGGTACGCCGTGCTCAGCACCGCCGGTCATATTACGATCCCCCAGGCCGACAGAATCCCGAAGCAATCCATCAGCATCAACGAAGCCGGCCTGCTTTCGACCGGCAAGGAAACCATCGGACGGATACAGCTCGTCGACGTGGAGCGAACCGCGTCGCTGCAGAAGGATCACGAATCGCTCTTCATCCCGGATCCCCGCGACCCGATCCGTGACATCCAGGAAGACCAGACCGTCATCCGTCAGGGATACCTTGAAGAGTCGAATGTCGAGGGTATAGAGGAAATGATTGCCATGATTGAACTGAGCCGTTCATTCGAAACGGACCAGAAAATGATTCAGGCGCAGGAACAGACCCTTGACCGGGTCATGGATCTCGGCCGCGTGTAATTCACCATCAGGAGGGCAGGAGGACAACATGAACAGAGCACTACGTACGGCCGCAACCGGGATGTTTGCCCAGCAGTTGAATATCGACACGATAGCACACAACCTGGCGAACGTGAACACGACAGGGTTCAAAAAGAGCAGGCCGGAGTTCCAGGACTTGATGTACCAGACGCTGAAGACGACCGGCGTCTCGCAGAACCCCAACCTGCAATCCGCAATGGAACTTCAGGTGGGCAACGGCTCGGTCCCGGTGGCGACGCTGAAGAGCTTCATGCAGGGGGATGTCCAGCCCACGCAGAATCAACTCGACGTCGCGATTGAAGGCGAGGGATTCCTCCAGGTTCGCAAGCCGGACGGGACCATTGCCTATACGCGTGACGGCTCATTGAAGATTTCGGGTGAAGGAGCCCTGGTGACTTCGCAGGGGTACCAGGTGGAACCGCCCCTGTCGTTCGCTTCGGACACCACAGAGATCAGCATCGGCCGTGACGGAACAATTGAGGCTCGTCCGGCGGGAGGTGGAGAGGCGGTAAAGGTCGGGCAATTCGAGCTGGCAAAGTTCGTCAATCCTGCCGGGCTACGCTCACTGGGCAGCAATCTCTTCATGGAGACGGTTGCTTCCGGTGCACCGACGATCGGCCAGGCCGGTACCGAAGGATACGGCGAGATCCATCAGGGATACCTGGAATCCTCCAACGTGGATGTGGTGGAGGAGATGGTCGGCATGATCACCGCCCAGCGTGCCTACGAGATCAACGCCAAGACCATAAAGACGGTGGAGGATATGTTGAATATCGCAAACAACATCAAGCGCTGATACCATGGGACCCGCAACGTGTTTCGTGGCTGTCCTGTTGTTCCTGTGCGCACACGCGGACGGCGGAGCGCCGGCGGGCACCTGGATCCGCGCGGCCGAGCTGCGGGAAACCGTGCGGGGTGCGCTCACCGCCCACCTTGCCGGCGGAAACGAGGAGTTGGAAATCGTGTTCCGCGCGGTTCCCGATAGTATCGCTGTTCCCTCTGCGGACTACGCCCTGCGGATCCAGCTTACGGAACCCGGGCGCCTGAAGGGCGTGGTGGGCATAGCGGTGGATGTGGAAGCGGGCGGGCAAACGGTGCGCCGGATCGCCATGACTGTGGTGATACGGACCTACGCAAAGCTGCCGGTGGCGGCACGGATTCTGCCCCGTCATACAACGCCTGTACCGGATGATGTGCGTCTGATCCGGATGGAAACGACACTGCTCGAGCGAACCGTGGTCGAGCAGGAAATACTGGGCACGCTGCGGACGAAAAGGATCGTCCAGCTTGGCAGCATCCTGTTCGAGGATCTGTTTGAGCCCGTGCCGCTCGTGCTGCAGGGCGATCCTGTGAAAGTGCATGTGCGTTCGGGTCGTGTGTGCCTCTCCGTGGACGGCGTGGCACGTGAGGATGGTGTGCAGGGGGAATACATTTTTGTGCGCGTGCCCGGCCACGGTGACCGGTTGCGCGCCCGCGTGGCTGACGCACGCACGGTGGCTGTCACACTTGAATAGTCAAGGAGGAGGTATGCGAAGAGCCCTGGTATGTGCAATAACGCTGATGCTTGCCGCAGGTCCTGCGGCGGGCCAGGATATGCGCAACAATATCGGCAGGTCCCTTTTTGCCGATCAGAAAGCCTCCCGTCCCGGTGATGCGGTTCTCGTGCTGGTGGTGGAGACGTCCAGCGCTTCCAATGATGCGCGCACATCGTCGGAACGGGAAAGCAACCTCTCCCTTTCGGCATCGGGCAAGAACGGGAATTCGACTCCGCTGGATATCGCGGGCGGTATCAGCACCGGCGGTTCCTTCCGCGGGGAAGGCGCCACGTCGTCGCGCGGATCGGTGCGGGCAAAAGTGAGCGCACGCGTCGAGTCCGTACTGCCCAACGGCAACCTGATGATCACCGGGAACCGCACCATCATCGTCAACAACGAAGAACAGGTGATTACCCTTTCCGGCGTCATCCGCCCTTCGGATATCATGGCGGACAACGCGGTCTATTCTTTCAACATCTCGGATGCGCGTATTGCGTTCGAAGGGAGCGGCATTGTTTCCCGGGTGCAGGGTCCGGGCTGGATCACGAAATTCCTGTACTGGTTGTTCTAAGCGAGGCGACTATGCGAATGACACGGAATCTCTTCCTGATACTCCTCCTGATCGTCCTGCTGGCGGAGCCCGCGGCGGCCATCAGGATCAAAGACATCGCCTATGTGCAGGGTGTGCGTGGGCAGCAGCTTATCGGCTATGGCCTGGTGGTGGGGCTGAACGGCTCCGGCGATACCCAGCGGTCCACATTCACGGTGCAATCGGTGATCAGCATGCTGAAACGCTTCGGGATCACCGTTCCGCAGGATGACTACCGTCTGGGAAACGACTATCTCCGGCTGCGAAACGTGGCTGCGGTGATGGTGACGGCGACGGTACCCGGTTTTGCCAAGGAAGGAGGGAGCATTGATGTCATCGTTTCCTCCATGGGGGATGCGACGAGCCTGCAGGGAGGCACGCTGCTGATGACGCCGCTCTCCGGACTGGACGGCGAGACCTACGCCATCGCACAGGGTCCGATTTCGGTCGGAGGGATGAGTGTACGGTCCAACGGAAATGAGGTGCGCAGGAACCACACCGCCGCGGGGCGCATCCCCGGCGGCGGTCTTATGGAACGTTCCCTGGTGATGGGGTTGGTCCGGGATTCCTCGATCGCCGTGATCCTGCTCGAGGCCGATTTTACCACCGCAACGCGCGTGGCCGATGCCATCAACACCAGGATCGGTGAACGCGTGGCCCGGGCCAACGACGGATCGAGTGTGACGATTGCCGTGCCACCGCGGATCCGTGCTGATGGCAACCTGATTGAATTCATTTCCACGATTGAACTGCTGGACGTGAATCCGGACGTCATCGCCAAGGTGATCATCAACGAGCGAACGGGGACAATCGTGGTGGGGGGGAATGTCACCATCCAGCCCGTGGCGATTTCTCACGGGGGTTTGAATATCCAGATTGAATCCACGCCGGTCGTATCCCAACCCGCTCCCTGGTCGCTGGGGCAGACGGTGACGACACAACTCACGGCGGTTGCGGCGGGTGAAGATTCATCAACCGTCATGGCGTTTGACGGGTCGGCCACCGTCCAGGATGTTGCACGAACACTCAATGCGCTGAAAGTCACGCCCCGGGACATCATCGCCATCTTCCAGGCCTTGAAGCGCGCCGGGTCACTCAATGCCGAACTGGTGATCATCTGATGGACGGCATTCACTCCACGGCGGCGTCCCCGGGTCAAACCCCGCAACGCCTGGATGAAAAGGGGAAGATGAGGCTCCAGCGGGCGGTGCAGGAGTTTGAGGCCCTGATGCTGAGCACGATGTTGAAGAGCATGCGCTCCGGTATTCCCAAGAGCGATATGTTCGGCGAGAGCTACGGCGGCGACATGCTGGAGGGGATGTTTGATATCGAGCTGGCCCGTCAGATGTCGCGCAACAGTTCACTGGGGATGGGCGAAATGCTCTACAGGGAAATCACCGGTGAGGAGATGCCCCGCAAGGTGCCGTCCGCCGGGACCGGTGTGACGCCCCGGACGGGGCCTCCGGAAATTCCGGCTGCCACCTCCGCCGCTCCCGCCGGGCAGCCGGCCGGGCCTTTCCAGGCAGTGCCGGATACGGTACGCAGGCGGGTGGACACCCTGGCACCGTTTGTCCGGGAAGCCGCGGAACGAAACGGTGTAAGCATGAACCTGTTGAAAGCCGTCATTGCCGCGGAATCGGCGGGGCAGGCCGATGCCCGGTCATCAAAAGACGCAAAGGGCGTCATGCAGCTCATTGACACCACGGCGGCCATGATGGGTGTGCAGAACGTGTGGGATCCCCGTGAGAATATCAACGGCGGAGCGAAGTATCTCGGACAGATGATGAACCGGTTCGGGGGGGACATCCAGCGCGCGGTGGCATCATACAATGCCGGACCGGGTGCGGTGGAGAAACATGGTGGTGTTCCGCCCTATCGCGAAACGCAGGCATACGTGGGCAAGGTGATGGACTATTTCCGCTACTTCGAACAGCAGGAGCCAGGCGACAATGACGAAGATTGAGGAACTCGAACAGGTGATGCAGAAGGAAGTGGAGGTGGGAGAAGCGCTGTTGCAGGTGATGACCCGCAAGCAGCATTCCATCGTCGGCGTTCGCGGAGACGAACTGGCGGCGATCCTGATCCAGGAAGAAACCCTGATCACGCCTTTCCGGAGCCTGGAAGAAGCCCGGTCGCGGCTTACCGCCGAGATCGTGGGTGATCGTGCCGGGGGGGATGCTCCCGCAGGGCGGTGTGTTACGGTGGCCGAAGTGCTGGGGCGTGTCCCGGCCGGTGATGCGGTTCGCATTTCCACGATTGCCGTGCGGCTGCGCACGGTCGTTGAACGGATCCTCCATATGAATGAGCAGAACCGGGTCTTTCTGCAACGATCCCTGCGCTTCGTCCAGGATACCCTGCGCCTGGTGACCGAGGATCATACACGGCAGCTTGTCGATCATCGCATGTAGTGAAGAGGAGAAGACAGTATGAGCGGAATATCCCATCTTCTGGAAACGGCGCGGCGAGCACTGCTGTCGCAGCAATACGGCATGGCCGTCACGGGTCATAACATCGCCAATGCCAGCACACCCGGGTATTCCCGGCAGCGGGCCGAGTTTACCCCCACCTCGCCCCTGTCGACATCCTACGGGTTTCTCGGTACGGGCGTCATGGTGGAGAACGTCTCGCGTTTGCGCAATCGATTCCTGGATCAGCAAATCCGGTCGTCTAACGATTCCCTTGGCATGGCAAATGCGGAATATCAAATACTGAGTCAGATTGAGGCCACGTTCAACGAACCGTCGGCTTCGGGTCTCAGCGGCGCCATGGATCGTTTCTTCCAGGCATGGCAGGAACTCTCGACACAACCGGAAGACGCGGTTGCGCGCAATGCACTCATGCTTGATGCCAAAGCCATGACCGACACCTTTCACCGCCTGAACGCCGAAACGCGTACGCTGCGCGGCTCGCTGCGCGACGAGATCACTTCAAAACTCGACCGGATCAACGTGCTGGCGAAAGATATCGCGCGCCTCAACACGGATATCCTCGCCGCAGGCTCGGGAGGACAGAATCCCAATGACATGAAAGACCTGCGCGACGGGAAACTCGAAGAACTGTCACTGCTTGCCAACATATCGATTTCGGAGGACTCGCTCGGTTCCGTCAACGTCTCCCTGGGAGGGACGGTCATTGCCGGCAACGGCGATTTCCGCACGCTCCGCGCGGTACCGGGCACGACGGCATCAATCGCGGGAACGGACTTCGACCAGCTGCGCATAGTCACCGACACCTCCGGCGCAGACGTCATGCTCACCGGTGGCGAAGCCGGCGGACTGCTCAAGTCGTATAACAGCACCATCCCCGAGTCACTGGGGCGGCAGGACCGTCTGGCCGAAGCGATCATCGGCAGCATCAACGAACTCCATGCCGCGGGTTACGGCCGGCAGAATCCGCCGCGCAACGGCATCAACTTCTTCATGGGAAAAGATGCGGGTTCCATCGCCATCGACCTCACCGATACCTCCTCGGGAGGGGCCGCGGGAACGGCGCCGGGTATCGACAATATCGCGACCTCCTCTTCCCCGACGGCCGGGGGCAACAACGACATCGCCCTGCTCATCGCCGGCCTTGATAAGAAGAAACCGCTGATGACCGCCGGAGGGGCAACGCTGCTGGACGGGCTTTCCATCTCCGAATACTACAACCAGACCGTCGTCCGCATCGGTTCGGCCGTCAACAGCGCCGATACGATGATCGAGTCGCAGGAGCTGGTTGCCGCACAACTCTCGCAGCAGCGCGAATCCGTCTCGGGGGTCTCTCTGGACGAAGAGATGACCAACATGATCAAATTCCAGCATTCGTTTGATGCGGCTGCACGGCTTGTCAACACGGCGAATGAGATGTACCAAACCATTCTGGGGATGCTGTAATATGCGCATATCCGACAATTCCATCGTGGCCGATTTTCTGGCCAGCCTGAATCAGAGCCGTGCGCGTATCAACCGGCTGAACAGGCAGCTGTCCACCCAGAAACGGATTCTCCGCGTCTCCGACGATCCGGGCGCCGCGAGTGCGATTCTGCGCCTGACCAGCGATCTGAAACGGGCGGACGCGTACAAAGAAGCGGTCGGCACCGGGAAGAGCGGCCTGAAAATGACCGCCGAGAGTCTCGGGCGCGTGGCCGATCTTCTCCAGGAAGTGAAGGGGGTGCTCACCGGAGCCACCGGCAGCGCGGACCCATCGCTCCTCGGCAAGTTTGCCGACCAGCTGGACCAGTTCCTGAACCTCGGGCTGGAAATCGCGAATACACAATTCGACAGAAAATACATCTTCGGCGGAACCAACACCACCACCCCCCCCTTCGTCCGGACCGGGACACCCGCGCAGGTGATGTATCGGGGGGATGCCGGTGCGATTTCCTACCAGGTGGGCGACGGGGTATCACAGGTGGTGAATGTCAACGGACTTGCCGCGTTTGGTTCTGCGGGGGAGATCAGTTTCAACGGCATTCTGGACAGGAATGCGGCGGTGAACACGACGGTCAGCACTACCGTCCAGGTGACCGACGGCCTGGGGGTCAGCCATGATGTCCTGATGACCATGCGGAAAACGGATGCCAACACCTGGGTCATGTCCGCCGCCCTGCCTCCGGGATCAACCGATGCCACCCTGAGCGGGGGAACGGCCACGATTTCGTTCGACCCGGTCACCGGGAAGGCCGCCGGGACCCTCCGCGGGGCACCGCTCGTGCTGACTCCTCTCGCGCCGCCGCCGGCACACGCAGCCCCGGCGCTGAGCATGATGGTTCGTGCGGATACGCTTGCCGAAGGAGTCACCGGCGGGGGACCGTCCACGTTCTCCGGAATACATGAGAATGTTTCCGTCTTCAACAAGCTCCTGGAGCTCCGGGATGCGCTCCGGAGCGGGACACAACCGACGGCGGATGACATGGCCTTCATCGGCATGATGCAGGACGTGGTCATGCGTGAGGAAGCACGTGCGGGTTCTCTCGCGGAGAGTCTGACCAGTGCGGATACATATCTCACGGCGCACAGAGAACACCTGCTGGATCTGCTCGGTGACAGACAGGATGTGGACCTGGCGGAAATCGGCATGAAGCTGAGCCAGGAACAGGTTATGCTCGATGCCGCCCTGAGTGCGGCCGCACGGGTGATTCCAAGATCATTGATGGATTTCCTGAAATAACATGCGGAACAGGGTTGACATAGCGACTGTCGCCGGGCTTGTGCTGGGTATTCTTGCCATATTCGGGTCGTACATGTGGGAGGGCGGTGTGCTCAGATCCCTGCTGCTCCCGCCCGCCATGCTGGTGGTGTTCGCCGGCACGTTCGCCGCGGCAATGATCGGGACGAGCGTGAAGACCTTCTTGAACATGGGGAGATTGCTGAAGCTGGTTATCCTGCCCCCACAGTTTGCCGTCAGGGATACCATCAACCTGATTGTCCGTTTCTCCACGGTGGCCCGGAAAGACGGCCTCCTGGCCCTGGAAAAAGAGCTCGGAGGGGTGCCGAACCCCTTCATGAAAAAGGTGCTGCGCTTTGCCATCGACGGAACGGAACCGGAGGTGCTGCGCTCCCTGGCGGAAACCGAGGTGAAGTACGTTGGAGAACGGCATGCCATCGGGGCCAGCCTGTTCACCAAGATGGGCGGATACTCTCCCACCATGGGCATCATCGGGACCGTAATGGGCCTCATCGCCACGCTTGCTGCGGCGGGCAACGATCCGGACACGCTTATCCGGCATATCGCCGGAGCCTTTGTGGCCACGCTCTGGGGTGTGTTCATGGCGAATCTCGTCTGGCTCCCGATCGCGGACAAGCTGAAGCACATTCATGAGGAAGAGTACCTGTTCATGGATATGATTGTCGAGGGGATCCTGGCGATCCAGGCGGGGGAAATACCTTCCGTCATCAAGGCGAAACTCCACAGCATGCTGCCGGAAGACCACCAGAACGCCGGGGTGAAATGAAACGGCCGCACAAAAAACATGATCACGGAAACGCCGACAGGTGGCTCCTGACCTATGCGGATCTGATCACGCTGCTCCTCGGCCTTTTTGTGATTCTGTATGCAATGTCCAAAATTGACGCCGGGAAATACGCGGAGATCGTGTCCGCTCTCAACGGCGTGTTCGGGTCGCCCAAAGGTGCCCTCGCCGGCAATGCGGCGCTGCTGCCGAATCCGAACACCGTTCTGCAAACCGAGCGGCAGCGCATCGCGCAGGAGATCCGGAGTGCACTGGACCTGGAAAGAGGCAAGTTGCCGATTTCCGTCACGGAGAACGAGCGCGGCATCACCGTCCATATCATGGAGGAACTGCTTTTTCCTTCGGGGAGTGCCGACCTGAAACGGGCCTCACTGACCGCGATGGACACGCTTGCCGGCATCCTCCGGCGGCTGCCCAACGATCTGCGCGTGGAGGGGCACACGGACAATGTTCCCATCAGCACGGCGCAGTTCCCCTCCAACTGGCATCTCTCCGTGGCGCGGGCGCTGAACGTCGGCTACTATCTGATCCTCCAGCACGGACTGACCCAGGAACGCGTGTCGATTGTCGGGTACTCCGAATATCAGCCTCTGGAGAACAACGATACGCCCGAGCGCCGGGCGCGGAACAGAAGGGTCGATATAGTCATTCTGGCCGGCGGTGCGCCGGATGCCCGGACGGCGAGAACCCCGCCGGAGATTCCGGGGACCCCGCTGGGGAAGGTGGGACTATGAAGGTGCAGACACGGCAGTTCGGGGATCTCGCCTGTTCAGAAGAACAGGTCATCGTGTTCCCCCGGGGGCTTCCCGGCGTGACAGCATGCCGGCGGTTTGTGGTGGTGAACGATGCCCTGACAACGCCCTTTCAGTGGCTCGTGGCGACCGAGGATCCGGCGTTTGTGCTCAGGGTCCTGGATCCCGCGGTCGTGCTGAGCGACGAAGAGCCCATGGCAGGCATGCCCGAAGGAAAGACCACATTTGTCGTGGCCACTCCCGGTTCAGACGACGTGGCATGGTGGCTGGATCTCCGGCATCCGATCGTGATTGATCACTCAAGCAAACAGGGGGAGAGGGTAACGCTGGATGATATGGCGTTGCCGGAGCGTTTCCCCGTGGCAAAACACGGCGGGGAGAACGGAAGATAACACATGCTTGTCCTGGCACGAAAAGCGTCGGAGACCATCCAGATCGGCGACAACATCACCGTGAAGGTGCTGTCCATCCGGGGAGGCCAGGTGAAACTGGGCATCGAAGCACCGTCCGGCGTACGCGTATCACGGAGCGGACCGGGAGGAAAAGCCTCAACACCGCCTGCAGGGCCGGCGGAGCACGGAGAACGACCCGCGACAGAACAGTCGTAACATTCACTTTTTCAGGATCGAGAAAGCCATGTTCGTCATAATTGGCGCAGCGGTCGTCGTCATCGGCGTGATCGGCGGTTTTGTGATCGAAGGCGGACCGGTCATGGTCCTCATTCAACCGGTCGAATTCATGATCATCTTCGGAGCCGCCATCGGCTCCCTCATGGTGATGTCGCCGCCCTCCGTGCTGAAGGGGATCATCGGAAGCGCTCTGGGCGTTCTCAAGGGGGATCCGTACAGCAAGGAACAATATGTCAATGTGCTGAAGACCCTCTTTGACCTGTTCAACGTCGCAAAACGGGATGGCCTGATCGCTCTGGAACCGCATGTGATGGAACCGGAAAAGAGTTCAATCTTTACGAAGAACGAATTTCTGCTGAAACACCACCATGCGCTTTACTATTTGTGCGACACCATGAAGCTTCTGCTCGGCGGCGGGGTTCCCCCCTACGATGTGGAAGCGTTGCTGGAGGCGGATATCGATACCCATCATGCCGAAAGCTCGAATGCGCCGATGATCGTCCAGAAGATCGGGGATGCGCTGCCCGGACTGGGTATTGTCGCCGCCGTGCTCGGTATCGTGATCACGATGCAGGCCATCAGCGGGCCGCCGGAGGTGATCGGTCACAAGGTCGCGGTGGCGCTGGTCGGGACCTTCCTCGGTATTTTGCTCTCCTACGGATTCGTGCAGCCTCTCGCGACGCACATGGAACTGCTGCAGGCATCGGAAACCCGGTTCCTGGAGTGCATCAAAGCCGGTGTCGTGGCCTATGCAAAAGGGAACGCGCCGATTATCGTGGTGGAGTTTGCGCGGCGCGTCATCTACAGCAATGTGCGTCCGACGTTTGCCGAAGTGGAAGACGCGGTCCGCGGCAAGAAGGCCGCCGAATAACCACCGGATACTGAACGCATGGACCAATTCGACAAAGACGTTCCGGTCCGGATCGTCAAGAAGAAAAGCCGCCACGGCGGCGGGCACCACGGCGGCGCATGGAAGGTGGCGTATGCCGACTTTGTGACCGCCATGATGGCCCTGTTTATTGTGCTCTGGATTGTCGGGCAGAGCAAGCAGGTGAAGGAGTATATCGCGGCGTACTTCAAAGATCCGGGAGCGTTCTTCGAGAACACGAAGGGGGGCGGCTCTCTGCAAAGCACCCCGATCGGCGTGGCCCAACAGCTGCCGGATGAGCTGCTCAAACGCCAGCAGGATTCACTCAAACTGGCCTCCATGGGGGAGGAAATCCGCGAGCGGCTGGGCAGGGCCAAGGAGCTTGAGCAGTTAAAACAGCAGGTGACCATGCAGGTCGTACGCGAAGGGCTGCGCATCGAACTCCTGGATAAATCCGAGTCGTTTTTCTTTGATGTCGGGACGGCCTCGCTGAAGCCGGATGCAATGGAAGTGCTCAAAATCATCGCATCGGAAGTGGGAAGACTCCCGAACCATGTGATTCTTGAAGGGCACACGGACAGCCGGAAATACACGCGGGATGACGGCTATACGAATTTTGAACTGAGTGCCGATCGTGCGAACAGCGCGCGGCGCATCATGGTGCGCAACGGCGTCCAGCCGGGACAGGTGGACGAAGTCCGGGGCTATGCGGACACCCGGTTAAAAAACGCGGCAGATCCGTTTGACGTGACCAATCGCCGCATCAGCATTATCGTAAAATTCGCGGCTCCCCAATGAACGCACGCCCCACCATCATCCTTGTCGACGACGAGCAGGTCGCACTGGACCTGATCAGCCAGACGCTCAGCAGCGAGGGCGCGTACACTATTGTGACGGCGCCGGATATCGGACAGGCACAACGACTCGCCGAGTTGCATACACCGGCGCTGATGATCATTGATGTCTTCCTGCAGAATGAGAACGGCCTGGATCTCACACGATGGGTCCGCAAACACCCGTTGCTGGCGGACACCATGGTGATCATGCTCACCGGGGCGGCCCAGCTGGAGCAGAAGCTCGTGGGGTTCGAGGCGGGAGCGGACGAGTACATCACCAAACCGTTTCAGCCGGCGGAACTCCTTTCCCGGGTCCGCGCAATGCTGCGGATCAAACGGATGCAGGAAGAGCTGAAAAAAGACCGTGCAGAACTGGGGCGTCTCAATGATGCCCTTGCCACGAACCTTGCCGCGGCGACAGCCCTGCTCGTCAACATTATCAGCCTTCGTGTGCCCAATGCATCGGACCGTTCCGAGCGTGCCTGTCCGTTTGCACGCTGGCTCGGTGAACGGGTCGGTATGAATCGTGAAGAGCTTGAAATCCTGGACCTCGGAGTCAAGGTCCGTGAAATCGGAAAGATCACATTCACGGACGAACTGCTCGGCAAAAGCCATGATGCTCTCACGCGTGAAGACCGGGCCACGCTGCAGCAGTACCCGCTCTTCGGCCAGATGATCGTCGGTAACGTCCCGCAGCTTCGTCCCGTGGGAAGACTGATCCGCCATCAGCTCGAGAACTTCGATGGAACGGGATTACCCGATCGTCTGATGGGTGAGGAAATCCCTCTGGCATCGCGGATATTGCGGGTTCTGGCATTCATAGAAGAGGAACGGGAAGGGGGCGAAGCGGCTGTCCGGGAAGCGCTTGCCCGGGGACGCGGGACCATGTTTGATCCGCGTCTGCTCCCGCTGGCCGATGAATATATTGCCGGCGTGGAGAAGCCGGGCTGGCTGGAGGGGAAACAGCAGGTGCCGGTGCACCGGTTGGAAGAGGGGATGGCGATTGCCGCCGATCTCTTTACGGCGAGCGGCATCAAGTTGCTGCCGGCGGGAACAACGCTCACACACGCTATCCTGGAACGGATCCTCTCACGGCATGCCGTTGACCCCATTGTGAGCTGGGTGTATGTGCTGACCTCCGCGCGCGATCCCCGCCAGGGAAGAGGGAACACCCCGGGATCAGGGCCGGGTGTTCGGGATCAGGCCTGAGTCTTCGGAGACTCGATGTACTGATGGATTGCCGCGGCGGCATTCTTGCCGTCGCGCATCGCCAGGATCACCGTCGCCCCTCCGCGTGCAAGATCTCCCCCCGCGAAGATACCCGGTCTGCTCGTTGCCTGTGTCTCACTGGTCACGACCGTGCCCCGCTTGCTCGTATCCAATCCCGGCGTTGTCGATTGAATGATCGGGTTGGGTTTCTGGCCGATGGCTTCCACAATGGTCTGTATCGGGACGACGAACTCCGAACCCTTGACCGCGACCGGACGGCGCCTGCCGGAGTCGTCCGGCTCGCCCAGCTCCATGCGCTGGCACTCGATGCCGGCAACCCAGTTTTTTCCGTCCCCGACGATGCGCGTGGGATTGGTCAGCAGCAAAAACTCCACCCCCTCCTGCTCTGCATGGTGGATTTCCTCCTGCCGCGCGGGCATTTCCTGGCGTGACCGCCTGTAGATCAGATAGGCGTGTTCGGCGCCGAGGCGTTTTGCCGTGCGTACGGCATCCATGGCCGTGTTGCCGCCGCCGATGACCGCAACCTCTTTGCCGATCCGGATAGGGGTGTCGAAATCGGGGAAGCGGTATGCTCCCATCAGGTTCACCCGCGTGAGAAATTCATTCGCGGAGTAGACGCCGTTGAAATTCTCCCCGGGGATCCCGAGAAATGTGGGCGTGCCCGCTCCCGTGGCAAGGAAGATCGCGCTGAATCCCCACTCGGCGAAGAATTCGTCGATCGTGGCTGTCCGGCCCACGACGAAGTTGGTGAAAATCTGGACGCCGAGTGCCTTGATGCGTTCGGTTTCAATGTCCAGGATTTCCTTGGGAAGCCGGAACTCGGGGATCCCGTACCGGAGCACCCCGCCGACTGCATGGAGCGCCTCGAAGATCGTCACCTGATATCCTTTGCGGGCCAGCTCCGCAGCGCAGGTGAGGCCGGCCGGGCCCGATCCGACGATGGCCACCTTCTCCTGCCGCTTCTCCGCAATCACGGGGGGCACGAAAAGGTTGTGCTGCATTTCATAATCCGCCACAAAACGCTCGAGCTTTCCTATGGCCACCGGCGTGAATTTCTTGCCGAGCACGCACAACTCCTCGCACTGGGTTTCCTGGGGGCACACACGGCCGCAGATGGCCGGCAGGTAGTTTGCCTCCCGGATCTTGTTCACCGCTCCCACATAGTCCTTCTGCAGGACCAGCGTGATGAAGCCGGGGATGTCTATGCTCACCGGGCATCCGTCGATGCAGAGCGGCGTCTTGCAGTCCAGGCATCGCTGCGCCTCCACAACCGTCCGGTCCAGGTCGAAACCAAAAGAGACTTCGAGGAAGTTGGTGCTGCGCTCAGCAGCCGCCTGTTCGACCGGCTCCTGTCGCGGGATCTTCATCCGTTCGGATGGTTTCAGCGGGTTCGCGCTGTTCATCGGACAGGCTCCTTTGTTTCGCCGGTGAGCCGGCACACATGCTGTTCGTCGGAGATGCGTTCCATGTCACTGTAGGTGCGGTTGCGCATCATCAGCTCGTCAAAATCCACCGTGTGCCCGTCAAATTCCGGTCCGTCGACGCAGGCGAATTTCATCTCACCGTTTACCGTCACCCTGCAGCCGCCGCACATGCCGGTACCGTCCACCATGACCGTGTTCAGGCTGACGAGCGTGTGCACGTTGTACGGTCGTGTGAGGCCGGCCACGGCCTTCATCATGGGCAGCGGGCCGATGGCATACACCGCACCGATGCCGGGAATGGTATCCAGAAACTCCTTCAGTTGGTCGGTCACAAACCCCTTCCGCCCGTACGACCCGTCGTCGGTGGTCACCGCCACGCGGTCGGAGAAGCGGCGCATGTCTTCTTCCAGAATCACCAGGTCGCGGGAACGTGCGCCGATAATACTCAGGACGGTATTGCCGGCGTCTTTGAGCGCGCGGGCGATCGGATAGAGTTCGGCGTTCCCTACGCCGCCGCCGACACAGACCACGGTACCATGATGCTCTATCGGTGTCGGGTTTCCGAGCGGACCGACGACATCCAGCAGGCTGTCGCCGGCCTTTTTCGCGCAGAGCTCCTTCGTGGTTTTGCCGATTGCCTGGACGATAATGGTGATTGTCCCGGCCACAGGATCGCTGTCGGCGATAGTCAGCGGAATCCGTTCGCCATGGTCGTCCACACGGATCATGATGAAGTTGCCCGCCTTCCGCTTCCGCGCGACAAAGGGCGCTTCGATCTCAAAGCGGGTGATCGTGGGTGCCAGGACCCGGGTGCTGACGATACGATACATAGCGGTTTTCCTCACGATGTACGGTTGAAGTGCGCTTGTGAATCGGCCGGGCCGACAGGGTGAAGGAATAGCAGCAATGCGTGTGCCAGAGAGTAATAGGCGACCCCTCCGGTTTAGCAGGGGTTTTTAGGGTGCAGAAAACCCAAAATTTGCAGATCCTGCAACAGCTTTGTCAGATTTAAGAGAGATTCTAGGAAAGACCGCCAAAGACATCACGGAGCGCTTCAACGGTTTCCGTCACCTGGTCCGGAGTGATGATCAGCGGCGGAACAAAGCGCAGCACCGTGGTGTCGGTGCAGTTGATGAGGATTCTGCGTTCCCGCATGGCGGCGACAACCGGATTGCCGTCGCACGTCAATTCCAGTCCCAGCATCAGCCCGCGTCCACGGACCTCTTTACACAGGGAAGGGAATTCAGCGGACAATTCTGACAGTGCACCGGCAAACGCGGCACCGACACTGTGTACGCTGCGGACGATCTGCAGCTCTTCAAGTTCTTCCAGGACGGCAATGCCCGCGGCGCAGGCGACGGGGTTTCCGCCGAAGGTTGTTCCGTGATTGCCGGGTTGCAGCACGTCGGCGACAGCCTGTGTGCCGAGGATGGCCCCGAGGGGAAGCCCTCCGCCGATGGGTTTTGCCATGGTGACCAGATCGGGCTCAAGGCCGAACTGTTCACAGGCGAGAAACGTTCCGGTACGCCAGACGCCGGACTGGATCTCATCGGCAATAATCACGAATCCGTGTTCACGGCGGAGTGCATTGAGGGTCTCCACCATCTCCGGGCTCACGGGCCTGATGCCTCCCTCCCCCTGGAGACATTCAAGCATCACGGCGGCTGTTCCCCCTCCGACGGCAGCGCGCAATGCGCCCATGTCATTCAACGGCACCACAGCGCAGTCGGGCAGAAACGGGCCGAACCCGTCGCGGTAGGAAGGACGGTCCATGAGCGAGAGGGCTCCCATGGTGCGGCCGTGGAAGGCATTGGCAAAGGAGACGATGCCCGTTTTCCCCAGGGGGGCGCCCCGTTTCCGGGCGATCTTTATCGCGCCTTCCACCGCCTCTGTTCCGCTGTTGGCAAAGAAGACGCGGGAGAATCCGGAGTGCCGCTGGAGGAGCTCGGCCAGGCGCACCTGGGGTTCCTGGAGGAAGTAGTTCGACACATGGATATACCGGGCCGCCTGGTCGGCGATGGCCCGGACCACGCGGGGATGGGCGTGCCCCAGCGCATTTACCGCGATGCCCGCGAACATGTCCAGATAGTGCGTGCCGTCCGCGGTGATGAGCATGGCGCCCTCCCCGCGGACGATGTCCAGGGGGAGCCGCTTGTACGTGTGAAAGAGTGCCGCCGCCTCGCGTTCGTGCAGGGTCATGCCGGTAGTCCCGGGAAATTGTTGTTGCATAATAATACAAAAGTATGTATAATTATGCAAGTTGAATTCCGGGATCACCATATGATCACTGTCGGCATTGTCGGCGCTTCCGGCTACTCGGGTGGCGAATTGCTGCGCCTGCTCGCACGGAGCGACAGGGTGCAGGTGCACCGCGTGACGGCCCACTCTCAGG
Source organism: Ignavibacteriota bacterium (assembly GCA_963702445.1). Taxonomy (GTDB): domain Bacteria; phylum Bacteroidota; class Ignavibacteria; order UBA10030; family UBA6906; genus CAVPCZ01. The sequence goes on from CAVPCZ010000009.1 coordinate 77,555, forward strand.
CCGGTGTGCCCGTGGGCGCCGTTCATACCGACCTCGACCGGGTGTTCCCGCAGACCTTCGAAGAATTCGATGCGGAAGCGTTTACGGGACTGGACTGCGCCTTCATCGCACTCCCGTCCGGCGAAGCCATGCAGATCGTGCCCGCGCTGCAGCACAAAGTCGGCCGGATCATCGACCTGGGAGGCGACTTCCGCCTTCCGGATAGGGCACTCTACGAACGGTACTACGGACGCCCGCACACCGCCCCCGCACTGCTCGGCACGGCGGTCTACGGCCTGCCGGAACTCCGCCGCGAACGGATACGCTCCGCGTCCCTCGTCGCCAACCCCGGCTGCTACCCGACAAGCGCCATCCTCGGCCTGCTGCCGGCCCTGGCAGCGGGAATCATCAAACCGGCAGGTATCGTGATCAACGCGCTTTCCGGCGTCTCCGGGGCGGGACGCAGCAAAGCCGTGGATCTGAGCTTCAGCGAAGTGAACGAAAATGTCCGTGCCTACAAGATCGGCACTCACCAGCATATTCCGGAGATCCAGACGGTGCTGGGGGAGGCGTGCGGAGGGGAAGTGCGCTGTTCCTTCATTCCGCATCTGGTTCCGCTCACACGCGGCATCTATTCCACCATCCACGCGGACCTGGAGGGGGCGCATTCCCCGGAATCGGTCCGGAACGCCTATGAAGACTACTATCGCCGTGAGCCATTCGTCAGGGTGATGTCAGGCGTTCCGGAAATCAAGAACGTCGCCTATACGAATTTCTGCAATATCGCCACAGCGATCGAACCGCACAGCGGCAAGCTGGTGATCCTCTCGGTCATCGACAACCTGGTGAAGGGGGCGGCCGGCCAGGCGATCCAGAATTTCAATATTCTGTTCGGACTCCCCGAACACCACATGTTGCGGTAGAAAGACCCATCCATGCATGATATTTCCGGCGGTATCGCCGCTCCAGCAGGGTTCACGGCCGCAGGTCTTCACTGCGGCGTCAAAAAGGCAAAGAAAGACCTGTCGCTGGTCTTCAGCTCTTCGCCGGCAACCGGCGCCGCGGTCTTTACAACAAATAGAGTCCAGGCGGCTCCGGTCCTCGTGGACCGGATCCAGCTCGACCGTTCGCCTTTCTTCCGGGCTATCCTGGTCAACAGCGGCAACGCCAACGCCTGCACCGGGGACCGGGGTATGGATGATGCCTGGGCGATGGTCCGCGCCACTGCGTCCGCCCTCTCTATTAAAGAGGGAGAGGTGCTGGTCTCTTCCACGGGAGTCATCGGGCAGTATCTGCCCATCGAGAAAATCGTTGCGGGTGCCGGTCAGGCGGTTCCGCTTCTGGAAAAGGAAGGAACCGACGCGGCTGAAGCCATCAGAACCACCGATACCTTCACAAAAGAAACTGCGGTGGAGTTCACCCTGGGAGGTGTGACCGTCCGGATCGGCGGGATGGCGAAGGGGTCGGGCATGATCGCCCCCAATATGGCCACCATGCTCGCCTTCGTGACAACAGATGCAAAGATCGACCGCGAGGTCCTCCAGCATACCACGCGCCTCGCCTCCGACCGGTCGTTCAACAGGATTTCCGTGGACGGCGATACCAGCACCAATGACATGGTTCTCGTGCTTGCAAACGGGATGGCCGGGAACGCGCCGATCGACAGTGTGGACCATCCCTTCTATGCACCGTTCTACAACGCGCTGGAAGAAGTCCTGATCCGTCTCTCGAAAATGATTGTCATGGACGGCGAGGGAGCCACCAAGTTCATCGAAATCCGGATGACCGGTGCGGCAACCGAAGCCCGGGCGGCACAGGCGGCCCGCGCGGTGGCCAACTCCAACCTGGTCAAAACCGCGATCCACGGAGAAGACGCAAACTGGGGACGTATCCTGGCAGCCGTGGGATACTCGGGGATCGATTTCGATCCTGCCGCCGTCGAGATCCAGTTCGGCGACGTGCCGATCCTCCGGCGCAACTACGTCATCGACTTCTCGGAAGAACAGGCCAAAGCCGTCCTCATGCGGAAGGAGATCATCATCACCGTGAATCTCAACCAGGGTACCGCTTCCGCGGTATTCTGGACATGCGATCTTTCCAAGGAGTATGTGACCATCAACGCGAACTACAGGACCTGATCCCATCGTGATACCGACAGCGGAAAAAACCGAAGTCCTCATCGAGGCTCTTCCCTACATCCAGCAATACGAGCAGAAGACCTTCGTGATCAAATACGGCGGTGCGGCGATGGTGGATGAGCAGCTGAGGGACACGTTCGCACAGGATGTCACCCTGCTCAAGAAAATCGGCGTACGCATCGTGATCGTGCACGGCGGGGGGAAAGAAGTGACGGATATCGCCGCGAAACTGGGAATTGCCTCGCGTTTTGTCGACGGCCAGCGGTACACCGACCCCGAGATGATGGAAGTGGTCCAGATGGTGCTGGCCGGCAAAACCAACAAGGAAATCGTCGCACGGATCAACCAGCAGGATGGCGATGCGGTGGGGCTCTGCGGGATCGATGACCGGCTCCTGCTCGTGCGCAAACACACGGAAGGAGGCGTCGACCTCGGCCTGGTGGGGGATATCGTCCGGGTGAACACGGCCTTCCTGCACCTGCTCTTTACGCACGGGACCATGCCGGTCATTGCGCCGGTGGGTGTGGACACCGCGGGCCAGGTGTACAACGTCAATGCGGACATCGCCGCAGGCAGCATCGCCGCTGCGCTGCAGGCGGAAAAACTGGTGTATCTCAGCGATGTGGAAGGAGTCATGGCGGGGGGCGAACTTGTGCATTCCCTGGACCGGGCGCATGCCGCGGCGCTGGTCGACGAAGGCGTCATCAGCAGCGGGATGCTCCCCAAAATCCGCTCGGCATTTGGCGCACTGGATGCCGGAGTCAACAAGGTGCACATCATCGACGGCCGTGTGAAACACTCGCTCCTGCTGGAAATCTTCACCAATGAAGGGGTCGGAACGGAGGTCGTGCACTGAGATGACAAAACAGGCCAGACAGTTCGCCATTAAAGACATCATCACCTCAAAATCCATCGGTACGCAGGAGGTGCTCCGTCGCGAACTCGGACGGCGTGGTTTCCGGGTCACACAGGCTACACTTTCCCGCGACATGAACGACCTGCGCGTCAGCCGTGTCGCACAGGGAGGAACAACCCGGTATGTCCTGCAGGCGGCTTCCGACGCAGGAATCATGAAACCGATCGTGGGCGCCGAGGTGGTGTCCATCACGGCCAATGAGGCACTGATTGTGGTGATCACGCTTCCCGGTTGCGCGAACACGGTCGGAGAGTATATCGACATTCAGAAGCATGCGGATATTATCGGCACCGTGGCGGGCGACAATACGCTTCTCGTGGTTCCGGCCTCGGTGAAAAAGACACAACAGGTTCTTCGTTTTCTCACACACACATTGATTGAGGGTGCGGCATGAAAAAAGAACGGATTGTCGTGGCATACTCCGGCGGCCTGGATACATCGGTGATGGTCCGGTGGCTGATCGAGAACAAAGGGGTGGAAGTGGTCACCTTTACCGGCAACCTCGGGTACAGCAGGGAACTGGAAGGGGTGAAAGAAAAGGCCATTCAGACCGGGGCCGTGCGGGCGTACGTCAGCGATCTGCGGAAGGAGTTCGTCGAGGAATACGTATTTCCGGCCCTGAAGGCGGGGGCGCTGTATGAAAAAACCTATCCCATGGCCACCGCACTCGGCCGCCCGCTGCTCGCCAAAGGGCTGGTGGAGGTTGCACGGAAAGAAAAGGCCACTATGGTCGCCCACGGCTGCACGGGCAAAGGGAACGACCAGGTGCGGTTTGAAGTCTCGGTTGCCGCACTGGCACCAGACCTGAAAAACGTCGCGCCCCTCCGGGAATGGGAGTTCAAATCACGGGAAGCGGAAATCGCCTATGCGCGTGCACACAATATTCCCGTCGCCGCGACGACAAAGAATCCCTATTCCATCGACGAAAACATCTGGGGGACCGCCGTCGAGTGCGGCGTTCTGGAAGATCCCATGGCCGAACCGCCGGAGGATGCGTTCCAGCGCACCGTGTCGCCGCAACAGGCCCCCGATACGCCGGCCGTGGTGGAGATTCTGTTCGACCATGGAGTTCCCGTGGGTTTGAACGGCAGGGCGATGGATTCCGTTGCACTTGTGCAGATGTTGAACGATATTGGAGGCGCGAACGGCGTGGGGCGGCTCGACCTGATCGAGAACCGGCTGGTCGGCATCAAGTCGCGCGAGGTCTATGAGGCTCCGGCCGCGACCATCCTGCATTTTGCGCACACGGAGCTCGAGCGGCTCACGCTGGATAAATCTGTTTTCCATATGAAGAACCAGCTTTCCGCGGAGTACGCCAACCTGGTGTACAACGGACTCTGGTTCTCGCCGCTGCGCGAGGCGCTGGATGCCTTTGTGAATGAGACCCAGAAGAACGTCTCGGGACTGATCCGCCTGAAGCTGTACAAGGGCAATGTGGTCATCGCCGGGCGGAAATCCGTGCATTCCCTGTACAATGCCAGGCTGGCCACCTATACCGAAGAGGACACGTTTGACCACAAGGCTTCGGTCGGCTTCATCGCCATCTACGGATTGCCGGTGAAGACGTACCATCAGGTGAATAGCGCCACCGAGACCGTCCCCGAATCGTTCGAATTGATTGCCCAGACGGAACCCGTATCGTGAAGAAACATCCGGGGCGCTTCCGGAAGCCTCTGGACCCGGAAGCGCTCGCCTATTCCTCATCCCTCGCGGTCGACCGGCGTCTCTTCCGTGAAGACATCGTGGGCAGCATCGCGCACATTACCATGCTGGCCCGGCAGGGGATTGTCTCCGCTGCCGATGCGCGTGCCATATGCAGCGGTCTGCGCGCCATCCGGAAGGAGATCGGGAGCGGAGGGTTCCGGGTGAAACCCGCCCGCCGCGGCGCGAACCGGCTCGCGGCGGACGACGTCCACATGGCCATCGAACAACGGCTTATCGAGAAAATCGGGCCGAGGGGAGGGCTTCTGCACACCGCCCGGAGCAGAAACGATCAGGTGGCGCTCGACGAACGGCTCTACCTCCGGTCCGCTGCGGAGTCGATCCGACAGGAGGCGCACCGGCTCCAGAAGGCGCTGGTCAGAAAAGCCCGCGCCTACCGGACCGTCGTGATGCCCGGCTATACGCACCTGCAGCGAGCGCAGCCGGTGCTGCTGGCGCACCACCTGCTTGCGTATGTGGAAATGCTCGAGCGGGATCGCGAGCGGTTCGCCGACTGTATAGGACGTGCTGCGCGTTCGCCGCTGGGAGCGGCGGCACTCGCGGGGACGCCGTTCCCCGTGGACCGGGCCGGCGTGGCGCGCGAGCTTGGCCTTTCCGGTATCGTGGAGAACAGTCTCGATGCGGTGAGCGACCGGGATGGTGTGATCGAGTGCATTGCCGCGTGCGCCATCACCATGATGCACCTCAGCCGTCTCGCCGAAGAACTCGTGCTCTGGAACTCCACCGAATGGCACTTCATTGCCATCGGCGAGGAGTTCACCACCGGAAGCAGCATCATGCCGCAGAAACAGAACCCCGACATGGCCGAGCTCGTGCGCGGGAAGACCGGGCGGGTGTACGGTGACCTGATGGCGCTGCTCACCGTCATGAAGGGACTTCCGCTGGCGTACAACAGGGATATGCAGGAAGACAAAGAGCCGCTCTTTGACGCCGTGGACACCGCGACGGCGTCGCTGCGCATCATGGGACGGATGATGGCGACCGTGTCGTTCGACCGTGATCGGTTCGCGGAGGAACTGCGCAATGACTTCCTCCTCGCAACCGAACTTGCGGACTATCTCGTCCGGAAAGGGATGCCGTTCCGGAAGGCGCACGGCGTCGCAGGGGAAATTGTGCAGGAATGCGCGGCCTCGGGTATGTCGCTGCGGGATCTGCCTCTCGAACGCTACCGGAAGTTTGCCGGAGAATTCCGTGAGGACCTGTACGGGGTACTCGATCCACACGCATCGGTGGCCCGGAAACGCTCCGCAGGATCCACATCTCCCAAGGAAGTGGAAAAAGCGCTGCGCCGGTGGGAGAAGAAGCTGAAGTAATTGCTCCTTCCTTTGATCTTTCCCCCCTTTTGTCGTATCTTTATAGATTCGTATTCCCTCCACAATCCGTATCGTGTATGAATCCCCTCGTCATCGGCATTGCCGGCGGCACAGGATCCGGCAAAACGACTGTTACCAACGCCATCCTGGAAGGGCTGGACAACTCCCGTGTGAATGTTATCCAGCACGACTCCTACTACCGCGACCTGAGCGCCCACGGCGGACTGACACCCGACAAGGTCAACTTCGACCACCCCGATTCACTCGAAACTCCTCTCCTGATTGAACATGTCCGCGCCCTCAGGGCCGGCCGGTCGATAGACCAGCCGATCTACAACTTTACGACACACCGCCGGATGGATGCCACGCTGCGGATCGACCCCCGGGAAATCATCATCATCGACGGAATTCTGATCTTCGTCGACAAGGAGTTGCGCGAACTGATGGATATCCGCATCTTCGTCGATACCGACGCGGACGAACGCCTGATCCGGCGCATACGGCGGGATATTCTGGAGCGGGGCCGGTCCATTGAATCGGTGATGAAACAGTACACACAGACCGTCAAGCCCATGCATCTGGAATTTGTGGAGCCGAGCAAACACTGGGCGGACGTCATCATTCCGCGCGGGGCGGAGAACACCGTGGCGATCGATATGGTGGTGAGTAAGATCGCGATGATGCTGAAAGGGTAGGGGGACGCAGCGAGACACATGATCACTGAACAACATACGAGGAAAGGACATCCCATGCGGCACCTGTTGACTGTGCTCATCGCGGCCGTCGTACTGGCAGGCTGCGCGGGCTCGAAACCATCCGATGTGGCAGGCACGCCGCCCAAGCCGCCGGAAAAGAAAGAAGGACCGAAGCCGTACGCGGAAGTGATCACCAAAGAAGCCAAATCCGATTCGGGGCTGTTTGTCACCCACAAGATCAAGCAGAAGCTCTTCTACGAAATCCCGGCAAAAGAATTCGGGAAGGAATTCCTCCTGGTCACCTCGCAGGCCAAGACGCAGGCGGGTCTCGGAGGGTATGGCGGAGATAACATCAATCAGCAGGTTGTCCGGTGGGAACGCATGGGCGACCGTGTGATACTGCGCAGCCTCCTTTATGCCGCCATCGCGGCTGATTCCCTGCCCGTTGCGTACGCCGTGGAGAAGGCCAACATGTCGCCCATCCTCATGATCTTCGACATTCAGGCCTTCAATAAGGATTCCAGCAACGTGGTCATTGAAGTGACGGATCTCTTCGTTTCGGACATGACCGAACTCGGACTCGACCGCGGCACACGCGAGAGGTTGAAGGTTCGCCGCGTGGATCCGAAACGGACGTTTGTGGAAAGCTCCCGATCGTTCCCGGACAACATCGAAACGCGTGTCACGGTGACGTACGATGCGGGACAGGTGCCGCTGGACAACGCCCTCAGCACAATCACCCTCATGTTCCACCATTCGATGGTGCGCCTCCCCGAGCGGTTGATGATTCCCCGTCTGGTAGACGATCGCGTCAGCTTCTTCTCCCAGCAGGTGTATGATTACGGCTTCGACTCCGATCGGGCCGAACGGCGGCGCTTCATTGCCCGCTGGCGCCTGGAGCCGAAAGACACTGCGGCGTTTCAACGCGGAGAGCTGGTTGAGCCGGTGAAGCCGATCGTCTTCTATATTGACCGGGGCGTTCCCGACAAGTGGCGGCCCTATCTGAAAAGAGGCGTCGAATCGTGGCAGACGGCGTTCGAGAAGGCGGGTTTCAAGAATGCCATCCTGGCCAAAGATCCGCCGGCGGTGAAGGATGATCCCGATTGGAGCTCCGAGGATGCGAGATACGCAACCATCCGCTGGCTGCCGTCGGAAATTCAGAATGCCTACGGGCCGCACATCAGCGATCCGCGGACGGGCGAGATTCTGGATGCGGATATCGGGTTCTTTCACAATGTGATGAGCCTCGCGCGCAACTGGTACTTCGTCCAGGCCGGTGCCGTGGATGCGCGTGCGAAGAAACTCCCGCTTCCGGATGACCTGCTGGGTGACCTGCTCCTCTATATTGCCGCGCATGAAGTGGGACACTCCCTCGGGTTTCCGCACAACATGAAAGCGACATCGATGTATCCGGTGGACAGTCTCCGCAGCCGCTCCTTCACCGGGAAATACGGCACCGAAGCGTCGATCATGGATTACGGCCGTTTCAACTATATCGCACAGCCGGGCGACAATGCCCACCTGATTCCCAGAATCGGTCCGTACGACCTCTTTGCCACCGAATGGGGCTACCGCCCGTTCATCGGTACGGCCAGCCCGGATGACGAACGGGAAGCGCTGAACAGGATCGCCGCCCGGCAGGAGGTGGAGCCGTACCTGCGGTTCGGGGATGCGGACGGAGTGGATCCGTCGGCGCAGACGGAAGACCTCGGTGCGGACGCCGTTGCGGCCACACGGTACGGGCTGCAGAACATCAACCGCATTGCAGACATGCTGGTGACTGCGACGACAAAAAGCGGGGAAGACTACAGTCTGCTGCGGGAACTCTATCTTGAGTTGATCGGCCAGCGGAATCGAGAACTGGGTCACGTTGCCAATGTGGTCGGGGGCGTCAACCGCACACGCCGGGTGGCCGGACAGGCGGGAATCGTGTACGAGCCGCTGGTGCGCGAAAAACAGAAAGAAGCGATGGCGCTGCTGCAGAAGGAGGCGTTCCGTACACCGGTGGAGCTGCTGAAGCCGGGGATCCTCGCGCTGATCGAGCCGAGCGGCGCGGCAGAGCGCGTGCTCCAGGGGCAACGGGCGGTGCTTGCCACCGTAATGGATAACGGCCGTATGGCCCGACTGGTGAACATCCAGGCGTTGCCCGGCGCGACCGGACGTCCCTATCCTCTCTCGGAGATGCTCTCCGAGCTGCGCAGCGGGATATGGAGCGAATTGAGCGGTGGCCGGGTCCGTGCCGATGTTTACCGCCGTAACCTGCAGCGGGCATATCTGGATGTTGTGGGCGCAAAGCTGAACCCGCCGGCAGCCTCCGGATCACCCGCCGGCGCACCCGCGGGGTTCATGATGATGAGCCAGCCGCTGCCGGGCGAGGCCCGGGCGATGCTCCGCGCTGAGCTGACGGATCTGGACGGCGAACTTGCCGGCGCCATGGGGCGCGCAGCCGATCGTGAAATGCGGGCGCATCTGCAGGATTGCCGGTATCAGATTTCGAGGATTTTGTATCCGGACAAGAAGTAACCAGCGGCAACGTTTTGTTCTAAACCAGGTATTTGTTGTCCAACATGCGTTCCCCGTTCTCCCCTTCTCTTGCGAAGAGAAGGGGAGAACGGGGGTGGTGAACGAGCCGGAGGGTTGTCCATCATCAGCACATCCGTGTCCGCTTCAGGTGTCTCCCGCACCAGGATCATCCTGGCCTTTCTTGCCATCTACGTCATATGGGGTTCCACCTATCTTGCCATTCGATTCGGTGTAGAGACGCTTCCGCCGTTCTTGATGGCATCCGTCAGGTTCCTTGTGCCCGGCACGATTCTTTATCTCTGGGAGCGGCGCCGGGGAGAGGCCAGGCCGACCCTGGTGCAGTGGCGCTCGGCGGCGATCATCGGCGGCTTGCTGCTGCTGGTGGGAAACGGCGGAGTGACCTGGGCCGAGCAGGTGATTCCCTCGGGGGTGACCGCGCTGCTCATCAGCACGTCTCCCTTCTGGTTTGTGTTGCTGGACTGGATCCTGTTCGGTTCGGCGCGTCCGACAGGCCGCGTGGTAACAGGTCTGGGAATCGGGTTGGTGGGGGTGGTGTTGTTGATCGGGCCGGAGCGCATCCTGACAGGGGGAGGTTTTCCTGTGGGCGGGATACTGGTACTCTTGCTCGCGACGGTGTCGTGGGCGGGGGGGTCGCTCTATTCGCGCAAGGCATCGCTGCCTTCATCGCCGGTTCTGGCCACGGGCATGGAGATGCTGGCGGGAGGCGCAATGCTGTTGTTGTTCAGTGTTATCGTGGGCGAGCCGATGCGTCTTGATCCATCCACTGTAGCCCTGAAGTCGATCCTGTCGCTGGCGTATCTTTCTCTCTTTGGCTCGCTGGTGGCTTTTACCGCGTATGTGTGGCTTCTCCGTGTATCGACTGCCGCCCGGGTATCCACGTACGCATTTGTCAACCCGGTCATTGCGGTATTTCTCGGCTGGACTTTGGGGGGAGAGGAGTTTACGGCGCGCATGGGTATTGCGGCGCTGGTTATTGTTGCCGGCGTGGTGCTCATTGTGGCCCGTCCCTCCAAGACGAGCTGAGACTCAAGAGTGCTCATGTGCCGCTTGAGCCTCACGAGTCTCAGTTCGAGGCACATGATCCTCACAATATCAAACCTCTTTCAGCAAGCACCGCCTTAAGTCCTCATCTGGTATGTATCGTTGACATCGTTGAGATAGTCTCTATAGTTGTTCTGGCCCGCCTACCTGATCAAGAATGATAGATGTGTTAACGAATGATGGTGGCCGCAGTCCGCAGTACTCCCGCGAACTACTGTATTCCCATTGAATTGGATCGCTTACCAGGTTGGCCTCCACGGGGTTTCGGTGGATGTACCGGGAGAGATTTGGCAGGGTATCTGGTTTGTCAACCAGTTTCAGTTTGTAGGGTCCCTGAAAGAGATGACCTACCCTACCGTTGATGGCATTGATAGTTTTCACATACGTGTCACATAATCGTTTGAAAAAGTGGGCCATTGCATACGGTTCATCCTGTCGCAATGCAAAGTGAAAATGATTAGGCATCAGGCAATAGGCAAGAATGACAATCCCGATTCCATCCATGCATTGAGACACAATTCGGAGGAAGAGCCCGTAGTCTTGTTCATAGAAGAAGATTTTCTCCCGGTTTACGCCTCTGTTGAAAGCATGGAAAATACTGGCCTCTGGACTGGAGTAAAGCGGTTCTTGTGGACATGGTGTTGGATCTTCCTGGATTTGAGTTGAGTTCTTGTCAGCCTCCTGTGACTGTTTATAGCTTCTATACGAATGGATTTTCGAAGGGAGAGAAGAAATATTCGATGGCAGGTGAGGCACAAAGCTGTGAGCCACGTGAGCACACTTGAGGCACATGAGCTCATGTGCCACATGCTACAGCTGCTCGATGGCTTTCAGCAGGCGGGCAAGGTCGATGGGCTTCTGCAGGAACGCGTCGACACCGGAGGCAAGAATTTCTCCCGGAGAGTAAAACTGGGAGTAGGCGGTTACCATGATGATCGGGATGCCAGGATACTGCGTTTTTGCGGCTTTTGAGAAGTCAATGCCGTTCATACGCGGCATGTCCAGATCCACGATCGCAAGGTGAACCAGAGTCGTGGCCATGACCTGCAGGGCCTCCTCACCATCTCCCGCCTCAAAGATCACAAACCCTTTCGACTCCAGGATCTCCCGCAACAATTCGCGTGCGCCGGCATTGTCATCGATGACAAGTATTTTCCCGCCGATCTTCATGCAGATCCGCTCCCTGCTATGGTGCGGGTCCCGGCACGCCGCGACATAAACAACCGGACCTCATCGGCAACCCGCCCGACTTCCTCCACCGAGTTGTAGAAATGCGGTGAAAAACGAACCAGACCTTCGCGCACCGCAGCAATGATGGATTCCTTCTGGAGGTGGTCAAACAGCTGCCCGGATGTCTCCGGGTCCCCGGCGCTGATGGTCACGATGCCAGCCCTGCGGGTCTCCTCGCGGGGCGTGGCGATGTCAACTCCGTCGATTGACTCGAAGGCTTCCAGCATCCGGCCCGTGATGCCGAGAAGATGCTCTTCGACGGGCCCGGGGCCGAACTCCAGGAGCGTGGAGATTGCGGCGAATGTGGCATGGATGCCGGGCATGTTGAGCGAGCCTCCTTCGTACCGGCGGGCGGATGAGGCAAGGGGTTGATTCAGATCGCGGAACTCCCACGGATTGTGCACCGACAGCCACCCCAGGTGTGTCTGATGGATTCGTTGCTGGAGGTCCTCCGTAAGATAGAGGAAACCGGTTCCCTGGGGAGACATCTGCCACTTCTGTGCTCCTGCGGCCAGGGCATCGATGTACATCGCCTGAACGTCGATCCGGACACCGCCCACCGCCTGTATGCCGTCAACGGCAAAGATCACCCCGTGCCGGCGGCAGAGTCTCCCCGATGCCCTTCAGATCGGCGCGGTAGCCGGAAAGAAACTGCACCGCGCTGAGTGCGACAAGTCGCGTGCGCGCTGTCAGGGCGCCTGCAACAGTCTCCGGGGTAAGCACCCCCCGGTCGGCCGGCAGGAGGTCGATCTCCACACCCGACCGCTTCAGGTTGAGATACGGATAGATATTCGCCGGGAATTCCGCGTCGTTCAGGAGCACGCGGTCGCCGCTTTTCCAGGGAAGGCCCGTCGCAATGATGTTCAAGGCTTCGGAGGTGTTGACCTGAAACGATATGCGGTCCGGGGATTCGGCGTTGATCAGCCGCTGCACCGCTTCCCGCCACGCTTTCACCACCCCCACATCCGTCCAGTAGGTGTCAATCCCTCCCGTGGCGCGGTCTGCCAGATGCCGGGAAAGAGCATCGAGAACGCGGGTCGATAGCGGACTCGTTGCCGCATGATTGAAGTAGATCTTCCCCGTGGCGAGATACGGGAACAAAGCGCGTGCACGGGCAAGGACATCAGCAGGGAAGAGGTTCATAATTCCACAATGATCGTAAAGTACCTCATTACGGCGGAGACATTTGGCTTCGGGAAGTCCAGTTCCCCGAGCGGTGGTGAATGAAGACCGGCACACGGTCTTTCGTGAAAACAGCATTCCTAGGAGAGGTGGCGCACACGCACGCCGTCTTCCGCGCTGCAGATGAAGATCTTCGGCGTCTTGCCGGTCTTCTGGGGATATTCGTCGGCAAGCCGGCCGGCCACCTGCTCGGCATGATCTGCATGGACCAGGGCAATGGCGCATCCTCCGAACCCGGCACCGGTCATGCGTGCGCCATACACACCGTCCTCTTCCGCGCAGATGTCAACGACCGCATCCAGCTCCGTGCAACTGACCTCATAGTCATGTTGCAGACTGAGATGCGAGTCGTACATCAATTTGCCGAACTCGGAAAGATCGCCGTTCTGCAGGTCGGAGACCGCACGTTCCACGCGCGCGTTTTCCGTGATGACGTGTTTACACCGCTGCCGTACCGTCGGATCCAGCAGCTGTTCGTGCTTCACGAATGCTGCAACCGGGACATCCCTGAGGGAAGAGATATCCGGGAGCACGCGGCGGAGTGCCGCCACGCCCGCGGCGCATTCCGCACGGCGTGTATTGTATGCTGATGCTGCAAGGGCGCGTTTGACTCCGGTGTCGCACACCACAATCCGTGATTCCGGGGGGACGGGGACGAATCGATAGTCGAGCGAACGGCAGTCGAGGAACAGGGCTGCATCCTTCCGTCCGAGGCACGAAATGAACTGATCCATAATCCCGCACATCACGCCGGCGAAATCGTGCTCGGCCTTCTGGCAGAGGCGGATGATATCCACGGCGGGCACGGTGATGTCGTTGAGGGCCATCAGGGCATACGCCGTGGCGATCTCCAGAGCGGCCGAAGAGCTGAGACCGCCGCCGCGGGGGACATTCCCATAGATGGCAAGGTTCGCACCGCCGAGCCGTTCACCCCGGGCCATCAGCAGGCAGGCAACTCCGTGGACATAGCCGGCCCAGGCGCGGGCGCGTCCCGGGGAGAAGTCGTCCAGACTCACCTGCAGCCGAGCATTCAGGTTGGCGGCGGCGATGTCCAGTTTGTTGTCGGTCCGGGGTCCCGCGGCGACGGCAGTGCGTCTGTTAATGGCGGCAGGAAGCACAAAGCCGTCATTATAGTCGGTGTGTTCCCCTATGAGATTCACCCGCCCGGGCGCTGAGACCACGAGCGCCGGATCGGTCCCGAACTGGGACCGGAACGCGGCGATGGCGGCTTCTTCAACATTCTCTTTTTCGATGTTCACGTCATATCCAGGGTGTCGGAAAAAACTACGAAGAAATCAGGGGAATAGCAAAAAGGGATGTTCCTTGACTTCCCCTGCCTGCTTGTCTATATTCGAGATGGTTGTTCCGGTGGTTTGTCGTCCGGTCATCGATCACACCAAGTAGAACCTCCGCGGGAGAGAATGTCTCGACGTCCCTTGATATGGGTCGCGCCGTTGGTGCTGATCCCGCCGGTGCTGTTGTGCGTCCTCTCTCTGTTGTTTCCACTCCCTCCTTCGCGCCCGTACTCGCTCGTCGTCGAAGACCGCCAGGGGCGCTTCATCCAGGCCTTCCTCGCGAGGGACGGTGCCTGGCGCTTGAAGACTTCTCCTGAAGAAATTCCGGCGCGGCTGAAGTCCATCCTACTGGAAAAGGAAGACCGGTGGTTCTATTATCACCCCGGCGTCAACCCGGGTGCGCTTGTCAGAGCGCTGATCCACAATATTGCCACCGGGCGGAGGCAGTCCGGCGCATCCACGATCACCATGCAACTGGCACGCATGCTCGAACCGAAGGAGCGGACATACGTGAACAAGGCGGTGGAGGTCTTCCGTGCTTTTCAGCTGGAATGGCGTTACTCGAAGGATGAACTCCTGGAAATGTATCTTTCCATGATCCCCCTGGGCGGGAACGTCGAGGGGCTGAAATCTGCGGCGCTGATCTACTATCAGACTCCTCTGGAACGCCTGAACATCGCCCAGCTGATCGATCTCATACTCATACCGAACAACCCGAATATGTTTCGTCCCGACAAAGCCGGTGAGCGTCTTGTTGCAGAGAGGAAACGCCGTGCGCGGAGGTGGCTTGCTGACGGGTTCCTCACCGGTCAGGATTCGCTGATCATCTGGTCCGCACCCGGCGCTGCTTCCCGCGGGTCTCTTCCGAGACATGCGCCCCATTTTGCCCTTCGCGTGAAACAGCTCTTCCCCGGTGCCGCGGTACTCCGCACGGGTTTGGATCTTGATCTTCAACACCGTGCTGAAGTGCTGCTCTCGAATCATCTGCGGCCCTGGAAGCGCACCGGTGTCCGGAATGGCGCGATCCTGGTGGTGGACAACGCGACCAGGGAGATCCGGGCCTACGTTGGGTCGGAGTCGTTTGACGATGCGGCTGCTCAGGGACAGGTTGACGCGGTGCGTGCGGTCCGCTCGCCCGGGTCGACCCTGAAGCCTTTCCTCTACGCGCTGCAGATGGAGCATGGGGAGTTGACGCCGCGGACGATGCTGCTCGATACGCCGTACGATGCCGAGGGCTTTCTGGCGGAAAACTACGACGGCACATATGCCGGTCTCGTGTACGCATCGGATGCCCTGCAGCGATCCCTCAATGTGCCGATGGTGCGCATGTTGAAACATACCGGACTGGAGGAGTTTCTGGACTTCCTTGGATCTGTGGGTATCGCCTCGCCGGGAAGGCAGCGCGACAGGCTCGGGCTCAGCCTGATTCTGGGGGGATGCGGAGTGACGCTGGAGGAGATGACGACCGCGTACGCATCGTTTGCCGCAGGCGGGAACGTGGGGCCGATTCGCTACCGGATGCGGGTGCCGGAAGATTCCCTCTCCATCAGACGGGTGTTTTCCCCGGCCACGGCGTTCATGGTCACCGACATCCTTACCGGCCTCGAACGTCCCGACCTTCCGAACAACTTTGTGTCGTCCGCTTCCCTTCCTCTGGTCGCCTTTAAGACCGGTACCAGCTACGGGCGGCGTGACGCATGGTGCATGGGATATTCCGGGGAATTCACGATCGGTGTCTGGATCGGGAACGTGAACAACCGCGGCAATCCCGACCTGGTGGGGAGCAAATCCGCTGCTCCGCTCCTGATCGATCTCTTCACATCACTGTCATCTTCGTTTCAGAAGTCGATTCTCCCGGTCCCCCGCGATCTGCGGATGCGGCCGGTGTGCGCGCGCAGCGGTCTGCCGCCCTCCCCGCAATGCGAACGGGTGATCGATGATTGGTATGCGGTGAAACAGACGCGGACCGGGGTGTGCGCGGTCTGCACGGAGTTCCTGGTTTCTCCTGATCGCACTGTCAGCTACTGTGCTTCCTGTCTTGGAGACCACCCCTACCACAGCGTAACCTATGCACAGTACGCGCCCGAGCTTCTCCATTTCTGGCGGCAGCAGGGAGCACCATATGAGACGGCCCCGGGGCACAATCCGGCATGCAGCCGGGTTTTTGCGGGAGAGGGTCCTTCGATCCTCAGCCCGTCGGACAGGATGACCTACTATCTTGTGGCGCGCAAACAACAGCTTGTTCTCCAGGCGGGTTCGAGCGTGGACGTACGTGCGCATCGCTGGTACATGGATGATGTATACCTGGGGACCAATCGCCCGGGCGAGAGGCTGTTTGTGCATCCACGGCAGGGCACGCACACGATTGCCTGTCTGGATGATCGCGGACGTCTGACGTCAGTGCAAATCACGGTGCGCTATATGATGGACTGAGGCGACAGAAAACACTAAAGGGAGTCACCATGAAAGCCCACTTGAATCATCTGTCACTGTTCATGCTGGCAATACTTGTCATCTCCTGCGGGGGTCCGGATCCCGCGTTTCTGCGCGTGACATCGGCCCTGCCGTCGGGCGTGGTCGGCCGTGATGCAGTCATTTCTCTCACCTTTTCGCGGGGTGTTGTGCCGCAGGATTCCGTGAATCAGCTCACGGCCACTCCGTATATCGAGTTTACACCTGCGATCCCCGGCAAATTTGTGTGGGAGGACACCACGAAGCTCGTGTTCAGCCCGGACGGACAGCTTACGGGCGACACGCGATTCACGGCGAAGATCAACACCAGACTGCTGGCGAGCACTGCCGGGGCGACGGGCTATGACGGTCCCGATGAGTTCAGCTTTTCCACCGAGAGCTTCACGCTCAGGCAGGCCGAGTTCTTCTATGACCGGATCGGGGAGAAGCGCGAAGTGGGCATCCGCATGAATCTCGAGTTCACCTATGCGGTGAACCCGCAGGACATTCAGGGCGCCCTGACTCTCACGATCGACAAAGCCCCGCAGAAGCTCAACCGCGTGGTGACCACCGATCCCGGCCGCCTTATCGCGGTTGAGGTGGGGACGGTGACACAACTCGACCGGCCGCGGGAGATGGCGCTGACATTTTCGGACGGACTGGTTTCGCCGGAAACAGGCACACGGCTCCGGATGGAAAAAGCCTTCACCACGACCATGGCGGCCCTGGGCGAACTCCAGATCCTCGGCCACGAATTCGGCACCGACGGGAGTGCGAGCTGGATCAAAATCCGGACTTCCCAGGAAGTGGATCAGGCCGTTGCATCGAAGTTTGTAAAGCTCGATCCGGTGCGGCCGTTCACCATTCGCAACGACGGGGATGGATTCACGCTCCAGGGGGCATTCGAACCGGGTGCGGCGTTCCGTCTCGTGGTGGAGGGCGGCATGGAGAGCGTGCTGGGAGGCAAGACTCTTCACCCGTACGAGGCCGACATCGTCATTGGAAATGTCACACCCTCCTTCGGCTTCAGCTCACCCTCCGGTGTCTACATGCTGCTCGGCGGTGCGAAGAAGATCGATGTAAAAACCGTCAACATGAGTCGTCTGGCGGTCCGTTTCAGCCAGGTATTCCAGAACAACCTGGTGTTTTTTCTGGACGGCGGCCGCTACTATGATTACTCGTACGGAGAGTATGATGATGAAGAGGGTGAAGGAGGGAGGGCGATCACACGCAAATATCGTTACATGGTCGGGAACTACGGTCATCAGCTCCGGTTTGACACCCTGAAGATCGACGCCGCTGTCAATCGCGAAGTCACGACGCAGCTGGATCTCTCGCCCTTCCTCGGATCGGGCTACAAGGGCTTCTATGTTGTTGAGATCGCCGATCCGGCACAGGCGTGGCGGTCCACGTCGAAGCTGATCTCGGTTTCGGATCTCGGACTCATTGTGAAGCAGAGCAGCGACGAAGTGCTGGTGTTTGTTACCAACCTGATAACCACCGAGCCCGCTTCGGGAGTGCAGGTGTCATTAATCTCTACAAACAATCAGGTGATCGTGTCGGGCAAAACCGACGGTTCGGGGGTGGCACGCTTCAGCAATTACCGCACAACCTCGGGGGATTTTGCACTCAAACTGGTGACCGTCGAAGCCGAGAACGACTTCAACTTCATCAACCTCGACGATTACCGGGTAGAAACCTCGCGCTATGATGTTGCCGGGAGGCGGGATGCCGGTGGGCAGTACGACGCCGTGCTGTATGGCGACCGGAATATCTACCGTCCCGGGGAAAAGGTGCTCGTTTCGGGGGTGGTACGCGCGTTAACCAGGCCGGTTCCGGCCGGTCTGCCCGTGCGCCTCAAACTGTTTTCCCCGCAGGGGACGCTGGTGCTGGAATCACAGCATACACTGGGATCCGAAGGGTCTTTCGAAACCGCCACGCCCACGCAACCTTCTTCGCTCACCGGTGACTACCGGTACGAATTGTACACGGGCAACAACCTCTTTCTCACCTCGTACAAGGTCAGCGTGGAGGATTTTGTCCCTGATCGATTGCGCATTACGATGACACCTTCGCTCGAATCGGCACGGCCGGGTGAGACCGTTCGCTACGGCGTGCAGGCGCTCAACTTCTTCGGTCCTCCCGCGTCCGGGCGGACATGGGAGTTCGAGGGGTCATTCAGTCCGATGCCGTTTGTCTCGAAGTCCTTTCCCGCCTTCAGGTTCTTTGATGACGCAGCGAAGAACTTCACCGGTGATCCGTTCATCGTGAACGGCAAAACCGACGAGGAGGGGAAAGCGGAAATCGAGTTTCCCCTTCCGGAGAACCTCACGGCGACAGGTGTGCTGCGCGCCAAGGGCCGGATTGCGGTCTTTGATGAATCGGGCCGCCCGGTGTATCAGGTTTCCTCCACAACCGTCTATCCCCGGTCGTACTTCATCGGATTGCTGAATGCCGGTGCATATTATGCCTCGCCGAACGCGCCCCAGAAGGTGCAGATCGTCGCCGTGGACATGCAGGACAGGGTGATCAACGGATTCAAGGCAAAAATCGAACTGGTGCGATTCGAGTGGCACTCGGTTCTGCGCCAGCACCCCGACACCAAAGCCCTCCGGTATGTTTCGGAGCGGCGGGAGATCCTCGAGCGGAGCGACCGGGTGACGCTGGGTGAAAAGCCGATGGAGTACTCATACACGGCGACACGGTCGGGTGAATATGTGTTGCGTGTGGGGAAGGAGGGAGATGCCGGGTATAATGAGATCGGGTTCTATACGTACAGCTGGGGGACATCCGACATCACGTCGTTTGAGGTGGATCCGGAAGCCCGCGTGGACGTTGTGCTGGACAAAAGCGTGTATACTCCGGGTGACCGTGCGCGTATCCTGTTCCAGACGCCATTCAGCGGCAAGCTGCTGGTGACGGTCGAACGCAACAACGTGTTCTCTCACCGTTATCTCGAGGTGACGAACAACGCCGCTTCGATGGAACTGGAGGTCGAAGAGCAATTCCTCCCGAACGTGTACATCAGCGCGGTGCTCTTCCGCAAAATCACCGATCTGCAGATTCCTCTGCTCGCGGGACACGGGTTTGTTCCGCTGATGGTGGAGAAGAAGACGAACAAACTTGATGTCCAGATCCGCGCACCGGAGAAGATCCGGCCAAAGACCAGACAGACGGTGGTGGTCTCGACAGGTGGGGAGAGCGGTGTCGCGCTCACGCTCGCTGCGGTGGACGAGGGAATCTGTCAGGTGAAGAACTACAAGACTCCCGATCCCTACGGCTACTTCTATGCGCGGAAGGCCCTGGAGACGGAAACGTTCGATTTCTTCAAACACCTGCTGCCCGAGCCGGACAAGAACAGGCAGCGGAGCAGTACCGGCGGAGGCGAGGCGGAGATGGGAAAACGTACCAATCCGCTCGGCGTACAGCGCTTCAAGCCTGTTGCGCTCTGGTCCGGCATCATCAAGACCGGCTCCAACGGCGAGGCGCAGGTGTCATTGGATATTCCGGAATTCAACGGAGAAGTGCGCCTGATGGCCTTCGCGTACAAGGGGGACCGGTTCGGTTCGGCCGAACGGGCCATGAAGGTGGCGGACCCGGTGGTGGTGACACCGGCGCTGCCCCGCTTTGTGAGTCCGGGCGATTCGCTGTTCATGCCGATCACGGCGTTCAACACCACAGACAAACCGGCCTCCCTGCAGTTTGATCTGGAAACCACAGGCGGGTTGCTCCTGCAGGATCGTTCTGCGACGCTTGATGTCGGCGCAAACCAGGAACGGTTTACCACCGTGGGCGTGCGCGTCACAAATCAGATCGGCAGGGCCACGATGCAGGTGAAGACCAGGGCCTTCGGCGAACAGTTCGAAAGTGCGACCGAGCTGCCGGTTCGTCCGGTCTCCCCGTTTGCCACCGATGCGTTCACGCGGATATGTGGATGGCGGCGCGACGGTCTCGCATGATATCGCCGATGCCTATCTCCCATACGGGCGGCGCGCCTATGTCACGCTGAGTCCGTATCCGGTTTCGAACTTTGCCAAAGAACTCAAGCACCTGCTCGGCTATCCGCACGGATGTCTGGAGCAGACGGTCTCAAAGGCATTTCCGCAGATCTACCTGCGTGATATAGCCACGATCCTCGCGCCGTCGGCGATGAGCGGCGGCAGTCCGACCTATTTCGTGAACGAAGCCATTACGAAAGTGACGGGGATGCAACTCAGCGACGGCACGTTCACCTACTGGCCCGGCGGCACGACCTCCAACCCCTGGTCCACGGTGTATGCCACGCATTTCCTGCTTGAGGCGAAGAAGGCGGGATATGCGGTGATGGACAGAACCCTGAGTGGCGCGCTGGAAGCTATCGCACGTGTCGCCCGGGACAAGAAAACCGAGGATTACACGTACACGGAAGCCAACCGGACCCTGGTGAAGCGGATTGCGGCGAAGAGTTCCATCTATGCGCTCTACGTGCTTGCCCTTGCCGGGAAGCCCGAGCGTCCGCTGATGAGTTTCTACCGCAGCGAAAAGAGCCTGCTCACGCTTGACACGCGATACCTGCTGGCCGGTGCCTTCGCGTTGAGCGGTGACAGGCGGACATACAGCGATCTTCTGCCGTCGCAGTTTGCCGTAGAGTCGCCCGCGCGCACCAACTGGGGGGACTTCGATTCCCCGGTGCGGGCCACGGCGATCATGCTGAACGTGCTGCTGGAGACGGACTTGAACAGCAGCAACATTCCCCGGTTGATGGACTACCTGTCCAGGACGTACAAACGCGACGAATGGTACAGCACACAGGACAACGCCTTCACTTTGCTGGCGTTCGGCAAATCGGCCCGGATGGCTTCCGGCACGAAGGTGACGGGAACAGTGACCGTCGGCGGTAAGGACTTCGTTTATGGAGGGGGGAATCAGAGGCTCGATGTAGAACCGTACGGGAAGAAGGTCTCGATCGTCATACGCGGGAGCGGACGCGTGTACTACACGGTTGCTGTGGAGGGGATCCGGACGGACGGGCGCGTGAAGATGGAGGACCGGAATCTGCAGGTCCGGCGTGAGCTGTTGGACCGCACCGGTGCCACGGTTAACCCGCTGTCGATCAGGCAGAACGACCTTGTCGTTGTCCGGCTCACCCTGACTTCGAGTGTTGAACGGTTGGAATATATTGCCGTCAGCGACCTATTGCCGGCCGGTTTTGAGATTGAAAACCCGCGGATCACCGAAGCCACGAATTATGCGTTTATCAAGGATCCTGCGGTTCCGGAGTACATGGACATCCGCGATGACCGGATCAATCTTTACACGAGTTTTCGCGGGGGGAAGCGGCAGCAGGTGTTCTACTATGCAGTTCGCGCGGTAACGGCCGGGGAATTCATCTATCCGCCGGTCACGGCGGAAGCGATGTATGACGCAAACTATTCATCCACAAGCGGTTTGGGGCGTTTGCGTGTGGTGCGATAGGGGCTGTAGGGGCTGTGGCACATGTGGCACGGTGCCACATGTGCCACGGTGCCTCAACTTCCCGGGGGATTGTACGTATAATAGGTCAACACTGAATCACTTACACAATGAGGGCTCATCATGGACACCACCTCCACACCTTCCAATCCGAAGCGCCACCGGGATCAGGGGAGTCTTATCGGCGGGCTTGTGCTTGTTGTGATGGGCCTGCTCTTTCTCGCAAACAACCTGCTCCCGGACTTCCGGTTTCATGACTACTGGCCGGTGATCCTTATCGTGATTGGAGCTGCGATGCTCTGGAAATCGCGCACTCCATCAGAGAAATAGCGGAGGACATATGAAAACCTCACGGCTGTTCTGGGGTCTCTTCCTGCTGACCATCGGCATATTGGTCTTGCTCGAGAAGACGGGGGTTTTTGTTGCACACTGGAACGTGGCATGGAAATTCTGGCCGGTCGCACTGGTGTTCTGGGGTATTGCCCTGCTTGTGGCGGGAAAAGCAGTCCGGCTGGTTGCCGCGGCTGTGGCCGCGGTGGTCCTGGGCTTTGTCCTGGTTGCGATGTTCAACATGACCTGGTTTGACGGGGAGTGCTCGAACGCTCCGATCACTCAAACGCAGGAGATGGACGAATCATTTGACCCTTCGATAAAGCAGGCGACGTTCAGCATGGAATCCGGCGCGGGTTCCTTCTCCATCGGCGACACCACTTCGCAACTCGTCCATGTGAAGACCGAATCCAGTTTCGGTTCGTACCGGCTGGAGCGAAATCAGGATGCGGAAGGTGTAAGGGTCTCCCTGGAATTGAACGGCAAACACGCCGCATGGCCTCCCGGGCGAATGCGGAACCTTGTTCAGGTGAGATCTGAATCCGGCACCGGTATGGGATGTGCGTCTGGATGTTGGCGCGACCAAGCTCAATTGTGATCTGCAGGCATTCCGGGTGAACCGGCTCCAGGTAAACGCGGGTGCCGCCTCCATACACCTGACGCTGGGTGACCGTCAGCCGGAAACATCGGTCGACATTGATGCCGGAGCGTCCTCCATTGTGCTGCGTGTGCCCTCATCAGCCGGGTGTGAAGTCCATCTCGACGCGCCGATGTCAAGCAAGAAATTGCCGGGGTTCACGAGAGAAGGGGAGGGTCGCTACGTTACGGAGAATTTTGAGTCGGCGGCACAGAAGGTGCATATAGGGGTGGATGCAGGAGTCTCCAGAATCAAGATCGAGCGCTACTAAACCTGCTTCCGTTCCTCGAACTCCCCGGTTTTCCGGTTCTTCTTCACATTGTCCCACGTAAAACATTTGCCATTCATTGCGATATAGACTCCCGGGGGGAGTAGCTGCACGAACGCCATGGCGCTCCCCAGATTGAACAGTCCGTCGGAGCTTCCGAACTTGTAGGGTATCATCGCGCCCGTCAGGACGATCGTCTTGTTGTGGATGGCTTTCCCCAGCACCTGCGCCGTGACCTCCATCGTGTCGGTGCCGTGGGTGATCAGGATGTGTTCCTCTCTGGCGCGTGTGCACTGTTCGACGATGATCTGCCGGTCGGCATCGGTCATCTCCAGGCTGTCCACCATCATCAGCGTGCGCAACGCCGCTTCCACCTTACATCGCCCCAGCGCGAGCATCTCGGGCAGATGGGTGTCCTTGAAGTAGAGCTTTCCATCCAGTTCATTGTATGCTTTGTCGAATGTCCCTCCGGTGATAAATATGCGAATGGCCATATACCTCTCTCCTTCTCAGTGATGTCGCTGTGGTGCCTGTCCCCTATCGTGTCGCTTCGACAAGTGTCTTTACGGGCTCGAGGATCATGATATGCACTTCCGCTTCGGGCTTCGCAGAGCGTTCGAGCAGTTCGTTGTCCTCCGCTGTCGGGGTGAATCGCCCGGCGGCTTTCAGTGCTTCGAGCGCCCGGAGTCCAACATCGGCGAGGCCCGAGACGTTGGCCGAGACCGGTTCCACTTCGCGCAGCAGAAAGTTGCCGGGAAAGAGGGGGGTCTGACCGTCTGACCATCGAGGCGGGAACCCGGCGGTCCAGACAACCAGGCGGGAACCCGACGGTCTGCTTGACAAGGTAGATCAGAGTCATTTCAAAATCAAGGGAAGCGCGGTCTGGTGCTTCAGCAGAGAGTCTCCTCTGAAAGCACTCAACTGAGAACCGTGTCAATGCTGTTGCATGCGGTGGAAGATCCGTGTATCTTTCATGAACCTATGAATGCACCCATACTTATTCCGGCGACACCACTGACAATCCGGATCTTGAAGTATTCCGGGGAGGGAATCTCCTCCCGTGGCTGACACCTCCGCGTATTGAGCACACGTCGTTGATCAATATTCGTCCGTCCGCAGGGAATCGCGCGATCGAGATCAGCGATCCACAGATCCGCACGGCGGTCGAAGCGATCGTGAAGCGATGGGTGAGTCTGCCATGGTAACGATCTGGCACAAGAGCATGACTCCGGAACGGTGGGCGGGTTTTGCGATGGACCGTCAGATCCTGATGATCGGGAGCGAATTCAGCCGCGCAAAGAATTTCATCGCAGCGGGACTTGTTGGCCGAAACGCGGGAGTGTTACGAACGGGCATTCGAATTGCTGGATCTCTGTTGCTACGACGACAAATGGCGGTCACGCCTCAGAGAACTGTTGCGCTTCCGCGAGGCATTGGGTGAGCTGTACCTGAGTCCGTCTCCCGACCCGGAGCAGAACAGGTTGTTTTTCCGGACTCTTCTGTATTGGCATCCCGAAACAGCAAAGGTCAGCATCGACTGACAGATTCCTATGGGCTTCACCACTCTCGACTACATCGTCCTCGTTGTCTACCTCGCCGCCGTTGCGCTGTTCGGCATGCTGCGGGGGGGCAAACAGCACACGGCGCGCGACTACTTTCTCGGCAAGGACAAAATTCCCTGGTGGGTGGTTTGCTTCTCGATTGTTGCCGCGGAAACCAGCACGCTCACCTTCATCAGCATTCCGGGACTTGCCTACCTGACGAACCTGGGGTTCCTGCAGGTGACGATCGGGTACCTGCTCGGCCGTATCGCAGTCAGTTTCCTCTTCCTTCCGTCGTACTACAAGGGAGAACTGGTCACGGCCTACGGGTTCCTCGAAAACCGTTTTGGGAGCAAGACGCGATCCCTTGCGTCGGTGGTCTTTTTGTTCACGCGCATCGCAGCCGACGGGGTGCGGTTGTTTGCGACCGCGATCCCGTTGAAATTCGTGCTCGGCGTGGAGTATCCTGTGGCTATAGCCATTCTTGCCGTCGTTGCGCTGCTGTACACCTATGCAGGTGGTGTGCGCGGGGTGATCTGGGTTGATGCAGTGCAGATGGTCATCTACATCGGCGGGGCGTTGCTTGCGGCCGTATTGCTTGTCAGTTCTCATCCCGGCGGGTGGGCGGGCATCACGCAGCTGGCATCGGATGCGGGAAAGTTCCAGGTGTTTACGCTCGGGTTCGACGCGGATTTCTGGAGCAAACCATACACCCTCTTCGCAGGGATTTTCGGCGGGGCGTTCCTTTCGATGGCTTCACACGGGACCGACCAATTGGTTGTGCAGAGAGTGTTGACGACCAAGTCGCTTGCGGCGGGGCGCAAGGCGCTCATCTGGAGCGGGATCATCATCATCGCGCAGTTCACCCTTTTCCTCATTGTCGGACTTCTGCTGTATGGGCACTACAACGGTGCGACGGTTGCGGAGCTCGGCCTCAAGCGGGCCGATGAGATCTTTCCCCGCTATATCATAGAAGGGCTGCCCCCGGGGGTATCGGGGTTCATTATTGCAGGGCTTTTTGCTGCTGCGCTCTCCACGCTTGCCGGGTCGATGAGTTCAATGGCTTCTTCAACGGTGCTGGATCTCTATAAGCCCCGCGCGGGTGCGGGCCTGACGCCGGAAAGGGAGCTCCGATTTTCGCGTCTGGTGACGGTACTCTGGGCGGTCCTGCTGGTTCTCTCCGCGGTGTTCTTCATGAACACCAGTCAGACTGTTGTTGAACTGGCTCTGAGCATCGCCTCGTTCACGTACGGCGGCCTGCTGGGCACATTCCTTCTCGGCGTGCTTTTCACGCGGCCGAATCAGGAAGATGCGCTTGCCGCGTTTGTGGGGGGGATACTGGTGATGATCACCGTGATTTCGCTCCAACTGGTGGCATGGACCTGGTTCACGATGATCGGGGTGGCGGCGACGCTGGTGATCGGGGTGGGGTTGTCGGCGCTGGGGCACCGAAAATCATAGGCGCGTCACTGTTTGCCCTTCCGGGATGTTCAGGCATGTAGTGCAGGCCACATGCCGGAACATCGAATCAGATATGGTGTACCCGCCTGAATCCTCACCACATAATCGAGATTGACGCTGTTGTGAGGGCTTGACTCTTGCGGAAATGTTCGCGATTTTAAGCTATAGTCTTGTCTGTACCACTGGACTCCAACAACCATTCACCAACCTGCCACACGCACCTAATCAAGGAGGTACCATGAACAAACGATCTTCGTGGTTGTACTTCGCCATCATGCCGCTGCTCGTTCTGTGTCTGACGGAAATAGGCGGCGCGCAGGAAGTCTTTGCGCGCAAGGCCGGTGTTCCCGTTCCGGCAAAGGAGACAGGCGGCATAGGGAATTTCATCTCCGGTGTCGATTTTGACGGTGATGGCAAGTCCGAAGTCTATCTCGTCAACAACAACATCAATGATACCGGTCCCGGCGAGCTCATCCCCCGGATTTACAAATACGAGTGGTCGGGTACGAAGTGGGATTCGGTATGGAGCGCCGAGTTGAGCATTCCATTACAGAACACCTGGCCCGCACTCACATACGGCGACTGGGACAAGGACGGGAAGATGGAGGTCATCTGGGGTCCCGTGAACAATACTGGATGCGACAACCAACCCCAAACCTGCGCGTGTCATCGTCTTTGAGGAAAAAGGTGATGGAAGCGATGTGATGGGCATTGCATCGGGCTCCAACTTTCTTCCAAATGCGAAATGGACGATTACGGATTCGAGCATGTTCAACTTACGCCCGTTCAAGTGGCTCCTCTCGGATGTGGATGCAAGACGGGAAGAGAGGAATTGGTCTTCTGCGACCGTGCATCGAGCACCACCGGCTACCGCTTCGGCGTTATCGGGGTGAGTAACATCCCTGACAACGGTGACGGGAGCGAAACATGGACGCTGAAGTATTCGGGAAAGGACTCCACGCTCGCCGCCGGTTCTATATATGATTTCGCGGTGCTGGACAGCACGATCTATCTTTTCCCAACTGCCGCATCTGGCGCGGTGATTCCCGTCCGGTACAGGAGCGGTGTCTGGTCGATCGGCAAGGCACAGACCGGGCTGGTTCCCAACGGGTCCTGGAAATCGGCTTCCGTCGTTGACCTGGATGGAAACGGGAAAAAGGAGATTGTGGTTGCAGGTTACACTTCTCCCGGCAACAACAAGGTGTATCTCCTGCAGCCCTCCGGCAGACACACTCATTGGGACACAGATCGCAGATTTCATCTCGCTCGTCGGTGCCGCCGGCCGTTTATACGGCGGGGTGGTAGCGGATATTGACACCGATGGGAAACCGGATTTTGTGTTCGGCAGCCGCGATGCAACACCCAACGCTGCTATCGTCCGGCTGAGCTACAGAGGTGGTACTATCACCAATCCGGCGAGTTATGAAAAGACCCTGATGGATGCGGAAGTGTCCACCGCTGGCCGCTGGGACGAGTTCGGCATCACGAACGTCGATGCCGACATTGAACCGGAGATATTGTATACCAGCGGATACGGTGCACCCGAACCGCTGACGTGGCTCGACCGTGTGAAGCTGAAACAGGCACCGATCCTCATCGCGGAAGCCCGGAAGGACACCAACAATGATTTCCGCCCCGACAGGCTGAATGATACCGTAACGGTAATAGGGGTGGTGAACTCCATCAATCCCACCGCTTCGGCGAACAGATTCTCCTACTTCGTACAGGATGCGGTGGCAGGTATCAATATGACCAAAGGGAGTCTGACGGGCGGCGGACCGGTCTACAAGATCGGGGATCGCGTGGTTGTCCGGGGTGTTGTCGGGCAGAACCGCGGTACCACGCAATTGAACGTTGCCGACACCCTTGACGTTGTCAGGCTTTCTTCCGGTCCCGCACCCGCACCGGTTGTGGTGGCCATCGACAAGTACCTGGCAACTCCGGAAACATATGAATCCCGTCTGATCAAGATCAACGGTGTGACGAAAACCGCAGCATCACCGGCGTGGCCGGGTCTGGCAGCAGATGCCAATATGATGGTCACGGACAGTTACAGAGAAATCCTCCTGCGGATAGACCAGGACACGGATATGGACGGCCAGGTCGAGCCTGTCTGGCCGGTGAATGTCCAGGGAGTGGCAACACAGTATACGTCGGCTTCCACCGTGTATAATGACGGATATCAGATTTCTCCGAACATGTATACGGATTTCACCATGAACGTCGCTGCTCCGCCGGAGAGACACTTTACCATGTTGCTCCCCGCGAACAACGCGACAGTCGTGCTGAACGACACGGCGCAAATCGTCACGTTCCGCTGGCGTGCGGCAATCGACCTCAACAAGGACACGCTGGCCTATTCGTGGGCTCCGATCGGGAAGCCGATTGTTTCTGCTGCGCGGGATACGTTCCTGACGAGAACAGGAAAGCAGATGCTCACCTACCTCGGTACGGCCGACAGTGTGCTGTTGAAGTGGACGGCCGCGGCAAAAGATCCCGCGAACCCGCCTGTGTTCAGTGCAGACACATTCACGGTCGTGGTGAAACGCGGTACGATCACCGGCCTGCCGGATGAGAACGGCCTGCCTGCCGAGTTTGCGCTGGATCAGAACTATCCGAATCCGTTCAATCCGACGACCACCATCCGCTACAGCCTGCCGATGCAGGCGGTTGTAAGCCTAAGGTCTACGACGTGCTGGGGAGGGAAGTAATGGCGTTGCTCGAGGAGACTCAGGGTGCCGGCGTGCAGAGCGTTGT
Source organism: Ignavibacteriota bacterium (assembly GCA_963702445.1). Taxonomy (GTDB): domain Bacteria; phylum Bacteroidota; class Ignavibacteria; order UBA10030; family UBA6906; genus CAVPCZ01. The sequence goes on from CAVPCZ010000009.1 coordinate 106,506, forward strand.
CTGGAACGGCCGGAACAGTCTGGGCGCGCAGGTTTCCAGCGGGATGTACTTCTACCGTCTGGAGGCCCGTCCGGGTGACGGCTCGCGGATGTTCGTGGAAATGAAGAAAATGATGGTGTTGAAGTAAAATAGAGCGGTCTTGTTTGGATGAAACACCGAGGCCCGGGTTACCACCCGGGCCTCTGTTTTTTCCTTTCGATCGATGGCTACAGCCCCCACCCCGTCTACCCGTCTGAAGACGGTGTCAAATGCTGATTCGCTCACTTGACATTTCCTCCCAGGAACGGTATTTTGATTGAGTATTTGCGCTCGTAGCCCGCGTATCCAACCCCCTTTGTGCCACGTTTCGGAATGCACTTCCATCCGTGGAAATCAGCCGTGTGGTGCGGAGTGCGTGGAACGCTTTCACGCCGGGCTTCTCAACTACAGTCATAATCTTGTCGCACAGTTACTTCATCCAACACAACAAGGAGTCATCGAATGAGCCGAATCACTACGATGTTGCTCGTTCTGCTGCTCGCAAGCGCAGCGGCCATGGCGCAGTTCTCGCTTACCGGGGAAATCAATGGCTATGCCTTAAAGAACAAACCGGGTGTTCCGGACTCCCTCAAACCCTATTTTAGCGACCAGGGGGTCCGCAGAGTGTGGGTGGCGAAGGATCTTGACAAAGACGGCAAACAGGAGCTCATTAGCCACCGACTACTCCAACGGTGGACGGGTTCATGTGTTTGAACAGACGTCTCCCGGCACCTGGAGCTTGTGTGGTCCTCTCCGCGACTCTATTCTTCCAACACCAATTCCACTCCCCGCTGGGTTCGCGATGGCGATCTGGACGGTGACGGCAATCGTGAGATTATCTATCCCGCCGGCCTGCGGTATACGGGAGCGGTGTACGTCTTCGAGTACAACGGAACAAACAACGGCTACGGTGCAACACCAGGGGTGCCTGATATCATTCTTCCGGCCGACCAATTCGTCCCGATCCTAACGGCCAACAGCCGATTCAGAATGGATCGTGAAGTCGGAGATGTGAGCGACTATGACGGCGACGGCCGCGACGAATTGATTATGGCGAACGAGGATGGCAAGGTCTACATCCTCGGCGTCTTCGGGGATATCGGCGGTTTCGGCTCATGGGGCATTGAGGGCGGTGATCCTGCAGTCACACCGGAAAACAAGTTCTCCCCCGGATCGTGGTGGCATTCATTCGCTGCCGATATTGACGGGGACAGTAAGAAGGAAATCGTCAATCACTACTGGAACTACTATGGCTTCTGGTCGATCGATGTGAAAGGTGCCGACAACTACCGGTTTCCAACCCCGGGGGTTGATTCGGCAACGAACGTAAAAGCCAGAACCCAGTTCTATCATGAATACTTGAATGAGAAAGGCTCCGACGCCTGCGGGTACATGGGGCTCTATCCGGCGGATGTCGATGGCGACGGAAAACAAGAGATCGCCGGCATTATCTACACCGGATCATCTGACATCGAATACAATGTCGCACTTGTGAGTCTCGCCAAGGGCGACACGGGGGTCTATGTGTGGAAGGACTCCTCCCAATTCGGTATCATCGGCGAGAAGATCTCTGGACGCTTGCAGGGAAGACCGCCGGTTCGCACTGGGGGATCGCCACGTATGACTTTGACGGCAATAAGAAGGACGAGATCTATATCGGCGGATCGGCTGACTACAACGTGATCCAGATGAAGTACAGCGGAACAGGAAACATCCTGCGACAAAGGCGAGCTACACGAACACCATCGTCTATCCCGGGGACAAGGCTCGCTACCACGAACTCTCGATCTATGATTCACTCGGCAAAAAACGTGACACCACATTTGCTGAGAGCCCCTTCCTCTCCGGAATCTTTTCAGGTGGCGATCTGGACGGCGACGGCAAGAAGGAATTGGCGATCGCGTATCAGAGCATAGCGGATTCCATCAAATACACGTACTACCATTGGGACACCACGGGTATTCCAGCGATTGTGGGCTTTCAAACAGGACAGCATCAAGAGAGTCCTGAACACGAACGTGATCAACGTCCGCGTGCTGGAGTACCAGGGCACCACCGGTTTCTCGGAGGAAACCTACGCGTTCGTCACTCCGGACGACTACGCGCTCGATCAGAACTATCCGAATCCCTTCAACCCGAGCACGACGATTCGCTTCTCCCTGCCGGTCGACAAGAAGATCTCCCTCGTCGTCTATGATATGCTCGGCAAGGAAGTGAAGACGCTGCTGAGTGATCAGGACTACACGAAGGGATCACACACCGCCATCTGGGATGCCACGAACAACGCGGGCGCACCCGTTGCCAGCGGCAGCTACGTGTACACGCTGAAGTACGGCAACTTCAGCAAGTCCCAGAAGATGATGCTCGTCCGTTAATTGCTCGTTGACAAATCCAGGGCCGTGAATGTTGTACCGTTCACGGCCTTTTTTTCCCTTCATCTCACCTCTCCGTTTCGCGATATCTGGAGCTCTCATGAAGCATCTTACGCGATGGACCCTTCCGCTCTTTTTTCTGGTGCCCTGTCTTGCCCTGGGGGGCAACACCGGCAAGATCGCCGGCCGTGTGCAGAGTGCGGAGAACAACGAATCCCTTATCGGCATCACCGTGCTTATCGAAGGAACGACGATGGGGGCGAGCACGGACCCCGATGGGAACTTCACCATCATCAACATTCCCCCGGGTTCGTACAACGTCGCGGTGGGAGGGGTGGGCTTCAACAAGAAACGGTTCACCGGCGTCAAGGTCTCCGTGGACTTTACCACGCGGCTTGACGTCAAGCTCTCCACGGACGTCATCGCCCTGGAGACCGTCGAGGTGCAGGCCGAAGCGCCGATGGTCCGGCGCGACCTGACCTCTTCGCACACGAACATCGATGCCGCGACCATTGAAGCCCTGCCGGTGGAAAACGTCAACCAGATTCTCACCCTGCAGGCGGGTATCGTGCAGGGAGCCGGGGGCGAACTCCACATCCGCGGGGGCCGCTCGAGCGAGATTTCCTACACCGTCAACGGGGTTTCCATCTCCAACCCGTTTGATAATTCGCGCAGCGTTTCCATCGCCACCAATGCCATCCAGGAGCTCTCGGTCGTCAGCGGGACCTTCAATGCCGAGTACGGGAACGCCCTGAGCGGGGTGGTGAATACCGTGACCAAAGAAGGCGGCAACACATTCGGCGGGAGTGTCTCCTTTTCCGCCGGCGACTATGTCAGTACCCAGGACGACATTTTCACCAACATCACCAGTGTGGATCCGCTCAGCCGCACCATTACCGAGATGACGCTGAACGGGCCCGTGGTACCGGATCTGGTCTCCTTTTTTGTGTCCGGCCGGTACGAGAACAACCGCGGCTGGTTGTACGGCATACGGGAGCACAATCCCACAGACTATGTCATCAAGAACCCGATGGATCCCGCCGACATCACGATCATTTCAACCGGGGATAGTGCGCTGGTGCCCATGAATCCGAGCAAGGAATTCAGCGGGACGGCGAAGCTGAGCTTCACGCCGTTCTCCACAGGGAAAATCCGGTATGACGTCCTCTATTCGGACACCGAATACAAGGGGTATTCCCACAGCTACAAGTACAACCCCGATGCCACATACAACAACCGTGACTGGGGGCTGCTCAACTCCCTCGAGTTCCGTCATTCGTTGAACACCACGACCTACTACACGGTACGCGCCTCGTATAACATCAACGACTTCACACAGTACCTGTATCCACTGCTGGATCAGGACGGCAACCCGGTGACCTATTTTGCGGGGTCGGGGATCGACATCAGCGGCCTGCATGCCGATCCGCGCTATCAACCGGACTACAAGAGCACAACCGCTGCTCCGTACACATTTCTCTCGGGCGGCACGCCCATGGGCCAGTACTACCAGCGGTCCGTCACGTGGGGAGGGAAGGTTGACGCAACCAGTCAGGTGACCTCTAACCATGAGGTGAAATTCGGGGCCGAGTACAAGAGCCATACGCTCAACTTCGAGAACTTTGTCGTTCTGTGCGACACCGTCCGGTATTTCACGCCGACGATCCCGGGTACAAACACCACGAATCATGACGTGTACACGCGAAAGCCGAAAGAACTCTCCGCCTACGTGCAGGACAAGATGGAGTTTGAGAGCATTGTCCTGAACGTCGGCCTCCGGTACGACTACTTCTCCGCCGATGCTTACTATTCCACGAATATCATGTATCCGAGTCCGAACAGCCCCACACTGCCGCCCACCGTGGATCCTTCCACGCTGCTGGCGCCGGCGGAGAGCAAGCATCAATGGAGTCCCCGCATCGGTGTGTCCTTCCCGATCACCGACAAGGGGATCATCCATTTCTCGTACGGTCACTTTTTCCAGATGCCCCCCTTCTCCTATCTCTACGCCAACCCGAACTTCAAATACAGCTTCTCCTCGGGGACGCCGACCTTCGGGAATGCGGATCTGCACCCGCAGAGAACCGTCACCTATGAACTGGGTCTGCAGCAGCAGTTGATGGAGAATCTTTCCTTCAACCTGACCGGATTCTACAAGGACGTGCGTGACCTTCTCGCGATGCAGCAGATCCGGATCAGCGGGGACGAAACGTACTACAAATATGTCAACAAGGACTACAGCAACGTCAAGGGGATCACCTTCTCGCTCACCAAACGGCGCACCGCGAGCGATCTCGTTGGCGCTACACTGGATTACACCTACCAGGCCGCGGAAGGGAACGAGACGAATGTCGACGCGTTCTTTGTGGATCTCTCCTCCGGGCGGCAGAGCGAAAAAATCCCGGTCTATCTGGACTGGGATCAGTCGCACACCATCAATGGCACCGTGACGGTGGGGCAGCCGAGCGACTGGAATGTCACGCTGGTGGGACGGATTGGAACGGGGCTCCCGTACACGCCGCAGATCACCGAACAAACCGTCTACCTGCAAACCAACAGCGGGCGCAAACCGCCGCAGACACGCGTGGATCTGTTGGCGGACAAGACATTCAATGTCGCCGGCGTGCGTCTGACCGCATACATCAAGGTGTATAACCTGTTCGACACCATGAACGAGCGGTACGTGTACAATGATACCGGGCGTGCGACATATACACTCGTGCAGAATCAGACTACCGCACAGGAGACGGACAAGCTGGCCACGGAGATTCCGGGACTTCATCCGGCCAGCGAATGGTTCGTGCGGCCCGATTACTATCTGCCTCCGCGGGAAGTACGGCTGGGCGCAACCGTCGAATTCTGAGGGGAATGAAGAATGACAACAGAAGAGAGAAGAATGAAGAATATGTCTGCTGCTCAAAGGGCGCACATCGTCGGCGCCCATGGAGTACGGGTCGTCGACCGTCATGGAGTGTGTGCTGTTGACGCTTGCGGCGTACGGGCCATCGACGGGGAGAGAACGGGCGGCGTTGACGCTCGCAGGAAAGGGGTTGTCGGTGTCTTCGGAGTCTGGTTCGTTCTGTTTCTGGTGCTGTTTCCGGCGGGGAGGATGGTGGCGGATGGCACCGACGAGAAGACCGCACGGGAGCATCAGGCCGTCAAGGCGTATATGGCACGGATGCTGGCGACACCCGCCTACCAGCGGACGGCACCTGCGCCTGCGGACCAACTCTCCAAGTCGCGCACCGGTGCACTGGCCAAAGATGCCGCGGTGGCGGCACAAAAAGACCGGAAGTCGTTCTTCATGAACGGCAACCGGATTGCCACCCAGCTGTACAACTACGGCGGCATTGCTCCCGGCTACGATGCTCTCCGGGGGGTGAATAATCTCGTCTGGCGGAATCTGGACTACGCATTCCAGTTCTGTCCGATCGTCGGCGCCTCGGTTCCCGATGCACGCGATTCATCCCGCCGCATACACATCATTTCGGACGCCCTGTGGGATTACCCTTCGCTCCGCGAGGTGAACCCCACGGGGGACACACTCTGGCAGTGGCAACCGCTGCCCGGCTATGCCGACCCGGACCAAACCCTCATGGCCTCCAACCCCGCCGATGACAAGAACGGGGACGGAAAACCCGACAGCTGGCCGCGCACCTGGTACAACCCCGTCCTGGGCAAGTATGTCTGGCCGGGATACCTCTCCCAGGATGCGCCGAGTGCGGACCTGGAGGTGTTCTGGTCCATGGACGACCGTTTCAATATGGAGTTTCCGTACTATCCGTTCCCGGGAGATCCCACGCGTAGAGGAATCGGCCTGCAGGTGGATGGGCGTGCGTTCCAGTGGAGCAACGCGCTGGCCGAGAACACCATCTTTTTTGTCTACACCATCACGAACACCAGCGAGAAGGATCTGGACAGTGTCTTCTTCGGGATCTACGGAGACCCGGATCTGGGCGGCGGGGCGCCCGAAAATACCGACGACAACGGCTTCTTCATTCCTCCGTATGATTCCACGGGCCGCCTGGATCAGATTCCCGTGTACTCCCGGAGTCTTGTCTACTTCTGGGATCCGGACATGAAGGGGGCCCGCGGCCTTCCGCTCGGGTATGTCGGGTGCAAGTTTCTTGAAAGCCCCGGAAATCCGAACGACGGCATCGACAACGATGGGGACCTGATCATCGATGAACGCCAGGACGACGGCATCGACAATGACGGCGACTGGAGCCCGGTGTCCGATGACGTCGGCATCGACGGCGTCCCGAACACGCAGGATCAGGGCGAGGCAAACGGCGTCCCCGATGCCGGGAAACGGCTTCCTGACGGGTCGCTGGATCCGCTCTATCCCGGCGAACCCAACTTCGAACTCACCGACCTGGACGAGGCGGACCAGATCGGGCTCACCAGTTTCAACAGCTGGCCGTGGAATTCGGACAAGATTTCGAATGATGAATCCATGTGGAACCGCTCCATCCCGCGCAACTTCGGCGCGATCCAGCAGAGCTCCGACATCGTCTTCATTTTTGGTTCGGGGTACATCTCCCTCAGGAAGGGGGAGACCAAGCGTATCTCGATGGCCCTGCTGCTTGCCGAGGATCTGGACGGCCTGTTGACGACGGCGAAGACCGTGCAGACGATCTACAACAAGAACTACCAGTTCTTCCGTCCGCCGATCACCCCTCACCTGACCGCGGTACCGGATAACAAAAAGGTGACCCTGTACTGGGACACCATCGCCGAACAGAGCCTGGACCCGATCACCGGGAAAGACTTCGAAGGGTACGTCATCTACCGCAGCACCGATCCCGGTTTCAACGATGTGCAGACCGTGACCGACGGCAAGGGTGCGCGGTTTCTCACGGAACCCCTCAAGGATCTCGCAGGCCGGGAGGCAAAATTCGACGTTGCCGTGCGCGAGGAGAAGTACACCGATCTGAACGGGAACGGAAAGTACGATTCGGGCGAGCCGTTCATCGACATCAACAAGGACGGACGCTGGTCGGAGGAGGTCGAGGATCCCTGGAAGGGGTATCATCCTGTGCCCTACCAGGACCGCGGCATCCAGTACTATCTGGGCAACAACCGCGGATTGGTGCATTCGTTCGTGGATTCCAACAACGTGATCAACGGTCAGACGTACTACTATGCGGTCGTGGCATATGACCACGGCGATTCCGTCGGCATTCCACCCACGGAGACCACGAAGAAGATCACCCAGGATCCCATTACGTCCCAGCTGAACTTCGACGTCAACACCGCCATGGCGGTCCCGGGGCCGCGTGCCAGCGGCTATACGCCTCCAATGGATGCCGATCTTGTCCCGCAACCTGACGCACGATGCGGGAATCGGTACGGGAGAGGTCGGTCTCCGGGTACTCAATGACCTGACCGTACCCCAGGGTGGAGAGTACCGTATTTCCTTCGCGGATTCCTTCCAGGTCGACGGGAAGAAGGCAAAGGGAAAGAACTACTCGGTGTTGAATACGAAGCCCGTTACCGAAACCATCGTTGCCTACGACACGAACTACTCGGCTCTCGCCCACGAGAACATTGCCGACGGCGGGTCCTTCAGTGTCAAAGGAACGGACGGCACCACGTATGTAAACGAGAAGGACTACATTGTCAACTATCAGCGGGGTTCGGTGCGGCGCACGGGCAACAGTGCGATGCCGAACAACGGCACATTCAACGTGACCTACCGCTACCACCCGGTGTTCCAGAGCCGTGCACTCAAGAGCCAGGATTCCAATCCGGTTTTTGAGGGTGTTGCCCTGGCAATCGAAGATCATCCCGAGCTGGCGTACGACTCACTCCGCTCGAAGTGGATCAGCGGTAACTCCAATTTCGTCTATACCGCCCGGCTGACACAGATAGGACAACGGCGGAGAACCTGGCCCGCGGACTATGAAATCCGGTTTTCCGCACAGAACATCGACACCGCGATGGTGGTATCGGGGGGGCTGATCAAAATTCCGGTGCGGTATGCGGTGACAGACGTGACGACCGGCACACCAGCCCGCATTCTCACGCTCTTGAACGAAAACTCCGCCAGCCGGGACAGGCAGTGGAGTCCCGGCGAGGAGATTGTTCTGTTCCGGCCCGGCTCCACCGGCGCCACCACGGACACGACCACATGGGGCGTTATCATCTCCAAAGCCTCCGGACACCAGCATTACCCCGCGTGTTCCGACGGATGGAGACGTCCTGCTGATCCGGACCCGCCGGCCGTTCACCGCCGATGATCTCTTTACGTTGAAGACCGAAGCCGGCACGGTGGATGCCGCCACCGCCTCTTCGCGCATGGACAATATCTACGTTGTCCCGAACCCGTACGTCGGGTACAGCACCATCGAACCGACCAACCGGCTGCCGGGGGATACCCGCGGCGAGCGGAGGGTCTATTTTGAGAATCTCCCGCAGCGCTGCACGATCCGGATCTTCACCATCAACGGCGATCTGGTGCAGACCATCGAGCACGACTCAGGCGTGGACAATGCCCGTGAATACTGGAACCTCCTCAACCGGGACGGATTCGGCGTAGCGTACGGGATCTATGTCGCACATCTCGACGCGCCCGGAGTGGGGGAGAAGGTGCTGAAGTTTGCGCTGATCAAGTAGGGGAGCAGAGGTGCAAGAAGAGGACGGTCGACGTCCGGAGAGCTGGGATTGGTGCTGCAAAGAGAGAGAACCACACGACGCATGAAACGAGATCTTCTGTTCATGGAGGATGCATGAGAATCCCAAACCAGAAAAGGCATGTCACGAAATTGTCCGCCGGAACGGGGGCGAAGATGGTGCTGCCGGTTCTGCTGTTGTTTCTGACGGCCACGGTGGCGCTGCCGCAGAATCTTACAAAGACCGGCACGTCCGCGGCCCCCTTCCTCAAGATCGGCGTCGGCTCCCGCGCCATCGGGATGGGAGGCGCGTTCACCGCGACGGCCGATGATATCACCGCGATGTACTGGAATCCCGGCGGTCTTGCCCGGCTGTACTCCCGCGAGGCGGTGTTCAACCATGTCCGGTGGTTTGCAGACGTGAATTACGATTTTGCCGCGTTTGCCACCCACCTGCCCGGATTCGGAACGCTCGGAGCATTTGTGGACGTTCTCTCGATGGATGACATGCTCGTGCGCACGGTCGAGCAGCCGGAAGGAACCGGGGAGCTCTTCAACGCGGGGGCCATGGCCATCGGCCTCAGCTACGGGCGGGACCTGACGGATCAGTTCTCGATCGGGTTCAACGTGAAGTACCTCCGCGAGTATATCTGGAACATGACCGCCACGGGCGTGGCCATGGACATCGGGACGATCTACCGCATTCCGATCCTCAACGAGTTCCGGCTCGGCGCAAGCATCTCGAATTTCGGGACGAAAATGCGTCTGGAGGGGCGCGACAACCTGATGATTGTCCAGATCGGCGGCACGGAAGGAAACCTGATCAACACCGATGTCCAGCTGGATGAGTTTGACCTTCCGCTCGTCTTTCGCGTCGGTGTTGCCGCGGACGTTCTGAAAGCCGAAGAGTCGCGCCTGACCGTTGCACTGGACGCGATACATCCCAACGACAACACCGAGTATCTGAATACGGGCCTGGAGTTCGCCTGGAACGAGATCCTGTTTCTCCGGGGAGGATGGAAATCCCTCTTTGAACGTGACACCGAACAGGGATTCACCGCGGGCGTCGGCCTGAACTACCGCATCCTGGGCGAGTTCATGGTGAAGCTGGACTATGCTTACCAGGATTGGGGACGGTTGAAGAACGTGCACTATCTGACGTTCGGACTGAAGTTCTGATGGTGATGACAACGGCGTCATTTGCCAATGAACCCTCCGAATCGGGGGGAGAAGTATTCTGGAGGTGCCACATGATGAAACTCTATCGTTCTCTTTTGATCCTTCTCTTCCTCCCGCCGGCCCTCGCGCACGCCCAGTCGGCAGGCGACGAGCTGGTGAATGTGAAGGAGCTCATACCCGATATCGCCATCGATCTCAAGTACAATACCGTCGACAACTTCTTGCATCAGAAGATGTACACGACGGACGAATGTCTCCTGGCTATGGGGACGGTGAAACAGTTGATAAAGGTGCAGGATTCCCTGCGTACGCTCGGCCTCGGGTTGAAGATCTTCGACGGCTACAGGCCGCGGGCGGTGCAGTATCTTATGTTCGAGATCTTTCCGAATCCGGTCTATGTCGCCGACCCCGCCTCGGGATCGAACCACAACCGTGGCGGTGCGGTGGACCTGACGCTGGTGAACCTCGCGACCGGACAGGAATTGCCGATGCCCACCGCGTTCGACTATTTCGGCGTTGAAGCGTCACATGGGTGGACCATAGGCATGAACCAGGAACAGATCAACAACCGCGCTCTCCTGCTCACCATGATGGAAACGGTGGGCGGGTTTACACGGTATGATGCCGAGTGGTGGCACTATCAATACGCGCCGTCACTGGCGAACCCGCTCCTGGATTTTCAAATGAAATAACGCCACCGGTCGGTGATTCATCATATGCGAGAGTTTTCCTATGAACCCATCCCTGAAGCTGTTGATCCTGGTGCTGTTTGCGTCTGCCTTCTTTGCGTCATCCCTTCCCGCCCAGACCGAGATGCTGGTGAACACCTCGCAGGACTCCACGCAGCGTGATCCGCAAATTGCGAATGATGGTGCCGGAAACATGGTCGTGGTATGGACGGCGGAAGAATATGCCGGCGTGAAATCCCGCGGAGATATCGTGATGCGCAGACTCCTGCCGGACGGTACACCGGCCGGAGCGGAGATGCTCGTCAATACCATCACCGCAGGGGATCAGGAGCGTCCTGCAGTGGCCATGAATGCCGGCGGGGATCTGGTCGTGGTATGGGCATCGTTTGTCAGCAATGATTCCTCCTACGACATCAAAGCCCGGTGCTTCAAGAACGGTGCGGCACTCGGCGATGAGTTTATCGTCAACACGACACGATTGAAGACGCAGACCAATCCGGACGTTGCGGTGGATTCATCCGGGAACATCGTCGTGGTGTGGGATTCGTGGACCGATCTGTCGGACCGGGAGGTGATGGGCCGGCTTTTGGGATCGGGCGGCGCTCCGCTCACGGGTGAGTTTATGGTCAACACGACAACCGCATACAGTCAGGCCAAACCCGCGGTGGCTGTGCGGCGCGACAGGAGTTTCGTGGTCGTGTGGGAATCGTGGAAGCAGGACAGCGCGACGCCTGCGGGGTACGGCATGTACGCACGGCTGTTCGGGGCGAACGGCGCTCCGCTGACGGCCGAACTGCCCGTCAATACGTATACCGCGGACTATCAATGGTACGGCGATGTGGAGTCGTTCTCTGATAACAGTTTTGCCGTTGTCTGGTGCAGCTGGGAGCAGGATGGGGCAGACGGGAGTATCATGTTGCAGCGTTTTGGGGCGGATGGGACAAAGACCGGGGGAGAGGTCTTGGTCAACGCCACGACGGCGAACTATCAATGGCTCCCGCGCATCCGGAAGTTTGAAGACGGGGGTTATGCCGTGGTCTGGTCCAGCTGGAAACAGGACGGGAGCCGCGAAGGAGTGTATGTCCAGCTGTTCAGCGCCGCCGGCCGCAAGACTTCGTTCGAGACGCAGCTGAATGTCACGACCGAGAGTTTTCAATGGGAGCCCGACCTCGTGACGTCCGGTCCGAACACCCTGACGGCGGTCTGGTCGAGCTGGGGACAGACCGGCAAAGACTACGATATCGTGGTGCGCCGTGTGACACCGGCGCTGCCGCAGGGCTTTGTCAATCCCCAGACCCTGGGCCATCCATTCGGACGCACCACCAGCCGAATCACCGTACACGTACTGGATTCTCTTGCGTTGACAGGCAACACCTATGAGGTGTTCTTCGATTCCCTCTCGGGCAAGCGGGCCCTTCTAAACGCGCGGAATGTCACCACCGGCGATACGCTTGTGCGCGGGTATGCTGTCGACCGGGGCGAGAATGTCTTTTATCTCACGCCACGTTTCCAGGGAGTGGCCGTTGAGGTGGTTCCGGAATTCGACCTGGATATTGATTTTGCGCGGTCATACATGGTCAACCGTTCGGGCACCAACATCAGCTTTCTGGTAAACAACCCGACGGCGGGCCTTAAACTCTTTGCCCCGATTGACATCGCTCTCTGCTGGGGGAGTACCGATACGCTTGCGGACGGGAGTTATGCCGTGCCGCTGGACACGGCGTTGAGCGGTAGTGGAAAGCGGGAGGTGGTGGTGCCCTTCCGCGCGTGGAACCTGACCGATAATCAGAAGATGGACCTGCTGGTTGTCGAATCGGTGGTGAACAAACGGTGGAGCCCCTCCGAGAAGATCATCTTCCTGACGCCGCCGGCGTACAGATCCGCCACGAACAACACCTGCGCCGAGCTCCGTCCGACGGTTCCGGGAGGTGCGGTGGTGATGCCCGCCGCCGGGGACACGAATTACATTTTTACGACGAAGCCGATCCGGCAGGGGGAGAAATTTACGTTCACTTCGAGCCGGGCGACCGTGCTTGATGCACCCACGCCGCCGGGAAAGCCGGGGGTTTTCGCTCTTGCGCAGAACTATCCGAATCCCTTCAATCCTTCCACCACAATCATGTATACCATCCCGCGGGTTGAACGCGTCGCCCTGCGTGTATACAATGTGCTCGGACAGCTTGTGGCGACGCTGGCGGACGGCATGCACAACGCCGGAAACTACCGGGTGAGATTCGACGGGCGGACTCTGGCGAGCGGGATGTATTTCTACCGGCTGGAGTGGGGGGAGAGATCGTTGACGCACAGGATGATGCTTGTCAAATGAGTGCTCAGGTGAAAAGGAAGGGTTGACGCTGGTCTTCCGGAACATAGCGGCTTGCCTGCCTGACAGTTGCGCGAAGCGTGCCTGAATCGAGCTCCTTATGCAGAGGGATAGTGAGCGTTTACTTCTCACCCAATTCGGTTGTGCGACGCAGCTTCACATGAGATCCTCTCTGCTTGAGGATAAAGAATCCAAAGCGCGCAAGGATGCCGATGACCTCATCGCCTGAAAGCCTGCGCGGCTTAGACATCTGATGGCTCCAATTCCATTGTAAGAATGAGCGTAGGATTCGCAACGAGTCCGAATTCCCGTGGGTCTTCTCCCTCAAGATGAAGCCCTACAGCCTCTCGAAGGTTGGCAATGGTCTCGTCTAGTGTTCTGCCCTGTGTTACAACACTGATCTCAAGACACTCCGCCACATACGACTGCTCTCCCTTACGAACAAATGCCTTGATGGTGTGCTGTAGCGGTGACATGGCAACCCTCCCGTTAAATGTACTCCAAGGTACCTATTCGGCAGTGAAGGAACAAGATGACAACGCATGGGTAGACATTTGGTGCGTTCTGTGCAGGAGGTTTTCGGGCAGGGGCTAAGGCCACATGAAGCCGAACATCACTCGTGCAGCCAAATCGACAAAGCAAGGCCCGCCAGCACAGGAAAGTGCTGGCGGGCCTTTGAGTCAACAGGGCCCCGGCTACAGCTGTACGCCGAGTGAGAAGTACTGCACGTTTTTCAACCTGCCGTAATCCGCAAACCCGTAATCCAGTTTCAGTGTTGCCACGTTGGTGATGCCGTAGTGCACACCCAGGCCCCAGGTGAGTCCCTGTTCGGAGTCGCGCAACCAGAGCGACTTGTAGCCGACCCGGCCGAACAGTATTTCCCTCCAGGCAACTTCCAGTCCGGAGTTGACATATTCGGTATTGTCATTCGGGTGCGTGGCGTCCACCGCGACGGTGGCGCGGAAATCCTCCAGGTTCTGGATCACGTCCCACGCGACGCCGATCCGGAAGGTCAGCGGCATGGGGAAGTCTTCCGTCTGGAGCTGGGAAGGAATATTGTTCGGGCCGGTGCCGACGTTGTTGTCCGGGTCGTAGTTGAAGTTGATATCGCGCCCGTCCAGCCGCATCGTCGTCCCGAAGTTGGAGATGGAAGCGCCGATGTTCAGTCCGGGGATTTCGGACATGTACAGGGTGCCGACATCGATGGCAAACCCGCTGGCGCTTTCGCTCCAGATGCTCTCGTGTACGTATTTCGCGGTGAAGCCGATGGAGAAACGATCCGTCAGGTTCTTCGCATACGAGAGTCCCACGGCGAGCGACGTGGCATTCCATTTACGGCCGTCCCCTTCGGGATAGGCCACCGTCGTGACGTTTTCTTCCGGGGTGCGCAGGGAGATGATGGAGAGGCCGAAGGTTCCGGCGTCGCCGATGGGCAACACGCCTGCGGCGAAGTCGTAGTTGATATCGGCCAGCCAGTTTGCGTGGTTGAACGTCAGCTCGCTGCTGACGTTCATGCGCGAGAGTGCGGCGGGGTTCCAGTAGATGGAGGAGATATCCCCGGTCACCGCCGGCCTGGGCGCCGCCCATGCCCAGGGCGCGGGCACCGACGCCGATTTTCAGAAACTGTGCCGCGGTGGTGCCCACCTTCGCCGTGCTGCGGAACAGCTGGGCATATGCGGGGGTGATCCAGAGCATCGCCAGCAGGAGCACGATGCCCGGTGCCCGCCCCGTGGTTGCCCGAACCGGATGTTGCGTGGTAATCATACGACCTCCAGAGGGATCAGTCACGATCTTCGTTAGTGGCTCTCTCATTTTATCAGTGCCAGCCTTCCGATCTTCTCTCCCACACCGGGGACTTCAACATGGTAGATGTAGACGCCATAGGCGAGGCGCTGGCCTTCATACGAGAGTATCCGCCAGTCGGCGTAGCTGTTGGTGTCGTCCTTGATGATGGTATCCACCAGCTCGCCCACCATGGAGTAGATACGGATGGTACACTGCGGCGGGAGGTTCCGGAACTGGAGCTTGTTTTCGCCGCGGCGTTGTGATGTCGGCCCGGGTGTCTCGAGACCGCTATAGGCCACGTAGGGATTCGGGACCACGGAAATACGGTCGAGCATCGACGTTGCCGTACCGGCATCGAATTTCGACGCCGTTGTGCTGAAGGTGTACCGGTCTCCCGCAGCGAAGGGCTTGCTGGACTTGACATCGAACACATTCCCCTGGGTCGGAAGAATGAGGGGCACTCCGGCCGGTGCGGTGTAGGTCACGGAGACCATCACCGGAATAGGATTCTGCGGGGCGTATTTCGGCGGCGTCACAAAGACGATTTCTCTACCGGGGCGCCACATGCTGTCCGTGGCCAGAGCCACCAGTACGCGGAATGCCGAGGTATCGGTGACGTTCACGATCTTGAACGGACAGACGACCACTTTGCGGCCGCTGTTGTTCAGGAGCGTGTCACCCGGGAAAGCCCATTTGCCGTTCGCGAGGGTATCCGTCTTGTTCCATCGGATCTCGAAATCCAGCGGAGCGGGTTTGAACGGTGCTGTCGGGAGTGCGACGGGCTTGTGCACGCGCGTACAGCAGATTGGTGTTGTTCACGATCGGCCCAGCCGCTGTTCAGCGAGTCGATGCCGAGCGGCACATCTTGTACATAGAGCCGCATGCCGTCGAAGACCGGATTATCGTCCTCCGCATTCAGGCGGTTGCTTGCGAAGACCGTGTAGTACTGGTACGTGATCGTGTAGACGGCATCCTTCACCAGGCTGCCCGGCGCGACGCCGCGAATGCGTCCACCCGGCACGTCGATACGGTATGACGCCGGGGGCACGGTGGCGCCTGCCGCGTCTTTCACGACGACGCTCGACTCGATCAGGTTCTTGTGCGACAGGGGAACGTAGATCGTGTCGCGCGACGTGAACTTCTCTGTCATGAAGGAGAGCGACTGGACGTCGTAGACCACCTTGCTGTTCAACGTGCGGAAATCGATGTTATACTTGGCGCCGTCGATGACCTGGTAGTCGTCGAACACCTTCACACCCATGGAACCGGTGGAGATACCGGTGACCCGCTGCGGTTTGTTGTTGTTGTCGACGATTGCCGTCCGCTGTCCCGAAGCGAGCGGTCCCGGGATGACCGAAACGGTGTTCTGGTCGAATTTGAGTTCACCGGTGACCGGGTCCTTCGTGATGGCGATCTGGGATTCGGTCGGTGGCAGCGCCACGCCCAGGCTGTCGAAACCGTGGTCATAGGACGCGACGGCATAGTAGTACGTCTTGCCGTTGATGGCGGAGGAATCGACGTATTCGTGCACCAGGCCGCTGTTTATGCCGAGGTTGTATTTCACCCCCCGCCCGAGGTATTCAACGGGGTGGAGTCCGGACCAGGTGTTGACCAGGTCAAATTGCGCCCGTATTCCGTTTTGCAGGAACGGGTTGGCCAGGAAGGCGGACCCGTTGGCGTCTGTGATCGTGTAGACATCGCTGAAGGTGTAATCCTCGCTGCGATAGATCTTGTATCCTTCAAAATCCTGCGTATTGGTCAACGGGTCGGTCGTGCTCTCGGCGACATTGTCCCAGTAGAGCGTGACCTTCCCGTCACCTGGAATGGCAACGACGTTCGGCTTGGGCGGCGGCTGGGCAAACAGATAGTTCGCTTCAAGGACGCGCTGTGCCGTTTCGGCGTTGAGGAGCAGGTCGGGGAGATTTTCTCCCATCAGCAGGGCGATGGAGAAGCGCTGTGTCGCGCCCGTTTCAAGGGCGAACGCGCCCGAGCCGTAGAGGAATGCGTTGTCCCCGGGCGTTCTGAACAGGGTCTGGTCGGTGGATATGCTATCCGAGGAGATCAGCTGCGTGAACAGGGGATCATTGATGGGGAAATTCGGCTGGGCTGCCGGGAGAGCCCAGAAGCTTGTCAGTCCGATTTGATCCGATTCGTCAACGTCACGGATTCCGAAATGGGGTTCGGAAACGAGAGTGTTGTTGAGATCATAACCGATGTCGGGCTTCCCGTTCCCTTCGCCAAGGTCACCCGTGCCGGGGATTCCGTCGATGCCCACATCGTCCTTCGCCTGGACCCAATCGCCGTCTTCGTCACCGGACCACCGCGGTTTCGGCTTGCCGTACAGCTTTGTGTATTTTGCCGTGTCGCTGATGCCCGTGGTCAGCGGGTAAGAGACGCCGTCGATGAAAAACCCCGGATCATTGGACGGACTCTCATCGGTGATGCCATCATCATCGTCGTCTTTGGTGTTGACGGAGTTGCTTGGCGATTCAAGGAACTTGAACCCGAAGTACCCGGGTTTCAGTCCGCCGTCGCCGATACCGCCGTCATCCCACGCATAGACCATGCTGCGGGCACGCTGGGCGAACGGGTCGGCGAGAGGGCCTTTCGGGGGGATGAAGAAGGCGAGGTCATCGCCATAATCATTCGGCCCGCCGATGTGCGGGTCCCCGAACATGCCGAAGTAGACTTTAGCCGAGTGTCTTCGGGCTGCGGTTGGTGACCCGGTAGACAAGGAAAATGAGGTCTTCGGCAAGCGGGTTGTTGAACTGGAAGAACCGGACCTCGAGATCGAGTCCCAGCCCCCCCTTCGTGGTGTCGTCCGGGAACGGCGTGTACAGGTTTTTCCATTTATAGTTCGTGTAGTCATCGCACACAAAGTAGACTTCTTCGTCGGGTGACGTGGCGTCATTGCCCAGGAATGCCGGCCAGACGTAGCGGCCCAGTGCCTGGTTGTACCAGGATTCGGGCCAGCTGTGCGGCTTGCGGGAGAGGTCGCCCCCCACATCGGAGCGGTGGCTCCAGGCGGCGATATCCGGCTGACCCGGCGCAGTGTAGCCGGCCTTCGGGAGCCATCCGTATTTCAGGGACCCGTCGGTAGCGTAGGCACCCTGGCTGGGAGTGTACATGCCGTCATCCAGTATCCAGATGGAATCTCCCCGGGTGCTCTGCACACGGGCGGCCACCAGGGGAGAGAATTCATAGCCGTATCCCAGGCGGTTCCACACAAGGTCCGCCACATTGCCGAGGGTGTTGGGGCGGGTGATGTTGCCGTAATTATAGACGACGGTGGTGATCTTGTTGCCGCGGATGATGAGGCTCTTGATCTCCTTCATCTCGCCCGTAGTCTTGTTCAGGGAATTTGACGACTGCCGGTCGAGCAGGTCGACAAGGCGTTGCCATTCCTCCGGTGTCGCCTTCTTCGGGTCGAGCTTCAGCAGGTCGGTCTCCTGCGCGCGCGATGCCGCGACGGGCAACAGAAAAGCTGCAAGCGCAAGGAGAGTGAGAAACGTCGTTTTCATACACAATCCCATCGGATGAGTGAAATGATTAGAGTACGATCGAAGCCCCGATGCGGATGAGCCGCGGGGTGCTGATGTTGCCGGGGTTTGCGTAATAGTTGTCCACGCCGCTGATCGGAATCATGCCGGGGTCGCCGCGCACAATCCGGTTACGCACATCGGCGAGGAGCTCCGGTCGCAGAGTCTGATCGATGTTGTACAGCGCACGTCCCGAGTTTGCATACACGTACAGCTCGTTCTCGGTGTCAAACAGGTTGTCCACCTGAATGAAGAGGGACAAGTCGAACGATCCGAATTTGAAAAACTTCTCGACCTTCAGATCCACATTCCACTGCATCGGCTGCTGGTCGCTGTTCTGTGTGAAGCTGATCGGCACGACGTTCGACGGGAATTCGGGGGTATACGGCGTTCCGGTCCGGAGGAACGCGATCACACTGACCGCCCAGTCGTCGGGCTGCGTGAGCGCGATGGACGAGGTGAGTGTGTGGCTCCGGTCGAAATCGAGCGGGACCAGATAGGTCTCGCTCAGCTTTCCCTGCTGTTCGTTGTAGTAGATTTCATCCTCCGGGAGCGTGCGGTTCCCTTCGGCGACCTGGAACGTGTAGTCCAGCGTGGCCGAGAGGAGATCGTCCACCGAGCGCCGTTTCAGGAGCGCGATGCTGATGCCCCGGGTGTTGGCGTAGCTGAGGTTTGTCAGGACATTGTACTGCTTGTCGCCGCGTGCGGTGATCACCCGCTGTGAATAGATGTAGTCGCTCACATCCTTGTAGTACCCCGTGATTTCGACCTTGAGGTCTTCCGTCAGTCCCTGCTGGAGACCCAGCTCGTACTGAATGCTCTTCTGCGGGTTCACGTCCGGGTTGCCGAACGTCGGGTTCGTGCCCGAAGGTGCGCGGAAGTTGGGGTTCCTGTAGAGGCTGGCGAGCGATCCGACCTGGTAGAAGTGCCCGTAGGAGAACCGGATCGTTCCCTGGTCGGTGATCGGGTAGGAAACGCTGATGCGCGGGCTCACCATATGTTTCACCGACGCATCGGTGAGGCTGTCTGTCAGCAGAATCGAATCCTGCTGCGAGAGTTCCGCGCTGAGCGAGGGGTTATACTGGGCTGCGGGGTCAAAATATTCGTAGCGGAGACCGAGGTTCAGTATGATCGACTTGAAGAGCTCGATCTTATCTTGAACATACGCCGCCAGCTGCAGGGGTTTGCGCTCGTAGGCCACATAGCCGCCTTCCACCGACGGGATATACGGCAGGAAATTATAGTTGCCGGTGAGGGCGTTGCTGAAGCTGGGGTCGGCTCCCGGATTGTTCGGATCCTTGAACAACAGGGAATAGGACTCCACCGTCACGGTGTGTGCGCGGGCCTCGAGGCCGAACTTCACTTCGTGTGTGTTGAACATCTGTGCCACCAGATCGAATTTTCCCGACCACGTCACGGTCTTCCTGCTGAACCGGTCGGGATCCGTGCCTCCCGTCAGGTAGCCCACATTGGGAATGCCCTGGAGGTAGAACGTCGGGAGATACCGCGGGTCCGTGGGGCTGTCGTACGCCCAGCTGTGTCCCTTGTCAGTGACAAAGGATCCCTTGACCGTGTAGAACATCCGCTCGTTGACCGTGTGGGTGAATTCCATGGCATGCATGTATCCTTCGCCGCGCGAGAGAGCTATGCCGTCCGGTTTGTAGCGGGAGACGAATGGGTCGACGTCCGGGGATTCATCGAAGTTGAGGAGGAATTCGTACTTCAGTTTCATCTCGGGAACAATCCGCCAGCTCAGGTTGCCCTGCACATTGTACGACTTGCTCCAGTTGAGCGGGACAATGGCGCCGTCGCCGCCGGGCAGGCCGACCCGGTCCGACGTATCGTGCACCAGCGGTCCGAAGTAGTAGGGATCCGACGCTGACCCGCGCCGCGGATCGCCGGCAGGAAACCCCTCGCGCGAGAGATAGGAATCGGTCGGGAGATACAGACGCTGGCCGTACAGGTGGCCGCCATTCCAGTTGTACACGCCCGACGCGAAAAAGGTAAGGTCTTCCCCGATTAACGGTCCGCTCACGGTGGCTTCCGTGCGGTTCACGTTGGATATCTTGAACTCGTCGATGTTCGGGAAGAGGTCCTTATTGTTGCTCACATGGTCGCCGGTGTAGTATTTCAGGCTTCCGGTCCATCCGGCGCCGCCGTCCTTCGTCACGTAATTCACCACGCCGCTCAGTGCACCGCCATATTCGGCGGCGAACGTGCCGCTGGAGACGGACACTTCACGCACGGCGTTTGTCGCCACGCCCACCGAACGCGTGTTCGCGTACGGATTGTTGACATTCATGCCGTTCAGCGTGTACGCGATCTCGTTTCCCATGCCGCCCCGGATGTGGAGACTGCCATCGTCATCCACCGTGATGCCCGCCTGGAGGCCGATCACCTCGCTGATGTCCGTGACAGGAAGGGCTTCAATACTCTCGGAGGATATGGATGCCACCGGGTTGGTCAGGTCCTGGCGGATCAGGGGTGAACGTTCCGCCTGGATCACCACCGCGTCCAGCTCGACGCTTCCTTCGACCAGGTCGATATCGAGCGGGGTGGTGAAGTCGACGGAAATGCTCAGGTCATTCACCTCGAACCTGCGGTAGCCGATGAAGGAAGCGCTCACCTTGACCCGTCCCGGGGGGACGTTCAGAATGACATAGCGTCCCTCGACGTTCGAGGAGGCGCCGAGCGGGGTGCCCTGCACCACCACATTGACGCCGGGAATGGGCTCCTTGGTGCGGGAGTCCCTGACAATGCCGGAGATCTTTCCGGTGGTGCCGGCCAGCAACGTGGATGCGCAGACCCACAGGCAGAGGGCGACCGCCACAGCATGTGTAACGATGCGCATATTATACCTTTAGGATGATGTGCTATGTGTACTACCAGGGGATACTCAGATAGGAAAGGTCTGATCTCTTCCCAACGAGTCCATGGACACGGCGGGGGAACTCGTGCTGCCGTCTTGATAAAAATATAGAAAAACCGGCCGCCGTAGTCAAGCCGTAGCTTGATTATTTGCGCTAAGTTGTTAATTTGCACTTGTTCATGCCGGTGAAAGGGTCCCCGGCTGGTTCTCCGCCTGGGCAAGCGCATCCTGAAATCACGGGGTGCTTGCGCGGGCAGGAAAAAGCCTGATCTTTCCGTATGCTGACCCCGGTACTGCATGTTCGGTGTGCACCTGACAGAAGATGCGTGTGTTCGCACTATCACTCACAGACGTTCAGGAGGAGCAATGAAATCACTTATACGATTGGTCACGGTGTGCCTTCTTGTCCTGGTTCTTGTCCCCGTTTCCTATGCCCAGTGGAATTGCCTCTATGCCACATGGGATGACGATGAGTTTGGCAACGCTATCGGAACAAACACCGCCGCGGTGGGTGTGATCAAACAAGACATGTTTATCGCTCTTGCGTCATCCTGGGATGGCAACACCACGTCAGAGTGTTTCCTTCTTCCCTATGTCAACGCGGATTCCGGACAGGGGAGAAAGTACACCTACGGCTACGGAGGGGGCGTGACCGGCGTATTCCAGACCTGGACCGACGGCGGCTTCGATCAGGTGAATATGTTCGAAGCCTGGAAGATCAAGGCGACTTCCGACAGCCTCATCTATGTTGCCAACAACGATCTGGACCATAACATACTCGTCTTCAAATACGCGAAGGATACCATATCTGTTGTTCCGCTTGCAGGCGGAGTGTATCCCCGGCAGCAGACCGGGACGAACCGGATTCACGGCATCGACGTTGATGCCTCCGGGTACGTGTATGTCTGCAACGATACCAGTGTCGGAGTGACCAGCGACATCAAGATCTACAGGCCCGTCACACAGTGGACGGCCTCTCATACCGACGCCCCGGTGTCCACGGTCAATCTTCCGGACGGCGTGTATAAGGGAATTTCCGTCAGTCCGGACGGCAAACTGCTCTTTATTTCAGACTACGGCAATCGCCGTATTCTGAAATACCGTGGATCGCCGACAGGCGGCTACACGCCCGATGCAGGTTTTTCCTTCACGATGTCACCAGCAGATACCATTTCGAGCACCGCGCCGGCTGCACCGCTGGGTCTGGCCTATCTCTCGCCCAACAATATCCTTGCGGTTGCATGCCACCAGCAACTTGGCGGAACAGGGACAGCATACCGGTACGGACGGATCTATATGCTCAACCCGAACAACGGCGCCTTCATCTCTTCCGACACCCTGGTGCACCGGATCGATGCCGCGAAATGGAATTTCGACAAGACCGGCGGATATCAGAACAGACCGGGCGGGAAGACGCCCGGGAATGCCTCGGGCTATACGTCCACCTACGACGTGAAGTGGGATGCGAACAAGAATCTGTACACCCAGTCGTACTACGGTTGGACAGTCGACAAATGGGCGTACAGCGGGACGTTGCCGACGATAACGATCACCGGAATAGAAGAGATCGGGGGAGGTCTCCCGAGCGGCTTCACGCTGTCGCAGAACTTTCCGAATCCGTTCAACCCGACAACGACCATCGAATTCGGCATGCCGCATTCCGGTGAGGTTTCCCTGAAAGTGTATTCGGTGCTGGGGCAGGAAGTTGCCACGCTCGTTGATGGAATGCAGGCGGCCGGCGTGTACCGCGTGACCTTTGACGCGCAGGGTATTGCCAGCGGAACCTACTTCTCCATCCTGCGGGCTGAGGGAACGACCATTGTCAAACAGATGACGCTGGTGCGCTGATACCTTGTGTTCATCGGAGGGCGACGGAGCCCTCCCGGCTTCCCTAGAATGGACCATTTTCCGCATGTGGCGGGGTGAACCTGCGTGCAAGGCCGAAGACAGTTATGGGGGCGTTAAGATATCTCACGGATGTTGTTGATACACTCACCGATCTACAGGAGGAAAGATGAAGACAGGCGTACGGATATGTTTCATGGTTCTGCTTGCGCTTTCACTGGCACAGGTTGCCGGTGCGCAGTGGGAATGCCTCTACGTGACGCTGGATAACGATACCAACGGAACGGGGAATCGAACCACCGGTGTCGGCGTCATCAAGGAAGACATGTTTGTCGCCATGTGTACAAGGCCCAACACATACGCCTACATGATCCCTTATGTCAACGCCGATTCTCTGCTCGGTAGAAAATACACGTACGGGTACGGCTCGGCGGCATACCCTTCGGGCTGTATGAAGTCTGGACAGACGGCGGGTTTGATCAGGTGACATTCCTCAATGCCTGGTCGATCAAAGCGCGTCCCGACAGCCTGATCTATATCGCCAACAACGATGCCGATCACAATGTGCTGGTGTTCAAGTACGCCAAAGACACCGTTTCCGTTGTGGCTCCGTATCCCCGTCAGCAGACGGGCAGCAATGGCATCTATGGCCTTGATGTGGACAACAACGGTTATGTCTACGTGTGTATCGATACGACAACCGGCGTAACGGCGGACCTGAAAGTCTATCGTCCGATCAGCACCTGGGCACCGGGGGTTCACACGGATGCGCCCATTACCACCATCAATCTCCCTGATGGTGTGTACAAGGGGATAGCGGTCAATGCGAATGGCAGCGCGATTTATATTTCCGACTACAGGAACCGGAAAGTCATCAAGTACACCGGGTCGCCGGCAACGGGATACACGCTTGCTCCGGGATTCTCTTTCAGTCTCGGTCCGCAGGACACTATCGGCGGAACACCGACTAAAAATGCCGGTCCGATCGGTCTGGCGCACCTCCCCTCGAAGAACATACTCGCGGTGGTCTCTGACTCACTATTGAAAGCCACCGGCGTGCCCGTACGGCTACGGACGCATCTATCTGCTCAACGGCAACACCGGGGCGCTGATATCGGCGGACACAAGCATGAACATGATCGACCAGGCGGCATGGAATCTGGCGATTTCAGGATCATATCAGGCGCAAGGTGCGGGGAATGCCTCCGGATACGCGTCGACGATGGACGTGAAGTGGGATGCAAACGAAAATCTCTACAGTCAGTCGATGTACGGATGGACGATAGAGAAATGGAAGTACAAGGGTACGCTTCCCAGCTTCCTCACCAGTGTCGAGCCGGTCGAAGGCTTGCAGCCGACGGGCTACACGCTCGCCCAGAACTATCCGAATCCGTTCAACCCGACGACCACGATCGAATTCTCACTCCCGCAGTCGGCCTTTGTTACCCTGAAGGTTTATGATGTGCTGGGTCAGGAAGTTGCCCTGCTGGCGAACGAAACAAAAGCCGCCGGCACATACCGTGCGACGTTTGACGCGCACAACATCCCCAGCGGTACATACTTCTATTCGCTCCAGGCCGGATCGTACAGCGAAGTGAAGCGGATGGTGATTCTGAAGTAGTCTGTATCCCGATGAGGCGACGCATCCGCGCATATGCGTGGATGGGAATGAGCAACGAGGTCCCGCTCAACGGGACCTCGTTGCAGTTATGGCGCGCACGGGGTTACGCCCCGATGACCGAATGCAAAACCTTATGACTGTCGCTCATTGCCTGTAACTGCCTGCAGGATGTTATGACCGCCATAAGTTGTCTCCTGCCACCCCCTGTAGAATCCCGAGACGGTGATCCATTGACCATTGCCGATCCATAGATGTCACGACGATCATTTCTTCGCTCGGTCCGCGTCTCTGATTGTGTCTGTCACCCATGTGTCCGTCTGCTCTTTGATTGCTCATTGAACTTCACGGCATTTTGCCGTAGGTTATTTGTTAGAAGTGGAACAGAAAGTGGATCGCAGAATGATATCGTTCTTCTCTCAATTGTATAGCTGCTCTTCCAGGGTGTTCGCCATCTCTTGGATCCTGCCTGTCGTGTTGTTCACGGCGGGCTCCGCTCCCGCGCAGGTCGACACCACCACGCACGGCTGGCCCGTCACACCCTTCTTCTCGACCCACCCGATCACCGGGTCGTTCTGCGAGTTCCGCAACACGCTCACCAGCGATCATTTCCATAACGGCGTGGACATCCCCAAGGCGGACGGTACGCCGGTCTACTCTGTGTACGACGGGGTGGTGACAGCTATCGGGACGACGGCCAATAATGGGAACAACGCCTACGTGCGGGTACGGTATACCGTGAGCGGACTCACGAAGAGCGACGCGTACGTCCATATCAACCCCAATCCGCTCCTCTCTGTCGGCGGGCCGGTGACTGCATACCAGACGGTGCTCGGGACGATTCTGCCGGGGCTGGGGCATGTGCACTTCACCCATGGTCTCTCCGGTG
Organism: Ignavibacteriota bacterium; assembly: GCA_963702445.1. Taxonomy (GTDB): domain Bacteria; phylum Bacteroidota; class Ignavibacteria; order UBA10030; family UBA6906; genus CAVPCZ01. The sequence goes on from CAVPCZ010000009.1 coordinate 132,246, forward strand.
CGGAGATGAACGCCATCCGCCCGGTGGGGGGATTCACGCCCTACATCGACCTGTACCCGCCACGCATCAGGTCCGTCCGGTTCTTCCTGGATGAAACTTCGACGGAATTCCTCGGCGGCCGTCTGAGCGGGCCCGTCGACATCCGTGTGCACATCGAGGAGACCAACGCCGGCACACCGGCTGACGTGAACTCATCCACGTCGAACAACGGCACATACATCGCGGGGTACAAAATTCTTTCCGCGGACCGCACAACCGTTGTCTATGAACCTCCCTCCTCCGGAGTCCGGTTCAGATTCGACCGGCAGCCCGCAGACTACGATGTCCACAGGGTGTATGCCCCGGGCTCCGATCTCTCGACACACATCTATACCATCACCAACGGGAACGGCGCCGATGCGGTGAACAGCACAAAGTCGGTGCCGAACAATTTCTGGAATACCCAAACATTGCCCGTCGGGTCATACACGGTGATGGTCTTTGCCGAAGACACACGAAGGCTCACCGATACGGAGTATGTCGCCGTCACCGTGGAGCGCGGCGATCTGGTTGCGCCCGCGCCCCCCGTCCTGAAAGCGGTGCTGAACGACAGTACAAACCGTGTGACGATCTCCTGGTATCCGAATGCGGAGCCGGATCTTCTGGGATACCGCCTCTTCTATTCTCTTGATGGGACCGTGTGGACACAACGTGACAATGAAACACGCCTCACCCGTTCTGTCACGTCCATCTCCTACAACAATATCAGCGGAGGGAGGACCTTTTTCCGGCTGGCGGCTGTGGACTCTGCGTCCCCCACCAACATCAGTCAGTACAGCGATGTGTACGGACTCCGGCTCAACAGCTCTACGGCGAAAACGCTGATCGTAGACGGGTTTGACCGGATAGAAGGGTCCGGCAGTTATCATCAGCCGTCGCACCCGTTTGTGATGACACACGGCCTCTCCGTAACAGGCGATTTCAGCTCCTGTGCAAACGAAGCGCTTCTGGACGGGTCGGTCGGGCTTGGTCCGTATGCCGTGGTGCTCTGGGTTCTCGGCGACGAATCCACATCCGACGAAACTTTCTCTCCGGCAGAGCAGGCGTTGGTGAAGGTTTTCTTGCAGCAGGGTGGGAAGCTGTGCGTGAGCGGGTCGGAAATCGGCTACGACCTGGACCGGGCATCCGGGCCTGTGCAGTCAGACCGGGATTTCCTGCATGATTTCCTGAAGACGACATATGTGGCCGATGATGCCAACGAGCCTGCGGTCGCGGGGGCACCGGGTTCGCTGTTCGAGGGCCTTTCGCTCCGGTATGGAGTTGTTGCGGAAGGAGCGCCATATGAAGAAGACTGGCCTGACGTCCTGGCTCCGGTGAACGGGGGGACTGCCTCATTGTCGTACGGCGCGGGTGGTACCGCGGGTGGCGCCGGGATCACGTTCTCCGGTCTTTTCCCCGGCGGCGTGCGTCCGGGTGCCGTAATGGTTCTGGGTTTTCCGTTCGAGACGATCACGGAGAGAAGCAAGCGTGATTCGCTCATGAGTCGCATATTCACCTTCTTTGGTGGTACTACGGGGGTGGATCATTCCACTACGCCTCCTCCGGTGGCAGGCATCTTCGCGCTTGAACAGAACTACCCCAACCCGTTCAATCCGATAACAGCGATCAGGTATCAGCTGGCGGGTGGTGGAGATCAGGGGCCGGGGGCCGGCCATGTGAGGCTGGCGGTGTACGACGTGCTGGGCCGCGAAGTGGCGCTCCTGGTGAACGAGGTGCAGGAAGCGGGACTCCACGAAGTGCAATGGGATGCCCGGAACGTCGCGAGCGGTGTCTACTACTACCGCCTCACTGCCGGTGCATTTGTCGCAACACGAACGATGACGGTGCTGAAATGAAGAGTCTCGCATGCATTCCGGGCCTGCTGCTTCTTTGTGCCTCTCTTGTCTCTCCGGCGGCGGCGCAGCGGGAGGGAGAGGCCACTGCCGAGGTGAGCATTCGTGGCGGAGCGAAGAGATGGCCGGAGGCCAATCGATGGACAGCCGCCGTCAAACGGGGAGGGGAGGACCGGGTATCCTATACGCTGGAAAAAGAAGTCCCCTACGGCGCACCCTATCCGGCCGCACAGACGATCGATCCCGACGGCCGGAGCCTGGTGGTGGATTCCTTTGACGGGGTTGTGGAGTTGTATGACGGTGCGGGCATTCTTGTAAGAACATGGAGACCTTTTGCCGGGAGCGGACCGGATCACGAGCGGATTCTGAAATGCCTTCCCGCCGACAATGGAGTGCTGTTTCTCTGTTCCGAACCAGGGTCGGGCAACGCCCGCTTAGTGAAGACCGACATCAATTTGAAAGTGCTCTGGTCGCGAGGTCTTTCCGGTCAATCAGCGGCCGAGATGGCGGTATCGGGGGATGGCGGCATCGTTGCTGTGTGTTCATATTCATCCGACCCTGGATTTCATTTTGAGACAATGATAGTGGATGCCGGTGGATCGGTTCTTCGCGCTTTGCCGTCACTGTTTCGCACGGGGGATATCGATGCTGAAGGAGACCGGTTCCTTCTGACAGACGGCCGGAGTGTATCTGGGGCAATCTGCGCGGTGACATGGAGACTGGAACGTGGTGTCTTCCGGAAAAGGCGACTGTCGTGAGCGACGCACGCCTGATTCCCGGAGGCGGTTGTGTACTGGTTCTCCAGCGTGTGCAGGCAAATGCAGACGGCCTGCTCTATATTGAGCCGGAACTCATTGCTCTGGACGGCAAAGCTCAGATCATCGGAAGAAAGAAGATAAACGGAGCGTCAGGACATCAGGCGACACTTCTTCTGATTCCGGCAAAGTTACGCTCGTGGTTGGTGAGGCGTCCTTCCAATGCGATCTAAGTGATTTAAAATAAACAGCTTACATTCTTTTCCTTGACACTCCCAAAGTGGTTTAGTATATTGACTTCACTGATCGCCTGCGGCCGTCCTGGTCTACTCATCATTTCCTCATCCGCAGGCAATCCACGAGTTCCTTCTTTCCTCAGGTTGTTGATCAGCCTTCTACCATTTCAGGAGCATTTATGAAGGTGTTTGCTACTCTTTGCACTGCTGCCCTGATCCTCCTCACCGCTGTCGCGTTTTCCGGTACGACCGGCAAGATTGCCGGGACGGTGAAGGACGCCAAGACGGGCGAACCGCTGCCCAGCGCCAACGTCGTCATCGAGGGAACGACGCTCGGCGCGGCGACGAATCCTGACGGTTATTTCGCCATCCTCAACATCCCTCCCGGACAGCTACCGTGTTGTGGCGAACCTTGTCGGCTACAAACAGGCCACGTCGGTCAATGTCCGTGTTGACATCGACCAGACGACCGATCTGAACATCCGGATGAACGAAGAAGCCATCACCGGCGAAGAAGTGACGGTGGTCGCCACACGGCCGGTGGTGCAGAAGGACGTTGCCGCCAGCCGTGCGAACATTGAAGCGGGCGAAATCGAGAAACTCCCCGTGACAAGCGTGCAGAGCGTGATAACGCTCCAGGCCGGTATCCAGGGCGGTCTGGTGATTCGCGGTGGCGCGAGCGACCAGACCGCGTTTGTCATGGATGGCATGACGCTGCGCGACGAGCGTACCAACCAGCCATTTACGGGAATCAGCCTCAGTTCAATTCAGGATGTGCAGGTTCAAACCGGCGGTTTCAACGCCGAGTACGGAAACATCCGGTCGGGCGTTGTGAATGTCGTGACGCGCGAAGGAGGGACATCGAAGTACAGCTTCAATGTCATCGGGCGCTACAGGCCGGCGGGACCGAAGCATTTCGGTGCGTCCATCTATGACTTCAACTCGTACTGGGTCCGGCCGTACGTCGATGATCAGGTAGCCTGGACCGGTACCTCGACAGTGGGTGCGGATGGAAAACCGCTGTGGGATCAGTGGACACAGGCGCAGTATCCGGATTTCGAGGGATGGAACAGCGTCTCGCAGAAGCTGCTTGCAAGCGGTGTCGCCCTCTCTCCGGCGGCGGCACAGGAGGTCTGGTTGTGGGAGCACAGACGGCAGGCTGAAGTCAAAGATCCCGACTGGGATGTGGATATGGGTTTCGGAGGGCCCGTCCCGTTTGTTTCAGAAGAATTGGGGAACCTCCGGTTCTTTGCCTCGTATCGCCAGCAATCCACGCAATATCTTGTCCCTCTTTCCCGTAATGGCTACCAGGAATACAACGGTCAGTTGAAAATCACCTCCGACGTCGGACCGGGCATGAAGCTGATGGTCTCCGGCCTCGATCGCAAAACTGGACGGCACGAACGACAACAACGTCGGGAATGCGGGGATGTTCCGCACCGCATCCGATATTGCCGCGTCACTCACCAGTGCGAACAGTGTTTCCGGCTATGTGGATGCACGGTTCTTCGGGACGGATTACTGGGCGCCGACGACGACAAATATCAAGATGTTCGGTGCGAAGTTCTCCCACGCAATCAGCTCCTCGACATTCTACGAAGCAACGCTCCAATCCTATTTCCAGGGCACCGATACAAGCCCGGGGACGATGAGGGATACGGAAAAGAAGTATCTCTTCGGGAACGACTACTATCTGGACGTGGCTCCGCTGGGCTATATGCCCTATCCAAGCACGGGAATTACCGGGATGCGCATGGGCGTGGGTATGAGCAACTCGCGCGACAGGAGCCGTGTGCAGTCGACGAACCTGAGATTCGACATGACCAGTCAGCTGGACAAGTACAATCAGGTGAAGGCGGGACTGGAATTCAGCTACACGGACAACAATGTCGATTCCTACAATGAAGACATCGTTCTCCCGACCGGCCGTTACGACGCGAGCTGGCACAACTATCCGCTCCGCGGCGCGCTCTACGTGCAGGACAAACTGGAATTTGAAGGGATGATCGCCAATCTCGGTCTGCGCGTCGAATACCTGAATCCGAACGGGGACTGGATCGAGTACCAGGACGATCCATTCAACAGTGTGTTTGCAGGGGGGGATCTCTACCAGGTCTTCCCGGTGATCTCCGCGCCGGCGACACTTACCGTAAGCCCCCGTCTGGCCATTGCCTTCCCCATCTCCGAAGAAGCAAAGCTGTTCTTCAACTACGGGCATTTCCGTCAGGTGCCCGATCCGACCAACGTGTTCATGCTGTCGCGGTACACGGACAACGAACAGGTCCGGAGTATTGCCGATCCCGGAGCCGCCATTCCCGATGACGGTGGCCTACGAGCTGGGTTTTGAGCACAGTTTGCTTGACGAGTATCTCCTTCGCGCAGCTGCGTATTACAAGGATGTCTCCAACCAGGGGAAGACCGTCACGTATGTCGGCCGCAACTCGCTGGTGAATTACACGCAGCGCACCAGCAATTCGTACCAGGACATCCGCGGTTTCGAGCTCACGGTCAGCAAGAACCGCGGGAACTGGGTCCAGGGGTTCATCAACTACACCTACAGTGTCGTTACGGCGGGGTACTTCGGTCTCGGGTACCAGTACGAGAGTGCGGCGGACCAGCGCAACTATGAGCGGACGAACGTGTACCAGGAGAAACCGATTCCGCAGCCGTATGCACGGGCGAACATCGATTTCTTCACGCCGCCTGACTACGGGCCCGAGGTTATCGGCCTGAGCCTCCTCGGCGACTGGCGTTTGAATTTCATCGGGTCCTGGTCTTCCGGCCGCTACGACACATGGGCGGGCGGGGGATCCATTCCGGGTCTGCAGTACAACGTGCAGTGGAAGGACTACTGGAACGTGGATATGCGTCTCAGCAAGAACTTCCAGTTCGGCAACGCGAACCTGCAGTTCTTTATCGACGTCTCCAATCTCTTGAACTTCCGGTACTTTCCCGGGAGCTACGGGTTCTTCGGCAATCGCGACTACGACAACTACATGAAGTCGCTCCACCTCCCGGAATTTCCCGGCGCAGTTCAAGACGGCGATCGGATATGTGAATATTCCCGGTGAAGACCGGCCCGGCGAAGTGCGCAAAGAAGGCGTACCCTACCAGCCGATCGTTGCCCTTCCACTCATGACCGATCTGCAGCAAGGCCGCGAATCAGCAGTCCGCGTCCGTTCTACTATGTTGCCGAGAACCGGACAGTACTACCGGTTCGTGAACGGTCAGATGCAGGAAGTGGATCAGGGGACGCTGGATCAGGTGATGGAGGACAAAGCGTACATCGACATGCCGAACCAGGAAGCCTTCACGTTCCTGAATCCGCGCAATATTTTCTACGGCATTCGTTTGTCGTTCGACTTATGAGATCGGTTCCGGAGGCAACGGGGACCGTGATAATCGTGAGAATTCCTACGTGAGGCAACAATGAAGAATCTCGTCACTTTCGCAAGCATCCTCTCTTCTTCTCGTGCTTGCCCCTTCGGCGTCCCGGGCGCAGGGTTACGAAACCCAGTGGATGTCCGTGGGTTCGTTGCACAACTGGTATGCGAACATGGGGTGCGAGAAAGAGGAAGGGCATGCTCTGAAACAGCAGGACGGTCTGCAGTGGGAGGCGATCTACCTGAACCAGGACATGCAGGCCGCCAAAGGGACTGTGGATCGGCACGACGAATTTCAAGGATGCGGACGGCACGGTGTATCCCAACAAAGTCATCGCCGTCGGGCCGCGCTACAGCGGGAACAACGTCTTCTTCCCCCAGAAGTTCGAGGTGGTGTCAAAGTTCGATCCTCCGGTCGTCAGCGTTGACGGTGTCGTCTCCTACGGAAAACTGGTGGACGTGAAGCGGGTGGATCCGACGATCACCGGTGACCGGATGATCATCAATGAGGTCACCACCTCGATCGGCCTGAGGATGATCAGGAAGATCTTCCAGTTCAGCCAGGGATATCCACGATGACTATATCGTCAGCGACTACCGCTTCATCAACGAATCCGGAAAACGACTGGATTCCGTGATGGTGTATTTCCAGTACCGGTTGTCGGTGTGCGCCACCACGCGATATGTGATCGGCAATGCGACCGGCTGGGGGATCAACGCGATGCTCGACACGCGGGGGGATGGGGTGAAGAACGATGCCGACGATGCCGTGAATATCCCCGGCGTCTACAGTGCCCCCCATATGCGCATCCAGTATGTCATGGCACGGCAAGTATCCCGGGCTTTACGCACATATGACAATCTCGGCGGACCGATCTGGGTCCCTGCATCTGCGTGCCCAGTACGGTGATCCCGCCGACACGGTGGGGCGCCTGGGTGCCGCGCAGTTCGTGGGCATCGCCACACTGCATGCCGACAGGTCGGCGACGGACACGCACCGATGACCTGGCGCAGCCGTCGACCACGTCGTTTGAGGGATCGGACGAATCGCTGCAGCAGCCGGATGCCGACATGTTCAACGCTCCCCGCATGGCGGCCAAGTGGGCATGGATGACGAAAAGGCCACGTCAGCCCGCGGCATGCCGACAAGGTGGAACCGGCCGGGAAATTCAGCGAACCGACGGGCGATCCGGCGCTTGGCACGCCGGGAGGTTTCTCCAATGCCAACGGCTACGGCCCCTACACGCTTGAGCCGGGGCAGGGTATTCATATCGTGCTCGCCGAAGGGGCTTCCGCACTGAGCCGCGCAAATCAGATTTCGGTCGGCCGTGCATACAAAGCGGCCCCTACTCCCGCCAATGCCAAAATCAAGAATGAAGCTTTTCTGACAGGAAAGGATTCTCTCTTCCAGGTGTTCCGCCGGGCGATAGCGAACTTCAAGTCGGGCTGGAAGCTTGCCGAGGCGCCGCGTCCCCCGAAGGTGTTCACTGTGACATCGCAGGGAGACAAGATCGCCCTGACCTGGGATCTGTACGATCCGGGAGATCCGAATGTCAAGGGATTCCGCCTGTACCGGACCGTAGGGAAGTATGATGCTGTCGACACTCTTATTGCCGATCTCCCCGGTTCGGCCCGCGGGTACAACGATGTGACGCGCCGTGCGCGGTCAGCAGTACTACTATTATCTTCTGGTCGTCGGTGATCCGGCTTTGAACACCGGCGGAGGCCTGACCCCTCCGGGAATTGCCCTTACCAGCAGCCGGTACTATGCCCAGACATACGACCCGGCGTATCTGCGGCGCCAGGCAGGTGACCAGGACACCACAAATACATGGGGTCCCGACAGAGAACGGTCCCTGGACGATGAATGACATCCGCATCGTTCCGAATCCCTACAGCATCAGTTCCAATCCCTCGACGCTCCGGTTTTCCGAGGAGCCTGACCGGATCTTCTTCTTCAATATTCCCGGCTACTGCAAGATCAGAATCTACACGGAGCTGGGCGAGCTGATCAAAGAAATCGACCACACGAACGGGAGCGGCGACGAATACTGGAACTCCATCACGTCGTCCAACCAGGTGATGGTCAGCGGCATCTACATCGTGGTGTTTGAGAACACCAAGACGGGTGAGCGGGTGATCAAGAAATTGTCTGTGATTCGCTAACGAGAATCGGGGTTGCCCATGAGAACGACCGTTGTCAGTTTTGGTGATACTGCTCTGTTGTGCTGTGGTCTTCCCTCGTCCGCTCTGGCGCAGAAGAAGCTCGCGCAGACCGGGATGAAATTCCTGAACGTTCTCCCGGACGCGCGCGCAATTGCTCTCGGCGAAGCTTCACGGCTGTGGAAGGATCGGCGTCCTCCCTGTTCTTCAATACGTCCAGCATGGCGCGTCTGAAGGGATTCACGAGCGTCTTTCTCGCGCGGACCAACTGGATTGCGGACATGAGCCACATGTATGCCGCGGCCGCGTTCAGCCCGTATGACGGCGAGTACGGCGTCATCGGCGTTCTTCTTCCAGTCCGTGGACTACGGAGATATTTGAGGAAACCATCCGCTCGACAAACGAGCGCGGGTATCTTGATCTCGGCACATTCAAGCCGACGGGCATCATGTTCGGGGTCGGTTATGCGCGCGCGCTGAACGACAAATTCTCGGTCGGCGGCAACGTGAAGTATGTCCGCCAGTCGCTGGGCGATGCCACGAATGAAGTGGCGGCCGACGGCACGCCCATCAAAGTGTCGAACACCACCAGCGTGTTTGCCTTCGATTTCGGGATCCTGTACAGAACCGGCTTCAAGAGTCTGAACTTTGGTATGACGGTCCGGAATTTCTCCAAAGAAGTCGTGTACCAGAAGGAGGGATTCCAGCTCCCGCTCACGTTCAGGATCGGCGTTTCGATGAACGTGCTCGACCTGACCGACATCGAACCGCAGATGCATCAGTTCCTGGTCGCCGCCGATGCCGAACATCCCCGCGACTTTCCGGAGATGCTGCGCGTGGGAGGAGAGTACACCTTCATGAACATACTCTCCCTCCGCGCCGGCTATGTATCGTCGGCAGATGAGTACGGTTTGTCGTACGGTGCGGGCGTACGCAAAGACTTCGATTCATTCGGCTTCGGTTTTGACTATGCGTATTTGCCCTTCGGCGTCTTCGATGCCGTGCACCGTTTCTCATTCCAGTTCTCGTTGTAGAACGGTGTTTTCGCAAACGATTGATAACAGGACACGACGTATGAAACCCTATGTACGTATCCTTCTTCTTGCCGGCCTGCTCGGGCTGATTCTTGGAATGTTCGGGGGCTGCAAGGAAGATCCTCCCACCAGCCTCTATGACCTGCCGCGGGACACACGCCCGCAGCCGGTCATTGCGAGCGTTGATCCTCCGGCCAGTGCCCTGGCGGGCGTGACCGTCATCACCATTACGGGAAGCAACTTTTCGCCGGTGAAGGAGGAGAATCTCGTTTACTTTGATGCCACGCTGGCCCCGATTCTGAGCGCCTCGGCAACGCAACTCGTGGTGCGCGCCCCTGTGCTGGTCAAGGATTCCGTCACGCTTCGCGTGATGGTGTACAAGGCAGAACTGTTCAGCGCACCGCGACAGTACAAGCTGCTCGCGACCGTTGAACCGTTCGGCGGTCTTGCCTCGATCGAAGAGCCATACGGTATCGCGGCTGATGCGGCCGGGAATGTCTACGTTTCCATCGTCTCAGGCGGGACGGGGGTGGGTGTGAAGAAGATCACCCCTGCCGGCGTGAAGACGGACTATTCGCCGGCAACCCCGGGCGTGACCCGGTGGTCCGGAATGAAGATCGGACCGGGAGGCGTGCTGTACACGGCGCGCATTCTCCGCGTCATCTATCAGATCCCGGCTGGAGGAGGAGCGGCGGCGATCTGGGTTACCGGATCCGCCATCGGATCGATCTATGACCTCGATTTCGATGCGGATGGCAATTGCTGGGCCGCCGGCAACAATGCGGCGGTCTACCGGGTGAAGCAGGACAAGACCATCAAGCCGTTTGCGTTCACGGGGAATGTCCGCGCCGTCCGTGTGTACAACGGATATGTCTACCTGGGCGGCAAGGTTGATACCACCGAGGGTGTGTGGCGCGCCCAGATCATCAATGCGGACAGCCTCGGGGCGTTTGAGCAGTATTTCAACTTCACGGCGAAATATCCCACCGGTCTTGTCAATGCGTTGACGTTCGCCGCCGATGGCGACATGTACATCGGTACCGATGCGGCCGATGCCATCGTCAACGTGCACCCGAGCAAGGTCTCGGAGCCGTTGTATCCGGGTTTGTTCACCCCCACGACCTATGCATTCACATGGGGTCTGGCGGACGAAATGTACGTCGTCAGAACGGTGAGCACGCCGGCCCTTTTGAAGGTGCGCATGTTGAAAAACGGTGCACCGTACTACGGAAGACAGCTGTAGAAGACAAACCACATCATTAACCGAAAGGAGTTACCTATGAAGGCAGTATATACAGTACTTCTCATGACGCTGGTGCTGGCGTCTGCGGCGTTTTCGCAGTCGTACACCTGGCAGCATATGGGCAAGTTCCCGCCCTCCGCTGACACACTGCACGGCCCCGGCGTGCACGGCATCGCCGTGGATCCCGATGGAAAGGTCTGGATTCAGCACTACTATGCCCTCTCCAAAGACAGCCTTCTGATTCCCAATTATATGTCCGATGTAGACACCACTTCGGTGGATAGCATTGGCGCCAGGAAACTGGTGGTCCGGACGTTGCACGTCTACAACAAGGACGGCAGTGAAGCGGCCATCTCCCCCATTATTCTCGATCCCCTTCGGCAGCACACGGGACACCATCTCCGGCGGATCGATTACCGTGAAGGGAAAACTCGTGTGGAGCACGACGGGTAATGGAGGGGGCGGAGCGGGAGCCGGTCTGCGCGCGGATCCCGAGGGAAATATCTGGGCGGTGTTCGGTTCAAAGGTCTACCGGATCAACTACAAGACCGGTGCGGGGCTGGCAAAGTTCTTCGACCCCACGCCGACAAGAGGGCACGCTGGTTGCTCCCGGCATCGATCAGGACGGGAATGTGTACATCAACCGGGTTGTGACAGATGGATATCCCTTGTTTGTGTTTGACAAGAACGGCGCGTTCCTGCAGAACGCCCGCGATACGCTGAGAGGGTTTTCACGCGCTGCGGAGGTGAGCAAAGACGGAAACGACATCTACTACGCCGGTTTCACCCTTAATGCCATCATCCGCTACCACAACACCGCCATGTCGGGAGTTCTGGGTCCGTGGGATCGGGTGGACACCTTACTCAAGGGATTCACTTGCGAGTCGATCGGATGGAACCCGAAGACCGGCCATCTGTGGGTAAGCTCGGGATCATACAACAATATGCCCAACGCCTATCCCGGGGTGACAACAACGTGGGAGCCCAATGTATGGTACGCCTACAACACCGCGACGGATCAAATGACCGGTGAGAAGATCAAGTGGGAATTTGGCGTGCCGGCGAGCGCTCTCGAACGTCCCCGCGGCATCGCGTTCAGCCCGGGTGGCGATACGGCCTACGTCATCGTGTTCGGCGGCAATGCTCCGCCGCCGCCTGGTGTTCGCTGGTACAAGCGGGTGCTGACAAGCGTCGAGCCGGTGGAAAGCGGAATCCCCAACGGCTATACGATGTCGCAGAATTACCCGAACCCCTTCAACCCGTCGACGGAAATCGTCTTTGCATTGCCGAAAGCGGGATTCACCACCGTGAAGGTGTATGATATGCTCGGCAAGGAAGTCGCAACCCTCGTCAACGAAAATCTTGGTGTCGGTACATTCAAGACCACGCTTGACGGATCGCGTCTCTCTTCCGGCACCTATGTCTACTCCCTGACATCCGGGAGCACGCGCATCACCAAGAAGATGATGTTGGTGAAATAACGTGTTCTTCGGTTTTGTGTGAGGCACCAGGCAAAGGCATCCCGCTCAGGCGGGATGCCTTTGTCGTATTTTACAGGAGATAGACGTATATTATTGAATATTCTTCAACGGCCAAACCGTAACTCAGGAGAAAGAAGGAAAGCCGCAATGATGATTGTCCACCGCTTGCTTGTCGTCTTGTTGCTGTTGTCCATTGTTGTTCCCGCCTCATCACAAACTCCCCCCAAGCGGGAATTCCGCGCGGCATGGGTGGCCTCGGTCACGAATCTGGACTGGCCCACCACGCCGGGTGGAACCCCGGCAACACAGAAGAACGCAGCTGGTGGATCTCCTGGATGGATTGCAGGCGGCCGGCATCAACGTCATCATTTTCCAGGTCCGGCCGGAATGTGATGCGCTGTATGCGTCCCCCTATGAGCCCTGGTCGTACTACCTGACGGGTGCGCAGGGTGCCGGGCCGAACCCCGCATATGATCCGCTGCAGTTTGCGGTGGAAGAAGCACACAAACGGGGGATGGAATTGCACGCCTGGTTCAACCCCTACAGGGCCGTGCGAAGCATCGGCCAGTATCCCATCGCCGCATCGCATGTTTCCGTAGCGCATCCGGACTGGATCCTGACGTTTCCCAGCACGAAGCTCAAGATCCTGAATCCGGGACTTCAGGCCGTGCGGGACCATGTGGCCAGGGTTGTTGCAGACATGGTCAGACGGTACGATGTGGACGGCGTCCACGCTGACGACTATTTCTACCCCTATGATCCCATCATTACGAACGAAGACGCCGCCACATTCGCGGCATACCCGAGAGGTTTTGTCAACGTCGGCGACTGGCGGCGCGACAACGTCAACCTGCTTATGAAGATGGTCACCGACAGCATCGCGGCCATCAAACCTTATGTCAAGTTCGGCATGAGCCCGTTCGGCATCTGGAAGAACGGCGTCCCTCCGGGAATCATCGGTCTGGATGCGTACAACACCATCTACGGAGACGCGATCGCCTGGCTGCAGCAACGGAGCGTCGACTACCTGACACCGCAGCTCTACTGGCCGATCGGTGGCAACCAGGACTATACGCGACTGATGAACTGGTGGGCCGATTCCTGTGGCAACAACGGACGCCATCTCTATCCGGGACACGGCGCATATCGCATCACTTCCTGGTCCGCAAGCGAACTGCCCGCGCAGATACGTCTGAACAGGGGGAATCCCAAGGCCGGCGGGAGCGTGTTCTTCCGGGCGTATCAGGGTATCCTGGACAACCCGAAGGGGTTCCTGGATTCCCTGCGGAATGACTTCTACAGGTATCCTTCGCTCCTGCCATCGATGGCATGGAAAGATGTTGTGCCACCCTACATGCCGCGGAACATCCGGTACGAAAAACCGTCACCGGCGGAAACCGCAGCCCTCCTCTGGGATCTTCCGCTCACGGCACCCGATGGCGATTCCGCCTCGCGCTATGCTGTCTACCGGTTTGATCATACCCCCGCACTTCCGGGGGACCTGGCCGATGCGAAACACCTGCTGGCTGTCGTGGGCGCGCGGCGGTACACGCCGCCGACTCCCCCCCCGGCGGAACGTATTCGTACGTTGTCACCTCGCTCGACCGCAATTTCAACGAAAGCGAACCCAGCAATGTGTTGGTGCTCGGGCCGCCGCCGGTGCCGGTCCTGGCTACGCCCGCGAACGGAACACCCGCAGTCGCCGAGAGTGTCCTGGTCACCTGGCGGAGTGTGGCACTCGCCTCTTCCTATCATCTGCAGGTGTCGATGGATTCATCCTTCACAGCGGCGTTCGTTGTGAATGATTCCACAATCGCCGATACTGTGAAGACGGTGCGCGGATATGCGGGACTCTCCACTGTCTACTGGCGTGTTCGCTCGAAGAACGGCGCCGGCACGTCAGCCTACTCGGGTGCGTTTGCATTCACCTCCGGGTTCCCTGCGGTGACAGTGACCCTGTACCCGCCCAATTCGGCGCTTGACATTCCCGTGCAAACGCCCCTCCGCTGGGGCAACACCGCCGGAGCCACCTCCTACCGCGTGCAAATGGCCCTCTCATCCGCCTTTGCGCCAACGGTTGTAGACACGGCGAACCTGAGTGATACGACGTTCACACCCGCGCTCCTCGACTACTACAAGATCTACTTCTGGAGGGTCAAGGCCTCCAATACCCTCGGGGCCGCGGAATGGTCTCCCTACTTCCGTTTCCGCACAGTGCAGGTGACGGCAGTGGAGCGCCAGGATGAGGTGCCGGGGGCGTATGCCCTGAGCCAGAACTATCCGAACCCGTTCAATCCCACGACCACCATTCAGATCGCTGTGCCCTCCGCGGGGCGAGTCGTTGTGAAGGTGTTTGACGTCCTGGGGAAGGAAGAAGCCACGCTTGTGGACGCCGATATGCCGGCAGGCTCGTACACGGTCACGTTCGATGCAAGTCGTCTGGCAAGCGGGACGTACTTCTACCGGATGCAGGCGGGGGAGTTTGTGGCGACGAAGCGGATGCTCGTGCTGCGATAGTGGAAGAGAATCACACAAAGGCGTTTCTATGAAACTGATGAGAGGCGGACGTAAATGGATCGGCGTCGGGATGATCATGGCCTGTCTCTGTCTGGCGGCCGGCCCGGCGACGACCGCCGGAATTGCAGAGACAACGGGGGCAGGTATGATAGGCGATCTGATTAAAGAAGCAAAACAGAAACTGGCACCGGACCGGCGGACTGCGGTGTTCGATGTCCATGCCGAGACGCGGGGCTCCTTGACCGTCCTGACAGGTGAAATTCATAGCGCGGCTCTGAAAGAACAACTGCTCGACTTCCTGAAAGAGAAAGGCGTCACATCCATCGTCGACAGCATTACAGCGCTGCCGCAACCATCCCTCGGCGAAAAGACCCGTCGCGGTGGTCAGCCTCAGCGTCGCCAATATCAGAACCAGGCCTGACCATCCTGCGGAAATGGG
Source organism: Ignavibacteriota bacterium (assembly GCA_963702445.1). Classification (GTDB taxonomy): domain Bacteria; phylum Bacteroidota; class Ignavibacteria; order UBA10030; family UBA6906; genus CAVPCZ01. The sequence goes on from CAVPCZ010000009.1 coordinate 147,367, forward strand.
CACACAGGCAATACTGGGAACCCCTCTGCGGGTCCTGAAGAAGGAACAGGGAGGATGGTACTATGTCCAGACACCCGACGGGTATCTGGGATGGACGGACGACCGGATCGTGCTGATGACGGAGAGCGGAATTTGCCGCCTGGAGCCGGTTGCCCAGGGTGATCATCACTACAGAATGGACCATCGCGCGGGAAAAGCCGGAGGCCGGGAGCCAGGCGGTCAGCGACCTGGTGGCCGGATGTCTCCTTGCGCTCAAGGCGGATGCCGGTGCCTTCTATGAAGTCGGGTATCCTGACGGACGAAGTGCCTTTGTACGGAAGGACGAAGCAGCTCCCTATGCCGGGTGGCTGGAGCGAACACAGGCGACGCCGGAAACGATTGTGAGCACGGCAAAACGGTTCTTCGGAGTACCCTATTTCTGGGGCGGCACGTCCGCGAAAGGCATGGATTGTTCCGGATTCACCAAGACTGTCCATTTTCTGAACGGCCTGCTCCTTCCACGGGATGCAAGCCAGCAGGTCTTCGTCGGTGAGCTTGTGGAGACGGCCGGCGATATGAACCTTCGCCCGGGCGATCTGCTCTTCTTCGGGTTCAAGGCGACGGCCGAGCGACCGGAGCGTGTGACGCACGTCGCCATCTCCCTCGGAGGGAAACGGTTTATCCACGCTTCAGGGGGGGAGGGGGTGCGCATCAATAGTCTGGATCCCGGGGACGCAGACTACAGTGAATTCCGTGAGGAGACATTCCTCCGGGCAAAGAGAATCCTCGGCGCAGCAAAAGAACCCGGTGTGATGTCCTTGAGGGAGCTCCCGTACTATGGCAGACAAGCAGACTAGGGCTCTCCCCCGGGGCGGGGAGGGGGAGTCCGGGCAGAGTGCGACGCGGCGTGATTTCCTCCGTTATGTAACTCTCGCCGGGGCAGCGGTGGCTCTCGGCCCGCGCAGCGGCGGTTTTCCTTCTTTCACCATTCCGGTCAACGACATGAAACTCCGATTCTATCCCTACACGCTCGAACTGAAACACGTCTTCACCATCGCCACCAGTTCCCGCACCACCACACCCGTAATGATGGTAGAAGTAGAACAGGATGGTATCGTCGGATACGGCGAAGCCTCCATGCCTCCCTATCTGGGTGAAAGCCAGGAAAGCGCTCGTGCCTTCCTCTCGAAAGTGGACCTTTCGCGGTTTTCCTCCCCGTACACGCTTGAAGACGTACTGGCGGAGATCGATGCCATCGCCCCCGGGAACCCGGCCGCAAAAGCCGCGGTGGACATAGCCCTCCACGACTGGATCGGAAAGAAATTCGGGCAGCCCTGGTTCCGTATCTGGGGTCTGGAACCGGCCAAAACCCCGGTGACCTCCTTCACCATCGGAATCGACTCACAGGAGGTCGTGCGGCAGAAGACCCGCGAGGCGGATATCTATAAGGTGTTGAAGGTGAAACTGGGCCGCGACACGGACAGGATGATGATCGAAACCATCCGCGAGGTATCGGACAGTCCGATTTCGGTGGACGTCAACCAGGGGTGGAAGGACCGGAATGTCGCCCTGAAGATGATCGAGTGGCTGGCCACAAAGAATATCCTTTTCGTGGAACAGCCGATGCCGAAGGAACAGGTGGACGACATCGCCTGGCTCCGCGAGAAAAGCCCGCTGCCGTTGATCGGGGACGAGAGCGTGCAGCGCCTTCCCGACGTGCGGAAGGCCTGGGGTGTGTACGACGGCGTGAACATCAAGCTGATGAAGTGCACCGGGATGCGCGAGGCCTACAAGATGATCACGCTGGCCAGGGCGCTCGAGATGAAGGTGATGATCGGCTGCATGACCGAAACCTCCTGCGCCATTTCCGCAGCCGCGCAGATGTCGCCGCTGGTGGATTGGGCCGATCTGGACGGCGCGGTGCTCATCAAGAACGACCTGTTTGACGGCGCAACGATCGTGAACGGCAAGGTCACGCTTCCCGACCGCCCGGGGATCGGCGTTGTGAAGCACTAGCCCCGGGAGTTTCCGCGCCCGTGCGCAACAGGCGCGAATGGATGTTCCCCATGCGGTCACCGTATCTTTGGGCAGAGAGGACAACGCGCCACACCGACGAGGTAAGCCATTGAGCACTCCGACACAGCAATCACGTCTCCTCTCGCTCGACGCATTCCGCGGAGCGACAATCGCCGGTATGATCCTCGTCAATAACCCCGGCACCTGGGGGGACATCTATCCCCAGCTCCGGCATGCCGCCTGGCACGGTTGGACGTTTACCGATTTCATTTTCCCGTTCTTCCTCTGGATCGTCGGCGTTGCCATGACGCTCTCCTTTGCCAGACGCGTCGAGCAGGGGGCGGACAAGAAGCACCTCCTCCTGCACGTTTTGCGCCGGGCGGCCATCATCTTCGGGTTGGGGCTGTTCCTGAACGGTTTTCCCTTCGGGCTGCTGTTCGGACACAACTTCTCGTGGGAGCAGATCAGGATCCCCGGCGTTCTTCAGCGCATCGCCGTCTGCTACCTCATCGCAAGCACGATCTTCATGTATTCGGGCATCCGCGGTCAGATTGCCTGGATCGTGGGGCTCCTGGCCTCCTACTGGCTCATGATCACCCTGATCCCCGTTCCCGGCTACGGCGCCGGCATTCTCGAGCCTCTGGGAAGTCTGGCCTGGTATGTTGATTCGAATCTTCTTGCCGGCCATACCTGGAGGGGTGCTCCTGTGCCGGGATTCGATCCCGAGGGGATTTTGAGCACCATCCCGGCTATTGCGACGACACTGCTCGGTGTTCTCACCGGCCACTGGCTGCGGACCGACCGCTCGCGGGAGGAAAAAACCGCCTGGATGTTTGTCGCAGGGAATTTCTTTCTCCTCCTGGGTGCGATTCTGGACATCTGGATGCCGATCAACAAAGGACTCTGGACCAGCAGCTACGTCGTGTTCATGGGGGGCTGGGCGCTCGTGTGCCTCGCCATGTTCTACTGGCTGATCGACGTCAAAGGGTATACGAAGTGGGCGACGCCTTTTGTCATCTACGGAATGAACGCGATTACCGTCTTCGTCCTCTCCGGACTCGTGGCAAAGTCCATGGGACTGATCCGCTGGACGCAGGCGGACGGGACGGTGATCTCGCTGCAGCGGTACCTGTACACGAACCTGTTCGCGCCCCTTGCCAGCCCCTTGAATGCATCACTGCTCTGGGCGGTCTGTTTTATTACGGTCATGTTCGGCGTGGTCTGGTTGATGTGGAAGAAGAAGTGGTTTCTGAAAGTATAACGGAGTGAAACGCCGCGAATGCGAATGAACACACTCATCCAAACCATCATCCTTATGGCAACAGTACCGGTATTGGCCGCCGCACAGCCTTCACAGGATGCACTTCTCAAAGAGATTCAGAAGTTCGAACGGGAATACGGCGGCCATCTGGGTGTGATGGCCAAGAATCTCAAGACGGGTGAGGAGTTCCGCTACAACGCCGGGGAACGGTTTCCCACCGCGAGTGTCATCAAACTCCCCGTGATGGTGGCGTATTACCAGGCGGTCAGCGAAGGGCGGATCGATCCCCAGCTGCGCATCACGCTTACCGCGTCGGACAAAAAGCCGAGCCTGTTGCAGCAGCTCGGGGACGGTCTGACCATGACCATCCAGGATGCCGTCCGGCTGATGATCGTGCTGAGCGACAACACCGCAACGAACCTTGTGCTTGACCGGCTTGCGGATACGCACGCCGCCCGGCTGCAGACGGTAAATGACCTGATGACCCGTCTCGGCCTCAAGAACACACGCTTGTTGAACCGCCTCTATACCTGGGACACAAAGCAGCCGACGCCCGAGGGGATCCGGTATGGCATCGGGGTTTCAACGCCCGAGGATATGGCCGTGCTCATGGAGCGTCTGTACCGGAAGACCCTCATCAATGAAAAGGCTTCAGAGGCGATGACCGAGGTGCTGCAGGCGCAGTTCTATGACGACATGATCCCGCGGCTGCTTCCCGCGCAAGAGTGTGAGCGGCTCTCGGTTGCACACAAGACCGGATTCGTGCAGGAGACCAAAGTGGATGTCGGGCTGATCCTTTCGGACCGCGCGGATATCGCGATGGCGATTTTCATCGACAAGCACCCCGATCATGCCGAAGGCCTGAACAACACCGCCCTTCTCCTGGCCGGGTTCGTCTCGCGGGCCATCTGGAATCACTTCACCGGCATGACGGGGTACACGCCCGGCCGGGTGAATACGGCACATGTGGACTGGAACATGATTCCGGGCGGCAAGTGGGGGATCTGGCGCTCACCGGCCGCACCCTTCCCGCATCCGGAGAGGGCCAATGGTCTGACACGTTCGGACGGCACGCACTACCCCCGCTTTCCTCATTACGCAGACAGCAGTCTTGTGGTGTTTGTGCCCGAAAAACTGAAGCCGTCGGACAACGGCGTGAACCTGATTGTCCACTTCCACGGCCATCTGAACGACAACATGAATGTGCTGGAGAGATACCGGATACCCCAGACCCTGGTTGCAGAACGAACCAATGCCATTCTGGTGCTTCCACAGGGACCCTACCGTGCGCGCGATTCGTTTTGCGGGAAGATGGAAGATCCCGGCGGACTCGAACGCATGGTGAACGACGTCCTGGCGACGATGAAGAAGGAAGAAGTCCTCAAGGAAGCAAAACTGGACAAGCTCATTCTTTCCGCCCATAGCGGCGGGTACCGTCCGGTGGCGTTCTGCCTGGACCGGGGCGGGCTCAACGCGCACATCACAGACCTCTTTCTCTTTGACGCGTTCTACGGCAACTTCGAATTCTATCAAGCGTGGTTGCTCGGGGGCAAAGGGATCATTAATGCAGCGTATACCGATCACCTGGCGGAAGAACACACCTCGTTTGCAGCCGGCCTTGATCCGCAGGCGGCGCGGCGTTTTCTCAGCACGCACACACCGGTGGACCACGATCGGGTTCTGCAGGAATTTCTCCGCCCGTGGCTGGCGCAGCTCCCCGGGACCTGGAGAATCACACCCTAACATCAGCACGGGATCATTATGCCACTGAAGAACTACGACACCTCCTCCTCGGTTGAGGCGTACGAGCTTGCCAAAACCGGCCGGCGGTTTATCTACCCGCCCAGGGAAAAGATCAAGATTATTGAAGTCGAAAACTTCCCCCTTCTGGGAAAACTGACGGCTTTCCGCTTCATCGAGTGGGTGTTGAAAAACCCCGGCGGCGTGATTTCCCTGCCGACCGGGAAGACTCCCGAACACTTCATCAAGTGGGTGACACGAATCCTGGAGCGATGGGAAACACCGGACATCAGGAATTACTTCGATCAATACGGGATCGATGCCTCCCGCAAGCCCGATATGGGGAGTCTGACGTTTGTGCAGATCGATGAATTCTATCCGATGGATGCACAGCAGCAGAATAGTTTTTTCTGGTACGTCAATGAATTCTATATCAACGGGTTCGGTCTGAGGCCGGAGAAAGCGATTCTTATCGATGCAACGGATCTGGGCCTCCCCTCCGGGACGACGATGCAGCAGATGTTCCCGAACAACATCGTCGATCTCAGCCTGCGCGTCCGCCAGACACGGACGGACCAGGAACAGCGTCAGAAGGAAGTGATCAACAGGGTGGACGAATTCTGCATGGAGTACGAGCGGAAGATCCGCGAGATGGGCGGCATCGGCTTCTTCCTGGGCGGTATCGGCCCTGACGGCCATATCGCCTTCAACGTGCGCGGATCCAGCGTCTATTCCGTAACGCGGCTCACCGGAACAAACTACGAAACGCAGGCCGCGGCCGCGACGGATCTGGGAGGAATCGAGATCTCCCGGAGCCGGCTGGTGATCACCATCGGCCTTGCGACCATCACCCATAATCCCACCGCCACCGCGATCATCATCGCGGCGGGCGATGCCAAGGCGCCCATCGTTGCAGCGGCTATCCAGAACGGGAAAAGTCCGCAGTACCCCGCATCCGTCCTGCAGGATCTGGAGGGCGGACGGATGTACCTGACAAAAGGCGCTGCGAAGCCACCTCGTGGAGCGCCGGTTTGAGGACTTCTGCAAGAAAGAAACGCTCGACGGATGGAGATGTGGACGATGTTGTCGTCCCTCTCGCGCTGTCCAGGAACAAGGAAATCAGCCTCCTCACGGACCAGGATTTCGCTGCTGACCGTTTTGGCGCGGAACTGTTGCGGAAGGTCGGGAAAGAATTCGCACGACGTGGCGGAAACGACACGAGCAACGGTTGATAGCAAAGGTCGATCGCGGTCTCGGGCCAGGTGAGCAAGACGGTGTTCCTGCACACCGAACCGCACCACGACGACATCATGCTCGGCTACCTCGCGCACATCTATCACCTCGTGCGCGATCCCAGCAACAAGCACTACTTTGCCAATCTGACCTCCGGCTTCACGGCCGTCTCGAATCCGCTCTGCCTGAGTATCATCAGCAACCTGGAGAAGTACATCGAGGGCACGGATTTCCAGCGCTGTTGAAGGAGGGATACTTCAGCCCGAAGCACGGCTCGAGGCGGATGGAAGACGTGTATCTCTATCTGGACGGTGTCGCCGCAAACAGCGAAGAGAAGAAGAGCGAGGGGGAAGCGCGCCGTATGCTGCGGAATCTGATCGAAGTATATCGAGACCAGCGACATGCGCGTCCTCCGTCTGCGCGTGAGGGAACTGCACGAGTATTTCGTCACCCAGTATCCCGGCGCGAAGGATCCCCCCGATATCCAGGTCTTCAAGGGGACGATCCGTGAGTGGGAGGTGGAGCTGCTCTGGGCATACTTCGGCATCGACGCCATCGGCCATCTCGGCCCTGCGCCTGGGTTTCTACAAGGGAGACATCTTCTCCGAAGAACCGGAAGTGGACCGCGATGTCATCCCGATTTTCCAGCTGATCAAGAAGGTGAAACCGAACGTTCTTTCGGTGGCGTTTGATCCGGAAGGGAGCGGTCCCGACACACACTACAAGGCGCTGCAGGCGGTTGCCGAGGCGCTGCGAATGTACGAAAAGGAAAGCGGCGACACCACGATGCGCGTCTGGGGCTACCGAAACGTCTGGTACCGCTTCCGCCCGTCGGAGGCTGACCTGATGGTGCCGGTATCGCTCAACTCCCTGTCCCTCCTGCACACGGCGTTCATGAACTGCTTCGGTTCCCAGAGTGCCGCGTCGTTCCCGAGCTATGAATACGACGGGCCGTTCTCCGAACTCGCCCAGAAGATCCAGGTGGAACAGTACGATATGATGAAGACCTGTCTGGGGAAGGAATTTTTCCAGCACCATGAACCACCCGCGCATGCGCGCGGCACGGGGGATGATCTTCCTGAAGGAGATGAATCTGCCGGAGTTCTACGAGAAGGTTCGCGAATTGAAGAAGATCACCGAGGCGAAGGACTGAGACCATGAGGAATGCGATCTGTATTCTCCTGCTGTGCGGGAGCGTGGCCGCCGCTTCCGGACAGATCCGGATCACTGCAACCCGCCGGCTGGACCTTCCGGCCGGGCAACAGTGGCTTGCGCCGCGTTTCGCCCCTGACGGACTCTCCATCTTTCTGACCACGAACGGCTACACGGGCATCTACCGGTATATCACCGCCACGGGCGAACTCCAGACCGTGACCGATGAGTCGGGCGCCGGATTCGGTTTCGCCCTGTCGAAGGACGGTAACCGCCTGGCCTACCGCCGGACGACGTACGGCCGCACCGCCTTCGAGCGCACGCAGGAGATCGTGGAGGTGGATCTCCGGAATCAATCGCGTGTGCAGCGGGGGGCCGGCGACAATCTCTCCGCACCGGTGTTCCTCCGCGAAAACATCGTTTACAGCAGGGGAGCTGAAACCCGGGGCATCCCGGAGCCGGATGGGGCGGTACAATCCACGGCTCTTCTCGGCATTGAAGAGACAAAAATCGCCCTTCTGGTGAACGGCCGGAAAACACTACTCGATCCGTTCAAAGACGGAAGTTACATCTGGCCGTCCCTTTCTCCGGACGGTTCAAAACTCGTCGCCTATGAAATGGCCCGAGGCACGTTCGTGTGCGACCTGACGGGCAGGATAGAGGCCCGGCTCGGACGGCACGATGCGCCCGCGTGGACGCGGGACGGACGCTGGATCATCGGCGTGGAGGAGAAGGACGACGGCCACCAGATCCTGGGCGCCGACCTTTTCGCCCTTGCTGTTGACGGCTCACGGACCATCCGGCTCACGGATTCGCCGGCCATTGAACTCAATCCTTCCTGTTCTCCCTCCCTCAACACCATTGTCTGTAATACGGCCGATGGGAAGATCCTCCTCCTGACCTACGAGGAGGTTGTGCGATGAAACGGTTCCCCGGTCTTTTCTTCTCTCTCGTGTTCATGGTCCTCACCGCATGGGGTCAGCGGACCGACCTGAGCGGACTCAAATTCTGCATCGACCCCGGCCACGGGGGGAACAACCCTGCGAACGACCGGTATGTGGTCCCCGACCCCGGCACCGAGTTCTGGGAATCGGAGAGCAATTTTCAGAAAGCCATGCGTCTGGACACTCTTCTGAAGGCACAGGGTGCATGGGTGATCCTTACCCGCTACACGAACAGCTATCCTGCGGACGACGAGCCGTCGCTCAGCGCGCGCTGGCAGCTCGCGAACGCCAACAATGTGAACTGGTTCCATTCCATACACACGAACGCCTTCAACGGCACCGTAGAACTATACACTTCTGCTCGTGAAGGAAGACATCCCCACGCGCCAGCCTGCGTGGCCGCAGGCGGTGACGATGTCCAACATCATCGGTCCGGCGATTCAGGCGAAGCTGCGCAACACCCCGCGTTCGACGTACACCTATCTGGACTACACGTTTTATGGTGGTCCTCCCAACGGCTACAATCTCGGCGTCCTGAACGGTCTGGCGATGCCGGGGGAACTCTCGGAAGGGTCATTCCACGATTACTATCCTGAAACCCGCCGTCTGATGAACAATTCTTACCGGAAGATGGAGGCGTATGCACTGCGCAACTCCTTCATGCAGTACTACGGTGTTCCGGCGGACACGCTTGGGATCATCGCGGGCCTGCAGGTGGATCAGGCCGCCGGAAAACTGCTGAACCTCTCGCGAGTCCGTCTTGTCCCCGGCAACCGTATCTACACGGGCGATACGTACAACAACGGGTTCTATATGTTTGACAATCTGCCGCCCGGCCCGTATACGCTCTATTTTGAAACGCCGGGATACACACCCGATTCCGTGCTGGTCACCCTGGGCACGAGGAGCGACGGCCTTTGTGGACCGTTCTTTCGTGTCATTCGCCGCGCCGACTATTATCACGTCCAGTCCGGTGAAGAACGATCCGGCGTTTCCGGCGCCAAACCCGATCGTGATAAATTTCTCGAAGCCGATGGATACCGCATCGGTCCGGAGTGCATTTTCCATCGCGCCTCCGGTCACCGGTGCTTTCCTCTGGTCGAACGGGAATGCGAAGTTGACCTTCGACCCCGATTCGACTCTCCCTGTGGCGGTTACCTTCACGGTCCGGCTGGACACCTCCGCGCGCTCGGCCGGGGGCCAGATGCTGGACGGCAATGGCGACGGCACCCCGGGCGACCCCTTCGTTCTCTCCTTCACGACAAAATATGTGGATGTTTTTCCACCCGTACTTCTCGCCCGTTTTCCGGGATCGGCCGATACGCTGCGCACCCCGGCCTCGTACATAAACATGACATTTGACGAACCTCTTGGTACGTCGAGCGTCAACATATCGAATTTTGTGATCCAGCAAATCGGCGCTTCCATTCAAACCCGGACTCTGGAGTACCGCGAAGAAAACGGCCGGGGTGGAGTGGTGATGTACATGCCGAATGGCCTCCTACCGGGCGCCTCGTACCGGGCGCGTGTCAGCAGGGTTGCTGACGCCCTGGGAAATGCGATGCCGACTTCAGTATCCTACATGTGGGATTTTGCCGTGAATCCCGGCTTGTTCAGCTATCAGGCGATCGATTCGCTGAACCCCGGATCGATTGCCTTCCTGCAGCCTTCCGCAGGGACAGGAACCGTGGGTGTCGATAGTGCCGTGCTGGCCGGCTCCACAGCCCGTGCGGTAGGCAGCGTGTTATCCAATGCAGGGTCGGCGAATCTCCGGTTTGCGTGGGACACGGCTGCAGCAACATGGCTCATCCGCGTGCCCATCGACTCGTTAAGCACTGGTGGCCGTCTCCGGTGGCAGAAGAGCGGACACATCATCCGGGCTGCTCTGTATGGAGATGCAGGGCAACAGCAGTTCCGGTTTGCACTGGGTGAAGGCTCTACCCGGGAGGTGAATCAATGGCGGACGGTCGACTGGGTGGGGTGGCGCAATGTCGAATGGGATCTTGAGTCCGACCCGCTCGGGTCCGGCACGGGAAATGGCGTGCTGGACGGCGAGCTCCGATTTGATGCCGTTGAGTTCCGCTATCTCCCAGGCTCCAGCAAACGTACGGGGCAGGTCTATATCGACCAGGTTGAGCTGGTGGAGAAGGGAGTGAACGCAGTGGAATCAGAGACGGGATCGCTGCCCGCGGTGTTTGCACTCCATCCCAACTACCCGAATCCGTTCAACCCATCAACACGTTTCACCTATGATCTTGCCGCTGCGGGCTCCGTGACATTGACCGTGTATGATCTCCTCGGGCGGGAGGTACGGCGTCTGGTGAACGGCCGACAATCCGCGGGGCGGCATACGGTGGAATGGGACGGCGGAGGCGTTGCCGCAAAGACCTCGAGTGGCGTGTATATTGCGCGGCTGTACGTGACAGGAGAAGACGGCGCGTCGGTCTACAGTGCTTCACTCAAACTCCTGATGATGAAATAGGCAGTCAACGGAAAGCCCGGCCTGAACGTTGTTACACCCTCCGCCGGGGCGTCAAAGCACAGGGAGCATATTGATGCCGAAGACCAATCTGTTCCCCGGAGACCCGGTATCCCGAAGGTTTTTCCGGCCTTCCGGCATGCTGATGCTGTTGGCGGCAATGCTCCCGGTTGCTCTCGCCCGCGTTCCCGCTTCAGCGCAGGAACCGCCGGTGCGTCCGCCGCTTCTTCTTGTTGTACCGGATGCCGACACGACGATAACGGCTTCCGCCACGTACCGCCTTTCCGGATCAACGCTTCCGGGCCTCACCGTCCGTTTGAACGGCAAAGCGCTGCGTGTATATCCCACCGGCGCGTTCATCGGACTCCTCCGGCTGGAGCAGGGTGAGAACCGCTTCACGCTCACCGCCGCAGACTCCACGATTGTGCCGGTCACGAAGGAGTTTCTTATTGTCCGCAAGCCCCCGCTGGCATCCACTCCCCGTGATACGCTTGCCATTGACAGCGTGCTGATCGAACCCTCGCAGGATCTCTGGCTCAACGAAGGAGACCTGCTCCGTGTGCAGATCAAGGGGACACCCGGCTGTACGGCCACGTTTCTGAACGGGATGCCGATGATCGAGGTGGTTCCTTCGGGCCCGACCGCTCTGGAGGGGATCTACCGCGGTGTCTACCGTGTCAGGGCGGACGACATGTGGGAAGAGGTTCCGCTCCAGTTCACGCTCACCGACAGCGGGGGCCGGAGTGTTGTCCGTGCATCGTCCGGGAGAATCACCGTACGTCCGGGTCTCTTTCCGATGGTGGGTGTCGCCCGCGGTGAGCGTCCCTATCTGAACTACGGCCTGGGTGAGGACCGGCTGGGGGGTGCGAAGCTCTCCTTTATCAGCGCCGGCGTGAGGTTGACGCTTACGGGAAAAACCGGTGACCAGTATCGTGTGGCGCTGGCGGAAAACCAGGAAGCCTGGATACCCGAACAGCAGGTCGATGTCCAGCCTGAGGGCACGCCGCCGCCGTTTTCCCTCACGGGTTCATGGAACGTCTACGGTGAAAGAAATTACGATTATGTGACCATCGCACTCTCGGACAAGCTGCCGTACGCGTCGTTCGTTGAAGGAACCCCCACACGCATTTTCGTGGATCTCTACGGTGCCGTCTCGAACTCCAACTGGATCACGCAGCATCTGACCGCACGCGAGATCCTGAACGTGTCGTACCGTCAGGTCGAAAAGAACCTCCTCCGGATCACGGTGGAGCTGAAACATCCCCAGGTCTGGGGGTATTCCCTCGGCTACCGGGGGAACACGCTGGTGCTGAAAGTGCGCAGGCAGCCGGAGAAACTGGATCTGGACCGGTTGACGATCATGCTCGATGCGGGGCACGGAGGGACCAACGACGGCGCAATCGGTTCCACCGGCGCAAAAGAGAAAGACATCAATCTTGCCACGGTGTTCCAGCTGAAACAGCTGCTCGAGGCGGAGGGGGCGAAGGTCCTGCTCACCAGGCGGAATGATTCTTCCAGCACCAATGGTGAACGGTTGAAGGCAATCATCGCTTCGGAAGCCGATCTCCTGATAAGCATACACTCCAACTCGATAGGCAACACCACGGATCCCGAAGCCACGAGAGGGGTCAGCACCTACTATCGTCATCAATGCTACCGCCCCCTTTCGCAGGCGATTTACGCGCGGGTCCTGAAGACCGGCCTGGTGCCCTTCGGCAATGTCGGCGGGTTCAATTTCACGCTGAATTCCCCGACCGAACTGCCCAACGTGCTTGTGGAGCTGGCATTCATGTCGCATCCGGAGGATGAAATGAAGCTTCTGGACGACGGGTTCAGGAGAGAGATTGCAGAACGGATTGTGGAGGGCGTGGTGGATTTTCTGGAAAGCAATGAAGAGTGAAGAACCGATCGTGACCGGAGGAAGTCACCCGGAGGGATCTGTGATGATCCGGCCCTGGGAGCGGGGGGATCTTGAAAACGTCCGGCGTATCACGTGGGAGACGTGGCTGGCCACATATGCGTCGTTTATTCCCGAGAGCGATCTGCGCTGGTATCTTGACAAGCAGTATACCGTGCAGGCGCTCGGTGAGCTGATGGTGTCTGTACACTTTCGCGGGCTCCTCGCTGTCGAACGGGAGAGTGCTCTGGGTTATGCAAAGGTGCAGTTTCATCCGGACGACCGGCGATGCTACCTTTCCTCGTTGTATGTCATTCCCACCGCTCAGGGCAAGGGAGTTGGCAGGCAATTACTCGAACGGGCGGAATCGATCGTCCGGGAGTTCGGTGTTGACGAGATCTGGCTGGGCGTGATGGTGCAGAACACGCAGGCGCTTGACTGGTATACCAGACTGGGATTCATGTTTGTCCGTGAGGAACCCTTTGTCATGGGCAACACCACCGTCCGGCATCGTATCGGCTACAGACCCATCCATCCTAAAGAGTCTCTATCCTGAGGACAATGGTATGGCGTTAAGCAAACCGGCAACCCGCAACCCCTGGGCATGGGTCTCCACGCTCTACTTCGCACAGGGTATACCGTACGTGGTGGTGATGACCGTCTCGGTCATCATGTACAAACGGCTGGGCATTTCCAACACGGACATCGCTCTGTACACAAGCTGGCTCTACCTGCCCTGGGTGATCAAGCCTCTCTGGAGTCCGTTTATTGAACTGTTCCGGACAAAACGGTTCTGGATCGTCTCACTGCAGTTGATCATCGGCGCATCGCTCGCCGCGGTTGCGCTGACCGTTCCCATGCCCTCCTTTTTCCAGTATACGCTGGCGATTTTCTGGCTGATGGCGTTCAGCTCGGCCACGCACGACATTGCCGCCGATGGGTTTTACATGCTCGGACTGGAACAGCACCAGCAGGCGGCGTTTGTGGGTGTGCGCAGTACGTTCTACCGGATCGCCATGATCACCGGGCAGGGTCTGCTTGTTGTCGTGGCCGGCACACTGGAAACCAATCTGGGCGGTAACATCGCGCTGGCCTGGTCCATCACCTTCGGCATCCTTGCCGCGCTCTTCCTGGTCTTTTTCATCTATCACCGCTTCATTCTGCCCTATCCGGTGTCTGACAGAACCGCCGAGCGTGGGGGTGTGGAGAGCCCGTTTGCGGCCTTTCTCAACATTTTCGTCCTCTTCTTCAAGAAAAAGAACATCGTTGCCATAATTGCGTTTCTGCTGCTGTATCGGTTTGCCGAGGCACAACTGGTGAAGCTGGTATCGCCGTTTCTTCTGGATGCGCGCACCGCCGGAGGGCTCGGACTCTCGACAAGTGAGGTGGGGATTGTCTACGGAACCGTGGGGATTATCGCGCTGACGCTGGGCGGGTTGCTCGGAGGGTATGTGGTGTCCCGCCAGGGGCTCCGGTTCTGGCTCTGGTTCATGGTGATCATCATCCATTTTCCGGACCTGACATTTGTGTATCTGTCGCAGGTGCAGCCCGACAATTTCTACCTGATCAATGCGGCTGTCGCGCTGGAACAGTTCGGGTACGGGTTCGGCTTCACTGCGTACATGCTTTACATGATTCTTGTATCTGAAGGCGAACACAAGACGGCGCACTATGCGATCTGCACCGGCTTCATGGCGCTCGGCATGATGATCCCGGGGATGTTCAGCGGCGCCCTGCAGGAGTGGATCGGATACAAGAGCTTCTTCATCTGGGTGATTCTCTCCACCATCCCCGGGTTCCTGGTCGCGGCGCTGGTGAAGATCCCGCCGGATTTCGGGAAAAAAGCACAAGCCTGATTGACAACGAAAGAAGAGGGATACACACCGATGAAACCAATTACTGTTTTTCTGCCTTACACAGGCGCGCCGTTCACGCGCGAGACGGTTGAATTCCTCCGCACATCCGGGCTGGCGGAACGTGTCGTTCTGCTCGCCATGGGCGAGGATCTCCCGCACCTCGAAGGATGTCTCACCGTACCGGTGGTTTCCCTGCACGGGAGCAAGACCATGGCCGCGCTGGCCAAACAGGCCAAAACCCCCTATGCCCTTCTGCTGCTGCACGATACGCAGATCGATTTCGGTCAGTTCGGCATCGAACGGTTTCTGGGTGTTGCAGAATCTACCGGAGCGGGGATGGTGTTTGCCGACTACTTCGACATGAAAGAAGGGAAACGGACTCCGCATCCCGTCATCGAGTACCAGTCCGGCAGCCTGCGCGACGATTTCAATTTTGGCTCGGTGGTGCTGCTCCAAAGTGCGGCGGTGAAACGGGCCGTAGCTGATCTGAAGGGAGCAAAACTGGCATTTGCAGGATGGTACGCCCTTCGCCTTGCGCTCTCCCGCCGGGCACCGCTGGTACGGGTCGGCGAATTCCTCTATAGCAAGGTTGAAAGCGATGTGCGCAAGTCGGGCGAAAAGCTGTTCGATTATGTCGATCCGAAAAACCGGCAGGTGCAGATCGAAATGGAACGGGCGGCGACGGCACACCTGAAGAAGATCGGTGCGTATCTCAAACCCAGGTTCGCAAAGATCAGGCTGGACGAAGGGGATTTCCCGGTCGAGGCATCGGTGATCATTCCCGTGAAGAACCGCACGAAGACCGTCGGGGAGGCTGTGGAGTCTGTTCTGAAACAACAGACGAGTTTTCCGTTCAACGTTATTGTTGTGGACAACCATTCGACCGACGGAACCACGGAGGTCCTGCGCACTCTTGCCGCGCGGGATGCACGTGTTCTGCACGTCATTCCCGAACGCCTGGACCTGGGTATCGGGGGGTGCTGGAACGAAGGGGCCCATCACGGGCAGTGCGGCCGTTTTTCGGTTCAGCTTGATTCCGACGATCTGTATAAAGACGGCACCACGCTGCAGCGTGTCGTGGACACATTCAAAAAGGAACGGTGCGCGATGGTGATCGGGAGCTACCAGATGACCAACTTCGCGCTTGAACCGATTCCCCCCGGTGTGATCGAGCACCGCGAGTGGACTCCCGCAAACGGCCGGAACAACGCCCTGCGCATCAACGGTCTGGGCGCCCCGCGGGCTTTCTACACACCGGTCCTGCGGAAAATCAAGATTCCCAATGTCAGCTACGGCGAGGATTACGCGCTGGGCCTGGCGATTTCACGGGAGTATCAGATCGGCAGGATCTATGAACCGATCTACCTCTGCCGCCGCTGGGAAGGGAATTCAGATGCGGACCTGGATGTGAACAAGCTAAACGGGTTCAACTTTTACAAGGACAAGATCCGGACATTCGAAGTGATGGCGCGGATTCGCAGGAATCGGAAGGCAAACAAAGGATAGATGAATGCGTCGTGTGTTCAGGCTGGCCCGGCAGGGGCACTACGGCGGCGACGAGAGCTGCTGCTTTTTCCTGGATAATGATGGGATCTTATGCTGGAACAATTGATGCTGTCTCCCGAAGCGCTTGTCTCCCGCACGACCGGTCACGGCTTTGCGGAGCTGAGCCGGGCCTTGCTGGATCAACAGAAAGAGACCTGGGAGCTGCTGCGCAACGGATACCGGAGTCTGGACACCGTGCGCACGCGGGAGTTCGCGTTCGACGACGCGGTCATCCGCATTCAGTTCAATCCCGGCCGTCTGACTTCCTCCTCCGCAAAAGTGGATGACAAATCCATAAAGGAGCGGAAGTGTTTTCTCTGTGTCCAGCATCTCCCCCCCGATCAGCGCGGCCTCGCCTATGGTGACGGGTACGTCATCCTCTGCAATCCTTTTCCTATCACTCCCGAGCATTTTACCATTCCGCGTCTCACACACATTCCACAACGTATCGAGGGGACGCTGGACATTCTGCTGGATCTTGCGCGGGATATGAGTCCACGCTACAACGTGTTCTACAACGGACCCAAATGTGGCGCATCGGCTCCTGACCATATGCACTTTCAAGCGGGAACGCGGGGGTTCATGCCGATTGATACCGAGTTTCCCCGCTTATGCGAGCTCTTCGGAACTGTCATCACCGCACAGGAGGGCTTCCGTGCCGTCGCAGTGAGCGGTCCTCTCAGGCGTTTTCTGGCCCTGGAAGGAAGTGGCCGGGATCTGATTGTGGCTGGATGTTTGCGGTATCTCCGTGTCCTGAGGGAGAAAACGGGCGAGACGGAGGAACCGATGGTCAATGTGCTGGGGTCCTACCAGGATGGAGCCTGGCGGCTGCTGGTAGTTCCCCGCACACGCCACCGTCCCTCATTCTTCTTTGCGGAAGGGGAGAAACGCCTTCTTATCAGTCCCGCAGCGGTGGATGTCGGCGGCGTGAGCGTCACGCCTCTCGAGGAGGATTTCAAAAAGATCACCCGGGAGCACATCGTGCAGATGTTTGAAGAAGTACTGCTCGGACGGGACGCGTTCCGGCAGAGTGTGGAGGAGTGGGCGGCGCACTAGTACAGCAGGTACTTCTTCGACCTCGCCCTGAACTCCGCGGTTCCCCCTTCCAGCAAGTCCTTCACATCATCATAGCGCATCCGTGCGGCAAATGCCGTGCGCACCTTGTCCGTTCCGGCCACTTTGTCAAACATCCCGATCCTGGAACCATCTGCCAGCGTAAAGGGGTTCTTTTCCGGATACAGCTGGTTGTGCACCTCCAGAAAACGGAACTGAACGCTCATCAGATTGATCTTGTCCGGGTTGATAATATGGACCTGAACACCCTGCAGTGTCTTTCCGGTGGATCTGCCGTAGAACGGTTTGACCGTGATCGGACGGAAGAGGAGTCCGGGCATGTTCAGTGCATTCATCTTCTCCGCAAGGGCCGAGCCGTTGATCCATTCTGCGGCGAGAAGCTGGAAGGGGAGTGTATATCCGACCCCCTCCGAAATTACCCCCAGTTCACCGAGTATTCCCGTGCTCACATAATAGAGGGGTGAATAGTCGTGGGGGACATGGGGCGATGTGGGCACCCAGGGCAGTCCGGTCTCCTCAAACGTCATCGTCCGTTTCCACCCCTTCATGGGAACCACGCTCAGGCTGCAGCGGACGCCGTCCGTGAGCAAACCTTCATCATTCAGCATCCGGGCGAGTTCGCCGCATGTCAATCCGTACACGTACGGAATCGGAAACTGGCTTACGAAGGAGAAGAATCCCTTTTCGACATTGTTCCCTTCGACACGGTTTCCGCCCAGCGGGTTCGGCCGGTCGAGCACCACAAACGGAATTCGCAGCGTTGCCGCCGCCTCCATAGCCAGGCCCATGGTGCTGATATAGGTATAGGAGCGGCAGCCGATGTCCTGGATATCATAGACGAGGACATCAACCCCTTTGAGCATGTCCGGTGTGGGCTTGCGGGTCTTGCCATAGAGGGAGTAGACCGGGAGTTTGGTCTGGGGATCGGTATAGAAGTCGACAATGTCGCCCGCGGCATAATCCCCGCGTACGCCGTGCTCGGGCCCGTACAGAGCGACCAGCGAGACCCCCTTTGCGGCAAACAGAATATCGATCGTGGCCCGCAGTTGTCTGTCGACCCCGGTGGGGTTGGTGATCAGGCCCACCCGTTTGCCCCGAAGGAGGTCAAACGACCGGTCCCGGAGTACTTCGATCCCGGTCTGTACGGCCGGAGAGCCGGCGAGTACCGTTGCGAAAACGACGAGAGACAGAATTCCGGTGAAGAGTGTGCGGATCATGGTCTTTCGAGGAGTTGTGGGGGAAGAGATAGGATAAGCTACAACCTGTTTTGAAGATAGTCAACTCGGTCTGCGGAAGGTCCGGGCCGCCAGCTTCTGATCGGGGCCTTCGAGGGCGACGCGCTGCTCTCCCGCAGGAACCGGCAACGCCCACCTGAACATCGGCGGGCATTGCCGGTAAGCGCAATGTTGGCCTTCTGGATGGAGATCAGCTGCGATTACTTCTTCACCAGCGCCTGTGCCAGACGCAGATTCACGGCGTTGCCGAGGGTAACGGTCTCCCATTTACGCAACTGCTTGATCGTTTCTCCAGCGTTCTCCTTGTCACCTTTCTTCATATAGGCAAGCGTGAGAGTGTACAGGTTGGGGGGATTGTCTGGAATACTCGTGAGTTGCTTGATCCCTTCGTCATAGTTCCCCTCCATGACTGCGATATAGCCATGAAGCGACTTCACATCATCCGGTTCTCCGGGGTTGCCCCGCTGCTCGACATCCTTGGTGAACGCTGTGAGATACTCCTTCGCTTTTGGGAGACTCTTCGCCTGAGTGTAGGCATACGCCAGCCAGGAGTTCGATCGGAAGAGGATATTTTCACGGGTGCGGTCAGGGATGCTCAGGGTCTTCGCCAGCGTGATTGCTTCGTTGTACTTCTTGAGACCTTCCTGCGCTTTGCCAAACGCACACAGGAGATATCCCTGGTTTGCGACGGAGTAGACCACCGGGGAATTCTGGTTCTGGGCGACGGCAAGTACACGGCGTTCTTCGAGAACCTTCAGCGCCTCGGGGATGTTTCCCTCCATCACATACGTTGCCGCGAGAGAGAAGTACCCGGCGAGTTTGTCGTCGATCTGTGGTGACTTTTCAATAAATTGTCGGTAGTATTCCCGGGCCTGTTTGCCGTCCCCCTTACAGAGATAACAGTCACCGATCCCGGAGATGGATACGGTGAACGATGGGTCCATCTCCAGCACTTTCCTGTATTGCACGACGGACTCATCATACCGCCCTTGAAGTCTCAGAAACTCTGCGTAGGAATCAACCGGATTCGCATACGTCGGCAGCAAACGCATATAGGTCTTGAAGGCCTTTTCCGCCCCCTCGGGATTCCCCAGGGAGGCATAGTCATAACCCAGGAGGTTGTAGGGTGGAGCGTATGTCGTATCGAGTGCAACGGCCTTCTGATAATAGGTGACGGCAGTTTTCAGATCGCCGAGAGACCGGTGGTAAACACCGGCCATCAACTGCACACGCTTGTCCATGGGGAAAGCGGCCAGAAGGCTGTCAAGGTACTTCTTTGCCTGGGCCGTCTGTTGCTGTGTTTGTGCAACCATATACTTGATGGTCAGCCGCTCTCCCGGCGTAACTGAGCCGAGCAACGCGAGTGCTTTGTTGCGGTTTTCCAGCGCGATCGCGGATCCTCCGCCTGAAGCTGAACGGTAGATGTACGCAAACGCGAAGTTGGGATCCTTCTGTATGGCCTGATCGAAAAGAACGGCAGCCTTGTCAAATTCGATATTCTCGGATTTGTCTCTTCCCTGCAGGAAGAGCTGCCGTGCCTCCTCCGACGCTGTCGTTATCGGAATGTCCGTTGGAGGTTTCTGGGGAGTGCAGGCGTAGATCATGCAACCCAGGAGGACCACTCCGATGTACGCGAAATGCCATCTTCCATTCATACGTGCCTCCACTGTTGTGTGTGTTGAGGGAATGACCGCTCATACAGGAGACGGATGTGCGTGCAGATGGATGTCGGCCCGTGAGTCAGGGGGTCGTCGGGGTGGGCTCTCTAGCGGAGGAACTGAAACGGGGTCCAGAGCGGCGGCCCGGTGACCGCGGGGGCCACCAAGCGCACCAGTGTATCTGTGGCGCAAATTAACTGCTTCTTCTGATCAAAGTCAACTGGCGTGCCGGAAACAGGTCGGACAGTCCCTATTCCCGCAGGGTCGATCCTTCCACTTCGCTTTCACCGGTACACCTCGCTGGCCTCTGCATGGCCGGCGTGCCCCGTCCTCATAGAAAGACGGCGATGCTGAAGCAAGGCTGCCTTGATAGTCTACCCTTCATTCGGTACATTGAAAAAACTTCTTGCATCACTGATTCATCGCATTTATCACGTCAAGCACATGAGCATAACAAAGAGAGTTGTCCTGGGAGCCGATGGCGGAGGCACCAAGACGCTCGGGATCCTTGCCGCAGAAGATGGCACCGAACTCGGCCGTTTTCAGGTTGGGCCGGGAAACCCCAACGTTGCAGGGATCGAGCGTGCGGCCGCAAATCTCCTGGACCTGGTTGCGGGGTGCTGCGAACGCGCGGGATGTGCACCCCCGGATCTGCTTTCGATCGTTTTCGGCCTGGCGGGAGTGGGAAGCCAGATGGTCCGTTCGAAACTCGCTGATGCGTTGCGGGCAGAATCGGCGATCCGGGGCCTGCCTGAACTTCCGATCACACTGGAAACGGATTCGCGCGTTGCGCTCGAAGGGGCATTCGGCGGTGGCCCGGGAGTGGTGATGATCGCCGGCACCGGCTCAATCCTTATCGGCAAGCTTCCTGACGGCACGGTACGATCCCTCGGCGGCTGGGGGAGGGTATTGGGCGATGAAGGGAGCGGGTACTTCATCGGTCTGGAAGCGACGAAAGCCGTTTCCCGCGACATGGACGGCCGTGAAGATGCGGGCGTTCTACGAAAGGTGTTTGCCGAAGCAAACGGGTGGGACTCCCGTGATAAGGTGATTGCCGCTGTCTATCAACAAAAATTCGATCTTGCCTCGCTTGCTCCACTTGTCCTGAAAGCGGCCGGGGAGAATGATCAGGTTGCACTGGCCATCCTGCGCCGGGCGGCAACACATCTCGCCGATCAACTCAAAACCATGGTTCGGGCTATGGGATCGCAGTCGAATGTGGGGGTGGTCTTTGTCGGCGGATTGATCGATCATGATACCGTGTACGCGCGTCTGTTGCGGGAAACGATCACGGAGTTGGTGCCTTCGGCAGAGGTACAACCCGCGCTGCACATCCGCCGGTCGGCGGGGCTGTCCTCATGGCCCTTTCCCATCTGCAAAGGAACTGAATGCTCCCCCCGAATCCGTCAGCTGTCTTCATGTGCGATTCTTCTTGCTCTGCTGGGTATGGCCTGCGGTCCCTCGGCACTGATTCCGGTTCAGGAGCCCTCGGTGGGGGAGCCGGTTTCCGGACAGGCCGCCGGTCATGACGGCTGGGTCGACAGTGTGCTGGCAACGATGTCGGATGAAGAGAAGGTCGGCCAGCTCGTCATGGTGGGCCTCTACGGTCAGTACTTCAGCACGCAGACGGACGAACACGCCCGGCTCGTACATCTGATCCGCGACCATCATATCGGAGGGTTCATACTCTGGCAGGGCGATGTGTTGGAATCCGCCGTACGCCTGAATTCCCTGCAGCGGATGTCCCGGCTGCCGTTGCTCGTGAGCGGAGACTACGAGAGGGGGCTGCCTATGCGGACCCGGCGCGGGACTCCCTTCCCGGACGCAATGGCGCTGGGTGCCACGAGAAACCCGCGCTATGCATATGAAGTAGGACGGGCGATTGCGCGTGAAGCCCGTGCGATCGGGGTCCATCAGAACTATGCGCCCGTGGCCGATGTGAACACCAACCCGATGAACCCCGTCATCAATACCCGTTCATTCGGTGAGGATGTCCGGCTCGTTCAGGAAATGGTGGGCGCGTTCGTGAAAGGAACCCTGGACGGGGGTGCCCTTCCAACGGCAAAGCATTTCCCGGGTCACGGGGATACAGGGGTCGATTCCCATCTTGACCTTCCGGTGTTACAGTACACGCGGGATCGACTGGATTCTGTTGAGCTTGCGCCCTTCCGCTCCGCGATTGATGCGGGAACCCCCTCGATGATGATCGCCCACATCGCCGTGCCCGTCCTTGACCCCGACCGGTCGCTTCCTTCGTCGCTTTCCACAAATGCCATCGGAACGGTGTTGCAGGAACAGCTGGGGTTCAACGGACTGGTGGTGACCGATGCCATGGATATGCGGGGTGTCACGCGGGATTTTTCGCCCGGGCAGTCCACGGTGATGGCGGTGAAAGCCGGCGTGGATATTGTCCTCATGCCGCCCGACGAGGATGCGGCGTTTGATGCGCTTCTGGCCGCCGTCCGTTCGGGGGAGATCCACCGTGCACGGCTGGACGTCTCCGTGCGCAAGGTCCTGGCGGCAAAACAGAGGCTCGGGCTCGACACACTCCGCACGGTGGACATCGACAGGATTCCGGAAATTGTCGGCGGCAGGGATCATCGACTGTTGTCCCGTGAGGTCGCGCGGAGCGCCGTGACCGTTCTCAAGAATATGAAAGGCGTGTTTCCGCTCGCCACGGGCAACGGCCGCAGGGTGGTCTCCATCGTCCTGAGTGATTCGCAGGACAGCCGCGTCGATATCAACCGGCCGGGCAACCCCTGGCCCTGCGAGCCTCCGGGAGCGTACTTTCATCAACAGCTCCAGCGGCGGATCGGGCGCATCGAAACATACCGCCTTTCGCCTTCAAGCAGCACGGTGGACATCGAGACGGCGGCCGAACGGATGAAAAAGGCGGATCTCGTCTTCTTCCCTGTGTATGTGAAGGTGCGTACATCGTCCGGGCGCATCGGCATGCCCCCGGCGTTTCTCTCCATTCTGAAAGCGGCGGAATCCGTCCGGGTTCCGGTGGTGGCGGTCCTGTTCGGGAACCCCTATCTCGCCGCGCATTTCCCGGCGGCAAAGGGAGTGTTGTGCGCCTACGGCGACAGCGAACCCCAGGTGGAAGCGGCGGTGGAGGCTCTCTTCGGAGAGATCGGAGTATGCGGGAAGCTGCCGGTCACGATTGCCGCTGGTTTTCCCTTCGGCAGCGGCCTCGTCTGTCCTGCCGATCGTCTCCGCCGGGAGGATCCCGTCGCGGCAGGCTTCGTCCCGGAAAAACTCGCCGAGCTGGACAGGATCATCGCCTCGGCAATCCGGGACTCTGCATTTCCCGCTGCGCAGCTCCTGGTACTCAGAGACGGGAAGATTGCGTACAATCAGGCCTTCGGAACCTACACCTATGATCCGGCCTCAGGGCCTATCGACAACGCCTCCTTGTTTGATCTGGCATCGGTGAGTAAAGTTATCGGCACGACGACGGCCGTGATGAAGCTGATTGATGCGCAAAAGCTCTCGCTGGACGATTATGCATCGAAATACCTTCCTCACCTGGGAGCGGGAAACAAGGCGAAAATCACCATCAGGCATCTGCTGACGCACCGGGCGGGGTTCCCGCCTTTCAAGCGGTTCTTCCTGATGTGCGAGAGCGCAGCTGAGGCGCTGGATTCCGTGTACGCGACCGAACTGGTGGCGGAGCCCGGAGACACGACCATCTACAGCGACATCGGGATGATCACGATGGGCAAGATCGTAGAGAAGGTTTCGGGAGTGTCGCAGGCCGCGCTGCTGGAGAATGACTTCTTCAGTCCGCTGGGGATGAAGAACACGATGTACAATCCCCCCCGGGTGCTGTGGGAACGGGTCGTGCCGACGGAGATCGATACCCTCTGGCGCAAGGCCCTTGTGCGCGGTATCGTGCACGACGAGAATGCGGCGCTGCTGGGTGGTGTTGCGGGCCACGCGGGCCTGTTTTCGACAGCGTCCGATCTGGCCATCTATGTGCAGATGCTCCTCAACCACGGAACGTACGGCGGTGTCCGGTATCTTGCCGAAAGCACCATTGTGGAATTCACCGGTGCGCATGTGGAGGGGCAGGACAGGTACCTGGGATGGGACATGAAGTCCCCCGTGGGTTCCTCCGCCGGAACCCTCTTCTCTCCCTCCTCATTCGGTCACACGGGATTCACCGGTACATCCATCTGGGTGGATCCGGAGAGGAAACTGGCGGTAATTCTGCTGACAAACCGGGTTCACCCCACGCGCGCCAATCAGAAACTCTCGCGTGTGCGGCCGGCGGTCCACGACGCGGTGGTTCGGGCAATTACAGAAGACACGGTGCAGATCCCGCAAGGGTGGTGATAGCGGATGGAGTGGGGATTGGCGGAAATGTAAGGGGAGCAGGAAGAAGTCGGGAGGAATAGGCGATGGGGACATCGACCGAGGTGATAAGGCGCGCAGAGGAGTATGTCACTGCGCTGTTCGGCGAACGATTGCCGGCATGGGCCGCATATCACGACTTCACGCACACCCTCGAGGTGGTGGAAGCGGTGGGAGAGGTCGGCATCGCGTCAAACCTGGATGCCGGACAGATGGCTGTGGTCACTCTGGCCGCCTGGTTTCATGATACCGGATACATGGAAGGGGCGGAGGATCACGAGGAGAGGAGTGTTACACTTGCCGGGGAGTTTCTCCGCGCTCATCACTATCCGGAGGACGGCCTGAAGGAAGTGGTCGGTTGTATCAGGGCGACAAAAGTACCGCAGAAGCCTACAACGCTTCTCGAGCAAGTGGTATGCGACAGCGATATCCTGCATATCGGGCAGGAGGACGCGCTCCTGAAGAGCGCACTGCTACGTCAGGAGATGGAGGCCCGGACGGGGGAGAAGTTCACGGATGAAGCCTGGCTGAGGAAAAACATCGAGTTCATGTCGTGCTGCAAATTTCACACCCCGTATGCGCAGCAGAAGTATGGAGCGCGGCGTCTGCAGAATGTCGAGGAGTTGAAGTCCCGGCTGCGGTAGAGCCCGCCCCCTTCTCCGAGCCGTCGTTTCGCCCCTGGTTGTGCACGGGTTGACGGACCCGGTCCCGCTCCGATTGCCGCCCCGGGCACGTTCAGAATCCCCTCTATCCCTCTGCGCTTGCGTTTGCTCCGTTAACGCGGGCGTCCTCACTCATACACCGGCCGTATCTCCATTGCCATTCCGCCCGAGGGTTTCAGCTCGGCTTTGATGATAGACGTCGACCGCACGTTATACCGTTCGATTTTGACATGAGTCCGCGTGTGTATTGAGTCACCCCCATCCGTATACAACGAAGCGGTGTAGTTCTTCTTCCTGTCAAGAAAGTCCAGCGGGATATCCAGCGTCCGGCCTTCGTTATTCGTAATACATCCCAGAAACCACCGATCGTTACTCTTCCTCGCGATTGCAGCATATTTGCCAATATCACCCAGGATGACCTTTGTCGTATCCCATACCGTCGGCAAATTGTCAAAGAACTCTATTTCCGGTTCGCCCTGGTAATCGGAAGGTCTATCGTACCAGAAGACAAACTGCAGTGGACTGTAGTAAAGGACGGACAACGCCATTTGATGGGCCGAGGTGGTCTTGATGCCTTTAACGTTCTTTATGCCTGCCTGATGATAGTAGCAGATCGTGTAGTCCGCCGCACCGGCAAGAAACCGCGTGAAGGGGAGAATGGTATTGTGGTTTGCATCCGGCATACACTCATTACCATATACACCTTCCTGAGTGAGCAGATTGGGGTATGTTCTGCTGAATCCGGTCGGGCGATATTCATCGTGAATATCCACCATCAGGTTGTATCTGGCGGCCTTCCGGACTGCTTCGTGGACCCATGAGGTCCACCTATGGGACCCGACATGCACGAAGCCGAATTTCAGGCCGGCGACACCCCACTGCCGGTAGATCGGCAGAAGGTCGTCGATCTGTTTTTCCAGGGCTCTATGATTCACGTAGAGAAATACACCGATGTTCTTCTTCCTGGCATATTCTATGACGCCCGCCAAATCCAGATCCTTCTTCGGGTTTCTCCGGGGATCCACATCGACCCGGGAGGCGTCGGATGCCTTTGAGTATTCGTAGCCGTACCAACCGGCATCAAATTCAATGTACTGGATATTGTGTCGGGCACAGAAATCTATACATTCCCTGGCACCTGCCGTGGAGAGTGTAACCTCCCTCATAACCTTTCCCGGCTTTATCCATCCGGTATTCCCGATGGCACACGGGGGATTGAGATTGAGGAATATGTCATTGTGTTCCAGCAGGTCTCCGGGTTTCTCCGCGACCATGATCACTCTCCAGGGGGTTTCAAAGGGAGATGATTCGGTCACCGGTCCAAAGAGTTTTGCAGCAACGGTATTCGTCTTTTCCTTTGAGAGGACGAACTTCATTCTTGCGTAGTCAATCAACCGTGCCTCGCCGAGAGCGGCATAAAGACCGTTCGGCAGGAGCATCGTCAATGGGCGTTCAGATTCATACTGCGGGGTAGGGGCAGCCCAGAAGGGGAGGGGGAGCGTCGCGCCATAGGACCAATCGTGCAGCGGTTGTGCGTGATAGAGTTCCTGGGCGAACGGGGTGACATACGCGATGGCCCCTTCGTCAAAGACGAATTCCGTTTTTTCGTCCTGTATATGCATCACGGAAGTGGAGAGGTCTTCGGGAAACCTGTAGCAGAACGCCGCCCCTTCATTGTAGACCCGGACAATGAGCTGGAATGTGGGACTCTTGTCGTTGTCTCGTTGCAGATCGATGGTACATTCGTTGTAGCGGTTCCTCACCGTACGTCGCTCACCGTAGACCGGTTTCCAGGTCTCATCGGCTGAATCGCGTGTATGTCCTGCCACAGAAAAGCCGTCAGTCCAGTAGGGAAGATCGACTGTCACCAGGCCGAGTCTCGATTTGCGCACTACGGTCTTGTTCTTGTAGGAGAGTGCATAGAAGAGGCAACCGCGTTCATCGGAGGTGCTGTCCACGCAAAACGTCAGATTCAGGCATGTGTCGGGTGATGTCACAGAAATGGTCTGGCTGTAGAGGCTGATTGACCCGATACAGCAGAAGAACGCCGCGAAGAGTGATTTCATCGGAAGGCTCGAGGCAAAGGTGTGTGTGAGAAGGTTCTATTCAGGTGCTGCCAAAGAGACTCTTGAATCCTTCAGGTATCGCGATAGCGGGGACTGCGAAGATATTGGGGGCGAGTTGATAGCGCACGGTGCCGGGATAGATAACCGTCAGACGGGCAAGGTTCAGCTCTTTGAGCGCTATGCGCATAGAAGGCGTCAGGTGCGGTGCATCGGCACGCTTGCACTCCAATCCATAGGCTTTGCCGTGCATCCTGACGATCAGATCGATCTCAGCTCCGTTGTGAGTTGCCCAGAAGTGCACATCATCCACGTCCAATGAACGGATAACCTCCTCAATCACATATCCTTCCCACGACGCCCCCAGCTTCGGGTGATGAAGCAGCGCCTTTGTTGATCCAATCCCGAGGAGCTGATGGAGCAAGCCGGTATCCCGGACATAGACCTTCGGCGACTTCACCTGTCGCTTCTTCAGATTGGCGTGCCACGGCTGCAATTGCCGCACCATGAAGAGATCCGAAAGCATGTCGACATAGCGGCGTGTCGACGACTCATGCACCGCAAGGGATCGCGCCACTTCGGCGGAGTTCCATATCTGTCCATGATAGTGAGCAAGCATCGTCCAGAAGCGGAGCAGTGTCGTCGCCGGAATCCGAACCCCGAATTGGGGGACATCGCGTTCGAGAAACGTCTGAATGAATTGTTTCCGCCAGACCAGGCTGTCCCCGTCAGACCGGGCGAGGTATGACAGGGGAAAACCGCCGCGCAACCAGTGGCGGGGCTGAGATCGCATGCCAACCTCTGCGAGGCTGAAGCCGCTCATATCGATGCGTTCGATTCTCCCTGCCAGGGTCTCGGAGGATTGGCGCAGCAGATCAGGTGAGGCGCTACCCAGAATCAGAAAGCGGGCGCGGAGGGGTGTGCGGTCGGCAAGAACCCTGAGAATGGGAAACAGATCGGGCCGGCGCTGGATCTCATCAATAACGACAATTCCCCGAAGGTCTTGAAGAGCGGTCATCGGCTCGTCAAGTCGGGCCAGGCTTGACGGGTCTTCAAGGTCAAAATAATTCAGGGATTTCGAATCCACAAACTGGCGGGCAAGTGTGGTCTTGCCGCACTGCCGGGGACCAATGAGAGCCACGATGCGATGTCGGCGAAGGCCCATCCGGACCTTGTCGTGTAAAGCGAGGCGTTTCAACATGAGAGAATATAACCATGAAAATCCGTTATCGCAAGAAGGAATTTCATGGTTGAGAGTTTCCTGGTAGTTGACCCACCCGGCAACAAAATGTCCGATTCATCCCCGCGCATATTGTTTTTTTTGGGAGGATTGGGTATATTTATAAATTCAAATGGACAGGTAGCTCAGTTGGTAGAGCAAAGGACTGAAAATCCTTGTGTCGGGGGTTCGATTCCCTCCCTGTCCACAAAAACGACCATTGTTCCGCCGGGTGTCAGCGGCTTCCAAAAGTCTTCCGACACCTTTTCTTTTTCTCCCTTCGGACAATGGGCCTCTCTCATTCGTCTCCGCAGTGGAATCTTCTCTTTCTCCTCTCTACATTGTTTGAGCCTCCCGCCCACCTGTGAACTTTGCGAAGGCGGATGGTCGGATGGTTCTCAACGGCGTCACCGGGACGCGGTGCTGTGAGATCCCCCGTTTGACGCACCTGTCACAATCGAGCGAATCCTGACATGAAATCATCAATCTTCTCAGTGATGTTCGTGGGAGTCGTCCTTCTCTCCTGTTCATTGCCGCACCGGAAGACAAGTGACAAGATTCTGGAGCCCTATGTGGTCACCGACGGGCCGGGGGGGGCCGTGATGGTCCTGCGACAGGATTCAGTTCTCTATACCAGGGTGTTTGGAAAGGCGGATGGTGAGTCCGGCACACCGATCACGTTGAGCACCAATTTCAGACTTGCCTCTGTGACAAAACAGTTCACGGCGATGGCCATAATGATTCTTGTCGAACGCGGGAAAGTGTCACTGGAGCAAACACTGACGGACTTCTTCCCCGACTTCGCACCGGTCGGACGACGGATCACGCTGAAGCACCTTCTGACGCATACTTCCGGGCTCGTCGCGTATGAGGACGTCATGCCGGAGTCTACTACGGTTCCACTGCTCGACAGAGACGTGCTTCGGATTCTCAAGAACATCGACAGTACATACAGCCCGCCGGGGTCAACATTCCGATACAGCAATTCGGGCTATGCATTGCTTGCGCTGGTTGTAGAGAAGGCGTCCGGTGTATCGTTTGCGCGCTTTCTGAAAGAGAACATCTTCCTCCCCCTGGAAATGAGAAACACCGTTGCATACGAACGCGGGATTTCCGAAGTTCCTCACAGAGCGTACGGATACTCGGCAGATACCGGCAAGGCGGGCCGATTCGAGCCCACGGACCAGAGTATGACGAGTTCTGTACTCGGCGACGGCGGCGTCTATTCATCGATCAGCGATTTACGGAAATGGGATGCGGCATTTACTGCGTGCTCTCTTGTCCGGGAGAAGACGCTGCAGGAAATGCTGTCACGGAGTGCAGTGATAGACACAGGAAGGACCTGGTACGGGTATGGATGGTACAACGGGAGCATGGACGGTGTTCCGATGTACTACCATGGTGGTTCGACGGTCGGCTTTCGCACGTCCATTGTGCGCATCCCGGAGCGTTTCCTGACGGTCATCGTGCTTTTCAACCGGTCGGATGTGAATGCGGAGGAGATATGTACGAAACTGGCACGGTTCCATTTGTGATATGACACGACGTGAACGATTGATGGCCACCTTGCGCGGCGAGCCGGTTGACCGGCCGGCGGTGAGTTTCTACGAGGTCGGCGGGTTCCGGATAGATCCGGCCGATCCCGATCCGTACAACATCTACAACTCGCCCGACTGGCAGCCCCTGTTGAAGCTCGCAGATGATCACACCGACATCATCCGCATCATGAGCCCGGTGCGGGAGCGCTCGATTGATCCTACCGGTTCGGCAACGGGTGTGCGGTGGCACGAGTTCTTCAGGGAAGAGACCCAGGACGATGGCGAGGCGCGGATCACGCGCACTGTCCTGACCGTCGCCGGACGCACCATGACGCAGGTGACAAAACGCGAGCGGCAGATCAATACCGTGTGGACCGTTGAGCATCTGCTCAAGGACGCCGACGACGTCAGGGCGTATCTCACCATCCCGGACGAGGTGTTTGCGGAGCGCATCGATATTGCGCCACTCGAAGCCGAGGAAGCCGCCCTCGGGGACCGGGGAATCGTGATGGTGGACACGGAAGACCCCCTCTGTGCCGCAGCGGCCCTGTTCAGCATGGAAGACTACACTGTGCTGGCCTTCACCGAACCGGGGTTGTTCCACCAGCTGCTTGAGAAAATGGCGCGCCGCATCCAGCCGCGCACCGCCGAGGTCAGCCGCAGGTTCCCGGGAAGGCTCTGGCGCATCTACGGTCCGGAGTATGCCTCCGAACCCTACCTGCCGCCGCGCCTGTTCGAGGAGTATGTCGTCCGGTACGTCGCCCCGATGATCCATGACATCCATGACCAGGGCGGCTATGCACGTGTCCACTGCCACGGCCGGATACGGAATATCCTCGACATGATTGCCGGCATGGGCGCAGATGCACTGGACCCGATCGAACCGCCTCCACAGGGGGACATGACATTGCGCGAAGTCCGGGAACGCCATGGCCGGCAACTCGTGTTGTTCGGGAATCTTGAAATCGCCGACATCGAAATGCTGCCCACCATGCAATTCGCAGAGCTGGTGAAGTGTGCCCTGGATGAAGGGACCGCGGGCCAAGGCCGCGGATTCGTGCTCCTACCCTCTGCCGGTCCCTATGGTCGCACCCTGTCTCCGGTGACCCTCGATAACTACGAAACTATGATCCGTATGGCTGAATCGTGGTAGCAATTTCCGATAAACCACTTCCGCGTCGCCCGTACAAGAAGGGCGTGGATCTTTCCGTCGTCGGGTTTGGCGGAATCATCCTCAAGGGAATGCGGCAGAAGACGGCGGATGGCGCGGTTGCTGAAGCCGTTGAACGAGGGGTTGACTATTTCGATGTCGCCCCGTCGTACGAAGACGGTGCGGTGGAAGAGAAGCTCGGACCGGCGCTTGCGGCATACAGAAACAGGGTCTTTCTCTCATGCAAGACGATGGAAAGGGAGGCCGGTGCGGCGGAGGCGGAACTTGTGAAGTCATTGCGCAGGCTGAAGACGGACCATTTCGATTTGTACCAGTTTCATGCTGTCACGCGCCCCGAAGAAGTTGAACGGATCTTCGCCGCAGGCGGGGCGATGAAAACGTTCCTTAAAGCACGAAATGACGGAAAGATCAGATATATCGGATTCTCCGCTCACTCTGAAGCTGCCGCGCTGGCAATGATGGACCGCTTCAAATTTGATTCGGTGCTCTTTCCGTTCAACCTGGTCTGCCATGCCCGGGGAGATTTCGGTCCCGCGGTCATGGAAAGGGCGAAGAAGGAAGGTGTAACACGGCTTGCGTTGAAGATGCTGGCCCGCGGGCCCTGGCCTGAGGGGGCTACAAAGACCTATCTCAATACATGGTATGAGCCCATCGACGATGTTGATGGGGCGCGCAAGGCGGTGCGCTTCACGTTGAGCGAGGATGTCACCGCGGCGATCCCACCGGGAGACATCCGCCTGTTCCGGCTCGCAGTGAACCTGGCTGCGGAGTTTCAAGCATTGACCTCGGAGGAAAGAGCGGAGATCGTCGCTGAGACCAGGGGCATGGTGCCGCTCTTCCATTCGTGATCCGTCCCTGTGGCATCGCCTTTATTGGATGTGTCTGCAGGTCCATCGTGGACCAGTTCCGTCAGCCGGAGCGTTCTTGCCTACGTGGAGAAATCGATCATGAACGACTATCTTCTCAGAAGGTTCATCCCGCGCACACTTGTACTGATTACCGCCGCCGTGGCGTTCAACAGTCAAGCGATTGTGCAAGCCCCGGCGACCGCGCCCCCGCGCACCGACAGGCGTCCGAACATCGTGTTCATCATGGCGGATGACCATGCCGCACACGCGATCGGCGCATACGGATCGCGCGTGAACCGGACACCCAATATCGATCGTCTGGCGGCGCAAGGAGTGTTGATGCGGAACGTCTTTGCCACCAACGCGATTTGCACGCCGAGCCGGGCTTCGATCCTCACCGGGCAGTACTCTCACATCAACGGGGTCCCGGTGTTCAACCGGTTCGACGGCTCCCGCGAGACGGTGGCGCGGCTCCTGCAAGCCGGCGGGTACCACACGGGAATGATCGGCAAGTGGCATCTCGGTAGCGATCCGGCGGGCTTCGATCGGTGGGAGATTCTTCCCGGACAGGGTGAGTATGTGGACCCGGTGCTCTACACTGCCACGGGGGAGAGAAGGTACACCGGCCGCTATGTGACGGATCTCATTACCGATCTTGCGATCGACTTCATTCGGACCAGACCGAGGGATCAGGCCGTTTTTCCTTATGGTGCATCATAAAGCGCCCCACCGTCCATGGATCGCCGACGAAGACCACAGAAAGATATATGAGAATCAGGTGATTCCGGAACCGTCGACGCTACGCGACACGTACGATACCCGTACTGATGCACTTCACGAGAACCAGCAGCGGGTGTTTTCCGATCTGACCCGGCTTGACCTCAAGATTGCTCCTCCTCCTGGTCTCGGGGGAAACGTCCTTCAACAATGGCTTTCAACGAAGCCTGACATCGCAGTGGTTACCGAGGGAGTCTACACTGATACGCTGGAGGGCGAGAGGCTGGCGAGGTGGAAGTATCAGCGTTACATGCAGGACTATCTTGCGACAATTCAGTCGATTGATGACAACGTCGGTCGATTGCTGGATGTCCTGGACCGGGACGGGCTCTCGCGGAATACGATGGTCATCTACACCAGCGATCAGGGGTTCTTCCTGGGAGATCACGGGCTGTACGATAAGCGCTTCATGTATGAAGAAGCTCTCCGGATGCCGTTCCTCGTGCGCTGGCCGGAGGCCCTCCCGCCCGGATCGCAGAGCGATGAGATCGCCCTGAATGTGGATTTCGCGGAAACGTTCCTCGATGCGGCCGGACTTCCCGTGCCGGCAGCCATGCAGGGCCGGAGCTTTCTGTCCGTGCTGTGCGGCAAGACGCCGTCAGACTGGCGTACCTCCATGTACTACCGCTACTACCATGATCCGGGCGATCACAACACCCGCGCACACTACGGTGTCCGTACCCGGACCCACAAGCTGATCTATTTCTGGAAGAAGGATCAGTGGGAACTGTTCGACCTCCGCGACGATCCCTCCGAGCTTCGCAATCTCTACGGTCAGCCCGGGCAAGAGCAGGTCACGGCGGCACTGAAGGCCGAACTGCAGCGGCTACGGGTGAGTCTCCACGACACGGATCAATTTGCCGGCGTACAGTTGCCGAACGGTGTTGATGGTTCGGTGGACAAACTCCGTGGGAAATGACGGAGGAGCGGATGAGGAAACCTGTGAAGATGTCGGGGAAAAAGAACGAGGATGCATGAAATGACAGGTAGTCCCAAGAGATCGATCCAGTCAATGGCATTGCCGATTGAGGGAATGACCTTCGCAAGCTGCGTCCTCCGGGTTGGGAAAGCACTCAAAAGGCAGACGCCGTGGCGGATGCTGCCGTGAATCTCGCTTCCGAAAAGGCCCGTATTGAATTGACCCGTCGTGCGTGACCCTTGAACAGCTCCAGTAGTCAGCGAAGGACTCAAGGTACACGCTCGTGGTGCCGGATGATACCACGAGCGCATCCGGCGATGGCACCGATGCAGCTTCTGCCAGGCAGGATGCGCTGAGACATGCTCAGAAACGAGCTGGTCTTGAGCGCCGCCTTTATCGTTGCCCATCATGGTCCTCAGCATGCCAATCATGACGGACTGGAACATGAGTGTATCCCCCCTCTCCGGGGATGCAGCAAACAGGGTCTTGTTCCTGTTGACGACCCCCGTGATTTTCATTCATTGCGCTGATTCTCCTCGGCAAGATGCTCGAAGGATCCGCGAGCAGCCTGCTTCGGATGCGATCAGAAAGCTGCTTGGTTTGCAGCCCAAAAAACGCGCATGTTCTGAAAGGCGGGTGCTCCTATGATAACGCTTTCGGCGCCCGTGAATTGACTGGGGTGTCCAAGCTGGAGGGTATTCCGCCAGCTTCACCATACTGCCGGAGGCAGAGCTCGAATGCCACCGGAATCCTTACGCTCTCCCGGAGCGATGGAAAAGGCGCGCACAATCACCTTCAAATTCGCCAGTTCCAAAGCCCACCGCGATGATAAAAGCCCACATTCAGCACGTATTTGTCCATTTGTTGATTACTATGCCCCTTCTGAGGAATTAACTACATTTTCATCCTTTGGGTTGATTGTATTTCGCGCCCTGTCTGGCTTCCTTTCGGTTGCGTAGCATGAAGACGAAGAACATTTCCCAAGGGACAATTCCATGAAACAGGAAGCGGCACGATCCCGTCGTAATGTCCTGCCAAAATCTCCAACAAGCATTCAAGGGCTGGACGAAATCACAGGCGGGGGGCTACCGAAAGGGAGACCGACGCTTGTTTGCGGTGGTGCGGGGTGCGGAAAGACCCTCCTTGCTATGGAGTTTCTCGTCCGCGGGGCGACGGAGTACAATGAACCCGGGGTCTTTGTATCCTTCGAGGAAACAGAGCAAGAACTCGCAGCGAACGTTGCTTCCCTGGGGTTCGATTTGGAGCACCTCATCGAACGCAAGAAGATCTGGCTGGAGCACATTCACATTGATCGGTCTGAGATCGACCACAGCGGTGAATACGATCTGGAGGGCCTCTTCATCAGGATCCACCTCGCCATTGAGAGAATCCATGCCAAGCGTGTGGTGCTGGATACTATAGAGTCACTCTTTTCAGAAATGCCGAATCCTCGTATACTCCGCGCTGAGCTACAACGGCTCTTCCGTTGGTTGAAGAAGAAAGGGGTGACCACAATAGTCACCGCAGAGAGGGGCGACGGTACGTTGACGCGTCAGGGTTTGGAGGAGTACGTCTCTGATTGCGTCATTCTGCTCGATCACCGTGTGAACGATCAATCATCGATACGCCGGTTGCGCATCGTCAAATATCGCGGTTCGACTCACGGTACGAACGAGTATCCGTTCCTCATTGATGAAGATGGTTTCTCCGTTCTGCCTGTCACTTCACTGGGACTCAACTATTCTTCTTCCAACGAAAGGGTTTCCACCGGCATTTCGCGTCTGGACACCATGCTCTCCGGCAAAGGCTACTTTCGCGGCAGCACGGTCCTTGTTTCAGGAACCGCGGGCACGGGCAAGACGAGCATTGCGGCGCAGTTTGCCAAAGCGGCATGCGAGAGGGGTGAACGCGTGCTCTATTTTACGTTTGAAGAATCGCCGGATCAGCTCGTACGAAATTTGCGTTCTATCGGATTACACCTTGAACCGTGGATGAAAAAGGGGATCCTCCGGTTTCACGCCACGCGTCCGACACTCTACGGCCTGGAGACGCATCTGACGACGACCATCAGATTAGTCAACAAGTTTGAACCGAAGGTCGTTATCCTGGACCCGATCAACGGATTCATGATAGGGGAGAACCAGGCTGAAGTTAAAGCAATGCTGCTACGCCTGGTAGATTTCTTGAAGATGAAAGGGATCACTGCATTCTTTACGAGTCTCACTCCCTCCGGCGACAGTCTTGAGATGAGCGATGTCTATATTTCATCGCTGATTGACACGTGGCTGCTTCTTCGTGATATTGAGATCGGCGGTGAACGGAACAGAGGATTGTATGTACTCAAATCGCGCGGTATGCCACACTCGAATCAGATTCGTGAATTCAGATTGACGAATAACGGTATCGAACTCCTCGATGTGTATGTCGGCGCGGATGGCGTCCTGACAGGTTCGGCGCGATTGTCACAGGAGACGAAAGACAGTGCGGACCAATTGCTGCGCAGGGAAGAAATAAAGAGCAAGCAATTTGGATTGGACCGGAAGCGTGAGGCAATGGAAGCGCAGATTGTTGTGCTGCGATCCGAGTTTGAAGCCGAAGAATCAGAAGCACTCAAGGTCATCGGGGTCGAAAAAGCACGGGATGAGCGGTTCGACCAGGACAAGGCCGAGATGGCCAAGAGCCGAAGAGGTGATGTGTATGTGAAAACAGCCAGCCGAAAGAAGAGAACCAGGGGTGTTGAGGAGAGCCAACGGTGAAGAGCAAACGTGCCAAAATGAAACCCGGGCGGCGACACAGGCGGTCGGTCAAAGCGGGGGACGAAAAATGGGACTTGCGTCTGTATGTTGCAGGGCAGACGCCGAGAGCGGTTACCGCCATCAACAACCTCACATTGCTGTGCGAAGAACAATTGAAGGGCAAATACCGCATACAGGTGATAGACCTCGTGAAGAATCCAAAGCTTGCGCGTGACCACCAGATCCTTGCCATTCCAACGTTAGTGCGCAAACTTCCGCTTCCGGTGAGGAGCATCATTGGTGATCTTTCCAATACCGAGAGTGTATTGATGGGGTTGGACCTCATAGCCTGTACCGCATTATGATTCATGGGCACCCTTGCCGAGCTCCAAACCTGGAGATGTTTGCGCATCATGATGCCGGGAGTCTTCGGGGTCGCGTTGGACGGTGGGTGAACCTTGCACTGGCATTTCGATTCCTTCCTATACGCCACGATTGCCGTACTGCGACTCGCAACGAACCTCCCTGCGGGGTGTGAAGCGCTCTCCTTGCGCCCCATCGCTGATGTCGTTACCTTGGTAGAACCATGAAGACTCAGTACCTGACGATCGAGGGAATGACCTGCGCAAGTTGCGTCCTGCGGGTTGAGAAGGCACTCAAAAAGGTGGAAGGCGTCGCTGAGGCGGCAGTGAACCTTGCGTCAGAGAAAGCCCGGATCGAATTCGATCCCTCGCGCGTAACGCTCGCACAACTCCAGAAGACCGTGGCGGATTCGGGATACACGCTTGTGGTCCCGGACCAGGCCACAACAGTGTTCGGCGAGGTTGCGGATGCTCTTCCCGCAAGGCAGGAAGCGTTCACGCAGCTAAGAAACGAGCTGATCGTGAGCGCCGCACTGACATTGCCGATCATGGTCCTCAGCATGCTCGGCATGACAGATTGGTATATGCGCGAGTCCCCGTTCTCCATGGATGCGACAAACAAGATTCTGTTCCTCCTGACAGCACCGGTGATGTTCTACTCAGGGCGGAGATTCTTCAGGGGATTCTGGACCACGGCCCGTCACCTGACTGCCGACATGAACACCCTCGTTGCCGTGGGAACAGGCGCTGCATTTCTCTACAGCACGATCGCAGTTCTCTTCCCGGAGGTTCTTGGTTTGGCCGGAAGGGTGCCCGAGGTGTACTTTGACACTACGGCCACGATCATCACGCTGATCCTTCTCGGTAAAATGCTTGAAGCGTCCGCGAAGCGACGGGCCTCGGATGCTATCCGGAAGCTGCTGGGCCTGCAGCCAAAAACCGCCCGTGTTCTCGGGAATGGCACAGAGTCCGACGTCTCCATTGAAACCGTCCTGGTTGGTGATACCCTTCTCGTCCGTCCGGGAGAGAGAATTCCGGTTGACGGTATGATTACGAAGGGGATGACCGTCCTTGATGAATCCATGGTTACCGGAGAGAGTCTCCCCGTGGCAAAGAAGGCGGGTGAAGCGGTTGTCGGCGGAACGATAAACCTGAATGGCAGCATCGAGTTCCGGGCCACCGCCGTGGGTCAGGGTACGGTTCTCGCGCGGATTGTGAGACTGGTGGAGGAGGCACAGGGCTCCAAGGCACCGATTCAGAATCTGGCGGACAAGGTCGCCTCAGTGTTTGTGCCTGTGGTCATCGGTGTTGCGATCGTGACCTTCATTCTCTGGTACGCAGTGGGAGGATTGCCGTTTGCGCATGCGATGGTCAATTTCATTGCTGTGCTCATTATTGCCTGTCCCTGTGCCCTGGGTCTTGCCACACCTACCGCAATCATGGTCGGAACCGGCACAGGCGCCCGGTTGGGTGTGCTGATCAGGAATGTGGACAGTCTCGAACGGACACAATTGATCCGCACCGTCGTCTTCGATAAGACAGGGACGATCACCCGGGGAAAGCCTGAGGTGACGGATGTCGTTTCTCTCAATGGTTACGCACTGACGGATGTGCTTGCCTCGGCCGTTTCCCTGGAAAGGAAGTCCGAGCACCCGCTGGGCGACGCAATCGTGCGCCATGCTCAGAGCGAAGGTATCCAGCCCGTGGATGCAGATGCTTTCCAGTCGCTCACGGGACTCGGGGTTGCAGGGGTCGTGCGCGGAGTCCCGGTCATTGCAGGCAGCATTCAGCTCATGAAGGAGTATGCGATTGGAGTAGACACCGTACAGTCTGATGTTACGCGTTTCGCCGCCGAAGGGAAAACCTCCGTCATCATAGCGATAGACGGAAAAGCGGCCGGAGTGATAGCCATTGCAGACACGATCAAGCCGACCTCCGCCTCGGCCATCCGCGCGCTGCATGAGATGGGGATCGAAACTGTGATGCTGACGGGGGACAACGAGCAGACGGCGCAGGCGATCGCGGCACAGGCGGGGGTGGACAGGGTCATCGCGGGCGTCCTCCCTTACGAAAAAGCCGGACACATCAAAGCCCTCCAGACCGAAGGGAAGGTCGTGGCGATGGTGGGGGATGGCATCAACGATGCCCCCGCGCTCGCGCAGGCGGATATCGGCATCGCCATGGGGACAGGGACGGACATTGCCATGGAGACTGCCGGCATGACGCTGATAAATGGAGAGCTTACCGGGGTTGTTCGCGCGATCCGCCTCTCTTCCCGGACACTCACAACAATCAAACAGAATCTCTTCTGGGCGTTTGTCTACAACGTTATCGGTATCCCGCTTGCTGCGCTGGGGATGTTGAACCCGATGATCGCCGCGGCGGCGATGGCATTCAGTTCGGTGAGCGTGGTCAGCAACTCGCTCCGTTTGAAGCGCTTTAAGGGGTGAGTCGGTTATTCCGTCTGTTTTCTCGATTTTCTGCCAGCATCCTTCCAATTCCCGCTTCCAGGGATTAACTACGCTTTCATCCTTTCGGCTGATTCTTCCCGATGTTCTGTTCGGTATACTACATCGGACCGCACACGAATGCCTCTCCCGCCGGGGGCTCAGGACTCACGAGCCATTCGCAGGAATATGGCAGGGAGGTATTGAAGAATACACGTTAGATGGGGCAGAGTGAAATGTCACATTCTCTGCAGGCCTGGAGAAAGCGATCAGCGTGGAAAGTCGCCCTGTATTCAAGTGGAGCGATCGCCGTCACCATGTTGCTCGCAGCAATCCTGCTGTTCCTTTTCCTGCCGGATATTGTCGTCAAGACGTACGTCAAAGGAAGGATCATACAGGAGTTCACGGATGCGTATCCGGCATACGCTATTCGCATTGGCGGCATACAGTACAGTGTCCAGGAGAACCGCATTGGATTCGACTCCGTCGCACTGACGGCGAAAGATTCCACCTTCTCGTGTACCATTGCCGCATACTCTGTGAGTGGGATTGGTTGGTGGAACCTTCTCTGGGCAGGAGGGATTGTTCCCAACGGCTTTTCCGGGACCGATCTTGACGCACACGACGTTGAGGTGACTTTTCCGCAGGAACAGTATGCGCTGCGGTGCGCACGCCTGTACGTATCGGTGCCGGATTCCGAGTTGGTGGTTGAAGATCTGAGGCTGCAACCTTCAGGCGATGATGAGCAATTCTTTGCGGGAAGCAAGTTCAGACAAACGCGGGTTCGTCTTGTCATCCCGCATGCCCGGATATCGGGTTTGGCATGTCTCGAACTGCTGCAGGGGAAGGTGTACCGTACCCGGGCCATCCACCTCCATGAACCATTTGTCGACGTGCTGATCAACAAGGACAAGCCCGCCGCTCGAGAGACCTCAAGACCTCCCATGCCGAACGAGGTTCTCGCTCTGGCAGCAACCACCATTCATGTTGACAGCGTGAACATCTGGAATGGGGGGCTGAAGTATGGAGAGAGGTTCTCGGCCGGTCTGAAGCCCGGCGTGTTAACGTGGGATAGCGTGCAGGCGTCGATACGGGGGATTGATAACCGGGGCGATGCCGGCGATACGCTGCTGGTTCGTGCACAAGGGACATTCCTGAAGTCGGGAGAGATGCGCCTGCTCATGTCGATTCCCGTTGCCTCGCCGGACTTCTCGTTTCAATACTCCGGTTCATTGAAGAGAATGAAGCTGAACGCACTCAATCCGTTTCTTGAAATCGCGGATGCAATGCGTTTCAAGTCCGGGGTTCTGCAATCGGCGAGCTTTGATATCCACGTTGTTGACGGACGTGCAGGCGGCAGCGTGCGGGCGGTGTACACTAATCTGAACCTGGCGGCAATCAACAGACGCACAGGGAGCGAAGAAGGCTTCCTCGATGTGATTGCGTCTTTTGTCGCCAACAATATTACCATACGCACGAACAATCTGCCGGACAAATCGGGTGCCATAAAGATCGGTAAAGTGGCGTACGCGCGCCGGAGGGATGACCCCTTCTTCGGCTTTGTGTGGTTTGCACTCCGCAGCGGAGTGGGGGATGTTGTCGGGTTTTGAGGAATAAGGAGATGGACAGGGATGACTGATCAGAGTAATGCTCATCGCGGAACGCGGCTCTTCATCATCGTGGCAGCTTCCGTCGTCATCATCTGGGGCGTCAACCTGGCACAGTCGATTCTGGCCGTGCTCCTTGTCTCCGTGTTTCTCGCTGGCATCGGAACGGTGCCGGTGCTCTGGATGGAACGGAAAGGCATCCCTTCGGTCGCCGCCGTGTTGATTGTGGTGGCAGCCCTGGTGACCATTCTGCTAGGTATCGGTGTGGTGGTGGGTGCGTCGCTCAACGACTTTTCCGAAGCATTGCCTGTCTATCAGACCCGCATCCATAACACGCTACTCGAATTCAAGACACTCTTGAGAGGGAAAGGCTATATCCTCACCGACAAAATGCTGCTCGGCTATATCAACCCCGGCGTGGTGATGGACCTCACCGGGGGTCTGTTTGCGGCACTGGGCTCCGTGGTGTCCAACACGATCGTGATCCTTTTTACCGTGACGTTTATTCTGCTCGAAACCTCGAGCTTTCCGGCCAAGCTCCGGCTTGTGCAGGGTGATCCCAAAGCATCGTTACCGCAATTCACGGGGTTCGTACATGATCTCGAACACTATGTGGTCGTCAAGACGTTGATAAACCTGATCGCCGGTGTGCTGACCGCGATATGGCTGGCCATTCTTGGAGTGGATTTTCCCATTCTCTGGGGATTTCTGGCATTTCTCCTTCATTTCATCCCCAGTCTCGGCTCCATCATTTCTGCCGTTCCTGCAGTCCTTCTTGCCCTTGTTCAACTCGGGGGAGGGGCCGCCGCGTTCACTGCAGCGGGATATCTCGTCATCGGCACGGTCCTCGGCAACGTGATTGAACCAAAGATCATGGGTCGAAAATTCGGCATGTCGACGCTGGTTGTTTTTCTCTCGTTGCTCTTCTGGGGGAATCTGCTGGGTGTGGTCGGTGCACTCCTCTGCGTTCCTCTCACCATGTCCCTCAAGCTCGCCTGTGAGTCGAGTGAAGACACCCGATGGATATCGGTATTGCTCGGGCCTGAGATCTCTCCCGAAAGGGTTCCGCGCGTGTCTAAAGTCCGCAGAAGAAAACTGTAAATGGTGTGGGGTGAAGGAATCCTTCAGTTCCTGACCCCTGAGTCAGTACGGGTCCAAGCGGGCTAGCGCGCGACGCTGCCGGGGTTGAAGGGGATCCTCGTGCGTTCGGCATCTCCATCCCCGGATTTCGTAATGCGGATGGAACGGTGCTGCAGGAAAGTCAAAGAATCGTCAAGTCAACTGTGAAAGGGAATATCTGTATGAAATGGTCATTGTATGCAGCCATCACGCTTTGTGCGGTGCTCGGCGTTCAAGGGTCCGTGGCACAAGACCATGGGTTTGGACTTGGCGTGATCATCGGTGAGCCTACGGGGATCAGCGCAAAGTTGTGGACATCGTCCGTGAATGCGTTCGATTTCG
The DNA here is from genome assembly GCA_963702445.1 of Ignavibacteriota bacterium. Taxonomy (GTDB): domain Bacteria; phylum Bacteroidota; class Ignavibacteria; order UBA10030; family UBA6906; genus CAVPCZ01. The sequence goes on from CAVPCZ010000009.1 coordinate 189,601, forward strand.
GCCTCGGCTGGTCCATCGGAGGGGATCGGATCGGGAAGCACGAAGAATACTATGAAGGAGGAAGCCGCGTTCATTTTCACATGGATTACCTGTGGCATGCGTTCAATGCCATCCGTTCATCCGAACGATTTCCATTATACTATGGCATTGGTGGACGCATAAACACCGGTGGTGGATATGACCCCTCCTTGGCAGTGCGAGGGGTGTTCGGTATCGCCTGGCTGCCGCACAATACGCCAATCGACGTATTTCTTGAACTCGTTCCGTCACTCCAGCTTACGCCCTCAACAGGGTTTGGCATCGATGCGGGCATCGGGGCGAGATATTTCTTCTGACGGCACGGAGCCGGACAGAAGCACGGCAAGCGCAAACTCATCTGCTTACTTGACACGGGGCGCGGGATGGAAACAGATAATTGTGATATTGTTTGAATTTCTGTATATTTGTTCCCATGATAGTTGTCGTTGGCGAATCCCGCATTTGCATACAATGATGAGCACGAATTGATGCGAAAGATCAAGATTTTCCTTATTGAAGACAACCGCCTGTTGCGCGATGGCATCAAAGCCATCATCAACAAGCAAGAAGATCTCAAGATTGTGGCGGCAACCGGAGGGAATCACGATACTCTGGATCAGATAGCGACGTTGAAACCTCATGTGGTTCTCATGGACCTGGGGTTGCGTGGCAGTAACGGCCTGCGTGTTGTCGCAACGCTGAGCAAGGAATCGCCGGAAATCAAAGTCATCGGGATGGGTCTTCTGCCTTCACAGGCGGATATCGTCGAGTTCGTGGAGGCCGGTGCGGTGGGTTTTGTCCTCAAAGACGCCACAATAGAGGAAACCCTCGAAACGATCCGGGCGGTTGTGCGGGGAACGAAGATTCTTCCTCCCATACTCACCGGATCACTATTCAATCATGTCGTCGAGCACTCCATTGCGAAGGGAAAGGGGAACCTGGCCGAGGCGGTGCGGATGACGAAGCGTGAACGGGAAATCATCGTCCTCATTACAGAGGCGCTGAGTAACAAGGAAATAGCCCTCCGGCTCAACCTCTCGACCTACACCGTCAAAAGCCATATCCATAACATCCTGGAAAAAATGGCGCTGCACAGTCGCCTGGAGATTGCGACGCGCTCCCTGGAAAACAACGGCATTTGAGCCCTTCCATCCTCTTTTCCGCATAACCCCGTCATTTCCCTTCTCTGATTTCTTCTCCCAACTGCCTGTGAGAGTCATTACACCCCTGTTCCATGGGATTAACTCCCCTTTCATCCTTCCGGCCGATTCATGCTGATACCCTGTCCGGTATATTACATCAGGCTCTTACGAGAAGCTCTCACATTGAGGGACCGTATGCTCAGCGCCACGAGCATACTGATGTCCGGAAGAGGAAGCCGACAAATGAACTGGGATCGATTGGAGGGAGAGTGGAAGCAACGGAGGGGGAAAGCGGTTCATCATTGGGGCAAGATGATGAACGACGAGCTTGCCGCAATCGCGGGCAAGTATGAGCAGCTTGTTGGGAGACTGCAAGAGCGATATGGCATCGCCAGTGAAGAATCCAAACGGCAGATGGACGACTTCAGGAAAGTGGTCGGGCAATTGAAGAAGACCAATACCAGGCTTATGAAAGTGCAGGCACGTCAAAAGAACGCGAAGTCGGCGGCCGGGAAGACCAAATCCCGGACATTGTCAAGGAAGACCCCACACCACTAAAAGGCGCGGCGGCAATGGCTTCAGTCGCCCTCTGCGATGCACATGTCAGGGATTTCACAAGTGATTCATGATGAAGAATGACGACGCCGGTTGTAGCAGGCGCATCTTTCGCGCAAGAAATGCAGCAAGTCTTTGTCGACTGGGTAAGAGCACTGCCCGCGGTCAACAAAGACATCCTCAAGGATCCCGAACGGGAAGACGGAAAACCGGAACAATTCTTCAGTGGAGATTCATCCGCGACAGGAGGTCACATGTTCAAAGACAACAGCCCGCCAGACGGGTCTTCGCCAGAGGACAGCCAGGGTGAAGATGCAGTATTCAAGGGGTGGCAGAAGACGGGTTCGGGAGAAGTCTTTGCACTCTTCAATATCACCGCTCCGGGTCATCCGGCGCTCGGTTCTACGGTTACCGACAAGACTCTGCACAAGCTGCATCTCCAGGTGCCGGATGCTCCGCTTCCTGTAGGATCTATGAAAATGCGGTGATTGTCAACTAACAGCATTGCCATCTGGCTGAGCGCGTCATTCATCAACCGCTCTGCAACTCAGATGATCAACGCAGCCGGTGCTTCTGGTGGGAGGCACCGGCTTTGTTGTTCAGAGAAACGGGCATGTGATACAACAACTCTGAAGCAATTGGCCGGGGAGGAAGGCCGAGCCGAAGGAAAAGGGATTAGCTACACTTTCATCCTTTGGGCCGATTGTGAAGCGGGGTTGTTGTTGGTACACTTGTACACATCCAGGAAGAGATGCGCCGTTCCAGCAAAGCCAGAGAACGGCAACCACGTTACACAACAACACAAGAGGAGGATTCAATGAGACATATACACATGGCCATGTTGGTGGGGGGTGTTCTGTTCGCCTCGGTGCTTGCAGGATGTGGAAGCAGTCCGCCGATCAACAAGGAGGCCTCCACATCGGCGATCCGTGCCGCTGAGGAGGTCGGTGCGTCCACAGTTCCCCAGGCATCTCTCTATTTGCAGCTCGCCAAGGAGGGGTTGGAGAATGCCAAGGGCCTTGCCGCAAAGGGCGACAAGGAGGAAGCCGAGTCCATGCTGTTGCGTGCCCAGGCCGATGCCGAACTGGCAGTAGCCCTGTCCCGCAGCGATGCGGACAAGAAAGAGGCCACGCAGGCTATAGAACGCGTACAACAGCTCCGAAAAGACAACCAATTACCGCAGGGAAGGAAATAACATATGAAACCCAGTGCATATCTCATCGCCATCGCATGCGCCGGACTGCTCGTGGGTTGCGCTGCAAGCGTGCCGCCGGCAGAGCTCATCAACGCACGGGAGGCGTACCAGCGCGCGAGTACGGGGCAAGCGGCCCAAATAGTGCCGGCTGAGCTCCACAAGGCAAAGGAGGCACTTGCTCTTGCTGAGAAGTCCTTCCTTGACGATCCTAAATCCTTCGAAACACGCGATCTGGCCTATATCGCGGACCGCAAAGCCAAGACGGCCGAGGCGCTTGCTACCACCGCTGTTGAGAACGCCGCCACCGCCAAAGCGGCAAAGGACCTGGAGGCAACCCAGGCCGAGATCGCGAAGAACTCGGCAACGCAGCTTGCCGTAGAGCAGAAAGCACGGCTTGAGGCAGAGGTTATCGCTGCTGCCGCAGTGGCAGATCTTGCCAAAATCGCAGCGGTGAAGGAAGAGGAACGCGGTCTCGTCATTACGCTTTCGGGCAGTGTCATCTTCGCTTCGGGCAAATCGGCGCTCCTGCCGGCGGCGCAGAATCAGTTGAACCAGGTTTACGATGCGCTCGTGTCGAAGAAAGAGCGGAAGATCATCGTTGAGGGCCATACGGACTCGCAGGGTTCTTCCAGCTCCAATCTCGTGTTGTCGCAGCAGCGCGCGGATGCCGTGCGTTCATACATCATCTCTCGTGGTTATCCGGCTGATCTGATTCAAGCGCAGGGAATCGGTGAAGACAGACCGGTGGCGGACAACGCGAACGCCGAAGGCCGGGCAAACAATCGGCGGGTAGAGATCATCGTCGATCGGCCGGCCAAACCCGATCACGCTGAAAAATAGAAGTGAAGCCTCGATAGATGAGTGAGCTGCACGGGACCCGGAAATGTTCCAGGTCCCGTGTTTCTTTTAGGATGCCGCGTTTCCCCCTCTTCCAGTCCCGACATGCCTGCCCTGACCGGTCAGTTCCCGAATGCTCCACTGACGGGCGCAGGTGGAACTCCGGAGGTTGCCCCCTGTGAAACGCTTATGCTTCGTTGCAAAGGATTAACCATCGTTTCATCCTTCTGGCCGATTACAATCGAAGGCAGTTGGTGGTATACTTCTCCTGAGGAATTGAAGGCATAGTACGCGACTCAGAACTCGTTGATGAGTCCCGCGGGTGAACATCCGAAACGAAAGGAGGAGATCTCATGAGCTGGGATCGAATTGAAGGACAGTGGAAGCAACGGCGGGGGAAGGCCATACACCATTGGGGGAAAATGATGAACGACGAATTGGCCGCGATTGCCGGTAAGTATGAGGAGCTTGTAGGAAGGCTTCAAGAGAAATACGGAATTGCCAAAGAGGAAGCCAAACGTCAAGTGGATGAATTCAAAACAACAGTTGAGCTATTGAAGGAATCCAATAACAAGCTGATCAAAACACAAAAGGCGTTGAGCAAACAGACAAAGGCGAATAGAAAAGCCGTGAAGTCCAAAACGCCGAGCGAGGAAAAGACCCCGATCCAGGATAAAATCGTAATGCGGGCGCATCCCATGCGGTCAACGGGGCACAGGGACAGTATGTCAGGAGAGTTCATACAGCCGTCCATAGCGGCGGCACGACAGATGTACATCAAAGAAGGAATACCATCATGAAAACAGTCGGCATCATCATACTCATCGTCGGTCTGGTAATGACTCTGTACACAGGTTTCACCTATGTCACCAAAGAGAAGGTTGTGGACCTGGGGAATCTCGAGATCACAACGGATAACCAGCACTCCGTACAATGGCAACCCTACGTCGGCATCGGAGCGATGGTCATCGGTGGTGCTCTCCTCCTGCTTGGCGGGAAGAAATCCCTGCTTGCCTGATACCACGGCACAACCCGATGGAGACACCTATGAAGACCAATGTGGGATTGTGGATAGATCACCGGAGAGCAGTGATCGTGAGCGTCACAGACAAGGCGGAGAAGACCAGGCGAATCATATCAGACATGGAGAAGCATGTCCGCTTTTCCGGGCGAACACAGGATGGCCTTGGCGGAGGATCAGCGCGACAGACGGTTCAAGGGACATCTTCACAAGTACTACGATAGAGTCGTCTCGCACATCCGTGATGCGGATGCCATTCTGATCCTTGGCCCGGGCGAGGCAAAAGTCGAGCTCAAAACACGACTGGAAAGCGAAGCGCTCGGCGGACGCATCGCCGGCATTGAAACGGTGGACAAGCTGACTGAACGACAGCTCGCCGCAAAAGTCCGAGAACACTTTTCACAATGAGGGTATATCCATGAACAGAACAATCTCAATCGCCATTCTTGCCGGCGGCATCATTCTGCTGATTTTCGGCATCAATGCATATGACTCAACCAGCTCCGACATTTCCCGATTTTTCACCGGCTCGGCTACCGATAAAGCAATGTGGATGCTCCTCGGCGGCGTTGCCCTCACCGTTCTGGCGCTGGTGGGTCTATTGCGCGGATCAAAAGCAACAAGCTGATCGGCTGATAAGAGCATGGAACCGATCTTTTTGCTCAAAGGTCTGATTATCGGATTTGCGATGGCGATTCCTATCGGGCCGGTGGGAGTAATGTGTATCCGCAAGACACTGGCTGAGGGACATTCACGCGGCCTGATCATAGGGCTCGGGGCTGCAACGGCCGACGCGCTGTACGGCAGTCTTGCTGCTTTCGGTCTCACGTTCGTTTCGGATCTGATCGCCGACAATGAGTTCTGGGTGCGTCTGATCGGCGGGGCATTGCTCCTGTTTCTCGGGATAAGGACATTCCGGGCCAAGCGCAAGGATCCTATCATGCCTTTCGACAACAAGGGATTCTGGGGATCCTACGTCTCAGCCTTTGTCATCGCCGTCACCAATCCGGTGACCGTTTTTGCTTTTATTGCCGTGTTCGCCGCCTTTGGACTGGGACATAAGCTGAATGTCTTTTCAGCGGGCATTCTTGTCTTCGGCGTATTTGCGGGATCCGGTCTATGGTTTCTGACTCTTGGTTTCGTTGCGACATTCTTCAGAAAGAAGCTGGATTCGGCCGGACTCAGGTGGGTGAATAAGATCGCCGGCGTCTTGATCATTATATCCGGGGTTGCGGCATTCGTGACTTTGATTTGACCTCCAGGGCATTCCAGGAAAGGTGACACAGATGACGAAGGCGGACGAGAAACAGCATCGCTCGATCCTGCAGAGAATCGCCCATCGGGCGATGCTCGAACGAGGCCTTGTCCCGGATTTTCCGGCCCGGGCGATCGCTGAGCTGGACGCCATCCATGGGCCGGCGACCCACGCAGACGGAGCAACGCGTGATCTCCGGAACCTTCTCTGGTGTTCCATCGACAATGATGATTCGCGTGATCTGGACCAGCTTACCGTTGCCGAAGCCATGGCCGGCGGGGCGGCCAGGATCATGGTCGCCATTGCCGACGTTGACGCGGTCGTCAAAAAGCGATCGGCCCTCGACGATCATGCGCGGCAAAACACCACCTCCATTTACACGGTTGCCGAGACATTCCCCATGCTGCCCGAGAAACTCTCAACGGATCTTACCTCTCTTAATTATGGGACAGACCGTCTGGCCGTCGTCGTGGAAGTGGTTCTCGCCGGGGATGGAGCGATTCAGAGTTCGGACGTCTATCACGCGATGGTGCGTAACCAGGCTCAAGCTGACCTACAACAGCGTGGCAGCCTGGCTGGAAAATGATGGGCCGTTGCCGCAAGGGATCGGCACGGTTATCGGACTGGAAGAGAACCTGCGACTCCAGGACCGCGTGGCCCAGAAACTGAAGGCACTCCGGCACCTGCACGGCGCGCTTGATCTCGAAACCATCGAAGCCCGTCCGGTTTTTGACGGAGATGAGCTCAAGGACCTGGAGGCCGATAAGCGGAACCGGGCAAAAGAAATCATTGAAGACTTCATGATCGCCGCCAACGGCGTTACCGCACGATACCTCGCGTCCAAGGATTTTCCGTCGGTGCGGCGCGTGGTTCGCGCACCCAAACGCTGGGACCGGATTATGGAACTTGCTGCAGAGCGGAGCACAACGCTGCCGAAGGAACCCGACGCAAAGGCCCTCGAGCACTTTCTGGTAGCGGCGAAAGCCGCCGATCCTCTCCGCTTTCCCGATCTCTCGCTCAGCGTCATCAAGCTTCTGGGTTCCGGTGAATACGTCGTCCAGGCTCCGGGAGGCACTGCCGCCGGACATTTTGGTCTTGCCGTCAAGGACTATGCTCATTCCACCGCACCGAACCGGAGATATCCCGATCTGATAACCCAGCGGTTGCTGAAAGCGGCGATGGCGGGACATATCCGGCCCTACGAGAACGACGAATTGGCAGCGCTTGCCAGGCACTGCACCGAAGCGGAAGATGCAGCGAAAAAGGTAGAACGGCAGGTCACAAAATCAGCCGCAGCAATGCTGCTCGAATCACGGCTCGGAGAGCAGTTTGATGCGTTTGTCACCGGCGCGTCGGAGAAGGGCACATGGGTGCGTCTTCTGCATCCCCCGATTGAAGGTAGGCTGGAGTTCGGTTTTGAAGGTCTGGCGGTAGGCAACCGCCTCCGTGTGCAACTGGTCAGCACGGATGTGGAGCGGGGTTATATCGATTTCAGGCGGGTGTGACGTGAGGCATGGGCTTCTCAGTCCGGCAGAGGGGTTAGCTACTCTTTCAACCTTCCGGCCGATTGGATTGCAGGCCAACTGTCGGTACACTCCCATCGTGACAAACGGACGGACCGTTCTCACCAATCATCAAGGAGGAACCATGAAACATACAATGTTCACTTTTGCCGTCATAGGGTGTATGGCAGGATCTCTCGTCATGGGGTGCGGGAAGACGACAGAACAAAAACTGGACAATGCCAGGGACAATGTAGGGGCTGCCTCGCAGGAGTTGAAAGACGCTCGAACGGCATTTCTTGCAGAATGGGAGACATTCAAACGCGAGTCTGAGCTGGCAATCGAGGCAAACGAAAAGAGGATTGAAGCATTCAAAGACAAAATGGAGAAGGCCGGCCCCAAGTTCAAAGCGCAATACAGCAAGGAAGTGGCGGCACTGGAACAGAGAAACCTCGACCTGAAGAAGAAGTTGGAAAACTACAAGGACGACGGACAGAGTAACTGGGCGGAATTCAAAGCGAATGTCAAGCATGATATCGATGCATTAGGAAAGACCATTGAAGATCTCTTCACGGACAAGAAGTAGCAGAGACAACGACGTGCGGATGCGTCACCGTCTATCGCCGCGTACTGCATCATTCTCATGGACAAACACCAAGAGGCATTCTATGAACTCGCTCAGCATGAAAGGCGACTGGAACACCATTTCCGGCAAACTCAAACAGCAATATGCAAACCTGACCGACGACGATGTACTCTTCATCGAAGGCAAGGAGGAGGAGCTGGTGGGCAGACTTCAGAAGAAACTCGGGACGACCAGGGAAGAAGTACGAAAGCTGATCGCGAAACTGTGATCGGTCAGCTTTCCAGAATCCCCATTGCCATCACAGCCGCACACCTCGCACATGTGAAGTCGGAGAATTGAGATTGCTGTTTGAACTACACAGGGAGGTTCCTATGCCGTTACTTCAAGTAGTGATCATTCTCGTTGTGGTCGGCGTTCTCCTATGGCTTGTGAATAGCTACATCCCGATGCAGGCCACGTTGAAGAAGATCCTGAACGCCGTCGTGGTTATTGCCGTCGTGCTCTGGTTGTTGAAGGTGTTTGGTTTGCTGGATTCGCTCTTGAATATTCACATTGGCAACTGAACTCTCCACCGAAAGGGATTAACCATTCTTTCATCCCTTCGGCCGATTTCAACCACAGCGCATTCGTTGTATACTTCATCTGGGTCACTGAGGATGTCCACCGCTCATGGCGGATCATTGTTGTGCACCCCGAGTGAACATCTGCAACGAAAGGAGGCGCTGAGGTGAGCCGGGATCGAGCAGGCGCTGTCAGAATATTCGCCGTCACGAAGCGCAAGGCTCGCATCCTGTTGGTGCAGGCAACGGGCCGCGCGTAACGGGCAAGAGGGTACGGGCACATCGTCGATGACCATAGGGCTGTGGGGTCATTATTCATCCCTGAATTACACATGTAACTAAAAACGAAAGGATACCTGTCATGTTATACACTATCGCTGTTATTCTCGTGGTCCTGTGGCTCCTGGGACTGGTGACTTCCTACACTATGGGCGGTTTCGTCCACATACTTCTCGTGCTGGCTGTCATTGCCGTCGTGTTCAATCTGATCAGCGGCAGAAAGCTGACATAGACTGATGAAGAAGAAATCACAGGAACATATGCTACTCGCATTTTCATAAAAAGGAACCGTCATGAAAACAAAGAGGAATGGCGTCATTGCAGTGGTGCTGTGTCTGTCCACTGTTCTGATAGGGTGTTCAGCCAGTAACGCCGTGAAGGGTGGAGCAATCGGCGCGGGTGGCGGGGCTGTTATTGGCGGTGTCATCGGAAACGCAGCCGGGAATACCGCCCTGGGTGCCATCATCGGGGCCGCGGTCGGTGGAACCACCGGTGCCATCATCGGCAATAATATGGACAAGCGGGCGGAAGAGATGCGGCAGGATCTCTCGAACGCGAAGGTCGAACGGATCGGTGAAGGGATCAAGATAACGTTCGACTCCGGCATTTTGTTCGTGACGAATTCCTCCGAGCTTCAGCCTGCGGCAAAGGCGAACATTGAGAGCCTTTCGAAGATTCTGAACAAATATCCGGACACAAACATTCTTATCGAAGGCGATACCGACAACGAGGGAACGAAAGAGTACAACCAGCAATTGTCGGAACGCCGTGCGAAATCTGTTGCCGACTATCAGAAGGGTCAGGGTGTTGCCGGTTCGAGGATTTCCACTGTAGGGCTCGGCGAGTTGAACCCGGTCTCTTCGAACGAAACGGCCGCAGGGCGTCAGCAAAACAGACGTGTTGAAGTTGCCATTTTTGCGAACGAGAAAATGAAGGATGCGGCGGAAAACGGCTCACTCAATTAGTCAACTGCTGTAATTCATTCGGAGGATGCGAACATGATGAAGAGCGTTTGCACGCGTATGACCCTGGTCACCGGAGTGCTCATGGTCGCCTCCTTGCTGTTCAGTGCGTGCAGCACCGTTCCGGTCACGGGAAGGCAGCAACTGAGTCTTGTCTCCAGCGCGGATATGCTCTCGATGAGCACCCAGCAGTACGACGAGTTTTTGAAGACGAATAAAGTCGTTCCCGCCGGAGACAGTCGAACGGCGATGGTGAAACATGTCGGGGGGAATATCAAGTCATCTGTTGAGCAGTACTTCCGCCAGAATAACCTGTCGTTAAGTGGGTACAGCTGGGAGTTCAACCTTGTCGATAACAAAGAGGCAAACGCGTGGTGCATGCCGGGCGGAAAGGTCGTGGTGTACACAGGTATCCTGCCGCTTACAGCCAACGAAATCGGCCTTGCGGTGGTGATGGGACATGAAATTGCCCATGCCGTTGCCAACCATGGTGAAGAACGGATGAGCCAGGGATTACTCGCTCAGCTCGGCGGGGCAGCGCTGTCCCAGGCACTCTCGGAGAAACCTCAAGAAACACAGCAACTCTGGATGACCGTGTTCGGCGTGGGGGTGCAGTACGGAGCGCTTCTTCCCTACGGCCGTCTCCAGGAAAGTGAAGGGGACCATCTGGGATTGATTTTCATGGCCATGGCGGGATACGACCCCAACGAAGCCCTGGCCTTCTGGCAGCGCATGGCACAGCAGAACAAGGGTCAGGCACCTCCGGAGTTCTTGAGTACACACCCCTCGGACGAGACACGCATTGCGAATATACGTGAAGAGCTTCCGGAGGCGTTACGGTACTACAAGAAACCGAAGTAGCGAAAGGATTAATGACTCTTTCATCCCTTTGGCGGATATCTTATGGGCAGAGTATCCACTAGTATTTACGTGCGAAGCGTCTGATCGATCAGGTTCAGATACGCACTCCCTTCGACGTCAGCAAGTCCTAGCTTTGGCCTCTGATGTGAAGAGCCGTTTCTCTTTCAATTTCACGAAAGGCACCACAATGACAGCACGAATGGTGTTGGGATCTCTCATCCTGATGTTTGTTCTGGCGCTTCCGGCCCATGCGGATGGAAAAGGGGAGCTTCAACGATATTTCAGCAATGCGTCAACGAGAGTCAAAGCGACAAACGATCCATCCGAAAAACGGACAATTCTCAACGAATCATTTCATTCCATGTCCAAAGCGTTGGACATGGTGAAAAGCTCGCCGTGGATTTCAAAAGACGAAGGTATGGGGATTGACCGCTACAAAGCGATACTCCAGGAGAAACGGGATGAACTCGCGGGCGTCAACGGCTTTACGCGCGTGTCGGACGTTCAACTCAATATGTTCTCTGACTACGTCGTGCAGGATATGGAGCAGGCGGACCAGATGGTGACCATCAGCATTGTCACCCTGCTCCTGATCATCATCATCATTATTTTGCTGGTATAACGGTCACAGGACGAACGAACAGTGCGTGCGCTCTCTCTGCGGGATCAACACAGGCGATCGGTCAGCGCCGCAACGGGCGCACTGCGAGTCCTGAAGACGGCATGTGCAGCGCTTGCTGTTGTGCTGGCTTCGTGCAGCGCCGACCTTGCCGTTCAGCGTGGAGCCCAACAAGAGGCTGAAGCGACGGCGACGTTGTTCTCGGTCGTGTGTGTCATCCACGGTGACGGTGAATATCTCTACCACGATACCACCGGCACGGAATACCGCGCAGACGAGGAGGCCCTTGCCGGGGCGATACGAATCGCACAGCACAATCCCCAGGCCGAAGTGTTCATCTTCCACCAACGGGCCAGGAGACGTTTCCTGTTCATGTTTCCGCTTCGCGACGGGGAGTTCTATTACTATCGAAACGGACGCCTCCTCGCCAATGAATCGTACTGGCGTGATCAGGAGCGGTCCGACTTCGAGCCTGAAGGAGAGCTATATCGCCGGTTCGGGCGGAACAACCAGAGCGGAATGGTAAACATATTTCTGTATTGTGGTCACGAGATCCCCGAATCCGGCGGCGCGGGGTACGATGCATCGTATCCGGATCGGACCGTCACCGTACAGAGCCTTGGGGGCGGGTTTCAGGGGCTTACGCGTCATGCCGCCCGGTTCGATCTCATGCTCCTCTCCACCTGTTTCGGGGGTACACCGTACACGATCGGTGCGTTTGGATCGGCGGCACGATACATCGTCGCTTCACCCGACAATCTTCATTTATCATACTTCGATCTCCATGCGCTGGAACGGCTGGATCTCAGCCTGCGGGAGGGGGATGCCTATACCTTCGCAAGACGATTCGCCCGTCAATCCTTCGACCGGTTGACGAGGGATATCCAAACGGCGGTCAGCGTTGCGGTCTATGACGTGGACCGCGTCCAGGAATTTGTGCGCTCGGTGAACACTGAGTATGAGCGCACATTGAGCGCATGGAAAGGGGAAACGTATACTTCAAGCGCCACAAAGGAACACTGCGACTGTGCCGACCTGCCTGCGTACGTGCTGCCGACAATGAACCAGGGCGTGGAGGTATTTTACCGACCGGCGCGTTTTGGGCGATCGAAGGACAAGCAGAGTCATTCGGGATGGGAATGCTTGACGGGGAGAGGGCCACGGGAAGACCGAAGGACCGGTGACGAGCCGTAGAAGCCATAAACAGAAGGCCGGTATAGATTGGTTCATGTTCAATCCGAAGTGGAGAGTTCAAGAGGGACTCCGAAAAGGTGTGACGCCATTCCGGAATAGGTCGCCGGGCTATATACTTTCCGTCGTAGGTCAAAAAGTCTCGGCAGAAGAATATCACCAGAACACAGCAAACCGCGAGATCCCGATGACGATCTGTAAGAGCGAAAAAGACAAGGCATTTGAACAACAGGCACTTGCACACATGGACATACTGTACCGTTACAGTATGCGACTGACCGGGAACGGCGCGGATGCCGACGATCTCGTTCAGGAGACGTACCTGAAGGCCTACCGGTTCTGGGACACGTACGATCAGGGGACGAACATCCGCGCATGGCTCTTCCGGATCCTGAAGAACTCCTTCATTAATGTGTACCGAAAGGAGTCACGAGAGCCGGACATGTTGGAATATGGTGAGATACTCCAACCGGCATCAGCACATCATGTTACTGTAGGAGCGAATAATCCGCAGGATCTGGCGTTCAACGCCCTTCTGGATGATGATGTAGCCCGTGCCGTATCGGACCTGCCGGAAGACTTCCGCACCGTGGTGATTCTCTGCGATATTGAGGGGTTAACATACGAGGAGATCGCACATATCGTGGACTGTCCTCTCGGCACTGTGCGATCCCGGCTTCACCGCAGCAGAAAACTCCTCCATTCGACGCTATTCGAGTACGCTAAGGAACGCGGATATGTCAGGTCGGCGAAGCGCCCCCTGGCCCTTATGTCCGCGTAGAGATATTGTGACCACTTCTCCGTCCCTCTTCTCAACTCACTGCCAAGGGCATCAATTCCCTCCGTTCAGGGATTAACTCCTCTTTCATCCTTTCAGCCGATTCATCCCGCAGTTCTAATCGGTATACTTTGTCAGGCTTCAGGCGAACGGTCCTCCCCTTGGGAACCGAATAACCACGAGGCTTTTGGCGGAAACCAGCACTGTGCAAAGCCCGCGCTTCGACCGTCTGACCAAAGAGGAAAGGAAACAAGCCATGTTCTACCCTGTTGCGGTCATTCTCGTCGTCCTGTGGTATCTGGGGTTCGTCACTCCCCACACCCTGGGTGGTTTTGTTCAGATTCTTCTCATGATTGTTGTCATTGCTGTCCTGTTCAGGATCATCAGCGGCAAAAGTGTAGACAGAACCATTCCGTCAGCACACGGTTTTCCCCGGGAGAAAATAGACCCTTGAACGCCATACATTTCCTCATCGGTTTTGCTTGCGCAGGCCTCATCACCGGTTGCGCGGCAAACATTCCCGCGCCGGCAGAGCTCAACGATGCCCGCCAGGCGTACGCGCGTGCGAGCGTGAGCCCGGCGGCACAACTCATCCCGGAGAATTTGTACAGGGCGCGCGAGGCCCTCGTCCGGGCGGAACAATCCTTCCTGGATAATCCCAGGTCGGACAGGACGCGGATTCTCGCAACTATCGCCCATCGCGAAGCCAGACTGGCGGTACAGTTCACCCCGATCGCTCCCGATAGTGCTGTTGATCGCCTAATGGGACAGAGGATTCCGGCCGGCGGAAACTGAGATCCTGATACAACGATGAAAGAGGACTAACCACACTCGCAAAGGAGGAGATGAAGATGTCAACGTTTGCGCAAAGGGAGCCATTGAGCCTGCTGCCCCAGGCCGATCTGGCAGCTGAGATCGAAGGATTGCGGGAAGCCCTGCGCACCGAACGCGACCGGCACCTGCGCACACTGGCGGACTTCAAGAATTACCGTCGTCGCATCGAACGTGACGGCAACAAGATCGCCGAGGAAGGAAACCGCGAGGTCTTCCGTTCCCTTCTGACCATCGTCGATGACCTGGAAAGCGCGCTGCAATGGACAAGCCACGGCGAGCAGGCGCTCGTAAAAGGGGTGCCGATCATCCACAAGAAGATCGTTGCCCTGCTGGAGGCGAACGGGGTTCGCTCCTTCGATTCTCTGGGCATGCCGTTCACGCCTGACCTGCACCAGGCCGTGGCCGTGACAGAACGCGCCAGTGTGGAACCGGGAACCATTGTAGAGGTTCTCCAGCAAGGCTATCTCTGGAAAGACGATTTGCTGCGCCCGGCGCAGGTGCAAGTCGCGGAATAGCGTACGTCACACTGAAGAGAATAACAGCAACAAATGAAATACAAAGACTACTACCATATCCTGGGCGTTGGAACAGCGGCAACGCCGGAGGAAATCAAGAAAGCGTATCGAAAACTCGCCTTCAAGCATCATCCCGATAGAACCAAAGGAGACAAAGCCGCCGAGGAAACGTTCAAAGAAATCAACGAGGCTCATGAAGTTCTGAGCGATCCGGAGCTCAGGCTTCTGGGACTCGGGATGCCGATCTACGGAAAGAAAAATGAGTTCGGGAATCTGTTCGTGAAGATCGACATCCGGCTGCCGGAGCATCTCAGTGAAGAGGAAATAGAGTTGTTCAGAAAATTGCTGCAGTAAGGGAAAAGAGGAATTCTATTCAACTACGGAGAACGTCAAATGAGTACGGAACACCTGCTTCTTTTTCTCGTGATCGGCATTCTCGCCGGTTTCCTTGCAGGGAAAATCATGAAAGGCTCCGGGTTCGGTCTCATCGGGGATTTGATCGTTGGCGTGATAGGTGCCTTCATCGGAGTATGGGTATTCGGTCTGCTCGGCATTTCAAGCGGCGGTATCATCGGTTTGCTGCTTGCGGCGATTGTCGGCGCACTCATCCTCTTGTATGTTATCCGGCTCGCCAGGTCCCGCCGGTAGCCGCTTCGGACCGGCCACTCAAGGGTATCCTGTTGCATGGAGATCATTCGTATCCGAGGTCCTCACGCGCATATCGTGGGGCGGCCACAATGTGTTTTTCATAAGGACCAGAGATGCACGCAGGTATTCTTATCGGTTACTTCGGCAAGCAGGATGAAGCGCGAAAAGCCTTCCGACAATTGCGAAGGAAGGGCTATCGACGTGCCGCGTGGGTGAGCAAGAGTGATGACGGGAATCTCCATATCCGGGATCCTTTCGTCTGGCGTCGGGCATTCGAGGTTGTCCTTGCCTTCATCCTTTTCGGTGCTCTTGGCTCGGTGGTCGCCTCCAGTCTTGAACTATCCGGTCCGGTGGTGTGGGGTTCTGCCCCGGTGCCTGTCCTTGTGGGTGGATTGATTGGAGCGCTGCTGTGTGTCTCATGGATGCGGCGATCGACGTTCGGTGTGAAGCGGGAGCTCATTGAAGATCACGCCCGCTGGCTCGTGTCCGGCGAGAGCGTTCTCATTCTCCAGGCGCCCATCGAGACACTCGGTATTCCGGTGGCTGTCTTGCTGGAGAGCGGCGAGATCCAGCCGGCGGTTTTCATCCTGTATCCGAAGCGCGAGAACCCTGACGGAGAGAATTGGAGCCCCGGAACACCGGTCACCGTATCGCAGCTCCAGGACCATGCCCAACGCCTGGCCACGAACCACCGGTCGGCTCTCGGTCCGCCGCAGAATACCGAACTCCTCAAGCGCATCGAACGGGGCCGCAGGTGGCTCCACGAAGCGTGCCTGGATCTCACCGTGGCGAACCTCCTGGAACAGAACGTGTCACCGGCTGCCGAGTGGCTTCTCGATAATGAATACATCATCGAAGCCAACGCGCGGAAGGTTTTGCTGAACCTGCCCCGGCGTTACTACCGGCAGCTGCCGGCTCTCAGGAGCGAGCCCGACCGGAATCTGCCCCGTATCTACAGCCTGGCGCGTGAACTTGTCTCCCGCACGGACCTGCGTCTGGACCAGGACAACATCCTGGCGTTCATTGCGGCATATCAAACCGAGGGATCACTGTCCATCGGGGAACTCTGGGCCGTTCCTCAGATGCTGCGCACGGCGCTCCTGGAAGGCATCCAGCATATTGCCGCCAGAACCCAGACTGAACTGCATGAACGCGGCATGGCCAATTTCTGGGCGAACAGACTGATTGCGGTCAACCGCCGGAATCCCCAACAGATCTTCTCGATTCTGGCCGAACTTGCCCAGACCCAACCCGGCCCGAGTCCGTATTTCGCGTCACAACTTATCGACTACCTGTATGACGAGGAAGCCGCGCTGGCGCCGGTTCAAAGCTGGCTTGAACGAAAGTTCCAGAAGTCCCTGAGCGATCTCAGCCTGCGGGAGAAGAACCGCCAGACGAAAGATCAAATCTCCATCGGGAATGCGTTCACCAGCTTGCGCCAGCTCGATCTGCTCGATTGGAAAGTGTGTTTCGAACAGTTGAGCCGTGTGGAAGCAGTTGCTGCGGCAGGATCCTGCCGGCATCTATCCCCGGATGGATTTCAACACCCGCGATCGATGCCGCCGGGCAATTGAGAATCTCCACCGTGGATCAGGGTTGGCCGAGGATCTGGTCGCACAGCGTGTTCTTGATCTGGCCACCCGGGCCGCCCGTGATTCCGCCGCCGATGAGGGATCGAGTTATGTAGGAACATATCTCATCGGGGAAAGAAGGGCGGATCTGTCGCGGATGATCGGATGCCGCGAGGCGTTGCGTTTCCGCACTCTGCGTTGGATCTACCGTTATCATTCCCTGGTGTACTTTACCGGGATCGGTTTCTTCTCCGTCGCGCTGGTCTCCCTTCTCCTGCTGATTGGCCTGCGGGGCGAGGCTCCCGATATTCAGTTTCTGCTCGCCCTCCTGATGCTCATCCCCGTAAGCCAGCTATCGCTTGAGGTGATGAATTATCTGGTTATGCGGCTGTTGCCGCCACGTCCCCTCCCAAAGATGGACTACAGGGTTTCAGGGATTCCGGACGAGTGCCGGACACTGGTTGTCGTCCCCATTGTTCTGGCGGATCTGGAGACGGTGCAGGATGAGGCTGAAAAGCTTGAAATACGCTATCTCGCCAATAAGGAAAACAATCTTCTTTTTGGCCTGTTCTCGGATTATGCGGATGCGACCGCAGATCCATTGTGAGGCGGACGAGTCTCTGTTCCTGGCCGCGAAAGGAAGCATCCAACTCCTCAATGAGCGCTATGGCGCCAACCGGTTCCTTCTCTTCCACCGTGATCGAACATGGAGTGAGTCCGAGCAAAAATTCATCGGCTGGGAACGAAAACGCGGAAAGCTGGAAGAACTCAACGGGCTGATCGATGGCACGCGGCCGGCCGAGGCCGGCCGGCTGCTTCACGTCGGCAGCCCGGATCAACTGTCCGATATACGGTATGTCATTACTCTTGACAGCGACACACAACTGCCTAGCGGTACTGCCCGCCGGTTGATTGAGACCCTGTCGCATCCACTTAACCAGGCACGGCTCGACAACAAAGGCCGGATCGTGGCCGGCTATACAATTATCCAGCCGCGGGTGAGTCCTTCCCTTCCCAGTATGAGCGGTTCGCCGTTCAGCCGGCTCTTTGCGAATCCGATCGGCATCGATCCTTACACCAGTGCAGTGTCCGATGTCAATCAGGACCTCGCCGGGCAGGGTTCGTACCATGGCAAAGGCATATACGACGTACGCGCCTTCAACCGGGTGCTCGGCGGCAGATTCCCCGAAGAGTGGCTCCTCAGCCATGATCTGATCGAAGGCGCACACGTCCGCGTGGGCCTGGCCAGCGATATCGAACTGTATGATGAGTTCCCGCAGGATTATCTGAGCTTCATTAAGCGGCAACATCGCTGGGTTCGTGGCGACTGGCAAATCGCGGATTGGATTTTGCCGCTCGTTCCCCGGCCGGGCGGCGGGAGGGGTCTGAACCCTCTTTCCTGGTACGATCGTGGAAAGATCTTTGACAACCTGCGTCGCAGCCTGCTCCCGGTAACCAGCCTGGCCTTGCTGCTGGCCTCCTGGTCGGTATCTTCTCAGGCCGGTTGGCTCGCCACCGTCGTGGTCGCCTCCAAACTCCTCTTTCATTCTCTGGCGCAGCCCTTCACCTGGGCAACCACCCCCCTCGGATCGAAGGGCATCAACATCACGACGTTGACGCACGATCTGTTGCGGGTTGTTGTCGAAGCGGCATTGCTTCCCTATCAGGCATGGCTGGCGTTGGATGCCATTGCGCGCGTTCTGCACCGGCGCCACATTTCACATCGAGGATTGCTGGAGTGGACTTCGGCGCAGGTGGTGCATGGCGATGCCCAGGCCAAAGTGCCACGGTTTCTGCTTTCCATGTGCCTCGCCAGCCTGTTCAGTGTGGTTGCGGGGTGGTGGGTGCGGTATGCGGGGCCATCGAGTTTCTTGATTGCCGCCCCCTGGCTGATCCTCTGGTTTGTATCACCGGTGATCGGCTGGGTTCTCAACCGGCGTCCGCAGACGAAACTACCGCAGTCGCTGCTCCGGGAGAAGGAACGGCAATTCCTGAGGGTCGTCGCTCGTCGAACCTGGCGCTATTTCTCTGACTTTGTCCATGAAGGGACCTCATGGTTACCTCCCGACAACTACCAGGTCGCCTATCAGAATCAACTGGCCATGCGGACCAGCCCGACAAATATCGGTCTCTGGATGGTCAGTGTTCTCGGGGCGCATGATTTCGGGTACATCACCGTGGACGAGGTCACCCGCAAACTGACGGGCACGATGAAGACGATCGGCAAACTGAATCGTCACGAGGGCCATCTGCTCAATTGGTACGACATTCAGACCCTGGCTCCCCTGAAGCCGCTCTATGTTTCCACCGTCGATAGCGGGAACTTGCTTGGCGCCCTCTGGTCTCTCAACCAAGGACTTGAGGTATTGATGCAGACGGCATTGCTCGACAGAAGAGTCTGTGAGGGGTTACGGGACACGGGTGAAGCCTTGCGTCAGGCCGTCGCGGCAGAGAAAGGTTCCAGGTTTGGATACACACGCCCTTCATGATCTCATGCGTACGTGGGAATCCCCGCCCGACCACATCGCGGACGTCCTCAGGATGTTACGCCGGGCGAAACAAGGCGTCAGCGATCTGGCCGTCATCACCGGTGCATCTTCCACGGTTGGAGGGAGTGTCGCCTACTGGACAACGCAGATGCAGAGCCAGATGGAAGCCTGGCTGAACATTGCGGATCGTTACCTCGCCTGGATTGAAATCCTGGGCGAGAAAAGCGTAGAAGAGATCGGGATATTGGACCCGGGTGCCGTGCCGGCATTCCGGCAAGCTCTTCATGATGCACCTTCCCTCCAGGATCTTGCCGAAGGAAATCTCGCCTGGATCCCGTTCCTCCAGGGAATCCGGGAGCAATTGCCCTCGACAGAACCCGCGATGCTCTCCTGGATCGATCGCGTTTTCAAGGCCCTCGACAAGTCGAAGTGGCTGGCCGGTGAAATGCTTGCTTCTCTCCGGCTACTTGCCCGTGGAGGACGTGAACTCTCCGCATCAATGAACATGCGCTTCCTCTATGACGCCGACCGCAGACTCTTTTCGATCGGATACAATGTCACTGAAGGGCGGTTGGATCACGCGTACTATGACCTCCTGGCGAGCGAAGCGCGGCTCGGAAGTTTCGTTGCCATTGCCCGGGGGGATATTCCCCCGGAGCACTGGTTCGCCATGAGCCGGCCCTACGGCGCCGTGGGGCGGCGCCAGGTTCTGCTCAGCTGGACCGGAACCATGTTCGAATACCTGATGCCCCTCCTTTTCCAGCGCTCCTATGACAATTCTCTGCTCGACAAAGCGACACGGGAAGCCGTGTCGATTCAGATCGCTTATGGCCGCACACATCGTGTTCCCTGGGGTATTTCGGAGTCTGCCTCCGGGGATCTGGACATCAACAAGACCTATCAATACAATGCGTTTGGCGTGCCGACACTCGGACTCAAGCGAGGCCTGGCGGAAAAGATCGTCATCGCGCCCTACGCCACCTTCCTGGCGATGAATATCGCACCGCGGGAAGGCATGCGGAATCTCAAACGTCTGGCCGCGTTGGGACTGCTGGACGATTACGGTTTCTACGAAGCGATGGACTTCAGCCAGCAGCCAACCCGCGAGGGGGAGCGCGGGGTGATCGTGCGAGCCTATATGGCCCATCATCAGGGGATGGAATTCCTGGCGCTGACCAACCTGCTCCACGGCAATTCCATACAGAACCATTTCCACGGCGACCCGCGAGTGCGCACGGTCGAGCCATTGCTTCATGAACGCATTCCACACCTTCCTCCGTTGAATCAGGTCTCGACGCGTGCCCGGATCTCCTCGATTGCGGCCATCGGCGAAGTCGCGCCATCGGTCAGCCAGTTCGAAACGCCCCATACTGCCACGCCCAAGACCCAGCTGCTCTGCAACGGCCGATATGGCGTGATGGTGACGAACGCGGGGGGCGGTTACAGCCGCTGGGGTGACTTCGAGATCACGCGCTGGAGGTCGGATCGGACCCGTGATCCGTGGGGAACGTTCTGCTACATCCATGATGTAGACTCCGGCCGGTTGTGGTGCAACACGTATCAACCCACCGGGGGGAAGGTGGACGACTATTCCGCCGACTTCTCTCTTGACCGGGCCGTGTTCAGGCGCGCCGACAACGGGATTCAGAGCGAAACCGAGATTATCGTCGCGCCGGAAGATGACGTCGAGATTCGGCGCATAACGCTGATCAATCGTTCTCTCCGGACCCGACGGCTGGATTTGACGAGCTACGTTGAACTCTCCCTGGCGCCGCACAACGCAGACCGGCAGCATCCGGCGTTCAACAAACTCTTCATCCAGACCGAAGCGGTGCCCGGGCAGCACGCGCTCCTTGCCTTCCGCCGGCCTCCGGCAGGAGAGTGATCCGCCTATCTATGTCGGGCACCGCATCACGCTTGAACACGATGACGTTGAAGCCTTGCGGTTCGAGACCGATCGGACCCGATTCATTGGCAGGGGCCGAACGCTTGCCGATCCGATGGGGGCCGTTCAGGAGTCCGGGAATAGTCAGGGTTTCGCCATCGACCCGATCCTCAGCCTGCGTCAGAGCCTGAGTCTGGGCCCCGGCCAGCGTGTACAGCTCTCCATGGTATTGGCCGGGGCCGCGACGCGCGGACAGATCTTGAGCATGATGGACAAGTATGGCGATCCCCGTGCGATTGATCGGGCAATGGATTTTGCCTGGGCCTCCGCTCAACTTGAATTGCGGCTCCTGCGCATCCAGCCCGACGACGCGCGCCGCTTTCAGCAACTGGCAAGCCATATGCTGTATCCCAACCTCCTTCTGCGCTCTCAGGCGGAACGCATCGCTGAGAACCGCAAGGGCCAGGCCGGTCTGTGGGCCTACGGGATTTCGGGCGACGTGCCGATCGCACTGGTCGCCATCGGCGAGGCGCAGGATCTGAGCCTGGTCCGTCAGATGCTCCAGGCCCATGCCTATTGGCGCATGCATGGGCTCTCAACCGACCTGGTGATTCTGAACGAAGAGGCCAGCGGCTATGAGCGCCCGCTGCATGAACAGCTCGAACGCCTGATCCAATCTCATTCGGCTCATACGGGGGTGGACCGCCCCGGGGGAATCTTCCTACGCAGCGCGGATATGATTCCGGAGGAAGACCTGACGCTCCTGCGGGCTGTGGCAAGTGCGGTGATGGTGGCGGCCCGCGGGAGTTTGCCCCAGCAATTGGGCGTGTCGCTTGAAACTGCCGAGTTGCCAGGGCCCATCGCCTCGAAACGCGATTCCCGTGATCCTTCGGCTGCGCTTCCTTTCATGGAACTCTCATATTTCAACAGCATCGGTGGTTTTACCCCGGACGGGCTTGAATACGCAATCTATCTTAGTCCGGGCATAAACACGCCCATGCCCTGGGTCAACGTCATCGCCAACCCGGGCTTCGGCACACTCATCAGCGAAACGGGGGCCGGCTTTACCTGGCAGGGCAACAGCCAGCACAACCGGCTGACGCAATGGTCGAACGACCCCGTGACCGATCCGCCTTCTGAAGCGTTGTACATACGGGATGAGGAAACAGGAGTCTACTGGACGCCGTACGCCCGGCCGATCCGCGAAGAATCCGCCTACCGGGCCAGGCATGGGGCGGGATACACGGTATTCGAACATAACAGCCATGGTATTGAGCAGGAACTGACGGTTTTCGTGCCCGTGGATGACACGGGGGGGAGCCGTTGAAGCTGCAAAGGCTGTTGCTGAGAAACGATTCAGCCAGGCCACGAAGACTATCGGTGACATACTATGCCGAATGGACATTGGGTGAGTTTCGTGAATCTTCCCAGATGCACGTCGTGACCAACTGGGATGACGAAGCAGGGGCCATCATCGCCCGCAACTATTACCATCCTGATTTTCCGGATCGCGTGGCCTTCGCGGCAATAAGCCTGCCGGCGGAGTCGTATACCGGCGATCGCACCAACTTTCTTGGTCGCAACCGTTCGATGCGGAACCCGGCGGCAATGGAGCGAAAAGGGCTTTCTCGCAGAACGGGAGCCGGCCTGGACCCGTGCGCAGCATTGCAGACAACCCTGCGGCTGGCGCCCGGCGAGCGGATAGAAATCACATGCATACTCGGTCAGGCCCGGTCGCTGGCGGAGGCCCGGGGTTTGGTTCTTGCCTACCGTGATGACCCGGCCGTAGCCGCCGCACTCGCGGCAAACGAAAGCATGGTGGAACGATCGGCTGGGCACGATCCAGGTGCATACCCCCGAACTTGCCATGGATCTCTTGATCAACCGTTGGCTCCTGTATCAAACGCTTAGCTGCCGGGTCTGGGGACGTTCCGCCTTCTACCAGTCAGGCGGAGCCTTTGGCTTCCGCGATCAATTGCAGGATGTGATGGCCCTGCTGTACGCGCACCCCGGGCTGGCGCGCCAACACATCCTGCTCGCCGCCAGCCGTCAGTTCACAGAGGGCGACGTCCAGCACTGGTGGCATATGCCGGGGGGCGCGGGAATCCGCTCGCGAATTTCTGATGATCTTCTCTGGCTCCCCTACGTCGTCGCCCAGTATGTCAGAATTACCGGCGATGTGTCCATTCTCAGAGAGATGGTCGGGTTCCTCGATGCGCCCGCGCTGGAAAGAGGCCAGCATGAGAGCCTCCAGTCTCCGGGCATCTCATTGGAGCGCGCCCCGCTCTTCGAGCACTGCCAGCGCGCCGTCAAGCGCGGCCAGACCTCCGGCCCCCATGGATTGCCGCTGATGGGAACAGGAGACTGGAATGATGGGATGAATCTTGTGGGGGCCGGGGGCAAGGGTGAGAGCGTTTGGCTGGCATGGTTCCTTGTGGATGTGCTCAAGGGCATGGCCGAAATGTCTGAACTCGTGGGCCGGCCGGATCTGAGTCTGACCTATCACCAAAGCCGCAAAGCGCTGATCGAGCGTGTTGAAGGATTTGCGTGGGACGGAGAGTGGTATATTCGTGCGACCTTTGACGATGGGACTCCGCTGGGTTCTTCGGCAAATGCGGAAGCCCGTATCGATTCACTTCCGCAATCCTGGGCCTGGCTCAGCGATGCTGCGGACAGAGATCGGGCAAGCAAAGCACTGGAATCGGCATGGAAGCATCTCGTTCGCGAGGATGAAGGGCTGGTGCTCCTGTTCGAGCCTCCCTTTGACAAGACCGTGTCATCACCGGGATACATTAAGGGATACCCGCCGGGTGTGCGCGAGAACGGGGGCCAGTACACTCATGCTGCGGTGTGGCTGGCGATGGCTATGGCGCGGAGCGGGGATGGCACCCGCGCGGCAAAGATCATGCGTATGCTCAATCCGATCGAGCATGCTCGGGATGGGGAAGCAGCCTGGCGCTACGGTATTGAGCCTTATGCGGTCGCGGCCGATGTGTACCGACTGCCCGGGAGAATCGGTCAGGGCGGCTGGTCCTGGTATACAGGTTCCGCGGCGCTGATGTATCGTGCCTGGGTGGAAGAGATCCTGGGACTTCATGTGCGCGGAGAGACCATGCGGCTCACCCCGGTCATTCCCGGAGGGTGGGATGGTTTCCAGATGAGCTATCGCCACGGTGAAGCGATGTACGAGATACAGGTTGAGAATCCGGACCACTGCGAGCGGGGGATCGCCTGGGTGGAAATGGACGGGCAGCGCATGAAGGATGGGGTGATCCCACTGGGCCGGGATTTGGTCAAGCACCGGATTGTTGTGCGCATGGGAAACGCACACCCGTCGGGTGAACCCCACATCGCCGAACAGACATATCGCCGGGTGGAAATCGTAAGAAAATAGCAGGCTCTCTTCCAGGTCAGGAAGTCGTGGCTTCTCAAGAAGACGAAGGGACCTATCGGGAACGGGCCTGCATGAGATCGTAGATCCGTCTGGACAGCTCTTTCATTTTTGGAAGGGCTGTCTCTGCTTCGAGCGGCAGAAAGCAGGCGAGAACGTACCGCACGTGTCCATCATCAACAATCCCGACGTCGTGCGTCCAGTTCGAATACCAGCCCGTTTTGTGGTAAAACATTGCCGTGTCCGGCAATCCCGCCGCCAGTTTTGACTTGTCCAGCTGCCTGCCGAGCAACACCTTCATCTGTTGACTTACCCAGGGGTTGACCAGCTGATTGGTCTGAATCATGTAGAGGAATTCGGCTGCATGGAGGGCGCAGGTCTCCGTTCCCCGGACGGTCTCAAAGCCGGGGTCCTCGAACTTCCGCTTGAGAAATTTCCGCGTGACCTCGCTTCCCTTCCAGCCGTACCGGTGCATCAGGGCATTGATGTTCTCACGCCGCGCCAGGTCGATCAGGCAATTGGCGGCTGTGTTGTCGCTCCGCGTGATCATCAAATCCAGCAGATAGTTCACCGTTACGGTATCTCCGTCCTTCAGAAGAGGACGCGGGTCACTCAAAATCTCCTTTACACCGTCAACGACGTTCGGTGAGCGGACAATGATGGGATCCCACAGATGACCGGTGCCCGTCGAGACCTGATGAAGAACTTCCGCCGCCACGTACATTTTATAGACGGATGCGGGATAGATGAAATTCTCCGGATTGACGCCCCCCAGCCGAGGTGGATTGCTCGCGAGGTCCACCACTGCCAAGGAAATCTGTTCGGGGCCGTCTTCCCCGGTGTCAAAGGTGGCATCCAGACCCAATGAACGGGCAATCGCCATGAGAGAAGTGGACAAAGAATCGTCCGGGAGAAAAGGAGAGTCTGCGGCTTTCTCCTGGGACAGAGTTATCCCGGGGAGCAGGAGCAACAACGGGAGAAGGAGTTTCATTGTTGCACGTATCCTGGATTGTATGTTCCCTACAAGAAAGGAAACACCGAGTCAAAAATCCAGTTGTGACGGGTCCGATAGCCTTCACACGGAGAATACCATAGTCATGGTATTGCGGGTGAACCCCGTCAGAACGTATCTTCTTGCCGGACAATGGTATAGTCAACAAAGCCGTGCGTATTTAGGCGGACTTCCTTAGAGAAGGGTACGGAAATGAGAAAGGGCAAAATGAATATCGCGATGGGGGGATAATCGTCACGGTGTCAATGATTTGGGGATGTTCGGATTTGGCGGGGGAATCGTGGTCACCGGTCCCAAGGATCGCCGTCCGAAGCGGGCAGTCAACCCATCGAGACTGCAACGCTCTCCCCGAGACTGCGTCAGTTAGTCACGCAGGCCAGGGGCCGGTTACAATTTGGAATTGACGGATCTTCTCCATAATTTCTCCCGTACCCCCACCGATCGAAGATCTCCGGTTATCGCTGCCCAAAGATGACCATGCGTATCTGGTCTACTCGCTTCATATGCTCCTGTGCGAGCTTCCTTTTCACACCTGCGATGACGGGGTTTAGCGAGACGGAGCTGAGGATTCAGGGGCCCTTATCGCACACAGCGGAGGAATCGTCGTGAAAGTACTCTTTATCGGCGGTACCGGCAATATCAGCAGGTATGTGAGCCTGGCATGCATTGAGCGGGGCATCGATCTGCATCTCCTCACGCGCGGGACGAGGCAGGTGGATATCCCGGGGGCAAGAACGGTCCGCGGGGATATCGGCAGACCAGCAGAGATCAAAGCACTTCTCGAAGGGATTCGCTGGGACTCGGTTGTCGATTGGATAGCCTACACCGAGGAGGATATCGACCGGGATATCGGGTTGTTCCGGGAGAAGACCGACCAGTTCGTATTCATCAGTTCGGCTTCTGCATACCAGAAGCCGCCCGTGCATCCGTTCATCACCGAGTCGACGCCTCTGTGCAACCCATTCTGGGAATACTCGCGCAACAAGATCGCCTGCGAGGAGAACCTGAACCGTGCCTACCGTCACGAAGGCTTTCCGATAACCATCGTCCGGCCCTCACTGACATACGACACCGTGATCCCCGTGGCGATCGGGGGCTGGACGGAATATACTGTGATCGATCGGATTAAAAGAGGGGAGCCGATCATTGTTCATGGTGACGGGACATCTCTCTGGACAGTGACACACGCAGAAGATTTTGCCCGGGGGTTTGTCGGCCTTCTCGGCCATCCACAGGCTGTGGGAGAAGCTTTCCATATTACCTCAGATGAGACACTCACGTGGAATCAGATCTACCGGGCTGTAGCCTCAGCCGCCGGGCGCGAGCCTCATCTGGTTCATGTGCCCTCCGATTTCATCGCCGCGTGTGAAGGCTCTCTCACAGGGACTCTATTGGGAGATAAGTCCCACAGTGTGATTTTTGATAACAGCAAAATCAGGAAACTCGTCCCGGAGTTCAAGGCGACAATACCGTTTCATCTCGGCATCAAGAGAACCCTGGCATGGTTTGACGCTGACCCTGCACGGCAGATCGTGAGAAAAGAGACCCAGGAGATGATGGACCGTATACTCCGGGCATATCAGGAAAGGAGATCTGGAGTCCAGTAGATTTTATGGATTCTCTCTGTAGTAAGACATTTCTCATCCACGTTGTCATGATTGTCAAAGCTGATCCCGGAATGGGAGCCGAGATGTCGTGAAACCTCAATGGATCCTGGCTGCCGCGCTGCTTCCGTCATGTCTTGCATATGCCAGTCCTCCGAAGGCAAACCCCAAAAGCGTTTTGCCGCAGCACACCACTGCGGTATCAGTAGTCCTCAACTCGTTTGACTACAAAGAGGATTTCCCACCGCCCGGCAAGAGCACCGAAAACGGCTGGCTGTTCGGGGTGGCATTGCGGTACACATTCGAGGGGGGATCGGATCTCCCGCTCTACGGAAGAGCTCACTTTGACTTCTCTCCCAGCAGCACGGAATACGGATCGACTGAAACAGACGCGTTCGGCCGATCAACCGATTTCACAGAGACCACACAGAACTGGTTTTCACGATTCGAGTGTGATGGCGGCTACATATTTCACAACATCGGGAACTCCTCCGTTGACGTCATCCCGTACACCGGCTATGGCTATCGATTCTGGAGACGCGACCTGTCCGGCCACAATGACCTGATGGGGTACATGGAAGATTACTCCTGGAGTTATCTGCCCATCGGTGTGAAAGGGGATTTGAGAATCGGCCGGAACTGGCTGGTCGGGCTCGATGTGGCGATTCATATCATGGTGTCGGGGAGCATCTACATACGTCTCGAGCAGTATAAGAATCCCACACTCACCCTGGGGAACCTCCCCGGGTGGTATGTCGCGGCTCCGGTGGAGTACAGGACTGTGTCCGGGTGGGGAGCGGGTGTGACGTTCTGGTACGAGTATTCAGCGATCGGCAAGAGCAATGAATCGCCGCATGTCATTCTGGGCAGGCAGGAGGCATGGATCTACGAACCGGCGAGCCGGACCCACCAATTTGGCTTCATGTTCACCGGTCTGTACAGTTTCTGAAGTCTATCCCACCCAGGGCGCGTCCTTCTCACCCTTTCCCGGGAAATCCCTGGGAGTGCGGTTTCTGTCCGGCTGAGGGCCATCCGGCGGCTGCTCCCGGCCCAGAAGCCCGAACTTCTTCACATAGAACATCAGCTGTGCACGGTCGATGGGTTTTGTCAGGTACGCATCACAGCGGGGAATCGCCTCGACAATATTGAGCTTGTCGCCGAGCGCGGTGGTCATGATCACCTTGACCTCTTTTCCCGCCGGCACACGATGCTCCGTCTCCAGCGCGCGGATCTCCTTGAGGACGGCCTGACCGTCGAGGACCGGCATCATGATGTCGAGACAGACGAGATCAAAGGGTGTGCCGGCCTGGTGGGCGTCACGAAATGCCGAGAGGCCGGCCTCACCATCCTTTGCGATTTGCGTTTCACCCACAGGCGCAAGGAATGTCGCTAGGACAAGACTGCTCGTCGGATCGTCTTCCACGATGAGAATGCGCATAAGGGTGAAGTCCTCCGTACGCTGTTCGTGATTGGTTACGTATAACAAAATAGAGAAAATATCCAATAAATCAAGAAACAAGAGAAGCAAAGCGTTCGGTCAGGAGCCTGGCACATACTTCCTTCTGTGCATCTCTCGCGTTGCCACTAAGGCGGCAAGAGTGGTCTCCCCACCTACCACTTTCCGTCCTCCACCGTTTTCCCCGACAAGTGCAGCTTCTTGATCTTGTCAGGTCCAACTTCCACGCGTTCATCATCCTGCTGAGATTCGAAGCCCTTTGACTTGTCCATCTCCTTTACGGTCTTCACACCCGCAAGCTTACCGGAGGGGGGAACATCGCCCAGGACATCGTCATAGAGATCGAACCAGGGCAAACCGTGTGCTGCATACGTACGCGCCGAGACCGGTGTTGCCGGCGGCTCGTATCCCGTTATCTCTCTGTACATCATGCTGTTTGCGAAGTGCACGAACAGACGGCCATAGTTCCCCTCGTCCCATGTCTCAGGTCCGTGTTCGTCGGGATAGACCTTCTGGTTGATCTTCCCGCCCGCGGCTATTCCCATGGCCGGGGATGAACAGCAATACACCATCTCCTTCCGGTATGAAGGTCCTGGGGCATGGTCAGGAAATTTCCCCGGCTTCGGATCGAACACGATGATCTGCATGCCGCCTGTATCCTCAGATCCCGCAAGCTGTCCTTCGACCGTGTATCCCATCCCGAGAGGCATGGCAATGAACTGCCGTATGGTCCCGCTGCCGCTCTTGAATCCATCGAGCCACGGCTGATCGGGGACAACAATGTAGTCCTGCCGCCGTTTTGAAAACGTCATATCCAGGGGAGTGCCGGATACTGTGTTGATCTTGCCCGCGGCGATCTTGATGGCGTTGGGTCTCCAGTGCGCCCCGTCGAACGCGAGCCAGAGCGCCTCCCGCTGATACATGGGGATAAACACGCCGCCATGCTCCAGCCAGGAAGGAGGGATCCTGCCTTTGAAATCCGCGACATTGTGGATGGGAAACCTCCCGAGGCCCGGAGGTAGAGGATACGACCGCCCGTCATCCGGAATCCGGAGTGTGCGCTGAAAGGAAATCCTGCAGTGCTTGCCTATGAGGATAGAATCTGCGTGCGGATGAACAGGTAACATGAGCCCTCCTGAATGAGTTTGTGACAAGTACGCTTCACACTCACATACACCGGAGGAGGGACGATTTGGTGACCGGCTTCAAAGAACATTACGCCATCGATTGCAATTTTCTGAGAATATCGGGGGGGGCAGTGTCCACAAAATTGCGGAAGGAATCCCATTGAGCAATATCCCGGGCCAAATCTCTTACCTGGCGGAACTCGTCATAACCGGAGGAGGCCCGGGCTTCATCCACTGCCATCGGCATTTCGAGGGAGTAACTGACTTCCACGGGGACCGGCATGGATGCTGCTGCCGGAGGTTCTCCTTGTTTTACGCTTATGCGGCGGGCCTTCCGCTGGATCTTTCGCATCAGGTTCCAGCCCTGGTCCGGGGTCAGTCCGCATTTTCGCGAGGCCTCCAGAACCATTCGTCCATCTGCTTCATGCAACAGCTCTCCCAGGGTTTTCAAGAAGATTTGTTCCTCAGGATCGAGCTTTTTCATGATTACCTCCAGCTCCCGGGTGTCGGATCTCTGTCGTTCATCGATCATCCGGGAATTCTCATCTGTGTCGGGATCACAGATGAGGTCCGGATCGATGACGCTCCCATGTCGTTCTTTGTCTCTCCAATAGTTTTTCGTCAGGTTCCGTACGGCGCTTTTTGCCAGTGAACAAAATTCCCCCCGCTCAGGATCAAAGGTCTTCAGGGTGTTGATCAGAGCATTCTGCACGATATCCTTGGCGTCGTCGGAGGGCAAGCCGAGCGTTATGGCGAAGCGCCAGAGCTGATACCAGGTATTCTTCAGTTTCTCGTTATCCATCGACTGCAATCCTCTGGGCATCCTTCATACGGTATACACCACACCCCGGCCAATTTGGTGCCGGTACCGAGAAGGACCATAGGCGGATGGCCTCTGCCGCAGGCAATCTCAACCGGTTTGATGTGGATCTGTGGATCCCGGTGGTCGGGGGTGCCGGGATAAAATGCGGGCGGCAAAATCACGCGATTCACCCAACATCCGTGTCAGAGCTTCGCCGGCCGATGAATCAGTTCTTGATACGGCGGAAATCATCTTCAGACAGTCGTCATCGGGGAGCACGCTCTTGCCGAACCGTTGCATCTCGGCTTGCAGAAGCACGAGGTGGAAGTAGGCCGCCATCACGACAGCGTGGTCGGTTGATGCAAGCGCATCTTCAAACTTCCGGATTACCGTTGAAAGTTCGTCGTGCTCGCCGACGAGCGCACGATACACGAGGGCAAGCGCGAGCCCACCAAGAGCTTCGAGGTGTTGAGGCGCAAACAGGAGGGCCGCCCGGAACATGTCGGCTGCTTCTATCGGAGCTATACGCATCCCTTCATCATCGCGGCGACCGAGAAAGTATTTCCCCGCTTCAACGAGACGCTCGGTATCCGCTTTGATATTGTCGCACACCCACACAATGCTCCATGCGCGTTCCTTCGGCTCTTTGAGGATGGGGGCATAGATGTTATTTCCCATACCCAGTTCCTGAACAAGCCAAAAACGATTAGCCAGGAGAAAGTCCCGGAATCCCCCGCGTGAAAAAAGGCTCGGATAGAAAAGGCGGGGCCAGTGGTGGATATACAGAGATGGAGTGCTTGCTATGAAGCGGCCACCGGGCTTGAGCGCCCGTCTGATTTCATCGATTGCATACTGCGGATTTGAAAGGTGTTCCATAACCTCAAAGGCCAACGCAACGTCGAAATAATTGTCCGGGAACGGGATGGGCTCCCGGTCCGCGTCGAAAAGCCGGGCAGGCACGCCGAGGCGACTGCAGCCATCCACACCCGATGCGGAGGCGTCAAGGCCGCAGACGGCGTTTCCCTCGCGCAGACCGAGCAGGAGCCCTCCTTCTCCGCCAACGCCGATTTCGAGTATCTTCTGCCCTTGCGGAGGGGAGGGAAACAGCGCGCGAATGAGGGCCTCATTGCGCTCCGCAGTCGTGCGCGAAACCTGGCTCCCGAGGTTCCAATATTGCTCGTAGAATTGTCTGGCATCGGAATGTAATTCGGAGGAACTGGCGCCGCGTGTTCGAGTCTCGTTGGCCATATCATCTGCTCGGGCTTGTGTTGGAACCTCCACCACGTACGTTTTTCACGGGGAAGGCCATGCGATGCCGGTCGTGCATCATACCGGATCTTGTAATGTCGTTCAGAAAATCAGATAAGTCAAGTAAGCGATGTGCACCACAGATCGCCGGCACTCCCGAAATGCCGGTGTTGCTGTGATCATGGGCGGACACTCTGGATCTTCCCGCCTGCGGGTTTGTTTCATCACTGCTTCGTATATTGGCTTAATGGATAAACGGTTGCATGCCCCCAGGCCCTTGCGAACGCGTAGATTTGCTCCGCTCGCAAGCGGCTCTGCGCCGGCCCCCATTCCGGAATTCCCTCATAAGCGCAGACTACCCTCACATGAATATTTCCATGATTCAGAATGCTGCCCTGCTGAGCCTGTTGGTGTTTCTGCCTCGCGCGCTCGTTGCTCAACCGGAACCGGCAACCTCACAAAGTCAGGTGGCGGCGTGGGAGCGACTGAAATACGGCATGTTCATCCATTTCAATATGAATACCTATGCCGGTGCCGAGTATGACAATGGTCGCATGCCCGCAGCCGCCTTCAAGCCGGACCGGCTTGATGTGGATCAGTGGATCCGCACGGCCAGGGATGCCGGGATGAAGTATGCCGTTCTCACCGCTAAACATACCGGCGGATTCTGTCTGTGGGACAGCAAAGCCACCTGGAAAGGCAGAGAGTACGACTATGATGTTGCTTCATCAGAATGCAAAACGGATATTGTGGCCGAATTCATGAAGAGCTGTGTGAAGTACGGCATCAAACCCGCTTTGTACTACTGCCTGTGGGACGATCACAATCAGCCCATCTCATCGAAGGACGAGTACTTCCAGCTGACGAAGGATCATATCACGGAAATCGTTACCATCTATACCGGGCTCGTGGAGCTCTGGATCGATATTCCGGGCGTACTTCAACCGGCTCAGCGGTCGGAACTCTATGCCGTCGTCAAGAAGCATCAGCCTGAATGTCTGGTGACCTGCAACAACGGTTTCACCGACGGGTCGACCAAATACAGCTTCCCGGCCGATATCACGAACGGAGAACGTACACTGCCGCCGCTTCCGCGTCACAATCCGGTACGCGAGGTCAACGGAAAGAAGTATTACATTCCCATGGAAGTGTGCCAGACGATCAACCAGAACTGGTTCTGGATGCCGGGTGATGTCACCAAATCGGTTCGAACACTTTACTACTGGTACGATCAGAGCATCACACGGGGGGCCAACCTGTTGCTGGATGTGCCGCCCGACCCCTCGGGTCAGATCCCGCAGAGTCTCGTTGTTCGCCTGATGGAACTGAAGAAAGTGATAGACAATCCGGCCCTCCTGCCACCTCTCAAAACGCTCACCGGCTACAGGCCGGCGAAGGGATCAAGCCTGTTTGATAACCGGGTTGAATATCTTGCAGAATATGCTGTCGACGAAGATCCCAATACACGCTGGCTGCCAAGAACCGACGACAAGGAACCAACCCTGACTGTTGATCTGGGGGAGCCCAGGCGGTTCAATTCGGTAGTGCTTATTGAACCCTACGAGGCCCACATACAAGCATTTGAGCTGCAGTACCTGCACGGTGACGAATGGAAAACTGTTCTCGAGGGTAACGGGATAGGGGCGACCTATTCCAGAGAATTTCCGGCTGTTGAAAGCAGGATGGCGCGCCTGGTCGTCAAGAAGTTCATTGTCGGAGAGAATCGGCACAACGTTGCATCCTACCCCGGCAAACCTCCTCCCGGGGAGGGAGCGACGATTGCGGAGTTCCAGCTTCTCAATGTCATTCAAAAATAGTCCGCGAGTTGCGCGCCGGCGTCCACAGTGCTGCTGCGCAGGGCTGCACCTGCCGCGATCGCTACGAGGACGTACCGATCCGGCTGATGCAAGGGACTGGCTTCATGTACAGGTGGTTCAACAGAGGGAGCTTCCCATGAATCAGGATTACCTTCACACGAGCCTCGGCCGCACAGGCCGGCCGGTGTTTCGCCTGGGGCTCTCCGCCTCATATCGCCCGGGCCGGGAGACGGTTTTTCGCGCGGTGGATGAGGGTGTGAACTACTTTTTCGCCTACGGCTTCGATTCCCAGATGGTCAAGGCGCTCCGCGAAGTGATGAAAACGAAAAGGGAGAAGATTATTCTGGCCACAGGCGCCTACAACTACGTCTTCTCGTATTCCAGTCCGCGCAAGTCCCTGGAAAAGCGGCTCCGGCAATTCGGGACCGAATATCTGGATGTATTGATGTTCCTCGGCGTGATGAAGCCGAAAGAGCTGCCCCCGCGTGTTCTGGAGGAGATGGTGAGACTGCGCGAGGAAGGGAAGGCCCGCTGGATCGGCATCTCCACGCACGACCGGAAATTTGCCGGCCAGCTGGCGCGTGAGGGGATTCTGGATATTCTGATGATCCGCTACAATGCCGCACACCGGGGCGCGGAAACGGATATCTTCCCGCACCTGACAGTGCACAATCCCGGCATAGTGAGTTACACTTCCACACGCTGGACCCGCCTCCTGAGCCGGCCAAAGGGATGGCCCGTGGATCAACCGGTTCCCACGGCAGGCATGGCATACCGATTTGTGTTGAACAATCCCGTTGTGGGTGTTGTGCTCACCGCCCCCCGTTCTTTGGCGGAATTCAATGAGAACATTGCCGCGGTGAGGAAAGGGGTGCTCAACGACGAGGAGATGGCGTTTATGAGGCGGTTCGGGGATGCGGTGTACGGACGCAAGGAGTGGTTCATGTGAAGCCGGAGGATCGGGCAGTAACCTGAGCTCCAGTTCAGGGCGGTGATATCTTTGATGTGCCTCAGGTGGACGCACGCGAGAGGCGTGTTGGTCTTGTCAGAGGGTTTCTAAACCTCTTGTTCCGAAGTACCCTCCGCGTGCCGCAGAGCCTCCAGCTCCCGACGCAACGGCCCCCAATATGTCCGGTCGGCTTCTCGTTCCCGCTGCTCTTCCTGCTGTAGACCTGTTTCAATCTCCCTTTCATTGCCTGTGCTTGCCGCTGAGAGCAAGGACCGCGAGGGGATTAATTTTGCTGTTTGATCGGGGTGGGCGCGTGCGAGGTTGATGAGCATGGCCGGAGTGCGCGATTCCCTCAACCAGAACCCCACGTCTGTCTCTGACGGCTTCTCGTGCGCCACAAAGTCCGCTTCCACAAGCCGGCGTATCATCGGCCAGTCCTTGTCACGTTGGGTCTTCTTTGACCGGACCAGATCCTGCAGGGAGATCAATTCGTAGTGCTGATTGTCGTCATCGATAAGGTGGGCCCGGCGTTCCCAGAGCAGATCAAACGGATCGACCCCTCTCATCACCGCCATAATGTCAATTCGCATGTTGAGCGCATCGGGGTGGTAGCATCGAAAATGAATGGCGTGTCCACGAAGGAGGAATTGCTGTTCAAATGGGGGCACGGCAATTCTGCGGGCATGGAGATCACGCAGCGCAGCGCGCAGAAGTGCAAGATTGTCGTCAGAAGCAAGGAGAGCAAGGTCCGTATCGCGGCTGAATTCAGCGGCTCCGTAGAACACGCAGGCCTGGCCGCCTATCAACAGGGCGCGTACCCTGTGTGCGGACAGCGTCGAAAGGACTTTCTGAATCGGGTTCTGGATCGAGGGACCCTCCCACGGCAAGATAGAAGGACCAGAGTTTGCCGGTTTCCCGCCACCGCTGTGCGGGCGTCAACCGGTACCAATCCAACCATTCGTCATCGGGTATGCATGCGGTCTGCATGTGTCAAATATATCAACTCCTCATGAAGGAAGCAACTGGCGCCGGAAGCGCCCTGGCTCTGCCCGCGCTCCCGATCTCCGGGAATCGCCGTGACACTATCGCTTGAACCAGACCTGTTCGACCACCGGTTTGATGACACCGGTGAACTCCACATATGCCGTGTCTTTGAAATGGAGGAGATCCGGCTGATACAACTCCGTGCGGGGTTTTCCCTCGCGGTCAAACAGTACCGGATTCACATCGATGAATCCCAGATAAGCGGCGGTTGAACAGTATTGCTTCATCAGAGCGTTTGTAGAATCCACGACATCCCACCGGTCCTGTTTCTGCGGTGCCCGGTTGATGGATACATACAGGATGCGCGTGTCCGGCAGCTCTGCATGCACCCTTTCGCAAAATGTCCTCGTCCTGCCGAAAATGGCCGTTGAAGGCTCGCCGCCGTTGACGTCGTTGCTGCCACAGTAATAGACAATAATGCGGGGTTTGTAGGGGAGGACGACCTTGTCCATATGGGTGAGGATGTCCCCTGTCCTTGAACCGCCGAAGGCCCTGTTGAATACCGGCAGGGGCGCCATCTGCTCTTTGAGATGCGCCCATTGCCTGAAGATGCTGCTTCCGATGAAGAGAATTGCCTCCTTCGGCGGAGGATTAGTCCGGTCTTCCTGAAGAAAGGCTTCGATTGCCGGGGCATATCGAACGCCGGTCTCCTTCTGAACCGACTGCTGGCTGCATCCACCGAACACCACAACCATTGGTACAGCGGTTGCCAGAAGACGGCTGAGGACAAACCCCACCAACGCCAGGCGCACATGTTTCATCATGATGTCCATTCCGTTGTACTGTTACCGGATATCTTTTCCTGACTCCATAGAGCGAAAGGCACTTCCTCCTCTATCACGGGCACGAAGGATTTCCCGCGGAACCAGGGAGCATCCCGGAACTCTTCCCGGAACAAGCACGCCCGGAGACCCCCCCGGATGAACGTCCATTCATTTCGTTGCCCCTTCAGGAAGAACCACCCATTCGCATGAGTCTTTGATCTGAAGCTTGCCCTGTGTTCCCACTACCGAAACGATGTTCCTGCCGCCGGAGAGTACGACGTCGTCCCACTGAAAAATCCGGTTGCTGCCGGTTTTCCTACCGAGCGATTTCCCGTTCACTGACAATTCGACACTCTCGCAATTCGCATACACCTTGACGGAGGTCGGGCCCCCGGGCCGCGGGGTATACCGCCGGCTGGCAATATACACCATTGGTTCCGGATTCCAATGGGCTTTGTAGAAGAAGAACGCGTCCTTTTTGGTCTTCCGGTCGTATGAAACCAGCCCTTTGTCATTCTGGCCGAACTGCTCGCCTTCCGACCGGCCGTCCGACCCGAAATCGAACATATTCCAGAGGAAAGAACCCCAGAGATACGGTCGTTCCTCGATCGCCTTCCACGTGATTTCATGCAGGACAGCCTGCCATTCTTCCGGATGCCACGGCCCTCTCGGGGCGGGTTTCCTGACAGGCCATTCGTGCTGATGGATGCCGGCTCCGGCGCCGTACTCGCTGATGGCCAGCTTCCGCTCCGGAAATTGTGTATGCAGTTTATCTGCGAATGCTGCAAAATCATCCGGTTTCCCCTCGTACCATCCGCGGTAGACATTATAGGCGAGCAGATCGGATACGCTATTCATCTTTTCGCCCGGATCATATTTGCTCCGGCTGGCGACGGTCGTCGGCCGGGTCGGGTCGAGGCTCTTCGCGAGCGCATGGAGCTCTTCCACCATGGTGCCATACAGAGCACGATCGCTGTCCGGCACCAGCTCGTTTTGAAGACTCCAGAAACAGATGGCCGGGTGGTTGTAGTTTTGCCTGATGAGTTCCGTGAGTTGTTGTTCGATGTTCTCACGGAACTGCGTGTTCGGGTGGATATCGTCCACGAGGGCAAGCTCCGCCCACACAACCATTCCTCCACGGTCGCAGAGAGTGTAGAATTCTTTCGCCTGTTGATAGTGCGCCAGACGCACGGCCGTTGATCCGATTTCCTTGATGAGAGCGAAGTCCTCCCTGTGTTCTTTCGAGCCAATCGCCCAGCCCATGTTCTCACGGTCCTGATGCCGGTTGACCCCGTAGAGCCGGTATGGCTCACCGTTCAGAAAGAAGCCCTGGTCGGGGTCAATCGAAAAGAAACGAATACCTATGCTCTCACTCGTCTGGTCGAGTACAGTCTTACCCTGGCGTACGGTGACCTTCAGCGTGTACAGGTAGGGATCCCGCCGCCCGTGCCAGAGGTGCGGATTCTTGATTTCCAGTGGAAGGGTGACTGCAGTCTTCGATTGGCCTTCGAGGAGTTTCTCCGTGGCGGTTTCTGCCACGACCCGGCCCTGCGCGTTGAGGAGGGAACAGTGCAGCGTGAGAGTGGTTTTGTCTTTGCCGGCATTTCGCAGTCGGGTCTCAACAAGAAGGCTTGCGAGATCCCGGGTCACCCGTTCCTGGCGGACATAGACGCCTGAGGAACCGAAATCCAGCGGAGAAATGGACACGGGGTTCATGACCAGAAGATGCACGTCCCGGTAGATGCCCCCAAAGATCGTGAAGTCGCCCCGCAGGGGTGCGACAGTCGTATCTCTTGCGTTGTTCACCTTTACGGCGATCAGATTCGTGGCGTCGAACCGGAGGTATTCGGTCACCTCAAAGCAGAAGGCACCGAAATTTCCCTTGTGCCGGCCTACTTCCGTTCCATTGACAAATACCTGCGCGGATGTGGCGGCCGCGTCGAATTTCAGGAAGATGCTCTTTCCTCTCCACGTCCGCTCCAGGGACAGTTGTTTTCTGTACCATCCCGTACCGCGGTAGTAGTCGTTGCCGCCATCCTGACCGTCCCGGGCATTCCATGTGTGCGGCAGGTTCAGGGTCTCCCAGCCACTGTCGTCAAACGCTGGAGACTCGGCTCGTGAGGGGTTCTCTCTGGCGAACTTCCATTCGGCATTGATCACACGGTCCACACGTGGCTGGGCCGGAGCGAACGACGCTAGGATCAGGACAAGCATCGGTACAACAAGGGCGCGTTTCATGCTTTTCTCGTGAGGTAGATTTTGAGGGTGATCCCGAATAGTGGTGTTGGTGAATCCGGAGACCGTGGTCGTCCGGCCGAAAGACGAAGATGCCGGACCTGACAACGCGCTTCCGGTACGTCAACGAACCAGGAGCATCCTGCCCGTCTCCGTTCTTCCGGCGGTACGCAGCCGGCAGTAGTACACGCCGGATGCAAATCTGGCTGCATCAAACACCAGCCGGTGCATCCCCGGCTCAGCCCATGCATCAAGGATCAGGGAGACGAGTCTTCCAAACGTATCGTAGACACCGAGATGGACGTGGTGTGCCGATGGCAGGAAGAATTCGATGGTTGTCGCGGGGTTGAATGGGTTGGGAAAATTGCCGTGCAGAAAAGGGTTCTCCGGAAGCGGATTCTCCACCCTGGCCGGAAGCCCGGTCGGGATTTGTTTGAGGATCGAGAAGAGCCACGCGCTGAAGTCCTTGATGGCGCTGTCCTGCTTGACGGCGCTGTTGTCCAGCGTGTGGCCGGTGCCGGCAAAGAGGCGCAATCCGGCGGGAATTCCCAGCGTTTGCGCGTTTGCGTGCACAATGGTGCTGCCATATTTGAAAGGCCCGTCGGCAAATGATGAATCGTATGGCACCACGGTGTCAGCCACACCGTGCACACAGTAGACGGGAGGATCTCCCGCCTTCATCCAGCGGAAATCGGCGAGCGCTCCCCAGTTGCTGATGACGCCCTGAACGGCGGAGGAGTACCC
The DNA here is from genome assembly GCA_963702445.1 of Ignavibacteriota bacterium. Taxonomy (GTDB): domain Bacteria; phylum Bacteroidota; class Ignavibacteria; order UBA10030; family UBA6906; genus CAVPCZ01. The sequence goes on from CAVPCZ010000009.1 coordinate 229,097, forward strand.
CGGATTGCCGCTGCTGCCCTCCAGCGAACCAAGGCTTGCCATGTTGACATAGGAGGGAATCTCCGCATCTTCAAGATAGGCCATATGCAGCGCTGTTATAGACCCCGCGGAACTCCCCGTCACAAACACCTGAGTTGTATCCACGCCATATTGTGAGGCATAGCGACGGAAGAACCGCACCGAGGCTTTGGCATCCTGCACCGCACGGACCATGGCCTCAAACTCCTGGGCAATGGTGGTGAGTGACGAGGAGACGCGGTACTCGATTGATGCAACGACGTAGCCCCGCCGTGCCAGACCACCGCACACCCGCGTGCCGAAATTGCTTACCTTGTCGCCCCCTTTGAAGCCACCCCCGTGAATAAACACCACCAGCGGCCGGTTTGTCGCGGTGTCACCGGCCGGCATGTACACATCGAGGAGCAGGGTCTTGGTTGAACCGCCGGCGGTGATACTCTGGCCGAATGGAATATTGCTTTGCAGCTGGTAGGTGGCAAAGACTTCTGTTTCATAACGACGTGAACCCTGGGCTTCTGCTTCAAGAGTTCCGATGGATAGCACGAGGAAGAGCAAAGAGATCGTTTTCATAGGTCCTGGGTTGCGTCGTGTGAACAGCCCCTGATGGAAACAACGGGCAGGAGTCTGAAGGATGCCGGGAAAGCCAAGAGCATTTCGTTATGGCTCTATTATCACTTCGCTCTTCTCGGCGATCACAAACGGATAATCGGCAAGCGGAACGTCATGAAAGGTGGTTACTCCCCCTTCTCTGGTCATGTTGTCCACCGGAAACACCTTGCCGCTGAGGAGGTCTATCAGAACCGGGTCGGAGAATGCCAGTGCCCCGGTCACGAGATCCACCCGTCCCTCCCGCACCATCTCCTGGGGATGCCAGGGCAGCCAGTACGCCACAAGGGATCTGCCGTTCTGTGTCGTGAAGGTAGACACCAGCGGCCGGGAGGGAAACGCATCGTCTTCCTCTCCCACGCCGTAAAATCCACCCGGATCGCGGACGGTGATTTCTGTCAGGGCGGCGACCGGTTTGTAGCGGTCGTCAAACAACGCGCAGAGATTCTGGTAAGCGAAGTATGCCGGTTTCGGGGTAAGGGTCGGGTTCTCCAGAATGCACTTCTCATTAACGCCGACGCTCTTCACGCGCGACCCGCCGCGTTCCGGAAATCCCAGAACGCTGTCGAGAGGGGTCAGAAAAGACCGCTTCGGCTTCTCTCCCCGGCCTCCTTCATGGACCAGCTTGAAGTAATTGCTGAGTGTTGCCTTGCAGAAGAACACGTCCGTGAATGATTGCCGGAGCAGCCATTTTGCCTGGATGGTGACTCCCCACGGGCTGGTTCCCCGGAAGTCGCGTGTGCTGCTGTGCGAGGGATACCCGCATTCTCCCTGCCACAGTTGGAGGGACGGTTTGTGTTTGTTGATGACGTCCCACAGCTGCACGGCCTTGTAGATCCGGTCTTCCGGCGTGTTGGCGTAGTGATGGAAGGTAATGATATCGACCAGTTGCGCGGTCCCCTGAGCGAGGAACCTGTCGGCAAACTCCGGATCAATGCCGGCCATGGCGCCACCCAGAACTTTCGCGGAGGGATCGACCTCTTTGATCACACGCGCTGTCTCGCGAAGCAGCATGCCGTATTCACTGCCGTTGGGTTCGGCGCCCCAATAGAGGCTGTGGTTCGGTTCGTTCCAGACCTCCCAGTAGTGGATGCGTTCCTTATAGCGCTGCACGGCCGATTGCACAAAGCGCAGCCATGCTTTGAATGCTTCCGGATCCTTTGTCGGCGGAAGGGGATTGGAGCCCATAATTTCGACAACGCGCTGGTCGCCTTTTGGTCCTTCCTGGCAATAGAGCCGATTGCTGACGGCAAGGCAGACGAACGGGGTAATCCCGTGCTGCAAGGCAGCGTCGAAGGCCTCGTCGGTCTTGTTCCAGGAATACTCCCCTTTCTCCCGCTCAATATCGCGCCAGGATGCTGATAGCCTCGTCCATTTTACGCCTATGGCGGCAGCCCTGGCCATCGTGCTGTCGTCAAGAGCACCCGCCTGGATGCCCCAGGGAGAGGCGGTGATGGCACCCGATTGCTTCGGCGCGAGCCGCCCGAGCGTGGTCCGGGAATCGCTCACATCGTTGCCGGCCGGTCCGGCGAACAGCACGCCTCCCGCCAGCATGAATGTTGCCAGGTGAAGAATTCTCTTGCTGCGTTGCGGATGTTGATCGCGCATCGGTATTCCGTCAGGCACAAGGTAAGGTTAGCGCAAAAGGGCCATCTTGATTGTGGACGTCCCCGTGATTGATGTCAGTCTGGCAAAGTAGATACCGGAAGAGGTCAGCTTTCCCGTATCATCGGTTCCGTCCCATGATGTGCGATGACTCCCCGCGGCTTCCATTCCGCGATGCAACGTGCGGACCTTCTGACCGATGGAATCGTACACCGACAGGTCAACAACCTGTGGCGAGGAGAGCCGGAACCGGATATTCGTCGTGGGGTTGAATGGATTCGGATAGGCTTCATCCAGGCCGAAGGAACGTATGTCCTCCCCCGGAGAATTGACACCGAGTGGAGGGCCCTGGTACTCAAAGGCACCCCGGTCCACCTGTGTCCCGGCGGGGACGGGGTCGCCCGCATAGTCCGTACTGCTGTGCCCCGTCAGCGCCAACCCTGCATTGATCAGCGGTGAGGTTCCCTGCAGCCTGAACCCTTTTGCCGAGGACCATCCCGATCCCACCGAATCAGCAGCCATGAAGAGCGGATCGGCGGTGATCTTGTGGGCATCGGCGGGTTCTCCCGCGGCCCGGATTCCATGAAACACGTTGTAGTCAAAAACGTTGTTTGTACTCCCCCCGAGCTGGAAAGAACTTCCCGAACGCTGGGTTTCAAAGATGTTGTTGTAGTACCGCGTGTTGTCGGCATAGCCGCCCCAGCTTTTGTGCCAGACAACCGTGACAGCGGCGACCGAGGACCCTGAGAAGATGGTATTGTTGTACACCGAAGTATTCGTGACGTTCCCGGATGTCCGGATGGCGTGATGGCCATTGTTCTTCAGCACATTGTACCGGATGATCGTTCCATCATTGAATGTTGTGGAACCGCTCCCGTCAGACACGACGACAATCCCTCCGTACTCATTATCGTGGCAGTAGTTGTACTGGATAATGGTGCTCTTGCATCGGTAGTCGGCGTCGATCCCCCCCGCATCTTCATCGCCCGGATTGTACCGTGTACGGAAGGCCTCGTTGTACTGTATGAGCGCACTGTCGCAGTTGAACACAAAGAGCGCGTTCCCGGAGCTGTCCTTTGCGCACTCATCGAAGACATTCTGTTCGATGAGCGGGACCCGGGATACGCGGATAACCATTCCGTTCCGCACCGTCCGCCGTATCGTGTTCTTCCGCACGATGACGTTCACGTTCGGATACCAGCTGGTATTGGTGGTGAGTGTGCGCGTTGCCCAGGTTGAGGTGTTGGCAATGCCCACCGGGCTGACCTCACTGACGGTGCACCCTTCCACCAGGAGGCTGTCGAACCAGGTAGGGGTTGTGCCGCCGGTAACTTCGAAAAAGATGCCCCCGCAGGTCTTGACGGCGGGATCTCCGTTCACATCGTGGATGGAGAGGTTCCGCAAGACTATGTGCTCGACCGCCCCGATGTTTGCGGCAACAACATAGATGCCGTAACGGGTCGCGGTGCTGTTGGTGGGGTGGAGATTCGTGACTTCAAGATTCTCGATTTCCCACTGTTCCTGGTTCTGAAGGAGTACTGCGGCGGAGTACTTGCCGGCCCCGTTGATCACGGGAGGAGCACCGGTTCCGTAGCTGCTTACGACGATCGGTTTGCCGGGAAGACCGGAGCCGGGGGCAAAAAGGCGCGTGGAATTCCAGACGGAGCCCCGCTTCAGAAGGATTCGTTCACCGGGGAGGTAGGTACGGGCGTTGACTCTCTCCAGCGACTTCCACGGCGTGGATTCGGACAGTCCGCTTGCCGAGTCATCGCCGGCAACTGCATCGACATAGTAGGATTGTGCCGCACCAGTGGATACGACACACCAGAGCAAAAACATGACATACACACATTGATTCGACAGACGCATAGATTCCTCTCGAGTCCGGTCTTCACACCCTTTCGTTTACTTCCCGACGCGGGGCGATCCGGTCCGGCTTCAACCGGACCGCCCTTCTCTCGGTCTATCGCTTGGGTGGCGCAAGGCGGATCACACAGGTGCAATCCGCGGGAGGCGATAGTGCTGCAGCACAGATCGCCTTCGCACCACAGCCCCATATTATTTCAGCACCACCATCCGCTTGGTTTCTTTGAAATTGCCGGTGGTCAGCGTGTAGAAGTAGGTCCCTGAACCGAGCCGGGAAGCGTCAAGTGGCACCGAGTAGGTTCCGGGGTTCAACGGTTCATTCACCAGGGTTTGCACGGGACGGCCGAGGAGATCGTACACCGTCAGGGTGGTCAACGATCCCGTACCTGTCCCCGTTCCGGGAGTAGCGGAGCTGCGGGAGGGTATGGAGAAACCGATCGTTGAAGTCGGATTGAAAGGATTCGGATAGTTCTGCTGCAGTTCAAAGCGTTCCGGCATCACGCCCACCAGGGCGGTAACCTCCGTGGTTGCAGAAATCACCAGGGCCGGTTCAAAACCGAACGTCTCCTTGGAGTACATCCGTACGTCTGTGCCGTGACCCACGACCGTATCTGCCATGGCAAATGACACTTTCTTGTCTTTGGCGAATTCCGCCTGGACGTACGATGTAACGTCCCAGGAGTACATCGTGTCCGGATCCGTCGATGACTTGCGTTTCACCGCCTGCAGGAAGAGGAACTGTTCCATTGCCGGCGCGCTGTTCCACGTGAGTGTCGCTTCGGTCCAGGTATCACCCGCACTATACACAAACACCGAGTCGGCGAAAAGGTTGGGATTGGTGATCGTATTGTAGGTGCTGGAAACCGCTCTGGCGACCCAGACGGTCAGTTTCGCGCTCCCGATAACCCCGACGTGGGAGGAGAGATCGAACTTCAGGTATGTCCTCCGTTTGTTCGTGTCCGCTGTGGCATAGCGGACGCGCAGGGCTTCCTTATCCGATTGGTTGTAGGTGTTGCCCGCCAGCGCGCCCCCGCGGATATATCCGTCATCCGTTGCAATGTATGTCGTTTGCGCTGTTGTTGCGGTTGGCAGGCCCGCTGCCAGCGCGACGAGCAGAACGCACAGAAACAGTACAGAAGCTTTCATTGAAGTACTCCTCTTGTGGATGGTGATAAGGTAACCGCAGTCTTCTTCATGCATCAGTGCTGTCCGGCGCACGGCGCATCCCGGTTCAGGAGCTCCAGCCGGGGCCGGCTGCATGCCGGCAGGGACCGCCGGCGGCTGCCGCGGCGCCGGAAAGCCGCCTAGAACCCAAAGCCGATGGTGAACATATGTACGCCGTTGAAGCGGCCCACGTCGGCATACGCATAGTCCGCCTTGAGCTTCAGCTCGTCGGCAACGGAATACTCCACGCCGAGGCCGGCCGTGAAGGTCTCTTCGTCATAGTTGAACCGGTACCCCCCCCGGAAATAGAAGTTGTGGTAGAGGAAGTACTCTGCGCCGAGGTTCACCTTTTCAGGCCCGTCGTTCGGTTTCACATACTCGGCAGCCACCGTCAACCGGTGCGGATTGTCCTGGGATATCTCCAGGATGTCATACGCAGCACCCAGCACGAACATCATGGGCATCCGCACTTTGGCCGGGGCCTGTGCAATACGGTTTTCGAACGTCGGGTATTCCCCGTCGGGACCGAAGTTCCGGCCGAGCATGGAAATGCGGAAACTTCCCAGGCCGGTCCAGTACAGCGTTCCGATGTCCACTCCCCAGGACTGCATTTTCGCATCGTCGAGCTGTTCCTGGAGGTACCGGATATTCCCTCCGATCTGGAGCTGGGAGGTGATTTGCCGTGAATACAGGAGGCCGACCGCCAGATTGTGGGCGGAGAATGTTCCCAGGCCTTCGGTGACCGCTGCGATGCCGGGCTGGCCGTTGAACTCGCCGATTTCCGTCCGAACCATGTCTCCGTAGTTCAGATAGACGAGATTCAGTCCGATGCAGCCCCACTCATCCATATTCTTTACAACGGAAACGCCGCTGTACTGGATATCCGCCACCCATTTCATGGAGGTGAGCTGGACATCCAGGTTCTTTACGTCAGCGGCGGAGGCGGGGTTGGTGAACGCCGCATTGGCATCCCCGTATCCAAGAGCGGCTTTGACTCCGCCCATGGATGTGTTGCGGGCATTGCCGGGGAGTTTCAGGAATTGCCACCCGGAGGTACCGACGCGGCTGTATTCCATCGGGTCAACGCCGTAGCCCGCCCGGTTGTAGTCGATCTGGCTCATGCCCTTCTGCGCGAGCAACAGCGCACAGCACACGGTCAACGGGGCAATGTAGGTTATTCGATTCACTGATCACTCCTCCAGAAGGTCTGTGCGGTGAGCACCGGTTACCTGATGATCGCGAACTTGCCGGTCGACGCTTCGCCTTCGTGCCCGGGAACATGAGACTCCACATGATAGATGTAGATTCCGGGCATCACGTTCTGCCCGAAGTCGGTCAGCATATAGTCCTGACTTGCCTGTGTTCCCCACGACTGCAGTCCGGCGCCGTTGTGTTCCAGGGTTCTCACCAGATCGAGAGCAACGGTGTAAATCCGGATCGTGCACTGGGAGGGGATATTCATAAAGGCCAGGCGTTTGTTTTCCGACTGATCGGCATACCCGCTCACCTGCTTGAACGGATTCGGGACCACAACGATATTCTGCAGATTGTTGCTGGGGTCGGGTTCGGAGGAGAGCGGGTAATATGAATATCCGCATCCGGCGCTCTCATTCCCTCCGGAGTCGATGGTTGTCACGCAGAAGCGATACGGTACGCCGGGCGGAGTGGCAATGAACGTGGTGATGGTGCCGCCTTTCACGAGTGAGTCGGCGCGGGCTTTGGCCACCGAGTCGATGAGTGTCCACGGTCCCTCAACCGAGTTGTCGGAGCGATAGATTTTGTACGCTGCAAAATCGGCTTTACGTGACTGGGGGTCGACGTTGCCCACATGCACCGCTTTCCAGGTCACGTTGATTCCCGCGACCCGTTTATTGTTGACGGTCATTTCTCCGGGTGCGACCGCGAGTTCCGTGGTATTGCCGACACGCGGCGCGTCTGCGGGTGTTGGCGGGGGAATCTGCCCGGTCGGGAACCGGTAGTTGTTCGCGATCAGCGTTCGTGCGGCATTCCAGTTCTCCTTCAGGTTCAGGAGTCCGGCCTGCACGAATCGTTTGGTGGCATACAGTCCGCCCGTCATCGTTGTATCACGGGACATCTGGCCGCAGAGAAAGATCTCGGTCCATTCGATGGATCCTCCGGGGGCGATATCGTAGGGTCCGATGGAATAGACATACCGCGGGTTGCGTTCCCACAGGCTGCCGGCGTTGGCAAGGGCCGGTGTCGTCCTGTTGGCATCACGCCAGCTTATCCTCGGTTGTTCACGTTTGGTGATGAAGTCCACCATCGTCGAGTATTCCGCCATGGCAGAGTTCCATGCCGGCATCAGCTCGTCTGGAGGTGCGCTGCTGGATGAGGAAACGATGGTGCGCCAGACCTTCCGTTCGCCGTTCTTGTTCGGCGTGATCGTGTAAGGCAGGAAGGCGTATGTGTAGAGGGAAGGGGAGTAGAGTTTGAAGTCACGGGACCCCTGAGTGCCGATATTCCCAGGGTCGCCGGCGTTTCCGGTGGAATCGCCCGGAGGAATGGTATATACCGGTGCCGGGGCGGTGGGTGGCAGGGATGTGTCGTCATAGAAGATGAACCCGATCGTGTCGCTCACGGCCGGATCCCACAGGTATTCGACGTCCCATCCGGAGGAAACGGAGGACGGACGGTAGGGGCCGTTGGGGGTAACGTAGCGTGCGTAGTAGAAGTTCTTGAGCGTATCACGATCCGTGCTCGTCAGCTTGCATTTGATGATGATGAAATCGTCATATCTGGGCTGGCTCCAGCCCATCAACCGGCCTTCCAGTTTGTATCCCATATGCCTTTTGCCGTTGCCGTCAACGGTGTCAGAGCCGATGGTTCCCGTCACCATTTCTTCCGGCGCGTTGGGATTGACGAGGTTGTAGTTTTTCACGAGCGAGGATGGTGTAACCGCAAAGATGTTGGCCGCGTTGAAGTTGTTCCGGTACATCCACGCCACATCCTCGCCCCCCACCTGGGCGCCATGGTAGATCGCATTGTTGTCCCACCCGCCGCTCGCTTCGTTCCGGTTGTCGTAGTAGCCGGGGTACGCCACCTCCCAGTCATTGCTGGATTGTCCGAGAGTATTCTCCCGTTCGAGCGAGCCGTTGGGATTGGCTTTGATCCACATCTTGGCGCGGGTCATCGTTTGAGGGACCACACTCTGTGCGTGAAGGGTCACCGGCGGCGAATGAACTCCCCACAGGAGGATCACCAGAAAGACCACGACACCAGGCTGAACTCTCATACGGATACCTTTCACGGTACTCTCCATGCGGTGTTAGAACTCTATCGTTGTACCGAAAATGACCTGCCGCGGAAGGTTGCTGTACCAATCCCACTCCATCGGCTCCTTCGTGGTCGCCTGGAACGGAAGCCGGCCCTCTTCCTGATAGACTCTCATGTCCGTCGATCCGAAGAGACGGAGGTGCTGCTGGTTGAAGAGATTGGTTACCTGCATGAACAGCCGCACTTTCGTGTCCCCGAACAGCCGGAGGACTCTTGTCAGGTTCAGGTTCGTATTCCACCGGGGTTCCCACGTCTGGTTATTGGGCACCTGCGCTCCGACATAATCCGATGGATAGTACGTATAGACATCACCCTGCACCCATCGGGTGGAAGTGCTCAGAGACCAGTCGCCGAAGATGTAGAAACCTCCCAGATCAGGTCCGAAATCCTCCGGGCTGTTGATGTTGATCTTGATCATGGCTGAATTGTGGGGGTTCCAGGTTGCGTCGTCGAGGCCGACCCCGCCGCCGTCGGAATTGGAGGCTCCCTGATACGTATCCGTGCCGTTCTTGTAGGGCTTTCCGTTGGCGTCGTAGAACGTCTTGTACATCCGGTTCAGGTGGTAACTTCCCGTGGAGAGATAGGACAGCGTATAGGCCAGCTCGAAATTGATCCAGGTGAATCGCGAAGCGAGCCTGGCCTCCATGCCTCTGACGTCGGCCCACGCACCGTTGACGGTCGTGGTGAAATTGCCGATGGTCTGTCCGGGGACCCGGTTGTCGATGTTGGCTCCGTCAGGTTCCCCGTAGAGGCGCACGTCGACGTTCCCCCCCGACTCTGCAATCTGTGTACTCGGAGGCCCCTGACTGATTCCCAGCGAGGTCAGATCGTAGGCGTCTTTGTAGTACATCGTCACATCCAGCGACAGTTTGTCGGCGATGTTCTGCTCGAAGCCGATTTCATACTGTGTCATCTTCTCCCAGGTCAGGGACGGGTTTCCCGTTTTCTGACCGAAGTAGCGGTAAGTGACGAGAGTCGAATCCGGGAGATTCCACTCGGACGTCATCGCTTTGGGGTCAAACCCCCGCACGTCTGTCCACACCACCGAATTCGCCAGGAGCTTGGTCCAGGCAGGCCGCTGGTTGAAAATGCCGAACATGAAGTGCAGCACCGTAGTCTCGGTGATGGGGTGTGAGATGCCCAGACGCGGAGAGATGGCATATCGTGTGGGTGTTTTGCTGTAGCCGGTCCCGGAGCCGTCCGGGCGGTAGCCGACGATGCCGGTTGTCCCGCCATTGCCGGGGGTCTGGGATTGGATCATGAGCGGGTCGTAAATGTCGGAGGAAACGTTCTTGTTTGCATTGAAGAAATCGAACCGGAGACCGGCGTTGACCACCATGCCACCCAATTCGATCTTATCCTGAACGTAGAGGGCTCCTTCGTAAGGTTTGTCGGTGATCGCGATGATATCATTCACCTGCGCATACACGCTCGATCCAAACAGTCCCCCTTCATGTGAAATCTTCTCTATCTGTTGCAGCGAGAAAATGAACCCCGCTTTCACCAGGTGATGCCGCAGGATCTGACTCGTGAGATCCCCCTTGATGCTGTAACTGCGCGTGTCCGACCAGTTCTTCCAGATGTCTCCCGGATATCCCCAGCGGGAATTGCTGAAGAAACTCCTCGGAAATTGCCCGAAATTGGGTACTCCGTTCAGACTGTCCGTCGGCAGCGGCAGGCCGTAGGAACGATAGTTTGCGGTGAGTCCGATATCACTGTAGTCAAGCCGGTATTGCATCTGACTGTGCTGCAGGGCCACTTCCAGAAATGTCTTGTCGTCAAACACATGTGTGACTTTCGCCTGGAGGTTCAGCAGCTGTGCTTGTTCAGGCGGACGGATGGTGAACACGTCGGTGCCGCCTACATTGCCAAGCATCCAGTACTTGAAATCAGCATACGGATTACGGATATCGGGAAGGTTTTGATCCGTAGGGCCGTTGGCGCCGCCGGCACTCGTTTCCGACGACTGATAGTTCGTGCGGGGAGCACCGGAGTTCGTGAACTTGGTGAACATTCCGGTCAGGCTGAGTCTGGTGTTTTCCTGAACGGCCCAATCGAGTGATCCCTGATAGGTCATGTCCGGATTGTATTTGAGTGCGGAAGGATAGATGCCGACACCCTCCAGATACCGTCCCGAAAGCATGAAACCCACGCCGGGCAAGAGGGGTCCGAAGACGGTCACTTCCTGTTCCCACTGCATCCGTTCTGCGTAGTCGTACTGCGGGAACCGGCTTTTGTCATTCACGAAGTTCTTCCACCAGTCCGCCCGCTGCTGGGGAGTCATCGCCTTGAAATAGGTGGAGCCGCCATCATAGCCCGCGAGCGGGGCTGTCATCCAGGGGGTCGTCCATGTCTTTGTGGGATCCCAGAACTCCGGCGTCGTCATGACGGTGTGGAAAACATCGTCCTGGCCGTAGATGTTGTTCCCCCAGTGGTGTGTTCCGGAAGGGCGCATCCTGTAGGTGACGATTGCATGAAGCCTGTCTTCGGCGCGGCGTGTAACGATATTCACGATTGATCCGTTTGCCTGCCCGAACTCGGCATTCCATCCTCCGGTCAGGACCTCCACTTCCTGGACGGTGGAAAGGTTCACGGCGGAGAAGTTCGTGTTCGATCCGACATCGCGCAGGTCCAGCCCGTCCAGTCTGTAGGAGACGTCAAGTCCAAAGCTCCCACGGATTCCTCCGTTGATATTCGCGGAGGGGATGTCGGCAACCACCTGTTCAAGATCGGTTCCCCAGCTTCTGGCAATGTCCTCCCGGTTCATCGATTCTTTGCTTGCCGTAAGATCGAGTTCCACCTTCGGTTTTTCGGCAACGATGGTGACGCCTTCCGCCTGGATGGACTCCTCCGACAGGCCGAAGTTCAGCGTTGTCGTCTGATCGATGCGGACCCGCACCTCGGTCTGTGTGAGCTTGCCATACCCCAGGAGGACCGCGCTTACTCTGTACGTGCCCGGCGGAACATTCAAAATGAAATATTCTCCCTCGAGATTGCACGTAGCTCCCAGCCTTGTTCCCTCCACCATGACATTGGCGCTGAGCAGAGGTTGCTGCGTGGCTTTGTCTTTGACAGTCCCGGCGATCTTACCGGTCGTACCGGCGTGTGCGATCCCGGCGATCAGACAAAGGACACCGGAAAAGAGCGCTCTGTACCGCTGTTTCATTGTGCCTCCACATGGGCTTGAGCGAGAACGAGATCCCTGGCCATAACATAAGGATGGAAAAACCGCACTCTCTTCTCCCATGCGGGAGAATGGAGGTGAAAGGAGAAGAACGTCTGAGTGAAGTCCCGCCTTGAAAGGCGGGAATGAGTGTCACGGTGATAGCCTGAGGTGCACTCACGAGAACAGGCTGCGTTAAGCCTCCTGAGGGGAGCGGGACCTGCAGGGGCAGCCAGCCACCTGAGGGTTTTGAGGCCCGTTTTCGCTTCGGAAGAGAAAGGGAATCCGGCGTTTCTCAGTAACAGCTGCAATATTGGGCAACCACAGGCCATTTCCAAGATAATAACGGTTGCAAAGGGGTAAATTTACCTCTACATTAACCGAGTATTCCTCGCAATCGCATATTTCTGACGTTTTCATCCTCTTTACATGGCGAGTCCGGGCCTGATGATTGACGGAGACGAAAAAAACCGGCTTGTTGCCGAGATTCTGGAAAGTCCGGAATTCAAGGATTCAGGCCGTTATCGCGATCTTCTACAATATTTGGTAAAAGAGACTCTTGCGGGAAACGTCCCAAAAGAAGTCACTATTGCCTCTGAATTCTTCCGGAAAGAGAGTGGATTCGATTCCAAAGAAGACCCGACGGTCCGGGTGTATCTGAACAACCTCCGCAAGAAGCTGGAACACTATTACCTCACCACCGGTACACCCTTCAAGTTCCGAATTGAAATCCCCCGGGGGCATTACCAGGTTGAATTTGTCCCTGTGGAAGCAAAGCCTTCTCCAGAGAGGCCGGGGAGGCTGCCTCTTCTGGCCCTCATAACATCGAGCATAGCCATTCTCCTTCTCGGCTGGCTTCTGCTGCGCGGGACAGGGGAGGACGCGCCCACACCGAACCACGCGGCCAGTCCGCTCTGGGCTGAATTCCTTACTCCGGCGGGGCGGCCGACCATGATCGTGCTCGGTGACTTCTTCTTTCTCTGGGAACGGACCACCGACAGCACCACCCGGAACTTCATCCGGAATATTGACATCAATTCGTTTGATGATTTCAAGGCGATGGTCAAGCGGGACCCGGCCTTCGCCGCCCGGTATGTGCAAAGCGACTTCACGTTCCTGCGTCCGAGTGCTTCCTGGGGGCTTTCTCAAATCCTTCCGGTCTTCCAGGACTCTCCCAACAAAGTTTCATTGAAGCTGGCGTCACAGCTGACGGTTGACGACCTCCGGACCGCCAATATCGTCTTCATGGGGTCTTTCAAGACCCTCTACAGTCTCAACAAGATATTGCACAATTTCGGCCTGAGCTACGCCTTTGCTCCCAACAGATTCGAGGTACGGGGCTGGGGGGAGGATTCAGTACGAAAGTTTCTGCCGAAGGAGATCAAGGGGGGGAACTACGAAAAGGACTATGCGGTCGTTGCCCGGGGTGTAGGGCCCGAGGGGGGGATCATTCTGCTCCTGCTGAGCTTTTCTGACTCCGGGGTCATAGAAGCATCGCGTGCAGTGACAGATCAGGCCATGGTCACGCGCATCGTAGACGATCTTGCCGCCAAGCCTCCCTCCGTTCCGTTTCAGTTCACACTTGTTCTCGAAAGCGAGGGGTTGCAGCAGGCCGTATTCAAGGCAACAGTCAGGCACTTCGTTCAGCACCCCTCAGCACAGACCACACCACCGGCGGAACAGGCGGATAGCGTCCGCGGAGTCAAGTGACAGATGGCCTGCGTCACGTTTCTCTGTGATGTCAGGAAGCATGCCACCGCAATCGTTGTTGCGGGCGACTGCTTGGAACTCTTCGGTGTGCTTCTCTCGTAAACGCTGGATCTGTGCGTAACTCGTCTGTCAAGCTTTCCTCTTCTCCAATGGGAGGACAAATGTCCTTATCGTAGCACCACCAGCTTTTTTGTCTCCACAAAACTTCCTGCCTGGAATCTGTAGAAGTACACACCGCTTGCCAGATCGCCCGCATCGAACGTCACCGTGTAGTTACCAGGATCCTTTTTTTCGTCCACCAGAACCGCCACTTCGCGCCCGAGCATGTCGTACACGACGAGGCTCACCGGACCCGATCCCGGGCTCCGAGATCCTGAACCCGATTGTCGTGCTCGGATTGAACGGGTTCGGATAGTTCTGGTCCAGGCCAAACTCTGTTGGGAGGACAGAGCGTTCTGCAATGCCGGTGGCCGAGGCGGGCAGCTCGAATATGACATCCATGACACCCGTGGCGGGAGAGATGCTTCTTCATGGCAAACCCGCTCGGGGTGCCGTCGCTCCACCGGAGCTGCACATGCGCGGGGTTCGGATCGCTGGAGAGGAGGTCATAACCGGTCAGTCGGATCGGCACCGTCCCAGAGGGCTTTCCTGTCGTCGAAGGGGGGCCCGTACACCGGCCTGATCATCCGGATCGCTCTCCGGCCCCAATCGTCTGCGCTGATTGTGGCCCAGTCCGTGGCTGAGACGCCTGTCGGCGCAGGGAGTGCGCCATACACTGCAGGATCTTCCATGATGTGCCAGACCGCCAGGCCGCTGTCGGCAATCTGCGTGTCGTATTTGAGGGAGCGTTGGCGGTTTTCAACGATGTAGTATTCCTTCTCACCGCGTTTCGGGTCCATCAGGATGTATGCCCCGCCGCCTGATTCTGCGGGGTAGATCAGCTGTTTGCCGTTCTGCTTCACGATCGTCGGCTGTAACCATCCCAGGTGGATCTTGTGGAAGGGATCGAGATGAGCGTCGATGTAGGTTACGTCCATGAGGGAATAGTGGCCGGCGGCATAGGGGTTGAAGAAGCTGAAATACAGATCAGGCAAATTGAGCAGAAGGTGGGAGATCTCGTGTGCGAACACTCCCAAGTTGGGCGGCGAACCCGCATAGACCTCTGCAATTACCGGAATCCTGACGCCGTCCACAACCAGCGGCTGCCAGGTTGGATATTGTTGGGCTGCAGGGACCCTCACCGTGCCAAAGGGGTTGTTCTGCGGGATGACGATCACGATACCCAGCTCCTTTGGATCGAGCACGCCGTCGCCATTCGTGTCGTAACTGGCGAAATTGAACGACGCGTCGGCCTTGGTGACCGCTTCCCACCATTTCCTCACATGACCCGAGGTGAAGCCATCATGATCGGCATCGGTAAGATCCTCGGCCGCCCAGTAGAAGGAGTACGGTTTGTCGGCCTGGAGCCATCCGAAAATGCCGGCATTGCTGATCTCGAAATTGTTGCCCGAATTGACTTTGAAGTAGTCAGTCACGCTGGGATAGGTGCCGTGGATGAGGTTGGTGACAGTACCCAGGGCCGGTGCGGGATCCGTGGGCCGTTGCGGGTCCCAGAGGAGCACGAGCAAGGGATTTGTTCCGATTGCCGGCTTGATCTCCTTGAACCCGCCGGTGAGATCCGGTCCGGCACAGGGCAGGGCGACCACGGTCATATTTCTGTCGCCGAAATACCCCGTCTGGGTTCCATCGACCTTCCACTGAAGAGCGACACGCCGAGTCCCGGCTTTGACGTTCTTCTGCACGAAGGTCATGCTTGAGGTACCGAAGAAGCCCGATTGGAATGTCAATCCGACGTCGCTGGGGCTGCACGCGGCGCCGTCGATCGTGGCACGGACGAACATTCTTCCGTCCGACACATACGCTTCGCCCTGAAGGGTGATGGCCAGTGTGGCATTCTCGGGAACCGGTATGTCGACCGAAAGGTCGGGGATAGTGGCAAACGTTGTTAATGTTGTCGTAATCTGGGGCCCGCTCGGCGCGCTTATAGACATCACCCCCCCTTTTCCTGCGGCCAGCAAGGCAGGGTTGGGAGCTATGACCGACAGCGTGCGGTCTCCCATGTACGCCGTCCCGCCCGCATCGACTCCCCACTGTACCTTTGCGGTATGATTGCCCGCGGTGACGGAAGGAAACACGAACGTCATCCCGTGAACCCCCGCGATGTACCCATTTGCAATAATGACGTCGCTGGGTGATCCTGCAACACCATCCACCGCAGCCCGGAGGTGTGCCCGTTTGCCGTTGTCGCTGAACACCTCCCCGGAGAATGCCAGCATCAACGGCCCGGTGGCCGGCATGGTGATATTCAGGGACATGCCGGCAATGTCTTCCCATCCGGAATTTGTCGTCGTCAGCGTCGCCCCGCTGGGGGCTGCGACGATGTTCACCAGATTGGGCGCGGTGATCACCCACATTGTACGGTCCCCGAAATATGCCGTTCCTCCGCCGTCCACCTTCGCCTGGAATTTCACATGGTGCATCCCCTCGCTGATGGTGGCGGAGAACTGGAACATGCGGCAATACGACTCGCCTTCCGAGGCAAAGACAACATCGGAGGGTGATGCGGGGGCACCGTCAACCAGGGCACGGACAAACATTCTCTTTCCAACTATCGCATTCGATTCCGCGGAAATGCCGATGCACGCATTGCCGGCATCGTACTGGTAGAACCAGAGGTCAAGATCCTGGATGTCGACCCAGGAACTGGACGTCGTGGTCCAATCCGGCCCGCTGGGAGCGGCCTTGGTATAGATATGGCCCTGGGCGGCGCCAATGCCGGGGAGCAGCAACAGGAGAGCCAGGACAACGAGCAACCTTGCAGAGCGTTTCATGGTATCATCCTTTGTGGTTGTGTGAAGTCTTCTCATGATCGCCTTCCTGCTATCTGACAAGAATCATCTCTTTCGTAGCAGTGTAGTTCCCGGCGTGCAGCCGGTAAAGGTAGACTCCTGAAGCCAGCCCCTTCGCGGCAAACTCCACCGTGTAGCGACCCCGGCTTCATGCTCTCATTCACCAGCAGTGCCACCTCGCGGCCGAGCATATCGTAGACCGCCAATCTCACATGGGTGACCCCCATGCCCTTAGCGCCGGTCCCGGCTATCTGATACATGATCGTTGTCGTCGGATTAAATGGATTCGGGTAGTTCTGACTCAGCTCGAACTGGAGCGGCTGCAAACTCTCCCCATCATTGTTGATTTCCGTGAGAATCTGCGGCGTGCTGAATGGAGACGTGTTGTTCACAGTCAACCCCGCTGTAGTATCCACCGCAACAGCCGTAATGTGCGGTCCTTTTGCAGTTCCGCTCCATGAGAACTTCCCCAGGGCGTCGGTATAGACTGTTGCGAAATATTCCCGCCCTTCATCGCCCGGATCGTTGTAGAGAAAGATCATGTTGTTCGGGGCAGCGGTCCCCTTGATGAGCGTTGTGCTCGCAGCAGTAATAATGGGTGCAGCCTTGGCATTGTTCCCGCCACCTGAAAGCGCTATGCCGGGACCGCCATTGGCAAATATGCATCCTGCTGCCAGCAGGTTTCGCACAGTGCTGCTGCCGTCCACATGGATGCCTGCAAGTCCGTTGTTCATGACGACGACATGCATGGGGAACGCATAGCCGGTCACTGCATTGTCATTGGCGCTGTCGCTGAATGCTATCCCATCCCCTCCGTTCCCCAGGTTCACGGAATGTGGGAGATTTGTGCCGATGCAGTTCACCATAACGACATTGAATCTGGATGCGGCGCCCGAGATGACGATGCCGGATCCTGTGTTGCCCCCGATGATGTTGGCCGATGTGGTATCGAAGAAGCCGACGAAGTTCAGGGCCGATTGACTGATGCGAATGCCGGCGCTCTGGTTCGGAGCTTTCGTTTTTGCATCAGGAGTCACGCCGATGTGGGACCTGATGATGACATTGCCGCCGGCGCCGGCAATGGATATGCCGTTCCCGTTGAACCGGTTAATGGCGAGGCCCCAGACGTTGTTCCAGAATGAGCGTATCTTCAAACCGTCGGCAGGACTGCCTGCGAGGCTTCCATCGATCTCTATTTCCGGTCCGGCCGGATTGGTGTCTCCACCGAAGGCAGCCTGGCTCAGGCCGTTGATCAACGTGCCATCGTTCATGATGTCCGGGAGGGGGGTGGTCGGCTTGATTGTCCAGACGCCCGTCAAGGGTTGGTAACCCGCGTCTGTTGCAGGAATGGCGAATGCGATCGAGTCGGGACCCGCATGCAGGTTCGCATCCAGAATCGCCTGACGCAGCGACCCCGGACCGGTGTCCTTTGTATTCGTCACCAGAATCGCATTGCTGGCCGGGGCTGCGAGCGTGTACAATGATCCATATATGTCATGATCGGTGGTGGACTGGTTCCGCAGATCGTCCCAGACCACAAGTGCTGACGGGCCCGTCGTGCTTGCAGCAATCGCCGGGTTGGTGGGTTCCTCAGTCCCGCTGGTTGCCGAGAGCACGACATTCGAACTCGGCGGTGCGCTGAAGAACCCGGCGTTGGCCCGGATGTGGGGCACTTTGGTGTCGTTCTGAGCCTCGGGTCCCGGTGTCTCCCGCCATGCCACCTGGAACTTCCGGGCAATGGGGTTGAACGCTACTATGGGTTTCCAGGATTCCGCATAGGTCGAATACGCCCAGTGGGCATAGATGTAGGAAATGGGGAATGCGTTGTCCTGGACAGCATCCGTGGTCTTGTAGTCGGTCTTTGCCGGGTCGACATAGCCCCCCCATATTCCGGTCCACTCCTGACTCTGCCAGTAATTGTTCCTGTCTGACCAGACCACGAGGAAGGCCTTTCCCCACATGCTGTAGCCCGAGGTGTCTCCGTAGGCGATGCTCACGTTGTACTCACCGCCGGTCTGATTGCCTGTCTTGAAGGGGATCGACGCGTCGTACCAGCCCAGGTTCGGGTTGTACAGGGTATTCAGCGGTTTTCCATCGCTGTCAAGCATCATCAGGTTTACGGCCCACTTTGCCAGAAGGTAGCGGCCGGTGGGAGTTGCGGTTGAAGTGACCGGGGCATAGGCGGCAGCGAACTTCGTATAGTCATTCGTAGGGTTGTTCGAGACGTTCTGTGCCACCGCGAGGGGCTGTCCGTTGGCCCCGATCTTGCGGGAGTAGATATCACCCGCCGTCACGCCCAGCAGGAGATAGTTACCTGCGATTGAATTGTAGAGGATTTTCGGATGATCCCGCGAGATTCATGAGCGGAATCGGAACTCCCCACGAGCGATCCGGCAGCATCCAGCAATCGTCCATTGATCCCGTAATCGGGGAGTATGCCTGTCGTAAAGGCGACCAGGAATTGGTTCTGTGCGGCATTGTATGCGACCGAGGCTCTCCCCCACGCAATAGCGGAAATGGTGATCGGACTCCCGCTCAGGGATCCGCTCTCGCTGACGCGCTGCCCCATAAGCGGACCCATCCCCGAGGTGCTGGCTTGGACCCAGACCACGAGGTATTCGTGAGTCTGCGAGTTGTACGCGACGGCGGGCTCGGAATCGATCCCGGCTGCCTGACGGATGGCGAAATCGGCAAACCCCGGCGACCGGGGCACAGAGGGCGATCAGGAACAGAATACCAAGCGCGGCACGGTTCATAGAGATGGTTTTTCATGACGTCATTCTCCTTCTTTTTGCTGAAGTGTTTGGAAAATCGGTGTCTTCCTACGTGCAAAGTGAAGTTTTCCATCACGCCATGATTGATGGTCGCGGGCGCGACGTTGCATCTTGTCAGGCTATTCTGTAGAATTGGGTGCCAGCCCTGTCTTTTGATGCTTGGACAAACACCCAAGACAGACAAGAGTCTTTTGCTGAAAGGAGGTTCCCGCCGGCCCCTGGAAGCATTCGAGCCAACCACAGAGAGTTTCCGGGCTCACCCCCGCACAACGTGCAGCGGCCGCCACCGATATGAGTTCCATGTCGGTTCCGCAGATTGCGCACAAAGGCGGCAACCCGGTTCGACGCCGCTTAATCGTCCGGCGCCGGGCACGGCAGTATGTTACTTCCTTAATGGAGGCCATGGTTTTTCTCTGGCTTACCCTGCAAAACAAGGGAAATCCGGGAGGAAAATCATGACGGAACCATGAAATACTCCGTGAAAGATTGATGATTTCGGCATCCCGCCCCTATGTGAGGATACATGTACCGGTTTGGCGACTTCGCCCTTGACATACGCGAACATACGCTGAAGCAGTCAGATCACCCGATCTACCTCCGTCCCAAATCGTTCGAGACTCTGGCGTTACTTGATCGAACACCGCGGCCGCCTGGTCTCAAAGGACGAACTGCTGGACCGTGTCTGGGCTGGTGTTGTGGTAACAGACGGTAGCCCTGACGCACTGCATCGAAGAGATCCGCCGCGCCATTGGCGATGATCCGCACAATCCGCAGTTCATCCAGACCGTTCCGCGTGCTCGGCTACAGGTTTGTCGCCGAAGTACAGGAATCGCAGGAAGGCACAACTGAAGAAGAAATCGTTGAAGAGGAGGAATACACAACTCTCAAGGTCAAATTCCAGGACGAAGGTGAGGCCGGCTCTCTGACAGAGAAGAAGGTCGCGGTGTTGCCGGCCCGTCTCTCCGCGCCCGGCCGTTCGAAGCTGATCACGCGTATCGATTGCCGCATCCGGAATCCTCCTTCTGCTTGCGATCGCCCTGATCTACGACGTTTCCCGGCCCGAGGAGCAGAGCAATCAGTTCACTTGCAGTTCTCCCTTTCGAGAATCTCAGCCGCGACCCCGGAGCAAGACTATTTTGCCGATGGCTTGACAGATGCGCTCATTGCAGAACTGGCAAGGATCGGCAATCTGAGGGTCATTTCACGAACTTCCGTCATGCAATACAGGAATTCTCGCAAATCGCTCGGCAAGATCGCGGAGGAATTGCAGGTGGATGGTGTCATCGAGGGCTCCGTGTTCCGGTCGGGACAGCGGGTCCGCATCACGGCGGCGTTGATTGCCGCCGGGGGGGAACGCCGCCTGTGGGGCGAAACCTACGAACGGGACCAGCGCGACATGGTCACGCTGCTGCGTGTGATGGCCCGGACGCTGGCCCAGGAAATTCCGATTGAACTGACGCCCGACTGAACGGACACGCTTTTCCACCGATGCATCGGTGGACCCCGCCGTATATGAGCTCTATCTCAAAGGGCGCTACTACTGGAACAAGAGGACGGCGGAAGGGTTCAGGAAGGGGATTGACTGTTTTGAGGGTGCCCTCGCCCGGGATCCATACTATGCACCCGCCTATGTCGGACTGGCGGATTCGTACAACATGCTGGGGGACTATGACCTGGTTCCCCCGAAGATGGCTTTCCCCAAAGCCCGGGCGGCGGCTCTGCAGGCACTGGCCATGGATAAGTCTTTGGCCGAAGCGCATGCGTCACTGGCCTTTTCGGCCATGCGCTTTGACTGGGACTGGGCGGAGGTGGAGAAGGAATATGGACTCGCGATTGCCGCGAATCCGAACTCCTCAAACGCACACCACTGGTACGGGCTCTATCTGACGATGCGCGGACGTTTTGCGGAAGCCAAAGAGGAACTGCGCAAAGCCCATGCACTGGATCCGCTTGCGCTGATTGTCACTGCGAACCTTGCGTGGGTGCACTACTTTGCGCGTGAGTATGATCAGGCGATCGCGGTGTGCAAGGAGGCGCTGGAACTGGATTCAAGTTTCAGCTTCTGCGCACGTCAAACTCGGTTGGGCGTATGAGCAGAAGCAGATGTATCGGGAGGCCCGTGGGGAGTTCCGCAAGGCGATCAATGCCGAAGGGAACGATCCGACCCTGCGTTTGTTTCTCGCCCACGCATACGCAATAGAAGGTGCCCGGAGTGATGCGATCGCGTTGATTCAGGAAGTCACCGAACAATCGCATGACCTCTACCTCTCGGGCTACCATGTTGCGGCTGCGTACGCCGGCCTTGGTGACCGGGTGCGTTCACTCGAGTGGCTGAGAGAAGGCGTATGGGGAGCGGAGCGGCTGGCTTGCCTGGCTGAATGTGGATCCCAAATTCGATGGTCTCCGGGGGGAACCGCAGTTTGTCGCTCTGCTTGACAGTCTCCTTCGGTAGGTGGGTAACCTCTGAGTTCACATCTCCCGTTTTCAGCGCGCAACGAACATCGCGCCAAGAATAGCTCCGTAGATTGTGCTGAGCCAGGGGCTTCTCGTGATCGGGCAGAGACCGCTTTTGCACCCCACAACGCGATAGAAAAGATATCCACCGACCGCGCCGAAGAGTACGGGTGTCATCCGCCAGACCCAGGCCAGAATTGTTGTCATATCGAGGTTTTGCATGCTTTTTCGCGGTTTCCTTGAGTGTTATGGTGAGATGCGGCGAACCTGCGTAAAGGGGCAGGCGTTTGAGCTTCAGGGAGCGCATGATTCCGGCAGGTCCGCAGGCGCTCGGCGGAAGTGACTCGTATGGGACAGATGAAGATGACCCTTTCCGGGTCGTTCGCGCATCCTATAGTCAGAATATCCATATTTCAACAGAGGGTCACCATGCCTATTTATGACTATAAGTGCTCCGACTGCGGAAAGACATACGACGTGTTTCACAAGGTTCGTGAAATCAAGGAGGATGTCGTTTGTCCGACGTGCAATTCAACGACACATGTCCGCCTCATTTCCGCACCCAGTTTCAGCATGAACGGAAGCTCAGGGAACGGCTACAGTTCTGAAGCAGCGCCCTCGTGTGCCGACGGGTCATGCTGTGCGGGTGCCTGTGGTGTCAACTGATGCCCCAGCAACTGAAGGTCCGGGCATTCCAGAGTGGCATCCCGCCTTACGGGACCGTGGCATCCGGGCCAAACCGATAGGCCTGTCACGCAGGAAAGCGGCAATGCTCCAATGACGTAGCGATATGTGAACGAGCAGGGAGAAGTGCATCATGACACAACGTGCGTCCGTGAAAAAGGGGTCCATGACATATGTGTGGATCGTTCTGGCGGTTATTGTTGTCGTTGCCGGCTACTACATGTATGGCAGGGGAGATTCAAACGCCGGGAAGGCAATGCAGCCGATGTTGCCGCCCGGGGACCTTGCGGGGGCGGCGCCGGCATTCACGTTGGCGGATCTCGACGGGAAGCCGGTTTCTCTGTCTGACTTCCGCGGGAAAGATCGTCGTGCTGAACTTCTGGGCGACCTGGTGTCCTCCCTGCCGGAGGGAGATTCCGGATTTCATCGATCTGCAAAAAGAGTACGGGTCGCGGGGTGTACAGATCGTTGGCATCGCCCTGGATGAACCAGAGAAGGTGCAGGCGTTCGCACGGCAGAACGGGATGAACTACCCGGTGCTGCTCGGGTCGGATGAAGTATCAATGAAGTATGGCGGGATTGAAGGCATTCCAACGACCTTCATCATTGACAAAAATGGAAGAATCGTCAACAGGTTTGAAGGGTTCCGGCCCCGGGAGGTATTCGAGACGGAAATCAAACAGTTGCTCTAAAGGGCCTGACCGGACTTCGTGGGTGTTGGCGGTGCTTGACATTCGGGAGCAAAGTCCGCTTATTTGAAACGCCAAAGAGGTAGCACTCTCTCTGGCACCGTTCTCACACATCCTCGATAACTCAGACGGGCCTGACGGTTTGAACACCGCTCATTTTTCGTTTGTTCTGGCTGATGTTGGGCCCCTGTCCTTTCCTTCCCTTTCGTATCATTCAGATCCATCTACCATCATCCCCCCCCGGAGGGTTCCCCAATGAACCATCCTGGCTGTCCTGTGTCTGCACCTGATGATTCTTACCGTTCAGCCGTTGCCGGCCTCAACCGACTACCGCACCATTGTGACAAGTACGATTCCGAATAGTGAAAATGGAGAACAATATCGACTTCGTCATCGCCCACTCCGGCGCCTTGCCTCGTCCAATGAGCAGGCAGGCACGATACAGTTCCGCAACAACCACACACCCACATACAACCAATGGAGTAATGTTATGAAACGATCACTGCAAGTTCTGGCTCTCTGTCTCGCTGTTGCATGGCAACGGCCTCAGTCGGCCGTGCCCAGGAGGTGAAAGGGATTTCGCGCGGATTTGATCGGTCAGCTCGGAGTATGTACAGAAACAGGTACTGGATCTTGAAAACGCCATCCCTGACGCGAAGATGACATGGCGTCCGATCCAAGGATGTGCGTTCCATCAGCGAGGTGTACTCGCACATCGCCTTTGGCAACTACTTCATTGCCAAGTTTGCAGGTGTTCGCAGTGCCCGAGGGTGTTGTCGCGGCCGCACCGGGGGACGAGACGAAGTGGGAGAAAATGTCCACGGATAAGAAGGTTATCCGCGAACAGATTGTGAAATCGTTCGCGCACGTGGAAAATGCGATCAAGAACATGCCAGACGCCAGCCTGGACAACATGGTGGACTTCTTCGGGAACAAGATGACTGTGCGGAGCACCCTGATGGTTCTCCTGTCGCACACGCACGAGCATCTCGGTCAGTCCATTGCCTACGCGCGCATGGTGGGCGTGGTGCCACCCTGGACTGCTGCGCAGATGGCCGCGGAAAAAGCGAAGAAGTAGGACGGCAAAGAGCGCAACAACGGAGGCCCGGACCTGGAGGTCCGGGCCCCGAGCTTTCTTACTATGGATATTCTATTTGGACTTCGTCCATGTTTCCTCTCTGTAGCCCTTATAATCATTGAGTCTGGCCAGCAGGACAATGTTCGTCCGCTCAAGTTCCGCCACCCGCCGGTCGTAGGTCGCTCGAAACCCTTTACTCGCTTTTGCGCTCTGCGCCTTGATCTGTTCGATCTTCTCTTCGTTGTTCCTGATCTGCACTTCGGATTTACTCTTCAGCTTCTGCCAGCCGGTGTCGTATTGTCCTGGAACGCCTGTCTGTCCTGCCGTGAGATTCTTTGCTGACTGAACAAAACTCCTGTATCTGAACGCCACCCGCTCATCCTGGAGAAATGACGTCACCATTGCTGCCGCAACGACCCCCAGTAATGCAAGGTTCAGCAGGCCTTTTGTCACATTGTGTGTGTGTACTGCGTGTGGTATCATGGGCACTCAGTAGGTGCATTGTACATGCGTGGGTGGACTGTCAACTTCTCACAGCGGAGAACATGCCGCCGGGGCTGCATGATCCGAAATGGCCGACATTCCAGGTACGAGAGTGTCCTGTCTCAGGCAGCGGCTCGTTGCATCTCGCCAGGAACCCCTTCGCGTCCCGTTACCCATGGGCGAACCGCCGACTCTTCATCCCGGTCATCGTCAAGAGAAAAGTAGCGGCAATCGGTGAAATGCGCCGGACCTTCAAGGTTCCAGGTATGGCTGCATTCCGGACAGTGTTCACCTTCTTCCAGGCCGTAGATGAGATCTTCTCGCGGTGCTTCCATCGTGGTCTTCTCCACCCTTCGGAACAAATGTCCGTCGCAGGTTGTTGTGCCGGCAGCGACAGTACCAATATCTTCTCTCCATCACCACATACAGTCTACAGAGGAATCCGGTCCCCTGTAATCGACCGATGGATTGAAAGAGTAGTTAATCCCTTCGGCGCATTGCGTTCGTTCGGGGAAGACGCGACTTGAATTTCTCAACGCCGTAAAGCCCCGTCTCCAGTATGCGAAAAACATTGGTGTGGAGGGGAGCTTTCCCTTTTTTGTGGAGCGTGCCTGGGGGATATTCGGCGATGGCCTATGATGGCTCCTCATCCCTGCCATGCCTGTCTTCACTCAGGGCCGCATCCACGATCCTCCGCAGCATCCCGCCGAACACCAGTTGATGCACAGGGTACAGCGCGTACCAATAGGCAAGTCCAAACAGATCCCACCGGGTCGAAGATCGCCGTCTGGCGAATTGTTGACGAGGAAGTGTCGCCGGTGACTTCGAATTCCAGCCACGCCCGGCCGGGCAGTTTCATTTCAGCCGCAAGACGCAGGAAGCGGTCGGGTTCAAAC
The DNA here is from genome assembly GCA_963702445.1 of Ignavibacteriota bacterium. Lineage (GTDB taxonomy): Bacteria > Bacteroidota > Ignavibacteria > UBA10030 > UBA6906 > CAVPCZ01. The sequence continues at coordinate 254,490 of CAVPCZ010000009.1, forward strand.
GTCTCGACCCGCCAGAAGTCAATGGTATCCCCGGCACGTATGGTTTCGGCGGTGGGACGCCCCCGTCGCATACCGACGCCCCCCACCAGTAAGTCGAGAAACCCGCGCAACTTCCAGAGCGAATTCCATGCGTACCATCCGGTGTCTCCCCCGATCCGCTGAATGGGTTTGAAGGCAATTGTGGGCGGCGCCGCCACCTGCGCCGTCCGGGAGTCGACCAGCCGCGTGCCGAACCGCACGCCCCCCCACGAAGGCACCTCGCCCGATGAGGACAGGGCATCCGACCAGCGTGTTACGGCAAACTCCTTGTCTTCATTGGCGAGTGCCTGGCGAACGGCCGCTTCGATTCCCATGGGGCGGATGTTGAACACGCCGAGCGCGGCATCATTCCGGACAACCGTGGAATGAACGATACTCTGAATCAGCTTTCGTCCGATGCGGGCATAGAGGGGCGTCACCAGTCCGAGCCAGAGACTTGAAAGAAGAGGAGTCAGGAAGGGTACCGGAATCATCCGGAGGCGCATGCCGCGGGCCCTTGCATATGTACGCATGATGTCTGCGTACGATACCTGATCTGCTCCGCCGATTTCGTACACGCGATAGTCGGCAACAGGGACATGGAGTGCGGCAAGGAGGTAGGCGATCAGATCTTCAATGGCAATCGGCTGCGCCGGCGATGAGACCCACCTGGGGGTGATCATGATCGGGCAGCCGCTCCACCAGTGAACGGATCATCTCAAATGATAGGCTGCCGGATCCGATGACAATGGACGCGCGAAACTCGAGAACCGGCACACCCGATTGGCGCAGGATCTGTCCGACCTCCTGCCGGCTGCGCAGGTGTGGCGAGAGGGTTTCCGTGTCATCGCCCAGACCGCCGAGGTAGATGATGCGTTCCACGCCTGCAGCCTTTGCCGCCCCGGCGAAGTTGCGGGCGGCTGTCCGGTCATCGTCCTCAAAGGACCCTGTCGCGCCCATCGAGTGAACCAGGTAGTATGCAATACCGACCCCCCGGAGAGCGGCATCAAGGCTCGCACGATCGAGCACATCCCCCGCCACGACTTCAGTTGAGGATGCGACCTTCGGCTTCAGGAAGTCAGGACGGCGGGCCAGGCAGCGGAGACGATATCCCTGGTTTTCCAGTGACTGCAGCAGACGCCCGCCCACGTAGCCCGTTGCCCCGGTGAGAAGGATGAGTGAAGAATCCGGCGAGTCTACGTTTGCCTCATTGGATCTACTTTCCACCTGCTGCCTCGTTGACCTGATTTCGTGATGGATATACAACCTTCTGTTCTTCAATATGCCGAAAGGGGCTCACTATTCCCAACGTCTTCATTTCCTGGTTGACAACTTTCATAAGATAACAAGAGCACAGTTGTCAACCAATTGTCAAGCCGGAAGGTGGTTTTTCCACCCGCCGTTTCGTACATTTCGCCCAACTACCGCGTGCTTCCAACCCCTGCCGGAGATATCCCGTGAAGTTCGCCACCGGTTTCGCTATTCTCCTTGCCGCGTTTCAAACAGGCTCTCGCAACGGAGATCATGTTCTCTCCCCCGACAGGCGGCTCAATGTGACACTTGAGTTGTCGGAGAGAATGACCCTCCGGGTCTCCGATGCGGCCACCCCTCTGTTCACCCTCTCTTCAATCACGCTGGCTGTTCGCGGAGAAAAGCCATTCGGCGTGCAGCCCGGGAAGGTGAAGACGGAGCGCAGTTCCAGGGATACGACGATCAGGCCACAAATCCGTGAGAAGTGTGCGGTGATCCACGAGCGGTACAATCAGGCAACCGTCACCTTCTCCGGAGGGTACGGCATCGTCCTGCGGGTGTTTGACGAGGGTGTGGCATACCGGCTTGTTCACTTCGCTTCCCGGGAACATCGTTGTGGACCGGGAATTCTTCGAACTGACGCTTCCCGACAGCGCCAGGATCACGTATCAGTACAACAAGGAATTCTGGTCTTCATACGAGAATCCCTACCGGACTTCCACCGCTCAGGAAATCCCCCCGGAGGGGTTCTGCAATCTTCCGTTGCTTGCGGATTTGCAGAATGGCCGGAAACTCCTCATGACCGAGGCGAACATCCAGGAGTATCCGGGACTCTGGATAAAGCATGCGGGTGGAGGCAAGCTTCAGCCTGCCTTCCCGGGCTACCCTCTTGAATTTCCTGGAGGGAAAAGACATGTACACGAGAGGGAAGGTTACGAAGCACGCGGAAGAAATCGCCAGGACCAAAGGAACGAGGGCATTTCCCTGGCGCGTTTTTGTGATTGCAAGACAGGATGCAGATCTGTTGACCAACTCCATGGTCTACCTTCTGGGCGAACCCTCGCGCCTTGCCGATGCTTCATGGATCAAGCCCGGTCTGGTCACGCTCGACTGGTGGGCCAGGCGCAACCTCTTCGGGGTGGATTTTTCCGGCGGCGTCAATACTGCCACGGCGAAATATCTGATCGATTTCGCTGCGCACTACGGACTGGGGTATATGCTGCTGGATTGCGGGTGGACGAAAGAGGATGATCTGTTGAAGATCAACCCCGATATCAACATGGAAGAGATTGTTGCTCACGCAAAAAGACGGAACGTGCAGATCCTTCTCTGGGCGGTCTGGTCCACGCTCGAACGGCAGTGGGATGACGCCTTCGCACAGTTCTCACGCTGGGGAATCAGCGGGATCAAGGTGGATTTCATGAACCGGGACGACCAGCTCATGGTGGAGTACTACCACCGGCTGGCGGAGGAAACGGCGCGGAGAAAGATGCTTGTGATCTATCACGGAGCGTACAAACCGGACGGTTTGCGCAGGACCTATCCGAATGTCATCACGCGCGAAGGCCTGATCGAGTTCGAGCAGAACGCGGTCAACATGGATGATTCACCCGAATACCACACCATCCTGCCGTTTATCCGGATGGTTACCGGACCGGCGGATTATCTGCCCGGGACCATCAACAACGCACAGAAACACGAATTCAGGATGGTGGTACCCCGGCCGATGGGGCAGGGAACACGGGCGCACACCATGGCGTTGTGCGTTGTACTGGAGAGCCCCATGCGTATGCTTCCCGATGCGCCCCCCGACTACTACCGCGAGGACACGTGTACGCGGTTTATGGCGGAGATCCCTGTGGAATGGGATGACCTCCGTGTTCTGCATGCGAAAGTGGGGGACTACGTCGTTGTCGCCAGGCGTGCGGGTGATGAATGGTTTGTCGGAGCTATTACCGATTGGGATGCGCGCGACCTCGAGATCGATTGTTCATTTCTGGATCCGGGGAAGTCGTACGCTCTCACAGCCATTCAGGACGGCCTCAATGCCGACCGGCGGGCCGTGGATTTCAAGATGACAACTTCGACTGTCGGGAAGAACAGCCGGTTCCCGGTCCATTTTGCCCCGGGAGGTGGATGGGTCGGGAGGTTCAAGGCGCAGAAGTAGAGAGATGGCGCTTCCACGCGCTCGAGCTACTCTTCCTTGTCCGGATTCTGCAGCTCTTCAAAGTACATGATCTTCGACCGGAACACGGTGTATCTCACCCCCTCGGCTTCGGAGATCATCTCAAAGAGGAATGGAGACTGGAACTTCTGCGTACTCTGGAAAGCGCCGATGCGTGACACGAGACCGGGATCGGCGGCTGTTTTAATGGCGTCCACTATTCCTACTTCACTGAACCCGGTTAAGAACACCATGGGGTTGTTTTTTGGTCCGACCATCTTCAGAATGACGCTGTAATCCCGCTGATAGTTCCCTCCCGTCCAGTTCAGATCAAATGCTTTGACAATACGCCCTGTTGCGTCCTGGACTTTCAGGACATTCGGGGCAAGTCCGTATCGGATATTCGTCCTTGAGAGCAGGGTGTCGAGTTTGCCCAGTGTCTTGAGCGATCCAACATATACGACGCAGTGGTTGTCCAGATCGTCCCACTTCAGTTCAGAGGACAGCTTGATGGACACCCTGTTCGATGCGTTTCCGAACACCTGGAGCAGTGTCGGGAGTCCCAGGGATGCACCTACCCCCACGTAGCTCACAGTGGAGATCTCGGATCCTGCATATTTTTCCGGATATCGTTCCGCAAGAACACGGAGATCCTCCTGGTTGTTGATTCTCGGGTCCCGCAAGAATGTTCGCCCGACGCTCCTGCCTTTCTCCGACAAGAACAAATAGTCTCCAATGACGAGGAGAATAGGCTGGCTTTCCGGGAGCAGGAAGTCGGTCCAGATGGGGTTAACGGACGCCGCCGGCACGCCGGATGCAGGGGATGAACGGGGAGCGAATTCCCTGTACAGCAACAGCAACACCAGGGAGGCGATGATGGCCAGGTACAAAGCGGGTGAACGGAGGAAATGTGTTTTTGCGGGGATCCTGGGTCCGGCTGGCGTATACGTCACCAGGTACTGACCCTTGGGGATGTCCAGCTTATGGGTAAACTGGTTCTCTGTGGTCAAATAGTAATGTTCGAGTTTCTTCCGGAGGTTGCTGATGTACGATCTGACAAGGGGGTCGGTGCTGGGGTCGAAACCGGAGTCTTTGCCAAACAGATCGTGCGCGATCTCCATCTCTTTGAGAGAAGCGCCTGAGGAGGATTTATCAGCAAGGTACCGGAGGAGCTCCTGGTATCTCTTCGATTCATGGAACTCAGGGCTATCCAGAATCTGTGAGAGTAGTTGTTGTTTTTCGTTGTCAGAGATTTGAGTCATAGCACACGCGGGTGGCAGGTTCTTGAGGGCGAAAAAACCTCACTATTTGCCGGAAATCGAGGTTTTCCCACGCAATCCACATGTGGATTGCGTGAATAGTGCAGCTTTTTGCTACACTTTCTCTTATTGCTGCACTATAATACGTACGAATATATCATCCTCGTTATCAATGTCAAGGGCGGATCCATTGCCTTCGCCCGGGGTACTGGCGCTTTCGGGAGGACAGAGCAGCGTTCCAGGTTCGCGTCTTCACAGGTCAAAACCCCCTTCACACCGGACTGAAATCTACAGATTCTCAAACGCGAAAGAGTCGCCCATGAAAAGCCTCTTTTCCATTGTCCTGCTTGCCTTTGTTGTTCTTCTCGTCCCTGCAAGGGGAGATGCTCAATCGGCGGTTGCGGGAGTAATCACCGATTCGCTCACCAACGCGCCCTTGCTCGGAGCCAATGTCTATCTGGTGGGCACCTCTCTGGGCAGTTCAGCCGACCTGAATGGAAAATTCAGAATCGCAAATGTCCCTGGAGGCTCGTACAAAGTCCGCATATCCTATATGGGGTATGCGACCAAGGTCCTTGACATCAAGAGTCAGCCGGGCACCGATGTCAATCTGACAATACGCCTGAAGCCCGAGGTTATTGACGGCGAAGAGGTGGTGGTGACCGCGCAGATGCGCGGGCAGGTTGCCGCGATCAACACCCAGATAGCTTCGAATACGATGGTGAATGTGGTCTCCGCCGACCGCATCAGGGAGCTTCCGGATGCGAATGCGGCCGAATCTGTCGGACGTTTGCCGGGCATTTCGCTCATCCGCAACGCCGGTGAGGCAAGCAAGATCGTCATTCGCGGACTGGAGCCAAAACTCAATGCGGTCACGGTGAACGGCATTAAGATCCCCTCCACATCCACCACCGACCGTTCGGTGGATCTGAGCATGATTTCTTCTGAATCCCTTGAAGGTATCGAGGTCTTCAAGGCGACGCTGCCCGATATGGATGCGGAAGCCGTGGGTGGCGTTGTCAATCTCAAAACCAAGAAAGCCCCGGAAGAACAAAAGATTCGTTTGAAATTCAGTCCGGGGTACAATCAGCTGGCGAGCAGTTGGGGCGACTACAAGTTTACGGGTGAGTACAGCAACCGCTTCTTTGAAAAGGCCTTCGGCCTGGTCGCCACAGCGGATTATGAGAAAATAAACCGGAACTCCGAGAGCCTCCGCAACGCCTACAACGTCCTTGGATTGAGGGATTCAGTTACGGGCGCCGTCCCCATCGGCGGCACGAGTGCCACCCTTGCCAATGCGATCGAAACTAGAAAACGTTTCGGGGCGAGTTTGACGCTCGACTATGCACTGGACAACGGAGTGATCTGGTGGACAAACTACTACAGTTCAACCTCCCGGGACCCATTCACCACAACCAAGCAATATGATCCCCAAAGCGACCGCATCCAGTACACGGTGAGAGATCAGACGGTCGAGCTTCAGGGCCTCTCCACTGCTCTCAACGGCGACCTCATGGTGTGGGGGCTGAACATGGACTGGGTCGCCTCCGCGTACCGCATTCTAAACGAGAATCCGTACGATTTCCAGATGACGTTGTGGCAGATCTCACCCTTTAATGCCTCGATTCTCAGAGTGGATGATGCGACGACGTACATACCGGCTGAAAAAAGCGATGTCAACAAGATTCAATTGCGCGATAACTATGACAGACCGAACAAAATGTACCAGACGGACTATACCGCTGCGTACAATGTCAAGATTCCTCTGGATCTCGGAGACGTCATTTCAGGGAATATCAAGGTGGGGGGGAAGTATTCCCGATCGGAGAGAGACAACAAGGCGGATGGCAATGGGCAGGGGCAGTACTATCTGGGGAGTTCGTTCATTACAAACGCGCAGAAATACTACAACAAGCCGTTGACATTGAACGCGAGCGGCCAGATTACCAGCGAAAACTTCATCCTTCAGCCGCCGGGCAATGCGAGCATCGTGGACGACAGGTTTTCGCTCTTCCCCCTCTTCAACAGGGACATTCTCAAAGACTGGGCTGAACAACAAAGGCCAAACTACTTTTTCGATCGGAATTCACTGGCTGACAGCTACGACCTGGAGGAGAACATCGCCGCAGGCTATCTGATGACCGAACTGAAACTCGGAACCGCCCTGTCGATGGTGGCGGGTGCACGCTACGAGCATAGCGATAACCGGTATTCATCCGTCTGGACGTCGGCATACGAAGTCTACGGGAGGTCGGGAATTCAGTTTGACACAACCACGACCCAGGAGTACGGCTACTGGTTCCCGCATCTGCATCTCAGGCTGCAGGCTATGGAAGGTCTGGATTTCCGGTTTTCTGCGAACAGAACGTTGTCGCGTCCGGACTACTACTGGATTTCTCCGTGGACGCGGTTGGATATCTCCAATGCCACAATCGAAAGGGGAAATCCGGCACTCAAAGAAACGAAGATATGGAACTACAACCTTTCGGCGTATCTGTACAATACTCAGGCCGGGTTTTTCTCAGTGAGCGGTTTTTATAAAGAGCTCAACGATATCTTCTACAGGAAACGGTCACAGGTGTTCAAGCAGGAAGACATCATCGCGCTGAATATACCGGGGAGGGAAGGCGGGTACCAGATGACTTCGTACGAAAACGCCGAGCGGGCCGAGGTGAAGGGCATCGAAGTCGAATGGCAAACGCAACTGGCGTACTATCCGGGAATGCCCCAGATCCTGAAGGGCTTCGTGTTCAATCTCAACTATGCCCGTATCTGGTCAAAAACGTACTTCCCCTTCTACAAGTTCAACGCCACCCTGATTCCGGGTTCCCGGCCGCCGAGGTACACCTACGATCTCACCGATTGGTACCGCGAGGGTCCGATGCCGGGGCAGGCCGACCACATAGCGAACATTTCGATGGGTTATGATATCGACAGGCTGTCAACAAGAGTGTCATGGACCTACCAGGGATCCAGCATCAGCGCTGTCGGAGAAATCGCCGAGAGTGACACCTGGAACAAAGCTTTCTGGCGCTGGGATGCACTGGTGAAATACCGGTTTACCGACTGGTTGAACCTGAGCATCAGCCTCGTGAACATGTCCAACCAGCCCGATCAGTCGTATTACGGGGCGGAAGACTATCCGACGAGCGAGTTCTACTACGGGATGACGGGAAGCGCAAGCATCGAAGTAACCCTTTGACAGAGCTGTGTCAGGACAGTACAACCACTAATCTCATTCATCATATCCAGGAGAAGTACTCATGAGGAAATCCTTCTACACATTGGTCCTGCTCGCAGTGCTGGCCGGTGCCAGCCAGGGGCAGAGACTTGTCAATGTGCCCCCCAACGTCATCGACGGCCTGGCCACAACCATTCAGGCCGACTCGGTCGCAAGAACGGCGGCTCTGCCCACACAAACGATTTATGTCCTTGCGCGAAACGGGTTTTATCCTTGCGTACAAGCCATCAACAACTACAATTTCTTCCTGTATATCAAAGCGGCACCCGGCACCGGATATAGACCATTGCTGGTTCCGAGCCCGACATCGGGAACCACATACGCCTACAACATCAATTTCAGATCAGGCGGGAAGCTGGAGGGTTTGACTCTTGAAGCACCCGCCCTACAGGCGGTGTCAACAACAGGTACATCAATCTCTATAACGGCTCCAGTCTCTGGGTGAAAGATTGTGAAATCATGCATGATCGCGGGGGCGCGATTGCAATTTGGAGCGATAGCTGCAGCCTCTACATCGAAGATAGTTTCATCCATAGCATCGGACATCCCAAATCGATGGGAGGGAACGGACGGGTGGTTGATATTCGCCCGACCAACTACCAGGATTCGATAGTCGTCCAGAATACGACCTTCTTCAATCTGACGGACCGAATCTTCAGAAACGTGGGGACAAGCATCAATTATGTCAAATGGGACCACAACACCGGTCTTACCACCGAGGGATTTCATGGAGGGTTTGAGGCGGGGAAGACCCGTGAGCTGACCGTGACGAACAACATTTTCTATAATACCATCGCGTTGGGATCATTCAAGAAACGGACATCTGCCGGTTCAGCCACCCACGAACAAACTCAACCGGAAAATTACAAGATGTGGGTTCTTACACTGGATACTCTGTATGCCAACTCAAAGATCACGGTGAGGAATAACAACATATTCTGGGATCAGGCATACAAGGATCTCTGGGTGAAGTGGAAGGATTCGACCGAAGCCCCCGGCTATATTACTCCGACTATTATGAAGGCGCTTGTGGATTCCACCAAGGCATATTTCTCGGAAACCCTGACATTCCAGGCACCACCGCGTTCCATCTACAACTTCATTGACTCGGCGCTGGCCTTTCCAAACTCAACAACTCTTCCGGAGAACTGGTCGTTCGACTACCAGGATTCCCTGGGAAAAACACCGGTCAACGCTGCATACGGAACAACGGCGGCATCATACACCAGAGCGGACAACGGCTTCCCGCTCGGCGACCTGAACTGGTACCCGGCTCTCAAAGCGCGCTGGCTCAACAACCTGCCAGCCGACGTTGCTCCGGGCGAAGGCGGCATTCCAGTGCACTATGCCCTGACGCAAAATTATCCGAACCCCTTCAATCCCAGCACAGAACTCTCATTTGACATGAGTGCAGCGGGGTTCGTCTCACTCAAGGTCTACGACGTGCTCGGACGCGAGGTGGCAACCCTGGTGAACGACGTGAAACAGGCCGGAACCCATTCCGTGTCATGGAATGCCGCCGGCATGAGCAGCGGCGTCTATTTCTGCAAGATGCAGGCCGGCGCCTTCGTGGCCACAAAACAGATGCTTCTTGTGAAGTAATGACGGGTATCCGATCATCACTCCTCCCGGGGTCTGATCGGCGCTGCTCCGTGGAACAGTGAAATAGAACAGTTGCAGTCCGCAGTAGAGGAGATCGCACTCCGACTCCGTTGTCTCGGGGTCGGAGTGTTTTTTTGATTATGGCTTCGGGGTGGCGGAAGGCGCTCCGTATTCCGGCCGGGATGCCGGATGACCGGAGCGCGGTCCGGTTAATGACCTGAAAGGTGTTAACACATTATTCGTTGATGAACAAAGGTGGAACACGTGCGCAAGGCAATCGTCCTCAGTCTGTTGCTTTCCAGCGGGTGCACAACTTCTCCCGTCACGGAAGCGCCTGCAGATCTGCTCACCTCCAGAATGGAAGGCATCACAAAGGCTCTCTCGGACAAGGTGGAACTCACGGTGCGGGAGTGCGGTGATTCCCTGCGCTATCCGCGCAACACAATGCCTGATGGGAGATGGAAGACCGTTCAGATCCGCGATTGGACCAGCGGCTTCTTTCCGGGTATTCTCTGGTATATGCATGAAATGACCGGGGACAAGGTGTTTGCGCAGTCGGCCAGGCGCTGGACGGAAGGTCTCACCCCCCTTCAATGGTATTCGGGCTCGCACGATGTCGGCTTCATGGTGTTCTGCAGTTTCGGCAATGGATACCGTTTGACAAAGGCCGAGCCCTACAAGACGGTCATTCTCCAGACAGCCAATACTCTCGCCTCGCGGTTCAACCCCGCCGTCGGATGCATCAAATCGTGGGACAACCGCAAATGGCCGTATCCGGTCATCATCGACAATATGATGAACCTGGAACTTCTCTTCTGGGCTTCGCAGAACGGTGGCACGCGGCAGATGTATGATATTGCGGTGCGGCATGCGGAAACCACCATGCGCAACCATTTCCGTCCCGATGGAAGCACCTATCATGTCCTGAGCTATGATACCACCAACGGGTCGGTTCTCTGGAAAGGCACCCATCAGGGGTATGCGGACGAATCGTGCTGGTCGCGAGGCCAGGCATGGGCAATCTACGGGTATACGATGAGTTATCGCTATACACGGGATCCCCGGTTTCTCCAGACCGCACAGAAAGCCGCGGATTACTTTCTGGCCCACCTTCCGGCTGACTATGTGCCGTACTGGGACTTTAACGCACCGAAGATTCCCGACGAACCACGCGATGCGTCCGCGGGAGCCATCGCTGCTTCGGCCCTGCTGGAACTCAGCAGGTTTGTCAGCGAGCGCCCGGCAAAGGAAAAGTACTTCCGGGGGGCCGTGTCCATCCTGGAGGCGCTCTCCGTTACACCCTATTTTGTCGATGGCGCTCCTTCCGGCGGCATCCTCAAGTACGCAGTCGGCAATAGGCCGGGCGGGAGCGAGATTGACGTATCCTTGATTTACGGTGACTACTACTACATCGAGGCGTTGCTCCGGTATAAGCAGTATTCAGTGCGGGACGTGGCGGACGGTGCGCGGTAAGCGCGAGGCGCCGGCAGCGTCAACTCCCGCCGGTCCCTGATGTGTCCGGTTCCGGACGGTTTCTACCGGTGCACGACCCCGGCGGCGGCAGATGCATCGAGGCAATGGTCCATGGCCGGGAGGCGAGGGATGGATGACGAAGGATTGATCTCGAGTATTCAGGAGGTGAAGTGAAACACCAGCGTTCTCGGCTGCCCGTAGCGTTGCTTCTTGTGTGCCCGTTCCTCGTGCATGCGCAGACGAGCACCCTGGTCCAGATGGGCGCGGGCGGGAAGCTGGCATATACGCCATATGCCAATACGGGTCAGACGAATGTCGTTAATACCATCCCTGACTTCTCCCATGCAGGCTACAAGGGGGGCGGCGTCCCTCTTCCCGCTGTGCCTGTTGCGGAAACAGTGACGCCGGTCAGTGGGGATGCCAGAGCATTGATTCAGTCCGCGATCGACCGTGTGTCCGCGCTCCCGCTGAACGCAAACGGGTTTCGCGGTGCGGTGCTTCTCAAAGCGGGCCGTTACGAGGTGAACGGTTCGCTCTATGTCAAGGCAAGCGGAGTGATTCTCCGGGGGGAAGGGCAGAACACTCCGGACAAAGGGGGAACGGAACTCGTTGCGACATCTCCCACACAGCACGATTTCATACAGATACAGGGAACGGAATCCTCCTCCGAGACCACGACGGAAACAGTGCTGGACGCGCAGCTCTTTCCGCCGGCACGTACATGGCAGGAGTTCAATGTCCTGAAGGGAGTTGCAGAAGAACTGGAGGGAGACAAGACCATCTCCTTCCACCTCACCGCCGATGTAAATCAATATGTGAACTATTCCAGCAGGGAGGATTCAGCCGCAAATCGACCGGTTCTACACATCACCGTGCCCTCGGCAACGTCCGGCCAGGACAGTGTGGTCTCGTTGCTCCCCGTTGCGGACACCTACGTGCAGGGCGGCACCAGCGCAAAACTCAATTTCGGTGCGGATCCATCCGTGGCGGTCAAGAATGCCGGTGTGAACAACAACGTGACCCGCGAAGGCTATCTGAGGTTCGATTTGTCGGCGGTGAAGGACAGTGTCAGAAGTGCCGTGCTGCGACTCTATGCCAAAAAGGATCTGGCCGGGGATCCGGCGGCTATAAAGACCGTGTACATCTCCGTTTCGTACATCAAGGCGGATGGGTGGGACGAGATGACACTCACATATGAGACGCGCCCGCTTCCGCCGGGAGTTTCGGGAGCGATACGGATTGCGTCCGTATATGCACCCACCGGTGGAACGGCTTCGCGCTCGACAGTGCGGCCGGATTTGCCGTTGGGGATACGATCAGGATCACCCGTACCCCGAACGACGCGTGGATCACAGCTCTGGATATGGCGCAGTACGGATGGGTCGCTTCCGAGTACCGAATCTCCTATGAGAGAGTCGTCACCGGCATCAACGGGAAACAACTCTCTTTCAATATTCCTCTCGTGCAGGCCATAGAAACCCTCTACGGAGGAGGGGAAGTGACCAGGCTCTCGGTGAAAGGAAGGCTGAGCAATTGCGGCGTCGAAAATATGCTCATCTCTTCGGTGTATGCCGGCGAGGAAGACGAAAGTCACGGCTGGAGCGCCATCGTTCTCTCGCAGACGGCGGATTGCTGGGTGCGCAAGGTCACCGCGCGCTATTTCGGCTATTCCTGCGTGACGTTGAGCTGGGCGTATTTCACCACGATCGAGGAATGTGCCATGCTGGATCCCAAATCGATCACGACCGGGTCACGCAAGTACTCGTTCTACATCGACAAAGGCTCCTTCAACCTCTATCAGCGGTGCTATACGCGCGGGGGCAGACACGACTATGTCACCGGGTCCCGCGTGGCAGGGCCGAATGTGTTTGTGGATTGTTACGCCACTCAAACCTATGCGGATATCGGGCCGCACCACCGCTATGCAACGGGTCTTCTGTTCGACAATATCCGCGGGGGGGAAACGAGGGTGCAGAACAGAAAGGCCATGGGCTCCGGTCACGGCTGGGCCGGCGCCCAGACCATGTTCTGGAATTGCCAGTCGGATGCGGGTGAGTTCAAGGTGGAAAGCCCTATCGGGGCAATGAACTGGGGAACCGGTTGTTCCGGCCTCCTGAAGAGCGGAGCGGGGTTCTGGGAAAGCTGGGGGGTGCGCGTTACACCGCGGAGCCTGTATTACCAGCAGCTGCAGGACCGGCTGGGTGCCGCTGCTGTGGAGAACGTGACACTGCCCGAACAGCGGACAGGAAGCATCTGGCCCCTGCTGATGCAATGGGCCGGGATGGGCAATCTGACCGTCGCCACAGACGTCCCTCCACCGGATGCACAGCTCCCGCTTCGCTTTTCTCTCTCGCAGAACTATCCAAACCCCTTCAATCCGGCAACGGTCATTGAATTTACCGTTCCCGTACACGCACGGGCCACGCTCACCATACTCAACACGCTCGGACAGGAAGTGGCCACACTCTTCGACGCGGAAGCGGAACCCGGCAAACAGCATCAGGCGCAATTCGACGGGTCCGGCCTCGCAAGCGGAGTGTATTTTTCGCGGCTTGCCTGTGACGGAATGATGCAGTCACGACAGATGATGATGATCAAATGAGCTTGCCCCCTTCTCAACCGACATCCGGGGATCAACGGCCGGATGATCGCCGATGCGAACGCTGACCGGCCATGAACAGCTCTGCGTTGACGGGAAGAGCCGCCTGCTGATGAAGGACCACTGACAATGAAAGTCATACAGGGTATCACCGCGTGTTCTCTTCTGGTGGCCGGGACGCTTCTGGGACCCCTGCCGGTGGAGGCCCAGCAGGCAAGCCGGAAACCCAATGTTGTGGTCATCTTGAGCGATGACATCGGATATTCCGACATCGGATGTTTCGGGTCTGAAATACGGACCCCGAACATTGACCGGATGGCGGCCAATGGAGTACGCTTTACGCATTTCTATAATACGGCCCGCTGCAGCCCCTCACGTGCATCCCTGTTGACAGGACTCTATCCCCATCAGGCCGAGATGGGATGGCTGTCGTCCGAGAACTTCGAGCAGCAAGGTTACCGTGATGACCTTGGGAGAAGTGCTGTGACCATGGCGGAAGTATTCCAGCAGGCGGGTTACGCCACCTACATGACGGGGAAATGGCACCTGGCAAAAGAGATGTCGATGGCCGGCGACAAGAGCAACTGGCCCTGCCAGCGGGGATTTCAAAGGTTCTTCGGGACGTTGAACGGGTCGGGGAGCTACTATAACCCGGGTACCCTTGCCAGCAACAACACGTTCATTCTGCCGGGAAAGGATTTCTACTACACGAATGCCATCAGCGACACGGCAGTGAAATTCATCCGCGAACATCCGGAGGGAAAACCGTTCTTCTTCTATGTTGCCTATACCGCCGCACACTGGCCGATGCACGCACCTGAAAGCGAGGTTCAAAAATACCGAGGGCTGTACGACTCCGGCTGGGATTCGCTGCGGGTCCTCCGTTTCAACAGGCTGAAGAAGCTGGGGATCATTGACGACAGGTGCGTGTTGACCGGGCGGGATGTCGAGATCCCCGCCTGGAAGGATGCACCCATGAAAGAGTGGCAGGTACGGCGGATGGAGGTGTATGCGGCGATGATCGATATCATGGATCAGGGAATCGGACGCATCATCTCAGCCCTGGAACAGAAGGGAGAATTGGAGAACACGATCGTCTTCTACCTGCAGGACAATGGAGGCTGTGCCGAGCCGCAGGGAGTGGACAAGCCGGAACTACCGCTTACCCCCGAACAAAAGATCCTGAGGCCCTACCCTCCCGACTCATTAGAGACCGGGAGAAGGCCTGCATACACGCGCGACGGGCGATTCGTACGCAGCGGCAGGGGAGTCATGTCCGGCAATGCCGATACATGGACGGCCTATGGCATCGAGTGGGCAAACGCGAGCAATACCCCGTTCCGGCTCTACAAGAAGTGGACGCACGAAGGTGGCATTGCTTCGCCGCTGGTGGTGCAGTGGCCCGCCGGCATCAAGCGAAGAGGGGAACTCAGAACCCACCCGTCCCATCTCATCGATATCATGGCCACCTGCCTGGACGTCACCGGTGTCGCCTATCCGAAGGAGTTCAAGGGGAACGCCATACTTCCCTATGAGGGGAAAAGCCTGGTACCGGCGTTCAGAAATGAAGCGATCAAGCGCGACTATCTGTTCTGGGAACACGAAGGGAACCGTGCCATCCGGGTTGGCAACTGGAAACTGGTGGCCAGAGTTCAGAATGCGAAGAAGTTCATTCCGGCCGATGAACACGCATGGGAGCTCTATGATCTGGGCAACGATCCCTCGGAAACAAAGGATCTTGCGGCTTCAAATCCCGGGAAGGTGAAGGAATTCGCCCAACTCTGGGAGAAGGAGGCGTTGCGATTGAAGGTCAAGCCCTGGCCATGGTGAAACCGTCCCGGAGTCTTCCACGTAGCTGCGGTCTCCCGCAAGAGTGGCTGCCGTGCGCTGGAAAGGGCGGATGCGGTTTCTTGTGGTGTTCCGCCCTGCAATGAAGGAAGGAGCGGATATGCTCCTGCAACCATCGGCCGGAACGATGGAAGGTTCAACGAGTACTTGGAGAGAGTCCCGTGACGAGTCAACCTGCCGGTCACCCGCCGTTCGATAATATTGACGCTCCTGCCGTCCCCTCCCGCTTCAAACATTTCATGTGCCGTCTTCACATGCCGGCACGCGTCACGTTCTTATTGGTGGGAATGGTTGCCACGGTGTGGTTTCTTGTCCGCGTGATTCCCAAACCGCAGCGCGCCACCTATCCCTGCATGCAGGCGGCCGCACCGTTGATGTCCACCTTTTTCCTCTATCTGCTCGGTCTGGTCGCGTCACTCGTTGCGTTCCGCAAGGCCCGGGAATCCTTCGTACAGTCCAGATGGCTTCGTGCCGTCCCGCTGCTTGCGGCGGCATTCTTCTGTGCTCTGTTGACGCTGCCCCGGGACGAGCGTCCGGTCTATGCCGATACACGCTCACTGATAGGGCCGAACCAACCGGTGGGCGTGGCACGGGGGATCTTTCCGGGACGTGTGGTGTGGGTATGGGACAACAGCTCCACAAACGAGAACTGTTCCAACGTCTTCGGGAATGGATGGTTCCTTCCTGTAAACACCAATATGAATGTTGTCGCGTCGATGGCCGCGGATCTCGTGAACAATCTGACAGGCAAGACAACCGTTTCGGACTCGTGGAACCTCCTCTTCGCGCACTACAACAGCACCCACGGAAGGGGGGAAGCAGGATACGCGACCGGCGAGAAGATCTTCATCAAAGTGAATTGTGTGAGCGCCAGCAGCAGCACCTTAGAAGAAGATTACACCATCAAGAATACCAGCAGGTACGGGATGGCGGAAACTTCCCCACAGTTCGTGCTGGCAATGCTCCGGCAGCTGGTCAACGAGTGCGGGATCCGCCAGGAGGACATCTCCGTCGGTGACCCGCTCAAGCATCTCTACAAGCATGTCTATGATCTCTGGCACGGAGAGTTCCCGAACATTACGTATATCGACTACCGGGGCGCCTACGGCCGGACGAAGCCGGTGTATGGCAGTCAGGTCTCCATCTACTATTCTGATCGCGGGACAGTCCTTCGGGAAAACAGCATTCCCGTGACGGGGGACTACTATCCGACCGCCCTGATGAATGCAACGTACCTCATCAACATCGCGGCATTCAAGGGTCACGCCCGGGCGGGTGTAACGTTTTGCGCGAAGAATCATTTTGGCTCCCAATCCCGGAGCTCCGCCTCACATCTGCACCAGGGACTTGTCAGCCCCGACAAGGTGCCTGCGCGCACCGGATACGGCCTGTACCGGATCCAGGTGGATTTGATGGGACACAGGCATCTGGGAGAAAAAACGGTCCTGTTTGTTGTGGACGGCCTCTGGGGCGGTTCCGAAGCGAATGACCCGCCGCGCAAATTCGCCATGACGCCGTTCAACGGCGACTGGACATCGTCGCTCTTTGCCTCGCAGGATGACGTGGCGCTGGAATCGGTCTGCCTGGATTTCCTCAAGACGGAGTTCACCCAGTCCAATCCGTACGGTTCGTATCCGCAGATCTACGGGGTCGACGACTATCTTCTGCAGGCGGCGGATTCCAGCTTCTGGCCGGCCGGAGTTGCGTACGATCCCGAAAAAGACGGAACCCGGATCGGCAGCCTGGGAGTGTTCGAGCAATGGAACAACCCCTCGGCCAAACAGTACACACGGAATCTGCACACCGGGAACGGCATTGAGCTTATCACGATAGACAGGACAACAACCTCTGTCACCGGACCGCAGGTCGCCACAGCATCCGGGTTCGCTCTTCACGGAAGCTATCCGAATCCGTTCAACGGACAGGCCACCATACGCTACGAACTTCCCGCTTCTTCCAGGGTCACCGTGGTGGTGTACAACGCACTCGGTCAGCGTGCGGCCACGCTCGTGGATGAAACGCAGGATGCCGGCACCCATCATGTGCGGTGGAATGCCCGAGATGCGCGGGAGACGCCGTTGCCGAGCGGGATGTATCTGTGTCGTGTGTCCGCCGGGTCCTGGCACGGCGTGAGCAAACTCGTCTATGTGAAGTAGACGGGCCGCGCCCGGAAGGGGAAAACCCTGATGAAGAAAAGAGGTGGATACATGAAGCTCCGCACGGCGTTATTGCCGCTACCATATGTTCTTTTCCTATCCGTCTCTGCCCCCTTTGCATGGCCGCAGGACCACCCTCAGTCCGGCGGTCCGGTCGGTCTCTACCACAATCCGATCATCCCCGGCTTCAATCCGGATCCATCGATCTGCCGGGTGGGGGATGACTACTATCTGGTCACCTCCACCTTCGAGTATTTTCCGGGGATACCAATATATCACAGCCGTGATCTGGTTCACTGGCGCATGATCGGCCATGTTCTCTCCAGGCCCTCTCAACTGGATCTGGATACGATCCGTGCCTCCGGCGGCGTCTATGCCCCCACGATTCGCTGGCACAAGGGCACGTTCTACGTCATCAACACGCTCGTCGGGAAGAAGGGCAACTTTGTCGTGACGGCCACCAACCCGGAGGGTCCATGGTCTGAGCCCTACTGGATTGACGGAGCCCCGGGTATTGACCCATCTCTCTTCTTTGATGATGACGGAAGAGTGTATTATACCGGGAACCGCCGTCCCGAAGGTCTCCCGGCTGACACCAAGACACGGGAGATCTGGCTCCAGGAAATCGATGTCAAAACGATGAAACTTGTGGGGGAACGAAGCGCAATTCTCTACGAAGGTGCCCTGCACGGCGCGAACAATGCTGAAGCCCCGCATCTGTACAAACGCGACGGAATGTACTATCTTATCATTGCGGAAGGAGGAACCAGCGACAACCATGCCGTCACAGTGTTCCGGAGCAATGCGATACGCGGACCCTATGAAGGGAACAAGAAGAATCCCATCCTGACTCACCGGCATCTGGGAATGGACTATCCCATCGCCGCGACAGGACATGCCGATATGGTCGAGACGCAGACGGGAGAGTGGTGGATGGTGCTCCTGGGCGTGAGGCCGTACGGGGGCTTTCACTACAACCTCGGCCGCGAGACCTTTCTTGCACGCGTCGTTTGGGAAAGCGGATGGCCTGTCGTGAATCCCGGGGAAGGGAAGGTGTTGTGCGAAGGTCCGGCCCCGGCTCTCCCTCCCCATCCGTTCGCTACCCGGCCCGCATGCGACAATTTCGAAGGCGCCGCACTGTCACCGCAGTGGTATTTCTGGAGAACCCCGCGCACGGTCTGGTATTCCCTGAGCGAACGTCCCGGCTTTCTGCGGCTTGCTCTCAGGCCGGATGCCATCACCGGGCCGGAACAGCCGAGCTGTGTGTTGCGGCGGCAGGAACACATCAACTGTTCCGTCCGGCTCGCCATGGAGTTTGTGCCCGGGAAGGAAAAGGAAACGGCGGGACTGGTCCTCGTGCAGAGCCCCAATTTCCACTTCCGTGTGGAGTACATGCTGAAAGCCTCCACACCGACTGTCGTGCTTACGCGCCGGTTCAAAGGAGAAGACAGTGTCATCGCATCGGTCCCTCTCGACACCAAACGGCTCTATCTGAAGGTGGAGGCAAAGGGTCAATCGTACAGCTTTTTCTATGCAGTGGCGGACGAGGAGTGGCAGGTGTTGCAGGAGAACGTGGACGGCCGCACATTGAGCAGAACCAATGCCGGCGGTTTTGTGGGAACGATGATCGGTCCGTATGCTTCATCCAACGGGACCGGGAGCAGCAGGTATGCGGAATTTGACTGGTTTGCGTACAAGGGGGAAACCGAGTAGTGTCCCAGGAACCGAAATCACCGGATATTCCCAAGAAAGTACTGAATTCCTTTCTCATCAAACCCGCCGGGCCGGACTGCAATCTGGACTGCACGTATTGCTTCTATCTCCAGAAAGCCGCGCTGTTTCCCGAGACACCGAAACACCGGATGTCTCCGGAGATACTGGAAGTGCTTATACGGCAGGCGATGGTTCAGAGCAGCCCCCACGTGTCGTTCGGCTGGCAGGGCGGGGAGCCCACGCTGATGGGCCTGCCATGGTTTGAAAAAGCCGTGGAGTTTCAGAAAAGGTACGGTGAAGGAAAGACGGTCGGCAACGGTCTTCAAACCAACGGCATACAGCTGGGCAAGAAGTGGGCCCGGTTTCTGGCGGAATACAACTTTCTCGTCGGTCTCTCTCTCGACGGTCCCGCCCATATTCACGATCACTATAGAATCACCAGGGGCGGAAAAGGATCGTGGGAAACCGTTCACAACACGGCGAAAATGCTCCTCGATGCAGGAGTTGAGACCAACGCACTCATCGTCGTGAACGACTATTCGGCCCGGTATCCCGAGGAGATTTATGATTTTCACAAAACGCTCGGATTGAACTATATGCAGTTCATCCCCTGCGTGGAGACCGATGCGGCGAATCCGGGGGCAGCCGCTTCCTATTCAGTGTCGGCCGAACAGTACGGGGAATTTCTGAGGCGGATATTTGATCTCTGGCACGCGGATATTCATGAAGGTGTTGCGTCGACATCCGTGCGCTGGTTCGATTCCGTGTTCCATACGTATGTGGGGTTGAACGCTCCGGAATGCACGCTGGCGAAGGTCTGCGGATCGTATATCGTTGTGGAACACAACGGCGATGTCTATGCGTGCGATTTCTTCGTGGAGGGGGAATGGAAGCTTGGCAATGTCATGACGCACCGGCTGGATGAAATGCTCAACTCTCCCCGGCAGGAGGAATTCGGACTGTTGAAGGCGGAGCTGCCGGAGGAATGTCCGACATGCCGCTGGCTGCCACACTGCCAGGGAGGATGCACCAAGGACAGAATGCGGGATCCGCGCGACGCCGGGTCGAACCATTTCTGCACATCATACAAGATGTTTTTTGAACACGCCGACGGGAAGCTCAGGCAGCTGGCTGAAGAATGGAAGCAGAACCGGCGGTGGTAGGAGCGGTGCCGCCGCTGCAAAAACCGGGGAACTGGAATGAACAGAAGTCGGATGTCTAACCTCGCCCTTGCCGGTCTTCTCTTGTGCGGTCTCGGGTTCGCTTCGTTTGCTCAAACGGCAAAGAGCTGTGGATCGTGTGAGCAAGGAGGAAATGGCGAAAGCCATCGACATCAGCGAACTCCGGCACCCGTATCTGTACTTCACAGACAAAGACAAGCCACAACTCCTGCAGCGCATACACACCGACCCGGAAAGCCGTGCCATCATGCGGGGATTGCTGGTGGAAGGAAACAGGCTTATGAAAATGCCCTTCTCCCGGCGAATCCTGTCGGAGCCCGCACATCCCCGCTATGAGACCGGCAATGAAGCTTCGACGTACGTCGGATTGATCTGTGACGGCGCCTTGAAGTTGTCCTTTCTGTACCAGATGACCGGCGATACCGCGTACGCCAGGAGGGCGATAGAGTTCGCCCTGGCCATCAGCGATCTGCCGGAGTGGATCATGGGAGCTCACGCGTTCGACATTATCTATCCGCGTGTCTGGCCCTGGAATGTCCCGGATGATCAGGTCGTGTTCTCATACGACCTGGGATCGGCAAAAGTTGCGAGAGTGCTTTCAACAGCATACGACTGGCTCTCTCCGGTCCTGAGTGTTCCGGAGCGGGACAAGATCCGGAACGGTCTCCTCGAAAAAGCCATTACGCGGGTGAGGGGGAACTCTGATTTCCACTGGTGGTCCACCGCCTACCGGTGCAACTGGTCGGCGATCTGTTATTCCGGATTGGGGATTGCCGCTCTTGCCCTTCTGAAGGAACATCCCCGGCTGGCGGATCTGGTGGCGGAATGCTACAACCGGATCAATCTGACATTTGACCAGATCGGCGATGAGGGGGGCTGGCAGGAAGGGCGCGGCTATCATGCGTATATGATGAGCAGCGGCACCTACTTCATGGAACCTCTCAAGAGGCTCTCCAGGGGGAAATTCAATCTCTTCAGACACGGTAAGGTCTTCAAACATCCTTTTGATTTCGAACTCTATGCACTGTCGGCCGCATTCGGGGACGGCGAACCGGAACCGGTCGGGCCGACAGCGGCAGTCAACAAGTTGGTGGACGAAACGCAAGGATCAACCTCGGCCTGGTACAGGGAGACCTTCCTGAAAGAGGGAACAGACCTGTTCGATATCCTCTGGCCGAGAAGCACCGTCCGGCCGGTGGAACCGGCACAGAAGTCGATGTTCTTCAAGAATATCGACTGGGCCGTGATGCGGAGTGATTTCCTGGACCCCTCCGCGGTCACCATCGCCTGCAAAGCCGGATTCAACGACGACCCGCATCACGGGCATCTCGATTGCGGCCAGTTCATTCTCACGTGGCATGGCGTCCCGTTCATTCGTGATCTGGGGAGGATGCGGTACGACGAATACTACTTCAACGAGGACCGGTACCGGTACGTGATGGCCTCCGGCGAAGGACACAATGTCGTCTCCGTAAACGGAGAACAGCAGATTCCGGCAAAGACAAAGAACCGGCCCTGGCTGGAAAACATCGGCGGAAAGATTCTGGAGTTCCGGTCGGACGACAGGCGAGACTATGTGCTGATGGACCCCACACATGCCTATCCCGGCAGACAGCTGAAGAAGTGGCGGCGGCATATCGTTCTGGAAAAGCCCGCGGTCACCCTGCTTCTGGATGAAGTGGGTGCCGAAGCCGGCGCCGACATCCGGGCGCGGTTCTTCCCGGGCGTCGGCGGGGGCGACGGTGCGTATATCCGGGAGCAGAGGCTGCCCTATGGCTTTTCCCGAAGGGAGGGTTCAGCGCTTCCCCGGGCCGAGCATGGGAGTTTCCAGGTCATGAAAAACCACGTTGTCCTCTCCGACGGCAAGAATCACATGATGGCGCTGGTTCCCCTTGTCCTTGGCAGTGAGGCCGCTATTGTCCAGGATGCGGTATCGGCGATGGCTGTGGCAGAAGACGCGCGCCTCGTCGAGCATCCATATGTCGAGACCGGAACAACGGCGAAGGCCGCTCTGTCGATTCTTGTCACGCTCCTGCTGCCGGTGAACGATCAGCGCGATGCCGACGCCGTGGCCCGGTCGGCCACAATCAGCTCTCCTCAACCCGATCAGGTTCTGGTGAGCGTCGTCCGTGCGGAGGGACCGCTCCGGTGGACATTCGACAGAACGAAAGACGGATATATTCTGAACAATGCGAGGTAAGCTATGACAATGCCAAATTCCATCACAGCAGCTCTCCTGCTTGCATGCTTCATATCGGCAGGCCATGCGCAGTTTCTGGAGAAGAAGACCGTCAGCCTGGCGCTCGCAAAAAAGATTGCCGCGGTTGCGGAGGCGGAGGCGGCAAAGAATGGCTGGACTGTTGCCATCAGCATTGTGGATGACGGCGGAAATCAGGTGTATTTTGAGAAGATGGATAACACGCAGAACGGAAGTATCGACGTGGCATATCAGAAAGCCCGCTCTGCGATCATGTTCAAGCGGCCGACAAAAGCGTTTGAGGAGGTGGTGACCGGGGGCAGATCCGTCATTCTGGCATTGCCCGGCGCACTGCCGGTGGAAGGCGGGCACCCGATCGTCGTCGAAGGGCAGTATATCGGTGCCGTCGGGGTGAGCGGGGCGAAGTCCACGGAGGACGGCATCGTTGCCCGGGCGGGTGCGGAGGCGGCCGGAAAGCCGTAGGCCGGAGCCGGAAAGGCCCTGCATGCCCGGATCCGGCGTACACAGCCGGGAAAAGACCCGGAAGAGGCCATGGAAGAAATGGACGGACCGGGGTGAGCACCGAAGAGACCATGAAAGTTGAATGGACAGACAGGCATCGGTCATGATGACACGACTGATCTGTTGTTTGATAGTATTCCTGGCGATCACCCCGATCCTCCGGGCCGGCGGGAACTCCTGGTATACGGAGGGGTCGTTCGCTCCCGGGAAGCGTCTGGAGATCACCCTGGTAAACACGCTCGATGTCGAGCGAAAGAATTTCCGGTGTCGATAACACGCGACGCCTTTCCGGTGAAAAAGCTGCACGAGATGTGGGTAACGGTGGTCGATCCATCCCTGCCGCCGAAAGCGGAGCCCTCGCCGGAGGAGTTTGCCTTCGCGGGCATGCACGGCATCCGCAAAGAGGCAAACGGGCATCAGATCTTCTATCAGCTGGACGATCTGGACAAGGACGGCGTCTGGGATGAGCTGTTCTTTCAAACCGATATCAAGGCGAAGGAACGAAAAACCCTCTACGTGTATTTCGGCTTCTCGAACCGCGGCTGGAACCCCCACGGCACGCATGCGGCCATCGGCAGCTACTGCCGTCACATCATTGCCTGGTGGGAATCGGCCAATATCGGCTGGAAGCTCTGGTACCCGACAAGCGTGGACATGTACGGGAAACGGAAACCGCTCCTGATGTCCCAGGAGATGTGCATCCACAACTACTGCGGCTACAACGGCGTACCGAAGGTGAATTTCGACTATGGTTCGGATATCATGGGAGTTGCTTCCTCTTTCGGGGCAGGCGGCATCGGCCTGTATGAGTACCCCGGCCGGCCGGATTCGATATCCGTACCCCGGTTCACGCGCGGGCCGGAGGGGAAGATCTCCGAGTGGACATTCAATGAAGATCAACTCACCGACACCCGCTACTCGTTCGATGTGGTGGTGAACGGCCCGTTGCGCAGCATGGTGCGCGTGAGGACGATGAACTGGAACACCGGCAACGGGAGTTATGAGCTTGTCCAGGACTACACCGCCTACACAGGCCAGAGCTACTCCACATGCGCGGTGAAGTTCACCCGGTTTTCCCCCCACACCAACGGCACGGTCTTCGCCTGCGGGATCAAGGCGAATGCCAAAGACAGCATGAACATTGTGGAAACAGGGATAGCGGTGCGTATAGGACAGGAGCTGGTGGGGAATCCGGGAGACGATACCGGAATCAAAGAACATATGGTGGAATTTATCGGCTCTGCGCTGGTCGTGAAAGACTCCTACCATCCGGTGTATCAGCGTATTGCCTCCTTCCAGGGAAATCACACGTTCAGGATCGCCGTCAACGAGACACGCACGTTCGAATATCTGATCGCCGGGGCATGGAATGAGGGCGCGGTGTACAATACACCGGACGCCTTTCTGCGCTACGTGCGCCTGACAGCCCTGGAATACAACAATCCGGTGGGAGTCCTCTTCGGGAATCTTGAAACGAAAGAGGCGGAGACACAAGAGTGAAACCCAGCCGAATCGTGGCACTATCCGTGCGATCGTATTGTCCAGTGCCGTCTTCGCGGCAGCATATGCCCCCGCGGGGCGACTCATACGTCTATGTGTCACTCGACAGCCTTCAGTGCATCGGGATCTTCAAGCATCAACCCGTCAAGCGGTGATCTGAACCGGTGAAGAACGGTGGATGCGGGCGGACAACCGGGATCCCTGGCCGTTGATCCGACAAACCATATTCTGCATGCGGCCATTCGCTCGAAGAACAGCGTTGCGTCGTTTCGCATCAATCCGAAAACCGGCGATCTGAGCTACATAGGGAGTATCAGTGTCACCTGGAATCCGGTCTATCTCGCAGTGGACCGCAAGGGCAGATATCTCTTCACCGCTCATTTTGCCGATCACCGGGCGGCGGTGTATGCGATCGGGCAGAATGGGGCGGTCCGGGGAGGAGCGCTCCAGGTGATCACCACGCCACTGAACCCGCATTCCATCCGGACGGATTGCAGCAACCGGTACCTGTTCATTCCCTGCAGATCGGGGGAAGCGATTCTCACATACCGGTTCAATGATACCTCCGGAGTGATGAACCCTGGTTTGCCTGATCGTATCGCAACTCCCGACAGTACCGGTCCGCGGCATATCGTCGTTCACCCGTTCCTGAACATCGCCTACGTTGCCAACGAGTTTGAAGGAAGCGTCACGGCATACTGTCTGGACTCATTGAACGGTGCACTCGCGCGGCTGCAGACGCTCTCCATGCAGATCGGGGATACGGGGGGGACTGTCGGGCCGGCACAAAGGGGCGGGGCAGACGTTCATATGACCCCGGACGGCCGATTTCTCTACGCAACCAACAGGGGACCCAACAGCATTGCGGCATACCGGCTGGATCCGGCAACGGGTTTGATGACGTTCATCGCGCACTATCCTACAGAGGCAATGCCGCGCTCGTTCGCAATCGATCCCACGGGCAGGTTCCTCTACGCAGGGGGGCAGAGGTCGGGCAGACTGGCGGCATATGGAATTGATCCCGGTACCGGGAGGCTTGCACTATTGAAAACCTATTACGTCGGAAGGAATCCGGTCTGGGTTCTCGTCGCCCAGACGGCTGATCAGGGTCCGGATTGAAATGCCGGACAGGCAAACGGCGGAAAAGAGAAGAAATCGGGAACCACTATCGGGAGTTTGCAATGAATCGATCACGTCGGGAGTTCCTCTCAACCACCGCAGCGCTCGGTGTGGGAGGAATCATAGGGCTGTCTCCACTGGAAAGAGTCTTCGGCAAGAATCTGTCGGCATGGTCTTCCTCATCGGCACGAAGAAAGAACGTCCTCTTTATTGCTGTCGATGACCTCCGCCCGGAACTGGGATGCTACGGGCACCCGATGGTCAAGTCGCCCAATATCGATGGCCTGGCGAAGACCGGGGTCCTGTTCGAACGAACATACTGCCAGCAGGCGGTGTGCGGGCCAACCCGTGCGAGTTTGCTCACGGGGAAGAGGCCGGATACAACCAGAGTGTACGACCTGAAGACACACATCAGGACCACCATGCCCGATGTGGTGACGCTTCAACAGCATTTCAAGAACCACGGGTATTTTTCAGAAGGAATGGGAAAACTGTTCCATGGCGGTTTGGAGGACGAACCATCCTACAGCACCCCGCATCGCAATCCGGAAGGAAAGCAATATGCTCTTGAGGCGAATCTTCTACTCCTGAAAGAGGGCGGAAAGCAATCGACAAAAGACAAGGGGGACGGTGAAGAATCCACCCGCCTGCGTGGACCCGCAACCGAATGCGCCGACGTAGCGGATGACGCCTATCTGGATGGAAAGCTTGCAGACCATGGCCGTTGACGCCCTGAAACGGCTTGCCCTGAAAGCGGGCGCGAAGGATGAAAAAGACCGCCAGCCATTCTTCCTCGGGGTCGGGTTCCGGAAACCCCATCTGCCATTCTGCGCACCAAAGAAATACTGGGATCTCTACGACCGTAGCAAGATTCCGTTGCCCTATCCGGACAAACCAAAAAATGCTCCTGATATCGCATTTACCAATTGGAACGAACTCCGATCTTACTCGGATATCCCGGACCTGGGTCCTTGTGATGAGACAAAAACGAGGGAACTGATCCACGGGTACTATGCCTGCGTGAGCTACACCGATGCCCAGGTCGGCAAACTGCTGGCGGAATTGGATGCGTTGAATCTGAGAAAAGATACGATCGTCATCCTCTGGGGCGACCACGGCTGGAAGCTGGGAGAATATTCGCAGTGGAGCAAGCATACGAACTTCGAGCTGGACACGCATGTTCCCATGATCATTTCCGACCCGGATGTGCCGCAGGGGAAGAGGGTGAACGCGTTGACCGAGTTTGTCGACATCTATCCGACCCTTTCGGAGTTGTGCGGTCTTCCGGTTGCGGATGACCTGGAAGGAACGAGCATGGTTCCGTTGATGCAGAACCCGAAGACCAAAGGGAAGATGGCGGCCTTCAGTCAGTACCCCCGTCCTGGCAAGATGATGGGGTATTCCATGAGAACGGATCAATACCGGTACAACGAATGGATCGAGATAAAGACAAAGGACGTGAAGTTCACGGAACTCTACGACCTGAAGAACGATCCTTTCTGCAAAGAGAATACCGTTGAGAAGCCTGAACACAAAGCGCTTGTGGCAAAGCTTGCACGATATGATGAAGGCCGGCTGGCAGAAAGCACAGCCCCGATAGGGCAACGGCCGGTCTTCAGAAGGAGGCGGCAGTGCATCAACCGAAACCGGCACAGCATGGAACAACCGTGAACACATTGCTATCCACCATACAGAGAGGTGCCTTGCTGGGTGTTCTGCTGGGATGGCCTCTCCTGGTCTATCCGCAGGTCGTTCTCGAAGCCGATGGACCGGGGAACACCTACGAATTGATCAACAGCGTGCTGGCGCCGGGGAATGATGCGGTGGAGAACCCCGAATGCATACATCCCGAATTCGGCAGACACATTACGGAGGTGTGGGACTCGGTGTTGCATCAATATGTCTTTGAATTCTTTTCCCACGTCACACCGGATAACGACCGCTGCATCAATACGGACAGGCAGCGGATAGAAATCAAAACCTATGAACCTTCCCCTGACGACCGGAAGGGCGTGGTGGGGGAAACAGTGACCTACAAATGGAAATTCAGGATAGCGGTCGGGTACAGACCCTCCTCCAAATTCACGCATATCCACCAGATCAAGGCGGTAGGCGGGGATGATGGGGACCCCCTCTTTACGTTGACGCCAAGAAAAGGCACGCCCAACAAAATGGAGCTCATTCACAACAACACCACGAAGGTGGCGATCGTCAATCTCTCCTTGTTCGAAGGGGAGTGGGTGGAGTGCGCGGAAGTCGTCTCCATTCACCCCGTCAATGGAACGTACGCGATGACGATAAAGAGGGTGAGTGACGGAGCAGCAATCCTCTCCTACAGCAACAACTCCCTCATGACCATTCGTCCGGACAATAGCTTCTTGAGGCCCAAATGGGGGATCTACAGGAGTCTGAGCACACCCGCGGATCTGCGGGACGAGGCGGTGCGTTTTGCGGGTTTTTCTATTCAGGAAGGCACCACGGACGTCAATCGCGCGGGGCCCCCAACGCCCGATGCCATAGGCCTGGAGCCCAACTATCCCAACCCGTTCAATGCGAGTACCACCGTTGCATACCGGATTGACAGAACAGGTCCTGTTTCAGTGAAGATCTATGATATGCTGGGGCAGGAAGTCGCAACCCTCGTGGATGAGGTCAAGCGGCCGGGCATCTATCCTGTGACGTGGAACGCCTGGGCAGTCGCTTCCGGAACATACATCTGCAAAATGCACGCGGGTGCATTCACGGGAATGCGGAAAATGACATTGATGAAGTGATCGCTCACATACCAGAGCGGAAACAGATGCTTGGACTGCTCCCATGAGCCATATGCATAGGCACTGCCGATGATAAACGTCCGCGTTGCTGTCACGATCCTGTTGTGTGTGATCATGGGGTACTCGACCCCGGAGTCCCGGTCGAAAACCACCGTCGCGGTCAAGGGGGAGGACTTCTTCATCAATGATGAGATTACCCTGAAGGGGAGATCGCTTGACGGCGTTTCGCTCGAAGGGCTCCTCCCGAATGCCCGGATGGTCCAGGGGATCTTCGACGATCTGAATCCTGAGACACGGCACCTGTGGAAGTACCCCGATACCGGAGAGTGGAATCCGGATCGCAACACCGATGATTTCATTGCCGCCATGCCCGAATGGCGCCGCCACGGATTACTTGCATTTACTCTGAATATGCAGGGTGGAAGCCCCACCGGGTATGGGAACAAGGGATGGATCAATCCGGCGTACCATACAAATGGAGCAATGCGGGATGAGTATGCGGGAAGACTGCAAAAAATCCTTACCAGAGCGGACAGCCTGGGAATGGTTGTCATTCTCGGCCTCTTCTATTTCGGACAGGATCAGCATCTGGAGAGCGAAGCAGCGGTGATTGCCGCCGCCGGCAATACCGTCGACTGGCTGCTTGCGGGGAAATTCAGAAATGTCATCATCGAGATCAACAACGAATGCAACAGCGCGTCGTATGACCACGATATCCTCAAGCCGGCGAGAGTGCACGAGTTGATCGAACTCGTGAAAAGCAAGAAGGACCCACAATCAGGTTACAGGGTTCTTGTTTCCACCAGCTACACCGGCGGGCGCATCCCCCTCCCCAATGTTGTCCGGGCAGCCGATCTTCTGCTCCTTCATGGGAACGGTGTAAACGATCCTCACCGGATAACGGCAATGGTGGACTCCTGCCGGAAGGTGGAAGGGTATCGTCCGATGCCGGTACTCTTCAATGAGGACGACCACTACGATTTTGACAAGCCTGTGAACAACATGGTCAACGCGTTCAAAGCGGGGGCGTCCTGGGGATACTTCGATTTCCGCAAACGAGGTGAAACGCTGACGAAGGGGGACTCGACGTTCCGCGAAGGCTATCAGAGTATTCCGGTTGACTGGGGGATCAGCTCCCGGCGGAAGAAGGAGTTTTTCGGGCTGCTTGCGCAGCTCTCCGGAATCACCACCACCGCGCCTGATTCTGCTGCGCTTGAGAATGCCTATGTCAGAGTGATGCAGAATGTTGCGGCGTGCACGACGGCCCATACGCCGGGATTCGGCACACGGGTGATGGTTGCCCTGACGGAAATGACAATACGCAGCAGCAGGGGTTCTGCGAATCTGAAGCGGGGCGAGATTGCCGTATTCCGCGCCCATGAATCCTATACATCGCCCGCAGGCGAATTCTTCGAGGTGGCGTTCAAGACAAACCATCCTCCTGTCAAGGGACCGGAGGAATGGATCGAACCGGTGAAAAACACCGTGGTGTACGAGGACGAGGAATTCCGTGTCTTTGAAGAACGGCTGGCCCCCGGCGACACCCGTGAACTGCACAGTCACGCACAGAGAATTGTGGTCCGGCTCAACAGAGTGCAGTTGACCGATCCGAGATACCATCCGGAGGGCACACCGGGAGGGGGTATTCAGGTGCCGAACACCGTGCGATTTGCGGAACCGATTGTGCATGTGGTAAACAATCTCAGCACCATACCATTGTTCAATGTTGTTATCGAACTGAAAGCACCGCACTAGGACCTTCCGTCTCCTGTTGCGGAGGGATGCCGTGCCACGGCGGGCCCTCCAGACAAACGGGGCATCTCGAGCAAGAATGGACCATCTGATACCGGCAGTATTGACGGCGTTCATGGTATTGTCTGTGAGGAACGCGCCTGCCCAACAACCGGGTCCGTTGCAGTCCCCGGACGCCCGTACGACTCAGAGTGCCTGGGTCTATCCGGGAACGGACGGAAGACTTGTGTACAGAACAACCCCCCGGGGTGACAGAATCATCGATTTCTCCCACGCCGGGTACATGGGCGGCGGTGTGGCGCTGCCTTCCCTCTCCGTGGCGAAGACCGTGTCACCGGCAGGCGGCAGAAAGGATGACACCCGGCAAATACAGAACGCCATTGATGAAGTGTCTGCACTGCCCCTGCGGAACGGTTTTCGCGGTGCGGTGCTGCTGGCGCCCGGAGAGTTTGTCTGTTCACGAACGCTCTACATCCGTGCAAGCGGTGTGGTGCTGCGCGGCAGCGGAAGCGGCCCCGGCGGGACGACCATCAGGATGGTCGGCGAAAAGCACTGCGCCATCATCATCGGTGAAGGAAAAGGCAATCAGGAGCCGCAACGCGCAGGCCCGGGCTCAGCCGTGCGACCCGGCGGCGGAGCAACAGTGGAAAGGGAGTCCGTTCAAACGACGATAGCCGACCCGTATGTTCCCAGCGGTTCACTGGCGTTCGTCGTGGCCGACAGCAGGGGATTTGCCGTCGGGGATGCGGTAATCATCAAACGCCCGACCACCGCCACCTGGTTGCACGCCATGCGGATGGATAACCTGAAACGAGATGGACATTCTCAAACATTTATCCGGGTGGGAAGGACCGGCGATACACAGAGAAGAATCACCGCAATTGACGGCAAACGAGTGACCGTCGATGTCCCGCTTTCCGACTCCTATGATGCGCGGTATCTGGACCCCCCCGGCACACTCGTCTGCAAAGACAACCTCTCATCCTCCGTTACGCAAGCCGGCATTGAACAGCTGCATATTCAATGCCCGCCGCTGGAAATCAAATACAGCTCCGCTCCCTATTCCGCTCTGCGCATAGGGGGGGATGATTGCTGGGTGAAGGATGTGTATTGCGAAGAAACGATGAACAGCACGGCGGTCACGGGCAGAAGGGTGACACTGCAGCAGGTGGTTGTCACGCATACCTATCCGAATCTGGGTGCTTCCAAACCGGCGGATTTCAGTATCCAGGGCTGCCAGGTACTCATCGATCGCTGCAAGGCATCCGGAGGGAATACGTACTTCGTCTGGACAGGTTCCCTTCAGGCGGGTCCGAATGTTGTGCTGAACAGCTCCTTCAGCGGTTACGGAAGCCGCCTGCAGCCGCACCAGCGATGGGCCACGGGGCTGCTCTTTGATAATTGCAGGATCCCGGATGGAGGAATTGACTTCATGAACCGCGGTGTTGCCGGTTCGGGACACGGCTGGACCATGGGCTGGGGAGTGGCCTGGAACTGTGCGGCGAAAACGTATATCATCCAGAATCCCCCGGAATCACATAACTGGGCGATAGGTTGTGTGGGTGCGCGCCGGCACACGGCCCGGCTGTTTGATTCGGCTCCGATCCTGCCCGAAGGAGAATTTGACTCGTTCGGGAGACATGTTGCGCCGCAGAGTCTGTACCTTGCGCAGCTGGAGGAACGGCTTGGCGCCCGGGCGTTGAGGAATATCGGGTATGCTGCGAACAGCATTGAACAACTTGCGGACAGCACTCTTTCAGCACTGCCGGAACTTCAATACGACGTGGACGCTGAGCTTGGCAGAGATGTGGCGATGTACCGCCCCGTCAATGCGAGCAACGTACGGGGCACGACGAGAATGTATGGCGCCGAGAAGGCGCTGGACGGGAACCCGGGAACGTACTGGGCAGTTGACGACAGCGTGAAAACGGCGACATTCGAGGTTGATATGGAGGGTCCTGTTGAAATCAACGCAGTGGAGATCTGTGAAGCGAACGGATTTGAAGGGCGTGTGCTCGCATACAGGGTTGAAGGACAAGTCGACAGCGACTGGAAATTGCTGTCACAGGGAGCAACGGTTGGCGGACGCAGAAGAGACCGGTTTCCCGGAGAAACCGTATGGAAGGTACGGCTCACCATTGTGAAGCTCAGGTCGTATCCGGCAATCCGGAAGTTCGGCCTGTACATGAAAGAGGAGTACTTCATCGAAGACAGCTCACGGGTGGTTGTTGAGATCGATTCGGTTGCGGGCGTCAACGGATGGGCGACCGGAGAGGCGGCCGAGAGCGGGCAGTCCAGGACATACCTCTATTGGACCGGAGCCCAGTTTCTCGCCACCCCCGGGAAGCACATGCTGGAGTACAAAGTAAAGATCAACCATCCCGGAACGTACCGGTTCATCTGGAATAGCAAGGTGGGCATGGGTGATTCAAAAACGGAACACAACGACACATGGTTGAGGGTGCCGGATGCTTCGGACTTCTATGCCGAACGCAGCGGTCACATCGTGCGTCCCCGGGGCGTATGTACCGACGACTGTCCCAATGGCGCCGGGTCTGATGGGTGGTTCAAGGTCTACAGCAGCGGAACGACGGATTGGACCTGGTCGACCAGAACAAGCGACAACGACGGTCATGATATCTATGTCACATGTGCCGACTCCGGCATTTACACCGTGCAGATTTCTCCCCGCTCCTCCGGACACCTGCTGGACCGGTTTGTCCTGTTCAAAGAATCTGTCTACACACAGGATGACGTGACATCATTTCCTCATCCGGAGAGCACTTCACATCCTTGGAAGACAGAATGAAGGCTCTCCGATGGCAGATGCGGACCGGATGGAAGTACTGGGCGATTACCGCCCTGCTCGCTTCAAGTTCCTTGAAGGCGGCCGAGACGATCGGCATCCATGCCGGGAGTGAGAACGCGCAAACCCTGTTTGCGCTCGAAGAACTGACTGCGGGTCTGGCAAAACGCGGATACACCGTACAGCGGAGCGGGTTACAGGAAGCGGACATCGTCTTGTTTCCCGTCGGATCGGCCGCCGTGCTTGAAAACATGGTCGCCTCGGTGGGAGAATACAGGTTTCATTTGAAGCCGGAAGGTTTCTCCATCCGTAGAAGTCCTGCGGGAAAAATCTGGGTGGCCGGAGCGGATGCGGCGGGAGTGATGTACGGCGGACTGGAGCTGGCCGAACAGATCGGGGTGTATGGCATGAAGGGGATTGAGAAGACCGACCAGAACCCGTACATGGAGAGGCGGGGAATAAAATTCAATCTCCCGCTCGACGTGCGCACCCCCAGCTACTCCGATATGAGCGAAGCCGGCCAGCGGGCAATTGCCGATGTGTGGGATTTCGGTTTCTGGAAGGAGATGATCGATGGTCTTGCCCGGGACCGCTACAACATGATCTCCCTCTGGAGTCTGCATCCCTTTCCGTCGATGATCAAGGTGCCCGACTATCCGGATATCGCCCTGGCCGATGTGAAGCGGTCTTCCGCCCTTCTGGCGGAAACATACAGCGGCCGGGCTACGGGGTACGACGCACCCGACATCCTGCGCAACGCGGAGACCTTGTTGACCCTCTCGATCGACGAGAAGACCGTGTTCTGGAAGAAGGTGATGGCCTATGCAAAAGAACGGAATATCGATGTGTATATTGTGACGTGGAATATCTACACGTACGGAACGGAAGGGAAGTACGGAATCACCGATGAGTTAACCAACACCATCACGAAGGATTACTATCGGAAAAGCGTCAGGCAGCTGTTCCTGACGTATCCCGATCTTGCGGGAATCGGCATCACCACCGGTGAGAACATGGGGAAAGGGAATGAGGGTTTTGAGGCGAAGGAAGACTGGGTGTTCCAGACATACGGACAGGGCGTCCTGGATGTCGTCAGGGAACAGCCCGGCCGCAGGATCACCTTCATTCACAGGCAGCACGAAGCCGCCGCCGGCTATATTGCGAAAGCCTTTGCACCCCTGGCGGCAAACAAGAATATCGAGTTTCTCTTTAGTTTCAAGTACGCGAAGGCCCACGTGTTCAGTTCGACAAAACAGTCGTTTCACAAGGAGTTTGTGCGGGATATTGAAGGCACGAAAACCCTCTGGACGCTTCGCAACGACGACAACTACTATTTCCGGTGGGGGGCGCCCGGGTTTGTGCGGGAGTTTATCCGGAATATCCCCCGGGAGGTTTCACGGGGTTTCTACTACGGTTCGGACGGCTATGTGTGGGGGAGGGAGTTCCTGAGCAAGGACCCTGAAACACCGGGCCGTCCCGCCATGGACAGGCACTGGTATCACTGGATGCTCTGGGGGAGGTTGGGATACGATCCCGGCCTCTCCAATGAACGGCTTGTCGGGATACTCCGCAACCGTTTTCCCCGGGTGGACGTCGCCAGACTCTTTGTGGCATGGCAGGAAGCCTCCATGATCTATCCTGTGACCACCGGATTTCACTGGGGGGCCCTGGACTATCAGTGGTATATCGAGGGATGCAAGAGCAGGCCCGAACCGGCACAGACAGTTTCCGGGTTTCACGACGTCAACCGGTTTATCACGCTGCCCCCCCACAGGGAAACGGGCTACCAGTCGATCCCCGACTACGTGAAGATGACCGTGGCGGGCAAGCGTTCCGGGCTGAAAAGCCCGTTGATAGTTGCACGAGAGCTTCATGACCATGCCGATTACGCGTTGAGGGAGGTGAAGACTCTTGATGCCGGGAGCGACAGGGAGCTCTCGCACACACTCCAGGACATTCAAACAATGGCGTATCTTGGCAAGTATTATGCGCACAAGATAAGCGGAGCCACGCATCTGGCTGCCTACCGGGAGACAGAAGAGATTGAAGCGCAGCGTGAAGCCGTCATTCAGCTTACCAGCGCCCTGGAATACTGGAAACTGTATACTTCTTCGGCAATGCAACGGTACAGGAATCCCCTCTGGACGAACCGGGTGGGGGTTGTGGATTGGATGAAGTTGACAGAAGAGGTGGAACACGACATTGAGATAGCAAACGCTCCTCTCTTTGGCGGGGCGAATGATACGTCCTCTTCCGTCGTCTGGACGCTCGACAACCTCTCTTCTATAGGAGGGCACAAGGTCACGGTCGCAGGAAATCCTCTGGTCAAAGAAACGGATATCGGGAAAGCGATGGAGTTTGACGGCATCGATGACGGGCTGATCGTGCATGGATGCCCCCTCAACGGCAGCCCGTCCTTCACGATGGAGATCGTCTTCAAGCCCTACGCGTCGTTCCCGAACAACGTAGAACAACGGTTCCTGCATGTGCAGAATCCGGCACTCGGCAACCGCCGCGCCCTTCTTGAGCTGAGACTCACCGGTGGGAATACCTGGTTCGTGGACACCCATATCCGTGCCGACTCCGCATTCCTGACCCTCCTGGCAACGCACCTCCCGCATCCGGTCGGACCATGGTATCATCTTGCGCTCGTGTATGAAAACGGGGTGGGGAAGCACTACGTGAACGGTGTCGAGGAGATGAGCGGTCCCGTTCCGTATATCCCCGTGGAGAATGCAGACGTTTCGATCGGGATGCGGATGAACAGGGTCTCGTACTTCAAGGGTGCGATCCGGGCGGTGAGCATGACACGGCATGCGCTGCTTCCGGGTGGATTCAAGCTCTCTTTGCCGGCGGCTCTGCTCACCGGAAGGGATTCCGCACAGCAACTGCTGTTCACGGATGATTTCTCGTCCGGTTCGTCCCACTGGATCGCCGAGTTTGAGAACCCTGCCGGATCCTCCTTCTCTGCGCGGAACGGCATGCTCGATATCAGCGCATCCGCGGGAGCCACCGTGTGGCTGGAGAAGAAGCTCTCCGGCAATGTCATGATCTCGTATGATGTGATGGTGGTGGATTCCGGCGGAAGAAACGATCGCGTGTCCGACATGAACGCCTTCTGGATGGCCTTGGAACCATCCCGGGCTGACACGCTCAAGCGGGACCCCTCCCAAACCGGCCCTCCCGATCGGGACGGCAAGTTCTCTTCTTACGACGACCTGAATCTCTACTACGCCGGAGTGGGCGGACACGACAATACGACAACACGCTTCCGGAGGTATCATGCCGGAGGCGAAAAACCGGTGCTCCAGGAATACACAGACAGGGGGCATCTGCTTGAAGGAAACCGGGTCTATGCGGTCGCGATCATCGTGCGGGACGGTCGGACGACGTTCTCGGTTAATGGTGTGCGCTATTTTGAGTATACGGACAAGAACCCCCTGACGGAAGGATACTTCGGCTTCAGGACCACCAGGAGCCATCAGCGTTTCAGGAACTTCAAGGTGCACCGTCTGGCATCATCGTTGCCCCGTTAGGGTAAACGGGAGAGGGCGCTCGCAGACATGTGAATGAAGGGGATCAGACTATGAAGAGACGGGAGTTCATCATAACGGCGGGAATCGCAGGCGGGACTGCCGTCGCAGGAAAATTTGCGATGAGCAAGGGGATATCGTTCAGCAGGTTCTTTCCCGAACCACGGCCGAGTATCCTCTTCATCATGACCGATCAGCAATCGGCGGATGCCATGAGCTGCAGGATGGGAAGCCGCTTCATCAAGACACCGGCCATGGACGGTCTTGCGGCCAGGGGCGTCAGCTTCACGCGTGCCTATACCGCCAATCCGTTATGCGTGCCTGCCCGCACGTCCCTCTTCACCGGCCAGTATCCCCACGTGACGGGCGTTCAGACGAATGCCGACATCACAAAACCGGTCGCCGACCGGTTCCGCTTCCTCGGGTCCTATTTCCGGGATGCGGGGTACGATACCGGCTATGTGGGGAAATGGCATCTTCCGTTCCCGATCAACGACAGCTCCATCCATGGGTTTCAATCCGTGGGTCCCATCAAAAACAACGGCGTGGACAGCGAGATACCCCCGTTTGCAGCGGAGTTTCTGTTGCGGAAGAGGGAGAACCCCTTCCTTCTCGTCGCGTCGTTCGTCAACCCTCACAATATCTGCGAGTGGGCGCGCGGCGATGAGCTCAAGGACGGTTCGGTTGGCGATCCTCCCCCGCTGGACCAATGTCCGCCCGCAGTGGATAACCTCGCTCCGGTCCGGGACGAAGCGGATATCATTCCCCTGATGCGCCGTTCGGCGCAGTCTCATCCCTTGTTCCCCGTGGGGAACTTCGACGAGAAGAAGTGGCGCGAATACCGCTGGGCCTACTTCCGGATGATCGAGAAGGTGGATGCATATGTGGCGACAATTCTCGATGCGCTGCGCCAATCCGGGCAGCATGACAACACGCTCATCGTTTTCACGAGCGATCATGGTGACATGCAGGGGGCGCACGGCTGGAATCAGAAAACCGTTCTTTATGACAACTCCACCAGGGTCCCATTTATCCTCTCGGCTCCCGGTATGACAGAGCCCGCGCTGTCGGAGCGGCTCGTGAATACCGGCGTGGATCTCCTGCCGACCCTGTGCGACTACGCAGGCATCGCGCGCCCGGAGGGTCTTCCGGGTATGAGCCTCCGTCCGGCAGACGGAAGGAGTGTCGACCCGCGGGCGTATATCGTCGCGCAGAACAAGATGATTCAGGGGGCTCCGGTTGACGGCGAGAAACCCGAACCGGGGGGAAGAATGGTGCAGAGTGCCCGGTATAAATACTGCGCCTATGATCTGGGTAAGTCGCG
The DNA here is from genome assembly GCA_963702445.1 of Ignavibacteriota bacterium. Lineage (GTDB taxonomy): Bacteria > Bacteroidota > Ignavibacteria > UBA10030 > UBA6906 > CAVPCZ01. The sequence continues at coordinate 292,522 of CAVPCZ010000009.1, forward strand.
CGAATCCCTTTTCGATGTCATGAGCGATCCCGGTGAAACCCGCAACCTGGCGGGAGTGAAAGAGTACAGGAAAGCACTCGAGCAACACCGCGGCTATCTTGCGGAATGGTGCCGTGAGAACAATGATCCGTTTACGATCCCTCCTTTCAGAGATGGACGGCTCTGACCACACCGTCACTTCTTCCTTCCGTTCTGGCAACGAGGCATGCGGTGGCTGCTTGTGGATTCGGGTTCTGGCTCTTTCTTGAAGCGTTTCTATTGCCTATATTCCAGAAAGCTCCTTCCTCTGCACAGGTGGCTTGCGCGGGTATGCCCGCGATGCCATCTCCCGGCAGCTCAACGCTCACAGGAAACCGTCTGCAATGAAGTACTCCTCCCTGTTTCTGCTCTTCCCCGGGCTCGCACTCGCGCAGCAGGATGCCGGATACAAAAGCATCCATCAGCTGGAAGCGGAGCTTCATCGTAACGATACCGTTGCGGTTGCGGCAGGGCCTTCTCCGGCAGTGCCACCCCTGCCAGAAGCGCACGGTGCATCCGTCCTCGACAGAAAAGTTTACGGCTGGCATCCGTACTGGGCCTCGTCAGGTGCATATCTCACCTACGATTATGCGGCACTGTCTCACATCGGGTACTTCAGCTATGAGACCGATACAGCCACGGGGGGCTACACAACGATCCGGGGGTGGGATACCACGCCGATTATTGCTTACGCGCATCAACGCGGTGTAAAAGTCACGCTTACCGTGACGAGCTTCGACTATGACGGGAATGACAAACTGCTGAGTGACACGCTGAAACAGGATCGCATGTTCAGTACGCTCGTCACCCTGCTCAAGACGAGGAATGGTGACGGAGTAAACTTTGATCTGGAGAGAATCCACAGTACACAACGCGCAAACCTTGTTGCGTTCATGCGCCGAGCGACGGCTCACATAAAGGGGGAGCTGCCCGGTGCCGAAATCTCCATGGCCACACCCGCAGTCGACTGGTCGGGGACGTGGGACTTTGCCCAGCTTGCACAGATATGCGACTACCTGATTGTCATGGGATATGCATACTATTGGTCCGGCTCTTCCACGGCCGGTCCCGTTGCGCCGCTGGAAGGGGAAAGCTACAACGTTACACGGACCATCGATACGTACCTTGCGGCCGGAGTCCCGAGGGAAAAGCTCCTGCTCGGTGTACCGTGGTACGGGTATGATTGGCCCGTGGTGAACAACGCACGCAAGGCAACCGCGACAGGCACCGGATCATCCAGAACCTATGTCGTGGCCGAACCGATGGCCCTGTCATACGGCAAGGCATTCGACGGACTGACAAAGGTCCCCTGGTTTTCGTATGCTTCCGGGACGGCATGGCGCCAGGTATGGTACGATGACAGCCTGAGTCTGGCACTGAAGTATAACTTCGTCAATGCACGCGCCCTTGCGGGCATTGGCATATGGGCGTTGAGCTACGACGGTGCACGGTCCGAAATCTGGAACGGCATCAAGTCCGCCTTCCTATCGACGGGCGTCGGGACCGCTGCAGGCGAGACACCCCGGCAACTTGCCCTGCTTCAGAACTATCCGAATCCTTTCAACGGAGAAACCGTCATCAGGTATCAAGTGGCTTCCACGGGTTCCGGGAATGATCGGGGTGTCGACGGTCCGCTCGCTGCCGGTCAGCCGCCGGTGGTCAATCTGCGGGTATACGACGTCCTGGGCCGCGAGGTGGCGGTGCTGGTGAATGAGAGGAAGGCTCCAGGAACCTACGATGCCAGGTTCGATGCCCACGGCGTGGCGAGCGGGCTCTACATATGCAGGCTGATCGTGAATGATAACGTCAGGACGCGCGGGATGATACTTATCCGCTGAAAGCCGCAATACTCCTTGCGCCGTGGATCTGGAACCTGTTCACCGGACTTCAACTGCCGGCACATCTCTCATATCGGAAGTTGCAAACGGAGTACGTGATAGAGAGCTTAAAAACCCGGAAGGGCTTCCGGGGATCCAACGAATTCACCGTCGGCACGCTCCGCTACACCCGAGGGGCGCTGATCACGGTGGTGTTCTGGATGCTGTGGGCCGACCTGAGCCTGCAGATCATGGAGAACCTTCCCAACATTATTCCCCTTCAGCTGAAATGGCTGGGGGCGAGCGACAGGTTGATTGGTTTCGTGAAGGACAGCCTGCAGGCCATCCTCACGTTGTGCTATGTGCCGATTATCGGGATGCAGAGTGACCGGCACCGCGGTCCGCTGGGAAGGCGCCGCCCGTTTCTCCTCTGGTGCAGCATTCCCGTCTGCCTGTTCCTGGTGTGCCTGGGATTCGTGGAGCCGCTGACGCGCGCGATCCAGGCCTTTCTGACGCCGGTTGTTGCCGTCGGCGGCGTGTCTCCCGCCACGATCGGCATTGTCCTGATCACGGTATTTGCCGCCGGATTCTTCTTCTTCAACAACTACATTCTTCAGGTCTACCAGTACCTGATTGCCGACGTGGTGCCGAAGGAAGTCATGGGAACCTTCGTCGGCCTGTATCGCGCCATCGGTGCGGTGGCCGCGTTTGCATTCAACCGGTGGTTGTTCGGGTACGCCGAAACGCACGTGTCGTGGATCTATCTGGGCGGCGCAACGCTGTATGCCTTCGCCTTCGCGTTGCTGGTATGGCGGGTCAGGGAGGGGGAGTACCCCCCGCCGCCCCGGGCGGAGGAACGCCCGGGGCCTGTGAAGTTCGTCAAGCAGTACGCCAGGGAATGTTACACACACAGCTTCTATCTGAAGATCTACTCGGTCGCCCTCTTTCACTGGGCGTCCTGGGTGCCGTTTACAACGTTCGTGGTGTTCTATGCGACAAAGACAGCCGGACCTGACTATGCCCCTTCGCTGGGCGTGAGTGTGGCGGAGTTCGGCAGGATCAAAGCGTGGACATTCCTGCCGGCGGTGGTCATTTTCGCTTCCTTCGGCCCCCTGGTCGACAGGTTCCATGCGCTTCGGGTGCTGCTGATCGGTATTACCGGGGTGGCACTTACGTTCTTCGCGGGGTTTTTCCTGGTGCACACTCCCGATCAATTCCTTGCCTGGTGGATAGCCAACCAGGCGATGCTGGCGGTGTTTGCGGTGGCGTATCTGGCGATGTTCCCTGCGCTTTTTCCGCGGGAGAAATACGGTCAGTTCTTCTCGGCCAACCAGTTGTATTTCAGTCTGGGGCTGGTGGTGGCCCCCTTCCTCTGCGGATGGCTGATGGATACGATAAAGGACTATCGCTACCTCTATCTCTGGAGCGGGACCTGCTCGACGTTCGCCATGGTGACCGCATTCTCGCTGTACCGTCACTGGAAACGGCTTGGTGGGGACGATCACTATGTCCCTCCGGGGACTACGGGAGCATGACCCGTACACAGGCAGTCTCAAATGGAAAGGACCGGGCTGTGAGCCACGACGTGTTTGCTGACATCGGTGCTCGTGCCATGGCGGCGCGGCGCGGGCTGCTCGAGGAAGTCCGCCCGCCGGAACTGCCGCACAAGCTGCTGCCGGCCGGAAAGTCCGATCCGCGCGCGGCCTTTGCACCCGTGCCGAAGATCGATACGCCGGAGAAACTCGCGGCCGAATTGGCCCGGCAGCGGCGCCGGTATGCACGGTTCCTTGAAAATCGGGCGCCGGAGCTGCCGTCCCTGCGGGACACACGGCGGCTTGAGGAGTTTCAGTGGCGGCTGGAAACCGATGCCGACCGGGCCGATTTCCAGCATCCGCTGAGCGGAGGTGGTGACTGGAAGGCAGTCACCGTGCCCCACTTCGGCGGGCCGATCGGCCGCGCGGTGGCGTATTACCGGACAACCTTTACCGTAACGCGGGCAATGCTCGACAAGGGTGCGATCTTCGTGCGGTTCGGCGCGGTGGACTACAGGGCACATGCGTTCGTCAACGGGCATTACCTCGGCTCCCATGAGGGCTTCTTCGCACCGTTCGAGTTCGAGTGTACCGCATCCGTACGCGAAGGGCGAGAATGTGTTGCTGGTGAAGGTCGAAAACGATGCGATCTACATGGGAAACCAGGCCTGGGGTCAGGCGGAGGAAGGGGACAAGCTGTATGCGGCCACCAACCTCGGGTGGGACGACCCGGAACTGGGCTGGTGCCATTGCCCGCCCGGCTTCGGGATCTACCAGGAAGTGTTCATCGAGGCGCGGGCGCCGATGCACATCTCCGACCTCTGGGTGCGTCCCCTGCCGGATGCGGGGCGCGCCGAGGCATGGATAGAAGTCTGGAACAAAGACCGCGGGAACCGGCCGGCCTCGGTGGAGATCTCGGTGTTCGGTCAGAACTTCCGGCAAACCGTCATCCGCCGGTTGCGGCATACACCAGGCGCACGCATCATCCCCGGCGTCGGCGACCTCCAGAAGCCGACCGACAACCAGGAGGTGACGCTCACCATGGGCGCCGGCGCAAATCTGATCAAAGTGCCCCTCGCCATCCCGCATCCGCGCCGCTGGGATCTGGAAACGCCCTGGCTCTATCAGATCCAGGTCCGCCTGCTTGACGGTGCCGGGACGCTGCTGGACACCGCGAAACGTCAGTTCGGGATGCGCACGTTCCGGCAGGACATCGACCGCGAGCCGCGCGGCCGGATGTTCCTCAACGGCCGGGAAATCAGGTTGCGCGGGGCGAATACGATGGGTTTCGAGCAGCAGGACGTGTTCCGCAAGGACTTCCGGCAACTCGAGGAGGACATCCTGCTCGCCAAGATCTGCAACATGAATTTCCTGCGGCTCACGCAGCGGCCCGTGCAGCCGGAAGTCTATGACTATTGCGACCGGCTCGGGCTGATGACGCAAAGCGACCTGCCGCTGTTCGGTTGCCTGCGCTTCAACAAGTTTGCCGAGGCCGTCCGGCAGGCCGGGGAGATGGAGCGGTTGGTGCGCGGTCACGCCTGCAACATCATGATCAGCTACATCAACGAACCGTTTCCGAACGCCAGCGGCAAACCACACCGGCATCTTACGCGCCCGGACCTGCAGGCATTCTTCGAGGCCGCCGACCGTGCGGTGCGCGTACTCAATCCCGACCGTGTCATCAAGCACGTCGACGGCGATTATGATCCGCCGGGCGATACCCTGCCGGACAATCACTGCTACTGCGGGTGGTACAACGGCCATGGACTTGAACTCGGCAGATTGCACCGGGGCTACTGGGTGCCCGTCAAGCGCGGCTGGCTCTATGGCTGTGGCGAGTTCGGCGTGGAAGGACTCGATCCCGCCGACCTGATGCGCCGCCGCTATCCCCGCGAATGGCTGCCCGGACGCCGACGAATCCACCTGGTCGCCCGACGCCATTCACGGCGCGCAGACCGGGAAGTTTCACTACATGTGGTTCGACACGCAGCAAACGCTGGAAGACTGGGTGCGCGTCAGCCAGCATCACCAGGCCTGGGCCACGCGTCTGTTCGCCGAGCGGTTCCGCCGCGACAACCGGATGGTCAGCTTTGCGATCCATCTGTTCATTGACGCATTTCCGTCCAGCTGGATGAAGACGATCATGGACTGCGAACGCCGGCCCAAACCGGCGTACTTCGCCTACCGGGATGCGCTGGAACCGCTGACCGTCAGCATCCGGACCGACCGCCGGGCGTTCACGTCCGGTGAAGAGATGACATTCGAATTCTGGATCTGCAACGACACGCCTGAGCGGCCCACGAGACTCCGGTTGCGCTGGCAGATCGAGCAGGGTGGTCGTGTGATCTTCGCCCGGCAGGCGCCCGCGACCGTGCAGGCAGTACGAGCGACGTTCCAGGGGTTCTTTGCGCCCGGTGCGCCGCAGGTTGAGGAGCGAACCCGGTACACCCTGCGTCTTGCGCTCGCCGACGGCGCGAGGATTCTGCGCGACACTGCCGTCGAGTACGATGTCTTCCCGGCCCTCCCGGCTCTGGGCGAGGTCGCGGGCTACGGTCATCGGTACAGGCAGGGCGCGGCAACTGCTGCGCGAGTTGGGCGGAAGACCGCGCGGAAAGCCGGGCGCAAAAGGACCGTCGGTCATTCTCGTGGACGACTACGCGGCGTACCGGCGACGCCGACTGACCATTGATCAAGCCGTAACCGCCGGTGCGCGGGTGGTGTTTCTCGAACTTCCAGCCGGCGAGTATGAGGTCGGCGGCTCGAAGGTGCGCGTGGAGGAGTGTGTGATGCGGGCCCGCGAGTTTGTATCGCGGGCGACCGGCCATCGGTTTGTTGAGGGATTCCAGCCGGAGGATTTCAAGTGCTGGTACGATCCGGAGGCCGGCTATTTCCGGCCGCTGCTGGCAACGGTGTTTGAGGCCGAAGGCTGGCAGCCGGTACTGACCAACGGTAACGGCGTCTGGGGCGTTGGTGCCTGGAAGAAGATGCTCGCCGCCGCGGAGAAGCCCGCCGGCGAGGGGGCGTATGTCATCTGCCAGGTCGCGCTGGCCGGAAGAACCCGGCACAACCCCGTCGCCCGCATCTTCGCACGCCGGTTGCTGGAGATGCGCTAGGGAACCTGCAACATCGCACAGCCCGGCCGCATGGCACAGTGTCACAGAGCTCAGCCGGACAGGACTGCGACTGTTGCGAAGACGCGGGTAGGCTGGTACGGAGGCCGGCAGAACCCAGCGTGCTTGCGTCGCTCATCAAGCGAGACGGATCATGGATATACTGAAAAGAGAGGAACGACTGTCATGGAACACAAGAACATTCGCATCACGATCCGCCTGCTCTCCGCTGCGGCAACGATCATTGCCCTGGGAGTGCATGCACCCATGATGGCATCGGACAGCACGGCGGCGCACGAGAAACGGATACAATGGTTCCGTGAAGCGAAATTCGGCCTGTTCATTCACTGGGGACTCTATGCCATCCCTGCCGGTGAATGGAAAGGGCAACCGGTCGCAGGCATCGGCGAGTGGATCATGAACCGCGCGAAGATTCCGGTCGGGGAGTACGAACAGCTTGCGGCGTCCTTCAACCCGGTGCAGTTCAATGCGGACGAATGGGTGAAGCTGGCGGTGGATGCCGGCATGAAGTATATCGTGATCACCAGCAAGCATCATGACGGCTTCGCGATGTACCATTCCAGGGTGAGCAAGTACAATATCGTGGACGCCACGCCGTTCAAAAGGGATCCGCTTAAAGAACTTGCCTCTGCGTGCGCGAGAAAGGGCATCAAACTCGGATTCTACTATTCACAGGCGCAGGACTGGCATGAACCGAACGGCGCCGGCAACTCCTGGGACTTCGGGCCGGACGAGAAGAAGGATTTCGACCAGTACCTGCGTGACAAAGCCGAGCCACAGGTGAAAGAACTGCTCGGGAATTACGGTCCCGTCTGTCTGATCTGGTTCGACACGCCCCGGCTGATGAACCGGGAACGCGCTCAGCGGCTCACGGACATCGTGCGTACGCTTCAGCCGGAATGCTTAATCGACGGACGGCTCGGTGCCGCGGGGGACTACCGCACGACGGGGGACAACCGGATTCCCGATACCGTCATGAATGGCGATTGGGAAGTGCCGGCCACGCTGAATCGCACCTGGGGCTTCAAGAAGGACGACCATGAATGGAAAACGCCGGGGGATCTGGTGTTCAAACTCGTGGACATTGTCAGCAAGGGGGGCAACTACCTGCTGAACGTCGGTCCCACCGCCGAAGGGGTGATCCCTCAGCCAAGCCAGGACAATCTCCGCGCCGTGGGGCGCTGGCTCAAGACAAATGGCGAATCGATCTATGGTGCGGGCCCCACTCCCTTCGGGAGCGAGCTGGGATCGTATGATCCGGATACCAGCAAGAAGGATGCGCGCGGTAACAGGCTTTTCGACGCAACGACCGACTGGCGGTGCACAACCAGGCCCGGCAAGCTTTTCATCCACGTCTTCACTTGGCCTTCGGGTCCGTTTGTGTTGTCGCATGTAGGGGGTACGGTCAAGCAAGCCTATCTCCTTGCCGATCCCGCGCGCACAACTCTCCAGGTCGTTCAGGAACATGGCCGGGTAAGCATTGCGCTTCCGCCCGCGGCGCCGGATACGCTATCGTCTGTGCTTGTGTTGGAGATCGCTGATAAGTGACCTCTCAGAGCTCCCGGGTTTCGCAGAATGTCATCGGGAAGTAATCTGGTCCAGGAGACGCGGCGCGTTCGATCGCGTCCTTGGGAATTTGCCCGGGGGTGCCGTGGAGCTCCGGCAACCGCAGGGGCGAAGCGGTAGGTCATATTGCGGCTCCGCGGGATCTGTCGTATATTGCCCGGCAGATCCGGGAACATACACCATTACAGGGAACCGGCCTCATGTTCTCCCTAGGTTATGACATAGGAAGCTCGTCCATCAAATGCGCAATTCTCGACTGTGAGAGCGGAAGGACAGTTGCGCTTGGGTCGTATCCGGCGGAGGAAATGGCAATCGATTCGCCCAGACCCGGCTGGGCGGAACAGGATCCGGAGGTGTGGTGGCAGTATGTCACCGGATTGACCCGGCAATTGCTCGGCAGAAACGCCATTGATGCGGCCCGGATCACCGCCATTGGCATCTCCTATCAGATGCACGGGCTCGTTCTTGTCGACGATCAACAGAAGGTGTTGCGTCCTTCCATCATCTGGTGCGACAGTCGCGCCGTGGAGATCGGACAGAAGGCTTTTGAAGTGCTGGGGAAGGAATTCTGCCTGAGCAGGTTGTTGAACTCCCCCGGCAACTTCACCGCGTCAAAACTGCGCTGGGTAAGGGAACATGAGCCCGAATTATTCAAGAAGGTGCACAAGGCCATGCTGCCCGGCGACTATATCGCGATGAAGCTTACGGGCGAAATCAGCACGACCGTGTCGGGTCTGTCCGAAGGAATCTACTGGGACTTTGTCAACAATGCGGTGTCCAGGGAAGTGCTCGAGCATTACCAGATAGAAGAGCGCATGCTTCCTGCCGTACTGCCCACCTTTTCCGTGCAGGGCCAACTCACGCAACGGGCGGCAGAACAACTGGGTTTGCGGGCGGGAACGCCTGTCGCATATCGTGCAGGCGACCAGCCGAATAACGCCTTTTCGCTCAATGTCCTCAACCCTGGTGAAGTGGCCGCCACCGCCGGCACATCGGGTGTGGTCTATGGCGTGCTCGGCAAGATCATTTATGATGTGAAATCACGGGTGAATCCTTTTGCCCACGTCAATCACTCTGCCGACCAGCCGCGGCTCGGCGTTCTCTTGTGCATCAACGGTACCGGCATTTTGAACTCGTGGTTGCGCAAGAATGTTGCCGCGGGAATGTCCTACGTGGAAATGAACGAGGCGGCAGCAGGTGTCAGTGCCGGGTCGGATGGGGTCTCGGTCATTCCCTTCGGCAACGGCGCGGAACGCGTCCTCGAGAATGCGCAATGTGGGCGGTCAGGTCTCACGGACTGGATTTCAACAGGCATTCGCGTGCGCACGTGTTGCGGGCCGCGCAGGAAGGGATCGCATTCGCATTCAAATACGGCATGGATGTGATGAAGGAGATGGGGATGGATATCCGGATGATCAGGGCCGGGCAGACAAACATGTTCCTGAGTCCGATTTTCCGGGAAACGCTGGCCAATTGCACCGGGGTGGGCATCGAGCTCTATGAAACGGATGGTGCACAGGGTGCGGCCCGGGGCGCGGCGGTGGGGGCGGGACTCTATGCGTCGTTTCGGGAGGCCTTTATCTCTCTGTCAAAGAGTGAATGAGGTGCATCCCGCAGAAATCGCGATGGACGCGACACGTGATGCGTACGAGCGCTGGTTATCACGATTGCGCGGGAGCCTGTAAATGCGTATGCTGGCCGGAATCATGAAAGATTTTCCGGTTCTTGGGCGCCGATTTGCGCATATTATAGTACGCAAAACATCCCCCAGGAGAGGCAGTATGATCAAAGTGACGACAACCAGGGCTACGCATCGGGGAGTCCAGATGGCGGTGATGTCCGAAAGGACAGAGAACGGGCTGAGATTCTGCTGCACCAATGAACGCAGCAAGCCGAGGGCAACCGAGAAATGGTTCCCATCCCAGGGCGAGGCAATCGCCAACGAGCGCCAGGAAATTGATGCGGTGCTGCGTTAGGGATATAGCTGTCAGAATGTGTCACATGAGCCCCGGTCAGAAATGGCCGGGGCTTTTTATTTTTTTTAACCCCCTCGCCGGGCAACACTGCGGGTTCTTGAATGTGGTTGCCGGGCGTGTTCGTTGGGCGGCCGGGCGATGTACACATGCATTCTTGACAATCCGCTTCGCGTAGCGTATTTTTGTACTACAGATCAGGTCCTCCCGGATGAGACGTGCGGGAGATCGAGCCGAGAGCCTCTTCCATCCGGATAATGGGAGAGGCTTTTTTCGTGTATCTAGCTGGAGGAGTCTGCCATGCGACTCATCGACAGCCGTGCAGTTTCTTTCGCCTTCCCTCTTGTCGCCTGCCTTCTGAGTCCGGGCTGTCAAAAAGACAGCGACAACCCGGTTTCCCCGGGCGGGGGCAAGATCCGCGTGGGGTCTTCATCGGTGGTGTACTCGGGAACAGTGTCACCCGCAGGCGGAACGACCGTTGTTCGGAAACCCGGCGATTCGCTCAATGGTCTGACCGTCACCATTCCCGGCGGTGCATTCAGCGCGACCCGGTCTCTCACCATCGCCTCGGCACCGATTGAGTCTCATCAATTCGGCCCTGATTTCCAGCCCGTCACACCCTATATCACAATCAATCCGGGGAGCGTGTACGCCGAATTGCCGGTCAGCATTACCATACCTGTGAAAATCCCCAAGAATCACTTTGCGATGCCGGTCGCCTACAACCCTTCCACCGATCAACTGGAGCCGTTGCCGGTCATCGGCCTGACGGATACCTCGATCACCACATACCTGGGTGATTTTGCATCAGGAACTTCGGCAGGGGGACTCCTCTCGCGTGTGGGCCTCGCGCGTCCTGGCGGCGAGATCGAATTCCTATTAGGTCTCGTCGTGTCGGTGATCGCGACGGAAGTTCTTGATCTCGATGCCGATTATCAGACCGGTTTCTCTCCCGAGGCGGACGACTGGCAGTTTACCAACTGGGGATCGTGCGTTGCGCCCCGCGGGCATTGTGCCGGACAGAGCCTCGCCATGATGTGGTACTTCAACAACAAGTTCAAGAAGGGGGCACCTGCGCTCTTCGGTCTTTATGACAATGATGGACAGATGCCCAAAACCCCGACGCTTTGGCAGGACGATGTGCTCGGATACAAGTTCTGTTCGGTCGTCCAGAATGATGCAAACTGGGACAATATTGCCACGACGATTCTGGAATTGTTTCAGCTGAACCCCCTTGGCGACATCGTCACCTTGAAATTGTTCTCCTATGCGATACGGCTCAACCATACACCGCAGTTCGCGGCGATCTACGGATACGATGGTTCAAAGCGGCAGGGCCATGCAATGATCGTCTACCGGCAGAACAAGAGAGAGCTGTATGTTGCGGATCCAAACTATCCCGGCGACAGAACCCGGCGCATCCGGTTCAATAACGCCACCTTCACGCCGTATGCCTCCGGTCCGAACGCGAGTCAGCTGGGCGTGCAGTACGACGGTATCTACTTCTACCGCTATCAGAGTCCGGTCTTCAACTGGAACGCCGTCTCCGATCGCTGGAAGGAGTTCGAGAACAAGACGATCGGTGCGGGGAAGTTCCCGTCCTATTCTGTGTGGGCCCTGGATGACAGCGGGAAATTTGTCCCGATGGCGGACGGTTTCAAGAGCGAAGAGAACGATCTGACGCTCAGCATCCGGCCGGCGAGCTCGCAGTTGAAGTTCCAGGCGTTTTCGGAGGCGACAGTGCAACTTCCTGTGTCCGCGAACACCGTCACGCTTCCCAGCGGCAAACAACGGGTCGGGATCTGCATCGTGGATCAGGCGGACAAGTGGGCCGGATTCAACTGGTATGCCGTGGAAATGGGGGCGGAAGCGCCCACCGATACGAGCACGATTTTTCCGCTTGCCACGGGTAACAGCTGGACCTATTTCCAGCAGAAGTACAGGTCGGATTTAACGCGGTACGATACACTCACGTATACGGTTTCCATTGTTGATGCGCAGTTCATCCAGAATGAAAAATGGTTTCTTGTTCTGGACAGCAGGGCACCGGCGGGGGATACGCTGTTCATCAGGAGGAAAGATGATGGAATGTGGGTGTACCCGAAGGGAAGTCCCTATCCGGAATTCCTGCTGTTCAAATATCCCGCGGCACCCGGCGAGAGTTACGGCTCTGGTGTTGATGGATTGACACAGATGAGCGTTTTGGGCACCACGCTTGTCCGGACGGTACCTGCCGGAACGTTCACACCCTGCTATGAGTACAAACAGGCGACGCTGGGGAGAACAGAGTATAACAAACGGATCCTTTCACCAGGAATAGGAGAGGTCGAGTCATCGACGTATTCGCAGAAGACCGGCGGCGGCGAGTATCTGTCCGTCTTTTCGCAGCTGCGGAGTTACGTCCTCAAGTAGCACACCGCCCCATGCAAGCGGTTGAAGGGAATGTCCGCAATCGGCGGTGGGGTCGGGTTACCACCTCTACCGTTCCGACGCGGACCGCTTCGCATGGCGGATAAGCGAAAAAACAAGAAGTCCGAAGAGCGCGAGCACGATCACTCCGGTGACCGCGATTGCCCATTCGTTGACCACTCTTGACCTGGCCCGCATGGCGAAGTCCTGCAGCTGAAGCTGATCGACGCCGAATTTCCATGAGGCGGCGCTTCCCTTCACCTCTCTGGCATTCGTTTCCAGGAGAATTCCGGGCAGCACCACCGAATTCGTGAATGATTCTCCGGCTTTCCCTTTACCCTCGAACATTCTCATCAGATCCTGCCACCCTGTCCGAATCGATTCCTTGAGGTTCCAGACCGCTTCGCTCTTGAACGTGCGTGCGGCGATCTCTGCAAAGGCGTTAACCCCATCGTCGGTAACACCCTTGTCGGAGAACATCTTCGCGGCCGTTCCCCGGTACGATGATTGCTGCTTCAGTATATCCTCGGGATCCTGAAGTTTCTCCCCGGGGCCCGCATATCCGGTAAGAAGGCGGAAAAGCTCTTCTTTGTGCGCGGCCAGGGTTTCCGGTGTCAGGGTGGTGTCACGCAATGCTGCCGCCCCCTGTGCAATCCGGCGATAAAACGCTTCAAAACAATTGCGCGCCACCCATTCTTCGTTCTTGTTCTTAAGGGTCTGGCTGGTGTCGCCGTAGGTGAGACGGTCGATTTCTTCTTCTGTAAGAACCTCCCGGGGATCAATCAGGGTGAATTCGGTAAAACGTCCGTACGTCTCCGCATAGTCGTAGTATGTGTAAAACCAGCGGAAGGACATCTGTGCGCGGACGTCGATCCGGATCTTCGAAGAATCTCCGGGATGCGTGTACTCGCGGGACAGTTCTTCGAAGTCTTTGAACCTCTTCGTCAAAGTAACGAGATACTTTGCGCCACCGGTTTTCGTCCAGCTGGTGTCCCAGCTTCCGTCGAGCGGCAGCGGGAAGGAGGTTTTGGGGATCTGTTGTGACTCCGGATTCAGGGTGATGGTGCGTTCACAGGTGCCGTCGGCATTGATGGTGGTCTTCACCTGGTGTTCCAGACAGCCCGGAGACCAGATGGCGAGCAGGCAGGTCACGAAGGTGAACGCATAAGATTGTCTAGCGATCATAATAGACGCCTCCCTTCAGCATCAACGATTCCATGTCTTTGATGAATGCCTCCCCGTCGGAGGCAAGGATCTCCCGTTCAGCACCATCGAGTCCGTCATCGATCCGGATGGAGGCGAGGCGGGGGTATTTCTTAGCCACATAGTCTGTAAAATACGTCTCATTTAGCTCGCGCCCGCCAAAAAAGGCCTTGAGTGTTGCCGGTATGGACGGCCCCCTCTTGCGGCGACCGATATCCGATCCGTTGACACCGGAGGATTCCGGAAGTGCGGCGATTGTTCCCGTACCCGGAAGAAAGAAGCCGGCGCGTTGGATATCCTGGAGTCCTATGAGGCCCGGGGTTGTACTTTGTGACCTCAGCCGTTCTTCCAGTGTGGCGACTTTCCTGGCATCGACCGCTGTCTGCACGAAAAATGTTCCGCTGATCACGAAGAGGGCGAAACAGGCTGCGATGCGAAATGCCGGTGCCGCTGTCCATTCGGAGAGTGCCCCGAGAAGGTCCAGGGGTTGCTGTCCGTATTCGGCGGTGACGTGCATGATCGCCCTGGTGAGGCGAGCCGCATCTTCGAGCCGGGGTTGGATATTCCGTACCTCTGACACTTTCTCCTCTGTCTGCAGTGCAGCCTTCGATTCGGCCGAACACGCGGGGCAGGAGGCCAGATGTTCTTCCAGCTCCGTGCGACTTTCCGCGGTCAGCTCTCCGGGCCGGTAGAGATAGATGAGATCCTGCGCCTGGTGACATTTCATGGTCTTCTCCCCTCCATTGCATCCAGTCGCTGCATATGCGCTCTGATGAACCTGCGTGCATAGCAGAGATTTGTTTTTACCGAGCTCGTTGACATTGAAAGGATCTGTCCGACTTCGTCCACGGTGAGGTCCTGAAGGTCCCGCAGGACAAACACCAGCTGCTGTTTGGGGGGAAGTTTGCCTGCCAGCGCCTTGATGTTGGCGGCGAGGTCGCGGTTCACGATATTCCTTTCTTCTTCTGTTGCTCCTGCAGAATCCTGACCATCCGCAGTTTCGGAGGGGAGGAGCCAGCGTCGTCTCCGGGTTTTGCTCTTGAGCAGGTCGGAGGCCAGGCGGACGGTGATGGTATAGAGCCATGTTGTGAACTTCGCCCGCGGATCGTATGCCGGTAGATGTTTCCATACCCGTATGAAGGTCTCCTGAACAACATCCCGCGCGTCATCCTCGTCACGCAACACCCTGAAGGCGAGTGAAAACACGTAGTTCTGGTGTTCTTCCACGAGCCGGCGAAACGCACCCTCCTCGTTCCGGAGGCAGCGGCCGATGAGTTCTGGGATATGCGATGTTCCTGGATCATCGGTCTGTTGGTGAGGGTTCATTCTTCCGTCGGCTGAATGGGTGTTCTGAATATGATACGACAGATAGGGCGGGTTGGTTAAACCGAGAAGAGAGATAGTCCACTACAGGGCGCATCCGTTGAGGATTGCCCTCAACGGATGATGGTGTACGTGGGTCGCAACCTTGCCTTACCGGGACGTTGTCTCGGGTGTCTGAACCACCTCACCACAGAATTGCTCTGTGAAATACCGCGCCGTGAGACCTTCTCCTGTCGCCTCTTTCAGAAGGTCGTTCCAATGGAGACGCATCCCCGGGGCAAAGATCCTTGTCTTGAGATAGTTGCCGACTGCGGGTTGCTTTGCGAAGGAGAATTCTACGGTTTGCGCCTGTTTCCGCACGTTTCTGTTCAGGGCGTTCAGGATCTGGGAGGCCGCCAGGCGGCCAAGCATATAGTTGTGATAGTAGCATGGATACTGGGCCAGGTGGATCTTCGCCGCCCAATCGGGCTCATTCCTTCCTTCGGGACGGGTGAGCCCCTGATATTTCCCGACAAGATTCCACCAGACGGTGTTCAGATCCTGATCCGGATTCTCGTAGAGAGCGCGTTCAAAACGCATCATCACCTGCGACCAGCGGCTGAAGATAAGGGCACCCATCCGTTGCCCGGCATCCCCGGCCTTCTGTATCACTGCGGGATCATATTCGCCCAACCCGATCATGGCCCCAAGCCATTCAGCATTCTGGGCCTGGCCTTCGACGAGCTGTGCCACGGCCTCAGTGACGAACGCATGTGATTCATTGCGGAGGAGGAAGGGGAGGGAGCGGTCGATATTCTTGGAATAGACGCAATGGCCGAGCTCGTGCAGAATCGTGCCGAGCCAGTAGATATTGTCCGATAAGTTGCACATGGTGCGGATATCACCGAGGCGATCAATGTCTACGGCATATGCATGCTGGTATTTACCGTCACGGGGCATAAGGTCGCTTCGCTGCAGAATGTCGTCCGCCGGAAGATCAATGCCGCTGTAGAAGGTCCGTGCCACCGACTGAACATCTTTCCCCTTCACGACAAGATCCAGATCGACCCCGCGGACGGCGGGAGCTTCCTGGAAAAACGGATCTTCGTAGTGCCAGGGTTGGAGGGCGCGCGGAGAGATGTCGAACAGTCTGGCCCGCTCGGCATCGATGGACCGCTTCATTAACAGGAACGGTGCTTCGGTCTGCTGTGCAAGTTCGTCAAACACCTTCAGCACTTCGTCTGGATCCTGTTCATCGGTGGCAAGCATCATCACGTAATAGTTCTCATATCCAAGTTGGCGGGCAATCTGATTCCGGAGCTTTGCCAGTTCGATCAGCATGGGGGCGACCTTCTGTCCCACCTGTTTCAGGGCTTCCCAGGCCGCACGGCGCTTCAACTGATTACGTTCACCGGTAAGGACTTTCCGGAGATCATTGTCGCTCATTGGAACACCCGCAAGAGTGCCCCTCGTTGTGTTGAAGGCCATCGAAATTGCACTCTGTTTATCCGTCACCACACGAAGGAGGGTGGTATCGACCTGATTCCGTGCGAAGTTGTTGTAGAGAATGATCAGCTGACGTCGAAGGAGCGAGTCCTTGACTGATCCCTTCTCTTTAAGCGATTTCAGGAGGGCGAAATCGGATGGGTGTGAACGGATTGTGCGGATGCGGAATTCGAGCGCCGCCAGCTCATCGTAGTACTTCTTCTCTCCCGTGGCGTTCGCATTCCAATCCGCGATGTTCTGGGACTTCATCAGCGGCTCCATCTGTTCCAGATGCTTTGTGATGAATGCGCGGAGCCTCTCATCGTCGTTTGCACGCTGGCAGCCGAAGAGCGGTAGAATAGAGAGGAGTATGCAGCATGCAACCCGGGGCAGGGATCTCATGGGTGTGTCCTTTCGGTCAAAGAGAGAGAATCGGTGAACGGCCAGGTGTTTCCCCATGTTGTAGACGCATTTCAGGACCACGCAGAGCTGAACGGGAAAGGGTCCGGGGATGCTCCCGAGCCCTTCAGTCTCTTGCATCGCAGGACTACCGGGCGAGCAGGAGCTTCTTCGCTTCCATGTATGATCCTGCCTGCATCCTGTACGGGTAGGTCCGCTGGCGAGCTTGCTTCCGGCGAGTCTCACCTCATGATACCCCGCCTTCTGTTCTCCATGGAAAGCGTCGCTACCTGTTGTTCCAGAGTGTTGAAGACCGTCAACGTCAATTGTGAACGATCGGGCAAGCCATAGCGAATAACGGTTGAAGTGTTAAAGGGGCTGGGGTAGTTCTGGTCGAGCGTGAAAGAGAGAGGATTCTCCTTGGGGATTTGCCTCCAACTCGTGGCAGCTATCGTCACAGTATTCGTCCCCTCTCCTCCCGACGCGATTCATGGAGCCAATATAGCAGCGACGCACAGCATAGTCAAGCTGAATTACTTATCAGCCTTCCGGTCGCAGGAGCTTGCGTCATCCCGGTCACGACCTGCGGCCTGCTGCCGGTGTGGCAGAGGAAACCGTTTCACCGCGATCCTGCCCGGGTCGCGCCGTTGTCCGTCCTGGCCGAGGAGAAGATGGGTTCATTTGAGCAGCAGGAGTTTGCGCGTCTCGACAAAACTTCCCGCCTGCATCCGATAGAAATACACGCCGCTCGAGAGACCCGATGCGTCGAACAGGATCTCGTGATACCCTGCGCCCTGCTCTCCATCCTGGAGAATGGCCACCTGCTGCCCCAGAGTGCTGAAGACAGTTAAGGTCATTGGTGACCTCTGAGGCAGGCCGTAGCGGATCGTGGTGGAGGGGTTGAAGGGGTTGGGATAGTTCTGCGAAAGGGTGATTCGTTCGGGTATGCTCACCGCGTCGCTTTCGGTGGTGCTTGGTGCACCTATCGTCAGCTCAACCACCGGGCCCGGTCTTTCCGGGGCCTGTGTACCCCATCGGTCCCAGGGGGAAACCAGGATACGTGAGGTGTTCATGAACGTGCGGGTCTGCGGTATCCCTGTGAGCCATTCCGCCATCAACGCCGGCATCGAGGGATTGGTCAGATCGTACACGTATGTCCCTTCCGATGAGGCGATGAGAAGCCGGTTCTCGGTCACGCTCAGATCGTGCACGGTGTTCTGGGGTTTCACCCTTCTGGGGATCCTGAATTCTGATAGCAGGAGAGGGGTGCCGGTGAAATCGTAGATCGCGACGCTGTCGTTGAGAGCGAAACAGAAGAGGGATCCTTTCTGCTTCATGATGGTGTAACGATGGGCGAGGCGTATGGTTGTCACGAGTGACGGCGCACTCGGGGTGGAGATGTCCAGCATCGTTATTTTCCCTTCACGGTGCAGGGCGATGAGTGCCGAACCGGCCACGATGAATGTTCCCCACCGTTCACCGTTTACAAACCGGCCGGCAAGAGCCGGAACTGAAGGGTTCGAGACATTGTACACATAGAGCCCCGGGTTCCCGTAGGAAAAGAAGAGATAGGGACTCTTGTAGTACACCTCAAATGCCGTGGTATCAGGCTTGGAAAGGGGTGACCCGTCAGGGTCGATAAATATCGTGTTGGTCACCACGCTTCCGTTTGTCTGATGGACGGCTGCTCCCAGGCGTCCAGCCGCAACGAAGATCTGCCGGTCTGCTGTCACAAAAAAATTCCCATACGAAGAAACGAGAAACGCAACGGGTGGAGCTTGCGATGGTCCAAAGTCCAGGGCACACACAGAACCCATCCCTCCCCAGATTGTGCCGTTGAACTCGCGGATGATCGGACTGCCGAAGTATGGCGTCGTCCAGTACTGCCACGGAAAGATCTTTCCGAGAGTTACGTTGGAGGTGCGGCGCGGCTTCACCACAACGGACTTCGACAGCGAGGAAGAAAATACACCGTCGCTGACGGTCAAACTGACCTCCAGTCGAGCCATGCGATACGGTGTATATCGTGCGATTGCCGACTGACCGTCGAGGAGATGCCCCTTGAGTGTATCACCCGGAATCAACTCCCACGATCCGGGCTCGTCCCCTGTCACGGTCCACTGGTACGAGAGGGGAGAACCATCAGGATCTCCGCTTGCAGAACCATCCAGGGGAAGTGACTCCCCGAGCGTGTATTCCGAATCGAGGCTGAACTGCGCTTTTGGCGCACGGTTGTTCGGTACCTCGAACCGGGCGAACGCTGTATCCCGGTTCCCGCTCCCGGTTACGGCGACATAACCGATCGCATAGGAACCGGCCACATCAGGAGCGAATTGCACTCTGGAAGGGGAGAGAGTGATAAGCGGCGCAACGCTGGCAGCCGGCTTCTCTGCAACAAACCATGACGTACCGGCAACCGTACCGAGGAAGGCGTACGCGGACCCTTCGACGACCAGGGGTTTCAGAAGGGGGGATGGCGAGTCCACTGTGCTCACCGACACGATGGGTTTCCGGTCAATGATGAATTCACGTACTGATCTGACGGCGGCTTTCATATCGGTAATGTTCGTCGGCACACTCCCCTGGCCTGAAGCAACGAAGGCAACGATGACCTCTTGTGTATCTCCGGGTGCCATGGTCAGCGGGCCGGCACAGACCGCGAGCCGTTTGTCCGTGAACGCAGTGTCGAGCCAGCCGGTGCCGGTTACAGGATCTCCCGAATACGGGTAGGTTGTCGGGAGCCCCGTGACGGCGTTGATGAGTGGAGCGCCCGTCGCGCCATCGCGGCCCCGCATCAGATTGTACCAGCGTATCGTTCCGGCAAGATTCCCCGACGGCGGTTCGTTAGCAGCGGTGAAGGAAGCAAAGGCTGTCATCGGCAGGTTCCGGAATCCCCTGCGTATTCCAAAATTGAACCAGGCGCTGTCTGCCGGCGTTCCGGAGACGACCGGGCCCTGGAGAAGCGTGTACCCGACGACAGGGGGAGTTGGTCCCAGATCGCTGTCAGCCGGGTGTCCATTATAGGCAAACCCGAGATGGACGGTGGTGTCGCATCCCATGAAATCATCCCCGCTGGCCCCGATATCCGGATCCGCAAAATACGCAAAGAACATGCTGTCTACGGTGAGCGTGCTCCGGTTGATGATGCGGTAGCGCAGAAAAATGGTGTTCGACAGGACGCCGGTTGCGGCATAGCCCCAGATTGTGCGTTGAACCTCCAGTCCGATCGGGGCCGACCCGTACAGGGAGTTCGTACGGGAGGCGCTGCCATCATTCGATACGTGCCAGAGTGTCTGACTTGCGCCCGGGATACCCGGGGTATCCACGGCGGGGTCGTAGGTGTCGTTTGCGTTGTTGTCCATGAACGGCGCCCCGCTGGAGGCCGGCCATTCGTTCCAGTCCGAAACATACTGGTTGTACAGTGCTGTCTCATCTCTGGTCTGAAATCTGCCGATCAGAACGGATTCGACGGAGAGACTGTCCTTTACCTGGGCAAGGGATTGTGCCGGGCTGACATCGGGACGCACCCGGTACAGGCGATACTTTGCAGGGGTGGGGTCGTCGTATCCGGGAGGATTGCCTGAGGTGAGGAGGCGGCCGGCCTGAAGCCCGCTTCTGTACGAAGACCCTCCGACCTTCACCGAGCCGGAGTGTTTGCCTCCCCAGAGGAGGCCTTCTGTATAGACGAGAAGGCGTCCGCTTCCTCTGGGGAACTCCAATGCTGAGTTCGACGTAACGGGGTTCTGGGATCCATACCCGTTGTTGCTGTAGTAGTTGAACAGGCTGTTGATGAGGAACGTCGCAAAGTAGTCATTGGTGGTGACCGATGCAGGCGGCACGGCCGGTTTGGACTTCGTCCGCATTCCCTCCGCGGATCGTCCCGGCGATATTCCGGCGAAAAGGACCACAAAGGAGAGAGAGAAGAGGAGAAATGTCAGCTTGCGCATGTGAACCTCCGCGAGTATTGGCCCTGCTTGTTCGAAGGAGCGGTGCTGATGGCAGGGTGCTGAGTGCAGCATGCAGCCTCCTCCCGGGTCCATGCGTACGTGTCATTTCTGAGGGAGATTGTGCCGCATGGCCATCATTGCTTTGCCATCGGGTGCGAGGATCATTTCAGACCTACCGGAGCAAAATCATCTTGCGGGTCTGAGCGAATCTACCCGCGGTCAGGCGATAGAAATAGACACCGGATGACCGGCCGGATGCGTCGAATTTCACCTCATAGCTTCCCGGCGTTTGACGTTCATCCACGAGCACCTCCACCTCCCGGCCGAGAAGGTCAAAAACCACCAGTCTCACATTGCCGGTTCCCTGGCCCGGACCTTCAGTCCCTGCAATGTCGTACCTGACCGTAGTCGTCGGATTAAAGGGGTTCGGGTAGTTCTGTTCAAGGACCCATCCTGCAGGCACGGCCGGACCGTCTTCCGTAACAGGCACAGCGATCTGTCCGTACTTGATAACCACGCTTCGGCGTTCTCCAGCGTACAGGGTGTTGCCGCCGACAAGAATATTCTGTCCCGGTGCCAGGGCCAGTGCAGTGGGTGAGGCATCGCCTGAGCCCTCGTACCGTGCTTCCCACACCGTACTGCCGTCGCCGGCTCTGTATCGTATCGTCGCCATCCCGTTGATACCCGTCGAGCCCGAACTCCACCCGGACACGTACAGGTCGGTGGCATTGTCGGCCGCGACAAGCAAAGCGACGTCATCCTTTCCAGCGGGTCCGTCGTACGTCCGTGACCACAACAGGTTGCCACCGAGATCGTACCGCAGAGCCAAATAGTCCGAATACTGAGCCCCCTCCTGTATGGATCCGGCGGCGTACAGGCTACCGTCTTTGCCCAGAGCCAGGCGCGATACGGAAGCGGATTTCCCAGTGGCAGAAGGGTACACCTTCTGCCAATCACGCACACCCGCAGGGCTATATCGCGTGGTAATGATATCCCTCCCGCCGGTGGACCGGTCGGCCTGACCGATGACATACCAGTTACCGGTTCCGTCTGCAACGATATCCCGCCCCGTCTCATTGATTCCCCCGTAATCAATGATCCTGCTCCATTCCATTCCGCCGTTGGGGTTGCACTGGAACAGCACGACATCCCCATTATAGGATGCGGTGCTTCCTACTACCGCAACATTCCCTGCAGCATCGAGCGCGATTGCCGTACCTGTGTCGTTCGAATCAGCAGGAGTATCCGCGAAGTCATACATCGCCGACCACTGTTCCACTCCCTGGGCATTCACTTTCGCGACGAATGTCCGCGTGTTTCTGCTTGACCAGTAGGCATATCCGGTCACGAGAGCATTCCCGGCCGAATCCAGTACCATATCCGCAGCGACCGTAAGAGCGAGTTGCCTGCCGTACTCCCATGTCCATTGTGGCACGCCGTCACCATTGTACGCGCACAGCCGGGCTGGATGATTGGATTGCAGGACATAGAGATTGCCCGTGCCGCTGACTTCCAGACCCGATACCGAGGGGAGAGTCCCCCCGACGCTGTCACTTCTTGACCAGAGCAGCATTCCAGAAGGGCTCCGCTTCTCCACATCGAGAAACCATCCCCGGCCCACGGGCCAGCGCACCGTAGAGGAGTAGACATTTCCGGCTTTGTCAGTTGCCAGGAGGAGGGGCAGAGGGGAGGCAGTCGCCTGCGATCCAACCGCGGTCCAGAGCGGATGCGCATATAGTCCGGACGACGAACCTGAACCGACAGCGCGGAGCGTATCGGCGTACGGGAGACCGTTCCAGGAGAAGAGGAGCAGAGCGGTGTCCTTCCGGACTCCAATGGGTGAATATTGAAAGGCGACTTTCAGGGACTCGCCGGGGCTCAGGGCAACACGGGCGTTGATCGCCGAAAATACCGGGTTGGTGGTCGTTATGTTTACAATCACCGTGTCATCGGCCGAGTTGGAGAGGAGAGTGGATTGATCCACAGAGGACCCGACGGCCACGGTCCCGAATGAGATCTGTTCAATGGCAAGGAGCGGTTTCCGCCGGACGGGCGCCCCGATCTCCTTCAGCCCCTGCGGAGTGCGGGGGAAGTATGTATTCAGATCTGCAAATGGATACGTATTCATCCAGAGCCCGGATGCGCCGTTCCGGTTGAGGTTGGATGATTCAAGATGCGCTGCAGTTCTCTCCCCATACCCGGCATACGACGGTCCGAGATCACATAGAGTGTCTGAATATGCTGCGACATAATACCAGAGGTTTGAGCCGACCGGAGCTGTTGTGTCACCATACGAGTAGGTGTAGCCCGCCACTGATCCATCTGCATGCTGTGGAAGGGACGCTTTCGGAATCACACTCATGAGCGTGTAGGGGCCCCATGAGTCCGGCACACCGTACCGGCCGCTCACAAACGCCTGGCCCGCGAAGTTCGGGTTCACCGGCTGCTTGAACGACTCCGGTGTCGGGCCGGGAGTGGTGTTCTTCCAGTAGTTGTCCAGCCCTCGCATGCCTCCGGCAAGCCAATCGATCTTATCGAGAGAGGAAGCCCTGTAGATCTTGTAGCCGGAAAAACGAGAATCGGATTCAGCCCGGTTGTCCCAGAAAACACGAACGGGAATATCCAGCGGCTTTCTGACCAAGAGATCTGGAACCGGCGGCGCCTCGGGGAGGGCGAAGCCTTTCTCAAGAGCGTACCGTGATGCGGCGATCGCATTTGCCACACCCTTGAACCGGTAACCCCCGGCTTCAACCCAGTAGACCGTCATCGTCTCTCCGACGTCCAGACGGAAGGGGCCGATGCCGCTGAAGGCGTCGCCGTCAAAGTTGGTCACCGCGCTGAAACCGCGTGCAAATCCGGTTTCAAACGTGGGCGATTCGAATGCCCCTGTCCCGATCTCTTCAGAATAGAGTTTCCGGTCGCCGCGCGGCTTCCCCGGTACCGGCCTGGGGACGAAGTTCTCGGGTCTGCCGGAATCGCCGGAGGCAAAGAAGTTGGGATCGGGGCGGAGATTCAGTTTGGCGGCATTGCGGGACTTCCCGCCATCCGCATACCAGGTGCCCATGGAGATGACGTGCATCATCTTTGCCGCGGAGATGCTGGCGGCGCTGAGGCCTCGTCCGTGACCGGCTGAGGTGTACCATCCGCGCTGCGGCCCGACGCCGATGGCATGTGTTCCAAAGATTGTCTGCTTGTCCACTCCGGCCGGTCCCGTCCCCTGCTTCGCCCCGAGCCAGCTCCATGCGCTCCAGACATCCGTGTAGAACCGGCCCGGATAATCGTTCAAACCCATATCCCTCGCGCCGACCGCGCTCTCACCCGGGTAGGCAACCATCATTGCCCAGGGTGAACCTGAGGGATCATTGTCCCCGACATATCCGATGATACGCCCTGCACCGAGTCTGTTTGCGCGGCCGCCATCCCTGCTGAGATTGTAGGAACACATGTACTCGCCCCCCGACATCAGGGTGAGGGCCCGGATGACGTTTCCGGTCTTCTCCGCGGTTCCGTCGCAGTTGATATCGACGTTGCCGGTGTTGGTCAACGTCAACTCAACCAGAATGAAATCGTTGAAGCTATTCCAGTTCAGGGTCCACTGGTGAACTTTCATCTTCACATCGACGCCGATGCTTGTTGGCCAGCCGGCCTCATAGATTGCATGATCCCGCTTTGCCGGGTCCGCCCAGTATGTTTCCCTGGTATAGTTCCGGTTTGCGTCGCCGGCACCGGGCAGTGTGGACTTGAACGCGGCATGTGCATAGTTTGGTCCGGATGCGGCGTCGTAGGCCGGATTGCTCACCCCGCCCACCTGGGGCGGGTTGAATGTTGAATCGGGATTGCGCTCTAGCATCAGCATCCACTTGCCCCAGTAGTCCCCGTTGGTCCAGCCACCCGGCCACATGTGTGTCGGCGTGGTCCACGAACGATCAAAGTTGCCGATCCTGACGAACGTCCGGATGATGGGTTGAGTTGCCTCGCTATAGAATGGTCCTTTGCTGGCCGGCATAAAGGAATCCCACAGTTCGCCGGCAACCATAACCCCTCTGTCGTAGGCGGGATCAGCCGCGGTCTGAGAAACCCCTGTGGAGGGTTCCGCTCCGTTGGTCCTCTCCTGGCCAAGGGCGCGGCCGGGCAATACCGCCAGAGCAGGCAATATCGTGGCGATTGCCAGCTCGAACCCTATGCGCAACCGCATCAGTTGACGTATCATGGCTGTCACCTCTATATTGTCGTGAGGCAGGCCTGGCGGCATATTGACTCCGGCGTCGAGCACTCATTCCACAGAAAACACTGGACAACCTTGCGACATCACATGAAAAACGTGAACCTGTATTCGACCCGTGTGTCATGCACGCATCCTAAAGAACACCAACACCATTTTCAATAGAGGAAACTACTCAATCAGGCATGAGTAGAACTACTCATATTCCGCCCAGGGGCACTATTCGGCCGAAAACTCAACAGAAGCTTTCTGTGCGACCGTTATCTCCGTTCCAGGGTACAATGGGGCCTATTCTGTGGGGGAAGATAGTCGCATATGAAACCCATCTTGTCACGGATTTGTCAAACAATTTGCACTTGTGACACAGGGTCCACAGGCATTGGAATCCGGGCGTGTCTTTGGCAGCGGACAGACTTCACGTATACAGGCGTAACCTCTTTCAGCTTGCGGAAGGGCATGCGCAAAGCAGAAAGGGCCCGGTGATGGTCGCCGGGCCCTTCTGTTGTCCAAGATGCGAACAGTCACCGTACGAACAGAAGCCGCTTGGTCTCCACAAAGTCACTTGCCCTCAAATGATAGAAGTAAACGCCGCTTGACAACCTGCTTCCATCACATTGCACCTCGTGATATCCAGCCTCCTGCTCTCCATTCTGGAGAAGGGCGACCTCCTGACCGAGGGTGTTGAAGAGCGTTATCGTGACGTGCGAACGATCGGGCAGGCCGTAGCGAATCGTGGTCGATGAGGTATTGCCGACATCCGTATTCTCCGGCCGAAGTAGAGGTAGCCGGCATCCCAGGTGAAATACCATGTGGATCCGCTGGTTCCCGCCAATGCTTCGTCCGGGCTGAAATCGTTCACGCCGTCGACGTTGATGGTTTTGTAGGTCGTCCCGAGAAACAGGAAGGCGGGCATGCATGCGCAAGTCAAAAAGATCATCAGAGGTCTCAACCGCATTGATTCGTTCCCTTTCGTGTTCTGCGCGATCGCTGGGGCCGGCATGGCACTCGCGATTGTACTATGCTGCTGAGATGGTACCGTACTTCTGTATCACCCGGCGCAGATCATCCATACGCATCGGTTTGCTGACATAGTCGTCCATCCCGGCAGCGAGGCATTTCTCTCTGTCTCCATCCATCGCATTGGCAGTCATCGCAATGACCGCGGGACGGTCCCGGCGTTCGCGCCCGTTGACAATACGACGCGTTGCTTCCAGCCCGTCCATTTCCGGCATCAGTACATCCATGAACACGAGATCATAGCCGCCGGTGCGCGCAACCTCCACGGCCATGCGCCCGTCCGCGGCAAGATCAGGTGCATAGCCCAGTTTCTCCAGCATGCGCCGGGCGAGCATTTGATTGACCGGATTGTCCTCGACAAGCAGGATCTTCAGGGGAATGCGATCGGCGATCCTCTCCACAGCACCGGTGTTCTTTGCCGGAGCGGCGGCTGTCGGGTCTGCCTGCATTATTGCCGACAGAAAATCTTCAAAGCGCGTGTACTTCAGCGGTTTATGTGTGCACATCGTGAAGAGCTCGCGCGCCGCGCGGTCGTCCTGTGAACCCGCGGAAGTCAAAAGGACCATGGGCATGGTGCGGCAAGACGCCATCGATCGAACCCGGCGGCCGAAGGTCAGTCCATCCATATCCGGCATCAGCATATCCACAAGGGCAAGGTCGTATGATTCCAGTTCGAGACTGCGCAGGGCATCGGCGGGCCTGGCAAATACCGTCGGCCGCAGGCTGTGCAGTGCACAGTGCTCCGAAAGAATCCTGGCATTGGTCGTGTTGTCATCAACAATCATCACGCGTTTGTTGGCAAACGTGAATGGCCCGATCTTCCTCTGCACACGTGCTTCTGCGGCCACCACGGTCGGGACTGTCAGCGAAAACAGCGATCCTTCCCCCTCGGTGCTTTCGACGGAGAGGCGTCCGCCCATGAGTTCCACGAGCCGACGCGAAATCACGAGACCGAGCCCGGTACCGCCAAACCGGCGCGTGGTCGACGAATCTCCCTGGCGGAACGATTGGAACAGACGGGATTTCACCTCATCGGAAATTCCTATTCCTGTATCCCGGACGGAAATCAGGATGTCGATTCCTTTTCCTTCTTTCTGCTCCACACCTGCCGCGACGATAATCTCGCCCTGTTCCGTGAACTTCACGGCGTTGCCCACAAGGTTCATCAGCACCTGCCGGAGGCGTGTCGAATCACCCAGTACGGCCTGGGGGAAATCGGGAGCGATCACGCTGATGAGCTCGAGGCCCTTTTCAAAAGCCCTGGGGGCGAGCAGGTCGAGCGTTTCCTCGATGCAGGTAACGGGAGAATACGCCAACCGTTCGAGCTCCATCTTGCCCGAATCAATTTTGGAGAAATCAAGAATGTCATTGATGATGGTCAACAGTGTATCGCCACTGCTCTTGATGGTTTCTGCAAATTCCCGTTGATCCGGCGAGAGGGGTGTTTCCAGGAGGAGGCTTGTCATGCCGATGACGCCATTCATCGGTGTCCGGATTTCATGGCTCATCGTTGCCAGGAATTCGCTTTTGGCCCTCGCACCGGCCTCCGCGTCAAGCTTGGCTTTTTCCAGCTCGCGCTGCGACCTCATCCGTTCTGTGACATCCCGGAAGCACCAGACTCTTCCCACAATGTCATCTCCCAGCCTCTGGGGCTGCGAGTAGCGCTCGAAGAAACGGCCATCCCGGAACTCCAGAAGATCGAACGTGAATTCATCCGGGTGAGCATACAGGTAACGCACCTTTGCCAGAAACTGCTCCGCATCTTTGAGCTGGTCGACAACGAATGCCAGAAGCTTGTCATCGTCACCGCTTGCTGCCACATCGGCCGGGATCCTCCAGAGCTCAAAGAACCTGTGGTTGACACCGCTCACCGCCCCCTGCCGGTTGACAACCAGAATGGCGTCGGTTGTGGATTCCAGCGTCGCTGTTTGCAGCGAGAGGGAGTGCTGCAACGCTTCTTCCGCCTTCTTCCTCGCCGTAATATCGAAGTTGACACCAACGATTCCACAGACAGAGCCCGTTTCGTCACACAGGGGCACCTTGGTTATCACGCTGACTGCCTGGATCTCCCCGGTCTGCGGGTCACGCCTGAATTCTTCCACCGGCGGCATAGCCTCACCGGTTGCCTTGATGCGGTCTTCCTGCTCCTGCGCCCGCCGGGCGCCTTCCGGTGACACGAGTTCCGCGTACGTTTTCCCCAGGGCCTCCTCAATGCTGGAGAGCCGGAGGCCACGAAGAGCCCGGGCGTTCACCATGGTGAACCGACCGGCAATATCCTTGGCGTATACACTGTGCGGGATGGCATCGACAATGGTGCGCAAGAGCTCGCGCTCACGGCCCAGTGCCTCCCGGGCCTGTATCTGTTCCGTAACATCACGGATGATCGTCAAAATCTTCCGGTTCTGTTCTTCGCCGGGCAGCCGTGTGTTGGTGATCTCAAGAACAACGCGTCGTCCATTCCAGAGCAGCGTCTCGCGTCCTTCCATCGGCCGGCGCGTGAGCCCGACCATCACCTCATCGAAAGTGGCACGTATCTGCTCCCGGACTGTCTCGTGATAGACTTCTGTGAAGCATCGCCCCACAATTTCCTTGCGTGGTTTGCCGACAATGCGGCAGTAGGCGTCATTCACAGTAACGACGATGCCATTCCGGTCGATCACGCGCATTCCGTCAAACGAGGTGTCCCAGCTCGTCCGGAACTCCTGATCTGCCCGCCTGAGAGCCCGGATGTGCCGGCGAATGTGGACCTCACCAAGGGCTATGCCGGCAAGGACGACGAGCCAGAGGAGAGCCATTCCGACGAGCGAGCTTGACAGATGATTCCCGGGAAGCGTCCCGATGCTATCCGGCGTTCCCTCAATGAAGACAGCAGTGAGCACTGCGAAGAGACAGATGAGGATTGTCCATCCGGCATACAGGGTCCACGAATAGCGGTATACGTTTGCCAGGTTGTGAGAAGTTCGTGCCTTCATGTTCCCCTATGTTGTTGTACAGTCTTTGGTCATGCAAACGTCGTACCTGCAAGGGCAGGCTGTACAGGCATTTCCAGATGTTTATTGGGGATAACTTTCCGGCAAATCCGACTGGATTCCAGGTGGGCAGGATAGAGGAAGGTCAAAAGCAGCCACATGCACAACAGGGGACACAGAAGAACCTGAGGCATTCCCCCATGCGTCCGCGCGGCCGGAAAGATGCATGAGCAAGGAGCACCCGCTCGGGTCAGACTTGATAATGGCCCTGTTCCGGGGTATCTTTCTTCAACAGGCAACATCCCGACTCTGCGGTCTGCCCTTGCCTTGCGGCTCTGCACCGCGCCCACCCTCAACAGGAGCCGTCGATAATGAAGGTTTTCTTCCTGCTCATGTTTCTCCTTGCGGTCAGCCTCTCATCGGCGTGGGCGCAAAACGAACCGGTCGATTTCAGATATTCCCCCTCGCACTATTTCACGGCCATCTGCTTCCCCAATGACTGGTTGAAGACTGTTGCCACGGAGAACAACGGACTCGGCTACGATTTCGGGCCGGGGCCCTATGCTTTGCCCCTCACAGAAGTAACGGTCCGGCCGGCAGGGGAGCGCGTCACGATCACCGGTCACCGCCTCCCTGACCCGAAGATCCCGCTGGTTCGTGCCGCTTTTGAGGGGACCGGCATCGAGATGTTCCAGGAGGCATTTGCCGTTCCTCTCGGCAAGAAGGGGATTCCGGGAGGCCGACCGAAACGTTCCGCGGAGCGGCTCCAGGGATGGAATGGAACTGTCGGCTGGGCACGGCCCGAAGGACAGGTCGATCCGGCATTCCGCAATGCCGCATGGGGTGTGAACAGGCCGATACTCTACCGGGTTCCGGTCCGGCGCGGAAGCGAAAAACTCGTGGCTATTGGAATCTGCGAGCCGTACAAATGGGGCCCCGCCACGCGCATACTCGAGCTTCGCGTGGAAGGAGCAGAACCGGTCATCTTTGACCCGCTGGAGAAAGGGAAGAAAAACGAACCACATGTCCTGTTCTTCAAAGGCCGGGATGCGGACGGGGACGGACGACTCACGATCGAAGCGCACGCAGCGCACTCCAGCCCCGATCCGAATCCCTTCCTGAATGTCTTCTGGATGTTTCCGCCGGAGGCTGTGGTAAGCGCGCAGGATCTCATCGCCGGGAGGGCCACAAAAGATGCAGAACTCTATTTCGACTGCGGGGCGGAGGAGGAGCGGTGGCGGAACGAACTCCGGGCGGATGCGCTCATCACGTCGTTCCGGGGAAACCGTGCACGCCCTGAGATCATCGTACGGTCGACCAGATCCCTCGTGTTCGACAGCTCGAACGGAATGCTGCTCTACGACGGAAAACCGTTCGTCGTTTCACGCCCCAGGGCATTGAGCGCATCGCTCAAAGAGAACGAGTGGCACATTCTTCTTCCGGCCGGCACAACAGAGGTGGAGACGTATGTGCTCCACGGGCCCTGGACGACAGAGTCGGTGAGACGACTTCCGGACAGGGAGAAGGCAAAAGAGGATGTGTTCCGCTTCTGGCAGAACGACGTGCAGCTTCCGCAATCGCGCATCACGGTACCGGACAGCGGAATCCAGTATCTCCTCGATGCAAACATTCGCAATCTGTATCAGATCGCCGAACTGGTGGATGGACGTCAGCAATTCAATCCCGGGCCGTCGGTCTACCGCGGCGTCTGGGTTCATGACGCGCTCTGGCATATCTCGGCGCTGCTGTTCCTCGGCGATGCCACACTGGCACGACTCGCTCTGGAGAATCTCCTCCGCTTTCAGCTGCCCACAGGTCAGGTAAGAATCATGGCGCCGTATGTCATGAACCGGGAGACGCCCATCGTGGCCTATGCGATGTACCGGTTCGCACGGCTGACGGGAGACAGGGAGTGGCTGGCTTCCCACTGGGACAACTTTGAGCGGGCGCTTTCATGGATTGAAGCGAAGCGAAAGGAGACGCTGACTGATCCGGCTTCTCCCGGCTACGGGCTCTTTCCTCCGGGCTTTGCCGACGGCGGGCTGGGGGGTGTGGGATTTGAGTACGCTTCAGCCTACTGGGGGCTCACCGGGTTTCGTGCCGGGGTGGATGCCGCGCTCTGGATGAAGAAGCCGGAGGCCGCCCGGCGGTGGCAAACAGCGTACGATGAGCTCATGCGGTCTTTCCGCCGGGCCGCCGCCCGGGATATGCGGAGGACGCGTGCGGGGCACCGGTACCTCCCTTCGCGGGTGGCCGACACATCCAGAACGGTCCCTCCCCAGCAGGCCAACTGGCCTCTGCTCGATGCCCAGGGAATCGCCCACCTCTTCAATCCGAAGGACTCGTTGGTGACAGGAACTCTTGCCATGCTCGATGACAGCACAGCGGAAGGGCTCCCGATCAACACCGGATGGCTGAAAGACGGGCTCTGGCCCTTCTTTGGTTCACTCGAGGGAATTACACATACCTATCAGCGTAACTACGCTGAAGCGCACCGGCTGCTCTATGCTGTTGCGAACCATGCCTCCACACTCGGAACATGGGTGGAAGAGCAGCTCCCCCGGTCCGTCGGCCAGAAGACAACGGGCGACGGTTCCAATGCCACTGCAAGCGCCCTGTTCATCAAACAGGTCAGAAGAATGCTTATGATCGAGCGTGGGGACACGCTTGAGCTTCTTGCGGGCATCCCTGACTCCTGGTACAGGCCGGGCGCCGCGATCATGCTCAATGACTGTCCGACAGCTTTCGGCAAAGTCAGGTTGATGCTTTCCATCTCGGCCGATGGACGTCGGGCAACTGCGACTGTCGGTCCAATCGGAAAAGCCGGAGATCCGGGCTGTTCAACGCTGGAGATGCGCGGACTCAGGCGTGCCGGGTTTCTCTTCACGGACGGCCAGAGTCTCCCCGACTGCATGACGATTGAGCGCGGGAAAACACTCAAGCTTTCGCTGGCAAAAAACTGAGGACCCCTCGTTACCATCCTCTGGCGGCCTGAGGCTTCAGGCCGCCGGGGTTCCCCGGCCTAACTTCCCATCACTCTTCAATCCACGGCGGAGCGGCGCAGCAGCGCGTTCCACCGGACTGGCTTTGCTCACTTCCTGGTCTTTTCCCAGCCCACTTGTTCCCTGACGATCCGTTCATCAAGGCGGCCGAGCTCGGTCTCAAGCAGGGTCTTTGCATCGACGCGCCCGAAGAGATCCAGAAGCAGGGCGACCAGACCGGTCCATCCCGTCTGGTGGCTGGCGCCGAGTCCGGCACCGTTGTCACCGTGGAAGTACTCATGAAACAGGATCAGATCGCGCCAGTGCGGGTCATCCTGAAATTTGGCGGTCCCTCCGTAGATCGGCCGCCGTCCGTTGGCGTCGCGAAGGAAGGCGGTCGTAAGGCGGCGGGAAAGCTCCTGCGCCACTTCGAACAGTGTCATATAGTGCCCTGAACCTGTCGGACACTGAACCTTGAATTCGTCGCCGTAGAATGCGTACAGGCTCACCAGCGCCCGGACGATCAGCGTATTGACCGGCATCCAGACCGGTCCGCGCCAATTGGAATTTCCACCGAACATTCCGGTATTCGATTCGCCGGGCAGGTACTGCACTTTGTATTCCTGTTGACCCACCCAGAACGAGAACGGGTGGTCCAGGTGATACCGCGAGAGAGAGCGAATTCCGTGGGGCCCGAGAAACTCATTCTCGTCCAGCATGTAACCGAGCACGCGCTCCAGCTTCTTCTTGTTGAGGATCGACAGAAGGCGCCGCCCTTTATGGCCTATGAAACCCTCGTCGGTCGGGGCCACATGAGAGATCACCTCCGGATGACCTTTCCGGAAAAGGGCGATCATTTCCACGAGCTTCGGATGTCGCGTCAAGACATCCGCCTCGAACACCGTGGACGCGCACAGCGGCAGCAGTCCGACCAGGGATCGCACTTTCAACCGCATGGCCTGGCCATCCGGCAGCCGCAGCAGATCATAGAAGAACCCGTCTTCCTCGTCCCACATCTCGTCGTGATGCTCGCCAATGCGGTCCATGGCGTAGGAAATCCACATGAAATTCTGGACAAACCTGAAGGCGATGTCCTCGTACATCGGGTCGTAGTCGCTGAGAATCAGTGCCATTTCCAGCATGCACTGGCAATAGAACGCCATCCACGCTGTTCCATCCGCCTGCTCCAGGCTTCCGCCCGTTGGGAGTTGTGCGCTCCTGTCGAATACACCTATGTTGTCCAGACCCAGGAATCCCCCGGCAAACACGTTACGTCCGGCAGGGTCCTTCCGGTTTACCCACCAGTTATAGTTCAGCATCAACCCCTGAAATGACCGTTCCAGGAAACGGATGTCCGCCCGGCCCAGAGTCCGTTCTGTTTTGAACAGCCGGAGTGTGGCCCAGGCGTGCACAGGCGGATTCACATCGCTGAAGTTCCACTCGTAGGCGGGAATCTGCCCGTTGGGGTGGAAATAGAGACTGCGCAGCATCAGCAGAAGCTGCTCCTTGGCGAAATCAAAATCCACCAATGCCAGAGATGTCGTGTGGAAGGCCAGGTCCCAGGCCGCATACCATGGATATTCCCACTTGTCCGGCATCGAAATCACGTCGGCATTGATCATGTGGAACCACTCCGTATTCCGAACGCCCTGCCGGGCCGGATCGAGCAGCGGATGACTCCTGTGCTCTTTCAGCCACTGCTCCAGATCGAAGTTGTAGAACTGCTTGCTCCAGAGCATCCCTGCGAGCGCCTGGCGATGCACACGGCGTTCATCTTCACTCAGCGATTGCGGCGTGATCGTGCTGTAGAATTCATCCGCGTCGCTGATCCGGCGTTTGAATATTTCTTCGAAGCCCTTAAAGGCATCATTTGCCGGAGCGGCTGACAGGCGCAAGCGGACAGTCCGGCTGTCCCGGGCGGGTACGTCAAGCAGGTAGTGGGCTGCGGCCTTGGTCCCCGTTTTGGCGGGATTCACCGCCTCACCATGTCCCGAGATGAGGTACGCGTGAAACGCATCCTTGACGTAGGGAGAAGCATTGGGTTGGTTCCAGAGCCGCTGTGCGTTACTCTCATTCTCCGTAAACAGCAGCTCGGGGCCTCCGTCGCAAGAGAGCAGGTATTCGCCCAGTTCCGGGTGGGAAGCCTGAATAGTGCCGGGCGCCGATTCATGCAGTGAAGGCTTCGGATCCCCGTCTCCCCACGACCATGTATTGCGGAACCAGAGCGTCGGCAAGAGACGGAGCCGGGCCGCTTCCGGACCGCGGTTGTGGACGGTGATGCGGATGAGCACATCTTCCGGCCCTTCCTTGGCGTATTCCACAAACACGTCGAAATACCGGTCCTCGTCGAAAGCGCCCGTGTCGAGCAGTTCGTACTCGAACTCTTCCCGCGACCGCCTCCGGTTTGTATCAACCAGGTCGCCGTACGGAAACTGCCGCTGAGGGTATTTGTAGAGATACTTCATGTAGGAATGGGTGGGAGTGCTGTCGACGTAGAAGTAATACTCCTTCACGTCCTCCCCGTGATTCGCCTCGCTGTTGGTCAGCCCGAACAGACGTTCCTTCAGGATGGGATCCCGCT
This sequence comes from Ignavibacteriota bacterium, assembly GCA_963702445.1. Taxonomy (GTDB): domain Bacteria; phylum Bacteroidota; class Ignavibacteria; order UBA10030; family UBA6906; genus CAVPCZ01. The sequence goes on from CAVPCZ010000009.1 coordinate 327,074, forward strand.
CATTCCACAGCGCGAGGGCGAAACAGAGACGTTGCTTGTCGTCGCTGATTCCCCCCAGTCCGTCTTCTCCCCAACGGTAGGCCCGCGAACGGGACTGGTCGTGGGTAAAGTAATCCCAGGCGTTTCCGTCCTCGCTGTAGTCTTCGCGGACCGTGCCCCACTGCCTCTCGCTCAGGTAGGGTCCCCATTTCTTCCACGGGATTCCCTTTTCGCGCGCTTCGTTCAGCCGTTTCTGTTCGGTGACGTCGATGGATTTTTGCGTTGTCATGGCGTTCCTCCCTTGTGCTGGGCCCGTCCGGTGTCTTTCCACGTGAACTTTGCCCCCAATATCGCACGAAAAACCATTCATTAGCAAGGGCACAGCTTGTTCCAAGCTTTAGATGACAAAAAGGAGTAATTTGTTGCGATTACAGGGACAATGAGAGGCACAAAGGCAGTCTCATGGCAAGAACGAGAACATGAGGGACGATACACAATGAATGCGTATTCCAGAATATGTTTGCTGATCCTAGTGATGCTCCTTGTGTACGGATCTTCACCCGCACGTACCATCGACTCCCTGGAAAAAGCCACAAAGGTGTTCCTCGAGACGGAGAGCCCCCAGGGGGCCTTTGGCATCAGCAAACTGGGCGAAGTCGTGCCTCTGCAGCCAGAACGCAATCCGGACAAAGCTGATATTCTTGTCATCTCATCAAAAGAGTTGAGCGCCAGATATGGTTTGGCGACTGACTTCGCGGCAATCAAACCCGAAGGATTTTCCCTGTGCAAATTGGCTCACGGAAGATTGGCGCTACTTTCGACTGACCGGACGGGAGCGATGTATGGAATGCTGCATATTGCAGAACAGTTGCAGATGGGCAGAACACTTCACACACTGAACGAACAAAGCATCAATCCTCCAGTGGGCTTCAGAGGCATAAAATTCAATTTGCCATGGAATTCATACCGCACAGACGAAAGTCTCCAACTCCATGAAAGCACCGTTCGTGACCTGAACTACTGGAAACGGTTTCTGGATATGATGGCCGAAAATCGTTTCAATGCCCTGACATTGTGGAATCTGCACCCGTTCACCTACATGATAAGGTCAAAGAACTTCCCGGAGGCATGTCCGTTTTCAGACGCTGAACTCGGAGCATGGCAGGAGTTCTGGCATGGGTTGCTGACAATGGCGTCCGACCGCGGGATAAAAACGTATATCATCAATTGGAACATCTTTGTCTCAGATGCCTTTGCACGTAAACACGGTGTCGCCGCCTATTGTCGGGATGACTATGAAGGGAAGAACTTCATCGGTGAAGGTGACTACTCGCCTTTGATTCAACAATACAATCGCGAGAGTGTGGCGCAGCTGATTGAAGAATACCCGGAACTCACCGGCTTTGGTGTAAGCCAGAATGAGAGAATGGAAGGGGTCCCTGAACAGGTCTGGCAGGACTGGATCGTCAACACCTATTTTGATGTCGTCGGCAGGGCGAACCGGAAAGTCGAATTCATTGTTCGGGCACACACACACCCGACTCCGGAAATGACCAGGAGAGCAATTGAAGAGAACGCATACCGGCTCGGGGCTGTGTACGTGGACGTGAAATTCAACTGGTCTCATGCCCATGCCACACCGGACCTGATGTATATTCACGGAGGTTCCCGGTCAAAAGCTCTCTGGGAACCGGCGCCGAAGAACTACAAAGTGATCTATACGATGAGAAACGAAGACTTCTTTGTTCTGCGCTGGGGGGAACCGGATTTTATCAGGGAAGTAATGAAACGAAACGGGCAAGACTATGTAGGAGGGTTCTTGATCGGCTCGGAAACCTACATTCCCGGGAAAGAGTACATGACGAAACCCGGAAAGCACCTCACCTGGAAATATGCTTTTGAAAAACAATGGCTGTTCTATCAGGTGTGGGGGAGAATAATGTATCACCCGGGCGTAAAAGACGACGTCTTTGCCAACGCGTTCAACCGGAAATATGGAATCACATATGGTGACCGGGTGATTGAGGCGCACAAACTCGCCGACAAGATGCCTCTGGCACTGGCTTCCTTCTACGCCGCATCCTGGGATTTTACATTGTATTCGGAAGGATTCCTTGCCAATGCCCCATCCCGCAGCAGGTGCCTGTACGACAGCCTTTCCCCCTTCATTTCTGTGAACGAGATTATCGAAACAACCACGCTGGACACCAATCTTGTCTCGATAAAGGATTTTGTGGACGGCAAAGGGATAGGTCCGGACAAGAAGAATCCATTGCAGCTCGCGGATGAACTCAGCCACAATGCGAAGAGGGCTCTGTCGTTGCTGCAGAGTCATGAAACGGCAGATCCCACATTGACACATGAAATTGATGACATAAAAACATGGGCTCATTTGAGTCTGTATTTCAGCGACAAACTGAAGGGTGGAACGGCGTTGGAGCAATTCCGGGCCTCCGGGGACACCCGAAAACAGAAGGAGAGTGTTCAATACCTTGAAGCGGCGTTGAAGGAGTGGGAGCAGGTCGTTGCCATTACAGGCAGGTATTTCGATGACATGTCATTGACGCATTTGAACAAGAAATATGTCAACAGCGGAAATAGCAGACCGCTTGCACGGTTCTCATGGGCGAACCTGACCGGTGAAGTGAAGCATGACATAGAAATTGCGCGCAGTGCAAGACCGGCCATCGAATCCGTACACGATCGGTGAGTGTAGTGTATGAACGTTCCAGATGCAGGGGGCTGAGCAGCCACATGAAGCGTCGCGTGTTTTCGAGGCCGCCGGCACGGCGAACAAACCTCCAGCCAGGATGAGGAGTACTGCGGCCGACAGAGGGTTGCCTTGCAGCCCTCCTTCCTGCGTGTTATATTACAGCGACTGAACCCACAGGATCCCCATGACCTCACGCCAGAGAGTACTCGCATCCCTGAATCACACCCCGCCCGACCGGATCCCGGTGGATTTCTCGGGCCACCGCTCTTCCGGCATTACGGCCATTGCCTATGCGAAACTCCGGGACCACCTGGGTCTCCCTAAACGCCCGATCCGGGTCTACGACCCGATCCAGCAACTGGCCGTGGTGGACGAGGATGTGCTCACAAGGTTCTGCGTCGACACGGTCGAACTGGGTCGCGCCTTCGCGCTGGAAGGCAAATACTGGGTGGATTGGGTGCTTCCGGACAACACCCCCTGCCAGATGCCGGCGTGGGTGGTTCCGGAACGGGAGGGGAGCCGGTGGGTCCTCCGTTCCGGGAGCGGACGTATACTCGCGCAGATGCCCGAGGGGGCCCTTTTCTTCGAACAAACCTACTATCCGTTCGTGGACGACCGGCCGGATCACTCGCGAATTGCCGAGGCGTTCGATGAGAGCATGTGGACCGCAATCGCTTCTCCGCCGGGACCGATCACAGCCGGTCCTGCCGGGAGGAAACTCCTGATCGAGGGGGCGCAACGGTTACGGGCAAACACCGACCGGGCTATCCTCGGGCTCTTTGGCGGCAACCTCCTGGAGGTTGGACAGTTCCTCTACCGCAACGACAACTTCTTCGTGCTTCTGGCCGGGGATCCGGAGGCTGCACACGACTTCCTGGACCGACTGGTGGAGGTTCATCTCAAGAATCTCGAGAGCTTTCTGAGTGCGGTGGGACCGTCAATCGATATCATCGTGTTCGGAGATGATCTGGGCATGCAGACGGGTCCACAGATCTCTCCCCGGATGTACCGGGAGTTCTTCAAAGCGCGTCACGCGCGCCTCTGGTCACGGGCCAAAGAGCTCGCCAACGTGAAGGTAATGCTCCATTGTTGCGGGGGAGTCCGGGAGTTGCTGCCCGACCTGATCGAGGCGGGGCTGGACGCAATCAACCCCGTCCAGATCTCCTGCCGGGGGATGGAGCCCGCCGGACTGAAAGCGGATTTCGGAGACCGGATGGTGTTCTGGGGAGGAGGATGCGACACGCAGGAGGAGTTGATTCATGGAACTCCCGCCAGCATCCGCGCCCACGTACGCAAGCAGGTGCGTCTGCTCTCCCCTGGCGGGGGATTTGTCTTCCAACAGGTTCACAACATCATGCCCAACGTTCCGCCGGAGAACATTGTTGCCATGTTCGACGCCGTGCGGGAGCTGTAGACACGCCGGCGCAGCTCAGGTCATGGAGCGCCACTCCCGTCCGGCACATTACTCCGCATCTGCAGATACGCAGCGTGAAACGCCGACGGACGATTCTGTACGCCCGGATGTTCGAAGTTGAAAGGAAGAGGGAAATGCAAGCTCCTGTCCTGGCTGACAAGAACCAATACCCTACCGAAGAAGTGATCTCCTCTCACATTGGAAAAACGAAGGCACTATGGCTTTCTCTGTTTGAATACATCCATGCCAATCATGCCGACTTCTCGGAAGAATGGCGGTACTACAACGACGGCAAGAGCTGGCTGCTCAAAGTGACAAGAAAGAAGAAGACGGTCTTCTGGCTTTCGATCGTGAAAGGTTCTTTCAGGACGACTTTCTATCTGACTGACAGGGTAACGCAGGCAGTAGCCGGGAGTTCCCTCTCCGATGACCTGAAAGAACAATTCACCAGCTCCAAAAAGTACGGCGCAATTCGCGGACTTACGATTACCTATAAACGCAAAAGAGATGTGACAGATGCAAAGGAGCTCATAGGAATAAAGCTCGCTGCAAAATAGCTACTTCCAGACAGACTCCCCATTTTCAACAGACCAATCATCGCCAAGAAACCCGGCCACAACTTGCCTGTATCGAAAGCCGGAGTTAGATTTCGTGCACCCAATGATGTCACTCCATCAGGATCAATCCCGGGTCTCCCGATGAATCACCTTCGATGCCTGGTTGTCATTATCGCCGTGCTCTCTGCCGGCCGCGTTTCCATAGACGCCAATGCTCAAACATCCCTTCCGGGCCGGGATCAGCTCAAGAGGCACGGGCTTCATTTCGCGGGTCTCCCCCGCACATGGGACGAGGGGATCCCGCTGGGAAACGGCCTGCTCGGTGCACTCGTGTGGCAGAGGGATTCTGTCCTGCGCATGGCGCTGGACCGTGCCGACCTCTGGGACTCGAGACCCATTCCGGAATTCGCACGGCCCGAGTTCAGCTTTTCCTGGGTGGCCGGTCAATTCCAGAAGGGGGACTACAAGCCGGTTCAGGACCTCTTCGATCTTCCCTATGACCGAGATCCGGCACCAACGAAACTCCCCGCAGGCGCCCTCGAATTTCCACTGCCGGAAGGGATACCGCCGGCATCTGTCGATCTCCGCCTGGAAGATGCCGTGTGCATCCTGACCTGGAGAAACGGGATGCGATTTGAGACGTTTGTTGAAGCGGACAAAGAAAGAGGATGGTTTCTCATCCGGGATGCCCGGGCATTGATGAAACCGGTCATCGTGCCTCCGCCGTACAATATCAGGTCGGTCACACAGGGGGAGGTCAACAGCGGACCGGAAGGGAACGACCTGCGGCGATTGGGATACCCGCCCCCGGTCTTGAAAACCGGCCGCAGGGAGATGACGTACCGGCAGGACTGCACGGATGGCTCTTCGTATTTCATTTCCCTGAAGTGGTCTCAGACGGCCACAAAGACGGTGGTGGGATGCTGGACGATCGCCCATTCACATCCCTACCCGTTGAGTCAACCGCCGGTAGAATCCGGGGGCGCGAAATCGAATCCGGACGAAACCGATCGCGTGGAACCCGGTCGCGACCTGCGCAGCCACGGCGAAGCCGGCCGCCGGGAACCCGGTCTTCTGGAACCGTCCCTGAAAGCATATCAAGCAGCCTACCGGACGCATGCCACATGGTGGCGGAAATTCTGGAATCACTCCTCTCTCCGGATTCCGGACAGCACGCTCGAGCGTCAGTGGTATCTCGAACAGTACAAGTTCGGCTCCACGTCAAGACGCGGCGCACCCCCGATTACGCTCCAGGCGATCTGGACCGCTGACAACGGCCGGTTGCCACCCTGGAAAGGGGATTTCCATAACGATCTCAACACACAGCTCAGCTACTGGCCCTGTTACAGCGCAAACCATCTTGAGGAGGGTCTCGCATTCCTGGACTGGTTGTGGCTCATCAAGCCGGTTTCGGAACGATACACAAAGACCTACTTCGGAACATCGGGCTTGAATGTCCCCGGCGTCGCGACACTCGCAGGAGAACCCATGGGGGGATGGATTCAGTATTCGCTCTCCCCGACGGTTTCGGCGTGGCTTGCGCAGCACTTCTACCTGCACTGGCGCTACAGCCTTGACACCTCATTCCTCCTCACACGTGCTTATCCATGGACCAGGGCGGTTGCGGTGCACCTGGATGAACTCGCAATGAGGGACAGTTCGGGAAAACGACAATTGCCGTTGAGTTCATCCCCGGAAATCAATGATAATCGTATCGACGCCTGGTTCCGTAAGACGACGAACTTCGACATCGCTCTTATCCGCTGGCTCTATGGGACGGCCGAAGAGATGGCGCTCGCGCTCGGAAAAGCCGACGAGGCCCGGCGCTGGCAGCGCATACGTTCGGAGTGGCCTGATCTCGCGCTCTGCTGACAGCGGGAAGAAGCTGCTCGTTGCTCCCGGTGTCGAGTTATCCGAGTCGCACAGGCATTTCTCACATCTCATGGCCATTCATCCGCTCGGTCTCCTGGATTGGGACAAGGGTGAACCCGACCGGCAGATCATTGCCGCATCCCTGGCGGACCTGGAGCGTCTGGGAACCGACTTCTGGTGCGGCTATTCGTACAGCTGGCTCGGCAACATGTGGGCGCGAGCGCGCAACGGAGAGAAAGCCGCCAGTGCGCTCGGCACTTTTGCCGGCTGTTTCTGCCTCCCGAACAGTTTTCACGTCAACGGGGATCAGTCCGGCAACCGGGAAGTCGAAATTCACCTACCGGCCGTTCACCCTCGAGGGGAATTTCGCGTTTGCGGCCGGTCTGCAGGAAATGCTCCTGCAAAGCCAGGGGGGAATCCTTCGCCTGTTTCCGGCGATCCCTTCGTCGTGGAAGGAAGCATCATTTAGAGATTTTCGCGCCGAGGGGGCTTTTCTGGTGACGGCCGCACTACGGGAGGGCAGCCTGGACTCTGTCCGCATATTCCCCGAAAAGGATGGTCGCCTGAGAATACTCAACCCGTTTTCGCAAAGACCCTTCGGCATCAGCGGCACGGACCTCCCCGAAGAGGCACGAAACGACCGGATCCTTACGATGAACGCACACGCGGGAAGAGAAATCATCCTCCGGAGAATGCACCGATGAGAGCGATGTCGGAAAAGAAGGCATTGGCCCTCATGAAACCAAGCGATCGTGGGTGGGCTCTGCTGACGATCATCCTTTTCTTGTTCTTCAGCCCTCTGTTCGGCCCAGATACGCTATTCCGTTGCCGCGCGTCCATGGCCCGAGTCCTTTGGAAATCACCGGGCCGTCATTCATGTGACGGAACCCGCTGATGCCGTGCGGATGACTCTGCCGTGGCGGAGACATGATCCGGCCCCCCACGAGAAGCGCCTGATCCTGATCGAGGCTTCATCCGGTGACACCCTCAGCAACGTCTACAGGATACGAGTTGACGGTGAGGTGTGTGATATCGTCGTTGGACCCGTGCGTAAGAGCGGGACGTATTACTGCTACTACCTCCCGTATGAAGTCCAGCCCGGCTGGGGGTACTATAATAGAGGCTATCTCCCGCCCGAAGCCCCGCCTCCGGCCATCTGGGTGAAGAGGAACGGCCTTGGATCGGCTGCCGTTCACTCAAAGCTGCAGGCGGCGAAGATTGCGGAAATTCAGTCGCGTTCAGCGTTTGATTCCTTCTCTCCGATGGAGATTATCCCCACATCGGAAGAGAAACAGGCATTTCTCCGCAAACACGAGGGGGATTACCTCCTCTTTGCAGAAGACCGCCAGTACCCCATACGGATGAAAGACGAGATTCCGTTCAAATGGCTCTCGGTCAAACCGGGTAGTGGTTTTTCGGGTACGGCACTCAGGAATGAGTATTACGCTTTTCAAATTGGTGTGTACGCGGCGAAGAAGGAGCTGTCGGGCATCACCGTGGAGTTCTCACCGCTGTCAGACGACCGTGGGAACATCATCCCGGCGAATCGTCTTACCTGCTTCAACACCGAAGGTAGAGATCCGGCCGGCAGGTATTTCACGAAAACAGTGGGTGTGCCGAGAGGCTCTGTGCAGCCGCTCTGGATTGGTGTGGATGTCGGGAAAGAAATACGGGCGGGAAACTACAGGCGGAACGATTACCGTTCGGCCTGAAGGCCTTGCCCCCCGGATCATTCCCGTCCGGCTTCACGTTGCGGACAGTATTCTCGCCGATCGTGGTGACGGCGAACCGTGGAAACACTCCCGCCTCCGCTGGCTCAACTCTACTCTCGGACTCGACAGCAGCAATGTCGCACCGTATACTCCGGTCACGATGCCGGGGAAGAACCGGTTCGGTCTGTTGGGACACGAAATCTCCGTGGCGGCGGACGGTCTTCCCACGAACATCACCTCCGGGGAAACAGAGATCCTTGCCGCTCCCATGCAGTTCATCGTGGAGACCGGCTCCGGGAACGCGATATGGAAGAACTTCAGAATCCTCGGGGAGGATATCAAGACAGGCATCATCTCCCGGGAGGCGGAAGGGGAGAGTGAGGATCTGCGGCTCATTGTCAGGTCGTCGGTTGAAGCGGACGGATATTGCCACTACAACTTTCGTTTGTCCGCCAGGAAAACCGTCAGGCTGAACGATGTGAAGCTCGTTGTGCCGGTGCGCCCCGAAGTCGCGGAGTACATGATGGGGATGGGGCTCATGGGGACCCGTGTGCCCGGCCGGCACTACGCGGTCTGGGAGGAAACGCATGACAGTTTCTGGATCGGGAACACTCTGGCCGGCCTCTGGTTCGAGTTCAGAGGCGCCCGCTACTCCGGTCCGCTCCTGGCATACTTCAAACCTGAGCCGCCGGCGAGCTGGTGGAATGTCCGCAAAGGAGGTTTTGTTCTCGAACAGACGCCATCCTCCACAATGGTGACCGTCTTCAGCGGCAACCGGATTCTGGAAAAAGACAACTCGATTGACTTTGAGTTCTCGGTCCTGATCACGCCGGTCAAGAAACTCAACACCGCCGCACAGTTCAGGGATCGGTATTACCATGGCGGAAACCTGATTCCCACTGATGATGAGGTCAAAGCGGGAGCCCGGATCATCAATCTGCACCATGCGAATGCAGCCAACCCGTATATCAACTATCCGTTCCTGGCCGTCGGGACCTTGAAGGGTATGGTAGATGCGGCGCATGCGCGAGGGCTCAAACTGAAACTGTATTATACGGTTCGGGAGATGACCAGTCATGTGACCGAATTCTGGGCTCTCCGGAGTCTGGGACAGGAGATTTTTGCCGATGGTCCCGGGGGCGGATACCCCTGGCTCCGTGAGCACTGCGGCACCGGCTATTCACCTCAGTGGTATCAGCACTTTGACGATGAAGTACTGGGAGTGGATGCCTCGATTCTGAACTCGACAGGCTCCTCCCGCTGGTATAATTACTACATCGAGGGCCTTTCGTGGCTCATCAAGAATGTCGGCATTGACGGGCTCTATCTTGACGATGTCGCATACGATCGTCAGATCCTCAAGAGAATGCGGAAGGTCATGGACACGGCCAGGCCCGGCTGCCTGATCGATCTCCATTCAAACACCTACTACTCCAAGGGTCCGGCAATACAGTACACGGAATTTTTCCCCTATATCGACAAACTCTGGTTTGGTGAGGGTTTTCAGTACGACCGGATGCCGCCGGAGAACTGGCTCGTTGAAGTGTCGGGCATCCCTTTCGGATTGATGGGGGATATGCTTGAAGGAGGCGGCAATCCCTGGCGGGGAATGGTCTACGGCATGGCTGTGCGGTATCCATGGGTAACCGACGAGGTGCAGTGCGACCCGCGGGCCCTCTGGAAGGTCTGGGATGAATTCGGTATTGTGGACGCCGTCATGACCGGCTATTGGGATCCAAAACCGGCTGTGGTGACGGACAATCCGGAAGTCCTGGCGACGACCTACCGGAGGGACGGGAAGGCGATGATCGCGCTGGCGAGCTGGGCTGAGCAGCCGGTCGACGTGTGTCTCAGGATCGACTGGGCGGCACTCGGGTGCGATGGGAAGAAAGCCACACTCCGCGCCCCGGCGATAGAGAACTTCCAGCCGCTGGAAACGTTCTCACCTGCCGGGACGATCCGCGTTGATCCACGGAAGGGATGGATACTGTTTGTTGAATCGTCCCGGTGATGGGAGTCAGCGTATCGCCCGTTGATGATTATGCGGGTATGAACCCGGGATGTGCCGGCGATTGGCATTCGTCGGTTTGCATATTTCGTCCTTTGGGAGTACTTTGAGCGTGATCCCCCTCACACCCATCGAGCGCATGCCGAACCGTCGTCAGTTTCTCGCACTGGGCGTTGGCGCCATTGCCGGGCTGCGCTCCCCGGACGTTGCACCCGCTGTTCGGTCCCTGAGCAGAAAAGATCCCATGATCCCTCTGGTTCATATCACAGACCTGTATCATCCCCCGCAGGACCCTGATGATCACATCGATCTGGCAACCGTGGTTGCACTCTCCGAGTATGACCTTCGGGGGGTGATTGTGGATGTCACACAGAAATTCCTGGACCCCGCCCCCGCGGGGTTCGATATTTCTCGCGACCCCGGGTTCGTTCCTGTCATGCAGCTTTCCCATATCATCGGACGTGCGATCCCGGTCGCTGCCGGACCTCGTGCACCACTCTCCGGTCCTGATGATGACGCGGCAAATCGGCCCCGCTCTGAACAAGCGGGTATCCAGCTGCTCCTGGATATCCTGGAGAACAGCCCGGAGCCTGTTGTGCTCTCCCTGGTTGGTTCGGCGCGCGTTGTTACGGCTGCGTTTAACCGGGCGCCGGAACTCCTGCGCGGCAAAGTTCGTTCGCTGCTTCTGAATGCAGGTTCTATCGGGGGAATCAAGCGGGAATGGAATGTGGGTCTGGATGCCGCTGCGTATATCGGGTTTGTGGAGATCCGGTCTTCCGGTACATTGGTTCCCATGCGGCACGGAAAAAGGCGCATTTGATCCCGACCATGAGCGGGGGACATACTGGAAAACGACTCACGGAGCGCTCTTCGGATCTCTTTCACCTGCGATGCGGTCATGGTTCTTCTACGCGCTCTCCCGGGCGAACCGGGGGGATGTTATCCGGGCCATGTCGGAAGATGTCGAGAAGGAGTCGTGGGAGAAAATCCTGCTCGAAAGCAGGAACCTCTGGTCGACGGCGTCGCTGGTCATGGCAGCAGGGCGGGTTCTGGGACGCACAGGTTCAGGATGGCGGTTTGTGCAGGCAGCCGATGCAGAAAGCGCAGAGGTGTGGCCCTGGCGTCTCGACCCGATAGAGGCAACAGTGAACGAACACGCCGAACTTCAGTGGAAGCCCGCCGGCAGGGAGTCGCGCACATTCCTTTTCGGACGGCAAAGGGGGCCGCGCTTCGGTGATGCAATGGCAGAAGCGCTTGGCGCGTTGCTGGGGACAATCGCGCGTGATAGGTAGGTGCTGAAAGAGGAACAAGGGAATAGTCAGGAGCACGGCCAACCGTGGGCGCTTCTCCAGGCGCATATAAACAGCCGACCAACCACACTCGATGGCAATAACATGATTACGAAGAATGCAGTCGAACGCCGTGACTTCATCAAAAAGAGCATCATGGCGGGGATGGGGATCACCCTCGGCAGCCTCATCGACACGGGATGCAGCCCGGCGTGGATGCAGGGATCGGCACGACCGGCACCTGTTGCGAAACCCCTGGAACGCGTCCGTATCGGGTTTGTCGGCGTGGGAGGAAGGGAACTGATCACGTCGAGAATTTCTCAAGATCAAAGGTGCGGAGATTCGTGCCGTGTGCGACATCGTGGAAAGCAAGGTTACACGGGCGCAGGCGATGGTGGTGGAAGCCGGGCAGGCAAAGCCGGAAGGATATTCCCGCGGTGAACTGGATTTCAAACGGTTGTGCCAGCGGGACGATCTCGATCTGGTGTATACGGCCACGCCGTGGGAATGGCACGTGCCGGTCTGCCTGGAGGCAATGAAGACGGGGAAACATGCCGCGACGGAGGTCCCTGCTGCAATCACCATCGACGAATGCTGGCAGCTGGTCGAGACAGCGGAGAACACGGGCAGGTACTGCATCATGATGGAGAACTGCAACTACGATGATGTCGAGATGGTGATTCTGAACATGGTCAAGAAGGGACTTCTCGGGGAATTGCTCCATGTTGAGGGGGGGTATCTCCATGATTTGCGTGCTGTGAAACACGACATGCAAGGGGAGGGTGTCTGGCGAAGGGCGCATGCCATGAAACGGAACGGGGATCTCTATCCCACCCACGGGCTCGGGCCGATCGCCCAGTGCCTCGACATCAACCGGGGGAATGCCTTCGATACGCTCGTCTCCTTTGGAACAAAGTCGAGAGGTCTCCACAAATATGCCGTGGAAAAGTTCGGGCCGGACAGTCCGCAAGCAAAGGAACAGTTCGTGCTGAGTGACGTGGTGACCACGATGATCAGCACGAAGAACGGCGAAACGGTGGTCGTCACCCATGACACCAGCTCGCCGCGGCCGTATAGCAGGAATATCCTTGTCCAGGGGACCAAAGGGATCGTTCAGAAATACCCCACGCCGAAGATCCACATTGAAGGAAGAAGCAAAGGTCATGGCTGGGAAGCGATTGACGAGTATATGAAAGAGTTCAGGCATCCGGTGTGGACTGAGCTCGAAGAGCAGAGCAAGGGCGCCGGACACGGAGGGATGGATTTCATCGAGGATTACCGGTTGATCAACGCTCTCCTTCGTGGCGTCGAACCGGATATGGATGTTTATGATGCGGCCATGCTCAGTGCCGTAACGGAGCTCAGCGCCCGGTCTATCGCCGGCAACGGCGAATCGATGAAGTTTCCGGACTTCACAAGAGGGATGTGGAAAACGCCCAGGGAGTTGCGGGTGATGGCGGCAAAGAGCTGAAATGCGGCTACAGTCAAGGAGTCATGCACATGAAACCGGGGCCATCTGCGCTTGTGTCACTCACTGTTTGCGCCACGATGCTTGCCGCGGCCGGAGCCAAAGGAGGGACAATGGAAGGCGATTGGCCGTTTCTCAAGCACTATGATCAGGACCATCTTGCCCGGATCGCGCTGCCTATAGGGGGAATCGGGACCGGGACGGTCTCGCTGGGCGGCCGTGGAGACCTGCGTGACTGGGAGATCGCGAATCGCCCTGCGAAAGGGTTCAATCCGGGACCCGCCTTCTTTCTGATTCGGGTTGGGATGCCGGACGGGAAGAACATCACACGCCTCCTCCAGGGTCCCGTGGAATACTCCGACTACGAGGGTGCGTCCGGGGCGCGCGGGTACGTCAGCCCCGGGCTGCCGCGATTCCGTTCGTGCAGTTTTGATGCAGGGTACCCGTTCGGGCAGGTGAACCTCTCCGACCCGGCTGTTCCTGTGAAGGTCCGGGTGCGCGGCTTCAATCCGCTCGTCCCCACCGATCCGGAGGCCAGCGGCATTCCGATAGCAATTCTGCGCTACGAAATCACCAATCCATCAACCCATCCCCTGGCCGTATCGCTGTGCGGTTCAATGCCGAATTTTGTCGGTAACGACGGGACAAAATCACTTGCCTCAGGGAACAAGAATGCATTCCGGCATTCGGCGCGCTTTGCGGGGATCTTCATGACATCGGACGGTGTGGACAGGAATGCAGAGCAATGGGGGACGATGGCCCTGACGACGCCGGACAGGGACTCCTGCTCCTTCCGCACCGCCTGGCTCCCGGAGAGATGGGGAACCCCGTTGCTCGATTTCTGGGACGATTTCAGTGAGGATGGAGCCCTGCACGAGCGTACATCCGACTCAAAGACGCCCTGGGCTTCGCTCGCGGTTGCACGGACAATTCCGCCGGGCGGGACACGCGTGTTCACGTTCTATATTACGTGGCACTTCCCGAACCGGTTTGGCTGGGCAACACGGGTCGTGGGAAACGCTTACGCGGCCCGGTACGCGGATGCGTGGGATGTGGCGGAAAAGACGGTTCCCGATCTTCCCCGGCTTGAAGCCGAAACCGTGAAATTTGCAGCCGCGTTCTGCGGCAGCAGTCTCCCGGACGTTGTGAAAGAGGCGGCGCTGTTCAATCTGAGCACGCTGCGTTCACAGACATGCTTCAGAACGGCCGATGGTACCCTCTTTGCGTGGGAGGGATGCAATGATAATGTGGGCTGCTGCTGGGGTTCTTGCACGCACGTCTGGAACTACGAACAGGCGACGCCGTTCCTTTTCGGATCTCTGGCAGCATCGATGCGCCGTGTTGAATTTGGAACTCAGACAGATAGCACGGGCCTGATGAGTTTCCGGGCCCGCCTCCCGCAGGATGATACGGCCTGGGGAAAAGCTGCGGCCGACGGACAGCTGGGATGCATTCTGAAGGTGTATCGCGACTGGCAGATGTCGGGGGATCAGTCGTTTCTGGATGGGCTGTGGCCCCGGGTCAAGAGCGCAATGGAATTTTGCTGGATTCCCGGCGGATGGGATGCCGACAGGGACGGCGTTATGGAAGGTTGCCAGCATAACACCATGGATGTGGAATACTACGGTCCGAATGCCCAGATGGAGATCTGGTATCTGGGAGCCCTCTCGGCCGCAGAGCGAATGGCCACGCACCAGAAAGACCTGGAGTTCGCTGCGACGTGCCGGCGTTTGCGCGAGCAGGGAAGTGCCTGGACAGATGCGCATCTTTTCAACGGCCGGTACTACATGCAGATCATCCAGCCACCGATGGAAAGCTCCCGCGTTGCACCCAGCCTGATCGTCGGAATGGGTACGACCGATTTCAAGAATCCGGACTACCAGCTCGGCAAGGCGTGCCTGGTGGACCAGCTCGTGGGCCAATACCTCGCCCATGTGTGCGATCTGGGTTACCTGGTGGATCCCGGTCATGTACGCACAACGTTGCAGAGCATCATGAAATACAACTATCGTAGCTCGTTACAGGACCATTTCAACTGCCTGCGCACCTTTGCGCTCGCCGACGAGTCGGCCCTGCTCATGGCCGCCTATCCCGACGGACGGCCTGAAAATCCCTTCCCCTACTTCAGCGAGGTGATGACCGGATTCGAGTACACCGCCGCGATCGGGATGTTGTTTGAGGGACAACGGGAGAACGGACTCCTGTGCATCAAGAGCGTACGGGACCGGTATGACGGCCGCAAGAGGAATCCCTACGATGAAGCCGAATGCGGCCACCACTACGGTCGTGCCATGGCAAGCTGGGGGGCCGTGCTTGCACTCACCGGTTTTCATTATTCCGGCGTCGAACAGGTGCTGACGCTTGCGCCCGAGGACGGTCGGGCATTCTGGTCGAACGGGTATGCCTATGGCACCATACACCAGGAGGTGGCGGGAAAAAGCCGGCGTGTGACAATCACACTGCTGAAAGGAAGCCTCGGGATAAGAACACTGGAGCTCTCCGGTTTCGGCAGAACGTCATTCGATAGCCCCCGCATGGTTCGCGAAGGCGAGGAATTGACCGTCGAAGTACGCTCATCGACATGAGATTCACAAACACCCGGGAGACAACAATGGCACTACAAATGTTATTTCTTCTTTCCGTTCTGTTCTGTGTGGCATCGGCGCAGGAGCCAGACTCCGCAAAAGAGCAGCGTATGCAGTGGTTTGCCGATGCGAAACTCGGGATCTTCATTCACTGGGGCATCTATGCTGTCAATGGTATTGATGAATCATGGTCGTTCTACAATGGCAAGATATCGTACGACGGCTACATGAAGCAACTGAACGGCTTCACTGCGGCGAAGTATGATCCGGGTGCATGGGCCCGACTTTTCCAGGAGAGCGGTGCCCGTTATGCCGTATTGACCAGCAAGCATCACGACGGCGTTGCCCTCTGGAACACGCGGCAGAGCGATCTCAACGTCGTCAAGAAGACGCCGGCCGGCCGGGATCTGATAACGCCGTATTGTGATGCCCTCAGGAAACAGGGTCTCAGGGTTGGCCTCTATTTTTCCCATCTGGACTGGTCGCACCCCGATTACCCGTTCTTTACCAGGACGGAGAAGCGATATGAAAAGGATCCCGCACGCTGGGAACGGTTCCTGGCCTTTCAGCGCGGTCAGATCAAGGAGGTCGTCAACACGTTCCGGCCCGACCTGCTCTGGTTTGACGGTGATTGGGATTTTTCCGCAGAACAATGGCGGGCAAAAGAGATGCGGGCGCAGATAGCGGAGTGGCTTCCCGCGGCGATCGTGAATTCCCGCATCAACGGGTATGGCGATTATGAAACCCCGGAACAGGGCGTTCCGATTACCCGTCCCAAGGGCAAATGGTGGGAGTTGTGTATGACGATGAACAACTCCTGGGGGTATCAGGGGAGCGACAGGAACTACAAGACCCCGAATCAGGTGATCAGGTTGTTTGTGGATTGCATCAGCATGGGGGGGAACCTCCTCCTGGACATCGGTCCCAAAGAAGACGGGACCATTCCCGAGGAACAGGTGAATATCCTCCGGGAACTCGGCCGGTGGACGAAGAAACACCGGGAGGCGATCTACGGCACCGTTGCGGGTATTCCGAAAGAGTATTTCTACGGGCCGACCGTGTTGTCAAAGGACCGGACGACGCTCTATCTCTTCCTTGACTCCGAACCCAGGGGCCCCGTGGTGATCAAAGGACTGAAGAACGCCGTCCGGCGCGTTTCGGTTGTCGGGGATGGGACAACGCTGGAGACCCAGATTCTGATGAAACAATCCTGGAATCCCATACCGGGCCTGTTGTACATCACGGTTCCGGAGCGGGTTCTGGATGCCCAGGTCACGGTTTTGGCGGTGGTGCTTGACGGGCCCGTCGATCTCTATCGGGACGATGTGAAATAGAAATGCTCGTCAGTCGGCATTCTCAAATTTAAGAATCATGGCGGCGTGTGCCGGCAGCGTGACCGGCACGACGCCGGTTTTCGGGAAGACCCGATTCGACAGTTGATCCGGGTATGTCAGATTGCTTGCCCGCACATTCTTTCGCGCGCTCGAGGATCGCAGAGAGATCTTGAGGCGAACATCGGCATCTGACGGGTTGATATTGGTGATAAGGTAGTAGGTGATGTTTGGCAGGGCGCTGTTGTCGGCGAGGTGTGCAACGCCGAGCAGGTTGCCGCCGCCCGCCGTTGTTCCATCTTCATTGACGATCGTGATGGCGGCGATCTCCGCCCTGGCGCCGGTCCCCAGTTCATTGGCTGCGAAGCTTCTGGTATTGACCACATCGATGCCATCACGCGTGCCCACGATGCAGTGCTTGTCAACGCCGAACCTGGCGAGCAGATCCCCATTGGTCGTACCGCCGGGGTCACCCGTTTGTGCGTTGATGAAAACGCCGAATGCCTTCAATGCCGCGGCCTTATGAGGATCCATATTGTCCACGGAAAACATACGATCAAAAGACCCGTTGTCATCGTGGTAGGTATAGAGGGGTTTTTCATTGTTGTGGATCGGTCCGGAATAGTAGTAGACCACTCCCTTTGATCCTGTCACGAGGGAGAGATAGGCGCTGGACAACACCTCATTTCTTGTCGGCTCCCGGAAGTCACCCGCCCCGGAGAACAGCTGGGGGACACTGATAATGATTTTCCGGGGATCCGCGGATCTCATCTTCCCACAGAAGCGCGCCAGCACCTCGTAGTATTTGTAGAAAACCGACCGGGACTCGCTGTTGTCGTTCTTGAAGGGGTAATGGTTCGGGCCAACGTAATGCAGACCCACTTTCGCGAATCTTGCCACGGTATTCAGATTGAGATGTTCGGCGTCATCATCAGGCCAGGTGCTGAAGAATGTCAGTCTGCCATCCTGCGCCGAGAGGTACTTGCAGAGAGCATCCATCGGTGCATAGTTGCCCACATGCGGCTCGTCGGCAAGAGCGATGATCGGATAGACCTTCTCGGCCGTCGATGAACTCGCAATACCTTTCGCGATGTTTTTAAATGCGGTCACGAGGTCCTTGCGTTTTTGCGTGCCGAAGAACCTGGATGTCTCTTCGACGACGACCTTTCCGCTGTCATCATACACGGTAATGTCTCTGAGCTGAAATGAACCGCCCGGCGCCATTGTACAGGCCACGTTCAGGCCAAGCCGGTACACGTACGCCTCGTATGTCGCCTGTCCGCCCGTGACGGCCAGGGTGAACGGCAGCACGACTTCGCTGTTGCCTCCGGGCACGGGGAACGTTTTGTCAATGACCTGATAGTTCCTGCTGCCGGCGCGGGAGGACTTGTTGGTCAGACTCACGTTGAGAGAATTCAAGGCTCGTGCCTGGGCGAACCGGAGACGGAGTTTGAATGCCGCTGTCGCACCGGTGGTGTTCCACTCACGCGGTCTGAGCTGCCGGTTTTCGCCTCCCAGGACGTTCAGACCACGGATGAGTTGACCTGAGAGGGAGGTACTCTTTGCCGAAATCGTGTAGGATGTCGCCCCCGTCGACACGGCAAACGTGGAACTGTCAAAATCGATGACGTTGCCTTCCTTCGCCGTTGCCGGAGAAAACTGCAGGTAGTGAGTTTCCGCCGCACGCGTGAGGAGGAAGCACCGGTATATGGGTATGATCTTCGAGCTGTAGATGAAGTTATCCCCCGGACCGGGGTACGCCGCATATTCCTTGTGCAGGAAGTCCACGTAGGGGGCATTGTCCTCTCCGCCTTCGGGGAAGTTGGAGGAGTTCAGGAAGAAGGTGTTCATTCCCAGTGTCTCATTCCAGAACGTCACGAGCCGGATACCCCCCGGACCCGTATTCTTCGTGAAGGAGCTTCCCGTCCAGGAGACTCCCTCGTTTCCTCCCCAGCCGATGGCGTACATTCCATACAGAAACTTTGACTGGGCGGAGAGATGTTCTCCGCAGAGGAGTAGAGCAACGATGAGGATGGCATGGCGGCGAAGCATGTTCTTTTCTCCGGATGGTCATCAATGACTCCAATATACGCGAGAGCCTCCCAAAGTCAAGTATCCCCACCGCCGAAGGGTTTGCCCCGGTGCAGTTGGCCGTTCCGATATCTCACATTCCCGAATTGCATCCATGCTGCGTGGCGTGGTGCTATTTGTCTGGAGCGGCATTCCGTCTTCGTTCTGTTGCGATTATCCTTTTCCGCGCGTATCTTGCTCAGGTCATGCCCTCCGTTATCGACAAGCTACGTGTGGCACTTGCAGGGAGACTCGCGCCTCTGAACAGCACACGGGGCGCATAGAGTATTCCATTTCGATGTACACCGTGGAACGAACGCCCATGCGGTCTTGCCAAAGCCGGCCGTGCTTTGAGGCCACACGGAGCTCACAACTTTCTTCATGGTACAGGGAGAGCAAAATGTCCACCAGATCGTGTTGTGCCATTTTCTTGATCACTATGAGTTCCATCGGGGTATGTTCGGGCCAGGTGAAGAAGTCCGGGGACGACGAACTTCTCGAAACGCTTCTGAGCTTCCCGAAACGTATCCTTGCCGGCGGCGATGCCAACCGGAACGATACGCTCATTGCACACGGTGCCCGTCTTGTCTCCGGCTCATTGAATGTGGATTTGCAGGAGGTTGTGTCCGGCAAGAACGCATCATTCTCGCTCGTGGAGGACACTTCGTGGCAGGGAGTCGAAATCCGGCTGAAGACCAACGACAACGACGACTCGGCATATATGGTGCTTACCACCGCGAAAAGGGTCACGAACGAGCGGCGCCATCACACGATCGTTCTCATGAAAGACAAAGCCGGTGTGTGGCGTGTTGAGAACTGGAACAGGAGTCAGTGAGACCCGGGTTCCGGGTGATGCGGCTGATCACGCTCACTGTGTCCTTGAAGAGATCGGAAATGGTTCCTGCCGGGATATGCCTACGACGCAATTCATAATGATGACTGGCTGGTATCGGTTTTCGCAGGCCCCGCCATCGCGGAGCTTCTGAACGCGGATTGCTGAGGAATCCCTGACCCCGGCGTAAACCTTCTCGCGTCTTCTCCCGTCTTATCCTCAGACGAGGAACTCTCCCATTGACCGACGAATCAACCCTTCTCGCATGTTGAGCGCATGTGCGAACTCTTGCGTTGTCGCAGATCGGGACGGCAAAGGCAAAAAAGGTGTTGGACGAGGCGGGGAAGGAGAAGTAAGAAGGGGACCATCGTTCATGTGCCCGGGAGCGCCCGGAAGCAAGGGCTGTCCGAACGCGAGCGCTCTCGCCCGACCGGTTGTGGGGGTGTCCCCGATCCGGGTTTCTCTCAGCCGGTCGGGACCGATGCACCCAGATCGCCCATCGTTTCCCGCTCAACCCAGCGGCAGAAGAATGGATTCTCAAACGTGTAGCCCGTGATGCTTGATGCTCTCACCAGAAAACCGGCTTCGATCATGGCGCTTGCAGTATTCACCGCGCCGCCGCTGCTCGGCAGTCCGTAACGCCTGATCGATGTTTTCGTCGTCAGGCCGTACAGGCTTGCTGCTACAGCCCGGAGTACGTTTTGTTGCTGTCCTGTGAGCCTGGTCCACATTGATTGCAGAAGAGCCTCCTGTTCTGTAACGACGTCGTCAAACGCCCGCGCAACGTCTGCTGCATCCGCCCTGCCTGTCATCCGGCAATTCTCGAAACACTGACGCGCAACCTGGACGATGTCTCTTGTTCTCGGCCCGGCCCTGGCGACAACCACTCCACCAACCCCTCGGGCTTTCACGCCTCCTTCTGTCATCCGATCGTCGATCCAGGCGGACAGATGAGCTTCTTCGATGGGCCCGAACCGGAGCTGATCTGCGAGGCCGTAGAATGCGCGGCCGTTGTCGAGCATGCGCTCGATGATGTGAGCCTGGGATCCAGCGAGGATGTAACTCACGTTCTGATGATACTGTATGATTCCTCTCAGATGCCATTCGGCTGCTTCACCGCCGAATTTCCGGATTTCCTGGAATTCATCCAGAACAATTCCGATCTGCGTCTTTCGTTTCTTCGCCAGCGCGTCTATCGAATTGAGGGTTTTTGAAAGTGAGTGTTGTTGCTCTTCGAGAGAAGCGGAGCGGAGTCCCACATCCAGGCTTGGCAGGACGAGTCCCGTGCCCGGATCGGGTGTGAGACTGATTGTCAGCCCCAATCTTTCGACAAAGTCGCTGATGGAATCCCTCCACCTCCGCCCGAGCGCCTTTCCTGCGGCCTCGAGAATCCGGTTCGCGATGTCAACTACTGTCGATGCGGTCGACATATCAGCCAGGAATGCCACGCCGTCGTGTTCTTCGTGAAGCGATATCGCCCTCACAAGAGCCGAGGTTTTACCCATCCGGCGAGGACCGTATACAATGAGCTTTGCTGCGGGCTCCCGGAAAGTCCTCAGAATTCGATCAATTTCCGCGGCCCGGTCGGTGAAGAACTGCTCTGAGACGACCCCGTGTATTCGAAATGGATTGAGTTGCTTAGTGTGCGGCATTGAGGACCTCCAATGTGTACTGTATCAATATACATCAGGAATACTGTACATACAATAACTATATTATAATACACTAATATTGCTGTATATAGAAGAAGTGTACAAATATACAGTAACTATAACTGCCTACATATCAGTATATTATCCGGATGTTCGCGAGGCCTTGACTCTTCTAGAAACACGCAGCTAGATCGACGAATGGGCATGTCCCGCCTACCCTGACTTGATTGACAATCCATGAAGGTGACGGTATATTGATGGATCGAGCAACCTCTCCGGTCGTGCCGGTCGACCGCGGAGCGCTCTCATTCGCGTTGCACAGGTAGGTGTTCGATGACGAAAGAGCCCGAATTCCTCAACCTTCCTGAACCGCACGCCGACTTTCTCAGGAACGCCCTCGACTGCCTCAAAAAGGACGAGCGTTTGGTAGGCGTTGCGGCCGGCGGATCGTACGTGACCCGTTCCATAGATGAATTCAGCGATCTTGACCTCTTGATCGCTGTGGAGCCCGACGCGTATGAATCCGTACTGAGCGAACGGCAGGCGATCGCCCGGGGCATAGGCCCCTTGCATGCGGCGTTCACGGGCGAGCATGTCGGGGAACCGCGCCTTCTCATCTGTCTTTACCAGTCCCCGTTGCTGCATGTTGATCTCAAGTTCATCAGACTCCCGGACGCTGCGACCCGGGTGGAAGAACCGGTGGTCCTCTGGGAACGGGACGGCCGACTCAGCGCAGCGCTCCAGACCGGAACTGCCGTTTTCCCCCGGCCGGACCTCCAATGGATGGAAGATAGGTTCTGGGTCTGGGTTCATTACGCTGCGGGAAAGATAGGACGAGGCGAGCTATTTGAGGCCATCGAGGGCCTGTCATTCCTGCGTGTGCAGGTACTCGGTCCCCTTGCTCTGCTCAGCCAGAGGGCGCGTCCATCGGGGGTGAGAAAGATCGAGTTTCTTGCTCCTGAACTCGCCAGGGAAATGGAGTACACACTTGCAGCGTACAGTGCACGGTCGTGCGCAGCCGCCCTTCACTCTGCGGCCGACCTCTACATTAGGCTCCGCCGGCAGCTGGCCGACGGAAATGTGAGTTGCCGTCTTTCCGCGGAAGAAGCCGCGATGAACTATCTGGGAGAAGTGGAAGCGAGATGCGGTCTGGAAACCCGATCCAAAGCGCAGAACTGAGGAACGGAACCACTCCGGGCTGGAGGCTGATGTTGATCCGGGGAAACACGCGCGCGGGGTTTGCCCTGATGCAAAAAGAAGGAATTGCCGATGATACCAGCACGAGAAGCACTTGAACGGCTCATCGAGGGGAACCGCCGATTTGTGTCGGATGTGCGAACCCGCGACTCAGTAGGGTATCAAACGCGCCGCACAGCGCTAACGGGAGGGCAGGAGCCCTTCGCCGCTATTCTCGGATGTTCCGATTCCCGGGTGCCGGTCGAGATCATCTTCGACCAGGGTTTAGGAGACCTGTTCGTGATCCGCGTTGCCGGCAATATTGTTGCTCCGTCCCAAATCGGGAGCGTCGAGTTTGCTGCGGAGCGGTTTGCGACACGTCTCGTCGTGGTCCTGGGTCATTCCCGGTGCGGGGCCGTTCTGGCCACGCTCGATGAACTTCAGCGCCCGACGGAGAACCAGTCGAGGAATCTGCGTTCGATTGTGGATCGTGTAAGGCCATCTGTGGAAGGGCTGCTGGAAACAGATCTGAGACACGACCCGGAGGCCCTGGTGCGGCATGCCGTTCGCGCCAACGTCCGCGCATCTGTGAGCCATCTGCGCCACGGGTCGCAAACGATTGAGGAGTTGATACGGACAGACGGACTCCTCGTGGTAGGTGCCGAGTATTCTCTTGAAACCGGGGTCGTTGAATTTCTTGACGGTGTGCAGGAAGGCGGGTAGTGCGGCGGGAAGAAGGCAAGTGCTACGAGCCGTCCGGAGTGGTTCCATGTGCCCTTCAACCCGGCGCGGTCATGGCGCGTGCATGGCGACATGAATGGATAGCCAGCAAGAATCCGAGGGAGTCACGGAATGGATACAACATCGAAGACAATTATATGGGAGCAGTTCGGGGCATCCATTGATATGCTTGAGAACGCCGTGCGTGCGTGTCCCGACGTCTCTCTGGGGCGACCGTTCTCAGAGGCCGGAGTTCTGGTATGTCGCCTTCCACACGCTGTTCTTTCTGGATCTGTACCTGTCCGACTCGGACGTGGGGTTCACCCCTCCTCCACCCTTCACCCTTGACGAAATGGATGAGCGGGGAATACTTCCGGATCGGGTGTACACGAAAGAAGAGCTGCTGCATTACCTTGCCCACGGTCGCGAGAAATGCCGGACAACGATTGCAGCCATGACTGAAGAGAAAGCCAACCGGCGTTGCGGATTTGACTGGCTTGACATCAGCGTGGCCGGGATGCTTCTGTACAATATGCGGCACATCCAGCATCATGCCGGGCAACTGAATCTGATTCTCAGGCAGAAAGTCGATTCGGCTCCCCGATGGGTGCGGAAGACAGCAACGGGATTTAGTGGCGAATGAGCAGAAGACGGATATGAAGATAATCTCGCAAAATGACTCACCACAGATCCATCAGTCATTGCCTGCCTTTGCTTTGCGTTCCTGGCATTGTCATGTTCTGATCTGGGCAATGCTCCGCAGCAGGGCTGGTCGGCGGACTACAGTGTCATCGCCGATCCGGCGAAGCGGTGGCAGGCGTGTGCTGTTGAAGATTACTCGATGCTGCAGGCACAGACCTGCTTCTGCATTTATGGCGGAAGGAAATTCCTGGTCACTGTGCAATCAGGCAGCATTGCGGGTGTCATCGATCCAGCCGATGGGAAAGTCCTTCCCGGGGATCGCTGGGGGGCATTCAAGACCATTGATGACTTGTTCGCGCTCGTGAAGTCCATTGACACGGCGACAGTTGCCTCCCTCCAGGTTTCGTACGACACGAGATATGGGTATCCGCTGAGAGTTTTCGTCGATCCCAGCGCCCACATAGCAGATGAAGAGTATGGTTACGAGACGGAAATCGTGAAATGACAAAGGATTGTCCGCCAGGGCTTGCCGTCTCCCGGCCGGCGTCGGTACCACACGGCGCGTTTGCGGCGAGCGTGAAACTCACGCGCTGATCGGAAATACCATGAACAACCAGACGCTTCTCCTTATCCCGTTCATTCTTATCGCCGGTGGCGTGCTTGTGGTTGCCATTAGAGATTTTCTCCGTGGACGTGCGAGTGAGAATTGGCCGACAGTCACAGGGGAAGTCATCGAATCCACAGTTATCATCCCGACTGGAACACGACGTACCTATGCCCCCATGGTGAGCTACAGATACCAAGTCAACGGAGTGACGCTCATCGGCAAGAGGATCAGTTTTGACAGCATTCCCCGAAGGCCGTTCCTCGGAATGGCAGAGAGAGTGGTTGAGTCATATCAGGTATCACAATCTGTTCAGGTAAGCGTATCACCCGTGGATCCATGTCAATGCGTCCTCGAGCCGGGAGCAAAACCGACAACATATTTGCTCATGTTCGGCTCTGGCGGATTGCTGGTTACCGGCATTGTGAAATTGGCAGGCTATTGAGGGACGACACTTCCGTCATGGAACCTGTGTCCGGTGACCTTGTTGTCGGCATTCAGGAAAGAGCGAGCCAGTAGAAGAACGCCGGAAGCGGATGTGGAACCATCAACCCAGCACCGATTTGTGATCCATCAGCTATCTGAACGCATTGCTGTCGTTCGGATGGCCCCGCAAGACGAGGTGCCCGCATGGGCGTCGACAGGTCCGCTGTCTGCCGTTGATCCGGACTCCCGAGGAACTCACGATAGTTTGCAGTCAGACAGCCGTTCCCGGTGCTCTCCAATGCGAACCTGGACTGGCTTGCCTTCAAACTTGAAGGACCTTTGCCGTTCTCGATGACAGGAGTTCTGGCGTCTTTGCTGGGTCCACTCGCATCCGGATCCATACCGGTCTTCGTGGTATCCACGTTCGATACCGACTACATTCTTGTGAAGGCGGATCAGGCGCAACGCGCCGGAGAGATTTTCAAGGCTGAGGGGCACAAGGTGACCGGATAAGAGGCCCTCTCCCACGGCCACGAACATGAGAATCATGGCCGGTGACTGCTCTTTCGCCTTCACTGGGTCTTTCCGCCGGGGTTTGCGTCGGCCGGTATCGCCACACCGAGGGAGCGAGTGACATTGTGTTCTCACTTCTGATGGTATTGACTCCGATTGCGAGTTCGGTGGTCCTCCGCCGGGACGGACATGTGCGTGAAGTGGCTTTCGGAATAAGAAACAATGTTGTATATTTATGAAATACGCTATACGTGGTATGACTCCAGGTCCGTCCCAACGCCGGCCACGCTCCGGATGATGGAATACCCCTGGTGTTGGAAATGTGTTCCAGGCCCGAAGTGCTGCGGCCGTGTACCGCTTCAGGAGGTCAGGAGAAGGCAAGAGATGAAAGAGCTGGCATCAAACAAGGAATGGAAGAAGTGGGGCGAGATAGATCCCCTGTTCGGTGTGGCATCATGGCAAAGCAAAGAACGGGACGGTGCTCACCCGTGGACGGATCAGGAGTTCTTTCAACTGGGAGAGTCTGATTGGAGGGATTTTTCTAAACACTGGGAACTCTACGGGGTGAACAGGGAAAGTTGCCTGGAAATCGGTTGTGGTGCGGGGCGAATGACGATGCAACTCGGGTCATACTTCGCACAGGTGCATGCTATCGATGTATCAGAGAAAATGATTGAATATGCCAAGAAGCATATATCCAGTCCCTCCGTTGCGTTCTATCTCTCGAACGGCACGGATATTCCGCTGGCCGACCAGTCTGTTGTTTCCGTATTCTCAACCCATGTCTTTCAGCATTTCGATTCTCTCTCCGTTGCCGATGCGTACTTTGCGGAGATCAGCAGGGCGATGAAGACAGGCGGAACACTCATGATACATCTGCCCATTTATCGATGGCCGTCGCAGTCAAGAATCCTTCGAACGATTCATGCGATCCAGCGGATCGTCGATGACAGCCGGGCAAAAGGAAAACGACTGCTCATGCAGTACGGTATGGCGAAACCCATCATGCGGGGGCTTGGCTACCCCATAGAATTTCTCTATGAAGCGCTGCATCATCACGGATTCGGGGATGTTGAGCTGGCAATCTTTGCCACAAAAAGCAATAACGACCCGCACTCATTCATCTTTGCCAGAAAGAGCGCTTGAGCAAAGGCTCCGCCTGAAGCCGGAGAAGGGCATCCGGGTTTCCATCCGTTCGTCGTAGACGAGGTTGTGCAAGCTTTCCTTCCGGCCATAAACGGGCTGATGGTAGGTGGTGTTGGTGGTACTCCGTCACGTTCACGCCTTCGCTCTCTCTCTTCCTGATGTTCCCGAGCAGGGTCACCGCGGTTTCCGTCCTTTCCAGCTTCCGGCAGTATCTTCGGGTCCCCCCCCCCCCGACGTCTCTCATGTGTCCAATATGCTCGGGGAGGTCGGGTACGTGCAGAGGTGAAAGGTGAATGCAACGCGCCGGATTCTGAATAACTGTTCTGCGGCACCCGCCAATCAATGGAGGTCCACGTGACGCAAAAGAGGCAGGACCACGAACAACCCCTTGCCATTTCGCGGCATGGCTGGAGATATCATCATCTGGGGATCCCCACATCGATTCCCCATCCGGACGAACAGCGTCTCGGGCATTTGAAAATGTTCGTGCGCGGCTTCGCTACAAGCCCCTATGGTATTGAGTGGATGCGCTTCGAGCCCGAATGCCCGGTCCATCCGCTCGTCCGCACGCTTCCCCATATCGCGTTCGAAGTGGATGACCTCGACAAAGCGCTCATAGGATGTACCATGCTGGGGAGTATCAGCTCGCCTTCACCAGGGGTAAGGGTTGCGATGATCGTTGACAATGGTGCTCCGGTTGAGTTGATCGAATTCTCCGGAATCCCCGGAGGAACACAGTGAAAACGGTAATCACCGGTGCTATCCTTCTGGTGATGATAGTTGCCGGCTGCAACAACACTGATGAGGTTGTCGGTGCGGGAATTCAAGGTGAATGGAAACTCATTTATGAATCCCCGGATCAAACCTACTATCAGGGACTGCACTTTGTCGATATCAACAATGGCTGGGTGGTCGGGGATTCGGGCATGATTGTGCATACCACCGACAGCGGGTTCTCGTGGGAAACTCAAAAAGTGGAACCGTGGCCTCCATGAAAACGGTGTTGTTTGTCAACACGCAAAGGGGCTGGATTGGCGGTGGAGGCAATTCGCTCGGCAGGACAACAGATGGCGGTGCGAACTGGATATGGGAGCATCCCGCGGGCGAACCGCGCCGGACATTCATGGCCATATCCTTTGTCAATGAGAATATGGGTTGGGTTGTGGACAACTTCGGTGGGATACTCCATACAGAAGACGGGGGAAGAACCTGGCTGCCGCAGGCGAGCGGTACAACGTGGGCGATAACAGCCATACAGTTCATTGATAGCAAGGAAGGTTGGGCTACCGCCACGAACAGGGTGGTGCTCCACACAACCGACGGAGGAGCCGCTTGGACGGCGCAAACCCTCGATACCGTCAACTCTGGTAGCGGTGTAACGGCAATCTATTCTGATGTATTCTTCTTGAACCGTTCCAGAGGATGGATTGCCACAAACGTGATGGCGAGCAGCATAATGAATCCTATGGCATTTGTTGTTGCTACCTCAAATGCAGGCAAGACCTGGAGCCGCCAGCTCACGCCGGAGGAAAATGGGTTAACGACCCTTCAGTTTGCGAATGAGAATCACGGCTGGGCAGGAAGTTTTGGTGGAATTCTCTTGACGACGAATGGCGGCAACTCGTGGGAGTACCATCTCCGGAAAAAGGACGGTGACCCGATCGTCGATCTCTGCTTTGTCGACGAGTTACACGGTTGGGCGTTGACATTCAGAGGGAATCTGTATCGATACCAGGCGCACTAGATAGCTGAAGGCCGCCCTTGTCGATTCATCCCAAGCCCCGGAATAGCGGAACGCCTTGGCGAGAAGGTCAACCCTTGAGCTCGAACAATCCCGGGAATTCCCCTATGCCATCCTCCACAACCGATATCCTCAATCAACTCAAGGCAAAGGCCGATCCTGATAATCTGGAAGGCATGGCAAGATTTGGTATTGCTGTCGAAAAGCGGCTTGGCGTCTCAGTGCCGGAAATGCGCCGGATCGCGAAGGAAACAGGGAAAGATTACAGGCTGGCCGTCAGGTTGTGGAAAACAGGCGTCGCGGAGGCCAGGATTGTGGCTTCCATGATCGCCGATCCTGCAGAGTTGACCGGCAAAGACATGGACGATTGGGTGAAGGACTTCAATTCCTGGGATGTCTGCGACCAGGTGTGCATGAACCTGTTTGAAAAGACCCCTCTTGCCGGCCAGAAGATCATCGAGTGGTCGGAACGGGAAGAAGAATTCGTCAGACGGGCAGCCTTTGCGTTGCTTGCATGTCTGGCATGGCACGACAAGCAAGGTGCGGATCAGAAGTTCATCGAGTTCCTCCCGGTAATCACACGCGGTGCCGCCGATGAACGCAATTTTGTGAAGAAAGCGGTCAATTGGGCTTTGCGCAATATCGGAAAGCGCAATCCGCGGCTGAACAAAGCGGCGATAACAACGGCCAGAGAGATTCAGCGTCTTGACTCAAAAGCCGCGCGGTGGATTGCCGCGGATGCCATTCGAGAGCTGGAGGGCGAGGGGACTCAGAAACGGCTGCGGCAGAAAATCGGTGTTCGGCGACAGAAACCGGGGACAACCAGAGGGAGAGAACAATGAAGACGTTTCAGTTGATGATGCTCATCGCGTTGACCGCAACAGCACTGCTCGCTCAACCCCGCGAAGAAAGAATGCATGAACTGAGCCTTTCGGGAGGCTATCAGAACTACTCCAGCGGGAGCAGCTCCGGAAGCTCGGGAGCATTTCTCATCAGCCCCCGGTTCGGATTCTATGTGGTGCAGGGATTTGAGATCGAACCCGAAATCCTTCTCATGCTCTCTTCAGGATCAGATCCGGTGTATGTACTCAATGGCAACATCAGCTACAATTTCCTTACCGCGGGGAAGACCGTACCCTTCATACTTGCCGGATACGGGCTGGCAAACACGGTTCCGTTCTTCGGTGTGCCCCTTCTGAGGACGGATTTTGCGGTGGGCGTTTTGAATCTGGGGGGCGGTGTCAAGGCCTTTGTGAGGGAGGATATCGCTGTCCGCGTTGAGTATAGATACCAGACGTTCAGCGGCGAGGGAGAAACAACCATCTCGTCCTCGTATTCGTATACACATAAGGTGGACGTCAGAATGCACACCGTACAGTTCGGGATCAGTATCCTGCTATAGGTCAGTCACGGGCGCCGCCGTTGGGCCGTCGCAGGCGGCACTCCGACCGCGGGGCCGTCATCCGCGCACACGCTGTTATCACCATACATCCGGAGAAACCGTGAAATATCTCGTTTGTGTCATCGTCGTGTCGCTTGCAGGCCTGACAGGAGTATCCGCACAGGAAACAGCCTTCCAGGGGAAGTGGAAGCTCATCAAAGAAATGAGCTCCAACCTGGACTATTTTCAGTATATGACCGTGGAATTTACGCTGAAACAGGGGGAAGTGGCTGTGACGAAGGAGTTCGGGCCGAAAAGAAGATCCGTGGAAACGATGGTTCTGCCCACCAATGGCACGAAGAAATCTGTGGCCGTAAAGGACAGGACGTTCATGTCCAATCTCTATATGGGCATAAAGATCCCCTCCGGCGCAACAAAGTCAGTCGCGGCAACCTGGGTGAATGGGAATGTGCTGGTGATTCATGAAGAGTACAGCATCGGAGGGTCCCAGGGCAATAAGCAGATCGCGGTGGACAATACGTTCGAACTTTCTTCTGACAGAAGTCTTCTCACGTATACCATGCGGCGGAGCAGCAGAAAGACCGGTCCGGTATTGACCTATGTGTTGAAGCGGGCAGACGCGAACAACGCATACGTCTATCAGATGAGTGACGACTGGGATATCCAGTCCGGGCTCGGCAAACAGGCTTGCTTCATCTCCCTGCAGGGCATTGTGAACGAAGCGAAACCCAACCTCTATTTTGTCTACGGGCCAAAGTATGCTTTCAACTATACAGGGGAATTGTTCAGATATCTGGAAAAGGACAAACACTTCTCGTTCACAACGATCAGCTCCCTGGAACAGGCTCTGCAGATCTTCAAACAGGAGATCCGCGGGTACATTGTCTGGGACAAGAACGTTCGCACCTCTCTGATCGTTGCCTATACCCTTGCCGGACTTGAGAAGGGGATCGTGATTACGGAAGAGATGATTCCGCTCGCAGAACGCATGGGGCTGAAACCGATCGAGGATTTCAGGGGCAGGTTCTCGGGGAAGACGGACTATGAGATATTCACATGGGCCTACGGGCAATACTGGCAGAGATGTGCAAAGGACCTCATCGTCTGGCTGGGTGGAGAACACGGTTCGGTCATGCTGCCCGGAGTGGCCGATTACGGAATGGTAAAGAAGGCCTTTTTCACCGATCTCTCGGCCAGAGAGACCGACACGTTGGAGTATGCTCTGACCAGGAAACTGCTCTCTGACATGGTTCCTCTCAGTCAGGTCATGGGCTGGCATTCATACAAGAAGGATCTGGAGGAAGAGTGGGTCACGCTCACTTCGACTTTCGCCCTTACCGTTGATGGGCTGCATACCCTGCCCAATACGAGTTTCCTCTACCGGGTTCCGCCGACTCCCGGTTTCAAATTCAGGAATAACCATAATGTCCGGCCGGGGACGGCATATGTCCCTGAGAAAAAGGTCTATGTCGCGCTGGTGCAGACCGATGGACTCGGTATAGGGGCCTGGGTGAAGCCGGGGAGAGGTTCCATTCCGTATGCCTGGGAAGTGTCCATGAAGTTTCAGTACATGTCTCCGGCGATGATGGAGTATTTCTATTCGCAGTCCACGCCGAACGATTATTTCATCGGGTGTCTTTCAGGGTCTTCCTACATGTATCCAAAGGCGTTCCCCCGGAAATGGCTTCCGAAAGAGATTGAAAAAGCGAAGAGCCTTATGGATTCGCTCGATCTCAAGGTGTTTGAGATCATGGATTATTCGGCGGACAAAACCGAGGCGGGAAACAATGAATTGACCAAAGAGATTGTCGATGCGTACTACGCAGGCATGCCCGGCGCCATCGGCTTCCTCAACGGTTATTTTGCCTCACATACGTTCACCGTGAGGGACAAACGCCCGTTTATTTCATACGACTACTACCTGTCCGCCGAAAAACCGGAAGCGGAGGCGGCCGCCGACCTCGAGGAACTTGCCACGCTGAACAGTGACCGGCCCTATTTCCTGCTTGTTCATGTGAGAGAGAACAGTGATGTCGCGAGGGTAAAGTCGATCTGTGACAAACTGGGACCGGCATTCGAAGTGGTACCTCTGGATCTGTTCCTGAAACTGGCAGGAGAGAAACCAACGTTCAGGGAGAAGTATCTGGAAAGCGACAAGTAGTCGCTCGGGGATGTAATCCTGAAGGACGATCAATGAACATTCTGATGAAATATGACAGCGGCTGTCGCCGGCTGCGGCGCGCAACCGGAGCCCGGCGGGTTATGAGTCTTATCGAACCTGGAAGATAGCAGGAGATGAACGATAACGGCAGCGTACGTGAGATGACAAAGTGGCCGACACAGATATTCACGGTCTTCACTGCCGTGGTTCTCACCTCCTGCTCCGGCGAACCGGTCGGTCCCGGTCGTCCGCTCGTCAGGTTGACAGGAATGCTCGCGGTAACGCATCTGGGCATAAGTTCTTCTGGCTACGGTCCAACATACGTGCTCTGGAACAAGGATTTCACAGCTGCCGTCCCACTTCTTGGGGCCATCCGCGATGATGATGACCAGTTGCTCATCTCTGTCGTGGGTTCCTGGGCCGATTCGACGTCTCCGATGTCGGATGACAACTCCGGTAGCGGCCGCGTGTTCGAGGCTTCCCATTATGATGTGAAGTCAAGGGTCCATTACCACGATTTTCTCGTGCCGGCGGCGAGTAACTGTGCCCGGCAGTTGTATGGATGCTCCGTCCCGTGGAACAAGACGTTCGGCTGGGATGAGGGGTCTGGTGCCCCGGTCATCCAGGTGCGAATGACGGACACGTTTTCATCGGAGACGCCAAGGCCGTATATCCAATTCGAATTCGATGCTATGAATGGAGGATTCCTTGCACTTTCCGGCAACCTCGAGGGCAGGGACCCATGTGACTTGTAGTCCGCAGGGTGCCTGCTGCCAAACCTTCTCCAGAGGATGTAGCTCTCGACAGAGCGGGCATCGACAGTTCTCGGACTGCTCTATCTTCTCAGCGGTTGTCCCGCTTAGCGGGACAGAAGACTCACGCTGCATTGCTCAATGAGAGGGATGGCATGGCACAGCAACAGTATCTTGTTGTCAATATCATACCCGGAGAGGAATACCAGCCTGTCTTTGAGGAGGTTCTGCGGGTCACGAAAGGGAAGACCTCTGATCGCATTGCTCCCGGTATCGCTGCCATCTTTTCATATCTCAGCCAGCCACAAGAGCAGTGCAGGGATGATCTGCTGAAGTTCCTCGCGTTGGCGGAGCGTTACGAAGTCCCTGTCGTCGTACAGCTGGACGGTGAGCAATGGTGGGATGCGCGTCCCGACCTGTGGAACTGGTGGGATCCGGCGCGCCCTGGCTACGACCCGGAGAACAGACAGAACGTGGAGTGGTCAGGATGGGGCCCCGAGTACGCGATGAAAATCGCCTGGAGGAACTGGGGGAAACAGATGCGGGTTCTGCCCCCTCCGAATTTGATGAGCCCCCGCTACCGCCGGGCATGCCACGAAGAAATGTACGTGTTCATCCCCCTGATCCTCCGGTGGTGGAACGGACTGCCGGAGCACAAGCGTTCTCTGCTTATCGGCATAAAGCTGGGATGGGAGAGTTCCATCGGCGTGAACGCGTTCTACTATCCGGATGGGAACAGGCTCCTGGACCTTCCTGATGATCAGGATCCTCAGGTTGAACTCAAGGGCCACCTCGTACCGGATCGCGGCGTTGCAGCGATCGGGTATGCCGCTGTCACAACCGCCCACATGGCGGAGAGCGGAGCGTTGCAGGAGGCTCACCTCGCCGAGATTGTACGACGGCATCTGAACGACCTCTGTTCCCTGGCTGCCGGGTTAGGGGTGCCGCGCGAGAAGTTGTTCACGCATGTCGGTGGGTGGAAGGACGATGAGCTTCTCTATGATACCGCCCTGAACGAATATTCCTGCCCCGGATGGAGCTTCTACAGACACGCGGGCGATGCTGCACAAGACTACGGGGGTGCAGAAAGCCCTCCGGAAGAACAGCGCTCCGTTCTGGGCCGCTGTCGAATGGCTCTTGATGGGGAAGTACAACACTGAAGCCTGGAGGAGCGCAATCGCGCGGGTGTTATCTATTCCGAAATGCCGCTACCTTTGCATCTACAACTGGAGTGGTATCCGGAACGACCCGGCGGCAATCGATGCGATCCAGCATATTCTGGCTGTCCGGAAGGAATGACCCGAAAACGAACATGCCGCCGGCAAACAGAGATCGGTTGGTGAAATCTTTCTGAAAGGGGAAACGATGTCCCGGGATCCGGTTGTTGGAAATCAGAAGCCCTGGTGGCACGGGGCGCGCGGGGAATGGCTGGTCGTCATACAGGTTTTCCTCATCGGACTGGTATTCTTCGGCCCTCGCACAGTGGCCGGCCAACCGTCTTGGCCGTTCCCGTTTCCCCATGTATTCTCAATCGCGGGCGGGGTGTCGATGCTGGTGGGCGGCGTCCTGTTCGTCTCCGGGCTTGTCCGCCTGGGCCCCGGCTTGACTCCGCTCCCGTATCCGAAAGACGGCGCTGCGCTTGTCCGGAAGGGTCCGTACGCGATCGTGCGCCATCCAATATACAGCGGAGGACTCATCCTCGCCCTCGGGTGGGCGCTGTATATCCAGGGTTGGCTCACGCTCGGCTACGTGTTTGTCCTCTTCGTCTTTCTGGATATGAAATCACGACGCGAAGAGAAGTGGTTGATGGAGCGATATCCGGAGTATGTTGAATACCAGAAGCAGGTACACAAGCTCATCCCGTTCGTATATTGATCGGCGGCAGGTCCTCATACAGCCCGATCCCGACGAAAGACGTTGTTCATGAAGGAGTTTCGGAGGGTGACTGGCTTTCCGGGGTTTACGAGACGAGACTGTGAAGAAAGCATACGGAGTCACACTGCAACAGGAGCGGGACGATGAATCACGCGGCGATAGAGATTATCGAAGAGATCGGTACCGTACGGGAGAGCCTGCTTCGGTCGCTTCGAAACCTCACTCAGGATCGCTATAATTACCGACCGGATCCTCTTGCATGGTCCGTCGGAGAGGTGGTTCATCATTTGTACCTCTTCGAAAAACAGGTCACGTCACTGCTGGAAAAGCAGAATGAACGGGCAAGGAAGCGGAGCATGCCACCTGCGCGTCCCGAGTTGCCGACTCAGTTGCAGTGTCTGGACGGTTTCTCGGTTGAGGTTCCCACAGTCCGTGTGAAGGCACCCGAATACGTTGTACCGACATATGGAATGGCCCGTGAGGAATTGGAGAGAAGTCTGGAAGAATCCCGGAAGAGCCTGATGGGCGCCGCCTCCGACCTCTGTGAGTTTGATCTGAGTGAAATGTACTTTCCCCATCCCTACCTGGGAAAGATCAATATGTATCAATGGCTACTGCTGGTAGGTAAGCACGAACAACGGCATACGCTACAGATCGAGGCGACGAAGGAAAACTGGAGATGAAGATGATCTACGCAACCGATCCCCGTTCCCGGGAGACCCGATGGGGCTGCCATGCTACTCATCAGGAGCAGTCATGAAGCGCATTTGCGTCTTTTGCGGTTCAAGTTCCGGTGCGAAGCCCGAATATGCACAGGCGGCTAAACGCCTCGGGTCTGTTCTGGTGGAGAGGCGCCTGGGGCTGGTGTACGGCGGTGGCAATGTGGGTCTGATGGGGCAAATCGCAAACGCAGTCATTGAACAGGGGGGAGAAGTCATCGGTGTGATCCCGCGGGGGCTGTTGGAACGGAGGGTCGCGTTAACCGG
Organism: Ignavibacteriota bacterium; assembly: GCA_963702445.1. Taxonomy (GTDB): domain Bacteria; phylum Bacteroidota; class Ignavibacteria; order UBA10030; family UBA6906; genus CAVPCZ01. The sequence continues at coordinate 362,700 of CAVPCZ010000009.1, forward strand.
CCTGTCGGATTTGCGGGTGGTCGGTTCGATGCACGAGCGCAAGGCGGTGATGGCGGAATTGGCCGACGGCTTCATTGCTTTGCCCGGCGGGCTCGGGACCCTGGAAGAGTTGTTTGAAGTGTGGACCTGGGCACAATTGGGGTTGCATCAGAAACCCTGCGGGCTGCTCAATATTTGTGACTACTATACACCGCTCATTACATTCCTTGAACGTCTGGTGGCAGAGGGGTTTTTGGCAGACGCGCATCGCTCGATGGTGATGGTTCAAGATCAACCGGAAGCGCTGCTGGACCAGTTTGACCATTACCGGGCACCGGTCGTAGACAAGGCGGCCTGGGCCCTGCAGCTCGGGCAGACATAGAGTTTTCTTCATCTCGCATCCTGACGCGAAGCTGTGAAACAGCCGAAAGGATCGTCATGCGTTATCGTTACTATACATGCGATGTCTTCACCGACACTCGCTTCGGTGGAAATCAGCTCGCGGTGTTGCCCTTCGCGGATGGCCTGCTCGACGGGCAGATGCAGCAGATTGCCCGCGAGTTCAATTTCTCGGAAACCACATTCGTGCTGCCGGCTCAGTCGGGGCACACCCGCAGGGTCCGTATCTTTACACCGGCGCGCGAGGTGCCCTTCGCCGGACACCCCAATGTCGGGACCGCGTTCGTTCTGTCGGCCTCGGGCGTGTTCGATATGTCAGAAACGCCTGTGACGGTAACCTTCGAAGAGAAGGCCGGGGTGGTCCCGATCACCATTCACCAACGCCCGGGGGGGCGAATCTGGTGTGAGCTGGCGGCGCCTCAGAACCTTTCTTTCGGCAAGACCCTTTCCGTACAATCCGTAGCGCGGGCCGTGTCCCTCACCAAAGATGATATCGTCACGACAGTTCATCAGCCGCAGGTGGCTTCTGTTGGCCTTCCGTTTCTGATGGTGGAACTCAGGGACCGTGCTGCACTCGAGCGGGCCCGGCCCAACATCCAGGGATTTGAGGGCCTGGTTGCTGAGGGCATTGACCCTCCGGACGTGCATCTCTACACGAGGACTTCCGACGGTTTCGACATACGGGCGAGAATGTTTGCACCTATGGATGGAATTCTGGAAGACCCCGCCACGGGCAGCGCAAACTGTGCACTCGTCGGGTTACTCAGTTTCTACAACAACGTGCCCAACGGCACCTTCAACTGGCGTATCGCCCAGGGTGTTGAGATGGGACGCCCGAGCGTTCTGGATGCCCGCACCGAGAAGAAAGATGGCGAGGTGAAGGGCGTGTGGATCGGCGGGGAGTGCGTGATGATCAGCGAGGGGCAGATCGAAGTGTAGCGATGTTCCCGCTTCACCACCCTTGCACACTGATCCGCATCCGCGGAATCGGACTGAACGTACTGCTGAATTGCGGAGGGCACCAACACGGGAGCGAACGAACAGGTTCGTGCTGTTTACCAGTCCGATCAAGGAAGGAGGCCATTTTCATGATTCACAAGAAAATCGCAATGGAACACGACAAGAAGATCGCTCTCGTCGCCCATGACAACAAGAAGCGTGATCTGGTCGAATGGGCGGAATTCAATCGAGAGCTACTGGCTCACCACAAGATGTATGCAACCGGCACAACCGGCGAACTCCTGGAACAGGAGCTCGGCTTCAAAGTCACAAAACTCCAGAGCGGTCCTTTGGGCGGAGACCAGCAAATCGGAGCCAAGATAGCCGATGGTGAAATCGATTTTCTCATCTTCTTTTCGGATCCGCTGGAACCGCAACCTCACGACCCGGACGTCAAGGCACTCCTGCGGATGGCTCTCGTGTGGAATATTCCCGTTGCCTGCAATCGCTCCTCCGCCGATTTCATGATTTCCTCCCCGTTGATGGACGGCGATTATGACCGGCTTGTGCCGGACTATGATTTCTATCGCAGCCGGAAGATAGCCCAAGATGAACAATGAGGGCCGGGCCCGGCCCGGTCGTCAACCGTATCAAGGCCCTGTCTGTGGTTGCGGGGATGCATCATGAGGCCGTGACGCAAGGGTGAAGGGGGAAGTGAGGGGAGTGTGGTGAATAAATCACGATTCAAAGGAAAAGGCTATGCATGGCGGAGATCACATCGGAGCGACTGTGGCAGGCGGAATTGTTCTTCTGTCTTTGATCGTATTCCCGGGATGTCATTCCATCCAGGATGAATACGTGGAAAACGTGAAGAACGAGTTTCTCAGACAACCACTGGCACCGGAAGAAATCCTTACTGAATCCGAGATCGCTCACTTACCCGCGCCGGTAAGGAAATACCTCGCCTACACAGGCGCAATAGGAAAGAGCAAAACGCAAAATGTCCGAGTGCTGTTTGATGCTCAAATGACTAAGAAACCGGGCGACGCTCCAATGGTCGCACCCTCCGAACAATACAATTTCTACGGCAGTCCAACCCGGATATTTTTCATGAAGGCGAGTATGTTCCTTGTTCCCATTCGGATCTTGCATGTCTACGCCAATCAGAAAGCGACATTTGTCGTCAGGGTTGCATCGCTCTTCAACGCCGTAGACGTCGCGGGAGAGGATCTGACCACGGCAGAGACGGTTACCCTCCTCAATGATCTGTGCATTTTTGTGCCGGGACGGCTGATTGACCGCCGGCTTTCGTGGAAGGAAATAGACTCTCTTTCTGCCGGGGTGACCTTTGAAAACGGCCCCTACAAAGTTTCTGCGGTGCTCTCCTTCAACGAAAGAGGAGAGTTGATTAATTTCGTATCAGAAGACCGGTATGCCTTGCAGGATGACGGGACACTGCGGAAAGCGAAATGGTCGACCCCGGTCAGGGATTACAGGGAGATCGATGGAAGAAGAATCCCCACGTATGGAGAGACCATCTGGCACTACCCGGAAGGCGACTTCACGTATGGTGTCTTTAGGTTGAAAGAAATCACGTACAATGTGCCGGGGTACCTTGAGGCGCAACCATGATCATGACTGTGCTTCCGCTTTCCCGGGTCTGCATCTCCGCTATCCCTTGTCACGCTCTTATACCGTGACTCTCAGACCGGATGAACATGCATAATGGCGTTCCAGTGACAATTGATGCAAAATACGTCCACACGAACCTCATCGCGCAAAACTGGCGATCCCTCGCGAGGTTCTATCAAGAGATCTTCGGCTGCATCCCGGTGCCGCCTGAACGGGATTTTCGGGGAAGCAGCCTGGACGTTGCGACGGGGCTTGCTGAAGCTCATCTGACCGGAGTGCACCTGCGCCTCCCCGGCTATGAGGATGCGGGGCCAACCCTGGAGATCTTCAACTATGAAGTCCTTGAGAATCGTGTTCCAACAGCGATCAATCGACCAGGATTTGGGCATATCGCCTTTGCAGTCGATGATGTCGCTTCTGCGCGCGATACCGTCCTTCAGGCGGGGGGCAGGGAAATAGGTGACATTGTTACATTCCGGACAACAGATGGTCGCAGGGTCACCTGGTGCTACGTCACGGATCCGGAAGGAAACGTCATCGAACTCCAATCGTGGTCTGAAGAAGGGCGATGAACGCGTCTGTTGTTGTCACTACATTACGAGGGGTGAAGGAACCAGAATGAATGGAGAAACAAGGAGCTGCCATGAACGCGCCTGGAAGCCATGAGGAATATGCCGTCACCGCAGATCTCTACGACTATGTTGTTCCATATCGCACACGTGCAGATATCGATTTCTTCGTCGAAGCGGCCCGGGCATCGGGTGGCCCGGTCCTGGAGGTGGGGTGTGGTACAGGGCGCGTCTTGATCCCCACCGCGCGGGGGGGAACTGACATCGTCGGTCTCGATTTGTCTCCACACATGTTGCAGGTGTGCCGGGAACGATTGAAGAATGAACCAGAAGCGGTTCGGTCCAAGACCCGGCTAGTCCAGGCCGACATGCGACATTTTGACCTGGGAAAGACCTTCAAACTCGTCACCCTGCCATTCAGGCCATTCCAGCATCTCACAACCGTCGATGATCAACTTTCCTGTTTGCAGTCGATTCACCGGCATCTGGTCAAGGGGGGACGACTGATCCTTGATCTCTTCAACCCCTCGCTCGAAATGCTTGTGGCGGATAATCTGGAACTGGAATTTGGTGACGAACCCGAGTTTACGACTCCGGATGGCCGGCACGTTATTCGCCGCCAGACGATTTGCTCCCGGGATTATGCCAACCAGGTCAACCAGATCGAGCTCATCTATTACGTCACCCATCCTGATGGTCGCAAAGAGCGGCTCGTACATGCATCAGCGATGCGCTACCTGTATCGCTTTGAGGCTGAACACCTGCTGGTGCGGTGCGGTTTTGAAGTGGAGGAAGTGTATGCCGACTATGACAGAAGTCCGTATGGATCCAAATATCCAGGAGAACTCATATTCATAGCGAAGAAGTAATGTTGCCTGGTGCATCAATTGCCATGAAATGGAAACTGTTCAGCCGCGAATCGAACATCATTGGGATAGGAGCCGCTCCATGAATGTAGATCGCCAGACAGTTGATCTCTCCGCTTATCCGGAGTTAGTCGTTATCTACCTGGGCATGCGGGTGAACACCCTGACCGGCCTAAAAACCCTGGCCGGCTTCGGGCCGAAGATCGCTCGTTCAGTGGTTGACCAGCCGGACGGGTTGCTGCTGCACGAAAATCTCATTTTTTCCCTCTTCCCTCCCCATGTTGGCATGCGCCAGTACTGGCGGGACTTTGAGGCTCTGGAGCGCTGGGCGCGGTCGGAACCACATCGGCTCTGGTGGAAGCAATTTCTGCGCGACTCCGGAGGGACAGGCTTCTGGCACGAAACCTATTTCAAACGGGGTGGTTTTGAGGCGGTCTATGATAACATTCCCCAGCCTATTGGTTTTCTACGCTTTGCATCAGTACAACCCGCCAAGGGGGGAATGTTCACCGCCCGCGATCGGCTGAAGCTTGCCGGCACAGCAGAGCAGTCGCCGGTCTTCACAGAGGAGGAACTGTACGGTGGCCGCTCGGACAAAGCCTGACAACAAACTGCGCCGGCCTGACCAACACTATATTTCTCTCGAGGCCGGATGAGGATGCAAGGTTCGATCCAAGTCGAATGTTACGCCGGCTATAAGGCGGACGAGACGCCCCGTCGATTCTTACTTGAGCGCGTCTGGGTGGAGGTCGAAGAGGTGGTCGACCGGTGGTATCAGGTGGAGAGCCTGCCCGAATCGCCGCGGGCGGAGTATTTCAAAGTTCGCGGGGCCGACCAACGAGAGTACCTGCTGAAGCACGACCAGGAGGGGGACGTATGGTTCCTCCGGCGGCAGGATGCTGAGAATTGAACGGTCTGCGTCGTGTGACTGTACAGATGCAGCTCCAGGCAGCAGGATGCTTATCCGGTCTCCTGATGGTGGGCGGCGTATTTCACTTGAGTGACTGAAACCGTATTGAGAGGATTTCATGCATCGCATACTCTTCGCTCTTCTGATCTATACTGTCGCATTCTGTCCCGCACCGCTCGCAGCGCAGAAACAAACCGGTCTTCCCCCGGACCTTGATGCGTACGTCGCGCGGGTGATGAAAACATTCGAAGTGCCGGGCATCGGACTCGCGATCGTGAAGGATGGGAAAGTGCTCCTCGCCAGAGGATATGGGGTGCGCACAATGGGCGACCCGACGCCCGTCAATGCGGAAACGCGCTTCGGGATCGCCTCGAATACCAAGGCATTCACCGCAACGGCACTCGCACTTCTGGTGGAGGAGGGAAAGCTGGAATGGGACGCACCCGTGATTCGTTACCTCCCTTCGTTTGCGCTGTTCGATCCCTACGTCACGCGCGAACTCACCGTGCGCGACCTGCTGGTGCACCGGAGCGGGCTCGGACTGGGTCAGGGGGACCTCCTGATCTGGCCGGCCTCGACCTATACACGAAAAGAGCTCGTGGAGCGACTCCGCTATCTCAGGCCCGCCCGGTCGTTTCGCTATACATACGCGTACGACAATGTCCTGTACCTCGTGGCAGGGGAGGTGATCGAGGCGGTGAGCGGCAAAACGTGGGAGGACTTCATTACCTCACGTTTACTTCAACCTCTGGGGATGTCCCACAGCGCGCCCAAGACACCGGCCGCCGGCAGGCCGGAGAATGTTGCAGGTACGCATGCGGTGATAGACGGAAAGCTCGTCCCGGTTCCACCAACCACCTCAGACATCGATAACCCCGCCGGCGGAATCAACAGCGGTGCGGGGGACATGGCGAGATGGCTCATCACGCAGCTGGACTCCGGGCGTGCACCGGGCGGCACACGCCTCTGGTCTCCGGCGAGCACACGGGAACTCTGGACCGGCGTAACACCCATGCCCATCAGAAATCCGCCCGCCGAACTCGCAGCCACGAGGCCGAACTTCCAACTGTACGCGCCCGGGTTTATTGTGAAGGATTACGCCGGTCACAAGATCGTGACACACACCGGCGGCCTCTCCGGTTATGTTTCTGAACTGACGATGGTCCCGGATCTCCGCCTGGGCATCATGGTGCTCACCAATCAGGAGTCGGGCGAAGCGTTCCAGAGCATTACCCTGAAGGTGCTCGATCATTTTCTCGGGATACCGGCCTGTGATTGGGTGACGGCGTACAAGACCGTGGCGGATCGCAGGAGTGCAGTCACCGCCGCTGCAAATCGTGCAACGGCAGCGAAGCGGGACTCGGCATCGCGGCCATCCCTGCCGCTGGAGAAATACGCGGACCTCTATACTGATGCCTGGTACGGGGATATAGCTCTCACCATCCAGGGCGATACATTGGTCATGCAGTTCCTGCGCACGCCCGGGCTGTTCGGAACCCTCGATCATTACCAGTACGATACGTTTATCGTCCACTGGCAGGATCGCACGCTCCGTGCAGACGCCTTTGTCACCTTCGCGCTCAACCCGGACGGCAGCGTCGATCAGGTGAAGATGAAGGCCGTCTCGCCCGACACGGATTTCAGCTACGATTTCCATGACCTGCTCCTCCGGCCGGCGTTGCGGCACTGAGCCACCGGGTACATGCGACACTGCGACCCCTCTTGTCTGCTCCTATTGATATTCTCCGCCGATTCAACAATATTAGACGGGTTCACCCCGTTTGTCGAGATCGGCCACATTGGAAATAGTTTGCCTCCCATGACTCATTTCAAAGTCACCGATTCCATAGCTCTTTCCCATCCCGCCGGGATTGTCCATTTTGTGCTCCAGGACCTCCGTGCGTACGGGGAATGGTGGCCGAAACCCTTACGGGTTACCGTGCTGGAGAAGGATCGTTCCGTGCACATTCAGAACGGCCCGCTGGTCTCGTGGACGGCGACCGTGATCGAGGTCAAAACCGGAGAGTTGATCCGCTTCCGCTATGAGGGTACCTGGATCGGTGAGGCCTGCTGGGTCATTTCTGCCACGCGTTCAGGCTGCACTGTGGAATACCGGGTCGATATTGAGCCCCGGCCGGTCTGGTTGAAGCTCCTGCAGAAGGTTCTGAATCTCGGGAAAAGGCATTCACATCAAATGCAGAACGTGTTCCGGGCCCTTGAACAAAGGGTGGATCGCGTCGCCGAGGGTCGCCGGCTGTTCGGCGGTGAGAAGTGACAAGGTTGTCCCTTTGGACTGATTGCCGCGACACCGTTTCCCTCCGGAAAGCCCGGGCATCCAGTGGTTGGGACACCGGTGGCCACCGTCCAAAGCCTTGCGGGGGTCAAGCAGACCCCGCACTCCGCAGAGACTATTCCCGCACTTCGGACTGTCTTCCCTGAAAAACACCCCGGTTTCGTTGAGCATTCCGTGGCATGTGTGTTGCCCTGTATCCAGTAAAATGGGAAACCGGGGCATCTGACCGGGAAAACGACTATTCTATGCAGCGCAAGGTTCTTCTTGCTTTGACGTCTAATGCTTCAGAAGCCCACACAACGAGAGTCCGTGGAAGACCGGGAATTGAGTAAACGATTGGCGGCTGGAGACCAGGAGGCATTCCGCCTGCTGGTTGACCGCTATCAGGCGAGAGTCATCAACACGTGTTACGGCTTCCTCGGCACCGAAGAGGATGCTGAAGACACGGCGCAGGAGGTGTTTGTCCAGATCTTCCGATCCATCGGCAAGTTTCGCGGGGAATCGATGCTTTCAACCTGGATCTACCGCATCGCCGTTACACGCTCGCTCGATGCTGTGCGGGCAAAGAACCGGATGAAAAGAATGGATCACCTCAAACAACTGCTGGGATTGAACGAGATCATGAACGAGCCAAAGTCACCGGACAACCTGGCGCCGGACATCCAGCTTGAAGAAAAAGAGCGGATGGACCTGCTGCTCCGCAGTATCGAGAAACTTCCCGAGAATCAGCGGGTGGCAATCACGCTTGCAAAACTGGAAGGCCTCAGCTACGCCGAGGTGGCAGACGTCATGGAAACAACGCTCGCCTCCGTAGAATCGCTGCTCTTCCGGGCCAGGAAGAACCTGGAAAAGGTGCTTTCAAAGTATTTTGAACGGCGATTGGTCGATCACCCCTGACCCGGAACGCCGCACGAGGAACATCGGAGAGACATGACATGACAACACGCGACCGTGTTCAGTATGAAGTGCGGAAGACGCTCGAGTGCCTCGAAAGAATGCCGAGACTCGAGGGGAATCCGTTTCTCTACACACGCGTAGAAGCGCGACTGCGCGAGCTTGCTGCGCACAAGACGGGAACCGTCGGCCATCGCGTTGTCGCTGTGCTCAAACCCGCTCTGTTGTTCATCCTGGTCGTCGTCAACATCATTACGGTGGCCCGCAATCTGTTGAGTTCAACCGACAGCACGCCGCCACGGTCGATTCTTGTTCAGACAATTGTTCAGGAATACGCGTTGGGTCCGGACCCGCGAACGCAATTCTTCACGACAGAGAACAAGTGAGGCACGTATGGACATCTTTACACAAAAAAAGGTTCTCCTCTGGACGATTGCACTTCTTCTCGTCTTGAACGTGGCATCCCTGGGAATGCTGTGGTACCAGAGCAGTCTCCCACCCGTTGGTGTGCCGGGACAACGCCTCCGGGGTCCTGGAGCCGTGGCGCGTTTGGTTGAACGCGAGCTCGATCTCTCAGACGAGCAAAGGGAGAGATTCGACCAATTGCGAAAGGAACATTTCATGCAAGCGTCGAGCATCCAGGGCGATATCAACAAGGCGAAGCGGGCAATCCTGGAGGAGGTGACGGCTCCTATGCCGGACACGGCAAAGGTGAACCGTCTGGTTCATGAAATCAGCGAAAACCAGGGCCGGTTCGAACAGTTCTTGTTTGATCATTTTCTGTCAATAAGGTTGATGCTGACCCCCGGACAGATGCAGAAGTTCGACCTGGTGCTCCATGATGTTACCGAAGCCTCGGGTCCGGCGGGCCATCGAGGGCCTTTTCCCGACCCGCAAGGTGGCCCGCCACCGGACGACAGCCCTGAGGGAGGCCCACGACAGGATAACCTGCGTGAGCCCGGTGAACGCAACTAACGACAACGGAAAGAAGACGCCATGAACCCTCTCACAGTCACACCCGACCTCGCCATCAGTGAAACGGGATTCCTCTTTCTCCCGTCAACCGGCGAGACCTTTACTGTGAATGAACTGGGGAAGCGTATTCTGAAATCCCTGCAGGAGGGGATGAGTCAGGAGACGATCGTCGGGGTCATCACCGAGGAGTTTGATGTTGACCCCGCGGACGCCCAACGGGACTTTCTGGACTTCGTTGGACTCCTCAAACACTTACATCTGGTGGCAGGAGCATGAACGTCGCCGTCACAGGATTGAACAATGTCGACAATCCGGGGCCTGGCGTGCCGGTGATTCGCGCGCTGAGGGATTCGGGAGAATTCGACGGACGTATTATCGGCTTACTCTACGATATGCTGGAACCGGGAGCGTATCTTCCTTCGGTCTCCGATGCCAGCTACGTCATTCCCTATCCTTCCGCGGGATTGGATCACCTCTTTGATCGTCTTGTGGCGATTCACGAGAAAGAGAAGATTGACGTGATCATTCCCACGCTCGATTCCGAGTTGAATGGATTCATCAAGCTTGCGCCAAGACTCAAAGCCCTGGGCATCCGCATGTTCCTGCCCGGCAAGGATCAGCTGAATCTCCGCGCAAAGGACAAACTTGCTGATTTCTGCCGCAAGCATCAGATTGCCGTACCGGAAAACATCCTGGCGTCATCTGTGCAGGACCTGTACACCATTCAGTCGCACCTTGACTATCCGGTTGCCGTGAAGGGCATCTACTACGACGCGGTGATCGCCAATAACTTCGACGAGGCCCTTGCAGCATTTCATAAGCTGAGCGGAAAATGGGGACTCCCCATCGTTGTGCAGGAATTCGTCCACGGGGATGAGTATAACGTGTGCGCCCTCGGCAACAACGGGACGACCGTCGGTGCCGTTGCCATGAAGAAGCTCTACATTACCGACAAGGGGAAAGGGTGGTCGGGCATCACCATCCGGGAACCGTCACTTCTGGCCTTGACCGAGAAGGCCATCAAGGCCCTCCAGTGGAACGGCGGCCTCGAGCTCGAGTTTGTGAAAGACAAGACCACCAACGCCTACCTGCTTCTGGAAATCAATCCGCGGTTTCCGGCATGGGTCTACCTGACGGCTGCTGCAGGGCAGAATCTTCCTCTGGCCGCCTTGAAGCTCGCCCTTGGTGAGCAAGTCCCGATGTTTGATGCCTATGACATCGGAAAGATGTTCATCCGGTACTCATGGGATCTTATCACCGATATCAAACGATTCGAAGAAATTACGGTCAACGGAGAACTCCATAATGGCTAAGCGACCGTACGAACGGCCCGTGATCACGAAACAGTTTTCCGGGTTGATGAACAAATTCGGCAGCGCTCCGGTGAGCACGCCAAAAACCGAGATTGACGACGTCCGGATCAAGGACCTGACGGAGAAGTTCGGTTCACCGCTGTTTGTGCTTTCCGAACGGACGATCCGGGAAAACCAGCGATCGGCACTCCGGGTGTTCAGGTCGCGCTATCCGAGAGTGCAATTTGCATGGTCCTACAAAACCAACTATCTCAATGCAGTCTGTTCGGTCTTTCATCAGGAAGGATCGTGGGCGGAAGTGGTGTCCGAATTTGAATACGACCGTGCACGTGCGCTGGGAATCCCCGGAGAGCACATTCTCTTCAATGGCCCCGACAAAGGGCCCCGGGCGCTCGAAAAGGCTATCCGGGAGCGGGCGAAGATCCATATCGACCATATGGACGAGCTCTATGAAATCCTTGAAGCGACCGAACGTGTCGGGATGACGGCCGACGTCGCCATACGCGTGAACATGGATGTCGGCGTGTATCCGAAATGGGACCGGTTCGGATTCAACTACGACAACGGCGAAGCGCAGGATGTGTTGAAACGTATCGTGATGGCATCCCGTTTGAAACTTGTGGGCCTGCATTGCCACATTGGCACGTATATGATGAGCGCCGAGCCCTATCGCATTGCCATGGGAAAACTCGTGATCCTGGCAAACTGGCTCAAGAGCCAGCATGGGATCGCCGTCCAGTATATCGATGCCGGAGGCGGACTTCCCTCGCACAATTCATTGAAAGGGCAGTACCTGCCCGCGGAGGAAGCGCTGCCGTCAATGGAGCAGTATGCGGATGCCATCACGGCGCCGCTGTTCGAGCTGGATGCCCGGCGGGACGCGATGCCGGTGTTGATTCTTGAATCCGGGAGAGCACTGATTGACAGCGCCGGATATCTCGTCAGCACCGTGCGGGGTGTCAAGAGGCTCTCCGACGGAAAACGGGCGCTCGTGATCGACGCGGGGGTGAATATCCTCTTCACCAGCTTCTGGTACAAACACACCATGCTCCCCGCCCAGCCGGCCGGCATCATGAAGGAAAGTGCAGCGGTCTTCGGCCCGCTGTGCATGAACATCGATTGCCTGCGAGAAGAGATTTCCGTCCCCGCGCTCAAGAAGGGGGATCAGGTGGTTTTCCTCAACGTGGGCGCATACAACATGACCCAGTGGATGCAGTTCATTACGCTCAGGCCGGCGGTCGTCATGATTCTGCAGAGCGGGGAGGTGGAGCTCATCAGAAGGGCGGAGGATCTGGAATACGTGATGAGTCCCGAACGTGTCCCCGCTCCGCTCAAGAATATCACGCTGTCGTAGGAGCGCCCTGCATGCAACTCTATCTTGACGCTCTGCTCTACAGCTATGCGCAGATCTTCTTCAGCAATCGGCGGTGGCTGGGTGCGATTGCGCTCGTTGCGACCGCCTTTGCTCCGCTCATCGGCGCCGGGGGAATTCATCGGGGCGCTCATCACCAACGGTCTGGCGATCGGCCTGCGGTTCGACAGAAATCGCATCCGGAGCGGGTTTTACGGGTTCAACGGCATCCTTTTTGGTGCTGCCTCGGCGTACTATTTCCAGTTCAGCCCGACCTATGTGGCCGTTGCCTTGATGTTCATCGTCATAACCTTTTTTGCTGCGGCGGCCCTGGAACACTATTTTGCGTCCTCGTTCAACCTGCCCGGTCTGAGTCTTCCCTTTATCCTGACGTTGTATGTGTTTATAGTGTTCCTCCACAACTTTGACTGGGTGGTCCTTCACCCGATCGGTTCCGATGCCTCGCTGGTGGATTTTCTTCCCCGGGCCATGTGTTTCTATTTCCAGGCGATGGGATATATTCTCTTTCAGCCGAATGCCCTTGCGGGAGTGCTTCTTGCAGCCGGATTGCTCCTTTTTTCACGGGTGTTCTTTGTCGGCAGCGTCATTGCCTATAGCACCAACTGGGCCCTTGCAGCATTCCTTTTCCCGAATGCCTCCGAGGCCTTTCTTCTCCAATCATCCTTCAACGCGATCCTGATATCACTGGCGCTCGGGGGCAGCCTGATCATCCTTTCGCACAAAACCGTTCCGCTCCTGATCCTTGCATCAGCGATGTCTCTCATATTTACCGGCTTCTTTTCGCGCTTTCTCTCGACTTCGGGTTTGCCCGTGCTGGTTTTGCCGTTCAATGTTGTGGCACTGGCCACCATCTACTCCCTGAAGTTCCGGCAGGAACAAAGCGACCTCGTGCTGTTATATTTTGCGCCCGGGTCCCCTGAAGAGAATTACTATTACCATCAAAACCGGAAATCGCGGTTTGACCGGTTTCGCAATCTCTTTCCGGAACTCCCCTTCTTTGGCGAGTGGAACGTGTCCCAGGGAATCGAAGGGGATATCACCCACAAAGGGGCATGGAAACACGCCTGGGACTTCGTTATTCTGAATGAGGATGGGAAAGCAACATGCCGGGCAGGGTGTCTCTCTCCAGGAATTCTACTGCTACAACACTCCGGTTGTTGCGCCACTGGACGGTGATGTGGTTCGCGTGTTTGACAGTATTCCTGACAACGACATCGGTGAAGTCAATATCGAACAGAACTGGGGGAATACGGTAGTCCTGGACCACGGACAGGGCCTGTTTTCAGCGCTCTCCCATCTCAAGCCCGGTTCGATGGAGGTGGAAAAGGGTGATCACGTGCACAAGGGACAGACGCTGGCACGCTGCGGGAACAGCGGACGATCGCCGGTTCCCCATCTGCATTTTCAGTTTCAGCTGACCGATCGTCTGGGAGAGAAGACATACCGGTTTCCTCTGGCGCAGTACCTCGAGCGTACAAACGGCACCGTCGAACTTCGCACATTTGACTATCCGCAGCAAGGAAGGCGTGTACACAATATCGAAGTGCACGCGGACGTCCGGCGTGCATTCTCCTTTCCTGTCGGTGCGGAGTACCAGTTTGCGTGCAGCCTGAATGGACGGCAGTTCGAGGAAGGGTGGGAGGTCAAGGTCGACAGCCTCAATAATGTCTTCCTCGAATCGACACAGGGCACCACAGCATACATCTATCCAAGAGACAAAGTGTTCTTTATGGCGAATATACTGGGGAAAACCCGGTCGGCACTGTCCTACTTCTTTCTGAATTCCATCAGCGTGCCCCTGGGATACAGCGCGCAGATGCGGTGGAGGGATGATCTCCCCGTCTCCGTCGCGATCGATCGCCCGGTTACGGTTCTTCTCGGAGTTCTTTCTGGCATTTGGGAATCAGTTCAAAGCGGGGGCGGACCTGACGTTTGAAAAGCATGCACAGGGCGGGGGTGGCTTCGCCATTCACGCGCGCTTCCTGAAGCAGGGGCTCGGCATCTTTTCCTGGTATCGCCGGGAAGCTCATGGACGCATCGACGTCGATGGTGAAGGTGAAATCGCTTCATTCACATATGATGACTCCATGACACATTTCAGTGCTCTCCGAAAACAGAAGGGATCCATCACATGACCGCTCGACCTTTATGGGCAGCTTCTCTGGGGCTTCTCCTCGCCGCCGGTGTGGCCTGGAGCGCTCTCAAACCTGAAGACAAAGCCAGCGCGTTCGCGACCTCTATAAAGGAAGAAACCGCAGGCGATTTGAAGCGCGCGATTGAGGTTCTGCTCAACATTTCCAACGGAAGCAACGCGGACTACCTCACCACGCTCCGGCTGGGATGGCTTTACTACAACTCACGGGAGTTCGAGAAGTCGGCAAAATACTACAAAGAAGCGGTCCGCCTCAGCGATAATAGCATAGAGGCGTTGCTCGGCGTGACGCTGCCCTATGCCGCGCAGGGGAAATGGGACCTCGTGCAGGATACGTACAGGACGATTCTCGCCAGAGACAAGTTCAACTACACGGCAAACCTCCGGCTGGGCCAGATCTATCTCAACCTGGGGAACTACCTGATGGCAAAGAAGCATCTGGACATTCTCGTCGAGAACTACCCCGGTGACTACGAGACCAACCTCTCTCTTGGCTGGACCTACTATAACCTCGGCAGCAGGGGAAAAGCTCGTGAGGCGTTCATTAATGCCATGAGTGTGTATCCCGCCGACACGAGTGCCGTCAAAGGGTATGGACTGACGAAATGAAATTTGCCGCGCTGATACTTGTGGTGATCGTGGGTGCCTTTCCGCTGCACGCACAGGCACCGACGAAGGCGTTTTTCCCTTCTGCGTACTACACAGCCGGTACGTATTCCGGCGGGGCGCGGTCAGACTCCTACTCCGGGTACGCATCTCTCTCCTTTCAACGCTATGAGTATCTGGTTGCCGGCTACGACAAGATGCTGATTGAGTCTTCGACATGGACCTACGATCAGCACCTGTTTGTTGTGGGAGGGCAGAAGAACCTCTACCCCTTCTATCTCAAACTCAACTACGGAGGACTCAAGGGGACTTTCAATCTGCCTTCTGCACGGTATTCATATGACGACCACATAGACATTCTGAATGGCGGCCTGCTCTACAATGTCGACCTCTTTTTCTTCGGCCCCGCGTATACCTATGTGAATGTCCGAGGGTACAAGACTCTCCAGTGCCATCAGGTGGGACTCCAGGGAGAGTGGGTCATCGACCCGGCATTCAGCGTGTCCCTCGCTCCGTTGTATACAACGCTGACGGACGGCCGTTCACTGGTTTCCGCCACCGCCGGGATGAAGTACTCCCCCGTGGAGCCTCTGGTGTTGCAGGTCTCGGGGGTATGGGGAAAGCGGGCGTACTATTTTAACCCGGATCTCCTGACCGTCTTCAATCAGGACGAGACACAGGAGAACCTGTGGAGCGTGCGGGCGGAATACACGGTGGGAGGAATTGTTACTCTTATCGGCAGCTATCAATCGACCGCATTCACGGGGTACACGGTGAAATACCTGGCCCTCGGGGTGCGCGGACGTTTCGAGTGGTGATCGCCGTACCCCGGCCTCCTCAGGCGGGCCGGGGTACGTGGAATGCGGGACCTCTCAGCGCTCAGAATCCGAAATCGACAACAAATGCAACAAGGTGTTCATTGAACTTCTTCTGATCTCCGGTGCTGCGGAAGGTGTACTCCACATGCAGTGCAACATTCACCGCCGACCAGTCGCCAAGATAGTACCGCAGCAGCGCCGTGTAGGCATTGACTTTCCTCTCCGCATCGTATGAAGGAGGTCGTACCCAGTTGTAGAGAAGAGACATCACCAGCCGGTCGTTCATCAATCCCGTCCAGTTGAATTCTGCAAAGCCGCCGGTATACTGATAGGCAGTTCCGAATTCGATGCTGTTGAGTTTCTTGTTGTCCTGCCCCAGCATGAACAACACGCCAAGATTCACACTTTCATAGTTGAAGCTTCCGTCGACACCGATCCTGTAGAAGAGTTCATTCTCGTCGCCGTTTGTCTCGCCCGTTGGCGCGGGGACGGCCCTGGTGAGATCGGTCGGCTGCCATCCGCAATAGCCGAAAGCGCCCACCCGCTGGCCGGTCGTCTGGCCGTCCCCCTTTCCGATGGTGTAAACGGTATTCAGATAAAGATCCTTGGAGTTGTTGTTGTCCGGATTTGCGCCGTTGCCGTTCACTATACCGAGGGCGTACTTGAAGCCATTGGTGAAGTGTCCGCTGGCTTCGATTCCCATCTGGTTGTCATCGAAGACAAAACTGTTGGACGGTGTCGTAAACGCGTATACCTCGTATGGCTGAAAGAGATAATGTTTCCGTTTTGAACTGAACGGATGGTAGCCCGGTTCGAAGCGTCCAACCCGGACACTGAGCGCGTCTTGAACGATATTGCTGAAGACGATATTCGCGGATTCCACGCCTCCCAGCTGTGAAGGACTATTCCCCGATCCCGGTCCGTAGAAATCCGCCGCCGGTTCATCAATTCTCGGTGTATAGATCAAGAGGAACGACACGTTCTTGTGAAACACTCCTGCAGCCAGGAGATCGAGGCCGAAGATATTGAAACCGTTGCTTGTGCCGGTCTCCGCTGAATATATGGATAGTCCAGCCGATGTACGCAAAGCCAGGGGAGGGCCCTGATCAAATACCGTCTTTTCTCCACCCACCTGACCCGGGATCTGATACCCATTGTCTCTGTAACGCTGCCCGAAGTCGTTCAGACGGGTAAAGCCGGAATGACACATGTTGCAGTTGAATCCGTACTTCCGGGCAAACGCTGGAATGGCGTCTGCCTCGGACGGGAACAGGCTCCATGCGAAGAGCCAGAATAGTGAGAGAGAAAGGATCCGTTTCATGGTCATGGTCCCTTATTTCGGAAATTCTGATGGGAGAAGGGGCTTCACCGCGTTCACCTCGGGGTTCAAGCTCACCATTGCACGCTTCATGAATGCAACGAGAGCCGCTTTCTCCGAAGTGGAAAGCCTGAGGGGGACCAACAAAGGATCAAGCAGCGGATCGTCGGTGTCCCCGCCCCTGTTATAAAACTCGACCAGGCCTTCGAGACTCTTCTCCGATCCGTCGTGCAGATAGGGTGCGCGCAAGGCAGCATCCCTCACGGTAGGGGTTTTGAATGCCGACCTGTCAGCCGGGTTCTTTGTTATCTCGAACCGGCCCAGATCCGGCTTTGCCGGGTTGGTCTCTTTGACACCGATATTGTGGAAACGGCCGTCGGTGAAATTCGCTCCCCAGTGGCATGCCGTGCAATGCCCTTTACCGTTGAAAATCTCCAATCCCATCTTCTCCTGATTCGTGAGTGCGTCGTCATCGCCGCGGACGTAGCGATCGAACGGAGAATCTGTTGTGACCACCGTTCGTTCAAAAGCGGCGATCGCCTGCGCTACCTCATCTGTCGTAATTGGCCCCGGGCCAAAGACGGTCTTGAATTCCTCAACATAACCGGGGATATCCCCGACGGTCCGGATCATGACGTCGTGTGTGTTTCCCATTTCGATCGGATTCTGGATCGGTCCCTTGGCCTGTTCTTCCAGACTCGGGGCTCTGCCATCCCAGAACTGGAGCGGGAGGTATGCGGCGTTTGACACCGGCGGGGCTCTGCGTCCCCCCAGTTGACCTTTGATACCGCTGCTGGTTGGACCGGCGTCTGACCAACCCATGGCAGGGTTATGACACGTTGCGCAACTTATCGTGTTGTCCTTCGAGAGGCGGGTGTCGAAGTACAACTGTTTGCCCAGTTGTATTTTCAGGGTGGTTTGAGGATTCCCGGGTGGGGGAGTCGGCGGAGGGAGATTGCCGAGTTTCTCGGGCCCCAGAATATGGATGTTGATATTCGTTGTGGCTTTTGCCGGGTCGTCACCGGCAGGAGCCGTGTATGAAAAGACGGCGTAAAGAAGAATGCCGGCATAGATGATCATCCTGTTCATAAGGATTTTCTCCATGATATGAAGGGGGTTGACGCTTACAGGGCTGGAACACTGAGAAGGAACAGAGGGCCAACAGCACTCATTTGTGACGTGGTTGCCCGGCTGCGGAGTGATCGTCTCCAGAGAGAGGCGGGAGATCATCTGAAGCAAGGTGGTCGAGTCGAAAGAAAGAGAGCTGGGGCAATATGCCTTACAGATCCCGGAAAGTCAAGGGCACGAATCGGGCACTTCGCAGGTTAATCGGCTGTTGGGCCGACGACGGGCGGCCGCGGGGTCTCTCGAAACGTTCACCCCCCGTCATGTGCAAGACCGCATTGACTGAGATGCTTCTTGCTCGTGCCCCGGATTTTGCGTACTATGTCAAAATGCAGCGGACCCTCGCACATAATCTCTCCCGGAAGCTGCTGGCGATTACGTCTGGAACGCACACACATGATCAGCTCAGTGCGGTCGTACGGGTAAGCCAGGCCCTTTCAATCTCCTGTCTGCGCACGCGCCATATTCCCTCCGTGTTGAAAGAGACCCATGGTCTTTCCATTCCGGATATGGCGATGGATTGTGTTGCCGAGCTGTTCGAACAGGACCGGCAGGGATCTCTTGTTCAACTGTGTGCATACTTCAATGGCATTCCGCTGGAGTCATGCTCGGATGAAGAAGCGCTTGTGCATCTTCGCCGTCTGGTGTTTTCTAAGACCTACAACGGTCTCTTCAGATTTTACAACGAAGCCGATCCCACGCTCGGCAAAGTGTTGCGCAACATAAAACTGGCCGTACATTCCCTCAAGAATTTCGAAGAACACGACGTATGTGGTGAACCATCGATTGCCCCGAGTGCATGTGATCCCCTCCACCATTTGCCTCCAGCCGACCGGGAAACGCTTGAGCGAAGCCTGACCCTTGCCATCAACGGCCGCCATGCAATTCCGACCATGCTCGCCAGGCTGTCGAGTTACCTGCGCGGGCAGCGTCTGCATTCCCGCAGAGTTTCCCTGATCGATGTCGCTGTCGTCTTTCGCGCCCTGTACACCCGGCCACTGGAGCTGCCGGCGTTGACGGAGAGCGGGTCTGACCGGACATTGCAGATGGACGTAGAGACAATTCTCGGCCAGGTCCACCGGCAGGCTCAGACGGCTGCGGAGAAAGCCTATGTAGCCAGCGGTAAACTGTCTTCCGAGTTGGTGGATGTGTACCTTCGTGTCATTGATGCGGGTCTGCGCGCGACCTTTGTCGATTGCGATGGCGCTGATTTCTCGCTCTTTGCGGCATTGCGCAAGGAGATACCGGGGCTCACAAAGGCAGCCTACATGAAGAAGCACCGGGCGCGTCTGGAATATCTCTCACGTGAGACACACAAACGTGCACGGCATCTTCTGCAAACGGCGTAGCCCGTCCCCGGCCGACACACAGGGTGCAATCATCGGGTCGGGGTCGGCCGGTTCGCCAGGGCTCCTTTCAGCACGGAAAAGCATTTGATACGAATATAGGGTGGCATGCAGCATCTCGCTGAACATACGATTGAGTTGTACGTGCTCGGTGCCCGCGAGGTCGCTCCGCAGGTGGAGGCGATCCGCATTCATCTGCTCGAATGTGCAGGATGCCGGGCTTCGGAAGAGCGCTTTCGGGCGATCTATGTGGAAATGGAGCGGGTGAATGAGGAACTACAGGCCGGCAGCAGCGGGACAGTTCCGGCAGTCGTCCACCGGAGGGTCAGCATGGAACCGTTCTTCGACCCGGAGCATGTCTCGGTTGAACCTCTACGCAGGACCAATCTGTATCGCTTGAGGATGTTTTCCCGTCAGCATCCCCTGGTGACGGCAAGTGGAGGAATGGTTACTTTAGCCGCCCTTGCGGGAATTGTTGCGATGGCCTTGAATGTGCTCTCCCCGCCTCCTTCTCCCATGTTTGTCCATCTGAATCCTGAGCAGAGTCTCATCGATGTGTATGGAAAAGACAACACGAAGCTCTGGTCTCTCCCGGCACTGGCGCTGGGCCGATGGGAGGAAGAGAACAACTCGCACCGGACTTCCCGAGTCGAGGTAGCCGATCTGAACGGGGATGGAAGAGGTGAAGTGGTTACGACCGCGCCACTTGCGGGGACAAAGTCCCCCCAGGCATTGGTGCGCGCGTTCGATTCGCGTCATTCCCTCCTGTTCGAGCAGGAAATGGGCGGCCCCGTGGAATTTCGCGGTGCACGATATGCAGAACGGATGGATGCCTGGCCGCTGGTCATCGTTCAGGATTCATCCGGCAAAGGAGCCGAGATAATCGTCGCCGCCTCGGGCGGGCGCTCGCCGTCGGTGATCTCACGTCTCGATGCGAAGGGAAATATTCTTGGAGAATACTGGCATTTCGGAACGCTGCATGGACTCTTTGCTTTTGACCTCGACGGGAACGGACGCAAGGAAGTGATCGCCTCAGGGACGAACGACATCAACGACGTGCTTGGTGATCCGGGCAAGTCTCAGGCTGTGTTTGTCGTGATTGATCCCTTGAAGCTTGTGGGCCGGAATGAAAGCCGGGCGACCCGGGGATTTGGTTTTTCCACGTCTGATGCAGAACGTACGTACATTCGTTTGCCCCGTTCGGATATGGAAGAAGCTCTGGAGACTTCAAACGGCGTGAGAATGATTCAGCGAACGGCGGACAGCCTTCTCTTTGTCAAGGTGGATAATGGAAGCTCGACATCACCCATTACATTCGATTACTTTTTCTCGAATTCCCTTCGCTTCATCTCCGTCAAATCCAACGACGTTAACGCCAACGAACATACGCGATTGAGGCGTGAAGGCAAGATCCGCAGCACGCTTGACGAGGCATACCTCAAGAGGCTGGGGGACGAGGTTGAGGTACTGCTGTCGCCTGCCGACAGGTAGATTCAGGGGTATTCCTGAGTAGCCTGCCGCGACAACTTCAGGCCTGCCATATACTCCTTTCTCTCAACCCGCGGGCTTTGTGTGCTGAGACTTGATTGCTGTCATCCCTCCCCCGTAAATTCGTGTAGCACCAAAAGCGACAGTTCCTGAATCGACGGAAGAACGGAGCGCACCCTTGGGCGCTGTTCACACAATGCGCACGGTTTTTTCCATGATATCCACATTCGAACAGGTGGCGGCCGTCGGATTCGGACTGATGCACGGTCCATCGATGTCAACGATTAGCCTGCCCGGGACCAGTATCCACAGGTTATCCACATTTTTTCCGAACTATTCACATCATGTGCACATCTGGATAGGCTAGGAAGGCCACGCTGTTTGATATCATTCCGATGGTGCTCATGGATTGCGATCCGATCGTGCTGAAAGAACTCCAGGTCCCTGGCGGTGCCGGAAGTCGCTTCGCTGTAGGAAGTTCCGCCAATGTTAGCGCTCCAGTCTTGGAGCTTAAAAGGTTTTCGGCCCGATTTGAAGAAAAACGGCCCCGTCATAAACGCAGCAGGTGCTCCGGTGTATTGATGCTGGTCTCCATACGGCCAAACCAGGACTCCATCAAGGACTCCTCGCTGCCAAACAAGGATTCCATCAAGGACTCCTTGCTGCAAAACAAGGACTCCAACTCAGAGCTTTCCCGACAAGTCATGGAGTCCCCCAACCAAACCAACCATACCAACCAACACACACAACAGATCTTTCAGTACTTACATATCCATATCTTTCAAACCAAACCACACAGCGACAAGGAGGAGACCAGTACGCGGACGAACCGGCGGTGGGACGGATCAAGGACTCCATCATGCAACAAGTCCTCCGGCGCATGTGCCCGGGTGCTGAACTGATTGGAGGGGAGGTGGAAACGATGGGTGTGCAGATCGATCATCCGTGCAGTTGATGCCGAGGCAGTAGAAGTTTTCCGGACCTGGAGGGTTTCGATGCAGGTGAGGGCGGGCGTGAAAGGAATCGGATCAGCCGTTCCGATGCAACCTTCAGAGCGATCACATCGGGTGTGTGACTTTAAAGGGATTTCTTCGTACCCTGCCGTAGAGGAAAACGGTGTGTTGCCGCAAGCAAGAGCGGTCGGAAAGAGCCACCCGGAAGTTTGAGCGATGATGAAACAGAACAACCCTGAGAACAAGGCCCGGATTGTCTTTTTCTCCCATGGCGGAGGTCCGTTGCCAATTCTCGGAGATGCCGGCCATAAGGCGATGGTGGAGTTCATACGCCGGCTTCCCTCTCAGCTTTCGCGGCCGGATGCTATCCTCGTCATCAGCGCCCATTGGGAGGAAAGCGCCGCAACTCTGTTAGGTGCGCACACCCCTCCCATGCTCTATGATTATTATGGTTTTCCCCGCGAAGCCTATGAGATCACCTATCCGGCCCCTGGAAGCCCCGATCTTGCGAACAGGATTGCCGGACTACTGCAACAAAGCAATATTCCGGCTCGCATCGATGCTCAGCGGGGGTTTGATCATGGTTTGTTCGTCCCGCTGAAACTGATGTACCCTCGCGCCGATATTCCCTCACTTCAACTCTCGCTCTTGCAGGGTCTTGACCCGGCCGCGCATATTGCACTTGGCAACGCGTTGCGCGAATTGATGCGTGAGAACATCCTGGTGGTCGGCTCCGGGTTTTCGTTCCACAACATGAGAGCATTTTCCTGGCAAGGAGCCAGTGTGCCCGATCCGGCCAATGATGCCTTTCAGAATTGGTTGATCGAGGTTTGCACCGGCCCGATGTCCCGGAGCGAGCGTGAACAACGCCTTATCGAGTGGGAGAAAGCGCCATCCGCAAGATACTGTCACCCCCGTGAGGAACATCTGCTGCCACTCCATGTGTGTCTTGGTATGTCGGATACGCCGGCGAGGGTGGTGTTCGATGACTACATCCTGGGCAAGCGCGGGATTGCATTGCTGTGGTGACGGACCAGCCAGGAACCTTTCTCGCGGAGAGTGAGTTTCAACTCCTTGCATCAGCATCAGCCTTCGCCCATGTACAGAAGGAGTCCACCTGTGTCTCTCAAGATCGCTATGATCGGCGCCGGCTCCATTGGATTCACCCGTCGTCTCATGCACGACCTCCTGACCGTGCCGGAATTTGCGGAGAGTACGTTTGCGTTGATGGATATTTCCGAGCGCAATCTGGATCTGGTGACGCAATTGTGCAGACGCGACCTTGCGGCCAACAACCTCCCCTCCAGGATTCTCCCCACCACCGACCGGCGCGAAGCTCTTGCCGATGCCGACTACGTCATATGTACAACCCGGCAGGGGGGACTGGAAGCCTTCGAGCTTGATATTGATATCCCTCTCAAATACGGTGTGGACCAGTGTGTTGGCGACACCATCTGTGCAGGCGGTATTCTGTATGCCCAGCGTCACATTCCGGTGATGCTCGGGATTTGTCGTGATATGCGCGCTGTGGCCCGCACGAATGCTCTGCTCCTGAACTACGCCAATCCGATGGCAATGAACACCTGGGCCTGTCATCACCATGGGGGTGTGCGTGTGGTGGGGCTTTGCCATGGGGTACAGGGCGCGCATTGGCAAATTGCCGGATGTGCGGAACTGTGGGCCAGAGAGCAGGGCTTGCTCGGCCCAGGGGAGAAGATCCATCGCAAAGAGGTGGATGTCATCGCCGCGGGACTGAACCATCAGACCTGGTTTATCCGGGCCAACTGGCGCGGACACGACCTGATTCCGCTGTTGCCCGACCTGTTTGCCCGCCACCCGGAATACCGCGCGACCGAGAAGGTCCGCATTGATGTGCTCAAACGCTTTGGCTATTACTCCACCGAGAGCAACGGGCACTTGAGCGAATACCTGCCATGGTACCGCAAGCGCCCGGCCGACATTTCCCGGTGGATTGACCTGTCGAGCTGGATCAACGGGGAGACGGGGGGCTATTTGCGGGTGTGCACAGAGGGCCGAAGCTGGTTTGAGACCGATTTCCCCAGGTGGCTGGCGGAAACACCACCTGTCATCAGCCCCGCCCACCGCAGCGAAGAACATGGTTCCTATATCATCGAAGCGCTCGAAACCGGTCGCACGTATCGCGGCCATTTCAACGTTGTCAACCGTGGATGCGTGACGAACCTTCCGGCCGACTGCATTGTCGAAATCCCCGGCTACGTAGATCGTACTGGCATTCATATGCCAATCGTCGGTGACCTGCCGCTTGCCTGCGCTGCCACGTGCAACGCCACTGTCAGCGTGCAGCGCATGGCGGTCGAAGCCGCCGTCAACGGCGATGTCACGCTGCTCAAACAAGCCATGCTGCATGACCCGCTGGTCGGAGCGGTATGCGATCCGGAGGAAGTCTGGCAGATGACCGACGAAATGCTCGTCGCCCAGGCGCAGTGGTTGCCTCAGTATGCCGCCGAAATCCCGTTGGCACGGGCGCGCCTGGAAGCGGCCGAAGCCGACGGAACGCGTGTTCACTTGCGTACGGATGCCCGGGGAGCGGCCCGGCTTCATACCAGGACGGCCGCTGAGCAGGCCCAGGATGCTGAAGGGGCCCGCGCCAACGCCGAAGCGGCCGACAAAGGGCACATGACCGCAGGTGGAGAACACGCATAGGCGAGGATCACCAGCACCGGCTGCAGGGCGTTGTCTTCCGGCCGGGAAAAGAGGAAATCATCACGTGAATCTGACCACCTATCTGAGGATTGACGACGCGACGCTGACGCGCTTTCAGAATATTTCTGCGCGCTACAAAATGCTGCACGATGACCCCGGGAACTGTCTGCCCATGATCATCGTCAACACCCCCGTCCCCGGGCTTCCGACATGGGAGGAACGCCTCGCCGATCCGTTGGTCATGCTCCGGGCTGAACTGGACACCCTTCGTCCCCACCTGGAGATCGGGGATGACCGGGTCCCTACAGTCCGTGTGCAGTTTGGAACGGCCCAGGTTGCCGCCGCATTCGGCTGCCGCATGCATATCCCCGAGAACAACCTGCCGGCTGCCGGCAATCACGTGTTGAGTGCGGCGGCGGATGTCTACGGGCTGAAGGTGCCCGCCCTCAATGCCGGATGGTACGGCAAGCTTGCAGAATGGACGGAAATCTGGCAGGAAAACCTGCCGCAGGGAGTTCACATTCAGCATCCCGACATCCAGAGTGCATTCAATTCCGCGCACTTGATCCGGGGGAACGATATTCTGACTGATTTCTTCGATTGTCCGGGGGATGTTGAGATTCTCATGGACAAGGTAACGGATTTCATGCTGGCCATCACCAAACATACCAAATCGATGATCAGCGACGATCCGGACTGGTTCTTTGACTGGGGTTCACTCTGGAAGGGTGCCGCACGCATCAGCAACTGCTCGATGCAGATGATCTCACCCCGGTTGTACCGTGAATATGTTCTGCAGCGTGATGTTCGCTTCTTGGACAGCATCGGCGGAGGACGCATGCACTACTGCGGCATCACAGGGGAGGTGATTGACGACTTTCTGAGGATACCCTCGCTCACCGGACTTGATGTCGACTGCGCCTATCACGACTTCTTTTCCCTCTGCGAGCGGGCTCCGGAAAGAATCGTGCTCGCTCCCACCAGAGGATTTGAGGAATCTTCCCCCGAGTTGCAGCGATTGTTGTATGGTGATTGGCCCCGCAAAAGAAACATCGTGATCGCGGCAAACGCTGCGTCGGTCGAAGCCGGACGCGATCTTCTTGGGCGCCTTCGTGATTCCATGCCGTATTGAACAAAGAACCGAACCAGCCAAAGCGTCGACAGCGCTCGGCTCATAACCCACCTCGGGAGAACAGATGCCCCTGCTTATCGATATTGCGACCGCTTCCCCACCGTACCGTGTCTCACAGGCGCGTGCCGCGGAGGAGCTCAAGAAGCGGATGGGGGTGCGTCCCGCGGTTGCGCGGATGATAGATGCCGCGGCTTCCCGGTCAGGCATTGCCACCCGTGCGGTGGTGGTCCCCGATGCGGAAGCCGGCGGGGACAACCGGTTCTATCCTACATCTCCGGATACACCCGGTCCCGACACAAAACAGCGCATGTTCCTGTACAAAGAATGGTCCGCCCGGCTCACCGTCCGTGCGGCGTCCGCAGTGCTGGAGGCGACGGGGACGGATCCCTCAAGCATCACGCGCCTCATCACGGTTTCGTGTACCGGCTTCTCGGCGCCCAATTTCGATTATGATCTGATCACCTCCCTCGGTCTTCCCCCTCATGTCCGGCGCACGCACATCGGCTTCATGGGATGTGCGGCGGCGGTGATCGGGTTCACCTCCGTGCTGGAATCCCTCCAGCGTGCCGGCGATGACAAGGCAAAGGTCCTCCTCGTCGCGGTTGAACTCTGCAGTCTCCATATGCAGACCGATCCTTCGCGGGACAATATTCTGGCCAATATGATTTTCGCCGACGGTTGCGGCGCCGCCCTCTTTGCTACAGGATCCGCAAACCCTGCAAAGGCGCGTCTCGTTGAAACTCATTCACTCCTTTTCCCTGCATCGAAACACATCATGGGATGGGAAATCGGCAATCATGGCTTCGAGATGATCCTGGCGTCCGACCTCCCTGATGCCATAACAGCACAGGCCGTTCCCGCAGCAAAGGCGATCATTCAGCGTATGGGCCTGCAACCGGGCGACATCCGCCACTGGGCGCTCCATCCGGGCGGGCGGGCGATTATCGATGCTCTCCAGACCGGACTGGACCTGAGCGACGAACAGGTGGCGCCATCACGCGTTGTACTGTCGGAGTACGGCAACATGTCATCGGCTTCAATCCTGTTTGTCCTGAAAGAGTTGTTCTCCCGCAACCGCCTGCAGCCCGATGACTGGCTCTGTACTATCGCCTTCGGCCCCGGGCTCACGATGGAGATGGCCTTTATGCGGGGAGTCTGATGATCGGCCCACGAAGAATTCTGTCCGAGATGATGGACGACCCTTCGGTGGCCGAAGAGCACATCGACCGTGCCTTGAAAGAGCTCTCGGTCATCAATCGTTGGCTGGGAGGTTTTCGGGTGTCGCGACTTGGTGTCGGGCGCATCATCAACTCTCTGCCGGTGGACCGGCCCGTCTCCGTGCTCGACGTGGGTGCGGGCGGATCTGATCTTCCCAAGGCCCTCGCTCAACTCGACAGGCGGTGTGATGTTACATCACTGGACGTGAACTTCCACGCATGTGTTCGTGCCGGCGGAGAGCGACCGCCGGTGACAGCCGTGAATGGTTCCGCCTTTTCCCTCCCTTTCCGCGATCGGTCGTTCGACATAGCCCATGTTTCCCTCTTTCTGCACCATTGCACAGAGGCAGAGGCACGTAAGCTCCTCGCGGACCTTTCACGGGTGGCTCGCCATGGGATCGTCATCAACGATCTACACCGCCATGCGATCGCCTACGCCGGCATCAGCATGTTGACCCGAATCCTCTCGCGCAGTCCGCTCGTCCGCAACGACGCCCCGGTGTCGGTCCTCCGCGGGTTTCTTCGCAGTGAAATCAACGCACTTCTTCCCTCAGGATTTCAGCTATCCGCCACCATCTCGTGGCACTGGGCGTTTCGTTGGTGTGTCTGTATTCCGTTGACCGGCAAAGGGAATCATGGAACCGGGATTTGATCTTGTGGTCATCGGTGGGGGCCCGGCAGGGTCCGCCTCCGCACTCTACGCTGCACGGGCCGGGTTGTCCGCTTGCCTCATCGAAAAACAGCCATTTCCCCGTGAGGTGCTCTGCGGCGAGTTTCTGTCTCATGAGGTGATCGCGGTCCTGCGCGATCTCGGCCTCGAGCCGGAATTCCTGGGTCGTGCTCCTTCTCCCATAACGCGGCTTACGCTATGTCCGGAACGCGGTCCCCGGCTTTCCGAGCTCCTTGGGTTTACTGCCTACGGAATGAAGCGGAGCGTATTTGACGCGATGTTGCTCGAAGCCGCCCGGTCACGGGGCGTGTCGATCGAACAGCCTGTGGAGGTTCGGTCTGTGAACCGGTGCGAGGGGGGATTTGAGATACTCTGTAGAACTTTAAGTGGTCCTCTCACGCTCCGGGGACGCCGCATCGTTGGGGCATATGGCAAGTCCTCTCCGCTCGACAAATCGCTCAAACGTTCATTTTCCGGAGCACATACCGGTCTGAACGGGGTCAAGTTTCATATTCCCGCTTCAGCGCTTGCCGGCGTACAAACAGACGAGATTCTCATTGCCACGGGTTCAGACATGTATTGCGGCGTTAACCACGTCGGCGGAGGGATTGCGACACTCTGTTTCCTGGAACGGCGCTCGGAACATACTCCTCCTCCGCGTGCACGGATTAGGGAACTGGCCGAAAACAATCCGGCGTTTGGCTCTCTTGTGACCCCGGAGACGCTCGCTGCGGTCGAGCGGGCCCTGATCTACGGAACGGGCGACATCTTTTTCGGGCCGCGGAAGGTTCTGGAAAACGGCATGTTGATGGTCGGAGACGCCGCGCGGGTGATTGCTCCACTTGCGGGTGACGGAATCGGTATGGCCTTGCAGGGCGCCCAGCTACTCGGCAGGCTCCTCGAAGAGGAACGCCGGGAGGCCTGGGGGACCGGCATACTTGAAGAGAGATACCGCCGGGAGTGGCAAAGTCTCTTTGCACAACGTCTGCGTGCAGCGCGACTGTTCCAGCAGGTCATGCTGTCGACAAACGTGCGCCGCATCGGCTCATTTGTGCTTGCCCGGGCGCCGTCCCTTCTGCGGCGGGCGCTTGCTATCACCCGTGGAGGATCCGGCCCTGGTTAGAAGGCGATATTGACTTTTGCGTGTAACCGGTGTACCTTATTTTGCTGCGGGATCTACCTCCAAACGGTGTCGTTTTGCGCTCTGCGTTTCTTCCATCCAAGATCGCTTTGTAGATACGCGTGATTCCTTGCTGCACAGCGTTGAGAAGCCCGTTCGGGGGGTCTCATGTGCTTCCGGCTGCACTTTGGAATGCCAGCGCTCTCTCTTCTTTTCCTGATCGCGTTAACTTCCGCCACTGCCCAGCTTCGACAGATCCGGTTCGAGCGGATTACACCTGCACAGGGTCTTCCAAGCCCCAACATCTACTGCATACTGATGGATCGCCAGGGTTTCCTCTGGTTCGGTACGGGCGAAGGGCTTGCCAGGTACGATGGGGTGCGGTTCGCAACGGTGCGTGGTGTCCTGGATGGCTCTCTCGGCCAGGGTCAGGATCTGATCTATGATTGCATCGAGTCGGAGAACGGAGTTCTCTGGGCCGCCTCCCCGGGGGGAGGTATTCTCCGTCACGATCCGGTGAGCGACTCTACATCCCGGCTCACGGCTCAGACCCATTCCCTGAGCAATAACTCCGCCTTCGCTGTTTGCGAAGATGCCCGCAAGACGCTCTGGGTGGGAGGTAACGGCGGGCTCGATACGCTTGATGCCCTTGCCGGTCGATTCCGGCATATCGAGCGTCCTTCTCCCGGTGGATCCATCCCCGTTGACATCAAGGTTACCGCATTGAAGGAATTCCCCCGCAGCTCGGGTGTTCTCTGGATCGGCACGTGGGGTGAAGGGCTCCTGCGGTTCGACAGGAAGCACGGAGACTGGACAATTTTCCGGGAACGGCCCGCCAATCCTCGCGGTCCCGTTGACGGTCACATACGGACACTGTTCATGTCCCCGAACGACACGGCCGCACTCTGGATAGGGACGGAAAAGGGGAGGCCTGTATCGCCTTCATGTGAAAACCGGCGACTGGAAACGGGTTTCCCTCACGGTCGGGGGAAAACCGATCGATGCTGCGGTCAAGGATATCAACGAAAGCCCCGGAGGAACTCTCCTTGTCTCCACCCTCGGAAGTGGTATGTTTCTTCTCGATGCGAAGCTCGGCGACTTCCGCCACTTCTCCGCCAATCCTCAGGATCGCTGGACTGTCTCGCATGACGGCGTCAGAACTTCATTCGTTGATTCCGGTGGCGTTCTCTGGATCGGCACCCGCGATGGCATCAACAAGGTTGATCCTGTTCAGGGTCTCTTCACTGTCCATCGGGCAGCAGAGGCTGGGAAAAGCGGATTGACACACGGGATGGTCTATGGTCTGTGCGAAGACCGCCGGCAGACGCTTTGGATCTGTACCGACGGCGGGGGGCTGAATCGGTATGATCGCCGGACCGGACGTTGGACGGCGTACCGCCACGATGCGCGACGTCCTGGATCGCTTGCGACGGACAATATGTCTTCTGTGCTGGAAGATCGCTCCGGTACCATCTGGGCAGGAGGATGGGGAGGATGGCTCCACCGTTTGCGCCCATCGACCGGGACGTTCGACAAATGGCAGGTAGGTCTCGAGCCGTTCGATTCCAGAACCATGATGATCAATTGCATCTTTCAAGATAGGGCCGGAACGCTCTGGCTCGGAACGACGCAAGGACTCGTCTCGTTCGATCCGGCCTGCGGAAAGGTGACCCCCGTAGGGTGGGACGAACTTCCCGCCCATCGTTCACGAACAAGCAACGTTGTGGCCGTCCTCGAAGACCGTTCCGGGAAGCTCTGGATTGCCACCCGGAGCGGTGGACTCCAGCGCATCAACAGGACGGCGGCAACTTCTGATTGGTCCGGTCAGCCGGATGCAGACAGCGCCACCCTCTCTTTCAGAAGCACCTCCGCCCTGCTGGAAGATGCCGGAGGGACGCTCTGGGTGGGAACCGCAGGTGGTGGTCTGTACCGCTTCGACCGTGCACAGAAGCGCTTTATCTGTTTTACCAGGCGCGAAGGTCTGTCAGACGACGTCGTCTACGGGCTCCTTGACGGATCACCGGGGAAGAATATGGATCAGCACGGCCAAGGGGCTTACGGCCTATGAGCCCCGAACCGGGCAATGGTCGAGGTTTGATATCCGGGACGGAATAGCTGCCGATGAGTTCAATTCCGGATCCGCTGCGCGATGTGCGGATGGGACGCTCTGTTTCGGCGGGGTAAGCGGCTTGACCATGTTTCGTCCTGACACGATCTATGTGAACACCCATGCCCCTCCGGTGGTCCTCACCATTCTTGAACAGGAAGGAAAGCCTTTCTTCGCGGGCCGGGGGACATCCTACCTCCGGACTATTACGATGCCGTCATCGCATGATGTTCTCGGCCTGGGATTTGCCGCGCTTGATTTCCGCCGTCCCGACCGGAACAGATACGCCTATCGGCTGGAGGGAATCGACAATGACTGGATTCAGGCGGACACCCGCAATTACATCGCCTACGCCCAGCTGCCCCCCGGGAAGTACCTGTTCAGAGTAAGAGGTTCAAATGATTCCGGCGTATGGAGCAAAGCAGATCTCTCGATCGCGGTGGTCGTCGAACCGCACCTGTGGGATACCTGGTGGTTTAAGATTCTCGCCGGCAGTGTTCTCGCAGGCATGCTGATTGGAGCGTTCCTCGCTTTCCATCACCGCAAGGTTTCCCGCCTGCAGAGGGAGAAGCTCTTCCGGGAGCAGTTCACACAGAAGCAGATCGAAACACAGGAAGCCAGTAGAAAGCACCTCGCGGCCGAGCTTCATGACGGACTCGGACAGAACCTTCTCATCGCAAGCAATGAGCTTCAGCAGTTCCTGAGGGAGGACAAAGGATCGCGGGAGGATGTGGAGCGTGCTGCTGCCCTCCTCCAGGAATCCATCCAAAATGTACGGGAGATAGCCGGGATGCTCCATCCCCATCACCTTGACCGGCTGGGGTTCTGTGCCGCCGTGGGAGCAATGACCGAGACGGTCGCGCACGCCAGCGGACTTGCGATCCACTGTGCCTGTGAACAACTCGACGGTTTGTTGCCAAAGCAGACGGAGATCCACGTGTACCGGATCATCCAGGAAGCGCTCTCGAACGCGGTGCGCCACGCATCCGCGACGGAGATCATGCTTGAGGTGAAAAAGAACTCGGGCCACCTGGAACTCACCGTCACTGACAACGGGCGGGGATTCGCCGTTCCTTCCGGCCAACGCCATCCCCCCTCCAATCCTCGGGATGCCAGGATGGACGGCTTCGGTCTGTCGAGTATGAAGGAACGTGCAAGAATCATCGACGGATCGTTCCGCATCATCTCATCGGAGGGATCCGGCACAACTGTACAACTCACGGTTCCTTATTCCTGAGAGGAGCACATGGAAGAAACGACACGCATTCTTGTCGCCGACGATCATCCGATCTTTCGCGAAGGGCTTGTACGCGCGATCGAGCGGGAGAAGATGTTTGCCGTTGTCGGTCAGGCGGGTGACGGGATGGAGGCGTTGAATCTCATCAGAGAGCTTCACCCCGATCTCGCCGTTCTTGATATCTCGATGCCCACCATGGATGGCATGGAAGTTGCGCGGCGGGTGCATCAGGAGGCACTGCCAACGGAATTAATCATTCTCACCATGTACAAGGACGCAAGGTATTTCAACGCGGCCCTGGACCTCGGTGTACGGGGCTACGTGGTTAAGGACAGCGTCTCGGCTGAACTTCTGGCATGTCTCAGGGCCGTCGCGGAAGGTCACTACTATATCAGTCCGGCCATTTCCGACCTTCTGGTAGCCTGGGAAAGGCAAGCCGCCGCTCTCCCCGCTGCTGCACCACCGTTCGAGAGGTTGACGCCCGCCGAGCGGACGGTCCTCAGAATGGTTGCGGAAAACAAGACCAGCAGGGAGATCGCCCGGGAGCTCTCT
The DNA here is from genome assembly GCA_963702445.1 of Ignavibacteriota bacterium. GTDB lineage: Bacteria > Bacteroidota > Ignavibacteria > UBA10030 > UBA6906 > CAVPCZ01. The sequence continues at coordinate 395,367 of CAVPCZ010000009.1, forward strand.
GTCAGCGTCAGGACGGTGGAAAACCACAGGACGCACATCTGTCACAAACTGGGGATTAAGGGGCACAATGCGTTGCTCCAGTTCGCGATGGAGTACACCTGAGCGGTTCTCATGCATCAATGAGTAGTTCTACCTATACAAAATGAGTAGTTCCCGTTATGTGTTTTGAGTAGTTCCCTTCATTGCATTAGCCGCAGTTCCGCTCTACCTTCTCCCCGAACGTACCACTGCGTTCCACTTCTGGAGCTCCGGCGGTGATACTCCTGATTGCGGAAGATAACGCGCGCATGCGCGAATCGATCAAGCGGTATCTGCACAGCAAGATTCCCGACCACCACACAATTATTGAAGCGGAGAATGGCGGCGAGGCCATTGAGTGCTATGAGCGGATACATCCCGATTGGGTGCTGATGGACATTGCGATGGAGCCGGTGGACGGCCTTGCCGCATCGCGGGCGATTCTCGGGGCGCACCCCGAAGCGAAGATTGTTATTCTGACCAACTACGACGAGGCGCGCTACCGCGCCGCTGCGAATGAAATCGGAACGAAGGCCTTCATCCTGAAGGAAAATCTCGGCGACATGCTCCTGGTTTTCGCGTCGGATGTCACACGGGGTGCATCATGAACGCTTTCCAGGAACCGCTTTGTGTAGTGACCGTTCCTCTGTTGGCATTCCGTCTCATTGTCAACCTGACTGTTTCAGGAATGGCGATGGAGTGGCGTTGTGTACTCACGTTCAGGAACGGCGGCAATGAAGAGCTGATCATTCGCAATGTCAGGGATTTGACACGGGTACACCCGTTGCTGGATCATTGAATCACTTCCATGAACTAAGGAGGGACTATGAGAATAGTGAGATGGTTTCTGTTGCTCTGCATGGGCCCGATGGCCCTGTCACAGAACACTCCCTTTGAAGGTCAGTCGGTTCCTCTCCCTGGAGAGCGGGAGAGCAGCAAATGCCTGGGTCGGGCGGCAGCGAGTGGGCAACATCGGTTCGGAAGCAGTGCAGTCCTTGGCCTGCCCGCTCCCGCATACTTCCCCTGGGTGGAGCAAATCACCGGCCTTCCCACGGATCATGTGGTGCTATCCATGCATGCCGTGGATGCCAATACCGTATGGGCTATCGGGGCCAGGAACGGGGCTTCACAATCATACACCCGCACAACTGACGGCGGTGTAACCTGGAGAGCTGATACCGTGCACATCGCACCGTCGAGCTACTGCTGCGGAAGTATTTGTGCGCTCGATGCCGATCGAGCATGGATTGCGATGCATAGTCACATCACGTCGTCGGGTGGCGGCATGTTTATGACCACCAATGGCGGGGCGACGTGGAGACGTTATAAGGATGTATTCGAGTCGACAAATGGCTGGCCCAATTTTATTCATTTCTTTGACGACAACAATGGCATCTGCGTCGGCGATCCGACCGATGGGTATTTCGAGATCTACATCACTTCGAATGGTGGAACGAGCTGGTCGCGACTGCCGGAGAGCAGTATTCCGAGCCCGCTTGCCGGAGAGGTTGCCGTTGCCGGTGAATTTACCGCCGTGGGAAGCAGTCTCTGGTTTCCCGTTTACACAACGCGCAAGGATGGTGGCCGGAGATTCTACAAGACTTCCGACGAAGGAAAGAGCTGGTCGGTTCTCGAGTTTCCCACGGAGGGGGAGCGTGACTGGCTTCCAACGCTTGAGTTTCAGGATGAACAGGTCGGGCTCGGGCAGAATTCCAGTGACGGAATACTGAAAACAACGGACGGCGGGTTGAGCTGGACGCTGTTGCCCAACACATCATGGCTCGTGCTCAATCACCAGGAATATGTTCCGCAGACGTCCGGCATGTACGTGGCAACAGTCACCGACGTGAGCTGCTCGCCGAGAATCTGCTGCACCGTGTTTACCATAGACGGGGGCGTAACGTGGACAAGAACCGGAGAGTTCTCTGGCCGGCCTGATCTTTGCTTTGTCTCGCCGCAATCCGGCTGGCGTGGTATGGAAGATTCTCCGAACATCTACAAGTGGACCATACCCTCCGGGCGAGTGATCTCAGGCTGCCCGACTGCGCTCGCATACGGCATGACGGAAGTGGGGAAATCCGGCTCCACCCTTGATGTTCACATAACGAATTACGGGAAAGAACCACTCTCGGTGTCTGAAGTCAGTCTCTCCAGTTCCAACTTCACCGTGACTGAAGAGCCGGAACTGCATGTCAAAGTGGCGAGCTTGCACAGCCTGAAATTCTCCGTCACGTTCACGCCAAAGGACAAAGGCGTGTTGGTCGACTCAATCGGTTTTCTCAGCAATGCGTCAAATGCACCGAACATGTTTGTGCGTCTCCAGGGAGCGGGCGTGAAGATACAGGCTGCCGCCCCCCGGAGGCTGTACGCAGCCGGAACCTCCCTCTTCGCTCTCAACATGCCGGGCGGGTCTCCTGCATTGATCGGACCGCTGGGAAGCACCGCGCTTCACGGCTTGACGATACAGCCGCGTACGGATGAACTGTACGGGTCCTCATCGACTTCATCCGCAACTGCGGTCTATCGCATATGCTGCGTCACCGGCTTCAAATCGCTCGTGAAGTCATTTCCGATCGGCTATATGCGGGCAATTGCCTTCAACGGGAACGGCGACCTGTACGGAGCGTCGAGGTACGGCAGGCTCTATCAACTGAACCTCTTGACAGGCGACACCATAGGTATTGGCACTGCGCCGGATGTGGTCTACGGGAGCCTCGCCTTCAGCCCGAACGGCGAGCTGTGGGCCTCCGTTATCCCGAGCACCTCGGGCAAAGACAGGATCTATACCGTCAACACGACCACCGGTGAAGCCACCCTTGTGGGCAGCACGGGTGACAATGACTACACGCCGAGCATCTTCTTCGATTCCCACGATGCGTTGTACGGGTTGAAAGGAACCGGGATCCAGACAAACACGGTGATTTCCATCGATATGGGCACCGGCGCGGGGACCCCGCTCTTCTCAACCGGCATGTCCGGTATCACCGCTATGACTATGAAGTCCTTGCGCACGGATGTTGAACCGGGAGAAACGATGCCGGACATTCTTCGCACTGGAGCAAAATTATCCGAATCCGTTCAATCCGGGTGCGACGATCAGGTATCAGGTGGCAAAAACGAGCCGCGTCCGACATTGCCGTCTACGACCTCCTCGGCCGGGAGGTGGCAGTACTTGTCGACGGCAGGAAAGAGCCGGGGAGCTACGAAGTGACTTTTAATGCATCGGGATTGGCGAGCGGCGTGTTTATCTACAGGCTGACCGCGGGATCATTTCGTCGAGACCCGCAAAATGCTGCTGCTGCGCTGAGTGGCTGCGAACAGCCGGCATTTGGATTCCCGCCATCTGTGGTGGGGGGTGGCGGGAATCCGGTGCGTCGGGAATGTGTGAACGGAGACAGAAGGGGGAGAAGGGGACATGGGCCTATTCTCCAGGAAGAAACCGACAGAACCCGGCTCGGGGAAGGTCATACCGAAACCAGATGAATGTCGATCCCCGCATGAAGCCGAAAGTGTGATGGATCTTGCCGTACTCCTGAGCCAGCAGGATGACTTTCAGGAAATTCTCCGGCTCATCGCGACAAAAGGCCTTGCCCTGTTCAACGCGGACCGGTTCTCTGTCCAGATGCTGAATCCGTCCACGCAGGATACGATCAAGACACTAATACGGAGCGGGACAATTCCTGACGAACGGTCAGCACGCCTTCTCGGGATCAATGTCGGAGGGTGGGTGATGAAACACCGGAAATCCTTCCTGAGTGAAGATCTTCCGAACGACCCCCGCTTCGCCAGAGATCTGTTTGCCGACAGCAAGATCTGTTCCGTCCTTTGTGTGCCTATGGTGAACGAGAAACAGATCTGTGGCAGTATTCTCGTGACGGCAAAAGACAGAGCACGGTGTTTTACTCAGAAAGACCTGGAATTTCTTGAAAAGTGTGCTGCTGTCTGGGGAGGCTTTCTCAATAATGCCCGGAGAGTCCAGGAGTTCTTTCGGGAAGCGATACCCGACGATGTACTCGTCTCGAAGTACTCCGCACTCGGGCTCCTTGGCAGGAGCCGCAGGTTCAAGGAGCTCATCCGCTCTGTTGATGCAGCGTCCCGCTGCGATGTCCGGGTGTTTCTCGAAGGGCCGAGCGGATCAGGAAAGGAACTCGTTGCGCGGATCATACACGCACTTGGCCTTCGCAGCCAGCACCCCTTCGTGGCCATCGACTGCGGGGCTATCCCGGAGCATCTCGTTGAAAGTGAACTGTTCGGACACGTCAAAGGGGCGTTCACAGGGGCGAGTCAGAACCGCAAGGGGCTTATGGAGGAAGCGCATCTCGGGACGCTCTTCATGGATGAAATCGGGAATCTCCCTTACGATCTGCAGTCAAAACTGCTGCGTGCGGTCCAGGAGGGAGAAGTGCGTGCCATCGGCAGCAACCAGACACGAAAGGTGGACGTACGCATCATCACTGCTTCGCGCACACCGGCAGCGAAGCTCCTCAAAGACAGAACACTCCGGGAAGATCTGTTCTATCGTCTTCACGTCTATCCAATCTCCATTCCGACGCTGAATGAGCGCAGTGAAGACATCCCGCTGCTTGCGGAGCACTTCCTGAAGGTGTACGCTCTTCGCCAGCAAAAGAAGCTCGAATCGTTCCATCCGGCCCTTGTGCACTTCATGCAGGGGAAGATATGGCCGGGGAATGTGCGGGAAATGGAGAATTTCGTGGAACGGATGGTCACGCTGGCGGAGTCCGACAAGACCATGCTCGACCACTCGCTCCTGCCGGGAGAGTACCAGCACGAGTTCCGCGCAATTTCGCTCAACCATGTGGATCATTCCACAGAGAGGCCTTTGCGCGAGAGTCTCCGGGAGTATGAAGGCAGGATACTGCAGGAGGCCCTCATTGCACACGGCTGGAACCAGTCGGCTGCAGCCCGGGCTCTCCACATTTCAGAACGTGACATACGGTACAAGATGGCCGAGCTCGGGATACGAAAACCCGATACATGTCTCCAGAGTAACAGCTGAGTTCGACAATTCTTGCCGGATGTAACGCATTGCATGATGTGATGTTTGCACTTCGTTAGATTTGTCGAGGTTCTTCTCTCTTTTCCTTCGATTCATTCCCGACGGTCCGCGCTAACTGTCAGTGGGACACACCTTTCCGGTTTTTCCCATAGGTAATCCATGGCACGCAGTTTGCCACGTCCAGATATCGTAAAGCGATTTGTTCACGGATCTACCACCTTTTCTCACCAGGCGCTGTCCCATTAAAGGAGAGACGCATATGAAAGATGCAATCGCAGTTCTCCTCGCACTGCTCGCACTTACCGCGATGACAGTATACGCTCAGGATCCGGTGAATCCTGTTACACCGTTTCAGAACGCAACTATCGAGCAGACGGAGAAGAGCATTATCAAGGCGCTGGAGAGTGACTCTCCGGGGCTGCAGACCAGTGCCGCGCTCACCGTCCGTGAGCTCAAGGCGCTCATGCCGGAGCGATCGTTTTCTTGCCTTGTTATTCCCCTGATGCGACTCGTGAAGAACGAGGAGGGAGAGCGCTGTCCGAGAGTTGTTGCGGCGATTGCCCTTCACGAGCTTCATTCGGCGAGAGGAGACTATGCCATCGCACAGCAGGCCAAATGCACCGACTGCTCGTGCATGAAGCGTACCTGCAACTGGCTGGCCTACTACCAGCTTCTTGAGGATCATCCGGAGCTTGCCCGGCCCGATGTCGCCGGTCTGCCCATGATGGACGCCCTGCTCACTTCGGCCAGGTAGGTTCTACTCAACGCAGAAGGCCCGTTCATTTACGGGCCTTCTGGGCATCATTCTGTAAGTATTCTCTTCTGTGAACATTCTCTCTCGTCGCAGTTGAATCTCCCCCGGTGGCGCACTATATTACCTGTTGTCTGCCGCTTTGACGCTTTCCTGAAAAGACAAGGCCGGTCTTCGCAACGAAACACACCGGTCCGGTCTCCGGACTTCCGATTCCCTGGAGTGCATACGTGGTCAAGATCTACTATACAATCATGTCCTGGCTGGAGGGGACGTATACACTGCGTATCCTCGAGAATTTCTTTGACCTCATCATCAAGATCGGACCCTATCTCCTCATCAGTATCGGTATCAGTGTCGCAACCACGCGGTTCCTGAGAGGCAGGCGACTCCTCTTTTCGACAAAGAATGAAGTGCTCTCCATTGTTTCCGCCGCCTGCGTCGGACTTGTCTCCCCTCTTCCGACATATGCGGCGATCCCTATTGCGCTGTCATTGATGCCGACCGGCGTCCCCTTCAGTGCTGTCGTTGCATTTGTTATTGCCTCACCGTTGATGAATCCGAGCGTGTTTTTCCTGACTGCCACTGAACTGGGGATGGAAATGGCCATCGCCAGAACGGCAACGGCGTTCGCCCTGGGGACGGCAGGGGGGCTGCTCATGATGACAATCTTCAGATCTCTGTCGCGCGTTCCCGCCAGCGCCCCGGATGTACCGCATCGACCGGACCGGACACTGCTGATGGATGTCTGGAAAACCCTGCAATATACCGGTAAATACTTTTCGATCGCAATTCTCCTCAGCGCAGCCGTCAAAGCCCTGGTTCCGCCTCAGGCGATTGCCGATCTTCTGGGTCCCCACGCCACAACGGGGACGCTCGTCGCTATCGGTTTGGGTGTGCCATTTTATTCATGCGGCGGTGCGGCAATTCCTTTCATGGAGACACTCATGGGGTTGGGCATGAGCAAAGGGGCGACGCTCGCCTTCTGCATCGCCGGTCCGGCCACCAAACTGGAAACTCTTTACGCCTTCAAGACCCTGCTTGGAGTGAAGGTTCTCCTTTTCTACCTGGTGTTGACGTTTGCCTTTGCGTGCCTCGTTGGTTTCGTGTATTCGTACTTCTAAAGGAGTGCTTTTTCATGGTTGCCAGAGCGAAGAAACAGTGGCGTTATGTTCTCTTGATCGCCGGAATCACGGTGTGGATGTGCTGGGACCTCACACAGGCGCATAATGCACGGGTGGGGCTCTATCAGTCTTTCTTTGCCGCCACGGATGTCACCATGAAAACCCTCTCGGCGACAACCGTATCCATTGTCCGGTCCACCGACCCATCGCTGGCGAACCCCTGTCCGACTACGGACGAGGACATTACGTACGCAACAATCACCCAAATGGTGCGCCGGGCCGTCGACCTGGCCGGAGGCCTGCAGGGGGTGGTGAGAAGCGGCGATACCGTGTTGATCAAACCCAACCTCGTCCAGTCGGATTCCAGCGGCAGCGGCGGCATTACCGACGTGCGTGTCGTCAAAGCCCTGGTCTTTCTGGTGGATGAGATCGACCACGGGAAGATGGCGATCTTCGTCGGTGATGGATCACCGAGACCGTTCACGACATTCGAAAAGGCAACAGGGACATCACAGAAAGCCTGGAAGCAGCTGTTCGAAGTCCCCGGATACCAGAAATTGAAGACAGAAGCACTCGCCGCCGGGATTGACTTTCACCTCACCAATCTCAATGGCAATGCCGATACGGATCCCTGGCCCGAACTGGAGTACGTCGAAGTGCCCGGCGGCGCAACGGCTGATCCGCAGGGGGGAAAGTACTTCCTTCACCGGGATGTGGTCCACGCGGATGTGTACATCACGGTTCCGGTGCTGAAGATTCACAAGGACGTGGGGTTCACCGGTGCACTCAAGAACCAGATCGGCCTCGCTCCCGGCACCCGCTACGGGTTCAACAAGACCACAGGGGTCCTGCAGGAGAGCAGAGTGCACAAACTGCTTCATCTCACCCAGGCGCCGTACAACTGGCAGGACAAGGAGATTGTGGACCTCTCGACGCTTGCGAGGGTCAAACTGGCCGTCGTGGACGCCATTACCTGTCTTGAGACCGACAAGTCGCCTGTCTACACTCCCGATTCCGCCAACATCCATATCGCCAATCGCATCAAAATGAACACGATTATCGCAGGGTACGATCCGGTCGCGGTTGATCATGTGTGCTGCCGGATCGTGGGACTCAACCCCGACGATATTGAACACATCACACTTGCAGAACGTGTCGGGCTGGGGACCAACAATCCTGACAGCATCACCGTTGCCGGGGCAGGCATTGAGCAGACAAGGAGGATATTCAAGAAGGCACAATCGTGGAGCGGACTTTACGGGCAGGGGAACAGGACGTGGCTTCTGAACGGCCCCTTTCCGGCGGCCGGCGTCGCGGATCCCATGAACAACGAGTTTCTCCCCAACGAGCCGGCCCTGTCTCCGGCTCCGGGAGAGGCGGGTTGGACGGAAGCCCTGTATTTTACCAATGACCAGATCATGCTGAACGACTACTATCTGTCCAGAAGACAAAGCACCGCCAACGCGGTCAGCTACGCGTTTGCGTATGTCAAGGCCCCTGCCGATCAGCGTGCCGAATTGTGGGTTGGATCGGACGAGGCCCTAAAAGTGTACCTGAACGGTATTGCTGTATACAACTATACAGGGACCCGGTCATTTGCAGGCGCAGAATCCTACAAGGACACCGTAACGATCACGTTGCGCAAGGGCATGAACAGGTTGCTTGTGAAGGCGTACCAGAACATCGGCAGCTACAATTTCAGCGTCAATATCTGTGACGTCGAGCCGAATGTCCTGTACCGGGGAAACAGGGTGTGGGGGCTCAAATTCACCACGGATCCGGGTAGGGTGAACGCTGTCGGGAGCGGTGCGGATCCTCTTGCTGCGGACCCGATGCTCTTCCAGTGTTTCCCGAACCCGTTCAACCCATCCACCACGATCCGGTACGGTCTACCAGAGCAGGCGGCGATTGAGCTGGCGGTCTACAACACACTCGGCCAGCAGGTTGCCCTTCTCCAGAATGGGGAACAGGAGGCAGGGTATCATGAGGTCAGGTTTGACGGGAGCGGGCTGTCGAGCGGCGTATACTTCTACCGGTTGAGGGCAGGGGACTTTGTAGAAACCAGGCGGCTCCTTATGATCCGTTAGCACCAGAGAACAAACCGCTCTGCAGGCGATAGGGCTTTCGAGGTGCCGTCCGATCGCCCGGATGACACCCCGGAGTTGTGAGTCGGCATTACTGATCCACAGCCGTGTTCTATGAGGACGATGGCGAGATTTGACAATGGGCCCTCTTGCGGGACGAGGGGTCTCGGCATTTCTCGGTGTCCGTGATCGACCTCTCCGGCAAGAGGCTGCTTCCTATTCTCGCATGGGTACTTCCATCAATAACACTTCCGCACCTTCAGAATCGGCTGTGATCGAAATCCACTCTGTTTCCCAGATTCCCAAGCCGTCTCTTTCGTTCAGGCTGTTTCCATCAATTGTCAGATCTCCGGCAATGACGAACGCATACACGCCGTTGCCATGTTTCTTGATGGTGTAGCGGGTCGCAACACCCCTTTCAAACCGGCCGAGATGAAACCATGCATTCTGATGAATCCACACGCCCGCATCGTTTGGGTCGGGTGACAGAATCTGCTGGAGGGTGTTGTGGCGGTCCCTGCTCTTCAAGGTTATCTGGTCGTATCGTGGTTTGACATTCCGCTTGTTCGGGAATACCCATATCTGAAGAAATTTCACCAGCCGGTCTTTGTTCTTGTTGTATTCGCTGTGGGTAATGCCGGTGCCCGCACTCATTACCTGCACGTCTCCGTGTTTGATGACCGCAACGTTGCCCATGCTGTCCTTGTGTTCCAGGTCGCCTTCGAGCGGAATGGAAATGATCTCCATGTTGTCGTGCGGGTGTGTGCCGAATCCCATCCCTGCTTCCACACGGTCATCATTCAGCACGCGGAGAGCGCCAAAGTGGATGCGCTCGGGGTCATAGTAATCGGCGAAGCTGAAGGTGTGCCTGCTGCGCAGCCACCCGTGGTTTGCGTCGCCACGGGTGTCCGCCTTGTGGAGAATGATGTGTGCCATGATGTCTGACTTTCTGACTTGAGAAGCTCTCTTCAGTGATGCTGAAGCACGGAGTGATGAAGCCGGAGGAGCGCTTGCCACTCGGCCAGATCGTGAGTAGTTACTGCTTTTTCTGCGCGAACTGGAGATTCAGCGTTACCGTGACGTCCTTGCCGACCGTCACGCCGCCCGCTTCGGTCACCGCGTTCCACTTGAGATTGTAATCGAATCTGTTGATGACTGTTGTTGCCTTGAAGCCCGCTTTCAAATTGCCGCGGCCGTCCTTTACGGTACCGCCATGGGCCACATTGAACTTCACGGGTTTGGTGACATCCCGGATCGTAAGTTCTCCTTCAAGAAGGTAATTCTTCCCTTCGATCTTCTTCCAGGCGGTACTTTTGAAGCTCATCAGGGGGTACTTTTCGGCGTTAAAGAAATCGTCCGACTTCAGGTGCTTGTCGCGCATGCCGTTGTCGGTGTTAATGCTGTTGACGTCGATAGAGAACTCAATGGCGGCATCCGCAAAATCATTCGTTGAGGATTGAAGCGTGCCGGAGTAGGCCTTAAAGCTCCCGTCGACTTCGGATATCGACAGATACGTAACGCTGAAGCTCACGGTGCTGTGGACAATGTCCACGGTCCAGGTTGACTGCGCTAACGCACCGGCCGCCATTGTCAATGCGATGAAGAGTGTGGAAAGTACTCGCTTCATGATCTGCTGCTCCTTTGATTCATATACATGGTTTGTGGTGGATTGCCCGTAATGCTGTTAGAGGACCGCATCGAGACTGAAGCTCCCGCCGCCAAGGATGAGGGGGACCATCCTGTTTTCCAGTGTACGACTGATTGGAAGTGTGCCTGCAGTAACCGGGTTGAACCCTGCATCCTGGACAAGTCGAGAGACTGTGGCTATGGCCTGATCATCGTCGCCTGCGATGAAGCAATCAAGCGGTTTGCCGCCCAGAATCGGCGCGGCAAAATCTGCAGCAAACACGGTGTTGAAGGCTTTTACAACCTTTGAATGGGGGAGAAGCGCCGCCAGCTCCTCCGCTCCACTCATCATCGGGCCCGTGACAAGCCCGTCGTAGGTCGCGTTGAGGGGATTGGTGATGCTGACGACGATCTTTCCGGTGACGACGTCCTTGATTTTTGCGGCAACGTCCCCCTGGACTGCGTGCGGTACGGCGGGTATGATGACGTCCGCCTCCCAGCTTGCCTCGTGGGAGCAATCAAGAATGTCCACATCGGCGTTGGGGGTAATGGCTTTGATGGTCGCAAGAAGTGTCTCGAGTTGGTCTCTTTTCGGACCGGCAAGAAGAATACGATGGCCGGCTCTGGCCAGATTGCGGGCGACAGCGGAACCCATGTGCCCGGCTGCGCCGATGATCGCTATGGTCTGTTTTCTCATCATGTCTCCGATTCGAACGTGGTGTGTCAACATTATGACACCAATATACCACACGGCGACGCCCGGCGCATTCACACAGGGTAAGAAATGACGTTCACCTATGGTAAGTATCGTTGAATCGGGGCATTCGTCACCCCGACTCGTAGCAGGGGACAGGAAAGATGCGACCGAACCTTACTTTCTTTCGGCGAGTTGTTTACGGATGCGGCTGAGGGATTGCGGCGTGATGCCGAGGTAGGAGGCAATCTGGTTCTGCGCAACACGTTGGGCTATCTGGGGATATGCGTCCAGGAGCGAGAGGTATTGTTCTTCTGCGGAAAGGCTGAGGGCTGCATTGATTCTGCGTTCCTTGGCGACAAAGCTGCCCTGCAATAGCAGCCTGAAGAAGCGCTCGAATTTCGGAATCTCCGTGCAGAGCTTCTCCTGCAACGCAATGTCGAGCAACAGCACTTCCGAATCCTCCAGGGCATCAATATTGTACGTTGCAGGCGTCCCCGTCAGGGAGCTGTACATATCACTGATCCACCAATCTTCGATCGCAAACTGGACGACATGTTCCTCGCCATTGCCGTCAATGGAGTATTGTCTGAGGCAGCCTCGTTCAACGAACGCGAGATACCTGCACACCTCTCCGGTATGGAGAAGAAACTGGTCTTTTCGGATTTTCTTCGGGATGAAAAACGTCTTTGCCCGCTCGAACTCATCTTCGGTGAGCGAAATGCGTTTCAGGATTTGTGAACGGAGAAGATCAAACATGGGTTTGGGTAGTGTTGTCCGGGGGTAATATAGACGAGATGCGGGAGAAGGTCAAGATGTTCTCCCGCAGCACTGACCGCATTCCCTCCGGGGTTCCGCGCGCCCTTGCACGGGATGAAACTATTTGATAACTTGGAGCATGAACCGTGCTGGATGCTCTGCCGTCATGCGATTCATCCTTCTTATTCTCCTCCTGGCATTTGCCGCAGGAGGCGTACATGCGTTCGCCGGGGGTCAGGGAAGCCCCTGCGATTGCGTGCGCGGTCACTGCGACTGTGGATGTACGGACGAGGCTGGAGTTCTCTCTCCCGTGCGCTCTCTTGCTCCGCTCCCGTGCGCTCACTCTGCAGATTTGCCATCCGCCGGAGCGCCTGCCGTTCCGATTTCTCTGGTCTTCCACCCTCCTGTTCTCCGGTGATGTTGCGGGGGAACTCCCCTGGAGCCATAATCCCGTTGTGATCCATCGTCAGGTCGGAAACGCGCGTCCACATCCGAAGAAAGTTGCCGGGCAATGCCATTTTCATCCGCAGTCCCTGTTTTGAATGCACCCTGCGTTCGGCGGCAGAAGTCAAGTGCCGGCGCCCGATTCCTGCCAATTCATCATTGGACTTCTCCCGGAGCCCGGTTTCTCACCATCGAATTCTTCTTCCTCCTCCTTCTTCCTTTCTCCCTGTGTGCACAGGAGATCACCGGAGTGGTGGTCGAAGACGCCACGAGGAAACCCCTCCAGCTGGTCAATGTTACCCTCCTTCGTGCGGCCGATACCACCGTCGTCACGGGTGCCACTACCGACTCAAGCGGGAGATTCCTCGTCAGGAACATCCCGGCAGGGACATACCGTCTCCGCTTCAGCCTCCTGAGCTATACCCGCAGGATCCTCTCGCCGGTACGTGTGGGTGAAACGGGGAGAGTGGATGTCGGGATTATCCGGCTAGCGGAATCAGCCGTCGACCTGCAAGAGGTCGTGGTGAAGGGGGAAAAACCGATGATCGAGCAGGGGATCGACCGGAAGATCTACAACGTGGAGCAGGACCTCACGGCCGCCACCGGTTCTGCAAGTGATCTGCTTCGAAATATCCCGTCGGTCGAGGTCGACATTGACGGAAATGTTATGCTCCGGGGTTCGGGCGACGTGAATATCCTCGTCAACGGCAAAGCTTCCCCGATGATGAAGCGGAACAGCGCCGAGGTGCTGCAGCAGATGCCGGCGAACGCCATCGAGCGGATTGAGGTGATCACCAATCCCTCGGCGCGCTACCGCCCGGAGGGTACCGGCGGGATCATCGACATCATCATGAAGAAGGGGATGGAGCCGGGATTTAACGGCTCCGCTACCGCGAGCGCCGGAAAGGCGGGACGGTACGGCGGAAATGTACGCCTGAACTATCGCCCGGACGGGACGAATATTTTTGGGAACTACAGCCTCCGTTCCGACCGGCGCGAACGTTCAAACGCCGATGTGCGCATCCAGGGACTGGGGACGCCGGAAAGTTCCCTCTACCGGGAAGAAGGGAGTTCATCGGCAAGCCCCCTTTCCCACATGGCGTCACTCGGTATTGAACGGGAATTCGGCCGGACCACCGCCTCCCTGTCGGGCAACTACTTCAACGATTGGATGACGGGGAACGATCTCACACATTCCTCCGTGAGCTCCGGGGGATCAGCCAGCCTCTCGGACCGGGTTACCGCCGAGGAGAGCTCGGAAGAGGAGGGCGGGCTCAATGCCAGGGTGGAGTACAAGTTCCCGCAGGAAGACCATGAGTTGAAGTTCGAGGTGCAATCCTCGAGGCAGACCGAAACGGAATTGAACGACGTTCAGACATCCTTTCCCGGCGGCAGTTCTCCTGTCGAGATGGAGAAGATCAGTAATACGAATATCGAGCGAGCGACCGAAGTGACGATGGACTACACCGTTCCCCTCGGGGAAGAGGCGAACCTGGAGGCGGGGTATCTCGCGGAGATCCTCGGATTCGATTTTGATTCCTACGCGGAATCGTTCGACACAGGGCTCGGTAGATATACGGTGGATACATTGCAGACGAACCGGTTTCTCCTTGATGAGACCATGCATGCCCTGTATGCCACGTATCAGGTGCCAATCGGGAATTTCGGCCTGAAAGCCGGGCTGCGTGGGGAGAAAGTGTTCCGCACGTCAAAGCTTGTGTCGGCAGGGAGCGAGATCGAGAGCGATTACGCATCGCTGTATCCGACCCTTCATCTTTCGTACAGGGCGTCGGAGCTGGCGGAACTGCAGCTGAATTACAGCAAGCGGACCCGGCGTCCAGACGGGGACGACCTGAACCCATTCCCCGAATACCGCGACCCGCGGAACATCTCGGTCGGGAACCCCTACCTGTTGCCGGAGTATATCCATTCTCTTGAATTCGGGTGCAGGTTCCAGACGGAGTTCCTGAACATCCTGCCGGTGGTCTATTATCGCTACACCTACAATCGGTTCACCCAGGTCGTGAAACCTCTGAACGACTCCACGCTGCTGACGACCGAAGAGAATCTGGCAAATGACAGATCTGCGGGGCTGGAGACCGCCCTGTCGGCGGGGACAGGGGACCCCTTCTCGGTGAATGCGAGCGGGAATTTTTTCTACAATATCATCGACGCGTCGAATCTCGGCTACAGTTCCGCTCGGTCCGTGGTCTCCTGGAGCGGCTCCCTGACGTGTAATCTCCGGCTCTTCTCCGCCACGATGGTGCAGGTTAATGGCAACTACCGTTCCGAACGCCTGACGCCCCAGGGAACGGTTCTTCCTTCCGGTACCGTGAACGTCGGGATCCGCCAGGACCTGTGGAACAGACGGTTCTCGATGGTCCTGACGGTGGCGGATCTCTTCAAGACGATCCGGAGGGAGATCCGTATCGACACACCGGCGCTGATGGAGCGGTCGATGACGACCCGCGATTCACGTATCTTCATGTTCAGCTGCACGTTCCGGTTCGGGGCACTCATGGAAGAGAAGGATGAGGATGCCCTCCGATACGACGACGGGCTATAGGAGTGTTACCCTTCGTGCCGGTCGATAATACAGGTTCCCACGGAGTCGCACGAAGCACACAACCGTAGCGCCAAACGTAGGATGATATGACACACACTTTCGATGAAAATCATATTTCTGGCCTCACGGATGAAGAAGCCGCAAAAAGGATCACTCTTCATGGGTACAACGAACTTCCTGTAACAAAGAAGCGGTCAGGAATACATATTGCCCTCGAAGTTGTACGGGAACCCATGTTTCTCATGCTGATTGCCTGTGGCACGCTCTATCTCTTGCTTGGCGATCTGCAGGAGGCATTGATGCTCCTCGGGTTTGTCTTCGTTATCGCAGGAATTACGTTTTATCAGGAACGAAAGACCGAGCGTGCCCTGGAGGCTCTGCGCGATCTCTCGAGTCCACGTGCTCTTGTTATTCGTGGAAGAGAAAAGAAGCGTATTGCCGGACGCGAGGTGGTTCCGGGAGATATCGTGCTCCTCTCCGAAGGAGATCGCGTTCCCGCTGATGCGGTGATCCGTTCAGGTACGAATGTTTCGGTGGACGAATCACTCCTTACCGGCGAATCCGTTCCAGTCCGAAAATCCAAAGACAAAGCCTCTGTAGCGATTTGCCGGCCCGGTGGTGAGGATCTGCCGTTCGTCTATTCGGGAACGATGGTAGTTCAGGGACAAGGTATCGCGGAAGTTCTTCGGACAGGCATGGAGACCGAGATAGGCAAGATCGGGAAGGCACTCCTGACTCTGGAGATTGAGAACACACCGTTGCAGAAGCAAACTGCCAGGCTTGTAACCATATTTGCATCGGTCGGTGTTGTTCTTTGCCTGCTGGTGTTTCTGCTGCTGGGATTCAGTAGCGGCAACTGGCTCCAGGGCCTCCTTGCGGGACTGACGCTCGGCATGGCAATGTTACCCGAAGAATTTCCGGTTGTTCTTACCATCTTTCTTGCTCTCGGTGCATGGCGCATCTCACAACATCGCGTGCTTACCCGTAGAATTCCAGCCGTGGAGACCCTTGGTTCTTCGAGTATTCTTTGCGTTGACAAGACCGGCACACTCACCATGAACAAGATGTTTGTGAGTGATCTGCTTGTCGATGGGAAAACTCTCGCCATAGACAAAAGGGGAACGGTGCTTCCGGAAGCATTTCATGAAACAGTTGAATATGCGATTCTCGCAAGCCCGACCGATCCCTTCGATCCAATGGAAAAGGCGATGAAAGAGCTTGGAGAGCGAACCTTAGGCAACACGGAACATCTCCATGGCAACTGGGCTTTCTTGAAAGAATATCCGCTGACGAGAGCACAGCTCGCCATGTCCCGTGTCTGGCGCTCAAAGGAAGGTGATCAATATTGCGTGGCAGCCAAGGGAGCGCCCGAAGCAATCGCCGATCTGTGTCATTTGCCGCCGGCAAAAAGGGCAATTCTCCTGGAAGGAGTGGATCAGCTTGCGCTCCGGGGGAGACGGGTCCTTGGCATTGCACGGGCGAGCTGTCCTGAGAATGAACTCCCGAAGAGTCAACATGATTTTGAATTTGAATTTGTTGGACTTCTCGGTCTGATGGATCCCGTGCGACCCGAAGTGCCGTCCGCTGTCCAGGAATGCTACAGGGCCGGTATTCGTGTACTCATGATTACGGGCGATTATGCCGGTACGGCAAAAAACATTGGCCAGCAGATCGGCCTGAAGAATGCGGATGATGTGATTACGGGTACAGAACTTCAGGATATGGATGATCGGACCCTGGCGAAACGGTTGCATACAGTGAATATCTTCGCGCGCATGGTCCCGGAACAAAAGCTGCGCCTGGTTGAAGCGCTGAAAAGGAATGGTGAGGTGGTGGCTATGACCGGGGACGGCGTGAATGATGCCCCTGCGCTAAAATCCGCGCATATCGGTATCGCCATGGGAGAACGGGGGACCGATGTTGCCCGTGAATCTGCGTCCATCGTGCTGCTCGACGACGATTTCGGCTCGATTGTTCATGCCGTGAAACTGGGTCGCCGGATATTTGAAAATCTGAAAAAGGCGATGATGTTCATATTTTCCATTCATATACCCATCGCGGGGATGTCGCTCCTTCCGATCATTTTCGAATGGCCCCTTGCTCTCCTGCCGGTGCATATCGTTTTCCTGGAGCTGATAATCGATCCTGCATGTTCCATAGTTTTTGAGAACCAAAAAGAGAGCGAAGACGTGATGAGCCGTCCACCGCGCAAACTTGACGAACCGCTGTTCGGATTGCGCAATCTCATCCCAAGTCTGATTCAGGGTGTGAGCGAACTGATCGTGGTGTTCGGGATATATGCATGGGCACTGACCGCGACCAGCGAGCCATCGGCCCGGGCAATCGCATTTACCACCATGGTTATTTCCAATCTGGGAATGATCATGACGAATCTTTCATGGCCCCGTTCTCTGTTTACCGTTTTCCGGGCCAAAAATACACCCCTGCTGTGGGTCACGGGCAGCACCATGACATTCCTCACACTGGCACTATTGATCCCGGAAGTCAGAGAAGTGTTTCGCTTTGGTGAAATGACGGTGGTGCAAGCCGTGTTGTGTGTGGGTGCAGGATTTGTGAGAATTTTCCTCGGAGAGATTCTGAAGGTCAAACCCTTGCGGAAGATCATCGACCGGATAGGCGATCGGCCCCGTGTTGTTGTGGCGGCGTAGAGGGGCCCGGGAAACATCGCACGCATTTCCTGGAGATGGGTCGCATCCCGTCGATTGTCGTTCCGGCCCGGGCACGGGTGGACGGGATCGCGAGGAAGAGGAGAGGGCGATGAGGAGCCGTTTCTACAGAGAGCGGGACCGGGGAGAGCTATGGGGCCGGTGGTGGGTTCTCCGGTATGGGAGCGGGAGAATGCTGAAGCGTCACATCGATCAGCATGATCTCCGAATCACCGGCCGTTCTCACCGGCGGACCCCACACCTGAACGCCGCTGGTGACAAAGACATGGGTATTCCCGATCCGCCTGTAGCCCCAGCTCAGCTCATAAATTCTGTCGGTTATGAAGTTGAAAGGAAAAAGCTGACCGTGGTGCGTATGTCCGCAAACGAGGATATCCGCGCCGGCGTCGCTCACGGCCAGGATATCGGTGGGGCGATGATCCATCACGATAACCGGAAGACTGTCCGCAGTTGACCGGATGAGTTCGCCGATCGCCTTCCGTGCCGCTATGTGGTTGTCGTTTCTGCCGACCAGATAGAAGGCCCCATTCACAATGACTGTCGAGTCCTGCAAGACGGTAATGCCTGCCTTTGAGAAAAAGTCGAATCTGCCTCCTCCCCCGTGAAATTCGTGATTTCCGGGTGAGGCGAACATTCCGTAGGTGGTCCGCACGCCTCTCAGTCTTCTTTCGAATTCCTCCAGTTGCCCGTCTTGACGATCCCCCTCGAGCATGTCACCGGGGAGAAGCAGGATGTCGGCATTCGCGGAATTTACGAGACCGACAAATCTGTCCATAATCTGTCGGTCCGTCGATTCCTTCAGATGAAAATCCGATGCAAGGGCAATCCGCAAACGGTGGAGGGGGGAGGACCTTGCGGGAACGGTGATGGGGAATTCGTTCACCGTAATATCGGAGAAATGAATCCGGCCGGCAACGACGATGGCCGCGGGGATCGCACAAAGGAGGAAGAGGGTCACGAGTCGGATTCGCGGACTGCCCATGGTTTCCGCGGGCACCAGTTTCAGCAGGCGGATGATAACCAGGAGCATGTCGCGGCAAAACACGAGAAGGAAGAGATAGAGCAGAAATGGAAGAATGAGATATCCGAGCATGAGAATGGGACTCATGGCATTGCTGAGAGATGAATGTGAGAGGGTCTCGGTCAATGGAAACGCAGCCACGAGGATCACGGCGACGAGCGTGATGATCATTTTCTGGCGTCGTGAGGTACCAAGGCTCAGGACGCGCAGATAGACGTAGAGATTCAGGATCAGATAGATGATAAAAGCGTACCGGAAGATCATGGTGCCTGTGGTATCCTCAATGGGGAGTCATAGAGTGGTTTCAGCGAAACCTCTCCGGAAAACCTGACCGCCAGTTCCCCCGGAAGCCGTTCACTCTCTTTGTAGTCCACCAATACACCGGAGATGAGGAACCCGAGCAGGAAAATGAATGATTTCAAAGTTCCTTTCGTGGCATAAGAATAGTGTGACTGCACTATTGTGCAAAACACATGCCATTGTGAATTATCGATTTTCCATTGGGTTTTCTCCACATCATACTCGACGAAGGCCCCGTTTTTCCCAACGATGAGAAAACGATAGAACCCCTATTCTAAGCAACTCTTAATCTTTCCTTAATTTCCCTCTTATGCTCCACGTCGTATATTTGTTGAGCTTTTACGGTATAAGTCCACAACTCACCTCTTATCAACCTCAAAGGAATTCCAATGAATCTGCGTTCAATTGCCACCACCGCTCTCGCGCTTGCGATAGGTGTTTCCGGCCTATCGGCGCAAACCACCTCCAAGCAAACTGTGCAGGATCTCAAAGACGCCTTCACGGGCGAAACAACCGCCAGCGCCAAATACGCTGCATACGCCAAGAAGGCAAAAGAAGAGGGGAATATCCAGATAGGAGTTCTCTTCGAAGCGGCCTCCAAATCCGAAAGCATCCATGCCGCAAACCACAAGGCAGCTCTTGAACAACTGGGTGAAAAAGCCCCCGCAGTCGATCCGAAATTCGAAGTGAAATCCAGCAAAGAAAACCTTGAAGATGCCATCAAGGGAGAATCCTACGAAGTGAAGACGATGTACCCCGGCTTCATCAAAGATGCGAACAAGGAAAAGGTGAACATTGCGTTGATCTCCTTCAACTACGCAATGCAGACGGAACAACGCCACAAAGTACTCTATGAGAATGCCCTGAAAGCCCTCACGGACAAGAAGACCGCGGCCCTCCCCACGCAATACCAGGTGTGCCTCACCTGTGGCAATACGTATGATGGCACGGGACCGGCACGCTGCGGCATTTGCATGACCCCCAGCGATCGTTACGTCACCATGAAGTAATTTCCGCAACCCCTTTTCCCGGCGGCTCCGCGGGGGCATATTCTCCTCCGGAGCCGCGGGTGCAATCAACTTAAAGGAAGAATGTATGCCAGATCTTACCTATATTCATCCCATGATCATCCATTTTCCGATCGCCCTTCTTATCGTAGGGTTCTTGTTTGAAGTGGTTGGCGTTGCAGCCAACAGAGAGTTTTACAGCAAGGCCGCGTTCATTCTTCTTCTCCTCGGAGCAGCGGGTACCATTGCGGCCTATATCACGGGAAACTTCGCCGGAGACGGCATGTCCGAAATGGGACCGCTGAAGCAGGCCCTTGAAGAGCACGAAGACTCCGCGGTGGCAACGCTGTGGATTGTCGGGGGGATTGCCGCCGTAAGAATTCTCATGGTGGTGACGAAACGCTTCACCGGATCGCTCCGCTGGTTTGCCGTGGCCTTTTTTCTCGTGGGAGTCCTTGCCATAGCCCGCACAGGACACCTGGGAGGCAATCTGGTCTACCGGCACGCCGCCGGAGTTCAATTGCAGATCGGTAATGAAACATCATCAGATGAAAAGTAAACATCACCATCCGAGAGTTCCTTGGCCATGCGCCTGTTAGTCGTCGAGGATGAACGCGGAATTGCCAACTTCCTGAAAGAAGGACTGGAGGAAGAGGGTTATGCCGTCGACGTCGCTGCAAACGGTACGGTCGGACTCGCGATGGCGTCCGAAAACGCATACGACCTGCTGCTTCTCGATTGGATGCTCCCCGGACTGAGCGGCATCGAAGTGTGCCGGCGCATCCGGAAGGCGGATCAGGAGATTCCGATAATATTTCTTGACGGCAAAAGACACGACGGACGACGCCGTGTTCGGACTCGAAACCGGCGCCAACGACTACATCAAGAAGCCGTTTGAATTCTCGGAATTGCTCGCCCGTATTCGCGTTCAATTGCGTCCAAAAAAAGGAAGTTCAATGGTGTTGCAGGCGGGCGACATTGTGATGGATCCCGATGTCCACCGGGTCTTCAGAGGCAAAAACGAAATCGTTCTCACGGCGAAAGAATTTTCGCTTCTGAAGTTCCTTCTTCAGAACAAAGGAAAGGTATGTTCCCGAACCCGCATCATCGAACATGTATGGGATATTCATTTCGATTCCGATACCTCCATCATCGATGTCTATATCAACTATCTCCGGAAGAAGCTGGATGACGGTTCCGGGAAGCATAGTATCCAGACCGTCCGTGGAGTAGGATACATTCTGGAAAATGCGGAATGAATGTCTCCCTGCGCGACCGCATAGCCGTGTTCTTTGTACTCACCACCGGGTTTCTTCTCGCTGTAGTGTTTGTTGTCTTGTTTATCATGGTCTCGCAAAGTTTGTACCGCCATCTGGATGCGGATCTCGATGGAGAAATATCCGAGGTTTCCAGGAACATCGTCGTGCTCAGCGATCAATTCGTTATTACCAATCAGTACGAGTGGAAGGAGAGAGAGCACAAACAGATAGAGATGAATCCTGTCTTCCTGCAGATTGTAGATTCCGTCGGGACTGTGGTCCGCCGGTCGGAAAATCTTCAGAGCGACATGATTCCGTATGATTCCTTGGTCGCGGAGAAGAGGTATTTCAATACATCGATCTCCCGTCAGCCGGTCCGGGGCGTCCAGGTGGCAATCCAAAGTCCGACCCAAAAGACGTTGGGGATCGTGGTGATTGCGGTCCCCCGGAAACAAACCGAATTGGTCCTTGCGGACTTGCAGATGTTCCTGATGATCATCTACCCCCTCAGCCTTCTCCTGCTTTTTCTTATGAGCCGTACAATTGCCGGAAGGAGCTTGATTCCCGTCCAGACGATGATTTCAACCGCACAACGGATAACCCGCGAAGATCTTGCCGTACGGATTGAACTTCCGCCGAACAAAGATGAATTGCATACCCTGGCTTCGACGATCAACGATCTGCTCGGGAGGATCGAATCGGCCCTCAACGCGAACGCCAACTCACCGCCGATGTCGCGCATGAACTCCGGACGCCTCTGGCAGCAATAAAGGGAACGATGGAGGTGCTCATCCGTAAACCCCGCACGCAGGAACACTATGAGGACAAAGTCTCCTATTGCATCCGCGAGGTGAACCGGCTCTCAACACTGGTCGATCAGGTGTTGATGCTCGCGCGATTCGAAAGCGGAGCACTCCACCCATCCTTTGTGACCGTGGAACTCTCCACACCGATCCGAAACGTGACCGCCAGACTGGCCCCCCTTTTTGCGGAAAATGCTATCCACTGTGTCTTCACTCCCCAGGGAAATTTCCCTGTCCGGGCTGATCAGATGCTGCTGGAAAATATGCTGGAGAATGTGATTTCAAATGCAGGAAAATACTCCCGGCGGGGCGGTCTCATCCAGATTCTTCTTTCGGCCGAGGCGGGGAAAATCCGGTGCCGCATCAAGGATTCGGGCATCGGGATGAATCCCGAGCAGATCAAGAACGCATTCAACAGGTTCTACCGCGCCGAGGAGTCGCGCACATCCGAAATACCCGGATCCGGATTGGGTTTGGCGATCGTGAAGAAATTGGCCGAGCTTCAGAATATCGCGATTATTGTCGAGAGCACACCAGGTGAAGGGACGTCGTTCACGCTGGTGTTCGCATCCCCCTCACCCGTTCACAGAGGTCTCGAAAGACCCTGAGGCCCTTCCGAGGAGCCCCGAGGATGTAATGGAGCCCGGCGTCAGCCGCGGAACAAGAAACTCCAAGACCCCAAGGGCACATGAATCCAGGAGTTGTTCAGTTCATAGTACCAATTCAACGCGTCGGACGCCATTGCACACATATGTCGGTGATGGTCTTTCCCGTGCTCCGGGCTATCGGGTGCTTCGGGACGCCGGAAAACAACACGAAAGGAATGCCACATGCATAGGCCGCATTTTGAATTGCATTATGCCGAGCGTATAGGATGGTTACGCGCGGCGGTGATGGGTGCAAACGATGGTATCGTTTCGACAGCCAGCCTGGTTGTGGGTGTGGCGGCTGCGCAGGTGGCCCGCGGAGATGTGTTGATCGCGGGGATGGCGGGGCTTGTCGCCGGTGCAATGTCCATGGCTGCAGGGGAGTATGTCTCGGTGAGCTCCCAATCGGACACCGAGAAGGCCGATCTGGCCCGTGAGGCCGCGGAACTCGAGGAGAATGAAGAGTTCGAACGCAAAGAGCTCGCCGGGATATACGAGAAGAGGGGGCTCGATGCCTCGCTTGCGCAACAGGTCGCCGATCAACTGATGAAACATGATGCGCTTGCAGCGCATGCCCGCGATGAACTCGGGTTGTCGGAGCTTCACACGGCGCGTCCCATTCAGGCTGCACTGGCCTCGGCCGGCACATTTGCCGTGGGTGCGGCCCTTCCTCTCCTGATGGTCCTGCTGAGCCCCTTTTCGCTCGTCATTCCCATGGTGGCAGGGAGTTCGCTCGTGTTCCTGGCGCTTATGGGTGGCCTCGCTGCGCGGACGGGCGGAGCGCGCATCGTTGTGGGAGCGGGTCGCGTGGCCTTTTGGGGAGCCCTGGCAATGGCCGCCACGGCTGCGCTCGGCGCATTGTTCGGAACTGTCGTCTGAGTCTGGTTTCGCGCAGTCGAAAGAACTGCTCCGAAACGGTTGTCCCACCGCCCAATCGGGCAGGACGTTCCACAGATGGTTTTTGACAGACATGAAGAGGACGAACACAGTCGTGCATGAGTCAGGTAACGCCTGTTGCGCCCTGACATATGCGGCATGCACACTTCGTGAGCCAAATCACGGGATGTCGTTCGCTGGACACCTCGGCATGTTTGCACCATTGACAATCCTGAATCGGAGCAGTATCTTGATTGTATAGACGTGTATCCGGGGGGGGGAGAGGCATGGCGGAGAATTGATAGCGAAGACCTCTCTTGTCCGGTCGCGGACGGGAGAGGTTCTTTTTTTGTCACCCATCGATCCTGCCGGAACACATTGGCGCTTCTGTCCTACCCTTCGGGCGACACGTCCACCGTTCCGTCCTAGGCACGCATTGCAGAAGGTGAGCATATGACGTCCCGATGGTTTCGTGCGGTAGTCCTGCTTGCGGCGCTTCAGCTTCTCCAGAACGCAACGCTGGCCAACGGCGTTCTCGTCAGCGATGCGACAAAATGAACGTTTGCGAGAGTCCTCTGGAACAGGGCACATCATCCGTTCATCCATTGACTATGATTGGGAGTGCACCAATGAGTACTATCAGGATGAACCGTGTCTCTGTTCTCGCCCTTCTTGTTCTCACGCTGGTGTTCAATGCATGGACTTCAGCGGAGCAGCGCCTCGCCCGGAGGAACGCCCTCCAGGACAGCATTGCTTGGGTGAAGCAGGATCTGCCGATCCCGGGCGTGGTTGCCGGTAGTGCGATCTGGTTCGACTATAACAACGACGGCCGGCTGGATATCCTTATGGCGGGAATGTCTGCAAACGGCCCCGTTTCCGGAATCTACCGCAACAACAGCACAGGGTTTGCCAATATTGAGGCCGGGATCTGCCCGGTAATTTCCGAGCGGGGGATGGATTGGAGCGACATGGACAACGACGGAGACTTGGACTTCGCTGTCCAGGGATGGCTCGATAGCATCCACAATCAGCCGGTGTCGAAGGTGTACAGGAACGACGACGGGATATACACCGATATCGGTGCCCGGATCGCAAACCTTTCCGGAGGTGCTGTCACCTGGGTGGATTATGACAATGACGGTCGTCTCGATCTGCTCATGAATGGTTCTCCGGATCTCGGGTCGTCCTTTTCTTCAAGACTCTATCGTATCATCAATGGACAGTTTTTTGTTGATCCCATGCCCTTTCCCGGTGTGTGGGGGAGTTCAGTGTCGTGGTCGGACTACGACAACGACGGTTTCATGGATGTCGTGATCAGCGGATACGGATGGGGGACCCAGACACGCCTCTTCCATAATGCAATGTCGCGGGGAGTCATCAGCTTTGACGAAGTGTCTCGTCCGGTAAACGGCACCGCCGGATTCCGCCCGGTGAATTCCGGAGGGCTGATCTGGCTTGACTACGACAACGACGGCTTTCAGGATCTTCTTGTGACCGGCTCGGGACAGGGCGGACCGGTGGCAATCATCTACCACAACAACCAGAAAGGAGCCTTCGCCGAGATCGAGACGTCCCTCAAGCCGGTCTCGGTCAGCGCCGTGGCGGTCGGTGACTACGACAATGACGGGTTCGTAGACATCGCCGTTTCTGGAGCCGATGACTTCACTACAGGATCCAACCCGACGACGAAAATCTATCACAATAACGGCAACGGCACATTCTCGGACATTGGAGCAGTGCTGGAAGGGACGTGGTTCGGGTCGCTGGATTGGGGAGATTATGACAACGACGGGAGACTTGATCTGCTGGTCACCGGGGCGACTGCGCCGCGGACTCACCCCACGTATGGCAGTGATCTCAAGCCGGTAACACTTCTCTACCGCAACACCGTGCAGGTGGGAGGAAACGCATCGCCGAGCACGCCTCAAGGGCTTGCCTCGCATACGGAGTCCGGCAGCGCCACCTTCACATGGAACGCCTCATCGGACACTGAGACGGATCAGAAGGCGATCACCTACAACCTCAAGGTGGGTACCACCCCGGGGGGAATTGACATCGTTTCACCGCTTTCGAATGTCTCTTCCGGGTTCCGGCGTCTGCCTAAACCCGGCAGACAGGGGACACGCACGTCGACCACACTCAGAAACCTCGCCCCGGGTACCTACTACTGGAGCGTCCAGGCTATTGACCACGAATGCGCGGGGTCGCCGTTCTCTGATGTGAAATCATTCACGGTCAGCGCGACCTCCGTGCTCAGCACGCCTGAACATCCTCTGGAATACACCCTGGCCCAGAACTACCCGAATCCTTTCAACCCTTCGACGGCAATCCGCTACGGCCTGCCTGATCGGTCACACGTGAGACTGACGGTCTATGACGCTCTCGGCCGGCAGGTCGCACTTCTCCAGAATGGAGAACAGGAGGCGGGATATCATGAAGTCCGGTTTGAAGGAGGTGGGCTTTCGAGCGGAGTCTACCTCTACAGAATTCAGGCCGGCGACTTTGCGCAGACACGCACGTTTCTTCTTCTGCGGTAATCTCTGCCTTGAACTGGATACAGAAGGGGGCCCGGGAGAGATTCCGGGCCTTTCGATTCTTTCTCTCTCCATTATGTTTGCACTTTTGCTGCCAATTTGGTATTTCATTGTTCAACTCCTGCCGGCCGATTCGCCGCTACGGATGGGACGTTCTAAGGGAGCCCTTACAGAATACTTGATGATGCCACAATGGAAATGCCCAGGATGATAAGGCGATCAGCGATCTACGGCCTGACTGTTCTGCTCTTCTGTGCAGCCGTTCCTCTCATTGCGGGAGGATCGGGCGACAGCGGACAGGGGAACGTGGTGAGCGGTGTGGGTCTCGCGATCCTGGCCGCCACAGTACTGGCGTTTGTCGGACATCTTCTCAAGCAGCCGCTGCTGCTCGCCTATGTCGCGGCAGGCATTGTCATCGGTCCCCATATCGGCCTGGGGCTGATCAAGGACATGGAACACATTGAGACGATTTCGCATTTCGGCCTCATCCTCCTCCTGTTCCTGATCGGACTTGAAATCGACGCGAAGAAGCTCAAGGAATCAGGGAGATCGCTCCTCATTGGCGGTGTTACACAATTCCCGATCACGGTCGTACTCGGACTCGGCTTTTTCTCCCTCCTCGGATATTCCCTGCGCGGTGGAACGTATGACCTCATCTATCTGGCCGCATGCTGTGCAATGAGCAGTACCGCCATTGTGGTGAAGCTGCTTTACGGGAAATTCGAGCTTGACACACTGGCCGGAAGGATCACGTTGGGCATTCTCGTGTTTCAGGATATCTGGGCGATTGTCCTGCTGGGAATTCAGCCGAATCTCTCGAACCCCGACGATTCTGATGATCCTGTTTTCTTTCCTCAAAGGCGGTCTGCTGGTCGTCGGAAGCATGCTGGTCAGCAAATACGTTCTCCCCCGGGTTTTCAAGATCGTCGCAAAAATCCCCGAACTTGTTCTGGTATCTTCCCTCGGATGGTGCTTTCTGGTGTGTGGTGCGGCGGCATATCTGAATCTCTCAGTCGAGATGGGGGCATTGATTGCCGGCGTGGCCATTTCCACGTTCCCGTACAACATGGATGTGATAGCCAAGGTCGTGAATATCAGGGATTTCTTTGTGACCCTCTTTTTTGTCTCCCTCGGCATGCAGATTCCGAACCCTCTCGACAATGTGTATCTGCTTGTGACCGCGGGGATGGTATCCGCATTCCTTGTCGCTTCCCGGTTTGTTGCAGTCTTTCCTGTCCTGTATGCCCTGAACAACGGCATCCGGGTCAGCCTCCTGACGTCGATCAACCTCTCGCAGATCAGTGAGTTTTCCCTCGTCATCGCTTCACTCGGGTTGACGGCGGGACATATCTCCCGCGACACGTTGACGGTGATCATCTTCGTGTTTGTCATTACTTCCATACTGTCAACCTACACGATCAAATACAACGATTCAATACAGAAAGCATTGGGCAAACTGTTGCGGAAATGCGGGTTGAGGGACGTTCGGCCCGCCGGGCAAGAGCCTCCGGACGACACCCGCAGGGAAATCGCCTTACTGGGGTTTCATCGGACGGCGAGTTCTCTGGTCCAGGAATTGCTCGAGCTCGATCAGAACAGGAGACCTCGCGCCCGCTTGATGGATAAGCTTGTGGTCATTGACTTCAACCCGGAAACTCATGAGTCCCTCCAGCGCCTCGGGATCAAGGTCATCTACGGCGATGTCAGCCATCTCGATACACTCAAGCATGCCGGTATTGATGACGTGAAGATTGTGATCTCCTCCATCCCCGACAAGATCCTGGTCGGGACGGATAATCTGAAACTGATCAAATTGGTCAAAACTGTCTGTCCACAGGCAAAGATCATCGTGACAGCGGAAAGCAGCGAACGCGCGCTGCAAATGTATAAAGAGGGCGCCGATTATGTGTTCCTGCCGCATATACTTGCTGCAACAAATCTCATCGAGACGGTGACAATGATGCTCAAAAAGGAACACAATGAAATGACCTCCGTGATCAAGAGAGAGATCGGGATGTTGAAACAACGGAAGGAAGTCCTGCGGTAACGATTGCCGGAATCAGGGTGGGAATGAAATGCCCGCTGCATGCGGGTCCGGCAGCCGGGCCAAAAGAACGCCGAACATCGGGCGGACATCGACTCACACAATACTCTCATTGGTGCGGGATACCGGTGAAGGGGAGTGCTTCTCTTCGAAAAAGCAGGGGCGTAAAATGAAATGAATTCTACATGGGAGAAGATAGCACCGACATTCTTTGCCACCCCGGCTGCATTCCGGCGGTGGCTGGCGCGCCATCATAAGACGGCTGCCGGGCTCTGGGTGGGATTCTACAAGAAGGCCACGGGAAAGCCGAGCATCACCTGGCCTGAGGCGGTCGATCAGTTGCTCTGCTTCGGCTGGATTGACGGAGTGCGGCGGTCCGTGGACTCCGAGAGTTACGCCATCCGCACGACGCCGCGCAGGCCGGGAAGCATCTGGAGCATCGTTAACACCCGGCGGGCGGAGGAGCTTCTCCGCCTCGGACTCATGGTTGCTGCCGGCGAGAAGGCATTCCGCGGGCGGGACAAAGCAAAATCGGAGCTGTACTCGTTTGAGCGCATGCGTGTGCGTCTGCAACCGGCACACCAGAAGCAGTTCCGTGCAAATCGTCCTGCGTGGGACTACTTCCAGTCACAACCACCCGGCTACCGGAAGACCGCAACCCTGTGGGTGGTTAGCGCAAAGCAGGAGACCACGCAGCAGAAGCGGCTTTCCATGTTGATTGCGGACTCGGAGGCCGGCCGGAGGATCGGTCCGTTGCGCCGGGGCAAAGACACAACACGATAATTCGAAGTGGATTTTCTGCAAGAGATGGTCTACATTGGCATCACTGATCCGCACAGCGGCGGCGATCTGACCTGACCGGCTCTTCGGTATCGATTGGATGCCGCGGCGTCACACTTTCCCCTGCTCTTCGTGGAATCCCCTTATGAAAACACCCTATCTGCTTCTTGTCGCGCTCCTCCTTTCCCTGTCCTCGGCGGCGTTCGCCCAGGGGCGGTTCTTTGTCGGGGCGACGGGAGGGCTGACCAGAATGCACCTGAGCGGCGACGCGCCGGATGATGCATCCTATACCTCACTCACAGGGTTCTCGGCAGGAGTGATCGGCGAGTACGCCCTTACCGACGATATCCGGCTGAGCGTCCAACCGTCGTACGTCCGGCGGGGAACGGGCGTCGCATTCGATGTCGGCCGCGAAGATCTCCGCGACAGCCTCGAGCTCTCACTCGGCTACTTCAGCATTCCCGTGATGGCCCGGTTCATCTCTCCACGCGGATTCTGGTTCGTCAACGGCGGACTCGACTGCGGGTTCCTCCTGAACGCCTCGCTGTCCAACCTCAATGCCGGTGGCAGTGTCGATGTCAAGAACTTCGTCAACAGCCTGGATCTCATGATGATTATTGGCGCCGGCACTTTTATCGAAATCGCACCCACAATTCTGAGTCTCGAACTCCGGTACAACCAGAGTCTCCTGAATGCCGGCTCAAGTGATCAGCTCGCGGCAAAAGCCGGCGTTCCCGTACGATTCCGTTCGGCGGGATTCCAGTTACTCGCCGGAGTCTTGTTCCCACTGTAGAATCATAAGTTGGTCAATGACTGTCGGGTCTGAATACTTCACCTTCAGAGGCTTATCGTGAACAAAGGTTTGATCTTTCTGTCCGGCGCTGTTCTGCTCGGCGTTCTGTGCGTGCGTCCGGTCCTCTCGCAGGAATCATCCGCCGGCGTTTCCGGCGTATCCACGGCTTCCCCTGGAATTCTCGGAGGTCACGAATTTGTCCTCTCGTCGTACCTCCCGGATCCCTTTGTCCGGACCTCCCTCCGGACCGGACTCGGGTTCGGTATGACCCCCGAGCTGGTTGTTCCGCTCGTGACAATTAACGATACGTCATACTTCGGGCTCAAAGGGAGTCTTCTCTTTGCATTGCTCGATGTGGAGTATCAACAGAAGATCCGCGATTGGCTCGCCCTCCGCGGCAGCGTGAGGGTGATCGGACGCATGGCCGACGAAACGCCCACTCTGATCTCGCAGGGGGTTACACTCTTTTCTATCTTCGAGTTGGGATGGCTCATCCGCATCGAAGAGTCAGAGAAGTTCTTGCTCTCCGGGTCCCTGGGCATAGAGAATTCCAGCATGACGGATGTGTACCTGCAGAGGTTCGTCGAGGGAATCATCGAGAATGGCAGAATCACGCCGGCCAACAGACTTGTCCAAACGACACCTACCCTGCGCGGGGTCGCCGGCCTCCATGGCGCCTACGCGATCAGCGATCTTGTTGGACTGACCTTCAGTGGTGACCTTGACTATGGTGAGTCGGCCGAAAGGTCTTCCCCGGCTGAATGGTCTTACGGCCTTGCCGCGGCGGTGGATTTCAACTTGCTCCGGTCCACCGGAACGCCCGCCGGATTCCTTATCGGCATGGAAATCCGTTCATCAGCCCTTGGCCAAACAGTGCACGATGAGTCGATCCTGACGTTCTTCGGTCGGATCGGCTACACGGGCTCAAAGGAGTTTTCCATCGGCCTCGACCTGGGCTATCAATTGACGCATGTGCGTGGCGTCGAGGGCAGACAGGGCTTCATGTCTGCCCTCATAGACACCAGATTGTATTTCTGACGGGTTACTGAGACTCACCCTGAGTCTCACCCCGAGCTGGTGAGGCTCACCCTGAGACTCACCTACTTCCCGCCAACGGTCATTTCTGCCACCTTGATGGTCGGACCGGTGATGGAGTCTTTGAACTTCAGGTCGTTGCCGACTTTCTGAATCCCCTGGAGTATCTGACCCAGATTGCCTGAGATGGTGATCTCCGAGACGGGGAAGGCAATCTCACCCTTTTCAATCCAGAGCCCGAAGGCTCCACGGGAGATATCACCTGTCGTCGGTACGAGCCCGAACCCGATCGTTCCCGTCAGGAAGAGCCCTCTGTCGACCGATTTGATGATCTCCTCGGGCGTTGAGGTTCCGGCAGCCAGGTAGAGATTGTTGGCACCGGAGGCGTTTCCCGTTGATTTCATCTTCAGCTTCTTCCCGGCGTAGGTGTCCACCAGAAAACTCTTCAGAACACCCTTCTCCATCACGACGGTCTTCCGCGTCGGCACCCCCTCTGCATCGAAGGGTCTGGTTCCCATGGCACCGGGCATCGTGCCGTCGTCGATGATCGTGACCAGATCATTCCCCACCTTCTCTCCCACCTTTCCCGCAAGGAAGGATTGCCTGAGGTAGACATTGTTCCCGCTGACGCAATTGTAGAAGAAGCTCAGGAGACTCGCGGTCATCGGCGGCTCGAATATCACCGGGACATTCTGCGTTTCGACTTTTCTCCCGCCGATGAGCCGTGTAACCCGGTGGATGGCTTTCCTGGCGATCTCTTCCGGGCTCTCCAGGTTCGCAAGGGAAGGGGATGCATCCTCCCATCCCTCGTCGAAGAGGTTTGATCCATCCCCGGATTGAAGATAGACGGTGCAGGCGCAGTTCGTGCGCTTATAGGATCCCGAAAACCCGCTCGAGTTGGCCAGATACAGGGCCCCCACATTGGTCCTGAAGCCGGCACCGAAGGACTTTTTGACCCGTTTGTCTGCCAGGCAGATCGCCTCGGTCTCCCGGGCTGCCGCGATCTTCTTTTCGGGCGCCATCTCAAGAAGTGCCGGGTCATAGATTTTCAGCAATGCCACGTCGACTGACTGCGCTTCTTTCTCTGGAAGCCCCGCCAGCGGATCGGCGCTCGAAAGCTTCGCCCGTTCGATCGCGTTTGTCATGAGGCGGTTGAGCGTTTCCTGCGACAGATCCGACGAACTGGCTCGTGCCATCTTGCCGTCCACAAAGACCCTTAGAGAGAGATTTTTCGAAACAGCTTCTGTCAGCTTTTCGATTTCTCCCTCCCGGATATCCACCGAAAACTCTGTGCCCTGACGGACCGAAACTTCAACCTGGCCGGCGCCGTTCTTCCGCCCGAAGGCAACGAGTTGTTCCGTAAGGCCGAGAAGATTCTCTGTGCTCATGAGCGTCCTCCCACCGTCATCTGACGGAGCTTCAGTGTAGGTGTCCCCGCGGTCACGGAAGCAGACTGGCCGTCCTTGCCGCAGGTGCCGAGGAAGAACCTCGTGTCCTTGCCGATCATTTCGACCTCATTGAGTATCTGGACATTGGTTCCGATGAGCGTCGCGTTCTTGACCGGACGGGTGAGCTTTCCGTCCTCGATCAGGTAGCCCATGTTCACCGAGAATGTGAATTTTCCCGAGTCGCTCACCTGCCCCCCCTGATACGTCTCGGCGAAAAAGCCTTTCTTCACCGAGCGGAGTATCTCCTCGACAGTTGCTTCACCTGCCCCGAGCATGGTGTTGGCCATACGGGGAATCGGGATGTCCCTATATGATGCGCGCCGGCCGTGGCCGTTGGGATCCATCTTCATGAGTTTTGCCGACAGTCGGTCCTGCAGGAATCCCACCAGTTTTCCTTTCTCGATAAGCATGGTCTTCGTGGGCACAATCCCTTCGTCGTCCACGTTGAAGCTCCCGCGATTGTGGGGGAGTGTCGGATCGTCGTAGATTGTCACGATCGGATTTGCGACCTGCTGGCCGAGCTTGTCCCACATGATCGATGTCTTTTTCCGGTTCGCGTCGGCTTCAAGCGGGTGGCCCACCGCCTCGTGGACCATCACGCCTGACTGCAGGCTGCCCAGGACGACCGGCTGTTCCCCGGCCGGGGGATCGATAGCTGAAAGGAGAGTGATAGCGTCTGCAGAAGCCTGTGTGCCCACCGATTGTGGGGTTTCCACCGTCAGGAAGAAATCCTCTCCCACCCGTCCTCCCGCTGTCTTGAACCCCGTATTGCGGATGCCTTTGTCCTCCGCTGTTGACGACACAAACATCATCACCTGCGGACGGGCGTCGCTCACAAGCAGCCCTTCGCTGTTGGCGATCGTGACATACTGGATTTCGTCCACCAGGCCGGCCTGGACCTTCGTGATCCGTTTGTCATGTGATTGAGCAGCAGCATAGGCCTGTTTGACCAGGTCCGCCTTTGCGGCGAGAAGAACACCCTGCATCGGTGTCTTGAGATCGTAGACCTGAAGGGGGGAAGTCTTCTGGGTAAGGTCGGCCACCTTGGTCCCGGAGTTTCCGGAGGCGATTGCGGCGGCGGTCAGAGCCGTCTGTTTCATTCGCTCATAGGAGAGATCATCGGTGTATCCGTAACCGGTTTGCGCACCCTTCAGGACCCGGATGCCGACTCCCAGCGTGATGCTTTCCGAGGAGTCTTTGATGATATCCTCTTCCATCCTGACGCTGTTGCTGATCTTGTACTCGAAGTAGAGCTCCGAAAAATCGCCCCCCTTTGAAAGTGCAATTTCGAGGATCTTTTTCATCTGTTCGCGCGTCACGCCGAAGCGTTCCTCGAAAAACGTTGCCGACGGATGCGGTGCGGATCCTCGCGCGAGCATATCGAGCCAGAACCCTGATGTCAGGGTAGCCGCGAGTCCGAACCCCCCCGTCCGCAGGAAATCCCTGCGTTTGATGTCAAGCATGGAGTACCTCCAGGTTTATTGTTGAGAGGAAAGACCGGCGAGGCAACGGGAGGGCGGGGCAATCTTGATGGGCCGCGCTGTATACCCGTTGAGATCGGGGAGGTTCCCTCTGTGGGTTGTTCACTGATGAGAAAAGGATAGAATGGATATGGCTAATTCTACGGAAAAGTGGTCCCAGGGTTTCAAAATCAATGTACAATGGATGACCTGTCCAGGAGATACTCCGAGAAATTCACTACTCGTAGACCTTCATCATGGTCGAGGCTTCTTCCGCGGTACACGAGGAGCCCCGGGTCGGCTTTCCTCTTGAGTGAACGGAGCCCTTTCATGATATCCGGTCAGGATGAACCGGCCTTTGCTGCGCCGGTCCTTGGGGACAAGCAGTTTCAGGAAGGAACAGGTCGGGAATAGGCGAAGGAACAGGTCGGGGGCACGGTGGATTTCGTCGAAGATGACAGGACCCGGGTGGAGACACAAAAAGCGTTCGGGGTCCTCCTGGAATATCTAAAGTGTGGAAAAGTCATCGAATGTGAGAGATGTCGAGCCAGAGTCGATTCCAGTGCGTGCGGAAGGTACATAGTATCCATTTATGTATATGTGCTTCGCCATGGCAAATATACATGAGACAAAATGAGATTTCAAGGAGAATTTGGGTTCGACTTTTCGATCATTTATCTGTACTATGGAGTGAACTCACGCCCGAGTTGACAGTCTTCTCCACTAGGGAATCTTCACCCCCCCCCAATAGGAGCCCCCTCTGATGAACAACCTTCGCAGCCGTCTCCGCAAGGCACGAAATATCCTTTTCGCCTGTCTATTCGTGTGCATCGCAACAGTTGCCATGCCTTCCACCGCTAAGAGCCAGGCTGCGCTTCTTGTGTTGCTCTTCGGCGAGGAAGTTGCAACAGAAAATTTCTTCTTCAGTCTGAAATTGGGCGGCAACCTTTCCAATATGTCAGGCATCGATAATACGAAAAGCGCTCTCGGATTGAACTTCGGCTTGATAGTGAATATGAGGCTTTCCGACAAGGTTTTCCTCGTGCCG
This sequence comes from Ignavibacteriota bacterium, assembly GCA_963702445.1. Lineage (GTDB taxonomy): Bacteria > Bacteroidota > Ignavibacteria > UBA10030 > UBA6906 > CAVPCZ01. The sequence goes on from CAVPCZ010000009.1 coordinate 430,192, forward strand.
GAGTTCATGCCACTTTCCCCGAAAGGGGCAAAGAGTATTCCTTTCCGGACAACGGGCGACCCCAGTCTCGATCAGCTCATTTTGCCCGCTACGTCAACAGCCACCCAGTTGAACTACATCGATATCCCCGTTGTGGTAAAGTACTATCTCACGAAGGATCTCGGCATAGAAGCGGGTCCCCAGGTGAGCATTCTTACAAGTGCAACGGATGTTTTTCGCGGGAAGATCAAGGAGGATGACGACCTTGTTTTCGAAACCGATATAAAGTCAAGGGTCAATACCATCGACGTCGGCCTGGTTGCGGGCGCCACCTACTCGCTTTGGAATGAGCGTGGAGGAAAGGGGCTCTACATCCATGTGCGATACGCATACGGACTGATGGACATTGTGAAAGACAACCAGGGCGATGCAATCAAGAATTCCACGTTCCAATTTGCGGTAAGTTTTCCGTTTATCAATCCTCCCGAGCAACCGGAAGGGGCGAAATAGATCGAAGATTGCCTCGCCAATGGATCCCGAAGATTTCTTATGCCACAGGGCCACCTTCAAACCTTGTCTGAAGCCCCGGGCTCCCGTCTGCCCTGAAGGGATAGCAGCCGTGCGATGAAAATGGAGGGGTAGAGGACGCCAACCATGCCCTCCATGTTTACCAAAGCGCGCACAAATGGATGCACAGGAGAGATGTCGCCATACCCGGTCGTGGTGATCGTCACCATGGAAAAATAGACAAGTTCAGGATACGCCTCGAGCCCGGTCCGTCTCAGGCTTCCCCCGAAGGAATCCGGCAGGACTCCCGCCAGAGCCGTGTACAGGTTCGCCCATACGAGCGCCAGAAGCAAGTACACAGCCACTGCACCCAGAATCCTTTCCCAGGTAATCGAGCCGGGACGAAACACCTGGACGATCATCAGCCCTGTAAGGACCGCGAGCAGGATCACCGAAAGGAGCGGGCTCACCAGGGACTTCCAGGCTCCCACCATGAACACTTCCTCCAATGCGTAGACAAGAGCCAGGACGCTGACGGGGATGATGGTGCGACGACCTGCACCCACGGCAATGCCGCCTGTTATGACTATGCCGCCCAGCAAGGTGGCAGGCACTATCCGCATGAACCACCCCGTCACCCCGCTTGCCTGGAGGGGCGCACCCACGAAGACCGATATCACGATCAGGACGAGCAGGGAAACGAGCCCTTTGTCCGAACCCCAGAACTCGCTCCGGATCCAGCCGACAGGCGAGACCATTGTGCCTCCTCGTGTTGTTCTCTCGTGCCAGTCCACCTGTCTGGTTTGGCAGGCTCGCCGGTCTTTTGACGGGTTTCAGCAGTCCCGCAAGGCGGAATTTTCCTGAAAGGTAGTACCCTGGTGCGGTAAAAGCAATCAGTCCTGCTCCGGGCCGGCTCTCGTCTCTCCGCGGGTTCTTGCTTTTCTATATGGTCTTCATTACACTTCTGTGGTATGCACTACTGAACGAGCGACCCCCCCCTCCCCCGGCATAATCGCACATGGGTCGCAGAAGTACGGCTCCCTCTTCATGGCTTTTCAGCTGTCCTTTTTGTTCTCACCATCGAGATGCGCGAAGCTGGGAAGCCGATCAGGCGAGGTGCGCTATCGAGAACCGGCTCACATGCTTGCCCCGGACTGCATTCGGAATATGTGGGATGTGTTGAACAATTTCTTCTCTGATGAAAGGAGAATAGGCATGAGGCAGATAATCTGGAGTATTCTCTTCTGCTGTCTCGTGGTCTGTGCGCTGGATTCCGCGGTTGGCCAGACGGGTGGCAAGACCTTCGGCAATGAGGTGACGTTCGTTGAACCCCCCAATCTCCGGCTGGTGTCCAGGGACACGATTAACGGGAGGCCGGCCTTCGACTATTTCATCCTCGTGAAGGCAAAACTGAACGGCATCTACGACATCTCGGGTGGACTGCAGGACTACGAGACATTCAATGTCGGTCAGATCGATGTCTGGGGCACCGACAATACACAGCGTTTCTGGATGGATATGCACCAGACGCAACTCCGGTTCCGCGGCCAGCGGGAGACGGAAATGGGGACGTTCATCGGGTACCTTGAAGGAGACTTCTGGGGGGGCAGCAAGCATTTCCGCCTCCGCCACGCATGGGTGGACTTCAAGTTCATCCATTTCGGTCAGGACTGGAGCTTCTTCGGCGACAAGGATATCTGGCCCAACGTCATGGACTGGGATGGGCCTCCCTCAGGCGTGTGGCATCGGGCCACCGAGCTGAAGTTCTATTTCGATGTGCAGCCCGACTCACGTCTCGAGTTTGGTCTCAGCACGCCCGGTCCTCAGATCATTCTCAGCAGTGACATCGACGCTTCCGTCTCTTCCGCGAGCCAGCGGTTCCCCGACCTGATCGCCGCCTGGAAGCAGACCACGGGGTTCGGGCATCTGCGCGTCACGGCACTCTTCAGAAGATTGCAGTACACGGCCGGGGCTGACCGCCGCACCGTCCCGGGGTATGGGGCCACACTCTCGGGTTTCGTGAAGACCAGCTCCGAGCTCCCGAATTCTCTCCAGTTTCAGCTGGTGGGTGGAACGGGCATTGCGACCTACCTGGCATCGTTCGACGGGTACAATTTTGACGCTGCGCCGAACGGGAAGGGAGAAATCGAGGCTATCCCGACATACGGCGGATGGGCGGCCTACGAACACTATCTGACGAAGAAGTGGCACTTCAATATCATCGGGGGTTTTTCATATTTCCGGTCCGGGGAGATTGCTTCGTATACGATCCCGGGAGCCGGCTACACGGCAACCAACAGCAAGATCTCTCTCGACATGTGGTATGGTCTCGTGAACATCATGTACGACCCGGTCTCGAACCTGATCTTTGGCCTCGAGTACAACTACGGCTATAAGAACTCAAAACACGAAGGAAGAATACTCACCGGGACGAGCGTCTTGACAAGTCTCAGCCAGTCCCGGCCCGCTCACCGGATCAGTTTCGGGCTGTTCTTCAACTTCTAGGATCATTGGTGCTCGGATCAGCGTGCACCCCAGATGCATACAACAGCATAACAAGGAGGAAAGACGCAATGAGACGAATCTGTGTGGTGTTTCTCGCGCTATTGATCGCGGTACAGGTCCAGACGGCCCTGTCACAGGCGAAAAAGCTTCCCCACATCGTGATCCTCGCCACCGGCGGTACGATTGCAGGTTCGGCGGATAGCAAGACGTCAGTGGGGTACACATCGGGCGCCGTGACCGTGGATGTGCTCATCAATGCAGTCCCCACGCTGAAAGATATTGCCCGCATATCAGGAGAGCAGATTTCCAGCATCGGGAGCCAGGATATGTCCGACGCGATCTGGCTGAAGCTTGCCAACCGGATCAATGAAATACTTGCGGCCGACACCGTGGACGGGATCGTGATCACTCACGGAACCGACACCATGGAAGAGACCGCCTATTTCCTCCAGCTGGCGGTGAAGAGCCAGAAGCCCGTTGTCCTTACCGGCTCGATGCGGCCCTCCACGGCACTCAGCGCCGACGGCCCGCTAAACATCTTTAACGCCGTGGCGATCGCCGGCGACCCCGCGGCCATCGGGCGGGGGGTTCTGGTCGCGGCCAACGACGATATTCACAGCGCCCGGGACATCACGAAGACGAACACGACTTCAGTCCAGACTTTCCTCTCCCCGCAGTACGGTCTGATCGGAACGACGCTCTACGGCAAGCAAACCTTCTTCCGCGTGCCCTTCCGCAGGCATACGGCCAACTCGGAGTTTTCGGTGAAGGGAGTTACGGCGATGCCCCGCGTGGATGTCCTGTACGCGAACTCCGATATGTCCGCCGACCTCATCGACGCGGCAGTGAAGCTGGGAGCCAAAGGGATTGTTATCGCAGGGGTGGGAGACGGAAATATGACGTCTCCGGCGCTTGACGCGCTGACCCGTGCCGCGAAAGCCGGCGTGGTCTGCGTGCGATCGAGCAGGGTTGCCAGCGGGCGTACGTGGCGGAATTCCGAAGTGAACGACGACAAGCTAGGGCTGGTTGCGGCGGGGGAACTCAACCCCGCGAAATCGCGAGTCCTCCTGAAACTCGCCCTGATGAAGACGAAGGATCCGGTCCAGATCCAGAAGCTCTTTGAGGAGTACTGAGAACCAGAGAAATCCCCGTGGAATGGCTCGCGGACATCCTGCGCCGCAACGTTGAACTTGCACTGTTCCTCGTTCTCGGGTGCGGCTACCTGGTTGGCCGCCTGAAGGTCGGCGCCCAGCCGATCGGCGCTGTGCTCGGCGTCCTGTTTGCCGGTCTCCTGCTGGGTCAGATCGGAATCACCATTGCCGATGAGGTCAAGTGGATTTTCTTCTACTTCTTCCTCTTCGCCATCGGGTTCAAATGCGGTCCGCAATTCGTTCAGGGATTACAGTCCAGCGGGGGCGTCCAGGTGGGCCTGACATTCCTGTTCGCCGCCGCAGCTATGGCCAGCGTCTACCTGAGTGTCCGGGTGTTCGGGTTCGACGCCGGCACGGGTGCCGGCATGTTTGCCGGCGCCCTGACTGCCTCATCTGCGCTCGGCGTTGCCGGTGATGCGATCGCCCGTCTTCCGCTGCCGGATATCCAGCGGCGCGTGATGCAGGCCAATCTCACCACCGCATTCGCCGCCAGCTACTTCATCGGTGTCATCCTGACGACCTGGTTCCTTTCAAGAGTCGGGCCGTGGATCATGCGGGTGAACCTGGCGGAGGAATGCAGGCGGCTGGAATCCGAGATGGGGGTGATGCAGACTGATACACAGCGTGTATCAGCCTACCGGGAGTTTGTGGTGCGGGGATACCGGATGACGGCGGGGCTGGCCGGCCGTACGGTTGCGAATCTGGAAGGGTTGTTTTCCGGAGGACGGGTTTTTGTCGAGCGGATCCGGTCAGGGGGACAACTCTTCGAACCCCACCCGGCCCTGGTTCTGAATGAAGGTGATACCGTCGCACTCTCCGGTCGCGATGAAGTCCTGGTGAACGACACCAATCCGCTGCGGCAGAGCGAGATCAGCGACCGGGAGTTGATCGATATTCCATCGCAGACCGCCGCGGTTACACTTACCAATCGCACATTTGCGGGCCGGGAGCTCGGAGACATCGCCCGCGAAGCGGGGCCCGTGGCGTATTCCTGGCCCGCCTCGAACGGGCCGGCCAGGAGCTTCCCCGGTCACTCTCGACCACCGTGCAAAAGGGTGACCGGCTGACCATCTCAGGGAGAGCGCATGCTGTCGAACGGATGGGCGGCCTGCTCGGAGCGGTCGAAAGACCGACCATCGCCACCAATATGATCGCCGTCAGCTTTACCATCGTCCTGGGCGGGTTCATCGGCATACCCGCGGTTCGTTTCGGCGGTGTGGAGCTGGGGTTGAGTCTCAGCGTTGGGATCCTTGTCGGCGGGCTGGTCCTGGGATGGCTGCACTCCACCACCCGCAAAGTCGCCGGAATCTCCGACCCGGTTCTCTGGTTGTTTGACTCCGTCGGCCTGACCGGGTTCGTTGCAGTGACGGCACTGTGTGCCGGGCCGCAGTTTCTCCTGTCGATGAAGGAATCGGGGCTTGCACTGCTCGTGAGCAGTCTTTCCGTCACGATCCTGCCCCATCTCATAACGCTGCTTGTAGGCCGCTTTCTCCTGAAAGTTCATCCCGGCATACTGCTCGGCATTTGCGCCGGCGCGGGGACGTCAGCCCCCGGTCTTGCCGCCGTTCAGGAGGCGGCGCAGAGCAAGGTGCCGACGCTGGGATACGGGGTGACCTATGCCCTCGGCAACATCCTGCTTGCGCTCGGTGGATCGGTGATCGTTTCGCTCCTGGCCTCATAGCCGGAGTCTCCGGCCTGTCCGCCCTCCCCGGAGGGGAGCGTGATCGGGGGTTGAACGGACTCTCTTAAACTTTGCGTCGAGGTTGACTATGTGGATTGAACTTGTTCTTCTTCTGGCCTGCATCGTTATGGGCGCACGGCTGGGAGGTATCGGGTTGGGCGCGACGGGCGGGATCGGCCTGGTCATTCTCGTCTTTGGATTCGGGCTCCCGCCCGGCTCACCGCCGACGATTGTCCTCGGAATGATCATCGCCGTCATTACCGCTCTCGCGGCGATGCAGGCCGCAGGCGGTCTGGACTACCTGGTGTCTCTTGCCGGCACACTCATGAAGAAAAAACCGCAGTACATCACCTTTGTTGCTCCTTTCGTAACGTATCTTCTGGTGTTTGCGAGCGGCACACAGCATGTGATCTATGCACTGATGCCCGTCATCGTGGAAGTTGCCGCCAAGGCGGATATACGTCCGGAGCGGCCGCTCTCCATCAGTGTCATCGCCTCCCAGGGAGGGCTGATCGCATCTCCCATCAGTGCCGCCACCGTTGCCATGGTGGGGGCTCTCGCTTCGATGCAGGTAAGCCTTCTGAACATACTCGTAGTCATCATTCCGGCGACGCTGCTCGGGGTGCTGGCGGGAACCCTTTCGATTGCTTGGAGAGGGAAAAAACTCAGCGAAGATCCTGTGTTTCAGGAGAAGGTGAAGGCCGGTCAGGTGAACATTGCCAGTGCCGCAATCTCGCTGACGGGCGAGAAGTTGCGGAACGCCCGGGGTTCACTGGTGCTGTTTCTGCTTGCCATCGTCGTGGTAGTGGTCCTCGGCATCTTCCCGCAACTCCGACCCCACTACCAGGTCTTTGCCGAGGGACAAATCGAAATGGGTCAGGTCGAGACCGGTCAGGCCATCATGATCGTTATGCTGGCCGCCGCAGGTCTGATCATGCTCCTGTTCAAAGCGAAGCCGGATGAGACGGTGAAGAACAATATCATGCGGGGGGGGATCGTGGCGGTGATCTCCATCCTCGGTGTCTCGTGGATGGGGTCTTCGTTCTTTGAGGGGAACCGGCCGGAAATCGTCGGCGGTATCTCCGAGATCATCCGGCAGGCTCCCTGGGTACTCGCCCTGGGACTTTTTGTCCTCTCCGTGCTGCTGATCAGCCAGGCCGCCACCGTCGTGACGCTCATGCCTGTCGCCGTCGCGCTCGGGTTGCCTGCATCGGTCCTTATCGGCGTGTATCCGGCCGTGAACGGAAATTTCTTCCTTCCCACATACGGTACTGTCCTTGCGGCGGTGTCCTTCGACCAGACGGGGAGCACGCGCATCGGGAAGTATCTACTGAATCACAGTTTCATGCGACCGGGTCTCGTTACTGTTATTGCTTCTACGCTTTTTGCTCTTCTCTTTGGAAGTATCCTGCTGTGAAGATGAACATCGAAAGGAAACACCAATGAAATCCAAACTTGCAGTGACATCTCTGCTGCTTTCCAGCCTGCTCTTCGGCTTGATGCTGTCCAATTCCCCGGCACGCTCCCAGCAAACCTTCCGGACGGAGAAGGATCTTCTTGGGGAGAAACAGATCCCCGCTGACAAGTACTACGGGGTGCAAACCGCACGGGGAATCGAGAACTTTCAGATCTCGGGTGTTCTGATCAACCACTATCCCGGGTTCGTCGAAGCGTTCACCATGGTCAAATTGGCCGCGGCCAGAGCCAACACGGATGTGGGGGCCATGAAAAAAGAGACGCTCGATGCCATCGAAAAGGCCTGCAAGGCGGTTCTCGACGGGAAATATCACGACCAGTTTCTCGTGGATTGGTACCAGGGCGGCGCGGGAACCTCGACGAACATGAACTTCAACGAGGTCCTGGCCAACATCGCGCTCGAGCTGACCGGACACAAAAAGGGTGAGTACAATATCGTCGACCCGCACGATCACCTGAACATGTCGCAATCCACCAACGATACCTATCCGACGGCGATCAAGGTGGCGTTCCTCCTGCGCAACGACAAGCTGATCGAAGAGCTGCAGAAGCTCGTGGCATCCTTCCGCAAGAAGGGTGACGCATACCTGGAAATCGTCAAGATGGGCCGTACGGAAATGCAGGATGCAGTGCCCATGACCGTGGGACAGGAATTCCACGCCTTTGCGGCAGGGCTGGAATCCGAAATTGCCCTGTTGAAGGATGCCGAGAAATATCTCTATGAAGTCAACATGGGTGCAACCGCTATTGGCACCGGACTCAACGCGCCTAAAGGGTATGCGGAAAAATGTGCGGCTCATCTGGCCAAACTGACCGGCAAACCAATCGTCCCTGCCGCGGACATGCTTGTCGCAACCTGGGACCAGCAGGGGTACGTTGTCTATTCCTCCGCTTTGAAAAGCCTGGCGGTGAAGCTGTCGAAGATTTCGAGCGATTTGATCCTCCTGACATCCGGCCCGCGGGCGGGCTTGGCCGAGATCAATCTGCCTGCGCTGCAGCCGGGATCCTCCATCATGCCGGGGAAGGTCAATCCGGTGATTCCCGAAGTCATGAACATCGTTGCCTTCCGGGTGATGGGTAACGACCAGAGCGTCAGCCTGGCGGCCCACCACGGACAGCTTCAACTCAACGCCTATGAACCGCTTGCCGGCCTGGCGGTGATTGAATCTCAGTCGCTGCTCTACCGAACCTCGATCATCTTCCGCACGAAGTGCATCGACGGGATCACCATCAACGAGAAGATCCTCGCCCGTTACATGGAAACCACGGTCGGCATTGTGACAGCCCTCAATCCCGTGCTGGGGTACGAGAAAGCAACCGAGCTGGCCGGGGAAGCCTACAGGAGCGGCAAGGGGATTCTGGAGGTCATCCGGGAGAAGAAGATCCTCACCGAACAGCAGATCAAGGAGCTGCTGGACCCTGTGAAGTTGACCGGGCTGGACAAGAGCAAGTATCCAAAGAAGTAACATCTGCATTCGATCGAGCTGGCGTCGATGGCTGAAGTGGCCTTTGGCAGAAGCGCAGGCTGGTTCAGGTGGTTGAGATATCACCCGGTCAGGGCCTGCTCGATTTCATCGCGGAAGGCACGTACCTGAGCATCGATATCGTGTTTCTGAAAATCGGACTCCGGAGGCGTGGAGACGTACACTCACTCTGGCCACCAGTCCAACCAACGACAGAGGTTGACGATGAAACGAGGCACACACAAGAACGCACTGGCGTCCCCGGCAATGACGGAAGCGAAGCCCCCGGAAGGTATCGATCGCCGGACGTTTCTGATGCGTCATGCCGTGATCGGTGCCGCGATCATGATCACCGGTTGTGAAAAATCTCCGCAGGAGAGAGATGCGGCCGCTGCAGCGGGAGGGAAGTCGCAGAAACCCTCGGCGGTCTCCAAGGATCTGAATGTCATCGCCCAATCAAAAGGACCCGTGATGACCGTGATCGATGAATTCTACAAAGTCGGTCCGGGACCCTCAAGCTCGCACACGATCGGTCCGATGAGGATTACGTATGACTTCTATCAGCGGTGCACGAAGCTGCCCGCCGACCAGATTGCGACCGCGACCGGGCTCAAGGTCCACCTCTATGGCAGCCTCAGCGCCACCGGCAAGGGGCACGGCACTGAACGCGCGGCGCTTGCGGGATTGCTCGGTAAGGAACCTGCCACGATCAATCCGCTGTTTCTCGATGAGCTGGCGGCGAATCCGGCACAGCCACACCCGTTGAAGCTCGGCGAGAAGACGTTTCAGCTATCGCTGGCCGACATTATTTACGATGCACCCAAAGGGGACTTCCCCCATCCGAACACGATGACCTGCAAGCTTCTGGCCGGCGACAAGGTGGTGTACGAGCTGGAGTACTATTCCGTCGGCGGCGGCTTCATCGAATGGAAGGGGTACCAGCCTCCCAAGAAGGGGCAGCCGAAGTACCCGTATTCCACGATGAAACAGCTGCGCAAGCATGCGGAAGAGAACAAACTCTCGATCGCGCAGGTGATCATGGCGAATGAAGTGGCGGTCTCCGGCAGGTCCGAAGCCGAGATCAACGCATTCATTGACAAGGTGTCAGGTGCGATGGTGGCGATTGTGAAGTCCGGCCTCTCTGCGAAGGAGGGTCTTCTGCCCGGCCCGATCAAGCTCCATTCGAAAGCCGCCACTGTGTACAAGCGTGCAATGGACGACAAATACCAGAGCGACCGTGCCATCGGCCTCGTTTCCGCGTGTGCCCTTGCGGGGTCGGAAGAAAATGCCCGTGGTCACCTCGTTGTGACGGCACCGACGGGGGGCTCGGCAGGCGTGATGCCCGCCATTGTGTACGCCCTGGGTGAAGGGGGACGCAAGATCCCTCAGGAAAAGATCCGGGAGGGGTTCCTTGCGGCTGCGGCGATAGGCTACCTGGGAAAGCACAACGCAACCCTGGCGGGAGCCGAAGGAGGATGTCAGGCCGAGATCGGTGTCGCTTCTGCCATGGCTGCAGCGTTCATTGCCCAGGCGCTCGACAACCCTCCCCAGGTGGTTGAAAACGCCGCGGAATCAGCCCTCGAGCACCATCTGGGGCTGACCTGCGATCCGGTTGCCGGGTTCGTTCAGGTCCCCTGCATCGAGCGGTGTGCGTTTGGTGCCGTCAAAGCCTGGACCGCATACTGCATAGCGAGCAATGAGGTCGAGACGAGGCACCGTGTCGACCTCGATACGACGATAGAAGCCATGGCCGAAACAGGGCGGGACATGGGTTCCAAATACAAGGAAACGAGCGAGGGGGGGCTGGCGGCGAATCTCACACTCTGCTGAAGGAATCGATCCTGAACGCGCCCGGGAACGCGTCACAATACGTGTCCCCGGGTGCTGTGTGCGCGCACCTCAACGGCACCGGACTCATGCCCGCGCCGCCGGCATCTGATTTCCGGCCGGCGCAGCGCGAAGAGATGCCGGTTCTGTGAACCCCGTTGGCATGAACAAAGAGGGAGTTCTGAATGCTGGAGACCATGAGCAGCCTCCTGGAGCAATCGCCGATGCTCGCACTCTTTGCGGCGATTGCACTCGGCTATGCACTCGGGCAGGTGTCAATCGGCGGCTTCTCGTTGGGTGTCGGGGCGGTGCTCTTTGCCGGCCTCGCTCTGGGTGCCATCGCACCGGAGTGTGCCCCCCCGGGGATGGTGAGTTCGATCGGCCTCGTCATGTTCCTGTACGGCATCGGCATCCAGTACGGGAGGCAGTTCTTCGCCGGACTGAAAGGTCCGGGGCTGAAGTGGAATCTTCTTGCGGCGGCCGGGGTTCTGGGCGCGCTTGCTGTCGCTCTCGTTCTCGGAGGAACCTTCGGGGTCGACCCTGCATATTCGATGGGCATGTTTGCGGGCTCGCTCACCAGCACACCGACGCTTCAGGCTGCGATTGATGCGTCCGGAAGCCGCGATCCAGCCATCGGCTACTCGGTTTCCTATCCCTTCGGAGTTATCGGCCCGATTCTCTGCCTCTTCGCCTTCGCGCGTCTCTTTAGGCTGCGCCTCACGCCCGCGACCGAGTCGCTCCAGCACCTCGAAATCACCCTCGATCGATGGACCGGTGGAACCGTGGCGGAGCTGATTGCCAGCCTGCCTTCAGGGGTTGGCCTCGTCAGCGTCCGTCAGGGGAATACCAACGCGCTTCCCGACCCCGGAGTCCGCCTGGCTGCGGGCGACACAGTTATGGTCATCGGTCTCCCGCCCGCCCTGGAAGAAGCCCGGCGTGCGCTCGGCAGGGTTGCCCCCGGCCGTATCACCAAGGATCGCGGTGCGCTGGATATTGTTCGGGTGTTCGTGTCGCGTCCTGCCGTAGTCGGAACCGCACTCGGCCGTGTTCGCCTGCCTGACGGCATCGTCGGGAAGATTGTTGAAGTGTGCCGCGGCGACAGCATGCTTTTCCCGGATCCCGATCTCGTGCTCGAATACGGCGACCGGGTTGGCCTCATCACCCCTCGCGAATCTTTTCCCGTCCTGCGCAAGCACTTCGGCGACTCGATGAAATCGACGGCCGAATTCTCCTATGTTTCGGTCGGCGTGGGAATGTCGCTGGGAGTCCTGCTCGGCCTGGTGCAGATTCCGATCCCGGGCATCGGTTTATTTTCGATTGGATTCGCCGGAGGTCCGCTTGTCGTGGCACTGATTCTCGGCAGACTTGGAAGGACCGGCCCGATGTCCTGGCATATCCCATTTTCGGCTAATCTTACGTTGCGCAACTTCGGACTGACGCTCTTCCTCGCTGCAGTTGGCCTGGGGGCAGGCACACCATTCGCCAAAACCGTGTCTACGACGGGCTTCTTGTTTCTCGGTATCGGTGCGGCGATCCTCCTCGGAGGAGTCTTGACCGTTATGCTGATCGGACATTACCTCTTCAAGATGTCGTCCGACGACCTTTTTGGTGTCGTGGCGGGGACCACCGGGAATCCGGCTATTCTTGTGTATGCCAACCGGACGGTGCAAAGTGACCGTATCGATCTGGCGTACGCCTCCATTTATCCGTCGATGACGATTCTGAAGATTATCCTGGTACAGGTCGCGATTGGCCTTCTCGGCCGCTAGGCATACCAGCAGTAGAGTCACGGCAGAAGGAACTGTTGGACTCCTTCAGACTGGTCGGGCTGGACAAAAGTAGATAGCCAAAAAAAGCAGCACACGATTCTCTGGCATGTGGGCTGGGCCACTCTCATCATACAGGAGATCTCCATGAGCGTACTGGGTTCCATTCTGAAGGAATTCAAGGCAACTCCGGCACTCTGGTTTCTTGTGTTCGTCCCCATCGTGCTTGTGTACCAATCCGTGAATCCCACCGCGCACACAACGCTCTTTTTGCTCTCGGTGGCAGCCATCGTGCCCCTGGCGATCACACTCAGCAAGGCCACAGAATCGGTGGCAGCCAAAACGGGAGACATGGTCGGCGGTCTGTTGAACGCAACGCTCGGGAACCTTACGGAGCTTGTCATAGCGCTGGCTGCACTCCGGGCCGGTCAGATCGTCCTTGTGAAAGCGTCGATAGCAGGGGCGATAGTCACCAATACACTCTTCATGCTTGGCGCGTCCTTCCTTCTTGGCGGACTCAAGTTCAAGGTCCAGGAATTCAGCAAGGTCAACGCGCGGTTCCAGACAGGTATGCTGTTTGTGGCAAGCGTGGCACTGGTGGTTCCCTCGCTCCTCGGCGCCAGGGATCTGTCAAACCCCGGTACCTTCGTCCAGGATCTGAGCGTTGCGATTTCCGTGATTCTGCTGCTGACGTATGGGCTCGGGCTCCTGTTTTCCCTCAAGACCCACAAATCGTTCTACACCCCGGAGAGCCCCGCGGAGGATCACGCGGAGGAGCCGGTCTGGCCGCTCGGGGCGGCATTGCCGATTCTCGTCGTCGTTACCCTCTTTGTCGCGCTCGTGAGCGAGATTTTCGTGGAATCGGTGCAGGAAGCCTCCATCGCATTTGGCATGAGCGCCCCCTTTGTGGGTTTTATAGTCGTGGCGCTGGTGGGGGCCGCCGCGGAAATGACCACCGCCTTTTCGGCCGCGAGGAAGAACCGGCTGGATCTGAGCGTGAGTATCGCTTTGGGGAGTGCTTCGCAAATCGCCTTGTTCCTTGCCCCGGTCATCGTGCTGCTCAGTTATCTGATCGCTCCGGCTCCCATGGACCTGGTGTTCTGGCCCGGTGCCGTGCTGATGGTGCTGATCGCGACACTCACCCCTACGCTGTTTGCCAACAGCGGCCGCTCGGCATGGATTGTGGGAGTTCTTTTGCTGGCGGTATACGCGGTCTTTGCGTCAACACTGTACCTCATGCCACCTCAGGTGAAGTGACTCCTGAGAGGTGGGGAGGCGCATCCGATATCCGGGTGTAATCGATAGAGGAGGATTTCCGCGGTGTCCGCGAATACGTCTAAGGTCTTTGGGGTCCTCAGCCCCGTGGAGAGGTTTTCGGAGATCCTCTTCGGACTCATCATGACTCTTTCCATCACCGGGACGATGAGCATTGTGTCAGGTGGGCGGGAAGAAGTCCGCATCATGTGGCTGAGCGTTCTCGGCTGCAATCTCGCATGGGGGATCATCGATGCGGTTCTGTATCTCCTCGGGATAATCTCCGACCGTGGCCGCGGATATGCCATGTATACTCTCGTTCGGCGAACCCGGGATCGGGAAGAGGCCCGTAGGGTGATTGAGGAGGCGCTCCCCCCGGCGATAGCCGGCGTTTTGCTCCCTGATGATTTTGAAAACATCCATCAACGTCTGGCGGCACTTCCGGAACCGCCCCGCCGGAGAGTGCTCATGCGCCGGGATCTGCTTGGCGCGGCCGGGGTTTTTCTCCTCGTTTTTCTCTCATGCGTCCCCTTGATGATTCCTTTCCTCTTCATGACGTGACCCGCTGCCGGCGCTCCGGGTTTCAAACGCCGTCGCCATCGCCATGCTGTTCCTGGGAGGGTATTCATTTGCGAAGTACGCCGGAGGTGCAAAGATACTGACCGGACTTGTGATGGTAGTGTTGGGTGTCGTCATGGTGGGCATAACCATTGCACTGGGCGGATGAGAGCAAACGAATGCAAATGAAAGCGAGGTGACTCGATTGATGAATCACTTGCTCCGGGCTTTATGCGGATTGCTCCTGCTGATTGCTCTGGTGTTGCCAGATGACGCTAGCGCAACGCCTCCCGACTCTCTGGAAAAAAGCGGAAAACAGAGCCAATGGGAGTTTTCCATCGCAGGGTACTACTACTCCCTGCCCGCGGACAACGATGTCCTCGTCGGAGTGTTCAGACAAGACCTGGGGAATCTCCATCTCGAAGCCCGGTACAATTATGAGGACCGGAATACCGCTTCGGTGTTTGCCGGATGGACCCTTTCGGCGGGAGAGTCCTTCACGATCGCACTCACGCCGATGGCGGGAGTGGCATTCGGCAGAACGGCGGGCATCGTCCCCGCCCTCGAGATGTCCCTGGGGTACGGCATGTTCGATTTCTACGGCGAGGGTGAATACCTTATCGATGGCAATGACAAGTCGGGCAACTTCTTCTATTCCTGGCTGGAACTCGGCATCACGCCGAACGTTTTTTTCCGGGGCGGATTGGCTGCCCAGCGGATGAGAGTTTTTGAAAGCCCGCTGGAGGTGGACCGGGGACTGTTCGTGCAGATCAACCCGGAACCGGTTTCGGTGTATGTGTACGCCTTCAACCTCTTCACGGATAGCTGGTTCATGGTGATGGCCGTTCAGGTTGCATGGTGATGAAGAATTGTTCCTGGACCGCTGCGCCGGACTTCTGTTGTGAAAGACATGAGGTTTGTGAGTGCGTTGAATCCGTCAAATCCCCAGAAGCTTTTCACCACAAGATGATTTCCCATCGGAGGAACCGATGAAGTACACACTGATGCTTTTTCTGGTTGCCGCGGTGATCTTCTTCGGCATGATCCTGTTCCAGGAGGCCGGCCGGCGTATTGGAGCATCGAGGCTGGCTCAGGGTCGAAAGACCTCGGGCACCGGCGCCATGGAGGGTGCCGTGTTTGCACTTCTGGGACTTCTCATCGCATTCACCTTCTCCGGTGCCGCTTCGCGCTTCGATGAACGGAGAGCACGCATCGTCGAAGAAGCCAACGATATCGGCACGGCCTACCTGAGAATCGATCTTCTCGAACAGGAAGACCAGCCTGCTCTGAGAGAGCTCTTCCGCGCTTACCTGGACTCGCGCATTGAGACGTATAGCAACATCACCGATATCGACGCTGCAATGGCAACTCTGTCCAAAAGTGAGAAGTTGCAGGGGGAGATCTGGACCCGGGCCGTGGCCGCCTGCCGGAGGCAGGGCAATCCTGCAACGACTTCACTGCTTCTCTCTGCGCTGAACAGCATGATCGATATCGTGACCACGCGCACCATGTCGACGAAAATGCACCCACCGGGAGTAATTTTCGGCCTTCTGTTCGGACTTTCGCTTGGCTGCGCGCTCCTGGCCGGCTACAATATGGCCGAGGCGAAAGGATCGAATTGGGCGCATATGATCGGGTTTGCAGCGATAATGGCGGTTACCTTCTATGTCATCCTCGACATCGAGTACCCACACCTGGGAATGATCCGTGTAGATGCATTCAGCGAGGTGCTCATCACGCTGCGGGCCACCATGAATTGATTTCCCTGGATTTCCTTCTGCCGCTCCGAAAGGCGTCCTGATAGATCTCGCCGATTGGCCGGCGGCAGAAGGACCGGCGGTGCAGAAGCACCCATCTTTCCAGTTGAAAATGTCCCCGTTTATCCGTATGTTTAATTACTTCCTTCTGAATATACCCCGGGGCGAAAGCATCGTGCCGGAGCCTCGTCAACGGCAATTTATCCTTCCACAAAGTGAGGAGTGCACACAATGAAATTCTTTTCGGTTCTCATCGTCGGTTTGTCAGCGATCCTTGCCATGGGTTGCTCCAGCGTTTCCGTGACCACGGACTACGATCATGATCTCAATTTCTCAACGCTCAAGACGTTTCAATGGATGTCTGTGTCAAAAGACCAGTTGAGCGCCAATGCCGCTGCCAATATGCTCCAGAACAGCCTTGTCGACAACCGGTTCCGCGGCGCGGTCAAGACACAGCTTGAGGCCAAGGGACTCACCGAGGCTACCGCCAACCCGGACTTTTACATCATGTACCACACAGGGACGCAGGAGAAGGTCAACGTCACCAACTACGGATATGGATACGGACGGTGGGGAGGGTACGGCGGCGGCGGTGTGGATGTCCAGCAGTACACCCAGGGAACCCTTATCCTGGATTTCATCAATCCGACATCCAAGCAGCTCATCTGGAGGAGTGTGGCAACCGGCGCACTTGCCAGCAAGCCGGATCCGGATACGATGGAGCAGAAGATTAACGGTGTCGTTCAGCAGATGCTGGAAAAATTCCCGCCCGCACCCGGGAAGTAGGTACGGAGAAGAAGTTCCCCGGTACCGTGGGCTGAGCTCTTCGACTCGCCCCGTCAGTGTAGACTGATGGGGCGAGTCTCTTTACTGTAGTACCTTACCGCGCCGGCAATGGGATCAGCGGGCCATCATTGCACACCATAGACGGTGTGCGTTTCACGAGTGAGGCGTTCCCGGTGCTAGAACGCCTCTTTCACGTTGAAATAGACCCCCGTGATCTTGTTCCCCTGTGCATCTCTTCCGTAGGAAATGTCCATCCTCACGTTCAATTTCTCCTGCGGATCCAGGGCGAACCGGAATCCAAACCCGGCGTTGGGCTTGATGTACTTGATCTGAAAGCCGGACATCTCTGCTGCGACGTCGCCGGCGCCGATGAAGGCGATGATACCCCATCTTCTCGCAAACATCCACCGGTACTCCGCCTGCGCGGCGACATAGTAATTGTCACGATACCTGCCGAGGTAGTAGCCCCGCATAATGTATCCGCCCCCCAGAAGGGGCATCTGATAGAATGGAGTGGGACCTGCCACACGATTTCCATACACATTCAATCCCAGAACACTCCCCTCACCCAGTCTGATATACTGGCGGAGGTCGATGATGATCCGGTTGAACTCGAAATCGCTTCCCAACCACTTGATACACTGCACGGTATTGAGTTTATAGAAGAGGCCTGTGGATGGCCAGAAAACGTTGTCCCGCTTGTCGTAGCTGAGAGAAACCCCCAGACCGGACGAAAGACCTCCGTTGGAGCCGGTCACGGCATCGGCAAGCAGGAAGGGGTTGGACTGTTTGTCGGTTATTGTCGTCGTGTTGAAATCGTAATTTAAGCCGATCTTCAGCTCTTCCACAATTCTAATTTGAAAGTCGGCATTCATGGCGAGAAACGTGCGAACGTACGGCGCTTCAGGAATGTCGGGAACGTCGTTGCCGATTCCCCAGAATTTGTCGACATATTTCCCATAGTCGATGAACCCCGTGAGATAGTACTTTCCCTCCTCAAAGAACGCTTCGGGAACGAAATAGATATCATACTGGCTCTTGACGGAGTAATACCCGGAAAGGGTGAAATTGGAGGGCTTTGCCTTCAGGGAGTCGGTGGTGCGGTACGTGGCGACCAGTGCTCCGCCCAGTGCAAATTCCGTTTCCGGAGAGTAGAAGACGTACGGATAGCCGGTAAGGGAAAGACCGCGAATCGACACAGAATCCGCTTTGGGGACCGGAACCTGGGCGCCGGCGAGGTTCATGCCGAACAGAAGAAGTGCGAGAAGTGGGGAGTGTCTGGTCATAGGCCTTTCGGGGGCGCGCGTTTGGCCCCACAGCAACGAACTGTTGTGGCGGCGACACATCGTTTGCCGCTCAACGATGGAGTGCTTTGTCGTCATGGCCCAACCCGTGGACCATTGCGTGACCGCCAGCGTGTAACGTTTCGGGTGGGTCTACTCCCGCCGAGGGAAGGGCAAAGGCCGTGTTGTGAGCTGATTGTGTTGTCGGGGAGAAAGAACTAAACGGAGCCCGGCATCGAACCGGACTCCGTTTGAAACGAACTGCTCTGGTTTGAAGCTCATCCCTTGAAGGCAACGCCCTTGTCGATTCCCGAAGGTGGAGGAAACATCCGCCCCCCACCTGCGTGGATCAGAACCACCCTGTGGTCCATGCGAATCCGAGGTTCACGCCCAGGAATGCGATGGAATTGTTGTCTTTTCCCCCGAGGGTTTCGCCGGAGTCGAAGGCGTAGTTGTACCGGGCCGCGATCATAATATGTGAGCGCGCATCCATGTGCCAGAGAAATCCCGCTTCCGGGGCCAGCCCGAAATGCCAGTTGTCATTCTGGAACGAGTAGATGCCGACATCCAGTCGCTGGTTCACGACGTAGGCGCCGATGTTGAGCCCGAAATATGGCCTGATATCCTGTCCGGTTTCTCCAAAGTAGTAGTGCGCGTTCAGCAGGAGCGGCAGCACGTTGTAGTAGCGTATCTGGGTTCCCCCTATCGCGCCATTCTTGATGGGAATTGTCTCATTGGTCTGGTAACTCCAGTTGTTCCACGAAAACGACCCTCCCAGCGAGGCGTTCTCGTCAAGGAACCAGCGGAAATCAACCCCGAAGCCACCGAAGCTGGTCTTGTTCATGAAGTCGCTCATCTGGCCAACCGGGATTCCGATATTCCAGGTCAAGCCGGTGAGCTGGTCCCCTTTGCGCTGCGCCAGTACCGGCATCGCCACGAGAGCCACGAGTATGACAATCTTGAGAAGTTTCATCGTCGTCACGACATCCTTCTTGTTCGCGAATGATGGATAAGAGCGTTATTGACCTGTGTAAAGGTACGGCGATTGCTCGAATTGGGTATTGATGGCTGTTCCAATGCGCTGCTGGGCGGTGGCAGGGGCTCCGGCGAGGCCGGCGATGACACCCACCCAGACAGGGGCGTGCTTGCGTTGCCCGGCACTCGTTGCATAGTCGGCCATCTCGGTAACGGTCGTTCCGACGGTGTACTCGTAGGAGTCGACGTATGCCGGGTGGATAATAGCCGGGGTAGTACCAGCCCCAGTACCCGCCCCAGTAGCCGTACCAGTAGTCGTAATAATAGCCGGTGTGTTCATTGGCGAACTGGCCGATGAGAACCAGGAACACCGTCTTGGGATCGATGCCCCCGGTTATCGCCAGGGTATCCTTCAGGCGCACGTAACCACGTGCTTCAAAATTGCTCGCGGTGAGTGAAAGGATCTGCTTGTCGTACTTGCGATAGCCGGCAATGGGATCGACCACGACATTCTTGTCGATCAGGTGCATAATCGTATCCGGCATGATGAAGTACTTATAGGCCTGGAAGTTGGTCCCTTCGACATACTTCGTCAGATAGGCATCGAAGTCCTCCACGCCCAGGTTATAGTCCTGATAGCACCCGCTCGGCACGATACTCGCGAACAGGATGACCAGAGGCAGGACCATGAATCTTCCTGAGAGTCTTTTCAACGGCATGTTCATAACGCTTCTCCTCCAATATTGATATTGTACTACTACGGCAATCTCGTTGTTACACCGAGTGATGCATCGGTGGATTCTATCAGATCTTGATGGAGAGGCCGGCGCCGATGTCTCCCTGGACAATCGGGATGCCTCCGGTAGCTCCCACACTCGCTCCGCCGGTGCCTACCCCTACATATGCTCCGGAGAAGTAGATGGGGAAGTTCAACCGCCCCTGGATCCGGAGTCCGACCTTTTCGGACATGTTGAATGTGAGCCCGCCCACAAAGGACATGGCAAAGCGCCACGTGTCGCTCGATGTGACACCCTGGATCCGGACCTCTTCGGGATGAAAGAGGACTGCACCTGCGGTCATACCGATAAATGGCTGTACTTTTCCCTTATCGACATAATGCACAGCTCCCAGCTGAAAGTAGTGAACGATCATCCCTATATCCAGGCCCGTAAGCGGGGATGACGTCCCAATATTGTTGTAGTAAGGGGCAAACGTGGCCCTCGAGGAGAGCATTGACCAGGAGAGCTCCGCGCGGACATTGCGGGCCGCCCCGAAACCCAGGATGGCGCCGTACTGAATCCCGTCTTCCAGCTGTATGTCCCCGTCGAGGGTCTGATAACTGCCTGCCCACATATACGATACCGTAGGGGTGACCGTGATATCCATCGGTTGTGCGAGCACAGTCACGGGTGTGGCTGATATCACGCAGATCGCGACAGCCATTGCGACGGTAATAGTGGAGAATCTATTCCTTGTCATTCTACCTCCTGATTGATTCGTGTTGCCTTCTTAACGCAACCTGTAGGTTCTGAGATTGGCTTTTTCGTAAAGAACTTGCTGTTCTGCAGCCAAGACATGGGAAAACTCATTTCAGCATTAAAAAATGTAGGCAGAACCGAGTGCAAAATCAAGTCCTGAACCTCCTCTTCACATCAAGAAGAAGAACCACCAAGACCTCGGTTTCCCAGTCGCTTCGTCATTTCTGGACTCGTTTCCAACGATTCTGCATCCGCGAGAGCTCCCGAACGGACATTTGGCGAAAGATGAACAAATGCTGGGAGTATCTCCTCCTGGATTATATTAATGAGAATCGCTATCATAAACCGTTGACTACCCACCCCCTTCCAAACGAATGTTGCCCTGGAACCGACCAACATGAAGAGAGGGAATGCATGAGACTTGTACACTTGAACGTCCCGGTTGTTTGTAGGGGCAGAATCTCCGGCGCAACAGCTTTGATGATAATCCTCTGTGTCCAATCCCTCCCGGCACAGGATACACAGTACTGGAATATCCAATACGGGACGCGGTCGACCCTTCTCGGCGGCGCCGTGATCGGCAGCGTGTCGGATCTGAGCGCGACCTATTACAACCCGGGAGCACTCGGGCTCAGCAGAGCGAGCGGGCTGATCCTGAGTGCCGGCGTGTATGAGGCAAGCTCTTCAACTCTTGAAGGTACAGGGGTACAGAAGCGGCAGACCTCCAGTTTCAAATTCAATGTCGCTCCCAGCCTTCTGGCCGGGCGCTTTCCGGCCGACAGTGGTGCGGCCGACCACCTGGCCTATTCCCTTATCACCCGCCAGCGGGCAAATCTCAACCTCGATGAGCGCTTTGTGGGTTCACAGCAGTCGATCCCGGGTGTTCGGGGATCGGGTTCTGTTTCCCAGGAATTGGCGTTCGTGCAGGATGTGAGCGAGATGTGGGCAGGGTTCACCTGGTCCAGGCCGGTGAGCGGGAATATCGGGATTGGCGTGACAACGTATTTTGCACTTCGTTCTCAGGTGAAAGGGACAGGTGTGCTGGCGTCCGCCCTGACAGACTCCGCAGGGGTTGCGGGACTCTCGTATTTCACCAACTATGATTACTACAACATCCGCCTCTTGTGGAAGGCGGGCGTTGCAGTCGACCTTTCGCCCCTCTCCCTGGGGCTCACGCTCACGACACCCGGCGTCAATCTGTTCGGCAGCGGCTCCACATATGTCAACGTTATGGCCACTGGAGTCGACACAAACGGCGATGGCATCCCTGATCCTTTCTTTGTGGCCGACTTTCAGGAAAGCCTTTCATCAACGTACCGGAGCTCCTGGGCTATAGGGATCGGAGCGGCCTACCAGCTGGATCAGTTCCGGTTCGACGTCTCGGCGGAATGGTATGCGGCGGTGAGCAAGTTCAATGTCCTGGAACCTGCATCGTTTCCGGGCCAATCAACCGGCGTGACGTATCAGAATACGTTGACGGCCGCTCTTCAGTCGGTCCTGAATATCGGCATCGGGGTTGAATACGATGTAAACGAGAACACCTCCTGGTATGCCAGCGTCACGACGGACAATTCAGGCGCACAATCCGGGTCAGGAGTGAATTTTGCCATCAGCTCCATCGATTACATCAACGTGGCCGGCGGTGGGATTTTCAGCATCGGAAGATCGAAGATCACGCTCGGTCTCGGGTATGCCTTCGGCAGTAGTCCGCTCTCCTCGACCAACAGTCCCATTCTCCAGGCCGTCACGGGCGGGATCTATTCAACCGCAACGGATTCGAAGCTGACGTCCCTCCGGATGAGAGCGATCTTTGCGTTCTCGTATGCTGTCTAGAAATCCGGGGCAAAGGCGATGATTCCGGAATGACCAACGTGTTCCCACATGCTTCGCCCGGCGCGAAATCTGATTGACCCCCAATGCATAATGGTGTATATTGCACAGTGCGGACATGAGTGATCTCCACGCCATCCTTATGCGAGCGTTATGATTCTTACCAGATAAACGAAACCACCAGAGGTCTGAAATGTCCACCCGTCTTCGTCCAACACCCCTCCTCATCCTTATCCTGAGTCTTCTCATTCTGCCGGTCCTCTCCTCCGTGCTCTCTCTGCCGGGAACCTCCGCGTTCGCCCAGGCACCGGCAGGCGGATCGAAATCGGCATGGAGCTTTCTCACCGAAGGGAATTTCGATCCGGTTCTCGAAGGATCGTACGGATACGGAATGTTCGGTCATAAACTGTACACCGCCGACCTTCCGGCCACCGCAACCATGAGCCTGAAGCTCGGATTCCGGGAGGTAAAGAACTACAAGAGCTGGGGAAAAAAGCTGGACGAGCGATTCCTCATCGGCACATACGGGAAGTCCACCATACCGCCCGGCAAGGAAGGTACGGGCGGCACAGCGGCAGAATTGTGGAGGGTTGGCACCGGTCAGCGCTCGGGCTATGGCTGGGAATTGGGAAATCAGGCGTTGATACCGTATCATCAATTCTCTCTTGATATTGGAGAACCGAAATTCACACCGGGTGCAGGGCTCACCCCCGGTGACTCGGCCATCCTGCTCCGCACGGAAGGGGATTGGCGTTTCGGCATGTCCACCGAGGGAGGTGTAGACGTGGAGCTGTTTTCGACCATCGCGGCCTCGGCAGGATATGAAATGTCCGTGATCTACCCCCGTGTCGTCTTCCCGAAGTGGATCGGCAGCTATCTCATTGCATCCTCATCGGTCATCCTCATATCGAATTTCGCCGAAGAAATCGTGAAGACGAGCCCTTTCTTCGGTCCGATCCTCTACTTTATTCTCAAGAACGGAGTGACGTACGCCTTTTTCTACGCGTTCAGCGGGGACATGAACTGGCCGTTCCCATCAGAAACGCCGATGATGGTCCACACAATGAAACTCAATGTGAGTATCAGATTCTGAACGGAAACCGTACCGCCCATCGCGAAAGGATAATTGGGCAATGAACTCCATTCGCAACCCCCTCGTAACGGTGGCCGCGGCCGTTATTATTATCGCCGGCATGCACGTTGCCGCATCCATAGTCAACATTATTTTGATGGCGTTTCTGTTTGCGATGTCTCTTACCCCGTTGATGGGTTGGGCTATCAGGAAAGGCGTCAAACCAGCCCTTGCCGTCGCCATTACCATCGTTGTGGTAATCCTCGGCGGCCTCTTCCTTTCCTTCGTCGTGGGAGGGTCGATTTCGAAAATGATCGACCAGCTTCCCACATACCAGCCGCGACTCGTAGAAATACGGGATTCTTTCATCCGATTTCTCGGTGGTTTTGGGATCAATACGGGGAGTTTTGCCCTGGGTAGCGCACTCGAGCCTCAGCGCATTCTGGAAATGGCTGCAGGGTTCCTTTCGGCCGGACTCGGGGTTGTCAGCATGTCACTGGTCATTCTTCTGGTCATGGTGTTTATCCTGATCGAAGCCGCGGGATCGATCGCGAAGGCCCAGCGCGGAGAGGAAGTCCGCGGTATCATGGCCAAATACATCCTCTTCGGAAAAGAAGTCCGCAAGTATGTTTCCATCGTCTCGCTTTCGGGACTGTTTGTCGCCGTCGGGAATATCATCCTCCTCCTGGTGCTGGGTGTGGACTATCCCGTTCTGTGGGGCGTGCTTTCCTTCATGCTGAATTTTGTGCCGAATCTGGGGTTCATATTGTCGGTGCTCCCCCCGGCACTTCTTGCGCTGATACAATTCGGATGGCAGAAAGCGCTGGTTGTTTTCGTGGGGTTCTTTCTCATTAACGCTCTATCGGAGAACGTCATCAAGACCAGGTTCATGGCGAAGGGTCTCGATGTCCCACTGCTCCTTGTTATCATTTCGCTTCTCGTCTGGACCTGGGCCCTCGGTCCGATGGGAACCATACTCGGTGTTCCCCTGACGCTGGTGCTCTATCGCATGTACGTGGAGTCCGTGAAGGAGGAATCGGCAGGTGAGAAGGCATAGTGCATCAGCGAAATCTGCGAACTCAAGCCCAATAGCCATGAGGTCCACCCCATGAAACTCGACGAAATCGTCAAGGCTGCCCATAAACTCTCGAAGCCCTATCGCGTCACGGACGGAAAAGAATTCCGGCTGAAGGATATCGACCCTGGAGACACGGGACCCCTGGCTGCCGAGGACAAGCCTCGCGCAAAAGAAGCGCTGCAAACCGGTATAGAAGCGCTTGCCGGACTGCAGGATATGCTCTATGCACAGGACCGTTGGTCCGTCCTCCTCATTTTTCAGGCCATGGATGCGGCAGGCAAGGATGGCGCGATCAAACACGTGATGTCCGGTCTCAATCCCCAAGGGTGCCAGGTCGCGTCGTTCAAAGCCCCTTCGTCCGAAGAGCTTGACCACGACTACATGTGGCGCTGCACAAAGCACATGCCCGAACGCGGCCGCATCGGCATATTCAATCGTTCGTATTATGAGGAAGTTCTTGTGGTGCGTGTGCACGAGGATTTCCTTCAAAAGCAGAAGCTCCCCCCCGAGCTCATTACCAAGGATATCTGGGATGATCGTTACCGGGATATCCGGAGCTATGAACGGTACCTCAGCAACAACGGAACGATCGTACGCAAGTTCTTCCTTCATGTGTCGCGCAAGGAACAGAAGAAGCGTTTTCTGGAGAGGATCGAGACTCCGGAAAAGAACTGGAAGTTCTCGGCCTCGGATGCAAAAGAGCGAGGCTGCTGGAAAGAATACATGGAAGCCTACGAAGACATGATCCGTCATACGGCCACGGATCATTCGCCCTGGTATGTGGTTCCGGCGGACAACAAATGGTTCACGCGCGTGGTCGTGGCAGCCGCTGTTATCGATGCCCTGGGCTCGCTCAATCTGGAGTATCCGAAAGTCGGCAAGGAACAACTTGCCGAGCTTGAGTCTGCGAAAGCGGTCCTGATGTCGGAAAAATAGATCTTTGGCTGATGTTTCCCGGTTCGGGGAAAGCGTTGCCGCCGGAACTGAACTTCAAGCAGTAGCTGGTGGTGTCCTGGTGGAACTGTTCTTGACACCGGGAGTGTTGAATAAGATGACTGAATACCTCATTTCTCTCAAACCAAATCGCAGGCAATCCTCGTGAAATACATACTCTCCCTCGTTCTCCTGTTTTCCGCCGCATTTTTGATGTCCTGCGGAACCTCACAGGAAGTAATCAGTTTCTGGCAAAACCCTGAGAATCCTCTGGGCAAACCGTACACCAGCGTCTTTATTATGGCCATTACGGCTGACAGGAGTGCCCAGATGGTGGTGGAGTCTGATGTTGCCGCTGCGGCAAAGGCCAAAGGGATCAAGGCAGTACGGAGCATCGATGTCATGATGCCTACCCTGACAAAAGCGACCCATTCGAAGGCAGAAATTGCAGCGAAGATCAAGGAGTCGGGGTGCGAAGGTGTGTTTACGGTAACGTTGCTTGATGTGAAGAGCGACCAGCGATACGTTCCGGGGACCACAATGTATGCGGGCGGTGCATATGCATATTCACCCTATCCCCACTATGGCTACTATGGAAGCTACTACAGTTACTACAGCTACGCGTACCCGGTCGCCTCTACTCCCGGATATTACACCACCGACAAGACCTACTTCATCGAGTCGAATATGTATGATGCGGAGACAGAACAGATCCGCTGGTCAATGCAGTCCACGGCCTACAATCCGTCCAGTCTGAACAGTTTCAGCAAGGAATACACCCACTTGTTGATCGAAGAGCTGACAGCGCAGAACGCCAAGGCGGCAAAGCCAAGGTAATCGGATTGGAGAACTCATAATGGACCGCGCGCGAATTACTCAAGGAGGTGGACGATGAAGAGCATACTGCTTTTTGCAGTGTTCCTCGTTTTACCGGGAGCTCCTGTTTTCGCCCAGGAGGTAGATACAACCCAGGCAGTGCAAATGCTTATGCCGGAGGCGCCGGAAGGTCCGGTGGAGAACAAAGTGTTTTACGGCGGCACTCTCGGTCTGAGTTTCGGGGATTACTTTCGCCTCGCGGTGACCCCCATGGTAGGATACAAATTAAGCCCGCGGGTTTCTTTAGGCCTCAAGGTTCAATACGAATACACCGTGGATTCACGCTACGCTCAGGAAGTCACCTCCCACAACTATGGGGGAAGCGTCTTCGCGCGGTACAGGATTCACCCGAAGGTATATGTGCACGCAGAGTTTGCCGAAATGAGCTACAAATACGCGAGCGGCAATTTTACATCGGAACGACAATGGGTACCTTTCATTCTTCTCGGCGGCGGATTTGTCCAACCTATTTCCGCGAGTACAGCGCTCTTTGTAGAAGTGCTCTTCGACGTGTTACAGGATGACAAGTCACCTTATGCAGCATGGACTCCCTGGATCAGCGTGGGCGTGGGGGTGGGATTCTGAAGCTGAACCGTTTGAATTTCTGTCTCGAAAACGGTATCTTTATTTGCTGTCTGAAAATGTGTTGTGCCAATTCCTGGGAAGGTAACATGACAACGTGCAGAAATCGCAGTGCGGTGGGGATGCTTCTTGTCCTTCTTCTTGGTTGGCCGCTCTCCGGATTCTCTCAGAGTGTGGATGATGCGATCCGGATTTCCCGTCAGGGGATCAATTTCAACGCCCGTTCGCTCGGCATGGGGAATGCGTATTCCACCATCGGGTATGATTTTTCCGCGCTCCGGATGAATCCGGCAACACTGGGTCTGTCCGAAGGCGCGTCATATACCATGTCCGTCAACACCAACAGTTTTCAAAACTCCGTAAACTTTTTCGGGTCAGTCACGGATTTCGTCTCCTCCAACACCAGTCTGACCCAGGCGGGCTTCACCTTTCCCGTGAAAATGGATTCGGTCCGGAAGATGGTGTTCGGGTTCGGGTACACACAGTCGAAGGATTTCAATGCCGGTGGGAAATACGACGCATACAACAAAGGAGGCGCCTCCTTTACCACGTTGCTGGTCGAGAGCCCTACCGATGTTGGGCGCTCGCTTGGCCTGACGTTTCCCACCTATGACCAGTCCGGAAGGTATCTCGGCGATGCGACCATGCTGAACGGGAAGTTCCAGGAGAAAGGCTATGTCCTGGATGGGGGCAATCTGCTGCATTTCTCAACAGGGGTTTCTCTGCAGGCCGCACCGGGTGTGTTCTTCGGTGTGAGCGGCAGCTACAACCTCGGGATATTCGATACTGACCGGGAGTTCCGCGCAGAGAATACCCAGAATACCTATCCCGACTCGATGAGGACAAATCCTTCAGATCCGCGGACGGCAGGGTTCATGGATGCGTCCTACAGGGATGTCCGTACAACCGAATACAAGGGGTGGGACGTGCGGTTCGGACTGGTGTACCGATTCGAGAATTTTATCGGCATCAGTGCGTCGTTCAAGGTTCCCTTCTCCCATTCGGTCACCGGAACGAAGTACCTGAGCGGAACCAGCACGTATAAGACAGGGGCAGTAATCGATATCAAGCCTCAGGCCACCCCCTTGTCCTACAAGATCACCCCGCCGTTTGAAGCGACCGGCGGAGCAATGGTCAATCTCTGGTTCCTGACCGGCACCGCTGAAGCAACCTACGTGGATTACACGCAGATGAAATACTCCGGCGGAGAGGACTTTACGGCGGAGAGCGGTGTCAACAAGAGGATCAAGGAGGAATTCACACGGGTTCTCAATCTGAACCTCGGCGCAGAGTTCAGACTCCCGTTCACCGGCCTGATCGCCCGTGCCGGCGCGATGTACCGGCCGTCTCCGTACAAGGGTGACGCAACGCGCTACGACCAGAAGTTTGTCTCGCTCGGCTTCGGCATCAATTCCGCCGACATACTGCTCTTCGACATCGGGTATATGTACGGGTGGCGGGGACAGAGGAAGGACGAGTTGCAGACACCCTCCGACACGAACGTCGAGCAGACGATTATCTACCAGAATGTTATCGTCTCGATGAAGTTTGTTCTGTAGCAGCATCATGTCGTAATGCCATCCGCAAGGCCCTGCCCACAGCCAGGGCAGGTACGCAAGGGGTGAGTTCCTTTGCACGCTCACCCCGGAGTCACCCTCCGATTGTGTGCTTTCAGGAGGGGGCTTCCACATCGCCTCTTTCCATCCTGCTCGGAGTATCAGGAAATGAAACCCCTTCTTGCAGCGCTGTGTGTCGTTACCCTGACAGCATCCGTGCTGGCCCAGAATGATGACTCGCGTATCCGGAAGCCCGGGAAGTTCGGGGTCTCGGTAAAAGGGGGGCCGGCCTTCCCGGTGGGGGAGTTTGGAGACCTGTTCAAAGTAGGCTACACCGGGTTCGTGGACGTGCCGTATAATCTAAGCCAGGATTTCAAGGTCTATTTGGGTTTTGGGTATTCAGGCTTCAATGTGGATAATGGAAAGCTGGCCGTGAAGATTGCGGAGCAGGGAAAGACGGGCACGACCGACATCGACGCACCGTACACTGTTGTCCCCGTCGTTCTGGGAATCAACTACTCGTACCAGTACCAGGGCTTCCTGAGTTACCTGACCATATCCCTCGGCATGTATTTTCAGACCCTGGAAAAATCCGGAACGGCGACCATCGACGGCGTGACAACCACCCTCACGCCATCGACGGAGTCCTGGTCACAGGGTGCCTATTCTGTCGGCATCGGAGGCCTCGTTCCGATCGGAAACGACGGGTGGGCTGTTGACATCAATGCGAAGTTCAATTCCGTTGTGGACTATGACAAGAGAGTCCTGGTCGTTACGGGAGGGGGGAATGACATCAGCACGAGGGCGATTCGTTACGTCAGTGTGTTAGCCGGACTCAGCTACACCTTCCAGTAATCATCCCTGCGGTCATCAAACAGAGGAGTTAGTCATGCGCACTTCTTCGAAATGGATTGTCCTCCTTTTCGGACTTTCCCTGACCGGCACGGGCGTTTCGTTCGCTCAAAACGGATATGGAACAACGTTCGCAGCTGACATTGCATTCCCGACGGCATCGTTCGGTGAGTCCTTCAAGACCGGCTTCGGGGGCCACGTCGACTTCTACATGGAGAGTTCAAGCAACCTTCGATTTTCGTTGCTGGGAGGGTTCACGACATGGGGTGTCGATGAAGAACAGGTGAACCAGCGGTACGCCGCGGAGGGAGGCAAGGGGACGCTGCAGCTCACCGGAAGGATGAATACATTTCCCATTCTCCTGGGGGCGAAGCTACTCTCACCTCCCGGTAACATGAGGTTCTACGGCCTTCTGGAGGTGGGGGTGTATTTCTACAGCGGCAAGGTGGAGGGCCAGAAGCTGGAAAACGGCGTGGTGACGCAGAATATCTACGAAGCGCTCTCGAAGACCGTCGCGGGCGGAAACCTCGGGGTCGGGTTTCTGATGCCGATCGGCAAGGATGTGTCTCTGGATCTGGCCGCCCGGTATCATCTTGTCAAGCGTGATACATATTACAACTATGATGTCTACGGCAATCCCTCGGCAGTTTCTACTGACAAGTATTTCACTATTGCGATAGGCGTGACCTACTCCTTCCTGGCTCAGTAAGCATCTGTGTCACATGTGCCACAGGTGACACAAGAGAAGGAGGATCTGTCAAACGGGCTGGCCTTTCCTTGCGCGGGCTAAATTGAAGATCTGCCTTAGTAAAGACTCAGAACCGCTCTGAGCCCTTTGTCGATCTTCTGCATGGTTTCCCCTTTAAGATTGCCTCGCTTCTCCATCAGCCGATCCTCATCCACAGCCTTGATTTGTTCGCACAACACAATGGAGTCTTTGGTTGTGCCCCCCTCTCCTTTGCCGACCGAAATGTGAATGAGGTCCGCTGGAAGGCCCAGCCCTTCAGTGATGGGGCACACGACAACCAGTCCCGCATGTTCATTTACAGTATTTGAAGACACCACCACGCAGGGTCTTTTCTTTTGGATTTCTTTTCCTACAGAAGGGGCGGGCATCACATCATAGACTTCTCCACGCCGGACGGTGATCATTTGACTCTCGTTTCGAATGGTGCCCATTCGGTGGACAACTTCTTGTTAAACTCGCGGTAGGTCTTGCACGCCTCAGCAAGCGCCCGGTGCATTTCTTCCCGCTCCATCCGTTCTACAAATTGACGCAGAGCCTCGCGAAGGAGTTGACTGAAATCAATCTCCATGTTCCTGGCCACTGCTTCTGCTCGTCCTGCGAGATCGGTGGAGAGGTAGAAGTTCTTCCGCTGCATTTCGTCTTTTGTTCTCAGCATCCCCATGGTAGCCTCTTTTCAGTACGCAGGAAGTATATATAACATGTGAGTATCTCACATACATACGTAATATATGTACCGTGAGTTGGAAAGTCAATATTCGATTGCATGGAGATGCCAACCCTTTCCGGCTGGCATTCTCTATACATCCCCGAACGTCGGATTACGATTTTCTGGCCATTGACTGTTTGAGGTATAAATTGGAGTCGGGTATTCCCGGTAGCGCTCGTCCGGAGAAACTGCGGTCAGCGATAAACACTTTCCTTGATCGCATCCCAGGCGATATCCCGTGAACTGGTTCTTGTGACGAATAATGTCAGGCACTATTCACGAGTGCCCAACTTGACATATGAATCGTGGAAATGAGTCCTTGGATCAGTGGGCAATCGATCCGTGAAACGCCATTGAAACTGATAGATTGAATCCCTATTATTAGAAAATTGATATGCCGATGAGTGACTGAAAGCAATCGAAGCGACAAACGGGAAAGTACCAGAGGCCGTGGCAAAACGAACGGGTATCATGCGCAAGCTTCTTCGTTTTGCCCTCCGTCTCGTCATTGTTGTCACGCTGCTTCTGGCCTTCATCCTCCTCTCACTTCAGTTTCCCCCGGCAGCCCGCTGGATCGCACGAACCGCTCTCGACGCCGCGAATCCCTGGAAGGGATCTTCCGCCTCCATCGGGAATGTCGGTGGCAGCTGGATCACTTCCCTCGACCTCTACGACGTTTCAATCTCCAATCCGGAACAGACTCTACTAATAACTTTTGATACCCTCAGCGTCAGCTATAGTCTGCCGGCGTTGCTGCGCGGCGAGATCCTTGTCTATGACCTGGTTCTCCGGAAGCCGGCAGTCCGGACCGATGTGGATACGAACGGATCCTTGAGCTTTCTTGCTCCCTTTGGTGGCGAGGATACCGCGCCCGATTCCTCCGCACCGATACTGATTGCCGGAGAGAGAGTCACGGTGAGCGACGGCGAGTTTGCCCTCCATTCCGGGAAAGGAGACTCGGCAATCTCTTTTCGTGTCACGGGGCTTACCCTTTCCGCCCATTCCATTCGCATCGGGGAAAACATCTCAGCCTCGGTTGATATGTTGGATGCGGGATACTCATATGATAGAGGGGAAAGACCGGGTGGACTCGAGAGGGTCGTGGGAACGGACGAGCGGGTAAGAGTTCGCGCGGCCGGGAGCATCTCCGACAGCCTGCTCAATGTGAGGAGTCTTGCGGTGGTTTCCTCCCGAACCTCCGTTGCAGCAAAGGGTTGGATATCCCTGCCGATCTCGCTCCCGGAGACTGTGCCGGACGCCGACTTCCAGATTACCGCCTCGCCGATTGCCTACGGCGATCTGAATCCCTTCATCCAGAGTATCGGTCCAGATGGACAAGCCAGGATCACCCTCCAGGTCACAGGAGCCGGCCGGAGGCTCCAGGCGTCGGGCCATGTCGCGCCTGCAGGAGGCGGGTCGCTCGATGTTGTGTGTGCGGCCTGGAACCCGCGTGAAGGGATAGTGGCTGTCGAACTGCAGGCCGATACGAAGGCTCTCAGCATTGCCGGTCTCACCGGAAGTCCGGACTCCTCGGAGAAGGTCAGTTCCAGGATCTCGCTTCGCGGTGAAGGTGCAGGACTCGCCGACTTCTCGGGAAACAGCGTCGTCACAATACAGAAATCTTCATTCCATGGTCTGACCCCGCTCGAAATCACCTCCCGTCATGACATCCGGGAAGGTGTGATCTCCTCCGATATCGGCGGGACCGGGGGGCCCTTCCGGTTTTCCTTGAGAAGCAGGGTATCTCCTTTTGACGCCTTGCCCGACTATGAGATGAATGGAAGCATCGATCTCCCACCGCTGAAATCTCTGTCTTCGAAGGATCTCATGGCCAGGCTCGCCGGACTCCGGTGCGCAGTTCACCTTTCCGGGAAAGGGTTCGACCCCGAAAGTGCCGATGCCAGTGTGGACCTTCAGGGGCGGTGGGAAGCCAACAAATATTTCAAGTCATTCACTCTCCACTCAACCCTCGCCCGAGGAACAATTCGTGCAACGGCAGACCTGAAGACACTCAGCGGCGAGGCCGGACTGACGGCAGACGCTGTCCTGGGAGATCAGATCAGTTATGCGCTGACTCCCCTCTTCGTGCGCAATTTTGACATTGCCCCATTCCTCGGCGAGAATAGCCGATCCTCACTCACCGGATCCCTCACGATGAGGGGCCACGGAACGGACCTCGCGACCATGACAGGCGAAGCCGGGCTGCACATCACGTCCTCAGCACTTCTGGGAATTGAAATAGACACTCTTGTGGCCCGGGCAAGGCTTGTCAATGGGGCGACCGGCCTTGAGCTGTCGGCTCTGACCGGCGGGGGGAGTTTCAGGCTGAAGGCGAACGCGGGTCTTCAGGAAGATCACCCCTTTGCAGAAATCACGGACTTCACGTTCCACAACCTGGACCTGTCGAAGCTCGGGACCGACAGCGCATTCCAGACGGATCTCAATGGCACACTGACCGCCCGCGCGGACGCGTCTTCCACCGACGCAATTGCGCGCCTTGCCGGTGGTCGCTCCCCCCGGCGATCAGACGCCGTCGTCGCAAAGGCGAATCTCGTCCTCCAGGAATCGAAGATCGACCGGCAGCATTTGACCGGAGGCAGGGCAGATATGGTTCTGCAGGGACGCGAACTCTCTCTCTCTCTGGATGTGCGGACGCCGGAAGGAGGTTTCTCTTCGGAAGCGCTTGCACGTCCCTTTGAGGAATCGCCGGAAGTTGACAGTCCCGGCTGCAAAGTTCGAACATATCGACCTGGGGTCTTTGATACCGGTCGATGGACTCAAGACGGATCTTTCGGGAACGTGTTCGATACATCATCGGGGAAACGTCTCTTGAGACGGCCGATTCCCGGTTGAGCGTGCGTTTCTCGCGCTCGAGCATCAACAAAGAATCACTTGCAGAGGCATCCATCGAGGGGGAACTGGACAGTGGCAGGGTCGGCTTTGTCACGGCGTGGAAGTTTGAGCATGGGCACATCAACGGCAAAACGCAAGGAGTGATGAGCTATGAAGGGTTTAGTGGAACCGCCGACGTTGCGGTGCGCATGGAAGATCTGGGCCTGTTGCTCAATGACGAACGTTTTTCCCCTTCGAGCATCGCGGTTGACATTGCAGCGGATGGTACCTGGGGTTCTCCCGATCGGACCCGGATGAATGCGACATTGCAGGCCCGCGGCCGGATCGACTCTCTCGAAGCTGATTCGGCGGTCTGCCGTGTCTCTGTTGCCGGCAGGACAGTTCAGGTGGACACACTGCTCGTCCGGTCAAATGCCGGTTTTCTCACCGGTGCAGGGGCCCTGGCGGTCCTTGATACCGCCGGGGAATCGGTGTCCGGGTTTTCTGCCACTGCAATTCTCCGTTCCCTGAAGCCTTTCGAGCATCTGTTCGATCTTCCTCCCACCGAGCTGGATAGTGCGGAATTCTCCTGCACGGCTACCGGTCCTGCCGGGAACACGCAGATTGCCGCGACCGTGGCCATTCGTTCTGCCGCGATTGGCAGCTACTCTGTTGGCTCGCTGGATGCCGGTGCGACCGGGTATTTTCGTAACGGATTCTCAGCCCACGCAACAGCACGGGACGCGCAGTTGGAGGATCTCGAAATCACCTCGTGGGATGCCACGCTCACCTCGGACGGAAGACGACATGAGATCCACTCGTCCACCACGATCTCGGACAGCCTGGACCTCCGGATTGCGGGCGCAATCGAGCCGGGGGAAGCCAACTCCATCATCCAGCTCGACTCGCTTTCCTTCGACGGGCCCCGGCTCACATGGAACCTCCAGCATCCCACCTCTATTATGTATGGTGAGAGCCTGCTGGTGCGCGACTTCTATGTCCGTGCGGGAGACCAGTCGATTCGTGCGAACGGTGTTCTGAACCCGAAGGGTGAGCAGAATTTCACACTCAGGGCCGAATCACTCTCTCTGGGCTTTCTCGGCTCAAACCTCCACCGGCCGAATCTGGATGGAACAGGATCCATTGAACTGCAGATCACGGGTCCGGCCAGGTCCGCGCATGCCGCCGCCAGCATGAGCGCGGAGATCCGTGCCTGGGATCAACCAATCGGTCTCATCCGCGCGGATCTCGACTGGCGCGACTCTCTGCTGACCATCAACGCAGAGGCGACGCAACCCGGCGGCCGGCTGCTCACAGTAGCAGCGAGGATTCCCCGGACCCTCTCATTTGCACATCAGGAGAATGCCGTACCGCATCCGGCCGCACTCGCGCCTCAACGACCCGTAAATCTGCAACTCCGGGCAGATCACTTCAACCTCGAGATGATCCACCCGTTCCTGGATCCACAGACCTTCGGCGCTGTCGCGGGAATCCTCACAGCGGATGTCACCGGCCGGGGCTCACTGGACTCGCTCCAGCTCGAAGGCCTGCTGGCGGTTGACAGCGGACTCGTGAGTCTTCCCTCCATGGGGGTCACCTATGACAACGTGACGCTGAGTTCAAGGCTTGAGGGGAGCGACCTGCATCTCGATTCGGCTCACATTTACTCGGGTCAGGGGCATCTCTCCGGTCGGGGAACCATCGGCTTCAGGAATCCCGAGAACATCGTTCCTCACCTGCGCGTCAAGGCAGAGAACTTTCTTGCTCTGCGGACTTCCGAAATGAAGATCACCGCCTCCGGGGATCTTGACGTAGCCGGAACAACATCCGCTCCGGTCATTACCGGGAAAATCGTTCTGGGGGAGACGGATATCCAGATTCCGGAACTGGGAGGGGCTGCCGCCGTCGAAGAGGTGGATCTGACCGAGGAAGACTACCGTACGCTCCTGCAAAGATTCGGTGTCCGGAAAAGACGGAGGGAAATTCCGAAGGAGGGGAGCTCCCTTTCGAGTCTGACTCTGGACCTCAACCTGGAAATGCACAGAAATGCCTGGATCCGCAAGAAGACGAACCCGGGTCTCGCCATCGAAATTGAAGGAACACTTCACGTAACCAGCCTTCCCGAGCAGCCATTCAGGCTTTCCGGCGAACTCCACCCCATCAAAGGCAGAAGTTTTGTCGGGCAGTTCGGCCGCCAGTTTGAGATCATCGGCGGAGATATCTTCTTCAACGGAAGGCCGGAAGACATCGAACTCCGTATCGACTCGGAGTACAAGGTGCCTTCGAAAGGGAGTACGGGACTCTCCGAAGTGGTGATCAACATGAGAGTAGCGTACAGGCTGGGCCTTTTCACATTTGAACTGACCTCGAATCCAGCCATGTCCGAATCTGATATTCTCACCTATCTTGCCACCGGAAAATCAAGCACAGGAGCCCTTGCGGGGACCGTGGACCAGGGGAATCTGGGAACCGCCGCGGCGATCGAACAGCTTGTCGGAGCCGCCCAGGGGGTTACGGAAGGGAAAGTTCCTCTGGACGTGTTCCAGATCCGTCAGGATGGGGCGCGCGGGATCACCATCGTTGCGGGGAACTACGTATCCAACAAGCTTTATGTCGGAGTACGCCAGCCGATTCTCCTCGAACAGGGAGTGCAGGACGCGGGTCTCGAAACCGGTACCCAGGGTGAGCTCGAGTACGAAGCTGCGCCCTGGCTCTTCCTGAATTTTCAGGGTGGGGCAAGCCGCATCCTTCTTTTCTGCAAATCACGCTATGTCTACTGAGATGGTTCCCGTTCAGAATTCTTCCCGGAGGATTCTCTCCACGTGACTTCCCTCCGTCTGTCAGTGTTCGTCACGGTTCTCCTTCTGGCCGTGCAGACCTCCGCCCAGCAGAGCGTGGTGCGGACCAATGGCAGAACGCAGGTGAGTTCCATCCGGTTTCGCTTTGTGGATACAGGGTCATTTCTGGAAACCGATCTTCGTTCAAAGATCGCACTCACAGAACGGGGTTCCGCCACGTGGCTTCGCGACGCACTGGATTTCTTCCCGCTTGTTGAACCGGTCGGTGAACATCCCTTCGATCCGCTGGAACTGCAGAAGGATGTTGCCCGGCTCAGGCGTTTCTATCATCAATCCGGATTCCTCGCCCCCGTGATCACGTACACGGTAGATTTTGACGAGGAAGAGAATCTGGTCGACGTCGAATTTGTCATCGAAGAAGGTCCTCCGCTCACACTCGGCCGGGTTCACGTCACGGGAGCAGACAGTGCGGCGCCGTTGGTTTTCCCGCCGGATCTCGAATCCTCGTGGCGTGAGGCGCTGGAGGGATTTCTCCCGCAGCACGGAAAGCATCTCAATCTGTCCCGGCTGCCGGCGGTGGAGGCAAGTGCTCTGCTGTGGTGTGCGGATCACGGCTATCCCTTTGCCCGGGCCGGTTCGGGCATCTCCGTTGATACCGCGATTCATACCGCCGACCTGAATCTCCGCATCACGCCGGGACAACGTTGCCGGGTCGATACGATCATCGTGACCGGACAGGAGAGCGTGGACGAAGGCATCCTTCTCCGCGAACTCCCCTTTGCCCCCGGAGACTTCTATTCGGCGGCCGCCCTGGCGGAAGGACGCCGGGAGATACTCTCCCTCGGATTGTTCCGCCGCGCTGTGATCGGCCTTCCTGAAGGTACGCTTCCGGCTGCTGCGGTGCCTCTTTCCCTCGATGTCACCGAGGCCCCACCCCGGATGATCGTGGGAGCAGCGGGGTATGACTCGCGGGGTGGTATGACGCTTCAAGGAGACTGGACGCATCGCAACTTCACCGGCGATGCCCGGACGTTCACCGCCTCAGGACTTGCACAGACGGGATACCTTGCCATTGAACAGATTCCGGAGGTTCTCTACCGCGCCACGCTTTCCTTCACGCAGCCGTATGTGCTGCACCGCCGCCTGTCACTTTTCGCCGGTCCGATTGTGGAATACCGGAACGACTACAGGGACCGGTCCAACGCTTACGGTCTCAGTGCCACACTGGTCTACCAGGTTGATCCACTTCGTTCGATTGCCCTGCGCCAGATCATCAGCAAGCGCAATATTCAGGAGGTACGGTATGGGGATTACGAATCGGGAGCCATCGACTTTCTGAGTCTGCTCAGCACCCTGTCGAAGGGGAAAACAGTGCTGAAGAACACCATCGCCCTCCAGGGGTCGTATGGCGTGCTAGATGACATCATGGTCCCGCGAAAAGGTTTCCTGGTCAGGCCCGAGACCGAAGTGACCTGGGCGCCTGATCTGAATTCCATCGAATACTGGCGGGGGGAATTGTCCGGAGCTTTTTTCACGCCCTTTAGCGACGACGTGGGCCTGGCGATACGCGGGTACGCAAGCACCATCATCCCGTTTGGAAAGGGGCTTCCCCAGGGGGATGAAACCGCGACGGACAAACTGCTCCAGTTCCGGGATATCGTGTCGACTGCCGGAGGCCCCGAGGATGTTCGGGGATGGGCATCCCGGCTTCTCGGGCCGAAATTTCCGGACATAACAATCCAGCCGGCCGCTGCCGAAACGACCTACTCGGTGGATGGTTATATCCCGGTGGGCGGACTCGCAAAACTCGCATTCACCCTTGAACTCCGCCTGCCGTTTCCGGGCCTTGGTTCCTTCGCGGGGTTGTCCCTGTATCTGGATGGTGCGCGCATCTGGAATCCACAGGAAGATTTTCAGTCGGATCTCGGGTGGGCTGATGAGAATGGGTTTTTCTATGGAATCGGTACGGGGATGCTGTTCCGTTCGCCCGTTGGTACCTTCCGCCTTGATCTCGGCTACAAACTCAACGCGTCGGCCCAGGATCTCCGGGAGGCCTCTGAAGTGGTCGATGCTCTCCGGAACGGGCAACCTCTGGAGCAGGTTACGGTACACCCCTGGAGACGGTTTCACGTGCACCTGTCGATCTCCGTGTCATTCTAGAGTTGCGTAGAGTTGATTCTGATGAGAGATGTTCGTAAAATAAATTCTAAGTTCTTTCGGGCCTGCCATTCTACCGGCTCGAGGTCTTCAGAAGGAAATACCGCTATCCACCATATTACAGGAGGTTCTTATGAAAGTTCTTCGCATTCTCGCACTGTTCGTGGTTTCCCTGATGGCCGTGCAGGCGTTCGCCCAGGAATCTCTCGAATCCACGATCGAACTCATCCGTTCCGATCTCAAGACCGGAAAGAAGGCCGTCATCGAAAAAGTGATGAACTTCACCGAGAAAGAGGCGACGCAATTCTGGCCCTTTTATCGCGAATACAACCTGGAGCTGAGCAAAATCGGCGACACAAGGATCGCTATTCTGAAGGATTACGCTGCGAATTACGAAAAGATCGACGACAAGAAGGCTGAAGAGCTGGTGAAGAAGAGTTTCAGCGTGATGGACGAGCGTGTTGATCTGATGGAGAAGTATTACAAAAAAGCGGCCAAGTTTCTGGGTATGAAACGGGCCGCTCAGTGGATACAGGCGGAAAACCAGCTGCTGACGCTCATTGATGCCAAGCTTGTGTCAGAGACGCCGCTGCTTCCGAAGTAATCCCGGCCGTGGTGCGGAGAACTCTGAAACACCAGGTGCACGTTCCGACCTGATACGCAGGGAAGACGGCAGTAAGGTACAAAATCCATACAGGGGCTGTCTCAGAAATCATGAGGCAGCCCCTGGTTGTTTTGCAGTCCTCATTCCCAATCCTTGTCTTCCAGCCTTGCCTCTTGTGATTGTTCTAAGTATATTCAACGCATCGTTTGTCGGCCTGAAGAATTCCCCTCACACCTATTGATTGAAGGAGAACCAGCGTGGACTCTCTCTTTCCCCGCGCAAGCCACCGGTATGTGCTGGTGGTCAGTCTGCTCCTCACTATATCTCTCCTCGTATCACTTATCGGTTGTTCGAAAGAAGCGCCACCAGCCGCGCCTCCCCTCCCGGTAAAGACCACGGATGTCGTCCAGCGCGACGTCCCGATCTACAAGGAATGGGTCGGGCAGACGATCGGGGCTCTCGACATCGAGCTCCGCGCACGCGTCGCCGGATGGCTCAAGGGAATGCACTTTGCTGAAGGAAGCGAGGTGAAGAAGGGCGCCCTTCTCTACACGATCGACCAGAGCGAATTGGAGCAGGCCGTGGCGGAAGCCCAGGGGAGGCTGGCCCAGGCCCGCACGCTCATGGTCCGGGCCCGGTCGGACGTCAACCGGTACCGCCCGCTGGCGCAGGCCGGGGCTGTAAGCCAGAGGGACCTTGAATCCGCCGAAGCGGAATATGGAGCCCGCAAGGGGGAGGTCGAAGCTGCGCAGGCCGCGCTCAATGTCGCAAAGATCAATCTTGGCTATGCGAGCGTCTACGCCCCGATCAACGGGCTGATCGGGATTTCCCTTGCGCGCGTCGGCGACTTTGTCGGGCGGCCGCCGAACCCCGTGATTCTGAATACGATTTCCAGCATCGACACGATCCATGTGCGGTTCTCCATCTCGGAGGCGGAATACCTGGATCTTGCGAACAGGCTCATGCCGAAAGGTATGCCCACGGCGGAAGAACGGAAAGGGAGGTTCCAGATGATCCTTGCCGACGGCTCCGTCTATTCGGAGAGGGGAACAGTGCTCTTTCTCCAGCGGCAGGTGGATGCGTCGACCGGCACACTGCAGATTGAAGCTGCGTTCGCGAACCCGCGGCGCCTCGTCCGGCCCGGTCAGTTTGCGCGCGTCCGGGCGATCTATGAAGATTTGAAAGGCGCGATGGTTGTCCCCGGAAAAGCCGTTTTCGAAATCCAGGGTCAGTTCGCCGTGTACGTCACCGGCGAAGGGAACAAGATCGAGTTCCGCCGCGTGAAGGCGGGCCCGATGGTCGGACAGCTGCGGGTGATCGAGGAGGGTCTCCGGGCCGGCGAGAAGATCGTTGTGGAAGGTGTCCAGCGCCTCCGGCCCGACATGGTCGTGGCGCCAACCTTCATTCCACTGGATTCGCTCCTTACGGCCGGCCAGCCCGGCGGAGGTCGCTGACCCATGTCGAAGTTCTTTATCAATCGGCCGATCGTGGCGATGGTGATCTCCATCGTCCTCGTCATGGTCGGCTTCATCGTCATGCGGGGCCTGCCGATCTCGCAGTACCCCGAAATCGTCCCGCCGATGATCAATGTGACCACGACGTACGTCGGCGCCTCGTCCGTGGATGTGGAGCAATCCGTCGCCACCCCGCTGGAGCAGCAGGTGAACGGCGTAGAGAACATGCTCTACATGAAGTCGATCAACGGGAACGACGGAACGTTGACACTCCAGGTCTCGTTCGACGTCGGTTCGGACCTGGACATGTCCAACGTTCTCACACAGAACCGCGTCTCGCAGGCCCAGGCCTCGCTCCCGGGGCCGGTGAAGACCTACGGCGTGACGATCAAGAAATCCCTCGTCTTTCCCCTCCTCCTTGTGACGCTGAAGTCACCGAAGGGGAGCTACGACAACAACTTCCTGTCGAATTACGCATCGATCAACATCAACGACCTGCTCAGCCGCACGAAGGGAGTGGGGGACGTCAAGCTGTTCGGCGGAAGCGACTACGCGATGCGGATCTGGGTGAAGCCTGACCGCCTTGCCAGGCTCGGGCTCACCGTCCCGGACCTCGTCAACGCGGTTCAGGGTCAGAACGTGATCTCCCCCGCGGGACAGATCGGTGCTGAACCCGCCCCGACCGGAACGGATTTCACGTATACCGTCCGGACGCAGGGCCGCTTGCTCACGGAAGAAGAGTTCGGAAAGATCATTCTCCGGACAAATCCGGACGGATCCCAGGTCCGGATGGGCGATGTTGCCCGGATCGAACTCGGGACGCTCCTGTATAACCAGATCGGCCGGAACAACGGAAAACCCGCGGCGGTCATCGCGGTTTTCCAGCTCCCCGGCTCGAACGCCCTCGAGGT
Organism: Ignavibacteriota bacterium; assembly: GCA_963702445.1. Lineage (GTDB taxonomy): Bacteria > Bacteroidota > Ignavibacteria > UBA10030 > UBA6906 > CAVPCZ01. The sequence goes on from CAVPCZ010000009.1 coordinate 471,627, forward strand.
CGCGGCTTCCATCAAGAAGGTGATGGCTGACGCCTCGAAGAAGTTCCCGCCGGACCTTGTCCACGAGATCTCCCTGGACACGACGCTCGCCGTGGAAGAGGGTATCAACGAGATCCTGACGACCCTTTTTGAGGCCATTCTGCTCGTGATTCTGGTGGTCTTCGTCTTCCTCCAGAACTGGCGCGCCACGCTCATCCCGTTGCTCACCGTTCCGGTCTCACTGGTCGCCACGTTCATCATCTTCCCGATGCTGGGTTTTTCGATCAACACCCTGTCGCTTCTCGGAATGGTACTCGCCATCGGTATCGTGGTGGACGACGCGATTGTCGTGGTGGAAGCCGTCATGCACAATATCGAGAAAGGGCTGTCGCCGAAAGAGGCCACGCGCCAAGGCGATGGAGGAGGTCTCGGGTCCGGTGGTGGCGATCGCGCTGATTCTGGCCGCCGTGTTCGTCCCCGTGGCGTTCATGGGGGGGATCACCGGCCGTCTGTACCAGCAGTTCGCGATCACGATCGCGATCTCGGTTCTCTTTTCCGCCTTCAACGCGCTGACGCTCAGCCCGGCGCTCGCGGCGATGCTCCTGAAGCCCAAAGGCGAATCCAAGTCGTTCCTGGATCCGTTCTACCGCTGGTTCAACAAAGTGTTCGACCGGTTCACGGGCGGCTATATCGGTTTCACCGGCATTGTCGTCCGGAAAATCGGCCGGAGCATGATCTTTATCGGTATCATCATCGTCCTGATCGTTCTCCTCTTTCGGGCGGTGCCGGGAGGGTTTGTTCCCGAGGAGGATAACGGATACTTCCTGGTCAATCTCCAGCTTCCGGATGCGAGCTCGCTGCAGCGCACGGACGAGGTGTGCCGGAAGGTGGAGGCGATTCTCGCGGGAACAACAGGGGATCGACAACTACACAACGCTTGCCGGGTACAGCCTGATCACCGGTGTCGCGACTCCCAATTCCGGGTTCTTCTTTGTATCGTTGAAACCCTGGGAGGAGCGGAAGGCGAAGGAAGAGCGGAGCTTTGAGATGATCGCGGCGCTCAACCGGCGCTTCGCGCAGGAGATCCCCGAAGGGATCGTCGTCGCCTTCGGCCCCCCGGCCATACCGGGCCTGGGAACCGGCGCCGGCTTCACGTTCATGCTGCAGGACCAGAGCGGCAACACCCCGGCCGATCTGGCCGCGGAAACCGAGCGGTTCATCCGCGAAGCCCGCAAACGACCGGAGATCGGCACGATCAACACATTCTTCCGCGCGTGCGTTCCGCAGGTCTTCGCCACCGTGGATCGGGACAAGGTCCTGAAGCAGGGAGTCTCGATCGCGGATGTCAATCTCACCATGGGATCCCTCCTGGGAGTCGAACTACATCAACGATTTCAACCGGTTCGGAAGGGTGTACAAGGTCTACCTCTCCGCCGAAGGGGAATACCGGAACGAAACGTGGGACCTCGGTCAGTTCTTTGTCAGGAACTCCCAGGGTGCCATGGTGCCTCTGAGCACGCTGGTCACCATGAAGCCGACCTCCGGACCGGACTTCACCAACCGGTTCAACCTCTTCCGGACGTCGGAGATCAACGGCACCCCCGCCCCCGGCTACAGCTCCCAGCAGGCGCTCGAAGCGCTGAAGGAGGTCGCGGCGCAAACCATTCCCGCCGGGTGGTCGTATGACTGGGCGAACATGTCGTACCAGGAGGTGAAGGCGGCCGGCTCGGGAGGGGTGGTCTTCGTTTTTGCGCTGGTCCTCGTCTTCCTGATCCTTGCCGCACAGTACGAAAGCTGGTCGCTGCCGCTGAGCGTGCTCCTGGGGGTGCCGTTCGCGGTCTTCGGTGCCATGGCCGGACTCTACCTCTCGAGATTCTTCAGCGACAGCTACATCAACAATGTCTTCGCGCAGATCGGGTTCGTCACGCTGATCGGCCTCTCGGCCAAGAACGCGATCCTGATCGTGGAGTTCGCGAAGATGGAGAAGGAAAAGGGGTCTTCGGCGATCGATGCCGCACTCTCTGCTGCCAAACTCCGTCTCCGCCCGATCCTGATGACGTCGTTCGCGTTCATCCTCGGCGTGGTGCCGCTCGTCCGCGCGGCGGGTGCGGGCGCCGAATCGCGGAAGGTCATGGGCATGGCGGTGTTCTCCGGACTGCTCGTTGCCACGACTCTCGCGATCTACCTTGTTCCCATGCTCTTCGTCATGGTTGAAAAGTACTTCGTCCGGGAGAAGCACGCGGCTGCGAAGCCGCCTTCCGGCGGGCAGGACTTCCGGAACAACCGAAGGAGGACACGAGTGAAAACCTACGCTCCTTCCGCTTCTGGTAGCGGTCGTTCTGGCCGGCTGTTCTGTCGGGCCGGATTTCCAGAAACCCGAATCCGCCGCCCCTCCGGAATGGCAGACCCGCGACACCGTTCTCACGCTGGATTCCACGGCCATGGCCGCCGCCGACACGGGATGGTGGGAAATGTTCGGCGATACCGTGCTGACATCGCTGATCCGCACCGCGCTGCAGGAGAACAATGATGTCCGGATCGCCGCGGCCCGCGTGGAAGAGTATATGGGTCTGTACGGCGTCACGAAGTCCGATTTCTTCCCGAAGATCGGCGCAACGGGAACCGCGCTGCGGGGGCAGTCGCTCCTGTCGGGCGACGGAACGATCCCCCCGGGCGACACGGAACATCTTTGACGTGAACGTCTCGGCAACCTGGGAGATCGATCTGTGGGGAAAGATCCGCCGCGCGACCGAAGCGGCCCGCGCCAACCTCCTTGCCGCCGAAGAAGCCCGGCGCGGGGTTGTGCTGAGCATCGTGGGACTGGTCGCGGACTCGTACATCGATCTCCTCTCGCTGGACAAGCAGCTCGTGATCACCCGCTCCACGGCCGGGATCCGCAAGAAGGCCCTCGACCTTTTCCAGCAACGGTACAAGAAGGGAGATGTTTCGGAACTCGAACTGAGCCAGATCGAATCGCAGTACTGGCTGGCGCTCTCGGACATACCCGCGCTGGAACGAGAGATCGCCCAGCGGGAAAACGCTCTGAACGTCCTGCTCGGGCGCAATCCGGGACCCATCCCGCGGGGAATGGCCATCGACAGTCTTCCGCTGATCGCCATTCCGGAGGGCCTCCCCTCGGAGATTCTCGAAGACCGTCCGGATGTCCGTCAGGCCGAGGAACAGCTCCGGTCAGCGAATGCCCAGATCGGCGTCGCCAAGGCGGCGTATTTCCCGTCGATATCGCTGACGGGCATGCTTCGGTGTCGCCAGCAGTGATCTCTCGAATCTCTTCACGTCAAACGCGCGTATCTGGAACATCGCCGGACAGATCCTTCAGCCGATTTTCCGTTGGGGTGAAATCTCCGGCCGGGTCGATGCGGCCGAGGGGTTCCAGAAGCAGACGCTCTATTCCTATGTCCAGACGGTGAAGAATGCGTTCCGCGACGTTGAAGACGCCCTCGTGGAGCGTTCAAAGACCGAGTTGCAGCACACGGCGCAGGCGAAGCAGGTCCTGGCGCTCCGGACATACGGACGCCTGGCGAATATGCGATACAAGGAGGGGGTGACGAGCTATCTCGAGGTACTGGACGCAGAACGCACTCTCTTCTCCACCGAACTGCAGCTCGCGCAGACGCAGGCCCGGCTGTACCGGTCCATCGTGGGTGCCTACCGCGCGTTCGGCGGCGGCTGGGTCGACAATGCAGCGATGAAAGCCTACCTGCCCGGAGACCCGGTGGAGCGGCGCGACGAGCCCAGGCCCGCCGACCACTGACAGGGAGGAGACTCCGATCTGAAAATCGGACGAAGCCGGCACAGAGCCGTAAACCAGAAGGGGCTGTCTCAGAAATCCTGAGGCAGCCCCTTTGTGCTTCTCATCCGTCAACCGGGCATGGCGGTCCGGTGTGTGACGTTGGGGATGTTCACGAAAAAGGAAGGCTGTCCCCAAACCCTCGGGGACAGCCCCCGGTTGACTCAGCTCTACACGTAGTACGAAAGATCAGCAGAGATTACTTCAGCACACCCGCGGTAACCTCGACTGTCTTTACATCGGCTGTCAGCCACCCCTTCTTTACGGACGGACTCTTCGTCATAAGTTCGAGGGCTTCTTTGTCCGAATTGGCTTTGAAGAAACCGAACCCCCGGATGGCCATGTTCATGTCTTCGAACGCGCAAAAATACTTCATCTGCCCGGCTTTGTGAAGTTCATACATGTACTGGATCTGTTCTGATGTGACTTCCCTTGTCTCGGGGGCATCGGACTTTGCCGACCAGTTTTTCCCCTTTGTTGTGTAGACCAGGTAGTATGTTTCTTTCGCCGGGGTCATCTTCGGGTCAGCCGCCATTTTCTCCGCAATGTCTGCCCCGAGGCCTTTTGTGCCCCACACCTTCTGCACTTCGGCGGTCAGGAGACCTGCCTTCACGATCGGCGCATTTTTGGCCATAGCCTTCATCGACTCTTGCGGTCTTATTCTTGAAGAAGAAAATTGCGACAATCTCTTTGGGATCGACAATCTGGGCAAGCCCGACGAGTGAACCTTCCTTGGCTGCCTGGCGCCACGGTTCACCGTTCTTCTTGGAAATTTCCTTCATTTTTGCGGGGGCATCAGACGACCACTTGGGGCCCTTGCGCATGATGCCGATTTCGTAGCTGGTCAGGCTTGCCACGAACATCGCCGGCGAATCTGTTTCCTGGCTGGAGGAGACAGCCGTCTGTGCGGGGGGCGCCGCCTGCGGAGTATCGGTTTTTCCGCAACCGAGGAGAAGGAATATCAACGCGAGAACGAGGTGGGTCATGGGAGGCTCCGTTAGTAGGTGCTTGAATGACTCGAAATTTATTCATTTTGAAGAAAAGAAGCAACAAATCGGATTGGTTTGAAAGGATGCTATGTAAAAGACAAGGTATGTGTAATTTGATAGAGATGCCTCTGTTAAAAGACATATCGGGAATGCGTTCATTTTGACGGTTTGAGTTCTTGTTGTCACATTCGTATTCAAAAGAGAATGAGCAGCGCATGCGACATTTCACAGAAGTTCTCCGGGTGCTTACTTTCGTCCTCCTGGCCGGATGCGCCTCCATGCTGCCCGGAGCTCTCTTTGCCCAGACTGCGGACCCGGGCTGGCCACGGGAGATCACGATGGACAAAGGGAGCATCATCGTTTACCAGCCGCAGGCAGAATCCTTGAAGGGCGATATTCTGACGGGTCGCGCGGCTATGGCCCTCAAGCTCAATGGGAAGACCGAACCGGTCTTTGGAGCCTTCTGGTTCAAAGCCCGCGTAAATACGGACACAGACGCGCGGACGGCCACACTGACCGATGTGGATGTAACCAGAGTGCGGTGGACCGACGCAACACCGGAACAGCAGGAGGCTTTGAGCAAACTCGTTGAGAGCAGGGTGCCCGAAGCGGGTTGGCCCATGTCCATGGATCGTCTGAGCGCCAGTCTGGCGACCGCGGAACGGGAGGCCAAGAGCGTGGCCGAACTCAAAAACGAGCCTCCGAAGATCATCTTTACCTATGAGCTGTCGGTGTTGCTCCTGTATGACGGTGAACCCCGGTACGAAAAGGTCGGTGATTCTCCCTACGAGAGGATATCCAACACGCCGATGCTGGTGGTGAGGGAATCGAAATCGGAAAAGTACTTACTCAGCGGCGGCAACGTATGGTACTCGGCCGGGAATCCCAAAGGGCCCTGGCAGCCCGGGGCAGAACCTCCGAAGGAATTGCTCGCGATGCTTCCGCCGGATTCTGTGACGAGATGCTCCAAAGCTCACCAAGCCGCCAAAGATCGTTGTGGCCACCGAACCCACCGAGCTCGTCGTCTTCGACGGCGAAGCCGTGTGGGAATCCCTTCCGGAGGGGGACCTGTTGTATGCGACAAACACCCAGTCGGTGGTGATCCGCGAGCTGGCATCGAACAACACCTACCTGTTGATCTCCGGCCGCTGGTTCAAGAGCCCCTCGAACAGCGGACCGTGGACATTTGTCCGGGGTGACCGGCTTCCTGCAAGTTTCAAGAAGATTCCGCCGGGATCGAATATCGGACTCGCCCGTGTGGCGGTGGCGGGAACAGAAGAGGCGGAAGATGCCCTTCTTGACGCTGCGATTCCCCAGACGACAGCCATCGACCGGAAGAAGGCCAGGCTTGAAGTGGTGTACGATGGATCACCGAGATTCGTCGCCATCCCGGGCACGTCGGTGGAATATGCCGAGAACACGGGAACACAAGTCCTCAGGATCGACGGCGAGTACTACGCGGTGGACAACGGTGTCTGGTTCGCGGCCCAATCAGCCAACGGGCCATGGGCGGTTGCAGACAGCATCCCGGAGGAGAAGATCCAGACCATTCCTGCAAGCGCACCGGTCTACAACGTGACGTATGCCCACGTGTACCAATCCACACCCGAGGTCGTGTACATGGGCTACTATCCGGGATATATGTGGTCGTATCCGTATTACGGGGTTGTCGTGTACGGGACCGGGTACTACTATCCGCCTCCGCCGGGAATCTACTACCCGCGTCCGGTCACATACGGCGTTCACGTTTCATATAATCCCTGGACCGGTTGGGGTGCCGGCATGTCATGGTCATACGGCTTCATGAGCGTTGGCGTCGGCTTCGGGATGGGATATGGCGGCTACTACCGTCCGGGCTATCCTCACTATCCTCCGTATTACCACCACGGCTACGGACACGGGGGAGGATGGTACGGCCCGGGCGGATATCGACCGCCATACTACGGTGGAGGATACAACCCCAACCGGCCCGGCTCCCGTCCTCCTCCCGGGGGAACGCGCCCCGGCACTGGCGGCCGTCCTTCTCCTGGTACTCTGCCGGCTACGGCGAACGTTCCCGGCGGCAACAACTTGTACAACCGGCCGGAAACCCGTGATCGTGTAGCCCCTTCGAACAAATTTCCATCCCAGGGTAGACGCGGGACCGCGGGTTCCCCCGGCGTCTCCACACAACCCGGTGGAGGGGTAACCCGGCCGGCATCAAAGCCTCCACAGGTTACGCGCGATGCGACGCTCCGGGATCAGAAGGCCTTTGTCGATCGCGATGGAACCGTCCATCGTTCAACGAGCAACGGTCAGTGGGAGACCCGTCAGAACAATTCGTGGAAGAGAAGCAGTCCTGCGGCGAACAATAACCGGCAGCAGCTCGATCGTGACCGCGCGGCACGTGACCGGGGAGCGACGCGACAGCAGATGTCAAGGTCCTCCGCACCAAGGTCCGGAGGCAGAGGGGGAGGCAGGCGATAATTGTAGTAAAAGGCAGAAGGCACTAATAATCGAATCCAAATCCCGCTCGGACCATCGCTCCTTCACGCGCAAACGCGACGTAGAGAATACCGAGAAGATCGCGGCTGAATCCTGCGCCCCAGATGCCGATACCCCAGCTGCCGCGCAGGCCGCCCGGACTCTCGCCCTGGTACCAGAGGCGGCCGACGTCGCCGATGAAAAACGCTCCGAACTCGACGGGGAGGAAAATGAGCTGCTTGAAAAGGGGAAACCGCACTTCCGCGCTTCCATACACCGAGTAGTCGCCGCGAAACCTCTGGAACATGTATCCCCTCAGTGAACGCCGTCCGCCGAGCACCGCAGACTGATAATAGATGACCTCTCCGAACGATGCCATCCCACCCAGACGAAGAGCCAGAACAAGATCCTCCGCCTGCAACGGCGTGGTGTACAGTCGAATGTCGGCCTGAAGAGTCTGAAATGGCTGGCGGCCTTTGTCAGCCGCGAACCAGCCGATGGCGTTGGCCGCGACATACATGCCCGAGCGGGGGTACATCGAACGCTCACGCGTATCTACGAATAGCTGTGCTCCCACTCCCACGTACGTGCGCTGTGCACCGAGCACCACCGATTCCACGCTGTCAATAAGCCGGTCACGGCTGTCGTCGTACATTTCCAGATAGTTCCCGGTCAGCAGCGGTCCTGCCCAGATTGATGGGGTCACACCATACCCCAGGAAGAGCCGGGAAGAGTACAACCAGGAGTCCATCAGATAATAGCCCTCGTCTTCCTTGGCGGGATCACGCGGAGTGTCGCTCCCATACCCGTAGAAGGCGATCGATTCGTAGGTGGATACGCCAGCCTTGAACTCCAACGCCCAGCGGTTGGCGAGGGAGGGCATGTAGAAATTGTAGGTCACTTCATATCTCCAGCTCGGGATGGCGATTGCTCCGAGGAGTCCCGTGGTGTAAAGGAACGGATCTTCACGGTAAGAATATTTCGTGAATGTCGGACCCGTGCCGATGAGCACGCCGAAGTCAGGGGAGATGTCGAACGTTCCCGACGCACCCCATGAGGACCCGTAGTCGCGCTGGTGCGTGTATGCCTGCGACAGGGAGAACCACCGGTTGATGGTATCCGTCCTCTGCTGGCAGAATGCGCTCAACACTCCGGCACAGACCAATGCCGCCACAACAAACAGCCGTTTCGCAGAATCGACGCTCATGATACTGATGTCTTCACATGTTGTGTTCTGGTTCCCGCGATCAGAAGAATCTTCCCGGGGGAGAAAACTCCTTCGGAGGCGAGTCATCGATGTCTGTGCTTGATCCCCGATGGATGGTATTGTTTCCTTCATGGTCATACAAATAGGTCATGGTCACGCTCGTGGCAATCCAGGTGATGAAGCCGAGGGCGCGTCCGCGGACGAGAGAATCATCTCCGAGAACGTCATCGCCCGGGCCACCATTGATCCGGAGCGTGATGCTTTTTTCGACCTCCCCCTTCACCATCACCGTGTCATTGCCACCCAGGCAAAACACACGTATCTCCTCCGTCTCATGCGGGACAAATCTCCGGTGGAGGAGAAGGAGAGGTGCCGATGTGCGCTGCCAAGCCGAAACATCCACGCTTCCGTCTTTTTGCCTCTCGATAATGACATATTCCCCGGCATTGCTCAGGGTCAGGTCCATGTATTCTGCAAGACTGCGGTAAAATTCACCGGCGATCGTCTGGAAATTGTCGCGGCGTGAGCGGAGTGCATGCACCACTCTGTCCCCCACAAGCTGGAAATGTTCAGCCGGAAGTCTCCGTACAGCGGCGTCGATCACGGAGTCGGATATTGTTGCAGCAAACGCCGTAGCCGCGCTGTCCCATGTCCGTCTGTCTACACCTGTCAGGATTCTCTTGTCCAGCATGGCCGCGGTCGCCACGGTGTTGCGCACGCTTCCCATCTCCGCGCTGTAATTCACAAAGCCCGGGATCAGGGCGGAATGAGCGGTCGATGAAAAGAAGCCGAGTGAGATAAACGCCTGCCGATGAAGGAGAGGGAGGGGAGTGAACACCGTGTGCGTGCCCGTCGTCCGGGGTAGCCAATGCCACTTCCAGGGTGAACGCTCCCAGTCGCCTGTGAGGAGGTCGATGAATCTGCAGGTAAGGTAGATCTCCGGATCAACTGCATTCCGGCCGTCGGCGTCCAGGACGCGGAAGAGTTCATGGGAATCGATCCGCTGTGCAGCCGGAGGCCCCATTTTCGTCTGGCCGTGTGTAAGGAATCCGGGGACTCCGCCGAAACTGGTCCGAAAGTCGCCGAGCACGGAATCTTCAGAGAACCAGACCAGTTTCGGGCTCCAGCCGGAGAGCCCTGCGGCCGCACCCAGCGCATCAGCCACGAGGGCGCCGGAAGGATGGGTGGGCAAAAGGCGCCTGTCCCGTGGATCCACATCCTCTTCCTTGACTATTTGCCGCAGGGGGGAGAAATAGACCGTATCCCCGTTCACGGCGTGCAGCACCAGGGTACCCCCGTCGGGGTCGATCACTTCGTAGTCGGGCGTCAATCCTCCGGCGTACGTTGCCGGGTTCACCAGTGCCAGACGGAGCGGCGTCAACCAGAGAGAATTCTGAATGCCGCCAAACATCAGTCCGAAGGGCCAGGTGTTTGCGTATTCCGGAGCGGGGACGACGGTGACCGAATCGGCGGCGCCCTGACCGGTCGCTAGGGGAGCCGAAAGGTTGAGGATAAGCGGTAGAAGAACGCTCGCTAACCGGCGAGCCGTGTGATTAGTATTTCGGGCGACGAAGGAGGTCAATTGGGGGATTGCTGTGATTTTTCGGGGAATTTTTGAACCAAATATACAAAGAAAACGTTAACAAAAACAACGCATTCCCCTTTCGTCGCACACGAACGCCGGGACGTTTCTTCTCCAAGACCGGTGTGTCGCGCGCACTTACCAGGAATGGGACTAAACCCTTTTTCACCCTTTCGGTTGATTGTGCCTTTGCTTTCCCGGACGTAGGTTAAGAGCGGAATATCACGATGTCCTCCGTTATTTTATCCGGAATGAGAGAAGCCATCCGAAGCCCAAACATGAATAACAACACAGGACACCATCAACGATGAAACACAAACACCTCGCACTTTTCTTCGGCCTGGTATTCGGCGTCTTCGCTGTGGCGCAGGCCGCAGACAAGAAGCCGAACATCGTCATCATCTGGGGCGATGACATCGGCCAGTCCAATATCAGCGTCTATTCGCACGGCGTCATGGGATACAAGACTCCCAGCATCGACCGGGTCGCAAAGGAAGGCATGATGTTCACCGACTACTATGCCGAGCAGAGCTGCACGGCCGGACGGGCGTCGTTCATTACCGGGCAAAGCGGCTTACGCACCGGACTGACGAAGGTCGGCCTCCCTGGCTCGACGCTCGGTCTGAAGAAGGAAGACCCGACGATCGCGGAACTGCTCAAGCCGATGGGCTATGCGACCGGGCAGTTCGGCAAGAATCACCTCGGTGACCGGAACGAGTTTCTCCCCACCGTCCACGGGTTTGACGAGTTCTACGGCAACCTGTATCATCTGAACGCCGAGGAAGAGCCGGAACTGCCGGACTACCCGAAAGACCCGGCGTTCCGCGCGAAGTTCGGACCGCGCGGCGTGACTGGACAGTAAGGCCAGCGACAAGGACGACGCGACTGTGGATCCGCGCTTCGGCAAGGTCGGCAAGCAGGTCATCAAGGACACCGGTCCGCTGACAAAGAAGCGGATGGAGACGATCGACGACGACGTCGCGAACCGGGCCGTAGACTTCATCCAGCGCCAGAACAAGGCCGGCAAGCCGTTCTTCGTGTGGGTGAATTTCACGCACATGCACTTCCGCACCCACGTCAAGCCGGAGAGCAAGGGCCAGTCGGGGCGCTGGCAGAGCGAATACCACGACGCTATGATCGACCACGACAAGAACGTCGGCACAGGTCCTCAAGGCGCTGGACGAGTTGAAGATCGCCGACAACACCTTCGTGATGTACTCCACCGACAACGGTCCGCACATGAACAGCTGGCCGGATGGCGCGATGACGCCATTCCGCAACGAGAAGAACTCGAACTGGGAAGGGGCCTACCGTGTGCCCGCCATGGTTCGCTGGCCGGGCAAGATCAAACCAGGTCAGATCTCCAACGGGATCGTCGCTCATCACGACTGGCTGCCGACGCTTCTGGCGATGGCCGGCGACACGGCGGTGACGGACAAGTTGCTCAAGGGGTACCAGGTCGGCGACATGTCCTACAAGGTTCACCTGGACGGCTACAACCTTATCCCCTATCTGACCGGGCAGGCCGAGAAATCCCCGCGGGAGTCGTTCCTGTACGTCAACGACGACCAACAACTCACCGGCTTGCGCTACGACAACTGGAAATGGGTGTTTATGGAACAGCGAGTCGAGGGGACGGCACGTATTTGGGCCGAGCCGTTTGTTTCCCTCCGTGTGCCAAAGATCTTCAACCTCCGCACCGACCCGTACGAGCGGGCGGACGTCACCTCGAACACCTACTACGACTGGCTGCTCGATCACGCGTTCATGATGGTGCCGGCCCAGGCGTTTGTGGGCAATTTCCTGATGACGTTCAAGGAGTATCCGCAGCGGCAGAAGGCTGCCAGCTTCAACCTTGATGAAATCATACAGAAGATGAAGGAAGCCCAGAAGTAAAACTTTGCTCCTCAAGGCGGGCGATCCGAAAGGGCCGCCCGCTTTCTTTGGTGTCTGCGAGTCTAAGACACCGTCTCCGGAGAAACTCGATCTAGACGAGGTCGGCTAAAATGAAAACAATCAGACTTACCGTACTCGCGACAATTGCGGTGCTTGGATTGACCCTGAGCATGCAGGCCGCCGACCCGCTCCCCTCGTGGAACGACACCGCGCCTAAGAAGGCGATTCTCACCTTTGTTGAGAAAGTAACCAAACCCGGCTCGCCGGACTTTGTTCCGGTCGCCGAACGCATCGCCGTATTTCGACAACGACGGCACGCTCTGGAGCGAGCAGCCGATGTATTTCCAGATCCTGTTCGTACTGGATCGTGTGAAGGCGCTCGCCCCACAGCATCCCGAGTGGAAGGAGAAGGAACCATTTGCCTCGCTTCTCAAAGGTGACGTGAAGAGCGCACTCGCCGGCGGCGAACCAACCATCATGCAAATCGTAATGACTACGCATGCGGATATGACCACCGGGGAGTTCGACAGATCGTGCGTGACTGGGTTGCCGAGTGCGAAGCATCCAAAGACCAAGCGGCTATATACCGAGATGGTCTATCAACCTATGCTGGAACTGCTCGCCTATCTTCGCGCCAACGGCTTCAAAACGTACATCGTCTCCGGCGGGGGGGTCGAGTTCATGCGGCCGTGGACTGAGAAGGTCTATGGCATTCCGCCAGAGCAAGTCATTGGCAGCAGCATCAAGACGAAGTTCGAGATGCGTGACGGCAAACCGGTACTGGTGCGCCTGCCCGAGATCAATTTCGTTGACGACAAGGACGGCAAACCGGTTGGTATCAATCAGCAGATCGGCCGCCGCCCGATTGCGGCATTCGGCAACTCAGACGGCGATCACCAAATGTTCCAGTGGACTACCGCCGGGGGCGGTGCCCGCCTCGCGGTTATCGTCCACCACACGGATGCCGAGCGCGAAACTGCCTATGACCGTACCTCCTCCATCGGCCGACTGGACAAAGCACTCGACGAGGCACAGGTGAAAGGCTGGACCGTTGTAGATATGAAGAACGACTGGAAGGTCATCTATTCTCTCCAAACCAAATGACCATCTCCTGAGGACAAGTCTCCAGACGGGCATCCCGCCTTGCGGGACCGCAACAACTCCTCCAAACCCACGAAGCTGTCAGGCGAGAGAGGCGCTGCGGCATCGGGCACAACGATGACCGGATGTCCGGAATTGACTTCACTATTCCGAACCCGACTCCTGCATTTGACACTGTCACTATATAGGACTACATTAAACAGTTGATATGGTTTTCCCATCCCCCTGTTCAAGGACCACCCGTTCCTGCGGGCATAGCACAGAATCTAAAGTGTGATGGTAATCATAGAAGAAGGAACCAATGCTATGAACAAACTCTTGATGCCCCTGTTGTTCAGCGCATTTCTCTGTGCCTGCAACAATCAGCCCAAAACAGAGAATACTGCATCCGTGAATGCAACCGGTGAACTTGACCGTACCGTGCTCCCCATAAAAGAGCCAAAGCGGCAAACCTACAAGGAACTTGATGCGCGCAATGCCACTCCACCACCCCGGTTTGAAGTGAAAGCACCGGCAGGTGCTCCCAATGTGGTGATTGTATTGATTGACGATATGGGTTTTGGAGTGTCTGAGGCTTTTGGCGGCCCCATTACCACGCCAACCATGGAGAAACTTGCTGCCAACGGTCTACGATACAATCGTTTTCATACGACCGCCCTTTGCTCGCCTACCCGGGTGGCATTGCTTACCGGGTATAACCATCACAGCAACAACATGGGCTCTATTGCCGAAACTGCCACCACCTTTCCCGGAAATACCGCAGTACGGCCTCAGTCTATCACGCCCATGGCAGAAGTGTTGAGACAGAATGGATACAATACCGCAGCTTTTGGAAAATACCACGAAACCCCGCCCTGGGAAATCTCGAATTCGGGTCCGCAGGACCGCTGGCCAACCCGTTCGGGCTTTGAGAAGTTTTATGGGTTCATAGGCGGTGAAACGAATCAATGGGCTCCGCTTATCTATGATGGGGTTACGCTGGTTGAGACGCCGGAGGATCCGAATTATCACTTCACCACCGACATGACGAACCAGGCTATTTCGTGGGTTCGTTTCCAGCAAGCTCTCACGCCTGATAAACCGTTCTTCATGTATTTCGCGCCGGGAGCTACACATGCACCGCATCATGTCCCGGAAGCATGGATCGAAAAATACAGAGGGAAATTCGACCAGGGTTGGGATACGATTCGTGAACTGACGTTGGAACGCCAGAAGAAACTGGGGATCGTTCCCGCAAACACGAAGCTCGCGCCAAAACCCACCGACATCAAAGACTGGGAAAAACTCTCAGCCGATGAAAAGAAATTGTTTACGCGCCAGATGGAAGTGTATGCCGGATTTGCCGAACAAACGGATTACGAGGTCGGCAGACTCATTTCGGCGATTGAAGAATTGGGTAAACTGGATAATACGGTGATCATATTCATTGCCGGTGACAACGGCGCAAGTGCCGAAGGGCAAATGAACGGAATGTTCAGTGAAATGACCTTCTTCAGCGGGGTGCCGGAGACAGTTCCGGATATGCTGAAACATTACAACGAGTGGGGCGGACCAAGCACCTATCCGCACTTTTCGGCGGGGTGGGCAGTCGCAATGGATGCTCCTTTTTCCTATACCAAACAGGTTGCGTCTGATTTTGGCGGTACAAGAAACGGTATGATCATTCAGTGGCCGGCCGGTATCAAAGCTAAAGGAGAAGTGCGTTCGCAGTTCGGCCATGTCATTGATATTGCTCCGACCGTCTATGAAGTTACGAAGATACCTGCACCGGGAATGGTCAATGGCATAGCACAGGACCCGATCGAAGGGACCAGCCTGGCCTACAGTTTTGGTGACGCCAATGCCAGAGAGCAGCACACTGTGCAGTACTTCGAAATGTTTGGCAACAGAGGCGTGTATCAGGATGGCTGGTTTGCCCGGACGGTCCACAGGCCGGCCTGGCTCCTGAAGCCCCTCAATCCGCTCCTACAGGACAAATGGGAGTTGTACAATAGCAGCGAGGATTTCAGTCTGGCCAATGATCTGGCCGCACAACACCCTGACAAACTGAAAGACATGCAGGGACTGTTCATGGAAGAAGCTGAGAAATTCCATGTCCTACCCATTGATGATCGCCTTCTGGAAAGAACGAATGCGGCTTTAATGGGCAGACCAACGGTACTGGGAGACCGGAATTCCGTGACGCTGGGTGAGGGAATGAAAGGCATGGGCGTTGATATTTTCATTGACCTGAGAAATACCGCCTATACCATCACTGCCGAAGTCGCGGTGAATGCCAACGGAAACGGTGTCATTGTCTGCCAGGGCGGTAGATTTGGCGGTCTCTCTTTCTATATGAGGAATGGGAAACCCGCCTTCAGCTACAACTACCTGGGATTGGAATCCACGCAGATCATATCTTCGCAGGCGCTGAAGCTGGGAAATTATCAATTGGTGTATGACTTCAAGTACGACGGCGGCGGGATGGGGAAGGGAGGCATTGGCACCATCACCGTGAACGGCAAGAAGGTGGCAGAGAAGAGGATTGAAAAGACACAGCCGGGAATATTCTCGGTTGACGATCTGGCGGATGTCGGCACCGATGACGGCACCCATGTTGCAGATTATGGCGCTTCAGCGAAATTCAACGGGAAGATCGCCAGCGTGACCATTGAAAGGAAGAGATAGTCAGTACTTGATTGCAGGAAGTCGGTCTCAACGTTTTGCCTGCTCAGTGGTCAGAGTATAGATTGAAGTATCCTGTCGATTACTCATGATATTGTCTGTACACTTGACAATGAATTCATAATATGTATAGAGCTATGAAAAATAGTCTTTTGGCATCTCTCGTACTATGGATGAGCCTATTAGGTTCTCCTGTTTTTTCCCAAACAGCGAATGATACGACATCACTGGGGTTGCCTGGTGATAACCTGGATCTTTTTGGAGTTCTGGATCTTTTTCAAAAGTCAAAGACTATTGAGGACTTTGAAAAAGCACTCAATGAAGAAAAAACCGGAATCAATAATCTTGATTTGAATTTGGATAACAAAGTTGATTTCATCAAGGTTGTGACAAAGCAAAAGGACAATGATTTTACATTCATTCTCCAGGTTGACGTCAGTGAAAAGGAAATACAGGATGTTGCCGTCATTTTGGTATCAAAGGACAAAGACGGAAAAGTTACAATGCAAATCGTAGGAGACGAAGATTTGTATGGTAAAGATTACGTTGTTGAACCTAAAACCACTGCGACTCCCGCAGTTACTGCTAATCCCGGATATACCGGCACCGAACCTGTTCCTGTGACTGTTCCGGCAACAACTACGTGTTGTTGTGGTTGAATCAGCACCGATAGTGCAGTATGTATATTCACCTGTGTATGTGCCCTATTATCCTCCATATCATTACGCATACTATCCTCCGTATTTTGCAGCTTTTACCGTCATGGCCGTTGGGGTCTATCGTCATAATAACTATTATCATCATGGTGGGTATTATGGTGGTCATGGTACGACCGTAGTGGTTCACAATACAAATAATTTCAATAACTACAATAATTCCAGAAATCGTTCGAATACCGTGAACCACAACAATGCCAGCGGTAATTATAGTAAGAACAACGCGTCAACTCGTCCCGTCGACTGGATCTTCTGCATCGACACGTCCGTCCACTTCCCCATCGACGAATCCGTCAAGAGGATCTTCGGCCTCGGCCAAGCCATCCACATCGCCATCAACGAATCAGTCAAAAGGATCTTCGGCCTCGGCCAAGCCATCCACATCGCCATCAACGAATCAGTCAAAAGGATCTTCGGCCTCGGCCAAGCCATCAAGCTATTCATCTTCATCTTCATCTAGATCAAATTCAATGGGAGCATCCCGTTCCCGTGGCGGAGGAGGTGGCCGATCTGGTGGTGGTGGAGGCAGAAGACGATAATCATGCCGTATTTCATTTTCAGATTGTATGAGAAACAAAAGAGGCTACCCGAAATGGATAGCCTCTTTTTGTATCTTTGCTGGAGCTCTTTATTCAATTGGCATATCAGAAGCACTCATATCTCTTACGCTGAAATATCTGCCGTTTCTTTTCTCAAACAGACTCATATAGTTTCCAGTATTGACGGCGGTATTGGTAGAGTCAACTACGTCTATAGTGGCCAATTTCAACCACCATATTCCCATCATTCGATACAAACACTTCGTTAGTGGTAAATGAAATTTTATTTGATTTATTCGCTGAAATTCACGTCTGCCATGAGATATTCTACAATTGCTGCTTTGCCTACCAACGGTTTTCTGTTTTGAGAAAAGGTTATCGCATCATCTGCATAGTAGCCTATAGCTTTTGCTATTCCGGAATTGTACGTCTCAGCAAATTCATTTTCCTTGGCTTGAATCTCTTTCTTTATTTGTTCCTTGTCAATTATTCCTGCATTGGGTTCTGGTTGTTTTGTATTACAGCCGAAGAGTAAAGACATCAAACACAATGGTAATACGCCTGATGAGAATTCTGGTTTTCATGGCTATATGGCCTTCTCTGTATGTTTCACGGATTGACTTGAGCGAAATGAAACCAGGGAAAAGAAATACTCGTGCTTGGTAACAATACAAAGATATTCTCTCATATCATAGCCGTTTGAAAAGCCAGGTACAATCGAGCGGGGAACCACGCAGCAGCCGGCCGCAGCAGGGAATGCAGGGGCGGCCGGGGGGGCAGAGCGTTAATTCGCAGGAGCTGAAGAGAGATTCCCAAAACAGGGAAAGGGGGAATGCCCAGGCCCAACAGTATCAGGGTAGGACCGCATTCGCCGGAACCCGGCGCGCCGAAACGTTCAGGAAGGAGGAGGGCAAGCATATCAACAATCCCCAGATCGCGGATTCGCGTCGGATCACGCAGATCTTCTCTGCCTGTCGGGGCCCTGCGACAAATGCCATGGCATGTTCCTCGCGCAAGAACCGGAGGATTTCTGGGGTCAGGTACCGGACACCGGATGTTTCCATATACCCAGAGAATTGTCATGACAATTTCATATGAATATATAGACTTCTGAACCCTGTGTCAAGGCCTCGACATCACGTGTGTTCGTAGGCCGGCGAAGAACGCGAAAAGGGACACCATCCTTGTCGGGCCCGGCCGGGAATGCTGCAGAGACGGCGTCCTTCTTACAGACTGGCAACTTACAGTTCTGTAAGGTAGATTGGTGTACGATATTGGAGGCTTGATACACAGTCCTTTCATGTATGGCAAGGATGTTGCCGGCGAGACCTTCACCGACCCTTTGTTTAAGTTGTGGTTCTCGACTCTCTACATGAAACGATGACGGACGCAAGGAACCCCGATGACAGGACCGGATATGAATGGGCGAGAGGAAGGTACTGCAGTCCATCTGGAGTTTGAGATGCTCCTTACGAACATCTCGGCCCGCTTCCTCGGCATGGTGCCGCGGGATGTCGATGTAGAAATCGACCACGCACTGGGGAATATTCGAGAGTTCTTCGACTCGAACATGTGCGGTTTGTTTCGCGTCAATCCGCAAGCAGAAGAAATCTTTCTAACACACGTCCAGGTTACCGAAGACGTTCCGGTGGTGCCGGGGAAATACAACTATGCCCCGACAAATCCGTGGAGATTCGCGAAATTGGTCCGGGGGGAGACTATTCTTGTGAACAGTCTCGACGAGCTTACGGAGGAAGCAAAGGTCGACCGCCGGACCACTGAATCGCTGGGGATTCAAGCATACCTGATCATACCTGTGCAGATCGGGGGAACAACCCGGTACGCGCTCCATTTGGCGTTTACGAGGCGGGGACCGTCCTGGCTGGCGCAGTATGTCCCCAGATTGCGGGTGTTCGCGGAAGTTCTGGTCACAGCCCTGGAACGGAACCGGGCGGTCATTGCCCGGGAGGAGGCGGAAGTCCGCCTTGCCCTCGCGGCGGGACTGGCCGGTGCCGGGCTGTGGGACCTCGACTTGAAGACCAACACCTTCTGGGGGACAGCGAGGGCGAGGGAACTCTATGGAGTTGGTCAGGACGAAACGGTGGATCTTGAGAAGTTATACAGCATCGTTCATGCTGATGATGCAGGAGCCCTGCGACGGGAGCTGGAG
Organism: Ignavibacteriota bacterium; assembly: GCA_963702445.1. Taxonomy (GTDB): domain Bacteria; phylum Bacteroidota; class Ignavibacteria; order UBA10030; family UBA6906; genus CAVPCZ01. The sequence continues at coordinate 490,741 of CAVPCZ010000009.1, forward strand.
AATGCCGTGCGGGGAGGGACCGCTCTGCAAATCGAATACCGTGTCGTGCTCCCCGGGGGAGAAATACGCTGGCTTGCCGTTCGGGGAGCCCGGTCGCCTGAATCATTCGGCGGGGGAAACCACCTTCTGGGCGTGTCCATCGATATCACGGAACGGAAGAAAGCGGAGGAGCAGGCCAGGCATTCGCATGAAGAGATCACGAGGCTGAAGGAACTGCTGGAACTTGAGGCCCACTATCTCCGGAAGGAGATCGGCCTTTCACATTCGCATAAGGAAATCGTTGGTAAAAGCAGTGCGATCAGGACCGTCTTGCGCCAGGTGGAGCAGGTGGCCCCGACCGACACCACCGTCCTGATTGCGGGCGAGACGGGGACGGGCAAAGAGCTTGTGGCGCGGGCGATTCATGGCCTGGGGGGACGGAAGGACAGATTGATGGTGAAAGTCGATTGTGCTTCGCTTCCTTCCACACTGATCGAAAGCGAACTCTTCGGCCGTGAACGCGGGGCGTATACCGGGGCCATGACACGGCAGATCGGTCGTTTCCAGCTTGCGGACAAGGCCACGATCTTCCTCGATGAGATCGGTGAATTGCCCAGGGAGACTCAGGCGAAACTTCTTCGTGTGATCCAGGAGGGATGTTTTGAGGTCCTCGGCAGCCCGCAGACTATTACGGTGGACGTGCGCATCATAGCGGCGACAAACCGTGACCTGGCCAGAGAAGTCAAGGAAGGACGATTTCGGGAGGATCTGTACTACCGTCTCAACGTCTTCCCCATCGAGGTTCCACCTCTCCGGAATCGGAGAGAGGACATTCCCATGCTGGTCTGGAACTTTGTGGAGAAGTTCTCCAAGGAAATGAGAAAAGAGATCCGGCGCATACCGAAAGAGACCATGGACGCCCTGGTCCGCTACCATTGGCCGGGAAACGTCCGGGAGCTGAAGAACCTCATCGAACAGGCATTCATCGTCAGCCCGGGAGATGCGCTGATCGTGCGATTGCCCGAGGCCGGCATTGCAGAACGTGATTCCTGCGCAGACGCTCGAGGAGGTTGAGCGTCAACACATCCTCCGCGTCCTGGACCAGACACGTTGGCAAATCAAGGGAGCGGGAGGGGCTGCATCATTTCTCGGCTTGAATCCCGCGACTCTCTACTCAAGAATGAAAAGACTCGCGATCCTTCCAAGACACAAGAAGGACGAAATAGAGTCTCAGGGTTGATATTTCAACCTTCCTGATACCTCCTTCGATACGCAGAAACTCCTGTCATCCAACCTAACCCATTGTTTTGTAGTAAGTTCCAGGAATTCCATTTCTTGCGTTGGAAGTGGTACGCAAAGTGCACATTAACCAGACATGTTTCTCACCATGGTGCGGATCTTTCCTCACTCCAACGACGAAGAAGCAGTACGAGGATTTCTTGCGGGGGTCTTGGGGCAGACACGCGTGCAACCCGGTTGCCTTGGCTGCACGCTGGCCACCGAATACGAGCCGGATGCGCTTCTTCTCACGGAATCCTGGCAGTCAAAGGAAGACTTTCTGCGGCGTCTCCAGTCGGATGAATATTCGAAGATTCTGGCAACGATGGAATTATCGACCAGGAAACCCGAGGTCTGCATCTATGAGATCATCAATGAACAGGGGTTGGAATTGATTGAAAAGGTCCGAATGGAGAATAAATAAGGAACATTCATTAGTGGGGCGCGGCCTATCGCATGCAGGCGGCGGGTCGCCGGGCACTGAACTCAGAAACGAAGAGGAAATACAACGATGAGGCGATGGTCGATCTTAGCCCTGTTGATTTGTGCAGCGTTGACATCCAGCGCACAGGATTCAACGCAAACACAGAACAGGTGGAAATTCCTTATTGAACCCTATTTGATGTTCCCGAACATGAAAGGGACCGTGGGCGTTGGCGAACTGCCGGATGGAGAGGTCAACGCGAGCATTGGGGATATCTTCGAAAAGCTGCAAGCAGGCTTCATGCTCTATGCAGAAGCAGAGAATGGAACCTGGGCGTTGTCGTCGGATTTTCTCTACATGAATTTGAAGCAGGACGCTACTCCGACCAAGATCATTAATAGCGGAAGCGTCTCCGTGTCTGAAACAGCATGGGAGCTGGCCGGTTTGCGAAAGTTCTTCCCATGGCTTGAAGGCGGCGTTGGCGGCCGCCTGGTGAGCCTCAAGGTGGATATGGAAGTTCTCCGGAATGTCGCCGGGGGAGGCACGTCCGGCCAGATAAAAGCCGAGACAAAAACCTGGTTTGACCCGGTTCTTGTTGTGCGAATGAAACTGCCGGATACGGGGAAATGGCTACTTCAGCTTCGCGGAGACATCGGAGGATTTGGGATTGGTTCGGATTTTACGTGGCAGATACAGGCGTATGGTGGGTACAGGTTCTCGGATTTGTTCCAGGTTACCGCTGGGTATCGCGTCCTCTCTATTGATTATGAAGATGGGGCGGACCAGGCACGTTTCCTATATGATGTCACCACGTTTGGCCCGGTGTTACGAATTGGATTCAATTTTTGACAAACGAGTGGCGGGAGTGATGGACGCGACCCAGGGAACACCCGAGTATCTGGGGGCAGCCATCGCGCTCGCCGTGATCTCGGGGCTTCTGCCCTGACGATCTTGTGGTGCGTGGTGATCCACGGCCAGGGAATGCTCAACACGGCAGGCGAGGGAGTTGACGCATGTGCATCGCATGGAAAAAGCTGAAGGCCGTGAAAAGCTTAATAACAGTCTTCTGAAGGCAAGTGCATATGAGCGCACAGGATATCTTTGGGATTGTGGCAATGCTCTACTGTGTGGCGAATCTCGGGTCCATGGGTCTCGAGCTCAACCTGCCCGAAACCATGAGATCGTTACGTAGCCCCCGCTTGGTAACACTTACTTTGGTATGGAGCTGGATTATAGGGCCTCCATTGGCGATTTTGATAACGAAAATTTTGCCTTTGTCCGATGCACACGCCACAGGGTTACTTCTGTTTAGTTTGGCACCAACCGCTCCCATGTTACCTATTCTCATCAGAAGAGCAAAAGCCGACATGGACGTTTCAGCCGCCATGATGCCCCTAGCGGTGGTGGGGACGGTGGTGTTGATGCCACTGATCGCACCCATGCTGATTCCCGGCGTATCGGTTAGCAGTTACGCGCTCGCCAAACAGCTTGTTCTCACGGTGCTGCTGCCGCTTGTCGTCGGAGTTGGTATTAAGGTATATGCGAGCAAATTGGCGGATACAATCTTCCCATATTTCAAGAAACTCGCAGGCCTTACTACGCTGGCCTTACTTATATTCACTTTGGTAATGTATGGTAAAGAACTTCTCAACGCACTAGGCAGCTATGCTGTTGCTGCACAGGTTCTGTTCGTCCTGGTAATAGCCCTGGCGTCGTATACATTTGGCTTTGGTATGAAACAAACGCAACGAAGTGCGCTTTCGCTGGGGATCTGTTCACGCAATGGAGGTGCCATGTTTGTGGCGTTCGCAGCATTTCCTGTGCAAGATCCAAATGTCTTGGTGATGATTCTACTAGCAGTTCCTGTACCCATAGTATTGTGGCTAATGTTGGCCCGGTATTTTGCATCCATCGTCGACAAAGTGCCAACAACATAATTTCTAAAGAGAGACCGCTAATGATGAAACTCATCAGAATGACAGGCATACTGCTGCTGAGTATTTTATTTGCAGGTTCTTCATTAGCACAGGAAGAACAAAAACCGACATCAAATGATCCGGCAGAGCTTGCAAAAACACTGGCAAATCCTATTGGAGCACTCATTAGCGTGCCCTTTCAGAATAATATGGATATAGGTATTGGAGCAACCAATGGTTCGCGAAATACACTTAACTTTCAACCAATAGTTCCGATCAACTTAAGTGAAAATTTCAGTCTGATTACAAGATATATTCTGCCTGTAATAGCACAACATGACATTACGGGCGAAGGCACTCAGCAAACCGGACTGGCTGATGCATTAGTGAGTGGATGGATTTCTAATGCTGTAGTAGAAAATGGATTTGTATGGGGATTGGGCTCTGCATTCCTCATTCCAATTGCAACCAATGATGTGTTAGGCACAAAAAAGTTTGCTATCGGCCCAACCGCAATAGCATTGAAACAAACGAATGGCTGGACATTTGGCGCTTTGATTAATCAAATCTGGTCGGTTGCCGGCGATGAAAACAGAACCGATGTTAACCAGATGTATTTGCAGCCTTTTGTGACTTATAACTGGAAAAGTGGAACGGGATTAACCCTGAACACAGAGTTAACACAAAACTGGCAGGCTGGTACCACGACGGCTTTTGTCAATATCATGGCAGGTGGAATATTGAAGTTCGGTAATCAAATTGTTCAGCTTCAAGTAGGACCCCGCATACAGGTAGCGGCTCCTGAAGGAGGCAAATCCGATTTTGGTGTTAGGACTGCCATGATATTTGTTTTTCCAAAGTAATGAATTTCAGTTGACGTCTTGCTGCCTGCTTATTGGTCAAACAGGAAAGAAATGAGCATCATACATAACTCAGACAGCTACGAAAATGAATTCAATAGATGAAGCAGAAGGCAAAACAGGAAAGGCATCCCTGATGGGCGTGCTTAGGGGTTATTTGCCCATCCTTGATTGGGGGGCCAAATATACCGGCAAGGGGTTCGATGCACGTACTGCCGCGAGCGTTCTTGGCAACCGCGCCGGTAACGACGTTTTGGTAGGTGCGGCATGAACATTTCCATTCTCTCCAAGATCCGCTGGCCCCGCCCGTTTGCGGGACTGCGGGGGATCACGCTGGCCGACGTCCCGCGGGAGCTCTCGGCGGGCGTCACGCTGGCCGCCCTGATGATCCCGCTGAACATCGGCTACGCGCAGGTGGCTGGTCTGCCCCCCGCAGCGGGTCTCTACGCGGCCATCATCCCGCTGGTGGTCTTCGCCCTGCTCGCCAGCTCGCGCCACCTGGTCACAAGCCCCGACGCCTCCATGGCCACGCTGGTTGGGGCCACCCTCGTTGCCTTCGCTGCGCCCGGGGATCCGCTGCGCCTGCAATATGCCCTGGCGCTGGCCGTTCTCTGCGCATTGGTATTCTTCGTCTTCTGGATCTTCCGGCTGGCATTTCTGGCCAACTTCCTCTCGCGCGCCGTGATGGCGGGCTTTATCACCGGGCTGGGCGTCGAGGTGTTCACCAACCAGGTCAGAAAGATCCTCGCTGCTCCCCATGTGGTGGACCCCACGTCGGGCTGGCTACTGGCGGCGGAGAACCTCAAGGAAACCCTGGCGACCTCCTTGAATACCGAGGGCTACTTCCTGGAGGTCCTCGCCATGTTCCACTCCATTCCGCACGCGAACCTCTACTCGGTGGCGGTCGGGGTGAGCGCCTTCCTCATCATCCGGTTGATGAAACGGTATGCGCCGAAAATCCCGGGGGCGTTGGTGGCTCTGGTGTTGCTGACGATCATCGTCGCTGTGCTTGACCTCCCGGCGAAGGGCGTCGCCGTGCTCGGCAACGTGATCCCCTCGGGCCTCCCGACGCTGACCCTGCCCAACATCCCGCTGGCCGATTACCTGCGGCTGCTGCCGGGCGCCCTGGCCATCGTGGCCATTCTCCTGTGCGAAGGCCTGCTCGTGGTCCGCAGCTACAGCAACAAATATGGCTACAAGGCTGATGGCGACCAGATGTTGTTCGCTTACGGTGCGGCCAACCTGGCCGCCGCCTTTACCGGGTCCATCGTCACGGGCAACAGCCCGTCCCGCTCGGCGGCGATGGATGCCGCCGGCTCACGCAGCCAGTTGCCCAGCCTGATGGCGGCCGGGACCATCACCCTGGTGATGCTTTTCTTCACCAACCTGCTGGCTTATCTGCCCAATGCGGCCCTGGCCGGGATCGTTGCCAACGCGGTGCTCTCATTGATCGAGGTCCACGAATTCCGCGAGCTGTGGCGGATGCGCCGTTCGGAGTTCTGGATCGCCTCGGTTTGCCTTCTCAGCGTGCTGGCCCTGGGTCCGCTGCGCGCCGTCATGATCGCTTTTCTTCTTTCGATCATCGACGTGATCCGGCGCGCGTCCCGTCCGGACACTGCGGCGCTCCTGGAAGCGCCCGACGGCAGTCATTTTCTCCCGGTGAGCGACGGGAAGGCCGCCGGGAGTTCCGGTTTGATGGTTTACCGTTTCGGCGCTCCGCTCTACTTCGCCAACGCGACCCTGTTCCTTGACGACATCGAGCGGTTGGTCACTCAGGCGCCCACCCCCGTCCGCTGGTTCGTGCTGGATGCGCAGGCAATGGTGGACGTTGACACGACCGGTGCGGGGGTTCTACGTCGAGCGATCACCCTGCTGAAGAAGCAGAACATCACCTTCGCCGTCAGCCGCGCCGACCGGTCCTTCCGCTCGTGGCTCGAGCGGTATCATCTGATGGAATTGATTGACCCGGCCCGATTCTACCCGACCAACCGGCACGCTGCTCAAGCGTTTCGCCAATCTCCAGAGAGCGCGATTGATAAGCGTAACGAAGGAGACACTTGATGCTGATCTCGACAACCAGAACCGTGGGTTCGGCGGTGAAATGATTTTGTGTTTGAGATACCGCAGTACACGACCAGGTGACCGGCCCCGGCTCTAAGGAAACTGATATCACGTCCGGTCCGGTGATGCGCAAGAAACAGAAGGAGAACCGGATTCGTGGACAACACATTAACAAAAAGCGGGGAACCGACCTCCGGTTTCCCCGGAGACCACACACGAAAGGAGTTAGCCATGCCTACGACGATTGTGAAGGGAAAGAAACTGAGTACGGTAACACTGGATTGGAAGGAGGTGTACTACACCAACTGTCCCCTCGTGTCCGCCAGCAATGTCGACCAGGAGCTTGGCTGGACGAAAGAGGAGTACAAGAAGATCGGCGTCCAATATTATTTCCTACGCTCGCATGCAGAGAACGACTGGTACCCGCACTACATCCACAATCTGGACAATCTCATCCGCTTCGGCGGGTTATTCCCCCCCATCCATGTTCAGGCGGACATCCGCAGGACCCGGCTCCTGGGGGTGACACACGCACCGCGTGAAGGCGGTTGCATGCTGGTACGCTCGAGGGACGATATCTACCGGATGACCGATCTGAAAGGGAAAAAGATCGGTCTCTCGAGAAGCCAGAACACCATCAAGACCGACTGGTGGGGCATCCAGGAGGATCAGGGGATCGAGCTGATGCTCAGGCTGAACGGCATGACACGTAAGGACGTCCAGATCGTAGAGTTCCCCTACCCCGACGACTGGTACGACAACCCCGAGATGATGGGACCGCTCATGGAAAACCCGTCAGAGTTGTGGCTGCGGCGGGATCACAAGCATGACCTGGCCTTTCGCCCCCTGGAGTCAGCGCTGGAAAAAGGGATAATTGATGCGATGTACATGCAGACCGGCCCCCTGCAGCAACTCTCCGAGGCAACGGGCAAGTTCAAGGCAATCGAGGACCTGTCGCGGTATCCGGATTGGACCTTGCAGGTGGCCAATATCCCTGCTGCCATCACCTGTACCGATGTCATGGCCGAGAAGCACCCTGAGCTTGCCGTCAAGTTTATGAAAGGAATGATCAAGGTGGGGCGCTGGGCCAACGAACACAAGCGCGCCGCAGCGGCGATCCTCGACAAACAGACATTCTACCTGGATGTCGAACATACCTACAGGGGGATCGAGCACATTGACATGGTGCCCAACCTGTCGCCCCAGAACCTGGTCTCCGTCGAGATCGGGAAGGACTTCATGCTGAGCCACGGCTACATCAAGCAAGACTTCGATGTGCACAAGTGGGCCGCACCGGAGTTCCTCGAACAGGCTGCCAGGGAACTTCTGGAAGAAGAATGGAAGAAGCGCACTACTTCAAAGCTTCCCGAGACGGCTGCGCCCCTGGCCTCCGGAACACGGCTCGGGTAATCGGGAAGAAGGTCAGCGAAAGGCCGACGTCGGCATCCCCTGGCGACATCGGGGGCGACAAGAAACAACGAGGCGTCAGCGGAGCAGCTGATGAGTTGATAGGAAAATCCTTCGGTGTGCCACAGTGGCGCACCGAGGGAGTGTGTTCTGGTCATGATCGATTCCATGCGATGATTTTCTGTCACGCGGAGGCGTGCTGGTGGGGACCCGGCTACGGTCTCGTCGAGCGCGTCACGTCATGCAAGTCAGCGTCCTCAAGCGCTCTGAGCAGCGAAGGTCCGTCGAAGGAAGAGAGAAAAAGAACCCAGTAACAGAAAGGCAACGTATGAAAGTCATCATTGTTGGCGGAGTGGCAGGCGGGGCATCGTGTGCGGCGCGCCTGCGCAGACTGGATGAGAAAGCCGAAATTCTCATGGTGGAACGCGGACCGTACGTCTCGTACGCGAACTGCGGATTGCCGTACCATATCGGGGGCGCGATTGAAAAAGAGTCGAGTCTCCTGGTGGCAACGGAACAGATGTTTCGCGGGATGTTCAATGTTGACTGCCGGACAAACTGCGAGGTGGTGGGCATCAACGCCAAACAGAAAACGGTGGAGCTGAAAAATCATCTGACGGGCGAGGTGACCACCGAGAAATACGACAAACTTTTGTTATCACCAGGAGCGGCACCGATCCGCCCGCCGCTGAAAGGTATCGACCTTCCCGGCATTTTCTCGGTGAGAACAGTGCCTGACGCCAGAAATATACGGGAATGGCTCGACCGTGATATTGACCGGTCTGTAGGAAATCCGTTCACGGGCTTGGACACGGTGTCGAAACCAAAGCGTGCGGTGGTGGTCGGCGGCGGCTTCATCGGCCTGGAGATGGTCGAAAACCTCATTGAACGCGGACTCGAAGTAACACTGATCGAGAAGCTCAACCAGGTGATGCCACCGCTTGATACGGAAATGGCGCGCCTCGTGGAACGATACCTGAGGAAGCATGGCGTCAAGGTCGAGCTCAGCGACGGGGTGGCCGGATTCAGGAAGTCGGCCGATGGTGCGCTCGAGGTTCTCACCGCATCAGGCAAAGCGCATCCGGCAGATATCGTGATTTTGGCAATCGGTGTGCGTCCGGAGACTGACCTGGCCAAAATGGCCGGCATCGAGATAGGGAAGCTCGGTGGCATGCGTGTTGATGAGCACATGCGCACATCCAACCCCGATATCTTTGCGGTCGGCGATGCAGTCGAAGTCAAGAATTTCGTTACAGGCCAGTGGGCGCTCATCCCTCTGGCAGGGCCGGCAAACCGCCAGGGCCGTATCGCGGCCGATGTGATTGCAGGCCGTGATTCAAAGTTCCGTGGCACCCAGGGCACATCGATCTGTAAGCTCTTCGAAGCCGCGATCGCCCAGACCGGCGTCAGCGAAAAGCAACTGATCGAGCTCGGGGACAAAGATTACGAGAAGATCTACCTCTACCCGAATTCGCACGCGGGTTATTATCCCGGCACGAAGCTGCTGGTCATGAAAGTCTTATTCAGAAAATCCAACGGACTCCTCCTTGGCGCTCAGGTGCTTGGGGAGGACGGTGTTCCCAAGCGTATCGATTCATTCGCGATGGCGATCCAGATGGGCGGCACGATGTACGACCTTGAAGAGGCAGAGCTGTGCTATGCACCACCCTTTGGCAGCGGAAAGGATCCGGTCAACTTTGCCGGCATGGTTGCTGCCAATATTCTCCGGGGCGATATGCCGGTCTGCCACTGGGACGGTACCGAGAAAGGCTTCTTGCTCGATGTTCGGAATCCCCAGGAAATTGAAGCGGAGGCTGTGCCGGGTGCCGTGAATATTCCTCTTCCCGAACTTCGGAAGCGCCTCGGTGAGCTTCCACGCGACAGAGAGATGCTTGTCATTTGCCGTTCGGCGGTGCGGGCATATTTCGCAACACGCATTCTGATGCAAAACGGGTTCAAAGCAAAGAATATATCAGGCGGCATGCTGACACGTTCACATCGTGCTACCTGAGGAGAATGAAATGACGGAAAACAACAAGTGCGAACGGCTCCAACAATAATGGTTGACTTGAAAGGTAACCAGCCATGGACACAGTCATGCAGTCTCTTCAGACCACATTTGGCCCATTAGTTTTAATATTTACTGTCTCTAATCTGGCGGCTATGGGCCTACAGGTTAAGATGCCAGGTATTATCTTGGCCCTGAAGGATAAGAAATCCCTGGCTCTGATCTTCGTGTGGGGTTGGGTAGCCGGGCCTGCGTTAGGCTATCTGATAGCCTGGGTTCTTCCCCTTGCGGAGCCATATGTAATTGTGGTGTACCTTTGCAGTTTAGCTCCAACCGCTCCGTTCCTTCAGCAGATGGTATCAAAAGCCCGCGGGGACATGGCCTTCGCAGGAGCTCTCATACCGTTGGTGGCAGTCGGCACGGTTGTTTTGATGCCATTGATGGCACCCCTGATGATCAAAGGCGTAACAATTAGTACCTGGTCGCTCGCGAAACCACTACTTCTGACTATACTTCTGCCCATGATCATCGGAGCCGTAATCAGGTATTACAACGACTCTGTGGCAACCAAGATTTTTCCTGCAGTTAAGTTGATTGCACTAATCTCCACCTTGCTTACGATCGTGTGGTGCCTGGTGCTATATGGTTCCTCAATGCTCAACACGGCGGGCGAATTTGCCCTCCTCTCAATGACACTGTTTATGGTCGGGATGGCAGTGATAACATATTACTTCGGTTTTGGCATGAAACAAAATCAGAGGAGCGTAATGGCGCTGGGGATGGGCACACGTAACATCGCAGCGGTGTTGGCGGCGGCTCTTGCCATCCCGAACGCCGACCCGCGCATAGTGACTATGGTCGTCATGTGGACGTTGTGGTCGGTTGTCCTCGCGGCCATTGGAGCCAGAATATTCTCCAAGCAGGCCGGCCCGACCCCTGTGGGGAGTGAAGCATGAACATCAATGAGAATTTCCCCAGCCTGCTTCGCCGGAGATAAGGGGAGATACGGATGAATACGGAACAGTCCCGACTTGAAGAACCTCCAACGAAAAGATCGGAATCCCCGATTAATCTTCTAATAACATCATGGAGAAACCTATGAAGCATTTGCTTGTCGTCGCACTGCTGTTTGTCACCACCGCCGCCCTTGCCCAGGAAAACACCCTGGAATTGCTTCGTTCGGACCTCAAGACTCAGAAAGTCGCGATCATAACCGCTTCACTCCCACTCACGCAGACGCAGGCTGACCTTTTCTGGCCGATCTACCGCGACTATTCCAACGAGCTGAGCAAACTGGGTGACAGGCGGCTGGCAATCCTTAAGGAATTTGCTGCCGCCTACGACAAGATCGACGAGAAGACGGCCGAGAAGCTTGTCAAGGAATCCCTGAGCATCGCCAACGACAGAAACGATCTGCTGGAAAAGTACTACAAGAAGGTCGCGAAGGCCGTCGGAGTGATAACCGCCGCACGATTCCTCCAGGTGGAAAATCAGATTCTGACGCTTATCGACGCACAGATCATCGACCAGGTGCCTCTGGTGAAAAGTGGTAGTGCCGGGGGGCAAAAGAAGTAGCGTGTTTGCAGTTCCCGGCGGCCAACACGGTGCCGATCCTGAAGCCCACTCATCAAAACAACAACTAAGGAAATATTCATGAAACGATCACTAGTCTCGCTCCTCGTATGCCTGACCGTTCTCCCGTTGGTGGTCCTCGCCCAGGGTGAACCGGGGTGGAACAAGATGACCCTTGGCGCAAATTTCGAGTTGTCTCTGCCTATGGGAGATTTCCAATACATCGCGGGCACCGGCTATGGCGGCAATGTCCGGTTTCAATATGGACAGGATGCTCGTACGGCCTTCACAGCCACAGCAGGGTACCTTGTCTGGACAACAAAGGATCTGGGCGGCAATACATCGATCCAGCCGCAGGCCTTTAACATTTTCCTCGGCGGCAAATACTACTTTGCCCCCGGGTTTTTCGGGACTCTGGAGGGCGGCCTGTATTTCATGACCTACACCTACAATGGCTCTCTCCTGGGTGCCTATGGGAATGCGACGCGATTCATGCTCCCCATTGGTCTCGGTTACCAGAAATCGGGATTCGAAGTCAGCGCCCGATACATGCTTCTCTACTACGAATTCAATTCGTTCTCGTTCACGGTGGGCTACAATTTCGCGCTCTAGATCCACAACATCATGAAAGGAAGAGACATGAAGAAGCAACTTGCTGTTGTTGTCGCGCTCGTCGTTGTGATTTGTTTGCTGGCAGGCATGGCGCAGGCCCAGGAGACACCGGCCGCGAAGCCCGCATCCATGACCGCCTCGCTCAACAAATCGCTCGGGCTCTACGTGTTCCCGGCAAAGGAGCAGAAGCCGGAACAACAGGCGAAGGACGAACAGGCCTGTTATTCGTGGGCGGTTGAGCAGAGCGGAATCGATCCATTGACCATGCAGGCCACCAAGGCCGGATACTGTTGCCAAAGGTCCGGACGGCTCTGCGGTGAAAGGTGCCGCAAAGGGTGCGCTGGCGGGAGCGGCAATCGGCGCAATCGCCGGAGATGCGGGCAAAGGGGCGGCGATCGGTGCGGCTGCGGGGGGTATGGGCGGAGTGAAGAAGAAGAAGCAGAAGGACGCGAAGGCGGAACAGACAGCCCAGCAGACAGCGGCTGCAACCGATGCTGCGAAGATCGACAGTTTCAAGAAAGCATACTCAGCCTGTCTGGAAGGGAAAGGCTATACCGTCAAGTAGGCTGCGAGAGGCCCTGCTGTATGCCGTTCTTCCGACGCCGGCTTTCGCGGCATTCGGTTTCAAAGGGAGTATAAGGCGACACTCTTGCAGCCGGACAGATCCGCGAAGACCCGAACCACCAGACAATCGTGGTTTTGGGTCTTCGTATCTTCGGGGCCAGGGATCTTGATGCCGGAAGGGGCTTGCTCATCTCGTCGTCGGCACTCTGCGCGATGCGAGTTGACTCTGGGCATTTTCCGTCGTAAGTTTCAGCCGTACTGCTGATTCCGTGTTTCCTGGGGATCGTATCCCGTCTTCGGCGTGACCGCTTGCCCATGATCCATTGATGGCTGATTTTCCCCCCACGGTCTAGCGATGATCGGAAAAGTCTCTACTCGCTCCAGCTCATCGGCACCCCGGAGGCGGAGGAATGGGTCTTGTCTGCAGGGCCGAACAATCTGGAAGAGATAATGCTATGACGACGACCGAAAAGAATACTTCGAAAGTGGCGTCCGAAGTCGGACCAGGCAACACTCAGCGTCCGGGGCCTCGCTCGCGCACAGAGTGTCTGGACGCCGGCCGGGAATTGCGCGAGACCCTGGCGCGTAGCAGCCATGCCGGCTGGAAGGCACCGGCCGGGCGGAGAGACCCGATCGACATCCTGGAAGAATCCAATCGGGATCGACTGCCCGAGTTGGTGCCGATTCGATATGGTCGGATGCTCCGCAGTCCCTTCACGTTTCTGCGCGGCTCCGCGGGGCTGATGGCCTACGATCTCGCAACCATCCCGACCACGGGTCTTCAGGTCCAGGCCTGCGGGGATTGCCATCTCTTGAATTTCGGTCTGTTCGCCACACCGGAACGCAATCTGGTCTTCGATCTGAACGACTTTGACGAAACGCTGCCCGCACCCTGGGAATGGGATCTCAAACGGCTGGCTGTAAGTTTTGCGGTCGGTGCGCGCGACAATAAATTGTCCGATGCCAATGCTCGGGATATCGTGATGGAATGTGTGTGTGCTTATCGGGAACGTCTCAGGGAATATTCCCGCATGAGTCCCCTGGAAGTCTGGTATACACGTCTGGACGCGGAAACGATTATCGCAATGGCGCCCGATGAAAAGGCGAAGAAGTTCCGGAAGTCTTTGGCCGAGAAAGCACGCCGGCGCGTCATCGAAAACCTCTTTCCAAAAATTACCGGCAAAGATGCTGGGGGACACCGCCTGGTTGATCAACCGCCGCTTCTTGTCCACGTTGCTGAACCAGAGATCGAGGTGGCTATTCGGGAGGGCTTCGCAGATTATCGGGAGTCCATGTCCGATGAGCGCCGGATCCTCTTCGATCGATACCACCTGGAAGACTTTGCCCTCAAGGTGGTGGGAATTGGCAGCGTCGGAACCCGCTGCTACATCGGACTGTTTTTCGACGACGATAACCATCCCCTGATCCTTCAGGTGAAGGAAGCGTGCCGCTCCGTCCTCGAACCCTACGCAGGGAAGAGTCCCTATGACAATCAGGGCCAGCGTGTCGTCATGGGACAGCGGCTGATGCAGTCCTCCAGCGATATCTTTTTGGGCTGGACGCGGGGGCGGCGGGGCAAAGACTTTTTCGTGCGTCAGCTTCGGGACATGAAGATGTCCTTTGCAATCGAGGGAACATCAGCTGTGCAACTCAATCGCTACGCCCAGTTTTGCGGCTGGACTCTGGCCCGCGCGCATGCGAAGTCCGGGGATGCCTTGACCATCAGCGGTTATCTCGGCAAAGCGGACACGTTTGACAAGGCCATGGGGAAATTTGCCCTCACCTATGCGGATCAAAACGAGAGAGATCACGCGGCTCTGGTGAAGGCGGTCAGATCCGGACGGCTGGAGGCTCTGGTCGAGGAGTAGGTCGATCGACCGGCAGCTCGCTTGCGATGCTGATCACCTCGACGATATTCGTCGTCCTTCTTTGTTTCCGGTTTTCCAACCCATCCAAGGAGAACACTGCGATGGATCGTTGTACCCCAGGCTGGATGTCTTCACCACAGTCTCACCCGCTCAGCAGCACGATCCTCCTTTCCCTCCTCGCGATGGTTCTCCTGCCCTCCTCCTCGCTTGGTTGGATCTATCCCGAGCACCGGGACATCACGGTACTGGCGATCCAGAAACTCAATCCGGAGCGCCGGGCGGTCCTTGACATGCTGTGGACGGACGCAAGACGGGGGTATGAACTGCGACTGTCGCCCTTTTCCGCGGACACGACCCTGGGAGAAAAGCCCTCGCTGATCGACTACGGGGCCTGGCCCGCAATTGCCGGTGATCACTCGGTCTCCGGTGTCAATCTCCTTCATAACGTCCTCGAGACACCCTGGATTCTCGAGGTTGCCGACATTACGGCCCGTCTGAAGAACCGTATGGCGACCGCCGAGAGCCGGTCGTCGCGCATCAACTACCTCCGGGATTCCGACATCCAGCTCCAGCGGGCTGATCCTGATTACGCGACGCGCGCCGGGAAGAACAATGTTCATTTTCTCCTGGCTCGAACCAAGACGGACATTGACACACGGACATATATCAGATCAAGCGTTCAGGCCGGGAGCGAGCTCAATGCCATGGGCACCTACGCGTGGTATCATTACAGCGCACTCCTGAAGGCCGGGCGGCTTTCACGGGAGCAGTTGAGCCCGGCCGACCGCTCGGCGCTCGCCCGTGCCGCTCTTGCCGACGAAGCCTTTTCGCTCCACTTCCTGGAGGATGCCTTTGCCTCCGGTCATATTACCGGAACATGGGGGGATGCATCACTGCGGAAGGGAACACACGACTATTACAACGAGAGCGGGTTCGAAACGCGGTCCTGGAACGGCAAAGCCATGGTCCTTGCCGGCGATGCATGGATGCGGCCCGAGGACGCAGAGCGCGCATCGGACATCATGAGTGTGAGCCTCGGGCAATTCGCTGATGCCGTTGCCGGTTCAGGAATCGGCGCCCGCCTGGTGTCCACGGAGCCACCGCCGATGGAGGCCGATACATTCAATGTCGCCCGGAACATCGTGCACATCAAGCGGGAGTTCGATCCGGCGGCAATCCAGCTTTTTGCGGAAACGTTGCTCGAAACTCCCATCCCCGCCCTTGGATCCGGAATGGGGGAACTTCCGCGTTTTCGTGCTGAACTTGGTCCATTCGTCGGTTTTGCGCCGGCGGCATTTGGCGGTGGAATGAGCGGCGGATTCGGCGTGGATCAGACGGAAGTTGGCGGGATGGGTGGTCTCAGCCTCGCGTTGCGCGTCGGACTTGGCATCGAGGGAGTTATGAACGAAGGGGGCGACGGTCTGGTGTTCCTCGATTTCGGGGTCCGGACGGATGCTCCTTCCGCCAAGGAGTATCGATCAATCGCAGGCCCTTGACAAGCTCGGAGCGATTGCCGCTCAGATCCCGGCCCGCTCGGCGTACACTCTCCGGCTCCGCCTCCCGTTCTGGCTGATTCCGGGGGATCTCCTGCTCGCGGCACCGACGGTCGGTCTTATCTCCATGCCGGCGTTCACGCAGATGGCTGTGGCCGCAGGGAGCGGAGGACTGATACCATGGCAGGCCGGCATCGCGACATTCATCGGGCGCTTTCAGTTCATTCTCGGTCGTGAAGTGGGGGTCGCGTTCTTCGGGTACGGGAAGGAAGAAGACAAGATGCTCATTCCCATCAGCGGTGTGCCGCCCGTTCAGACGCCGATTGTGAGTCTCCGTTCGATCCAGCTGGAATTTCCCCTGCTCGAGTACCGGCCGTTCCGGACGTTTTCCATGAACCAGAGCTCCAGCATGGTCGTGCAACTCTACGGCGGGGTCGACATCCCGACAAAGGTCTCGGTGGTAGCCCCTGCGGGGGCGCAGGAACCTAGCCTGCGGAACAACTGGTTCATCGGGGTGCGCGTGGCCTTCGACTGGCGTTACTACCTTGGCTCAGGCAAGGGAGCACATCGGTAATAGCATTTGACTTTCGCTTTCGTTCACTTCATGAGGTATTCCGGCAATGAACAGACTCATACACCGTCTTGCCCCCGTTGCAGGCAGATCCAGCATTTTGCTGATTCTCCTGCCGGGCTGTGCTGCGTTCCAGAGTTCGCGGCAAATCGACATGGCTCCTTTTGCCCAGAACACACAGATAATGTTCGCCGAGGCGGCAAAGGTGAATCGTCCTCCGCGGTGGGACTTCCTGAAGCCCTACTATTCGATCCCCGAGCTCCGGGAAATCCGCAAAAGGTCCGATCCTGTTAATCGTGGGCTGCGTGGAATCGTGATGTATTCAAACCAGCTTGTCGCCCTGAATATGTCTTCGAAATCCGACAAAGAGAAGAACAAATTCCTCGCAGCATATCTGAAGGAAGCGGCTGCCAAAGTCGCCGATCGCACCAAATTCGACAGCATCGGTGTCTCTGCCTCCATGCTCGACACGGTCTTCTCCGGCATGGAAAGTGCCGCGACATTCCGGGAGGGGATCGAACAGGCCTCCCCTCTCATCAATGCGATTGTCATGGCGATGCTCAACCGCCTGGACGAAGTTGATGAGGCCGTTCCGATCATTATTGCCGCGCTCGACCGTGTCATAGACGAGGAGTACGGCGCAAAACGATCGAACTATGTCAACCTCATACGCATGCAGACCACGTCGCTCCATGGCATGACGCTCTTGTTCGATGCCAAAGCAGGTGACCGGGCCGCCCTTGAGCAACTCCTTGTGGTGGATCCATCTCTGCGGGAGTTCTTTGCTTCACCCGCGAATGTCACGCCAAAAGAACTGAAGGCGGCAGAGGAGAGCGTCACCATCCGTCTCGAAAGAATCAATACATTCATACATCACCTCGACGAAGAGAAAACCGTCTACTCCGCAAAGCAGCGGGAACTCGAGGCGTTGCGGGTGAATGTCGAGGATCGCATAAAGATCGCCCGGGATGCCATTATGGTCTGGGCACAATCCCACCGGAATCTCGGGGCGGGCATTGCGGTTCCTCCAATGATTGATGTTGCAGGAATCGCCGGGGGACTGGCCAGGAAGGTCGTCCCGTTGCCGTAGTTTGCGCATCCATGTTCATGAGGATGCATGGCCCCCCCTCACCCCCCTCCGGGCAACGGTTGAGGTGGCATCGGGGCAATCCGGAGCCTGACCGAACCAATCCGGTAGTTGGCCTGACGAGATTGGACGGGTCGATTACGTGACCAAGCTTCGCGAGGCTCGGGAGCAGAATTGCCGCCATAGATCTCTCATGTCGCGACGAGAGAACCATGGCGGTCGTTCACCGGTCCCCGCTCCAGTCGGACTTGATTGAACCGGCACTCCTGCAGCCGGGCGAGCGCTGCAGGGGAAATCGGCAGGGTGGAGGGAAGACCGGCTCACAAGCAGCGTTCATCTCTCGCCGGACAGCCGAACCGGAATAGCACACACCGGACAGATGGCGTTCATGCGCACACTCATTTTCATGGCCGTCGTGACAGCTTTGGTCATCGCGTGCCCTGTCGCTGCGCAAGAGATGGCGGATACGACAGGTGCAGCGGAGAGAGCAGATGCCATTGGCCAGGATACCGATCCGACGAAACCAATAATATTCAGTGTGCGTGAGGAATTTACCAGCCTGAGTGATAACAGTTACGTCAACATAGTTGTTTTGCGGGCCGACAGGCTTGTCCTTGAGGGTCTCGGCGTGCCAGGTCCGGTCCGTGGTGTTCTTACGCGGCTCGATATCCCCATTGTATCGTTTTCCAATCCCTCAACCACAGAAACAGGGTTGGGGGATGTCTATATACAGGCGCTGGTGGCGCCGCGGATTCAGGGTAACTTTGCTATGGCGGCTGGAACCGGACTGCAAATGCCAACGGGAACTTCGAGCGTGCTCGGGCAAGGGAAGTGGATCGCGTCTCCGGCAATCGTGCCCGTCTGGTTCATTCCGCGGGAAGGGTACGCCTACATCAAGTTTCAGGACTGGTTTTCTTTCGCGGGACAGTCAAACAGACCGGCGGTTCATTACCTCACCATGACCGGCTTGATTCTGCACAGGATTTCCAAGCTGTGGTGGGGTATGCTCGATGCCGAATCGAACACGAACTGGATGAATGACGGGAGAACGTGGTTCAAAGCCGGGGGTCTTGTCGGAGTGATGCTCACTAACCGGGTGGGCATCTGGGTTAAAGGCGAAATCCCTTTCGGCCAATTCCGTGTGGGGGATTGGAGCATCAAGGCAAGTCTATTTGTGACTCGGTTTTAATGTCACATTCCTCACGCTCACTCCGCAGCACGCATTTTCTTCCGACTCATCTCCGGGATCCGAGGACTCGACGCTCCCGCCTCAAGAATTAGCCAAAGAATGAAGCTCTTATCCACTGTTTGATTCTCTTGCCTTATAGTCGTATTTTGCCACTATGTTGCTGCTCAGTCCTGTTGTGGGGCCGCCCCTCAAACAACAGATGATATTCAACACGCCCCCCCGCAGGCGGAATAATGCCCGGGCTGTAATGACGTCGCGGTCAATGTGTTGCGGGCGGGTGCAAACAGCAGAATCAGCCCGCCTGAATGACCCGCAGAGTGCGACCGCAACAGGGGAGGAGGTAAGGGAAACCCGGATGGACAATCAAAATCAAGGCGACGAAAAAGGCAGTCCACCTGTTGTCGGTGACGATATGTCGGCACTCAAGGAAGGCCTGATAGGGGTAAACAGACAGCCGGACAGATCAATAGAGAGTCTGGATGCGCGGCTGGAGTTTGAGATGTTGATTTCCAACTTATCTGCCCGATTCGTGAACCTCCCCTCCGAACGGATCGACGGCGAGATCAAGAATGCCGAGCGACGCATATGCGAGGTCCTCGGCATCGATCTTGTCGCCCTCTGGCAGCGGGGGGAAGATGTGCCGGATGTATTCACACTTACTCACCTCTACAGTAATCAAGGGGATCTGCAACCTCTCGAGCGGATCCTGGATGATCATTTCCCCTGGTACCGACAGCAGATGTTGCTTGGCCGCACCGTCACCATTTCGTCTCTGGAGGAGCTGCCGGCGGAGGCCACACGCGACCTGGAATCCGCCCGCCTTTTCGGCATCAAATCGAATTTGACCCTCCCGCTTTCGGCAGGGAGTGGACCGACCTTTGGGATCCTGGGCCTTAATACCACGCGGGCGGAACGAGACTGGCCGGACGAGCTTGTGAAGCGGCTGCAGCTGGTCGCGCAAATCTTCGCCAATGCGCTGGCTCGAAAGCGCTCAGACCAGGCCTTGCGCGAAAGTGAAGAGCGGATGACTCTGGCTGCGCAGGCGGCAGAGTTTGGCGTTTGGGCGTGGAACATCGCCGCCAACCAGGTCTGGGGCTCGGAAAGATGGCTGAATCTGTTCGGGTTCGTATCAGGGGAGAAGGCGAGCTTTGAGGATGTGCTCGAGCGGATCCATCGGGATGACCGCGAGAGGGTAGAGCAAGAGGTGCGGCGCGCTGTAGCCAACCCGGGTGAGTATGTGGGGGAATTCCGCGCGGTTTTGCCCGACGGCGTTGAGCGCTGGATTTCGTCACGGGGGCGGGTGTACGAAGACGGAGCCGGGAAACCGGCTCGGATGCTGGGTGCGGCGATTGACATCACCGAACGCAAACAGATGGAGGCGCAGCTCAGGGACCGTCTCAGGGAGATTGAAGATCTCAAACGACGAGTCGAAAGAGAAAATGTTTTCCTACAGGAAGAGATCGGACTCCTGGTTGAGCACGCGGACATTGTGGGGAAAAGTGATGCGATAAAGAATGTCCTGGTCCAGGCAGAGCAGGTGGCCGGGACAGGCTCGACGGTCCTCCTGATGGGCGAAACCGGAACGGGAAAAGAACTGATTGCGAGGACAATCCACAGGTTGAGCCGCAGGAAAGACCGGACCCTCGTAACGGTCAATTGTGCCTCGCTCCCTACCACGCTCATCGAAAGCGAGCTCTTCGGAAGGGAGAAAGGGGCTTATACTGATGCGCTGACGAGAATGGCAGGGAGGTTCGAGCTTGCGAACGGATCCACACTCTTTCTCGATGAGATCGGCGAACTTCCTCTCGAAGTGCAATCCAAATTCCTGCGCGTCCTTGAGGATGGCAGTTTTGAACGATTGGGATCCACAAAGACGCTGATCGCAGACGTCCGTATCATTGCCGCCACGAACCGGGACCTTGAGCGGGCCGTGAAGGAGGGCAAATTCAGGGAGGATCTTTACTACCGGCTGAGAGTCTTCCCCATCGTGATTCCGCCCCTGCGCGAACGGCCGGAGGATATCCCGCTGTTGGTCTGGACATTTGTCAGGCAGTATGAGAAAAAGATTGGCAAGCGGATCGACCGCATCGCAAAGAAGTCCATGGAATCCATGCAACGTTATGACTGGCCCGGCAATGTCAGGGAATTGAAGAACGTGATTGAACATGGAATGATTGTGAGTACCGGCAATACCCTCGCCGTAAGTTTGCCTCAAGATGGATCTACACATGAAACCAAAGCGTCAGATCTTGATAGCATCGAACGAAGCCACATCCTCAAGGTTCTGACAGAGTCCGGCTGGCGCATTGGTGGTAAGGGTGGGGCAGCAGAGACTCTTGGACTGAAACGAACGACACTTCAATCTCTATTGAAGAGACTCGGAATCAGGCGTCCCCGCCCGGGGATGCCGAAATAGAGTCACTTCGCCTTCGCTTCGGCAGACGATCTCATCTCACCCTCCCACCTCGACAGGTATTCTTCAAGGAAACGCCCACAAACCGATGCATTTTCACGTCTACTTCCCTCAAATTGCTTTGGCATGATTTTCGCTCGATGTAGGCTGTTATCCCCCCGGCCAGAGAAGGCTTTGTGGGAGATTTTCCCTTCCCTCCCGGATCCTGTAACGGATCTAGATTGGCCAACAAACCAAGCGGAAGCTACCCAAATGGTACACTCGACAATCAGGATGGAAATGTCCGCGGGAAGTGCGAGGGAAGCACTGGAAATCCTTCGCCCTATCGTTGAGCGAACGAGGGTTGAGCCCGGATGTATCAGTTGCAGGATCTATCGAGACGTCCAGCAAGAACACACGATCATGATCGAGGAACTCTGGAGCAGCCAGGAAGAGCTTGAGCGGCATCTCTGCTCTTCGGACTACCAGAGGGTCCTCCTGGTGATCGAGATGGCAAAGGGCCAACCGGAGATCAGGTTCAGCGCAATCTCACACACAAGCGGCTTTGAAACCATAGCTGAGGCAAGAGGCCACGCTGAGAGTGCCCGCCATTGAAGCCGCCGGTCCGATCACGCACAGTAACCCAGAAGGATGTACCGGTCAAGGCCACGCCGTGAATCGGCGCAAGATGCCAGAGAAGCAAGAAATCAATCCACACAAACCACATTACAGGAAACAGGAGAGCGCACAATGGGAACGACAAATGTTGCAGAGAAGAGCTCCACAGGGCGTGTCAAGGCCGATAAGGCACGGATCGACCGGCTGAAAGAACAACTCAGGAGCACACCTGCAGAGGTTGATTTTGAGCGGATCAGAATCATGGAGGAGGTTTACGCGGCCACTCAAGGCGACCAGAATATCATGCGCAGGGCCAAGTTCATGGCCACCCTGCTGGAGCGGAAGAAGCTCTACATTGACGACAACCTCTTCGTGGGCAGCATGGCCAGCACCGTCAACGGCATCTACACCTATCCGGAATGGAACATCGATTGGATGAAGGACGATAATACCGTTGAGAAGTGCACGGATCCGGAGGACAAGAGGGTAAACCAGTGGGCTCTCGATTACTGGGAAAAGCGTGCGCTGAAACCCCGTACGCTGGAGATCTTCGAGAAGAAGTATGGTTTCGATCCGAGGCCTTGCTATGACATCCGGCTTCGTTGTCAGTTTCTTTCGACTGGCCGGGTGGCGGCGGCAACCTGAACTACCCCAGGATTTACAACCATGGGCTGGCCGCCATGATCAAGGAGGTCGAGGAGCGACAGGCGGCCCTCGACATGCGCTTGCCCAATGCCAGCAAGTTGTACTTCTATGAAGCCAGCCTCATCGTAATGAGGGCCATTGTCCGCCTGGCTCATCGCTATGCCGAGCTGGCCCGGGAAATGGCGGCAAAAGAAAAGAACGAAACCCGCAAGGCAGAGTTGATCGCGATTGCCGAAACCTGCGAATGGGTTCCCGAGCATCCGGCCCGGAATCTGAGAGAGGCCATCCAGATGCCACTTCTTCTGTCACATCTGCGCGGAACTCGAACAGGTCGGCTGCGGTTATTCCGAGGCTTATCTGGGCCAGAACCTCGAGCCGTACTATCAGGCGCGACAAGGCGGCCGGGCTGATCGATCCGGAAGATGCTACGTTCATGCTCGAGAACCTTTTCATCAAGCTGAACGAAATCGGCTATTACTTCGGAGAGAAGGTTGCCTTGCAGAACTCTGCCGACCTGGGTCAGAGCATCTCGCTTGGGGGCTATACCGAGGATGGCGAAGATGCCACCGCAGAAATGGACTACCTTATCCTCGATGCATCCGGCTACCTTCACTTGCCGCAGCCTCCGCTGTCGTGCATCTACACAGAGAGGATGAGTGGCAAATTTTTGGAAAAGGTACTCGATGTCATAGGCACCGGTGTTGGCATGCCTCAGTTCGTGAATGGCAACGTGATGATGAAACGGGCCCTTAATTTGTTCGGTGACTCCAAGAAGGGCATCACCCTGGAAAAAGCCAGGCGTACCTGTATCGGCGCCTGCGTGGGATCCTACATTCCCTACGAAACCGGTCACCCGGTGGAAGGCCAGCCCAACCTTGGGAAGATCATCGAGTTGACGATGAACAATGGCTTCGATCCCCGCACCAAGCAGCAGGTCGGACCCAAGACCGGTGATCCCGAGACCTTCAAGACTTTCGAAGAACTATATGCGGCATTCGAGAAGCAGACTGCAATTCAATGAGGAGGTCCTCCGCCGGGGTGCATGGATTGCCAGCATGTTGTGCGCTGACTTCCTCCCGGTTCCCTGGCGCTCGCTTCTGACCGGGGGCTGCATTGAAACCGGCACCGAGGTGTGGAATGGCGGGGCCAATTACTACACCTGTGCCCAGATCGTTGTTGGTGGCATTGACGCGGCCAACTCGCTGATGGCAGTGAAAAAACTGGTTTATGATGACAAAAAGATCACCATGGCCGAACTTAAGAAGGCGCTGGCCGCCAACTTCGAGGGGATACGAGAATGTCACGGAAGATGTGCTATGAAGCGCCCAAGCATGGCAACGACATCCCTGAAGTGAACAGGATGGCCCACAGGGTGTACGAAAGCATTCTCACGGCTTTCAACAATGTTGACGGCGGTGGCAACTACCTCAGCAAAGACATCAAATCAGCGCCGGATGCCTATACCAAGAGCATCCACAACCTGATGGGGATGGTGACCGGAGCTCTGCCCAACGGCAAATATGCCGGGGTTGCACTTACCGATGGTAGTCTGTCGGCCATGCCGGGAACCGATGTCAACGGACCCACCGCGTTGGTGATGTCTGCGGCGAAGGCTCAGGATGCCATCAAGTACACCGCAACCCACATGAACATGAAGCTCCCGCCGGATCAGCTGAAGACACGCAAGGGCCGGGAGAATGTGCTGCGACTGGTCAAGACCCTGTTTGATAACGATGGCTATCACATCCAGTTCAACGTCCTGGATACAAACATCCTCCGGGACGCTCAGAAGCACCCGGAAAACTACCGCGACCTTGTGGTTCGCGTAGCCGGTTTCAGTGCGTTCTTCACCAAACTGGCCAAGGGCGTGCAGGACGAGGTCATCGAACGCACGTTGCAGAGTTTCGAACAGCATTAAGGTTGAGAAATTGCAGGTAAGGCATGGCAATCGCCATGCCTTACTTCTTGTTCCATTGAATCAACTTTCCCATCCCGCCAAATCAGGAGCTTTAGGTTTCTCTCCTTCCCCCGCGGGGGAAGGATGGGAAGGATGTGAATCAAGCACAGAAGATAGAAGTTAATTGAGGAGGCATAGTATGAGTACAGAAATAGGTCATGGGAGTTTTCTCAGGCGCATTGCCATCAATGTTGGCGCCGGCTACGTTCCTGGCATAAATGCCGTTATTACGGGTGCTGCGATGGCGGCCGGTAAAATGGGATGGGAGATGGTCGGTATCCGCGATGGTTTTGAAGGTTTGCTTCACCCCGAGAAATATCCCGAGGGCGGACTGGTTACACTCAGCCCTCAGCTTGATAGAAAACCTTGATCCTTCTGCAGGGGGCATACTTGGCCAATCGGTCCGGGTCGATCCGTTTCATGTCCGCACGATAAACAAAGACGACATGGTGGAAGAAGTGGACATGTCCGATCAGCTGTTGAAAAGGCTGAAGGACGAAAAGATCGACGGATTGATTTCGGTCGTTGGCGGCCAGGGGCTGAGTATTCTCTATAAGCTCCACCGCAAAGGGCTCAATGCGGTGTGCATCCCAAGGTCAATTGATAACGACATCGCCTCTACTTCGGTGTCATTCGGATTCAACACTGCCCTCACCTTTACCATCGAAATGCTCGACCGTGCCCGTCAGGCGGCCCAGTCTGCCCGCAAAATTGCAGTGGTCGAGGTACAGGGAGAGCAGGCCGGATGGATTGCACTCCAGGCAGGTATAGCAGCGTGTGCTGATGTCATCATGATCCCCGAGATCCCTGTTGATCTCAAGAATGTGGCAGGGAGATTGAAAGATAAGATGTCACCCAGAAGGCCGTACGGGCTTGTTGTGGTGGCCCAGGGGGCGAAATTCCTGAACAGACCCAAAAGTGAGGAGGCGACATCCTCCCTCAAGGCTTCCCTGTCACCGCTTGCGACCAGTGATTCGAACAGTGAACACGTCATTCAGAGTTCCGGTCAGGCCGCTCAGACTGTGGCAACTGAACTGCAGCTGCTGATAGCCGAGGAAACCTATCCGCTCGTCATCGGTCCCTGGGTCAGGGGCGGCACCCCCTCTGCTGTCGACCGCCAACTGGGGATGGCATACGGAGCCGGGGCATTGCAGGCACTGAAAGCCGGGAAAAATGGAGTCATGGTGGCGTTTGTTCCTCCTGAAATCAGGTTCGTGCCGCTGGCAGAAGCGATCAACAAGGTCAGAACGGTGTCTGCGGAGAGCGAATTCCTGAAGATTGCTCATTCACTTGGCATTTATTGTGGAAAATAAGGAGGAAGAATTGTGAACAATCAAACAATAAACCCAAGCGATATGACAGGGACAGTGCTGAATATCCAGCGATACTGCAGCCACGACGGTCCGGGAATCCGTACAACAGTTTTCTTAAAGGGGTGCTCGCTCCGCTGCAAATGGTGCGGCAATCCCGAAAGCATCCGGATGAAACCGGAAATGTCATACGATCCCAGAAAATGTACCGGTAAGAAGGCGTGTGGAGTATGCCTGAAGCCGCCCTTCCCGGAAGGCGCCTTCTACGTTGTGGAGGGGGACGATGACAAAGTGAAAGTCAACTGGCATCTGGCCATGGAGTGCGACGAGACATTGACATCGCTCTGCCCGACAGGAGCGCTCGAAATGTTCGGCAAAAAGATGACAGTCACCGAGGTGCTGGACGAGGTGGAGAAGGATGCTTCCTTCTATCGCAATACCGGGGGTGGTATGACCCTGAGCGGCGGTGAGATCATGCTGCAGCCTGACTTCAGTGCTGCAGCTTTGCTGAAGGAAGCACACGATCGTGGTTTCAATACGGCAATAGAAACAGCGTGCAATGCTCCATGGTCGTTCCTGGAGAAAGTGCTGCCTCACGTTGATACGATGCTGCATGATCACAAGCTGACGAACCCGGAGAGGCACAAGAAATGGACCGGCGTGGACAACAAGCGTATACTGGAGAACTTCAAGAAAGCCTACGAGACGTTTCCCAACGTCGACTTCATCGCCCGCACGCCGCTGATCCCCGGCATCAATGCCGATGAGGAGCACATCCGGGCGGTCCTGGCGTTCATTCGCCCGCACAAGAACGTGATCGACTATGAGCTGTTGCCATATCACCGGTTTGGCCTCGGCAAGTACGAACACCTGGGCGTGGTGTACGAACTGGATGATTACAAAACGCCATCCGACGAGCTGGTCACAGCATTTACAGGCAATCATCGACGAGGCCTTCGGCCGCAGCAGCACAACAGCCCCGGTGGTGAAGTGACTCCCATTTGTTGGAAGGCCGCGTGCTGCCGCACCACCCGAATATCAGGGCGGAACAGCAGCTCCGCCCTACAGGGTTCATGGGAAGAGACGGCCCGAACAAGAGTCAAGTGCAAAGCCCGTTACGCAACATGAGAAGGAAGTGTGAAAATGAGCACGCCTGACACATCAGTAGATATCCACGAACGACTGGCGGCGGCGCAGGAGGCGCTTCCGCACGGCTTCCCCAGGACGAAATCCGGGGTGGAAATAGAGCTGATCAAGAAGGCGTTCACGCCCGAGGAAGTTTCGCTTGCGGGCCAATTGACCCGCTTTCCCGAGACCGCAGCCGATATCGCGAAACGGGTCGGTATGGACGAAGCCGATGTGAGAGCCCTACTGGAGAGTCTGATACCTCGACGGCTGGTGCGTCTCGACTCAAAGGGGATGGCGGCTCCCGGTATGATGCCCACAGTCGAAGGCGAGAAGAAGTACCGGCTGGGCCCATTCCTGGTTGGCTGGTACGAAGCCAATATGAGACTGCTGGACAGGGAATTTGCCGCGCTCTTCGAGCAATATGTGATCGAGGGCGGGGGTGAGAAAATCCTTGCACCACGGCCCGGCGTGCTGGGCGTTGTACCCGTGCGCGGCTCTCTGAAACCTGAGCTGATGGCGGCTATGGAACCCCACCTGGATATCGATGCCCATTTCAAACGCCACGAGCGTTTCCTCGTGATCCCATGCGTGTGTAAAAAGGAACGGGAGGATCTGGGGCACTTCGACTGTAAGTTTCCTATGAAACGTTGTGGTTTTGTTGGATTGCCACCCCAGACTCCACTCTCGGAGACCGTGCTCGATAGGGAGGAGGCGAATAAGCTCCTCTACAAGCTTGAGGAGATGGGGCACGTTCACCTGGCGTTCTATGGATTCACAATGGGAGCCGACACCCCTCAGTTTGTAGGCACCTGTAACTGCGATGGCTGTTGCTGCGGGATATTGCACGGACAGAAACTCTCCGGCATATCGGAAGGGGCGCAGCGGTCGAACTACCGCGCCGTCATCGATCCGGAGAAGTGCATTGCCTGCGGAGTGTGCCAGGGGCGTTGCCCGGTGGACGCCATCGCTGATGATGAGAACGGCAAGTCGGATGTGGAACGGGCAAAGTGCATCGGTTGTGGTGTTTGCGTGATCGGATGTGTAAGCGGTGCGATCGAGATGGTGCCGGTATCTGAGGAGGAGTGGTTCCATGTTCCCTCCGGTATGATGGAATGGGAAGAGATGCGGCTACGGAATATGGCAGCGGAGAAGTGATGCGCGACGCAATAGGTCCGGATGCGAAATGACTTCGCGTCCACGGTCAAGACAGCCAAAACGTATGCCGATTTTGCAGAGATAGGAACGTCACGAAGTGTTACCGCAATGAGGGAGATGCTTGGTCCCGGCGGTTGAAGGTCCGCTCCATGGTAGGCTTGCTCCCTTTGTGTGCCGTTACTATATTTGAAAGGGAATTCCTTGGAAAGTACCCCGGGGTCGGCGAGCGATCGAAGCGCGAAACCAAAGGCACAGCCCGCAGCTAAGGAGGATAGAATGGCGAGACCGCTGTATCCATCGCTGTACCAGATCAACACACGTGTCTGGTTGACGGAGTTGTCGCAGGCAATGGGCCGCCCTGCCACGCTGGATGACATTCCTGATGCCGATCTGGATCGCCTGTCCAATATGGGATTTGACTGGGTCTGGTTTTTGAGCGTCTGGTCCACGGGGGAAGCAGGGCGGCGTGCGTCGCGTGGCAACGCCGAATGGCGGAGGGAGTTTCAGGAGACCCTGCCGGATTTGCGCGAGGAGGATATCGCAGGCTCAGGTTTTGCGATCACCGGCTACATTGTTCATCCTGACCTGGGGGGTGAGGCGGCGCTCGCCCGCCTCCGTGAGCGTCTCCGGAGGCGAGGGATGAAGCTCATGCTCGATTTCGTCCCCAACCACACGGGCCCCGATCACCCCTGGGTGGAGAGTTTTCCCGAATACTACGTCCCTGGAACCGAAGAAGATCTCGCCCGTGCGCCGGCGAACTACACGCTGGCCAGGCGCAATCATGGGGATCGTATTCTGGCATACGGGCGTGATCCGTACTTTGCGGGCTGGCCGGACACGCTGCAACTGGATTACAGCAATCCGGCTACACAGGAAGCAATGGCCGGAGAGCTTCTGAAGATCGCCGCGCAGTGCGATGGGGTGCGCTGTGACATGGCCATGCTTGTCCTGCCGGATGTCTTCGAACGGACATGGGGCCGCCGGCCGCAACCCTTCTGGCCGATGGCGATCGGACGGGTGCGGGAACGGATCCCGGAGTTTTGCTTCATGGCCGAAGTCTACTGGGATATGGAATGGAGGATGATGCAGGACGGTTTTGATTACGCGTACGACAAGCGGCTCTACGATCGCCTGCGGGAAGGGCACGCACGACCCGTGCGCGAACATTTTCATGCAGGCCTGGATTACCAGAACAAGCTCGCCCGGTTTCTGGAAAACCACGACGAGCCGAGGGCTGCTGCGACATTTCCCCGGGGTATGCATGAGGCTTCGGCGGTCATCACATTTCTCTCTCCGGGGTTGCGGTTCTTCCATCATGGCCAGTTCACCGGCCGGAAGAAGCGCATCTCACCACACCTGGTTCGCGCGCCGCTTGAGCAGTCCGACGGTTCGCTCCGGCTGTTCTACGACCGGCTCCTCGAGCTGATCTCGCAGCCCATCGTCCGGGAAGGCCAGTGGCGTCTGCTTGAATGCGTGCCGGCATGGGAAGGGAACTGGACATCGGATTGTTTCATCACTTCGTTCTGGCAGGGACCCGACGGCCTCCGGTGGCTGATTGCCGTCAACTACGCAGAGAATCAGAGCCAGTGCTACGTCCGTCTTCCTATCTCAGAATTCAACGGTCCCACGGTGCGGTTCATCGACCTGATGGGTGCGGCCAGCCACGATCGCGATGGGAGCGATCTTGCATCGCGCGGTCTCTATCTTGACATGCCGCCGTGGACCTATCACGTCTTCGCGCTGGTCTCGCCGTCGGCCGCGCCTGCGGACTATCACCGCGTGAAGCCGAAGATTGGCTTGCCTGAGGCGTAGGAAATGGAGAAGCACAAACGGAAGTTGGCGACGAACGATGTGCAACGACAGGAGGTGTACGCATGAAGGCAATCACTGTAGAGCCCAGGAAGCCGGGAAGCGCCGGCTTGGAAGAAGTCCCGGAGCCCGACGTGCGTGAAGGTTCGGTACTCGTAGAAGCCATCGCCGTCGGGGTCTGCGGGACCGATGTCGAGATTGTGGAGGGGAAGTACGGCTGGGCCCCGCCGGGGAGAACACGACTTGTGCTCGGCCACGAATCCCTCGGCCGGGTGGTGGATCCGGGCTCGAGCGGCGGGCTCAAAAAGGGTGACCTTGTTGTCGGCATCGTCCGGCGTCCCGATCCGGTACCCTGCCCGAATTGCGCTGTGGGAGAGTGGGACATGTGCCGGAACGGCCAGTACACCGAGCGCGGTATCAAGGAGATCCATGGGTTCATGTCCGAGCGCTGGCGTGTCGAACCGGAATACGTCATGAAGATCGACCCCACCCTTGGGATTCTGGGGGTGCTGCTCGAGCCGACAACGGTGGTTGCGAAGGCGTGGGAACAGGTTCTCGCGGTCGGCCAGCGGGCTTTCTGGGAACCCCGGACGGTACTCGTGACGGGTGCGGGTCCGATCGGACTTCTTGCGGCTCTTATCGGAAAACAGCGCGGGTTGGAAGTGCATGTCCTCGACAGGGTTGAGTCGGGATCCAAGCCCGAGCTCGTTCGTGCCCTGGGAGCGACCTACCATACGGGAAGCGTTGCAGGCATCGGGTTCGAGCCGGACGTCATCGTCGAATGCACCGGCGTCGGTCAGGTGATTGCCGACTCTGCCCAGGGTATCAGGGCGGGGGGCGTTGTGTGCCTCACCGGTATCGGGACCGGCGGCCGGACATTGGGTGCCTCAACAGCCGACGTTGCGGCGTCGGTGGTACTCAAGAACAACGTTCTCGTCGGCAGCGTCAACGCCAATAAGCGGCACTGGTTCAAGGCCGGTGAAGCGTTGGCCCGCGCGGATCGAAAGTGGCTGGCGCGCCTCATAACGCGGCGTGAGCGACCGGAAGCCTTCATGCAGGCGCTCCATCGGGAGGCGGATGACATCAAGGTCGTTATCCAGTTCGCGGAGGCGTGAGCAGGGATCAAGCAAGGGTCCACACATGAACAACGAAAAGAAGGTCTTGCCGATTCCCTGGCAGGCATATGTTTCAGAGTTTGTGGGGACGGCCCTGTTAGTGCTCGTCGGACTGACAATCGTGATCCTCATGTTTGGAACCGGCAGCCCCGGTGCAAGCGCGATACCGGATGAGGGATTGCGCCGGCTGATCACCGGTTTTCTCTTCGGCACGACGGGAGCGCTGATTGCGATCTCGCCCGTCGGGAGGGAAAGCGGGGCGCATATCAACCCGGTCGTTACATTGGGATTCTGGATGATGGGCAAGCTCAAGTCGCGGACTGCTCTTGGCTATGTGCTCGCCCAGCTGACAGGCGCGACTCTCGGATCACTGCCGCTCCTTTTGTTGGGATCGATGGGACGGAGTGTAGCGTTCGGGGCAACAGTGCCGGGAGAAGGATACCCCACCGAAACGGTGTTGATGGGGGAAGTGATCACGACGTTCGGACTGATCGCCGGATTGTGTATCTTCCTTGGATTTCGACCACTTCGTCCGTTTACCCCTGCGTTGTTTCCGTTTCTCTACGCATTCATGGTGTATGTCGAGTCGCCGATATCGGGGACCAGCACAAATCCTGCGCGCAGCCTGGGCCCGGCAATCATTTCCGGACAATGGCAGGGATGGTGGATATATTGGATCGGTCCGCTTATCGGCGTGCTTGTAGGGATCGCCGCCTTTAGTTTCCTGGCCAGGCGGATAGAGGTGGCAAAGGTGTATCACTTCGAGAGCGATCGCCGTCGGCTGTTTCGTACAGAGGCCGCTCCCCGTGGATCGGACGGAAACTGATATCAGAGGAATCGCCTGGACCAGCCGCACTAGGCACGGACACACACCGCTGATGATTTCACTTTGAAATGGAGCATCTTTTTCATATATATATGCGCTCGATAGCCCTGAAACTTCGAAAGCGTATCGACCCCCCCCCTCTCCTCCCCCCGATCATCTTGCCCAGGGCGAGAGGAACGGCATTGAGCAGAAAAGGTCAACGATGCACACGCCAATCACATTTTTCCGTGCAGTGAACAACAACGGACAAACACGTATGGTACATTTGAAACCGCTATGTAAGGGCGGCGCCGTTCTCAGCATCTGTTCGATGCTGATACTGCACTCCGCCCCCGCGCAGACTCTCGGGACAACCCCGGGAACTCTCCACTACCCCCTGGCGATTTCCCCGAAGGGGATCAAAACAATGTTTGCGGTGAGCTTTTCGAGAATGCCCATGGACGTGGTTGAGGAGTCTGCAAGCATCCGCTGGCCGCTCTTCACGCTGGAGGCACACTACGGTCTTCCTGAGAATTTCATTCTCAACGGAAGGATCAACACCCAGATCATCACGAACCATCTGTTGCTTGGGGGGAAGTGGGTCTATGCGCCCTACGAACGCGTGCATCTTTCCGTAGGGTACGACATCGCCTACTGGTTCGGTCAGTTGAAGCAGTACGGATTCAACAACACCGCACACGGATGGATCAACTACCCGAATCTGACCGTCGGGTACGATTTCGGCAAAGTCGCTCTATCGGTAAAAGGGGAGTTGAATATTGTCACATCGCAAACCAGTTATGCTGATGACATTGAGGTGTCGACGAACAAGAACTTCTTCAACGGGGGTTCGTTCACCGTGTACCTTGAACAGCCCCTCTGGAAGAACACTACCGTCAGTCTGGCCTACAGGGCGAACTTTCTGAAGTTCTACTATCCGGAATGGCTGTTATTCCCGACAATCAATCAGTTTTACTTTATACCTGAATTGGAAGTGGGGTTCCGCCTATGAACAAGCCGATTATTGCACTGAGCCTTCTGCTGGCGCTCCTCTTGAGCGCATGCACGAACCCGACCGACGTGCCCATCCCCGGATTCCCCCAGGGCGGCATCCTTTCACAAACCTATCCCCTCAGTTCCGGGGCAAAGGCGAAGATTGAAGGTGTGTATCTCGTTGAGTCGGGAGCGGACAGGTTCGGTGACAGGGTGGTGATCAAGTGGGCCGGCAACTATCTGTCGGTGTTCACGGGCAAGAATGTCGGATATTTCGTGATGCAGGGTGGCAGTCTGGACTCGGTGGTGTTCCTCGAAGGATATTGGCGCTACCAGAACAGCACCGAAACGGGGCTTGCCCAGATGATGGTCGGCCGCGACGAAGGCGGAGCGTACGTTATCGGTGATACGGCGCGGACAGCGGCACGCTGCGGATCCGCGGGAATATCGGCAGTGGCAACGGTGTGCCGGATCAACCCGTCGTGTTCCGCTATGAGCGCCCAATCAACCCGTCGCTCCTCTCGCGGAAATTTCAGATTATTGCGCACAGGGCGGGGGGAAGAACCTCGGACAATATCCCGGCATCGGAAAATTCCGTGGAGCTCATCAAGATCACTGAACGTTTCGGGTCCACCGGGATTGAGATAGACGTCCGGCTCACGAAAGACAAAGTCCCGGTTCTCTACCATGACGGCGGTCTGAACCTTCGCCTCACACAGAAGGGGCCGATGGTGGGTCCTGTTGAGGATTACACGCTTGCCGAGCTCAAGTCGTTCGTCTGGCTCATCCACGGAGAGAGGATTCCGACACTGGAGGAGGCGTTGGATGCGGTGGTGACAAAGACAAACCTGAAATTTGTCTGGCTGGACACGAAGACAGAACAAAGCGGCGTGATCACGGCCTACGTGCCGATCGCGAAGAAGGCCCTCGAAAAAGCCGCTTCCATGGGCCGGGAGCTGGAGATCTGCGCCGGCATTCCAACGCAGGAAGTGCTTGACGAGTTTTTGGCGTATCCGAACTACCAGAACGTCCCATCCCTCTGCGAGCTGACGCCTGAAAACGTGCGCACCGTCAATGCACGGGTCTGGGGCCCACGCTGGACCATGGGGACCCAGAATGATCAGGTGAGAGCGTTCCAGGCCGAAGGACGCAGGGCGTTCACGTGGACGCTGGACGATCCGCGCTTCATCGAGCAATACATCCGGGAGGGAGTGTTCGATGGTATTCTTACCAATTATCCAATGGCTGTTGCGTACCAATACTACATACAATAATATGAAACGAACCATCGCTCTTCTCGCTGCCATTGGTATCTCGCTGGTTTCAGTTTGCGCCCAGCCGTCCGACGGTTCCCCGGCGTCGGCAACGTCCGACACACTGTACTCGCTGACCGCGTACGTTTCCGGTGGGTACGTGCGCAACGTCTCGGAGTTCACCATCAGCCCGGCCGGACTCTCCCAGTCGGGGTTGGGGGGTGCTCTGCGCATCATGTGGAAGCCTGAACATCTTCTTCGCATGGGTCTGGAAATAGCACGGACACATGTCTACACGGTGAAGCAGGAGGGTCTGCAGACCGCTTTCGGGACAACAGACGTCAACATGACCCTCAATGCAACACCATGGCTTCTGGTCTTCTCCATGTCGCCGCTTGACAATGTGGACGTCTATGTGGGAGGCGGTGGTGCCTTTGAGACCTCTTCTTCAGAAGCGTTCGGTTCGAGCTCATCGACCGGCTCATTGAGCGGAGCCGCGATGGCAGCCGTCTCCTACATGCGTCCCCTGAGCGAAAAGTGGTCCATCGGCGGGGAGGCAAAGTGGCTGTACATGGATAAGTACGATGACATGGTGGTGTCGCTGCAGGTGATGGTGTCATACAAGTTTCTGGAGTGGTGAAGACTGTTGTTCCCCGGAACGATTCAGAGCGATCTCACGCACCGGAGAATTTGACTGGAGACTCTTCCATAAAACCAAGCGCGACCAATCAGCGCCGTCAGCAGCGCGGGCTGGCAGCCACAGCGATCATTCTCGGTGTGCTTGCGTTGCTCACTCCGATGCAGACGGGTGAGGAACCCGGACCGGATGTTGGTGTGTTGCTGGTTCTCACCGCGTGCCTGGAGCTCTTCCACGGATTCCGGCGGTCCAGCCCGGCTGCTCAACGATCAGCCTGGATCGGGGGCGCCATCACCTTCGGCCTGGGGCTGCTCCTCATCAATGCCCCGTTCATTGCCCTCAAAGCCCTGGCTCTCCTGATTGCCGGCTGGTTTGCCATTGATGTCTACCGCTATTCTCTCAAGGCCTTCCGCGCCAGGCGGGCCGGGCAAAGCATAACACAGGATCTGCTTGCCGCGCTCGGTAATCTCGCCGTCATTGTCCTCATCATCCTCCTTCGCGAAGAAGGGATCGCATGGACCATCGCCATCGCCGCCGCTCTCCGCATCTTCGGAACAGCGCGGAATATCCTCCAGGCGGAAATCTTTACAGCCGACGATGCAGGCGATACCGCAATCAGAGATCTCGGACTTGCGGACCGTCCGGAACTGGTTGCGCTCGCCGAACAGGTTGAGGATGAAGAGCTCGCCAGGGGACCGGCAGATCGTGCCTCGATCAGGACGTTCGCGGCGGTCCTTTTCGCCATCCATCTCGGGCGGATGGGTTTGGACGAGAGGGGCCTCGGGCTCTTTTCCCCCTTGCTTGCTGTGGCCGGGGACATCTTTGTTGCGCTCGCCGTAACATTCGGCATTGTGCTTCCGACGAGCTTGCTCCTGAGAAAGGCGGTTCGTCCGCTCGAACGAAAAGGATGGCACTGGTGCCTATCGGCACCAACTGGCGGGAGAGTGGACAGATGGTCGCGTTGGCTTGTGCGGCGCTGGCTGACGCGCCGGCTCAGATTCTCCGTCAGGCTCCGTCAGGCACGCTACTCCATGAGCACGGCCATCAGGAAGGGACTGCAGATCGGGTTACCCGTCGCCGCTATTCTTGCCGCTACTGTTCCGATCTGGGGCATGAGCTGGTTCTTCGATACAGAAAATTGGGCTGCAGGCGTGTGGGACTCCTGGGCGGCTTCACGAACGGATACCTGGCGGGAAGCGATGGTGAACGCTGTCGCGGAACGCGGGAATATGACTGGCCATCGACCCCCGGCATTCTCCCTCGCACCTCCCGGCGTCACCGATAGCGCCGATTTCTCGTTTCTCGTCATCGGCGATCCCGGCGAAGGCGACGCGTCGCAGCATATTCTGCGCGATCAAATCATTGACGCTGCAAACCAACCTGATGTGCGGTTTGTTGTCATTTCCTCGGATGTGGTCTATCCCACGGGGGCGATGAAAGATTATGAAACGAACTTCTGGCTTCCCTTTAAGGGCGTGACGAAACCGGTGTACGCCATCCCGGGCAACCATGATTGGTACGATGCGCTCGAGGCGTTTGCGGCGACATTCTTCAAGCCTGATGCGGCGCGTACGGCATTGCGCGCCCGCATCGAAGCGGATCTCAAGCTCACAGGCACCACGGAAAGCCACATTGAGGCGCTGGTGCGGGAGGCATCCCGGTTGCGTCAGGAATACCGGGTGCCGACCGGATTCCAGGATGGACCTTTCTTCCAGATTCAGACCGGGACCTTTGCTCTGATTACCATAGACACCGGCGTGCTGAGATGTATCGACGAAGCACAGCTAGCCTGGTTGAAATCGGCGCTGGACGCGGCGCGCGGAAAACTCACACTCGTGATTCTCGGACACCCGTTCTACGCCATTGGAGAAGATCAAACGGCGGCGAGGCCGGAATTTGCCGCCATCCATCAACTCCTGCGTGAGCACGACGTGCAACTCGTGATGGCCGGTGACACGCACGACCTCGAATACTACATCGAGAGGGGCAGCGGCGCCGACAGCGGTAAGACCATGTATCATTTTGTGAACGGCGGGGGCGGCGCCTACCTGAGCCTCGGTACGGCACTTGCACGGCCTGACCGTATGCCGACCCGCGATTGGGCGTTTTTCCCCGCGACCGCACCGATCGTCGCGAAGATCGACGCGAAAACCCCGTTCTGGAAAGCCCCGGCCTGGTGGTGGACCAAACAGTTCCGCAGCTGGCCCTTCTCGCCGGAATGGCTGTCGGCGGCCTTTGACTACAACGTGGCACCGTTCTTCCAGAGCTTCATTGAGATCCGCGTGGAACCCTCCGCCCGTCGCGTGCGTCTTCTTCCGTACGGTGTCCACGGCCGTCTGCAATGGGCCGATCTCGACACCTCCCCCGGCCTTCTGCCCGCGGGTGCCTCTCCCGAATCGCTCGTTGAGTGGGTTTTTCCGATGCCGGAACCATGAATAGTTGCTGAGCATAGTATTTGAGCTGACCTGCATTGCCTGACAGATGAGTAGCAGCCCGCCTTTGTCACCCCTGTGTTGACATCAGAAGCCACCATTCCTTTCACTGCCGCTCCGGGAAGAATCAGATTGGCTATTGATGATTCCCTATTCGGGGGCAAATACCCTCAATTTGTGAGCATCGTTGACCACACTTGGATATACTCGCGGCGGGACATAGCCGATCAGGACGGGTCCGGAGCCGCGGAAGGCACGACGAAAGCAGGGAGCTCCCCGGTGCGTGCTCTCGCCTTCGGCACGCCTCTTGACTGAGGGATCGAAAATGGATATATTCTTTCTGCTTCAGAGCAAGATGGGGCGGTACATTCAAGAGCCACTTGAAGGCGGAACCGTTTGCGCGAATAGATTCATTCTTTCACTCAACTCAACACATTTCAGGAGCGATTCCAATGAAGAAACATCTTGTTGCTTGTTGCGGTCTTGTTGGTGGTATTGGTCCTTGTGAGCTCGCTTTCTTTTGCGCAGGCGAAGAAGGGTGACAACCTGATTTCCGCCGGTGTCGGTTTTGGCTATCCGGGGTATTATGGAGCAACCGGAATGCCGCCGATCTTCGCAATGTGGGAGCACTGCGTCTATCCGAAGATCACCGTGGGCCCCATGGCGTCGTTCGCCACATCGTCGTATGACGGCGGGACGTACCAGGGTCAGGAACAGAGTTGGACCTATACCTACATATTCATTGGAGCGACGTGGAGCATATCATTTCGGTGAAGATCTGCTCAAGGACAGCAAGAATATCGATCTCTACGGCGGTCTTTCGATAGGTTACAATATTGTCAACAGCAGTTACTCCGGCCCCGGCTCACAGTACGCTGGTTTCTATTCGGCGGGTTCGAGCTACTTCCATTTCGGCTTTTTCGGCGGCGCGCGATATTTCTTCTCCCCGAAGTTCGCCGCAATGGCCGAAGTCGGATATGATATCGGATATTTCAAGGTCGGCGTGACCTATAAATTCTAGTCACGTCTGTTGCCCGGGATTACCAACAAGGGTATACAAAAGAGGAGGCCAAGGCCTCCTCTTTCGTTGGTTGGGGCAGTTCATCAGGAAATGCGCGGAGGCATGCACATGAGTGAACGCACGCTGGATTTCAGGGTCACACGACTGGGCAACGGACGATTCGCCTCCCCGATGCAGGGGGTGCGCTTCACGGCGGAATCGGACCGCGTGATTTACCAGAGCAGCATGGATGATATCAGAAAGTGCCTGGCGGAGGGGAAAGAGCCTCCCTCGATGGAGGTTGCCGGGCCGCGGGAACAGATCTTCCACGATCCGGAAAACCTGGCCTGCGGGATTGTTACCTGCGGCGGACTCTGTCCCGGGCTTGAATGACGTCATCCGCTCGATCGTGTTAAGTCTCTATCATCTCTATGGTGTCCGTAAAGTGTTCGGGTTTCGCTATGGATATGAGGGCCTCGTACAGCCCTTCAAGCATCAGCCCTTCATGCTCACCCCGGAATCAGTCAGCCGGATACATGAGATCGGTGGAACGATCCTGGGATCATCCCGCGGACCGCAGGACCCCGTTCAGATGGTTCAGACACTCAAAGATCTGGGCGTGGGGATTCTCTTTGCGGTAGGTGGCGACGGAACACTGAAGGGTGCGAAAGCAATCGCTGAAGAGGCTCTGCGCCAGGGCCTGCACATCGGCGTGATAGGGATCCCGAAGACCATTGACAACGATATCTCCTTCGTACAGGTCACATTCGGTTTTGACACGGCGGTTGCGGAGGCCCAGCGGGCATCGTCCGCGGCGAACATCGAGGCCGAGGCCGCACACAACGGCATCGGGCTGGTGAAATTGATGGGCAGGGATTCAGGATTCATCGCGGCGTATACGGTTCTGGTGAACAGTCAGGTGAATTTCTGTCTGATCCCCGAAGTGCCGTTCACCATGGACAAATTCCTTGAGGCGCTGAGGAATCGTCTCAACCGGAGGGGACACGCGCTTGTCATTGTCGCCGAAGGAGCCGGGCAGGAGCTGATGCGGGTGGCGGGGGAACGTGATGCGTCGGGCAACGTGAAGCAGGGGGACATCGGTGTCTTTCTCGGGATGCCATCAATGCCCATTTCCGGTCCATGCAGATGGGGGTGACTCTGAAATACATCGACCCCAGCTACATCATCCGGAGCGTGCCGGCCAACCCGCGCGATTCCGGGTTCTGTTTGCTCCTCGGGCACAGTGCGGTTCATGCCGGTATGGCGGGGTACACGAATATGGTCGTCGGGTTCTGGAACCATCGATTCACGCATGTCCCGATTGCCATGGCGGTTTCGGAACGGAAGAAGATCGATCCGAAGGGGGATCTCTGGAGCAGCGTCCTTGCATCCACCGGTCAGCCGGCAGAGATGGTGTGATCCCGGCGACTTCCCGGGCAATTCCACAAACGGCGGAAACACCTTATGCGGTTCGGGTTGACAATGCATCAGACATAGGGTACATTTACGCAAGCAGAGAAGGAGGAGATCATTAATGACCGTAAAGCAGATTGAAAGGGAGCTTCTCAAATTGGATGCGCGTTCACGCGCGAAGTTGGCCAAGAGGTTGCTTCATAGTCTAGACGAGCTTTCGGAAGTCGAAAATGAACGACTCTGGGCACGGGAAGCACTCCGGCGACATGAGGATCTCCGAAAGGGGGAGGCAAAGACCCTCCCGATGGACGAAGTGTTCCGCCAGGCGCGAGCGCGAGTCAAATGAGCCTTCGGGTAATGTTTCACGAACTGGCCGAGGTTGAACTAGACGAGGCGGCTCAATATTATGAATCGGAGGTTGCCAGCCTCGGGTTAACTTTCCTTGCAGAGGTTGAACGCTCCATAGCACAGATTCGGGACCATCCTGAAGCTGCGCCCATCATACATGGGGTAGTTCGTCGAAGGCTACTCCGTCGCTTTCCTTACAGTATACTTTATACGATCGGTGACGATGCAATTCAGATTCTGGCCATTGCGAATCAGAAACGACGCCCGTTCTATTGGCACCGAAGGGGATGAAGGTCTCCGGCTGCCGGAATATTCGGCTTCACCGGACCGGACGCACCAGAATCGATGACGACCGCCCACTGGCCTAGCCCGCTCCACATCGAACAACCATGGCCCTTTTTCAGCCTAACCCACCGAAGTCGCATAGCCTCAGTTCCACCTCCCAAGTCACGCTGCGTTGCCTCCATTCTCTGAATGCTACTGCTGCGAATCTTCTCCTTCTTCGATTTGAGTTGTTCAACTTCAGCTCCGTCGGCAAGGTAGTCCTGCCGTTCTTCCTCATTCTGGCATTGTTGACCCCCATCCCTGCATTCAGTCAATCAGGATTGCAGGAACCGGCTTTCCGGCGGATTTCGACGGAAGAGGGCCTCTCCCAGAGCGTGGTTCTCTGCATGGTGCAGGATTGGAGCGGCTTTGTCTGGTTCGGCACGGAGGACGGGCTGAACAGGTACGACGGCTACTCGTTTGTGAACTACCGGCATGATCCGTCCGATTCGAACTCCCTGTCAAATAGCTACATCTGGTCGTTGCACGTCGACCGCGACGGGCTCCTCTGGATTGGCACGTGGGGGGGCGGACTGAACTGTTTCGATCCGGTCCGCAACGTTTTCGTACGTTATCAGCACGATCCGGCGGATACGACCACCATCAGTCATGACCGGGTCACCGCAGTGGGGGAGGATTCTCTGGGTTCTCTTTGGGCATGCACGGCAGGGGGCGGCCTGAACATGTTTGACCGGACCACGCGTCGTTTTAAAAGGATCTCACAACTTTCCACTCTCCTTCCTCCTCCGCGGCGCGATGCATTGTTCTGTATGCTGACGGACAGGCGGGGCCTGATCTGGATCGGCACATACTTCTCCGGACTGCTCACGTTTGATCCTCGCACCGGAGCCGTGAGGGAATTCAGGCATAATCCCAAGGATCCCCTATCGATATCCGACGATCGGATCACCAGCCTCTGTGAGGAGGGAAACGGTGACATCTGGGTCGGGACGTGGGGAGGCGGACTGAATCTGCTCCACCGGGCAGACAATGCCTTCGAGCATTTCCGGACTACCCCGCGCGACTCAACCTCGCTTCCGGGGGACATCGTCCGGTCCCTCGTCCGTGACAGCAAAGGAACTCTCTGGATCGGGACCATGGGGGCGGGGGCCGCCCGGTTCAACCGCGCGACTCGCACATTCTCCCGCTACCGGCATTCTCCGTTTGTCGACAAATCCCTCTCGGACGATGTGGTGACGTCCCTTTATGAAGACCGTGGCGGGGTGCTCTGGTTCGGGACGTCCAACGGCATCAGCGTGAGTTCCCCCTTTGTGCAGAAGTTCCCCCTCTATTCGCGGGACATCCGGTATCCCGGAGGACTCAACGGGAAGAGGGTCTTCGCCATGTGTCAGGATTCGCTGGGATACATCTGGATCGGCACAGAAGATGCCGGGCTCAATCGATTCGACCCGCGTTCTGGTAGGTTTAACCACTACCGTTACGATCCCGCCAATCCCTCAAGTCTCCCCCACGACTATGTTGCCGCTCTCATGACGGACGCCGGGGGCGATGTATGGGTGGGTACGTATGGCGGCGGTCTGGCCCGTTTCGATCAGAAGAACAATCTTTTCGAGCGATATGCGACTGACCGAAATAACCCTGCCAGGCGTCTCAATGCGTATGTCAGTTCCCTCGCGGAAGACCGTCACGGGAATATCTGGGTTGGAACGTGGATTGCGGGGATGATGGTCATGACCCGTTCGGGGAGTGTGCTCCGCTCCTTCGCGCACAATCTACAGGATTCCACCAGCCTTCCGGACAACGACATCAGGTGTATCGTGCCGGACCGTTCGGGGTCTCTCTGGGTGGGTACAGCCCGTGGTGGTGCGGCACGCATCGATTCCGTTACGGGGACCTTCCGGCGTCATTTGCACCGTGCAGGCGACCCGCAGAGTCTCAGCAATGACTATGTCCAGACCATTCTCGAGAATCCAAAAGGACACCTCTGGATCGGCACATTTGGTGGCGGGCTGAACAGGATGGATCCCGTGACCGGGGAGTGCCTGCACTATACGGTGGATCAGGGTCTTCCCAACAACGTTGTCTATGCAATTCTCGAAGACCGGACCGGGAAGCTATGGATGAGCACCAACAACGGAATTTCCTGTTTCGATCCCGACAGCCTGACATTCCGGAATTTCTCAAGGCATGACGGACTGCAGGCGGACGAATTCAACTTCAACGCGGCATGCCGGGGATCCGATGGCACCCTCTATTTCGGGGGGGTGAACGGTTTCAACGCGATTCTTCCCGGGCGTCTTCCGCAGAATCCTCATATGCCGCCTGTTGTTATCACGGCCTTCAATGTGTTCGATGTACCACGGCCTCTTGACGCTGCCCTGGCTGCTGATGGAGAAATAATGCTCGGCTACGAGGAAAACTTCTTTTCTTTCGAGTATGCCGCCCTGGATTTTTCGTTGCCCGCGCGCAACCAGTATGCGTACATGCTTGAAGGCCTGGACAAATCCTGGGTGGAAGCGGGCACCCGCAGGCTCGCCGGCTATACAAATCTCGCCCCCGGCCGGTACACATTCCGCGTCAGGGGAAGCAACAACGACGGGGTCTGGAACGAAGCAGGGGCATCGCTCCGCATCAGCATCACTCCCCCGTTCTGGCAGTCGATCTGGTTCCGCATGCTGGGTGTGATTGTACTCATTGCTGCCATCGCTGTTGCGTACAGGATCCGTGTTGCAGCCCTGTTGAAGGTAGAACGGATGCGTCTCAGCATAGCATCCGACCTGCACGATGACATCGGCAGCAGTCTGGCGAGCATTGCCGTCATCGCGGATCTGGTCCGGAACCGGATGGCGGTGCCCCCGGCTGCGGCCGGTCATTTGCTTGATATCAGCCGGGCGGCCAGGACCACATCGGAGGCGCTCAGGGACATCGTCTGGGTTATCAACCCCGAACACGACACAACCGGAAACATCATAGACCACCTTCAGGGAATTACCGCGAAACTCCTGCCAGGGATTGACCACAGATTTCAGCGGGACGATCGGAGTACCTCAACGAGGCTGCCGATGGCTTTTCGTCGGGATGTCGTGATGGTGTACAAGGAGGTCCTGAGCAATATTGTGCATCATGCGGGCGCCGGGAGGGTGGAGATTGCTCATTGCCGTTCACGGCGGTCGAATCCGGATTACCGTGAGTGACGACGGCAAGGGATTTGATGTCTCTCTGCCGACAGCCGGAAATGGCCTTTCCAACATGCGCCGACGGGCGGCGCAACTGGGTGGTTCGATCGATATCCGCAGCACCCCCGGCAAGGGGACGATTGTCACCCTGGAGGCAGAATTACCGTGAATGCGGTATCGCTTTCTGATGTCCGTATGTGTATGTTCCTGTCGTGGACAATCCCTCCCCCGGGGGGGATGGGCCATTATCATCATGGTGGTGACATGAAGACCGTTAAGACTCCGCCGAAAGAAGAGCAGGAATTGTGGGTAGTGGAGGACGATGCCCTGTACCGTAAGACGATCTCCCAGCTCCTTCATGAGGTCGAGGGGATCAGGTGTGATCATGCCTTCTCCCGGTGCGAGGATGC
Source organism: Ignavibacteriota bacterium (assembly GCA_963702445.1). Lineage (GTDB taxonomy): Bacteria > Bacteroidota > Ignavibacteria > UBA10030 > UBA6906 > CAVPCZ01. Next base: position 534,511 of record CAVPCZ010000009.1, read on the forward strand.
GTTGCGCGCCCTGGAGAGCGAACCCGCGCCGGATGTGATACTGATGGACCTCGGTCTCCCCGGCATGAACGGGATTGAAGGCACGAAGCACGTCAGGGAAATCTCGCCTGCAACCCGTGTGATTATCCTGACGATTCACGAGGATAATGAGAAGATCTTCGACGCACTTTGTGCCGGAGCCTCCGGTTATTTGCTCAAGAGCTCGCCGCCGGAGGAAATCGAGCATGCGATGATGGAGGTGTTGAGCGGGGGAGCTCCCATCAATGCGCACATTGCCCGGAAAATGCTGGCGATGTTCACGCACCTGGCGGGTCCGCGCAGTCCGCAACCCGCTCACCGCGCGGGAGCGGGAGATCCTGAAGCTCATGGTTGACGGTCTCACCAAGAAGCAAATTGCCGAGCAGATCATCCTGAGCTATCACACCATCGACACGCATATCAAGAACATCTACGCGAAGCTTCAGGTGCACACGCGCGGCGGTGCGGTGGCCAAAGCGCTGAATGAGCGTCTGTCTGTAGTCCTTTCCTGCCCAAGAACTGTAATGCTCTGCGGTGCATGAAGATTCCCTTGTTTTGCAATAGACCACGGGAGAACACGGCTTTTTCGGGGAGAAACAGTACACCGGAGGCCCGGCTTACCACCGGGTCTCGGTGTTTCTACGTCTGAACAACTTTTCGGCCCAGGGTATCGTATACAATGTTGGTATCCTCTGCTGCCGTTGCATGATTTCGGCACAGCCATCAAGATGGGCTCATGATGAGCGGACCGCTTCTGGTTGCCCTGTCGGGAGTATCTCTTCCTCGGTCGCCGTTCGGCGAATCCACCTCTGCGCCAGCGCGGCCCAAGATAACGCCAAGTGTGATTATTCGTCCTCAGGTTGTTTCGATTATGTTCCTTCCCCCGGCAGTGGTCAGGCGAGGGAGGTGGGAGCTGTATATCGCATGTGGACAGAAACCATCCGGGAGGCTCTGATGAACATCCGGTATTTCGAACCGTTGTCCCGCGCATACGAACACATGCTGCAGGCGCTGTTCCGGCCGTTCGACATAAAGAAATGGTTTGTCGTCGGGTTCACCGCCTTCCTTGCGGGATTGACAGACTGCCACGGAAACAATGGCGGTGGCGGGGGAAAAATCCGGGGGGCGCAGGATCTGGAGGATCTGATCTATTTTCCGCGGTATGTGCAGGAATGGCTTTACGATCACCCGGTATGGTTCCTGCTCATCATCATCAGCCTGGTCTTCATCTTCATTCTGGCGATTGTCTTCGCCTGGCTGGGGTCCAGGGGGAAGTTCATGTTTCTGGACAACGTGGTGCACGACCGGGCGCAGGTGGCTAAACCCTGGCATGAATACCGACGCGAAGGCAACTCCCTCTTTCTCTGGACTCTCTTGTTCGGCTTCTCCCTTCTCCTGATATTCGGGTCGTACCTGGTGTACTGCTACACAACTCTTCTGGCTGCGTATGAGTACTCCGGCGGATTCTCCGCGATCTGGTTCCCTCTTGCCGGTATGGTGCTCGGTTTGATCATTTTGATTATGCTGACAAGCTTCATTGAGCTCCTGGTGGTGGATTTTGTTGTCCCGATTATGTACCGTTCCAGGGTTGGTGTGTGGGCGGGTTTACGCTCGTTCCTCTCACTTCTGGGATCACATGTCTTCTCGTTCATCGGGTACGGATTGTTCACGCTCGTCTTGTGGATTTTCATCGCGCTCGGGATAGTTGCGGCGGTGGTTCTCACCTGTTGCATCGGACTGGTGTTGATCGTCATACCCTACATTGGAGCGGTCGCCTTGCTTCCGGTGTCATACACGATGCGGGCATTCAGCGTGGAGTTCCTGCAACAATTCGGGACGGAGTATCAGCTGTTTCCCGGACGGAGCCGGAGGGGTCTCCGCGGGGCTCCCGCAGGTCTGATTGAGGAGGGTTGTGTGATGGCTGTCCTGGGGGATGCACTCTCAACCCCTGCCCGGATGGCGAGGGCTTGTCTGGTATCGGCGCTGGCCGTTTTCCTGGGATCGATCCTGGTGTGGGGGCCGGAGGGTCTTCCTTTGCCTTCGTGTCTTTTTCGTGAGATCACGGGCATGAGCTGCCTCACGTGCGGACTGACCCGGTCCCTGGATGCGGCATCGCACGGGCTTCTGCAGGCAGCATTTCAGTTTCACCTGCTGGGTCCGTTTGTCCTGGTGGGGATGGTGGTGCTGGCCCTGGTCTGGGTTGCGGAAGCATCCACGGGCAAGCGCCTTGTGTACTTCCGGGAGGCCCGCAGGCAGCGGCACGCATTCCGGGGGGCGGTGGTGATATGGATGGTCTATGGTGCAGGGCGCATGATCGTCGAGTTGATGTGACGTACCACCCTTTTTCCCCTCGTTGATTCCCCAGCCTCTTGATTGTCGGGATATATAGCGTACATTATTGTCCGGCGAGCGAAGGCTCTTCTCACACACACGGAAGGACTGCTATGGGCTGCCAAAGGCGGGCAAGCGGGATACGGAATATTCTCACCATGAAGTGGTATCTGATTCCTCTCTTACTGGGGGCAACACCCATGAACCTGAATTCTGCATCAGCCGGAAATTGGAGGGACATTCTTACCCAGAGGCTGCCACTCTACGGGCATCGGAATTGGATTGTCGTCGTGGATGCTGCGTACCCTGCCCAGACCAGCCAGGGAATTGAGACGATCCTCTGCGAAGACTCACAGATCGATGTCGTCAGGGGCGTTCTCGAGGTGCTGGCCGGGGCGAAGCACGTCCGGCCGACGATCTACCTCGACAGAGAGCTGGATGCCGTATCGGAGAAGGACGCCCCGGGGATCAGCGAGTACAGGGAGGCAGCTTGCCGAGGTGCTGGGGAGTCTGAAGAAGAACCCGATCCTGCACGAAAAGATCATCGCGAAGCTGGACGAGGCGGGGAAGACATTCAGGGTCCTGATGTTCAAGACGAGGCTGACGCTTCCCTATACGTCGATCTTCATCCAGCTCGATTGCAGGTACTGGAGCGACGGCGCCGAGAAGCAGCTGCGGAAGTCCATCGGGAAGTGACATTGCACATCGTCGGATCCGAGGAGGAAAAGGACGGATTGTAATGGGAGCACTTTCTTGTCTATATTTCTCCTGACAGAAATCTCCGGAGCCCCCTATGCCCATGAGTCGCAAAGCCAAAATCTGGCTGACCATCCTCGCCATTCCCCCCGTCCTTGTCATCGCCGGAATCATTGCGCTGAAGGTGATGTTCACAAGCGAGCGGTTGAAGGCGATGGTCGTTCCCCGGATCGAAGAAACGACCGGTCGGGCGGTGGCCATCGATGCTATCTCTCTGACCGTTTTTCCCTCCATTGCCCTCAAGGTGGAAGGGGTCAGCATGGCAAACCGTCAGGGGGAAGGGTTCACTTCCCGGGCGTTTCTCACACTCGATGTTCTTCGTCTCAATGTCAAACTCCTGCCATTGCTCAAGTCGCGTGTCGAGGTCACTTCACTCGAAGTCGATCGCCCCCGTCTTCTCCTCGAGGTCAATGCCCGGAACGAGACGAACTATGCGAACCTGACGGGAGCGGAGGGTGCTGCCGGGTCGAAGACTCAGAAGGCTGCCGGGTCCGCTCCCCCGTCCGCCGCCGCTTTCGTCATCGCGAATCTGCAGGTCAACAACGGTTCTGTTGACTACGTCAACTACAAGGACAATTCCGCCACGAGGGTGCGGAACCTGTTTCTGACAACAGAGGTCGGGGGAGAAGGGAACAGTATCGTCATCACCGGGAATGCCACAACGGACAGCCTCAGCTACGGCAGCGTGGAAACGCCGTTGCTCGAAGGGCTTCGTCTCCGTCTCGATCACCGGATGTCGTACGATCTCTCGAAGGATATTCTGCAAATCGAGAAGGGGGATATGGTACTCCAGGACATGCGCCTTGTCCTGTCAGGAAGTGCCTCCCATCTTCAGTCGAATTCCGTGCTCGCCTTCACCGTCGGCTCTGACAGCCTGAATATCGCCGATCTCCTCTCGCTCGTACCGAGAGAGTACATGAAGAAGGCCGAAGGACTCAAGGGAACCGGCATTGCGCAGGTTTCCATCGCCATTACCGGGACCCTCACGGATTCAACCTCCGCCGACTTTGCCGGCACCGTCACCGCCCGGGGAGCCAGCATCCAGTACCCGCAGCTTCCCAAACCCATTACCGACATCACCGTTCTCTCGGGCTTCACGAGAACGAAAGCGAAACAGGAATTCCGTATCGAGGATCTCTCTGCAAATCTTGGCGGTGCCCCGTCCGCATGGCGATGACGGTGACGAATTTTGACGATCCGTATCTTCGCCTTTCCGCCGGTGGATCCCTCAACCTGGCGACCGTCGCCGAGTTTTACCCGCTGGAAAAAGGGACCGAACTCGGCGGGGAGATGAAGCTGGATCTTCGGATTGCAGGAAGAGTGATTGACCCGAAGACGATGCAGGCTTCGGGTTCGATGACACTCCTGGATGTCTCGGCAAAAACCGCCGGCACTGCAACCCCCGTGCGTAAACTCAACGGCGCACTCACATTCAATAATGAAATTGCCGAAACAAAGAAACTCTCCCTTGTCATGGGCACATCGGACATCACGCTGGCATGCAGGGTGAAGAACTACCTGTCACTGGTTTCCGGGGACAAGAAAGCCCCGCAATCGACAGCCACCATGACGCTCCAGTCGAACCACCTCTACACCCGCGATCTCATGAGTGAAAAGCAGGCTCCGGCAGCAGGCGGCGGGCAAACCGCTCCGGGCAAGCCGGAACCGCAGGAGAACAGGCAACCGCTCCCGGCGAAAACACCCGGGACGGGCGGGAAAAGTGGATTCGCCCTCCCCCCTCTGGACCTTGATCTGAACGCTGCGATCGGCACGCTCACACTGGACAAGTTCGAGTTCACCAACGTCCGGGGTTCCATGCGCATCTCGAAGGGTGTGGTCACGATGCAGAACCTGACGCTCAACGCCTTCGGCGGATCGGTGGTCTCAAACGGATCGCTTGACCTCAAGAGACCCGATCAGCCTCTGTTCGATTTCAATCTGAACCTGAACGACCTGCAGGCCGGTTCGCTGCTCACGCCATTCACCTCGTTCGGCCGGTACCTCAGTGGCGCATTGTCAATGAACACAAGCCTGAAGGGTGCGCTCAACGACACGCTGGGGCTGGTCCCGGACGTGCTGGAGGGGAATGGAAAGGTCGGGATCAAGAATGGATCTCTGAAGGGGTTCAAGGTGAACGAATCACTTGCAGGTCTGCTGAATCTCCCGGATCTCGAGACAATATCAATTCACGGATTGGCAGAACGATTTTACGGTCCAGAAGGGCCGGCTCGTCGTCAAGGACCTGACGATCACGGCCCTCAACTCGCAATACGTCGTGAACGGATCCCAGGGTCTCGACGGTACGCTCGACTACCGTATGGCACTCTTCCTTCCCGAGAATGCCGGGCAGAAACTCCAGCTCGCAGGGTTTGCAGGAGAGGCGATGGATCTGTTCAAGGATCCAAACGGGCGGTACAGATTCGAATTCAACGTCGGGGGGACGGCGGATAATCCGAAGGTGCAGCTGGACACCGACAGCGTCCGGAAGCGGGCGGAGGAGCTGGCGAAACAGAAGCTTGATGCCGAAAAGAACAAACTGGAGAAGACACTGAAAGAGAAGGCGGAGGATGCGTTGAAGAAATTGTTTAAGAAGAAGAATTGATGACGAAAAGAAGAGGTCGAATGCAACATCGAGGTCAGAAAGTGCGTATACTATAAGATGTTTTGTCACTCGCCATGTCTCACTATTCCCGGGGATTTCATGAAGATCATCTGCCTTTTTGCGGCCGCAGGTGTGCTGATGGGCGTGTCCCGTGCGATGGGGGCGGACCGTATTCTCCCGTATCCCATCCACACCCACCGGCTCGCAAACGGCCTCAACGTGGTGACCGTTCCGTTCGACAGTCCGGGCCTTGCCGCCTTCTATATCGTGGTCCGGGCCGGATCGCGGAATGAGGTGGAGAAAGGCGTCACCGGCTTTGCCCATTTCTTTGAACACATGATGTTCCGGGGGACTGATGCGTACCCGACGGAAAAATACACCGAGGTGCTGAAATCCACCGGGGCGTCGGCGAATGCCAATACGTCAAACGACCGGACGATGTACCATATGACCGGCAACGCGGAGAAGCTGGATGTGATGTTTGAGCTGGAAGCCGACCGGTTCATGAATCTCAACTACGCTCTCCATGATTTCAAGACGGAAGCGGGAGCGGTAAAGGGTGAATATACGAAGAACTACGCGAGCCCCTATCAAAAGCTGTACGAGATGACCGTGAACAGGGCGTTCGACGTACACCCGTACAAGCACACCACGATGGGCTTTTTCGAGGACATCGTGGATATGCCGAACCAGTATGAGTACTCCCGGACGTTCTTTCAGCGGTTCTACCGTCCGGAGTACAGCACCATCGTGGTGGTGGGCGATGTCACGCCGGAAAGGGTAAACGGCCTGGCACAGAAATACTTCGGTTCCTGGAAGCCCGGATCCTACACGGCCGACATCCCGGCCGAGCCGCCGCAGAAGGAGACACGCTTTGTGCATCTCCAGACCGGCGATGTCCCGCCGCTTCTGGCGCTGCATTACAAGGGGCCCGCACTCAAAGACACCGAACTCGACATGCCTGCCCTCGACGTGATGAGCACCATCCTCTTCTCCTCCAGCTCGCCGTTGTTCAAGAAACTCGTCGTGGAGGAGCGCAAGGCCCGGTTCATCGGGGGGGGCGCGATGGATTCCCACGATCCGAACCTCTTTTCGATCCAGGCCTCCCTCATCAAGAAGGAGGATATGCAGTACGTGAAGGACGAAATCGTGAAGGCGATCGAAGACCTCAAGGCCAACGGCGTCGGGGAGGAGCTCCTGTCGAACACGAAATCGAACCTGAAGTACGGCTTCGCCATGCGCATCGACAATCCCGATGCCGTGGCGAATACGCTGTGCCACTACATCGCGCTGACAGGGGATCCCGAGACCGTGAACCGGATTTACGCACTCTATGAGAAAATCACGGTGGAGGATTTGAAGAAGATTGCGGCAACATACTTCTCCCCGGCCGCCCTCACGATCGCAACCATCTCCGCCGACGCGGAAGGGGGTGTCCGATGAAAACGCTCATGCTCGCCATGGCGCTTGCGTATGCCATACCCGCACTGGGGCAGGAAGTCGTGGAGCTCAAGCTCCCGCAGTCCAGCAAGGTTGTTGTGAAGCTGATGTTCCGGAACGGTTCCATTTGCGATCCCAAGGGGAGGGAGGGGCTCACCTACCTTACCGCCTCCCTGGTGGCACAGGGGGGGACCGCGGACATGACCTTCAGTCAGATCCAGGATGCGATCTATCCTATGGCGGCGAACTATGGAGTTTCGGTGGACAAAGAGGTGTGTATCTTCACCTTTGAGGTCCACCGCGACTGGCTCACGAAGTTCTACCCCATCCTGCGGGGATTGATCCTGACGCCGTCGTTTGCGGATCAGGACTTCCAGCGCATAAAGGTGAATCAGCAGACGTATGTGGATCAGCTCATCCGGGCCTCCTCGGACGAAGAGTACAGCAAGATGGCGCTGGAAGACCTTCTGTTCCGCGGCACGAACTACCAGCACATGAAACAGGGCACCTCGGCCGGTGTGAAGGCCATCACCCTGGATGACATCAGGAAACACTATGCGTCGTTCTTTACCCGCGCGAATCTGATGATCGGTGTGGCGGGGGGGTATGACGATGCCTTCCTGAAGATGCTCAAAGACGATATGGCGAAGCTGCCGGGGACGAAACCGGTCATTCCGAAGCCGGGGACCGCGCGAACCCCGAACGGCATCGATGTGGAGATCGTGGCCAAGGACGATGCGTTCGGTTCAGCGATCTTCACCGGCGTACCACTCAACCTGACGCGCGCCGGCGACGATTTTCCGGCGTTGATGGTGGCCAATTCGTACCTGGGTGAACACCGGAAGTCGTACTCCAAGTTGTACCATGAGATCCGTGCCAACCGCTCGATGAACTACGGTGACTATTCCTACATCGAATGGTATGAGAACGGCGGCGGCAATATGCTTCCGCAGCCGGGTGTCCCGCGCACCTCCAGCTACTTCTCCATCTGGATCCGCCCGGTGCAGATTGCGGCGCAGCTCCGGAAGCAGTATCCGGAACTGGCGGAGGTGAAGGTCGGCCACGCCCACTTTGCACTCCGGATGGCCCTTCACGAGCTCGGGGTGCTCGTTTCGCAGGGGATGACGGAGGAGCAATTCCAGACCACGCGCACGTTTCTCCGGAGCTATGTGAAGCTGTACATCCAGACCCCGTCCGACCGGCTCGGCTATCTGATGGATTCCAGGCTATACGGGAGGAAGGACTATATCAGCGATCTGGGTGCGGGTCTTGCCGCGCTCACGCGGGAGGATGTCAACCGCGCGATCAAGAAGTACTGGAGTCCCGAAAAGATGTTTGTCACCATCGTGACCGGCACAAGCGAGGCGGAGCCGCTTGCGAAGAGTTTGCGGGAAAACCAGCCATCGCCGATGAGCTACTCCAACGTGGTAAAGGCCGGGCTGGCCGCGGACGTGAAGGCGAAGGACGCCGTGGTGGAGAAACTGCCCCTGAAGGTGACGTCGGTGAAGATAGTAAACTCGAAGGACACGTTCCGCTGAGACTGTCCTTCTTCGAGCAATTGTCGGTGCGAAAGCCGGGCCCTGTGCCCGGCTTTTTCGCAACAACCTTGCCCACACGCAGGACATCGTCGTCCACGACTGGCCTCAAATCGTAAGACTGGCGAGGCGGCTGGAAGGAATGTACCGGATGACCTCGTAATTGCCGCCTCTGTTGAAATGCCGAAAAGAACCAACCATTCCGGACGGAATTCCGGGAGATCCCTCTCGCGCAGCCATATGATGTAACAATTCGCGATCGATGTCATCTAATGGATGGAGAGAGCTCCAATGGAAAAAGAAGCCCGTTACAAGGAAATCATCGAGTCGAACAAGGACCGGATATTCCGAATCTGCTGCGGATATGTCCATGACCGGGATGAACGCAAGGATGTCTATCAGGAAATCATCATCAACATCTGGAAAAGCCTTGATGGATTTCGTGCGCAGTCACAAATGAGCACCTGGATCTACAGAATCGCCGTAAACACCTGTCTGAGCCATTTGCGGTCTGAAACGCGACGGCACAAGCATATTGATCCGGAAGCGTCAATCGCTATCGAACGGATACCGCAGGAAGACCACGATGACAAACAGGAGGAGCTTCGTCGATCCATCGATCATCTGTACCGGTGCATCAATAGCTTGTCGCCTGTGGATCGTGCCCTTGTTGCACTCCATCTGGAAGACGTCAGCTCCCGGGAAAGTGCGGAGATTCTTGGAATCACGGAAACGAATGTGCGGGTGAAGCTCCATCGGATACGAAAGATGCTCAAGGGGATGCTGGAGGAGGAATCTCATGGAACTTGAAGAACTCAAGAACAGCCGCGATGCCATTAAAGCACCGCCGGGATTGCAGGGGAAAACCATGGGAGCCTCAGATCTTGCCATGGACAATTTGATGGAAAGACTGAAGAACGAAGATGCCAGGCAGCTGAAAATGCTGAAGCGTGCCCGGCCGTTATGGGTGATTGGTGCGGTTTTCTGGGTTCTTTCCTCCATCGGGATTGTTCTGACGACCCTGGAATCGTCCCGGCACATCGATTCGGGTCTTCCGCTCAGGGGTTTGATTGCGCTGATCCTTGTGGGCCTTTCCGTCGCCTTTTTCGTGCGGATAAAGAGAATGTCGGCGATTGACTACACCGAGCCGGCAAGCCTCTTTCTCCGGAAAGCCGCCAAACGGTACCAGTTCATGTCGACTCCCTATCTGGTGCTCTCGATTCTGATCGCCTCGGTTCTGGCATGGGCTGCGTCGATGTATATTGTCCCGGTCTTCGAGCGCTATCTTGATATTCATGATCCTTCTGCCGGAATCATCGCCAGCTTCTCTTTTGTGGCTCTCGTGTTCCTCGGTGGATATTATGCATCAAAGAAGGACTGGAAGAAGGGCAGCCAACCGATGCTGGAGGAAATCAAGAAACTGCAGGAGGATCTTCAGGGCACTGCTGAATAGCTCCTCCGCAGCTCGAGGAGACAAGGGTCCTCCCCGTTTGCCTGTGAGGAAGAGAACTCCAGGGACTTCAGAGAGCGGTTCCGGTTACCGGTCGGTGCCTACCACGCGAGCACCCCCTCCTTGACTGTTGGTCGGGACGAATGTATCTTTGACAGACCCTCATGTGAAAGCCGGGATCCTTCCAGATGTGCCACGCATTCCAGAGAGGACTGTATGAAGACACTTGTCACTGCCATACTCCTCACCATCTTTGCCGTACCCGCGGTTGCACAACAGTGGCAATGGCCGGACAAGCCGAAAAACCTGCAGGTGGTGAAGCTGAATATCGAGATGTATCCCGGGTTCGTTTTCTCGTACGTGCATCTGGCGAACTACTGCGAAGGCCGGGGATATATCCAGGCCGCAATTGAAAACTACCAGCAGGCGGTCACGCTCAATCCGAAGGATGAAAGGCTCCGTAAGCAACTGGAAAGGCTGCAGGCGAAGGAGACACAGCGTTGAAAAGGCCATTAAGCGTCTTGGCGGAAGGGTGGTGGGATTTTACCACTCTTGATGGAAAGATACTGCATGAGGCTTCGCAGTTGTCAGAAAAAGATCTCCTTGAGCTCTCACGTCCCGGGTTTAAGGTCATCTTTTATGAGACGTTAGAATCGTTCTACATGAATGAGGCTCTGGAGTATATCTCGGCCTGGAAACGGTCAACCGCCTCACGACCGGCGGGCATTTGCGGGCCGATTGGTCCGACTGAACAATTGCCACTGGTCGCCGATCTGGTGAATAGTCTCGACCTCTCCTTACGCCATTGCCACTTCTGGGGAATGGATGAATGGTTCCTGGATGGGAAAGAAGTACCGATGACCCATCCTCTTTCTTTCGCGAAAGCAGATATGGAATTGTGCTTCAAGAGAATACGGCCGGAATTGAGAATGCCGGATGAGAATATCCATTTTCCCCTGGCAGATCAGTTGAAATCCTACACGGACAGTTTTGATCACATTGATTGTGCGGTTATGCAAGGAGGTCAGGGAGAGGTAAAGCACTGGGCTTTCAACGATCCCTTCAAGCGGGAGGGAAAATACGCAGAATCACCGCCGTCGGCGGAAGAGTTCAGGAAACTGCCGGCACGCAGAGTGGATTTGCATCCGATTACGCTCGCCCAGAACGCGCGAACTTCCGGCGGAGGCTATGTTGTCGGAGTGCCGACGCAGGCTCTCACCGTCGGCCCGGTCGAAACATGGAAGTCCGAGAAAGTGTCCATCTGGCATGCCGGGAACCACGATAATCCCTTCGGGATGCGACTTACGGCACTCATGATCGCCAAACGCATCGTTGATATGTCCGTCCCGATTTCTCTCCTCGCGGAACATCCCAATGTGCAGTTCAATTTCTACCGGCCGGCCATCAAACACGTTGAAACCGATATGCACTAGCCGAACCGCCGGGAGATCGAAAAGGATGACCATTCACGATACGCGGACAGTTCTGGCTGTTGGAGCTCACCCGGATGATGTGGAAATATTGTGTGCGGGAACGCTCGCGTTGCTGCACACAAATGGCTGGAAAGTGGAATGTGCCACGATGACACCGGGGGATTGCGGATCGTCAACACGAACGAGGGCAGACATCAGTGCTATTCGAAAAAAGGAAGCGGCTTCATCAGCCGCATTGCTGAATGGTAACTACCGATGTCTGGAATGCGACGACATCTTCATAGCGTATGATCGCCCTACGTTGTTGAAGGTGATCACACTCGTGCGGCAGATCAGGCCGGCACTGGTCTTCACGATGAGTCCTGAAGACTATATGATCGATCATGAAATGACCAGCGGTCTTGTGCGAACGGCATGCTTTTCGGCGGGTATGAACAATATCCATACCGATGGCGTTGAACCGTTTCCGGGCATTCCTCATCTGTACTATTTGGACCCGATGGAGGGGAAAGATGCACTGGGAAGAGTTGTCCATCCGACGACGATCGTGGACATCAGCAGCACGATCGGGAGAAAAGAGCAGATGTTCTTGTGTCATGAGAGCCAGCTCAACTGGTTGATGGCACATCACGGGGTTGATGATTCCATAGAATCCCTGAGAATGCTATCCGCGAAGCGGGGTAAGATGGTAGGGGTCCCGTATGCAGAGGGATTTCGCCAGCATCTCGGACATGCGTATCCACAGGACAATATTCTCGCACAAGCATTAAGCGGTTTTGTATGGGGCCTCCGCCCGGATTGCCCCCAATATGATCCCTTGTAAGTCAGCAAAAGTAAGAAAGAGGTCGCCGTCATGGCAAAAATCGATTCGTCATCAGGAAGCCCTTTCGCGTCCATCAACGATGATGTTCAGGCAAACCGGAGCCGGGTCGCCCAGTTCGCGATCTACAGGGCTGCACAGCATTTGAGCGCGGGCAATCAGGAAGAGGCGATCAGGGAGTTCAAGAATGCGCTGGCTTTTGACCCGCAGAATACCACGGCTCATACCTATCTCGGTAAGATCTATCAAAGTCAGGGGGAAATGGCGGAGGCAATAAAGGAGTTCAAGAAGGTCGTTCAGATAGACCGGATATCGGTGAGCGCCCGCAACGACCTCGGCAACGCGTACATGAGTGACAAACAGTACACGAGTGCAGAAGAGGAATTTAAGGTTGGCGCCAGATTGGATCCGACCGATCCGGTTGCCGATTATACCCTCGGTGTGATGTTTACCGAGACCGGGCGCTTCGGCGAGGCTGAGGCGCAATTCAACAAGGTCGCCGCACGTTCACCACGCGATGGCAATGTGCCGTATAGTCTCGGTGTCCTCTACAACAAAATGGGACGACCCGAGGCGGCTGTTCAACAATTGGAGAAGGCGCTGACATTGAAAGCGGACTTTCCTGCCGCCAATTATGAGCTGGGTGCCGCGTATCTCACATTGGGTGAAACGGAGAAAGCCGACGAGCAGCTGAACATCCTTCTGACGAAGGACGCGGGGTTCGCAAACGATCTTCTCTTCCTGCGCGACAAACCGAGAATTGCAAACATAGAGGAGACCAACAACGTCAGCTTCATTTCAGGACTTGGCGCAGGAACACCACTCTGGATGCTTGATCCGATGTCCCTTTCAACCCCCAATGCCAGCATAAGGGTTGCTGTTGCCATCCAATTTACCAATGAAATGGATGCGGCATCCGTCATGAATCCGGCAAACTGGGACATTTCGCGGGCACATGACAGCAAAGGCGGTTACTACAACAATACCATGCCCACCGGTGCAAATGAAGCGGTCATTCCCAACCGGCCTTTTTCTGTCATCTATGATCCGGTGACGCGTCAGGCAAGAGTCTTCTTTATCGTTAATCAGAACAGCAGTATTGATCTTGCCGGCGGCAATGCCGGCGCAACCATCGACCCCTCGCATCTGGTTTTCAGATTCTCCGGAATCGATGCCGCAGGCAGGAAAATGGACGCATCCGGTGACCAGATCAATGGTTACTCGATCCGTGCCTACTGACCGGGGATTCCAGGTAGCACGACAAATGAGCACAGTTGCACCAGGGGGCCCGCACGACAGTGGAGAGAACCGCGAAGCTTTCGGGATATACTACTTCACCAGATACGTTGTGAGTGTCACCGATAGCCCGACCAACACCGAATAGGCGAGAATCTGCCATGCCTTCTTTCTGTCCTGAGCCCGGAACTCCGCCTGAGTTACCGTGTCGGTTCTTCCCACTTCCGATCCGAAGTTGAAGACACTCCTCAATCCGAATGCTGCGCAGAAGTGCATGATCCCCTGTATGAACCCTACAGCAGAGATCACAGAAGAAAAGAAGAGAAGCAGAAGCCAGATTCCTCCAATATCAGAATAGACAAACATTGCGCCAAGGAAAACGGTGGAAGCCGCTCCTATCCAACCGACCTTCCTCCTAACGGCAATTTCCGCCGGACCAATGTTGCACACGCCCGGGATGTATTGGGGGTTGTCCAAGTGTCTCATCTCCTTTCTCACCCAAGGCCAACAAGGACCTCATTCCCATCCCTGAAAGCTACGGAGAAAACTCTCAAGCGCTCATCGCGACAATCAACGCCGAGCAGGATCACAAAGGTATTTCCAGTCAATCAGTTCAACGCGGGGGGGACGGACACATCAAATATACTGCTCCTTCGTATCTATTGCTACCGGCGCTGCCGGGAGAGGTCAGGTGCTTGCCAAAACGACACATATGTCGTATGATATGGCAGGGAGGATCTGCCCGACCACAAAAGATAGGATCGAGACGAGGCTTCAGCAGCTGCGGCTGGAACACCGGAAGGTGTTCAGCATGCTTTCGATGATGGAGAAGGGGACGAAGCTCGAGGATCTGGTGAAAATGCGGAAGGAACAGCTGGATCCTCTTCGGGACGAAATCAAGAGACTGGAAGGGGAACCTCCGGATGGACGCTGCGCTATTGCTTCGCGCGCTGAGCTTCGCGTCGGTCAAACACCGAAACCAGCGCCGCAAGGATGCGGAATCCTCACCGTACATCAACCATCCGATTGCCGTCGCTTCTGTTCTGTCGACCGAGTGCGGTGTGGCGGACGAACAGCTTCTGGTGGCGGCGATTCTCCACGACACGGTCGAGGATACGGAAACGACATTCGATGAACTCGCCGCGCATTTCGGTTCCGTGGTAACAGCACTGGTTCGTGAATTGACCGATGACAAATCCCTCCCCAAGGCGGAGCGCAAGCAGCTCCAGATCGAACATGCGCATTCCGCCTCTCCCGGTGCAAAACAATTGAAGATCGCCGACAAGATCTGCAATATCCGTGACATCTCTGCGAATCCGCCGGCCGGCTGGTCGATTCAGCGGAGGCAGGAGTATCTCGAGTGGGCTGCACGGGTTGTCGATGCCTGCCGGGGTGTCAATCACTGTCTGGAGAGGGCTTTCGACACGGCCCTGTTTCACGCGCGGCAGAATACGGCAGGTTAAAGGGGGAGACAGCACCCGGCGGGGCGTTCCCGGCGGAGGTTGTTCAGCGCAGCATAACCGGAGAAGCAGGGCTCAGGAAGTGGTGATGCGATTGGTGGGTGAAGTGACGGTGAACGCTGTACGGGTGGATCAACGGAGAAACGCGTCGTAACAAAGGCGACACATGACACACAAACATGCTCAGGGCGGGACGGGAAAATCGCTGGAGAGGAATCTTCTTGTCACCATGCTCCTGAACTTCCTTGTTACCGCCGTTGAAGCTGCCGGAGGGATTGTGTCGGGGAGCCTCTCCCTCCTGTCCGATGCGATGCATAACTTCAGCGACGGGATCGCCATCATTGTAAGCTATATTGCCATCCGGCTGAGCAAGAGACCGCGAACACTCAAATACACTTTCGGCCTCAAGCGCACGGAGGTTCTGGCGGCAATCATCAATGCCAGCACGCTGATCGTCATCAGTTTCTTCCTGATCAGGGAGGCGATCGGGAGGTTTTCCCACCCGACCCCGATCACCGGAACGCTTATGCTTGTCGTCGCAGTCATAGGTCTGGCTGCCAACATCGTCGGAACGGTATTGCTCAAGAAAGGCGCCAGAGAGAACATCAACGTCCGTGCCGCCTATGTGCACCTGCTGAGCGATGCCGTCTCCAGTCTCGCGGTCATCATCGGAGCTGCATGCATCATCGTCTTCAACGTCAGCTGGATAGATCCGGCCCTCACGATCGTTATTTCACTCTATATTCTCAAAGAGACGTATGAGATTGTCAAGGAGGCGATTGACGTCCTCCTGATGTCCACGCCCACGGATATTGACCTCAAGGATGTTCAACTGGCACTCGAGGCCATTGCCGGTGTGAAGAACATCCACCACGTCCACGTCTGGAAGATGAACGACTCCGAAAGTCATTTCGAGGCGCATATTGACGTGGAGGATCTCCTGGTGAGCCGGACGGGGTCAATACGCGCTGAAATTGAACGATGTCTGCATGACCGGTATGCCATCCATCATACGACACTGCAGTTTGAGTGCGATTCCTGCCAGACGAAGGCATTGATATGAGGAGAATCGGTTTGTCCGTCTATCCGGAAATAGCATTCCACTATTGACATCCTCCCTTCGCGGGAGTATCTTCTCTGTACGTTGACAATGACAATGCATGGGGAGGCCCTATGACTGCAACGAGAGCGACAATCTCCCATCTGGAAAGGGGTATCGCGCTGATCAGGGTGGACGGTCCCCTGCTCGGCACTGAGGAGATTACGGCCTTCAGGGAGGCGGTTGCGGAGTGCATCGCCGGGAAGGCTTCAAAGCTCCTGATCGATCTTGGCGGGGTCGATTACATGAATAGCACAGCAATCGGTGTACTTGTCTCGGCATTCACATCATACACCCGGCGAAACTGGCAGCTGAAGCTCTGCGGGATGAACAAGGCCGTCAGCAGCATCCTTGCGATAACGAAGCTGAATCTCCTTTTCGACACAGCGGATACTCCCACCGACGCATTTGCGAAATTCGCCGGGTAGCAGAACACCCTACAGATATTTCCTTATCTCACGAATGGTGCTTTCGTATTCGCTGTCGCTGAGAATGACCTTGTTTTCCGGCATCATATCGAATGTCCCTCTCCATTTCGGCGCATCAGCATATTTGGGCACGATGTGGAAATGCACATGAGGCATACGGATGGGTGGCGGCAGGGCTGAGCGAGTTGCTCGTTTCATTGCCCTTAGACAATCCACACCGTCCCCGCATCATGGAAGGTTACCGGACCATGATGGCGGCACTGGCGGGGCATCAGGATGCGAACGGGATGTGGCATCAGCTGATCGGCAAGCCGGAATCCCGGCCGGAGACATCCTGCTCGGCAATGTTCACCTTTGCCATTTCTGACTCTTTGCGTATATTGTAGAGAATATTCCCACAACTCCGAACACCCACCATGCCGTTGCCATTGAAATTCCGTGTCGGGCTGGTTCAAATGTCGATATCCCCCGACTCGCAGGCGAATCTCTCACGGGCCGTTCTGCTCGTGGAAAAAGCCGCAGCGCAGGGCGCGCAAATCATCTGTCTTCCGGAGCTCTTCCGTTCAACCTATTTCTGCCAGCGGGAAGACGTTGCACTGTTTGATCTTGCCGAGCCTGTTCCGGGTCCGTCCACCGAAGCGTTTGCCGCGGTGGCGAAGAGGGCGGGGGTGGCCATTGTGGTGCCGGTGTTTGAGCGTCGATCTGCCGGTATCTACTATAATAGCGCGGCCACAATTGATACCGATGGGTCGGTTGCCGGCTTTTACCGGAAGATGCACATTCCGGACGATCCGTCGTATTACGAAAAATTCTACTTTTCCCCCGGGGATCTTGGATTCTCCGCCTGCACCACGGCATTCGGAAAGATAGCAACCTTGATCTGCTGGGATCAGTGGTATCCTGAAGGTGCGAGAATTTCCTCGCTGCTGGATGCGTCGATCCTCTTCTACCCGACCGCGATCGGATGGCACCCGCACGAAAAGGCACAGTACGGTGCTGCACAGCGCGATGCGTGGCGCACCATTCAGCGGAGCCATGCTATTGCGAATGGGGTTTACGTCGCCTCGGTAAACAGGTTTGGTCTCGAACAACCGTATCCTGACAGCCCCGGGATTGAATTCTGGGGATCGTCATTTATCTGTGATCCCCAGGGAGTGGTCCTTGCCGAAGCAGCGACCGGCGACGAAGAGATTCTGATCGCAGAAGTCGACCTCGGGCACCTCGAGAATATTCGCCGCAACTGGCCGTTCCTGCGAGACCGCAGGATTGATGCCTATGGAGGCATGACCAGGCGGTTTCTGGGTGGGACGCCGTGGCCGGAAGGGCAGAAGTGACTCCGCCCCGTGCTTCCGAATTGATCATGCCGGCTGAATGGGAACGGCATGAGTCCACATGGATCAGCTGGCCGGCCAACGTTACAGACTGGCCCGGCAAGTTCGCTCCCATTCCCTGGGTCTTCGGTGAGATTGCCCGTAAAATCACCGGGGGCGAAACCCTCCGCATCATTGTCAACGGTCCCGCACATGAAGGGCGTGCGCGAAGGGTCCTGGAACGAGCGGGCGTTGATCTCACACGCGTGGAGTTCTTCCGCTGGCCGACAAACCGCGGATGGACTCGCGACATGGGTCCGCTGTTTGTCCGGTCGGCAACCGGCGGGAGGACTATCAATTCTCCGATTCCGTTTCAACGCCTGGGCGAAATACCCCGATTGGAAAAAGGATGACGCCGTTCCCGTGCGCGCGGCACGGGCGTTGAAAAAGGAAATCATCCCGGCAATGCACGACGGTCGTGAAGTTGTGCTTGAGGGGGGAAGCATTGACGTGAACGGACGCGGTTCGCTGCTGACGACCGAGGAGTGCCTTCTCCATCCGACATTGCAGATCCGGAATCCCGGTTTCACCAAGAAAGATTACCAGGACCTGTTTCGCTCGTACCTCGGCGTCACCAATGTGATCTGGTTGAAGGATGGTATCGCCGGCGACGATACCCACGGGCATATCGATGACCTGTGCCGGTTTGTCAATGCACGGACGGTGGTCATGGTGCAGGAAACGAACCCTGCGGATGCGAACCATCGTGTCTGCCTGGAAAACTTCGAGCGCCTGAAGAGTGCACGCCTGGAAGACGGTACCGCACTGGATGTGATTCCCCTCCCGATGCCCTCCCCGCTCTACTTTGACAACCAGCGGGTACCTGCGAGTTACGCGAATTTCTACGTCGCCAATGCGCAGGTCATTGTCCCCACGTTCAACGATCCGAATGACCGGCGTGCACTGGGCATCCTGTCCGAGCTCTTCACGGATCGGCCGGTTGTGGGGATACATGCCGTGGACCTCGTCTGGGGCCTCGGTACCCTGCACTGTCTCACCCAGCAGCAACCCGCCGGGGCCAATCGTTAGTGAAAAAGCATCACAGGATGCAGCTTCCGGTGAAGAATCGCCGCATGATCCGTCAATCCGTCACGAGGGAGGTTGTGTTGTGAACAGAATGTTTCCCCTCTTTGTCGTGAGCGTTCTCTCGGTCAGTGTTGCCATCCGGTCCGCCGCACAGACGGCATCAGACTCGGCCTTCATCAAAGACAACTACGACAAGTTCGAATACCGGATCCCGATGCGGGATGGAGTAAAACTCTTCACCAGCGCCTACATTCCCAAAGATACCAGTGCAACGCATCCCATCATCCTCACCCGGACACCCTATAGCGTTGCTCCGTACGGATCTGAAAAGTACATTCGGTTCCCGGGACCATTCCGCTTGCGCTATTTCCGTGAGAAGTACATTATCGTGAACCAGGATGTGCGGGGACGGTATATGTCGGAAGGGCAATTCAGGGATGTGCGCCCGTATATTGTTGCCAAGAAGGGCCCAAAGGATATCGACGAGACGACGGATTCCTATGACACGGTCGACTGGCTGATCAAGAACATCCCGCACAACAACGGACGGGTCGGCGTCAGCGGGATTTCCTACCCGGGGTTCTACTCTTCGATGGCAGCGATCGACGCCCATCCTGCCGTCAAGGCGGTGTCGCCCCAGGCGCCCGTCTCCGCCTGGATGCGGGGAGATGACTTTTCTCATAACGGCGCGTTCCTCCTGCCGCACGCATTCAACTTCTACGTCGGATTCGGATGGCCGAGAAGGGAACCGACCGAATCGGACTCGCGTCCGTTCGATCACGGGACCCCGGACGACTACAAATTCTTCCTTGAGATCGGCCCGGTGAAGAATCTTAACAAGCGATTCATGAAGGATAGCGTGGCATTCTGGAATGAGATGACTTCCCGCTGGAAATGGGATGGGTTCTGGGAAGCACGGGACGTTCTGCCCCGCCTGCGCAACATCACGCCGGCAATGCTCTTTGTCGGGGGGTGGTTCGATACGGAGAACCTCTGGGGGGCGCTGAACGCCTATGCCGAAACGGAGAAACACAACCCGCAGACATCGAACCAGGTCGTCATAGGACCATGGTCGCACGGGCAGTGGGGAGGGGACGAAGGAAGCGCGCTCGGGGCTGTCTCGTGGGGAGTTCCAAGCGCGGCCATCTACCGTGACAGCATCGAATTTCCTTTCTTCCGCTATCACCTTGAAGGGAAAGGGGAGCCCCGGAGATTTGAGGCGGCGATGTTCCTGACGGGAAAGAACGAATGGAGGTTCCTGGACTGCATGGCCTCCCGAGGAATGCGATACCGTGAGGTTTTTCGTGCGGGAGGGCGGGAAGCTTGCCGTGGAACCATCCCAGGGTGGATCTGCGAGATTCGATGAGTATGTCAATGATCCTTCAAAGCCTGTCCCCTACACGGACGAAATCGGGCGCTGGTACAATCCCTCGTTCATGCTGGGGGACCAGCGTTTCGCATCGCGGCGGCCCGACGTGTTGACGTATCAATCGGATACGCTGAAGCAGGACTTCACGCTCGCCGGTCCCATTGACGCCCGGCTGTTCGTCTCGACCACCGGCACCGATTGCGATTGGATTGTGAAGGTGATCGACGTTTTTCCCGACGACACCCCCGACCCGAAGCCGAATCCCCGACAGGTCAGGCTCGGCGGTTATCAAATGCTTGTCCGGGGTGATGTCATGAGGGGAAAATTCCGGGAAAGCATGACGGACCCACGGCCGTTTGTCCCGGGTAACATTACGCCGGTCAACTACAGGATGCAGGACGTATTCCACAGCTTCAAGAAGGGGCATCGGGTCATGGTCCAGATCCAGAGCAGCTGGTTCCCCATGATCGACCGGAACCCCGGGAGATTCCTGAATATCTTCAACGCCGACGAATCGGATTTCCAGAAGACGACACAGCGCATCTATTATTCAGCCGCTTACCCGTCCTGCGTGGTCGTCCGCCGGCTCAGGGAGGAGTAGGGAGGGACGGCGATTTGCATTTCCTTTTTCTATCGTGTAGCTTAATAAGAATAGTCCTTCAGTGAAACGCCATTTCTCAGCTGAAACACCTTATGGTTGATGGTGCCGGTGTCAGGGAGAGCATAAGCGCAGGGTGATGAGTACG
Organism: Ignavibacteriota bacterium; assembly: GCA_963702445.1. GTDB lineage: Bacteria > Bacteroidota > Ignavibacteria > UBA10030 > UBA6906 > CAVPCZ01. The sequence continues at coordinate 555,630 of CAVPCZ010000009.1, forward strand.
ACAGGTGCTGTTTTCAATATCCAGCGGTTCTCCATTCACGACGGACCGGGCATCCGCACCACCGTGTTCCTGAAAGGGTGTGCCCTGAGTTGTTTCTGGTGCCATAATCCCGAAGGCAGGCGGACCACTCTTGAACTCCAGTTCTTCCCGGACCGGTGCACGGCCTGCGGGGCATGTGTGGAAGCCTGTCCCAACTCCGCCCACGAATTCCTTGACGATGTGCACATCTTTCACCGGGAATTGTGTGAATCGACGGGGGCCTGTGTGGATACCTGCTATCCCCAGGCGCTGCAGATGAACGGCCAGATCATGACCGTGGAACAGGTGATGGAAGAGGTGCTGCGAGACAAAGCGTTCTATGAGAGCTCGGGCGGGGGAGTGACGCTTTCGGGAGGCGAACCATCGTTGAGTAATGATTTTGCCTTTGCCATACTCGAACAGTGTAAACATGCATCAGTTGTCAACCGCCATCGAAACCTGCGGCGAGTGTCCGTGGGAGTTCCTGGAACGCCTCCTGCCTGTGACCGACCTCTTCATGATGGATGTCAAGCACCTTGAGGCTGACGAGCACCGGAACGCCACGGGAAAATCGAACGAACGGGTCCTCGAAAACGCCCGCCGGCTGGCGTTGACGGACAAACCTCTGATCTTTCGTACACCTGTGGTACCGACGGTGAATGATTCCCGCGAGGCAATTGAACGGATCGCATCGTTCGTGCGTACACTGATTGACCTGCGCGGCGGAAACGGGGCACGGGGCAAGATGCAATCCGGGATCAGGTACGAACTGCTTGCATTCCACAAGCTTGCAGCGGATAAGTACCACAGCCTGGGGATGGAATACAGGGCCGCGGCGATCCATCCGCCATCCAGGGAACAGATGCAGGATCTGGTGGCTCTGGCGGCGCGGTGCGGCGTGGAAACAACATTCCGGTAGGAATAAGCTCCGATACTGTGAGGAGTGCCCCCTCGAGCGGGCCAAGGAAAGAAGGCGTAGCATTTCGGAAAGGACTGTGATGCAGACAACCGGTACGAACGAGCTGTCGTACAGTGAACGCGTGGCAATGCTGCGTGCCACAAAGATGCGTCACACGGAAGAAAAGTGGCGCGAAATCGGTTCGCTCGACATGGATGACCTTCCGATCATGCTCCCGCCGCCCGAGGTGAGAAAGGTCGTCCGTATCGTCAGCGGTTCCGGCATCGTCATTTCCGATGCTCTCTTCAACAACTTCGTTCCGAAAACCGATCGTGCCGATGGCGGGATCTTCGGTGCACGGGCGTGCGGCGAGAATTTCCGCGCACTCCTGGACCTTCATCCCCCCTATGTCGATCCGGTGAGCTCACTCGCAGGCGGATATATGGCCAGTTTTCTTGCCTATCGTCAACCCGCCTGGAATCCCGATTTCGACTATTCGCATCTGCACGAAGAACAGAACAGATACAAGCTCCATCATGGCATCGGCGCGGTCCAGCATTTCTGCCAGGATATGACCATAGGGTTCACGCTCGGGTGGGGCGGGTTGCTCGAACAAGGTCCGCCACTATCGTACGGTCAACCGGGACGATGAGGCGCAGGAACTCTATGACGGTCTCGAGCACTGCCTTCTCGGCATGCAGAACTGGGTGGCCCGCCACGCCCGGCAGGCCAGGGAAATGGCAACCAGCGAGCAGAACCCCCTGCTGCGCCGCAATCTTCTCGGAGTTGGCGGAGATCAACGAGCAGACTGGTCACGGATGTACCCGCCACCTTCCGCGAAGTGTGCCAGTGGATGCTCTGGTACCAGCTTGCCGCGAAGATGTACAATATGAGCGGCTCGCTCGGACGGATCGATCAGTTCCTCTACCCGTACTACGATCGGGACAGGAAACGGGGGATCCTGACGGATGAAGAGGCATTGTTCCACCTGTGCTGCTACTTCATCATGGACACGAGCTACACACAGGTCGGGGGCCCCGATGCCGCAGGGAATGATACGACCAATGCACTCTCCTACCTGGTGCTCGAGGCGGCGCATCAACTCAAGATTCCCGTGAACGTCGGCGTGTGCGTCGGCAAAACAACGGATCCGAATCTTCTGCGCCGCGGCGTGGAAATCCTGTTCGAGGACAAGACGGGCATACCGAAGTTCCTCGGGGTGGATCGCACCAGCGAAGGATTCGCCCGGAACGGGTATCCGATCGGGCTGGGACGGGAGCGTGCCTATTCGGGCTGCCACTGGTGCGCGATTCCCGGAAGAGAGTACACGGTGAACGATTGCGTCAAGATCAACCTTCCGGTGGTGTTCGACGTGGCACTGCGCGCGATGATGGCCGACCGGAACGTGGTGCCGGGGACAGGCGTGCTGTGGGCTCTGTTTCGAACAGCATCTCCGGCGCGCCGTGGAAACGATTGCGGCGAGCCTGGACTTCCACATGGACCACATGTACCGCGTCTTCCCGGAGCTGCATGCTCGATCTCCTCTGTTTCGGTCCGGTGGAGAAGGGCCGCGATGCATCGCACGGCGGCGTGGAGTTCTACAACCTGTGCGTTGATGGCGCCGGTCTTGCGACTGTCGCGGATTCTTTCGGCGCCGTGGAGCAGCGCGTGGAAAAGGAAGGGCGGATCTCCTGGAATGATCTGATGACGTTGCTTGACACCGACTGGGCGGGCAAGGAGGGAGAACGCGCCAGGCTCATGATGCGGAACATCCCGCGCTACGGGAGCGGCGGATCGTCGGCCGATGCGTACGGGCTGTCCATTGCCGGCACCTTCACGCGGCTCGTCAAAGAGAAGCCGACCCCTCATGGCTTCAATATGATCCCGGGGATCTTTTCCTGGGCGGCGAATATTGTCATGGGGAGAGATGTGGGGGCGACACCCAACGGCCGCCATGCCCGGGCTCCCATCTCGCACGGACCGAATCCCGATCCCGGATTCCGCAAAGATGCCGCGCCCACCGCTCTTGCTCTTACCGTGGCTGCAATCCAGCCGGGGTATGGCAACACCGCGCCCATGCAAATCGAACTCGACCCGGGCCTCTCCAGGAACAAGGAGGATATCGAGAAAGTCGCGAATCTCATCAGGACACATTTTGATCTTGGCGGCACACAGATCAACATGAACATCCTGGACAAGAAGGCGATTCTTGAAGCGCACAAGGATCCGAGCAAGCATCCGGACCTCGTCGTGCGCGTTACCGGCTTCAGTGCCTTCTTCGCCAGCCTCTCTCCGGAGATGAGGCAAATCGTCGTGGATCGCATCATCGCCGAAGAATGACCGGCAATCAATACATGAAGGCAGCAACCGCCCAATGAACAGTTCACCCCGCCAGCGGTTTCTGTCGTATGTCAGGAACCCGAAGGACGCCGCGCATATTGTTTCTCCGTTTCTTCCTCATCCGGATGTCGTCGCCGTCAACACTGGCATGGCTGCGCCTGCCGGTCACCGGTGACTTCGTGGCAGATGAAATTGCGCTCTCGCAACATCTCGGCTATGAACCGATGTTCATGACGGAGTGTTCAGGACTCATCTTCAACTGGCAGATCGACGAGTCCCGCTCCGACGAAAAGACCGCAACCCGTGTCATCCGGACTCCGAAGGGAGAGTGGACACGCAAGTCAGCACGCGTGGAAATGCCCTGGAGCGATGAGTCGGGCTGTCCGGTGCACACGCCTCTCGACCATGCCATGCTCGTGGCGGTCTGTGAACAGGTGAGTGATCAGGAGCAGGCGATACGGGAGTACTTCCGTGTATGGCGTGAACGGGTGGGCGAGCATGGTGTCATCGTGCTCGGCCATCCACACCCCGCCTGGCTCGGCTACCAGATCAGTCCTTCGAACATCTTCTACCAGTGGAACGACTACCGGGACGAGTACATCCGGAGCATGGATGCCGTGCTGCACGCGTCCCTGTATGTGATGTCGATTGCGGTGGAGGAGGGGATTGATTTCATGAGCGATTCCAGCTACGGTCTGGAAATGACCTCACCGGCCCTGTTCGCGGCGATGGATTTGCCGTACATCCGCGCGTTTTCGACATGGACGCACGAGCACGGGAGTCTCTTCTGGTATCACAACTGCGGCTTCACGCGGAAGTTGATCGCCGACGGAACATTCAACACGCTGGGCACCGACGTCCTGGAGACGATCGCGCCGCCGCCGGAAGGGGACAACGATCTTGCGGAATCACGGCGTGCGCTCGATCGGCGGATCTGCTCCAAGGGGAATCTCAATCTGCAGATTCTTCGCGACGGCACTCCGGATCAGATCACCGCGGAGGTAGATTCCATGGCCGCGGCGGTGCGCGGCTATGCGCACATTTTCTCGACTGCTGATGCCGTGCTTCCGGGCACGAAACCGGAGAATCTTGTCACGTTCGTCAAAGCTGCGCAGGCGGCTGCGGGCCAGTGAAGGCCCGAAATCCGGCAACGCCTTCCTTGTCATAATGTTACCAGTTGCTGTATTCGGAACCTTTGCCGGGACACGGCCGCGACCGTTTCGTGCTCCTGACCCGAAGCCTGTGCCGGGACACAGCCGCGTGCGTTTCCGTGCGCCTGACACCTGTGTGACATCACCCGAAGTCAGCTGTCTTCAATGAAATCCATCATCAACCCAGGGTGGATAATGAAACAGAAGATACTGATCATGCTGCTTCTCCCGCTCATGCTGGTTTCCTGCGGCAAGAAAAGTGACGTTATCGAGATTCAGGACTGGAATTTTGGAGGAAGGCCGCACCTGATGGTCTGGCTGCGTCAGCGCACAGAGTCCTTCGAAAAGACGCATCCCGGCATCAAGATCGTCCAGAGTGACAAGAGCTGGAACATGATCAGAGAGATTCTCTATGCCAGCTTCACCACAGGGACGGGACCCGATGTCGTGAACACTCACGCCAACTATGCGGCGGAGTTCGGCGAGGCGGGATACTACTATCCCGTCAACACATTCCCCGATTTTGAGGAGGTGCGGAAATGGTATCTCCCCGAGGCTCTGGCATCGACGCGAGTACAAGGGGAACTACTACGGTCTGCCCTCAAGTGCGATCGCCTTCGGGCTCGTCTGCAACAAGGCGCTTTTTGATGCCGAAGGCATAGCTCCTCCGAAGACGTGGTCCCAGTTCAGAGAAGCCGCGAAGCGGCTGACAAAATGTACGGACGGCGATGGCATCATCGATCAATACGGACTTGTCCTGATGGGAGGGGACAAGGGAGGGTTTGCGTACCGCATGGTCCCCTTCTTCTATAAGGCCGGTGTCAATTTCATGTCTGACGACCTTTCGAAAGTGGAATTCAACTCTCCCATGGGTGTGGCAACACTGAAACTCTTTGCCGACATGTACCAGATCGACCATTCCATCGCCCCCGGCTTTCTCGCCTACGGCCACACCGAAACCAACGATATGTTCTGCGGAAACAGAGTTGCCATGTGCATCGAGGGCCCCTGGGTGAGGGGAATGGTGCACGAAAAGGATCCGACAAAGGAGCTTTACGTTGTCGCAGTTCCTGTGCCGGATGACGATGATTGATCAGTATGATACCGCGCCGACGCTGCAGGACATGGTGATGTACTCGGTGAATGCCCATTCGAAAAACCTGAATGCCGCATGGGAATTTGTCAAATACCTCCGCAATGAAGAAGCCGACATGGCGTGGATACGCGATGATATGGGCGCCCTGGCGGTCACCAACGCGGCACTGAACAGTCCCGAAGCACAGAACGTCAAGGATCTGCCGTTGTGGATCAGGGAATTGAAGCATGCACGGCCGCTTCCGCCCCATCCACGGATCGTTGCCGTGGCGAGCAACACGTTCACGCCGTTCTGCCAGAAGGCGATCGTCGGGGAACTCTCGCCGCAGGATGCGCTGGATCAGGCTGCGCGCGAAGCCCAGAGTGTCATCGAAGGCAAGGAATGAAAAAGGCAACACCCTATCTGTTCTGCTCCCTGCGCTGCTGTTCACGGCGCTGGTGGTGGCATATCCCCTCGTGCAGAATGTGATCAATAGCCTGAGGGATGTGAGCATGGTGAAAGGGATCGGCAAATGGGTCGGTCTCGCCAACTACGAACGTGTGTTGTACGACCCTCTCTTTCTCCTTGCGTTTCGCAATACCCTGGTCTATGCGCTGGTCGGCACCCTTCTGGCCCTGCTCATCGGACTCGGGCTGGCGCTCTTGCTGAACATGAAGATCGGCCGGATCACGACCATTGCATCGTTTCTCTATACCATTCCGTGGGTAATCTCGCCGGTGGTGGCCGGGTTTGCATGGAAATGGATTCTGAACGACCATTTCGGGATACTCAACTACTGGCTTTCTTCAGCGGGAGTGATTGATGTAGGAACATCCTGGCTGGGGAATCCCCGCACGGCACTGTTTTGTGTGATGTTGGCCCGCATATGGCAATTCTATCCGTTTGCAATGGTGATGTTTCTTGCGGGACTGCAGAGTATTCCGCTCGAGCAGTATGAAGCCGCCGCGGTTGATGGCGCCACGACGGTCCGGAGGTTTTTCCATATCACGCTTCCCAATCTCCGTCCCGTCATTTCGGTGCTGCTTGTTCTGGGTGTGATCTGGAGCTTCAATGATTTCAATATGGTCTTTGTCATGACGCGCGGAGGCCCGATGAACGCATCCATGGTGCTTCCTGTGCTGGTCAGGGAGTTCTCCTTTGTGTATTTCGATCTCGGCAAAGGGTCCGCGCTCTCCATCATGACATTTGTGCTGCTGGTCAGTCTTTCCTTCCTCTATATACGAATCCTCTCCGGGAAGGAAACGGCATGAAGAAGAGCATCCGCGTTGCGGCGATCTGTGTTGTGGCTTTTCTGGTGCTCCTTCCTTTCCTCTGGACATTGTCCACTTCCTTCAAGTCACTCCCGGAGGTGAACAGGTATCCCCCTCAATGGACCAGCGGGGATATGAGCGTGATGCCGTACTTCGACATGTTTTTCTACATGCCCTTTGCCACATACACCCTGAACAGTCTGATCGTGGCGTCCGCCGCGACGATCATTGCGCTTTTTGTCGGAAGTCTGGCGGCGTTCGCCTTCTCCAGGTTTCAGTTTGCGGGAAAACGGCTGTTTCTCCTGGTGTTTCTCCTCTCGCAAATGCTGCCCGGTGCTTCGGTGATCATCCCGTTGTTCCAGTTGCTCAGTGCCATAGGGCTTTATGACACTCATGCGGGGCTGATCCTGGTGCACTCGGCGGTACTGCTGCCGTTTGTCATCTGGTTGCTGTACGGGTTCTTTCAGGCGATACCGCGGGAGGTGGAAGATGCCGCCCTGATCGACGGGTGTTCCCGGATGGAGGCGCTCCGGAAGGTGATTCTGCCGCTGGCTCTTCCGGGCATTGGTGCGACGGCGTTGTTCGCCTTCCTGGGTTCCTGGAACGAATTCTTTTTTGCGCTGATACTCACCTCATCGGATACGACCAAGACCATTCCCGTCGGGATAGGTCTCTTTGTCGGTGAATACAACGAGATCTGGAACCAGATGGCGGCATCGGCGGTCCTGTTCAGCCTGCCGCCGCTTCTGCTTTTTGCACTCATGCGGAAGACGTTCGTCAAGGGGTTGCTGGCGGGCGGGGTGAAATAGGCCTCGCCGGGTCCTCCCCCTTAACCAATGCGGATCCCGGACCCTTCTCTGTGCCAGCAAGACGACCAGGAATGCTGCGGGGATGTGGATGTGACCGGTCTCGCGGGGGGCCTGGAATGAAAGCCATGGAGGTGACCGATGGATCGAACCAGCGTTGTTCTGATTCTGTCCGGTTTTCTCGTCGCCGGGTGCTGGGAGAACACAAGGAAACACCCGCTCCAGGTTACCTACATTGCCAATGAAGGATTCGCGTTGGTAATGGGCGACACCAAGATTCTTATCGATGCCTTCCCCCGGTCGAAATACTACCTCAATCCTACTGATACGTTGGCGGCAAAATTGGTGGCCGGTTTCCCTCCATTTGACAACGTCGATTATGTCCTCGTCACGCACGACCATGCCGATCACTTCAACGCCGAGATGATGTCCCGCTTTCTCCTCCATCACCCTGCAGCAAATGTGATAGCGAGCTCGGTAACCTGCGGCAAATTCATCGGAGACAGTCTGGAGGCGAGACGGCATGCCGGCATTGAGCTGGCGATGGGACAGCATCGAACAGTGCGTGGAAGCAAGGCTGATATAACAGTCATGAGACTCGATCATGGCGGAGGTGCCGACATCTGCAACTTCGCCTATATTGTTCGCTCGAACGGATACACCATTGTCCATACCGGTGATGCACGGCTCTCCTATAATGAGGAATACCTGCGGACGGTGAATTGGAGTTCGTATGACGTTGATCTCCTGTTCATGGAGTATTTTGATCACAGCAGCCAGACGCAGGATATCATTGAAAGCCTGATCAAACCCAGATACGTCATTTTCATGCATATCCCGCCAGGGGAAGAGGATAGCGTGAGGAATGCCAAAGGGAAGATTCATCCCCGGACCGTCGTTTTCGGAAGAGAAAATGAAACCATGGAGTTCGACGCCGTTATAACTCTCCCGCCGGATGAAAGATGATTCTTCTTATCGCCAGAGCCGCCCTCTTCGTCCTTTCAAGAATGTCTGCTGCGGGTTGTGAATTGCGGGGTATCCCTTTGCCCTTTTGCTATTCTTTCCGTATCTAGAACCCACGGCGAGGGTTTTCGCCCCGGAGGCTCCCGAGTTCGCAAAGACTGTCCTGATGGCTCTCTCGACGCCTTCTTCGTATCGCTCCCTCGCCGGCTCTCCGTGGCAGGCATGGACTGCCGGCGGACTGATGGTTTCACTCACACACGCAAAGCGACCTTACCGATGCAGGCACAAGGTGTAGTGTTCACGGGACCGAATAGAGTGTCCTACCAGTCGATCACATGCCCTGACCCGGGACCGTCCGACGTCCTGGTGCGGATCACGCATTCCTGGATCAGTAACGGCACCGAAGGGTCGTACCTGCGGGGGGAACGGTCCGACGGGGACACACCCTACCGTCCGGGGGATCCCCTCCCGTTCCCTGTTGTGGCCGGCTACCAGAAAGTTGGAGTGGTCGAACGGGTGGGGGAGAAGATTGATGATCTGGAGGTGGGTGAGACGGTCTTTGCGACGATCGGACTCGTCGAGGGAATGCACCACTCCTACGGGGGACATGTTTCACCTTCGGTATGTCCGCGCGAACAGGTCTGGAAACTTCCGCACGGTGCCAACCCGCTGGCGTACGCCGGTATGGTTCTTGCCCAGGTGGGGTACAATGGTGGCAGACGTCCTCAGGTGGATGTGGGCGACCTCGCCCTGGTGTTCGGGGACGGAATGGTGGGCCTCTGGACCGCCCAGACACTTGCATGGCGGGGAGCCGAGGTGATTCTTGTCGGCCGCCATGACTACCGTCTGCAGCTCTTTGCCAACCGGCCGTTCAGACATGCCGTCAATACAGGGGAGACGGATTGGAGGGAGTACATCCGGACACACTTCACCGACAAAGTGCAGGTGGCGGTGGATACCGTCGGCCGGATTGATATTCTGGAGTCGGTCCAGCCGTACATGCGCCGATTCGGTCATCTCGTCTCCGCGGGATTTTACGGCCCGGCCGAACTGCTGGCCCTGCAGCCCCCGCGTTACGGCGAACTGACCATCGATCTGGTTTCAGGCTGGAGACGCGACCGGATGGACGAAACGCTGCGGATGATCGCGGGAGGGTATCTCGAGACCCTTCCCCTGATTACCCACCATTTTCCGGTCGTGCAGGCGGCGGACGCCTGGAAACTGATCGAATCAAAAGCCGAACCCGTCCTCGGGGTCATTCTGGATTGGTGACACCATGTCTCCACTGCCTGCACGGATGTACATTCTCGAGTTCGAAGCGCCTCATCGCGCGGTCTGGAAAGAAGTCAATCTCCCGGCGCCGGCACGGGACGAAGTGCTCGTGAAGATCCTCGGCGTTGCCACCTGTCCGCAGTGGGACCTGCACATGCTCGAGGGGAAACCGATGTTTCCCGGGGCACCGCTCCGGTATCCCCTCGTGCCCGGTCAGCCGGGACACGAAGCGATGGGAGAGGTTGTCTCGGTCGGCACCGACGTTCGCACATTATCACCTGGCATGCACGTGGCCGCGTGGCGGGATCCCGGCAACAGGCGGATGGGCTGCTACGCACAGTACGTGCCGCTCCCTGCCGAAGATCTGATCCAGATCGAGAGATCGTTACAGGCCGAGGAGATCGCTTCACTCGAACTGGCAATGTGTGTGCAGGGATCTTTCGACCGGCTGCGACAATGCGGGGGCATCGAAGGAAAGAGAGTGGCGATCGGCGGACTCGGCCCGTCGGGACTGGTTGCCATCCAACTCGCCCGGGCTCTTGGTGCCAGGACGGTGATCGGACTGGATCCTCTGGCGCAGCGGCGGAAACTGGCCCGAGAGCTCGGCGCGCACGAAGCCTGGGATCCCGCAGAATACCATTGGCCCGCCGGACGAAACCACCCGGATGCATTCGACTCCGCACTCGATACCACCGGATTCCCGGTGTCGATTGAAGCCCTGATGGGATCGACCCGCGGGAGCGTCGCGATCTTCGGCGTCCTTCGCGAGCAAGTCCGTTTCGGACCCGAGCAGTGGTGGGGAGGTTTCGCCCTCCTCGGATACGGGACGCACACGCGCGAGGCCGCGGAGGAAGCCTACAGGTTGATTCTTGCTCGGGAGCTGAATCTGGCCCCTCTCATCAGCGCAACACTCCCGTTCACGCGGTATGCCGAAGGGATTGAACAACTCAAAGCAAAGGCGGCCGTAAAGATCCTCTTTGACCCGTGGCAATGAACTCTGGATATATTGTGGCCTTGATGCTCCTCGGCCTCCTCAGTCCGCCGTTCTCGATTTCCCAATCGACAACTCCGAAACCCACCGATCTTATCTTCGAGGCCAACAGACAACTCCGTCTCGGCAGAACCGATAGCGCCAAAGCATTGTTTGAAGCGGTTCTGCTCATGGACGAAAAATCCGTGCCCGCCCGGATCGGACTGGGGAAAGCCGCAATACAGGAAGAGCAATGGAGTGACGGATGCGATATCTTCACGGAAGTGCTGGATCGCGACCCGGCGAACCTCTACGCCCAGTACGGAGCCGGGATATGCTACCGGGAATATGGAACTCAGGTGGGGTTGTTCATGAGGAACATCCAGTGGGGCAAGGCCGCCAACTATTTTTCCGGGGTCATTGCACGCGACTCGTCATTTGAGGATGTCCTGTATCAATTGGCCGTTCTGCTCCGGTACAAGAAGGACAACCAGCGCGCCTTTGCGCTCGGACACCGGCAGAGCGCTTTACGCCCGGATAAGAACGAGGCAAGCCTCGGCCTGTTCAGAATCTATCGTTCCTATATTGCGGAGGAAAATCCTCAGGAGGCTCTGGATTCTCTGGCGCATATGGAGTCCGATCATGCAACCTTTTTTTCCGGCGAAGTCATGCGTCGACAGGGCAAGCTGGATGCCGCCGAACGGGTGTTCCTGGACCTCCTCTCCATGCCCAGGCAAGTTCCTTCCGAGGTTATCTTCCTCTCCCTTGCCCGTGTGTATTTTGAGAAGGGACAGCCGGCGCGTGCGGAGGAGATCTACTGGCGCGCCGTTGACAGACTTTCCTCCTGGTTGGGTGCGGCACTCCTCTTTGAAGATCTCAAGTATCTTCTCACGGATGCCGAACTGGATGTCTACCGGACCCTTGTCTCCGACAGGAAGAAAAAGGCCTTCTTTCGTTCATTCTGGAACGTTCGAAATCCTGCACCCGCCGCAAGAACAAACGTGCGTCTTGCCGAACACTCCCGGCGCTTTCAGTTCGCCGAACGGAACTATGAGTGCTACGAATTCCGTTCCTGGTTCAACGATCCTGACAAGGTGCACCATCTTCAGTTTCCCAAGTCCTTTGCCCTGAACCGGGAGTTTAACGACAAGGGGTTGATCTGTATCCGTCACGGCGAACCTGACGACACTCAAAGAACGATGGGGATCGGTCAGGAGGAGCAACACGAATCCTGGCTTTATTCCGCGACCGGTGACTCCCCGCAGAGGATTTTTCATTTCTCGCAGAGCAACTCCGTCGGCAACAACTGGCGTCTGGTGAGTATGCCCGATGACCCGAAAATGCTGGAAAAGCTCGAGACATGGGACATTCGTTTCCATGAACTGGTGAGCGGCGAGCCCCTCGGCCGGGAGATGATGGTTGACCGTCTGCGGGTTGAATCACAGGTCACCGTCGCCGCCGCTCTTGCGACGGATGAGCATCGGTGGACGAAAGAGACAAAGACATTTTCGCTGCCCCACTCGATCACCGGATTCCGCAGTGATAGCGGCATGGCACAGGTGAATATCTCCTACGCACTCCCCATTCTGTCGTTGAAAGACGAGTTCAGTGACACGCTCAAGACACTGCTGGTGGAGGTGGGCGTGTCCGTCTCCGGGCCGGGCGGCGAGAAGCTGGCCTCGGGCCTCAATACGTTTTCCTTCTCTCTTTCCCCGCAAACAGGGAATTGGTACGTGGAATTGTATCGCTTCGTTCTTCATCCCGATTCTGTGAGAATTGCCATGCATGCCCGGCCGGTCGGGTCGAACCTCATCTCCACATGGAATGCGCAACTCCGGCTCCAGGCCTATCTCCCGTCGGCACCGATGTTGAGTGATATTGAGTTTCTGCTTCCTTCCTCAACGAAGAGCAGCACCGAAATCGACGGCATCAAAGTGATCCCGTGCCCCTTCGATGCGCTTCCCCGGACCCGGCCGCTCTACGTGTACTGGGAGATGTACAATCTCACGAAGGATGGCGACGGCAACACCAAGTACAGAACGCAGGTGTTTCTCACCCCGGGAGACTCCGCTCCAAACGACGAGAGCCGGGTCGTGTATCAGAAGGATCACGCCGGCCAGAATGAGTTCGCATCAGAATTCGCACAAATCGATGTGCGCGAATACGACGAGGGTACCTACACGCTGACCGTGCAGATTACCGACCGGCTGATGGTGCACACATTTTCAAGATCGCGAATTGTCAAATTGACAGAGGGGTAGAACGCGGGATCCCTCCGCAGGCTGAAGTCGTTCAGCGCCGGTGACGGCGACAACCTCCGTTCCATTGCTACAATGAAACCGGACCCTACCTCCGCTTTATCTCTATCTTTCTGCACAACCCGGGAGATGACGATGCCTGTATCATTGCGCGTGCTGACCTTCGTTCTCGCGGTGGCTTGCGTGCCCCTGGTCCCCGCAACGGCACAGCATTCCCGCACCAGCGATGACACCACCCGATTCATCTGGAAACGTTACCCCGGCAATCCCGTTTTTCCCGCAGTGGCCGGCACGTGGTACGACGTGCAATCCGCCAACCCGGACCTGTTGTTCAACGGCGACACATTCTTTATGTACTTCCGCGGGCAGCGCGGCGGACATGACCGGATCGGGGTGGCAACAATCCCACAAGCGAAGTTTGACGGTGTCACGTGGAATATCCTGCCGGACCCGGTTATCGACGTCGGCGAACCGGGAACGTGGGATGAAAACCACGCGCTCGATCCCGCCGCAATCCTCGCGAACGGGAAAGTCTACCTGTACTACACGGCCTCATCCCCCAAAGCGGACCGCGCGATCTGCCTTGCCGTGTCTGACGATGGCATCCACTTCAAGAAGTACGAAGAGAACCCCGTTGTCATCGGCGGCGGTCCGGAAGTGGTCTACCGCGACAGCCTCTTCTATCTCTACTTCTGGAAGCAGGTTCCCGGGAAAAAGGGGTTTCAGATCCACTATGCCACCTCGACCGACGGGTTCCACTACGCGGAGGCAGAGCCTGCCCGGTCGCTGGCACTTCCCGTCGGGCAGGAAGGAACGTGGGACAGCTTCACCGTTGAGACGCAACGGATCTTCTCTGAAGGCGGCCTCTACTACATGATCTACTGCGGCTCCGACCGCAACAAAGACTACCCGTTCAACGCGGGGCTTGCTACGTCCAGAGACCTGATCCACTGGACGAAGTATCCCGGCAACCCGATATTCAGCCGTGGTGAGGAAGGCCAGTGGGACGAGGGAGCGATCTGGTTCACCACGGTCGAGAGGATCAACGGCCGGTACTACATGTGGTACGAGGGATACGGGGGCGGCACGGCCCGAACAGAACCTTACGGAAGCTATCTCAAGGGAGGAAGATCGCAGGTGGGCATGGCGACACTGGACGCGCCCTATTTTTATGTAAGGCCGGACCGCTGAAGCTGTCAGGCCGGTCCAGGAACCGGGCCGGTGGGCCTATCTCCCGAAATTGTAGGCGAACCCGAGCCACGGCAGAAAGGGGAACCCTTCGGAAATTCCTTTTCCGTTCTCCATCGGGTAGAAGAACCCGAGGTCGGCGGCAATGTTTTCCCCGAAGAAGCGGAAGCCAAATGACAGGAGCGACACGTCAGAGCCGACCGGGAACCAGTTTTCCGTGATCAGCTTGAAGCTGTTGGAAACCTGGACTTCTCCTCCCACAAGGACCAAGGGGTTGCTGGCGAATTCGCCTTCGGAGTATCCGTACCCGAGTCCGAAGGTCAGGCCGGCCCTCGGAGTTCCGTAAGTCCCCAGTCCGTACACAATCGCCAATGCATCATTTTCGCTCGAAAACGTGTTCATGTACAATGCACCAATTCCGGCACTAAACATCTCGTCCTGAGTGGTGAACGCCAGCTTGGGAGCCAGGTAGAAAAGCTGATCAGGGGCTCCCGGCACAATGGTCAACCCTCCGCCGAGTGAAAGAACATCGGCTATCCCCACTGCCGCATAAGTGAAGAAGATCTCATAGGCAGCGAAGTACCCCTCTCCCGATCTGAGCGGCCGGGCCGTGGGACCGAACAGGAGCCGGGATCCGTTCGGGTCGACACGCCGGTATTCGCCTCCTTCGATAGTTCCGCGCAGGCGTTCGATGTTCGAGACAGCTCCGCGCGGCAGGGTTATGGTGATTCCTGATCCCATCTGGATCCTCAACGAGTCGGGAGTTGAAGAAGCGATGGTGCCCACGAATGCAGAACCATCTTTCAGGGTGATCCGGTAGATCTGGCTGGTTGAGTCAGGGGCGGCCGCGCTTGATGCAGCGGGCACAAGAAGAAGGAAGAGCAATGCTCCCAGTACTATTACGGTGCGCTTCAGCATGGAGTCCTCCTCTGCATCGTGATTGTGTCATCCTGCAGGAAAGATATAGATGAATCGCCGGGTCCTGTCACGCCCTTGTCGCAAGCATGTCATAGTGTTGTCGCTGGTGCCTGACCCGGAGGACTTCGGATCCTTACGATCGTCGACCCGTCCGTCTTATCCGGACTATTCCGGATGGCACCCTCTGTTCGAAACCCACAACTACGGGGTAAGATAGGGGAGGAGAGCGTGAGAGTCAATTGTAGAAAAGAATGTCAAGAGCGGACACTCAGGTGATGGTCACTTCAAGACCGGGGTTCGGGATGAATTATTCAGGATTTTGTTGTACATTGGCGTTATTCACTCCCATAGAGGACCACAATGCTGCGTAAACAAGTCGTCGGGCTCATGCTGGTGCTTTTCACCTGTTCATACGGGTTTGCTCAGGATGAAACGGATGTCAAAGGCAGTCTGGACCACCCCCTGTTCACACGGATGCCGGGATATTTCATTTCCAATTACGAGGTCAAGGAGTTCGACAAAGTCACTTCTGCGTATCTGTCGGGTCAGGATGAGAACTGGGAGGGAAAGGTTACGGTTCTGGGATACACGATAAAGACCGGTGCGAAACAGGCGAGCATGCTGCAGATCGGGCGCAACTACGAGAGTGCTCTGAAGAAGATCGGGGGAAAGATCCTGGTCAGCGAAGGCCGGGTGATTGAAGGAAAGATCGAAAAGAACGGTGCCGTGACCTATGTTCATGCCGAGGCCTTCAACGAAGGCCACGAATACGCGGTGACGGTTGTGGAAAAAGGGACGATGAAGCAGGATGTTGTTGCGGATGCGGCGGCACTGAGCGCGAGTATTGCGGCCACAGGAAAAGCAGCCGTGTACGGCATCTACTTTGATACGGGTAAATCGATTGTGAAACCGGAGTCGAGCCCTTCGCTTGATGAAATCACAAAACTCCTGAAACAGAACACCGGCATGGCACTGTACGTGGTGGGGCACACGGACAACGTGGGGGCGCTGGATCCCAATCTCAAATTGTCGGCAGACCGTGCGGATGCGGTTGTGAAAGCCTTGATTGGCAGGGGTGTTGCCGCTTCCCGCCTCAAGGGTGCAGGTGTCGGGCCGTATTGTCCCGTGGAATCAAATCGCACGGAAGCGGGGAAGGCCCTGAACCGGCGGGTGGAGCTTGTGGAACAGAAGTAGAAGCCGTTTCGTGAATCATAGAGTCATCTCCGGTAAGGATGCCTTCAAGAGCAAAGGCGGCTAATATCGCACCATCTTGAACCGGCAGGATCCTTCGGGCTGACTTGCAGGGAGAGTTATGAATGTCAGCCCATCCACCTGTTCGGCCGGCACAGGATGCCCTTCAATGCTGGCCCGAATACCGGTGGAACCGGGATGCCGCGGCAAACGCACGCCAATGCGTTGGGACAAAAGTCCCGTATAGCTTCCGCCGACGCTGTCGATGGTCATCCCGTATTGCAGGCTCCGGCCGCGCCAAGAGAGCGTCTGGCCGAACCCTTTCTGCCAGAATTCGGTTGTCACCAGAGGGGCAATCACCACTGAACCATCCAGCCTCAAATCCACCCCCAGAACAAAACGCTGCACAATGCGTATGAGATTCGCCGGGTACTCGCAGTAGGTGTCCGGGCCCGCGGCAAGAAAGCTCCCCTTCCTGTCAGGCTGATAGCGCTCGTGCCAGGAATAGCCGTTCTCGCGGCCCACCTGACTGACCTTGCGAAGCCCATCCAGGAGTCCAGCTGCATCCCCCATGCACGAACGGGCCCAGGCCTCCAGGTACCAGGCCCTGCCCATGGCCGCCAGGTCGTGGCGGTCCGGAGTTGTGAATTCCCACGTCTCATATGTTTCCGGGAGTGTGGCAATGCCGGTGGGCATCCCGCCGTAATGGAATCGGTTCTCATCTTTCAGTTTCGGCCAGAGAATTGACCGCTGTTCGGCCGTGGCAATCCCGGTCGCGATCGCAGCCCAATCTACATCCGTCAGCCCGTGATTGCTGATGAGCCCCCGCTGCGGGTGGAGGTACTCTCCGAAATGATCCCCGACCCAGAACACAGATGTAAAATGGATCTGAATGCGATCAGCCAGCCGGTCATAGCGCTGCTCTCTTTCCCTGAATCTCATCTTTCGATTCAGGGCAGCAACGCGGCGCAAGGCATCCACAGCATAGCACTGAGTTACTCCGTCTGACTCGATCCGGGTGGGCCGTTCAACATAGTAGCCGCAACCCCTTACGGCACCGCTTTTCGATGTCAAGGAATCCAGATAATCAGCCGCAAGATTGATTGAAGGGAGCTGCTTCTCAAGCCACAGGGTGTCCAGCGTATATCGGAAGATCACGTCGGCATTCTGGATATAGGTTATGCTGGCTGTGGCTTCGAGCGGGTTTCCCGGGACCCAGTGCCTGTAGAGTCCGCCATTGAGATCCACGCGGGACTGCATGCTGTCCGGCCCGATCATCTTGCCGGCAAAAGAGGGAAGGATGGCGAGAGGCAAGAGCCCATCCTGTCGTTGAAACGAGCGGACATAGTTCCAGTTGGCCTCAACGACATCGGCCTGCCCGAGCCACAACAGTGCGTCGGTGAGCTGATGGCCATCCAGCGATGGATAAGTATTACCGTATCCAAATCCCTGACCATCTGCGCAGACAGACCAGTATCCGAAAAAGACCCCGGGGTTCACCGCTGCGAGCACGTTCTTCACAGCCGCCTGCTTGTATGTCACCGCGAGACCGCTGTCGGGGAACCAGGGGAACTGGACTTGAGCCTCCAGGATCCCTGCGAACAAGAACCATTGGATAAGAACAAGGCATGATCGGCGGAGGATTGGGCGTTGATTGTGATAGGCATGTTGCGGAATCATGGTACTCTCGCTCAATCTGGTCATGGGAGAAAGAGACCCCACCAGGACCTCCCATCTGGCGGTCTGGGAAGCGGGTGACCGGTGCCGGAGCAGGTGGGAGGCTTGCGCATTGCGCCTTCGGGACGAAGGGACATATGGAACGCCCGTTCGTTTCTGGGGCCAAGGAGTTGCACTGGAATATGCTCACTTGAAGAACATATGTCAACCCCGCCGTGGTACCACGCTATTCCATCAATATCACGTGTTTGCGTGATTGACCCTTGTTCTTCTGTTGGGTAGCTTCCGAATAGACTCTCGTGAACCGGGTAGCTCACCCGGCCATCGGGCGGTGGCTCTTCATGCAGCATCCTTGACGTCGGTTGGACGGAAGACCGGCGTTCACAGACGGCAAGCCGGCATTCACGAAGGATACCATTCAACAGAGAAGACGAGGACACGATGGCAAAGAAGAACTCAACCGGCAAATGGTGTTTCTGCGGCTTCCTCTTGCTCTCCATGCTCCAGATGGTGGCCCAGGCTCAGAATCACTCCTCCTCCCCCATACGCACTTCTCCGGCAGGGCAGCAGATCATCCTGCACGAATATGGCGAAGCCAGGGCTGTCGAGCAGACGACGGAAGTCTGGTCAGCGAGGACGCCGGGGAATGGCCCGGAGGGTGACATTCTGCAGTCCTCCCCCGGGGGGCTTTCGGGTCCAGGGTCAAGGACGGCCATTCGGGGAGTCGAATGGATCGAGCAGGATCGCGGAGCGGTGTACAACCAGCCCGGCGAGTTCACTCGTGTCCGCGTCAAATGGAGCTCTTCGACGGCCATAAAAGGAATGCGCATCAACACCTCCCCCCCGGTCCCGATGTTTGACGACGGAACGCACGGGGATAAGCTCGCCGGCGATGGGATCTGGACATTGGACTCTCTTTCAATCTACTCATCCCTGGCCGCGACGCCGGCATACCGGGTCGCGAAGGATGCCAAATACGGAAGTGCCGTAACCTGGTGGATGGCGGTGGAGTGGCAGCTTGCTGACGGGACGTGGGAGAACGACGGGTATGCGTACGTCCGGCTGGGTTTCGTTGATCCTCTGGCCACCTTCGATGTGCAGAAGCTGGGCGTCGGGCTCTGGGCAACGGAGTACGGCCTGTTCATCGAAGATAGTCTGCAAAGCCAGAAGACATTCCCCGGTTACCCGGTGACGGACAAGACGTGGTCCTATCTGATGAAACCGGCATCGACCCTTCTGTATTCACGTCTCCCCGATGCGTACGATTTCCTTGTTGTGACACCGGCGACTCCTCTCTGGCTCCCGAACCCGTTGTTGTTGGAACGGGTCCCGAACGCTTCAAGCGTGAGGAATGAAGTGGAGGGTGTTGGTATGACCCTTTTTGACAATAGTGCGGGGTGGGGATCCGCGGCCAGACTGAAAACCGTGGTCTACCATTCCAGCGGCCCCTTTACTATGCTTGCTCATGAGCTCGGGCACAAGTGGATGGCCTATCTCGATTCGCTCACCTTTTCCAACGGGGCGTGCGGAGTACACTGGGCGGAGCACCAGACCATAGGCGGCAACATGGGACTCTGGCCCAAAATCGTTGAAACCTCACCCGGAGTATTCAAAGGAGTGATGCAGCACAAGCCGGATGCGTTCAATGCGTCCTTCTCGGACCTTGATCTCTACCTTATGGGCTTGAAGCCCCTGAGCGACGTGCCCCTGCTCAAACGACTCAACAATCCCGACTACACGAATCCCGATTCGGTGCGCTACACATCGATTACGACAATCGATCCGGCGACCCTCCCGATGAGGTACGGGGCGCGGCGCCCCGCGTACCCGGGGGCCCAACGCGATTTCACCATGGCGACGATTATCGTGAAACCTCTCGGATGGACAGACGCGGAGTTCGCCTATTTCTCCCTCCTGGCGAAGCATGCTGCGGACACGCTCGATGACGGGTTTGGATACAACTACTGTTTTGAAAAAGCGGCGAAGAAGCTGGGCACACTTGAGAGCAGGATGCACACACCGACGGGAGTTCCGTCGGTGCCGGTATTGAAATCCCCGGCCGATGGAGCGACCGGCCAGCCGCTTCTGGCAACGCTCAGGTGGGACACATCCCAGGCGGCAACAGGTTATCACGTGCAGGTGTCAAAGAAGAATGATTTCACAGACACGCTCGTCCAGAAGGGCGGGTTGACCGCCACAAGTATTGCTCCCTCCGGGCTCAGACAAAGCACGACCTACTACTGGAGGGTCCGTGCGACCGGTGCGGCGGGGATCAGCCGGTTCTCCTCCCCCCGTTCGTTTACGACAGGCGCGGCGACGGCGGTGGAGGCATCAGACGGCACGATCATCAAAGAATTTGCTCTCCATCAGAGCTACCCCAATCCCTTCAATCCATCCGCGACGATTTCGTACGCCCTGCCCGTCCGGTCATCGGTGATCCTCTCCGTCTTCAATGCGCTGGGTCAGCGTGTCGCAACGCCGGTCCACGGCGAGAAGGAGGCGGGGATTCATGAAGTGCAGTTCGACGGTTCGGGACTGGCGTCCGGCGTGTACTTCTACCGAATGCAGGCGGCGGACCCCTCGGGAGGCCCGGGAAACGCCTTTGTGCAGACGAAGAAGTTCATACTGGCGAAGTAGGTTTTTCGGGAACGCTATACGATTCGGGGGTGTTGTATACCCTACAGCTGGGACCAACCTCAGAGTCCGGCCATCGGGAGCGGGCAGCAGTGTTGTGAGCTGCCCAATCCTTCTTCTTACTACCATCAAAGGGAACAATCATGACTGCAAAGCTGCTAACTGTGCTGCTGGCGGCTCTTCTGCTGGCTTCCTGCGCACCGAAGCAGGACGGGACAGGGGATTCCGGCGCGCTTGATCGCACGGTTCTCCCCATCAAGGAACCCACATATCCGGCAATCACAGAACTCGATGCACGTAACGCAAAGGCTCCTGCCCGGTTCGAGGTGAAGGCTCCAGACAGAGCCCCGAACGTGGTCATCGTTCTCATCGATGACATCGGGTTCGGACACTCGAGCGCTTTCGGGGGGCCGATCAACATGCCGACCCTGGAGCGTCTGGCTGCCAGCGGACTGAAATACAACCGTTTTCACACAACGGCGCTCTGCTCCCCCACAAGGACGGCGCTGCTCACCGGATACAACCATCACTCCAACAACGCGGGCGCCATCATGGAGGTGGGGACTGCTTTCCCGGGGAATACAGGTATCCGCCCCCAGACGATCACTCCTGTTGCCCAAGTGCTTCGTATGAACGGCTACAGTACCGCGGCCTTCGGAAAGTACCATGAGACGCCGCCCTGGGAGGCCTCCGTGTCCGGTCCCTACGACCGCTGGCCGACCGGCTCGGGTTTCGACAAGTTTTACGGGTTCATCGGCGGCGAGACCAATCAGTGGCATCCGATGGTGTACGATGGCACCACACGGGTCTATCCAAATGTGGATGACCCGGGATATCATTTCACAACGGACATGACCGACCAGGCGCTCGCATGGATGAACACCCAGCAGTCCCTGACACCCGACAAGCCGTTCTACCTGTACTTCGCCACCGGCGCAACGCACGCTCCACATCACGCACCTCGGGCTTTCGTGGAGAAATACAAAGGCAAATTCGCGCAGGGTTGGGATAAGCTGCGGTCAGAAACCCTGGAAAGGCAAAAGAAGCTGGGAGTGGTGCCGCAGAATACGGTGCTTGCCCCAAAGCCGGCGGACATAAAGGACTGGGACAATCTCACGGCTGACGAAAAACGCCTCTTCGAAAGGCAGATGGAAGTGTTTGCCGGCTTCGCCGAGCATACCGACCTTGAAGTGGGCAGGTTGGTGGCCGCATTGGAAGAGAGGGGCGAGTTGGACAACACGCTCTTCTTCTACATCGTGGGGGACAACGGGGCCAGCGCTGAGGGTGGCATGATCGGTATGTTCAACGAGAATACCTATTTCAACAGTATACAGGAAACTCTGGACATGCAGCTGACGCGGATTGATGAGCTGGGGACGGAGCACACCTACAATCACTTTGCGGCCGGATGGGCAGTGGCGGGGAACACACCATTTCACCTGGACCAAACAGGTTGCCTCGAATTTTGGCGGGACCCGTAACGGCATGGTCATCCACTGGCCGGCGGGCATCAAATCGAAAAACGAAGTCCGCTCACAGTTCCACCATGTGATCGACGTCGCCCCGACCGTCTACGGGGCAGTCGGCGTCCCGGCTCCCCGTATGGTGAATGGCGTCGAACAACGGCCTCTCGAAGGTGTGGGCTTGAATTACTCCTTCGACAATGCCGCCGCGCCGGATGCCCGGAAAACGCAGTACTTCGAAATGATCGGCAACCGTGCCATTTACGACGATGGATGGTTTGCCGGAACGATTCACAAAGCTCCATGGGAGGCTGCGCCGCGGCGTCCACTGAATGACGATGTGTGGGAACTCTACAATGTGAATGAGGATTTCAGCCAGGCCCATGACCTCGCGGAGAAGAACCCGGCGAAGCTGGAGGAACTCAAGAAGAAATTCCTCGCGGAAGCGGTCAAGTACAATGTCCTGCCCATCGATGACCGTAGTATCGAGCGGTTTGATCCGGTGATCGCCGGACGTCCGGATCTCATGAACGGCCGCACAAAACTCACGCTGTACGAAGGAGCAAAAGGGATCCCCGAGAACGCCTTCATCAATATCAAGAATACCTCACTGGCCATCACTGCGGAGGTGGATGTTCCCGCCAATGCTTCCGGCGTGTTGATCTGCCAGGGGGGGGATTTCGGAGGATGGAGTCTCTACATGCTTGACGGCAAACCCTCCTATACCTACAATTGGGTGGGCCTGGAATTGTACACGATTACATCGACGCAAAAAGTTCCGCCCGGAAAACACACCGTCAGGTTTGACTTCGGCTACGAAGGGGGAAGGGGTGGAGGCGGTACCGGCGCCCTCTCTCTGGACGGGAAAAAGGTCGCCGAAGGCAGGATTGCCAGGACCAACAGCAACACTTTTGGCATCGACGAGTCGGCCGACGTGGGTGTGGACGAAAATACTCCGGTGACTCTCGCGTATGCGAAGCGGCCGAAATTCAACGGGAAGATCGCCAGTGTGACGATCGAGACACTTCCCGCGAAGAAATAGGATCTGCTTTCGCCCGAATCAGTGAATGCAGAAAGCCCCGCCACCTTCCGGTGACGGGGCTTTCTGTCTGCAGGCCGACCACGACGTTCACCTTAGAACTGTTTGCCCTCCCGGGGGTCGACCATGCGATTGAAACGATGCGAACCGGGCCGTTCTCCCCTGCACTCTGTTGTCCGCGATCACAGCAGACAACGGGTCAGGCGTGATCCGGCGCACATCACCCGGAGAACCGGAGATCGCCCCACCTCTTTCGCAAACGCGAAAGAAGGCACCGGTGAACAGGCTATGTTGGATACTTCCGTTTCCGTTTACTATATTTCCTGACAGCGGTAACCCCAGAGTCCTCACGTTCCTTCATTGTTCCACAGACACCGGACCATCGCAGATCTCCTTCGGGAAATCCTTGCGATCGTCGGTACAACAGAAATGGGGTTCAGCACCCCATACGAAAGGAGCTCGACATGCACCATCCGGTAAGAGTGGCACTGCTTGCATTGTGCATTCTTCTGGTCGGCATCATCGCGGTACAAGCAGCCGAATTGTATGTGGCCAAGGAGAGAGGCGACAATCAAAATGCCGGTACGAAGGATGCACCTTTCAAGAACCTCGAAGCAGCGCTCAAGGTCGCGAAGCCGGGCGACAAGATCTTTGTCGCCCAGGGAAACTATGTCGGCTTGCGGGACAAGGGATACCTGGAAGCGCCGCAGCCCGTGGAGCTGATGGGCGGCTATTCGCTCAGATTTCTCCGGCCGGGATATCGTAAAATTCGCGACCACGGTGGCGCCGAACAATGAATCCGCAGCCAGCGGCAGGAGGCCCCTGTTGAGCATTCTCAATGTGCCTGCGGGCAGCCATTTCATTCTCGACGGTTTCATCTTTGACCGGGGGGAACAGAATGCCTATTCTCCGAAGGACGGGTTCATCAAAGGCCTGGGCGGCCGCCTCCTGTCAGAAACCGAAAAACCCTCCACGGGGAACAGCACCGTCCATGAACCGCTCGTGTGCTTCACCAACAAAGTCAACGCAAAGATCGAAGGTGAGCTCACCATACGCAATTGCGTCTTCCTCAACGGTCACTTCGGTATTCAGGGCGGGTTCAAGAAGGGGACCGTGAAAATCCTCAATAATGTGTTCGTTGCCAACAAAATGGCTGCCATAGAAGTGTTCGGCACCGGCGGCAAGAAAGGTCCCAAAGGGCCGATCTCCTATGAGGGTCAAGTGGAGATTGCCAACAACACCATCCTCTTCACCTGGAGCCGCCTGAAGGATTTTGCCGATATGGGTTACGGCGTCCGCATCATGACCATGCTGTCCTATGACATTCACCACAACCTGATCGGCTGCAATATTCTGACCGGCATCGATCACACCCGCGGCAATCTGAACGAATGGGTCAAGATCGACAACAACATCATCTTCATGAACAAGCAGGCGCCGCTGCTCTACGTTGAACCCGGCACCTCGGCCGCCGGCAAGATGGAGAGGGTGAAGATCGGAGACGTAGGCGCCGACCTGGGGCTGGCAAGCTGCAAGAACAACACCGAGACGTTGGGCTCCCCCCTGCCGCTCAACAAGATCTATTTTGAGAACTATCTGAATGCGCGCTACAGCGAACAAGCCGACTACGATCCCAATTCACCGGCCAACGTCATGCGCGAGGTGTACGGGCTGCCAAAGCAGGGCAAGCTGACCACGCAGGTCTCGATGTTTGCAAACCGCTATCCCGCCGAAGACGCTTTGAAGCTGTTCGGTGCAAAGGCTGATGTGGGGGCGCAGAAGCCGCGGTAGGGAAGCTGATGACAGACTATCGCTCCACATGTGCCTCGGAATGAAATGACCTGCATAAGGAAGGCGGGGAGGCAAAAGGTGTTTGCCTCCCCGCTGTTCTCCTTACCGGCAACGCACAATCTGCGGTATGCGCTATTTGTTGAACACATCCCCGTACATGCGCCGGGCGATGATCCCATTCCCCCGTTCGGTGATGTGACAGAAGTCGAGATACACCGCCCCCGCTCCGTCAAAGATGCCGCTGAGATCGTGAAAGTGGGGATTGGCATGCAGCGCGGAATCCGCGGCGACTCGCCGGTACACTTCCAGGTACAACTGGCGGACATGCTGCATTTTGTCCGACTGTCTTTGCTCGTATGACGATGGGTCGCGCTTGGAGAAGACCACGGGCTGCCAGTACGCCCGGTAGCGGAAACCGTAGCTCCGGCTCAATGCGTCAAGAATCTCGAGATTTCCCCTGTAGAGCCGGACCACATCGGCAGCCAGGAGATCCTGTGCGGGTGGTGACTGTGGAGGTCCAGAGATCAGATCCCGCAATGTGGTGACAACCCCCGCTGTAACAGTTCTCTTCCAGAAATCGTAGATCCCCAACTCCCGCATCCGCCCGCCGCTCTGCAACAGATTGAACTCCGTGACCCGGTTCTGTTCATTCTGCGGCAGGCCGGCCTCGTTGTTCTGAAATGTCGGAAAGACATCATTCACGCCATCGTAGAAGATCACTTCGTCCGGCACATTTCCGCCGCGCAGTTCCAGCTCGAGAGCAAGGAGTGATTGCGTGTTCACATACCCCGATTCTCCCATGTTTACCAGGCGCATCCGCCGTTCCCCTGGTCTCGAGGCAATCAGGCGGGCAAGAGCTGCTGGAATCGTGTTGCTGTCACGGGCTCCCGTGCCCCACATGGTTGACCCGCCCAGCAGGAACATCATGGGGGTTCGTTGTTTCTCGTCCCCGACGTGTCCGAATTGAGGGGTGCATCGCCGACCGGTGCTATCCACGTTGATGTGACGCCCGGAAAACGGTTCTCTCCTGAAGTAGAGATACGAGGTCCAGCGTGCGGTATAGGAACGGCAGAATTCGTCCACGAATTCCTTCAGCCACAAGGTATCCGTCCCCGCCAGCGCATCTGAGTGAATCCAGGCATCGGCAGTGACCGGCGGCGGGTTCCGGTAGCGGCCGGGCGCAATCATCCAGCCCGCCAACTCCACCAGGAAGAACAGGCTCAGGCAGATGCCCGTCACAATGACCGTGTAACGCAACGAAGCCTTCAAGCTCGTACCTCGCATTTGCTATTCTGTGCCGTGTGGGACGATGAGGGAAGTGAACATACAATATAGAAAGAATTCCGGGAGAAACCAGCCGCACGTTCGTTCGGGTTCACCGGGGGAGCTTGATTCGGTGGAAAGGTCTTGTTATCATTTCTCAGTCACGCTTTGGATGACGGAGTGGCCTATCGCCATGAAGCACGAGCGCGTTGCTCCATGACTCAAACTCTGCCAGCACAGGGCATGGCGAATCAGGCTTCATGAGTTCTTGATTCTTTCAAGGCGCAAAGTCATATGGAAAAACTGCTGGAAGTAGTTCCCGGTCAACTGGAAATCAGAAGTGGCGGCGGGTCCATGTCTGTTTTCGGCGTTCCGTTTCTGGCGGCCGGCATCTTTCTGGCGCTGCTCGGATTCAGAGTGATCGCGCTCACCAATGCGGACGAGATACCGGAATGGGGCTGGCCGGCGATGATTCTGATGGCGCTGGTATTCAGTGCTGCAGGGGGCGGGCTGGTGCTCGGACGTGGGTGGAAAACGATCGATCGGAGCCGCGGCATGATCACTGTCAGGTGGGGTCTCCTGGTTCCGATGAGATCTTCCGAACATGGACTCGACGAATATAACGCGGTGGTGCTCAGCCATGTGGCCGGAGATGCAGATTCGAGCGAACGATTTCCCGTCGGACTCCAGGGAAAGGCTCCAAAAACTGTTCTCCCCCTCACAAGTCCGGCATCGTATGCTCTATCCCGCGAGCAGGCCGAAAGGATCGCGCGGACCCTTGGCTTTCCGCTGATAGACCGGTCGACCGGCCATGAATCGGTGGCGGAGATCCAGGCGCCCGGGCACCCGCTCCGCGATCGCTTCCAGAACGCTTCGGCCGTGCGGGAGTCCGTCACTGCGCCACCCCTCATGCGCAGCATCGTTCAAAGATCTCCGGATGCAACCACAATCACCATCCCCGGTCCGGGTTTCCGGCTGGGTGCCGCGCTGCAATTCGCGATCCCTCTTGGTTTCGCTCTGTTCGTTCTGCTGAACATCGTTCCTTTCTTCGACCGAACGAACATACCCCCTCCGGGTCAACTGATGTTTCTGGGGTTTGCCTTGCTGTTCCTGCTCATCCCCCTGGCGAGCTCACTCTATACGTTCTTCGATGCAAGGGCCAGAGCCACGGTCGTGTCTGCGAGTGCGCGCGGAATCACGATCGAAGAACGCCACCTCTGGCGCTCGCGCACAGCCGAAATTGGAGCGGAGACTATTCTGGATATTGATCTCTGCACAACCGAGGATACGCTGGGGAGGGTCCGGTCGTTGGCCTCACGATTGAAAAAGTCCGATCCCGGCGGGGGTGGATGGAGCGGTGGCCAGATGGTCGACATCCCGCCATGGGCCCTGAAACTCCGGCGGTTGTTGCCGTCCAACGGGATTACCGTGAAGGCAAAAACCGGCCTTTTTGCTTTTGGGGCCGGACTTGGCGATGACGAGGTGCGCTATCTTCACTCTGTGGTGAAAAATGCGCTGGCCGCCGGCTCCAACACGGATATTTCTTCGGTTCCCTGATCTACTTTACCTTCTTGTAGCTTACTGCTATGCCCGTGGAACGGCTGTTCTCGACCGTCGTATCGAAGTTCGGCTGACTCTTCAGATAATCCACGTATTCCTTCGTGCTTCCGTGGAACTCACCCCCACGCATCGAAATATTGTGGGTGGTGTAGCATCCTCCAACGGTCATCTTCGGCGCAAGATCAACAAAATACTGTTTGTACCAGTTCTTGTCGGCGTCGCTGAACACGAAGTCAAACGGCCCCTTCAGCTCGCGGACCAGGCCATGCGCGTCTGCAAGGCGTGCATCGATATAGTCCGCAAGACCGGCTTTCCTGAAATTCTCGAGCGCGGTGTTGTACCGGTCTTCGTCGATCTCTATGGTTATGAGTTTCCCTCCGGTCTTGCTCAACGCCCATGCGATCCAGATTGCGGAGTGCCCTGTGGAAGTTCCAATTTCAAGCGCGCGCGTGTAGCCATTCCGGACAATGATATCATACAGGAATTGGCCGTCCCGTGAAGGGATATTCATGTCATGCCAGCTGGACTGCTGCTCATCCAAAAAGGTCTTTACCCTGTCATCGAGCGTGGTGAGCTTCGACTTCTCCTGCGCTGTGGCGCACGAGGAAAGGACAGCGAAGAGCAGGGCAAAGAGGGTCAGGCGGAGTGCGGGTTGCATGGGGTTCTCCCGAGATGTTCATGCATGTTCAACACGATGGCGCTCACGATTGTTGCGGCCCGGCAAACGGCACCATGGCAATGTACGGCCGGCTGGACCGAGAGTCAACCTCGCCTGCCGTTGACAATCCTGATATCCCGATGTACATTGCCCTGTGGCCTCCGGGAAAGAACCCGCTGTTACTCCCTTGTCGCCCGCGATTCGGCCGCCGGTGAGCTGGGCGTCGCCGTCGCGTCACGTTTCTTTGCTGTGGGCACGGTGATACCGTGGGCTAAAGCCGGCATCGGCGCTGTGGCGACACAGGCCTATGCGAATACCTCGTTTGGCTGGCAGGGGCTCGATCCTCTGCCAAAAGGGAATCGCCTGAGGATGCGATCCGTGAATTGCTGAAGAACGATGAGCAGCCGGACGGACGTCAGGTCGGCCCTGCCGCCGGCGATGGGGATCTTGAGAAGCTGCGGGGCGAACCTCAGTTCCGGAAATTTGACAGGGGAGTGAGCGTACAGGAAACCCATCCCCGTGGGCCTGCACAGGAATTGGAGAAAAGAATCAAGGACAGGTGGCTTCCGTGATCGAACGGGACTATGTCATGCGGATGATCAATATGATGATTGCCATGCTCGTTCGCATGATAGGATACAAGAACAAGAAGGAGTATCCGGAGGCGCTTCTGGATATCCAGGTGACCGGAAAGACCCTTCTCGGAATCGACAGATCACTGGTGGACCAGTTTTCTGTGCCACAGCTGATGCAGCTCTTCGGCTCGGATCTTTCAGTGGCAGTTCCCAAGTCGTATGTGCTGGGAGTTCTTCTCAAAGAAGAAGCGGATATTCGTGAGCTGATGTCGGATACCACAGGGGCGGAAGACATCTACAGGAAGTCTCTGAGCCTGCTGATTGAAACGTATTTGAGTTCCGGTGAACCCGTGGAACAGCGGCATCTGGAGTTGACGGATGCAATTCTCGACAAACTCTCCCGACGTCAGCTTTCGCCGGACATCCTCGAACGGGTATTCAGGTACGAAGAGGCGATGGGCCGATTTGCGAAGGCCGAGGATGCGCTCTACGCCATTCTGGACACCCTGCCGGAGTTTGCGAATGAGGGTATACGCTTCTATGAGCGTCTTCTGAGAAAGCCGGATGAAGAACTGGCCGCCGGTAACCTGTCGCGGGATGAGGTGCTGGAGGGGATGGGCAGCTGAAACGTCGCTGATCTTTGCAGCAGAGAACATCGGCACGATAATCGGGCAGACAGACTCCCTCTGCCAACTTTCAGAAATCCGTTGGATCAGCAGTATGAAAGAGCCGCAACATACGGGCTGCCGCAACGTATCGAAAGAATGTCGTTTCTCGCTTTTTCAATCCTACGACCGTGCTCAATACCGGCCAAGCGTGAGAGTGCATCGGACGTCTGTCCGCATGTCCTCTATCATACTGACGACACGTTCTCACTTCCCTCACTGTTCTCGCTCACACACTCCATCCACACCAGGATTTACCTTCAACAAGGAGGAATCCATGCAACAGCTGACCCGACGATCCTTTCTTAAGACAACCGCAACGGCGGCCGCTGGCGCCACGATTTTACCGGTGCTCTCGCGGGACTGGCTGGCATTCTCCGCGGGGGATGCCAAAGGGTATTTCGAAAACGGATTTGGCATCACCGACTCCCTCTGCCGGAAAATTCTTGCCGGAGCCCTGGCCAGGGGAGGCGATTTCGCCGATCTCTATTTCGAGCACACAATCACCAACTATCTGATGCTGGAAGACGGCAAGGTGAACCGGGCCTACACCAATATTGCCCTCGGTGTCGGCATCCGGACCGTGAAGGGGGACCAGGTGGGGTACGGGTATACGCAGGAGCTGACAGAACAGTCCATGCTGGCCGCCGCCGCGACGGCGGCGACAATTGCCTCATCCGCGGCCACCACCCCGGCAGGCGCCTTCATCGGATTGAAGACGGAGAACTACTACCCGCTCAAGACCCTCCTAAGCGAGATTCCGCTCTCCTCCAAGCTTCCGATGGTTCAATCGGTGAACGACAGATGCTTCGCACTCTCACCTCTCGTCATCAAAGTGAGTGCAGGTTTCAACGACGTGCAGAAACGCATCCTGATCGTCTCCAGCGACGGGACAAAAGTCGAAGATCTCCTGCCCTCCAATTTTCTCTTTACGAACGTCGTGGCAGAAAAGAACGGCCGCAAGGAACGGGCCGGATGGAATCTGGGCGGACGAAAGGATTTCTCCTTCTATACTCAGGCAATCACGGATGAAGTCGCGCAAACCGCCGTCGAGAGGGCGGTTATCCTCTTCGATGCGGTCAAACCCCCGGCGGGGGAGATGCCGGTGGTTCTCGGCCCGGGCCTTACCGGCATTCTGCTCCACGAAGCGATCGGGCACGGGATGGAGGCCGACTTCAACAGGAAGAAGATCTCGACCTATGCCACCATGATCGGCAAGCAGGTGGCCGAGCCGTTTGTCACTATCATTGATGACGCGACTCTCCCCGGACTTCCGGGGTCGCTCAACGTCGATGATGAAGGGACACCCGGACAGAAAACCCTGCTGGTCGACAAGGGAATCCTGACCAGCTATCTGCACGACAAGATCTCAGCGCGCCATTACGGCGTGGCTTCCACCGGGAGCGGGCGCCGTCAGAGCTACGAGCACTATGTCCAGCCGCGCATGCGGAATACCTACATGCTGGCGGGACCCGCCACGCCCGACGACGTCATCAGGAGCGTGGTCAAGGGGATCTATGTCCAGGACGTGAGCAACGGTGAGGTCAAGATCGGCGAAGGGGATTTCGCGTTCTACGTTTCACAGGGCCGGATGATCGAGAACGGAAAGCTCACGGCGCCTATCAAGGACATCAATATCATGGGCAACGGTCCCAAGATGCTGAACAATGTGACAATGGTGGCCAGCGACCTGGAGATGAGCAGAGGAGGCGCCGGCATGTGCGGGAAAGGAGGGCAAGGGGTGCCTGTGGGATTCGGGCAGCCCACCATCCTGGTGAAGTCCCTGACCGTCGGCGGCACACAAGCATAGCGCACGGAGAACAACCATGAATAAGGAATCGTTGGATTTGGCGCAGTGGTCCATGAAAACGGCGAAGTCGGCCGGTGCGGATGACTGCCGTGTCAGTATCCAGAGCGGACGCTCTGTTGAAGTCAGCTACCGGGAACGAAAACCCGAAAACATCAAGGAAGCATCCACGCGGGGACTCTCCGTGGAGATCTTTGTGAACAGCAGATACTCGGCGCAGACCACGTCGGACCTGCGGAAGGATTCCCTGAAACCCTTCATCGAGAACGCCGTGGCATCCACGAAACTGCTCGCGGAGGATCCGTTCCGTACCCTCCCGGATACAAAATTTTACAGGGGCAGGGCAAACGTTGAACTCGGGGTCTTCGATGCCGCTTACGAGTCGGTCAATCCGGAGAGCAGACATGCAACGGTGAGGGCGATCGAAGAGATCTGCCTCGCCAGGGGCGGATCGAAAGTCATTTCGGTGACCGCTGAGGCGGCTGATGGACGCTCCGACGTTGTCCTCGCGGCCAGCAATGGATTCGAAGGGCAACGCGGTTTCACCTATTACAGGGCAGGTGCGGTGATGACGCTTCAGGACGAAGGAAGCAGGAGGCCGAACGGCTATCATTTTGTGACGACCGTGGCGAAGCGCACCCTTCCCGGCGCGGAAGAAATCGGTTTGGAGGTGGCCAGACGTACCTTCGATCTGCTGGGCGGAGTGAAGATCAAGACGGAGACCCTGCCGGTCATCATCGAAAACAGTAATGTCCCGCGGGTGCTCAACGGCCTCATTGCGGCAATGTATGCCAGGTCGGTCCAGCAGAAGCAGTCATTTCTGGCCGACAAGAAGGGAAAAAAGATCGCCAGTGATCGCCTCACACTCATCGACGATCCGCATGTCGTGGAAGGATTGGGGAGCAGGCTGTTCGACGGCGAGGGCATGGCGACGAAGAAAAGAGTGATGGTTGATGCCGGAGTATTGAACGAGTTTTACGTCGACTGGTACTACGGCAGAAAGCTCGGCTGGGAGCCGACAACGGGTGGAATGTCAAACCTGATTATCCCCCCCGGAAAGCGCTCCGTCAAGGAAATCATGAAGGATCTCGGCAGGGGCATCCTCATTACCGGGTTCATCGGCGGCAATTCCAACTCGACAACAGGTGACGCGTCCATGGGTATCATCGGTCACCTTTTTGATCATGGCGCGCCGGTGCAGGCGGTTGCGGAGATGAATGTCGCGGGAAACCACCTGGAATTCTGGCAGAAGCTGTCGGAGGTTGCCAACGACCCATGGCCGTATTCTTCCTGGAGAACGCCGAGCCTGGTGTTCACGGACGTGGTGGTATCCGGGACGTAGGTCAGAGATCGCCGTACCGGTTCACCCTTTCCCCGTAGAGTTTCTTCTGTTTGGCGAGTATGGACTGGAATTGCGGATCGTCGCGGAGGTTGCTGAAGAAGGGATTCTGGAGAAGATTCACATAGAGAAACTCGCGGCTTTTCCCGGCTTTCTCCTCGAGGAGTTGCAGCGCTTCCCGGCGCATGCGAAGCAGGGAATACACCGCAACGCTTCTCTGGAAGGATAATGCTTCTTTCTTCGCGCCGCGCAACGCGAACAGGAGAGCCCGGGGAATCGAGTATTCCTCGAATTCCGGATGCGTCTTGATGGCATCCCGAAGAACCCTTTCTGCCCGGTCGGGTTCGCCGGATTTCAAGAGAAATATTATGTAATCCAGCTTGTAGACCCTGTCGTCCGGCGACAAGGCCAGCGTCTTCTGGTAGTACGAATCGGCCTTTCCGAAATCCCCCACCGACTCATAGCAGCCTGCCAGTTCGCCCAGGGCGAGCAGATAGTACGGGTCCTTCTCAATCGCCTTCAGGAAGAACCCGATTGCGAGGTCATGGAGGCCTATGGCCGAAAGGAATTCCCCGGCCAGGTGATTCACCCAGAGAGAGTGGGGGTCGAGCGAGATCGCCTTCTTGAGGAATGTGTGCGCCCCGTCGTAATCGCCCGTCTTGACTGCGATATATCCCATGCCCGCATTCAGAGCGGCGCTGTTCGGGTCCAATTCATAGCCCCTGCGCACAGCCCGGACAACCTGTTCGCGATCAGCAGGATATCTGTGCCTCCCATAGACATAACGGTGTTCGTAGGCCCACGCAAGACCACCGTAGGCGTTGGCATACGTGGAATCCAGAGCGATGGCCTTCTCGAACATCCTCAACGCCGACTGGATGTCCTGCTCCCTGTAGGAAACCAGGTAGAGTTTGACGAGATAGGTCCCTCGCAGGAAGTACTCATACGCTTCCGCATTGTTCGTCTGTCGGGGGAGCAGTCTCTCTGCGGTTTGCGGCGCGAGGGTAATCTGCAGTGCAGCGGCAACCGATCGTGCGACGTCTTCTTGAACGCCGATGACGTCGGTCATCCGGCGGTCGTACGCCTGTGTCCATATTTGCGAGCCGTCGGCTACATTCACCAGCTGCAGCGTGATGCGAAGCTGCTCGCCCGCTTTTCGCACGCTTCCCTCGAGCACCGAAGCCACGCCAAGGAGCTTCCCCGCTTCGCGGATATCCATCTGCTTCCCCTGCAGGGCAAATGCGCGGGTGCCGGAGACGATTCTCAATTCGGGGATCTGCGAGAGGGCACTGACAATTTCGTCGGCGATCCCGTTACAGAAGAACGCCTGATCCTTGTCGGCGCTGTAGTCTTTCAACGGCAGAACCGTGATCGAATTCAGTCCCGATCCTTCCCTTGATGCATCTTCCGGGCCGGTCCAGGGGAGCCCTCTTCCTGAAAGGAGATACGCAGCTACGGCGAGAGAGAGTACGGATACAGGCACAATCCATTTGAGAGCCCTGGATAGCACTGTGCGCTGTTGTGCCCGGGCGTGTGTTGCAGCAGCCCTGCTTGCAGACACTCCCCTGAGACCGGCAAGGTCGGCGATCATTTCCTTGAAACTGGGGTACCTTCTTGCCGGATCCTTCTGCAAGGCCTTTGTAACGACAGAGTGCAGCAGAAGGGGGAGGCCTGGCCTCTGCGAACTGAGGGGTTCGGGATCTGCGTTCAGGATCGAATATATCACCCCCTGGTCAAAATCTCCGCGGAAGGGGAGCCTGCCTGCGACCATTTCGTAGAGAACGACTCCGAGTGACCAGATGTCAGAGCGTTGGTCGACCGTTTCTCCCCGGGCCTGTTCCGGCGACATATATGCCACCGTCCCCAGGGTTGTGCCGGTTCTCGTGAGCCGCATCTGTCCGAGGAGTTTGGCGAGACCGAAATCCAGGATCTTTGCGATGCCATCTGATGTGACGATGATATTGGCCGGTTTGACGTCACGATGGACGATGCCGTGCGCATGTGCCCGGGCGAGTCCTCCGGCGATCTGGGCGGCAATATCCACCGCGTCGGCTAAGGGGAGGGGCCCTTGGTCGATCTTCTTTTTCAGCGTCTCCTTACCATAGTACTCCATGACGATGAACATCCGCCCCTCCGGCGTTTCATCGATGTCATGAATGACGCAGATGTTGGTGTGCTGGAGTGCGGATGCGGCCTGGGCTTCGTTGACAAAGCGCTCTTTGGCTTCGGGGTCCCGGGTGAAGTCGGGGGGAAGGAATTTCAACGCGACCGTTCGTTTGAGGCGGGTGTCTTCGGCCTTGTAGACGACCCCCATCCCGCCGCCGCCCAGCTGCTCAAGAATCCTATAGTGCGAGACGGTCCGGCCGATCATGAAGGCTCCAGATAGGCATTAAGGGATTTGGGAGTATCAGAGAACATGCATTCCACATTCGGTCCGGTTCGATGCGATCGCGAAGACAACTTCAGGGTTTCATTTCGCGCGAAGAACCTTGGCCGTTTTCTCAATGTCATCCTGAGCTACACGGATGAATGAGCCGTAATTCCCGCCCGCTGCAACGGCATGAAGAGCTGTAATGTTGATTCCCTCATTCGCAATTGCCTCGAGGGTCTTTGCGAGGGCTCCGGTCTTGTCTGTACCTTTGACAAAGAAGCCGGATCCTTCCTCCACTGGCCGGTCGGAAGGTTTGTATGCGGCTCGGAATTTGTCAGGGTTTTTGGGGATGCAATAGAACTCACCCTGTCCTGGCCGGGTGCCGTACCCCCACAACGCAACAAGCCCTAGCTTTTTCGACTTCATCTCCCGTGCCGCGGCGAGCAATGTTCCCGGCTTGTCTTCCAGGGTTGTCTTGAAATAGGTGACCAGCTTGGGCTTTGCCATAATGACCTCCTTGAGTAGGTGATTTCGAACGTTTACTGCTAACAGCCCTTCTTTGCGGGTTTTCGGACGTCAAATCGTGAAACTACGTTCTGCTTCCGTTTTGCGGGACCGTGGAGGCCCTTCATGCCGACCGTTTGGGCCTCAACGCTCATCCCGCCTTGTGGCACCGCTCAGGCCTGCGCATCCGGTCTGAGGCAAAGATACGGCGGGGGACGGCGAGAGTCAACTGAACAAACCGTCAGCTGACGGGTTATTGTACTAAAGGGGGCGTTTTGCTTCCCTTGAAGGAGGATCCGATGAGAACATACCAGACTATCCTGCTTCCTGTGATCCTGGGCGCCCTCTGGCTTACAGGCTGCCGGCACGAGGATCGGGTTGTCCAGCGGCCCGAAAAAATCCTCAGCATGCGGGAAGTTGTCTACGGGAAGCAGACATACACACGGCTGGCCTCACTGTGGGAACAATACTACAAGGCATACCCGTCGGAAGACGCCTACGCCAATTGGATGTATGCCGCCCGCTATGCCGGGGCTCCTGACTACGCCTCGCTTCTGGAGACCGGCATGGGCCGTTATCCTGCAAATCCCACACTTCTGTATCTGAAGGCCATGGTCGCATCACGGCGCACCTGACAATAGTGAGGCGCAGACCCTTCTGGAACGGGCGGTTGACCTGGATCCTTCGTATGTGGATCCCTGGTATGGCCTGGTGATACACTACCTCGAACACGGCGAGGAAGAAAAGAGGAACCTCGCCCTGCGCAGAATCCTGGAAGCCGGGGCGATTGCTGAGGAAGTGATGGA
The DNA here is from genome assembly GCA_963702445.1 of Ignavibacteriota bacterium. Lineage (GTDB taxonomy): Bacteria > Bacteroidota > Ignavibacteria > UBA10030 > UBA6906 > CAVPCZ01. The sequence goes on from CAVPCZ010000009.1 coordinate 592,101, forward strand.
TTTTTCGTACAATGTCCTGGCGTGCCTCGACAGCAATGCTGTCCTTGTGACAAACGGGGACAACGATACCTATCCCGTATGGATCCTCACGCGCATCCTCGGATATCGTGCGGATGTGCGTGTGGTGAACCGGCCCCTATTGAATACGGAGTGGTATCCGCTGTCGCTTCTGAAAGAGGGTATTCCGACACTGATCACGGCGGGCTCGCTTGACAGTCTGCGTACGGCGATCATTCGCAATCTCAAGGAATCGAAGGGTTCCGTGCCGTCAGGGGGACCGTTCAGCGACGTCTTGATCGAGCGTCTCGTTGAAGCGTGCAGCAACGCGGGACGGCCAGTCTACTTTGCCGCGACGCTCCAGCATACCGGTGTCGTGAAGCGACTTCATGAATCGGGAAGGCAACTTGGACTGGTGACGTTGGTCACGCCACCCGTAGAGTCAGACCGTAACCAGATGAGGCGTGCCATCACGACCTGGCTGCAGGACTTCCGTACGGGCGGAATCGACGGATGGGGGATCCGCCACGCAAAGGAGACGAAGGCCGGACGGATGATCGCCCTGAACTACGGGGCCGCGCTGCACTCCCAGATGGACCGGATCCTGAAGCATGCCGGCGACCACCGGCTGGGACTGTTCCGATGGTATCGCGATCACCTTCTGGCCATCGTTCCGATAGAAGAGCGTCCCGACATGAACCGGATGTGGTGCCGTTCAGATGACATCGGAGAAATCAGCGCGTGGTGCCGCAAGATGAATCTTTCGAAATAGCGGCAGGCTGGGCAGACCTCGAGCGCGCCCGGAGTGGAAGTGAGAAGGCGTGGAGGCTGCTGTTCGAGCAGTATTCACCACGGCTGCTCCGGATGGCCGCGCTGATGACCGGCTCGCCCGACGCCGCACGCGACTGTGTACAGGAAACCTTTGTCCGACTCCTCAGTGCTGTCGTCACCCACCAGAGAGGAACTCTGCGGGCTTACCTCTCAACGATTGTCTACCGCCTGGCACTGAAAGAGAACGTACGTCAGGGCCGGCGAACACCATTGCAGGCGGCTGAATCCGCGTCTGCGGACCCGTCACCGCTGGATCAAACCCTGGTAGATGAACAGCAGCGGGAAGTGGCGAGGGTGATCAGGATGCTTCCCGGCCATCATCGGGACATACTCGTTCTCCGCCTCCATGGAGGACACAGCTATGAGGAGATTGCAGAAATGACGGGAGTCTCCCTCGGGACCGTGAAATCGCGGATCTTCTATGCAGTGAAATCCGTTCAGCGAGAATTGAAGAATCGAGGTGTGGTATGACACGACACGTCAGCCAAGAAACGGTGCTGAAGCTCACGCTCGGATTGTTGCAGCCTCCGGCGGAGCAACGGGTGAGGGATCATCTCCGCGGATGCACGAAGTGCCATGAACACATGGAGGAAGCGGAGGAGACCATCCGTGTCATCGGGGGGATCACGCCGGGTATCACGGCGCGGCCTCCTGTCCTTCCCTCTCTGCGGCCGGTCCGCGCCGGCTGGTTCCGGGTGGCAGCGATGCTTGCGGTTGGCTTTGCGCTGGGAGTCCTTGCCTCCGAATCCCTTCGCTCGCCTGCGCTGACCGTCGTGCGGCAGCAGATCGTGCCGGCACCTCCGGTAAGTCCGGCAGACGGTTTTGTTGCCTGCGATGCGATTGATGTCCCGGGCCCGGTCCGCTGGCGTGAGCTGTGAATGGCGTTGGGCAAGGACGCCCCCGTCGTGATCGTTGACGGCGGTCTTCGTCCTTCTGACCTCACTCTGCGTCCATGCCGGACAGGGATGCACTGCGAACGTGCCGGGTCTTTCTCAATCCAACGGGATCTTTACGCTCACTGCCCCGCGAAGCTCACCGGCTTTGTAGCCGACGGCCTTATCGTTCGGGTAGCGTACGCGGATGGCATCGTTGACCAGGTCCTTCATGGTTGCGCGCTCGCCATGGCAACTCAGACACAACTCACCAATGAGAATTGGTTTCATGTACCGGAAGACCCGCACCGAATCCTCCATGACGACGCCGAAGGTTTCAAGCGTATCGGTGAGCGCTCCTCTGGCGTGCAGCGCGGAGATCTTCGCAAGCTGTGCGGTCTCGAACGAATCGGGAATATCCCTTGCGTTTCTCCATTTCTGGCTGACCCGGCGGATGAAAAGATTATGCTGCTTCTGGATTCGCTCGCCCACAAGCTGCGCGCTGTCCGCACAGATGTGAATGGCCCCCACCGGTCCGCCGGCTGCGAGTTGCCGTGCAAGCATGGTCCGTACGGTGACGAAGAGCTCTTTTGCCGCAGCCCGGCTGGTCTCGAGGGAGCGGCGGACTTCGATGGAGTTGTTGATCGCCTGCGCGTGTGTTCCCGGGGAAAGGGCGACAAAAAGGAAGCTCAGCGCTGCGACGAATGCTGCTCTGTTCATTGATAGGACCTCATTCTCAAATGTAGTCTTTGTGCGTATCTTGCCTGACCATCTTCATTCAATGGCCCGATCCACAGCCTGGCCGGCGAGTCCCCGCGGGTAAGTCCGTTTCCCGAAGACCGGACGCGGTGAAATTCCCGGGAGCTTCCGGGCAGGCGCGGGCCACAGCGTGTCACGATCTGTTCTGGCGCGGAGGTATTTGTTGTACGACGCCGTTCCAGCCGTCCATGAATACCCCCCCCGTCTGGGGAAAAGATACGGCGGTGTTGGGCCAGAGTCAACTACTGGCGTTTTCGCTTCTCTTGTTTCTTCTGCTGCGATCACCGGGGCATCCCTTGCCGGTGTACTCCTGACGGCCTGCGTTGCAATTGCGCCGGCTCTCTGCTATCTTATGGCAAAAGACGAAGGGCACGGTTTTGCAAAGAAACGAAACGCGGATTTCCAGTTCTATGCCACGATCGCATTCATTCAGGAGTATCTTCTCAAGTAGGATCGTGGGAGGGGCAGGGGGACTCACGCTGAAACCAGTACTGCTGTTCAAGGAGACTCCATCATGAAACGACGAGAATTCATCAGAGCCGCCGGAGTGGCCGCTGCCGGAACCGTGGTTGCGCGGGATTTCGTGCTGGGGAGGGATTTTCTACCCGCCAATCTGCTTTCTGACAAGCAGCCCAATATCGTCTTCATCCTCGCGGATGACTTCGGCATCGGGGAGGTAAGCTGCTACGGTGCCGATAACTACAGCACGCCGAACATCGACCGATTGGCCCGTGGCGGCATCCGCTTCACCCACGCCTACACACCCTCGCTATGTGGACCTTCCCGGGCCACCATTCTGACGGGGCGCTACTTGTTTCGCACCGGGGCCACGAACCAGGACAGCACCGGGCGCATGAAACCTTCTGTCGAAACGATGATGCCCAGAGTCCTGAAGCAGGCGGGCTACGTCACCACGGCGGTCGGTAAATGGGGCCAACTGCCTCTCAAACCGGCTGATTTTGGATTCGATGACTACCTCTGCTTCAAGGGCAGCGGGATCTACTGGAACACGCAGGCCAAAGGCCGGACCTATGACGTGAACGGTGAGGAAAAGGCGCTTCGCGACAAGGAATACATGCCCGATCTGATGCATCAGCATCTCATCGACTTCATCGCGAAACACCGCGACGAACCGTTCTATGCCTACTACTCGCTGTCCCACGTGCATACAGAAATCCTGCCCACGCCGGACAGCACGCCCGGCAGCAAGGATATATACGCAGACAATATTGTCTACATGGACAAACTCATTGGCAAGCTGGTCACTGAGCTTGAACGATTGAAGCTGCGCGAGAAGACCCTGATCGTGTTCTTCGGCGACAACGGAACGGCCAACGGCCGGGCGGACCGGGCGACGATCGGCGGCCGGCGCCTGGCGGGAGCAAAGGGCTCGATGCTCGACGGCGGCAGCCGTGAGCCACTGATCGTCAACTGGCCCGGCACCACGCCCGCAGGCAAGGTATCCGAGGACATGATCGATTCCTCGGACTTTGTCCCGACATTTGCCGAACTGGCGGGGGCGAAACTGCCGCAGAATACCACACTGGACGGGCACAGTCTTGCCGCAGGATTGCGCGGTGAAAAGGGGAAACCGCGTGAATGGGTATTCATTCAGCTCGCCGGGATGTGGTATGTCCGTGAAAAGGAGTGGAAGCTGAATCAGGCGGGGGAATTGTTCGACATGAGCAACGCCCCGTTCGAAGAGAAGCTGGTGGCTGCCGACACGAAAGACCCTGCGGCGGCTGCCGCGCGCACGCGCTTGCAGGCGGCCCTCGATCAGCTGAATCCGGCCGGTGGCATCCCGGACGACGGAGACGGCACGGGCCGGCACGCCAATAAGAAGAAAGGCAAGACCGAACCCGAGTAACACTGGAGCCCGTGACATTCTTGAGACAATTCGGTGTTCATCCGGATAACTGTCTGAACCGTCCCGCAATACCTCTCACGGGTCAAGGCCCAACTGCTTGCATCCGACAGGCTTGACCTGGACCGGAAGTACGCAATCCTCGAAGTCCTCTACAGTGAACCCCGCGTCCTCGGGAAGTTCAGTAATGATGACCTTCTTCTCAGGCTCGAAGATGACATCCTTCCAGCCGCCGCGCTGAATGCAGGTCTGCCAAATCCTCCTCGCGAGACTTCCCCGCAAGACTGCCATTGATGAGGGCTACCTCACCTCGTGGCTTTCCGCAGGATTCCTCTCATTTACAGCCACCGCCGCCTCGCCGCAGAGCATATCGTATGCGGCGAGCCTCAGACTTTCGCCCACCGGTAGTTGACTCCTGACACCTGCCGGCGGACGGAGAAGGGATCCGCCGGACATGAGTAGTTCTACTCATATGGAATTGAGTAGTTCCCTCTATTGAAAATGGTTACACGGTTTCCTAGGATGCGATCACAGAACAAAGGTCATCATGTGGTGCCCGGGGCGGTCCGTTTGGAATCGCAGCTCTCTAACCGCCGACGAGGATCCACCGGGGCATGCTCTTGAAACGGGCCGGCGACTGTCCAGCAAAACGTGAATGAATTGTGACATATCCTTGACACACCGCGTTCGCTGGAAACTGATATTGATGCGGGCGCTGCTCTCACGCGCTATGCGAGAAATACTCACTTGCCCTAGGGAGGCTATCATGAAGACTACTGTCGCGGGCTTCGCCCTTGTATGCCTGATGCTGTCATTCCTGCCCTGCCTTACCGCTCAGGCGCAGGATGGGCAATACTTCCTTCAGTCGATGGAAGCCCTGAAACCGCTCTATCACAAGAACAATGACGGCAAGACCGTGCAATCAGCGAACGAACAGGAACTCCAGCGGCAGGCAACAGCAAGAGCGATCAACGCGCATCGGGAGGAGGTGGCACGCCTGCGTGCAAATGGAAAGTCCGAAGCGGAGATCCACGCTTCACTGTCTGCCATCGCAAGCCCGGCTGCGACGGGTTCGATCGAAGGGGTGCTGTATCAGAGTGACGGCGTAACGCCCGTTTCTTCATACGCGTCGGCTGGGGCTTACAATGAATTTGGCGTGTATGCCGGTTATGGATATGCGCTGGGCAGCAATGGTGTCTACAAGATCCAGAATCTGCCAACAGGCAACTACTACGTACAGCTCGATTGGTCCGGAAGCGGGCAATACATTCCTGTCTACTACAATGACGTGGAAGACTGGCGGCAGGCAACGCTCGTACACGTGACTGACGGGTTCCCGACGACCGGGGTCAATTTCGTGTGCCGCCAGCATCAGTCTCGGGGAGGCGCAATCGCAGGGACGGTATTCTCCGCCGACGGCCTCCGCCTCGCACAATGTGGCGTAACGGCGTATGATCTGTCCAACACGATGACGACGTGGGGAGGGACGACCGATAGTGCCGGCAGGTACGTCATCAAGGGAATACCGGCAGGAGAGTACAAGATCCGTGCATACCTCTACGGGAGCGGCAACTACCTGCCCCAGTGGTACGACAGAGCCGGAACGATCGAAACGGCAACGGTCATACCTGTACCCGGCACGGACACGGTGAAGGGGAAGGACTTCTACCTGACGAGGGGTGGGGTCATAGCCGGCCGTGTTGTGGTGGAGGGGGGAGGTGTTATTGCGCGAAATGCATGCAATATTCGGTCTTCGACGCGGAGCTGAATACGGTTGCCAGTGGTCAGAATGATTCGGTGGGAGCGTTTACTGTCCCGAAGCTTTCAACGGGTGACTATACCCTGGAGTTCAGGTGCTATGGCATGGAAAACTACGCCAACGGGTGGTATGACCGCGCTACTCAGGCCGCGCAGGCCACGCACATCCACGTTACAGCCCCCGAGACAACAGCCATCACGATCACGCTCCAGCGCGGCGGCGTCATTGCAGGGAAGATCGCTTTTGCGATCAGATCAGGTGTTTCCGTCTTCGCCTACGATGAACGGGGAACGATGGTTCAGTCGGGAAGAGCCGACCAGAATGGAGTGTATGGCGTTCCACGGCTGCCGGCAGGGCGGTACAAGGTCCTGGCTTCCACGGTGAAAACCTCCGGATACACCGGACCTCAGGCGCTGGATCAGTGGTACAGTCAGGCGTCCGGACTTTGCGCATGGGGCCTTTGTGGACGTTCGGAAGGGTGATACCACAAGATATATTGATTTCAACCTCCTGCCCGGAGGAACCATTTCGTGCCGGGTCCTGGACCGGTTTGGACTGCCGCTGAGCAGCGGAACCGTGTATTTGTGCGATGTACGCGGGGCAAGGATCCGGTCGGCATCTGTTGTAAGCGGCAGCTGTGCTTTCGGCGGGCTGACATCGGGTCAGTACAAGCTCTTCTTTTCATCTCCCAGGTCATCGGAGTACGCTTCCGAGTGGTTTGACGGAAAGAATTCGGTTCAGGATGCCGCTCTGATCACCGTGACTGTGCCCGGCCCTACGCAAAACGTGACCTTTACACTGCTGCCCGCGGGATCAATCGGAGGATATGTGACGGATGTCTCAGGAATCCGTCTTACCGACCGGCTGATCAATGTTGTCCTTTACGACGCGGCCACCGGCGGCTACGTGGGGAGCACACAGACCTCCTTTGTGTGCGGATTCCAGGGGATGTTCCTCCCCGGCCAATACAAGATCGGACTGTTTTCACAGAACGCGAACTCCCGCCCGACGGTGGAGGACAGTCTTGCGGCTCACTACTACGAGCACGGAAGACGATTCTCGGATGCCGGTTCCACGCCCGTGACCATCGGGGGCGGCAGTGCAATCAAGCTGAAGGATTGTGTGATGGAGCGGACAACCGGAAGCATTGCCGGAACGGTCTACAATCGGGGGACAGGAAAACCGTTGACATCGGGGATCTATCTCGTCTTCGCGTTTGATGAAGAGGGGCGTCCGGCGGCGGTGACGGGTTACAATAGTGAGAGCGGGCCCATTACAGGTGAGTACGTGCTGCGGGGTCTCTGGCCGGGAAAGTACTCGCTCCTTGCGCTGGGGGAGATATCTCCCTCCGAGGAGGAGTATGCCCGGTGGTATGACGATATGGAGGTCGCATTCGACAGCGTTCTGGCTGTCCCGATGCCTGTCGTTCCGCCCGGGGCCCGCCTTGTCACGGTTGGTGCCGGACGGACTTCGGGCATAGATTTCCGCGTCGGCCTTGCCACGGAGGTGCTCCCCGGTATGCCGGTGGAAACGCCGCAGGTATTCTGGCTTGCGCAGAACTATCCCAACCCCTTCAATCCGAACACCTGCATCAGGTACGGGTTGCCCGGGCCATCGAACGTACGGCTTACTGTATACGACATGCTCGGCCGTGAAGTCTCTGTGCTGGTGGATGAACGGAGGGATGCCGGTGTACATCAGGTCACGTTTGAAGGAGGAAATCTGGCGAGCGGAGTGTATCTCTGCCGGCTCAAGGCAGACTCGTACGTGGAAACCAGAAGACTTCTTCTCGTCAAGTGAGTGGTTCTTTCCCGGCAAAATGTCTCTTGCTGCTGGTTCTTCCCGGGCGAGTCTTGTTGTTTCGATCAACGCGGTCAACGCAGATTGTCTGAACGACATCACGGAGAGTCTGACGGCGATCATTCTGGACCATCTGTCGCACCCCGGTCCGGAGACGGAGGAGGAAGCGGGGAGGGCACCAAACGCTCTTGATCCGGATAACTATGGCGGCCGGGCGCGCAGAAGGGGGCGTGCAAACGCCCGGATCCGCCGGGGCATGTGACATCCTCAAGGTCGGGTATGTCAATGTCGCGTACCTTGACAATGAGCGCCAATTTCGTATGTTGTATGAGCTTTTCCGTTCTCTACATACATCGTTTCGGCATCTCGACTGGACATTCTCTTGCCAAACTCTCATTTGCGCGACCGTTGTTCTTCCCTGCGCTTTTCCCGCGCGACACTTCCAGTTTGCGGTTCCGTCGGGACCACACAATTCATGTTGTTGCACCCCATTTTCCCCCCACTGTTGACGGAAAGTCCGTCACTCTTCAAAGTTGCACATGATTCGCATCTGATGTCTCTTCCCGGCGATGGAGTGCGCCTCCATATGTCATTGGCTCCATATTCCGACCCGGTGGGTGGTCAACGCGCCAAGGCGACGCACCCACACCGCTCCTTCTCTGGATTCCGATCTCGCGGGCGATCCGCCCGTCAAGGCGGTGTGTCTATTCCGCCGAATTCAGAAGCATGCCGCACCACCACAACTCCCCGCAACGAGGGGACCTTCATCACTATTCACAAGGAGAACTATCATGAAAAAAGTCTTCATCGCCGCGAGCGCACTGCTCTTGTTCGTGCTGCTTGCACAGACGTCACTCCACGCGCAGGAATGGTCTGCCACGCAGAAAGAGGTATGGAAAAACGTGGAGGCTTACTGGGCCCTGGATCAGGCCGGGAATCTCGAAGGCTTCCTGTCCTATTTCCACAATGACTACATGGGCTGGAGCATGCAGAATCCATTGCCGGGAAACAAAGAGACACTTCGGAAGTTTGTAGGTCACTCATACAAGGGAGAAAAGACACTCCTGTATGACATCAAGCCCGCGGGAATCGGTGTCTTCGGAGATGTGGCCCTTGCAGACTACTACTACACTCGCATCTACAAGGATGTAGAAGGCAAGGAGAAGTCGGAATCAGGCAGGTGGCTGGACGTCCTGAAGAAGCAGGGAGACAAGTGGGTGCTTATCGGCGATCACGGTGGCCGGACTTCGAAAGATAAAGCGATCGACCATCAAAAGCCCCGGGATTTCAACGGGGTGGAGAGTTACGGCGAAGAGTCCACTCAGCGGGTTGTGAAGGAGGACCATTGCCGCGACACGAGATGATCCTGACGATCCTGAAACGCTACACCCCGCATGACAGGCGGGGTGTAGCGCGGGATCGGACCTTCCGGATTCTTTTCACAACATCCTGCCCGTACATTCCGACTACCACACCCTCCATCAGATCCGGCACTTCATCTACTCCCTCCGGGCAGTAATCGAATATCACCGGACCGGTCTGCTCAAGCCGGATAGCCCCTCCATCTACCGATCGTGGTCCCGCACATGGTGAATAATGACCACGTTTCCCCCTTGGCATGCCCGAACGGTCGGAAAACATCGATTTCGCTTCTGATTCATTGGCATGTTACGTGCAAGACAGTTATCCGTAATTACACTATCTATCGATTATGGAGGAAACCATGCGCTTTCTTGCACTCTTCGCATTATTCATACTCACAGCTGCTCTCGCCACCGCCCAGCTTACGGTGACAACGACAACGCCGTCTGATGGTGCCACGAGCGTGCCGACGACGACAACGGTCTCCATCACATTCAGCGCGCCGATCGACACAACGAAGTACTTTGGCGGCGAATACGGCTACATTTCCAATCTGGACACGATTTCGGCGGTCTGGTACAGTGGGGATCGCCGTACCGCCTATCTGAGTGTGCGTCTTGCACCTGACAAAACGTACTTCGTATGCGTGTACTGGGTTGCCGGTGATGCGGGAGCAAAGATAGCCGTGCCGCAGGCGTTCAGGTTCACCACCGCATCCGCCTTCCCGGGTCCGGGGTACCAGGTGAGCGGAACGGTCTCCGGCGGAACGTCGGGGATATCTCCGTCCCACGCGATGGTGGCCCTTACCGCCTCCCCGATCGGCGACGGACAACCCGATTTCGTTGCCGGTCAGGTCGCGGATGCCAGCGGTGCATTTTCCTTCCCCGGATTGCCCGCAGGCACCTATTACCCAGTTGCCATAAAGGACATCAACCAGGATGGCGAGCTCGATCCGAGTAAAGGCGATCCCGTAGCCTTCGGCGATCCCGTCACGGTGGTAAGCTCTTCCGTTTCAGGTGTCAACCTGGTCCTGCAGCTCTTTGAACCCCTGACATACAAAGCCGCATATGAATCCGTTATCACGATTCCTGCACCGTCGCTTCCCGTCGACAAAGTCCTGCACATGGTGTACTGCTGGAACCTGGATACAACGGGCAGGAGCTCGGACTGGACATTCAACTACAGTTCTGCCTCGACAGGCAAGTTCTATTCGGCCCGCATCGGCACCATGGATAAGCGGGTAGAAGAGGTGACGGGTGACCAGGCGAACTGGTTCAAGAACTGGAAGCCGATCACATCCCCCGCTACCGTCGCTGCACCGGAGAGCATTATCGTTCTCACGGAAAATGGGGGAGGACGAACCTGGCGGTCGTTCGCAAATAAAGGGGAGTATATTTTCCAGATCAGTATGACGCTGGGCTATTTGCGCAACTCCCAGTTCTGGGAAATGAGCTTCGACACATCGAAGATCTACTGGGGTGTGGAGTATATGCTGGGAACACAGCCCACGCCCGACAGCTTCGCTGTCGTCGGGAGCAAGAAATTTGTGGCTGATATCGTGACGGGCAATCTGGTGAGCGTGACCGGTGTAGAGGACCGGGGTTCAGAGGGTGTAGCAACCGGATATGCACTTGCCCAGAACTACCCGAATCCGTTCAATCCGGGCACAACCATACGATTCTCCCTTCCGGATTCGGGGCACACGGTTCTCAAGGTCTATGACCTTCTTGGCCGTGAGGTTGCAGTTCTGGCGAATGAGCAGTTGAACGCGGGCTTCCACGAAGTCCGGTTCGACGGTGCCGGTCTTGCAGGAGGTGTATACTTCTATCGATTGCAGGTGGGAGATTTTGTACAGACAAAGAGCCTTCATCTTCTGAAATGACGCTGTTGCCACCGCGTGCGCACAAGGTGCGCACGCGGGTCTGGCGAAAACTCATCTGCCAACGCATCAGGTCACTGATCCGTGAATGAACCTGCCCCCTGAAGGCTGCTCCCGGATCAGGAAGCTCTCCGGAGGTTCCTGACGGCCGTCTTCGTTGTCTCGATGAGGTCCATTGCCGGCGGGAGCTCGAGCGGGCCGATTGCGTTTTCCGCCCTGCTCAGACAGCGCTGGAGTGTCGTTGTGATCTCATCGAATCGTTCCGCATGCGTGTGCCGGTGCCAGGTCTTCACCAGAAGCGGAAGCTCGGTGTCAACAGCTATTTTTCGCCCCAGAAGAATCCGGGCAGGATAGTTCAGCCTGCCGTCGGCAAGATCCTCCTCGATATCCTCCAGGTCGTCCAGCACAAGGAGGACCTTTCCCAATTCACTGACGAATTCATTGACGCAGGGGATCCCTTCGGGGATGCCAGGCGCTCGCATACCGCGGAAGACCCGACTGAGAAGATTGCGTCCACGTTCCCGTAGAGCTGGAGCAGTTCATCGGCGGGCACCGCGAGGTCCCGCTGCATTTCTGCAACCCGGACGATTCCGGCTACCGTCGTTTCAAGTGCCCGGCGGTAATGCTTCCAGAAAGCGGCGTTCCTGTCGATGATCGAAGAGTAGGCTCGATCCGCCTCCGAAAGAAAGAGCAGCGGCGCCAGTACAAGGGGAGAGCGGTGGAGTCCTCCGTCAAAGAAATCGTCCTGCAGACGGACGGCGTAGAAAAGGCACGTCTGTCCCCACAGAACGGTGTCCAGGAACTCCGGGGACACCTCACGCGGCAGATTCACCTCTCCGTCCGGCGAGCCAGCGCGGAAGCTCCTTCCAGTAGGGTCCGGATTCCGTCTGACCCCACGCGCATGGAGGTCGCCGGGATTTTTCCCGAAGGAGACGGTCGTACCCAAGAAACTCCCGCGCCAGCGAGGGTTCCCATGTCCCCACGAATTCACGTCAGCCGCTCGTCGAGCATCATCACCCTTTCTTCCGGGCTTACGAGGCCCACTCACCACGTCGGTCCCATGCTTCCCCGTTTCGGCTCCGGTCGAGACGATCGTAACAGTCTACAAGATCCTGGGCGGAAATGTTATTCATCCTACGCTCCGTGAGGCATATCCAGAATTCGTGGATGTCGGTTCCCTGCAGAGTCAGAGCTTTTGTCATACGCGTCGAGTATAGCGTTGGCAGCAGCTTCATCACGCGCTTTAACAAGGAATCGTAAAAGGTGGATATCGTTGAGTGCTGCCTGAATTGCTGCTGAGACCTCTGGAATATGGGCCATGGAGACCTCCTCTATGGAAGCTGAGAGATGTTGTCCGAGGTGATTCTTCGAACAGTGGATGATCTTTGTTGTTGCCCGAAAACCTGCAGCATCCTGCGCCCCTGCAACAGGGGAGTTCGTGGGGAACACTATCGTGAGACATTTCCCCCGCCGGACCCGAATGTCGATTCGATTGCTCCGAGTCTGCGCCGGAGGTCAAGAGCTGTGACGGTTACGGAATCCATTTCAGGTATTCCTGGAAATGGGAGCGCGCCCGTTCGAATGAGCCGCGTTCCAGGACAGAGCCGCCCCAGCAGGGCGTGCGCCTCCACGCAGCCATGATTCAATGTGAGGGCGGACTCCGCTTCCACCTCTCCACGCGCCGAGTCCCCCGACAGGACGAGAGCGCGGGCCAGCGCGGAGCGGGGCGAGGCGATACCGGGTTTCTCAGCTACGGCATCACGCAGAAACGGACGGCAAGTTCCGGCTCGCCCATGTCGATGAGGGCTCTGCCCAGGGACTCGCATGCATCTCCCCAGGTTTGTTTCTTCTCGTCAGGCACTCCAGGAATCTCAGTTCATAGTGTCTGGCCTTCACTGAGTCCCCATCTTTCCAGGCGAAGGCGGCGAGAAGGTTATAGGTGTCGGGCGCGACCGGACGCATGGCGAGCGCACTCGTCAAGCACCGTGCGTGCCTCTTCAAGCCGTTTTGTCTTGATCAGCACGCGTGCATACTCCGGATAGACCGGCGGATAGGGATATCGCCGACCGCACGACAGGTTCATATGCCCCGGCCGCCTGATCGAAGTTCTCCAGCCGGGCGTATGCAAGACCAAGGTTGGCAAGAACGATTCTGTTCCCGGGGGCGAACCTCAGCCCCTTCTCCAGGGCGGCGACCCGGCACTGAAGATTGCCATGGAGGTAGCACCCGGCAAGCTCGATCATGGCCAGTTCGAACGGCGTCGCCCCGGATTTCAACGACTGGAGGCCCGATAGTGTTCTTCGGCTTCCTGGCGGGCGGTTCTTTCGTTCAGATTCACCAGCGCCGGAATCAACCAGATGCGTGGAGCGATAAAGGTCGAATCCAGTCTGATGGCCTCGAGGAGAAACACCCGGCTCCCGGGTCCGCCGGTGAGGGTGTATGTCATCGCCTTGAGAAACGCGATCGTTGCGCTGTCGGAGAGCATGCGCGGCATCCAGGGGTCCAGATCCTGATTCAACACCCGGACCTGCAGGAACCAGAGCACATCGCGGGCCACACGTCGAAGCGGCTTTTTCAAGTTCATCGGGCTTGTCTGAACGACGCAGCCTCGGCATACCGCAGTCTGCCGGTCTCCGGTTCCTGGAGCCTGACTTGCAGAACGAACGCCGATTCCGCCCCGACAATCTCTCCGCTGAGATCGAAATCAGGTTCAGCTCCTGGGGACCCTTCCTGGAACACAAGGATATCAGGTTTGCCCGCCAGTTTATTGGGGAGGTACGTGTGCTGTACCAGCCGTGCCCATTCGTCCACACGGTGCAGGCTGCTCTCGTTCCTGATCGTCCGGAGTCGGAGCGTCACATGATTCACTCCTGCATTTTTCGTCGGTCGGGGGCCCTGCAGGAGCCACACTCCGGCGGCAGCGAGGATGAGTGCCGCCGCAGACGCACCGATGATCCACCACCGCCGCCGCGCGTGGGTCGCGGAGATGTCCGCTGCACGGCGATAGGATGCGGGACCAGTCGACCGGCCGGAGATCCGGCGGAGGTCCTCGACCATGTCCACGATGCTCTGGTATCGCGAGCCGGCGTCTTTGGCGAGAGCTCTCCGGAGAATGTCGTCGAGACGGACGGGGACTTCCGGCCGCAGAGAGGAAAGCGGCGGTGGATCAACGTTGAGAATGGAGTACACAATTGCCTGCTCGTACGAACTGTCGAAGGGAAGGCGGCCGGCGATCATTTCGTACAGGAGCACGCCGAGCGACCAGATGTCGGTCCGGTGATCAACCCGGTCTCCCCTTGCCTGTTCCGGCGACATGTGGGTGACGGTGCCGACCTTGTGCCCATCCACTGTCAATCTGGTTTCGCCCGTGAGAAGCGCCACTCCGAAATCCACAATTCTGGCCTTCCCCTGCCCGGTCAGCATGATATTGGCAGGCTTGATGTCCCGGTGCACGATGCCGTGACGGTGTGCCTCCGCCAAGCCCCTCCCCGACCTGGATGGCGATGTCGATGGCCTGGTCAACCGGGAGTGCTCCACGGGCAATCTCCTTCTTGATGGTCCTTCCGTCGTAGTATTCCAGAACGATAAATGTCTGACCGTCGGCGGTCCGGTCAATATCATGGATGACACAGATGCTTTCGTGCTGGAGGGCGGACGCCGCTTTGGCTTCGTGGACAAACCGGATTCTGGCTTCGGGATCGCGGGTCAGATCGGGAGGGAGAAACTTGAGGGCAACGTTGCGGTCGAGCTTGAGGTCCGGGCTTTGTAGACGACACCCATGCCCCCGCCGCCGAGGTGTTCGAGGATCTTGTAGTGAGAAACGACATTGCCGATCATGGGAAACCTACACGGGTGTGTACGATCCCGACGGCACAAAGGAACAACGGTACGGCGGAAGATACACCGAAATCAGGAGAGAGTCAAACGGATGCAGGAGCGGCCGGCAGAGAGGACGTGCAATCCCACATAACAGGTAAAACAAACAAATCGTGAAGGCATGGAGATTACCGGCAACGTTGCTTCGATTCCGTTTGACTCTCTGCACGCCCTTCTCTACATTCCATTGTGTTCCTTCCGACGCCGGGAACATATCGCCGTTTGATTTCCGGCGTTCTTTCACCTTCCGCTTGCTGACCGGACCGCATGTCATAATCGAGTTCTTGCGGTTTGCCACATGACGACACTATCAACGAAAATCATACCCGGGCTGCTTGCAGGCCTCCTCTCCGCGATCTCCCTGCCGCTCTGCGGACAGGACCTTGATATCCGCGGACAGGCCTCCGCGCTCCTCGGAATCAACGACAAACCTGAGCTGACTTTTCGATCGTCGCTCCGGTACATCCCATCCATTTTCCTGAATGTCCCCCTCGGCGGGGAACAGAGCATCGACGGCGAGTTCGCTGTGAATCTGTTGCTTTCCGGCAGCGTGGAAGAGAAACAACGGCCGGCCGTAGAGTTTTCGGGCGACCCGTACCGGGGATGGGTGAGGTATGCGACTCCCCATCTTGAATTTCGTGCGGGGCTTCAGAAAGTCAGCTTCGGATCCGCAGCCCTCTTTCGCCCCCTCATGTGGTTTGATGCGATCGATCCGCGCGACCCCCTCCAGATCACCAAAGGTGTGTACGCCCTGCTCGCACGATACTATTTCAAGAGCAACGCCAACATCTGGCTCTGGGGATTGTATGGAAGGAATGAAATCAAGGGGTGGGAGCTATTTCCGACGAGCGAAGGATCCGCGGAGTTCGGAGGCCGTGTGCAGATTCCTCTCTTCTCGGGAGAGGCGGCCCTGAGCTACAACCACCGGACTGCCGAGTTGGCCCTCGAGTTTTCCGGACCGTCCGGTCCCGTTCAGCAAACACTCACGTTTCCCGAAGACCGGATCGGTTTCGACGGGAAATGGGACATCGGACCCGGCGTCTGGATTGAAGGGGCTGTCACACGCCAATCCAGCGGCTCCCTGCCGTATCCCTGGCAGCAGGCACTCACACTCGGCGGAGACTACACGGTCTCCGTCGGTCAGGGGCTGACGGTGATGGGTGAGCACTTCATCCAAACATACACCGAACAGGCGTTCGGGTCGGGCCGGACAGCCCAGATTTCCGGAGCCTCGATGACCTACCCTGTGAGCCTGCTGGATGAGATCTCCGCGATTTTCTACTATGACTGGAAGAATGCCGATCCCTATACGTATCTCAGCTGGCGCCGGACATATGACGCCTGGGTGTTCAATCTGATACTCTACGCCAATCCTGAGCAGCCGGGCTTGGTGGTCTCATCCCAGCAAAGTCTTCCCCTTGCAGGGAAAGGACTCCTCTTGTTGGCTGTGTTCAACCACTAAGGCCGGCTCAGCCATCTCACCTGACAGGCTCCAGAGTGGGGATTAGCTGCCGTTGCGCCGGTCCCGGTCCCCGGTCTCCCGTGGGGACCGCTGATGGAAACTCGGAAGGGCTCCATGCAAAACGAAGAATTGATACGCACCGATAAGCTGACAAAGTCGTATCCGATGGGGGGCGACCCGATCGTCGCTCTCCGGGGCGTGACCCTGTCCTTTCGCCGGAGAGAGTTTTCGGGCCTCGTCGGACCCAGCGGCTCGGGGAAAACGACGCTTCTCAATATCATTGGCACGCTCGACGTTCCCAGCGAGGGAACGGCGACAGTTCTCGGCGAGTCTGTCGGTTCGCTTTCCCACGTACGTGCTGCGCAGATGCGGAACCGGCATATCGGGTTCATTTTTCAGACTTTCAATCTCCTCCCGGTCTACACGGTCTATGAAAACGTGGAGTTCCCTCTCATCCTTCTCCGGATCGGCGCTTCGGAACGGAAGAAGATGGTGATGGAATCCCTCGAGCTGGTAAACCTGGCCGATAGAGCAAAGTCCCGGCCCCACCAGCTCTCCGGAGGTCAGAGCCAGCGTGTCGCCATCTGCAGGGCGATCGTGAAACGACCGGCGATCGTGCTCGCCGACGAACCGACCGCGAACCTCGATGCCGCGAATTCCCATGGTATCCTCCGGACCATGGAGGTGCTCAATCGGGAGCTCGGAACAACATTCATCTTCTCGACACACGACGAAAAGGTTATCAGCTACCTGCGGCGAAAGATCGTCCTGGTGGATGGAATGGTGGCACGGGATGAGGTGCAGGTTCCTGAGCCGGGAGGCCGGTCATGATGCTCTTGCGGCTTGCCTGGAGAAATCTCCTTGGCGCCGGTCTGCGGACCTGGTTAAACGTGCTGGTCCTGTCCCTGTCCTTTGTCGCGATCATCGCCATGCAGGGGTTACTCCAGGGGATGAATGACCAGGTGGCGCAGGCCATGATCGATACCGAATACGGGGGCGGCCAGTACTGGCATGAGGCCTACGATCCCTACGATCCGCTCACACTCCGTGATGCGCACGGGCGTCTGACACCCGGACTGGTTGCCCTTGTGGAGAAAGGGGACGCAACGCCCGTTCTCATTCTCCAGGGATCGCTCTATGTCCGCGGCCGCGTACGACCGGTGCTGATCAAGGGGATCGATCCGGAACAGACCCTGTTGAGATTCCCGTCGTCCCTGATGACCGCCCCCGCCGGGATGATCCCGGCTCTTTCCGGCGCACGGATGGGCAAGAACGCAGGGATGGCCAAAGGTGATGAGGTGACGCTCCAGTGGAGGGACACCCGGGGGACATTCGATGCGCGGGACGTTCAGATTGCAGCGATATTCTCCACCTCGGTCCAGTCGGTGGACAACAACCAGATCTGGGTTCCGATCGATACACTCCGGAGACTCGCGCGCATGGAGGGGGAGGCGACCCTCGTCGTCCTCGCACCGGGCAGCGCCGCGTTTCCGGTGGATGAAAGCTGGCGGTTCAGGGACCTGGATTTCCTGTTGAAGGATATTCGGGAAGTCGTCAAGTCGAAATCGGTGGGTTCTTCCGTGGTGTATGTGATCCTCCTCCTGCTTGCCATGCTTGCCATCTTCGATACACAGGTTCTCTCCGTCTGGCGCCGGAGGAAGGAGATCGGGATGCTCATGGCGTTGGGGATGACCAGAGGAAAAGTGATCCGGCTGTTCACGCTTGAAGGGGCGGCACACGGCATTCTGGCCGGTCTGGTTGCGGCAGCCTACGGCCTTCCACTTCTGGGAACCCTGGCCAGGGGAGGATGGGAGCTTCCCGCAGTCACGGAATCCTACGGCTTCGCCGTCGGCGAACGTCTGTTCCCGGTCTTCACTCTCGGCCTTGTCGCGGGAACCATACTCCTCGTGCTCACCGTGACGACCATCGTCAGTTTCATACCGGTACGCCGGATAGCGAAACTCAAACCCACCGATGCGCTGAGGGGGAAATTCACATGATCCTCTTCCTCTGGAAAGGGCTGATCCGCGATCCATCCAGAAGCCTCTTCCCGGTGATCACGGTAAGCGTGGGGGTGATGCTGACCGTCGTGCTTCACAGCTGGATCGCCGGGCTTGAGGGGGAACTGGTGAAAGCAAGTGCCAGGTTCACGACGGGCCATCTCAAGGTGACAACAAGAGCCTACGCCCTGGAAGAGGATCAGTCCCCCAACGACCTCGCTCTGCTGGGAGTTGATTCACTCGTCCGGGAATTGCGGCGGCGCTATCCCGGACTTCTCTGGAGTCCCCGGATACGATTCGGCGGATTGATCGACATCCCCGATACAGCAGGGGAAACGCGGGCCCAGGGTCCCGTGGTCGGATTCGCCGTTGACCTGTTGGGGCGAGGAACGAGCGAGGTGCGAACACTGAACCTCGGACAAGCCATTGCACGGGGCCGTCTCCCCGCCCGGAAGGGAGAAGCGCTGCTGAGCGATGAATTGGCGACGAAGCTCGGCGTCGGTATCGGAGAAACAGCCACGCTGGTCGGTGCCACGCGCCACGGGAGCATGGCGACGGCGAACTTCGTTGTTGCGGGGACCGTCCGGTTCGGCATTACGATGCTGGATCGGGGGACGATGATCGCTGACATTGAAGATATCAGGGAAGCGCTGGACATGTCGGATGCGGCGGGCGAAGTGCTCGGGTACTTCCCCGGCGAACTCTACAGGGACGACGAGGCAAGCGGCATTGCGGCTGATTTTCACCGCCTTCTTCCTGATACCGCCGGCGAATTTGCTCCGGTCATGGTCACGCTCAGAAATCAGGCCGGGCTCGGGCAGACACTCGATGTCTGGTCCTATCTGACAGGTATTCTGCTCCTGGTCTTCATTCTGGTGATGTCGATTGTTCTCTGGAATGCAGGCCTGATGGCGGGCCTCCGGCGGTACGGAGAGGTCGGGATACGACTCGCCATGGGGGAGCCGGAAAGGGCGTATCTATCGCGCCATGCTTGGAGAATCGGTCATGATCGGGATCCTGGGCTCCGCCCTTGGCACCGCCTTCGGCCTCGGGGTTTCTTTCTACCTTCAGAACACCGGGATTGATGTCGGCTCCATGATGAAGAACGCATCCATCATGCTTGCCAATGTCCTCCGTGCCCGCGTGACCCCCTCCTCGTACGTGATCGGGTTCGTGCCCGGACTCGCGGCGACACTCCTGGGCAGCTCGATCGCCGGGATCGGCATCTATCGTCGCCAGACGGCTCAACTCACCAAGGAACTCCAGTCATGAGATATTCTCATATGCCGTGCGTACTGTGCATTTCCTCCGGCGTCTACGCCAGCAGACGCCGTCGGGATCCGACATCCTGAAACGTGTCGACAGAACACCGCGGGCGAAATCCAAAATTTCGGTGGGTGAAATGCGCATTCAGGAACGGCGGGAAGTCAGAACCGTCCGGATGAAGTCCTGGATGCGCGGACTGAAAAGCTCGTTCACCGAGTTCCTTTCCCCTCCCCGGGAAAAGGGGACCAAGATGCTAAACTGGATGACCAGATCTGGATGTACACTCCCTCGACCGACCGGACAATCCTGATTTCGGGGCATATGTTGAGGCAGTCCGTGATGGGTTCCGATCTGTCGTACGAGGATCTTCTGGAAGATCCCGCCTTGCGGCGGATGTACGAAGCAGCAGTGGTGGGCGAGGAGGTCGTCACAGACCGGCCGTGCTGGGTTCTGGTTCTCGACACCCGAGGGGGGGGGATGTGGGATATCAGTCACGAAAGATATGGGTTGACCGCGACCGCTTTCTGGTGATGAAGGAGGACCGGTTCGCCCGGAGCGGCAAACTCCTGAAGACAACTCTGGTGAGGAAAGTGCATCCAGGTGGGCGGGAGGTGGGTGGCCTCGGAGGTTGTCGTGAAGGACGCGCTAAAAAGCGGGGGAGGGACGGAATTTGTTGTAGAAGTTGTCAGGTTTAACGAGGCAAATCCCCGACCATTACTTCACAAAAGCTGTTCTGCGAAGATGAACAGTGTGGAGCGGGAGAAAGAACCGGCATGCGTACCCGTTATATCGTCGATCTGCGCCGAGCGGGGGCACACTCCGCCGTGGGGACAAAGGCGGAAATGCTTTCGGCGCCTTCATACATACGGTGTGTCCGTCCCGCCCGGCTTCTGCTGTACATTCGACGCATGGCGGTCGTATCGTGAGCGCGGTCCCGGTTTTCTTTCCACCCTCAAAACCGAACTCTCCCCCTGGATCGATCCTTCCGTCTCCTACGCCGTCCGCTCTTCCGCCGACGTGGAAGACCGGTTGGAGAGCTCCTTTGCCGGTCAGTTTGCCACTCTGCTCGACGTCCGTGGACCGGACGACATTCTCCGTGCCATCACCGCAGTCTGGGAGTCCGCTGCGTCGGAGTCTGTGTTAAGCTACGCCCGAAAAGTCGGGCAAAGTGATGATCCCATCTGCATGAGTGTGATCGTCCAGCGCATGGTCACGCCGAAGGTCTCCGGCGTCACCTTCAGCAGGAATCCGATGACAGGTCTCAACGAGGTGGTTGTCGAAGCCATTGAAGGAAGGGGGGATGCGCTTGTACAACAGGGAAAAACACCCGCCCGCTGGGTGAACAAGTGGGGAGGCTGGATCGTGAAAGGCCGGAGGTCTCCGCCATTCTGAAACTCTCATCCGGGAAGTGGTTGAAGGCGCCCGAATGATCGAGAAACAATTCGGAAAGCCTGTTGATCTGGAGTGGGTACACGACGGCGAACACCTTCACTGGGTGCAAGTGCGGGAGATTACTTCCTTCCGGAACCTGAACGTGTACTCCGAGAAAATGGCACGGGAGATGCTCCCCGGTTTGATCAAGCCCCTCATCTGGTCGGTGAACATTCCGCTGGTCAACGGAGCCTGGGTGCGGATTCTTACCGAGCTGATCGGTAAGAACAGCTGGACCCGCGATCACTCGCGCGGCAGTTCTATTATCGCGCCTACTTCAACATGAGCGCCTTCGGGGAGATTTTCTCGCTGCTCGGCATGCCACGCGAGAGCCTGGAGCTGTTGATGGGGATCGAAGTGGAGGGAGGGGAAAAACCCAGGTTCAAGCCCACGATGAAGACACTCCGCCATATACCCGGGCTGATCCCGTTCAGCTGGAAAGCATGGACAGATCGGCCCCGGAGTGGAACGATTCGTTGCGGAAGCGCGGCAGGAATACGTTCCCTTCGCGGAAGATCACGTGGAAACGCGGACGCCGCAGGAGCTCCTCGCCGCGATTGACCGTCTTTTTGCGCTCAACAGCAGAACCGCATACTACAATATCATGGTTCCTCTTCTGATGCAGATGTACCACCGTGCGTTCAAGGGAGTGCTGCAGAAGATGGGTGCCGACTATGAACTGCTCGACATGTCCACCGGAATCCCCGAACTGGAGGAACTGGATCCCAACCGGGCTCTGGCGCGTGCGCACCGCGAGTATGAGTGTCTGGCTGAACAGCCGCGGTCGCAGGTTCATGGTGCGACCTACGCGGAGTTCCTGCACATGGATGGAATCGCAAAGCTGAAGGAGGAGGTGGAAGGTTTTCTGCGGCGCTTCGGCCATCTCAGCAACATCGGGACCGATTTCTCATCCGTCCCGTGGCGTGAGACGCCCGACCTGGTGTTGCGCATGGTGACGACGTTTTGTCCCCCGTCGGCGGCCGGGGTCACGAAGATCGGCTTCGGGGATCTGCCCGCGAGGGGGGGTCGCCGGATGCGGGCCCGCTTCCTCTATCAGCGGGCCCGGCAGATTCCTGATCTACCGCGCGCAGGTGGGTGCGCTCTACACGCTCGGCTACGGATTATTCCGCCGGTATTTTCTTGCCCTTGCCGATGCGTGCGTCTCCCGCGGGGTGCTCGCTGCCCGTGATGACGTGTTCTATCTGACGCACGAAGAACTCCGCACCCTCGTGCAGCAGGGGTTCGCCGTACCGGTGCGGGGGAACTGGTTGCCCGGCGCCGCGCGGAGATGGAAGAGTACCGCGACGCGGATGTTCCTACCATTATCTACGGAGAAGAGGTCCCGCCTCTGAAAAGCCGGACATCGGAAAGCCTGAAGGGCATTCCCACGTCTCGCGGCTACTACAGGGGCCCGGTCTGTGTCATCCGGGGGCTGCAGGAACACGAAAACCTCAAGCAGGGGGATGTCCTGGTCATACCATTCTCAGACGTCGGTCTGACTCCGCTCTTTGCACGGGCCGGAGCTGTTGTGGCTGAGTCCGGCGGAATTCTTTCGCACAGCTCCATTATCGCCCGCGAATACGGGATCCCCGCCGTTGTTTCTGTACCTCATGCCTGCCGGCTCACAAACGGTACTCTGGTAGAGGTAGATGGATTCACCGGAGATATTCGGATTCTTGATGACCAACAGGAGGGATAGACAACCATGAAGATCCGCTGGTTCGTCGTTGTCCTGCTAGGAACCGGAGGAGGGATGCTCCTTGTCCAGTATCTCACGGTCCATCCGCTGGACATGAGTCTTTACCTTGTTCTCACCATGCTCGTGCTGGGTGCCCTCCTCCTTTTTCTTATCCGCCGGTTCAGGGGGTGGTCTCGTCGCCTTGTCTGGCCTCTGGCAGTGATCTGTTTTGTGGGGGGGTACTGGTTCATGACCGGCCGGTTTCTTGCACGTGAGGACACGCGTGAGCTGCCGCTTCTCACACGGACTGCGGGAGATCCCGGACGTGGCACACTTGCCATTGTCTACTTCACGCACGGCGAACCGGCAACCTACGATCCGATCGGCTGGATCAACCAGTTCCGGGAATTCGATGAGCAGGGGATCGCGTTCGTCCCGTTTCCGGTCAGGCCCATCTTCGCCTTCATGCTGCGGCAGAAGTATCTGAAAGTGGGCAGAAGCGATCATCACCGGATGCATGGGCAGATGATGAGAAGTCTGGAGCGTGCCTTTCGGGCGGAGGGGGACTCCACGACACGGTTCTACATTTCATTTCTCGATGACGAGCCGAGACCCGACGCCGCCGTCATCCGGGCGCTCAATGACGGTGCCAGCCGGATTATTGTGAGCGAGGTCTTTCTGACCATCTCCAATCACACAGCCGAGGGGGAGGAACTTATCCGGAACCTCCGCATCGAAGAACGAGTCGGAGTACCCGTGCAGTTTACGGGTCCGCTCTGGGATTCGGGGCCGTTGAAGGAGATGTTTGTCCGCCGGGCAAATGCCAATCTCGGAGGGACCGAAAAGTCCCGGGCGGGGGTGCTGCTTGTCGGGCACGGGCAGCCGAAGGAATGGGATGCCGAATGGCCTACCGAGACCGCTCAGGAAATTGGCTTCCGTGAAGAGATTCTCAGAGATCTTGAAAAGGATGGTTTCCGCCGCGAAAACCTGGGCATGGGCTGGATGGAATTCCGGGAGCCGAAGGTTGCTCCGGCGGTGGAACAGATGGGTCGGAACGGCATTCAACGGTTGCTCTACTTTTCCGCTGCGATCAGCGCCGATGCGATCCACAGCCAGTTTGACACACCGGATCTTGTCGCGAAAGCGCATCTGCCCGAAGGCGTCGTTGCCGTGAATCTCGGGGCCTGGAATGACGATCCGCTGGTCATCCGGGCGATCAAAGAGAAAATAGACGCGGTCAGGCTGAAGGGTTCACGGGAGTAACGGTCAATCGTTCAGAGTATAACACTCACCCGGCCTCGGAGGTCCCATGTATGCGGCAAGAGTCTCCCCGAAGCGATTTTCCGTTCTTCTCTGTCTCACAGTCCTGATCGGTCCGGCCTTCCTGCTTGCTCAGGAAACAACAGGGAATCTCGATGGCCTGGTGACCGACAGCGTCGGGGTTCCAGTCCCGGGTGCCCTCGTTACCGTCCGATCCCCCCATCTCCAGGGACAACGGGGCACCGTCTCCGACAACGAAGGAAGATTCCGATTCAAGGCCCTTCCGATAGGGGAGTACGCAGTGCGCATCTCCCATATCTCGTACCGGGAGGTCACCGTACAACCCGTGAGGGTGCGACTGGCGGGGACCACAGGTATGGGGCAGGTCCGCCTGCAGGCGGAGACGCTCTTGCTCCCGGAGTATACGGTGGTTTCCGCGGTGCCGGTGATCGACCCCGTTTCGACGGATGTCGGGGGCAGTCTTTCGCCGGAGGAGTTCAGTGCACTCCCCGTGCAGCGGACATATGACAGGATTGTCGCCCTGCTCCCTCAGGCCAATGAGAGTTATCTGGGCGATGGAGTAAACGTCGCCGGAGCCACGGGCATGGAAAACAAGTATTTCATCGACGGCGTCGATGTGTCCGACCCCTATCGGGGTTTGACGGGCGCCAGCCTTCCCTACAATATCATCCGGGAAATCGAAGTCAAGAACGGAGCCTACGAAGCGGAGTATCGAAGCACGCTCGGTGGTGTGGTCAACGTTCTCACGTACTCGGGCGGTAACGAGTTCTCCGGCCGGGTGTTCGGGTACTTCACGAACAACGACCTCTCCGGGACTCCGCGCGGAGGGACGCTTGAACCGGCGCAGGGGAATTTTACGCAATACGATGTCGGGTTCGGCCTCGGCGGTCCGATTCTCCGGGACCGTCTCTGGTTCTTTGTCGCATATGCTCCGGTCTTCTTGTCCGAAGAAGTCGAGATCCCCGGGTTGGGATTCTATACCGATCGGTCGACGAGCCACATCGTGGCCGGGAACATGACCTGGAGAATCTCGGACGGGAATTCTCTCATGCTGTCGCTCTCAGGAGACCCGACCCACCGCGATGCCGTCGGGCAGACGTTCGGAGAGTTCGGCACCCCGGCGGCATTTCTTAACCCTGATCCATACCTTGGCAGCGCCACGCTGGGTGGAATCGGGGTACGGCTGAAGGGAACCCATATTCTGAGCGACGATCTGCTTCTGGAATCATCGCTTTCCTGGATGAACAGGAATGACCGTTTCATGCCGGCAACGGCTGTCGGTGCGTCTCAGCCCCTCTTCATCGATGAAGCCACCGCCACGTGGTCAGGCGGGTATCCGATGCGTGTCGACAACCGGAGCACAGTCCTGGGAGCAAATCTCCGGGGAACCATGCAGATGAACGACCACACCGTCAAGGGGGGCATCGAGTATATGGAAAACCGGCTGGATGCGCTCTTCAGTGTCTCATTGATCCAGCGTTTCAACCCCTTTGTATACACCACCGTAAAGTACACCAGCGACGGCACGATCACCAACAGGGGGGTCTCGGCTTTTGTTCAAGACTCATGGAGAATCGGACGGTCGTTTGCGCTGAATGCCGGGCTCCGCTGGGACGGGCAGTTCATCATCGGATCGGACGGCAAAGTGGCTCAGCGAATCCTGGGCCAGTGGCAGCCCAGGGCCGGAGTCGTGATTCAACCGGCGGATGCCGGTACCGACAAAATCACCGCTTCCTACGGACGATTCTGCCAGGATCTCCTGACCTACGCCTCGACCCTTTACCATGTGGCCGGAGCGAGTCAGCAGGTTTTTGCATACAGCCAGGACCCGCGGACGGGCCCGGTCCCAGGCAGGCCGCTGGTCAATGTCGTCTCCACCATCCAGCCGGAGATTGAGGGGATGCGGGGGCAGTCGTACGACGAATTCACTCTTGGATATGAACGCCAGATCGCCGGCACACTGGTTGCCGGCGTCCGGGGGATCTACCGCACACTGGCAGACGCCATTGAAGACGGCGAGAATCCTCCGGGTTCGGGGCAGCTTATACTTGCCAACCCCGGGAGGTCTCCACTTTCATCATTTCCGGCTCCCGAGAGAAAGTACACCGGGCTCGAATTCACGATCAGGCGAACGGCGGATGCAAATCCCTGGTTTCTTTTCTCCTATGTCCTCTCAAGAAGTGCAGGGAACTATCCGGGGCTCTTCAATTCTGATTTCGAAGTCCGGCTGCCGAATGCCAACAAATCGTTTGACTATGTCGAGAACCTTGTCAACGCGACGGGCGTGCTGCCGAACGACCGGACCCACGTGATGAAGCTCTCTGCTTCGTACAGGTTTGA
Organism: Ignavibacteriota bacterium; assembly: GCA_963702445.1. GTDB lineage: Bacteria > Bacteroidota > Ignavibacteria > UBA10030 > UBA6906 > CAVPCZ01. The sequence continues at coordinate 618,558 of CAVPCZ010000009.1, forward strand.
TTTCGATCTCACGCTCGGCCTGTTTTTGCTCTGGGAGACAGGGACACCGCTCAGTGAATTCGGCGGTTCGAAGGCGGGCGGGTTCAACTACAATTTCCTCCGGCAACGGGGCACCGCGGGCAGCACACCCTCTCTCTGGGATGTCAACGTCCGAGTAACATATGACCTCCCTGAAGATCTGGTGCCGGCGCTCCGGATCCGGCTGATTGCCGATGCCGTCCACATCGGCAGCGCCCGGACGCCGGTGGATTACGAACAAATCCACTACTTCAATGTCGACGCGGGCGGTGCGCAGGTCGATCCCAACCCGCTCTACGGTCAGGCCACAAAGTTCCAGCCGCCGATGTCCCTGAGAGTGGGGCTGGAAGTGCTGTTCTAGAAGGTCTTCGCTGCGCCTCTGTTGTGAGAATGCATTGCGAGATCCTCGAGCGGTCTTCAAGAACCGGATGCCCGAGGCGCCTTCCGGAGTGTAGACGCGGAAGCGTTGTGCAAGGGCTCACGATCATCGCGGAGGGTTCAATGGACTGGCTCCTGATTGCCGCAAGCGCCCTTGCGGGATATCTGATCGGCGGTGTTTCCTTCGCCCGGCTCATCGCCCGACGGGTTATTCCGGGCAAGGATATTTCGAAGGTGGAACTTCTTGTGCCGGGGACGGAAACCCTTTTCGTGATGGACACGGTGAGTGCAACGACCATGCGGACTCAGGCCGGCACGCGCTATGGCTGCCTCACCGCCCTTCTCGACATGATCAAGGTGGCTCTGCCGACGCTTGGCCTCTGGCTCTGGAAGCCGGATGCGCCGTATTATCTGGTTCTCGCTGCTGCGAGTGTCGCCGGTCACAACTGGCCGGTGTATTACGGGTTCAAGGGCGGGAGGGGCGAATCACCGATCATCGGGGGGCTGCTGGTGATCGATTGGCCCGGGGTGCTTGTCACCAACGCCGTCGGATGGGCCGCAGGACTTACGCTGGGGAGTCTCCTCGTGATGCGATGGTCCTGGTTGTTTCTCATGGTCGCCTGGTTCTGGTTGCGCACCGGTGATCCCTGGCATGTGGGATACATGGTGGCCGTACTCCTGTTCTACTTTGTCGCGCTGGCTTCGGAGCTGAAACAGTATGTCCGTCTCAAGCTCGACAACACATTTCCCACGCAGGAAGCCGTGGCGGACTTTCTCGCCATGGGGAAGAGCATGGGGAGGTTCATGGACCGGTACAGCCTGTTCGCTTTGTATCACCGCATGCGCGGGGGCGGTGCGTGAGACCTATCGCCGGTATTTCTCCTTGTACTTCTCGTAGAGCATCGTGTGCTTGCTCGTGAGGTCGACCTTCCGCCCCTGGATGTACTCCGTCAGAATGATTGTGGTGATCTCGAGCGGGTCTCCGGTGGTCAGGATCAGGGTGGCATCCTTTCCGGCTTCCAGCGAGCCGACCCGGTCTGCCACACCGAAGATCTCCGCGGGTGAGAGCGTGATCGATTTGAGCGCAACGTCTTTGGGGAGGCCGTATGCCGCGGCCGTCCCCGCCTGGAAGGGAAGATTGCGCTCGTGCGCCGCACTGCCGCCGGTGATGATTGCGAAGCGTATTCCGGCCTCGTGAAGCTTGGCCGGAAGCGTATAGGGCTCGTCATACTCTTCAAACCTGCGCGCGGGCAGTCGATGAATTCCTCCGGCGAGCACGGGGATGTCTTTCTCTTTCAGAAGATCCGCCGCCCGCCATGCATCATAGCCTCCGCCGATGATGATCCTGATCTTCTCCTGCTCGGCCCAGGCCACAGCCGCCTGTATCTGCCGGATCTCATCCGCCCAGACCACCACAGGGATCTTCCCTTCGAGGACCGGGATCATGGATTCCCAGCGGAGGTCCGTGTCATGGTAGGGGACCCCCTTCTCGGTCTCGGCCTTCTTCGCGGTCATATAGGCGCGGGCATCACGGAATGCGGTCATCAGCTCTTCGAGCGCCGAACCCTGCTCCTTCTTCTGTTCTTCCTCGCTGCGTTGTTGCCGGCGATGGCCGGATGTCCCTCATTGAGGGCCAGTTCACATGCAGTGCAAGAGGCGCCCTCAGCGTCATATCCTCCCAGGTCCAGCCGTCCATCATCATCAAGGCCGAGGTCCCGGAAATCAACCCTCCCGAGGGGGCGCTGACAGCGAGCGTAATCCCGTTGGCCCTGAGAACCGGGATCAGTTCCGATTCCGGATTGACCGCCACCTCCGCCCGCACGTTTGGATTGATACGGCCTATCTCGGCCATATCACGCGATGCGCGCACCGCTCCGATCTCAACAAGACCGATCTCCGTGTTGGGGCTGATGAGTCCGGGATATACATGTTTTCCGGAACCGTCGATGATCTCCGTGTTCGGAGCAATGTTTATGCCTGTTCCCACTGCCACAATCTTCCCTTTGTCGAAGAGAATTGTTCCCTTTTCAATCGTCGGTCCGGATACCGTGTGGATTGTCGCACCCACGATTGCGATGGGGTGGTCCTGCGGCTTTGCCGGAATCTGGTCGGAGGAATAGGCAGTGAGCACTCCAATGAGGAGGCAGACCGATGTCCAGGTAACGCGGGAGAGTCCCGGCAATCGGGACGAGCATCACCGGGTGGTGGATCATGCGCGTGCTCATTGTTGTCCCTCCCGGCCGTCTGATCCGTGCACGTGATTGTCTTGATCGTCAATGCCGCCCGGTGATTCCGCTCCCTGGTGCCGGTCCGGGGGCCTTTTTCGTCTGAAGTGCTTTCTGTATCAGCACCGCACGCTGGCGTTGTCGCCTCTTCATAGAGGCTGACGATCCTCCTCCCGGTCGAAGTATTTCCTTCCGTCGATCCAGGTCTGCTCGCAATGTGAATACACGGAAAGCGGACTCCCGCTCCAGATCACGAAGTCGGCATCCTTTCCGGGTTCGAGCGAGCCGACGCGACTGTCGACCTTGAGCTGACGGGCAGGATTGATCGTGACGAACTTGAGCGCTTCTTCTTCCGTAAGTCCTCCGTACTTCACGGCTTTTGCCGCATCCCAGTTCAGACGGCGGCTCAGCTCATCGCTGTCGGAGTTGAATGAAACGAGAACGCCCTGGTCATGCATCAGCGCGCCGTTGTACGGAATGGCATCATACACTTCCAGCTTGTACCCCCACCAGTCGCTGAATGTAGAGCCTCCCGCACCATGCTTCGCCATGACGTCTGCGACCTTGTAGCCTTCGAGGATATGCTCGAATGTCCCGATTCTGAATCCGAACTCTTCGGCGAGGCGCATCATCATCAGAATCTCATCCTGCCGGTAGGCATGGCAGTTGACAAGTCGTTTGCCGTGGAGGACCTCGAGGATCGCATCGAGCTCAAGGTTCCTGCGCGGCGGGATGCCCGACTTGTCCTCATCGAATCGTTTCCATGCCTTTTCATAATCAAGCGCTGCCCTGAATTCATCGCGGATGGTCTGCTCAACACCCATACGGGTCTGCGGGTAGCGTTTCGAGCTCCCCTCCGGCCAGTTTGCCTGCTTCACATTCTCGCCGAGAGCAAACTTGATTGTCGGAGGAGCTCCCTCGAATTTCAGCCCTCGGGCGGCATTCCCCACCGCAGCTTGATGAGCTGACCCTGACCCCCGATCGGGTTGGCCGATCCATGAAGGACGTGGACCTCCGTGGTACCGCCGGCAAGTGCCCGATAGATGTCGATGTCACTGCAGTCGATGATGTCGGCCATGCGCACCTCGGCACTGACGGCGTGCGTGGCCTCGTTCACGTCTCCCGATTCCGCCATATGGGAATGGGCGTCGATAATCCCCGGAGTGATATGTTTTCCCGTGCCATCGATAACCGTTGCTCCCGCGGGCGGACTGATGTTCCTGCCGACCTTCTTGACCTTCCCCTTTTCAATCAGCACGTCAGCGTTTTCGATTCTCCCCTCGGGGCCGCATGTCCAGACTGTGGCGTTCTTCACAAATATCACCGGGGGTTGTTCTGGAACCGCCTCCCTTCCGAATTCGCCGGGAGGGTACACCGGTGGGAAAAGGGCGGGGGAGACCGGCTTCTGCGTTGCTGTGTCGGGCTCGCCTACGAACGGCAGAGCCCTTGTGCCTGACCATGAAAACGCCTTTCCGTCAGGCCACTCTCCGCTTCCCTCGAGTGTCTGCGCGTTCACCAGGGCCGTCATGCGGACGATCCCCGGGTATCCGACAGAATCTCCCGGGAAGGCGAGCATGAGTCGGGAGGCCGATAGGTTCACCGAGGAGAGATTCACTTCCTTCTTTCTCCTTAATGCCCCCCGCAGCGTTTCAGGCTCTCCTTTGATCTTCAGTATTAATGCGTCCCCATGTGCCTGCCCCGCAAGCGTGAGATTCCATGTCCCCCGCGGGTCAACCTCCGGCGCACGCTTCACTTCGTACCGGATTCCATCGATCCAGACTTCGCGGACCGCTGTTTTCTCCTCAAAGAGGTCGCCGCTCGTAATCGCAAAGTTCGCGAGTTTCCCCGGCTCGAGGGATCCCAGACGGTTTTCAACGGCGAACATGCGGGCTGGTGTGGTTGTGAGTGCTGCGAGCGCCGCGTCTTTCGTCAGTCCGCGCCGGACCGCTTTGCGGAGCTGCGCAAGAAACATTCCCTTATCCTTGAGCAGGGCTGAGGTCAGGGCGAAGCGCACTCCTGCCTCCTGCAGACGCTTTGGATTCTCGGGGGCTTCGTCCCAGTGGCGCAGTTCTGCGAGTGACACATCGAGTGCTTCCTCGGGTGTCTGCACCGAGGGAATGTCGGGGAAATTCAGCGGAAGTATGACGTCGCGCTGAGTCGCGGCAATGGCCTGAAGCAGGCGGTACTCATAACCGTTCCCGAGGATTATCAGATGAAGCCCGAATTCCTTTCCGATCTTCTGTGCACGCAGAAAGTCCAGATCGTCGGAGGTCTCAATCACGACAGGCATAGCTCCCCGGGGCACGTCCTTCAGGGCCGCGAGTGATTCGTTCGTCTCAGGGCGCTGGAGGGAGGGTTTCTTCCTGTACGCCTCAAGTGCTTTCTGGTACCATTCCGCGTCCAGGAGTGTCTGACGCACAAGTGCGATCACACCCATGAGCGAAGTCGGGTATGTCTCGCGGCGGGGGTCCACCGCGAGGCTTACATGATGGGCGACGCCGGTGCGCAGAATGACGTCATTCGGTTTCCCGTCTCCCAGGTTGACGAGTGCGCTTGTGCCTTTCAGATTCCCTTTTGTTGGTACTATCAGCGCGGTGGTAAATCCCTGGCTGCGGAGCTTTTCGGCTGCTTTTTGGTGGGGCAGGAAGAGTTCGGCGGCGTTTTGCTGTGCCATGATGGCATCGGTCCAGGAGGCGGCGCCGCGTGTCTCCGCCGGCCGGGACTCTTGAGGTTTCCGCATCTGTGTTTCCTCCTGCGTGCTCTGCCGGGGTTTCGGCATTCCGTAGTCGGAGTAGGCATCAATCAGTCCCGGATAGATCGTCATCCCTTTCATGTCCCAGATACGGGCATCCCTGGGTATGGAGGCTGATCCCACCGAAGCGACGATCCCGTCGCGGATCACGAGCGTTGCATTCTCGAGTGTTTTTCCCGGTGCCTGGACGATCCGGGCGTTGATAAATGCATGAACGGTCGGTGTGTTATTCCGAATCCCCCCGGCAGGTGCTGTTTGTGCGAGGACAGGCGCTATGAAGAGGGCGTGCATCAGACAGAGGCAAAGGAGTCCTGCGGAAATCTTCTGCAGGGGTGTTTTCATGGTTGCTCCATATATGAAAATCGTGTCGCGGGACCAGGCTGGTCGATCATGCCGGTCCGCCGGCGCCTGGGGCTACTGAGGCTTGCGTGCAATATCTCACCGCAAAATGGTCCCTACGGAAGGATACACCTTTCGCAAATGGTCCTTTTGAGGAGGAGAACGGAATGACGAAGGGATCATCTGTGCCGGTCATCCAGTTTCACATCGGACCTCAGTCTCTCCAGCAGTTCTTTCGTAACGGGGTAGTATCGTATCAGGCCCAGAGAAATCAACGACACACATGGGCCTGCCAGTAATGTCAGCGCGCACAATCTCCAGAGTGTTTCCTGGTTTTGCACCACTTTGATTCCCGGTTCAAACCCTATCAACGTGAGACCGTATCCGCTTATAAGCATGCCAAGGGAGATGGCGCATTTTTGCGCGAAGCTGAAAACGGCCGCATATGCTCCATCCTTGTTGATCCCCGTTTTGATCTCGTGAATCTCGGAAATGTCGGCCATCATGGATGTGGAGACGGGGAAAAGTATGCCGTTGCCCAGCCAGTACAGGCTGGCAAAAACGGTGAAAACAATGAACGGATAAGGAATAGTCCACGACAAAAAGATTGCGCTCTGGCCGGGTATCAATACGCCCGAGAGAAAAAGTGCCGCCAGCAGGAAATTGCATCCGACACTTAACAACCCTCCAAAAATGATGGCGCCCTTTTTATCAAGTTTCCGGGTCAGGAAAGATGCTACCAGTGCGCCCGCACCGCAGCCAACCATGCTCCCGCCGTGAGCCAGCGATTTCTCAATGCCGTTGAATCTCATGAAATGCTCATAGAGGTACATCTGAAACGAACTGACCAGCGCGATGCCCACCATCACCACGGTGATAAACACAAACACATAGCGTGGATAGGTATCAGAAATAATCTCTTTCATGTCTTGAAGGAACCCCTTGAAACCGTTTCCTTCGGTTTCAATATGTCTGCTGTCCTGTATGTATTTCCTGGTCACGACAACAACAAAGAGAATGCAGGCCAGTGAAACGACTGCAAAGCTGACTCCCATATGCAGATAATTCGCTTCCACGGATGTCGCTCTGACGGGTTCATTGTTGGAAAAGAAGATTGACCAGGCCAGGCCGGGGCCAAGCACATTCGCGATCATGTTCATGGCCAACCTGATCCCCTGCAGCTTCACTCTGCCGCCGTAGTCGGTGCACATTTCAAATCCCAGCGCCGTATAAGGGATCCAGAATACGGTGATCGCGGTTCTCTGGAGTAGATTAATAGCCAGGAGATACCAGAACAACGTCTGAGCGCTGCTCTTGAAGACGTCGGGGACATACCAGAGGAATATATATGTGGCGATCACTGCAAGGCCTCCCAACAGAATCCAGGGGTGCCTTCGTCCGAACCTGCTTCTGGTGTTATCTGTGATGTGACCCATCACGGGATCCGTAATGGCATCCCAGAATATCGCCAACGACATTGCGATGCCGGCGGTGGAATGCTGCAGCCCCAGCGCATCGGTATAGTACAGCATGGCGAATCCGAAGAGCGAGTTCATGATCAGGGAATTGGCGCACTCCCCGACAGAATAACTAATCATATTTGCGCGCGAGCAGGGCTCTGCTTGTTCAGCCATCTCTCTGTCCTTGATTTTCCTTGGGAATATTCAGTCTCATGCGACAAAGGTCCGCACGGGAGTTCCGGTGAACCTGTCACACCCGGGCGATGCTGCACGGAGCTTTGTTATGAATGCCAAACGTGATGATCTTCACTACGGGTTCGGAGGGCCGGACACAGGCCTGCCCTGGGCAAGCCCGTGCAAGTTCCGACGATTTCTGGGGGCCCGTATTGAAGGGAGGAACCCGTTTCACGGAAGTCAGCGTTCGCCCCTCCGTGGAGGCCAATGACGCTCAACGCCCTCTGCTTCGAAGTGCAGCAAGCCTTGCGCGGGCCTCCCGGGGCTCCGGCCGGTCTTCCTCGGCATTCTTCCAGAGTTCGAGAAACTTCCGGTACTCGGAGACCGCCTGCTCCGCCTCTCCTTTCTGCTCGTACAGGCGTGCAAGAAGGAAATGGTACCGGGGATGAATCAGACGCCGGTCCTGGTCCGTGGAGTCGATCGTGAGAAGACGCCTGTATTCGGCGATTGCACTGTCCGTCTCCCTCTTTCGTACGTACGCCCGCGCCAGAGCCATCGTTCATGAAGGGAATGTTGTACATTGCGTAGACGGGCGTTGTCGATCCGGGGGGCGGCGTGATGGGAATCGATCGAAGCACGACGATTGCCCGGTCCAGTGAATCCTCTGCAATCAACAGTTCCCCCTCGAGTAGACGGAACCTGCCGGCTGCATCAATGCTAAACCGCGGCTCTACTTTCGGCATCAATGCACTGATCAACCCGAGCCGGGTTCTGGCGGAGTCCAGGCGTCCTTGACCGACATCGAAAAGTCCTAACTGTGTGTGAAAACGGATATCCGTTGAGACCGGATACATCGCTCCGATTCTCGCCCGCTCCCACAGCGGCAGCAGTCTCTTGCGTGCGCGGTCATGAGCGCCCACGTCGTCCTCGATAGATGCCCTGGCCAGTTCGCACCCGAGAGTGATGAACTGATCCCCTCGCGCCGCTGTATCTGCCAACACGGCATTCAGTGTCCTGACGGCGGCGGCCGGCTGTCCGAGCCAACTCTGAAACCATCCGCGCCAGTACTCTCCTTGAAGTCTGATCGTTGCGTGACCGGAAGCATCGATCATCTTCTGAAGGTTGTCAAACGTCCGGTCGTATCTTTCCTGCAGCGCGTTGACATAGGCAAGCGATAAATACGACTGCCAGAAATCCGGCTTGACGTCCACGGCTTTCTGGTAGTACGAAAGGGACTGCTCGAGCCGTCCCATCCGCAGGCAGATTTCGCCCATGCTGTCGAACGGATTGGCATCGCCAGGGGAGAGTGCGGCGTACCGGGTGAACCATTCGATTGCCTGTCCATACATGCCCTGGTCGGCATAGAGATAGGCGGTTTCATTGATAGCGACCGCATAGTTCGGATCGAGGCGGAGAGCTATGGCCAGCTCTGCGTGGGCGTCGGAAAAGCGCTTCTCTACCCGATACAGTGATCGCGAGGCTGAAATGCGCGCGTTTCTCGTTGGGAAACCGGGTGGTAAGCTCTTCGAGAATTGTTTGTTGTTTTGCCGGATTTCGCTCGATCACGCGTGCGTGACGGGCCTGAATTGTCAGCCGTTCTTTCATGCCGGCTTTCGCGGAGAAATCGAGTGCGCGCTGCAGGGCTGCTGACCTGGGCATTATACTTCATGAGTCCCGCATATGCATCCGAAATATACAGATGTGCCATCGCGAAACCGGAATCCAGAGCGATGGCCTTCTGGAGAAAACTGGATTGCCTGATCGTAGTACATCTTGTCAACTTCGTCCCGCCCCCGGAGAAAGTAGTTGTAGGCCTCGATGGAGGAGGTGGTGACTTCGGTGATCTGTTCCGTGGATGCGGAGATGCGCCGGTGCGAGAGGCCGACGCCTCGCCCGATGGTTCTGCTCAGCTCATCGATCTGATGATCGAGGATGCTCTGTGCGCCGTTCCCGCGCGCGCTGGCACTCTCCAGCAGCTCTCTGCTATTGGCATCCAGCACTTTCACATCCGTCACGAACGTTTCGCCCGCCTTGACGAAGCTCCCCACGACGAGTGCCTCAATCCCTTCCCGGCGGGAGAGCTCGAACCCGAGCTCCTTATCGATGAGTGATACATCACGCCCTCCCCATCTGGCGGAGCAGATCGTGCATCCGTTCCCACGTTACCACCTTCAGGTAGCGGGATTGTTCGAGGCTTGTGATGAGGAGGTTCGGAATTGCTTTGCTAAGGTAGTCGTACGATGCTTCGCCGGTCTGGTTCTCGAACGTGATAACGACCACCGGGATCGGGTCCGGAGGGAAGGCGTCTTCGAACAAAAAGTCCCTGCCGAGCAGGAAGGCGACAACCAGGATCGCAATCGCGGCCGCCACCGATGCCGGCCATAATTGCCTTTCTCCGTCTTCCGGGCAGGAGCCGGTACGCGGTGTTGCGCGGATTCCGCCGGCCGGGGAGCGCGCAAAACCTTGTGCAGGTCAACCAGCATGTCGTCGAGGTGCTGATACCGCTCGGAGGGAGTTTTTGCTATGGATTTGGCGACCAGCCTCTCCAGCTCCAGGGGGACTCCCGTCCGGAGCGCGGTAAGCGGTTCCGGTTCGCTATTCAGAATGGAATACACAAGGGCGTTTTCATACTCCGCCCGGAAAGGGGGATGGCCCGCTACCATCTCATAGATCACCAGGCCGAGCGACCAGATGTCGGTTCTGTGGTCAGCCGTTTCGCCCCGCGCCTGCTCGGGCGACATATACACTGCGGTTCCCATGGAGGAACCTGTCTTTGTCAGCTGTGTGAGGCCGGCAAGCTTGGCCAGTCCGAAGTCAACGATTCTGGCCACCCCGTCCGGCGTGATCATGATGTTGGCGGGCTTGATGTCGCGGTGTGTGATGCCTTGCTCGTGAGCCCTGGCGAGGCCCTGCGCCACCTGGGTGGCGATGTTGACCGCGTCATCAATCTTGAGCGGTCCCCGGTCAATCTTCTTCTTGAGGCTTTCTCCCTCGTAATATTCCATCACAATGAACATCCGCCCCTCCGGGGTCTCGTCGATGTCATGGACGACGCAGATGTTGGTGTGCTGGAGCGTGGAGGCGGCCTTGGCTTCGTGAATAAACCGCTGTTTGGCTTGCGGATCGTGAGAGAGTTCAGGGGGGAGGAATTTGAGGGCAACGAAGCGGTCGAGCTTGAGGTCCCGGGCTTTGTAGACAACGCCCATACCGCCTCCGCCCAGGTGCTCGAGAATCTTGTAGTGAGAGATTGTTGTGCCGACCATAGCAGCCTCAAGGTTTACCATTCTGGTCTGGCAAAAGATACGGCAGGCAAGTGCCAGAATCAACATCAATCCCATGAGCTCGCAGTACAGTTGCGAAAATCACATTGCTATTCGATACCGGGGTGAGTATATTCTGCGAACAAGCCTCCGGTTTCTATGCAGAAAAACTCCTCCCCCGGCGAGTTCGAGCGCGAAGCAGTCCCTCCCGGACAACTTAAGAGCCTCCGCAGCTTCATCAACATGTATGCCGGAGAACATGTCGCCGGCACGGAGTTCATGATCGGCCCCCTCTTTCTTGCCGCCGGCGTCAGCGCCTTCGATCTCATCTTCGGACTGTTCATCGGAAACCTCCTTGCCGTCCTCAGCTGGGCCCTGGTCTGTGCCCCCGTTGCAACGGGGCTCAGGCTTACGCTGTACTACAAGCTCGAACAGATCTGTGGAACACGGCTCGTCCTCATTTATAACCTTGCGAACGGCGCGCTCTTCTGTTTCCTTGCCGGTGCAATGATCGCCGTGTCTGCAACCGCTGTGGGCCTTCCGTTTTCGATGCCAATGCCCGCACTCGATGATTGGCTCCCCACGAGTATGGTATGGATTCTCGTGGTGGTGGCGGTCGGAGCGGTATTTTCGTTCGTTGCCGCCAAGGGGTACGATGCCATGGCACGCGTTGCCGCCACGTCCGTGCCCTGGATGTTTCTCGTGTTCCTTGCGTGCGGTATCATCGCCCTCCGGCAACTCGGCGTGACTTCACCGGGGGACTTCTGGGCGGTTGCACAGGAGAGGATCTGGAAAGGGGGAGATCCGTTTCCGGGGCAGACCAAATTCACGTTCTGGCACGTGGTCTTCTTCGCCTGGTTCTGCAACGCGGCGATGCATATGGGAATGTCCGACCTGTCCATCCTTCGCTTTGCGAAACGCTGGCACCATGGTTTTGCTTCGGCAGCCGGCATGTTTGTGGGTCATTACCTGGCGTGGATCTGCGCATCCCTTCTCTATGCCGTTCAGCTCGCCCGCAATCCGGCCGATACCACGGTTGCTCCCGGGCCCATGGCCTATGGGGCCGTAGGACTATCGGGGCTTGTCTGCGTTATCCTCGCAGGGTGGACGACGGCGAACCCGACTATCTACAGGGCAGGCCTGGCGTTTCAGGCGATTGTCCCGTCGACATCACGGTTCAAAGTCACGTTGTTCGCGGGGGCAATCGCAACCGCCGGCGCGGTCTTTCCGGCCCTGGCGATGAAGCTCCTGGACTTCGTCGGGTTCTACGGGACGATCCTGATGCCCATGGGAGCGGTGATTGCCGTGGACTACTACCTATTCGGCAGGCTCGGACTGACCCCGGACTTTGCGAAGCGGTCGGGGGGCACATTCAACATTGCTGCAGGCGCGGCATGGCTCGTTGCACTTGCCACGTGCGGACTTCTTAACCGCTTCGCCGGCGTCCAGATCTACTTCCTCGCTCTCCCCGGCTGGTTGACCGCCGGCATTCTCTATCTCCTGCTGAGTGCTTCTGGTTCAGCGCCGCTTCCGCCACAACCTGGCAGTGCAATGAAAACGATCCTTCTTGCCTCGGCTGTCAGCGGGCTGGCGCTCACCATCCTCCCGCCCATCCTGTATTTTGCATGGACCCTCGATCTCCAGCGATGCCAGCAGCTCATGACCTTCGGCATGATACTCTGGTTTGCCGGAGATATTTCCCGGGTGATTGCCCGGCGCAGACACCAATGATGAGAGGCGACAATGTGCACGATACGCTTCACCAGGATCCCCTGTCCACCGGGATCTCCGTCCTGGTCATTTTGCTCGCCACTGAAATAGGAATATCTTCCGGAACAAACATGATCACCCCTTCGCAGCTTACCTGTGAGTTCAGAACGGATCCCCTCGGCATCGACACCCGGCGGCCGCGTCTCGGCTGGGTGCTCGAGTCTGCAGATCGCGGTGCATCGCAGACTGCCTACCGCATCCTCGTCTCCAGCACAGCGCCACTGCTCGCGGCCGACACGGGAGACCTCTGGGACAGCGGGAAAATGCCCGGCGATCGCACGGCGTCGATCAGGTACGAAGGCCGGCCGCTGTCTTCACACCAGATGTGCTTCTGGAAAGTGATGGCCTGGGACGGCGACACGCCCGGTCCCTGGAGCAAGCCGGCTTCTGGTCAATGGGGATTCTCACACAGGGCGAATGGCACGCCGAGTGGATCGGATATGATGCTCCGCGGCGCAACGAACAACCCGCGGCGCTTTGCTTACCGCGACGATGGATCTGGCATGCGGCCGACAAGGCGTTGAACGCCCCTCCTGGCAATCGTTCTTTTGTGCGTGTTCTTGAGATCGGCAGGGAGGTCACGTCCGCCAATCTCGCTGTGACTGCAGACGATCGGTTCACACTGTTCGTCAACGGGAAGAAGGTGGCATCCTCTCCTTCGGGACCCGGCGCGTGGAAAACCCCACAGCGGTCCGAGGTTTCCTCGCTGCTCATTACCGGGAGAAACATATTCTATGTCGAGGCGGAAAACACAGCGCCCGGACCGGCCGGCCTGATGTTCTGGCTCCGGCTCATATATAAGAACGGGACAGCCGAGACTCTCGTGAGCGACAGATCATGGCTCTCTTCGGACACTTCCCACGCGCACTGGAAAACGGAAGGACCGGGCACCGGTGAGGGGAAGGCTGCCGGGGAGGTTGGCGTCATTGGTTCTCCCCCGTGGGGAGTCCTGGACGGCAGCATGCTCATTCTCCCTCCCCCCCGGCATCTGGGGACGGCGTTGAGCATCGCAAAACCGGTCGGCCGCGCGGTGCTCTATGCCACCGCCCTCGGCCTCTGTGATGTCTATCTCAACGGCAGCCGGGTAAGCGACGACTCTTTCACGCCGGGCTGGACGGACTATGCAAAACGAGTCTACTACCGGGCGTACGACGTGACAACGATGCTGCGCAAGGGGGCCAATACATGGGGTGCCATCCTGGCTGATGGATGGTTCAGCGGCTACGTAGGGTGGGGACTTCAACGCGACCACTACGGCACAAAGACCCGGTTCCGCGCCCAGCTGCACATAGAGTATGCAGACGGATCCACGGAGGATGTGGGCACCGGGACCGGGTTGGAAGGCATGGACGGGCCCTACGCTCGAGGCGGACTTTCTCATGGGGGAGACATTTGATGCACGTTTGGCGGACAGGAGTTTTCCTGAAGTGGTCGCCGGAGAGCCCGTCGATGCCGGTGCCGACCTGCACCCGCTGCTCGAGGCGCATCCGGGCCCGCCGGTGCGCTCCTTCGCGGAGCTCTCTCCACGATCACACAAGCTTGTCGCACCCGATACCTGGGTCTTCGATCTGGGCCAGAATTTCGCCGGTGTGGTTCGTCTGCGCGTCCGCGGCACGGCCGGCCAGACGATCAGGCTGAGATTCGCCGAACGGCTGAACCCTGACGGTACGCTCTATACCCAGAATCTGCGCAGCGCCCGGGCCATCGACACGTACATCTGCAGAGGGGCTGGGGAGGAAACCTGGCAGCCCCGGTTCACCTTTCATGGGTTCCAGTATGTCGAAGTCAGCGGCTTGCGCGAACCGCCGGATGCCGGCACGATCACCGGCATCGCGTTGAGCAGCGCAACCCCCCCGGCGGGAACCTTCGAGTGTTCCGATCCGATGGTGAACAAACTCCACAGCAATATTGTCTGGACACAGAGGGCGAATTTCATCGACGTGCCGACGGATTGCCCCCAGCGCGATGAGCGGCTGGGCTGGACCGGCGACGCCCATGTTTACATCCGTTCTGCCTGTCTGAATGCCGACGTCCAGGCGTTCTTCCACAAGTGGATCGTGGACCTGACGGATGCGCAGCGTGCGGACGGACAATTTCCGATGGTTGCCCCGCTCAAAGTGGCCGAGGGAGACGGGGGACCCGCCTGGGCGGACGCGGGGGTGATCTGCCCATGGACCATCTACGAGGTGTACGGGGACCGGGATATTCTGGAACAGCACTATCCGGCGATGGTGAAGTTCGTAGAATTCTGCCGGAACCGTTCGACGCCCGACCTGCTTCCGCCGGAGAAGTTTCACTGTTTCGGTGACTGGCTGAACATCGACGCCGAAACCCCGCACGATGTCATCTTCATCGCTTACTTCGCACGATGCACGCAACTGCTCTCGCAGGCGGCCGGGGTTCTTGGCAAGAAGGACGAGGCGGACCGGTACCGCTTGCTCTTCGAGCAGATAAAGACGGCCTTCATCACTGCATACGTTGATGCTGAAGGACGCGTCAAAGGAAAGACGCAGACCGCGTACGTGCTCGCGCTGGCATCAGGGTTGCTGGATGGAGAGGCCGGGAAGCGGGCGGGGCGCCACCTCATCGCGGATATTGAATCGCGCGGATGGCGTCTCTCCACCGGCTTTGTCGGGACGAAAGACCTGATGCTCGTGCTCTCTGCAATCGGGAGAAACGACGTCGCCTACCGGCTCCTCCAGAACGAGGTGTTCCCGTCGTGGGGTTTCACGATACGCCACGGCGCAACCAGTATCTGGGAACGATGGGACGGGTGGACTCCGGAGAAGGGTTTTCAGGACCCCGGCATGAACTCGTTTGCGCACTATGCCTTCGGTGCGGTGTACCAGTGGATGGTGGAGAATATCGGCGGAATCCGGAGCGATGGTCCGGGCTTCCGGAAACTGGTGATTGCACCGCAACCGGGTGGAACGCTCACGTGGGCGCGTGTGGGATATCGCTCTGTGGCCGGGCCGGTCTCGACCGCGTGGAAGATCACGGACGGCCGCATGACAGTGAACGTCACCATCCCGGCCAACACCCGCGCGACGATTCAACTTGCCCGGCGTGGACGGTGAGGTGCTGGAGTCGGGCGCGCCTGTGGCGCGGGCGAGAGGTCTGACAATGCTGAAGGAAGGAGTATTCGAGGCGGTGTCAGGAACGTACGAGTTTGTCTATCCGTACACTATTCGCACTGATGGTCGCTGATCATGCATAATGCCCGAGCCCGCCAATGGCGGGCTCGCGTGCGTGATCGTTGAGATCCGGGCGTGTTGTGCCTCTACTGCTTCACCAATTCCACCCGGCGATTTTTCGCTCTCCCTTCCTCCGTGTCATTGGAGGAGACCGGAGCGTACGGCCCGTCCCCGTAGGCTTTGAGACGGGAAGCACTAATGCCGTGATCGCGGATCAGCGCTTGTGTGACGGCATCCGCCCGGCTCTGGGAGAGCTTCATGTTGGCCTCCAGCCCTCCCACGTTGTCCGTATGCCCGACTACGTACACTTTCAAATCAGCCGCATTCTTCAAGAGCTTGGCAACTTCGCCTATAGCCTGCGCCGACTCCGGCTTGATATCGGATTTGCCGGTATCGAAGTAGATGCCATACACTGCGGCGTGTCCTGTGGCCTTGAGATCATTCATGAAAGCGTCGGCATTGGCCACGATGTCTTGAGACATGGCTTCCTTCTGCACAATGGTGAATCCGTACTTTGCCGGTAAACTCCGCCCAGACTTCGACCCATATTTCCTTTGCGTCCTCTGGTCAGCCGAAATGTTTCTCTGCTCTTTTCTTTGGTGACAACCGTTCCCCCGAGTTTCTTGACGGCATTTTCGAAGTTCCGCAGGATCTGGAGCTCGCTGGGTTTGGATTTGGCGGCGGCCTGCGGATAGTACCGTGATCTACCCAGAGGTGGCCTTCCACACGTACTCGGTCTTCCTCCTCCGCAATTGAATTCATAGGCGTCAAATTCTTTCTCTTTACAGTTGTGAATCCAGGAGTCGGGCATCCGGGTGAAGAGAGGGTGGTCCTTGCAGTTCTTGTTGTCCTTCTGCTGCGCATTGATGGGCGGCGTGAGACAGAGTATACCCAGCAGGATACCTAACATGAAATGGACGGATGTTTCATCGACGGTCTCCCTTGATGATTGTGAAACGGCAGGACACGAAAGAAAATGAACGGAAAGGGCATGCTCTCAGCCGGCGCCGACCGCGATGGATCGAATGGGACTTCTACAGGTTGGCTGGACTGACACCAGCAGAATGTATGGTAATGAAGGATATTCGGAGGGTCAAGGAGTTTTTTCGTCTCCTCCGAGTTCCTTGACGAACCGGGCAGCCGAGAGTTGCCGTGCCTCGTCGCTCGCCAGGAAGAGAGGGAGGGCGATCACCTGCCTGTACTCTGCCAGCGCTTCCTCGTTGCGATCCATTTCCTGGTAGAGCATACCCAGTTCGAAGTGGTGCCGGATGACGCGGGGAGCCAGCGTGATTGCCTGTCTGAGGGCACGCTCGGATTCGTCGATATCCCCCCTCGGGAAGATCTCCCAGGAAAAGCGCGGCCAGCTGGCGCTCGAGCCAGCTCACGTTTCCCAGTGCCCTGTAGAAGGAGCCCAGGATCGAGAAGGCGATATCATCCCGCGGATTGAGTGCAATCGCGCAATCGAGCTCCTGTTTGATCACGGTGCAAAGTCGTACCTTCGCTTTGCTCCCTTCGAACATGGCTACATTGCCGAGGGCGGCAGCCCGCCAGGAGTGCCCTTCAGATTTTGTGGAGTCGGCGGATATGCTGCGGACGGCGAATGCTTCCGCCTTCCGGTAGAGGTCCAGCTGCTGCTCTTCAGGAGCGACATCCGCGAGGCAGACGTACACGCGCGCAAGTCGCCAGAGCACCCCTGCGGAATCCTTCGATGTGGCCAGGGCGGAATCATACACGGCCAGAGCGAGCGGGTAGTTTCGTACGGCAAACTCCTGATCGCCGCGTTCAAGAGAAGAGAACGAAGAGGACGTGGAGGAGCCGAGCACAAGAAGAAAGCATACAAGCATCATGGGCAGCATTCCGAGTGGAAGTTGTCCGCTGTATGAAGACAATATCGCGATTTGCGCTTCTGAAGGAATCACCCAAGAGGATGAAAAGGGGTGTAGTCCGTCAGGTGTACGGGAGGGGTGCCGGTGGAGAATGCGTGTCCGGTCCGCGAGGCCGCCGGAGGCGGGCGCGCGGGGGTGGAACAAACTGATGGTTTCTTCGTCGTTCGACGGCCCTCCCGGTATCTCCGAGAGGGTGATGCACACATCCTGGGTCACGAAGTCGTGCGCCCAGGATTTCCTGATTTCCTCCCGCAGCGCATCCTTACTTCTGCAGGAATCCTTCTTTCTTGATCTGATAAATGACCAGCTCTGCATATTCCCGGCTGAATGACCGTATCCCCGCCGGGTTGTACGCATCCGACTGCATGGACCAGAGAATCTTCCCGGTGGATGCATCAAAGAGGTTTCCCTCAAGAATATAGGTCTTGTCGTTCGTGTAGTACCCGGGGGTCGACATCACGGGAGCCATGTACCCGTAGTAGCCGTTGAAACTGCCATAGTACGAATGGTACGGATAGGGGGCATACGCGACAACCGTGCCCTGGACATACCGATCCGAAGATTTCGCATCCTTCACCGACATGGTGAAAATTGCATCGCAATTGAACTCCTTCACCTTCTGCAAAACGAGATCTTTGTCGTGCAGAGTCATTGTGCTGGTCCCCGGGGTGAGCACGTCCGAACTCCTGGCAACCTCAACGCCTTCTTTTTCCACCGCCAGCCCCATTTCTTCTTCCACGGTCTTTCTGTTGTCCCAGTTCGCAGCCATGGCGAGGATCATGACTTTGTGATATTTCTGACCTTTCAGTTCTTCCCGGTTTACCCATGAGTTCATGACCATCTGGGACTGTGAACAGGAGATGAGCATCGTGAGGCCGGCCAGCGCGAGAATCAGTATCGCTCTGCTCAGCAGGTGTGTGCGTTTCAGCATGGAAATCCTCCGGGTAAGGTGGTTGGCGTGACTGACTCTCGTAATAGTGCACAAATATACAAAAATCGGGTCAAAGATGGGACCGCTTAAACGCTCCATTGTATGTTTCACCTTTCCTTCGTAGCATTGCACAGTCCTATCCCCAGGAGAACTCCGAAATGGCCGTGTACTGTTGCGTGCGCCGCCCGTGGTGTCTTACCCCTGCGATCATCTGGAATACCGGGGTCGCTCTTGTTCTCTCCCTCCAGCCGGGGCCGGGGGTTTTCGCCCAGGAACGGCGGGCACTCCCCGATTCAATCGTGGCATTTCCGGTCCGGCTTGACCAGAATGTGCTGTTCACCATTCATCAGGGTGTTCGCGGCTGGAGTCCGGAAGCGCGGGCCCGGTCCATGACGGACCGCATTGCTGAAGTGGCCGACGATCCTCGTGTTGAGCCTGATTCGATTCTTGCCGTGGAAGGTCCATATCAGACGGAAATCGTTGCCGGCGAGAAGCTTCTGCTGGTCCTCAGGGACGACGACGCGGAGGCGTTCGGTGTGTCACGGCAGGCGCTCGCTTCGGAATATGCGGCCCGGATCCGTTCGGCCGTTGCCCAGTACAGGGTTGATCACTCCGCCCGTTCCCTGATCAGGGCTTTCGCTCTGGCCGCTGCGGCCACGATACTCTTTGTCGTTCTTATCAGGCTGCTCCCCCGCGGCTTCCGGAGAGTGCTGACCGCCGCCGACATCAGGAGTCGCTCGGGTCGCATCGGCTCCCAGAAAGTGCTCCAGGTTTCGTGGATCATGTGGACGGTGGCGGCCCTCCTGAAGACCCTGCGGGGGATCACCTACATCGTCCTCGTGTATCTGTATATAGAAGTGATGCTGTCCCTGCTGCCATGGACTCAAGCTCTCGGCAGCGCCATGTTGAATCTCACTCTGGGTCCGCTTTCCGTTCTCGCGAAGGGTTTCGTTGAAGAGATTCCCAACCTGCTTTTTCTTGCCGTCCTTGCCGTCGTGACCACCTATGTGATCAGGTTCCTGCGGTTCTTCTTCGCGGAACTGGCGAAGGGAAAGGTGGAGATTCCGGGCTTCGATGCCGAGTGGGCGAAACCCACATTCAGCATCGTCCGGTTTCTCGTTATCGCCTTCTCTCTGGTGGTTGCATATCCGTACATTCCCGGTTCGAGCACCAATGCCTTTCAGGGGATCTCGATTTTCTTCGGTCTTCTTCTCTCGTTCGGTTCAAGCTCTGCGGTGGCAAACATCGTTGCGGGGGTGATCCAGATCTATATGCGGGCGTTCAAAGTGGGGGACTTTGTGAAGATCGGGGATTCAGAAGGGAATGTCATTGCTTCGGGATTTCTTGTGACGAAGATACGCACCATCAAGAACGTGGAAATTGCAGTCCCGAATTCCATCATGCTGTCCGCCCACGTCACCAATTACAGTGCACAGGCCCGGTTGCAGCATCTGATCCTGCACACATCGGTGACGATCGGGTACGACACTCCCTGGCGGCAGGTTCATGCCCTGCTCCTCAGGGCCGCCGACCGCACCGCGGGCCTCCTGAAGGAACCGAAGCCGTTCATTCTGCAGACCGCGCTGAATGATTTCTACGTAACGTACCAGTTGAATGCGTTCACCGGAAAGGCGGACGAAATGCCCGGGACGTATTCGGACATGCACCAGAACATTCAGGATGCGTTCAACGAATACGGCGTGCAGATCATGTCGCCAAACTATCTTGCCGACCGGCCCGTTCCCACGGTGGTGCCGAAAGAGCGCTGGTACGCTCCTCCTGCCAGCCCGCCGGATCCTGGAGGGAAGGTCTAGGGCGCAGTCAGCGACAGCTCCGTTGGAACAAGTCCGTCGACGGGAGCCGCGCTACCCTTCACCTCCTGCAGGAACAGCCTGGCGGGGTCGATGCCGTGCTGCGTGGTGACTATCCGCATCACCGACTCCGCGCGCCGGCGTGCGAGATCACGGAGAGTATTCTCCGACGGCGGCATGGATGCCGCCAGCCGCTGACGTGCCGCCTCGATGATCTGCTGCTTTCTCGTCTCGCTCTCTTCCCCCGGAACAAGCAGTGCCGCGTCGGCGCCGAACGTCTGCTTGTATATCTCCAGCATCCGTTCCTCTTCCTGGCGCGTCCACGGACCGCTTCCCGAAGGGCGTACTTTTCGCAGCAGGGCCTCGAATGCCAGGACCCGTCCGTCCAGTGAATCGCTGAAAGTTCCGCGGATATCCAGGTGCAGACCCGGCCGTTCGATGAGCCCCCTGGCCACGGTGGCCAGTTTCCCCGCCTGACCCTGGCTGAGCGAATCCAGCCCGGGCTCAAACCCGACATGATCCAGATCCTCCCCGCCGCCGAACAGCGCGCCGATGAGTGCGAACGGCGCGGTGACAATCTTCCAGAGAAGATTCAACACCGCCTTGAGAATGATCGGGAAGAAACTGAAATCCGGATCGTCGATGCTTCCGCTCACCGGAATATCCATGTCGATGTCGCCCTTCGAGTCTTTCAGAAGGGCAATGCAGAGCTTCACGGGGAGACTGGTCACATCCGGTCCGTCGACCTTCTCGCCCAGCGTGAGCTGATTGATGACGATCTTGTTTTCCGCTTCGAGGTAGCGCCTGTTCAGCTTGTAGCGCAGGTCGAGCGAGAGTTTTCCCCGGTCGATGCGGTATCCCGCGAACTTGGTGAAATAGGGACTGTAAGTCGTGAGGTCCATGCCCTCAAATCTCATGAGAATGTCCGTGTAGGCTTCCTCGCTGAGGGGATTGATCTGCCCTTTGATGGTTACGGGCGCGTAGGTGTCCACCTTGCCGGCGAGATCCACATCCGCGCGCGCCAGCTGGACGGAGGAAAGACCGCGAATGGTGCCGTTGAGGGATTGAATGCCCGTGGAAAAATTCGGCGTCAGGGAGAGATCGGCAAAATTCATCGACCCGTCCATGATGGTGATCGTGGTGATCGTGGTCAGTGTCGCTGCCGCGGAATCCTTCCTGCCGGCCGCCGCCACTGCCGGGTTCTTTCGCACCGGGGAGGCTGTTGTGGAGTCCTGCCCGACCGGTGTCGTCGCTACCGCCGCCTTCGTGGCGTGTGCGGCCGTGTCGGAGTTCTTCGTGACGGACGTCCCCGTCGCAGAATCCTGTGCATCAACCGGCGTCCACCCGGAATCTTCCACGGTTGCCATGGCATGTTGGATATTCAGTCTGCGGTCGGGTCCGACAACAACGCGGAGATACGGCCGCGTCGCGACGATCTCGTTGATCGAGAAGGCCGGCGGATCCAGAGTGTACTCCAGGCGGCGCATGTCCAGCCGCGCCCAGCGGGTCAGATCCTGCTTCAAGACCGGATCGGTGATCCGGCCCCGGTCAGATGAGGCAGTGCCGCGATACCGGAAGAGGGTGCGCTTGCCTTGCGCCGCATAGTTCATCCTGCCGTTCAGCGAAACGGTGCCGTCGACAAGTTGAGCCCTGCTGTACCGGGCGGCGTATGGCTGGAAGGACGGCAGCGGCATGCCGGCGATCTGGATTTCCATATCCGCCTTCTGTGGGTCCAACGACAGTGTTCCCGCGGCACGCACCGATCCTGCCCCGTTGGGTACAGCTGTGGCTGCCAATTTCGCAATTCCGCGGGCGCCATAGGTGAAATTCTCCATGGACAACGCGAGATTCTCAAGCGTGAAGGGCGCTTCGGGTTCGAGCATCTTGTCAATGAACGTGAACGTGACGTCCTTCGTCGTGAGTTTCTTGATGTTGACCGTCATTGAGGACGGTGCAGTGTCGCGGGGATCGGGCACGGGGGTGAGAAGATCCTGAATCGTCATTGTCCCGTCGGCCAGGTAGGCCGTCCGCAACGATCCACCCTCAACCCGAATACTGCCGAGGGTAAGGGCGCGGGCCGGGTAGTCGAATGTGATGCCTTCCACGGTGGCGTCGGGCAGCGACACAGGCGGGAGGCTGTCCTCCGGTGCTGTGAGTACCAATTGCCGGATATCGACGGCCCCCTCGCGGAGGGCGAACCGCGCCGTCGGGTTGGAGAGATCGAGATCATACTTTCCGCGGAAGTCTATTGTCCCCGACTGCACGCCGAACTTCAAGCGGTCGCTCATGAATTCCCAGAGGTTTGCCAGCCGGACGTTGGTGATTTCCAGCTGCCCGGCCGAGCGAAGCGGTGTGACGCTCATGTTCCCATGCCAGTGCAGCCGTTCTCCGTACCGTGTCGTGGCCTCGAATTCATATTCGCCGGACTCACGGGGGACTGTAGTGAAGTTTTTCAGCGAGAGGTCCAGCGAGTCGATGACGCGCGTCAGCGGCCGCTCCCGTGCCATATCCTGATACCTGATGGTCCCCTGGGCGAGAAAGAGATCGTCGACAACAAGAGCGTTCTGCGAAGTGTCCGCACCCGACGTGTCAGGAGTGCCGCCCTGCAGCAGATCCTGGAAGCTCGGCTTCCCGTCGGGCATGATCCGTATGGCGACAAATGGAGTATCCAGCCGGAACGCAGAGAGGACGGTCGCGTCAGAAAAGAGTGACCGGATCTCGTAGTTTATATAGAGCTCCTTGAACGAGACCATCACGGAACTGTCCCTGTCTTTGAGCACAAAATCTTCAATGCTCAGGGAGAGTGCGAAAGGATTGGTGGAAACCGAGCCGACCTGCACGCTCCTGTGCGTTGTCTCTTCGATTGCTGTTATCAGTTTCGGCTTCAGAATAGCGGGGATGACAAAGAAACCGGCCAGCGTGTAGATGGCAAGGAGGACGAGAACGGTAATGAGAAGAGTTTTCTTCACAGGAGTGTTCCACGGTTATGGGGCCAGGAGACTGACCCGAAATATAGTCAACTCGGTTCCGCGAATCAACACGCGGTCGCGGAAGCACCGCCGGGCTCCGGCGGCCGGCGGCGCGCGAAGGAAACATCCCCGGCAAATCGGCGAATTGACAATTCCCCCGAATGACCGTACATTTCACGGCCGCTGTCCCGCACATCAACGGGCAAACCACGGAAGAACGGGCGCCACGGAACGAATCCAGACCGTCCGGACGCTCCTGCAGCCCCGTTGAACCGGGCCGCACACACGGCATACTCTGTACCGAGAATCCATCGATCCACGACTATTTCCCGGAGCTGCCATGTCCAATTCTCATGAGGTGATTCTCCCCGCTCTCCTCGCTCTTGCTCTGACGGTTCTGTCCGTCGGCCAGGCGAAGGCACAGGATGCCCCCCTCACCTGGATGAAGGATGTTCGTACCGCCCTGGAAAAGGAGTTGGTGGCAACCCACGGTGAAGCCCAGCATACACGAATCACACAGGGGCTGAACCAGGTCGCGATGTTCTGGCGTACAGCAGATGGCGATGCCGGGGCATTCAGGGAATTTGTACGCGCCAATTTCGCAGGAACCGGGCCGACCCTTGATGTGATGTTTGACCGCTATGAGTACCTGCTTGAACAGCTCAACGGGCATATGACCGAAATCGGAATGGCATTCCGGCGACAGTCAGATCTCGATCTCGGGCCGACCTATCCGTTCGACGACCTCTTTGCCGCATACTCGCCCGGTGCCCATATCACCGATGATTTCTTTTCGAACAAGCTGGCATTCGTCGTCCTCCTCAACTTTCCCATCACCACGCTCGATCAAAGGCTGACCGGAAGCGCGGGATGGTCGCGCCGGCAATGGGCGGAGGCACGGCTGGCACAGCAATTCTCAAAGCGTATTCCTGCGGAAGTGAATCAATCCCTCGCCGAGGCCGGGGCGATAGCGGACAAGTATATTGCTGAATACAATATCTACATGCATCATCTGGTGGATGCAAAAGGCAACCGTCTCTTTCCGCCGAAAATGCGGCTGCTCTCCCACTGGAATCTGCGCGATGAGCTCAAGTCCAACTACACCGGCAAAGAACAGGGGATGGCCAAACAGAAGATGATCCAGCAGGTGATGGATCGCATCGTCACCCAGTCCATTCCCGAGATCGTGGTGAACAACCCGCAAGTGGACTGGAATCCTTTCACAAACGAAGTGAAACCGACCACCGTTCAAGATGCCGCCCTGTCAGCACAGGTGAATCGTGGGACCGGCAACGCCCCTGAACCCGATACACGGTATGCGACATTGCTGAAGACGTTTCTCGCGTCGAAAAGTGTGGACCCATATTCACCCACCGCACCCACATTGATCGCGCGCAGATTCGAAGAAAACCGGGAAATTCCCGAGGCGGCGGTCAAAGCGATGCTTGAATCAGTCCTGAAATCCCCGCTTGTGCCAAAGGTCGCAAAGATCATCGAGAGTCGACTCGGCCGGCCGCTCGAGCCCTTCGATATCTGGTACAACGGATTCCGGCCGCGGGGGCAGTACACGGAAAAGCAGCTTGATTCGATCGTTGCGGGGAAGTATCCGAACGCCGATGCGTACAAAGCCGACATGCCCAACATGCTGATGAAACTGGGCTTCAGTAAAGAGCGGGCCGGCTATCTCGCGGACAACATCCTCGTCGAGCCCGCCCGCGGATCCGGACATGCAGCGGGCGCCGGCATGCGATCGGCAAAAACCCGCCTGCGGACACGCGTGGGCAAGGACGGGATGGACTACAAGGGGTACAACATCGCAGTGCACGAAATGGGCCATAACGTAGAGCAGACGCTTTCGCTCAACGCCGTCGATCACTATCTGCTCAACGGCGTGCCGAATACGGCATTCACCGAGGCGATCGCCTATGTCTTTCAGACAAGGGATCTCCAGCTCCTGGGACTTGCATCACCTGATGCGAACAACGAAACACTCGATGCGCTCAACGTCTTCTGGCAGACATTCGAAATCTCAGGCGTTTCCTTGGTGGATATGGGCATATGGCACTGGATGTATGCGCATCCCACGGCGAGCGCGGCGGAACTCAAAGCGGCAACGCTGCAGATCGCCAAGGATGTGTGGAACACCTACTATGCACCGGTGTTCAAAACAAAGGACGTCGTTCTCCTGGCGGTCTATTCTCATATCATTCACTCGTTTCTTTACCTCCCCGACTATGCGATCGGGCACCTGATTTCACATCAGATCGAAGAGTATCTGAGAGGGAAGCAGACCATCGGACCGGAAATCGAACGGATGGTGAAGGTCGGAAGCGTGGTTCCGGATGTATGGATGAAGAATGCCGTCGGATCGCCGGTGAACGCCGAGGCGATGCTCTCGGCCACGGAGCGAGCGCTGAAAGCGTACAAATGACGGAACCATTCACCGTGTCCCGGATTGCAGGCCTGGTGACTGCCGGGTTCGTGGCCGGAGTCATGAACTCCATTGCCGGCGGTGGAACGCTGGTTACGTTCCCGACTCTCATCCTCACCGGTCTTCCATCCATCCCGGCGAACGCCACGAGCACCGTGGCGTTGTTGCCGGGAATCCTGAGCAGCGCAGCCGGTTACAGGAAGAATATCCGTCCGGTAACCCGGTGGCTCAGACTCTTTGCACCGGTGAGCCTGCTGGGCGGACTGGCAGGCGGGATACTGCTCGTGCAGACCCCATCCAGGGTGTTTGACGCCTTCGTTCCCTTTCTGATCCTCTTTGCGACGATCCTCTTTATGGCTCAGGGAGCTTTGGTAAGAGTCTTGAAGACCCCGGGGGGAACAGGTCAGGGGAGGCCACACTCGCGCAATTGGATAGTAGGCGCAGTGGTGTTTCAGTTTGCTGTGGCTTTGTATGGAGGGTATTTTGGCGCCGGCATAGGCATTCTCATGCTTGCCTCTCTCGGGATGCTCGGGTTCGAGAATGTGCACGAAATGAACACCCTCAAAGTCATGCTCGCCTTTCTTATCAATGTGGTGGCCGCGGTCTATTTCATAGGCAGCGGCCTGATCCACTGGACCGCAGTAGGCATCATGATGGTCGGCACCATTGCGGGAGGATTTACCGGAGCACACTACGCACAGCAGGTTCCTCAGAAAATCGTCCGCCGACTCATATCGGCGATCGGCCTTATGATCTCCGCAGTGATGTTCTACAGGACATTCCTTTCGTAGTGTTACTCGGTCTTCTGTTGTTCGATCTGCCTGCGGACCGCAAGCCAGCGGCCCGATTCTTCGTATGCAGCCCGGGAGCGTTGCGCAAGAGCAGCAATGCTCTTCAGGATGAACATCTGACCGTCCGACAAGACTTTCAATGTCGAGAAGTTCTTTGACGCAGAGGCGTAGTCCGCTGCGACCAGCTTCTGATGAAAGGAAGTGTACCGGTTTTTTGTTCGACCCAGCAAGGTTGCATACGATTGATTGCGTTGGATCAGCTGCTTGTCCGCCAGGGCGATATGCCGATCGACCGCCTTCAGCCGGACCGCCTTCACTTTC
This sequence comes from Ignavibacteriota bacterium, assembly GCA_963702445.1. Lineage (GTDB taxonomy): Bacteria > Bacteroidota > Ignavibacteria > UBA10030 > UBA6906 > CAVPCZ01. The sequence continues at coordinate 645,268 of CAVPCZ010000009.1, forward strand.
GCCGGATCGGGAGCACTCATTTCACCGGAGCTGATCTGAGGGAGCTTCGCGATTTCAGCATCCTCCCATGTACCGATTTCGTTGTGCGCTTTCTCATCCGCCTCGCGGATCCGGGTTTCTTCCTGCAGTTCCGCAGATCCGCGTTCGAAATCACTCTGAAAGCCTGCGGTGATTTTCTGCCACTCGGTCAGGGCGGCACGAATCGGAGGGGGTTCCTCTTCCAGTACAGGCGTCGGAGCGGAAGCCATCATCTCCATGGCCATCTTCATCTTCTCTTCTTTGCTCATCCCCTTCATCTTCTTCTTCATTTCCGGATCCTGCATCTGCTTGGCCATATCGGGAGAGACACCCGGAGGCAAAGAAGCGTTAGCCGGTTTGGCCTGAGTCTTGTACGCATCTTCCACTTCTTTCAATGCGGCATCAACAGTCTCGAACACTTTGGCCGCAGTACATGTCAGGGTTCCGGAGCTCTCATCGCAGCTCAGCTTTGCATAGGCGTCCCGGCTGTTCGGGGGCGGAGGGGGAACCTTCTCGAGAATCTGCATGAGATCCGTTTTCACGGGCACCTGTGCCTGCACAAAACACGCGATGACGCAAGACAGGAGGAATATCCCTATGGTTTTCATCTGTTTTTCCCTATAGTGTATTGGCGGCCGGAGAGGCATGGGAATGCTATGATAATAAGGATCGGCAAGTCAGAAAGCAAGATTCCTCCATTTCTTCCCCCTTCTTCCGGCCGCGCGGACCGTACAAGAAGGACTCACGTGAACCCTTTGCGTCGACCAGAGCCGGAGGAATGATTGAATTCACCAGCGGCGATTTCGGAGTTCGAAAAGGCTACTTACCGGAAAGTGACCTGGCGGCTGATCCCCTTTCTCTTCCTCTGCTATATCCTGTCGTATGTCGACCGCGTAAATGTCAGCTTTGCCAAGTTGCATATGCAGCAGGACCTGGGCATGAGCGACACCGTGTTCGGTGCGGGCATGGGTATCTTCTTCATCGGGTATTTCTTCTTTGAGGTGCCGAGCAATATCGTGCTGCAGAAGATCGGCGCGCGCCGCTGGATCGGACCGCTGATGATTGTGTGGGGATGTGTTTCTTCGGCGTTCATGTTTGCGGACACCCCTCTCATGTTCTACGCACTGCGCTTCCTGCTCGGCATTGTCGAATCGGGGTTCTTCCCGGGCGTTGTTCTCTATCTGACATTCTGGTTTCCCGGAAGATATCGTGCCAGGATGGTTGCGGCGTTCATGAGTGCCATCGCTCTCTCCGGTGCCTTTGGAAGTCCGGTGTCGGGATGGATCATGTCGTCGATGGCCGGTGTCGCCGGCCTGGCCAGCTGGCAATGGCTCTTTCTGCTGGAGGGGATTCCTTCTGTCCTTGTCGGCATCGCCGCACTGTTCTACCTGGATGATGGACCCCGTACAGCAGGATGGCTTGCGGCTGAGGAGCGGGATCTTCTTGTGACGCGTCTCCGGGAGGAAGAGGTGTTCAAGGCGCGTCAGGGGCACCGGCGCCATACCCTTGGCGATGCCTTCAGGAGCAGCAAGGTGTGGTTGCTCTGCGTCGTGTACTTCGGTGTCATCATGGGGAACTATTTCATCAGCTTCTGGATGCCGCAGCTTATCAAGGACAACTTTGCCACCGATCCGTGGCATATAGGGCTGATATCCATGATCCCGTGGGGTTTCGGAGCGGTGGTGATGATCCTCTGGGGTCATCACTCGGATTCGACGGGGGAACGGCGCTGGCATTTTGCCATCGCCGGAATTCTTGCAGCCGTGTTCTTTGTCATGAGCGGCATTCAGGGTCTGCATCCGGTTCTCGGCATCGCCGCGCTTGCGTTCGCCACGGCGGGCGTTATGTCCAGTCTTTCGACATTCTGGGCGTTGCCGACTGCGCTCCTCTCCGGCAGCGCGGCGGCGGCGGGGATTGCCTGGATCAACTCGGTCGGCAATCTGGGAGGATTCGTGAGCCCGTATGCTGTGGGATGGATCCGGGATATGACGCACAGCACGATGTATGCAGTGCTCGCGCTTGCCGCCGCGTTCCTGGTATCGGCGGCGCTGGTGTTTGTGGTGATGAAAGAAGAAAAGCCGGCCGGAACACAGGGGCAGGAATGAATCATCTGCGGGACATTGCCGCGGAAATGAGGACCGCGCAGGCCGTCGGGTGAACAGGCTTTTTTATGTGACGTGATCGGGCTGCCACTTGAAAAAGGCTGCATTGTTTACCACCTTACGCATGTTCAATCTCCAGGAAATCAGCCCGGGGCAGGACGGCGGATGCCAAAACACGAAAGGCTTTCGACATGGAATCAGACGCTGTCATCCGTTGTGCCTGGTCAGGGAGTGACCCGCTGTACCAGGCATACCACGACAACGAATGGGGTGTGCCGGTGCACGCTGACCGTCGTCTCTTTGAGATGCTGATTCTCGAAGGGGCACAGGCCGGGTTGAGCTGGAGCACGATACTGCGGAAGAGGGAGAACTACAGACGCGCCTTTGACGCCTTTGATCCGAGGAAGATCGCGACGTACAACAGTGCGAGGATCGCCAGGTTGATGAAGGATGAGGGCATAGTGCGCAACAGGTTGAAAATCGAAAGTACGGTGCTCAATGCAAAGGCCTTCCTTGCCGTTCAGAAAGAGTTCGGGAGTTTTGACGGCTATGTGTGGCGGTTCGTCGGCGGGCAGCCCCTGGTGAACCACCGGCGGTCCATCAAGGATCTGCCCTCTTCAACGCCGGAGTCGGATGCGCTGAGCAAAGATCTGAAGAAACGGGGTTTCACGTTCGTGGGGAGCACAATCTGCTATGCCTTCATGCAGGCGGTGGGCATGGTGAACGATCATACCGTTGACTGTTTCCGGTATACGGGGTTGAAGAAATGATCGTCGCCGGGACTTCCCGCATATATTCTCTTGATCGATGACGCTGTCGCTTTGCCCGAGGAACTCAATCGGCATTCACTATGAGGAGATGTGAACATGGCTGACCATAGGAACACGATAAACCGGCGCGAATTCATCGGGGGAACCGTTGCAGCTACCCTGGCGATGGCGGCGGGAACCGGCACGGCCGCCGCCGAGACGGACCAGGGGTCGAAAAAGAAGAGCGTCAAAGACCTTCCGTACAATCCCAGAACGCACAAGGCGATGCCCACACATAACCTCGGCAAGACAGGATTTCAGGTGGGGATCTTCAGTCTCGGCGGCCAGGCGACTCTCGAGATGCAGGGGAAGGAAAAGGAGTCGGTGGATATCATCAACCGGGCGATCGATCTGGGTGTGAACTACATCGACACGGCGGCGGGATACGGAGGCGGAGTGAGCGAGATCAACATCGGTCAGGTGCTGAAAGACCGTCGCAGCGAAGTGTTTCAGACTTCGAAGACGGCGGACCGCACGTACGATGGATCGATGAAATTGCTGGAGAAGAGCCTGAAACAGCTGCAGACCGACCACCTGGACCTCTGGCAGCTGCACAATGTGCAGCGGCAGGATCAACTGGATGCGATCTTTGCGAAAGACGGCGCACTCAAGGCGCTTCTCAAGGCGCGTGAGGAGGGGATGGTGCGGTTCCTGGGCATCACCGGCCATTATGAACCGCTCGTCCTGAAACAGGCACTGGAGAGATTCGACTTTGACACCATCCTGATGGCCGTCAACGCCGCGGATACACATTACCTCAGCTTCAAGCGCTATCTGCTGCCGGTGGCTCAGAAGAAGGGGATCGGTGTCATAGGAATGAAGATCGCAACCCGCGGCCGTATGCTTTCCACCTGGACGCCCCCCCCGCCCGATCAGCAGCCCGAGCGGTTGCGGACGACAAAGCCGGGAACACTCACGATGAAAGAATCACTCTATTACAACTGTACCCTCTCGGTGAGCACGAATATTGTGGGCGTTGACAATATCGAACAGCTGGAACAAAACGTGAAGTGGGCGTCGGAGTTCTCGCCGTTGAGCCCCGAGCAAATGGAAGAAATCGAGTACAAGACACTGCCGATCGTCCGGCAGGGACTCTATTTCCGGCGGTGGGATATGGGGGCGTAACGACCGCACCCGGCGTCTCATATTCCACAAGCGCCGCTATCCGGAAGCTGTACGGTCCCGCGGAGTAAAGCGGTAATGCGCCGCGATGGCATCGCCGGATGCAGCCGGGGTGCACGCCGGGCGTGGACGTCGTCTCACAGAACCCGGTGATAGACGAATATCACCGCGGGTTCAGGCGATTGCCGCGTCGCCCTTCGCTCCGTGACGGTGAGCGTCATGAGATCTGTCGACAGCACGTACTCGCTCGTCGACGTGGTGGGGAACTCACCCTGGGACGTTTCCAGATTCAATAATGACGTCACCACCAGCGTCACGCCATCCGGCTTCCACGCCGCCGAGCTCACGATGCTGTCCGACCAGCCGGCGGAGTACCCCATCCGCCGTGTCATCTCCTCGGGCGAGCCGACAGCCGCGCCCCCGATGACCAGCCTCTTCGAAGTTCTCAGCTGCCGGTGATGGACGTATCTTTGCTCGAGCGCCGTCGTGGTCATGGTGATGACGTTGCCCCGCAGATCGATCTCCAGCTCAAATGCCGTCGGGAAGATATTTGTGCTCTTCGCCGGGTCGAGTTTCCAGCGGCCGGAGAGTGCGGGACGCCGTTCCAGAAAACGCTTTGTCATCGTCGGCCGCTTGCCCGCCATGATCATGAACTCCCTGGGTGGTACGATCTCGAATTCCGGCCCCAGCCGGTCCACGATCTCCTTCATCCGTTTGACGTCGTTGTCCTCGCGCACGTGCACGGGGAGAAAATAGGGCCTCCGGGGATTGATGCGCGCCAGCTCGTGAAGATCCTCCACCACCTCGTCTCTTGATTTCCGGACGTCAACATAGTAGTTGTAGGAAATGAGCGGCCGGCCTTCACGGCAGTCGTAGGTATTGGCCGGACCGTAGCCGTTGAAGAACCCGGCAGCCGCGCGAAGGTTTTCGTAGTACGCATCCACCACGCTCTCCGTCAGGTCGGCATTCCCGACGGCGTGGTCTCCTTCGGAAAAGTCCATAATCCCGAACACGTGGAGATCCATCCGGCGCATCAGGGTGTCCTCCCGGCGCAGCACACCGGGCAGTTTGTCGGGAGGGAAATACTTCGGGTAGAAGTACCCCGGACCGCTCAGACTTCCGATGAAGTGGTCGTTGGGGGTGGCGCTTTCATAATAGTACTGAAGCAGCGCCGGAGCCACATCGAAATATTCCTCGTTCGCCTCCCAGCCGTAGGGGATTTCACCCCTGCCCGGCCGGTTCCATGATCCGATGCCCAGCCCGTCGCTCTCAATGAGGGTGAGATAGACCTTATCTTCGACTTCGGGGTCCGGGTTGAATGTTCCCTTCTGCTTGAAATGGAAGTCGGGTGACACCGGCACCTTTCCATGGAAGCTCATGTTCGGCAGCGACGCGAGGCCCTCCGACATGATAAGCGCATGCCGCGACAACATCGTGATATGTTCCTCCTCTTTGTCTTTGCAGTAGGAGTGCCAGCCGTACACATACGCATACGGGCGCATTTCGCTCATGATCCTGTCGGCGAGCTCATACTCTGCTCCTGCTCCCGGGCGTGCGGAAAGGTCACTACAGAATGCCCTGTGAACGATGGCGAAATCCGCGACTGCCGGTCGCATCCCGGGCCCGTTCTTCAGTCCCCGGCAATGTTCACCGAGGTACACCAGGTAGTCCCGGCTGCATCGCGACCAGTATTCGTTGTAGGCCCACTGGAAAATCTCGGCGTCGGTTTTCCCCCGGAATTTCCGCCTGAAGTCGGCAACGGGTTTCAGGCCGAGCTTCTTCATCAGCGGGAGATGTTCCTCCGTCACCACGAGGGCATCCTCGAGGCCGGCGACAGTGTACGATACCATGAGGGACGCCAGAACCTCCGTATCCCAGACGACGCACGCCTTCAGCGATGACCTGTATTTCCGTACGACTTCTTCGACAGACTTCATGTCCGTCGTGCGAATGCCGTGGCGCTTCCGATAGTACTCCAGAATCTGTTTCGTGCCGGCATGCTGGTGAATATCCGGATAGACAAGGTAAATGTTGGCGCCGTGTTTGTTTGCCAGTCCCTGGAGACTGATGAGAAGTGCCTGGCGGGGAAGATCTCCGGCCGCTTCCCAGTCGCCGGCGATGTCGATAACGGTGACTCCAGGGGTGTCTGTTCGGGGGGAATCAGCCAGTGGTGTGGAGTACAATGCGGAAAGAAGCAGCGTGCACAGGAAATAGAGTATTCTCCGGTTCATTGTTTCATCCTTCAGGGTTTGAAGTGGGGGAGGGGGCAGGAATGAACATACGCAACCAAGATCATGTATGCAAGGTGCACGGGCCGGAATCGGGTGCCACTTCGAATGGATTTTCCTTGAGGCAATTCGTGCTGTTGACTTCTCCGAATGTCAGGTGTATATTGCCACTCAGTCCTCCACCATCCGCAACCGAGTGGCCCGGCTGTCTGTTCTGCCGGCCGGATGTTCGCCCTGAGTGTCATTCGGGTTCGGGGAGAATCGTCACAAAGGATGGAACTGACAGGCCTCTCTTGCACCGCACGATGAAATGGTTCCGACCGATACTCCTCAGCCTTCTAAGTGCCGGCCTCTTTGTCCTCCTGCACTTCAAGCACGATAACGATGTCCCTCCCCCGGGTAAGTTCTTTAACCCGTTCGCCGGTTTCTGGCAGAACAATGTCTCCACCGATGAACTTCCCACGGCGCTCGAGCTGAAGGGCCTTCGGGAAACCGTCCGCATCCTGTGGGACGACCGACGTGTCCCGCATATCTTTGCCGCTAATACCCATGACCTCTTCTTTGCCCAGGGTTACTGTATGGCGAGAGATCGTCTCTGGCAAATGGACTTTCAGGCGCGCGCTGCTGCAGGACGGCTTTCCGAAGTGGCCGGTGCGCCGGCGCTTGAAGCGGACCGGTTTCACCGGCGCATCGGGCTGAATGTCGCGGCGGAACTGGTGGCGCGCAACTCGCTGACAACCCCCCTTGTGCGCGATGCCGTGGAAGCCTTCTGCGGCGGCGTGAACGCCTGGCTCATCAATCTTGATGAACGAAGCCTTCCCGTCGAATTCAAAATCCTCGATTATCAGCCCGAGGAATGGACCCCGCTGAAGACCGCACTCATCTTCTCCAACTTCTCCCGGACCCTTTCCTTCTCGAGTACGGATGCCGCGCTGACCAACGTCAGAAAAATACTGGGAGACAGTGTCGTCGTCAATCCTGTATCCGGATGTTCTTCCCTTTGTCGATCCGGTTATCCCGCGTGGTACGCGCTGGGAGGTCGTGCCGGCGACCCCTGCGGGCGCCAACAGTTCGGGACGAGTCCTCCCCGGCAGGGAGTGTGTTTGCACCGGATGGGAGCACGCCGGCGATGGAAGATCCGTTCGATCAGCGGGAAGTGTCCAGGGGGAGCAACAATTGGGCGGTTTCCGGAACGCGCACGGCAAGCGGACACCCGATCCTCTGCAACGATCCGCACCTCAGCCTCACTCTTCCATCAATCTGGTATGAAATCCAGCTCGTCTCCCCGGAAATGAACGTCTATGGAGTCTCCTCCCCTGGAACCCCGGGAGTCGCTTATCGGCTTCAACAAGCGGATCGCGTTCGGGGAGACAAATGCCGGATCCGATGTTCTCGACTGGTACAGAATCACCTTCAGAGACTCATCGCTGAATGAGTATCTCTACCGGGAACAATGGCTCCCGACCAGCAAACGCGTGGAAGTGTTCAACGTCAGGGGAGCCGCCACCGTTGTCGACACCATCGTACATACCCATCACGGTCCCGTCGTTGCCGGTCCAGGCCGGCGCGCGATAGATCAGCGCATTCCCCCCGGCTGCGCGATGCGCTGGACCGGTCTCGATTCCACCAGCACGTTCGATACTTTTCTGAAGATCAACATGGCGCGCACCTACGGTGAATTCGTGCGGGCACTGGAAGGGTTCAACGGCCCGGCCCAGAATTTCGCCTATGCGGATGTGGAGAACAATATCGCCATATGGCATAATGGCAAATTCCCCCTCCGGCGAAAGGACCAGGGAAAGTTCGTGTCCGACGGGACCGATCCCGCCGCGGAATGGCAGGGATGGGTTCCGCGAGCACACCTGCCTCATGTGCTCAATCCGCCGCGGGGGTTTGTGAGCTCCGCCAATCAACCGCCCGCCGATAGCACGTATCCGTACTATCTTGGTTGGACCTACGCGGGATTCGAGCGCTCCACACGGATCAATGAACGATTGCGGAGCCTGGAGAAAGCAACAATCGAAGACATGATGGCGCTGCAAAAGGACATCGTCAACCCGCGGGCTGTGAAGGCGTTGCCTGTGCTCCTGCCGTTGATTGACGAGCATTCCTTGAACCCGGACGAGGCGAAGGCGTTCAACGAGCTGAAGAGCTGGAAATCCGATTATGACACCCCTTTGATCGCCCCGCAGGTTTTCGAATACTGGTGGATGGAGATCCATAAGAACATCTGGCAGGACGATCTCCACCAAAAAGGTGTGCCCCTTCTTCAACCGGGGGCCGATGTCACGCTTCGCCTGCTTCTTTCAGATCCGCGAAGCCCGTTCATCGACAATCGCGACACCCCGGAGATTGAAACGTTGGAGCAAGTGGCGCAAGAGTCATTCTCCGCAGCTGTCCGGGGATTGACAAAGGACCTGGGACCCTTTGGCGCGGGGTGGTCATGGGGCACATCGCGAGGGACGAACATCCGGCACCTTGCGCAGCTGCCCGGACTGGGGCGGTCAAAGCTGCAGACGGTGGGCAACAATACCACCGTGAACGCAATCACACGGGGAGGAGGCCCTTCGTGGCGAATGGTGGTTGATCTGGATTCGATGCCGAGAGGGCTGGGGAGTCTATCCGGGCGGGCAGTCGGGAAACCCCGGCTCGGCCTTCTATGATAACTTTGTGGAGGGCTGGCTGCGCGGGGAGTACTACGATCTGGTCTTCCTGAATACTCCGGAAGAAGAAAATCGCCATGTTATCGGAGAAACAACCCTGATGGTGACAAAATGAAGAGCGTCATCATCTCAGCCGCCCTGATATTCCTCCTCCAGGCTGCGACGCCGTACTGGTGGTGGGTGATGGTCGTTCCTCTTGGCGTGGCGTTTGCTTCCCGGGTCTCGGCCTGGGGGGGATTCCGGCTGGGACTGATCAGCGCAGGAGCAGTGTGGATTCTGGCCTCGTTGGTCCTGTTGCTCACCCAGAGTCAGATCATCGCGATGCGGATCGCCGCGATGATGAACCTCGGCAATGGATGGATACTTGTTCTGCTCACGGCTGTCATCGCCATGCTGACCGGGGGTGTCGCCGGCGCAACAGGGGCGGCGCTGCGGTCGAGCCTCACACGGAGTACCGATCCGCAGAAGATCACGTGATCAACCACCGGGCGTATCCGACCGGGCCCTCACGCCGCCGGACGTGCCGGGACATTCAGTCCCTGATCCATCATCCTGGCAGGAAGTTCGGGCTTTCGCGTGAACGTCTTCCGGCGAAATGGCCTCAAGTGTGATTCGCCCGCCGGCGAAGCCAACCGTATTGGTGGAAGGACAAGAGATTCCGTTTCCATATCCCATCGTCGCGGATGAAGTCGCCGTGTACCCGGAGAAACTCCTCTACAGCTTCGAACGGGCCGGGTCCGTGACTGCGGTAGACGGGATGTCCGTTCACATTTGTATCTTCCACCACCAGGCAACCCCCGGTGGGTACCATGTGGTGGTAGCGTTCGAGCTCACGCAACACATGATCCCGGCGATGGTCAGAATCCAGAATCACCAGCGCGGGCAGTCCATTCCGCAAATCTTCCACACGCGCGATAACTTCAGGCGCGGTCGAATCCCCCTCCACCAGCCGTATCCTTCCATGATGCAAGGTTTGCGCCTTCGGGCTGAGTTTGATGTCGACGCCGATCACCAGGCATGACGCCGGAGCGTCTGTCAGGTCAAGCATATGGGCAAAGTACAGAAGAGACCCGCCCTCTGCCACTCCCGTCTGAAGAATGCATGCCGGATGTTCCCGAAAGATCATTTCCTGGTACAGCCAGAGGTCCATGGGAATCTGCCAGACGGGGTAGCCCATGTAGGTATTTTGTTGCCAGCTGTCCGCGGCATAGTACCAGGTGCGGTGGAAAAGATTCACGATCCGTTTCCGGACGAATTCTTCGACGGGCTTTGGTCTGAGACGTTTGAATCCCCGATAGAGCGAGCGGGCGTATGGGCTTATCATGGTGGCGTCCAGTGCAGGCATGCAAATGATACATGCGATCTTCGGAGCAACAATCTACACCGATCAACACGAAAACGCAACCAACCGACTCCCATTGGCAAAGCGCATTGATGAAGAGAGATGACCACCTGAGGATGTACATGCCATTGCAGGGTTTTCAGGAGCCCGCAATTGTGCGCGGTCTTCCTGCATGGAGTGGCGTGATTCCGGCGCAGATCAAGTCTTTTCTTGGCATGAGAATTGTGATCATTTAATCGGGAAATGGCCTCGCCCGGGAGGTCCGGGGATGGTCATCGTGACACAGATATCTCAAGTGTTATTAAACCCATCACTCACTCTTTGTGTCTTATCCTCAAGGCGCAGAGGAAGGTTTTTGCCATTATGACGATCTCTTCGGACACTCGAATCGTAGTCACCGGCGGGGCCGGCTTTCTGGGTCAGGTGGTTGTCCGCACCCTGCGTGAACACGGCTATGGGAACCTCATGGTTCCCCGCTTTGAAGAATATGACCTTCGCCGTGAATCGGACATTACGAGAATGTACGAAACCGCCCGGCCGGATGTGGTGATACATCTTGCTGCGGTTGTCGGGGGAATCGGGGCCAACCGCGACAACCCCGGGCAGTTCTTCTATGACAATGCTATCATGGGCATCCAGCTGATCGAAATCGGACGGCAGACGGGTTTGCAAAAGATGGTCGTCATCGGGACCATATGCGGGTATCCGAAATTCGCCCCGGTGCCGTTCCGGGAAGATGACTTCTGGAACGGCTATCCCGAAGAAACGAACGCCCCATACGGCATGGCAAAAAAGGCCATGCTGGTCCAGCTGCAGGCGTACAGGGATCAGTACGGGTTCAACGGGGTGTTCCTGCTGCCGGTGAATCTCTATGGTCCGGGTGACAACTTTGACCCCGCATCCTCTCATGTCATTCCGGCACTCATCAAGAAATGTGTGGACGCAAAAGAGAGCGGGACAGAAGAGATCGTTGTGTGGGGGGATGGAAGCGCGACGCGGGAATTCCTCTACGTGGATGATGCAGCCGAGGGAATCGTCCTGGCCACGGAGAAGTACAACGGGGGCGATCCGGTGAACCTCGGGACGGGATTGGAGATTTCGATGAAAGAGCTGGTCCGGTTGATCGTCCGGTTGACCGGCTTTAAAGGGCGCGTGGCGTGGGATGCGACGAAGCCGAACGGACAACCTCGCCGGATGCTTGACACGACGCGTGCCCGTGAGAGGTTTGGCTTTGCAGCGAAAACGGGGTTTGAAGAGGGATTGAAGAAAACAATCGACTGGTACAGTGATCAAAGAATAAGAAAAGCGCGCTTCCAGTCTACCAGGATCAAGGCCGCTGAAAAGGTCAGAACACTCCTTGTGAACGAATGACCTGAACAATACACCAGCCCCCCCCCTGCCCGCCGTTGAGGAGTTCTTCTCCTACGCTCTCTCCGGCTGTACCTCACGCCTTCCAGGAAATCTCTCCGGTGCATATTTCCCCCCGGGTTTCGTATATTGTAGGCCATGGCCGGGCGATCATCGAGCCGGACGTACCCCTGCCGGTACCGGCCGTTCCCCTAGCAGCTTCCCCTGAAGCTGTCTATCGACACTCTCAACACTAAGCAGCAGAGGAGAAAGAGCTTATGAAACATACACGCATCACCTCCGAAGAAGAGTATTTTCTCAAACATGAGATGGAGCTGAGGAGAAAGACACAGGCGGCGCACGAGCAGAAGCTCAAAGCCGATGAGAAGAAGAGGCTCAAGGAGCTGCATTACATGCATTGCCCGAAATGCGGGATGGAACTGACGGAAATCGAATTCCGCGGGATCAGGGTGGATAAATGCTTCTCGTGCGAAGGAACCTGGTTCGACGCAGGTGAAGTCGAAGCCGCCACCAATCTGGGAAAACCCGCCCTCGATAGCATCTTTGCCATCTTCAAAAAGGGAAAAAAGGCATGAGGGGTTGCCGGATACCTCGCCCGTGAATATCAGAATTGTCCATACGGCCGACAACCATATCGGTCTCAGATTTAAAAGCCGGCAATATCCTCCCGGGGTCAGGACTTCACTCGTGCAGGAACGGCTGGATGCCCTCTCACGTGTCGTCTCAGCCGCCAACGACCGGGAAGCCCACTTCCTTGTCGTGGCCGGCGATCTCTTTGATTCCGTGCACGTCTCGAAAAACGACATCAAAAGCGCGGCGGACATCCTCAAGACTTTCAGCGGCAAACACGTCGTGGTACTCCCGGGCAATCATGACTTCCTGGAACAGACGGAGGATTCCCTCTGGGGGACCTTTCGCCGGTTGATGCCCGAGCACCTCCTCCTGCTGCTGGACAGGCCTGAACCCTTTGACATCGAAGTGGCCGACCGCCATGTCGTGTTTTTTCCCGCCCCCTGTACAGGCAAGCATTCAAAGACGAATGCCATCGGCTGGGTGGCGCCGGCAAAGAAGGACCCCGCACAGCTCAATATCGGCGTGGCCCACGGAAGCATTCAAGGTGTTTCGCCGGACCTTACCGAAACCTACTATCCGATGACCGAGAAGGAACTCCGCGATGCAGGTGTCTCATTCTGGTTGACGGGGCATACCCATGTCCGGATCCCTGAAGCAATGAGGTCCGAAGGTGCTCTCTATTATATACCCTCAACGCATACGCCGGACGGGTTCGACTGCTCACATGAGGGATCCGCCTGGTACATCGAAGTGGATCCGTCCGGCAAAGCCATTGCCGAGGCGTTCAGGACAGGTGCCATCCGGTTTGCTGACTACGTGAGGACGGTGAACTCAGCGACGGATATTCAACTTCTCTCCGGAGAAATCGTCTCGCAGGATCTTCCCCGCACCCTCATCAAGATTTTCCTGAAGGGAAGATTGTCAGAGGAAGACCGGCGCTCGCTGGATGTGCTGGTGCAGAGCGTGCGGGACCGGAGTCTGTACTGCGAGATCGACCTTAATGCCGTTTCGCTGAATGTCGACCTGAACACTATCGACAGAACATTTCCCAGAGGATCCCTCGCTCACCGGCTGCTGACCGCACTGGCGGAAAAACCCGGAGGACAGCCTTGCTCTTCAATTGGCCCATGAGCTGGTGAAGGAAGCGCGGCGATGATCCTCCTCACGATCACTCTCCATCCTTTCGCGGGAGTCAACGACAGGACCCTGACCTTTGCCCCGGGGTTGAATGTTGTCCTGGGTCCGAATGAAGCCGGCAAGAGCACCATCGTCAATGCCCTGCGATCCGTCCTCTTTGTGTCCACAAAACTGACCGACGCACAATTCCGGAAAGCACTGAAGGGCTGTCTGCCCGTTGACGGCGGAGATACGATACGTGTGGAGTTGTCCTTCCTGACCGCGGGCAAACGCTATACGATCCGGAAATCCTGGGGTGGAACCAGAAGCTGCGCGCTCTCCCTGGAAGGTGCGGGCGAACGAACCGATCCGGGACTGGTGGACGCCTCCCTTGAGAAGCTTCTTCGTTTTCAGCAGGGGACATTCGACAATGTCCTGATTACCGCGCAATCGTCTCTGGCAGCAACCGTGGATGAATTGCGGAAGGCGGACGATGTTCGCGCGTCATTTGCGGATATCCTCAGGACCTCCGTATTCGAAGCCGGCGGCGTGTCAGCGGACCGGCTGCTTGCTCTGATGAAGGACCATGAGAAACAGTACTTCTCAAGGTGGGACGCGGCAGCCGGCGGCCCCGAAGGGGGCAAAGGCATCCAGTCCCGATGGATCAAGGAGGTGGGAATCATCCTCGGCGAGTATTACGCGTTGAAGGAGTATGAACGGGATCTTCTCGCCGCCGAAGAGTATGAGCTGAAGATCGATGATTTTGCCCGGCACATCAGCCTTCTCGAAAATGAAGTCCGCACACTCGAACGGTTCGTGGAAGTCAGCACCCCCATTGTGCAGGATGTCCGGACGAGGATGCAGTTGGATTTGAAACGAAAGGTGATGGAGCGGGAGATCGCCGATATGAAAGCGGTGCAAACCGGCTGGCCCAGGAATGAGGCGAAAGTCGAATTCCTCACCGGTGCGACAGCCGAGCTCGTTTTACGGTTCACCGGCCTGCAACAGGAGCAGGCTTCGGGCATGGAGTTTCAGCAACAGAAAATATTGAGAGATACCTATGGGAAGGCCCTTCCGCTCCAGGAGGCTCTCACCGAAGAAGAACGTACCCTCGGCACGCTGCGTGAAATCAAGGAAAACGATCTCAGACAAATGACCCGCACCGCGGAGGAGATCAGACTTCTCAAGGCCCGGTTGACGGCCCAGAAAGTGAATCTGGACCTGCTTTCGAAAAAGGGGATCGACCTGGTATTTCCAGGCCGTGCTGAAGGAACCGAAGAAGGTTGCGTTGAAGCCGGAAGAGAAGTTGCATGAAACGGCGGAAGGGCGATTTGTGCTGGACCACGAAGACTGGACCATCACGGTGACGGCAGGGACCGGCGATCTCCAATCCATGCTCGTCACTCTGGGTGAATTGCAGACCACTCACGACGCACTTCTCCGGCAGTACGATGTTCCCTCTGTCGAGGAGGCGGCAAAACGCGCCGAAGTCTACAAGGCCCAGAAGAAAAGAGTCGATACAAAACGGGCGGCGCTCCAGGCCGTTCTCGCCAATGAGGCATTCGGGGCCGTGGAAGCACGGGTCAACGCACTGCCTCCCGTTGCTGCCGGCCGCTCCCATGCCGACATTGTACGTGAGCTTACGCAGACCAGCGCTGATATCAGCACACGGCGGGCGGCCCTGGCAGCGGCGGAGTCTGAGATTGCGGGCTGGCTGAAGATTTACGGGAATCAGGAATCCCTCCAGAATACACTGCTCGGAAAACTGGCCGAACAGAAGGGGATCGATACGAAGCCTTGCAGAACTGAAACCTCTTCCCGAAGGTGTCACGGACGCCGACGGTTTCGTGTCGGTGTACGAAAAGAAATCGGCGATGCTGGCCTCGAAGCGGGATATCCTGTTCCGGTTGCAGATCGAACGGAAGGAATATGAGAAGAACCAGCCGGGGACGTCACGCGAAGACCTGAGGGTCCTGGTCGATGAGAAACGGAAGACCTTTGATCGTGCCAGACAGGAGGGGGCGGCGTACAGGCGGATGCGCATTGAGCTGGAAGCCATTCTGAAGACGCTGGACCGGGATACGTTCACTCCCTATCAAGCCAGGGTCGAACAACTCCTGGCCACACTGACATCCGGTCGCCATACAACAGTGAAACTGGAGAATGCTCTCCCGGTGGAAGTCGGGAGGGAAGGAGAAAGACCTTCCCCTTGACCTGCTCTCGGCCGGAACCCGGGATGTGCTTTCCCTCGCGGTCCGCCTCGGCATGGCCGCATACTCTCTGGAAGGGAACGACGGTTTTCTTGTCATGGACGACCCGCTGGTGAATCTCGACCCCGGCGCCAGCAGGCGGCGGCTGAATGCATCAATCAGTTTGCGCGCGACAAACAGGTGATTGTCCTCACGTGCCATCCTTCGCATGCCCGGTTGCTGGGAGGAGTGGAGATCACGCTTGAATGATCGTGCCGCGGGTGCCCTCCCTGTCCGGGCAATTGTGTGCGAGACACTCCTACTCCGCGTGATCGCGGAGCCATCAGTGCTTGTGCTGTAACTTCACGTTGTCCGAGGTTCTCTATGGAATCTGTCACGACGACCATCATCAGGTGCTCACGAAACCCGTCGGGGTCCCACTGCAGGCACCAGACACATCCCGGGGATGCTTATGCAAAGGGGTACGCATATCATGATCACGGCACTCTTCATGGCGGCACTTCTGCCACCGCAGGCTCCGGGTCAGCAAACACCCCCTCCGTATCTCAACCCCTCGCTTGCACGTTTCTGACCGTGTCCGTGATCTCCTCTCACGTATGACGCTGGAAGAGAAGGCAGCCCAGTGGGTTCACAATGCACCCGCAATTCAACGGCTCGGGATACCGGCGTACGACTGGTGGAGCGAAGGGCTGCACGGCGTTGCGCGCGCCGGGTACGCAACAGTCTTCCCTCAGGCAATCGGGATGGCCGCCACCTGGGACACGGAGCTCCTGGAGAGCAATAGGAACAATCATCGGCGACGAGGCGCGGGCGAAGCATCATGATTTTGTCCGGCGAGGCGAACGGGGCGGATACCAGGGACTGACATTCTGGTCCCCCAATATCAATCTCTTCCGGGATCCCGCGGTGGGGGAGAGGTATGGAAACGTTCGGCGAGGATCCCTTCCTCACGGGGAAAACCGGTGCAGCGTTCATACGCGGGATTGCAGGGAGACCATCCGCGGTACCTGAAGCTTGTGGGTACCATGAAACATTTTGCGGTCCATAGCGGTCCGGAACCGGACCGGCATACGTTCGACGCGGTCCCGACCGAAAGGGATCTGCGGGAATCGTACCTTCCGCATTTCCGCATGTGCGTCAGCGAAGCCCGCGTCCAGTCGGTGATGTGCGCGTACAACCGGTTCGAGGGAAAGCCTTGCTGCGGCAGCAACGCACTTCTGGCCAGAATCCTGAGGAACGAGTGGGGGTTCACGGGATACGTCACATCGGACTGCGGGGCAATCGGCGATATCTATATGACGCACAAGGTGACCCGCGATGCCGCCGGGGCGGCGGCGCTTGCCATCCGGGCCGGAACCGACCTGAATTGCAGCTTCGGGGATGCCGCGCCTCTGGAAGCGGTGCGCCAGGGTTTGCTGAAAGAGGAAGAACTTGATGTCGCCATCGGCCGGCTCCTGCGTGCCCGCTTTCAACTCGGCATGTTCGATCCGCCGGAACTGGTCCCCTTCGCCTCCACGCCGATGTCCGTGGTCGGCTCCGATCGTCACCGGGCACTTGCCCTCTCTGCGGCGCGGAAATCCATCGTATTGCTGAAGAATCACGGGTGACCTGCTTCCACTCAGGAAAGACCTGAAGCGGATCGCCGTGATCGGACCCAATGCGGATGATGTGCTCTCTCTCCTGGGCAACTACTACGGCATCCCCGAAAAACCGGTGACTCCTCTCGCAGGGATCCGCGCGACATGTCGGTGAGAACACGGAGGTGCTCTTTGCCTCCGGCAGCCCCTTCGCAGAGGGCGTCCCCCTGTTGGAGGTCATTGACCCGCAATTCCTCAGGCACACTTCGGACAGCCGGCCCGGCGCCCGGGCTCCTGGCAGAGTATTTTGTCGGACGCACACGCACGGGAAATCGCCCCTCTTCCGGATCGACAGCACGGTGGATTTCAACTGGTGTGCCACTCTTCCGCTGGAGTGCGGCGATTCGACGGAATTCACCGTGCATTGGAATGGTCTCCTCGTGCCGCCGGTGACGGGAACGTATCATCTGGGAAGTTTTGGCTTCCGCAGGTTCAGTATTTCCGTTGATGAGTCGCGGGTCGTTGCCGCGGAATCTGGCGGCGAAACACCCATTGCCGGCAAGGTTCACCTTCAAGCCGGAAAGCCGTACCGGTTCCGTCTCGAGGGGACATGCGCGCGCAGCGGCTCGCTGGTCCAGCTCCTCTGGGAGATACCGCGAACGGACAGAGAAGAAGAGGCGGTGACTCTTGCCCGAAATGCCGATGTCGCGATTCTGGCGCTCGGTCTTTCTCCCCGCCTCGAAGGAGAAGAAATGAAGGTGGAAGTGGCCGGCTTCCGCGGCGGAGACCGGACGGATATCCGGCTGCCGGAGCCCCAGCAACGCCTCCTCCGTTCGATAACGCGTCTCGGTAAGCCGGTGGTGCTTCTGCTCATGAGCGGAAGCGCACTCGCTATCGACGATGCGGCCTCTGTGCCGGCAATCCTCGAATGCTGGTATCCCGGGCAGGCCGGGGGAACCGCCATTGCCGGGATTCTGTTCGGTGATGTGAACCCGTCCGGAAGGCTGCCGGTAACGTTCTACCGCTCGGTCAGAGATCTCCCGGCGTTCGAAGACTATGCCATGAAGGGACGCACCTACAGATTCTTTGAAGGGGACCCGTTGTTTCCGTTCGGACACGGATTGAGTTACACCCGGTTCGGGTATTCCGGGCTCCGTCTTGCGGCCGGTGACGGCAGAATTCCCCGCGACGGTACAGTCGACCTTGAAGTGGATGTGGCCAATCAGGGTGCGCGTCAGGGGGATGAGGTCGTGCAGATGTATGTGCGGGCGGTGGAAAGCAGGGTTCCACGCCCGAAAAAGGATCTCCGGGGATTCAGCCGCGTCTCGTTGAATCCCGGGGAGAAGACCGATTGTCCGTTTTTCGTTCCATGCATCGGCAGTGGAGTATTACGATACCGGCACGCAGGCATGGACGGTCGAGCCGGGCAGCTATGAGATTCTCGTCGGGAGCGTCGTCTGAAGACATTCGTCAGAAGCTGATCGTGACGGTTGAATAGCAGCCGGCTCCCCGGAGGCAGCAAAATAGAGTTCGCGGACTGCTTTAAGAATTGACAGGTCATCTCTCCTGAACACGCCTGAAGGGAATACCAGCGGATGCGGCATCGACGAGTTCCGTACATGGGTTCGTGCGACGCGGGTGTCGGGTGACACAGAGACAGTAATATTGCCTCGCTACCGGAAGGTTACGGATGGATCATTCTGTCTTCTCCTCGCGGTCGCTCACCCTGCCGGCAGTGTCCATGCGCAAATTCCGTACGACTCCGGAGAGCTGAGCCTCGCTCTCAAGCGGCTCGAGGTGCTGGGATCCGTCCTCTATGTTGCCGCCCATCCGGATGACGAAAACACCGCTTTCCTGGCGACGATGGCCAAACACCGCCACTTCCGTACCGGAAACCTCTCCATCACCCGCGGAGATGGCGGACAGAACCTTCTGGGTTCCGAGCAGGGAGAGATGCTCGGGCTTATCCGCACACAGGAACTCCTCGGAGCCAGACGCATCGACGGCGCCGAACAGTTTTTCACACGAGCCATCGATTTTGGCTACTCGAAGACCACCGAGGAGACTCTCAACTTCTGGGGGAAGGAGGAGACTCTCGGCGACGTCGTCTGGGTCATAAGGAAGTTCAGACCGGATGTGATCGTCAGCCGCTTCACGCCTGCGACGAGGGGGGCACGGAAACCACACCGCCTCGGCGGTTCTCGTATACGAAGCGTTCCGCGCAGCGGCGGATTCCCTCAAATTTCCGGAACAGCTGAAGTTCGTTCAACCCTGGCAGGCAACCCGTATTGTCTGGAATGGCTTCCGTTTTCCCCAGGGGGCAATCGATACCTCGGCAGTAAGAGGTGTCACTGAAGATCTGGGTGAATATCACCCCCTTCTCGGACTCTCCATCGGGGAACTCGCCGGGAAGAGCAGGAGCATGCACAAGAGCCAGGGATTCGGCGCCTCGGAATTGCGGGGATCATCCATACAGACATTTATGCATGTCGACGGCGATACGGCTGACGCCGATCTCTTCGACGGCATCAACACGACCTGGGCACGTGTCCCCGGCAGAAAAGCGGTCCAGGAGCTGCTGGGAAAGGCTTCAGCGCAGTTCAATCCCGAGAAACCGGTATTGATTCTTCCGCTCCTCCTGAAAGCCAGGGCGGAAATGCGAAAGCTGAAACCGGATCAATGGGTTGATGTGAAGACGAAGGAGCTGGAGAAGGTTCTGATTGCCTGCAGCGGACTCTGGGTCGGAGCATATGCAACGACCTTCCAGGTCATTCCGGGATCTTCCGTTCCCGTGACTGTGGTGATGCTGAATCGTTCATCGTTCCCCTGCGAAATCAAGAGCGTCGGACTCACGTTCAACGAGCGTGACACCGTATCCGGACAGATCCTGAGGGAGAATATTCCGTTTGAGCTCAGGATGAGCATGACGGTTCCTTCAGTGGCACCTTTCTCTCAGCCCTACTGGCTTGAAAAACCGGCCGTCCGGGCGCGCTACTCTGTGGATGATCAGCAACGTATTGGGATGGCTGAAAACCCGCCCGCGGCGTTTGCCCGCGCATCATTCCTGATCGGCGGGGAACCCCTCCTTGTTGAAGTGCCGGTCCGCTATCGGTGGGTCGATCCCACGGGGGGCGAATTGTACCGGGCTTTCACCATCGTCCCTCCGGTTTCCCTGGCAATGTCGAGTGAGGTGATTATTACCCGCAATGCACAGTCCGGTGAGTGTGGTGTGATCGTGAGGAATACCGTTCCCGCCGTGAAGGGCGAGGTGGTGCTGCGCCTGCCTCCGGGATGGAAATCCGAGCCGGAGAAGATACCATTCGCTTTCGACTCAGCGCTATCGGAAAAGAGCCTCCGGTTCTCGTTGAAACCGTCTACGGGGGCGGCCGGCGGCAAGGTTGTTGCCGAAGCACGGATTGCCGGTGCGACCTATGACAGGACAATCGTCACCGCAGTCTATCCGCATATTCCCCCGCAGTCGTTCTCAAGGAGATCTCAGGCCGATCTGGTTGTGCTGGATGTCCGGACCAAAGGTGCGTCTGCCGGGTATATCCCGGGAGCGGGGGATGAGGTTCCGGCGGCCCTGAGGCAGCTGGGGTATTCTGTGGAACTCCTGTCCGATGAACAGCTGGAGACGGGTGATCTGAGCCGTTATGACGTCATTGTGGCCGGCGTCCGGGCATACAATACGCGCGAAAAGGTGCGCTCGGCAAACAGCCGGCTGCTGGAATATGTGCGCCAGGGTGGACGCTATATCGTTCAGTATAATACCCGGCAACAGAGGGAGACCTCCCTGATCGGTCCGTTCGCCTTCACGATCACCCCGGATAGAGTATCCGTCGAGGATGTCCCCGTGCGGTTCTCGAGGCCGGACCATCCGCTCCTGAATTACCCCAACACGCTGACATCGTCGGACTTTGACGGGTGGGTTCAGGAACGGGGACTCTATTTCGCGGGCGGCTGGGCTCAGGAGTATGAAACACCGCTCGAGTGTCACGATCCCGGTGAAGATCCGAAAGCGGGGGGGCTCTTGTACGCCCGTCACGGAAAAGGGTACTATGTGTACACCGGTCTCTCTTTCTTCCGGCAGCTGCCCGCGGGAGTGCCGGGCGCGTACAGGCTTTTTGCGAATCTTCTTTCTCAGGATGTGCTCGTTGAGAAACGCTGAAGCGAGCAGTCCCGGAACCTCATGAGCACAATCGACTGGATTGTCCTGGCCGCCACGCTCACATCGATCGTGGCGTTCGGACTCTACAAGAGCCGCGCGACAAACGACCTTCAGAGTTATCTCCTTGCCGGAAGATCGATGTCCTGGTATGCCGTCGCGTTTTCGATCATGGCCACGCAGGCCAGCGCAATCACCTTCACCTCCACGCCGGGGCAGGCTTTTGCCGACGGCATGCGGTTCGTCCAGTACTACTTCGGCCTGCCGGTTGCCATGGTGATCATTTCCATCACCGTGGTGCCGCTCTACCGCAAGCTCAATGTTTACACCGCCTACGAATACCTCGAGCATCGCTTCGATCTGAAGACGAGGACACTTACCAGTGTGATCTTTCTGATCCAGCGGGGGCTGGGGGCGGGCATGACCATCTTTGCACCGTCGATCATCTTCTCGGTCATGCTCGGGTGGGACGTGCGCATCACCTCTGCGGTCATCGGGGGGGCGATCATCCTCTATACAACAACGGGAGGCGTGAAGGCGGTCAGCTGGACACACATGCAGCAGCTGACGATCGTGATGCTGGGTATGGTTGCCGCGTTCATCACCGCGGTTGTTCTCCTGCCGTCGGATATCTCATTCGGCGATGCGCTCTCGGTGGCAGGCGGCCTGGGCAGAATGAATATCGTGGATTTCAGTTTCGATTGGAACAACCGGTATACCTTCTGGTCCGGTCTTATCGGCGGGCTCTTTGTCGCCCTTGCGTATTTCGGGACGGACCAGTCCCAGGTCCAGAGGTATCTGACAGGGGCCTCGGTGCGGCAGAGCCGGCTCGGATTGATGTTCAACGGCCTCGCGAAGGTGCCGATGCAGTTTTTTATTCTGCTCATCGGCGTGATGGTGTTTGTGTTCTATCAATTCACCGTGCCGCCGGTCTTCTTTAATCCTCGTGGAGACCAGCAAGGTGCGTGCGAGTGTCCACGGGGCGGCTTTTGGTGAAACGGAGAGGGAGTTCGCAGATGCGCACCGGGCGAAGGCTGCTGCGGTCAGGTCGTTTCTTGCTGCCAGGAAATCGGGGGAAACAGACCGGCTGGCCGCGGCGGAACAAAGCCTGGTGGGCGCCGAAATGCACTCAATGGAAATCCGTTCAAGGGCAATCGGGATCATGCGCGCCGCCGATCCGGGCGCTGACACAAATGATACCAACTATGTCTTCCTGACGTTCATTTTGCAGTACCTGCCCGTCGGACTCATCGGGCTTCTCCTGGCATGCGTGCTTGCGGCCTCCATGTCTTCTGGTTCGGGGGAGCTGAGCGCACTTGCAACGACCACGGTCATCGACGTGTACAGGCGCCACATACGGCCGGATGCGACTGACAGGCAGGCTCTGAGAGTCTCGCGTATGGCGATGGCGGGGTGGGGCGCATACGGGGTGTTTTTCTCGCAGTTCGCGAGTCATCTGGGATCATTGATCGAGGCCGTGAACATCATGGGTTCGCTGTTCTACGGCACGATGCTCGGGATTTTCGCGATAGCTTTCTACATCAAGCGGATAGGCGGGACGGCGACGTTTTTTGCGGCGTTTGCCGGGGAGGCGGTCGTCCTGGGATTCTTCGCCCTGTCGGACATCTCCTGGCTCTGGTACAACGTTATCGGGTGCGGGGTCGTCGTGTTTGTGGCGGCGATTCTACAGTTGGTTCTGCCTTCCCGGAGGAGGGACTGAGGCTCTGTGCCTCTGTGCGACATGTGACACACGTGGCACAGTGCCACACGGAGGGGACAGTGCCACACCTCGCATGTTTCACCCGGAGGTGTGGCACTGTCCCTCTTTGCCGCCACTAACTACTTTTTCTTCCAGTCTGCAATCAACTGCTCCGTCGCTGTCACGTTTGCAGCGGGGTTCTGCGCCTTGGCGAGTTTGATCGACTCCTCGGCAAGGGGGATGGCCTCTTTGAAATTCCCCTTTTGCGCCAGCAATTCCGCCTTCGTCCGGACGTTCGAGGCATTACGATTGAGTGCGAGGGAACGGTCCACCCAGACCATGGCCTGCTCGGGTGAGAATTTCTCGGCTAAACCGTACCGGGCCGCCTGATTCAGCACACGCCAGTCACCCACCTGCGATTCGATCCTTGCCAGCGTCGCGAACTCGGCGGTGAAGCTCACGGCCAGCTTTTCCCACGCAACGACCACCCGCGCGGACGTCGGGGTCAGATCGGTGAAGGAAAACGACAGCCATTCCTCATGGGGATTCGCCACCGGCTGCACCTTGACCTTGAGTGAGTCATATTTCTCCTCGTAAATCGTGCCCCAGTTCTTGACTTCCGTGTTGAAAATCAGCGTCCACTCGGTCTTTCCGGGAACCATCAGGAGACGATATGTTCCCGCGCCCAGCTTGCTGCCATTGATGGTGACCGGATCGCTGAAAGTGATCAGGGTCGGTTCGTTTGCACCGACACGCCAGACCTGGTCATAGGGGAGCAGTCCGCCCCAGATCGTTCTCCCCTTCACCCCGGGGCGGTGATACGTTACGGTGATATCGCTCAGTCCAACCACCTGCTTGATCATCTGGCCCTGGCTGATCATGGGAACACGCCGCTGGGGGAGTTCGGGGGCCTGGACGGGTTGGGCGAACCCAGTGGCGTTGCCCAGCAGCAGGACCGCGCAGAGGGACAGGCCTGCAAAGAGACGGACGGGTGTTGTCATAGTGATCTCCATAGTGTATGATGAGGGAAAAGGTGTGCGGTAAGGTAGGAAAGTAGGGGGTGACTTACAACGTTTTCCTCTTGCAGGTGATGCGGGTTTCAGGTATTTTTCCACTCTACCGCGCGGGAATCCCTGCAATCTGAGCGCCGGCGTACCGGATATCATTCCGTGCCTTTTTGATCCTGTCAAATGATCGTCTACATGAGGAGACATCCATGGAGTTCTTGCTTGGTGCTGCCGTTCTGATCGGTGTGGTGATCGCGATCGAATACCGGTTTCGGAATCCGGACAGTCTCATCATTCGTGAAGGGAAGGAGGGATTCGCGGAGCGAAAGTCCCGGCTCTATCCGCGGCATCTGAGCCTCGTGCTGCCCCGGACAACGCACGCGTTTCAGGTGAAGGTGGAGGCCATTGCCAGGGGGAATCTTGACGTGCGCGCCGTGCTGGCGGCGTCCGTGGCGGCTGCACCCGAACATCTCGACGCACTGGTCCGCATGGGCGGATGGCGGAAGGATGCCGTCGAACGTGCGGCGAAAGAACTGGAAGGTCAACTGCAGTCACAGGTCAAGGAGTACACCGAACAGTTCACGGTGGAGGCATTGTCGTCGCAAAAGCTGCTTGAATATCTGCAGCAGCAACTGCCGGCCAGCAGGGAGCATCTTGGCATCGAGGTGGTCTCTCTGGTGCTGCTGTCGTATGGCCCCGGCGAGGCGAGGATTGTGGATGCGCTCCAGCAGCAGGAGCATGCCCGCATTCTCGAGCGGACCGAAACTCTGCAGCAACAGGCACGCATCGCCGCCGCAAAGACGAAGCTGAAGGCGGACGAGGAAATCGCCCTGCTCGAACATGCGCTCGAGCTGAAAAAGTACGAGATGAAGAAGAATCAGGTCGAACAGGAATCCGCGCTCGCCGATCTTCGTGTCGACGAGGACATCCGCCGCCACCGCAAGCAGCTTCTGCTCGACAAGGAAGAGTTCGAAATGCTCAAGAGCAATCCCGAGCTTCTGATGCTGACACCCCAGGCAGCCCGTCTGGCGGAAGCCAGCCAGGGGTTGAGGAACGCCCGCACCATCGTCTCGCTCTCGCCGCAGGATCTGGCGCAGGGGTCGGATCTTCTCGGCATGTTTCAGCGGTTGCTCCAGAATGCGCTGGGATCGCGCGCCAGCGGAGAAAAGGCTCCTAAGACCAAATAGTCCAGCGGTATCCAACACGCTTCCCGGGCACTCCCGTGTCATCTGGTTCTTCCCATCATATCGATCCATTGTGGCCTTTCCGGCTCAGGCCGATCAAGGCGGCCCGCGTCTCGGAGATCAGCGAAGCAACCGCTGCCTCTGAAACGCCGCCGGAAGAACGCGTCAACTTCCATATCGGAAACCCCGTGCAGGATGAACGGCTCCGGTCCGCCTACCTCCGGATGGTGCTCGGGATCGACATCCGGCGTGACGACCTCGGCGAAGATGCCACGGATCGGCTGCTCGCCGAACTTGCATGGGAGCCGGAGGAGCGGCCGACGATTGAATTCCTGCGCACACTCATCAGCAAGAGCGGACCGTATACTCCGCGCGGGGGGTTCACCCGGGGCAATCCGCATCGCATCACCCAGGAGCTCGTCAAATGGCTCCAGCAACAGGAGACGCTGACGTATGACCTGGGACAGGTCACCGGGAAGCGCGAGATCATTCTCGCGTCGGGAGGGATTGCGGAGACGTTGCGCGTCCTGCTCCATGCGCTCTCGGCGAATCTGGTGGAGAGGTCGGCGCACTTCTTTTTCCTGAGCACGGATGTGGAAGTTGATGAAGACCTCTTCGGAGGGATGCGCTTCGAACGTCTTCCGTCGGATGAGCAGAGCGCGCTGGCGCGGCTGGCCGGGCATTTCACCTCCGTGCGGGAAGAGCCCACGTTTCTCTTTATCGGCTGTGTCCTGCAGGAAGAGACGCGCCGGGCCCTGCGGCAGATGAGCATCGAGGCACCCCTGGTGTTCATCGAAGCCAATGACGAACCGAATCACCGGTCACTGGCGCGGGAAGCGAAACTCGTGCACCGGGTCGTACGGATGCTGACCCCCGGGGTTTTTTCACCGAAGCTTCGTGATCTTTCCACCGTCTTTCTCCTGGGGAATGCCGGTATCCTGGGTGTTTTTGAATCCATGCACTTTCAACTGAAAGGCACGCCCTCCGCCTCCGAGCTGGAGTTGCTGGGATACCTTCTTGATCGGCGGGGAGAATGGGAAGGTGTGGCGGCGCCATCGATCGAACTCCCCGTCGACAAGCAGGGGGAGCAATTCGTTGCGCACAGCAATGTCGGAAAACCCCTTGCCGGATATGCGGCGCGGGTTGAACGTCTCGTGGAACAGGCGACCGGGAATCGCGTCGGGAGCTTCGTGGAGAGAACCCTGAACACCGGCGCAAAGGTTGATAGCGCTGTTCGGCGCCTGCAGCACAGGGCACATGTCCCGGACGTCGAAACGTTTGCGCACACAGATGCGCGGACGCTTGTGAACGCACTGGCGGCGAACGTTGAGTCCGCATCATGGCGGGCGGCGCTGCGTGATGACTTCCTTCAGGTGTTTGTCAGAAACCACCCGGAATACCTCCTCTCCGCATGTGTTGTCGTCAGCGGATCCTCGCGAACGGCGCTGGGACTGCTCGGGTTTCACTGCGGCTTGCGGGAAGTCATCATTCCCGATTTGAGCTGGAGCTACGAACACTGCTTTCCGAAGGTTGAAGCCGTTCCCCTGGCGTCGGAGTACACGCTTGATGCCGATGCGATCCTGGCGGCTGTCAGAAAGAAACTCGATGGCGGATCCGCAATGGTGTCGCTACGGTGCGGTGGCGCTGAACAACCCGCACAATGCCACCGGACGCGTTTTTCGTGAACAGGACGTCTCCCGGCTCCTCGTCGGACTGCTCGAAACGGGCATCTTCGTCATCGACGATCTTTCATACCAGGATGTTGCGCCGGGAGAGGGGTTGCCGCACATCAAAACACTGCGTCAGCTGGCTGACGGCCTGGTACGGGCGGGACGTTTGACGAAGCAGCAGACCGAAAAAGTCGTGACGGTGCATTCGGTGTCCAAAACCGATTGCCTGGCGGGCGCACGGCTGGCTGTTGTAGAAATCCGGCACGCGGATCTCCTCCGTGCATTCCTCCGTGTGCAGGAGCGCATACAGCCCAATATCGCAGCGGTGCTGATGACGTACCTCTTCTACCGGAATTCAGCCGGAAGTGCCCCGGGCATACTGGCAACTCCGGAACAGGATCTTCCTGGAACGAAGCGAGGCGTTGCTCGAGGCATGTACGCAACTGCCCAAAGAGCGGAATACCTTCGACATCAGGATCCTTCCTCCGACCGGCAGCATGTATCCGCTCATGGTGATCGACCGTCTGCCTTCCGGCCTGTCGCTGGATTGGCTTGCCTCCGGCCTGGCGCGCCAGGGCATCGGGATTCTGCCGCTGTCCACGTTTGCGCGGACGGAAGAAGGGTTTGAAACGGGACGCAAGACGTTCCGCCTGACTCTCGGCGGGACGGATGGCGCGGAAACGCTCCGGATGAAAACACGCCGCGTCCTGATTGACCTCAATCGCCTCGTGGAGCAGGAAGCATTCCGGTACAACCGGCACTATGCGCCGTTGACGAACGCCGCGGTCCGGTTTCCCGAGCCGGCGGGGAGCACCGCATGGGGGAGGGTTACGGATGCCGTTCTGCGTGAGTGCGCCCGTGTGGTTCATCATGTGCCGCGTCAATTCCTGGGTACCACTCCGGATGCGCGTTTTGTTCGGGACTATGTGCCTTCCCGGCTGGAGACCATGCATCAGCGTTATCGCGACCGGCTGATGCTTGCGGAATACACCGCTGCCGCCGCCGAGGCGGACGGCACACGGTCACTCGTGAACCGCTTGCAGCGTGAATTCTACAAAGACTCCCTTGCGCAGCGCCAGAGCGTGTTCCAGCATCGCCTGTATGATCGGACGGTGCATCCGACACAGATGTACTCCATCAGGGTGGAACAGTCTGCAGATGAGATCATCTCCGGGATGATGCGGGGAGAGGCGGCGGGAACACATGCCATTGCCTCCCTGGCAAAGGCCCTTCTCGCAGAGTTCCTCGGGCTCAACGTTGCGATCTCATCGAGCGAGGAATCGGACGAACTGCTCCTCGATCTTGATGCCCTTATCGCCGCTGAACATCTCCAGCGCCTGACT
This sequence comes from Ignavibacteriota bacterium, assembly GCA_963702445.1. Taxonomy (GTDB): domain Bacteria; phylum Bacteroidota; class Ignavibacteria; order UBA10030; family UBA6906; genus CAVPCZ01. The sequence continues at coordinate 673,464 of CAVPCZ010000009.1, forward strand.
GCCGGTGATGACACGCGCCAGCTGGTGTCGTTCTGGGGTGACTGGGACGGGAGCAACCGGCCTTCAGGGCAGGGTCATCGTCTTGTGGCGACGACCCTGATGGCCAATGTCACACGGATGTCACGTTTGCTCTCGCTAGTCGTGCAGTCGGCGGAAGCGCCGGGAGTCGACGGCTCGCTCGTTGATGAACTGCGGCAATTGCCGGAGAAGAACAGGCGGTTTTCTGTTCTGCTGCATGACATCACCCGGTTGACCCATCAACTCGAGAAACGGTATCGCGGCATCCTTCCGGTTTTCGTCAAACCCGGAACCGTCCGCAGTTTCGGCATGAAACTGGGTGTTGCCCGGGACCCGTTGACCCTGCTCTGGCGTCACAACGACCGCCTGGAACGGAAGATGTTCCATTTGCGGACGCAACGACGGGAGTCCCTCGAGTACTACTTCAGCCTCAACAAGCGACTGCGCAAGCAGCTTCATACGCTGATACCGGTTATTCAGCAACAGCGGCATGACCGCCGCCTCATTATCGAAGCGGGATTGTACGGCGACCTGCTGCAACGCATGGTGATTACCCCCCGGATCCATCAGAATATCATCACCGCACAGGATTCGTTTGCGATCGACACCACCGTTCACAATATCTATGAAATCAACGAGATATCCGGACGGTACGGCAACCCGGGGATGATCCTTACCCTTCAGGTGAGCATGTCCACGAAGGCGGAGGCGCTTATCGCGCTCGACAGGAAAATGCGGGCACGCCACGAGCAGACGCTGCGCGAGCATCCGGATCTCGAGCTGCCGATCGTGAGGCTCGTTCCGCTGTTCGAAGATCTGGAAGCCATCGAGTCGATCCCCGCCTATCTCCAGCAGATCTGGGAATATGCCTTCCAGAGCCGCCGGCTCAATCAGGAAACGGAGGATCGGTTTGTCGAGATCATCGGCGAAGTGTTCATCGCCGGTTCGGATATCAGTCAGCAGGTGGGACAGGCGGCGGGGGCGGTACTGTACCGAAGAGCCAAGCACAAGATCATCGTGTGGCTTGCCGAACACCGGCTCGTCGGCCATGTTCGGTTGAAAATGGGGAGCGGTGAGCCCATGCAGCGTCAGGGCGGGTACTATGCCCCGATGTCGGGGAAACCTGCCTTCGAGCGGGAGACGCTCGGATCGCTGCCGGCATCGCTGCCTGCCGCGGCACGCAAGAGCGCACAGTACGCAACAACGCCGGTGATGGGGATCTTCGGGGGCGGGGACCTTCGCACCCTTCAGGGGACGATTTCCGAACAGCTGCGGTCTCTGCCGGTGGAGGAACGCCTGCATGTGCTCCATCACCTCCGGGAGGCGCAGCGCCATCATCGATCCGATCTCTCCAGTGCCGCGGAAGCGCTCGTGGAAAGCAGGATGAAGCAGCGCAACAGAGGATCCCAGCAGCTGGAACGGCTGACGATCGGGAACGCGGATTCCGTGTATGACAAATTCATCGGCATGCTGACCGAAGATTTCCGGCAGATTCTGTACGGAAGGGAGGAGGATGCGCTGGGGATACATATCATCTCGTATTTCATCGCCCGCTCCATGCCGCAGTTGCGTGATCGTCCGACCGTGCGCCCCGTCCGGGGGAGTGCCGGCGAGCGCGGCCAGGAAATTCTCGGTGAAGTTGCCCGCATGATCCCGTTGAGCCGGCGGGGGAGTCTCCTCCGGGCCATCGCGCACAATCAGTCCCAGACGATGGTGTTGGGCATCAATCAATTGACGACCGGCCTGTTTCGGGCGCTCCAGCGCTTTTCCGGAGTGGAGTTCACCGAAGGCCACGCCGGGACGTTGATCGTCGATCGCATTCTTCCCCAGCTTCCCGTGTACGAGATCCTGCAATCGCTCCGGTTGTATCATGATCCGGAACTGCGTTGGCTGAAGGAGGTCGAAACGGTGTTCCCCGCGGGGAATTCCGCTTTTCTCGCGTTGCATGAGGACAACGACAGCATGCAGCACTTTGTCGGTCTGCTGCAGCAGGAATTGCTGCGCCGCCATGGAATGGATGTGAACGATTTCTTTGACGACGGGAAGCTTCTTCCTGATTTGCTCCCTCATTTTCGTCCGGATCTGGCCATACTTCTTCAGGCGGATCTCTTCAATACCGATGTGGAGCAGATGCTGGAAGGCGTCCGCACGTCGTTCAGCAAGGCATGGAGGACTTCGGTTGCGGAGGGGATGGGCGTACCGGATCAGATCCGGACCTGGCGGTCGGATATCTGGGCGTTGCTGAAACAGCCGATTGTGGATCGCGTCCGGAGTTTTGCCGAACTTGCCGTTGCGCTTCATTCGCTTTCCCCGGCGGAGATCGCGGGTGTGGCGACGGGAAGGCCGTCCAAGCTCAAAGTCTCCGACGAGCTTTCGCACTTTTTCCGTTCCGCGAACCAGAATGACGAGCTGCGCGATTTTCTGGCCTCGACGCTCCGGTATCTTACGGCGTTGTCGGAGGGGATGCTGGAGGTGCCGGTGTCGATTATCCGCTCCATTAAGGAGGTGGAACGCATCGCCATGATCGAGGAGCAGGAGGTTTCGCCGGAGAAACAGGATTTGCTGCGGTACTACCTGCTGCAGATCGCGCGTGCGGCGGGGGAGAACGGGTAGGGTGTGATGAACCTCGCCGATCATCCCCACCGACGTTTTAATCCCCTCAAAGGAGAATGGGTGCTCGTGTCCCCTCACCGCACCAAACGCCCCTGGCAGGGCAGGCAGGAATCTCTCCCCGACCCTCATCGCCCCGCGTTTGAGCCCACGTGCTATCTCTGCCCGGGTAATAGTCGCGCCGGCGGCCACAAGAACCCGGAATACACAGGGACGTACGTCTTCACCAACGACTTTGCCGCGCTCCTTCCCGATAGTCCCGTACTGTCCGCCGCTCCTCATCCTCTTGTCCGGGCTGAAGGGGTGCAGGGCACAAGCCGGGTCGTCTGTTTTTCGCCCCGTCACGATCTCACGCTGCCGGAGCTTGCGATCCCTGAAATTCGCCAGGTGATCGACACCTGGGCACGGGAATCGGCTGAACTGGGTAAGATCTACCGATGGGTGCAGGTTTTCGAGAACAAGGGGGAGATCATGGGTTGTTCGAACCCGCACCCGCACGGACAGATCTGGGCGGGTTCTTCGTTGCCCGCCGAACCGGCGAAGGAACACGCGCGCCAGAAAGAGTATCTCGTGCAGACCGGCGCTCTCCTCCTGCCGGATTATCTTCAGTATGAACTGGAAAGTTCCGAGCGGATCGCCGCGGACAATATGCACTGGGTTGCTCTGGTACCCTTCTGGGCGGTCTGGCCATTCGAGGTTCTTCTCCTTCCCCGGCGGCATGTTCTGCGTCTGCCGGATCTGACGGAAGAGGAACGGGTCTCGCTCGCAGATATCCTCAAACGTCTCCTGACCCGGCTCGACAATTTGTTCCGGACACCGTTTCCCTACACATTCGGCTGGCATGGGGCGCCATATCAGGAAGGCGCCGTCGATTTCTGGCAGCTCCATGCGCATCTGTTGCCCCCGCTTCTCCGCTCGGCCACCGTGCGGAAATTCATGGTCGGCTACGAGATGCTCGCAGAACCCCAGCGCGACATCACGCCCGAACAGGCAGCATCAATGATCCGGAATATGCCCGAGGTTCGATTCCAGCTGTGACACCACATACAACAACAAAGGAACTGCCGTGATGAAGTTCGCCAGACTTATTCCCTGGATGTGCGCTCGTTCTGCTTCTTGCGGGCATGAGCGCCTGTTCAAACAAAACGGAGGATGCCGGAGCGATGAAACCGCAACTGTTCGGAACGACCGCCGATGGAACAGAAGTCTTTCTGTATACTCTGAAGAATCATTCGGGTATGGAGGCCAAGATCACGAATTACGGAGGTATCGTGGTTTCCCTGCGTGTGCCGGACAGGGCAGGGAAGTTTGACGATGTCGTTCTCGGATACGACTCCCTTGCGGGGTATCTCAAGGAGACCCCGTATTTCGGAGCGTTGATCGGGAGATATGGAAACCGGATTGACAAAGGGAAGTTCACTCTCAACGGGAAAGAGTACGCGCTTGCGACAAACAACGGCAAGAACCACCTTCATGGCGGCCTCAAAGGTTTCGACAAGGTGGTATGGGGCGCAGAACAGATGGAGACCCCTGCGGGTCCATCACTCGTGTTGAAGTACCTCAGCAAGGACGGCGAAGAAGGGTACCCGGGAAACCTCCGTGTGCAGGCCGTCTACACAGTCACGGAAGCCAATGAGCTGGCTGTGGAATTTTCCGCGACGACGGACAAACCGACAGTGGTCAACCTGACACACCATTCATATTTCAACCTTGCGGGCGCCACCTCGCCCGGGACGATCCTTGACCATGTGATGATGATCGATGCGGACCGGTTCACTCCCATCGACAGCGGCTTGATTCCGACAGGTGAACTGCGGGACGTGACGGGGACACCGATGGACTTCAGGAATCCAACCGCCATTGGTGCCAGGATCAATGCGGCGGACGAACAGTTGCGGCTGGGTTTGGGGTATGACCACAACTGGGTGTTGAACAAGAAGGAACAGGGGATGACCCTCGCCGCGCGGGTGAGTGAACCCACAACCGGCAGGGTTCTGGAGGTGCTCACCACCGAACCGGGAATGCAGTTCTATTCGGGGAATTTTCTGGATGGCACACTGATTGGCAAGGGTAAAAAAGTGTACGTGTACAGGTATGGCTTCTGTCTGGAACCACAACATTTTCCGGATTCACCCAACAAACCCGCATTTCCGGCGGTCGTGCTGAATCCCGGGCAAACATACGCCAGCAGGATCATGTACCGGTTCCTGGTCAAGTAACATAGAAATGCCTGCAGATCAGATACCGCTGCATCCATTCTGCCTGATCGGCTTGTGTATCTCGCTCGGCTGCCGCGCCGCTGGGCGCCCTGGAGGAAAGAGATCTCCGTGACGTTCACACATCGCAGTCGTCGTATTCGCTTGTCCGTTGTGGCATGCTGTGCGCTGGTGCTCACCGCCGGTGCCCGGCACATCCAATCCGTGAAAATCTCTACGTCTCACGGGATGGGGATCGTCAGCTATGCGGCTGCGGGAGGGGAGACCTTGAACCTGCCGGTACCGTTCCCGGTATTCACGTGTGCGGTGAACGGGAAAGTCCTCAGCACCCTCTCGTTCCACGCCGTGCACGAAAAGGACAGCATCCGGTGGACATCTGCCGCCGGCTTGTCCGGCAGTGTGCGCGAAGACGCCGGGTTCCGCCGGGGCTGGAAGGCGATCGTGACATTTCGCAATGTGTCGCGTGACACGATCGAGCTTGCCAATGTTGTGCCCCTGGGTGAAGGATCCGATCGGGTATTTATCCGGTCCGCCGGACCCCTGACGTACCAGCATCGACTGAGCCGGTCCACCCTCTTCCGTCCCGGCGTGGGTCCGATCGGCGTGGTGCTGCCCGATAATGCCTGGGAAATGGGTTTCTGCGACGTGCGGGCTGTCCGCGGAAGATCCCTCACAGGCATTGCCCGGCGTCTGGACTCTGCCCTGGCTGATGTGCGCAGATTCCGCGCCTTGATCCCCCCGGGTGGATGGGTGCAGTATGTCCTCTACTTGGACGACCATGCGGGCGACTGGCATTCCGGCATGCGCATGATGTTCCAGGAACGCTGGTTGTATGACCTTGAACGCTTCGACAATACTCTCTTCGAACGTCCGGACCTCTCCTGGATCCGCAACAGCTACCTGCTCCTCCTGCAATTCGCATGGGATTCCGAATATTATGATGCGTTGTCCGGTCACTACCGATATGATCAGTTTCTCGCTGATCGCGGCACCGCGCTTGGCGGATTCGACGGCTATATGATCTGGCCCACATGGCCGCGACTCGGATTGGATGAACGCAATCAGTGGGACATGTACCGGGATCTGCCAGGCGGCTTGTCCGAACTTCGCAGGCAGGCGGCGTTTGCGCACGCGCGCGGAATCCGGTACTTCATCGCCTACAATCCGTGGGATCAGAGTGCGCGGCGCGAGGATCATCTCGCGGGAATGGAAGAGATGCTCCGCACGTTGGATGCGGACGGAGTTGTTCTGGATACCTGGGGACAATCACGCAGCGAGTTCCAGGCTACGGCCGATCGCGTCAAGCCCGGAGTTGTACTCTATAGTGAGGGAATGGCGATACCGAAGGATATGCCGGGGATTGTTGCCGGACGGGTTCACGATGCCATCTTCATGCCTCCTCCCTTGAACCTGAACAAATTCATCAAGCCTGATTTCAGCATCTTCCGTGTTGTCCAGCTGGCCGAAGGGAGGATCCACCGGGAGATTGCCGTCTCGTTCTTCAACGGATACGGGACGGAGCTCAACATCATGAAGCCCGGACGGCCCGATTGGATCGACGAAGAGCTGCTTTATCTTGGGAGGACAACAAAGATTCTCCGGGAAAATTCCGCGGCTTTTCTCTCTCAGGACTGGGTTCCCCTGCTGAGCACGACCATCGACAGTATCTGGGTCAACAAATGGCCGACACCGTCCAAAACCCTCTACACCATCTACAGCCTCAAGCCGGAAGGATTTTCCGGCCCTCTCTTTGAGGTGCCGGCCCCTCGTGATTCACATTACGTATCACTCTGGAACCATGAAGAAGCCGACCCGGTCGTGGTTCATGGAGCCTCACATATTCCCTCGACGATTGATGGATTCAGCAGGTCATGGCTGGGCTCGCGCCGGGAAGGAAATGTGGATTGCATTGCGCTCTTTCCGCGGCTTCTGGACGTGAATCTGGATCAGGATTCACTCTCGATACGCGTCTCCACGGGAGATACCATTGTAGTGTGGGCGGGTGCCCCTTCATATACGGGCCGGTGTGTAAAGTTACCCGCGGGGAGCGTTTCCCTCTCACTGCGTGCGGCTCTTGGCCGGCACGAAGAGAAATTTGTCGTGCAGCTGTTTCGTGCAAGAGAGCTCATGGATGAACGCGTGGTGTACGTGCCGCTGGCAACTCCGCGATTGATTTCGCGCCGGGTAATGACCTCACCCGCTGGCGCGGCACCTCCGGATATGGTGAGAATTCCGGCAGGGATGTTTACGTACTCTCCCACGAAGACCTTTGTGAGTCCGGACGAAGTGATCCCGTATCCGGGCTCGAAGAGCACCGTTGTCGCTCTGCCGGCCTTCTATATCGACCGGTATCCGGTGACCAATGCCCTGTTCAAGGAGTTTCTCACTGCAACGGGATATCAACCCACAGACACGACAAACTTCCTGAAGCACTGGATGCGGGGGAGTCCGCCTCGCGGCCTGGAGGATCACCCTGTCGTCTATGTCGACCGTTCGGATGCTCACGCTTATGCACGGTGGGCGGGAAAGCGGCTCCCAACAGAGACGGAATGGCAGTACGCCGCACAGGGCGGAGACGGCCGGAAGTATCCATGGGGGAACATCTACGACTCAACGAGGTGCAATCATCGTCGGGGTGCCACGACCCCCGTCGGCGCATTCCCGGAAGGGAAGAGCCCGTTTGGCGTTCTGGATCTTGTAGGAAACGTGTGGCAGCTTACCGATGATCTGTACGACAACGGCACCTTCTATTTCACCATGATTCGTGGTGGCAGTTACCATAATCCCGCATCCAGCTGGTGGTATGTACAGGGAGGTGCACAGCGGGTTGACCATCCGCAGATTCTGCTCCTTGTGTCGCCCGGATTCGATCGCAGTTCTACGGTCGGATTCCGTTGTGTGAAGGATGCCGTTCAGTAGCCGGAAGTGCTTGTTGTGAGAACGGAACTGGTCTACCCCGGAGTTGTGCGGAGCAGAAATGTACGGGATCTGTCGTACTGTTGCGGTGCGGTTTGAGGCCGGGTTGTGCTGAATGCTGAAAGAGCTCTTAGCTATTTTCGTGTGCCGCTGCGGCCATCGCGGCAACATGTTCGGGCGGGACGTTGGGTAGGAGCGCCTCGTGGCTCGGACTGATAATCAGATGCGGGCCGAGCAGATCACGGACCCGTCTTACCTCGTCCTTGATACGATCCACCGGACCATGGACCAGGATCTCCTGCGTGTCAATACCCCCGAAGAAGGCTATCCTCTCCCCAAAATCCCGTGCAAGCGTCGCAGCGTCCATGTGCAGTGCTCTGGCCTGAAGCGGGTGCAGGCACTGGACGCCGGCATCAGAAAAACGGCCGATGACGTGGTGAACGGAACCGCACGAATGAAGCAGTACCTGGTAGCCATGCCGGCGTGCCTGTTGGGCAAACTTGACGAGCCAGGGGAGGATGAAGTGATCGAAGTGCGTCGGGCTGATGATGAGTTCGCGCTGTGTCCCGAAATCGTTGCCAAAGAAGTAACCATCTATCTGTCCGCCTGCTTCGCGAAAGAACCGTTCATTGGCTTCAAGATAGAATCCGCAGACATGTTCAAAGGCTGCTTCCACGATTGCGGGATGGGTATGCAGTTTGATCATAAACTCTTCCACCCCGAAAAGATCCATCACATCGTGAAAAAAGGGGGCCCAGAATCCGCTGGCACGATAGACCTCTCCGGCGTTCGACAGTTTACCGAGGGCCTCCTCGAAATGCAGGTACTCGTGGCGGGGCCAGTCATGCGTCTCCACATCCCGGACGGATTCTGTGCCCGCAAGCGGTCCAGGTTCGCCCAAAGAGCGTTTGTGCTTCCATGCATCGAAGAGGCCTTTTCCTTCCGGATGCCGGTATGTGGTTTCCATGTCCTGGGGGGTGATCCACCGTAAGTCGCTTCCCAGGATGCGGTGAAGATCTTCGAGCGTAGATGTGCCGAAATAGGCGTGGTAGATCGGGAGGGTATCAGGGTGTGGATTGCCCAGCCAGAAGCCATGTCGGTCGGCAGGTTGGCGGGCGATGATCCTCCGTATTCTTTCGCGGCTGGTCATTTTCTGGGGTACGGATGCCTGGCTTTCCTGTATTGTGTGGCCGGCATCCCTCTTTCGCGTGGAAAATCGCGGTGCTATCGAGAAAAGACTACCGGTCAATGTAGGCAGCAGCCACGGAAAGTGCAAGTGCGGCCTGTGAGTCTCAGGGTGAAGTGCCGCCTGTGTCACAGGTGACACGTGCCTCTTTGTCCCCGTTTTCGTATATTTCAATGATAACCTGAACCAAATCACCCCCTGTGAAGCTAAACTCTTTGCCCGCCAGGGTGTCTAATAGTAGATGAACAGCGGCATTTCCCGTAATCCCTAAACCTGTTTCACAAGGATTCATGATGAAAAAACGAATTGTCATCCCCGTCTCACTGCTTGTGATCGCGAGCGCCCTCTTTGTCGTTTTCTCCCGCGGCAATAGCAAGAAGTACGAATTCCGGTTCGACAAGGTCACTGAGGGCGACATCACGATGTACGTGACAGCTACCGGCACAATCAATGCCGTGACCACCGTAGAAGTGGGAACGCAGGTTTCAGGTATCATCATGAAACTGTATGCCGATTTCAATTCGATCGTGAAGGAAGGGGAGTTGATCGCACAGATCGATCCGACCTTTCTCCAGCAGGCGGTAAAAGACGCTTCGGCCAGCCTCGAACGGGCACAGGCGCAGTACGCCGACGCAAAACGGATCCTCGAGCGGACAAAATCCCTCTTCGAAAAAGACCTCGAATCCCAGATGAACTACGATGCTGCGACCACCCAGTTCGAAACAAACTCCGCAGCGCTGAAACAGGCAACGGCATCCCTCGACCGCGCAAAAATCAATCTTGCCTATGCAACCATTTTCGCGCCGATCAGCGGTGTGGTGATTGACCGGAAGGTGAATGTCGGGCAGACGGTGGCTGCGAGTTTTTCTTCGCCCACGTTGTACACTATTGCCAACGACCTCCACAAAATGCAGGTTCAGGCCACGATCGATGAATCCGACATCGGCAAGATCAACCTGGGGCAGGAGGCGAACTTCACCGTCGATGCCTACGCGGACGATCAATTCACAGGCACGGTCTCGCAGATCCGGCTTGCCCCGGTTTCCATCCAGAATGTGGTGAACTATACCGTGATCATCGACGTCAACAACGATCAGTTGAGACTTATGCCGGGCATGACCGCAAACGTGAAGATCCTTGTGGGCAGCAGCCCGGGTGTCATGCGCGTCCCGAACATGGCCCTGCGATTCCAGCCGCCGGCCGATCTGGTGGACAGCGTCAAAGTGAAGGAGTTGGGAGAGGCAGGATTCGGGATGGGGGGAGGCAGGGGCCCCGGAATGGGTTCGCGGGAATTCGGCATGGGACACGGCGGAGACACCACCGGCACCGCCGAACGCCGTGCCAGACGACAGGCGCTCCGGGATTCCATTCAGGCAGCGCATGGCGGGAAGCTGAGCGACGAGGAATTGATGGGTGAAATGCGCAAGGTGTTTGAACGTATGCGCCGAGCAGAGGAACAGCGTGTACAGGCACCCCCGCAAGCCAGTCTTCCTTCGCGTCGTGCCCAGCAATCACGCTTCGGGATTCAGAATGTGTTTCCCGAGTACCAGAAGGCGGCGACACCGCCGGTGCAGCGGAATGAACGCGGCAGGGTGTGGCTGATGAACAGCAGCGGCAAACTCGAGCCGGTGCCGGTCAGGACAGGGCTCTCTGACGGACGGTACACCGAGGTCAAATCCCAGACGCTGAAAGTGGGTGATCAAATAGTCCTGGGTGCATCGTCGACGGCCGAAGTCGCTTCCGGAACCTCCGCAAACCCGCTGGCCCCCTCGCAACCCCCCCGGATGGGAGGAGGGGATAGACATTGAGCACACCGTCTGCCAGCGCTTCGCCGGGTTCAGACGGAGCACTGATACATATCGATCACCTGACCAAAGTCTACCCGCTCGGGGAGATGGAGGTGCACGCCCTGCGCGGTGTGTCGGCGGAGATCAAGAACGGAGAGTTCCTCGCCATTATGGGAGCATCCGGATCGGGCAAATCGACCTTCATGAACATCCTCGGTTGCCTGGACAAACCCACAAAGGGTTCCTATATGCTCGGCGATATCGACGTGAGCAAGCTCTCTCGCGATGAGCTCGCGCATATCCGGAACGCCAAGATCGGCTTTGTTTTTCAGGGATTTAACCTCCTTTCCCGTACTTCGGCGATAGAAAACGCTGAACTGCCGCTGCTCTATTGCTCGATGTCGAACAAAGAACGGAAGGAGCGCGCGGTTGCCGCTCTGGAGCGCGTCGGTCTGGGGGATAGGATTCACCACTTTCCGAACCAGCTGTCCGGCGGCCAGCAACAGCGCGTGGCCATCGCCCGGGCGCTTGTGAATGATCCGCGCATCGTCCTTGCAGACGAGCCGACCGGGAACCTGGACAGCCGCACAAGTGTGGAAGTGATGGGGATTTTTCAGGAACTGAACAACCATGGAATTACCGTGATCCTGGTGACCCACGAACCGGACATCGCACAATTTGCGAAAAGACATATCGTGTTTCGCGACGGGAAAATCAGGTCGGACAAGCCCAACACTACGCCGCGGGTGGCTGCAGATGTCATGAAGGAAATGCCCGTGATTGATGACGAGGAGGACGCAGCATGAAGATCGTCAATATCGTCCGCTCCGCCTTCCGGGCGCTCAGGCGTAATAAAATGCGGTCGTTCCTGACCATGCTCGGCATCATTATCGGTGTCGGCGCCGTGATTGCCATGCTGGCCATCGGACAGGGAGCGGAGTACTCCGTCAAAGAGCAAATCTCCTCCCTCGGCACGAACGTGCTGATCGTATTTCCGGGGGCCCAACAGACCGGCGGATTGAGAATGGGGGCCGGGACCGTGACAACCCTGACGGAAGAAGATGCATCAGCAATTTCCAAGGAGTGCCCTGCGGTGGCGTTTGTCTCGCCCGGGGCGCGTTCGGGCGGACAGGTGATCTCGGGAAATCTGAACTGGGGAACCAGTATTGAAGGAACAGGGGCCGACTATCTCGAAATCCGCAGCTGGGTTGTCGAGTACGGAGAGTTCTACTCCGAACAGGACATCAAAGCAGCGGCAAAGGTATGCATTCTGGGGAAGACCGTGGCGGACGCGCTCTTCCCCGAATCGACGCCTGTCGGACAGAACGTCCGTATCCGCAATGTCCCGTTCAAGGTACTGGGAGTGTTGTCGAAAAAGGGACAGAACGCTATGGGGATGGACCAGGACGATATTATCCTTGCCCCGTATACCACGGTGTTGCGCCGCCTGTCACATTATCCATATCTGCGGCAAATACTGGTTTCCGCGACAAGCCCCTCCAATATTGGTGCGGCACAAACACAAATTTCTGAACTCCTGCGGATGAGGCACAAGATTGCGCCGTATGACCCTGATGATTTTACCATCCGGAATCAATCCGACCTTGCCGCGACCGCCACGGCGACAACCGGGATCCTCACGATCCTTCTGGCAAGCATAGCGTCGGTGTCGCTGCTTGTCGGAGGCATCGGCATCATGAATATCATGCTGGTCTCCGTAACCGAACGGACCCGGGAAATCGGCATCAGGATGAGTGTGGGCGCGCGTGGCCGTGATATTCTGACTCAGTTTCTTATTGAGGCGCTTGTGCTCAGCCTGCTGGGAGGAATCATCGGGATCCTGCTCGGAGTCGGCGGTTCGGTGGCAATCTCCAGTTTCGCGAAGTGGCCGACCATCATTACCGTGTTCTCGATTCTGTTGTCGTTCGGCTTTTCGATAGCGATCGGCATCTTCTTCGGCTTCTACCCCGCGCGCAAGGCCGCACTCCTGAATCCTATCGACGCGCTGAGATATGAATGACGCCCCCCCGGGGGGGGGTGATCGAGAGTGTTACCGCCGCCTTGCCGCTATCTGAGCACCGTGATCTTCCGCGTCAACGTGTAAGACTCCCGCCCGGTCGTGAGATCTTCGGCCACCATCCGGCACAGGTACACGCCTGACGCTACCGCCGGGGTCCATCCTGTCACATGGTAGCCTGCCTGCCGGATTCCGTTCACGAGTTCCTGAACCCTCCGTCCCTGCACATCATAGACAACAATCTGCACATTGCTCTCCTGCGGGATCATAAACTCCACCGTGGTAAAACCGTTACAGGGGTTCGGAAAACTCGTCAGCAACGCAAACGCCGCGGCAGGGGTCGCGGGAGCACCCCGCGAGCGAATCCGGATCGATGTCGCGGGCGTAACGGGCATAGAGCCCTCGCATGACCTCTTTCGTCCGGTCCTGCTGAACGGGATTCTGATACCACTGCCATGACAATGCCCCGGCATAGCCCGAGGCGTAGAGAGCCTGGTAGAGCGCGTTGTAGCCGGATGCCAAAAGTGTCGTCCAGAAAGAACTCCGCAACGACCAGGGGCTTCGTAAGCGCCCAATGTCCGAACGGGTGAAAGAACGGGGAGAGGGCTGTCCCGGCCCAGTCGTAATAGTGGACGGTGTAGAAATCCAGAACCCCCAGCGGATCTCCCCCTGCGGCGATCAGGCGGTCATCGCGGTAGTAATTCGCCCGACCCGGACCATCGAAAGACCCGAGTATCTCCTCTGCCTGGAGCGCTGCCCCGTAGCGTCCGGCAAACCGGGTCTCGATCTCGTGTCGTTCCTCTTGTGTCAGGGCCGTTGAGAGCGTCAGGGGATCTGACGGCTTTGCCACGCCATGTACATCAGTGAGGGAGAGGAAACTCCAGGCGCCTGTGGTGACCCGGGCTCCGGGGTCCGTGCGATGGATGGCGCCCGCTATCCGGTTCACGAACCGCTGGATGGCTGCCATCGGAACATGATGCGTGAATGACCATCCGAACTCGTTGCTCATCCCCTCCGGTTCGTTGCACACCTCCCAGGCAATGATGCCCGGATGTCCTTTGAGAGCATTGATCATCGGCACTAGGGCGTTGTCGATGTACGCCCTCGTCGCGACGGTGTCTGTGAGCATCATCGCCGCCCTGCCGGTGATCTCCGATCCGTAGGAGATCCGGAGCATGTCGAATGACCAGAGGCAAAGGATAAGTCCGATCTTCCGATCGCGGGCGGCATCCAGAATGGTCTTCACATCGGTGATGGCGTCAACGCCCGGGCCGATCACCAGGCCGGCGCTGTTGAATTCCGGAGTGGCAGCACCATTGGTATGCAGCCAGAGGCGCATGGCGTTTCCCCCGGCGGCGCGAAGCGAGTCGAACATCTCTCTGAACGTTCCCGGATCTGTGGGGCCCGGTCCGACATCGGCGGCGAAGTTCACCCATGCGACATTGGCGCCGCTCAAAAAGAGCTGCCGGCCGTTGAACGGAATCCGGGATTGTGCGGTGACACGCGGGTTCCCGGCAAGAACGGGTAAAAGGAGGAGTATCGGTATGAATGAGCGCATGGCAACAGGAAATATATGAAATGTCTCTTTCAGAATTGCCGTTGTCATCTTTTTTCTGCAACTTCTTCTGTGGTTTCCCCTTTCGTCCCGTCCATTCCCAGACCTGGAGATTTCCTATGAACCGATGCGCTGTCGTCCTGTTCTCTGCTGCCGTGCTGGCAATGTCCGCTCTTGCCCAACCTGTGACGGGGTTTGACGGAATCTGGGAGTGTCTTCCCGGCCACAGCACCGACATCGATCATTTCAGGTCATTCACGCTCACACTCCGCAGAACCGGCACCACCGTCACACTCATACAGACCTGGCGGGCCCGGCTGACAGTCACGGACTCCGTCACGCTCACACCGGATGGCGGGGAAATTGACATTCCGGTGGAATCCTGGGTTGTCCCCACAAATGTGTACATGGGGATCCGGATGCCCGAAGGGGGAAAGCGGCAGGTGTCCGCCCGCTATGAAGACAAGGGCAGGACGATATTTCTGCGGGACAAGTTTACCCTGAGCAGTTCGCAGGGAACCACACCCGTAACCGTCGAGCACCGGTACTCACTGACCGACGAGAAGGACATACTGACGTACATCGTCAAACGGTCGAGCCGCAAATCAGGGCCGGAGGTGAAGTACACATTCAAACGGAAAGGCGCCCGCCAGGCGTACGCCATCCGCCTCAACAATGACTTCACCATTCCCGGCGGCCTCCCGGTGAATGCAATGATGATTTCCCTGCAGGGACTTGCCAACAAGAATGGCCCGCTCGTCTATTTGCTCTACCCTGATGACTGGCCGTTTACCTACGTGAACTCGGTCTTCGATTTCTACAAGACAAAGCGTTTCTACACCTTCGCCGAACTCAAGACGCCGGCCGACGCCGTGAAAACACTTGCACGATATGCCAAGGGATATGTCGTATGGGATACATCGGTTCGCACATCCCTCATCGTGGCATATACTGTGGCCGGACTCGAGGAAGCGGTTGTTGTCAGCGAGGCCGAGATTCCACTTGTACAGGCGGCAGGCCTCAAGCCGGTCGAGGATCTCCGCGGCATGTTCAAGGGGATGAACGACATACAAATCTATTCCTGGGCCCACCAGCGTTACTGGGCTCGATGCTCGAGGGAATACATCATCTGGCTCGGCGGGGAACATGGGACGATGATGAAGCCTGCGGTCGCGGACTGGGGGATCGTGAAGGGTGTGTTCTTCAATGACCTGTCCACGCGCACCACGGATACCGCAGAGTATGCTCTCGCTGACCGCCTGCTTTCAGAAATGAAACCAATGTCGATGGTTATGGGATGGCATTCGTACAAAAAAGACCTCGAAGAAGAACACGTGACACTGACATCCCGGTACGGTCACCGGGTCGAAGGCCTGAATTCGATTCCCAATCTCAGCTTCAGCTCACAGATTCCCACGTCGCCCGGGTTTGTCTACAGGAACAATCATCACGTGAAACCGGGGGAGAAGATCGTTCCCAAAGAAAAGGTGTATGTCACATGCATTCAAACGGACGGGATGGGGCTCGGTGCATGGTTGAAGCCCGGCCGGGGCGAGATACCCTACGCCTGGGAGTGCCTGATGAACTACACCTGGATTGCGCCGGGCATGGCGGAGTATTTCTACTCGACAGCCACACCGAATGACTATTTGATCGGCTGTCTTTCAGGGCCCGGTTACCTTTACCCGAAGGCCGTGCCGCCCGCCTACCTCGAGAAACTCATAGCGATGGCACGCGAACAGATGAAGATCCTGGATCTGAGGGTATTCGAAACGATGGACTGGTCGGAAGGTTCTGAGGTTGAGGGGAACACCGATCTGACAGAAAGCGTAATCGATATGTACTACAAGGGGATGCCCGAAGCCATCGGGTTCGTGAACGGCTATGGTGCAGGCTACACCTTCACGGTACGCGACGGCCGACCGTTCGTCTCGTTTGACTACTACCTTTCCCCGCACAAGCCGGAGGCGGATGCGGTGGCCGATCTGAAGGAGCTGGCGAACCTGAACCCCAAACGCCCGTACTTCCAGCTTGTGCACGTGCGGGAGTACAGTGACGTGAAGCGCGTGAAGGGGATTCTGGACAAGCTGGGACCGGAGTTCGAGGTGGTGCCGCTGGATGTCTTTCTGACGATGGCCGGGAGCAAGCCGACGTTCCGGGAACGGTTCTTGAAGAAGTAGCCCGGCCCGGCCTTCGTCAGGGGAGAGCACTCTGCGCGCGCGGATCCCGGCGAGCGCTCCGAAAAGGACACCTGGGATAAGCCTCGGCCTCGTTGCCGCATGCCGCTGGTAAGTACCCAGCCTGCGCACGAAGGTCGAGGCTTCCTTTTCTAAACAGAGGGCCTAACGGACACCCGCCGGAGCCGGTGCGGTTTGCCCAAAATACTTCCTCTGGAAAAGGAGGGCGACATTCACCAGCCCGATAAGAACCGGCACTTCCACAAGGGGCCCTATGACTGTCGCGAAGGCCTCACCCGAATTGATGCCGAAAACGGCGACCGCGACGGCAATCGCGAGTTCAAAATTGTTGCTCGCTGCGGTGAATGAGAGGGTCGCCGTTTTTGCATAATCCGCTCCCAGTTTCCGGCCCATGTAGAAGGAGACAAGAAACATCGCGACAAAATACAGCGTCAGCGGTATCGCGATCCGGATCACGTCCAGAGGTATCTTGACGATGTACTCGCCCTTCAGAGAGAACATCACGACGATGGTAAAGAGGAGGGCAACAAGAGTTATCGGGCTTATCCGCGGGATGAACTCCCGTTCATACCACTGCTTTCCCTTCAGCCTCAGGAGAACAAAGCGCGTGAGCATGCCGGCCAGGAAGGGGATTCCCAGATACACAAAGACGCTCTCGGCGATCTGGCCGATCGTTATTTCCACCTTGAACGATTGCAGGCCGAGCCAGCCGGGGATGACCGTCAGGAAGACGTAGGCGTAGACCGAGAAGAAGAGGACCTGGAAAATCGAGTTCAGCGCCACCAGCCCGGCGGCGTATTCCGTGTCCCCCTTCGCCAGCTCGTTCCACACGATGACCATGGCGATACACCGGGCAAGGCCCATCAGAATCAATCCGGCCATATACGCAGGCTGGTCCTGCAGAAATGTTACCGCCAGGACGAACATCAGGATGGGCCCGATCAGCCAGTTCTGCACGAGCGACAGGAACAGGACGCGGGTGTTGCGGAACACCTCCCCCAGCTCTTCGTACTTCACCTTGGCCAGGGGTGGATACATCATCAGGATCAGTCCGACGGCGATCGGGATGTTGGTTGTGCCCGACTGAAAATTGCCCCAGAAGCCGACAATGCCGGGGAAGAGAAACCCCCAGAGTACGCCGATGCCCATGGCGACAAAGATCCAGAGGGTCAGGTAGCGGTCGAGAAAAGAGAGTTTCCGTGCTGTGGCGGGCATGACATTTCCTTTGGATCGTTTTTCGGGTGAACCTGAAGACGGATCAGGGCGATACGTTTCTAACGCGCGGGTGGAACATGTCTGTTGTCGTCGTGCGTGTGTGGAAGTGTTGTTGAGCAGAACTCGCGAAACCGCACCTGGATCTCATCCCGGACGCGGCGGAACTCGGCCAGTACCTGTTCCGCTGTTCCGGTCGCCTCCGCGGGATCATCGAACCCGATGTGCAGACGCCGGCCCACCGTGCCCCTGAAAACGGGACAGGATTCTCTTGCGTTGTCGCAGACGGTAATGACCCAGTCGAATGACTGGCCGAGGTAGCGGTCGACAGAAGTCGGCACAGAGTGACTGATGTCAATTCCGAGTTCCGCCATGACGGTTATGGCCCCCCGGGAAACGCTCTTTGCGGGGTGGGTACCTGCAGAGTGAACTTCGAGGTTGACGTTGAATGAGCGAAGAAAGCCCGCAGCCATCTGACTGCGGCAGGAGTTGCCGGTGCACAGGATAAGGATGCGGGTCATAATCTCAGTTCCATACACACAGCGGTCGATGGGCAGGCGCCGGTGAATTCCTTCGAACCGGTTATCGGGCCGGAGAGCGTGGACCGGTCGATACGGACGAAGCCTTTGCGAACGAAGTAGTGTTCGGCTGTTGTCGTGAGCAGGACCAGGCGCAATACGCCCCGGCTGTGGGCGTTGGTCATCAACTGTTCAAGAAGAGTCGCGCCGATGCCGCTGTTTCTCTCCTCCTGACACACCGCCAGCGAACGGAGCAGGGCTAGGTCGCCGTAGATCTCAAGCCCTCCCACCCCTACACATGCTTTCCCCTTTTCAGCGATCAGAAACGACCCGAGGTGCTCCGCGACCCCCGCCGCCGGCAGTCCCGCCGCCGCCAGGTATGTAGTCACCATTTCCAGGTCCTCAGGGCCGGCGTTGCGCAAACGAACGGCGTTCATTTGGTGGCCGCCATGGTGATGCTGACGACGCCGAAGGGGAGGGGGGTGGAAAACTCATAGGGTTTCTCGGCAAGAATCCGGACATCGGTGAAGCCGGTCTCGCGAACAATGGTGAGATAGGCTTCCTTGTCGATTGCTCCCGCGATACACCCGGCCCAGAGCCGCATGTCGGCGCGCAGTTGATCGGGCATCGTCCCGACGGTGACGATGTCGGAGAGGACGACCTTTCCTCCGGTTTTGAGGACGCGGAACATTTCCGCGAAGGCGGCGCATTTGTCGGGTACGAGATTGATCACGCAGTTGCTGATGATACGATCGACCGAGTCCGCATCAACCGGAAGGTGTTCGATTTCACCTTTGCGGAACTCCGCGTTGGCAATCCCCAGATCCTTCCGGTTTTGCTCGGCCCGGGCGAGCATGGCATCGGTCATGTCCACGCCGATCGCCCGGCCGCCGGGCCCGACTTCGCGGGCGGCAATGAACACATCGATGCCGGCGCCCGACCCCAGATCCAGCACGGTCATGCCTTCGGACAGTCCCGCAAAAGCCGCCGGCGTGCCACAGCCCAGCCCGAGGTCGGCGGTTTCGACGATCATTTTTTCGACCCCCGTGTACACGTCGTTCATCCCCGGCGTGATCATGGCCTGGGCCTCGGTGCTCCCGCAGCAACCCGGTCCGCAGCATGATGTCGTTGCCGCAGCAACTCTGCCGTACTGTTTCCTTACCGACTCTTTGATTTCTTCGTTTGTCATGACACTTGCTCCCTTGATTTTGTGGTGCACACGTTCAGCGGAACAGCAGCGGGCTTGATGCGTGTATATGTCGCACAGCAACCGGTGTCGATGCTGGCGGCGAGGTGCCGGGCATCCTGTTTGGCAACAACGTTTGCTTTGAGCAGCGAACCGAGAAAGTCGACGACCCGGCGTTGCTCTTCATCTTCCGGCCTGGCGATCGAGTAGAGCATCCATAATCCCTGCCGCCGGTCCTCCACAAGGCCCGCCCGCTTCAGGTAGGAAAGATGCCGTGATACTTTCGTCTGAGTGAATCCCATAACCGATTCGATGTCGCAAACGCAGAGCTCTCCCGAATGGAAGAGGAGGTTGAGAATGCGGAGGCGGGACTCATCTGACAGCGCCTTAAATACCCGTGCAAGATCGTGCATGTGTTCCTGTAGACTATATTCGTCTATACGAATATAGTTGAAAGTGGTTGCATTGTCAAGGGAGATTCCAGAATTGTCCCGCCAGCCGCCTGAGCAGCAGCAACTCTTCCCAACGTGCCTCGCAGCGCACTGCTTCGCCCAGGAGCGCTCACCAGGATCCCTCCGGAACCTCGAAACGCATCACAAAAGGAGGATCTTTTCCAGCATCTCCCGCATCTAACCCGTAAAAGTGCATTCTGTCGCAGGCCCGTTGTTCATGAGGGAATTCTTCCGGATATTAAAAAAATGGCCATCCTACATTAATCCCAGGGAGTACTCTATGAAGTTGCTGCGTTCTGTCACCGGAACCTCTTTTTGCTTTCTGTTCCTGATCGGCACCAGCCTGGCGGACGATCCCAAGATCCCCGACTATTCCTCGACCCCGCGTTCCCAGGTTCCTGTGCAATACACCTGGCGCATCGAAGATCTGTATCCTTCAGTCCAGGCCTGGACCGCAGACAAGGAGCGGGTCGTCCGGCTGATAGGAGAGGTCGACAAGATGTCTGCAGACTGGACCACCACGTCGCAGAAGTTTCTCGGCCTCTACCGCCTTATCGACTCCATCGGCGTAATCTCAAGCAGATTGTTCTCCTATGCCGGCAACCAGAGCAACATGGAGATGAGCAACAACCTGTACCGGAACATGCAGGGCGAACTCCGGTCGTTGTTCGCGGATTACAGCGCGCGACTGGCGTTCGTCAACGATGACATCCTCAAAATGGATCCCAAAGCGCTCCAGGGGTATTTCGCCGGCGAACAGCGTCTTGGTGAGTACCGGTTCCGGGTGGATCAGGTGATCCGTGCCCGTGCGCACGTGTTGCCGAAAGAGCAACAGCGGATCGTTTCGCTGACCGGTCTCTTCTCGGGCGCGCCCGAACAGGCTGCCGACGTACTGAACAACGTGGACGTTCCCGCCCCCGACATCACCCTGTCCGACGGGACGCGCGTGACACTGAACTTTGCGGGATACATGCGGCACCGTGGCACAAAGAATCCTGCCGACCGTTCTCTGGTGATGCGCACGTTCTGGGCCAACCGCAAGAAGTTTGAAAACAGTCTCGCCGTGCTGCAGGACGGGGCCATCAAACAGCACCTGTTCACCGCTCAGGTGCAGAACTACCCGGGCTGTCTGCAGGCCCGGTTGTTTGACGACAACATCGACACAACAGTGTACCATAACCTGATCGCCGTGGTGCGACAGAATCTCGGTGCGCTCCATCACTTCATGCGTGTGCGCAAACAGCTGCTGGGACTGGACACCTTGCGCTACGATGATATTTACGCATCCGCTGTCCGCTCGGTGAATCGCGTATTTCCCTATGACGAAGCGCGGGCGGTTATCACCGCCTCTCTGCAGCCTCTCGGACCCGAGTATGGCGTCACGCTCAAGAAAGCATTTGAGGATCGCTGGATCGACATCTATCCGAACAAGGACAAGCAGCTGGGGGCGTATTCGGGAGGTGTGTACGGTGTTCATCCGTTCATCAAGATGAACTACAACGGGAACTACGATGCGGTGTCGACGCTCGCCCACGAACTGGGGCACTCCCTGCACTCGTCGTTCGCCGACCGGACGCAAACGTACGGAAATGCGGGCTATACGACGTTTATCGCGGAAATCGCCTCCACGTTCAATGAACATCTGCTTGTCGAAGAGTTGCTCAAAACCGAGAAGGACGACATGTTCAAGCTCTTCCTGCTCGACCGCTATCTGGACGGCGTACGTGCAACGATCTTCAGACAGACCCTCTTTGCGGAGTTCGAACTGGCCATGCACCGGCACGTCGAAGCGGGGAAAACACTGACTCCCGATTGGTTGAACGAGACCTACCTCTCGCTGACGCGCACCTACTACGGTCATGATGCCGGGGTGATGCGGGTGGACGACTACATTCAGAATGAGTGGAGCGTCATACCGCACTTCTACCTGAACTTCTATGTGTTCCAGTACAGCACAGGGACGATCGCATCGCTTGCGCTGAGCGACCGGGTGTTGAAGGGGACTGCGGCTGACCGTGACCGTTATCTCAGCATGTTGAAAGCAGGAGGGAGCGCGTATCCGCTGGAGATTCTGAAGAAGGCGGGTGTGGATATGACTTCCGCGGCACCGGGTGCGGCCGCTCTGAAGCGGTTTGACTCTCTGGTGGGGGAGATGGAAACGATCGTGACAAGATTGAGGCAGCAGGGGAAAATCTAGCTCCGGGAGTATCCGGTCCCTGCAACTCTCATCCATTCTGTCTCGCTTTTTCAGGCGGACGGTTACCCCGGGCGCAATGCCCGTTGTACCGTCCGCCTGCGTGTTTCTCCGGAGCATCACCCCGCGGCATTCACCCCTCATCCTTCGGCTCCTCCGGACCCGCATGTCGTTTCTGCGGGGCTCCATTCTTCCGCGCTCTCCACCGGCCATCACTCGTCCCTTCGGAGGGCTGTGCCCCTTCCTCCTTCCGACCTTCCAATTGTCGTCCGGATGTTGTATTATGGTGGTTGCATAGAAGAAACATCGTTTTATTAGTAATATGAAGAGTTTTCTGGTTATCATCACTGCCCTGCTCCATCCGTTCCCCGGGTTCGGCCAGGACGGAGTGGAACCGCCTTCGTCCCGCGGGCCCATACCCGTTGCCCCGGCGGATAGTGCGACATCTGTGCGCCTCCGCCCGCTGTTCGTCTGGTCACGGGTGACAGCTGATTCGCAGTATGTCCTCCAGATTGCCGCAGATACCTCATTCCTTGCCCCGGTCTTTGCTGATACCGTCGCATCCGATACTGCACGTGTTTGTCGGGTGGTGTTGCCGAACGATAGCACGTTCTTCTGGCGTGTCGGGATTCTCGGGCCTGCGCCGGATTCGCTGTTTTCCACCATACGCACTTTCCGCACCACCCGCCTCCCGGTGCTTTCGACGGGTCTGCTGGGGTTTCCGGATACCCGAAAGAGCAGGGACACCACACGTGAAGTGCTGCTCTATAACCCCATGTCCGACACCCTCATCGTGGATTCAGCATGGTCCCGGACAGCTGCCTGGCGCATCAAGCCGTTCATCCCAGACCATGTTATCGACACCCTCATCGTGGATTCAGCCGGGTCCGGGGAGGCTGCCCGGGGTGTCACGCCGGGTTTCCCCGGCCTCACGCCGGACACACTCGCTGTCGACTCAGCAGGGTCCCGGACGACCGCCCTGCCCTTCACGCCTGCTCTCCCCAAGACGACGTCCGACACCCCCGTCGTGGATTCAGCCGGACTCCGGGCCGCCCCCCCGGGCGTTACGCCGGCTCTCCCTTGCCCGGTTGCGCCCGGTGACAGTCTCGTCCTCCGCGTGACCTACCGGCCGGAGTGGTTCGGAGCATTTCAGGACACACTGCATGTTGCGACGAACGCAGGGCTGTGTGCCCTGCCTCTCGCCGGACTTTGCTCTCCGCCTGTGCTGTCGCTGTCACCCTCGTTTGTCGCTCTGGGTCCGGTTGCGTTCACCGATACCGGCCAGGTCAGCGTGGTGATCCGCAACACCGGTCTGACAAACGATCTCTCACTGCGCAACCTGACGACACGCACGCCGCTCTTCAGCTTTGTTCCGGCGGTATTCCCCGCCATAAGCCCGGGGGACAGTCAACGGGTGCGGGTGAGATTCCACATGCGCGCCCTCAGGCGGGAGCTGTTCGGCGTCTATGTTGATACATTGCTGGTGGATTCGGACGGAGGGCGGGAGCGTGTGTTGCTGCGTGGGGAGTCTCCTCCGCCCCGGATCGGCGTGGAGCCGGTGTCGCTGAACCTGGGCGATGTGGCGGCCCGGGATACCCTCCGGTACAATCTGAGGATCGTCAACGGGTCCATCAACACCCTGCGGTTGGATTCCCTCCGCACGCGCGGACGCTCGTTCACTCCGGGATTATCGCGCGGGCAGGTCAGGCAAAGGGACACGCTCGTCGTGCCTGTGCGTTTCACGTCCACCAGACACGGCCAGCACGCGGACACACTCACGTTGTTCAATAACTCATGGCGCGGTCCGGTCCGAATCCCCCTGTTGGGCTTCGTCCCGTTTCCCGAGGTTCTTCCCGAGACGCAGCACGGGGATTTC
Organism: Ignavibacteriota bacterium; assembly: GCA_963702445.1. Lineage (GTDB taxonomy): Bacteria > Bacteroidota > Ignavibacteria > UBA10030 > UBA6906 > CAVPCZ01. Next base: position 697,405 of record CAVPCZ010000009.1, read on the forward strand.
GGCCCGGTTGCGAAAAAGGACACCGCGCGACTGGTGTTCCGCTTCTCCAATCCCTCTATCAGTCTTCTGCGGGTGGATTCCGTCAGCACCCGCACACGCTTCTTCCGGCTCTCCCGCCCGAAGATGCCGTTCTATGTGCCGACCGGAGACTCTCTTGTGGTGACCGTGGCGTTCATTCCTGACAGCGCACGGCACTTCAGCGATACGCTGACCATCGTCAGCAATGCGGCGTCTTCGCCCGATCGTATACCTCTCTGGGGAGATGGTGCATTTGCGGGTGTACCGGGGGGGCAGAGCGGAATGCCGGGGGCATTCGAGCTCTTTTCGAACTTTCCCAATCCATTCAATACATCAACGACGTTTCGTTATGCTGTGCCGGAGCCGAGCCACGTCCGGCTGGAACTCTTCACGACATTGGGCCAGATGGTGGCAGTCCTTGAAGATGCGGATCGGGTGGCGGGTTTCTATGATGTTCACTGGACGACCGATGTCACGTCGGGGACCTACTACTACCGGATGAGTGCGATGCCGTATAGCGATCCGGGAAGAACCTTTGTCGCAACGAAACGGCTGGTGATCCTCCGCTGACGACTATCCGAATGCAAGGCCGTTCAGCCACGCGACAAGACCGCTGTCGGGACGAAACGGTTGGTCCTCTTTGCCGACCCCTACCTTTCGAAGGCCTTGCCCGCTCTCTCGAGGCTACTCTTCTTCAATCAACCGCACTTCTTTCCAGGTTCCATCCTTTTCGAAGCGGAGGGTTTTGATTTCAAACGGTGTGAATGCCAGCGGCACGGAGATCGCCGGCCGGCGCAGATGAATTGTTGTTTCCCTCTTCTCACCCAGCACTTCCTGCAAGCGCACAACGAGTCCGCCACCATCCCAGGATCTCTTGCACGCAATCATCCTCACGCTTCCCGGCCCGGCGGAAAGCAGTTCTTCCGTCGCCGGTGTCCGGTCTCCGACAGGGAGATGAGCGAGGGCAAAGGGCGGGGAGCTGAGCCAGTCGGCGAGTCCCGATACCGCCTCCCGTATGGCGCTTGGATCTCCGGCCATCAGCAGGAGGCGCATTTCGTGCACGCCCTGATCCATGTACTTGAGCTGGTGCGCCTTTTCGAGAGGGTACTCATACTGATAGCAGTAGAGCGGACTTCTCAGGACGGAGATCCGGATCTCTCCCTCCTTCACGTCGAAGCCGTGCTGTCCGCTGCTGACAACTGCCAGGGAAGTCGGGCTGCCTCCGGCATCACCGCGGATGACCATCCACCTTCCCTGGACATACTCGTGTCCGTCGGCCGGCCTCCGCTGTGTGCCACCGGGTACCTCGCATTCGACATCGGATGACCGGAAGACCGTCGGGATGGCCAGCTTCAGCCTCTGCCGTTGCTGATTCCAGTGAATGCGCAGGCGGAATTCCAGAAACGGATGGTGCGCATATGCGATGGTACGGAAGAAGATTGTGCTCTTGCCATATCCCATTTCGACTTCCGTGACGCGCCGTACCGGTCCATCCTCAACGGTCTTGAACGAACCTGCAACCGGTGCAAAGGCCCCGGCAACGTTGCGGTAGCTCCATTCGTCCATTCCCCAGGAATCGGCCTGATCCTCAACGACCAGCGGCAACAACGCGGTGCCGGCAAGCGTGTGGCGTCCCCCCCTGGCCTCCAGGTCTGTCACCAGACCGGAATGGGCATCGGTTGTGTAGACAACCATCGGGGTCGCCTTTTCAACGTGCATCTGTGCCTTCGTGCATCTCCAGCCGGAGGTGGGCTGCGCCCACATGCGGGAGTGAGGGGGTGAAACAGACTTTCCTTCTCCATTCGTCGACCAGGAGGATTTGCTCCGCCGCTTCCTCCTGTACAGGTATTTCCCTGTCGTCAAGCGTGAACAGTCTGGCATGCCATTTTCCCCCGAACTTCGGAACGTGGTCGATCAGGTATTCAAGTTCCACAGGAACCGCCGGGGCTCCGGGGTTTGCATTCAGGATGGTGACGGGTATGGTGATGGGAAGGTGCCGGCCGGGGGAGAACGCCGCCGCTGCGCCGAGCCGGAGCCTTCTGTGCGTTTCGGAGGATCGCCCGTACAGATCGAGGGCGTCAAGTTCACCCGCTTCGACTGAAGACCCCGGAAGGATGTCGTGAAAATCGTTAAACAGGTGATCCCGCCACGCATCGCGCAATTCTTCAGCCGGATAGGGCTGATTCCGGAGCCACCATGTCGCGGCACGTAGCGCCTCGGTTTGCACCAGCTCGCCCAGGTTTCGCTGCATCCGCCGCTTGAGGCGGGACATCGAAGTGTAGCACCCCGTAAAAATCCGCTGCAGTTCTCCTTCAACCACGGGGGCACTCTCGAGCAATGGCACGATTGCCGCATAGAACCGTTCGGTTGAGCTGTGAACGACTTCCACCCGGGTTTCCTTTTCGATATACTCCTGGATCTGCTCGAGTTCTTTCCTCGTCGCACCGCCGCCATGGTCACCGAGGCCCCAGAAGACAGGTGTATCCCGGTTGAGTTTGAGTGCAAGTTCGGCCGCATCCCGAATCCGTTCCACGGCTTTGTCGTGAAACGTGTTGTAGGCGGGGAAGGGGATCCGGTACACGCCAATCTCCGATCCGTCAACGCCTCTCCAGCGATAGAGGTCGGAAGGGAGAGGGAAGGTTCTTCTGCTCGGGTCTCATGTGGACGTACATCTTGAATCCCGCCTGTACCAGAATCTGGGGGAGGCCGGCGGTGTGGCCGAACGGATCGAAGTTGTAGGCGACCAGAGGTTTTGCGCCGAAGTGTTCCTGAAAGTACCGGCGGCCTTCGGCGATATGCCGGATGATGGCTTCCGTTCCCGGCATGATCACGTCGGGTTGCAGGTCCCAGCCCCCTCCTATGCACCAACGCCCTTCCGTCACGAGCGTGCGGATCTCCTCAAAGAGCGCCGGATCGTATTCTTCGACCCACCGGTAGAGGATTGCCTCGTTGTGTGTGAAGATGAACGAAGGGAACTCGCGCAGGAGGCGGGCGGCAATGCCAAATGTGGTGATGGCTTCTGCCGCCCCCTCCTCCCAGCGCCACTGCCAGACGGGGTCAAGGTGAGCATTGCAGATCAGATGAAGAACGGGCTTTTTCATGATGATGACCGGTATTGGTGGTGTACTGTGGAAACAGGTTCAGGACTCGTCCGCAGCAGGAAGGTGTTTGTACCATGTGAAGTACAGGAGAACGATTGTACAAAGGCAGAGAACCAGCCAGAGGCCGGCGTTGGGCCAATCGTGAAGAAACGTGTAGAAGGGTATGACGGCCAGGCAGAGCTGAAAAAAGGACGCGATCACTGAATTGAGAATATCATAGGCGGGTTCCCGATCGTTCGCGGGCACCAGTCCGCGCCGGATCGCCTCTTGCCGGACCGGTCCCCAGATTCCGAAGGGGCGTATCTTTGCGTAAAACCGGACCAGGGTCTCCATGTCGGCCGGTGGCGTGAGAAGAGTGATCACGACGGTCACGCCGAAGGAAGCCGCCATCAAAAAGAAAATCGCCCAGTGCAACGGGAGGTCGTTCAGGAAGAGCTTGTGAATGACGACAACACCGGTGGACCCGGCCATACTCCAGAGGAACGAACGGGCGCTGAAACGCCACCAGTGCCAGCGCATTGCCGCAGGGACCATGATCATGGTGAGCATGACATACAGCAGCATTTCCCAGGCTGAGATGATCTGATCATACATGAAGCTCAGCGCGAACCCCACAACCATGACAATAAATGAAGCCACCATTCCCAGCCGGACGAGTGACTGCTCGGGCATGTGTTTCGCGAAATACCGCTTCAGGAAGTCGTTCAGGACAACGCTGCTGGTGACATTGATGATCGCGCTCAGCGTGGACATGAGGGCTGCGAGAAGCACGGCCATAAACAACCCCGAAATGCCCACGGGCAGGCTTTTCACCACAATGGGCATGATCCGTTCGGCATCAAAGGACTGGGACGTCCCCATGTAGTGGATGCCAAAGGCCAGGAAGGAGCCGGCGAGAAGCCAGCGGACGGTGTGACCGAGCGTCCATGCCCCGGCGGCAAGTGACGCTTCGCGCGCGCTTTTCGTGGTGAGAAAGAATGTGAAATCCCAGCCGAGAGGTCCCGCCATAAGTTTGAAGAGAAGCCATACCACACTTGCGAGTGCCAGCGGTCCGAAGGGGAAATACTGGTGATAGGAAGCGGGAGCCTGGGAAAGATAGTCTGTCCAGAGGGACCATGTGGGGGCAAGCGATCCCCATTCCGGCGTTCGCGCCACAATTGCGGGAAGACCGTCGGGGAGCTGAAGTGCGGCAATGCTCAGTCCCACGGCTCCGATTATAATGAGCGTGGTCTGGAAAATGTCCGTCCAGACGACTCCAAAGAACCCTCCGAACGTTACGTAGACGCCGACAACGGCGAAAAGGATGGATGTCGAGGCCCAGCGTGGGAGGGGGACAAATTCCTCGGCAAATTTTCCGGTGCCGACCGCGACGTAGACGAGCGTGAGAATCATGGAAAGGAGTATGAACGATGCCACGGCAATGCGCAGGTATTCGGTGTCGCGTGTTTCACCGAACCGTGTCGCATTCCATTCGGCCACGGTCATTACGCCCGAGCGTCTGATGTACTTTGCCTGGTACGACATGAAGATGGCCATCATGAAGAATCCCCACGCGATGTGGAGGATCCACACAGACTTGATACCCAGATAGTACATCAGTCCGACGATGAGCATCGTGCCGCCGATGTCGGTGTAGCTCGAGCAGCCGGAAAGTCCGATCATCCACCAGGATACCTGCCGCTCGCCGAGGTAGTAAGCGCCCAGTCCCTTCATCGCCCGTTTGCGGAAGAAGACGCCGATCTGGACGGTGATGATCAGATACAGGATAATGATGGTTATGTCCATGGGGTGGAGCGTCATTGCGTCGTATCTCCGTGCTGGAAGTGCCGGTTGTCGTATCGAACGAGAGGGAAGAACAGCGGGATCACCTCACCTGCTTTCGGGCGACAATATCCGGTCGGTTGGCAGGTTGTTCGATGAATATAGGGAAAGTTCATACAAAAGGGAATATCCCGTGGTCTGCGTCCGGTCTTGTTTTTCCGGCGAAGTGCCACGCGGACATGAGGGGAGTATAGAGGTTCAGTGGAAAATCCTCTATATTTCACAACATCAAGGCCTCCTTACCGTCCGCATGTGGTGAGGTCAAGAGTCCTGAAATTGTGCCTTATCGTTCAATATGGTGCCGCCATCGCTCCTGAGTCAGGATAGACGCGGTGCTTCTCGCTCAGATAATGGAAAGACTATGAATGTTCATCCGCCATCAATTCTTCCTTCACGTCTACCGGCTGGATGCCTTGGAATGATGCTCGTCTTCTGTACTCTGTGTGCTCCCGGTGTGGCACGTGCAATGGAGCCTGTCATCAGGGTGCAGACCATTTCCACCCTCGATCGGATCCTCATTACGCCACTGGGTTCCTGGAACGTTCAACAATCGAAAACGGGATTGCTTGTTGACGGGAGAGGTGCCACGATCGAGTGCAGCGGTTCACGTGTGCGTCTACTCTCGGGCGACATCGTTGTGGAAGACACACTCCTTACGTTGAGGGCTGTCAGTGACACCGCCACACTGCTCATCAAAAATGTCCCCTATGGGATCGGATGGTGGTGGGAGGGGAAGGAAGACCGGCGGTATGAGGGGGAAATCCGGGTTCGTGCACTACCCTCGGGGCGGTTGTCGGTGATTGTCTGTCTCCCCATCGAGCGCTATTTGCGGGGTGTGGTTCCGTACGAAATCGGCGGCGCGCCGTTTGAGGCATTGCGCGCCCAGACAATCGCGGCGCGCTCGGAGGCGTTTGCGGCTCTGCGCAACCGCATGTATGCCGGTGACGGATACGATATCTGCGGGGATGTGGATTGCCAGGTCTATGGAGGAACGACCAAAACCAGTGCAGAGATCGAGAGGGCCATCCGCACGACATCACGGCTGATCTTGAAGGCCGGTGGTGTGCCCCTCAATGCATATTTCGCCTCCAACTGTGGTGGTCATTCGGAAGGCGTGGAGAATGTCTGGCCGCAGAGAAGCGGCCCCCGGCCATACTGGAGTGCGCATCCGGATGCGGATTCTCTCGTCACTGAGTCATTGCAGGATGAACTGGTCATCCGGCGCTGGCTGGCAAACGGACCTGCAACGTTCTGCAATCCCATTGCAAACCCCCGGCTTCCCGACTGGAGCCGTAAATACTGGCGGTGGAAGGTCAGCACGTCTCCCGATTCGCTGGCGGTCGGTACGTCTCACGGTTTACGTGCAGGCCGGATTGTCCGGATCGATTCCGTGCGACGCGGCACATCGGGTCGGATTCTCAGTGCGGTATTTGTCGGAGAGCGGGGGAGTTTCCGTGTCTCCTCAGAGCTGGAATTCCGTCAGGTCTGGTCGCCGCCGCTGCGAAGCTCGTGCGTAGTCGTCGATACTGAAGGGCCCGCAGGGAGGCCCGACCGGTTTCTTGTCGCGGGTGCGGGGTGGGGTCATGGCGTCGGGATGTGCCAGTCGGGTGCGGCTGGAATGGCGCTGGCAGGCCGTACTGCGGAGCAGATACTGCGTCATTACTATCCAACTGCCGATATTTCTCCGGCCTATTGACCCGGCATGTTTTTCCGGACACCTGAATTTCTGTTGCCAATACTGCTATTTTCAATACATGTTCGGAGTTCCTGAGGAAACAGCTATGAGTGGATGCGTGTTCTGCAAAATCGCCAGAAATGAAATGGACTCGTTGATACTCTATAGGAATGATTCCGTTACCGTCTTCATGGACATCAATCCTGTAACCCCCGGGCATCTTCTCGTCATTCCCAATAAACACTTTGAAAACATGAATGATGTCGAAGATCAATACCTCTTTGAGATAGCCAGGCTGAGTAAGAAGATGGGGATCGTTCTTGAGAACGCACTCGGCGCAACGGGTTTCAATGTCCTGGTGGCAAATGGCCGATCAGCACAGCAATCGGTATTTCACCTGCATTTTCACGTCATTCCGAGGTATGAGAATGATTCCATCGATCTCTGGTTTGATCGACCAATGGCGAGGAAGAGTGATATCCGCGAAGTGTATGCCTTGCTGAGAGCGCACTCTTCTGCCTGAAAGGCAGTCTCTGACCGGCAGCGCTTGAGGTGCAGCTTGATCCTTGATTCGCCCTGCTACGTCGTCCGTCCTTGTGAGTGTTGGAGCGGCTGGCGCATACACAGGTGCGGCACGAAGAATGCGAATGAACAAGAATCAGCATAATTTCTATCCATTCCATGGGAGATTGCCCGAGTGAAATTCAGCGTAATAGGTATCGCAACGTTTTGCTGTTCCATTGTCCTGCTCGGATCTGTCCCCCTGCACGGACAACCATCTACTCCGTCAGCCATTCCCTACGGTGATAACAAATATGCCGGAAAATATGTTGTCCTGAACGGCGTGAAGCTCTATTACGAGATGTATGGGAACGGGGATCCGCTGGTAGTGTTGCACGGCAACGGGGGAAGTATCGGAGGGATGAAGTACCAGATTGAATACTTTTCAAAGCTCTACAAAGTCATTGCGCTGGACTGCAGGGGAAGGGGCAAGTCTGAACTGGGCAAAGATTCTCTAACGTATATGCAAATGACAAAGGATGTGGCTTCTCTTCTGGATTATCTGGATCTGGATTCCGCGTATATCATCGGAAGAAGTGATGGTGGCATCGTCGGCCTGATGATGGGGATCTACTACCCCGGGAAGGTGAAGAAGATTGCGGCCTTTGGAGCCAATCTCTGGCCTGACACAACCGCCCTCTATCCCGGCGAAGTGGAACAAACAAAACGTGTCCGCAAACAGGCAGAAGAAATGATCGCGAGAAATGATACAACACAGAATTGGATTCTTGTCAGGCAACGGCACAGAATGATGGAGTTCCAGCCACATATTTCAGCCCGTGATCTGCAGAAGATCACATCCCCTGTGCTGGTTCTTTCCTGCGACAGGGACTTGATTCAAGAAGAACATACGGTCTTCATCTACCGGAATATTCCGAAGGCCAATCTCTGCTTTTTCCCCGGGGAAACGCATTGGATAACCGGTACCAATCCAGACCTCTTTAATGCAACTATAGCAAAGTACTTCTCCGAACCCTTCAGAGGGGAAGAAATCAGAAAATGATTGCCTGAAGGCGCTTACCTCGGCTTCATGCTTTTCCCCGGGTTGGCTTCCAGCGGGTTCTCCGGCCAGCGATGCTTGGGGTAACGTCCACGCATCTGTTTTCGTACCTCCTGATAGGCGTTGGCCCAGAAGCTCTTCAAATCAGCGGTAACAGCCAGAGGCCTTCCCGCGGGTGAGAGGAGATGAATCAGTACCGGCATTTCCCCCCCGGCAATCCTTGGAGTATCGGTTTGTCCGAACATCTCCTGCAGCCGGACAGCCATCACCGGTTGATCTCCCGCAGTGTAGTCCAGCGTCGCACGGGCGCCTGAAGGAAGACTCAAGAGAACCGGGGCAAGTCGCTCCAGTTCCTTGAGCTGCGCATGTGTGAACCGTGAACGGAGTATGGCCAAGATGTCAAGCGCTGCGAGTTCCGTGGCCCGGCTTTTTCCCGCAAGGAAGGGGCCCAGCCACTCCCCGAGCGTCCGGAGAAGATGCGCGTCGCTCAACTCCGGCCAGTCTGAAGGGACGAGGTTGTGCGTGCGGAGCCATTCGCTGCGGTTGCGCATCGAGAGCACGGCATCCGTCCAGGGGAGGGCGGCCAGTCCCATCTCCTCAACACCTGCAAGCATGCCTTCCATGAGTTGATCACCGGTGGGAGCCACAACCTGTTCCGTTATAGTGACGGCGCCGAGGCAAACGGTGCGGCGACCGATGACTGCCCGGTCATGGGTATTCCATGAGACGGTGGTCTCTTCATGGAGGTTCTGGGCGAAGTGTGTGGTGATGTCTTCCCTGGTAAGCGGCGCAGCAAGAAAGATGCGGACGTCCGCGCCCACTCCGTCCACATCGCCGACGGCCAGGAACTCATCCCGGGCCAGCTGACTCCACTCCGGCAGTGTGGCTCCGGTTCCCCCGGCCATCAGGTAGAAGCGTCCCATGCCACGTCTGCGGGCGATGCGTTCAGGATATGCCATCGCAAGCAGGATGCCAAGGTTCCCTTCAGCGTCTGGGTGTTCGTGTGTCACATGTGACACATCCGATGCCGCATGTGTCTCGTCCAGCAACGAGCTCAAACGGCGTGATTCGGCCAGAATACGTTCGCGGGCTCCACGGTCCACTCCACGTCCCTCCCGCAAGGCATGGTAAAGGCTATGAAGATCGATGTCCATTCCCCGTCCTCTCAGCAAGGGCGGACCTTCGAGTATCGCCGCAATGTCACATGCCGGAGCGGCCAGACCGAGTTCTTTCCCCCGCAGGAGCATATGGGCAAGTCGCGGGTGCACGGGGATCTCAGCCATGGCGCGCCCGTGAGTGGTGAGCGCGCCTTCACCATTCATTGCACCCAGATCGCTGAGTAGCCGGCGGGCCTGTGCAATGTGGGCGTAAGGCGGCGGATCTAAGAACCGGAGTCCAGCTCCCTCGGGATTCCCCCAGCGTGCCAGCTCGAGAGCCAGTGGAGCGAGGTCCGTGTTCAGGATTTCCGGTTCCGGGTGTGGCAGGAGTTGCGATTGCTCTTCTTCAGTCCAGAGTCGATAGCAGGTTCCCGGCGCCTGCCTGCCCGCCCGGCCCCGGCGTTGATCTGCCGACGCCATCGAAACCGGTCCGGTCACGAGTCCGGACATTCCACGGCGCGGGTCGAACAGGGGACCGCGGGCCAACCCCGCATCTATCACGACACGCACGCCATCGATGGTCAGACTGGTTTCAGCAATGCTTGTGGCCAGAATGACTTTACGATGCCCGGTTGCAGCGGCGGCCAGGGCAGCCTGCTGCATACCCATTGGTGCTTCGCCATACAGTTGATGGACTTCAACTGCGGAATCCTGCACGGCTTCGTCAAGCGTCTCGGCGGTTCTGCGAATTTCCCGTTGACCGGGAAGGAAGACAAGGATGTCCCCTGCAGATGCGGCCAGCGCCTTCTGAATCGTTTGCGTGACCTGAGTCTCAAGTCGCCCCTGGCGGGGGAAGGCAAGGTAGTGAGTGGTGACCGGGTAGCTCCGGCCCGGACTGTTGATGAGCGCTGCCTCGGGGAGAAACCGTTTCATTTCCGGGCTATCCAGCGTCGCGGACATAATCAGGATCCGGAGGTCCTCGCGCAGATGCGCCTGCCCATCCAGGGTCAGCGCCAACCCCAGGTCGGCGTGTATGCTCCGTTCGTGGAATTCATCGAAAACCACCAGTCCGACGCCCGGAAGGTCCGGTTGGTGCTGGAGCATGCGTGTGAGAATGCCTTCCGTAACGACCTCGATGCGGGTTTCACGGCCGACACGAACATCGCCGCGGATCCGGTATCCGACGGTTTGTCCGATCAGCTCGCCACGCCGGGCAGCGATGAAGTGCGCCGCCCGTTGCGCCGCGAGGCGTCGCGGTTCAAGCAGTATGAGCCTTTGGTCCGAACGGAGATAGCGGTCCAGGAGAAAGGGGGGAACGCGTGTGGTTTTCCCCGCCCCGGGAGCGGCTGTGAGGACGACGGTACGTGTTACCCTGAGCGCCTCCAGCAGTTCGGGAAGTGTCTGTTCTATGGGGAGTGGGTTGTCGGGCATAGTTTTGGCAAGGTGAGTCTCAGGGTGAGTCTCACACGAAGTCAGGTGAGGCACATGAGCCTCAGATTTGGCCGCGGGGTTCGAGCCCGCCTCTATTAGATATGAAGCTTTTCCTTCCCGTGCAACTCCTCCATCCGAGCTTTCAGTTCATTATTAGCCATAGGCGGAAATCACTGATTTGATAATGCAACAGAGATATGGTACTTTCAAGAGAGGAGCTCTTTCGGAGTCAGCCATGAAGAAACCGGTGCCGTCTGGTATGCTCAGCGACGCGCAATTCAGCGATGAACTTGCGCGGTGCGAGTATTGCGAAGAGAAGCCGTGCAAAGAAGCGTGCCCGGCGGATTGCTCGCCTGCGGATTTCATTATGGCGTGCAAAGTTGGCACCCCTGCGGATTTTCGTCGTGCCGCATCGATTATCATGGGAAGCAACCCCCTGGGTGGAATCTGCGGGGCCGTCTGCCCGGACTACCTCTGCATGCGCGGCTGCGTGCGCCGTACATTCGATCGCCCTGTCAACATTCCTGCTGTTCAATCCCATATCATACGTAAGGCCTACGACGCAGGCCTGAAACCCTTCCCGGCACGGATATCCAACGGATTGAAAGTTGCCGTCCTCGGTGCCGGACCGGCCGGACTTGCCGGTGCGGCTGTGCTCGCCCAGCTGGGCTACCAGGTGGATATCCTGGAGAAGAACAGCGCCGCCGGGGGGATGATCGAGGCCATCCCCGCATTCCGCCTGGATCCCGCAGCGCTTGCGCGGGATCTGCAGTTCATCCTTGGACTGGGCAATATTCATCTCCATACCGACACGTGGGTGGGAAAGCCTTCGACTTTGCTGGCGGGGGGAGAGTATAAGGCGGTGCTCGTCAGTACGGGACTCGACATTCCCATCAAAGCAGACATCAAGGGGGAAGAACTGGCCTACTCCTGGCAGGAGTATCTTGAAAACCAGGATCGGATTTCTCTCAAAGAAAAGAAAGTGGCCGTGATCGGGGGCGGCGCGATTGCCGTGGATTGTGCGGTAACGGCACGCCGGCGGGGCGCAGAGCATGTAGAGCTGTTCTACCGCCGCAAGACCGAGCATATGCCCCTGACGGGATACGAGCGCGGATTGCTTCTGGAACACGGCGTTGAGATTACCGCGGGCACCCGTGTCCTGAGTATCCGCCATTCAGGAAAGGTCGTCAGGGGGATCGATACCATTCGTCACTACCTCGCTTCTGGAAAGAGGCCACTGCCTGCCAATTTCAAATCGACACCTGCTGAACGGGCCGCCTTCCGGGAATGTGATGCGGTCATCGTGGCGATCGGCAGCAAGCCGGGTGTTCCGCGAGTGAGGAAGAAGGGGCTCTTCTATGCGGGCGACATGGTGCATGGTGCGGCGACGGTGGTTGAAGCGGTTGCTGCAGGCAAGAACGCCGCCGCCGGAATCGATGCACTGCTCCACGGCTCGCAGCTCCCGGGAAAAGAACGGGGGGTCAAGAGCCGCGTTACACTCGCCGGCCGTGTGCTCACACCGGTTCCGCTAACGTCCGAGTTCTTCGGGCGGAGTATACACTCTCCTTTTCTGCTCTCCGCCGCGCCTCATACGGACGGTTATGCGCAAATGAAGAGCGCCTACAGGGCGGGATGGGCGGGCGGGGTGATGAAAACCGCGTTCGACGATGTGCCGATTCATATTCCGGGCAGCTACATGCTTGTCCTGGGAGAGTCCACGTACGCCAATTGTGATAATGTATCGGGGCATACACTCCGGCGGGTTGCCGGCGAAGTGCAGCGTCTGGTCCGCGAGTATCCCGACCGGTTGACAATGGCGTCCACCGGAGGACCGGTCACCGGGGATGACACTGCGGACCGGACACAGTGGCAGGCAAACACGAAGAGACTCGAGGACGCCGGAGCGATGGGGATCGAGTACAGCCTCTCCTGTCCGCAGGGCGGAGATGGCACGCAGGGAGATCTGGTTTCACAACACGCCGGGCTGACAGCAAGAATCATTGAGTGGATACTGGAAGCGGGGGATCCCGCAATCCCCAAGCTGTTCAAGTTGACGGGTGCGGTGACGTCGATCCGGGTCATTGCGGCGGCGGCCCGGGCGGTGTTCGACCGTTACCCGCGTTCCCGTGCGGGCATTACGCTTGCCAACAGTTTTCCGACGCTGGCATTCCGTCCGGCACCCGGACGGGCGTGGGATGAAGGCGTGATTGTCGGGATGTCCGGTGAGGGGGTCCTGCCCATCAGCAACCTCACACTGGCCCGGGTTGCGGATGTCGGTGTCACGATTTCCGGTAACGGCGGGCCGATGGATTACCGGGCGGCCGCCAATTTCCTTGCTCTCGGTGCGTCCACCGTGCAGTTCTGTACGATCGTTATGAAGTACGGACTCGGCATCGTGGACGAACTGCATTCGGGATTGAGTTTTCTCCTGCAGGACAGGGGTTTGAACTCGGTGGCCGAACTCATAGGGTCGGCGCTGCCGGTTCCCATCACCCCCTTTGAAGAGCTGTCCGCCACGAAAGATGTTCCCGGACTCATCCGCGGTCAGTGTGAACAATGCGGCAATTGTACCCGCTGTCCGTACATGGCGATTACCATGGATGCTCACCGCTTTCCCGTCATTGACGCGTCAATGTGCATCGGGTGCTCGTTGTGCGCCCGGAAGTGTTTTGCCGGTGCACTGGCAATGCGGCCCCGCACACCGGAGGAGCGTCAGGCGATGGTGGAAGGTTGACGATGGAACGGTCTCTCCTCATCACTAATGGTACGATCGCCGTGCCCGGTCCGGAGCCCAGGCTGCTGGTCGGCCACGAGCTGATGATTGAACACGGCGTCATTACGCGGATTGCGCGGCGAGCGTCCGTTGACCCTGCTCACGTGGACACCCTGGATGCACACGGCTTGCTCGTGCTGCCCGGCTTCATCAATCTCCATACCCATCTTTACAGCACCTTTGCCCGTGGCCTGTCAAAGAGTTCACCTGCACAGGATTTTGAGGGAGTGCTGCATAACCTCTGGTGGCGGTTGGACAAAGCGCTCACGCTGGACGACTGCTACTGGAGCGCTCTGCCGGTTCTCCTTGAGGCCATCAGGCGGGGAACAACAACATTGATCGATCACCATGCCAGTCCGCATGCCGTGTCGGGTTCGCTCTCCTCCATCGCCCGGGCGGTGCGGCAGAGCGGTTTGCGTGCCGCGCTCTGTTATGAGGTATCCGATCGGGACGGCGGGGCTGTCGCCCATGAGGGAATTCTGGAGAATGTCGGCTTTCTTGCCGGAGTTGCGGCAACCGGCGAAGAGCATCTCAAAGCCATGTTCGGCTTGCATGCCTCATTTACGCTGTCGGAAAAGACACTGATCTCGGCTGCCGAGGCGGCGCGGGATGCGGGACTCGGGTTTCATGTGCATGTCGCAGAATCACAGGTTGACCAGGAGCAGACTCTGCGCACCACGGGCCAGCGTGTGGTGAACCGCCTTGCCCGGGCCGGCGTACTCGGGCCGACAACGATAGCCGCCCATGGTGTACATCTCGACCCCCAGGAAATGGACCTGCTTGCTTCCACGGGTACCGTGGTGGCCCATAATCCCCAATCCAACATGAGTAATGCGGTGGGAGTTGCCGATATTGCCGCCCTGCGCGCTCACGGCGTTACCGTCGGGTTGGGCACCGATGCCATGACCATGGACATGCGTGAGGAATTGCGTGCCGGGATCTGGGCACAACGGTTGCGCTCCGGAGACGCCTCGGCGGGATTTGGAGATCTTGTGCATGCGCTCTGGAGTGCCAATCCGGCGATGGTCAGCCGGATCTGGGATATGCCCATCGGTACGCTCCAGGAGGGTTCGGCGGCTGACATCATTCTGGTGGATTACCAACCCGCGACGCCCTTAACGGACGAATCGCTGCCCGGACATCTGGTGTATGGTATCGCCGGCGCTCCGGTGGTCACCACCATTGTCGGCGGCAGAGTACTGATGCTGGACGGCAAGCTGTTGATTGACCTTGATGAACAGGAGGTTGCCGTAAAATCGAGAGTGGCTGCGGAGCGGCTCTGGAAGAGATTCTAAAGGGAAATCCATGAAAACAACGTATCAGAACATCCTCGCACGCGCCCGGGCGCTGGAACAGGAAACAGTCCGCATTCTCTGCGATCTTGTCCGCACCCCGTCCTTCTCCTCCAAAGAAAAGGACGTCATCGGGGTGATCCACAGGGAAATGACGGCGGCCGGATGCGATGATGTCCGGATCGACGCGCTGGGGAGTATCGTGGGCCGCATCGGCAACGGAAAGCGGATGATTGCCTTTGATGCTCATGTCGATACGGTGTACGCCGGCGATCTGAGCCGGTGGACGTCTGATCCCTTCACGCCAAAAGTCGAGGCAGGCAAAGTGTGGGGACGCGGCACGGTGGACCAGAAAGGGGGCATGGCCAGCATGCTGACCGCCGGACGCCTGATCAAGGAGATGGCCCTTGCATCGGATGTCACCGTCCTTCTTACCGGAACCGTGATGGAAGAGGACTGTGACGGCCTCTGCTGGCAACACCTCATCAACGAAGATCATGTGAAGCCGGATCTTGTGGTGATTACCGAACCGACGAATATGAATATCTACCGGGGCCATCGGGGCCGGATGGAAATCCGCGTTGAATTGAAGGGAGTGAGTTGCCATGGATCCGCGCCCGAACGGGGAGTAAATGCCGTCTACAAAGCCTCGCATATGGCACTGGCAATCGAGGCCTTGAATGAGCGGTTGCGGCACGATCCGTTTCTGGGCAAGGGGAGCGTCACCGTTACCGAGGTTATTTCCTCTTCCCCTTCGCTGTGCGCGGTGCCCGATGCCGCGCGACTGCATCTGGATCGCCGCCTGACAGCAGGTGAAACGATGGAATCGGCAATTGCCGAGGTACACGACGCGGCGGAGCTCGCGGGAATACCGGATGCAGTGGTCTCTGTCCTGACGTATGATGAGGCCGCATATACCGGCAAGGTCTACCCCACGCAGAAGTACTATCCCACGTGGACACTCCCCGAGGGATCTCCCCACCTCCGGGCAGCGGTGGATGCCTACCAAGGGCTGTTCGGAAAACAGCCGCTTGTCGACAAATGGACGTTCAGCACGAACGGTGTGGCCATTGCCGGCAAACACGGCATTCCCTGTCTCGGCCTCGGACCCGGAGACGAGGTGTATGCACATGCGGCGAATGAAGCGACTCCCATCGAACACCTTACCGCCGCCGCCGCGTTCTATGCCGGACTTGTGGGCGGGTTTGCCGGAAGTGTGGAAGTAGAGAACCGGAGATGATTCCCTTCCAATACCGCTGCACGCTCTGCGGCCGGACCTTCGGGCGAAATGATGTGCGGTATCTCTGTCCCGCGTGCAGCAGGGACTACACACCCGGCATTCCCCTGCGTGGCGTGCTGGAAGCTCTGCCGGACTACGCCGAATTGTCCAGGCGCTTCGACCGGTCCCGGCCGGATTGGGATCTCTTCTCCACGGTAGAGCAGGAGTACTATCCTCCTTACCCGGTAGGGAATACACCCTTCTTTCGCAGCGGACCGCTCGGCAAGGAACTCGGGCTCAACAATCTCTGGTTGAAGAACGACGGGCTCAATCCCAGCGGTTCTCTGAAGGACCGTGCATCGTTCCTGGTTGTCGCCGAAGCTCAACGCCTGCGGGAGCGCAGAGTGGTGACGGCATCGACAGGTAACGCGGCGAGTGCGCTGGCGGCGGTCTGCGCCGCCGCCGGTCTTGAAGCGATTATCTTTGTTCCGGCCTCCGCCCCCCGGGCAAAACTTGTGCAGATGCTACTGTACGGAGCCATCGTTGTTCCCATTCGCGGATCATACGATGACGCGTTCCGTCTCTCTCTTGAGTTCACGGCACGCGAGTCGGGATTGAACAGAAACACCGCCTACCATCCGCTGACCATCGAGGGGAAGAAGACCGTGGCGCTGGAAATCTGCGCTCAGAACGGTCTTCGCCTTCCGGACGTGATGGTGATATCGGCAGGCGATGGAGTGATTCTCGGCGGCGTGTACAGGGCATGTGTCGATCTCCGCGAGTCCGGCATCATCACCACACTGCCACGGTTGATGTGTGTGCAGGCGGAACATTCTGATGCGATTCACCGCTATGTCACGACCGGACTGTATGCGGACGCCCCTTCTCCCGGAACTGTGGCGGATTCCATTTCGGTACGCACCCCCAGCAATGCGCACATGGCCAGGCGGGCAATTGTGGAAACGGGAGGTGCCTCGGTAACCGTCTCCGACCAGGAGATCCTCAAGGCTCAGGTGTTGCTCGCGCGGACAACCGGCGTATTTGCCGAACCGGCGGCGGCGGCCACGGTGGCGGGCATCCGGAAACTCAAAGACCACGGCGCCGTTTCCTCCAACGAGCAGGTCGTCCTGCTGATAACAGGCCACGGGCTGAAAGACGTGGATGCGGCTCAACAGAGCATCCATCCGTCCGCTCCGGTGGATCCCGATATCGAAGAAGTGCGGCGTTTCATCGCGGGGAGCGGTCGATGAGCGCTCTCCTCAAAAACGGACGCGTTGTTCTAGAAGACCGGACGGTGAAAACCGATATCCGGATTGAGGGAGGGCGGATCACGGCACTGGGGGATATGTCTGCAGGGGCGGGTGAGCGTGTGATTGATGCCACCGGGAGATGGGTGCTTCCCGGATTCATCGACGTCCACACGCATCTGGACGACCGTATCGGTGAATACACCCTTGCCGACGACTACCCGGGCGGGACACGGTGCGCGATCATCAACGGCGTCACGACCCTTGCCGCTTTTATCACCGAAACTCACGACGAGGCCCTGGAAACCGCCGTACACCGTGCGACTCAAAGAGCATCGGGCAGATGTTACTGCGACTACTGGTGGCATCTGACGCCGATACGATTCGACGCATCCGGGTGGCGGACCATCCGGACGCTCGTCAAACGGGGATTTCGCTCCTGGAAGCTGTACACGACCTACCGTGACGCAGGCCTGTACCTCGACTATGATCGAATGAGCGGGGTCTTCAGGGAGCTGGCGGACGAGCACGTCCAGTTTCTTGTGCATTGTGAGGATGAATCAACGCTTACTGCGGTGCATCTGACCGACGACGAATGGGGCAGGGCAACGGCACATGCGCGCTCCCGCCCGGTGTCCGCCGAGGTGATTGCCGTCCGGGAAGTGCTCAACCGTGCCGAAGCCGCCCGTGTACGCGTGCATATTGTGCACGTGTCGACAGCTGAAGCAGCCGAACTTATCGATGCAGCCCGGGAGCGCGTGCAGGTGACATGCGAAACCGCCCCGCATTATTTGTTCCTGGACGAGAGTCAGCTTGGCCGCGCTGACGGGCATCGCTGGATCTGCTCTCCACCGCTACGGCCGAAAGCGGTCCGCGATGCACTCGTACACAAAGCCCTCGGGGGATCCATAGATCTCTTTGCCACAGACCACTGCGCATACTTTCGGGGAGACAAGGATACGCTGAACAATGGCATACGTTCGGTCCCCAAAGGGCTTGCCGGCATCGGCGCCCTGCCGCACATGATACGCACGTTGTATGCTGATCAGCTGCCTGAAAGGGTTGTGGATTTCGCCCGGAAACTCTCCACACACCCGGCCCGCCTTCTTGGCGTGTACCCCCGGAAGGGAGCCATAACGGTGGGAGCGGATGCCGATCTTGCGGTTGTTTCCCTGGACGCGCCGCCGCGTCCGGTACGTTCTTCCCTTGCGGAAGTCCACGAGACGTACCCCGGCGTCACGTCCCATTTGTCTGTCGATCATGTACTCCTTCGCGGAGAGCATGTGGTCCGCGAGGGGTGCCTCGATTGATGCCGACCATCCGAAGGGGATGAGCTTATGGCCGATCTGAAACCGCCCGCCTGGCGCAACGATGCAGCGGCGAAGGTCACCGGGAAGACGAAGTTCACCGACGACCTGAAGTTCATGAACATGTTGCACGCCGTGCCCGTGTACGCTGATTTTGTCCACGCGCGCCTGATCGCCGTTGATACCGCCGGTGCAGAAGGAGCCGAAGGCGTCGTTCGGGTCCTGACCGCCCGCGATGTCCCGGGATCGAACAGGCACGGGCAGATTGTGAAGGATTTCCGGGTCTTTGCCGACGACCGGATCCGGTACCATGGTGACGTTGTGGCCGTGGTGGTGGCAGCAACGAGGCGGCAGGCGATTCAGGCCGCGGAACTTGTCCGGGTTGAAGCCGAACCGCTCCCGGCAGTCCTGGATGCGGAAGAAGCGATGAACGACGGTGCGGTGCTCGTGCATGATGAGTTGGGTACCAACATCGTGAACACACACAGGGTCAGGCGGGGCGATGCAGAACAGGCGTTGAAGGAGTCGGACCTCGTTCTGGAAGAGGTGTTTGAGACCCAGACTGTCGAACATGCCTACATGGAGCCCGAGATTGCCGTCTGCCGCGTTCGATCTGACGGCGTGATGGAAGTGCACGGGAGTATGCAGCATCCCTTCAGCACACGGCGCTTCGTGGCAGGCGTGCTGGGCAGGAAGCTTTCGGAAGTGGAAGTTGCCGGCACGCCGATGGGCGGAGGGTTCGGGGGGAAGGATGACACGGCGGCAATTGTCTGCGCCCGCACGGCTCTTGCGGCACTCCTGACGGGCCGGCCCGTGAAGATGATGTACCGGCGTGATTGGTCCATCCGGGAAAGCTACAAGCGCCATCCCTACCGTGTCTATTACACGATGGGGCTGAAAAAAGACGGACGGATCCATGCGGTCCGCTGCCGGATTATCGCCGACGGCGGCGCCTACTGTTCGGTGACCCCCTGGGTAACGTGGCGATCCACCGTGCAGTGTTGCGGTCCGTACGACGTCCCCAACGTCCATTGCGATACGTTCGGGGTGTACACGAACAATGTCGTCGCCGGGGCCATGCGCGGCTTCGGGTCGCCGCAGATGAACTTCGTGATAGAGTCCATGACCGAAACGGCTGCCGCGCGCCTTGGCATGTCCGCGATCGAATTCCGGCGGAAGAACATGGTGAGGCAGGGGAGCGTGACGATTACCGGACAGAAACTCGACGACCATACGGTGGCGATGGAACAGGTGCTCGATGCCGTGCTGGGCGGCATCGGGTACGAGGAAAAACTGTCCCGCTGTGCGCACGGGGGGGGAGACGCCGAGGAGATGTACGGAATCGGACTGGCGATGAGCTACCGGGGAGTGAGTCTCGGTGCCGAGGGTGTGGATTTCTGTGCGGCGATGATCAATGTCCAGGCTGACGGATCGATTCTCCTGGAGACGGGGGTTCATGAAAACGGGCAGGGTGCGGAAAGCGCCATGATCCTCCTCTGTGCGGAAGAGCTCGGCCTGCCGAAAGAACGTTTCCGATACCGCCGTTCATCCACCTCCGTCATACCCGACAGCGGAACCACCGTCGCGTCGCGCGGGACGATCATGGGGGGAGGGGCGATCGTCATGGCGGCGCGGGAACTCAAGCGGAAGATGGCGGATGTCGGCGCATTGATGATCGGCTGCCATCCGAGAGATCTGGTCTTCCGTGACGAACGGCTTCTCGCGGAAGGCAACGGCGCATCGATCGGTTTTGACGAAACCATTGCGGAAATGTTCCGGCGCAAGAAGTTTCCTCATGCCTTCGGAGTGTTTCAGGCGCCGACGGTGGACTGGGATGAACACCACGGACAGGGGAAGGCCTACTTCACGTGGGTGTACGGATGCCAGGCGGTGGAATTGACCGTGAACCGGAAGACCGGCAAGGTGAAACTGTTGAATGCTGTTGCCGCGCATGACGTCGGCCGGGGCGTCAACAAAGCCATGCTGGAAGGGCAGTTCTTCGGAGGTATGGCGATGGGTATAGGGTACGCCTTGCACGAGGAGTTGATTCAGGATCGCGGAAGGATCATCAACACCAACCTGAATGCGTATCGTATTCCGCGATCTCTGGATATGCCCGAGATGAAGGCCATCATCATAGAAAATCCGGACCCGCAATCACCCTCGGGCGCGAAAAGCATAGGGGAACCGACCAACGAGTTGATGGCGCCGGCGGTTGCCAATGCGATCTACCATGCCACCGGAACACGCTATCACCGGCTGCCGATCCGGGTTCATCGCTAAACGAAGGCCGCGACGGGGCGGTGGAAAGCCGGCCACATCCGGGGAGCTGCCGGGCCGCACGATGTAACCACGTCGAACGGTGTGAGCGCTTCGACAGCATAAGACGGACGGAATGCATATGACCATACACGTGAACGGACGGGAGTATCCCGTTAGGCCGGAGCAGGGCACAAAACGTCTTGTGGAATTTCTGCGCGATGATCTGGACCTCACCGGTGTGAAGAACGCATGTGATATCGGCGCCTGCGGAGCCTGCACGCTGCTTGTGGACGATGTGCCTATGAAGATCTGTACGATGCAGGTGCATGAAGTGTCCGGCAAGCGCGTCCTGACCATTGAAGGGCTTGCGGCTCCGGATGGAACGCTGCATCCCCTGCAGCAGGCATTTGTGGACGCGGGCGCGATCCAGTGCGGGTTCTGCACACCGGGGATGGTGTTGACCGCCCACGCCTTCCTCTTGCATCATCCGCATCCGACGCGTGCCGAGATCCGCCGGGCGATCTATGGCAACCTCTGCCGGTGCACCGGCTACCAGCAAATCGTGGATGCGATCGAGGCGGCGGCGGTGCACTACAGAGGA
This sequence comes from Ignavibacteriota bacterium, assembly GCA_963702445.1. Taxonomy (GTDB): domain Bacteria; phylum Bacteroidota; class Ignavibacteria; order UBA10030; family UBA6906; genus CAVPCZ01. The sequence continues at coordinate 718,810 of CAVPCZ010000009.1, forward strand.
GTGGGAGAAACAGCATGAAACAGTACATCGACGAACTCGAACACCTCCAGACCGATCTCTACGCGAAGGACTTCCTCCTCACCTGGAAGCACAGTGATGACGAGATCCGTGCCGTCCTGCTTGTCGCCCAATGCCTGAAGGAGATGCACCAGGAGGGGCTTTCCGCGCGGGTCTTTGACACCGGGCTGGCCATTTCCATCTTCCGGGACAATTCCACACGGACCAGGTTCAGTTTTGCGTCGGCTGCGAACGCGCTCGGTCTTGGACTCAGTGAGCTGGATGAAGAGAAATCCCAGGTCGCGCACGGCGAGACGGTTCGTGAAACGGCCAATATGATCTCTTTCCTGGCGGAGGTGATCGGCATTCGCGATGATATGTACCTCGGTGAAGGAAACCGGGGCATGCGCGAAGTGGGTGCGGCCGTGGAGGAGGGATTCAAGCAGGGAGTTCTGCACCGGCGCCCCTCGGTGATCAACCTGCAGTGCGATGTGGATCACCCCACTCAGACCCTGGCCGATCTCGCGCATCTGCGCAGCCAGTTCGGCTCGCTGAAGGCGCTTCGTGGAAAGAAGATCGCGATGACGTGGGCATACTCGCCGAGCTACGGAAAGCCGCTGTCCGTTCCCCAGGGAATTATCGGATTGATGACCCGGATGGGAATGCACGTGTCGCTGGCCTACCCCAAGGGATACGGACTGATCCCTGAAGTCATGGATCTGGCGCGGGAGAACGCCAAGGCAAGCGGGGGGAGTTTCCAGGTGGGACATGCAATGGAGGAAGCGTTCACCGGGGCGGATATCGTCTACCCGAAGTCATGGGCCCCTTTCCACGTTATGCAGGAACGTACGTCGCTTCTGAAAAACGGCGACAGGCCGGGTCTCAAGGATCTGGAAAAGCAATGTCTTGCGGAAAACGCACGCCATCAGGGATGGGAGTGCGACGAAACCAGGATGCGGCTCACCAGGGGAGGAACCGCACTGTATATGCATTGTCTTCCCGCCGATATCTCGGGCGTCAGCTGTGCCCGGGGGGAAGTGGCGGCCGCGGTCTTCGAGCGCTACCGGCTCGCCACATACCGTGAGGCCGGATACAAACCCTTCGTCATTGCAGCGCTGATCCTGCTGACGCGCATGCCGCATCCGGTCGACACGCTGCGGCAACTGATCCGCCGCGCAACACCCAGAACCGTCTAAGGGGAGTCCGCCATGTCACGTATTGTCCGCCAGTTGCACCCGGAGGTCATTCGAAAAACAGCGGCGCGCTGCCGTGAACGGGGGATCATCATTCCCACATTCCGGCAGATGCGCGAGCCGTCTCTTATCCCCGCAGCGATTGCACAGCGGCTGCCCGGGATCGGACTCTGGGACGTCAATCCCCTCAATCTGTTCCGCATTACATGGAAAAACGATGTCGGGACGGGACTCTTCGGCCCGGTGAACCGCATCGAGATACCTCCCGCTCTCTCGGGTGTGAAGGCAAGAATCATCGGCCTGACCGGCAAGTATTTTCCCACGGGTGCGCACAAAGTGGGCGCCGCCTTCGGTTGCCTTGTTCCGCGGCTCGTCAGCGGGGAGTTCGATCCGGAACGCCACAGGGCCGTCTGGCCGTCCACCGGCAATTTCTGCCGCGGAGGAGCGTTCGATTGCGCGCTCCTGGATTGCACCGCGATTGCCATACTCCCCGAAGAAATGTCGCGTGAACGATTCGAGTGGCTGAAGGAAATCGGCGCCGAAGTGATTGCCACCCCCGGCTGCGAGTCGAATGTGAAAGAGATCTATGACAAGTGCTGGGAACTCAAAGAGGATCCCCTGAACATCATCTTCAACCAGTTCGAGGAGTTCGGCAACCCGGTCTTCCACTACGCGGTCACCGGTCCGGCCCTGGGAGAAGTGTTTGCCGAATCCTGCGCCGGCGGCCGGGCTGCGGCTTTTGTTTCCGCCACCGGATCGGCGGGCACTATCGCCGCCGGTGATTATCTCAAAACCCGGTTCACAGGAATGAAAACCGTCGCCACAGAAGCACTGCAGTGTCCCACTCTGCTGCTCAATGGATTCGGCGGGCATCGCATCGAAGGAATCGGCGACAAGCATGTTCCCTGGGTGCACAATGTGCGGAGCACGGATGCCGTTGCAGCAATAGACGATGAAGACTGCATGCGGGTGTTCCGCCTGTTCAACGAACCGGCGGGCAAACAGATGCTCGGCGATCTCGGCGTGGAATCCCGGACAATCGAATCGCTCGGGTTGCTGGGGATTTCCTGTGTTGCGAACCTGCTGGCGGCCATCAAAACCGCCCGGTATTTTGAACTGGACGAGCACGACGTGATCCTGACGGTCTTTACCGATTCCGCCGACCTGTACCGGTCTCGCCTGATCGAGCTCCAGGCGGAACGCGGAGCCTACCGTATTGAGGATGCGTGGCGGGACCTCGAAGGTCCTCTCCATCACCAGCGCACGGACTTCTACAAAGAGCTGGGGTATTACGACCGGAAGGCGATTCATCATCTGAAATACTACACATGGGTGGAGCAGCAGGGAAAAACCCCGGAGGAGCTCTCCGCGCAATGGGACCCGGAGTACTGGTCGTCGTTGTTCGAACACGAGCCCCGTTTGCTGGATGAATTGATTGATGCCTTCAACCGGGAAGTCGGACTGCCGGCATGACGGCGGGGTCGGTCGGGGCTGTGGTGCTCGCTGCAGGGAGTGGCAGCCGCGTCGGCGGTCCGAAGCTGCGGATGGTGGTTGAAGGACGGTCGTTCCTCGCCCGCACGGTGAACGTTCTTGCTTCAGGCGGTGTAGAGCCGATCTGTTGCGTCGTCGCGGCGGAGGATGCTCCGTGGGCACGTCAGGAGGTTGCAGGCGCTTCGGTGTGCGTGAACGCCGATCCTGCCCGGGGCATGTTCTCCTCTCTGGTCGCCGGTCTTGCATTTCTCCGGGGGAAAGCCGGTGCGTTTGTCGCGCCGGTTGACCATCCGTACGTACATGTTCAACGATCAAAACCCTCCTGACAGTATTTGCGGGTTTTCCCGACCACGTCATCAAACCCGCCTATCACGGCCGTGCGGGTCATCCCGTCGTCCTGCCCGAACATCTTTTTCCGATCATTCAGCGGGCATCGGGCATGACCACGCTGAGAGAAGTGCTCGGGCAGACCGGAGTTCAGGTGCGATACGTTGACGTGGATGATGAGGGCGTGCTCGTGAACGTGAACACGCCGGCAGACATCAGGTAGAAACAGCTCTCGTGGCACGAAGAGGCGAGAACATCTTATGAGGATCAATTGAACGCTGACTTCTTGAAGACCGTTGCCGACGCGGCCGCGGGAGAAACCCCCGCCTGGCTGGCAACCGTTATCACGACCACGGGATCGACCCCGGCACGTATCGGCATGAAGATGATCGTCCGCGCGGACGGCTCAATCACCGGAACAATCGGCGGCGGCGAACTGGAGAAGATGGTCATGGAGAAGGTTCGAGCACAACTCCCCGCCCTGGCCCAGAAATGGAGCTTTGACCTCGGAAGCCGTACCGGTGCGGAGTTCACGACAGCCATGATATGCGGCGGGGTGGAAGAAGTCCTCGTTGAGCCGCTGCGCATCGGTACACCGCTCGTGATTTTCGGAGGCGGACACTGCGGGGTCGCGCTTTCCTTTCTCGCGGCCTGGACGGGGTTCACCGTGACCGTTGTGGACAACCGGGAGGAGTGGGCGAACGGGCGGAAACACCCGGCGGCGGCGCGTACCGTGTGTATCCCGTACGAAGGCATTCTGGGCCGGATGGAGTTGAGTGCGGACACATATATCGCCATCATGACCCACGGACACATGCATGACGCCGGCGTGCTCCGCCAGCTCCTCGTGCGCGAATGGGCCTATCTGGGGATGATCGGGAGCGGGAAAAAGGTGCGGGAGGTGTTCGATACACTCCGGCGCGAAGGGGTCAGTGACGACCGCCTCTCCCGCGTGTCGGCCCCTATCGGCGTGCCTATCGGTTCGCATACCCCGGAAGAAATTGCCGTGAGCATTGTGGCACAGATGATCGCAGTGCGGAGCCGTGCACGAACCTGACGGGTTGTCTGACCACCCTCCGGACGACAGCAGGGGAGATCCCGCATGAAGCGCCGCCGCGTCACACAGAGAGTGATATACTTGCGCTATTTCAGCAGAACGAGACTCTTTGTGGCGGTATAGGGGGCATCCGCGCCTGCCGCGGGGGTTGCATGGATCGTTACATAGTAGACGCCGGAGGCAAGACGGGGGGACCAGAGCACCTCATGGACTCCGGCGGTGTTACGGCTGTTCACCACCTCCTCAATACGCTGCCCGAGCGTATTGTGCACCGTGAGCCGTACAAAGCTGTCGACGGGCAACGCATAGCGGAACGCTGTGGACGGGTTGAACGGGTTGGGAAAATTCTGAAAGAGCCGGAATTCCTCGGGCAGCATCCCCTCCGGTCCGACGGTGTTGGTCCCGGTATTGACCTGCACCACCTGCGAAAGCTCCTGTCCGCCGTCGTTGGTGATCTGGCGGATCCGGTAGGAGATCACGCCGGCCGGTGAAGGTGTGTCCACGCTTTCGTAATGCACGGTTGTATCGATGTTTCCTCTCCCCTGCAGTGAAGCGATTTCCACAAAACCACTCCCTGTGTTCCGTTCAATCGCGTAACGGTTGATGCTGATCTCCGAGTTCACGGTCCAGTGCAATCGCACGAGCGGATTGTTCCATTCGACGGTGAACCCGGTGAACCCGGTGGGGACCGTGAGTGCGCTTGTCACCAGCTTGTCCAGAATCACCGTGCGCGTTGCTCCTGACAGGACGGCATTCAACCCCCGGACACGGAAACCGTTGAATTTGTTCCCCGCATCGGTGATCCTGCCCGCGGTGAGATAGGGGGAAAAGAGTCCCTCATCCAGCCTGGTTCCTATCAGCTTCCATCCGTGGTGACGTACCGGAAACTGGGGGCCGGCGCAGATCTGGCCGTTTCCGTCGCGGACGACTATCTGCAATTCGGTGTTGGTCTCTCCATTGGCGTACACCCATGCCCCCACGTAGCTCCCGCGCAACATCAATCCCAGATCCGAATTCTGACCGCGGGTGATCCGCACGTCCCAATCCACACCGCTCCCCGCATCGTCCACGAGAGTCCATTTTCCCGCGTAGGTTCCCTGATATGCCTGCTCCGCGGTCTGGGCAAGGGAGGAAGCCGCGATATTGATCCCTTTGAGCTGGGCGGTGTTGGATTGCGAAGGGGTGAGCCATCCGCCTATCCCGCTCTCGAAATCGAAGAGCAGTTGCGGTGCCACGGTCCGCACCGGATAATGTGCGCCCAGATCATCCAGATACAGCACGCCGTTGATCGTTCCACCCGAAAGGTTGCCCCGGCCGAAATCGATGCGGATCTGCGTGATGGTGACCGGATAGTCCAGCGCGGCCGCCCCGAGGGGGACTGCGCGCGACATCATGACCCCTATTGTCCGCCATTCATTCAGCCATGTGACAGCCGCCGCGGGCGTAACCACAAAGAGATCACCGTCCCGGTCACGCACCATGAACCGGATCGTATCACCGTTACCTGCACCGTACACCCGCACGGCCAGGCTGTCGATTCTCCCCGCCAGAGGGGTCAGAGTGTTGAGAAGGAGAGCCGGCCGGCTATCGGCAAGAGAGTAGTCTACCCGCAGGGCCGGCGGATCCGCAACGGCCGGGTCGGAGGCAAGCCGCGTGTGCACACGCGATGTATCGCAGTTGACCAGGGATGTCTCCCAGGGAAATAGCGAGAGCATGCGGTCGATCACTATGGAAGTGTCGTTTCCGCTCAAGTTGAACGGAATCACCGCCGAGAGGGTGTCCAGCCGTACGGTGACCGTTCCGCTGCCGAAGTCTTTTGCGGTCACCAGCCCTGTTCCATCCACATTCAGTGCCGCTGAAGATGATGTAAACGAGACCAGCATGTTGTTCAACGACACTCTGCGTCCGGCGTTGTCTTCCGCGCGGACCATCATGGTAACCTGCTCGCCGGGAGTCATGACAAGAGGCGAAGGCGACACCTGGAGCCGCCGGAGCGTTCGCACGATGACAAATGCCGAATCCACAACATCATTCCAGCGGACGCGAACCCAGCCGCTGTCATTCGTCGTCGCGGCGTCGAACAGGCCTGCCGGGGAAATGGTCCCGAGAGCGGGGGAGGTCTCCCACGCAACATCCGGAGGGAGAGGGATGGGATTAGAGTACTCATCCGTTCCCGAGGCGGAGAATTGAAAGGTCCCGCCTTGAAAGACGTCGGCACGTCGGGGGCGTATGGCAAGATTGGCCAGAGTCCCTGTGGGCGCGCGGCTGATGACCTGCAGGGAATTTGCGACGCTCCGCTCGCCTCCCGGATCGGATGGGGAATTCACGATGGCGTTTCTCACCACCATCGTGGTTGAACCGCCGCCGTCAAAGTTGAACGCCTCCGAGGCTCCGATGGAGAGGAGGAAACCTGCCATCTCATCGAAGGTCATGCCTATGCTGGATGCCTGACGGCCGTCCACCGTACAGAGAAAGATCTTGCTCGTATCCTTGTTGAACCCGACAAATGTCCGCGGATGCCGTGCATCGGTGAATGAGGCACTGATTCCTTCAAATGCGGCCATGCTGTCCGTGACGTTTCTGCCGCCGAGAAGGATTCTCCCCGCCCCGCCAAGCGCCTGCAGGATGTGCCGGAGGGGCCGGTTGAAGCCGAGCACGATCCGCACGGTGTCGCCGACCTGTACATTGCCGGTGAGGAATGCGGAGGGTGTGCCCGGTGCGGCAGAAAGAACACCGGTATTGCCGGCAGGAATTGATGTGTTTCCCCCGTTAACTCTGGATGTCACGCGCGCAAGCAGTGTGTCACCGGCGGTCTGGGGGATACTGAGGAACTGGACGGCACACTCGACGCCGGATCCGTCTGTGCCGGTTGACGGTCCGCGAAAGGCGTTGTAGACGACAAATGCCCCGGCTGCGCGGTCGGCGTTCACGCCTGCGAGCGAATGGGTGGCACCGGAAGCGGTCAGCAGCGATCCGCGAAACGCAAGGCGATCAATGAACGGCCGCCCGGAGCTGTCCAGGGCAATGTGTGAGCGTTGAGAATTCACGCCCAGAGCGAAGATTCCGTTCACGACCTGGTTCCCGACGGGCCATCCGGTTTCAAACGAAAAGAAATCGGCGTTCACCGCACCGATGACCCGGTGCCCGGTCCGGTCATTGGCCGCGGCCTGCGCCGTTGTTCTCGTCAATCCACCGGGTTTGTACGATTCGAGCGTGATCAACGGGTTGTCAACGGCCACTTCGAGCACGTCCAGGGTGTTGGGACCGGGGAGCGTGAATTCTTTATGTACCACACCGGGGGCAACGGTCCTGGACCCGACAAGCCCCGGTTGCCCCACCGCCGGCAACGCACACAAGAGACAGCAGGCAGCCAGGACAATTCCCGGACCCGTGCGCCGGGAGCCGGTTTTCCCTGGGCGGAAAAGGACGAAAGGCCTGGCGGTGCCGGCAGTGTACTGCGGCGCCCGCGCGCGTACCTGTTCACTGATCGGGATGATGGGTGAGAGGTGGATGGCATGCGGTTGATCAATAATTCGATTCCGGGTCATGGCGTTCGGCTGGAGTGTGAATGAATTGCTCTGCAGATGGTGAAAAGATATCACTTCGTGCCGACAATAGCCAGCCGCCGTCATTTCGGCCGCGATTTCTCGGCTGAAAAATCGTATATTTGACCTACGATGAAATCGGAACGTGTTCTCATATGGCTCGGGTTCGCCCTGATCTCCACCGTGTGGGGGACCACATGGCTGGCAATTCGTATCGGACTGGAGAGTATTCCACCCTTCTACGCGGCGGCCGTCCGGTGCCTGCTGGCCGCGGTGGTGCTTTATGCCATCGTGCGACTTACCGGCGGAAGAATTCCCGCCACCCGTCTTGCGTGGCGTGTCTACCTCGCACTCGGGGTGTTGACTATCGCCGTTCCATTCGCACTCATCTACTGGGGCCAGCAATTCGTGCCGACCGGATTGAGCAGCATCCTCTTCGGAGCCTTCCCCTTCTGGGTAGCCCTGCTTTCGCACATGATGTTGCCCGGCGAACGTCTGAACGGCTTCAAGATTGCCGCCATCATTCTCGGGTTCGCAGGGGTGGCCCTGATCTTTTCTGCCGATGTCCATCTCTCCGATGAGAACGCCTTTCTGGGGATGATTGCCATACTGGTAAGTACATTTCTGCAGGCACTGGCGCTCATCTATATCAAGAAATACGGTCGGGATGTGAGCCCGACGGCGATGAACTTTGTCGGCATGGCCATGGGCGGGCTGTTGTTGCTCCTGTTGAGTGTGGCACTTGAATCCGACAAGCCGGCAATCTGGAGTTCTTCCGGCATAACCTCGCTCCTCTATTTGTCGTTGGTCGGATCGGTCCTCACCTTCGTAACCTACTACTGGTTGCTGAAGCGGATTGAAGCCGTCTACCTTTCACTCTCCAGCTTCATCAATCCGCTTGTCGCGGTTGCACTGGGGGCAGTGGTGCTGGGTGAGAGGCTGCCGTCTTCGGTCTTCACCGGGGCAGCGCTTGTCTTGCTGGGGATGATTATCGCGAATGGAAAGGCGCTGTATGCGAAAGTGGTCAGGTAGGATGCGGCCCGGGGTAGCCGGGTTCGCCTGTGCGCTTGCTTTGCTCGCGCTGCGGAACGGAGGGGTTGCGCAATCGCAGGCGGAGTCTGGAATGCCGCCGCGCTCCGGCAAGGCAGTCTCCACCGCGCTCCGTGGCCGGGGCACGCAGCAACCGGCCGGTCCCGGAGCGCTGGATGTGCTGCATTATGATCTTTCCGTCCGGCTCACCATGACCGATGAATTCCTGGGCGGGAACATGCGGATAAAACTCCTGCTTGATGGCGGACCGGGAACGGGAACAGACCGTCTGGTCCTGCATGCGGCAAAGTTGAGCATCGATTCCGCATCGGTGAACGGTCAACGGGGCACTGTGTCCATCGACTCCCTGAACGAGACGATGGCGATACAGATGGGTACGCTACATTACGGCGGAGAAACCCTCGATGTGAGCATCGACTACCGGCGCGAGCCCGGTCTCAAACGGCCGGGAGGAAGGTGGGGGTACTGGTTTTTCCGTGATACCCTGGGAATCCCCGCAAACCTCGGCTACACCATGTCCGAGCCCTCGGACGCCAGATTCTGGATGCCCTGCCAGGATGAGCCATGGGACAAAGCCACGGCCGACATTTCAATCACCGTCCCTGCCGGGTATGTGGCGGCCTCCAACGGAAAACTCACAGGCACATTGACACATCCCGACGGCAGTGTCACGTGGCAATGGGAGGAACGGCATCCGATAACGACCTATCTGATGTGTATCACCGCCTCCCGCTTCACGGTTTCCACTCTCCCCTTTGTGCGTGCGCCCGGCGATACCATTCCCGTCCAGTACTACGTGTGGCAGGGGGATTCCCTTGAAACGGCGCTGTATTTGCCTACCGTCCGCGACATGATGCGTGAGCTCTCTCGCGTATTCGGACCGTATCCATTCGACAAATACGGCATGACCGCAGTGGTGCCGTTCGGTTTCGGCGGGATGGAGCACCAATCCATCACGACACTGAACCGGTATCTCAAAACAGACGAAAAGGTCGTGGTGCACGAACTCGCCCATCAATGGTGGGGGGATCTGGTGACCTGCGCGACCTGGCCCGATATCTGGCTGAACGAGAGTTTTGCGACATACTCGGAGGCGATATGGGCGGAGTCGAAAGGCGGCAAGGACTTGCTCCGGTCATACATGAATACGGAGCTCGAGCACTTCTACTATGGCTCCTGGCAGGGTGCGGTGTATGATCCGGAAGCTCAGGGATTCAATCTCTTCGATGACGTTGTGTACAGCAAGGGAGCGTGGGTACTGCACACGTTGCGGGGGGTGATAGGGGATTCAACTTTTTTCCGGACCCTTGCCGCTTACCGTGCGAAGTATGCCGGCCGGAGCGTAACCACGGAGGAGTTTCGTACGGTTGCGGATTCCGTGACCGGGCAGGATCTTTCCTGGTTTTTCCAGCAGTGGATCTACGGACCGGGGTGGCCCGTATACAGCATGAACAACGGCCGGACAGGTGATTCGTTGACGGTGACCATCAATCAACTGCAGGCCGCCGGATGGCCGACATACCGTATGCCCATCCGCATCCGTGCGTATGGACAGGGACGCGACACGACATTCACGTTGCTCAATGACCGCCGTGCACAGACATTTCGCGTGCCGCTTTCCTTTGTGCCGGACAGTGTGGTGCTGGATCCTGAAGACTGGATACTGAAACAAGTGACAAAGCCCGCGACGTCGGTGGCGGATGAGCCTCTTCCGGCGGTGCTTGCTCTGGAGCAGAACTATCCCAATCCTTTCAATCCTGTTACGAACATCCGGTACCACATTCCCGTCAGGGGATTCGTGCGTCTGGAGGTGTTCGATCTCCTGGGCTCTCGGGTGGCGCTGCTGGAGGCAGGGGAGAGAGAGGCAGGGGGGCACCTTGTTGTGCTGGACGGGACGGGACTCGCTTCGGGTGCCTATGTTTGCCGTCTGATGGCGGGCGGTTCAGTGCGGACCGTCCGTATGCTTCTCCTGCGCTGAGTCTCAGGGTGAGTCACACTAGTAGCCGGCTGGGCGCCCGCTGAGGCTCATGTGTAACATGTGTGACGGCGCCACATGTGCCACCGTGCCACAATGTTGAGTTTATCAACAGAGATGCCGACCCAAACACTTACCATACGCATCGTCACCGAGGACATTTCACTTGCGGAGAAGCTTGAATCGCTTCCGACCGGCCCCGGCGTGTATCAGCACAAGGATGCGCAGGGAAAGGTCCTCTACGTCGGGAAGGCAAAGAACCTCCGCAGCCGTGTCCGCCAGTATTTTCAGAAATCCCGCAACCTTGACGGACGCATCGAACAGATGCTCTCCCGCGCCACCGACATCGAGATCATCGTCACCGACTCCGAAGTCGAGGCGCTCATCCTCGAAGCAAACCTCATCAAGAAACTCAAGCCCCGGTACAACGTCAACCTGAAGGACGACAAGAGCTATCCGTATATCGTTATCACGAATGAGCCTTTCCCGCGTGTCTTCATAACCCGGCAGATCCGCCGCGACGGATCCCGCTACTTCGGTCCCTATACGGATGTCAAGAATGTTCGGGCGGCTCTGAAGGCGATCCGGGATATCTTCATGATCCGAAGCTGCAATTTCCTTCTCAATGATGACACCATCGAGAAGAAGAAGTACAAGATCTGCCTCGACTACCATATCAAGAAGTGCGAGGGGCCCTGCGAGGGGCTGGTGTCGCAGGAGCGGTACGGGGCGATGATCGAGCAGGTGGCGGCGCTGCTGAAAGGGAAAACGGAAACACTCATCGGGCGGCTGCGTTCGGAGATGGAAGCACTGGCGGCGGACAAGAAATTCGAAGACGCCGCCATTCTGCGGGATCGGATCAAAGGGCTGCAGGCGTACAGCGAACGGCAGAAGGTGGCGGATCTGGACGCCCTGGACAGGGATATCATTGCGTTCGCGGCGGAGGGGGATGATGCCTGCGGGGTGGTGTTTGTGATCCGCGAAGGCAAGATGATCGGGCGGCGCCACTACTATATGAACAACGTGGAAAACAAACATCCGTCGGAACTGATCGAAACGCTTCTGCAGCAGCACTATCTGGAAGCTGAAGACCTCCCGCAGGAAATCCTGCTGCCGGCCGAACCGGAGAACAGTGCTTCGGTGCAGGAGTGGCTCTCGGGCCGTCGCGGTTCCGCAGTGCGGCTCCAGGTGCCTCTCGAAGGAGAAGAGGCAAAGCTTGTCCGCCTCTCCCGCACCAATGCGCAATTCCTGCTGGACGAGCTGAAGGTGCAGAGGATGAAGCGGGCCGACTATGTCCCTCACGCACTGACCTCGCTGCAACGGGACCTGCGCCTGGATCGCGTGCCGAAGCGGATCGAGTGTTTTGACATATCCAATACGCAGGGCACGGATGCGGTGGCCTCCCTGGTGGTGTTTGTGGATGGAAAGGCGAGGAAGAGCGAGTACCGCAAGTTCAAGATCCGCACCGTGGAAGGACCCGACGATTTCGCCAGCATGCGTGAAGTCGTGGAACGGCGCTACGTCCGTGTTCTCGAGGAACAGGGAACGATGCCCGACCTGATTATGGTCGACGGAGGTAAGGGGCAGCTCTCCAGCGCCGTGGAGGTTCTGGGGAAGCTCGGGCTTTCGGGGATTCCTGTCATCGGCCTGGCGAAACGTCTGGAGGAGGTTTTCCTGCCGGGTCAGAGCGAGCCGGAGTTGCTGGCAAAGACCTCCGGGGCGCTGCGGCTGTTCAGCAGGTACGCGATGAGGCGCACAGGTTCGCCATAACATTTCACCGTTCGCTCCGTGAGAAGCGTACGTTGCAGACCGAGCTTGACCTGATCAAGGGAATAGGCAAGAAACGGGCGCAGGAGCTGCTGGAGGTCTTCGGGTCGGTTCAGGGTGTGCGATTTGCTTCAGAGGATCAGCTGGCCGAGGTCATAGGGGGAAAAACAGCCCGGCGGATCAAGGAATACTTTGGAGGAGAGGGAGAGGGGGAACCCTCACCTGGCTAATATTGGGCTGTGATCGAGCTTTCCGAAAGGTCCGCGGGCCGAAAGCGGAAAAATCTCGCCGATTTCTCGAGGTGGTACGCTAGTTGTACATGGGATACCGGGGAAAAACGAGATTTGCCGGAAAGAGCAGGAGAAGACGAGAAAGGGTGACGCATGACTACACCCGGACCGCGGACACCCGGGATTTGGATGACTGAATCGCAGTTCATGCAGTTGATGGACGAGTTCCACGTGGCGCATGTTTTCAAGCCGGATGGCGGGAAGATCATGCTGACGGTGTCGAACGAAGGCGCGGCGGAAACGCTGACGGTGTCGGAGTACAAGAATCGCGCACAGGAGATGCTGGGTGAGCTTGAAGACCGGAAGCGCGAGGTGGAAGAGAACCGCTTCGCCGTGCCGCTTGCGGGAGAACTCCCCACGGGGGAGAACCGGATGCTCAGGGTCGAGTATGTGAAGAAGAACGAACAGCTTACCCCGGAAGAAGAGGCCGAGAAGACCCGGTTGCTGCGTTCTCTTGACGCCGCCATGGCGCGCGAGCGCATGGTGGTGGGCGCCATGAACTACCTGCAAATCCATTTCAAGGAACTGCAGCCCAGGTTCGCCACGCGTGAGGTTCCGCCTGAGCCGGGAATCGTGCGGGCTGACGGTGTGAAGGTACAGTGGACCAAGGGAATCAAATCCGCCGCGCTCTTCTGTCTGAAGGAAGGCAACAAGCCGGCCAATGCCGGCAAATCTGCATTGGACCTCTGCCGCGATTTTCTGGTGACCTATACCATCGCCGGCGAGGAAGAGTACACGCCCGAGCAGCTGTGCCGCAACATGCAGCAGATCCTTCTGCTCGACCGCGTCGGTTGAAGAATCGTTCACCACGGAGGGAGAACCCATGAACATCGTCCGGAATCTTGTCGTGATTGCGGCTCTCGTCGCCGCCGCATTTCTGATCGGCCGCACTGCCGATGCCCAGCAGGACCGTCGTACGCCCCGCCCGCCGGCGTGGGAGTACCGTGACGGGGCCAACCTCACGCTGGTCCAGCTCAACGCCATGGGCGCCGAAGGGTGGGAACTGTCCTGCGTGACCCTGTATGGCAAGGACTATTACTATATCCTGAAACGGGTCAAGCAGCAATAGTACTACGCGGCGCAGAACCGGACCCCGGAAAACAGGAGACGTGCCTCCAAAGGGCAGGGCGATCGTCGCCAGGCGTAGCTCTGACGAGTATCTTGCCCGCGGGCGAATCAGTTCCGATGGTATCCCGAACCTGCCCGATGACGTGAGGAAGAGGGGGCAAACGCCCACTTGCAGATCGAACCCGAAACCCGTATATTATTTCCAGTTTCACCAAAACGTTATTCGCGTCTGATCGGGCGATTAGCTCAGTTGGTTAGAGCGCACGGTTCACATCCGTGAGGTCATAGGTTCAAGTCCTATATCGCCCACCCTTTAAATCCTGCACAGAGAGGCAGGAAAGGGAACCCCTCATGACCACGACCAATCGACTGTCTTCCTCTGCGATCCCGAGAGGCGAGCGGGAAACAGAGGCATCTTCGGGTGTCTCCGCCTCCCGCGAGGGGACTTTTTTCCTCCGCTTGCATTCTGCAGACGGAGGTTTTTTTATGCCCTCCCCCCGTGTATCACCCCATCACCACGTTCGGATTCCATCATGAGACGACTCAAGGCACAGATTATCGACCAGGAAGGGTTTGACCGGACCATCACCCGGCTGGCCCATGAAATCCTCGAAAGAAACAAAGGAGCCGGTAACATCGTCATCGTGGGTATCCGGACGCGCGGAGAATTCATCGCCCGGCGGATCGCGCGCATCATCGAACAGGTGGAACACACCACCCTCAATATCGGGTCGCTGGACATCACGCTCTACCGCGACGATCTCCTGGGCAAGCTGGAACAGCCGGAACTGAAGGGGACCGAAATCCTGTTCGACCTGAACGGCCGGGACGTCATTCTGATCGATGACGTGCTGTTCACCGGGAGGACCATCCGTGCGGCGCTGGATGAACTGATCGATCTCGGACGGCCCCGGACCATCCAGCTTGCCGTTCTGGTGGATCGCGGCCACCGTCAACTTCCCATCCGCGCCGAATTCGTCGGCAAGAACATTCCCACGTCGGCTCAGGAATCCATCCGCGTTCACGTGAAGGAAATCGACGGGGAAGACACCGTCCTGTTGATGCATCCGGAAGAATAGCCATTTTTCGTGTAAGGAAAACACCATGCCGCTTCAAAGCAGACATCTCCTCGGACTTGACGGGATGCGGCGCGACGACCTCCAGCTGATCCTGGATACCGCAGTGTCGTTCCGCGAAGTGCTCGATCGTCCGATCAAGAAGGTCCCGCCCCTTCAGGGGAAAACGGTCGCCAATATGTTCTTCGAAAATTCCACGCGCACACGCCTCTCCTTTGAGCTCGCCGAACGGCGGCTCTCGGCCGATGTGCTGGGGTTTGCCGCGGGCGGGAGCAGTGTGAGCAAGGGAGAGACTCTGAAGGATACAGCGCGAAACATCGAGGCCATGAAGGTGGATATGGTGGTCATGCGTCACGGGGCCGCCGGGGCGGCCCACTACCTTGCCCGGGTTATCGACGCAAACGTGATCAACGCGGGGGACGGCGGTCACGAGCATCCGACGCAGGCGTTGCTGGACATGTATACCATCCGCGAAAAGCTGGGACGGCTGCACGATCTGCATGTGTGCATCGTGGGCGACATCTCCCATAGCCGTGTCGCCCGGTCCAACATCTTCGGCCTCAAGACCATGGGCGCGCGCGTGTCCGTCTGCGGACCCGCGACGATGATTCCGCGGGATATCGAACAACTCGGTGTCGAAGTCTACCATCACATCGATGACGTGCTGCCGACGGTCGATGTGCTCAATGTCCTGCGTATCCAGATGGAACGGGACGCAGGCCGGCTGTTCCCGTCGCTCCGCGAATATCATACCTTCTATGGCATCACACGGGCACGGCTGGAAAAAGCGGGCCGCGTGATCACGATCATGCACCCCGGACCGATCAACCGGGACGTGGAGATTTCCGCCGATGTTGCGGACAGCGAGCATTCGGTGATTCTCCAGCAGGTGTTGAACGGAGTGGCCGTCCGGATGGCGGTCCTCTACTTGCTGTCAACAAGAAACTGACCTCCGGGACCACGCACATGCGCATGCTGCTGAAAAACGGCCGTATCATTGACCCCGCCGCGGGACGTGATGAAACACTGGACCTGCAAATCGTGGACGGACGTATCGAGCGAATGGGGAAGGACATCCCGCCGGCCGCCTCACAGGTGATCGACCTCAAAGGGAAGGTGGTCGCACCGGGTTTTCTGGACATGCACGTACACTTCCGGGAACCGGGATATGAACACAAGGAGACCATCGCCAGCGGATGCGCAGCCGCAGCCGCCGGAGGGTTCACCGCCGTGTGCCTGCATGCCGAACACCAACCCTCCCATCGATGAAGAATCCGTTGTCCGCCTGGTCCAGACAAAAGCCCGCGAGGCGCTTGAGGGACTGGTGGATGTGTACCCCATCGGTGCCGTGTCCGTGGGAAGAAAAGGCGAACACCTTGCTCCGCTTGCGGAACTGGCGGCGGCGGGTGCTGTGGCCTTCTCCGACGACGGGGATCCGGTGTTCGATGCGGAACTGATGCGGCGGGCACTCGAGTACAGTGCCATGTTCAACAGGCCGGTGATCCAGCATGCCCAGGATCCGCCGCTCAGCAAGGGAGGAGTCGCCAATGAAGGCCCCGTGGCCACGGCGCTCGGACTTCCCGTGATCCCGCGTATCGCCGAAGAGATCATGGTCATGCGCGACATCAGGCTTGCGGAATACACCGGCGGACAGTACCACGTGGCCCATGTCAGCACGGCGGAAACCGTTGAACTGGTACGCCAGGCAAAACGCCGGGGCATCCCCGTTACGTGCGAGGTCGCACCCCATCATTTCGCACTCACCGATGAAGCACTCCGGACGTATGACACCAATACCAAGATGAATCCGCCGCTCAGAACACGTGAAGACGTTGAAGCCATCAAGGCCGGGTTGCGCGATGGAACGATCGACGCCATTGCGACCGACCATGCACCACACTCCTTCGACGAGAAGGAAGTGGAGTTCCAGGTCGCCCCGTTCGGGATCATCGGGCTGGAAACAGCCATCGGCCTCTGTGTCACCGAGCTGCTCGGCAACAACGTGCTGTCGCTGAGCAGCCTCATCGAGAAACTCTCCGTCAACCCGCGGCGGATCCTCCATCTGCCGGCCATCGTTATCGAAGAAGGGCAGATGGCAAACCTGACGGTCTTTGATCCGGCCGCGGAATGGACGGTTGATCCTGTGTCGCTCAAATCCCGCTCCAGGAATACCCCCTTCGGCGGCCGCCGCCTTTCGGGGCGGCCGTTCGGCGTGCTGAACAACGGTCGCTCCTACTGGTGCTGACCGTCCTGTAATCTGGACGGCTGCACACTCGAGCGGACACATCTCTCTCTTCCGGGGCTGAAATTGCTCCGATTTCAACCCATTCCACCCGCACACTCATGGCATGAGCTTTGAATTTCCCTCGGGCAGAGTGTCAGTACAACTCTGCGCGAGGAAGCCATGAAGAATCTCCTGATCCCCTTGACCATCATGCTCACCCTGGTTGCCGCCGGGTGTCACGATTGGATACATGAACTCGATCTGGATCCCCCTTCGCCGCCGACCGGTCTGCGCACTGCGACAGGTGACAATTTTATCGAGCTTTTCTGGAACACCAACCGGGAACCCGATCTGGCAGGGTACAACATCTATGTCAGCTCAAGTTATGACGGGCGCTATGAGTTTATCGGCACGAGCGGCCGGGCCTACTATGCAGACGAGAGAGCCCGGAACGGCTCGGTATACTACTATGCAGTGACCGCCCGGGACGATGCCGGGAACGAGAGCGACCTCAGCCGGGATGTGGCCTATGACATCCCGAGGCCTGAAGGGTATGATGTGATGCTGGCAGACTACCGGACCATGCCCGGCGCAGCCGGCTACGACTTCTCGGCATATGCGGTGGTCTCCTATGATGGCAAAGCCGCGGACATGCACTACGAATACTTCAACGGTGTTGCGTACATGAATGTCGGCACGGACACCGACATCCAGGACGTGGGTGCGACATCATCGATCCTGGAGATAGGCACCGCTCCCTCGAGCGGATGGTCGGTGACACATGACGTGCGGCTGGTGGTCGGACACACCTACGTTGTCTGGACATGGGACGACCACTATGCAAAATTCCGTGTGAAGACTCTGTCTCCGGGCCGGGTGGTCTTTGACTGGGCGTACCAGCTTATCCCCTCGAATCCGCTGCTCAAACGTCCGGCTGCGGCATTGCGTGGTGACAGGACAGGAGCGGACTAGGGTGTGCGGCTCGGCGCTCACGCGCGGCCGGTAATTGTGCGGCGCAGGTGAGCCACGGTACGTCACATTGGGTTGACTTTCGATGCGACAAGGTGTATTTTTTGAGCACTGCGCATGCACAACGACTATCACCTCTTTCTCGGCACGCTTCACCACGTATGGCAGGTCGGACACCAGCCCGTATGCCACCGGCAGTGCCTCGTTCATCATGAAAGGGAAGCGTGAAGATGCACGGATGTACGCCGCCCTTTCGCCGGCGGGAGAACGGTGGGTGATTTCTCATCTCAGCATATACTGACCGGCCCGCCATGAGTGCTGCAGCAAGTCGATTGCTCAAGACCCTCCGTGAACGACGAACACGGCAGCCCGCCATCCTTCTGCTGCTCCTCATCCTTCTGCTTCTGGTTCAGGTTGCCGAATGGAAGGTGGCGGGAGGTGATCGGGATGCCGATCCCCGGGACCGTGAACGGCAGACGCAGGAGGCTCTCACCGTCGCCGTGCGGGAGTTTTCCGGGATTCAACGATCGGCCCGCAGAATTGCAGTCGATGCGGGGCAACGTGTGGAGGTGCTGCGCTATCTTGCCGGGACAGGGAATGACCGCGCTCAGCTGTTCGGCATCGCAACCCACATTGCGGATCAATACTCGGTCGGCGTAGAGGTGTTCGATGCCCAGGCGGAACTCGTTACCTGGGCCGGACCCGGCGGGCCGAATGCCCGGCGAGAAGTGCGGATCGCCCTCGACGGACAAATGACCTCTTCCGTCCTCCGCACACCCGTTTTTTCCCAGCTGTTCGTGGCTGTACCTGTGAGAAGCGACGGACGTATCCTGGGCGTGGTTGTCATCAGGCAAACGCTTGAAACACGCTATCCCTTCAGCAACCGGTATATCGATCGCTCCGGACTCGCGGAACGGCTGAGCGGCGAGCTCGGCGTTCAGGTGGAATACGAGTTCACCCAGCACCCCGATCGTTTCCATCCTCCCGGATGGAGTACGGCTCCGCTCATCGGGATCGACAGCACACGATTGGGCTCTGTCAATGCGCTTTCCCCTGCTTGGGACCTCGCCAGAGAACGGCTGTCGGGGATGCTGGCCTCCGTCCATATCGTGCTTCTCGCCTGTCTGGCCACTGCGCTGATGGTGCCACTCATCTCCTGGTTCTTCCGGCGTACCTCACCGGTGCAGGCCGGACTGGGTGTTACTGCGGGGATCTGGGCGTACCGGTATTTCATCCTCTGGATCGGTTTTCCATCACAGTTGACCGGTGCCGGCATTTTCGATCCGGCTCTTTTTTCCGCGCGCTTCGGAGATGGACTTGCGCGGTCCATCGGCGAGATGACGCTGACCGTGGCCGCGCTCTCGGTGAATGTGTATCTGATCCGTCTTCTGTCCTCCCGCGGGACCGCAGCGTGGCCATGGCCGAAGAATGTCCGCTCCCTTCCGTTCCGAGTGGGAATGACCGCCGGCTTTGCATTGCTGATGTTCGGACTGTTGCGCGGAACCGGTGCGGTCGTGCGCAGTGCGGCGTTTGATTCCACTCTGAACATCGGAGATCCCGGCGTCATTTTCCCGTCATTTGCCCTTACCCTTCTCCTGCTCAACCTGCTGGTGCTGTGCCTGTGGTGGCTCGTACTGGCGCTGCGGGGGACGGATGGGCTCGTGCGTCTGTTCGGCGGAACCGGGTGGGGATGGGTGGTGATTACGGGGTTGTATCTTGCCGCCGCATTTCTGTTCGGCGTGTTTCAGGACGATCCCCTGATGTCCATTTCCTACCGTCTGGCCGTTGCGGTGTGCATTCCCGGAATTGTCTGGATCCGGCGGCGCAGGGGCGTGTCAGCACTGTGGCCCCGGACTATTGTGGGTTGGATTCTCACGGCGGTTCTGGGCACCCTGGTGCTGCTTCCCTTGCTGGTGGCGCAGGTAAACGCGAGGGACCGGAGCAGGGTCGAGACCTATGCCGCGGAGGTGCTCAGGCCCGTGGACGACTGGCTGAAATTCATTGTTGAGGAAGGACTGACGCGTCTCTCCCAAGCCGAAGTGAAGTCCCTGCTGGCGATGCCCGATGCCGATTCCCGCGGCAGTGCAGCACTTGCAGGATGGGCCCGGAGCGCTGCATGCCGGGAAGGCTACACTTCCGTCTTTGAGGTTGTGGATACCGCCGGCAACGGCATCAGTCGTTTTGCCATCGGCACCCAAACCGGACTCGCGTCGCAGGTGGGTGAAACGTTGCCGCTGGATTCCGTGGGTGGACTCCGGGTCAAAAGTATCGGCGATGGCGTCAGTGCCGTGCGCATCTACGGGGGGTCGTTGCCGCTGAAAGATAGTTCGGGGACGATTGTCGCGTACGGCCGGGTGGTTATTGCCGCCGGAGAACAACTGCTCTTTCGGGGCGATGCGCCGCCGGTGCTGCGCGGATCCGCCCGTGAACCGCTGGAGTCCTTCTATCGTCCGATTTCCCTGTCTGAATATCGCGACGGATTGCTTCTGCGCTCGACGAACGAAGCGTTGCCGTTCAATCATACGCTGTCGGACAGTATCCGGGCGACCCTTCTGCGGAGTTCTCCTCCCATGGCGTGGATCGCCGAACGTATCAACGGCATCCCCTATGAATCCTTCTATGTGCAGCGCGGACAGGACGGACGTGATGTGATTGTGCTGAGCATGCAGCGTCATTCGGTGGTGAGCGGATTTGTCGGACTGGTCAAAGTGCCGGTGGTCTACAGCGTGCTCCTGTTGCTCGGCCTCATGCTGTATCTGGCAATCATGATGGTTCGCGGGCGGCGCTATGTCCCGACATTCCGCGATCAACTTCTGGGCGCGATGTTGCTGACCGCCCTCGTCCCGCTCGGCCTTCTGCTTGTGTACAGCCAGTACGAGGTGCGGAATCGCGTCATGGAAAGCACGGCACGCCGGCTGGAAGCGGAAACCGCGACTATCGCTCTGGATATCGCCGGTATCGGTGAACATGCCGACGCCTCTTCGGAGTTCTCGCTTCGCCCCGAGCGCGTGGAACTGATTGCCTCCAATGCGGGAACCGACTTCAATGTCTATGTCGACAACGAGCTGCGGATCAGCAGCCGGCCCGAACTGTACGCGGCCGGGTTGCTGGATACGCGCATGAACGGAAGCGCTTTTGCGGCAGTCACGCTGAGCGGACGGCGGTTTCACATGCAGACAGAGAACATCGGACTCTTCCGCTACGTCGTGGGATATCGTCCCGTTCTGGACGACGCCGGGGGGATCATCGGCATCGTCTCCGTGCCGACACTCTACCGGCAGGATGAACTGGAACGGGAATTGTACGACCGGAATGCCGTCCTGTTCGGGATCTATGCCGTCGTTCTGACGCTGGTGCTGGTGATGACCACGCTTCTGGCAAACCGCATCGCGGCACCGCTGCAACGCCTGACCGCACTGACCCGGGATGTTGCCGCGGGGGATCTCCAGATCGCCGCCCGGCTTCCCCGGGCCGAGGGGGAGATCGGTGACCTGGTGCATGCATTTGAGAACATGACCCTTGACCTCCGGGCGAGCCGTGATAACCTCGTGCAGGCGGAACGTGAACTCGCCTGGAAAGAGATGGCACGGCAGGTTGCGCACGAGATCAAGAACCCCCTCACGCCCATGAGGCTCTCCATCCAGCACCTGCGGCAAACGTATCGCGACCGTGTGCCGGACTTCGGCGAGATCCTGGACCAGGTGACGCGGACCGTCATCGAGCAGATCGACACGCTCAGCCGCATTGCATCCGAGTTCTCGAGCTTTGCCCGCATGCCGCGCCGCATCCTGGAAGCCTGCGATGTCCGCGAAGTCGTGACGGCGGCGGTGCAGCTCTTTGAACAGGATGCCCGGGTGATATTCGAAGTGACCGCCGATGATGATCTGCCACCCCTGAGCGCCGACAGGGAGGAACTCCGGCGGGCGTTCATCAACATTCTCCGCAATGGCGTGCAGGCCATGAACGGAGCGGGCCGGATTGCTATCAGCGTGAAACGCGGAACGGGAATGGTCCGGATCAGCTTCCGCGATACCGGCGCGGGTATTCCCGATGAGCTGAAGGGCAAGCTCTTTCAGCCGAATTTCTCGACAAAGACCGACGGGATGGGCCTCGGCCTGGCGATCGTGAAGAAGACCGTCGATGACCTGGGAGGATCGGTGTGGATCGAGAGCGAAATCGGAAAAGGCACAACAGTCGTTGTGGATCTGCCGCTTCCGGAAAGCACGCAATCCTCCTCCTGAAAGTGGAAGGCATGTACATCAGACCATCGATTTTTCAAACCGTGCCGGGTGTCCTCGCAGCTGTCAGCACACGCAACGGAGGGGTGAGCCCCGATCCTCTGGGGATGAACCTCTCGTTCAGTGTCGGTGACGAAGAAGCCAATGTCCTGAGAAACCGGGAGCTCTTTTTTGGAGGGCTCGGCATCGATCTCCGGGAACTGGCAATTCCCCGCCAGGTGCACGGGTCGCTGCTGCTCCGGGTGCGGACAGCGGGATCGTTTGCCGATACCGACGGTCTGGTGACGGATGCGCCACGGGTGTTCCTCTGTGTGACGGTGGCCGATTGTGTCCCCATCCTGCTGTGTGATCCCCTCGCGCCGGCAGTCAGCGTGGTCCATGCCGGCTGGCGGGGGACAGCCTCAGGAATTCTTGCTGCGGCGGTAAGGCGGATGCAGGAGGAATTCGGGACGAACCCGGCCACACTCCTCGCATATGTCGGGCCCGCCGCCGGCGCCTGCTGCTATGAAGTCGGTCCGGATGTGGCAGCACGGTTTGATGCACGGTTTCTGCAACAGCGCGGGGAACATGCCCTCGTAGACCTCAAATCGGCCAATCGCACTCAACTTCTCGATGCCGGACTGCAGGAGGAACATATCGAGGTGAACCCTTCCTGCACCATAGAAGAGCCGGCTCGTTTCCATTCATACAGGCGGGACGGGGATCGTTCCGGCCGGATGATGGGGGTGATCGGGATACTGAACCCTTCCCGGAGTTGATTTCCTACCCTATTTTACCTATGTTTTGACTCATTGTTTGTTTTCCATGGCAACCACGGGGGTGCAGTATGTGTGGTATTGTCGGGTATATCGGTCCTAGAAACTGTGTTCCGATTATCCTTGAGGGACTCCGGCGGCTGGAATACCGTGGATATGACTCCGCGGGGATCGCCCTGATCAGGGATGGTTCTTTTTTTATTCAGAAGAATGCAGGGAAGGTGGCGGACCTTGCCCGGGAGCTGGGCGCCGCCGACGGAATGCTGAACGGACATCTGGGTATGGGTCATACCCGCTGGGCGACTCATGGCGAACCGAATGACGTCAACGCCCACCCCCACTGGGACCAGAACAAGCAGATCGCCATCGTCCACAACGGCATCATCGAAAACTATCTGGCGATCAAGACCAAGCTGCTGCGCGATGGTCATCAGTTCCTCGGGGGAACCGACACCGAGGTGCTGGCCCATCTGATCGGCGTGATGTACGAGCAGACACATGATCTCACCTCGGCGGTGCGGCACGCTCTGTCAGAGGTGGAGGGGACGTATGGGCTTGTTGTCCTCTCACCGCTTGCGCCCGACCGGATGGTCGTGGCACGCAAGGGAAGTCCGCTGCTCATCGGGGTGGGGGACGGAGAGAATTTTGTCGCCTCCGACGCATCCGCGATTGTGGCCCACACCCGCCAGGTGCTCTATCTGGACGACGGCGAGATTGCGGAAATCACCCTCGATAATGTGCGGACGATGACCATCGACGATGTAACGGTCGAGAAGCGCGTCCAGCAGGTCACCCTTGAAATTTCCCAGATTGAACGCGGGGGATACGACCATTTCATGCTCAAGGAGATTCACGAGCAGGGCGAAACGATCCGGAACGCCATGCGGGGGCGGTTGCTTGTGGATTCCGGTGATGTGAAACTGGGCGGATTGCAGAACAATATCGGCAAGCTCCTGAGTGCACGCCGCGTACTCATCACGGCCTGCGGCACATCCTGGCATGCAGGGCTGGTTGGCGAGTATATGCTGGAACAGATTGCACGCATTCCCACCGAGGTGGAGTACGCATCGGAGTTCCGGTACCGGGATCCCGTCATCAACATCGATGACGTCGTGATACTCATCAGTCAGAGCGGCGAAACCGCCGATACGCTTTCGGCGTTGCGGGAGGCAAAGTCCAAAGGTGCCACGGTGCTGGGGATTGTGAATGTCGTGGGGAGTACGATTGCCCGCGAATCCGACGGAGGTGTGTACGCCCATGCCGGTCCGGAGATCGGGGTGGCGTCAACAAAGGCATTCACCTCGCAGCTGACGGTTCTCGCCCTGATCACCATTATGCTCGCTCGTGCCCGCGGGATGTCGCGCGAGCGTGGGATCATCCTGGCTGAAGAGCTCGCGACGCTTCCGGAAAAGGCGGAATACATGCTGCGGGATACCAGTATTATTGAGCGGGTCGCGCAGGAATTCAAGGATGCCCGCAACGCGCTGTATCTCGGCCGGGGCGCGAATTTTCCGGTGGCGCTGGAAGGCGCTTTGAAGTTGAAGGAGATCTCGTACATTCACGCCGAAGGATATCCGGCCGCCGAAATGAAACACGGGCCCATCGCCCTGATCGATGAAAACATGCCCGTGGTTTTCGTCGTCCCGAAGGACGGCATCTATGACAAGGTCATGAGCAATATCCAGGAAGTGCGTGCGCGCAGGGGCCGGATCATCGCGGTGGCGAACGAGGACGACGAGGAAATCGAGAAAATGGCCGAATTTGTCATCCGTGTCCCGCGCACCTACGGGTTCTTCGGGCCGATTCTCAACATCATTCCGCTGCAACTGCTCGCGTACCATATCGCGGTTGCGCGCGGGACGAACGTGGACCAGCCACGGAATCTGGCCAAGAGTGTGACCGTTGAATAGCAGAAAGGGAGCATGATGAAACAGGAACCGCGCTTCAAAGAGCACGAGTGGGCACTTATCCTGGGTGCCTCAAGCGGGTTCGGCGGTGCCGCGGCCATTGAGCTGGCCCGGCACGGCATCAACATCTTCGGTGTTCACCTCGACCGCCAGGCAACCATGCCGGCCGTGGCGCACGTGATCAAAGAGATCAAACATGCCGGCCGCGAAGCGGTCTTCTACAATATGAATGCCGCCGACGCAATCAAACGAAGTGAGACCCTGGATGACATCCAGGAACGGTTCGCCGGCGACGGTCACAAAACGATAAAAGTGCTCCTGCACTCGCTGGCCTTCGGGACGCTGAAGCCCTTCATCGCCAAGAAGCCCGACGACGCCATTTCCCAGGCACAGATGGAGATGACGATGGACGTGATGGCACACAGTCTCGTCTACTGGACCCAGGGCCTGGTCTCGCGGGGGCTGATGAAACGCGGGGGCAGGGTGTTCGCCCTGACGAGCTCCGGCGGTCACAGTGTGCTGCCAAGCTACGGGGCTGTTTCGGGCGCGAAATCGGCCCTGGAATCCCACATACGACAGCTGGCGATGGAATTGGGATCCTTCGGCATTACCGCAAATGCCCTCCTGGCCGGTGTGACCGACACCCCGGCGCTCCGGAAGATTCCCGGCGCGACACGCATGCTTGAAGTTGCCCGTGCCAAGAACCCCGGGGGACGCCTGACCAACCCCGAAGACGTTGCGAAGATGATGGTGCTGCTCTGCGATGAAGGCGCGGCGTGGGTCTCCGGAAACGTCATCGGCGTGGATGGCGGTGAGGATGTGGTGAGTTTTGTCGGGCAGAAAGGCGAATGACGCAGTCTCGATTTCCAGCGCCAACACTGGTCATTATCAACAAAGGATAACGGAACCGTATGGCCGCACTGCAGTTTACCGAAGAGCAGATGATGTTGCGTGATATGGTGCGCGATTTCGTCGACAGTGAAATCAAACCCATCGCCCACAAGATCGATGAAGAAGAACGCATTCCGATGGAGTTGATCCACAAGATGCGTGACCTGGGACTGATGGGCGCGTCATTTCCTCAGGAGTACGGCGGCGGGGGGTTCGGCGAAGTGGGATATTGCCTCATGCAGGAGGAGATCGCCCGCGGGTGCATGTCCACGGCCACCTTCATGGGTGCGCACCAGTCGATCGGCGCCAATGCCATCTATATCGGCGGGAGCGAGGAACTCAAGAAGAAGTATCTCGTTCCGCTGGCCGAAGGCCGCATGATCGGTGCCTTTGCGCTCACGGAAGTTCTGGCGGGTTCCGACTCCTTCAATCTGCGTACTCGTGCCCACCGTGAAGGAGATGAGTGGGTGATCAACGGCGAGAAGATGTGGATTACCAACGGGGGCATCGCCGACGTGGTCTCCCTGTTTGCGCGCACGGAACGCGGGATCACCGGGTTCGTCGTGGAAACGAAAACGCCGGGGTACACGGCCGGTCCGCCGGAAAAGAAGATGGGGATCCGGGGCAGCACCACGAACCCGATCGTGCTCGAGAATGTCCGTGTCCCCGACTCCAACATGATCGGGGGAGACGGCCGGGGTTTCCTGGTGGCCATGAAGACCCTCGATGCCGGACGGCTGGGGCTGGGTGCCGCATGTACCGGCGCGGCGAAGCAACTGATGGAATATACCGCCCGCTATGCAAAAGAACGGAAACAGTTTGATGTCCCGATCGCCCAGTTCGAAGCAATCCAGTTCATGCTGTCGGACATGGCGGTGATGATCTATGCAATGGAGTCCATGGTCTACCGCACGGCAATGGACTACGAAGCCGGAAAGCAGATTTCCCGGGAATCGGCCATGGTGAAGCTGTACTGCTCCGAAGCCCTGGATCGTGTGGCGGATATTGCGGTGCAGATCCATGGCGGTATGGGGTATTCCCGCGAGCTGCCGATCGAGCGGTATTATCGCGATTCCCGCATCAACCGGATTTTCGAAGGCACAAATGAGATTCAGAAAGTGGTGATTTCGCGGGATGTGTTGAAAAAGAACGGCAAGATGTAGAAGGCGTCAATCCTGTTGTCAAAAAGCGCGAGGGCGGCCCGGTGGGCCGCCCTCGCGCGCTTGTTATGACCGGGTAATGCGGTTATTTGGCTTTCGGTTCCCGGAGGATAAATATCCCGCCAAACACCATCATCACCAATCCCCACCAGAGCGCCGGATGGGCACCCGCCATCAGCGTCACGCGGGCCGGGGGCGAGATGTAGTCGATTATTCCAGCAATCACGATCAGGCCGCCCATGATCGTCAGCGTCAGACCGACAAAAAACCAGATGGATTTCATGGGAGCCTCCCTTACCAGAAGTAGATGTTGAGTGCGACAAGAACAACGATGGAGATGATTGCCCATGTCTCCGGCCGGCGCATGATCGCAACGTGGCTCTCATCGACTTTGGGCGTCAGGCTCTTCACCAGACCCACCAGCTCGCTCTTCTCGCGCCGTTTGGTGAACAGACTGATGCCGATGGTGGCACCGAAACAGATCACCCATGCCCACCAGGCGCGCCAGAAGTTGGCCGCCATGTCGCTGGCGGACGTGGAGAGCGTGAGAACGTTATTGTCGATCCACTGGAACTTCACGGCGAGGAACAGGATGAAGGAAGAAGCCATGCCGGCGAGCAGCCCCCAGAAGGCGCCGTTGGGAGTGATCCACCAGACAAACATGCCGAGGAGCATGGTGGCGAAGAGCGGGGCATTCACCCACGAGAAGATGGCCTGCATGTAGTCCATGATGCTCGGAAAACTCTTCGCCCAGTAGGCGGTGACGATGCTGAGCAGAACTCCCACCAACGTCGCGGCACGCCCCATCCAGAGCAGATGTGCGTCGCCGGCCTTCCGGTTGATGACCGACTTGTAGATGTCGTATGTCCACACGGTGTTAAACGCGCTGATGTTGCCGGCCTGTCCGGCCATGAACCCTGCCAGGAGAGCGGTCACTCCCAGCCCAACCAGGCCGGAAGGGTAGTACCGGGCGATCAGCAACGGCAGGGCGCTGTCGTAGTTGACCTGTCCGCCCTCCTGGAGTAGTGCGAAGCCGCTCTGTGGATCGCGCGAGAGGACAAGCGCAATCAAACCCGCCAGAATGACGAGAAACGGCAACGCCATCTTGAAAAATGACGCGAGGATGGGCGTCATCCGGGCCGAACGCAGATCCTTCGCGGAGAAAGCGCGCTGCACCACCAGGAAGTCCGTGGTCCAGTAACCGAAGGAAAGAACGAAGCCGAGGCCGAGCACGATACCGGCCCAGGTGATCATCATGCCGTTTTGCGTCGGGTCGGCGGATGTGGACCAGAGTGTGGCGAAGGACTCGGGGATCCGGTTGAGGATCTCCTGTACACTGCCTATCTCCACGATGCCGAGGACGGACACGAGGAAGAGACCGAACCAGATCAGGAAGAACTGGATGATCTCGGTGAAAATTGCCGACATCAGTCCGCTCATGCCGACATAGAGCGCGACCGTCACCGCGGAAATCCACATGCTCACGTTCCAGTCCCACCCGACAAACGTCCGGAGCACCAGCGCCATGGCGTAGAGGTTGATGCCGGAAACGAGCAGGGTCATCACGCCAAAGGCGATACCGTTCAGCACGCGTGTCTTCTCGTCAAAACGGAGCTTCAGGTAGCCGGGGATGGACTTGATCTTGCTGCTGTAGTAGAACGGCATCATGTAGATGCCGAGAAAGATCATGGCGGGGATGGCGCCGATCCAGTAGAAGTGAGCAACATACATGCCGTATTTGAACGTGTTGCCTGTCATCCCCAGCAGTTCCAACGCGCCGAGATTCGCGGAAAGGAACGCCAGGCCGGCGACCCATGAACTGTTTTTTCTTCCGGCCAGGAAGAAGTCCTCTTCGTTCATGGTGAACCGCTTCAGATAGAAACCGAGACCGATGACGATGGCGAAATACGTGGCGACAACGAGCCAGTCGATGACGCCCAGGGTGAGTGCTTCCATGGAGGGTTGTCTCCCTTGCATCGTGGATTGGTGAAGGAACAAATGAGACCGCTTTCTCCCTTCCCGATCCGCCAATGGGGCAGAATCGGGGAAAGAGGGGTGATGTCACCGGAACAACGAAAACGGGGCTGAGATCAGCGCTCGGGCAGATTGCAGATGGAAGCGTGACCTGACTGACCAGTAAGAATAGAAAGGAATTGGCTTGAAAGCAAGGGGTCTTCCGGGTGGTTTTGGCTTGACTTTGTGCCCATTCCTGTCGTAAATTCTTTTGTATTATGTATGATCAAAGACTTCCCCTCCTTGTCTGCTGCCAATGGAAATTTCGTTCGAAAAAATCAAACGTCCATCCACCCTGAGCCAGGAGATCGTCGAGAGCATCGAACGGTCGATTCTTGAGAAAAGGCTCATCCCCGGACAGAAACTCCCGACCGAACAGGAGTTGTGCGAAATGTTTTCGGTCAGCCGGACCGCGGTGCGCGAGGCACTCCGGATGTTGAGCGCGAAGGGGCTCGTCTCGATCCGCAAACGGAGCGGGATCTTCGTGAGCGAATTTTCCTCAAGCGATGCACTCTCTTCCGTCGGGCTCTATCTCGAGCTGAACTTCGACAGGAACTACATCCTTCACGTGTTCGATATCCGCCGTGCCATTGAACCCGACGTGTGCCGCTGGGCGGCGGTCAGGCGGGAAACGTCCGATCTCGAAAGTCTTGAAGCCAATCTTGCGCGGATGGAACTGTGCGATCCCGAGGACCGCGTCACGGAAAGCCTGCTCGATCAGGAATTCCATTCGTTGATTGCCCTGGCCAGCCGGAATCCCGTTGTCCCTCTCGTGCTTGAGCCGGTCTTTTCGCTCATGCCGAGGATCCGGGCGATGGTCTATGCCAACATACCCAACTGCAAGAGCTCCGCCCTCGACAACCACCGCCGGATCATGGGCGCGATCCGCGACCGGGACGGCACCACCGCCTTCCGGGCGATGGAAGCACATCTGGGGAACGCCGCGGAGCAGGCGAACGAAGTCATCGATATTCTGAACCGTGCGACTCACCAATAGGGAAGTTGACCACATGACTCAGGAACAGCAACACGACAAAGGGATGCGCCCGGTCGGCGCCAATTTCCGCTGGACAATTTGTGCATTGCTTGTTTTTCGCCACAACCATCAACTACATCGACAGGCAGGTTCTGGGCATTCTCGCTCCGACCCTGGAGAAGGAGATCGGTTGGAACGAACTCGAATACTCGTACATCGTGACGGCGTTCCAGGCGGCGTATGCCATAGGATTGCTTCTCGTCGGGACGCATCATGGATCTCGTCGGTACGAAACTCGGGTACACCATCGCCATGATCACCTGGAGCCTCGCCGCCATGGCGCATGCCCTTGCGCGGTCCGCTTTCGGTTTCGGTGCGGCCCGGTTTGCCCTCGGACTCGGCGAATCCGGCAACTTCCCTGCTGCGATCAAGACCGTTGCGGAGTGGTTTCCCAGGAAAGAACGCGCTCTGGCCACCGGCATCTTCAATGCCGGTTCAAACGTCGGCGCGATCGCCGCACCATTGCTTGTACCCTGGATCACCATCACCTACGGCTGGCAGGAGGCGTTTATCATCACGGGGGCGATCGGTTTCATCTGGCTGGCCTTCTGGATCTGGCTGTATGAGATTCCGGCGAAACACAAACGACTGGGCAAGCCGGAGTTGGCATTCATCAACAGCGATCCCCCCGAATCGCTGGAGAAGGTCCACTGGATGAAGTTGCTGACGCACAAACAAACCTGGGCTTTTGCCCTGGCGAAGTTCCTGACCGACCCCGTGTGGTGGTTCTATCTGTACTGGGTTCCAAAGTTTCTGAACAAGGAGTATGGAATGACGCTGGACAAGATCGGGCCTCCGCTCATTGTCATCTATCTGCTGGCGGATGTCGGAAGCGTCGGCGGGGGATGGCTTTCATCAGCATTCATCAAGCGGGGATGGAGCGTGACAAAAGGCCGCAAGATGGCAATGCTCATTTGTGCCGTCTGCGTGATCCCCATCGTCTTCGCCTCCCAGGCCGACTCCGTCTGGCTGGCGGTCGCCCTCCTTGGACTCGCCACGGCCGCGCATCAGGGCTGGTCCGCGAACCTGTTTACGACGACGTCGGATATGTTCCCGCGGCGGGCGATAGGTTCGGTGGTGGGTATCGGAGGCATGGCCGGCTCCATCGGCGGCATGCTGATTTCCACTGCCACCGGCGTCATCCTGCAGTTCACCGGCAGCTATGTCATCCTGTTTATCATCGCAGGTTCGATGTACCTGATCGCACTGCTGGTATTCCAGCTCCTCGCACCGCGCCTTGATCCAATAACTCTTGAATCCTGATCCCCAAACCATGACACCACGACCGTTTCTTCATGACCAATTTCTGCTCGAAAACAAGACTGCGATCGAGCTCTACGAGAGGTATGCACGTTCCCTGCCGATCATCGACTATCATTCACATCTTCCTCCGGCCGACATCGCGGCAGACCGGCGATTCCCGACACTTACGAGCATCTGGCTGGAAGGTGACCACTACAAGTGGCGCGCCATGAGGGCGAACGGGGTGGATGAACGGTATTGCACGGGCGATGCCTCCGACTGGGAAAAGTTTGAAATGTGGGCGGCGACCGTACCCAAAACTCTCCGCAACCCGCTCTACCACTGGACGCACATGGAACTGCAGCGTCCCTTCGGCATCAACGACATCCTTCTTTCCCCCGACACCGCGAAAGCCGTATGGGAACACTGTAACGCCCGGCTTGCACGGGAAGAGTTCTCCGCCAGGGGGATCTTGCGGCAAATGAATGTCCGGTTGCTTACCACCACCGATGATCCGACGGATACCCTGGAACATCATACACGGATCGCACAGGATCCTTCGTTCCGGGTGAAAGTCGTCCCTGCGTTCAGACCGGATAAGGCGCTCCGCATCGAACAGCCCGGGCTCTTCCGCGCCTGGGTGGAACGCCTCTCCACGGCTTCCGGCATGACCATCGTCTCGTACCTGGATTTTCTGGATGCACTCCGGAAGCGTCACCAGTTCTTCCACGACGCGGGATGCCGGCTTTCAGACCACGGACTCGAAACCGCCTATGCCGACGATTACTCCGCGTCGGATGTGGCATCGTCGTTCCGGCATGCGCTGGACGGTGCCACCGTCTCTCCCGAGGATGCACGGAAATTCAAATCGGCCATGCTTTTCGAATTCGGTCTGATGGATCATGAATCGGGCTGGACCCAGCAGTACCATCTTGGCGCCCTGCGCAACGTCAATCCGCGCATGTTCGCACGGCTCGGGCCTGATACGGGCTTTGATACGATCGGCGACTTCGAAATCGCGCGTCCCCTCGCGCGCCTGCTTGGCCGACTTGACGAGTCCCAGGCACTGCCAAGAACGATCGTGTACAATCTGAACCCCCGGGACAACGAGCTGCTGGCGACAATGATCGGCAACTTCCAGGACGGTTCGGTTCCCGGAAAAATCCAGTTCGGGAGTGCGTGGTGGTTCCTCGATCAGAAGGAGGGTGTCGAGCGGCAGCTGAATGCCCTCTCGACGATGGGCCTCCTCAGCCGCTTTGTGGGGATGCTCACGGACTCCCGGAGCTTCCTTTCCTTTCCCCGGCATGACTACTTCAGACGGATCCTCTGCAATCTTCTCGGCGACGAGATGGAGCGAGGCTTGATTCCCGGCGATATGGCGCTTGCCGGCGGCATGGTGTCCGATATCTGCTACAACAACGCCAGATCCTATTTCGGATTTGCGATGGACTGATTGAACCGGCCCGGCCAACACCCATATCGCCCTTCCCTTGCAGGGCACGAAGGTATTCCAACACACCCGTAACAGGGAGATACCATTATGACGACAGAAGAGATTACATCCATGTATGATCTGTCAGACCTCACGGCGGTCGTGACCGGAGGCGGAGGTGTGCTGTGCGGAGAACTGGCGATCGCCCTCGCGGCGTGCGGCGCCCGCGTGGCGGTGCTCGATCGCGATCTCGCGCTGGCGGAGAAAACCGCGAATCTCATCACCACCCGGGGCGGAAAGGCCACGGCCGTGCAATCCGACGTTCTGAATGTGGAAGCCCTCGAAAAGTCCCGGGACCACCTTTTGCGGGAGTTCGGCCACATCGACATCCTGATCAACGGCGCCGGCGGCAACAATCCGAAGGCGACCACAAACCCGACCAGGCCGTTCTTCGACATCCCTGCGGAAGCCCTGCGGTTTGTCTTTGATCTGAATATTCTGGGGACGATCCTGCCGTCTCAGGTTTTTGGCAAACCGATGATGGATCGGAAGAAGGGGAACATCCTGAATATCTCATCGATGAACGCCTTCCGTCCCCTCACACGCATTCCTGCCTACTCCGCCGCAAAAGCCGGAGTGAGCAACTTCACTCTGTGGCTTGCGGTGCATATGGCGCAGGAGTACTCGCCGGACATCCGGGTGAATGCCATCGCGCCCGGCTTCTTCCTGACGGAGCAAAACCGCTTTCTCCTGACCGATCAGGTGACCGGGGACCTGACGCCCCGCGGAGAATCCATCATCCGGCACACACCCATGGCGCGGTTCGGCAAACCTGAAGATCTTGTGGGGACGGTGTTATGGCTGGTGTCGCCCGCGTCGGGTTTTGTCACGGGGGCGATTATCCCTGTGGACGGCGGGTTTTCGGCTTTCTCGGGAGTCTGACCGACCCGGAGATGACCTGCACTCTTAACCTTTTTGTATGACCAGTGAAAGGATGTTTCCCGTGGCCCAGCAATGTGGTGTCGTCGGATTAGGCGTTATGGGGCAGAATCTGGCTCTCAACATAGAGTCCAAAGGCTTCAGTGTCGCCGGATTCGATCTCGACCCGGGCAAAACGCGTGACGCTGCGGCAAAGTGCGCCGGCAAGAACATGGTGGTCGCGCAGACACTTGCGGACTTTGTCAAAAGCCTTGCCACTCCCCGGATGATCATTCTTCTCGTGCCTGCGGGCAAGGCGGTGGACGCCGTTATCGCCGATCTCCGCCCGTTGCTCGGTGCGGGTGACGTGTTGATTGACGGGGGGAATTCCTACTTCCAGGATACCCGGCGCCGGATGAACGCACTTGCAGGCACGGGCATTCTCTACGTCGGCAGCGGCGTGAGCGGCGGCGAAGAAGGTGCTCTGCGTGGTCCCGCCATCATGCCCGGGGGCAACCCCGAGGCCTGGCACGTGATCAA
The DNA here is from genome assembly GCA_963702445.1 of Ignavibacteriota bacterium. Taxonomy (GTDB): domain Bacteria; phylum Bacteroidota; class Ignavibacteria; order UBA10030; family UBA6906; genus CAVPCZ01. The sequence goes on from CAVPCZ010000009.1 coordinate 752,971, forward strand.
GCCCATCCTCCAGAAGATCTCCGCGAAGGCGGAAGACGGCACCCCGTGCTGCGAATGGGTGGGTCCCGACGGCGCCGGACATTTTGTGAAGATGATCCACAACGGCATCGAATACGGCGACATGCAGATGATCTGCGAGGCGTATGCCCTGATGGAACGTGTCCTGGGCCTTGCCCCCGCCGAAATGCACACCGTCTTCAACGACTGGAACAAGGGCGAACTCAACAGCTACCTGATCGAGATTACCAGCCATATTATGACCAAGCAGGACCCCGAAACGGGCAAGGCGCTCATCCACGTCATTCTGGATACTGCCGAGCAGAAGGGAACCGGGAAATGGACGAGCACGGTTGCCCTGGATCTTGGGGTTCCTGCGCAGACCATTGCGGAAGCGGTGTTCGCCCGCATGATGAGTGCACTGAAAAGTGAACGCCTGGCGGCTTCCAGGATTCTGTCCGGACCCTCACGGACATTCACCGGTGACCGTGCGGCATTCATTGAACAAATCCGCAAGGCCTTATACGCCTCGAAAATTTGCTCGTACGCCCAGGGGTTCCAGCTCCTGCGTGCGGCAAACGATGAATTCAGCTGGGGTCTGGAATTTGGATCCATTGCGTCCCTCTGGCGGGCGGGATGTATCATTCGTGCCCAGTTCCTCGGCAGAATCAAAGAGGCGTACGAACGAAATCCGGCACTGGCCAATCTTCTCCTGGACCGCTACTTTGCCGGCGCCATCGCCGAAGCTTCCGACGCCTGGCGCAACGTTGTGGCAACCGCGGTCCAGTTCGGGGTGCCGGTCCCGGCCTTCAGCAGCGCCCTGGCATACTATGACGGATACCGTTCGGCGGTCCTGCCCGCAAATCTTCTGCAGGCGCAGAGAGACTATTTCGGAGCCCACACCTACAAGAGGGTGGACAAAGAAGGAACATTCCACACCAGCTGGTAGACACCTGGTGAACCTGAGGCTCATGTGCCTCTTGAGGCTCAAGAGCCTCAAGAGGCACACCTCACTCACGTGATGCATGCCACTCCAGTTGATGAGGGCCAACCTCGCACCACGCCTGCGGCGGACAGACAGATGACGATCGTCGTTGACTCAAAGAACCCTTTCCTCGACGGGGCGCTTGCGCCGTTCGCAAAGGTGCGCGCCCTGGCTACCGCGGAAATCACCCGGGAAACACTGGCCGGCGCCGATGCCGTCATCGTTCGCTCGGAAACCAGGATCGGCCCCGCGCTCCTCGACAGTACCCGCGTGCAGTTCGTCGGGACGGCAACCATAGGCACTGATCATGTCGATCTTCCATATCTCCGGGAGCGGGGGATTCGTTTCGCAAGCGCCCCGGGCAGCAATGCCAACTCCGTGGCGGAGTATGTTGCGACCGCGCTTCTGGTCGCAGCCGGGCGGTTGGGATGGACATTGCAGGGAAAAACACTCGGTGTTGTAGGTGCCGGCAACGTGGGAAGCAAGGTCGTGCGGGTCGGCGAGGCCCTGGGCATGACGGTGTTGCAGAACGACCCGCCGCTGGCCCGGAAAGCCGGCGTATCACACTTCGTCTCCCTTGACGCATTGATGGATGCGGATATTCTGACGCTCCATGTCCCCCTGACACGCGAAGGGGAATTCCCCACGCAGCATCTTGTTGATCGGGCGAGGATAGGACGTATGAAACCGGGCGCACTTCTCTTGAACACCTCCAGGGGAGGTGTGGTGGACTCCCCCGCCCTCGTCTCCGCCCTGGAAACCGGGCACCTCGCGGGCGCCATCCTGGATGTCTGGGAGGGGGAGCCGGCCATCGATATGCGCCTCCTCTCCCTCTCGTTGCTGGGCACGCCCCATATCGCCGGTTACTCGTTTGACGGAAAGATCAACGCCGCACGAATGATGTTTGAAGCGGTGTGCCGGCACTTCGGATGGCCCCCGGCCTGGAACCCGCCTGAAATGTTGCCCCCTCCCGTCCGGGAAGCCGTCACGATCGATCCGGCCGGTGAACCGGAAACGGTTTTGCGTACCATCCTGAGTGCATGCTACGACATCGAAGCAGACGACCGGGCCTTGCGCTCGCTGTTGCAGGCGTCTCCGGGCGATCGGCCGGACCACTTCCGCCGGTTGCGCAGCATGTATCCCGTTCGCCGCGAATTTGCCGCAACATGTGTCAGCGGACACACAGGGGCCGGAGATCTGTCCGGCCGGCTGACGAAACTCGGATTCCGGGTTGTGTCCCGCGAATAGGTTGATTCACCACATGAACCGGAGTTGCGAAAGGACGTCCTGACATGGTGATCGGAAAAGAGAACGCGGAACAGTTCCTGCGCGAAGCTGACGTGCAGGCTCTGCTGGGGGAGTTCTTCGAACGGGACAGGCTGGATGGGAAACGGGTTCTTGCGATCATTCCGGACAGCACACGGAGCGCACCGATCGGGATGATGTTCCGTCAGGTCTGCAGCATCCTCAAGGGGCGCGTCCGGCAGCTCGACTTCCTCATCGCGCTCGGCACACACCCGCCGATGTCCGAAGAGGCGATCGACCGGCGACTGGATATGGCCCCGGGAGAACGTGCGGCGTCCTATCCGGGTGTGCGGGTGTTCAATCATCACTGGAAAGACCCGTCGCAGCTCAAGAGCATCGGTACGATCGGAGAAGATACGGTGGCGGAGATTTCCCGCGGCCTTATGCGCGAACGGGTGGACGTCACGGTCAATCGCCTTGTTTTTGACTACGATCGGCTCATGATCATCGGTCCCACCTTCCCCCATGAGGTTGTGGGCTTTTCCGGGGGCAACAAATATCTCTTTCCCGGCATCTCCGGACAGGAAATTATTGACATGTTCCACTGGCTGGGCGCGCTCATCACCAGTCCGGTCATCATCGGCACGGCGCATACGCCGGTCAGAAAAGTGGTGGATACGGCCGCGGCAATGCTTCCCGTGGAGCGTTCATGTCTCAGTCTGGTCGTGAAGGGCGAACATCTGGCGGGGTTGTTCTGCGGATCGCCCGAAGAAGCCTGGGGTGCGGCGGCACAGCTTTCCGACAGGCTGCATATTGTCTACAAGGAGCGCCCGTTCCAGCGCGTGCTCTCCTGCGCCCCGGCGATGTATGATGATCTCTGGGTCGGCGCGAAATGCACGTACAAACTCGAACCGGTGGTGGCGGACGGCGGTGAGGTGGTCATTTACGCACCGCACATCCACGAGATATCCGTCACGCACGGTGCGTTAATCGAACGAATCGGGTACCACGTGCGTGATTACTTCACGCAGCAAATGGACCGGTTTCACGATGTCCCGCGCGGGGTTATTGCACACTCAACGCATGTGAAGGGCATCGGCGCGTTCCGCAACGGGGTGGAGACCCCGCGTATCAATGTCATCCTGGCAACCGGCATTCCGGAGGATGTCTGCCGCCGTGTGAATCTCGGCTATCGCGATCCGCATACGGTCGATTCCCGGGAATGGCAGAACCGCGAAGAAGAGGGGGTTCTGTACGTGCCCAAAGCCGGCGAGATTCTTTACCGGCTCCGCGATGATCCGTTCGCCTGGCCGAAATAGTCAGTGCTCTCTCAGCGGACTTCCAGCGCATCCCTTCCCGGGAGCTTCGGAAAGGGTGCATGGGGTTCCGCCTGATACCAGAACGCAACAGAAGCGATATCGTCCTGTAACGGCAGGTACCGTCCTCCCGATCTCCACCCCAGCGCCTGAATGGTTATCCGGAGATCCTTCTCGAAACGCACCGGATCGGTGATGTGCCACCGGTAGAGCCCGAACCGCTGCTGTGAATTGTACACACCGTCCGGGCGAATGACCTGCGCGAGTCCGGAATAGGGGGTGGAAAATTCCTGGTACTGTTTCGTTTTCTGATTCTCGAAGTTGTACGAACCGCAGAAGTAGTCCTCGGTGCCCGTGCCGCAGATGGTCGGATACTCGGTATCGCCGTCCAGATAGAATTTGATCTCTCCTTCACCCCACCATCCGGTATTGTTCACCTGCCAGGCCATGTAGGTACCGACGTAGTGCCCCCATCCCTTCACACCCTCGAGGATGGTGTAGACGTCCTTATAGGGCAGGGGATTCACCCTGCGGAACTGCGCATGGAAGTAAGCCGCGTCTTCGGGGATTTCGGTCAGTGTATAGTTCACCTGATAGAACAGGGTCATCTCCTCGTCGGCGATATTCTCCACCGTGATCCTGCATGCCTTGCGGAACGGCATCTCCCAGTAGCAATTGAATGCGCTTCCCGGGTTGACGCAGACCGGGAGAGAGGAGATCTGCGCGTACTGACCCCATCCGCAGGCAAAGAAATCTCCTATGGGCGCTTCCACCGATGGTGTGGCCTCGCCGTCCCAGTAGATCCTGATGATGGCATAACGCCAGTGTCCCGTCGGGGTCATCCAGATTTGCTGGATTGCCCCGGGTCCGGCGATCTCCGCGACCGCAAATGTTTCCTTCGCTTTGATCCTGACGCAAGGAGATATCTTCCAGCCTTTGCCCAGGTCGCGGCCCGCAGGCGCGCCGGCCCCTTCGGTGGCCATCCCCCCCTTGCCTTTTTCTCCCGTGAAATTCTCAGCGGAGATAGAGCGTGTTTTTGCGCGTGAGAGTCGCGAGAGCGTACCCATGGTCATGCCGAGCCCGTTGAAGGGTTGTTGTGCCATCATGATGTCTCCTATGAAGAATACCGTTACGAGGAGAAGCGTGAGGATTCTCATGGAACCTCCTGTAAAGTTGAAAAGACCGCCCGGCTGATGGATTCCTTTCGGCGCATGATGTCCGGGCACACAAGAACGGCCGACCCCACAACCATCCGTTCACTCTTTCAGCAATTCCCCACCCTTATCCAGGTTCTCTCCGGTAAAGACCCGGGACGGCAGGACGATTTCACGGGGGACCTGTTTGCCCTGCAGGATGGCGATCGCCGTGGCGATGGCTTCGGCGCCGCCTGTGGGATACTCGAACGATGCTGCAAGGATGCCCTGCCGCACATACATCTGTCCCTCATGCGGGAGTGCATCGATGCCGACGAACCGGATCGATTTGTCGCGCCCCGCCGCCTTCGCCGCAAGGTACGCACCGTGAGCTCCCGGGTCGTTATGGGCGTACACGAGATCGATTGTCGGGAAGCGGGCCAGGGCGGATTCCATCTCCTTGCGTGCGTTCGGTTCAAGCCACTTCATGTCCGCCTCAAAGAGGATATCGAGGCCGCTATTCCGGATCCCCTCCCGGAAGCCGGCATTCCGGTCCTGACCCGGTGTCGAGGTCATCAGCCCCTTCAATTCCACAATCTTGCCTTTCCCGCCCAGAAGTTTTGCGATCCATTTCCCGGCGGCCTTGCCGATTTTCCGGTTGTCGGCACCGATAAAACAGGTGAAGTCATTGCCGAGCACGCGGCGGTCGAGCACAATAACGGGAATACCCTGTTGAAACGCCGCGGCGACGGATCTGGTAAGGGGGGCGGCTTCCTTGGGTGAGACGATGATGAGGTTGACCTTCTGGCGGATAAACTCTTCGATGTGCGCGGTCTGCCGGAGATTATCGTTCTGCGCGTCCTTGAAGAAGACGGTCAGTTCGGGATGTTTCTCCGCGGCGTTCCGGATGTCGGCATTCATCTGCACGCGCCATGGCTCGCCCAGGTTGCACTGGCTCATGCCGATGGTCCATCGGGGGGATTGGGCGAAGGCGATCGAAGGAAGACTGGACATCAATGCAATGCACGCGAAAACGCATTTCAAGAAAACCCTCATGGTTCCCTCCCGCTGTTGATGTTCCCGTTGTCGCTGTGGCGATCCGGCCTGAAAGGCCCGTCAGTTCTGTTCTCGCTTCTGCAGAAGCACTGCGGCCAGGATGATGAGGCCCGTGAGCACGAGACGTGTTTCTTCCCCGACGGCGTTAATGCTCAGGATCTTCTCGAGATTGCCGATGATGAGCACGCCCAGCAGAGTCAGCCCGATGGATCCCCGCCCGCCCGACAGGCTGGTGCCCCCGATGACCACCATGGCGATGGCGGTGAGCTCGTATGTTGCGCCCGCCTCGGGATCGCCCTGAAGCTCCTGTGCCGCCTGGCAGATTCCGGCCACAGCACAGAAGAAGCCGCTGAGACCGTAGGCAAGAATTTTCACCCTGCCGACGGGTATGCCGGCGAACCGGGCAGCCTCCTCGTTCCCGCCCACGGCATAGATCTCCCGCCCCCACGGCGTATGAACGAGCAGCACCCAGCAAAGGACGACACATCCGAGAAAAATCAGCGTGACCACGGCGATATTGTCGCCGAGGATACGGGCGCTCAGGAGGTCGAAGAGGGACGGAACTTCGACGTATCGATAGGACCCGTCTGCATTCAACACGGCGGTGGAGATCTTCTGTCCTCCCGAGACCAGCTTTGCCAGTCCGCGGCCGAAGACCATCATGGCCAGCGTGGCGATGAAAGGCTGGACGCGAAACCGTGCAATAATCCCGCCTGTGCCCATGCCCATCACGAGACCGAGCAGGAGGGTTGCCCCGACGGTCAGCGCATCGGGCATTCCCCGCTGAATGGAGAAGAGGGAAAAGACGACAGCGCACAGACCCAGCAGGCTGCCCACCGCCAGATCGATACCGCCGGCGATGATCACCAGCGTCATGCCGCATGCAAGGATTCCGTATACGGAGACCTGCCGCAGCATGTCGCGGTGTGTATCCCACTGAAAGTACGTTCCGTCGGCGTTGAAGAGTGCACCCACGGCCAGCACAAGACCGAGGGAGAAGAACGCCCGGACGAGGGGGTGACGGCTACTGAATGCCACAGAAGAAGACCTTCAGTCCGAGGTGTTTCATGGCTGCGGCCTTGGCGAACAGCGCGCGGCGCGCTCCGGCGGCGTCCGGGGCATAGGCCACCTGGATGTGGTTCGACCTGTGACGGGCCATCATCTGGTCGCGGGTCACCCCTTTCAGCAGCGCATGCATGATCGGCCACTGCTCGGTGGTTTGCTTCCAGCGATCCTCGGTCTCCTCCGGGGGCAGCCGGACGACCTCACCGATTCCCAGATCGCACTGGAGTTTGCCGTCCGCAACGAAGACGCGGCTCCAGACGATGTGTCCGGGTTTGCTGACGCCTTTCACCGAAGCGCCGCCCAGCCGGAAGTACATGGGAGGCTGGCGTTCTCCGGCCGCCCCGCGGTATCCGTCAACAAAATGCGCGGGAGGCGCGGCACCGGAAATTTCCAGCACCCACACGAAACCGTTGATGCCGTTCCCGCGATAGTGGCGTCCCCAGCGGACATCATGGAGAGTGTTTTCCGGGGCGAGCCCCATCTGGCGCCAGAGGTGATACGTCACCAGGCAGTCGACGCCGGCACATTCATCCACTTCGTTAAAGTGCGGCAGCGCCTCGCCCGGGAACAACTCCTTGCCGGTGGATTCGTGGTACACGGGCGGGCGTTCGACGTTGTTCAGCATGCCTTCGACGAGATCCGATGCCGGCGCCAGATCTTTCAGCCCCTGCTGGTACTGTATGCCGATCGTATCGCAGCCGAACTCCTCCGCGAGGCGAACGGCCGCAATGTACATCTTGCACTGTTGCAGCACCTGGGCCCGGGTGAGTTCCGTGGCCTCATCAGTGCCAAAGGCAAAAGACATGCCACGCGCGAGCAGCCAGTCGAGGACATCGCCGGCCTCGCGGTCCGTCACGGTCAGCATCCTGGCGTACAGGGTTGATTGACTCAGCCGTTCCTTGAAAATTCCCGTTGTATGGAGCATTTCGTCCGGCACGATGGCGTTGTACATCCCCATGCATCCTTCGTCAAAGATCCCCATGATGGCTTTGCGGGAGCGGAAGGTTTCGGCGAATCCCTTGCCGGTCTTTTCCGCCGCTGCCGGCACTTTCACGTCCTTGTAGGCATGGACGTGCGACGTGTCATGGCGTATTTTTCCCCGCTTCATCCAGCGGGCAAGCCCTTTGGTGAAGAAGGGGTCGGTGAAATCCTCGCTCCAGAGGGAACTGAACAGCACTCCGGCCTTGGTGAGGGAAGCATTCAGGTTCAGGAGTCCCACGAGTCCCGGCCACGTGCCGCTCCAGTTGGCGATCGTCAGGATGGGGCCCCGATGTGTCAGGAGTCCGGGAAGCACATGGTGTGTGTATTGCCATACGGCTTCCGCCACGATCAGCGGCGCTGTCGGGGGGATGGTGCGAAACACCTCCATGCCGTACTTCTGACTGTCGATGAACCCGTGCTTCTTGAGAGGGTCGTAGGCGTGGGCGCGTCGCACACTCCCGCCGAGCTTTTCGACGGCGGCCACGATCTGACTTTCCATGGCAGCCTGTGCGGCTTCACAGTTTTGATTTGCAGCGGGGCGGAGGTCACCGCTGGCAACAAGGTAGATGGGTTTCATGGTTCGGTTCCTCTGTTGGAGGTGAGGTCAGGCATTGCACGCGAGAGAAATCAGGCGATTCCAGAACCTGTCGTTTGGTGGAGCGAAGAGATCCAGTGCAAAAACTACAGAAAAATGAGTGGAAACACAACTTGAACTTTGGGTAACTGCTATCTACATTATTATCCTCTACCATGGGATTCCAACAACAAAGGTGGTCCATGTCTGCCAGGAACGACGCTCCGCGTGCTTTGAGGGTCATCAACAGTGTCGCCCCCATGCGCATTGCCGACAACGGCGGATGGACGGATACCTGGTTTGCCGGCCACGGAAAAATCTTCAATATCGGTGTCTATCCCTATGCCGAGGTGCAGGTGGAGGTGTTTCCTTCGGACGGGCGGCAGGATCGTGTGGTGATTCAGGCCGAAAACTATGGTGACCGGTATGCCGTGGCCCCCGAGCTGGATGTCTGGACGAAGCATCCCCTTCTCGAAGCCGCCATTCACTATATGCGCATCCCGGAAAACCTCTCACTGCAGGTCTCGATCTTTTCGGAGGCTCCGGCGGGCGCATCCACAGGGACATCGGCATCCGTGTCGGTGGCGCTCATCGGGGCGCTGGACCGGCTGACGCCCGGACGCATGACTCCGCACGAAGTGGCGCAGGCCGCCCACTACGTGGAAATGAACATACTCGGCCTCCAGTGCGGCATACAGGATCAGCTCTGTTCGGCCTACGGGGGGATCAACTACATTGAAATGCGCCAGTTCCCCTGGGCGGTTGTCTCCCAGCTCCAGATCCCGAACGCCATCTGGTGGGAACTTGAACGGCGCCTGACGCTCATCTTCCTCGGACATTCCCACGATTCTTCCGAGCTGCACAAGATGGTGATCAAAGACCTTGAGAACGAGGGGCCTCAATCGGCGCGGCTCCAGGCGCTCCGGTCAACGGCAGAACAGTCCCGGGATGCCGTCTATGACGGCGATTTCGTGGCGCTCGGCAGGGCCATGTCGGAGAACACGCAGGCGCAGACGCATCTTCATCCCGATCTGGTGAGCGCCGATGCATTGCGGGTGATTGAAATAGCCCGCGCTCACGGCGCCATCGGGTGGAAGGTGAACGGGGCCGGAGGGAACGGGGGCTCCGTGACGATTCTCGGCGGGGACTTGTCGATCGCCAAGCGGCGGATGATCAAGGATATTGAAGACGAGAACTCCCTGTTCCGTAACATCCCGATCTATCTCAGCCGTTTCGGACTCCGGACATGGGAGTCCGCGCCAACGGAGCCTGCGTCGTACCCCGGGCTTTCCCGATCATGATTGAGTCACTCCTCGCCGTTTCGGCGATCGCACCCTCGGCTCTTCTGGTCTGGTACTTTCACACGCGTGATCTGTATCCCGAGCCCCCGCGGATTCTCTGGACGACCTTTGCCCTTGGCGTGCTCTCTGTCCTTCCGGTGTTGATGGTGGGTGTTCCCGTCCATCTGCTTGTCAACGGGATTGAAGCCCCGGTGATCAGAGGATTTCTGGAAGCCTTTTTTGTCGCGGCGATACCCGAGGAGTTTTTTAAACTGGCTATTCTGCTTCTGTACAGCATGCGGCGCGTGGAATTTGACGAACCGATGGATGGCATTGTGTACGGCGTCGTGGCGTCATTGGGCTTTGCCACGTTCGAGAATGTCCTGTATGTGTTTGAAGGCGGGCTCGGCGTTGCAGTCTCCCGGGCCTTCTCCGCTGTTCCCTTTCATGCGTTCGCTGGAGCGATTCTCGGATACTATGTCGGGCAGGCCAAGTTCCATCCTGAGGAGAAGTGGCTGTTGATCGTGAAGGGGTACGCGGCGGTCATGCTCCTGCACGGGCTGTATGATTTCCCGCTGCTGACATTGATGGCTGTGGAGAAGGCATCAAGCGGCGGGCTTCTCGCGCTTATCACCGTTGTGGTGTTGCTGGTGGGGTGGCGTTGGGCGGTGCGGTTGGTGCGCAGGTTGAGAAAGGAGCAGCTGGCTGTTCAAGCGGCTGCCGCCGGTGCTGAAGATGCCCCGTCTGTTCCCGCGTTACCGGCGTCCGCTTCACGGCCTCGGTCTTCCGCCGGGGCCCGGATTGGTGCCAGTGTCCAAACGGTGGCGGGTCTCCTGTTCGCCAGCGGTGGGGGAACGGTGACGCTCGGTTTGATGCTGGCGGCGGCCATCGGGGCCGTGGCGGAAGAGCACGCGATGAGCGTTCTTGTCGGCGGGGCGGTGATCGGCGTGTTTCCTCTCGTTGGTGGACTTGTCCTCTTTATCACGGGCGTACAAAGGCTGAACGGCCGGTAGCGTGATGGATCGCAGAAGGGAGCCGCGTCTATGTCGTCGCTTCGCCGAGAGGAGTTCTGCTGAAGTCGTTCTCCTGAAGTTGTTCTCCGGCATTTTCCTTGACAATACCCTGCCTCCAGCGTACCTTTCCCACAACGGGGGCGGCCCGGTTTGCCGGCCATCCTCTTTCCCCGGTACGCCGGAAGTCAGGTAATTCCTCCGTGTCGCAATCCTCGATCGAGCTCTCATCAGGAGCAATCCTATGTACGAATCCCGCAGCCAGAAACCGATAGCCCGGCGTCGCTTTGTGCACCGCCTCCTCAGACATTTCTTCAGCGCTCTCGGATTGGTACTCGTCTCCCTCTTTCTGGGAATGATGGGCTATCACTACTACGAGGAGTTGCCCTGGCGTGACGCATTCCTCAATGCGGCCATGCTGCTCGGCGGTATGGGGCCTGTTGACGCCCCACGAACTGACGGCGGGAAGCTGTTCGCGGGTTTCTATGCGTTGTATGCCGGTCTGATTGTACTCATAGCTGTGGGGGTTGTCTTTGCACCGGCATTACACCGCATGCTGCATCTGTTTCATTGGGAAGACAGATGACCTACGAAACTGACAACTCGCATTCTCTTTCGTCATTGTTGAGAAGATCGCATGGATTCTTGAATCTACCGTGTTTGGCGACGTTATCGACCCTATAACAGAGCGAGATAGACCGATGTCTGTTATCATCCTTGAGGTTCTTCTCATTGTGCTGCTGACACTACTGAACGGGATATTTGCGATGTCCGAGCTGGCCGTTGTCTCGGCCCGAAAGACCCGGCTCCAGCAGTGGGCCGAAGCGGGCAACCGGAATGCACGTCGTGCTCTGGATGTTGCCAATGCGCCGGAGAGGTTTTTGTCAACGGTGCAGGTCGGCATCACCCTTATCGGAGTACTGGCAGGTGCTTTCGGAGGTGCCACGATCGCGCAACAACTGGCCGCTGCGATCAGCCGGACCGCCATGCTGGCACCCTATGCGGAAACGCTCGCCATTGGCGTTGTGGTAATGGCGATAACCTACCTGTCCCTGATTCTGGGTGAGCTCCTGCCGAAACGCATTGCGCTCCATGACCCCGAACGCATAGCCACGTTCATGGTTGGACCGATGGGGGTTCTTTCCCGGATCACCGCACCTGTTGTATGGTTCCTCGGCTTCTCGACGAACTCACTGCTATGGCTCTTCCGAATGCAGCGGGCCTCAGAAATACCGATAACCCTCGATGAAATCAGGATTCTCATCCGGCAGGGGACGGACGCCGGCATTGTTGAACGGGATGAGCGGGACGTTGTTGATCGGGTATTCCGACTCGGGGATCGGCGCGTCAGCACGGTTATGACGCCTCGAAAGAATCTCGTCGTTCTTTATGCATCGGACTCACCTCAACAGCTTCAACAGAAAGTCGGCAGGACCGGCCATTCTCTTTTCCCCCTGTGCGAAGACACGCTGGATAATGTCCTCGGTATCGTCCGCACCCAGGACATCCTCGGACAGAGCATTGCCGGGAAGGCGCTTGATCTCAAGGCGGTGGTCCGTCAACCCTTGTTCCTTCCTGAGTCTGTTCAGAGTCGGAAGCTCCTTGAGGAGTTCAAGCGGACCGGCAATGACACCGCGCTGCTTCTTGACGAATATGGCGGACTTCAGGGCCTGATTACCGCCACGGATATCTTGAAGGCCCTCCTTGGCGAAGTATCCTCTTCCGACGTTCCCAGGGCGGTACAACAACCGGACGGGTCCTGGCTTGTGGATGGATTGTTGCCACTGGACGAACTGAAGGACACTCTCACATTGCGTCAGCTGTCAAATGAGGAGAGCCGCTCTTTCGAAACGGCAGGCGGTTTTGTGATGGGACTCCTTGGCCGCGTCCCCTCTGAAGGAGAAACGGTCGACTGGAATCGCTACCGGTTTGAAATCCTCGATATGGAGGGGCTTCGCGTCGACAGGATTCGTATCACTCGGCTGGGTGAATAGGAAAGCAGGCCGTTTCTGTCTGCAGGCTGCCGCGCAATTCTTCTTCATGCGGCACCGGAATGCGGAGAGGGTGAGGGAGAAGGGTCACGACGGCATGCCGTGTGCCCAACGGCAATCAAGGCTCAATGCATGAACCACATATATGGCCTGGCAGCATGTCCATTGACTACGTTCTCCTCATTGGGTCGTCTCTGATTCTTGCAAGTATCGTGGTTGCCAAGCTTACCGACAATCTTGGTGTGCCGACTCTGTTGTTGTTCCTTGGGGTCGGCATGCTGGCAGGATCCGAGGGGCCTGGCGGTATCTCACTTTGATGATGCCGGGCTGGCACAATCTGTTGGCGTCATCGCTCTCGTCATTATCCTTTTTGCCGGCGGACTCGATACGAGCTGGTCCGCGGCGAAACCCGTCTTCTGGCAGGCAGCCAGTCTGGCTACGTTCGGTGTGTTTGTTACTGCCCTTGCCGTCGGGCTCTTTGCCTCCGTAGTGCTGAAGTTCTCCCTGGTCACCGGTCTGTTGCTCGGGGCCGTCGTTTCCTCAACAGATGCCGCGGCGGTGTTGTCCGTCCTTCGCGCGAAGAATATCAGTCTTCGTGGGAAAGTCAAGCCCTTGCTGGAACTGGAGTCGGGCAGCAACGATCCCATGGCCGTTTTCCTGACCGTCGGACTGATTCAACTGGTGAGCACCACCAATGCCACATTGAGTTCCATCGGGCTGCTGTTTGTTGTTCAGATGGGCCTCGGTGCGCTGTTGGGCTATGGGGGCGGACGGGCGATGGTGTTTGCCCTCAACCATCTGAAACTGCCCTACGAAGGAATCTCTCTCGTGTTTTCTCTCGCCTTCGCTGTGCTCATCTACGGAGCAACGGCCACTTTCGGAGGCAGTGGATTTCTCGCCGTCTATGTGGCCGGACTGGTTGCCGGCCATCATGAATTCATTCAGAAGAAGAGTCTCCTCCGTTTCTTTGACGGGCTTGCCTGGCTGGGTCAGATATCGATGTTTCTCACTCTGGGATTGCTCGTCTTCCCCTCCCACATTGTCCCGGTGATCGGAACCGGATTGCTGGTTTCGGGTTTTCTCATGTTCATTGCACGCCCGCTGAGTGTGTTTCTGTCCCTCTCACTCGCGAAGCTCAACGTGCGCGAAAAGGCGTTCGTGTCCTGGGTCGGATTGCGTGGTGCTGTTCCCATTGTCCTGGCGACATTCCCACTGATCGCCGGTTTGCCCGATGCCGAGTTGATTTTCAACATCGTGTTTTTCATTGTTCTCACCTCGGCCCTCCTGCAGGGTTGGTCAATACCCAATGCCGCCCGCCTCCTGCACCTTGATGCACCGCTGGACCGTAGACGACGCTCTCCCATAGAGTTTGCACCTGTGGAAGGGGTGGACACGGAACTCGTGGACTTGATTCTTCCCTACAATGCAGCGATCTCCGGAAAGACTATCGTGGAGTTGGGGCTGCCGCAGGACAGCCTTATCGTGCTGATAAGTCGCAGCGACAACTATGTTGTTCCGAGCGGCGGAACTGTGCTGCAGGAAGGTGATACGATTCTTGTGCTCGTGAACAAGAAGAATCTACCAGAGGTGCGGGCGATACTCTCGAGGCAGAGAAATCCGGACGTCTGATGATCTGCGATCAGGGTCTGTGTCGTCCGGATCCCCTCGATCGGAAAAGCCCGCATCGTCTGATTTGATGCTCCTCTCGTTCGCTTCTTCCTTTGGCTCCAACGGACTAGTCCCCTTTTCACTCCTTTGGACTATTGAGCTGGTCGCGAATACTGCTATCTTTGCTGGCGTTGTGGTTGAACGATCTCTTATGGCGCGATAAAGAACCCTTTTCTCGGGCACCTTTCAAGGGTTCCTGCACGCCGGAAGGGCTTGTGTGAAAAAGAACTTGACAATGGTTGTGGAGTTTGCTATATATCGAAACGTTTTGATACGATATCCCCAGAATCACTATTTGTTGCTTTTGCAGCCAGAATAGTGATCGTTTTTCTGCTCATTTGGCCGTTTCTCATATGCAACACCTCAAAGCGATTTGAGATAGCGTGCAAAAGAAGCGTCCCACGATAAAAGACGTTGCCCGGCTGTCGGGACTGTCCCTCTCTACCGTCTCCCTCGTGATCAACAAACGGGGGTACGTGAGCCGGGAGACACGTGAGAAAGTCCAGAAAGTCGTCCGCGACCTTTCGTACCATCCCACCCGCTCCGCCCGCGGCCTGGCCTCCAAGACCAGCGGCAATCTGGGATTCATACTCTCGGACTACCACTTCTCCCAGGCTGAGCCGTTCTATACGAAAATCTTCCTCGGAACAGAATTCGAAGCCCGCAATCATAACTACTACATCCTCCTGACGACCGTCGGTAAAACGTTCAATAAATCTCACGACGTTCCCCGGTTCCTGCTTGAGCGCAATGTGGATGGAGTGATTATTGCCGGCAAAGTGACCGGCAGACTCATCGATTACATCGATGCACTCGGCATTCCGATTGTCCTCGTGGACTACGAATCAAAGAAGCGACGTCATTCAACCGTCGTCACCGACAACCGGACCGGAGCGCGGATGGCCGTGGAACACCTTCTGAATCTCGGCCATCGATCCGTGGCCTTTATTGCGGGAGATATCGAGCACCCGAGCATCGCGGAACGGTTCGCCGGCTACAAAGAGGTCCTGCAGGAACACCATATTGTTCCGGACGAACAGCTTGATCGTCGTCGACCAGCCGACGCTCTGGGGGAATGATGGAGCCGAAGCCATAGAGAAGATCCTGCAGACGCGGGAAACAGCCCCACCGCCGTATTCGCTGCGAATGACGCCATGGCCATCGGCTGCGCGAAATTCATGCGCGACCGGGGCGTGAGGATCCCCGCCGATATGGCGATTGTCGGCTTCGATGATATCGAAATGAGCTCCCACCTCGAACCACCGCTCACGACGGTGAGAGTGCTCAAGGAAGAAATGGGGAAGCTCGCAGTCATTCGTCTTGTGGATATGATCAAGTCGAAGAGCCGGGCGGTGGTCACGACACACGTGCCGGTGGAACTGGTGGTTCGTTCCTCGACCGGTCGCCCCCCCACAGACCACCCCGTCGGCGGGAACTGAGCCGCCGCCCGGTCAACGCGGGTTGCGGAAGACGCGCTCTGTTCATCAGGGACCGGACAGCGTTCACTCAGATTCTCATACAGGGTGGGAATTGCAGTGGCCGAACCCTGTCCCGCCTGCGGCGGAAAGCGGTTTGTTCTGAAGCATCATGACGTCTGAGAGGGGGCATGCGTCATGCAGTCGATAGATACACATCTGTACCACTACTCAATATTCCATCAACCGTATAGAGGTGCTCCATGAAATGGCATACGAATATCGTATGGCTTATGCTCCTGACCATCGTTATCGTGTGGTCGGGAGCTGCGCAGCCCGCCAATATGAACTCCATCGGCGGATTTGAAGCGAACCTGCCGTCGTACTGGACGATCGGGAGCCAGCCGGCGGGATCGACGCTGAGCTGGGCGACGGATCAGTCGCATTCGGTGATGCATTCACTGAAGGTGACCAAGAGCGCGACGAGCGACTCGGCGGCGTGGATATCGGAGAACATGGTGGACTACTGGTCGGAACGCCACTTCAAGAACGTGGACATGAAGATCGGTGCGTGGGTCAGGACGCAGGGGGTGAATATCAACCCGGCGGCGGAAGACCAGAGGTGGACCATCGTGTACGCGTTCTACGACAGTGCGGGAGCGAAGATCGGAGAGACGAAGCTGCCGGTGGATCAGACGGTGGCGACGAAGGCCTGGTACGCGGATACGAACGCCATAGGTGCGACGATCCTGCCGAAGGATGCCTGGAAGACGATCATCCGTTTTGTGGGAGGGAAGAACGCGACGGGGACGGTATGGGCGGATGACTTCATGCTGGTGGGCCGTGCCGGTAGCATGGGCGGGTCAGAACTGGAATACAAGCGTGGAGATGCCGACGGGATGGATCTACTGGTTACCACCGAACGGCGGGAACGACGGTGCGCTCGAGAAGGGATACGAGAACACGGTGGTGACGGCGGAGGCCGCGCATTCGGGTCTGAAGGCGTTGAAGTTCAACCTGCCCTTCACCCGTGTCACCGGTGACGGGTTCGTCGGAACCAAACGCTATCTCCTGAACGGCCTTGGCGTGAAAGCCAACGACGTCATGCGCGTGGCGGTGTGGGTGAAGGCATCGAACCTGGTGCCGGATTCGGCTGCGGCGTATCCGACGGCCTGGGCGGTGGGGTTCACCTACGGGTTCTTCAAAGGGAACGGGAACAACACGGGCTTCAACAACGTGAGCGGGTACCCGATCGACATGCAGTTTGTGTTCCCGGCGGTGACCGCGTTCGACTGGACGCAGTACTATATTGACATTCCGGTGCCGGCCGATCCGGAGGCGAAGGCCCTCGAGATCCGGCTGCATCCGTATTCACGGTTCACCGGGACGGTCTATTTCGACGACCTGACGGTGGAGAAACTGGATATCCCGCAGATGAGCGGCATCGGCGGATTTGAAGCGAACCTGCCGTCGTACTGGACGATCGGGAGCCAGCCGGCGGGATCGACGCTGAGCTGGGCGACGGATCAGTCGCATTCGGTGATGCATTCACTGAAGGTGACCAAGAGCGCGACGAGCGACTCGGCGGCGTGGATATCGGAGAACATGGTGGACTACTGGTCGGATCGCCACTTCAAGAACGTGGACATGAAGATCGGTGCGTGGGTGAAGACGCAGGGGGTGAACATCAACCCGGCGGCGGAAGACCAGAGGTGGACCATCGTGTACGCGTTCTACGACAGTGCGGGAGCGAAGATCGGAGAGACGAAGCTGCCGGTGGATCAGACGGTGGCGACGAAGGCCTGGTACGCGGATACGAACGCCATAGGTGCGACGATCCTGCCGAAGGATGCCTGGAAGACGATCATCCGTTTTGTGGGAGGGAAGAACGCGACGGGGACGGTATGGGCGGATGACTTCATGCTGGTGGGCCGTGCCGGTAGCATGGGCGGGTCAGAACTGGAATACGAGCGTGGAGATGCCGACGGGATGGATCTACTGGTTACCACCGAACGGCGGGAACGACGGTGTGCTCGAGAAGGGATACGAGAACACGGTGGTGACGGCGGAGGCCGCACATTCGGGTCTGAAGGCGTTGAAGTTCAACCTGCCCTTCACCCGTGTCACCGGTGACGGGTTCGTCGGAACCAAACGGTTCCTGCTCAATGAAATCCCCGGCAGCATCAAGGCCGGCGACGTCATGCGCGTGGCGGTGTGGGTGAAGGCATCGAACCTGGTGCCGGACTCGGCTGCGGCGTATCCGACGGCCTGGGCGGTGGGGTTCACCTACGGGTTCTTCAAAGGGAACGGGAACAACACGGGCTTCAACAACGTGAGCGGGTACCCGATCGACATGCAGTTTGTGTTCCCGGCGGTAACGGCGTTCGACTGGACGCAGTACTATATTGACATTCCGGTTCCGGCCGATCCGGAGGCGAAGGCCCTCGAGATCCGGCTGCATCCGTATTCACGGTTCACCGGGACGGTCTATTTCGACGACCTGACGGTGGAGAAACTGGATATCCCGCAGATGAGCGGCATCGGCGGATTTGAAGCGAACCTGCCGTCGTACTGGACGATCGGGAGCCAGCCGGCGGGATCGACGCTGAGCTGGGCGACGGATCAGTCGCATTCGGTGATGCATTCACTGAAGGTGACCAAGAGCGCGACGAGCGACTCGGCGGCGTGGATATCGGAGAACATGGTGGACTACTGGTCGGAACGCCACTTCAAGAACGTGGACATGAAGATCGGTGCGTGGGTGAGGACGCAGGGGGTGAATATCAACCCGGCGGCGGAAGACCAGAGGTGGACCATCGTGTACGCATTCTACGACAGTGCGGGAGCGAAGATCGGAGAGACGAAGCTGCCGGTGGATCAGACGGTGGCGACGAAGGCCTGGTACGCGGATACGAACGCCATAGGTGCGACGATCCTGCCGAAGGATGCCTGGAAGACGATCATCCGTTTTGTGGGAGGGAAGAACGCGACGGGGACGGTATGGGCGGATGACTTCATGCTGGTGGGCCGTGCCGGTAGCATGGGCGGGTCAGAACTGGAATACAAGCGTGGAGATGCCGACGGGATGGATCTACTGGTTACCACCGAACGGCGGGAACGACGGTGTGCTCGAGAAGGGATACGAGAACACGGTGGTGACGGCGGAGGCCGCACATTCGGGTCTGAAGGCGTTGAAGTTCAACCTGCCCTTCACCCGTGTCACCGGTGACGGGTTCGTCGGAACCAAACGGTATTTGCTTGATGGTTCCGGCGGCACGGTGCTCTTGAACTCGACGAGTAACGTGAAGGATATCAGCGGTCTGAACGCGAAAGCGGGCGATATCCTCCGTGTGGCGGTGTGGGTGAAGGCGTCGAACCTGGTGCCGGATTCGGCGGCGGCATATCCGACAGCCTGGGCGGTGGGATTCACCTACGGGTTCTTCAAAGGGAACGGGAACAACACGGGCTTCAACAACGTGAGCGGGTACCCGATCGACATGCAGTTTGTGTTCCCGGCGGTGACCGCGTTCGACTGGACGCAGTACTATATTGACATTCCGGTTCCGGCCGATCCGGAGGCGAAAGCCCTGGAGATCCGGCTGCATCCGTATTCACGGTTCACCGGGACGGTCTATTTCGACGACCTGACGGTCCAGGTTGTGGGCGTGACGACCGGTGTGACCGCGGATAATGGTGTGCCGAAGACGTTCGAACTGGGACAGAACTATCCCAATCCGTTCAACCCATCGACAAGGATTCAGTACGGGTTGCCGCGCGACGGGAACGTGACCCTGATGATCTACAACGTTCTCGGTCAACGGGTCCGGACATTGGTCAATGAAACCCGGACTGCCGGCCGTTACGAAGTGAGCTGGGACGGCAGGGACGACCAGGGGAGATCTGTCGGCAGCGGCCTGTATTTCTACAGGCTCGAGACCGGTCAGTTCGCCCTTGTGCAAAAAATGCTGATGCTGAAGTAAATGACCATTCCGGGGGTGGCGCGAGTGCAGTGCCACCCCCGGTATCTGTTTTTCCTTCCATTTTCCAGAGTGCCCACAATATGCGGACCCGTATCGTTCAGCAGTTGTGTCTCGTGGTGATCCTGCCGGTATTTGTGTGTGCCTCGCTTGTCGCCGGGACGACCGGAAAGATCGCCGGGAAGGTTGTCGACGCGCAAACGAAAGAAACCCTCGTCGGCGTGAATATTCTCATCGTCGGCACGGCCATGGGTGCCTCGAGTGACATTGACGGCGAATACTTCATTTTGAATGTGCCGCCGGGGCGCTATGCCTTGAAGGCGTCGGGAGTCGGGTTCACACCGGTTTCTCTCAGCGGCGTGAACGTCACCGATCGACCAAACGACGCGTATCGATTTTCAGATGCAATCCCGTACGGTCGAGATTGGCGATGTGACCGTCACTGCAACACGTCCGATCGTCCAGCGCGATCTCACTTCCACGGTCGCCTCGGTCGGGAGCGATCAGCTTTCGAAGATTCCCGTGGAGGATGTCAGTTCGGTTGTCAATCTCCAGGCGGGTGTCATCGAAGGGCACTTCCGGGGCGGGCGTACGAACGAGGTGAAGTACCTTATCGACGGAGTTTCGGTAAATGACGTCTTCTCCGGCAACTATGCCATGCAGGCCGAAGTCAACAGCATCCAGGAGATCCAGGTGTTGAGCGGCACCTTTAACGCGGAATACGGCGAGGCGCTTTCCGGGGTCGTGAACCAGGTGACCAAGATTGCCGGGGAGAGGTACGAAGGCGAAATATCGTTCTACACAGGGGACTACGTGAGTACGCGGGGCGATCAGTTCAAGACGCTTTCCCGGGAGCTGCCGGTGGGGGGATTCCCGGTTCTTGCCGAGCCGTCGGTGTTCTTTCACGGAGGATCTCCGGCCAAACTCCACAATATCCAGGGAAGCCTGAGCGGTCCCGTTCCATTGACAAACGGGCTCCTGAGTTTCTATCTGTCGGGCCGCAAGTTCTACGACGAAGGATACATTTACGGACGGCGGGTCTTCAATCCATCCGATTCGTCCGTCTTTGCGGGCGAGGATAACTCGCAGTGGTACATTGGTGCGACGGGGGACGACGCCCTGGTGGCGATGAACTATCAGGACAGGATGAGTCTCCAGGGAAAGCTTGCGGTGAAGGTCGGCGGTGCGAAAGGGATTGTCTTCTCCGCCTTCTATCAGCAGCAGAAGTATCGTGATTACGATTACCGGTTCCAGCTCAACCCCGACGGGGACTACACGAAGTATCAGAAGAGCTTCCTCGGGAGTGCCGGCTACACGCACATGTTCAGCGATGCCATGTTCATGGATGTCACCGGCTCGGTGTTCACGAGCGACTTCAAACAGTACGTGTACGAAGATCCGCTGGACCCCCCGACGGATCCCGTTTCGCTCGCGTCGGTCTTCATTGATCCGCGCTACGTGAACCCGGAACGGATGCGGGATGCAGGGGCCAATGCCTACCTCACCGGGGGTACGCAGAACTGGCATTTCAATCACAACACAAGAACCATCACGGGCCGCGTTGATGTCACGGCGCAGGTGAGTCCTCTGCACCAGCTCAAGTTCGGCGGTGAGGTGGATCTCCATCAGCTCGAATACAAGGATTTCCAGATCCACGTGGATGCCGCAAGCGGTTTTGTTCCCGCAATGCCGCAGCCGGGGGATTTTGACTATAATTTCTACACCAACAATCCCTATCAGTTTTCCGTTCTATCTGCAGGATAAGATCGAGCTGTCATATCTTGTCGTGAATATCGGTCTCCGCTACGACTATTTCCAGCCCGATGGTCAGCGCCTGTTATACCCCGATCAGGTGGCGGATCTCGATTCGCTGTCGCCGCCGTATCCGGAGGGTATTTCTCCACGGCAAGCGTGAAGGAGCAATTCAGTCCGCGGTTCGGTCTCTCCTATCCGATCACCGATCGCGGTGCCGTTCACATTTCCTACGGGCATTTCTTCCAGATACCGCCGTTCGACTATTTGTACAGGAACCCCAATCTCCGGATACCGTTGTCGGGAGATGCCCCCGAATTCGTCGGCAACGTGATCGGCAATGCCGACCTGCAGCCCCAGCGGACAACAATGTATGAAATCGGACTGCAGCAGGAGCTCACGTCCGAGCTCGGGCTGGTCGTTACAGGATACTACAAGGACATCAGGAACCTGCTGGGAATCACCGTTCACATCAAGAACAACCTGAAGAAGTATGGCGAATATGTGAACCTTGACTACGGCGCGGTGAAAGGCTTCACGGTCGCTCTGGAGAAACGCCTGGTGAACGGCTTCGGCGCGAACATCGACTATACGTTTCAGGTGGCGGAGGGGAATGCGTCGGATCCCAATGATGACTTCAACAAGGCCCAATCGAGCCCTCCGGTCGAGGTGAACAAGCAGCTGGTTCCACTCTCCTGGGACCGCACGCATTCACTGAATCTGACGATGTCGGTCGGCACTCCGGGAGATTTCATCGGCAGCCTGATCTGGAGACTCGGTTCGGGGCTTCCGTACACGCCGTCCCTTCAAAACCAGCGGACGGGCCTGGAAAACAGTGACAACAAGCCACTGTACAACACCGTTGATCTCTATATCAACAAGGATTTCGCGCTTTCTCCACTTCGCGTATCGGTGTTTCTCAAGGTGTACAATCTTTTCGATACCGCGAACGAGCTGAACGTGTTCGGTGATACGGGCCGTGCCGGGTACACCCTTGAGCTGACCCGGTCACAGCAGGCGCCGCTGGGCGTCAATAGCATTCAACAGTACTACACGCGTCCTGATTTCTTCTCGGCACCGCGCCAGGTGCTTATCGGCGCGACACTCGGGTTCTGATCTGAGATATCACGGAGGAACTGCATGTTGTGCAGACGTTCACCAGCCAGAAGCGCGCTCATCGTTGCTCTTGTTCTGTGTGCAACTGCAAGTGTTCCCGCACAGCGCCTCGTGGACAAGAACAAGGGAACCCACTTCGAGACCAAGAAGGGGTTCATGGACGGGAACCTTGTGGGAACGGTCTACTATAATTTCGGGGAGATCGGCGACTGGCTGAACGAACCGAGCAGGAGCGGCGTATGGCCGAAAGGAACCAATCACACCTACGTTGACGGCGTGGCAGTGATCGTCCAGTCGGAAACCCAGGACCCGCAGGGCAGGATCATTCATCCGCTGGAAACAAATTACTACGAATACACCCGGGCTGGCTTCAGGCAGCAACGTCACGTACGGTTGGTGGCCGCTTCCGAACTATGCAGCACGGTATCAGTCCAGCCCCGCGGAAAGCAACGATCCCAACACCTGGCCGAACCACTGGCCGGACCGGGGAACCGACTGGGATGGCTACTGGAACGGGTTCTTCGGGAAGGGAGTGCTGAATGCGGATCTCGAATCGTATTTTGTGTTTGATGACAATGAGGACCGCGAGTACATCCTGAAGAACAAGTTCTATCCGGACGCAGCGGACTCCACCCGCGGCGGACTGGGCATGCAGGTGCGTGCCCGCGGATTCCAGTGGTCCCAGGTTCTTGCGGAAGATGTGATCTTCTGGTACTACGAAATCACCAACATGGGGACCACCGACTATGCCAAAACCCTCTTCGCACAGTATGTCGACTGGGGAATCGGCGGGCACGACAACTCCTCAAACAATGCCGGGAGCTACAACAAGATCGTTGAATATCTCCTATGCCTGGTCCACGGTCCCGTTCGGCAGTCCGGGGCAATGGAGCCCGGTGGGCTATACGGGCTATGCGTTTCTCGAGAGCCCGGGTATCTCTGACGATCAGCGGGACAACGACCAGGACGGACTCACCGATGAACGCCGTGATAACGATATCAGGGTGTTCATCAGCAACCCGATCAACGATCCCTTCCTCCGCGACGTACAGTCCGATACGGCCCGGTTCCGCGCGTTCTACGGTTACTCGTGGAAACCCCACTGGGACGCCGATGAGAACTGCAACTGGCGGCTATACACCGATCTGAACGGCGATGGGCTGTGGAATCGGGGGAGAGCCGCTGAACGACGACGTCGGCAGCGACGGGCTCGGTCCTTTCGACGATGGATATCGCGGGGCCGGACCCCGACGGGACGGAAGGCGACGGCAGGCCCGAGCAAGGCGAGCCGAATTTTGGCATTCTCGACAAGGACGAATCGGACCAGCTGGGCCTGACCGGTTTCATCCTCTCCCCGGTTCATACCTACGATCTGAACAACGATGAAAAGAACTGGACCGCCCTCTCCTCGGCGCCGGCGCCCCCCGATCAACAACCCGCGCTCATCGGCGTGAATCTCGCCAACCACTTCTCCAGTTACATGTTCCATCTCTTCGGGACGGAACACCTACAGCGCCCGCACCGGAAAGACTCAGGAGACCGGAGAGACTGAACGGTTCTCCATGGCGTTGATCTACGGAATGGATACCGATGACCTCTTCCGGAGAAAGAAAACCGTTCAGCAAATCTACAATGCGAACTACCGCTTCGCGAAGCCGCCGGAGAAACCCATCGTGAAAGCAATCGCCGGTGACGGCAGGGTGACGCTGTACTGGGACGACCGGGCCGAGAAGACCTTCGATGCCTTCTACCAGAAATACAACTTCGAAGGATACAAGGTGTACAGAAGCACCGAAGCCAATTTTCTCGAAACCCAGATCATCACCGATGCCTATGGCAAGCCAACATACAAGAAGTCCGCTTGCCCAGTTCGACGTGGTGGACGGTGTGAAGGGATTGCATCCTGTTGATGTGAACGGGGCGCTGTTCTATCTGGGGGACGACACGGGGCCTCTCTCATGCGTTTGTGGATTCGACCGTACAGAACGGGCAAACCTACTACTATGCGGTGACCGCATACGATCAGGGGTACTTCACGACGAACATATCCGGAACGTTTGTGGGTATTCCCCCTTCTGAAACTTCCAGCATCATCAAGCTGGATCTGAACGGGCGTGTGACGAAAGTGGATGTCAACACGGCCGTGGTCACTCCGCGGGCTGCGGCGGCAGGATACATCATTCCCAAGTCGATAGCCGCTGACGCAATCCGGTCCGGGACGGGAAGCGTTGCGGCGACAATTATCGATCTTGACTCGTTGCGCGATTCGCACAACTACCGGGTGGAGTTCGTGGACTCCTCGGCGTTCCACGACAACCCCAATCCCTACTACCGGCTGATCGATCTCACCACCCGGGACACTGTTCTCTCGCTGAGCCGGCTGAAGGGACAGCAGGAAGTGTCGCCCGTGCTCGGGGGATTCAACCTCGTGCTGAAAAACGACCAGTATGTCACGGTGAATACGCAGAAGACCGGCTGGGTGAAAGGAAGCTCCAACTATGTTGTGCAGGTAGGGTTCGACTCGCGGTATGCCAATGCCTACCAGACACGCCGCGTCAACTATCCCGCGGACTTCGATATAACCCTTTCCGCCAAAGGGCAGGGGGATCTGTCGTTCCCGAGTACGCCCTTTTCGGCCCCCGCTCCCTCGAACATCATGATAAGGAACATCACGGAGAGCCGGGATCACATTCAATTCGTCTTCCGGGATCTCAAAGAAGATTCCCTGTTTGATGACGGCGACGCACTCTTCATCGTCTCCGGAGATTCGGCCGGAAAAGCCGCCGGGGAGTTCACTGACGCGAAGTTCAGCTGGTCGGTGAGTTTTTTCAAGGACACCCTTATCGCCGAAGCGTCGCAGCGGCCTCCGCAGCCGGGAGATGTCTTTCGCATCGTGACAACGAAGCCGTTCCGGACAGGTGAGAGTTTTTCGTTCACCACCGTGGCGCCCGCGTTTTGACCCGGCACAGGCGAAGCAGGATCTCAACAAGATTGCCGTCGTGCCGAACCCGTATGTCGGGGCTGCCTCGTGGGAGCCCGCAACGACGAGCGTCGGCCGCGGCGAGCGCAAGGTGTTCTTCATTCATCTTCCACAGACCTGCACGATCCGGATTTACACGATCAGCGGACATCTGGTGCAAACACTGGAACACAACGGCACATATGCCGACGGGCAGGAAGCCTGGAATCTCACATCGCGGGACGGCATGGATATCGCGTACGGGATGTATGTCTTCCATGTCGACGCTCCCGGTATCGGGACGAAGATCGACCGTCTGGCCATCCTGAAATAGTGCACAGCAATGAGGGAGCGATTGTTGCCATGAATCGAATGATCGTTGTTCTTGCCGCCGGTTGCCTCCTGTCCGCCGTTGTGTGCGCACAGAGTAACAACTCGAAAACGGGGACATCGGCGGCGATCTTCCTGGAAATACCGGTGGGCGCACGGGGGATCGGCATGGGAAATGCCTTCGTCAGCCTTGCGAATGATGTCTCCGCGCTGTACTGGAATGCAGCCGGCACCGCCCGCCTGGACATGAACGAGGCGGCAGGATCGCATACCAGCTGGATCGCGGGTACCACATTCAGTTTTGCAGGACTCGTGCTCCCGATCGGGACATTCGGGACACTCGGCGTGAGCTTACACCCAGCTCTCGATGGATGATATGAAAGTCCGTACGGTTGAACAGCCCGAGGGAACAGGGGAGTTCTTCAGTGCGGGGGATATGGCGATCGGGCTCTCGTATGCCCGCCAGCTGAGCGACCGGTTTTCCATCGGGATCACGGCCAAATACATCCAACAGACCATCTGGCATGAATCCGCCACCGCCATGGCTGTGGACGTCGGCACGCTCTTCCGGACAGACCTGTTCGGCGGAATGACGATCGGCGCAACGCTGTCGAACTTCGGGACATCCATGAAAATGGCCGGCCGCGATGCACGGGAGTTCATCAGTGTCGCCCCAACCCAGATGGGGACGAATTCCCAGATTCCCGCTGCCATTGAATTCGATTCCTGGGGATTGCCCCTGCTCTTCCAGTTCGGGATATCCACAACAGCTCTGAAATTGGACGATATCACATGGATTGTGGCGGTTGACGCCCTGCATCCCAGTAACGACTTCGTGAGCGTCAACGTCGGGACCGAGATCGCCTACCGCAACTTCCTCTTTTTGCGCGGCGGGTATTCCCCCATCTACCTGCAACACGGCGGGTATGCATCCAGCCTCCAGGAAAACGACGGAGGGGGACTGTGTCTTGGTATCGGACTGACGTCGGATATGCTCTCGACCGAGAGTATCCGCGTACGTTTCGACTACGCATACCGGAATATGGGACTGCTGGAGAACATTCAGGTCATCACCTTTGGTGTGCAGTTTTGAGGACCTCGTGCGGCTATCCCGCTGATCCCATGAACATCACGACGCGGCTGGTCCTGCCGCTCCTCCTGGCCTGCCCGTTGATTCGCGGGCAGTCGCCGGGAGCAGACACGGCATATCTCCCGATTTCCGATCCGCACCTCGCAACATCGATTGTTGCGCGTGTCGGCCCTGCCACGATCACGGCCCGTGAATTCCTCCTCTCGTATGAGTTCGGTCCGGCGTTTGTCAAGCGGGAGAAGAATCCCCAACGGCGTTACCTCGACTTCATGATCAACGAAAAACTGCTCGCCCTGGATGCCGCTGACCGGGGAGGGCGATTGTCGCCGGAGGTCAGACGATCGGTGATCGAAATTGAGGGCGATCTGGCCACGGAGGAGTTGTACCGGGAGGATGTGCTGAAGAAGGTTCGCATCACCGAGGAAGAGATTGGCTATGCGGTTGCCGGCCAGCGGATCCACTATCAAGCTCCAATGGGTGTACTCCGCCACGCAGGAGGGGATCGAACGCTACCGCCGGCTTCTCGCCGGGGGGATGAGGTTCGACAGTGTGTTTGCCATGCAACTGGGAGATTCGCTCACGCCCGACCTGCGCTCCTGGGAGACAACGCGGTTCACATTGAAGAGGCCTCCGCCCGACGCTTGTCGCTGCTCTGGATACCTTGAAGCCGCTGACGCCGTCTGCACCGATTGAAGGACCGGACGGGTGGTACATCATGTCCCTCAAGGATGTCACCTTTGATGCAATCACCACGGAATCTGAAACCATCAGACAGCGTGAGGATGCCCGTCGTGCGCTCACCCAGCAGAAGGCGGATGCCCTCGCTGACACCTACATCAACGGTATCATGCTTGCCCACAGCCCTGTCATTGAACCGAAGAACATTCGATCTTCTTGCCTGTGTATCTTGCACAATTCTGGCTGCTCGAAGGAGATGCGCGCAACGATGGTCCGCGGCCTGTCCGTCGACCAGGAGACGGCTCTGACGGCGATTGCAGATATCGGGCGATTTCGGAACCGAACCCCTCGTGAAGATGAAGGACCGGTCGGTCACCCTGGCGCGATTCCTTTCGTGGTACCGGGCCCGGGAGTTTGTCCTTCGCCTCCGGGCGACCTCGGTGCGGGCATACCAGACGTCCCTGCAACAGATGGTCTGGCGGATGGTGCGGGACGGGCTGCTGATCGAGCGAGCGATGAAACGCGGTCTGCAGAAAAGAGAAAGCGTACAAACGCAGAAAGTATGGTGGGAAGAGAAAGCTCTCTATGCGTACGGAAAGAAGAGGCTCGCGGATTCCATAGCGCTGGATGACGCGAAACTCCTCGACTATTTCCGGGACCATCGCAGTTCGTATCGCGGTGCACAGGGCGACACGCTCGACTTTGCGGCGGCAAAAGAACAGGTGCGCGGTGATTGGTTTACGGCGGAGTTCACCCGCCGTCTCCTTCATCGTCTGATATCGCTCCGCCGGACGTACCCGGTCCGGATAGAAGATGATGCCCTCCGCAGCCTTCCGGTGGAGAATGAACCCGACGCCAGGGCAATCGACATATACTTCGCAAAGAAGGGGGGTACGTTCCCCCGTCCTGCGTTTCCGACAATCGATTACGAGTGGCAGGGATGGCAGTAGGATGAACTGGTCTCCCGTGATCCGTCGGCGCTCTCACGCTGGCAGGGGCTCTGGGTGCAGTGCTGATCTCCGGCTGCGGGGACGGAAACAGTTCCCGCAACGGGGCCGGGGAAACTGTTGAGCTGACGTACTGGCCGGCGCCGAATGCGCAGGAAGTTGAACTTGCGGACAGCCTGGTGAGAGAATGGAACGCCCTGCACCCCGGTGTGCACGTGGTGATGCAGCCCATTCCGGTGAACCAGTCGACGGAGGAAGTCCTGCTCGCCGCCATAGCGGGGAAGACCACACCGGATGTCTGCTCGAATATCAACCCGATCGCCCTCAGAGATTACGTGGCATCAGGCGGTCTGATTCCTCTCGATCAGTTCCCCGATTTTGACTCGGTCGTCGCGCAGCGGATACCCCGTGAACTTCTCGGACTGTTCAGGACGCCGGACGGGCACTTCTACCAGGTACCGTGGAAGACCAATCCGGTCATGATGTTCTACAACATCCGATTGTTGAAGGCTGCGGGAGTGGGAAGCATACCGAGGACCTATGCCGAGTACTATGCTCTCGGCGACCGCGTCATCGAGAAACTCAACGGCGCGGGAAAGCCCGAGATTTGGGTCGGGGAGAGGGATATCCGGCCGATCTGGTGGCAACGGATGTTCGATTTCTATCCGTTTTACCTGGCTGCGTCGGGTGGACAGCCGTTGTTCAGGAACGATTCGGTGGCATTTGGCAACTCTTCTGCCGAGGAAGTCTTTACGTTCTTTCGCACATGTTATGCGCGCAGGTATTTTCCCCGGACCTCGTTCTTCCAGAGCGTCGATCCGTTTATGCTGGAAAAGAAGGTGACCCACATCGCTGGTCCCTGGCAGGTTGCCGCAATCCGGAAATTCGCACCTTCACTGGAGTATAGCGTTGACCCGGTGCCTGTTCCGGATGGAAGGGAGGGGCCGGTGTATACGTTCGGCGATTTCAAGAATGTTGCGGTCTTCTCAACGACCAAACACCCGCGTGAAGCGTGGGCCTTTGTACGGTTTCTGTTGAGTGCAAGATATGACCATCTCCTTCTGCGCATTTGCGATCAGATCCCGGTGAGGGGTGATTTGCTCACCAATGCACTTTTCGCCGGGTACTTCAAAAGCAACCCCATGATGATCAGGTTTGCAGAGCAGGTTCCGTACACGAGGGGAATGGACTCCGCGCCTGACATGAAGGAGATCTTTGATGGGATTTCCCAGGAGTATGAGATGTGCGCGGTCTACGGCACAAAACCACCCGCGGAAGCGGTGCGGGATGCCGTCGAACGGGCGCGAATGATCACGGAGTGGAACAGGTGAGCCGGTACGCCCTCATACTGGCGGCGATACGAAGAAGCGACACCAACGGATATATCTTCGTGCTTCCCTACGTCATCTTCTTCCTGGCATTCGTTGCGTACCCGCTGGTCTTCTCCTTTATCCTGATGTTCCACCGCTGGAACCTTGTCAGTCCCATGGAGTGGGTGGGACTGAAAAATTTCATCCGGCTGGTTCAGGATCCCCTCTTTTTCAGGTCTCTCTTCAATACGCTCACGTTTCTGGCTATTCACATTCCGCTGCAGATCTTCGCTGCGCTCGGTTTTGCCCTGCTGCT
Organism: Ignavibacteriota bacterium; assembly: GCA_963702445.1. Classification (GTDB taxonomy): domain Bacteria; phylum Bacteroidota; class Ignavibacteria; order UBA10030; family UBA6906; genus CAVPCZ01. The sequence goes on from CAVPCZ010000009.1 coordinate 783,162, forward strand.
GAACACACGGATCAGAGGACGGGGGTTTTTTCGCGGAGTCTATTTTCTCCCCGTCGTGGTTTCAGGCGTTGCCGTGACGATTTTGTGGCAGCAGCTTTTCTCTTTTGACTACGGCGTTCTCAATGCCCTCCTGCGCACGGTCGGTCTCGGAGGGGTGCCCTGGCTCATCGACCCGAAGATTGCCATGCCGTCGATTGCCGTCATGGCCACCTGGAAGAACGTGGGCATCTATATCGTGCTCTTCCTGGCAGGCCTGCAGGGGATACCGAGAGAACTCTACGAGGCGGCGCGGATCGACGGGGCATCACCGTTCCGGCAATTCCTCTACATTACGCTCCCGATGCTCAATCCCACCGTCATCATTATCGTCGTCCTTTCGACGATCGGCGGCTTTTCCCTCTTCATCGAACCGTACGTGCTTACGGGCGGCGGGCCGATGCAGAGCACGCTTTCAGGGATGCTCTATATCTACAACCAGGCATTCTATTTCGGCCACATGGGATATGCGGCAACCCTGGGGTTTGTGTACGCTGCGGTGATTTTCCTCGTTGTGACTGTCCAGCGCAAAGTCATTGAAAGGGATGTCGCGACGTGAAAAGTGTGGTGAAATATATCCTCCTGACGGCGGGCGCACTTATTTTCGTGTATCCATTCCTCTGGATGTTCACGAGTTCCCTCAAGCCGGAGGGAGAGATCGGGGATCTCGGTCTCTTGTCAAACGCCTTCTCCTTCATCAACTATGAGAAGGTGTTGATGAAGATCCCCATACTCCGGGCTCTCCTGAACAGCCTGATCGTTTCCGCTTCCTGCACCGCTACGGTGGTCATTCTGGGTTCCATGGTCGGCTATGCACTCTCACGGCTTCGCTTTGCGGGGAAGCGGGGGCTCTACATGCTGATTCTCTTTACCATGATGATTCCGTTCCAGATAGTGCTGATCCCCCAGTACATCCTCATGGTGAAGCTTGGGTGGACCGATACCTATCTGTCGTTGATTGCGCCGACGATGATCAGCGCGTTCGGAATCGTGCTCTTCCGGCAGTTCTTCCTGTCGATCCCCCAGGCACTGATCGACGCCGCCCGGATCGACGGCTGCAACGAGATCACCATTCTGTTCCGGATCATCTATCCGCTGTCGCGCCCGGTCATCATTACGGTGGCTCTTCTGACGTTCATGACAAACTGGAACGAGGTGCTGTGGCCCATGATGGTGGTGCGCGAACGGTCGCTGATGACCATGCCGCAGATTGTCGCGCTCTTTTCCACCGGCGGCGAAGCCGAGTCACAACTCGGGTATCTGCTGGCGGCGGCCACGTTGCTCGCCCTTCCGGTGGTGATTGCCTATGCATTTTTCCAGAGGTATTTCATTGAGAGTATGGCGTCGACGGGTCTGAAGGGATAACGTGTCAGGGTATGAAACAGCTCGAGTATCGCTATCCGGTTGAGGCGTTGCACACGGGTTCGAGCCTGGGGAACCTCCACGCGTTCGCGCGACTGAGCGCGACCACGGACCTCCTCGGGCTCTGGAACGCATCGGACAACCAGTACTATGCCGGAGAGTGGTCCGTCCGGATACTCGCCGATGGAGTGCCCCTCAGCCCGGTGGAGACCCGCTTCGGACCGGTGGATCAGTGCACCTTTTTTTCGCTGGCCCCCATTGAAGCCGAGCTGTCATTCTGTCTTCCGCTGGTCCCCGACAGTGTGGCGGACCCGGAGAGTGAGCGCAGAGCGCTCTTCCTGTTGATGGTGCGGAACAACGAACGCAGAACCGTCCGGGTGAACATCAGGCATAAGCTCGTCTTCCCCGGAGTCCCGACCGACCGGTTTACGAAACAGCCGCCTGTAGAACAATGTGCCAAACACGTGTTGATCCAGGAGCACGGGGACCATTGTACGGTAACAACAGTCGGGCGTCCGCGCGAGGCAAGAGTCTTTGGCTCGACCATGCCGTGGAAGTCTATTTCGACCGACGAGATCGGCCTTGTTGCGGAGTACGCCGTTGAGGTGCACGGCGGGGAGGTGCGCGAGTTCTGCTTCACGCTTGCCTTCTCCCCGGACGGTATCGAGGAGGCTCTCAAGGGATTCCGTGAAGCATCGGACGGGACCGGGATCCTGCAGCGGACACGTGAGTCAATGGACGACCTTCTCCGCCGTTCGTACGTGTTCACACCCGATCCGCTGATCAACCGTGCGATGCAATGGGCGAAAGTGAATATGGTCCGGGTCCGGCATAACTACCGGACCGGAGTGTCATTCACCAACGATCCGCCCCAGGACATCGTGGTCATTCGCGATCTGGGCTGGTTCGTGCTGGGATCGGACTACTTCCTTCCCGGAATCCTCCCGCGGGATGCTGGAGTCCGCCCTGCGCCTATGCGGTGCACGACGGTGGCAAGCTGACAGAGTATTTTCATGCTGATGAGACCGTTCCTGTCCGGCATGACTATCACCTGAATATCAACGATGACACTCCGCTCTTTGTATGGGGGCTGATTCACCACGCTCTGGTGAGCGGCGATAGAAAGTTCCTGTCGCGCCACTGGAGTGTGATTGCCGGCGCATGCGACTGGATCCTTCTCCAGGTCCGGGATGGCCTTGTGCGGTGCATGGCGGAGGGGACAAACGTGTGGGGCATTTGCTCATGGAGAAATATCATCGATGACTACACACTCTCGGGTGCGGTCACCGAGATCAACGCCGAATGCTGTCTGGCATTGAGGCTGGCCGCCGGTGCGGCAGAAGTCCTGGGATACACAGGAGAAAGCAAACGGTACCTTGATGCCGCGGATACACTGCGCAGGGAAATCAACAGCCGCCTGCGCTCCGGCAAAACCGGCATGTACCTCCTGAACCTTGACAATGAAGGTGGTGCCCATCATGATGTGACGGGAGATCAGATCTTCCCGGTTCTGGCGGGAGTGGCGGACGACGGGATGAGCCGGACCATTCTTGACACGGCTCACGGAGCCCGACTTCTGGACCGAATTCGGTGCCCGTACTGTTCCGCCCCGGGAACCCCGTTTTGATCCCGATGCCTGCTATCAACTCCTGGGGGGTGTGTGGCCCAATCTGACCGCCTGGATTGCGTATTGTCTGCGCTCATCGAAACCGGAGAAGGTTGCGGAAGCGATGGTCAACATCTACCGGATTGCGGAGGACTCTCGCCCGGTTGATCGGGGATGCGTTGTTCCGGGGGAATTCCCGGAGCGTCTTCACGGCACGGAATTCAGAAGCAGGGGAATGACACTCAGTCCGTGGACCCCGCCGACATACTTCTGGCTGGCTATCGAAGGACTCCTTGGCGTACGCTGCTCGTGGGAAACAATAGAGTTCGACCCGGCCGTTCCACCGGGATGGGGATGGATTGCCGTGAAGGACCTCCAGGTCAACGGCACGGCGATCACGGCCTTCCAGTATGAAGGGGTGGTGTATGCCTCACGTGCGCTCAAAAGCCGCTTTCAGGTAAAGGTCGGGGTTCCGGTTCACACTGATGCCACCGATCCCCGCTTCTTCACTGCGGGTCTGCACATGGGTCGCGAAATCCTCCTCTTTGTGGCTGCGGATGAGCCGCTGGAAGGAGGGGCAACGGTTGAATACAGAGGCAATCGCCAGGGGCACCGAGTCCACCTCGGAGGCGGAGAGGCCGTACTCATCCGGATTCCGGATGAAAGTGGAGCGCTCGAGTCCGATACTGGATCGCCGGAGTCCGGTCGTGAACCGACGAAATCCGATCCAAGAACACCGAAGTCCGAACCCCGATGAAACGAAAACGCCATTTTCGATGGATGGGGGTGATTCTCGGGATGTGGGCCACACCGGGGATGTTCGTCGCCCCCGGGATGCGCGTCACTCCCGAGATGCCGACCGCTCACGGGATACCGGTCACCGCCGGGGCGTGCGCCGATCAAATGGTGCCGGCCGCTCCTGAGATGTCCGTCACTCCCGCCGTCCTCGCCGGTGCGGAGAGTGGCTGGAATGCTGATCCACTCGAATACCGGTTCACGGGCCTGTACGGACAGGTGGAAGTGGGTGGCCCGCTATGCCGGTGCGGAATTCCATCACAGCCGGCCGCTCCCTTCCCGCATCAGCTTCTTCTCTCCTGTTGCCAATAGCATCGATCTCAGTACGGACTACTGGAAACGGGCGGAATCACGCCCGCTCCGGGCGGGAGTGGCCATCGACAGACAGCCCGTGCAATGGCTCGGGACGGAAGCCTGGAGCTATGTCCTGAGTCCGCACAAGGTCACGTTTCACCGAGATGACAACGACCTCTCCTGCACGATGAGTTACGCGTTCGGGCTGGAAGAACCCGTTCTGGTGTTCCGGTTCACCGTCGTCAATACCGCTCCTGAACGCAGACTGATTGAGCCCGTCGTCCAGCTCTCGCCGGTGTTGCGCAGCTGTCAGACGTACGCCCGCTTTGATCAGCCGGCGGTCTCCTATGACAGTGTGTACGGGGCGATCATCGCCCGTTTCACGGAACCGCAAATTGGCGGCACAAGCATGTTTCTCCAGAACGTGGGGGAACAGCGGCCTGACGCCGTGCTACCCGGAAAGGACCCGGTGCTTACGCCGGGAGTCGGCTTCAGGTATGAACGGTATCTCAACAGCCGCGATTCTCTGACGATCATCCTCCTTATCGGTACGTGCAGAAACAGTGAGGTGACGGCAACCGTGCGACGCCTACGGGGCACGTGGGCCGCCGATGCCGCCGCGTACGATCGCTATGTGAGGAACGGTGCAGGGCACGGGGCGGTGTTGAAAACGGGAGATGCGTGGGTTGACAGAACGATTCCCTGGGCGAATGCGCTCCTGGCGGCGAACGCACACTATCTGGACGGGACGATTGTCCCGATGCCGTGCCCCGCCGAGTACAATTTCTTCTTTACCCATGACATGTTGCTGACGGACCTCGCAGCGACGGCGTTTGATCCGGATCGCGTGAAACGCGATCTCTCATACATCGCCGCACTTGCGAAAGACAGCATTATTCCCCATGCCCGGTACTGGAAGGATGACGGCTTCAAAACAGAATATTGCGGACCGGATAACTGGAATCATCTCTGGTTCGTGCTTGTTTCAGGGAGCTACCTGCGTCATACGGGTGACACCGTCCTGGGCCGCCGGCTCTACCCTCTTCTCCTGAAGAGTATTGGCAGTGCACTCCTCCGGCTCAAAGGAGATGGCCTGATGCATGCGCAGGCACCGGACTGGTGGGACATCGGAAAGAACGAAGGGCCGCGGGCGTACATGACGGCCCTGGTAATCCGGGCACTCCGGGAGGGTGCCTTCATCGGCGCTCTCCTGAACGCATCACCCTCCGGGCCCGGGGGATATGAAGCCATTGCATCCGGAATGGAGGGGAGCCTGGGTGATCATCTGTGGGACGGACAGTCGCAGTACCTCACAAATTTCAATGGTGCGAAGAGGGATCCGCACCTCTATATGGGATCATTGCTGGCTCCGGTTTTCGGCCTGCTTGACAGTGCCCGGGCGGATCAGCTTGTCCGGACCGCCGGGCAACACCTTCTGGCGGAAGGGATAGGAATCCGGACCGTGATGCCTCCCGACTTTCACACCGATTCCATGAAGTCGTTTTTCCAATTTGCCGGGAACGAGGCCGGCGATCCGTATCTGTATGCCAACGGTGGAGTGTGGCCCCACAACAATGCGTGGTACATCCTCGCGCTGATTGCAGCCGGACGCCCCGATGATGCATTCCGGTTCTACCGGACAACCATGACGCTTGACGGGATAGCGCAGAGCCCCATGGGGCAGCCGGCATTCTACGAGTACCGCAATTCCGACCCGGCATCACCACGGTATGGTGAGGTGGACAAGCCCTCGTTCCTCTGGGCGGCGGGTTTCACTCTTCTCGCGGGGTATCGACTCCTCGGGGTGCGGGAGAATGAGTGGAACGTATCGTTCTCGGGTCAACTCCCCTCCGCCGTGGATACCGGGCGATGTGCACTGGAGTTCGGGGGAAGGAAAGAGGTCACGATCGCCGGGAAGGGGAAGGGGCTCCGGAGTTTCCAGGCCGACGGAAGGGATATCCCATCGCTGGTGATTCCGCTGGATATCCGGAATACGAAAAGGTGGGTCGTGTCTCTGGGATTGCCGCGGCAACCGTATCTTGAAGAGCTCAACGCTCAACTCCGGTCTGCATCCTTTGACAGGAAGAATCGCCGATTGCTCCTGAAGCTCTCTTCGTTCAAGGGGCACGGGGTGACGGCGGCCATTGCGTTTACCGGCCGTATACCCAGCGCGCGTGTGGATGGGAAGCAGATCACCGAAGTCACCGTCCAACGCGGCCGGACGGGGGAGAGAGGCTGAAACTTCACTTTGCCGGTGCTGAGTCCATGCAGGAGCTTGTCGTCACATTCTGAGGAACCCATGAAAGCCGTGCTCTTTGAGAAACCCGGTGTACTCACCGTGGTGAAGAGAAATCTTCGCAGACTGCAGGACGGCGAGGTTCTTGTCCGCGTGGAAGCCTGTGGCATTTGTGGAACCGACCTGCACATTGTAGACGGAACATCCCGGTCCACCCCGCCGGTGGTCCTGGGACATGAGTATTCCGGAATTGTTGAGGATGCAGGAAGCGTCGCCGGGATCGGGCAGGGAGCAAGAGTTGCCATCGACCCGAATATCTCCTGCGGCACCTGCTTCTATTGCCGTCGGGGTCTTGTGCACCTCTGCGGAGGGCTTCGTGCTCTTGGCGTGGATATCGACGGAGGGATGGCGGAGTTCTGCATTGTGCCGGAAGAACAGCTCCATCTTCTCCCCGCAGACATGGCTCCTGAGACGGGGGCGTTCATCGAGCCGCTTTCGTGTGTGGTCCACGGCCTCGACAGGGCCCGTATCACGTCCGGGGATTCTGTCGTGATCCTGGGCGGGGGGACCGCCGGTCTGATCATGCTCCAGCTCGTCAGGAATGCCGGTGCGGCAATGACCATTCTGGTTGAACCGCTGGAGCAGAAGCGCGCGATTGCACGCGCGCTGGGCGCCGATGTGATCCTGGACCCGTCGTCTGATGATATCGTCGCGGCGGTGATGGGAAGAACCACTGTGGGGGCTGACGTCGTCATAGAGTGCGTGGGTAAGTCCGCGACAATGCAGATGTCCCTCATGCTCGCGAGGCGGGGAGGCGTTGTGGAATTCTTCGGGGTCTGTCCGATGGGTGCAACGATTCCCGTGGAGCCCAACCTGGTCTACTTCAAAGAGCTCACGATTGTGGGGTCGTATGTGAATCCGCATACGTTCACCCGGGCGGCGGCGCTTCTCCGTGCCGGAAAGGTGAACACGGGCTCACTGTTGATGCAGCCCTTCCCTCTTGACGGCGTCCATGAGGCGTTTGCGGCACTCAGAGAAGGAACAACTCTCAAGAGTATTATCCGGCCATGGTCGTGATCGCTCCGGACATATTCCGGCAAACCGCAGGCTTGCCAGTTTCCCTGACGTTCGCCGTGTGTATGCTGGCCTGTCTCCAGCCTGCCTGCGCACAACCCTCCCGCGTCAATTTCAGCCACCTTCAACATTTGACGGAGACGATCCCGCTCAACGGCGGACATGCGGACATCGTCCACGTCTATGCCAACTACCCTGACTACCGGTGGCTCGAGGCTGCTGATGCGGGGACCGAAGGCGTGGCCTGTGTTGACGATGCAGCCCGGGCAGCAGTGCTGTACCTTCGACACTATGAGCTTTCCCGCGAGACCGAAAGTCTCATCCGCGCGAAGGCATTGCTGAGATTCGTTCTGAAGATGCAGACGGGCGACGGAGAATTTTACAACTTCATCTACAGCGATCACGCCATCAACACGACCGGCCGCACGAGTGTGAAATCGTTCGGCTGGTGGGCTTCGCGCGGCGTATGGTCGCTTGGCACGGGTTACCGTATTCTCAGGGACAGTGACCCGCTGTTTGCCGACACACTCAGACTGGCGCTGGACCGGTCGCTTCCCCGGGTGAGGGACCTTCTCGTCAACTACGGAAAGTGCGATACCGTCGCCGGGTATCCCGGTGCCGCGGTGGCTGCCGTATGAATCCGGGGCGGACGTGACGTCGGAGTTGCTGCTCGGACTTGTCGAGCTGTACGCGGCGGCGCCGGATACGAATCTCAGGTCCATGATCGAAAAACTCGCCGGCGGGATTCTGGTGATGCAGAGTCGGGACCCCGCGACACTCACCCTTCTCCGGACTCTTTCGCTCCTGGGAAACCCGGTGGCACATGTGGGGAAATGCGCAGACACAGGTGCTCGCCGCGGCCGGAAAGGTTCTCGGGAACCGGACTTTCGTGGCCTCGGCCGAGCGCGAAGCCACGGGTTTCTATCCCCGTTTGCTGATCCATGGTTTCCTGAAGGAGTGGGATCTGGCATCTGCCGGACCGCCGTCGCGATATGAACAGATCGCCTATGCGGTCAGACCGATGGCGGTTGGCCTGATACGCCTGTTTGAAGCGACCGGAAAGAACGATTACCTGGTGATGGCCGGGCTTGCCGGATCATGGCTGTGCGGCAACAACGTTCTCGGGCAGCAGGTGTATGATCCCGCCACCGGCCGTTGTTTCGACGGGATTCGCGATTCGGTCACGATCAACAGGAACTCCGGGGCCGAATCCACCATTGAAGCCCTCTACGCGCTCCTCGAGATTGAGCAGTATCCCGTCGCCCGACGCTTTCTGTCGTACAGGAAGATCTCCTCCGGCACGATGGGCGAGTACGATTCCGCCCTTTTCAAAGATGCGCAGGGAGAGGAAGCCACGTTGAGGTTGAATCGGCGGGATGGCACAGTGACGATTCTGGAAGGGGAAGCAAGCAGGCGCTTCCAGGAGGAACATCCATGAGCGGTGTTCACATCCATCGACAACAATTGGTTGTGCCGTTCCTGGCTCTCGGAATTCTCGCGACAGATCTTACTGCGCAACAGATTGCCATCGGCAGAATCGACGCCATGCCCAATGCGCCGGCCCCATATCTGATGAGGGACTGGAAACGGGTTGCACGGGAATACGACTCACTCGTGTTCAACACCGGACTTCAAGGGCAGTACCTTCCCCTGTCAAAAACGTACACCGCCTCGGTGAATTTCCCGGGTCAGACGAGCTTCGGCATGCAGTCGTATGCCGGTGGTGCGCTCGGTAACGGGGAGGGCATTAACTGCATCCCGGCGGTTGTGGGTGCCAGTCTTGCGGGTATCGACAAGAGCAACCAGAACGGCACGGACTGGGTGCTCATGTGCCGCGAATGGTTCAATAAAGCGAACGGCCAGAACGTCTATCTGAATTCCGCGAATTCGAGAACGGGCAACGATTGGTGGTACGAAACGATGCCGAATGTGTTTTTCTATCAACTCTACAGCCTGTATCCGACGACGCAGGACTTCCCGGACCAGTTCGTCGTGGTTGCCGACCGCTGGCTGGCGGCACTGTATGCTATGGGGGGGAGCACAACTCCCTGGAGCCTTGCCAATGTGCAACACAGGGCGTTTGATCTCATGAAAATGCTGCCGAACAATAGCGGAGTTGTTGAACCGGAAGCAGCGGGAGCAATTGCATGGATTCTGTATCAGGCCTTCGTGAAAACCGGTGATCAGCGGTATAGAATCGGTGCGGAGATTGCGCTGGAATCGCTTCTCGTGAGTTCAGCCAATCCATCGTACGAGCTCCAGCTCCCATACGGGACGTATATCGCAGCCAGGATGAATGCCGAGATCGGCACTTCGTATGATATTACGAAGATGCTTCACTGGTGCTTCGCAAACGGTGACGGTACGCTGCGGCAGTGGGGGGTGACCGTCGGGACCTGGGGAGGCTACGATTGCTCGGGATTGATCGGCGAGATCAACCACAGCAATGACTATCCGTTCTTCATGAACACCGTCGAGCAGGCGGGGGCGCTTGTTCCGCTTGTGCGGTACGACGACCGGTATGCGCGTGCGATCGGGAAATGGATGCTGAATGCAGCCAATGCTTCGCGGCTGTTCTATACGAACTACCTGCCGGAGACGAAATCAGGACGGCTACGCGTGGGGACACCAGTACGATCCGGGTTCAACAATCGCCCATGAAGCCATGCGTCAGTACAGCCTTGTGACCGCCTCGATCAGTCCCTTTTCCACCGGAGATGCCGTCAGGAACGGTTGGGCACCGACCAATTATGCGCTCTATGGCGCCTCCCACGTCGGCATTTTTGCGGGAATCATCGACACGACAAACGTGGAGATGATACTCCGCCTGGACCTTCTCAAGACCGACTACTTCCACGGCCCGGCCTACCCGACGTATCTCTATTACAACCCGTACGCTTCCGACACTTCTATTGTTCTTCATGTCGGCGGGGGGGGGCATGATGTCTACAATACCGTCGGCAAGACGTTTCTCCGGCAGGGAGTGAGCGGTTCCACCACGCTGGTCATCCCATCACGCTCCGCAGTGGTGGCCGTTATCGCCCCGGCGGGAGGATCGATGACGTACGAGCCGGACAAAACCCTGATCAATGGCGTTGTCGTGGATTATCGTTCGGGACGGGCCGTCGTGAACCATCCTCCCAGGCTGAAGAGCCTGTCGCCCGATTCAACGCGGATCGGCACGGGAAAATCGGTGAAGGTGTATTGCACCGCTGTAGATCCGGATGCGGACTCCCTTCGGTACCATTGGGCCTGCTCGGGTGGGCTCCTTGCCGCGTATGGAATGTGGGCGGAATGGACTTCGCCCTCGACACCCGGCCGGTATACCGTGACCTGCACTGTTGCCGATGGGCGGGGTGGGGAATTCGCGGCGACGGACACACTCGTCGTCCTCTTCCGCACCAACGATCCCCCTGCCATACAACGCCTCAATGCCCTCCCGCGGAAACTTCAGCTCGGGAGCATCTCGACAATCCAGTGTACGGCGAGCGATCCGAATGGGGATACGCTTTCGTACTCCTGGTCTTCAGCGTCAGGTTCGCTGAGCGGCGGGGGAGGGGTCGTGGCGTGGACGGCTCCGCCGGTTTCGGGGAATTACTTTGTGCGCTGCCGCGTCCAGGATGGCTATGGAGGAGTCGCTGCGGACAGCATCGGACTTGAAGTTCGCGATCTGTCCATCATTCAAACGGGGTCACTTGTGGCGTATTATCCCTTTGAGGGAAACGCGAACGATGCGACCGGGCACGGGCATAACGGGACCGTCAATGGTGCCCAGCTGACGAATGACCGGTTTGGCCGCGCGACGAGCGCATATGCCTTCAATGGAACGACGGCGTCCATCGTGGTGCAGAATGACACCGCACTGAATTTTCAGAACGCGATGAGTGTGAGTCTGTGGATCACGCGTCACCGGTTCCTATACCGGGCGGGAACAATATCCGATCTCTCACGGGAACTGGCAGAACCGGTGGAAGATCTCCGTTTCTCCCTTGACGAATACACTCCGGTTCACGGTCCGGACGACAACCGGCCAGGTAAAAGATCTCGATGCGGAGACCTCACTGGCCCTTGACACGACGTACAATGTCACGTGCGTCTACAGCGGATCCGAACTCGAAATCTATGTGAACGGACTTGCTTGATGCCTTCACGCCGTTCTCCGGCCCGATGAATCCGACCGCCTCCGCGCTGACGATCGGACAGAGCCTCCCGGGCGATAACAACTACAACTTCAACGGCGTTCTGGACGACATACGGCTCTACAACTATGCGCTTTCATTGCAGGAAATTGCCTCACTTGTCACGACCGCGGTGAAGGAGGAAAACAGCGGGAGACTTCCGACGGAGTTTGCGCTCGAACAGAATTTCCCGAACCCCTTCAATATGACCACCACGATTACCTTTGCTGTTCCTCAAGCAGCAATGGCATCGCCTGTCCTGCTCGAAGTGTTTGATGTCCTCGGAAGGGCTGTAACAACCCTTGTGCAGAACCAACTGTCCGGGGGGGTGTATCGAATCCAATGGGCTGCCGGACCTCTGGCGAGCGGCGTCTACCTCTGCCAGCTTCGTTCCGGTGAAACCCGCCTCATCCAAAAAATGCTCCTCATGAAATGACACCATGAAAACTGTCGATCTGAATGGAACCTGGGAGTTCAGAGCAGCCGACTCCATCGGCGCACGCTCCGCGGAGCAATCCCGGATAACAGAGTGGATGCCCGGAACCGTTCCGGGCACGGTCCATACAGACCTGATGGCAGCGCAGGTCATTCCCGACCCGTTCTTCCGGACCAATGAAACTGATGTGCAATGGATCGAAGGGATGGATTGGGTGTACAGGCGGACTTTTGAAGTGCCGTCCGCCATTCTTCGCGAGAACACGGTACTGCTCCTTGCCGAGGGTCTGGATACCTATGCGAATATTGCCATTAATGGGAGGAGGATCGGTGAGTCGTCCAATATGTTCATCGAGCACTCCTTTGATATCAGAAAAGCGCTTCGCCCGGGGGAGAACACGATCGAGATCCGGTTCGACTCTCCTGTGAAGAGGGCGAAGAGCCTGGAAGCAGCGCACGGTGCTCTCAGAGTGGTGCTCGAACCGCACCGTGCGTACGTCAGGAAGGCCCAATATTCGTTTGGCTGGGATTGGGGTCCGAAGCTGACCACCTCCGGCATCTGGAAGGGGATCCGTATCGAGGCGTTTTCCGGTCCACGTCTTCGCGACCCCTTCATCAGCATCGTCTCGTTGAACGCGAAAGAGGCGGTCGTGCGCGTATCGGTTGACCTTGAGGGGCGTACACGGAAGGGTGCGCACCTTCTTGTCGCAATTGATGGCGGAAACGGCCGAACCGAGAAAACCTGCCCCGTGCGCGGAAGGGCCGTTTCCCTGACCGTCAAGATACCCCGGCCGCAACTCTGGTGGCCCAACGGACAGGGGGAACAGCCGATGTATTCTGCGTCACTTTCACTCGCGGGGGGAAATGCCATTCTCCACAATCTGGTTGTGCCGTTCGCCCTCCGGACGGTGGAGCTGCTGCAGGAAAAGGACGCGGAAGGGAAATCGTTCATCTTTGTCATCAACGGACGAAAGGTGTTCTGCAAAGGGGCAGACTGGATTCCGGCGGACAACTTTCTCCCGAGGATTCCGGACTCCCGGTATGAGACCCTGATCCGGATGGCAAAAGACGCCCACATGAACATGCTGCGTGTCTGGGGTGGGGGGGTGTACGAAAAGAAGTTGTTTTACGAACTGTGTGACCGGCACGGATTGATGGTGTGGCAGGATTTCATGTTCGCGTGCGGAGAGTATCCTGATACACCATGGTTCCACAGGGAAATCAGGACGGAGGCCGAACGCACCATCAAACGGCTTCGCAATCATCCGAGCATCGTGCTCTGGTGCGGGAACAATGAATGTGAATGGCTGTTCTGCACGGAAAATCCGGATAAGGGCCCGGATCAGATGGGCGGGGCGAGGATCTTCCGCGATCTCCTGCCGGCGGCATGCAAAGCGTTTGACGGATCGCGCCCGTACTGGAGAAGCTCTCCCTTCGGCACAGGATTTCCCAATGATGAAGGGAATGGAAATCACCATCAGTGGACCGTCTGGAGTGCCTGGAAGGATTTCGCGGAATACGAAAACGATAACGCCCGGTTCGTCAGCGAGTTCGGATTCCAGGCGCCTGCCAATGTGCGGACCATGGAAGAATGTACTCTTCCGGAGGACCGATCCATCCAGAGCCGCGTGATCGAGCACCACAACAAGCAGGTGGAGGGACCGGAACGACTGGTCCGGTTTCTGGCCGGGCACTATCGCATGGAAACGGAATTCTCCCGCTTTACCTATCTCTCTCAACTTGTTCAGGCAGGCGCATTGAAGCGCGCCGTCGAACACTGGCGGCGGCGGAAGTACGGGACAGCCGGATCGCTGTTCTGGCAGATCAACGACTGCTGGCCGGTGTCGAGCTGGTCGGTGATTGACAGCGCTCTCCGGCCGAAGGCCGCGTATTTCTATGCGAAACGCTTTTTCGCCCCCGTCCTCGTCAGCTTCAAAAGGTCGAAAGCCGGAATCGGTGTCTGGGTGACCAACGACAAACCCGGGGCTCACGACGGAACGCTGATCCTCTCACGTCTGTCTGTGGAGGGGGGCACGCAATGGACGCGTGAACACCGGATCCGGATTCCCCGGGACTCCTCCCGGGAAGCCATCCTTGTTCAGGAATCCTGGCTTGAGTCTTTGCGAAGTGAAGCAGAGTACCTTCACGTCCGGCTTGTCATCGCCGGAGTTCCGGTGGGAGAGAACCGCTTCTACTTTGAAGAACCCAAACACATGAGTCTCTCCGGACAGAGTCCGGCGAGCGAGTTGCATGATGAAGGGAACGGTATGTTCCTGTTGACATTGCGTGCACACAACCTTGCCAGGGATGTCGTTGTGGAGATTGAAGGTGAAGAGGCACAGTTCGAAGACAACTATGTCGATATCGACGCCGGGTCAACGAAAGAGATCAGGTTCAGGTCCCGTTTGGGCTTCCAGGATATTCTCAAGCGCCTCCACATACAATGGCTGGGGCACGGCGTCGGATAGCCGGGTGCACCTGACGGGGATTTTCTCGATCGCATTCACACATACTTGCCGGGGTAACTGATGGGACAGGCTTCCCGTCTTCCGAAAGTGCAACGCCTCAATGGGGGCCTGCCACTCTTGCGCAGGGAAGAAGGCCATCCATGGGAGAACAAGGTCACGTTCAATCCGGCGGCGGTGCTGGTGGACGATCGCCTCGTGCTGGACCTGGCTATTTCCGCGCTGCCGTTCGATGCCAGGATGCGCAGCAAACTCCGCACCGAGCCGGCCCTCTGCTTTCTCTACTATCGGGCCCAGGGAACAGAGACGCCCGCGTATGACTATCGACGTTCCTCTATCGGGCTGGCTGTCCTTACGCCGCGGCTGGAGTTACTTGCCAGGCATGTCGAGCCGATCCTGCGTCCGGGCAATTCGTTTGACGATCTTGGCGTGGAAGATCCACGCATCACGAGAATCGGCGACAGATTCTATATGTCATATTGCGGTTACGGATCCGGAACGGGGAGGAACAACATGCGTATCGCCGTGGCGAGCAGTGAAGATCTTGTTCACTGGCAAAAGCACGGGTTGCTCGACGGAGATTTCAACCGCATCGACAACAAGAATGCGATGCTCTTTCCTAAGAAGGTGAATGGTAAACACCTCCTGTTCCACCGGCCGATGGAAGGACCCGATGCCCTGGCGATCCATGTGGCGGAGGCCGAGGACATTCTCGGGGGATGGACCGGCAGGGGCGCGGTGATGAAGCCCCAACCCAATCCGGAATTCAAAGACGTCTGGATCGGTGGCGGAGCTCCTCCGCTCCTCCTTTCTGATGGACGGTTTCTGGTGATCTATCATATCGGGAACAGGCGGGCGAACGGCGGTCGCGAATATGATCTGGGCATCGCGATTGCCGATCCCGCATCGCGTGAGTTCATCGTGAGGCGCAATGAGCCGCTGCTTCGTCCCGCAACGGCCGCCGAAACAGTGGGCGATGCCGATCTGGGCGTCAACAACGTGGTATTCATTTGCGGGGCGTATTTCTTCGAGGGAGATCTTTATTTCCCGTACGCAGGTGCAGACAGCGTAGTCCTTGCCGGGTGTATAGCTGGTGTGGAGCTCGAAGCGTACTGCAGACAGTAGCAGCGTTCGGAAGCAATCCCGATGTGCAAAGTGATTGTTGGCGTTCCCCCGCATTTCTCTTGACAATCCCCTACTTCCAGTGTACTTTCCCACCAGCAGGGACGGTGATCCACGCAAACTCTCCCGCCCTCCCGGGAGAATCGATCGCGCTGTTCGTAGCAGGAATGAGAATACTGTGCGGGCTGAACACGGTCTGCCAACCCGTATGATGAGTACGTGGAACAACAACACGGAAGGATCATGATATGACCGAAAGGGGGAGTCCACGGGGGGGAGAGTGCAGGTCCGGACGATCATTGCGGCGATCGTGATGCTGACCGGCGTCGTCCTGATGGGATACGGCTATTTCCAGAAAGAGCATGTGTTCTTCTACACCGGAGCGGCCCTGACCGTAGGCGGAGTGATGATGGAGGCAATCCTCGCGATCGTTCCGGCCTCGCGGGAGCGGCGGAAGGGAAGGATCCCCAAAGTGTAGCGGGCCGCGGTCAATGTTCTGCCCGACATTGGCTTCTCGCGCTACGAGCATTGCCCTGGTGTCCCTCACCGTGGCGCTGATCATCGTTGCGTTTGCTGTTTCCGGAATGCCAAGGATGAGAAAGGAGAGAACAACATGAAACAGTGGTATGAGGCGCTGTTTGAAAACTACGGGTTGACGTATGACAGGGAGAGTTTTACCCAGGGGACGTCCGGTGAATGCGACTTCATTGAGCGTGAGATCGGCCGGAACAAGAGTGCTACGGATTCTGGATGTGGGCTGCGGTACCGGCAGGCATTCAATAGAACTGGCGAAACGGGGGTACACCGTGACCGGCGTGGATCTCTCCGAATCCCAACTGCATCGGGCAAAGACAAAAGCGACCGAACAAAAAGTCGATGTCGATTTCCGGAAGGCGGATGCGCGATCTCTCCCTTTCAATGAAGAATACGATCTGGTGATCATGCTGTGCGAGGGGGCGTTTCCTCTTATGGAAACGGACGACATGAACTTTGAAATCCTCAAGAATACCTACAAAGCGCTGCGGGGAGGCGGCAAACTCATCTTCACCACACTCAACGGCCTGTTCCCGCTGTTCCATTCGGTAAAGGATTTCCTTGCGTCCCAGGCGCAGGAGGGAAACGCCACATACGACAAGAACTCATTCGATCTGATGACGTTCCGTGATGTCAATGTTACCACGGTCCAGGATGACCTCGGGAAGACAAAGGAACTGCAGTGCAACGAGCGGTACTACGTTCCGCCGGAAATAACATGGCTGCTGCGATCGATCAACTTCACCAGAGTGGATATCTACGGGGCCACACTGGGTGCGTTCAGCAGGAGCGACAGGCTGACGACTGAACATTTCGAAATGCTGGTGATCGCGCAGAAATAGACGACCCCGTCTAGTACACGCACCTCCTCGCTTCATCTGCAAAAGCCTCCAGGAGCGGGAGGTCTGCGTCAAAGAAGTGGTCGGAGGGGCAGAGGATGTACCCGCCATCTTCCCCTGCGGCCTCGAAACAGGCCCGCACCGCTTTGCGTGTTTCTGCCGGCGTGCATCCCTTGTAGTACTCCTTCTGATCGAATCCGCCGATCATGCAGACCCGCTTCCCGATCCGTCGCTTGGCCTCCCGGAGATCAATATCCCCGCCCATGCCGGGTGGCGTGAACGTCTCGAGAGCATCCGGTCCCATGTCGGCGAGCCTTTCCAGGATCGGCATCATTCCGCCACAGGTGTGGTAGACGATCCGCTGGCCCGCTTCATGAGCACGGCGAATGATCTGCATGTCGTACGGGGCAACGAACGTCTCGAGCATTGTCGGGGAAATCACGGTGGATGACGCGTCGCCCCCGCCCAATTCCAGTACATCGTACCGTGCACCCTTCAGGGAATCCACATACCGCAGCTTCCGTGTGAGGAGAATGTCCAGGAATGCGTGAACCCATTCCGGATCATCGTACGTCGCCATGATCAGATCTTCGATGCCGAACAGCACCGAAGCATCCTGCCAGCACCCGGGCTGTCCGTACACATCGAAGCAGGGAATGGTTCCCCTGATGAGGCCCCGTTCCCCGTAATCCTCCGCCAGCCGGTTCACCGCGGCCACATCGCACAGGGGAGCAGTACAGAATTCCCCGATGATCTCGATGTCCGATTTGTCTTTCACCAGCCGTTCGCTCACCCATGCCGTATGCTCGTTGCTCTGGAGCACGGTGGTGAGGTTCCTTTTCGGGGTGCGGAAAGTGAAGCGCGTGGTTTTGTACTGAGGATCGGGGAGTTCTTCACTCGTGATACGCCAGCGGTCGGAGGAGATGCGATGCGGTTCCAGATATCCGGGCACGTGATCCGTATCGTAGAATTCACCGTGTGAAGAATCCGGCAGGTAGAGCGACACCCACCGGATGGGATCCAGTCCGAAATGATCGAAGAATTGGTCGTTGGTGATTCCGTTCATGCAGGTGTCGAGAAAGAACGGCATCACATGATGGGTGGTCACAGGTAAACGGTCCGGGATCTTGCGATCGAGCGCCGCGAGAAATCGCTGTTTGGATGTCATACTTCGTCCGCCGGAACGCGCTGGATATGGGGATCGGTGAATACATCGCTGGCATCATCACTGGCGGAAGAGAACTCCGACAGGATTGCACCGCGGGTACCGGCCTGAAACCAGTGGAGCGAGTCGGGCGGAAGTGTGTACTGGTCGCCGGGCTGAAGGATGATCTCATGACGGACCGTGAAATATCGCTCATATGCTTCCGGGATCACGGCCTTCATTCTCCGCGTGGGAACTCCCTCGATATAGAGATAGACGACGCCCCAACGGCAGCGGAACGTCTCCATTTTGCCGGCAATGTGTTCTTCCCGCGGTGGATGGCGGTGTTCCGGACAGGTTTGACCCGGCAAGAGGACCAGCTCCTTGGCGCAGTACCGATCGTTGTTCTCGTACACGACGAGTTCCATGCCGATCGTGTCGATATCGTTCAGACCGAAATCGGCCACCTCGATATTACGCACCTCCTTCGGTGTCAGAACGATGTGTACCTTGTTGAGAAACTCCACAGCCCTGTTGCGTATCGTCCGGGCTTTTCTCTGATCCATACCATACCTCCCATGGTGTTTCGTCTGTATGTCTGCGTGGCCCAGGCCGACCTGCGTGCGGCTGTGTCTCACGGTGAGTCTCACCGTGAGACTCAGCCTGCTTCGAGCCCCGACATCATCCGCATCAGTGTTTCCTGTGTCGCATCCCGCTTCTGTACCTCCCCGACAATGGCGCCCGCACGCATGACCAGAATGCGGGTTGACAGATTGATCACTTCCGGGAGTTCGGAGGAAATCAGGATGATCCCCCGGCCCTGACGCGCGAGATCCTCGATCAACGCGTAGATAGCCGCTTTGGCTCCTACATCCACCCCGCGCGTGGGTTCGTCGAGTATCAGCAGTGAAAAAGCCCGGGCAAGCCACTTGGCCAGAACCACTTTTTGCTGATTGCCGCCGCTCAAACTGGAGACCGGACTCTCGAAGGAAGCGGCTTTGATTGACAGTCTGCCGAACGCCTGTGTGAGCATGCTGCGTTCGGTACGCAGACCGAGAAAGATCCATCGCCTCAACAGATCGAGAAGGGTCAGGGAGAAATTCACGCGGCAACTCAACATCAGAGCCAGGCCCTGCCGTTTCCTGTCTTCCGGGACGAGGGCTATCCCTGCCCGCATGCGGGCGCGGACCGAAGCGCCTGTCATGTCACGTCCGTCAAGCAGTATCGATCCTCTTGCACGAGGATCAAGGCCGAACAGCGCCGCGGCCATCTCACTGCGGCCCGAGCCGACAAGCCCGGCTATGCCCAGGATTTCGCCTGCGTGGACGGTCAACGAAACATCCGCGAACGCGCCGGGCGACGAAAGAGAATCGACGCGCAGCACTTCCCGGCCCGCGGGAGTGCCGGGATGTCCGGGGAAGTACTCCTCAATCTGGCGTCCGATCATCATGCGGACAATGGCGTTCTGATCCGCCTCGCGCCCCGCAACCGTGCCGACCATGCGCCCGTCCCGCAGGATACTGATCCTGTCGCATAACGAAAACACTTCCGCCATACGGTGCGAAACGTAAAGGATGGTGACGCCCCGTTCCTTGAGACGCGTTATCAAGCTGAACAACCGCCGGGCCTCGGGTTCGGAGAGTGAACTG
This sequence comes from Ignavibacteriota bacterium, assembly GCA_963702445.1. Classification (GTDB taxonomy): domain Bacteria; phylum Bacteroidota; class Ignavibacteria; order UBA10030; family UBA6906; genus CAVPCZ01. The sequence continues at coordinate 802,931 of CAVPCZ010000009.1, forward strand.
GTGGGCTCGTCAAAGACGAGCATGGTCGCGCCGGAGTTGACCGCAGCGGCGATCTGAACCATCTGATGCTGTGCGACTGAGAGATCACGCATCACCCGCGACGGATTCAATTCCGGTGCGATGTCTGCGAGCATTTCCCGCGCCCGCCGAATCATCGCCGCACGGTCCAGTAATACCCTCCACCGGCGCGGATAACGGCCGAGTGTAAGATTCTCCGCGACGGTCAAATCGGGGCAATAGGCAAGTTCCTGATGGACCATGCCGATCCCTGCCTGTTGCGCCTCGCGGGGAGAGGGGAAGCGGACCGGAGCACCATCGACAGCCACCGTTCCGTGATCAGGATGCAGCAGGCCGGCAAGGACCTTTCCGAGTGTCGATTTTCCGGCGCCGTTCTCTCCCATCAGGGCATGGACCTCGCCCCGCTCGAGGGTGAGGTTCACGTTGTCCAGGGCGACCGTGCCGCCGAACGACTTGCCGATATCCTTAAACTCGATGAAACTCATTTTCACTCATGAAACGGTGTTGCACAGGCAGCATGAGCAAATGTAGGAAGAAGAGGCATGAACTGCAAAAGACACGCCGGCGGAGATGGCGAAAATCGCCGGAAAGACGTACATTGACATCGGCTCTCCGGGCCGGCTCCCCACTTCTTGCCTGACAGCTCGAACAACGAGATCGGATCCCCCCTATGAATTGGATCGACTGGACCATCATCATCCTCTACTTCGTCGCCAGTGCCGGCGTCGGTGTTTTCTATGCGAAGCGTGCAGGGAAGAACATGCAGGAGTTCTTCCTTTCGGGCCGCAACCTTCCCTGGTGGCTTGCCGGAACGTCCATGGTTGCAACGACGTTTGCCGCGGATACACCCCTGGCCGTCACGGAACTGGTGGCCCGTAACGGGATTGCCGGAAACTGGCTCTGGTGGAATTTCCTCTTCGGCGGGATGCTCACGGTCTTCTTTTTCGCCCGTCTCTGGCGGCGGGCCGGAATCCTGACCGATGTCGAGTTTGTCGAAATCCGCTATACGGGAAAACCCGCCGCATTCCTCCGGGGATTCCGTGCAATCTATCTCGGCGTGTTCATGAATTGCGTCATCATGGGATGGGTCAATCTGGCGATGGCGGCGATTCTTGAAGGGATGTTCGGCATCCCGCGGGACCAGGTGATGATCTACATCGCCCTGGCGCTTGTCCTCACCGCCGTCTACTCGGCGCTCTCCGGTCTCTGGGGCGTTGCGGTGACCGATGCTTTTCAGTTTGTCCTCGCGATGGTCGGGTGTACCGTTCTCGCATTTGTGGTCCTTGCGCTGCCGGAAGTCGGCGGCATAGCCGGTCTCCAGGCGAAGCTCCCCGCGTGGACTTTCCGGTTTCTGCCGGTGGTCGGCGATGGCGGGGTGGGCGGAGATGGCCTGGGAATCGGCGGTGCGCTTGCACTCAGCGTGGCGGCGTTTCTTGCCTACGTCGGGGTGCAGTGGTGGGCCTCCTGGTATCCCGGCGCTGAACCGGGCGGCGGAGGGTACGTCGCCCAGCGGATGATGTCCGCAAAAGACGAAAAGCACTCGCTGTACGCAACCCTCTGGTTCACCGTCGCGCACTACTGCATCCGCCCGTGGCCCTGGATCATCGTCGGGCTGGCGAGCCTGGTTCTGTATCCCGCCCTCGGCCCCGACGAAAAACGCCTTGGCTACGTCTTCGCCATGCGTGATCACCTTCCCATCGGGCTCAAAGGACTCCTGGTGGCATCCTTTTTTGCCGCCTACATGTCCACCATTGCCACACAGCTGAACTGGGGCACATCGTATATCATGAATGATTTCTACCGCCGCTTCGTCAATCCGGCGGCGAACGACCGGAGTCTTGTCCGGATCGCGCGGATCACGACGATTCTGATCATGCTCCTCTCCCTGCTGGTCACCGCAATGCTGGACACGATCTCGGGGGCCTGGACCTTCATCATTGAGGCGGGAGCCGGACTCGGCCTTGTGCTCATTCTCCGATGGTATTGGTGGCGCGTCAATGCCTGGAGCGAGATTGCGGCGATGATCACGCCCGTGATTGCGTACGGTGTGCTGACCCGGTTCACGGCGATTCATTTTCCCGAAACCCTCTTCTATATCGTCGGCATCACCACCATCGTCTGGATTCTCGTCACGTACATGACCGCGCCGGTTCCGGAAGCCACACTCAAGGAGTTCTATCGTCGTGTGCATCCCGGCGGCATCGGGTGGCGTCCGGTTGCGCGCCTTCTCCCGGATGTGCAGGGTGATGAAGGATTTGCGGGCCTCTTCCTGGACTGGCTTGCCGGCATCGTGCTTGTGTATGCGATGTTGTTCGGGATAGGAAAGCTCATCTTCGGCGAAGTGGCTCTTGGCCTGGTGTTTATCGCTGTCGGGTTGGGTGCGGCCTGGCTCATCTCGCGTGATCTCACACGGCGGGGTTTTGCCCAGATCATCAAGTAGTCCGGGACAGCCTGATGATCCGCGCAAACGGGCGCCGGGAACCCTCATCTGTCCGGATAGCCGCTCTCTTTTGTTCAGAACGCTCAACACTCGTCAAGGAGCTTCATGTCTCTTCGGTCCATTGCGTCTGTGCTGGCTATATCTGCGGCAGTAATGATTTTCTCCTCTGTCTGCGCGTACAGTCAGACAGGTCCGCTGCCTCTTCAGAACTCCGGTTTTGAGGAGGGGGGGGTGAGTGATGTGCCGGCAGGGTGGGCGATTCTCAGACCTGCACCGGCCCCGACAGGGGCGGTGAGGGTTGATGGAATTCTCAAACACACGGGCACCAGGAGCCTGCATCTCGAGACACGTGAGCCGGGATCCATCGCTGTCGAATCCTCCCCCCTGAAGCTGGCCGTCGGCCAGCTCTACCGGCTTTCGGCCTGGGTGCGGACAGCGAAGGCCGTGTCCGATCCGACATCGCGATATCCGACGGCTGTTGCGGCTACCGTCACCATGGCTTCCTTCCCCTTTACCAACCACGCGCCGGCAGTGGGCGGCACACAGGATTGGACAAGGATTGAAGTGCTCTTCTTTGCGACTCAGAAGGAGGACCGTGCGCGTGTGCACCTCGGCTTGAACGGTTCGGCAACGGGTGAGGCGTGGTTCGATGATCTCCAGGTGGATCAGGTCGACAATATCGCCGAATACATCCCGCTTGAAACGGTGAAATGGTACGGTCCGGCGTTTCGCTATACGGACAAAGGCTGGACGTTCGTGCATATCGAGGGGGAGCCGTACACGCGCGGGTATCAATACGGCTTCCTCCTGTCGAAAGAGATCGTTGCCTACATCGACAAGCTGGCGATACGGCAGAATGGGGACAACGCCAGGGCGGGATGGAATGAATTGCGCACGCTGACCGATGCGCTGATGCTTCGCAAATACGATCCGGAGTACCTTGAAGAAATGAAAGGGATCGCCGACGGGGCGGCAAAGGCGGGCGGAACGTATGCCGGGCGCGCTATCGACTTCCTGGATATCGTCACCGTCAACTCCGCTGTGGATATCGGTCAGCTCGGCGGCGCGCTCAATGAAACCGCGCATGCACTGAGCGGCCGGAGTTTCAGGAAAGAGGAAGAGGAGCTGAACGCCGCGGAACGCCTGCACAAGTGTTCATCGTTTCTGGCCAACGGGCCCGCAACGCAGGACGGGAGGATTGTGTTCGGCCAGCTGTTCATGTGGAGCGGGTACACCGGAGTCCACTGGGATGTGATCTGCGACGTGGTCCCGGCAAAAGGCCATCGTCTCGTGTATGAAACCTTTCCGGGGGGAATCCACTCCGGGGCCGATTTCTACATCAATGCGGCCGGCATCATGATGGGCGAGACCACGGTCATGCAGACACCCTTCAACATCGACGGGGAACCGCAATCCTCCCGGATCCGGAAAGCCGCCCAGTACGCCTCCAGCATCGATGAAGCCGTCCGGATCCTCACGACGGGAAACAACGGACTGTACACCAATGACTGGCTGATCGGCGATGCGAAGACCAACGAGATCGCCATCCTCCTGCTCGGCACAAAGAAGCACAAGCTCTGGCGGAGTTCTACCGGCGAGTTTCCCGGAAATACCAGGGGGTTCTACTGGAGCGTCAACAATGCGAAGGATCCCGAAGTCCGTAAGGAGTATGTGCCCGGACCCCACGAACGCGCCGTACGACCTGATTTACGGGAACGTGAACCGGGATCTTGCCTTCTACCAGTACTACCAGCGTGAGAAAGGGAAGATCGATGCGCTCAGCGCGGTGAATGTGCATGGCCACATCGCCGATCAACCGTCCGCACGCCTGCGACGGGAAGATCACGAACGGAGAGATGGCCTCGCATATGATGTTCCTTGCGCATTACGGGAAGGTCACGCTGCAGGGAGAAAGTGCCGGAAAAGGGAAGCAGAATCATGCCGGATCTGCCCGGCGTGCAGCCGCATCTCACGCTCGGGTACTCGGTCATCAACCCCGTCTTCGTGGCGGAAAAGCTCAAGGGAATGCGGGCAAATCCTCCGGCGGAGCCGCGCAGGGAGCAGAATCTTGCCGAGGTGAAGGAGCTGTACGGTTTCGACAAGAAATCCCTCTGGATGAACACGGTCTACCCGGCTTCGGAGGGGGACAACTGGTTTGTCAGCGGAACGGCGGCGTACTGGAACATGCTGAACGGACTGCCCGCCGAGCCCGGAGCGGCGATGCCCGCTCTGCGCGACCAACTCACGGAGATGAATTGCCGCCTTCTCTATACCGTCGCCCGTGAAGGCGCTGTGGCTCCGCTCAAAGCGGAGCGGGTCTACGATCGCTACAGCAACTACGTGATCCCGCGAATCCGTGGGACGTATGCCCTTCACCAGCTGCGGCTTGCACTCGGCAATACCGTTTTCGGGGAAGTGATGAATGCCGTCCACTCCCGCTTCCGTGAGAAACCCCTGACGACAGAGCAGTTCCTGAAGATTGCGGAAGAAACGGGAAAACGCCCGGTGAGGAATCTGCTGGTCCCCTGGCTCGAACGTGAGGATCTTCCGGCACTCGAAGTGCGGGGTGCGAGCTCGGCGGCGGGCGATGGCTGGCAGCTGACGCTGGATGTTCAACAGACCGGTTTCGTCTATCCCTTCTCGACCACCGTGGCCATCGAGACCGAGAAGTCGGTCCAATGGAGGAAAGTGACCGTCAGCAAAGCGAAGGAGAGCTACACGTTTGATCTGAAGGAACAACCGCGGAGGATCGTCTTCAACGCGGGGAACGACATTCCGGTGCCGCGGCCTGCATACTATACCCTCTCCAACTTCTTTGACGACTTCACGTCAGCGCAGTTTGTCTATGGAACGGGACGGCAGATTGAGGCCGGTCATTCGGCCGCACTGAAATTCCAGACGGTTCTGGCCGACCAGTTTGTGGAATACTTCCTCCCGGTGCGGCAGGATGCCGAGATGAGTGAGACGGACCTTGCGGCGCACGACCTGATTGTGCTCGGGGGGACGGCGGACAACAGCGTGACCGGCCGTCTGGCAGAGCGGCTCGGCCTGACATTCGGGAAGAATATGTTTCGCTGGAAGGGCAGGACATATGCGGATCCGGATGACGGTCTGTTTGTCGCCTTCCCCAATCCATTCAATCCTGCCCGCGTCGTGTATGTGTATGCCGGCAACAGTGCCCTGCAGATGTATCACATGACGAAGCGTTTCATGCCATTGCCGTCGTGGGGGGTGTTCAAGGGGGAGAATGTCGTGGAGCGCGGATATCACCCGGTGCGGGGTATGGAGATCGAGTTTCCGGCCCAATAGCTTTCAGCAGTCCGGCTACCTGAGGAGAATCATCCTTTTCACCTCCGACCCGCCTGCGTGCTCCAATCGATAGATGTACACACCCGCCGCCAGCGCGTTGCCGGAGAATTCCACGCTCTGCAATCCCGCAGGCAGATTCCCGTCCACCGGCTTTGCCACCAACCGTCCCAGCTGATCGTAGACCAGAAGGCGTGCCCGTCCGGCCGCCGGCATTCGGAATTGGATGACGGTGCTCGGATTGAACGGATTTGGATAATTCTGCTGGAGTGCAGATGCCAAAGGCGGCTCGCCCGGCGCTTCAGCATGTAGAAGCCCGAGCTTCCTGCGCATCAGTCCCGAAAACAGTTCCGGTGTGACAACTTCCACATACGGTCCCACCACGGGATCCGCCGCAATCAGCTGGACGAGCTGGGCAAGTCGCGGGACGGTGATGTCCACCGAACTGGGGTCGCTGCGGCCGGCGAAGTCATCCTGCCGGAAGCGCTGATAACCGGCGAGAAGGAATCCCGGCCGTGCCTGCTTCTTCAGATTGGCGATGATACGGGCGGCCATGACATTCAGATCGGAAGCATCTCCATAGAAACTTCCGTCGCCCACGTGGTTGAACATCGGCGGGCCGTAGGTGGTGAACGGCGTTTGCGATGGCACGAGAGGATCGTAGACAATGGTGAGGTTGGCCTGCACGGCGGTCTGAAACTGCCCGTACCTGCTGAAGTTGAAGCTGTTGCTGATCGTCTTACCGCGGTATACCATCGTTCCTGCACCGGCGTAGTGTTTGTAGCCGTAGACCTCCCGGATGCCAAACCGCTGCATCAACTGTCTTGTCGAATCGATTGCTCCCTGCCACACGTCATTCTGCCAGAGATCCGGATAGGCATAGCCGAGAGGGGAAGTCACGCTGAGAAACCCGTCGTTCGGAGTGGCGGTGTCATAATAGTAGCCGGCGACGAACGGACATTCCTGGAACAAATGGAGGTTCCACCCCCAGCCTATGGGCACCGTGCCGCGCGCCGGGGAAAGCCAGGCGCCGGATTGAAAACTCATGTGCCAGTTTGATGCGTCGCCTTCGGACCCGACGAACAGGATGTAGTATTTATCCCGCAGCGCGGCGGTGTCGGGAGTGATTGCCGAAGGTCGGAGATAGGAACGGGGAGCAACCGGAAAAGCGGCATGCCAGGAAAGGTTGCCGAGGAGCGTTTCGTGAAAGCTCGAACCGAAAAAGGCAAACCACTGGGTCATCGGCTCCGGGCGGATCCAGCCATAGATGTGAAAGATGGACGACGGATTGCGTCCGTGGAGGAACGTCAGTGCACGCTCCAGGATATCAGCGCGGGGCACGGGCATGGAATTCAGATCGAGGTCGTCCGTTCCGGCAAGATTGACCTGGTACATCCGTTTCTGGGCGGTGAAATCCGTGAATTCGCGAATATAGAATTTCTTCGGATTGCATCGTGGAAGGAGGCTCTGGACTCCCCAGTCAAGGATTTTCAGATAGCGCTGTTCGGCGGTCAACGCCGTGTTGTTCCAGGGGAGCGTGGGCGACTCGAGACGGCCGGGAACCATTATGGCGCTGTCTCCGTCGAAGGCATCGGTGACGAGCACGGAGTCGGCGATCTGCAAGCCGAGCGCGGGTGCGAGGGAGGCCGACACCGGAAGCCGGTCTGTCAGCGCTCCGATCACGGCCGCCTGTTCTCCCTGCCAGGGGAAGGATTGACCCGTGAAATTGCCGAAATATTGAGCGGGATCATAGGTGATGGCCCCGTTCACGAAAGACCGGAACCTGTCGACCAGCGCGAGGATGTTCCTGGTGCTGTCGAACACCACCTGACCGCGGGAGCGATACAGATCGCGCCACCGTTCGTCGGTGAGACTGTAACTCCATGTTTCGTACACGTTCAGCAGGTAGAGGCGCGCAGAATCGCGGTTGACGATGCCCGCAAGGGTCATGGCCAGAAGGCGTTGTTCCTGGCTGGCGCTCGCCCCGTTGTACAGGACGGCCTGGTAGGGGGTCTGCGCGGAAACGGGCATGTTGTTCGGCGAGTATCAGCGCGAGCACAACGGCAACAGAGAATCTCATGGTGGTGTTCTTCCGTGCGAGAGATGTCGCATGATCAGATAGAGGGGGAACCCGGCTGCGACAAATGCGATTCCAGCGGCAACCGAACCCGGCTGACTGAGAATGACATTGACTGTCACACTCAGCAAGACAAGGATGAAGAGTGCCGGGAGCACCGGGTACAGCGGAACGGTATAGGGTTGTATGCCCGCCGTGATGTTCCTGCGTCGCAGGACGAAGATCGTGGATGCAACCACGGCGTTGTTGAATGCGTCGAACAGCATGACATAGTTCATCAGCTTTTCAAACGTCCCGAGGAAGAAGATCGACAGGATGATGAGGGTGCCGAAGAACAGGAGGGTGAAGAGCTGGGCCTGCGTGCGGGAATTCACCTTCATGAAACGAGCCGGCAGCGCTCCGTCGGCGGCCATGGCATAGTATGCACGGGGTATGTGCATGAGCGTGACGTTCAGAAACCCGAGGGCCGAGAGGAAGATGGCGACACTGATGAGTTTCTGCCCCGCGGGACCAAACGCCGCGCGAGCCACCTCGGCTGCGACCAGGGGTGCAGCTGCAACGCCTGCAATTCCCAGGCGTGCGTTCAAACGCAACGTTGATGAGCAGGTATGCGCTGATAACGATCGCCATTCCAACGAAGATCGCGCGCGGAAGATTCCGTGCGGGGTTGGTGATATCTCCCGCGAGATTGATCGCGCTCTGATATCCGCCGTACGTATAGAACACGGGAATCAATGCAAGCCCCAGGGCAGGAAGGGGAGATGAGGGGAGCGTGAGTGCGGGGGAAGAGACCACGGATGACGTTTCTCCGGCAGCCAATCCGGCGAAGGCCAGTACCCCGATCATGCCCACCTTCAGGACGGTAAGAATATTCTGTGTCCATGCGCCGGTCTTGATGCCCAGGGCGTTAATGCCGATCAGAAATGCCGCAAGCCCGGCTGCCGTCACCTGTGTCGCCAGAAGTGTGCGCTGTTCCGGGGGGAAAAGAACCGGGGTAAGATATTCGGCTCCGATCATGGCCACAGCTGCGCCCCCCGCTCCGTTCACGATCGTCACGCTGGTCCAATTGAGCATGAAAGCCACGGCAGGGTGATAACTCTCTGCAACCACCTGATAGAATGCCCCGGGCCTGGGGAAGCGTGATCCGATTTCCGCAAAGGTCAAAGCACCGAACAGGCTGACAACACCGCCGAGGATCCAGGCGCCATAGAACAGTGTAGCCGACCCTGCGTGGGAAGCGACGATGGCAGGCGTCCGGAAAATGCCTATGCCGATCACCAGGCTGACCACGATCATGGACGCATCGAATGTGGACAGCTTCGGGGTTATTCCCGTTCCGGAGGCCATAAGGAGAGGTTTTGTTGAATGTTGTGCCACTGGAGCCATGTCACACAAAAATAGGGAAAAGTGGCCACATTTCCTAAGAAAATGCCCGCAACCGTCGTTTACCTTTTGCCTCCTCAGCGGATTCAATAGCACAAGACACTCGTGCGACCGACAGGCCGTGTTCTCTCACTACAGGAGGTGTGCGATGAAACCGATGACCATAGCAGTCTTGATGATGATGGCACTGGGAGACCTCCAGGCCGGATCCCCTCCTCCCCGCGATCCCATACGGCTCGATGGACGCGTGAATTATCCCGCAATTTCCTCGCACGGTGGAAAACTCTATCTGCAACTTTCGATCTCAACGAGAGACTTCACCCGTCCGGCACGAAAACCGCTCAATCTCTCCATCGTCCTTGACCGGAGCGGATCCATGGCCGAAGAAGGGAAGATGTCGCATGCCCGGGCTGCCCTGCATGCACTCATCAACCAGCTCCGGCACGACGATCGTGCTCTCGCTGGTCATCTATGACAATGAAGTGGATGTGCTCTGGCCGGCATCTGCTCTGGGCAGGAGAAAGGACGAATTGAGACGTCTCGTGAATGAAGTGTATCCGCGGGGCCGCACGAACCTGGGCGGGGGGCTGAGCGAAGGGTACCGCCAGGTCGGATGCAACCTCCGGCGGGAATACGTCAACCGTGTTATTCTCCTCTCCGATGGACTGGCCAACGAAGGAGTCACCGATCCCGGGCGCCTGGGGGCCATTGCACAACGGCAGCGTACATCGGGTGTCTCGTTGACGACGATCGGGGTGGGTCTGGACTATAACGAAAACCTTATGGTGGATCTGTCGGAGCAGGGCGGAGGGAACTACTATTTCATCGAGAACCCCGAAAATCTTGCATCCGTTCTCCGGCGGGAATTCGATCAGCTGTCGTCCATGCTGGCCCAGAGCGTTATCCTGGAACTGGAGCTGGGTTCGGGTGTCACGCTGCGCGATGTGATCGGTTTCCAGTACCAGCGGGAGGGGACGAAGGTGAGAGTGCCTATCGGCGATCTGTACGCCAATGATTCGCGGGAACTCTGTGCGGAAATCTCCATCCCGCCCGGCAAAGGATCCTTCACCGTGGCAAACGGAAGGCTCGTGTGGCAGGGGGAATCGGCGGCGCACAAGGCCTTCCCATCGTTCCGGACCTCCGTCCGTTATGAAGACGATAAGGCCGAGGTCGAACGGGAGCGGGATTGGGATACCCAGGCGAAAGGGGACGTGGCGGTCTCCACGCGTGCGGTGAAGCAGGCTATGGAGGCTCTTGATGCAGGGAAGACTGAGGAGGCAACCGCAACCCTGACAACGGCACGGCGTGATCTCGCGGCATCACCGGCCGCAATACAGTCCGGAGCAGCTGCCGGCGCGATACAGGAACAGGAAGCACGTTTGAAGTCGTATGCGGACAGCCTCTCAAAGGAAAGCAAGGACACTCGAAAGGTCAAGAAGTCGATTCAGTATGACAACTACCAGGTACAGAAGCAACGCTGACGCCCGGCGGCTTCTGAATATCCGATCCAAAGGGGTGCCAGGTCTGTCTGATGCTGACAGATCTGGCACCCCTTCGGTGTACCGTGGAGTTATACGGAGCTACCCCGATTCGACACCGCCGGTCAGGCGGGTTTCTTCTTGAAGAACAGCCCGAGAATTGAGGACACCACGACGCCTGTAACAATTGTCCCGATGGCGCCGAACAATGCCTGAAAGAAAGGTGTCTGCATCGCCTGCTGTGCTTCCACCGTCTTCTGCACCTCCGCAACCGCCATCCCCGAATCCAGGAGCATCTTTTCGTGGATGGCGCGAAGATCGGCAAAGTAGGAGGGAAACGCCACGGTCGTGAAGAGATACGAACCGCAGAAAATGATGATGGCCGCGTGGGTCGATAGCAGCGTACCGGCCCACACCTGTTTGCCGTACGTGTTGCCTTCGGCGGCGGTTTTGCGGAGCGCCCGGATCAATACGCCGATCTGGATCAGTATAACGACCCAGAATGCGTTCAGCAGCACCGGATCTTTGTACCAGCCGGTGAATCCCATGACAAACGTCCAGGCGACGACAAGAACCCCGAGGAGGAGTCCGGCTTTCAGGGTGGTGGACATGGTTTTTGCTCCATGAATGGGATAATGGGGTCAGGGTGTCTGGAAAACGGGTGTAATCATGTCCTTTTTCCACTGCGGCCATGCACGATTCTGCAGTCCCTTCAAGAAAAGCTCGCGGTGAGCTGATTGCTTGAGAAAACCCCGCGTCACGTCTGTTGCCGGGTTCCGGAGGCGGCCGTTGGCGTGGGCCATGGCGTCATAAAGATGTTGAACAAGGGTTTCGTTGAGATAGTTCAATCTGAGGAGGGATTCGAAAGCATTCACGCGTGTCCGGAATTCAAATGCGGGGCCGGCCATATCCACAAGGGTGTCCAGCGCTTCGCGCGATCCACCCTTTGCCGCCATTTCATACCAGAGCACAGACACCTGATTGCCGACACCCTTCACGCCCCGTGTGAGGGAGAGATACCGGTCGCGGTGTTCAGGAAATTGCTCGCACAGTTTCGTCAACGCCGAGGCCACGATGGCGTAGGACGAGTCGGTCAGCAATCCCTCGACGGCGTCGCGGAAGTCCGGCGGAATGACCGCAAATGCCGCCAGGGCTGCAGAGCGGACTTCGACAGCAGTATCCCGCATTGCGCGCCGGACAATATCCATGCTCCGGCCGTCGGGATCGGTCGCGAGCTGTGTTACGGCTTCCCCTCGCGCCGCATGAAACCGTTCGCGTCCGTACACCTCTGCCAGCAGCGCTCTTTTCACGGCGATTGCGGTATCCCTGAGGGCACAAACGGCATCGTACCGGTCGATCATGAGCGGAGCATTCAGCGCCTGCGCGCGAAGTTCGGCAAACGACCGGTCGAATGTCACGTGCTTGATAATCCAGCTCCCCGGGTCGAAGAGGACGAATGCGATACTCCGCTTGCCCGGATTCGGCACGACAACCTCTTCGGTTTCCCGTTCGATGTTCACCCGTACCCGGTCGGATGAACCGTCGGTGTAGTGCACCTCGAGAACGACGGGCATGGCGAACAGCTTAATCAGATCGTCCTGTCCGTGTATCTGCCTGACCGTGATGCGGGTCTGACGATCCCCTCCCTGCGGGAGTTGATCGTCCCGGCGGGTGATCCGGTAGTGCGGTTCCCCTCCGCGATAGATCCATTGTTCGAAGAACTTGTGCGGTGAGAGACCCAGGACGTCCTGGAAGGCCTGGTAGAGGTCGTTGGATTCAACAAGTCCATATGCATGCGTGCGGAGATAGTGTGTGATCACCCGCCGGACCGCGTCTTCCCCGAAGGTGTAGCGCATCATATCGATAACCGCCGAGCCTTTGGAATACACCCGGTCGGACCCCGCGGCGGAGTGGAGAATCGGGAAAAGGTCCTTTTCTGAAGCCGCGAGGGCCGTCTCCTGTTCGCGCTTCCGGGCCCACTGGTAGGCATCCTCATCCGCGATCTCGCGCAGAAAGAGTTTCGGATAGAACGTGGCAAAACTCTCGTGCAGCCAGGAACTCCGTCCGCTGCGGCCGGTGATGTAGTCGCCGAACCACTGATGCGCGAGTTCGTGCACGTTCACGTTGATGTAGTTGCGGTCCAGGAACGAGCGGCGATCCACGAGAAAGAAGTCGCCGAACACCGTTGCCGTAGTGTTCTCCATCGCCCCGTGCATGTAATCCTGCACGGGAATTTGCGCATAGGATTCCCAGGGGTAAGGGACGCCTGTCTCCCGTTCCATGAAATCGATCGCTTCGGCGGAATAGCGATATGTCGGCTCGACACGGTCGGGGTATTCGGGGTAATACCAGAGGTGGAGGGGCACCCCGCTTTTTGACCGCCGCGTATCGATCTCGTACCGGCCGATCCCCAGCATCACCAGGTAGGAGGAGTGGGGGCGGGTCATTCTATAGTGCCACGTGGCGACCCGTTGCCGTTGTCCTTCCTGGAAACCATCCGCCCGTTTGAGAGGACCCTGTATCGACTATCGAACGTGACAATCGTTTCGGTGGTCAGTTTGTCGTTCTGTTCGTCGTAACAGGGAAACCAGTGCCGGTTGTTGATCCCCTGGCCCTGGGTCCAGATCTGCTTCCTGCTCCGGTGTGTGGAATCATTCCAGCCGATGAAGAATATGCCGAGCCGGGGGCGGGCTTCGTACTGCAGCAGGATGCTATCCCTTGCTCCAAGGCGGAGCGGTGGTGAAAAACGAAATGTAATGCCGTCCGGACGGGTGACAAAGGGCAGCGGGCGTCCTCTGTGTAGGGCCTTGAGCATCGTGATGCCCGGCCCGTTCAGGAAAAGCGTGTCCACGCACTCCCGGAGGGGGGTGAAGATGTGCGTCACGTTCCCCCGGACCAGCCCTTCCTCCGGCTGGAAGGAAAGCGTAAGCCGCATATGCTCCATATCCACCTGATGTTCCGGAGGTTCATATTGCGGTTCGTAATACCAGCGGGCGGTCGTCTGGGCATGCGTGATCGGCGAAAGGAGCGCGGAGAGCAGGACAACCAGGCGGATGTGCACGATGTGACGCATCAGAGCGCCATCCTGTTTAGAGGTTTCATTTCTGTATTTGTGTGAACCGCGTACTCTCATCTGTGCTCCTCTTGCTCCGATCGGTTTGGCATGTGTCCCTGCACATCGATTGTGCGACGTGCAGCTCGATGCGCCGCCGGTTCCCGTGGATCTATTTCGCGAGTTCCAGTCCGAGCGTTTTTCCTTTGTTGACAGCCGGGATGCCGGCCTTCATCCATACGGGCATGGGAGCGTCTTTCAGGAAATGATCGAAAAACTGCATCATGCGTATGGAAAGGTCCTTACGGTTCTTCCGCTGGACCAGGTTGTGCGCTTCGGTGTTGTATGTCAGCATCCACGCGGGCCTGGCGAGGCGGCGGAGAGCGGTGAAGAACTCGATTCCCTGGTACCAGGGTACCGCACCGTCATTGTCATTCGCCATGATGAGGAGGGGAGTCGTCACTCTATCGGCGAAGAAGAGCGGGGAGTTCTTGATGAAGAGGTCACGTTTTTCCCACAACGTCCCGCCGATGCGGCTCTGCGCCTTTTCATACTGGAACATGCGGCTCAGGCCAGATTCCCAACGGATGCCGCCGTAGGCGGAGGTCATGTTAGAGACGGGTGCGCCTGCCATTGCCGCCCTGAACATGCCGGTTTGCGTTACGATGTAGGCTGTTTGGTATCCGCCCCAGCTCTGTCCCTGCAAGCCGATGCGGGCGGGATCGACAAATCCGGCGGCGATCAGCTTCTTCACGCCGGGAATAATGCAGTCCATTGCACTCTGTCCCGGAAAGCCCACCTTATACCGGATGTCCGGGACGAAGACGACATAGCCGTTACTCACACAGTAGGAACGGTTGATGGTGGACGCGCTCGGCGCCGGTGCCAGGTACGAGTTAAGGTAGTCCGCATTCCGTTCGTAGTAGTAGACAAGCATGGGATAGCGTTTCTTCGGATCGAAATTCTCCGGTTTATACAGGAGGCCGTCAATCGGTTTCCCATCCGCAGCCTTCCAGGAAAACAGCTCGACGGTGCCCCAGAGGTATTCCTGCTGCTGTGGATTGATCGCGCTCAGTTTGCGGGGGGTGCCGAAATCCCCGCCGGCCGTGTAGACGTCGGGAGGTGTGGTGAAGTTGCTCTTCGCGAAAAGGAATGTGCTGTCGTCCCGCGCCCTGGTTGGCGTGCTGAAATCGAACGGCCCGAACAACAGTTGTTGCGGGGGCGTTACGCCGGAGAGCGGCATACGGCCATAGCCCGCGGATTTTGTTGACGTGTCAAAGACTTTCAGGAGCAGTGTGCTGCCGGGCTTGAGGAACCGTTCTTCGGGATCGGTTCTGATGTACCTGTAGCTCGTCTTGGTCTTGCGCCCGGAGCCACCCGTCAGATTGCGCGGGCGCGCCACTCCAGCCGGATCGATGGACCAGATATCATACCTGTCGTACACCAGCATGGTCGAATCGTCTTCCGTCCATCCGAGCAGGCCATAGGCACCGGGTTCGTCCGGGAGATCGTAGAGCTCGTTGTACAGGGGGACGGTGATGGTTTTTGTGATGTTGGTGCGTTGAAGAGTGGCCGTGTTGAGTGTGAACCAGTTCCTCTGGTCGGGATCGTACCAGGCGACGTAGTGTGCGGCGGGCGACAGCGCGGGGGATCCCTTCACCTTCTCCAGAATCTTCCTCTGCGCCCCGGTCCGAACATCGATCAGGTATACGTCGTTGAACGGCGTATTCTCCCAGGAAACCAGTTTCCTGTACGGGACGTCGGAGAGTCCCAGGGCGACCGGCGCGCGCCCTTCGTTGCCGATCTGAACGCCGGGGATCCGGGGTGAACCCAGTTGCACGAACGTCCCGGCTGCGAGGTGAATGAGGGCGAGATACGATCGTTTCTTTTCCAGTTCAACGTCTTTGTTCTGTTGCGTCGGGAGGTACTCATCCTGCCAGTTCCAGACGTCCAGTCTGGCGGTTTCCTCTTCGTTTAGTGTGGTGTCTTCCGGCATCGGGATTGGTGCCGTCCCGAATGTCAGCCGGGATCCGTCCCTGGAGAATGCCGGGATACGGTTTTCGCTGATCAGCCATTGTGGTTGGAGGCCCTTGATGAGCGTGTCAGCGATGACGATACCGGAGTCCCGGCCGGCCGTCCAGTAGTAGAGAGAAAAGAACCGTTGCTTGTTCTTTGAGGTATCGCGGTCGGCGAGATACGCCGCCTGCTTTCCGTCTTCATCCCAGGCCAGAAGCTTGTATTTTCCTTTGCCGATGGAGAGCGTATCGACCGTGGTGGTGGCGGTGTTGAAGACAAAAACTCCCGGTGCGGCAGTGCTGTCGTTGCCCGTGGTCGCGAACAGAATTGCGCGTCCGTCTTTGGTGAATGTGAATTCGCGGACGAACGGAAAAAGAAACTCCCTTGCATCGGCGAGGCGGCGCGCGACCATCAGCGTGCCTGCCTCGTCCTTCTTGTCTTTGGCATCGTCTTCTTCGTCGGTGATGGCGTCCTTTTTGCCGTTCTTTCTGGAGGAGTCCGTCTTCGCGGCTTCTTTTTCCATATGGTAGGCGATCCAGCCCGCGCCTTTTTCAGGAAGCTTGAAGGATTTCACCCGTGGGATCCGTACCACGCTGTCGGCGCCGAGCGTGACGATCCCCAGAGTATCCTTCGGCAGGTCGTCCCCCTTCTTCTTTGCTCTCTTTGCTTTCTTCACATCCGCAAAAACCGGTTTGACAAAAAATGCCGCATAGCGGGAGTCTTCCGCGAACTTCGGGCCGGTTCCTCGGGCGATGGTATCCGTTCCCCCCGTGCGGAGGTTCAGGAAGACGAGCCGGGAATCGCCTTCCTGCGGTTCGATGACGTACGCGACCCATGTACCGTTGTTGGAAATAGTCTCTCCCGAAACCTTCTGCCAGCCGTCATAGACATCGTGCGTGAGAGGCTTCTTGTCGGGCGGGGCTGCGGTGAGCATTGCCGTGAAGATCAGTGTGGAGGTAAACGTTGCGCCAAATCTCTGCATGGAGTGTGTTCCTGTGGAGTGAAGTGCCGGCCGGGTTCTCTTTGCTTCAATCTTCGGGTGTTCTCTGCGCGATGAGCGGATCATCTTCTGCGCGCGCGGTTCAGCTCACCGCTCCCGCATCGCTGGTGCGCTGGCGTTGCCGCCAGCGGTCGATAGCCACGGCGGTGACAATGATCCCGCCGGTGACCATTTCCTGCACCCAGTTCGGCAGTCCCATCTGAGCGCAGCCCGATCGGATCACCGTCATGATGAGTGCACCGACGATGGTGCCCAGAACCGATCCTTCGCCGCCGGAGAGGCTGCCTCCTCCGATAACCACCGCTGCGATGACATCCAGTTCCACACCCATTGCCACCGTGGGGTCTCCCACGGTCAGCCGGGAGAACTGCAGCACGCCGGCCACGCCGGCAAAAAATCCACCCAGGGCGTACACCGTCGTCTTCACGCGGTCCACGGGGACCCCGCACAGCCGTGCGGTCTGTTCGTTCGAACCGATGGCGATGATGTGCCGGCCGAGACGGGTATAGACCAGGAGTCCGGCGACGCACACGGCAAGGACGATGGTGAGCCAGACGCCCCACGGGACAACACGCCACCCTTCGCCGGGAGGGAGCGCGGCAAGCAGCTCCTTCAGCCAGGTCAGCGGGGCATCGATCTTCTGCTCCCGTGGCAAAACCCTTCGCGGCTCCGCGGACGACAAGCAGCGTGCCGAGTGTGACGATAAACGGCACAACGCGAAGCCGTGTGATGAGATAGCCGTTGGTGAACCCGCAGAGGATGCCGGTGGCCACGCCGCCGAGGGCCGCAAGCAAAGGATTCACCCCGGCCTGGAGGAGGGCGGCGATGGCAACGGTGACAAGGGCGATGATCGATCCGACGGAGAGATCAATTCCCCCCGAGATGATGATCAGCGTCATGCCGAGGGCCGCGGAGCCCACAATCGCGGTCTGGCGTGCGATGGTTTCGAGGTTGTTCGAGGACCAGAAACTCTCGGGGCCGATGATCGCGAACAGCGAGAAGATCAGCACGAGGCCGGCAAGCGGGCCGAGTGTCTGCGTGAGGGACGAGAATCGTTTCATGATATTCAACCTTAACCTGTTGCGGCAAGCATGAGCGAATGTTCGGTCCACTCGTGTGTCGGGTCGCGCCGGACCGAGACGGCCGCGGTGCATGACGGCGATGCGGTCACAGATGCCGAGCAGTTCCGGGAGATAGCTGCTGACGAGCAGGATGGCCCTGCCCGGTGTTCCCGCGTCCCGGTCGCCGGAGGCAAGGCGATCGATCAACTCATACACCTGCGACTTGCTGGCCACATCGATCCCGCGCGTGGGCTCGTCGAGCAACAGCACGTCCACATCCTGATGGAGGAGCCGTGCGAGAGCGAGCTTCTGCTGGTTGCCTCCGGACAACGTGCGTACTTTCTGATGCGGACTGCGCGACTTGATACCGAGCGCATCGATCCAGCGGGTTGCGGTCGTGGCGAGACGGCGCGGACGGACAATTCCCCAGCGGCCCGCGTCGCGGGAGAGATTCATCGTAATGTTGTCGGCGAGGCTGAGCGAGAGGGCAAGGCCTTCAGTGGCCCGGTCTTCACTCACCATTCCCGCGCCCTGCTTCCAGCGTTCCGGCGGAGGGGCCCAGCCGTGGTGATGCGAACAACCGTATATCCCCGCGCGCGATGGGGGCAAGCCCGAAGAGGGCGCGGAGCAACTCCGTGCGTCCGGCCCCGACAAGTCCGGCGAGCCCGAGAATTTCGCCGCGGCGGAGCGCGAAGCTTGCGTCCAGCGGCTTCGGCACTGCGGACAGCTCGCGCACGTCCAGCACGACATCCCCCGGCACCCGCACCGAACGCGGATACATCTGCTCCAGACGCCTGCCGACCATTTTTGCCACAATCTCTTCAATCGAGTGATCACGCTGTTGCGCCGGACCCGACGGTTTGTCCGTCGCGCAGGACGGTAAACCGGTCGGCGATCTGTTTCACTTCTTCCAGGAAATGGGAGATGTAGACAATGGCATGCCCCTGTTTCCGCAGCGCACCGAGGACGGAGAAGAGCTTCTGGATGTCCGCGAGCGCGAGACTGCTGGTGGGTTCATCCAGGACAAGAATTCTGCACCCGACGGCGAGTGCGCGGGCGATTTCCACGATCTGCCGTGCCGCAATGGGGAGTGCCCCGACGCGGGTCCGCGGATCGATCGCGCCGTGCCCGAGCAGTGTCAGGGCGTCGCGTGTTCGTGTGCGGATCACCGCGCGGTTCCGGATGCCGAACCCGCCCGGCTCCATGCCGAGCATAACGTTATCTTCGACCGGAAGGTGGGGGGCGAGGGAGAGTTCCTGGTAGATCATCGCCACGCCGGCACTCCGGGCTTCATGCGTGCTGCGGGGACGGTAGGGAGAGCCGTCCAGATGCATGCTTCCATCGTCCGGCCGGAGAGCGCCCGCCAGGATTTTCATCAGCGTGCTCTTTCCCGCGCCGTTCTCGCCCACAAGGGCGTGGATCTCCCCCGGGGCAACGGCAAAGTCCACGCCGTCCAGCGCCGCCGTTGCGCCGAACCGCTTGACGATGCCCCGCATGGCGAAGCGGGGTTGTGGGAACGGTGTGGTCATTCAAGCCACTGGGCCAGGTCGGGCTGGATAAGCTCCTTGATTTCGGGCTGATCCATGTTTGTCCCCGTCACCAGCGTAACGCCGGTGTCGATACGCTTCTCCACCTTTTCTCCCCGAATATGTGTGACGACCGCTTTCACGCCCAGATATCCCATCGCCATAGGATTCTGCAGAACAAGGGCGTGCAATTGCTTGTTGCGGAGAGCTTCGACAAGTTTCGTCGAACTGTCAAACCCGACAAAGAACACTTTGCCTGCGACGCCTCCATCCTGCAGCGCGCGGAGCATGCCGAAGGTTGTCGATTCGTTCGGCGTGAAAATGCCGTCGATGGTCAGCTTCCCCGTGCCGTCCTTGAGCGGGGCAAGCAGGTTCTCGCTGGCACGATAGGCCGTTTCGACCGTCGGCGCCGCCATACTGGTTCGCGCTCACGACCGTGATGCCCGGTGCGGCTGCCATCGCATCCAGAAATCCCCGTTCGCGGTTGACGGTGCTGGCCGACCCTTCGAGGCACCGAAACATGATCACCCGGCCTTTGCCGTCGAGAAGGCGGATGAGCTCCTCCGCCCCCATTTTTCCGCCGAGGTAGTTGTCGGTTGCTGCAAAGCTGACGTAGTCATCACTTTTGAGATCGGAATCAATGATCACCACCGGAATTCCCGCACGTGTCGCATTGGTGACCGGCCCGCGCAGGGCGATGTCATCCAGCGGGGCAAGGACAATGCCCTGGACGCCCCGGCTGATGAAATCTTCCATCACCGATATCTGCGCCTCGCGGTCATCTTCGCGCAGCGGGCCTTTCCAGATGATCTCGACGTTCAGTTCCCGCGCTGCTTTCACGGCGCCGGCGTGAATGGACTTCCAGAACTCATGCGTGGTGCCCTTGGGGATGACCGCGATTGTTGTGCGTGTTTGTGCGGCCTTGTCCTCCTGCTTTCCGCATGAGGAAAACACCATGGCGAGCACACAGGCGATCGCAGAGGAGAGCGTAAAGGAGAGCATGCGGTTCATTGATCGGCCTTTCGTGCATACGTGAGCATACATCCGGTACACCATTCAGGGTGTGTAGAGAAGATAGGTGACCACGCTGGCCACATAACTGCCCAGTCCGATGACGAGGAGCGTAAGTTCCCAGAAATAGAGCCGGGTTTTGAGATTCCGGTACCGGATGATCCGGATGAGCGTCTCGTCCGGAGGGTCTCGCCAGAAACTGCGTTGTCCACCGGATCCGCAACCCTCCGAGCAGAAGAATCACCATGGCGGCCAGGACAAAGACGATTCCCGCGGCCATGGTGTACCGTGCGAACATGTTCGTCTGCGCGATCTTCAGGCCGGAAAATCCCGTGATGGTCAGGGCCAGCGTCGAAAGCGTGAGGAGAAGTTGTGAGCGCGCCTGTATCACGTCAAAATGGTGGCGCAGGAAATCCAGGCACCGCGCAAAACTCTCCGGTCCGCTGAACAGGGCGAGGAATGTGCCGTGCTTCATCTTCGGGTGTGCAGCGAATCGTTTGCGCATGGCGGCCTACCAGGTCCTGCGGATGGGGTGGGCTTCCGTGTTGAAAATGGTCCGAGTCGAAGTCCAGAGTTTCCGCGGGTGCAAACAGGAGGTAGAGATACTTCAGCGACTCCGCGAGGAAATAGCTCTCCATCCGATCGGATTTTTCTTTGGTGATCACGCTTTTCAGTTCTGCATATCCGGCGTCGACCCGGCAGTAAGTCTTCAGACTGTCCAGGAAGACCTTTCCCATCTCGAGATAACGCGGATCGTTTGTTCTGCGGTAGAGATAGTATGCGGATTCGATGATTTCCGGATTGAGGAAGAAGCGCGGTCTCGCGGCTTCGTTTTTCTTGTAGTCAAAATTCTCCGGTTCGATGCCGTGGCGCTTCCACATATGCAAACAGGATTCCTGCAGCCACGCGGCGCGCTCGACATCGCCCGCGAGGACCAGCACCGCCGGAAAGAACGCGTCCAGGGCGCCAAACCAGGTCTTGGTGCGCTTTCCGGTGTTCATGTCGGCATGGCCGTACCAGAGCTGCGTCCCCACGGTATCGGCCAGATAGGTATTGATCGCCTTGTATGAGCTGTCCCACATGATCTTGCAGTCTTCGTCATCAAACAGGAGGGCGCATTTGACCATGTATTCATAGTATGAGTCGATGCAGGCGCTGAGATGGCTGTCCGTCTTCAACCACTCGCCCGTTTCACAGTCGATCTGATCCCCGACCAGGCCGATGTCAGAGCGGGATTCATACACATTCAAGAACGCATTCTTGGCGTAGTTGTAGTACTTGACGTCACCGGTCAGCTTGCTGAGCGTGCCGAACTCAACAAGCAGTGTGCCGATTTCCCCGGGATTGGTCTTTGTGCCCCGCACCGCGCCGGTCTTGAGATTCACATCCACATAAGGAAATCCGGTGGGTGATTTGAAGGCCGGAATCAGGCGGTCGCCCAGGTCCCTGGCGAGGGCCAGCAACCGCCCGTCGCCCGTGAGCTGGTAGTTCGAGAGCAGTCCCCCCAGCAGCCGGATGTTGATCTCAAAGACCTTCACATACACGTCTTTGTCGAACGAGAGGTTGCGGAGGATGTAGGCGCGAGTGCTGTCCGCTTCCTCGTTAAGTCCCATGAGAATCATGGTATCCATCGCGTCCAGCGGCGTCATGTACAACCGCTCGTTGTACCAATCGTACGGTGTCTTGCTCAGCGGCTTCAGTCCGTCATGTCCCCATGCATAGGTCTTGTAGGCATTCCAGGAGTGAAGGAATTCCGCCTTTACCTCGGCTGCGAGGCGGGCTTTCTCCTGTTCGCTCATGTCGGCGCCCGTAGCGGCACCCGTGGCAGACAAGAGCAGTACAAGGGCGAGCAACAGCGGACGGGCAAAGATCTTCATGGCATCCTTTATCGAGAGATGAGGGTCAAGGGAAGGACTAATCGCTATAATATACGCAAACTCGGGCGCCCGGGAAACAGGAAAATACCGGTCCCGGTCAGCCGGTCCCGGTCAGATCTTCTTCATCAGCTTCAATATGGTTTGTTGTCCGGCCTTCAACGGAAGGTGTTGCGGAAGTGGTTTTCCATCGGCGTACAGGAATCCCGCGTCCCGTAAGGCGTGACAATAGAGGACGGGAATGCACCTGTGCATCCCGGGTGAAGGAGGAGTGAGAGCCAGCGTGGCGGTTTTCCCATCCGTGCTGACGGATACCTCCAGGGAGGCGTTCCCCATGGTGGTGCCTCCATCCCGGAGGAGGGTCTGCTTTCCCGGCCCGAGCCAGGATTGGGGAAAGCCGGCGAGGAACGCGAGGGTATCCGCCCGCTCGCAGACGAGAAGATTTCTTACGGTCTGAACGAAGAAGGCCCCTGCCTCGGCATTAGAGGCATCACCGGTGGTCCGGGTGCCTTTGCCCTGAGGTTGTTGCTCTTCCACCCATGTGCCGAGCGGCGTGGCATGATCGGCGAACGCCTGCAGGGCTTCCCATGCTTTTGCCCAGTGTCCCATCCGGTGGTGTGCCATGGCATGAACCCCGCCGAGCCATGCCCAGATACCGTCCTGTAGCCATCCGCTTCCTGCGATGATTCCCTCGTCGGTCCGGGAGTCCAGCATCGCGAGGTTTCCGTGATTGATTGCCTGCATCAGCGTGTCTCGTGACTGGAAAAAGCGACCGTACGGGAGCGGGAGCAGGAAGGCATACTGCCCGCGTTGCGGAGGAACCCCTCTCATCGTATCCGCCACGGCAACAGGAAGGTACCGGTATCCGGCGGAATCCGTCCTCATGTCCAGCGGCGCGCGCGCGCGAAAGGCGATCCAGAAGCTGTCAAGCAAAGATTCCCACGACCGGGCATCTTCCTTGTACCCGATCCGGAATGCCGCTGCCGCCCCTTCTTGAAGTGCGATCATCGCCCACCAGAGGGTTCCGTAATCCGCGGTGAGGTGGGAAATACCTCCATCCACGAATCCCGGTGGCATCAGACCTGCATACGGTGCGGAACCGTCAGCAAGAGTGCGCCCGCGGGTATTCCTGATCCACGTCATACCGCGCCGGACCACCTGCCAGTGGCGGCGTAGCCATGCTGTGTCGCCGGAAAACTCCGCATAGCGGCATACCGCCAGAAGGACGATCGGCGTCTCGGCAAGAGCTTCTACCGGAAGGAGGACGCGGAACTGGCCATTCAGCGACTGCAAGGGAAGTGCCGCGTCCAGAGCTCTCCGCACGCTCGGATAATCCCCGAGCATAAGCGAGGTGTTACCCGAAAACAACACATCCCCGATCCATAGGCCGCGATAGACTGTGGGCCCCGGCTGATACTGTAATCCTCCATCCACGACATCACGAATCTGGTAGACGTTCCTGATGCTGGCATCGACCAGGTACTGCAGACGCGGGTCGGGGACGCGAAGCCGGCCGCGCGGGACAGAAGACTGTCCGCGCCAGAATGAGTCTGCGCGGGCGAGTTCCTGATCCAGCGGAGGAACGCCGGTGATCTCCGAACGGCCGGCACCCCCGTGAACAACGATGAGGTCCGCTGAGCGCGTTCCGCGCGGAAGCAGAAGAACAAGGGTGTCGCCGGAATGCATGGCCGACAGCGGGGCGGGGCGGCTGAGACAATAGGGGAGATGCTCGAAGAGCACGAGTCCCCGGGCGCTGTCAAAGGAAAGCTCGCGGGGAGAACGTATACGGATGACGGGTGTGGCATCGGCTCCATCAAATGTCGCACGGAGAGCATCGAGACGGGGTGAGGGAGCCGATGCTTCCAATTCCCGCCCGCAATCCACGCGGACGTCGGCGATGTTGTTGTGCACACCGCGCATGACACCATCCGGGGTCACCGCCGCCCCGGCGGGAAACATCCAGATGACATTGAGCAGCACATTGGGATCTGACGAACGCGGCGAGGCCCACGCTCCGATTTCCAGCACACCGTCATTGTTCCGGTCCGATCCGTCGACCAGGTACACGTACGGCCTGTTCCGTTCTCCGTCAACCAGGGGATCGACGGTAAGCGGATCGCCCCCTTCAACACGGAGTTCGATGGATCTCCCGCCCGGGCGCTGCTTGTAGGATTCACAGAGCCCGAAGGCGACACGCCTGGCAGCACCGGGAGTAACGCTCACGTGATATGTTATCGGCCTGTTCGTTCCCCACGCGACGTTTCTGAATGCGGGATCCGCATACGGTGGCGGCGCGCACCACGCCATGGCTCCGTTGATCCCGCCGCGGCGTGTAACCCGATCGTCGCCGATGCGAAAGCCCGCCCATTCCTTCGCAGGAGGTCCGCCGGGATTTTTGAGGCGATCATTGCCGGGGCGGACATCCGAAGGCTCCGGCGGGCGGGGGATCAACGAGAACGCACGGGTGACCACCCTGACAGACGGGCTCTCGGACAGCGTGACCGCAATCGGGACCACCGGGTCTTCATAGAATTGCCGTGTTACGGTGAGCGGAGTCCCGTCCAGGCCGAAACTGATTTCTGTAAGAGGACGGGCGTACGGCCCCGGTCCAAAGTCATAGGCAAGCGCACCCCGTTCGGTGACAAGGGTCTTGAGCCAGTCATCGGGGAGACAGATCGCATTGAGGTGCTGGGCGGGAGAAAACGGAAAGGGGATCATCGGCGGGGTCTCCTGCCCGCGCATCGTCACGACGGCCAATATCTGGAGGAGAAGAAGTCGATGGAAAGGCCGGGGGGTCATCTGTTTGCCTCAATGATCCTTTAATGGGATAATGTGCGACTGGATTTGCGACGATTTTACCACCCGTCAACCTGTGCTTCTATCTGCACCACCGCCATCTGCGGGAGATCGATATCCCGGGAACCTCCGGAAGAGCGCACGATGTGAGTGCGGGGAAGGATCACGTCGGGTTCTTCGAAGGTGTTGCAGCTATTCCAGTCCGGATGGGACAGGATCGTCGCCGTCGCTTCTGTGATCACACCGCGCGTGAGCCGCAGGGAAGCGGTCGCCGGGATCAGAGGGTCTGGATTGACGATCGTCACGGAGAGCGTTCTGTCACTGCGTGAGGCGGAAACGGAGAGGATGCCCGGACCCGGGTCAGCCTCGACGTGCAGGGCGGTCCTGCCTCTGTGTGTGCGCATCATGGAAAAGGTGTGATAGGTGGGTGTGCGGATGCACCGGTCCTTCTCTGTCAGCAACGGCGCCTGCAGGACGTTCGCAATCTGGGCCAGGTTGCACATGGAGAGCTTGTCCGCCTGCCGGTGAAAGACATTCAGTCCGAGTGCTGCGGCGACTCCGTCCTTCATGGTATTCTGCTGCCAGAACAGTCCGTGTTCTTCCTCTACATCCGGTTCGCTTTTGTCCCAGGTTCCCCACTCATCCACCAGCAGATCGATGCGGCCGCGGCCGAGGTCCGGGGTGAGACGATCCAGGTAGGCGCGTTGCTCTTTGACGGCGCGTTCCAGATCAACGAATGTGGAGAGCTGGGCCCGCAGGGATTCTTCGTCGTAGTCCCTTGCCGTCCGGGTTCCCCAGCTGTAGAAGTGCATGGCGAAGCCATGAATCGGCGGTACATAGTTGCGTCCTCTCCTGAGTCTCTGGAAGAACCGGCGTGTCCACTCCGTGTCATTGCTGTTCGGGCCGACGGCGATGAGATACGGAGCGGTGGTTCCGCAGCGCGGTACGTAGGTCGCGAACCGGGCATATTGCGCGCAGTACTCCTCGGCGGTCATGTGGCCCCCGCATGCCCAGCTTTCATTCCCGATTCCCCAGTAGCGAACCCGGAACGGGGGAGGGGACCCGTTCGCGGCGCGTTGTCCGGCCAGCGAGCTCCCCGCGGGTTGATTGCAGTACTCGACCCAGTCGCGGAGTTCGGCCGGAGAGCCGCTTCCGACATTGGCGGCCAGATAGGGCTGTGCGCCGGTGAGTTCGCACAACCGCATGAATTCATGTGTGCCGAAGCCGTTATCCTCGATCTGACCGCCCCAGGAGTGGTTGACCGTCTGCGGCCGGGTGCCGGGGTCACCGATGCCGTTGCGCCAGTGATAGTTGTCCGCAAAACAGCCGCCCGGCCAGCGCAACACCGGAACGCCGAGCTCGCGGAGGTACGTCACCGCATCCCGCCGGAGCCCCTCGATGTTCGGTATCGTGGAATGGCGTCCTACCCAGATCCCGCCGTAGGTTGCACTGCCGAGATGCTCAAGAAAATGTCCGTGGAGTTCGGGGCGGATTTCGCCGACGGCGTCGTCGGGATGTATGATCACAGCGGCGGTCATGCAGGTTTACTCCTCACGCCTCCAGAGCCGTTCAATTTCTTCGAGGGATTTCCCTTTGGTTTCCGGTACCAGCAGAGCGACGACGGCGATGGTCACCGCGCAGAAGACCGCATACAGCCAGAAGGGAAACGCGTGGTGGAAGGTGTTGACGAGCCAGGCGTGTTCGTTGATGATGGGGAATGTCTGGGAAACGAGGAAGTTGGCGGACCAGAGCAGAAGCGTGGCGATACCCATCGCGCGGCCGCGGATCCGTGTCGGATAGATCTCCGACAACACCACCCACACGACGGGGCCCAGGGAGAGGGCGAAGCACGCAATGTAACCGACGACGAAGAGCAGCACCCAGACGGCCGTGGTTGCGTAGTAGGCCGCGAGGCCGAGCCCGAACAGGCAGAGGCCCATCCCCGCCGCACCCACGATCAAGAGGGGTTTCCGTCCCAGCCGGTCGACCTTTCTGATGGCAACGATGGTGAACGCCACGTTAAAGGCGCCGACGACCACGGTCTGCAGCAGGGCGATGTCCGTGCCCGCGCCGAGTTGCTTGAAAATCTCGGGGGCGTAGTACATGAAGACATTGATGCCGGTGATCTGTTGGAGCACCGCAAGCGTAACGCCGATGATCAATGCCTTGCGCATGCCCGGTCTCAGGAGCTCCGACGTCTTGCTGCCCTCCTGAGCGATTGCTTCCTGGATGGATTGGAGTTCCACTGCGGCCTGGTGTGCGCCCGAGAGCTTCGTCAGTATCGTTAACGCCTGCCGGGAATCCCCCTGTTTGACAAGCCAGCGCGGGCTTTCCGGAATGAAAAGAAGGAAGGCGAAGAAGAGAACCGCGGGCAGGGTTTCCGAGGCGAACATCCAGCGCCACCCCTGCGTGACGTTCCACTCCTCGCTGCCCAGGCCGGCGATGAAGTAGTTGACAAAGTAGACGAGCAGGATGCCGCTGACGATGGCAAACTGGTTGAACGACACGAGGCGGCCGCGCACACCCGCCGGTGCTATTTCAGCAATATAGAGAGGGGAGAGCAGGGAAGCCATGCCGACTCCGACGCCTCCGATGATTCGCGCGATGTTGAATTCCATCAACGTCTCCGGGATCGCGGACCAGACGGCCGATACCGTAAAGAGAACGGCGGCAAGAATGAGCGCGCGTTTCCGGCCGAACCTGTCGCTAAAACTTCCGGCGATGGCTGCTCCGCCGATACATCCAATCAGGGCGCTGGATGCAGCGAATCCCGTTTCGGCGGGTCCGAGATCAAAATGGGTGCGGAGAAAACCGATGGCGCCCGAGATGACCGCGGTATCGTAGCCGAACAGGAGTCCGCCGAGAGCGGCGATCATGCTGAGAAGGAAAACGTAGGAGGAGGATTTCATGAAGAGCGGCCGGCTCCCCGGAACGGCATGTGGCGGCCCCCGACAAATTGCGGCCGCGGAAGATAGCTGTTGATTCCCGGGACCGCACGTCCGCGCAGAAGAAACGGTGCGGCCACTTCGGGTTTGAGAATCCGTGTCGATGTGGGGATGTAGCGTATGGTCAATCCCATCCGCCACAGGGCGGAACGATTGGCTTCCGATCCGTGGATGAGGTTGGGATGATGCAGCGATACGTCTCCTGCCCGGAGTACCACGTCGACGGCTTTCGACTCATCCACCAGCTCCGGGCGGATCGCCGATCCCAGCACGCTTTCCACCTCGGGGCGCTGCTGCATCGTATCGAGTTCCACGCGATGCGTCTGCGGAATCACGCGCATACAACCGTTCTCGGGAGAGGAGTCCGAGACGGCCAGCCAGAGCGTGATGACATCCATCGGTTCCAGCGGCCAGTAGCTCCCATCCTGATGCCAGAGCACCGGCTGCCCCGTGTGCGGGGGCTTGCAGATGTAGTGGGTGGCAAACAGGGCGATGTCGGGGCCGATGAACTGCTGGGCGATGTCCAGGAGACGCTCGTCGCTGACCAGGCGGATCCAGAAGGGATCGTTGACCGCCAGATGGGCGTGAAGTTGTTCGGGCCGCACGCCCGGATTCTGCTCGATCAGCCAGTGCACATGCTGCTGCGCTTCGGCCACCAGGTCGGCGTCGATGGCGTTGCGAACGATGACATACCCCTCCCGCCGGTATGTGGCGGGGAGGGATTCAACCGTGGATTTGCTCATGTTCAGTTCCCCGGTCCTCTGCCCTGTTCCATCATCCGCTGTCTGCGTTCCTTCTTGTATTCTTCATACTTCTTTATCTGGTCCGCGGTCAGCAGCGCCTGAATCCTGGCGTCGCTCTTCTGCCCCTGTTCACGCATGGCGTCCCGCGCACCCTCCCGGTCTTCGCCGTACTCCTCGCGGATTTTCCGGCCCTGGGCCTGAGCGTCGAAGAGGATGGGTTTGAGCTTTGCCGTCTGGTCGGTGGTGAGGGAAAGGGC
The DNA here is from genome assembly GCA_963702445.1 of Ignavibacteriota bacterium. Taxonomy (GTDB): domain Bacteria; phylum Bacteroidota; class Ignavibacteria; order UBA10030; family UBA6906; genus CAVPCZ01. The sequence goes on from CAVPCZ010000009.1 coordinate 831,914, forward strand.
CTTCTGAAGCTCGTCAAGCCGCTGAAGCACTCTGGCGCTGTCACGCTGGGCGAACGCTTGAGATGCCGACATCAGGGAAAGGACGATGACCGCAAAAACAACAAGATGTTTCATACTCTCCTCCAGGTGGGCAAAGATTCAAACCCTGCGTTTAATGTTCTTCGTATAAATCCGAGGTGTCTGCATGTGCAATGTCGACGAGAAATCTCCCGATGGCTTCGGTCACCGCTGCGAAGTAGGCGGCCCCCTTCTGCGCGGTCGCAGCACGCGGATCACCCGCTCCGGTATCGTCTGTGACCTTTGACCACCGGCGCGGGGTCCATGCCCAACCTTCGCGGAATGCTGCAATCCTGGGCTTGCGCGCCCTGCCTTCGCCCGCCTCGCTCAGCGGGAGAACCGCCTCCGGCGCGATGTGCAGCATCAGGCTGGTTTCCATTTCGTCTGCATGATCGCCCGGCTTCTCAAAAAAGTCTTTCAGGGGAACGGAGCGGTACCAGTTGACCAGACAGAGGAATGCGGTGTGACGCGGCTGCAACTCGCGGACCATCTGACGGAAATCATTCCCTCCGTGGCCGTTGAGAATGACCAGGCGCTGTATGCCGTGAGCCTCCACGGAAGCGAGAATATCCTCCAGCACTTTCATCTGTGTGCTGGGATTCATATTGATGGTCAGCGGGATATCCATCTGGCCCGTATTTACGCCGAACGGGATTGCCGGTAAAACGATCGGGCGCGCACCCCGCTGCCACGCGTACTCCGCCGCCGCCGCCGCAATGCGGTCTGTCTCGATGGTGTCGGTGCCGTAGGGCAGATGCAGGTTGTGCGGCTCGGTTGCTCCCCAGGGTAGAACCGCCAGGTCGTAGTGCGCGGTCTTCAGATCGCGGTACGTCATCCGATGAAGAAGCCACGGTGCTTCAGCCATGGATCTCGCCAAGGATCTGTGAGCAGAGGAAAAGGGTACGCGGGACGTGGAAACACCCCTTCCACTTGCCTCCCTTCAGAGGCAGGTACACCTCGCCACGCCTGTTGAGATATCCGAACCATTCACCGTATGAGGGATCGGGATAGTGCTGCCAGGTGTATTCATGTACGCGTTCGAACCAGGCGAGACATTCCTTCCGTCCGGTTGCTGCATACCCCATCAGACATGCGACAAGTGTTTCGGCATGAACCCAGAAGAGCTTCTGATCCCACTCAAGCTGTTGCAGCGGCTTGCCGCGGGCATCCATGAAGGCGAAAATCCCGCCGTATTCCTTATCCCAGCTGAATTCGAGAATGCGCAGGATGGTCTCCACTGCACGGTGCACGAGAGCGGTATCGTTCCGCGTGCGTGCGAGATCCATCAGGAACCACATCCCTTCGATCCCGTGCCCCGGATTGATCAAACGTCCTTCGAAGGTATCCGGGTGTGATCCGTCGGGCGCGACGTGTTCGAAGACCAGCCCGGTCCCGGGATCGACAAAGAACCGCACCACTTCATCCATGAGGGAGTCGCGGTATTCGCTGAACTCCTGTGCCGGGAACATCCATGCCACTTCCTGAAGAACGTTCAGCAGGATCATGGGCAGTGCGTAGGTTTTCATGGGGCGCGTCCCCGGCACCGCCTTGGTATAGACCCCTTTCGGGTTCGCTTTCCGTGCCAGGATATTGCGCCAGGTTCGTTCGGCGATCTCCCGTGCGCGCGTGTCGCCGGATGCCTGCGCATACTGACTGAACGCCATGGCGGCAAAGCAATCCGAAAACACATTGTACGGTTGAACGAGCGGGTCGCCGTCGCGCGTCAGCGAGAAGTACCACATGCCGTTGCCGTCCATCCCGTGGGTGCGCAGAAACTCGATGCCGTGACGGGCAATTTCCAGCCAGCGCGGTCGCTGCTCAAGCCGGTTGTAGAGCATGGAGAAGGTCCACGCCTGACGCGCCTGGAGCCAGACGAATTTGTCGGTATCGTACACGTCACCCTTCCGGTCCAGGCAGGTGAAATACCCGCCGTGCGGATCGATCGAGTGGCGCTCCCAGAAGGGGAGAATATCCTCCGTCAGCGCGGTGGAGTACTGCTGCTTCAATGCAACGGGATCAAAGGCCATGGTCGTGTACCCGGTGTTATGTCTGTTTCTGTATCACTTTGAGTTCGGGAAGGTCCACCCAGGCGCGGCTTTTCCAGGATTCAATTCCCTTTTCGGCGAGCTGAACGCCCTTTGCGCCCTCGAGCAAGCTCCACGGGAATGGAGCGCCCGCGATGACGTGCCTCAGGAAAAGCTCCCACTGGGCCTTGAAGGCGTTGTCATAGTCCTGCTGTGGCGGCACCGTCACCCACTGGTCAAGATACCTGACCGGACTGTCGATATCGGGATTCCACACCGGCCGCGGAGTGGCAAACGCCGGCTGTATCCAGCATTCACGCAGTCCTGCCAGGGCGGAGCCGAGAGTCCCGTCCACCTGAATGGTGAGCAGGTCATCCCTCCGCACACGGGTTGTCCATGACGAATTGAACTGGGCGACCACACCGTTCTCGAGCTCAAAGGTGGCATAGGCTGCATCATCCGCAGTGCACGCATAGGCCTTGCCGCTTTCATCCCAGCGCGTGGGAATATGCGTGGCCCCGAGGCAGGAAACGGCTTTTACGCTGCCGAACAGGTTGTCCAGCACGTACCTCCAGTGGCAGAGCATGTCGAAGATAATCCCCCCGCCGTCTTCAATCCGGTAGTTCCACGACGGGCGTTGCGCGGGTATGGGATTTCCTTCGAACACCCAGTACCCGAAATCTCCCTTGACGGAAAGAATCTTCCCGAAGAAGCCGCTGTCCCGCAGGAGCCTGAGCTTGAGGAGCCCCGGCAGCCAGAGTTTGTCCTGCACCACGCCGTGTTTCACGCCTTTCTGTTCGGCGAGCAAATAGAGCTCGTACGCTTCATCGGTGGTGAGGGCGGTGGGTTTTTCACAGTAGATATGCTTCCCCGCCTTGATGGCTTCACGGATCGCGGGGACGCGGAGATTGGTGATCTGTGCGTCGAAGTAGATCCGGTTGTCTGAATCGGCGAGGGCCTTGCCAAGATCGGTGGTCCAGCGGGATACTCCTGCCGTTTCGGCCAGCTGTTCAAGGCGGGCGGCATTGCGCCCCACAAGGACCGGATCCGGCATCACCGTTTCACGATCATTGATGCGGACACCCCCCTGTTTGATGATGGCCACAATGGAACGCAGGAGATGTTGATTCGTTCCCATGCGTCCGGTGACACCATTCATGATAATACCGACATGATGGGTGGTTTGCGCCATGAGCAATTCTCCGCTTGAGCAACGATGTCAGTGTTCGGGCAGATCCGTGCATTGAGGTGTGGCTCCGGCCGGGAGAGGAGGGGCTTCGACGCCCGCCCGCGGGAGCGTCCCCGAGAGTTCCTGCCGCCAGTGTGCAACATCGCCGGCCGGGGCATAACAATAGAGCATGCGCATCGGTGTATCGCCGGTGTTGGTGATCTGATGGAAAACGCCCGAAGGGATGTACACGGCCTGCCCGGTCGAAAGGGTGCGCCGTTCCTCTCCCAGACACATTTCTGCCGTCCCTTCGATAATGTAGTACACCTCTTCCTGCTCCTGGTTGTGCCAGGGCACCTGACCTCCGTGCCCTTCCAGCGTGACGTGTCCCATGGCGAAGTGCTCCGCCTGAACAGGGGACATGCCACCCACAAGGTTCTGGGTGCGCCGGCGCGCCGGGTACGTTCTTCCTTCAATGCCGGCGAGATCTGCGATGATCATTCATCTTCTCCGCTATCGTAATCCGCAATATAGAAAAAAGGCACAAGACTTTCCCTTGAGAAATCCTTCACAGAGCCGGCTTCACAGCCTGATACGCACCCCGCACCTGTTCGTTGTTGGGGAGCCCGGCGCCCGGGCGGCCTGCTTAGCTGATCGTCTGTGCATACAGCCGTGTGCGCAGGAGCTGCATCATGTGTCTGACGATTTCGTCCACATCCGCAACCGGCGATTGCGTGTACGGGAGGGTCGGCATATATGGCGGCGGGCCGAATTCCGGGCAGATGGCCAGTTGTGCGGAGTTCCGGCCGCGCAGAGCGGAGGCAATCTGTTCCCACCAACCCAGATGAGCTTCCACGGCGTTCTGCCACTCCGGCGCACGGGGGTCCGTGACCTGCGGCCCCTCGGGATGGCCGACGCGCGCATGGATGTAACCGGTCTGCCGGATTGCCACCCCGAGCTCCTCGAGCATATCGCCCAGCAACGACTCGTGGACGCAGCACCAGTGGGAAAAATCCGCCGTGATCTTCAGCGCGGGCAATGCGCGGAGGATGGCCAGCGTCGAGGGCAGGCTGTACGTCGCCCGGCCGCGATGCGTTTCGTGGTAGAGGGGCACGCCGTGTTCCTCCACAAGGGCGAGACCGCGGCGGAAGATGCGCAGATTGTCCTCCAGCGAAAAGGCATCCCTCCCCGTGTGGCAGTTGATATGGAGAGGTTTGTACCGGACCGCCTGCTTGTACCGCTGTTCAAGTGCCTGGAGATGCTCATCCGGCGTTCTTCCCTCGGTGGTAATCATCATCACGAAAGCGAGGTGATTCTCCCGGTGAAGCGCGATCGTCGTTTCAGGGCTCTCGTGCAGGGAAGGAAGGTGGATTTCGGAACCGTCAAACCCCTGTTGCCGGATGCGGGCGAGAAATTGATTCAGGGGAAGGTTGTCCAGATCCCATTTAGAACGTATGATCAGCAGCTGCATGTGTGCCTCCCTGCTCAACTGAATGGAATGACTCTCGCGGGCACAATCGTCGATTTCCTTGATCCGTTGCCTCGACGCACTCAGGTGTATTTCAACGGGATCGTCACACGCCTGCCCGCCGGTAACACGTACGCCTCTGCACTCCTTCGCGGATATTCTGCACCGGATCGAGGCTTACCTTTTCACGCGGATCCAGCAGAAGTGTCGCCTGGACGGTGGATCGGGACTTCCAGTGTCAACTCGCGATCCCCACGCAAACCGCTGGACCTGAAGTGAATGTCTCCTCGAACCGTTCGCAATGTCAACTCCAATTGCCGGAGATCTGCCGGCTGAGGCCGGATGGTGCACTGCGCGAAGCCGGGCGCTGTCGGCCGTATGCCGGCAATGCTCATGAACGTGACGTACAACGGCACGATTGCACAATGACTCCAGAGGTCGCCGGAATCCGGATGCGCATTCCAGATCTCCGCCACGGTATTGTTGAGCAGCACGGAATCCATCATCGCCCAGCGTTCCCGGAACTCGCGGAGGATCACGTCCGTCCTTCCTCCTTCGGCGAGCGCCCAGTACCGCCACCCGGCGTTCGCGGGATAGGAGAGTCCCATCGAGGGCGGGCAGTCGGCGAGCGTGCGGACAATCGTTGCTGTGTCGTTGCGGGGGCAGAAGCCGAACAGCAGTGCAGTGGCGAGGGATCGGTCGCACATGCGCGATTCACCCTCATCCGCTCTCCACGGGAGGTTGTTGATGAAGAGATGTTCGTCGGGATTCCAGAATGTCTTCTTGCACGGCGCTGACGATACGATCGCTCAATGATTCGGCAAATCCTGCCCAGTCCTTGTTCCCTGCGGCCCGTGCAAGGGGGGCGAAGGCATGGCGCAACATCGCGGCCGCATAGAGGTTGAATGCGCACTGCTTGTGTGTCGGCTTGCCGGTATGCGTAGTGATCCATCCAGACGGCGGGTACGCCGAGATCGGTGACGGGCAGCAGCCCGTCCGGGGCCTGAATGCGGCGGAGATAGAGCGATGAACCGCTGCAGACGCGAGAACGATTCACGCACGGCTTCGAAGTCGCCGGTGTAGAGATAATGATGGTAACAGTCAAAACCGAACCCGATGGCGTGGTCCAGCAACGGTCCCCATATGGTCATGTTGCAGTTGCCGCTCCATGACACGCGCGAGGCGGTCGTACGCCGGCCAGCAGTCGAAGAAATAGCCCTCGGTCAGTTGTCCCTGCGAGAACGTGCTGATGAACCGTGCGGGGAGTTTCGTGTCGCCGAGCGTCAGGTACGCCGCGTGCATCTGATGGCTGCCGTCGCCGCTGTATTGCTGCCGCTCGCGTCCCATGCCGTCCACAAACGTTTCCTGGGCCGAGTTGTAGAGCGTGTTGACGCAGGCTTCCATCAGCCGTTGCAGGGGAGCTTCCGAGCAGGTGATGTGTGGCGGAGAGGGCCACGGGTACATGCGGCGGAGCACACCGACATGGCTGATCGTCACCGTGCCTTGCACGTTGCGGATATGCAGCTGCAGCCAGCGGAGGCTTTCGTAGTCGAATGTGCGGAACGTGTTGTCACCCTCGCGGCAGATGAACCGTGCCCAGGCATTGAAGTGTGTATTGAGGAGTGCAGGGGTGCCGGGGGTGTGTGCTTCGTGGGCCAGCAGTTCGACGACGGTGCCTGCGGGGGCGTTGATGGTGAATTCGGGGAACCCGACGACCTGTTCTTCCAGCTCAAACGTAAGCGCGATGCTCTGGCCGTGCCTGGTCCGCTCACCTGAGACTCACCCTGAGGCTCACGTGACTCTGTGCCTCAAGCCGCCAGGTCCCGGGGGGAGCTTCCCGTATGCCGCTGAAGGGAGCCTGTGTGTACGCCCCGCCCGGAACCATGGCGAAGTACTCCTCGGGCGGACGATTCCAGGAAATGAGAAAAGTCTCCGTGAGCTTCCTGACCGGGATGAACGATTCCTTCAGAAGGGGGATGGAACGCGGCAAAAGGCAGCAGACACTTTTGTCCGCCGACGTCTCCATCAGGTCATCCGGGTATCGGGAGCAGATGGCGGGAAGGGATGATGCGCAGTCCAGAGGCATGGCGGCCGGCCAGTCTGGACCCGGCGAAAATTCCCTCGTATCCCATCCGTACGGATACTTTCTGGCGTCGAATTCTTCCTGGAGTGCCCTGATGTACCAGCGTTTGTATTGGCCCGGAGGCCAGCTGGTGGCGAGATGGCAGACGCCAGGTTCCGTCGGTGTCAATTTTGAGCACCGATCCGTCGGTACACTCTATAGTAAGTGCGAGAATGAAGCCCGGTTTCCCGATAGGGTGTGTGCCATCGCCATGTCCATAATAGAGAACAGTTGCACCCAGAACGTTTTCCCCGGGCCCGAGGTGAGCCAGGAGGTCGAGCGGATCCACCTCCATGCGTCGCGGATCTGAGGGTGCCGGGCCCCAGGAGATGCGCTGTCCGTTTACCGTCAGGAGGTACCGGCTGTCGGCTGCGATCCATCCTGTCGCCTTCCGTACCGGGGCGGTCAGGCGGAAAGCGCGGCGAAAGAGCACGACCGTATTGGGAAGAGTACGGGTTGAAGGGTACCAGATCCATGAGGCAGGGGAAAGGTCCAGGCGTGCCCCGGGCGGAGGGAGGTCCAGGGGCGAAAGAGCCGGGCCGGCATGCTCACCGGGGGAGGATTCGTGCGATATAGTGGATTGGGTGCCGGACGCAGCTGTCGGGAGTTCACCGGGAGGCGAAAGCGGAGGAACTAATGAGGGCGCTAGCCCCAAAAAGGCGCCGGTACCCACTGTCTGTCTCAGGAAGTCGCGTCGGTTGGGCATGACATGCAGGAAACAGTGGAGTATGAGGGAAACCAATGACAATGTCAAGCCCCCGGAACAGCTTTTCCCAGATAAATGACTTGACAAGTCAGAATTTTTCTTGTATACTCCAAGTGTAAAACACCATTCTCTTAGTGAAACAGCTGTGCGGTGGACACTGCCACCGCTGAAATCTCATCCCACGATTCAGCTGTTCCTGGTGTTGGCGTACTTCTCCGATCATCTTCTTGAAACAACTTTCCATACCAATCGGTATTTGCTGTGGTGATCTCCGAATTCATGTGGAAATCCGCAAGGGGAATCCCAGCACGGCATGGTGTACGCGTCACACTCTTCTCGTTTGCTTTTCCTACACATACAACACTTCATAGGAGGACCGACATGAGGCAACCATGGTACACGCTCTTTGCCGTTGTCTTGCTGACAGTTGTTCCTGTCGGCAAGTCTTGCGGTCGCCGGGAACGGTAAGATCTCCGGCGCGGTTAAGGGCCCTGACGGTTCGGCTGTAGCGGGGGCTAACGTTGTCCTGGAAGGGACAACGATGGGAGCATCCGCCGACGTCAATGGCAAGTATATTGTTCTCAACGTTCCCCCGGGAACCTACCGGGTGCGTGCAGCCGCCATCGGCTTCACGGCGCAGGTGGTAGAGGGGGTTCGGGTCGGGTCGGACCAGATCCTCACTCTGAATTTTCAGCTGCAATCGGAGGCGGTCGGGCTTGCGGAAGTCGTGATCCAGGCCGAGCGGCCGGTGGTCGACAAGAGCCAGACGAGCGCGCGAACAAGACTCTCCAGCGAAGATTTCACCGCACTTCCCGGGGCAGATCTCCAGTCCCTGGTTTCTACCTCCGCCAGTACCTACAAAGGATATGTGCGTGGTGGCAGGGTTTTTGAAACCAAGACACTGGTCGACGGGATCGACGTTACTGACCAGTATGCTTCCTGGTTCGCTGACGTTGCCGGCGGTTCGACGGCGTATGGGACGTACAATGCGGTCGTGCGGAACAAGGAGGCTCAGAACTCGTCGTTGATCGACCTGAGCAAGTCATCCGTCGAAGAGGCGAACGTCCTGACAGGCGGTGTCGGTTCCGACTACAGCAGCGCGAGCGCCGGCGTCATCTCCTACAATTTGAAAGAAGGCCGGGGAGACTGGACCGTGCGGGCGGAAGTACGCATGGGAGCGACGGGCTACAAGAATCTTGGACCCGATGCCTTTGCTGACGACAGCGTGTATTTCCGAATTCGGGACAATTATGCGGCGAGCACCGTCCAGGCGAACAAGGACAAGGCCGCACGGTTCACCTACTACAAGGACAAGTATTCCTACAACGACAAAATTCCCGGATCTCCTCGTTGATCTGGCTACCGGGGGATCTGTATCGGAAGATTTCGGTCTCTACATTACGGGGCGATGGTTCGACTCACACGGTTTGCTTCCCAACGAGCATACACGCAAACTCAATGCCTCGATGAAGGCGAACTATAATCTCTACGCCCGAGATGAAGTTGAACGCGACATTTTTGCTCGAGGACCGCGGGAAATTGTTCGGATGGAAAAACACGACTTATTCAGGATGACTTCCGTTACTTCCTGGAAGGCGTGCCGACGTGGACCGGCGCGAACATCGTGGGAAGTTTGAAATGGACGCATGTTCTCTCTCCGGAAACGTACTACGAAGTGCAGGCGAGTATCGTGAATGACAACTCGCGCCGCGGGTTTTCGGATGACAATAATGATGGCAAGATCGGCCTCGATGAGTTTGGCGACTATCTGACATGGGCCGATACCGCACAGGTGAATCGGTACATGGCGAATGCCGGGAATGCCCAGATGGACAAGTTCTTCTCGCCTACGCCGAGGAATGAGACGGCGAGCGAGAACGCGGATGATCATGTCAGGGGCGAGCGAATCTGAAGATCGCCCGTCCTGGAATCTACTATGAGAACTTCACCAATCAGGTTATTACGCTGAAGGGTGACTTCACGAGTCAGGTCACTGAGAACCACCAGTTACGCGGCGGTCTGCAGGTAAGGATGCACGATCTCGATATGACCCGCCGGGCAGGCTACATCGGTGGCGTGTTCCCGACATACAAGAACTACTCCGAAGAATTGTGGAACGTCAAACCCAAAGAATACAGCGCCTACGTGCAGGACAAGATGGAGTATGCGGGCCTGATCATCAACCTGGGGTTGCGGCTTGACGGTCTCGATCTGGGAGGCGGCGATTTCGCCAACTTCTTTGCTCCGTTTACCGAAGCAACGGATGCGGCGGGCGGCCTTGTCCGCGTTCCGGTCCGCGGAGAAAACGCCCCCATCAAGTGGTTCTTCTCGCCACGCCTTGGTGTATCGCATCCCATCAGCGACAATGCGGCGATGTATTTCTCCTTCTCGCGTCAGCAGCAGTCGCAGCCGTTCTCGAAGCTGTACACCAACTACGCCGACTTCGGCAATCCGTCGCTTCCGGTGGAAGTCCGGACAAACCAGGATCCCATCCGGTCGACAAACTACGACCTGGGAGTCCAGTGGGCCTTCATCGAAGGCTACGGCCTGGATATCAATGCCTACTACAAGGATATTCAGAGCTACGGAGGCACGGGATTGGTCATCACGCCGAAGGCTCCGTGGAGAAGCTACAACATCAATACGGAATTCGGGTATGCTGATTCCCGTGGTATTGAAGTGACACTCCGTAAGAACACTGATTCCGGTCACCGACTTCCTGACCATCGGCGGGCGGATCTCCTATGCATACAGCTACGTGAAGCAGTCCGTCTATGCCGGCGGGAACGTGACGGGGTACTCAACCGTTGCCGGCGACAGTGCAAAGTACGGTGGTCAGATTCCCGTGGGACGATATCAAGTACTGGAACACCATCGAGCGGAACGTGCTGGGTGGCAACAGCGCTCTCCTTGGCGGCTACGATCGCCCGCACAGGCTCTCGTACAACCTCATCCTGCGGTTCCCGTACGAATTTACGCTTTCCAGCGTCGGAACATTCCAGAGCGGGTTCTTCTTCCCGTTGACGCTTGGCGATCCCCGGAAGCGCGAACTCGGACAATCTCCGATCAACCAAGCAGGTCGATGTCCGGATCGAGAAGGCATTCACGATCCAGGGTATTGGCCGGACTCGCGGCGTATGTGGATGTCATCAACGCCTTTGGCTGGGAGAACATCATTGCCTATAACAGCACAAACGTTGGTCAGCTGGCATGGGAGAGAACCGGCGATCCGACCGGCGGCCCGACGATCAATCGACCGATCGGCATTGGCGCGAACGGCAATGACGGTTCAATGATCTATGACATTCCGCGGGAAGTGTTCTTTGGCTTGAGCTACAGTTTCTAATGCTTCCCATTCTGGACGATACCAACTGGAAATTAAACACTAAGGAAGTGTCATTATGAACAATTTCATCAGCCAAACAAGGAGCCTGGGCGCACTGGCTTTCCTGGTTGCCTGCCTGCTGCTGGTGGGAACCGGCGCGGCTCTCTACGCTCAGAACAAAGTCTCCGGCGTTCTCGACCCTGCCAACGGCAACGGCATGATGGTCGCCGGAGAACTCTGGGATTCCTACATGCCCCTGAACAAAGGGCCGTACTATTCCGAGGCGACTGCTGACATCCTTCGCGGAGATGCAGGATCGGAAACTTCGAACGCCAGTGGTCTTCGCCGACCCATATGTGGCCGGGAGGATGGAACTTCGGCGCATTCTGGAACAAATCAATGCAGATTCATGGTCTGGGATCCCGATCCGACATTCAATCCTGCGACAATTGGCGGCGCAACAAATCCTTCGTATTATGCCTCGTCCGGACCGAACTACGCATACGCAGGGTACCCCAATACATCACGGGGCAAGAATATCCCCGGGAGAGGCGACCCGGCCCGTGACTATACAAAAGAAACCAAATGGGTTGATGCCACAGAAACGGCACCATGTCATGTACGAAGCGGCACATCCGACCACTGCCGGCGTGGATGTGAAGATGCAAGATTCACCAGTATTCGTTGAACTGGAACAATTTCAATGACTTCTATATTCTCGAGCTGACATTCACGAATACCGGCGTCGTTGATATGAATGCAGACGGCACGCCGGAAAAAACCGACCACGTGATCGAAGCCCTCACCACAGTCCATGCACGGCGAGTACATGGCGTGCATACGGCTTGAGCGAGGCTGCAGGACGTGGCAACGCGTTCTATGCCCAGAGAGCGATCGGTTACTATGGCGACAATGATGCCAGCGGCTCGCCATGGGCAATGCATATAGCATTCCCGGGCGAAAGTGGACCCGGACTCAAGGACATGGGAATCTTTGCCGGCCCGCAGCGCTATCAGGCTGACGTCTGGAGCTCATGGGCATGTCTTGGCGCAACGGATGCCACGGGAACGATTTCCCGACGCGGTTTGGAACCCCCGCAGTTGGTACGGGTGCGGAACGCGGCTGGTACGTGTCTGCGGGCGAGGGCAAGGGCTTCGCTATCGCGATCGGCGATCCCAAGGACAATTTCGTTGGCGCCATGGGAACGTTCTTCGTCGATGGTGGAAAATCACTTGATAAGACGAAATTCAATCTTGCAGCCAATCCCAACCTTTTCGACGCAGGGAGACTGCGGGGGATCTCCGGACATTTGTCTTGAAGTCGTCAGGGCGCGACGGCACCCAATGGCGACCTCAAGTCGACAAACACGTTCGGCGTGAATCCCTATGAGCCAACCTGGACAAAAGGCTACACCGCCGCCAACAACTTTGATGGCAACGGATTTCTGGGGATCGGTCCGTTCAAGCTGAAGTCGGCCAGAGCGTCACTGTGACAATGGCGGTGGCCGGCGGATTCCGGTTGCAGGGTGTTGCCAATGCCATCGCGTACCGCGCGCTGGGTCTATCAGAACAAGACCAATGCGAATTACGATCTTCCCTTCGACTATCCGGCAGTTCCGGAAATGCGAGTCGACAATACTCTGCAGCCAGTCGATTCGCGTTCGCTGGGACAATCAGGGCAGAAGCGCTCGACCCGGTTTTGCAGGATACAAAGTGTACAAGACTTCACTCTCACAACAGGTTAACTGGTTGGCAGGTGGAACGCGGGGTCTTGATGAATACTGGCGGAACATGACGCCGGGACCCACACCCGCCAGTCTGTTGAAGCCGATCAATCCCAACTTTACCGCTCAGGCATTCGTGGCCGGCTGCAACGGCGTGCCTGATGGCTGGGGTCCGTACACGCTGATGGCGGTGATTCCCAAGGCCAATCTGAGCGCCTATGCCGATGCCAGCGCGGCAGGGTACAACTACTCATGGGAAGACAAGGTTGTCGATGTTGGGTTCAAGTACTGGTACTATGTTGCGGCCTACACCGACAAGCCGCTGACACTCGGAACCAGCTACGTGTCCTTCAACAATCAGCCCAACACGACCTTCGTTGAGACATCAAACGTCAACAGGAACGGCGCCAGCGGATTGTGGCAAAACACGTATCCATTTGCCACGTTGAATACCTTCTTCCCGAAGACTTCCCAGGGATCTGAAGGATATCGGGGCGGGGTTCATCGTGAAGTCTGCTCTGGCGAATCCTGCGGATCTTGTGAGCGGAAAGGCCAAAATTACGGTCAAGCCGAACCCGTACAAGAAGAAGGCGTTGTTCGACAATGCGACACTGTCATATGACCACAAGATCACGTTCATGAACCTTCCGGGGAATGCAAAGATCACGATTCTTGACGTTTCAGGTCAACTCGTCGATCAGATCAACTTCCAGTCGACCGATCCCAACAACGGGAGCACATTCTGGGATATGTTCTCCAAGGATGGTGTCGAGGTTGCAAGCGGTCTGTATATCTACGTGGTGGAGTATGACGGTGGGAAGCAAGTCGGATACTTCTCAATTCTACGATAACGCGCCGTACGGTGCCCAAATCGAGCTCATAGAAATCAAGATGAGGCAAGAATTATGAAATCATTTAGGATTCTGTTAATATGCTTGCTTGCGGTGTTGCTCGTGGCGCAAACCGGCGTCGCGCAAAACCGCAAGGCCGGCCTGACCGGTGCGGCCTTCCTGAAGGTCGGGGTTGGCGCCCGGAATGTCGCGCTGGGAACAGCCGTCACGGCTCTTTCGAGCGACGTGACCCAGATGTTCTACAACCCGGCGGGCATTGCCCTGAAAGATCAACAACTTCAGGCATCATTCACCTATAACAAATGGATCGCCGACATCGGTCATAGTGCCGCAGCGGTCAGCTACAATCTGGAGGGTATCGGTACGATCGGCGTGGGATTTATCACGTTCGGCCTGTCAGGTATTGAGGCAATCCGTGATATCCCCGTTGATCCGGGACTGGTGCAGTTCCAGATTGACAATAACACTTCGACGACCTATGACTACAGAGATGTCGCCTACCAGTTGACATTCTCGCGTTACGTCATAGACCAACTGGCCCTCGGTATCACCGTGAAAGGGGTCTCTCAAACGATCGATGGTGAGGGTGCAAGCGCGTTCGCCGTGGATTTCGGATCCGTGTACCACATCGGGGTCCTGGACTGGACGATTGCTGCCCGGTTCAACAACCTCGGGTCGGATCTGCAGTACTATGACATCGCATCACCCCTTCCGATGCAGTTTACTATCGGTACCGCGCTCGGTTCCTTTCAAGAACGACATGATGGGCGTCATGGTGGCCCTGGATGCAGCCAAGCCCCAGGATGGTCCTCTCTATATCTACTCCGGAGTGGAAGTCACGCGTCATGGACATGGTCGCCCTGCGCGGCGGGTACAAATTCAATTACAGCGGAACGGATGCAGTGACGAGTACGGGCGGGTCGGCCATCAACTCGACCATCGAAGGGTTTTCCGCGGGTGCAGGCGTGAAAGTGGACCTTTCGGGTCTCGCGGTCGGGTTCGACTATTCATTCACGACGATGGACCTGCTTGATCCGGCACACCGGTTTACCCTCACGGTGGGTATGAAGTAAGAGCTGCGTATCGGGGTTGGGGCTGCACGTATCGGGCGGTCCCAACTCTCGTTTTCTGACCGGGGGTAATCTCCTCGATGGAGCTGCAGCAGAACGGGGATTACCCCCGTTTTCATTGACGATTGTGCATCCTATTAATGACGAACCCTATGCCTCTTCCCCTCCTTCCCACCACCGTCATCGGCAGCTATTCGCTTCCCGCTGGCTCGAACAGGTCCGTGAACTCGGCACACAGGGAAAGCTGACTTCCGCCCAGGTGACCGAGGCACATGACAGCGCCGTCCGTTCGGCGATTACCGACCAGGAAATCGCCGGTGTGGACAGTGATCACCGACGGCGAACTCCGGCGTGAAACGATGGTGAATTTTTTCTCCATGCGCATACACGGATTCGATATGGCCGGGAAAATGAAATCCATCGGCAATCTCGATCCCTCACTCCAGATGCTCGACCCCGTTGTCCGCGAGAAAGTACGGCACAAGGGGAGCCTCGGGATGGACGAACACTTCCGGTTCCTCAAGGCGTTTGCACGCCATCAGACCAAAGTCTGTGTCACCGGACCGCAGATGCTGGCCAAACGGGCGACGAATGAGTTCTATCCGAGCGACAAGGAGTTGATCTTCGATCTCACGGACATCCTCAATATTGAGCTGAAGGGGCTCGTTGCCGCGGGATGCGATTTCATCCAGATCGACGAGCCCATATGGGTCGGGTACCCGCAGGACATGCCCTGGCTTGTGGAGTCCTTCAACCGGCTGATCAGCGGCGTCAACGCGAAGATCGGCCTGCATGTCTGCTACGGCAACTACCAGCTGAAGAAACTCTTCTCGGGCCAGTATGCGGAACTCTTTCCGGCGATGCTGGACACAAACGCGCATCAGCTCAGTTTTGAGTTCGCCGTATCGGACGGCGTCGGGCTCGAACTGTTCAAGCAGTACAGGACGGACAAGGAAATCGTGGTGGGCGTGATCGATGTGAAAGATGAAACCGTCGAAACCCCCGAGAAGGTGGCGGGCCGCATCCGGCAGGCACTGAAGTTCATCCCCGCCGAACAGATGGTGATCAGTCCCGATTGCGGAATGAAATTCATGCCGCGCGACCGGGCCTTCGCAAAACTCAAGGCCATGGTGGATGGCACACGGCTGGTCCGCCAGGAACTCACCGCGAGAACATGAACGTCCCGGCGACCACGGAAGGAGAGGACCGGGTGGTACTCCCCGTGAGTCCGCTGTTCCGCTCGACGGAAGTCGTCGCAATTCGGAAAAACGCCCTCCCTGTTGAACACACCGTCGCCGATGCGTGGAAGAAACACTTCGCGCAGAATGCCAGGGTGGAAGCCGTGGAGGATCCCGGATCACCCTCGCCACGGACCCTGGGCATCGTCGTCGGCGATGATCCACATGCCGTACCAACACTGGCATTCCGCCTTCACGCCGACGGTTCCGGATTCCTCAGGGTCTCTCACGCGCACTAGCTCTACCTGCTGTTCTCCCTCGTCGTCGAGAAGTACTCGACCGCCGATGATGCCACACTTGCGCGCGGCTTCGAACACCATCCGGCCTTTCCCTGGCTCAGGAATCTCAATGATTTCCTTGTCGGGAGTCTCCGGACAGACCGCACATTTGATCCGGCGTCGTACATGCGGCAGATCGCACGCCAGGGGTTTGGCCACGTAACGGTCAACGGTCTGGGGGTTTCCCGGCCTTTCGAATCCGGCCCGCCCGGAGATATCTATTCCTGGTTCTACGACTACAGTCCGGACCTGGACCAGTTTGTCGAGAGTTCTCTCCTCCACGGATACTATCCCCCGGATTACCTCCAGGCGAACCTCCGCGCACTGCAGCGCAATGCGCGCATGGCGCGCGAATACGGATTGGTGCCCGGGCTGCACATCAACTCCCCGCGGTCGATGCCCGAAGAGTTCTGGCACCGGTACGGGCACCTGCGCGGCGCCCGGGTCGATCACCCGCGGGAAACCCGCCGTCCGCGGTACACGCTGGCCATGGCGCATCCCCGCGTGCAGGAACACTATCGCGAGATGATGCGGAAGATTCTGGCGGAGGTCCCCGATCTCGGGTTCATTCATGTGTGGACGAATGACAGCGGCGCGGGGTTCGAGTTCGTGACGTCGTTGTATGCCGGCAGAAACGGCGGCCCTTATCTGATCCGTGAATGGAAAAGCGAACAGGAGATCGCCCGGGCGGCGGCGGCCAACGTCCTGACATACTACAGGCTCATCCGCGATGAAGGACGGAAGGTGAATCCGGAGTTCCGTCTGATCTGCGATCTGGGACCGTTCTACGTCGAGCGGCCGTTCATTCTCCCCGAACTGGGGAACGGTATCGATGCGGGGGACTTCGCGTATTTCGAACAGGGTCCGTCAGCCGGCGACCGTGCAGCTATTGCTGCTGCAGGGGCGGACGTGCATGTGAAGCTGGATCTGGCGGACAACAACCTTCCCGGGATTCCGTTTCCGTCCCTGGTCTACGAACGACTCCATGCAGCGCACACTGCGGGTATCCGGTGTGTGCTCACGGGAGTGGCTCCGGCTTCGCTCGCCCCCTACGACATCAACGGAGAAGTCATCCGGGCCGTACAGGTGGATCCGGCTCAACCGCTCGACGCGATTCTGCAGGAGTCCGCCGGCCGGTGGATGGGCGTACCCGAAGCCGGCGCACTCATGACGGCATGGCTTCTCGCCGACAGGGCTGTCCGTGCCTACCCGGCGGATATCCCGATGAGCACGTTCGGCTTCCCATGGTTCCGCCTCTGGGTCAGGCCCTTTGTACCCGATATCGACGCCATTCCTCAAGCGGAACGACGGTACTATGAGGATTTCCTGCTCGCAACGTTCAACAATCCCGCCCGGGTGGATCTCAACAACGACATGATGTGGAATTTCCATACTGTCGAAAGCGCACGGGAACGGAAAGTGCGCATCGACCTGGAGGTGCTCCCTCCAATTATTGAAGCGATTGATCTGTGCGCCGGCTTTCTTCAAGATGCGCCGCAGATGCCGGGAGCGACGGTCATGCGGGATCTGCACGACCGGCTGGTTGCGGCCTGCTGCTATTTCACGACCATGCGCAACACGATGGCCTGGACGGAGTCGGTTCACGGATACATGCAGGCAGTCGATCCGCCGGCAAAAGCGGCGTTTCGCGAACTCAGCCTCTCCATGGTGGAGAATGAGCTGGGCAATGCACGCCGGCTTCTGCACCTCTGGCGCACCTCGACCTGTTCCTTTCATGCCTGTCTCGTCGGTTGGTGAATCGTTGCATATGCACAGCCGACAATTTCGGGGAATTGCTCGAGCGGAAAATCGCGCTCATGGAACGGCACAAGCTTGACGAACCGCATATCGATCCGGCGTATATGTGGAGAGACGAGTGAGAGGAAAAAGGAGGGGGGAGGCAGAGATGCACGTTGAAGGGTTGAGGTTGACGGAGGGAGTTGGAGGGTCGCGGTGGACGGCGATCCCGGATCGGAGCTGAAGCATTGAGGAGGAGATAACACGGGAGTGAAGTCGAACGAATAGAAGAAGGTCAGCAACGAAAGGAGGGCGACATGTATAGGGGCGAATACGTGGTGAACGAAGAGCAGGTGAAGTTCTATGAAGAGAACGGGTACGTTCAATTGCCAGACGTGCTCGGGCAGCGGGAGATAGAAACCCTCCGGGGTGCGCTGGATACAGCGGTGGAAGACCGAAAACGTTTGCAGGAGAACTGGGGGCCCCGGATGGATGAAGGGTACACCAAGGTGTTCCTGCAAATGGTGAACGTGTGGGAGCGGTATCCGGCGATCGAAGAGTACGTTCTCAGTCCCCGCATCGGGGGTATTGCGCGCCGGCTCACGCGGGCTTCCTTTGTCCGCCTCTGGCACGACCATGCGTTGATCAAATATCCGAAAGACAGCAAGGCCACGGCATGGCATCAGGACAAAGTGTACTGGCCGATGCGCGAAAACGCCGCCCTCTCCTGCTGGATGGCTCTTGACGACGTGACGGTGGAAAAGGGGTGTATGTGGTTTCTTCCGGGCTCGCACAAACTCGGTCCACTGAATCCCGTTGATCTCGGAAACGCGGGTGATGCTGATCTGCTGCAGTTGTTGCCGGCCGGACAGCGCGAGGGGGCGCGGCCGGTGGTCGTCGAGATGAAAGCCGGAAGCTGCACATTCCACAACGGGCTCACATTCCACTACGCCGGCCCGAACACCACGGAAACACCGCGCCGTGCGATGGTGACGATTTTCATGCCTTCCGGCACGCATTATTCGCCGGTGGAGCATCTGATCGGCGATCGGGGCAATCTGAAGGAGGGTGAGGAGTTCCACGGCCCTCTCTTTCCGATCGTTTCGCGCGAGCCGTGATCGCGTTGGTCGGGTAGCGGCAGGAGTGAGTCTCACCCTGAGTCTCACTGGAACAGGAGGGAGGACGATGCTGACACAAGCACAAATCGATGAGTATGAGCGGGAGGGGTTCCTGGTCGTGCACAATCTTCTCTCGCCGCAGGCGGTGGATCGGTTCGTCACCTACGAGGCGGCCCAGGATCCGGAGTGGCGGAACCGCCTGGACAACCACGCGCGTGATCCGGAGTGGAAGTTGATAGCGACGCATCAGCCCATGGTATCCATAGCCAGGCAGCTCCTGGGTGCGGCACCGATGATCGTCCAGTCGATGTACCTGGAAAAATACCCGGCGGCCGAAGGGAAGGGGACTGCTCCGCACCAGGATGCGCATTATCTGCCCACGGAGCCCAACACACTCATGGCATGCTGGGTCGCACTGAGTGATACGGATGGTGAAAATGGCGGCCTGGTCGTGCTCCCCTGCAGTCATACCGACGGACTCCTGACGACGCACAAGGCGACCAACCTGAAGGACCATCAGGTGTGGGAGGCGGAGCATCTGATGCGCGACCGGACGGGGAGGGAATGGAAAGAGGTTTTCTATTCCTTTGAAATCGACAATCTGGAGCGGGAGAGGCTGGTACATCTCCGGGTGCCCAAGGGATCCGGCGTGTTTTTTACCGGCATGACCATACACGGATCGTTCGGCAACCGGAGCCGCGATCGCGTTCGCCGGGCGTTTGCCACCCATTTTGTCGCGGACGGGACCTGGGTGCTCCGCGCGGACGTCCAGCAGCTGGTCCCGGCGGAGTAGCTCCTGGCACGTGTGGCACATGTGGCTCAGAGGCTCTGAGACTCAAGTCGGGACCGCCGGCGTTTATCGAACAAATCGCACGTTGAGCCTCACAGTGAGTCTCACCGTGAGGCTCAAAGGCACCGTAGGGGGTCAATCATGACTAAGAAAACAACCTCGCTGCACACAGACAACCCCCGGCTTAACGCACTCCTTCCACGGATCAAGGGCTTCCTGGATCAGGACGTGTCTGAAGCCAACGCCCTCGGCACACATGTGCGCGGATACCACTCCCCCGACGGGCCGAGCCTGTGGCTCCGCGATCATACGGATATGATGCGCGGCTTCCGCTACTGGGAACACGACATGACCAGCATGGTCGGTCACTTTGCGGAGACGCAAACACGCCGCGGATGGCTCTTCGACTATTTCACCCTGACACCCGACAAACTCCCCTGTGAACGGGAGAACTGGGCAAAGTACGTGAGGGTGCCCGTGGAAGCGGATGTGGAGTACCGCTTCGTCAACGGTGTCTACCTGGCCTGGCAGGCCACCGGCGATGATGGCTGGATGAAGCAGATGCTGCCGCACGCGGAGCGCGCACTCCAGTACATTCTGACTGATCCCTGGCGCTGGGACAAAACCCACAGGCTGGTGAAACGAGCCTACACGATCGACACCTGGGATTTTGACTACACGGCGGGAAAGCACGACTGGCTCAATTTCCAGATCACCCCGGACACCTTCTGGGGAATCATGCACGGTGACAACTCCGGATACTATGAGGCATTTCTCCGGCTTGCCGCCATGGAGGAACATCTCCGTCAGCGCAAACGTGCGGCCTACTGGCGGCGCTTTGCCTCCGCTTTCCGGAAACGGGCGAATACGGTCTGCTTCAACGGGACGCTTTTACACGCACCACGTCCACCTGGTGCCGGTGACGATCGCCGGCGTGGATGAACGTGCGCAGCTGAGTCTGAGCAACCCCATGGATATCAACCGGGGACTGGCGACGCATGAGATGGCGGTTTCCATCATCGACGAATACCGCCGCAGGGGTGAAGCCACCGGTGCGTTTGCGCCCTGGTTCAGCATCGATCCGCCTTTCCCCGACGGGGTGTATGGCGATGACAAGATTGTGCGCGGAGCATACTGCAACGGCGGTATCATGCCGCTGGTGGGGGGCGAGCTGATCCGGGCTGCGTTCGAACATGGCCGCGAGGAGTATGCCGTGGAGCAGCTGCTTGAAGTACGAGGAGCTGACGCACGACAACGAGACCTACCTCTGGTATTTTCCGGACGGCCGGCACGCAACAAAGGAGACCAGCACGAGTCCTGAGGCATACCCTACGGACGGATGGGGTGCTTCGGCAATGCTGTATCGGACTTATGGAAGGGCTTGCCGGTGTGGTTGACGGGCACACGCTCTTCCGTCGTGTGCAGCTCTCCCCCCGGTGGATCGCCGCCGGCAGTGCCGAGGCAGCCGTGCAGTGTGTCTACGGTGCTTCGGGAGCTTCCTTCGGGTATTCGTACCGCCACGATGCCGGACAGCACACGATCTCGCTGGAACTGCAGGGTACTGCCGACGTCGCACTCCACGTTCTGCTTCCGGCAGGCACGCGCGCCGCGCGCGTGCGCGTCAACGGGAGGTCCGTGCCATGTTCCACCCGGCTGGTGGAAAAGAGTCCCTATGCCGATGCTTCTCTGCGTGTGCGAAGGAGCGCCTCGATCGAAGTGCGGTATTCCGGACTCTCCGAGAAATGAGTTCGAACGATTGCGCTCCGCTCTGCCATGGGTGGGAACAGAGAGCGGTTTTCGAGATGTGACCAATAGCCCAGGAAGTCAACCATGAAACGCCGTGCCTTTCTCAAAACACCCGCAGTCACACTCCTGCTGCCCGCTGCGGGTACACTTGCAGCCGTGGATCGTTTGACTGCCGCTGAACCGGATGTCCAGGCGGCCCAATCCGCCGCCGGCAAATTCACCCAGCGGGTTCACCAGGACTTCAACACCTACCATCCCGGCATTGAGTACTTCTTCCTGGGGAACGGCGACATCCAGGCTGTTGTGCAGTATTGTCCCGACCGCTCCGGGGATCTTCCCCCCTCGTATCTCGGTCTGACGTTGATGGATGCGGAACACTTCTCCCGGAAGTGGAGCACCTATCTCTTCCATCCCGAACGGGGATACGAACGATCGATGCTGGATGTCCGGGTGGACGGCAAGGGCCACAGCGCGACACCCCAGACGGTCACGGGTGTCCGCTGGAAGCTGGTGGATGCGGTTCCCGTCGTCTCGCTCACCTGGAAGGCAGGCGCGGTCGACGTCGAGGAGGAGTTCTACGTCCCGCCCGAAGGGGGCACGTTGATCCGCCATGTGCGCGTGCGCAACACCGGCAGTGCCGCTGCGGAACTCAAACTCTTCCTCCAGCTTGTTCCGAATTTTGCGCTCTTCGACGAGATCGGGACTGATCCGAAAGGGAAGTTCGTCTTTGGCCGCGGGTATACCGAGGTCACACTGCGCTGCCTGGATGGCGACGTCAGCACCGCCGGCAGATATGACCTGAACGTCGGGTTGGGATCCTGTGCTCCGGGTGCAGAGCGCTCCGCGCGGTTTGTCTACACGATCCGTCAGGGCACCAAGGCCCCGAAGGCCGGCGAGATGGAACGTGTCTGGCGGGATACCGTGGCATTCTGGGCGCCCAAGCCCGTGCTGAAGACCGGGAACGAAATACTCGACCGTCTCTACATGCTGGCGCGGACAGGGTTGAAATCGCAGCTCGCTCACAGCGGAAAACGCGACAGCGGGTACTGGATGTACAACATGGAATGGGTCCGGGATGATGTGATGATGCTGCAGGCGATGGCCATGGCGGGGCTCCACGATGAGGCGAAATCCATCCTCCTGAAGATTTTCCGGAAAAGTGTCGGGCCTGACGGATGCCTGATCGAATCCAGCCGCTGGTCGGGGCCGGACTACACGGAGCTGGACCAGAACGGGCAGCTGGTGTATGCGGCGTGGCTCTACCTCTGCTGGACCGGTGATCTTGCACTCATCAAGGAATACTGGGAAAAGATCCGGCTGGCCGGGGAGTTTCCTCTGCAGGAGGTGTTCCGGAATCCCCGCGCGAAGTTGCTCCGGAACAAGCGGGAGTTCTGGGAGCGGAGCGACCGGGATGGCGTGGAGGACGGTTTTGAGCTGCTGTACAACTTCTGGGTGTGCCTGGGGCTTGAGAAGGGGAGTGAAGTTGCGCGGCGGGTGGGTGATGCAAAGACCGCCAAACGCTGGGCGGCCGTTGCGGCCGAGATGAAGAACGTGATTCTGAACGACCCCACATTCAAGTTCATCGAAGAGGGGCACTTCATCAAACGGCGGACGCTTGACGGCCGCTGGCAGCGGTACTTCATTCCGCCCAACCGGGCAACGATGCCTCCGGGTTCCCCGATGGCGCTGGAAGAGAAGCCGGAGAGCGAACCGGATTCATCCAACGTCTATCCGATCATCTACGGATTTGTCGATCCCCGTGGCGAGGTTTCACAGAAGACCCTTCTGTCGATGGACCAGCTCTGGAACCAGCGGTGGACCACCGGAGGATACTCCCGGTACAACACTTCCAGCGAGCCGGATCCGCCCGCTCCCTGGCCGATTGCGTCGCTGCTCATCGCGCGCGCGGCGGTCGAGGCGGGCGAGGATGCCCGTGTCTGGAAATCCCTGAACTGGGTTGCCTCCACTCACGGCGGACTTTCCGGCGGCTGGTTCGAACGGTACGGTCCGAGCATTACGCCCCCGGCCCCTCCGGTGAGTGTGGTGGGATGGGCGTGGGCGGAGATTATTCTGCTGATGGTGCATCACATCATGGGGTTCCGTCCCGAACTCGACGGTCTGACCGTCCGGCCGCGGCTTATCACCGGTGCGGAAAAGGTCTCCACACGCTTCACGATTCGCGGTGCAACGGTGGATGTGGAGATCCGGCGCGGGAGCGCGCCGAAGGCCGTTGTCGACGGCAAGGTGGTTCCGGTCACCAACGGCACCCTGAGTATTCCGTACCCGAAGAAGGGGAGTATCATGCGCATCACCATGGACGTGTGAGAGGATGAAGAGAATGAAACGCTCGGAATTCCTGAGTGCCTGGATGGCTGTCGGTGCAGGGAGCATGTTGCTGCCGTTTCCGGCGGTTGCGGCGGAAGCCCACGGTCCGGCCGCCGGGCCCACAGCCCTCCGGCCCCCGGCGGTCTGGCCGCCGGTTGACCCGACGGACGAGTCCTTCTGGACCTTTCTGCGCGGACAGTTCCCCCTGGCGGAGGACCGGGCCTATTTGAACACCGGTGGACTCGGAGCTTCTCCTTACGCCGTGATCGATGCCGTGAAGGCCAAGATGGATGAACTGGAACTCGTCTGTGAAACCGGCCACACCGAAGAGATCTGGAAAGAGACCAAAGGAGCCGCGGCCCGGTTGCTGGGGTGCGACGCCGGCGAGATCGCGTTTGTGCGGAATACCACAGAGGGGATCAATATCGTCGCGCAGGGGTTGCCCTTCAAGAGCGGCGACGAAGTGATTCTGACGACGCATGAACATGTGGGGAACGCCCTCACCTGGCTCGCATTGACGAAGCAGAAAGGGATCGTGCTCAGGCTGTTCGAGCCGTCGACCGTTTCGCAGGCGGAGAACCTGGACCGGATCGCCGGGCTCATCAACAAGCGCACGCGTTTGATCAGTGTGCCCCATGCGGTAACCACGACCGGCTTGTTACTCCCCGTGAAGGAGATTGCCGCCCTGGCGCGGACCAAAGGCATCTGGTCGTTTGTGGACGGGGCACAGACCGCCGGGATGCTGCCGTTCAGCCTGCACGACATCGGGTGCGACGCGTATGCGACAAGCGGACACAAATGGCTGATGGGTCCGAAGGAGACGGGACTCCTCTACGTGCGGCAATCGATGCTCGATACGGTCAGGCCCCTGTTTGTCGGTGCGTATTCCGATGGCGGATTCGATTTTCTGAAGGGGACGGTGGCGTTTCATCCCACCGCACAACGGTACGAGTACGGGACGGTGAATATTCCCCTTCGCGCGGGCCTGAAGGCGGCATTTTCCTTCATTGAACGGATCGGGATCGCGAATGTGTGGAAGCGGGACCGCGCGCTCTCGGACCGGTTGTACGAAGGACTGGCGGCCATTCCACGCGTCACGGTGCTCTCGCCCGAGGATCCTTCGATGCGTTCGGCGATGGTCACGTTCATGCACAAAGGACGGGCGCATCTCGATCTCCAGGAACATCTGAACACCTTCAATCTCCGCACCCGGAGCGTGACCGAAGGTGGGCTTGCCGCGCTGCGCATTTCGACGCATGTGTACAATTCGTTCGCTGAAGTGGAACGGGTGCTTGAAGGTGTACGAACAGCCTGACCATCATCCCCTGGAGCCCGATGAAATCCGTTAACATATACGACTACCTGGTCATTGCCGGCTATTTTGTCTTTATGCTCGGCATCGGCATCTATTTCACGCGGATAAACAAGAGCGGGAAGGAGTACTTTGCCGGGGGCAACATGATCCCCTGGTGGGTATCGGGTATGACGCTGTACATGGCGAACTTCAGCGCGTGGTCGTTTACGGCCGCCGCCGGGACCACGTACACCGAGGGGTCGTTTATGTTGATCAACTTCTCCCTGGGGATTCTTTCGTATTTCCTGGGATCACTGTTGACGGGGGCGCGCTGGCGGCGCACGCGTTCGTTGTCACCGGTCGAATACACGTACACGCGGTACAATGTGACGACGCAGCAATTCCTGAGCTGGGTCATCGGCATCAATTTCACGCTCTCGGCGGGTGTCCAGCTCGCGTCCACAAGCAAGCTGCTGGCTCCGGTGATGGGCGTGGATATCCTCACGGTCACCCTCGTGACGGGTGTGGTCATTCTCTCCTACACGTTCCTCGGCGGCATCTGGGCCGTATCGATCACCGACGTCGTGCAGGGAGTGATCCTGATCTGTACCGCGGCCATTATTGTGCCCCTCAGCATGAATCTTGTCGGGGGACCGGCCAAAATGATCGAGGCTCTCCCGCCGCTGTACTGGGACCATGTGGTCAACGGCGTCAGGTATGACGAATGGTGGCTCCTCTCGATGCTCCTGATCTCCACGCTCGGGTTTGCCGGGGGAGCGGGGCAGCGGTTCTATTCGGTGAAAGATGAAGCGTCCGCCCGGAAAGTCGGGTTCGCCGCCGCCGGCCTGTGTGTGCTCGGCCCTGCGATGTTCGGGATACCCCCGCTTGTGGCCCGGATGATCTGGCCGGACCTCTCGCAGGTGGAGTTCTTCAAACCGTATATCGGCAACAACCCGCAGGACCTGGTCTATATCGGCCTGGCGATGCATTTGTTGCCCAACGGGTTGATCGGCGTGTTTGTGGCGGCGATGCTTGCGGCGACCATGAGCACGTTGAGCTCGGTTTATAATATGGTCTCTTCCATCTTCGCCCGGGACATGTATCAGGGTCTCTTCCGGCGTTCGACGAAGGACGATGAGCTTCTGAAGATCGGCCGCATCGCATCGGTCTGTATCGGCATTCTTGTGACAATCCTTGCCCTGATATTTATCAACAGCAAACTCGGCATATTCAACATCATGGTGGCCTTCTTCACCCTGTTCAATATTCCGGTGAGCGTCCCCATGACATTCGGTTTGATCTTCCGCCGGATCCCCCCATGGTCTGCCGCCGCCGGCATCACCTGGGGATTGCTGGCCGGGATTGCGGTGCGGTTTCTGTTCGGATGGGACATCGGGCCGCAGGTGTTCTATTCCTTCATGATGACGTTTGTCATTTTTGCGACTTCCCGGTGGATCGGGGATCTCCACACCAAGAACCGTGCTGCAACTGCGGCAATCGGCACGGCCGTGGCGGTGTTGACCGCGGTGCTGTTTGCCCTCACGGCTCCCGCGACGACCCCGGCCTGGGCCGTCACGGTGGGATGGGTGGTCGCCGCGGCGTTCGGTGTCACGTTCTATCTGTTTGCCGGGTTGTTCACGCGTGAAAATGCAGACGAACGCCGGAGGATTGATACGTTCTTCAAGAAACTGGACACACCCGTGGATGTCCAGAAGGAAGTGTACGGGGCGGGAGTCAAGCAGGTCTCGGTATTCCCCCTCGTGGGTGCGACGATGATCGTCATGGCGTCACTCCTGAGCCTGGTGTTTTTCACCGACATGAAGGGGGGGGAGTTCGTGCTGGGCGTGCTCATCGCGATGATGCTCGTGTTTGGTGTGCTGATGTGGTATTTCGGGAAGAAGTCGGAGGTTCGCGCAGCCCGTGCGAATGAGGCTGCCCAGGCGGCTACCCGGACTCTCCAGTGAGCTGCCGCCCGGGCTCTCCGGTGGGCTTAGCGGAGCAACGGATTGTAACATCAACAGAAGGATAAGTGTATGAAGGCGGTCAACATATACGACTATCTCGTGATCGGTGCGTATTTCCTGTTCATGCTCGGCATCGGGCTCTATTTCATGAAGATCAACAAGGGGGCGAAAGAGTACTTTGCCGGCGGCAGCATGATCCCCTGGTGGGTGTCGGGCATGACGCTCTACATGGCGAACTTCAGCGCCTGGACATTCACCGGGGCGGCGGGCTTTGCCTACACCACAGGGTGGTTCGCCATCTGCTATTTCGGGACATGGTCCCTTGCCTACTACTTCGGGTCGCAGATGACGGCCTCCCGCTGGCGGCGAACACGTTCCATCTCGCCGGTGGAATACACGTATACCCGCTTCAACGTCACCACGCAGCAGTTCCTGGGATGGGTGATCATGCTGAACTTCACGCTCTCGGGCGGTGTCCAGCTGGCCTCCACGTGCAAGCTCCTCGCGCCGGTGATGGGTCTGGATATCACGATGGTCACGATCGTGACCGGTGTGGTCATTCTTCTCTACACATTCCTGGGAGGGATCTGGGCGGTGTCCATCACGGATGTGGTCCAGGGTGTGATCCTGCTGAGCATTACTTTCGTTGTCATGCCGCTTGCGCTGGGGCTGGTCGGCGGTTTTGGGAATCTGGTGGATGCACTTCCTGCCATTTCCTTCGAACATACATACAACGGCGTGCACTACACCGAGCACTGGCTGGTGTCGATCTTCGTTATTATGTTTCTCGGCACGGCGGCGGGTGCCGCCCAGCGGTTCTACAGCGTCAAGGATGAACGCGATGCAAAAAGGGTGGGGAAAATGGCCGGAATTCTCTTCCTTACGGTTCCTTTCGTGTTCGGCATACCGCCCCTCGTGGCGAGCGTGATCTGGCCGGATCTGTCGCAGGTGGAGTTCTTCAAACCGTATATGGAAAGCAACCCGCAGGATCTCGTGTTCATCGCCCTCTGCCTGAAGCTTCTGCCGAACGGATTGATCGGTGTCTTCCTGGCCGCGATGCTGGCCGCGACCATGAGCACACTGAGTTCGGTGTATAATCTGGTCTCGTCGATCTTCTCGCGCGACATGTATCAGGGCCTGATCAGGCCGGACGTCACCGACCGGGAGCTGCTGACCGTGGGCCGGATCACCTCGGTGGTCGTGGGACTTATTGTCGCCAGCCTGGGTGTGTGGTTTGTGAACAGCCAGCTCGGCATTTTCAACCTGATGCAGGCCTTCTTCACCCTGTTGAATATCCCGGTCGTTGTTCCGACGGCATTCGGACTGCTCTTCCGCAGGCTTCCGAAGTGGTCGGCCGTGGCCTCCATCGTGTGGGGCCTGATCGTGGGAGTTACGGTGCGATATGCCCTGAATTGGGATATCGGTCCCCAGGTTTACCTGAGCTTTGTCGCCTCGTTCGGGATATTTGTCTCCTCGTACTGGCTCGGGAAAGTCTATATCGGGAAGAAGGGCCTGCTCGGCGTACTGGTGGTCGTTGTGGCCGCAGCTTTCGCTTCGGTGTTCCTCGCCACCCTTCCGGCGGAAGCGGAAACGTGGCAGCGGATCATCGCGGGCATCAGCGCCGCGGTGCTGGGGTCAAGCCTGTATCTTTTTGCGCACCTCTTTGCCTCGGAAACCGCGGAAGAACGCGCGGCGGTGGAGGAGTTTTTCAAGAAGCTGGATACGCCGATTGACGTCGCCCGTGAGGTGTTCGGTGCGGGGAGAAAGCAGATATCAACCTTTCCGCTGGTGGGAGGGACGACGGTCATCATGGGCCTCCTGATGAGTCTCATCTTCTTCACGGACGTCGCGGAGGAGGAGCTGGGAGTGCTCGGGGCGATTGTCGCGGTCATGATTCTGTTCGGCATTCTGATGTGGTATTTCGGAAAGAAATCCGAAATCCGGAGCGCGGCGCAGTACACACAGAAGGGGGACGGGAAAGCGCAATGAAGGTACATCTGGAGTACGGTAAGCAGGGTTTGGAGGTGGATCTGCCCGACCGGAATATGGTCGGCGTGCTGTCCATGGGCGGGGCGGCCGAGATTGCGGATCCTGCCGGTGAAGTTCAGCGCGCTCTGGATCATCCGATGGGCACGCCGGCGCTGGGCGTGCTCGCCCGGGGGGCTTCGTCAGCCTGCATCGTACTCTGCGATATCACGCGTCCCGTTCCCAATGCGCTCCTGCTTCCTCCGATGCTCGCCGCGCTGGAAGGGGCCGGTGTGCCCCGGGAGGCGATTACGCTTGCTGGTGGCCACCGGACTGCATCGCCCCAGCTCCACCGACGAACTCCGCACGATGATCGGGGAGGAGATTCTCCAAACCTACCGTGTGGTCAATCACCGCGCGCGCGAGATGGGGGAGCAGCGGTTTCTTGGCCGCACACATCGCGGAACCCCGGTCTACATCGACCGGGCCTACTGCGACGCGGATCTCAAGATCACCACCGGATTCATCGAGCCTCATCTGATGGCGGGTTTTTCGGGGGGGCGGAAACTGATTGCCCCCGGGTGTGCCGGTGAAGAGACCATCAAGGCCCTGCACAGTCCGCAGTTCATCGAACACCCCTCCTGCCGCGAGGGGGTGATCGATGGGAACCCGCTGCATGAAGAATTGCTGGAGATCGCCGGGCGGGCGGGGCATGACTTCATGTTGAACGTGGCGCTGGATGCCGGGCGCAGGATCACGGGTGTTTTTGCCGGTGAACCCGTCGCGGCACACGCAGCCGGAGTACGAGCATGTGCGCCGTGCCGTGGGCGCGTCGCTCCGTGCACCGGCGGACATCGTCGTCACGTCAGGTGCCGGGTATCCGCTGGATCTGACGCTCTACCAGGCCGTCAAGGGAATGACCGCCGCCATGCCGGTGGTGAAAAAGGGGGGAATGCTGGTGATCGCCGCGGAATGTGCGGAGGGGTTGGGAAGTCCGGAGTTTTCGGAGATGGCCACGCAGTATCCGAATGCGGAGGCGTTTATGGCCACGGTGATGGAGGGGCCGGTGCGGATCGATCAGTGGCAGCTGGAGGAATGCGCCAAAGTGGTGCGGGACCACGATGTGGTGGTGGTGGCAGGCGGCATACCGGAGGAAGAACGCCGGCGGTTATTTCTCCGGTCGGCGGACACCGTTGAAGATGCCGTACGGGAGGGGCTGACCCGCTACGGGTCCGGGGCGACTATCGCCGTCATTCCGAAAGGTCCCTATACGCTTGTGTCCGTGGATCCCGTCTCCGTGCACCCTGCCGCCCCCTTGTAATTCGCGGTGCGATGTCGTATCTTTGCACTAATTAAACGTCATTTTACTTACGAAACAGCACAGGCCATGGTACACGAGTATACCGTTCCCGCTGTTCACCGGACGGTCCAGGTGCTGGAGATTCTGGCAGGTTCGCATACCGGCCTTTCGCTTGCCGATCTGTCCCGCCAGACAGCGATTCCCAAAAGCTCCCTGTTCCGCATCCTGCTGACCCTCGAGCGTTCATCGATCGTGCAGCTGGACCGGACACGCAGCGTGTACAATCTGGGAATGAAGCTGGTCGATTGGGGGAACCGTGCGCTGGACAAGCTTGATCTGAAGACCGTCACCCATCCCCACCTCCTCCAGCTTGCACACGAGACGAAGGAAAGCTACTACGTCGCCATTCTGGACGAATACGAAGTGATCATCATCGATCGTGCCGACACACCGGAAATCTGGCGGATGGTGGCGCGTCTGGGGCAGCGCTCTCCGCTCCATGCAACGGCATCGGGACAGGTGCTGATGGCCGAGGCGGGCGACGAATTCCTGAATACCGTCATGTCCCGCAGAGGACTGAAACGGTTCACCCCGCGCACCATCACCAGCCTTGCGCGTTTGAAGGTCCGGCTCAAACAGGTGAGGAAGGAAGGGTTTGTGGTCGCTGATGCGGAGTACAAACCCGACCTCTGCGTCATCGCCGTGCCCATCCGGGATCATCACGGAAAAGCACATGCGGCGCTCATGACGGGCATACAGTCGGAACGTGTCCGCCGGAACAAGAACCTTCTCGGCGGACATTGTCCAGATTCTCAAGCGCGAAGCGCTGGTGATCTCGCGCGAAATCGGCTATCAGGGACCCGCCGTATGACACCTTCTCTCGAACTCGGCATCGTCAGCGACGAAATCACCAATGATTTCGGCGCCGCACTTCAACACGGCCTCTCCTGGGGCATTCACCGGTATGAGATCCGTTGCCTGACCAGCGGGCGCGTACCCAACGTGACACCCGAAGAATCGCGGGCGGTCCGCTCTCTCGTCCGTGATCACGGTGTATCCATCACGGCCCTTTCCCCCGGCATGTTCAAGGCCCGTCTCTCCCACACGGACGCGATCGAGAAGGAACTCAAAGAAGTTTTACCCGCGACCCTGGAACTCGCGGCCCAGCTGGCGTGCCCGATGATCATTGTGTTCGGCTTTCAGCGTGAAGCGGGCGAACCGGCCGACCGGTACCATCGCGCTGTCGAGTATATGGCGCGTGCGGCGGAGATCGCCGGACGGGCAGGGGTGCGTATCGCCATCGAAAACGAACCGGGGTTCTGGTGCGACAGCGGAAGTCAACACGCGCACACTCATACGGGCGGCCGGCTCCGCGTCGCTCGGCGCCAACTGGGATCCCTGCAACGGGTTTGGCACCGATGAAGTGCCGTATCCGGCGGGGTACTATCGCGATCAAGGATGTGATCATGAATGTCCACGTCAAAGACACGGCACGCGGTGCGCTCATACAGTGTGTGCCGGTGGGCGACGGGGCCATCGACTGGCAGGGCCAGATCACCGCCCTGGTGCAGGACCGTCTGGTCCCGCATGTGACGATCGAAACACACTGTCTGCCGCTCGTGGAGAATTCCCGCCGCAATGTTGAGATCCTGCGCGGGATGATCGATCGTGCATCCGCGGCGCGCACGTCCTGACCGGAGCACGTCGACTACAAAGGCCTCCAGAAGGACACGGCAATGCCAACAACACGCAGAGATTTCCTGAAACACGGCACCCTCGCAGCGGCAGGGCTTTCGCTCGCTCCCGGGGCCATCGCCGCCGGGCAGAAACCCGTTCCGGACAAACCGGCTTCCGTGCGGGGACTCCTTTTCAATGCAGATGATCTGCCCCGTATGCGCACAACGATACGCCACCCCAGGTTCAAGCCGTTCTGGGAGTCCATGACGGGAGCGGACATTGCCGCCGATACCACCTTCCTGCGGGACGAACTCAAACTCAACAACCACGCGTACCACCTTCTCCGGGCCCGGCTGATCCTCGAGCGATCGAGCTTTGTCTATGCGTTGACCCGGGATCCCCGCCAGCTCGAACTTGCGCGCAGAGCGATCGACCGGATTCTCGCATACGAACGCTGGGACTATTTTCTCGAAGCCGGAGAAGAGACCATCGGGCTGCAGCGCGCCCCGGAAACCACCATCGCCATGGTGTGCGCCGTTGAATGGCTGGGCGCGGCGCTGCCGCCGGATCTCCGGCTCGAAATGGAGCGCCAGATCGCCGAAAAGGGAGCGCCCGCCTGTTACCGGACACTGTACGGCCTGAAATATCCCGAACGGGTGCGCGGTTGGGGCTTCGATCCGGCGAGCGCATACTCGTACCGGTTCGACCTGAGCCGGTGGCCGCTCATTCTGAATTCCACGAACCTCAAGGTCATCCCGATAGCCGGTCTTGCGCTCGCCGGCTGTCTGCTGCATGACAAACATCCGAAGGCGCCGGTATGGCTCGATATGGCCGAGCAAAGCGCACGCGCCTTTTCCACCATGTTCGGCGCCGACGGGTCGTACGATGAAGGGGTCGGGTACTGGGGCTATACCGCACTTCACCTGACCCTCTTCGCCGAAGTCATGGCCCGGCGGCTGGGTCGTGATCAGCGGCATATCATCAATTTTCCCGGAACGGTGCGGTACGCCCTGGCGATGGCGATGCCCACCACCGGACGGCCGAAGGACTGCGTCAATTTCGGGGACGCCTGGAACATGGGGGATGTCTCCGTTGCGGCATGGACGGCGCGCAAACACAACGATCGCCTTGCACAGTATGTTGCCACATCCATCGGCGAAATCCAGAGCCACTTTTCCATCATCTGGTTCGACCCCCAACTTCCGTCGACCCCCCCGACGTCAAAGCTCCACAATGTCCGCCTTTCAAACGATATTGTCGTCAGCCGGACCGGCTGGGATGAGAAAAGCAGCGTGGTGGCGCTGCGGAGCGGATGGCCGGCAAATCATGAACACGCGGACAGGAACAGCGTCATTTTTTCGGCCCACGGGGAGCGGCTGTTTCACGATCCGTACAAGGCGGCATATTCCTACACCGATCCCCACTGGGTGCTCCGGCTTACCTCGTCGCATACGGCTGTCCTGATTGACGGCAAGGGACACCAGTATCACGACGGCCATGAAGGCACCAATGCATCCTGGGCGGAAGCCGCAATCGTGGCGTTCGAAGCCCGGGACCAGCAGCTTGTTGCGACCAGCGATGCCACGGAGGCCTACCGGCTGGTTCTCCCGGATGTCCGACTGGTCAGGCGGACGGTGATCTTTCTCAAACCCGACATTCTCCTGCTGGTGGACCGGATCTCGTTGAAGAGCATTCCGGTGCCTGTGCAGCTGCGTTTCCAGGTGGACAATTTTGACGGGAAGGGATCCGCCGTCGCGTCGGATCGCGGCTTCACGATCTCGCGGCCCGGAGCGACATTGTCCGCCGCGATTGACAGTGCGAGCTCCGGTCACCGTGCGCGTGGGCACGATCCCGCTTTCGCCGGACCATGGTGTGCACCCGTTCGCCGAGGTGCAGGCCGCCCCTGCGCTCGACCATCAGCTCCTGACGGTGTGCACCGCGCAGAAACGTCCCGAAAGCCATGGACTGCTGGACATCAAACGTGAGGGGGCCGTCTGGACCGTGACCGGCCGTCATAATGCACGCACCGTGAACGTACGGATAGACATGACCACAGAACTTCCCGGAGTACAACTATGAGACCTTCTGACCGCCACTACGAAGAAGCCCTCCGTCTGATACCGTGGGGAACCCAGACGAACGCCAAACGGCATTACCCCGCATTCGGCGACGCGATGCCGAAGTTCATTGAGCGGGGAAAGGGATGCCGCCTGTGGGACATGGAAGGGAGGGAATACATCGACTTCCGTCTGGCGCTGGGTCCGGTGACGCTCGGCTACTGTTATGACGAAGTGGATGACGCGGTGCGTGCCCAGATGCAGAAAGGCGTCCTGTTCAGTATGGCCAGTCCCATCGAGCTGGACCTGGCCCGCCTGATCCATGAGATGGTGCCGAACGCGGAGATGTGCCGGTTCATGAAGACCGGGGAGGATGCCAATCTCTCGAACGTCCGGATTGCCCGCGCATACACCCGCCGGGACATGATCCTGATGAGCGGGTACCACGGGTATCCCGATTGGTTTCAGACGGAAGAC
This sequence comes from Ignavibacteriota bacterium, assembly GCA_963702445.1. Classification (GTDB taxonomy): domain Bacteria; phylum Bacteroidota; class Ignavibacteria; order UBA10030; family UBA6906; genus CAVPCZ01. The sequence goes on from CAVPCZ010000009.1 coordinate 866,394, forward strand.
AGCCCGAACAACGGGGTGCCGGAGTTCATGAAGGAGTATGTCAAGATCATCCCCTGGGGGAATTGTGAGGAAGCGGAGCGGCTGATCCGCACATACGGCGAACGCCTTGCCTGCGTGATTTCGATCCCCTACGATTTCAACGAGGATACCAGCGGGGACTACATCCGTTTCCTGCGCAAGCTGACGAGCGAGTACGGCATTCTCCTCGTGATGGATGAAGTCCTCACCGGATTCCGCCTCGCGCCCGGCGGCGCCCAGGAGTACTTCGGGGTCACGCCCGACCTGGCAAGCTATGCCAAAGCGCTGGCCAACGGGTATCCGCTCTCGGCGTATGTCGGCAAACGCGAGTATCTGGAGACCCTCTACCGGTTCAAGATGACCACGACATACGCCGGTGAGGCGTTGTCCATTGCCGCGGCCATTGCCACCCTCAAGATCATGAAGCGGGAGAAGGTGCACGATCACATCTGGGCCATGGGGCGCCGTCTGATGGCCGGGTTCGACGTCATCGCCCGCGAGGTCGGTGTGGAAGGGCATGCCGCGGGTTTGCCTCCGGCGCCCTTCCTGAAGTTTGTTCATCCCGATCCGGCATTTCACGGGCGGCTGGAATTTCTCTGGCACCGGGAGATGTACCGCGAAGGGATCTTCGGCAATCCCCGGTGGTTGATTTCGTATTCCCATAAGGCTGCGGATATTGACGAGGCGCTCGACAAAGCCCGCCGCGCGCTCCGGAACGCCCTCGTGGCGGAACGCAACGAGCGGGACACTGTTTCCCCATTCTGGTGGTGACCATGAACGAACGGATCTTCTTCGACTGCAACGCTATGGTAGGGAGGCGGGGACCCAAGGATGTGGAAACCCCGTATGAGACCGAGGTACTCCTGGAGGAAATGGAGTGGTGCGGCATCCACGGCGCGCTGATCGGCCACTGGCTCGGCAAGGAATACGATCCCGCCTACGGGAACAGGAAGCTCCTCCGCGAATTGAAGAAGAGTCCGCGCCTGCACGGTGTCTGGTCGGTGATGCCGCACCAGACGGGCGAGATGCCGCCCCCCCGGGATGTCATCCGGGAGATGCGCGACAATGGTATCCGTGCGGCGAAGATGTATCCCCGCTCGCATCACTATTTCTTCAACGAAGATTCCTGCGGTGAATTGCTGACGAGCCTCGAGGAGGAGGAAATTCTCGCTCTTGCTGGAGGGCGGGGGCATGTACGCTCCTGACATTTTCGATCCTGCAAACCAGGTGCTCCTTGCCGATCTGGATACGATGATGATGAGGCATCCACGCCTCCGGGTTCTGCTCCTGAACTCACGCTGGGATGCGACGCGCTATCTCCATACGCTCATGTCCAAGCATGCGAACCTCTGCCTGGATTTCGCCAGCCATCAGGGTAACCGTGCGCTGGAGGTGTTTGCCGGCTGGTTCGGCGCCGACCGGTTGCTCTTCGGCACGGGGGCGCTTGACAAGTCACCCGGCGCCGCGAAAGCCTTTGTTGACTACTGCACGCTCCCGGATGAGGCAAAACTCCTCATCGCCGGAGGAAATCTCGCGCGGCTGTTGAAGCTGGAGACCCTTCCCGCGCCATACCGGAAGAGACGCATCAGCGATCCGATCCTCGCCGCGGCACGTGACGGCCGGCCGTCTGCGCGACACACTCGTGATCGACTCCCACGCACATATCTCCCACGAAGGCGCCCTGGGGACCGGCTTCATGTTCCAGGCCGCAGGGCGACGCGCCGGGCATGTTCGAGCGCGCAAAAACGATGGGCATGTCGCAGGTCCACATCAGCTCCTGGCTCGGGATCTGGGCGGATTACGAGGATGGAAACGAAATCGTCTACGATGCGATGAAACGGTTTCCCCGTTTCTACAGGGGATATGCGACGCTTCAGCCTCAATACGTGAAGGACTGGAAACGGGCCATCGCCAAGGTGCACGGCCGCTACCGGATGGGAGGCCTGAAGCCTTATCATCCCCGCACCGATATTTCCTATAATGATCCCGCGTGGGCGCCCTGGTTCGAGTACGGGAACCGTCACCGGTGCTATACCCTTTTGCACCAGTCGCCGAATTTCAATGCCGAATTGAAAGATCTCGTGCCCCGCTATCCGGACATGACGTTCATTCTCGCGCATCAGGGCGCATCGTTCGCCCAGGCGCGAAAAGGGATCGAGATCGCCCAACAGTTCCCGAATGTCTATCTCGAAATCACGCTGACTGCAGTCACGTACCGGGTCATCGAGTTTATGGTCAGTCATGTGGGGGCGCACCGCGTCCTGTTTGGAACCGACCAGCCGATGCGTGATCCACTCCCGCAATTCGGCTGGATGGCGTACGCGCACTGCACGCCGAAGGAAAAGAAGCTGATGTTCGGGCTGAATATGCGCAAGATCGTCCAACGGGTCCGTTGGTGAATGATGTCTCCGGATGATTCTGGTGCTGGTTGCGGGAGCGGTCTGTGGCTTTGCCGCGGAAGGTGGCACGATGGGAACGAAGACGCGCGACAGTGTTGTGGTCCAGAACGCCGGCGATCCGGGTGGAATTCACCAGAAAGCAGGGACGCTACCGCGAGGCGTACTACGCGCGTGACGGCAGAACCTGGCGCATGCTGCTGGCCTCCGGCCATCGCCTGCGTCCTGATCCGGCGCTGACGGTTGATGGAACACGCTCTCCCCGGGGAAATGACAGCCTCTCCGTGCATCGTGAAGAGAACGGGGAGCAGGTAGTGACCCTCACGATGACCGACGGATCCTGGAGGGTGCGCAAAGTCCTGAAACTCGGACTGGACGCGGCCATGGTCCATGTCCGCGTGACGGCTGAAGTTGCGGGCCGGGCCAGACTCGGTGTCTCTCCTTTCCACGTATTCCTTCCTGCCCGACGGGAAGCGGTACCGCGACTACAAGCCGCTGGACTTCATCTTCACACCGCAGTTGCGTCCTGAGGCGGATGATGTGATCGGCGATCATGTCTTCCGTGCTCCGGCGCTCATGATGCAGAAGGGAAAGCGTTTTGCCGCGCTCATCCCCGACCTGGATCTCCTGGATGTGCGGGACAGGGCCGTGAAGACCGGGCGCGGACTGTCAGGTGGATTCCCTGACGGCACCATTGATCTCCTACGGTCTGCTCCCGTGGACCAAACGTGCGCACGTGTACTACCGGCATACAGACAGCATGAGCGTGGCCGTGAGGGATACCAGCCTCACCTACGGGTTTTTCCTGATGCTCAATGCGCGTGCACCGGTCCGTCAGGGATTCCGTGATGTCGTGCGGTTCCACTGGAGCCGGTACGGTCAGCGCCACCTCGGGGAACAACGGGGGACCGCAGGCAGAACCGTTCTCTGCGTATATCCGGAAAGCCTGGTACGAATACCTGCCCACGGTCGCCCTCGATACCACCTACGCGGGGAAACCGGTAACACTGCTCCGTCAGAACCGGCTTGCCTGGAGCAACAAACTCCCTAAGGATGCCGACAACGATTGCTGGTTCAATGTCTGGTTCAATTCTCTCCGCACGGCGTACGGGATGTGTCTGCTACGGGCGGACGGCCGGAGACCGGGCGCTTGTGGCTCAGGCCGAACGTGTTCTGACTCTGGCACTCTCCGCCCCCCAGCAGGAGGGAATAGCGCCCTCGGTGTTTTATCTGGACAGCACCGGCGCGGGCCGGTGGGTTGCCGACCATGCCTGGGGCGGCATCGGCCGCGGGGAATACCTGCCGATGTTTCATAATGCCTGGACGAACTACTGGCTTCTGCAGTGGTCGGATCTGGTGCCGGACCGGAAAGAAGAAATCTTCGGGTATGCCGGCCGGTTCGCAGAATTCCTGAGGACCCGGCAGCGGAAGAGCGGCGTCATCCCATCATGGTTCCATCCCGTCACGTTGAAGCCTGCCGAGGCACTGCGTGATGAGAACGCCGAGACCGCCGGTGCGGCACTGTTCCTGGCGGAGTATAGCCGCCGTACAGGGGACAAGCGCGCACTGGCATGCGCCGAACGGTGTATGCGCTATGTGTTCACGCAGATTCTGCCGGAGCATAAGTGGTTCGACTTCGAGACGTTCTTTTCCTGTTCGCGCAAACCGCTCGACTTCGCCGATCCGTATACGCTCCAGCATCCCCAGAACACGCTTTCGATGCACCAGGCCGCCGAAGCCTGCCACGCGCTGAACGCGCTCACCGGGAAGGCGATGTACCGCGAAGCGGGGGAGCATATCCTGGACTATCTCTGTCTCTACCAGCAGGTCTGGAGCCCGCGCTGGCTCTCCTGCGAGCTCTTCGGGGGCTTCGGTGTGCAGAATACGGACGGCGAGTGGAGCGACTCACGGCAGGGGTATTTTGCCGTGACCCTGATGAAGTACTTCGATGTCACCGGCCGCCGCGAGTATCTGGAACGGGGCATTGCAGCCCTGCGGGCCATGTTTTCCCTGTTCGAATCGCCGGCGTCACCGCGTACGGCGGAGAACTACGCACACGCCTCCGTTGACCAGCTCGCCGGTGTGACAGGGCTCCACTGGGGGACCGGAAGCTCCGTTGTTTCGATACATATGATCGCCGCCCGCTTCGGGGATGCCTATGTCGATCTCGCCGGCGAATGGGGTGAAGGGATCGACGGCTGCCGCGTGCAGACGGTGCAGATCGAAGGCGACCGGATCGATCTGAAGATCATTGATGCCGTCTCTTCGCCGCGGAGTGTTCGCGTGGTGTTTGCCAATCCGCACAGGCCCCGCTATGATCTCACCATCAACGGACATTCGTTCGGCAACGTTTCCGCGCGTGATATGGAACAGGGGATTTCCTTTGGCCTCTAGAATTCTCAATGAACATCCCTGCCGCAGAGGCGCCGGAACAGTGGCGGCCGGATGTGTTTTCTCCAGGATTTCCCGGCACATGTGTATCCCGCTGCTGGTGCTGGCGTTCCTGCCCGCAGGCATGGCGCCGGGTCAGCAGAAGAGTACCATGCTCATGTCGGTGCTCAACTCCCGCCAGCATCAATGGGGGAAAGATGATAACCCGGTAATCGGGATCTTCGGCAGCTCCGATGCCGGCGTCACCTGGCAGCACCGCGGCTGGCGCGAGTATATCCGCACATTCTACACGGAAGCGGGCCCGGACGGGACGATCTGGTCTGCATGCGGCAACGGCGTGCTGCGGTCAACAGACGGCGGTGCCTCCTGGCGCGTCACCACGGGCTGGGATGTCACGGAGGTGCTGAAGGTGAAGGTCGATCCCTCAAGCTCCCGACGGGTCTACGGCGCAACCGCGTACGGGCTAATTGCTTCCACGGACCGGGGTGAAACGTGGCGCTATCGCATGCACGGTGTCGCACGGCGCTTCACATCGGACGTGTGCATCGACCGGAGACGACCCCAGGAACCTTCTGCTGGCCACGGAACTCGGCGTCTTCCGGAGCAGTTCCGCCGGCGAGCGGTGGGAACCAACCGGCCTTTCGGCGACAGACACACGCACCGTCATTCAGCACCCCTCCCATCCCCGGGTGTTCTGGGCGGGGACGGAAGACGATGGCATGTGGCAATCGCTGGATGGGGGAAGGACATGGAAGATGTCAAACGCCGGACTCGGCCATCTGACAGTCTACGCCATTGCCATTGAGCAACCGGAAGGACGCACTCTACATCGGCACGCACGGCGGCGGCGTCTACCGTTCTTCAGACAACGGCGCCACCTGGCAACAATGTTCACGGGGGATGGATATTCTGGATGTACACGCGCTGGCGGTGCACCCCCGGCATCCCGGAACGGTCTTTGCCGGCACGCTCAACGGCGGTCTCTATCAAAGCACCGACCATGGGGAATCCTGGCGTTTCAACAGTCAGGCCGACGCGCAGGTGTGGGGGCTCTGGTGGGGAGAGATGAAATGAGAGAGGTGCTGCACAGAGAGGGGGGGGGCCAGGAATCGGGCTTGTTGCAGAGAGAGGAACAGGGAAGGGCATGGCTGCGAAATGAGGATCGGGGTGTGAAAGAAGGAGAAGTCGGCATCGGTGGCTAAGTCGGAAGAAATGGATCTGGAGTTGTCCCTCCGGTGGGAAGCCGTGGACCGTGCCATCCGCGGTTGGTGGAATGGTGATCTGCGCCTGGCCCGGGAGAGCGAACTGCGCGATGCCGGGAAGAACGCCGTCTGGTTTGTGGATGAGGAACACCGCCGGCGGGAACAGTCCGGCTCTGCGGTGGAAGAGCACACGCTGCTGTTTCTTCCGTTCCCGTATATTTCTGCCGGCGGCAGCGAAGCGGCGTTTCCTGAAATGTACTGCTGGGATATCCATTTCATCAACATGGCGTTGTTGCTGCATGGCCGCCTGGATCTGGTGCGCAACCATATTCTGAACCATCTCTTCCTGATCGAACGGTTCGGTATGGTGCTCAACGCGAACCGGACGTACTACCTGACGCGTTCGCAGACGCCCTTGCTTGCGGCGGGCATCCGCCAGTACCATGAGCAGAGCGCCGACAACGATATTCTGGCCCGGGCCTATCCGGTTCTCGTGAAAGAATATGAGGAGTACTGGCTGGCATCACACCATGCCACCCCGACCGGGCTGGCCACCAATCGGGATCTGGGAGATCCGCGTCTCCGGCCGGCACTGGCTGCGGAAGCGGAGTCCCTTGACTTCACGGCGTGTTACGAAGGTGATGTGCGAAGCTGTGTTCCACTGCTGTTGAACTGCGCACTGGTTCGTTACGAAGAGACCATGGCCTGGATGGCGGGGGAACTCCGGTGGCCCGACAAGGCGGAACAGTGGAAAATCCTCGCCAGGCAGCGGGCGGCGACAGTCCGGGATCTGTGCTGGGACGGACAGCAGGGCTTCTTCATGGAATACCAGTTCATGCGCAAGGAGCGGCTGCCGTACCGTTCACTCTGTGCGTACTGGACACTCTGGGCGGGAGTGGCAACCGCGGCGCAGGCGAGAGCCCTCGTCAACGGCCTGTCACGCTTTGAACACGCGTTCGGCGTTGCGCAAACCGATATTGCGTATCCGAGTCCTCATCCCGAGTTCACCTGGCTGCAATGGGGCTATCCGGCAGGCTGGGCACCTATGCACATGGTCGTGGTCGAAGGACTGGACCGTTACGGTTATCACAAGGAAGCAAAGCGTATCGCAGAGAAGTATCTGCGCTGCATGCTGAACGAATACGATCGCACCGGGACATTCTGGGAGAAATACAACGTTGTCGAAGGCAATGCGGTCCTGCCCCGGGAACGGACGCCGAATGTGCCGCTCCATGGCTGGACCACTGCCGCGACGGTCTGGCTGGGGCATCGTCTCTTCCGGCCCTCAGTGCCTGCAGCCGGATGGGAGGAGTCATCATGAGAACGGAGGATGTGCGATGAAGGGTCTCCGGCGACTCTGGAGAAGCGTGAGCCTCTTCCCCGCGCCCGGGCGCAGGCGAGGCAACGCCATGAATGCGGCCTGGCCTCTCTGCGTCTGCCTGAGCCTCATACTGAGTGCATCGACCGTACGAGGGGCGGACGGCGACAAAGGGTTCGAGCAACGCCGGCAGCGGCTTCTTCAGGTGGCGGCCGAGGAATCGGAGAGGAACCTCTTTACGATAACGGCGAAGCTGATGACGGGTACCGAACCCGGCGTGGCGGCGGCACAGCTTGATTCGCTGACGACCGACAGGGCCATCGGCGGTATGTTCTATGCCTACGGCATGATGGGCGTGTATCTCCATACACGTCACCTCCTTCCGGATTCGCTGCAGCGGAAAATCCGCGACGCCTACCGGAAGCGGACGATGTACCGTGGTGATACAGAAAACCACTGGGTGATGTACTATGCAGGCATGTACCTGGCGGCACAGACCTGGCCCGGGGAAGACGGGACGCGGTGGTTCAACGGAAAGAGTTCCCGGGAGAATTTCGCCGAAGCGCAGGAATGGCTCCTGCACTGGATGAAGATCACATCGACCGTCGGACAGGGGGAGTTCGATTCGCCCACCTACATGGCGGTGTTCATCTGTCCGCTGCTGGTCCTCCATGATTTTGCGGCCGATCCCCTGATGAAAACCAGGGCCCGGATGATGCTGGATCTGCTCCTGGCGGACTTCGCGGCGGAACATCTGGAGGGCAGCTACGGGGGGGCTCACAGCCGTGATTATCCCGAGGATATCATCAACCCGCTTGCCGCGCCGAGCACCATGTGGTCATGGCTCTACTTCGGGAAACCGGAATTTGAACAGTGGAACCATACCCGTTACCGTCCGCGCCATCGCGGATCCTGGGAAACCGTCCTCGGAGCGCTGAGTTCCTACCGCCTCCCTCCTGTCGTCTACCGTATGGCGACGGACCGTCATGCGCCGTATGTGCACCGGGAGCGGAAGCGGGTGCGCAATATCATCCGGTTTCAGGAAGAGCAGAATCCGCGGGTGGACAAATACACATACGTGACGCGCGACTATGTGCTGGGGTCGATCCAGGGAGGGATCCTGCAGCCGATTCAGCAGCACACATGGGATGTCACCTTTGTTTCGGACCTGCCCAACAACACGCTTTTCACCCTCCACCCGTATGTCTCCGGGCGCGAGCTGGCCATGTTTTTTCCCGAAGAGCAGAAGTTTCTCGCCGGAGAAGTCGACCGCTACCACAAGGTGTACACGAATCCGAACAAATGGAATTCCAGCTCACCGTACGAACGGACATTCCAGCACCGGAACAACCTGATCGTCCTCTATGCTATTCCGCCCGGCGAGCGCCAGGCGCATATTGACGGTTTCTTCCCGAAGAATCTGGATGATCGTTTCGTGGACAGCTCCGGGTGGATTTTCTGCCGGAAACGGAATACCTATATCGGGGTTTTCCCGCTCAGGCCGTATGAATGGATTGAAGAAGAGGTGAACTGGCGCTGGCGGAGCTCCGCCCTGGTCAATGGTGTCGTGGTTGAAGTCGCCTCACAGGATGAGGCCGGATCGTTCGAAGATTTCTGTACAGACCTCAGGACCAGGAGGTTGTCGTGTACCCCGACAGACTCGACCCTGATCGTGAGCTTTGTGGCCCGCGACGGAAAGCGCATGGATTTCGCCTCCGGCAAGACTCCGCTTCTTGACGGGGTTCCGGTTGTTCCGTCGCCGCAGCTGCTGTTTGACGGTCCATGGATACAGGCGAAGAGCGGAACGGGTATTGTCACGCTCACAGACGGGACACGAAGCCGGATATTGAATTTCCGGAAAGTTACCATCACGGACCGCTGAAATGAGAATCCTCGCCGCCCTCGGCCTGCTCTGCGCAGCCTTCGGATTGCTCTCCGCGGACCGTGCCGGCGACCATCCCGGTTTCATCGGCCCTGCCGGTCGTTACGGCGATGTGCCCGGTCCGATTGCCACTGCCGGCGATGCTACCGGTCTCATCGGTCCCGGCGGTCTTTCCGGTCTCAGCGGCTTTGAAAGCGGTCCGCCCGCTCCCGCAGGCCCCGCAATCAATCCCCGGGGCGAAGCCGCCACCGCCGGTGCACTTCCGGCAAATCGCGCCCCTGTGGCTGACTCATCAGACGGGAGTGCATCAGGAGATGGAGATCGCGTCTACGCCACGGTGTTCCTCGTCCGGGGAAGCGTGGTCGGATCGAAGACCGGACATTTCGGTCCCTTCCTTCGATTGAAGGATACGCTCTGGCAACGCCTGTCACTCTCAGATCTCTACTCGTTCCGTTTCGGCCGCTTCGCAAACGGGAATACCGACCGGTTGTATCTCGCCGCAGGCAACGGACTCCACAGATCAACGGATGGCGGGGCGACGTGGCGCATCCTGACCGGCTGGCAGAGCATGGAGGTCCTTTCCGTGTTGCCCGATCCGGTGGACTCTGCGCTGATCTATGCAGCCACACCTTGGGGTGTCTTCCGTTCAACCGATGACGGCACGACATGGCAGGTGCGTATGCAGGGTATGCGGCGGTGGTTTGTCCGGGATATCCAGGTTGACCGGCGCTCCAGCGGTTCGCTCCTCGCCGTTGCGGAGGATGACATCTACCGGTCAAGCAACAGGGGGGAACTGTGGACACCTTCCGGCCTTGCCCGGGGCCACGTGCTGGCCATGTTCCAGCATCCGGTGAAGCACGAACTCCTGCTCGTGAGCGTGGAAGAGGGGGGCATCCTGCGCAGCACAAACGGAGGACAGCAGTGGGTCGAATCGTCCGGCCTGGAAGGCACCTCTGTCTACACCTTTGCTGGGTCTCCGGACGGCAGGGAAATGTACGCCGCTGGGTGGAAAACGGGGCTCTGGAGGAGTGTGGACGACGGCGCCAGATGGAGCAGGGTGTGGGATGCCCCCGGCATTGATGCCATTTTTGCTCTCCTGGTCGATCCACGCGACCCCGCACATCTGTTCGCGGGGACCGACGGGAACGGCCTGTTCGAATCCTTTGACCACGCAGCGCGCTGGCAGTGGGCGGGCCTGCGGGGAGGGAAAATCAAACATATCGTCATGTACCCTAACACTTCCGGATCACGATGACTTCCTCAACATTTCCCAAACGCCTCAAACGCGCGGCGGGGCTTCTTTTGCTGCCGGCGCTGCTCTATTCCCAGGAATCCACCGTCTATGTGTCCGTGGTTGCCACGAAGCTGTTCGTGGTGGGCGCCGCGAATCCGCAGACCGGAATCCACTATCAACATCCCTCCGCCGACACCGTCTGGCAGAGAACCGGGCCCAATAATATCCGCGCGTTCGGCGTGGCTGCCTTCCCCGGATCGGACGGACGCATTCTGTATATTGCATCCGGGAACGGCGTCCATCGTTCCACCGATGGAGGTGCGAACTGGAGAATCACCACCGGCTGGCAGATTACGGAGGTCCAGGCGGTCTCTCCCGATCCGCGCGATGCAAACATCGTGTACATTGCCACTCCCTACGGCGTCTTCAAGACCGTGGACGGCTGCGCCACCTGGTCTCCATGCAACAAGGGCCTGGGCGCACTGTTCACCTCGGCGGTCATCGTGGATCATGCGCGGCCGAACACCGTGTATTGTTCCACCGAAGACGGCGCCTTCAAGAGCGCGGATGGGGCCGCCACGTGGACCCGTCTCGGACTCAGCGTGGGCAACGTACGTACGATTGTGCAACACCCGCGGCGTCCCGAAATCCTCCTTGCAGGGACCGAAAACCACGGCATCTATCGAACCACCAACGGTGGAATCTGGTGGGAACGGAGCGAGGCGGGCATCGATCATAACACTTTCTATACGATAGCCTATGACCCCCAGCATCCCGATACACTGTACGCCGCGGGCTATGTCACGGGAGTGTATCGATCACTCGACGGGGGGAGGAGCTGGAAGAGGCACAACGACGGTCTCAGCGTGCTGACGTTCCATTCACTCGCCGTGGATCCCCGTGTCAGCGGCAGGGTGTATGCGGGCGCGTACTGGGGCGGCGTGTTCAGAAGCGATTCGGGCGGAGAATCCTGGCGCCGGGTCGGGCTGGGCGATTCCCAGGTGTGGACTATTCACATTCAACCGTAGAAATCAAGGACCACCATGCGAGCGATCATTCTAGCACTTCTGGTTGGCTGTTTCAACTGCATCGGCGTGGCACAGGTGCCGACGCGCGATGAGTATCTGCGGGGCCTGGCAGACCGGGCACGATTCATCTCTTCCGCATATGACACGTCGACGGCGGCAAGCTACGCGGCGGTCGCGGCCCGCTACGCCAACAACCGGGATATCCGGATCGCCGACAGCCTGTTCCTGGTCGGGTTACAGGAACCCCGCGGCGATATGTTCTGGATGTTCCCCGTGATCGGCGCCTATCTGCACGGCAAGGACAAGATGTCTCCGGCGGTCAGGCAGGCCGTGCGAAACGCCTGGAAGACCTATGCACCATACCGCGGTGATACGGAAAACCATTGGGCCATGTACCATGCCTCGCTCTTTCTGGCGGCGGAACAATGGCCCGGACTTCCCGGCACCGAATGGTTCAACGGCAAAAGCTCGGATGAAAACCGGATCGAGGCGAAAGAGTATCTGATACACTGGATCGCTCTTACCACAACGATCGGACAGGGGGAATTCGATTCCCCGGATTACTTTCCGGAGTACGCCATCTCCATGTCTCTCCTGGCGGATTTCGCGCAGGATCCCGACATGCAAAAGCGCGGCGCGATGATGATGGATCTGCTCCTTGCCGACTTCGGGGCGGAACAGCTGGACGGACAGTATCTCGGCGGATTCAGCCGTATCTACCAGCCCGCGGTCTACCGCCCGTTGATGTCCGGCGCTTCGGCGTTTGCCTATCTCTATTTCGGGACCGGCGAGCCAACACAGTCCGGATGGGTTCTGCTGCCGGCCCTCGGGAAGTATCGCCCGCCGGATATTGTCTACCGGATTGCGACCGACCGTTCCACCCCCTATCTGCACAAGGAGCGGAAACGCGTGCGTAACGTGATTCGATTCGGGCCCGAAAAGAATCCTCCGGTGTACAAACAGACATACGTCACCGCTGACTATGGAATCGGCGCACTGCAGGGAGGACTCCTTCAACCGATCCAGCAGCATACCTGGTGTGTGCGGTATACCTACGGCCGCCCGTATACCACCATCTTCGGTCTCCATCCCTACTGGTCGAGTCTGGAACTCGGCATGTTTTTTCCTGAAGAGATCAAACCGCTTATTGCGGATGTGGTGGCCTCGAAAGGGACGTACAACAATCCGGACAAGTGGACCGGAGGGTCGCCGTATGAGCGCACGTTCCAGCACAACAACACCCTCCTGGTTCTGTATGATATTGCCCCCGGCACGATGACGGAACACATCGACGGTTTTTTCCCGCGCAATCTGGAACAGCGTATTGTGGATCCATCGGGCTGGATTCTCTGCAAAGCGGGGAAGACCTACGTCGGCTGGTACCCTTTTCAGGAGTATGTATGGAGCGAAGAACGGGACGCGATGGACCCGGCGAAAAGCAACGTCGGACCGGCGAAAAACAACAGCGGTCCCCCCGAACATGACTCGGGTCCGCAAGCGCGCGGCAACTGGCGCCTGAGGAGCCATCAGCTGCAGAATGGATACGCTATCGAAGTGCGTTCGGAAAAAGAAATCGGTTCCTTTGAGGCATTTTGCACAAAACTCCGTGCGCATATTCCGCGTCCCACGCTCGTTCCGGGGAAGGTCGCTGCCGACTATGTGACACTCAGCGGCGACCGGATGCGGTTTGCGTTCCCTGAAGAACGTACGTTGAATGGCAGGAAGGTGGACCTGACCGCCTACAAGCTGTTTCAAGGACCGTTTGTCAATGCAGAGGTCGGGAGCCAGAGGATCACGCTGACGCACAGCAAGGCGAAGCGGATTCTGGATTTCAAGACCCTGGAGGTGATTCAACAACCATGAAACGCGGGACAGGTCTCGATGTGGTGGTGGCCGGTGTGGCGGTCGTGGATGTCATCGGCCGGCCGGTGGACCTGCGCCGCCCTCCCCGTACCGGAGGGCTGCAGCTGACCGAATCCCTCACGCTCACGACAGGCGGGAACGTCTCGAATTGCGGGATTGATCTGGCGAAGCTGGGTTTCCGCGTCGGGGCGATCACCCGGGTCGGAGATGACACGCTCGGCGAATTCTTGCAGCACCAGTATGCCCGGTACGGCATGGAGACGACGGGGGTGATTGTGGACCGGACCCGTCAGACATCGGCAACGTTCGTGGCGGTGGATCCCCGGGGAGAACGCACCTTCCTGTACACACGGGGATGCCTGAGCCGGTTCCGGGCCCGGGACGTGCTCGGCAATCTGGACATGATCAAGAGGGCGCGTTTCCTGGCCTTCGGCTATCTCGGTCTCCTTCCGGAATGTGAAAGCGACCTTCCGCGGCTGTTTGCGGCGGTCAAGCGTCGCGCCGGGGTGAAGATCCTTCTGGATACGGCGGGCAACCCGAAGCGGAACCCGCGTCTCCTGCAGCACCTTCTTCCCTCTGTCGATATCTTCTTCCCGAGCCTCGACGAAGCGCGGATACTGACCGGGGAGACCACACCCGGGAGGATTGTCGGGAAACTCCGCGGCTGGGGTGCCTCCGGCGTCGTGGGAGTGAAACTCGGCGCACAGGGATGCTATGTCGACCATGACCGGGAGGCGCAACTTCTCCCCGCCAGGCGTGTTCGCAACGTTGTGGACACCACCGGTGCCGGCGACGCCTTTGTCGCGGGTTTCCTCGCGGCCACACTCAGGGGCTATGAACCGTTTGCCTCAGCCCGGATCGCCAATGCCATTGCCGCCGACTGCGTGAGCGCGGTGGGCGCATCCACAGCCATCAAACAACTTCATCGGTATCTATGACCCCCACCTATCACATCGTTTCCCATTCGCACTGGGATCGTGAATGGTACAAGTCCTTCGAGCAGTTCCGCTCGATGCTCGTGAACATGGTCGATGATCTGATCGACCTGATCGAACGGGATCCCGGATTCGTCTGCTTCACCCTCGACGGCCAGATGGTGATCCTGGAAGACTATCTTGCCGTGCGTCCCGAGCGTGAGGACCTTCTCCGCCGCCTGGTGCAGGAGGGACGGCTGGTGATCGGCCCCTGGTACATTCTGCCGGATGAATTCCTCGTCAGCGGTGAAGCCACGGTGCGGAATCTCCTCCATGGCGGAGCGATGGCCCGGCGTTTTGGCGGGGAAATGCGCGTGGGGTATATCCCCGACTCCTTCGGTCACATCGCCATGATGCCCGCGATCCTGAACGGATTCGACATTCACAACGCCCTGGTCTACCGCGGATTCGGCGGAGAACCGGATCAGAAGAGTTCGGAGTACTGGTGGCGCGCGCCGGACGGAACCCGGTGTCTGCTTGTCCACCTGTTCCGTCACGGCTACAGCGCAGGCTATTTTCATCAGGAGTCCGACGACCAGATCGTCCAGCGCTTCCGGGGATTGAAGGATGAAGTGGATGCACGTGCGGCAACCTCACACCGGCTGATCATGAACGGCGGGGATCATCACTGGCCCGATCCGCGGCTGCCGCACACGCTCGATCTCCTGCGCAACCACTTCGAGGGACGCTTCCTGCACAGCTCGGTGCAACAGTATGTGGATGCTGTGCGCCCCGAGGTCTCGTCGCTCCCGGAGATCGCCGGCGAACTGCGGTTCGGCTACCGGTATGCCTTTGCCGTCCTGGGAGGAGTGTACTCCAGCCGGATGTACCTCAAGCAGGCGAACTGGCGCGCCCAGTCGCTCCTCCAGCGATATGCGGAACCGTTGAATGCCTTCGCCACAACCCTGGGCATGCGGTCGCAGCTTCCCCTGTTGCGCCAGGCCTGGCGCACACTGCTGAAGAACCACCCGCACGACAGTATCTGCGGCTGCAGCGTCGATCCCGTGCATCGCGAGATGATGACCCGGTTCAGCGCGGTCCAGGACATCGGAGGGTCCATTGTCGAGGCCGCGCTCGAGCACCTGGTTCCCGTTGACGACCGCGCCTCCGAAGACGACCGGATGCTCCTTTTCTTCAACCCCTCCGCCCGTCCGCGCTCCGATATCGCGAGAGCCGAAATCCGCTTCTATCTGCAGGATATCGTCGTGGGACTGAACCCGGACGTGCAGGTGGCGCCCCGGCGGGAGCCGGTAAAAGGCTTTGTGCTGCTGGATGGGCACGGCCGGGAGACGCCCTATCAGATTCTGAAACATGGAGATGACTACGATCTCACGCCTTCGAAGTACAACTATCCGAAACAAACATATGCGGAACAGTATTCCGTGCTTGTGGATGCACGGGCCGTGCCTCCGCTGGGGTTTTCGGGACTGACGATCCGGAAGACCGAACGCATGCCGCGCTACCGGTCAAAACTGAAAGCGGGGCGGAACTTCCTGGAAAACGAACAGGTGCGCGTGGAGGTCAACGCGAAGGGAGAAGTCACCGTCCGGGACAAGACCACCGGACGCGTGTTCCGGAAACTGCATGTGCTGGAAGATTCGGGGGATGTCGGGGATGAGTACAACTATGCATATCCCCGACGGGACCGGCGCATGCTTTCCAACAAGGAGCGCTGGCGGGTTTCGGTGGCCGAACGGGGACCCCTGCGTGCCGCCCTCCGCCTGCACGGCTCCATGCGTGTGCCCGGAGGGGCGGCGCCGTCGCGCCGTGCACGCGGTACCGCGATGATCACCATGCCGGTCACGACGACGATATCCCTGACCCTGACGTCGCGAATGGTGACGTTCGAAACAACCGTGGACAACAACGCGCGCGATCATCGGCTCAGAGTGCTTCTGCCGACGGGCATGGCGACCGATACCGTGACAGTGGACGAGCACTTCACGCTTGTCGACCGGACAACACGGCGTTACGATCTCCGGGAATTCACCATTGAACATCCGGCGGCGGTGGCGCCGATGCAACGGTTCGTTGCCGTCCGGGATGACTCCGCCGCCTGTGTGCTGCTTTCCGACGGACTTCCCGAATACGAGCTCCTCCCGGATGGCCGCGGGACCCTCGCCCTCACACTGCTGCGCTGCGTGGGGTTGCTCGCAGGTGAAGATCTGATCACCCGGCCCGGGGGAAAGGCGGGCTGGCATAACGCGACGCCCGAAGCCCAATGCCCGGGTCTTCACACATTCCGGTACGCATTTATCGCCCTCCGTGCGGACGAGTGGAGATCCTACCGGCCTGTGGAAGAGGCGTGCGAATGCTTCCACTATCCGTTCATGCCCATCCGGCGCAAGAATCCGGATCCTCTGCCGATGGAAGCATCTTTCCTGTCGGTTCCCGGCGGACAACTGACATTGAGCGCGTGCAAAGTGGCGGAGGACGGCGATGGTGTGGTGATCCGGCTGAACAACCCCACAGAGGGCGAAGTGGAAGAAACGGTGGTCTTTGCACGTCCGCCGGTACGCGTTGCGGAAACACGTCTGGATGAGACAGTGATCCGGCCGCTGGAGCTGGCCGGGGGACGCGAACTGCGCGTTCGCGTCGGTCCCTCCGGGATCCTCACAATTAAAACCTGGTTTAACGCCTGATGGAGCACCACGTATGAAGATTGCCCAGTTTGAAGTCCGGAACCACTCTCTTGTGGGTATTGAAGTGGACGGCGTGTGGATCGACTACGGGAAGGCGGCCGCAGCATACAACCTGCTGGAAAGGAATGTGGCGATGATGCCGCGCCCCACGATTGCCATGTTGCTGGTGCGCGGAGAATTCTCGGTTGCGGAATTCCGTGCCGTGGGTCTCTTCGTCAAGAAACACCGGTTGATCCGGCTTCTGCAGGTGCCGGGGAATGCGCGGCTGAGGGCTCCTGTTTCCCACCCCGGCAAAATCGTCGCCCTCGGTCTGAACTACGCCCTGCACGTGGCGGAAAGCAGTTTCAAAGTCCCGAAGGAGCCGGTCATCTTCATGAAAGCGGGTTCCTCTGTTGTCGGTCCGGGTGACACCGTACGAATTCCACGGGGGCTCGGACGCATGGACCATGAGGTGGAGTTGGCGGTCGTCATCGGACGCCGGGCGACGAACGTGCCAAAACGAAAGGCGCTTGAGTACGTGGCGGGCTATACCATCTGCAACGACGTTACTGCGCGCAGTCTTCAGACAACGGACATCAATAACCGCCATCCGTGGTTCCGGTCCAAGAGTTTTGACACGTTTACGCCCATGGGGCCATGGATCGTCACGCCGGACGAAATCACACCACCCGTCCACCTCGGAGTAGAATGCCGCGTGAACGGAAAGCTCCGCCAGAAATCGAACACCAGGCACCTGCTCTTTGATATCCCCACGGTTATCGAGTTTGTCTCCCGTTACATCACGCTGGAACCGGGTGATATCATCTCCACCGGCACGCCCGAAGGGATCGGACCGATCAAGAACGGCGACACCATTGTCTGCCGTATCGACAAAATCGGTGAACTGAAGAATCCGGTGCGGAACCGATGATCATTGACCGGGTCACCGCGTGATGGAACCTCATCTCTCCCTGCTGGCTGATCTTGTGCGTATTCCCAGCATGAATCCCATGGGGCGAACACGCACAGGAGCGGCCTATAGCGAAGAGGCTCTGGCGGAGTACGTGAAGGCATACGCACAGCGGGCGGGTATGGACGTCGAGATGTATCCTGTCGCGCCGCACCGGCCGAATGTCATTGCACGTGTGGAAACCGGGGCCCGGCAGACGCTTATGCTCGAGGCACATCTGGATACCGTGCATGCCGATGCGATGACCATATCCCCGTTCGAGCCCGTGGTGCGCGATGGCAGACTCTATGGCCGCGGCGCCTGCGATACCAAGGGGTCGCTGGCCGCGTTCCTCTATGCGATCACGTCGCTTCTGGCGGACGGGTCGAAGTTGCGCTACAACGTCCTCCTTGTCGCTGTCGCTGATGAGGAGTACCAGTTCAGCGGTGCCCGCACGGCGGTGGCGAAGGGACTCCGGGCGGATTTCGGGATAGCGGGAGAGCCCACGGGACTCCGTATCGTCCGGGCCCACAAGGGAGTCACACGCTGGCGGTTGCATGCGCGGGGCAAGGCAGCACACTCCGCCTATCCGGAGCGCGGGGAGAATGCGATCTACCGCATGGGGAAAATCCTGATCCGCCTGGATGCGTACGCGTCAGGGCTCCGGCAGGCACACCCGCATCCCGTCCTGGGCCCTCCCACGCTGAGTGTCGGCGTCATTGAAGGAGGACAGGCGGTCAACGTCGTTCCGGATTCCTGCACGATTGAAATCGACCGGCGGACACTCCCCGGCGAAACCCGCGAAGATGTTCTGGCACCTGTCGAACGGCTTCTGGGTGACATGGACGGATGGAGTATGGATGAACCATACCTTTCGGTGGAAGGTATGGATGTCCCCGGAGATGCCGCAATCGTCCGCCTGCTCCAGGACGCCATCGCCGCGGAGCACATCCGGCCCGTCGTCGAAGGTGCACAGTACGCGACCGACGCAGGGATGTACAACGCGGCGGGAATACCCACCGTCGTCTTCGGTCCGGGCGACATCAGCCGGGCGCATACGGCTGAAGAATACATTGAAGTGGAACAGCTGAATGCAGCGGTGCGGATTATCCGGCGGATGCTGACATGAACGAGCGGCGGATTCTCGGCGTGGATATCGGGGGAACGAAGACAGCGGTGCTGCTGGGCACGCTTAACGGCGAACTACGCCACCGTACCGAGCTGCCGACGGCCGCCCATCGCGGATTTGCCGCGGTATACCGGGATATCGAGGAAGCAATCGAGTCGACGATCCGTTCCGTACCCGCGGATGTTGTCGCCCTCAGCGTCTCCATCGGCGGGCCGCTGGACGTGCTGCAAGGTATCATCCTCTCACCTCCGAATCTTCCGGGGTGGGACCGGATTCCGCTGAAGCAGCTCCTTGCAGACCGGTTTCATCTGCCCGTGTACATCGAACACGATGGCAATGCAGGAGCTCTGGCGGAATATTACTTCGGTGCAGGGCGGGGCGCGCGCAATATCGTGTTCCTCACGATGGGCACAGGGTTCGGGGCGGGTCTGATCCTGGACGGCAGGCTGTACCGGGGCACAAATGATGTCGCGGGGGAGGTGGGTCATATCCGGATTGCTGAAGACGGCCCGGATTGCTATGGGAAACCCGGATCCATGGAGGGTTTTGCGAGCGGAACGGGGATTGCACGGCTCGCGCGGATGATGTTCCCCGGCAGGTGGCCGGAGTCTATGACCGTGAAAGAGCTGTATGCGGATTACCAGGCAGGAGCCGAAGAGGCGTGCGTGGTTTTCTCCCGTGCGGCACAGGCTTTTGGCCGCGGACTGGCGATGATAGCCGATATGTTGAATCCGGACCGTATCATCCTGGGCGGACTCGGGATGCGTTTACAGGATGCGCTTGTCGAGCCGGCTCTCGCCATCCTTGCCGCCGAGGCGCTACCGCGCGCACTCGCTGTGTGCAGCGTCGTGCCCGCGGCACTCGGTGAAAACATCGGCGATTATGCGGCGCTTGTGGCCGCATATGACCAGGGCGGTTTGCTGGATCCCGGCCGGAGCTCCGTAGACGGGGCCATCTCCTGAAACAATAACCTTATGCCACACTATCCCCATATTCCGCTCCGGAAGGCGAAGCCCGATGCCCGTCGCTTCGTCGGCATCCTGAATGGGACCACCGCCGCCACGCGCGTGCCGCTCATTGAGTATATCGTCGACGATGTCGTGCTGCGTCCCGTTGTGGAACAGCTGCTCGGACGGGTGTGGAGTCCCGCGGGTCCCTCACGCGAGAATTTGCGCGCCAATCTTGATAACGTCATCGCCTTCTGGCATCAGATGGGGTATGACATCGTCCGGTTTGAACAGAGTCTCCCGTTCCGGGAGCGTCAGACCGTGATTGCGGATGCAGCCCCCGGTTCGGACAAGGAACGCGCCTGGCCCGACGAGCACCGGGGAATGATCACCACCTGGGATGAATTCGAACAGTATCCGTGGCCCCGCATAGAGGATTTTGATTTCTTCCCCTTCGAATATCTGAACGCTCATCTTCCGGATGGGATGGGGCTGATCAGCTGCCACGGCGGGGGTGTGTTCGAGCACCTCTCCTGGATCATGTCTTTCGAAGGGCTCTGCTCGGCCCTCATGGAAGATCCCCCGCTCGTCCGGGCTGTTGCCGATCGCCTGGGGGAGCTGATGACCCGATTCACCACACACCTGCTGGACCTGGATCGCCTGGTCGCCGTGTTCCCGGGGGATGATATGGGGTACCGATCCGCCACGATGGTGTCCCCCCGTCATCTGCGGGAATATGTGCTCCCGTGGCACAAACGTTTTGCATCCATGACGCACGGGCACGGTCTGCCCTATTTCCTCCATTCCTGCGGCAACATCCTGGCCATTATGGAGGATCTGCTGGAGGATGTACGGATTGACGGCAAACACTCTTACGAAGATGCGATCATTCCGGCGGAGGAATTCCAGCGCCGTTACGGCAAGCGCCTCGCCGTGCTGGGCGGTGTGGACATCAACATTCTTTCGGGCCGGACACCGGAAGAGGTGCGTGCGCGTGTTCGTGAACTCATCCTTACCTGCGGGCCGGCCGGCCGCTACGCGATAGGTTCCGGCAATTCTGTTCCCAGTTACGTTCCCATCAACAACTATCTGGCGATGATCGATGAAGCCCATGCAATTTCTCTCCCGTAGTCTCTGGCTGGTCCTTTCCGTGCTTCTTGCGCTTGCGCCACCCGCAGCACGGGCTCAAAAGAACATGTACCTGGCGGAAATCCGGAAAGCCGCGGAAAAAGGGTGGCAGGAGATGCCGGCCACCCTGGAGGCGTGGAAGCGCGATCCGCGGCACAGCGTGCTGTGGGGCTATAATGCGCCCGCGCAACCGCTCTATCTGGCCGGAGTCTACGGCTATCTGTACGAAGTCACACGCGAGCCGGTGTATGCAACACGGGCGGCGAAGCTTCTGACGGAATACGGAAGCCTGCGGGATATTCTTCCGGCCGGTTTTGCCGGAGCCCGTGCGGAATACGCCGACGGGGTTCCCGCCGTCTCCAACTTCTTCTTCCTGCCGCCGTTCGCGCGCGCGTACATGCAGATACGATCGAGCGACGCTGTGAACGCCACGAATCGTGCCATCATCGAACGCGACCTTGCGGGAAGCATCGACTTCATCTTCCATCACCCCGAGTGGGGTGCGCACAACCGCGCCATGCTGCGGGCGGAAGCGTTTCAGTACGCCAGCCAGGCGCTTCCCGCCCATCCGCATGCGCGCCGCTGGAAACAGATGGCCGAGGCCATTGCCGCCGACAATCTTCGCGACTGGGAAATCGAAGACGCGACGGTCTATCATCCGGTCTGGCTTCACGCGCTCCTCT
Organism: Ignavibacteriota bacterium; assembly: GCA_963702445.1. GTDB lineage: Bacteria > Bacteroidota > Ignavibacteria > UBA10030 > UBA6906 > CAVPCZ01. The sequence goes on from CAVPCZ010000009.1 coordinate 888,157, forward strand.
CCTATGCCGGGTCCGCCGGCCGGCCGGAAGTGCATTCGTCAGTCATGATGCGCTACTACATGGAGTATTTTACCCGCCTGATGGCTCCCTCCGGTCTCGTGCCGGACTTCGGCGACGCGTACTGGCTGTCATCGCTGGAAGGCCTCAGGTTTGTGGCCATTTTCGAGCGCGGGGCGGCGGTCTTCCAGAATCCGGCCACAAAATGGGCGGCCGCAACGATCTTCCAGACGAGAAAAAAACAGTCGGATACGCTCAGCATCGGCGACGCCTACTACCTGTGTGATGCCCATCGATGGACTGATGAAACCGTGAAGCCCAAACGCCCCGACACGGGAAGTGAGGAGGTGCTTGAGGATCTCATCGGCAAGAAAGTGGTCTTCCGCAACGGATGGGACTCCACAAGTACGTATCTGCTTCTGAACTACCGGGATGAAGGGGACGGCGGTTGGCTGGGGCGCGAGTACCTGCGCCAGACGTTGTCCGTGGAGGAAGAGAAGATGCACCACGGCCATGCCGACGAGAACGGCATTGCCCTGCTCATGGACAAAGGCTCGGTGCTCCTGCATGATGCCGGTTACCGCGACGGGCTCCCGAGCGGAGCATATGGCGCCTGGCGTCAGGATTACTTCCACAATCGCCTCGTGGCCCGGAAAGACAAACGGGAGATGCGGCAGGGTATGCTGGAGTACGTTCAGAATTCCGGCGCCTACCGGAACGTGAGAACACAGAAGGTGGATTTTGTCCGTCTGCGTGATGTCGATATGAGCCGTACACGCCTGATCGACCAGGAACTCGGTTACACCTGGGATCGCGTGATCGCCTATGTCCGTGCCACCGGTGTCTTCCTGGTGATTGACGGTGTCAAGGTGCTTCGCCCCGACTACTTCACCTTCACCAACTTCTGGCACGCGGGTCAGGTGGACAGCGTGGCACCGCATGTGTACCGGGCAGTCACCGATTCGATCGGGCCTCTGCGTGTCGCGGGATCCAGGGCGTTACGCATCGAATTCCTCGAGCAGACAGCCAAGAGCGAAGGCATCGAGGCCATCTCCCGTGCCATGGGCAAGGAACGGGCCCTGTACCAGACTCTTTCGAGCCAGTACAAGGCGGGAGACACGGAACTGTTTGTCACGGCACTGGTGCCGCAGGACCGGAAGAACGGGACCGCCCCGGTGATCCGGCTGCAAACAACCTCCGCCCCCATGCGTGCAGCCGGGATCGTGCTCGAAGACGGAAAGACACGGTACCTCGTCGGGGTGAAGATGGATCTGGAGATGGAGGTGGCCAGGGGAAATATCCGGCCCCGTTACACATACGACCTCGGAAAGGTAACGTACGGCGACTATGAAACGGATGCGCACTTCTTCTGCGCCACGGAACGCACGGGAACTCCTTCCTGGTCCGCCGTGAATGTCTTGAAGGTGAAGCATCGCGGTGTCGAACTGATGTCCGCGCTTCCCAATACGCACAGCCTCCAGCTGGACGGAAGTCCGGATCGCGTGGGAATGTCGAAGTGGAGAGTGTGGGAGGAGTGAACACAGAGAGGTCCGGTGGTCGTCAATAAGAGCACACCTGGAACAAGGCGACGCAAGGATGAGAAGTTGAAGAAGGGAGCATGAAGAAGGGTGTGTGAAGAAGGGACCGTGAAGAAAAGAACATGAGGATGACAACGTGAAGGGGAGGTTGTGAAGGCAACGAAGGCAACAGATGAAGCGAAGCCGGTGAAACAGGAGGAAGGATTGACGTCATGAATACAGGCAAAGAAGTACGGCTGCAGAAGATCTGGAAACACCGCCGGGCCGTGATTGTGCCCTACGACCACGGTTCGTACGGAGGACCGCAGGCGGGCATTGAAGACACCCTGCGCCTGACGGAGCGCCTTTCACGTACCCGTGCGGACGGCATTCTGGTGCCTGCAGGACTTGTCCCGCATATCGCGCCGGCGGTGGGTCAGCTGGGAATCATGGCCCGGCTGGACGGGGGGTTCACAAAGTACGCGACGGTGGTGACGGACTATCAGGCGATGTTCAGCGTGGAAGATGCGATCCGGATGGGTGCCGATGCCGGCATCGTCTTCACGTTCATCGGAACACAGGTCGAAGCGGAATCCGTGCGGCGCCTCGGAAGCACGGCGGCAGATGCCCAGAGATGGGGGCTTCCCCTGGCCGCGGAGATCATCCCCCCGAGTCTCCTCAACAACCACTTCGGCATGAATCTCTTTCCGAAACTCAACAAGAAGGGAAATGTCGGGGAGGAGACCTTTGAGATCGCCCGCATCGGGGCTGAAGCCGGGGCGGATATCATAAAAACACGCTACGCCGGTGATGTAGACCAGTTCAGGAAGGTTGTCCATACCTGCGGGGCAAAGGTCATTGTCGCGGGCGGGCCCATGCTGGGCGGTGCGGATGAACACCTCCTGCAACTGGCCTACGATTGTGTTCAGGCCGAAGCCGACGGGATCATTTTCGGACGGAATGTCTGGCAGCATCCCCGCATGGAGAAGATCATCGCCGCGCTCTGTGCCATCGTCCATGATGATGAAACGGTGGCACAGGCCAAGAAATTGCTCCGATGATCGTTACCGTGACGCTCAACCCGATGCTGGACAAAACAGTCGCTGTTTCCGGCATCGCGATCGGCCGGATCACCCGGGCGGAGAGCGTGGCAATGATAGTGGGAGGGAAAGGAGTCAACGTCTCCCGCCAGTTGTTCCATCTTGGCACCCGGAGTCTGGCGACCGGATTTCTGGGAGGGGAGATCGGCGATTTGCTGGGGCGCCTTCTGAGTGCAGAGGGGCTCACGCATCACTTCGTCCGCGTTGCCGGAATGACCCGCGAAGGGGTGACATACCGGCACGCCGACGGGACCATGACCGGTGTCTTCGAGCCTCCGCATCACGTCACTGAGGCGGAAGCAGATGCGCTGGTGGCATTCTGCTCGCGATCCGTCCACCGCGGCGACCGCGTGGTCTGCTGCGGCAGTTCGCCCTGCCCTGAAGCAGATGCGGTCTACGCGGAAATATTCCGGATTGCCCGCAAGGCCGGGGCTGAAACCGTGCTCGACTCATACGGACAGGCCTTTCGTGAAGCGCTGGCGACCGCACCGGACGTCATCAAAGTGAACCGTGAAGAATGCGAGTCCGCTTACGGCGTACGGCTCGGCGACGAACCGGACATCTGCGGCGCACTCGAGCGGTTCCTGTCCGCCGGTGTCCGCTGCGCGGTTATCACGGACGGTCCGCGGTTGGTTTATGCGGCAACTGCCGGGAAACGCTGGAAGATCAGTCCTCCCGCGGTCAGGGCCGTGAACCCGACCGGTTCCGGTGACAGTATGCTGGCAGCGATGCTGCACGGAATGGAAGCCGGCTGGCCGGTCGATGCGAACCTCCGGTTTGGCGTCGCCGCCGGCTCGGTGAACGCGGGACGCTGGGAACTGGCCTGCGGTTCTCTGCGGGAAATCGAAAGTGTTGTTCCCCATGTGCATCTTGAAGAAATCTGAGGAATACCACCTCATGCCTCCATTCAATTGAAAGGTACTTTGTATGGCCACAGTTCAGCAATCGCTTTCCCAGCTCACAGCGATCGACCGGTCACCGTCCGGTCCCCGCGTCGAGACGACTGTCGCCCAGGAACTGCGCGAAACGGCGGCCACGCGTGCCGCTCTTCGGACGAGTCCGGGGATCACGAGTGCGCCCGGATCCATCCGCATCGCCGTGCTCAGCGACCCGGCACAGGTCCGATCACTTCATCCTGCGCTTGAGAAACACCCCCACTGGATGATGTTCCGCATTCGTGAGAACAGCCGGGCGGAGCTCTGCGCGTCGCATACGCACCTGCTCTACCAGCTCTGGACGCTGGTGGCCGGAGAGTGGGCCGGCATGGACGCGGCGGCCTTCAGGGAAGGGAAGATCATAACGCCGACATTCAAAGATATGCGTCCTGTCTACGATATTTTCCTGACGCAGGTGGCCCGGACAGTGCGTCTCTTCGACCGCGAAGAGCACTTCCGGACTCTCGCCCGGCTCGGCTCCTCCTACGCCGAAGTGAACGGCCTGGCCTTTCCTGTGCCGATCGAAACCGGTCCCAGAGGGGAGCTGCTCCACCGGTTCTACACCTATTGCCCGGCACTCGACCAGTTTGTCACCAGCCGGCTGAACAAGGGGATCTACGATAACGATTACCTGCAGGCAAATCTCAACAACCTGAAGACCAACGCCGAACTGGCGGAGAAGTACGGCCTCCGGCCGGGTATCGTCTGCTTTGAACCCCGTTCCGTCCCCGATGAACTGCTCCAGCGATATCCGGTACTGCGCGGGGCACGCGTGGACCATCCCATGCGGAGTTTCCGTCCCCGCTTCAATCTCTCGGTTGCCCACCCGGTGGTTCTGGAGCACTACGCGGAAATGATGGAAAACCTGATGCACGAGGTTCCGCAGCTCAGCTATATGTCGATCTGGTCCAATGACAGCGGTGCGGGATTCGAGTACACCAATTCCCTGTACGTCGGCCGAAACGGGGGAGGGTATCTGGTGCGCGAGTGGCTTGCGGGCAAAGACATCGCCGCCGCTGCGGCGATCAATCTGGTCAGGTTCATGAAGACTCTCCGTGATGCGGGACGCAAGGTCAATCCGCGCTTCCGGACACTTATCCGCCTGGAACCGTTCTGGGAGGAACACGATCACATCTGGAAACAGCTGGAGGACGGCCTGGATGTGGAAGTTTCTTCACTTCTCACTAAAGGATGGGACCTGGCGTACAAACATCCAAAATACGAGGAAGTCCCGCAGATTTTCGGTACGGCGCTGTTCAGCGAGTTCGAACAACGGGAACAGACGGTCATGAAGGACCTCGCGGGCAAGGGTTCAAAGGCGGACGTCTATTTCGTTCCCGGGATCCTCGGCAATCACGAACCGCTCATGGGTATCGCGTTCCCGCGGCTGGTGTTTCAGAAACTGAAGGAAATGGCCGGGCAGAACGTGGACACCGCGGCGTATCAGGGTGGTGCCACGCCCCCGTCGTTCGTGCCGTACAACATCAACCAGGAAGTGATGCGTGCATTCCAGTTTGACCGTGCGCTCGACCTGCCGGCGTTCCTTCGCCGCAAGGCGGCTGAATGGATCGGTGAAGATCTGGCCGATGACCTCGTGCGGCTCTGGAACCTCTCCGATGAAGCCTATACCTGCTTCCCGATCCCGATCTGGATCTATTCAGGCTGGAGCGTCTGGTATCGCCTCTTTATCCGTCCGATTGTGCCCAACATCGAGGCAATTCCCGAGCAGGACCGGACCTACTACGAGGATTTCCTTCTTGCCACAACGCACAACCGGACCCGCGTGGACTTCCGGTATGATGTCGGGTTTGACCTGATCGAACCCCCGCGTGCGGCGCTGGCGGTCAGGCACATGGAGGAAGATCTCTTCCCGCTGATGCTGAAGGCGGTGGACCTCGCCCAATTGCTGGTGAAGCGCGCGACCAACGAACAGGCGCGTCGCTGTGCCCAGGATCAACTCGACCGAACGACGGCGCTGCTCTGCTGGTACCGCACGGAGTGGGCGGTGACGGCATGGGTTGCGGGCGTGCATGGCTACCTCGGCAGTACGGACCCGAAGGTCCGTCAGGAATGCCGCGCCCTCCTCAAGAGGATGGTCACCCAGGAAATCCAGAACACGAAGGATCTGCTCCATCTCTGGGAAACGTCCACCACAAACTGGATGGTGATCTCTGAAGTCGGCGAGACCACATTCATCTACTACAAGAATCTGGGAGAGCTCCTGAAAAAGAAGATCGCGCTGATGAGCGGCCATGAGAACGACGAGCCGTATGTCGATCCGAACTTCCAGTGGCGCGTGCCGGGTTTCACCGCGGAGATCACGAAATAACCACTCCCCGTCCCGTGACCGTACTCGTGGCGCCCGATTCCTTCAAGGGATCCATGAGCGCCAGTGATGCCGCGGCCGCCATCGGGAAGGGCGTGCAGGATGTGTTCCCCGGCGCCCGGGTGATACTTCATCCTGTCTCCGATGGCGGTGAAGGGCTGGTGGATGTTCTCGTTCCTGCCCTGGAGGGGAGCTTTGTGCTCACGGACGTCTCCGGCCCGCTGCCGGGCAGTGTCGTCCATGCACGATGGGGTCTCAGTAGTGACCGCTCGATGGCGGTGATGGAGATGGCGCAGGCGGCGGGACTCGGGCTGGTCCCGGAAGACCGGCGGGATCCGAAAGTGACCACGACGTTCGGAGTCGGTGAGTTGGTCCGTGCGGCACTGGATAGCGGGGCACGCTCCATTCTCCTCGGCATCGGGGGAAGCGCCACGAACGACGGCGGGGCCGGCATGGCACAGGCCCTCGGCGCGCGGTTTCTGGACCGTGCCGGACGTGAACTGGCGGCGGGCGGGGCGGCCCTGCAGAATATGGATGCCATGGATCTGTCGGGACTCGACCCGCGCCTCCGTGCCACAAGCATCACGGTGGCCTGCGACGTGCGGAACCCGCTCACGGGCCCCACGGGCGCTTCCGCGGTGTATGGGCCCCAGAAGGGGGCCACTGCGGCCGATATCGCCGTGCTGGATTCCGCGCTCGCACATTATCGCGACATAATCCTGAATGTGTGCGGTGTGGATGTGCAGGCTATTCCGGGTTCGGGTGCCGCGGGCGGCCTGGGGGCCGCGCTGGTGGCATTCTGCGGTGCCCGCCTGCAATCCGGTATTGATGTGGTCCTGGAGTCCACGGGGTTTGATCGCCTTCTTGCAGGGGTGGATCTCGTGATCACGGGCGAAGGCCGGATGGACGAGCAAACCCTGTACGGCAAAGCCCTTGCCGGTATCCTGCAGCATGCCGGAAAGCAACGGGTGCCCGTCGCGGCCATCGTCGGCTCACTCGGGGCGCCCCGCGAAATGCTGATCGGCCCGAAGGCGTTTTGTGCAATCGAAGTGCTCGTGTCCGACACGGTAACAACCGCGGACGCGATGGGTAATGCGCCGGAGCATCTCCGGCGTGCAGCCTCAACCCTGGTGCGCATCCTGTCACACCGGGGAATATTCCCTCAAACGGCAGACTGAACCCATGATCTCAGAAATCAAAACCGTGAACCTGCTGGACCTTGCCGTCATTGTCGGCTATCTCCTCATGCTCACCGGCGTGGGGATCTACCTCACCCGGTTCAACAAAACCGCCGACGATTTCTTCAAGGGCGGGGGAAAGATCCCATGGTGGATCTCCGGACTCTCGACCTTCGTCGCGGGCTTTTCCGCCTTCATGTTTGTTGCGGCCGCCGGATATACCTACAAGAACGGAGCCGGTGCAATCGTCCTCTTTACTTCCGCGGCGTGGGGGTATGGCCTGGGATATCTGATATACGCGACTCTCTGGCGCCGGTCCCGCCTGGCTTCGCCAATGGAATTCCTGACCCGGCGGTTTTCGCAGCGCACGACGTACTACTACACACTCCTTTCCATCGTCCCGGCCATCATGGGGCTCGGCCTGGGTATCTACATCCTCTGCATCTTCATCGCCTCCGCGCTCGGCATCATGTCGCTGACAGTCAACCTGGGTTTTTTCCAGCTGACCGGGCTGGAGCTGTCCATGATCGTGACGGGTCTGGTGATGCTGGTGTACACAAGCGCAGGCGGACTCTGGGCCGTGGTGATCACGGATTCGCTTCAGTTCTTCATCATCCTGGTTGTGAGCCTGTTGATTTTTCCCCTCTCGTTTATGGCGCTGGGAGGGGATGGCGGCATCATGCACGGCTTCCACCGCCTCCTCGCGGAGGCACCACCCGGCTATCTGAGTCTGAACGATGTGTTCACCCGTCCCGCGTTCTACATCGCCTACCTCGTGAGCACATTCATCGGATACAACGCCGCGTGGCACATTGGACAACGGTACTACAGTGTTCCGACGGAACGCGATGCGCGCAAGATGGCAATGCTCTGCGCCGTGCTCAGCCTGATCCTTCCTTTTCTCTGGATCGCCCCCACAATGGTCGCCCGCATCCTGTGGCCGTCCATCGGAACGCTCTGGCCGCAACTGGCAGAGCCCGCCGAGGCTTCATTCGTGACGCTCGCACTGACGCTCCTGCCCAACGGTCTCATCGGGTTGACGATCTCGGCGATCCTTGCGGCGACGATGACATCAATCGATACCCAGCTCAACTACCTTGCCTCCATCCTGGTACGCGATGTCTACGTCCGGGTCAAAACCGAGGGCTTCCACGCGGCGCCCGGGGAACGTGAACAACTTCTCATGGGCCGCATCACGGCATTCAGCCTGGGTATCCTTGCGATCATCACGGCCATCATTGTGCAGCGTTCGAAGGGAGTCTTTGATTTTGCGCTTATGTACTACTCCTGGTTTGCCCCCTCCATGCTGATGCCGGTGATGCTGGGATTCCTGATAAAGAAGACGCCGTCCTGGTCCGCGATGGCATCCGCCACGGCCGGACTGGTGGTGGTGATGATCACGAATGTCTTCATCGATGTGACGCCCTATCAATACGAAGTGAACATTTTCGGCGGTGTGGGTATTGCCACGCTGGTCTTCTTCCTTTCGAGGCTTTTCGGAGAAACCGATGCGACGACCCCGGAACGACAGGCCCGCTTCGCGGCGGACCTGGCAAACCCGGTGCATGATGAGGGCCTCGGCTGGGGAGCCAATGCCCTCTCTTCCTACAGAATCGTCGGCCTGCTTACCGCGGCGATCGGGATCACCGTGATCGGCCTGGCTCTTGTTCCAACGACGGCGCAGGTACGCTACCTGACTATTGCCCTTGGCCTCGGGACGGCCGGGCTCGGAGGCCTGATGGTCTGGTTCTTCCACCGGGAGTCTGACAAACAGAGATTGAAGGCGGAACACAAGGGAGATGTGCAATGAGCAGGAAGGTACGCGTGAGCGCAGTTCAGCTGCCCGCCATTGTCGAAGGAAAGGGATTTGCCGGGAAACAGAGGCGAAACCGGAGAGAGATACTTGCGGCACTCAGGACGGCGGGGGAAAGAGCATCGGATCTCGTGCTGTTCGGCGAGTACTGCAATTTGCACCATCGTACCTGGTCCGCAAACACACGGGAATATGTCGCCGATCCCGTGCCGGGCCCGCTCACACGTTCGGTCGGCGCCCTGGCGCGACGTTTCAGGATGAATGTCGCCCTCCCTGTTTTCGGAACCTGGAAAGGGGAATTGTCCAGTCATGTGGTCCTGTTCAACCGTACCGGAGCGATCATTGACTGCTATCAGAAGTCCCATCCCACCGAACCCGAGCAGCTCATGGGAATCCGGCCGGGCAGGGCAATTCCGGTGTTCACACTCGACTGTGTTCGGCTGGGCATCATGACCTGTATGGATATCGAGTATCCGGAAGTCGCGCAGGTGTTGATGTTGCGCGGGGCGGAAATGCTCTTCTTTCCCCATGTCCAGGGAACCTGGGGTGAAGTGGATTGGGAAATCCGTTACCGCGCACGGGCCGTCGACACCGGCCTCCCCGTGGTTTCCGCGTGCTACGGATTTCCTGAAGGCGGATGGAGCCCCGGCAAGGCGATCGGCCGTACGAGCATCATCGGACGTGACGGCCTGGTCCTCGCCGACCTCGGGCGCCGCATCGGCATCCTGACCATGGATCTGGACCTGAAACCGGGCAGGATCACACAGTTCTTTTTCAACGAAGCGTACGACCGCACGACGGCGGTTATGGCCTCCCGCCGGCCGGAGTTGTACTATGACCTGGTTGATCCGCGGCCGAAGGAGCTTGCACTCAAGCGCATCCGATCGTACAAGAAAGGAAAGTAACATGGCAGAGAATACGCCGGTCGCCATCGTGACAGGAGGCAGTCGCGGCCTTGGGCGGGGTATCGCCGTCCGCCTGGCCGAACTCGGTTTTTCCATCATACTGAACTACGCGGGCAATGCCGCCGCCGCCGCCGAGACGGTTGATCTCTGCCGCTCGCGGCAATCGCAGCTGGATCAGCGTTTCATCCCCTTCCAGGCGGATATGGCGGTTCAGGATCAACGGCTCCGGCTGGTCGAGCAGACCCTGGATGCGCTTGGCCGCATCGATGTGCTGGTGAACAACGCGGGCATTGGCCCCCAGGTGCGGGCCGATGTCACAGAAACCACGGTGGAATCGTTCAACCACGTGCTCCGCGTGAATCTGGAAGGGCCCTTCTTCCTCACACAGGCCGTCGTCCGCTACTGGCTGAGCCGGCAACCCGACGCCATCCTCCCTCACGGGTTCAGCGTTGTCAATGTTTCCTCGATCTCCGCGGACACGGCCTCGCTCAACCGGGGAGAGTACTGCATTTCGAAGGCCGGACTCGCGATGGTCACACAGCTCTGGGCCGTCCGGCTTGCATCGTCCCGGATCCATGTCTTTGAACTCCGTCCCGGTGTCATGGCCACAGACATGACAAGCGGCGTGAAAGAGAAATATGACCGCATGATGGGAGAAGGACTCGTGCCTCAGAACCGCTGGGGTCAACCCGACGACGTCGGCAAAGCAGTTGCGGCCCTCGTCAGCGGGTCTTTTCCCTATTCCACCGGCGAAGTCATCTACCTGGACGGAGGCATGCACCTCCGCCGCCTGTAACTGCCGCCGGGAAACGGGACCTCTTCGTTGCCAGGGCCCGTTGCCGAGCCGGGGCATAATCCCATCACCTAAACTACTCCGCACCCATGATGCACATCGATAATACCCTGACACCTTCCGTCCTGCAGCCACAACTCGTCCGGCTGTTCGAGCTTTCGGCAAAGAAGATCCAACTGCTTCAGCGTGTATGGGAGCCGTCTCGCGGCACACCCGTGTTTACGGTGAACGGTTCGTATACGTCGCGGGGGTGGACGGAATGGACCCAGGGATTCCAGTTTGGATCCGCCATCCTGCAATTCGATGCCGCCGGCGGCACCGAGTATCTCGAGATCGGACGAAAAGCCACGCTTGCACACATGGCGACCCACGTCAGCCATATCGGCGTGCACGACCACGGGTTCAACAACATCAGCACATACGGCAATCTGCTGCGCCTGATGCACGAGGGCAGAATTCCCGAAAATCCTTGGGAACGTTCTTTCTACGAACTGGCCCTCAAAGTGAGCGGAGCAATCCAGGCGGCACGCTGGACGGATATCGGGGGGGGGAGAGGGTATATCTACTCGTTCAACGGTCCGCATAGCCTGTTCGCCGATACGATACGATCTCTCAGAGTTCTCGCTGTTGCGCACCGGTTGGGCCATGTATTGATGGGGGAAAAGGATCGGAAGATCTCGCTGCTGGAACGCCTCCTCCGGCACGCAGAGACAACCTCGATGTACAATGTCTACTTCGGGGAGGGCAGGGACGCGTATGATGTGCGCGGACGCGTGGTGCATGAATCCATCTTCAACACCAATGACGGATCGTTCCGGTGTCCGAGCAGCCAGCAGGGATACTCGCCGTTTACCACCTGGACGAGAGGGCTCGCATGGATACTCTGCGGATATGCGGAGCAGCTGGAGTTCCTCTCCGGACTTGAGGCGGCGGCGTTTCCTGCGGACAACCCGCGTGAAGAGGTCCTCCGGTCATTCCGCCGCACGGCTGAAGCGGTGGCCGATTTCTACATCGAACAGACACCGGTGGATGGGATTCCGTACTGGGATACCGGAGCGCCCGGGCTTGCACGCATGGGCGACTATCTCTCGCATGCGGCGGATCCGTTTAACGAGTACGAGCCGGTGGACAGTTCTTCGGCGGTCATCGCGGCCCAGGGCCTGCTGCGTCTGGGCATCTCTCTTCAGGCCGGCGGAGAAGAGAAGGCCGGAAGGCGTTATGTTCAGGCCGGACTCACGGTGCTGAAGAACGTCTTCTCAGAACCATACCTCTCGTTACGCGAAGACCACCAGGGCCTCATCCTTCACTCGGTATACCATCGTCCGAATGGATGGGATTACGTGCCGCCCGGCAGAAAAATACCGTGTGGTGAAGCCACGATGTGGGGGGACTATCATGCGCGTGAGGCGGCGCTGATGGTTCTCCGGATGGCACAGGGAGGACCGTACTACAGGTTTTTCTAACGCCACAATGACCCTTCCGGATGGGCCGGGCGAGGGCGTTGCGGTTGTGCCAGAGGCAGGATCAGAAGGGAACGCTCAGGTACACGCTCCAAAGAACGCGGCCAGATTGTCGAGTGGTGCCGCGGCCGGGATGTCGCATCCCGATGAGATCACGAAGTTCTTATGGCCGGCCGTTGCCGCCAGCAATCCACGCGTTCTTTCCCCAACCTCGGCCGCGGAGGAGTTGACAAATATCTCCGAAGGGTCGAGATTTCCGCAAAGGACCACCTCCGCCGGGACCTTTTCCAGCGCTGCTGCGATGTCCATCGGCTTGCCGAAATGCAGGATGCGCGCACCTGTGGCCAGCTTGGCCTGCAGGTGGCCAAGACGCGCCGCGCAGTTGTGCAAAATCACCTGAAATTGCTCGTCGTCAACAGCCTCGATAATCTCACGAATATAGGGGGTCGAGAACTGCATCACCGAGGCGGGTGACATCAATCCGGCCGTTGGTTCAGCCATCACCACTCCGTGTGCTCCTGCGGCTTTGAACGCCAGGGCATAATCACGCAGATAGTCTGTGACTTTGCGGAGCAACGCATGCATGACCTCCGGTTCGCCGGCTGTTTCTCCGAGCGCCTCGCTCACGCCGAACAGGCGTCCTGCCAGTGAAAACGGACCGATCATTCCTCCCAGCACGAGCGGACCCCGGACCTGATCCCGAAGGGCGCGGATGGTGTTCAGATAGACCGTTGTACGCTTCTTCCCGACTTGCGGGACCCGGAGACTGTTGACCGACTGCGCATCGGTCACCAGCCGGCCGGTGACGGTCGGCACTTCCCAGTCGGATACCAGGATTGTTGCGCCGAACTCCTCCGCCTCGACGCTCAGGTCCATGGCCGACATGACGAACGGCGTCTTGAACCTCTTATGAATGGCCAGTTGCGCGCTCACCTGATGGGTGGTGTCGGAGACCATGCGTGCGACTGTTGTGCCGGTGATTCCCGCACCCGGGAATGTGAGGACCGGCATAGCAAGGCGCTGTGGCGAGGCGAGGATGGTGTCGGTAAGTACTGCCATTTTGGTTCATTCCTGTCAAAATTGCTGAATTGATCCGCTGACGCTCTTCCGAATCTTGTCGGCATCCTGTGGCACATGTGGCACATGTGCCACGGTGCCACAGTTTGTCGTTTGTCACATGTGAGACTCAGGGTGAGTCTCACACCCCTGGCTGGGAATCGGGGAACAGCATCTCCTCTACATACGTGTCCTGAAAGTCCGGCAGCTCGCTCAGGGTGACGTGCGTGATCCGCGCTGCGAGCGTTTCGAAAACCTCAGGATCCAGAACCAACGCCATTTTTGCGCCAAGCAGGGCGGTGTTGCCGGCCGGATGGATCTGACCTGCCGCAAAAGGCAGAAGCCCGATACGCTGTGCACTCGTCGTGTTAATATAGTTGCCGAAGGCGCCTGCGAGGTTCACGGTTGCGACGTCTGCGGTTGCGGTCTGTGTTTCCCGCAGGAGCAACCGCACACCTGCGGCAATTGCACCTTTTGCAAGCTGCAGCTCGCGGACATCCGTCTGCGAAAGCTTCACCGGCGGGCAGAGCATCAGGGATGGTGCTCCATCGGCAAATCGGCCGTTCGGGCGGACCAGTCCGAGGTTGAGAGCACCTGCCACTGCGTCCACCAGGCCGCTGCCACAGATGCCGCGGGGGGGAACATTGCCGAGGACACGACAGGAGAGTCGCCCGTCCAGGATATCCACCGCTGCAACAGCACCGGTTGCAGCGCGCATGCCCATGTAGATGCGCGCACCCTCGAACGCCGGTCCGGCCGCAGTCGAAGCGCAGATGAGCCTGTCAGCGTTCCCCACCACAATCTCGCCGTTCGTTCCAAGATCGATCAAAGCGCCTGGCAAGGGCGACGTGTGCAGGCCCGTGGCGAGTACGCCTGCCAGAATGTCGCTCCCGACAAAACCGCCGATATTCGGCAAGAAGCGTACCGGGGGATTCCCGGGCACTCTCCACCCGACTGCTTCGGCGGAAAACGAGCATCCGCCCAGATTCGTCGCTTCAAAGGGATAGTGGGAAAACGGTTCAAGATCCAGATCACAGAAGAGGTGGTGCATCACGGTATTTCCCACCAGGACAACTTCCGTCACGGGTGTTGACCCGGTGTGTGCCGCCTCAAGAAGCTCGTCGACCATCTTCCCGATCTGCCGGCGGACCGCCAGGACGAGCTGGGCATGCCCGTTTTCGGAAACCGCGTAGGCAACGCGGCTCATGATGTCCGCCCCGAAACGCGCCTGCGGGTTGAGGGCTGTGCGCACAGCGCGGACTTCCCCCGCCTGGAGATCCATCAATTGCGCCACCAGCGTGGTTGTGCCGACATCCACGGCGATGCCGAGTCCTTCACGCGGGGTAAAAACGAAACGTGTCGCGTCCGCAAGGATCTGGGCTTCCCATTGCGCGAGTTCCAGCGTCAGATCCCCCTCCGCCCTGCACTGGCAGGAGAGACGCCATCCTGCGGAAATCTCTTCCGGTGAGAGCATCTGCTCCTGCTCGGGTGTCACCGGCAGTGTGCCTTCAATCACCCGGACCCGGCACCCCTTGCATCGTGCACGTCCGCCGCAGGGGAACTCCACGCCGTAGGAGAAAAGGACGTCCTGGAGAAGGGTTCCACGGGAAACGTCGAACTGCACACCCATCGGCCGCAGGCGGATGTGTACCGGATCGCTCATGCTGTCACCGGTTCTGCGCGAATGATCTTGTCGTCGTAGGTGACGGCGATCCGGTGACCCGGGGGGACCACCAGGAAATCGTTGTCATCCCACGCACCGTTGACAAGCCGTTCGATGAGGGTCATTTCTCCCCGTGCCGCATCAAATTGCCACCCGTGCTCCCGGGCCCGGTCTTCGGCGGTCCGCCGGAAACGATCATCCGGCTCAATGCCCATCTCTATAAACGTAATCTGGCGATAGTGCTTCGTCTGGTCACAGAGCTCGTCGTACAGATACCGGGCATTCTCCTCGCCGTATTTGGCCACAAGCTGTTCGAATGTCATGTCCATTCCGTTCCGGTTCTGGATGGAGAGCTGTCGCAGGTCACCGGAAGCCTCGCCGCGTTCGATCCAGCCGGATGTCAGGAAGTATGTTCCCGGATGGTCCTGGAAGTACTGCATGTACCGGTCACGGCTGCCGAAAAACAGCGTCATACAGTCGTGTCCCCGGGGAACGACGATGGGGAGTGTGCGGGCCTGCAGTCCGGCAATGCCGTTGTTGCAGAGGGCATAGCCGAGCAGGATGGCATCATAGCCGGGAGTCTCCGCCGCATCCACCGCGGCCTGGACTCGTTCCATCATGCCTGCAGCGCCGATGTCGTGCAATCCCTTGGGCAGAAAAGCGAAGTCCACCTGATGCGGCGAACGGGCGATAATCGAGCAGAGTTCTCGGTAGAGGACTTCGCAGGCGACAAGTTTGTATTTCATGATCGGGTCCGTTCATTACAGAAGAGGGCGTTCGTGTGAACGCCCCCGGAAACATCGTTTGCGTTTGGGGAGAGTCAGTGTTTCAACGCCGCGGATAACGCGGCGATGAAGAGCGGAGAAGTCCCGCAGCACCCGCCGATGAACGCCACGCCTGCGTCCCGCAGCGCAACCGCCTGACGGGCGAACTCTTCGGGCGTCGTTTTGTACGTGATGACGCCGTTCGACAATTCCGGAAGTCCGGCATTCGGCTTGATCCAGACCGGCTTCTTCGTTGCGGCACGCAACCGTTTGCCGATCGGGATGTACCCCTCCATACCCAGTCCGCAGTTCGCCCCTATCACGTCGGCCCCGGCTTCCGACAGCGCGGCCGCCACCTGCTCCGGCGTCGAACCCATCATGGTGCGATCCCGGTCCTTCCCCGAATCGAACACCATGGAGGCCACCACGGGCAGTCCGGTTGCGGCCGCTGCGCGGACGGCAATGGATGCTTCCTCCAGATCGGACATGGTTTCAATCACCAGTGCGTCCGCCCCGGCGGCCGCGAGCACGCGGGCCTGATCACCGTACGCCCCGGCCATGTCGGTCTCCGAGACATCGCCGCTCATCAGCATCTTTCCGGTCGGCCCGATGGAAGCGAACACCAGCGCACGCGTGCCTGCGGCCTCACGGGAGATGGCCACACCCGCACGATTGATGGCTTCGGCCTTTTCGGCCAGGCCGTGTCCGAGGAGCGAAATCCGGTTGCCGCCGAATGTGTTGGTGAGAATGACGCGGCTCCCGGCATCCACGTATCGTGCGGCGACGCTGCGCACGCGGTCGGGATGCGTGAGATTCCACCCGTCGGGACATTCGCCGGCGGCGAGGCCGAGCCCCTGGAGCTGGGTGCCCCACGCACCGTCAGTGATGACGGGCAGCGAGGAAAGCAGAGCATCGAGTTGTTTTGACATATGCCCCCCGGGAGCAGGCGACAGATGCACAGCCGCCCGTCCGTGGTCCCTGTGTGGTGATCCGGAACTGTTATGCGGCGACGAGCTTGCGGGCAAGTGCCACAGCGCTGTTCGCATTCGAGCTGTAACCGTCCGCACCGATCTCATCGGCGTACTTCTGGGTGACCGGCGCACCGCCGATCATGATCTTCACTTTGCCGCGCACGCCGGCCGCCTTGATCGCCTCGACGGTCGTTTTCATGGAATTCATGGTTGTCGTAAGCAGGGCGGACATCGCGACAACCCCGGCGTTCTTTTCGTTTACCGCCGCGATGAATTTGTCCGGACTGACGTCCACGCCCAGGTCGATCACTTCGAACCCCGCCCCTTCGAGCATGGCGGCGACGAGATTCTTGCCGATGTCGTGCAGGTCGCCTTTCACCGTTCCGATGGCCACACGTCCTGCCGGCTGCGCCCCCTGTGCGGTGAGCAGCGGCCGGATGAGTTCGAGCGACGCTTTCATCGCCCGGGCCGAGATCAACAACTCGGGAACGAAGTACTCGTTGGCCTCATAACGGCGGCCGACTTCATCCATTGCCGGAATCATCTGCTCCTGCACGAGCACCTGGGGGTCGATGCCCGCATCGAGTGCCTGCTGGGTCAGCTCCTTGGCGATCTTGAAGTTGCCATTGAGGACTGCATCATACAGCTTCTTGATTTCTTCCATGGGGTTCTTTCTCCTGGGTGTGTCGTTGCGGGATTATGATCGTTTGCCGTTGGCGTGAATGGTTTCGTACATCGTCGTGATGTTGACTGTCGGCGTCACGGGTTGCAGGTTGTGGCACGGCGCGCAGATCCACCGTGCGCCGGAAAACAGGCCGATATTCTCCAGGACTTCGTCGTGCACCTCGGCCGTTGTGCCGAACGGAAGCGTGTACTGATTGTCCATGGCTCCATGAAAAATCACGCGCTCCCCGAAGTCGCGAACCAGCCCATCCCGTTCCATCCCCGGACACCGCCACTGGATGGGGTTCAGCAGTTCAATGCCGGTGACATTGATCAGATCGGGGATGATCTCCCGCGCCGCGCCGTCCGTATGGTAGAATATGTGGATGCCGTAACTGCGCGCCAGATCGGCCATACGCTTCTGGCGGGGGAGGATGTACCGGCGGATTTCATTCACGCCGAACAAAAGCGAGCTCTGCCCGCCGAGATCCTCGGCAACATACGTCATGTCGATCCGCGGACGTCCGATATCAAAAATCCGCTCGTGGAGCGCGTAGTAATAATCGAAAATATGGTCCAGGGCGGCGTCGACGATCTCCGGCTCGACAAGCAGGTCCATCATCGCCTGTTCCATTCCGCGCATGGCACAGTAGAGGAGGAAGGGTTCGTACTGCCCCGACCGGACGATCCGGTGGGGAGGGGCCGCGGCGATTTCCGCGCGGAACCGGTCAAAGTCATGATCATCAGGGTTCGGCCAGCGGTATGCGTGTATCTGCTCCACCGTCTCGATCGCGGCCAGCGGATGGTTGGCGAATTCGTCATAACTCCCGGTACCGTAGTCGACCGGCTTCCGCCGGAGGCCCCAGATGTCCGCCTGGGGGTCATCCGGATGGTGTTCGATGGTCACGGTGGGATTGATGTGCACAACACCATCGATATGAAGTCTTGTGTACAGGGCTTCCACATCGGCACAATGGAGCTCCCGGAGCAGGCGGGCGGTCACCTCATCCGTCGCCCAGTAGTCTGTGGGGATACGGTCGGGTTGCCCGCCTGAAAAGAGGGCCAGCCAGCGTTCACGTGGGGTCATAATACCTAAAGATGCAGCATACTCCTGAGATAATCAACACTTTTTCCTGACTGTTTCATTCCTTATCTTGTTTCACAGGTGCCGTGAGCGGTTATACATGGGCGGTTGGGCGCCAAAGGAAAGGATCTGGAAAATGCGGAAAAGCTGCTTGGGGTTGGTGATGGTCGCCCTCTGGCGGGCACACGCCCAGGTTCCGGAAGATGCAGGGTATCTCCGGAGTCCGCAGCAGACTGCGTACGGGGTGATCTGTACAAACACCTTCGGCTCATCCCTCTATCTTATACGTGACGGGTCAACCGAAGAACTTGTCGCCGGACCAGGCATAGGAACGTACGCCACGGTCTCCCCGTCCGGGGACCGCATCGGCGTGAAGCTCATCGATCCCGATGGATCCCAGACACCGGCTCTCCTGGATCCGGCCACACGCCATGTGACAGCTTTGCACCAACGGAGCCCGAGGGTGGGACAGGTCAGTTTTACCGGAGACGGGCGTTTCGCCTTTACCGTGGGGGAGCGGCTGGTGGTGACGGATGGCAACTCGACTGTTTCCTACGACCTGGGCTACTACGCAAACAGGGCGCCGATCTCTCCGGATGGACGTTATGCGGCCTGGAATGATGCTGACGACCAGATATGGATAATGGCGCTTGCCACGGGCGAACGCAGGTGCGTGAGCGACGGCAACGTGGGATATCATGCGCCGTCCTGGGCACCTGCCGGCGGTCGCCTGCTCTTTCAGGCACTGAACGGGACCGTGAGGGTGTTTGACCCGGGGACGAAGAAGACGTATTCCCTGGGCGAAGGACAGTCCCCGTCATGGGCCCCCGATAGCCGCACCGTTGTCTTTGCCCGGGTGCTCATCGACGGTGGACGCCTGGTTTCCTCGGATCTGTACAGGGTCCGGTATGACGGGTCCGACGAAGCGAGGATGACGAATACGCCGGACCTCATGGAGATGGATCCCGCCTTCATGTCCGACGGCACCGTGTTGTACGGCACATTCACACAACGCACCATTGCCGCACTCCCCGGGAATGCCACGCTCGTTTCCACGAAGGGAGTGACGCTCGGGGCCCTGCCGGGCACGACACCTATCGGACCCCGTGCACCTTCGATCAGGGAAGGAACGGCGCTGGATATTCCGTATGTCCACCAGGTATACGACACGCCCGACTGGTTCAACGGCCATTGGGCGTGCGCACCGACACAGGCGATCATGGTCCTTGCCTACTATGCACTGCTGCCCAAGTGGGACATCACCTGCAGCTGGCCGAGCCGGCACGTAACCTCCTGGGGCCGTTACGTCACCGATCTGTATCGCTTCCGCCAGAACGAATACGGCTTGAAGGCGGATGATCCCAACGGTACCGCCGGCATGGGAGGGTACGGCTATATGTGGAATGGATCGTCCAGCCCGCACAGCCGGATGGCGGGATATTTCGGCAATCATGGCATGACCGCGACACAGACGGAAGGGACTCCGCACAGCGTTGCTGCTGCCGAGATCAAAGCGGGATATCCCTTCAGCATGTGCGTGCTCCTGACAACGGCCGGGCACCTTGTTCTCGCACATGGCTTCGGTGCTGAAGAGCACACACTGGTGTTCAATGATCCCTATGGCGACAAAAACAGGGGTTACATGAACTACTACGGAAAGAATGTCCGGTATGACTGGCCCGGCTATAACAACGGCTATCAGAATCTCAACGAGGTGGCCTGGTGTATAGCGACGCGTCCTCCATCGATTGGCGGCTCCGGACAGTATAGTTGATGACCTTCACTTTGAAAGGGGTTTCACACTGGCCACGGCAGCGCCCGCGTCCATGGCCCTCTGGCGCGACATGACAAAAGGCTACAATACGCACTTCTGGTACACCTACACAAAAGCCGGAGTTGCCGACACATGTTATGCCGTCTGGCGTCCCCAGTTGCAGGCGGGGGGGCTGTATGAGGTCTTTGCCTATATTCCGTTCAGCAATGCGACCGATGCCCGGTACGTCGTCACGTCAGCGTCGGGGCAGCAGACAGTTGTGATGAACCAGAAGAATATTCGTGATGCCTGGGCGTCTCTGGGTACATTCGTGTTTTCCGCGGGGAACGCCGGGAACGTCCGCCTGGGCGACGCGAGTTCAACCGGCGGTCAGGAGCTGGTGTACGACGCCTTGCGCTGGAGCTTCCGCGGTGGGATTACGGCCGTCGGGGAACACCGGAGCGTTCCCCTCAGCATTCACACTGGATCAGAACTACCCGAATCCTTTCAATCCATCGACCACTATCGGATTCGCATTACCTCAGGATGCCGAGGTCCGTCTTGAAGTCATCAGCGTTCTCGGCGAAGTTGTTGATCTTCTGGTGGCCGGTCACCGTCGTGCCGGGAAACATAGCGTGGTCTGGATGCCCCGCCTTCGTCCTTCCGGCGTCTACATTGCCCGGCTCAGCACGGTTGGCGTGCGTGGAGAGAGTGCCCTACTTATGCGGCCAATGCTCCTTCTGAAATGAATCCTTGAATCGTCCCTCCTTCACCGTCGGCTCCGGGCCCTTCTGTGGCAGCCAATGGCTGTCCTGGACTGCTCACTGGGTGTCCGCGACCGTGCTCCCTGGCCCCGGGCTGCTCACCGGGCTGCCGCCGACTGCCACCGCTCCTGTTCCTTGCCCTGCCACTGTGGATGTCACTCGCTGCTCGCCACCGCCTTGGCGCAAGAGCACCGGGTGTTCGACGAAGGCGCGATTACCCGGATGGACACGACGCGGCGCGAGATCTATCTGGTGTTCACAGGCCATGAATTCGCGGAGGGAGGGGGTGTGATTCGAGAAACGCTCCGCGCCCACGGAGCAAAGGGTTCGTTCTTCTTCACGGGGGACTTCTACCGTAATCCCCGTTTTGCTGATTTGATACGTGGATTGCGGGATGACGGGCACTATGTCGGACCCCACTCCAACCGCCATTTGCTCTACGCCCCGTGGGAACGGCGGGACTCGCTTCTGGTCACGCGGAAGGAATTCAAGGATGATTTGTTGGGCAACTATGCGGCCATGCAGATGTTCGGCATCGGACTGGAAGATGCCCCCTATTTTTTGCCGCCGTACGAGTGGTACAACCGTACGATTGCCGCGTGGGCGGCAGAGATGCGCATTACGCTTGTGAACTTCACTCCCGGAACCGGTTCGAATGCTGATTATACCACTCCGGACATGGGTTCGCGATACGTGAGCAGCGATTCGATCTTTTTCCGCATTCTCAATTATGAGCGCACATCGACTTCGGGGCTCAACGGGTTCCTCCTCCTGACCCACGTCGGGAGCAGGGCCCGGCAGAACGGACAAGTTCTATCTTCGTCTGGATTCCCTCCTCACCATCCTCTCCCGGCGTGGATACCACTTCAATCGTCTTCCCGGCGCCCGGTCGCGCTGACCCGCTTCTGTCCCGCAAGACTTCTGACTCTTTCCACCGTGTCGCCGGTCCCGCTCACCCGCTTCTGTCCCGTGATACTTCTGATTTTCCCACCTTCCTATCGGCACCGCGAGCTTCATGTGTTCCATGAAACTTCTGATCGCCCTTGTCGTAGCATCAGGTACTGATCAGGTGTGTATCGATCTGTTGTGGTGAGGTGCGGACTTTTGTCGTTGCAGAGGGAGTCATGAACGAAGACCGGAATACTCAACGTTCTTGTTGCGGTGTCTGATGCTGGAGAATGCGATCGCATCATCCGGCACCTCCAGAAACACCCCGCGGCCCATGTTCTGGGCGGATGCGGGAACGCCGATGAAATCATTACCGCACATCGGAAATTTTCCCTGGATATCCTCTTTCTGGACGTGAATCTCCCTCCGTCCGGCGCATTCTCCTTCCTGAGGACATGGCCGGGGGCTGGAGTTCCCCAGGTGGTCTTCCTTGCCCAAGACCGACGAACATGCCATTGCCGCCTTTCAGTTTCACCCTCTCGACTTCCTCCTGATGCCGGTTCCTCTGGATCGTCTGCACGAAGCGATACGGCGGATGGCGGAACAACGCACCTGAAAACGAGCGCAACAGCGAGGCAATGTGGTGCTCGAATGGGTCAGAAGCCACACGGCGGCAGCCGTGCCCGCGATCCGCGCCGCCATGGCAACTCTGCCTGGTATGACTGCCGCGCCTGCTCTGCCTGCCCTCCGGCTTATGGTGAAAACCGCCGGGAGGATCAACTTCCTGCGGACAGAAGAGATCGACTACGTAGAGGCGGATCGGGACTATGTCCGCATACACAATGGGGGAAGAAAGCACCTTCTGCGGGAGAAGATCTCCAGACTCGAACAGCAGCTGCCGGCTGACCGGTTTCTCCGGATTCACCGTTCGACCATTGTCAATATTGACCGGATCAAGGAGATGCAGCCGCTCTGTTACGGCGAGTATTCGGTGATTCTTCACGACGGAACACGCCTGACACTGAGCCGCTCCTTCCGGGAACGGGTATTCAGCCGTCTTGTCACCGCCGCTTGAACGTGGTTTTCCGCAGTCTGTCGTTCGTATACGCAATCCATCGCCATGAAGGTTGATTCACGGGCGGATTGTCACTACCATCCCCTTACGGAGGGGACCCGTATTTTCCCCTCTTGCTTGAGAAAGGGGAATATGAAAAAGTCGCTTGTGTTGACCGCCGTTTTCTGCGGGCTGCTGGGCGGGCATCGTACCTGCTCCGGCGGCAGGGAACGGCCTGGATCCAACCCGCGACCTCACCCAGTACTCTCTTACCTCCTGGTCCAAACGCGAGGGTCTTCCTCAGAATTCCGTCTGTGCGATAGCGCAGACCCCCGATGGCTATCTCTGGTTCGGAACGATGGAAGGGTCTTGCCCGCTTTGACGGCGTGAACTTCCGGGTGCAGAACGTCCGCAATACGCCGCAACTCGGAACAAACTACATTTCCGCACTCCGGGTAACGAGGGACAGCACGCTCTGGATCGGGACGACCGGGGCGGGCCTGTTGCGCATGCGCGCGGGCTCGTTCCGTCGCGTGACTGCTGCGCCGGAACTCGACCGGGCGATAGTATGGCAGATCGTTCAGGACCGGGCGGGGCGTATCTGGGCCGCGACAAACATCGGGCTTGTCCTGATCGAACGCGACTCCGTGAGACGGATCTTCTCTCAAGCCGATGCCCTTCCCCTCGCTTCGGTGAACAGCATTTGCGAGGATTCAAGCGGAACAATCCTTGCCCTGACAAGAAAAGGAATCTGGAAACTGGACGGGGAGTGTTTCTTCCCTTACCTCCCGGCAAAAGATCCCAAGGCTGGCGTGAACAAGGACCCGGGTGCCCTGGCGTCTTCCCGCGGGGGAGGCGGCGGGGTCATCCATTCCCGGGATACCTGCCACCGTGATCACCGGAAGAGATGGCTCGCTCTGGATAGGGACATGGAACGCCGGATTGTTCAGATACCGGGATGGTGTCCTGCAGAACTACTCACACAAGGAGGGATTGGGCGCGGGGAGCGTGTCAAGGTTGTGCGAGGATAGCAGGGGGTCGCTCTGGATCGGGACATCGTATGGAGGTGTTTCCCGTCTGGCGAACGGAAAACTCTCGGGTCTCACATCGGCCGAATGGCCTGAGCGGCGATGAAATCCTCTCGCTGTTCGAAGACCGCGAGGGGAATTTCTGGATCGGTGTGTCGACCGGAGGGGTGAACCGTCTCGTGAACAGCAAGTTCATCACCTACCGCACGGGACAGGCTCCATTTGACAATATGGTCTGGGGGATTCAGGCCGACCGGCAGGGCCGGGTGTTTGCGGGGACAGGTGCGGGGGCGTTGATGGAATTCCAGGGCGGGAAATTCCTGCCCTCCCCGTTGATGAAGGCGAAAGTGAGCGGGGTGATGTTCAGCATGCTGGAAGATCGCAAGGGTCGGAGGTGGATCGGTACGAGTGATGGCCTTCACCTGGTGGAACAGGGAAAAACCCGGACATTCCCGGTCGGTCGGGTCTTCACGATTGCGGAAGACCCGTATGGAAGAATCTGGACGGCGGGACTGAAAGGAGTTCTGTTCTTTGACGGACGGGAATTTCAGCCGGTCTCATCGGACAGCGCACTCTTGTCGGTTGCCGTGAGGCAGATCGCCTTCGACCGGTCGGGGCATGTGTGGTTGGCGACGAACGACCGCGGGGTTGGACGGATGCTGCTTCCGCCGCAAGGTGGTCTCCCGCTCTCGTTCACCCCCAAGGCCATCAGATGGTTTCAACATGAACAGGGTCTCTCCTCAAATTGGGTCACGCACATTCTTGTGGATTCGGCGGATCGATTGTGGGTGGCGACCTACGGCGGCGCCCTGAACCTGATCCGCGGGGATTCCCTGTGCAGCTTCACCGCGACATCAGGCTTGCCGGAAGATGGATTGATGAGCATTATCGAGGATGATCTCGGGACGTTCTGGTTGACATCCAACAACGGCGTGATGCGTGTGAGCAAGGCCGATCTTCTGGCATACGCTGACGGCGGTGCGATGGCGGTGCCCGTGCAATCGTTCGGGGTCAGCGACGGCATGTACTCAGATGAATGCAACGGCGGGTACCAGGCTTCTTCCACGCGCACTCCGGATGGCAAGCTCTGGTTTCCCACCACCGCCGGCGTTGTGATGGTCGATCCCCGGTTTCTTCCGGTGAACACGATTCCTCCGACTGTCGTCCTGGACCGTGTCCGGATCGACAATATCGAAGGGGAGACCAGAGGGGGAGCCGACTATGCGCCCGGAAACGGGGAGCTGGAGTTTCAGTTCTCGGGGCTCAGCTTTGCGGCGCCTGAACGTGTCCGGTACCGGTATATGCTTGAGGGATTCAATCAGAGCTGGATTGATGCCGCCTCGCGTCGCGAAGCGTACTACACCAATATCGACCCGGGCACGTACAGGTTCAGGGTGATCGCGAGCAATGCGGACGGGGTGTGGAGCGAGGCGGGTGTGGACTACGCGTTCACCCTTCGTCCGCATTTCCGCCAGACGATCTGGTTTTCCGTGTTGCTGGGATTGTCCCTCCTGGCCGTTGCCGCGGGCGTGATGATGCTCTACAAGCGGGACCGGGACCGTGAATTGCAGGCATCCCAGCTTGAATCGAAACTCACGCAGGCGCAGCTCCAGATCCTTGAGATGCAGCTGCAGCCGCACTTCCTGTTCAACACTCTGAACGGCATTATGGTCCTGATCCGCGAGGATCCAGAGACCGCAAGCCTCATGATTGCACGGCTGAGCGAATTCCTGAGGTTGACGCTGGAGAGTGCGGGGGCACAGGAGGTGACCCTGCGCCGGGAGCTGGAATTCCTCGACCGGTACGTCCAGATCGAACGGCTGCGGTTCGGTGACCGGCTGACCGTCGAGCAGGATGTCCCGCATGAATTGCTGGATGCCATGGTTCCCAACCTGATACTCCAGCCGCTGGTGGAAAACGCCATCCGGCACGGCGTTTCCAAACGCCGCGGTCAGGCATTGATTTCGATCGGCGTCACCCGCGACAACGGCACCCTTTCGATTCAAGTGCGTGACAACGGCAGCGGATTGCCGGCCCGCGGGAACGCGGATGTGAAGGAAGGCATCGGTCTTTCCAATACCCGCGCCCGGCTCCGCCACCTGTATGGCCAGAAACAACGGTTCGAGCTGAACAGCCCGCCCGACGGGGGCGTCAGCGTCCTGCTTTCCCTCCCATTCCACAAGTAGACCGGTGCACCATGGAGCGCATTCGCACGCTGATTGTCGACGATGAGCCGCTTGCCAGAACAGGCCTTCGTTCACTCCTGAAAGACGATGCGGAGATCGAGATTGTGGGGGAGTGCAGCGATGGCCAGGAGGCGGTGGAGGCAATTGCGGCGCTCCACCCCGATCTCATGTTTCTGGACATTCAGATGCCGGAACTGGACGGTTTTGAGGTCCTCGAAGCGCTCGATCCGGAGAGCATTCCCCTTGTCGTGTTTGTGACCGCCTACGATCAGTACGCGCTGCGCGCGTTTCAGGTTCATGCGCTGGACTATCTGCTGAAGCCCTTTGACAAGGAGCGGTTCCTTGAAGCGCTCGTCCGCGTCAAGGGTCTGTTCCGAGAAAAGAACGGGATGCAGGTCACCCGGCGCATTGTGGAGATGCTGGACAGCGGGAAAGCCGAACGGGGACACGTCGGGCGGATCATGATCCGTGCGGGGGGCCGGATTACGTTTGTGCGTGTGGAGGAAGTGGATTGGATCGAGGCACAGGGGGACTACGTCTGTCTGCACAGCGCCGGCAAGAAACATCTCGTGCGGGAGAAAATCAGTGACATGGAAGCCCAGCTCTCACCGGAACAGTTCGTGCGCATCCATCGATCAACGATTGTCAATATCGCGCCGTATCAAGGAAATGCAGCCGCTCTTCCACGGGGAGTACACCGTTGTCCTGCACGACAGCACCCGCCTCACCATGAGCCGGTCATTCCGCGACCGGGTCTTCGAGCAGCTGGCCGGTTCTGTATAAGCCGGACAGACGCGGATGGCCATCCGGGAGGTGACGACCATCCGCGCCGTGGGTCCGGTCCAGGGTTACCGGCTACCGTATTCCACAGTCTTGTCCGGCTTCTCATACACAAACGCAAACGATCCGTCCTGCACATACTGGTTATAGAACCAGGCGCAGAGCGTGCGGACTTTCTGGCTTTCGTCAAACTTGGCCGCCTGTTTTACCGCATATGTCCCGCGCGGATCGCCGATCCGGGCCAGTGAGAGGGCTGCCACGATCCGGGACGACTCCTCAGCACAATCCCGCAGCATCTTCATCAGCGGCACCACGCCGGCAATCGACTTTCTCCTCGCCGAGCAAGAACGCCGCGCTCTCACGAACTCCCTGGTTCTGCGTGCAAAGCCCCTGCAGCAGATTGGTCTCGATCAGGTCTTTGGTGACCCTGGGTGTCGGCTGAACCTTGTCGGTGGCTCCCGCCGCGGCAACGACCGCGAAGAGAAGCACCACCACGAGCAACATTTTGCTGGCTGCGTTCATGAGATCCTCCATGTGATGAGACTGCTGATGCCCTGCCCTGCTACATGTGAATATACGCCCCCTTTGTCCGGGAGAGATGCACATATGGGATGAACAGCGCGTCCGGTGAGACGAGTGTGTCAAAATGCGGCACAGTCCGTCCGTTGTTGACGGTGTGCATTCTTCTTCTCGCTTCCGCCTGTCATGCCACAAAACCAGCAGTCCGTCGCAAACGCGTTGTTCCCGCCGTGTCGCTGTCGTACCATCTATCAACGTTGTATGCGTGATGCACGTGTTCCGGGAGAACGGCCTCCGTTGGATGATCAACATCCTGGTGAGTGGAGCCGGAGAACCGTTCTCACGGGACCGTTGCTTCTCCGAAGGAGGTGATGGTCGGCAGTCTTTGATACGCCTTTCTGTTTTTCCTCATTGCGTCTGTTTGTGCTCCCCTCTCCGTGTGCACGAGGGTACGCCGCCGGAACGGCTGTTGGGCCGTTGCACCGGAAGGAAGGGGTGTATTCCATTCACTATTTCCAGGGAGAGAGGTATGAATACGCGACGTATGCTCCTTGTCACGCTTCTGCTGCTTGTTCCCGCCGTGCTTGTTCGCGTCCGGAAAGGTGCGCGGAAGAATCGTCGACAAGGACAATGGTGAACCGCTGGTGGGCGCGAATGTGTCCATCCAGGGGACCATGCTGGGCGCGACCGCCGGCATCAGCGGCGAATACATCGTCCTCAATGTCCCTCCGGGCGTGTACACGCTCAAAGCGACGTTCGTCGGCTATTCACCGTACACGGTGTCGAACGTCCGTGTGAACAACGATCTGACCACCACGATGGATTTCGTGCTGTCGACGGAGGCGGTGGCGTTGCAGGCGGTGGAGATCATCGCAGAACGCCCGCTGGTGAACAAGAGTGCGACGAACGCTGTGCGCATCAGCACGAGCGAGGATCTTGCGACGCTGCCGGTGCGCGGCATCAACAATATTCTGGCACTCACGCCCGGTGTTGTGGTGCAGGACGGTGCGGTGTTTATTCGCGGAGGGAGGCTGGATGAGGTGGGATACTATCTGGAGGGGATGTCCATCACCAATCCCATGCTGGGCGGGCGTGCCGTGAACCTGGTCCAGGATGCCATCGAAGAGATCCAGGTGCAGGCCGGCGGTTACAACGCGGAGTTCGGCGGCGCCAACTCCGGGATCATCCAGCAATCCCTCAAAACCGGCACGTCCAGCTGGAAAGCCAGCGTGCAGTATATCACGGACAACATCGCTGCCAAGAGCAAGAGCAAAGCCTTTGACAGCCAGAAGCAGCTGGGCGCCTACTGGTTCGGATACAACGAATTCACGGCATCGGCGAGCGGGCCTCTGTTCAGCGACAGGTTCAAGTTCTTCGGCCTGTTCAACTACCTGTATATGCGCGACCAGAATCCCCAGCCCTATCCCGGCATCAACCTGGGGTCCATCTCGGGTCCGACAAACGACACCATCAACATGATCTATCCCGCGGGTCCGCTGCGGAAGAACCCGCGGCAGGATTTCAACTATACCACCACCGTCACGATGGATTTCAATCCCGTCACGCTGCGTCTGGCCGGAACATTCTCCGATATCTCCCAGACGGCCATCTACAACACCAACCGGAATGCGGGGGCGATTTCCAACATACTCAACGAGAGCCGGATCGAGGAGATCAAGAGCCAGAACGGGAGTGCCAGCCTGAAGCTGACGCACCTGCTCAATGCCACGACGTACTATGAAATCACCGGCGGGTATTTTCTCCAGGCGCAGAAGAACTGGGATCCGTACCTCCAGGACAACTTCATGGCCTACGGCGACAGCGTTGCCAATGCCGCTGCGGGGTTCGTCTGGACCCGCACGGCGGCGGAGGTGAGCAGCGGACAGACGGGCCGCTACATCCGCCAGGCCCGGAAGTCGTTGTTCGACTTTGCGTTCAATGCCCCCGGCGACGTCGTTGCCGGCTATGCAAAGTTCAAGCGCGAGGGGATCTCCCTCACGGGTGCACTCGTGACACAACTGGGTTCCGAGCACTCCCTGAAGATCGGCGGCGAATTCTCCCGCTACTCGATGCGCAACTACGCGCTGGGAAATGACAACGTGTTCTCCCTGGCCGGCATCATGGCGACAAACGACGCGCTGCCGGCGGGCGATCCGAACAAGCTCACCCGGGAACAGGTCATGATCAATGTCGGAGTCAACAACTTCGGCTATGACGTTCTGGGGAACGAGACAAATGAAAGCGGCATCCTCGGGCGCCCGGCATCCGGTGTTTGCATCGGGGTATATCCAGGACAAGATCGAATACCGGGACCTCATCGTCAATGTCGGCCTGCGGTTTGACTACATCAACACCGACAACTACAAGATGGTGGACCTCACCAGGCCCGAACTCTCGATGGATTTCTACAGCGGCGCAATCCGTCCGGAGGGGATGGTGAAAACCTCTCCATTCCAGGCGGTCAGTCCGCGCCTCGGGACTCTCCTTCCCGGTGACGGAGCGTACGGTGTTCCATACACAGTTCGGCCAGTTCGTCCAGCAATCCCGGCTGCGGGACATCTACCAGGGATACTACGCGACATCGCAGAATGTGCGGGGGGGCTTCTTCATCCACACGCCGGTAGGTTTCGACGTACGGCCGGAGCGGACGACCCAGTATGAGCTCGGCTTCACCCAGCAGATGGGCGAAAACATGTCGTTTGACATCACCGCGTTCTACAAGGATATCAAGGACCAGGTGCTGTTCGAGCAGGTGACCACCGCCCCGGGTTCCCCCTTCGGGTCCTACTTCATCTTCACGAACGGAGATTTTGCCACGACCAAAGGGATAGAGCTGACGTTCAACATGCGGCGGATGAAGCGCCTGCAGGCGGGCGCATCCCTCTCGTTCCAGGATGCGCGCGGCACGGGCTCCTTCCCGAATTCCAACCGCGGCATCGTGGGTGCTCCGCTGGACGGCGTGACGCAGTTCAAGCCGCAGTACGTGTCGCCGCTGGAGTACAACAACGCGCATGAAGGGGAACATCAACCTGGACTACCGGTTCGGCGTCGACGACGGCGGCCCGATTCTCCAGCAGCTCGGGGCTTCCGCGTTGATCGTCTTCAACAGCGGGCATCCGTTCACGCGCGGCATCGGCGGACTGGATCTCGAGGGCGAGGCCCGCAGCCGGACGCCGGTGGAACCCCTGAGTGCCTCCACAACGCCGTGGACCTTCCAGGTCGATCTCCGGATCGACAAGACATTCCGGTTGTTCAACACCCTGAATGCAAACCTGTTTGTGTACATCATCAATCTCCTGGACACGAAGAATGTGCAGAACGTGTTCCTCAGAACGGGTACAACGGATGACAACGGTGTGCTGAGCGACCCGAACCTGGGCGCGCCACTCATCCAGACCTACGGACCCCGCTATGCGTCGGTGTACAGGGCTATCGACATCG
Source organism: Ignavibacteriota bacterium (assembly GCA_963702445.1). Classification (GTDB taxonomy): domain Bacteria; phylum Bacteroidota; class Ignavibacteria; order UBA10030; family UBA6906; genus CAVPCZ01. The sequence goes on from CAVPCZ010000009.1 coordinate 918,795, forward strand.
ACTACTACCAGAGATATCAGAACAACAATGCGGCGACCACGGTACCGTATTTCTACGGGCCGCCGCGGCAGATCCGGGTCGGCATGCGGCTCGAGTACTAAGAGCCAGGGAGGAAGTCATCATCTATGAATACGAAACGATACATGGCAGCGGTCCTGAGTTTCCTGCTCATCGCGGGGGCTTCCGGATCGGCAAAGGAAAAGACGGCACAGAAGCGTGCGCCCGGCCCCGTGCTGGAAAAGACCACCGGCACGCCTGTGTACACCTATCTGAATATCAACAACATCTCCACCGTCCTGCGTGACAACGGCACCGCGGATATCGATCCCACCCAGAACACTTCGGGACTCGTCTTCCCGAAAGGGAGCAGAAAGACGGCCATCTACGAGAGCGGACTCCTCTGGGCGGCGAAGGTTCCGGGCGACCCGCAGGTGCGCGTCGGCGGTTCCGCATACTCGTCGGGACTGCAACCCGGGAAGTTGCTCTCTCCCGGAGTCGCCGAAGACCCCAATCTCGACAAGAACCGGATCTACCGGGTGAGACCGGACTACCGGAGCGGCGATCTGAGTGCTGAAATCAATGACGAGCATGCCACCGCGACCGACATCCGTGCGCAGTACGAACGGGACTGGAACGAATGGCCGTGGCGCGATGGTGCGCCGTACGTGGATGTGGACAGCAACAAGGTGTACGATCCGCGTGTGGATATCCCCGGCGTGAAAGGGGCATCGCAGACGGTCTGGTTCGTGGCAAATGACAACAATGTCACGAACGTCTACAATCTCTACGGCGCGCAGCCTGTCGGCATGGAGTGCCAGTTCACCTACTGGGCGTATGCCCAGGAAGGCGCGCTCGGCAACATGTTCTTCAAGAGCTATCTGATGATCAACAAAGGGACGAACCAGCTGGACAGCATGTACGTCTGCCAGTGGTCGGACCCGGATCTGGGGTTTGCCAATGACGATCTCGTGGGATGCGATACCTCGCTGAGCCTGGGGTACGTGTACAACTCCAATCCGGTGGACGCGACATACACGCCGCTGCCCCCGCCGGCCGCGGGATTCGATTTCTTCCAGGGACCGAAGGTCCCTGCGCCCGGCCACACCGCGATTTTCCGCGGACAGCGGGTGGAGGGATATCGCAACCTGCCCATGACGGCGTTCTTCTACTTCATCAACCAGAACCCGAACCTGGAAGACCCCACGCGTCAGGATCCGTCAGGCTCAACGCAGATGTACAACTACATGCGCGGACGGATCGGCAGGTCGGGAGCGTTCTTCCAGGATCCCCAGGGGAATCCGACAACCTTCGTCCTCACGGGGGATCCCGTTGCAGGGACAGGCTGGCTGGACGGCAGGGACTTCCCGGCCGATGACCGCCGCATGGGACTCTCCTCCGGGCCGTTCTCGATGGCTCCCGGGCGACACGCAGGAAGTCGTCGTCGCGGAGATCTGTGCCGGCGCCACCCCTTCGGTGGACCGCCTGGCTGCCGTGGACCTTCTGAAATTCTACGACAAGGTGGCGCAGCTGGCCTATGACAACTTCTTCGAGGTTCCGTCCCCGCCGCCCGCTCCCAATGTTGTGGCGACCGAGTTGGACCGGGAGATCCTGCTGAACTGGGGTTCCAACGAAGCCGCCGTCCTGGCAACGGAAACCTCCGAAGTCGGAAGTTTCAAGTTCCAGGGGTACAACGTGTATCAATTGCCGACCGCTTCCGCATCGATCTCCGAAGGGCGCAGAATCGCCGTCTATGATATCGCCGACGGTGTTACGCGCATTACCGACAAGGTGTTCGATCCGAACATCGGCGTGGTCACGTCCCAGGTTGTACAGCTGGGGACCGACAGCGGCATCAGGAGATATCTCAGTCTCACCACGGACGCGATCAGCAGCGGCACACAGCTGATTAACGGCATTCGCTACTATTTCTCCGTGACCGCCTACAGCTATTCGAGCGATCCGAACGCGATCCCGAACAATCTCGAGACGCCCGTCAAGACGATCACGGTTGTGCCGCATACCGTGGATCCCGGCGTGCGGTACGCGATGGCCGGCGGCGATACGGTTCAACCGGTCAACCATACCGGACCAAGCGACGGCACGGTGACGCCGATCCTTGTCGACCCGACAAAAACAACGGGCCACGCATACAGGGTCTCGTTCGCCGAGGGAACGGATGGAACCACCTGGAAGCTGGAAGATGTGGATGCGAGGACAACGCTCCTCAGCGGCCAGACGAATCAAAGCGATGACGACGACTACCTGATCCTGGACGGAATTCAGGTGAAAGTCGCCGGCCCTCCTCCCGGCATGCGCGAGTGGAGCATTCCCGCCGGTGCCAGAAGATGGACGTGGGCCAACGGCGCCCCCTTTGAATTCGAGGGATTCGAAGGCGCCATGGGTTGGGCGGGGGGTGGCCAGGGATGGTACAGCACTTCAAGCGTTACGCCCGACCAGCTGAAGAACGTGCTCATCAAGTTTGCAGACATGGATTCGCTGACGGGGAACCTCGGCAATCCCAGTGATCCCAATGTCTCGTACGCCTACCGGTATCTCCGCCGGGCAAGCCAGGCCCCCGCCAAGCCTGAATTCGCGCCCTTCATCGTGAATCCGGGTGCGGGGTATGCGTATCAGGACTACACGAAGGTGCTCCCGTTTGCGGCCTACAACGTCGAGACGAATCCCCCGACGCGCCTGATGGTGGGATTCTTCGAAAACAATGCCGACGTCGGCATGCTGGACGGCAAATATTTCCCGCCGAGCAACACGACAGGTGACAACGGCTACGGGGGTGCCCGCGAATGGTTCTTCATCTTTGACGTGCCGTACAGCGAGACGCCGGATCCCGTCCTGCAGCAGGCGATAGACAACGACGGCCTGCCCATCATGTGGATCGGCACTCCCTGCCGGAGGAACGACGCGGGATTCCATGCGGGAGACCAATTCCTTATCTCGGCAAACCACATCAATACCCCGGCGGACGTTTTTTCGTTCCAATCTCCTGCCGTGTCGTATGATGGCGCAGTCGCGAAAGAGGATGTGCAAATGATCAATGTGTTCCCCAATCCGTATTACGGGGTCAACACCGAAGAGCTCAACAAGTACAACCGGTTCGTCACCTTCACCCACCTGCCCCGGGAGGCGGTCATCAAAATCTTCAACCTCGGAGGCGTGCAGGTGCGGACGATCCAGAAGAACAGTGACAGCCAGTTCGAACGCTGGGACCTCGCGAACGAATCCGGTCTCCCGGTGGGAAGCGGTCTGTATATTGCCCACATCGATATGCCCGGGATCGGAGCGACAAAGATCCTGAAGGTGGCGGTGGTGCAAGAACAGCAAATCCTCGATCGATACTAACGGCAAGGAGTTGAGAGCATGAAACGAGCACACACATCCATTGCCTTCCTGTTGCTGGCCGTGCTGGCGATGAGCCAGGCGTTCGCCGGTGCCGGGAATCGGGCGGGGACAAATGGAGCGTCCGAACTGCTGATCCCCGTCGGCACACGCGACATTGCTATGGGCGGATCGACCCTCTCAACGGCCAGCGGGGTGGAAGCACTCTTCTGGAATCCGGCAGGGACTGTTCTGATGAAGAACTCCGCCGACCTGTACATCTCTCATATGTCCTACATCGCCGACATCGGCGTGAGTTACGGGGCGGTCTCCGCCAACATCGAAGGCTTCGGCGTCCTCTCGCTGGGCCTCAAATATCTTGCCGTCGATCCCATACTGGTCACGACAACACGAGACCCCGAGGGAACCGGGCAGACCTTCCAACCGCAATTCTTCACGGTGGGTCTCAGCTATGCACGCCAGCTCAGCGAGCGGATCGCCGTGGGTATCACAGGGAATCTGATCTCTGAACGGCTGGGAGATGTGAGCGCCACGGGCCTGGCCTTTGACGTGGGTGTTCTGTATGACAATCTGGCCAGCATCCGGGGGCTGAGCATCGCGGTCGTGGCCAAGAACATCGGACCTCAAATGAAGTACGAAGGTACCGGCCTCCTCACGCCAGCCACGGTCGCGGACCAGAACCGTCCGGCCACCCTGTACCAGATCCAGGCCGCCTCGTTCGAACTGCCGTCGGCGATCCATTTCGGAGTGGGGTACAAGTATCAACTGTCCGACGAGGCGACCGTTGCTGGGAAGCACCGCGTTCCAGAGCAGCAATTTCTCCGACGACGAATACAAGTTCGGACTCGAATTGTCGTTTCAGGACCTCCTGTATCTGCGCTCCGGCTACAGCTTCGCGCAGCGGGAGGACGATGCGCGGGAATTCCTGTTCGGGCCGAGCCTGGGATTCGGTGTGCACACCGCCCTTGGCAATACGGAGATCTCCATCGACTACGCGTACCGTTCCCTGGAGACGTTCGACGGAAACCACGTTTTTTCAGTGAAGATGGGTTTCTGACAGCTGTGATTACGGGCCCGGCACGGGACGCTACCTCCGTGCCGGGTCCGGCAATTTCGTCCTCCCGCTTCGGCCGCCGCAACCCGGTGGCATAACCCGTTCCTCGAATGGGTCTGGGTGAGCACGTTCGTTGATTGGTGGGAGTCGCTGCGGCAGCGTGCCCCTGACAGATGCCCGGGTGGCAACTGCTGTGGCCGGCGGAGGGAGTTTAGTGGAGGTTATCTGCTGATGTTACGGGTCTCTGGGTGTCGTCCTGGGGCATCCAGTCGTCACCCACGCCGTAGACGTGCCGCAAATGCCAGAGGACGCCCGGCTTGGGGAGGCAGGAATCCTGCTCCCACCGTTCCACCGCGATCCAGGAATAGCCGATTTTTCCCGCGGCCTCCCTCAGCGTGAGGCCGGCGGCGATCCGCGCACCGCGGAGCCGCTCCCCGAAGCGTCCGCCCTACGCGCCTGGCGCTGACCAGCTCGTCGATTGCACGATCGAGGTCCGCATAGCGTGTGTCGGATACAGCGGTCTTCCCGTACAGTATCTGCCAGACGTACTGCCGCGATACTGCAAGGTGCATTGCCAGATCGGTGATGGTGATTGCCCACGGGCGCATACGCCGGCGCAACGCGGCGCCGCGTCTTTCCCGGGATGAAGGGAGCGGCAGGATAAAGGCCGAGGATTCCATACGGATCGAATATCGCTCAGGTCCCGTGAGATCCTCAATGCGGAAGCGACAGGATGCATATCCCGGCGACGAGTGGCATCCCGGCACAGACGAATTGCTGCGCTCACTCCTTCATGCCGAGCGCCCCGAGTACACCCTTCATCAGCATGTCACGGGATTCCTGCCCGATCACCGATTCGAATGGAAATCCCAGGACCACCACTCCATACGTTCCGCGGTACACCGTCGCGGCACCGAAGTTGTTCTCCGCGTAACGGAGGAGGATTGTCCCGTCTTTCACCGGTGCCAGCGCATCAGGGGATTCCACTGCGTACATCCGGTCATTCAGCCCGGTACAGAATGCAATGGACGCCGCCGGAGGGAAGAATCCGTTTGCCGCCGGACGGACGATGTCCGGTGCTGGAGGCATGGCCGGTGACCCAGTTGCACTTCAAGATCTGGCGCGCGAAACGGAGGCCGGAACTGTCCGAGGGAAGCGTGGCAAAAAGGTCCGAACCCACATAGCTGCCGGATACCAGCAGTGCGCCCCCGCCCTGCGTGTACGAAGCAAGTTCCTCGCGCAATCTCCCGGGAAAGGCCGTAAAACGGTTTCCGTACAATGAATCAAGTGCCGGCCGGACGCGCGGGGTGGTCTTTTCTTCCCCCAGAATGAGATCCAGGAAGGGATAGCGCCGCACATCCACCAGCGAATCCATGACCGCCTCGTCGCTGCACGAGACGAACCCGTAGCCAAGGCTCTTGAGCGACATGCCGTGCACGTAGGGATAATCGAAGCTGTTGCCGGCGACCAGGGCCGTCTCATTATCGGCGAGGCTTGCGCCGTGGCCCGGGCCGTCATTGGTGCGGAACGGCGACGCCGGATCGAAATCGTATTGCACTCCGGTGAAGTTGTAATCGATCCGATCGGGCACACCGGCATCTTCAAGGTTGAAGAATCCGGAAAAACCGGATGTCTCGATGGTCGCGGGTCCGGCGACCCTGTCAAATCCGTTCACAATCAGGACCGTTCGTTTCCCCGGGGCCGGACGGGATACGGCAAGGATTTCTGACGGAAGGCTCTCGCCGCCATCGTTGACGGCGGTGACCTTGAAGCTGTATACCGTTCCGGGGGAAATATCTCCCAGAACGGCTTCCGGCCCGGTGACGAGCCGTCCGTTGTCAAATCCGCCACCGCCGACCCGCGTGTAAATACAGTAGCGATCAGGCGCAGCCGTGGGTTCCAGGGGATCCTGCTCCGGCCGCCAGCGGAGGGCGATGTCCCCGGCAGGTGTCAGTTCGGCCGCAAAATGCGAAACCGGGAGTGGTTGCACAACATACCCGGGGTTGGACGGGATGGAGAGGAACCGGAGCATCGATTTGTAGATCGCCCGTGCGACGGCGGATCGGAACTGCGGATCAAGCATGAACTTCATATCGAGAAAGTTCTGATGTGAGAGCAGTTCCAGGAGGACTGCCGGGACATTCGGGCGAACGCTCTCACTGTAGTCCGCGTTGCGGAGTTCGCGCCGGCGCCACTGCGGGTCGAACAGCGCGCGAATGTCGTCAACGATCTGTGTCTGCAAAATATCGGCAAAATCCCTGTTCGCCAGTCGCGAAACACCATCCGGGAATGTCGGCAAAGAATCGGCGCCCTCGACGCTGTAGATGGACAATGTCCCGATTGTTGTGTCGTTTCTCGAAATGCCGGCATCGGTGTGGAAAGCGAGGGAGAGATCGATGGGGATCCCCAGACCCTTTGCCCCCCGGTTTCTGTTCGGGCCGTATGGGGATCCCATCAGGTAATTGCCGTACTCCGAGCGGCTCTGATAATCGTCTTTGTAGTCATCCAGATTGTCGTTCAGATTGTACACCAGCGTGTCAGGCATGCCGGCGAACTGCAGGTTATACCGGGCGCCTTCCATAAACCGGGGGCGGCCGCTGACGCTCCCGTTCCGTTCGACGATGCCCGTGCCGCCGCCGAAGCGCACAGCATCCGCGGTCAGTCGCATGCCGGGTTGTCCGCTTTCATTGGTCAGCACCAGCGCGCCGCTGTCGGGAGACACGCCGGCGCGGAACCTGAAGTGTCCGAGATAGTGCCACGTTCCTCCCCCGATCTGCTGGTTGATCCCGAATTCCGTCGTCCCGCCTGAATGATGGAGGGTATACCGTGCGTCGGCGGTATTGATATCGGATGCCGCGTACGAGACATACACCGCATATTCCCCTTCCTCCGGGATGTCCGGTACCCAGCGGACCTGGGCTGAAGGGAGACTGTCGGTGAGCGTCCATCGAGCCGTGCCTGCCAGAAACGGGTTGACATTGGCAGGGTAGGTCATGGCCTGGCCGAACCCCGGTGAGAGAGCGTTCCAGACGGAACCGGGGGCTGCTGCGCGCTCCGAGTACGACGGGCCGGGAGTGTCGTTATCCACGATCACCTCATGCGTCTGCGTGTCGCGCTCGCGCGGCAGGTACACGCGCGCGCCGGCATTCTCGAGCATCGGGACAAGATAGGGGAGAGTGAAAGAGAGCGGTCCGAGGTCCTCCACCGATTGGAAGAGACGCGGTCGCTGCCATTCCCAGCGGCCTTCCCGGTTATTGAAATACCAGCCATGACTGTGCCAGAGCACGATATTGCGGTTGCGCAGGCCCCTGACCGGAACCACAGGCCGGCTCATGTTGGTGACGACAGCTCCGGGTCGGTCTTCCCGGATCAAAGGCATCCGCGATTTGTCAAAGCGGGTGGAATCCCGGCGGTAGAAATTCGGAATCAATTCCTCCACGGGAGTCCGCAGGGTCCGTACGCTGAATGCATACCCCCGATATGAATCGCCGAAGACCTCCCTGACTCCCTCGTAGATCCGCTCAACGGTGGCCGGCCGGAATGGCCCGTAGGCAAATTCCTTGCTCAGCGCCACTTCCACCGTGCGCGTAGAATCGTCTATGCGCACGGAATCCACTCTGGTGCCCTGAGGTACCGGGAAGGGTACCTCCTTGTTCAGAATTGCTTCACCGAGCGCACGGCGGTACTCTTCGCCTGCGGGTCGCGTGGAGACGCATCCGGTAAGCACCAGGGCTGCAACAGGGAGGATGCAGAGAACGGAGAGAAGGAAGCGGGAGGAATGCGTCATGAGTAGAAGTTTCTTTCCCAGCTGTGCGCATACAGCTTTTCGATCACCGCCTGAGAGAGCCGGCGGCCGTCGGAGACCGCGCAGTTCCGCTCAACGTTGACTGTCGTGCGCATGCCGGGAATAACGGTGGACACCGCCGCCGGCTGCAGACAGAACCGCAGCGCGAGTTCGGGGAGTGTGGCTGCGTCCGGACCGAGCAGGGCCTTCAGCCGTTCCGTTCGTTCAAAGACCTGCTGTTTTCTTTCCCCGCGGAAATAGTTGTTCCGGAAGTCCCCCGGGGGAAACGTGGCATCCGGCGTCACGGTTCCCAGAAGTCCCCCCTCGTCAAACGGAACGCGGACGATGACGCCCACATCGTGATGGAGGCAGGCGCCAAAGAGATCCTCCCGGGGGGTCTGGTCGAACACGTTATAGATCACCTGCACGGTGTCGATCTTTCCCGAAACAACGGCCTTGAGGGCATTGGAGGGTTGGTGGTCATTGATGGAGATGCCCGCGAATCGGATCTTCCCCTCCGCCTTCAATGTGCTCACCGCCTCATACCATTCCGACATATCGGTCCACTCATCCTGCCAGACGTGGAGTTGCTGGATATCGATAACTTCCACCCCCAGGTTCTTGAGCGACCGCTCCGTGGAACGGATGATGTGTGCGTACGGAAACGCTTCGGAAAGATGCGTGCCGGGCCGGGCGGGCCAGGTCATGTTTCTCGGGGGGATCTTGGAAGCCAGAATCACCGGTTCCTTGCGCTCTCGAAGGAACTGCCCGATGAGGGCCTCGCTGTGTCCATTGCCGTACACAAGGGCGGTATCGAAGAAATTCACTCCCAGATCGGCTGCCCGGTGCAGGGCCCGGAGCGATTCGGAATCCTGGGCCCCCTGCCACATGGTATTTCCGATCCCCCAGGCGCCAAAGCCGATTTCCGAAACGGTCAGTCCGGTTTTTCCGAGATGGCGAAACTGCATGGGGGAAGCTCCTGAGGGCTGTGGACGTGGGTGGAAGAAATGTAGCAACCATCATCACCAATTTCAAGGGGTGTATTCCTTGTGATTTGGCATCGGTTTTTGTAGATTTACCGTATGGAAGAGACCCCCGGGCAACCCGCCGTTCAGCCTGTCATCCACGTGACGCTGGTGCGTGACGGCATTCCTGAACTGACGCTCAAGTTCCAGGACCGTTTCCGCATAGGGAGCGGCAGCGAATGTGATGTCGTGCTTGCCGATACCGATGTGGCTCCAGTGCACGCGGAGGTCTGGTTCGAGAAGGGAGCCTGGCGGCTCAAGGACTTGAGCCGCAAAGGGGAGACCTTCATCAACGGTCAGCCGATCGATATTGCAGAGCTGGAGGGAGAGACACAGGTGTTGTTCGGGATGGGCGGCCAGGTGCTTGTCTTTGACGTCCGGGATTTGCCACCGCAGAAGCTCGATAAGCGTTGGCGCCAGGCGTTCAAGGCAAACGGTTATGTTCCTGTAAGCGAGTTTCGGATGGCGTCACACCGGCTTCTGCGCCGTTTCCTCCGAGACCAGACGCGCAAGTACGGAAAGATTATCGGTGCGCTCGTCCTTGTCGCCCTGCTGGCTGCGGGCTACGCGTACCTGAAGCACCGCCAGGTGGAAAAGCAGGAAGCGCTTGCCCAGGACGTGTTCTACAGGATGAAGGAGTTCGAGCTGACCCTCGTCCGCCTGGAAGCCATCAGCACTGATCGTGGGGATTCTCTGGGGCAATCCGAGATCGCCAGATCCCGCGAAACGCTGAAGGAGCTGAGCGACAGCTATGACCGCTATATCGGGGAGCTGGGGGTATACGGCGAGAAGATGGACGAGGCGGACAAAGAGATCTATCGCGTCGCCCGCATTTTCGGCGAGTGCGAGCTCAACATGCCGAAGGGGTTCGCCGACGAAGTGAAGCGGTACATCCATGAGTGGAAACTCTCCAATCGTCTCTCGAAGTCCATTGAACGGGCCCGGGTAAAAGGGTATACCGCGCGCATAACCGATGCGCTCCTCGCACAGCACCTTCCCCCGCAGTTCTTCTTCCTGGCTCTTCAGGAGAGCGGGTTTGACAGCGCCATCTGCGGTCCCCCGACGCGCTTCGGGATTGCCAAGGGGATGTGGCAGTTCATTCCGACCACGGCGCAAGCCTACGGCCTGCGCACGGGACCGCTTGTCGAACTGCCGCGCACGGATCCGCGCGATGACCGGCATCGCGTCGACAAGGCGAATGTCGCGGCCGCGCGCTACATCCGGGATATTTACAGCGGCGAGGCGCAGGCTTCCGGCCTTCTGGTTCTTGCCTCGTACAACTGGGGACATAATGTCGTGCGGCACCTCATCGAAGATCTGCCGAAGAACCCGCGCGAGCGCAATTTCTGGAAATTTCTTGCCGCCTACAAGGACAAGATACCCAAACAGACATACGAATACGTGTTCTTCATTTTTTCCGCTGCAGTCATTTGCGAGAATCCGGCTCTGTTCGGCTTCTCCTTTGAGCGCCCGTTGCCACGTACAGGGCAATAGGTGTCCGCACGGTCCGTCATGTCAACCACCGGGAAAGTATGAATCGTCTCAATCTCCTTGCGTTCGATTTCGGAGCAAGCAGCGGACGTGCGATATCCGGTGTATTTGACGGCTCGTGCCTCTCCCTGCAGACGTTGCATCAGTTTCCCAACGGCCCCGTCGCATCGGCCGGACACCTGTACTGGGATGTCCTCCGTTTCGTGAGTGAAATGCACGAAGGCATCCGCAAGGCGGTCCATCAAACCGGTGGCGGGCCTGTGGCGATGGGGATCGACACATGGGGCGTCGACTTCGGCCTTCTGGACGAGCAGGGGGAATTGCTCGGAAATCCCTATCACTATCGTGACCACCGCACGGAGGGGATGCCCGCGGAAGCGTTCCGGAGGATGCCGAGGGAGGCGATTTTCTCGCTGACCGGCGTGGCGTTTCAGCCATTCAATACCCTTTTTCAGTTGCTCGCGATGCGCGTGCAAAAGCCCCGGATCCTGGAGCGTGCAGCCACGCTGCTGATGATGCCGGATCTGCTCGCATATTTCCTCACCGGAGTCCGGGGAACCGAATACACCGATGCGAGCACGACCCAGCTGCTGGATGCGCGCACGCGAGACTGGAGCAAAGACCTTCTGCGTGTGATGGACCTGCCGGAATCGATATTCGGTCCGATCCACGAACCGGGCAAAGTGCGCGGTCTTGTGAGCGACGTCACGGTTGCAGAAACCGGTTGTGCGCATATTCCTGTCATTGCTGTCGCCGGGCACGATACCGCCTCGGCCGTGGCTGCGGTACCCCTGCCCGGCGCCCGCTCGGCCTACCTGAGCAGCGGCACGTGGTCGCTGCTGGGTGTCGAAGTACCGTCACCCATGCTCGATCATCGGGTGATGGACTGGAAATTCACGAATGAAGGGGGGGTGGGAGGCACGTACCGGCTCCTGCGCAACGTGATGGGACTCTGGATTCTCCAGGAATGTATGAGGGAGTGGGATGCCGCCGGCAAAGGAACGAGCTACGAGGCGATTGTTGCCGCCGCCGCACAGGCCCCGCCCCATGCCGCCTGTATCGATCCGGATGCCGAGGAGTTCTACGCTCCCGGGCCGATGGAACATCGTATCGTGACGTACTGCCGGGCCACCAACCAGCCTGCGCCCGAAGGGCGGGGTGAGGTAGCACGCTGCATTCTCGAAAGCCTTGCGCTGAAGTACCGCTGGGCTGTGGAACGATTGGAACGGCTCGTCGGTTTTGCCATTGATGATTTGGTGATTGTCGGCGGGGGAGCACGCAATGCCCTGTTGAATCAGTGGACGGCAAATGCGTTGCACAGGCCGGTGATTGCAGGGCCGTCGGAAGCCACCGCCGTGGGAAACCTCCTCGTTCAGCTGGAGGTTCTGGGAGAAGTGGGCGGCGTTTCCGACATGCGCAAGTTGGTGAATGCTTCGTTTCCGGGGACGCGGTATCTGCCCGGCGAATCGATACAATGGGACGAAGCGTACGGGCGGTTTTGCCGGGTGACCGGGAATTGAACCCGGGAGAAAAAGAGCGAGGCCGTTGAACAGTAAACAACAGATCGAACCTGAAGAGATCTCCCAGGACGAACTCACGTACCGTCTGGACGGGACCGCCGGCAGCAAGACGATGATCATTTCGTTTGCCGTCTTTCCCGCACCCGGCGGGAAATCCGCGTTTGATTTTGTTCGTGCCACGAATCCGCTTCAGGTCCAGAAGCTGTTTCTGCGCGATCCGAACATGATGTGGTATCAGAAGGGGACACCCGGTGTGGGTGACAATGTTCCTGCTGTCGCCGGGTACATACGGGGCGTGATTGCGCGCGCGGGTGTGACGCGGGTGGTGATGATCGGCAATTCCGGGGGAGGGTTTTCCGCCCTGCTCTTCGGTGCTCTTGTGGGCGCCGATGAGATTCACGCGTTTAATCCTCCGACAAAACTTCTTGCTGAAAGCGACACGAGTTGTCCCGAGCAGCTGAATCTGCTGGCCGCGGAGCAGGGACTTGCGAGTCCATATCTTGACCTTCGCCGCGTTCTGGGTGAACACCTGCAGCCGAAAACGAAGATCTATATTCACTATTCGCGCGGCGACGGGCGGGATAAGCGTCATGCCCGATATCTGGCGGAGTTTCCGAACGTTCGACTCATCCAGTACCCTTTTGTAAGCCATCATGTCGCCCGTTTCTTCGCCGAGCGCGCGATGCTTACTCCGCTCCTGCGGGCTGCTGTCGACGGGGATACCGAGGCTTTGCGCATGACCACACGCACCATGATCCGCACCGCGGCCCCGACATATATCCCGTCGTTTATCGGTTTGTACGCGTCGAAAGCCTGGTCACGCCTCAAACGTATCGCGCGCGGGGAGTATCAGACATGAACGGGGATGCAATGACCTTCGAGGAGAAACAGCGGCTGCCAGATTGTGAGATGTGTTTCCGTGCGTTTTGGGTATCATCCATGGGCGGAGGAGAATAACGAAGTGAAAGCGGCGATAGAATCGTTGGAGAATGATGCTTTTTCTGCTGGCGGGGGCCATCGGTCTGGCGGATCGGGCTGTCGGCCAGCTCCGGGCAAATGCGCAGCAGACCGAAGCCGGAATATTCCGCCTTGTCATCCTCGGTTCCTCGACGGCCGCAGGCGAGGCTGCGCCCCCGCTGGATAGCTCCTGGGCGAACAAGTATAAAAGGTTTCTCGGAACGCAGTTCACCTCGTATGAGGTTGTCAATCTCGCGGTCGGGGGGTACACGACATTCAACGTGATGCCCAACGGCAACGCCGCTCCGGCCCCCTGGAATGTGCCACCGTACCTGGTGGGGACCAATAACAATATAACTCGAAGGCGCTTTCGTACGCTCCATCGCTCATTATCGTGAATCTTCCGACGAATGATATCTGTGCTGATGACGCTCAGAAGATCGTGCCGATTTCGCAGCAGCTTGCCAACTATCAATGTCCTGATCCAGCGGGCCACTGCTGCCGGAGTCCCGCTCTGGATCAGCACCACGCAACCCCGGAATACGTCAGACTGTCAGCACACCGGACATTGCTGAAGCAGATGCGGGATTCCATCCTTACGCGGTATAGCTCAAGGGCGATCAATTTCTGGGACGGTGTCGCCAATCCCGACGGAACGATTTCGGCACGGTGTACAATTGGGACGGAACACACTTCAACAATGCCGGTCATGCAGTTCTCTACGATCGCGTGAAGTCGACCGTTTCGCTCAATGTCGCGCTCACCGGCGGCAAATGCGAATTTCGGTGATCAGACCGTGGGATCATCCACGAGCCGTCCTGTCACGATCAACAACACATCCGGTTCTTCAATCTCGCTTATCAAGTATTTACACGGGTTCGGCACGGTTCACCGCTGACCGTTCTTCCGGAACCGTGAATGCCGGCGGATCGCTGACAGTGAATGTCACATTCACTCCCAACGCGCTGGGCTGGTACCAGGATACATTGTTTGTACAAAACAATTCGGCGGTATCCCTTTTCCGCGTCGCGCTGACCGGCAATTCCCCGGCGCCCGGCACTTTCGGCTGCTCCGGCAATATTGGATTTCGGGGACGTGGTGCGGACGACGACGAAACAGCTGCAGATGACGCTCAACAACACCGGGATCAACACGGCGCAAATCACCGGGATTGCCGGAAAAACGGGCCGCTTCACCGCATCGCCATCCATCGGTTCGATCGCCGCATCGTCTTCGCTGCAGATCACGGTGTCTTTCACTCCAAACAGCCTGGGGCTCGTTGCCGATACGCTGAGTGTGACAGGCGGGGTTGCAGGGGGGGTGGTCAAGATTCCCGTACGCGGCCAATCTCCGGTTCCGGTGATCACCTCGACGGCAACGTCTCTGGATTTCGGGGATGTCCCGATCCCGATGCCGAAAACACTTCAGTTCACTCTCGGCAATTCTTCGATAAACCCGCTGGTGCTCGATGCGCTGGCGAACACGCACGCCGCAGTACTACGTCGAGCCGTCCAGCGGCACCATTCCGCCATCGGGGACTCTTCAGGTGAATGTGGTGTTCTCTCCGACCGGGTACGGAGTTGTACGCGATACGATACTTGTCATCAGCAATGCAAATGTTACCCCCTTCCGCATCTCCCTGCGGGGCAATTCGCCGAATCCTACCGCCGTGGAGGATGTCAGTGGAGAGAGACCCGTACGATACGCCCTTTTCCAGAACTATCCCAATCCATTCAATCCGTCCACGACTCTCACGTTTCGCGTTGCCGGAGGCCAGCATCGTGTCGCTACGGATCTACGACCTGATCGGCCGGGAGATTGCGACACTTGCAGAAGGAATGTTGCCCGCCGGGCAACACCGCAGGATCTGGGACGCAGGGGGGAGTGCAGCCGGGACGTATTTCTCCAGGCTGGTGGCGGTGCCCGAGGGGAGGAATGCTGAGCCCTTTGTGGAACTGCGAAAGGTCATTCTCTTGAAGTAACCATCCGGAGATCTTCATCCATCGTAACCATGCCGGGGCGTTC
Source organism: Ignavibacteriota bacterium (assembly GCA_963702445.1). Taxonomy (GTDB): domain Bacteria; phylum Bacteroidota; class Ignavibacteria; order UBA10030; family UBA6906; genus CAVPCZ01. The sequence goes on from CAVPCZ010000009.1 coordinate 934,005, forward strand.
AGCTGTTGAGCGCCCCGGAACTGTTTTCCAGGCTGGTACCCGTGTGTCCTCATGCTTCCCCGCACAGCGTTGAGAAGGGGGAAAGGCTATATTGAAGCAGTCTACTTGCACAAGTGAGAGTACACAAACGGGGGGGAGTTATGGAAATGTTGACGCTCGGCATTGTCGTCTTCCTGGGGTATGCGGTTGGCGTGTTTCTGATCATTCGCACGGCGGCGATGATCCGCAGGAAAGAAGAGATGCTCTTCGAAAAGGAGTAACCGGCGGATTCCTCGCCAGGTCAGAGGGAAAACTCTACACCCAAAACAGCAGTGAAGGCACGCGTCAGGCCGTCCACGTTGATTTCTCTTTTGAGAAGCGGAACTGCTACGGCGGCGCGTAACGACAGATGTTCTGAAAGCCGTAATGATGGCGTGAGCACAACGTTTATCTGGGTCTGATCGCTGCCGGGAAGGTCCACAAACCGTTCGTCGGTGGTGGTTGTATCCTGAACGCTGGAGAGCCCCAGCCGTTTGATGCCGATCAGTTCGCCGGTGATCCTCAGCCGTTCGTGTTCAAACGTATAGCCCGCACGGAGCATCAGGTCCGGTCCCCGCTTGAGCCGGTCCACGCTATTGGCGCTCCGGCCCAGCGGGATCTGAAATCCCGCCCCGGCCTGCCAGTGACCGTTCACCCATCCCGCTCCCAGCAGGATGTCGTTTGTCCCGAGTCCACTCTGATAGCGCTGGGGAAGACTCCCGGCGTTCTCGTCGGCCGTTGCCAGGCGCAACCCTCCCTGCAATTCAACCTCGTTCTCCGGGTCCGCCGACAGCTCCTGAACCCATACGAGCATAACATCGCCTATCCCCGTGGCGCCGCCGAGCGGGCCTGACTGACGGGAGAAGGGGATCACGAGATTGAGGCGGGATCCCGGAAACAGGGCCAGGCTGGGGAGGAGCCTGAATGAAGTGTACGTGATGTTCTCGTCCCCTCCGCTCTTGCCGAAAGAAGCATCTGCGCTGATGCGATGAAAATCTGTCGCCTGTCCCGGGCTCAATGTGCACACGCCTCCATCCGAGCACTGCGTGTGCACGGGTGCGGGAGATGACAGAAGAAAGCCGACAACCGGAAGAACAACGAATAATGGCGATTTCATTCAACCCTCGGGAAACTGGCAATGTGTCACCTCTTTACAGCACAACAGGATTGAGGATCGAACAGTTCCGGACAAATGCGGTTTCTTGAGGAGCGCGTCCGGCGGGAGGTGAAATGCCGGCGATAGTCCACCGGCTGATGCGCCACTGGTCGTGAGGTGGAGTTGCGCGAGCCGCCCCGTCGCGGTTGAAACTCCGGCTCAACTACCGGGATGCGGGCTGTCGCGGCAGGAGGGTGTTCGATTCCATGTCCGGCCGCAAGAACTGCGGAATCTGACTGCGGAGAACTGCTTCCTCACGCGCGAGTTTCTCGTATTCCTTTCTGCCGGCGTAGAATGAGGCTGCAGCCCGGTGGGTTTCCACCCAGCCCGACGTTGCGTCCACGAATCCTTCAACAATCCGGCCGAGCGTGTCTGCGGAATCCACCGGAGGCACCACTCCCTGCCGCGGGAGAAAAAGGCCAGCCGGCGGTGAGAATCGCCGTCCGCCGTGCAGCGATTCTCTCATCCACTTCCGTGACCGGTCGTTCATTCCACAATATGCTCTCCGGGATAGTGTCGTTCCGTGCCCATTCGAGCGGAGAGGCGAAGAGGCCGCGGCGGCGCATCACCTGTGGCGAATTCTCCGGCCATCAAGAAATATCCCCTGCTGTTCGGGTGGACGTGCTCCAGCACGAGTTCGTTCCCGATCAACGAATCCGGGGAATGGATCATGAACACCCTTTCCATATCGGCAACTCCCACCGTGGTGCTGTCCTCCATCTCCGTGATCAGATGGTTGAAATCTCCGCTCGTGCGGAATCGCAACTGGTCAAAGTCCCGTGCCCTGGCGTATTCCCGGCGGGCTTCGATCCTGTGGCCTGAGACATCCAGACAGCACGCGAGGGCGAATCGTGTCCCTGCATGCAGGGAGTCGAGCGCGGCTGCTCTCCTGAACTCCTCCACCGCAGTCTCCCAATCACGATTCTCGACGGCGGCTTCTCCCGATGCTATTGCTGCATCGATTCTCTGCCGGGTCTCCGGCGGCAGGTCTCCGGGTCTCCGGGATACAAACGGTGGGTACCCCCGCAGGTTGGAAACCTGTGTGGATAGGATGAGCGGGACGCCGTTTTCGCGGCAGATTTCCCGCAGGTCGGCCAGATTCGCCTCAAAGGTGGATTTGCCATCGTCTGTAGATCTGGCTCCCGTAGGGAATATTCGTGCCGCGGGCGAGTGACTCCAGCGTGATGTTCTGTCTGCCGGGCCCGGGGGCGCCGCGGACCAAGGCCAGCAGTGTCTCGTAACCCTGGCGCATCAGCATGAAGACACGACAGTGGATGAGACGGAGAGAGAGATCGGTCAGGAAACGTCCGCCGGGCACGCTCTCCCGGGATGCCACGCCCAGGGCCCCGTAGAACTCATTATGGCCATCATAGACAATCAGAAGATCCGGTTCGTAGGCGATGAGATCACGGGCCATGTCCAGGACCGTGAAGCTGTTGGTTGCGGTAAGTCCCAGGTTGATCACCTCGAACTTTCCGGCCGGAAACGTGCGGAGCAGGCGCTCGCGAAGAAAGCTTGAAAACGATCCGTTGTACCAGTACGGGTACCCCGCGGTGGTTGAGCCGCCCAGGCAGAAGATCCTGTATATCCCTCGTGGCTTTGGCATGACGAAGTAGTCCGCCGAAGCCGTGGTATTCGATTCGCCGCGGGAAAAATAGCGGAGCTTCACCTGCGGGTTCAGGATATGGTACGTTGTTCCGGCAAGCTCTTCGGTCCTGAAGAGCGAAAGATCGGGCCCATAGTGAACAAGCCGGAGAATCAGCTCGAGTGCTGTAAACGCAAGGAGGGGAAGCAGGAGCGTGATGGCGGCAAAGACGCGTCTCTTCGGGGGGGGGAGTGGTGATGTGGAGCCCCGGCCGGTGGCGCCGGCATCGTCGGGATGGCTGGCAATGTGTGGCTTCTTGGGGGGCTTCTGCTTCACCGTTGGCACCGGCAGGGGAACAGTGACGGGTCAGAACGCAATGTACGGAAAGTCTTGTCCGCGAGCAACCAAACCTGCCCGGCGGTTTGTTTTGTCACCGTTCAGCGTGCGACGGTCCCGTTGCTTCAAAGCAGAACGGCGAGAAAGTACACCCGGGCTTTCAGTTGCTGATCCCGTTCCAGCCCGCCAGCCGTGCCCAGAGCCACCAGGCGGCATAGGCTTTGCGGTTTGCGTTCAGGGGTTGTGAATGAGCAGAGGAGCATTGGTACCATTGGCCCGGGTGCGTGTTCTGCCATTCTGTCGCCCAGTTTCGATCCAGCGTTCCATCGCCGTTCGAATCATAGTCGCAATTGTCGTTGGGTTTCTTGTCCCCCATGTACAGACCGTCGGGAGTCCAGGTTTCAATATCGGCGAAGTCAAAAAGCCTCTTGTTGTGTGTCGCACAGTAAGAGCGGATCTGCTGATTCCGTTTGTGAAGGTTTCCCTCGAGTCCCGTACCGTCAAGGTGTCCGGTCATATAGACGAAGGAGACTGCGGGGAACGCACGTTCGAGACTATCCATCAGCGCGAGATAGGTGTCGATGTCTGCCGGTGTTGCGGTGCTTACCTGTCCGCACCATGACCAGATGACAACATTCACTTCCGGGTGTGCAAGGAGATAGCTCCGTGTCGCAGCCGCCCATGCAGTGCGGTCAGGATTGCCGAGATCGGCTGCAGAACCGAACGGTGTGTCATGCAGGGTCAGCGCGCTGTCTGCTCCGGTGTTGTTAAACGAATAGAGGGAGCCCTTGAATGGGACAAGCCCGGTCATGCCGGTGATGATCTGGCTGCCGTGTGATGTGTGGCCGTAGGCGATTCGCAGCTCGCGTTTGGCTTTCCGGATATAGCTCTCGGGAATCTCGCTCAGGGTTGTCGTCCGGTGATCGATGAGAGCAGCAGCGGCTACGCCGGCAGCCATCTCCTGGTCCGTTGAACCGACGCTGTTCTCCTTGCATCCGGAAAACCCAATGCCGGAGAAGAGGAGAGCCGCTGTGGAGAGTGTTCCCGCGATCGATCTGATCGTGGTCCGTGCGAGAATGCGTGTGCGCAAGTCCATGTGTGTGATCCCCCCGTTCCTCCTGAAAAGTACGAGGGTGAAAAACAAATCGCAAGGAAAGAAGAGTGAGACATCAATTTTCATGTGGATCATGATCAGTCATATTGCTGCCCCGGCATCGCTCCTTCGTGACCCGCTGAAGGGGAGTAATCCGGCTCATCAAGGAGGAAAATCAGGGCGGATGGTCGCGCCTGCGGGGGATTGCCCATGGGAAGGTCCGGCATGAAGAAGGGATTCCTCCTGATGAATGGTAATCTTTGCCGCTCGTGATATCAAACGATTCGAATACCGGGTACACGCTCAGGCAGTCTCCGTCATGCAATTCGCGGGTGAGTCCGGTGGATGCACCATTGACAAGAACCAGGTCCATCTGGCTCGCAGGGACTCCCGGTGATTCCACGGCAATTCCCACAGTCGCCCCTTGATACACCGTATGGATGAAGGGGATCTGTCGCCGTGTGCAGGGGAGATGTTCATTCAGCTCGGCGTAGAACCGGAAGGAAACCTGAGGCATACAGCACCTAAGCTGTGCCGGATCGACGTGCGCGGGGGTTTCACAGAATGTAGATCCCGCCGGTGAAGGGGGGATTGTGATTGCGGCCGGCAGCTATTCGTGAACCCGCTCCGGGGGGGTCTGCAGGGTGTGTCGCAGTCGAAGTAGCCTTAACGGGAATCGAACCCGTATTTCGGCCTTGAGAGGGCCGCGTCCTAGACCGTTAGACGATAAGGCCGGGTGGAACGTGAAGTGAGCACTTTCAATCGGGCCTGACTTTGCCCGCTGCTGCCCCGCAAGGATTCGAACCTCGATAAGCAGATCCAGAGTCTGCTGTCTTGCCATTAGACGACGGGGCAATCTTCAAAAGCACACCCAATTTACGCAATTCCACTGAAAGTGTCAACGGTTGCCGACCCACGCCGACCCTCTTTTCGTCAGCATTTGTCTACAATTCTGTCAACAGTTTGGCAGCTGGATTTTCCAGCGTTCTGTGACGGGGCGATGTGGTTAGCATCCGCGTCGTATCGGGTATCGAGGTTACGAAAATGGTCCTAGTCTGTGATTCATGAGTGACCTTCCATCGAGACCCGTTCTTCCGGATGGCCGACTGTTCTTTTTGAAAGCTTCGGCTGACGGAGACGAAGTCTGTTCGCGACAATCGGGATATTCCCGTGCAACACCGGTGATGAATCGGAGAAGAGAGCCTGAAGGTGGTTTAACGTAAGGCAAAGCAGGTGCACTGAAGGTCGAAAACCTGGAGCTTTCACAATGTGCTGTTCGGATTCTCCGTGTTCCTGCCTGCTGCCGGATAGACGCTGGTGGGCATCCTGACGCCCGGCAAGACAACAGGGCCCGTTGGTTATCAACGGGCCCTGTATACTCAGGTGTACCGGCGACAGAAAGAGATAGCGTCTACTTGTATTGACTCCTGACCAACAGCGCTGTGCACAAAGCCTTCAGACCTTTATCCTGGGAAGAACCGGCGACGTCCTTGATTACAGCATCGCCGGCGTCAGAATGGAGCTCGTCGAGGGCAAGCGCCGCAAGCAGACGTACCGTGCCGTCCGCCTTTTCATCTTTCAGTTTTGCCCCGAGGGGTGCAATCAATGCCTTGAAAGGGTAGCTCGGAAACATCTGCGCCAATTCCCGCATGGTCTGCACCGCCTGAGCCTGGATCGTCGGATTCTCATTCGCAAGCGTTGCGGCAAGGTTTGCTTCGTATTTCGGGAGGGCCTTTCCCATTGAACTGTTGAGCCTGTGCTGCTGTGCTTCAAGGCGCGTGGTGGACTGGTCATCTTGAGCCTGTACCGCTGTTACGCAGACCATCAGCGCCATTGCCGATGCAAAGAGTGCTCGTTTCATGATTGTCATCCTGGATGATTGTGGAAGAACGGTGAGTGGTTGGTTGTTGTCTGTTTCAGTGATTGGCGATGGACGGGCGCTTCGATTTCTGGCAGGGTGAGGTGTCAAAGCGCCCGCGCACGGGGCCTTCAACATGGCTCGCCTCCTGGGAGTTCTCAAGCGTGAACGGCAACCTGGAACCGAATACCGTGCGAGAAACGAAATGACAGTGATGGAACTTCTGTGTGTTTGGAGGGAACGATCAAAGGACAAGACAGGCTCAAACGGGAGAAAGGAGAGATCTCGGAAAGCTTCCGAAAAGGAACGATTGGCAGAGCGTATAGTCATGTAGGCCAGGGGTGCTCCTGTAGCGCTGAAGTCCCGTGCAGGCGTCCGGCACAGGCTGCTCCACAATCATTCTATCAAAGAACCGACAAAGACTTAACAGCACACCCTCCACTTTAGTTCCCCGGTATCAACATTGTCGAGATCTGACGAAGCACTCTGAGGAATCCTACAACCCGGAATCGTCTATACCGACCCTGCGGCGACACGTTTGGGGTGCTGGATGTCGACATAAACACGGAAATTCAATACGGCACTATTGACATTTGCCCTGGGACTGGCTATATTTTACTGACATATTAGTGCGCTCTGGCTCGATGTAGGAGTCAGCGAGCCGCCGAGGGTTTCCGCAGTCTGGCTTCATTCCGACGACCCACATGACATCCGCATCAGCTTAAGCTCACAGCTCTCCATCAATTGCATAACAAATCTGCCGTGCACCCGTAAAGAGGGTGTTCTGTGCGCGGGAATAGTAGCCGGAGGTAGCGATGGGACAACCGAGCATCAATGAACTGATGGAAAGGCTCGCCTGGTCAAAGGAGCGTGTGAATCAACTGGAAGCGAAATGCGAATCCTGGCGGAATCAGGCGCTCCTTGCCCAGGCGAGGGAGAGGGTCCTGGCGACCGAGAACTTCGAACTGCGCCAAAAACTGGCACAGAGTCTCCCTCTGTACGATCCTGACGAGTTTGTCGCCGGCAGGGAATAATGACCATATGAAACGATGGAGCTGGGCGCACTCTCCACATCGCCTCTCTCCACCAGAGCGGACATTGCAGGATATGGATGCCGGGGAGGACCATCACCTTGGACCTTCCACAATAGTCAAGAAGTGGATCGTCCGATGCGGCGTGTGCTGAATCCCCTTCTGCTGTTGGGACTGCTTGGTTCGCGTGCTGACGCGACAAGCATCCGTCAGACTATTCCTCTTCCCCCCGGGTCGGACAAGAAGAGTGTGGCCCAGCAATACGGGCATGCGAAAGAGGGGGATAAAAGAATCATTCACTCAGGGACGGTATACCAGGGCGATTTGCCAATTTGCGCCGTCACCGCTTACTCCTTTTCGTGTATCCGTCCCTTCATGCCTGTTCGTTCACGTCACTACTATGCACGTCAGACCTTCTTTGACGCTTCGTTCTACATCTCTTCTTTCTGTAACAAGGCACCACCCTCAGCATGATCTCCGTCGGGTTGCTTCATCTGTAGCCGGTTTCCACACGCATGACTCCATCAGGAAGTCAGTGAGTTCGCTGGTGGGCTCGGCGTTGCACACCTGTTGAATACCCTATCTGATCCAATAGGAGGTTATGATCATGTCCCTTATCGGCCTTGCGGTCTTGGGCATGATTCTCAAGGTTACGGGGGTGCTCTGATGGTTTACAGAATCCCCCATCGGAAGTGATCCGGGCAAGAATGTGGGACAAGAATGTGGGAGCATTCTTCCTTGACTTTCACGTGCAAACGCGCTAAGTTGCTCCCGTATTTCTTCTTACCGTAGGAGACTGGACAATGTACCGATTTAAGGGGAAGGCTCTCGGATGGAGCCTTGCTATGCTGTTCCTCGCCGGGATGGCGAGTGCACAGGAGATTGATCGCCGCGCCCTGCCACGAGCGCAGTCGCCCCGGCGACGAAGAGGCCTCGCGGCATCGGAATGCCGAACGTGACGGGTTCCTGCTTGCGCACCAGCTCAGGCGCGTCGAGCGACGGGGATGCGACGTTGAATCTGGCTTCGTGAAGCATGGCTCGGTTCCCAACAGGTCGTGGATGTGGGCGCCGGAGACCGGCTGCCAGCGTTCAGGGGATCCCCCGCACGATCCCCGGCCCCGCCGCATTCGCCAGCCACAGAGGCGATGCTGCCACAGCGCGACCAGCCGCTGGAACTTCGCGCTCTTCGGCCCGTGGTCGGGCAGGGCAGTGCCGCCGACGAGCACGTACTCCCAGTGCAACGCGGTCGGCTGCGCACCCCACTGCTGCTTGAAGCGGTAGGTGCTCTCGTAGGGTGTCGAGCGCCCGAAGTCGAAGACACGCAATCCGCGGGCGATGCTGTCGCGCAGCATCTCCCAGTAGAGCAGCATGTTCGCGCACAATGGACGCGCCTCGCGGAGCGACGAGGCCCACGGGTTCTCGACGCCGTCACGATGCGCGATGGTGATGCCGGCCGCGAGGCACCTCGTTCCCTGACGCACCGCATAGACGCGAGCGGCGTCGCCGGCGGCGCGAAACGCTTCGTCGAACAGGGCCACCGAATACACCGGCGTTCCGAGGTCGCGCATGTTGCGCGCGAAGACCTCGTATAACTCGTCGATCAACTCCGCCCCGCCCACGTGCGCGGTCAGGCCCGACTTCTCGGCCTTCCGCACCTGGTTGCGCACCTTGTTGTCAACCGCCTTCCACATGGCGTCTGCTGTCTCGGGTAAGTGCAAGGTCATGGCGACCTTGTGCGACCTTGAACGGCAGTTCGGGAAACGTCGCGCAACGTGCCGGAGTTCGATGTGTCGCGCCTTCCGCTGTTCCGCCTCGCGCCGCGCCGCCTCCAGGAGCGCTCGCGCCGCCTCCTCGTCATCGGCAACGACCCCGCCGTAGTTGACGAAGGGGAGCGACACGATCAGGCGCCCGAACAGCAACGTCCGCATCGACACGAGCGGCAAGACGCCGCACGCGCGGCCCTCGCGCTCGGCGACGAGATACACGCACTCGTGCCCGAACGCATCCTCGAACACACGACGCCACGCCCACGCGTGGTAGGCGGTGGTCTCGGGGCGCCCGAGAAGGTAGGCGTCCCAGTCGGCACCGGAGGTAGACTGCGCGACGCGCGTCAGCCGGCGCGGTCGCCGCGGTGACGCTGCCGCTGCTCATGCGGTGGCCCCCAGCGCGGCACCGAAGACGTCGCGAATTGGCGCGAACCTGAACTCGCGCAGGAGCCTCCGATACCGGCCTTCGCAACGGTCGAGGTTCCGTGTAGTGCCGCAAGCGGCTCAGGCCCGTCACGGCGAAGCGCGGCTGGCCGGGATCGATTTCCCACGGGTGCAGGTAGAAGACGGCGGGCTTGCCGTTCGACCGCGTTCAGCGCGCCGGATGCCCCAGCGCGTCCACGCATAGCGGCAGCAGCCGGAAGTAGCCGCCGCCGGCGACCGGCAGGTTCGCTGCCGCCCACGCGGACCGTGGATGGCGGCACCTCGATGAGGCGCGGCCGGCGGCGCGCTCAGCACGTGCGGATGCCGCGGCGCGTCGGGAATGCCGTAGCGGTCGTGGTGGATGGGGAAGATGCTCGCGTCGTACGCGATAGCCTTCCTCGAGCAGCACGTCGAGCGCCCACAGGGTGCGCGTACGACCGAGAAGCTCGGCGCGCGATACCCGCGCACGGCGATGCCGGACTGGTCTTCGAGCAGCTGCTTCGCGCGGCGCAGGTCGTCGCGGAATCGCGCGGGCGCTGCTCGTAGATCAAGCGGTGCGCGTAGCCGTGCGACGCCAGTTCGTGCCCGTCGGCGGCGATGCGCCGCACCAGGCCGGGATATCGCTCGGCAACCCAGCCGAGGACGAAGAACGTGCGACTTGACGCCGTGCGCGTCGAGCACGTCGAGCAACCGGTCGGTGTTGCGCACGACGCGGCTGCTCGAAACTGTCCCAGGCCGTCGACGCGAGCACCACGGCGTCGAAGGCGCTGACATGGAAGTAGTCTTCCACGTCAATGGTCATCGCGTTGACGATGGCGCGGCGATCTACTGCGCCCCTGCGCGAGCACCACGGTCTTCATCGTCTCGAAGAGGATGAGCAGGTCGAGCGCAACCGACATGTGCTTGATGTAGAACAGGTCGTACTGCAGCTTCTCCAGCGCGTCCTCGACGCTCGCGCCGTAGGTGTAGCGCACCTGCGCCCAGCCGGTGAGGCCGGGCTTCACGGCGTGGCGCTGGCCGTAGAACGGAATCTGCTCGGTGAGCTGCGGCACGAACTCCGGCCGCTCGGGGCGCGGGCCGACGAAGCTCATGTCGCCGCGCAGGACGTTCCAGAGCTGCGGCAGTTCGTCGAGCCGGGTCCGCCGCATGAAGCGGCCGACCGGCGTGACGCGCGGGTCGTTCTCCTGCGCCCAGACCGCGCCGGTCGTCGGCCTCGGCGTCGTGCCGCATCGACCGGAACTTGTGGACCGTGAACACGCGCGCCGTCCTGCCCGACGCGCTTCTGGCGGTAGAGCGCCGGCCCTGGCGAGGTCAGCTTGACGGCGCGAGCGGTCAGCGGCCATGACCGGCAGCAGGCCAGCACGAGGCCCACGGCGCTGCGCCGCATGTCGAGCGCGCGTTTGGCCGTCGGCGAGAGCGCGCGACTTCCGGAACCCCGCCGAGAAGATGAACCAGCTCGGGCGCAGGTTCTCGACGGCGATCTTGCCCGTGTACTCCTCGTAGACCGAGGCCAGGTGATCGAAGGTGCACGCCCGTCGAGCTTCATCGTCGAGCAGGCGTCCATCGGCAGCTTGCCGCGCGCGTCGGCCAGGCTGACGACGACGCGGTCGACGCTGTGCTCGCGCGACGATCGCGCGGGATGTCGTCGACGCCGCCGATGACACCGGGATTGACGACCGGCTCGCCGATGCGCGCCGGGTCGGGATCGACGAAGCCGACGATCTCGACGCCGAGCTCGCTGCGCCGCTCGTACAGTTCGCGCGCCAGGGCGACGGCGGCCGGGCTGGTGCCGACGAGCAGGAGCCGCTCGCGCGGCGCCGACGTGGCGTGCAGCCACTCGAACGCCATGCGCCACGCCGAGCACCGAGCGACAGGATGAGGACCGCGGCGATGCAGGAAGACGCCGCGCCCGATCACCAGGTCGGGGAACATGAAGTAGATCAGCGCCGAGGATCAGCGAGCCGCGCCGAGCGCCTGCAGCAGCCGGACGAACAGCTCGCGCCGGTCGCGGACCATGCGCAGGTCGTACAGCTCGGCGTAGTGCAGCGCAGAGTCTGCAGACGACCGCGATCAGCGATGGCCCTTGGGCAGTCGCGAGCCCGTCGTCGATCCAGCGTCCACGCGTCCGGTCCCCATGCGGACGAACGCCGCGATCAGCCACGGCGCCGAGCGATCAGCGCCGTCTCGAAGAGCGATCAGCACGAGCGAGCGCCACGTGAGGCGCTGGCAGGACGACGCGGTCATAGAGCGGTCGGCGCTCCGTCAGCGAGCGCTTCCGTAGCTCGCCGTAGCTAGTGAGCCGTACCCGTAGCCGTAGCCATAGCCGTGGCGCTGCGACGTGTTCCGGCATCCTGTCGACGCCGTTGAGCACGACGCCCAGGATGCGGTCGCGCCCGAGGCCTCGATCGCCTTCTGCACCGCGGCGTAGCGGCGTCCTGGCCGGCGCGCACGACCAGCAGGGCGGCATCCACCATGGCGGCCAGCAGGTTGGCGTCGGGCAGCAGGCCACGGGCGGCGTGTCGAGGATCACCCAGTCGAAACGCTCGGCGGCCTCGTCGAGGATCTGCTGCATCCGGTTCGGCGTCAGGCCGCTCATCGGGTCGGGTGTCGGCCGGCCGGCGGGCAGCAGCGTGAGCCGCGGCGAGATCTGCAGGAGCGTCAGCTTGCGTCGCTGGATGCCTGAGGCCGTCGTTGAGGCCCGACACGTTGGGCACCTGGAACACGTCGTGGAGCGAGGGACGGCGCAGGTCGGCGTCGATCAGCAGCACCTGCCGCTGGTACGACTCCGCAGGGTCAGCGCGAGGTTCGTGGCGGTGAGGGTCTTGCCCTCGCCGGCGCGGCGCTGGCGACCATCACGATCTTGATGCCGCGATCCGATCTGCGCGTGGTGCAGGGTCGCCGCGAGCTTCCGATACTGCTCGAGCAGGTGCTCTCGGCATCTAGGAGAGGCGACCAACTTCTCACCGAGCGACGCGCTCACGTTCGAGAACAACGAGCCCTGCGTGCGTCCGCGCGGCGGCGGCTCGTCAATCGACGGCTCAGGCGACGCATCGCTGCCAATGCCCGGCATCTGCCACACGCGCCGGCGGGATAAACCGTGCCGGCGGGGTCAGTCGGTGCCGCCCGTCGCCGGCGAAATCCCACGCGCTGTGGTCGCCTGCGGTCGTGGCCAGCAACTCGTCGGGGCTCGCCTGCGGTTGCACGGGCTCGGGGTCGGGCACGGGCCGGGCGCCGGTGACGCCCGCCCGGCGAAGCGCTTCTTCGATGCGGCTCACGGTGTGACTCCTGCAGAGGTCTTCATGGCGACGTCGGTTCAGAAGAACGAGAAGCGACGACGCTTCGAGAAGTTCGCGAACATGCCGCGGTCGTCATCGGTGCCGGTGGCCGCCTGGTTGGCTGGCGCAGCGCCCGCGTGCAGCGGCACGACGGGCGCGTCGGCGGGATGCGCGTGGGGCAGGCCCTTGTGTCCCACGCGGATGGGGACTCAGGTTCGAACGTCGCCACTGGGAGGCTGTCGAGAGTCGAGGTCCCGCGTGACCTCTGCCACGATGTCGTGGTCGACCGGCCGCCGATCGATGCGCGAAGGCGGTGACCAGCGCGTTGTCGCAAATCACGTTGATCGTGCGGGGCACGCCGCGCGAGCGCTGGTGGATCATCACCACCGCGTCTTTCGTGAACAACTGCGCTGTCGCCACCGGCAATGCGCACGCGCTTGGTGATGTACGCGGCGGCCTCGCGAAGGTCGAGCGGCTCCAGGCTGCAGCGCAGGGCGATCCGCTGCTTCAGCTGTCGCAGTCGGGGTTCATTGAGACGATCCGCCAGTTCCGGCTGGCCCGCGAGGATGACCGGGAGCAGC
>CAVPCZ010000010.1:0-298707 GCA_963702445.1 Ignavibacteriota bacterium
AGATTTCTGGAAAATCAAGTAGTCCGGGTCGCCGAGTCTCTGTCCCTCATCAAGATTCCATCCGGGTGGAAATTGTCTCTTACACCATTTGAAGGTCTGATGGCGAGATCGATCCGGAAGGTCCCTATGTACAAGTGCATCCGGACCGGACTCCAGCTTGAACCATCCGGATTACCGATTGGTGAGATCAGAGTATTCCGCCGGCGGGACGAAGCGCGTGAAGAAGAACTGCATGGTTGCCGGGCGGATCGTCATGAGTTGGTTCGCGCTTGCCCTAGTATATCTCCGGCACAAAGGTCTGCTCTGTCATCGGTGGACGAACATACCCCATCGCTTTTTGTCGTGGAAGCAGAGTCGGCGCCTTGGGTGTGATGTCCTCGTGAGGAATGAGTTTCAACAAATGCTGAATGCAATTAAGTCGCGCGCGCTTCTTGTCATTGGCGTCCACAACATACCAGGGGCACTGCTTGATGTCGGTGTGAGCGAACATCTCATCCTTTGCTTTTGAGATTCAACCCAGCGTGCACGCGATTCCAGATCCATCGGACTGAGTTTCCAGCGCTTCGTTGGATCTTCAATGCGCCCACGGAATCGCCGTTCCTGTTCCTCGTCGCTGACGGAAAACCAATACTTTATCAAAATGATGCCATCGCGCACAAGCATGCGTTCGAATTCGGGACACGTGCGGAGAAATTCGGCATATTGCGCTTCCGTACAGAACCCCATCACCCTTTCTACGCCCGCTCTATTATACCAGCTGCGGTCATACAGAACCATTTCCCCGGCGCTCGGGAGGTTCGCTATGTATCTCTCGAAGTACCACTGGGTCTTTTCCTTTTCAGTGGGTGTTCCCAGTGCGACGATCCGGCACACGCGCGGATTCATCCTCTGGGTAATCCGTTTATCACTCCCCCTTTGCCCGCAGCATCGCGCCCTTCAAAGATCACCACAACCCGCAGCCCCTTCTCCACAATCCAGCCTTGAAGATTCACAAGTTCAGCCTGGAGCTTCGCGAGAGCCTTGTTGTATGTCTTCTTGTCGAGGTTCTTTCCGACTTCGGTTTCTTGGGCATTGTTCATTCTCCGAACGTGCCACCTATGAGTGCCGCCGCATTTGATGCCTGATGGAAATGCGCAAATAGAATGCCTGATTATGGAGGGCGGGGATCCCCGAAAAGCAACCGAAATATCTGGTTCTGAAGGACAACCAGGCCAGACCCCGCCATTTTTCGCCAACTGGCTAATGCGGTGCTGGTCATGAAATCCTTCCCCCGACGACGAAAAAGGGGAGTCTTTGGGTGTTGGCAGAGCATAGGGTCCTGTCTTCATCGAGGTGAAGTTGTGTGTGTGATTTGAAAAGTGAGAGGCAAAACAAGAGGAGAGATTTGAGCCTTTCGCCTTTTTGTCCTGTTCAGTAGCACAAAAGAAAGGAGCGATGTCAAATTGCTTCGCTATTTTGTGCGCGGAGGAAGTGTTGAAGAGGCACAGCCGTAGCCGAACCCGGAGCACTTGGACTTGACATTGTATCCGTAATGTGATGCACTTCTACTGTGAATATCATTTGGGATGAGGACAAAAGCGCCAAGCTCAAAGCCGGGCGGGGGATCTCTCTCGATGAGATTGCTACACTGATTCTACAAAAACAATACGTCGATGTTGTGAAACACCCCAAGCACTTTGGGCAGTGGATGTTTATCCTGCCGATTAATGCGTACATTCACGTGGTACCCTTTTTACTCGACAGTAACGCTACGTTGTTCTCAAGACAGCGTTCCCCAGCCGCAAGTTTCATAAGAGATATGGAGCGTCGCAGACATGAAAGTGAAACTGGACAAATACGAGCGCGAAATCGAACGAGAGGCCGCTTCCTATCGATCGATCTCGAAACAGGAACGCGCCAAACTTGAAGGAATGCTCGACAAAATCCGAAAAACCCGCAATGTGAATATCCGGATTTCGGAAGCGGTTCTCGAACAATTGAAGCGGCGGTCCCAGGAAGAAGGCATCCCATATCAGACCCTAATCTCCAGTATCCTGCACAAGTTCGTGACCGATCGACTAGTCGACGAGAAGTCTATCCGTCGGTCGATGCAATTGCTCTCCTCTGCACGATAACCCACGAGGAAGAAACGTGAAGCCCTACAAGTGGCGAAATTGTCCCTCTGTTGGGGGGATCGTCCACGGGGGGGGCATGACGTGGTCTCTCCTGTTCTGCTTGATTGCGTCCGCGACACTTTTGAGCGGCTGCAAGGAGTCGACAAGTCCAGATGATGGGTCCGTCAAGGCCGCGTACGTGCATACAAGGGCGAGCTGGGCCCCTGATGGAAGGACGATCGCGTTCCGCGGCGAATTCAACGGCGTGACAGGGATCTGTCTCGTTGACAGCTCTGGCGCCAACCGCCGGCTGCTTCTTGCGGGTGAGGGGGTGGGATTCACATGGTCACCCGATTCGCGCTGGCTCGCCTTCTCTGCTGCGGGGACGCTCTACAAGACTCACGGAAGACGGAGCTGATTATCCGGCATGGGGCCCGGATGGCGTCACGATCGTTTACACGCGCACCGCTGAAGGAGACGGGTTGCTTTGGTTGATGCGGTGTGACGGTTCAGGGAGAAGACGGCTCACATCTCTTTAACACGAGAGGACGCGACGAGGAAGCGCAGCATGCTCACTGAATTCCACAGAGGGAATGTTGTAGGATTCGGGTCTTGTCATCTTTCTCGAGGAGGGGTCACCACAAGGGCTTCCTGGCCTAGATCAACCACCCATCGTCATCTATCCAAGAGGAACCAGCGTGGGTTCCCCTTGATCGGTAAGACGGTTTCCCACTATAAGATCCTCGAGCTCCTCGGCGGCGGGGGGATGGGAGTCGTCTACAAGGCCGAAGACACCCGCCTCAAGCGTACCGTCGCCCTGAAGTTTCTTCCCCTGCACTCACCCGCGATCCCGACGCCAAAGAACGATTCATCCACGAGGCCCAGGCCGCCTCCGCCCTCGATCATCCCAACATCTGCGTCGTCCACGACATTGACGAGACTGACGACGGGCAGATGTTCATCGCATGGCCTGCCATCGATGGGGAGACTCTCAAGAAGAAGATCGAGCGAGGGCCTCTGAAGATCGACCAGGCTGTTGACATCGTCATCCAAGTGGCACAGGGACTTGCCAGAGGCTCACGAGCACGGCATCGTGCATCGCGACATCAAGCCGGCCAACATCATGATCACGTCTGACGGCGTGGCCAAGATCGTCGATTTCGGGCTGGCAAAGCTGAGGGGTCGGACGATGCTGACCAAGACCGGCTCCACCCTCGGGACGGCGGCCTACATGTCCCCGGAGCAGGCCCGGGGGAGAGCCGTTGACCATCGGACAGATATCTGGTCGCTGGGTGTGGTGATGTACGAGATGCTCACCGGCCGGCTTCCGTTCAAAAGTGATTATGAACAGGCGGTGATATACCGGATCTTGAACGGAAGAGCCGGAATTCGTAACAAAGATCCGGCCGGAGGTCCCGGCACAGCTCGATCGCATCATCGAACGGGCACTGGCGAAAGATCCTGTACGCCGTTACCAGACTGTTCGTGAGCTTTGTGCCGATCTTGAAGCCGTATCGGCAGATTGCTCCGAGGGACACCGGCATAAAGCGATCTTTGGCCGCCTGGGAAGACGGCAGAGGAAGAACCTGGCGAGGGTTCTTTCCGTGTCGGTCGCCCTGATCGCCGTCATCGTGTATTTCCTGACGCGGCCGGTCCCCGGCCAGGGACCGGTCTCCATTGTGCTCCTGCCGCTTGAAAATATCACCGAAGACAAAGGCCAGGAATGGTTCACCGACGGGATGACCGATGCACTGATAACAAACCTGGCCCGCATCAGCGGCCTGCGCGTAACCCAGAGATCATCCGCGATGAAGTACAGGGGAGCCAACAAATCCGCATCCAGATCGCCTCTGAACTCGGAGTGTCGTACGTTCTGGAAGGGTCGGTGCTCCGATTGCGAACCGTGTAAAGATCACGATCCGGCTTATTGATGCGTTGACCAACAAGTATCTCTGGGCGGAGGAATACTCACGCGACTTCAAGGAACTCCTGGCCTTGCAGGGAGAAGTCGCGAAGGCGGTCGCCAATCAGGTTCAGGTAAAGCTCACCCGGGAGGAACAAAACCTCCTTACACAGGAAAAGACTGTCGACCCCAAGGCCTACGAAGCCTATTTGAAGGGCAATTTCTTCTAATACAAGCTCACCCGGGAGGGGATCGGAATGGCCCTGCAATACTACGAACTCGCGGCCCAGATCGATCGACGTATGCTCCCGCCTATGCCGGCATCGCTCTGGTTCGTCGGGGCGGGCGCAAATGGGCTACATACCGATGAGCGTCGCCGCCAGGGAGGGCGAGTGGGCAGAAGGAAGGCGCTTGCACTGGATTCCTCGATTGCGGAGGTGCACTACATGGTCGGCGTCCGGAGGGCCTGGCTGGATTGGAACTGGGATGGTGCGATGCGATCCTTGAGAAAAACTATCGAGCTCAAGCCAAACATGGTGGAGGCGCACGCCTACTTTCTCATCTGCTGTTCATCCTCAGCCGTCCTGATGAGGCGATGCAGCAGATTGAGGAGGCATTGAAGCTGGATCCGCTTAATTCTTTGATTCAGAGTCTGTACGCCATGGATCTCATGTATGCCCGCCGGTATGACGAGGTCATACGGCTGATGCGAAAGACGTTGGAGGCCAGCCCCATGGAGCCGATCGCATTGTCCACCATTCGCTCTGCCTACCACCAGAAGAAGATGTACGACGAGGCGCTTGAGGCGTGGAGGCTCTCGTTCGAGGCGAGGGGGGATCACGAGGCCATCCAGGCTCTCGACCGCGGGCGCGCCGAAGGGGGATACTCCGGAGCATTGCGGAACGTGGCAGAGATGCTCATCGAGCGATTCCGGACGTCCTTTGTAACCCCATGGCAGGTGGCCACGCTCTACACGCGGGCCGGGATGAAGGAGGAAGCCCTCGACTGGTTCGAGAAGGCGTACGATTCGCACGACCCGAACATGCCGTATCTCAGCGTTGATCCCATCTTTGATGAGTTGCGCTCCCACCCACGCTTCGAGGCCATTCTGAAGAGAATGGGCTGGTACCGTAATCGGGAACCTTCCCCCGTTCGGAAAATCCTCCCCGGCTCGATTGTCAATGAGTTATATCTCGAGAAACCGCTGTTGGCGGTGCTTGATTCTTCCACCTGAATTGCGTATCAGCCGGAATGTTCTGAGGTGTCATCAGAAAGGCGGGTAGAATGGTAGTCCTGCGATTCGATGTCAATGATGAAGCGCTCCGCCGGGCGTTTTTCGACCACATGCTTCTCGATGCGGCAGCAGGTACTGGCGTCGATGACTCGCCTCGCTGGGGAGCCATGAGTGCTCAGCATATGCTCGAACACCTCCAGTGCAGATGCAGATCGTTCTTGGAGCGAGGCCTACTTTTCGACGAAGACCGGACGGCAATATTATCAGACCCATTCTCTCCTTTACGCTTGTTGCCTGACCGAGATAGCATCGATGTGGAGAAAATATCCCCGGTTGATGCCGATGGATGAGCAGAGGAAACCTGTTAACGAGCGTGGAGCGGGTGGGAGTGAACGGAAGGTGCGTGGCGGGCCAGGATGCAACCGCGCTGGGTCACGCGTGCTTTGGGTCACGCGCGCTTATTCCTCGGGTTGACTTTCCCCCCGACAGCCTGTACATTCAAAAGTAGTGCTCGTCCCCCCAACATCCAGCACACCAGGCACTGCCATGACAACGGTCCGGATATTCGCAGCCACCATCGCACTCCTCTTCCTCCGTCCGACTATTCTCGAGGCACAATGGGTCCGAAAGGGCCGGGACCGGAGGGCGCGCACGCAAACGATTTCCTTGTTCGCGGTTTGTCGCTCTTCCTGGCAACAGACTACGCGGGAATCTACAGATCAAATGACAGCGGACGAACCTGGATGCCCATGAACATTGGCCTCGGGAACCGGGACGTCACCGGCTTGGCAAACCACGGAACAGACATCTTCGCCGCAACGCTGATGTCCATCTATCGCTCCACGGACGGCGGATCGACATGGGGCTATTCAGCCGTACCCAGTCTCAACCGGGCGATATACGACATGGCATCGGCGGGGGGCAACGTCTTTGCCGCTACAGACGTCGGGGTTTTCAGGAGCACGGACAGCGGGGTCAGCTGGGACTCCGCGAATGCCGGCCTCCCCAGTCGTGATATCAACGTTTTTCTGAAACATGGCGACACCCTCTTCGCCGGAACTTCGTCGGGCGTGTGCCATACGACCAACGGGGGGACGAACTGGGTAACCGACACCGTCGGTCTCACCAACGAAATATGTCAAGTCCCTTCTTGTTGCCGGCACGATTCTCTTTGCGGGGACGAGCAGCGGGTTGTTCCGATCGACGGACGGCGGAGCGGCATGGACCGACGTCAGTACCGGTATGATCTATCGCACAATTAATGCCCTGCAAGCCCAGGGAGGGACACTCTTCGCCGGTTCGCAGGCGGGTGGCGTGTACCGGAGCACCGACAACGGGGAGCATTGGGCACAGTCGAATCAGGGCCTGTCACATCTAGCCTAAGTTCGACAGTTGTGTCGAGAAAATGGTGATTCTGTTTTGCAAAGGGCACTTTCTCGAAAAGTTTGCCCTACATTTTGTGCTTCATCTGGAGTCTGAGCGGTGGCGCAAGATCGAGCCTCCGCAGGAGGATCGCCAGATGTGGTTCCGGTTTCAAAACGCAGCGGAGCCGGATCTGACTCCCGTTCTTGGTTGGTAACACGACATCAGCCATGTTGAGTTTCTTGATCTCTTCGATTATGGTCCGCGGCTCGTTGCCGAGGCCGGCTCGCTTGGCCATCTGGCCGAGACACTTCCAGAGGACGTACGCGAGAAAGCAGACCATGATGTGCGCTTGGACGCGGTCCTCCCGCTGATGCCAGATGGGCCGGACTTCAAATCCTGTTTGTGGATGCGGAAGGCGGCCTCGGCATCAGTTAGCTGGATGTACGCGGTCCACAGATCTTCAGGCGCCCAATCGCTGATGTTGGTCCGCAAGGAGATAACAGCCCTCGCTCAAGCGGGCCCACTCACTATGGGCCTTGATGAGCCTCCAGCGGAGCGTGACACGCTCGCCATGTTCTTTGACAGTAATCTTGAAAAGCGGAGCAGCCCGGCTGTAGCGCTCAAGCAAGCGGCCGATCCTTCGCTCGGCCACACGGACGTCCTTGATGCGGCCTGAGGCGCAACTCTTCTTGATGCGCTCCAAGCCTTCCTCCAGGTGTTCGATGAAGCGGTCATGCATCGCCTGCTCTTTTTGTTGCCGGGCGGCACTCCGGCAGAGGATGAATGTTTCGTCAGTGCCGTCGGGCGATGGACAGAGTTGACCTCGAGCCCCTCGTGGACCAGGGTCCAGTCTTTGCCGAGAAGCTGCTGCTCGAACTTCTTGAGTTGGTTCTTGGGTGTTCCAATAATATATGGCGGCGTTCCTCGGCCAAGAGTTCAAGATTGTCTTCGGAGGCCATGCCTCTATCCATGATCCAAACGCGGTCGCTCTTGCCGTAGAGCGCCTCCATCTTTTCAATGATAATCTCCACAGTTCTCGAGTCGTGCCGATTGCCCTCGAAAACCTCGTAGCCCAAGGGGATTCCTTCCTTGGTGACGACGAGACCAATGCAGACTTGTTTACAGTCGGGGCGGCTATCGCGTGAGTAGCCGCGCTTGGCCTGGGGGTTGCGTGCTTCCTCGCCCTCGAAGTAGGTGGACGTAACGTCATAGAGCAAGATGTCGTACTTGATGGCGAACAGTTCGCCGAGCCGCTCTTTCAAATACTGTTGAACCGTGTCTTTGTGCTCCAACAACCGGTCGAGCGCACGGTAGAGGCGGTTCGCATGGATCTCCTCATCCGGCACACCGAGAAGATCAGAGAGCGCACTATTCTCATAAAAGTGTTCAGCTATGTGCAGCTCGCTCGAAGGCTCGCAAAAACGTGAAACGATCAGGACCTCGGCCAGACGCGCCCAAGGAATCTTTGGGTGAATGTCCGGCATGAGGCGATCAAAGAGTTCACCCAGACCGAGCTTCCTGATGAGTTCCAGGGCGAGCCAGACGTCGCCAAAGCGGCGGCCACGCTCCAGGTGCACTCTCGTGGTATCGACCTCGACCCACTCCGCCCGAGGCGGCTCGTCGAAGAGCGAGCCCTGAACTCCGGGATGTCCCTGGACAGCTTGCTCGATACCGAGTCGACCTGCCTCGTCCATGTCGCCCAGGTACGACGGACGCGGTGACGCGGACCACGCTCCGTCCGAACTGATTCGACGAGCGCCCAAT
This sequence comes from Ignavibacteriota bacterium, assembly GCA_963702445.1. Lineage (GTDB taxonomy): Bacteria > Bacteroidota > Ignavibacteria > UBA10030 > UBA6906 > CAVPCZ01. The sequence continues at coordinate 8,360 of CAVPCZ010000010.1, forward strand.
AGTTGTGACGCTTGCCGTCCTTGTTGATTGAAATCTTGCGGAGAAACATGCGACCAATATACAACACCGCACCGGCCGCCCGCAAGGGGGTAGGTTTTCACTACACGGCACTTTGACGGAAAACCGCCTGAGATTTATTGCATTGGCCGACTTCGTGTACAAAATGACTAAAAATAGTTTACAACTGTCGAACCTGGGCTAAACGTCACCTGTCTGCAGGGACATGGTTAGGGACTCTTCGCAGGAACGGATCGGGGAAGCATGTATGTCTCTTCCGACGGCGGCATGACCTGGGTTGCGCGAAACACCGGCATCGTCAACACCACACCCCCTTTGCATTTGCCTGGCAGGGGGGAAGAATCCTCTGTGGCACCTACGGGAATGGCGTGTTCCGCTCAATTGACGCAGGTGCCACGTGGACCCCAAAGAACTCCGGACTTGCACAGCTTGATGTGTATTCGCTTTGCGCCACCGGCGGGACACTCTTCGCAGGTACTGGCGGCAAAGGCGTCTTCGTGTCCACGGATAGCGGCGCAACGTGGACGCCCAGCACCACCGGGATGGGAGACCAAACAGTCTACGCGTTGCTGCAGACAGATTCAGCGCTCTTTGCGAGTACGAACACCAGCGTCTACGTCTCCACGAACAATGGCGCGGTCTGGACTGCAACGGAAGACCGGTCTGCCAACGACGGCAATCCGCTGTCTCCTTCTGCTGGACACAGCGGTCGTCGCAGGGACCTCGCAGGGGGTCTACGTCACTACTGATCGTGGACAAACGTGGGTAGCCCGAAAGACCGGGTTAACTACCTCCGATGTCCGATCCGTTGTCCGCCGTGGTTCAACGCTCATGGCCGCCACCTACGGAGGTGGCACCTTTGTCAGCACGGACCTTGGAGAATCATGGACCGTAGCGAAGACAGGCCTCGGTGGCGATTATGTCGCAAGTCTCGCCGTCGTGGGAACCAACATCTTTGCCGGCATCTCCGGCACCGGCGCGATCTTCAGAACAACGGACGATGGAAATTCCTGGACGGGAGTGTATACCGGGATGAATTTCTACGCGTTTGTGCAGGTTCTCGCTGCCGGACCGACACATCTTTATGCTGGTCCGCAGGGGCTTGCCGTGTGGCGGCGGCCTCTGGCAGACGTCGTCGTGGCGATCCCGTCGTCCGTACAGGGCTCGCCCGAACCGTTCCTTCTTGAGCAAAACTACCCTAACCCATTCAATCCGTCTACAGCTGTCCGTTACCAGTTGCCGGCGGCCGGCCACGTCAAGCTCGCGGTCTATGATGTGCTCGGCCGCGAAGTGGCGATGCTCGTGAGCGAAAACAAGGGGCGGGAGCCCACACGGTCAAGTTCGATGCCTCCGGGCTGCCAAGCGGCATCTACCTGTACAGGCTAAGTGCGGTGAAGTTTAGTCAGACGAGGAAGATGATCGTCTTACGATAGTGCGGTCCCGTTCGTTGCCCTCTGGGCACTCATGGTGGTGATGGTCCAGGTGCGCATCTTCATCCCGTTTCACGATTGCTGCCACGGTTCACTCTCTGGCACGCCACGGGCGAAAAGGATCCTCGGATATGTCACCGGCATCCTGACCCTCGTCACGCCCTCCGCGTAACGACCGAGTCGACACACCACCTGATTCCTGGCGGCTGCACCGGTACAAGTGAAGGCTTCATCTCCAACGGGGCATCGTTACTTCTCCAGGAGACGTTTCAACACCTCCTCTGCATGCGCGTTTGCAGGATCAAGTGCCAGACTTTTCCTGTAGTTCTCAATGGCCTGTGTGGTATCGCCGCCCTCCAGGTGAGCCTCGCCAAGACTGTCATACGCGTTTGAGGACCCGGGGAAGGCCAGAACATTTAGCCTGAACACACCGATCGCCTGCGTCGCATTCCCTTCCCCAAGAAGTTCGTATCCCTTTCTATTCACCCGCCTCTCAAGGAGATTCACGCCCGAGTTTCGTTTTCCATATTCCTTAGCTCCAGCATCGATCCCTTCTTGTATCGTGATTTCGATGGTGCGATCCGTAAAGGACCGATTGAATTCGTTATCAGCGATTGGGACTACGGGTCTGTACAACGGATCGAAGAGTACCCGGGAGATTTCACGCCCCGTATCTTCAAACCCGTTGGATTTGCTGGCCAACACGATGATAGTTGTGCCCTCATCAACGTATCGGTAGAAATCGGCATGGAATATGCCATTCGCACCGTTGTGCCAGAGGAGTGTCGTGTTCCTCTCGGTTCTGTGAACGTCCCAGCCGTAGGCATAGTATGAACCAGTGCCTTCCGCGTCTCTTCAATCTCGGGTGATACATCTTAGTTTTCGCATGCTCCGATAGAACCTTGCCGGTCGAGAGCGCCTGATTCCATCTGAACAGGTCTTCAACTGTTGAGAGAATCCCGCCATTCCCCTTCAAGTGCCAATAGGGACCATCTGCGTCCCACCGCTTTTCCGTAGGCCTCCCCCATATCCGGTCGTCGTTGTGGTACCCTATTGCAGTCAGCCCTTCGTCGAATTTGGGATGCCTGTATCCCGTTTGTTCCATCCCTGCAGGCCGCCAGAGGTTCTCATACAGGAAGGTCTCATAGGGCACTCCCGAGACCCTTTCTATTATCATTGCCAGCAGACTATATCCGATGTTCGAATAGGAAAAAGCCGCGCCGCAAGTGAATATCAATGGACTCCTCATAACGGAGTCAATGAAGTCCGCTGCGGTGATGCTGTCGTAGTCGCCGCCGATGGTACTCTGGAGCCCGGAGGAGTGCCTCAGCAGGTGATGGATGGTGATTTCCGATTTGTCTCCCGGAACAGCCTTGAAGAACCTCGACAACTTGTCGTCGGTCGACAATCTGCCTTCCATTTCCAGCTTCAGAATGGCAGCTGCGGTGAACTGTTTCGTAACAGAGCCGATATCAAAAACCGTTTGAGAGGAGTTCCTCCTCCCATGAAGCACATCACTGTAACCGTATCCTTCCGAAATGACTTTGTTCCCATGGAACTCAACAAGCACTGCCCCGGAGAATCCGGCCCGTTCAAGTGTGTCCAAGTACGCCCGCACGGTTGTGATGGGTTGATCCGCCTCCAGGTCGGGGTCTATGTGTGCACAGACTCTTGTTCCGAGAAGTGAGACGAGCGTTGCCACCATGGCGAAGTTCTTCATGTTCTGCGCGGATGAGAAGTGGTCGCGACACCGGTGGAAACCGGTGCCGGCATCCCCTGCAATGCAATACGCTGCGACCTCCATTCGCCGATGTTGGCCGGTGGCCGGGATATTTCGCCTGAGGGGCGGCGCTCCAGGTGGAGCGCATCGGTGGCACAGACCACAACACACAAACCGCAGCCCATGCATTTGTTGTAGTCGACAACGACAATTCCATCGGGGGTTGAAAGGGCGTTGAACTGGCACCGCTCGACACAGAGCGCCGCAGCCCGAACACGTATCTGTCTCTACCACCATGTGGAAGTCGGAGCGGGCAACGGCAGTCATTATGCCAAACTCGGCAATGCCGCGCAGTATTCCACAACAACATGTACAGCAGTTGCAGATATAGTCGATGCCGTCACGGTAGTTGCCGGCAGTGTGAACCAGTCCTGCTTCTTCGGTCGCACGCAGGATTTGCAGCGCTTCCTCTTTCGTGATGACACGGTCGACTTTGCTCCGGTCAAAAGCGTGTTCCACGTGGCGCAAACACCAGGCAGGTCTCAACAGGACGATCGCAGCCTTTGCCCACGAGTCGCTGCTGTACGCGGCAAATGCATTCACGCACCCCCCACGACAAGGCACCTTCCAGCAATGCGTTAGCCCGTTCGTACGGATGGATTTCTATCTGAAATGGAACCGCTTGCCCAACCGGGATCACACGGTGAAGAGCAGGAACATCCCGCAAGATGCCACCCCGTGTTTCGCTGAAATACTGTTCAAAGAGTGCCGCCATCTCATCATCCATCCGCGGCAACTGGGTTTCATAGAAACCAACGACGAATGGTTTCAATGCGAAGGCAAATTCTCCTTCTCCTCTCTTAAGATCAATCAACCCCTTTGCTGCCATTTTCTTGAGATCATTGCGGGCCTCTCTGGGATCTACACCTGCACGGCTGGCAATGCCGGCCACCGGTTCAGGCTCCAGGCTCATCACACAGGCAAGCGCAGCCTCCTCCAGAGTGAACAGCTTTCTCAGCAACCGGAGTTCTACCCCGCTCTTCGTGGCAGGAAAACGATTCGGAAGAGCATCCAGGCGCTGAGCAAGAAGACGGTAGACACTTTCGCTCATTTGTTCGTCGCTTATTGGCATTTTCTTCTCGCAGTCCCTGTAAGAAGTTCAAAGAGTCTCATGAGAAATGATACATGAAGGGACGCAGTTACCCCCGGTCTCAAAACCAATATACGAAGTTGATTCTCAACATGCGAAAAACTACATTGTGCCGTCAAAGCGGAGAGAGAAACCGTATGGATCTTGTTGCCATCGTGACCCTTCTCGGAATTGTGCAGGGATTCTTCATGGGGGTCCTGCTCATCCTCAGCAAGGGCCCAAACCGGAGGGCCAACAGGTTCCTGGGGACGCTTTTTCATCTGCTATTCACTCAGTATCCTGCATTTCTTTCTCGACCGCTCAGGCCTCTATGTGCATGTCCCGCACCTCATGCGAATCGGTCTCCCGGTCCTGTTTCTTTTCGGACCGCTGTTCTATTTCTATGTCAAGGTTCTCACCGACCGGACGGTCCGGCTGCGCTCACGCGACTTCGTTCACGGCATTCCATTCCTGCGTCTTTGTCGCGTTGATGCTGCCATTCTATTTCTCCAGCGGGGAAGAGAAGATCATTGAAATCGGGCGGATCAAGACGTTCGCGGCCGAACCGGTATTTCTTCTTGTCGCAACCATCCAGGTCATCCACGTCTTCGTCTACATGATTCCGGTCCGCATAATCCTGAAGCAGTACAATGAAAAGATCAGAAACACCAAGTCCTCCCTGGAGCGCATCAACCTCAGGTGGCTCCGGACGGGAACAACATTGTACCTGATCGTCTTCGGGTTCATGCAGCTCCTCACCACCCTCCAGGTTTTCGGTATCCCGACGGTGGATCTCTACCACACCTCCATCCCGCTTATCGTCACGGGCATCATTTACGGTCTCGGCTACATGGGCCTGCGGCAGCCCGAAATCTTCTCGCCGGCAGAAGAGATGGCAGCCGGAAAGAAATACGAGAAATCAGCACTCACGCATGAGGTGGCGCGCGAATATTCCTCAAAGGTGAAGGGGTACGTGGAAGCCGAAAAGCCCTATCTGGAAAGCGAACTCACCCTTCCCCTGCTGGCGGATCGAGTTGGCATACCCGCATATCAGCTCTCCCAGGTCATCAACGAATCACTGGGCGCGAACTTCTTCGATTTCATCAACGGTTACCGTGTGGAAGAGGCAAAGCGTCTCCTCCAGGATCCATCCAAATCCGCCTATACGATCCTCGCGATAGCAGAGGAGGCCGGGTTCAACTCGAAATCGGCATTCAATGCCGCATTCAAGCGGTTTGCCGGCCAAACCCCCTCGGAATTCCGCCAGAATCTCCCAAAAACTCCTGTGCTCACTCCCGCCGCCTGAGTTCGTGCGTGCGGTCCTATCGGAACGGACCCATTCAGCCCGTCCTTCCCTATCATCCGGGACGACTTCCCCCTCCCAATGTGCTATTTTTCGCACACACAATCTCGGAGGAGCACGATGTTACGCTTTGTATTCGCCGTTCTGTTGTTCGCCGCACCTATCGCCGCCGCGGAGACACCGGTGGGGAGTGTCAGAGGGACCGTGTTTGACAAAGAGACCAGGGCCGGGCTCCCGAGCGTTACGGTTGTCGTGATGGGTACTCAGTTCGGGGCAAGCACCGACGAAAAGGGCGGATTCAGCCTTTCCGGACTCACGGCCGGGACGTATTCCCTGCAATTCCGGCTCGTTGGGTACGATCCCCTCATCCGGACCGACATACTTGTGACACCCGGAAAAACAACGTCTCTCCAGGCTGAACTCCATGAGCGGGCAGTGATCGGGGAAGAAATGACGGCGACCGGCGGCTATTTCGGTTCCCAGCAGGCCGTCGAGGGCCTCTCGATCGGCTTCAACGCAGAGGAAATCCGGCGATCGCCCGGTTCGGCAAACGACGTCAGCAGGATCCTGATGGCGCTCCCGAGCACGGCCAAAGTCGCAGACAATTCGAACGACCTCGCCGTCCGTGGCGGCAGTCCGATAGAGAATGGCTTCTACGTCGACGACGTCCCTGTTCCGAACATCAACCATTTTCCCACCCAGGGATCCACCGGCGGCCCGATCGGCATCCTCAACATCGACTTCATCGATCAGGTTGATTTCCTCGTCAGCGGGTTCTCGGCAACCTACGGGGATCGCCTGTCCTCAGTCGTGGACATCGATTTCAAGAACGGAACTCCGGAGTCTCTCTACGGAAAGGCGTTTTTGAGTTTCGCGGGCTTCGGTGCGATGGCTGAAGGCCGGCTCCCCTCCGAATCCGGTTCCTGGATGCTCTCGGCGAGCAAAAGCTATCTTGACCTCATTGTCGGCGCGATCGGCACGGGCGTGGCTCCGAACTATGGAGATGTGCAGGGCAAGCTCACACTCACGCTCGGTGATCGCCACAGTCTTCGCTTGATCGGTATCGGAGGAAGGAGCAGAATCGATTTCGACAAGGAGACCTCACGGGAAGAGGGACAGCGCCAGTACGGCAAGAACGAGAACTCGCAAGGGACGCTCGGCGCGCGGTGGAACGCTCTGGAGCAACGGCCACTATTCCACCACGACGCTCTCGTATTCGGGCGCATCGTACGACAAAAGTTCCTGAAGACCTCGACGGATCAACCATACCTCACAAGTTCGAACGCGGACCGGAATATCGTACTCCGCAGCGTCCACTTCATCCAACTCGCGAAATCCTTCCGGCTGGAAACCGGACTGGAGGGCAAGGCGGGGATCGGAGAATTCGACACATTCTTCGCATCCACACGAACCACCTCGGGGAGGTGGAACCCGACCGTGTCGTCGATCAGAGTATTTCTTCACTCATGGGGAGTGCCTTTGCCACCTGTATCGCCTCCATCGGGGACCGGTGGACGCTGAGTGCGGGCCTCCGCGCGGACTATTTCGACGTGAACCGTTCAACGACGATCTCACCCAGGATGGCATTGTCGTTCGAGGCGTCGACTGATCTCACCCTTCACGTTCGCACGGGTCTCTTCACGCAGCAGGTCCCGCTCATCGTGGTCGCGGGGAAGAAGGCGTTCGAGGACCTGCCGGTAATGCACGCATACCATGCGAGCATCGGGGCGGACTATATGCTGCGTCCGGACACCAAGCTTACCGTCGAAGCGTACGCCAAGGAGTACCGTAACCTGCCGCTGGATTCCGGCGATCCCACGCTGTCGGTTGTTGACGATGGACTGTTCAATCGGCGGTTCACGGTCTACGACGACCTTTCCGGAACCGGCAGAGCCTACACCCGGGGGATCGAGTTCATCCTCCAGCGAAAGATGGCCGATGGAATCTACGGACTGGTCAGCGGCTCATACTCGCGGAGCAGATACAGCGACGTGTTCGGTGTGTGGCGCGACCGCGTGTACGACAACCGGTGGATCTTCAGCGTTATCGGGGGCTATAAGCCCGATCAGCAATGGGAGTACAGCATCCGGTGGACGTATGCCGGAGGAGGACCGTACACGCCGTTTGACCAGCAGGCTTCGACAGCCGCGAATATCGGGATCATCAATCAGAATCGGGTCAACGCCGAGCGGTACCCTGACTATCATTCGCTGAACCTGCGGATTGACAGGAAGTTCTATTTCTCTAGCCATATGCTGGACATCTACCTCAGCGTCTGGAACGCCTACGGCCGCAAGAATGTGGCCGGTTACTTCTGGAATGCGACCGAAAACAGACAGGATACGCAGTACCAGTGGAGCGCCCTTCCGGTGCTTCGGCGTGGAATACGAGTTCTGACACAGCAGCCGCAGTCACCTAATCCAGACCTGCGGCAGGAATGTTCTCCCCTCTGCCGCGGGCTTGAACAGCGACTATTTACCCGTCCAGGCGACACCCGGTGCCCAGACCGTGGTCACACCGACGGAGAAACCATATTCCCGGCTGTACAGGGCCCAGATCCCCGGAGAGAAGCTGTCGAATTTCACCACCCCGGGGTAGATGTTCAACGTCACCGGGTTATCATATGCACCGCCGATGAAGAGAGAGGCAAGGAGGGAATTGTCCCGGTCAAAGAAAAACCCCACCTCCCACCTGAGCTCCGTGGTCAGAAGGAAGAAGTCCGGGTCCAGAAGCTTCAGGCTGACCGCACGCACGCCGGCTCCCACGGATATGGCCTCCCCGTCCTCAAACCGCTTCGACACGCCGAACAGTCCCCGGAGACCGAAATAGTGAAAGAGTGAGTAGGAATCCGAAAAGGGAAACTTCCACTTCAGTGCAAAGTACTGACCGTTGTTCTGCAGGGTTCCATTGTTGAGCGCGATCGAGGGCTGCAGCGACCAGTCCGTGAGGTGGAGTTCCTCGCTGAAAAACCGGCTGACCGGCTCCGAAGTGAAAAGCAGAACTCCTCCTATATCAAACAGGTAGATGTCCGCGATCGGATCGACGTTGTTCCCGCTGTAGCTTCCGTTCTCGACGACTTCGTTCAGCATGTGGTATACCGCCATGGTGCCGATCGACCAGACCATCGGGGAGGAGAAACCGTGATCCTCGTACCACTCGCGCATCATCACGGAAGTCATTCCGCCCCCTATCAGGTGCAGCTCGTAGTTCGGCCACCACTGTCCGGACTCCACGTTGAAACTCAGCGGCAGAACTTCCCGGCGAATGAAATCCCCCCATCCGTATTCCGAAATCATCGAGAACGGGCTTGCGAGATTCCTGAAGACGTTCTTCGTTCCCGCCGCGTAGGGCAGCTGGAAAATCTCCCGGCTGCGGTTCTCCATCTGGATGATATCGTAGCTGCCGTTCAGGATCACCGAGATCGGGTTGTAGTTGGCCTGGCTCCCGTACGGGAGGTTGTGATAGTAGAGGCGGTCCTGAGATGAGGCGGGTGAGGGTATCGTCAGCAGGACACTGACGAGCAAAAGAAGTCTGTGGTTCATTTCACTGATGGTTTTGCATTCCTGGGATCGGGAGCATGAGTGCATCCCAATCAATCTCTCAGGAATGAATGTACGACTGCCGGCCTTCCCTTCCAAGGGAAATCCTATCCGGCACGGTCATGAGCATCTCCTCATCGAGCACCCGCCTGTTCAGCGCCTGCATTGACTCTTTCTTCCCGAACACCTAATTTAAGGTGTGACATTATGATGTCCGCAGCCGGGCCCTCCGGGACTGTGAACCCACGGCCTCAGAGCTGGACTGAATGCCCTCTACCATCCATATCCGGGGACGCACCCACATCATGAACAGACTCATCGCTTTCCTTTTGCTCGCAGTCTCGATCGCAAGCTCACAGCCCTCCGTAATCCCAACTCCTCAGGCATCCCCGGACTCCATCACATGGCATACGGTGTCAGACTGGGGTGTGGAAGGTCGCGGCTGGACTGACGTAAAACGATTCTACGACCGTCTCCCCGCAAAAGCCGAAGGCACGGTTCGGGACAAGGTGTGGGAGCTCTCGCGCCACAGTTCCGGTATGAGCTGCCGGTTCACCACCGACGCCCCCGAAATCCAGGTGCGCTATACGCTCCTCCTCTCCAACCTCGAAAGGCCGCATATGCCTGCCACCGGCGTTAGCGGCGTGGATCTCTACACCCTCCTGGAGGACGGCCGGTGGAGATGGATCGGCACCGCCCAGCCGACAAGCCGGCGCGTGTTCGCAACAATCATCCGGGGAATGCCTCCGGAACGGCGAACGTTCCAGCTCAACCTTCCCCTCTACAACGGCCTCGATTCGCTCGAAATCGGAGTCACGCGCGGCGCGGCCTTTGAACCGATCGCGCCACGCAAAGAGAAGCCGGTGGTTTTCTACGGCACATCCATCATGCACGGCGCCTGTGCATCGAGGCCGGGCATGGCAATCCCTGCGATCCTCGGGCGGCGATTGAATATCCCGGTGATCAACCTGGGCTTCAGCGGTAACGGCAGAATGGAGATGGAAGTGGGCAAACTGCTCGCGGAGCTGGATGCGGAAATCTATGTACTCGATTGCCTCCCCAATATCTCACCGGAGGAGACCGCACAGCGAACCGAACCGCTCGTCCGGTTCTTGCGGGAGGCAAAGCCCGCCACACCGGTTCTGCTGGTCGAAGACCGGGTGTTTCCGAATGCAGTGGTGCTGCCCGATCGGATGAAAGGACACACCGGACGGCACAAGGCCCTCCGGGAAGCATATGACCGGCTGATCGCCTCCGGCGTACAGAACCTGTATTATCTCGAGGGGAACGAACTCCTTGGATCGGACGGGGATGCAACCGTGGACGGTTCCCATCCCACGGACCTCGGGATGGTGCGCTACGCCGATGCGTATGAGAAAGCATTGAAATCGATCCTGAAAGGACGGTGACTCGATGGGTTCTGAGGGAACCAATTGTGCTCAACGGGGGTTAGAATCGTACAGATTACAGAAGTACGAGAGACGCGGCATTTCATAAAGGAGGGTGGTATGGCAGAAAAGAAGATTATTGCTGTGGTCGGTGCGACAGGCGCACAGGGGGGCGGTCTGGTCCGTGCCATTCTTAACGATCCACAGGGCGGTTACGCCGTCCGCGCAATTACGAGAGACGTCAACTCCGCGAAAGCAAAGGAACTGGCAGCGCTCGGAGCAGAGGTCGTGGCGGGTAATGTCGATGATGTGGAAAGCCTCAAGAAAGCATTCAAAGGCGCCTATGGGGTGTATTGCGTCACCTTTTTCTGGGATCACTTTTCACCCGATAAGGAGATCGCCAATGCGACCGCCATGGCCAATGCAGCCAAGGCGGCGGGAATCCAGCACGCCATCTGGTCGACCTTCGAAGACACGCGGAAATGGATTCCTCTCAGCGATAACCGCATGCCGACCCTTATGGGCAAATACAAGGTTGCGCATTTCGATGCAAAAAGCGAAGCCAACCACGTGTTTACCGACCTCGGGGTCCCGACGACGTTTCTCCTGACGTCGTTCTATTGGGAGAACCTGATCTACTTCGGCGCGGGTCCCAAGAAGGGGCCTGATGGCAGGCTCGCCCTCACCTATCCCATGGGCGACAAGAAGCTCCCCGGAATCGCTTCCGAAGACATCGGCAAGTGCGCCTATGGAATATTCAAGAAGGGTCGTGAGTTCATCGGAAAGACCGTCGGCGTTGCCGGTGAGCACCTGACCGGCAAACAGATGGCAACCGCGCTCACCGGAGCGCTGGGACAGGAGGTGCGGTACAACGACGTCCCGGCGGATGTGTACCGGAGCTTTGGCTTTCCGGGTGCCGAGGATATGGGCAACATGTTCCAGTTCAAGCGCGACTTTGAACAGGTCTACACCGGGGCGCGCAGCGTTGAAGTTTCCCGGTCACTGAATCCTGCACTGCAGACATTTGAAAGCTGGCTCACCAAAAACGCCAGCCGCATTCCACTTGAGTAGCAGCGGGGTCTCTACGGGCGGGCATCCGGACATTCCTGGATGCCCGCTCTGGTTTTCGGAGCGAACCAGAACCGGCGGCAACTACTTATTCATGGCAAGAACCATCCCGCCAAAGTACGGGACCAGCCAGACCAGCCAGACGAACAGGCTGTACCGGTGAAACCCGGTCCGGGTTTTCTCGCTCCCCTTGCGCACGGCGAAGGTGGCCCAGAGGGCATGCCCGAACATGAGCCAGAGAGCCATCTGTCCGGTCAGGGTGTGCGGTGCCAGGAGGTCGAACGGCCCCCGGGCCATCTGATGCATCGCCCACGTTCCGGAGACATCGAAGAAGAAGCCGGTCCAGAAAGCGGCCACATGCCACGCCTTGAGATAGCGCGCAAGACGCTCCGCCCAGACACCCAGCGAGTAGAAAATGAGGGCAAGCGTAATCAGGGAAACCGGGACGATCATTGTTCAATCACCACCGCACCGGGAGACACGCCGGCGCCCAGAGCCGTGATCTGTTTTCCTCCCCCGATATCGACGCCAACCAGCCGGATGTTTGCTGATTTCTCCCCCTCCACCCTGAGGAAGACTTCCGGCTTCCCGGGATAGGTCCCGCCCTTCACGAGAATCCTGCGACTCTGGATCACGGTCATCACCGCACCGGATTGTGCGGCAATACTGCACCCGTTCAGGGTGATACCGTCGGCATCAACCATCAAGGCCCCCTGTATCGCCGACACGGTGACACTGTCCAGCACAATGTCTTTGACAGGCATTTCCGGGAGGCCCTGTATCAGCATCGCTCGTTTTGCACCGTTGCAGACGATGTTCCGGATCGAGATATCCCGGAAACGAGGTGTCCGGTCATTTACCGGCTCGGCCTTCCTGTCCTCGGCCCGCTCCTCTGCTCCCTCTTCTGAAGCCCCGCTGCCGTAATACATGTCGAAGAGAATGGCCTCGTTCCGGATCGCCCGCATCTGGATACCCTCGACAAACACATTCTCCACTGTGCCGCCGTTACCGCGCATGGACTTGAACCGCAGCCCGATATCCGTCTCAATGAACACACAATTGCGGACCGAGACATTCTTCACACCGCCATAGCTCTCGCTGCCGATGACAAATCCGCCGTGCGCATGATACACCACGCAGTCTGCAATAACGATGTTCTCGCACGAAGGTCCGGGCTTTTGTGTCCTGGCGATCGTTCCCGGCTTGAGACAGATGCCGTCGTCGCCGGTATCCACGCTGATTCCGTGGATGACAACATTGCGGCAGGAGGAAAGATCAAGACCGTCACCGTTCTGAGCATACCACGGAGATGTGATCTTGATATTCCGGATGATGATATTCTCCGACTGTTGCGGACGCACGTGAAAGTGCGGCGCATTCCGGAACGTCGGCCCGTCGAGCAGTATGCCGGAGCACTGGACAAGATGCACAAGATCGGGTCTGAGATACTCGCGTACCTTCGCATAATCTTCCGCCATCGGTGTCCTGCCTGCCTTTTCAAGACCCCTGAGATACGCTTCTCCATTCATCGCTTCCTTCGAAGGCCACCATTCCTTTCCGTTCGAACTCACCACACCACCGGAAGCCACCAGTTCCTTCCACTGCCGTTCGGTCTGCTTTTCCTTTTTCATGTAACGCCATGCTTCCCCGGCGCCGTCAAAGATGCCCTCGCCGGTAATGGCGATGTTGCTGGCCCTGAATGCGGAGATCGGCGGCGTGATGATGTAGCGTTTTGATTTCCCGTCGAATCCTGCGACGAGAGGAAAATCCTCAGGACGATTGCTGAACTGGACAAGCGCTCCACGTTCCAGGTGGAGGTTGATATTGCTCTCGATCCTTATGGGCCCGGTAAGCCACATCCCTGCCGGAACCATGACCGTCCCGCCGCCGGCTTTTGCGCATGCCTGAATCGCATCCGCAAACGCCTTTGTGTTCATCGTGTGGCCATCAGGAATCGCGCCGAACTCCCGAATGCTCACGGTCCGGCTGGGGAATTGAGGCGTGGAAATTGCCGGCATGATGAAAGGCAGATTCGCACACACCTTCTTCACTTCCTCTTCCACTCCGCCTGTCGATTGAGCCGCAGCGGTGGAAACCATGCTCAATGCCGCAGATCCCATCAATACGATATAGAAAAGGCCTCTCATACACCGTTCCTTTGTTCTGTGGAGCACGATTCAGGATATCCCCCGGGGGCACCGGCGCTCCTTCCAGGCGCGCCGGGCAAGAACGCTGCACCCCGCAAGGCCTGCTGTCCGAGGAACCGGGGAAACATCGGATGACTCAATATTGCACAGGAATCGCGCAGAGTCAACCTGCAAGTTCATCTTTTCAGCAGCATCACCTTTTCAACAGAAGGCTCTCGAAAGAGGAGCACGTAGAGCCCACAAACAGCATGGGCTCTACGAGTTCAGGAGGAAGGGTACATCTCTGATGGAGACGGCGGTCCCTACTTCTTCGGGGGCGGAATGGGATCCGGTACCCGATTGGCAATGGGCTTCGTGGATTTCAGGTAGGCAAACACATCCTTGAGGTCCTGGTCTGTCATCTGCCCGATGGTTGGCCACGGCATAGGCGGAAGGAGGTCTCGACCTGTACCCATGCGCTTGCCGGTGCGCAAGGTCTTGATGAACATGTCCTCGGTCCAGCCTCCGATTCCCGTGGCCGGATCCCCGGTTATGTTTGCTGAAAAGGAAACGCCCCATGGACCGACCCATGCCGTGAAGTCGCCGTTGGTAATGGCAGCCCACTTATCCGGCCCGAGCACGTCTTTGGGGATTGCGGGAAGTTTTGTATCGGCTTGATGACCCGACAAGCCCTTCATCGGGTGCGGCAGAGGGCCCTTGGGTGACATGACTTTCGGTGCGTGACAATCGGCGCACCCGCCGACGCGAACAATATACTCGCCGTGATCGATCTGAGCCTTTGTCGGAGGAGTTTGTCCCCGTGCAACTTCCGGAGATATGAAGAACAGTGTCATGCATAACATGACCAGACTACAGAAGAAAATGGAACCGCGCATAATGTATACCCTTTCTGATGATGGTGGGATGTTGTTGGTTAGGGATTTTGATACGGTCCGAACGGACGTGTCAGAGCATTGGCCGGATTGGGGGATGCAAACGGTAGAGGAGAAGGGGTGCTGGAGTGTGCTTTCAGGGCAGAGCACGGCGAACGCATGGTACAGTTGAGTACTTCAAGACAAACAGACATGAAGAACCTCCGTACAGAAATCCGCCGGGCTGGAAAAGAACGTAGGACAAAGATATGTGCCTGGAGACTTTGAGTCAAGTACTTTCTTTTGGGTTGACTCTGCCGCCGCCGTCCTGTACATTACGTGAGTATCTTCGGGTATTCCGAAACATCAACCATCCACTCGAGTGGAAGACTCTTATGGCGGGCCGTATCGAACCCGACCGTTCCGCATCCGGGTTGACTCCTGTGTCGGGCACGCCGGAGAGATCAAGGTCTTTCGACGGAGCGAAGGCTCGCACCATATTCTTTGTCCTCCTCGGCGTGGCCGCGCTCGTGCTGAAGAGACACTACGCCGGGCCTCTCCAGGAGCTCGTGCACAGCTATGGCGGGAACATCGCCGTTTCCTTCGCAGTCTACTTCATCGTTCTCCGCCTGCCGTTCCACTTCGGTCCCAAACGGCTGTTTACCGCGGGTCTTGGTCTGGCAGCGGTAGAGCTGTTTGAAGCCCTGAACGGTTTCGGCGTGATGGCAAACGTGTATGATCCCGCGGATTTCGTGGCCAATGGCTTGGGAGTTGTACTGGCCCTGGGGATTGACACCGGACTGAGTCGGCGTTCGCGAACGGCGGGGACGCCGGACAGTGAGTAGCCTTGAAGCCCGCTGATTCGTTGCCGCCGGATCCGGCTCGCCCGGCGACCCGGAGTCCGGGCTGTGGGGGACCGGTTACCAGGTGCCGCCCGGAAACGCCCTAACCGGAGATAATGGAACAGGGCTGACCGGCTACGTCAGTCCGGCAGATCCTACGTCTCTTGACAACGGTGCAGGTGCTACCACTCGCACAGCCCCTCCACGTACGCCGCGGATCCGTCCCGCAGCCAGCCATCCAGCTGGGCGGGCTCCTTCAGTTGCTGGCCCCGCTCCCGCGGGACCACGACATACGAACACGGAAGTCCGGGCAGTGTCGTCATATCCCCCCAGAGCTTCTCAAACTGGAGCGTGGGATACACGTCTTCCTGACCCTTTCCCCAGCGTTTCTTGACGTTTTTGAGCGTGATGTACGTCGGCATGCGTGAGGCCAGCGCGCGCACCGCCGCCGTCACTTTCTCCTGGTTGTCCAGATCGCCGCGCGTGAGTCCGAACGCACCCAGTACTCTGTCAAGATCTATCCAGTACGTGGCGGAGTTGTAGTACGAGAGCCTGAATTCGTACTCTTCCCGTGGAAGCGCGAGTCCCTCGATCAGCCGGAGTCGTCCATCGGTTCTCGCCAGCCCGCCCCCGCGGTCATCCAGCCGGCGGTTGATGACCTCCACCGTCATCGCCGCTTTCCGCTCGATGTGCTGACCGAGGAGCACGGGATCGAGGTTTGCACCCATGGTGTCGATATTATGTACCAGGAGATAGTTGAGTTGTGGCCGATTCTTCAGAAGCCGAGACAACACTCCGTTGCGGAAGAGATTGGGGATTTCGTACCAGTGCCCGACCGGATGGAGACACTGCAGGGGAAGATTGTCCGTATAATCGTTGGCTTCGCCCTGCCGTTCAGCCCATTCCATCAACGATGCATGAAGGCTCTCGAGCACTTTCTGGGCCTGTTCATCCAGCAATTGCTGAGGCATCTCCAGCCACGCAAACCGGAGATCACGGATTGTGGGAATCAACCGCAGTCCGATGCTGCTCCCGGGCGAAAGGAGGACGTCACCTTTGTAGCCGTAGAACTTCTGGCCTTCGAGGTACTGCTTGATGGCGTCATGTGTCAGGTACCCCGTGGAAAACAGATGGGGAATCTCCCTTCCGAACTGTTTCATCGTACGGCGGCTCTTTGCCAGATGCGTCTCCACAAAGGTGCGGTGCGCTCCTCCCAACCGGCAGAACGGAAAGAGTGCCTTCACCGTGCCTGCACCTTTCGTCCAGCGGCTTCCGGCCCCTGCCGCAAGCGTAAGGACCGCAACAGCCCCGGACGCGAGCGCATCGGCTCCAATCCTGTGATACGGAGCCGACGAAGCTCCCGGATATTCCGCAACGTCGCCGTCTTCCACATCCGTAATGGAAGTGCTGATGGGCAGCCGGTTCGCCGCGAGTCCCACCCGTCCGCTTCGAAGATCCGCCCTGATTTGATCGTGCTGAATCCGGTCGAACCCATACCGGTCCAGCAGCTGTTCCAGCGTATCCTGATTCGCCGTCTGCGCAATCTGATCGGGCAAGAGACGGTCAACAATCCGCTGAAGCATCCCGTCAAGGGCCGGATTGGTTCTGGAGGCCGCGGACAGATGTTCCAGCTCCTTTCGCTGGACAGCGGTCAGTCCCCGCGGGTCCTTGCGCAGGAGGGAGGGCACCATCATCGCATAGTACGATTGAGGCAGGACGGTCTTCTCACCCAGCAAGAACCTCGGCCGACGACCCCTGCTCACTGATCGCGAACTCATAGACAACGGGCTCTATTGCAAACGGGATCCCGTGCTCGTACCGTTGCTTTTCCGCACTCATGATTTCCTGCAAGCGGTTCTGGGCTTCCCTTTTCCGTGAAGGGTGGAAGAGAAATCCCATTCCACCACCGGACATACCGCCGAGCATCCAGAACCCCCAGAAGTCACTCCCGAATTCCGATTGCACGCGCGCAATGATCGATTCCGTATACAGATTTGACGCCCAGGGAATAATGGACTGGATCGGCCCCGTGAAATTCTGGTGTGTGGCCCTTCCGATGGCCCGGATGTCTCCCTTTTTGAGTTGAGCAACGATCTGGTCGAACAACGAGAGCGCATCCTGCCGTCCCTGCCATTCAAGGGCGGAACGCAGCAGATAGCGCTCGGTCACCATTTCCAGAATCGGTCCGACATCCTGTGCCATGCCGCCATGCACGAGCACCAGGCTGTCCTGAAGATCCTGCCGTGTCCGGCGCGACACGTCATCCAGGGTGAATACAGAATGACGGGGCAGCAGGCATCCCCGGCTTATCCCGAACTCGATATCCCCCTCTCCGCTGGGCACGCCTTCGATGAGCTTGATACCCGGCCAGATGCCTCCGGAATCCTGCCATCCGCCCCCGGAACCGCCGAGCCACTCGCCAAGGATTGCACGGGCGGCAACCGTGCGTCTTTCGCCTTCGCTCAACGGACCTCCGGGCGAGGACGTCTGTCCGGTTGCACGCATGCAAACGGCGATAATGGAAGAGAGCAGCGTTGTCGAAACGGCAAGACGCGAGCCCTTGGGTATCCCGTTCACCTGACTCACGATTTCGAATCCCAGCCCCGGTCCCACCAAC
Organism: Ignavibacteriota bacterium; assembly: GCA_963702445.1. GTDB lineage: Bacteria > Bacteroidota > Ignavibacteria > UBA10030 > UBA6906 > CAVPCZ01. Next base: position 26,412 of record CAVPCZ010000010.1, read on the forward strand.
CGTGCCAGGAGATCGCCGATGGGTTGATGCACCCCTTCCATCCCGGGGGGCACGATTCCCGAGGCGATGACCGCAGCCTTGAGCAACCCGAGATAGTCAGCGGCAAAATCAAAGAGCTGGCCGAACGATGAAACCTCGGCAACGGCCCCCAGGTCGGCGCTGACCAGACGGATCGTCGGCGAGTCAATGACCCGGAAGAAGACCTCAACGGGCGGGCGCGGGCACCGGGGAGGAACCATGGTCCCTGACGGCAAGATCAATCGAAATATTCAGAACGCGCGCTCCCTCGGGGAAGTCCATACCCAGGAAGAAGATGTCGCTCCACCCGCTGTGCGACAAATCCATCCGGACGGGCGTGCTCTCATGAAGCACCGGAAACAGCCCGTCTCTTTTCTGCGACGAGTGAAGGCAATATACGCAGCGGATGATCTGAAGGATGTCCCGTCCTGAACATCCATTGATTGCCCCGCACAGAACGGACGCTCGCACGCACCTGATTGGCCAGGGTTTGAAAGCCGAGGCTCCGGTATGCCGCCGCAAGCGCACTGGATGTGCCGTCATCGGGTCCGTTGGTGCGCTGCAAAGCGAGAAATCGTTGAATGGCCTCCTCAAAACGCCGCCGCAGCAGGTCGTTGTATCCTTCGAAGGGAATATTCCCGCGCTGGCGCAGACCGGGCTTGGGCGGAATATGGAAGCGATGAATGGCGTAGAGAAAGAACAACGCCCGGACCTGTTCGTACAGATTCGGACTCGAACGGCGGAACTCCTCAAGGGAGGCGCATTCCGCGAGCAATTGTTCGAGAGACGCCTGACTCACAGAATGCATCGAGGGCCTGGTTGCGGATGCCGTGGTCTTCTGCCGTGATGATGGCAGTCAGCGCACTCATGCCGGTCTCCTTTCCCCGACATGCTGTTCGCGCAGAACCAGCATCTCCATGAGCATGGCGATCACTTCATCGCGGTCCGTCCCGCTGAGCGCGAGGGCCATCTGTGCGTTGAGCAGTCCGTATTTCACCCCGACGTTGTACCGGTAGTCATCCATTTCCAGCGCAAGGTACTTCTCCCTTTTTGCCAGCTCCTGCAGCGCGTGTGAAATCGTGGGACAGGTAGAATTGTTCATCGTGGTGATGTGATGGTCCAGGATATCCATGACCGTTGGTGTCAACACGTGGATGCCGAAGAAGCAGAGGTAGTGTCCGGCACGGAGGCCGGGCGTGATCAGCCGCTGTTCCGCCTCAGTGGGCGTCGGTTTTTCGATGACATTCTCGACCGTATAAAGGCCATTCCTGCTCTGGACGCGCTTGCCTCCCACGGCTCCGAAATTGGGGAGAAGGCCTTCACGGGTCGACTGCACCGCCGAGATCGCACAGGCTTCCGATTCCGCCGTGCCGACAACACGCTGGGCGCAGCCGCTTGATGTTCTGCTGACGTAGAGATGGTCTCCCACAAGGTGCAGAAACGGCTCCCCTTTTACATAGTTGCGCGCACACCAGAGGGCATGTCCGTACCCGCGGGGTTCATGCTGATACACAAACGACAGCCGCCCTGCATGGTCCCCGGCCACAGAGCGGAAGGCGTGTTCATCGTCGGGATGGACGATGAAACACATGTCATTGATCCCGGCCCGCACCACCTCTTCGATGATCACGGTCAATACGGATTTCTGTTGACCGTCCCGGTCGATAAGGGTCTGCAGGGGGAGACTCCGCTGCCCCCTTCCGGCGGCAGTGATGATCGCCTTGGCGATTTTCATATTTCAATCTCTCATGCTGAACAACTGACAGGGAAGGCATTGCTACGGGCTGTTACCCATACAATGTATTGCGGAGCGGGGAGAGTGTCAAATCCGCGCAGGGGAAAACACGCCCGCTGCACTCTTACCACGAAGGAAATCTCTATTTAAGCAAGAGCAACTTGCGCGTCTGGACGAAAACTCCCGCCTGGATCCTGTAGAAATACACCCCGCTGGCAAGCCCGGCAGGGCTGAACTGCACTTCGTGTATCCCGGCTGCACATTCCCCGTTGATCAGCTGTGCGACCTGCTGACCCAGCGTGTTGTATACGGACAAGCGTCACCTGTGCCCGCCCGGGCAGGCTGTACCGGATGGTCGTCGCGGGATTGAAGGGATTCGGATAGTTCTGGAAGAGGGCGAATTCCACAGGCATGCCGGCGGAAGGAACACCGGTCACCGCCAGAGGATCGGTCCGGAATTCAAACACGTCGGCCCCCGTGAACGGCTTGAGAATCTTCAACAGGAACCGGTCTCCCGGCACCGGATTCTGTGAAGAATCCGTTCCCTGGAAGAAGAGCTCCCACGTGGCCACCGTCTTTCCCCCGCTCTCCTCCAGGATCACCAGGTCATCGAACCTGCTTATGTCCGGTTGTTGTCCCCGTCGGCGAAGAGGAAATCCACACGGCGCCCTTCCGTCCGGTTTCTAACGGTAAAGTGCACCGGAGTCGGATTCCAGAAATAGCGGGCGAGGGAAGTATCCACCACATGGTCGAAGAGTTCCACCTCATAGTCCGCAATCCATGGCACCGCCTGCACGGGGACCCCGTCATCCGAAAGCGCCGGAAGGAAAACCTCGGGCACGAGCGTACTCGAGCCACGTATCCAGCGTGTGGAGTCCCGGGAAACAGCCGGTGGATCCATGTCGTGAAGAACGATTCGCACACCGTCAAAGAGCGGGCCTTCCTCACCCTGAGGCCCTACCGGTATCCTGTCAAGCACGAGTTGTCCCAGATCCAGATCACGGACCGAGTAGGTTTTCGTTGACGGGAAAGAATCACCGAAGGTCAGCCGGTAGCGATGGGCACGGACCTGGGCCGGATTCGCCACCGAGATGCTCACGCTTCCGTCAGACGCCCCTGCGGCATGCCTGACAAGCGTGTCCAGAAGTACCGGGCGCCGGTTCTGAATCGTGAAGGGCGGGGAGATCCGTTCCGACACCGCCGTTCCGTCGCCGCATCGAATGCGCAGGCGTGTGCGTTGAGAGTTCGCGCAGAGATCTGTCGGCCAGAAATACTCTCCCGTGTTGGGCGGGTTCCCCACCGGGTTCCAGGTCGCCCCGTCATCCGGGCTGGTTTCGAGGGAAACTGCAGAGCGAATCCCCCTCCGCGTCTCCGGCCCACCACAACACCTGTGTGACCCCGCTCCACACAGCACCCGCAACAGGAGCATACAATTCGATCTCCGGAGATGCATTTCCCGGATTGTTAACGGAAAACCGCCCTGCAGTCTGCGCGAACGCATACAACGTGTCGCCTACCGCACGAACCCGCAGCAGATACCTGGCCCCGTCGGGAGTCAGTGTGGTGTTCCAGAGAAACGTCGTGTCAGGTGCGCGGGCATTGTAGATCTCCCGCCATTCGTTCCCCCCATCGGCACTGACTTCAACAAATGTCTTCAGTGTGTCTTTTCGTCCGCTGAACGACCAGATTACGGGCACGGTTCCCGACACGCGGGCGCCGGAGAGAGGTGAACGAATCGACAACGGGACATTGGTCGCGGCGCTCTTGAAATGACGCCCAGTGCAGGGGAAGAGACTGGCTCATATGGATATCGGCGTTGTACCAGTTATGGACTGCCGAGCTGGAGAGCGGCAGCTGGGAAAAGCCATTCTGAATACCATGGGCGGTCAGAATGTTGAGGAACTGTATATTGCTGGAGGAATTACCTCCCGAGGCACCGGTGTGCAGGAGGAATTTCATGGGGCGAAGGACCGACCAGTAGGATTCCGGCGCCGTGGCAAACAGGTTGAGGTTAAACGCCCAGAACGATCCGTCATATGCCCCGGCTGTAAAGAACGCCCCCGGGCGCCGCCAGAGCAGTTCCAGCATATCGTAGCCGCCATACGAAAAACCGTCCATGCCCCGCTGCTGGCGTACGGGAATCGTTCTGAAGTGTGCATCGACGTAGGGAATGAGCTCGTCCAGAACATACGAGAACTCCGCAGAAGCCGGAGGGGCCCCGAGTCCGGGCATCACCAGGATCATCCTGCCGATCATCTTCTTCGCGTAAAGCGTGTCCACCACATTTTTGATGTTGCCCCGGCGGCTGTCGTCCTCGCGAGGATCCGCCCACTCGTTCTCATGCCCCCGGAAGAGATACACCGCCGGGTACCGTGCGGTCTCTCGGTCGTATCCTTCGGGAAGGAGAATGTTGAACGATCGCGGACCTCCCAGAATCAGACTGATGTGTGTGTGGAGTTCGATCCGGCTTTCCTGGGAAATGACCGTGGTCGAGAGAAGTACGAAGAGCACAGAGAGGGAAAAGAATGAGCGGCGGACGCGGTGAAAACACATGACTGATTCCTTCTTCTCGCTGACGGGGCGTTGATGCCTGTGTGGATGCTGCAGGTGCGATTTCCGGATCATGAGAGAGACCGGCACACCCTCAATATCATACTGCAATCATCTATTGTCAAGTGTCAGCGCTAACCCTGTTGTCCTGTTATGCATCATGGTGCTTCGACATGCTGCTTGATCAGGTTCGCGTTGCCGCATTAGCACATTTGCGGCCGGGACGGCGGTGGCAGAGACAGACCGGTTCTGCAGCGCGTACCGACCTCACCTGGCGCCGGAGGCATCGCACCAAAAGAACGGCCCGGCAACCATCAAGAACCGGATGCCGGGCCGTCGCGAACCTGCCGCGTATGCGAGGATGCTGCATCCGCGGCACCAACGGGGGACAAAAGTCCCTAGCGAACGAGCAACAACCTGCGGGTCTCGACGAAAGTGCCCGCCTGCAGCCGATAGAAATAGACACCCGAGGGAAGCCGGCCGCCGTCGAAGCGCACCTCATGATAGCCGGCCTCTCGTTCTCCACGGGCAAGAAGATCGACCTGTTGACCGAGCGCGTTGTAGACATTCAACTCGACAACGGATTTGTATGGCAGACCGAACCGAATGGTCGTGCTCGGATTGAAAGGATTGGGGTAGTTCTGAGCTCAACATGAATCCCGGCATCTGCGACGTCCTGCACATCCGGTGAGCGTGGCAAGCGTCGCCGTTTCGCTCAGGAACACGGACCCCGAGGAATCGATACCCTTCAGGCGGTAGAACCTCTGCCCGGCATTTGTCCGGTCAATGAAGGAATAGGCGTGAGGCATACATGTTGTGCCGTTTGCCGGCGTGACGCTCCCGGGCACTGTCTGAAAGCCACCCGCGTCCGAAACTGAACGCTGAACTTCAAACGAAACGGTCCGGTACTCGGCCAGAGTTTTCCAGAACATTGACGCACCTCCTCCGGAGGCAGGAGTAACCTTCAGCGAGTCGACAACAGCGGGGAGCGGAGGAGCCAGCGTAAACCCGATGGTATCCCCCCGTGCACCGATGGCGACAATATTCAACCCGCCCGGAGCACCGTCCGAAAGGGCACTCCAGGGATTGGTCCGGTCATCAATCGTGTCGCGTCCGGTTTCCTGGCTGAAAGCCGCGTTGTTGAGCGTGCCGTTGACGGACGGCGTGCCGCCCGGTCGATATATATAGAGCTCGTCCGGGGGGCCATTCGCATTTCCGGACCCGCTCCTTGCCCCGTTCACTCTGTACACCACAAGTCCTTCCCCCGGAATCCTGGCCTCGAACGAGGTCGACTTCTTTCGATACTCGACGACGAAGTACTCTGTTGCCGAATAGGGAGACGGGATCTTGTAGCAGTTGTCAAGAGGGTACGACAATGGACGGAGCGTATACCTGCCGGGAGAAGTGATCGTGGGCATCGTGTTGATCCACTTCGTATACCGGAACTTCATGTACGCGCTCATGTGCTGGGGGGGATTGCTGTTCGATGCCATGACATCCCACGAACCGACGGGAGTGATTCCGTTCGAGGAATAATGATAAAGATCCGGATACCCGAGCGTATGCCCCATCTCGTGGGCCAGAACCCCGACATTCGACGGGAGGAGACTTGCCTGAAGCTGCAGATTGTATCCCCATACCCTCTTCCCGTTGATTGTCGCGGTCTGGGAATAGAGCGACCATTGATGCGGCCAGAGAAGCGAGGACCATCCTGTCGTTCCACCACTGACGATGAAGCAGACATTGTCTATTCGTCCGTCGTTATCCCCGTCGATAAGCAGCCCGGGAGGAATCTCTCCCGCAACACTTGCCACCGCGGCCTTCAAGAGAAGATGCTCCCGATCCCTCCTCTCTGTTCCGTTGTCTCCGCCATTGTACCCGATCGGATTGGTGGAAGCATTGTATGGCTGGTAATAGCCACGTGGTTGAAGGTCCTGAAACGAGACAACCGTACTACCGGGAGGCAGGGGATACAGGGTTGTTGAGATCGTTAACTTATTGTAGGAAGCCTCTTTGTAGAAATTGACAAGAGAATTTGCTCCCGCCGCGGAGTTGTTGAACATCGTGGAATATTGAGACACCTGGTCGGTAAATTCGGCTTCATTTGAGAATCTGATGAAAATGACCAGATTGTTTATCGTCCCTGCTGTCGGAGCAAGTGCGATCTGCCCCGGCGTTGCGGCCAGAAGGCTGTTTCTCAGTCCACGTATCACCTCGGGTGGATCCAGCAACCCCTTTTCCAGACCCGATGCGGCGGGGTTAGCCCGTCCGGCCACGAAAGCCGAAGGCAAAAGCCGCCCCCTGGCTCGAAGGGCGTACACATAGAAGCCTGTTGATGGATCCTGCACAATTGTGTAACCTTCGCCATCGTGCAGCCAGTTGTAGTATTCGTCGCCGCTTGCGAAGCACTCCAGGATCACTCCGTCAGGCTGGAAGACCCTTACGGGAACATTCTCCATCGGGGCGGACCGGACAAGCCCGGCCGGTAGAAGGAAAATGATCGCACATAGTATCCGGACGAACTGCCTCTTTGAGGGAAGCATGGCCGCCTTCGGCATTGTTCTCAATACCAAAGATCGTGCAACTTCCGTACCAAGCGTTCTGTCCGGGACATCCCCCGTTCAGGCAGACAAACGCGGTCAAAGGGCCGGACAGAAGATCGGAAACACGAAAGCCCCGGAATCGGCGGGACCAGAACCGAGGCCCGACGGATCCATGTAACTGCAGCCCCGAACCGGGGCTTCTGGAACCAAGCCAGCCAACTACTGCGGCTTGTAGCCATCCGAGAGGGTTTTCATGAAGGCAACGACTGCGGCCTCTTCTTCCGGCGTCAGCTTCAGATCTCCCAGCTCTTCCCTGTTGATGTTTTCTTTGACTTCCGCAGGCGGCCAGCAATTGACACCCGGGGAGGGGATTCTTCACCCGATCGGCCACGGGGAGGATGTCGCGTGTGTTGTAGAAATGAACAATTGCTTCGAGGCTCTTGAAATATCCGTTGTGCCCGAATGCCTTCACAAATGATGCATGTGGCCGAAGGTCAACATTGCGTAAAGTCGGCACACGATGCTTCCCCAGGTTCTTCTTTGTATACATGGCGTACTGCGGAAGATCTTTCAAGAACCCTCCCAGGCCCGTATCGATCCACTCCTTGCCTTCGGGGTTCAGTTCCGGGGGCATCGCGTACCAGGGGTTGTCCGGGTTTTTGGAAAGCCCAGGTTGTCATAGGTGAAATCCGTAAACAGCGGTGGTTCTCCGTTTGGACCGGGACGGCTCGTATGGCAATCGGCGCATCTGGCCTTGCCTTCAAAGAGGTCCAATCCTCTTTTCTCCTCCGCCGTCAATGCAGCCTTTTCTTTGAGGTACAGGTCGTACTTGGAGGAAAACTGGTTGACCATCGGCGAGTGTTCGAACGCTGCGATGGCGATCGCGACAATTCCGTATGCAAATTCCGGGTCCGACGTACAAACGTCATCGATATCCCAGATCCGTTTCGCGGTTCTGTTTGAATTCCGCCGCATATGTTGAGGCACAGATCTTGTCCACGACAGCTTTCGCACCGGCGTTGTTCTGCTCCACCGGATTGAGGAACGGCCCCTGCGCCTGATCTGCCGCAGGGTTACCGAGCTTCCAGCCTGTTGCCCGGCCGTCCCAGAAATCTCCGCCGACAAAAACGACTTCTTCCCCTTTGCGCAGGGCATGAAATGACCGGCGTGAGGGTTGCATAGGCGGACGCATTCGGCTTGCGGTTTCCGAACCGGGTGTGCACCGCCCCCGGTGTAGACCGATCCCCGCTTGTTCAGCTCCTCATCCGGACCGGTCCAGCCCACTTCCGGACTGTGGCAGGCTGCACACGCCTGACCCGGGGGAGTGGAGAGATTGCTGTCAAAGAAGATATTCCGGCCCAGACTCTGGAGGTCTTTGTCGAGCAAGAGCTCGGACAGGTCCAGGGGCGTCCCCGCATCCGTCGGCCGCGGTTGTTGCTGACACGCGAGCATGAACAGAGCAAAGAGGAAAAGGGACCCGTAGCGGAGGAGAAGAGACGGACGCCGTTCCATGGTGCCCTCCAATCCTTGATTTGAGTGGATGTAGATAAGCCCTGCGGCCCCGAAATGACCTACTGTGCCGGCTGTCGTGCGGACCGGTGGGTGGGTTTGTACATACGGCCTGGATGAACAGGTGAAAGGTAGGTGCGTAAGAGCAAAAAAGCAAACACCCTCCCCGGTCACGCAGAGGCGGTACCACGTGCAGGCAGCGTCATGCACGTTCAGTGTCACGAGGGGAAAGACGGCGCACACGCGCAGGTCATCCGTTGAAGAGCAGGGACAGCAGACGCTCCCTCTGGCAGAAATCCGGGATGATCAGATCAGCGCCCGCTTCGATGAGCCTTCTTCGTTTGGAGAGAACGATGCCATACCGGCGAATCTCGTTGCTGGCCACACCGATGGTGTACCCTCCCTTTTTGTGTGTTTCCCGGATTTCCACCGGACCATCTCCTATCGTGAGTATCTCCCCGGGTCCCCGCTCACCGATGTCCCCCAGAATTCTCTCCAGCACCATGCGCTTGGCCTCTTTCGTGGCATCCCCGACCGCCCCGTAGATACGGTTTTCAAACAGCGGCCGGTAACCGAGGATGTCGCATTCCCGCTCGACATCTTCCTGATCCGTGCCGCTGGCCAGATACAACCTCACTCCTCTCCGGTGCAGAGCGGTCAGGAAGTCCACCGCCCCTTTGATCGTAAAATCCATAACATCGAGTTCGCCTTTTGCCAGCTTCGTCACACGATCGTTCACCATCTCCAGGAGTTGATCGTTGTACATCTTCTTGTAGCCGAACTCATCAAGAATATCCTCTTCCGGAACAGAGCGGAATTGCCGGACCAGGCTCACCAGGCCTTTCATCTGGACCAGGGTCTGGATGCCCGTCGTATTGTCTATGTATTCCCGCACCGCCGTCCGGACGTGATCGTACAGTGCTTCATCCGCCTCCGAAATATTCTTCCCCAGTATGGCCCTGATCATCATGGGTTCCATGATTTCCTCCCATCCCTGTCTCAGGGTGGAAAGAGTCCCGTCATGATCGAAGATCGCGTGGGTGAAACCGCGGCGGTCGGAAGGGCACTCACAATTTCAATATCCGTGCCCGTTTGGAAAACCGCTTTGTGCGATTGCCGTGCGACGTCCGGCCGGTAGCGGAAATCGGGATCCGTGCCCAGATTCAGGATTTCCTGCGGTGATGCAGTTCCGGTTTGCATGAGCTTCTGCACGGTGACACCTGCCACGAGGCTTCCCAATTCCGCCGCCGTGTGCGGGCCGGCTCCTGTGGCAAGCGCCGCCGTGATTCCGGCCAGCATGCTGTCCCCCGCCCCCACGGGGTCCACGGGGGCAAGGATCAGCAGTCCGGGGATTTCATGGAATCCTTCCCGGTCAAAGACGGCACAGCCGCGTTCCCCGCGCGTCAGGAACACGGTCTTGCCCCAGCGCTGGTAGAGGCTCCGGCAGAGCCCCTCCACCTCCCCCGCATCCATCGGATCGGGTGCCGTGGGCTCGGATTCGAAACAGCCGCATTCCCTCCCGGAGATTCAGCTTGCGCATCGTCCCGGTGTACTCGTCGATATAGTGGCGCGAATCGGCAATGAACATCGTGCCGGGGTTCCGCCCGATGAGTGCGCGGAGACCCTCCCGGAATTCCTTCGTATGGATGCCGCGCGCGATCTGTTGATTGATGATGACGATGTCGAGACGGGGAAGAGCCTCAGAGAGTTTCTCGATGAGGCCCCGGCACACCAGCGGATGCAGCTGGTTGAAATTGCCGAAATCCATACGATGCTGTTCGTGCTCGTGTTCGACGGGCTTCATGTAGACATGGGTATCCCACTGTTCACCCTGCATCAACAGGCCGTCGGTGTCGATTCCGGCAGAGACGCAGAGACGGCGCATCTCCTCGCCAAAGGGATCCCTTCCGACAACACCGAACACGGAAACATGTTCCACTCCCATCGCGATCAGATTCTTGGCAACGTTGCCTGCACCCCCGAGCATATACCGCTGGGAGCGGACCGGACGGGTAGCGAGCCCGGTTTCTATGGAGACTTCGGAGGCGGCGGGCTCGAGCAGCACGTAGGCATCCAGGCAGAAATCACCTACGATTCCGATGCGGGAACCACGGATATTTTCCAGCAGACCCCTTAATTCGTCGCGTTTCATACGGGTTCACAGTCCTTGATGTCTTTGCGGGTTCCGGAAAGGCGCACACCTCCACACTGGCCGACAATATAGAAAAAACCTTTTCGCCGTTCAACCACGCTCCACTCGACGTCCGGGCCGGAGAGAGGTTCGAGGACACAGCAGGCCGCGAAATGGCAGACCGGAGGACCGCCCTTGCTTTCTCCGGATCAGATCAGTATACTCCTGAATCTGCATGCGGGTGCCCCCCCGTCGATCTGCCCTGCAGGTCGCACCGGATGTGACACGGACCGCCTGCACCAACAAGCTCCGTGCATCTGTTACACCGGGTGCATGGCCGGAGACTCTTGATATGGCACGCGCGAAACCCACACTGAGCTGTCAGGCAAAACTGGAGAGAATCAGCAAAACCCTCCGCCACGAAGAAGCCGATCGTGTCCCGATCAGCGATTTCTTCTGGGGGAGTTTTCTCGAACGCTGGCGCCGTGATCTGGGACTGGCGAAGGACACGGACATCTACAAGTACTACGATCTGGACTGGATCGTCACGGTTCCCAACATGGATCCCCACGTCAAACAGTTCGAGATCCTGGAGGAAACACCGGACCGCATCCTCGTCCGCACCGGATTTGAAGCGGTCATCAAGAAAGCAGTTCGCCGACCCCATGCCGGCCTTCCTGAAGTTCGAGACCGATACGATCGAGAAGACCGCCTCTTTTCAGTTTGACGACCCCTGGGACGCCCGGCGCTATTTCAGCGCCGGTGACAATCAGATCGCCGGCGTCGGAGACGGATTTGTCCGCAACACACCCGCCTGGCTGGAGACGGTAAAAGAGCTGTCCACCGATTTCCCTGTCTACGGCAGCATCTGCGAAGGGCACGAAATGCTCTGGCGCATTATCGGTTCGGAAAACGTGATGCTCTGGATCGGACTCTATCCGGACGAACTTGGCAGGTTCATCGAACGCATCGGTGAATTTGTTCTCGGGATGCACAAAGGCGCAGATCAAGGCGGCGGACGGGAACCTGGCGGGAATGGTCGTCTGGGGTGATGTGGCGTACACGCGGGACGTCTTCTTCTCGCCCGTGTACTGGCGCAAGTACTTCAAGCCGATCGTCAAAGCGATCGTGGACGAGTGCCACTCAAACGGGATCCCGGTCATCTATCACGGCTGCGGAAACGTCAACAGGATTTTCGGCGATTTCGTGGAGATCGGCGTGGACGCCTACAATCCGCTCGAGGCGAAAGCGGGACTGGATGTCATCGATCTGCGCCGCCGCTTCGGACACACAATCGGATTCTGCGGCAATCTGGATGTGGTCACCTGGGCGAACGGAACGCAGGAAGAGATCAAGAGCATGGTGCTGCGCAAGCTGAACGCCGCGAAAGGCGGCGGGTACATCGTGCAGTCGGATCATTCCGTCCCGGGGAACATCTCGGGAGCAATCCTACGACTATGTCGTCAATCTCGTCCGGGAATACGGGAGGTACCCCCTGCGGCTGGGGCAATACGATATCCCCGATCTCCACTGACACGATGTGCAGGGCGGGACAGGAGCGCTCATTTCATCAGGAGCATCTTGCCGGTCAACGCCTGACCGCCGTCGGTGGTCAACCGCACCAGGTACACCCCGGAGGAGACCGATCGGCCCCGGGCATCGGTCCCCTCCCAGGTAATCCACTGCCGTCCCGCCTCGAGAGGTCCTGAATAGAGCGTCTTCACTTCCTCGCCGAGAATCGTAAAAACCTTCAGCATCACCATCGAGTTCCGGGGAAGGAGGAGTGGAATGGTTGTGGAGGAATTGAATGGATTGGGAAAATTATTCTCCAGGGCAAATTCCTTCGGCAGAAGATCTCCCAGAACTTCGGCCACCGCCTCCTCGATTCCCACGATGATCCGGAATTGTGAGACCGGGACCGCCGGGACAAACCGGTACATCGGATCCGCACGAAGGTCCACGGAACGGCCACGTTCATCATCGATCAAGGCAACCCGGTAGCGCGAAGGCACATCCGCAACTCCGGAGAAGGAGAGCTGAGCCGGTTCCTGAACCGTCGCCCGGACTTTCACAGGCCAGATTTCCAGCGTGTCTATGGCCGGGCGCATGTCCGTCGCAAAGGCGCACCCAGCTGAATCCCACCCGGGGCGGTCAAAGAACACCTGTGGCATTTCTCCGACTCCCCGCGGCATCCGCAGATCGAGTGGATCTCTCTCACGCTTCGCCGCCGCAGAAACGCCGATACTTGTCGCCCGGTCGTTGACGTTCCCGGCCGACAGTTCGATATCCATGCGCCAGAGCGCCGATCGTCACCGGGAGGAATTTTTGCGGCGCCGGGCGCAAAGGAAGCCGGAGGGCGGCGCGATTGTCCGCGTTGTCGAACATGTACCCCTCGAACGGCGCAAAGGTCGAGGACCTCGCAAAGCCACCTTGATATCCCCAGATGTCGGCAATGGGCCGGGTGCATTGGCACTCCTCACGGCTGACCATTGCACCGCGGAGAGAAACGGATTGGTGATCAGATTCCATCCCGGGTGAAGAGGAATCCAGACGGAGTTTCTGAATCCAGCGGCATGGTGGGAACCGATGTACTGATGTTCACCGGACCCCTGTGCAGAACCCAGAAGGCACGTCCCTGTGAAAAGTCAAAGGTCGCCGTCCCGTCAAAAGGAACCAGATAGTCACTCGCAGCCCCATTGTCCCAATATGCCACCCAGTCAGCTCCCGGCGATTCCTGACAGCACGGTGTTCACCTGCATATCGCCGTCCCCGGAAGTCCAACGAGGCGAATTCACTCGGGCTGATATCCCGCACTGGACGCATAACTGGGAAACGACACGGTGTGAGACAGATAAGAAGTCTCGGATAGCATGACCGAAGCGGCAAATGATCTTGCAGGTGAGGCTCACTATTCCCTACCTCACTTCTGTGCAAAAACCCGCCAATAATAGGTGACACCCCACGCGAAGAGCAGTCACCTCCTGGAGGTATCCGCGATGGTGGAATCATCAAACACCCTCGTCGAAACATGCGGGCCGTTGAAACCTGAAGGCGATACTCAATCGCCCGTTCTCAGCCAGCGGACGCCAGCTGAAAGTCACGACGGTATCGAGCCACGGCACTGCGTCCGCCGGTGATTCGAGAATCGGATAAGGCGTCAGGAGGTATGACGACCTGGAAGTTGATACGCTGTCGGAAGTCCCGCCACCGGGGGGATCGTTTGAGAGAAGAGTCCTGCGCATTCCCCCCGGCGCCGAAGTGGTAATACTGATGTTGGCCGTAAGTCTGATTCGGAGGAATCCACGTGATCGCGTTGACGATGATACCCGCTCCCATGTCCACGCGTGAAAGTCCAGTCAACAAATTGCCGCCGGTAAACACCAGGGTCACCCGCTGCAGGGCGACCCCGCTGTCCGGGGCCACGGAAGTGATCACAGGGCGGCGGATAGGTGGCGACAGTGAAACCCCCGGCCAGAGTCCCCATGCCTCCTCCGGGAGGACCGTTGAGAACAAACACGTCACGTGCGCCCAATGCGGCAGCGGCATCAATGCCGATAGTGACGGCCAGCTCGGTCTTTGAGATGACCGTGGTCGAGGTCGATATCATATTCCCGAAACTCACCGTTGTCTGACCGGGAAGAAATCCCGATCCGGTGATGGTGATCGCAAGGGTCTGCCCTCTCCTCCCGAGTGGCGGCGCAAGCATGTGACCGAGGGTGCAGGGTTGAGGACCTGGAATGTGTCGGTCCGCCCCGTCTCGGCTCCGCCGGTACGGGTTACCCGGAGAAGAAACCGTCCCTCCTGCTGCATCGCAACGGAGTGCGAGTGAGGGCACCCGAGGCAAAGGGAATCGTCAGACGTCCTTCAGGGGAAATAACCCCGTCGGATGAGATGTCGGCCGTTCCGTTGAAATGCAATGCAATATTGCCAAAACGATCATTGGCGATAATGCGGATGGTGAAAGGAATCTGCGCGATCTGGGTCCCGATTTTCCCGCCGCCGCCGGCATCGATAAGAAGAGTATCCACCGGCCCGGGATCGTTCGTCAACGCAAAACGCAGCCGGCGTTGACACGGCCGGGGTGCGCGCCAGAATCGTGAATGTCCCCGTGAATGGAATTCGCGATAAGAGAGGAGGCAGTCGCCTTACCGTCGCTGCCGGTCATTGCGGTGTCAACCGGACCGCCGGAAAATTTTGCGCTTGCGCCCGCGAGGGGGGCTGAAAATGTAACGGGAACCCCCGGCAACGGATTACCGGAAGCATCCTCGACGGCGGCGCGCAATCTCAAGGAAAAGGCCAACCCTACGGCTGTGCTTTGCGGCGCCCCGGCGGCCGGTCTGAGAATGCGTGCAGCACCCGCCATATTCGTCAGCTCGAACACCGCACTGTCCGCAATCCCGGCTGCTGTGGCAACAACCTGGTATGCGCCGGCAATGGTGTTCGCGGTGAAAGCAGGGGCGGTCGCTATCCCGCCGGAGCCGGTGGACACCGTCGCTGTCCGTCCGGCGCCGGAAAAGGTCCCGGCCGGCCCCGATACAGGAGCGACAAACGTCACCGGGACGCCACTCACAGCATTTCCCAGTGAATCCAGGAGAATTGCCGCCAGGGGGATCGGGTATTGAGTGGTCACCTCCGCCTGCTGGGGAGACGCGCCCGCGACCGGCCTCAAGCGGGCCGCGACACCGAACGTGTTTGCCAGGGAATACATGGCCCCTGCCGCCCCCCCCGGGAATGACGCGCGCACTGTGTATGCCCCGGTCACGGTGTTCGCGGTGAACACGCCCGAGATGGCAACACCGTTGCTATCCGTCGTGGCGACCGAACCGCCGGGAGCGAAGGTGCCGCTTGCGCCGGAAACCGGAGCGGTCCAGACAACCTGGATCCCTTGTACCGGATTTCCCGCCGCGTCCTGAACCCGTGCGCTGAGTCTCGCAGGAAACGCCGTTCCAGCCCGGGTACTCTGCGGTGTCCCTGCAATGGCGGTGGTTGTTGTCGCCGCTCCGGCCACAACCGCCAGAACTCCGGAGTTGGTGGCAGCAAGTGCCCCCGACGTCGCACGGATCCGTGCGCCACCGAGGAGTCGTGCAGTAAACGTGGCGGCTTTCCTGTCCGGACTCCCGACAAGGTCCCCGTCTGCCACTCCCCCTGTTTTGCCCTGCAGGCTCCAGCTATCCGCCGCGAGGTTGGAGACAAAATTCCCCGCGGCGTCCCGGCCGATGGCGTACACGGTCAGGGTGCCCCCCGATGATATGCTCCGGTCGGTGAGCAGCGTCCCGGTACCGTTGGCGGACGTTTCGACCCGGACCTGTGTCGGAGACCCGGCGACAACAACAGTGAGTGTTCCGGATGGAACAGAAGTCAGGCCGGCGGCAACCGCGGTGATGACGCCCGTCCCCGCCAGTCGGGCCGTGAACCTCGCGTTCTTCCTGTCGGGACCTGATGCGAGATCTGCGGGAGCGACATTGCCGGTAATATTCGTAAGCGTCCATGCATCCGCCGGGACATTGGCAACGAAGTTGTCAAAGGCGTCCCGTGCTATCGCAAACACCACGATGGATGTCCCCGAGGTGACGTTCTGACTTCCGATGGTCAGGCCTGATCCATCGGGAGCGTTCTCGACTCTCACCTTGCCGCCGGGCCTGCAGTGACCGTGAACGGCGCACTGACGACATCGCCCGGCGCGGTGGATACCGTCGATCCCGTTGCCGTAAGGGTATACCCATTTCCCACTTTGTCAATGGCAATGGTCGCTGAAGTCCGCCCGGCCCGTCACCGCGTTCACCGGAATACTCCTGGTCCCCGTCAGGACCCCCCCCGGTCCCGCATTGTTCTGTATGGCCAGCGTCACGGTCTGTGGAACACCGCGTACAATGTTGCCGAACGCATCCTGGAGAGTGACAGCGGGCTGGACTCCAAAGGGTATTCCGGCCGTTCCCCCCGAGGGGCTGGTCGTGAATACCAGCTTGCCCGCAGCCGCGGCGGTAATGGCGAACGTATCGCTGAGAGCGGACGCCAGACCCGCGCCCGAGGCGGTCAGCTGCTTGGTTCCCGTGAGATTGATGGTCAGATTGCTGAACGTCGCAATCCCCGAAGCATCGGTGAGTTGCGGGATTGTTCCCGTCAGATTTCCGGTCCCGGATGTCAACGCGAGTGAAGTGGAAATCCCCGCCGTGCGCACGCTGTTCCCCAGTGCGTCCTTTACCTGAACGGTTATTGCGGGCACAATGAATGCACCGGCACGGGTCATCATGGGTTGCTGTACGAAAGCCAGCCGGGCAGCCGGCCCTGACGTAATGGTGAAAACTGCGCTTGCCGCCGTTGCCAATCCGGGGGCCGTCGCCGAGAGGGTCTTGCTCCCCGCGAGGTTGATGCTGAGGTCGTTGAAAGAGGCAAGACCCGAGAGACTTGTGGGACGGGTCGTCGTTCCGCTGAGAACGCCGGTGCCGGAGGAAATTGAGACGGAGATGGTGACCCCGGCTGCCGTGACGTCGTTGCCCAGTGAGTCGCGGACCTGCACCGCAAGGGGAGGAGAGAGCGGTGATCCGGCAGCTGTGTTAGTCGGTTGCTGGACGAATACCAGCGTCTTTCCGGGACCGGGCTGTATGGAGAACTCATTGCTTATGGCAGCGGTAAGACTCCCGCTCGTCGCTCGCAGGGTTTTCGGTCCGGTAATATTGATGCTCAGGTTGCTGAATGTCGCCACGCCGGATGAACTGCCCTTCGTCAGTGTGCCGCTCAGGGATCCTGTACCGGAAGCCAGCGCGACGGTGACCGGTGTTCCTGTGGTGGTAACCCTGTTGCCGTATGCATCATGCAAGGCAACGGTGACAGCCGGCGCAATAGGCGCGCCCGCTGTCGTGACGGTGGGCTGCTGCACAAATACCAAACGGGCAGCAGCGGCCGGGCTCACCAGAATACTCCTCGAAGTATCCGGAGTCAGCGTCCCGCTTGTGAACAGCACCGTGATGGCATTTGCAGTATTGTGAGAGAGATTCGAGAAAGTCACAATGCCGCCGCCGGCGGTGGCCGTGAGGATCCCCTGCAGCACCCCTTCTCCGCCCACCCGGGCCGCTGTTACCACCGTACGGTTATCGGTGGTGACACGATTCCCCCCCGCGTCCTCTACCCAGACAACCGGTTGTTGGGCGAAAGGTACGCCCGCCGTTGCCGTTCCTGAAGGCTCGGTTTGGATTCGTAAACGCGCGGGAGGACCAAGCATGATCGTGAATGTGTTGCTTGTGGCCGAGGAAAAACCCGTCGCTGACGCCTTCAGTTGTTTTGAACCGATCAGGTTGATGCTCAGGCCCGCAAATGTAGCCAGACCCTGCGCATCGGTTGTGCGTGTCGTGGTCCCGCTCAGTGCCCCGGTACCTGAGGAAAGGGTCAGGGTGACGGAGACACCGGCCTGTGATATGTTCCTGTCGTTTTTATCCTTGAGCTGGACGGTGACCGAAGGCGAAATGATTGTGCCGGCCGGGGCATTTGTCGGCTGTTGGGTGAAGGCAAGCTTCTCGCCTGCCGCGGGATTCAGGATAACGGAACCGTCAGGATCGGAGGTGGGCGATTGCGCGTTGCTTTGAGAATACAGCACACCCGTGATGAGCTGGAGCAGAACAATGGCGAACTTCGAGACGCGCGGGCCTTTCATTGACAGCCACCTGCTTATGCGCGACACCCGGGTGGCAATCCGGATGCATGCGGGAGTGATGTGGAAACCTGGTCGAGGCGCCGGGGGAAGGACTCGTCTTACCGCTCGCACTATCCGGTCGATCCACCTCGCAGTCCTCACTGAAACCGGATTCTCTTGAAGGAAATTTACCTGAATGTTCCATGACTATCAACGCATATTTCATCCAAATGAGGTCCGTCACCCATGCCAGGACATATCCCTGCCCCGAAACCTTCCAGGGCGCCGGGCGATCATGGCTCCTTCGCAAACATCCATAATCCCCTGTTGTTCGGCGCATTTGCTTATTGTATCGTGGATTGCTATTCTTATTATGGAGACTGTACCCGAAATCCAATGGACAAATCCATGAGAACCCTCCGCGCTTTTGTTTTTCTGCCGATGATCGCTGGAACACTCCATGCCCAGCTGCCCGATCCTGCGGTAACCGCCGTCATCGCACGCACGAACCTCGATTCACTCACCAACTCCGTGGCTGAGCTCTCGGGAGTCACGCCCGTTATCCTCAACGGTGTCAGCGATACGATCAAGTCCAGATACGATACGAACCCCGGGAATGCCAAAGCGGCGGTTTATCTCGGGCAAAAGCTGCAGAGCTACGGGCTGACGGCGCAGGTGCAGAATTTCACTTCGGGGGGACAAAACGTGTACGCAACCCAGACCGGCGTGGAACGGCCGGGGCAATACTACATAATTTGTGCCCACTACGACAACATGCCCTCCACTATCCCGGCGCCGGGGGCGGATGACAACGCCAGCGGAACAGCGGGGGTCATCGAAGCCGCCCGAGTTTTTTCGGGGTATAAGACGGCCACGAGCATCAGGTATGCCCTCTGGGACAGGGAAGAACAGGGGCTTCTGGGGAGCAAATACTACGCGAATCTTGCCTCAACCCTGCCGGAGACACTCCTCGGAGTGATCAACCTCGACATGATCGCCTGGCACACAAATCCGGACACAAGGATGGACGTGCACACCTCCGCGGCCGGTAACTCAACCTGGCTCGCGGATACCGTGGTGTCTGTCAATACCACGTACGGCATCGGCCTGACCCCAACGGTCAAGAACCCGGGAAGCACTTCAAGCGACCACTCCCCGTTCTGGACGAAAGGATTCGCTGCCGTGATGCTGATTGAAGACATGACGTCCAACTTCAACCAGAACTACCACACGGCGAACGACAATCTGAACAACCTCAATAGACCGTATTTTCACAAAATGACAAAGCTGGCCGTTGGAACACTCGCTGTTCTCGCGGGAATCCGCACAACCAGCGCCACGCCGCCTCAGGAGCGGATCCCGGACGGCTTCGCGCTCCACCAGAACTTTCCCAACCCCTTCAATCCGTCGACCGCGATATCCTATGACCTGAAATCCGAAAGTCGGGTGCGCCTGACCGTCTTCAACATGCTCGGACAGGAAGTTGCCACCCTTGTGGACGACAGGCTGCCCGCCGGCGTGTACAGGATCGCCTGGCAGCCAGCGGTCTCCTCAGGTGTGTACTTCTACCGGCTGGAAGCCGCGCCTGCCAGCAATCCCGCGGGCGTTTTCGTAGACACGAAAAAGATGGTCCTCACGCGGTAAGGCCGGCCCATTGTTCGTTCTCCACAACCCAAGGACCCCTTTCATGGAAATCTCTGATGAAATTGTGAAAAAAGCGGACGCCGAACTGCGCAGGCTGAAGAACAGCCTCATGAGCGGAAAGTATCAGGAAGTATTCGACAAGCTCGGCATCGTCGATGACATGATCGCCGGCATCCAGGCAGCCAACCCCGCTCATCCCGCGCTGCAGAAGTTGATCCCGGCGTTCACGGAACTGAAAGACAAGGTTGAAACCAAACTCGGAAAGTCTCTTGCCCTGAAATCCTCCCTGACCGTTCAGGCATCCGCCGCACCGCAGGCTCCCCAGAAGCAGGCGTCCGGACCATCCGGACAGGCACAGGCACTCCCTTACGATGCCCGGCGCCCCATGGAACAGTTCAACAGTCAGTTTTCGTCATTCCAGACGGCGCGGAACGAGATCACCACCGCGACAGGGGACAACTACCGGATGGCGGTGGAGCGGATGGAGAGACGTGTGGCAGAAATGGCCGCCAGTCTTGAAGAAGCAAGGAGTGCCGCCGCAAACAAAGGAGTGCCGGCACATCCCGCGCTGGACGAAGCAGCCGCGAACCTCGCATCCGCCCGCGATGCCAATACACAGATCCAGGGCGCTTACAAGGCCGGGGCCGCAGCCGCTGCAGACGCCGAAAAGGCGGTAGCCGGAGATAGCGAAGCGCTCAAGGCGCTCCACCAGGAGATGCGCACAAAGATCTTCGACAAGGCGACGGGCAATATCCCCTACTACAATACCCCCGAACAGGTCGAAGAACTGATCGCTTCCATCGAAACCTTCGAAACAACAGAGAAGTCTTCACTCCAGAGGACTCTTGCGGGGTTTGAGGCCAAATACGGGAAATCACAGCAGGAGGTGGAAAGGAGCACCGGGGACTGGCAGACCTCAAACGCGTATGAGGAACTCACGAAAGGCATCGTGAACGTCGGGAAGACGCGTGAAGCGATGGCGGAAGACCTGATGAAGAAGTATGAGGATGGCTTTAGCAGGCTTGCCGATATTCACGATTTCAGCAAGGTCAGGCACGCAGCGGAGAACAAGAAGTATCTCGACATGGCAATTCGTTTTTCTCCCGAAAACGCGAAAGCGAAGAGCGCACACGCGGGTCACAGGCAGCGGGTGGATGCGGTTCTGAAGGAGTTCTTCGCTGCCGTGGACAGGAAACAATGGCCGGGCAACAGCGGGAACGCCCCCTCCAATGCCACGGAGCTGGCGCAGGCGGCCCTCTCGTTCTTCCGGGAAGACATCGAATGGGGACGTCGGGACAAACACCCTTCGGCAAAAGACACGGAAGTCCGGAATGCTCTTGCCGTTTCCATCACCGGTTCATGGTCCGTACAGGGAAAGAATATCCTCGGGCAGCCGATCATGTACGGTGTCCCCGCGCTTGTGGCCATCGAGGTCGCGAGTGAAAAGGAGCTCAACCTGGTGCGCGTGTTCGATGTCACCATGCGGACGGAAGAAAAAGAAGGGGCAGCACAATCACCCCCGTTTGTCAGCGTGACGGTGGGGAACAGCTACTATATCCGCAGGTCTGCGTTGAGATGAGCCCTCCCTGGTCTTGATCCGCCCGGGATCGCCGGCCAATCACTGAAGATCCTCGCCACTCCGCCCGGCGTCAACACCCCTCGTGTACGGTTGAAGCCACGGCGGGATATCGAGACGGACGTCGGGTCTGCAGGACTACCGTCCGTCTTCCTGTCGAAGGACGATTGTCGTCACCTCCGCGGGTGCGTGATAGCGGACCGGCGCGAGTGTGAGGCCCACACCATTCGTCACCACGATCGCCATCGATCCCATCCGGTACGTCCCGCTGTAGTATCGCGTCTCGCGCATGCTGGGCGTCAGCGGAAAACCAAGCGGATGGAAGACCATCTGCCCGCCGTGCGTGTGGCCTGCAATCACGAGGTTGTATCCCCGCTCCGACGCCAGCCTGATGAGCCACTCGGCCGGCTGGTGGACGAGGAGAATTCTGACCTCCGCTTCCGGTGCACGGTCCAGAATGCCAGCAAGCCTGCTCTCGTTCAATTTCCGGCTGTAGATATGCGTCAGACCGGTGATCAGAACCCGCCTGCCCTTCCAGAACAAGACTCTGTGTTCGTTGTCCAGAAACACCCACCCGCACCGTTCCTGAAAGTCACGGATCGCGTCCGGAGCGGACCAGTGATCATGGTCCCCCATCACTGCAAGCGACGCGAGCGACCCCTTCATGCCGCACATCGCCTTTTCCGCCGCGTCCAGGTAGTCGGTTCCCCCCGTCACAACATCTCCGGAAGAAAGCAGCACTTCCGGATGGCGTTCACGAACAATCCGGTGCACCTGATCGGTTTTCGGCTCGCCGGTGTACCGATCCACCTGGATGTCCCCCACGAGGGTGATCCGGAGATCTTCCAGCTCCCCGGGGAGTTCCTTCAGCCGCACCTCCACCGTGCTGTCCCGTACATGCGTGGTGTCAACCAGAACGCGAGCCGGAACATAAAGAATTGCCAGCGCCGCAAGCACAAGTCGTGCATAGGCGAGCACCCGGCGCCACCTCTGAAATCGCGCAGGAGAGAACCGGCCGACGAGACCCACAATGTCGAGAAGCAAAAAGGGAGCGATCAGTTCCAGAACAATAATCAGGCTTATCCACTG
Organism: Ignavibacteriota bacterium; assembly: GCA_963702445.1. Taxonomy (GTDB): domain Bacteria; phylum Bacteroidota; class Ignavibacteria; order UBA10030; family UBA6906; genus CAVPCZ01. Next base: position 48,834 of record CAVPCZ010000010.1, read on the forward strand.
GGGATAGAAAAACAGGTAGTCTGAGATCTTTCCTGTATTTCCCTGCTCCAGACTGTTGGCGGATTGGCCAAGAAGGTGAAGGATCAGGGTGAGAAGAGGAAAGCAGTAGAGCCAGGCAATCAGGAGAAGCGCCACTTTCCGGGCATGCCGTTTCGATTCCGGGCGCAGGAGTCCGACCGAAGATGCGGAACGGAGCGCAATGTAGAGATAGAGCGGGAGAGCAATCCCACTGATGATCAGGGTTGTGCGAATGGCCCACGGCATGAGTTGTACGCTTCCTTTTTTGATCGGCAAATATACACTTTTTCCCGCCTGTCCGCAAAACTCCAGAAAACAGGACTTTCTGCAGGGAGGTTTTTCTGCAATTTCATGACAAATTCCTGACAATCCGGCGCTTCCGGGGTAGTATCTTGTCGCAAAGGTAGGCATGATGAAACGCAAACCGACAATCGCCCTGGCCCTTCTTCTTCTCGCCGGATCCCTCCCTGCCACCGGATTCCCATCCGGCAATGAGGCGGACACCTCCGATTCCCGGGAACAGCCGATCATCGAACCCTTTCCGATTCTGAGCTATGACACCGATGCCGGATTTGGCTATGGCGTCAAAGTGGTCTTCCGGAACCAGCTGGGATTCCGGGAATCGTTCGACCTGACGCTCTTCAACAGCACCAAAGGGGAACGGTGGTACCGGTTGGTCGCCTCCCTCCCGGATGCGGAGATGCGACAGGGCACATCCTACCCCATCGCCTTCGATCTCGCTGTTGACTACGACAAATGGATTAACAATAGTTTTTTCGGAGTCGGGAATGATGCCCCCTTTGACCAGAGGGAGATATACACGAAGGAGCCACTCGATCTGAGCCTTACGGTGAGCAGGGGCTTCTCTCCGGCGGTGATTGCCGGGGCCGGAGTCAGGTTTAGAGCCGTACGGAATTTCGGGTTCTCCGACACAAGCCGTCTGGCAGTATTACCCCCCGAACTGAACGCGGGGCGGGTCTCGTACACCGCTCTGTTTCTCTCGGCACGATACGACACCCGGAACAGCACCATTGGGCCGACGAAAGGTCTCGTCCTGCAGGGAGATATGGAAGTTGCTCCCGCCTTTCTCCCGGGGAACATTTCGTTTGCCCGGTACGGTCTGACGGTTCAGCACTATCGCCCGGTGATCTGGGAGTCAACGACTCTTGCCCTCCGGGGTATGCTGCAATCCCTGAACGGCAGCGATCTGCCGGTGCAGGTGCTTCTCCCCATCGGCGGGAATGCAAGCCTGCGCGGTTACACGCAGGACCGGTACCTGGACTGCGTTTCGGCGGTGCTGAATGCGGAAATGCGATTCCCGATCTACTGGCGTTTTGGAGGCGTGCTCGGTGTCGATGCAGGGAAGGTCTGGGATTCCCTGGGAGCACTCGACATCACCGGCTGGGCAATCAACCCCACGATCGGCCTGAGATTCGCCATGGAAACATTTGTTGTGCGGGTGGACGTTGGACTCGGGAAAGAGACCACAGGATTCTATTTCAACTTCGGACAGCTGTTCTGACATCATTACTATTCACCATGGAGGCATTATGAACACAGGTGTACATCTCTTATTCTCCTGTCTGCTCTTTGCCGCTGCAACGGCAGCGGGACAGATAGACACCATCACCATTCTCCATGTCAATGACACACACGGCAATCTCGCCGCCATCGGCCCCCGCAATGCGGGTCTGGCGGGATCTCTGGGCGGAATCGCCCGTGCCGCATCGCTCATCGGCGGTGAGCGTATGGCCAACCCCGGCGCCCTGCTGCTTCATGCGGGGGATTTCTCCATCGGCGACTTCTTCTATAATAGGTACTTCGGAGTCGCCGAATTGCAGCTCATGGTCGCGCTCGGTTTCGATGCCCTGACCCTGGGCAATCATGAATTTGATCTCACCCCGCAGACTCTTCTGACAGCACTGGACAGCGGATTCGCCGGCGGAGGCTTTCCCGTTCTTTCCGCAAACCTCGTACTCCCCGACCCTTCGGTCCAGCCGCTCAGGAAATACGTGAGCCCGTTTACCGTCAAACAGGCGGGGAGCGTCAGAGTCGGCATTTTTGGACTGACCACGCCGGCCACCAATCTTCTCTCCCAGCCCGGACCTGCATTCCTGGACACCAACATCATTCCTATCGCCGCGGAGATGGTCGACTCTCTGAAGGCGCGCAATTGCAGCGTGATCATCTGTCTGTCCCATCTCGGTCTGCCCCTGGACGAGTTGGTCGGCCGGTACGTCCCGGGAATACACGTCATCGTGGGTGGACACGATCATAGTACGCTCGTCACACCCCGGCGCGTCACCAATCCGATCGGCGACACCACGTTGATCCTTCAGGCGAATGCCTTCTATCTCGACCTCGGGAGGCTCCGGCTGACGGTGCAGGGCACCAGAGTCCGGATGCTGGATTATGCATTGATGCCGATTGACTCTGCAATTCCGGAGGAACCCTCCGTCGCGGCAAATGTGAGTGCGATGATTGCGGACATTGAGGGGGTGTACGGACCGGTGTACACGCAGCAGATAGCGGCCGTGACCGCTTTCTGTGAAGAAGTGGCTGATTCGTTGATGTTCCCGGGTAAACATGACACGCCGGTGGGCAACCTCGTCACGGACGCCTTCCGGGCCGCGACAGGAACGCAGATTGCCTTCGAGGTCGGCGGATCCACGGCGGAACCGCTCTATCCGGGACCGATCGTTTCCGCGGACGCCTTCCGCGTCGTCGGATACGGATTCAACACCGTCAACGGGCTGGGGTACCGGATTGCCACGTTCACCATGACCGGGAGTGCCCTCCTGTCCGGACTGGAATTCGGATTGTCCGGCATCGAAGCTGATGATGAATTCCTGATCCAGGCATCCGGACTCACGTATGTATACAATTCCGGGCTGCCACCTCTCGGGCGTCTTGTGTCAGCCAGAGTGAACGGAGTTCCCGTGGATCCCACCGCAACATACACCGTAACCGCTAATGAATTCGCAGCGATGTTCCTGACGCAGCTGGGCATTCCATTCAGCGATCTCCATGTCTCCAATGACACGACCGAGTTTCAGGTACTTGCCGGTTATCTCGCACAACGCGGTTCCGTCACTCCGGCGGTGGAAGGCCGTGTGGTGAATGTGGTTACCCCCACTTCTGCGCCTTCTGAACAGGGGGAGCTGCCACATGAATTCCGTCTGGAGCAGAACTTCCCAAACCCTTTCAACCCGAGCACGACGATCACGTTCACAATCCCCCAGACCGGCAGCGCCGCGCTGAAGGTCTATGACGTGCTCGGGGCTGAAGTGGCACGGCTGGTGGACGGTGTGCTGCCTGCGGGGGAGCACCGGGTTTCCTGGGACGCCGGTTCACACTCCAGCGGCGTCTATTTCTATGCCCTGACCTCTGATGCCCGCATGCAGACACGGCGAATGTTGCTGATCAGATAATAGTCGGGCTTCCGGGCGGTGACAGGATTTCTGGCTGAACTTTGTGGCAGTGCCGCGTTTTCCGGCAGAAGCAGGGGGAGAGGGGGAGTCCGGGTTGTAGACGGACTCCCCTTTCGCTGACTCCGCTTACGCTGTTTCCTCCCTTTGTAACTCCCGATATCCTTTTGTACATTCAATCAGGCGATGGAAAAGGTCGGCAAATACGAGATCCGCGAGCAACTGGGGCGCGGGGGCATGGGCGCAGTCTACCGCGCGTACGATCCCGTCATGGAGCGCGAGGTTGCCATCAAAGTGATTCTGGACCTCGCATTGGACGTGCCGGAGATCAAGGAACGGTTCACCCGCGAGGCACGCACCGCGGGAAAACTTTCACACGAGAATATCACCATCGTCCACGACGTGGGCGAAGACGGCGGCCGCCCGTTCATCGTCATGGAATACCTCACCGGTTCCGATCTCCGCACTCTCCTCGAGCGGCACGAGCCGATGACGATGCGGCGCAAGCTGTCGTACGCAATCCAGATCTGCCGCGGCCTCGCGTATTCGCACGCGAAAGACATCATCCACAGGGATGTCAAACCCGCCAACATCAGAATACTCGAAAACGGCCGGGTGAAGATCATGGATTTCGGGATCGCACGACTCGGATCCAGCGCCCTGACCTCCACCGGCATGGTGATGGGGACGCCCTACTACATGTCCCCCGAACAGATTCAGGGGAAAAAGGTCGACCGCCGTGCTGACATTTTTTCCTGCGGGGTTCTCCTTTTCGAGCTCTTTACGGCCAGGAAACCCTTTCGCGGGGATGAACCCACGTCGGTGATGTACAAGATCGTGCACGAGGAACCGGAAGGGCTGGAGGAGCTGAAGAAACTGCTCCCGCCAAGCCTCCCCAGGATTCTGGAGAAGATGCTGAAGAAGGATCTCTCCGAGCGCTTTCAGACTCTCGACGAAGCTGCAGACGCACTTGAAGATGTACAGGCATCACTTACAGAGGAAGATGCAGCAAAGGCCGGGAAGGCGGACCGCAGAGGGCCCGCCATGGAACGGCCCGAACCCGCGGTCGAGGAGACCATCCTCGCCGGCGAAGGACCACCCTCCTTACCCCTCGGCGCCCCGCAGAAACACCGGCAACGGGCGAAGATCGCCGTGTATCTCCTGGGGGCGCTGGTCCTCGCGAGCGTGGTTCTGTTTTTGTTCAGGCATTTCACGCAGACCCCTACGGGCACGGTCGCACTCAACGTCCTTCCGTGGGCGCAGGTGGCAAAGATCGAACGGGAGAAGGAAGGGCCCCTGGCGCCGGACGGAACATCCTTCACCCCGTGCCTTCTCAGGCTCCCCGAGGGGTCATACACGATTACCTGCTCCCATCCCGATTACACCCGGCCGATGGTCCTGAAGTGTGTTGTGCGAAGGGATTCTCTTACCGAGTTGAGTTCGCAATGGCCCGGTTTTGATGCCGAGAAGGCCCTTTCGCAGTTCTCTATGTGATTTCTGACTGTTTCTCGTGAAGATCAAGGAGATCTGAACGTTGCCTGTATTTTCGCGCGCTCTCACACCCCCTGTGCCGGTGGGCACGCTGGTTTCTCTGATGGTGATTCTCCTCGGGCTCGCCTGTACCGCCCGGGCAGACCAGTGGAACGAGAGCTACGAAAAAGGGCAAGCCGCTCTCCGGGAGCAGCGGTACAGGGAGGCGGTGGCCTTCTTCACGGATGCGATTGAACAGAAGCCGGATTCCCGGGCAAACGCCCGGACCTACGGCGTGAGATTCATCGACTACTTCCCCTACTTCTACCGCGGCCTCGCACACGCACATCTGGGGGAGACCGGGCCTGCACTTGCGGACTTTCAGAAAGAAGACCGGATCGGCGAGGTGTACAGCGGGAAGCAGGACACACGTGCGGGTGAGTTGCTCCGCGAACGCCTTGATGCATTCCAGAAATCCGCCGCGAGGAGCACGACGTCCGCGGATGCAGCCCGCCGTCAGAACCCGGAACCCGCGGCAAGAACCGGCGTCTCTCCTTCAATGGCACCCGGATTGCGGCAAACGGATCTGGGTATTGACACCGACACCCTCTTCAGCCGCGCCGCGGTGCAATTCACGCGCGGGAATATCATGAGCGCCAGGAATATCTTCCTGGAAGTCAGGAAACGGAACGCCCGTTATCCGGGATTGGATGACTATATGAAGAAGATCCTGGGAACGGAACGGGAGGTGAAGAAAGGGAGCGTCGCATTCTTCAAGGGACGGTACAGAGAGGCTGTGGAGGTGCTCGGGCCCGTGACACGGGGGGGAATCGATCATGCCAACGCCCACGCAATTCTCGGCTGCTCTTTTGCCGCCCTCTATCTCCTTTCCGGCGGGAACGACCGCGATCAGCGGGAAAGGGCCGAGGAGGAATTCCGGCGTGTCAGCCGGCTCGAGCCCCGCTACGTTCTCAACACGACCCTCATTTCACCGGCCATCAGAGAGCTCTATGCTTCCACCGTTTCTCACTGAAGAACAACAGGAGAGGAGCCGGGAGTCTTGATCACGATCCGTTACGGCCATCACACTGAAGTCGGGAGGGTCCGCCGGGAAAACCAGGACTCCGCGGGTCTGACCCCCGACCCTCCTTCCGGGGTTGAGGGTCCCAGAGGCGTGCTGTTCGTTGTCGCTGACGGCATGGGAGGACATCGCGCGGGAAGGCGGGCGAGTGAGCTGGCCGTGTCGACGATACTCGAATCGTACGCATCGGCTCCCCCGATGGAGATCCCCGATCTCCTGCGCACGGCCATGGGCGAAGCAAACACCCGGGTCTTTGAGGAAGGTTCCCGCGTTCCTGCATACAACGCCATGGGCACGACATGCAGCGTGCTGGTGGTCCGGGATTCATCCGCCTGGCTGGGACACATCGGAGACAGCAAGATCTTTCTGGTTACCCCCGCCGGAATCCGCCAGCTGACAACCGATCACTCCCGCGTATGGGAACTGTTCGTCCGGGGCGTCATCACGCGCGAACAGGCCCGGGTCCATCCGGAACGCAATCTCCTCACGCGTGCCCTGGGCACACGACCCGAACTGGAAGCGGATATCAGCGGACCCATTCCCCTGCCGGGCGGTTCACTGCTGGTGATGTGCACAGACGGCCTGACAAACCACGTGGAGGATGAGGAGATACGGCGCCTGGTGGAAACGTCCCCGCCACAGGAGGCGGCGGAAGCGCTTGTTGCCCTGGCCAACGAACGCGGGGGGACCGATAATATTACCGTACAGATTGTGGAAGTGGGAGCAGGGTAGGCAGCGCGGGATCAAGCGCACGTGAAGAGGATCTGCAGTGCGGACGAAGGCTCGGTCGACCTTCCGAGACTGATCGCCCCCCGGCCGCGCAGCACGTGTTCGTCCCGCCGGAGATGGACCTCCGGTTCTCCTTCACTACGGACATACGTCCCGTTCAGGCTCTGATCAACGAGCACCACTTTTCCCTTCCGCAACTCCAGCCGGGCATGCAATCGGGAGGCAAGGTTGTCGGGCACGACGATGTCGTTCTCCCCGCCGCGGCCGATACGCAAGATCGGATGCTCCGGGTCAAGGAATCTGTCCGTCCCGCCGAACGAAATCCTTGCCGTCGCCTGTCCGGCACCCGTGCCGGGCCCTCCCTGAAGCACGGTGAGATTCTCGAAGTCCCAGAGCAACTCGTGTAATTCCAGCTCTCCGGTTTTTCCCTTCAGCATCACGCGGTCGATGAGGCGGGCGTTGGTGCGGCGGTCGGCCTGGAGCTGCTCCATCGTGTCGCGCGTGGTCAGTATCTGTTCGGCTTTTGCCTGCGCGGCAACTCGTGCCGCCACGTTGACCGCATCGCCGAAGACATCCGCCTGCTCGTGAATGACCGCACCGTAATGAAACCCGACCCGGATATGCACCTGTTCGTTTTCAAACTTCCCGTACGACGACGCCTGCTGGACCGCACACTGCATCCCGACTGCTGCTGCGGCGGCACAATCGGCGGAGGGAAACGTGCACATCACCTCATCGCCGATCTCCTTGATCACCACGCCCTGCTCCCGCTGCACGACATCCCGGAGAAGCGCGAGGCACACTTCGATGATTTTCTGTGCCACGGCGTTGCCGCGGCGCTCGTACAGGCGGGTGCTGCCGGCAACGTCGGCGAACAGGATGGCAAGCGATTCGGTGTATTGAAGACTCATGTGGCCGGCTACTTACACACCTGATTGAACACCCGCATGTAGTTTTCGCCCAGAATTTTCCGCACGTCGGCGATCGAGTACCCGCGCCTGAGAAGCGCCGAGGTCAGGTTGGGAAGCTTTGCCACATCCTCCAGTCCCGCAGGCACACTCTCGATACCGTCAAAGTCCGACCCGATGGCGACATAGTCGATCCCCACGCGGTTCCTGATGTAGTCGATATGCTTGATGACGGTATCGATGGTTGCGATCCCCCTTGAGGAGAGGAACGGGGGATAAAACACCACACCGATGACACCGCCACGCCGGGCGATGCTGTCGATCTGCGCGTCGGTCAGATTGCGGGTATGATTATTGAGGGCACGCACACCGGAATGGGTGGCAATAATGGGATTCTTGGTCGTGGCGAGAATATCCCATATCGTTCTTATGCCCGTGTGCGCAACGTCGATGATCATCCCGAGTGAATCCATCGTCCGGATCACCTGCCTGCCGAATTCCGAGAGTCCCACGGTCGTCGACCGCGCGTCAGCCGCCGATACCGCCCAGGGAAGGCTGTTGTTCCAGGTGATCGTGAGGTACCGCGCCCCCTTTTCATAGAACGTCCGGAGCTTCGCCAGATCGTTCTCAATGGCGTGCCCGCCCTCGACCGCAAGAACCCCGGCAAGCTTGCCGGCGGCATTCGCCTGCAAGATCTCGCCGGAAGTCCGCGCCTGCGCGAATTCAGAGGCATTCTGCCGGATCTGACTGTTGAAGGAGTCCACCATTGCGAGTGTAAACGCGTAGTACGGATGGGCAACCGAGTCCCTCCAATCCGTCCAGAGCGCGAACATCTGTGCATCCACTCCCCCGTCACGGAACCGGGGGAGATCGGATTGATCGGTGGTATGGCGGATCCCCATCTGGTAGCCGAACACCACTTTTTCCATCACGTCATTGTGGAGGTCGAACACCAGAGCGCGATTGTGAACCGTCTCCAGACGGACATCCACGCTGGTCCCGTTGGTGAGCGTTACGGTCACCGTGTCGGGCATGTAGATGAGTTTTGAAGTCACGATGTGGTACGGATCCGCAGCCACCTTGCGCAGATCCGCCACTGTCGCACGCCCGCCGAACGTGGTGACGTCACCCAGTCCCCCCCGGGCGCCGCCGTCCAGCTGGATCATTTTCCTGGTCGCCTTTGCCCCGCCAAACTCAACGGTATAAAAGAGCATACCCGCCGCCCCCTTGCTCGTCCAGTTGACGGCATGGTTCCCGGCCGGCACCGAAAAAGTCCTTTCGTCCATCAACTGTCCGACGGCATTGTAGACGCTCATCCGGACATCCCCCGCAATCCGGGTACTCAGAGGGATTGTCGTTGAAGGATTGAAGGGATTGGGGTAATTCTGATCGACTGAAAAAGACCCGGGGAGTGTCGAATTCTCAAGAACGCCCGTGGTGTTGAAGGTGTAGGACCAGAGACCGGCGGTGTTGGTCACCACAGAATACCTTTCGGCCGGGTTCTTCGAGTTGACGATCTCTATCAGGGCGGAATCGATCGCCGCAGAAGTGCGCTGGTCTTTGACGGAACCGGAGATCGTAATGATCTCCGCCAACCCGTCGGGAGGTAACAGGAAGAGAAAACCCAGTGAAAGAAGCAGAGGTTTCTTGTGCAATGTATCCGCCGTCCTCTTTATGTGTGGTCAAAAATCCCCGGCACCCCTCGCCCGGACCCGCACTCCCGTCACACCAGGCCGGGGATGGCCAGAAATCTAGCGCATTCCAGGGCCAGAATCAAGGAAGGGCGTTTGAACCGCTCTTTTCCCGAGGGATCACGGATGGCGCCACGCGAAGTTGCACCTTCCGCCCCAAAATGGTATCTTTGTCATGTGAAAACAGCAGTCCACATCGTCTTCGTCTGTCTGTATCTTGCCGTCACAACCGGCCTGACGGTGGTGACCCACTTCTGCGGCACCGAGCCCGTCTCGTCCGGCCTGCTCTCTTCGACTCCGGCCGAACCCGACTCCTGCTGCGGCACCGAAGAGCCGGAAACCGGCTGCTGCACGAACTCGATTGTCAGTCTCGTTCTGCACGACGACCACGCGGCTTCCCCTGCATGGTCTCCCCTGTCACTCTCAGGAAATGTGCTCCCGGAGGTTGCTTCCGCCGCTCCGGTTCTTCCTGCGGTCCATAGTACCATACGGCACGAAGGCATATCTCCGCCGGGTTCCGCAACATCCCTCTTACTTCTGAACTGTACGCTCCTCATTTGATATCCGGTCGCCCGTAAACAGGCGTCGCGGCACTCTGCCGTCGTCGCACCACTGTTTTCAAACGATCACAATCAATTGAGGATACCATGACCATCCGCATGCTGTTCTTCGCGCTTGCCATCGCTGCATGTCCGCTTACTTCCGCCCAGGAATCCACGATTCAGGAAGCACAACTCAAGGTCTTCGGGAATTGCGGGACGTGCAAAACCAGGATCGAAAAGGCCGTGGCCATCAAGGAAGTGAAATATGCCAAATGGAACAAGTCAACGAAGATGCTCCGGATCGCCTTCCGCACCCCCGGCATGACGCTCGATTCCCTGGAACAACGCATCGCAGCGGTCGGCCACGATACAGAGAAATTCAAGGCCCCCGACGAGGTGTATGCCGATCTCCCCTCCTGCTGCCTCTACCGAAACGGCGAGAACACCCACTGATACGGCGCCGCACAGGCAGGAAGGAACGATCGCATGAAAACCATTGGAGCGCTTCTGATGTGGCTCCTCATTACGGCCCCGGCATCCGGAGGGGAAACCCTCCGGGGGTTGGTGCTCGGAAGTGAGTCGGGTCGCTCCCCCGCACCGGTCGCGGGCGCGAGTGTGTACTGGATGGGCACAACGCGCGGAACGGTGACCGATACGGCGGGAGTGTTCATTCTCCCCTTCAGCGGGACAACGCGCGTCCTTGTCGTCCGGCATGCCGCGTATACGGCCGACACACTCACGGTGGGAGACCAGACCGCCCTTACGGTGAGACTCAACGCGGTGACCCGTGAAGTGGAAGGTGTCGAGGTTGTCGGAAGGCAGCAGGCCACCGTGATTGACTATATGAGCGCCGCATCCGTCCAGCGTATCACACAGAAAGAACTGGCGAAGGCGGCATGCTGTAATCTGTCCGAAAGCTTTGAAACCAACCCTTCCATCGACGTTTCGTTCACGGATGCCATCACCGGAACCCGCCAGATCGAAATGCTCGGCCTTTCCGGCATCTACACGCAGACTACGCTCGAAAACATGCCGTACATCCGCGGCCTGACCTCCAGCGTGGGACTGACGTTCATCCCCGGCACGTGGATCAAGTCGATTTACATGTCCAAAGGGATCGGTTCGGTCGCGAACGGCTATGAATCCATCACCGGACAGATCGACATCGACCTCCGCAAACCGGAAGACGTCGACGAAAAACGGGCTTACCTGAACCTGTACGGCAACCTGGATGCACGGTTCGAAGGCAACCTCAATCTGCGCCAGCAACTGGGGGAGCACTGGTCATCCATGACACTCCTCCATGCCAGCTCCCAGCAGCGCGAGACGGACGACAACGGGGATCTTTTTCTGGACATGCCCGTCTTCACGACGTTCAATGCCATTCAACGCTGGAATTACGGCGATGAAAACGGCTGGGAAGCTCAGCTGGTCGCCCAGTTTCTTGACGACAGGAAGGAGGGTGGAACCAGGCAATCCTCGCCGCTGCCCGATCCGGCGTCCGCATTCCTGTACGGGACGCACTCCCAGTATCTCCGGCTGAGCGGAAAAACGGGACACGTGTTCGACGGGAAACCCTACCAGAGTTTCGGTGTGCAGTGGTCCCTCGGCCGGTACCGCGCCTCGTCCTTCTACGGCCCCCGTGACTACGCCGGAACGGAGGAAACGGGATATCTCAACATGCTCTATCAATCCATTTTCGGTTCCACGGAGCACGTGTTCCGCGCCGGCGTGAGTCTCCTCTATGACCGGTTCGATGAGGAGTTTGATCAACAACCCTATGCGCGCATCGAACGGGTTCCCGGCGCTTTCTTTGAATACACGTACAGTCCCGCGGACGAATTCACCCTGATGGGAGGCGTGAGGGTCGACCGGCACAATGCCTACGGTACCATGATCTCGCCCCGGCTCCATGTGCGGTATTCGCCTATGGAGGACTGGGTGATACGGGCCGTGGCCGGCCGCGGTTACCGCACGGCGAACATCTTCACGGAGAACGCCACCGTCTTTGCCAGCACCCGCACGGTGAGCATCAGCCCGGCCGGCACGTTCGGATACGGCCTGGATCAGGAAGTCGCCTGGAACTACGGGCTCAACCTGACACACTATTTCCTGATCGACTACCGCGAAGCCACCCTGAGCGTCGACGCGTACAGGACGGTGTTCGACAAGCAGGTGATAGCGGACCTTGATACCTATCCGCGCGAGGTCCGGTTTTCCGGGGTCACCTCGGGTTCGTATGCCAACAGCGTGCAGGCCGAGTTGAACATGCAGCCCCTGGAGAGACTGGACACGCGCTTCGCCTACCGGTACATGGACGTCCGGCAGCTGTTGAACGGGACATGGCTGCAACGCCCGCTCACCGCACAACATCGCGCACTGGTCAATATTGCCTATGCCACGGAACAGGAGGCGGAGGATGACCCGCGGACATCCTACGATCTGACGGTGCAGTGGTTCGGTCCGAAGCGCATCCCCTCGACGGCAACAAATCCTCCCGGACTCCAGGCACGGGCAACATCCCCTTCCTTCGCCACGGTGAACGCACAGGTCACCCGCACGCTGTTTGCAGGTCTGGAGTTGTACCTGGGAGGGGAAAACCTCCTGGATTTCAAGCAGGACGACCCCATCCTGGACCCCGGCAACCCGTCCGGTCCGTACTTTGACGCGGCCCTCGTCTGGGGCCCGGTGAGCGGAAGGATGGTCTACGCGGGAGTGCGCTTCAAGCTGTAACATCGGTCTTCCGGCCGCCGGGTCCGCCCGGTCTGAGCCGCTTGCTCGCGCCATGCTCATTACATCCTGCGGAGCCATGGCTCCAGTTCGTTCTTCCGGACTCCTCCTTGCTTGAGTTATGCCCATTTGGTATGTTGTAGCATCACTCCATCCCCCACCACCGGTCCACACCGTCATGAAACGTCGCTGGCTCATCCGCCTCACCGCGCTGATCGTGGTGGTTTTTCTGTTTCTCAACCTGTATGTTTTCTTCACCCGCGAGTGGGAATCCTCGTTCTCCCCGACGTCGTATGCGACGATTTACTATCCGCTCGATGTCCCCACGATCAGGGAGTGGAAGGTTGTCGAACGCAACCGCCTCCAGATTCATCTCACCTGCTCGAAACAGATCACCGAATGGAAAATCCTGACGGACGGCGGCAATCCGCAGAGCGGGTCCGGCATGTCGCCGTCGTTCCGCATTGACACCACGTTCAGCCAGCTCCACACCTATACCCTCGTTCCGGTGCCGGAAGGCGCCTGCCAGACAATCGAGATTTCCGTGAGAGTGTACCAGAGAGAATTCTACGCCTCCCTCGGCATGCAGCACGATGACGTCTTCATCGTCCGGGCAAACGTTCCGTGCGGCGATTTCGAGCAGTTTGCGATTGCGGACTGGACGGATGACTATGCCTATGTCGGTGAGGAAGGACTGGCGGCGGCGGACCGCATACTCAGGGATGAAGTGGGGCTGCTCCCTGCGGACCCGACGTTCACGCGAATGGACAAATTGACCCGTTATCTCCGGAAAAAGCTGAAGGGCGCCGGCGGTGTTCCGAAAGACGACGAGCGCTGGATGAACCCGTGGCTTCTGTACAACGCCATGGCGGATGGCAGCGGCAAGGGCTGGTGCACCCAGCATGCCCAGGTGTGGGTGTTCTGGGCGAACCGGGCGGGAATCCCGACACGGTTTGTCTTCGGGGCCCGCACGCAGGACAACACGATTGTGTATACCGGCCACGCCTTCGGCGAATCGTACATTCAGGAACAGCATCGGTGGGCCTTCGTGGATCTTTCGTCAGCAATGATTTGCGTGACCAACAAAAAGGGGGAAGTGCTCAACACGGCCGAACTCTTCCACCTGAACCAGCACAATGCGTTTGACAGCACGAATGCACGGATGTATGTCGACTGGTTGTGGGAGCGAAAGCCCGGCTTTGCGGGTACCGATACCGTGGTGTCCGTGCCGTTTTCTTTCTGCAACACCACCGTGCGGGATGAGTTTACCGCCCATTCGATCTTCAAGTACCGCAGGCCGCCGAACGTTGAAGACGTGCGCGAGATCTATACCGGGTTCTACCGGGACAGAACATTCCTCCTCGGCAACCTCGAACGGTATCTCTTCAAACCCCAGCTCGCCTATTCGTTCTACCCGACCGAAGGAGGACACACGTACCTGCTCCGGCGGACACTCTTTGGCGCTCTGGTTCTGAGTGTTGTTGTCTGGATCGTGCTCCTCGTACGCGGCAAACCGGAGCGCAGGAAATAGCCGTGAGACGCTGGCGCTTGATTCTGCCGATCGCTCTCGGCTGTGCGTTGTTCGCCGGAGGATCTGCCCGGAGCCAGAGTGCTCCCCCAGGGTCTCCGGGGAAGCCGGATGGCGCGGAAGCAGCCCTCCTGTTCACCGGCGGACAGGAAACGATCCGGACGGCCGGTGCACAGGTCCCGCCCGGGACGACTGATGCACAGGAAGCATTCCGGACGGACAGGGCAGATACGAACGATGGGAGAGAGTTTGACCTGCTCGGGCGCGCCCGCATTACCGGCACGCACAGCGACTACCATGGTTTTGACTGCTGCGACTTTTCCTTCGAGGGGCGGGATGCGAAGATTGTCAGCCCGAAGAAGCCCGCGCGGGGACTCCCGTGGCTCTGGCGGGCCCGTTTCTGGGGGCACTTCCCCCAGGCGGAGATCGCCCTTCTGGAGCGCGGGTATTTTCTTGTCTATTGCGATGTCGCTGAGCTGTACGGCAATGCGGAAGCCATCGGTATCTGGAACAGGTTCTCTCTGCTGCTCACCGGGGCCGGCCTCTCCCGGAGAGCCGCGTTCATCGGATACAGCCGTGGAGGGTTCTACGCCTATCGCTGGGCCGCTGCATATCCGGATCGCGTTGCGTGCGTGTACGCCGATGCCCCCGTGCTGGACATGAAAAGCTGGGCCGGAGGGAAGGGGAAAAGTGCGGGCACCCCGGAAGAGTGGAAACGGTTCAAAGCAAATTTCGGACTGACGTCCGAAGAGGAGGCCCTGGCGTTCAAAGGGAATCCTCTGGACCTGGCCGAAGAGATCGCCGCCGCGGGATTTCCAATGCTCCATATATGCGGTGATGCAGACATCTCGGTCCCCATCGGGGAAAACACCGATCCCTTCGAAAAACGAATTCTGGCGGCGGGCGGACGCATTACGGTTATCCGTAAACCGGGAGCCGGTCACCGCCCGCACGGCCTGCCCGACCCCAAACCCATCGTCGATTTTATCCTGAACGCCGTCGAAAACCGCTGAGCGCAAAATGACGTTTAAACCGTTTGGTGAGATGACCGCGGAGGAGTACGCGGCGGTCGGCTTCAAATCCGGACTCGAAATCCACCAGCAGATTCTCACCTCAAAGAAACTCTTCTGCCGCTGTCCCGCCGGTCTGTACAGCAGTGATTTCAACGCGGAAATCCTCCGGCATATGCGCCCGACCCTCTCCGAACTCGGCGAATACGACGGCACCGCGCTGATGGAATTCAAGACGAAGAAGGAGATCATCTATCAGATACATCATGCGACGGTCTGCACCTATGAAATGGACGACACCCCGCCGTTCGAACTGAACGACGAGGCGCTCGACATCGCCATAAAGATCGGGTTGCTGTACGGGTGCACGATGGTAGACGAAATCCACATTGCGCGAAAGCAGTACCTGGATGGGAGTATCCCGACCGGATTTCAACGGACCACGATCGTGGGTGTGGACGGCTCACTGCCGTACAAGGACCGGCAGATCAAGATCGTCCAGCTCGGACTTGAGGAAGACGCATGCCGTGAAGTGAGCGACGCCGGCCACCGGAGGACCTACCTCACCGACCGCCTGGGGATGCCCCTGGTCGAGACCGTCACCGCCCCGGAGATGCGAACGCCGGCACGAGGTGGCCGAGGTGGCCGAGATCCTGAGAAAGCTGGTCAGAAGCACGGGGAACGTGCGCACCGGGCACGGCGCCGCGCGACAGGACGTCAACGTGAGTGTCTCCGGCGGAACCCGCGTGGAGATCAAGGGAGTCCCCCGCATCCCCGATATTCCGCTGCTCACGCACCAGGAGGCCATGCGCCAGTACAACCTCCTCAAACTGCGGGAGGAACTTCATCACCGCGGGATCACAAAAGATACGCTCGTGAGCAAAACCGACGACGTCACCAGACTCCTCCTCAAAACACGGTTTCAGCCTGTTCAATCGGCGATCGCACAGGGGCACAAAGCGCAGTGTGTCCTTCTCCGGGGCTTCAAAGGACTTCTCCGGTGGCAGACCCAGACGGACACGTACTTCTCGCGGGAGATATCCGACCGCGTCAGGGTGATCGCCTGCCTGACCACGCTCCCCAACATCGTCCATTCGGACAGCCCCAGCGAGACGCTCGCTTCTTCGGAGTGGCAAACCCTCAAGAAAGCGCTGGGTGCATCGGGCGGTGACACCCTCGTCGTCGTCTGGGGACCCCCGCAGGATGCAAAAACGGGCGCCGCGGAGGTGGTCATCCGTGCCAGGGAGGCCACCATCGGCATTCCGTCCGAAACCCGCCAGGCGCTGCGCGACGGCACAAACGGCTTCGAACGCATTCTGCCGGGGCCGGACCGGATGTATCCGGATACCGATCTCCCTCCGCACCGTGTCTCCGAGGAACACCGCAACAGGATCAAGGCGACGCTGCCGCGCCCGTTCTGGGAAACCGAAACATGGTACCACGGACTCGGGATTCCGGGCGATCTGGTGACACCTCTTGCGCTGTCGCCGTTTGCGGGTCTTTTTGAGACCGCCGTGAAGGAATGGCGGATCCCCCCCACGCCCGCCGCGGTGCTCCTCATACAACTTCCCAAACGCGTCGAGAAGAAAACGGGCCGCACCGCGCGATTCTCCGTCGAAACAATGAGAGAAATCCTGCTCGCCCACAAAGACGGCCTCCTTCCGCGTGGAGGTTTCCTTGACGTCCTCCTCGACATCGCCGCGGGAAGTGCCTTCTCACGGGATTCCCTCCCGGGCCGCTGTTCGATCGACGAACTCGGTGCCATCATTACCCAGACGGCAATTGAAGTCTCCGACATGACCCTGCATCATCCCGAACAAGCCGCCACCGTCCATATGGGCGCGGTGATGACCAGAGTGCGCAGGAGAATCGAGGGTGGTATTGTCGCCCAGGCCATGAACTACACGTCCCGGGAGGCACGGCAATGACGGACACCTTCAGAGGGTACCGCGGCGAAGCGCTGGAAAAACTCCAGGCATTCGATGCGCAGGTGTGGAGCGACGTTGAGGTGCGGACCGACCAGGGGTCATTTGCGGGAATCGTGCTCCCGCGGTCGGAGACCGCCGATCCTCTCCATATCGTCCTCAAACTCCGGAGCGGATACAATATCGGCATTGCCGCACGGGCGGTTCAGACAATCACGATCCATGGAAGAAAAGAAGCCCACTACAAGATCCCCGAGAAGGAATTTCCCTACGATCCGAAGAAACCCCGTGTGAAACTGCTCGGAACGGGGGGAACCATCGCCAGCAGGCTGGACTACCGGACGGGGGCGGTCATCCCGGCCTTCTCGCCCGGAGAGCTGTACGGTTCGGTTCCGGAACTCGCGGACATCTGCAATCTCGAGACGGAGAAACTGTACGGGGTCTTCAGTGAAAACATGGGACCCGAACAGTGGAAAGGAACGGCAGAAGCCATCGGCCGCGAGATCGGGAAAGGCGTACAGGGAATTGTCATCGGCCACGGCACCGACACGATGCATCACACCGCGGCCATCCTCTCATTCATGGTGCAGCACTCGCCCGTACCCATCGTCATGGTCGGTTCACAGCGTTCCAGCGATCGACCCTCTTCGGACGCGGCCCTCAACCTGATGCACAGCGTGAAAACGGCCGCGGAAAGCGACATTGCCGAAGTGATGGTCTGCATGTTCGGCCCGACTTCCGACGAGTACGGTCTGCTGCACCGGGGAACGCGCGTGCGGAAGATGCACTCGAGCTACCGGTCCACCTTCCGCACCATCAGCGATATCCCCATCGGGATGGTCAGCCGGGAGAAGATCACGCCGCTGCGACAGGACTACAACAGGAGAAGAGAAGACCGTGATGTCGTGGTGAATACGGCATTCGAAGAGAAGGTGAGCATCGTCTACTACTATCCGAACATGAAGCCGGACATCATCGAATCACTCATCGACAACGAATACCGCGGGATCATCATTGCGGGAACGGGACTCGGCCATGTGAACAAGCCGCTCTACCCGTCCCTCAGGAGGGCACGGGAAAAGAACATCGCGGTGTACATGACGGTGCAGACGCTCTGGGGGTATGTGCAGATGTACGTCTACGACACGGGGCGTGATATGATGGAGCTCGGCGTTGTCCCGGGAGCCAACATGCTGCCGGAAGTCGCCTACATGAAGCTCGGGTGGGCCCTCGGCCAGACCGGCGACCTTGAAAAGGTGCGGGAGATCATGATGACCCCCATTGCAGGGGAAATCACCGAGCGGGAACCGAGCAACGGCTATCTGATACTCCAGGGGGGAATCCCCGAGGTGGAAGACTTCATTTCGCGCTACCGCCGCTGAGCATCCGCGGTCTCCGCTCCCCGCTGCTCGATCTTTGCCCACGTGTCCTTCAGCGTGACCGTCCGGTTGAACACCGGCGCTCCGGGCTTTGAATCGATCGGGTCGGCACAGAAATAGCCCACCCGCTCGAACTGGTAGCGGGCTCCCGGCAGAGCGGCACCCAGCATGGGTTCGAGTTTGCACCCGCCCAGCACGTTCAATGATCCGGGATTCAGGTTCGAGAGGAAACTCCCCCCCTCCGGGGCCTGGTTCGGATCCTCGTTGAGAAAGAGGCGGTCGTACAGCCGCACTTCAGCGTTCACGGCGTGCTCCGCCGACACCCAGTGTATGGTCCCTTTCACTTTCCGGTTGGCGGCCGGACCGCCGCTCTTTGTCTCGGGGTCGTATGTGCAGTGCAGTTCAATAATCTTCCCCTGCGCGTCCTTCACGACCTTTTCACACTTGATGATGTACGCGGCCCGGAGACGGACCTCCTTTCCCGGAGAGAGCCGGTGATACTTCGGAGGAGGCACTTCCCTGAAATCCTCCTCTTCGATATACAACTCCCTCCCGAAGGGGAGAGAACGCGTACCTGCGGATTCGTCTTCGGGGTTGTTCAGCGCGGGAAGCTGTTCGCTCCGCCCCTCCGGATAGTTGGTAAGAACCACTTTCACCGGATTCAGCACACCCATGGCACGCTGGGCGTGTTTGTTCAGGTCTTCCCTGATGCTCCATTCCAGCAGCGCCACATCGATGATACTGTCCTTCTTGGAGACCCCGATCTTCTCGCAAAACGTTCTTATCGATTCCGCGGTGTAGCCGCGCCGGCGGTACGCGGCAATCGTCGGCATGCGGGGGTCATTCCACCCGGACACGTGCCGCTCCTGCACAAGCTGCAGAAGCTTCCGTTTGCTGAGCACGGTGTAGCTGAGATTCAGCCGCGCAAATTCGATCTGCTGCGGATGGTAGATGCCGAGGTTTTCCAGATACCAGTCGTACAGGGGCCGGTGGTTTTCGAATTCAAGCGTGCAAATCGAATGGGTGATCCCTTCGATGGAGTCTTCAAGCCCGTGCGCCCAGTCGTAGGTGGGATAGATACACCACGCCCCTTTCTGGCGGTGATGCTCTTCGTGAACGATCCTGTACATGATCGGATCGCGCAGGTTCATGTTCGGGGAGGCCATGTCGATCTTCGCGCGCAGCGTCCGGGATCCGTCCGGAAATTCCCCCTTCCGCATCCGCTCCAGCAGATCCAGATTCTCCTCCACACCGCGATTCCGGTACGGGCTCTCTTTCCCCGGCTCCGTAAGCGTCCCTCGCGTTTCGCGGATCCCGTCGGCATTCAGATCGCAGACGTAGGCTTTCCCCTTCCGGACGAGGTCCTGTGCCCATGCATACATCTGTCCGAAGTAGTCCGATGCGTAGAAGACCCTCTTTTCAAAGTCGCCCGCGATCCACCGCACGTCGTCGATAATCGAATCAACATATTCCTGCTCTTCCTTTTCGGGATTCGTGTCGTCGAAGCGGAGGTTGCACTTCCCGCCCGGATGCTCCCGGGCGATTCCGAAGTTGAGATTGATGGATTTTGCATGCCCGATGTGCAGATATCCGTTCGGTTCAGGGGGAAAGCGTGTGTGGATGCGCCCCTGGTACTTGTTTGTGCGCAGGTCTTCGGCAACAATGTCGCGGACAAAGTCGGCTTTTTCGTTCAGAGACATGGGGCTCCCGGTGTGAATCAATGCATAAGGTATAAAATACGCAAAAATCACGGGTTATTCAAATGGATCCACCTGCGTCCGGCCCGTCTTTCAGGTGATGTCGCAGGGGGGAACGACTGTCCGGACCCGTGTGTTTGTCTTTGTACGCACATCCAACTCCATCAGGTCAATCCGGCCAACAGCTTTGCCTGAAACCCGGATGGAGGTTCACCCCCGTTCTCACAAACGTTTGCAGGAGGCTGCATGAACAGGAACATCGGCGTCATTGGTTCGGGAATCGTCGGACAGGTGCTCGCCAACGGATTCATCAAGCACGGGTATGACGTGATGATCGGTACACAGAATCCCGCCAAACACGCAATGCTGAAAGAGAAAACGGGCGGCAAGGCACAGGTGGGCACATTCGAGGCCGCCGCACGATTCGGCGGAATTGTTGTGCTCGCCACCAAGGGAACGGCGGCCGAGGCGGCAATCAGGACGGCGGGCACCGCATCCTTCAGGGGGAAGACCGTGATTGACGCAACAAACCCCATCGCGGACACTCCTCCGGTGAATGGTGTGCTGCAGTACTTCACGACCATGAACGACTCTCTCATGGAGCACCTCCAGAGACTCGTCCCCGATGCACATGTTGTGAAAGCGTTCAGCTGCGTGGGGAACGCATTCATGGTGAATCCGGATTTCGGAGGCGTGAAACCGACCATGTTCATCGCCGGAAACAGCGAGGAGGCGAAGGCGGAGGTGAAGGTGATTCTTGATAAGTTCGGCTGGGAAACGGAGGATCTCGGCAAAACGGAAGCCGCACGCGCCATCGAACCCCTCTGCATACTCTGGTGTATCCCCGGTTTTCTCGGCAACCGCTGGACACACGCATTCAAACTCCTCAAGAAACAGCCATGACACCCGGATATGCGGAGCTGCTCGCCATCGGCATCTTGCCGCTGCTTCTCTCGAACTTCCACCCGAAACAACGGCCGGGAAATATTCCTTCGCAACCTCCCGGTTCCCAACTGGCAAAATGGGGAGTCGTTCTCACGACCGGCCCCTCCGGCGCCTGGGATTCCGGCATGGTGGAATCTCCCGTGGTCTGGTACGACACCATCCGCGGGCGGTATGGGATGGTGTACACGGGCTACGGAAGCACTGACCCGGCCCGGCGCGGTTATGCCCACGTCACCCGGCCGCAGATCGGCCTGGCATGGAGCGATGATCTTCTTCATTGGGAAAAGGACCCCCGGAGCCCGGTTCTTTCGGGAAGCGGAATCCCCGGGACACCCGACGCCGCGGGGGCCACGGGACCGTTTCTCTGGTTCGAAAACGGGACGTACTATCTGTTCTACTTCGGTGTGACCTCGAAGGGATACGAAGGAGGGCGGAAGACGATGAATCTTGCCACGTCCAGAGATCTCACCAACTGGACACGGTATGCACAGAACCCCATCATTGCTCCTGCGGGGAACGGCTGGAGACGGGATGCCATATGGCACCCGAACGTGGTCAAAGAGGGAGACCTCTACTATCTCTTCTTCAACGCCTCCGGCGTGGCCCGCGGTATGACCGAGGAGTTCATCGGCTATGCCACCTCCCGGGATCTCTATAACTGGGAAGTCGATGATCTCCACTCTCCCATTCTCGTGGGCAGCGGCCGGCCGGGGGCATGGGACGCCTCCGGGCGCGCGGGAGACCCGAGCGTCTACAAAGTGGGGAACACCTGGTATATGGCCTGGTATAGCTGGGATAAGAAGAACTCGGCTGACGGCCTGGCGTGGACGACCGAAAAGGAATTTCCCCTGGGCTGGCGCGTGTACGAGCGGAACCCGGTTCTGCGCATCGGAGATCCCGGTTCCTACGACGCGCTGCACGCCGGCAAACCCTTCATTTACAGGAGTGCCGACCGACACTATCACTTCTATACCGCGGTGGCGCTCGATGAGACGCGCCAGATCGCCGTTGCACTCTGGCCCTGATCCCGCCGGGGGCCGGACCCGTTCCCCGGGCTACCGACTTGACATCCTCCCGGGAAAGCCCTATGTTGAGTACATGAACAAGGGAACCACACGGCAGGTTGTTGCGGCATTTCCGACGACGACCCTTACGTACCCGGCCGGAGACGGTTGAGGTTGGTTCCCCCTTGTGTGAAACACGGAAGACCGACTTCAGCTAAAGCAGAGTCGGTTTTTTGTTGACCATTCTTCAGAGGACTCTATGCTGGTCATGAAATTCGGCGGTTCGTCCGTCCGCTCATCCGCGCGGATACGTCACGTTCTGGATCTCGTCGTGAAAGCCCACAAACGCGACCGCAACCTGGTTGTGGTGTTTTCCGCCTATCAGGGCGTCACGGATCAGCTGATTGCCACGAGCAAACTTGCCGCGGCCGGGGACAAGAAATACCTTGTCGGACTCCGCTCCCTCCGGAAGCGTCACCTGGACACCCTGGCCGAACTTGTCCCCCTCCGGCAGCGCCGATCGTCCGCGGCATTCGTGCGAGACCGGCTTGCCGATCTCACCGATGTCCTTCACGGGGTTTTTTATACGAAAGAACTGACCACCCGGATGCTCGATTACATCATGAGCTTCGGAGAGATCCTCTCCACATTCACCATCGCCGAAGCCCTGAAGGCACGGCACGTCCCGTGTGAGTTCGTGGACAGCCGCACGCTTATCAAGACCGACGACACCTTCGGCAACGGCAGGGTGAAATACGATCTCACAGAGCTTACCATCCGGTCCTACTTCCGGAAACACCGCGGCATCCAGATGGCCTGCGGGTTCATTGCATCGACCACGGACAACGATACCGTGACGCTCGGCCGGGGCGGATCGGATTTCTCCGCTTCCATTTTCGGCGCCGCCCTCGGCGCCCGCGATATCGAGATCTGGACGGATGTGGACGGCGTGATGACCGCCGATCCGCGAAAAGTACCTGCGGCATTCTCGATCGACCGCATGACCTACGAAGAGGCCATGGAAATGTCCCACTTCGGGGCAAAAGTCATCCATCCCCCCACAATGCAGCCGGCACTCGATCACCAGGTCCCGATCCGCATCAAGAACACCTTCTCCCCCGACTTTCCGGGAACGGTGATCGGTACACGCGATCCATCCGCGAAATTTCCGATCAAAGGAATTTCTTCCATAGATGATATCTCCCTCCTGCGCATCCAGGGGAGCGGAATGGTCGGCACGGCCGGACTGGGACGCCGGATCTTCGGAGCCCTGGCCGCGAAACAGATCAATGTGCTGATGGTGACGCAGGCCTCGTCGGAATATTCGCTCTGCCTTGCGGTCCTCCCACGGACGGCACAGGCCGCGAAACAGGCGATCGAGGAGGACCTGAGACATGAAATACGGGACCGGCAGATCGACCAGGTTCTCGTCGAAAACGATCTCTCGGTGGTCGCAATCGTCGGCGAAAACATGCGGAAAACCACCGGCATCTCGGCAAGGCTGTTCCAGGCACTGGGGAAGAACGGCATCAATGTGATCGCGATCGCCCAGGGATCATCCGAGCTGAACATCTCCACCATCGTCGCACGCACGGATGAAGCCAAGGCGCTGAACGCCCTTCACGACGCGTTTTTCCTTTCCGGAACGAAAACCCTGAACGTGTTTCTCGTCGGGACCGGACTTATCGGCGCCACGCTCCTCCGTAAAATCGCCCGGCACCGCCAGACACTTCTGCGGAACCGCTCCCTCGAGATACGCCTCCAGGCTGTCGCCAACAGCACATCCATGGTCTTCGACAACAGCGCAATGCTCCCCCAGCACTGGCAGGAAAAGCTTGCGCGGGAGGGCACCCCGACGAACGCCGCGGAGTTCATTTCACGCATGAAGGCGTCGAACCTTCCGAACAGCGTCTTTGTGGACTGTACGGCAAGCCAGGCGCTGGTACCGTACTATGAAGGCATACTGGGATCAAGCGTCTCCATCGTCACGCCGAACAAAAAGGCAAACGCGGGACCCCGGGCCCTGTACGAGCAGCTCCACAGGACCGCGCTCAAGCACAACGTGCATTTCCTGTACGAGACAAACGTCGGGGCGGGCCTCCCGATCATCAACACGATTCATGACCTCGTGGCGGGTGGAGACAGGATACTCCGTATCGACGGGGTTCTCTCGGGAACGCTGAGTTACCTGTTCAATTCGTACGCCGAAGGAGTGCTGTTCAGCGATATCGTCCGGGATGCCCGGAAACGCGGATACACCGAACCCGACCCGCGTGATGACCTCAACGGCCTCGATGTGGGCAGAAAACTCCTGATCCTGGCAAGGGAGGCGGGGTATCCGCTGGAATTCCGCAACATCCGCGTGAAACCGCTGCTTCCCCGGTCCGTGCTGAACGCCCGCAGCCTTCAGGAATTCTTTGTGAAGCTGCGCAGCATGGACGCACCGTATGCGCGCATACGGAAGTCAGCCGCGCGGAATGGCATGGTCCTCCGGTATATCGCATCCTTCGCCGACGGCAAAGGAGAGGTTTCGCTGCAGCAGGTGGGACCCGATCATCCCTGCTACAGCCTCTCGGGGAGTGATATTCTCGTCGCCCTGACGACGGAGAACTGCAGGGATCACCCGATTGTCATCAGAGGGCCCGGCGCGGGCGCGGACGTCACCGCAACGGGGGTCTTCGCCGATATCATTCGCATCTCACATCATCAGAGCTGACATGACGAAAGCCATTTCCGCCTATGCACCTGCCTCGGTCTCCAATGTGGCCTGCGGGTTCGATATCATGGGGTTCGCCATCGATCAACCGGGCGACACCGTGACCGTGCGCCTGACGACCAATCCGGGCGTGCACATCCGGAGCATTTCCGGCATCTCCTGTTCGCTCCCGACGGATGTGACGCGGAATACCGCCGCCGCACCCGTTATAGCGCTCCTGAAATACAGCAAGACGCGCATGGGTGCCGAAATCGACATTCACAAAGGGATTCCTGTCAGCGGAGGAATCGGCTCAAGTGCCGCCAGCGCGGTTGCCGCGGCCATGGCCTGCAACACGCTCCTGAATCTGGGAATGTCGAAACAGGAACTCCTCCCCTTTGCCATCGAAGGAGAGAAGATCGCCAGCGAGGCGGTCCATGTGGACAATCTGGCCCCGTCGCTCCTGGGAGGGTTCTGCCTCATCCGGGGATACGACCCGATCGACATCGTCCCCGTGCGTGCCCCGCGACAATTGTGGTGCACCGTCCTCCATCCGCACATGGAAATCAACACCCGGGAATCCAGACAGCTTCTTCCCCGCCATGTTCCACTGGCGGACCTTGTCAGGCAGACGGGAAACGCCGCAGGCCTGATCGCCGGCCTTTTGCAGGAGGATTTCGGCCTGATCAGCCGCTCCCTGCATGATGTCGTCGCTGAACCGGCGCGGAAGCACATGATCCCGGGATTCGACTCCATGAAAGAGGCTGCGCTCTCCACAGGGGCACTCGGTTGCAGTATTTCCGGATCCGGCCCTTCACTCTTTGCCCTCTCCACATCCGAAGAAACGGCGAACGCTGTCGGCCTGGCCATGGGAAATGTTCTCACCTCGCTGCGGCACGGATGGTCCGTTGTGGTCTCCGGCATCAGCCAGGCGGGAGCACGCATTATTCCGGCAGAGACCAATGACCCTGCATAGCATCACGAACCCCGGGATATCGGTTTCGTTCACCGAGGCCGCCCGTTGCGGTATCGCGGACGACGGCGGGCTCTTCATGCCGGACGTGATCCCGGTCCTGTCACCCGGGTTCTTTCAGTCGCTCCACTCCCTCTCCTTCCAGGAAATCGCCTGCCACGTCGCCGGGAGCCTGCTGGATGGCGAAATCCCGGCGCCGGACCTCCGCCGTATTGTGGAAGAGTCGATGACATTCCCCGTCCGCACAGTACCCCTGGACGAGGGGAGCTCGATCCTGGAACTCTACCACGGACCCACGCTGGCATTCAAGGACTTCGGGGCGCGATTCATGGCCCGGATGCTGGCCTACGTCCACCGGCAGGAGAACAAGGAGCTCACGATTCTGGTGGCAACATCGGGGGACACCGGCAGCGCGGTGGCGCACGGATTCCACAATGTTCAGGGAATGCGCGTCGTCCTTCTCTATCCTTCCGGCCGGGTCAGTGCGATCCAGGAGCAGCAGCTCACCACCGTCGGCGGGAACGTGAGGGCACTGGAGATCGAAGGAACATTCGATGACTGCCAGCGGCTGGTGAAGCAGGCCTTTGCGGATCCTTCCCTGCGGACCGACATGCGGCTGACGTCGGCAAACTCCATCAACATCGCACGGCTCCTGCCGCAAACCTTCTACTATTTCGACGCCTGTGCCCGTCTCCACGACAACGCCCTGCCGCTGGTGTTTTCCGTACCCAGCGGAAATCTCGGGAACCTGACCGCAGGATTGATGGCCTGGAAGATGGGCCTGCCCGTACGGCATTTCATCGCGGCCACCAATACCAACGATGTGGTTCCCCGTTTTCTGGCCTCGGGCGTCTATGCCCCCGCCACGGCCGTTGCCACGCTTTCCAATGCCATGGATGTCGGCGATCCGAGCAATATGTCACGCGTCCTCGATCTCTTCAACGGCGATCTCGCGGCACTCCGGCGGGTGCTCTCTTCGGCTTCCTTCTCCGACGACCAGACCCGCGGTGCCATCAGGGAAGTATACCGGCTCTACGGACGCATTCTCGACCCTCACGGTGCGGTGGCCTATCTCGCGCTGCGCCTCCATGACACGCAGGCCG
The DNA here is from genome assembly GCA_963702445.1 of Ignavibacteriota bacterium. Classification (GTDB taxonomy): domain Bacteria; phylum Bacteroidota; class Ignavibacteria; order UBA10030; family UBA6906; genus CAVPCZ01. Next base: position 75,690 of record CAVPCZ010000010.1, read on the forward strand.
GAGAGAAGTTCTACGGGGTCATACTGGAAACCGCCCACCCGGCCAAATTTCCGGATGTGTATGACGAGACGATCAGGAATGCCGTTATCATGCCGGACCGTCTGCGCTCCGCCATCAACGGACGGAAACAGTCCATGCGGCTCTCTTCCCGGTATGAAGAGCTCAGGACCGCGCTGTTGAACATGTGAATCGAAAGGAACAAGGCCATGAGTCTTACCACGCAACGCGTCGCGATTCTGGGGGCGGGAAACATCGGGGGGGCCATTGCCCTGGGACTTGTTGAAGCGAAGCTCGTGACCGCTTCATCCATCATCCTGACCCGGAGGAAACTCGCAGGACTTGACCGGTTCGCGTCCCTGGGCTTCGGGACGACAGCCAGCAACAGTGAAGCGATGCAAAACGCCGACCTGATCATCCTCGCCGTCACACCCCAGCAGCTCAACGGGCTTCTCGGAGAGATCGGCAATCAGCTCGACGCGCGGCGGCACATCGTTGTTTCCATCGTTTCGGGCGCAACGATCGGGGAAATTCGCTCGTTGTTGGGCGTTCAGGTGCCTGTGATCCGCGCAATGCCCAACACGGCAATCGCCATCCGGGAGTCCATGACCTGCCTGTCGGCCGCTCCCGCCGACGGTGCCGCACTCGAAATCGTGAATGCGCTGTTTCAGTCGCTGGGAAAGACACTGGTGATCGAGGAGGCGCTGATGGTTCCCGCGACAGCCCTGTGTGCATGCGGCATTGCCTTTTTTCTCCGTGCCGTGAGAGCGGCATCGCAGGGGGGCATCGAGATCGGGTTTCATGCGGAGGATGCACTGTTGATGGCCGCCCAGACCGCGCGCGGCGCGGCGTCACTCCTCATCCAGGCGGGAAGCCATCCGGAAAGGGAGGTGGACAAGGTGACCACACCCCAGGGCTGCACCATCGCCGGACTGAACCAGATGGAACACAACGGGTTCAGCTCCGCGCTGATCAAGGGCATCGTCAGTTCGGCCGATAAGGCGGCCGTCCTGTACGCGCCAAAACCCCGGCCCTAGTATCCGGCCGGAAACCTCCACTGCCACTCGATCGCTGCAGAGCGCACCTATGATCAATGATGCCGGTCACCCCGCGGCTCTGGAAACGCTTGAATCCGAACTCCGGCACATGCAGGAAATGTTCGGTCCGGGCGTCCAGTCACCCCCCAACTGCTTCCTTCATATGCAGGCGGTCTATGCGCACTATGAATCGCGGAGCTCTCTGACGGTGAAGTTTCCCGTCCGCACGGAAAGCCTCAATCCCGTCGGCGTGATGCAGGGAGGCTACATGAGTGCGGCATTTGACAATGTGTTCGGACCGCTGAGTTATCTCGCCGCACGGCGGCCGTGCAGTACGCTCGACCTCCATACGCAATTCGTGCGGTCGGTCAAGCCGGGCGATACACTTACCGTGAAGGCCACGGTCGTCTCGCGGGGAATCAGCACCATGCTTCTTACGGGGGAGGCGTTCAACGGCCGGGGAAAACTGGTTGCCTCCGCCTCGGCAAATGTCCTCATCATGCGGGGGTAGGGAACCCTCCCCTCCCCGCTCTCATTTGCCCGTTTTGACCGCAGGCGGAGGAGGGGTGATGGTCACATTGACCATGGTAAGATCCCGGACGTTTTCGAGGACGTTCGGCTCTGCCACATTCCGGAACGTACACTGTTCCACGGATATGTCCGTCGCCGGTGATCGCTCATAGGCCCGGATCCAGAGGGCAAACTGGCTCCTGTCGCACTCGACGTTCACCATCCGCACATTGCGCACGATGGGCGTGAACCCCCCTTTGTCACCCTCTTCATAGTAGAAATCGATCTTCAGCACCGCCTCGGCCACCTGTCCGATGCGCACGTTGCGCATGTACACGTTTTCGATGACGCCTCCCCGCGTCGCATTGGTCTTAATGCGAAGCGCCCGGTCCAGAAGGGGGCTGTCCATCGTACAATCCTCGGCGTACACGTTCCGCACGCTGCCGCTGATCTCGCTTCCGATCACCACGCCCCCGTGGCCGTTTTTCATGGTGCATCCCTGTATGACGATATTCTCGCTCGGCGCGTTCACACGTCTGCCGTCCCCGTTCCGGCCGGATTTGATGGCAATGCAGTCATCCCCGGTGTTAAAACGGCAGTTTTTGATCAACACATCGGTCGAGGATTCGGGATCGCAGCCGTCATTGTTCGGCCCCTGCCCTTCCGTCGTAACGCCGATAACCGAGACATTCCGGCAGAGCACGGGATGGAGAAACCACATGGGTGAATTCCTGAACGTGACGCCCTCGACGAGCACGTTGGTGCATTTGACCACCGTGAAGAAATTCGGGCGGAGATACATGCCCTCACCGAATACCCGTTGATCCACAGGAACTCCCGATTCCCCCATGGCGAGGAGTTTCTTGCGCGCTTCATTCTGATTGGGCTTTCCTGCGCCGCGCTCTTTGCCGCCTTTCCAGCTCCACCAGTTCTCCTCGGAGCCGAGGGCGTCCAGAACACCGTCACCCGTCACCGCAATGTTGGTCTGCCCGTAGGCGTAAACAAGGGCCGAGTAGTTCATGCACTCCACCCCCTCCCACCGTGTGTACACGACGGGAAGGTACATGCGCGGATCCGTGCTGAATCGAATCGTCGCGTTTCTGGAGACGAAAAGGTTCACGTTGCTCTTGAGGTGGATTGCACCTGTCACGTAGACTCCCGGCGGGACCACAACACGCCCCCCTCCAGCTGCACTGCACGCGATGATCGCTTTGCGAAACGCCTCCGTGTTGTCGGTTCTTCCGTCCCCCGCCCCGCCGAACGCGGTCACGTCAAAATCCTCTGCAGGGAACACCGGAGGCGAGATGCGCTCGAGAATCGCCGGTACAGATTCCCAACCCTGCGCATCGGCAGGAACGGGGTGTGCAAAGACGACGGAAGCAAGCAGCATCCACACCAATGCCGGGAGGACGTTCCAATGTCGTTGTGATTTCATGCCTGAAAGGCTCCTTCCCAAATACTCCGGATCCAAACCTCTTGATGTTTTGGCCCGTCCTTTGTGACCGCCCACTGCGCCGGCGCTCCGCCATAGATCCGGCAGGAAATCCGGAGCGCTCACCTCACCAGAACCAATCTCGCCGTGCGCGCGATGCCGTTGAATGACACACGTGCAAAGTAGACTCCCGCAGCGACGGCCTGAGCGCGGGCATTCTCACCGTCCCAGAGAATGGCATGTTTCCCGGCTTCCTGCTCCTCATCCAGCAGTTCACGCACAAGGCTGCCGCGGAGGTCATAAATCCTGAGGACCACCTCGCCGCGCTCAGGAAGACTGTAGACGATGTGTGTCGAGGGATTGAAGGGATTGGGGAAATTGAGAAGCAACCGGAACTCCGGAATGGTGCCCCCGTCCGCCGTCACCCCGTTCGGAATTGCAGGCGACTCAAACGCCCCCAGATCAGGTGCACTGCCATTGAAGGGAAACCCCAGGTCGGTTCCGGCATCGATCATCGGGCTGCCCGGTGCGAGATGCAGAAAGGGAAGATCCGGCAGACTCCCGTCCGTCTTGCGAGGTCCGCGCACGCCGGCCGTATCGACACTCAGGAAGTCCGCGGTCGTCACGAGGGGGAACGGGGCCAGCCAGCTGTTGGTTTGCTGGACCGCCGCGCCGTGCAGTGAACCGTAGTCGCCCAGCGCAAGGGAGTTCTTCACCGTGAGGACTTTCCCCCGGGAAAATGCCAGTGTATCGGCAATCACGTAATTCCGCCCGTTACGATACGCCGTACAATTATACAGAGTCATGGATCCGCGGTTATTGTTCTGATCAAACCCCTTTTCGCGGTTGTCAAACGCCAGACATCGTGTGAGCACGAAATTGTGCATCAGGTCCCTGGCGTCGCTCCCCCCCATCTTGTACCCGTTGCCGTTTCCCACACTGGGGGCGCCGCTTTTGAGAAAGCCATTCATGAAACACCAGCAGTTCTCGAGCGTCGTGGACACGTCGTTCGACGGCCTCAGGTAGCCATCCCACCCGTCATCCGAGTTCTGCCAGGCGCGACACCCGTAGAACGAGTTCCCGGTGCCCACATCCAGTTTGGGTGCAAATCCGTCAGCATTTCCCTGCCCCGGATCCGCGTTGAAGTAGGAATCGCAATTGATAACCCTGTTGTTGGATGCCCCCCCTCCCAATTGCAGTCCGGTGTCTTCATTCTCGAAGAACGAGCAGAACTCGATGATGTTGTTGGAACCGCTGACATTCATGCCGTTGTCACCCGCGGCCTTCACGTCAAGTCCGTAGATGTACCAGTAGCTGCCGCTCAGGCTGATTCCGCGGGCGCTGCTCGTGCGGGGCATGGAGGAGCAATCCAGCATCGCCCGCTCACCGGGATACGCCAGAAGATGGTATCTGGCCAGGCTTGTCCCGCTCTTCGAGAGGGATGTCGTGGTTGAACTACTGTACACACCTCCGCGCACGTACACGGTATCCCCGGGCTTGAACACCGTCGATGACTGCCCGACTGCTTTCTGGATGGTTTTAAACGGCAGGTCCATGGTGCCGGGGTTCGTGTCGCTTCCGGCCGTTGAAACGAAGAACTGCGTGGAAGAGGCGGGCGGGCTCGCCAGCAGGAGAAGAACGGAGACCGCGCACAGCCGGAGCCGCGCACGCGTCTCTTTCCGCGAGAACCTGATGCCTGCATTCGTCATCACAAGGGTAATCGGCAAGTGCGCCTTCCGGGAAGGAGAGTTCTGTGTACCCTCAACCTACCAAATGTGCTTGGAAGTTTCAAGGAGGGTCCGCAACAACGACAGGGAAGAAAGTTACCGTAAAGTTATCATCATCTGGCGAAGCTCAGGCTCACCTGAACGAATGGGATCACGATCCGTCCTGTATCAAGCAATGTCTCGGAGACATCAAACATGAATCGGACGCCCGCCAGCAACAACAATGAGCGCGAGGGACGCACATACACGCCCGGCGTCACACCCAACAGTGCCGGCCTCGTTGACACCTCCGTTGAGGATGATTCCTGGGGGATTGGCAGAAACAACGGCACAAGCCAGTCGGTCGTGGTCCGTGACGCGGGACTGTACGCAAGCAGTTCCTGCACCACATAGCTCCCTTGAAGGAAGACGTTGACCGGCCACTCTTCCACAGAGGAGTTCAGCGTGAGGGAACCATAGTAACCGAGGGAAGACGCTGAACGGACGTCGTGGTAGTATGCCGTGTCAACACTCGTTGTTGAGCCGAACAACCAGGAGGTCGTTGACGTGGAGATCGTCACCGACGATGCGTCATAGTGCATCGCCTGACCGGAAAGCCCCGCATCAAACCTCACCCGCACGGCACCGCTATCCCCGCCAAACAGGCCCACTCCGGCAGACCACCCCAGGAGCGTTGAGCCCGAGGCTTCAGAGAGGGAAGCCCCGAAGGAGATCGCGGTTGACCTCCAGGTGATGTCCATATGGAGACCCGCCGCAACTTCCGGAAGGTTCCAGAGGAGATTGTACTCGGGGACGCGGCGAACCAACGACACTCCTCCGGCCGGCAGCCGCACGGTATCAAGCGGGTAGAGCCACGAAACCTGGCCCGGGGGTGATCCGGTTACGTACCCCCGTTGTTGTCCCTTCTGGAAGGCAAGAAAACCCGTCAGCGTTATGCTGTTTTTTGAGTCGCCCGTGACAACGTGAACCGGAGGGATACCGGCGGGTCCGGCCACCGTCGCATCCTTCACGAATGTCTGTGTCATTTCAGATGTCGTGCATCCTGCGGCCAGAATGCATCCGGAGATGAGCAGAAGACGGAGAACACTGATGAGCGGACGCAGCCCGGGCTCCACGACCTCCTCCTGGTGACGAATGATGATGTCTCTCCAGCAAGATAGTGCGCGCGGATTCCAGTGTTGTCAGAGAATTGTAAAAAGATCGTCGTGCCGGACACTGGATCGCATGCCGCGGCGGCAGGTGAAATCACCGTGAAACTGCGGGCGTCTGAGGCTTGCGGGGGAACCGGGCGTCCCGTGTCGCCGCATGGTAGGCGAAGAGCGCCATGATCGTGGCCGCCTGTTTCATATCGGGTTCCAGGATGCGTTCATACAGGTCCATGGTGAAATGGTGCGTGCGGCTGTCATAATCGATGGGATCCTGGATAAACTGGAATCCCGGCAGCCCGACACCATCAAATGACTGGTGGTCCGTTCCGCCCGTGTTCTGAATGGTGATGGTCTGTGCCGCAGGATCGCCGAAGGCCGTAAAAAGACTGCGAAAAATCGGACGCGCGGCTTCGTTCCCCTGCAGGTAGATGCCCCGGATCCGGCCTGTCCCGTTGTCATGGTTGAGATAGACGGAGAGTTTGTCATACTGGTCGGTTTTCAAGACCTCACCCCCTCCGCCGGAGAACGGGTTATCCGACCCGCTGTCCCGCCTGGCATAGGTCTGTGAGACGTATTCCCTCGATCCGATCAGCCCCTGCTCTTCAGCACCCCAGAGTCCGAGGCGGACGGTCCGTCTCGGCTTCAGACCGTGTTTCTCCGAGAGCACCTGCAGAATCCGCATCGCTTCCATGCAGGCTCCGGTTCCGGTATTGTCATCAGTCGCGCCGGTTCCGGCGTGCCATGTATCAAAGTGCGCACCGATCAGGACAACCTCGTCCTTGAGATCGGTTCCGGGAATCTCGGCAATAATGTTGAACCCTGAATCAGCTTTTGTCGTTGTCACCTGGAGCTCCATCTCCAGCTTCACCTTCTCCCCCTGACGGAGCATGCGCACGATCCGGTTGTAGTGCTCCGCCGCGAACGAAATCTGCGGGACGATTTCCGGCGCCTTCGGATCATACGGGCTTATGCGTGGAGGGGGGGGTGTCCCGGCCGGACGTGGCACGGAGGCTGCCTGCACGAGCACCGCACCGCCATCGCCAGAACCCGTACTGATGACCGCAAGAGCCCCTTCTTTCTGTGCAAACTCCATCTTTCGCGGGCCCATCTGCATTCCGGTAAACCGGCGACGTATCGCCGCCGTGTCAGCATCGGGAAACGTCCGCGCTGTCGCCGCGATTGCGGAATCGAGGTTTTGCGCGTTGAGCCGGTCCAGGCGCGGCCCGCGCCGGCCGCCGCGACGGCCCGTCTGAATATCCGCGTTCGCCATGCGCAGGAGGACGGAATCCGCAAGGCGGATGGCTGACAGCTCAAACCGGGTTTGCACATCCACGGGATCGTTGAGGAGAACGAACTTCCCCTTGAGCTTTCCCCGGTATTTCTCCAGATCCTCCGCTGTCCTTGCGTCCAGAAAAACCACCTCCGCCTCTTTTTCTGTGAACCCGGGGGACCAGGCCGCCGGATAGGCAATCACCGGAAACGGCACGGGTGCGGTAACCATGGCTGAGAAGTTTTTGAGCGACCACCCCTTCCCCACAGGCGCCCAATGGTCATATGAAACGTTCTGGATTCCCCACTCTTTGAGTCTCCCCCTGACCCAATCCGCCCCCCGACGGTACTCCGGCGACCAGGAGAGCCGGGGCGAATACACATCACACAGAGAACTGAGCAGCTCCATGATCTGAGAATTCTTAAGTCCTTCGGCCTTGATCAACGCAACAGCTGAAGTATCGATTTTCTCTCCCTGGGCCCATACGAGGGCCGGGACAACACCGAGCATCAGCAGCAAAACGACAACAACCGTGAGTGGGCGCATGAACCGGTTTCCTGAAGTGGTGGAGGGGTGTACAAAAAACATACATAATAATCCCATCGCACGCAATGCACCCCATCACCCCTGGAAAGGCCGAAACACCTGAACGGATTATCCGTATGCTGATCAAGAGGCTCGACGGGGGGGAACAGCACAACCCACGGAGAGCAAAGACCACGAACGAGGTACACCGTATGACAAAACATGACCATGTGAGAGTTCTGGGCATTTTGCACATTGCCCGTGGAGCAATCGTCCTGCTGGTGGGCATAGCGGGATTTGTCGTCCTGACGGGAATAGGGATGATCTCAGGTGATTCCACAGCCTTTGGCGTTCTGGGACTGATAGGAACGATCGGCCTGGCATTTATGGGCTTGCTGGCCGTCCCGAGCGTAGTAGCCGGAATCGGGCTGTTGATGCGGAAGGAATGGGGACGCATCGTGGCCATCGTTGTCGGCATAATCAGCCTGATCGACATACCGCTGGGCACGGCTCTCGGCGCGTATACCATCTGGGTGTTGATGGACGCCGAAGGCCGGCAGGTGTTTGAGAATCAAGGAGTTCCACCGCCAATTGTGGTCTCTCCCGTAGCCCAGGGCTGAACGCACTGCTTCATCTGCATACGAGAGGGCCGGTCCTTGCGCGACCGGCCTTTCGTTCTTCTTGACTTCCCCGCTTCTTCTCCCGTATATTGGTCCATCCATTCCCCCGCCACCAGGAAACCAGGGTACACCCATGAACCTCCTTCTTCCGCTGCTGCTGACAGCCCTGATGTTCACACACGTCTCTGCTTCCGACCTGTATGTGTCCCCACGCGGAAACGACAACAGTCCGGGCACGATAGAGAAGCCGTTTCTGACACTCGAGCGGGCACGGGATGCGGTGCGCGCGCTTCGCCGGGCCTCGCCGGAAACGGAGCGTCAGGCCGTCACGGTCTGGCTCCGCGAAGGAACGTACCAGCTTCCCCGCACCTTTGAGCTTACACGGATTGACGGCGGATACCCCGGTGCGCCCGTGACCTATGCGGCATATGGTGACGAGCCGGTTCGTCTATCCGGAGGCATAAGCATCCCCTCCCCATCGTTTCGTGCGGTCCGGGAGAAGGGCATCCTCCTCCGTCTGCCGCCGGAGGCCCGGGAACATGTTATCCAGGCGGATCTTCGCGCCCTGGGCATCCGTGACTTCGGCAAGCACCGGCAGTTCGGCCATGGTTTGCCCGTTGTCCCTGCACCGATGGAACTCTTCTGGAATGATTCCGTACTGCAACTGGCCCGCTACCCCAACAGGGGGGCGATAGACCTCGGCTCCATCGTTGATCCCGGCTCGATGCCGCGCGAGGGAGACTACACGGACCGGGGTGGACGGTTCCGCTACACGGATCCGCGACATGCACGGTGGGCGGGTGTGCCCGACGTCTGGCTCCAGGGATTCTTTAATCACGGCTTTGCGGACGACAAGATACGCATCGCAGCCATCGACACGGTCCGCCGGGAAGTCACGCTCGCGTCCGCGCACATGTACGCGCTCGGGAGCGGACAGAATTTCAATCTGTATGTTGCACACAACATTCTGGAGGAACTGGACCAGGCCGGAGAATGGTACGTGGATACCACTTCGGGGATGCTCCTGCTCTGGCCCCCCGGCGACGTCGCCAAGGCACGCGTGGCGGTCTCGGTGCTCGAACAGCCGCTTCTTGCACTCGACAACACATCCTTCTGCACCCTGCGGGGACTCACTCTCGAAAACGGCAGGGGGCTCGGCATCTCCATGGAAGGAGGGACGTCGAACCGCATCGACGGCTGCATCATCCGCAACGTCGGCACTGCAGGCATCATGCTCGGTCAGGGTGCGCGGCAGACGTTCCCCCACATCACCGCGGACGACTACGAAGGCGTGCCGTCGTCGCGGGAAGTCGGGAGTTACCATTCTCACAGCTATCTCAATACCGTCTGGGAGCGCAATGCGGGGGAACGGCATACCATCCAGGGCTGCGAGGTATACAACACCGGATCAGGCGGAATTATTCTCGGAGGAGGGAGCAAAAAGAGCCTGACACCCGGAGGAAACAGGGTGACGGACTGCCGCATCCATGATTTCAACCGCCGGAACAAAGCAGGCGCCGCCGGGGTGATCGTGGACGGCTGCGGCAACATCGTGGTGCACAACGAGATCTACAATGCCGACCTCCAGGCGATCATCGTTCATGGCAACGAACACCTCTTCGCGTACAACCATATTCACCACGTCGCCCTCAACTCCAACGACGCCTCCGCGTGGTATCTCGGCCGTGATCCCAGCGACCAGGGAAACATTGTCCGCAGGAACTTCTTCCACGACGTGGGACGCCCGGACCGGAAGTGGATGATGGGCGTCTACTGCGATGATGCCACCTGCGGCGTCCTCATCGAAGAGAATGTGTTCTATCGCGTCGCCTCCTATGGCACCGTCTACAGCAACGGCGGACATGACATCGTGGTGAGGAACAACATCTTCATTGAAGGATTCGGCCCGGCCTATCAACTCAAGTCCATGTGGTATGATTTCGGCGCGTACCAGATCCCCTACTTCTTCGGCGAGAACGGCGTCTACACACGCCGGCTCACCAGAGCCGTGGACATCCGGAAGCCGCCCTACAGCGAGCGGTATCCGCTGCTGAAGGACTGGCTCGACCTCCTTCCCGACGGACGGACGTTCAAAGGGATGCGTCCCCGACGCAATGTGTTCGACAGGAACGTTCTGGTGAAGTACGAGGAGACATTCCGGCTCGTGGGGAAATACGCACAGACCGATTTCGGAGAGAACTACATGACGCAGTCGGATTCCGTTTTCGTGGATCCGGAACGGCTGGACTTCCGCCTGAAGGAAAACTCGCCGGTCTACCGGGAGCTGCCGGGATTTGCGAGAATCCCGTTCGAACAGATCGGACCCCGCAAAGCCTCTTCACGCACTGAGTGAGGAGATGCGCACACGTTGTGCCTCCCGGCGCAGCAAAGGGGGGGGAGCTTCTTCCGCCACCTTCAGCGGCCGCCGGGAAGGGCCCGGATCTTTTTCAGTGCCGCTTTCGTTGCCCGTTCTCCTTCCGCAATGAAGGCATCGCAGGAGGAAAAATCCGCCCAGCCAAACGCGGCCACCCTGGGCTCAATCACAATTGCCGCTTCGCTGAGATTCAGATCCGTGACGTGCATCCGGGCAATTGCTCCCGCCCGCAAGACGACATCGATGGCATTCCGCACCGGCTTCCCCCCCTGCACACTGTTCGTGACGGACACCGCCAGTATGGGGCGGCTGGAGAGACGGCGCGCCGCCCGGACGGCAACCGTGCTTGTCGGGGCGCCGTCAACGAGCATACGTCCGTTCACGACCACGGGAGAGACGACTCCCGGGATGGCGGAACTCGCGGCAACCGCGCTCAGGATGGAACCCCTCGTGCACACCACTTCTTTGCCGGCCATGAGGTCGCATGCCACGGCGGCAAACGGAATGGTGCATTCCTGGATCGGGAGGTCATCCAGCAGGTGAGAAAGAAAATCCATCAGCACCGGGGTTTCCACGATGCCGGTGGACCAGGCCGACTTCAGAAATCCGTACCCCCGCTTCATCCGGCCGTACAGTGCATGCACCGTCCCCAAGTTGTCCGGAGCACCGTCATTGGAAAAGGCATCCATGATGATCCGCCGGAAGGGCCGGCTTCTGAGCAGACGCTTCATCCTCTCCTCCACCACGTCTGCATACGGCCGCTGGGCGTACATGCCTCCGATGATCGCCCCCATGCTGGTCCCCACCAGAAGCCCGGGCAGAAGGCCCTCTCTCTCGAGAACCCGCAGCACGCCGATATGAGCGAGCCCCCTGGCTCCCCCGCCCCCCAGGACGAGGGAAAAACCTCTTGAACGGGTGACGGTACGTGTTGTTTTCATACGGCCATAATATACAACAAAGATTGCACTTTTGGGAGACCCCGTCCGGCGTCTCCCCCGACGTTCAGTTGCTTATCGCCCACCACCACCGTATCTTTCCAGACGCGCTGGTGCATGTCAACATACTGTTTGATCAATCCAGGGAGCCGTCCGGTGAACGTTCCAGCAACTCTCCTCGTCCTCGCCCTTCTGTCCGCACCTGCGACGCAGCATGCACAGGATCGCCGCGATCAACCTCTTTTCGAAGTCAAGAAAGACGCCATGAAGGATTCCATCAAGGCTGAATTCAAGAAGGCAAAACCCGAAAAGCCGGACAAGCCGACAATGCAGGTCGATTTCTCCTTGATCAAAGCACCGAAGGCCATAACCGAATTCTCGAGCGTGTCTCACACGCCGCCGGTCCTCCAGGGACTCTCCGGGATGTGCTGGTGTTTCTCCACAACGTCCCTGATGGAATCGGAAATCCGCCGTTTGACGAAGCGGGAGATGAAACTCTCGGAAATGCACACGGTATACTGGGAGTACGTTGAAAAGGCGCGCGAATACGTCCGCACGCGGGGAGAATCGTACTTCGGCGAAGGGTCGGAATCCAATGCCGTATTCCGCATATGGAAGAAGTACGGCGTCGTGCCCGGAGCGATGTACACCGGACTGAAGGACAGCATCCGGTTTCATGATCACGAGAACACGCTCTTTCTTGAGATCAAAGGCTATCTGAACAACCTCAAGACCAGCAATGCCTGGAATGAAGAAGAGGTCGCTGCCACCGTGCGTTCCATTCTGAACCACTACCTCGGTGAACCGCCGGCCACAGTCACCGTCGACGGAACACCGATGACACCCAAAGAATACCTGGCGAAGGTCGTCCGGCTGAACCCCGACGATTACGTGGATCTCTTCTCGCTCATGGAGAAGCCGTACTACGAAAAGGTCGAGTTCGAGGTCCCGGACAACTGGTGGCACAGCAAAGAATATTACAACATTCCTCTCGAAGAATACATGGCGGTGCTCAAGAAAGCGGTCAGAAACGGATATTCGGCGGTCATCGGCGGAGATGTGTCGGAGGCGGGGTACTCCTGGGGTCAGGCGGGCCTGGCCGTTGTGCCTTCGTTTGACCTTCCCTCGTCCGCGATCGACGAAGCATCCCGGCAGTTCCGCTTCAGCAACGGAACAACCGCCGACGACCACGGTCTTCATCTGGTGGGGTATGTCGAGAAGGATGGCCGGGACTGGTATCTTGTCAAGGACTCATGGAGCAGCTCACGCAACAACCGGCACCCGGGATACTACTTCTATCATGAAGACTACGTGAAGCTCAAGATGCTCGGGATCACCGTGCACAAAGACGCTGCGCGCGGGGTGTTGGAAAAGTTCCGGCATTGATACGCCGCCGCCTTACTGATTCCCGAGCACATTCACCCGGGGTGCCCATTGCCGTTGCCAGGCGGGGTATCGTTCCAGCACCTCGGAAGGATCGTACGTGTACCAGGCATAGCCGGTCCGCCTTTCCCTCTCCACCTCCGCGAGCGTGTACACCGGCCTGCCGTCCCTGTTGCAGAACAGCGGACGGTTTGTGCCGATTTCATAGTACCGGGCCCAGATCGGCGGAGCTTGAGCATCCGATACCACCACGCGGTCGAAATCCGCTGTGTGGTACTGGTACGTCTCCGTCGCGGCCTGAATCTCCTTCACCCGCATGCCGGAAAGCTGCGACCGGGCGAACCACCGGACCGCCGCCTGAACGGCTTCGATGATCTCCGTCCGGGGACGATCAATGCTCATCAGAAACAGGGTGATGCCGGAGCTTTCCCCCCCGCAGATCGCTGCCGGTTCGAATGACCTGGCCCGAACCGGACGGAAATCAAGATCGTCGTGCTGCTGGCACCATGCCTTGAGGACGCCGCCATCCCTGATCTGAGTGCGCAGAATGCACTCCACACCACGGAGAAAGGCCTGGGCCGCCCGCGCGCGGCGCAGGCTGTCGACGAAGAGATAGGCCGGTCTCCGTTCAACAATTTGCTGCAGCACGCTCATAACACCGATCATCGCACCGTCATTGAAGGTGATATACCGCCGGTATCCGCGTTTGTCCGGGAAGAACTGCGGCCACCCGCCCTGTGGCAGCTGTGCCGCGAGAATGAAGTCGATCCCCCGCAGGCACGCATCACGGTACCTTTCCTCCTGCGTCACGCGCCAGGCTTCTGCAAGATAGTGTATATGCGTGTGTGTCGCGCCGTTGTCGAATGTGGTGTTCGTGTCAGCTCTGGCTGCTGCCAGCGCCCGGAGCTGATCCGGAGTCAGTACGGCCTGCATGTCATAGTTCTTCGGCCAGCCGCCGTTCTCCTTCTGATACCGGAGGATGTTTCCGGCAATCTGCACCACTTGGCTCTTTCCGTACCGCTGTTGACCCGGCGCCGGCGCGAACGCACGCTCTTCATCCACCACATCGTACCAGTGATGGGCGCTGTCCTCGAAGCCCTGCACACTGATGGTGTCGCCCGCCGGCACGGGACGCCCGGGCTGAGCCACAAGGCGGGGTGCCGGCAGCAGAAGGAGAAGGAGAGCAAAGGGAATATTGTGAGTGGGGAAGAAATGCATTATGTTATACGGTGATTCGTCCCTGGTGGCTGCACTGCCTCCCGGTGAATGTCAACGCACCAACGCCAGCCGGCGCTGCCGCATCGAAACCGTTTTGAACCGCGGGAGGACCGGACCGAGCAGGTAGACCCGGGTAATATACCACCAGAAACTCCGTTCCACAAGCGACGGATCAATCTGGTCTGCTATGGCCTTCTGGGCGGCCGGGGTTTCGCTCCAGTGGATGCCCGGATGCTCGTGATGGATGGTGTGGTAGCCGTTGTTGAAGAGCATGGCATTGAGCAGGCCGGTGAAATTCCTGGAGTGATTGTAGCGGGACTCTTCATCGGCGTGCACATGCTGCACGTAGTTGAAAATCAGGACGGCAAAGAGAGATACCTGGTGGGGAATAATCAGGAACAGGACCGCGTTCCGCCAGTCCAGCCACAGGGCAACGGCGTACGCCAGCGCAAGCACCGCATACTGTGACAGGGCCAGCCAGAACTTGGAGCTCCTGGTCCGCCGGAGCATTTTCAGGTACTCCCGTATCGGCCGCTGCTGGAAATACCCGCTGATCGAGGGATAGGAGACCAGCGTGAAGAAGTTGTTGGCTTCACTGAACCGGTACGTGATGGTGTAGTCGCCGGCGCGGTTGTTGAACTTGTGGTGGTTGCTGTTGTGCGTGGGGATCCACGCAAACGCAGGGAAGCCGTAGAACAGCGTGATCCAGTAGTCCGTCAGAATATTCATCCAGCGAAACCGCCAGATGGGAAGATGATTGTGGTTGTGGGCGATGACCGAGACGGACACCGCCATGAAGAGACACAACACATACAGAAAGACATTCCATGAGGGAAGGAGCCACTGGACGACGAGCAGCGCCGTGGTGAGGATCATGTACGCGAGGGTACGGCGATCCGCGGAATAGCGCAAAAGGGACGGCATGCAGAAAGTGTCCTTGGTTATTTTAAGGAACGGTCTGCCATAACCTACGGTTTTTCGCAACCATCCACAAGGGCTGTTCGACGGACCTTCGCCACCGTTGGTGTACCGGGGATTTCCAGAGCATGCAGCGCCGCTCGGTGCCGTCTTTTTCTCACTACACACCCGAACAAGTGACCGTCTATGCGTATCCTGCTCGTTCCGGCTTTCACACTTCTGATGATATGCGCCGCTGTTGTGCAGGTGCGCTCCCAGCATCTCCCGATCCCGGGCAACGCCGCCGTGGACCCCTGCGGGTACCCGGACACCACCAGTCCGGCATACAAGCTGGCCGCCCTCGGCAACTGGGGGTACGGCTACGATTCCCTGCTTGCAGATATCGCACGGTGGAAGAAGAGTCCGTTTGTCCGGCTGGACTCGATAGGGAGCAGCGTGCAGCAGCGGACACTGTGGATGCTGACCATCCAGGATACCGCCACGCCGGCAGCCCCCCGCAAGCGGATCTGGTTCCACGCCCGCACCCACCCGGCGGAAGTACAGGGGACATGGGTCACCAACGAGGTCATCGCCGCCCTGCTGTCCGGCTCTCCATTCGCCCGTACATTGCTCGACAGCTGCGTCTTCAACATCGTACCCATGATCAACCCCGACGGGGTGGAACTCGGCCTCGCGCGACAGAACAAGAACGGGGTGGACATCGAAAGCAACTGGAGCGCTTCGCCGGGGGAACCGGAAGTGCAGGCGCTCCGGGCGGCCTTCACGCGGCTGATGGCCCAGCCCAACCCGATACGGATCGCCCTGAACATGCATTCCTCAAATTCCTGCACGCGGTACTTCGTCTATCACGCCGCCTCAGGAACATCACCGCTGTTTGCATCAATGCAGCTCCAGTTCATCGATCTGGTCCGCGCGCACTTCCCCGGAGGGGTCCAGCCGTGGGATTACTTCGTGAGCTGGACCGGCGCACCCGCCACGGTGTATCCGGAAAGCTGGTTCTGGTTCAATCACCGTGAGGCGGTGCTGGCATTGACGTATGAGGACATGAATTGCGCCTCCGCCCGGGCATTTGACTCCACCGCGCTCGCGCTCCACTCCGGGATCGGAAGATACCTCGGTGTGACGCGCGTAACAGCAGTGGCGGGAACCGGACCGGCCACTCCCTCCACAATCGCTCTGGGGCAAAACTTCCCCAACCCGTTCAACCCCGCAACCGAGATTCGTTTCTCGCTCTCTGCCGGACCGGGCGGGGCTGCGGCTGCGGGTTTCGTCACGCTGCGGGTCTACGATGTTCTCGGCCGCGCGGTGGCGACGCTCGTGGAGGGAGAAACACTGCCGGGGGAATACCGGGCATTCTTTGATGCAGGCGGTCTGGCGGGAGGAACCTATTTCTACAGTCTGCACACGCCCGGCGGATCACTGACGCGGAAGATGCTCCTCATCAGATAGTCCGGACCTATCGGCTGTTACTCGTCCGGATCAGGAGCGCGGGATCATATCCCTGTTGTCGTAACCGCCGTGTAATCCCCTCGTATGTCCCGTCGGCCAGAACGGGCGAACGCGCCAGGATCCACAGGTACTCACGGGAAGGCTCCCCTACCACTGCGTAGCTGTAGTCCTCGGCCAGGTCAATCACCCAGTAGTCCGCCCAGACAAACGGCAGAAAGGAAAGAATCGCCGGGGCGAAACGCACCTGCAGTTTTGACGTCGGCTCGTCCTCCCCTTTTCTCCGCGCCTTCCCTTCGGCTTCTTTCATCTCCCCCGTCGCCGTGCGGCAACGGTTGACGACAAGTATCTGGCCGTCATCGAGCAGTGAGTAGGTTGCCGTGACATCACTGCGGCATTCTTTCTGGAAGCGGTTCGGGAAACGCGCGATTTCATACCATGTGCCCGCATAGCGGACAAGGTCAACGGCCGGGACGGGCCTGACAGGTCCCGGTGAAACCTCCTGGGCAAACAGCCCGGCGGGCAGGACAGAAATCAAGAGCGGAACAAGGGCCGCCGCGGCCACGATGAATCTCCTGCCTTCCATGGGGACCTACCCTCCTGTCTTCTGCCTGAATGCCTCTGCGACGGCACTCAGCAAGTCGTGCTCGTCGAACGGCTTCGTCAACTTGGCCACGGGATGTGTCTCGAGCACGCGCCGCGTGGTGGCTTCGTCGCTGTTCCCGGTCAGATAGATCACCGGTATGGAGGTGCGCTTCCGGATTTCACGGACGGCATCGATGCCATCCATCGTCCCCTTGAGCCGGATATCCATGATCAACAGATCAGGGGTGACACGCTGGGCCTCGACGACGGCCTGTTCGCCGCTGATGACCGGCGGGAGAACCTCGTATCCTTTCTTGCTCAGACGGTCACAGATCTCCCACGCAACGATGCTGCTGTCTTCCACCACAAGGATCCTGGGTTTGATCAGATCCCCCTGAACATGACCGTGAATACCGTTCCCCCGCTCCCGGAACTCTCCACCGTCCCCTCGAGTTGCGCCGCAAGAATGGAAACAAGATGCAGCCCGAGCGATTTTGTCCCTTCGGTGGAGACACCCTCGGGAAGTCCGATCCCGTTGTCACTCACGGTCAGCACGTACCGCAACGAATCCCCGGAAGCAATCCTGACGCTGATCTCGCCCTCTTCCGGGCGGGGGAAGGCATATTTCAGCGCATTGGTCACGAGCTCATTCACAATCAAGCCGCACGGGATCGCGGTTTCGATGTTCAGGAAGACATTCTCCGCCGAGGTGGTAAGTGTAATCGGCGATCCCAGGGGGCACATCGACCGGACGAGTCCGGTCACCAGGTCGCGCAGATACCCGTCCATGTCAATCCGGTTCAGGTCTGTGGACATGTACAGGCGCTCGTGCACGAGAGCCATGGACCGGATACGGTTCTGGCTGTCCTGAAACATCCCCGGCAGCGCCCCGTCGCCGGCTGACTGCGATTGCAGGTAGAGCAGTGACGAAATAACCTGGAGATTGTTCTTGACCCGGTGGTGGATTTCCTTGAGGAGCACCTCCTTCTCCTGCAGGGAAGCACGCAGCTGCTCTTCCGTCTTCTTGCGCACGGAGATATCGCGGGCCACCGCCAGGATGACATCCTGGCCGAAGTACGTGCCGCGATTCAGGCTCACTTCTTTGGGGAACACCTCACCGTTCTTGCGCTTCCCCCACCATTCAAAGGACTGGGGAAAGCCCCGGCGGGCGAGATCCAGCTGCCGGCCGAGATCATCCAGGTCATTCATTCCGGGAGCCGTGAGCATGGCCGGAGTCTGACCGATGACTTCCTCCCGGGAGTACCCGTACATCGCCAACGCCCCCCGGTTGATATTCAGGAAGCGGCCCTTTGCATCCTGGACGTAGATGGCCTCCGTTACGGAGTCGAAGAGCCGCATGTAACTCTGGGAGATCTCCTGAAGTGCGGTTTCGGCGCGCTGGCGTTCGGCGATTTCGCCCTGGAGGGCGTCCGTCTGCTGCTGGATGCGGTCCAGCATCCGGTTGAAGGATATCGCGAGCTGCCGTACTTCGCGCTGCTCGGGAACTTCCGCACGGGTGTGAAGACCCTCGGGCACAATGGTGTTGACGGTCGCGACGATACGCCTGAGCGGCCGGGTCGTCAACGCCCCACCCGCCACCACAAGGGCGACGCCGAACAACATCACAAAAATGATGATCGCGGCGCTGATCAGGGAAACGCGAAGAATCCGGGCATAGATGGGACGGAGGGAGAGACCGATGTACAGATAGCCTATAGGCGCACCTTCGGAGAGTATCGGGACGACATATTCAATGACCATCCCGTCATCGGTGAACCGTTGACCGTCCAGAATGTCCTGCAAGGGGCACCGGCAGCGGCTGATAGGAGGCGAGAATGCGGCCGGTGCTATCCGCCACCAGGGCAAAGGCGAGGTCCGGGTTCTGCTTTGCGATCTCCAGCGCCCCCTCGATGGTCCGGCGGTCGCCTGAAGCCACGGCCGGTGCCAGCGCGTATGCCGTCATGGAGGCTATGCCGTGTGCCTGCCGGCCGGCACTGTCCACCCCGATTCTTTTCGTCAGCGTCGGAAAAACGAAGGCGAGAACGAGCATGATAACGCTCTGTACGAGGATCACCACAAAAGCGACCTGCGCACGCATGGAAAGCCGCAGAACCCACCCTATGGCGGAACCGGGTCCCGCTAGCCCCGCAAGCCATGTCCTGAAGGATTCCATGGAGCTCGTTTGAACAAGAACGGTGACATGTTCAGTGTGGAGTATCTGGTGCATGATACCGCAAATCCGGCTCATCCGCAAGCACACCGGCGGGAGAACCGCTTCTCACCCTTCTCATTTTCCGCTTGCATCTTACCGGCATTCTCGTAAATTGTTAATCATGATCTCACCATCATACACCGGCCGGTTTTTTTATTACTTTTACCGCATGAGATGCGCGTGTCGGGCATGATGCCATTTTCACTGAACGTGAACTGAGCGCTCCCGACCCCCGGTCGGGATTTTTCGTTATATGGAACAGACCTCTGCTACGGTGGCAATTCAAGGAGTCGCCGGATCATTCCACGACGAAGCGGCCGCACGGCATTTCGGCACGGGCTATCTGCCCGTTCCCTGTGAGACGTTTCGGGATATGTTTGTTGCCCTGAAACGCCACAAAGCCCGGTATGCCGTCATGGCGATTGAGAACACCGTCGCCGGCACCATTCTCCCGAACTACGCCCTTTTGCGCACATCCGGCATGGCCGTCATCGGGGAAGTCTACCTCGCGATCCGGCAGAACCTCCTCGCGCTCCCGGGCCAGAAGCTCGAGGAAATCCGCGAGGTCCATTCGCATCCGATGGCCATCCAGCAGTGCCAGGTCTATTTTGAAAAGCACCCCCATATCCGCCTGGTGGAAACAGCCGACACGGCAGCCAGCGCAGAATGGATCGCCCGGCACCGAAAACACGGGTTCGGGGCCATTGCCGCCAAACGGGCGGCCACCATGTACGGCCTTGCGGTGCTTGCCGCGGGTATCGAGACGGACAAGCGCAATTTCACCCGGTTCCTTGTCCTGACCCATTCCGGGCACGTGGACGGCGGGGCGGCCGAACCGGACAAGGCATCGCTGGCATTTCACGTCCCGCATGCACGCGGAAGCCTGGCCCGGGTGCTGGCGACACTCGCAGACCATGGCTGCAATCTGACGAAGATCCAGTCGCTCCCCATCCTCGGCAGGGAGTGGGAATACTACATGCATGTCGATCTTGAGTTTCCTGCGGAGGTCCACTTCCGCAGCGCTCTTGCAGCCATGACACCGCTTGTTCAGGAATTGACAATCCTGGGCGTCTACCAACGGGGGAGCAAAGACGTATGATCATTCCGCCGGCACAACGACTCCAGACGGTGGAGGAATACTACTTCTCACGCAAGCTGCAGGAGATCCGCAGCATGATTGCCCGCGGGGAGCCCGTGATCAATCTCGGCATCGGCGATCCGGATCTTCCCCCTTCAGAAGCCACTATTGCCGCTCTCACGGAATCGGCACATGGTGCCCGCAATCACGGTTACCAGTCCTACCGCGGAATCCCTGAATTCCGGTCGGCAATAGCGGGGTATATGTCCGACAGGTACGGCGTCCCCTTCGATCCCGCAACGGAGATTCTCCCCCTGCCGGGTTCAAAACAGGGTATGATCTATGTGGCAATGGCGTTTCTGAACCCCGGCGACGCCGTGCTTGTTCCCGATCCCGGTTACCCGACCTATACGTCCGTCTCCCATCTCGCCGGCGCCTCTGTTGTGCCCTATGTCCTGGATGAACAGCATGCATGGCAGCCTGATTGGGAGAAACTGGAGCGGCTTGACCTCTCCGGCGTGAAGATGATGTGGGTGAACTATCCGCACATGCCCACCGGGGCACCGGCCACGCGAGAGCTCTTCGCCCGGCTGGTCACCTTTGCGGGCAAACACGGCATTCTCCTCTGTCATGACAATCCGTACAGCCAATTGGTCGACCGCGGAAGCCCGTTGAGCATCTTCACGGTTCCCGGGGCGCGGGACGTTGCCATTGAACTGAATTCCCTGAGCAAGTCGCACAATATGGCCGGCTGGCGGATCGGCTGGGTTGCCGGACGGAACGACTATGTCGACACGATCCTGAAAGTCGCCAGCAACGTCGAATCCGGAATGTTCCTCCCCGCACAGCGGGCCGCCATCGGGCCCTGGGGAGCGGATCGGACTGGTATGCACGCCTCCGGGAAACGTATGCCGGGCGCAGGGCCATCGGCATGCAGATCATGCGCCTCGTGGGGTGCGTGGCGCTGCCCGAACAGGCAGGCATGTTCGTGTGGGCACGTATCCCCGACCGGGAGCGGCATGCGGAGGCCTTTGCCGACAGGATACTCGAGGCAACGAAGATTTTTATTGTGCCGGGTTCCGTCTTCGGCCCGAACGGCTCACGCTACATCCGGCTCTCCCTGTGCAGCCCTGCGGCAACCCTTCAGGCGGCCGCGGACCGTCTTGCGGGGAGCGCAGACAACGACCGTACCGGCGGGGAGGCCCTATGACCATCGCCGTTGTCGGTGTGGGCCTCATCGGGGGTTCGCTCGCTCTGGATCTGAAGGCCGCGGGCTTTGCCAGGCGCGTGGTCGGCGTGGATCTTGAACCGCGGCATGCGGCGGAAGCCTTGCGGCTGGGACTGGTCGATGAGATGACCGATCTTGCCGGGGCGGTCCGGGCGGCACAGATCGTCGTTCTGGCGATCCCGGTTGACCAGACCGTGACTCTGCTTCCCCGCGTTCTGGATCTGCTCGGCGAACACGGGGTGGTGACCGACATGGGATCGACAAAACGCAGCATCTGTGATGCGGTGAACATGCATCCCCGCCGCGAACGCTATGTGGCGTCGCATCCGATCGCCGGCACGGAGCATAGCGGGCCCTCGGCCGCCCTGCGGGGCCTGTTCGCCGGAAAACTCGGCATCCTGTGCGACGTTGAACGGAGCGCGCCCGATGCCGTCAGCATACTCCGGAAGATGTACGCGACGCTCGGGATGCGTCTGCTGTCCATGGATGCGCTGGACCACGACCGCCATGTCGCCTACGTGTCCCATATTTCCCATATTACGTCATTCGTGCTCGCCACGACCGTCCTGGAGATCGAAAAGAGCACCTCCACGATCTTCGATCTCGCCGGATCCGGATTCGAGTCCACGGTGCGCCTCGCCAAGAGCTCGCCCGATATGTGGGCACCGATTTTCGGTCACAATGCCGAGTTTGTCTGCGAAGCGCTGGATGCATACATCCGGAACATCACGGCGTTCCGGAACATGATTGCCGGAGGTCAGGACGCCGCGCTGCTGGACACGATGAGCGCGGCGAACGAGATTCGCAGGGTGCTGGCGGGTATTACCAGCACGTCCATACCATCCCACCATCATCATCACAACCCAGGACATCCGACCACGCCATGATGGAAGCCCATCTGTTTGTCGATCAGGAGCGTTTTCTCGGGCTCAAAGCCCGGCGACCGCTCATTTTTGCCGGACCGTGCAGCGCCGAAAGCGAAGAACAGGTGATGGCCACGGCACGGGAACTTGCTGCGCTGAAACGTGTGCACGCCTTCCGGGCGGGCGTCTGGAAACCACGCACACGCCCGTCGACGTTTGAAGGTATGGGAACACCCGCCCTGGCGTGGCTGCGCGCCGCCAGTGAAGCCACCGGACTGCCCACCATGGTTGAGGTGGCAAACAGCCGGCACGTGGACCAGGCGCTCGCAGGCGGTGTGAACATCCTCTGGGTCGGCGCGCGCACAACGGCGAATCCCTTTGCCGTTCAGGATGTCGCCGACGCCCTTGCGGGCGTGGATATCCCCGTTCTCGTTAAGAACCCCGTCAATCCCGAACTCGAACTCTGGATCGGCGCGCTGGAACGGATCAACAAGGCGGGTATCCGCCAGCTCGGGGCCATTCACCGCGGCTTCTCCACCTTCGAGCAAACCGAGTACCGGAACAAGCCGAACTGGGAAATCCCCATCGAACTCAAACGCCGCGTCCCCGGCCTCCCGTTGATCTGCGATCCCAGCCACATCTGCGGCCGTACCGAAATCCTTCAGGGTGTCAGCCAGACCGCCATGGATCTGAACTTCGACGGGCTGATGATTGAATCCCACATCAATCCCGGCAAGGCACTCAGCGATGCGCGCCAGCAACTCACCCCGGCGGAGACAGGAAGGCTTCTGGATCACCTGGTCTTCCGCAAGGAAACCATCGACAATGTGCTGATGCGGACCACCCTTGAAGAACTCCGGGAACGTATCGACAAGATCGATCACGAAATTCTGGGGATCCTCGCCGAGCGCATGACCGTTGCTGAACGCATCGGTACGTACAAGAAACAGAACAACGTCACGATTTTGCAGTCGTCACGATGGGATGAGATTGTGCGGACACGGCTGGAGGAAGGCAAGCAGAAACACCTGACAAACGAATTCGTGCTCCGGCTCTTTGAGATCATTCACCAGGAGTCGATTTTCCATCAGAGCAAGATCATGAACGAAGAAATTGAGCAGGGGAAACCGGAAGCGGGTGCGGGGGGATAGCAATTCCCCGCCGAAGTCCGCCGCGCCGTGTGTGCGGGATTGCCGCTTCACGTGGGCCGCGAACGAATAGCGACCTCAGGAACCGATGACCCGGAGCGTCTCACGGGCCACAACAATCTCTTCATTGGTCGGCAGGACCAGCCCGTGGATCGCTGAATCCGGCAGTGGTAACCACCGGCCCGTGAGCGGCATTTCCCCGCTCATCGATCAACAGGCCGAGGAAGCCCAGCGAAGAAAGCACCTCCCTGCGCAGAGCGGCATCATGCTCGCCGATCCCTCCGGTGAACGTGAGCGCGTCAAGTCCCTCCATCAGCACCAGATACTCGCCGATGTACCGTTTGATGTCGTAAATGAATTTGTCGCGCGCGAGGCGGGCATGGGCGTTCCCCTGTTCGATCGCTGCGTTGATTTCCCGCATATCGGCGGAGATGCCCGAAAGTCCCGCCAGACCACCTTTCCTGGAACATTCCTCAAGCGCCTGCGTCAGCGTGATCCCCTTCTTCTTCATCACGTACGGCAGCACAAAGGGATCCATGTCGCCGACGCGCGTCCCCTGCAAAAGACCGGATTGCGGGGTGAATCCCATGGAGGTGTCGACGGATACGCCGTTCTGAATGGCGCAGATGGAGGACGACCCCCCCAGGTGGCAGGAAATGATACGATGCCGCTCCGGCGCGAGAGCGAGGCGCCGCACGGTTTCGGTGGCAATGTAGCGGTGCGAGGCACCGTGGTAGCCGTACCGCCGGACCCCGAGATCGGTGTACCACTCGATCGGTACGCCATAGACGCGCGCATATTCGGGAATCGTGACGTGAAACCCCGGCTCGAACACCCCCACGAGCGGCGTGTCCGGAAGGATTTCCCTGAACATGCGGATTGCGGTGAGATACGGAGGATTGTGGGCGGGTGCGAGATCCCGGTACGCTTCCATCGCATCGAGTACGCTCTCATCCAGCAGAACCGACCCGTTTTTCTCCCCCGCCTGGACGGCCTTGAAGCCGACGCCGCCGATCTCGTGCAATGACTTCAGAAGTCCGAACTTGGGATTGACAAGAAAATCCAGCGCGTCCTGCACGGCTTCCCGGTGGGAAGCGATCGGTTGCACCCAGTGGGACACCTGACGGTTCTCGATCCAGTAGGTGAGAATCGCGTCTTTGGTCCCCACACGCTCGGTGTATCCCCGGGCGCGCTGGCGTTCACCCTCCATTTCGAGCAGCTGAAACTTGAAGCTGCTCGATCCGATATTGCAGACGACGATGTTCATGCCCGGAGGTTCAGCTTCTGCATCACGGCGTCCGTGATGGTCTTCACAAGGTCTTCCGCCCCGGCCGCCGCGCCCGGGTCCTCCGCTCCGGGTACGGCACATGCGGAGGAATCCTCTTCGCATGAGACGCATCCCACATTGGTCCGGACCCCGAACTTCGCCCGCAGGTCGGTCAGCTTCTGCACCTGATCACGGTTGAGGACATTCATATGGCCCAGCTGCTGGGCGACGAACGCGATGTGTGCAAAATGTTCAAGCGTCTCCATTTTGTAGTAGGCGTTGAACAGGTCCTTCCCGATCGTCAGCGCGCCGTGGTTCGCCAGGAGAAACGCATCGTACTTGTCGATGCGTTTGAGCACCGGAGCGAAGAATTCCTCGGTCCCCGGTGTGCCGTACTCCACCAGCGGGATGCCCCCGAGCACCACCACGACTTCCGGCAGAATGCACTTGTCCAGGGGAATCCCGGCAACCGCGAATCCCGTGGCATAGGGCGGGTGGGCATGACACACGCCGTGCACATCGGGGCGGTGTTTGTAGGCGGCCAGGTGCATGAAGACCTCTGACGACGCCTTCTTGGTACCGGACACCACATTGCCGTCCAGATCCACCACCACCATGTCTTCGGGTGTCATGAACCCTTTGCTGACCCCGGTGGGGGTGATGATGACGCGTTTGTCGTCGAGCCGCGCGCTGATATTCCCGTCGTTCGAAGCGACATAGCCGCGCGCGTACACGCGGCGGCCCACCTCGACGAGGTCTCGTTTGAGCTGATGCGGATTTGTCACCGGTATGGCTCCTTACTACTTCTCAGATCGCTGGGGAAGAATGAGTTCGACATCATCGTGCGGACGCGGGATGACGTGAGAGCTGATGAGTTCGCCGACCCGCTGCGCCGCCGCCGCACCTGCGTCGGTCGCGGCTTTACAGGCCGCAACGTCGCCGCGGACGAACACGGTCACAAGACCGCCGCCGACAAGAACCTTGCCGAGCAGCTGCACGCGCGCCGCCTTCACCATTGCATCCGAGGCTTCAATCGCGCCGACCAGCCCGCGCGTTTCGATCATACCAAGCGCTTCCATAGCCATGAGTGACTCCTTGTGTGTTGGTGGGTACTTCGAACCACTGTGCATGTTCACATTCCGCCGCAGCCGGCAACAACGATGCTACACAAAACGCAGGCTTCCCGCAACCGCAAGTCTCCGCACACGCGCGAAATGACGGGGGGTGCACACCCCTTCACCCGTCGGACTGGAGATCGTGTGGGAAAAGACCCCCTCCCCCGCCATACCGCCGTTGCCCGCGAGACTGGAACCGTTGACGACCGTGATGGTCGTGTTCATCGCTTGTGCATACCTCGTGGCGGTCTCCATGTCCCGCGTATGGATCATGGCCGTGTGGCCGTATCCGTGTTCCGCCTTCACGGCAAGCGCTATTCCTTCCTCGACGTCCCGCACCCGCACGACCGGCATGTACGGCATCATCTGCTCCTCCTGGACGAACGGGCAGTCGAACTGCGCCTCGCCGAAGAGGAGTCGCACCGCATCCGTGAGCGTGACTCCCGCAGCGCGGGCAAGGACACCGGCATTCTTCCCGACGAAGTCCCGGTTTGCCGTCACCTGACCCTGCGCACTGGTGACGAACGCTTTTGCGGCAAGCACCTCGATCTGCGGCCTGCTCAGACGGACCGCCCCCTGGCGTGCCATGGCATCCATGAAGCGGTCATAGACCGCATCGACAACAAACACCTCCTTCTCCGCTATGCAGAGGATATTGTTGTCGAACGAGGCGCCTTCAATGATGACCCGGGCGGCATGATCCAGATCGGCTGTCGCATCCACAAGCACGGGCGGATTCCCCGGACCGGCGGCAATCACCTTTTTCCCCGAGGCAAACGCGGCCTTCACCAGCCCCGGTCCGCCCGTGGCCGCAATCAGACGCACGGCCGGATGGCGGAAAAGCGTATCCGCGGATTCCAGCGTGGGCACGCGGACCATCGTCGCCACGTGTGCCGGCCCCCCCTCTCCGCGAATCACACGATGGAACATCGCCAGCGCATACGCCGATACTCTCTGTGCCCCCGGATGCACATTGAAGACCACGGTGTTGCCGGAGGCGATGATGATCACCAGGCTGTTGAACATCACGGGCACCGGATGCGTGGAAGGGGTGACCGCCGCCACGACGCCGTACGGAGCGTACTCCTCCACCGTGAGTCCCTTCTCGCCGCTCCATGATCTGCTCTGCAGATCCTCGACGCCCGGCGTGGCCTTTGCCACATTCAGGATCTTCGCCACCTTGTCATCAAACCGGCCGAGCCCGGTCTCCTCAAGTTCCCGCCGCGCGAAATCCTCCGCATGATCGACAAGGCACCTGCGCAGCGCAGCGATGATCCGGTCTTTGGCCGACTTCGGTACGGCATCCCAGGCCGGCTGGGCCGAGGATGCAGCGGCAAGGGCATCTTCAACACGTTCAAACACACCCTCGCCCTGCACGGCAATCGCCGGTGCGCCCTTTTCCACGCCTTCGGCCTTCAGGCGCGTCAGGACGCTATTGACGATGTCCGTGATTGCCGCTGGATTGAGGTCAACTCTTCTGCTGTCCACCTGCGATTCCCGTCCGAATTGAAACGTGGGACCTATCCCGTGATCACGCCGGCCGCTCCGGGTCCGAGCCCCGCCGCATTGGCTTCGTCTGTGTCCACGTGCATCTCCAGACGCGCGTGTGTTCCCGCGCGAATCAACACTTCATCAAATGTCAGGGCCGCCGGACCGCCGGTGCGCACGCTGACTTTCTGGCCGTTGCGCAGTCCCATCCGGGCGACGTCGGCCTCGCTGATGTGTATGTGCCGGAGGGCGCGGATGACACCTTCGGTCAGTGCAACCACTCCGTGCGGGACCGATAAGAAGCACGGGAAGTGTGCCGGCGATATCCCCGGACACCCTCGCCGGGAGATTCATGCCGAGGTAGCGGCCGTCCGTGTAGGACAACTCGACCTGTGTCAGCTTCCGTACGGGCCCGAGGATCCGGACCTGCTCAAAGGCCCGTCCTTTCGGCCCCACGACGGCAACGGTCTCATGAGCCGCAAACTCCCCCGGCTGTATCAGGTCCCGCAGCTTTGTCAGCTGTGCACCCGCCCCGAAAAGGGTCTCCAGATGATCCTGCCGGATGTGCAGGTGGCGGGCGGAAATGCTTATCGGCACCACCCGGTCGCCCTCCCCGCCAAAATGCGTGTTCACCGCATCCCGCACGCACTGCTCGACGTATTGACGGATATCCGCAGGGTTCATACGCGGCGCCCTCCGGGATCGATCCGGTCCACAATCCCCACGATGACACTCCGCAACGGCTGTCGTGATGTGAAGCCGAGGATTTCCATGGCCGCCCGCCCCTCCGAGGCGACAAGCACCGTATTGCCTTCCCCTGCTCCGACCGTGTCCACGGCAACCATGGTCCCGGATTTCAGGGTCCCGTCGGGTGACACCGGGCGGACAAGCATGATCTTCGCGCTGGTGAACGAGGTATGCTTGACGGTGGAGACGATGCTCCCGACCACTTTGCAGAGGATCATGATGAGGGCTGCTGTTGGAGATCCAGCCGGTCCACGAGACCGACAATGGTTACATCGCTGGGAATCTGACGCTGCGGGAAGGCGAATGTCGCTTCGGCACCGCCGACCCAGAACACCAGATCCCCCTCGCGTGATCCGATGGTGTCCACGGCGACCAGCTCCGGACCCAGGGGGGTGTCCTGCTCATCAACCGGCTGCATCACATACAGCGTCACACCGTCGAGTTTCTTGTCCTTGACGGTGGCCCAGACTTTTCCGGTGATGCGGCCGAGTTTCATAAGCGCGCCGTTCAGCCGTTCTTCTGGAAGACGGTCTTCCCTTTGTACTCGATCGAATCAACGATCGCGACAATGCTCGTATCGGTGGGGATCGACGTGAGGTCGTCCACCTGCCTCGCCGAGCTCCCCCGGACAACAATCACCACCTCCCCTTCGCCCGCGCCCACCGCATCGACAGCAACAACGTGGTTCGCCGAAGGCTTCGTATCCGGTCCGATCAGATTCACAAGAAGAAGTTTGAACCCCTTCAGGCGAACGGTTTTGGCGGTTGAGACAATCGTTCCTTCAACGCGGCCGAGTTCCATGGGGTGTTCCAGGTATGAAAAGTCAGTGTATTAATGAAATCTACGAAAAGTCCGCCCGAGAATCCACTACCTGTCAGGAACACGTTTGAATATGTAGCCACCCCGTATGGAGCCCCACACCTGGGTTCCGTCCTTATTGAAACCACGGTCCCAGGACACCATGACCGTCTCCGTCAGGACGACGGCTGAGGTGGCATAGGCGGCACCCCGCAGTTCACTCGGGCAGCCCCGTCCGACTGTTCCCCCGGTGAATTTCTCCTCCTGCGGATGGAGAAGAATGGAACAACCGTTTCTGATGGTGAGGGAATCCGGGCTCAGGGTCGCCAGCGGATTCTCCTTCCTCCAGTCACCGGCAAACCGCAGGGGATCCGGCAGGGTGAAGACCAGGCTTTCAAACGTGGTGTCGCTCCGCTGGGCCAGATGATACACGCGCTGGCGATACGGCCGCTCCTGTTTGTCGGCCATGGCCTGTTCCACGTACAACCACGGACCGTCGGCACGGTTCTTCCAGATCGGCACCATCCGGAGGCGGACATCCGCGAAAGTGGTATCCGCCGCCGACTGCTCCTGGCTGCTGAAGGAGCCGGTCAGGTATGCGGTGAGTCGGAGCAGCGTGGGAGTTTGACTGGATGGTACCCCGCCCAGGACGATCAGGAGAAGGCTTATGGGGAAAGTCGTGCTCAACATCAATCGGTCCCTCCGTTGTTTGCCCTGCGTGCCTGCGAGCCCGCCCCGGCTCTCTTATCGGCCGGCCTCCGCCGGACCCGCGATACGCATAAACCCCTCCGGCATCTCGACCGGCCGCCGCCGCGTGTAATCGAAGAACGCGATGCCCGTTTTCACACGCGCCACCTCTTTCCCCGTCGCCTTGTTCGTGAACCGGTACAGGACATCGCATCCGAGCGGCTGCGGATCCGCCAGGGCGACATCCACCACCAGGACGTCCCCGTAGAATGCCTCCGAACGATAGACCACCACGGCATCGACCATGATGAGGCCCGCACCCTCCACGTTCTTCTCACTGTAGCCGTGGCTCATCAGAAACCGCACACGCGCTTCCTGTGCAAGAGCCAGCACGGCGTCGTTCCCCAGGTGGCCGCCGTAGTTGATATCGGATATACGGACGGGCAGCTCCGTGGAGAAGGTCCACCGGTCGGGAAGAGCGAGTTTGATACGGGACATGGCCCCCGGCTTGCTTCGGTCAACGTATGAAACATGGAGTGCCGGCCCGCCCCTGCCGCCCGGGCGGAGCCGCTCAGCTGTTGTGCCCGAACCGTTCCCGCACCATGGCATCAATGTGCGCGGCAAATTCCGGGTTCCGGGCGACGATCCGGTCAAAGGTCTCTTTGTCAAGAGCGTACAGATCGCAGAAACCGATTGCGCGAACACTGGCCGTGCGCGGGTGCCCCAGCACCAGGGCGATTTCTCCGAAGAACTCCCCGTCGTGCAGGGTCGCCTGGACGGTCCGCCCATCTTTTGCCAGCACCTCCACCTGCCCGCGGCCGATAAAGAACATCTCCTGCCCCTTATCGCCGGACCGGAAGACGTAGTCGCCGGGCATATAAATAACGGGCCGCATCGCGAGAGCGATCTCCCGGACCAGGTCCTCTCCTGCGCCCTTGAAGAAGGGGACCTTTTCGATCACGTCTTTCTTCAGATACAGGGAGACATCCGCAAGCAGCGATGGCGGCAGCTCCCCCAGGATCTCCGATTCATCGAACCCGAGACGCGTCTCCCAGCGGTAGCCGTAGTAGCCGCGCACCCGGTCCTGAAGATTCGCCGGCAGATCGCGGTATTCCATGAACGCATTCAACCGCTCCATGGTTTCGACATATCGCGCACGGGACGGGTGGAGATTGGCAAGAATGTGCGCGATGTTGCCGATGACGTAGCCAAACATACCGACACCGATCGTCATCACGATGATCGCATAGACCGTCTCCGCTTCGGTCTGGGGCGTGATGTCGCCGTATCCCACCGAGGTCAAGGTGGTCACGCACCAGTACAGCGCACGGAGATAGGTGTTCTGACCGGTGAGGGATTCAGAAGGGATGGCTCTCAGCGCCATCCACCCGCAGGCCAGCCAGTGCACCACGAGCGCGATCCAGTACCCGGAGTACAGAAGCCGGAAGGTATTCCACCGGGAGGTATTCTGGCGCCACCAGAGCGCCATCACCGACATGACACGCGCCAGTTTAAACAGCCGCAGTAACTCCAGCGGATTGGGACCGAACAGAATCCCGAACGGCACGGCCGCAGCCACATCCACGAACAGCCAGGGCCATCTGCGGGCCGTGAACGAGCGGGTTCCGCCCCAGCGGACGACGACGTCGGCCACCAGCAGGATTGTCACAGCGATATCCAGGAACATCCCTGTGGGGAGACCACCCTGCACGAGATGTATCGGAACGCCAACGGCAAGCGCAGTGGCCGAACCGAACATCACCGCCGTCCAGGCGCGGGCAAAGTACCGGTTTCCGATTTTCATCTCAGAGAGAGACCTTCATAACCACTTTTTGCACCATGCCGTTCGACACCATCGGGGCATGCGCATCGCCGGGAAAAAAAACCGCAAACGTCCCGGGATGGATGGTGAACCACATCGCCGGGTCGTCGGAAAACGAGAGATAGTCCCTCTCGGAATCGTACGGGGATTCCTCCTCCCGGCAGTCGGCCAATCCCTTCCAGCCCAGGCTCTCTTTTCCGGTTATCAGGTAGTGTACATCGATATACTGCCTGTGCGCTTCCAGACGGGCTTCGTCCGGGCGTTTTCCCGGAAGCTGTGTGGCTATCGCGTAAAGCCGTCGCCCGTCGAGTTCCATACGGCCGGGTTCAACGGCTTTGAGCGACGGGGAGCGAAGGAATGCGAACACCCGTTTGAAGGCCGGGTGCAGGGCGGCGTAGCGGTCGGCATTATCGAGCGTGTCCAGGATCATGGCATCCTCACCAGGATCCCGAAGAACCGCCGCCGGAAAAACTCCCGCCCCCGCCGGAAAAGCCTCCACCGCCGCCGGATGAAAAACTGCTGCCGCCGGATGAACGGCTGCCGCCCGAACTCCAGCCCCCGCTCCGCCCGGAGGAGGTGCGTATGGCTTTTCCCCATTTGCTCATCAGACTCTTGCCTTTCTCCGTTTTTCCGAAAAAGAATTTCGCGAGAGGAAAACCCAGGAGGTAGCTTGCGAAGAGCATTCCCCCGACGAGGGTGCCGAGCAGGGCCATCGGGAACACCGCCCAGAAAGGAATCAGGAAGACGTACAGGAACCAGGAGACGAACCCTTGCGAGACAAGCGCAATCGCGGTGAACACGCCCACCACGACCAGGAATATGCCGAAGCCGATGAGGCCCCCGATGATGTCGCCGGCCTGCCCCGGCTCTTCATCGGGTGTGTAGGTTCCGCGGATCGCGGCCAGGATCGCCGTGACTCCCGCCTTCACTCCCTGGTCGTAGTCCCCCGATTTGAACTGCGGGAGGATCTCGCGGCGGATGATCACCGAACAGATCGCGTCCGTCAGATCCCCTTCGAGTCCCCGTCCCACTTCGATCCGTACCTTCCGGTCGTCCTTGGCGACAACAAGCAGCACACCGTTGTCTTTTCCCTTCTGACCGAGCTTCCACGTCTCCGCAACGCGGATCGCGTAGCTCTCGATATCATCCCCTTCCAGGCTCTGGACGGTGAGGACGACCACCTGATTCGAGGTGGAATCCTGATGGGTTTTCAGGAGCGTTTCCAGCTCCGTCACTGTCGGGGCGGACAGGAGGTTCGCCGTATCATTGACTCGCCCTGCAAGGAACGGCACCTCGGAGGCGAGCAGCAGGGCCGGCCCCAGCAGGCACAGCAGAGAGAAGAGGACAGAGAGCGGGTATTGTGAAGGAGGCCTCATGGCGGTCACCGGTCCTTTATCCGCAGGGTGTCCGACAATTCATCCCGGTCGTCCGCGCGAATATTCACTCCCCTCCGCTCGAGCAGGGCGCCGCATTTCTGGACGGCGTTCACCAGCCCGTCAACAGGTGACCCTGCGCGGATTCCTGCGATGACCGTGGACACGACATCCTGCCATTCCTCCTGTTTCACCTTCTGGTTGATACCCGCGTCTCCGAGCACGAGAACGCGGCGCTCCAGCAGGCTGAGAAAGAGCAGGATGCCGGTGCGGTCGCGGGTGAGGAACACCTCCTCGGCGACAAATGCCTCCGACGCGCGCTGATGGAGGCGCCGTTCCATGGCCGCGCTGCCGGCCAGAATGCGCTTCAGGCCCGGGACATATTTTACGAGAAGCATGCCGGCGCCGAAGGCCAGGAGCACCGCAAGGAGCTTCCCTGCCAGGTCGATGGGCAGCCAGATCGCCGTGTAGCTATGGAGAAACATGAGCACGATGGCACTCAGAAGCGCGAGCAGGGCCCCGCCCCGCCATTCCGCGAATTCATAGTCGTCACACTGCTCCACAACGTACGGGACGATTTCGCCGGATGTCCGCTTTTCCGCGTCGTGGACCGCTGCGCTGATCCGCTCCAGGTCAGCCGCCGAAAACAACCGTGAAATTGCTGTTGCCATACACTCCGCTCCCTTGTTCGTTCGTCTCACTCCACCGCACGTTCCCGCATCGTTATGGTGCCTTTGTCCGCATCCATGTCGGCTTCAATCCCGATCGGCATGGTGAACTTGTTTTCAATGTGCCCGATCATCGCCCCGGCAAACGCGGGAATGCGCAAGGGGGCGATATGATCGGCAAACACTTCCTCCAGGGTCAGGGAACCGTACCCCTCCCCGGGTCCGCAGTTTGTACATTTGCCGAAGATGAACCCCGAGAGTTGCTCCAGCACCCCGGCAAGCCGAAGCTGGGTCAGCATCCGGTCGATCCGGTAGACCGGCTCGTTGTCGTCTTCAAGGAAGAGCAGAACATTCTTCCAGGAGGGAAGATAGGGTGATCCGATCATTGCCGCAAGGACGGAGAGGTTCCCGCCGACGAGGATCCCCCGCGCCTCGCCCGGAGTGATGGTATCGACACGATCGCGGGTCTGTACCAGATTGTCCCCGGACGATGCGGGGTTCCGGAACGTCGCGGCTTCCCCCTCCATGACGACACGCCGGAAGTACCCCAGCGAAAACTGGTTCCACGTTGAAGTACCGACGGGGCCATGAAAGGTGACCATGCCGCACCGCGCGTACAGCGCAACGAGGAGGGATGTGATGTCGCTGTACCCCATGAGCAGTTTGGGGTGTTCGCGAATGGCATCGTATTCAAGCAGCGGGAGAATCCTGTTACATCCCCACCCGCCGCGTACGGCGAGAACCGCGTTGACGCTGTCATCGGCGAACATGGCGTTCACGTCTGCCGCGCGCGCGGCATCGGTCCCCGCCAGGTAGCCGTACCGGTCCAGGACGTGGTTTCCCGGCCTGGCACTGAGGCCCAGGGCCGAGAGAGTTTCCACGACCAGTGCAAGGTCGCTCCGGACAAACGTCGCGCCCGCAGGGTTGATGAGCCCCACGGTGTCGCCTGCTGCAAGCCGCCGGGGCTTGATGGTGGTGACCGGGCGCCCGCCGGCGGACGCATGTGACAGTGCCGCACGCGGCAGCGCCGCCGCCAGCATACCCGTTCCTGCGGTGAGCAGGAACGCGCGACGCGGAATATTCCATTGTGCACTCATGAGTGCTCCTTGAGCGGAGAACAGAGGACCGGCGGCATCCGGGCCGTTCCCGCGTTTACTGTCAGGACGCCGGGGGAGGAACAAATTCACGGATCATGGAACAACGGGTATAGGCGACCCGGAAACCCTGCCGTTCCAGATTCCGTTGTGAGACACTCCCCGGCCGGGTCAGCGTGTACGCCAGATCGCACTCCGCTTCAACGGCAAGATTGATGAGCGACCGGATGATCGCGCTCTGCACCCCCAACCGCCGG
Organism: Ignavibacteriota bacterium; assembly: GCA_963702445.1. Classification (GTDB taxonomy): domain Bacteria; phylum Bacteroidota; class Ignavibacteria; order UBA10030; family UBA6906; genus CAVPCZ01. The sequence goes on from CAVPCZ010000010.1 coordinate 110,660, forward strand.
AAGGACGGCACGGTGCTGGCGCCGTAGATCGCGGCGACCCCCTGGTGAATGGAGAGGGCACCGCCGCCTGCAGGGCGTCCCTCCACCCATGCCATGACGCATTTGGTCGTCGGGCGGGCGACCAGGGTCCGGAGGATTGCCAGGTTCTCCGACGTCGGGGCAAGCTGTTCGCCGAATCCCATGGCCACCGTGCGGGCCCAGAGATCGGCTTCCTCGGGTGCACTGCGCTGTACGCTGATAGGAGACGATTCCGCTATCGAGGATTCAATGGCCTTCAGTTTGCGGAAGAGCATGTTGGAGAAATCCGACAGCACATATTGCCGGCGGGACAGCTCGCCCAGCAGGGACACGTCGGACAACGGGCAGAGTTCGATGCGCACGCCGGAACTCCTGCTGGTGAAGAACCGCTCCAGCCGATCCATCTCCCACGGGCGCACCGGCTTTTCCATCCCTATCCCGATCGCCTGCGTGAGCGGAGAGCCGACCCCGACGAACATGGCCATCCCGCCGGCGATGGACTCCGCCACGGATCCCGCTTCGGGGTGCAGCTTTGCGTGGACCTCGGCTGATTCGACGCCGACCGCGGCATCCGCGCCTTCAATCCGGCGTGCCAGCGCCGCATCGGCAAGCAGGTGTTGTCCCGGCATTGACCCTATTCCGTCTTGAGCAAACCGCCGATGGGATACCCCTTCTCTCGAAGAAGCGGGGTCTGGGTCTTGATGAACTCCCGGATCGCCTCGACCGGCACCGCCTGGGTGAGACCCGACTCAATTTCTGTTTTTCGTTCCACGAAGACGGGACCGGTGTACGGGATGGCCGGATCGAATACCACCTCCCCGTTTTCCTTCTCCGGCGCAAGCACATAGGATGACCGCGCGGAAACGAGTTTGACGATGCCGACCAGCTCAAAATTGGGCACGCCATCCCGGATGGCAAGTGTAATTCCACCGCTGAACCCGCGGCTGAACATGGCATCAACCATGAAGGCCCCGCGCTTGTCCTTGTTGGGATTGCTCACAATCCCCTTGGTCACCATCTTGAAACCCGAAGGATAGCCGAACATATAGACGAACGTTCCCCACTCCAGATCCCTGGCGTTCCCGAAGGGATACCGGAATGCCGCGATCCGGTTGGCCGGCTGACCGCTGAAGTGCTTTCCCAGAAGGGCGATATCGGCGGTTCTGTCCATCGCGAGGATCTCCAGCTCTCCTCCCTCAGGAAAGACCGCCACATAGTTGGTCTGTTTTTCCTTGACGGCGACACTCTTCAACCAGGGGGTGATACGGTGCTCGGGAGTGATGTAGAAGGCAAACACGGTGTCTTCGAAGTCGACGATATGGGCACAGGTCAGCAGCACCACACGCCGCTCGTCATAGAAAATCACCGTCGCCGTGCCGGACGCCGTGCTGTTGACATAGACGGATTCCCTGCTCCTGCGCTGCAGCAGGGTTTCCGAAACATCCCCCCGCGTAACCCGGTCTTCCATCGTAAAAGAGTATGTCCGGTAGTACGCAATGCTGCTCAGCATGTTGACGGTCTCGGCGATCTCCTCGAGCTGTTTTGAACACCCCCTGTAGGGAAACTCCGAATCATAACGGCCGTCGGTGAGCGTAGGGTACACATCGCGGTACACCGAAGACGTACATCCGGCCAGCATCAGGATACTCACGAGAAGAAGCGCGCAGCGGCCGCCGCGGGGGGCGTTCATCGGGTCATTCCTCCATGCCTACCATCGTCTTCAGCCGCCGGACCTCCTGGGCCGAAAGGGGTCGGGTCGCTCCGCGGGGCAGCCCTTCCATCGTCACGGGTCCGTACGCCACACGGTCCAGTTTCTTCACCTCGTATCCCAGGGTCTCGAACATGCGGCGTACCTGTTTGTTCCACCCTTCATGAATCGTGATGCCGATCTCTCTGCCCCGGGAACCGGTGACAACCACAATTTCCGCGGGCGCCGTGGTGCCTTCCTTGAGCGCTATCCCCCTGGCCAGCTGAATAAGATGCTCGCGCTCGACGGCTTTGTCGCAGGCGACGCGGTACGCCTTGGGGACTTCGTACCGGGGATGCATCAACCGGTGCGCGAGATCGCCGTCGTTGGTGAACAGCAACACCCCCGTGGTCTGCCTGTCCAGCCGCCCGATGGGGAACACCCGATGGCGCGCCCGCACGAGCTCCATGACCGTCGGACGCCCGCGCTCATCATGCGCCGTGGTAATCGTATCTTTGGGCTTGTTCAACACGAGGTAGAGCGGCCGGTCGACGGGAACAATTTCCGAGTCCTGCAGGAACACCCTGTCGCGTCCGGGTCTCACTGTTGTTCCCAGCTGGGTGACAACCTTGCCGTTGATGCGGACGCTGCCTGCGAGGATCAGGGCTTCCGCCTTGCGGCGGGATGTCACACCGCACAGGCTGAGGTACCGGTTGATCCGGACGGCCGCCTGTTCAGGCGGAGCCGATGGTCGTTTGGTGAGCCTGCCGCCGGTCATTCATCCTCCTTGAGAAGCCGCAGTTCCCCGTCTTCACCGGCCTCTTCGGCCGCACGCTTCTCCTCCAGTTCGGCAAGCATCCGCTTTTCCACTTCAAACTCCGCCTCCGCCATGAGCTCGTCAATCTCCCGGGGTTTGGGCAGATCGGCAAGATCGTTCAGGCCGAAATGCTTCAGGAACTCCTTCGTCGTGCCGTAGAGCAACGGCCGCCCGGGCGTCGCAGCACGCCCCACGATGGCCACAAGATTCCGCTCGAGCAAGGTCCGGAGCACGTAATCCGCGTTGACGCCGCGGATGGCCTCGATTTCCGGTTTCGTCACGGGCTGCTTGTAGGCGATGACGGAAAGACTCTCGAGGGCGGAAACCGACAGCTTCCGTTTGGATTTTTCGCGGAGCAGGCGGCCGAGCCAGACACTGTACTTCGGAAGCGTGGCAAACTGGTACCCGCCGGCGACATTCACGATGCGGAAGGCGCGGCCGGACTGTTCGAACTCCCGGTTCAGGAGTTCCATGGCCGTACGCACGCTCTCCTGATTCAGCGGACGGGGCCGGTCTGCTTCATCCAGATATTCGAGAAACCCCATAAGCTGACTCATGGCCAGAGGTTCGTCCGTGGCAAACAGCAGCGCCTCGAGGACGTCAAGCATCGCCCGGGGGATCGCCGATGCCGTTGTCTCCGTGTTCATGCGGATGCCAGCGTGAGTGGGACAAGCGGCGTCAGCGGACGAATCGCAATGTCATCACGCCCCTCCACCGGGGCCAGCGTCACCACCTTGTTCTTGGTCAGCTCCAGCACCGCCATCACCGTCACAATAATCCGGATCTTCTCCACCATGTGCGCGACCAGCTTAAGGAGCGTGGTCGGCCCGTGCACCCGGAGGAAGTCCATGACAAAACTCATCTGTTCATCCACCGACACGGTCAGCAGCTCCACTTCATGGATCACCTTCCTGGGCATCTGATTCAACGCCGATTTGTAGGCCGCGATAAGATTGAACAGCGTCACATCCTTCAGGAATTCCTCCCCCTCCTCTTCCACAAACGTTTTGGGATCGGCATGAAAAGCCTTGCGGTAATACACCTTGCGCTGCTGCTCTTCCTTCTGCGCCAGCTCACCCGCCATTTCCTTGTACCGCTTGTACTCGATCAGCCGCCGGACCAGCTCGGCCCGGGGATCTTCTTCGTCCACGGCGGTTTCGTCGCGGGGCAACAGCATGCGGACCTTGATTTGCATGAGGGTCGCCGCCATGACGATGAAGTCCCCGGCAACCTCAAGATCCAGCGTCGCCATGAGATGCAGATAGTCGAAAAACTCCCTGGCGATCTTTGCAATGGGGATATCGTAGATGTCCAGCTCGTCCCGTTTGATGAAGAACAGGAGGAGGTCGAGCGGTCCTTCAAATTCGGTCAGACGAACACGATACATGGACGTTATCCCAGCTTCATGGCGAGACGGACATCCGCCATGGTTTCCGCGGCACGGCTGCGGGCGCGGGCTTCGCCTTCCCGCAGCACCGTCTCCACCTGCCCGGGATGCGCCTCCAGAAACGCCCGCGTGTCTCGAAAGGGCGCGAGCGTGTCGGCGATCCGCGCGGCAAGCCGGTTCTTGCACTCCACACAGCCGAGCGATCCCGCCCGGCATCCGCCGGCGATTTCAGGAGCCTCGCCGGCATTGAACTTCTCCTGGTACGTGAACACGAGGCAGACCTCCGGGCGCCCGGGATCGTTCTTCCGCACCTTCTGCGGGTCCGTTACCGCTCCCCGCAACTTCTGCTGAATCACCGACGGCGCATCGGAAAGCAGAATGGTGTTCCCCGCGGACTTGCTCATTTTCCTGTCAATCCCGTCAAGCCCGGGCAGCCGGGCGAACTTCGTGAGCTTCGGCTCCGGCTCCGGAAAGACCTGGCCGTACTGACCGTTGAACCTCCGGGCGATTTCACGCGAGATTTCGACGTGGGGCACCTGGTCTTCGCCCACCGGAACGAGATCCCCCCTGTACAGAAGAATGTCGGCCGCCTGCAGCACGGGATACCCGAGGTGACCGTAGGTGATGTTCTCGATATGCAGATCGCGCACCTGGTCCTTCACCGCCGGGTTGCGCTCGAGCCGTGCGGCGGTGATGAGCATGGAAAAAATCAGGTGGAGCTCGGTGTGCTCCTTCACCTGCGATTGCCTGAAAATCGGACTCTTTGCCGGATCGATGCCGGCCGCCAGCCAGTCGATCACCATGTCCGTCGAATGACGGTACAGATCCGAGGAATCCAGATTGGTGGTCAGCGCATGATAATCGGCTATGAGATGGTAGTTGTTGTAGTCACCCTGCAGGGCAACCCAGTTTTCAAGAGCGCCGACGAGATGGCCGAGATGCAGCTTTCCCGTTGGTCGCATGCCGCTGAGGATGGTCTTGCGCGTACTCATGTACCCCTGTTCTGGAAAACACGGTGAACGCCGGCGTCATAAGCCCGAAGGCACAGACACGGCGTCAATTCAGGAAGAGATAGGGCTTCCAGCGCTCGTCGAGCGAACCGACCACGTGCCGGATGAACGTCACGTGGTTGGGACGCATGGCTTTGCGGCGAAGAGGCATCTGCGCCTCTTCCGGAGTCCGGTCACCCTTCCTGTTATTGCAGGCAACGCAGGCGCAGACCAGATTCTCCCAGGTGTCTTCACCCGAGCGGGATACCGGGATCACGTGGTCGATCGTCAACGGCAGGTCCGCACGGCCGCAGTACTGGCACCGATGCCCGTCCCGGCGGAGGATGTTCTTGCGGGAAAGAATGATCTTCTTGTAGGGGACTCGTACAAAGACCGAGAGGCGGACAATGCTCGGAAAGGGCAATACGACGGTGGCTGCACGCACCCGATCCCCGTTGCGCACTTCTATCAGTTCCGCCTTGCCGAGATAGAGCAGGATAATGGCCTTCTTGACGTTGACAACACTCATGGGTTCGTAATTCTGGTTCAGAATCAGAACCTTGGCGTTCAACCTCCCGGATGATCTGTATGCGTGACTGTATGCGCTGAAGGTGACCCTCCCTCCTGTCCGTTGCCCGTTGGAACGGTATCAAAAAATATACGTCCAATGCTTGTTTTTGTCAAGTTTTGCGGGCGCATATAAATAACGGAGCCCCGTCAGAATGGCGGGGCTCCGAAAAAGGGGAAATCTGAATAATTACTCGGGTATTTGCACCGCAACAAAGGCCGTTCCGGCATCTCCTTCGCGCTTGATGCGCAAAAGGACCGAATCCCCCGGCTTCCGGGATGCAATAATGCCCTTCAGGTCAGCCGGCGTGTTCACATCCTTCCGGTCGGCCTCGAGAATCACATCATTGTCGCCGATCGACTGTTTAAAGGCTTCGCTGTAGGGCTTCAGGCCGGTGACGAGAACACCCTTGTCGACCTTGAGCTCCTGCTTTTCGGCCGGGGTGAGCGCCCGCACGCTGAATCCGAGACCCTCAAACGAGACTGTCTTGGCGGTTTCCACCACCGGATCGCGGCCGCTCTCCTTCCCTTCCGTATTTTGCGCAGTCGCCTTATCTTCCTTCCGCGCACGGAGCACAACCTTCTTGTCAAACGTCTTCCCGTCCCGGAAGAGCTTCAGCGTCACTTCATCGCCGGGATGGCGGGTGGCAATGTACGACTGAAGGTCACCCGGCTTGTTCACCTCCCTGCCGTCCACGGAGAGAATGACGTCCGATTCACGCAGTCCCGCTGCGGCAGCCGCTCCGTCCTCGACAAGTTCCTGGACAATCACCCCTTTGGCTTCCTTCATGCCCAGGGCATTGGCCATCTTCTGCTCCACAGCCTGGATCTGCACCCCGATGTACCCGCGCCGCACTTCGCCGTATTTGATGAGATCGGCGGCAACGTACTTGAGAAGATTCACAGGCACCGCAAACCCGTACCCCTGATACCGGGCGTTCGTCGTCGCAATGGCGGTGTTGATGCCGATCACCTCGCCGCTCATATTCACCAGCGCACCGCCGCTGTTGCCGGGGTTGATCGCCGCATCCGTCTGGATGAAGTTCTCGATCCTGTAGCTGTCCTGTATGATATTGATGTTCCGGCCGATCGCCGACACAATCCCCGCCGTGACCGTCGAAGTGAGGCCGAGGGGGTTCCCGATCGCCAGCACCCATTCGCCGACATGGACATTCTCCGAATTGCCGAGCGCCGCGGCCGTGAGATCCTTCATGTCAATCTTGATCACCGCCAGATCGGTCGAGGGATCCGTACCGATCAGCTTCGCTTTGACGCGAATCTGATCGTGCAGGACAACCTCAATCCCGCCCTCCTTCGCATCTTCCACCACGTGGTTGTTCGTGGCGATGTAGCCGTCCGCACTCAGGATCACCCCGGATCCGAATCCCGTCGACGGCTGCTCCTGTTCAGGCATCTTGAAGTCAGGTCCAAAAAAGTGATAGAAATCCCTCGGCATGCGCTGGCTCTGCCCTTTTCCCTTTGTCGTCACCTCAATAGCCACAACCGAAGGAGTGGCGGCCTTCGAGATCAGGGCAAAATTGTCGCTGAGTGCCTTGACGGCGGGATTCTGGACCATCACCGGGACGGGTCCGCCCAGTTTCACGTCCCCGCCACTCCAGGCCATGCCCAGATCAACGCCGTTGCCGAACGACGATACAAGGAGTGCACCCAGGACAACACCCGCGGTGAGGATCGACAGCGACGCGAAAAGATACTTCTTGACCATGTGACTTACCTCCGTTGATGAACGTTTACTCTTCGAGCATGGCGAACACCTGCTCCGACCGCAGGGGACGCATGCCGGTAACATGATGCCGGACCAGATGGCGGAGGAGAGCAGCGACTTCCTTCCCTGCCGCAGGCGCGAGGGAGACACGCAACGCGGGTTCCGCGCCGCTCAGCGTTTGAAACAGATCCAGAGCCTTCATTCCGGCAAGACCGATGGTCGCCTCTCCCCCGACACCCGGGGCGCATAGTGCGCACAGCACACCGGATGGCGTAACGGCGAAGCGGGCATCCATCGCCGCCGGACCTGTGCTCTCCACGGAGGCTCCGCATGTTGAACAGCGGCGCACATCCGGACGGAAACCCACCAGGCCAAGCAAATGCACCTCGTAATAGTATAACGCATTTTCATACCACCGAGTTGCATTATTCAAGGATTCCAGGCTGTCTGCCAGCAAATCGTAGAAATCGACATTCTTTTCCTCGGGCGGCATGGCCAGATTCGCCAGTTCCACCATCGCCATCGCGGGGGCCATTTTCCGGAGATTTTCGACAAGTCCGCGGGATGACCGGATCAGCTCGCATTGCGTAAGCAGCTGCAATTCGCGCGAAGGTTTCGTGTACAGCACCACCCTCACACGGTTCATCGCTTCAAGCGAAGATCCAGAGACGCGGGGATTGTTCCGGATACCCTTGGCAATAACCGAAATCTTGCCATGATCGCGCGTGTATATCGTCGCAATCATGCTCGATTCGCGGTATTTCATCGTCTTGAGAACGATTGCTTCGGTTGTCAGAATCATCTGGCCTTCAGCACGTCCGCAATGGTCTCTGCGTAGGGAGGACGGAGAACCCCCTTCTCTGTAACAATTGCGGTAATCAACTCGTTCGGCGTCACATCAAAGGCGGGTGCGAAGACCCCGACTCCGGCCGGTGCCACCGCAACACCCGCGAAATGCGTGACTTCGGCGGGGTTGCGCTCCTCTATCGGAATCCTGTCGCCGGAGGGCGTGCCGGGATCAAGTGTCGAGGTGGGAGCAGCGATGTAAAAAGAAACGCCGTGGCGCTGCGCGAGTACTGCAAGGGGATACGTTCCCACTTTGTTTGCGGCATCGCCGTTGGCGGCGATACGGTCGGCACCCACAATCACCGCCTGGACGCGTCCTTCGCGCAAAACCGTCCCGGCGGTGGAATCCGTGATAAGCACCACCGGAATTCCGGCCTGTCCCAGCTCCCAGGCGGTAAGCCGGGCTCCCTGCAGAAGCGGCCGGGTCTCATCGACATATACACGAACAACCTTCCCCTGGCGAGCCGCCGCGGTCACACAGCTGAGCGCGGTCCCGTCACCCGCCGTCGCCAGCGCTCCGGCATTGCAGTGGGTGAGGAGCGACGAACCCGGCATGATCAGCCCGGCACCCAGCTCCCCTATCCGGCGACATGCGTCAATATCCTCCTGCTGGATGGCGCACGCTTCCCGTTCAAGAGCGGCGTAAAGCCGGGCCTCGCTCTCCCCGGCCTGACACTCCAGCACTGCACGCATCCGGTCGAGGGCATAAAAAAGGTTGACCGCTGTCGGACGCGTCTCTGCCAGATACGCTATCGCACGACGCAGACGGCCGCGCAGATCGGGAACATCGGGGAAAGACCTGGAGTGAAGGGCGAGGAGAAGTCCGAATGCCGCCGCCACCCCGATGGCGGGGGCGCCGCGGACGCGAAGGGTGCGGATCGCTTCACCGACGACCGTCAGGTCGTCTGTATCAACCCATACCTCCTGCTGCGGTAACAGTGTCTGATCGATGAAGCGGAACTTGCCAGCGACCCAATCGACGGCCCTCATGGCAGCGTTCAATCCTCATCAAAGCGGGACAGCTCCCGGAACTCGCGGAACCTGTCCTGGATGCCCAGATAGGTAAGACCGGCAAGACCGGCAACGCCGAACTTTTCCACGCAGAACGATGCGAGGGTGCTGCCGTAGATGACCGCGCGTTTCAGGTTCTCTTCGGACATGTCCTCGGTCCGGGCAAGCCAGCCGATAAAACCGCCCGCAAAGGAATCCCCCGCCCCGGTCGGATCGAAGATGTTCTCCATGGGATATGCCGGAGCCGAAAACACCATCTGTTCCGTGAGCAGCAGCGCCCCGTGCTCACCTTTCTTGATGATGACCACGGACGGCCCCATTCCCCTGATCACTTTGGAGGCCTTGATCAGGTTCGGTTCGCGCGAAAGAAGACGGGCTTCGGAATCGTTCAGAATCAGGACGTTGATCATCTTCAACGTCTTCTCGAGTTCTTCGCGCTTTCCGTTGATCCAGTAGTTCATGGTGTCGCACACCACAAGCCGCGGACTCTCGAGCTGCTGCAACACTTTTCGCTGCAGCACCGGGTCAATATTGCCCAGGCAGACATTCCGCATCTTCCGGAACCGTTCCGGAATCTTGGGGTCGAACGATTCAAACACGTTCAGGTCCGTGGAGAGACTGTCGCGTTCATTCAGATCGTAGTGATAACGGCCGGACCAGCGGAAGGTCTTCCCGTCGCTTGATCACTTCCAGCCCCTCAAGATCGACGTTGCGATCTTCCAGGAAGGCCATCCCTTCGCGGGGAAAATCGCCCCCGACGACACCCACCAGGCGAACCGGATTCACGAAATAGCTGGCGGCCGCCGAAATATACGTCGCCGACCCACCCACGGCTTCCTTCACCGACCCGAAGGGTGTTTCAATTGTGTCCAGAGCCACGGAACCGACGACGAGCACGCTCACGAGCTTCTCCTTACCTGGTGCGCAGCTGCCTGTGAATGACCGGAACAGTGCAATTTACAGAATCGCCCTGCAATTATCAAGGAATCGGAATCTCCAGGCGAGCCGCCGCCTCTTCCCCGCGAACGATGTACTCATCGACGATGTCCACGGCCTGACGGTGACTCGGCCACACCAGCCTCCGGCGGATGTCCGGATACGGAAGCCAGGCGCCGTCCCGGTGCTCCTCCGACAGGACCATCCGCGCATCCGGCAGAACCTGTGCGGCAAAAACCGGACAGAGGTCGATTTCCTGCCGCCGCGTGTCATAGAACGAGGTCAGCATGGGAAGAGACCAGAAGCGCTGCGGACTGAGCCCTGTTTCTTCGTGAAGTTCACGCAGCGCGGTCTGCACTCCCCGTTCCCCATCCATCACCGTTCCCGTGATGATCTGCCACATTCCGGGGTGAACGCTCTCCGAAAAAGCCCGCTGGAGCACAAGGTACTCCGCCCGGTCCTGCATGAAGCGGAAGACGCAGACTTCCACAATGCGGCTGACAAGAGGTATCATGGGGCTCCTCTAAAAGTCGCCGGTCGTTGCGGCGCGGCCGCCGCGGAAGGCGGTTTGCTCCGGGCCGGCCCGCGGACCGGCGGCACTGTCTGCGCCGACAGTGACCGGTGTTCCTGCTCCGTCAGCTGCCGCACGGCGCCGGGAAGAAGACCATCGAGCGTGACCTCCCCGATCGCCGTCCGAACCAGACCCAGCACCGAGTAGCCCAGCTCTTCGGCCATGCGGCGGACCTGGCGGTTCTTCCCTTCGCTCAACGTGATCGACACCTCCTGCGGCACGGAACCGGACGGCGATACGAGAACAGGCCGCAAGCGCGTGCCGTCCGCGAGCACCATCCCCCGCCGCCAGAGATCAGCATGATGAGCGGCGAGAGGGATGTCGAGCGACAGTTGATAGGTTTTCGGCACATGGCGGAGGGGACTCGTGACAGCTTTCGCCGAACCGGACATCGTTCGTGAAGAGGAGCAGCCCGCCGGTCTCTTTGTCGAGACGTCCGACCGGGAAGAGGTGCGGCAGGTCCGCCGGCAGCAAGTCATACACCGTCCGCCTGCCGCGCTCGTCCGAACGCGTGGTCACATATCCGGCAGGCTTGAACAGTGCGAGATACACGTGGTGCGCCGGACGGGCGGGACTGCCGTCGATGCTTATGCGGTCGACCCGGGGATCCAACCAGAGGGAGGGGGAGCGGACGGGCCGCCCGTTCACACGCACACAACCCTGACGGACCAACCCCTCCGCCTGCGTGCGCGAAGCGAGACCGAATTTGGAGATGGCACGGATGAGGGAAACCTGCTCCCGGCCTGTGCGGTTTTTGCTGATCATGGGCGGCTGCGAACGGCGTCGCCCATGGTTCCCGCCGGCATCCGGTGCAGGCCGGAAAGCACGATACCGCAGGCAACACCCACGTTGAGCGATTCCGCCAGGCCGTATCGCCGGATGCCCACCCGGACGTCGCTCAATTCCCGCACCTGATCCGAAACCCCCCACGCTTCACTGCCGAAGACGATCAACGATTTCCGGGCGAACCGTACCCGATCGAAATGCAGTTCTCCGTCGGCGGCGGTGACGTAGACCGTGTAGCCCATCGCTTTCGCGTGCGAGAGCAGGGGAAGCAGATCCACATCGGGTGCCACCGGCAGATGAAACAGACTCCCCATCGTGCTCCTGACCACCTTCGGGTTGTACAGATCAACACAATTCCTGCCGAGGATCATACCGTGCACGCCGAACCAGTCCGCACTCCGTATAATGGATCCGAGATTACCGGGGTCCGCAACCCCGTCCAGTCCGACGATACACGACTCTTCAGGCCCCGGACGGAGCAGTGTCTCGGCAGGAGGATTTTGCTGGCACATCACCCCCAGGATCCCCTGGTTCTGAACTGTCCAGGAGATGCTCTCCATCTGGCGATCGGTGACTTGCTGGCAATCGACGGAACGGTTCCGCGCTTCTGCGAGAAGCCTGCGGGTCCCGGGGTCATCCATGCTTCCCGCCGTGTAGTACAACGATTGCATGGTGAAATGCGAGGAGACCGCTTCCTTCAGAAGGCGAACACCTTCCACCACAAACAGCCCGCTGTTTTCGCGTGCCTTTTTGTTTTCGAGAGCGCGGATCTCTTTCACTGCGTTCTTTGTAAGCGGCATACACTGCTTCTCCTGCAAGGCCGGGCACCATGGGTCGAAGAGATGGAAACATGATAAACAACCGATGCTCGAGAATCAAGGCGGTGATGTCCGCCGGAACCATGCATCGCGGGAATCATGCACTGCTGCCACCTTCTGCCAAATCCTCAATGGGAAAATCATCGACCGGTCTTGAGACGATTCTGAAGGTCACTGCCACAGCACCCGGGACCAGCTGTTTCCGTCCGTTTCGAAGATCACCGCCCCGTCACGGTCCGTCCGGGCCACGGCGATCTCCCGCAGGGCGAGGCGGTGGAGAACCGCTTCTGATGGATGGCCGAACCTGTTGTTGCGCCCGACAGACAGGACAGCCCACGACGGTCGAACAGCATCCAGGAAAGAGCCGGAAGTGCCGGCCTTGCCACCGTGATGCCCCACCTTCAGGATGTCGGCGCGGAGAAGATCCGCATAGGATTCAACGAGGGGGTTCTCTTCATTCCCTTCCGCATCCCCCGTCAACAGAAGCGACGCACCCGCGAAAATCACCTTCATGACAATCGAAGAGCAGTTCGGGTTGTCCGCGGCTGATCCGCTCCCTCCGGCCGTGGCGGGCGGAGGTGCAAGGATGTAGATCCGCATCAGGGGAATATCACGGATCACAGAACCTGCACCCACCCGCGTGAGATCCTCGATCGAAGCAAGTGCTGACCGCAGCGGCGCATATGACGGTGCCCCCGGAATCGATCCGTTCCACACGATGCGTCGGACTTCGCATGAGGCGAGAACATCGGAAAGGGCGCCGGCGTGATCGTCGTGCGCATGGGTGAGCACGAGGAGATCGATCCGTTCTATGCCGCGCCGTTTGAGGAAGGGTACCAGCGGCGCCTCCAGCCCCCGCTCACGCGCACCCGGACCCGCATCGACAAGGACCGTCTCCCCCGCCGGGCACTCGAGAAGTATTGCGTCCCCCTGTCCCACATCCACGACACTCACACGCAGGATCCCCCGCTCCCGCTGGTACGCACGCCCCTCCGGCGCGAAAACCGTGCCGTTCATCGCCAGGAGCAGTACCACGAGAGCATGCCGGAATTGTCGCGGCCTGCCCGCGGAACAGAGCACAAACAGGAACGCATAGAACGGCAGGATGAACACCGGGCGAAAGCGCATCGTGTCCACCGTTGCGAAAGGAACGGCGGCGCACCATTCAGCCACGCGAAGCGTCGCCGTCAGCAGCATTTCATTGACCCCGCCATAGACCGCCGCCACCGCCGCTGACAGGGGTGCGGCTGACGCCGTCACCATCCCGAGGACGACGCAGACCCCGCTCACCGGGACGATAATCAGATTGGCGGCAACCCCTATCAGGGAAATGCGCCCGAACGACAGGGCGGTGAGCGGGAGTGTCCCCACCGTGGCGACGACCGAGACCGCGGCAAGACGCAGCACGGCGACGGCGGCTTTGGCGTACCACATTCGAGAGCCGATCCTGGAGATCGCCGTATTGAGCCGTGGATAAAGGACGATGATGGAGAGAACCGCGGCAAAGGAGAGCTGGAATCCAATGTCGAACAGCTGCCGCGGTTCAAGTGCGAACATCAGCAGCGCGGCGATCCCGCAGGAATTCAACGGGTGGGAACGCATGCGGAACATGCTCCCGGTGAGAACCGTCATGGCCATGATTGTGGCCCGCACAACGGGCGGCTGACTTCCCGTAATCCACATGTACACCAGAAGACCGACGGCCACCGGCAGCGCAATGAAACGCCGGGGGAAACGGCAGAAGCCGAGGACAACGAACAGCGCACCGGCCACAACAGCGACATTCGAACCGGATACCGCGAGAATGTGCGCCACCCCTGCGTCCATGAACGCCCGGCGCGTGAGGGCGCTCATCCCCCCGCGCTCCCCGATCAACAATCCCTTGAGAAGCTCACCTTCCTCACCCGCAACAGTACCTTCGATGCCTGTCAGGACGGACCGTCGCAGAGGAAAAACAACCTCCCTCAGGAACCACCATCCGCCCCGCGGTTGCAGAATGAGAATCTGATCAGGAGCCCGGACGGTCATCAACCCTTCGATGCCGTTTGCCGCGTAGTACTGCCGGGGACTGAACTCGCCGGGATTCCGTGAATCGCGGGGACGTTCCAGAGTTCCGCGCAGGGCAACGGTCATCCCGTAGTCGATGGCGGGAACGGGGCCGGAATTTTTGGGCGGAACGATGGCAGCCAGAAGTGTGGCGGTAAAGGGGATCGTGAGGCTGTCGCGCAATAGCCATCGGGAGCGAACCTGAAGGCGGATTCTCCCGCCTCCGGGATCAGGCGGCTGGACGACCTGCCCGATCACCACGACCGTATGCCCTTCCGCGGCATGGATTTCCCTGTCTTCTGCGCCGGCGCACTGTTGCACCAGCATGACGCCGGTGAAAACACAGATGAGCGTCGCCAGCAAAGAGGCCGCCAGATCCGCTGACCGCCGCCGCGCGCGCAGCAACGGCGGCAGGGCCATGACCAGAAGGGAAAGAAAGCAGATGTACACCGGCGGCGAAAGACGGAAGGAAAGCTCGTGTCCTGCGGCGATACCGGTGGCCGTCAGAATCGCCACAGAGAGAGCCGGCCACTTATGGCGAGCGGAAAGATCCATGATCGGGGCACATGAGCTCCAGCAACACCGGCAGGAGATGCGTAAGGTCAGGCGTCCGGCCGCCATAGTGCTCGACGCGCCGTGCGACTTCGCTGTGCCGGGTTGTCGCCAGAATCAACGGAACGGGATTGCGGGTGTGACTCCTGGTGGACAGGTCCTCGACATTTCCGTGATCGCTGGTCACCACCAGGAGTGTCTCATCCATGTCAAGACCTTCCAGTACGCCTTCCAGGAGCCCATCCAGACGCTCGAGGGCCTGTACCGCTTCTTCCATACTCCGGGAATGTCCGGCGTGATCGGTCTTCCAGTATTCGAACAGGGTGAATGCAAACCTTGCGGAAAGCGCCGCAAGCCGATGACCCGCTTCGAGCGGTGTGCAGACACGGATTTCCGGATGTCCCAGGGCGTTCCATCCTTCGCCGGTAATATCCGCCGAAATGCCGTTGCCTGCGGCAAGATCCCCGGCACCGCGGATGGGAACGCCGGCATAGAAGCAGGACATGGTGGTGACGCTCAGACGCGTCTTCCGGTGTTCCGCGTAGTCAAAGAACCGCCGGGGGAACGCATTGGCGAATGCGGGACGGCAGTCCGCCTGCTGAACACGCCGGAACACGTTGTGTGCTTCGATAACCGGACGGAGGGTTGAATACGGATGGGGACCGAAGTGCTTGCCGATGAGCTTTGCCCCGTTCACGCCGGTGAAGAGCGCGGTCTGTCCGGTCCCGCTTTGCGGAAGACCGGGCACACCGAGTGTCGCATCGAGAGGAAGGAGCGTGGCCAGCCGCCCGTCGTGCTGCCGGCGGTGCAGCGAAGGCAGGTCACCTTCCAGCAATCCGCGCAAAGCCGGCAGACGTGCGGCAAACAGCGGGTTCACCGCGGCGTCCCGCCTGCCGATGCCCACACCGTCAAGGAAGAGCATCAGGACACGGAGATGCGGGAGTGTCATGCTCCTCCGGGAACGATTATCACGTGCACGGCCCTTGGCTGATCCACAGCGCTGTACTCCTTGCCTGTTCTCCTGCAGAGACCACTTCCAGCATATCCGGACCGACGCGGGCCTTGCAGGCCCCAGTCGCCATCGTCACGGGGCCTTCCGTGCGCCGGCCGCACCCGCGATGTTCGCCGGAGTCTGAGGGCTCTCTATGACTATCGTCACGGGCCCGTCATTTACGATATGCACCTGCATCATGGCGCCAAAAACACCAGTCCGGACCCGCTCCTCACCGAGGTTCATGCGCATCCGGGAGACAAACTGTTCATACAGGGGCATTGCCACCTCAGCCGGTGCGGCAAGGCTGAATCCCGGCCGGTTTCCCTTCTGTGCGTCGGCATACAGGGTAAACTGGGAAACCACCAGCACATCGCCCCCCACATCCTGCAGATCCAGGTTCATTTTTCCCTGCGTGTCCTCAAAGACACGCAACCCCGTGCATTTATCCGCGAGAAAGAGCGCGTCGGCCCCGGTATCACCATGTTTGATGCCGAGGAGAATGACGTATCCCCTCGTGATGCGTCCCTGTTCCTTCCCGTCAACACTCACGCTGCCCGATGAGACACGTTGAATGACCACGCGCATGGGTCTGATCCTTCACGTTTTCCGGCTCTTCACACCATGGACAACCCGCGGAATGCCTGCATAGTCTCTCACGATCTCCACCTCGCGGTATCCGCAGCCGGTGAACAACCGGGCGATGTCGGCATCCTGCCCGAACCCGATCTCGAAAAGGACTTCGCCGCCGGGCCGCAACAGTTCCAGCGCCATCGGTGCCAGGCGTCGATAGAAGCTCATCCCGTCAGCGTCATCGGTCAACGCGAGCCGGGGCTCGAAATCGCGCACCTCCGGTTCGAGAGCGGCAAATTGTTCCCGCGAAATATAGGGCGGGTTCGAGACGATCAGGTCAAGATCTCTGCCGGCAAACAGGCCGGAGAATATGTCCAGGACATGCACGACCACATTGTTGAGGTGGTGACGTTCGACATTCCGGGCGGCCACTGCGACCGCCTCCGGGCTGACATCGATTCCGGTAATGTACGCGCCGGGGGCATGATGTCCGAGCGCGACAGCGATGTTGCCGGAACCGGTGCCGATATCGAGCACCTGCGCCCCGCCCCCCTCTTTCTTCCTGATGATTTCCAGGGCCAGCTCGACGAGAAGTTCTGTCTCCGGACGGGGAATCAACACTCCCGGTTCGGCAACCATGGTCAGTCCCATGAACCCCGTTTCTCCGATAACATACTGGAGCGGTTCGTGCGCCAGGCGGCGTTTGAACAGCGCGCGGTAGGCGGCGAGCTCCGCAGGGGTCAGCGGCCGGTCAAACTGGAGGTACAGGTCCAGACGTTTCAAGCCGAGCACGTGCGCGAGCAGCAGCTCGGCGTGCAAACGGGCCTCGTCAAACCCGTGCTCCTGGAGATAACGCTGCGACCATTCAACAAGGGAGAGGACCGTCCAGGCGTGGGACGGAGCGGGTGTGGGTGTGGGACGGGCATCCATCGGTGGTGGACAATATAGGCCCACGGCGGAAAAGATGCAAACAACCCCGGACTCCCGGATTGCACGATGCGCGGACCACCGGATCACACGATGCGAGAAGTGCGGGATGCCGGGGTTACTGAACCGGGGCAATGTCCCGCGGATCACGAACACGCCAGATGAGCAATGCCGAGCCGATGAGCGAAAAGAGTATCCCGGCAAGAAATACCGCGGGATATCCGTACCCGTCACTGAGCAGGCCGGCCGCAATCCCGGCAAGATAGAACGGTGCGAGAAGAGTGTTGGTGAGGCCGACATAACGTGAGCGTTGTTCGGGAGGGCAGTACTCTATCGCCATGTTGAAGCGGACCATCATCTCGATCCCCAGGTTCACACCCATCAACATGAATGCGGGCGCCAGCAGCGCTGCGGAGGGCGCGAGCATCGCCCATGCGCTCGCACACAGCATGGCGACCGAGGCAATTACCAGTGCGATTTTGTTGCCGTACCGGTCCGTGAAGTAGCCCATCACCAGCGCGCTCACCACCTGCATGGCAACCATCGCCAGCGTGTAGGTTCCGATAATCGATTCGTCGGCGGCGAAGTGTTTCAGCGCATAGACAACGATGAACCCCTGCGGTACGGCTGCAACCACGAGGAAAGCCGATGCAACGAGGAAGCGGGAGAACTCCCGGTTCGTCCTGAGCACCCCGGGAAGGCCTCTCAGAAAGGAAAAGATCGGCCTCCGGGTCAGTGTGGGACTCGGCTCATGTTCATCCAGGCGCCGTTGAAGAAACATGGAAGACATCTGCAGCACAAACGCCATGAACAACGCAAGCGCATAACTCACCGGAAACGCGAAGGTTGCGAGCAGCCACGTCAGGACAAAACTTCCGAGAAACGCTCCCGCGCCGCCGAGGGCGTTGCGGAACCCGACGAGGCGCCCCCTCTTCTTCATCGATGTGAGTTTGGCAAAGAGGTCAAACCATCCCGGCGTGCAGATGCCGGCGATCACCTGATTGGCGAGGAAGAACGCAAAGAACAACCAGAGCGCGGCCGGAGAACCGCTGCCGCCGAACAACAACACCACCAGCCCCATGAACAGCACCATCAACCGCTGGCCGGTCCCGTATCGTACCGCCCACGGCTTCTTCCAGGCGAGCGTTTCCGTGTACCGGGCTGCAAACAGCTGGGGAAGAAAGGCTCCGGCATAGGCAAGCACTCCGACCGCGCCCACTTCCACATTACTCCCCCCCAGGCGTGCAACCAGAGCCGGCAGGACTGTCTGTATAGAGACGAAGGCGGCGGAGGACATGTACACGCCCCCCTCGATCAGATTGATGGTGAGGTTTCGTTCTTCACGGTTCAGCGTTCTTCTGGAGAGCATCGGCGTCCGGCAGTTGAGAGTTCTTCTAATGTAATGAAATTCTCCGATGTTTTTGATATATTTCGTCTATTCCCCCATGACACCATACAATCGATCTTTCATGCGGTGGCAGGATGACGGGGGCCCGATGGCCGGGCGGGGAACCCGTGTGCGGAGATTCCTGCTCGCCCAATCGAACCTCCTGCTCGGCGGCCTTACACTTCTCGCCGCCGCTTCGCTGGTCGCAGAGTACGGCTTTTTCCTGTCTGACGGCTGGCTGGCAGCCACCCGGCTCGCCAATGTCGTCGTGCTCTACGGATTCCTGCTGTATGTTCTCCTGAAGATTGTTCTTGTATCTGGAAGGGTCATGTACGTCCGGAGGCACCGGCTGGAGATCTTTCTCGGGGCAGTCATTCTTTTGCACCTGCTCTTCCCCGGCACCGTCGCGACGATTTCGCAGAATTTCTTTCCCGCCGTTGCACCGGAGATCGTCACCCGCGTGTACCTCGTGCTCACACAGCTCTTCGTCGTGGCGGCATTGATTCCCGCTGCGTCCCGCTACAGCAACCGGCTGATGACCACCGCCATCCATCCGTCCGCCCTGATTGCGGCCAGCTTCCTGCTGCTCATACTGACCGGCACACTGCTGCTGCTTCTGCCAAAGGCCACGAACGGATCTCCCCTGGCCTTTATCGATGCGCTCTTCACCGCTTCGAGCGCGGTGTGTGTAACGGGATTGACCGTGGTGGACACTGTTGGCACCTTCTCGCAAACGGGACATGTCATCCTCCTGTTGCTGATTCAGATCGGCGGTCTCGGGATCATGACGCTGACGACTTTTTTCGCCTTTTTCGCCGGCGATCATGCCAGCCTGAAGCAGTACTCCACGCTGCAAAGCCTCGTGGGTGAAGAGAGCTTCGGAAAGATCAGGCGCACTGTGGTCATGATCGGCGTGATGACCTTCACTATTGAATTGGCCGGCGCCGGAGCGCTGTGGGTCTCCCTCGGCAGTCACCAGTTCTCCGGTGCGCCGGACCGCCTGTTCTTTTCCGTCTTCCACGCCGTCTCGGCATTCTGCAATGCGGGATTCGCGCTTACCTCCGATAATCTTGCGGTGGATTCCCTGCACCAGAACACCGGGGTTTTGGTCAGCATCATGGGGCTGATCGTGCTCGGGGGTCTGGGATTTCCCGTGATCCTGAGTCTTATCCGCCTGCTTCGCCTTCCGTGGCAGAGGAAACGGCGGCAACGTTTTCCCCTGCATGCACGGCTCGTATTGTTCGCAACGGGCTTCCTGATTGTTGCGGGTACGGCCGGGTTGTTTTTCCTTGAACAGAACCATTCCATGGCCGGCATGCCCGCAGGCGAGCGACTGCTGGCTTCCGCCTTCCACTCTGTGTCCTCCCGGACGGCCGGATTCAACACAATCCCTCTGGGAGAGTTTGGCCTGCCTGCACTGCTCCTGTTGATGGGCCTCATGTGGATCGGTGCGTCCCCGGGTTCCACCGGCGGGGGAGTGAAAACCACTTCATTCGTCGTGGCCGTTCTCGCCGTCCGGGCTTTCGTTTCAGGCAGGGACAATATTGAGGTGCACCGGCACCGTATCCCCGCCAGTGCGCTTCTCCAGGCGTTCTGTACCCTCACCCTCTCGTTTCTGGTGATCGGCTGTTCGTGCTTTGTACTCCTGCTGACGGAGAACGCTCCATTCCACGCACTCTTGTTTGAAGTGGTGTCTGCTCTCGGTACGGTCGGATTGAGCATGGGTGTGACACCCCACCTGACAACCGCAGGCAAGCTGGTAATTATCGCCACAATTTTTACGGGACGGATAGGCGTGCTTGCACTGGTGCTGGCATTCACACGCCGCCGGCTGCACGGACGTTTCGAATTCACGGAAGAAAAAGTATATATCACGTAGGAGGGAAGATGGCACGACGTTACGCCGTCATCGGTCTCGGACACTTCGGCTCGGCTCTCGCGACCGAACTTTCGTCCAAAGGTGCGGAAGTGCTCGCCATCGACAGTGACCTGGAACGGCTCGACGAAATCAAGGATCAGGTCGCGCATTCCGTTCGCCTGGATGCCACGGAGGAACGGGCGCTACGGGGACAGGGCCTGGAGGAAATGGACGGGGTGATCGTCGCCATCGGGGATGACTTTGAGGCAACCTTGCTCGCGGTCTCCCAGCTCCAGCAGCTGGAAGTCCGCCGGATTATCGTCCGGGCAACAACTCCCGTTCACGAACGTATACTCACTCACCTCGGCATAGGGGAAATCATCATGCCCACGCTGGAGGCGGCGGAACGACTGTCGACGAGCTTGCTCTTCGAAGGAGTATTGAACTCGTTTTCGCTGGCATCCGACTATACCATCCTTCAGGCGACCACACCGGAAGTCATGATCGGCAAGACCCTCCAGGAGCTTCAGATGCGCGAGCGGTTTCAGGTAAGTCTTATCACCATAGAACGCGAACACCAACGCCGCGGGCCGTTCGGATTTGGAAAAAGGACCGAGAAGACTATCCTCGGCGTCCCGGTCCCTGCAACCACCATTGAACGGGGAGACACGCTGGTGCTATTCGGAAAGGAGAAGGATATTCAAAATCTGCTCAAGGCATAGGACGCGGCGACATGTCCCGGACAAAGACGATTTTTCCCCCGACGATGGTCATCTCCACCGGCGTCCGGGGAATACGCGAAGGTTCCATCGTCATGATATCCCCGCCCAGAACAACCAGGTCCGCCCGCTTGCCGGGTTCCAGCGACCCGGCCACCGCCTCCTGAAATGCCGCACGGGCGGGCCAGAGAGTGAGGGATTTCAGCGCTTCTTCACGCGTCATCCGCTGTTCGGGATACCATCCCCCCTCCGGCATCCCCTGCTGATCCTGCCGCGTTATTGCCGCATAGAATCCGAACAAGGGGTCAGGCGCTTCAACCGGAAAGTCCGATCCCGCCGGGAGAGTATTGCCTGCATCCAGCAGTGAACGCCATGCATAGGCGTAGCGCGCCCGGACGGGACCGAGGCGCGAAACGGCCCAGGGCATGTCGGATGTGCAGTGTGCCGGCTGCATCGAAGGAATCACTCCCAGGCGGAGGAACCGGGGGATATCCGCCGGATCCAGCACCTGCGCGTGTTCAACCCGCAATCTCCTGTCTCCTCCCGCCGGCCCGTACGCCTTCAACGCCTGTTCGTACACGTCCAGGACAATGGTATTCGCACGGTCGCCGATCGCATGGGTGCACACTTGAAATCCGGCTTCCAGCGCCTCGTCCACCAGACCCCGGAGTTGGGCCGAGGAGGCCAGGGTCAACCCGCGGTTCCCGGGGTCGTCTGCGTAAGGTTCAATCAGTGCTGCTCCGCGCGACCCAAGCGCCCCGTCGGCATACAGCTTGAGCGCACGGACGGTCAACCGCCCGCCGCCGAAATCCATTTCCGGCCCCTGCCTCCGGTAGTAATCCCACGCCGGACCTGCACCGTCAATCGCCGCATAGACCCGGAAGGGAAATGCATCGCCGGTGATCAGTCCCTTGTAGATCCCGACAAGTGCCGTGTCCACACCCATGTCGTGCACTCCCGTCAGGCCGACACTGAGGCACTTCTCCACAGCCAGCCGGACTGCGCGTGTCCGCTCCGGCACCGTTGCCGGCGGCATCAGCGCGCGGATCGTGTCGATCGCGGCATCCACGAATACGCCCGTCGGGTTTCCCTGGCGATCCCTCAGAATCCGCCCGCCCGGAGGATCCGGCGTGTCTTTCGTGATACCTGCGAGGGCAAGCACTTTGCCGTTCACCCAGGCTGCGTGGCCGTCGATGCGGACGAGAAAAATCGGCACGGTATCCGATACCAGATCCAGCATCCTGTGAGTCGGGAATCCGGGTTCAGTCCACCGGTTCTGGTCCCATCCCCTCCCGCGGACCCACGAACGCCCGCCGGTGCGGGTGATTTCCCCGGCCACCAGTGAACGGATCTCCTCTACAGACCCGGTCCCGGCAAGGTTCAGTGTCATGAGCGCGATCCCGAGCCCCTCCAGATGCGCATGCGCATCCACAAAGCCCGGATAGACCGCACGTTGCTGCAGGTCAACGACCGTGTCGGCGCGGAATCCGCGGAGCATATCCGCGTTGGATCCCACAGCCACAAGCCTGTCCCCCTCCAGTGCAACGGCCTGCGCAACGCTGCTCCTTCCGTCAACGGTATGGATCCTGCCGTTGATGAGCACGAGCGTCGCATGAGCAGGACGCATCACCAGCCAGAGGACGGCCCCGGCAACAGCCAGGACGACACAGATGAGAATCACGATACGTTGCATAGCGTTCTCCGATCGACTGGAGAATAAGAAGATCCATCTTCGATTGCAAGTAGAGAGGGGAATGGCTATGTTGAGCCTGCGCCGTCCCTCACCGCCGAAAGAACATCAGCAGGATCCGACTCCATGCCCGCCCCTTACCCTGCCATCCCTCTCGAACAATTTCGCACCTTTGTCCGGATCGTCCGCCGCCTGCGCCGGGATTGCCCGTGGGACCGGAAGCAGACGCATCGCTCCCTGCGTCACAGTCTCATCGAGGAAACGTACGAAGTCATCGCCGCACTGGACGCACGGGACATGGACGGGCTGCGTGATGAACTCGGGGACCTGCTGCTCCACATCGTGCTGCAGGCCACCATCGCGGAACAGGCCGGCGAATTCACCCTGCGCGATGTGCTGGACCGGGTTGCAGGGAAACTTGTGCGCCGGCATCCGCACGTGTTCGGAACGGTGAAGGTGAGCGGCCCGGACGAGGTGAAGAGGAACTGGGAACGGATCAAACTCCAGGAGGGCAGATCGTCCGTGCTCGAGGGCGTTCCCAACGGCATGCCTGCCCTCCAGCGCGCGTTGCGCGTGCAGCAGCGTGCGGCAAAGGTCGGGTTCGACTGGGAGAACGACGAACAGGTGTGGAAGAAGGTGCAGGAAGAGCTGGAAGAGGTGCGCGAAGCGCTGCGCACAGGAACAACCGCGCACCGGGAGGAGGAATTCGGGGATCTGTTGTTTGCGCTGGTCAACTACGCGCGATTCCTGCGTATCAATCCGGAAAATGCCCTGCGCGGTACGGTCGGGAAATTCACGAAACGGTTCCAGTATATCGAACGCACTCTCCGGAAACGCGGCAGGGACATCCATGACAGCACGTTGAAGGAGATGGATCTGCTCTGGGAGGAATCAAAGAGGAAGCACGGCAGGCGAAACAAGAAGACTCCGGCGAAGGCCGGGGGCTAGACGCAGACCGGAACGCGGGTATCACCCGGGCGACGGCGCTTGATCAGGGGCGCCGCCCTGGTACTTCTCATACGCATCGATAATGTCCTTCACCAGGCGGTGACGGACCACGTCCTGTTTGTCGAAGTAGACAAACGCAATACCCTCCACCCCTTTCAGCACCTCCTGAATCTGCACAAGTCCCGAACTCTGTTTGACCGGAAGGTCGATCTGGGTGACGTCGCCGGTGATGATCGCCCGCGAATTCGGCCCGAGCCGGGTGAGAAACATCTTCATCTGCATCGCCGACGCGTTCTGGGCTTCATCCAGAATCACGAAGGCATTGTTCAGCGTCCTCCCGCGCATGTAGGCGAGCGGGGCGATTTCGATCACACGTTTCTCCACGTACGCGCGGAGCTTTTCCGCGGGAATCATGTCGTCGAGCGCATCGTACAGCGGCCGGAGATAGGGATCGATCTTCTCTTTCAAATCCCCCGGCAAAAACCCCAGACTCTCGCCCGCTTCCACGGCGGGGCGGGTCAGGACGATCTTGGTGATTTCGTTGTTCTTCAGACTGGCGACGGCGAAGGCGACGGCAAGATAGGTCTTCCCGGTCCCCGCCGGCCCGACGGCAAAAACAATGTCGTTGTTCCGGATCTGCGAGAGGTAGGCACGCTGGCCGGGCGTCTTGGCGCGGATAATCTGATTCTTGGTGAAGAGAATCACCGCATCAAGTTCGTCGCGGCTCATCGTCGAAGAAATGGTTTTCGGAACGGCGGGTTCCCCGTTCGCCGCGACCAGATCGATCACGGTGTCGACATCGTTGGTGGTCAGCGTCCCGTTCTTGCGGAGCAGGAAGAGAAGCTCCTTGAAGATCCGCTCGAGCTGTTCCACTTCACCGGCCTCGCCGCGCAGGGTGATGGTATCCCCGCGGACAACAATGGTGGAGTCGAAGCGCCGCTCGATCACCTCGAGGTTTGCGTCGTTCAGCCCGAGCAGGGCAAGGGTGTCGGTCCCTTCAATCCTGAGTTTCTTTTCGGTCACGCCGGTGTCCACCCCCTGAACAATGAAGAACCCCCTCTCCTGTGCGAACACGGGAAAGGGGGTTCAGACTGCGAAACGCTGTGCATGCTAAGCTTGGGCCAGCCGGGCCGGTATCACTTCGCCGGAGCAGCTGCCGGAGGTGCCTGCTGGGCGGCCTGCGCTGCAGCCGCGGCTTTCCTGCCGTAGTACTTCTTCGCCGCCGCCTTCTCTTCGTCGTTCATTTCTTTGCCCTGGGGGATCTTCAGGATCTGTCCCTTGTGAATGACATCGGGGTCTTTGATCTGGTCCCGGTTACCCTGCCAGATCCTCGGCCACATCCAGGCGTTGTCATAGATATCGGGTTTCTTGGAGATGTTCCAGAGGCAGTCACGATCCTTGGACCAGGTGCCCACGGTATAGGTCTTTATCTGGTTCGCAAGCGTCTCCTTCATGCTCTTGACCTTGTTGTCGAGCTCGGTGATACGATCCCAGAATTCGGGGATGAGGGAGAGCTTGTTGTTCCACAGTTCCTTTGTGGCCCCATCAAGGTCCTTCACTTCGCCCGACCGGGCAAGCAGATCGGCGTCGGAAAGACGCATGAGTTCGCCGGCTTTTGCCTCGATGCCGTCGATTTCTGTGCGGTATGCCGCCGCTTTTTCGCGGTCGGATCCCACGAGGGCGTACAGCTCATCCAGGGCTTTCTCGCTTTCGCCGTCAAGCGAGACCGACTTGGCATTGGCTTCACTGATCGATCCGTCAAGCGCTTTGGACTTGGCCGCCAGATCGTTACGCATCTGGGTGTATTTGTTCATTTCCTGCTGCCATTGATCTTTGGTCATCTCTTCCTGGGCGGTCGCAACACCGACAAACAGGATGAGCGCGGCAGCGAGCACGAAAAAGAGAACGGTGTTCAATTTCATAGTCGGAAACTCCTCAATGTGTGCGTTACTTTGCGAGCCGCTGCTTCACGATCGCCATGTCGTCGTTGATTTTCTTCAATCCCGCATTCTTTTCGGCAATGACCTTATCCAGCTCCGCCTTCTTTGCTTCTTTGTCCTTGATCTCCTTCTCGAGCTGGGAGACTTCATCTTTCAGGGTCTGGAGACTTGCCAACTGCTTTTCATCAGGCCCCGATGAGCAGCCGAACAGCAGGAGCGACGCCGAAAAAAGGAGCGTCACACCAATAGTCGTGGCCATCCTGTTGAGTTTAAACATGAGAACCCTCCTGAGTTATGTGCTAAGCGATGGGATACTTCGTTGGCTTCGCAAGGTGTCCAAAGTATAGCAAAAAAAAAGAGCATTGTCAATTACAAAATAGGCCTTTTTTCGCATACTTCCACGTGCCATCAAGGGAGCAAACCCCGTTCGGCAAGGCTGGTGTACCTGTCTCCGGCCACGATAATATGGTCATGCAAAGGGATTCCGACGATTCTGCCAGCCTCTGCGAGCTGTCGGGTAACCTCGATATCTTCCCTGCTCGGTTCCGGATTGCCACTCGGATGATTGTGCACAACAATCACCGAAGCCGCCATCCGGTCGATCGCCGCCTTAAACACTTCCCGCGGATGCACCAGACTCGCATTCAGCGTTCCCGTAGAGAGCTCCAGATCGCACTTTACGGCGTTCTTGGCATCAAGAACAAGCAGGGTGAAGACTTCGATGGGGCGATCCCGGAGCATCGGGATCATGCGGCTTGCGACATCCTCAGGAGTACGGATAACGGCCGATGCGGGACTTCGCATCGCCTGCACCCGGCGACCGATCTCAAAAGCGGCGAGCAGTTCCACCGCCTTTGCCGCACCGATACCCCGGATACGCATCAACTCGCCCGCCGTCATGGCGCCGATGTCGCGGAGGGTTCTCTCTCCTCCCATCAGCCCGCGCGCCAGATCCAGCGCGGTCTGCCCTCCTCCCCCTGTCCGCAACACGAGCGCCAGAAGCTCGGCATCGGAAAGCACGTTCCCCCCCGCGTGGAGCATCTTCTCCCGCGGACGCTCCCCGGCCGGCCAGTCTTTAATGGACCCGTTCACTCCGCCTGGATGTCACCGATGTGAATCACGCCCCGACCGTCAAACTGCAGGATGGATACCCAGACGTTCACACGGCCGGCAGAGAAACCCACCCTGGAATGAAGACCCTGATACTCCTTCACAAGGGCAAGGGCCTTGACTATCGCCTCCCGGGTCGTGGCCCCTTCGCGCAACACCCCCAGCACCATGTCGGCCGCATCATATCCGTACAGAACATGTTTCGAGGGGGGCCGTTTGAAGCGGGTCGAAAACCCCGCCGCCCAGGCCGCGTAGGCGGGATTCGAGACATCAACATATGTGTCCGACTCGAAAACCATGCCGGCACAATACCTCCGGCTGGCGTCCAGTTCGGCCAGGTTGTTCCATTCTCCCGATCCGAGCAGATGTGCCTGTATATTGAAGTAGACAATCTGGGAGGATACGGGACCGATCTCTTCCGGCGAGTTGATGGGAAGGTAGATGCCGTCGATTGAGGTTACCGGGACGTCAAGACTGTCCAGAAACAGTTCATTGTAGACAACGCGGATACCGATCGAATCAAGCCGGGGAGCCGCGTCGGGACCAACCAGCGTACTGGCTTGAACAAGAGCTCCGCAGGCCATCAGGGAATCAAGGACGCGGACGGGGACGCCAAGCCCGACAAGCTTCATCAGTTCTCCCAGCTTCTTCCGTCCGCCGAATGCGATATACGGTTCGGAGGCCGACCGGAGCCCGGCGAGCCTGATGGCCCCGAGCTGGGCTTTAAAGTCGGAGGATCCCCTCTCGTACCATTCAGAGGCGATCACGCGCACCCCGAGCCGCTTCGCCTCGTCAAGAAACCCCTGCGCCAGGAATTTCCCGTAGGAGTCGGACGGCGCCAGCACGGCAAGCCGCCGGTACCCGCGGGTGAGCACGGCGTACCGGGCCATCGCTCTGCCCCGGAATTCGTAATCCGGGTTCGCCTGAAAGACATAACGACCCGACGCCGCAATCCCGTTCGCGTTCGCCGTCGGCGAGACGAGCGGAATCCCGAGTTCCTGTGCGGCGCGGGCTGCGGCCAGCGTGGAGTTCGAAAAAACCGGTCCGAGAATCGCGACGAGTTTCGGATCGGCCCCGAGTGTGCGAACCCCCGAAGCGGCAAGCTGCGCCTGGCGTTCGGTGTCGTGCTGCACCAGCGTCACCCGCACCCGCTGCTCCGGCTCGAGACCGAAGCGCTCGACCGCATACTGTATGCCGTCGGCGATATCGACAGCGATTTCTTTCCCACCGGACATATCGCTTTTGCGCATAAGGGGAAGCAGCGCACCGATCTTCACATCGCTCCGCTCCGCGATCCGTCCGAGCAGAGCCGTCACACGCGGATGCCCTGCCATCTCGGGATAGTTCGAGAGCAACGTGTCCAGCGCAGCGCGCGAAGATTTGAGATCCTCCACGGCCGCTCCCCTTTCCGCCATCTTCAGCCAGAGGAACGCCCGGGGAGCCCGGCCGGATGTTGTGCCCGTCAGGGAACGCAAGAAAGCAACGGAGACATCCTGATCAGCGATGCTGTCCGCCACGCTCTGAAGCGCCTCGAGCAGACGGGGTGGGTGTGGATGGGGCATCGCTTCCCAGGCCAGGAGCAGTTCCCGCATCGCTTCCTCTCCCCGCCGGATGCGCCGGTAGATGACGCCCAGCAGATAGTGCGCGTCGGCAACATAGGCACTGGAGGGAAATGTGGCGAGGAATCCCCGGGCGACATTTGCGCTTTCCAGATTCCTGCCGGAGAAGTACAACGCTTTGGCTCTCATGATGGTCGCGGCGGAAGCCTGCACACCGAGCGGGTGCTCGCTGAGAATCTGGGCGAATACCGTGTCCGCCCCGGCAAAACGGCCTTCATCATAGAGGGCCACGCCATGTCGGAACAGTTCCTCCGGCTCGGACCGGCCGCCGCCATCCTGAGCCCTCAACGGAAACGCGGCGAGCAGAACGAGCAGCAGCATGGAGAGCATCTGTCCGGCCAGCCGGGTAACGCCGACCCGCGCGCGCAATTTCCCGTCCAGTGCGCGTTGATGTCCCGGACGCAGCTGCAATGCCTTGTCAAATGCCTCCAGGGCACACTCCGTTTCGCCCCGTTGCAGCGCGATCTCGCCCAGCCCCACCTCCGCATCGGAAAGCGCCCGGTCAAGCTCCAGTGCCCGCCGGAAGTAGGGCTCGGCTTCGTCATGGCGGCGTAACCGCAAAAGGGCTTCCCCGCACAACCCCCATGCACATGCGTCGCCGGGATCCATATCCACCGCCAGCGTGAACTCCTCAAACGCCTCGGACCAGCAATGCTCCTGGGCCAGCGCCTCCCCCAGCAACCGATGGGTGGCACCGCGGTACGGGTCACGCCGGAGAGCCTGCTTCAGTTCGGCAATAGCCTCCGCCGGCCGTTGCCCGCGCAACAGGATATTTCCCAGAACCTCATGCGCCCGCGAGGCCCGGTGTTCAACACGTAACGCCATTCGGATCTCCATTTCCGCTTCGGGGAGCTTTCCCATATGAAGAAGCGCACGGGCGAAACACTCATGTACCGCAGAGCGCCTCTTCGCCCGAAGCGGTCCCAGGCAGAGAAGCACATCCCGGTACGCTCCCCGCTCCAGATACAGCTCTGCGAGCACCATCGCACAACGATCCGCATCGACACTTTGCCGGATGCCCTCTTTCAGCACGCCCTCGGCCTCCGTGTCACGGTGCCATTCATGGTATATTCCGGCCAGACAGACATACGGTTCATCCAGTCCGGGGAGGGCAGCCAGCAAACGACGGTACAGCTGCGCTGCATGAAGTGGCTTTCCCTCTTCCACCAGACGACGCGCACAATCCAGCATCGCCTTCGCACCATACTCGTCCATGACATCTCCTCAGAAATCCCTTTGCAGAGATCTCATACCCAGACCGTTGGAGAGGAGCGCGATCCCCCCCCCGAAACAGAGTGTCGCCCCTGCTCCCAAGGCGAGCAAGCCGGCCAGCGATGTCTCCGGAGCGGCACTGAAGATCCGTATCGCGGGAATGGCCAGCAACCCCGCAAGAAGAATGAGAACGATCAGGCTGCCAAGGAAGGTCACAGAGGCCCCCTGCGAGGAGGCCACCTTGACGGGGTTCTGCTCGCTCAGCGTGGCGAAGTAGGCACCGGCTCCGAGATTCAGACTGACGAGCGCAAGGACTGCAGCAAACATGGCAATCGCCGCAAGAATCGTGCTCTCAAAAGGTCCATACAGGACCGGCATGGAAATGAACACGAGGATCTCGGCCGGAACCAGCATGGCAAAAAGAGATATGACAAACTTGAGCCAGTACAACCGCCTCAAGGAAATCGGTGCCGAACGGACCGCCCAGAAGGCTCTACCCTCAAGGCTCACCGCCGGGAAAACAAACCGGAGGATGAGCGATGAGACCAGAAATCCCTGGAAGAGAAAAACGGCCAGGAAGACGAGAGCACGGGAAGCCGGTTTCATGACAGGGAAGTCCAGTGTCCGCAATGAGAAGATCATCGCGACCATCAGGATTGCCATGATGGCGGCATGCAGCCGCTGGACCGGATCACGGAAGAACAGCCAGATATCGCGTTTCAAGACCGCTTCGGCATGCGGCCGCATGGGCCATGGCCGGCCGAATTCCAGCCACCGGATCCGGATCCAGCCCCTGTTCCTCCCCCGGCGCATCCGGAGTTCCGTCGCGGCAATCCAGGCACGATAATACCACCTGTTGCCGAGCGCCGTGGCCGCGATGAACACCACAGCCAGCAGGAGGAGCATCGACACGGCATAGCCGGCGGCACTTGCCGTTTCCCCGGATACAAGAGACTGCAGAAACCCCGCCACCCAGCCGTTCGGCAGCCACCAGTAGCTGAACAGGGCATTTGCGCCGGTCACGGGCGTTCTCCCGGCGGCCATGTCCACCGCCTGACGCAGCAGGCCCATGGGATCCGTCACCTGCATATACCAGAACGTCCCTGCGATGTACAACGGCATTACCACCAGCAGCAGGCGGCCCGTTCCGAATCGTGAAGCCAGAAGGATCAGCGCCGTCAGCACAATCACCGCGAGAATGCCGGCAATCAGAACGAACGGCACAAAAACCAGGAACATCGTGAGAACATAGTCCAGCCACCCCAGACGAAACACCGACCCGTAACCGAGAAGTCCGGCCAGACCGAGAAGTGACAACGTCGCGGAACTCGCGACGATGTTCTCGACCATGCGGATGCGGAAGATCCCCCCCTGCGCAATCGGCAGGCCCATCAGAAAGCTCACTTCATCGGCGGTGTAAAGCGTTGCATAGGCCACCACCAGGCCCACCGTGTGGACGGTGAGAAAAAAGGCGAACAGGCAGAGGGAAACAATATGGTGCAGGGGTTCCAGTCCGATGTGCGTCTGGTGGAGCAGGAAGGAGGAAAAAACACGGATCAGGTAGAAGGTCCCGAGGACAACAGCACCGATGATCACCAGAGAGGAGAGGTTCTTTCCCAGCGCGTGCAAACGCCGGTCGGTCATTCCCTTCAGGAGAATGGAGGCTTTGGCATTGAGAACCGTGATCACGTCAGACATTGCGTTCAGCGCGTCACTTCGAGGAAGGTCTGTTCCAGGCGGCCGAAATCGCTCCGGGAATCCACTCTGCGCTTCTTCATAGATGATCCTGCCGCTCTTGACGATGATAATCCGGTCGCACAGTTCCTCGACGACGCGAAGAAGATGGGTGGACATAAACACCGTCAATCCCTCCTGCGTTTTCTTTTTCAGCGTCGCTTTCACCAGCCATGTGCTGCGGGGATCAAGACCGAGAAGAGGTTCATCGATGATCAACACCTGCGGATCGTGAATCAACGAACCGGCGAGGGCCACGCGCTGCCGCATGCCCTGCGAGTACTCCTCGGCCGGTTTGTCGATGAACGCCGCCATTTCAAAGAGTGTGACGTATTCTTCCATGCGCGCAAGCAGCAACGCGCGGTCCAGGCGGAAAAGGCCGCCCACAAACCAGAGGAACTCCCGGCCCGTGAGACGGTCGTACAGATACGGCTGATCCGGCACATATCCGATGGAACGTTTGGCCGCCACCGGGTCGGTCTGCACATCAAACCCGTTGATACGGCAGAGACCGGAGGTCGGGCGAAGCAATCCGATCATCATTTTGATGGTCGTCGTTTTGCCGGCGCCGTTGGGCCCGAGAAAGCCGAAGAACTGCCCCCGCGCGACCGTCAACGAGATATCGTTGACCGCGGCGAATCCATTGTACTTCTTTACAAGATGTTCGAGTTCTATCACGCGTCTTCCTTGAAAAAACCCTCCGGGGTAATTAATCCAAAAAACCTGCAAGAAGCAACGCGCGAGAGGACCCGGTGTTCCTTCATATTACCTTTTCCCGGCGGGTTTTCCGAGGTCACGAAGCAGACCCTTCCGTTCCATCGCGAGGATCGCCTGGTTTCGCTCCACGACGGCAAGCGCCTCCCGGACCGCCTTCCGCGCTCCATGCGGCCGCATGAGGGTCTGGCGGGTGAGGTGGTCAAACAGGGTGAGCGCAACCATGGCTTCGGCAACGGGGACAATCCGCGGACAGATGCAGGGATCGTGGCGCCCCTCAACGCTAATGCGCGCCGCCGTCCCGTCGAGAGTGGCGGTTTCCTGCTCCTTCCGGATTGAGGAGGTGGGCTTCACGGCGATGCGGACGATAATGTCCTCACCGTTGGAGATCCCCCCGGCGATGCCACCCGCATTGTTGGTGCGTGTGCGAAAACGTTTTGTCACCCGGTCATAATAGATCGGATCATTGTTCTCACTCCCGCGCAGCCGGGCGGCGGCGAAGCCGTTCCCGACCTCAACACCCTTCACCGCGCCGATGGACATCAGCGCCTTTGCAAGATCCGCCTCCAGTTTGTCAAACACCGGCTCCCCGAGTCCGACCGGAGGATTGCGCACGATCACCTCGACGATGCCGCCGAGCGAATCCCCTTCCGCCTTGGCGCGCAGGACGGCGCGTTCCATGCGCCGGGCGGCAAGGGGGTCCGCACACCGGAGCACGTTCTGCTCGATGCAGCCCGGATCGAATGTCTTCGCCCTGATTCCACCCACCTCGATCGTCGACGCAACGATCACGGTCTTGTGCGCCGCCAGAAACTCGCGTGCAAGCGCCCCGGCGGCGACCCGCGCCGCGGTCTCCCTTCCCGACGCCCTGCCGCCCCCGCGGTAATCGGAGACGCCGTATTTGGCAAGATAGGTGTACCCCGCATGCCCCGGGCGAAAGAGATCTTTCAGGCCGGCATAGGCCCCCGGACGCTGGTCGGTGTTGCGGATGAGCAGACAGAGAGGAGTTCCGGTGGTCTTGCCCTCAAAGACACCGCTCAGGATTTCCGCACGGTCTGCCTCGGCACGGGGCGTGGTCACGGCGCTCTGCCCGGGACGCCTTCTGTCGAGCTGCTTCTGAATGGGTTCGAGGCTGAATGGTAATCCCGGCCTGACGCCGTCGATCACCACGCCGATAGCGGGACCATGACTCTCCCCGAATGTCGTGATGCGAAAACGGGTGCCGAATGTGTTGCCGGCCATATGAAAGGATCCTGTGTCTGTGGTCGTGGGGAAACGTCTGTGAGGTTCAGGCCCCGGCATTCAGGGGAGTGCGGGTGAGGGAACCGAGCTGCACCCAGAACTGCGGAAAGGATTTCCGCACGCAGTCCGGATCCGCGATGACGACACCGGGCACGCGCAGGCCGACAAGCGCACACGCCATCGCCATCCGGTGGTCACCGTGCGGGTCAATGGTTGCCCCGTGCAGAGCGGACGGCACGATGCCGAGGCCGTCGTCATACTCCGTAACGGTCCCGCCGAATTTGCGGAGCTCCGCCGCCAGCACACCGAGCCGGTCGGATTCCTTGTGGCGCAGGTGCGCCACATTCCTGATGCGCGTCGGGCCGTCCGCGAACAAGGCCACCGCCGCCAGCGTGGGCACCACATCCGGCATCCGGTTCATATCCACGGTGATCCCCTTCAAGGGCCCCGTGCGTGTGAGAGCCAGCCCGCCGGCCGTCCGGGACGACACGCATCCCATGTCCTCGAGCAGGCCGACAAACCCGATATCCCCCTGCAACGAGTCCTTCCGCACATGCCGGGCCGTCACCGTCCCCCCGGCGATCGCCGCCGCGCCAAACGCATACGACGCACCGGAGGCATCGGCCTCCACCTCGAATTCGGAAGACGTGTACCGCTGTCCGGATCGTATGTGGTAGTGGCGATCCCTCATCTCCGGCACCACGCCAAACTGCCGCATGACGGCGATGGTCATGGCAACATAGGGAGCGGAGGTGAGGCTTCCTTCAACCGTGACAAGAACGTCGGTGGCTGCGTACGGCGCGCACAGAAGCAGAGAAGAGAGAAACTGAGAGCTCTTGTCCGCGAGCACACGCGCGGTCCCACCCCGGAGAATTCCGCCGTGGACGACGTACGTGGGAATCCCGCTGCGGAACTCCACCAGCACACCCAGATCGCCGAGCGCGGCAATCAGATCCTCATTGTGACGTTCGGCCATGCGCGGGGCGGCTTCGAACACCACCCGGCCGGGCGCGAGCGCCGCAAGCGAGAGGAGGAACCGGAGCGTCGTGCCGGCATTGCCGACAGGTATGGGAACTTTCGGAATCGAAAGCCTGCCGCCGCCCCCCTCCACTTCAAGCCCGCGTCCCGTCATGCCGGCAAGAACCCCCATCTGGTCCAGCGCATTCCGCATCAACACGGTATCTTCGCTGTCGGAGGGATTGGCCAGAACGGATCTCCCCTGCGCAAGGGCGGCACAGACCAGCGCACGGTTGGTCAGGCTCTTGGAACCGGGTATGACCATGGCCCCTTCCAGAGGCCCGCCCGGAGTGATGGCCAGAGGCGTGTTCATGTGGCCCTCAACAAAAGCCTGCGCAGGAGATCTTCTCCCGGCTTCTTCCCGGTGAACAGGGCGATTTGTCCCACCCCCTGTTTGATGAACATCTCCATACCCGATACAGGGGAAGCGCCGGCCGATTTCGCCTCGCGGAGCAATCTCGTTACCGGAGGATTGTAGATCGCATCGAACACGACTTCCGTCCCCGGGGGTATCCGCCCGACCGGCATCTCGCCGGTCCGGGGCCACATCCCCACGGGCGTGGTGTTCACCAGTATACTCCAGCGGCCCGCCGCTCTCTGGTTCCACCGGATCCCGGCGGCACCTGTGGCGCGCACCAGCGCCGCCACCCGGTTCGGTCTCCTTCCCGCAACGGTCACCGACGCGCCGCGCCGCCGCGCCTCGACGGCAATCGCCCGGGCGGAACCGCCCGTTCCGAGTATCAGCATGGATCGCCCGGCAACAGATCCGCACTCCCCAATGGCATCCAGCGCAGCTCCTGCGTCCGTGTTCGCCCCGAGCCACCCGCGCCGCCGGCGGACGATCGTGTTCACCGCGCCGATGGCACCCACCGAAGGCTGCGCGGAGGAAAGAAACTGCATCATCGCCCGCTTGTGAGGAATGGTCACACTGCAGCCGCTCAAGACCGGACCGACCGTGCGCATGAAAAGGCGCAGGTTGGCGACGGGAAACCGGACGTACACGGCGTCAACCCGTTGCGCGCGGTAGACCGGATTATGAATGTACACCCCCAGGCTGTGCGCCACCGGTAACCCCACCAGGGCGAACACCTTCGTCCGCCTGGTGCGGAGATGCGCCCGGAACACCTTCTTCATGATGCTCGCGGGAAGCTGACCCGGAGCGGATCCCTTTCCGTCCTCCGTTCCGGCGTATGTGGCCCAGCCGCCGAATCGCCGGTAGAGAATGCGGCTCGCCTCTCCGGCCTCCCCCATCGCGACGGCAATCGCCTTCTGCCGGTCGGCCTTTGCCCGCGCCAGGAATTCCATCGCGGGGCCGAGCTGCCACGCATCGGATGCTTCGAACGCGAGTTTGACCACGTCCGCGCCGGTCGCCCGCAAACGGGCATAGTCGCGTACGACATGCGGCCGCTTTCCGCCGAAAAAGTGTTTCGACACAATCAACCGGGGCCGGGCATTGGCGTCCTGCAGCATCCTGCTGAACATTTCGTGCGCATCAAGTTCGATATCCACATACGCCGCCCCGGCATCCACGGAGTCCAGAAGCCTGCCCATGCGCCGTGATTCGGATCCGCGGAACCGCCCCCCCTCCCGCACCGGCCTGCAGGTGGCAATCACCGGTTTGCGCGCCGCACGAATGAGGGAACCGGTGTTGATATCCTTGAGAAGGTCCAGACGGATTTCGAATATGTCGGCGAAGGGCCGCGAGGCACGCATCTGTTCCAGCGCCTCGGACATCCCCGGACCGGTGATCGCGACGACAATCATATGATGCCGGCCCGGATCAGGTCCGCCGGAAGGGTCACGCCGATAGCCGATTTCCCGATCTTCCTCGGCAACACGAACACCGGCATGGCACTCAGGTTCTTCTTGTCTGCGGCCAGCGCGGCAAGAACCGCCTTCCGGTCGATAAACCGCGGCAGGCGCGTCGGCAATCCGAACGCTTCGAGCAGGCGGAGCAAACGGAGGTGATCATTGACGGACAACACCCCGCACGTCACCGCCAGCCGCCCTTCGAGTATCAGGCCGATCGAAACGGCCTCGCCATGACGCAAACGGTATCCCGAGGCGGATTCAACGGCATGACCGATGGTGTGTCCCAGGTTGAGGGCTTTGCGGAGTCCCGCTTCCCTCTCATCACGCTCCACGACCGCGGCTTTCAGCCCGACCGCCGTACGGATGATCCGTGCGAGCAACAGCGTGTCGGTCCGCGTGAGAGCCGGAGCGGAACGCTCCAGGAAGCGGAAGAATTTCGCGTCAAGAGCCGCGGCAATTTTGACCACTTCGGCGAGACCGTTCCGGAATTCCGCCGGGGGAAGCGTACGGAGCACCTCCGGATCGATGACCACCAGGGACGGCTGGTGAAAGGCACCTATCAGATTCTTCCCCATGGCGTGATCGATGCCGGTCTTTCCCCCGACACTGCTGTCCACCTGAGCCAGCAGGCTGGTCGGCACCTGGATGTATTCCACCCCCCGCAGCACGGTGGCAGACACAAAACCGGCAAGATCCCCCACCACCCCGCCCCCGAGGGCGACAATGACGCTGTTGCGTCGAATACCGCTCCGCAACAATACCCCGGTTAGCGCATGGTAGCAATCGACCGACTTCGAGCGTTCCCCGGCAGGGACATCCACAAGAACCGCCCTCCAGCCGGCCGACACCAGGAGATCATGCAGCTTGCGACCGTAGAGCCGTCCCACGTTCGTGTCGGTTACCAGAAAGAGAGTGGCCCCGCGATGCCGCTGTGCGAGCATCCCGGGTAAGCGGTGCAAGTGCGCCCGGACGAATCACCACCTCGTAGGAGCGATCGGCCCGGACAGGCAGGCGAACATGAATACGTGCATTCATGCTACAAGAGTACGCGATGAAGAAGTGAAAGTCAATACGTGGCGGGGGAAAGGGCGTTGGAAGTGAATCTTCAGTTTCGTATCTTTTTTGTGAACCGGAGCATTTCTTCCTTTTCCCAGCTGACAGAGCACTGAACCCTGGACAAGCCATACGTACGCACGCTCTTCGACGCCATTGCC
Organism: Ignavibacteriota bacterium; assembly: GCA_963702445.1. Classification (GTDB taxonomy): domain Bacteria; phylum Bacteroidota; class Ignavibacteria; order UBA10030; family UBA6906; genus CAVPCZ01. The sequence continues at coordinate 148,124 of CAVPCZ010000010.1, forward strand.
TGCCGGTACGACCTGCTGAACCACCTGCTCAGCGGAGGGGTGGACTTCTACTGGCGGCGCGCCGCCATTGAACGTCTGCGGGACCTCCGCCCGGAACGGCTTCTTGATGTGGCAACGGGAACCGGTGATTTTGCCATCGCGGCGATGCGCCTCCACCCGCGGGAAGTCATCGGAGTGGATATCGCCCCGAAGATGCTTGCCCTGGGCAGGAAGAAAGATCACCCGGCGCAGGCTGGCCGGGGTGATTTCCCTGAGAGACGGTGAGGCGGAACAGCTCCCGTTCGGCGAACAGGAATTCGATGCCGCGATCGTGGCTTTTGGCGCAAGGAATTTCGAGAACCTCCGCCTCGGCCTCCGGGAAATGTTCCGGGTGTTGCGGCCGGGAGGACGGATTGTGGTTCTCGAGTTCTCCCGCCCGCGGAGGTTCCCCTTCCGGCAGCTGTATCTCTTCTATTTCAAACGGATACTGCCGGTGGTGGGGCGCCTGATTTCAAAAAACACGGAGGCCTACACCTACCTTCCCGACACGGTGATGCGTTTCCCGGAGGGTGAGGAGTTCCTGGCCATACTGTCGGATTCCGGCTTCACGGCACTTCACGAACAACGGCTGACGTTCGGCATCGCCACAATCTATACGGGAGACAAATGACATCCCAGAACGAGAGAATCATCCGCGTCGGACACAGTCCGGATCCCGACGATGCATTCATGTTCTATGGACTTGCCAGCGGGAAGGTGAAACTGGAAGGAATCGTCATCGAGCACCTGCTCGAAGACATCCAGTCACTCAATGAACGCGCTCAACGCGCGGAGCTGGAAGTGACGGCGATTTCGGCACATGCCTTCCCGGCGGTGTCCGACAATTACTGGATCATGCGAACCGGAGCCAGCATGGGCGAGGGGTACGGCCCGGTGATCATCTCGCGAAAGTATCGTTCGCTCGACGAGCTTCGCGGAAAAGTCGTCGGCACACCCGGCCCGCTGACCACCGCAACGCTCCTCTTCCGCACATTCACCGAGGGGATACGCCACATCGATATGCCCTTTGATGCCATCATGGGAGCGGTCGACCGCGGGGAAGTTGATGCGGGACTCCTGATTCATGAAGGGCAGATCACCTACCACACCCTGGGATACAACAAGATCCTGGATTTCGGAGAGTTCTGGGAGAAGGAGTCCGGAGGACTTCCCCTTCCGCTGGGACTGGACGTGGTGCGGAAAGACCTGGGCATGGATCTGGCGGTGCGATTGTCCCTCGGGTTGAAAGAGAGCATCGCCTACGGCTATGCGCATCAGGACGAAGCCATCCCCTACGCGATGCGCTGGGGGCGCGGAATCGATTACAGGCTGGGCGAGAAATTCGTGAAGATGTACGTCAGCCGGCTGACGATCGACATGGGCGAAGAAGGGCTGCGGGGTCTGGAGATGCTCTTTGCGAAAGCCCATGCAAAGGGGGTTGTGCCGGAGATCCCGGAAATCCGGCTGGTGTGACAGATGCGCGCCCCCGGCCGGATTCTCGAGCAGACGCGGTTCTTGATTCTCCCGGGACTGATTTGCTATCGTAGAGACCGCGGTTAGCCCGTAGCTGTGGAACCGAAACGGAAACGCCCTCCGATTCGAGCAACCGGTGTTGTGCACGGCTATTGAGAACGAACGAAACTGTATGAAATGGTTCTGACTGCATCGCTCTCGCCGACCTGTTCGCAGGGCGTCCGGAGGTGCAATGATTGGCACGCGCCTGACAGAAGCTTTGCGCACGACCTCTTCCGGCCAGCGGCACCTGATCTGGGTACTACCTGAAAGACAAGGGAACGGATCTGCTCCGCAAAACGGCCGCACCTTCCCTACTGGTCTCCGAACGCTCCCTGCAACGCCGCAAAAACGTCCTGCCGCCGGAAAACCTGGTGGACGAAACGGATGTGCCGGTCGACGCGGGATACATTCAGCGACATCGCCGCAACAGGCGCAGAGATCCAACACCGGTCCAGATGGCTCAACGCCGCCAGTGTGCTGGCCACACCCGAGCAGATCGCACGCATTGCGGCCCTTCCGTTTGTCCGCGAAGTGGAACTCACCGGCCGGTTCCGCAAACGGGACACGGAGCCGGTGCCGGAAGAGATCTCCCTGCCCGCGGAGACGCTCCCGAAAAGCAATTCCACACATGCACTTGACTACGGCGCTTCGTTTAACCAGGTGAACCAGATCAAGGTTCCCCCTCTTCACGATGCAGGCAACGCGGCGCAGGGAGTTCTCGTGGGTGTGTTTGATGACGGCTTCCGTTTGCCGAATCACGAAGCGTTCGCGACCATGAACATCCTGGCAACGTACGATTTCGTCGACAACAAGGTGAGCGTGGTTCCTGCCAACTCGGAGTCCAATTTCAGGAGACCACGGCGTCAATACGCTCTCCACGATTGGCGGATACAAACCGGGCGTCCTGATCGGGCCGGCATACGGAGCGACATACATTCTTGCCCGGACGGAGGACACGCGCAGTGAAACACCTCTTGAAGAGGACAAATGGGTGGCCGCGATCGAATGGGCGGATAGTATCGGCGTCCAGGTCACCAGCACCTCGCTCGGCTACCTCGACTATAATCCCCCGTACACCAGCTGGACCTGGCTCGACATGAACGGTCGCACAACAGTCATCACACGCGTTGCGGCGATGGCCGTTCGCAAAGGGATCGTTGTGGTGAACTCGGCGGGAAACGAGGGTTTCAACAGCCTGCACAACACGTTGAACGCCCCGGCCGATGGGGACAGCGTGGTTGCCGCCGGTGCCGTGGACCCCTCTGGCAACCGCGCGTCGTTCAGTTCCGTCGGACCGACCACGGCAAACCCTCCGCGAATCAAACCCGACGTGATGGCACAGGGGGTGTCGGTACTGACGGCCAGTGCATATACCACGACGGGGTACGGCCTGTCGCAGGGAACATCCTTCGCCTGCCCGCTCACGGCGGGTGTGGCCGCACTGCTTGTCAAAGCCAACCCCACCGCACCGCCGATGAGGATTGTCGAGGCCATGAAACTGACGGCAAGTAATGCGGCCGCGCCGGACAATTTGATCGGCTGGGGAATCCTGAACGCCGGTGCGGCCCTTCACTATCTCAACCCTACCGACACGAACGGGTTTGGCCCCCAGCCAATGTCGTATTCGCTTTCACAGAACTACCCCAACCCCTTTAATCCGGGAACATCCATCACGTATGTGCTCCCGCAAGCGGCAATGGTGACACTCACCATCTATGACCTCCTCGGCCGCACGGTGCGTGTGCTCGTGGACGGACAGCAACCCGGCGGACGGCGCTGGGCGGAGTGGGACGGTAGGGATACCCGCGGATTGCCGGTGGCCTCCGGTGCGTACATCTACCGGATGGCCGCGACGGGTACTGACGGAGCACAGACGGTCCTGACGAATCGTATGATGCTTCTCAGGTAGAACGCTCTCCTCTCCCTCCGGCGACGCGTTTTCCACCAGGCAGTGCATATGAAATACAAGCAGCAGGCAGGAGGTGGAAACGATCCCTTCTGCCTGCTGCCTGTACAATGCATCCGCCCGCTGCACTCCTTCCGTCTCCCCGCACGAACTCTCCAGACACGGCAAGCTGCGTCATCCGGCCGTCGTTTTCCTACCGCGGCATCGCCTTCCGGATAATCCCGATACCCATGTCGATCTCCTGCTTCGTCACGTTCAACGGCGGACGGAAACGGATCGCGCGTTCACCGCTCGGGAGAATAATCAGCCCGAGATCCAGGCATTTCGTCCGGATGGCGTTGCGCAGCTCCGGCGTCGCGACATCAAACGCCGCGAAGAGACCCAGTCCGCGCGGGTTGGAGACCACCGACGGGAACTCCTCCGCCAGCGATTGCAGCTCTTTCACCAGATGGTCGCCGACCGTGCGCGCATTCTCCACGAGGTTCTCTTCTTCAATGATTTCCAGATATTTCCGGGCACGGACCATATCCACCAGGTTTCCGCCCCAGGTGGAATTGAGACGGCTGGACACGGCAAAGACGTTCTCCTTTACCTCTTCAATACGGCGCCCGCAGAGGAAACCGCATACCTGCATCTTCTTCCCGAATGCAATCATGTCCGGTTCCACGAAATGCTGGTGCGCCCACATCTTCCCCGTCATGCCGATGCCGGTCTGGACTTCGTCGATGATCAACATCGCTTCGTTCTCATCCGCCAGCTGGCGCAGGGCGCGGAAGAACTCCGGCCGGAAATGGTTGTCGCCCCCTTCGCCCTGGACCGCTTCGATGATGATCGCTGCAACGTCATCCCTGTTGTTGTGAAACGCTTCCTTGATCTGGTTGATGCTGACCTCTTCGTCCCGCCCGGCGCGGGCAATGTTCTCCGGTGTGAGCGGAAAATGGACTACGGGATTCAGCACGCGCGGCCAGGAGAACTTCGGAAAGAGATCGGTTTTTACCGGATCGGTGTTGGTCAGCGAAAGCGTGTATCCCGAGCGGCCGTGAAACGCCTGGCGGAAGTGGATCACCTGCCTGCCGCGTTCTTCACGGTAGCCGCGCGCGAAGTTCTTCCGGATCTTCCAGTCAAATGCCGCCTTGAGCGTGTTCTCGATCCCCAGCGCACCGCCTTCGATGAAGAACGCGTGCGGCAGGTAGGACGGGATGGCCACCCGGGAGAAGGTCTCGAGGAACTCCGCCTGTTCGGCGGTGTAGATATCGGAATTGGAGGGTTTGTTGACAGCGACGTACGCCAGCTTCTTCAGGAAGGCGCTCGACGTCATCTTCGGGTGATTCATGCCGACGGGAGAGGAAGCCACAAACGTGAAGAAATCGAGGTACCGCTTTCCGTCTTTCGCATCGACGATGTACGAGCCTTTGCTCTTCCGGAGATCAACGACAATGTCGAACCCGTCCACGAGCATGTGCTTGCGCAGGGCGGGGAGAACCAGCTGCGGCGTGAGGGGGGTCCCGGTCGTGCCGGCGGGGCGACGGGATTTGCGCGCCTGTGCTGCGACAGGATGCGCCTTCGTGCGCGCGGCTCTTTTCTTTGCGGACGGACGTGGTGTATTGCGCGCGGTTGTTCTGGTGCGTGTTGCCATGATGGAAACTCCTCAAGAATGCTTGCTATTCCCGTGAACACGAGTGGATGAATACGGGGAGGAGTCTCCGCTAGAAGAATTCCTGATGCTCGAAGAGTGAGACGATATAGAGACGGAGGGAAATCACGGGCCTACTTCTCGTAATTGTCTATCTGTGCGCGCTGCAGGCCGCCGCTGTAGTCCACGTACACCGTCTTCCACTCCGAGAAGAAGTCATAGACCGTCCAGCCGCCTTCACGGTGACCGTTGCCCGTCTGCTTCACGCCCCCAAAAGGCATGTGCGCTTCGGCGCCGATCGTCGGGGCATTGATATAGGTGATGCCGGCCTCAATGTCCCTGATGGCGGTGTACGCATCATTGATATTGTTCGTGTACACCGATGAAGAAAGCCCGTAGATCGTATCGTTCATGACACGGATGCCCTCTTCCAGCGACCGGACCTTCAGTACCGAGAGGACGGGGCCGAAGATCTCTTCCCTGGCGATGCGGTGATCCGGCTGCACATTCGTGAACACGGTCGGTTTGTAGAACCATCCCTTCGCCAGCTCCCTGTCCGCCGGAATTTCACCGCCGGCAACGAGCTTTGCACCCTGCCCGAGGCCGATCTCCACATAGCTCTTCACCGTGTCCTGCTGACCCTTGTTGACGCACGGACCCACCTCCACGCCGTCCTTCAGCCCGTCTCCCAGCTTCAGGGCATGCACGCGTTTCACAAGCATCTCCACGAACAGATCATGGATCTTCTCGTGGAGAATCAGCCGGCTCGTCGCGGTGCAGCGCTGGCCGGTTGTGCCGAAGGCACCCCATAATACGCCGTCCAGCGCAAGGTCCATGTTTGCGTCCGGCATCACGAACTGCGCATTCTTGCCGCCGAGTTCAAGGGAAACACGCTTGAGCGTCGGAGCCGCGGTTTCCGTGATCTTGATGCCCACCCCGGTGGATCCGGTAAAACTCACCAGATCGACGTCCGGATGCCCCACAATGCCCATCCCGACTTCCCCTCCGCCGCCATGAACGATGTTCACCACTCCCTCCGGCACGCCGGCATCCATCAAAATCTCCACGAGTGACGTGGCGGTCGCGGGCGTATCGGAGGCCGGCTTGAACACCACGGTGTTGCCGCACAGGAGCGCCGGAAAGATCTTCCATGTCGGTATCGCCATGGGAAAATTCCATGGGGTCACAATCCCCGCCACCCCGATCGGCACGCGCATGGCCATATTGAACTTGTTGGCAAGCTCGGACGGCACGGTGTGCCCGAACAGCCGGCGCCCCTCGCTGGAGGCATAGTACGCGGTATCGATCCCTTCCTGGACGTCGCCCCGGGTCTCGGCGAGCACTTTGCCCATTTCGCGCGTCATCTGACGCGCGAGTTCTTCCTTGCGCGCCACCATGAGGTCGCCGACTTTGCGGAGGATGTCGCCGCGCTTCGGTGCGGGCACCAGCCGCCACTTCGCGAACGCGGCACGCGCGGCCTTCACCGCCTCTTCGACATCTTCCCTGCCGGACTTGGGGAAAAGACCGACCAGCTCGTCCCAGTTCGCGGGATTCCGGTTTTCAAAGGTCCTGCCGGATTTCGCGTCAACCCATTTGCCGTTGATGAAGTTCTGAAAGTTCTTTGCCATGATACCTGTCCTTTGCTCGTGTGAGTACCGCCGTCACCCGGGATGCAGTGGAGGCCGGTCACCCCAACCCCACTCTCCTGAATATGTAGTCCACGTGCCGCGTGCTCCTGCTCAGGTCAAACAGGGCTTCCACTTCACCCCGGCCGAGTGTCGACACCACGTCGGGCGTGGCGAGCAACAGCTCTTTGAATTCCCTCCCCGACTCCCACACCTGCATCGCTGCGCCCTGGACAATACGGTAGGCGTCCTCACGCTGCATCCCCTTCTGCGTGAGCGCAAGGAGAACCGATTGCGAAAAGATCAGGCCGTGCGTCCTGTTCAGGTTCTGGAGCATGTTCCCGGGATACACCAGCAGCCGGTCGATCACGTCCGTCATCAGGGCGAGCGTATAGTCAAGCAGGATGCAGCTGTCGGGAATGACGACACGCTCCACGGAACTGTGCGTGATGTCCCGTTCGTGCCAGAGCGCGACGTTCTCCATTGCCGCCTGGGCATTGCCCCGCAGCACGCGGGAAAGGCCGGCAATGCGCTCGCAGGTAATGGGATTCCGCTTGTGCGGCATCGCGGATGACCCCTTCTGCCCTTTTGAAAAATACTCCTCCGCCTCGAGCACCTCGGTTTTCTGGAGATGACGGATCTCGGTGGCGAATTTCTCCAGCGAACAGGAAATCAGCGCCAGCGTCGTCATGAACTCGGCGTGCCTGTCCCGCTGCAACACCTGGGTGGAAACGGGCGCGGGCATAAGACCGAGCTTTGCGCACACATACTCTTCCACCTGCGGGCTCAGATGCTCGAACGTTCCGACCGCACCGGAGATCTGCCCCACCGCGATGCGGCGCACCGCTGCCTGGAGGCGCTCGCTGTTCCGCCGTGTTTCATCATACCAGAGAGCGAGTTTCAGCCCGAACGTCGTGGGCTCGGCATGGATGCCGTGCGTACGTCCGACCATCACCGTATTCTTGAACTCCTTCGCCCTGCGCGCGAGAACCTCCCCGAGCCGCACCAGCCCGTCGAGCAGGAGCTCTCCCGATTGCTTCATCTGGAGGGCAAGCGCGGTGTCCAGGACATCCGACGAGGTCATCCCGAGATGGATGTACCGGGCATCCGGCCCGACATGCTCGCCCACATCGGTCAGAAACGCGATCATGTCGTGCTTCACCTCGCGCTCGATCTCATCGATCCGCTGTACGCTGAACGCCGCCTTCTCCCGTATGACATGCACCGCATCCCCGGGGATCACCCCGAGCTGCGCCTGCGCTTCACAGGCAAGGATTTCGATCTCCAGCCAGGTCCGGAACTTGTTTTCCTCGTCCCAGATTTTTCCCATGGCCGGACGTGTGTACCGGGCGATCATGAGGGGCGTTTCTCCAGTCGAAGTTGAAGTGTCGTGGTTTTCCCGTCGCGCAGAACCTTCATGGCGACGACGTCGCCTGTCCGCGCGTCGTCCACGATCGTGACCAGCGATGCTTCGTCGTTGATCTTCTCCCCGTTGGCTTCCAGAATGATATCGCGCACCCGGAACCCCGCGCGCTCCGCCGGACTTCCCCGCTTGACGTCGCTGACGATAACCCCTTCGATGCGTTCGAGGCTGAAATACCGCGCGATGCGGCGGTCCACCGCCTGTATCTCCAGGCCGGTCCAGAAATCGCGCTCGATCTTTCCGTTCTTCTTCAACTGCGCGACAATCCCCTTGACTCGGTTGATGGGGATGGCAAAGCCGAGACCGATACTCCCCTGGTTGGGCGTGTAGATCACCGAATTCACGCCGATCACCTCGCCGGTGGCATTGATCAGCGGCCCGCCGCTGTTGCCGGAGTTGATCGCGGCATCCGTCTGGATCATCCCCCGGTACACACGGCCGCCCTGGGCTTCCAGCTTCATGCCGGTGTTGCTGACCACGCCGACAGTCACCGTCGGCTTGTCATTGATATCAAACAACCCGAAAGGATTCCCGAGCGCAATCACCCATTCGCCGACGATCACATCGTCGGAATTGCCCAGCGGCAGGAAGGAGAGATTCTTGCCGTCGATTTTGAGGAGGGAAATGTCGGAAACGAGATCCGTACCCACCAGCTCCGCTTTGAACTGCTTGCCGCTGGTTATCGTCACCGTGATTTCTTTTGCATTGCCGGCCACATGATCGTTCGTGAGGATGTAGCCGTCGGAAGAAATCAGAAACCCGGACCCGAGCCCCTGCACCTGCTGGGTGTACGTCCGGTCGCCGAAGAACTGCCTGAAGAAGGGGTCGTCTCCCCAGGGACTGAGCTGCCGGTACTGCCGCAGTTCGATCACGTTGATGCCGACAACCGCGGGGCTTGCCGCAGAGACCGCACGCGTGATCGCGTTGCGCCGGCCGCCCGTGAGCACATCGTTGATCGAATCGCGGAGCGCGGCGGGGACGACTTCCGCCCGGACTCCCGCCGCAGCGGATTCCGCCGGAGCCGACGCCCCCGGAGCCACGGAAATGCCTGCCGATTGTCCGAGGCCGTATCCGATCAACCCGCCCCCGAAAAACGGTATGAGCAGGACCAGCGCCGTCAACAGCAGATTCCTTTTCATGGGGAAGCCCTCATTTCCTGAGACCCTCTACATACTCCCGTACCGGTTTGAACAGACGAAGAAGAATCGTGACCATCAGAAGAACCGCGTATACCCGCGCCGACCCCGGAGACACGCCCGGAAGAAGTGCCGTGATCCAGCCCCCCGGGATGGTCAGAACAAACAGGATCGTCAGGATCGAGCTGACCGCACTTGCGACATTCTCTTCCCGCGTCAGCAGGTACCCCGCCCCCCAGAGCGTCATCCAGAACGGAACAAGCGGCCAGCAGACAAGCAATGAAGCCCCCGCAGCCGGGGCAAGGCCCCGCCCGCCATGAAACCCCAGCCAGACCGGAAAGTTGTGCCCGACCACAGCGGCAACCGCTGCCGTGGCGGCGATGGAGAAACCCGCCCCGGGTAACAGGGAGGCAACCCATACGGCGAGCGCCCCTTTCGCCAGATCCAGACAGAGGACCATCAGGGCGACACCCTTTGAACCGGTCACCTCGAAACTGTTGAGTGTTCCGACGTTCCCGCTGCCGGCAGTGCGAATGTCAATGCGCGACTTCCAGTGAACGGCAAGGTAGGCGCACGGAATGGAGCCGGCTGCATACCCCACGACGAAGCTCAAAAGATGCCATTCCACGCGATCTCACCACTTTTTAGGGCAGCGTATCCTCAAAGGTACAAAAATCGTGCTGGAGAGTCAAACCGTTGATTTCTTGCATCTACGAGGGGAAACGAGTATATTTTTGCGTCATGCCCGACCGTAAGCTCCAGCTCATCCTCACCCGCTACAGGCAGGGAAAACTCACCGACGACGACCTCCTCCGCCGGCTTTCAGCGCAGATGTTTGAGTCTCTGGGATTTGCCACGGTGGATCATCACCGTGAAGTGCGTCAGGGGTTCCCGGAAGTGATCCTGTGCGAGGGGAAAACCACGACACAGGTGGCGGAAATCTCCCGTTCCATCGTTCACCACGGGTCGGTCCTGCTGGGAACGCGCGCAAGCACCGCACAGTTCGCCGCGGTGCGCAGGAGGGTGCGGGACGCCCGCTACAACCCTGTCGCACGCACCATCACGGCGAACACGCATCTGGTCCGGATGCGGGGCCGCGGCACCATTCTTGTCGTCACCGCCGGCACGTCGGACATTCCGGTGGCCGAAGAGGCGGTGGAAACCGCCGCCGTCATGGGTAACAGCGTTGACCGGCTTTTCGACGTCGGCGTGGCGGGGATCCACCGGATTCTGATGCAGAGCGACAAACTGCGGCAGGCATCCGTCATCATCGTGGTCGCCGGCATGGAAGGCGCTCTCGCAAGCGTGGTGGGCGGCCTGGTGGATACTCCGGTGATCGCCGTACCGACGTCCATCGGGTATGGCGCCAGTTTCCACGGCGTGTCGGCCCTGCTCGGGATGCTCAACTCGTGCGCGGCGGGCGTGACCGTCGTGAACATCGACAACGGGTTCGGCGCGGGTTACGCCGCGGCATTGATGAATCGAACCCCGAAGGCGAAGAACCATTGAATTCGAAGCGGCCAATGTCTATATTAGAAGAGTATCCTGCGGCATCCTTCCACTCTCTCATTTCTCGATGATCCGCTTATGAAAGCCGTCATAATGGCCGGTGGTTTCGGGACGAGGTTGCGTCCTCTCACCTGCAACACCCCGAAACCCATGGTGCCGCTGATGAACAAGCCGATGATGCACCACATCGTCATGCTCCTCAAACATCACGGCCTGACAGATATCATCGCCACCCTCTACTATTCCCCCGAAGCGATCACGAGTTATTTCGGGGATGGTGCGCCGCTGGGCGTCACGATGCGCTACGTGCGCGCCGATGCGGATTACGGCACAGCGGGAAGCGTGCGCAATGCCACCAAAGGCCTGCACGAACGGATCGTGATCATCAGCGGCGATGTCCTGACCGACTTCGACCTGACCGCCGCCATCCGGTATCATGAAGAGAAACAGGCAAAAGCGACCATCGTCCTCACCCACGCAAAGAATCCCCTTGCATTCGGCGTCGTCATTACCGCCGACAACGGCAAGATCACGCGGTTCCTCGAAAAACCTTCGTGGGGCGAAGTGTTCAGCGATACCATCAATACCGGCATCTATATCCTCGAACCGGACGTGCTGGAGATGATCCCGTACCGCGAGGATTATGATTTCGGCAAGGATCTTTTCCCCCAGCTGCTGCGGCAGGATGCCGGGTTGTTCGGGTACACGGCCGACGGGTACTGGCGCGATATCGGAAACCTCAACGAATACCAGGACGCACACATCGACGTTCTCAACGGGGGCGTCAGGCTTGAACTTGCGGGCGTGCCCCGGGACGGCGCATGGATCGGCGAAGGAACACGAATCGATACGGCCTCGGTCCGCCTCAGCGGCAAGGTGGTGATTGGGTGCGACTGTACCATCGGGGAAGGGGCAAAACTGTCAAACTCGGTGATCGGTGACAACTGCGTCATCGGACCGGGGGCTTCCATCAGCAATTCGGTGATCTGGAGCGACGTGGTCGTGGGCCACAGCACAGACATTTCCTCCGACGTGATCGGGTCAAAATGCTCCATCGGTGAAAAGGCGGTCATCGCCGAGAATGTGTTCATCGGGGACGGCTGCTGGATCGGACGCGGGGCGCGCCTGAGCGCCAACATCAAACTCTGGCCTGAGAAGGTGGTGGAAGAAGGCGCCCAGCTCACGCGAAGCCTGGTCTGGGAGGACAAGTGGCTCAGGGAGCTCTTCACCGACTCGCGCGTCACCGGTCTCTCGAACATTGAAATGAACCCCGAATTCGGGGCAAAGCTCGGCGCCGCGTACGGCGCGTTTATCGGAGCCGGCAAAACGGTCGTCACCTGCCGCGACGCGGACAACGTCTCCCGTATGATGAACCGGGCCATTCTCTGCGGCCTCGTCTCGGCCGGGGTGAATACCTTCGACCTCCGGGCCACGTCCATCCCCCTCCTGCGGCACGAGCTCAGCAGCGGCAAGGAAGCCGGTGGTATCCATGTCCGCCGGAATCCGGGGGACAAGAATATGACGGACATCATCTTCTTCGATGCCAACGGCAAAGACCTGCCGACCAACCGGACAAAAAACGTCGAGCGGCTCTTCTTCGGCGAAGATTTCGCCCGCGCTCCGCGCGACAAGGTCGGATCCATCTCGTTCCCCGAACGGACCACCGAAGCGTACAAGGAGAAATTTCTTTCGTCCCTCGAACTCGAGGCCATTAACAAGAAGAAGTTCAAACTGGTCATCGACTACTCCAACGGCGTCGCCTCCACGATTTTCCCCATCATCCTCGGTTCGTTCGACTGCCAGGTGGTGGCGTTGAATGCCCACCTCGACCCGCGGAGGCTGACCCGCGACAAGTACGAATTTGACTATTCGATGAAGCAGCTCTCCCACATCGTCACTTCCCTGAAGTACGACATCGGCTGCCTGATCGACGGAGGCGGAGAACGGATCTTCCTGATCAACGAACATGGCGAAGCCATGGACAGCGACCGCCTGCTGACCGTGGTCACCGCCATGTTCCTGCAGACACACGCCGGGGTGGATACGATCGCGGTCCCGATCACTTCCTCGGGCGAAATCGACATGCTCGCCGTACACCATAACGTCAGGGTGTTCAAAACGCGCAACAGCCACCTGGCCATGATGGAAGCGGCCTCAAACAAGAGCATCCGCTTCATCGGCGGAACAAAGGGCGGGTTCATTTTCACGGATTTCTTTTTCGCCACCGACGCCATGTATTCCCTGGCCAAAATTCTGGAAATGATGGCGAAAGCCGACAAGCGCCTGGGAGTGTTCGACACCGAAATCCCCAGGCTGCACAGCGCACGCCAGACGGTGAATTGCTCGTGGGAACACAAGGGCAAGGTGATGCGGAACATCATGGCCGACACCGAGGGACTGCGGCGGGATCTCGTGGACGGCGTGAAGGTGTATTTTGACAACGAGCAGCGGGGCATTTCCGTATTGCTCATTCCCGACAAAGAACGGCCGCTCTTTCACGTGAGCGCGGAAGCGCGCGACCAGCAGGCCGCCGACCGGCTGGCCCGGGAGTACGAAAAGAAAGTCATTACCTGGCGCGATGAAGCATAGGAGAACGCTCACGCGATGAAAATCAGCGACATTCTTACGGAAGACCTTGTGGTCGCCGGCCTGAAAGGCAAATCCAAAGACGGGATTATCGACGCGATGATCGGTATTGTCTCCCATTCTCCGAAGGTCCTCGACAAGGAGAAGGTCCGCGCGGCAATCTTTGAACGTGAACAGATCATGTCCACCGGCGTGGGAAACGGCTTCGCCATCCCCCACGGAAAAACGGACGCGGTGTCGGATATCGTGGCGGCATTCGCCGTGACGGAAGAAGAGATCGACTACGATTCACTGGACGAAAAACCCGTACGGCTCGTGTTCCTGCTGGTGGGCAAGGACAACCTGGTCGGACCGCACATCAAACTGCTCAGCCGGATTTCCCGCCTGATGAACAAAGAGGAGTTCCGCAGACAACTGCTCACGCTGGAGACGCCAAAGGAGATCCTCGACCTCTTCAGGCAGGAAGAGGCTTCCTATTTCGAGCTCTAGACCGATCATGCCGAAGAAGACCGCGCCGCAGAAGAGCGCCGAGCCCGAGTACAGACTCCTGGTCGTCCCCCAGCTGGCCGAACGTACACAGCGTATGACCACCCTGCTGGTGCTCGAAACCGCCAAGTCCTTCGCCACGTTCAGATACGAACTCTCCGTCGAGGAGCACTTTCAACCGCCCTCGCTCCGGATTGTCGTGGCGGGCTTCAAAACGCCGCGCCTGGATCTCCCGTCATCGGGCCCCGCCCAGTACCGGACGGTCTTCGAAGGACTGGACGGCGTCTGCGAGGTGACCATCGAAGGCATCGACGGACGCATCAACACGTTCTCCCTCCGCGTCGCACCCACAAAAGTATCGGTCCTGAAAGCTCCACGGAAACCCTTCGTACAGATCGTCACCGATACCGAAGTCTGGAATTCACTGTCAACCTGAGACCATCCGCACCATGATCCCTGTCCTGTTCGAACTCGGTTCGCTCAAAGTGTATTCCTACGGGCTGATGCTCGGCATCTCCTTCCTCCTGGGAAGTTATATCCTCGCAAAGGATTTCCGGCGGAAACGCCTCGATCCGAATATGGCGAACACCATCACCCTGCTCGCCGTGGTGTTCGGGATAGCGGGAGCAAAGCTCCTCTATCTCCTCGAGGAATGGGATGCCTTCGTGCAGAATCCGGTGGGGATGACCTTTTCGGCCGGCGGCCTGACCTGGTACGGAGGATTTCTGCTCGCCCTGCTCGCGGTCTCCCTCTATGTCCGCATGAAGAAGGTGCCGTTCCTGAAGGTATGGGACAGCCTCGGACTTGCACTCATCATCGCGTACGGCGTCGGCCGTATCGGGTGCCACCTCTCCGGCGACGGCGACTACGGCACCCCCACATCGCTTCCCTGGGGAACCATCTACGCCCAGGGGACCGCGAAACCGACGGTGATGCTGCAGGAGTATTTCGTGGCTCATCCCGACCGGCGCGCGGCCATGCACTACGACTCGCTGCGCGTGATCCTGGCGGGCCGCGACCGCCTGGGCAACACCTACTCACGGTTCGACGAAGTCACCCCACTCCATCCGACACCGATCTACGAACTCCTGCTCGGGATCGCGGGATTCGTTCTTCTCCTCCGGCTGCGCACGCGACCGCTGCCCGACGGCGGATTGTTCATGATCTACCTCATGCTCGCAAGCCTCTTCCGGTTTGCCATCGAATTCTTCCGGCTGAATCCGCGAATGGCCTGGGGCCTCTCGGAAGCCCAGCTGTTCAGTGTCGCGCTTTTTCTTCTCGGGCTCGCAGGCCTGCTCTTCCTCCGCGGCAGGACACCGGGCCGCACGACGGAGGCGGGGTGATCCCCCCGCAACGGGACATGCCCTCCTATGTCGCCGGAAGAAAACCCGTCATCGAGGCCCTGCGGAATGCACGACCCGTCGACGCCATCCTTCTCCTGCACGGCAGCAGGGGAGCCGTGGTGGAGGAGATCCTGCAACTTGCCGGTGTCAGGAAGGTGCGGGTGAAGGAGGTGGACAAAGAACAGCTCGACGCACTTGCCCTCGGCACCGCCACGCAGGGTGTCGTTGCCGTCCTTCCCGCACGCCCGCTCTCCGACCTGACACAGATCCTCGAGTCCATCCGCCGCCGCAATGTCACGGGATTCCTCCTGATCCTGGATCAGATTGAAGACCCGCACAACCTGGGGGCGCTGGTGCGTACGGCGGAATGCGCGGGTGCACACGGTGTGCTCATCCCCCGTTTTCACGCCGCAGCCGTCACCCCGGCCGTGACAAAAGCCTCGGCCGGCGCCACGGAGCACATTCCCATCGCCGAAGTCACCAACATCGTGAACACCATCAGGGATCTCAAGCAGGAAGGGTTCTGGATCGTCGGTCTCGGTGCGGAAGGGGACAGGCTGTACCGGGAACCGGATTATACCGTCCCGGTCGCCCTGGTGGTAGGGAACGAGGGACGCGGCATCCGGCGGCTCGTGAAGGAACACTGCGATTTTCTCGTGCGGATTCCGCTCTACGGGGCGGTCGAGTCGCTCAACGCCTCAGTTGCGGGGGCGCTGGTGATGTACGAAGTGGTGAGGGCAAGGGAGAAAACGCCTAGCCCTCCCGCTCGAGGTGGAATTTCTTGATCTTGTTGTAGAGGTGTGACCGCTGAATCCCGAGCACGTCAGCCGTCTTGCTCACGTTCCATCCGCTGGCTTCGAGCGCCCGCTTGATAAACGCCGCCTCGGCCCGGTCCTTGAATTCCTGAAAGGTCAGCCCCGGCCCGAACGTCTCCTCCAGCTCCACACGCTGCACGCTCTCGACCGGAGCCATGTCCGTCACTTCAATCACCGGCCGCGGCGTCATGATCACCAGCCGCTCCACCGTGTTCCGCAGCTCGCGCACGTTGCCGCTCCATTCCATCCCCTGCAGCCGGCGGAGAGCGTCCTCTGCAAACCGCTTCGGCGCCATGCCGTTCTGCGCGCAGACCTCTTCGGCAAACGCCACGGCAAGCAGGGGAATGTCCTCACGCCGCTCCCGCAACGCCGGCACACGGATGGGAATCACATTCAGCCGGTGAAACAGGTCTTCACGGAACAGGCCGGCTTTGACCGCTTCCGTCAGGTTTTTGTTTGTCGCGGCAATCACCCGCACATCAACCCCGATCTGCTTCGCCCCCCCCACCCGCTCGATCTTCCCCTCCTCCAGCGCCCGCAGCACTTTTGCCTGGGCGTTCAGACTCATATCCCCGATTTCGTCCAGGAAGATTGTTCCACCGTCCGCCAGCTCGAATTTTCCGATGCGCTGTCCGGTGGCCCCGGTAAACGCCCCGCGTTCGTGGCCGAACAACTCCGATTCGATGAGTTCGTTGGGAATGGCCGCACAATTGACTTCGATGAGCGGCCGGGCGGAACGCTTGCTCATCCGGTGCAGAGCGGTCGCCACCAGCTCCTTGCCGGATCCGTTCTCGCCGGTGATGAGCACGCGTGCTTCCGTCGGGGCGACGCGCTCGATGAGCGTGAGCAACTCCTTCACCGCCGGCGAAGCACCCAGAATCCGTGCCTTGCCTTCAATACGCTCGCGCAGCTGCTTCAGTTCCGTGGCGTTCCGGACGACGATGATCAGCCGCTCGCGGTCCAGCGGCTTCGCGAGAAAATCATACGCGCCGAGGCGCGTGGCCTCCACGGCGGTTTCAATCGTGCCGTGGCCGGAAATCATCACGACGGGCAGTGATGGAGAGGATTCCCGGACGGTCTGCAGCACCCGCATGCCGTCCATGCCGGGCATCTTGATGTCCAGAAGGATGAGATCTATACCCCCCGCCGCAACCCGCTGAAGAGCCCCGGGACCGTCCTGCGCAAAGACGACGCTGAACTTTTCATACTCGAGAATCATCGCGATGGATTCGCGAACGGCCTGTTCGTCATCAACAACAAGGACGGTCTTCATGGTGAACGCTCCTGACCGACGTGAAATCCGGGTGACCCGGGCGGCTGCCGCAACGGCACATTCAAGAAGGCCGAAGGCCGTACTTCGGGACCCCCAAGCAGGCGCAGACCGAAATCCCTGCCCCTGCGGTCGGCCTCGAGATCCCGCTCATCCATTACACCGCCGACGATGAACCGCTCTTCCCCCTCTTCAACAAACTCACCGAAACGGTCGGCCTGATCCCCGGACTCGGAAAGATACGCCAGCAGCGCGGAACCGAAAAAGTGCTGCAACTTGTCCCGGTCACCCCCGCCGGTTTCCGGCGAATCAGCGGCAACGCGTGTCGGCAATCCCGCCACCCGCAACGCGTATTCTTCAGAAAATTCGCCGGTGAGCGGAAACCAGAGGATGAGACCCGGCACGGGAGTCCGGACCCCCACCCGCTGATGATCCACAACGGCGAGAAAGCTTATCAGGAGCGCACAGAAGCTGTTGCCCCAGCACAGGTTCTGCGCGCGACGGAACAGCACATCCACGGCATGCCTGTCGCCCCACTGCTTCCGCGCGCCGGCAAACTCCTCGCTGCTGACAAATGTCTTGAGCAGGACCCCGTCGGCAAACACCTTCGGTATCAACACCAGCGACAGTGCCGAGACCAGTCCGGAAAATTCCCCCAGCGGTTCGAGTGCGGGCGCCTCCACCGTCAACGTGTCGATATCGGCCGTCCGGGCGGAGGCGGCCGACACGAAAATCAACAGGGCAACGGCGATACCCCTCACGGCATCCTCCCGGATACGTTCATCAGGTCTGTATGACGCCCGGGTTGAACGGAGGGAGAGAAGGGTTGTTGGATGCCATGGCGAGGCCGCGGGACAACACGCTTCGGGTGTCGGCGGGATCGATGATCCCATCGACCCAGAGGCGCGCCGCAGCATAGACGGGATCCGCCTCCTCCTCGTAGCGCGCACGGATCGCCGAGAGTAAGCGCTGCTGTTCCTCTTCGCTGATCTGCCGCCCGCCCTTTTCCATCTGCTGCAGCCGTATCGCCAGCAGCGTGTCGCTCGCCTGCTTCCCCCCCATGACGGCTATCTGCGCGGTCGGCCAGGCGACAATCAGGCGCGGGTCGTACGCCTTGCCGCACATCGCATAATTGCCTGCACCGTAGCTGTTGCCGATAATGCAGGTGAACTTCGGGACGACACTGTTGGCCACGACGTTGACCATCTTCGCACCATCCTTGATGATGCCCCCCTGCTCCGCCCGGCTCCCCACCATGAAACCGGTCACATCCTGGAAAAAGACCAGCGGGATCAGCTTCTGGTTGCAGTTCATGATGAAACGGGTGGCTTTGTCGGCGCTGTCGCTGTAAATCACCCCGCCCACCTGCATCTCGCCGCGTTTGGTCTTCACCACCGCACGCTGATTCGCCACGATACCCACCGCCCAGCCGTCAATCCGGGCGTAGGCGGTGATCACCGTCTTCCCGTACCCGGACTTGTACTCGTCAATTTCGCTCCCGTCAACAATGCGCGCGAGCACCTCATACATGTCATACGGCCGCGTCCGGTCCGTCGGTACCAGGCCGTACAGATCCTGCGGGTCGAACAGCGGCGGCCGGGACACCTCACGCTGAAACGCCGCGCCCGGCCGGCGCCCCATCTTGCCGACGATGCTCCGGATCTTCTGAAGACACTCGGCATCATCCTTCATCCGGTGATCGGTCACACCGCTGATTTCGCACTGCACCAGCGCTCCGCCGAGCAGCTCGTTGTCAATTTCCTCACCGATCGCGGCCCGTACGAGATGCGAGCCGGCAAGAAACACACTGCCGGTTCTTTCCACGATCAACGCCTCATCGCTCATGATGGGCAGATAGGCGCCGCCGGCTACACACGGCCCCATGATGGCGGCGATTTGCGGAATCCCCTTTGCCGACATGATCGCGTTGTTGCGGAAAATGCGGCCGAAATGATCCCGGTCGGGGAAGATCTCACTCTGCAACGGCAGAAAGACTCCCGCCGAATCCACCAGGTAGATGATCGGGAGATGATTCTCCATCGCGATTTCCTGCGCCCGCAGGTTCTTCCTGGCGGTGA
Organism: Ignavibacteriota bacterium; assembly: GCA_963702445.1. Lineage (GTDB taxonomy): Bacteria > Bacteroidota > Ignavibacteria > UBA10030 > UBA6906 > CAVPCZ01. The sequence continues at coordinate 167,467 of CAVPCZ010000010.1, forward strand.
TGGGAAACCACGCGCCCGCCTTCACCGTGGCGTCGTTTGCCACAATCACCGCCTCACGCCCGTGTATCAACCCCGCAACCACAACGGTTCCGGAGGAGGGCGCACCCCCGAACTCTCCGTACATGCCCTCCGCGGTGAGCAGTCCGATTTCCAGCAGTTCGCTTCCCGGATCCACGAGCATGCCGATCCGCTCGCGTGCGGTCAGTTTTCCCTTCGCCCGGTGCCGCTCCAGCGCATCCGCGCCCCCGCCCAGACGCACCTTTTCCGCCAGAGCCGCATACTTCTGCAGGAGGGCGCGCATTGCCGCCGCGCTATTTTCAGCCGCGGGAGTCGCGGGAACCGGATTGCCGATGCGGGCCACGGATCAACGCCCCGGCCCGAACAGCTGCCGCGCAATCACCATCTTTTGCACCTCTGACGTCCCCTCGCCTATGGTCATCAGTTTGACGTCGCGATAGAATTTTTCGACGGGAAAGTCCTTGATGAAGCCGTACCCGCCGTGGATCTGCACCGCCTCGCCGGCAGCACGCACCGCGACTTCGCTGGCGAAGTACTTCGCCTGCGAAGCGGCAAGTGTCAACGGTTCACCGTGCACCTTCATCCACGCGGCCTTGTGCGTGAGCAGACGTGCGGCATCAATCTCCGTCGCCATATCGGCAAGCTTGAACTGGATCCCCTGGAAGTCCGCAATCGGCTTGCCGAATTGCCGGCGCTCCTTTGCATACTTCACACTCGCCTCAAAGGCGCCCTGGGCGATCCCGACGGACAACGCGGCAATTCCCACGCGACCGCCGTCGAGCACCTTCAGAGCCTGCTTGAATCCCCCGCCCGGGTTGCCGATCACATTCGCCGCCGGCACGCGGACACCGTCCAGCACCAGCGTGGCCGTATCGCTGGAACGGAATCCGAGCTTGTTCTCTTTCCTCCCCACGGAGAATCCGCGCTGATCCTTCTCGACGATGAACGAAGTGATTCCCCTTCGACCCGCGCCCGGATCGGTAAGCGCCATGATCACAAATGTGGAACCGACGGATCCCTGGGTGATGAAGGTCTTGCTCCCCCGCAGGACCCACTCCGACCCTTCGCGCACGGCGGTGGTCTTCATGCCGCCCGAGTCGCTCCCCGAGTCGGGTTCGGTAAGACCCCAGGCACCCAGTTTTCTGCCGCTGGCAAGGTCGGGAACGTAACGCCGCTTCTGCTCGTCGTTGCCGTGAAGCATGATGTGGGCGGTACAAAGGCTGTTGTGGGACGCAACCGTGAGCGCCACCGAAGGATCCACGCGGGCAAGTTCTTCGATGATGACCACCGCCTCCGCATCGCTCATTCCGGCCCCCCCGAGTTCCACGGGCCAGGTCATACCCATAAAACCCAGCCCGGCCATCCGGCGGACTATGGGGTGGGGGAACTCCTGCGACTCGTCGTACTGCATCACCACCGGACGCAGCTCTTTTTCGGCGAAGGCCCGGGCAACCCCCTGCACCGCTTTCTGACTCTCGGAAAGCGTAAAGTCCATTCCGTTCCCTTCCATACTCGCCTCCACCTTCAGACCGCTCTCCCGGCCACGACCGGCGTTTCCGGCGGGACACACTGCTCTCCGCGCCTGCCGGCACGGCTTTCAACCGGAACAGGTCCCCCTGAGAACTCCCTGTCCGGACATTCCCGAGGGGCGTCCCGCCTTCCGGAACCGCGGCAACAAGTCCCGGCCATTTTCCCCGTCAGCCGGACGATTTGCAGCGGTACAGGGATCACAACCGGTGATCCCGCCGGAAGAGAGTCACCAGTTCTCCCGCCGCACCGTAGGGCGTCACGCCACCGCCCAGCGCTTCTCCGGCCCGCCTCTGCAGCAATCCCCGGGATTCCGCATTCCAGAGCTGCTCCCTCACAGCCTCCTCCACCAGCCCGGCAATACGGTCTTCCAGCCTGAGCCTGCGGCGCTGAAGCAGGCCGCCGGATTCCTCAAGATATCTCCGGTGCGCCTCAACTTCCTGCGCCACCTCAACGATACCTTCTCCCGTACTTGCAACCGTTTTGAGCACCGCCGGACTCCAGGCACCGGAAGCCCGGAATCCGAGGATCATCTGAAGGCCGGTGACCGCCTGATCCGCCCCCGCCCGGTCTGCCTTGTTCAGCACGAAGAAGTCCGCGATTTCCATCAGACCCGCCTTCATCGCCTGGATCGAATCGCCCGATTCGGGAACAAGCACGACCACCGTCGTGTCCGCGGCGCGGGCAACATCCAGCTCCGACTGCCCCACGCCGACCGTCTCGAGAAGAATGATATCCTTCCCGGCTGCATCAAGGATGTCCGCCGCTTCGGTCGCCTTCCGGCTCAAACCGCCCAGACTCCCGCGCGAGGCCATGCTGCGAATGAACACCCCTGCATCCAGCTCGACTTCGCCCATCCGCACGCGATCCCCCAGCAACGCCCCGCCGGTGAACGGGCTCGTCGGGTCCACGGCAAGAATGCCCACAGTCCTCCCCTGCGTGCGATAGTACCGGGCCAACCTGCTCGTGATCGTGCTCTTGCCCGCACCGGGCGGACCGGTGATGCCGAGGCGGTACGCACGGCCGGTCTTCCGAAACAACCCGTCGAGCAAAAGCTGCGCACCGGGGGCATCGTTCTCCACGATGGAAATCGCCCGGCTGATCGCCACGCGGTCGCCCGCCAGCACCCGGTCCGGGTCAACGCCCGGAGACACGCGAGCCTGTCCGTTCGCGGAAGAACTCCACCGTCCGCCGCAACCCCTCCTCCAGGGCGACCTCGTGCCTCCACCCCAGAACCTCTCCGATGTGTCCGGTATCCAGGACGCTCCGCCGCTGCTCCCCCAGCTTTGCCTCGCCATGCCGTTCGGGACACGCACTGCCGGTGGCCTGCCGCAGGACGTGGAACAGATGGTTGACGTCGGTTTCCACGCCGGTCCCCACATTGAACACCTGGAATCCCGGGGGAGCTTCAAGTGCACGAACGTTAGCCTGGACGACGTCTCCGACATACACGTAGTCCCGGGTCTGCTTCCCGTCGCCGTTGATGACCGGTGATTCACCGTGGAGCATCCGGGTGGTAAAAATCGCGACAACGCCGGCTTCCCCCTCAGGGTTTTGCCGCGGACCGTACACGTTCGCATAGCGGAGGCAAACGGCATCAATCCCGTACACCGCACGGTAATAGAAGAGATACTGTTCGGTCGACAGCTTGGCGACGCCGTAGGGGGAAATCGGACGCGTCGGATGGGTTTCATCCGCCGGAAAAACATCCTGTTCGCCGTAGATCGCCCCGCCGCTGGATGCAAAAATGACCCGCCGGACCTCTGTCCGCACGCACTGTTCCAGGAGCGTCAGCATCCCCAGGATATTCACCGATGCGTCAAACACCGGATCGGCGACCGATTTACGGACATCCATCTGCGCGGCTTCGTGGACCACCGCATCGAACCGTCCATCTGCAAAGATGCGGGCCATGGCCGCGGCATCGCGGATGTCCACTTCAAAAAAGGCGGCATCGCGGTGAAGATTCTCCTTTGTTCCGGTGATGAGGTTATCCACAACACTCACCCGGTGTCCGCATGCGAGAAATGCTTCCACGATGTGCGAACCGATGAACCCGGCTCCGCCGGTGACGAGGATATGCATGGTCAGTGGTCCTGCGCTGGTGTTTCCGCCGGAAGGCGGGAAAGAGCGCGATGGGCGATGTCGCGCCTGTAGTGCATGCCCTCGAATGTCACCGCCGAGACGGCATCATACACGCTGTTCACGGCTTCGCGAAGCGATCCCGAATGAGACACGGCGGTGATGCCCAGTACGCGTCCGCCCGCTGTGACAAGCCTGTCGCCGTCCCGCCGTGTTCCGGCATGAAAGGCGATAATCCCTTCCCGGCCGGCAAGGGCATCCACTCCGGATATCTCCTTCCCGGTGGCAAACACCCCCGGGTATCCTCCCGAAGCAAGGACCACGCAGACCGCGCTCGCACCCGGGACGCACCCCTGCACGCTGCTCTTGAGGGCGGCAAGTCCGCCCCTGGTCGCGGCGTCGAGCGTGGCGGCGAGATCGCCGCCGAACAGCGGCAGCACGACCTGCGTCTCGGGATCGCCGAAACGCGCGTTGTACTCAATCACCTTCGGACTGCCTGCCGTCACCATCAGACCTACATAGAGACAACCGCGATACGGCCGCCGCTCTGCCGCCATCCCCTCGAGAGTGGGTCGAATTACCGTTCGTTCCACTTCTTCCAGGAGGGCGGGTGTCAGGACGGGAGCGGGCGCATACGCGCCCATCCCGCCCGTATTCTTCCCCCGATCACCGTCAAACACCCGCTTGTGATCCTGCGCCGGAGCAAGCACGATATACTCCGTGCCGTCGCAAATCGCAAATACCGAAACTTCCTCCCCTTCAAGGTACTCCTCGACAACAACACGGCCGCCGGCCCCGCCGAATGCGGTTCCGGAGAGCATCGTCTCCAGCGTCAGGAGCGCCTCCTCACGGGTGCCGCAGATCACCACCCCTTTGCCTGCCGCAAGGCCGTCGGCCTTGAGCACAACGGGGAGAGGGCAACCCGCAACAAAATCGCGCGCGGCGGCAGACTCTGCAGAAGTGAAGAACGCATACGAGGCGGTGGGAATCGCGTGCCGGCTCATGAACGCTTTCGCAAACCCTTTGCTCCATTCCAGCTCGGCCGCTCTCCGGGTGGGGCCGAAGACGGCCACCCCCGACCCCTCAAACAGATCCACGAGGCCGTCGGCCAGCGGTTGCTCCGGACCTACGATGGCAAGATCGATCTCCTCCGCAAGAACGAAGTCGAGCAACGCCTGCGATTCATCGGCCCGGAGAGGAACAAGCCGTGCAAGAGCCGCCATGCCGGGATTCCCCGGTGCACAGTAGAGCTGTTCCACAAGCGGACTCCGGCCGAGCGCCCAGAGGAGTGCATGTTCACGCGCACCGGCACCAATAACAAGAATCTTCATCAGGAACGGTCCACAAGCAATTCGAAGAGTTTGACGAGTTCGCCGGTGAGAAACACCCGGTTGTACACCTTCACCACATCGTCCGCGGGGCCCGACAACATGTGGCGTTCCCAGCGGCCGTAGAGTTCCAGAATCGCCTTTTTGATTGCCGGGACATCCTTCGGCGAGACCACCATGCCGCCTGCAGCAAGCACGGTGGACTTCAGGAATCCGTCCGGCGCACAGGCCAGAATCGGCTTGCGGGCCCCGATGTACTCATAGGTCTTCCCCGGGGAACCCCGATCGTCGCCCACCACCATCCAGAGCACGTCCGCGGCGGTCAGCTCGCGGATACACTCGCCGTGAGGGAGATACCCCCGTTCAAGCACCGCATCATGCAGACCCAGACGGGCGACGAGCCGCCGGTTCTCGTCACGGAAGTGCCCCACGAACAGCGCCTCGATCCTGCCGCGCAATCGGGGCTGCTCTTTGAAAATCTCCTGCAGGGCACGCAGGAAATAGTCCGGTTTCCGGTCCTCCCAGAACACCCCCGCATAGGCAAACCGCATAACACGGGACCGGACAGGCGCGGGAACCGCCGCCGCACGCGTGAAGTCTTCCGGATCAAATCCCTGGGAAATGATATCGATGTCGTTGTACGTCAGAAACCGGTGGCGCCGCAGAATGAGCTCCTTGACACGCCGGTTCGTGGTCACCACATGGCTGCTGGCACGCAGGGCCTTCCGTTCCAGGTGGATATTCCACCATTTGTGCGGAGGGGTCGGGTAGAATTTGAACGGATACTCCACCCACGGGTCGCGGTAGTCCAGCACGAGCGGAATCCCGAGTTTCGCCTTCAACTCCCTCCCGATAAGGAAATCGGTGAACGGGGGGGCCGTGGCAAAAATCAGATCGAACGGCTCCTCCCGGGCAAGTGCAAGGGCTTTCGCCACAGCCTTGCGTTTCCAGCCGATCTTGTTGTCGGGGATAAACAACGTGTCGCTCGCCATGGAGAGCGCTCGGCGCACCCATTCAGCCGGAAACTTCACCACCGCCTCGCGCGAGACAAATCTGCCCGGACCGGCGGCGTCCGTCCTCTCGATCCGCACATCTTTGCCGGCAATATCCTCGAGAAGGGAGTCGTCCTTGGCCAGGTAGCCGCGCGGTTGCACGGTCAGCACCGTGGGCTGCCAGCCGAACTGGGGGAGGTATTTGACGAATTTCAGCGTGCGCTGCACTCCGCTGAGACCCATCGGCGGAAAGTAGTACGCGATCACCAGAACGCGGCGCGGTGCGGAATTATCAAGGGGCGTTTTCACAGTGTCAGCAGCTCCTTCGGAGCGGTGGTCAACACTTCGCAGCCCGTGGGGGTGAGCACGCACATCATCTTCGATGCGTATGCCGCACTCTCCCGGGATATAGATGCCCGGCTCTATCGTGATCACGGACCCGGCGCGGAGGCGATCGGTGCTGAGCGCGGACACCCGCGGCCGTTCATGGACGTGGAGTCCCAGGCCGTGCCCGAGGGAATGCGAAAAGTATTTGCCGTACCCTGCCGCGGTGATGTGGCGCCGGGCGACCGCATCAAGGTCCTTCGCCCACATGCCGGCCCGCGCTGCGGCAACGGCAGCAGCCTGAGCGTCACGGACCACCGTGTACAGCTCGCGCATACGCCGGCTCACCCGCCCGAGTGCAACCGTGCGTGTCAGGTCCGAAACATACCCCCCCACCGTGCAGCCGAAGTCCAGCGTGACGAATTCCCCGGCATGCATCTTCCGCTCCGACGCGCGCGCATGGGGCAGGGCCCCGTGTGCCCCGGCCGCCACAATCGTGTCGAACGCATCACGCTCCGCGCCGTACATCTTCTGCAGATACGAAATCATCGCCGCAATTTCATTCTCACGCTTTCCCGGCCGGATCACGTTCAGCATGTCAAGAAACACCTGCTCCGGTGATCGCCACCGCACGCCGGATGCAGGACAACTCGTGGTCGTCCTTCACGACGGCGAGATCTTCCACCAGATCCGCGGTGGGCTGGAGGGAGTGCCGGGGGAACAACGCGCGGAGGGCCCGGTATTGCCGGTACGTCGTGGCGTTCGATTCAAACCCGACATGCCTGCATCCGTCAAGGTACTCGCCTTCCGCCACCGCAGCGGCAAGCGTCTTCGTGGTGACCGCCCGGACGAGACCCCTCACCTCGGCCCGGCTCTGGTCGCGGTAGCGCGTATCCGTCAGGAAGAACCCGCCCGTGGCGGTGAACACGCACAACGCGTTGGAACCGGTGAACCCTGTGAGGTAGCGGATGTTCGGAAGCGAGGAGACGAAAAGGGCGTCCAGACGGCGTTCCCGCATTGCGCTCCGCAGTCGCGCCACCCGGTGCCGTGTCATGGAGATTCGCCCGCGCTTCTCAGACGTGATAATTCGGCGCCTCCTTGGTAATGATGATATCGTGCGGATGACTCTCCCGCAGTCCGGCGCCGGTCATGCGGACGAAGCGCCCTTTCCGCTGGAGATCCGCGATCGTGGCGGTCCCGCAATACCCCATCGCCGCACGCAGGCCTCCGAGCATCTGAAAGACCGTGTCGCCGAGCGGACCCTTGTACGGCACGCGGCCCTCAATTCCCTCGGGCACCAGTTTCCTCAGGTCATCCTCCGCATCCTGGAAGTACCGGTCCTTGCTGCCCGCCTTCATGGCTTCGATGGACCCCATGCCGCGGTACATTTTGAAGCTCCGCCCTTCGTACAGGACCTTCTCTCCCGGACTCTCATCCACGCCGGCAAACAGGCTGCCGATCATCACCGCGCTTGCGCCCGCGGCAAGCGCCTTGGCGATATCGCCCGTCTGCTTGATGCCTCCGTCGGCGATGAGGGGTATACCGGCGCGGCGCGCGATCTTCGCACACTCGATAATGGCGGTCACCTGCGGCACACCGATGCCGGCAACGACACGTGTGGTGCAGATGGACCCCGGACCAACGCCGACCTTCACCGCGTCAACCCCCGCGCTGATGAGCGCACGCGTCGCTTCGCCGGTCGCAACATTGCCCGCCACGATCGACAGCCGGGGGAAGCGTTTGCGGATCGCCTTCACGGTCTCGATCACCCCGCGGGAGTGCCCGTGCGCGGTATCCACAATAATCACGTCCGCACCCGCCTTCACCAGGGCCAGCACACGGTCGGGGGTCTCGGCGGTCACACCGACGGCCGCTCCCACACGCAAACGACCGTGCTCGTCCTTGCACGCGTGAGGATGACTGATCTTCTTCTGAATGTCCTTGAAGGTGATGAGACCTTTCAGCGTCCCGTTCCTGTCCACCACCGGCAGTTTCTCGATCTTGTGCTTCATCAGGATATGCTTGGCCTGCTCGAGAGTCGTGCCGACGGGTGCCGTGATGAGATCCTGGCGGGTCATCACCGCGGAAACACGCTGGTCTTCATCCGGCTGGAACCGCAGATCCCTGTTGGTGATGATGCCGATCAGCCGGTGCTCTTCATCCACGACGGGGATACCGGAGATCTTGTACTTGTTCAGGAGGGCGATGACATCGCGAATGCGCTGATCGGCGCGTACCGTGATCGGGTCGAGGATCATCCCGCTTTCAGACCGTTTGACGCGGTCGACTTCCTCCGCCTGCCGGGCAATGGACATGTTCTTGTGGAGAATGCCGAGTCCTCCTTCGCGGGCCATCGCGATGGCCATGGCGGACTCCGTCACGGTATCCATTGCCGCGCTTATCAGGGGAATATTCAGCCCTATGGTGCGGGTCAGGAAGGTGCGGACGTCCGCTTCGCGCGGAAGAACGGATGATTGCTGGGGTACGAGGAGCACATCGTCGTAGGTGAGCGCCTCTCCGATAATCTTGGTAACCGTCACGTGTGCGGCCTGTATGATGGGAGGATGGGGGAACTCAGGTATATGCGGGAATCCCCGTGATGTCTTCGCCGATGATCAGCGTATGCATCTCGTGAGTCCCTTCGTAGGTGATAACCGATTCCAGGTTCGCGGCATGCCGCATCACCGGGTATTCGTCCAGAATGCCGTTGGCGCCGAGGATTCCCCTGGCGTCACGGGCGATGGTCAACGCCTGAGAGACATTGTTCCTCTTGGCAAGCGAGATCTGCTGGAAACGCACGGTACCCGCGTCTTTCAGCCGTCCGAGCTGCACACACAGCAGCTGCGCCTTCGTGATCTCGGAGACCATTCCGGCCAGCTTGGCCTGCGTCAATTGAAACGCCGCGATGGGCTTCCCGAACTGGATTCTGCTCTTCGCGTACTGCAGCGCGGCATCGTAACAGGCCATGGCCGCCCCCACGGCACCCCAGGCGATCCCGTATCGCGCCTGACTCAGGCAGGAGAGGGGGAGTTTCAGACCCCGGCCGTTGGGAAGGATATTCGCCTCCGGCACGTGGACATTGTCGAAGACGAGCTCGGACGTGACCGACGCACGGAGGGAATGCTTGCCCTTCATCTCCGGGGCGGTGAACCCCGGGGTTCCCCGTTCCACAAGAAAGCCCCTGACAATCCCCTCGAGCTTCGCCCAGACAACCGCCACGTCGGCGATGGTCCCATTCGTAATCCACATCTTCGCACCGTTCAACACGTATCCGTCCGCGCTCTTCTCCGCCCGCGTGATCATGCCGCCCGGGTTTGAACCGAAATCCGGCTCGGTCAGACCGAAGCATCCGATCTTCTCGCCGCGCGCGAGCCGGGGAAGCCAGTGCTCCTTCTGCTCATCGGAACCGAAGGCGTGGATGGGATACATGACGAGAGAGCTCTGTACGGAGGCAAAACTCCGCACCGCGCTGTCGCCCCGCTCCAGTTCCTGCATGGCCAGGCCGTAGGCGACGTTGTTCATCCCGGCGCATCCGTAGCGGGCAGGCAGCGTCGCCCCGAAGAGCCCGAGGTCCGCCATCTTCCCGACAAGCTCGCCCGGGTACGTACCCGCACGGTAGTGCCCTTCTATCACCGGGAGAACCTGGTCATCCACAAACTGTCTGACGGTGTTGCGGACAAGCAACTCATCCCCGGTCAGCAGTCCGTCGGCGTTGTAGTAATCGACACCCTGGAATTTCGGCATGGGATCGTTCGGAGGTGGGTGAAAGAAATTGTAAAAAGCGAAAAACAGCTTTGAAAGTCAACCCGCCGTACACGGGGATCACTCGCCGGCGGCGAGGCCGAATCGTTTGATCTTGAGATAGAGGGTCTTCTTGCTGATGCCGAGCGATTCCGCCGTCCGTGCACGATTGAAATTGTGCTCGCGGAGCACCCGCTCGATATGGTGGCGTTCGAGTTCATCCAGACTCAGCGCGGAGGAGGGTGGAACGGCGGCGGGGGCGGCGCGCCACAGGCTGATCCTGACGATGAAAGTACATCATCATGTCCTTCTCTTCAATGACATCCCCGCTGGAGAGCAGAATCGCCCCTTCAATGACGTGCTCGAGCTCCCGGATATTGCCGGGCCATGTGTGGCCCTGCAGCATCTGGAGAACGCCGGGCGCGAGGCTCTTCACGTGCTTCGATTTCGCCTTGCGGGTAAGGAAGTACTCCACCAGGAGCGGGATGTCGTCGGCCCGTTCGCTCAGATTCGGCACGCGCAGCGAAACCACGTTCAACCGGTACAAGAGATCCTCACGGAAACGCCCGGCGGCGACCTCATCGCGCAGATCCTTGTTCGTGGCGCTGACCACACGCACGTCCACCGAAAGCAGATTGGTTCCTCCCACGCGCCGGAATTCCCCGGTTTCCAGAAAGCGGAGGAGCTTGGGTTGAATGGCCGGACTGATGTCCCCGACCTCATCGAGAAACAGCGTGCCCCCGTTCGCCACCTCGACAAGGCCCTCTTTGGTGCTGAAGGCGTTCGTGAACGCACCCTTCTCGTGACCGAACAACTCGCTCTCCAGAAGCGCGTCGGGAATGGAAGCGCAGTTCACGGCGACAAACGGACGGTTGTTCCGCATGCTGCGCCGGTGAATCAGACCGGCAATCAACTCCTTGCCGGTCCCGCTGGCCCCCTGGATAAGAACGAACGAGTCGCTTTCGGCAAACCGCGTGGCGTTCTCCACAAGCTGCTGGAACGCGGCACTCCCGCCGATCAGCTCGTTGCTCCCGGCCTTGCGCGAGAGCTCGCTCTTCATCAGCTTGTTGTCGATGGACAGCTGCCGCCGTTCGATGGCCCGGTGAATCGTGTTGAAGATTTCCTCGATGTCATACGGCTTCGCCAGGAAATCGTACGCGCCGAGCTTGATGGTCTGGATCGCGGTCTTGATATCCGCGTAGTTGGTCAGGATAATGACCTGGGTGGCGGGAGAGTATTCCTGGACAAACTTCAGGACCTCGATGCCGCTGACGCGCGGCATACGGATATCCAGGAGGATAACGTCGTAGACTCTGGCTTGAATCAGGTTGATGGCTTCGCCGCCATCGGCGGCGACATCCACATCGAACTCGTCGGCATCCGAGAGTTCGCCCTCAAGGAGGTGGCGCAGCGGCTCTTCGTCGTCAACAACAAGCAGATGATACTTCTTGGGCATCGTTCAGCCGCGCGTCCGGCACACACGGTGGGAGAAGGGAGTCGCTATTCGTTCAACACGCGCTCGATCGTCGTCAGGAGATCGACGAGATCGTAGGGCTTGCTGACAAAATCATCGGCTCCGAGCTTCTTGGATTCAATCGCATTTTTCAGATCGGCAAAGCCGGTCAGCATCACCACCTTGGAGCGCGCGTGGTTTTCCTTGATGTGCTTCAACACCTCAAATCCGTTCATCCGGGGCATCTTGATGTCCAGCAAAACAAGGTCAAAATCCGCATTCCGCATCTCCACGATCGCGTCGTCGCCGTCCGATGCGGTCCGCACCTCGTATCCTTCGTTGATCAATTCACTGCTCAGAACCGTCCGCAGCGATTCTTCATCATCGACGACGAGGATCAAATTCTTTTTGTTGGCCATCAGGGCGCTCTCCGGGCTAAATGGTGTTGGAACGGTCCGGCCACGCTGTCCCGCCGCCTGCCTTCCTGTCACCACGGACTGTGCGTGTACGGGCAAAGTATAGCCAAAGAATTGCTCAAAATCAACTTACGGGGGGGGGATTGCGACTCTCCCGGGAATATCCTATACTGGTGTTTACCATGGAAACCGCCCCGCCAATCCAGCTCCTCTTTGTCGATGACGACGCCGGGTACATGGCCGTCGCACAGCATCTCCTTTCGAAGTACCAGGCGAGACGCTTCCTCATCACCTGGAAACAGGATGCCCGGTCGGGCCTCGCCTACCTCGCCCAGAAACCCCCGCTCGACCTGCTGGTGCTGGATTATTTCCTTCCGGACCTGAACGGGCTGGAACTCGTGCGCCAGATTCGCGATGCCCGTATCGACATCCCCATCATCTTTCTGACCTCAAACCGGGATTTCCGGCTGGCTATCGAGGTGATGAAATACGGTGTGGAAGACTATCTGGTCAAGGATGAGGCCGTGGATTCGGTGCTGCCCCGTTCCATCATCAACATCCTCGAACGCGTGAGATTGAAGAGACGCATCGCGGAACAGCAAAAGGCCGATCTGATCGCCCGGCGCCGCACGGAGGCGATCAAGGAACTTGTCGTGACGGTCTGTCATGAGTTTAACAACCCTCTCGCCGCGATAAAGATCAGCACCGACATCCTGGCCCGCCAGGGTCTGGAACAATCGGAAAAGGGGCTCGTCCAGGCCCTTGACCAGCATATCGTCAATATGGAACGGGAGATCTCCCGTCTGCGCGATCTGAATTTCGAGAAAATAGACTTTGCGCGGCTGTAGGATCGACTTGATTCTCTCCGGAGGTGTTCGTATATTATAGATCCAGACCGCATGAGCCCAGGAGCTACCGTAACAATGACCGTTGTGCCACCGCCGATCGTGATCCGTACACCCTATACCGAACGAAAGCTTCCCCGGAACACCAGTGGACAAACCCAGAAATCCCGCCCCCGCGCGGGATTCTTTCTTTTTTACGGGGAACCCGCGTGATCACCGTTCGCGACATCGCGCACATACTCGAAGAGTGGGCACCGCGGGAGATCGCCTGGGAGCGTGACAATATCGGGATCCAGTGCGGTAATCCCTCCGCCGGGGTGCGCGGGATTCTTGTCGCACTCGATGTCACCGAGGAGGTGGTTCGCGAAGCACGACGCCGGCAGGCATCCCTGATCGTCAGCCACCATCCGCTCCTGTTCCGTCCGCTCTCTTCGGTGGATACCTCGACCGGCACAGGGCGGCTTCTGGCAACCCTGCTGCGGCAGGAGATCGCGGTGATCGCCGCCCATACAAACATTGATTTCGCACGGGGGGGCACCAGTTTTGCCCTCGCCGAAGCTCTCGGACTCCGCGATCCGGCGTTCCTTGTCGGGAACTCCCGGCTGAACGCGAAGATCGTGACTTTCGTGCCTCCGTCACACGCCGACCGGGTGGCACAGGCGATGAGCGACGCAGGAGCCGGCGTCATCGGCGATTACAAGCAATGCTCTTTCCGCACCGAAGGAACCGGAACATTTGTGGGAGCTTCCACCTCTTCCCCCGCAGTGGGAATACGGGGCGTGTTCGAGCGTGTCCCGGAAATCCGGCTGGAGATGCAGCTCCTGCGGCGGGATGCCCCGGCCGTCGTGCGCGCCCTGAAACACACGCACCCCTACGAAGAAGTCGCGTACGATCTCTTCTCTCTCGAGAACACCCATCCGGACTTCGGCATGGGAGTGATAGGAAATCTTCCCCGGCCCGTGAGCCTGTCAGCCTTCCTCGGAAGAATCCGCCGGACACTCGGCAGCCGCGGATTGCGGTACTGTGGTGCTCCTGCAACGACCCTGCGCTCCGTCGCCGTCTGCGGCGGCAGCGGAGCCGAGCTGCTGCAACAGGCCATCGCCGGCGGAGCGGATGCCTTCGTCACGGCGGACGTCAAGTATCATGCATTTCAGGAGGCGTCCGGACGCATCGCGCTCGTCGACGCCGGCCACTACGAAACAGAACTCCCCGTCGTCGCGGCAATCGCCGCGCGTCTCGACCGGGAGTGTCTCAAGCGCCATGGATCTTTCCCGGTGCGGGCGACAACGGCCCGTACATCCCCCATTGCCTATGTGTAGAACACCAGCGAGGAGCCGGCATTGAAAACAAAGCTACAATACCTCCACAAACTCCAGCAGATTGATTCCAGCCTCGACGAGCTCCAGGAGGAAAAAGGCGACCTCCCCGGACAGGTACGCGCGATGGAAGAACAACTCGAGACCGTGCGCGCGCAGCATTCCCAGTCCGAACAGGCGATGAAAGCGGCGTTCACCCAGCGCGATAACGCGGACAACGAGATCATCGGACTGAAAGCGAGACTGGAGAAATACAAATCGCAGCAGTTCGCCGTCCGGACAAACCGGGAGTACGACGCGCTGACCCGCGAGATGGACGGCGCGGTGGAGGCCGTCCGCCGCCTGGAAAAGGAAATGGAACAGCTGGAGATCAAAGGCACCACCGCACGGACCGCCATTGAAGAACTGGCGGCAAAGATTGAAGAAATGGAGAAACAGCTCGAAGAACGGCGTGCGGCGCTCGCAGAGGTGTCGAAGAGCACGGAAGTCGAAGAACTCGAGTTCAATCACCAGCGGCAGAAGGTGGTCGCGCGGATCGCAAAACCCGATCTGGCAACGTATGAACGGATCCGGAAGGCGAAAAGAGGGATGGCCGTCGTGCCCGTGAAAAAAGGGGCGTGCGGAGGCTGCTTCAACCGCGTACCTCCCCAGAAATTGCTGGAACTCCGGCAAAACGACCGCCTCTATACCTGCGAACGGTGCGGACGCATTATCGTCTCCGACGAGATCGCGGAAACCAGCGCGAAGATCCTATGAACTGTTTTGCCGCAACCGACGGCGCGTCGCGCGGCAATCCGGGCGCGAGCGGTGTCGGCGTGATCGTGCGTGATGAACAGGGCGGCATCATTCTCTCCCGTTCCGGTTACATCGGGGAAACCACCAATAACGTCGCGGAGTACAGCGCCCTGCTGCTCCTCCTGCACTCCATGCGGTCCATCCCGTGCACACGGCTCGTGGTGCACTCCGACAGCGAGCTGATGGTGCGGCAGGTGAATGGCCGGTACAAAGTGAAGGATCCGAAACTGAAGAAACTGTTCCTGGAAGTGCAGCGCCTGAAGGCGGATGCACCCTATACCTTTGAATTGCACTATGTCCCCCGCGAGCAGAATGCCGAGACGGATCGGCTCGCAAATGAAGGCATAGACGCGAAAACACCGATCGCCTCCGGTCTGATCGGCGTCTCCGCGCACTGATTGTATTAATCCACGTCAACACTCACACAGCAGGTCGGGCAGCCGCGTCCCGCCGGACAGGCGGGATGAGGAAAGTCCGAACTCCGCAGAGCAGGGTGCCCCGTGAAAAGCGGGGGCTCTCTCCTGCCCAAGCAGGAGAGAGACGGAAAGTGTCACAGAAAACATACCGTCCCGCAGGCAGACAATGCCGGCGGGATAAGGGTGAAAAGGCGAGGTAAGAGCTCACCGCCCCGGGAGTAATCCCGGGGGCACGACAAACCCCACCCGGAGCAAGACCAAATATGGGAGGAGAGGCTGCTCGTCTCACTCTCCGCCTCGCGCGGAGAATTACTCCCGGGTAGGCCGCTAGAGCCAAGGAGCAATCCGCGGCCCAGAGAAATGGCTGCCTCCTCCGGCCGTAACAGGCCGGGAAGACAGAATTCGGCTTACAGACCTGCGCTGTGATTGTTCTCGCAGTCGGAGTACGCAACGTGGCATCGATGGAGTACGTGCACACCGAGAGAGCACCGGTGGATCTTCGCCGATCCCCCCGATGCAGAACTCGTCGCCACACTCGCGCGGGAAATCAACGTCCCCGAAGCGATCGCCAAAGTCCTCGTCTACCGCGGGATAACGGACTACGACGGCGCGAAACGGTACTTCCGGCCGACACTGGAACTCCTCCACGATCCGTTTCTCATGGATGGAATGGAAAGCGCCACGGAACGCATCGTCCGGGCACTGGAGTCCGGAGAACGCTTCTTCGTGTTCGGCGACTATGACGTCGACGGAACGAACGGCGCCGCTATGCTGTATCTGTTCCTGCAGGAGATGGGCGGACAGGTCGAGTACTACATCCCCGATCGCCTGAAGGAAGGGTACGGGATTTCCCGGCAGGGAATCGACCACGCCGTCGCCCGGGGCGTCCGCGTGTTCATCGCCATCGATTGCGGCATCACCGCGGTCGAGCAGGTCGCCTACGCGTGCGAATCCGGGCTCGACGTGATCATCTGCGACCACCATGAAGCCGGGCCCGTCCTCCCGAAAGCCGTGGCCGTCCTCGACCCGATCAAACCGGGCGATACCTACCCCTTCAAGTCGCTCAGCGGCTGCGGCGTCGGCTTCAAACTGATCCATGGCGTCGCCCGACGCCTGAACAAGGAATCGGTGATCGGACAGTATCTGGATTTTGTCACGCTCGCAAGCACCGCCGACATCGTCCCGCTGGCCGGGGAGAACCGTGTTCTGGTGAAAATCGGACTGGAGTCCATCAACGCCAATCCCCGGCCGGGCATCAAGGCACTCATCGAAACCGCCGGCCTGAAAACCGGCAGGATCACGACGGGACAAATCGTGTTCGCGCTTGCGCCGCGCATCAATGCCGCGGGCAGGCTCGGCGATGCCATGCGCGCGGTCCGCATGCTCACCTGCGACGACCCGGCGGAAGCGACCGCCCTCGCACAGATCCTCGAAGAAGAGAACCGGAACCGGCGGAAGATCGACGAAGACACCTTCATCGACGCCCAGCAGCTCGTGGAAGAAGTGCTTCGATGTCGATGCCGAACCCGCGATCGTGCTCCACCAGGAACACTGGCATCCCGGCGTCGTGGGAATCGTCGCCTCCCGCATGGTCGAACGCTACTACAAACCATCGATCATGATGGCAACAGTCGACGGCGTGGCAAAAGGCTCCGCGCGGAGCGTGTCGGGATTCGATATCTACGAAGCCATCAAGCGGTGCGAAGACAAGGTCCTGCAGTTCGGCGGACACAAGTACGCGGCAGGCGTGACGGTGGATATCGCCCGGCTGGATGAGTTCCGTGATGCATTCAACGCCGCGGTGAAGGAGCTGATGACCGAAGAGCTCAAAACACCCGAGATCCGCATCGACCTGGAACTCGCCCTCCTGGATATCACCCCCCGCTTCGTGCGCATCCTGAGGGAATTCGCCCCCTTCGGTCCGCACAATACGCGGCCGACGTTCCTGACGAAGGGACTCGAGGTGATCGGCACACCGCGCATCGTCGGACGCAATCACCTCCGGTTCCGCGTCCGCCAGAATGGCGTGGTCTTTGACGCCATCGGCTTCGGTCTGGGAGAATTCCTCCCCCGCGTGCCATCCGGACGCCGGGACCTCGCGTGCGTCTATACCGTCGAAGAGAATGAGTGGAATCCCTCCGCGGGACCCCGGCAGGGCGATCCGGTCCCCCAACTGAAAATCAAGGATCTACGATAAGGAGACAGACAGCCATGTCCGGTCATTCCAAGTGGGCAACCATCAAGCGGAAAAAAGCCGCGACGGATTCCGCCCGCGGCCGTCTGTTCACCCGCCTGATCAAGGAAATCACCATCGCCGCACGCAACGGCGGCGGCAATGCAGAAGGCAATCCGCGGCTCCGCCTCGCCATCCAGACCGCCAAGGCCGCCAATATGCCCGCCGATAATATCAAACGGGCCGTCCAAAAAGGGACGGGCGAACTCCCCGGCGTCGCCTATGAGGAAATCACCTATGAAGGGTACGGCCCCGCCGGCGCCGCCATCCTCGTCGAGGTGGTGACCGACAACGGCAATCGCGCGGTCTCCGAAATGCGCCATATGTTCTCGAGGAACAACGGCAACCTCGGCCAGGCGGGCAGCGTCGCCTGGATGTTCCAGAAGAAAGGGAACCATCGTCATCCCCGCGGCCGGACAGAAGTCACCCCTGAGCGAAGATGATCTGCTCACCATCATCCTCGACGCCGGCGCGGATGATCTGCAGACCGATCCGGAGTACTTCACCGTGTCCACCTCCCCCGGCACATTCGAAGCCGGTCAAAAAGGCCCTCGAAGACAAACATATCGTGATCGAGAGCGCCGCTCTCCAGATGGTCGCCCAGAATACGGTGAAGGTGACCGGGAAGGATGCGGAAAACCTCATGAAGCTGATGGAGACCCTCGAGGAACACGACGACGTGCAGAACGTCTATTCGAACTTCGACATCGACGACAAGGAACTTGCGTCGCTCAGCAACTGACAGACCCCCCCTCCCCCTGATCGTGCTCGGCGTGGATCCGGGAACGCTGGTAACGGGCTTCGGAGTCGTGGCCAGGAACGGAGAAACATTCCGCCTCCTCGCCAGCGGCACCGTGAACAACCGCTCGGAACACTCCCTCCCCCTTCGACTGGAGAAAATTCATGACGGTGTGCGGGAAGTGATCCGCAAGTTCCGTCCGGAGGAGTTCGCGATCGAAAGCGCCTTCTACGGAAAGAACGCGCAGTCTGCACTGAAGCTGGGCCACGCACGGGGTGTATGCCTCCTCGCCGCCGTCCAGGCCGGACTCCCGACCGCCGAGTACTCCCCGCGCGAGGTGAAAAAGTCCATCGTCGGAAACGGGAACGCATCGAAAGAACAGGTCCAGTTCATGATCAAAGCCCTCCTCCGCCTCCACAACGCACCGATGGTGCTGGACGCTTCCGACGCCATCGCCGTGGCCATGTGCCATCTCCACCGGATCCTCACGCCTGCAGCACGCCACGCCGATTGGAGCGCCTATGTCGCAGCCCATCCCGAACGGGTCCGCCCATGATCGCAACCCTCCGCGGGACACTCATCATGAAGAGCCCCACAGAAATCGTCGTGGATGTCGCGGGGGTCGGGTATGCCGTCTCCATCCCCCTCTCCACGTACGAAACCCTGGGCGCCGTCGACACACACGTCCGCCTCCATACCCACCTCCACGTCCGGGAGGATACGCTTCATCTGTTCGGCTTCGCAACAGAGGAGGAACGCGCCGTATTCCGCCTGCTCATCGCCGTGACAGGCATCGGACCGAAGATGGCGCAGGGAATCCTCTCCGGTATCCCCGTCCCCGACCTGAAACGCCATCTCTCGAGCGGTGATACCGGGGCGCTGACCACCATCCCGGGCATCGGCCGCAAACTCGCCGAACGCCTTGTCCTTGAACTCCGCGAGAAAATCGGCAAGACCGGGACAGCCGCGGAAACAACCGCCCTGCCATCCGACCCGCAGGGCCGCGTCCGGGCGGAAGCACTTCTCGCCCTCACCTCGCTCGGGTACAACCGGGCCGTCGCTGAAAAGGCCGTCCGCGCGGCCCAGGAGGAATTCCGCGATCAGCTGCCGGCACTCGAGACTCTCCTCAAGGCCGCGCTGCGCCACGCGGGATCATGACTCGTGGTGAACCCTGCTGCCTGTGAAGCCTGTGCCCGCCGCCGTGTTGCATTTCTCTGAGCGGGAGTGTACCTTAAGAGATACGCCGCCCCCCGTCAGGCCATGCCACAACTCACTGTGAAGCGGAAAACCGACCATACGAGCCCCGAACGCCTGGAGAACGATCAGGAACTGGACCAGACGCTCCGGCCCCTGAGCTTTGTGGATTTCCACGGTCAGAAGAAGATTGTGGACAACCTGAAGGTCTTTATCACTGCCGCACGCCAGCGCAACGAGCCGCTCGACCACGTCCTCCTGACAGGCCCGCCCGGCCTGGGCAAAACAACACTCGCCCATATCATTGCCCATGAGATGGGTGCGGGCATCAAAACCACATCGGGCCCGGTGCTGGATAAACCCGGCGACCTGGCGGGGCTGCTGACAAACCTGCACGAGGGTGATGTCCTGTTTATCGATGAAATCCATCGCCTGAATCCGGTCGTGGAAGAATACCTCTACTCCGCAATGGAGGATTTTCGCCTGGATATCATGATCGACTCGGGCCCGAATGCCAGGAGCATCCAGCTTTCGCTGCCCCGCTACACCCTCATCGGCGCCACGACCCGCGCCGGACTCCTGACATCCCCCTTGCGTGCGCGGTTTGGCGTCACCAACAGGCTGGACTACTACACCAGTGATATGCTCTTCACGATACTGCTGCGCTCGGCGCGCATTCTCTCGGTGCGCATCGACGATGAAGGGGCCGGCGAAATCGCACGGCGCGCCCGAGGCACACCCAGAATCGCCAACCGCCTTCTGCGCCGCTGCCGCGACTTCGCGCAGGCGGATCCCGTGCTCGCCCACCACGGCGGGGTGATCTCCCACGCGGTGGCCGATCATGCACTGCGTGCGCTGGAGGTGGACGGACATGGACTTGACGAAATGGACAAGCGGATCCTCCTCTGTATCATGGAGAAGTACGCCGGGGGCCCGGTCGGCATCAATACGCTCGCCGTGGCCGTGGGGGAAGAATCCGGCACCATCGAGGAAGTCTACGAACCCTACCTGATCCAGGAAGGGTTTCTGAAACGTACACCCCGTGGCCGGGAGGCAACGGCTCTTGCATACGCCCATTTCGGCCTCCGGCGTCCCGGTGCAGGCCAGGGCCCGCTCTTCTCCTGAGCTCCAACAATTCGGCCGCATGATGGAACAGTCCGACATCACCGATCCCGACCTTCGCTCGATACAGGAAGTGCGCGACGCCCTCCGCCGCGCCCACGAGGCACAGCGCGAATTCCACGCGGCATCGCAGGACCAGGTGGACCGTATCGCCAGCGCCATGGCAGAAGCCGGCGCCGGGGCGGCGGCGCGACTCGGCCGCATGGCGTGCGAGGAAACCGGGTTCGGAAAACCGGAGGACAAGGAAAAGAAGAACCTCTTCGCCACACGCCGCGTCTGGGAATCCATCGCCGATCTGAAGACCGTCGGCGTGATCGAAGAAGACCGCCAGCGCCGCGTGCTGAAAATCGCCGAGCCGATGGGCGTGGTGGCGGCCCTCATCCCTTCCACGAACCCGACGTCCACCGTGATGTTTAAAAGCATCATCGCGGTGAAGGCCCGGAACAGCATCGTCGCCAGTCCGCACCCGCATGCCGTCCGGTGCACGGTGGAAGCCATGCAGGTCATCCGCGACGCGGCCGAACGGGCCGGTGCACCCCGCGGACTGATGATCTGCCTGGCCAACCCCACCGCGGAAGGCACGCAGGAGTTGATGCGCCACAAACTGACCTCGGTGATTCTGGCGACGGGAAGCAACGCAATGGTGCGCGCCGCCTACAGCTCCGGAAAACCGGCTTACGGGGTGGGAGCGGGCAACGTCCCGGCATTCATCGAACGCAGTGCGGACGTGGGCAAAGCGGTGGCGGACATCATCTCCGGCAAGCAATTCGACTACGGAACCCTCTGTTCGACGGAATCGGCACTGATCTGCGATGCGCCTGTGCGTGAACGGGTGATACAGGAATGCCTCCGCCGCGGGGGATACTTCGTGCGCGGCGAAGAGAAGGAACGGCTCTCCCGCCTCCTCTTTGACGACCGCGGAGCACTGAATGCCGGCATGGTCGGCAAATCACCGGCCTATATCGCCGGGAAAGCCGGCATCGCCGTCCCGCCATCCACCACCGTGCTGATCGCCGAGCTGGATGCGGTGGGCAAACAGGTCCCCCTCTCCCGGGAGAAACTCTCGCCCGGTACTCTCATTCTATACCGTCGATGGATGGCGCGAGGGATGCGTCCGCTGCATCGAGCTGCTGGAGTTCGGAGGCATCGGCCACACACTGGTGATCCATTCGAGCGACAATGATATCATCATGAAGTTCGCGTTCGAAAAACCGGCCTTCCGCATCCTGGTCAATACACAGGCCGCTCTCGGAGCAGCCGGCGGTACGAACGGCCTGGATCCCTCGCTGACACTCGGACCGGGAACATGGGGGGGCTCGATTGTCTCCGATAATGTCACCGCCCGGCACCTGATGAACATCAAGCGCGTCGCCTTCGAGACCAACCCCATCAACCCGCCGGGCGACGTCTCTCCCCCGGCTACCGGCTGGAAAACGGCTCCCGATCATGCAGTTGCGACGGGAACGCGGAGATCTGAAAGCCAGGACTCACAAAATCAGACGAAATATGGCAACAACCTCTCAGAAAAAGACCTGGACGCCTTAATTGCCCGTTTCCGCGCGGAATTGGGAAAAAATACCTGACGTTTGGGGAACCATTTGTCAGAAGAAATGCGTTTATTGGTGCAGATTACCAGCTATCCGTTGCTCCAGATTAGCGGTTGTCCTTATTGCCGGCCTGTAACCTATCTTCGTTCATTCTTTTCATTCATGGATACTCAGCGGGCAACGGCCGGAGAACTCTAGGGTACATCTTCAACGGTTGCAAAACTTCCACTCACATTCAGGAGTACTTCACATGCAAAAGACATCCAGACTGGCAGTTCTGCTTGTGCTGGGGATGCTGGCATCCCTCAGCGCCTTCGGGCAGTTGAGGGATCAGGGATCGAGCGCGGGCGTGAGCCTGGGCGCAACACTCGGCATGACCGACTTTACAAACGACGATTACCGGTTTCTGGCCAGAGGCTTCTACCGCCATCCCTTCTCCAAAGGCCTGAAGGGCGAACTGGGATTGGGCATAGGCCAGCTCGGCGGAAGCGACTACAAGACGTCAGATCGTTCCCATCGACTTCCGGTTTGTCTTCATGCCGATCAACTCCGAAAGCGTCAACCCCTACCTCTATGCGGGTATCGGCGCCCTCGGGTTCAAAGTCAAGGAACTGCCCCCAAAACCGACATCACCGGTGAAAACCGGCAATAGCTGGACAGCCTTCGTTCCCGCAGGCGTCGGCGTGCAGTTCAAAGTCGGCGATGGGGTCGCGCTGGAATTGAGCGCCGGGTACAACTACACGCTCAGCAAAGATGTCAATGCCATCACCGAAACCAAGAACGATGCCTACCTGAGCGGCCAGGCCGGTCTTACGTTCATCGCGGAGAGCCCCAACGCCGATCCCGACAAGGACGGTTTGACGAATGCCGAAGAGAAACAGCTCGGAACCAACAAGAAGGTGGCCGACACCGACGGCGACGGCCTCAATGACGGCGATGAGGTCAAGAAGTACAAGACGAACGCGATGGCGGTGGATAGCGATAACGACGGCCTGAAAGACGGAGAAGAAGTGAACGTCGAGAAGACCGACCCGAACAAGGCGGATACCGACGCCGACGGCCTCATGGATGGTGACGAGCTCATGAAGTCCAAGACCGACGCCCTGAAAGCCGATACCGACGGTGACGGCCTTACGGACGGGGAAGAAGTGACAAAGGTCAAGACCGACCCGCTGAAGGCCGATACCGACGGCGACGGCATCAAGGACGGCGAAGAAGTGACAAAGTACAAGACCGACCCGCTGAAGGCCGACACCGACGGCGGCACGGTGAACGACATGACCGAAATCACACGGGGCAGCAATCCTCTGGATCCCTCCGATGATGTTCCCAAAGTCGCCGTCCAGGTGGCCGTGGGCGCATCCATCGTGATGAAGGGCGTCACCTTTGAATCGGGCAAGGCCGTGCTCACCCCGACCTCCACGGACTCCCTGGAGAGGGCGTATCTGGTGCTTTCCGAGAATCCGGATGTAACGGTCGAGATTCAGGGATATACCGACAACACCGGCAAGAAAGCCACCAACATGAAGATCTCCCAGGCCCGCGCTGATGCGGTGCGCACCTGGCTGATCAACAAGGGCATTGCCGCCGACCGGATCACCGCCAAGGGCTTCGGCCCCGAGAATCCGATCGCCCCGAACACCACGAAGGAAGGCAAAGCGCAGAACCGGCGCATCGAGTTCTTCCGCACCAAGTAACGGTATTCTATCGAAATGTGTGCCCTTACGAAACACAGGGCACACTTTTTTTTGTATCCCCACGAATCAGGAGAATGAACCATGTCCATGATAAAGGAGTTTAAAGCCTTCGCCATGCGGGGCAATGTGGTCGATATGGCGGTCGGTATCATCATCGGCGCCGCATTCGGGAAAATCGTGTCGTCGCTTGTCAGCGACGTGATCATGCCCCCCATCGGCATGCTCATGGGCGGCGTGGATTTCAGCAACCTCGGTATTACGCTGCGCGCGGCGGGTGAAGCCGGCCCTGCAGTGATCCTCAAATACGGTGTCTTTATCAATACGGTCATCGATTTCGTGATTGTGGCCTTCGCCATCTTCCTGATGATCCGCGCCATGAACAGCCTCAAGAAAAAGGAAGAAGCCCAGCCCTCTGCCCCGCCCGCACCTTCAAAAGAGGAAGCACTGCTGGGTGAGATCCGCGACCTGCTGAAAGCGGGAAAACGATAGACCGCAGAGAAAGACGTATATCAAGAGAAACACGTACATCAAGAAAGAACCTGATCATGTTCCGACGTTCCCTCATTTCCGCCCTGGTGGCGGCGCTGTTCACCATCCCGGTCACCGCTGCCGCGCAACAGGACACCGCCAAAGCGCCCGAGTACGGGTGGAAGCATGCTTCTGTTGCCTCGCTGAACGGCACACAGGTGGCGTTCACGGACTGGGTCCAGGGAGGCGATAATGCCCTCGCCTTCGCGGCCGGCCTCACCGGAAAATCAATTCTGGACCAGGAGAAGACAAACTGGAGCAACAGCTATAAATTTGCTTTCGGGGAATCACGCCTGGGGGATCAGGGTCTCCGGAAAACCGATGACCAGATCGATCTCGAATCGATGCTGACATACAAACTGGACGGCGCACTCAGCCCGTATGCCGCAGCAACGCTCAAAACACAGTTTGCCGAGGGTTTCAAGTACGACGGCGCGGGCAACGCCACACCGGTCTCCAATTTCTTCGATCCTGCATTCCTCACACAGAGCGCCGGCATGGTCTATCAGCCGATTCCGGAACTCAAGACGCGGTTCGGGGCCGCACTCCGGGAGATTCTCACCACCGATTTCCCCGGTTACGCCGACGACCCGAAAACCCTGGAAATCGAAAACACCAGCGTGCACGGTGGACTCGAATCGGTGACCGAACTGGTCTGGAAGATCGACGACAACATTCTGTTTACCTCAAAACTCGAACTCTTCGCGGCCTTTGATCAAATGAATCAGATCATCATGTACAATGACAACATGATCGTCGCAAAGGTAAGCAAGGTCGTTACCACAAGCTTCGGACTCCAGCTCAGAAACGAGCCTGCCATCAGTCCCCGGACACAGATCAAGCAGACTCTTGCACTGGGACTTGCGTTCACGATCCTCTAAGGACGCGCAACCCTCTCGACCGCAGGAAGGCCGGCCCGTGCCGGCCTTCTTGTGTTTTTCCTCTTCCCTTCCGATCTTGCTCCATGCGCCCGCACCGACTTCCCCGTTCCTTCTACCTCCGCCCGACCCTCCGGGTCGCCCGGCAGCTCCTCGGTTTGCACTTCGTGCGCCGGAGCGGAGGGAAACGGGTGGCCGGCAGGATCGTCGAGGTGGAGGCGTATCTCGGTGACCTGGACCCGGCCAGCCATACATTCCGCGGCCGCACCAACCGGAATGCGGTGATGTTCCGGGAGGGCGGACACCTCTACGTTTACTTCACATATGGCATGCACTTCTGCGCCAACGTGGTGACCGGAAGAGAAGGGGTGGGCCATGCCGTGCTCCTTCGCGCGCTTGAGCCGGTTGAAGGCATACCTCTCATGGCGAGGCGCAGGAAGAGGTCCGCGGCACTTGTGAGGGAGCTTTGCAGCGGCCCCGCAAAACTCTGCCAGGCGTTCGGGATCACGGGAAGGGAGAACGGTGTAGATCTCTGCGGAAGGGATATCTGGATTGAACAGCGGGATCCGCCCACTCAAGAGGGGTCAGATCGGCGCGTCGGCGCGCATAGGCATCTCCCGCGGGAAGGAGTTCGCCTGGCGGTTCGTGATCCTGGGCAGCCCCTATCTCTCCCGGTGAGGCTGATGATCATGTGGCACCGTGGCACATGTGGCACGGTGCCACGTGCCCTGAGCCTCAGAGCCTGACAGCCACAAAAAAGCCCTCATCCCGGCAGGGATGAGGGCGTATCGCCACAAAAACGGGATGACGGGCTATTTCAAATACAACAGCTTTTTGCTCTCGACATAACCTCCCGCCTCCAACCTGTAGAAATATGTGCCGCTCGCCAGCCCTTCGGGGTTCCAGCGGATCTGGTACTTCCCGGCAGCCAGATCATCATTCGCCAGTAACGCCACTTCCTGCCCCAAGAAGGTTGAAAATGCGCAGTGAAACCCTGCTCTTCGCCGGAATGCTGAATCCGATCGTGGTCGACGGGTTGAATGGATTGGGGTAGTTCTGGAGAAGCTCATACTCCTGTGCAATCCCCTCTTCGGGTTCCACGGAAGAGACGCCGGTGGCCGTCGTTACGATGGCCCGTATCCGGAGATTGTTCGGGGTGATGGCAGTCCATGCACTCCCGTCAAACCGCCGGCTGCGATCGACCGAAACCGTGGCCTGATCGAGGCGGACACGAACCGTATCTCCCGCACCTGGAACGGAAAGGACGACAAAATAATCGGTCCCCGATGTCACATCCACATTTGCATCCAGCATCTGTATATAGTTGTACGTTCCGCGGTTCAGTAGTCCGAGCCCGTGCTGGACCGTATTTCCCAGCTTGCTCCCCGGCTGGCCGCCGTTGTTGGTATACACCTCGCAGAGCATGTTGCCCGTACCCACGATGCCGTTTGCGTTGGATGTCACGTTCACCTTGACGCCGCTTAATTTGCCGTTCACATCCGGTGTAGCCCGTACGGCAAGTTTGGCACTGCCGGCAAGTGCAGTCGTAGAACTGCTGCCGGCTATGTCGTACGCGAATGTCTTCCGAACGACCGTTGCCGCCGCATTCAGGCTCTTTGCCACCGCTTCCACGATGTCCAGTTTCCCGTACCCCCAGGTGTTGTTCGGCAGCCCGGTGGCAAAGGCGTCGCTGTTCGCGGTCGATCCGATAAGCGTCTTGATCTGACTCGCCGTGAGCGTGCTCTTCGCCCCCAGCAGAAGGGCGCATGCACCCGTTACATGCGGAGCTGCCATGCTTGTCCCTTGCGTCAGCCAGTGTTTCTGACCCGGGTGTATACTGCCGGCCTGCCCGGTTGTGTCTACGAAGCTGGAAAGCACCGAGGAGATCCCCTGTCCGGGCGCGGCAATGTCCGGTTTCATCCTTCCATCGCGCGTGGGTCCCCTGGAGCTGAACGCCGAAATGTTGTCCGTCCGGTCGGCAGATGTGTAACCAAAATACTGACCGGTATAGATCGGCCACCCCCACTTCGTGGCATACGCACCCGCCGTGATGGCCCCCGCGGACGTCCCCGGCATACCCACAGTCTTGTCAGTATTTCCACCGGTCACGGTCACTGTGGAAGATCCGACCGTCCGATCGGAAAGCCAGCCATCATACGTGATGGGAGAAGTGCTGTTGTTGGTCACCGAGACAGTCCAGGTGCCAGACTTGGGTGTGCTGGCAGTTTTGTCGTGCACGTTCGCATAGACATTGCGTTGGCCGTTCAGCGAGCTGAGATAGTTCCAGAGCGTGATCGTGCCGTCCGCTGCGTTCGGTCCATCCCCGATCTCTCCGACGGCGCGGGTAAACGAGATGGGCGTCGGCGATGTCACCGTAGCCGTGACGTCCGGGTTTCCCGGAAACCAGACGTCCAGTGTGAACTGATCATTGTCCGTCCCTGACTTGGGAGTATAGGAGGGAACCGTGACGGTGAAGACTTCGGTGCTCCCACCGTCGATGGAACCGCTGACGTGCATCGGCACATCCCCATCATTCCCCGCCGAGACAACCACCACACGCCCGGGTGTGAGGACGAAATCATTCATTGCCACTTCGTAGGTGCGTTTGCCGTCATGCGGTCCGGTCTGGCCGCCAAGGCTGTAATTGATGACCACGGGTTTCCCCAACGCTGCAGCCTTTTGTTCGGCATACGTCAGGCCGTCTATCATGCGAGTTTCGCCGAATGAACCTTCCCCCCCCTTCACGACAATGATGTCGGCCATAGGGGCAACGCCTGCATACTTCCCATTGAGTGCGGCCCCGTTGCCGGCGGCACTTCCGGCCACGTGTGTGCCGTGACCGTTAAGATTCACGGTTCGCAGAAACCCTGTCGGGGTGCCGTCGAGTTCGTCTTCAATCTGTGCTTTTGTGTATTCCACACCATAGCTGAAACCGGCAGGCGAGGTTTCCGTGCCCACCGGTGTGAGTGTCTGATCCCATATCGCCAGAATCCGGCTCTTCGTCGGGTCAGAAGGACTCCGGAAATCCAGATGCTTCCAGTCGATGCCTGAATCGTACACCACGACGAGTGCACCCTGCCCTTTGTACGGGGTGTTGTTCACCAACCCCCCATGCAGAAGGGATGCCCCGATTTCCGGGACGCTCACGTCGTTCTGGAGATAGTTCTTTGAGCCGGGATCGATGTATGTGACCGCACCCAGTCCTGCGGCGCGCTCCAGTTCGTTGAGCGTGACCTGTGCAGTCACGAATTCCGAAAATACGGAATTCACGTGCAACCCCGCGGCCCGGACGGCCTCGGGATCCCTGGTATAGATGATCGCGTCGTAGGTTGTGCCGGCACTCTTCACGAACGGTGAACCGGGACCGGCGGACTGCTCACCAAGCACCTGCTGAAAATACGGATGCAGCTTTGCCTTTTCCGCTGCGCCCAGGGCTCCTGCCCTTGTCACCATCGTCGCACAGAGCAGGAGGAGCGATCCTATCAGCAGCAATACCGGACTCTTCATGAGTGTTGCCTTCCCGTGGTTGGAATGATGGGTTAATTATGCAACGTATTCTTGCCGCTGTTTTGTACGGCGCGGACAGCAGGCAGGCGGGCCACATTTCGCAGTTCGTCCAGAGTCACACGCACGGTCACCACGTCACCCAGCACACTCTGCACACGGATACCCGCGGCACGCAGCTGTTCCGCGTCCGTCGTCCGGACAATCACGCCATACTCACGCGTTCCGTCGGGACGAGTCGTGACATCGTAGCGGGTTTCGGGCCCGGTCCCCTCGGCAAGCAGGGTCTGCAGACCCGGATCGAGTTTCGCACGTTCGGCTTCTGTCAAGGCCATCGGCCCCCCACAGGACAACATCAGAAAAGCCAGGAGCATGGAACAAGCATATGCGTACATGATTTCCTCCAATAACCATTCATGCTAACGATAGCAAATCCCGGGGAGAACCTCAAGGGGAAGATCAGGCACGCCGGAGTTCGTGCTGCAGGAATTCAGCGGTGGCGGATTGCGAGGCTTTCGCAATCTGTTCGGGAGTCCCTTCAGCGACAATCCGCCCCCCCGCACTCCCGCCTCCGGGCCCCAGATCGATCACCCAGTCCGCCGTTTTGATCACATCCAGATTGTGTTCTATCACCATCACGGTGTTCCCCTTCTCCACCAGCCGGTTCAGGACTCCCAGGAGCATCCGCACATCCTCAAAATGCAGCCCCGTAGTGGGTTCGTCGAGAATGTACAGCGTGTTCCCGGTCCCGATCTTGGAGAGTTCCGTGGAGAGTTTGACGCGCTGGGCCTCCCCGCCGGAGAGCGTGGTGGCCTGCTGGCCGATGCGGATATACCCCAGGCCGACTTCGAAGAGTGTCCGGAGCTTCCGCTGGATCCCGGGGATATCCTGGAAGAACACCACCGCCTCGGCCACCGTCATATCCAGCACGTCCGCGATGGATTTCCCCTTGTAGACGACCTGGAGGGTCTCGCGGTTGTAGCGGCGCCCCTTGCAGACATCACACTCAATATACACATTCGGGAGAAAGTTCATTTCGATCGTGCGCACCCCGTCCCCCTCGCACCGGTCACAGCGGCCGCCCGCCACGTTGAAGCTGAATCGCCCCGGTTTATACCCGCGCAGTTTGGCTTCAGGCAGCTGCGTGTACAGATCCCGTATCAGACCGAACACACCCGTATAGGTCGCGGGATTGGAGCGCGGTGTCCGCCCTATGGGGGATTGATCGATGTCTATGACCTTGTCGATAGAATCCACGCCGCGAATCGCTTTGTACGGAAGCGGAACGAGTTTGGCTTTGTAGAACTTCCGTGCGAGTATCCTGTAGAGCGTCTCGTCAATCAAGGAAGACTTGCCGGAACCGCTGACACCGGTGACGGCGATGAGCGTTCCCAGCGGGACGGTGAGTGTCACCTGTTGCAGGTTGTTCCCGCGCGCTCCCTCAAGGACGAGCTTTTTCCCGCTTCCGGGACGCCGGGCGGAGGGAACTGCTATGGACCGCTTTCCCTTCAGATAATGCGCCGTATAGGAGATCGGCTCGAATCCATTATCCGCCATGCGGAGGCTATCATTCCTCAGTTGAAGGGTATCGGGGGGCCCGCTCGTGACAAGAGCACCCCCGTGCTCACCTGCTCCGGGACCGAGGTCAATCACGAAGTCGGCACTTTCTATCATTTCCCGGTCGTGTTCCACCACAATAAGCGTGTTCCCGAGGTCGCGCAGTTTCTTGAGGGATTCGATCAGCTTGCGATTGTCCTTCTGGTGCAGCCCGATACTCGGTTCATCAAGAATGTACAGAACGCCGACAAGCTGGGAGCCGATCTGGGTTGCCAGGCGGATCCTCTGGCCTTCGCCACCGGACAACGTCCGTGCCGGGCGGTCCAGCGTGATGTAGTCGAGTCCGACATCCAGGAGAAACTCAAGACGCTGGATGATCTCCTTGAGAACCGGCGCGGCAATGATCGTCTGACGCTCGCCCAGACGCAGTCCGCGGAACAGTGCGAGCGTGTCGCCGATGCTCAACCCCACCACATGCTGTATCGTGTGCAGCGTGCCCGAGGCCTCATCCCGGAGCTTGATGGCCAGGTTTTCCTTCTTCAGACGTCCGCCGCTGCACTCCGGACAGGCACGGGTGTTCATGTAGGCTTCCACCCATTCCCGGATGGTATTCGAGCTGGTCTCCGCGTAGTAATGCTTCAGCGTTTCCAGCACGCCGCTGAACCTGTGGGTATAGGTGACCGTCCGGCCGCTGGCATAGGTATACTCCACGGCAAAGCGTTCATCTCCCCCGCCGTTCAGCAGGATCTCTTTCGCCCTGCGCGGGATCTTCCGGATGGGGGTATCGAAATCAAAACCATACTTCTTCCCCACCCCGCGGATCTGGCTGAAGAGCCATGTCTGACGGGGTTTGCCGAGCGGCGCCAGGCCTTCCTGATTGATGGTGAGCGTGTCATCCGGGATCATCAGGTCCACATCCAGTTCACGGACCTCGCCCAGTCCGTTGCAGGTCGGGCATGCTCCATACGGGGAGTTGAACGAAAAGGAGTTGGGAGCCGCTTCTTCATAGCTGATATCGCACACGGGGCAGGACAGGTGGCGGCTGTACATCACTTCCGCCGCACTCTGGGTGCGGACCGTCCGGACGGGCTTTTTCGGACGTTTCGCCGCTGACGGTGCTGTGGCCGTCGCCGCCGGGGGTTCCGGACTGATGATAATCACGCCGTTGCCGAACCTGAGGGCAACCTCCACCGAATCGGCCACCCGCGTGCGGGCCTCCTTCCGTACCGCCAGCCTGTCCACGACAATCTCGATATTGTGGACCTTGTACCGGCCGGCCTGGAGCCCCTTGTCCAGCTCGTGAATCTCCCCGTCGATGCGCACCCGGATGAACCCGTCGCGGGCGATTTCCTCAAAGAGCTCCCGGTAGTGCCCCTTGCGTCCGCGCACCACCGGCGCGAGGATTTGCAGGCGCGTCCCTTCCGGGTAACGGAGAATGGCGTCGATGATCTGATCGGTGCTCTGCTTTTGCACGGGGCCGCCGCATTTCCAGCAGAACTGCACGCCGGCGCGGGCGAAGAGCAGGCGGAGATAGTCGTAGATCTCCGTGACCGTGCCCACCGTGGACCGCGGATTGTGGCTGACGGTCTTCTGTTCGATGGAGATGGCCGGACTCAGTCCTTCGATGTACTCCACGTCCGGGCGTTCCATCACATCGAGGAACTGGCGCGCGTAGGCGGAGAGGCTCTCGACGAACCGCCGCTGGCCCTCCGCATAGATGGTGTCGAAGGCAAGGCTGGATTTCCCGGAACCCGAAAGGCCGGTAATCACCACCAGACGATCGCGCGGGATGTCGACATCAACCCCTTTCAGGTTGTGTTCGCGCGCACCGCGAATGACGATCGATTGCAATCCGGAGTTGGCTGGTACGTTCGGCATGTGTGTCGGAATTGGTCGGAAATTCAGAGGGGTAATCTACCATAATCCCTCCCGAATTTCAACACGAGGTGCGGCGGGAACCCGGCCGCGGCGGACCGGGGTGGAGGCGCACATGCGGAAGCGGACCGGTGAAACCCCGCAGGGCACACGTAAGCGCCGGAAGCGAACTGCAGCAGCGGAGCGGCGGGATCAGTGGATACGCTGGCGCTTGCTCAGGTATTGCAGGAGGGCGACGTCAAACGGGGTCCGGGTGTCCAGCAAAACATAGTCAATATGATGTTCGCGGCATTCACGCTTGTATCGTTCAATAAACGCCTCCATGGCCTCGCGGTAGGACTGCTGGATGAACCAGGGCTGCGTCACCATCTGCTCGTGCGTCTCCATGTCTTTGAACGTCGCGTCGTTGCCGAAGGCAAAGGTCCGTTCGAGGGGATCCAGCACGTGCATCACGATCACTTCGTTTTTCTTATGCCGGAAGTGTTTGAGTGCGGCGATGATCTCGTCGGGATTATCGAACAGATCGCTGAGAATGATCACCAGTCCGCGCCGCTTGATCCGTTCGGCAACCAGGTGGAGCGACCGTCCGGCCACCGTGCCATTCCCCGCCCTGACCCGGTCCAGAGACACCAGGATCTGTTTCAGATATGCTTTGGTTGCGTGGGGGGGGAGGAAGGTGGTGATGGTCTCGTCAAAGAGGGTCAGTCCCACGGCATCCTGTTGCTTGATCATCATGTAGGCGAGGGATGCCGCCAGATACGCCGCATACTGCACCTTCGGCAGATGGCCGGGGGAGGCATACCCCATGGAGGAGCTGGCGTCAACGATCAGGTAGGCTTTGAGGTTGGTCTCTTCTTCGTACTGCTTGATATAGAACCGGTCCGTGCGTCCGTAGATCTTCCAGTCGAGGTGGCGGATTTCGTCCCCCGGCATATACGGACGGTGTTCCGCGAACTCCACGCTGAATCCGTGGTACGGGCTCCGGTGGAGACCGGCGATAAAACCTTCCACCACAAGGCGGGCGCGGAGCTCCATGCTCGACAGCTTCGCGACAATCTGAGGCAGCAGGTATGTACGGTAGTCCCCTGACACGGAAGGTTCAGTGGCCTGCGGGTTTCTTCGCGGGTGCTTTCGGCGGTCCGCCCGCAGCAGCTCCGGAGGCGACTTCCGGCGGGAAGAGATCCTCGGGCTTCTTCCCGAGGTTGTTCAGTTCGAACTGGGCCGAAGTGGCCAGTTCATCTTCCGGGAAAAGCTGGAGGAATCGCCGGTAGGCCGCTGCGGCGCTGTCGATATTGTTCATTTCATTGTTGTAGATATACCCGACCATGAACATTGCCGTCGGCGCCTTTGACCCCGCGGGATACCGTTCAACGTACTGTTTGAAGGAATCGATGGACTTCTGCGGTTCGCGCATGACATTCATCCTGAGATCGGCCAGGCGAAAGAGCGCCTGTTCGGCTTCCGGCGCGGACGGATAGTCATTCACCACTTCTTCGTACGCGGCCATCACCGGTGCGAACAGTGCCGGCACATCCGCTTTCCGCCCGAGACTGTCCACCGTTCGCTGCGCCTGCTGCTGGGCCGTCTGCGCCTGCTGCATCAGCTGCTCGGGGGTTTGCTTGCTGCATCCTGCAAGAGAGAGAAGAATGACTAGCAGCGCTATGAGGCTCTTCATTGAAACGATCTCCGTCTGGTGGGTACGCATGGTATCGAGCTATGAAATTTAAACAAACTCCGGCTCACCCGCAACGGGCCGCCGGGTGAACACTGCCGCAAAGAACCCGTCCGTGTTTGTCCGGTGCGGCAGGAGCAGGAGGTAGGGGGAATCGCTGTCGACGGTGATCCCCTGTTTCTGCAGGATCTCCCCCGCCCGTGCCAGAGAGAATCCGGAAGAACGGCTCAGGAAATCTTCCGCGATCTCTTCATTTTCCCGGCGCAGGAGTGTGCATGTCGAATAGACGAGACGCCCGCCGGGTTTCACCAGGGCGGCATAGCTGTCCAGCAACGACCGCTGGGTGGAGGCAAGCCGCGTGGATGTATCGGACCGGAAGCCGAGCTTCAGTCCCGGATTCCTGCGCAGTGTGCCAAGACCGGAACATGGTGCGTCAACAAGGACGGCATCCGCCCGGCCGTCCAGCTTCCGGATTTCCGCTTGCTGGGATTGTGCGGACAGTGTACGGACATTCGAGACGCCGGCTCGAAACGCGCGCATCCGGAGATGTTCCAGTTTCCGTTCATCGGTATCGATGGCGATGAGCGATCCCGTGTTCTGCATGAGCGCGGCAAGGTGAAGTGTCTTCCCACCTCCTCCGGCGCAGGCGTCCACCACTGTCATCCCCGGAGACGGCCGCAGAAGCAGGGAAAGCAGCTGACTCCCCTCATCCTGCATCTCGAACCATCCGTCGCGATACGGCCCCAGCGAGTCGAGCGTCACCCGCCGGCGCAGGGTAAGCGCCATGGGCGCAAGAGCCGCAGGTCCGGTTTCCACCCCCGCGGCAGCCAGACTCTCCCGGCATTGTTCCACGCTGCACCTGAGGGGGTTAACACGCAGGCTCAGGGGTGCCTGATGGTTCAGCGTCTCTGCGAGCCCTGCGGTTTCCTCCGCACCCCATCGATCCACCCACTCCCTCACGACGGTCGGGGGCAACGAGTGGAGCGTGGAAATATACAGGACGGGATCGGCGCGGAGGGCTTCACTCAGGTCGCCGGCCGGCAGGCAGCGGAGGATGGATTCCACCTCCATGCCGGGGAGCGCCGCGCCCCAGGAGTCCCCGACGGCATCTATCGTGGCTTCCACGGTGTCCAGCGCAATCAGGATGGCATGACCGGCTGCGAGGGCGCATGCGGGCAACGGATCCGGAAGGGCGGCGGCACCTGAAGCACGAAAAGCCTGCCCGAGGCGGGCAGCAACAAACACATGATGGCGCACAATACCAAAGAACCGCTCGGCGATAAACCGGCGTTCTTTGGAACCGAGATAGCGGCGCGCGCGGAAGTATTCGCGAATCACCAGGTCGGCCGGCCGGCTCCCATCCGAGGCCATGCCGTATACTTCCGAGAGATGACCGAAGAGGGATGAGGGTTTCATGCAGGGAGGAAACCGGCGTGCGGCATGAGCGGAAGCGTGCGGGTGAACATCCTGTCAGACGTCGATCTTCGGGGTGTTCATGGCATTGGTCATCGTGGCCCGGGCCATGCGGGGTGTGTTATAGGCGATCGCCACGTTGCCGGCGTTGTTGATTGCGATCACCCCTCCGAACCCGCCGGCCTTCCGTTCGAGGATCTTCAGCCCCTCCACGACCGCCCGTTCGGGATCATTGCCGTTCCGGTC
The DNA here is from genome assembly GCA_963702445.1 of Ignavibacteriota bacterium. Taxonomy (GTDB): domain Bacteria; phylum Bacteroidota; class Ignavibacteria; order UBA10030; family UBA6906; genus CAVPCZ01. The sequence goes on from CAVPCZ010000010.1 coordinate 202,925, forward strand.
CATCAGGTCGATGACCGTTTTGGCCATCACCACTTTGATCATGGCTTCCCCCCACCCGGTGGTGGATACACCGCCGACCAGATTGTCGGCGTAGGTACCGCACCCGATCAGCGGTGAATCCCCGACACGGCCCGGGTATTTGTTCGGCGTGCCTCCGGTTGAGGTTCCGGAGGCAATGTTGCCTCTGGCGTCAAGGGCAACCGCCCCGACCGTACCGGTGGGGTGCTCCCGTTTGCGGAATGCATCCCTGGTCTTGAATTTGGTATCCCCCTGGAGGGACCGCCACCGTTCAAGTTCCCGCTGGGTGATGAGATCATCCTGCCCGCAGAGTTCGATCCCGTGTTCGCGCGCAAAGCGGCTGGCTCCCATACCCACCAGCATCACGTGTTCGCTCTCTTCCATAACTTTGCGGGCGAGCGTTATGGGATGACGGATATTCTGCACGGCCGCCACAGCCCCGGCTCTGAATGTGGAACCATCCATGATGCTGGCATCCAATTCCACTTCGCCTGCGGCATTGATAAACGATCCGCGGCCCGCATCGAAAGTCTCATCGTCCTCCATGATCCCGATGCTCTCCACAACCGCATCGACCGCGGAACCCCCTTTCCTGAGGACCCCCCAACCCGCCTTCATGGCGGCGCGGAGACCTTTGCGGTGGGGCCCGACAAGATCATCGGGGATATTCCACGCCCCACCGTGGAGAACGAGGGAGACCGGAGAAGAGCTTTTGACGTGTGGCATAGGCGTAGCATAACGTACGAAATGCCAGCGTCTCTTTCAAGGAACGACCGCGCCGCGGCTTACCGGATCTCCCCGCCGGTGGTCTTTTTCATGAACCTGATAAGACCATGGGTGTCGAGTCCCACTTCAACGATATCCCCATCCCCGAACTCCCCGGCCAGGAGTTTTTCCGAGAGGGGGTTGGTCAGGTGCTTCTGAATCACCCGCTTGAGCGGACGGGCGCCAAAGAGCGGGTCATAGCCCAGCTTCGCAATCCAGTCTTTTGCCTCGTCGGTGACTTCAAGGCGTATACCCTTCTTTTCCAGCATCTCCACAACGCGCGTTATCTGGAGAGTCACGATTTTCCGGATATCCGCGGCTCCAAGAGGTTTGAAGACGATGATTTCGTCCACCCTGTTCAGGAACTCCGGACGGATTGTCTGCTTCAGAAGCTGGAGCAGCTCCTGTTTCAATTCCGCGAATGATTCCTCCCATCCGCCGTTCGAAGAGAAGTCCTGCGTGATTCGTTCGGCAATCAACTGCGATCCGAGGTTCGAAGTCATGATGATGATCGTGTTCTTCAGATCCACCGTCCGCCCTTTGCTGTCCGTCAAACGCCCTTCATCCAGCACCTGCAGGAGGATATTGAACACCTCCGGGTGGGCTTTTTCGATCTCATCCAGCAGGACGACCGAATAGGGCTTGCGGCGGACGGCCTCGGTGAGCTGCCCCCCTTCGTCGTACCCGACATATCCGGGAGGAGCGCCAATGAGCCGTGAAACGGAGAATTTCTCCATATACTCGCTCATGTCGATCCGGACAATGGCGTTTTCGTCGTTGAAAAGGAACCCGGCGAGAGCCCTGGCGAGTTCGGTCTTGCCGACACCCGTGCTGCCGAGAAAGATGAACGAGCCGATCGGGCGTTTTTCGTCCTGCAGGCCGGCCCGTGAACGCCGGATCGCATTGCTCACTGCCGCCACCGCTTCATCCTGCGCGATCACGCGCTGGTGCAACCGCTCTTCAAGGTGCAGGAGTTTCTGCCGGTCGCTTTCCAGCATCCGCGATACGGGGATGCCGGTCCAGCGTGCCACGATTTCGGCGATATCCTCGGCATCGACCTCTTCTTTGAGCATCTTCCTGTTCTTCTGCACCTCGGCGAGTTTCGCCGACGCCGTCGCGATGTTCCTCTCGAGCGAGGTCAACACACCGTAGCGGAGCTCCGCCACACGTGCGAGATCGCCCTCCCGTTCCTTCCGTTCGGCTTCCTGGCGCGCCGCGTCCACCTCCTCCTTCATCGTGCGCATAGACTGGATAAGATCCCGCTCCAGTTTCCAGTGTGCGCGGAGTTCCCCGCGTGTCTGGCTCTGTTCGGCGATCTCCTTTTCGATGTCCGCCAGCCGGTCGCGTGAGGCGTCGTCCTGTTCGCGGCGGACCGCTTCACGCTCGATCTCGAGCTGTTTGATCCTGCGTTCCACGGTATCCAGCTCTTCCGGCATCGAATCGATCTCGATACGCAGCTTGGACGCCGCTTCATCCATCAGGTCGATCGCCTTGTCGGGAAGGAACCGGTCGGCGATGTAGCGGTGACTGAGCTGCGCGGCAGCGACGACGGCGCCATCGGTGATCCGTATGCCGTGATGCACCTCGTACCGTTCCTGGAGCCCCCGGAGAATCGAGATGGTATCTTCTACCGTCGGTTCATTCACCAGCACCGGTTGAAAGCGCCGTTCAAGGGCCGGGTCCTTTTCAATGTACTTCCTGTATTCGTCGATCGTGGTGGCGCCGATGGCACGGAGTTCCCCTTTCGCGAGGGCCGGCTTCAGCATGTTGGCGGCATCCACGGATCCCTGGGCGGCACCCGCGCCGACGACCGTGTGAAGTTCATCGATGAAGAGGATGATTTCCCCGTTGGATTCCGAAACTTCCTTCAGCAGGGCCTTCAGCCGCTCTTCGAACTGCCCCCGGAAGCTGGTGCCCGCGACCAGGGCGCCCATGTCCAGCGCGATGATACGCTTGGTCTTCAGCGTCTCGGGGACATCCCCGTTCACTATGCGAAGGGCGATCCCCTCGGCGATCGCGGTTTTTCCTACGCCCGGTTCGCCGATCAGGACGGGATTGTTTTTTGTGCGGCGCGAGAGGACCTGCAGAACCCGGCGGATTTCTTCATCCCTCCCGATGACGGGATCCATTTTACCTTTTCGCGCGAGCTCGTTCAGATCGCGACCGTACCGCTCAAGGGCCCGGTATTTGTCCTCGGGGTTCTGGTCGGTAACCCGCTGGTTTCCCCGGATTTCCTTGAGCACATTGAGCACGTTTTCCCTGTTCACCCCCTGATCCCGCAGGAGTGCACCTGCGCCGGTCTCCTGGGCGTCGACGAGGGCCATGAGGAGATGCTCGGTGCTCACAAATTCGTCCTTCAAATCCCGTGCGTGCGTCTGCGCTTTCTCCAGCACGCGTCCAAACTGCTGTGACATCCCCTGGCTGCCGACCGCGGCGCCGCTGATCTTGGGAAGCCGGTCGAGGAGTTCATTCAGTTTGATCTTGACATACTGAAGATTCGCGCCGCATTTCTGCAGTATGGGAGGCACAGTGCCTTCTGCGTCCTGAACGAGCGCCGCCAGCAGATGCTCCGGCTCGATGATCTGATTGCCGTAGCTGGAGGCGATTTCCTGCGCGTTCTGGATCGCTTCCTGGGATTTTATGGTCAGTTTCTGAAGATTCATTTTCTACTCCTCCTTGAGAGAGAAAAGGCGAGGGGTTTCCTCGCCTTCACTCTGCATTCCGCACACTCTCCTCCGCACCGCCTATTTCTTGTCCTTGTCGTCCATCACCTCGTACTGGGCATCCTCCACCTTCTTTTCGTCAGGCTTGGGAGGCTCAGCCGCTCCGGCCGGTCCTTGCCCTCCCGGACCCGGACCCTGCTGCGCACCGCCTCCAGCGGCGGTTGCCTGCTGGTACATTTGCGTGGAGGCCTCGTTCCAGGCCGTGTTGAGCGCTTCCATCGCCGATTTGATGGAAGCGGGATTATTGGCTTTCAAAGCCTCCTTCACCTGTTCGCTTGCCTTCTCGACTTTGCCGCGGAGATCCGGACTGATCTTCTCGCCGAAGTCTTTGAGCTGTTTGTCCGTCTGAAACACGAGGTTATCGGCCTGGTTTCGAAGATCGATCTCTTCCCGCTTTTTCTTGTCCTCCGAGGCGTGTTCGGAAGCCGCGCGTTTCATCTTTTCCACTTCCTCCTTGCTCAGCCCGCTGGAGGAGGTGATGCGGATCGACTGTTCCTTCGAGGTTCCCTTGTCCTTTGCTGCGACGTGCAGCATGCCGTTCGCATCGATATCGAACGTCACTTCAATCTGCGGAATGCCCCGGGGTGCGGGCGGGATACCATCCAGATGGAATCTGCCGAGCGTCCGGTTGTCCACCGCCATCGGGCGCTCCCCCTGGATCACGTGGATTTCCACGGAGGGCTGGCTGTCGGAGGCCGTGGAGAAGACCTCGCTCTTCTTCGTCGGAATGGTGGTATTCGCATCGATCAGTTTGGTCATGACGCCGCCGAGCGTCTCGATACCGAGCGAGAGAGGTGTGACGTCCAGCAGCAGCACGTCGGTCACATCGCCGGAGAGCACGCCGCCCTGAATGGCGGCGCCGACGGCCACAACCTCATCCGGGTTGACGCCCTTGTGGGGTTCGCGCCCGAAGACCTGGCGCACAAGCTCCTGCACCTTGGGAACGCGTGTCATGCCGCCGACCAGTATGACTTCGTCGATCTGGTTGGGGGACAGGCCTGCATCCTTCAGGGCATGTTCGGTCGGCCCGAATGTCCGCTGGATGAGATCATCCACCAGCTGTTCGAACTTCGCGCGGGTCAGGGTCATGTTCAGGTGCTTGGGGCCTTCCGCGGTGGCCGTGATGAAGGGGAGATTGATCTCCGTCTGCATCAGCGTCGAGAGCTCCATCTTGGCTTTTTCGCCGGCCTCGCGCAGGCGCTGCAGGGCCATGGGATCCTTGCGCAGGTCGATCCCCTCCTGCTTTTTGAATTCTTCCGCCACGTGGTCCACGATACGCTGGTCGAAGTTGTCCCCGCCCAGGTGTGTGTCGCCGTTGGTGGCCTTCACTTCGAAAACGCCGTCACCGAGCTCGAGGATCGAGATGTCAAACGTCCCGCCTCCGAGGTCGTAGATGGCGACCTTCATATCCTTCCCTTTTTTGTCCATCCCGTATGCCAGAGCGGCGGCAGTCGGTTCGTTGATGATGCGGCGCACGGTGAGGCCGGCAATCTCGCCGGCTTCTTTTGTGGCCTGCCGCTGCGCGTCATTGAAGTACGCGGGGACCGTGATGACGGCCTCCGTCACCTTCTGCCCCAGGTAATCTTCAGCGGTCTGCTTCATCTTCTGAAGGACCATGGCGCTGATCTCGGGAGGCGAATACACCCGGCCGCCCGCTTCCACGCGCGCGGTGTTGTTGTCCCCCCGCACAACCTTGTAGGGAATAAGCTTCATTTCTTCGTTCACCTCATCATAGAACCGCCCCATGAAGCGCTTGATGGAAGAAACCGTGTTCTGTGAATTGGTCACGGCCTGCCGCTTGGCCGCCTGCCCGACGAGTCGTTCACCATTCTTTGAGAAGGCGACAACCGATGGTGTCGTGCGGCCGCCTTCTGCGTTGGCGATGACAGCGGGGTCGCTCCCTTCCATTACCGCCACAACTGAGTTGGTCGTTCCAAGGTCAATACCAATAATCTTGCTCATCGAGTTAAGCTCCTGGTGTTGTGACAAATTGCTATTGACACCACATATCGCAACCTTCGTGCCACAGGGACGATTTCGGGCATATAACTGTAAAACTATAAATAATAGTGACTTACGAGAATATTGCGTTATGGTGAATAACTAACGGCAAACGGACAAAATGTCAGATTGCTCATATATGCAGACAAATTGTCTTATACTGCGCCATCTTGACACTACAAAATGGCAGTCGCTTTTCCTTGATTAAGTCGCTCCTCTTTTCTATCATGACCCTATGTCAACAACCCGCGAGCCGCGCAGGGAAGGAAGCCCCCCTCGCTTTGGGAGCAAGGTGTACACCTTCCAGACGATCGATTCCACCAACAACTGTGCCCGGGCGCTCGCCGGATGCTGGGCCGAAGAAGGCACCGTGGTTATCGCCGAGGAACAGACTGCAGGCAAGGGGCGGCTGGGACGCACCTGGCTGGCGACACCCGGCGAAAACCTTACGTTCTCCATCATCCTTCGCCCCGCTCTTCCTTCGGAGGAGATGAATCTTCTCCCGTTGTTCGTCGCGGTCGGCATCGCCGCGGCGGTGGAATCGGTGATATCCATGAAGGTCCAGTGCAAATGGCCCAATGATCTCCTTCTCAACGGCAGGAAATTCGCCGGTGTCCTGATGGAAGGAACGGTGTCGAACAATGCGGTGGACTACGTCGTGGTCGGCATAGGCATCAATGTGAACCAGACCTTCTTCCCGCCGGAACTGGAAGAGCGCGCCACATCCCTCCGGCTCGCAACCGGGGCGCCTGTCGACAGGGATACGCTCTTTCGCGCAGTTCTGCTCTCTCTCGAGAGGGAATACGACTCCCTCTCGGCATCCGGGTTTCATCAGGTCCTCCCCCGCTGGCTCTCGTACGCCCCGATCGTCGGGAGACAGGTGACCATTGCGCAGGATGGATCGGCCCTGAGCGGCACGGTCAGGGGAATCAGCAAACACGGCGGCCTCATTCTCGAATCCGGCGGCGAAGAACGGGTGGTATTCGCCGGCGACGTCACCATCCTGAACATGGAGCCCTATGCTGCTCGCAATTGATATCGGCAATACACACACGGTCGTGGGAGTGTTCCGCGGAGAGGCGCTGGTGGCGGACTGGCGGATGGCCAGCCTGACGCACCGCACGGCGGACGAGAACTGGCTCACCATCAAGAGTTTCTGCGAAGACGCGGGGATCTCTGCCGCCTCGATCACCGGCGTGGGAATCTCCTCGGTGGTTCCCGACCTCACCTACGTCTTCGCGAAGCTCGCAAAGAAGTACTTCCGGCTTGATCCGGTGACGGTCACCGGCGCACTCGATCTGGGCATGAAGATCCTGTACACCGACCCGTCCGCGGTGGGGGCGGACAGGATCTGCAACGCCATTGCGGGTTTTGCCAGATACGGAGGGCCGCTCATCATTATCGATTTCGGGACGGCGACCACCTTCGATGTCATCTCGGCACAGGGGGAATACCTCGGAGGGGTTATCACGCTGGGACTCGAATCCACGGCGGTTGAACTGCACCGGCGGGCGGCAAAACTGCCCAGAATTGAACTTCGTTTTCCGGCCCGCACCATAGGCCGGGATACGGTGTCCAGCATGCAGGCGGGAGTGATGTTCGGTGCAGTGGATGCGATGGAAGGAACCGTTCGCCGCATACGGGAAGAACTGGGCATCAACGCACGGGTGATTGCGACGGGCGGCCTTTCCGCCGTTATCGCCCGCCACACCCGCATCATCGAGGCGTGCGAACCTTCGCTCGTCCTCGAGGGAATCCGGATTATCTGCGAGCGTGTGCACCCCCCTGAACGACGATAGTCCGATGCCGCGGCACACGCCGCATCATCGGACTATGGCATCGCACCCTCCTCCCGCGCCGGCATCCCGGAACAGGAACCCCGCACTGCTCTCTACGGCGTACCGAACATCTTTACGGACGCCTGCGCCAGGTTGACCAGCGGCGTGAAGTAGAGCCCCAGCACCAGGGTCGGAATCAACAACACGAGCACAACGGCATGTTCCCAGCGGCCGAAGGCCAGCGGCGGGAGCGACTGCTCGGTGTTCCGCAGGAACACGTTGCGCAAGATCCGGACATAATAGTAGAGTGCCACCACGCTGTTCAGAGCCCCCACGATGGCCAGCCCGATCCATCCTGACTGGATCAGGGCAAGGAAGAGGTACAGCTTCCCGATAAAACCGCCGGTCAGCGGCAGGCCGATGAGGGAGACGAGGAAAATGCCGAGCGCCACCATCAGGAACGGCGCTCGCGCGCCCAGTCCACGATAATCCTCGATATCCTCGCTGCCGGTCTTGTTGGCGATCAGCATCACCACGTAGAACGCACCGAGGTTCATGAAGAGGTAGATGACAAAGTAGACAAGCACCGCAGCCACGCCTTCATTGCTCAGCACCACCACCCCCATCATCATGTAGCCGGCATGCGCAATGCTGGAATAGGCGAGCAGCCGTTTCAGATTGTTCTGCCAGATCGCCACCAGGTTTCCGATCGTCATGGTCAGCACCGAGAGCACGACGATGATCTCACGCCAGTCGAACCCCGGAAGAATCGCCCACGTCCCGGCGGGAAGCGCGACGATGCTGGTATCGATAAACACCACCTTGAAAAACCGGATCATCAATGCGAAGCCGCCGGCTTTGGATGCCACGGAGAGAAACGCGGTAATCGTGATGGGTGCTCCTTCATACACGTCGGGCGCCCAGAAGTGAAACGGCACCGCCGAGATCTTGTACCCGAGTCCGGCAATCACCAGAATGCCGGCGAACACCAGGGCAAACGTGGCCGGCGACCCCGCGGCGGCAACCTGCGGCAGGGCGCGGTTGATGTCGGCAAAGCCGAGCGAACCCGTGAGGCCGTAGATGAGGGAGATCCCGTAGAGCATAAGGCCGGAGGACAACGCCCCGAAGATGACGTATTTCAGCGCGGCTTCGCTCGAATCCGGCGCTTCACGCGTGTATCCCGACAGTATGTATGAGGTGATCGAAGACAGTTCGATGGCCAGGTACATCATGAGCAGGTTGTTTGCCCCGGCCATGAGCACCATGCCCAGCGTGAGCGCGGCCAGCAGCGCATAGAACTCGCCCAGCCGGCGTCCGGAGGTGGTCAGTTCCCCCGATCCCATCGAGAAGATCAGAATGAGGATTGCGGACCCCAGGATGAGAATTTTGAAGAACCACGCAAACGGATCCACGGCGAGCATGCCGCTGAAGATCGCCGCCTGCTGGCCCGCCTGCCCCAGCACGAGCGCGCCGGTGACAATGAACCCGATCAGGACAAGAGCGGGGATGATTAACGTGCTCCGCCGGAAGATCAGGTCCACCACAAGGGCCACAACCAGCGTGACCGTGAGGGCGATTTCCGGAGTCAGCAGTGTGAGATCGCTGAAAAGACGTTCAGTCATGTGTCAGAACTCAGTCAGTGTCCGTAAGAGAGCGGATTGCCGCTCACTGTGCGCCGAGCATCGCCGCCGCACCGCCCTGTTGCAGGATGCCGGCGAGCGCATTCAGCGACGTGGTCATCAGATCGAGCACCGGTGAAGGATAGATGCCCAGGAAAATGATGATGACCGCGAGGGAGGTCAGCATCAGCGTCTCGCGGCCGTCCATATCCGTCAGCCCCTGCCACTTTTCGGGGAGCGTACCCAGAAACACCCGCTGGAGCACCCAGAGCATGTAGCCCGCGGTCAGCACGATGGTCACGGCGCCGATGATCGTGAGCGTCTGGAATGTCTGGAACGCTCCGAGCAGCGAGAAAACCTCGCTGATGAACCCGCTTAACCCCGGCAGCCCGAGCGCGGCAAAAAACGCAATGCTCATGACCGCGGCATACCGCGGCATCTTGTTCATCAGGCCGCCGAATTCATTCAGGCCGCGTGTGTGCGTGCGATCGTAGAGCACCCCGACAATAAGGAAGAGCATTGCCGTAATGGTGCCGTGGTTGAACATCTGGAACACCGCACCGGTCATGCCCTGGGTGTTCATGGAGGCCATCCCGAGGATGACGATCCCCATGTGGCTGATGCTGGAATAGGCGATCAGTTTCTTGAAATCCGTCTGTGCCATCGCCACCAGTGCTCCATACACCATGCTGATCACCCCGAGCAGCGCCAGTTCCCAGGAAAAGTGCCGCATCGCGTCCGGAAACACCGGGAAGCTGATCCGGAGCATGCCGTAGGCGCCCATTTTCAGCAGAACGCCCGCCAGGATGACGCTGATTGGCGTGGGCGCTTCAACGTGCGCATCGGGCAGCCAGGTATGGAACGGGAAGAGGGGGACTTTGATGGCAAATCCGATGAACAGCGCGACATACGCGATGATAGCGCCAGGACGTTTCCCATCCCGCCAGCAGCGATCCGGGCACCAGATTCGCGGGGTCCATCATGGCGATGATGTTGAAGGTGTGGATCCGTTCGAGACCCGCCGTTCCGGCCTTCATGGCTTCCGTCACCGAGAGGGTGACGCCCTGGGCGTCGATGTACACGTTCGTGCTGAAGTAGAGCGCGATCATGGCCAGCAGCATCAGGACGCTGCCGAGCAGCGTGTAGAGGAAGAACTTGATGGCGGCATACTCCCGCCGCGGTCCGCCCCAGACGCCGATCAGGAAGTACATCGGGAGGAGCATCACTTCCCAGAACACATAGAAGAGGAAGAAGTCGAGCGCCACGAACACCCCCATCATCCCGGTGTTCAGGAGGAGGAGCAGCGCGAAGTACCCTTTGAGCGAGCGGTCGATGGTCCAGGAGGAGATCGTCGCAATGCAGCTGACCAGCGCCGTCAGCAGCACCATCACCACGCTGATCCCGTCGATGCCGAGGAAGTACTCGATATGCACCCGGCCGAACCACGCGACGCTGTTGATGTCGATCCATGTCGCCCGTTCGACGAACTGCATCCCCGACGCAGTGTTCACCCCGGCCAGGGTCCGGTCGAACCGGGCGAAGATGATGACGGCCAGGATCACCTGCAGGACGGTGATGGCAAGCGACGTCCAGCGGATCGCATCCCGGCTTTCCCGGGGCAGAAGCAGGACGATCACCATGCCGGCCACAGGCAGGAAAGTGATCCAGGTCAGGATCCCGATGCCAAACAATGGAAATTCCATGAACGATGTTTCCTCCAGGTGTTACGCGTTCACTACATGATCAGACAATGCGAAAGACAAAGTACAGAACAAGGACGCTGAAGACGACGAACACGATATAGGTCTGCACCTTGCCCGTCTGGAATTTCCGGAACACCAGCCCCAGGAAACCGGACAGATAGGCACTGAGATTCACCAGGCCGTCAATCACCACCACGTCGAACTTGCCGCTGACGAACGATGTGCCGCGGGTAATCCAGCCCGTGCCGTTGACCGCCCCGTCAATGATGGTGTTGTCAAACCAGCGCAGGACGCGGGTCAGCGCAAGCGTGCCGCCGACCACCACGCCGTTGTACAGATCGTCGAATCCCCATTTGTTCAGCAGGAAACGGTGGACCGGAGCCAGCCGCGAGGCCACGCTCTCCGCGCTGATCTTCTTCCAGTAGTAGGTGGCAAAGGCGGTCAGAATGCCCAGGCCCGCGACAAGCAGGGAGAGCAGCATCGCGGTCCCGTGCACGTGATGGACGGCCTCTTCGAACACTTCGGTGGAGGCGGCGGCAACGGCGGCCGGGACAACGGAGACCGGACGCTCGATGGCGTGCGCGATCCATCCCGCCGAAGCCTGGAACGGGTTGAAACTGAAGAAGAAGAAGAACGAGAGGGCCGCAAGGATCATCAGGGGGACCGTCATGATCAGCGGGGACTCGTGCACATGCTGGAACCGCTGTGCATCTTTGTGCTCGCCGAGGAACGTGAGGATCACCACGCGGAACATATAGAACGCCGTCAGCCCGGCGACGAAAAAGCCCACAAGGGGAATAATGGCATGGCCGGTCAGCCCGCTGAACGCCAGCGTGCCGGCAAGCACTTCATCCTTGCTGAGGAAGCCCGAGGTCAGCGGCACGCCGGAAATCGCCAGCGTGTAGATCACGAATGTCCAGAACGTCACCGGCATCCTGTGCCGCAGCCCGCCCATGTTCCGGATATCCTGGGCGTCGGTCGGATGGTCGTGCTGGTGGTGCAGCGCATTGTGCATGGCATGGATCACCGACCCGGAGCCCAGGAAGAGACCGGCTTTGAACATCGCGTGCGTCACCAGGTGGAAGAACCCGGCGGTGTAGGCGCCGACTCCCAGCGCCATGGTCATGTAGCCGAGCTGGCTGATGGTGGAATAGGCCAGCACCTTCTTGATGTCGTTCTGCGCGATGGCGATCGTCGCCGAGATGAACGCCGTCGTGGCGCCGATGTAGGCGATGACCGTCAGCGCGTCGGCGGTCATCAGGGGGAACGTGCGTGCCACCAGATACACGCCCGCGGCAACCATCGTCGCCGCATGAATCAGGGCGCTGACGGGAGTCGGGCCCTCCATGGCATCGGGAAGCCACACGTGGAGGGGGAACTGCGCGGACTTGCCCACCGCGCCGCAGAAGATCAGCACGCCGGCCGCGGTCAGCCATCCTTCGCTGCCGTACGGCAGCGTGCCCGCCGCGATGCCTGCAAAGATCTCCTGCAGACCGAACGTGTGGAACGTCGTAAAGAGGATCGCGATCCCGATGAAGAAGCCGACATCACCGATACGGTTCACGATGAACGCCTTCATGCCCGCATCGGAAGCGCTCTTCTTCTCGTACCAGTGGCCGATCAGCAGGTAGGAACTGATGCCCACGAGCTCCCATCCCACATAGAGCAGGAAGAGGTTGTTCGCAAGGACGATCATCAGCATCGAGAAGGAGAAGAGGCCCAGAAAACCGAAATACCGCGAATAGCGGACATCCCCGTGCATGTAGCCGATGGAAAAGTAATGGACGAGCGTGCTGATCAGCGCCACGACCACCATCATGATCGCCGCCAGGTTGTCCACGGCGAAGCCCAGGACGATCTTCAGCGGTCCGATCCCCGGCACGTCGTGCATGTCGACCCAGGTGAAATTCAGGGCCAGGGTCTCGGCGTGGTAGTGGATCAGCTTCTGATAGAGCACCACGAGTGCCAGCAGCAGCGCGACGGTGATGAGGGCGGTTTCAAGCCAGTCACCCTGCCGCGGCAGCTTCTTGCCGAAAAACATCATCAGCACGAAACCGGCCAGCGGCAGCAGCAGGACGGCGAGCGAGAGGGTGATCAGGGTGTCAGGAGACATCGGTCCATCATCAAGGGTTCAGGATTCGGGATTCGGGGGTGTACCCGACTGCTTCTCTTTCTATTCTTTCAGCGAACTGACTTCGTCGACATTGATCGTCTGGAACCGGTTGTAGATATTCAGCACGATGGCCAGGGCGATCGCGGCTTCCGCGGCGGCGAGGATGATGACAAAAATCGCGGCGACCTGGCCGTCCAGTTTCAGCGCCCCGTACCGGGAAAAGGCGATCAGGTTGATGTTTGCCGCATTCAGCACCAGCTCAACGCCCATCAGCACCAGGATGGCATTCCGCCGGGTGATGATGCCGTAGAGTCCCAGGGCGAACAGGAACGCGCTGACGATCAGGAAATGTGCCAGCTGCACATGGGGCAGCCAGCCGAAAAACGCATTGAAGAATCCAGAGTCCATGAGGTAAGGGTTCCGGTTACGGGTTTCTTTCCGCGGCGTGCGGTGAGCGCCGCGCCGACAAGCGCGACCAGCAGTATCACTGAAGCCACTTCGAACGGGAGGGCGTACGCGGTCATCAGCATTTCGCCGATGGCCTTGGATGTGCTGACCGCCGTTGCGGGTGCGACCGGCGTCCGGCTCCAGGTGGCGTAGTAGACACCGGCCAGTGAGCCGAACACCACCGCGGCAAGGATGAGTGCCGGCACGGTATTCAGGGTGCCGGTCTTCATGTCCACGCTGATCACCTTGCTGGTGAGCATCATGCCGAACAGCAGCAGCACAAGGATGCCGCCGACATAGATCAGGACCTGGGTGACGGCGAGAAAGTCGGCGTGCAGCAGCACATACAGCGCGGCGACGCCGAAGAAGGTGAACAGCAGCGCGAAGGCGGCATAGAAAATATTCTTCGAGAAGACCACGAGAAAAGCGGACCCGACCGTGATCAGGGCGAAGACATAGAAGATGATGTCAAAGGTTTCCATACGCTCAGGCTTTGGTCTCTTGCTGTGGAGGGGGCACGGGCGGCTTTGTGGCTGCCGCGGGTTGTGTCGCCGGAGTCCCGCCGGCCGGCGGATTCGCGGGTCCGGCTGCGGCCGGCTCTGGCGCCGGCGCTGCACCGGTGGTCTTGCTGCAGGCAGCCGGCTGGGGCGCCGGTGCGGCGGCGGCAGGTGGCTTTGCCGCGGCGGCGGCGGCTGCGGCAGCGGCTTTCTTTGCCGCCTGCTCTTTGTCATACGCCGCGAGCTTCGCCTTCGCCTGGTCCGTCTCCGCAGGAGTCATGACCGCGAACCTGTACACGAGGCTGTCCCGGTCGAACTCGGAAAACTCGTACACATCCGTCATCTTGATGCATGCGGTCGGACAGGGGGGCACGCAGAGCCCGCAGTAGCAGCATTTGGCGATGTCAATATCGAACCGGGGGACATACAGACGTTTCTTCGTCCCCACCGAGGTCAGCCCCAGATCCACGTCGGGCGTCGACTTGATCGTCTCAATCGTGATGCAATCCACCGGGCACGCCATCGCGCACTGGTCACACCCGATACAATCGTCCATGTTCACATACAGACGGTTGCGCGCCCGTTCGGGAAGCTTCAGCTTCACGTCGGGATACTGGATGGTGACTGCGGGCGTGAACAGGTGCAGCCAGGTCACCTTCATCCCGATGAGGACGGTGCACACACCATCCCAGACATTCCGGAAATACCTTCCCATCACTTCATGCCCATTCGTTGCACATGAGGGCGGTGCCGCCGGGCTCAGTGGCCCGCGGCAAGCACCCAGATACCGACGCCGAAAATCAGGACAAACGAAAACGGGATCAACACCTTCCAGCCGACATACCATCAGCTGGTCCACGCGCAGGCGCGGAAGGGTCCAGCGAAGCCACATCTGCACGAAAATAAACACCATGCCCTTTGACACAAACCAGAACGCGCCCCAGAAGGGACCCGACAGAAACTCCCCGAAGGGGCTGTTCCACCCGCCAAAAAACAATGTCGCGGCAATCGCGCTCACGGCGAACATATTGGCATACTCGGAGAGAAACAGGATCGCAAACCGCATACCGCCGTATTCCGTGTGATATCCGCCCACCAGTTCGGATTCCGCCTCGGGAATATCAAACGGCGTCCGGTTCACTTCCGCCAGCGAGGCCACAAAGTAGATGAGACCGGCCAGGAACAGCAACGGGAAATTTCTGGAAGACGAACCAGTTCCAGAAATACCCGCTCTGCGCCTGGTTGATGGCCTGCAGATCGAATGTCCCGACCACCATCACCACCGCCAGCAGCGAAAGGGCGACCGGGATTTCATAACTGACGATCTGTGCGGCGGAACGCAGGGCGCCGAAGAGCGACCATTTGTTGTTGGAGGCCCAGCCGGCCATCAGCAGACCCACCACCACGAGCGACGAGATGGAGATCACATAGAAGAGGCCGATGTTGATCTCGCTCCCGATATATGCCGCGCTGAAGGGAATGGCGGCATACGCGGCATACGAACCGGCAAACACGAGATACGGAGCAATGATAAACAGCCGCCGGTCCGCGGCGGTCGGGATGATGTCCTCCTTCTGAATCAGCTTCAGGATATCCGCGATGGTCTGCGCCCAGCCGTGCCATCCTCCCGTCCGCATGGGGCCGAGCCGGTCCTGCATATGCGCGGAGATCTTGCGCTCCCACCAGACGGCGAACAGCGCGAACGGAATCACAAAGAGCAGCGGCACAAGCGCCATCAGCGCGTACACCAGGAGTTCGTTCTGCAGGAGGTCGAACAGGGATTCTTTCATCAGGGTCTGGGGTCTAAGAGATCGGGGTCCGGGTGCCGGTGTGCGGCACCCGCGGGTTCACTGTTATGCTTATCGATCGACTTCTCCGAGCACGATATCAATGCTGCCCAGAATCGCCACAACATCCGAAATCATGGCGCCGCGGCACATGGCGGGCAGCGCCGAGAGATTCACGAAACAGGGGGGACGGACCTTCACCCGGAACGGCGTCGCACTGCCGTCGGAAACCACATAGTAGCCGAGCTCCCCCTTCGGGGTCTCCGTCCGCACGTAGACATCCCCCGCCTCGGGCCGGATACGCTTCGGCAACGCCGACTGCACATCCCCTGCCGGCAGCTGCTCCACCGCCTGCTCGATGATGCGGACGCTCTGTTCCATTTCGTGCGACGCGGACCATGTAGCGGTCCCAGCAATCCCCCACCGTTCCCTTCAGTCCCTTCCCGACGGGGATGTCAAAATCAAAACGATCGTAAATGGAATACGGATCGTTCTTCCGGAGATCGAACTTCAATCCCGAACCGCGGAGGACCGGACCGCTCGACGCCGTAATTCACGGCGACATCTGCGGGCAGCACGCCGACATTGGCGGTGCGCTCGATGAAGATCTTGTTGTACGAGAGCAGGTCGTTCAGCTCTTTGATCTTCGGTCTGAAGTACTTGCAGAAGGCGCGGGTTTTTTCCTGGAAGTTCGGCTTGACATCGTGCGACAGTCCGCCGACCCACATGTAGTTGTAGAGCAGCCGCGCACCGCACGTTTCCTCGATGATGTCCAGCACATGTTCCCGGTCGCGCATGCAATACAGGAACGGCGTGAACGCGCCGATATCCATTCCGTATGTGCCGATGGCGATCAGGTGGCTGACGATGCGGGAGAACTCGGCCATGATCACGCGGATGTATTCCACGCGCTCGGGCACCTGGATCTTCAGCATTTTCTCCACGGCGATCACATATCCGAGCTCGTTGCTCATCGCCGCAACGTAGTCCATGCGGTCCACATACGGAACCACCTGCTGGTAGTTCGTCATGTGCTCGCAGTGCTTCTCGAAGCACCGGTGCAGATACCCGATGTGGGGGATGATATCCACAACGATCTCGCCGTCCACAACCAGCTCCAGCCGGAGCACACCGTGGGTGGAGGGATGCTGGGGACCCATGTTGATGACCATCTCCTCCGCCCGGAGGGATCGCCCCAGTCCGGGAATGGTCACGGGACGCCGGCCGGCGTCAACGTCAGTCACGGTCACGTCCATCAGTACGGTACCTTCATGCCGTTGTAGTACTCGGGCACATCATAGTCCTTTCGCAGCGGATACCCTTCCCAATCGTCCGGCATCAGGATGCGGCGCAGGTCGGGATGGCCGTCGAAGACAATCCCGTACATATCAAAGGCTTCGCGTTCATGCCAGTTGGCGGTTTTCCAGACGGCTTCCACGGAGCGGACGTGCGGGTTCTCGGCGGAGACTTCCGTCTTGATGACGATCTTGTGATTCCACTTCATCGAGTGCAGATGATACACCACGCCGAGCTTCCCCTTCGTATAGTCCATGCCGCTCAGGAGCATCAGGCAATCGAAGCTGAAGCGTTCGGTGTCGCGGAGGAACCGGGCGATGTCGTCCATCCGCTCCGGGGTCGACTTTGATCCAGGGATCAAGGACCCCGTCGGGTTTGGCCTCGAGGATCGCCTCGCCGAACGCGCTCTTGAGGCCGTCAATCATTTCCTGGGGTATCATGTGGTAGCGGGAGCTCGTTGAGGGTGGTCAGGCTGACTTTTTCTTGGCAAGGCTTTCGTTGCGGATCTTTTCCTGCAGTTTCATGAGCCCTTCGATCAAGGCTTCAGGACGGGGCGGACACCCCGGAACGTACACGTCCACCGGAATGATACGGTCAACGCCTTTGAGCACATGATAGCCGTGCTCCCAGTACGGGCCTCCGCAATTGGAGCAGCTGCCCATGGAGAGCACGTACCGGGGTTCCGACATCTGATCGTAGAGGGTTTTTATCCGGGAGGCCATCTTGAGCGTGACCGTGCCGGCGACGATCATCACATCCGATTGGCGGGGGGATCCGCGGAAGAAAATGCCGAACCGGTCCGTATCGTAGTGGGATGCACCGGTGGCCATCATTTCAATGGCACAGCAGGCCAGACCGAATTGCATCCCCCAGAGGGATGACAGCCTCGCCCAGTTGAGCAGACTGTCCATGGAGGTGATGATGATGTTGCTGTTCTCAAACCGCTGGTCCAGCAGTCCCATACGTTTTCCGTTACACGGCTAGTTCTTCTTCAGTGAGTGGTGTCTCCCGCACTCCCACACCGCGCTCATAGCGCGGAATCCGCGGCGCGGGCTTGTCCCAGTCCAGGTCCCCGTTGCGCCAGACATACGCAAAACCCGCGAGCAGGATAGCGAGGAAGACCAGCATCTCCACAAAGGCGAACCAGCCGAGCCCGGCATAGACCAGGGCCCAGGGGAAGAGAAACACGACTTCGACATCGAAGATGATGAAGATCAGGGCGACGACATAGAAGCGGATATTGAACCGCATGCGCGTATCGCCGACCGGCGTTTCACCGCATTCATAGGTGGTGCGCTTGCTGGGATACGGGCGGTGCGGGCGGAGCAGCCAGGCGGTCGCCAGGCCGATCGCCACAAACAGTACGCCGACGATCAGAAAAATGAGCACACGACCGAACTCGGTGAGCATGAAACGGGATCTCCGGAAACCACCAGGTGAGGGGTCAGAGAGCTGGTTACGACTCTGACAAGAACGTACTGGAATATAAAAAGAATGCACAGAAATGTCAACCGGTCGGCACACACGCCCGGGACAAAACGCGGACGGCGGCCCCTGGAGGGCCGCCGTCTGATTCTTTTCCACCGCACTCAGGCGGTGTAGCCCGTCGATGGGCTCGACGGAGAAGGAACGATTTCGCCGTGACTATTGTAGACCGCCACCGGCAGCTGTTTCGCCGGCTCATTCACCCGCGACAGCTCCTCCTTTTGCTCCGGTATCTGCGCCTTTACGGTCTTCGCGGGCGAATGCTCGGAAACCCGCTCGGGCGGTGTAACGGCCATTGTCTGGAGAGCTCCGCTGGCGATGCTGTTACTGGTCATCACGTGGCTCCCGGTTGAACATTGGGCTTCCGCTGGTATCGGAAACACCCGCAAAAGAAGATGCAAAAATCACGCCATCGTCCGGCTGCCCGGGAGCGCGAAATCCGGCCCATCCGGGGCACGCGGCGGACCGATGTCCATACACCGGGGGGCGGAAGTGTTCACCTGCTCAAAACTCTCCACCTCGGGACCACCGGCGGAAAACCCCGGCCACTGCACCATGCGGCGCACTATCCCGTTCGCGATGCAATCCCAGCCCGTTCCCCGATCACCTACACGCGATCATAATCCGCGCGCCAGCTCTTCACCGCTTTCTTGATGTCCTCCTCCGACATGCCTTCATCCGCAGCCCTCTTCGCCAGATCAACAAACTCCCCGTCCGAGGCAAAGCGCAGCCCGATGATCTGCCGGAGCGTAAGCCGCGCATCCAGCATTTTCCCCGTCTTCACGAAATGCCGCAGGTTCTCTTCCGCCCGGATTGCCCTGTCCTGTGCCTTCAACGGGAATGAGCGGGAATAGAAAAACTGCAGCAGCGCAACGACGGCAAGCACGACGATCAACGACGCGCTGTAGAGCCGGTCATGGTTGCCCAACGACATCCAGAGGTTTACCACCGATCCGATCAGGGTCGCCACAATCAGAAGAAATTGCACGACGTGATACATCATCACATACCGGCGGTGATTCCCATAGTGCTGTCCCTGCATACCCGTCCTCGATGACATATGTGTATCGCTGTGTTTAGGATTGCTTCACAAGGTACCGTTTGACTTTCTGCGTGGTCGTCTTTTCGAACTCGCGGTCACGGATGGTGAATTTCCGGATCTGCTTGAATGCCGCAACCTCGCTATTGACCTTCGCCATCTCGCGCCCCAGCACCTCCTTCATCAGCTCTTCGGTGATGCTGATCCCGCGTGTTTCCGCAAGTTCGATGAAGGCCTCCGCATCGGGGACAATCTGCACGGCGATGATTTCGTCGTGCTTTTCGTCGGGTTCCCCGTACACCATGCATTCCTGAACATACGGGCTGCGGCGCAACAGGTCTTCCAGCTCTTCGGGGTACACATTCTCCCCGCTGCGCGAAATAATCACATTCTTCTGCCTGCCGCTGATATGCAGAAACCCGTCCGCGTCCCTGAACCCCAGATCACCCGTCTTAAACCAATCTCCTTCGAAGGTATCCCTCGTGGCCTGTTCATTCTTGTAGTACCCGATCATCACATTGGGGCCTTTCGCCCAGACCTCTCCCACACCCTCGTCATTCGGGGTGTTGATCCTGAGCGTCACACCCGGCAGCGGCATCCCCGCGGCATCATCCTTGAAGTGGTCCGGAGTATTGAGTGCCAGAATCGGCGACGTTTCGGTCAACCCGTATCCCTGCAGAAAAGTGAACCCGAACTCCCTCAATCCACCGGCCACCATGGGATCCGCCGCCGCCCCGCCGGCGATGAACAGCCGGATGGATCCGCCGAAACGATCATGTATCTCGTGGAAGATCTGCCGCTTGCAGCTTTTCCAGCCGATCCGTTCCAGAATATCGCTGGCTTTGATCAGCGGTTTAATGAGCAGAGAGGTGACCTTCTTTTCCTGGATGGACTTGTGTATCCGCTTGAACATCTTGTCGAAAAGCAGCGGCACGCCCAGGAGCAATGTCGCTTTGGAAACCTGGAGATCGTCCACCACCGTTTTGAGCGAGCGCGCGTAGTGCACCGACGCACCCGTATAGAGCGGACACAACATGCCGCAGGTGCATTCATAGGTGTGGTGCATGGGCAGAACGGACAGAAAACGGTCTTCGGGATATATGAAGAGCATCTGCACCATGCTCATCAGGTTGGCGGCGAGGTTACGCTGGCTGAGCATGACCGCCTTGGCGCGGCCCAGCGAGCCGGAGGTGAAGATGATTTCCGCCATCTCTTCGGGGTCGATGCGCGGCATGTCCCCGGGGGCGCATCCGGGACTGTTTTCCATCATCTCATGCATCGAGAGGGATCCCTCGCGTTCCGCCGGAAGATCCATATTGATGTACCACTTGAGCTTCCGCATCGAACTCCGCCGCTCGCTCAGGACCGGCTCGAAGGTGTCCGAGTAGATCACCGCCACGGCGTCCGATTCGTGAAGAATATTCAGAACGTCGTTGATCGGCAGGTTCCGGTCGATCGGAACAACCACATAGTTGAAACACATGCAGGTGAGATAGCTGAGCCCCCATTGCACCCGGTTCTCCCCCATAATGGCGATATGGCTCCGTTCCGTCACGCCGAGGTGGCGGAGAGCGGCGCCGAGCTTGAGCACCGAGGAGAGCAGCGAGGTATACGTGAGCCGGGGGACGGGTGTCTCTTTGAGGTCTTCCAGCGCGGTCTTCTGGCCATAGACGCGCGCCGAGCGCAGGACCATATCCTGGATCGACGCGATGTCGGGAACTGTGTTCAGCTGTATCGTTGATTTCATGGGATCTGGTCCGGCACCGTGCACGGCCGTCCGGTGGACGCACGGCCGTGCCGGCGCAATTGGTGAGAGAAAAGGACTATAATGTGGCCGGGGAGGCAAACCGGGCGAGTTCCTTGCCCGAAGCCTGCTCGACTTCAGCATGGAGGCTGTTGCCGTGCGCATCCATCGTGACAATCACGGGAAAGTCTTTCACCGTGATGTGCCACATGGCCTCGGGGATCCCGAATTCGAGGAAATCCACCCCCTGCACGCCGGTGATACACTTTGCATAGTACTGCGCGGCTCCGCCGATGGCGTTCATGTAGACAGCCCCGACTTCTTTGAGCGCCCCGAGGGTTTTCGCGCCCATTCCCCCTTTGCCGATTACCGCACGAACGTGGAATTTGCGGATGATATCCCCCTGGTAAGGCTCTTCCCGGCTGCTGGTGGTCGGGCCGGCGGCATTCATGAACCAGTGCTCACCCTGCTTGAGCGCAACGGGCCCGCAATGGTAGATGCCGCCCCCGTCAAGATTCACGGGACTCTCGTGACTGACGAGGTGGTGATGCAGGCTGTCGCGCCCGGTGTGCAGCGGCCCGTTGAGCAGCACCACATCGCCCACCTTGAGGGCCCGTACCTGCTGCTCGGCAAGCGGGAACGTCAGCCGGACTTCGCGGCCGGTGAGAGGAAGCCCTTCTCCCCGGGCCATTGTGATCGCCGGCGAATCGTCCCGGTACAGCCAGCGCTTGATGGCGCCGGTGCGCCCGTCAAGGACAACGCCGAGACGCCGGAACGCCCAGCAATCGTACGCGACAGAAACAAAGAAGCTCGCCGGCAGCCTGTGATACGCCCCGATCTTGCATCCGATGAGCGTCGCTTCGCCGCCGAACCCCATCGTGCCGATCCCCAGCGTGTTGGCGTTTGTGAGGATGTACTCCTCCAGTTTCGCCAGATCGGGATTGGGGTTGATATCGTCAAGCGTCCGGAAGAGCTGTTTCTTCGCCAGGGAGTACCCGGAGGCCCGGTCACCGCCGATTCCCACGCCGATGGCCCCGATGCTGCAACCGTGCCCCTGTGCCTGCCAGACCGCATGCAGGATGCACTTGCGGACGCCATCCAGGTTCCTGTCCGCACGCCCGAGGTGCGGAAGTTCACACGGGACGGAATACTGTATGTTCTTGTTCTCGCACCCGCCCCCCTTGAGAATCAGCCGCACTTCAATGTCGTCCTGCTCCCACTGTTCGAAATGGGTGACCGGTGTACCCTCACCGAGGTTGTTGCCGCTGTTCTTCCCCGTGAGGGAATCCACGGAATTGGGACGCAGCTTCCCCAGCTTCGTCGCTTCGACAATGGCCTCACGGATGGCCTGCCTCATGATCAGCTGGTTGGCACCGACGGGCGTGGTGATCTCAAATGTCGGCATCCCGGTGTCCTGGCAGATGGGCGCGGCTCCGTCACATGCCATGTCCACGTTGACGGCAATGGTCTCCAGCGCGAGCATCGCCTGCGTGCCGGGTTTTTCGCGCTCGCGCGCCGCAAGTATGGCACGCCGGACATCGGGGGGGAGATTCGTCGACGTCTCGACGATCAGCGCGTACATGCTGGCCTTGAACTGCTCCATGACTGCACTCCTCTCAGTGACTGTAGTCGGGTCGAACGGCATACGGAATCGGATCGGGAAGACCCGCCCGCTGGAAGCCGCGCAGCCGGAGCGCGCAGCTGTCACATTCACCACACGCTTCATCCTCGCGTGCATAGCAGGACCAACTCAGGTGGAACGGAGCACCCAGTCTCGCCCCGGCACGGACGATTTCGCTTTTGGGCATGGCGATCAGGGGTGTGCGAATCTCGATCCCTGCACCCGGCTTTGTCCCTTCACGGATCACCAGCGTGAATGCATCGTAGAAACTCCTCCGGCAGTCCGGATACCCCGAGGAGTCCTCTTCAACGGCCCCGACATAGATCGCGCGCGCCTGCAGCACCTCCGCCCAGCTTACGGCCACGGCAAGCATGTTGGCGTTGCGAAACGGCACATAGGATGTCGGAATGTCAACGGCGCTCAGGTTTGCACGGGTCACGGGAATCGAACGATCCGTCAGGCTGGACCCGCCGATGAGGGCAAGGTGCTCCATCGAGACAACAAGCCGCTCACGGATCTCGAAAAAATCGGCGATGTCATGGAATGCGCGCAGCTCGCGACCTTCCGTCCGCTGACCGTAGTTGAGGTGGAGAAGCGCCGGCTCGTATTCCTCCCGCGCCATCGCAATGGTAACACAGCTGTCCATTCCACCGCTGGCAAGAACAACGGCGCGCCCTTTTTTCACGAGACCCTCACCGCTATGCGAGGGAGACAAGAGTTGGATCGTCTGGCGCGTTTCATGGTCGGTACGGTGCAGGAATCAGGAGTCCGGGCGGACTGTTGATACAGGAGTGCCCGGGTACCGGGAGTGGCCCCGGCTTATGGGAAGACAGCGAAGGGGCCCGGCATTGCCGGCGGGTGGTCCCGCCGGCGTAACATACACAGAAGCCTGGGGAAAAGCAAGAGCTCAGCGGGAAGGAACAGCGTGTCTCCGGCGGAGAAGCGATTGTGCCACGGCCGCGGCAATGACATCGTCGTCCGCGGGTTTGATGATGAAATCGTCCACGCCGAACCGTTTCCCTGCAATCAGCACATCGCGGTCGATGCGCGTGGCATGGAAAAGAAACGGGGTTTCCACGAAGGGCGCATTGGTGCGCATCCAGAGGAAGAGATCGAAACCCAGGGCACCCTGCTCAAAATTCACTTCTGAGACAACAATATCGGGATGTTTGCGGAGAAGAATTTCCAGGGCTTCTTCGTAGCTCCCGGCGCCAAGGAACCGGTATCCGTGCGAACGCAACGAAGAGGCCATTTTCAACAGCACCCGCTCGTCCTGGTCCACCATCAGGACCAGCTCTCCCCGCTTCAGCACCCCGCCATGACGACCATTGCCGTTATCGACGGGATAATTCTCGTCCCCGGAAACGGATCCATTGCCATTGCCAGATTGGCCGTTTTCATCCAGAATCCGGTCAATTTCCTCCCGGATGACAAGACAGGGCGGGTTGCCGGGGTCCAGAGCGAGCGCGAGGTCCACCGCCCGCCTCGCCGCCGGAAAACGGGCCATCCGCCGGAGATCTTCAGCACGTTCCAGATAATGCTCGATTTTCGCCTGCCGGAATTGCTCGTGCGGGGTCATGCCGCTTGCCTTCATTGGTGAATGGTGCACACAGTGATAGGGGAAGAGCGTGTACCAATCTACCAAATCAGAAGGCGGAAGATTGTGCCGCAGATCACCTGGGAAAAACCAGCCGAAAACCCTCATCCGGGAAGGATCTCCAACCCGCATGGAGCAGTGGCACGACCGGGCCGCAGATCACCGGAATCGTCAAAGAAACCCGGTTTTTCCGGCAAGGCTCCGGTTTCTC
The DNA here is from genome assembly GCA_963702445.1 of Ignavibacteriota bacterium. GTDB lineage: Bacteria > Bacteroidota > Ignavibacteria > UBA10030 > UBA6906 > CAVPCZ01. The sequence goes on from CAVPCZ010000010.1 coordinate 227,369, forward strand.
AGGTAGGGGGAGACTGTGCGGACATCCCAGGGGGCCCAGAGCCACGGCGATCTGTCCAAATCGACGACCTCACCCGACAGGCCGGTGGCAGCCGCCCTACGGTTCCAGGATCCCCTGCATCAGAAGGAGGGTCAGCACTACACCCAGGGCCAGACGGTATACGACGAAGACCATCGTGGTGTTTTTCATCAGATAGCGGAGGAGCCAGGCAATTGCGGCATAACCGGAGAGTCCGGAAACCAGTGTGGCGACGACCAGGGGCACCAGACCGAGCTGGAAGACATCCAGGCCGGCACGAACCATGGAGACGATCTTGACCAGCTCAAAAAGGCCGCTGGCCAGGACTGCGGGGATACTCAGCAGAAACGAAAAGCGTGCAGCGGCGCTGCGTGTGAACCCGAGGAAGAGCGCGGCGGTGATTGTCGTCCCGGAACGGGAAGAGCCCGGTATCAACGCAAAGGCCTGCGCAACCCCGATGAGAAGCGCGTCGTACCACCGTACATGTTCCAGGGCGCGGACATGCCGTGCGACTTTCTCCGCCAGCCAGAGCAGTGCGGCCAGCCCCACGAGGCTGGCGATGATCACCAGCGTGCTTTTCGTCAACACACCCTCGATTGCGTGACGGAAGAAGAACCCGACCAGCGCCACCGGAATCGTTCCGAGCACGATATACAGCCCCATGCGGCTCTCCTGCGAGAGCCCGCGTACGCCCGCACCGTTTCCGCGGCTCCGGAGGTCCCGGAGAAGAGCCACGAACATCGACCAGAGGTCCCCGCGGAAATAGAGGAGAACCGCCGTCATCGTGCCGAGTTGCATGACCGCAATAAACGCCGTCCAGGCTTCCGGATGTTCCAGGTCAATAAGACCGAGCAGTTTCCCTGCAATGGTGAGATGTGCGGTACTGCTGATCGGGAGGAATTCCGTCAGGCCCTGTATGATGCCGAGCAGGATGGCGATGAATATGTTCACATGGTCTCCTTGGAACGGTGGAACACGGCCCGGTAGCACCGGGTATCGGCTTTACACAGCAGCGGTTAACCCACAATGGCAAGCAACACCCCCGCGGCAATGGCGGTTCCGATAACCCCGGCGACATTCGGTCCCATTGCATGCATCAGCAAGTAGTTCTGGGGGTTGTATTCCTGTCCCACGTTGTGGGAGACGCGCGCCGCCATCGGCACCGCGGACACTCCGGCCGAACCGATCAGCGGGTTCACCTTACCGCCGGAGAGCCTGTACATCAGCTTCCCGGCGAGGACACCACCGACGGTGGAAAAGCCGAACGCCACAATGCCGAGTCCGATGATCTTGAGGGTTTCCAGGCGCAGAAACACATCGGCGCCCATCGTCATCCCCACGCAGGTACCCAGGAAGAACGTGACGATATTGATCAGTTCGTTCTGGGCCATGTTGGTGAGGCGATCCACCACGCCGCTTTCGCGGAGCAGGTTCCCTCCCATCAGCATGGCCAGCAGCGGCGCCGCGGGAGGCACAATGAACACGCCGATAACGGTCACCGCGAGGGGAAAAATGATCTTGACTTTGCGCGAGACCGGCTTCGAGGGTCTCCATGACCACGAGCGCGCTCTTTTTGCGTTGTGAGCAGCCGCATGATCGGGGGCTGGATGAGCGGCACAAGGGCCATATAGGAATAGGCGGCCACGGCGATCGGCCCCAGGAGATGGGGCGCCAGCTTCAGCGTCAGATAGATCGCGGTCGGCCCGTCGGCTCCGCCGATGATGCCTATTGCCGCGGCTTCTTTCAGGTTGAATCCCAGGGCCACGGCGGCCATCAGGGCGATGAACACGCCGAACTGTGCCGCCGCACCGAGGAGAAAGGTCTTGGGATTCGCGAGCAGCGGGCCGAAGTCCGTCATCGCCCCGATCCCCAGAAAGATGAGGGGGGGAAAATCTCCAGCTCGATCCCCTTCGAGAGATAGAAGTAGAGACCGCCGATTTCATTTCCCTGCGGCGGTGTCAGCAGCCCGCTGCCGGGCAGGTTCGCCAGAAATGCGCCCAGACCGATCGGAAGCAGCAGGAGCGGTTCAAACCCCCGCCGGATCGCCAGGTAAATGAGGATCGAGGCGATGACCAGCATGAACACCTGCCCCCAGGTGAGGGCCCAGAAACCCATTCCCCCCAGGAATCGTTCAAGATTTTCGATCATGATGGTGCCCCGTTATTCGAACACGAGCAGCGCCTGCCCGGCTTCGATCTTGTCACCAACCTTGACCTTGATCGCTTTGATCTTTCCGGTCTGTGGAGAGGAAATGTTGGTCTTCATCTTCATGGCCTCCAGAACAAACAGCACATCGTTCTGTTTGACCGCCTGCGCCTCTTTGACAGGGATTTCCAGAATCACCCCGTTAATGGGGGATGTCAGGGTCTTCTTGTCGGCTCCCGTGGCCTTGCTTTTGGTCGCCACCGGCGAGGGGACCGCGGCAGTCGGGGGCGTGATATAGCTGTCCATGGTGCGCGGCGGCGGACGGAACGCCGGCTGGTTCTCAATCACTTCGTCGTCCTGCACCACCTCCACATCCACTTCGTACCGCTTGCCGTTGACGGTAATCATCAGTTTCTTCATGACGTGCTTTTCCTTTTTGCGATTGCGTGGGATGCCATAATGTTCAGTCTGCCGGTCACGGCCCAGGCCTGGCCCGGACCGGGCGAGAGAAAGGTGATACGCTTTATCGTCACCCGTTTTCTTATTGCTGCGCGTTGCGGCGGCGGCGATGACGGCGACGATCTCATCATTCATCTCGTCATCGACCTGGCGCGTCTCCACTTTCTGCGCATACGTTCTGATCTTGCGGGCGTTCAGTTTTTCGTCGGCCCATTTCATCACCCAGATCATCCCGGCGAGGAAGCTGAGCGCCGTCAGGGTTACCGCCATCCCGACCGCGAGCAGCAGGAGGCTTTCCACGAATCGTTCCATACAGCGTACTCCTTGCGATCAATTACAGGGGGATGAGTCCGTGTTTCTTCTGCGGCCTGAGGTCGCGTTTGTTGCGCAGCGATTCGAGGGCCACGGAAAGGTACGCCCGGGTCTTTTTCGGCTCGATGACGGCATCCACCATGCCGCGCTTCGCCGCCTCGTACGGTGTGGAAAACTGCTCCCTGTACCCGGCAATCAGCTCGCGCCGTTTCGACTGGGGATCCGCCGCATTCTTGATCTCGCTGCGGAACAGGACATTCACCGCACCCTCCGCACCCATGACGGCGATTTCGGATGTCGGCCAGGCGGCAACACGGTCCGCCCCCAGCGCCTTGGCGCACATCGCAAGATAGGCTCCCCCGTAGGCTTTCCGGATCACCACGGAGATTTTCGGCACGGTCGCGGCGGAGAAGGAGAAGAGCATTTTCGCGCCATGGCGGATGATGCCGCCGAATTCCTGTTCCACCCCCGGCAGGAAACCGGGCACATCCACAAAACTGATCAGCGGAATGTTGAAGGCATTACAGAAGCGGATAAACCGGGAGGCCTTGTCCGATGCGTCGATATCGATGGCCCCGAACTTCTCGCACGGCTGGTTGGCGACAATCCCCACGACACGACCGTTCAACCGGGCAAAGGCGACAATGATGTTCTTCGCGTAGTGGCTGTGCACCTCGAACATCGTTCCCGGGTCAAAGACCCGGTTGAGGATTTCGAACATGTTGTACGGATCACGTGAGTCATCCGGAACAACGCTGTTCAGCCCTTCATCTTCGATCATCATCAGCTCACCGGTCCCGGCGGACGGCGGGTCTTCGGTGTTGTTGCTGGGAAGATAGCCGAGCAGGGTCTGGACGATCTCCACGGCGTCGGCATCGTCCCGGGCGATGAAGTGCACGTTCCCGCTCTGCGCCGCCTGTGCATGCGCACCGCCCAGTGCTTCCGCCGATATGGTCTCCCCCGTTGCCTCCTTGATCACCTCCGGGCCGGCAATGAACATCTGTCCGGTGCCCTTCACCATCACAATGAAGTCCATCAGCGCCGGCGAGTACGCGGCCCCTCCCGCGCAGGGACCTGCGATAATGGAAATCTGCGGCACGACGCCCGACAGCAGGGTGTTGTAATAGAAGATGCGTCCGTATCCCTGGAGCGAGTCAACGCCCTCCTGGATGCGCGCACCGCCGCTGTCATTGATTGCCACGTACGGCGCTCCGGCCTTGAGAGCCATTTCCATGATTTCACAGATTTTCCAGGCGTGCATCAGGCCCACACTTCCACCCATGACCGTAAAATCCTGCGAGGAGGCATAGACCAGCCGTCCGCGAATGGCCCCCAGCCCCGTTACCACGCCGTCCGAGGGAAGGTCGCGGCCGGCCATGCCGAATGAAGTGGAATGGTGCTCGATGAAGCGGAACAGCTCATCATAGAAGCCGTTATCATAGAGGAGATGGAGCCGTTCGTGAGCCGTCATCTTGCTGGCATTGTGCTGAGCCTCGATGCGCTCTTTGCCTCCGCCCAGGTTCACATGGGCGTTTTTTTCCCTGAGGTGCTGAAGTTTCTCAATAACTGTCGACATGGAGTTGTTCCTGAACGTGATGGAAAACCGCTATTCCCCGGCACAGAGTTCCGTCAGCACGCCGTGCGTTGATTTCGGGTGGACAAAGGCGATCTGCGAGACCTTCCGCCCCCCGGCGCGGGACGGTATCGATAAGCTGCACGCCGGCGGCCTGAAGATCGCGAAGCGAAGCCGGAAGGTCCGCAACCGCAAACGCAATATGATGGACCCCTTCCCCCCTCTTTTCGATGAACTTGCCGATCGGCCCCTCCGGGGCCGTGGACTCCAGCAGTTCGATTTTTGTCCGGCCCACCCTGAAAAAGGCGGTGCGCACCTTCTGCTCGGCAACCTCTTCAAGGGCATAACATGCCGTGCCGAGCAACTGCTCGTACACACGAATGGCCTGGTCCAGATTCTTCACCGCAATGCCGATATGCTCTATGTGTGTTGGTGTCATGGCGAAGTCCGCTCCGGTCGTTGTTCGATGGCCTGCAGCAGCCGACGGACGGCTGTCGCCGCAGTCATGGTGCCCCCGAGCACTGCACGTTCGACCTCCGGGAGAATCCGTTGAACGCGGGGCTCCGTGAAAAACCGTGTATGAAGGTGTTCTTCCACCATGCTGTGGACCCATTCCAGCATCTGTGTATTGCGTCGTGCCGCAAGCGTTCCCGCCGCCCCGGTCGTGCCGCGGAACTTCTCCACGCACTCCCAGACCGCCGGCACACCGTCGCCGGTGAGCGCGGAACAGACCTGCACGGGAGTGCTCCATCCCTGTGTGGCGGGCGCAAGGTAGTGCAGGGCGCGGGTATAGTCGACCCGCAGCGCCTCCGCACGAATGCGGTTCTCACCGTCTGCCTTGTTGATGACCACCAGGTCCGCCAGCTCCATCACGCCTTTCTTGATCCCCTGCAATTCATCCCCCGCTCCTGTGATGAGCAGGAGAAGAAAGAAATCCACCATCGAGCGCACGGTGATCTCGCTCTGCCCCACGCCCATGGTCTCGATGAGCACCACGTCGTACCCCGCGGCTTCGCACAGCAGCATCGACTCGCGGGTTTTGCGCGCCACCCCTCCCAGGGTTCCGCCGGAGGGGGAAGGGCGGATGAAACAGAGAGGATCGCGGGAGAGTTTTTCCATCCGGGTTTTGTCGCCCAGGACGCTTCCATGCGTCACGCTGCTGCTCGGGTCAACCGCCAGTACCGCAACGCGGTGTCCGGAAGCGGTGAGGAAACACCCCAGGGATTCGATAAACGTGCTCTTCCCTGCTCCGGGAACTCCGGTGATCCCCGCGCGAACCGCCTTGCCCGTAAAGGGGAGGAGGTTTTGGAGGACCTCCTGCGCCAGCTCCTGATGGGCGGGAGCGTTGCTTTCGATCAGCGTGATGGCCCGGGCAAGGACCACACGGTCACCCGCACGCACTCCGTTCACATATTCCTCCACACCCAGGGAAACGCGCCTGGGAGGTGGAATTCCTCCCGGGTGTTCCGCGCCCGCGGATGCCTGCAGGCCATCATGCCCTCCCTCCACCCCCTGCCTGATGCTCGTGGCAAACGTGCCCATGGGATCGGCGGGAACCCACTCGGGTTTCCTGTCCTTCGCCGGCATTCTATGCGATCCTGCGTTGAAGTTCTTCGAGCATGTTTTTCGCGGCGACGGGAATAACCGTGCCGGGTCCGAAGATGGCCGCCGCACCGTTCGCACGCAGATACTCGTAGTCCTGCGCCGGAATCACCCCTCCGACCACGACGAGAATGTCCGAACGGCCCAGCTTCTTCAGTTCGGCGACGAGCTGCGGGAGCAGGGTTTTGTGCCCGCCCGCAAGCGAGCTCATGCCGACGAAGTGGACATCGTTTTCCACCGCCTGACGGGCCGTCTCTTCAGGAGTCTGAAAGAGCGGTCCGACATCCACATCGAATCCCAGGTCGGCAAACGCTGTGGCAATAACTTTTGCACCGCGATCGTGCCCGTCCTGTCCCATCTTTGCAACGAGAATGCGGGGACGGCGTCCCTCCTGCTGCGCGATCCGGTCGGCAAGTGCGCGGACATCATGGATTTCATCTTTCACGGCAAACTCGCTGCTATAGACACCGGCAATGGTGCGAATGACCGCCTTGTGGCGGCCCCACACCTGTTCAAGAGCTGCGGAAATCTCACCAAGGGTTGCGCGCGCGCGGGCGGCATCAATCGCCAGGGCAAGAAGATTCCCCTCTCCCGTTTCCGCTGATGCGCTCAGCGCGGCAAGCGTCGCCCGGACGCGGGCGTCATCCCGATCTGCACGGAGCAGTGCCAGCCGGCGGATCTGCGCCTCGCGGACGGCGGAATTGTCCACTTCCAGGATTTCCAGGGGGTCTTCCTTCGCGAGCCGGTACCTGTTGACCCCCACAATCGTCTCGCCCCCGGAGTCGATGCGCGCCTGGCGCCGCGCGGCGGCTTCCTCAATGCGCATCTTCGGCACTCCGGTCTCAATGGCCCTGGCCATACCCCCGAGCGATTCAATCTCCTGCATGTGTGCCCAGGCCCGGTGTGCCAGCGCATGCGTGAGATATTCCACGTAGTAGGAGCCGCCCCAGGGATCAATCACACGGCAGATGCCCGTTTCATCCTGCAGGTAGAGCTGCGTGTTGCGTGCGATGCGTGCGGAGAAATCGGTGGGAAGGGCGATGGCTTCATCGAGTGAGTTCGTATGCAGGGATTGCGTGTGCCCCAGCACGGCAGCCATTGCTTCGATGCAGGTCCGCGCCACATTGTTGAACGGATCCTGTTCCGTCAGGCTCCATCCGGACGTCTGCGAGTGGGTCCGCAACGCCATGGATTTGGGATCACGGGGATGGAACTGCTTGATGAGTTTCGCCCAGAGCAAACGTGCGGCCCGCATTTTGGCGACTTCCATGAAGAAATTCATGCCGATCGCCCAGAAGAACGAAAGCCGCGGCGCGAATGCATCGATATCGATCCCGGCATTGATGCCCGTGCGCACATACTCCAATCCGTCGGCCAGGGTGTACCCCATCTCCAGGTCGGCCGTCGCCCCCGCCTCCTGCATATGATAGCCCGAAATGCTGATGCAGTTGAATTTCGGCATCCGTTTCGACGTGAAGGCGAAAATGTCCGCGATGATGCGCATGGATGGGGAGGGCGGGTAGATGTACGTGTTCCGCACCATGTACTCTTTAAGAATGTCGTTCTGAATCGTCCCCGCAAGCCGCTCCAGGGAAACCCCCTGCTCCTCCGCCGCGACGATGTAGAACGCCAGAACGGGCAGGACCGCGCCGTTCATGGTCATCGATACGGACATCCTGTCCAGCGGAATGCCGTCGAACAGGATGTTCATGTCCAGGATCGAATCCACGGCGACACCGGCTTTGCCGACATCCCCCACAACCCGGGGGTGGTCCGAATCGTATCCCCGGTGCGTTGCCAGGTCAAAAGCGATCGACAATCCCTTCTGACCGGCGGCAAGGTTCCGCCTGTAAAACGCGTTGCTCTCTTCCGCGGTGGAGAAACCGGCATACTGCCGTACGGTCCAGGGCTGCACGGCGTACATCGTCGCATACGGCCCGCGCAGGAAGGGAGGAATGCCGGCCGTGAAGCCCAGATGCTCCATCCCGGCAAGGTCTTCAGAGGTGTACAACGGCTTCACATCAATCTGCTCGGTGGTCTTCCAGATCAACTCCTCCGGCATACGGCCGGCTTCGCGATCAACACGTTTGCTCCAGGTGTGGAGGTCCGCCGGATGGACCGTGCGGCGGATGTTGAGTTTCGTGAAATCCGGACTCTTTCTCATGTCATCACTCCGGTCCGCTGCGCGAGCGAACGCAACACCTGCACGACGTTGGCACGGATGTGAATAAACTCATCGATCCCGGCCTTCCGGAAGTTCTCGACATGATCCTGTGGATACCCGGCGAGCACAATGATGACTCCCGGACAGGATGCTTTGAGGAGCGCGCAGAAGGATGGCACGAGAGATGGATAGGTGTCGTCAGTGGAGCAAAGCACGGCAATCGCAGCCCCGGAGTCAGCGGCAGCCCGCGCTGCCCCCTCCGGCGTGTCGAATCCTCCGGGGGCCAGAATGTCAAATCCACCGGCGGCAAAAAAGGCGGCTGAAAAATCAGCGCGCGCCTGATGTTGACCGACCGGTCCCATAGAGGCCAGGAATACCCGGGGCCGCGAGCCGGTGCGTCCGGCGAATCGCGCCATGGCACCCCTCAGCTCTTCGTATCCTTCCGCCTGCCGCCGTGCAGGGAGCGGCTCTGCCTTCGCCGGCGTCTCCCCCTTTGCGCTCCGCCAGGCGAGAACGGTTTCTCCCAGCGTTGCGCCGGACGATAGGGCATCGATCATCAATGCCACTTCTTCAGCCGGTGCGCCCGCGCGCAACCTCGCCAGACGCCTGCCCATGGGCGTCTCCGGGCCATGATCGGGAGATCCTTTGAGCTTCTCCAGTGAAAGGGACCTGCGGCGATGGAGAGTCTCCCCTTCCACCGGACGCGCATCCAGGGGCGTTTCCGCCGCATTTGCGTAGACCGAGACACCCACAATGGGATCCCGGCGCCGGTCGCTTCCCTCTTTCCGTGCGGCAGCGGTGTCGTTCACCGATTTCTGTATGTACCCTCCCTTCACCGCCTCAGCCATCCCACCCTTTGATTCAATATCCTGAAACAGCGCCCAGCTCCTGTGAGCCAATGCGTCGGTCAACCACTCGACATACCAGGACCCGCCTGCGGGATCGGCCACACTGTCCACATGCGCTTCCGCTCCGAGAATGATCTGGCTGTTCCGGGCGATTCTCCGGGAGAATTCGTCCGGGGTGCGGAAAGGCTGATCAAAGGGGGCGACATGAACACTGTCCGCACCGCCCGTGGCCGCGGCAAATGCCCCGGTCGTGGCGCGCAGCATATTCACGTACGGATCAACCTGCGTGAGCGTGAAGCCGGAGGTCCGGGCATGTATCGTCATGACCTGGTCTTCTTCGTTGCCGCCGAAGGCCTCCACAACGGCGGACCAGACTATCCGCGCGGCCCGCAGCCGCGCGACTTCCATGAAGAAATCCGTTCCGATGGAGAACGTGAACCAGACCCTGCGGGCAATGTCGTGAATCGTCAGCCCCCGGTCCAGCATTGCCCTGGTGTACTCCACGGCCGTGCCGAGTGCATAGGCCAATTCCTGTACCGCATCGGCGCCGGCATCGCGATAGGGGCTGCCGGAAGCCGCGATCGTCCGGACCTGTGGTGCATGAAGGAGTGCCCACTGCGTCGCAGCGTGCATTTCGTCATATGCCCCTTCAAGCGAAGTGGGCAGAACGCCGTGGCTCACAAGCGTTCCGATCGGGTCAGTCCCCGCGCTTCCGCGCAATACACCGGATGTCTTGCCCTGTTGAGCGAGGAGGGCACTCACCATGGCGAGGAAAACAGGACCTGACTGACCGGCTTCAACATAGAGCGGATACCGGGAGAGGTCGGCTCCCTCCAGCGCCAGGGCCAGTTCACTCAGGGAGGCTATGGAAACACCACCCTTCCCCACGTGTTCTGCATTCGACTGGTCGGGATCCAGCCCGGCTCTTGCAGCTTTGTCCAGTGGCAGATAGACTGCGGTTTGACCCTGCTGGAGGTCGTGGCCGAGCGCGGCGCCAAATTCTTCACACGTCGGGTATGAGATTTCCTGAGTAATTTCCCATGTCTTCCCGGCCCGGCCAAGCACATGACCGCCACGGCGAAAGTCCGGATACCCGGGGAATTGTGATTCCGGCGTCCCCGGAGGCAGATCTTCAGACGTATAAATAGCGCGAAGGTCTATCCCTTCGTACGTCCGGAAAACCATCTTCTTGTCAAATGGGATACCTTTGAGCAGCTTTTCAGCCGCGATCCGCCATTCTTCGGGGGATGAAGGGGGAAATTCCCCGAAAAGGGGTTCGGATGGCGTGGATTCAGAAGGCATGCTACAAAAACCTCGCTGCAATTCAAGAAAAAGAAAGAAGGAGTACGGGGAATTGAGGGTGAGTGTACAATATAGAGAAAAAACTTGAAAGAATAAAACAGCCAGGACAGCTACTCAACTACTCAAGTATGGAGCGGAGAGCGCCTTCAAGGCGTGGATGGGCAAAATGGTAGCCCATCCCGGTCAGCCGGCCGGGGAGAACACGCCGCCCACCAAGAATCATCCCGGCCATCTCCCCCATCAGACTTCGAAGAACAAACCCCGGGACCCGGAGCCAGGACGGTCTTGCCAGCACGCGGGCCAGCGTCCGGCAGAATTCATCCATGCGGACGCTTTCCGGAGCCACACAATTCACCGGGCCATGAAGGTTGGGAGTATCGAGCGCAAAGAGCAGTGCCCCGATGACATCGTCACGGTGAACCCAGGGGAACCACTGTGCTCCCGAACCGATCGGTCCGCCCACGAACAGGCGGAATGGAAGCAACATTTTCTGCAGGGCTCCGCCGTCATTCCCGAGCACTATTCCGAGACGCGGAAGCACAACACGTATCCCCGCACTCCGTGCTGCGAGCGCCTCCTGTTCCCAGAGGGCACACGTCTCACCGAGGAAACCTGAGGCGGAGGGAGTCTCTTCAGTTGCCGGGGATGCTTCCGAAAACCCGTAGTAACCTATCGCCGAGGCATTGATGAGGACCGAGGGTCTTTGCTTACCCGCTGTCATGGCAAGAACCAGTGCACGTGTCGGTGTGATCCGGCTCTGAAGAATCCTCTGCTTCTGCCCCTTCGTCCATCTCCTCGCCGCAATCGGTTCCCCGGAGAGATTGATCACCGCATCCGCTTCTCCCACATGACGGGTCCAGTCTCCGGAGGTCTTCCCGTCCCACTGTGCAATGAGCACATCCGGCGGCAAACGCCGGCGGGCCACGACCGGATCCCGGACGAGCGCAACGACCCGATCCCCCCGGATCAGAAGCTCTCTCACAAGGGCGGTTCCGAGAAAACCGGTTCCACCGGCAATCAGGATATTCATGCGATGTTCACCGGAATGGCTTTCGCCAGAGCCGGGCCGAGGACTTTCGCCCGGTATTCGAAGATCCCCCGTACCTGACGCTTCACGAAGAGAGAATGGGCAAGCGCGCCCAGCACTCCGAAGGGAAGGGCGTAATGCACGCTGTCTGTCATCTCCGTGCCCCCCGGGACCGGCTTGAAGAGGTGGCGGTGAAACCACAAAGCATAGGGACCGCGGAGTTGTTCATCCACAAACTCATACGGCGGGTTGTAGGTGGTAATCAACGTTGTCCATCGAAGACGCACACCCGCCACACGTATGGTGTAGTCGATCAGCGTCCCCACTTTCATCACGATGGGCGGGGGGGTAAGTATGCTGAATCCCAGCTGAGGCGGCGTGATACGCCCCAGGTTTTCCGGCTTCTCGAAAAAGGGAAAGAGATCGTGAATCCGGTACGGGAGAACCTGCGTGTGGCGAAGCACGTGGACTTTCACAGTAGCGCCTTCAGGTTTGTTGGAGTCTCCGCAGCATCATTCCGATGGTCCCTGGTCGGCCGGGGTCGAGGCGGCAGGGTAGTGTATCCATTCGATTGCATTGCCGTCCGGATCCACCACATATTGCGACAGACTTCCGTCGCGGTGCGACCTGGCCTTCCGGAGAAACTCTTCGGACGGTGACGGACCGACGTCGAACGCTATATGCCGGGGGTGCTGATTGGGCAACGTGAGAGCGAGTTTGACGCCGCCGGCATCCAGCATCGCCCAGGTATCATCCTGATACAACACTTTCGCATCCATCTTCGTCACGTACCACTCCACGGAACGGGCGATGTCTTTCACATTCAGTGCAACGTGGTCAAAGTTCATGGCGCCGCTCCCTTCGCAGAAAAAACTCCCAGAGCACCAGGGTCAGCGTGATGAGGCCGAACCCGTAGAAGAAGTCCTCCACCGGAATCGTTCCCAGACGGATGCCGAGAAAGTACTCCGGGTTGTAGATCACGATCGGTCTCCAGGTGAGATACCCGTTGGAAGGTATCTTGAAGAAGAACATGATGGCGATGGTCACCCAGAATGTTCTCCTGACGGTCACACGCGTCCCCAGCAGATGATCCAGAAGAACGACCGCAATCGCCGAACCGACGGCAAACAGCGTATATTCTTTCATTTTCTCTCCAGCAGCTTGCGGACGGCCTCATACGTAAAAATCGACACGAATGTCAGAACCACGAAGAACAACCACTCTTCGACGGGCATTCCCAGGATAGGGAATCCCACGACATAGTCGGGATTGAATGACCAGTGCCCCCGCGCGGTCACCGCAACATCCCAGGCCCAGTAGAGGATACTGACAATCCCCATTGCCTTGAGAAGCGGTCCGGCATGCCTGTACATCCCGAGACGCATAACGAAGCTGAGGAGAAGAGGGAAAAACAGGATCGCCCCGAGGACGATGAAGTATTCGGTGTTCATCACGGTCTTCCTTTTCCTGTTACGGCGGACGTCTCCGCTTCCAGTTCCCGGACAGCACGCCAGGAAAATTCTTCCAGCATCGAGCGGAGGTCCTTTTCCATCTGCTCGCTGATGAAGCTCTCGCCCAGCACAGGTGCCAGAAGGTGAATGTCCGTACCGGAATCGCGGACGAGGCGCACGCGCAGACGGAGGTCCACACGTGTCGTCCCGCCGCCGCCGGGAGAAACACTGAGGCGGTATGACATCCAGTTGTGTGCCTGTGTATCAGAGGTCCGGTACAGGACCGCACCCTCGTGCGTGGAAGTGCGCTCCAGGCTGAATGCATTGCGGGCCGTTCCGGAAAAAGGGATTTCCCTCTCCGTACAATAGAGGTACCTGTTCCCTCCTTCATGCCGGATTTCCACGACACCCGGCATGTTGCGGGCGAGAAGACCGATATCCGCAAGCCTCACGCGCACCGTATCCGGATGTGCGCGAAGGGTGAACGATCCCTCCGCAGTCGCATCGACGATGAAGGCGCCCTCCAGTGAGAACGCCGCAAACAGCAACAGTCCTGCTATCATGATTCTTTCATCCGCCGCCGCCGGTGGCGGGTCGGGTTATCGCGCTTCGTCTTCCTGCGGCAGCTTGCTTCGCAGATCGACGGGGCAAAGGGAAGAGCAGCAGCCCGTACGGTTCTTCGCCGTAGGTGTGATGCACCATATGGGCTTTCTTCACCCGCTGCAGATACGGCACCCGGAATGTCAGGTTCTTGACCCGGCGGTGCACGTACATGTCGTGAATGACGAAATACACCATGCCGTAGAGGGCAATCCCGATGGCCAGCGCAAGCAGATCCATCCTGCCCGGATCGGCAACCGCATAGGACATCAGATAGATGCTTGAGGAGGCGAACACCAGGGGAAAGATGTCGTTCCACTCAAAGGGACCGGTCCGTGGTGTATGGTGGCTCTTGTGGAAGATCCACAGGAGCTTGTGATACACAAACCGGTGCACAAGGTAGGAGAAGAACTCCATGGCGACAAAGGCCATGAGCACGATAAGGCTAAAACGGAGCATAGGGAGACCTCACTGTGTGCGGGAAGTTTTGTACAATTCCATCGTAAGAATGCGCTGTTCGCCGTGGTCCACCATGGGCGCGGGATAATCGCGCCCGATCCGGCACCCGAAGGCTTCCTGGTCCTGCCGGGACATCTTCCAGGGCTCATGAATCAGTGTCACCGGCACGGACGACAGCTCGGGCACGTAGCGCCGGACGTACGCGCCCTCCGGATCAAATTTCTTTCCCTGGCTGACCGGATTGAAGATTCTGAACCAGGGAGAGGCATCGGTCCCCGTGCCCGCACTCCACTGCCACCCCCCGTTGTTGGAGGCGAAATCGGCATCGATGAGCCGGCCGAAAAAGTACCGTTCCCCCTCCTGCCAGTTCAGATGAAGGTCCTTGGTGAGGAAGGAGGCGACAATCATGCGCGCCCGGTTGTGCATCCATCCTTCGCTGTTCAGCTGCCGCATGGCCGCATCCACGATCGGGTATCCCGTTGTTCCGCTTGCCCACCGCGCAAACCTCGACTCGCTCTTGCGCCACCGGATCTTCCGCATATCTTCTTTGAACGATCCGTGCTGGACAAACGGGAAATTCGAGAGGATCTGGTAGTAGAATTCACGCCAGATCAGCTCACCGACATAGGTGTCGATGCCGGCTTTCTCCACAGGTTGAAGCCGCCCGGCAGATTCCAGCCGTTCTTCGGCTTTCCGCGCAGCCCAGTACACCTTTCGCGGGGAAATGGTCCCGGTGGAAAGATGCGCCGAAAGCCGTGATGTGCCGTCCACACCGGGAAGATCCCGGAGGGTTTTGTACTGACCGATCCCCGACCGGGTGAACACCCGCAGGCGATCCAGCGCGTCACTCTCACCTCCAAGGGGTGCAGCGTCGCCGAAACCCGGCATCGCGGAAAGAGGAATGCTTCCTTCCGCGAGCGGTACCGGACTGATTCTCCGTGGTGCCGGAAGCACACGGGGCACATCGTCGCCGGCCGCGAGCCAGGCCCTCTTGTATGGCGTGAAGACTCTGTATGGAGACCCGCCGGCGTTCAGGATTTCCATTCCCTCGCGCAGGACCCGGTCTTTGACCGTCATCATCGCAGCTCCGAGACGCTGAAGATCATACGCCAGACGGGACTCCCGCTCCAGGGCAGGCGCATCATACACGCGGGCGGCATACACGGCGTCCGCCCCGTATGCCGCTGCAGAAGCAGGAATCTGGTCTTCGGGCCGGCCGACCCGGACATGCAGCTGCGTTCCGCGATCGCGAAGCCTCCCATCCAGGTCGGCAATAGCCCCGGAGAGAAACCGGCGTCTCGGTGTGTCCGCACGATATTCGGCCGAATAACGCAGGACCAGGAGCGGGATCACTTCATCCGCATCCTGAAGGGCCTGCCAGAGCGGAGTATTGTCCTCCACCCGCAATGCCCGCCGCATCCAGACGAGAATTCTCCTGTGCTTTTTTCCCGTGGGGGACATGCCTACTTTTTCCGTTCGAGAAGCGCAAGGGCGAGTTCTCCGAGGCGTTCACGTGCCGGGGATTCAGGCAACGTATTCAGCGCGTGAAGGGCCCCGGCCGTGCACGAATCCACCATACTGCGAATGGCCGCCAGGTGATCCGTGGATGCATAGGCAAGGGTGAGAAAGGTCTGACGGCCGTTCAACACATCCCTCCCCACCGACTTTCCGGTCTCCTGTTCGCTCCCGATGGCATCCAGCAGGTCATCCGTGGCCTGATAGGCCAGCCCCAGTGATAGACCGAACCGACCCAGCGCATTCACACGCCTCTCATCATCCGTGCCCAGCAACGCCCCGATACGCGTGCACGCCTCGACAAGACGCGCCGTTTTGCGTTCCACCATCCACCGATGACTCTCGGCATCGCCAAGGCCTGACGCTTCAGGCAGGATATCGGCGGATTGGCCCACACAGAGATCCAGAAAGCAGCTGGTGAAGGTCTCGAGAATACGGTCTTTGCGGGGGGATTGCACGCCCTGGATCAAACGGAAGGCAAGAGCCAGAAGCGTATCTCCCGCGACGATCGCCATCGGAACGCCGTGCCGCCTGTACACCGTGGGCATGCCGCGCCGCAACTCCGCCTGATCCATGATGTCATCATGCACCAGGGATGAGGCATGCAGAAGCTCGAGCGCTGCTCCGGCCTCGAGCGCGTCCGATTCCCTCCCTCCCGCCGCCGCACATGACAGGGCGGTCAACAACGGACGGAGACGCTTCCCCCCGGACGTCGATTGCCTGAGTACTTCCCGCAGAGGGGCGGGTTCGACAGCCGCCACGGAGAGCATGATGACCCCGTCGATATCCAGAGAAACCCCGCTCTCCGCCGGGTACTGCTGCGCAGTCATGTTCATGGAGCTGTTCTTCCGTCGCTGATGATTATTCGCGCAGAGAAGCGCGTACGTCCGATTGTGCCTGATACGTCGTGTCGCCCGGAGTCTCGTGACCCTGCCCTGCCCGTGGAGGTATAGACCGGGGGGTCTTCTTCCTGCGCAAACCAATGGCGGCGGCCACCCGTATCTTGGTCGGCAGCGGGACGTGCGCCCGCCGCGTAAACACATCGTACCGGTTGACTTCCACGGCGTCCAGGATTTTGCTGTAGAGCGTGCTCATCAGCTCGGCGCAGAACCGGGAGCCGTCATCGGGAATCATCGCGATACCCGGACCGGCTGACCGGTAGTACGAGCGCGCACGGATTACCTGGAACTCCAGCAGCGCCCGCAATGGACCCTCCGGACGCCCGGCGTGAAGATCGCTTTCGCTCACGCCGAACCGCGTCAACTCATCCTGCGGCAGGTAGATGCGGCCCATGCGCAGGTCTTCACCCACGTCCCGGAGAATATTGGTCAACTGCATTGCCGTTCCGAGTTCCGCCGCATGACGCAGAGCCCCGGGAGTGGAGACGCCGAAAATCCGGGCCATGATCAGTCCCACGACCGAAGCGACGCAATAGCAGTACTCCTCGAGCTCTGCGAATGTGGCGAAGCGGGACTTGAGCAGATCCATTTCCACGCCGCGAAGGAGGTCGAGAAAGCAGTCCCGCGGAATGCCGAACGCACGGACGGTCGTCCGCAAGGCCAACCACCGTCCGGCGTCGGCCGGACCGTCATACACATCATGAAGCTCATCCCGCAACTCTTCGAGCAAGACCACCGCCCGGCTCCGCTCTGCAGGATCATTTCCGGCATCATCCACGATATTGTCCGCGCGGCGGCAAAACGCATACACCGCATATGCCGCCTCCCGTTTTTCGCGCGGAAGGACATGCGATGCAAAGTAGAACGTCTTTGCATAGTGCCGCGCGTACAGACGGGCCTGATCAAATGTGTCGACCGAATGTCCCACGTTCTTCTATCCTCTGCCGATGCAACTCGCCTCTTTGACGGGCTCGCCGGGTTGGACCGGTCGGCGCAACCCCGTGCCCCTCGTGCCGCCCGGGAATTGAACTACACTGCCTGTTGAGCAGCGCTGCTCCGGCGCCGGTCCTGCATGTACTGATCGATGTAGCTGTGAATGGCCCGGGAGGACCGCAGGAGCCCATTGTATATTTTTGTGTCCACGAGTTCGGCGGGAATGCCGGCACCGCCCAGAATCACTTGTATGTTCCGGCTGCGGGCGGCTTCCGCAATATCCATAATATCCCGGCGGATCTGCCCGGGATCGGAGGCATGTGTAATAGACAACGCCACCACCGATGGCTTGAGTTCCCCGATGGCATGAACAATGGCGTGCGAGGGTGTCCTCGCCCCGATATAGTGTGTGCTCCATCCTTCCGCCTCGAAAAGATACGAGGCACAACGCAACCCGATCTCATGCAGCTCATCGCCCAGGCAGGCGAAGAGCACAGACTCCTGCGTTTGCGGTTTTATAAGAATCTCCGCCTGCAGACGGGCCAGCGCATCCAGCGTCTCGTACGATGCGCGATGCTCCTGACTGATGCCGATTTCCCCCTTTACCCAGCGCTCCCCGATTTCAGCCATGCCGGGGCGCAATACCAGATCGTAGATCTCCCACAACTGAATCCGGTGTTCGTACAGAAAGGAAAAGAATGTGTGCAGGTCCGACGGGTCCGGCGAAAGCGCCTTTTCGATAAATGCGCGCACAAGCTCGGGGAAGTCACGCCGCAGAATGGCCACCTGTATCGCCGACCCGAGCCCGTCATGATCGGGCATGGTGAGCGCACCGGTCGGCTCAAAGTTGTTATTCTCGGCAAACTCAATAACATTGCGGACAGGAAACTTTCTGTGGCCGCCCGGCGTCTTCTGGCACTTCAACGTCCCTTCGTCCGCCCACCGTTTGACCGTGGTCTCCGTTACGTTGAACAGCCTTGCGACATCCACCGTGGAGAGTACCGTTTTATGCATGGGGACACCCGGCATATGAATGATGTGTTTTCAGCGATTTATGCGTTTCCTCCCGCCGGGCAAAAAAACCTCCTAAGGGGAAACATCCTCAAGCACACACTTCTCTGTTGCCTCTGCGCCCAGCAATACTCCGGGAACGCCGCCGCCGGGATGTGTTCCGGCACCTACAAAGTAGAGATTCCGAATCTCTTCACTTCTGTTGTGCGGACGAAAAAGCGCGCTCTGGGTCAGGCGCGGTTCGATGCTGAAAGCATTGCCGCGGAATGCGTTCAGCTGGCTCTGGAAATCGAGGGGAGTGAACATCTCGAGCACCTCGATGTTCTTCCGGAGATCGGTCATGCCAAAGTCTTTTTCAAGGAAGTCCAGAATCTTCTCACGGTACGGAATGGCGGAGACCGTCCAATCCACGTTCCCTCCGAGATGCGGAACCGGCGAGAGCAGATACATGCTCTCTCCGCCGGGGGGCGCCATCGAAGGATCCGTGCGGGTCGGCACATGAAGGTAAAGCGAGAAGTCGTCGGGCAGGATTTTCCGCTCGAAGATATCATCCACCAGCCCACGGTAACGGTGGCTGAGAATCAGCGTGTGGTGCTTAAGCTGGGGATACTGCGTGCGCGTTCCGATATACAGGAGGAAACAGCTCATGGAAATATGCAGCCGGTCAAGCGCGCGGTCCGACCACTTACGCGTCCGGTGCTCCGGTTTGATCAGGTTGCGGTACACCCATGGGACATCACCGTTGGAGACCACGGCGTCGGCGGGATAGAACGAACCGCCGGACGCGAACACCCCGGGCCTTCCCGTCTTCCACAACAATTTCATTCACCTCGGCGTTTGTCAGAATCGTCCCTCCAAGCTCGCGGAAGACACGTTCAAACGCCCTCACGAGGCTGTACATGCCGCCCCGGGCAAACCAGACTCCGCCCTCGCGCTCGAGGTACGGGATCATGATGTAGATCGATGGCGCGCGAAAAGGCGACCCGCCGATAAAAAGAGGGTGGAACGAAAACGCGAACCGGTTCCGTTCGTCCTGGAAGTACCTGCTGGCATAGCTGTACACCGGACGCAGACCACCCGAGACGGAGCGCACGCGGGGCGAAACGCAGAAAGGACTTCCATGTAAGAAACGGCATGGACCCGAGTCCGTCGGTGATCACCGCATCGTAGACGCCGCTGGATGTCCTCAAAGAACCGATCATACTGTGACGCATCGCCGGGATTGAATTTCGCCATCTCCTCCTTCATCCGTGCCGCATCGCCGGTGTAATCCATAAACGTCCCGTCGGCAAAATAGATCCGGTAGAACGGATCGAGGGGGACAAAATCCACATAGTCGCGCCTGGATTTGCCGGCGGCTTCAAACACCCTGTCGATGATGAACGGCGCGGTGACAAGCGAGGGGCCCATATCAAAGGTGTACCCCTTTTTCACGAGCTGGTAGGCGCGCCCGCCCACCTGAGCCCGCTTCTCGAAAATGGTCACGGCGAACCCTTTGGCCTGAAGGCGTATGGCCTCGGCAAGCCCGCCGAACCCTGAACCGATCACTGCTATACGCTTCATGTATGAGTATTTCCGGGCAATGTGTCTGATACACGCTATGAATACAATAAAGAACACCGGCGGCCACCGAAGTGGTTCCGCCGGACGGCATAGCCGCGGCAGAAAACGGAATCAGGTCTCCCGGTCAAGGAAGAGCACCCCCAGCGGGGGGAGAGTCAGCGAAAGGGAATACGGCCTTCCGTGGCATGGAACGGCCTCGGCGTTCACCCCCCCGCCGTTTCCGGCGTTGCTGCCCCCGTAGATCGCGGAATCGCTGTTCAGGACTTCCCGGTACCACCCGGGCTCCCGGACCCCTATGCGGTATCCGGACCGCGCAACAGGGGTGAAATTGCAGACCACAATGATGGAATCATCCGGATCGTACGCCCGGCGCTCGAAGGAGATCACACTGGAAGCGCTGTCATGGAAATCCACCCATTCAAACCCGCTGTAGTGGAAATCCACGTCGTGAAGCGCCCGTCTGTGCGTGTACAGGCCGATGAGATCCTGCATCCAGCGGGTCAGACCCTGATGGGTATCCCACTGCAGCAGATGCCAGTCCAGGCTCTGGTCATGCTTCCATTCATCCCACTGTCCGAATTCTCCCCCCATGAACATCAGTTTCTTCCCCGGAAAGCCCGATCATGAGCCCGAACAGAAGCCCGCAGGTTGGCGAACTGCTGCCAGAGATCGCCCGGCATCTTGTTCAGCAGCGATCCTTTGCCGTGCACAACTTCATCATGGGACAGGGGAAGGATGAATCGTTCACTGAATGCGTACAGAAGCGCGAATGTCAGATTGTGAGTGGTGATAGGAACGATACACGGGCTCTCGTGAAAAGTATTCCAGCATGTCGTGCATCCACCCCATGTTCCATTTCAGGTCAAAGCCGAGTCCGCCGAAGTGTACGGGCGTGGTCACCCCGGGCTAGGCAGTGGATTCCTCCGCAATCGTCAGCACGCCCGGGAAATAGTCGATGGAGAACGCTGTTCATCGTACGAAGCAAATCAATGGCCTCGAGATTCTCGCGCCCGCCGTACTGATTCGGGATCCACTCCCCTGCCTTCCTGGAGTAGTCAAGATAGAGCATCGAGGCAACCGCATCAATGCGAAGTCCGTCGATGTGGTACGCCTCCACCCAGAAGAGCGCGTTGCTGAGAAGGAAATTCCGGACTTCGTGGCGCCCGTAGTTGAAGATGAATGTTCCCCAGTCCTGGTGCAGACCCTTGCGCGGGTCCTCATGTTCGTACAGGTGGGTGCCGTCAAAGAGCGCCCAGGGCGTGAGGATCCTGGGGGAAATGCGCGGGTACCCAGTCCAGGATCACGCCGATATCCGCCTGATGGCAGCGGTCCACCAAGTACATGAAGTCCTGCGGCGTGCCGAACCGGCTGGTCGGCGCAAAGTACCCGGTGACCTGATAGCCCCAGGATGCGTCAAACGGATGTTCCATGACGGGCATGAGTTCGATATGGGTGTAGCCCATCCGCTTGATGTACGGAATAAGCCGGTCGCCCAGTTCACGGTAGGTGAGCCAATCCCCGTCCTTCCCGACCTGCCAGGATCCGGGATGGAGTTCGTAGACCGCCATCGGACGGGAAAGCTGATCCCCCCTGCGCCGGTTCTCGAGCCACGCCCCGTCATGCCAGGTGTAGCCGCCGAGAAAATTCACCCGCGATCCCGTGCGCGGGCGGAGTTCCATTTCAAATCCGTACGGGTCGGTCTTGTCCATGACGAACCCGGTCTGGGTCTTCACCTGGAATTTGTAGAGCACCCCTTCGGGAAGTCCGGGAATGAAGAGCTCCCAGATCCCGGATGATCCGAGCACGCGCATGGCATGGGCACGGCGGTCCCAGCCGTTGAAATCGCCGATCACACTGACACTCCGTGCACCGGGGGCCCATACGGCAAACTGCACCCCGCCGATGCCGTTCACCTCCGCATAGTGCGCGCCGAGCTTCTCATAGATCCGGTGATGGTTCCCTCGCATTGAAGAGATACATATCCACATCGGTGAGGGTCGGCAGAAATGAATAGGAATCGTGGAACTCTTCGACCGCCCCGTCCGGCATGATCTTCTTCAGCCGGTACGGCTGGATGTCTGTCAGGCCCGGAAGCAGCGCCTCGAAAAAACCGAGCTCATGCACCATCCCCAGCTCATGCTCACGCGCTTTCTTCTTTGCACCGCCTCCGGTGAGGATGACAAACACGCGCGCCGCATCGGGAAGGAAGGCACGGACGGCAACACGCGGCTTGCCATCCACTTCAACACGATGCATGCCCAGCACGCGGAACGGATCGTAGTGGTCGGTATGAATAACGCGGTAGACTTCGTCGAGCGGTGCGGAGGTGTTCATGGAATCACCGGATGCTGTTCACAATGAGAGAGGTTGTCGCGCCCCGGGCAGCGGAGCGCGGCGGCGAAGAGCGCTACCCGTTCCGTCCCGGCGGGCCGGCCGGGAGGACCATCACCGCACGGGCAATGACCGTCAGCAGGTGTACCGCCTTTCGGGGGATGCTTGTAGATACCACGGCACGGGGTTTTCAGCGCGGGAGAAAGATAACAAATGCGGAAGGAATCAGCAAGGAGGGCCTCCTCCTGCATGCTGCAAAGCGCACGCCACGCAGGAGGAGCCCCGGCCGGTCATCGATGAGGAATGCCCCGGAAGGGGGTCAGTTCACGCCCAGCACACTCTTGATGGCGTCCTTGAATGACTCCTTCGGAAGGGCCCCCATCGCCATCTGGGGCTTACCATCCCTGGGCACGAACAGGATCGAAGGGATGCTCCGGATCCCGAACATCGCAGCCAGCTCCTGTTCCTGCTCTGTGTCGACCTTGTAGATATTGACTTTCCCGGCATATTCCCTGGAGAGATCCTCCAGGATCGGCGCCACCATCTTGCACGGCCCGCACCAATCGGCATAGAAATCGATAATGCACGGCAATTCGCCGGAAAACTTCCAGTCTTTGTTCGCCTCGAAATCGAACACCTTTGTGCGGAACGTGTCCTTGTTGAGATGCTCCATGGTCTTTGCCCTTTTCACTGATGACGGTCTGCGCCGGCCGGAACACCCGGCTGCTCTTGATCGATATGATGCGGGCACCGTCAGGAAAGGGTCATGCCCCGGGGAGCCGAAAATCACATGGCCACCGCAGCAGCCGCTTCGTCGACCGCCTGTCTGAACTGATCCACATGCTCGCTGAACACCCGGACGGTAATGCGCTGCTTCTTGTCGTCCTCTTCGATCTTGTTTTCCGTAATCGCCATATACCGTTTGCCGTTCTTGGCTTCCTTGACATCCACAAAGTAGGTGGTCTTGCCCGCCCGGACCATGCTGGAGAATACCGCCGACGCGTTTGCCATGAGAACCTCCACGTGTGATGATGGATATGTGCGGATCAGAGGATCCGTCAGGAATACACCACAGGGAGGGGATTTGCGAATCAGGGGGAAAAAAGAGTTGGGGGGGGGGTCGTCAGTCGGTGTCCTTATCGCCAAAGTCGATGATCCGCAGAGTCTCCGGCATACGTTTTTGACCGGACGCGCGTGATGTGCTGTGCTTTGCGGACCAGCAGTTCGATGCGATGGAGCTCGCTGCCGAGGTCGTCCAGATCCCGCCGCACCTCGGGGAGTGCCTGGACTTCGGGGCGATTCAGCAGCCTCAGGTGCACGAGTCTGGCTCCGGCCAGGGGATTGCCGATCTCATGGGCGACCGATCCGGCCATCTCCAGCACGGTCGCACGGCGCACCTGTTCGGCAAGTTCGCGTTCAAGGGCGCGTGTGCGGATGCCCACCTGAATACGCGCGAGCAACTCCTCGTTGTTGAAGGGCTTTGTGAGGTAGTCGTTTGCTCCCGCCTCCATGCCGGTAATAATGTCGGCATGGTCGCTCCGCGCGGTCACCATGATGGCATACCGGCCCCGGTGGGACTCCTCCGCCCGCATCCGCCGTATCAACTGCAGGCCGTCAAGCCCGGGCATATTCCAGTCCACCAGGACCACTTCGGGTTTGCCCATCTCGAGCAATTCCCAGGCGGCATCCCCGTCGGCGGCGGTGAATACCCTGTAGCCTCGCCCTTCCAGCAGGGCCACCATACCCGTGACAAAATCCGTATCATCGTCGATGACAAGCAGGGGGACGGGCGTCGCCATCAGATTTCCTCATTGGCAAGAAGATAACAGAGAAGCGCTTCGATCGCTTTCTGTGAACCGGGGGAACCGCTAGGCGGAGCCCCGCTTCGGCGGTGAGTCGTGTCAGGATGGACTCAGGAAGAACGATACCGGCGTTTGATCTCCGGCATCAGGTATTCCTCGAACGCGCGGGCCTGATCATAGGCCGGGGAAAAACCCCAGTCGCGCCGCGCAGCCGTGTCGTCGACATCTTCCGGCCACGTGTCAACAATCGCCTGGCGCTTGTCATCGGGCGAAAAACGGATATCGGCGCCGGTGAACTCGCGTTTGACGATCTCACGGATGGCCCCGGCGGAGGGGCTGAAGGCGGTGATATTGTAGACAACCTGCGTCAGGGCAGCGGACGGTGCCCCGTGCAGGGCGAGCATCGCGGTGATGGCGTCGGGCATCGCCATGAAGGGTATGCGCACATCCTCCCGGACGAAGCAGGCATATCCGTTTCCCTGCGCGGCCGCATGAAGCATCTCCGGTGCATAGTCGCTCGTCCCGCCGCTCGGCACCGTGGCCGCACTGATCAATCCGGGAAACCGGATCGACCGGAAATCCACACCCGATTTCTCCGCATCGGCCGCAAGCTGCCGGTAATGCCTGGTGAAATACCGTCCGAGATGCTCACAATAGAGTTTGTTGCATCCATACATGGTGACGGGTGTGTTCCACTGGTCTTCCTTCACCTTGCCCGCCTTCCGCTTGGCCTCGACCGAGGGGAGCCCGTACACGGCGATGGAACTCGGAAAGAGAAACTTCACCGGCGTCCCGTGCCAGCGTGATTGTTCAATCGCCAGCTTGAGAAGGGACATGGTCCCTTCAACATTTACCCGGTGGGCGGATTCCGGCGTAAATTCCGCGCGTGTGGACAGCAGCGCCGCCAGATGATAGATGGTGTGGATTTCGTATTCGCTTGCCAGACGTTCCAGCAGGCGCGTATCAAGAATATCGCCCACGAGCGCTGCGCTGCAGCGGGCTCGAAGCGATTCGTCAATGGGGCGGACATCCATCGCGATGATGCGCTGATTCCCCTGCTCCGCCAACCGCTCGATCAGTCCGTGACCCATTTCGCCATTGGCACCCGTGATAAGCGTCGCGGGCGTTCGTATGTGGTCAGACATGGAAACCTAGAATAGTCGTGGTGAGAGATATTTCAGCGATAGCCCCGGCGGAGCTGCTGGTTGAGGCGACTCCGCGCGCCACCGGGCGGAAGCGGCGACCGTTGAGATTCCGGCGTGGTCAGATACTGAATCCACTCTTTCAACTCGCTGACGGGCCGCGCCTTCCTGAGGAAACCCTCGCACTTGGCGTTCTTGACGACCTCCAGGGTGTGCTGGTCATCGTAGGCGGAAACGAACAAAAACGGCAGGGTGGCAAACGCAGGATCATCCCGGACCGCCTTGTGAAATTTTATCCCGTCTTTCACCGGCATGTAGATGTCCGAGATGATCATATCAACAGCGGTCTCTTTGAGCTTCCTGTACCCATCCTCTCCGTTCTCGGCAAGCACAACCGTGAACCCCTCGTTAACGAGTACACTCCGGAGCATCAACCGGTACTCCGGTTCATCATCGACAACGAGTATCGTCATGGCACAGTACCTCTAGAATGTATGAAGGAAGAACCTCACTTCTCCTCGCAGCCCGCAGGGCAGCAACTCTTCCTCTCCCCCCCTTACTCGTTGCCTTCTTTGACCCGGTGCCTTGAACGGTCTCTCCCGTTTTGGCGCGTTTCTCAAGAGCCATGCCGCATTTCGAACACTTCCCGGCCGCACTTGCCGTCACTTCGGGATGCATCGGGCACACATACACATCGGTCACCTGCGTCGTCGTGCCGGTGGTTTTCTTCACCTGCTTCTGCGATTCTGTGGTCTGGGCCGAAGCACTTGCGGTCAGAAGCACCGTGCACAGGGCGGCTGCAGCAATCGTTGTTACCTTCATTCCTGCACTCCTTTCTTTCATGAAAGTGGTGTGCCCGTCAGGGCACATGGATATGTAATGTACGATTTGGTTCTCTTACTCGCAACCTGGAGCCACACCCGGAGTTCCCCGCCCGGGTGGGGCAAGCCCGGCAGACGACAAAACGCTTGATTTAGGCACCCGCCAAACAGGGACCCCCGCGGGCTTCTCCTGTATCAGCCCCTGTACTCCCTCGTCACACGCCTGGTCAACAAACACGTGGTTTCATAAGGAATGGTGCCGGTTGCGGCGGCCAGATCCCAGGCGGTGATCCGGTCGCTGCCGCTCCGGCCTATCAACACCACCTCATCCCCGACCTCCACCCGGTCATCGGGCCCGACGTCAATCATCATCTGGTCCATGCAAATCGTCCCCACGACCGGATATCTCCGCCCCCGGATCAGTGCTTCCGCTTTGCCGGTAAGCAGCCGGGAATACCCGTCGGCGTAGCCGGCGGGAACGGTGACGATCGTGGTCGTCCGCCCGGTGAAGTATTTTCGGCCGTACGAGATGCTCGTGTTCGGCCCGACGGTCTTCACAAACGCCGCGCGGGTAACAAGCGAAAGGACCGGCCGGACGGGGAAACGCTCGACCATCGCCCGGCCGGGAGGGTAGCCGTACAGCATAATGCCGGGGCGCACCATATCCAGATGTGCGCCGGGCATGGTCATGATCGCGCCGCTGTTTGCCATGTGCCTCAGGGGGACGGTCACGCCTTCCCGCCGACAGCCAGGAGGAGTTCGGAAAAACGGCGGAGCTGCAGCTCGGCAAACCGGGTGTCGGGGTCTTCGGATGTCGCAAAATGGGAGTACACTCCCGCAAGCCGAAGAAGCGGCGACCGGGCGGCGCGCACAACGAGCGACAGAGCCTCTTCTGCCGGCCGGCCAAGCCGCCCCATACCCGTATCAACCTTCACCTGTACGCGGGCCGGGCTTCCGCTCTGCCGTGCCGATTGTTCGATCCATTCAAGGGCTTCATCGGAAACCAGCGTCATGTCAAGATCCGCCGCGAGGGCCTCCTGTATGGTTTCCGGAGCGGGCGTTTCAAAAACGAGTATCGGAGCGGTGATCCCTGCGGCGCGAAGCTCCAGACCCTCATGCACTCGCGCAACTCCCAGATGGCTGACGCCATGGCCGAGAGCTGCTTCTGCCATCCTGACCATACCGTGACCGTACCCATCCGCCTTCACCACCGCCATGATCGCAACGGAGGGCCCGACATAGGCGCGGACGGCATCGAGGTTGTGACGGAAGGCGGCGAGATCGATAATCGCCCGCGTCGCCCCCTGTATGGACGGTCATTTCCGGCATAGATAGTGTAATATCCGGACCATTTTCCTCAATCGCAAGGAATTGCAATTCAGTCCCCTTGTGTGTAATTTTGTTCGCAAAATCCCAGGAGCCCGATATGCGCCGTACCGCCTGTCTTCTTCTGATTCTGTTGGCCGCCCTCCCGGCATTCACGCAGAAGAGGCCCTTTACACATTGCCGACCTGTACCGCCTCAAAGGCGTCGAAGATCCCCGGTTCTCACCCGATGGCCGGCAGATCGCCTTCGTCGTGCAGGAGCATGATCTTGCCAGAGGAACCACCAATGCCGAGATCTATGTCATGCGTGCGGACGGCAGCGACATGCGGAGAATGACGAACAATCCCGCCGCCGACACACACCCCCGGTGGTCTCCTGACGGACTATCCATCCTGTTCGTCTCGACACGCAACAACGGCTCACAGGCCTGGCTCACTTCCCGCGGATGGGGGCGAACCCCGACAGCTGACGGATTTTTCCGCAGGCGTGGGCAACCCCATCTGGTCGCCCGATGGCACGACCATCGCCTTCGCGAGTGAGGTGTTTCCGGAATGCGCCGCCTCCGACAGCTGCAACAAGGCGATCACGGAAAGCCATGACCAAAGGAGCCGCTCCAGGCACACATGGCCGACCGGCTGCTGTACCGCCACTGGACTTCCTGGAAAGACGGCAGGCGTTCGCACATTCTGCTGTTCAATATTCAACAGAAAACGTACCGTGATCTCACGCCGGGGGACTTCGACGCCCCCGCGTTCTCTCTCGGAGGCGTCGGATTCACCTTTTCTCCCGACGGCAGGGAGATCTGTTTTGTGGCCAACCGGGATCACAACGAATCAGAAACGACGAACAAAGATCTCTTTGTCGTTCCCGCGGCAGGCGGCGCCGTCGTGAACCTGACCGCCTCGAACTCCGCCTATGACGGCGATCCGGCGTATTCGCCGGACGGCAAATACATTGCCTACCGGAAGCAGACAGTTCCGGGGTACGAAGCGGATCGCTTTCGCATCGCCCTGCTGGACCGCGCGACAGGACAGAGCGTCGTGCTGACGGACGGGTTCGACAACTGGGTGAACGACATACAGTGGTCGCCCGATTCCCGGAGCATTCTCTTCACGGCGGATGTGCGGGGCCACGTGCCGCTCTATCGCGTCGACAGAACGACGCGGTCTATCGCACCGGTCATTGACCCGAAGGCCATCGACGCCTTTTGCCATCGCTCCGGGCGGGAAAGAAGTCGCTTTCACACGGCGCTCGGTCGGTGAACCGGCGGAGATCTGGAAAGCCGGCATGGAAGGCAAGAACCTCCGGCGGCTGACATTCTTCAACAAAGCCGATGGAAGACAGCGTCGATATCCGTCCGGCCGAAGAGCTCTGGATCCCCTCGCCCTCCGGCAAGAGCATCCACACGTTCATCGTCAAACCCTCCGGCTTCGATCCCGCCAGGAAATACCCGTTGATCCTCAATGTGCACGGCGGCCCGCAATCGCAGTGGGCCGATGCATTCCGCGGTGACTGGCAGGTCTATCCCGGTTCGGGGTACATCGTGGCATTCCCGAACCCCCACGGGTCCACCGGATACGGCCAGGAGTTCACGCCGGGATTTCCCGCGACTGGGGAGGAAAGGTGTACCAGGAGTGATGGCGGTGACGGATTCGCTGGCGCGACTTCCCGTACGTTGATGCCGGCCGGATGGGAGCGATGGGCTGGTCGTACGGGGGCTACATGATGATGTGGCTGGAAGGGCACACCGACCGATTCAAGGCGCTCGCCTCCATGATGGGAGTGTACAACCTCACGGCGATGCATGGGACGACCGAAGAACTCTGGTTCCCCGAATACGATCTCGGAGGAACGCCGTGGGATTCCGATCTGTACGAACGATGGTCACCAAACAGGTTCGTCAAGAACTTCAAGACCCCGTGCCTGGTCATCACCGGAGAACGGGACTACCGCGTGTCCTATACGCAGAGCCTGGAGTTCTTCACCGGACTCCAGAAGCATGCGGGTGCCGTCGCGGCTCATCGTATTCAAGAACGACGGACACTGGCCCACCGGTGTGAAGTCGATGCCGTTCTATTACAACGCCCATCTGGATTGGTTCCACCGGTATCTCGGCGGCGGCCCGGCTCCGTATGACATGGAGAAGATGCTCCGGAATCAGGCCTTTGTGCGCGAATAGTACAGTGGAAAAGAGATCCACGGAAACGGAACTCCGTGCGTGGGTCGTGTCCGCGGACATGGGCTACGGCCATCAGCGTGCCGTATTCCCGCTGCGCCACATCGCCGAGGGCGGCATTATTGCCGTCGGCCGCAACGACGCGGCCTCACCCGCGGAACGCCGGCTCTGGTCGCGCATGCTCACCGCGTACGAAGGCCTCTCCCGGGCGCGCAGCATTCCGGTCATCGGCAAGTCGATCTTCACCATCCTGGACAGTCTGCTCCACATACCGTCGTTCTACCCCATTCGCAACCTCTCGCGCAGCACGTTTCAGGTGGATCTGCTCTCGTCTCTGCTCCGGAAAGGACTCTGCCGGGGGATGATCGACCGGATCGAATCGGAGCACCTCCCGGTCATCACGTCCTTTTTTGCGCCGGCCATCGCCGCCGACCGGAATGGCACACACCGGGTGTTCTGCATCATCTGCGACGCGGACCTGAACCGCGTCTGGGTGGCAAAGGAACCGTGGGAGAGCCGGATCACGTATTTCGCCCCTTGCGGAAAGGCGGCCCAGCGGCTGAAGGCCTACGGGGTGCCCGAGGAACGGATCCTGCTCACCGGATTCCCCCTGCCGGAAGAACTGGTCGGTGGAGCGGACATGGCAACGCTGAAAGCCGATCTCGGGCAGCGTCTCTTCTATCTGGACCCGAACAACCGGTTCTGGCCGATGCACGGGAAGAGCGTGGAACATTTCCTGGGGGCGGAACACTGCCGCTTCCGGCGAACGCGGAAGCTGACCATCACGTATGCCGTCGGCGGTGCCGGCGCACAGAAGGAAATCGGCGGCCGGATCGCCAGAAGCATCCGGTCGCACATCCTGGACGGTACTCTGCGCCTGCATCTTGTCGCGGGCACGAGACCCGAGGTCCGCGACTATTTTCTGTCCGTCAAGGAAGCCGTCGCCCCCGCATCTCAGGACCTGCAGGTCTTTTTTGCAGACACGCTGCCGGACTACCTGCAGGGCTTCAATGCCCTGCTGCGCGAAACGGACGTTCTCTGGACCAAACCCAGTGAACTGTCATTCTACTCCGGACTCGGACTCCCGATCATCATGACCCCCACCCTTGGTTCGCAGGAGAAGTTCAACCGGAGATGGCTGCTGGAGATACAGGCGGGCATGAGGCAGGATCCACCCGACTACACCGATCAGTGGTTCTTCGACGCCCTCTCCAACGGCCGCCTGGCGGAGATGGCCTGGTCGGGATTCCTCAAGGCCCGCAAGCTCGGAACGCAGAAGATCCTGCACGTGTTGCGCGAAGGAAAGATGCCGGCCGACACCTCCCCTGTCATCCGATAGCACCGTGGCCGCGCCGGACGTCCCCGCAACCTCCGCCATCCGCTTCCTGCGCGACCGGCACATCCCCTTCACACCCCGTTTCTACCGGTATGAAGAACACGGAGGCACTCGCGTAGCATCCACGTCGCTGGCTGTCAACGAACACGCGGTCATCAAGACACTGGTTCTGCAGACCGACACACGGATGCCGTTGATCGTGCTGATGCACGGTGACCGGGAGGTTTCGACACGACAGCTGGCCCGTGCGATCGGCGTGAAGCATGTCGAACCCTGTGATGCCGCCGCGGTAGTGCGCCTCACCGGTTACGTTGTCGGGGGGGTGAGTCCGTTCGGCACCCGCACCCGGCTTCCGGTCTACGTCGAACGGTCGATCCTTGCATTGCCGCGTCTGTTTATCAACGGGGGAAAGCGCGGTTTTCTCGTGGATATCCTTCCGGCGGACCTTCTGACGGCCCTCGAGGCGACGCCGGTGGACGTCGCGGTGATGCCTGCGTAGGATCACATCCGTGTCACCTGCAATGTGCGCGGGATCATCGATTTGACCCATCAGCCTTCGGTTTTGCGTGCGCTGGATCACACGGAGGAGGTTTTTCGTGCCCGGGGGTTGTTTTTCGGCTCCGGGGATAGTATCTTTTCTCCACACTTCCCCGAACTCTCCACGCATCATAGCTGTTATAGAGACGTCTTCTCATGCACAAGATCTCTACACCAGGCGCTGTTTCGCAGGGCCCGCACGGCTGGCCCCGGGCGGCCGTTATGAGGGTGTACACGATCGCCGTCATGGATGACCGGGGAGACGGGCATCGTCAGCCGCCGCGTCTTCTCGAGTATCGCCGGTACGTGCACACGCAGTCCTACTCGCGCGCGGGCGGCGTCGTGCCGAGCCTCGTGCCACCGACAATCGACATTCGCATCTAGAAGGCGCGCAAGGTTATGGAGCATTCATTCTTCATGCAGCCGTACGAAGCCACCACCGAGAATATCACGATTACCGTCCGTCCTGTCTACCTGGATGGCCAGTCGGAAGTCATCGGCAAGAAGTTCGTCTTTGCCTACTTCATACGCATCGAGAACAACAGCACCGCCCCGGTGAAACTCCTGCGCCGGCACTGGTTCATCCGGAATGCCCGGGATGAACTCCGCGAGGTGGAGGGTGAAGGCGTCGTCGGCCAGCAGCCCGTCATCCAGCCGGGGAAGGGGCACGAGTACAACAGTTACTGCGTGCTGGATACGTTCGACGGGAGCATGGAGGGAACATATCTGATGCGGCGGACGAATGGCGAGCTGTTCTACGTGGTGGTCCCCCGCTTCACACTCCGTGCCATGGGCAATTGAATGCGAGCTGAACTCTACCGCCGCCTCCTGCGGGCCAAAATACACCGCGCACGCGTCACCGAAGCCAACCTGCACTACGAAGGAAGCCTTACCATTCCGCCCGACCTGCTTGCCCATGCGGGTATTCTGGAGTACGAGGCGATTCAGGTCTGGAATGTCACGCGCGGCACCCGCTTCGAAACATATGCCATCACCGGCGAGGCGGAATCACGCGATCTTTGCGTGAACGGCGCGGCGGCCCACCTGGCCGGCCCGGGCGATATCGTCATCATCGCCGCCTTCGCGGACGTTCCGGAATCGATGATCGAGGATTTCCGCCCGGTTATCGTGTTCGTCGATGATGAGAACCGCGTGGTGGAAACAGGCAGGGAAATCCCCGGCCCCCGGGTCCATATCCGCGGGTGCTGAATCACACGCAGGAGTTGTTCCCGGCATCCAATCCAACGCCTTCTGTTCCTTCCGGGACGGAAGGCGCTTCTGTCTCTGGCGGATCCCTGCGGCCGTTTCCGGAGCGGGAACGTGAAACCCGCCAACGTTTGCATTCGAGCGCTATCACCGGAGTTGCCGGACTGAGGTCTGGCCGGCAACCACGAATGGATGCCGGCCGGGAAGATCCTGAGGCGGAACGGGTGCTGCGGAAGCCGGACTAGAAGCGTATTCCCAGCGAGAACCTGTTGATGCTCGGAAGCAGATCGTACGTCGCGTAGGCATAGTCGATCACCACGCGTAGATCGCCCAGCGGCATGTCCACCCCCGCGCCGAAAGTCGCCCTCTCGGTGTCGTACCCGAAACGGTACCCCCCCCGCAGGTTGAAATACTGCAGGATGTTCAACTCCCCTCCGACGTTCAGCCGCTCATCATTGTCATTCGGATGGACCGCATCCACCTCAAGCAGCAGCGACATATCCTCCAGCTTGACCGGCATGATGGAAACGCCCACCTGGAAGCGCAGGGGCAGCGCATAGTCCTCTCCCGCCAGCCGCGCCGGGGTCAGACGGTTGTAACTCATCGAAGGATCCGCGTCATATTTCACCGAAAGTTCCTGGCCGTCATACCGCATATCGCCGCCGAAGTTGGTCATGCTCATCGCGATGGTGAGATCACGGAAATCGACATGATACTGTGTCCCGACATCGAAAGCCATCCCGGATGCGGTCTGGCTCCAGATCCGCTGGTTCACATATTTTGCCGTCACTCCCACGCTGAAATCCTCCGTCAGGCGGCGGGCGTACGTCGCGCCGATCATCATGTCGCGTGCGTCAAAGAACTGCCCGGTCCCCTCGGGCTCGAGCTCGGTGGTGACCTCCATCTTGTCCACGGACAGCAGGGCAACCGACAGACCGAACGAGCCGAACGATTCATCCGTCAGGACAACGGCGGCATGGGTAACGGCTCATCGATGCCCACCAGGATGTGTGGGAAAGATGGAGGTCGGCCGAAGGGACGTTGACAATGCCTGCCGGGTTCCAGAACAGGGCTGAGGCATCGCGCACGTTTGCGACAACCGCCCCCCCGATGGCCGACGGCCGGGCGCCTGCGGGAATCTCCAGGAATTGCGCGCCGCTGGTTCCGAGATTCGGATTCTGTGCCCCTGCCGGCAACGCCGCCAGGACGATGACAATCATAATGCCTATGAGTGGTTTCATGACACACCCTCTCCTGCAAAGTGCTTCTGAACGTTCCCTTGGCGAGTGTTTCATCGGTCCCTACTTGATCACCGCAAACCGCCCGATCTTCTCGGCCGTAGTCGGTCTTCACCATGTAGATATACACGCCCGGTGCGATTTCACGATTTCCCGCTGCACGCATATTCCACGTCTCTGTTCCTGTGCTTCCGTCATGCTCGATGGTGGCCACCTTGTCGCCGTCAACCGTGAAGATATAAATGGTACACTTCGGCGGGAGGTGGTTGAACTTCAACTGGCGTATCGGCTCGCGCCGCGTGCCGCGCGTGCCGAACTCCTCTTCATACAGTGAAGAGATCAGATAGGGATTGGGCACGACTTTGACGCGATCCAGTTCATTCGCCACGCGTGCCGGATCAACCGCCGCCGGGGCCGTGGTGAACCGGAACCGGTCGGCATACGTCACCTTCGCCCCCGGTAATGCATCGGCGGGAACGATGGACATCACCACGCCGTCATTCGTGACATAGGAAGTCCCGTAATACAACGGCCTCAGCGAAAGTACCCCGGTTCCGCCCGAAGCGACGGTCAACCCCGGGAGTATCAGAATCGAGTCCCCCGCTTCCGGCCGGGCATCGGCGCTCAGCGAACTATCCGTGAGCACCAGGCGCAGTCCGCTGAAGCGGATCGGCGCACCCGAGACATACGTCCCCGAATCCACCACCACCCGCGTTTGCAGGTCGAATACCCTGTACACGGTCGGCGACGAAAACGCGAGGGCGAACACATGCGCGGCCTCCGGCTTCACCGTGTCCACCGAGACGGTGATGGAGGATCGGAGGTTTCCCCTCACAATATCGTGTGTCGGCGCAAAGGTGACATCAAAGGTCTTTCCGCCGGCCGCCGGAATATCCATGGGCTGAACGGAAAACTGCACGCGCGCACTTCCGGTTCCCGTCTGTGTCACGTTCGAGGCGAGCACGGGAGTCCGGCCGATCGCGGAGGTTTGGGGTGTGGCAACGCCGAGATTGATGGCGTCGCGACTGCTGCCGCGCGGAGACTCCAGGCTCGGCGTCGTGGAATCGCCGGCATCATAGGCTGTCACGGTATACCAGTACTCGAAGCCGTTCACCACCGAGGAATCCACAAAGGTGTACTGCAGTCCCTTGTTCGGAGCGATGGCATTGACCCTGTCATATGTCGCCAGCGGGACCGGATCCGGGCCTGTGGAGGGGAACTGGTTCCGGTCTATCTGGTCCCAGGTCAGTCCGCGATCCAGGCTCTTGTAAAGCCGGTATCCTTCAAAATCCAGAAGTCCGGTACCGAAGTCGCGCGAAAGCTCCGAGCGGTTGTCCCAGGAAATGCGAACGGACCTGTCGCCGGGGAGAATGGCGACCTTCGGCGTTTCCGGGGGGCGGGCGCTCACATAGCCCGCCTCATGCAATGCATGCGCCTTCTCGGCGTTCGCCGTGAACTCGAGCAGGGAGTTGCCGGCGAGAAAGGCGGTCACAAATGTCAGCGTGTCGCCCGCATTCAGAATGTACGGCCCCGACGAGACATTCGACACCAGATCCATCCCGGTCACCGGGATGGTGTTCATATCGTCGAAATGCAGATCGGGGGCGTTGGCTCCGGGATGGAAGTACCGGGATCCGAGAGCGGAATTGTACAACGAGGGGGCGCTCGAGAGAACACCGAAGTGCACGCTGTCGGTCTCCATCGGAGCGTCGTCGTCATACAGATTGTAGTGCAGGTCGGTGATGCCCCGCTTCACGCCGCCCACATCCGGCGTGCTCACCATCACGAGGCCGAAATACCCGGTGTTGGCGCCGGGCCATTCACTGCTCACGCCGTCGTCGTAGAAGTACACCGCCTGAAGCTGTTTGTCAAAGCCGATCCGGTCGTCGGCATATTCCTGCGCACCGCCGGGCACATCGCCGATATCCAGGTCCATGTACAGTCCGAAGTAGAGGCTGTCAATCCGGGATTGGGACCGGTTCACGATTTTGTACGTAAAGAAAAGCATGTCGCGCACGGCTTTCGCCCCGAAGGCGTAGCCAATCTGATGCACCTCCAGGCCCAGCATCGGTTTGCGGTTCGTGGAGTCGTTGTAGACCGCATAGCTGTCCTGGTCGGAGACGAACACCGGCTGGCCGGCGGCATTCTTGACGGGCCAGCCCGTGGCCGGCCAGGTGTAGGATTTATCGCTGAAGGCGATCTTGACTGAGTCGCGGTTGTGGTACCCCGCCGCGGCCTCCCATTCTTCGCTCGTACGGAAACGGCCTGCAATGACGTTCCCCGGACGCCCCACCACAGGGTTGGCTCTGTAGATATATTCATGGCCGCTGCGGATCGGCCATTCCCCTCCTACACCCTGAGCGATCGTCGCAGGATACAGCTTGCCACGGTTTTCAAAGAAGAGCCCGATGTTGCTCTTGTCGTGCGTCCCTCCCGCCCGATCGCGCTGTGCATCTGGCTTTGCCAGCGCCCTCGCGCGCTCTGCCTGTTCACGCTCTTTTGATGATTGCGCCGCTCCGACAGTCCAGAACACCAGGAGCAGCCAGAGGAGTGCACGCAAATGCCGGTATCTCATGGTAATGGTTCCTTTGCTGGATGTCAGAATCGTAGACGGAGACCGAGGCGAATGCGCCGGGGCGGACCGAAGTTGCTCGGGTCCTGTATGTATTCATCGGAGAAATTGCCGAGCGTGGTGAAATCCGGTTCTCCGGTATCCGTGTAGACGCGGACGACATTCTTCTGATCGGTCAGATTGAGCACCTCCACGAGAAAACCGAGCATCACGGGTCCCACACGCCACTCCTTGCTCGCCAGGAGATCAATCGTGTACACGGCCGGCTGGCGCGCCGAATTCCGCTCGATAAACCCGACATCCCGTCCTCCGGGGGTATAGGGATATCCCGATCCCGCCCTGACAGAGAGATTCCATGTCGTGTTTTCCAGAGGCTGTACGCCGAACAGCTGCGGTCCCTCATTATCGTACCATGAAACTCCCATGTTCAGGTTGAGCACATGGGGCTTGTCAAAATCCAGAGGATACAACAGCGTGGATTCCGTGGTCCCCGGATAGTTCTCGGTTTCCGACGATGCACTCCCCTTGGCCACGGAATAGGTGTAGGTCAGTGTCCCCGACGACATGTTTGGTCCGCCGCAGGTTGAGGGTGACTTCGAACCCCCTGACGTTCGCATAGGATTCGTTGACGAAGAGCGTATATCCGATATATCGTCCATCGAGATAGGGAAGGTAGTACCGGGTTCCGACAAGCCCCAGAATGTCCTTGTAGTAGGCGGTGAACGAACCGACGAGGACGTCGCTGAACTGATGCGTGACGCCCACCTCATATGCCGTTGTCCGCTGGGCGTCAAGGTCCGGCTGGCCGAAAAGCGGCTCCCGGACATTCAGATCATACTGGGAGTTCTCATAGAAGTAGCGGTAGTCCGGGTTCTGAAAGAACCGTCCGTAGGAGAAATGCAGGGATGTGCGATCGCTGATCGGGTGCGCAATGCCGAGACGCGGGCTCCACTGGGTCTTCGGCACCGACTCCTGCATGGAGTTCTCGTCGAGGGGATCGCTCCGGAACGGAGCCAGCTGGTTGGCATAGTCGAACCGGAGGCCCAGATTCACCACGAGGGCGGCAAGTTCGATCTTGTCCTGTATGTACGCCGCACCCTCGAGGGGATTCTTGGTGTAGCTGGTGATGTACGGATAGTTCCGTTTGGGATCGTAGACGTTGAAGTAGTCGAGCGCGTGTTTCTTCACCTCCGCGCCGAACTTCACCTCGTTCCACTTGTCCGCCTGCCACACGAGGTCCCCCCGCACGTTCAGCGTCTTCGTGCGGTTATCCGTCACCTCCACCGGATCGGCTTTGGCGTAGAATTCAAATCCGTTGCCGATCGGGAGGAACTCCCGTTCGCCCACCGGGAGATAATCCGCCGTGTCCTTGTCAATGCCGTTGTAGTAGGATTGATTGAACTGTGACACACGGACGTCGTAGAAAAACGTTGGAGAGACATTGTGGGTCAGCGTGAGCATGCCATGCCCGCTTTCTTCGCGGATGCGGATGTACTGTTCGCCGATGTACTTCCATTCGTGCCCGTACGGCTGCCGGTGCCGCTGACCGTACCGTCCGCTGGCCACCAGCTTGAGTTCCGGGATAATGCGCGCCGAGAGCTTGACGAACGCGGTGATATTCTCGTCATAGCCGTACGGCAGCCATGATCCCAGTGCGTCACGCTCGCCGCTGAGGAACACCGCGGCGTCCTCGTTCCAGAGGGGGCCGCTGAATGTGCCGCTGACACGGTTTTCATGAATTCCCGCATAGCGGTCCACGCCGAATTCGCTGGTGAGCGCTTCGATGGTGGCCCGGTAGTCGCGCGCCCCTTCTTTGGTGACGATATTCACCACCCCGCTCAGGGCGTTGCCATACTCGGCGTTGAAGGTTCCGCTGAGCAGGTTGAGCTCCGCGATGGCATCGTTGCTGATGTTCGTCCCCAGCCCCCCGAGCACGGGATCTTTGACGTACATGCCGTCAATCAGATACGCCACCTCGCCGCTGCGGCCGCCCCGGATGTGGACGGCGGAACCCTCGCCCACAACCCCGGCCTGCATCTGCAGCACGTCCACGAAGTTGCGCACCGGGAGCAGCTTGATCTGCTCTCCGGACACCGCGGACATGGTGGCCGTCAGGTCCTTCTGCACCATGGGCCGCTCCGCCTGCACAACGACATCCTCCAGCTGCACGGCGGAAGAGGTGAGCTGCACGTTGATCAGCGTGGTCTGATCCGCGGTGACCTTCACGCCCTCGATTACCATGGGGGCGTAGCCGATCAGGGTCACGCGAAGCTGGTGGAGGCCCGGACGGATGTTCATCAGCGCGTAGGCGCCGTCGGGATCCGTCGCGGCGCCGAGGCTGGTCCCGACGATCACCACGTTCGCTCCCGGCAAACCCTCGCCTCGTTCCCGGTCGGTGATACGGCCGGCGATCTTCCCGGTCGTACCGGCGAACACCGCACCCGCCACCACGAGGAACAGTGCCGTACAACAGGCCCGCGTTTTCATGTGTGTACCTCCTGCAAGAAAGCCAGACGACGGTTATTCAGTGGCATAGTGGCCGGCCTGCTGCAGCAGCCGGTCGGTGTCCTTCAGCATGCGGAGCGCCTTCGCCCTGTTCTTCAGCGCGACCTCGGTCACCAGGGCATTAATCACCACCGAAATCGCCGAAAAGGAGTTCGTGAACAGCATGTTCTTGCTCCGGATGGGCAGCACAAAGAGACAAGAAAAACTGATCGGCGATGTTTCCCGGTCGGTGATCCCGATCACGGGAACCTTGCGCGACGCGGCGGCGGTTACCGCGTCGACGGTTTCGCGCGAATACGGAGGAAAAGAGAACGCGATCAACAGGTCGCGCGAAGAAAGGAACGGAAGCTGCTCAACAAATGTCGCATAATCGTGAACAAACGGTGTTGCGGGCACGGCAACCTGGTTGAGCGAGTAGGCCATCACCTGGGACATCAGCGAGGAAATGCCGAGTCCGAGCGTGTACACGTGCGACGAACGCACGATACGGGCGGCCACGTTGCTGAACAGCAGCGGATCAATGTGGCTGACCGTCTGGGTGATATTCTTGACATCCTGCCGGGCGACCAGCGACAGCGTCTCTTTCCGCTGGAGGCTCTCCGGTATGGCCGACTGTGCCGCGAGCCCGATCCCGGCCTGCATCCCCGAACGCAACTTGCGCCGGAGTTCCATAAAGCCGGAAAAACCAAGACTCTGGGCAAGCCGCACCACCGTCGCCTTGCTGACCCCGGCACGCCGCTCGATCTCTGTTACCGAAAGGAACGGAAGCTCTTCCGAAATCTGCAGGAAACAATCCGCCACCTTGCGCTGGTTTTCCGGCAGCCCGGGATAGCATGTCCGGATAGCCCGCCTCAGCCTCTGGATGTCATACGTGCCATTCGTGTGCGTGGGCATCGCCTGATTTCTTGAGTGGAGATGCGGGGACGGAGCAGGATTACATACAACGTCGATCTCGCCTCATCCCTGCGTCCCTTGCGTCTCGCTCATGCCCGACTCTCATAAACGCACGATCCGGGATATGCGTGCATTTACTCCCGGTTCTCATCACCGCATGATCCGGGGTATGCGTGTGCATATCCCCGGATCCGCGGGTGTTTCGTTTTCCACGCACCTCCTGCCCGTTCGCATAGCCGGCAGGTATGCGCAACAATTACTTCACAAGCAACATCCGCCGCGTTTCATTGAATGTGCCGGCGGACAACCGGTAGAAGTACACCCCTCCCGCCAGCCCGGAGGCGTCAAAACTTCTCACGTGGGCACCGGCGGAAAGTTCTCCATCCACCAGCGTGGCAACTTCGCGGCCCAGCGCATCATATACCACCAGGCGGGCGTACGAGCTTTTCGGCATGGCAAATTCGATCTGGGTCGAAGGGTTGAACGGATTGGGGAAATTCTGATTCAGGGCAAACGCCCCCGGCACCAGACCATTGACATCCCCGACAGCAGTCGATGTATACTGAATTATCTGGACGCCGTCCAGACAGACTTTATCCGAGTTGGCACCGTTGGGGCCGCCATCATACAGGAGGTATCGGAACGCAATGTACCGTGTTGCCGCCTGCGGGAGCAGAAGGGCGACCCGCGCCCACCCCGCCTTGGGAGCATTCAGGTAAGCGAGCCGCGTGAAGCTGCCCACAGCTTTGTTTGTTGTGGAAACTCGGATGTCCAGTGAATCGGCATATGACCCGGTGGAAGAGAGCCGTGAGGCAATCCAGAACACAAGCGAGTCGACACTCCCGGCCGGGGCCGAGCCGCCGGTGTTCGGCGTCACAAGCCAGTCGTCCAGCAGAAAATCGTTGGCGGTGCCATAGTAGGCCGCGGCGAATGCTGC
The DNA here is from genome assembly GCA_963702445.1 of Ignavibacteriota bacterium. Classification (GTDB taxonomy): domain Bacteria; phylum Bacteroidota; class Ignavibacteria; order UBA10030; family UBA6906; genus CAVPCZ01. The sequence continues at coordinate 268,073 of CAVPCZ010000010.1, forward strand.
GCCCTCCTGCGGATCTTGGGTATTTGTGCCGCCGGTTGAGAAAGACTGATACCAGCAGGTGTCACTGAGATCGCGTGGATACTGGAAGCGGCGCCGTCGTTGTTAATCATGATCCAGCCGGCCGGTGGAACGGAATCGTTAAACCCCTCCTGGAAAATGACTGTCCCCGCAAGGGTACTCTGTTAACACCGGAGCCGGATTTGACGTCCGCTTCGCGCCCACATCCTTCCCGTCCTTCTTCGCATAACCGGCACCGGCAATGCACAACGCCAGCGCGAACAGAGCAGCAACACGTACGATATTCCGCATGCAACCTCCTGTAGTGAGTGAGTGTGAAAACGACTTGGATGCCAATGACATGGATGACATTAATGATACCCGAAAAAGTAGGGCGGTACAAGCAAAATCAGCGCCAGCACAAAGAAAAACAGCTGAGCGGGCAGCATCCAGCGAAACCACTTTTCCCAGGAAATGCCCGCCAGACCCAGCACTCCCATGGTGACACCCGAGGTCGGGAGTATCGGGTTGATCCACCCCTCTCCGAACTGGAATGCCAGGACTGCGGTCTGCCTCGAAATGCCCACCACATCGGCCAGAGGGGCCATGACCGGCATGGTCAGCGCCGCCTGCCCTGAACCGGAATGGACAAAAAAGTTGATGATACCCTGTGTGACGAACATGGCCTGCGACGCAAACACCGGATGGAGGTCCGAGATGACTGTGGACAGCGCATACAGCAGGACATCCAGGATCTTCCCGTCGGTTGCCACCACAAGGATCGCCCGCGCACAACCGATGATCAGGGCGACACCCACCATGTCTCTCGCCCCTTCTTTAATGCCGTCGGCGATCTGCCCGAGCGACAACCGGCCAAGGAGTCCGCTCACAATACCCAGCCCCAGGAACAACGCCGCGATTTCGTTGATATACCAGCCGTATTTGAGTATGCCGAAAACCAGAAGCACGATTGCGGCAAGAAACAGCCAGAGGACCCGTTGATGCGCCCCGGTCAGCGGGATTTCGGCTGACGAATCGAGATGGAGATCATGCTTTCGTGTCTGGTCCAGTTCGTAGACCGGACTGCTCCGGGGATCCCGCTTCACCCGCCGGGCATGCAACATGACCACGGCGATCATGCACACCGTGCTGATCACCCAGATGATCATCCGGTATTCTATGCCTGAGTAGAGCGGGAGCTCCGCAATGCTCTGCGCGATCCCCACGGTGAACGGGTTCAAGACCGACCCGGCGAATCCCGCAGCCGCCCCCAGGAACGGAATCGCCGTTCCTACAAGCGAATCGTATCCGAGCGAGAGCGACAACGGAATGAATATGAGCACAAAGGGCATGGTCTCTTCGGACATCCCGAAGATCGCCCCCGCCAGCGAAAAGATGGTCATCGTCACGGGGATGAAGAACTTCTGCAGATGGGGCCTCCGGGCAAACGTAAATGCCAGCTTCTGCACGGATGCGGTGATCGCCCCCGTCTTCTGTATGACCATGAATGTCCCGCCTATCACAAACAGAAAGGCGATGATATGCGCCGCTTCAATGAAGCCTTTGATCGGGGCCATCAGCAATTTCCCGACACCCTGCGGCTGGCTGGAGGTGTACGTGAACGATCCGGGAACAACGAGCGTGCGTCCGTTCTTGATCTCCCTTGTGTACTCACCCCCCGGCAACACCCAGGTGGCCAGCGACACAAGGGCCACCACGGCGAAAATCATCACCAGGGTGTGGAACTGGAGCTTGAGCTTCAAGGACGTTTCTCCCCGCTGATCAGCGAACGCGTTCTGAGGTTGAACCGGTCTCCCGGCAGGAGGAGATGGAGCTGCACGCCGGTCACACCCATGTTCCCCGTGGCGTTTGCGCGGATATGCGCGGCACCCCCGGCGTCAAAAATCATCACCGAACGGTCCCCGATCACGCGGAACGTGCTGTCGGGCTCCACCACGATCGCGGTCGACTCATCGATGCCGATGCCCAGCATCGCAGGATTCTCCAGCACCACACTCAGGAGCCGGTTGAGCCGCTTTCTGCGGATGAAATGCTGATCCACGATAACCGTGTTGAGAAACCCGAGCCCTTCGACAGTGACCACATTCCCGGGCTTGATGAAGACGTAGGCATTGTTGCTGTCCCGGTTGAGCCGTTCGTCGCCCGTCAGCATAATCCGGCTCATGATGGCCGCGCCCGGCGCTTGTTCCGCCGATCACCACACCGCGCCGGTGAAGCTCGTGGAGCTTCCGGTAGAGAGGCGTCCCCAGCACCGCGCGTGTTACGCGCACCTGGTCGCCGCCGGTGAAATAGATGCCCGTTGCACTGTCCAGACGGGCACCGGAAGCGGGATCCAGCGCCTGCTCGCGTGTGAACTGTATCCACTCCGACCGGGCTCCGATCTCGTTGAATTCCGCCACCTGTTCCATTCCTGCGGTGTCTGGGTCTCCGCTGGCCATGGGAAGAACAACAATGCGTGCACGGGCCGGCCCGCCCGCAAGGCGCACAAATTCTTCCATCATCCCTTCGCTGCGCCTTCCTCCGCCGATGATGAACAGTGTGCCCCGGGGCTGCTCCCCGGCCATGGTCATGAGCGTTCCCCAGAAGAGAAATAGGAGAAGAACCGATTTACGCATGTGCACCGTCCTTCCGGATAAGCAAGGCTGCGATCTCCGCTGATTTCCGGAGATCTTCAAGAAGAATGAATTCGTCGTTGCCGTGCGGGTTCTGAGCGCCAACACCGAGATTCGCCGTCGGGATCCCCTTTGCATTCAGCGTGTTGGCATCGCTCCCGCCGAGGTATTCGATCGCGTGCGGCTCCAGTCCGGCTCCCCGCAGCGCGGCAACGGTCCTGGAAAACACACCGGCTTCCTCGCTGATGACGAACGGCGCAAAGTCCACCGCGGTCTGCATCTCCAGCCGGGCCCCGTGCTCTTCCGCAACGGAACGGAATGTCCGTTCCAGGAATCCCAGATGGTCGTCGATAGCACGGGGATCGAACGCGCGCACTTCCCCCTCGATGCTGCACCGTTCCGCCACCACATTGGTGGCGCTGCCGCCCGTGATCGTCCCGGCATTGGAGGTCATTTGCGGGGCCAGGCGCCCCATGGGGATCCGGCTGAGCGCCTTCGCGGCGACGTGTATCGCGCTAACCCCCTTTTCCGGCGCAACACCGGCGTGCGATGCGCGCCCGTGGAATGTCGCCGTGTACAGCGAACAGCCGACGGCCGACTGGATGAATGTCCCGGGACGTTTCGAACAATCAAACACGAATCCCATCTCCACGTTGTAGGGGGACAGGTCCACCTGCTTTGCCCCCAGCATGCCCAGCTCTTCGGCCACGGAAAAGACCACGATGAAGTTCTCCCTCCCGGCCGATCCCGCATGGGTGCGGAGCAGGTCCAGAAGAACACTCACACCGGCACGGTTATCCACCCCGAGTATTGTGGACCCGTCGCTCGTTATCCGATCCTCTGTGAGCACCGGCCGGACACCGGCGGTCGTACCCGGTGTATCGAGATGGGCAAACAGACCCACCGTGGGGCGCCCGGGAACGTAGGTTGCCGGGATGCAGATGAGGTTCCCGCAGGTCCCCCCGATGGCCTTTCCGGCTTCGTCTTCCACGATCTGCACCGGCACACCGGCCAGCACCCTCCGGACAAAAGCTCCCATCGGGGATTCCTGAAGGGACGGGGCATCCACGGCAACCGCATCGAGAAACAGTGCGCTCAGGGGTGAGACCTGCATGTAAAGTCGTTTCCAGAGAGTAAGGAAGGTGAGAAAAATGTTTCACGTCAATATACGTTGACGCGGGGGCTTTGTCAAGCTTCCGGGGCGCTCATCATAACGGGCATGCGAAAAAGCAGACGGCGAGGATCCTCCCCGCCGCCTGCGTGATCATGCCGCTCAAACATCCGTCGCATCAACAGCACGTGCTACTATTCTTCCTCCAGCTGCAGATCCGCGGCTTTCTTCTCGCTGCCCTCCATCGTGATGTGGAACGGATTGGGCATGTCCTGCGTTTCCGTCTCCGTGCGGAACACCGTAAGAACCGGTTTCACAAGCGCAGCCCGGACCTTCTCCGCCGTCGTTTTCGCCGGGTCGAAGAAGACCAGACCGGTGGGCCCGTCCATATACCGGGTGGAGAACCGGACTACACCATCATCCGCGGACAGGTGGCTCGAGAGCGATCCGAAGTAACGGCGCAGCGGGGCGGCATCTGCCTCGGGCATGCTGAACACCCAGACACTGAGCTGTTGCGGCGTGTACTCTTCATATCCGTTGAATTCACGGTCATACGGACGGAAGATCAGGCGCACGTAGCTCCCGAGGTCCATCGATTCGAGCTCCTTCCCGGAATTCTCGCACGAGAAATCCAGCTCCAGCTTCTCTTCGCCGGTCGGTTTCTTCGCCACCACCTCGCGCGACTCGATCAGCGCCCTGATGGCGGCCGGATCGGTCCTGGCGCGATCGTAGAAAACCTTCGCCATCACCGGTTCACCGAATCGTGTCTCGAAGCCCACCACCCCGGAGTCATTCTTGAGCGCATAGGCGAGGTTGTTGAAGTCGATCAGGTCGAAGAGCTTGTAGATGCCGACTTCCCAGACACCCACGGAATCCATCTGCCCCTTCTTGATATTCCGCAATCGCTGCTTGGTGGATGTGAAGAGCGAAGACTTCACACGGGCTTCCGTAATCTCGGCCGGGTTGTAGTAGACGCGCACGGTATGCGAGCTCGCATACGTGTCGAGTCCGTAAATGCCGGGAACGGATTCAAGCTTCTGCTTCACGGACATGGAACTGCCGTAGCACTTGACATTCTTCAAACCGGAGAGCTGATAGGTCTGGATGGTCTTGACGCTGTCAAACCCTCCCCACCGCTCTTCAATCGTGGTGAATTCAAATCCGCGCGCGGCGCCCAGACTCAACGCAACGAGCACAACGGTTGCCGCCGGCGCCAGGTACTTGACGGACGGTTTCTGATTGACGATCGACAGGGTGTTCTTCAGGGGACAGGCATAGACGCAATCCGTGCACAGATTGCAGTCCGTGTGCGTGACCGCCGTATACTTCGAGATCGCAATACCCTGCGGACACTTCTCCTCGCACATCCCGCAATCGGTGCAGAGCTCGGCCGACCGGGTGATTTTCGCCGCGGGCAGAAGATAACTCCGGAGGAAACCGATCTCTGTGGCAGCACCGACAAGTACCAGCCCGCCGACCAGCCAGATGTACCCGAGACCCGCACCCAGCAGATTCGCCAGAATGAACACTCCGATCACCGCTGCGGCGCCGGCAACATTCAGAAAGATGTTACTGAGAGCCCCGAGCGGACAGAGATACTTGCACCAGAAGAGCCTGAAGAAGATCGCGCCCAGAACAGCCAGTACCGTGGCGGGAATGGCAAAGGAGAGGACAATATCCGTGTTCTGAAAGAGGTTCACCACCGCGAAGTAGGGGTCGTACTCCTTGCAGAACAGTTCGCTGCTTGTCATGGTGAAGTAGACCGTCACGAACAGGAGGGCATACTTGAGCAGCCGGAGCGGCCGGTCGGCACGGGCGGGCATCTCCCTGAGTACCTTCCATTTCTGTCCGAGCTTCCCCAGCCACTCGGTGATGGAACCGATCGGACAGAGGTAGCTGCAAAACAACTTCCCTACCAGAAGAACGCCCAGTAAAAGCCCGAAACCGAGCATCACCTGTACCTCGCTCATGGTGCACGACATCGTGCCCTTGTTGAGCCTGCTCATGAACGAGGAAAGTCCTCCGAACGGACAGTAAGCCTCAAAGTCAGCCACATAGCCGCCGCCGAACAGGGGGCGGATGGCGACATAGCCAATGAGCGCCAGAACCATGAGCTGAAATCCTATGCGTATGGGATTGCGGTACCGCCAGGTGTTCGCCATTGATATACACTTTCCGTATTCAAACTGAGGTGAGTATTTGCGTTCCGCCTTCCACAGACCGTAACGAAAAGCGAAATTACGCTTGTCTCCCTTTTCCACTTCGAATGTTGCAGGGGGACCGGAAAAAACAGAGAACTGCACCAGAGGCGTGGCTGCAAGAGGCAGACACGCCCTTTTCATGAAATTTCCTGCTGCTGTGAAGGAACAAGGAAGAAGGACGCGGAAAAGGGCCGTACCGGTCTGAACCGCGTCCTTCTTTGACAGAGGATACTACTTAATAAGAACCATCTTGCGTGTCTGCGTGAAGGTACCCGCCTTGATCGCATACAGGTAGACGCCGCTGGCAAGCCCGGCACCGTCGAACTGCAGCCGGTGCTCGCCCGCTCCGCACAGCTGTCCCGCCAGAAGCGTGGCAACCCGCTGCCCCAGCAGGTTGTAGATATCCAGATCCACCGCACCGGCCTTCGGCAGGGCAAACGAAATGGTGGTGGAAGGATTGAACGGATTCGGATAGTTCTGATCGAGCGTATAGACTTCCGGCATTCCGGCGAACGGTGCCACAGCAACAGCCGTTGCCGTCGTGTAGATCACGCCGCCCGATCCGCTCACCCATGGATTTCCGGCCTTGTCAACGGCTACGCCGTTCAGTGTGCCCGTCACTTCGAGCGTATCAATGATATTTGTCCATGTGCCGCCGCCATCGGTGGTCTTCCAGACCTCCTTTGTCCCCGCGGTATAGCCGGTCGTCGGACTGTAGAAGTCGACGCCCTTCAGCGACGACTTCGCACTGCTGGCAACGTAGTTCCAGCTGGCGCCGGCATCCGTGGATTTCGCAATCGCGGAATCACCCACCGCAATGGCCGTTGTGGCATCGATGAACTCGATGCCCAAAAAGATTCACCGCGGTCTTTGTTGCCGGGAACCCGTTGAATGTCGCCGCGGACCATGTGGTGCCGCCGTCTGTCGTGTACACACCCGTGCGGGTATTCCCAACCGCTGCTCCGGTCGAAGATCGTGAAAACGCCACATCGCGGAGAGGTTTGGCAATGGTTCCGATGGTGCTTTTCCAGGTCGCACCACCGTCCGTTGTCATGTGGATGTGGGAGCTGGCACTCACACCACCGACCACGCAACCCAGATTCTGATCGACGAAGTGCACGCCGTAGGAGTATACCGTCGCCGAGGAGGTTTCAGGAAAAGCCACTGTCCAGCTTTCACCGGCATCGGTGGTCTTTGTAACCATCCGGTAGCTGTGCGCGGCATACCCCAGCGATCCGTCCACGAAAGAGATATCATTCACGTTCGGCGCAAGCCTGTTACTGTTGACGAATGAGCCGATCCAGGCCCCGCCGCTGTTGGTCGATTTCACAAATGCCGCGTCAAACCCCGCCGCGAAACCCGCCGTGGCAGAAGGAAACTGGATGCTGCCATAGGTTGCGGAGGGAATCAATGTCCGGAGGTTCCACGTGAGCCCGAAATCGGTCGACCGGTAGAGCACACCATCGGCACCGACTGCAACGATGTTGTTTCCGGACCCGGAGACACTGTTGAGCGAAGCCCCGCTCGGGAAAAGTACCGGAAACCAGTTACTGCCCCCGTCGGAAGTCCGCACAACCGTAGTCCCTCTGCCGGCACTCCCTACGGCGATGCCGCTGCTTGCATCCTTGAACCAGATGCCGTTGAGGTTGTCATACACCCGATTGCCTGCGGACGGGAGCTGCTGCGTCCAGCTTTCGCCGCCGTTTGTCGTCTTCAATATGATACTGGGCTGCGGTCCCACAAGCGATCCCCAGCCGGCTGCGTAGCCGACCAGCGAATCGATCATCGTGACGGCGCGTATGTCCGACCTGGTGTATGTGCCCCCGCCCAGCGCCGGCGTCGGCGCAAGTATCCATGTGGTCCCGTTCTTTGTATAGTACAGGGTCCCGACACTCTTCCCGGTCGCCACTCCACGATCCGGCCCCGAAAAAGCCATATCGATCATATTGGTCGCGGGAAAAGTCACATTCTCTGTCCAGGTTGCTCCTCCATCCGTCGTGCTCAGGATACGCCCGTTAGTACTGGAAAGTGTCGCGAGAATCCATCCTTTGAGCGAATCGGCGAAATAGACCGACCGGATTATTGAAGCGGTATCCGGAATCGTCGTAACCACGGATGACGACCAGCTGGAGCCGCCGTTTGTGGTTTTGAACAGTTTCCGCGATGCCGCACCCACATATCCGGCCGTGGCGCTCCGGAAATATATCGTCTGAAGGGCCACGGTTGAATCGATCACGGATTGCGACCACGTCGTACCGCCGTCGGTGGTCTTCATGAGGGTGCCTTTTGATCCCACCGCCCAACCCGTCGTCGCGTTAATGCAGTACACATCATTGAAACTCATACCCGGATATGTCGGGCTCACCCCTTCACGCCATGTCTGGGCATCCGCCGCCGCGACCAGCAGCAGAACCGCCAGCAGCTGCGCCAATAGTAGCCGTTTCTTGTTCATGGAGGTACCTCCTTGTGGTTGATGAGTTGAACATCAGAACACCAGCAATTTTAGTAAAACGACCGTGGAGAAGAGCGAACGCGTTACGCCTGTGACCGGGCGGAGACTTCTGTACTCGAGAGACCACTCCAGATCCGTCACCGCCGACAGCCGCAACTGAAGGCCTGCGGTGGCGGTATGGCTCACCACCTCTTCGCCTCCGGACACCAGATCAACACCGTCGTACCCGTACGCATAACCACCCCGGAGCGTCAGATCCCCGGACACCGCCTGCTCCACACCTGACCGCACCCGGATACCACTGGTGGTCTGCGAACGGTATTTGTTGTCTATGAATTTTGAGGAATCCGCGCTGTGCAGCACGATATTGATTTCGGCGACAAGAAGCGGCCCGCCCGCCCCCGTTTGAAGGGCAAAACCACCGCCGAGCACCGCCTCTTTGAATCGGGAGTCCCAGACCAGCAGGTCCGGTGCGGGGTTGCGCGACCATTGGCGATGAGCCCGGTATCCTGCAGTCGCCCCGAGCACGAGAGCCTCTGAGGCGCTCCACCGGATACTCATCTCCCCGCCGTACATCTCCTCCTGCATGTATCCGGCTTCGACCTCCTTTTCCAGCCCCTGCGTGATAATGTCCTTCGTTTGGCTGGTGCCGTAATCGACGCGAAAAGCGGCCTCCGCGTCCTTGAGCGGGTGCCAGGCCCCCTGCGCGCCAAATTCAACACCTGCCCGGCGGACCCTGTGTTCCACGGTCGAGGAACGACGGCGGGTGGCATACGTGTCCCCCCGGTAATTGAAGATCTCTACGTCCAGCAAATCATCGCTCTTTGCCTCAATCCTTTCCTGTTCGTCCCGCGGACGCACGGTCAGCCCGAACGCCAGGTTGTCTGCAACCTCGTACGCGATGCCGGCCGTCCCCCCGACATCACGATAGAGCGTCTTTGCCAGGCTGTAGACACTCTTCAGCCCGTCGTAGATACGGTACCGGACATCGGCGCCGGCAAGCAGATGCGGCAGCAGTTCATAGGAATACGCGAACCCCACCGTCGGGCCGTTATACGTGACATTCCCTGTGGTGGTATCGGTGACGAAGTAGGCTTCGCCCGCATACGGCGTCCGCTTGATCGAGCGGTACACCCCCCGGCGGTCTTCCACATCGTACGAGGTTGTGCCGCGAAACGTTCCTGCGTCGCCGAGTGTTTTGATGCCGTCAAATTCCACGCCGTACGAGTTCACCCGTTCCGCGTTGTACTGCCTCCGGTAGTCCCCCCATACTCCTCCTATCGACGGGGCAATCGTCAGACGGTCCATCGTCCGGTCGCGCAACATTCCGGCGGGATTGTCTCCGAAGAGGTAGAGTCCGAGGCGTTGTTCCTCATCCTGCAGGGCATACGACACTCCGCCCATCGACTCCCGGCGAAGGAGTTGGGCATGCGCCTGGCCTGCTATCAGGAGATAACAGAACAACACCGATGGACACCCCGGACTTCATCAGCACTCTTCAGGAGGAGGAATCAGCAATGTCGCGAAAAGCCCGAACACGCCTGTGCACGCAACCAGCACAATGTCAAACCAGTGCCTGCGGAAGACACGGCGGCGCAGGCGGAGAACGATCACCAGCACAAGAAGCGAACAGGCGATCCCCGCCAGAGCCGGCATACCGCCGAAGCGGAAACTGAAATCGACATATGCGCTGTTGTCACTGGTCAGGTTCACGACGAAGGGAAAGAGCGCAGCCGCCCAGGTTCCGGGTGTACGGACTTCCCGCACCGGCCATTCTTCACGGTAGGAGTCCACCACCTTGTACGTGCGGTCCATCACCACCGTCTGCAGCCACCCCTCACCCTGCAGCGTCACGGTGCGGAAAAAGAGATCCCCGCTGAAAGACATGATCACATTCCGTGTATCGTATCCCGAAAGCGGGAGTGTGACCAGACGATAGCCGTCATAGGAAATCAGCGAGACAGTATTGTCGGTGCCGATAAGCGCCCCATAGTACTCCCGCAAACCGTTCTCGGCGATGAAGATGTGCCGCACGCCTGCACCTGCCGGAATCCCCGTCCTGACACAGAACGGCCTGCCGCGCACCATTTTGATGTGGAAGATCGCGCCTGCCCCGTCCACCACGAAATATCCCTCGTCAAAAGGTTTGCGGGTCGTGGGATTTCCGGCGATGCTGGCTGCCGGGAAGACGAATCCCCGTGCCCGGAGCGTATCCGTGAACTCCGCCGAACGGGGTTCGTTCACGGCGTTCGTGGATGATTCGATGAACTCCATACGGGCCCCGATACGGAAGAATTCCGTCGGCATTTCCAGCCTCACGCGCCCGGATTGCGATTCAAACAGGGGGAAGAGGGGGATCTGCGGAAGCCCGATGTCCCCCGGCAGTATCCGGAGCGACACGTTGTTCAGCGCGATCTCCTTCAAATCCAATTTCCTGCCGCGCAGGGAATCGGGCATCGTTCCCGAGGCTGCCAGCTGGCGGTAATTCGCAAGCGGAAGCAGGCGTTCGTACTCCTCCCGCGTGTATTCCCTCCCCTTTAGATCCATATACTTTACCGATTTCAGATCCGGACGAAGCAGGAGGAATTTGTCCTCCACAGGACTGTACGAAACCCGGGGAGCACGGATGCTGACATCGAACGCTTTCCAGAAATACTGCGGGATAATCCATGAAAGTACCAGGGTCATCACTAGGGTCAACAGGATGCGGGAAAACCGGACGGTGTTCATCGGACCCCCTTCCGGAATCGGAATCCGGAGAGCAGAATTCCGGGAACAGTGAAGGCCGCAAGGAGAACGAACCAGATGAGCGAAGATCTGTACGCCTCAATGGCAACATTCAGAACAAGAGCATCCAGGAACCCGTACCCCAGCAGGATATAGAATACCCGGCGCAACCAGCGCGGCTCGACAATGATGGTTGCGGCCAGGAAATAGCCGGCAAGACCGGCGAGGGACCAGGGCAGCATGGTGAGAAGCATACTGTGCATCACTTCCACAGGGAAAAATCGGAGAGCGATAACCACCAGGGCCAGCAGCACAACAAGCAACAGGGCTGCCACCATGCCTCCGCCGAAGAACACCATCCAGAGCATCACGCGGTTTTCCGGGAGGGGAAGGTGAAGCGAAAGTTTAAGCCGGCTCTGCACCACTTCGGGCACGAATTGGGCCACAGCCACGGCGCATCCGACCAGTAACGGCACATACCGCAGCGAATTGTAGAACGGGTACTGCATCTGAATGATATAGCCCCAGACACTGACGGCCCGTTCCATTTTTACAAGGTAATTCAGATCGAGCACGATATTGACCGTAAACCCGATGCAGACCAGCACCATGGCGGCGTATGTCCACCGGATCTTCAGCCACTCTTTATATGCTATCGATGCAAACATGATATCTTGTTCCTTTTCTGTTCTGCTTCTCGCGTTGTTGTTCCTTCGCCACTTTCTACCATCTGCCGTCCGGCCTGTCCTCTCTGCGCTCTTCCTTCCTTCTGCCATCTGCAGGCATCGGACGTGCTTCTGCGCTTTCGCGTATTGCTCTCTCCTTCTCCGTCAGTATTTCCCGGTGATCCCGATGAACGCATCCTCAAGCGACATCGGCACTTCGTGGAAACCGTCAAACGCCACCCCCTTCGCCCGCAGGTATTGCTCCACCTCGTGCTGCGGGGTGAACGAATAGACCGTCGCATTGTTCTTGATCATCTCGAAGTTCTTCACCACCTCATCCTTGCCCAGCCTGAGCCCCGCATCCGGCACGGTAAAGCGGAACCGTTTGAATTCCTCCTTAAACCGCTTTATCGGCATCGCCACGAGCACGCTCCGGTAGTCGATGATGAGACAGTCATCAATCAGCGTCTCGAGGTCCTGGATAATGTGGGACGTGATGAATATGGTTTTCCCCTCCGCATGGGCGTACTCGGTCAGGTAATCGATGAAGAGCCGGCGGTACCCCGCATCCAGCCCCATGGAGTAGTCATCCAGCACCATCAGGTCCGGATCCTGCGCCAGAATCAGTCCGAGGGCCACCTGTGAACGCTGGCCGCAGGACATCGTGGAGAGCTTCTGGTGTTCGGTGACCTCCAGCTTCGCCATCAGCTCATAGTACGGCGCCCGGTTCCAGCGCGGGAAGAAGGCCGAATAGAACCGTTCGATCTGCTTGATGGTCATGAAGGTATACTGTATGTGCCCCTCGATAAGGAATCCCATACGTGCTTTGGTCGGAGGCGTCAGAGCCCGGGAGTCCTCTCCGAAGACCAGGCACTCTCCTCCTGTGGGCGTCAGGAATCCGTTCAGGATGTTGATCGTGGTGGTCTTGCCCGTACCGTTCTTCCCGAGGAGACCGAAGATACTCCCCCGCCGGACGGTAAAATTCATATGCTCAAAGACCAGCCGCTTGCCGTAATAATGCGTCAGGTCCCTGCATTCGATTGCGTATTCAGTCATTCTGGCTCCTTGGTCATTAATATCCGGGCGTCGCCCGTGCGCGAATTTCAAAATCCACCGATGAGTCGTTCGTATCGCTCCCCGGCTCCACCCGCTGCATCGCCTGACCGCTGTAGCGGGGAGGACTCAGCGCAACCCCGCGGTCAATCCGGCTGTCCAGGGTCTTCAGGCTCGACGGGGGAGGACTGGTTTGATACTCTACGGCATCAACGACCGTTCCAATGTCAATGCCATCCACCCAGACCGTATCCCGCCCCGAGGCCAGAACGATGACATCAGATGTGAGGCTGATGAGAAAGTCCACCGTCCGGTCAGATCGTATGTTGATCAGGTTGGGCACGGAGGGGTTGTCAATGTCCTCGGGCGAATACTGGTTGTAGAATTCCCAGTCGGCACGCGACAGGTCATAGCTCGTGGACACGAATTTGGTATGATCCACTGCGTCCACTGCAAGGACGACAAACTGCCCGGGCCGGATGGGATGGTTCTGCTCCCCCGGGTTTCCCGGGAACTTGAAGATATATGTCACACCGTCAATATCCCCATCCAGTCCTTCATCGGCTCCCGGGCCGAGCCCCTCACTGTTGCCGGACATCCGGATGGCCTGCATGCCGTCAAGATACCGGACGCTGTCGCTGGCATTGTAGAGCTCAATATACTGATCAAAGAAGAAAAAGAGGCTGTTGACCGGACCCACGGTGTAGAGCTCGTTGATGGCAATCCCGCTGCTCGAAATCGGTTTGGAAATCACCGTATCCAGCGCCGTGTATCCCGAGCGGACCACGATGCCGGCCGTCGCCCCCACAAGCTGAATGCTGGGGTCGATGGGGTGAGGCTTCCGCACCGAGACGTTGAACGTCGCCGCCGGAAGATGATCCAGCCGCAGAATGCCGTCGGACCCGGTCTGCTTCACCATGATCCCATACTCGGAAGAGAGCACGACTTTGGCATTGGCCAGGGGGACGAGCGTCACCAGCGAGTCGTTCGGCAGCATGTCCCAGAGGGCAACAATCATCAGCGTGCCGTCTCCGTCAACAGCCACCGGCGGTTCCTGCACACAACCCGCCATCAGCAGAAGGACAGCCACCGCGCCGGCAAGCAGCAGACGGGAGTACTCGCGGCAACACACTCCCGCTCTCCTCATGCACGCGCCGTTACATGTCCGCATGCTATTCTCCCCCTCTGAACAGATCGTCCACAATCATGCTGAACTCGATTCCGTAGAACAGAACGGGATTACGATAGTCTTCTCTATACTGTGTCGGACTCGTCATATATCGCGTGACCGCGGGATCATCCAGGTAGTTGTTCACGTAGAACGAAATTTCGGCGCCTTTGAAGAGTGACTTGCTGATATTCAGGTTCAAGAGCCACTTCAGGTACTTCGACCGGATGGATTCTTTAAATTCACGGGTTTGCAGGTCTGACTCCGTGAGGAGCGACTCGTCCACAGGAATCAGGTTGAAATTCTGGCGGCGTTCGAACACGGACTGCTCCGCCCGGAATGTGATCCAGAGCCCCAATGCGGCGTGCCGGTAACGCAGGTAGTAGTTGATGAGGAGCCGGTCGTTCCACGTTCCGCCGGCCGGATAGACATACCCGATCATGGTATCCACCGGCATCCCCGGGACGGCATAGTTGGGAATCTGCCCCTTGCTCGGATCGGGCAGTGGCTTCGTAGGATGTCCCCCACCGCGAGCTTTTCACATGGGAATATGATCCGACGATCTTGAAGTCCATGTTCAAGGGCTTGATCTGACTGGTCTTCAGTGTGAATTCCAGTCCTTTGGAATCCGTCCATCCCAGGTTGAAATATTTGCGTGTAGAGTCAACATAATAGACAAGCGGAGTTGCACCGACAACCGCGGAGGAGAAAACGGGAATAGGTCTTGCGACTCCGGCTCATCCGTCCGCTTCCTGTAGTAGCCGGAGAGAGTCAGACCGATCGAGCCGAACAGCTTGCGGTCGTACGACAATTCGATCTGCGCCTCGCGGTACCCCTGCAGATCCGATACCCAGCGGTCCGGCCGGATGTACACGATGGCATTCGTCCCCGGATTCCGCCATCGCAGGACATCGGGGGGCGGATAGATGGAACTCATCGGCGGGGATTTTGACGAATACCCCGCGCTCAGGCGTAGCTGATCCAGGTCCGTGATCGCCGCGAGCAGGCTTACACGCGGGTTCAGGAATGTTCCCTGATGGGATTTCACCAGATCCCCGGCACTCCACAACCCCGTAATGTCAAAGGCGTACGGACGGTACATCTCGTAACGAAGGCCGAGACTCAGGGAAAAGTCCGTAATGAAATGGCCGGCGATACGGTCTTCGGCGTACACACTTGCCAGAAACTGTCCGGGGATCGAGTCGAAGGAATAGGGGAGGTTTCCGGATGCGGAACCGTAGTAATTGAACAGCGTATCGAGGAGCACACCTTCGCCCGTGTTGGTGTTGTATTGCAGTTCGGTCCCGATGACGGTCTTGTGAATGAGGTCGCCGGTGAAGAACGTGTTGTTCCACTCGAGCCGTCCGCCGATGTTCCACTCGTTGCCGCGGGTCTCCACTTTGCCGATGTAGGTGGACACGGTGTCCCCGCTGGGCAATATGCGAAGGTCCGACTGCACAAGCTTCGAACGGTAGCTGTCTTCTTTCCGGTATGTGACATACGCGTTATACTCCAGATTGGAGACGGCGGACGCAAGATTGTATGTGCCCCAGGACGCGAAGCCGAGCGAATACCCGCGGTTATAGTTGCGTGTCTTTTGGGCGTCTCCTTTCGGCTCCTCCTCGTCGAATATCTTCTGCCCGTGGATCTTTGCGTTGAACGAGAATGTCTCATCAGGCATGGCCCTGCTCATGACCAGCTGTCCGGTCAGTCGAAGGTATTCATCGCCGGTCTTCCGTATATCCCGCTCGCTCTGCGCGCCGTTCAGGTTATAGCTGAATCCGGATTCCAGGGCGCTGAAGCCGCCACCCAGGTTCGCTTCACGCGTGTCGGGATTGCTCTTGATTTTCAGGCGATGAGGTTGCGGGCCGGTTTTGGTCTGGACGTTGATCACGCCGGCGGTCACATCGCCGAAGCGCGCGGAGGGAACGCCGCTCACCACCTCGATGGACTGCACGTTGTCTGCGGGGATAACGCGCAGATCCACACCGCGCCCGGTATTCGACACGCCGGTTCTGCTGGATGTAAAACGCTCGAACTGGAGATTCGCATTGTTCGACTGCGGGATACCATCCACGATGACCAGCGTCCCGAATCCGGACAGCGGATCGGTCTGATCTCCGCGCACCGCGATCTGGCTGCTCTTGCCGAGTCCCGGGTTTTCCGTCTTCTGCACGCCCGGAACCAGGTCCAGCACATCCCCGATGCTTGAGGCCTGGAAATGTTCAATTTCGGCGCTGGAGATCACCGTCTTGCTTTCCGCCTCGCGCGGCATCAGTTCGCTTGTCCCGATGATCTCCATACCTCCGATATGGAATGACGTCTCATCCATGAGGAAGTCGACCTTCACGGTATCCCCCGCCCGCACGACCAGCTGCCGGCTGACTTTCGCATATCCCATGAACGTGGTTTCAACGGTATAGAGGCCGGGAGGAAGTTTGCCGATCTGATATTTCCCCGCCACATCGCTCGAAGCGCCGAACCGCGTTCCTTTCACCGCCACGTGGGCACCGACGAGCGGTTCTCCCTTCTTGTCCTGCACCAGTCCGCGGACCGTACCGACAGTTTCTTCCACACGCTGTTCGTTGCCGGTCACCACAAACCCATGTGGGTCTTCTGGCATGGAGAGGGTGTAGCCCGGAGAAGACGCGGCGGAGAACGTCAGAAGCGTCCCGATAAGCGCGAAAAGACGTGGAAGGGCACATCGCCGGATGTTCAGCGCGAAAAGTCGCAACAACCCTTGTACCTCAAATAGTCTGGAGTGTCAGCGGTGGTAGCAAGACGAAAGGAAGAACAGTGAGTGTATGAACACCCCTTTCATAATATACAACTCCCGGCAAAAAAGCACTACTTTCCGGGCTTCATGGCCCGGCAAATACCAGGGTCAGTTCCACTATTTCCGGACGGTTCCCCAGACGCACCGGCGGCCCCCATGTCCCGACCCCGCTGGACACGTAGACGTGGGTGTTTCCCCTGGCCAGATACCCCCAGCTGTTCTCGTAGATTCTTCGTGTAATATAGTTGAAGGGCCAGAGCTGACCGTGATGCGTGTGCCCGGAGAGCTGGAGATCTACTCCGGCATTTGCGCCCTCCTCCAGCTGGAAGGGCTGATGATCCAGCAGAACCACCGCCTTGCTCCTGTCGACACCGCGCAGAAGGTCCTCCAGCGGCAGACGCTGTTTTCCCGAAAACTGGGAAATACTCCGGTCCTCGCGTCCGACCAGGACAAGAGCACCGTTGACCGTGACCGTCGTGTCCCGGAGCATCTGCACGCCATGTTCCACCAGATACGCCGTGGCCTCTTCCACCCCGCCGATGTATTCGTGGTTCCCCGTGATGCCGTAGACCCCATAGCGCGCCTTGATCGCCCTCAGGGTTTCACCGAGGTTCTGCTTGATCACCGGCCCGAGGTCCTCATCCATAATGTCCCCCGCGAGGATCACGAGGTCGGGATCAAGCCCGTTCATCGTCTCCACGATCCGATCGAACCTCGACTTCCCGATAACCGTGCCCAGATGGATATCTGATGCCATGACGAGGCGCATGGATTTCAGACCGGGTGCTGTTTTCGCGATCTGCAGGGTGATTTTGTGCACGCGGGGATAGAGCGCGTTCAAATGGCCGGCGATCACCAGTGGGATCACCAGGGCAAGTACGGCAACGGCGATCCAGCCTGGGCCGGATTCCGACATGACCCAGGGCGGAAAGAACGGGACCAGCCTGTTGGCAAGGCGCAACAGATCGATCACCAGGACGGCAAGGACAAGATAGAGGAGCGCGGCAAGCCAGAAAGACCCGATCCAGACCAGAAATGTGCTTGGCCCGGAGAGCCAGACCCTCTCCAGCATCCGGCCGGCAATGAACGCGAGGGCGAAAGCCAGAAAGACCACACAATACACGGTCCGCAACCCTGTACCCCCGGGTATCGCCCTGAGGCCGTGGAAAAACACGTAGGCATTGACCGAAAAGTATACCGTGAAGACGACGACGAAAAAGAGAATCACCTTTGGCACCCTCATGGAATATCCGGAACGCTCTGGAGCGTAAATATAGGGAGGAAGATCATGAGAAGAAAGGCATCGGGGGCGGGCGAGGGGACAACGGGCGCGGGGACACTACAGGATCCGGACGATCGCGAGTGTCTGGTCGTCGTGCTGATCGGCGCCCGCGGTGAACACCCTGAGGTCTTCGATGATCAGATCGCGGGTCCCTTCCGCAGTCGCACTGTTTGCGCGCGCCACGGCAGCGGTGAGCCGCTCTTCTCCGTACTCTTCGCCGGCGGCATTCCGTGCTTCCGTGACCCCGTCGGTGGCAAACACGAAAACGTCACCGGATGAGTATTCACGTGTGTGGTCTTCAAGTTCACGGGCAAAAATCCCCGCATCGTTCAACCCCAGGCCGAGTCCGCGCGGAACGACACGTTCAACCGTCTCGCGCGCGGCGCGGTAGTGATAGAGAGGCAGGTGGCCGGCGCGGACAAATGTCATGCGGCGGGCGCGTACGTGGAAGAGGGCTCCCAGGGCCGTCACGAAGGAACTCTTCTGCAGGTCGGTGCACAGGAGGCGGTTCGCGCGCAGGAACAGATCGTGCGGCTGCGGTGTGAACACGTGCAATGCGCGGAGAATCCCCTGCACCTTCGACATGTACAGGGCCGCCGATGTTCCCTTGCCGCTCACGTCGCCGACAACAATCATGAGGTCTCCGTCCGTTCCCTGCAGGTAATCGAAGAAATCTCCCCCCACCTCCATCGCCGGCAGCGATATTCCCGCAATCTCCATCCCCTGGACGTGCGGCGTCGTGGACGGGAGCGAGCTCATCTGAATGCGACGGGCGATGTCCAGCTCGTGCCGGAGCCGGTCCTTTTCCGCAAGATGCTCGTACAGGAATGCGTTGTCGATGGAAACGGATACCTGTTTGGCGACATCACCCAGGAATGTCAGATCCTCCGCGCCGTGAGGAGCCTCTGACATCTTCTCTCCAATCAGCAGCACTCCGACAAGGCGGTCTTTCGAACGCACAGGCACGGCATGTTGAAATCCCAGCGCCTCTACCTGCTCGCGTGGTCCGGCGGGAAGCTGATCCACACGCGACACGCTGCGCGTGGCGGCCAGCGACTTTGCGAAGTCCCCGTTCGTCGAACCGGTGAACCTCTCCCAGACCTCCGTTTCCACGCCGCTGACGGCGTGGCAGCAGCTTGTCAAACCGTCCCGGAAGACCAGCAGTCCGGCACTTTTCAACTTGAGGAGATCCACAAGCGTTTGCACGATCCCCGTCGCAATGTCATTCATGGAGAGTTTCGAGGCGAGCACTTCTGCGAGCTCGCTCGCGGCCCGGCGGTAGTCGAACCTCGTACGGTAATACTTCCTGTCGATCACCTGCTGGCCGCGGGCACGCAGCCGCCAGAGGAGGTACCAGACACCGACCGCAAGAACCATCACCCCGAGCCGCTGGAGAAACTCCTGCTGATCGGGAGACGAAGGATGGCTGTCAATCTCCACGGAGAACCCCGTTACGGTGACCCCCGGCACCGGGATCGAGACCCCGGGAATCGCCAGAAACAGCCGGAAGAGCAGCAGCGCAACGAGTGCGCCCCAGAGCAGGCTCAACAATGTGTACTGGACGTTCCGGCGGATCCGGAGATCCAGATCCAGCAACCGGTAGTGACCGATCGTGTACAGATAGGTGATGGGAATGACGATAAGGAGCAAGCCGGTAAACCCGAACTGTGCCGGTTGTCGCAGCAACAGAGCCAGAATAACTATGACGATGGCGGACCCGGCGCCGGCGACAATGCCCGCCAGCTTGAACGGCCGGACAACACGCTTCTGGTGAGGCGTCAGTGTTTCCCTGAAGACGAACGTCAGCACTGCGCCCAGAATCAGGTAGGCAAAGAGAAACAACATCGGCAACAACGCCCCCCCCGGAAGAAAAAGGAGTGGGGATATCAGGGCAGCCCCGTACAGGAGCGGCAGAAGCCATTTCTGTTTCAGGGCTCTGGGCCGCTCCCAGGGGAAGAGTAGCGTCGTGTGAAATGCGAAGGCCGCCCCCAGAAATACGCCATAGACCTTGAGGATGTCACGGAACATCGTGAACGGAGTCTGGTCCGCTTCCCCTTTGACGGAGATAACGGAAATGAAAAAACCAAATAGGATGAACCAGAGCCCCATGGTCAGGGCTGCAGGAAGGGCCGGACGCTTCAGTGCAATGAACAGGCCGGCGCCGATGTAGACCATGCCGGCCAGACAGAAGACCAGGAGGGAGAGAGCGAATCCAAATTCCGCCAGCGTCACCTGGAGCGTGATGTTCTGCCCGTCGCGGATGATGTCATAGCTGCTTGCTTTGCCCGACACCCCGCGGCGCAGCAGGAGATCAGCACCCTGTGCATCGTGAAACCCCTGGCCATTGATCCGGGTGATCATGTCACCCACTTTCATCCCCGCCCTGTCGGAAGCACCACCCGGCGTCACATCAATGACGACCACGCTCGCCGGCAGTGAGACCGCCATTCCCTTGGAGAGTTCCCCCGCTGCAATCCGGAACGTGAGGACGGCATCCAGCACCGGCCGGTAGGCCCGTACATTCACAGAGTCGCCGGAAAGTCCACCCAGAACCTGTTCGTACGAGGCAAGCGTCCGGGTCTGTCTCTTTCCCACCTGAACGATCATATCACCGGGCCTGATGCCGCCCGGATTTTTCCTTTGCAGACCTTCAGGGCGGCCTCCCCCCGTCCGGGGCTGCACCTCGGTGATGATCCCCTCCACCGGAACAGCCAGAGTCACCAGGGACGGAGCGGAGACAAAGAGGTTTTCGTCAGTGGGAGAGCTGGCCATTCTGTAAAAGGTGATTACAGAGACCGTCACCAGTGCGATGGAAAGGAGGCAGAGAAGGAGTCGCGTAAGGGCGGGGCGCGTTGTCAGAAATTTCATGTTTTTGGGTCAGTTCTGTCAGTCCAGTTGAGTCCAGTCCGGGAGATCTGGCGATCCTGCCTTCTGCTGCCAAACCTGCCGAGCCACGGCGCGGGATATCGGACAGCTCCCGGGAGCAGTTGATGGCAGCATGCGCGCGGGAGAACAACCCTGGCGAAGCCCTGTGCATACGGGCTATCCATTAGTACGTAATGTAGCCTAAAGAGTTATGACAAACCACAAAACCTGAGTGTTGAATATTTCAACACCCGGCTTCTTCCGGTTCTTGACGGGTGCATTTTTTTGGTGCATATCAAAATCGGTTTCTGTAGCTTTGGTCCACTGTCCTTGGTTCTCTCCGCGCCCGTCTCGCTTCCCCTGAACGCAGCGGGCCAATGCTTTCTCTCGTCGCACACTCATCATTCATGAAAGGAACACCTATGTCCATTGCACGAAGTTTCTGTGTGTTCGCGCTGCTGACGGCGATCCTCGCCGGGCAGGCTCTGGGAGGCGGATTCCAGCTCAATGAGCAGGGAGCGCGCGCTATGGCACAGGGGGGGGCGTTTGCCGCACGGGCCAATGACCTGTCCGCGATCTTCTTCAACCCCGCGGGACTGGCATACCAGAAGGGGCTGGGTGCCTACGTGGGTGGGACCATGATTCTTCCGAAAGGGGCGTTCACGAACCCGACCACCGGGAAGACCACGGACATGGTGAGCCTCACCTTTGTCATCCCGAGCATCTACTTCGGATACGGAATGGACAACGGACTCGCCTTTGGTGTCGGCTTCTACGCCCCGTTCGGTCTCGGAACGGAATGGCCGGCAGGTTGGGAGGGACGCTACAAAGCGCTGAAGACCGACCTCCAGCATCTCGCCATCAACCCGACGATCGCCTACAAGGTGAACGATAATCTTCTGCTCGGTGCCGGCTTCAGTTATACCTGGTCAACGGCAAAACTGAGCTACAATATTCCCACCTATTCCAGTCTGGCGCCGCCAACCCCGGCAGCGACCGACGGATTGGTGCTTCTTGATGAGGCAAAAGGAAGTGCACTGAGCTTCAACCTGGGTGCGATATACAAGCCCATGCCGGAGCTTTCCATCGGCGCCTCCTACCGCCACTCGGCAAAGACCGAACTCGAGGGCGTCGCCACAATCACGAACGCCCAGGCCCTCTCATCGTTCTTCCCGGGAGGGGCCGGAAAGACCAGCATCAATTTCCCGAACCAGATGTTCGTCGGTCTCTCCTACGACATCTCGAAGGACTTCACGCTTGAGGCGGACTACCAGTGGATCGGATGGTCGACATACGACACGCTGACCGTTGAACTGCCGAACGGACCCACGTTCCCTCTTACGGGTCAGCCGCTCCAGAAGACATCAAAGTCAGCCAAAGCCTGGGCTAACACCTACATGCTCAGGGGCGGAGCCGAGTACCGGTATGAGAAGTTCGCATTCCGCCTTGGCGTTATCTACGATGCGACGCCCCAGCCGAATGCCACCGTCGAGCCCATGCTGGCCGACGCCAACAGAATCGAAGGCACCATCGGGCTGGGATACAAGTTCTCCGAGTCCTGGTCGGTGGACGTTGCGTACCAGTTTATCAGCTTCTCGGATCGCACGGTCACCGGACCGACCACGGGAGACATGAACTCGTTCCCCGGCACATACAAGAACAGCGCCAACCTTTTCGCGCTGAGCATCGGATACACAATGTAGATGTAGATCTTTCCGCTTTACCGGACTGGAGAGGAAACGCACTCCACAATCAACAAAGGGTCGCCGGGAAATCCCCGGCGACCCCTGTTACACCACCCCCATACCGCTTCGCCGGACCGCAGTCGTCCCCTAAAACAGATTTTCGTATCTTTTTTGATCCAGTGGTTCGGGTTCTCTCTTGATCCAGTACGTCGTGGCCGAACGATCGATCTTCTTCCTATCAGGTCCTTCCCCGCCAATCGCATGAGGAGTCCGATCGGTGTCAGAATAAGGTAGAAGAACGCGCCCAGTAAGAGCCTGGTGTTCACCCAGCCGAGGATGAACGCCAGCGTCATCCATCCGATATGCACGGGCTTCATGAGCGGACAAACCCATCCACTTTGCCTGGGGACAGGGAAGTTCAGCAGGCGAACCGTCTGCGAAAGTCACCGTTGCCGTATTGTCGGTGTCGCAGGTGCCGCCATGTATCTTCTTGAACTGCGCGTAGTTTTCGGTGAGCATCACGGGCACCCCAAAACCCTTCCCACCCTCTATCGGCGGGATGATCGCCGTCGCTTTGTTATAGAGGCCCATGGAATCCGTCACTTCCAGTATCATCCTGTCCGTAGTATCAGCGTTCGGGTTGGTGACGTATACCATCACCGTTGCGGGATGGACCGCATTGAAGATCGGGTCCGGTATCTTGTAATTGCAGAAGGTGAGGTTTTTGCTCTGGCTGGTGTCGAATGCATATGCAGGGTTCGGATACTCTTTGCAGTACGCCTGCTGCGAAGCGTTCTCCATCCCGCCTTTCTGGGAATTCACCAGTTCCTGCGAAACCGTCCCCGGGTTGCCTTTGAGTTTATCTTTCACATCACCCGGCAGTTCCTTGTACGCATCATAGACCTCCCCCACTCCGAACTGGTCGGCACCGAGCTCGATTAAGTAATCCTTCGAGAGCGACTGGAGTCAGGTCCTGTCGGGAGTGTCGGGGGAATGCCGTAAGCGACCATCACGGCCTGCAGCCCTGCCTTGAGCACCCCGGTGCATTCAGCATGGTCCTCACAATGGTACAGTCCGAACGTGAGAGTATAGGAGAGTACCTTTCGCAGTGATCCCGACATACAGGTCCTGGAGTGCATTCCACGCCTCCGACATGCCGGTCACCATATCGCTGAAGTAATTGATAATACTGCCAAAGAAATCCTCAACCTTCTGCCACCATGCCTTGTCCTCCTCTACCGGGGGTTCCCAGGTATGCAGGCCTGCCGGGTGGAACCCGTCCGCCTTCACGTAATACCAGTGGTATGATTCAGCGGTCCCCGGGTTTGCATAGAAGTTCGGCTGCATGTACCAGAGGACCTGTGCTGAGGGCGGTTTTACGAGGACGTCCTGGATGGGGGAGGGACACGGGTGCGGGCGGCTGACGGTCACCTCTACCGGGATCGCGGGGATGCCCCCGTTGCCGTTACGGATGGGAACGACACGGACATAGTACTTCTTGTCCATATCGGCCAGTGCAGATTCAATCCCGCCCGGTGCACGGAGGTTCAGGCAGTCCGAACAGATCAGGCTCTGGCCTTCGTTGGGGTTGCCAAGCTCTGACTGGGTAAATTCCCCTGCCGGAATAGTGATCAGTCCTGAAGGTACGGGAACGACAGGAACCCCAGGTTGACATTTTTCGTGACGACGATGCTCGAGGTCAGTGGGATTTTTACCTCCGCCTGCACCATGCCCACTCCCTGCGGGTCCTGGTCGATGCTTGCGACACCGTCAAAATACGGGGGGTCTCCTGCGTTGTGGCGTGCGATCCGGGCAAAATCGATCACGAAATACTGGTACCCGTCTGCATCGCTGTGGTGCGCTTTCACCGGGCCGGACGCGACGAGGCCGGGGATATATTTGCTCTGCCAGTGCGTGGGGTCATCGGCAAACGGGTAGCGTGATACCTGCCAGACCGCCGCAGTGACACCTTTTTCTGAGGTGAGATACCGGAAGTTCACGTCAAAATTCTTTTCAGATTTATCGATGGTCACCTGTTTCTCATCAACCCAGACCGGGGGTGAATACAATTGCTTTCCCGAATCAAAGTATTGTTTTGCCGTATTGTACTGGTCCACTTCGATTGAAGTCAGCGGCATAGTACTCCAATCGGGCAGGGACATAGCGGAAAAATACGGTGATCCGCTTCCTACCAGCTGTATCTTTTTTGCCGCCCCTGCCCCGATCACCAGCGGGCGAAGTCGTGTACCAATAACAGTGGCTCCCGGTGAAAGGGGGGAGATGGCTGGCGCCGGTGTAGCAACAATGTTGAGGGGTGTTGTCTGCGGGATGGGAAAAGGTGTCGGGGGGGTTGTAGGTTTCGGAGACGCAATCTGGTTGAGCGGGGTTGTAAGCGCCGGGAACGCAGATGAGGTCGTGACAGCCGCCGCCGGTTTTTGCTGGTAGCAGAACTTCTCGACGGGAGCTCCGGTTACCGAGCGCGATACCTCGCAGGGCAGTTCATTGCACTGGAAGAAACCGCTGGCGCCCCACAGGGTGACCGCCCGGGAGTACTCGAGGCACTGGCAGGGGCTGATACAGGTGACCGTTGCAGCAGGTGGTGCAGGTACAGGTGTGCTGGTGGCAGCAGTGGTCAGTTGTCGAAAATCAGTCCGTGTAAGCGTATCCGCGCCGGTAACGGTTCCAGCGCCGAGCAACAGGATGATTATAACAAGGAAAAGGTATGTGCGGGTACGGGACATGGAAAAGTATCCTGTACCCACATTTTATACCTGATAATATATGTGTTTTTAAAAAGGATTGTTCAGCGACTTATCAGGTTTTGTTGTCATGTTCCACCCTTCCCCACATCTCCTGAATAATTCGGGCACTCCGTGACACAGAGACTGCACCGGATCGTTGCTGTCCGGGCGATCCATGGTGCAAGAGGGGCCATGCATTTCAACAATATCGTTCGTCCCAGCATCCATTTCGCAGCCGGGACCAGGACGGGGGGAACCCAGGCACTCACGGTCCGGCACCGGAACGCATCGACACCATCCGGCCCCAATGCTCCCTGCGGGCAGACTTTGATGCAGCGTCCGCATCCTGTGCAGGTCGGGGCTTCTTTTCTTTCAGCACAACTATCGGTTTCCTGGGATTTGTGGACATGGCATCCGGTCACGACACCGCTCAGCAAGAGCCGCGGGCCGAACCGGGGATTGAAGAGAACGGTATTCCTGCCCAGTGACCCGAGTCCCCCCGCCGCTGCGACCTGCTTCAACCTGACAACTCCCTGAACTTTTCCGTCAGCAATTCTGACGGGCAGGTACAGCGGAACGGGCAGGGCCGGGACCTGCTCCTCTTCCAGGAGACCGGCAAGCCTGACAGCAGTGTTGTCCAGCGCTTCTGCAATCCGGAGCATCCCCCTGGTCTTCTCCTTCGGAGGCATCCGGTATACCCGGACTGGCACTTCCTTCCCGAAAACGATCACGGATTGGGCGGCGGGGAAAAATTGCACTACTGAGGATCTGTCCTCATCTGAAAGGTTGTCAAGGCTGACTTCGGAGAAGACGTCGATTTGCTGCTCCTGGAAAAACACTTTGAGATCCAATCCACTACTCCTCTCCGATCCGGTCTATCCTTATGGATGAGTCATAATAAATTGGAATCTCCCTTACCTAAATTTCCTTTTCTTTCTGAGCTGAGGGAGGAAAAGGTGAGATGATTTTTGGAGTTATCCAAAAGGCGGGTATTACAAGCATATCAAATTCAGGTTTTGGGATCTTGTGTGTAAATTCAGATCCGATTTTTCTCTCATTTTTCTCCCGTCGTTTTAGGTAGCTGATATTACCAGTAACTTTTACGAGGGGATTTTTCGGGCTGTCTTTGTACCTATCACAATAAGAACAAGACCAAGTATCGTGAAAGCGGGAGATTTCAGATCCCAGCCGAGAAGATAACTTAACGCATTCATCAGGATCATGACAAATCCAACAGCGGCCATGATATATCCCGATATCTGCCGTTCATCCATGATGTTACATCCTACGATGCCTGATTTGAACCTTTTTCTCTATCATACACCGTTCTACCGCTCTATCCTGGTGTACAAAGAAGGTGTTTTTATGGTTTCTTGTCCCTGAGTCCCTTAAGTTCCTCTATGCTGACCGAAGGATTATGGTATCGCTGCCGGGCAGCAGTGCGGGAACCTGCCTGGATTGCTTCTGTCGGACAGAGGTGAATACACCCGCAGCAGAGTTCGCAGTGGTGTTTCCAGACAGGTTTTCCGTCAACGATCCCGATGTTTCCCGCAGGGCAAATGGCTGCACAGGTGCCGCATGACGTGCATTTCTCATTCACCGAGAATTTCCGGTCATCCTCATGGACGTGTGATGTAAACCTCGGGTAGGCTATCGAATGCAGTATACCGGACAGGAGTGAAGAGGGTAAGGGAAGGATGTCGTTCCGGTTGATTGCAGCCGCACTTTCTGCAATCTGTGTATCGGCCGCGGCAAGAATTCTCTCCTGCTTCTCTCCTGTCGGGGACCCGTACATCAGGATATAATTACCAGGCATTTTAACCATGAACCCCGCATCCAGCCCTTGCTCCCGCCGCTTCTTTAAAATGCTGTCAAGCTGCTGTAATGCAGGCGCCGCCCCGGAACCTCCGAACGTGACGAGGGAGAACACATATTTTGCTTTCGAGAGATCGAGGCGCCCGGCAAATTCAGCTACCATAACCGGCAGGCCGGCAAAGTATACCGGATTTACGATACCAACCCGGTCAGCGGCAGGGGTTATGTCAGCGGTTGTAGAATGCAGCGAAGCAATGGGTACAAGATCACAGTCTCCCAGGATTGCGGCGATCTTTTTTGCAACGGCAAGCGAGTTGCCGGTGCCGGTAAAATAATAGATGATAGTTTTCATGGTAATCTTCCGTGAGATGGGTTGAAGGAACATCCTGGGCATTGTCAGGGACAGGTGACAGGGGGCATTCCCAGGAATGATGTCATGTAACCTGAATTCCGGTGCAAACGGGTTCGGCGTAATTGTATACTTCGTATTCCCTGCAGAGAATTATAGCGTCAGGACCGGTTTTGCCACGGGAAGTAATCTGCATCTTTTCTGCCTTCTTTTTGACCTGAACCTGTGACGAAACAGATCTCTTTACCGTGCCTGAGTGGTCTCTTCCCAGAGCCCGAACAAAGTTACCCTCGGTGTCCATGCAGGTGGCAAGGAATCCCATACCGGGCACTGCCATCTTTTCCGAAAGGACTTTTCCCCCGAGGCTTTTAACCTGCTTCATCGCGGCATCAATGGAGGGCACCCCGAAATAATTCATGATACGCTGCGAGGCATCCATCCGCTTTCCCATGCCGCCTCCGACCCCCGGGGTTCCATCCAGGTTTGTCGTGGTAAAGAGATTGTACTGCATCTCAGGGAAGGATTCGAATTTCCATCCGAAAAGCGCGGAATAAAATTTTTTCGCTCTCTCAACATCTTCTGTAGGTACGTCAAAATGGACAATTGCGGGCATCAGATATTCACGAATTCTCAATTGGTGAAGAGGGAATAAAAACTTTGAGATAAAGGACAGATCGGCAATGTATCCCAAATGATAGCCGAGCTGGTCAATCCCGGGAGTAAAGGCGGACACAGGAAATAAACGGGCGATTCATTCCCTGGTAAGATATCTGGAGAGCCAGTTTGATCTGATTGCACCGTTACCGCAATCTGGCAAGACAAAGATTTTTTCCACCTCCTGCATATAGTTCAGCATGGTGTTTTTGTCCTGTTCAACGACATCTGGAAGACGAGTGCGAAGGCTAAAAAATGAACGGTTCGGAAAT
This sequence comes from Ignavibacteriota bacterium, assembly GCA_963702445.1. GTDB lineage: Bacteria > Bacteroidota > Ignavibacteria > UBA10030 > UBA6906 > CAVPCZ01. Next base: position 296,519 of record CAVPCZ010000010.1, read on the forward strand.
TCTCAACTGCCGTCTCCGTAACACGGGCTTAAGCTATTCTCCGTTTAAGAGTGCTGGTGACGTAGTGACTCACTTAGGTGCTGTTCAGGCACAGGATTTCACTGCCGCAAAATGGGCACTCGGGATTCGTGTAAAAAACTCGACCGATGCGGATATTGAAAATGCTTTTAACAACGGTACAATCCTCCGCACGCATGTCATGCGTCCCACATGGCATTTTATCATGCCGGAAGATATCCGATGGATGCTCGAGCTGACGGCACCACGGGTGAAATCATTACTCGCAAGTTCCAATCGGAGGCTCGGGCTCAATGAGGCATTGTTTGAAAAGAGCAATGCCTCGATCGTCAGAGCATTAGAGGGTCACACCCATCTCTCCCGGCTGGAGTTGAAGACGATTCTGGCGAACGCTGGTATCAACACCGATGTCCAGCGCCTGGCTCACATCATTATGTGGGCGGAGCTGGATGGATTGATCTGCAGCGGGCCCCGGCGTGGAAAACAATTTACCTATGCCCTATTGGAAGAACGTGTGGGAGGATCGACACGGTTTGATCGGGAAAAAGCCCTTGAAAAATTAGCCCGTAAATATTTTATCAGTCACGGGCCTGCCCAGCTGAAGGATTTTTCCTGGTGGTCGGGACTTGCCGAAAAAGAGGCGGGATACGCCCTCGACCGGATCAAATCCGGGCTGAAACAGGTAACACTTGACGGGAGGACCTATTTTTACACTCCTAAAGCGGAGATGACTGCCCGGGATTCACCCTCAGTATTTTTATTGTCAATCTATGACGAATACACGATTGCCTATAAAGACAGAGGCTATATCAGCCAAACACGGGACATTGAGCGAATGATTTCCCTGGGGAATGCCCTGACGGCAGTTATCATTGTAAACGGGAGAGTAGCAGGCACCTGGAAAAGGACATTGAAGAAAAAAACAATCGAGATTAGCCTGAAACCTTTCCGGAACCTGGATGATGATGAGCTGGAGGCTGTGGAAGCAGAGGTGACCCGGTACGGGAAATTTTTTGGAACCCCTGCAGTCCTCGCAAGAGAACCATGAAGCAGGAGATCGGCAGTTGTATTCTGGTGTGAGACATGACCCACTACCTGATAGATATCCGCCTGATGGGTTCCGTGAAGCACCAGATTCGCAATTTAAGTAATCATTTACAGGAAAAATTTAATCTCGGGGACAAACTGGTTACGCCGCATATCACTCTGGCCGGGCCTTTTTCGACTCACGATGAACAAAAACTCGTTGAAGATTTCACCAGAATATGTTCGAACCAAAAAGTGATTCCGAAATATGAGGTTGGAAGTTACGGGTTTTTTGACGATACGAGGGTTGTTTTTGTCGCTATAACCCCCGACGAGAACCTGAAACAATTCCGGTATCAGTTGTCCCAGGCACTCCTGCCGTATTGCTCATTACGGAACTATGATCTGGATTCTGCCGATGAATTCAGGTTCCACGCTACCTTGGCCATGAAACTTGACTGGCTCACCTTCCGGAGAATAAAATGGTATTTCCGACGCCAGGAAAGTGTCATATACCGGCACCATCCAATCAGGGCAACATTGCTCCGGAATACCAGAATTCTCTGCGAATATGATTTTATCCAGGAACGGATGCTGAGCCGGGCACAGGCACTGAGCAGGGCAACAATGAAGCGTGATTTTGATATTCTCAAGGTGTGGGATGATGGAAGCTGGGAATCAAGATAACATCAGACGTGCAGAAGAGTTGCCCGGAACCTGAAACGTTAACTCGGGGAAAAGCAGTGATAACGATGGAACATGACAACAAAACCTGATAAGGCGTTGTACAGACAATTGAGAAAATAACAAAGTAAAGAAGAAAAAAGACAGCCAGGAAAACGTATCACTACACCACTCTCGAAACATACATGAGGTTCTGCAACGAATAAACTATTGTTTTTTCATAGGACAAGAGAAAGGGAGGAAATCAACAATGAAAATTAAAGAGATACATATGAAAATAATTGCAATCGGGCTGGTTCCGGTATTCCTTATACTCGCCTTGCAATGCCAAACACTCCTGCCACAGCCATTTTGCTGGGAGGTATTATGATCACCGCTCTTGTGGCATCTTTCATAGGAATGTCAATGCAGAAGAAGGAAGCGAAGGAACCCGATGACCTGCTGGCAATTCCGCCAAAGAA
>CAVPCZ010000011.1:0-50310 GCA_963702445.1 Ignavibacteriota bacterium
CTTCTCCTGGCGCAGGGTGGTGAGCCACTGCATGAAGTTGCCCATTTCTTCTTCTGCCATCCAGGGGTAAGGGAGGCCGATCCCAAGCGCTTCGGTGCGCGAATAGCCCGTGAGCGTTGAGAACGCCCGATTTATTTCCAGGATCCGCCCTTCGAGGTCTGTCACAATCAATGCGTCACCCATCGCATCCACCATGTTGCGGAGCATCTCTCCTGAACGCCGCAACTCGATCTCCGCACTCTTCTGTTCGGTGATCTCGGTGACCACGCCATACACGGTGGACACCAGGTTCTGTGCATCACGCCGGTACCGCACGGCATCGCGCACCCAGAGGTAGGACGCTTTCCCTTTCGGAAGAATCCGGTACTCCAGGACAAATTCGTTCTCTCCCCCGCTCTGCCGTGTAATACGCTCGCCGTAGATGGGTCTGTCATCCGGATGTACCATGGCACGCCAGCCGTCGGATGAAGCCGTGAGTTCACGGACCTTGTACCCTGTAATTCCTTCCACCACAGGACTGCAATACTCGAATGTTCCGTTCGCGGAGGTCCGGTAGACAACCGCATTGAGGTTCTCGACCGATGTCTGATATGCGAGGGCCCGGGCATTCACTTCCGCCCTCAACAGAGCACTCTCAAGAGCAAGTCCGAAATGTCTCGAGACGACTGCCAGAAAAGCGGTATGATTCTCGGGTGGCTCTGTATCCCTGTGGGTGAAGAGCAGCACCACCCCGCGGGCTGCATCGCGGCCGGCCAGGGGCAGGCACGCCAGCGCGACGTACCCCTCTGATTCAAACAGGGCTTTGTACGGAAGATGTGGCGGGTAATCGGCGAGCGAGAAGCGGGCCGGTTCCATGGTTTTTGTCAGAAAGCCCACCAGCCCCTGGTCTGCAGGCAGTTCACGCAAACCCTCCCTCAACCGGTCGCTGAGCTCCTGTTGCGCCTCGATGACGTAGGTCTTGCCGTCCGCCGCGGGGATCAACACCGCTCCGGTATCGTAACCGAGCCACTTGATTGAAGCGGCAAGCCCTCCCTGTATTACCTCTGACTGATCGGCCGATCGATGGAGGGCAACGAGAAGGTGCTCGAGAACGTCGTTCTCCCTGCGGCGCCGCTCCGTTTCCACGGCTGCGTTCCGCCATGGAGTGATATCCATATGGAACCAGAGAGCGGTGGGCTGATCATCCACTTCTATCCGCTCGACGAGGACCTGCGTATACAGCCTGGTCCCGTCTTTGCGGACACCGGTGTATTCGAGGCGGGCGGGCGGAACATCGGCGGCGGGCATCGTACGGGCGAATTCCTGAACACGGCGCTTCTCCCGCCCCGCGACGAGTTCGGAAACTTCCTTGCCGATGAGATCTTCCCGCAGCAGATAGCCGAAGAGTTCGAGCAAACCCTTGTTCACAAAGACGAAGGCGCCGTCACGAACGAGCGCGATCGCCGCGGAACTGCTTTCAAGGAGTACACGGTAACGAAATTCCGACTCCTGTGCGCCACGAACGCTTTGCCAGGCAGAGGTGACATCATGAAGGATGATGTGCAGTCCCCGTTTTTCATCCACCGCAACGGGAGTGGCAAAGAGTTCGAACGAACCGTCCTCGCCGGATGCCGTTGGCAGAAAGACTTCATACTTTCTGGGGATGTCCGTATCGTCCGGACCGGCAAGGGCGAGGGCACGGAGTTGCTTCCGGGCCCGTTCGTTTCTATCTCCAAGGAATCCGGCGAAAGGGAGAGGTTCTGTGGAGTCGCCAAGGAAGAGTTGTGCGAATGCCGGGTTCCAGTCGACGATCTTCAGTCCGGCAACGACGGCGGCGGGGACTTGCAGATCGCGCAGGACCCCTATAAACGCTGCAGAATCTATGGATTCATCAGGAACAGTCGCCAAGGAACCCTCTGATCATCTCACTTTTTTCTTGTGCGGCAACCCGCGTGGGCAGTCCATCGGCGCGCCCGGTGTTCTCCTTTTTCGGGCTACGGGCAAAGCTCCGGCATAGGCATGTTGCCTGAGCGAACCCTTCTACCAGCTCCCGCTCGCTCCGCCGCCACCGAATGAACCTCCGCCACCGCTGAACCCGCCTCCCCCGCCGAAACCTCCACCTCCACCGAATCCGCCACCACCCAGTCCCCCGCCAATAGGCGGGAAGAACCCTCCACCCCCGCGGCCGATCCCGGAACGGCGACGGCGCGACATGATGATTGCAAAGATGATGATCATCAAAATGAACTGCCAGGGAAACGACTTTTTCTTCGGGTCCCCGGCAGGATCCGCCTTGTACTCGTTCCGGGTCACAGCGATGATTGCATCAACACCGGCGTTGACGCCGCCGGCGAAGTCACCTTCACGGAAACGGGGTGTGATTTCTTTCCGGATGATCTGGCTTGAAAGAGCGTCGGTGAGGGCGCCCTCCAGACCGTACCCGACCTCGATACGCATCAGCCGGTCGTTCTTAACAATGAGCAGCAACACACCGTTGTCATTGTCCTTCCGGCCGATCCCGTTGGCCTCGGCAACCTTGAGACTTACTTCCTCAATGATGTTTTCGCCGATCGTGGGAAGCATGACGACAACGATCTGGGTCGTCGTCTGTTTGTCGAAGGCCCGGAGCTTCTCGTTCAACAGTGAAATATCGGAGGGAGAAAGCGTTCCTGTCTGGTCGGTCACGTATTCACGCACCTTCGGAGCAGGCGCGGGTTGCAGCTGGGCCGACGCAGTCACGGGAGCAAGCAGCGAAACGAAGGAAATGACGGTCAACAAACGCAGGGCATGAGAAATCGGGCTGAAAACCTCATTGAAACTTGCCCGATGGCGCAGAGGCGCCAAGGAGGTGGACTCTTTGGACGCCTCGCGCAGGGTTTCGGCTACCGCTCCCCCGGATGTCTTGTGGAATCGCTTGGACATCGACATTCCTTTGCGATCTTTAGAAATTCACCTTCGGCGCGCTTTCGGCTCCGGCTGATGCCGCAAAGTACGCTTTTTCCCGGAACCCGAATATGCCGGCCAGCACAGACGCAGGGAACCTCCGGATCGTGGTGTTAAAACCCTGCACCGTTTCGTTGTAACGTGTGCGTGCAACCGTAATCCTGTTCTCGGTACCTTCCAGCTGGCTCTGCAACGCCATGAAGTTCTCGTTCGACTTCAACTGCGGGTAGTTTTCGGAAACCGCCATAAGCCGGGAGAGCGCGGAGGAGAGTCCATCCTGCGCCTGCTGGAATCTCGCGAATGCATTGGGATCTTCCAGGACTTCCTTCGTCACCGTAATCTGTCCGACCTTCGCGCGCGCTTCCGCCACTCCGACGAAAACACCCTTCTCCTGAGCGGCAAAGCCCTTGACGGTCTCCACGAGGTTCGGGATCAGATCCATACGACGCTGGTACTGTGTTTCCACCTGGCTCCACGCCGAACGGACTCCTTCGTCCTGCGTCACGAGGCCGTTATAGACGCCCAGTCCCCACATAAAGAGGCCGATGCCGGCGATCGCGATGACGATCAGGATTCCGGCGCCAATCATGCAGCCGCGAGATTTCATTGTGACTCCTTATAGTATGGTATGGTGGATGTAAACTTACCTGAAAGGCGACGTATGGTATCTGCCACACGTGCCGAATCTGCGCCTGAAAGAGTTTCCGCGCGCCACTCCCGCACACCGACCGGTATGAACCTGTACCGGGGTTCGTCGGCAGTCAGGCTAATTTCGAATACTCCGGTGTTGTATGTATCCCGGCTGTTCCCCCCGAACACGAAATTTCCGAGAGAATATACGATCACGCCTGAGTGATACGTTTCAATTCCCTGAAGGACATGCGGGTGGTGACCGATCACCGCGTTCGCACCGGCATCGATCACCGTCCGTGCGAAAGTCTGCTGGGAAAGATCCGGAGTGTCCGCTTTCTCCGTTCCCCAATGCAGGTTGACAACAATGTAGTCTGCCTTGAGGACACTCTTGAGATTCAGGATATCCGCCTTGACGAGGCCCGGTTCGCGCCGTGCCACGCCGGGTGAACTCTTCCCTGCCCCGGGAGCTTCCCCGCCGCCGTAGTAGGCCAGAAAACCGATTCTCTTTCCGCGGATTTCCATCACCACCGGCCTGTGGGCTTCCTCACGGTTGACACCTGCGCCCACGTGGCGGATCCCGGCCGAATCAAGATACGAAATTGTGTCGAAAAACCCTTCACGGCCATAGTCAAAAACGTGATTGTTGGCGATGGTCACCAGGTCGATCCCCCCGTCCGAGATGGCCCGGAGAAACCTGGGATGCATGCGGAAATTGTACGGTTTTGGGACCTTTTTTCCCCTTGTCGTCACGGGGTTTTCGAGATTCACCATGGCTATGTCTGCGTCAGACATCAAGGAGAACCCGGAGAACGCCGTGGAGACGTTTTCGCCGACTGCACTCTCGTAGTACCCACCCAGCAGTACATCTCCTCCGAAACGCATTACCACGGGGGCGCTCGTCGTGTCGGCCTGAGGGGTCCTCGAAGTGTCGGCCACGGAGGTCCTCGAAGTGTCAGGACCGGGGAAGGTTGTTGTGTCGGGTACAGTGGCTCTCGTAGTGTCACGTACGGGGGCCCTCACGGTATCAGCCACAGGCACGCGCACAGTGTCTGCTACGGCGGCGCTCGCAGTGTCAGTTACGGGGGCGCGCGCAGTGTCTGCTACGGATGCTCTCGCAGTGTCTGCTGCAAGGGCACGCACAGTGTCCGCTACGAGGCCGCAGTGTCTGCTGCGGAGGCGCCCAGTGCTGGCTGCGGAGGCTCTCGTGGTGTCTGCGGCAAGGGCGCGCACAGGGTCTGCGATAGAGACGCGCACATTGTCTGCTGCGGAGGCTCTCATTGTGTCTGTTACAAGGACACTCGCGGGGTCAGATACCTCTGGAACCCATGGTGTCAGCTGCAGGCCAGCGCACAGCCTCAGCGACGGGGGCATGCCCGGTGTCAGCCGGCAATCCGAAACCCGGTCCGGCAGAAGCAAAACACAAATATAGCAGAAGGAGAAGAGAAGGAAGTTTCATGAAAGCGATTTGTTCCTTTTACCAACAAGGTCCCGCCGGGCGGGACCTTGTTGTGAACACCTGTACTGATTCAGAAAGCCGCAAGCTCCTCCGAAGGCGCAGCGAAAGAACCCAACTAAGCCGCGGGACTTGAAATCAGCATCAACAGACAAAATCTCTCTTCAAACGCAAGAACTGCCGGTTCCGCCGATCTCACCCGATCTATATCTGAAAAAGTGCCCCGAACATGATAACGAACCCGCCGGTCTTGATGGATTGGTTGGGTGGAGCGGCATTCGAGTAGACACTCTTGAGTCCGAGCATGTACCTCACATCCCCGATCACGGAAATGTTCTTGGCCACCGCATACTCGGCCCCACCGCCGAAATCAAGTGAAAAATCAGTTCCAATGACGTGAGAAGTCCGTATCAGTGGCAGGCTGACTCTTCAATTCCGTAGTCAGCGTAGCAGAGAGCATGATGCCGAAATCAGGCCCCAAGAACGCATAAGGTCTCAACTTTCCCTGAAGGAACTTCACTTTGAAGTAGACAGGGAGGTTGAGGTAATTGAAACTGTAGGTTGCCGATCCTCCCTGACCTTCAATCGAGAATCCCTTCTGGATATACACGGGTTCCAGGACCGCAAAGAACATCTTGCCCTTATCGAACCCGACCTCGGCCGTGGCGCCGAAGATCATACCGAAACGGCCTCCCTTCGTGACACCGGCTCCGAAGGGCGGGTCAAGAGAACATGGCCCAGATTGAAGCCTATTCTGGGACCCGCCGCAAATGTGATCTGCGCCTGGGACGAGCCTGCCAGTAACACAACCAATGTCAGGACTGCAACAGCCAAGAGAATTCGTCTCATACCCTTGTTCCTCCAATTAATGATTGAATGTGAAAGAACTCATCTACAAGGACTTGAAGGATAGATCGAAAAGAAATCCCTCAGCGCTCATCAGACAATCAAGGAATCTCGTAGCGAATCCCGCTTGTGATACTGATACCGAATTGGGCACCGCCTGTAACAAAAACCGGACCAAACTGAATATCAGCAGGAATGTAAAGATTCTTCGCTATCGGGAAGAGTGCACCGCCGCCGAAGGGTATGGAGACATACGGCCCTCCTGTGGCAAACAACAAACTGAACCCGGCATCCGCATAGACCTTGATCTTGGAACCCTGAATGGGGAAATAGTATTTGAACAGGTTCATCCACTCGATCGGCGTCCCGGTTTGCGTATTGATGTTGAACGCTGTCGCAATCGCCATGTTCCTGTTGAAAATCACCTCGCCGTACGGACCAAATTGAAAGCCGGCGGATGTCCCCCCTGACTTCTCATATTGACCGGTATAGTAGTTGTAAAAGCTGGTGGAAGGCCCCCCCGTGCCGATACTCAGCCCCAGACGCATGCCAACCGCCCACTTCACCTGTGCCTGAGATTCAGAAACCAGCGCAGCCGACAGCAGAACCAGGACAACAAAGAGCGACATGTTTCTTTTCATCGTTTTTCTCCATTTGTGAGAATGGCGCGGATTGATGAATCTACTAATACCGGACTATTTTAGCAAGGAGCGGGCAATCACAATCCGCTGGATTTCTGATGTTCCTTCGTAGATCTCGGTAACCTTGGCATCCCGGAGGTACCGTTCAACCAGGTATTCCTGCACATAGCCATACCCCCCGTGGATCTGAATGGCCTCCAGGGCACTCTGGACAGCGACTTTTGAAGCATAGAGCTTGGCCATCGCCGCCGCCGGCCCGTAGGGCTGCCCCGAATCCTTCATCCAGGCGGCTCTGAGGACCAGATTGCGGGCCGCTTCAACCTGCGTTGCCATATCCGCCACTTTGAACTGAATCGCCTGCAGTTCGGCAATCGGACGTCCGAATGCCTTCCGCTCTTTTGCATATTTGATGGAAGCGTCAAGAGAGGCCTGTGCAATGCCCAGCGCCTGCGCCGCAATGCCGATTCTCCCCCCTTCCAGAGTTTTCATGGCAAACTTGAACCCGTCCCCTTCTTCCCCTATCCTGTTGGCTACCGGGACACGACAATCGGTAAAAGACAGTGATACGGTGTCCGAGCTGCGGATCCCCAGCTTCTTCTCTTTCTTCGCAACCGCGAAACCGGGCATCCCCTTCTCCAGAATGAACGTCCCGATTCCCTTCGGTCCTTTTGAGCGGTCCGTTGCCGCCATCACCAGAACCAGATCCGCCGTGGATCCGTTGGTGGTCCAGTTTTTCATGCCGTTCAGCATATACGCATCCCCGTCACGGACTGCGCCCGTCCGCTGGTTCGAAGCATCACTCCCTGCCTCGGGTTCGGAAAGGGCAAACGCCCCGAGCTTCTTTCCGGATGCAAGATCGCGCAGAAAGCGCTCTTTCTGGTCCGCACTACCATACTCATTCAGACCGTAACAGACGAGGGAGTTGTTGACCGACATGATCACACCGCAGGATGCGTCCACGCGGGATATCTCTTCAATGGCCAGGACGTAGCTCACGGTATCCAGGCCGATACCTCCCCACTCTTCGGGAACCATCATGCCCATGAACCCGAGGGCCCCCAGCTCTTTTACCGCCTCGGTGGGAAACTCCGAATGTTCATCCCGGAATACCGAGCCGGGAGCAAGCTGCTCTTCCGCGAATTTGCGGGCGGTGTCCCGGATCATCCGGTGGGTCTCATTGAATTCAAATGTCATTGTGTTCTCAGCTGCTTGTGATTACCGTTGCGGTCAAGACAACCGGATCCAAGCGAGACACATGTTCGGCACTCTATCCTCATGCCGGGATTCCCCGCTGACTTGTTGATCTTCCGTTTGCCATCGCAGGCATTTAATCCTCCGCATCCGGCTTTCTCCTCGATTCTCACTGTCCGGAGACGGCATTAGCGGAAAGTCGAGCGCCCTTCCCCTCCTGATCGTCAGTAGACGAAGAATCCTCGGCCCGTCTTCTTTCCGAGGTGACCTGCTGCGACCATTTTCTTGAGCAACGGACAGGGACGGTATTTCGGATCACCCAGACCTTCGTGCAGCACGTCCAGGATTGCCAGACAAACATCCAGTCCGATAAAATCCGCCAGTGCAAGCGGGCCCATCGGATGGTTCATCCCCAGTTTCATGACCGTGTCCACCGCTTCCGGGGTCGCCACGCCCTCCATCACACAATACATGGCTTCATTGAGCATCGGCATGAGCACCCGGTTGGCGACGAACCCCGGGTAGTCATTGACCTCCACTGCAACCTTCTCCAGTTTCGCACATAGTGCTATGACGAGCGCAGTAGTCTCATCCGATGTGGCATGCCCGCGGATCACCTCCACCAGCTTCATCACGGGCACGGGATTCATGAAGTGCATCCCGATGACTTTGTCTGGACGTTTTGTCGCGGCGCCGAGTTCCGTAATGGAAATGGATGAAGTGTTGGAGGCAAGAATCGTCTCGGGACGGCACATACCGTCCAGGCTTGCAAAGATCTGTTTCTTCACCGCCCTGTTCTCTGTCGCCGCCTCAATCACAAGATCGGCACTTGCGGCGCCGGACAGTTCCTCGGCCGTGCGGATTCGCGCAAGGGTCTCCGATTTCTGTTGTTCGGTCAGCTGGCCTTTCTTGACCTGCCGGTCGAGGTTGGCCCCGATCGTCCGGAGAGCTTTTTCGAGGAGGGGTTGTTGGAGGTCAATCAGGATCACATTGAAACCGAACTGTGCAAAGGTGTGGGCGATGCCGTTGCCCATCGTGCCTGCACCAATGACCGCAACCGTTTTGACGTCCATCAGAGCTGCCTCGCAGTCTATAGTAATCTATTCAAATCAATCTGTTCAATCGGATTTTTCCCAGAACCATCGTGCGTTCTATTCCCCCTGCCTGCCCGGACAAGGCTTTCCTGTGCACGCACCCTGCTCGCGTCTCATGTTCTTCCGCGAGCCCTTCTGGTCCCGCAAACCCGCAACAGGTCCAAGGTTTCCCGGCTTCGACGTTTCACTCTCTCCTTCCGCCGGGGTTCTTTGGTGTCGGTGCCTGCTCCCGGCAGGCGGGCTCCCGCTCACGGGCGAGATCCCGGAGAGCATGAAATCATGCGTCGGGAGGTACCACAATTTGCTCCCGGCGATTCCCTGCACCCGAAATGAAAGACCGGAAAGCGCGAGACAGCTATGTCATCCGCTCCACGATTACCGCACTGGCCTCTCCTCCGCCGATGCAGAGGGTTGCCAGGCCCAGCTTCTTGTTCCGCTGCTCTAATGCATGCAACAGGGTTACCAGCACGCGGGTTCCCGATGCTCCGATCGGATGTCCGAGCGCAATTGCTCCACCATTGACATTCACCTTTTCAACGGGAATGCCCGCCTTTGCGTTCACCGCCAGCGTGACAACGGCAAACGCCTCGTTGATTTCAAAGAGATCGATGTCATCTGTTGTGAGACCGGCCTTTGACAGGACCCTGCTGATTGCATCTGCGGGAGCCGTGGTGAACCACTCGGGCGCCTGGGCAAACGATGACTGTGCGAGAAGCTTCGCAAGCGGCTTCACGCCGAGTTCTTTCGCCTTCGCCCCCGACATCACCACGACCGCAGCTGCGCCGTCACTGATCTTGGAAGCGTTGGCCGCAGTGATCGTTCCGTCTTTGGTGAAGGCCGGTTTCAAGGCCGGGATTTTGTCGAAGTTGGTCTTCTTGACGTCTTCGTCTTCCGTAACGGTCGTGACATCGCTGCCTTTCCCCTTCAGTTCCACGGGAACGATTTCTTTGGTGAATCTGCCGGTACGCTGCGATTCCTGTGCGCGCTTGTAGCTCAGGATGGCGTATTCATCCTGCGCCGTGCGCGGGATGTTGCATTCACGTGCGCACAACTCCCCTGCATTCCCCATCAGGTAGTTATTGTAGACATCCAGCAAACCGTCTTTGATGAGCACGTCGACAAGCTCGGTGTTTCCCATGCGGAGGCCGGTGCGTCCTTTTTCGAGGAGGAAGGGGGCATTGGACATGCTTTCCATTCCTCCGGCAACCACGATGTGCGCATCCCCCGCAAGGATCGCCTGCGCGGCGAGCATGACGGCCTTCAGTCCGGATCCGCACACCTTGTTGATGGTCATGCACTGGACCGAGGGGGGCAAACCCCCGAAAATCGCCGCCTGGCGGGCCGGCGCCTGTCCGACACCGGCCGAGAGGACATTACCCATGATCACCTCGTCCACCTGCTCGGGCTTCAACCCCGCACGAAGCAGAGCCTCCCGGATGACGATGGCCCCGAGCCGGGGAGCCGGCAACGAACTGAGCGAACCAAGAAAACTACCGATGGGCGTGCGGCAGGCCGATACGATAACGACGTCGTTCATACGATCTCCCCTGAGGAAAAGGAGGCTCAAGAAAGCGTCGAGCACCATGACCGAGTGATGATCAGGACGGCGAACTGAGCAGAGCAATCAGAGCAGGAACTCCGTCCCGTGTCTCGCGACGACAGGACTCCGGTCTTATGACCGATGCTTCGATAACTCGTTGATGCTCAGCGTCCGATGATAGCCATGACGCCGGTCTGATTCTCGAGTTAGCAATGAGAGTATGGTACTGGAAAGATGAAATAAAGGCAAGTTGAAGGGGTGGTAAGGGCTACAGAATCGGAGCTGTTCTGCCAGAACATCCAGAGCCCATTGACGTCATATCGCTCAAGCAATTTCCACATGGTCTCGACATCCTTGTGTTCGTACACCTCGACCGGAATACGAGACTGACGTCTTTTCATCGAGGATGGACCGGAGTTGGTTAAGCGCCTTCCTCGCGGCCTGATCCTGGACGACAAACGCTTCCACCAGCGCCAATTGCCTCATGATGATTCTCTCCCTAGACTCAGCCGAGTATTGAAAATGGTGATGGCGATCGGCGAACGCTATGGCGGCGTGGACAATCAAGACGCCCGATGCGTTCCAATACTCGAACTCCTTTGCCAGTTCAGCCCCTGCATAGAAGCTCTGGGCAACGGTGAAATAGTTCTTGCTTTTTGACCGCTCTACGGTTTTTCGCGGACTGCCTTGAGGCATGGCGTGCCTCACGTAAGCTAGGCGGTGCCGGCAGATAGGCGCACGCAGCGTCAAACACCTGCTTCACCAGTTCGAGGGGCCGCCAATGTTGTCGCGGCCGCATTGGGGTGACTGTCTGATGATCCGCTCGCGAGCTGTAGCGGGAGCATGCCGTTAGGGCCGGCAAGAATATGGAAGAAATCAAAGACGAAGATATTCTTTGGGAATGCCCCGACGATGGGGTCGAGACCGGCAGCAAGCGTGTCCTTCGCCCACGGCAGAAGGCACTGGAGAGCGCTGCCTCAGAAGCATTCGTGCTGAACTGCCACCGGGGAGCGTTAGTCCAGATGACGAAGAAGTTCTGTGGCCGTCCCTTCATCACGGAGACCAACGAACGCCAATGCCACTTATAGTTTGCTACACTCTTGATCGTCGGATTGAGCGTATCTGCGCTTGAGCCAAGCCCGGACATGTTGGCCGAAGGGAAACAGGCGATATGTGACCATGATCGAGAATACGTGGTCAAGAATATGGTGAAAAATCATGATGTGATGTCCCATGTGGATACTGAGTAGCCATACGGCGACTGTTGTAGCCAAGATACCGGAATGACTGCGGCATTGACCAGGCGTTGCCAGATCTGGCTGGGCTTGTCCTGGGTTCAAACTTCATCCACTGCGGAATCGCGCCTTCAAGCCGAAATCGCCGCGCTTGGTTCTTTCCTGACAGAGCAGAGGCATCTACGCCGTTGCGGTACGCCGGAGCTCGCCGTCACCTCGTTCAATAGGCGATGGCGTGACCCCCCAGATGCAGGGGCGCCAAAAGGTTGCGTGTCTACGGAAGCGATTCTGAAATATGCGGGCGGTGCTCAGAAGGCCGGGCATCCCAAAGGCGCCTTCTGCGTCAGAGAAGAAGCGGGACACCGACATGATCGGGGTTTGGTGGACAACCGGGGCTCGCGTCATTCCACGAGGCATGGCTGGAATCCGAGGAAGGAGCTTGCTTACCAGGATGGCGATCAGCTCCCGCTCGATAGTAGCCTGACCGCTACGACGGCCACCGATCGTCACATCGACTCTCTGATGATCGAGTGTCAATGTAGAACATGGTACCGGAGAATGACATAACGGTAAGTCGAACGGCGAACGAATGAAACCGACGGGATAACAAGGCGGGCAATTGCACTGGGAAGCAAACGAGGGCAAGCGAACACGGCCAGCAGAGAAAGCCGAAGCTCATCGTCCTGGGAGGAGATCGCTTCTGCGTGTATCACTTATGACATAGCCGTGGCTGTCTACATGCGACATATTGCTGGGAGCTAGCTACTGCCGCTACCGGCTATCCCGGAGGCGTATGCGCACGGAGCGCCGTCAGCTGCTCATCGACCGCAAAAATTCCTTGTTGGTCTTCGTCCCGCGCATTTTTTCCTGCATGAATTCCATGGCGTCGACCGTGTTCATCTCCGCCAGGATCTTGCGCAGGATCCAGATGCGGTTCAAATCGTCTGCATCGATCAGCAACTCTTCCTTGCGGGTCCCGGACCGGTTGACGTCGATCGCAGGGAAGATCCTCCGGTCGCTCAGCTTCCGGTCGAGGACGATTTCCATGTTGCCCGTCCCCTTGAACTCTTCGAAGATCACCTCGTCCATGCGGCTGCCGGTTTCCACCAGCGCGGTTGCAACGATCGTGAGGCTTCCGCCTTCTTCGATATTCCGGGCCGCTCCGAAGAACCGCTTCGGTTTGTGCAGTGCGTTCGCGTCCACGCCGCCCGAGAGGATCTTGCCCGAGTGCGGAACCACAGTGTTATGCGCGCGCGCGAGACGGGTGATGCTGTCCAGCAGAATCACCACATGGCGTCCGGCCTCCACCAGCCGCTTGGCCTTCTCCAGCACCATGTCCGATACCTGGACGTGGCGTTCCGGCGGTTCGTCGAACGTGGAACTCACCACCTCGGCATTCACCGACCGCTCCATGTCCGTCACTTCTTCCGGACGCTCATCGATCAGCAGGACGATCAGCTTCACTTCCGGATGGTTGCGCGAAATGCTGTTGGCGATCTTCTGGAGGAGGATGGTCTTGCCGGCCTTGGGCGGCGACACGATCATGCCGCGCTGCCCCTTGCCGATGGGCGTGAGCAGATCCATGATGCGCATGGAATACTCGCCGGGTGCGGTCTCCAGCTTGAGCGCGGAGTTCGGATACAGCGGGGTCAGGTTGTCGAACAGGACCCGCTCCCGGATCACATCCGGGTTCTCGTCGTTCACCGCCTCGACACGCAGCAAGGCGAAGAACCGCTCGCCCTCCTTCGGGGGACGTACCTGTCCGCTTACCGAATCGCCGGTGCGCAGGTTGAACTTCTTGATCTGCGACGGGGAAACGTAGATATCGTCCGGTGAGGGGAGATAGTTGTAGTCGACGGAACGGAGGAACCCGTACCCGTCCGGAAGGACCTCCAGCACGCCGCGGCTGAATGTCATGCCGCCGGCTTCTGTTTGCCCCTCGAGAATTTTGAAGATCAACTCCTGCTTGCGGAGGTCGCTGTAGCCGGAGATGTTCAGATCTTTGGCGATCTGATTGAGCTCAGCGATCTTCTTGGACTTGAGCTCGGAAATGTCCATTGCCATGGAAGTACAACCTTACATGATGTGAGAAAGAAATAGTTGCAGTGGCATCGTCAGGCCCAATAACATACGGTCAGACTGCCGGGAAACAATAAGGGATGTCGGTTGGACGTGTAAATGAGATTAGACGATGTGAGAAACACGTGGCAAATCGCGAAGCAAACCCTTGAAAAATATAGAGTATTTCAACAGAATTGTCAAGTACTTTTCTCAAGATATGACAGCGCTTCACCTGCAACATAATGCGAACCGGTAATGAGTATACGCGCGCGTCCGGTCAGGGTTTCGGCTCCCGCCAGACGAAGTGCCTTCCGTATACCTGCTGAAACGCCCGGACCTGTAATTGCACGAATACCCATCTTTTTCGCCAGTTTCTTCACCTCCGCCGCGGGAAGAGAACGACCCACGACCGGGAGCCACCGCAACAACCGTTGGATTGAGACGCGACAATTCAGCGAGCATCGCCCCGGCATCCTTGTCTTTCATTACGCCGAAGACGACGACGGGACAGCGCACTTCTCTTTCCTTCAATGAACGGACGAGCACCTCCATTCCTGCGGGATTGTGCGCGACGTCCATCAGAAACCTTCCGGTGGGTGTCGACAGCTCCTCCATACGGGCCCGCAGTGCGGTGTTCCTGCGGACACGTTTCAGGCCATCCTCGATGTGACCCGCTGTAATCCGCTGCAGCTCTCCCCTATCGCGAAGCAGTTGCAGCGCTGCGAGGGCCAGCGAGGCATTGACAACCTGATGTGCCCCCGGCAGCCCCAGCAACACGGGCCCGACCGAAAGGTTCTTGCCGTTCATATTCACCAGGCTGCAACCGGCACGTCCCCCTGACACCGTGGGCGTCACAACATCCTTGCTCATGAAGATCCGCGACTTCCGGCGTGCTGCGGTACGGCTGAGAACCTGAAGCACGCCGGGGTCGGCGGCTGAAGTGACAAGTGGAATCCCCTTTTTGATGATCCCCGCTTTCTCCCGTGCGATCGCTTTGAGCGTGGTCCCCAGAAACTCCGTGTGCTCCAGACCCACATTGGTGATTATGCTGACGAGCGGGCGGAGTGTATTTGTCGCATCCAGCCGTCCACCCAGTCCGGTTTCGATAACGGCGATATCCACCTCTTCATCGGCGAAGTACTGGAATGCAATACAGGTTGTCGCCTCAAAGAACGTGGCCTGTACGGCCTCCACCGATGGACGCAAGGCATCCGCGTACTCAACGAGACGCTTCTCACGGCATCTCGACTCCGTTGATGCGAATACGTTCGGTAAACCGGACGAGATGAGGAGATGTATAGAGGCCCGTCCGGTAGCCCGCCTCCTGAAGGATGGAGGCCAGGAAAGAGGAGGTGGATCCCTTGCCGTTTGTGCCCGCGATGTGGAGAGATGGAAAGCGGTTCTGGGGATGTCCGGCTTCGCGGAGAAGTGCGCGGATGTTCCGGAGTCCGAACTTCATGCCGCGGTACTGGAGGCCGTAGAGCCAGTGGAGAGTGGCCGAGTAAGCGTTCATCCGAGATGCGCGGTTTCGCGAAGTCATGCGAGGGTTTTCCGCAGACCGCCGGGACAATTGAGAGTTGATGAATATGAACTCATGGGGGTGGCCTGGGCTACAGCCAGCTATCCACCACAGAAACGCCTGCGCGGGCGTCGAGCGCCCCGACGAGCGTTTTCATGTCCGCGATGCCCTGCTCGTCGCACCAGCGGCTCATCCCTTCGGCGATATTCATGCCGGCCGCCGGATCGACAAAATTCGCCGTGCCCACCTGGACGGCGGTCGCACCGGCAAGAAGAAATTCGATTGCATCCGTGGCATTGATGATCCCCCCGATACCGATCACCGGGATCTTCACCGCCCGGGCGGTTTCATACACCTTTGCCAGGGCCACGGGCTTGATGGCCGGACCAGACAGACCGCCCGTTACTGTGGACAACATCGGTTTGCGGGTTCTGGCGTTTATCGCCATCCCGATCAGCGTGTTGATCACCGATACGCCATCCGCGCCGGCATCTTCCACCGCCCGTGCGAATTCCGATATGTGCGTTACGTTCGGTGTCAACTTGATGAGAAGCGGCTTGCGTGTGCGGGCGCGCAATCTGCGGGTGATCTCCGCGGTCATCGGGCAGCTGGTGCCGAAACTGAGTCCGCCTTCTTTGACGTTCGGACATGAGACATTGATCTCGTATCCGTCGACTCCCTCTTCACCTTCCAGGATGTCCAGCACGGCAACATATTCGTCCATTGTGCTGGCAGCGATGTTGACGATGACGGTTGTATCGACGCTCCGCAGGAAGGGGAGTTTTTCGCTGACAAACCGGTGCACGCCGATGTTGGCCAGGCCGATCGAGTTGAGCATACCGGCCGCGGTCTCCACAATGCGGGGCGGAGGATTGCCGTCGCGGGGCTTGAGCGAGAGGGATTTTGTGACGATGCCGCCGAGCTTCGTGATGTCGGCCAACTCCGTGCAATCGTCGCCGTACCCGTAGGTGCCCGAAGCCACAAGGACACGGTTCTTGAACGTCACACCGGCGATGCTGAATTGTGCGTTTGCCATAGACAGGGGTTGATGATGAACCGCTTGCAGACTCGCTCACGCGAAGTCGGCAACGTCAACACGTCACCGGGATGCTGCGACTGCGAGTAGCGCCTTGCCCCGGGTTCACTGCATCCGGCATGATCGCATTTCACAACCTGCAACCCGACTTCATGGTATACAGGAACACCGGATAACGCTGTTACAGCCGGATCGACCGGACATCGAACGTCGGTCCGTCCTTGCACATCAATGCGTATTTCTTTTCTGCACCCGACGAGCTCCACCGGGCATCCCTGACAAATCCCGATGCCGCATGCCATCGCCCCCTCAAGCGAGACTTCGCAAGGGAGGTTCAGGCGCAGTGCCAGCGCGGCAACGGCACGCAACATCGCCGTGGGACCGCACGCGAACAGTTTTGGACGTGCCGGCGACATTTCCGCCAGAAGTTTTTCAGCAAGATCTACCACGGTTCCGTGAAAGCCACGGCTTCCGTCGTCCGTGGCGACATGCACATTCTCGAGGTGTTCTGTAAGAACCTGCTCCGACGAGCGGCCGCCGAGAAGCGTCAGTATCTTTTTGCCGCCGGAGCGCAGCGCGCGTGTGGCAAGCGGCATGGGCGCAATGCCCAGACCTCCGGCTATCAACACACCGGTATCGAAACTTTCTTCTTCGAGATGATAGGGCACTCCGAGCGGTCCGAGCACGTCGAGCATCGCCCCGCGCGGTGTCTGCGCCAGCACGGCGGTCCCCTTTCCGACGATGTTGAATATGATCTCCACCCGGTCATCTTCAACATAATACGCACTGAACGGGCGTCTCAGAAGCGGGTCACACCCTTCACCCACGCGGATGTTCAAGAACTGTCCGGCACGGATGTTTCCGTGCAATCGCCGGTGCGGTGAAGCCCATCACGTAGATGTTTTGCGCGACCGCGCGGAGGTCAACAACAGGATATCGTCCGGGGGGTACTACCATGGCGGCTCGGCGTCGGGGTTTTCTGGAACTTTTTTCTGATTGGGATCCGGCGGCGGTGGCGCCGGTTGCTTTTCCCTGCGCCCTTCTCCCCGGCCTTCCTCCGTCGCAGGGGCCGGCTTGTTCTCGACCGGCGCAGGAGCGGGTGCAGGTGCAGGCGCCGTTGCAGCCGCAGCTGTAGAATCAGATGAAGGCGCCGTGGTAGCCGCAGCTGTGGAATCAGATGAAGGCGGAGGTGCGAGTGTGGCGGCCGCCGCTATTGAATCGGCCCTGGCTTTTTCCAGAGCCTGCTTGCGCACCGCCTGGACCTCTGCCACGCGCGGTTGCGCGCGAAGGGCGTACACCGATGCCGGGTAGAGGAGCACGAGTTGTTCGTACGCTGAAGCGGCGCTGTCAGGATTTGCCATGTTGTTTTCGTAGATCCATCCGGCAGCATAGAGCGCCCGCGAAGCGGCAGGTGAAGTGGGGTGGCCGCTGACGACGGCTCTGAATGTATCAATTGCTGCGAGATGTTCGCCCGCCTGCATCAATGTCACGCCGTTGCTGTATGTGAGCTCCGCGGGATCGTCGGATTTCTGGACGGGCGGGAGGCCCAGCAGCCGCCGTGCTTCATCCGCAAAAGGCGATGAAGGGAATCGGCGCACGATCTCGCGGTAGAGGGAATCCGCAGCGCCCGGCGTGGCGGTGGAATCTTCCGCCTCAATGCGCGCCAGGACGTAGAGCGCCCTTGGAGCCGGCCGGCTTTCGGGAAAGTCGGCCAGGAGCAGGCGGTACCACTTCTGGGCGGAATCGGGCCGGCCAAGGCCGGTGTAGAAGATTCCGGCAAGTTCGTCCATGCGGCCGGCGAGGCGGACATTGACGGTATCCAATGAAAGCCCGGGGGGGGACGCCGGGGGCGGCGGCACGCGAACAGACGCGCTATCCGCTCTGGCCTGTACGCCTGCGCTGTCGGCCCTGGCAAGCCCTGTCGTGTCTCTGGCGCTGGTGTCGCGGGCAGCGGCATTGACCGGCCGTGCAACAGCCGCTGAGTCCCGCGCAATCAGGAGTGCCTGCCGGATACTGTCCAGTTTCGTGATCTCCGCCCGGTAGCCCAGAAACTTGCCGAGGATATCCGCCCGACGGACGAGCAAGGGTGCAACCTCCGCCTGAGGCGGGGCGGACCTTCCGCGATCGTAGAACACGCGGGCGGAATCGTACTGTGTGAACCTTGTCTCGTAGAGTTGTCCGAGCGCATATTGTGCATCGGCTGCAGGTACCGTGCGGGCGTAGGCGGCCAGGGTGTCGACATACCGGTATTGATCGATGGCCTTTTCAAGGTCTCCGTCATCACGGTATACGTGCCCTATTTCGACGTCGATTTCCCCGAAGAATTCCCGGAAATTGACCTCGTCGCGCAGGTCGAAGAGCTCATCAAGCGCATCACCGTAGTCGCCCTGGCGCGCCATCATCCGTGCCGAACCGAACCTGCCGCGGAAGTCTCCGGTGTACACATTGCTCAGGTTTCCCGCCTTGCGGTAGGCCGACTCCGCTTCCTTGTAGTCCTGTTCCAGCGCATACATCTCGGCCACTTTGAAGTAGGCCTGGGACCGTTTTTCCGACGTCTCTCCCAGATCTCCGGCCTCCAGGAAGTACTTGCGTGCCTGGGTGTAGTTCTTCGCCTCGAGTTCGATCTCCCCCAGTACCATCGACGCCCCGGCCACAAGGCGGTCCTCGCCGGCTTTGCCCGCGAGGTCCACAACCTGCAGCGCCACCAGAGTCGCGGACGTCCGGTCATTCGCCTTGAAAAACGAAATCGCAAGCATCAGGCGGGCATCAGGCTCCAGATTGCTCGAGGAATATCCGTCCATCAGCTCCTTGAACTTCCTCTCGGCCTTCTGGAATTCGTTCTGATAGAAATACGACATCCCGACCATGAACAGGGCGTCGTCCACCAGATTGGATTCGGGGTGGTACTGCAGAAGTTTGGAGCACTTCTCGATAACCGAGGTGAACTTTGTGCGCGTACCCTGCTGGGGATTGAAGATCACAAGCAGATTTCGTCCCTTGTCCTTAAACTCCGGGAGCTGCCAGATTTCCGCCTCGGCTTCGTCGAACACTCTTCTGGCATTGTAATACGTGTTGAAATACGCCGACAACGTGTCAAAAACGGAACAGGAGGCGAAAAGGGCGACAAGGGTTGAAACAAAGAGGTACTTCAGGGGTAAAGCGGCATTCCGCACGAGAGGGGCTCCGAATCACACATCAACTGAGATAACATACCGATATTCCCCCGAAAAGTCAATCATTCCCCTTAAACCTTCACCCCCGGCGGCGGTCTAAATGTATATCAACACCATCGATGCTATAGGTCAACCATCGATGCCATAGGTCGGCATCCAGTAAGAAAGAAGAACATTATACATCTGTTGTCTCAACCAAAAAGAGTTGTTCCATTAATAAGAGGAGTATCGATATGTTCAAGCAACTGGCGGTTGTATTCACGATTGCGGCTGCAGCGGCGTCGTTGTCGTTCGCTCAGCCCGGCATGGGACCCGGCCCCGGGGCCGGCTGGAAAGGCGGCTCCGAGGGCCGCGGGATGCGGCAGGAGATCAAGGCAAAGCTGAACCTCACGGAACAGCAGGAGACCCAGATGCAGACGCTTCGCTTCGATCTGGAGAAGAAGCAGACCACACTGCAGTCGAAGATCAAGCTCCTGCGTATCGACATGAAGGAGCTGCTTGCGGGGGAGAATCCGGAGAAAAACGCCATCGCAAAGAAGATGAAGGAAGTGTCCGACCTGCAGCTTCAGGAAAAGATGAATGTGCTCGACCACATGTTCGCGGCAAAGGCGATCCTCACGCCCGAACAGCAGAAGATCTGGAAGCAGCACATGAAACAGATGGGACCGGAAATGAAGCAGCGAATGATGGGCCGGATGATGGAGCGCCGGATTGAGCGCGAGATCGACCGCGACTGAACTCCGATCTGCGCGAGAGCGCAAGACCGCGCACGGATGCAGCTGAAATGGATTCCCGGACGCGGGATCGAACACGAGTAACGGCGGTATCGAAACGACTCTGCGAACCCCCAGGCCTGCCTGCCCGAGCATGAACGATGCCGGCGGGCAGGCGCCTTTTATTAGCAGGCGGAACCCCGTCCTACTTTTCTCTGAGAATCCTCAGCTCCTGTCCCGCATAAATCCTGTTCCGTCCGAGATCGTTCCACTCTTTCAACTCTTCGGGTGTCACGGCATGTGCCTTGGCAATATCCCAGAGAGTATCGCCACGTTTCACAATGTAGACGACGGTCTTCCCATCCCTGGTGGTCTTCTGCGGGATCGGCGAGCCCTGTGCCAGCAGCACGCACATTCTCGGCACCTTTGTGCACCACCAGGGTTTGCCCCGCGTTGATGCGGGAAGATTTCAAATTGTTCCAGAGCCGGAGCTGTTCGACGGACACCCCATGCTTCTCGGCAATCTCTTCGAGCGTATCCCCTGATTTCACAAGGTAACCGCCGCCGTTCTCTGAGGGGGAGGCTTCACGGGAAGACGGGCGCTTGTTGAACTGCTTCTGTTTTTCTGCAAACGAGAGTCCCTGGATCTTCCGGAGTGATTTTGCGGCGCTTTCGGGCACCCAGATATCCAGGTCCTGTCCGGCACGAATAGGCCTGCCGTAGGCAATATCGTTCCAGTTGCGGATATCGGCGGCCCGGCAGTCGTACCATTCTGCGATATGCCCGATGGTATCACCGGATTTCACGGTGTACACCAGCCGCGTCATCCCCTTCTGCGTCTCCGGCGCTCTGCGTGAACCCTGTGCAAGCGCACGGTCCATGCGGGATCGATCTGTGCTCCTCCGGGTTCTTTGCCCGGCCGATCCTCCATCGGAAGCCGCTGAGGCCGCAACCAGGGCCTTGTAGCGATCGACTCCACGGGGGACAGGGATCACGACCTGGCTGCCGACCGAAAGCCTGTTTCCCGCTTTCCGGTTTGTTTCCTGCAACACCGACACGGTGATGCCGTACCGGGCCGCGATGCCGCCGAGGGTTTCCCCCCGGCGAACGGTATGCACGATCCAGTCACGTTTCTGCGACTCGGGAACAGCGGCAAATTTCTCATTGAACCGGCTGGAACGCCCGGGCGGGATTCGCAGGCTGTACTGCTTGAGGCCGGGGGGCGTACACCATTGCAGGAGTTCGGGATTCAGCTCACGAAGTGTCCTGACATCGGTCGCCGCACAGTCGGCCAGAATGTCCAGGTCGACACAATCATTCACCGTGACAATATCGAATTCCAGATGATGTTCATCCGAGACAGAGTCAAAACCGTAGGCTGACGGATTCATGGCGATAAGGGTTGCAGCGATATACCCCGGAACATAGTTCCGCGTCTCCCGCGGGAGGCGCCGCCGCATCTCCCAGAAATCGGTGGAACCTGTGCGCCGGATCGCGGAGTAGACCCTGCCGGCGCCGCTATTGTATGCCGCCAGCGCCAGATACCAATCGCCGAATTCATTGTGGAGATCCGTCAGGTGCCGCGCGGCCGCACGGCTCGCCTTTTCGAAATCCCGGCGTTCATCGAACCAGAATGTTGTGCGGAGTCCGTACAGCTGTCCGGTGCCTTTCATGAATTGCCACATGCCCACCGCGCGGGCCCAGGACCGGGCCATCGGATTCACGCCGCTCTCCACCATGGAGAGGTAGGCCAGCTCTTCCGGCGCTCCCTCTTCGCGGAAAATCCTCTTGACGATGGGGAAATATTGCGCCGCCCTCACCAGCCACACCTCCATGTGCACACGTCCTTTGCCCTGGAAAAAGGAGATGTGCCTTTCAACGAGGGAGTTCATCACCAGCGGAACGGTCGTCCCCTGGGCAATGGTGGTCTGCGGCCCGATCGCCATGCTGTCGGGAATATCCGCCACCTGGTTCAGTTTTTCGCGGAGGGCGAAAATGGAGGATTCCGGCGAGAGGTTGTCGATCCGGGCAATGTAGCGTTCATAGTCCTCAACGACGGCAAGGCTGAGATCGTTGAAGTCCCGGTTGTTTTCGATGTCGGGGATATAGCTGAGTTCGTCGAGGATGGAAATCGCCTCCTCGAACTGAATCACGGAGCGCAGGGAATCGCCGGCCACAGCGGCAGTCGTTGCCGACAGGTAGTGCTGGCGCGCCGTTTCCAGCATTTCGGTCACGAGTGAGTCATCGGGCACCCCGTACTCTTCGGGGGGAGGAAGGGCAGCCATTGCGCTGTCGGCGGGGACCGGATCGGCCGACAGAGAGTCGGGCAGGGCCTGTACGACCGGCTGGGGGAACTCGTTTTCCGACGTTTCTTCTGAGGTACACCCTCCCCAGAAAAGAGCTCCGGCGGCGAGAAAAAGGGATATCCGGCTCAGATGTGTCTGTATTGCCTTAATCAATAGGTACTCCCTATTCTTGTGCAATCCGGGTGAGGGACTGTGTCTCAATATCCATAATACGTGAATACCTGGATACTTGCAAGCAAAGAACGTGCCAGCAAGGGACTGTGCCTCACCACCGGGTGTTACCTGGGAGGTGAGGCACTGGCCCTCGCAGTGGGCACAGTGCCGCAGAAAACATATCCATCAAAATACGCGAATACCTGGAGACTTGCAAGCAAAGAACGTGCCAGTCGACGGCCTTACAGCGGGATATTCCCGTGCTTCTTCTTCGGGTTCGAATCGACTTTGGAGTCCAGCACCTCCAGCGCACGAATCAGACGCGGACGGGTTTCGGACGGCTCGATCACCGCGTCAATGAACCCGCGGGACGCCGCCAGGTAGGGATTGGCGAATTTCTCGCGGTATTCCTTCTCCTTCTCCGCAAGCGCGCGCTCGCGGTCGGGCGCGGCTTCAAGTTCTTTCTTGAAGATGATCTCCGCCGCCCCCTTCGGTCCCATCACGGCAATCTCCGCGCTGGGCCAGGCATAGTTCATGTCGCCCCGGATGTGCTTCGAGTTCATCACGTCGTACGCCCCGCCGTAGGCTTTGCGGGTGATGACGGTGATGCGCGGAACGGTGGCCTCGCAGAACGCGTAGAGCAGTTTCGCGCCGTTGGTGATGATCCCGCGCCACTCCTGGTCGGTGCCGGGCAGGAACCCGGGAACATCTTCGAATACCACCAGCGGAATGTTGAACGCATCGCAGAACCGGACGAAACGCGCCCCCTTCTTGGATGCGTCGATGTCCAGCACACCCGCGAGCACCGCCGGCTGATTGGCCACGATGCCCACCGGCCGGCCGTCCAGCCGGGCAAAGCCCACCAGGATGTTCTCGGCATACTGGGCGTGCACCTCGAAAAACTCCCCGTCATCCACCACGCGCCGGATCACCTCCCTCATGTCGTACGGCTTGTTCGGATTTTCCGGGATGAGCGTATCCAGCGCCGCGTCCCGGCGATCCGGATCATCGTGAGCACCGGCGCGCGGCGCCTCAACGGCATTGTTGGACGGAAGGTACGTCAGCAGATGTGCGTATGGACTGCAGACAGGCGACCTCGCTATCGCATGCGAAGTGCGCCACGCCGCTCCGGGTGGCGTGAGTCATTGCGCCGCCGAGCTCTTCCGAGGTGACGTTCTCGTGCGTCACGGTCTTCACCACGTTCGGGCCGGTCACGAACATGTAGCTGGTGTTCTTCACCATGAACACAAAATCGGTGATGGCCGGGGAATAGACGGCCCCGCCGGCACACGGGTCCCATGACAGCCGAGATTTGCGGGACGACGCCGGAGGCCAGCGTGTTGCGCAGGAAGATATCCGCATAACCCCCGAGGCTGACCACACCCTCCTGGATGCGGGCCCCCCCGGAGTCGTTCAGGCCGATCACCGGACACCCGATCTTCATGGCAAGGTCCATCACCTTGCCGATCTTCTCGGCATGCGCCTCTGAAAGTGATCCCCCGAAAACGGTGAAATCCTGGCTGAAGACGCAGACCATCGCGCCCGTCGATCCGCCCGGTGCCGGACACCACACCGTCACCGGGAATACGCTGACGGTCCAGGCCGAAATCGGAGGAGCGGTGTTCGACGAACATGTCCAGTTCTTCAAAACTCCCCTCGTCGAGCAGCAGCGCGAGCCGCTCGCGTGCGGTGAGCTTCCCCTTGCGGTGCTGCTCTTCGATGCGGCGTTCTCCCCCGCCCTGCATGGCGGCACTGCGAAGATCGCGGAGTCGGTCTATGGAAGATTTGGCCATGGTGTTTATCCCGGTCGCAGTCGTGCGAATTTGAGCATCAGGTGTTTTCGTCCCACGCTGGCGAAATCCACCACCGCGCGGGCATTGTCTCCGCGTCCGTCCAGGGCAACGACGCGTCCCCTGCCGAAGGTTTCATGTTCGACGTGCATCCCCACGCGCATGTGGACGCCATCCTGCGATTCATCTTCGTACGCCGGCATGGCATCGGCATGAAAGCCCTCGGGTTCATGAGCCGGAGGTTTGCGCCGCGCACGCGCGGGCTGGGCGGGTGCACTGCCGGTGCGCCCGGCGGCATGAAACGACGGTCGCCGCGCCGCCGATTGACCGGCGGATTCGGCAAGGAAGAGTGCGTCGATCTCATCCAGAAAGCGCGACCGGATGCAGTACAGCATTTCACCCTGGTGGTAGCGGGTGCGCGCGTGAGAAATATACAACTTCTGTTTGGCCCTGGTCATTCCCACGTACATCAGGCGGCGTTCTTCTTCCACCTGCAGCCGGTCATCGGTGGCCAGGGAAATCGGGAGCAGCCCCTCTTCAAGACCGGTGATGAACACCACGGGGAATTCCAGACCCTTCGCGGCGTGCAGGGTCATCAGCGTGACGGCATTCCGCCCGAACTCCGCCATATCGATCTCCGAGACGAGCGACACCTCGTAGAGAAAATCCTCGAGGCGCGCATCCGAGCGGTGGTCGGTGAATTCCGTGAGGGCGGAAACAAGCTCGAGGATATTCTCCCGGCGGGCGAGCGATTCCGGGGTGTTCTCATCCTTCAGGAGCTGGAGAATGCCGATCTCATCCACAAGCGCCCGCGCCAGCTCACTCACCGAAACACGCTCCTTCAGTTCGAGGTATTTCGCAAGGAGTGCGGCAAAATCGCGCACCGCGCGGGCTATGCGCTCCGAGAGCATGGCTGCCAGCTGGGGCGTCGGCAGTGCCTGGAACAGCGTCAGGTTCTGCGCGGATGCCGCCGAACGTATGCGCTGAATCGTGGTCTGCCCGATCGACCGCGCGGGCACATTGAGGATCCGGAGCAGGCTCTCATCGTCGCGGGGATTGGAAAGGAACCGCAGGTACGCCAGGATGTCCTTGATTTCTTTCCGTTTGTAGAACGCAACGCCGCCCACGATCACGTACGGTATGCTGCTCCGGCGCAGGGCATCCTCGAGCACACGCGACTGGGCATTGGTGCGGTAGAGAACGGCAAAATCGCTCAACCCGAGCTTTCGCCGGCGGGTTTCTTCCTCGATGTGCTGGACGATCCGGCGCCCTTCTTCACGGTCGTCGTCGCACAGATCAACGGTGACGGGATCCCCGTCCGCGTTGCTCGTCCAGAGTTGTTTGGGGATCTGATCGACGTTGTGCCGGATGAGCGAATCCGCGCGCTCCCAGGATGGTTTTCGTGGAACGGTAATTCTGTTCGAGCCGGAAGACGCGGCAGTCCGGATAGTCCTTCTCGAAATCCAGGATGTTCCGGATGTCGGCCCCGCGGAAAGCATAGATACTCTGGGCGTCGTCGCCCACGACACAGATGTTCTTGTTGCGCGCGGCCAGCACATTCAGCAGCCTGTACTGCACCCGGTTCGTGTCCTGGTACTCGTCCACCAGAATGTGCGTGAAACGCTGCTGGTACCGGGCCAGCACATCGGGATGCTGTGTGAACAGGTCGAGAGGCTTCAGCAGCAGGTCGTCAAAATCCATCGCGTTGAGCTGCAGCAGCCGCCGGTTGTACTCCTCGTAGATATCACCCGTGCGGACCGCGGTGGTATCGCGGGCGGTGCGCCGGTATTCGGCCGGCGGGATGAGCGAGTTCTTCGCCTTGCTGATGCGGCCGCGGATGCCGGAAGGCGTGTACTGCTGCTGCGAGACGCTCAGATCGTTCATGATGCCCTTGATCAATCCGAGTGTATCGTCGGTGTCATAGATGGAGAAGGTACGCTGGTAGCCGAGGCGCTCGGCCTCGAAGCGGAGAATGCGGGCGAAGATGGAGTGGAAGGTCCCCATCCAGAGCGCGCGGCTTGCGGGGCCGATCAGCTCTGCGATGCGCGACTTCATTTCATCGGCGGCTTTGTTCGTGAAGGTGAGCGCGAGGACGGCGTCGGCACGGATGCCCTGCTGCAGGAGATAGGCGGCACGGAAGGTCAGGACGCGCGTCTTGCCGCTGCCTGCGCCTGCCACGATCATCACGGGCCCGTCGGTGGCCGACACGGCGTCGCGCTGGACGGCGTTCAACTGTTCGAGAAAAGACATGGAAGAAAATAGCGAAAAGGGGGACGGAAGGCAACAAACGGGGACAAAACAAACACATGGGACAACAGCACGGGGACAAGAACGCGGGATCAACAACACGGGATCAACAGGGCGGCATCAACAACACGGGGTCAACAACGCTGCATCAGATCATCAACGCGCCTTCAAGCTTGAGGAGGAACTCCTTCGTCTTGATGCCGCTCGAGTAGCCGACAAGCGAACCATCCGCACCCAGGACGCGGTGACAGGGCACGATGATCGGCACGGGGTTGGCGGCATTCGCGCGACCCACCGCCTGGAAGCCCCGGCTGGTTCCGAGACGCTTGGCGAGTTGCTTGTAGCTGATGGTCGTGCCGTAGGGGATCTTCGTCAGATCCTTCCAGACACGAACCTGGAACGGCGTGCCCTTCATGTCCACGGCGAGGGTGAACTTGGCGAGCTTGCCGTTGAAGTAGCGGGTGAGCTGCTCGATCACTTCCTTGTTGCGCGATTTGTTGTCGACGACTTCGATGTCATCGAAGTTATCGCGCAGCCAGCGGAAGAAGTCGCGCTTGGTCTGCCGCGGCACGCTGACCTTGCATACGCCCTTGTCCGTGGAGGCGACGTAGATCAGCCCGATCTTTGATTCGAATGATGTGCAGTAAACCATCGGATGTGCGCTCGGCCCCGTGAGAAATGACGCTGGGATGTTCCCCGTAGCGTACCGCGAGGAGGGGTGGATGTGAGTATACAGAAATGGATTTTGAAACGCAAGACCTTCAGGCGCCAAAAACATTGCAGTACATCGCCCTGTGATCCGACATCGTCACTGCAAAGAGTGACGCAAAATACTGAAACCCAACCCCCTGAATATTCAGAGTTTCACCCGCACCCCTTCGAGCAAGGCCTCAAGGCCCATCCGGTTCGCGCGAGCAGTCTGAGCAGTTTCCCCTATCGCTTCATGAGCGTGCACCCCGACTCATGACATTCCCTGTTCCAGCAGAACCCATCGAGATCTGCCGCCACAAAAGACTTGTCCAACAGCCGGTGAAAACACGACCTGCCGGGCATCCGGCCCGCCACGTTGCAGAGCGCCGGACATCCGGCTCGCGGCAACGTGGTATTTTAAAAGAACGCCCTTATCTCGGCACGCGCCGTGTGCACGGGCGGCCGCCCTCCCTCCGTGCGGCCGTCATAGTTCACGGTCGCCTGAAGGAACTGCGTGATACGGTAATCGAACACCACACGCCAGAGCCAGGTCTTGCCGGGCACGCGGCCCCCGGTCAGCTCGTAGGGATACTGCTGCACTTCCCTTCCGAGCAGAACCTCCTCCCGGGAAGCTTCAAGCCGCATCTGTCCGGTTCCCTGAAATGCATACACGGCGCGCACGGTCTGCGCGTTGAGGTCCGCATCCAGTTCGGGCGTCATGTACCGGTCTGTACTCCGCGCGACGTCGAACTTCATCCCCACTTCCACATTCTGCTCCGGACGGTAGGAGAGGTCGAAGGTGACGGCATTGCCGAGGATGTCCCGGAGACGGGATGACGCTTCGGCGCTGCCCAGACGGTCGATCCGGTTGACAACGTCCAGCTGGTTGGCCACCTCGGGCACAAGCTGCCACCGCAGGCGGATCGACCGTTCACGGCCGTAGGTCTCCTCGACGCCTCCGCTCAGATTCGTCAATCCCTGCCGCTGGGAGTAGCGCAGCCGCGCGGAGAATGACAGGCTCCCTTCGAACACATTCACATCCTGTGTGAACAGCGACGATCCCGAGAGCGTCGTTGCTGCCTGCTGGAACTTGCTCAGGTGCAGGAGGTAGATCTCCGAGAGGTCCTCCTCCGTGCTCTTCTCTTCGATGCGGAAATAGGTTTCGGTGGAGAGGGCGGCAAGCACATCTTCCCATCCGGTCGCCGGTGTGATGAAGCGGCGGGGCGAAAGGCGAAGGCGTACGCTCGTTTTCAGATCGATGATCGGCGTCAGTTCGTCCGTGGGAAGCGTGAGAATGACATATTCGCCGTCGAACCGGGCACGGACAAATTCGTTGTCGTCGGCGATGCCGTTGTTGTTGAGGTCTCCCAGATAACTGTAGTTGCCGGCGCCGGGAGCCACACGCACGTACACGCGTTCGAGGCGCGAAGCCTGTTCCGTGGCGACTTCATATATGAACTCGGTCTCCACTCCGCGGTTGAATGGCCCGTACCGTGTATGGGTGCGCACCAGCACGGTCTGAATATCCTGGCGTCCTTCCTGCTGGAAGGCCTCCGCATAGGTCTTGCGGCGCAGGGTCACATCGGCCATCGACCAGAGCGCGTTCCACTCGCTCAGACGCGCGGCATAGGTCTGCGTGAACGAACGGGACTCCGGCGTTACCGCCCCGTCCTTGAACACATCGTCATTGCGCCAGCCGAACTCCGTCAGGAACCCGAGCGGACCGAGCTGCTGGAGATTCACCCCCGCCGTCAGGGCCTCGAACCGGAAGCTTCCCGGACTGAGCGACGATGTAGATTCCGAGGTTATCGACCGCCTCTCGCCTTCGTAACGAACGCCGGGGGTCAGCTTCCAGAAGGTATAGTTCAGATTCCCCTTCTGCCGGAACCAATCGCTCTTCGAGTCGGCCGGCCTGTCCGTTGAGGTGATCTGTTCGGCATTATAGAGGGCCACGGGCAGATCCGGACGCTGAAGTGAGAATCCCCCCTCTTTGCGCGTGGAACGCTGCAGGTCACCCCTGCGGATCGATCCATAGGCACCGCTTGCCGAGAGACCCTCCACCGGGCGGTACAGAAGCGAGGCCTCCTGGATTTCCTCGTCCGCTTCCGCAAGCGTATCCACGCCCCACCGCCGGTTGAATTCGATGTCGTTGATCCTGTCCACCGGGACAAAGCGCGCATCCACAAACCGCTCTTTGAGACGGAGGTCGAAACCCCCGATATCCAGGCCGCCGATCTGTACGTTCTGCGGGTCGTACGCCGCAGAAAAGGTGAACGCATTGCCGCTGTTGTCGGCATCATCAAGAGCCGAGAGACGATTGCCGTCAAACACCGTGTGCCCGTACTCCCCGATGATCCGGAGCTGCTTGACCGGCGAAAGAGTCGAGAGCGATATCCACCAGTTGGTGGGACTGCGGGAGGGGCAGGAAGGTTACCGGCATATACTCCCCTCCCCCGGGGCCTTTCCAGACGAAGACCCCCGCCTGCTGGCGGATATACTCCCCCTTTCCCGCGCCGACAGAGGAGAAGGTCACAAGGTAGTACGCCTGAGGATTGCCCGGATCGTAACGGTAGAACCGGGTCGGAAGTCCCCCGGCGAGAAGGGTGTCCACCTCCACATAGATCCCGTTCGAATCCACGCGTGTCACGCCGCTCAGCACCGCCTTCGAAGGATCATCACCCGCGCCGGCCATGGCACTCCTCGCGGAATCGGTGTAGACAAAATCTACCGGTGCGTCCGGATCGTCGGCTTCGCGCATATAGATGACGCTGAGCTGTCCACGGTTTCCCCAGAAACCCGCGGTGGATTGTCCGGCAAAAAGCGACCGGGAGAATTGCCTGTCGGTGTATTCGAAGTCGATAGTAATGCGGGAGGCGGAGGTGATCAGCCGCCGGGTGGAAAACGTCAGTTCGCCTGTGGAATAGTCGATGATGTAGTCGTTGGTTTCACCCCGGGTTTGCGGTTGGCCGTCCACAAACACCCGCTCGGTGCCGGCGATAACGATAATGCCCTTCTCGTTGTTGGCGCCCGTGAGCAGGTAGGGCCCCTGGACTCCCTCGATGCCGTTGAACTGTTTCGTGACAAACATCCCCCGCGTAACCGCACCGGAGACGGTGGTTGCGCCGTTGACCCCGCCGAGTCTGTACGAGGCGGTCCCTTTCGCTCCCTGGAGTTTCCGGCTCAGGCGGGCGAACTCCGTGCCGGCGAAATCCAGCGTGAAGTCACCCAGCGTGGCTGCAAGATCGGTGCTGCGAATCTCGACGAACACCTTGTCGAACTCCTGGAGCGTCTGCGTGGTCCCCTCGGGCTGTATGGGCGTGTTTTCGTCGGTGAGAGAGGCGGCGATATCGACATCCGACGTAATCTTTCCCGAGAGTTGCAGGCGGAGGCCGGAGTTCAATGTCATGTCCTGGTTCGAACCGACGGAGAAGCCCCGGACGATGCTGCCGCTTCTTTGAAGATTCGGTCCGAAGATCTCGTCCACGGTAAACGCCGATGTCGGGCGCACCACGCGAATGGAATCGGCCCGCCGGACGGAGTCGGTCGAGAGGACAAGGACACGCCGTCCGTACGGAGTCCTGGAAGCGAAAAGGAAAGTAGCGGTAGATCACCACCAGCCGAACGGGCCGGCCGGCGGAGTTTCTGAGAAGAGATCCTGCAGCGGCGCTGTCCAGGCGGAGTGTCCCGGCCCGGAAGTTCAGGACATAGTCCGTACCACGGAGCAACGGTATGAGGGCACCGGCTCCGGTGGTATCCGCTTCGCGCAAGAACGTTCTGAGCGAATCGGCGGCGAGCTGGTATCCATGCCGTGGGGAAACGTCCTCGAGAGAATCGACGGCGACGGGCTGTCCGCCTCCTCGCCGAGGAACGTCCCGGAGAGACTCGACAAGAACGGTGTCCGTCCGGCCGCAACAAACCGGTAGCGGAGAAGGAACGTGGTGTCACGTGTTGCCGGGCGGAGTTCAAACGTCTCCACCGCGTGCGGAAGTCCGGGCGACGTCTCCGGCGCTTGCGAGAAGTCCGGAAGGCAATCCCGGCGAGTTGCGAAGCTCCGGGCGACGTTTCCATCGCATGCGGGAATCCGGGGAGCGGAGAGCCTGTGCATGAGAGAGGATGAGAGAAGACAGAAACAATGCGAGGGCGAGCCCGGGACGGTAGTGCGGTACGAATGTCTATGTGGGTTCGCCTGTGCATCGGAGAGAAATATACGGGAAAGGAGCGAAAGGAGTAAATGCAGGTGATTAGGCTTGAGTTTGTGCCGATCTGAACTGTTAGGTTATGAGACGTGCAGCGCCGGATGGAATTGAGCTATCGAGGTTCCGACCCCTTTTGGGAATCATGATTCTATCTGTGGACAATTTTGCGGGAATGGATCGTCGGGCCAATAGACGACCAGAACAATGATCCCGAGGGCAACAACGGCCAGAAGGACTGTTCATGGTTGGGCAGTCAGCGCAACAAAACCATGCTTCGGACGTTACTCTTCCCTCCGTACAGTGCCCTGCAGAAGTACATGCCCGACGCCTTTCTGCGAGCGTCCCAGCGGAGAAGATGTGCCCCTGCAACCTTGTACTCATCGACCAGGAGATCTACAATCTGCCCGCTGATATCCAGGACTTCGACGCGAACATGCCCATCACGCGGAATTTCGACCTGAATACTCGTGGAGGGATTGAATGGGTTGGGAAAGTTGTTGTGCAGGGCAAATGACCGTGGAATCTCCGGCTTCGATCCTGCAACGTCCGTGGCGCTGTAGGCATACGGCTCGTTGACCAGATGCCACTCGGTTTCCTGCTGACCGTCGTAATCTCTTCGCAGGTAATTCGTGCGCAGGCTGAAACGGGTGAAATTCTTCAAGGGAGTTGGCACCGCCGAACCATCGGCCTTCCAATCATAGACCGGAATGCTTTCCGGATTCAGAATGCCCGACAGACCGCGCTCCTTCGCAATGTGGAGGTATCCGAAATTGCCCGGCTCATGACCGGCCAGCCAGAGGCCGATAGTGTCCACGTGGAAAGGGTTCTTTCCGAAGATGATCATATTCGTGAGATAGTCAATGCCCTGCCCGTCCGGTCCCGGACCGGCCACGAACGCACCTTCGCGTCCGTACACGGCTTCGATAACATTGAGACCGGCATGCGTCACCGAGTTGTTATCCATGCAGCGCATCGCCCAGGTTTCCTGCCAGATACCACCCTCGTCACCCGGCCTGTCCCACCGCGGAATGCCTCCTGAACGATGCCGATTATAGCTGTCAAGAATCTGTGCCCTGGCCCCGGGCTGGACATGGTCGGCCGGGATTTGCATGTCCTGACTGTAAGCCCTGCAATGTTCAACATAAGGAATGGCAATGGCTCCCTGGATGTTCTTTGCGCAAAGTGACATCCCCATCAAATGAGATTTGAGCTTGGCAATATTCAGGAGCCATGTATCGGGTGCGTTGACGGGCCAGAGGTATGGGATTCTCTTGAACCATTGCCCCTGAGGAATGTCGATCCATTGAAGGTCAGCCTCGGCAATTGTCCCGACAGGATCGTCCAGCTTGCGAAGATCCGCTCCGGTGCGTTCAGCCATCTGCTTATAACCGCTATTTTCGAACTGCTGGGGGTCGTTCACCTCGCGCAGGTAGAACTGATTCCCGGAGAGGCCCAGCAGCTTGAGGCTTTCAATGACACCCTCGACAAAGTAGGCATCGGTGACAATACCCATACACTCAACGCGTGTGTTGGGCATCATGACGATGTTCGGTTTGATAGCTACGCGGTGGGTCAAGGGATAACCGCCGGACGTCATGGGAACAAAGACAGAGGATCCAAACTGGAGCCCGGCCTGCCTGACCGCCGCGGAATTCGTTTTTGCATCCACATTGGTCCGCATGATAAACACTGCACCCGGGTTTGCCTCGACGAAGGGGTGGACCCCATAGAAATTCGAGGTTGTCTTTCGGGTGCTTGCGAGAACATCGTAGGGGGTCAACGCCAGAGCGGTACCACTGGCAGCAAGGGATTGGAGAAACGAACGACGGCTGAGCATTGGGAGGTTCTCCTCTTAGGCCGCGGTTACTGTCTTTCCAAAAATACCGATTTCGGCGAAATCGGGTGCGTTACCGCTGTATCGCACCAATGTCGTCGACCTTTTTGCCGTTCCTGTAGAGATACACAGGAGCGCCTGCCCGCCACGTGCGCGAACCTGAAAGCGTGATGACGTTCTTTGAATAATCGATTGCCGTGATGCCTGCGGGAGCCTCCGCCGCCACCACGATCGAATCCCCCACCACGCCAAAAGCCGACATCCCCCAGGCGTCACGGAAGTAGCAGGCATCAGCCACGACCAGGTTCGTGCCGGTGGCCTCATTCGTGGCCAGAGTGAGCGGTCCCGCCGCATCGAGCGCAATCGAACCGGCTGCCGGCATGAAGTTGTATGCGGTATGGTTGCCCGACGGGTAAGCGGGTACCTTCGTCAGGCGGGGATCGCCGGACCTGGAGTGGGCGTCACGCCCGAGCACACGGGGGTCCCAGTGCGCCTTCCAGAGCGGGAGCCCGGAGATCGCCGTCCATGCCGTCGTATAGTGCACAAAGCGCGGACTGCCGCTCGTTGAGTGGTAGATATTGTAGTCGACGTCAAGGGACGGCTTGTGCGCGCTGGAGCGTACGGCCACGAAGGAGTTGACGTCGATGTTGTTCTTGATGGCGTTGGCCGGAGGGAGATCGTTGTAGTGCTGGATATTCGCGCAGTTATTCGTACCGGGTCCGTTCTTTCCGCGCCTGTTATAGACCATCGTGTTGTGGAACAGTTTCCATCCGGGCCACATACGGCTCCCGGTGGAGCCGGAATTGTCGTAGAACACGTTGAAGCGTATGATCGCGTTGCGTGAAGAGTCGCCGGAACCCACCTCGAATGCGCCGCCGCTCGCGGAAACTCCTCCGAACCAGCCGTCGTCCACGCCCGAGATCCGGTAGAAGTAGTTGTCCTCGAACATGGCATGACCCACAGCCTTCAGGTCGACCGCGTTCTCGGCGCAATCGCGGAACACGTTATTGCGGATGAGATACTTGAAATGTTTGGGCACCTTTTGCAGCGCCGCTCCGCTCTGATAATCAGGTTGCCACTGGATGCCATCCTCGCCCCAGGAATTTTCAATCAGGTTGCCCTCGACAAGCACCGCCGGGGTCGCAAAATCCGAGCCGGGCGTCGCTGCGCCGAAGATGATCCCGCACCAGGATTGCCGGGCCAGGTGGTTTTCTTTTATAAGAAAGAACGAAGTGTCCGATGCCCGGGGTTCCAGCACGAGGGAGTGGCTCCATCCCTTGAAATAGTTGCCCCGGAACGTGACATGCTCTGAAGTCCCGACGTGGACCCCGCGGATGAACTCCGATTTGGTGGTGGTGATGTCTTCGGTCAGCCGCTGGAAGTTGCAGTAGCGGAAGGTGATCCACCGGCTCCCGGTGATTTCGATATGGTACGGGCCTTCCTTCCACCCGGCCGAACGCCAGAGTCGCGTCGGAGAAAAGTCGATCCCCTGGATGATCATATCATGCTCGTCCACCACCTTTGAAAGGTAGAGAGTGCCGGACGGATTACCGGATACGCGGACAGCCTGCTTCTTGAAGTTTGTGAGCACCACATTGGAGCCGGGAATGACGGTTTCGGCATAAATCCCGGCAAGCACCGCAACGGTATCTCCGCCTCCCGCGTAAGCGGCATTCAGCCCGGCCTCGATCGTGCGGAACGGAGCGCCCGCGCTGCCGTCGCCGCCGGCCGGAGCCGAGGCATCTACATAGATGTCACCGGAGAGCACGCTGTCATTGTACGCAACGCCAAACCCGCGAAACGCCGTGGTATCCATCGATCGGGTGGCGCGGACCATCGCCGGGTCAGCCGTTAGCTCGCCAGGGTTGGGTCCGCCCTTCTTCCCGCACGCTATGAGCGGAAGAAGCAGAAGGAGCACAATGCATTTCTTCATCATATGACTTCGAAAGGTTTTTTTCCTTGCAAACGAAGGGCTCACTAGGTAAATTGGTACACCTTATTGAGCAGCTGGCATCAGACGCGACACCGGAAAGTTTTTGGAAAGCTGCTCAAAACAGGGGCCAAAGTGGCGGAATTGGTAGACGCGCTGGACTCAAAATCCAGTCTGGCTCACACCAGGTGAGGGTTCGAGTCCCTCCTTTGGTACAAATCCCGGGACATGCACTTCACAAGAATCAGTTTGCGGGTCTCGACAAAACTCTCTCCTGGGCGCCCCGAATGATCCACCGCAACCATCCGATAGTAATACACTCCGCTTGAGAGCCCCTTTCCGTCGAACCTGACCTCATGATACCCCTTTTCCTGTTCCCCCTGCTGGAGGAGGGAAACCTGTTGACCGAGTGTGTTGAAGATTGACAGCGTGACGTGCGCATTTTGGGGCACGCTGTAGCGGATCGTCGTGGACGGATTGAACGGATTGGGAAAATTCTGCATGAGGGCGTACTGCTCGGGAACTGGCTGCGGCCCTTCCTCCACCGGAGTGGCCGGTCCGACGACTCCCGCCAATTCCGCACCGACCGCGAGCATCAGCTGCGCGGCACGCCGGACGAGACCGAAGTGGAGTTTGCCCGCTGAATCATTCACCGTATGATAGAACGGATCGGCACCTCCCCAGATTTCGTCGGCCGTTCCTTCGGCCACGTCGAGCGCATCGTAGCCCGCGAGGCTGAATGGACCGTAATCGCTGGCTCCCG
Source organism: Ignavibacteriota bacterium (assembly GCA_963702445.1). Classification (GTDB taxonomy): domain Bacteria; phylum Bacteroidota; class Ignavibacteria; order UBA10030; family UBA6906; genus CAVPCZ01. The sequence continues at coordinate 35,967 of CAVPCZ010000011.1, forward strand.
TACTATCGATCACCTCCACGAGCTTCAGTCCGATCCCGTAGCGCTGATTGTATACGACTGCGGAGTCCACCAGGCGGTTTCTGCTCAGATAACTGCCGACAACAATGCGCATCGTATCTCCCCCGATCGGATATCCGAGCATGTCCCCGTTGACCGCTCCGATAATGTTGCGGTTCTCCTTTCTTGCAGTTGTACGCATAATGTTCGCTTCCAAACATCCCGAGTTCCTCGGCCGAGACGGCCACCAGCTTTCACCGTCGAAGCAAACCTGTGGGCAGGAGTACAGCCTTGCCGCCTCAAGCAATGCGGCCGTACCCGTTGCATTGTCGTTCGCCCCCGGGGCCGACACGAAAGGGTTGTTTGAATACGAATCATAATGCGCGACGAGAACACACTCTTTTGTCGGGGAACACACTCCCCGGGATTGTCGCAACAATGTTGCGGGAAGAATGAAAGAATTTCGCCGGAAGCGTGGTCGGAATAGTCGCTCCATGTCAATCCGTCATCTGCACTCTGAAGAGCCCACGACCTGCTCCCGGGAACAAGTAATCGCTTGCCGGGTATCCCGCGCAGCTTGTACAAAAACGGACCCCAGGCGCTGCTGATGAGGCTGTCGGCAACTGTCCAGGACTGCCCCCCATCGGAGGTCACCCTGATGCGGGCGCTGCTCTCGACAACCACACCGTGTTGAGTGTCGGTGAACAGAATACCCCGGAGAATGCCTGGCGGGGTGGATGGATACGGGAGTGAGGTCCACGTCGTTCCACCGTCAGTGGTCTTGCGTGCTGTGGACCCTGCACCGCACGCAAATCCGTCCTGAGCATTCAGAAAGGAACGGAGTAGAGATATGCGGTGGTGCCGGAATTCTGCTTCTGCCACGTCGCGCCAGCGTCGGTGGATTTCAGGACGTAGCCCGAATCACCGACCGCGACGGCGATTGTCGGAGAGATAAATTGTACATCCCGCAATATGCGCGTTGTCGGTGAGCTTACCAGGGACCAGGAGCCACCCCCCGTCGTCGTGCGCAGGATTCTGCCATTGCTACCGACGATGACGCCGGACCGCGCCATCCGTAAGGCTCACCGAATACAGGGTGGATGAAGTCGGAGAACCAACCGACGTCCATGATGTTCCTGCATTTGTGGTCCGGACGATTGTGCCGGCCGATCCGACGGCCACGCCGAATTGCGGAGACCGCACAGCGATCCCGTAGTAGGTCGGCGAATTCGAGGGAGTAGGTTGAGCAGTCCAGGCCGAACCGCCGTTGGAGGAGAAGAGGATGGCGCCGCCGGTTCCTGCAATCCACAAAGAATCACGATTGAGAAGGGCGGCATCCCAGAAGGCGAATGTCCCGAAGCTGTACCAATCCGACGTCGCTGAACTCCCATGCGCGAGAACGCGGAAAGGAGATAGGCTGCAGCAGAATCCCGCTGGACGGAATACTCATAGCGGGTCCCAAAGGACTGCAGGCGCTCGACATGAGGATCGCAAAGAATCACGGTGAACCGATCCTACCATTTCCTGGATGAGCGGATCGGGAGCCGGGCCTTGTCCCCGTAGCACGCCGGGGAGGAGAGAGGCAGGTAAGGAAGAGGAGATGACCGAATCGCATGGGAGGCCTCTCAGATGGGTGGGAGCAACCGGGACTCTCGATGCTCCATCGTATACTGTCCAACGGCACATCTTCATGCGCGCAAAGTAAGGAAACCCTATGCGATTGTCAAACAGCCGGGCAAGGGCCACCGAATCCCTCCTCAACGCATTCCCGTTTCTCACAGAATGCCCGGATCATGCTGTGGATATAGGTACGGCGTGCATTGGCGCTCAAGGTAAGCGGGTGGGTTTGCTCCTTCTCAATTCCTCCACTCTCTCGGAAAAAGGGGTTGACATCTTTAGGTATCAATCCGGCGGAAATGGTTCCAGAGCAATATCGTACACAGGGCGAGAAATCCCCCCAGAGTATCTATGCCGACATCGATGATTGATGCCGTTCTCGTCCCTACAAACGATTGGTGAAATTCGTCTCCTGCTGCGAAGAGCATCACAGCCAACAAGGAATAGAAAACCCAGCGCCACGCTTTCAGATCGGCGGAGTCACTGTTGAAAGCACGAAACAGGAGAAGACCGAGGATGAAGTATTCCGTCAGATGTGCCAGCTTGCGGATGGCTCCAAGCACCAATACGACTTCTGCATCCGGCATATGCGGGCATCAAATAGCGCAGCAGCGGTTCAATGATATCCGCGAGGTATTCGCCGCAGCAAAAGTTCCGGTGGACATCCAGAAAGTAAAACCCACCCAGAGAAATCACCGGGAACCAGTACCTGAAAAATTATTCTGTGGTTCATCAAACCTTTCAGCGTTCTCTTGGATGGATATTCGCCGCCTGTATCTTTCGCCTTATGACATCTGCAGCCATCATCTCAACCAGGGTACCGGTTGTACCCCGGTGGTGGATATTCGGAACATCAGAGTCTTTTCATCCAGCAACCGCAATACACATCCCAGGTGGCGGGTTTATCCGTCACCTGTTCGTGAGAGCAGCCGCTCCCCATCTCGTTGCTGAAAAACCCCTCCTCAACGCAATCCAGGTTCTCGCAGAACGCCCGGATCATGCCTGGTCATAGATACGGTGTGCATTAAACGCCAGAGATGGTGTGCTCCGCGTCACAGTGGTGGAGAACACCAGACGGCCGCCGGGCTTCAATACTCTGATCATCTCATTGAAGGCCTTTTTGTCGCCATCCAGGTCGAATTCGTCTCCGTAACGTCCGAGGCCGAAGTGCTCCAGCGTGCACAGGGAAACCACCATATCAAAGGAATCCGACGGGATGTCGAGCTTCTTTGCATCTGAGGTAACAATGGTTTCGTTCTCCAGACGCGAATCTCTCGGTCGCACATCGAGGGTCGTCACCTTGTAGCCTGCCAGCAAGACCGAGGACAAAAAGGCGGTGGGAACCGATATCGAGCACTGTTGCGGGATTGTTCTTCCGGAGATGCCGCGCGGCAAATTCGCACTCGAAATTCATATACGTTCCGGGATGATCTCCGGCATCATACTGGAAATCCCGGAACACCTTGAAATCTCCGCTCTCTTTCAGCAGGAGATTCAACCGCCGATTGTATTCCTTCTGGAAATCCGCGGGGATCTCAACACCCTCCGAGGCATGCGTGAGCCGGAGGCCTACTTTGGAGAGTACTTTATTTATGGGATGCATGGCGCAGCACCTCTTTAAGGGCAATTCTGCCGCCACATACTCGGGTTCACACTGAGATCGCCCGGATCCACGGAGCTTCGCCTGACTATCCTGCAGTCCCCCGATTGCGTCGCTTGCAGGTTCCGTTATTCGGTCTGACGCACCTGCATTGAAGCGCACTTGCTTTGTTTGCGGTGATTCCTCATGCGTTCATCCCGCCACGGGCCGCACCCGCGGAACCGCTCACATCGGAAACTTCACCTGAAACACCGCCATACCTTCATACCCCGTTCCTGTCGGAACCATCCGCATCCCCACCGACGCGTGAACACTGTTGTACTGCCCGGCCGACCAGGCGGCATCCGCCGCACTCAGAATATGGTTGATGATGGCAACCGTCACCCACGTTGTTGCGGTCGCATAGTAATCGTTCGCCGTCCCGCGTTCACCCGAGTAGTAGGTGAACATGGGCGTCAGATTGCTCTTGATCGTCTCATAATCCGAGCCCAGGCTGAGATTCGCATCCCGCCAGCCCTGGTTGAATTGAGGGTACTTTCCGATCAGTTCATAATACTGCTGCTCGTTATAGGGCGGAAGGGTGTGAGAATAGTACCCGCCGATATCCCGTCTCCATTCTGTTGATTTCGTTCCAGTTCACCTGTGTCCAGGGGCGGTCGAACGTACTCATCCCCTCAGTTCCGGGCAATCGCCAGTTGTACACTTTGCCGGGCTGTACAAGGTGATCCTGCGTATACTGCGCGTATTGTACCACGCTCCAGTTCTGGTTGGCATAGCCCTGATAACTGTCCGTCTGCTGGTCCCCCTTTTTATCATATGTATACGCGAGGGTCCACGCCGCAACATCCAGAACGAAAAACAGCGCCGCCTTCCAGTAGCTCTCCGCATAGAACTCCCCCGATCCGGGAATCACCAGGGACATCCCCCCGGCGAGCCATGGAGATTTGCGGGAAGGCATCGGCGATCCCTTGGACTCGTCCTGAATATTCGGCCCGCTGCTCATGGCGGTGGGCCCAAAAAGATCAATCTGGAGATTGCCCGACAACTGATCCTTCTGAGTATGGCGCGACTCCGGGTCCACAAGAAGAATGACATTCAAGCCATCATGCTGAAGTTTGCCCGACTCCTGATCCACCTGAAAGTTGCCCGACAGGCTGATCCTTCTGAACGTCGCCGGGAAGCTCTTTCACCTGAGTGCTGCCCACTGTCTGTCCCTTCTCCCCTCCCTTGCCACCTGCATCACCCCCCCACACGATGGCCGCAGCACAAATCACCGCAACCACCCTGCCCGGGTTGATCCGGCCTCTCCGCTTTCCTGCATCATCATGTGACATAGAAACCTCTATCTTCAGTCGATGTCGAAGCCGAAAAGAATTCCGAAGTAGATCATCACCTCGTGGCCGTACGTCACAACCTGGTTCTGACTCTGAACGTAACGGTCGAACGTGTCCAATCCGTAGGATGCACTCAGGAAGAACCGCGTCGGATAGGAGTAGTACGAAAAAGCCTCCAGGCGCAGTTCAATCCCTATATCTCTCCGCATGTCGGCCGCCCGGATGCCGTAGTCGCTCCAGGCGTTCCCCGCGTCTGCATAGACCGATGCGTACAGCTTGTCAAAGTAGAGCTGGAACAGCCGGATGTCTATGTTCTGCAAAATAGGGAAACGGTAGTTCACACCCACCATCGCCATCTCGTTTCCGCCGAGCGAGTAGTAGGGATACCCCTTCATGCCGACCAGACCGCCGGCATAGAAGTCGAAAAACTCATCCACCGTCGGACCCAGGATGGAACCTCCACGCACGTAGAGGCCGACGGTATGGTTCCGGAAGAAGAAGGGGAGATACTCCTTCCACTGGAACTCGATGCGGGTGAAGTTCACGTCTTTGTAGACCGGCTGCAGCCCGGTGGACGTGATTTCGTACTCCCCGTCGCCGTTGAATTTGTTGAGTTCACGCCCCGCACGCAGACGGATCTTCCTCCCGATGGGGTTGATGTCCTGCGTGCGCGACGGAAGGATGGCATTCACGTCGAGCGCAAGCGAGAGGTTGTTGGCAATCAGGTAGAGATCGCTGGAGCTGCCGACAAGAGAAGGCGGATCGGTTTCCGGGTTGATAAACGATCCGATGATCGAGGTGTACCGGCTGTGTGCATACCGGAATTCCGCATCCACAAACTGCGAGAAGAGCGGCTGCCGGAGGGAAAAATCAAACTCCGTAAGGTTGTACTCGACATCAACCGGAATCGTGGAGGCGGGAAGGTTGATCACGCTTTCCGTCTTGCGCGTCAGATTGTAGGCTTCCACCGTGGCGACGGGCTCGAGACCGATCTCATACAGGAGAGGAATCCGCCCCCGGTAGATGAACTGGAGGAACAGGTCCCGTTCCAGCAGCGCGTTCAGCGTCGCTCCCGCAAAGATGCCGGTCTTGTCCAGCACATCATTCGAGAAGACGTACGCCCCCGCCTTGATCATCTCCAGGCCTGTCGCCTTGGGGTTATAGTTGTCGATGCGGATCACCGGGACGACAGAGAGACTCGTAAAGATGCTCTTATAGGGACGCGACTGGAGCGGCGACAGGCTGGCATCGTCATATCCGCGCAAAGCATCCCAGTCGAACTGCGGGACGGCGGTGGATCTGCTCGCCAGCACAGGAGGATTCCCGGGGGCACCGGTTCCGTCGTGGAGGGTGCGAATATAGTTATGGTCTCCCGCCGCCAGCACCGCCGGCTGCTCGAGGTAATGAATCTTGTATCCGCCGGAGGTGTACGCGGCGTATGCCACAGCCCCCGCACTGTTGACGGTGGGATAGAACGCGCCCCCGAGCACATTGGTGATCTGTTCTGTTTGCCTGCCGGCGACATCCATCCGGTAAATATTGAAAATCCCCGTCCGGTCAGAACTGAAATACAGTGCGCTCCCGTCGTGCGAAAATCTTGCCGCGCGTGAGTCGTCATCCCCGGTCACGAGAAACTCCAGATCCGCGCCGTCCGGCCGGACCCAGGCGATATCCCGTCCATCCCGGATCGAGTAGTCAAAGACGATACGGTCTCCCGAGGGACTCCAGCAGGGGTTGTACACCTGCTCGCCGCTTGCGTAGAGGGTGATCTCCCGGTAGCCGGTCCCGTCCAGGTTCACCACCGCAAGATTCGTTGAGCCGTCCCGGTTGGAGACAAATGCCACCTGTTTGCCGTCCGGCGAGACGGTCGGACTGTAGGCACGTCTTCCCGTCGTGAGACGGCGTTCCTCTTCGCCCTGCAAATCGTATTCATAGATGTCGAACTGCAGCGACCAGTGGGGGTTGTCCCGCGTCTGGCGGCCGTAGTAGAGCTTGGTGCCGTCCGGCGACCAGGCCGGCGCCGTGCGCACACCGGGCTGCACCAGCGTTTCGGTCTTCTTCACGGTGTCGTACACGTAGAGCGATGAGAGTCCGAAGTAGTCCCCTCCCTTCGCGCTGGTAAACGCCAGCTTTGTTCCGTCGGGCGAGAAGACCGGATAGAGGTTGGCGAATCCCACGGTGGCATCGGAGCGCTGATCGGTCGCCCCGGAGAGTGACCGTCAGCCCCGGAGAGCTGACCGGTCGCCCGGAGAGTGACCGGCAGACCCGGAGAGCTGGACCTATCGATCCGGCGCGCTGGCGGGGCAGGAGCATGCTCTCGATTGTCTGGATCTGACCCGGATCGACTATATCGGCTGTCGAGTCGGTCACGAAAGGTTTCCCATCGCGCAACGCCGTGCGCACAGGTACCACCCGTTCGGCATATTCCTTTTTCAGCAGCGTCCGCCATTCGTCGTACACCTCGCGGCCGTTCTTCCCTACCGCCTTTTCGATGGCCGCGTCGATGGTCATGGTGGAGAACGAGGAGAGGTTCCGCGACACTTCCACCAGCTTCTCCTCCCCGTAGCGCCGGGCGAGATAGCTGACGAAAGCAAAACCGGCATTGTAGGAAGATTCGTTGCCCAGGCTCGTCTTGCCGAACACCCCCATCTGCTCCCAGCTGAGCATGTTGTTGTCGAGTGCGTACGAGCGGAGGATCATGTCGCGGTGCGTATCCCAGAAATCGTACCGGAGGTCCGCCCGGTTGTACTGCGCAACCCCCTCCGCAAACCACGCGGGAACGACGAAGCCGGAGACCGGATAGGAAACGACGATGTTGGGATAGCCGTACAGCACGTCGAGCCGCCGTTCGGCTTCATAGCCGAGCCACTGGAGGTAGATGGCGGGCACCGTGCGGCCGAATTTCATCGACGTTTGTATCTGCACGATATGCGTGTACTCGTGCGTGATGACGTTGCGCAGCCAGTTGTGTGTGCCGCGCAGTTCAAAATCCATGCTCGGCGCGTAGATCTCGATCTTGTTGTCGTAGAAATATGCGGCGCCGTTGGATATATCGTCGTAGTCTTTGATGATGAAGCTGACCTTCTGATCCGGTTTGTGATCGTAGAAGGCGGTGACAGAAGGGAAAATGTCCTCGGCGATCTTTGACACAACACGCGCCGTGCGTTCGGCACCATCATGGTAGTGCACGAAGAAGTGTTCGGTCTCGATCGTGCGCCAGTTGAGCTCGGGATGCGGGGCTTCGTCCTGGGAAAAGACGGAGGACGGCCGGAGGATAAGGACGCAGACTATGAAAGACGCCAGAAGTGCGCGGGAGAGCCGGCCGCTTCGCAACGGATGAGTGTGAGCCGGATCAGCATGAAGCGGGGCGAATCGATGAATGCCCGCACACGCGGCATCGGCATCCGGCGGATGGATTTTCAACGGGTTTGCGAGTATCGCGCTGACGCGACGCGGGTTCGACGGGATCGAACCGACACGCAACGGATTCAGGAAGAATGTACCGGAACGAAGCGTCCTTGCGCGCATGCTACTTCACCACCGCGATTTTCACCGTCGCGCCGCCGCTTCCCGAAGTGCCGCTCGCTTCAATCCGCGCGAAGTAGATGCCGCTCTGCACCCCGCTGACATCCCATGCGATCTCGTTGTCCACTCCCCCCTGCCCGGTCCCCGAAAGATCGGCGGCGAGATCGCCGGCCAGGTCATAGATCTTCACCCGCACCGTGGCATTCTCCTTCACGTAGTAGCGGATGAAGGTCTTTCCGTCATACACAGGATTCGGCCAGTTGTATGCACGGGAGGCGGGGAAAAACTCGCTGCTCAACGGGACGCCGGCCGGCAGCACCGTATGGTCAATTCCGCTGTGCTGCGCATCGCGCTGGAATTGCGGCCAGGGATAGTTGAGCAGCCTGGGATGCTCCGGTGCCTTTGCCCGTGAACCACGCCGATACGGAGCCGTCGTCACCTGAAGCCACCGCAAGAAAAACTGAATCGGCGGCGGTGAACAGCGCTGCGGCTTGCGCTCCCCGTCCGGCTGCAAGCGGGAAACCGCGCACAGGTTTTCCCGCGCGGTCATACGCTACGACAAGCCCGCCCCGCGTTACACCCACAACGTCAACCTTCCCGTCGCCGTCCACATCCCCTGCAATCGGGGCGGAGACGAGAGTGTCAGCAGAGGGTATGGTTACCGGAAAGTAATCCAGCGCCACACCTGTTGTATTTACCGCGACGATGGTATTGCCGGAAAAGACCAGAATATCCCGGATACCGTCGCCGTCCAGATCGGCCAGAGCCGGAGGAGCGGTGATCGCGCCGGAGGTTTTGACGGGAAAGCCGGTGCAGGACGTTCAGATTATCGTCAAGAAGGAAGATAAACCCATCGGTCGTGGTGACCGCGATACGATAGACATTGCCACCGCCGGAACTGAACAGACCCACCGCGGCGGGCCCGGCAATGGGATGCCCGAGTGTTGTCTGGCGGAGGGTCAGAGAGGCATTTCGAACGTCGGGGAGCAGCGCCACCGTTCCATCACTCCCGGTTGCCACGAATGTATAGGGCGACGAAAGCCGGCTGACACCCACCACCCTGGCCGTGCTGTCCGCCAGTACTCTCACCGACCGGAGAAACGAGCCGTTGGCCCCGAGAATATGGATCCATCCACGGTCACCCGCGCACGCAATGACAGTATCGGAAACAACCACCGGCATGTTCAAATTGCCGGAGAGCGGAGTACTGAAGAAGGGATCGGCAAGGCTGTCTGCGTTCGTTCGCGGAACCAGATCCCGCGGGCAATGGCATGGTTCCCGGTATCTTCACTCAGCAGAACATCCTGAACACCGTCGCCATTGAGATCGGTCACGGTCGGTCCCACAGCGAACGCCAAATCAGATCTGGCGATCTGTCCGCTGCCATAACCTCCCGGAAGAGCCGCACGGCCATCCCGCTCCCAGGCATACAACCGCCCGTCCACTGACGGCCGGATACGCATAATTCAAACGCGGCGGCGGCACGGTGTCTCTCCTGGTCGCCACAAGTATCGCGGGCATGTTCCCCTGCCCCGGACGCGCGATGGTCAACGGATACGTACTGAGGCGCTGGCTGGTCATCTTCGGGAAGCCCGGCAGAGGCTTCACGGTGTTGTCTCCCACCGTGACCGTCACCGTCATCCTGGTCCCGCGCACGGAGAAATCGGACATCGACACATGACTCACTGCTCCGTCGTTGCTCTCTGTGGAGGGGAACGATGTCGCGGTGAACGCATTCTTGTTGACGGGAGAGTTGTTGCCTTTGTACCAGAAATCCAGCGCCGTCCCGGTCTCGCTGCCGCTGCCGGCCGAGAGGAACCCGAATTCCTGGCCGATATCCTGGGAGCCGTCCGCCTCCTCCACATCGACCCCGCGCCGTTTGGGATCGGCGTTGATGGTATTTGTGGAACGGTTCCGCGCGATCACCCCATCGTCAATGTGCCAGATGAGGATGCCGCCGTCGTAGAATGTTCCGTCGTTGTCCACGCCCCCGGGCAGACTCCAGTCGAAGTCTTCCACATCGATGACGTTACCGCTGAGGGCGGTGATATCAAACGCATTGAACCCGGAGGTGTCGCGCGCAAACGCGGAGACGCCGGTGGTTCCCTTGTAGGTGGATGTTATTCGCTGGCCGTTCTTCTGCGGATCGCGGTTGCGGTTCTCCACCAGGTAGTATTCCTGCGGGCCGATGAGGGACGCGGTAGACCGAGTCCGCCAGCGCCGACCGCAGGCAGTTGCAGCACGGAGGTTCCGGCGGGCACCTGAATCGGTTCCATCCATCCAAGCCAGTATTTTTCCCAGGCCGACGGTTCAGGCGGAAAGACGCCGCTGAAGCTGAAAATCCCCTGGCCGTCCATCAGTCCGAACCGCCCGATTGCCGTGACGCCGGTTTTCGTGTCGAACAGATCGGGCAGTCCGAGGAAGTTGCCGAATGACGCGCAGAGGAGGCCGTTGATGCCGTATTCCAGAAACACATCTCCGACGATGCCCGGAATGCTCCGGCTTTCGGTTTCCGGCATGACGATGCTGTTGGGGATCGTGAAAGCCCCGTTGCTCACCGGGACGCCGGGCGTCCCGTGGAAGGACTGGAAGGCTGCGGCATCCAGATACAGCGAAGGGATGTCCGCAGGGGCCGGATCGTAGCCGAGCGAGGAGACCAGGTCGATATCACGTCCGACGCCGGCATGGAAGACGATGAAGGCACGGTAAGGCGCCACGTTGCCGAGAAGGCCGAGAGAATCGGCTGTTCTGCCAGGCATCCCGCGCAAGATCGGCGACAGGTTTGTTTGAAGCGTTTTTTGCGGGGCTGTAGACCGCCATGACGCTGGAGAGTGTCACCGTCTGGGCGATCAATGTCGGCCGGATGACCGTCCGGCCCTTCGACGCCTTCGCGAAGTAGTTTGTCAGGAATGTCAGATGGTCCCGGAAGTACGAGCCGTTGCGCGGGGGAGCATCAACCGGAATATCCGTTCCGGTGAACGTCCGAAGTGTCGAACCGGCCGTTTCCCGTGGTGCGTTTATCGGTGTCGATCTGAAACTGGACCATCAGGGCGAGCACGTCGATCGTATCCGCCTTCAGCTGCAGCGCCCGCGCTTCCGCAGGAAGTCCGCCGGGCAGCGCAATCAGAGAGTGGTTGAGAGATTGCGCGTGCAGCGCAATGGGGAATAGCAGGAGAGCCAGGAGTGTGCGCGGGGATCGTCATAGGGGAGCATCCAGGTCCCGCTTCGCCCGGACAACCGCAGGACGGAGCGGGATGCAGGAGGAGGTCGTCTCGATTTGTGTGATCAAGATTATCTATCTTCTCCGGTTCCGCCGCTACACCCCTCCCCACGCAATCAGCAGCGAGAAGCGGATCGTATCCGACAGCGGATGATCGTCGGCGCCGAGATATAGCTGAAATCGAATCCGTAGATGTCGTACCGGATGCCCGGCGCCGAAGGTGAGGAACTTCCGGTTGCCGTAGTTCGGGTTCTCATAGAAATAGCCGAGGCGCAGTGCGATCAGCCGCGGCGCACCATACCAGTATTCCACACCGCCGCTGACGATGACCTTGCCTCAGTCCGCTCGATCGCCCCATGCGGTGAAGATCGCCTTGTAGAACGGATCGGAGGTCCCGTCCTCATTCCGGCGGACGAGAGGCGGCTGAAATCGACGGAGAGCTGCATGTTGATTGTATTCGTCATCGAGCACCTTGTACCCGAGCCCGATCCGGAGATTGGTCGGAAGCGGATCGGCCTGGTCGGCATCAACGTACGTCACCTTCGGACCGAGGTTGGAGAGGTTCAACCCGGCGCTGAAGCGTTTCCCGATATCGCCGAGCAGCGGGACTTCGAGGGCTGATCGGACGGTACATCAGCGCGAGGTCGACGCTCACCGTGGACGCGATGCCGTTCCCCTGTTCGGATTCGGTGCCGATGGGCGACAGGGCGCTATGGATGAACCGGACGTTCATGCCGATGCCCAGGTCATCAAACGCCTTCGTGGCATATCCGGCCGTGACGGCATACTCGAACGACTTGAACTTGTCGATGACCGTGCGGGCCGGACGAATTCGTGACCGAGAATTCCCCGAGGCTCAGATAGGTCACGCTCGCGCCGATGGTTCCGCCGATCGCGTCGATATCCTGCCGGTAGTTCAGGTAATCATAGAACAGATCCGGGAGCTGGAACTGCGGAAGCCAGTTGGCATGCGTGATGCTGACTTCCTGCCCTTTCATGAACGCCAGCGCGGCCGGATTCCAGAAGATGGCCGACGCGTCATCCACGGTACCCGGTCCCGGATTCGCCGATGCCGCTGGCGCGGGAATTGGGCGCGATGAGCAGGAACGGCACCGCCGATTCCCCCTGTGCCACGGACCTCGGCAACAGTGCCCAGCACTCCGAAGCGCTGCGAACAAGCAGCGCGGCGACGATGCGGACCCGATGAAGTGTTTTCATGTGCGATACATCCTCCTCAACAATAAAATGACGGATAACACCTTCTGCCTCACGCGCAATCGCCAGTCTTGCCGAGCGCTTCACTGGTGAAGCGGCCGTCCGCCGTTCTGACGATCAGCTTGTAAAGATACACACCGTTGGCCAGCACATCGCCGTCACGGTCCCTGCCGTCCCACGGAATCCGGACGAACGGCTCGCCCGCGGACGTCTGCTCGAGCGACTGGATCAGCCGCCCGGCAAGCGTATAGATCTTCACTTCAACATCGAGCGGCACCGTCTGATTCTGCCGGAACGTGAACACCGTGGCATCGGCAAACGGATTCGGGATAGTTGAACACATCGCGTAATGGTCAGCTCGTCGGAGGAGGCACATCGAAAAACGTCTCCGCAGTGGCGGAGTTGTTGTAGGAATCCCATGCCCGCACGCGGATGCTGTTCCTCCCCTGAGCGAGTCCGTTGAGCGGATACTCCACCGTTCCCTCGCGGTAATCGTCCAGCTTGCTGGTATAGGATTCGGTGAGGTCCTTGCTCTGCATGCTGTTGTTGACCCATGCCTCGATGCGGTGACCGATCCCGGAGATGGAGGTGTTGATCCCGCTCGAGTCGCGCAGGTCCACGATCAACGTCGGTCGCTCGCTCACCATATCGCCCGGCCGGAAGCTCCGGCTGTCCAGATACACGTGCATCCCCGGTCCCTCGCGGTCCGCGCCTGCACGTGGAATCCGTCCCGCCGACACGGATATTGTCGGTGAACCCCGCCCCGTCGACCCGGCGCATGCGAGAAGTAGGCCAGCAGGCGGCCCCGCCCCGTCGTGTCGGCATACGAGATATCTTTCGGCACAACGAACGATGCACGGAATTGTCCGTCGACGATGGAATTCTCGCCCCGGAAGATCGTGCCGCCGGTGGCCAGGTACGGACCAGTTCACGCCCGGGTAGAAATTCACGATCAGCTGGGTGCGGGAAACGTCGTTCACCAGCAGGGAGAGACTGCCGGTGAAATTCCGCATCGGGCCTGTTGTCCTGCATCGCGGACCGTCCCGTTGACCGTCACCGTGGACAGCGCGTTCAACTGGACGGCGCGGAGCGGGCTGTCCGCCACGCTGTCCACCGGTTCCCCGTTGATGCTGTCGATGGTGGCATACCCCGCGGAAACGGCCAGCCGCATGGTCGGATCGCCCATATAGAAGAACTTCTGGTCGTTCTGTCATTGTATCCGCCGGCCTTGTACAGGAACAGCGCCGTTGCCGGGCCGTTCCACGATCACACGTCCGAAGGCGTCGCGCGGGAACAGCTGCGGAAGGTCCCCTGGTTCAGCGCGGCGTTCCCGCCGCATACACTTTGCGGGTGGCCGAAACAACACCGATCGCGCCCCCGTCCGGCTTGTTCATCAGCAACTCGCTGCCCGTGTACGCCGGCGGATCGTCAAACTGCGAGAAGTTGCAGTGGCAAGGAAGAACAGCGTCAGCCGGTCGCGTTCACCAGCTGCGGAATCGAGGTCTTGACCTCGAAGATCGATTTCGTGAGCCCAGACTTTCGGGTTTCCGTGGCCGGAAAAGTTCACACAAGAGCACCCTGGTTGATCTGGTCGATGATGTCCTGGTCGCTCCCGGTTTCCGCCGTCCCTGTGCGGTGAACACCGTCGGGTACTCCGCGATATAGATCTTTCTTCTTCTCGAACTCATCCGGCGTGTAGAACGTCGCCAGCGTCTCCGCATCGTTGCTGTGAATCGTCCCGTCGCCACTTCGCCGCCATCGGAGGTCCAGGCATCATCGCCGATGTACAGCATGCGCATCCGCCAGCTGTCCCGCACGCCCTGTTCTTCGTACCGG
>CAVPCZ010000012.1:0-449769 GCA_963702445.1 Ignavibacteriota bacterium
CTTCCGAAGAGCAAGATCCGTGAATGCCCTTGACACTCTGCAAATGCCTCGGAAGGGCCTCCGGTTAGTGTTGAAGGCGTTCCGTTTTGTGGCGTAGGTCCGTGCAACAGATATGCAACAGTTTGGCCTCGATGGTTGCTTGACACGCTGACAAGAGTGGCAAGTCTGACTTAGACTCGCTCAGAATGAGAAGTTGGATATATTTATCTGAAACAATAAGAAATATCAAGATCATGGTTTCAAATATTCAAAAAGAAAAAGCTGAACTGTTCTTGAAATTTCATCACGATAAAGAAATTTTGGTTCTGTTAAACTCATGGGACATCGGAAGTTCTAAATTGATAGAAGCATGTGGCTATAAAGCAATCGCAACAACAAGTATGGGAATAGCTGCCTCTTTAGGTTACCCTGACTGCCAGGTAATACAATTGTCAGAAATGATTGAAGCTATAACGGGGATCGTAAATGGAGTACAAGTTCCGGTAACCGTGGATATAGAAGCCGGATATGGAAATAGCGTAAATGAAATAATTGATTCGGTTAAGAAGATTATTGCGACAGGAATTGTCGGAATAAACATTGAAGACAGTATTGATTTGAATCCAGTATTAATTGACGAGATGGAATTTTGTGAAAGAATATCAGCTATTCGTGCATTGTCAGATTCACTGGGCTTTCATTTGGTAATTAATGCGAGGACTGATTCATTCTATACTTCGTCAGGTTCGCCACGAGACAAATTATCTGAATCAATAAAGCGTGGCAATAAATACCGGGAAGCAGGTGCAGACTGCATATTTGTTCAGCCTGTATGGGAAAGAGAAACGATTTCAACACTGGTTAAGGAAATCAATGCCCCAATCAATATTCTTTCAAACCCTGGGATTGGGGCAGGACTACCTCCATCTGTTCGTGAACTGCAGGATTTAGGTGTCGCCCGTTTAAGCCTAGGTTCAAGTTTGATGAAAGCTACTTTAGCTTTAATTAAGAAAGTTGCTGACGAACTATCAGAAAAGGGAACTTACAATATTTTATTAGATTCTCTAACACCGCTTCCCGACGCAGCATTGGCCTATAAAATGGCAATAGGGTTAAATAAATGAAGAACAGCCTGGACTGCGCCCCTCAAATGAGACAGATTTCAAAGGATCTTAGGTGGTACTGCCCCCCTGATCTTGGACCGAGTTTCGGGCGGCAGTACCCGGTGGTTCGACAATTCGCTCGTTAGTCAAAACGGAGTTACAAATCGTGTCCACACAACCCCGCCAACCGAATCGAAAAAAAGAAAAGCCCGGCCAACAGATGCTGACCGGGCTCTTCTATTATGATAGTCGCATCACTTGTGCCTGCGTTTCGCCGAATGCGGTAGCGGCAATCGAAAACGCCGGAGAATTGTTGCAGCCACAGGGTCTTCCCTGTTCCGGGCACACGAATTACTTATAACATACCCATCGCTATTGCTGCATTTCTCTGCTTCTTCCAGTGTCGAGTTGACAGCTGGTACCCGCCTGACGTGAAACCGAGATACTCTCGCTTCGCTCTCTATCACGACTCTTGAGATGCACTTCTGGACAAGCATCTTTCGTTTCTCGATCGGTTCCTCGGCAAAGTTCCGTTCGATATCTAGAGAGATTCTGGAGATCTCAAATCCCCGACTCGAATAGACGACCTGTTGCCATAGAGCAGGCAAAAACCCGAAAGGGATGTCAAACTCATCTGCTCCCGCCTGTTTTGCACCGTCAGCTGATTCCATTCACCCCGGCTTCTATGAGCGATGCCTTCCCCGCAAGTACGCCCCAGCTGCCGCACTTCACCGCGCCATCAGAGCGAACACGCCCCAGCCCAGACATTCACGCGTGTACGTGGCGTAGCGTTCGGGTTCCGACCTTAGTCTGGCTCGAACATCTTTCGCGAAGTCATCGTCGGGATTCGCTTCGAGCCATCGACGCATGGTGAGCCACTTGGCCGCCTCGTACCTGTCCCAGCCTTCCTGGTCCGCCAGAACCATTTCTACGACGTCGTAGTCGAGGTCACCGAAAGACGCGAGAAGTTCTGGAAGCATGAGATAGTCGGAGATCGAACCGGCAAGGCATCCTTTGGCAACGTCTTCTGTCGGCGGTAGCTGCACCCAGTACGGCTCGCCGATGAGGATGATCCCTCCGGTGCGGAGGCTCTCCGCCAGAAGCTCGATGGTACCGACTACTCCACCGCCGATCCACGTGGCACCGAGACAGGCTGCCACACCGACCTTTTCGTCGGCGACGTAGCCGGCAGCGTCACCGTGAATGAACTCGACTCGGTCGGCGACGCCGAGTTCTTCAGCGCGGAGTTTCGCTTGCTCGGTGAACAACTGGCTCATGTCGATACCGGTGCCAATGATTCCGAAATCGCGTGCCCAGGTGCACAGCATCTCGCCCGAACCGCTGCCGAGGTCGAGCACACGGGTCCCCGGTGCCAGGCGCAACGCCTTGCCGAGAGTGGCGAGCTTTTCGGGTGTGAACGGGTTATGAATGCGGTGAGCACTTTCCGTAATGTTGAAGATTCGCGGAATGTCCACTAGAGAAGACTCCTTACCAGTGTGAATGGATTCAGTACGTCTAACGGTACACACTTGTGCTGGCCAGCTGTGATCTCATACGAGCGCCATATGGTTGAGCATCACTGCCGACCTGCTTGTGCACACCTCCATTTGCCGCCGCGAAACTGCAGCAGCGTGCAGCCTGTCCCCATGGACCGATTCATTCTTTTATGCGGATGTGGGGGCTGAATCCGAGGCGTCGATCGCAGGCGTCCTTCGCAACCCCGCCAGCTGTCGGGCTGCTGAAGATATTCCCGCAATCGCAACCCCCAGCATGAACATGGAGGCCGAGCATATCGCCATCACGATCAGGAAGATAGTCAGAGCGACATAGCGACCCATCTGAATGATGTACCCGGTGCGCAGATGGAGATAGAGCTTGCCGTGAAGCCCGCGACGAGCGGCTCTATAGCCCAGGAGATTGCCCACATGAGTTGTGATCACGATGAGGTATAATCCCCAGACGTAACCGATCAACAGCACACGAAACTCCTCCGGGATCCACACCAGTCCCAATGCTACAACCACACTAAGAATTGCCGCCGGAACAATATGCCTGGGATCGACGATTCGCCGGGCCAACACCGCCTTCTGATACAGAGGGTTTCCTTCAATGGTGTTGATCGGATAACTTTCATAGTGCTCGGAATAGTGCAGTTGACGCTCGCGTTCCTGGCCGATCGTAAGCAGCCAATCACTCCACATCAGAAAGAATGTGACGACGCCTGTTACCCATGGTTGGACTGCAAACCATTCAATCATCACGGCACCTCATTAATGGGGTGAGTCAGTACGTTGCTGCCGAACGGTCGCGCCTTACCTGCGCCGCGAAACGACTGTGCAATTGCAAGCACCCAACATCTATAACAGACTCGGTGACGACCCCCGTGCCCCGGACGCGGCGTCAGGTACAGGCGCTTGATAGGGGGCTGCGTACCTACTCGCGGTAGATTTGTGATTCGACTTGGCTCAGTTTTCACTCCTTCATGAACACGAAGGCATGGTTTTCAAATGCGGGAAGATCAGAAAACTGACCGTAGTTGCGATACGACATCTCCCGATAGCCAAGCTGCTTCATGTGACTCCGTAGATCTGAATCTGTGATACCCCACTGGAATATGTTGTGGATGTCTTTCCAAGGCTTCAGATACGCAGGATGAATCTCCTCCGCGTGAGCATATACGTGCTTGTAGACCTCAGTTCGTCCTCTCGGAGCCAAAGCGCAATACTCTTCAAATGGCAATGAGGTTAATCGAATTGTCTGTTGAGATTGAACGTACTGTTGATTGAAGATCACCATACACTTTGTTCGCCCCGCGTACTCTGCCAGAACCTCGGACCACGATGGATTCGCCTGATGAAGCAGTACGTCGAAGAAGAAGGCAACATCTACTGCTCCTACCTGAGCTGCAATATCCCGGTGCGAGAAGTCCCCTTGAATGAGTTGAATCGGCAAGCCGTTAGATTGTGACCCGAGCACCTGTAACGACATGTCGGTATCGACCAGCACCCCTCGATCCAATCGGTGTCTTTTGACTGCATACATAGCGTAAGCGCCGTTGACATTCCAAACACCGCCAAGATCTGCCACTGAACGCGCTGCAGGGAACAGAACGCCAAATACAAAATCGATCAACCGGAGTTTATCCGTGTCCACATATATGTTGTACCCCAAAAACAAGCTGGGAAGGTTTCGAATTATCTTGCGAAGTCTACGAATATTCAGCGTCACTGGGATCCTCGTGGACAATATGGAATGACACCTCACTCTTGAAGCTCCGGCACAGAGGCTTCAACCTCGATCCTACCGAACGCAGCCCCCTAACGATATCGAGTTCAGCGGCCCGCTAAGCGGGTCCGCTGCAACGAGGGGTTAGCCGGCGTTCCGTAAACAACCAAGCGATATGAAATCCTGAATGGCTAAGACACATCCGGAAGTTCGTCGATCATTACAGACGGCGCACGGGCGCGAACGCCGACACCACATCGATGAAAGTGTCCTCCAACGTGCGGTCAAGGCTGCCATCCTTCGCTCAGGGATTCCCAAGAACGGAAGTTGTCATACATTCCGGCATTCCTTTGCCACCCGACGTCTGGAACTGGGCTACGATATCCGCACTGTCCAGGGACTGCTCGGTCACAACGATGTGAGGAAGACGATGATTCACACCCACGTCCTCACCAAAGGTGGCCTTGCTGTCCGTAGCCCCCTTGAGGAACCGTGAACAACTTCATCGGAAGAGGCGGTTTGAAGACTCACATCGGCACCCTCCTCTCGGAAAGTGGCGACGCAAAGAACGTGAAAGAATATAGTGTGAGCCTCAGTGAGATTCAACACACCCTGCAAAAGGTCAGGCCTGGACATCCCTGCCCGAGACCGACTACTGCAGCAAAAAAGGGTTTGCATGAATCCACCAGATTTCTCGTATCATTCAAATAGTGTCTGGTGAAAGGCATTAAGCGCGCGACAAGAGGGTGTTCTTGATGGTCAAAAGGAGTGCCTGAATCGGACTGAGGAAACCCTGTGCGAGTAGTACCGGCTCAAGATCCTGACCTGTATGCCCGGCACCACTCGGCTCGAAGGGAACGTCGTCGTCGCCCCTGACGGCAAGCCCGTGAACATCCTGCGATGGACACGACGACGGACAACGCTGCGTGCGTTCTGAGCTTCTCCGACGATGGGACGCAGGTGGCACCTCATCGCTTGTTTCCCTCGATTCCGCTCCCAGGCGCATCCGACCCACGCCACGGGGCAAAACGTGGAATGCCTGTATGTCCCGGAAGCACTGCCAACCGGCAAGCGAAAAGCCTGACACTGACACGTCCACGATGGAGCCATTCAAGCAAGGGTTGCGGAGGGGAATCACAGAGAGGTTAATGGAGATGGAAGGGAAGTAGCGCGCCATCTTGATCCGGGCTTGCTTTTCCTGTACCTTGCTGCAACGATTCCCGACGCGCAAGAACCAAAAAAACCAATCACCTATCCTCCAACCTGCACAACAGAGGATGCATTATGATTACGTTTGGCCTTCCTGCTGTCGACTACGTGGTCATCGGTGTCTATCTCGTCTTCATGCTGGGCATCGGTTTCTACTTCACCCGGTTTATGAAGGGGGAAAAGACTTCTTCATCGGAGGCAACCTCATCCCATGGTGGGTTTCGGGCATCTCGCTCTACATGACCATGTTCTCTGCCTGGACGTTCACCGGCGGTGCCAGCTTTGTGTACCACGCGGGCTGGTTTGGCCTCCTGTACTTTCTGACGTGGAGCGTATCGTTCCTGATCAGCTTCCTGTTGTCGGCCAAGCGCTGGCGGAGAACCCGCATCACCTCTCCCGTCGAATATATCGAGACACGGTTCAATAAACCCACTCATCTGTTTTTCAGTGTGTACCTTGCACTGGCCATGCTGTATTGGCCGGCACATCATCTGGCATCGCTGAGCAAGATTTGTGCGCCCACCCTCTTCCCCGGATCGATGGTCGCCGTTGATGTGATGATTGTCCTCATCGGAATCATCATCATGCTCTACACATTTCTGGGCGGCTTCTGGGCAGTGTGCATTACGGACGTTGTCCAGTTCCTGATCTTGGTTGCCGTCTGCGTGGTACTGCTTCCAGCCATTCTTCTGTCGGGCGAGTTCGGCTCGATCGGAGACCTGCTCGGGCGGATCCAGCCACTGACCTTTCATCATGTGTTGCCGGATGGCACCATGTTCGACCATTGGTATCTGCTCGGACTTACAGTGGCAGGAATTTTCGGCAGTGCGGTTGGCGACAAGGCCCAGCGCTACTACAGCGTCCGCGACGAAAACGACGCGTTGAAGGTCGGATGGTTAACCTTCGTCCTCTTCCTGACCGCCCCCGTCCTGTTCGGCATTCCTCCCCTGGTCGGGAAAGTGCTGTGGCCCGACATCAGCATGCTTGAGTACTTCGCCGGTGTCACCAAGGCTGACGAAAACATCTTCATTGCAGTGGTGCTGCGCTATATGCCCGCCGGAATCGTGGGATTCTTCCTCTCCGCCATGATGGCAGCTTCCATGTCATCCATGAGCGGGGTGTGGAACACCGTTTCCTCGATTGTCTCGGTTGACCTCTACAAGAATCGCTTCAGACCCGCCGCCACGGAAAAGAATACGCTCCTCGTGGGTCGCATCTCCGTATCGGTGTTCGCCCTGATCGCCATCCTTCTGGCACTGGTGATCATCCACAGCGACCTTGGAGTATTCTCCTTCAGCTCCATCTTCTTTGGACTCACCGGTGTTCCCAGTGCGATACCGATGTTGCTCGGAATCATGACCAAGAAGATGTCGCGCTGGTCTGCCATGGCTTCCGTGACAGCGGGAACAATAATGGCGTCGCTCTCACGCTTTGTGCTGGAGTACTCGCTCGGGGAGCAGCTCTTGATCACGGTGGCCATCACGCTCCTGTGTATCGTAATCTCCAATCCCCTGGGGCGGATGTACAACGCACGGCGGACGTCTGCCCTGGCGTTCAGCCTGATGGTCAGTGGTGTCCTCTACTTCTTCCTCCTGCTTGCCAACCACAATCCGAATCTGTCGCCCGGTACCTTCACGGATATCCTGATGACTGGTTGGACGGAGTTTCTGCTGTCGGCCCACTTCTGGCTCCTGCTGACGGCACTCGCGTTCTTTGCGTTGACCTACGGATTTGCCGCCCTGTTCGGAAGAGACCTGAAGGCATCGCAGACTGAAGTGGCAGCCTTCTTTGACAAACTGGAAAGACCGGTCGACGTCGTGAAGGAAGTCATCTCCACCGGGGCAAGGGAGGCCAACATCTTTCCACTCGTGGGGTGGATGTCGGTCGGATTGGGAGGAATGACGCTTCTCATCCTGTTCGCGCCCGTTGCCCGGACGAACATCGGGGTCAATCTCGGGATCAGCGGTCTGCTGCTTCTCGTCGGGGTTGCCATGATTCTCTCAAAGCGCCTGACCGGACGGTCTGTGTCTCAGTGAAGTGCAGCGTGGCGGATCTGACAATGGTGTTTGTTTATCAAAAAGTGAACTGAATTCCAACCCTTTTTCGACACAACACATCGAGCACGCGATGAAGGCCGGCTTTGGCAAGGCACTGGTTAACCCTCCTCTGGGCATGGCCATGGAAGGCCTCGGGCAGCAGGGCGGCTGTCAGGCGATTAACGACGACCTTTTCGTTCGCGCTTTGTACCTCGTTCAGGGCGAGCGCGAGTGCCTGATCATCGGCTATGACCTGCTGTTCTTTGAGCGCGCCGTTATCGATCGCTACAAGGGCGCACTCGGCCGCGCCCTTGAACTGGAGCCGTGTCAGATCCTGCTCAATAATTCACATACGCACGCCGGACCGCGCCTGACGCACTGGGCCTACAGCGACGGGCCGGATGCCGACTACCTCGACGTCATCGAGGCAGCCTCGCTGGCAGCGGCACGCAGTGCCCGGGCCGCTGCTCGCGGCGTCACGCTCTACGCTGGCACTGCCACCACGCGCATGCCCGTGAGCCGCCGCAAGATCCTCTCCGACGGCACCTGCCAGTGGGCTCCTTACCTCAAAGCCCCGATCTGCGACACCGTGCCCTTCTGTCTGTTCAAGGACAGCCGCGAGCAGGTGGTGTCCGTACTCTTCGCCGCCTCCTGTCATCCCTCAACCTACTACGAACTCAACATCTCCGCCGACTATCCCGGTGCGGCCATGCGCAAGCTGAACGTGCATTTCAAGACCGATGGTGCGCTGTTTCTCCAGGGCGCCGGCGGCGACACCAAGCCGCGCCAGATCGCCGTGGGGGAAGATCATTGGAAGCACGGCAGCATCGAGGACATCGAAGCCGCCGGCGCGGAAGTTGCCGATGCCGTCATTGCCAGCGCCCGCAGCGTACCGGGTGAGGTGGTGCCGGACCTGCGGACGCATCTCCAGGTATTGGCGTGGCCGTTGCAGCGCGCCCCCGCGCGCGAGGTCTTCGAGGCGGTCCAGAAGAACCCGGAGGAGCGCGAAGCCCGCCGGAAGTGGGCGGCTGATATGCTCGCCAAACAGGCATGCGGCGGCCTGCCGACGGCCGTGCCGGTCACCCTGCACGCCGTGCAGCTCGGCATTGGCCTCTCCTTTCTCGGAGTCGAGGGCGAGGTCGTGGGCGAACTGGGAAACCTGATGCTCAGGGAGTTCGAGCACGGCGTCACCTTTGTACTCGGTTACACCAATGGTTGCCAGATCTACCTGCCGATCACGCCCATGCTGCAACAGGGCGGCTATGAAGTGGACAGCTACTGGGAGTACCATTTCCCGTCGCCTCCGGCGCCCGGCGGCGAGCAGGTCCTGATCGACGCCATACGCGAGCTGCGCCGCAAACATGATCTGACCTGAATGGACAAATACCCCATGCTATCACGAAAATACTTTTTGTAACTCTCTGGCTTTGCCACGGGCTTGCTGTTATTCAATCCCATGAGCCTGCTATCTCAACCTCATTCCAAGACTGACAACGGGAAATCGAATCTCCTCTTTTCTCCTGATGATATTCCAGAAATTCAGCGACGGCTTGATTTGCCGATGTTCAGACAATTCTGGGAGGAGACATTAAATGCCAACCTGGAAGATGACCTGAAATTCATGGAAACAGGGATCGCCTTCACGAGCTCATCGAACAGAATGCCGCACTCAACTCGGTTCATGGTGGTCTTTTGTCGCGGATGCAATTCTGACGAGGGACAGGGGCCGGACGAAGCAGTGTCGGAACAGTCATATACTCTGCAGTGCGGGGTTCCCTGGGAATCCAGAACCAGGTTCATGACACCTCGATCCTTGGTACCGAGCCAGACCGAGCCGTCATCGTCGGTGACAATCGTCCATACGTCCATGTGCGCGAAATGAGCGAATCGACCGGTTCTCTGATCGGAGTAATTCAGGTCACCCCCATAGGTCCCAATCCAGAGATTCCCACGGTGATCTTCATCGATATCCGTCACCCAGAGATCTGATATTGCACTCGAATCATTGAGGTCGATCGTGTATTGCCTGAACCGGTAGCCGTCGTAGCGGTACAAGCCGACCTCGGTGCCGATCCAGAGAAAGCCCAGCGAGTCCTGGAAGACACAGGTGGGAATAACGAATCTGTACTGTTCAAACCGCGGTTGGACTGATTGAGCGTGGAGAACACCGGTCAATGCGAGGAATGCGGGGAATGCAAGGAATCCAATGACGCAGAAGGCACACCGGCCACGTTGTTTCAGTGCTTCCATGGCAGTGCTTCCACCGGTGCGTTGCATACGGGGTGCGGCCACCGGCACCCCCGGAACGCAGCGACGGAAGCCCTGCACGAGAGATGAGAGTGCAACGAAGGAAATATCGGGGGTGCTTGCACTCTCAGGTCGACCCGCTCCCCCGGTGAGATTACCCGCAAGGGAAGGCGGGGCTCGGCGCATTGACCGTTGCGTGCAACCTATGGAACCTCCAAGGAAAGGTAGAATATCCTTAAAACATTGTCAACAACAACGCACTGGTTTCACGGGTTTCGGGCCCATTCCCATTCCGCGCACCGTGAACAAGGTCCGACAAAGGTTTCTGGTGATCCAAGGCCATCGCTCTGCTGATCCACCATGATCCAGCGGTCTCATGGGATTGACCTGACCCCCTGAACGAGACCCCAAGGACCTGGACACGGCGTTTGGCGACTGACCATATCGTAACCGGGTATGGGGTCATACCGCTTTGCCCCTACTTCACACCTGGAAAAGCGGCAGAAGTTCGTCTCCGGCCTTCCTGTGCATGCACAGCCACCTGCAAAAGTGGCGGTCGCACCACAAGAATCAATGGGTGCAAAGGCCGTTCAATCAGGTGTGTACCCTGTTCCAGGTACAGAAAGCGAAACCCGTCCAGATGACTAAGAAACTGCGAATGTCGTCATGCTTGCCGGCCCTGATTTGTTCGACCAATTCCACGATCATCAAGAGCTTCATCAGTTGCCGATCTTGATGAACGGAATTGATTTCACAGTCTCATGCCAAAGGTTGAATCCATTTGCTTTGTCGGGTGGCCCCTGGCGGGTCTCATCGAACGGAAATGGGAAGGGCCCGTTGATGATGACCGGATCCTTCTCTTCACACAACTGCGTCGTCCAGAAAGTCATCGGATCATCAGCAGTTTCTTCGTTTCCACGTACGATCCTGCCTGCATCCTGTACAGATATACTCCGCTTGCGAGCTTGCTCCCATCGAACCGCACCTCGTGATAGCCTGCCTCCATGTCGCCATTCACGAGCTGAGCCACCCGCTGACCGAGCGTGCTGAAGACGGACAGTGTGACATGTGAACGATTGGGCAGGCCGTAGCGGATCGTCGTCGAAGGGTTAAAGGGGTTTGGGTAGTTCTGGGATAAATCGTAATCCAGGACCTGCCCCTTCTCGGGGTGCACCTCCGTAAGGAGAAGTCTGGCCCTATGGATGCCACTGCTGTAGCAGGCTGCGTACAATTCCGTGGAGGTGCCGTTAAGGGCCAGACTGGAAACGATCTTGCCCAGCAAACCGACGCGAGAAAACGTGAGACCGCTGTCCTTTGAGAAAAAGACGCCGCCTCCGGAATTGGCATATGTATGGGTTCCCCCGAAGAGCAGATTCGGGTGCCGGCGGTCGAGCAAGAGATCAAGCCAGAAGTAGTTGTTGAGATAGCGCCAGGTCGTTCCGTTGTCAGTGGACCTGTACAACCCTGCATTTTCCGTAAGTGCGTATGCATGATGACCTATCTCATCCGCCTGAATTCGAATCACGTGCCAGGAAAACATGGACGACATATCGACCCAGGTGATTCCGCCGTTTGATGAACGCAGGAAGGGCGGCCGGTAGGGAGTGGGATGATTGTAGATTTCTGTTCCCACATAGAGCATTCCGGTTTCCTCGTCCTCTTCAATATCCCAGGGAATGAGGCCCTGCGCGGTCACTCCATATGAAAGGAAGACCCAGGTTTGCCCATGATCCGTCGATTTGAAAATGCCGTTCGTGGCCGGAGAATCCTCCCACCGTATCCCCACGTACACCGCGCTATCCCTTGCGCTCACCAGAACCGACTCCACATATTTGGGAAAGTCCCTGAGGTATTGCCAGGAATATCCGCGGTCTTCTGAGCGATACAATTTTGTGGTCGAATTGCAGAAGAGTCGGGTAGGAGTCAGCGGATCAAGGGCGAATCCTGCTGTGTAGCCTGACAGATACCTGGTCCACCGGTTGCCGCGATCTCTTGTGACATACAGCCCATTCCAGCCGGTGACATAGTATACACTGTCATTCATCGGGTCTACAGTAATCCCGGTCACGAGTGAATCCCCGAGAGGGTTCCCGACAAATTCCCAGCTCGAGACCTGCTGTGACATTGCAGAAGTGATGCCGCAAAGGGACAAGATCCCAACCGTGAGAGCATGCTTCACGTGAGGCCGGAAGAACTTCCACGCAGCGCACAACGAATGAGGAATCATTTGGCATCCGACGATATGGATGAAACAGTACTCAACTGAAGCCCTGGCAAATGGACCCACGGCCCAGAACGACAAAGTCCGGGAATCTCGAGCCTTCTTCTTGCCTACTCTTCGACGCGGCGTCGGGTGCAGCCGCTGGATAGGCGGCGCCTCGTTCAGTCTCTTGGTTTTGTCGTCAACACCATTGGCGTCTTAGATTTGTATTCTCGATAGGATGCCCAAAAGCGCAACTCTAGTGCTCGTTCTTCATACACTTTCACGATGAAAAGAAGTGCCGGGACAACGAAGATGAGTGCCCAGAGCACAAAAAGCGCTGACTGAAACCAGATCCCCAATGACAGGAGAAAAGCCAGACTTCCAAGCACCATGGGATTTCGCGTCCAAGCACACATCACATCTACCGCCAATTTCCGACTGAGCGCAATGAAGAAAGCCGCACCAAATCCTTTCAATGCAGGGTTCACCACTGTCAGCAAGAAAGCTGCCCCGGTAATATTGCAAGTCCGGTCTACTTTCCAAACATCCCCACCACTTCACCAAAGAACATCCGATGGTAATCCTTCTCGGGATAATGCTTCTCGATACTGGCGTCCTCAAAATGGCGATTGTCGATGTCCTGCCAGAACAGCTTGCGGCATTCCAACACCAGCTCCGCCTCGGCAAAGCCGGGTGAACTCACTCTGTGCGAAGCCACCGGGGTCACGCCCGAACCCGTAATCTTATCCCCGTCGCGGCCTGATGTGCTGCCAAGCATGTTGAGTGCGTCGCGATATTCTTCCTGGAATGCGGAAAGGGTGAACGTATCGTACTGGTTCATGAATTCGAAAGTGTAGCGGCTCGGGCGCACGACCACCTGGACGAATGGGCGGTTCCAGATGATGCCGATGCTGCCCCAGGAGATGGTCATGGCGTTGAAATGCTTCTTGCTGAAATCACCGCATGCAAGCAGCAACCACTGCTCATCGAACAAGTGGAAGATGCGAGGGGAGAAGTCCTTAACAGCTATGGGTTTCATATTCACGGTGGTCCCTCACTGGCGGTCAATGATCTGGCTGTTCCTCTTCAGAAGGAGGTCGTTTCGGACTGCAACATTGCTCATTCGGGTACCGGATGCCGAGTGCACCGGCGTCCAACGCTTCGTCCTTTGCTTCCCGACCCGGTACAGTGCGCCGGATTCCATCTGTGCGGGTCTACCATTTCTGCACGGTGATACTGATCAAGTCGCCTGCACCGGGCTCGAAAGAAACGAACCGTTCCCAATACCCGTTGTCTTTTGCATACAGGTACTCAAGCGTCCCGACCTGATTTCTGGTTGCCGTACCGGTAACCTCGAACACGTACAGATTGTAGTCCACTCTGCCCGGGATGTTGCAGCCGGTGCTCGATGTCAAACCGAACGTATATGATTCCCCCGAACCCGTGATTGTGTCGCGCAGAGCAAAGGCTATCAGATGAGGCGGCGACGAGTCGTCGAAGGAAAGGGCCAGATTCCCCCTCGCAGTCCTGCTCCCGTATACAGACAACGGTCTATTCCAGGATGCGGTGAACGTGTGCCCGGAGAGAATGCCGTTCCTTGTATCAGAGTAGGGGTAGAAGTAGGAGACGTAGGCGTGCAGGGTACTCAAGGAACTATTGGTGTATGTTCCGCCTATCTTCTCAATCAACGCGGCCTGCAACGGGATCTCGCCGGTGCCCGACTTCACCGAGACGGTCAACTCGATCGCGCGCGATCCGTTGTACGGCGATTCGTTCAGACAGTTGACAACCGCTGCAACGACATCATATCCCGATGCTGTGAGGTCTTTCACCTGCTTGACGGTCACCGTATTTGCATACTGCCAGTACGTGAGCGTCTTGTTCTTCAACCCGAAGAGCATGACACCCACATATTGAGAGCCGAGCGATGCAGGCCCGGCGGAGAACCTGATGAGTGCTGACGTATCAAGGCCGGAATAGCGCAGATTGACTCTGTAGAGCCTGGCAGAGAGATCGGCATACGTGTCGGAGAACTTCTTGAGTGTGTCCGTGGGGCCCTGGATGGTGAATACCCCGGGACCCGTTGGAGATGAGAGATCTTTCAGGAGATCGTCGCTCGACACGTTGTAGATTTTTCCCCCGATGTACTCCTTCAGAAAATCGGGCCACCACTCCCTTTCGGACACCGGCAGGATAGCCTGCAGCGCATCGATGGCGAACTCAACATGGGGGATCTTATAGTAAAGTTGGAAAACCTTGTCGGGGGTATACGTGACCGCGATGTATTTTATCAACGGGGAGAGACCCAGGCCGTGTGTCCATGGTTTTTCGGCCGAACCTACGGTTAGCCCATCGAACGGACACATCTGCTGGAGGCGGAAATTCAACGGGGCATCTCCTCCGGTTCCGAGGGGCGCAAAAACCTCTCCCGCCCATGCCCCGATGGCATAGTACGGCCAGATCCTGTTCCTGTCGACCTGCAGCATCTGCGCGTCGAACCGGCCCAGGAATAACGGGTCGTTGAGCATGAAGAAGAGATTGCTGAATACCTGTCCCGCCGCCCTCTGGATTGCGGGCACATCTCCCGCCACCAATGCGTCCTCCTCGAAATCAATGCCCACGAAGAATTCTCCTAATCCCGGCATGTGACCTGCCCACAAATCTGCCGGGGGTAAGGGAGAAGCGAAGTGTACCTTCTTGACATCGATCAGCATGGGCCATGGCACTTGATCGTACGCAGTGCGGTCAAAACCCATTTGAAAAAAGGCTGCGTAAGCGTTCTCAAGGGCGGCAGCCAGGTTCGAAGCCATTGTTTCCACGTACCGGGGATAGAATATCTTGAAATGGCCAAAATGACTCATCAGTATGGCTTGCTCGTCAACGCCCAGCAGCCACGCCACCCTGGCTCCCAGACCTTCACTCCCGGTCGACTTCCGGAGGGATGTGCGCGCTTTCCAGAGTGAGTCCGAGAGAAGCGTCGCCCTGAGGAATGTGGAGTCCTTTGCTGCAGTATATGGTGAGTAGAAGATTCCCGATTCCCCCGATACGGGGCTCGTCACTGCCCTGCCGAGCGCGATGTAGTAACCCGCGGAAGGAGTCCTGCTGCACTCAAGTTTTACTTCCAACGGTTTCGCATAGGATGCAGGAAGCCCTTCGAGCTTGAACACTCCGGTCAATACACGGACCCCGAAAGCATTGTCATAGGTCTCGGCGGCTACCGTGAGTGTTTCCGGGGCTGTAAATGCCGCCGGCGGAACCGTCAGAGAGAAGCCTTTCGTTGTGAGCGTTCCTCCTGCGGTTCCGATAATGGCGGAGACCGATGCAGGGAGTGCGGGAGCTGTGTCTGGTCCGACCTGAACATCGTTCTTACAGCCGATCAAGATTGACGTACAGAGGAGGACACGAACGATCGTCGGTTTCATCCGAACGTTCCCTTCCGGAGAGATCGATGGAACCTCATTTGCTAATGTGGAGAGAGTGGAATGAGAGGAAGGTAGGGGAAAGAAACCCGGTTGTCAATGTTGAACAACTATACAGTCTCGACGCGGGACCGTGTCACCCGTCCAGGATCGCCGGAGGTCGTTATTATAGCGGTTTCTCTGTGGCAATCCAACCAGAGCGGATCTGAACGAAGATTGACTTCGCAGAACCGGCATTTCCTGTTCCGGGCACAGTTGTGGTGCAAAGGGATATCGGTGATACCAATATCCCTTTAGCATCTTCTGTCGCCTCGACAATCTCCCGGCTCGACCTCCCGGGAAGGACACGCGACCACCCTTTTCAAAGCCGGGTTCAATGTTCGTTCATGAAACCGACGCCGTCGGTACCGTACCAGTAAATGGGAGCCGGGTAATACGCGGCGTTGGTCAGGACAGTGAGGGTGATGGTCATCTTCGCCTGCATTCCTTCAATAGATCCACCCCTTCCGTGTGCCACGAGCTTCAGAGGCAAGGTGAAGACAAACGGATTGTCTGTCTTAGACCTGTATCCTTCATACGTACCTTCCCATATTCCGTCCGTCATTCCTTCCGGGGCTAGTGTGAACGATCCATGACAGGGACCTTCGCCGGTACGAATGTTGAGCGAGAGACTGAGATAATGCTCCATTCTTCCCGTCACGCGCGGGTCGGTTGCCTGAACAATCTCAAATGCATGTACGTTTCGCATATGCAGTATTTTCCCTGCAAGCCACTTCTCGGGATTGTGGTCAAACCCGTCGTTCTGCTCCCTGAACGTGAAATCGGGATTGTCTCTGTGCTTCTCGAGCGGGATCGGCACTTGTGCCGGCTGGTCTGTCGGCGACACCGGCCCAGCCGGGTTGTCCGAACACCCCACCAGTACAAACGCCGCACACGCCATGAGCAGCAGTGCAAGCGACACGGTCTTCATGGCTTTGCCCTTTCTGGATTGTTGTGTGATATCAGGATGGCCCGGAATCACCGTAGCCGGTGGTCCCGGACCTGTCGCGGCCGCACACCGTCCTCCCGTTTCAGGCGGGAGGACGCGTGCGGTCGAAATCATTTGATCAACATCAGCCGCCTTGTTCCCACAAACTCTCCCGCCCTCAACCGATAGAAGTACACCCCGCTCGAGAGTCCGGCGCCCGTCAAACGTCACCTCGTGCACTCCGGCATCCATCCGTTGGTTTACCAGCACGGTCACCTCCCGGCCAAGAACGTCGTGGACCGCCAGCGTCACAGAGGCTGCCGCCGGCAAATGATACCTGATGACCGTGGTCGGGTTGAACGGATTCGGGTAGTTCTGCTCAAGAGCGAAATCCTCCGGCACTCCGAATGACGTTTCAACTCCACTTGTTAGGGTGTCTGGTGTAAATTCCCAGATGTCTCCCGTTCCCGTGTAGCCCCCATCCGGTGTTCCTGAAATCACATAGATCTTGTTATTGGGACGACTCCCGCAAACCATGCGAGGGCCTCCGGCATATCTCCCAGCTTTCTCCACGTATCGCTCACCGGATTATATTCTTCGACGGTTTTCAGAGCATTGCTCATCACCGTGGTTCCCCCAATGGCATAGATCTTTCCGCGTACCAGATACGTCTGAAAGCCAAACCGTGCGGTCGGCATATCGGCCTTCTTTGCCCAGGTATCGGTTTGTCGGGTCATACGCATACACATTCTTCTGTGAAGTCCCAGTATATCCGCCGCCAAATGTGTAGACCAATCCATTGTAAACAGTCACAGCCAGATCCCCTCCGGACTCGGGTCATGTCTGATTTCCGTTTCCATTGATTGGTGACCGGATTATATGCCTCACAGTTTCGTTCGTTCTGATTGCCGCCTATGTTATAGATGATCCCGTTAACCACACCGGCTTGCGCAGCCCTCCTCGGACTGAGCATATCGCGTCTTGGCGTCCAGCTGTTGGTCGCAGGATCGTACGCTTCCACTTTACTTGTAGCCGTGGAGGAACCGCCGCCCATGGCATAAATCGTATCGTTCACAACAGCCGAGGAAAGCCACCCTCTCGGGGTTGGCATCGGCGATTTCACCGACCAGGGGTTCAAATCATACACTTCATTGGTTGCCATATCAGTCCAGGGATAAGGGGTAACTCCCCCAATGGTATAAATCTTCTGACCTATGACACATGCTGTAAGCGCTCCCCTCCCTGTGGGTAGTGTCGTCTTCTTAGTCCAGCCTCCACTTGTCATCGCCGGATCATATTCCCAGATGTCTCCCGTGCCTGTGTAGCCTCCATCCGCTGATCCTGAAATCACATAGATCTTGTTATTGACAACGGCACCCGCAAACCACGCGAGGGGCACCGGCATGTTCTCCAGCGTTTTCCACGTATCGCTCACCGGATCGTATTCTTCAACGGTTTTCAGAGCATTGCTCATAGTTTGGGTTCCCCCAATGGCATAGATCTTTCCGCGAACCAGATATGTCTGAAAGCCAAATCTTGCGGTCGGCATATCGGCCTTCTTTGACCAGGTATCGGTTTGGGGATCATACGCATACACATTCTTCTGTGCAGTCCCGGTATTCCCGCCGCCAAATGTATAGACCAGTCCATTGTAGACGGTCACAGCCAGTCCCCTCCGGACTCGGGTCTTTCCTTTTTCGTTGTCCATATGTTGGTGACCGGATCATATGCCTCACAGTTCCGCTCGCTCATGATTGCCGCCTATGTTATAGATGATCCCGTTAACCACACCGGCCTGCGCACGCCCTCCTCGGACTGAGCATATCGCGTCTTGGCGTCCAGGTGTTTGTCGCAGGATCTATATGCTTCCACTTTACTTGTAGCGCGTGGGGAACCGCCGCCCATGGCATAAATGGTATCGTTCACAACAGCCGAGGAAAGCCACCCTCTCGGGGTTCGCATCGGCTATTTCACCGCCCAGGGGTTCAAATCATACACTTCATTGGCTGCCAAATCAGTCCAGGGATAAGTGGTGGCTCCCCCAATCGCATAGATCTTCTGGCCTATGACAGATGCTGAAAGCGCTCCCCTCAGTGTGGGCAGTGTCGTCTTCTTTACCCAGAGGCTTCCACCTTGTGCCTGGGGATCGATGGAGATCAGCATTGAGGTCACGACAACAAGGCAGCATGTCATGAGCCCCGGCATTCTTCGCGTATGGCGAAACCATGATACACGTTGCATAAGCCCTCCTGTGTTTTGAGTGGGGAAATTTCAGCGTTGCGCCGGCTCTGCATTCGGGCAGACCCAAAAAGAGTGCCAGCGAACATTTGCAGGGGTGCTGTAGCAACAAGTCTATACTGAATGGGCACTTACGGCTTCAACGAGATTCAGCGGTCAGGTGCGCGATGCCTTCTTGAGCTCGTCAATCTTGACGAATTGAAGGAAGACTTCGGAAGGGGATCACGAAGATGCCTGGCATGGCAGGCAGGTCGATCAGGAGGATGATCAGAAGAGACGGGGTTTCAAAGATGGAGGAAGTGCAGAACAGCCCCGGGTGTGCAAAGAGTTCGTTAGAACGACACAAGGAGCGTTGTTCGACTCACAGCATGGGATATTTTCCCGGTGGCGTGCTTCAGCAGCAGGGCGAGAAGTAGCGGCCGCGGTATCGGTCAGAGCTCCACCTGTTGCCTTGAGGTATTCCTGGAAGCGTGGATCTTCACGAACGTTCTGCCATTCCGGATCCACGTTGAGGAAGTGCAGTTTGGGATCGCGTTCCTGAACGGATGTGCCCACCCAGGCCAGGGCCTCTTCCTGTTTTCCCGCATGCGCAAACAGGATGGCAATATCATAGGGAGAAACATACCGGTGCGCGTAAATCCCGGCCATGGTGGAGGCAGCTGCTTCAAAAGCATGGTCAATCCTCGCACTCTCCATTGCCTCTGCGACGATGTTTGCGCCTGCTGCGACAAAGACTCTCTTGCACACATCCACAGCCTCTGCCCTTCTTTGCGCGTAGGAATACGTCCGCCAGAGGAACCAGAGCCCCCAGAGGAATGGCGGGCTCTGGCTGGAGTACCTGGATAATCCGTTCCAGCACCCGGTCATACCTGGCCGGCATAGAAATCCGGAAAGGCTACGCACAGTTCTATGTAATCGGACAATGGATCAAACATTAGAGCTCTCTCGGCTAGCCTTCTCGCAAACCCGAATTCTCCCGCGGACACGCGATTAATACTGTAATTTCGGAGGGAGATCGTATCATTGGGATCCAGTTCCAGACTCCGCCTGTAGGCAGGCTCTGCGTCGGCATGTTTCCATTCGATGCATGCCATGAACAGGCCCCCCATCCCTGATGTGCCAGTGAGAGATCCGGATCCAGTTCAAGCGCCTTCTGGACGTACTTCTTCATGAGGGGCCTCACCTCGGCACTTCTCTTCAACCGCAAAGTACGTGATGCCAAAATAGCAGCCCGCAAGTCCCGTATAGGCCGGCGCAAAGTTGGGATCCTTTTCGATAGCCTGAAGAGAAATAGGCAATGGATTTGTCAACGAGTCTGAGATCGATCTGATTAAAGAGAGTAATATCCCTGCCGGAACAGATTATAGGCTTCCAGGTTGTCGGTATACCGTTTGAACAGTTTTTCCTTTTCATCTTCCTGAAGCTTGATCTTCAAAGCGTCTACTATTGCCAGGGAGATTTCTTCCTGTACGTCGAAAATATCTTCAAGCTCGCGGTCGTAGCGCTCGGACCAGAGGTGATAGCCGTCCGCGACATTGATGAGCTGAGCCGTGATGCGCAGTCTGTCGCCGGATCTTCTCACACTCCCCTCGAGTACCGTCCTCACATCCAGCTTCCGCCCGGCTTTCCGGAGATCAACCCCTCCACCCTTGAAAGCAAATGCAGATGTGCGGGCGACGACCTTTAAGTCGCCGATCCTGGACAACGACGCAATCAGCTCCTCTGTCAAGCCATCGCAGAACAATTCCTGTTGAGGATCTGCGCTCAGATTGACAAACGGCAGTACCGCGATTGACCGGGAGGGTATGGGGGCGGGCAGGTCAAACCGATCCGTTCGCTCCGCATTCAGATCTGCAATGCTCCGTATGTCCTCAAGCAGAGATGCCATGTCGTCATACCGGTCTTCTCTCTCCTTCGCCATGGATTTCTCAACAATCGCCGGCAGAGTCTCCGGCATGTCCTCCCGAAGAGCCCGTAGATCCTCAGGTTCCTGATTCAGAATCAGATACACCATTCCCTGTTCGTAATCCGACTGGAACGGAGGCTTCCCTGCCAGCATTTCGTACAGGGTCACGCCCAACGACCAGATGTCGGCCCTCTGGTCCACCTCTTCTCCCTTTATCTGTTCGGGCGACATATAGTCTACGGTCCCGAATTTCATACGCCCTTTCGTCAGCTGGGTCCGGTCCTTTCTCTTGGCCAGTCCGAAGTCCAGAATCTTTATAGTACCGTCCTCCGTGATGAAGATATTGGCAGGTTTGACGTCTCTGTGCACGATCCCGTTTTCGTGTGCCTTCTTCAATCCTTCCGCGGTCTGTTTCGCAATCCCGAGGATCTCCTTCACACTTCGAGCACGCCACGACGTATCCTCTGCTTCAGCGTTTCTCCTGTGTAGTAGTCCATCGCGATGAACAGCTGTCCGTCAGGGGTTTCGTCAATCTCGTGTATGGTGCAGATGTTGTTGTGCTGAAGCGACGAGGCACTCTGGGCTTCACGGGATGAAACGGCGTTTGGATTCCTCGTCTTGCGTGAAGGATTCGGTGAGAAGTCCGGTGAGGTGTCAGGCCGGCCTGTCGATCCCCAGCTTCTTCATTTTGTACCGCATCGTGTGTTCCGACAGACGCAGCGCGCGTGCAGCGCTGGATTGATTCCAATTACAGCTTTCCAAAGCGTTCCGGATCAGCTGTTCCTCATAATCCGCCATGCTGTCACCGAGAGACTTCGTTGGCGGGGTTCCCTCATGAATCCTCTTTCCCTTTTTGAGTTCCTTCAGCAGTTCGGGGGGGAGAGTTTTGCGGTCTATGATGGTCTTCTTCGCGGCAACGAGTGTCACCAATCGTTCCACGAAATTCGAGAGCTCCCGCACGTTGCCGGTCCAGCGGCGCTGCTTCATGAAGTCCAGAACTTCTTCATGAAATCCCTGTATCTCCTTTTCCTGTTCGCGTGAACACCTTCTGAGAAAGTGATCGGCCAGTACGGGAATATCTTCAACTCTTTCATCGAGCGAAGGAACGAAGATCGGGTACACATTCAGTCGATAGTACAGATCTTCCCTGAAGCTCTTCTCCGCCACCAGTTCCCGAAGCGACGAACTGGAAGCGGAAATGATGCGGACATCCACTTTCCGCGTCAGGTTGCTCCCGACAGGCCGGATCTCCCGATCCTGGAGGACCCTGAGCAGCTTCGACTGCATTTCGAAAGGAAGATTGTTTATCTCGTCCATGAAGAGCGTCCCGCCGTTTGCTTCTTCAAGGAGTCCTTTCCGGTCAGTGACAGCCCCTGTGAACGCGCCCCGGATATGCCCGAACAGCTCGCTCTCCACCAGATGTGGTTGAATCGCCCCGCAATCGATGGCAACGAAGCAGTGTTGACTCCTGCGACCGAGCGTGTGCAGGGCCCGCGCAACAAGCTCCTTGCCCGTCCCGCTTTCCCCTTCCAGGAGTGTTGTCACATCGCAGCGAGCCGCTGCTTCGATAGCCGTCAAGAGCTCCAGGAACCTCTCACTTTTTCCGAGCAACCCCAGTGCTGCATATTTGTTCAACAAGGCGCGCTTTGGCAGCGGAGCCGTGAAGTACCGGGCAATGTCCTGGGTGCAGTGCAGGAAGGGCGCAGCAATTGCCGAGAGGCTCTCGATGAGAGAAAGATCCTGCTCCGCAAAAGGACCTCTTGACATCCGCATTGAGGAGCAGCAAGGTGCCTATGATGATGTTTTCCACAGTGAACGGGACACAGATGGCCGACTTGGCCCGTACTCTATCAAAGAGCTTTTTTCGAAACCTGGTATCGGTTTGTATGTCCGGACTGAAGAACGAGGACTTGTTGAGAATCACCCACCCGCTGATATTTGCATGCACAAAATGACTCTGTTCATCGTCCGCATTCCTTTCAGCATACACTGTCCTGACAGTTTCCCGCGTTTTGGGATTGATCAGCATAACGAACGCTGAATCAGCCCGCACCAGAGCCGATGCCTTCTCTGCGACCAACCGGAGCACCTCTTCGTAGTCATTCTGCCGGCCCAGTATGTGCGCCAGATCGATCAAGTGATGGGAGCCTTGCGCGAGCGCGGTATCCGCTACGATCTCATTCATGGCTCAAACCCGGCAGCCTTCAGGTATTCCACAAAGTGCGGATCTTCACGAACGTTCCGCCATTCCGGATCCACATTCAGAAAGTGCAGTTTGGGATCGCGTTCTTGAACGGATGTGCCCACCCAGGCCAGGGCCTCTTCCTGTTTTCCCGCATGCGCAAACAGGATGGCAATATCATAGGGAGACACATACCGGTGCTTGTAATATCTCGGCCATCGTGGAGGCTGCCGCGTCAAAGGCATGATCAACCCCCGCCCTCTCCATTGCTTCTACAACGATGGGAGCACTTACCGCGGCAAAGACTTTCTTACACACCTCTACTGCTTCTGCCCTTCTCTGTACGAGGGAATATGTCCGCCAGAGGGTCCAGAGCCCCCACAGGAATGGAGGGTGCCCCTCTGAGAATTTGGATATCCGCGCCAGCACCCGGTCATACCGGGCGCTGTAGAAATCAGGAAAGGCCACACAGAGTTGTATATAATCGGACAATGGATCGATTTCTCTGGCTCTTTCGGCGAGTTTCCTTGCATGCTCGACCTCTCCGGCCGACATCCGGTTGATGCTGTAATGCTGCAGCGCCATTGGGTCGTTGGGATTCAGCTCAAGACTCCGCTTGTAGGAAGATTCTGCTTCGGCATGTTTCCATTCAATGCATGCAGTGAAGAAGCCCAACACATGATGTCCTCTGTGAGATGTTTGGATCTATTTCGAGCGCCTTTTGAATGTACTTCTTCATGAGAGGCCTCACTTCGGCGCTTCTCTTCACACCAAAGTAGGTAATGATGAAATGAGCAGCCCGCAATCGCTGCGTAGGCCGGCGCATAGTTGGGATCCTTTCTCGATGGCCTGAAGGAAGTAAGCAATGGACTTTATCAAGAAGCTTGAGATCGAGCTGATTGAAAACGTAGTATCCTTGTTGAAAGAGATTGTAGAGTTCCACTTTATCGGTATACCGCTTGAAGAGGTTTTCTCTTTCGGCTTCCTGAAGCTTGATCTTCAAGGCGTCGACGATAGCCAGCGAGATCTCATCCTGTAGCGCGAACATATCTTCGAGCTGGCGGTCGTAGCGCTCGGACCAGAGGTGGTAGCCGTCCGCGACATTGATGAGCTGAGCTGTGATGCGCAGTCTGTCGCCGGATTTTCTTACGCTCCCCTCGAGTACCGTCCTCACATCCAGCTTCCGCCCGGCTTTCCGGACATCAACACTCCCTCCTTTGAAGACAAATGCCGATGTACGAGCAACGACCTTCAAGTCGCTGATCCTGGACAATGTTGCGATCAACTCTTCCGTCAAACCATCGCAGAACAATTCCTGTTCTGGATCTGCAGTCAGATTGACAAACGGCAGCACGGCAATCGATTGGGATGGTAAGGGAGCAGGCAGGTCAAACCGATCCGTTCGCTTCACATTCAGATCTGCAATGCTCCGTATGTCCTCAAGCAGTGACGCCATATCGTCATACCGGTCTTCTCTCTCCTTCGCCATAGATTTCTCAACGATCGCCAGGAGGGTGTCCGGAATGTCTTTCCTGAGCGTCTGTAGTCCCTCAGGGTCCTGATTCAGAATCAGATATATCATTCCCTGTTCGTACTCCGATTGGAACGGAGGCTTCCCAGCCAACATTTCGTACAGGGTAACACCGAACGACCAGACGTCCGTCCTCTGGTCCACTTCTTCTCCTTTGATCTGTTCGGGCGACATATAGTCTACAGTCCCGAATCGAGCAAGGCCTATCGTCAGCTGGGTCCGGCCCTTTTGCCTGGCCAGTC
Source organism: Ignavibacteriota bacterium (assembly GCA_963702445.1). Lineage (GTDB taxonomy): Bacteria > Bacteroidota > Ignavibacteria > UBA10030 > UBA6906 > CAVPCZ01. The sequence continues at coordinate 24,488 of CAVPCZ010000012.1, forward strand.
CAAAATCCAGGATCTTGATCGTGCCGTCGGTCGTGAGGAAGATGTTGGCAGGCTTGACGTCTCTGTGGACGATCCCGTGCTCGTGCGCATTCTTCAATGCTTCGGCGATCTGGCGGGCAATATCTATGATCTCCTTCACTTCGAGCACGTCACGATGTATCCTCTGCTTCAGCGTCTCTCCCGCATAGTAGTCCATGGCGATGAACAGCTGTCCATCGGGTGTTTCGTCTATCTCGTGTATGGTGCAGATGTTATTGTGCTGAAGTGATGAAGCGCTCTGGGCTTCACGGATGAAACGCCGCTTGGATTCCTCGTCTTGTGTGAAGGATTCTGTCAGGACCTTGAGGGCGACAGTGCGTTTGAGTTTCAGGTCCTCGGCACAGTAGATGACTCCCATGCCGCCTTCGCCAAGCTTCTCGAGGATCTGGTAGTGGGAAATGGTCTTGCCGATAAGGGATACCACGGCAACTCCTCCTCTCCGGGTGAGGACTGGATGCTGATCGGCCTGTGGAGGTCGTCGGGGTGGGCTCTCAACGAAGAAACTGGAACGGGGTCCAGAGCGGCGGCCTCATGCTGGGGAAGCCATCAGGCACCGACTCCTGCGACCGAGCGTGTGCAGGGCCCGCGCAACAAGCTCCTTGCCCGTCCCGCTTTCCCCTTCCAGGAGTGTTGTCACATCGCAGCGAGCCGCTGCTTCGATAGCCGTCAAGAGCTCCAGGAACCTCTCACTTCTTCCGAGCAACCCCAGTGCTGCATATTTGTTCAACAAGGCGCGCTTTGGCAGCGGAGCCGTGAAGTACTGGACAATGTCCTGGGTGCAGTGCAGGAAGGGCGCAGCAATTGCCGAGAGGCTCTCGATGAGAGAAAGATCCTGCTCCGCAAAAGGACCTCTGACATCCGCATTGAGGAGCAGCAATGTGCCTATGATGATGTTTTCCACAGTGAACGGGACACAGATGGCCGACTTGGCCTGTACTCTTTCAAAGAGTTTCTTTCGAAACCTGGTATCGGTTTGTATGTCCGGACTGAAGAACGAGGACTTGTTGAGAATCACCCACCCGCTGATATTTGCATGCACAAAATGACTCTGTTCATCGTCCGCATTCCTTTCTGCAAACACTGTCCTGACAGTTTCCCGCGTTTTGGGATTGATCAGCATAACGAACGCTGCATCAGCCCGCACCAGAGCCGACGCCTTCTCTGCGACCAACCGGAGCACCTCTTCATAGTCATTCTGCCGGCCCAGTATATGCGCCAGTTCGATGAGTGATTCAATCCTTGCGGGGCCGCTCTCCTGTGCGGTGTCATTCATGGCCTGAACCCGACCGCTGTGAGGTATTCCATAAAGCGCGGATCGTCAGCGAACAAGTCTCCATTCCGGATCCACGCTGAGAAAGTGCAGTTTGGGATCGCGTTCTTGAACGGATGTGCCCACCCAGGCCAGGGCCTCTTCCTGTTTTCCCGCATGCGCAAACAGGATGGCAATATCATAGGGAGACACATACCGGTGCTTGAATATCTCGGCCATCGTGGAGGCTGCCGCGTCGAAGGCATGGTCAACCCCCGCCCTCTCCATTGCTTCTACAACGATGGGAGCACTTACCGCGGCGAAGACTTTCTTGCACACCTCTACTGCTTCTGCCCTTCTCTGTACGAGGGAATATGTCCGCCAGAGGGTCCAGAGCCCCCACAGGAATGGAGGGTGCCCCTCTGAGAATTTGGATATCCGCGCCAGCACCCGGTCATACCGGGCGCTGTAGAAATCAGGAAAGGCCACACAGAGTTGTATGTAATCGGACAATGGGTCGATTTCTCTGGCTCTTTCGGCGAGTTTCCTTGCATGCTCGACCTCTCCGGCCGACATCCGGTTGATGCTGTAATGCTGCAGCGCCATCGGGTCGTTGGGATTCAGCTCAAGACTCCGCTTGTAGGAAGACTCTGCTTCGGCATGTTTCCATTCCATGCATGCCGTGAAGAGGCCCAACACATGATGTCCTCCCGAGAGGTTTGGATCTATTTCGAGCGCCTTCTGAATGTACTTCTTCATGAGAGGCCTCACTTCGGCGCTTCTCTTCACACCGAAGTACGTAACGATGAAATGACAGGCCGCAATCGCTGCGTAGGCCGGCGCGTAGTTGGGATCTTTCTCGATAGCCTGAAGGAAGTAAGCAATGGCTTTATCAAGGAGCCTGAGATCGAGCTGATTGAAAGCGTAGTATCCTTGCTGATACAGATTGTAGAGTTCCACTTTATCGGTATACCGCTTGAAGAGTTTTTCCCTTTCGGCTTCCTGAAGCTTGATCTTCAAGGCGTCGACGATAGCCAGCGAGATCTCATCCTGTAGCGCGAACATATCTTCGAGCTGGCGGTCGTAGCGCTCGGACCAGAGGTGGTAGCCGTCCGCGACATTGATGAGCTGAGCGGTGATGCGCAGTCTGTCGCCGGATTTTCTTACGCTCCCCTCGAGTACCGTCCTCACGTCCAGCTTCCGCCCGGCTTTCCGGACGTCAACACTCCCTCCTTTGAAGGCAAAGGCAGATGTACGAGCGACGACCTTCAAGTCGCTGATCCGGGATAATGTTGCGATCAGCTCTTCCGTCAAACCATCGCAAAACAGCTCCTGAGTCGGTTCCGCGGTCAGATTGACGAAAGGGAGTACGGCGATCGATTGTGAGGGCAGCGGGGCAGGCAGTTCAAATCTGTCCGGTTCTTCACGCTCCCGGCTGGTGATGCTTCGCAGTTCATCAAGCACCGAAGCCATATCGTCGTACCGGTCTTCTCTCTCCTTCGCTACTGACTTCTCTACGATGGTCAGCAGCTTGTCCGGCACATCCCCCCGGAAAGCCCGCACGTCCTCGGGATCCTGGTTCAGAATCAGGTACACCATTCCCGGCTCGTAGTCCGCCTGAAATGGGGGTCGACCCGCAAGCATCTCGTAGAGGACAATGCCTAACGACCAGACGTCCGTCCTCTGGTCCACTTCTTCTCCTTTGATCTGTTCGGGCGACATATAGTCTACAGTCCCGAATCGAGCAAGGCCTATCGTCAGCTGGGTCCGGCCCTTTTGCCTGGCCAGTCCAAAGTCCAGGATCTTGATCGTGCCGTCGGTCGTGAGGAAGATGTTGGCAGGCTTGACGTCTCTGTGGACGATCCCGTGCTCGTGCGCATTCTTCAATCCTTCGGCGATCTGGCGGGCAATATCTATGATCTCATTCACTTCGAGCATGCCACGATGTATCCTCTGCTTCAGCGTCTCTCCCGCATAGTAGTCCATGGCGATGAACAGCTGTCCATCGGGTGTTTCGTCTATCTCGTGTATGGTGCAGATATTATTGTGCTGAAGTGATGAAGCGCTCTGGGCTTCACGGATGAAACGCCGCTTGGATTCCTCGTCTTGCGTGAAGGATTCTGTCAGCACCTTGAGGGCGACAGTGCGCTTGAGTTTCAGATCCCGGGCACGGTAGATGACTCCCATGCCGCCTTCGCCAAGCTTTTCGAGGATCTCGTAGTGGGAAACCGTCTTGCCGATAAAGGACACCATGGCAACTCCTCCTCTCCGGGTGAGGACGGAATGCTGGTCAGCCTCTGGGGGTCGTCGGGGTGGGCTCTACTGCGGAGAGACTGGAACTGGGTCCAGAGCGGCGGCCTCAGGCCGGGGAAGCCATCAGGCACCGATGTGTGTGCTGGAAATATACACCGGCGGAAGTGCAAACGCAAGGCCATCCGCCCGCGGACATCCACGAAATCCGAACACCATTGGATAGCTCGGCCGCGACAAGTCAGTATTCACGCTTGACTTCGCCGAACTGCGTCGGCTTTCCCCAGTATCCCCCGTCATTCTTCACCCAGTTGACCGCTGCGGTCATCATATCCTCAAGGGTATCATGGTAGTGACCAAATCTTCTCACGCAGAAATCATCATTGATCACGTGGGAGAGCACCGGTTCCTCTCCGACAAGCAGCGGCTTTCTGCCCAGCATCTCCCCGAGTCTTCCTGCAATATCCCGAACCGTGGCAACAGGCCCTGAAACGTTAAGAATCGACGGCGGATTCGAACAGATCTCGAGGGCGCGTATCGCCCTGTCGTTGGCATCTCTCTGAGAAACCAGGTTCACATAGGGCACGGAGACGGAGATCTCCTTCCCCTCCAGGATGTTCTTCGCTAGGTCCACGAGCACCCCGTAGGCGAGGTGCTGGGCGTAGGCCAGTCTGTAGTAACAGGAACTCTGCGCCGGGTGCTTTTTTGCGGTAATGGCAAACGCGCTTTCCCTCGCCACGATGCTCCAGCCATAGATGCCTTTGGGGTCGAGCGCGTCGCCTTCTCTTGAACCGCCCGACTCGAGAGTCGTGTAGGCATACGGGTTCGCAGAGGAGAACACCACGATCCTGGAATTCCTGTACTTTTCCCCGACCAGGTACGGTAGGATGCAGTTGACCTGGACCGCCTTCTCCCAGTTGTCCGAGGAGCCGAATTTGAAGCCGGGCATATAGATAACGTTTTCCGCGTCAGGGAGACCGGCCAGGAATTCCGTATCGGTCAGTTCGCCTTTGAACACACGCACCCCTATCTCCGCAAACAACTCCGCCGTTCTCTCCCGGGGGTTGCTGAAAGTCGACGCAACCGATATCGTCCGCTTGATACCTGTGACGGCATCCGCCCGCACGATCATCTCGGTGAGCTCCGGGCCCATCTTGCCGCTCCCGCCAAGTATCAGAATATCCCCTGTGACCTTCTTCACGCATTCCAATACTCCGTCGGTGGGAGCACTCATGAACTCCCTGAGCTGCCTGCTGTTTGTTATCTCGGTGATGTTCACGGCTGTATTCCCACCTCTCTTTTCATGCTGTTCAGGTTTTCGGCCAGGAATTCCCGGTCACTGATCACGGGATGGAAGCTGTACGCCCTGTCGATCTCTTCCGCCAGCCCCTTTCTCCCGCTCTCATGAAAACAGGTCGGCCCCGGCAGAAGTCCCAGGGAGTACAACCTGTATTTCACCCCCCACACGGAATTCGCAAAGTCATTCTTGGCATCAAAGAGCGCTCCGTTGCACATATTCACAATGTGCGCGAGCTCTTTCTCGGACACGCCCAATCCCCACGTCTTTCCCTCTTTTGTCTCGAGGACGGCTCCCGACCACTTCACCGCCGAATACGTATCCGTCGCGAAATGCCCGAGCAAACCGCCCGAATATCCAACCTTCACGATCTTTGCGCCGACCTTAAACGGGAACACTCCCCCCAGATCCGATACAATCCTGTCGTCGTTGCCCGTCACCAGAACAAGCTTGTGCCGCCTTCTGCTGCCCGCAGCCGCTTCGAGCATCACCTGCGCGCGGTACGTATTGAAAGGCGCCGATTTTGCGCCGTACGCGATCGCGAATATTCTCTCCCAGAGCCGGTAATTAAACTCCCTGCTCCCCGGGACAAGCTTCTGCAGTTCGAAGCCGAAGACCGGAATCACACCTGCCACGTCTCTGAATATCTGCACAACTTCGCCGTCGCTCTTCCCGGTGAAAGCGGTCGGCGCGAGCATGACAATGTCGTATCCGCACTTCGCCGCCAGTTCGGCCTGCCTCATGTAATTCTTCCCGCTTATCGCGGACATCAGGAACATCTCCTTCCCGCCGTACTGCGCCACCATTTCCTTGATGAGCTCCAGCCAGTACCGGTAGATCCCGAGGTCCCCCCCGGAGAACTCGCCGGTATGCGCGCCCGGCACTATCGCTCTCGCGCCGGCCCTGATGTAGTAGAGCGTAAGCAGCCTTTGCCATTTTTCGGAAGGCTTCTTGTTCCTGTCCAGCGCCAGGGGGCTGGGCGTCCATACCCCGCCTTTCCTGATTTTCGCGAATGTGCCTTCGGTGAGTCTCTTCACGTGCATCTCTCATTGGTTTTGATATCTGCTCCCACGCTGAATCCCCTCATGTACTCCACGAACTGCGGGAATGCAACTTCGGGTTCCGCGATCTCGGGATACCAGCGCTTTTCCCATTCCAGCGACATATACCCTTGGTAGTTGCCGTTCTTCAACACTTGATCGATCTCCCGGTGCGGCACCTGCCCATCTCCCATCAAACAGGGCTCGAAACCATGGCGGGCCCGGGGATTTCTCTTCGAGTCCTTCCAGTGTGTGTGATGAATCCAGGGACCTGTTTGCTCCCAGGTATCCGCCGGCACCTCACCCAGGAACATGAAAGGATGGTTGACATCCCAGAGCAACCCGATGGCATCGCTGGAAACAGCTGCCATCAGGGACTTCAGGTGGTCAGCGCGCATCCAGTCGTCGTGGGTCTCGACCAGGATCTTGACCCGGGTGCCCTTCACGATGTCCGCCATCTTCAGCAGGTTCGCAGCGGCCGCATCGAGGGCCATTGCACGGGAAACCGGACCGATTCGGCCGCCAAAGATGCGAATGAACGGGGTGCCGAAGGTAACACAGAGCTGTGTGTAGCGCTTCAACTCATCGTACGATGTATCGCTCCCGGCGGCGTCAGGACCACCCAGCGACACCGAGCTGGAAAAACAGGCGATCTCAACCCCGTGGTCCTGCAATTGTCCACGGAAGAGACTCGCCTGGCCGGTAAACTCTCTCCGGTTGGTGACGTCCAGATCGTCCTGCAGCCCCCGGATTTCGATTCCCTGAAAACCATGGACTCCGGCCGCCCGGATGATCGTGTCCAGGCTCCACCGGGGACACCCCAGGGTTGAGAATGCGAGTTTCATCAAGTTTCACCGTGGCCGGAACGGCCGCCTTTGTTCCCTGTTGATTCTCCGAAACATCGTTAATCAATTCCTGAAATCCAAGCGAAATTGCGTGAGCCGTTGTACTTCCGGGAAGAAGTACCACACAGACGGCAATCAAGAACAGATCATCAATTGTTTGTTTTTCGTTCCCAACACCCCTACATTAGATCTCCCATCATAACGGTACGAGAACATGCCATGGTAGCCCGGATCCGAATACTCGCTCTCCTCTTCCTGACAACTCTCTTCCTGCAGCATGCCCTGGCCGGTGAATTGACCCACCCCCGCTTGCTGGCAGATCAGGCGGATATCGATTCCGCGAAGAGCTGGATCAGGCACTATCCCTGGTATCGACAACTCTTCGAGCAGCACAAGACCCAGATTGACAGGTTCCTGGCCCACGGTCCGATCTATGTCTCTCCGATCAAACAGACATACCAGTACCAGATGTATGCCTGCCCCCGGCACGGGGTTGAACTCAGGTATGAGGAGTTCAAGCCGTTCGAACACCGCTGCCCGAAGGATAGCACGGAAATATACCGCGGGGGAAAGTATGACATGGCCTGGGCCGGATGGTACAACCGCCTCCTTGCCAATCACCTCGTCTGGATGGGGCTTCTCCATGCCACTTACGGAGAAGAGAAATACGCCGCTGCCGGGAAAGAGATTCTCATGGGCTTCGCGCGCCTCTATCTCACCTATCCCACGGACAACACCATACTCGGCCCGGCGCACGTTTTTTTCGGAACGCTCTCCGAATCGTTCTGGGGTGTCGATATGGCGTACGGATACGACCTTCTCTACACGTACGATGGCTTCACCCCTCAAGACCGCATCGCGCTCAAAGACAGCCTCTTTTACCCTCTGGCGTATATTACGCAGAAGTTCCCCGAGAGCGCCTCGAACCGTCAGCTCTGGTACAACAATGTTTCGGCGGCGGTGGGATTCCTCTACGGCGACCGGGAACTGATCGGGTTCGCCATCGACGGTACCTACGGCTTCAGGTGGCAGCTCGGGTCGGCCCTCCCCGAGAGCGGTTTCTGGGCCGAATGGTCCGGGTATCACTACGTCGCCCTCAGGGGAATGATCCATCTCGCCGAGATGGCCCGCCACAACGGCTATGACCTCTACCACACGGAGATAGCGGGCAGGAGCATGAAGAAGATGTTCGACGCACCGTTCCAGGTGATACTGCCGAATTTCGAGTTTCCCCGAAGCAAGGACAGCGGAGGGGGAAGTATCCTGGAGTACGCCCCGTACTATGAGGTGGGGTATGCGGTCTATCGTGACCCCGCATACCTGGCGCTGCTCAATGCCACCCACGTGCAACGGGGCGTACAGGTTGTCGGCGAAACCTCCGCACTCGGAAGGGAATCAGAACCCGTCACCCCCTTTGCGCTCGTGCCGGATCTCCCCGGAACCACGGCGGAATTTGCACCGAACTCCAGTATCAATCTGGAGGGGAACGGGTTTGCGATCCTGCGCAACGCTTCCCCGGAAACCTACCTGTATCTCGACTATGGCATCATGGGCGGAGAGCACGGTCACCCGGACCGGCTCCAGATGGGGTACTATGCGGGCGGCCGGAACTGGATCGTGGATCCTTTGAATGAATCGTACATGAACCCGAACCTCCAGCTCTGGTACCGGCAAACGGTTGCACACAACACCCTCGTGGTCGACCAGACGAGCCAGACCTGGACAAACGGGTATGGAAATTTCTTCGGCGCGCTGCCTTTACTACAGGTCGCCTCGGGCGGCTCGACGTCGGCCTATCCCGGAGTCGAGCTCACCCGCACGCTCGTGCAGGTCGGTGACTACTTCGTCGATCTGTTCGATGCAGAATCCCCTGACACGCACACCTACGACTACCCGTTGCATTCCTTCGGAACACTCTCCCTCTCCGGGCTAAGCGTCGAGCGGCAACCGATCGATCTTTTCGGCAACAGACCCGGCATACCCGGCTACGATCAGCTCACGGAGATCTTCGCGGGGGAGACCGATACAGCGTGGCACGGGGTATTCACCGACAGGGCAAGCCACCTTTCCGTGCACGCACTGGGTGAGCGGGGAACGCAGGTTTTCCGGGCAATGACACCCCCCATCGGAGGGTTCTACAAACAGATGGTGACCGAGCAGGTCCCGCTGCCGATGATTCTTGCCCGGCGGGTCACAAAGGCGACCAGATTCGCCACTCTTCTCGAGGTTTCCGGGACGTCCCCGGAAGCAACAGTGTTCCAAAAGACCGGAACTCCGGGGGCATACCGGGTTACTCGCGGGCATATGAGCGATGATATCTACACCGACATCGGCCGATCTCAGTACCGGGTGTTGAGAAAAGTGGACGGAAATCCATCGTTCTTCGCCGGGTTCAATCTGGAGGACGTGCACGATGGGGCGGAGGTCCTCCTGTCTTCCCGGATCCGGCTGGCATCGCTGCAGTGCTCCTGGAAGGATTCAGTCCTCGACCTCGTCATCCCGCAACCGTTTGACCGGGTGCGAATCCGGGCCCCGCGCGCGACACAGGTTTTCCTGAACGGAGCGAAATCCGAGTTCACCCGGGCGGGAGATGAGGTTATCGTCTCCCAGCAGCGGCGCCCCGTCATGACACTTCCTTCGCCGCGCGATACCGTACTTTTCCTTGGAAGGAGCAATCCCGTCCGCGTGACCGTCTCTAACCCGACCGGAACAAGCGTGACGGGAACGGTGACGGTTCTTCTTGCGAACGACTGGCAACAACGCATGCACAGCCAGCTTTCCTGGTGGGGCGGGATCGTCAACCTCGTTGCGACAAACAAGGGGCCGGTGGAGCGAACGATATACCCCTCGACATACACCCAGAATGCAGCCTGGCTCGATCGTCGTTCTTCGGAAACAAAGACCATTCCTTCCGGCGGCATGGAGATGTTTTCTCTCACCATCGATGTTCCCAATGATGGCGCACCGGTCACGTATCCCGCCCTGCTGGTATTCGGCGGCGATACCCTCCGGGCCTCTTTCGTGGTCGAGGCGCCTGTACGAGCCCGCCTGAAGATGCCGAACGGAAAGCCGGAACAACTGGAGATGGAGTTCACCAACCGGACATCGGAACGCCTGACTGTCGCTGCAGAACTCTTGCTTGATCCGGCCTGGAACCCGGCCGGAGGACTTCGCAATCGCGTGGTCCTCCGTCCGCTCGAGACGAAGACCGTCGGCGTACGTGTCCATCACGCCGGGTCGATGCAGGGCAGCCGGAGTTCCCCCGTCCGCTTGCGGATAACGTGCGGTAACTTTCATCAGGAGGTGAACCGCGATTTCTATGCCGGCACGGCGCACTTTGCCCCATCGCCGCCCGCCCTCGACGGATCCTGGAAGGGGTGGGACCGGTCCAACCCGATGCGCATCGAACAGGCAGCTCAGATCGGAAAGTTGCTCTTCGGCAATCAACCCTGGCGTGGCACGGACGATCTTTCGGCTTCAGTTTCCGTCATGTACGACGATACGTATCTCTACGTCGGCGCCGAAGTCCGGGACGACAGCCTGATCACCCACTGGGACTTCCCGCGCATGAGCTACCCCTGGGACACTGACTGCATGGAAGTCGTCCTGGATACACGCACCGGCGCCGGACAGGGGTACGATCCTCCCACTCCCGGACTCTTCCGCCATCTCTCGCTCGCAGAGTACCGTGAAACCGATTTTGCAGCGGACGCGTGGCAGGGGGCCGGGGCAGGCGGCCCGCTCCTGCCAAAACCAAATCTCGTGCCGGAAGGTCAGACCTTCTTCCACCGCACGAAGACCGGATATGCCATGATCGCCCGATACCTCCTTTCCCGCCTGGATGGCGCCGTTGTGACACCCGGGGTCAAGATCGGTTTTGATGTGGCCATCAACGACAATGACGGCACAAACTACAGGAGGAATCAGCATATCTGGGCGGGCTACAACCAGAATCAATCATGGTGGGACGTGGGAACGATCGGCGCCCTGGTTTTTGGACCCAGAAACGCCGCCCGATCCTCCCGGTGAGATAGATATTCAGGATGCACTCGTTCTAATGCTCCCGGCGGCCCAAACGCTCGAGGACCGCGTAAGGGCGCGACAGACGATCGGACATACGGCTTGCTTCGTTACTTCTTTACGCTCACTACGCCAAAAGGTTCGCGCGGATCAGGCAGCAACGCAATTTCAATGCGGCGGTTCTGACTTCTTCCGACAGGAGTCTTGTTCGTCGCCACCGGGTGAAACTCCGACATCCCGACCGCCTCAAGCCGTGCAGGGGCAATGCCTGCCGAGTCCTGAAGGAACCGAACGACATTTGTTGCGCGCCCGGTCGAGAGTTCCCAGTTTGTGGAGAATTTCTTTTCCAGCCGGGAACTGATGGGTACGTTGTCGGTGTGTCCTTCCACGCGAATGACTTTCTTTTCCGTGTTTTTCAGCACGTTCCCCACCCGCTCCAGGACCTGTATTCCTTGCGCGGTGATGTCCGCCTCGCCCGACGCAAAGAGAATCTTGTCCACCATGCTTACAGAAAGCCGATCCGCCATTCTGGTGATGGTCACCTGGCCCTGCTCAATTTCACTCTTAAGATCGGTGACGAGGGTATCATATGTTGATCTCAGGCGGGCGAGCTCCTGTTCCTTCTCTGTTGACAAATTCGCGATTTGCGCTTCTAACCGATTCGTCAACGCCGCCTTTTCCAGTTCGAGGGTATTGACTCGCGCAAGCAGCTCTTCGCGTGCGGTTGTCAGACCGTCTCGTTCTCTCTCCGCGCTTGCGGCCGATTCATAGAAGTACCACACGGCCGCGGCAAGAAGAACTGCAGCGACAACACTGAAGATTGTCAGGATTTTCATAGGTCCCTCCCTTTGTTGAATTGAATATACCGGTAGGAGCCCCAAATTGAATCCACCAGAAGGATGAAAGCATAGTTAATCCCTCAATCACCCGTCGTATCACAGCAATCCGCTCCTTATCCATATAAAACGCTGCATCAGGACAAACATCCTGAATGCAGGGGTTAGCTCCTCTTTCATTCCTCCGATCGATTTCCATTCGCGTGCAATCTGTTACCTTTCAAAGGGAAACCTTGTGTTGAAGTAGCCTTCCTGTGGTAATTCCGGAAATGCGCTACTGAAACAGAATGCGGAATTGCATATTTTGAACAATCGGAGGATCACACATGTACCATCTACACGCTGTTCGAGTTCTCGTTGTGATGCTGGTCGGCATCCTGTCTGCCCCGGGTGTCCGGGCCCAGCACGTTGAAACCCCGGTCGAGAATGCAGTGGTTGTGTACGCGGAGGGGAACGTTGTCGTCCTTAAGCTACCCAATGGCGAGGTCGGGCAATTTGAGATTCCCGACAGCTCCACGCTCACCATCGACGGCAGGGCAGTGACCGTGCACGAGCTGAAACCGGGGATGAAGTTGACGGCAACGATTACCACGGCGAACGCTCCCAGGGTGGTCGATGCGGTGAACATCATTGAACTTGGAACCGTGTGGAAGATCTCCGGCCAGAATCTGATCATCACGAGGCCGGACGGGGAGAACAAGATGTACCGCGTACCTTCGGGAGGAAAGATCACCCTCGAAGGAAAAGACGTAGCGCTGGATCAGCTGAAGGAAGGGGACAAGATCACGGCCACGGTCGTAACAACGAGGGCGCCATTGGCGGTGGGCAAAGCGACCGCGCCCGTTCTTCGGGCTCCTGCAACGCCGGCGCGGGTGGGTGTGCTGCTGATTGACGAAGGCGGCAAGCCGGTTGAGCCTTCGGGCAGCTGGGTGACTCCTGCCATCATTGTTCTTATTGTCGCGATGCTGGTGGTGACGGTCATCGTGTTGCTGGTGTTCCGTCGCAAGCGAAAGGCATGACCGGGAGACTCCGTTCACGGGCCCGGGCTGCCTGACACCGTTGCTTATCGACCGGCGGCTTTTTGCCGATCTCCCATCTTTCCGCGATCGCCCCTACCCCAGCCTGCTTTCAAGGCTGCGGTACGCCTGTATCACCTCGTGTACCTCTATGTTGCCGACATCTCCTTCCGCCGGACGCACCGCCACAGATGCCGTCCCGACGGGGCGCCAGCTTTGATAATTCCATTCAACGGCAGGATACAGTCCGACAACGGGTACCCGGAAGGAAGCGGCAATATGTATCGCCGAGGTGTCCGGAGAGAGAAGGAGTCCGGACCGGGCGATGTACGCCGCAAAATGATGGAACCCCACCCGCCCGGGACAGAAGAAGCGGAGGGAAGGCAACTCTCCGGAGACCTTCAATGCCAGATCCTCTTCACCATGGGCGGTGAGGAGAATGAACAGAGTTGGAGAACCGGCCGCTGCGATCTCCGCGAGGAGCCGGCACCATTTGCCGGTTTGCCAGTAGCGGCTCGGATCCCCTGCGCTCAGGTTCACGGATACCAGTCGAAGGCCTTTCCCCCCTGCTGCCTCGAGCCGGCGATGGACCTCATCCGCTTCAGGCTGCCCCAGGTCCATGGAGGGCACCACCTCCTCCGGGGCAAATGTCAATCCCATGGCTTCGGGAATGCGTCTCAGGCGTTCGGTGATGTGCGTTTTGTCCTTTGCGGGACATTCCACAGGGTGGGTCAGGTAGGGTCTGTTCCCTGGAAATGCAAAACCCACCTTCACCGGTGCGGTGCAGAACCGCGCAAGGATGGTGCTCGTGCTGCTGCTATTGTCGTTGAAATCGAGGAAGAGATCCGGCTTGAACATGCGGAGCCGGACAATAAGCCGGAGTATATCCATCCCTTTGTGAAAGTAGAGAACGCGGTCCGCGCTGTGATTGTAACGAAGAAGCCCCCGAGTCCGGGGAAGTGTAACGAGCATGATTGTCGCTGCCGGAAAGGACGCACGCATTTTGCGGAAAACAAAATTGGAGACAACCAGATCGCCGATCTTGCCCATGCGGATGAGCACAATGCGCTTGACCGTTTCCGGGTTCCTGGCAGCGTCCATACTCAGACATTCGGAGGGTTGATCCGGAGGCGCGAACCGGCAAGCGCTTCGGCCTTCGCGAGCAGCGCTTCAACCGGCAGCTGCGTCATGCATTCGTGCCCGTACGGACATTCAAGCTTGTTGCACACGGAGCAATGCAGGTCGGTTTTGATGACGAAGCCTGCATTGGGTCCGAGAGGGCCATGCTTTCCGGGGTCCGTCGGACCAAAGATGCCAATCGTAGGCACATCAAGCGCGGCGGCAATATGCATCGGTCCGGAATCGTTGGCGATCACCAGTGTACACATCTTGAGAAACGCTGCCATGAGACGAACCGGAGTCGGTGGCGCGAGTGCGATGTCCAGCCCGGCTCCCTTGGAAATGGCTGCCGCATCGTTTTCATCGCCCGGTCCCCAGAGCACGAGAAACGCAGGGTGGTACCGTTGCATCAGTCCCTGGCAGATCGCGATCCACGTTGCCGGAGGGCAACGTTTCGACGGCCATCCGCCGGAGGGAACAATCCCGATCACCGGACGCCTGCCAAAACGTGCAAAGATCCATTGCTTTGCAGCCGCATCGTCTTCAGGGAGGGTCGAGAAGTGGATCCGCCGCGACACCACTTCAATCCCGAGGGGCTTCAGCAATTGAAGGTTGTGCTCGGCCGAATGATGGTCTCCCCGTTCGCCCGTCCCCAGAATGTTGTACGCATACTTCCGGCCGCGATAGGCATACCCGACACGGTAGCGTGCCCCCGAGAGAAGGGTGATCTGTGCGCTTCGCGGATTGCTCCAGAGGTCGATGACGAGATCGTATCGCCGTTTCCTGACCCGCCACGCCGTACGGAGGACGGATTCGCGTGTCTTTATACCGACAACATCGTTGACGAGGGGAGTATTTCTCACCGCATCCGCGGCAAAGTCCTCTGTCAGATAGTCGATGACGGCGGACGGATATGCCGCAGCGAGACTTTCCAGTACAATGGTGGATAACACGATGTCACCGATACCGCGGGGCTTGATGCAGAGGATGCGACGGATCTCTTCTCGGGGAATCTTCATTGGTATCAAAGATACTACCGGAAAGAGAGAAACGCAATGCAAAGTCTCTATCCGGCCACCGGACAGATCTCCCCGCCCATACCCAGAATGATCACACGCGCGGAGCTCCCTTTGCGCCGAATCGCCTCGTCCAGTGCCTCCTGGACTGAATCGAACGGCGTAAATCCCAGCCGCCGGATGTCTTCGGCGGGAATTCCCGGTGAGACCATGAACGCCTGCGTACGCTCGATCAGTCTGCCGCCCTGGACGATATTGTGCGCGGTCACTTTGTCCAGACGCCCCGAGGTCACGAGTTGCGTCGTGACCGCCAAGCCGCGGTATCCCAGCGCCAGCACGTCGGGATGCTGCCGGCTGACGCCTTCGGGACAGGGTGTGACGATGATGACCACAGCACCGTCGGGCACGATGCACTCCAGGGCACACATAGCCTTCACGCCCTGCCAGAGGTCCTGATCGAGCGGATGGGTATCGATGATGAAGATCCCGGCTGTTTCCGGTTCGTCAATGGTGACGCGGTAGAGTTCTCCCGCCCTGGCGCTGCCCGCGCGGTGAGCCTCAACCGGATCGCCTGTGAAGCAGGCGACGACTTTGCCTGTGCCATCAAGCACGACATTGACGATGGCTGTAAGTCCGGCCAGGCGCGCGATGCGATCGATCCGTCCGCGCATGGGATTGTCTCGCACGCCCAGCACATCCTTCTGCGCGAAATGTACGCTGCGCCAGTGAAATTCGCCCACAGCTTCTTCTGTGGCCACGCCCGGAGCGATGATTTTACCACCGCCGGAAAACCCCGCCGCCGGATGGGGGGCAATGCTGCCCACGCCGATCACCAGATCCGATTCGTGCATGGCCCGGTTGAGGACGACATGCGTGCCGTCGTCGAGCGTGCCGTAATCGTGCAGCGCAGCGGGATTATCCCATTCGTGGTTGATGACGGGAAAGCGGGCTGCCACCGCAGGGCCCATCTTGGCGGCGATTTCCTGCGCGGTCATGGGACGGTGTGTGCCCAGCGCCACGAGAAACCGGATGTTGGCATCCCGCGCACCACCGCGGGCAAGTTCCGTCAACAGCTCAGGTATGATCAGATGCGCCGGCGTCGGCCGGGATATGTCGTCGACAACAATCAGGATGCGCGAATCGGCATTGACCAACTGCGATAGCCGCGGCTTGCCGATGGGTGCCGCCAGGCTTGCGGCCACGATGGCTCCGGGGGGTTCCTGCACAGTGTCGATGGCCTTGACCGTGTAGACATCAACCCGATGGGATGCGGGAATGTCAACCGGCGCTACCGTGTCGTACGGAAATGTGTACCGCATGCTGCCTGCTGAACTCATGATCCCTCCTGGTTTTGAAGGATCCGCCCGTCACCCCCCGGATCCTGCACTTTGTGACTCCCGACAATCCCGCACAGTCGACGACAAACGGTTGAAGAAGAAGTGGCTTTTGTTAGGAAGAAGCTGTATATAGTGCCGATTGAACCTTCGCTGGGCGCACCCGAGGACCTGCCGCTGTCCCCGCGGGAGTGGTTTCTCTTGAGGATCACCTACACTCATGTTTGAATTCAAACCCGATTGCGAGAAAGTTCTGGAGCGGTACGAAGCGTGGTGGAATTGCGCCATAATTGACCGTCCGCTTGTCTCCATAGCATTCCCGAAACCTGAAGCGGAACGCAGGGCACTTCCCCGGCAACACCATGCGAGCATCCGTGACCGGTGGATGGACACTGAATACCTCGTGCAAAGCGCGGAGGTGCATCTCCAGAACACCGTCCATTTCGCCGACAGCCTCCCGGTCGTGTGGCCGAACCTCGGACCGGAAGTCTTTTCGGCATTCTATGGTTGTGCCATGGAATACGGAGAGGACACGGGGTGGAGCAAACCCTTCCTCGCCGATTGGTCCGAGGAGTCCGTCGGCGCAGTCCACCTGAACAGGGACAACTTCTATTTTCGCAAGATCATGGAGATGACGGACGCCCTCATTGCGGCCGGGAAGGGGAGGTTCATTGTCGGCTACACCGACCTTCACGGGGGCGGAGATGCCATCGCCGCGTTCCGCGATCCGCAGGAACTGCTCATCGACACCATAGAGCACCCGCGAGAAATCAAGCGTCTGTGTGAGCGGATCACCACCGACTTCCTGCACGTCTACGATCTCTTTCACGAAAAACTGTCAGCCGCCGGCATGCCCAGCACCACATGGTGTCCTGCCACCTGCAAGGGGAAGTTCCATGTTCCGTCCAACGATTTCTCCTGCATGATTTCCGATCGGACATTCGAAGAGCTCTTCATACCCGGCATCATTCGTGAATGCCGGCACATGGATCGGTGCATCTACCACATTGACGGACCGCAGGCTTTGCGCTACCTGGACCGGCTGCTCGACATCCCCGAGATTCATGCGATTCAGTGGGTCCCCGGCGTGGAGCATGACTACTGGGCGGACTGGATCGGCGTCTATCAACGCATTCAGCAGAGGAAGAAGGCCCTTCAAATCCTCTCCGTCCCTGCGGGGGATCTGCAGCACCTCTTCGAGTCGTTGCGGCCCGAAGGCGTGTGGATCAGTTCAGTTTCGGGCATCGCGGACGCAGAGGAGGCGGAGGCGGCGCTCAAGGCGATTGCCGGATGGACACGACGGCGATAAGCACCCATCCGGAACATCATCCTCAACGCGCCATTCAGCGCGGGCCTCTCACCCTCCTTTCAGAAACCTGTCGGTGAGCTTCCTGTGCCATGCCGCGTCTTTCCAGTTTTCAAACTGCGGCTGGACGTAGTTGTGCGGCGTCCACCCCCACATGTTCTGGTCAACCGCGCCATCCACCGTCATCTCCGCCCACTCCAGCAGCCACTCCCAATCCAGATCAGGGTGATCGACGTAGTACCAGCTGGACCATGATTCGCTCGTGGTGAGCGGCATGCCGTGCCGGCCGGCCCACGCGGCGAAGGCGGCAAGCTTTTCCTGTTGCTTCTGAAAGAGCATCGGCATGACTGCATCCCGCGATTTCCGGCACCGGTCGCTGAACTCCCTGAACCAGCTGTCATCTGTGTAGAACCCCCGGGTGATCCACTCATCGAACTTCGTCCGGTTGACCCACCGCTGATCGGCATCAAGATAGAAATGGACGTCCAGGCAGTCGAAATGTAACGGCACACGCATCCACCGTTCGTCCGCGTGAATCGAGGCCGTGAAGCGCAATTCGGGGAATTCCCGCTGCAGCAGCCGCATTGCGCCATTCAGATCGTCTGCCAGGAACCCGATCTGCTCGGAAGTGAAAGGCAACCCTCTGTCCCACTCCAGGCCCACCTTCTCCTTCAGGAGCTGCTTGTATCCCTTCATGAAGAAGGGCACTTCGTTATGGATATCGACGTAGACGAGATGTTCGAATCCGAACGTCTGTTTCCATTGCCTGAGGAACGGTATCCAGATCTCCGCGGCTTCTCTGTGGTCGTGCGGGATCCGTTTCACCGCCGGGGATATTCCCTCCTTCCCGCACCAGTTCGTTTCATCGAACCACCAGGTGCTGAGTGTGTAATAGAGTTTCTTTTTGAGCAGGGTCTGCATAAACTCGATCAACCACTGACCGGCAGGGCCGGTGCATGCCCGGCGGTTACCCCAGGGGAAGAACGGACGCTGCGGATCCGCCCAGTGCATGATCGTCTGCGGCCGTTCGAGGTCGATGAGATTCGGCAGCGGGTCGATCCGGACCGTGTTGTATCCCCGCTCACGGGATTCCTCCAGCACCTTTTCATAGTCGGAGAATGATTCACCCGGCAGGTGCCGGACCAGGTAGGCCTGATCCCACATCATGATTGTCAGGCGCGGCGGATCCAGCAGATTCCTGCAATCGAATAGTGCGCCGCTGTCCGCTGATGCCTGGTCCATTGTCCCCGTAACCTGACGTGGAAAATCCATCACATCCCCTATGGTTCGTTGGCGTTCTTCATGATAAGCTCTACTTCTTCCGGCAGTATCCCCGGCCAACCGCCGCGCCGGTTTCCTTCCCGCACAATCGCACTCAGCAGCGAGTCAAACCCGTCCGGCTTTTCAGGAAAGCGATGCACGTTGCCGGACCACATGTTCATTCCTTTGTTATGGAAGATGACACCGGGATGCGTTTGCGCCCACACGATGTTGCCTGTCAACACCGCACCGTCGACACCGTCATCCATATAGATCGCAAAGACCCATTTCTGTCCCTCGATGGATGTCGCCCTGCGTTTCATAATATTCTCATAGTAGAGACTCCCCATTCCCGTTGACCATGCGTACAGGGGAGCCCCGTCACTCAGCACTTCCAGGTAGTTGAAGATGATATTGTGATGCACCTTGTTGTTTGTGGAGTGCAGGTAGGGTTTGAACGTCTCCCGGGTGAATCGTGATGCGCGCCCCTTCGGGAGATCCTGCCAGCGCGTCTGATATTGAGCTCTCGCCTTCCCGTATGCATCGACCCCGCCGGGATCATCCGGATCCACGTTGTTCGACCGGGGGTCTCCGTTAAAGGCATCCCAGTTGGCGCCGCAGATCTGGACACCGACATAGGGAACATGGTTGATGATGTTGAACGAGATGTCGTTTGAGCCGGCCTGGTAGACCGTCACGGCCGCGGAATGCAGGTATCCCCCCATGCCGGTGTGATGTATGGAGTTGTGCGCGATGGTGTTGTTCCTGTTCACATCCTTCAACCCCGGTCCGTACCCCTGCAGGAGAACACCTCCGCACCCCATGTGCCCCATTTCATTGTGGAGTACTTCGATTTTCTGCGCATACTTTTCGAGGTCGACCGCATAGCTGCCGCTCCACAGGAACGTGCAGTCTCTGATCAGTATGTGCTCAGCATCCTCCACGGAGATCATGGCATCAGGCAATTCGGCCTGTCGTTTGATCCATTCTTCCGGCCAGATGTCTTCCGGCATCCTGTCGGTGTATTTGAACTCGATTCCGCGGAAGTGAATGTTCCGCACCAAGCTTCCGGTCTGTTCTTCCCCCCGGATGTGTATGAGACGATAGAGCACCGGCGCGATGATCTCGTCCTCCGGCCGTATGGTTCCGGCGGCAGGGAACAGATACACCGTACCGTGCGTGCTGTCGACCGCCCATTCACCCGGCTCGTCGATGAAGCGGACCGCATTCTGGAGATTGTAGTTCCCCTCAAGAACCGAATCGCGCCAGAAGGTTGTGGGGTTCTTGCTGTGCCTGAAGGCGGTGGAGCGGGCGGGATCGATTGCGCGAAGAATGGAAAGGGTGTTCCAGAAATTCACCGGCAGCAGATTGATTTCAATCTGTCCGTCCATCCCCCCGAGGTCGATGAGTTCCCCCTCCCGGAAAACCAGTTTCTGGCCGCCTTCGCCCACAGGCCCCATGTGCAGCGGCTTGGGCCACTGGTACCACTCGTCCGTGTTGTACAACCTGGAGAGTCTCTGTGGTTCACCGTTGAGGTACAGAAAATGGAATTTCCACCCTTTTCTTACCGGGGCGGCGAAGATCCGGCCCTTCAGACCCTCCTTCAGACCCTTCACGTCCCCTGTCACAGGTTTCCATCCCACGATGGTCTTTCCGCCCAGCACCTCCGCTCTTTCACCGGGATACGCGGCATAGATCACCGGTGCCCCGTCTTCGCCCGAATCCTCCGGACGGAGATCGAACGTTTCCTCTCTGAAGTATCTTCCCTCCCTGAGGAACACGGTCAGTCCTCCCCCGGGGAGTTTTCCCGATTGTTTCACCATGCGGATTTCATCCCGCGCCCGCTCGAACGTGGCGAACGGCTTTTCGAGCGTACCCGGATTGCCGTCGTCACCCGATGGAGAAACGTAGAGGGCCTTCCTTTCTTCTCCCGGGCGGCTGCATCCTGCCAGAAAGAGACCCGTTCCAAGAACAACACCGGCAAGTGCTGCCCACCTGATCATTGTGTCCACCTCCTTGAGTGCGGATCATTCACCCTTTTTCCTCTTCTCCGGACCTACCACTGAAAACCACAGACACCGTACATGTCCCGCTTATGTCCCTTCCACCACACCCGTTGTACCCGCACGTGCATTGAGCGCACTGCGGATTTCCGCGACACGGGTCCGGGTCAGCGGGTAGAACAGAACGAGGACAATGCCGATCAGGAAACCGGCGGGTTGTGTGATCACCAGCGCCAGCATCCAGTACCGGATGGTTTCGGGCGCCTGCAGGGTCAACGCGGCATTGAAGCCTGACGCTGCCAGCAACACTCCCTGGAAGGCCAGAGAGACCGACCATGCGGTTTTTTCGGTGCTTGTGTACACCGCTCCATAGAAACCCTCCCGCCGTCTTCCGCACCGCAGTTCGTCATAGTCACACACGTCCGCGATCATGGAATTCGTGATCATCGGCATGGTATTGGTGAAGACGCCGATCAACACGGCTGTCACGATACTGGGCCACTGCACGAAGAAGGTCCAGGAGGAGGATCCGAAGACGATGCTCTGGCGAACAAACGAGTCGTCGCTGTTGGAAAAAGTGACCAGGAGCGAAGCGTAGGCCACAGCGCTCATGGCAAGCATGAGAACGAGAGTCGGTTTCTTCCCGATGCGTGCGGAGAGCGAAGCGAGCGGTTGCATAGCGAGCGAAACTGGCGATATTGATCGCGTTGAAGAAGACCGCCAGAAGCGCGGCCCCCGCCAGCTGTTCTCCTTTGCCGATATGGTAGACGAATACGTAGTAGAAGAATATCCCGGTGACGGCCATGCCAAAACGGGCAATGAAGTTGCTCGCGACCAGCAGCAGGAACGCCGGGTTGCTGAATGTCAGCCGGATGGCATCGCGCAAACGCACCTTTGCCGCCTGACCGGGCACCACGGCACGCTCCTTACAGAAGAGTGACGGTATCCCCGTCGCCAGGATGACAACCGCGACGATGAGGGCAACAGGGAACACCCCCTGTGATCCTCTCAGCAGCTGGGCCCGGTCACCTTCAAGCCACATGCAGAGCGGCATGAGCCAGGGGGTCATGAACCCGGCTGCCGCGAAGAAAACGAATCTCCACTTGAAGAGATGCGTCCGCTCATTGTAGTCGGTAGTCATCTCGTAGCCCATGGCATAATGCGGTACATTGAACAGTGTGTACCCCACCGCCAATAGGAGCGTGATCATGACGGTCAGATAGAGGAACGTCCCCCAGTCAGCCCGGAGCGCCGTTCCGGCCGTGGTCCACCAGGATTGCTCTTCACCCGATCCCCCGCCCGTGACGGATTCCCCGTCGGGCGGCCGGACGGGAGCAGTCTCGTGAACAGCGCTTTCCGCAGGTGCAGTGAAGGAAGGGGGCGACACGGTGCGCTGCGGC
This sequence comes from Ignavibacteriota bacterium, assembly GCA_963702445.1. Taxonomy (GTDB): domain Bacteria; phylum Bacteroidota; class Ignavibacteria; order UBA10030; family UBA6906; genus CAVPCZ01. Next base: position 46,518 of record CAVPCZ010000012.1, read on the forward strand.
AGCGGGGCATTCCAGAGCAGCACACCGGAAGCAGCGGATATCAGGAGACCGGCCAGAAGCCAGGGACGGCGGCGCCCCCATCGTGAGCGGGTATTGTCCGACAGGTGTCCGACCAGCGGGTCCGAGAAAGAGTCGAGGAGGCGCGGAATTGCGCAGGCGAGACCCACCAGCACCGCGTTGACGCCGAGCGCATTGACGTAGACGGCGTTCACCAGGCTGAACACGCCATAGATGATGGTGGCATCGGTGAATCCTCCCATCCCCCACATCAACCGCTTGCGACGGGGGACCTGAGAGCTCCCCGGTTCATTTGCCATGGTTACCTTTTCCGGAATGCGCGCTGTCTCTGCGACCTGTTTGTGGGAAGAACCTCGACCCGGCCGCCTCCCGGCTTCAGAGCTGCCGACCCCGGGCCGGGTGCCTCCAGATGTTTAGAACTGGAAGGGATACCGTCCAAACGTGCGAAACGTCTCGCACATGACCCGCGTGTGCTCTTCGGGAATCCCGATCGCTTCCGGCTGGGGATAGGTCTTTGCCATGAACCCTCCCCCGCCGCTCCCGAATGCCTTCATGAGGTGTTTTGCTTTAGACTGGATCTTCTCCGTCGGTCCCACGGGAAGTGTTGTCTGGATATCGACCGAACAGAAAAAGCAGAGGCGGCCGGCGAAGCGTCGGGCCAGCTCATCAATGCCCATGTTGTCCTGCTGGTCGATCTGAAGCACATCCACACCGATTTCGATGAAGTCCTCGATAACCTCCAGGATACCGCCACAGCAATGCATGAAGAAGTGCATCTTCCGGGCATGGCACGCCTCAACGACGGCAGCCATCCGCCCTTTGAACACTTCACGCCAGAGATCCGGGGCGATGATCAGCCGGTCCTGCAGTCCCAGATCCTCGATGGCAATCATCCCGTCCGCTCCGCGATCCGCAAAGCAATCCACCATGCGCAAACAGCTCTGCATCAATCGATCGGCGATCGTGTCCACCGCCCATCGTTCTCTGAGCAGGGCGACCATCAGCTGCTCGAAGCCAAAGAGATCCAGCATCTGCTGAAACAGGAAATGGGGGAACATCCCGAGGATGTACTTGTCGGGGTTCTGGCGTACGATCTCCTCCATCGCTTCAAACCGCTCCGGCCGGCTGAAATCGGGCACCTGATACGATGGAACGCGTGCAAGGTCCGCCAGCGGAAATTCTCTGGCCTCCCCGAACGTGACTCCCGGGCGATGGTAGACAACCCCGAATTCATTCATATACCTGTCGTTTCCAAGCGGGCGTGGAAAGGCATTCGCGGCGGCTGAAGAAAAGACCCATTCGAAATCGTCACCGTATTGCTCTGCGATGACCGGTGTGCGGTTGCTGTCGAAGTTATAGGGCACCCGTTCCGGAGAACGGAATGCAATCGCCTTCTTCACCAGCTCTCTGGAGGTGATCACATCTCCTCCAGCCTGTCATACCAGTTTTTCTTCAGCAGATACGTGGTAATGATTGCCAGCGCAAACGCCACCCCCATGGAGGTCCATCGAAACACAATCAGGAAGACGGGGATCAGGAGCAGCGAGGTCTGCCAGACTATCCCGACGGCGACATTGCCGAGATCGCGGACCGCTCCACTGTTTTTCCTGAACTGCGGGTCATCCCGCAACACTTGCCGGTATATGGGTTCCCAGAAACCCCATGGCCGGACCTGCCTGTAGAACCGCATCAGCGTCGCTTCGTCATCAGGCTTTGTCAGGAGACTCACGCCAACACTCGTCAGGGCCGAAAACGCGAGGATGAGGGGAAAGCTGTTGACGGTGGAGACGTCCGGGAATATCCGTCCGAATGTGATGGCAAAGATGACACCGCTCATCATTCCGGCGAAATAGCCGTATCCGTTGAAACGCCACCAGTGCCACCGGAGAATATTCGGGGCGGTATAGCCGCCCGCCAGGCCGAACACAATCCACTCGGTAATAGCGTTGATGGAATTCGGGTAGAGCCCGAAGAGCACGCCCAGCAGCACCAGGGAAACCGAAGCGGCATAACTCACGATCAGATATTGTCTGTTCGTGCCGTGCGGGTTGAAGTATTTCTTGTAGATGTCATTCACGACGTACGCGGCACCGCAATTCACGGTGGAGTCGAACGTGGACATGAACGCTGCAAGCAACCCCGCAAGCATCAGTCCGGACAGGCCCGCCGGGATGAATTTGTGGACAACATGGGGGAGGACGAGTTCAAAATCGATGTTGTGCCCCATCGCCCTGAGCTCCGGACCGAAGAACACCACCCCCAGCACGGTCACGGCCATCACCATCACCCAGCGCGGGATGAGGGCGACCGACACGATGCCGTTCATCAGCGCCGCCTCCCTGGGCGTTCGTGCGGCGAGCATGCGCTGCATATCGTACGTCGGAATGGGGCCCGCCATGCTGTTCAAGATCCCTTTGAATACGATCATGCCTATGAAAAGAAAGAACAGCGAGTAGCCGTCGGCACGGATCTGGTCGTTCACCGCCGGAATGAGCGTGGACCAGTCAAGATCGAGGTGCCAGCCGAAGGAAAGGTCCAGCCAGCCCGCGGGCACGGCGGAAGCGAGGGCTTCGGGGGACACGCGGAGGAGGGCGACCCCGCCGATAATCAGGGATGCGACTGCGAGCAGGATGAACTGCAGCAGGTCGGTGATCACGACGCTGTACATCCCCCCGAGGAGGGTGTACATCGTGGTGATGCCCATGATAATGATTGCGTACGATTCGGCCGAAAGATCCCAGGGGAGGAACACCGTGGCGAATTTGCCGATTCCCTGAAACGCATAGGCGAGGAGGCCGACGACACTGACCACCGCATAGACGGTGACACTGATGCTCGATAGCTCGCTGCCCCTCCCCATGCCGAACCGGGTCCTGATCCATTCCGCCCCTGTCAGGACATTGGACCGGCGGACCCAGATCGCAATATACACCATGAAAAAGATCTGGTTGAATGTCGCCCACATCCAGGGGATCCAGACACCCTTCAGGCCGTAGACAAACAGCATATACACCATCCACATGGTGCCACTGATGTCGAACATGGACGCCGCATTGGACACACCGAGCAGATACCATGGCATCGATCTTCCACCGAGAAAGTACGCGTCGAGGCTTTCCGAGGCACGCCGGGAAAACACCACGCCGGCGGCAATGACAAGAACCAGGTAGACGAGGATAATCAACTGATCGATCAGGGGCATTGCTGTGTCCTTACTTCATTGAGAGAGCGAAGTCCGCGCGGGCGGAGACACCAAACAATCAGGCCTCCCCCATCCTTCCGGACAGAAGAGGCCTTCGTCTCCGTTTCCCCGCGCGTCTCTCCCCGAGGATACACGTGCATATGTGCAGTTTAGGGAATCGCCATTCGATTGTCAAGCATATAAACACCTCACAACAGTCTGCCGGGTCTGCCGGGGAAATCTACTGTTCACGTGTAAGCGGTACGAACCTGACGGGGAGTATCTCTTCAACCGTTGTCCCGCCGCGCTGTTTTTCTACAACAACCAGTCGCTGGATTCCGTACGGCTCTCCTTCCGGCAGGACCATCCGTCCCCCTTCAGCAAGCTGGTCAATGAGAGGCTGCGGGATATGATTGACGGCGGCGGTAACGATGATTGCGTCAAAAGGAGCATGTTCGGGCCATCCTTTGTATCCATCCCCGGCGCGTACTTGCACGTTGGCGTATCCCAGAACCCTCAACCGCTCCCGCGCACTTACGGCCAGCGGCTGCACGATTTCGATCGTGAACACCGAGTCGACGATTTCCGCGAGCACTGCTGCCTGGTATCCTGACCCCGTGCCAACCTCCAGGACGTTCATGTCCTTACGCGGATGGAGCAGCTCGGTCATCAGGGCAACAATATAGGGCTGGGAAATCGTCTGGCTGTAGCCAATGGGCAGAGGGTGGTCGTCGTACGCTGATAACAATTCGTCGTCAGGTACGAATTTGTGCCGCGGGACAGTACCCATCGCATGAAGCACGAGGGAGTCGGTGATCCCCCGGCCGGCGATCTGCGTTCGCACCATCTCCAGGCGCTCTGCTTCAAACGGTGATTCCCGGGACTGCCGCCCGGGGTCGGAACAGACTTCGGGGCGGGTGAGGAGGAGGAGGGAAAGTGGAAACACTGTTACCATCGTTCGGGCCACCATGGTGTCCCCCGTTGATGTGAGGCGGATCGGGAGAAATGTACGGGTCTTCTCACTCAGAAACAAGGAATGGGACTGCCCATGCAGCGGACAGGGGAAGCACGCAGAGCATCATGGCTGTTGCGGGATGGTGAACGCATGACATCGTGTGCACGGTCGTTAAGAAAACCTGAAAGTTATGGAGAAGAAACCCGGATAGCAGTGCATTCTACCGGACCAGCACCATGGATCTTGTTTCCGAAAACCCGTCAAAGCGAAGCTGGTAGTAGTACACTCCGCCCGCCAGATCACCGGCAAAGAACTGCACATCGTGATCTCCCGGGTCAGTTTCCGCGTCGAGAACATCCCGGATCTTCTGCCCCAGGGTGTTGAAAACGATGAGCGAAACGTGCGTACGATGCGGAACGTGAAATCGAATGATGGTCGCGGGGTTGAACGGATTCGGGAAATTCTGAATACGTAATGGATCTCCGGACACAGGTGTCGCTGGCCGGACTGCCAGGGCCGCCGGCGGGAAAACTTCGGTGATCGTGAAATCGACCCAGAAAACCCCGATGGCATTCGGCACAAGAGACAGCAGGGTATCTCCGATGGTGGCCGGCGGATTCGGCAGCACCGACCACCAGGGCCTGTCGTCGGGATAGCCGAACTGGAAACCGACCGGGTTGGGCGAAAATGCCCGGCCCCACTCTTTGAACTCGTTCAGAAACGAGCTGTAGCCCGGGAACTGCTGGCTGTCGTCAACGAAGATGATGCCGCCTCTGTATGCCGCGGGCATTCTGTTCCTGGTGTAGTGCTTGAGAAAAAGGGTATGCGTTGAATCATACGAACGCACTCTCGCTTCCCAGGCGGAAGCTTCCGCGTCAGTCACCTTTCTCCCGCCGGGAAACGTTTGCGTATCCAGCCATTCGACATCAACACCAAAACCGGCGAGGCATGTATGATGCTTGTAACGCGTCAGAACTGCATCAATCAGGCCGTCCATGCTTGCCGCACCGGGTTCGACCTGCAACCACACCTTTGTACCTCGCCGGTCGAACTCCGTGAGGTAGCTTTCGTTGTAGTCAACGGCAGGATAGGACACATGTGGAAGTGGATTGCCGCCGGAAGGGAATGTGGCGTAAATGTTGCCGTTGTCCCCATAGAAGGAGACGATCCAGATTGCAGCGGGGGCTGCTTGATTCCGCAGTCCACGGGCCATGGTGTCCGCGACATTTGCCCAGTACACGGGGGAATAATTCCAGACCTTGGAGGCTCTCATGCCCGCCACGCGGGCAGGTTCGCCCGCAAGAGCCGGGCACGATGCGACAAGGAGAAGGACCACGCAGCATGACAGCAGGACCGCAACACGCGGCAAGAAGGTGTGACTGATCAGAGTGAAATTCGTTTGCGACATCTTGCAGGAGCCTTCTCAGAGAGCACGGACACTCAACGCTCGTTGAGTTGGGAGAAATCGCACGGATGGATGTTAAGTATTCCTGCAATGAACCGCAACCTCTTCCGCCTCCAGATCCATTTTTTTCATCATCCCTTTCGCTGAGATCAGCGGTCAGGTCCATACGCTGATGGATTGTCTCCCCGATGGAGTCCTTGATCCACTTCCCACCGGACAGCTTGCGCACACGCCGGCTCCTTGTCGCTGTGTGGTGTGGTTTGGTTTGAAAGATATGGATATGTAAGTACTGAAAGATCTGTTGTGTGTGTGTTGGTTGGTGTGGTTGGTTTGGTTGGGGGACTCCATGTTTCGACGGAAGGAGTTCATGATGGAGTCCTTGTTTCACCACAAGGAGTCCTTGATGGAGTCCTTGTTTCACCACAAGGGTCCTTGATGGAGTCCTTGTTTCACTACAAGGAGTCCTTGATGGAGTCCTTGTTTCACCAGAAGGAGTCCTTGTTTCGCCGTAAGGAGGATTGGATGCAGTCACTCTTCCGCCAGAATCCCGGTAGATAGCGTAAAAAGGGCCATTGGAACCTCATCTGCTCTGTTCAGCAGATCTTCTTGAGATCGGACGGGCACGTGTTTCCACCGTGAAGGGTTTCCGATCCCGGGCCGAGCTGCCTGCGGAAGGGTCGCGTCTTGATGTTCGTGAAGTAGTTCTCATCGAGGATGAGGCAGGGAAGGAGCGGGTACCTTTCGGGTCGAGGACGATGCTTCAGGTGCACAGTATTCACTTATGTCCGTCTTCCAATTGTGGATACGGGGCCGCAAAATGTGGTTACAGGGCCACAAAATGTGGATACTGGTCCACAGAATGTGGATACTGGGCCACAGAATGTGGATATGGGGTTGATAAGGTGTGGATATCCTTTGCGGACGGATGGTTTTTGCGTATCAGATGCCCGGGGAAAGACCACGCTGCCCTGCGCTAAGGTGCTTGAGTGTGGATTCCCTTCTGAGATCTGTGCGCATTGTGTGAACAGCACCCGGGCGCCCGTTATCTTCTTGCGGAAAAAACTCAAATCAGCGCAGAGCACAGTAGAATCATCGCTTGTCATAGGACAAAAACAGGCGCAAACAAAGCAGTCAGAGCGCGGGATTCATTCAGAAAACGATCAGAGGGAACAGGTGGGAGCGCATGAAGAACAATCAAGACTTCAAGTCTGCAGCCTATGACGGTCTTTTCAGTTCGGAGCGCACTGCAGCCGACGCAGCATCAATCGTATCATGAATGCTCATGAGTTCCGGGATTCCAGTTTTCTCAAGCACGAGCCTGACAACAGGCTGAGGGCTGAACAGCACGAGATTTCCGCCGCGACGGCGTACTGCCTTCGCCACGCGAACCAGGGCGCCAATCCCGATGGACGACATGAAGCTCACATCCGACAGATCAGCAATCAGGTACGTCTTCTCTTCTGTGGTCGCCACATTCAATTGCAGATCGATCTTCCCGGTTCCCTCAATATCCATTCGGCCTGTAAGCTTCAGGACGGTAATACCGTTGTCTCTCGCACTTGTTGTCAAATCCATCGCAATGATCTTCCTTCTGATTGGACTAAGAGAGTAGATACCCCTCATTCATGATACCTTCTTCGACGGCGTCCCGCAAGTTAAGGAATTGTTATCTTTGCGTCACCAGATCAACCACCTGTTTCAGCAAAGAGGCATGCAGGGTGTCGACGTAGCTGAAACGCACGCGCAACTCTTCCGGATTGTTCCGAATGAGGTTGTATGCAGAGGCGTAGAGTTCTGAGGGATTGTCCTGTGGATGGCCTCCGAACCACGCATTCCCCGAATACTCGCCGTCGCGGAAAAGATAGAACAGCGCGGCTTCCTGCAGCCGGTTCCAGAGACGATCGGTCGAGCGAAGCGCAGCACTATCCAGCATGCGGTAATGGATGTGCCCGAACTCGTGCGTGAGCACGGATCGCAGGATATGCACATCGTTGAAGAGAAAGAAATAGCTACTCGAAATGAAGAGCATGTGCCCCGACTGACCTGCATCGCCGAAACGCTCCAGGGCATGGTCGATGCTCAACGTGTCTATGGCAAAGGCCGGACCGACTGTGCTGTTAAACGAGTCGATAAGAGCCGACACAAAGTTGACCTGCTTTCCATAACGTGCATAGAATCTCTCCGGTGGATACCGGTCATACAGAGCAATGACGCTGTCGGGTGCAACCGGGATGAGCGAATCAAACGATTCAAGCTGTGCACGCTGGGTTACCGTCACCCTGAGGCGATCGTTTCCATGCGTAGTCTCCCCCGGCATGGACGCACACCCTGCAGAGAGCCAGAGAATAATACTGAAAAAGGATGGAATGGCAGTACGCAATGGCTTCGTCGTCTAGTCAAGTGCAAGGTACGTCCTTTCCGGCGTAACCTCAATACCTACGGCAGACCAGACGGCATGCGAGCGGCAAATACGCAGAGCGCCTTTGAGGGCGCTCTGCGTGATTCAACAGGCTATGAATGACTGGCGGACTACTTCACAAGCATCATCTTTGCGGCCCGCGAGAACCCGTTGGTCTCCAGACGATACACATACATGCCACTTGCGAGATTTCGTCCGTCGAAATTCACCTCAAATGATCCGGCGGGCATCTCATCCTGGACGAGAGTAGCTACCTTCTGGCCGAGAATGGAATACACCTCAAGCGTCACGAACTGGCGCTGGGGCAGCGCGAAGCGGATACGGGTAGCAGGATTGAACGGGTTCGGGTAGTTTTGCTCGAGGGCAAACCCCTGAGGCACTCCATCCGTGCCGGTGAAGCGCTCAACGGATGTCACCGGGAATGACGAGACGTAGTTTGTGAACTGTGGATCAAAATTCGTCCATCCGGCGGTCCATTGCTGGCTCAGCGGCTTTGCGGGATCAAACGCCCCTCGATAGGTGGTGACATCGAACGCCGAGAGCCGCGGGTTGGAGAAATTGGCTGATCCGATCAGCGCAGAACCGGCAGCCGGGATGGGATTCGGCACATTCAGATTCCGCATGTCGGTCAGTCCAAGCGCACCCGGACCGCGCGGAGCGGATCCGCTGTTGCCGTACGCGGGTGTGTCGAACCAGGCGGCGACACCTGCCCACTGTGATGAATCGTGAACTGTGGACGATCCGGCAGGACGCGCACTTGCGGCAAGTGCCACATTGCGAACCTGCAGCGTGTCACTGTTGGCGGCGGCGATGGTATTGACGTCGCGGACACGCATGCCCCACGGATACCCGGCGATCCCGGAGTTGTAGATGCTCAGACGCGTGGAACGGCGGAGCAAGGCGCTGTACTGGAACTTGTTGCCCGGGGGCAATTTGCCAACGAGCGAATCCGTTCGTTCCGGCCCGATCAGCGTGACGTTGCTGAATTGTGCCTTTGTCCAGGGGAGGTCCGTGGATGTCGCGGAGGCATCGTTGTCGGATTCGAAGCCGTTGCTTTCACCGGTCGGATCCCACTGATTCAGGTCGCGCAAGCCAAACGCATATTGAACGTTCCCCGAGTACCCGAAGTCGGTATCGAATTCATCATCGGTACCGCCGAAGGCGACGAGATGCTTCGCATTCACCGTTCCGCCGAACCACTCGTAGGAGTCGTCGTCGGCATAACTCACCTGCACGTGGTGGATTTCCGTACCCGCCCCGACACCTCCCATCGTCAGGCCGTTCACTTCATTATTCAGCTGGAAGCGGTAGCCGCCGAACTCGATGCGGACATAGCGGAAGACACCGCTGTTGTCATTCGGATTGTTGCCGCCGTAGGAGCCGCCGATAATACCGCCCTCGATAAGGGGATTCACTTTGTTGCACGGCGCATTGCCGAGGATCAACAGACCGCCCCAGTCGCCGGAGCGCCGCTGCCCTGGGGCCTTGTTGCTCGTGAAGACGATGGGACGGTCCGCCGCCCCTGTGGCAAAGATCTTCGCTCCGCGGGTGATGATGAGAGCCGCGCCCGTGTCCCCCGCGATGACGGTTCCGGCAGGAATCGTCAATGAATATGTGGAATCAACATAGAATAGGCCGGTCAGGATATACATGGAATCGGCCGTGAGTGTCCGGTTTGTCTGCAGATGATAGGGGGTCCGTCCGCTATTGAGACCCGGACCGAGGATCGCCTTCCCCTTTGCGGTCAGGAGACGATAGTTGGTAGTCTGCGGTTCGAAATTGGTCCATCCTGCCGTCCACTGTGATGCCATCGGTTTGCCCGGTTCGAAGCCGCCCCGGTACGTCACAACATCCAGGCCGCTCAACGCCGTCGGGCTGAAACTTGCTCCGCCGATGAGTTCCGACCCCGTCTGCGGAACGGGGTTGGGATTCCTCAATGCGTTCATGTCGGTCAGTCCGATGGCGCTCGGATTCCGCGGGGCCGAGCCGGCGTTTGCGTACGCCGGGGTATTGAACCATGCGGTGATACCTGCCCAGAGCGATGAATCATGAACAGACGATGATCCGTTCGGCCTTAGACTTGCCGCAAGACTGAGGTTCCGTATCTGCAGCGTGTCGCCGGTGGCCGCGGCGATGGTGTTGACGTCGCGGATGCGCAGACCCCAGGGGTATCCCAGAATCGCAGAATTGTAGATGCTCAGCCGTGTGGACCTGCGGAGGAGGGCGCTGTACTGGAATTTGTTACCCGGTGGAAGTTTACCAACAAGGGTGTCGACACGTTCGGGCCCGATCAAGGTGACATTGCTGAACACGGCCTTTGTCCAGGGAAGGTCCGTAGATGTCGCGGAGGCATCATTGTCGGATTCGAAGCCGTTGCTTTCACCGGTCGGATCCCACTGGTTTGGATCGCGTAACCCGAGTGCGAACTGCACCTTTCCGGAATATCCGAAATCCGTGTCGAATTCATCATCGGTGCCGCCGAAGGCGACCAGATACTTCGCATTCACCGTTCCGCCGAACCATTCGTAGGAGTCGTCGTCGGCATAGCTCACCTGCACGTGGTGGATTTCCGTGCCGGCACCCACACCGCCCATCGTCAGGCCGTTCACTTCATTGTTCAGCTGGAAGCGGTAGCCGCCGAACTCGATGCGGGTATAGCTGAACACACCGCTGTTGTCATTCGGATCGTTGCCGCCGTAGGACCCGCCGATGATGCCCCCCTCGATGAGGGGGTTCACTTTGTTGCTTGGAGCATTCCCGAGGATCAACACCCCTCCCCAGTCGCCCGACCGGCGCAGCCCTGGAGCTTTGTTGCTCGTGAAGACGATGGGACTGTTCGCGCTTCCCCGGGCAAAGATCTTCGCGCCCCGTGTGATCACCAGAGCCGCACCGGTGTCGCCGAATACCACAGTGCCCGGTTGGATCGTCAGTGAGAACGTGGAATCAACATAGTAGAGCCCCGTAAGAACGTATGCTGTATCTGCAGAGAGCGTTCGATTCGATTGCTGATGATATGGTGTGCGCCCCGCATTCAAGCCGGGGCCGATGACCCGTTCCGGCAATTGGGCAAACAGTGTTGTTGCGGGCAACACGAGCAACGCGAAGAGCAAATAGGATAGCCGTTTCATGAATCTTCTCCTTACCGCCATTTTGAGTGGTTGGTGATCGAACTATGTAGCCCGGGTGTTGGCTCTTAAAGATTGGCGGTAAGGGAGAGGGCGTACGAACTCCCTTGCTGCCATGTCGAAAAGGGGACGCTTTCTACTCCACTGGTCAGGATCCGCTCCTTACCAAGCATATTCTTCACACTGAACTTGACTTCGAGGAAGCCGGCAAACTGCTGACTGATGCTGAGATCGACCATATCGCGTGGTTCTTCATAGACATCATAGTCGCGGACATCGCCGACGGCGTTCAGCCTGCGCCCTTGCTTGTTGAGCATTGCACTCAGGCTCGTCCCGAGACCGGGATGCGTATAGAACAGGCCAATGTTGAATGTCCAGGGAGCCTGTCCCTGCATGATGCGTGTCTTCGTCGTTTGAACGATGTTGCCTTGCTGGTCGGTCTTTTCTTCCGTGTACTCGACGTCGGACGATACGGTGGTGTAGTTGGCCGTGAGCATCAGATTGTTGAGCATGGATCCCAGATGACCAAGGGAGAACCGTGCCTCGAATTCCCAACCCGCGTTGGTGGCATTGGGGGAGTTGAACCACGTCTTTACATAACGATCCGGTGCCGCGAGGAGACGTTCCTCAATGGCGTTCGAAATCGTCTTGTGGAAATAGGAGACCGCAATCACCTCCCCTGCCGCCGGAAAGAACTCCGCACGGACATCCCTGTTGTGAACGTAGGCCCGTTGCAGACCGGGATTCCCAATGGTGTTTTGATCGGTCTGGAAATCCAGATAGAGCACATTGGCGAGTTCTCTGAACTCGGGACGGTTTACCGAATGAAAATATGCCAGACGGATGTTGAGTGCTTCAAGAGGCGAGTATTTGATGTTCAGTGACGGCAGAACGTCGGTTGCCTGAAGGGTTGTCGTGGTCAATGTCGGGTTGTCGACAGCCACGGGTGATGTGACATGCTCCTCAAAGTTTTCCAGGCGTGCGCCGCCATTGATCCGGACTGACGCTCCGGCGATCTCCAGCGGGAGGTCTGCCATCGCATAGTATCCGTTGAGGCGCTGGTCGCCGTCGTATTTTCCGGTGAAGGTCGAGGCCTCCAGGAACTGGAATTTGCCCGGGCCAAAGTTGTTGGCGGCAAAGATTTCTCCCACGGGGAGGAGTACCAGGTTGTAATACCGGGGGTCGCGCCCGGGCAGGGTTGAGAACGACTGGATGTCAAACGTGCGGTCTCTTGTTTCCACGGTCGCGCCGGCCTTGATTTTCGCGCCGGCAAACGCAAACGCCATATCAGCGCTCGCGCCTCGCGTCTTCTCTTCAAGATGCGACCACGTACGGTAGTTCTCGCCGAGAGCATACTCACCGCCCGAACCTTCGGTATATTCAATCTGTTTCCGGTCGGGTTCTTCGGCTCGCGACGAAGAGCCGAAGAATTTCCAATTCAGCTCAAGCCCGGGAAGGGACGGAAGGACGTGGTCTCCCCCGAGTTGCAGGAGATAGAGCGAACGCTGGTCCCAGGTAATCGACTGCCGCTGCGAATTGCTCCCGGCAATATTGATGCCCGAGGAGATCGCGACATTGTCCTGCGCCGACTGGTTATAGCTGTTGCGCAGACTGATCTTGTGATTGCCGTCCAGCTTGTAGTTCAGGTCGAGGAGGCCGGTCCAGAGAATGTTACGGGAATAGGAGTTCCCCTCGAACCGGAAGACCGGCTGTCCACCAAAAACGTAGGTTGGCGCTTCGTTGAATTTCTGATTGGTGTACGAGTTCACATAGGAGAACGCTCCCACGACGCCCGCTTCATCCTCTCCGAGCTGGAAATGGTCACCGAGGGCAAGATTGAAGCCACCGTTCAACGGGGCGCTTTTCGACGTGATGCCCACGTGTTGGGCAACTGTTGCGGCAGTTGTGCTGTCGGGAGAGGCTCCGCCGGAAAAGCCCGCCCGCCGTCATCTCTCCCTGTCCAATCATGCGATCCGCCGGAAGATGCCTGAAAACCCTGGGTGGATGGTCAGGGAATTGTATGAGCTTGAAAGCCCCAGCCGCACGACGCGCCGTGCGGGAAATCAAGGGTGTTCACCTGGACCATCCCTCCGGAAAAATCCCCGGGCAGATCAGGTGTTGCGGTTTTCACGACAATGGTGTTTTCCAGCAGATTTGCCGGAATCATATCGAATGCAAAACTCTTCCTGTCGACGTCGGTGTCCGTGCTCGTCACCGGCACCCCGTTGAGCATTGTGCCGTTGTAGCGGTCCGTCACGCCGCGCACATAAACAAACTTGTTGTCGACAATGGTGAGACCCGTCACGCGTTTCAGCGCGTCACCGGATGTTGCGTCAGGAGCCTTCTTGATCTGTTCGGCGCTGAGGCCGTCGCCGATGGACATGGCTTTCTGTCGATTAGCCAGGATGGCCGACTCGGTCGAGAGGAGACGTTCCGCCGTCACAACGACCTCTTCGGTCTCAAACTGCTCCGGTGTGAGGGTGATCTCGAGCGCAACCGGTCCGGCCTGAGTCACCTGAACTCCGCGGACTATTCTTGCGGCGTAGCCCACGTACGTGAATCGTACGTCGTAGGTGCCGACGGAAACCCCATGAAGGGAGAACTTCCCGTCGATGTCGGTGGTCCCCCCTCTGGTGGTCCCGACAAGAAGAATATTCGCACCGACCAGCTCTTCACCGGTCTCTTCGTCCCACACTCTGCCGACAAGGGTTCCGGTTTGCTGCGAAAAAGCAGCGACAGAATGAACCTGATAGGAGAAGTGACCAAGATGGCTGCAGTATGAGGATTTTCATAGCGCTTATCACATTTGCTCACATGGTTGTTGAGGAATTGCCCGGTGCATCTTGTGGCTGACGTCACTCCGGGAGGGATCGGCATGAAGGTGCACCAAGATAACCTCCCAATGTTAAGCCAATGTTAACCCTGCGTTATCGAATCCTTAAGAATTCACCGCGTTGAGAAATGCTCTCGGCTTCATGGGAGTTTCCGCTGCGACGGTTGGCATGAAACGGTACCCGATACCTTTCACAGTTCGGATCCAATTGCCGTATGTTTGCAGTTTTCTACGAAGGCGGGAAATGTGGACGTCAAGGCTCCTCGACGTCGCATGTGTGTGTTTTTCGCAAATGGCGGTGAGGAGTGCGGCGCGCCGGACGATCGCCGCGTGCTGCATCATGAGTGTACACAAGATCCGGAATTCAGTTGCGGTAACCGAGATGTCATCCTGGCCGATACACACTGTTCCATTTTCAATATCGACCCGGAGATCGCCAATGGTGATAGTGGTCTCCAGGCCGGCACGGGAAACGTCATAGACGCCCAAGGCCCGCTCTCTTTCAGCATGCTGGAGTATCTCGGTACTCATCCCCTGGAAGCCTCTGGTAGTTGAAGGGTTGAGAAACACGAGACTAATTTATGAGTTGGATGTTACGGGGATGTTACCGGAGTGTTATGGAATCATTACGGTTCTTGCTGTCCCAGGGCGCTCGCTCCGGGCGGGTATCGCCACGAAGCAGGTGGACGGCTCAGCTCGAGGGCCGCGATGAGCTGTATGCATGCAGAGGGGCAAATTGGCGGTGTTTGTCAATTCCTTCTGAGTTTGCGATAAGCACTCGCACCGCATTCATCAGTCATCTTGAAATGCCGGCACTGATGCGTAACGTGTCCTGCACTCCAGGGAGCTGGATGATCGTCTCGCCATCCTTCACAATGGCATCCGGGAACGGTTCGTCACCGATCCGCACATTGATTGCAACGACAGGGAGCCGGAGGACCAGGAGTTCCGGGAAGGTGCCGGGAGCCTCCTGGAGGGAAAGCGTGATATTCACCGCATCATCGAGAACATGCACCTTCAGGTCGAGCATACCGCCAGGTACTGGGGCCCGGGATATGCTGAAGTGGGCGTCCGAGTGATACCACGAAGACGGCGTCCCGCCCAGCAACACAAGGTCGGGCCGTGATCGTCCTGGATACCATCGCTCTTGAATGAACGCGTCCCGGAGAGCCAGCACCATCTCGGCCGCAGCCCAACCATGATGACCGTCCCCCATCACCCCGCCACCGGTATGGGGATGGATTGCCTCGGGGTAGTTCATCGTCGGTGAAGCATGACGGACCACGTCCGACAACATCTGCCAGAATTTTGTGCGGTCACCGGCATACAGCCAGGCGTGCGCGATCTGTAGCGTCAGGTACGGATTCTTCCCCGAGTGGACGAAGTGCTGGAAAAAGAGCCCGTCCAGGAAGTAATGATCTTCCAGTAACTCCAGCGTTGCCTTCATCCTGATATCCGATTCCGGAAGCTCCTGTAACGGGTACCATGCAGCGCAATTCCCGATCATCCCGCAATCCAGCCGGCGTGCCGGTCCTGCAGGAATCCCGTTCATATTCCTCGCGGCGCGAACTCGTTCAATTGCCCGTTCGGTCGCCTGCCGGAAATCATCCAGGAGAATGCGGGCATGACCTGCTTCTGCGGCGATGCCGAGCCAATCGGCAAGACGAACAAACGCCTGAACTCCCGCCATTGCCCACCAGTCATCCCAGAAGTAGTGGTCGGCAAGTCCCAGATGCTCGGCACTGAGTCCGGCCGGCAGCAACCCTTCCCAGACTTTCCCCGCGTCTTCAGGCCCTGTCCGCCGTGCGCGGTCGATCCAGGTGATTCCCGAACGAAGCGAAGGCAACAATGCGGCGGCAACAGTTGGATCGTGAGACAGGACCGCATGTTGCCAGACAGTCCAGAGTGCCTGGCCGTTGGAGTCCCACTCCCCCTGCTGGGATCGGAAATACCCGGCGCGGGTTTGCCGCGCAGGGAAACCCCGGATGATCGGCCGGGTCTGACCATGAAACCCGAAGGCATCGAGTGCCCGGAGCATGACTGCGGCATCGCGGAACCAGAACTGGTGATACGTCCAGGGGCCCGGCGTGATGGAGTCATCATCGACCAGGAGCAGGAGCGTGCTCAGTGATGCCGTAAGCATGCTGTTCAGCTTTTCGTCCGGCGTGCGGATGGCGGTGCCTGTAGCAAGGAGTCTTCGCCACTCCTCGACCACTTCGACGGGGTCTTTGATGGTCCCCCTGCCGCTGCCAAGCGGAACGGACGCAACCATTGTCTGCTCTTCTTTCGCGTCAAGATGGAGAACATAGGCTGCCACCGCACTGGCAAGACCCGCAGGACAGGAAGCTTCCTGCTGTTGGGGGTGACTCGCTGAGGAAGCAAAACAGCGTGCGCTATCTCCTTCCTGGTAGTTCGAACAGCAGACGAAGTCAGGGCGGGAAGGGAGCCGGAGTTGTTCACCACCGTTGATGATGAAGGTGGACGATCCGGGATCGAATGTGATCTCGTGAAGAAGGGATACGCCTTCCGGGTTGAACGGCCGGAGCGCAATTCCCAATGTTGCGTCCAGCAGAGCAGGAGTGGCATTCCTCATCGTCGTGCGGATCACCAGTATGTCACCGCTTACGTATGTAAGGGACTCAAGCTCCACGCCTTCTGCCTGCCACTTCGTGGAGACAATCGGGAAACCTTCCACCAGTCCCTGCCCAACGCGGAGTTCCCGGGAGGGGAAGACTGCGCGGTTGTTCACCTTCAACCACAGGTCCACGGACCAGCCGTTGCGAAAGGGGGTAACAAGACCGCGGGGATCAACCGTGGGCTCGATCGAACACCCCGGCGATCCGACCGCTGTCCAGTTGCGCGCGGTGACGTTTATGGAAAGTCCGAGATGCGACCGCGGGACAAAACCCGGATTCTCCGGATCATACTGATGAACCGCCCAGTACGGCAGGATCCATCCATCAAGGTTCTGCATAACGGTGAAGTTGAGGAGCCCCCTCGCAAGCTGCAGAGTATTGAGGGGGACAAGTTCCGTGGGTATCGTCTTGCGATCCAATCCGCTCAGTTCGTTTGCCATCTTGAACATGCGCACGGCGAGAGGAGGTATATGCAGGAACGCCGCAATGCGGCTGAGGATCGCCTCGAGCACATTCGAACGGATTGTCATCTGTTTCATCGGTATGGACTCCCTGCCCATAATATCACGTTTTCGACATCCATCCTCAACCGGCCATCGGAGATTTAACACATCCGTAACATTGGGATCACACTGGCGTAAGATGGACATGATATATTGTTGCCGTAAAAAGTCGCGGAGGTCCCTATGTATGCTGGAGTATTTTTCATCCTTGGATTCATTTTTGTGATCTTCCAGTTTCTGGTTCGGGCGATCCAGCGGGCGCGTTAGTCCGCATCGTCTCTTGTGTTCTCACAATCAGGAGGGTTCATGCCGGCACTTGCGGGCAGTCGTCGGTTCCGCGTTGCGTTCTTTGCAGGCACCATGAAGAAGGAGCACGATGGCGTCACACGGGTACTCTATCGGACAATCGACGCTCTGAAAGAGATCGGCATCGAGAGCATCTTCTTCTCTCCGATCATCCCCCGCCGGGAGGAACAGCCGGTGCCGATGTTCGAAGTTCCATCGGTGATGATCCCGCTCTACAAAGATTACCGGTTTGCCTTCCCCGGCCAGAAACATTTCGACGCGAAACTCACGGCATTTGATCCCGATCTGATTCACATCAACAGTCCCTGTCCCCTCGGGTACGCCGCACTCCGGTACGGTCAGCGGAAGGGCATCCCTGTTGTCGCGACGTATCACACCCACTTCCCAAGTTACGCAAAGTACTACAGGGTCAAAGCGCTCGAGATGTTCAGCTGGACGTATTTGCGCAGTCTCTACAACGATTGCGCGAAGGTGTATGTCCCGTCAGACCCGGTCAGAAAGGAATTGCGCAAACACGGCTTTGTGACCACGGAGCTTCTGCCGCACGGTGTGGACCCCGGGGAATTCAATCCTTCGTATCGTTCCGAGGAGTGGCGGCGTGCAAACGGACTGGCCGGCAAGACCGTTCTGCTGTTTGCCGGGAGGCTGGTCTGGGAGAAGGATCTCCGGGTGCTGGCCGACGCGTACCGGATGATCACCGCCCGGCGAAGTGATACGGTGTTGGTGCTGGCGGGTGATGGTCCAATCTGTGCCGAGCTCCAGCAGATGATGCCCGGCGCGCTGTTCCTGGGGCACCAATCGGGAAGTGCGCTGGCCAGGGTGTATGCGTCAAGCGATATGTTCGTGTTTCCTTCCACCACGGAGACATTCGGGAATGTCACGCTCGAAGCCATGGCCTCGGGGCTTCCGCCGGTCTGCGCCAGAGAGGGCGGTGCCGGCGGTTTCGTGACGATGGGTGCGACGGGGATGCTCGCCGAGCCACGCGATGCAGGGGATTTCGCACAGCAGGTCGAGTATCTCCTCGACCATCCAGCCGAACGGCGCAGCATGGCGGAGGCGGCTCTTCGATTCGCGAAGGAACAATCCTGGGCAAAGATCTTCGTACGCCTGTTCGCCAGCTATGCGGAGGTTGCAGCGGGCTGGAACGGCCCCAGAAGGAAGGCGGCATGATGCGGCCTGTTACCATCGCCCATATTGCAGATCTGCACCTCAGCGGAGAACACAAGCGTTTTACGATCCGGCGCGTGCGGGCGTTGCTGGATGCCATTGTACGTCGGGAGGTGGACCACGTTGTTGTCGCCGGTGATATCGCGGCTGATGCCAACCCGAAGGATTTCGAGATCGCCCGGCGCCTGTTCAAGAACGCGGGACTACTCGACCCCCGCCGGTTGACCGTGGTGATCGGCAATCACGACGTCTACGGCGGCGTCCACCATGCCGAGGATATCCTCACCTTCCCCCGGCGGTGCAAGGAAACACACTACGGGAAGAAGGTGAAGGAATTCCGGGAGTTTTTTGCGGAGACCTTCGAGGGGTGTCTGTTCGCCGCAGACGGCAGGACATTCCCTTTTGCGAAAGTCCTCGGCAATACGGCGATGATCGGTGTGAATTCCGTTGCGCGGTACTCCGGTGTGAAGAACCCTGTCGGTTCAAACGGCGAAGTGGATGATCTGGAGTTCAAGAGCATCGGCGACCTCCTTAAGGATCCGCTCGTGAGGGACAAATGCAAGATCGTGATCATCCATCATCATTTTCATAAGATCTCGGCAGGTCCTGAAGGCGCCCTGAAGAGCGCGTGGGGTGCTATTGAACGACAGACCATGAAGCTGCGGGGAAAGAGCAGGCTTTTTGATCTCTTCAAGGACCATGGAGTGAGCGTGGTGTTGCACGGTCATGTTCACCTCAGCTTCACCTATGAACGAAAAGAATTACGTTTTGCCAATGCCGGAGGGTCAGTCTTTGGTCCGGAGGCAACGAGGTCAACATCGTACAATCTGGTCCGGCTCCTCGACGGGGGGGCGAAGACCACCTTGATCCGCGTACCGATGGATGGTTTGCCCCCCGTCGCAGAACCCAGCAGTCCGGAGGTAGCGCGGGAGCTGATCGCGGCATAACCGTTAAGGAAGGGAGTACCGCCCATCGACACCCGGCGCATGATCAACTGAGGTCCAGCATGGCACATTGTAGTAAATGTGGGGGAAACCGCGTGAAGGTCTCAGCAACCACCGTGCGTCGGTTCTTCACGATCCGATGCCTGCGAAGGGGTTGTGGCGTCACGACCGTGCGGGACCTGAGCATCTCCGCGGCCCTTGCCGGCGTGTTTGTCAGACCCCAGCGCACCCACGGCATCAATAAGAACCATACAGAACTTCTGAAGCTGTCCGATAGGGTTGACTATTGAGCTACTAGTGCCAGGTTCAAACGCGCTGTCACTTCCGCCTGGTTATTCCTGATGTCATTCCTCCGGCGGCAGCCGCCGCTTGAAGAAGAAGACCGGCCGGATGTCCCCGAAGCCGTTCGTCATCTCCCATCCCTCGCGTCCGAGTACTGCGATGAGACGGGCCATTGCATCATCCTTGGAATCGTTCTTCCGCGAACGGTCCTTCTTGACCCGCCGATGTTCCAGCCCCTCACCGGTCAGGTAGGCTACTTCATGGCGGATCAGGTCAACAAAGCAGTACTCCCAGCGGTCCATTGTGAACGGGGCTCCTTCGTTTTAAGGATTGGTACTTGACAAGCCACCGGGTACGGACCCGGAGCCGGTATACAGAGAGGAAATATATGCACGGGATGTTATCCCTGCATTACGCCAGGATTACCAAATCGTGAAGATACGCGGGTACATCGGTTACCGGAGATAGACCGGGAGGGCATGGTGGGGAGGGCACGAAGGGGCCGACATCACCACTGCAACGGCAAGAGCACAGGAACTTGAGGGGGTCACTGGGATTCACCCTTTTTGATCGGCAAGATGCTTGACGACCGCAGCTTCCACTTCGAATATCACCTCCTCGGCAATATTCGTGGCAAGGTCCGCGACACGCTCCAGATTCCGCGAAACGCGCACCAGTTCGAGGGCCTGCTGCACCGAGGAAGGATCCCGCTGAATGAGGGCAATCAGATCGTCCACGGTTTTCCTGTTCAGGGCATCAGCCAGATCGTCATTCCGCAGAACACCCCGGCACGATGCGGCATTGGTGTGGACGAAACCATCGATTGCATCCCGCAGCATCGCCTGGGCAATCTGCGCCATCTGCGGAATGCCGGTTTGAATGCTCAGGGGGGGTTTGCTGGAATAGGTGACCGCTGACTCAGCCAGGTTGACAGCATGATCGCCGATCCGCTCCAGGTCGTTGTTGATCTTCAACGCGGCCAGAATGAAGCGGAGATCACGTGCCACCGGCTGCTGTAATGCAAGCAGCCTGACGACCGCCGCGTCGTTCTGCAGCTCGAACGCATTGATCTGCTGCTCGTTCTGGAGAACCCGTTGTGCGATCTCCGGATTCCGCTCCAGCATCGCCTTGATGGAATCAGTGATGGCCTGTTCGACCAGACTCCCCATCCGTATGATGTCGGCTTTCAGTGCCTCGAGTTCCTGTATGTAATGACGTTCCATGCCTTTGCCAGATTCTCCCTTTAAGTCGTCATTCATGGTAGGAATTCTCCCGCCGAGTCGCAAGTCCGTTGAACAAGGGCACATGTGAAGCCACATGCCTTTTAACTATGGCGGCATGACAGCCCGCTAGCCAAATCTGCCGGTAATATAGTCTTCCGTCTGCTTCTTCTCAGGCGTGGTAAATATCTTTTTGGTTTCACCGAACTCGATGAGCTCACCCATATAGAAGAACGCGGTGTAGTCACTCACCCGCGCCGCCTGCTGCATATTGTGGGTCACGATGACGATGGTGTAGTTACTCTTGAGCTGGTAGATCAACTCCTCGATCTTGGCCGTTGCAATGGGATCAAGCGCGCTGGCAGGTTCGTCCATGAGCAGAACCCCCGGGTCGACGGCAAGTGCACGGGCGATGCAGAGCCGTTGCTGCTGTCCTCCCGAGAGGGAAAGCGCGCTCTTCCTCATGTCGTCTTTCACCTCTTCCCACAGCGCCGCCCTCTTCAGGGTGCTCTCCACGATTTCTTCCAGTTTCCGTTTGTCATGGACGCCGTTTATGCGCGGTCCATAGGCAACATTGTCAAAGATGGACTTCGGAAACGGGTTGGATTTCTGAAAGATCATTCCGACGCGTTTGCGCAGTTCGACAACATCCACATTCCGATCGTAGATATCGACACCGTCGATCGAGACATTCCCGTCCATGCGGACGTTGTCGATGAGATCGTTCATCCTGTTAAAGGTGCGGAGAAATGTCGATTTGCCGCACCCGGAAGGACCGATGAGGGCGGTCACATGATTCGGCGGGATATCCATCGTAACATTTCGCAGCGCCAGCTTGGATCCGTACCAGAAGTTCAGGCTGGCCACTTCGATCTTTGGCACGTACGGCTCTGATGTGTTCATAGGTGTCCGTTTACGACATCTGATGCGCCCGGAGACGCGAGCGCAGAAAGATTGCCGAGAAATTCAGCAGAAAAGTTAGCAGAAGCAGGACGAGCGTCGTGGCATACTGGATACCGCGCGTGGCATCGACATTGGTCGATTGCGTGGACATGATATACACGTGGTAGCCCAGCTCCATGAATTGATCGGAGAGGCTTCCCGGAAGATGGGGGAGAAAATACGCGGCTCCGGTAAAGAGAATCGGCGCCACCTCCCCCGCCCCCCGGCTTACCGCGAGGATGGCGCCTGTCAGAATGCCGGTGATGGAGTTCGGTATCACAATATTCACGATGGTCTGCCATCTGGTTGCACCCAGCGCCAGGCTTGCAGCCCGGAGTTCCGCCGGGACGGTTTTTATCGCTTCCTCCACCGAGACAATAACCACCGGAAGCGTGAGGAGCGCCATCGTGAGACTTGCCCAGAGGATGTTGGGCTGCGCCCATCGCAAATCCGTGCCGTCGGTCAACAGGTTGTCCATTCCGGAGCCCACAAATTGCACAAAGAAGCCGAGACCGAAGAGCCCGAAGACGATAGCCGGAACACCCGCAAGGGTGTTGACAGCGAAGCGGATGGCACGCGCCAGAATCGATCTGCTGCTCGCATACTCGCTGAGATACACGGCAGTGATTGTCCCTACCGGGACGCCGACAATCGACATGATAATCACCAGCAGGGCCGTGCCGACAATCGCGGGAAAAATCCCTCCTTCGGTCATGCCTTCCCTCGGTGCGCTGCTCAGGAACTCCCAGGTGAGCGCATCTTTGCCGCCGACAACAATCGTTCCCATCACCAGGATCACCACCGTAATGATCAGGAATGCGGCGAGCGCACTCAGGGTGACCACGGATGTCCCCAGGAGTTTCTTGCGCATGCTCATCTCATCCACCCCGGAAACGTTTGAGGAGCCGTTGACGGATGAACACTTCAGCGACGGCATTAAGCACGAAGGTGAAGATAAAGAGTATTGCCCCGAGCATAAAGAGTACGTTGTAGTGGGTGTCGCCGAAGACCACTTCGGCCATCTCCGCACCGATGGTGGCGGACATTGTGCGGACCGGTTCGAGCATGTTGAACGAGAGCATCGCCGCATTCCCGGTTGCCATGAGAACAATCATGGTCTCGCCGAATGCCCGCCCGAAACCGAGCAGCAGGGCGGCAAAGACACCCGGTGTTGCAGCGGGGAGTTTCACAAACAATGCCGTCTGCCACTTTGTCGCCCCCAGGGCCAGGCTTGCTTCCGTCATGAATCTCGGCACCGCGGCCAGTGCGTCCTCCGCAACGGTGAAGATGATCGGAATGACGGCAAGCGACATCGCCACCCCTCCCAGAAAGGCATTCAGCCTGAACTTGTAGCCGAACAGATCCTGGAGCAACGTTGCGAGGACCACAAGCGCAAAGAAACCTATCACTACGGAAGGAAAGCCTGCCAGGATTTCAATGGCCGGTTTGAGGATCTCCTTGGACCAGCGTGGCGCGAAAGACGACGTGAACAGGGCGGCAAGAATTGCGATAGGTCCGGCTATTATAATGGCGAAGAGGGTCACCTTCATCGAACCGAAAACGAGCGGAATGATCCCGTAGCGTGGTTCCAGGGACACCGGAGCCCATGTTGTGCCGAGGAAGTTCTCGAGCGTAGATTCTCCTTCGCCGCCCGAGCCTTCCATCGTGCGGGAACGGTCACTGCCGGAGACACGGCGTGCGGCATCCCCTATCTGCTCATCGCCATAGGTTTCCTGCTCTTCTGCGGGCGCCGACACCGCAGCATCGTTTGACGGCGCCAGAAAGATCGGCATCGCTTCGCGGAACACAAAGAAGAAGATACCCACTATCGCCGCAAGGGATACAAATGCCACAAGGGTAATGGTCTTCTCAGAAAGAAATTCATCCCACCGGAATCGTTTCTTGAGGTCAGCCACACGCAATCGCTTCACCCTCCCCGGCATCACCGGTTCAGGAGGGATCGCCGCCGGACCATGCGCCGGGGTGACAATCCGGTCGTCCGGCGACGTCAGCCGGGACACGGGCGACCCCGGAAACACGTTTTGAGGTTCATTGACCATTTCTTTTCTCTCGTTCACGCGTCAACGGTCCGGGGGTATTTGACAATCGCCGGACCGCGACACTCTGCAAAGCGGACAACCTGAACTACCGTATGGGAAAGTACCCCACCTGACTGACAACCGCCTGGCCCTCGTCGCCCAGGATCCAGTCGATGTACTCCTTCATTTTGCCTGTCGGTTTGTTCTTCACATAGAGGTACAGGAACCTGGTCACCGGATAGTCGCCGTTTTTGATGTTTTCCACCGTCGGCGCGTAGGCAACGGACCCATCGTCTTTTTTGATCTTGACCTCACGTATACCCGCACCGTATGCCGCTCCACCGTAACCGATGCCATTCTTGTCTTTGGACACGGCGTTCACCACTGCCGCCGTTCCGGGCATGCTCTGCATGGAGGCGCTGTAATCCTCTCCCAGCAATACGTTGTCCCGGAAGTAAACATAGGTTCCGGAGTTGTTTTCGCGGCCGTACAGAATGATCGGCGCATCCGGTCCGCCCAGCGCTTTCCAGCTGGTGATCTTGCCGGTGTAGATGTCCTTCACCTGCTGAAGGGAGAGCTCGGCAAGGGGGTTGCTCTGATTCACGTACACGGACAGACCATCCTGGGCCGTCTTAATCTCAACGCCGCGGCTTCCGAACCGCTGCTTCAGCTTATCCCGCTCGCTCGGCTTCATCGGCCGGGAGGAGGCACAGATGTCCGTCGTGCCGTTGATCAGTGCGGAGATCCCCGTACCGGATCCTCCGCCGGTCACCTGAATGGTCACGTCGGAATGCGCGGCCATGTACTTCTCCGCCCAGCGCTGGGCAAGGATCACCATCGTATCGGACCCCTTGACCGTGATCTTTTCCTGGCTGAGCAGGGGTGCGTTCACAAGCACGCAGCCGAGCGCCAGTAGTGTGAGAATGGATTTCATTGATTCAACTCTCCTTATGAAGTCGTCTGATGATTGATATGCGTTAGAATTTGTACTGCACGCGGAAGGTAAACACGTTGTCGCTCACATCCTCGCTGTACAAAGCCAGCGGTGAGGTGGTGTTGGCAAGGTTCACCAGTTTCTCGTTGGTCACCATTTCGTAGTAGAACACGAACTTCACGTTGTCGTCCCAGTGATGAATCCACCCGAGCCCGAGTGTGCTGTACTTCAGATCGGTCGCATTCAGACCGAGCGACCCGGTAGTGTTGCTCGCAACAAAATCCGCTCCGCTCACCTTTGAGTTTGGATCGTAGATGTCGTACTTGAGGACGAACTGGTTTGCATTGCCGATATTCTGGATATAACTCAGATACCAGCCGGAGAAATCGCGTTGATAAATCCCCGACGCAAACTGGGTAGGTGTGCTGATGGAAGTGGCTGATGTCCCGGCCTGCTTGCCGAAGATATACTCACCACGAAGAATCATGCCGCCCAGAACCGGGAGGTCATAGTAGAGCTGGGCGTCAACACCCAAATACTGGCGCGGCACTCCCGCGCTGAGGTTGGTAGCCGTCGAGTCCACCGCGTATCCCGGTGTACCGTCGGCCAGAGTCCCCGATGTGTACAGATACCTGGTGTTGTTGCGGACATTTCCAAAATAGCCTGACACGCCGAGATCGAGCGCAAGACCGATCTCGTCAAAGGGGATCTGATACGACACGTGGCCGATAATATCCTTGAAGTTGTCAAATTCATTGGCGGTCGGACCCGAGCCATTGAAGATCCCGACATCAACACGCATCATGCTGAGCGGTCCCATCTGCGGCGCATAGAAGAGTTTCGCACCCAGTTCCCGCTCACCGGGGAACAACGTCTGAAAGAGGCGCGACCGCTCCGGAGACTCGCGGCTGCTGGAAGAATAGGAGATCTCATAACCGAAAGGACGGTCAAACACGCCCATCTGGAACCCGAACGCCTTTGTCCAGGGCTCGGTCACCATCACATACGCATCTTTCAAGGTGAATCCGGACTGGATGGCGTCGATCTGGAACACGAACTGGGTCAGGACGTTGTCATAGGTGACCTTCACGCGAGCACGCCGTACCTGGAACACACTTTTCGTGTTCGCCGGAAACAGTCCGCCCGAAAACACACCGATGTTGTAGGGGGCGTTGATGACGTCGGTGTAACGATACTGTGGCTGCATGTAACCCGATATCTTGATCTTGCGGAGCGCATCCACATAGCCCCGGTATTCGGTGAACGAGTCGCTCAGCCCGGTGAGGGCTCCCTTTACTTCCTCAAGCTCTTCCTTGGAAACGGGTTTATCCTGGGTCCAACCCATGCTCTGACACAGGAGCGTCAGAGTCCCTAACAACATGAGCAGTTTCTTCACAATTGTGTCCCTTCCTGATTCTTCTTGTCTTCGGTGCAATACACCGGGCAGTCTATCCACACCGGGGGCACTGATACGAACCTAAGATAGCATTTCAACATTATCTGACTGTTACCCCAGTGTTAACGAATTGTTAAGCATATTTCCCACTCCCGCGGGGGCTTGCTTTTCCATCGGGACACAGCTAGATTTGGATATGAAAAACCTCTGTGGCTTCAGTCTCGTTCCTCTATTCCTCAGCATCGTACTGACCGGCTGTTCCCCCTCCTTCCAGGGGATACGCATGCGCATCCAGAACCCGCCGGTCGAGGAATCCTTCCGGAAGATCTCCCTGGCGCTTACGACGGATGGGTATGTCCTCTCGAAAGTGGATCCAGCGGCTCATCATGTCGAAACGGAATGGCGGGACATCAAGGCAAAGGAGATGTCTGAGCAGGACACCCTCCAGGTTTCTTTGTCTGCGGGCAGCCGGGCAGGGATGATCCAAACACGGATTCTGGTCCGCCTGGAGCAACGGGGAAGGCAGTTCGACCTGTATCTGACGCCGCTCCTCCGCTATCCCAGGGGAGATGCCTGGGAGGAAAAGATCGCAGATGTACAGCACCCGCTCCGGAAGAAATGGGAGCAGGTGCTGACAAGGTTATTGGAGAAGGAAGCGAAAGAGGAAGACTGACTAAAAATGCTGCTCGAACACCCGCCGGAAGTGGAATCCGTAGATGGCGAGAGTAATAGCCGTTGAAAAAAGACGCGGCCGGCGGAACAGCGACCAGAAGAAGAGCTTCCAGTAATAGAGCCGTTCTTTTCCGATGACGCCGAGAAGGAGCATCGATCGTGATAACGCGTGCAGCTGCGAAAGCCGCAGAGGCGCTTTGTGCTGCAGCAACGGTTCATGGGTCCTGAGAAAATCCGTAACCCTCTGGTAGTATTCCTTCGGGGAGTAGATCGTCGCCAGAACCTTCCTGTACCCGTCGGCAAGCACCTGGGGGTTCATCTTCGGAATGAAGTTCATCGAAAAGTCCGTGTTGTTTCCCGTGAACACCTTCAGCAGCCTTTCCTCCTTCCCCAGCCGCTTGTGCAGCCGCGAGTTGATCGGCGCGTTGAGCAGTCCCACCATGGCCACCGCGATGCCGCTCTCTTTGATAAAATGGATCAGGGTGTCAAAGATGGACAGAGGGTCGTGGTCGAACCCCACAATGAAGCCTCCCTGGACCTGCAGGCCCGCCTTCTGAAGTGTTTTGATGCTGGCGATGAGATCCCGGTTCTTGTTGGTGATCTTTTTGCACTCCTCCAGACTCTCCGCATTGGGGGTTTCGATGCCGACGAACACCTCTTCGAACCCAGCCCGGGCCATGAGATTCAGCAGCTCGGGGTCGTCGGAGAGATTGAGGGAAGCCTCGGTCCCCAGTGTGAATGGATGGTGCATTTCGTCCATCCAGCGGATGATGCGGGGCAGGACATCGCTCTTCAGCTTCACCCTGTTCCCGATGAAGTTGTCGTCCACGAAGAAAAGATGGCCGCGCCAGCCGCACCTGTACAGGGCTTCCATTTCCGCGATCACCTGGGCGCCGGATTTCGTCCGCGGCTGGTGTCCGAAGAGGACCGTGATGTCACAGAACTCACAGTCGTACGGGCAGCCGCGAGAATACTGGATATTCATGGTGGCGTACTGACGGCTGTCGATCAGTTTCCACATGGGCAATGGAGTTGCTGCAAGATCCGCCCATGCATCGGTAGTGTACACGGGCTTGGGTGTGCCAAGCCGGAGATCGTCAAGAAACCTTGGCAGCGTAATCTCCGCCTCATTCAGGACAAAGTGATCCACACCCTGGAACTCCTCATGGCGTGCGGTGAACAGAGGCCCCCCGGCGACAACTCTGGTTCCGAGTGCGTTGCAGCGTGCAATCACGTCCCGGGCGGATTCCGCCTGGACAGACATCCCCCCGAGAAAGACGTAGTCGGCCCAGCGGAGGTCCTTGTCTGCAAGCGCGGTCAGGTTGAGATCGACCAGCTTCTTCTCCCATTCAACAGGAAGGAGAGAGGCGACAGTCAACAAACCCAGTGGAGGTTGTCCGGCCCGTTTGGAGACGAACCGGAGGGCGTGCTTGAATGACCAGAACGTGTCCGGGTATTCGGGACAGACAAGAAGGATATTCAATCCGGGCCTCTTCGCTGATAAGATATGAGTTGCCATCCTCTCCAAACTACACAAGAGAGCACGACATCACAATCAACCAAAAGGATGAAAAAGGGACTAAACCTTCAAAGGCAGGTTCTTCCTTTTGTCAGGAAAGAGCGTTAC
Organism: Ignavibacteriota bacterium; assembly: GCA_963702445.1. GTDB lineage: Bacteria > Bacteroidota > Ignavibacteria > UBA10030 > UBA6906 > CAVPCZ01. The sequence continues at coordinate 75,122 of CAVPCZ010000012.1, forward strand.
TTTCAAGTATGCCTGCAGCCAGGGCAACAATCAGGCGGCGCAGCATCGAAGTCGGTAGTGCTCAGAGAGGAACCAGATGCCGCCGGCCCCGTCGGGAAGTCCCGAATGCCGGGCAGGCTGCCGGATGTCGGCACCGGAAAGGTCGACTGAAGGGTTCTGTTACACATAGCGTGAGGATGGAATCATGGGATATCGAAACCGCTCGTTCATACTGTTGGCCGCAACCGTTCTCCTGTTTCTCCCCGCACAGGAATCGCCCGCCCAGCCGGCGTTTGCGGGTTCAAAAAGGGAACTCCGCGGGGTCTGGATAGCCTCGGTCCTCAACTATGACTGGCCGCTCTCCCCGACCCTCTCGCCACAACAACAACGCGATTCATTGACAGCGCTGCTTGATCTGTTTGCCGCCACCGGTTTCAACGCCGTCTTCTTTCAGGTGCGCCCGGAGTGTGACGCGCTCTATTCCTCGCCGCTGGAACCCTGGTCGTACTGGCTCACGGGGGCGCAGGGAACCGGCCCTGCCCCGCCCTACGATCCTCTCGCGTTTGCCGTCGCAGAGGCACACGCACGCGGAATGGAACTGCATGCATGGTTCAACCCGTATCGCGCATACCGCCAGGACGTGAGCTATACGCGCCACCCGAGTCACGTGGTTCAGCAGCATCCTGAATGGGTGATCAGATGCCCCGACGGATACTACCTGTTGAACCCCGGGCGCCCCGAAGTGCGCACTCACGTGACGAATGTGGTGTCCGACGTTGTGCGCCGGTACGGGATTGACGGTGTGCATTTCGACGATTACTTCTATCCATACCCCGAGCACAGTTTTACCAGGCAGGACTCATCGACCTGGGCGGCCGATCCGCGTGGATTCTCCTGGGACAGCCTGGCGTACTGGAGACGGGACAACGTCAATCTGCTGATCCGTCAGGTGTACGACAGCATCCAGGCAGTCAAACCCTGGCTGAAGTTCGGGGTGAGTCCTTTCGGCATCTGGAAACCCAACGTACCAGCCGGCATCTCCGGCCTCAGCTCGTACAACGATATTTATTGCGATCCCATCGCCTGGCTGCAGGGACAATATGTTGACTATGTGGTTCCCCAGCTGTACTGGGCTTTCGGGGGAGGTCAGGATTATGCCACGCTGCAGACCTGGTGGGCAGGTCAGCGGAACAGCCGCCACGTGTACTCGGGCAACGCCGACTACAAGATCAGCCAGTCCGGATGGGCTGCAAGCGAGATCACGAGACAGATTCGTTTCAATCAGACCACCGGAAACGTCCAGGGGAGCGTACAGTTCCGGGCATACAATCTTCGCACCAACGATGGCGGCATTGCGGATGCACTGACAACGGATGTGTTCAGGTATCCATCCGTTGTCCCCGTGATGAACTGGAAGGAAACCTCACCTCCGAACCCGCCGACGGGTCTCCAGATGGCGTTGAACGGTGCTTCGGGATTGTACACTCTGCGCTGGCAGGCCCCGGTTCCGGCATCAGACGGAGACACCGCCGTACGATATATCGTGTACCGCTTCAGGTCTGCCCTTCCCCTGCCGGCTGATCCGGAGAACCCGCGGAACATGATCATGATCACCGGCCAGAATACCGTTACACCTCCCGCGCGTGTCGACTCCGCAAACGCACAATACTCCTATGCCGTATCAGCGCTCGACAAGAACAACAACGAAAGCGCAGTCAGCTCCATCGTGACGGCCGCTGTACCCCTCTCCCCGCCACTGCTCATGTCGCCGGCCGCGGGAAGCATGGCATACAAGAAAGGGGATCCCCTCGTCTGGCAGAGGCCGGCAGGCGCCCTCCTGTACCGCGTGCAGCTGGATAGCACCGCCGCCTTTGCCGGCGGGCAAATGCTGCTTGACGGGTTCAGCAGGGACACCTTTGCCATTCCCACCGGGCTTAAGGCAAAGAAGACGTATTACTGGCGCGTGATTGCAGGAAGTCAGGCAGCCGAGAGTCCGGTGTCGGCGGTACGCAGTTTCACCACCGGCTGGTTGCAGCCACCGGATCTTCTTTCACCGCTCAACAAGACGAGCATCACCCGTCTGCCGACATTCCGGTGGTCACCGAACGGAGCGACATCATACAGGCTCAGGGTGATCGACAATGTGACGCGTGTGACCATACTGGACACGATGAGCGTGGACACTTCGGTCACCAGCACCACCGTGCTCACGGCATCCAGAATATTTACGTGGAATGTCCTCTCTGTCAATCCGTTCGGGGAAAGCGATTGGTCTGCAGAGGGGCGTTTCCAGACCGGGACGAGTGTGACAGGAGTGTCCGGAGATCCGGAGCAACCGTTCCGCTTCGGGCTGGATCAGAACTTCCCGAACCCGTTCAACCCCAGCACGGAGATCAGATATGAAGTGGGGGAAGATGCGAAGGTGACACTACGCGTGTTTGATCTGCTCGGCCGGGAGGTGGCTCTGCTGGTGAGCGAGCGTCAACGCCCGGGGGTCTACACGGCGGTTTTTGAAGCAGGGCGGGCGGCCAGCGGTGTGTATGTGTACCGTCTTCAGGCGGGCAACTTCACTTCCAGCAGGAAAATGGTGATTCTGCGATAGGCTCCTATCGCCGCCCGGGCTGTTGTTCGAGCTGCGCATTCGATCGCATCAGCTTCTGCACAACCTCCTGGTAGTACGGCTTTTCCTTCAGGCTTGCATAGGAGCCGGGGAAATACGCAAGCGTGATGTCGGCACTGAGATCTTCGAACCCGTTCACGACCACCGCACAGCGCTGGTCGTGCCCGAGGCGGGTGTTGTCAATCATGGGAAAGTCAAAGAAGCCCGTCCAGAATTCGACGCTGTTGGTTTCGAAATTGCCCAGGGTGTCTTTCGGCGTTCTGATTTCCAACCGGACCTTGAGCTCCCTTGTGGTTTCGTCGGCTTCCTGAACGAAGAGGGAAAAGGTACGGGTAATTCCTTCGAGCGTGAGTGTCCCCTCCTCCAGCGCGATGCCTCCCGGGCTTGCCTTCAACGACTCCAGATCGATGATCCGGTCGAACTTGGTGCCTGCTCCTTCAAGCACAAGCAGCTGTTTCCGCGTGATCTCCGTGGCAACTCTCTGGAGTCGTTTCAGGTAGTCCTTCTTTGAGGGCTCACGGGAGTCACGTATGTGTCTGTCCAGATAGACGAAGAGCGGCTTCAGGTTGAGGGATTCATGGAAATTCTGGGAGAGAAGCTCGAGGTTGAGCACCCTCTCATCCAGCGAAACAGAACCGGGCTTAAGGAATGACTGGATCATGGAGACGAACATGTCCTTCCGGAGGGCGCTTTCGGCCTCCTCGCGCCGGCTCATCAATTCGGTGTATATGCGAACGTTTGTCTCATTGGCCTGCATCCGCTCCCGGGAGGCAGTCTCGGTGATCTCCCGGTCTTTAAGGTAGTTTGAACCGAAGAATCCGAGAATGGCAACCGTGATAGCGGTAAGCAGCCCGCCGCCGGACTGAAGAAGAACGCCCACCTTCTCCCAGATGTCCCGTTTCTTCTCTTCGGCCATGACTATTTTCTCCGCAGCGTAAGCTTTTCGTTTGTTGTTTCAAGGATCCAGTCGTATCGCATCGACTTGTCGTACGAGAAGACTTCCTGAGACGGTGCTTGATCCTTCATGTACACCGTCAACACGCATTTCCCCTTCTCCTTCACGACGATCCGGTACGATCCGAACTTGTCGGTCTCTGTTGTATCGACCTTGCCGGATTTAGCAATGGTCACCTTCACTCCCGCCGGGACGGGTTTGGTCCCGTCGGTGATGGTCCCGTAGATCTCCCCCGCCGTCAGAGGGAAAGCAAAAAGGAGAAGCGCCATCAACACTTTGCTCATGGATTTCATGGTGATCTGTCCTCATGCGTACCGTTGGTCTGCTTCCGCGGTGCGGATACTGATTGAAGTTACGACATCAGGGGGCGAGAATCAACGAATCAGGGTTCGAATGGAAGCTCAGGTGATGTAGCCGGCGAATCGAATATGGCCGATCAGAAAAGCCCCGTCTGGCCGGTGCATGGACGGAGCCCCGTCACGGCTCTGGTGTCGGCATTCCCTCCGGGCCTGAGGGGTTTGTGGAAGTTGTGAAGACCCGGCGAGAAGTCGGTTCTCTACAGGTTCTTTGTCTTCTGCTCCTTCACCCCCGAGGCAATGATCCAGCCAACCTTGCCGGACTGTGTGCGAACCTGGAGCCACCCGGGACCGCTCTCGGGTGAGAATTTGCTGACGATCTCAATTCTGTCGCCGTGGCGAACCGCCGCTTTCGGAATGACCTTCGACTCCAGGGAGTGGTTCTTCCTGAGTCCCACCGCCGGGACATTGACGATTCCAGGACGCAGGTTCTTTCTCTCGGCGGCCGGGCGGGGATTGTCCTCAGGAGTGCGGGGGCTCTCCGCAGAAACCCCGGTCTGCTGTACTTCGCGCGATATCAGTTCCGGCGGGGGAAATGATTCAAGCACCGCTGATTCCGCCGGCCGGGTGGTCCTGCTGGAACGGAGTGGAACAATGGCTCCAAGAATGACGAAAGTCAGGGCGACGCCGAACACATAGACCATGACAGACGATCTCTGCTTCGCGGCAGGCACCGGCGCCTTTGCGGGAGGTATCGGTCTCCGTTTTTTCTGCACCGTGGTCTTTCTTTGCTGCGCTTTCCGTGACGCGGATGCTTTCATGCGTGTGATCTCCTCGGGATCAACCGCGGGGCGATCTCCAGAAGCGACAAAGAACCCCGGGTCAAGATGAGCATTGGATGATGTCCCATCGGTTTTGCCAAGAACGAACCCGACAATCTCGGAGTCAGGAAGCGATGTGTGAATTGCCGATGCAACAGCTTCGAGCGTTGAGCCGGTTGTCAGAATATCATCGACAACCAGAATCCGCGCACCCGCCTTGACGGCCGATCCATCGAAAACATAGGCACCGTCGAGTTCTTTCCGGTGCGCCGCGCGACCACCGAGTCCCTGAAGAGCCCGAGTTGTCCTGGTCTTCACGAGCCGCCCGGGCGCGTATGTCGCACCGCTCTGCAGCGCAATTGCCGTGCACAACCGGTCGAGTCCTGATGTCCCGTCTGCCGCCAGCTCGCCGCTCCGCAAAACGCGAACGACAACATCGAAGGGTCCTGCGCTGCAGATCAACGGTGCAGCAAAAGAAATCCAGCGCGAAGTCTGGGGTTCAATTCCTTCGTTGAAATCGCGGAGGTACTGTGAGATCGTGTCTGCATGCCCGGTACGCAAGGCATGATGGTAGGCACAGAAGTAGACATGGCCGAGTCCGTGCTCCCCGCCGGAAACCTCGAACAGATTACTGGATGGCTGTTTTTTCACAAGTCTCCTCCGTGTATTCCGACCCTGTTCATGGAATACCCGATCTCCATAACGCAAAACGTATGCCACCACCGTCAGGGCATGCCGCATACTTTCCGGAGAAACTTCACGTGCAACGCATTTCATGATAGCCGGTTACAGGAGCGGGCGTTAAAAAATTGCGGGCGGGACAACGGGGTTCCGAAGAGGGGGTCGTTCTGACCGTTCTCTGCAAGAAATGGGAAACCGCAGTACGTCCGGTGGCCGGATAGGGGCAGATCCGATGGATCATGTGTCCCTATGGTCACACATAGGTTCGCAAGGACCACACGCTACCGAAGAGTGAATCGATATGCAGGTGCATCGCGGGTCAGGCACACACGGCGCTTCGTGAGGTTGACCGGAAGAAGTGGTGTAACATTCGCTTTCGTTTGTCGTCTTAGGAGAAAGAGGGGGGTTCTTTCACACACAATATCGTGAGGGTGCCATGAAAGCCATAGGCGTAATGCTCGTTGCGGCATCCCTCGCAGCCAGTCCGTTGTGGGCTGATGAGGTGGTGCGAACGTGTGCGACAAGTGCGACGTACCGGCAGTTCAATCTGCCACGGTACGAACGCAATTATGTGGGATCGCTACACTTTCCTCTGGATGCCATCGTGGAAAGTGCTTTGCGTGAAGTTGCTCTCATCAAGCTCTGTCAGCCGGATGTGCAGAGTCCCGCCCTGTACGAAAGCGTGTGTGAACTTGCACGCGATGGCAATACGCCGGCGGTGAGGTACAAGGCCTCGCTGGTAAAGCTCGTATTTGAAAACCCGGAGTTGTTCGTTGCTGAAGGCAAAGGGGAGTACCGGAACGACGAGGAGGTCTTTACGGCTATTGCACATCGGCTCCAGGAGACGGTACTGGCGGTTGTTGTCCGGTAAAGTTCGATATTTTTCACCGGGCGGGTTTCGTGACTTCAAGCCGGCAGACGCTTTGCACGTGTACCCTTCAACCGCCGGCCGGCGTTGAGAGGATCCTTGCAGCTCTCCGCATGGAGCATATCGCAATATCGCCTGTGACTGGCCGGGGACAGTCACAGGTGTGCGTGTAACATCACGTGCGCAACTGTAGCCAACACTGAACACAATTCACTTGCCGTCTCCGAACATCCCCCAGGCGCGTTCCACGAAAAACGGAAAACTCCCTTCCACGCCCAGATTCTTTGCGTATTGCAGACGCCCTTTCACCGCCTGCAGGAAGTCCGGATACGTCTTGGACTTCAAGGCAAGCTTGTCGAGCTTGAGGATTCTGATGTAGTCCGGTGATGTCATCTCTTCTTCTCTGCTAATGACCCGAAAACAGCTGTTGCCCATCTCTATCAATGATGCAATATTGATGCCAAATCACAATAGCTGACACCGGATAGTTTCTCTCTCTCCATTTCGTCTTCTCTAAACCCCTTCCCGCCTTTTCTGTGTGGCGCCGGTAGCAATTCCTTCATTCTTCGCCGTCTACGGTCGTAGATTCAGGGCGGGCAATCTTTTTTCCACTCTGAACCGGAGGCGGACAATGCAGTGGATGAAATATCCGGGGCTACTCCTGTGCCTTTGCTGTGGGCCGGCGATGGCCGCACACCGGCCCTCCCCTCAACAGGTTGTTGCCCTCCGGCTGAATGGGTCTGTCTCTATTGACGGGGTTCTCACCGAAGAGGCGTGGCAGCGCCCCGGCTATACCGCATTACTGCAACAGGAACCGGATGAAGGAGCACCACCTTCCCAACGGAGTGAAGTGTGGATTGCATACGACGACGGCGCACTGTATTTTGCCGCACGTTATGCCGACACCCATCCGGATTCCATCATGGCGCGCCTCGTCCGGCGCGATTTTATCTGGGGAGATCCTTCTGACGGCTGTGTGCTCTACATCGATTCCTATCGCGACAGAAGGAGCGGCTACTTCTTCTACGTTTCCGCTGCAGGCGCCCTCGCCGATGGGCTCATAGAAAACGACGTCAAACAACCGAACGACCTCTCCTGGGATGCCGTGTGGGAAGGTGCCGCACGGATCGACGCAGGCGGATGGTCGGTGGAAATGAGAATCCCGTACTCCCAGTTGCGGTTTGACGAAGGCAACTCTCCCGTCTGGGGAATTAACGTTGAGCGTTTCATCAGCCGGAGGGCTGAGACCGACATGATCGTGTATACTCCCCGGAATGAAAGCGGGTTTGCTTCGCGGTTTCCGGATCTTGTGGGAATTGAGGGAGGCATGTCATCAGCCCGGACGGAGGTCATGCCCTATGTCACCAGCAAGGCGGAATATGTGGGAAACGACCCGGCCGATCCGTTCAATCCGGGGAAGAGATTCCTTTTCGGAGGTGGCGTTGACATCAGGGCGGGCCTCGGGAGCAGCCTCACCCTGAACGGAACGATCAATCCTGATTTTGGACAGGTCGAAGTTGATCCGGCCATCGTAAACCTCACCGATGTGGAGTATTCGTTTGAGGAGAAGCGCCCATTCTTTACGGAAGGGGTGAACATCTACCGCTTCGGCCAGGGAGGTGCGAACAACAGGGTGATGTTCAACTGGCAGCATCCGGAGATCTTCTACAGCAGGCGGATCGGGCGGGCACCGCAGGGCAGTGTACCTCCAAGCGACTACTCCGAAGTCCCGGCAGGCACACACATCCTCGCAGCGGGCAAGATATCCGGTCGGATTCTTGACGATTGGAAAGTGGGCATGGTGCATGCCGTCACACAACGGGAGTTTGCGAGAATTGACAATGGGGGTCTACGTACGCAGGTGGAGACAGAGCCCCTGGCCTACTACGGCATTCTCCGCACGCAGCGGGACTTCGATGAAGGACGCCAGGGAGCGGGTCTCCTTGCGACATTCACGAACCGGTTCTTCGGCGATCCATCGCTTCGCACGGCAGTCAGCAGTTCCGCCGTTGTCGCGGCGGTTGATGGGTGGACCTTTCTGGACGCAGAAAGGACCTATGTCCTGTCGGGATGGGCCGGTCTGTCCCGGGTGAACGGCAGCCAGAGCAGGATGATCGGCATCCAGCAGAGCGCGGGACACTACTTCCAGCGCCCGGATGTGAGTTATCTCGGCGTCGACAGTTCCGCCACATCCCTTACCGGGTATGCCGGCAGACTGATGGTCAACAAGAACCGCGGCAGGTGGACGATGAACGCGGCGTTCGGCTTTTTGAGTCCCCGTTTCGAGGTGAACGATCTTGGATATGTGCCCTACAGCGATTTGATGAACGCCCATTTTTTCACGGGCTATCGATGGAACACACCGACCGCGTACTATCTGAATGCAGGAATCAACGCCGCGACATTCGCCAGCTGGGATTTCGGGGGGAACAACACCCTGCGTGGTTACTGGCTGGGAAGCTATATCACACTTCCCACCCTGTACGGGGCCAATTTCACCTTTCAGTACAACCCGGAATCATTCAGTGCCCGGGCGACACGCGGCGGACCGTTGATGCTGAATCCCATCGGCCGGACATTCAATCTGATCCTCTATACAGACAACCGTCTCTGGTGGGTTCTCAATCTGGTCGGTTTTGCCAGGACGGGGGAGAACCAGGAGTCCCGATCCGTCACTGCAAACGTCGAGGTCAAGCTTACGCCAACGCTCACCCTCTCCGTCGGCCCTCAGTTTTCGAAGGACAAATACGGGGCCCAATGGGTGAGTGCTTTTCCTGATCTCTGGGCGCCCGACACATACGGGAAGCGCTATGTATTTGCACACCTTGATCAAACGACATTCGCAGCGGACATCCGCGTCGACTGGATCATCAATCCGAAACTGAGTTTCCAGGTCTACTGCAACCGCTTATTTCGTCCGGCAACTATACCGATTTCAAGGCGCTCGTGAGGCCGAAATCGTACAGCTTCATGAAATATGGTGAAGACGGTTCCACCATCGTGCCGCTCACATCAGAGACCGGAGAGGTTCTGGGATATGAGCTTGATCCGGACGGACAGGGTCCCGCAGCCGCCGGCACAATCGGGAACCCCGACTTCAATATCGTCTCTCTCCGCGGCAACGCCGTCCTCCGGTGGGAATACATGCCCGGATCGAGCCTGTACCTGGTATGGACACAGAACAGGTCGGACTACGAGCCCGTGGGCGAATTCGAGTTCCGGCGGTCCATGACCCACCTCTTCACGGTGAAGCCCGACAACATCTTCATGCTGAAGCTCTCGTACTGGTGGGGCGGGGCTCTGTGAGAAGCCCGTTTTTCCTGTCTTGCCATATCCGGCAAAGAGATGCTAAAAAAACATGCAAAAATACCTAGGAATTCCCGCCAGAAGGCCTTCCGGAGACGCCTGGACTGAAACATCGCACTGTTTTCTTCTGTACATTATAGGTAGAGGATGGCAGTGCGGGCATGCCCGCGCCGTTTGCCGACGGACAACCATGGCAGAAGACACTCAAAAGAACCCCGGCATCATCTCGACCCTCAAAGATGATATCTCGCAGGGGGGGTTCTTTGCCACACTGAAGAGAGAAGCGGAAGAGATCGAAGACTTCTATCTCAGCGAGGAGGAGCACGAACGACTGAGCAGGAAAGGCCCAGTCTGGCGATGGTTTATCCTTGCCTGGTGGGTTCTCAAGAATTCCTTCTACAGACTCACGCCGGCCAGGAGACTCCTGCTGGCTTTCGGTCTCATGCTTCTGCTCTTCAAGGTCAGTTGGACCGGTCAGCAGGGCCAGACGTCGGTGAACTTTGAATTTGTTGGTGTCGCGTGTGTCCTTCTCGTCCTCATTCTGGAGCTGAAGGACAAACTTCTGGCACGCGGTGAACTGGAATCCGGACGCGCTGTTCAGCGCGCCATGAGTCCGGAGCCGACTCCCTCCGTTCCGGGATGGAATGTCTGGCTCTTCACCAGATCCGCAAATGAAGTCGGCGGAGATCTCGTGGACTTCCTCCGGCTCACGGGAGACCGTTGCGGGGTTGCCATCGGCGATGTCGCCGGCAAAGGGCTGGGGGCCGCACTGTTCATGGTCAAGATCCAGGCAACGCTCAGCGCCATCGCTTCGGAATATCCATCGCTGAATGATCTCGCATCAAAACTGAACAGCATTCTCATCCGCGACGGGATGCCGGGCAAGTTTGCATCCCTGATCTTTGTCCGCATCGACTCCCCTGCCGGAATACTCCGCTACGTGAATGCGGGACATTTGCCTCCTCTCGTGGTTTCACCGGAAGGTGTGGAACAACTCCCGAAAGGGAACGTCGCCCTGGGGCTGTCCGCCGATGCGGTGTACGACGCCCACGAAATTACCCTGAGCACCGGCCAGACGCTGGTTCTCTACTCGGACGGGCTCACGGAAGCTCAGAACGAGGCGGGAGAGTTCTACGGATTGGAACGGTTTGAAGCGCTCTGCAAACAACTTGCCGGACTTTCCGCGCCGGCCTTCGGAGAACGTATTGTGGCCGAGGTAGCCCGCTTCGAGGGAGAATCGCGGAGGAATGACGATCTTTCGCTGGCGATCCTCCAGAAATCCGCCTGATCTGCCCGCCTGATCAACTCACCTTTGCCCGGAATTCCGGTAGATCCACGGTGCCATGGGGTCCGGCTGTGACCAGAGCCCGACACGTTTGCTGCGTGCAGTTTCCTCGAGGGCTTTGTACTCCTTGTTCTTCGGGGAATAACGGGAGAACCACCAGGCCAGACCGTGTGAGAGGAGATGCCTGTTGAGTTCCGTGCCGTCTTTCAGGCGGATCGTGCACAATTCCCTCCCGTACCTGTCACGCTTTGAGGTAAAGACCAGGACGGTATCGTGCAGACAGAGCTTCTGCACCATCTTCGCCGCTTCTTCACCGTACGGTTGAGGATACTCCGGACAGTCAATGCCGAGGAGACGCAGCTTGTGTATCACATGCACGCTGTCCACTCCGGTGAGTGTGTCGCCGTCGTGGACCTTTGTGATGCGCAGTCTTTGCTGCGCGCCGGCTGCCGTGGAGAGCAGAACCGCAAACCACAGCATTAGTACCGATCGCAAACAACTTGTGCCGTACCGGCCGGACCATGTGCGCGTCAGCATTGTTTCCGCTGTCCGCCGTTCGTCTTGCATCCGCCCGGAATCGTAAGCTGATGCTCCCCCTTTCGATTCTCTCCCTTGAAGACCCATGGATGTGGACCGGCTGCCACGGAGAATTTCTCCTCCCCAATGTACTGTCATGTCGTTGTCGGAGGAACTACCGTGTCATCGCCCGGGCTTTCTCAAGGATACCCGGGCGGGCAGCCTCCATCATCTCGCGCACGTCTTCAAGCAACATGGTTCGTTGTTCGAATGTGCGCTTGTTGAGTGCTCCCAGGAAACGGCCTTCGAATTCGCGGAAGTAGGAACCGTAGATGTGGTAACTGTCCGCCAGGTGGCAATACCGTCCCACCGCAACACGCCTGCCGGTTTTCGCCGAAACATTTTCGGCAATCAGTTTCTGCAGCTGTACAAGCGCAAAGATGTTCATAAACGCCGCCTTGTAGGCGTCATTCGAACGGAAGCGGACATTCATGCTGAGAACCGGGGTCGCGTTTTCCTCCGTGATCCGGCACCAGATGCTCTGCAGGCACGGGGGATCGTAGCAATCATTGTCTTCCCATACCTTCCACGTGATGGATTGGGCGCGGCGTGTGTACGGTGTCTCCGCCAGTTTCCGGGACATCGTTTCGATTTGATTGAAGGGTTCAAACGCCGGCGGATTGTATTTGAACAGGCGCTGGTGGTAGGTGTATTCCCACCGGGTGTCTTCCGGATCGTCGGCTCTGCGCACGAGATGGTCTTTGATGCCCTCGCACACCTCCATGGTGTATTCCTGAAGATCCTCCGGACCGCCCGGGAAATCCTTGTGGATCACCGGTTCCTTCAACGGATCCAATACCGTGAGGAGCATCGTGGCATCGATGCTCGCCGGGTCGTCCGGTTTGTCATACTGGGTCTTGATCCGGGCGCCGCTTTTGTGCAGTTCAATCAGGGAATTCTCCCACGCTCTGGCAATGCAGTCACCTTCGACGTGTAACACCGGTATGCCATTCATGATCGTGTTCCTTCGGTAGAATGTTTCGATCGGGTGCGGAGGGCAAGCACAAGGTACGCCAAGGAACCGAGAAAGGCAACGGAACGGCATCCGCGCAAGATCCACGCCCGGCCTGCCGGCAGGAACCTCGAACGGAGATATGCTTCCGGGAAATGTCCTCGAAGGATGCCGGAGCGGCAGAAGAACTCTTGCCTCCATCCGTCAAAAGGACTATCTTGGATCCCATTGCCGTTCACCCACCATCATTCAGGAGGTTCCCATGGTCTCGATTCTCTCGCTCTGGCTTCCCATTCTGTTGTCGGCGGTGTTTGTCTTTGTCCTCAGCTCGCTGATCCACATGGTCCTCGGCTATCATGCGAATGACATGCGCAAGCTCCCGGATGAGAACGCCCTTGCCGAAACACTCCGGAAGCTGAACATCCCGCCGGGCGAATACATCCTCCCCCACGCCGCGAGCCCCAGGGAGATGAATTCACCGGAGTATCAGGAGAAAGTGAAGAAGGGGCCGGGGGCAATCCTGACCATCTGGCCCGGCGGCCGCCCGTCCATGGCTGCTAATCTGAGCCAATGGTTCATCTATTCGATACTCATAGGCATTTTCGCCGCATATGTGGCCGGCCGGGCCCTTGGACCCGGAGCCCATTACCTGGCCGTGTTCCGCTTTGCCGGGGTCACGGCATTTGCCTGCTACGCCATCGCCGGCTGGCAGAATTCCATCTGGTTCAAGCGCTCCTGGTCCGTCACACTCAAGAACACGTTTGATGGCCTGGTCTACGCACTGGTCACGGCGGGGACGTTCGGCTGGCTGTGGCCACGGTAGGGCTGATAGCGGTGGTTTATCGATCCGATGATCTCCGGACGGTTTTCGTTCAACTTATCGAGAGACTCCAAACAGCATACTCCTTCATTTTCTTCAGGGCCAACGGAGATAAGCAGGATTTCCGGTAGGGTCTCCATTCCGCATGCAGGAACTGGAGACTCCCCTGCCAAAGGAACCAAATGGGCGGCCAGGGCGTTTGTTGATTCAGTCGCCAGAGTGTTAATTCGATAACAAAGCGACTTGACAATCACTCCATCTTTCGGTATGATTGTCAGGCGGTTACTGTTCTTTCTTCCATACGATATTCCCTGAGGGGGTTATACTCCATGGCAACGTGCGAATTTGCTTTGCCGCTATACCTCCACGACGCGCGCTCCCGCATCCCCTCACACAACCGCACAGCTTTTCCCCCTCTCACCCGTTACGCTTCTCTCTTTCAGTTTCTCTACTTCACATACATCGTGTCTCATCGTACCGCGCCCTACTGTTCCCAAAGAACAGCCGGGGCGACGCACCGTCTTATGAAAGACGTTGGCGATTAGTCACTGAGACTCTCCCACGGATATGCTCACAATTCTATTCCAGTTATGGAGGAATTCATTCATGAATACTTTTCAATATTTCATCGCTTTCGCCGTTGAATCGCCCGCAATCTTCTTTGCATGCTCGTCGCCTCGGCTCTGTGTGCGTTGCCATCAGTCGCACCTGCCCAGGAAAGGGCCATGTCGACAGAGCAACTGACACAAGAAGCAGACCTCGTCGTCGTGGGAAAAGTCGCCGGCTTAAAGGCCGGATGGAACAGCGATAGAAGCAGGATCTTCACCACGGTCACCCTGGAGGTGGATCAGACTCTCAAGGGTGATGCAGGAACCGGTTCCGTGACGATCCTTGTTCCCGGCGGCGAAGTGGACGGCGTGGGAGAATTGTACAGCCACACGGCACAATTCAAGAAGGATGAAGAGGTTGTCGTGTTCGCCAAGAAGGACAAACAAGGACGACTGCGGCCGGCCGGCGGAGAAAACGGAAAACTCTCCGTCAGGAAAGATGCCGCAACGGGTATTTCTCTCGTTTCCGGTGAAACAGAGCTCGATGAGTTCACAACGCATGTGAGGAACACTGCGCGCTCGCAGAAGAAATAGAGCAACTTCGTGTCTCCGTGCTCTCTCATTGATCGTCCACGCCACCAATCTGGAAACATACAGATGAAAACACTGACTCTCTTTCTTGTTTTGCTCCTCTGCCTGTCGCCGTTGCTCGGCTTACAGCCAAGCCAATACTCCCAGCACTATTAGTACTACCACCAATACCACTATTATCCCGTTCGTGGCAACAGGCTACAGGTATCAGTTCGTGACGCAAAGATCCACCCTGATCTCGAAATTCTACAAAGTCAGTTCCGATACCGGAACGGGGTGGCTGCTCGGAAACGGCGCCTTCGGGACCATCAACTCCACCTGCCCCATCAGCAATCCGGCCAATGTGAAGACCATCTGGCCGTCAAACAGGGACGTGCTGGTCAGGAAGCACTTCTATCTGCCGCCGGGGGCATCAAATGTGAAAGTCAATCTCGCTCTCGACAACGACGCACAGGTCTGGATGAACGGGGTGGATATTTCCGCTGGAATGAAACACCACTATGATTGCGCTTCGCCCAATGATTATGTATTCAGCGTCCCCGCCAGCGTTTTGAAAGTCGGCGACAATCTCATCGCGTTCCGCGGCAAGTGGCACAATTCGCTGAGCTACGTGGATATTCAGGTGACCGGTCTCGTCTCGAAGACCATCACGGCAAGTGCGGGACCACACGGTTCCATCACGCCGAGTGGCGCAGTCTCGGTCAGCCCCGGCGCAAATCAGACATTTAGGGTGAAGCCGGACACCGGGTACTACATCGCCACTCTTACCATCGATGGCAATCCGGTTCCCGTTTCCGGCAAAGACACTTCCATTACATTCACAACGTGACCGCAAATCACACGATCAGCGCCACCTTCCTGATCAAGACCTATACGCTGAGCCTCACCACAGTGAACGCGGGAACGGTAACCAGAAATCCCGAAGCAGCAAAATACGACAGCAATACCGTTGTCAAGTTGACGGCCACCGCCAAACCCGGATACCGATTCTCTGGCTGGAGCGGGGACACCAGCGGAACCGGAGGGGGCACGGCAAACCCGCTCGATGTGAGAATGAACAGGAACAAGGGTATCACGGCCACGTTTGTGGCGCAGTATGCGCTCTCCATCGACCCGGCTCCGGTGAATGGGTCGGTGGGCAAATCGCCCGATCTCGCGTTGTATGACAGTAATACGGTGGTCACGTTGACCGCCTTACGGAACACGGGATACTACTTCAATGGCTGGAGCGGGGACACCAGCGGCACCTTCAACCCGATCGATATGAAGGTGAACGGCAACAAGAAAGTGAGTGCGACGTTCGCCCGTATCACGTATGCGCTGAACGTCACAGCACAGCACGGAACCGTGACGAAGAGTCCGGCCAAGGCGGCATACGACAGTGGCACGGTCGTCCAGCTCACGGCCGCCGCAGCCCCCGGCTATTTCTTCGCCGGATGGAAAGACGACACCGTGTCAATCGGTGAATCCCCTCGAAGTGCCGATGCGCAAAGTGTGGAATATCACAGCTGAATTCCGTGAGAAGTCCCCGTTACTCATTCAGCTGGACAACTCGGAGGCTGCACTCCGCGCTGCCATTGAGCAGGCAAACAGCAATCCCGGCGCGGACACTCTGCAATTCACCGGTACAGGACCGATTACATTGAGCTCGCCGCTTCCGGTCAGTTCGGACGAGATCGTTATCGTCGGCGCAACGAACGGCGCGGGGCAACCGACAACAACCCTCACACCCGTGAATCAAAACACTCCCGGCATCACCAACGGTCTGGTTCAGTCGGGTCTCTTTCTGTACAACTGGGGGTACACTCCCCGGAAGAGCGTGATACGCAACCTTATTATCACCGGCTTTCCCGGTTCGGGAATCGAAATCCGGAGTGACAGCAATCGGGTTGAAGGGTGTATCATCTACGGCAACGGGGGGGATGGAATCTCCATCATCGACGGCAACGGGAACAGGATTGGTGGGGTGAATCCCGGAGAAGGAAACGCCATCTACTCCAATGGCGGCGACGGCATTGCCGTGCGCCAGGTGTCTTCCCCGGTCCCACCCTCCGGGAACGGTTTCCTGGGGAACAGCATTTACGGCAACGCGAAGCTCGGCATCGATCTTGGAGGCGATGACGTCACGGCAAACAGATACCAGCCGGGTCCTTCGCGGATTGAACAGCGGACTGATTCAGTTGTGGGAATCAACTACCGCCAGAACTATCCGATTCTCTTCTTTGCGTCCGTTGCAGGTTCAAGCCCGACGTCAGTCGTTCAGGGCTCGCTGCTCAACTGGCCCAGGACGCGCTTCCGGATAGAAATCTTCCGCAATGTCGAAACCGACAATTCGGGGTTCGGCGAAGGAAAGACCCTCGTCGGATCACAGGTGGTGACAACGAACGATACCGGGTTCGTCTGGTTTGAGATCCAGACCGGCCCCCTTCAGGCCACGGATTTCGTCTCCGCCACGGCCACAGATTCGGCAAACAACAACACATCGGAATTCTCGGCGGCTCTCCCCGTAGGAGTCAGGACAAGGGTTTTCGGTCCGGGATATGTAGTCAACACCACGCTCGCCGGCATCCCTCTGCACTGGCCGGACGGGCAGGGGACATACATGGTCAGCGAGAGTGTTCCTCCGGATTTCAGGAATATCATTGCAGGTTCATTCGCTGCCTGGAATGGTCTTAGTGGAACAGGTCCGTCCGGGGCACCATGGAGCCTGAATTATACAAGCGGAGGAACAACAGCGTCGAGCCAATATGGTGGATCCCCCGATGGACTCAACAACGTGGTCTGGGTCACCGGCGACTGGTCGGATATCACGGGGGCGGACCAGAACGTCGTTGCTGTTACACGCGTCCGTTATAAGGTATTCAACGGCGAGTTTTCAGACGTGGATATCGCATTCAACGTCAGAAGCAATTCAAACCCCAAGGGGTTCGAATTCTTCGACTCACCCGCAGATGACCCCGAGGGGACAAAGAAAGACCTTCAGAATGTCGCTGTCCATGAAATCGGTCACTACAGCGGTCTGGGTGATCTCTACAATCCCGGCTATCCCGGATACATACCCGCAATGGGCTCCGGAAACGAAACCTATACCATGTACGGCATTGTCAGGGGAAGCGAGACGATCAAGCGTGACCTGGCCCAGGCTGATAAGGACGGGATCTCGTTCATCTATCAGAACGCTCCGAAGAGCGGCATCGATCTCATGCTCGTCTTCGATGGGTCGGCTACGTTCACGTCACAGTACGGGGCGTTGGATGCCTCGAAGAACAGTGCAATTGAACTGGTTCAACGCATGGGCGTAGGCGACAGGGTCGGGGTGATCAAGCTCCCCGGCACTCTGGTGCACCCCCTCACGGCGATTACCGATGGGCTTACAACAACCCGGACGGCAGTCATCGACGCAATCAACAACATTACCGTCGGCGGCACAAGCGGGATCGGAGAGGGCCTGCAAACGGGTCTGACACAACTCTCGGGCCTCACGAGCAACATCAAGGGAATGATCCTTTTCAGCGCGGGTGAGGAAACAGGGTCGCCATCCGCCCTGAGCGTGGTGCCCGGGCTCATCGCCGCGGACAGCGTTCGTCTTTATACACTCGGTTTCACAGGAAGCCCGGCCTCAGCCCAGGATCTGAACAGCAAACTGGCAAACCAGACCGGCGGCGCGTACTATCTCGCTTCGAGCGCAAATCTCAACCTGGTCACCAAAGAGATCTGGAACAAGCTGACCGGTCTGCAGCTCATCGCCTACACCACATTCACTTCCAACCTAAACGGATTCAACTGGCAGGGTGGTTTCAACTACCAGGGTGGCTTCAACTACCAGGGCGGATTCAACTACCAGGGCGGATTCAACTACCAGGGTGGCTTCAACTACCAGGGCGGATTCAACTACCAGGGCGCTGTAGACGAGGGAACAGTAAAAATCCTTCCGGGATTCAACTGGCAGGGAAGCACGGGGGACCTTGTGCTGGTACCTCCCCAGGATGATCTCGTTCTTGTTCCCGGCCCGGTAGGAGCAACAGCCCGGATTATCCCGGAAGCGAATTCCGTGATAACTCCCGAGAACTGGGACAAAGTCCCTGTGCCGAACCGGTTCTTCACCAGCATCAAGTATGTGGTCGGCCCCACATTCAATTTCTACGAGGTTACCAACCCCAAACCCGGCAAATGGACACTCATCGCGGGGGGCAGCAGCACAAATCCGCCTGAGCCGGAACAACTTGACCTTTCCGTTATCGGCGTGACCGACGTGGCCATGGAGACGTTCTTCGCTTCTTCATCGTATACGCCCGGACAGGAGATCCCGGTAACGGCCACGCTTTCTCAGGGAGGCCTCTCTCTCGGGGGTGAGCACATCTCGGGCGGGGCGTTGATCAATGATGCTCTGGTCCAGGCGGACGTTCTGCTCCCCGGCTCCGCCGCACCAGCCACCTTCACCCTCGCTCCGATAGGGAACGGACGCTATGCGGGGACGTTCACCAACACATCTGCAGGCGGGACCTACAAGTTCACGGTCCGCGCAACGGGAACCGTGACCGTGCCGGGCCCGACGGTGCCCGTGCAGGTTGAATTCTCGCGGCAACGCGAACAGTCGGTCTACGTCTTCAGTCCGTTCAATTCCAAAGCGGTGGTGTTTGCTACGAACAGCATTCTCATCAAAGAGCAGACCACCATCGTTTCGGGAGACGTCGTCGTGAACAACACGAAACAGACTCCCGGTGTGGCAGGTGATTTCGAACTCCAGATCAAGGAGCAGTCGGTCACACCGGCCGGCTATTCCCTGAAAGCACCGAGGATTTACATCAAGGAGCAGTCCTCGATCAACAGCGACGTCTGGTATTCGAGCCTCACGAGTCTGACGACCATCAGCCCGGCTCTTAAGCACACTCCCCTGTCGGTGCCGGTCCTGACGACACTCCCCCCATTCCAGGTTGCAGCGCCAGGACAGGCGGATGTCAACGTTGCCTCGGGCCAGACAGTCACGCTCCCTCCGGGAGCCTACAGAAATGTCACCATCCAGGCATTCGGCCGACTGCAGTTTGTTGGAGGTCGGTATGACTTCAACAGTGTCACCGGATTGAGCAAAGCAAGACTTATGTTCTCAGCCGGCACAGAAGTCCGGATTGCCACGACCTGTGTGATCGCCGCACAGTCGTATGTCGGACCTGGTCCGGGCACCCCTCCGGTCGATGCCTCGGGGATCGTTTTCTACGTTGGTGGTGTCAGCACAGCCAATCCGGTTGTGCAGCTCGGTCCTCAAGACAGTGTGCTCGCGAACTTCTACGCCCCCAACGGCCCTATGCTGATCATGGAGCAGGCGAGGGCCACAGGCGCCTTCTTCGGCAAGGACATAACGGTGAAGGAACAGAGCCGGCTCACCCTGAGCAGCTATTTCCTCAGGAATGGAGCAGCCGCGCCGGGGAAGGAAAATGTGGCATCAGAACTCTCCCCGGAAGTCCCGCAGAGCGTTGCTCTGGACCAGAACTATCCCAATCCTTTCAATCCATCAACGCAGATCCGGTATGCGTTGCCGGCACAGCGCCACGTGGCACTCTCGGTCTACAACGCCCTTGGCCAGGAAGTTGCGCGGCTCGTGGACGAGGTCCAGGAAGCCGGTTATCACGTGGTGCAATGGAACGGCACGAATCAGAGCGGCGTGCTTGCAGGGACGGGCGTGTATTTCTGCCGGATCCAAACGGGGGATCTGGTGTTTACCAGGAAGATGCTCCTGATCAAGTAGTATTCCAAAAACCGTTCATTCCGGCGTAATGCCAGGCTACCACAGGTTTCTTCCTGTGGTAGCCTGGTTTTGTAGAGACCATGATCTTTCCAGGGAAGCGCCATATGTTGTACGCGAGACATGTTCCAGTCAACCATTCCACCCTGCCCGGGAGTTCCGGGCATCGATGGAACCGCCTGTTCACGATCCTCCTGATTGCCATAACTCTCGCGGCCGGCGGACCCACGGCACACGCTCAGGAAAAGGTGGTCTTCCATCACCTCACCGTAAAACAGGGGCTCTCCCAGGGTTCGGTCAACTGCATTCTGCAGGACAGTAAGGGCTTCATCTGGCTGGGCACACAGGACGGATTGAACAGATTCGACGGATACAAGACGAGCGTGTTCAAGCACGATCCGGCGGATCCCAATACCCTCAACGACAACTGGATCCTCTCGATTGCGGAAGACTCGGGCGGAACACTCTGGGTGAGAACACTGAACAGCCCGCAGTTGAACCGCCTTGATCGGGTCACGGAGACCTTCACGCACATAGCACGGGACAGCGTGGACCTGACCCGGGCACACAAGAACTCCGTCAAAGCCGAGTGCGACGAACCGTCGGGGGTGAGGTGGCGCGGCACGATCGGCGGAGGTGTCACGCGATTCGATCCCCGGACAGGCAAGACCACTGTCTACAAACATGACCCCGGGAATCCCCGGAGCCTGATTGACGACCGCGTCTACTCGATCTACCGGGATGGATCGAACACGATCTGGGTCGGTACGAAAGAAGGCCTGGACCGGTTCGACAGCTTCATTGATGGATTCATCCACTACAGACACGACCCAAAGAATCCGGCCAGTCTGAGTGACAACTGGGTCTGGCCGATCCTGGAAGACCGGAGCGGCGTGCTCTGGATCGGGACATTCCGTGGCGGGCTGAACCGATTTGACCGCGCCACACAGACGTTCACTCAGTACAGGCACGACGAATCGGATCCGCGGAGTCTCAGCGGCGATCAGTTGCTCTCTCTGTATCAGGACCGGTCCGGGATGATCTGGGTCGGCATGAACGATCGCGGCGTCGACCGTTTTCACCCTGAATTGCTCGCGTTCGGACATTATTCGAACGACCCATCGAACCGCCTCAGCCTAAGCGACAACAACATCCTTTCCATACACGTCGGTCCATCAGGGATCCCCTGGATCGGAACCCGGGGCGGAGTCGACCGTTTCGACCGCAAGTCCAGGAGTTTTTCGCACTACCGCCATGACCCCGCCAATCCGAAGAGCATCGCCGACAACCAGGTCCAATGCATTCTTGAGGACTCTTCCGGCATGGTCTGGATGGGCACGGTGAGCAGCGGTCTCGACAGATTCGATCCAGGAACGAACGTCTTTACGCACTACAAACACGATCCCGCGAACCCCGCCAGCCTGAGTGACAATCGCGTCTATGCGCTGTGTGAAGGCCGCAACGGACAAATCTGGGTCGGCACGTACGGCGGCGGTCTCAACCGGTTGGATCCCGCAACGGGCAACTTCACGCGCTACACGCACAGCGATTCCATACCCGGGAGCCTGAGTGCACCGGGAGTCTTCGCCCTTTGCCTGGATCGCGAAGACGCGCTCTGGGTCGGCACATTCGGCGGCGGTCTGGACAGGCTCAACCGGAATACAGGAACATTCACGCATTTCAAACACGGGGCATCCGATCCCGGCAGCCTGAGCGATGATCTCGTCGCCTGCCTGCACGAAGACCTCTCCGGAACGCTCTGGGTCGGCACGGCGGGCGGACTGAACCGCTTTGATCGTTCAACGGGCACGTTCCGGCAGTACCGCGAGAAGAACGGGCTTCCGAACGACGTGGTGTTCGGAATTCTGGAAGACGGCCGCGGGAATCTCTGGATGAGCACAAACAAGGGGCTGTCAAGGTTTGACCCCCGGACCGAGACGTTCCGCAATTACGACTACAGCGACGGACTGCAGGGAGACGAGTTCAATCAGAATGCGTTCGCCAGGAATCCCCTCACGGGAGAAATGTACTTCGGCGGGAGCAACGGTTTTACGGTCTTTCACCCGGACAGCGTCCGCCCGAATCCCTATGTTCCTCCGGTCGTCTTCAGTTCGTTCACCCGGTACAATACCGATGATGCGGAGGGGAAGCCGATAGAGGAAAAAGGGATCGACGCGAAGCCCGGACTCACCCTTTCCTACAAGGACAATGTCGCCAACATCGAATTCGCCGCTCTGAGCTTCTACAACAACAGCAAGAACCGGTATTCCTACAGACTGGACGGATACAGCGACAACTGGATCCAGCTCGGCACCGAGCGGCGCGCCACATTCACCAATCTCGACGCCGGGGAGTATACGCTCCATGTGCGCGGTTCGAACAACGACGGCATCTGGAACGACACGGGCGCCGCGCTCCGGCTGACCGTGACACCCCCCTGGTGGAAAACCCGCTGGGCATACGCAGGGTATGGCCTGATGGCATTCAGTCTCCTGTACGGGCTGCGCAGATTTGAACTCAACCGGCGGGAGCAGAAAGCCCGCGTCCGCGAATCGGAACTCCGGGCGAAGGCCGCGGTTGCCGAAAAACGCGTCCTCGAAGCCGAGAACGAACGAAAGAGCAAAGAGCTCGAAGACGCCCGCCAGCTGCAACTCTCGATGCTCCCGCGTGAAGTCCCCAGCATACCGGATTATGACATCGCCGTGTTCATGAAGACCGCCACAGAAGTCGGCGGCGACTACTACGATTTCACCCGGGCCCAGGACGGTACACTCAACGTCGCCTTCGGGGACGCCACCGGACACGGGATGCAGGCGGGCACCATCGTCACCCTCATGAAGGGGCTCTTTCTTTCTGATGCCGCGCACGTCGACATCCGGACATTCTTCAACCGTTGCAGCCTGACGATGAAGGAGATCAAGCTGGGCAGGCTCTTCATGGCGTTCAATATGGTGCGTTTGAACGGAAAAAAGGTTAGCTTTTCGAGTGCCGGCATGCCACCCGCCTATCTGCACAGGCACGCCACGGATGACCTGGAGGAGATTTTTCTCAAGGGAATGCCGCTGGGCGCGATGAAGAATTTCCCGTATGCCCTGCATGAAATGGAGATGGAGCGGGGCGACACTCTTCTCTTCCTCACCGACGGGCTTCCGGAACAGAAGAACGTCGGCGGGGAGATGTTCGACTATGCCCGGGTGCAGCAAACATTCCGAGCGGCGCTTGCGGAGAAACCAGGGGACATCATCACCCGGCTTGTTGGAGCCGGCGAAACCTGGATGGACGGCGTACCACAGGATGATGACATCACGCTGCTTGTCATCAGGAAGACAGCGTAATGCCCCGGCCGGGCTCTGCGATGTCCCGTAACCCGGGTCGCTCAGGGGCGGAAATCATCACATAAGGCAGGCGAGGGGTTTTCAATTTTCCGGAGGTTGTGCATGAATGATGCTGTCACGCTCAAGATGTCGCTCCCGCACATTCCCGACATCGAACTGGTAGCCCTGGAAGGGCTGGACCGGCTGGCACGCCACCTCGGCATCGCCGACGAGAAGATCGGGGAGGCAAAACTCGTGGTCACGGAAGCGATCATCAATGCCCTCGAGCACTCGGGTGACAAGAACCCGGTCGTCCGCGTCGAGTTCACGATGACCCCAAAGGAACTCACGGTTTTCGTGCGGGACTACGGGAAGGGGTTCGAACCCTCGGCGGTTGAAGATCCGGATATCCAGGCGAAAATGGGGAGTAAGAACAAGAGGGGATGGGGACTCAAAATCATGCAATCCCTTTCAGACGGCTTCCGGATTCAATCGGGGAAGACCGGAACAAAAATCACGATCACCAAGCTGCTGAGCTAAACCATGGAACAGCCTTTCACTCTGACATCAGAGATCAACCAGGAGCGTCTGATCATCACCACATCCGGCTACGTGAACAACGTGGGCGGAGAGGCCATCGCGGAGGAATTTCAGCGCCACTTTGCCGATGGCGTCCGGAAAGTCATCATCAACCTCGGCCAATCCAAGGTGGTGAACTCCGTCGGTATGTCGTTCCTCATCGAGATTATTGAACAGCTCAATGAAGCGAACGGCCGGCTGGTCTTCACGAACCTGGACCCGGCGGTCGAGAAGATGCTGGCCATCATGGGGCTGTTCCAGTTTGCCGGCAAGGAAAACACCGTCGAGGATGCCCTCCTCTCCCTTTCCGGACAGGCGTGACGACCATCGAGGGACACCCCATGCCCGAACAGACACCGACCGACCTCCTGGCCCGGCAAATAGCATCACTCGGAGAGTCGTTCCGCGGACTGTCCAAAGCCGGCAACCTGAAGGATCTCGCCGGGCGTTTTTGCGGCTTCGTGCTTCAGCATTCAGGGGCGAGCGGCGTTTGCCTGTACCACCGCACCAGTGGTGGAGAATGGCAGGGCCTCTCTCAGGGGAACACAGGCACGACTCCTCCACTCCCGGCCTTTCCTGAAAACGGTTCGTTCGCTGTCACTCTGGAAGATGGGGAGACCCGCCTCCTTGCGGCGCAGAAACTCGTTGACGGCTCGGCACTCGGCATCGTTGTCGCCCGGAAGCCCGGAAGCCGCACAAGCACGGCAGATGAGATCGTCTCCCTCCGTCTCTCCGCCACCCTTTTTGAGAATGCCTACCAGGCTTATCTCCACCGCCACAACGAAAAAGACCTGATCTTCTCGCTCAACCACCGCCTTCTCCAGCTCAACAGCCTGATCGACACGGGGATCGAAGTCGCGAAACTCGAACAAGACCTCCCACCCTACCGTCTTGCATTGGAACGCGCCGCCGCTCTCACCAACGCTTCCCTGGGGTCGGTTACTATTACACGGGACGGTTCGGTGGTGGAGCGTATCCCATTCCCGGCGGCTCTTCCGGATGGCGCCCATTCTCGGGGAGAGAGTCATATCAGTGCGGAATTCGCTTTCGGCGGGAGCACCTATCTCTTCGAACTGATGGACAAGGAGAGCCGGAAGGGCCTGGTCCCGTTCGAGGGGACTGACAAGCTTCTGCTGGACGCCCTCTCCCGCCAGGTCCAGGCTTCACTGGAGAACCGCTTCCTCCTCCAGCAGTCGCTGGAGAAGGAGAAAATGGAACGGGACCTTGCAGTCGCCGCCTCCATCCAGCAGAGGTTGCTTCCCGAAACCCTTCCCGTGATCGAGGGTTATGACTCAGCCGGCATTAACATCCCATCGAAGTCGGTGGGTGGCGACTACTACGACTGCATCCCGCTTTCTGACGGCAGGTATGCGCTGGTGATCGCCGATGTCGCGGGAAAAGGAATCCCCGCCGCGCTTCTCGTCAGCACACTCCACGCGTATCTCTCGGCCTACCTCGAAAGCGGCATGCCGCTCGTGGATCTGAGCGCCCGCCTCAACCGGATGATCCACAGGGCTTCAACAGACGACAAGTTCATTACGGCGTTTTTCGCCCTGCTGGATCCGCGTACGGGCTCCATGGAAACCGTCAACGCGGGGCACAATACGGTGTACTGGCGCCGTGCGGACGGGTCGGTGAATGAACTGAGCCTCGGGGGAATTCCGCTGGGTATGCTGGACATGGATCTCCCGTATCAGTCCGAGCAGTTTACGCTCGAAAGGGGCGACCGGATTCTTCTTTACACGGATGGCATCCCCGAGGCGCAGAACGAGGGGAACGAGTTGTATGAGACCGAGGTGCCTCTCAAGGACTTCTTTGCACGTACGGTACCCGACAAAGCGGACACGTTCATACAGCAGTTGATTGCCGACGTGAAGCGCTTCACGGGGAACGCGCCGCAGGCGGATGATATCACTGCCCTGTACATGATGAGGCTTTAGCACGACGAGCCGAAGATCAGTCTCCGCAGGAAACGGCGCCGCGGGCAGATGATATCGCGACCATGTACCTCGCAGGGAGGTGACGGCGAACGGCTCCTCAGGTCTTCACGCGATACACGGTATCCAGCAGCGACCCGTCAACCCACTTCACCACCGCAACAGGATGTTCAGTATCCACAACCGGGGGCGTCGGTTTTCCGCCGCAGATGTCAAACACCTCACGCTGGATATCCCGCAAATCCCGGATCGGCATTCCCGAATGGGCCACGGCCTGCATCAGGTCTTTTCTTCCAGGGTGTATGGCAATCCCCCGCTCTGTCACGACCACATCGATCAACTGACCCGGACCGCAAAGAGTCGTGACCCGGTCCACGATGACCGGAATTCTGTCGCGGAATGAAGGCACGGCCAGGATGGTACAGCGCGAGAAGAGACAATCCTGCCACCCGCCGATCCCGTGAAGCAGATAACCGTCAGAATGAGAGACGACGTTGGCGTTGAAGTCGCAATCCACTTCGGTCGCCCCGAGAACAACGAGATCCACCATCGAGGCGAAATTCCCCTTGCCGTGATAATTGTATGAGGTAAACGGGGAGGTTGCCAGATGCCGGGGATCTTCCTTCAAAGACCGCACACCTTCCTGGTCAAAAGCCTGTCCGTCAAGGATATAGTCCGTCAGTCCTTCATTCAGAAGATTCACGAGATACTGCGTACTCCCCCCGCGCACGAACCGGGCTTTCACTCCCCGCGCCTTCATACGCTCCTGTAATTTCAGCACGAACGCCAGACTTGTCCCTCCGGCTCCTGCCTGAAATGAGAATCCGTTCTTCATGATTCCGGCGGCTTCCGCGAAGCGGGCCGCCAGGTCGGCAATCAACTGTCTGTCGGGGCTCCGGGTAACAACGGTCGTCCCCGAGACAATCAATTCCGGATTCCCGAGCGATGGCACTTCAACGACATAGTCAACATGATTGCCTTGAATCGCCCATGGTATACAGGGGAAAGGGACCAGGTTATCCGTCACGACTATAACCCTGTCGGCGTACTCCGAATCCGCCAGCGCGAACCCGAGGGGTCCGCATGCGGAAGATCCGCTCACACCGTTGGCGTTGCCGAACGCGTCAGCGGAAGGCGCAGCGATCACCGCGATATCGATATGGACTTCGCCATCCTGCACCGCCTGATATCTCGTTCCATGTGAGCGGAGGACCCCCACGCCTTTCATGTTCCCCTCGGTGGCAAATCGTCCGAGGGCCCCGTTCATACTTCCTTCGATATGGTGGATCAACCCTGACTGCAGGTAGGGGATGAGATCCTCGTGGCACGGGAACGATGCGCTCGGGAACCACCGGATCCCCTTCACGCCCATCTGGCGGACGGTTTCAAAGAGGACGCCCGTGAGAGCGTCCCCGTTCCTGAGGTGATGGTGGGTTGAGATCGTCATCCCGTTTCGCAGACCCGCGCGCCGCAGGGCATCTTTGAGGCTCTTGACGAGCTTATTGCCATCGGCAGGGAAATCAGCGCAACTGCGGACCGGGGGGCCGGCCTTCCGGCCCTTCGGGGGAATCCCCTCAACGCGGGCAAACGGAACCTGAGGCATCCCGTTTACCGTATGCGGCACCAATCGTCCGGCGGCGTTCTTGACGAAACTGGAACGTTTCATGGAACACCTCCCTCTTCCCCGAACTGTTCAGCCAGCCGGAGAACCCGTTCGGCCCGCAGGACAACCGGTGCGTCCACCATCTTGGACCCGAGAGCGACCACACCGGATCCGTTCTTCCGGGCTTCTTCCGCAGCGCGGACAATCTGCTTCGCTCTTTCGATTTCATTTTCGGTCGGGGCAAACGCCGAATGGACAACGGCAACCTGACGCGGATGAATGCACCCCTTTCCTTCGAATCCGAGGGACTTCGCCTCGAGTGTGCTCATCCGGAGTCCGTCGGAATCATCAACATCACCGTACACGCTGTCGAGCGCCTGAACACCGGCGGCTTTCGCGGCGTTGACGATCGACATCCGCGCAAAGAGGCTCTCTCTCCCCTCCGCCGTCCGTTCCACCCCTATGTCCGCCGTATAATCTTCAAGGCCGATGGCCAGTCCGCAAATGCGTGCAGACGAAGAGGCGATGGCATAGGCGTTCACCACACCCAGTGCGGTTTCGATGATCGGCAGGAGCAGGATTTCCCGGCCCACATGGTGCTGCCGCTCCAGTGCACGGAGCTCGCTTGCCACCACCGTCACGGTATCCGCATCCTCGCATTTCGGTATCAGGATCAGATCCGGTTTGCCGGACATCACCGTCCGGAGATCTTCGAGGCCGGGGCGTCCCTGGTTGATCCGGACCGACCGCTCGGCATCAAAGAAGTCGACGCTGCGAAGGGCATTACGAACCAGGAGGCGTGCGGCGTCCTTTTCCTCCGGCGCGACGCTGTCTTCCAGATCCAGAATGATCACGTCGGGTCTGTGCAGACCGGCGTTGACGAAGAATTTGGGTTCATTCCCCGGAAGATAAAGCCGGGTTCTCCGGGGACGGTCCTTCCCCTGCGGTACCTTTTTCCGGGCTGCCTGTGCGGTGAGATACTCTCCGCCACCCGGGAAGAGTGCGCGTTTTGCCGCAGCTTCGATCCTCGCGGCGAGTACGAACGGCAGGGCTCCCTGGTCAACGATGCGGAGATCGGCATGGTGAAGTCCGATGGCAGAACAGACTTCTTTCGCCAGAGCCGAAATCGACCCCCCATACAGGGAACTGACTTTGCTTTCCACAAACACGGTCACTCCCCCGCGGAGCTTCACGTCGACCTCGACATAGCAGTCGGATCGGGTGGATACTTCCCTTCTACCGGCGGAGAAGACTTTCTTCAATCGAGCCATGGAGTAATTTCCGCGTCAAATGAGTTGCGCAAGTTGTCCGGCGATCACCTGGAGATCCATTCCTTTGGTGAACGGAAGGCAGGCTCCGTGGGTTATTCTCACCTTGTCGATCCACTCCTGCGGGATGAGAGAAAGGCCGTGTCTGGCACCGCAGAGGGCCCCGACGATGGCAGCGATGGTGTCGGCGTCCCGGCCCCAGTTGCCTGCATAGATAATCCCCCTCCGGAAATCTCCATCGACCAGTTTAAACACCGCGAATGCTTCTGAGACCGCCTCCGGGGCAACTGCTTTGTACTCCGTCCAGAGTGCCCGGTGGAGGGGCATCCAGGCATTCTCGAGTGTCCCGTATTCCCTGATGATGTTCTCGGTGCGCACGAGCATCTGCCGGGACCACGAATCCTCGGGTGTAACATCAACCGCGGCCCGGCAGATTTCGTCGACCGTGCCGCCGGCCATGGCGACCGAAACGCCGGCGGCCACCGCC
Organism: Ignavibacteriota bacterium; assembly: GCA_963702445.1. Taxonomy (GTDB): domain Bacteria; phylum Bacteroidota; class Ignavibacteria; order UBA10030; family UBA6906; genus CAVPCZ01. The sequence goes on from CAVPCZ010000012.1 coordinate 104,348, forward strand.
TGGGCGCCCCAGATGCCGTCGCGCCAGTGGCTGATACGCGCATCGATTTCCGCGAGCCGGGCGGCAGCTGCGGGATCACCCGCAGCAACGATCCCCGCGGGAGTCACGCGCATCGCGGCGCCATCGCTCATATGATGGGAGTTGTGCTGACCCGACAGGGGGGGCAACACGCCACGGCGAATGTTCACCGCCGCCTCCCGTTCACTGGCCCCGCCCCGGTTCAATGCCGTCAGCGGCAGCACATGACGCTGCCATCCGGCAAGCACAACCTCATCGCTCAGATCGCCTTTGCAGTCGATCAGCGACTGTGCAGTCAGCAGGGCGAACTCCGTGTCGTCCGTTCCAGGCGCCGGGCCCTCACGAAAATCCATCGTGATGCCAAACGCGAAGTGGTTCTCGGGTGTGCGTGCCGCATCCCCGAAGGAATCCCCGATGGCGTGTCCGATCAGCGCACCGCACGCACGATCGACACAGAGGTCCTTGTTCTTGCGTAGCTCGGCTCGTGAGAGCATCGTCTGCCTGTCCTTAGTGGGGAGTGAGTGCAATCGCGGTTGTCCGCTGCGCCAGATCATCGATGGCGGCGTTGTCAAAACCCTTCAGACTGCTCCTGATTCTGTTATTGAGGGGGACGGTCCACCGTCCCGGAAGACGGCGAGCCCCGAGCATGGTTCCGACGACGGAACCGACAGTCGCCCCGTTGCTATCGGTATCCCAGCCGCCCATAACCACATTGCAGACCGATCGTTCGAAATCTCCGTTCCCGTACAGAAGCGCCGCGACAACCAGCGAAATGTTGTTGATCGTGTGCACCCAGTGATACCGCCCAAACTGTTCGTAGAGCCGGTCCACCGCACCCTCCCACGCAGGCTCGGAAGAGGGGAGAGAAAGCGCAAAGCGGACGGCCGCTGCGAAGCGCGATTTCGGCGGGACAAAGCGGAGCGCGGATTCCACGACAGCCCGCGGTTCGGTGAGCACGCATGCCGCGGCAACCATCGCCGCCACAAAGAGTTCGCCGTACATCCCGTTGCGAACGTGGCTCAGGCGTGCATCCCTGAATGAGAGGCCCGCCGCAGCGTGAGGATCACCGGGACAGACCCAGCCGAAGATATCGCCACGGATCTGAGCACCGATCCATTCGCGATACGGATTACGGTGGAGTGCCGTAGCCGGCGGCAGAAGCCCTTCGAGACAATTCAGATACGCCACCCGTTCCGCCGTGAAGGTCGAGAGCACCGGCAATTTCTCCAGCCAGGCTTCCGCAACATGTTCCGTGGCAAAACCGCGGCCGGCGGTCTCCAGAACAGAAAGGTTCAGCATGGGGTAATTCATGTCGTCATCCTCCGTCATACAGAGGATGTTTTCGCGCAGGCTTTCTTTCCCGGCATGGCGATTCCACGGGAACCGGTTCAGTATTTCCTGTGGAACTCCCTTTTCGGTGATATAGTATGCGAGCGGCCATGATCCGCTGGCACTAAGGATCTCCCTGATGCCCGCCCTGGGGATCTTTTCCACCGGTTTTCCCAGAAGGCATCCGGCGGCACGGCCGAGCCATCCTCCGGTGATCCTGTCTGTCAGGAGCGGCACCGGTGGAGGAGGAAGGGCTCCGGTGGGATTGCCGCATGCCGCAAAAATGCCTTCCAGGGTTGATGGTTCGTCTATGGTCTCGGCCTGCAGACCGGGGGTGTCGCTCAGTGAATCAAGAAATTCGAATGCGTCACGGCGAAGCGTTTCCGGCGACGACGCAGCCGACGCGAGGTCGATCCACCGGCGGCGCAGACCCTTTGCATCTCTTCCTTCCTCTTCGATCTGTCGCAGTTCGTTCTCGACAAGCTGCACAGGTTCGATCCATGTGATCTTCACTGGCGTTCCTCGATGGCTTCTGGAGAAGAGCAGGCGGCAACGAACGTCTCGACCAGCCCCCGGTAATCCCGCCCGGCAAGCGACTGGAGACAGATTCCCCTGAGCGGTCCCAGGCTTCCTTCCCATTGCGGGGGGATCGGCGTACCGGCTGCCAGCGCACCGGCGATGGCGCCCACAAGTGCCGGAAGCGCGTCAGCCCCTTTGGCAAACGCAGCGGCGGTCGTCACAGCTTCGTCAAATCGTTCGCCGAATCTCTGTACGATGGCAAGAGTAAGGGCGAGCGTTTCCGGTCCGACGCAGCCATCGCTGTATTCGGCGTTGAGGATTCTCTGGAGCAGCGGAAGGAGCGCCAGCGAAGGCACATCCTCCCCCGAAAGCCGGAGTGCATGGTCCACGGTTCTCCTGGACCATGAATCGGCGGGAAGAATGCTGCGAGCGGCCTCGATAACCGATGTACAGGACCCCCCCGCACACGCGATACTTACTGCCGCAGCCACCGATTGGGCGACCCAGATACCGTCTTCCGCGTTGGTCACGCACGCATCAACCGCCGCGGCAGCGGCAGCCCGGTCGGGGTTCCCGGCGTAGGCGATGCCAATGGGTACCGCCCGGCAGGCGGCGCCGTCATCAAAATAGTGGGGATTGTTCCGCCCGCTGGCCGGAGGCATGATATCGTTGCGCAGATTGGCAAGCGCTGTCTGTGTGCTTACGCCGCCCCGGACTGCTGTTCCTCCGTGCGCCAGGCCTGACCACTGCGCGGTCACCCAATCCGCGCTAACGTTACACCCGTTTGCAAGCAGGCCGTCTATGGTCCAGGCGGCCCATTCGGTATCGTCCGTCGGGCAGAGATCGAATGCCGTGAAGGGCTGATTCAGGGAGAAGGGCATTGGCACACGCAGCACTCCGGCATCTTCACGCTGCGCATCCATCTCGCGCCGGATTCTCCTTGTCCACGGGGGGAGAACGCGGCTGCGGTGGAACATCGCCGGCCAGCCGACAGCATCCCCGATTGCCAGCCCGAGCAGCGCATTGCGGCCCCGTGTCCGGAAGTCGTTCATGAGTTCCACCTCTCGGCGAGTGCCACAAGCTGATCGGCGGTATCCTGCATATTCATGCCCCTGACGGCACTCAGGCAGACTCCGCGCGAAACAAGGACCCGCCGTGTCCATTCTTCGGGAAGCATATCGATCCCCTGCCGTGCGCCGGCGATAGCACCGGCAATTGCGGCAATGGTATCTGTATCCCGCCCGACATTCACTCCCCCGAGCACCGCATCGCGGAAGTTCCCGCGGGAGGCGGCGAGAATACCGAACGCAAGAGCGACCGCTTCCGGAGCGATGTCGGACCAGAAATAGGAAGAACAGACGATCTTCTGATAGAGCGGATCCAGCGCGCTCCAGACATCGGGGCTTTTTTCGCCGAGACTCACCGCTTTTCTTATACCGGTCGATGTCCAGGAGTCCGGAGGAATCGCGCCAAGTGCCGCATCCACAATCCGGTCGACGGAGGCACCTTCCATGGCGCACGCGATTGCCGCGGCAACGGCCTGACCGGCGAATATCCCTTCTCCGGCATGCGTGACAGAACCATCCATTTCCGCCAGACATGCTGCGAGTTCAGGACGTCCGGCCGCCACAATGCCAAACGGCGCCACACGCATTGCGAGTCCGTCGCTCCATGCATGCAGATGATGGCCGCTCAGAGGCGGGAGCAAACCCTCCTGCAGATTGCGGATAGCCAGCATCTCGCTGAACCCGGCCCCCTTGTACGTGTTCGATGCCGAAATGATCTTCTCCTGCCAGCCTCTGGCAATTGCCCCGGCGCTTATCTGCGCCCCATGCTTCAACAGGAGCCTGGCGTTAAAGAGAGCATATTCCGTGTCATCGCTCCCCGTCTGGTTTTCATCCAGAAAGTCGGTCACACGCCCCCATCGCCGGGCAATGGCCCCGGGGAGCAGACCTTCCGTGGGTCCCCCCAGTGCATCGCCTATGGCGAGTCCCACGAGGCATCCGCGGGCGCGTGATATACGGTTTTCCGGCACGTCGATTCCTACTGATAACGGGAGAGGACAGTATTGCTTTCTTCTTCGATGCGTTCGGCCGCCTCATCCAGGCTCAACCGGTTTGAAAAATACTCCTGGAGGACCGGATTTGCAACCCTGCTTTTCCATTCCACATACCCCGGCGCCCCCATCCATGGCCCGGTGGAAAGAAATCTCGCCGAGGCGGTTGTTACGTCCCAGCCATTGCCTGTCGAATTAAATTCGGGACGGGCAAGACACGATTTTCTTACGGGCAGCATCCAGTCGCTTTGGGCGAGACGCGCCATGTTTTCGCTGTTGAGCATAAACCGTATGAAGGACATCGCTTCCTCCTTACGCCGTGATGCCGCAGGTATGCTCAGTGTCTGTGTACTCGCGCCCGAATTCTGCGTTCGCGCTTTCAGCGGGGGCATGACTCCCCACCGGAAACCGGCGGGGGCGTTCTCTACAAGTTGCTGGCGCGCCCAGGCACCGATGCCGATCAGCATCGCATACTTCCCCTGGAAAAAGCCTGGAATCATCGCGGGTCCCGATTGTCCCGCGCTCGAAGGGGCCGTCGATCGATCGGCATACAGCATGGCATGCACTGTGGAGAGGAGCTCCCGTTCACCGGGCCCGACCCGCACAACATACCTCCCCCCTTCCGTTCGGAAGAAGGACCCTCCAAATCCGATGGAGAGGTTCATGATGATATTGCCGGAGTTCCGCAGACCGATGGCGGCTCCCCAGCGGTCCACGGCGCCGTCCCCTGTCGTGTCCACGGTGAGCCTGATCGCCGCGGCCCGGAGATCCGCCCAGGACCAGGGTTTGTCAAAGGTCGGAGGTACGATGCCGGCTCTTGCCAGTAGATCCCTGTTGTAGAGTCCGATCAAGGATTCCATCACAAAAGGAATTCCGGATATCATCCCGTCCGGACGCGTCACGGATGCCCAGGCAACGTCCGTGATATCCTCCTTCATTTCAGGCTCGATCATCGGCCCGAGGTCCGTAAGGAACCCCCGCATGGCGAAGTCGACGATCACCGATGATTCGTAATGAAAGACGTCGGGCACATCGCCGGTTTCGAACGAAGTGATCAGATAGTCGTGAATGGAGCTCCACGTGCCCTGAACGTACTCCACGGGCATCTCCGGGTGCGCGGCATTCCATGCAGCGACAATGGCCCGGTTGGCCACCAACGCTTGCTCCTGCCATGCCAGGCTCACAAAGCGGAGCTTTGGTTCCCGATCGGCGCTGTCTTTCCCGGGCCGGAGTACGAAATAGAGTCCGCTCCCGAGGATGACCGCACCTAAGATAATATACAGGGTGTTCCGTTTCACGCTGTTTCCTTAGTTCTTCACCGCCCCCGCAACCAGACCCGAAGAAAACCACTTCTGCAGAAAACCGAACAGCAGCACCGAGGGAACCGTGGCCAGGACGCTCGCCGCGGCCAGCGGGCCAGTACGCGCCTGCCCTTCCATGCCGGTGAAGCGCGCCAGCTCCACCTGCAGCGTCATCAGGTCCGGACTCTTCATCAGGACCAGCGCAAAGAAGAATTCGTTCCAGGCGGAGACAAACGCGAAGAGCACGGAAGCGCCTATGGCCGGGAGAAGAAGTGGTCCCAGAATCCGGAATATGATCTGTCCCCTCGTCGCCCCGTCGATCGTTGCGGCTTCTTCAATCTCGACGGGGATCGTCCGGACGTACCCGTGCAGCATCCAGAGAATAAAGGGAAGATCCCAGACAACATAGACCAGCGTCAACCCGACAAGCGAATCGGTGAGAAATACCATCCGCAGGAGCAGGTAGAGTGGAATCAAGACCAGGATAACGGGGAAGATCTGCGAGCCAAGAATCCAGCCAAGCGCGACGTTGTTCCACCGCGTCGAGTACCGCGCAAGGGCGTACGCCCCGGGGAGCGCGATGAGGACTGCCAGAACAGTCGAAAAAATGCCCACGTAAAAGCTGTTCACCATGCTCGAGAGGATCTTCTGCTCCTGGAAGACGGTGCGATAATGCTCCAGTGAAGTTGTTTCCGGAAGGAGCGACACGGTTCCCGAAAAAATCTCCGGGGTGGGTTTGAACGATGTCGAAACCATCCAGACAAGGGGAAAGACGAGGAAAATCATGAACAGGAGGAGCGCAACATGAGCTGCACCGGTTCCAACGAGCGTTGTCGCCTTCATGATCTGCTCTCCCTCAGCTGAATCCGGAGATAGCCGAAGAGCACGATGCTGATGATCACCACCATCACGTTGCCTATTGCAGCGGCATAGCCGACATAGCCGTACCGGAAGGCCTCCTCATACGCCGCCAGCATGGGAAGACGGGTCAACCCGCCGGGTCCCCCCTGCGTCAGCACCCAGACTATGCCGAAGGTGTTGAAATTCCACATGAACGAGAGGGAGACCACTGCGGCCATGACGGGCGTCAGCATGGGGAGGGTGATCCGCGTGAATTCTTTCCAGACGCCGGCCCCGTCAATCCGTGCGGCTTCATACAGGTCTTCCGGAATCGCCTGGAGGCCAGCAAGCAGGAAGACCGCCGCTTTCGGTATTTCACCCCAGATCCCCGCGACAATGACCGCGGGAATGACGTACTCGAAACTGGAGAGCCAGTTGATATTCTGATGGATGAGGCCGGTGCCGATGAGCAGAGCGTTCAGGATGCCCGTATCCGGATCGTACACCTGCCGCCAGACAATTCCCCGGATGATCGGAGGCATCGCCCAGGGAACAAGCATCAGGGTGCTGTACACGGAGGTGAAGCGCATCTTTCGATGCAGCAGCAGGGCAAGGCAGAGTCCCAGCAAGACCTGTCCGGCCGTTACGACGATGGTCCAGACGAACCCCACCTGAAATGACTGCCAGAAGTAGACATCATGCAGCATCCGGACGTAGTTGTCCAGCCCGTTGAACCGGATGGTTTCGCCCAGACGATAATCGGTAAATCCGAGATACACTCCTCTCAGGAGGGGGAACAGCGAGAGGAGGAGTACGGGAATCAGCGCCGGCAGGAGCAGTTTCAGCTGCCCGCCGGTCCTGAGGTTTTGAGCGTGTTTAGTCACGCGATCCACTTCGATTGAGTGGTGCGGCCACCGCGTGCAGAAAACGCGCGACAGAGCGTTTGTACTGGCTTTCGTCGGGTCCGACGGCATTCCGGCCGACGATCACAACAAGCTGATTGACGGGGTCGACTCGAAAAACCGCTCCGGACGCCGCCTCATGGCCGAAGGTGGAATCGCTCAACCCGTTCCCCCCGAGAGGGGCGCAGCCGATACCCCAGGATTTGTGCAAATCACTCCCGCCGAAATGCAGCGGTTGGGGAATGAGGGCGCGGAAGGCTTCGCCGGAGAGGATCTGATACTTTCCGTACGCGCCCCGGCCCAGAAGCATCTGACCGAAACGGGCAAGATCCGCGGCCGGTGCGTAGAGCCCCCCGTAGGTATTGTCCGCAAAGGAACGGTCCATGCCAAGCGGAGTCAGGATCATCCGTTGGAAAAGGTGCGGAACAGTCTGCCCGGATATGCGCTCAAGCACCTTGCTCGTGAGTGCGTAGCCGGCGCGATGGTACTTGAATGCACGGCCGGGCACCACGTAGGGAAGCGCCTGCGCCATCTGATTCTCCAGCGACGGGTTCCAGTCCGATGCCCATTCTCCCGCCCACGAGAGACCGCTCGTATGCGTAAGAAGATGACGGAGCGTGAGCACACAGGGTGTTCCGGAAGACATCTCCGGCAGATAGCGGTCGAGTGGAGCGTCAAGATCGACCAGGCCCCCGTCGACGAACTGCATGACCAGCACTCCGGTCATCAACTTGGTGATGGAGGCCATCCAGGTGGGCGTGGAATTGCTCATCCGGCTGCCGTCGGCGGCGGTTCCGAACGATTCGTGGAAAACGACAGTCCCCTTATGGACAACGAGTGCGGTCATAGGCTGGCCGGAGCTGTCGGTCCAGGCGGAACAGATCTCCCGCAGAAGGCGGATATCTGCAGAACGGTACGGAGTGACCGGCGACGCAGCCTTCTCCTGAAGAACCGGCGCGGTGTCTGCGAGCCTCCGGACATCGGGGACCAGACCCGGCTGTTCCGGCCTGGAAAGCCGGCGTTTGAATTCGAGCCACCATTGCCGGTCACGGAGGCGGGGCGTGTCCGTCGGATCTCCGCCGGGACGGTGTTCGGAAAGACCGGAGAGAAAAATCGCCGCATCGGCATTCTGCCGGGGAAACATCATCAGGCTGCCAAACGAGAATTTCCTCAGGGAACGTTCATAGCTCTGCCACTGTGCCTTCGAAACCCCCAACCCGGGAAGGGACTCTCATCATGATGGGAACGTCCGGGCTATAGTCGTCCAGGTAGGCATCCGAGCAGTAGAGCGTGATGAAGCGGACGACTTCGAAACCATCCGAGGTTCTTCCGCGGACGACAGCCCCATAACGGCCGGTGTGTTCCGCCCGTGTGACGCGTGCGTATGTGTGATCGAAGAATTCAACAGTGAGCGGCAGTGCACCCGCATAGCGTGCCACCGTCTCCGGCCTCTTCCAGTCGATCGAAGGAAATGGTCCGCGGGGAAACACATACCGGTCGCACTCCAGCTCTTCCGCCAGAAAAGCTCTTGACACGGGCCTGACGGCCGGCCATAGAGGAATCTTCACCGGGCCGTTCTCCGGCATGCGCGGCGGAAGAAACCAGAAGAAGAGCGGCACACAGAAAGATCATCACGGCTTTTTCTTCGTCAGGAGCCAGTCATAGACCGCGGGATCGTTGTACGTCCTCGTCCAGGAGTCGTGATACAGATCCGGATAGATCGTGAACAAGGGATCTCCGCGGCACACTTTAAGAGCAGTGATCACACTCTGGGCCTTCTCCAGAGGAATGATATTATCCTTTTCGCCGTGGAATCCCCACAGGGGGATATCCTTGATGACGCACAGATCCCAGCCGGGTTCAATGCGAAAGGCGATGGGCAGAAGCGCGGCAAATCGTCGCGGGTAGCGGATGGCCAGGTCCAGCGTGCCGATCCCGCCCATGCTGAATCCTGTCAGGTAGATGCGATTCGTATCCACGGGATACCGGACAATGGCACTGTCGATCAGCCTGTTCACCAGGAGCTGAACGCCGTCATTGTAGTACCATTCCGTGGTCAACGGGCATTGAGGGGAAACAACGATACAGGGGAATGCGGTGTAGCCATCCAGAATCTTGGGAAGCCCGTCCCGTTTCACCCGCCACACGTCGCTTCCACGCTCATCAATACCGTGCAATGACACCATGAGAGGGAATTTTCCGCCAACCCGTGCCGAAGTATCCCGGGGCATAAACAGAAGATAGTTCAGTGTTGCGGGGTCGTACACTGCCTGTTGAATGCTGAGTGTGTCGTTGAAACCGGGCTGACCGAGGACAATGTCGGCGTTTGCCCCGTTCGGTTTCGATGCCGCATCATGGAAGATCACCACACGATGGTTCGACTCATCCACGAGATACAGCCTCCCCGCCGCGTCGCCAAACACTCCCCGCAGATTGCTTACCCCGTTCCGGGCGGCGCTCTTCGTGTTCGATGTGAAGTCCGGTTGTCCCAGAACCCCGTCAGCCGCCGCGCCGTTGGCTTTGAATGCTGCGAGGTCGAAGCGCAGCGCGCGGTTGTTATCATCTTCACACACCCATAAACGGCCCGCGACATCGGCATAGACACCCATCGGCCTGTTCATCTTTGTCGATGCGAGGCCGCTCGTACCCGTCGTAAAATCCGCCTGTCCGAGGACGCCGTCGGCGTTTGCGCCGTTGGCCTTCGCTGCCGCATTGTCAAACCGCAACACGCGATGGTTGAGTCTGTCCGTGACCCACAACCGGCCGCCGCCATCCGCAAAGACGCCGACAGGTCCGTTCATCCTGCCGGCTGTGGTGCCTCCCGTCCGGGTACCGAAATCCGGCTGTCCCAACACCCCATCAGCCGCGGATCCCGACGGCTTCGATGAGGCATCGTCGAACCGTAACACCCGGTTGTTGGCATAGTCGCTTACCCAGAGCCGTCCGGAACCGTCGACGGTCGCTCTCAGCGGATCGCTCAATTTTGTTGAGGAGAGCCCGCTCGAGCCGGTCAGAAAATCGGCCTGACCCAGCACCGCTTCAGCCGCCGAGCCATTCGTCCGTTTGGCGGCCGAGCCCCACCGTAATACGCGGTTATTGTAGCGATCGACAACAAAAAGTTTCCCCGTTGTCGGATCGACCGCCACTCCCGACGGAGCCTGTAGCGTGTTTGCCGTTGTTCCGGATGTTGCTGTAGTGAAATCCGCATGGCCCAGCACGCCGCTTGCGGGCATATTGTCCGACAGGGGCGGTTGGCCATACAGTGACGCGCCTGTTGAGGCCATCAGCAGAAATGTCGCAGAGAGCGTCCTGAGACGTTTCATGCTTGCACGGGAACGTTCACGTGAGTGTACATGCTATTTCATCACGCCCATCTTCTTCACTTCGTATCGGTGCGCAGTGCGGAGGGCATAGAAGTACACGCCGCTCGGAAGATGTGTCGCGTCAAAGGAAAGCGCATAGCGTACGTCGGCGTCGGCGATTCCGCGAAAGAGCGCAGCCACTTCCTGGCCGAGCACCGTATGGACCGTGACACTTGCCTCTTCCGTGTTCTCCAGCGCAAAAGTGATTGTTGTGCCGGGATTAAACGGATTGGGATAATTCTGACTCAGGGCATACATCTCCGGCGCTGCGGTGCCGGTTGGCCCGGCAGCACCCGTCGGTGATGAGACATCAAACCGCAATACACGGTTGTTGTCGAAGTCCGTCACCCAGATTTCGCCATTCCGGGAATCGACGAAGATGGATTGGGGATACGCGAAGCTGCTCGCTGTCGGAGGACCTGCCAGGGTTCCGGTCGGACGCCCTGCGGCTGCCGGCATGTCCTGGGCAATTCCCGGCCGGCCGGCTGTGGACAACAGTAGAAGAAGCGCGAGCCATATCGTGTTATGTTTCATCGAACTTCCGGATGTCAGGAATCACACGCAGCTTGCATCGGGGGTCAAAGTGCCAACTTCGACCCCCGACACAAGTTCTTCACCCAAAAGCGGGAGGACGAATGTCCTTATTTCAACAACATCATCTTATTCACAGACGAATACCCGTTTGACTGCAGGCGATAGAGATACATCCCGCTGGGCAAACCGGCTGCATGGAATTGCACATCGAATGATCCGGCCGGCATGCTTTGATCCAGGAGCACGGCAACCCGCTCGCCCAGCACATTGTAGACTTCCAGCGAGACGTTCCCCGCCTGAGGCAGGCTGAACCTGATCGACGTCGATGGATTGAAGGGATTGGGGAAATTCTGCAAGAGTGCATAGGCCGTCGGTCTCTGACCGGACACTTCGCGCACGCCGGTGGTCGGACCTCCCAGTCCCACATCGTACCGCACGACGCGGTTGTTTCCGGCATCCGCCACCCAGATCTGGTTGCCGGCATTGTCGATGAACATGGAATTGGGGGAAGCCAGACTGCTCGCCGTCGGAGGCACTGCCGCCGCGCTGGTGACAAAGTTCGCCTGGCCCAGCACGTTGTCCGCATTCGCTCCGTTGGCCTTCGCCGCCGCATTGTTGAAGATCAGGATCCGGTTGTTGTTGAACTCTTCCACGGCATAGATTCTTCCCTGCGCATCCCCGAACACGCCCCGGACATTGCTCATGCCGCTCTGCGTCGGGTTCGGGGCATTGTTCGTCGTAAAACCGGTCTGTCCCAGAACACCATCGGCCGCCGCTCCGTTGGCTTTCGCCGCCGCGTTATCAAACCGCATCACGCGGTTGTTCACATCGTCAGCCACCCACAACCGCCCTCCCGCATCCACGAACACGCCGAACGGCTCGTTCATCTTCGTCGCGCTCAAACCCGTCGTCCCGGTCACAAAATCCGGCTGTCCCAGAACTCCGTCCGCGTTCGCGCCGTTGGCTTTCGTCGCCGCGTTGTCAAACCGCAGCACGCGGTTGTTGTCCCGTTCCGCAACCCACAAACGGCCGCTGCCATCAACAAAGATCCCCGTCGTACGGTTCATCTTGCCGGCTGTCGTGCCCGCCGAGTTCGTCACAAAGTCCGGCTGACCCAGAACACCATCGGCCGCTGCACCTGTCGCTTTTGCCGAAGCATTGTCAAAACGCAACACCCGTCTGTTGCCATAATCGCTGACCCACAACCGCCCGAACGCATCAACATAGAGCCTCACGGGTGTATTCATCGTCGCCGCCGATATGCCCCCCGTGTTGGCCGTATTCGTATCCAGATTCGGCTGACCCAGAACCGCCTCGGCCGCCGCTCCCGTCGTCAGCTTTGCCGTCGAGCTGAAACGCAATACCCGGTTATTGTTCCGGTCGGCAACAAACAGATACCCCGTCGTCGGATCAACCGCCACGCCGAACGCGTTGTTCATCGTGCTCGACGTCTTGCCCGTCGTCCGCGTGACAAAATCCACCTGACCCAATACCCCGCTCGCAGGCAGGCCGGCCTTGAATGTCACGTCGCTCACGTCAAACCGCACGACGCGGTTGTTTCCGGCATCCGCCACCCAGATCTGGTTGCTGGCATTGTCGATGAACATGGAATTGGGGGAAGCCAGACTGCTCGCCGTCGGAGGCACTGCCGCCGCGCTGGTGACAAAGTTCGCCTGGCCCAGCACGTTGTCCGCATTCGCTCCGTTGGCCTTCGCCGCCGCATTGTTGAAGATCAGGATCCGGTTGTTGTTGAACTCTTCCACGAGCATAGATTCTTCCCTGCGCATCCCCAAACACGCCCCGCACATTGCTCATGCCGCTCTGCGTCGGGTTCGGGGCATTGTTCGTCGTAAAATCGGTCTGTCCCAGAACACCATCGGCCGCCGCTCCGTTGGCTTTCGCCGCCGCGTTGTCAAACCGCAGCACGCGGTTGTTCACATCGTCAGCCACCCACAACCGCCCTCCCGCATCCACAAACACGCCGAACGGCTCGTTCATCTTCGTCGCACTCAAACCCGTCGTCCCGGTCACAAAATCCGGCTGTCCCAACACACCGTCCGCGTTCGCGCCGTTGGCTTTCGCCGCCGCGTTATCAAACCGCAGCACGCGGTTGTTGTCCCGTTCCGCAACCCACAAACGGCCGCTGCCATCAACAAACACCCCGGTCGTACGGTTCATCTTGCCGGCTGTCGTGCCCGCCGTGTTCGTCACAAAATCCGGCTGACCCAGAACACCATCGGCCGCTGCACCTGTCGCTTTTGCCGAAGCATTGTCAAAACGCAACACCCGTCTGTTGCCATAATCGCTGACCCACAACCGGCCGGCCGCATCAACATAGAGTCTCACGGGTGTATTCATCGTCGCCGCCGATATGCCCCCCGTGTTGGCCGTATTCGTATCCAGATTCGGCTGACCCAGAACCGCCTCGGCAGCCGCTCCCGTCGTCAGCTTTGCCGTCGAGCTGAAACGCAATACCCGGTTGTTGTTCCGGTCGGCAACAAACAACTTCCCCGTCGTCGGATCGATCGCCACGCCGAACGCGTTGTTCATCGTGCTCGACGTCTTGCCCGTCGTCCGCGTGACAAAATCCACCTGTCCCAGGACACCGCTCGCCGGCATATTATCTGTCAAGGGAGCCTGGGCAAACGCTGAGAGACATGCTGCCACAAGCAACAGCAGTGCAGCAACGAGTCTCTTACGGTGATTCTTCATATGACCTCCATAGATGAGAAACAGAGAGCTGTGAACTACTATTGGAGCACCTACACATCGAGCCGTGCCGGACGCCCGGGCACCGGCCTACTTGAGCAACATCATTTTCCGGACCGCCGAAAAACCGTTTGCCTGCAACCGGTAGAAATAGAGCCCGCTTGGCAGGGCCGCGGAATTGAACGGAACACGTGTATGCTCCCGCCGGCAGTTGCTCGTTGACCAGCAGAGCCACCCGCTGTCCGAGAAGATTGACCACCTCCAGCGTGACAAACGACCGTTCGGGAAGTTGCATCCCGATAGTCGTTGTCGGGTTGAACGGGTTGGGATAGTTCTGGAGCAGATCAAACGTCGTCGGCACGGGTTCTTCTGTGCCGACGGACGTGGCAAGGTCGTTCTTGTAGACCGACACACCGTCCAGTTTTTCAGCAACATAGATGTATTCGCCATTGGCTGCAACGCCGCGTGACTGCGGCACCCCGTCATAGTACCCGGCTTCTGTCGGCGCTGCCGGGGTTGTGATATCGATCGCGCGCACACCGGTCCCTTCAGAGGCGACGTAACAGTAGCGTCCGGCCAGGGCCGCCGCGTACCCATACCCTCCGGTTCTGATCTTCGACACCAGCGCCGGCGACATAAGATCGGCGATGTTGAAGATCTTCAGGCTGTCGCCGTCGGGTACATAGGCATAATTCCCGGCGATAGCCAGGCCTTCGTTGCCCGTTTTGAGCGCCGGCGTGCTTCCCTTGACGACCGGACTTGCCGGCACGGTGACATCGTAGAAACGAATGGAGCTGTAGAGGCTGACACCCACGACATTACCCTCAGCGGCAACGTTTTCGATATCGAGGCCGCGCACATTGGTGAGCCATGTCGGGTTTGCGGGGGTGGCGATATTCAGCACAACAAGACCGCTGTCGCGCGTTCCGACGTAGACATGGTTGCCATTGATGGCGATGCCGCGAGCACGTGAAGTACCGATCGTTCGCACCTTCGCCGGGCTCGCCGGATTGGTCACATCGACGACGTGCACACCGGAGTCCATTGCCGCCACGTAGGCATGGTTGCCGCTGACGACAACACCGCGTGATTCGCCGGCGAGGGCCAGTGTTGACAGGAGAGACGGCTGCGACGGGGTTGTCACATCGATAATCCGGAGACCCGCAGTTCCATACGCCACGTAGACCTTTCCGCCGGCGTAAAACGGTGTAAACGCCGACCCTGTAGGAGAAGCCAACGCCGCGAGGAACGCCGATGTTGCCGGGGTCGCGGGAACCGATACATTGATGGCACTTATGCCGGGGGCAGGGTTGCGGTTGGAAACATAGATATGGCCTGTCGGCGTGCCGCCGATGGTTATCGCCCCATAACTCACAAACGCCGCACGGCCCGGAGTGGCGATAGTGCTGACGAACGCCGGCGCTGCAGGATTCACGACGTTGAAAATCTTCATACCCAGATCCCCAACCGCCATATAGGCATAATTGCCGTCAAAGACGATGCTGGCCAAACGCTGCATGCCCGTAATTTCCATCACATTTACAGGGCTCGCGGGATTTGTCACGTTGACGACCGCCAATCCCGCATCGTAGTTACAGACATACGCGTACCCCGAGCGGACGTTGATATTCTGATGATACCCCCCGTAGGCGGCGATTCTCCCGGCATAGACCGGGGTTGCGGGGTTCGTGATGTCCACGATGTGGCTCCTTCCCGCTGCGGCAATGTAGGCGTATTGCCCGGAAATAACCAGGTTCTCACAGTACTGAAGCGTGTCCATGGAAGCGACGAAAGTGGGTAGTGCAGGAGTGGCGATGTTGTATATTCTCAATCCAGCTCCTCCGGCTGCAACGTATGCATACGACCCGCTGGTGGCAATACCCTCGCAGGTTGTTCCGGTTGCGACTTCCACCGTCGCCGTAAGCGAGGGGGCATTCGGACTCTGCACATTGATGAGCCACATTTTCGTTCCGCCGCATACGACGAGGTACTGGTTACCCCCGATCGAAGTCCGTACCAGAGCTTCCACTACATCGGAAAGAATGACGCTTCCGATTTTTACGGGAGCCGCAGGATTGGAGAAACTGGCAATCTGCACCTTGTTGCCCAGGCCATAGAACACGAGCGACCCCGCGGCAAACACGGCTTTCGATTCGCCTTCGCCTTTCCCATAATTCCCGAGAAGCGACACATTCTTCGTGTCCTGCCCGACCAGAGCCTGGCTGAGCAACGTCACCAGGGCAAGAGCCAGGCACAATCGTGAATGAGGTTTCATATGGACCTCCACTGTGATGGGGAAATGTGAATTGGTTAACCGTGCATCAACCCGGTACTTCCAGTCTGGAAGGTGCTGCTTCCGAAACAAAAGCGTCAATTTCCGAACGAAGCGGCGCAGCCGCCTGTGTTCCCATCCTTGTTACTGAAAGTGACGATGCGGCAATCGCCATTCTGAGGGCTTCCCCCATGGTCATGCCTCCGGCAAGGAATGCTGCAAGCGAACCGCTGAACACGTCTCCTGCACCGGTGGAATCAATCGTCTGTACGGCATATGCGGGAAGGAGTTCCATCCGCTCTCTGCTCGCTGCATACACGCCTTTTTGACCGAGCGTGATAAGTACATGTTGTGCTCCCTCGCCGAGAATGATCTGCGCAACGTCACGGAGACTTGCTTCGCCGGAAATCGTCCTCTTCGCGATCATTTCCGCCTCCACCCTGTTCGGCGTCAATACGTCCACGTCCTGCAGCAGTGCACGTTCCAGTGGCTGTGCAGGCGCGGGGTTGAGGATGACAAGTGCACCGTTACGTCGTGCCAGACGGATTGCAGACTGAACGGCATCCATCGGCGATTCAAGCTGGACGAGAAGCACGCCCGCGGATGCAATCACATCGAGGGCCGTTTCGATATCGGGAGGACCGAGGCGCCCGTTGGCACCCGAGGCGACCACAATGCTGTTTTCTCCGCGCTCGTCCACGATGATAAACGCAACGCCGGTGGGGTATTCCGGGTCCTGGATGACATACCGGATATCGATATGATCCCGGGTCAGTCGCTCTATTCCTTCCTGACCGAGCGCATCAATCCCCACCCGTCCGACAAAGCTCACCCCTGCGCCGGCACGCGCGGCGGCAACCGCCTGGTTGGCCCCTTTTCCGCCGCCTCCCCTGGAGAAGACCCCTCCGATAACCGTTTCGCCCGGACGGGGAATTCTTCCGGTCTTGATGGTGAGATCGGTGTTGTAGCTTCCTACGACGACGACGTGATGTCTCATATGAAGGCAGTTTGTTCGTTAAGTTGTTCTGTACGATACGCTCTGCGGATGCCGGACACCCTTCCGGTGTGTGGGACCACCGGCTGCTCCGCTGCTCAGTGAAACGCGAATCCGATAGAGAACATATGCACCTGCGTGAGTTCGCTGAAGTCCACATAGGCGTAGTTGATCGTTCCCACGCCGTTCCCGAAGGGATAGCTGATTCCCGCTCCGAAGGTGAACCGCTGTACATCGTAATTGAACTTATAGCCGCCGCGGAGAGAGAACGTCTTGTCGAAGCAATAGCTCATCCCCAGATGGAACTTCTCCGGTCCATCATTCGGGTGATCGCCTTCCACGGTGACCGTCAGGAGATGCGGACTCTGGTCCCGGTCCAGGAAGTCCATGGCGATGCCGGCGCGCAGGTCGAGGGGCATGCGCACATTATCCGATTCCGTCTGGTATTCCTCGCTCCAGCCGCCGAATTGCGAGTCCGGTCCGAAATTCCTGGCGGTAATGGCAATACGCAGACTCTCGAAGCCCGTACGGTACAGTGTCCCGATATCAAACGACCAGTTGTTCATGGACAGCTCCGCAATCGTCTGACGCATCCACCGCACATTGCCACCGACGGAAAGTTTGTCCGTTATTTGCCTGGCATACGACACACCGGCAGCCATATCGTTTGCCCCGAATGTGTTTCCTGTCACGACCGGGTTCGTGCTTCCGCTCCCTGTTGCCTCGTTGATTGTTTCGGGAATGTCGCCGTAGTTGAGCATCGCCAGACTCACACCGACAACCCCGACCTCGCCGAGGCTTGCCGCAAGGGCAACAGACTGGTGTCCGATATCTGCCACCCATTTCAGGGCATTCAGCTGGATGTCAAATCCTGTAATGTCCGCGAGTGCCGCGGGATTCCCGAAGATCGCTCCGGCATCGCCGGGAGAAAGCGCGGTAAAGGCTCCGCCCATCGCCGCCTGTCGTGCATCGCCGTTGATTTTCAGGAATTGCCAGCCGGCTTGACCGACGCGCTCGATCTCATTCGGCGATATCCCCGGCAATCCTGATTGTGCGAGCAGGGGCAAAGCCGGACCGAACACCTTCGCCGCAACGACGCACGCAAGTATCAACCTGAGAGACATACGATTGTTCTCCGTCACTTCACGATTGCCAGTTTGCCGATGGAGGATTCACCCTCATGTCCCGCCACAAGCGACTCGCACGCGGAACAGGTAGACACCCGGAGCCACGCCGAGCGTCCATTTGTTCAGTTGATAGTCCAAGCGTTTGATGCTTCCCCACGCCTCGGATCCGCTGCCGTCATCGTGAGAGATCTCCTGCACGATATCGCCGATGAGTGGTATAGATGGTAATAGTGCACTTCGCGGGAATGCCGATAAATTCCATGCGATAGCGTTCCCCCGTTCCCTGCAGTCCGCTGTGCTGCCGGAAGGGATTCGGCACGACAAACACATTTTTGGGGAACTCTTCGTTCGGGGCACGAAGAGGGTAGACGGGGAACCGGGTATTGTTCACTTTGCCGCTTTCGTTTCCCGCCGCATCATAGCTCGTCACACAATAATAGTTGCCGACACCGAAGGGCTACCCCTCTGTCGATGATACCGCACCTTGCCGTCCACGAGGACACGCAGAATCCTTCTTGATATCGGCCACCAGTGTCCACGGACCGATCGTGAAGTAGGTCGAGCGATAGACCCTGTATCCGGCGAAATCGTTCTGTCCTGACAGCGGGTCCCTGTACGTACGCGGGGATCGGGGGCCAGTCGATGGTTGTTTGTCCGGGTTCGGTGGTGATGCGCGAGACTGTTTTCGCCATTTGTCGGAGTTGGAGGCGGATACACCGCCGGCATGTAGTTGTTTGCATAGAGCCTTCGTGCCGCCCGCACATGCGCAAGCATCGAATCCCGTGATGCCGTTGCCATCAGATCGATATTGGCCACTCCCCCTTCGACAATCTTTGCCCGGTCCATTTCGCCGATGACTTCCGCGAACACGATTCTCACGGAACAAAACGGAGAAAGCGAGAGCGGTCCGACGCTGATCAGGAATTCGGGACGCCGTTCGTATTTGTTGCCTCCCTCGCCTCCCGCGGCCCGCGCCGCATCCCACGACA
This sequence comes from Ignavibacteriota bacterium, assembly GCA_963702445.1. Taxonomy (GTDB): domain Bacteria; phylum Bacteroidota; class Ignavibacteria; order UBA10030; family UBA6906; genus CAVPCZ01. Next base: position 123,300 of record CAVPCZ010000012.1, read on the forward strand.
GCCGCGGTTGCTGGTGCGTCATGACCTCTTTCACCCGGGCAGGAGGATCGACTCCCTGGATGAACATCTGGTCGATCGTTCCCGCGGAGCCCTTCGGTCAGACCCTGTCCCGTATGTTCAAGGATATTCTGGATACACCTTGCCGCCGCCGAATCGAGCACAACGACGGTCAAGATAGCCGGCGCGCATCGAGTTCGTGCTCGCGAATTCCCTGCTGGTAGATATCGCGCGCGTCGCCGATATCGCCGCGTCAGGGACCGACGCCGAAATAGTACGACGACCGGCACTTCATCTTCCATCTGAAATCTCTGGTGATCATAGAAATAGAACAGCTTCTCAGTTCGCATCCCACGCCATACTTCTCATCACCCCGGCTCCCGGAACGCTGCGTGATCCGAATGCCATAGCGCATGCCAAAGTACAATGAATCGACGGATGTCAGTTCATTGTTGGTGATCAGTGACTTCGTGAATAATGAAGTCATTTATTCCCGGGATAACTCCAGACCATGCTGCGGCGCGCGACATCCACATTCAGGCCGTTCACATGGTGGCCCCGGTGACGATTTCTTCTCCGGCAACGCCGGGGTCCTGCAGATTGTAGTTCTTTGTCAGCGTGGTTTCTTCGATGGGAAAAATGTCCTGTCCGGAAGGAAAGAACCGCGAATTGATCGTATAGGAGAAGCGGTGTTATCCCGCACGCCATAGATGGCATAGCCGGCGGCTTCGGCATAATTCAGGGCATCGCTGACGTTGGTTCCTTTGGAGTATCCCGGATAATCAAGGGTATGGAACCCATGTATGCGTTTCCGTCGGGTCTCCGTACTGCAGCGAATTCCAGAGCGTCGCCCAGAGTTTCCCCCGTTTGAGGGTTTGTTTGCCCCAGGTGACCTGACCGGAAGCGGGTTCCGGACAACGCCAGGAGCAATACCAGCAGGGCAGAGCGAGGTTCTCAGCATAGGTGTTCGCGGTTTCACTGTCCACCCTTCTCTAGAAATTGAGCATGAGTTGGAAGTAGATTTGCCGGGGCGGGACTTCATACGAATACCACTCCCACTTATTCGGCTCCGAGAAATCCACGGTTTTCGGTAAGTCGCTCGCTATCCGGCAGAGAGGGATTCTCCATATACCGGATGAGATCGTCGCCGTCCAGCAGCCGCAGGAATTTCATGATCCAGCAGATTCTTGATATCGACACTCAACTCCGCGCGCACACCGAAAACGTCGAAACCCTTCGCGATCTTGAGGTCGATCTGATAGATAGTTGAACCATCGCATGTTGTTCGGTTCGGTGGAAAGGTCACCCGCGGGCGTGATACGTGTACGGATCCCCCGGTCTCCACCAGAAATTGCGTATAGACGCAGAACATCGCTCAACGGATGACCGCCAAAGAGTTCCGGACCTTCGCCGTCGTCCATCGAAAGACTCGCCCACCCTTTGATGCGCTGGTAGTCGCCCCATGCTCCCCGTCCCTGCCGCAGTCCCTTCGGCACATCCACGCTCGGGGAACCCGGTTCGTACATCGGCTGAACCCGACTTCTCCGTTGAACGACCAGTACACCTCGTGACTCAGTCCGAAATTGAACATCCCGTTGAAGCGCGAGTCGATTTTCGTCTCGATCCCGCGCACATCGGAATAGCCGGAGTTGCTCACCATCAGCGCCTTGGTTGCCGTATATGTCGCGGCGTATACGCCGGTGATCACGGTTGCCTCGCGCGACGCGTCCTTGTAGTATCCCGTCACGTCGAGTTTGAGCATGTCGGCGATGTTGTAATCCACGCCGAGTTCATACTGAATCGTCCGCTCGTATCCCATTTCTGGATTGCCGTAGTACCCCTGCCATTCATCCATGAACGTGGTCTGTTTCGCATAGGGGTTCAGGACGCTGTCCATCGCTTCCGTGTAGTTCACGAACGGAAACCCGAACATCTTCGTCCACGACGGTCTCTGGTAGAAGTGTCCGTACACAAAATGGAGAACGGCATTGTCACTCATCGGATGGGAAATGCCGATGCGGGGAGCGATGGCGACCTGCAATGCCGTGGTCTCCCGTTCCGGCGTCCCGGGAATTCCCAGCGGGGCTCCGGGATCATGCCCGGGCGTTGCCAGCTGAAAGGCAAGCGGGATCAAACATGTTTTTCGGCGCATCCCGGTTCTGGTTGAAGAAATCCCCCCGGACGCCCAGATTCACCACGAGCCCCGGCGTTTCGATCTTGTCCTGCACGTAGACACTTCCTTCATAAGGATTCCCGTCGAACACATTCATGTCGTTGGTCCGTCTTCCCGCCTGGACGCCGGCGAAGTTCTCATAATTGAAATCATGCGCCTTGACCGCAAATCCCGCCTTGATGTTGTGGGTCTGCGTGATCTGATTCGTATAGTCCCCTTTCACCTGATACGATTGCGAAAACATTTTCGTCCAGGTGTGGAAGTAGCCCTGCTCGGTGAACCGGGGATGCATCAGCGTACGATCATCGCGGGTGGACCAGAGCGAGTCGGGAATACGATGATCCCTGTCCGATCTGTCCATCCTGTCCTTCAGGTAGCTGACGGTCAGTTCGTAGAACGACTGGGCATTCAGCACGTGGGTGATCTTCCCGTACAGCTGGGACCATTCCCGGAGTTCGGGCCACTGGCGGTAGGTCGCCCCGAAGGGATTATACTTTGCGCGGGCAAATTGTTCATCTATCCGCATCGGGGCAAGCCAGGCGGATTCCTGTCCGGATTCAAAGGTGTTCGCATTTGTGGCTGTATAATCCGCGCTTTCGTATCCACCCACAAATCCTCCGAAGCGGACTTTGAACTCCGGAGACAGTTTGAAGTTGACGTATCCCTGCACATTGTACTCGGGGTTGTACGGGATCGCCTGCGGAAAAATACCGACGGCCTTCTTGTAGCGTCCCGATATCAGAAAACTCAGTTCGTCCGTCACGCCGCCGAGGAGTGTTCCTTCGAATTCATATTGTGCACGCTCCGCATAGTTCCCCAGCGTGTCATTCGGCGTTATCTGTTTGCGCCACGCCGTCAGAAGAGAGTCGGGGTTAAGCTTGTAATAGCGGCTGTTTTCGTCATTGGACTGTGCGGTCCAGTAGTCGAGACCGGTCGTCGCATAGTCGTTATTGTCTTTGCTGTACAAATTCCGGCCGAAATGGTATACGCCCGCAGGACGTACACGTGACAGGAGCGTGCCATGAAGACCGGAGGACGCTTCTTTGGAAACGATGTTAATAATCGCCGATCGGCCTTCGCCGTATTCGGCGTTGTATCCCCCGGTCAGCACGGATATTTGTTCAATGGTCGAGGTATTGAATCCGGAGTAGTTGTCCGAGACCAGCCCGCTGTTCACGGAGAGATTGTCGACCATCATGACCGCCTGCACGTTCGAACTGCCGCGGACATATCCCCTTGTCCTTCCCCGTTCCCACGCAAGGTTGGAGTTGTCGGCAAAGATGCCCGGCTGGGTCGCAAGCACCTCCCCGATGGTTCTGGCTCCGGAATTCTCAATCGCCATGCTCGTCACGATCTGTTCGCTCGCCGTGAGGTCCTTGTCAATAACCGGGCGTTCTGCAACGATATTGACCACCTCTCCTTCGATAATCGTTGACGACAGGGCAACGCTCTTTGTGGTCGTTCGATCGATGGCGACAAGGACATTACTGATATTGACCGTTTCGTACCCCAGCATCGAAACGATCAGGGTGTATGTCCCGGGTGATACATTGAGGACGAAATATTCGCCGTTGACGTTTGTGGACGCCCCTGCCGAAAGGCCCTTCAGGACCACATGAGCGCCTATGATGGGTTCCCCTGTGGTCTTGTCAGTGATTCTGCCCGCGATTTTCCCCATCGTCCCGGAGAAGAGGAAGTGCGGAAGAATGAGCAGGAGGAAGAGATACGGAAGAGTACGGAAGGGAACTGATCTGCGCATCACCGTGGTCCTTTGCCGATAAGTCTCTGGAGTCCGACCTTTGAGCGAATGCTGCGATTGGAGAACCGGCAGTTTGTTGTCCTGGGCATCATGGCGTGATCGTGCTGGCATCAGGCGTGACTCACGGCGTCGATATGTTGTGAGAGACGTGCGACGGACTCGCGGACAATAAGCCGTGGTTCGAGCAGCACCTGCTTGACCTCGGCATCGGGAGTCCGCATCCGGCGCAGAAGGAGCTTGACCCCCATCTCCCCCATCATCTCGATCGGCTGTTCGACGGCCGTAAGAGGGGTGAGAGATACGAGGCGAAACTCGGATCGTCAAACGTAATAAGGGATATCATTCCGGGTACCGCAACGGATTCCTCCGCAAGCGCCCGGAGCACTCCCAGCGCGATGAGATCGCCCGCGGTGAAGATGGCCGTGGGAGGTTCCTGCAGCTGGAGGAGGGACTTGGTCTCGAGGTAACCGTTGAGCGTACCGAAATCGTCGCCCACGGTGTACTCGTCGCGCACGGAGACATTCGCGTCTTTCATCGCCTGGAGAAAACCCTGAAGGCGCCCTTCATTGGCATTGGTGCCCCGGAGCCCCTGTATGAAAGCGATTTTTCTGTGCCCGACGCGCAGGAGGTACTGGGTGGCCTGGTATCCTCCGCGGAAATTGTCGACACTGATCGCATCAACGTCCAGACCTTTGGACCACCGGTCGATCATAACGAGCGGCGCATGCGACCGCACGAGCTCCCGGATGTGTTCGTCCTGCCGGCCGACTCCGGCGATAAGGAAGCCGTCAACGCGGCTCTCCCGGAGGCCTTTGAGCGATTTCTCCTCAATGCTGGAATCTTCATCGGAGTCCGAGATCAAAATGCTGTATCCTGCCTTGCGCGCCTCTTTGGAAACACTCTTGACCATCATGGCGAAGAATGGATTGGACACATCCGGAACGATAAAACCGATCTGGTGGGTCCTCTGCAAGCGGAGCCCCCGGGCGATTTTGTTGGGAGTGTACCCGAGTTCTTCGGCGGCCTGCCGGACGGTGGCTTTCGTCACCTCGGAGATCTTCCACTTATGGGTGTTGTCATGAAGCACACGGGATACGGTCGAGACAGAGCAACCCGCCCTCTTGGCAATATCTGACAGAGTAAAAGTCATGATTTCATGCTAACGATTGCACAACAGTGTCATATTGATTGAGTTAGAAGGAATCTCATTGGATGATATTTCATCCGCATATGCCAAATCAAGAGGCGAAAAGGAGAAAAATCCGCAAAGACGGATCACTACATGAGAAGGGGAATAATGATGCAAACGATTGCACGAATGTAGACAATTGCGGGATGTCTGTCAAGTCTTTTTTTGGGATGGGGGGCCCATAAACATCGAAAGGGGTGAAGGCCGGAAACCTCCGGCCTTACCGTCGAAGCGGAAAAGTGAGCGTGAGCGCGTCACGGAAGGATGCAAAATCATCGTTCAGCATCCGTATGGTGAAGCGGACTTCCTCCGCCGTGATGCTGCAGCGCATGTAATGAAACATCCGAAGCTCCGTTTTTACCGGAAACTCATCAGTCCATCGCCGCTCCGCCCCGACAAGAAGAGGCTGTTGAAGTCCCCCTCCCCCCCCTATCACCAGGAAGTCCTTTCCACCGTTCTTGAAATGCTCCACCGCATGGCAATGCCCGCTCACAAAGAGGCGGCACTTGGAGGCGGCCAGAAACGGGGGGACAAAGAACTGCTGCGCCTCCCTGGACGGGGAAACAATGGTGCTGTTCGTGTACGGCGGATGGTGGCAGCCGACGACAACCAGCTCCACCGTGGAGTCCTTTTCCAGCCGCTCAAGCGTTTCTTCGTACCACGCCTGCTGTTTCTGAGCCTCTTCCGCTGAGAGATGGCCGAAATTCGAATTCAGAAGAACGACGGCAACCGGACCCAGACGCCGCATATACCCCGTGTTGTTCACATAGGGAAAGCGTTCCTCGAATTTCTGGCGACCCATCCCCGAAAAATAGATAAGCTCATGGTTCCCGAGAATGGGATAGTACGGGATCTTTTTCGCCGCGAGCCTCGCACCGAAGGAGTCGATCACCGCCCACGATCTCTCCAGAAATCCCAGCGCGATCTGGTCTCCCAGATGGAAAACTGCTGCAGGAGCGTCTTCAATGATTGCATCGAAAATCCTCGTGTGGGCGAGTTCGTTGTTATTCCAGTCGAGTTTCAGCTTTTCCGGCCAGAGAGGATTTTGCGTGTCGCTCACAAAATCCGCCCGGAGTGTGTCTCCCGGAGCGACCTGCTGGGAAATTGCGGGCGCAACACCCAACACAAATGCGGACAGGAGGATCGAACAGAATTTCAATGATTTTTCCCACAATCTCATAGTTGTCTCCCCGCAACACATTCTCCACACTGCGTGGACTCTCCTCGTTCATCCCCCCCCCCGGACACAAACCTCTCCGAGAATTGCGGCTGATGACCGGATGAAATGGGTAAGAATGTACAAACTCCGCGGTTTCAAAGCAAGGTCGGGTTGCCAGAGAAGAGACACTTTTTTTACATTTTTGTGACAACAAGTAGACGGAAACTGTTAGTTTCTCCTTTGAGCAGAATGGGAAATCAGTGTCATCTGCAGAACCGACAACTTGAGGCAACCATGACCCGTCAGGCGTTTTCCTGCACCCTCCTCTTCGCACTGCTGATCGCGGGCCCTTCCGGTTTCGCACAGATAACGGGAGATCTGGTGATCCTCAGCCCCCGTGTTGGCGAGTATATCGACGCAGCGGAGAGTAAATTCTTCCATGTGTTTCAGAGTGTGAAGGGGCTTAAACGTGCCCATGTTATCGTGACACGGGATTCTCTCCTTTACGTGATCTTCGAGATCGAGAATCCACCTTTACCCCCGAAAACAGAATACATCCAATACTCGCCCACTCTCCTCAACGTGATTGCAGAAAAGATCGAGCACATAGAGGGTCTAACGGACGGAACATATGTGATGGGGACTCAGCCGGCGATCCTCACAACCATTCATGGCACCAGCCCGGCAGTCCGCGTTCCGACCCGGCGCCACGCCGTCCGACCGCCTCCGAAGAACGATACAGACGAAACCTGGAGGATGTACTTCCATTCGCAGGACCTGTGGTTCCCAGGAGCACGCGTTACCCACAGTTCGGCATGACTGCGGGGGTATCCACATACAATCCGGATTTGTCGGAATTGCCGAGCCTTATTACATCAGTAGAAGACTACTACCGTCAGACCGGATATCCCATCCGCTATCTCGTTCCCGATGATGACCCCGGAATGGTATTGCTGTTCTCTGTGAGCGTGGTTCTTTCACCTTCATTTGAAATGAGTCTTGACGTCGCATACCAGGAGGGTCTCCTGACGGTTAAAACGGCGGCGATCGGTGCCCGGTATTTCCCCGCGTTGCTTCATTATCTTTGACGGTCTGCGAGGGTTTCTCACTGCGGGTATGCAGATTAACTCGTATTCCATTTCCTCTCAATTGAATTACGGAGACCACATCGGCCCGGATGACGCTCTGGGACGGTACATGATTCTTGACCCGGATGTCGATCTGCGGGAAATGAAAGAAGGGTCGTGCCTCTTCTCGGAGGCGGCATCGAATTCGGTCACACCGGGGAAAATCCGATCGGACTGAGCGTTTTCACCAAGTATCTTCTGGGTCCGCAACTCATTGTTTCGTCACGAACCGGGAGCTGCGCAGATACAGACCGGTGGTGCGATGTTCGGTCTTTCTCTCACCCTGTACTTCTGAAGGAGACCTCCCATGAATCCGAACCCGCGTATTGTTTTGTGCTCCTCGCGGTACTGCTCGCCGCCGGATGCCAGACCACGGAGCGTATCACACAACGGTCAAGTCTCATGGAGGCCGCGTAGAGGGGGCATGCGCAATCCGATATTCTCGCCGTTGATTCGACCGTCGTGCACCTCACGGCGTACACCGTCACGGACAGCGGCGTTATCGGGAGGGGATCCCGTCGTTCACACGAGCTCATCGAACCATTCGACGGGTCGATTCCGTTTTCCGATATGGTCTATATAGAAACCGAATCGATTGCGGGATTCAGGACCATACTCGCGGTCGGAGCTGTGGCTTTTGTTGCCGGCTCGGTCATTTCCATCGTGACGGAATCAGCGGCATCCGGTTTCACGGTGCAGGATCAGACGCATTTGTTCGATCCGCGACACGTCCCTTCTAGCGGCGGCCATTCATGTCCGACACTGTATTCCTGGAACGGTTCTGCGTATTCGCTTGAAGGGGAAGCCTTTGGCGTGGCATGGGGGAAGGCCCTGGAGATGACGACCTGCACACTTCTCCCTTCGTTGATCCCCGACAAAGGTCTCCTTCTTGTACAGGTCCGCAATGAACGCCCCGAAACCCATTATCACAACCAACTCACACTGCTCTCCGCCGAGGTCCCCCGGAGAACACTCGCCGTGCAGTGGACACGGAAAACAGACTCCTCACCCTCTCACGGCCGGTGCGGTCAGTCGCTGCACGTACGGAGGAGGGCACTGCAGTCGGGCCTGCGCTGGCAGATCGTGATGGCGTGTATTGGCAGTCATCACTCTCCAGCGCGCACCCGGGTGGTTCATTCAGGGATGTCATCGATCTGCGGTTCCTGCCTCTGTCGGATGCGCGGGAAGGGAACTCTGGCCGTCAGCGCCATCAATACCGACATCTTCAGCGCTGTCCTTTCACAGGTGTCCGCCGTCCTGGGCGATGCAACCCTCGAGTTCATCCACGCTCTGGAAAACGACCACGAAGTGATACGTCAGATGCAGTCCTGGCAGGAGGAGTGCGCGTTGCGGGTCATGGTGCGGAGCGGGGATCACTGGAGGGAAGCCGGAAGGATCCTGCCGGAGGCCAATACGGTCCCGTTCACCAGGGCGGTTCCGCTGAACCTCTCGGGTATCGGTGATACGGTGGACATTAGATTGGAATGTCTGGCCGATGTCTGGAGGATCGATGCGGTCTGCGCTGGATCGCACACCACCGTGGATCATACCGTGGAGCAGGGTGCCCGGAATGATGTTTCACAACAGGCACCGGGCAGGACGTCGCTCCACAGCTCGCGGTCGCGCGATGAACGCCGGATTGCCGTTCTCCCTTCGCAAACCATCGACATTATCTCCCCGGCGCTGCCGGCACGGCTGAAGACAGCGCGGGTCTATGCACTTGAGGCAACCGGGTATCTGCATGAATGGATGCCGTCCCGGAGGAACACGCCTGATCCGTTGTTCCTGGCGAGCGGATCAGATCGGATAACATACCTGAAGATGCTGCTTGCGACATCGCAACATACTTCTCCCGGCCATCTATAGTGAATGGAGGGCAATGGGCTCACGCAACGGGCGGGACCAGGCTTTGCGATGGACCATCACTCCCCATAGAGGGTTGCAACGATCTCCCTGCTCCCACCCCTGTCACGGTGTTCGCACAGATAAATTCCCTGCCATGTGCCAAGGTTGAGACGGCCGTCCGTGACCGGTATGGTGAGGCTGTTGCCGAGCAGCGAGGCCTTGATATGCGCCGGCATGTCGTCGGAACCTTCGGTATCGTGCGTGTAGTGAGGAGCGTTTTCCGGTGCAATCACATTGAAGTGTCGTTCCAGATCCGACCGGACACTGGGATCGGCGTTCTCGTTGACGGTCAGCGATGCCGACGTATGCCGGATGAAGAGGTGCAGAATCCCCCGGCGTATACCGGAGAGTTCAGGAATCCTGGAGAGGATCTCGGAAGTGACCAGATGAAAACCCCGCTTTCGCGGGGCAAGGACGAATTCTTTCTGGCTCCAGACCATCCGGACTCCTACCGAATCAAACCCAGTTTCTTCTCCGCCTCCCGGCCCGCTTCTTCCACGCTGCGATGCTCGCGGTCGAGCCTGTCCGTACTGCTTCACCGGCACAATACCCTGCGGGTTATAGTGATACCGGTCCACCCCGCGGCAGAGGTATGTGGTAAAATGCGGATTGACGGCGAGGTCGCATTTTACGTTCGTCCGGGAATACCGGATCGTCAAACCGGCGCGCCGTTTGTCCGACGGATTGCCGGGGGATCCATGCACGAGTTTATCATCGTGTATGGACACTTCGCCGGCATGTAACGTGGCCGGCACGGCGATGTCTTCCCGGAACTGCCCCCGTTCGCATTCCAGCATCAGCACGGAATCCGTTTCGCCGACACGCACGTGCTTCAACAGCCCCGCCGTATGGGAGCCGGGGATAACGGTCATCGCGCCGTTCTCGACCGTGCTGTCATCAAAGGCGAGCCAGACGGTCAGAGACTCGTGGGGGTCAAGGGGCCAGTAGTAGGCATCCTGGTGCCACCCGACAGTGGAGAGGCTCCGCGGTTCCTTGATGAAGAAGTTGCTCCCCCAGAGAAAGAAATCGGGGCCGAGGAGATCTTCCACATAGTCCAGGATAACGGGATTCATGCAGATCTCGTAGAGAAACCGGCTGGATTCGTGCCATTCGCGGATTTCTTTGGAGGTTTCCCCCGGGCGGAGGAGCTTCAGCAGTTCATTCAGGCCGAGGTTCAGGTTCTTCATTTCCACCCCGGAAAATGCGGGTGGCAGCTTGTGCAGATAACCGATCCGCTCGAAATCCGACCGCTGTTCCGGTGTTAGCCGTTTCAGAACGGGCATCAGAAGTCCTCCTTTCGATGATTATCAAGATATGCCTCCTGGGAAACAGAAGCAAACCGTCCCGGTGCATAGATGCGGCCGGCGAAACGGCGTCTGCGCCGGGGATGTCCCCCGGAAAAAGAACAACGCCAGGAGAACGGTTGTTCCCCTGGCGTGTTGGGACGGGCGTATGCGCTCTTCAGGATTGTCCCGACTCCCGGACGGACCCGCGAGTTCCTCGCTTACCTGAGCATCAGATCCTGTACCCGAGCATGATCAGCATCATTCCCACGGGTCTCTGATCCCCGTCAATGCTCATCTCCCGCTTCGGTATCGTCGTAAAGAATTCTTCGTTCAGCACGCGCGTGCCCCCATAGTACGGGCTCCCGACATCCAGATAGCGGGCACTGATGTTGTATCCCCCGCCAAACTCCAGGCCGACTCCGAATTCATAGCCAAAACCCGCGAGGAATTTGAATGTCGATTCCTCCACCACAGAACCGGAGACAATGGCTTTTCGCGAAGCCTGCCGTGTGATGATCAGGCCTGCCTGGAGTGAACCATACAGACTCACGCCTTCCCCGACACCGAAGGTATAGGTGAATCCGGTAAGGACAGGTATGCTGATCCAGCTGCCGGTTTCGAACTGTACCGACAGCGTATCCTTGAAATCCTTCGTGAAGAAGGCTGTCAGTTCCGAATTGTCCGTCGGGTTGGAAAGGAACTTTGCGCTGACGACCCACGCAAAGTCACTGCCGAGCAGAGTATTGCTGAGTTCGGCTCCCGCACCGAAACCGATTTTCGCCAGTCCCGCATCTTCCCCGATATAGAACCCGAACCGGCGTGTGACTTCTGCACCGGACCCGATGTTTTCTCCGAACGCTCCCAGCGGGACGCTCATATTCCCGAAAAGCAGCAGCGAGAGAGGCTGATCCTGTGCGGAAAGCCCCGATGGGAAGAGCAGCAGCAGCAGGACCGGGGTGATGAAGAGCGTGTGTTTCATTCTCTCTCTCCGGGAACCGGCTCACCAGGGGCCGGATCATGAGCAACGGAATCTGCGGTGCCGTGCTTCAGCACCGCAGATTCTTGGATCGTTTCGGAATGTTCGGAGGTCAGCTATTTTACGAGCAGCATCTTCATGGACCGTTGCGTGCCATCGGCCCTGAGTTGACAGTAATATACTCCGGATGCCACCGACCTGCCTGAGGCATCCTGACCGTTCCAGACCAGGTTCTGGACTCCAGGCGCCTGGTCCTGGTTGTTTACCAGCGTGGCAATCTCCTGACCGAGGGCGTTGTAGACAGTCAGTGTGACCCGTGCCGCCCTGGGGAGCGCATACTGAATCCGCGTGGAGGGATTGAAGGGATTGGGATAATTCTGCTCGAGGCGGAATTCGGTTACAAGACCGTTCTCTTCGCCGACAGAGGTCACCCACGACTCCCATAACGCCTTCTTCGACGGGAACCAGTTCAGGTCGCCCAGAGGGAATCCGCCGTCACCCGCCGTATAGGCGAGCTGCGTCGTCGGGTAATCAAAGTCAAACCGGTTCGCTTCAAGGCCGAATGAGCCCGGGTTTGTCGTGAGGCTGCCAATGCCGTTCCTGTCGGCACGTACATCGGGGTTGCTTGTGCCGGTGAAATTGGTGCTGTAACGGTACGTAAGGTATTTCACGAGACTATCGGACGTCGGGGCGTCGGTGAACTGGATCAGCTCTTCAAAATTGCCGGATTGCTTGAAGTTGGGCTGCGTTCTGAAGAACATGCTGTCGCCGTACAGACTGATGAACACCCCCGGTTTCACGGTATCCGCCCGGGCCGCCCAGAAGGATTTAAACACCGGCGACCAGCCGTACGAGTTGTTGCGGACAACCCAGTTCCGGTTGGATTCGGGCTCGGAGCCAAGAGAGTCGACATAGATGATCGGCATACGGTCCAGAGGATTGATGGTGGTGGGATGCCTCAACGATTCCAGATTGAAATCCTGGAAAATATTGTTGGTTATCCGCACATTGATGCCTCTGCGGAGTTCAAGTCCTCCGCCGATCTTCCAGCCGCTGGTGGTACTTTGTCCGTACAGACCCTGATAGAACGTGTTGTGATCGAAAATGAGAGTGTTGATCAATGCGCCGTCCGTCCTGAACATGCGCTGGGAGTTCACATAGAAGGTATTGTTGATCCACACGATGCTGTCCGCACGAAGGCCGCGGCCATCGAAGAACCGGCCGTTGGAGGGGGTCGCGAGATCGATGGAATTGCGGAATTCACAGTTGAGGAAGAAGATGCGTGTGAAGTTGCCGTACGTCCGGATATGGGACTGGCGGGAATGATCAATGTGTACGCCGTCCAGTATCACCTTCGTGCTGTCGCCGTAGATCGCTATAGTATACCGGTCCTGCTTGCCGATATCGTCAATGCCGGATATGTAAAGGTTTTTGAAATGCGCAGGTCCCTCACAGTACGCAAAGTCATCGTTGGCGCCGGTCTGGTCGACGGCCATAATAATGACGGGTTTCGCACCTGTCCCGTCCGCCGCCCACACGCGCAGAGGCGCCTTCTTGATATTCACAATGCGCCCGTTGAGGAGATAGGTGCCTCCGCGTGCAAGACGGTAGACGCGGTTCAGGGATTTGGGCATTCCGGCCGCAGTCGTATCACCTTCAACGGCAAGGTTGAGCGTTTCATAGCCGGGAGGCACATCGATGTAGTCCCATGTTTGGGCTGTCGCTCTCGGAAGGGCGACAAAGAGAAACAGGGACAGCGCAAGCAGGAGCCAGGATGCATGTTTCATATGATCTCCTTGTGAGTTGCAGAATGTGGTGCGATCGCCGCTCCCATAGTAGTGGTGACATCAGGCTCCCGGTGAGCGATCCCGGAGGCTAGAAGTTGACGCTGAATCCGATGTCTGTCGTCCATCCGTAGTATTCGCGAGCCGTGGCATACCGGGCGGTTTGCATGTACGATTCGTCGGGCTCGTTGGTGAAGTTGTTCAGATTGAAATACAGAGTGAAAGCTTCGGAAAAGTCATACTTCAGAGAGAGATCCCAACGCTCGAAGGTATTGGTGAACCCGTCCAGCTCTTCACGAACCCCGACGAACGTGAGCGTTTTCCCCTGGAGCGCCACTGAAACCCGCCCGGAGAATCCGCCCAGGTCGTACCCCAGAGCGACGTTGGCGATATCGGACGCCTGATCAGGCATGTACCCGGCGCGAAACGTATCAATGACCGACGTGAGCCGGTACGGGAAGACCGGTATGCGTTCCTCCCTCACAAAAGAGATGGGAAAGTTGGTGCTTGACCAGATATGGGTATAGTTTGCGCTCAGCACAAAGCCGTCAAATGGACGGGGCAACCACTTGAAATTGGTTTGCCACTCGGCTTCCAGGCCTTTGACCTCGGTTTTGAACGGATTGTTTTCCGGACGGGAGATGGTGTATCCGACATAATTCCTGTCGACGCCCTCCTTGACAGGGTCGAGAATCACGTGGCCGCTGCGCAGGTAGATAAGGTTGGTGATATCCTTGTAAAAGCCGCCGAACGTGAAGAGCCCGATGCTATTCGTGTAGAAAGAGATGTACGCGTCATAGTTGGTGGAGTACTGCGGTTCCAACCGCGAATTGCCGAATTCCAGGAGGAGTTCGGAGGCCTTGATCTTCTTGGAGGGAATGATGTAATCCATTCGGGGATAGGAGACGGTCTGTGTATACGCCAGGCGCACATCAAACCAATCCGTCGGTCTCACGCGCAGGTGTATCATCGGGAACCATTGCGAATAGGTGATGGTCGAAGTCGTATCCTGGACCCGCTCGTCATCCAGCAACCCCTCATCCTCCGGTGTGTTGACGACGCCGGACCGGCCTTGAGCGTCAATGTGGATTTTTTCGTACCTCACACCCGGCATGAACGTCACGAGTGTCCCGAAGTTCAATTCCGTCATGGCATAGCCCGCCCCCAGCAGATCGGTGACGGTGTAGTCGTCCATGTCCCTCTGGAGGGAGAAGCGGTAGACGTTGTCGTAGAGATACGTCTTCAGGAAATGGTCCAGCTCCTTCGGATTCAGCCCCGGGCCGTATGTGTAGCGGCCATCCAGAAATTCCCCCGCGTCGAAAAGCGGATCGGTATAGTACCGCATGTACGCATAGCCGGTTCCCGGCATACGATCGTAGGTGAATCCCGGTTTGCCATACTGGGAATGCGAGCGACCGAAATTGGAGTCAGTGATGTCCAGGCGCCTTGAGGCATAGTTCCTGTCCCGTTCCCGGATTTTTTCCCTGATTTTGGTGCCGGCCTTCACGCTCCCGACGATGTTCTGGGTGATCGCGTATGGCCATTTGACATTCACCTGTGCGGCCAGATCCCGTTCATAAGCTTCTTCAGGTTCAAATTCCCCGTCATAAAGGTAGGCGTTCTGCACCCTGTTGTACGCGTTGTTGATGATGTCATCCGGAGAGGCAATGGGGGGGATGTTGCCCGTGTTGAAAGCCCCGGCCTCTTCAAACTGGAACCGGCTGTTATACGGGTAGCGAGTGCTGGAAGCGGCGCGTGAGAGTTTCCAGTTGAGGGACAACACCGAGAGATCGTGCTCTCCCGCGATGGAGTTGGTGAGAATCTGTATCTGTCTCTGGCGGTCCCGGAGGTAGTACTTCATCTTGTTGCTGCCCGACATGTCGAAGCGTCTGGTATTGATAACCTCGTTACGGTCCAGACGGCTCAGGAAATTGTTCGAGATGATCTTCCCGCCGGGGATTTCGTAGTCCATCATCACGCTGAAGCCGTACCGTTTCCGGACATCCACCGTGTGAATGAAGGTTGCGGAGAGGGTCGTAATGGGCGCAAACTCTTCGCCCGGACGTTTTTCACGCGCGACGTCATACACCGCGGTAAACTGGTCCGAACCCCGCTGTGTCTCCTCCACATTTCCGGAAACCAGGAGTCCGAAGGATTCATTAAAGAACCGGTTGCTGAAGGTCATGCGGCCCTTGTATTCCCCCAGCTCACGGCGTTCATGGTTGTATCCATCCTGGAAACGAATGTTGCCCTTGAATCCCCCATGGGCGGCCGAAGTCAACTGAAAGTCCACCGTGCCGCCGAACGCGTCGGCGTCCTTGTCGGGCGTGAGCGCCTTGGTCACTTCGATGCCTGCCAGAATCTCCGGGGCAATCATGCTGAGGTCAACGCTCCGGTCATCCAGATCCGTTGAGGGGATGCGATCACCGGCGATCGTGATGGCATTGTAGGTGGGGGACAGTCCGCGAATGATGACCTTCGAACCTTCTCCTCCGCTGCGCTGAATGGAAACACCCGGCAGCCTTCCGACGGACTCGGCCGCATTTGCGTCGGGGAGTTCCTGGATCTTCTCGGCCGAAACGACGTTGGTGATGGTGTTGGAGGTCAACTGACGGTTGATCGCCGCCGCCTGTCCCACCGCTTGTGCTGTGACAACGATGCCTTCTCCCTCGAGTACGTCAATGGCGAGGGAGACATTCAGTTCAACGGTGGTATCGGCAACGATCTCGATCTGGAGGGATTTGCTTTTGAAACCGATATACGAAACCTTGAGCGTGTGTCTGCCCGCAGGGATCTTTGTTATTGAATAGCGACCTTGGAGGTCAGTCGCGGCGCCAAATGCGGTGCCGGTGAGGGCAACATGTGCCCCCATGAGGGGCTGGTGTTCCGCAGCATCGGTAATAACTCCCCTGACACCACCCTGGCCATACAGGGATGCCGAAACAGAAAACAAGAAAGCAGGAAGAAGAAGAAAGAAGGTGGATATGCTCTTCATCAGCGCTCTCCTTCGGGAGTTGCCTTCATATCCGAAGAATTGAAAATGGCTCAGTCAGATTCCGGCCATGGAGCAAGGTTGATTTGATGCACGAATCAAATAGTATACATGGTATATTAAACATATGAACGTTTAATTGGATTGTCAAGTGAAATCGTCTCAAATACACATCAGAAATCAGTACTCTATTGACTCTTTCGATCATATTCCTTAGGATAAGAAATATCGAATGGACTATATATATAGCATGCCTAATATACCATTTCGCTCATCCTGGAACGAATCGTCACCCGATCGATTTCGCCAGCGACGGCGAACCCTCTGTTACCTCTGGAAGCAGCCCACTGATGAAATCACTCTTCGTCTTCTGCGGTCTTCTCCTGATTTCTCTTGTTCCCCTGACTGCCGAGGCAAATGATCCTCCCCGGCTCGTGGTATTCATCTCTATCGATCAGCTTCGAGCCGACCACCTGGAACGCTACCGACAGCTCTACACGGCGGGCTTTCAGAAAATGCTCTCCGAAGGGACTGCGTTTTCCAATGCCGGCCTCAACTACGCCGTTAGCTCCACAGGACCCGGCCATGCCACGCTCGGGACAGGCGTCTACCCCTGGAAAAGCGGAATCGTTTCCAACAACTGGACCGACCGCCTTACCAGCCGCAGGGTGTATTGCGTGGAGGATTCAACCGCGCGGCCGGTTGACGGCGAAGGAGGTGGACGGTCGCCCCGGCTTCTCCGCGCAACAGCGCTGGGCGACTGGTTGCAGACAGCTTCCCCACGCTCGAAGGTGATCTCCCTCTCATACAAAGACCGTGCGGCGATTCTCATGGGAGGCAAACAACCCACTGGAGCATTCTGGTACGACCGGAAAACCGGCCGTATGGTCACATCATCCTACTACATGAGCACCATCCCGGCATGGGCCCGGGCCTTCAACGACAGCCAATGGGTGGCACGACACACACCCCCTGCATGGACGAAACTGAAGGGGGAAGAGGCCTACATCCCCTTCGGCACTGATACCTTCCCCGGAGAGGAACCGTGGGATGGAAAGACAGCCTTCCCGCACGTTTTTGACCCGGGCACACTCACCGCCCGGGTATTTGACTCACCCTTCGGGAATACCTATCTGCTGGACTTCGCCCGGGCCGCCCTTCATGGAGAGAAGCTGGGTCAACGGGGGGACACCGATCTCCTGTGCGTATCCCTTTCCGCCACAGACAATATCGGGAGCTCGTTCGGCCCGAATAGCCATGAGATGATAGACAACCTGGTGCGTCTCGATGCCGCTCTCGGCGAGTTCATGGCAGATCTTGAAGCACTCGTCAGGCCCGAGCAACTCCTGGTGATCCTCTCGGGCGATCACGGGGTGATGCAGCTCCCCGAGTACTTGCAGCGGATTGAACGCCGGGAAGCCCGCCGGTTTGACAACAGCAAAGCCATTGAACGTGAGTTGAAGCAGCTGGATTCCCTCCTGCGCTTCGAATGCCGGGCCGCCGACCGGCTGATCCGGAAAGGCATGCTCAATTACGATGCGGCACGGATGGCCGGCCTTTCCGACAGCGTGTTCGAACGGCGCATCCGCACTGTGTTGCTGGCAATTGACGGTGTTTCCGATGTCTATTTCCGGCGCGAGCTGCTCGATCCCGCCACCCCACCCAGACCCTACCTCCAATCCTACAGGCATAGCACCCAGGCAGACCGCAGCCCCGATTTCTCCATCCGTGATTGCGAGAACTGCCTCATCACGTCGGACTCCACGGGAACCTCCCACGGCTCCCCCTATGCGTATGATACCACCGTCCCCATTGTCTTCTGGGGCCAAACGATCCCTGCGCAAAGGGTCGACCGGGAAGTTCATACCGTTGACATCGCAGCCACGCTGGCCAGATTGCTTGGCCTGGAGGCTCCCGCGAATCTTGACGGCGCTGTTCTGCCCGAAATCACCCGGTAACATCTGGCAGATGTCGAGTTTCCTTCGTATGTTGCGGAGAACCACTCTGGAGGTTCATGGGTTCTCCTGTTACCACCGGCAATAACGGCCGCGGGGCCATCCGCGATGAATACGCGCGGCGTCTCCCCGCGCCTGACGGTGCCCGTGTACGCGCAACCACTGCGTTGCTCCGGGTTTTTGATGCTCTCAGGTCGTCAACACCCCGGGACGTAAGGCAATGAGCCCGCTTACGGAGTCCCGGACATGGCTCATGACCACGGCCCGCGAGGCGGGCGATCGATACTACGATCCCGCAACTGAACGCTGCCTGATCGCCCGGGATACCTGCTGGTATGCGATCAGCCTCCTCTTCGATGAATCTCCCCACCGCCGCATCCTCGGAAATTATCTCCTCGGATCGGTAAAAGCCGAGGACGGCACGCACACGCCCGCCACCCTCCTGGCAATCCTGCACAGGATACCCGGAAGCATCACACCTGACGTCTGCAGCCATCTGCAGATCTCCGTCAAAGAACGGCTCGTTGATGCGGCGCTCACGGAATGGCGAGACGGAAACGTCAACCATCCTCTCGGTGCGTACTGCACTCTCATCCTCGGCGGGGAGATGGCCGGACAACAGTGGGCGACCGATCTCGGTCTCCGCCGGCTTACCCTTTTCCGCGAACGGATCGGGGAACACCGGAGCCGGCACCGCCGACAGGCGGAAATGTCGGAGTACAACAGCCCCACGTACACCGCACTGACCCTCTGGTTCCTGTCACTGATCGCGGAACATTCCACCACGGAAGCGGCGCCGCCGCCTGGCGCTCTTTCTCGAAGAACGGCTCTGGGTGGATGTCGCCATGCATTTTCACGCGCCCAGCCAGCAATTCGCAGGTCCTCACTCACGATCCTATCAGGATGATTCCGTCGGAGGATTCTCCGCACTCCACTGCACGATGCTCGCGGCATTCGAGGAACCTCTCTTTCTTTTTCCCGAGCTCTGCTACCGGTTCAACCATCCCTCCACGCTCGTGCAGAATGCACTGGTCGCCATTCTTCCCTTCCACGTTCCCCCGCTGGCGCGCAGGATTGCGCGGGAAAAGCCCTTCCCCTATTCCTTCCGCAAAACGACGTACGGTGAACACTACCACGAGAATCACCGCCGCCGGGAACCGGTACTACCGAACGGTTTGTGCACCGACTCACCGGATGGGCGCACACCGAACACCGCACTCGCATCGCCCGGCCCCCCACCCTTCGCCTTTGACGACGACGTCTACCCCGGCGGGTGGAGCGATCTGACCACCTACATGACCGAAGAGTACGCGCTGGGATCGGCATCCATGCCGTACGTCAACGCCGGCCACTCGGACAGCGTGATGCTCAGGATGCGGAGAAACCCGACTATCCGCGGAATGGAGGACTTCCGGTCGGCATATACACGCGGCGTATATAACGATGCACGTGTCGGGGACAAAAACTTCTGTCATGTCGCACATACCCACATCGACGAGAGTTACCTATATGAGGAAGGGCGCTCTGCCACGTACCAGCACGAGAACAAGCTCATTGTATGCTACAGTCCGAAACGGGCCGGCCACCGCGGAGTGCGCAGCTTCCGGCTCGACCTGATCTTCAGCTACTTTTCACCGTTTGATATGCTGGTCATCGACGGCAGCCCCGTCACCGCGTTTCCCGCACGCTGTGCCGCCGGCGCGCGGATCTGCTTCCGCGATTTTCAAACGTTCGGCTTGATTATCCCCCTCCAGCCGTCCCCCTCTCCGTCAACACTGCCGGTCCTGATCCGGCGGTGGGGGGAATTCCTCGTCTTTTCCTTCTATAACTATGAAGGAGAGGAGCACGATTTCCCCCGGCATGAGATCAACGGCTGGCGTACAGGTTTTGCACTCGAGCTTGCGACGGCCGCGGAGACAACCTGGGAAGCATTTCTTCTCCGCACGCAATCCGCCGGGATCATCGGGACCGTCAACGAGGGGTCCATCCGCACGATTCGCTTACACCTCGGGAATCGATTCCATGGAACTGGTGTACGATCCATTCAAGGAGGTCATTCTCTCCCGCCGGTGGAATGGAGAACCCGATTGCGTCGGCTCGTTTGAGGTTTCCGCCGGGGGGGAGACCACGGGGACATTCTGTCCTCCGACACTTTTTGGAAACGAGGCAATGTCGTGAACCCTGTTGCCCGTCGCCGTAACGTCCTGTCGGGGTACCTTTTCATCTCTCCCTGGCTGATCGGCTTTCTCCTTTTTACCGCGGGCCCCATGCTTGCCTCAATCGGCATCAGCTTCACGTCCTGGAGCATGTTGTCGACGCCATCGTGGGTCGGTCTGGCCAATTACGAACGGATCTTCACCGAGGATCCCCTTTTTCTCCGCTCCCTCGGGAACACGGCCTACTACGTGGCCTTTTCCGTCCCCCTGACAATGGTGCTCGCGTTGGGCCTGGCGCTTCTGCTGAACCGGCGCTTCCCGGCATCGGGATATTCCGGACGATCTTCTTTCTCCCTTCGATCACCAATCTGGTGGCCATCTCCATTCTCTGGATCTGGATATTCAACCCGGAGGTGGGTCTGCTGAATCGCGCCCTGGCTGTTGCCGGCATCGATGGTCCCCTGTGGCTCCAGAGCGAGAGCTGGTCGAAGCCCGCGCTGATCCTGATGTCCCTCTGGGGTGTCGGGGGATCCATGATCATCTTTCTCGCGGCACTCCAGGGGGTGCCCCCCGAGCTGTACGAGGCGGCGGAACTTGACGGCGCCGGCCGGTTCCGGTCTTTCTTTCACATCACGCTCCCCATGATTTCCCCGGCGATGTTTTTCAGCCTGGTCATGAGCCTGATCGGCGGCTTTCAGGTATTCACACAGGCGTTCGTGATGACCGGCACCGCCCAGCCCGGAACCGAGGGCGGGCCGAATAACGCGACCCTCTTTATGGTACTGTACCTCTATAAGAAGGCGTTCCAGGATTTTCAGATGGGATACGCCTCGGCACTTGCCTGGATTCTCTTCTTTCTCATCCTCCTGTTTACGCTTGCCCAGAAGAAACTCGGGCAGCGCTGGGTGTATTATGAGGCCGGAGATCGCCCATGACGGAAACCGGCCGTTTCGGCAAAGTGTTCTGGACGGCGTTGTCCCGCTACACGGTGATGTATATTCTGCTGGGCACAATCGGCGTGGTCTTTCTCGCGCCCTTTGTGTGGATGCTCTCCGTCTCCGGCCACGACCTGGCGGGCGTATTCGCCGAGCCGTACCGCTGGATACCGGAGCGGTACCGCTGGGAGAATTTCAGCCTCGTCACATCGCTTCTCCCCTTCTGGAGGTATGCAGCCAACACGCTGTTCATTACCGTCCTTGTCCTTATCGGGACCCTCCTTTCGTGCTCGCTCGTGGCATACGGTTTTTCCCGGATTCACTTCCGGGGACGGGACACGCTGTTCGCGCTCTGCCTCTCCACCATGATGCTTCCCGGACAGGTCACCATGATCCCGCTGTACATGCTATTTGCCTCTCTCGGTTGGATCGATACGTATTTTCCGCTGATCGTCCCCGCTTTTTTCGGATCGCCCTTCTACATCTTTCTCCTCCGGCAGTTCTTCATGACCATTCCGAGGGAGTACGACGAAGCCGCTGTCCTCGACGGAGCCGGGCGTCTGCGGATCTACTGGAGCATTGTTCTCCCGCTTGCAAGGCCTGCCCTGGCTGTCGTCGCCCTGTTTACCTTTGTCGGAACATGGAACGATTTCTTCGGTCCGTTGATCTATCTAAACTCTCCGGAGACGGCAACCCTGACACTGGGCCTGAGCATGCTGAAATCCCAGGTGGTGGGAACGGGTGCCACGCAGTGGCATCTGCTTATGGCCGGCGCCGTGCTCATCATGCTGCCCAACGTGGTCATCTTCTTCCTGGCGCAGAAACATTTCGTCAAAGGGATCACCGTGGGAGGGCTGAGGGGATGAAACGCCTTCTTCTGCTGACAGGCGCGCTGATCACAGCGACATGGCTGCCCGGTTGTGGAAGGCAGAACGCCGGCGGGACTGCCGAGGTGGTGTACAATTGTCCGGCCAATGCATCGGATATCGACGCCCTGAAGAGCGAGATTCCCGCCTTCACGGCGGAATCGCACGTCGTCCTCACACTCAATCCCTTCACGGGACAGGACAAGCTGTACGCGATGATGGCCGCGGGGCAGGCACCGGATATCTTTTACACCAACACGACGATGCGGGACCGGCTTGCCGCCGAAGGGCGCCTTCTTGACCTGCGGACGGTGAGCAAAGGTGATCCCTTTGTGGAACGGTTGTGGCCCGCAGTGATCACGAACGGCACATCTCCCGACAGCGGCTGGTACAGCCTGGGAAATTGGAGTTTTACGCTCGGCGTCTACTACAATCGTGATCTGTTTGACGCCGCGGGCCTGCCGTACCCGGACACGGCGTGGACCTGGGAAACGATGCGCGGGCTGGCCCGCCGGCTGACCCTTGATGCGGACGGAGACGGTACGCCTGAACGGTTCGGCATATTCATCGGGAGCCATTTTGTCGAAGCCCTCGAACAGATGAACGGCGCCGGCATACGGCCGAACACCCTCCTCGCCTCACTGCCGGACCCTTCCGCCGGAGCATTCGAGAAATATCTCGCCCTCATGGTAGAAGGGCTGATGCCCGACATCCGCCGTGTACAGGCAATGGGCATGCAACCCGTCCAGCTGCTGCAAAGCGGAAGGGTTGCCATGCTCGTCGAAGCCGTCCCCCACCAGATGTTGATCGAGACCCTCGCCATCCGGTGGGGTGTTGCGCCGCTCCCGAGATTTGCGGGAAAGCCGCCGCAGTATTTCCGCACAAGCAGCGGCGGGCTTTCCATCAGCAGCAGCACGCGTTTTCCGGACGCCGCCTGGCAGAGCGTGAAGTGGATCGTCGGAAAAGCGAGCATCTACCAGCCGAATCCCGTCCTCCGGGATCTCGACTTCGTCGGCGGCTGGGAACGGCGGTATCCCCGGTTGCCCGGCAGCGGATTCCGGGAGGTGTGGACTCTCAGCCTGCAACATGACGGCGGCGATCCCCGCTTCTTCGTCCGGTTTTCCAGCTGGACTTCCGCCTCGATCCTGGAACGACTTCAGCCCTATCTCGACCGGCTCTGGGCCCGGGAAATCGGAGTGAACGACGTCCGGAGTGCGCTCCCGGAAATCAATGCACACGCCGCAAGGGATCTGCGGGATCTCCTGCAAAGAGAAGGCATCAAACCGGCGTTTCGCCGGGTCATTGAACGCGAACTGGAAAGTCTTGAGCGTGGCACTGCACAGTGAACAGACGGGCGCCGCTTCTCTCATCGTGCGCGACGGGGAGGAGATTGTGTGCGAAATCCGGGATTTGTACCTCGCGAACGTCCGCTTCCACCCGCACGGCAGGCATCTGATCGGGGCGGATGTCCCCCTTCCGCTCTTCTGGCGGCAATACGCCCACCACCAGCATCCCGAACGGAATGCGGGAAGTTTTGCTTCCCTGCGTGTGTTGCAGGAATCAGGAGAGAACGTAACCATCGAGTGCCATGGTACAACCCTCTCAGGGAATGTCATCAGTCAGTGTGTGTTGAGTGTCACACGGCTGAGGGCTCCAATCGCCTACATCTACGAAGTTTCGACACAGCTGCGCGTGGCCGGGAACGGCTCCTGGCATGTGACGCCCAATCCCCAGCACGGTGAAGTGGAGTTCTGCAATCTCTGGCCGGAAGGCGCCTTTTCGGCGGATCCGCACACACACCTGCGCTATGACGCCTGTTATGTCATCCGGCCACAGCAGGTCGTCAGAATTCCGCACCACCATCTCGAAACGGTGGACAAGCGGAACATCACACTGCTCCCCGGGGACCGTCTCGCCTGGCTGGACGACGAGGAGAGTTTCTGCGTCGAGATCGTTGATGCAGCCCCGGCCACGGCAGGCATCTGTGCGTATATGTGGGATGCCCATATCGCCTACAAAGTCTGCACTGCGGAAACCGAGATCATCCTTGGAGGGGGAAGAGAATTCCACGCCCGATTCCGGCTGTTCTCCCTTACTCGCGATGAAGCAGCACACATCGCGGTCCGTGCGGCGGCAATCACCGGGGAGGAGGGGTCCGATACTCCGGTTATCGTTGACGGCGTGCATTCGTTCCGAGAAACACTCGACGCCTGTACCGGCGATCCGTCGGCAATCTGGCCATGGGAGACGGAGATTCTCGAGGGGAAAAGCGACGATGTCCGGTTCACCGTGGACCGTGAAGAGGGATTCGACGACAACAATGCGCTGCGCATTGATACCACCCGCTACGCCACTGCACATTGGAAGGCGACCGCATTGGGGTCTGCGTTCCGCAAGGAACCGCTTCCCGGAGGCGTCAGGTTCAGGGTCGTTGCATACGTGAAGAGCCGCCTCGTGGAGGGATCGGCCGGGATCGGCATCCGGATACACCGGACCGGTGAGCCCGGCCTGTACGATACGGCGCAGTACGAGAAGTACCACAGCGCGATTTCCGCGGCGGGACAATCAGGCTGGACCCGCCTCGAGGTGACCACAGATGTCATTCTTCCCCCACCCGACCGGCTCCACATTCTGCTGGAAGTATCCGGCAAGGGTACATGCTGGTTCGACAATGTTCAACTGACGAGTATTCCATGAAGATCTCCACTCCACACGGGCGCCCGCCGGCCTCGATTCTGGTCTGGACACTACCCGACAGCGTCATCGAAGACCCGCCTCTCCTCGAGGAGCAGTTCCACGAGATCCGCCGGTCGGGGTTCGGCGGAGTTGCGCCCTTCGTCCGGTGCAGCCGGTATACGTGGAATGATCCGCCGGCACGAAAGACCCTCCGGGCAATCGGTGTGCTGTGCAAGAAATACCGGATGGAGCACTGGATCGGACCGGATCCGCGCTTTGTGTCCCGGGAACTTATTACGGGGGGAAACGGACTCGAAGTCCTGCTCTTCGGTGACAAAGCACGGGCAGACGTGTTCCCCAATTTCGGGACCGTGACAGATGGTCCTTTTTCGGTCCGGTGCCGGCTCTCCCCCCGCCACGTTCACACGCTGAACGAGGTCGCGATCGAATATACACCCATAGGACTGGCCGGTGTCTTCGCCGTCCGCCAGGAACACAACGCCGCCTTCCCGGCGGAAGTCGTGGACATCACCCCTGATTCCCGGTTCTTCTACAACGCGCGCGACCGGTATGTGGAGGCGTTTGGATCTTTTCCGTCACGAGAGACCGGGAACTGGAGAATCCTCGCGTTCTTCAAGGCGCTGACCAACCACGTCGACTACTCCAACTCCCGTCAGATGCAGACCTATATGTCCATGCTCACCGGACTCAAGAAAGAACGGTGTGCTGCAGACGGAGTGATGTGGGATGAACCAGGATACACCTGCACGTACGGGACGCTCCCTTTTTCTCCGGTCATCAGACGGGAGTACCTCAAACATGCGGGACGGAGTATTGAGACGGATCTGTGGAAACTTGCACTGCCCGCGCACGATGAGAGCCATATTCCCGTCCGGAACACGTATTACCGCGTCATCCAACAGTCCGTGAACAAGGCAAATGCTGCCACCACACGGCACATGAAACGACTCTGGGGAAAGGATGTCGTTTCGGGTATTCATGACACGTGGCATTTTGAGTCTGCAGATATGTGTGACATGAACCATGGCAGCCTCGACCTCTGGGAAGCCATGAAGACAAAGTCCGGCGGCTTTGTTGATCTGGGAGGTATCGATCAACTTCGCAATCCGGACTCACCCTGGTACGCTCACCTTGCGGCGATGAGCATTATCTGCGCATCGCTCGGAAGGAGAAGCGGCGGCGGATATGCATACAACAACCTCTGGACGGTGGGCGATGACAACGGTGAGGGGTGGCAGACCGGGGTGATGGGGCACTGTGTGGACACCATGGCTCTCTTCGGCACCAGGTGGCTGGCACATGCCTACGGGCCCGTCGGCACAATCGGTCAGGAACGTTCCTTCCTGGATTCCCCCCCCTTGCCCGGGTATCCGGATCATAGTACATGGCCGGGGTTCCCTGAATGGAACCGCCGGCTTGCCGGACATCTTGAAATGGTTGAGCACCGGCTGCCCGAAGCAAACCTGCTCGTCGTCTTTCCCGTTGAAACCCTTTACGCCCTTGCCGGCCCGGCGGCGGACGATGCCGCAGCCGGGGTGTTTCGACTGCTCCTCGCTCTGCTCGACACTCACTATCACGTTGAAGTTGTTTCGGCAGCCCTGTGCCGCGACGGGAGGTTCGAGAAGGGGGCATACGTTTCCGGAAAGCGACGCTTCGATGCAGTCCTTCTTCCCTTCCCCCGGGTACTCCACCCCGACATTCTCCCCCTCCTGCGGCGACAGATGAAGAATGTGCTTCTCTTCCAGGGAACGCCAGAGAGGATGAACAACGGCCGGAAAGTTACCGTTCGTCCCGCTGAAAGCCGGCCAGATATCGACGGCGCACTCCTCTGGCTCAAAGATATGCCGAATCTGCGACCGGTGGAGGCACCTGCCGGATCGTGGGTGTCGTCGACACCTGTCCGGGCGGGAACGGTGATAACTCTTGCGCCATCCCGTTACGGGTATACGTACGGGGGACGTCTGAGCAGACATGCTGTGTCCATTGATATTTCCCGGACAAGCGGCCTGACCCGCGTGCTTTTCCCACACGAGGGCGGACCGGTGATCCTGAAAGATTGATTCGCACACAAACCCCACGAGCTCACCATGATGACGCAATCCACAGTCAGACACCCACGGCGCCGGAACCGTATTCCGGAACCGTCCGTTGCCGTTGCCCCCGGTCAAATGCCGCGGCCCATCAAGATCACCGTCCTCGGCGCGGGAAGTATGTTCACGCCGAAACTGGTGAACGATGTCCTGAGAATTCCCGGCGAACAGGGGGGAATCATCGGACTGGTGGACATCGACCCGCATCGGCTCACCACAATGCACCGGCTGATCAAGCGGCTTGTCGCCCACCTTGGAAAACCATCGTGGAAGGTTATCGCCTCGACAGACCGCAACGAAATCCTGAGTGGGAGCCACTACCTCGTCAACTGTATCGAGGTAAGCGGTATGGATTGCGTCCGGTGGGACAATGATATTCCGTTGAAGTACGGTGTTGACCAGTGTATCGGTGATACGATCGGTCCGGGCGGGCTCTTCAAAGGACTGCGCACCATCCCGGTTTGGCTGGAAGTACTGCGTGACGCGGAAGCCCTCTGCCCCGGTGCTCTCGTGTTGAATTACACGAACCCCATGAGCATGATGTGTCTTGCGGCGGGCCGCAGGAGCCCGCTTGCAGTGGTCGGCCTCTGTCATTCCGTGCAGGGAACAAGCCGTCTCCTTGCAACCCGTGCCGGCGTGCCGTACGACGAGATGGAGTGGGAATGCGCCGGGATCAACCACCTTGCCTGGTTCACGACGCTCAGGCATCACGGCGAGGATCTGTATCCTCTTCTGAAGGCGAAAGCCCGCCGGGATCTGGCCGGAAAGCCGGACGACCCCGCAGACGCCAAAGATCTGGTCCGCAAGGATGTCATGCTGCAGTTCGGTGCATTCGTGACCGAGTCGAGCGGACATCTGTCGGAGTACCTCCCGTACTACCGCAAGCGGCCGGATCTTGTGGCACGGTACTGCCGCGACGGCTATGATGGAGGGTCGGGTTTCTACGCGCGTGAGTGGCCGGGCTGGCGCAAGGCGGCAGACCGGGAACGTCTCGAAATGCTTCAGGGGAAACGGCCGCTGGAGTGGGAGCGGAGCTGGGAGTATGCAAGCTGGATCATCGAAGCGCGGGAAAAGGACATTCCCATGCGCATCTATGGCAACGTGATGAACACGTGGAGAGACCAGGGCGCCCTGCTGGCCAATCTTCCTCTCGACGGCTGTGTGGAAGTCGCCTGCTTCGTCGACCGGAAGGGAATCCGGCCCGTGCGGTTCGGACGACTCCCGGCCCAGATGGCGGCACTGTGTGACGGGAACATGAGAATGTTCGACCTCGCGACGACCGCTGCCATGGAAAGAAGCAAAGAAGCCGCGGTACATGCGCTGATGCTCGACCCGTTGACGTCCGCCGTGTGCAGCCCCGCAGAGATACGTGCAATGTGTATCGAGCTCTTCGAAGCCGAGCGGCAGTACCTTAAAGGATACAAATGAGTCGCCGGCTCAATGACTCCCGTGCACACTGACAGCCGGCACGCTCCGGAATTTCTGGGCACCGCGGAGGTGCACCCCATTCCGGATTCCCCCGGATCCTACCGGGCGCAACCGTTGGAGACCCTCCATGGAGAGATCACGGTGGTGCTGGAGTGCACCGCCGCGGAATTTCCCTTCGAACAGTATTGCAGGTATATGAGGCGTAAGGATGAAGGCGACACGTACACATTTTCCTCGATGGAATTCGCGGCCGACCCGCCCGGGCTCCGCCTCGGCCCCTGGCCCGGCTGGCGCGGGATCCCGGCATTGCCCGCGCTCACCCTCTCCTGCGGGAGAGAACAAACGCCTGTGCAAGCCACGTTCTGGGGAGATGAGATTTCGCAGAAGATTCTGCGGGGGTTCTGCCGCATTACACCGGAATCCGGAAGGGATGTGATTGTCACGAGTGGTGATCCGGACATTGTGCCGGTCCGCATCCTGCTCTACCGCACGACCTCGGTGCGAGCCCATCCGATCTCCGCGGCGCTCAAACCGGAACTCACCGGTGTGCATCCACGACTGTTGATCACCCCCTCTACCCTGCCCGCACTTCGCGGACGCGCGGCCGGTTCGCATGCCTCCGGCTGGCAGACTATACTGGATTTGCTCGATTCCTGGGATCTTCCCTTTGCCAGGACTGCGGAATCCAAAACCGTCGGCGGTCCCCAGCGGTTCACGGGCGAGGATAGAGTGGTGGTGTCCGCGTTTATCGCCTCCATCGATCCGCGGGAAGAGAATTTCAGCAGAGCCCGTGAGGCCTTCCTGAGCTATCTGGAGGAAACAGAGCGTCCGGACTTTGAACCGCTCACGATAGACACACAGGCGGGCGAGGTGTTGTTTGTGCTCTGCCTGGGATATGATTGGCTCCACCCGCTCCTGTCCGCCGGAGAGCGGGAACAGGCGAGACAGAGATTGTACCGGATAGCGGATATCTGCCGGGCATTTCTCGGCAGCGAACGGCACGACTACGGTCAGGCCCACTATCTCGGGTGCGGACTCGGGCTGCTGGCGTTTTCTTTTCTCTTCTGGGAGGATCATCCGGGAGCTGCGGAGCTGGCCGCCCGCCTCCGTGGAGATCTGGACTGCGCCCTCTCTCTTCTTCCCCAAGACGGCTCCTATCCACACGGCATCAATCTGTGGATCTATGAGTTTGGTTTCCTCCTGCGCTGGCTGGAACTCCTCCGGATATGCACCGGCGAAGATCTCTGGCGGACCACGCCCGGCGTGGAACGGGCATCCGCATTCCGGGCTGCGACGCTTTCCCCCGACGGCCTGTACGGAGTCACCATCGGGGATCCCCAGTACCGGGTCGGCGGCGACAGCTGGTGTCATTATCTTGATCGCGGCACGGACGGGTTCTCCGCTTGCGCAATCGCTGGGGAAACTTCTGCAGTTCCTTCCGCACGAAGGTGTCGATGTGCGGAATGTGCCTGCCCGGAGGCGGGTCTATGAGTTCCTCTTCTTTGATCCCGCCGTTGCGCCGGCGGTCACACTTCCACAGATGGAGTATTTTGCCGATGGCGGCCAGGTCTGCCTTCGCTCCGGCGATGCCGTCTTCACATTCAGGTCGGGCCCGCCCCTGGGCATGCAACGATACCGGAACGGCGAGTACGGCGCATACGGCCACAGCGACCCGGCAAACGGAACATTCCTGCTGTACAGACGGAACACCTTTCTCGTGAACGGTTCAGGG
Organism: Ignavibacteriota bacterium; assembly: GCA_963702445.1. Classification (GTDB taxonomy): domain Bacteria; phylum Bacteroidota; class Ignavibacteria; order UBA10030; family UBA6906; genus CAVPCZ01. The sequence goes on from CAVPCZ010000012.1 coordinate 153,506, forward strand.
CCGGTGTACCGCCGTGATTCCTCCCTTCATAATATCGTCACCATAGACGGCCGGGGACAGATAGGAGACTCCACGGTCTGGCTGCCGGACTTCATTCCGCCGGATGTGCTGGCTCCGCCGCCGGCCGTCCGGGTCGACGGCACAACCATCGCCCTTTCCGTAGAGCTGTCCGGCTCGTTCCTGCCGCACCTGGAGGTGGAACAATGCACCCGCGCACTCTATGTGGATCTGCATCGCTGCATTGCCGGCGTTGATACCGTCCGGTGTACCCGTGCGCATTCCATCGAACTCAATATGCACTCCTGGGGGAATTTTGTACCCGCAGCCGGAGTACGGGAAAGAGTCTATGCGCTTCCCGGCGGTGTCCGGTACATTCTGCTCGCCCCTTCCGGTGTGACGGATGAGACGGGTTTCACAGAGTTTGTCCCGGCATACCCGAATGACGGGACACGGGATCATTACCTGAAGAGCGCCGTGCACGCGGCAGAGACGAGGTTCATCTGGTGTTATCTGTTCGCGCCGGAACCCCTCCCGGCCGTTGAACCGGCCGGACAATCCACGTTCCGCATATCGTTTGCAGGGGGTTTTTCTCTTCTGTATGACGGCCGCTGGCTGAGCCGGGAACCCTTCCATGCGCATTGATCCTGAACATTTGACCGACCGTGGTTGCTGGATTTCCGATGACCGGGTGTATGCATTCGTTTCGTCGGAGAAAAACGGCATCGGGGAGATCGGGTATCACGGTGAGCAACCGGTCAGCCGGAACTCCCGCGTGTTTGCCGGAAGAGAACCGGTGTGCACGTTTGCGGTAACGGAAGCGAATCATGAGGAATTCCCGATCCTCTTCCGGGAATTCGACTGGTGTCCGGGTGGCGTGCAGGTTCACGGAGAGTACGGTCCCGGGAAAGCGATGCTGGATGTCGCCGTTTCCGGACGTATCCTGGTTCTGGCTTGCACCGCATTGAGCCGGAAGTCCGCTTCTCTCCGGATCCGCTTCTCAAAGAACGTCTGGTTCACGCAGGTTCAGGGAACGCGCACATGGAAAAAAGGAACTGCCGGGAATGGCTCACTTACACTGGGATTCAGGGACAGGATTGTGTTGAATGAATGGATGAAAAGGGAAGGTCCGTACGCCGGGGATTTCCTTATTCCGGAGCCCGTCCGGCGCACCATTTTCAGCCGCCGCTGCCGGTCCGGTTTTGCGACCCGCGATGACCTTCTGCCGGAATACCGTGACGCGGCACTCCCTCTGTACGATGCCGGAGTCTCCATCCGGATGGGCGGCGATGGGTTCTTGCTTGAAGAGGAACAGGACGCATTCGTCTTCACCGCACCGATATTGAAAGAGGGGGAGGAGTTTCCTCTGTTCACGATCACTTTCGACGAAGACATGCACCCGGGGCCGGAGGATGCAGAACTGAGGAGGATACCGGCCCGGACCCGGACAGCGTACGAGCGGCTGCAGGCCGGTGTACCGGCGCTTCAGATTCCCGGATACCCGCAGGTAGAAAAGTTCTTCACGACGGTTCCGGGGATTGTGGACTCGTGTATCATCAGGGATCATGGTGTGCCGCGGGCAACCCCGGGGGCATACTACTGGATCTGGGCCTGGGATGCCATGGTGACCGGTCTGGCTGCCCTCCGGTGGGGAGAGACCGGCCTGGCACAGCTGACGACGGTGTTTGTCAATGCGCACCGGGACGAGGGGGGATTCATCCCCATGCGTTGGACGCGATCGCTTGTGCCTCTTGACACACAGCCCAGGGGTGCACTGGAGGCTCTCCTGGCATCGCTTGCCTATGCGACGTTCCGCGAGACCGGCGACACCCGGATCCTTCACATCGTGTATCCACACGTTGTCAGTCACTTTGAAGAACTCTCCGCAGCATGTGACGACCGCGGGCTGTTCGCCAACAGCGGGTTCTATCCGGACATTCCCTCCCGGTTTTCCCGGACGGAAACCAGCGCCGTCGCGCTGGAAATTGCGGGATTCTACACATTTTGCCGGACCTGCGAAAATATCGCCCTGGTAATGGGAGACGAATCCACTGCCCGGAGGTGCCGTGGAGATGGCGCGGCGGATCGAAGAGGATTTTCTCAAGAGTATTCTGGAATGAAGAGCATGGTTTTCTTATCGACGGGCTCGACCTGGCGACAGGGAAACGGAACCTCAGCTTCCCGCTCTTCACACTTCTGTTTCTTCACTCGCCCACCGGGATATCGCTCATCCGGCCGAAGATTGCGGAGTGTGCCGATTTCATCGTCCGGCACCTTCTCTCCCCCGCAGGGCTCCGCATGTTGCCGTCATGGGACACCAACGCGGGTTCGGAAACCGTATCCGGCGCATGGTATCCGCACTGGGATGTCTATGCACTCAAGATCCTTCGAAGGGCGGGAAGAGATAAGGAAATCCTGCTCTGGCTCGGGAGCGTTGAGCGGGTTCTCAAGAATCTCGGATACTGTCCGGAGTATCTCTCACTGGAAGACTTTAACGGGGACAATCCCGACTCATGGCGCCGGCACGGATCACCGTCAAATCTGAACTGCGTCACCGGCTGGCATGCAGCCCTGCTCGAAGGGCTGTTTGGGATCGAGATTGACGGCGGAGGGATTGACGATCATCCCCCTTGCACTGCCGATCGGAGAGCTGCATCTCGCCGGTCTCCGGTTCCGCGGCGCACGCTATGATGTCCGCGTGCATAACCGGGGTCCGTTCCTGCAGGAGTTCCGCCTCAACGGCAGGATCCTCCGCGGATGCTGCAAGCTCCCTTCCGGCATGGTTGATCCAGGAAAGAACTCCATCGACATTGTCTATGGGCCGGAGCAGCCGGAGTGGTGTTTCAGAGAGATCGTCAACGCGGAGGTCCTGGAAGTCCAGGACGCTGAAGACCGTCTCGATATCCGCATCCGGGCGCACGGTGTGGTGGACCTCCATCTCTTTTCCCCCGTTACCTGCGAACTGCTGCTCGACAATGTGCCGCTCGCCACCGCATGGGAAGGGGGAATCCACACGATGTCCAGGCAGTTGTTCATTCACGGAGACCATGCACTGTCCCTCGTGCGCCGGTGAACGGCGCAATCCCGTAGCATTTCTCCAGGATACTCCCCATGACTGTCACGCATGATCTTCTCGATGAGCCTTACAGCCTTACGCCGGACCAGACCCGGGAGTACCGGAACAACGGGCATATATTGTTGCGCGGACTCGCCTCGCCGGAGGAGGTTGCGGACTATCAACCGCTGATCCGCCGGGTGGTCGAAGAGTTCGCCCGCAAAAGGGAAACACAGGGGCGGACGGAGGACTACAGCAAGCTCTTTGTCCAGGTCACCAATGTCTGGCGTCTCAGCGAACAGGTCCGCCGGTTCGTCTTCGCAAAACGGTTCGCCCGCGCGGCCGCGGAATTAATGGGAGTGAATGGCGTGCGGTTGTACCACGATCAGGCGCTTTTCAAACCTGCGGGGGGGAAAGGAACACCGTGGCACCAGGATCAGGTGTACTGGCCCCTGGATACACACAACACGATTACGATGTGGATGCCGATGATCGACATCACGAAGGATATGGGGACCATGCAATTCGCAAGCGGTTCACACCGGAAGGGCCCTCTCGCCGACATCGCCATCTCCGAAGAATCCGATCGTCTGTTCGAGAGGCTGGTGCGGGAACAGGCGTTCCCCCTTGTGTCCTACGAACTGTGCGCGGGGGATGCGACGTTCCATAGCGGCTGGACCGCCCACGCGGCATTCCCCAACACCGGAAACCGGATGCGGGAAGTGATGACCATCATCTATTTTGCTGACGGCGCCAGGCTGATTGAGCCGGATAATGAATTCCGCAGGGTGGACATGGAGGTGTTTCATCCGGGGTTAAAACCCGGAGAGATGGCGGCAAGCGCACTCAATCCTTTGCTGTATACTACACGCTGAAGGCAACGTCTTCGTGATACCAGGCAGTCCGGCCGACTCTCAACAACTCACGCCCGGAGTGCGGGGGCGGGAAAACACATTGCCGGACAGCCGGCACGCATCACTTCCGGAGTACCGCGGGAAGATTCCAGACGACCCGGAATGGATCATGAACGGACTGCGATGGGAAATTCCCGGGCAACGCGGATCATAGTCCGGAGGTTTTCCGGGGGGGTGTGCGGCGGGATCGCGCAGCCGGCGTTGAGGATGAAGCGCGGGTTGCCGGCAAAGATGTTCAGTAGTTCGAGAGTCTTCTCTTCGACCAGCGCCGGTGTTCCACGCGCGAGCACACCACTCGGGTCGATATTTCCCACAAACACCGTACGGCCCTCGCAGGCACTGCGTGCGAGCCGTACATCAGTTTTGTAATCGATTTCAAGTCCGTCTGCGCCGGTTGTGGTCAGATCCCCGACTATCGGCCCCGTGTCGCCGCAGACATGCAGGAGATAGGGCAGACCCAGTTCCCGGGAAGCGCTGACCACTCTGCGCTCATAGGGAAGAGCAAAACGCCGGAACAGGGAGGGTGAGACGATTTCGGGTCCCGCCACGCTGTCCCCGTTCGAAACCATGTCCGCTCCGGTTTCCGCCATCAGCCGTATGAACTGTACCGTCACGTCAGTGCAGTATTCCAGCAGGGTGTGCAGCAATTCCTCATTTCCGGGATCCAGAAGGTCCATCATCCAATTGTCGATACCCCGGACGAGACTTGCCAGCGTAAAAGGAGCCTGGTCGCAGTTGCCCCGCACGAAGATTTCGCTTCCGCACCTCCGTTTCACAAGACGTACCGCTTCAAGCCAGATCCGGACACCCGGGTAGGAGAGAAGATCAACCGGTTCCAGATCGCGCACCGCCTCAAGGGAGTGCAGCAATCCCCCTTTCACGCGCGCGGGTTCGTCGCGGGGAAAATCAACGGGCACACCCAGCGCACCGGCAAGGGTGGCGGTATCGATATCGACCACAATACCGTCGTAGCCGTATCGCTCCACAGACCGGAGGAACGCGCCGGCGATCGTCTCAGGGTCGCTCCGGAACTCCTGCATGGTCACTCCTGCCTCGGCTGCGGCCATCATGAAGCTGTGGAGCATGACGGGAACCCTGTCGGCGGAATTCACCGCGCAGAGCCGACCGGATTCGCTGGTGACTGTTCATGGAGATGTTCCTGCCGCCCTGTTCACCGGTGGTTTAGGGTTTCGATTTTCGCCGGCCCGATTTGCCGAGAAGGTCGCGCAGGTCCCCGATCCCCCCGATGGAAACGACGAGCGCGATGCCGAAGAACAGGGCTGCAGCGGCCGCAAACAGGATGGTCCAGAAAAGTGCGCCTGTTGTCATGTTTGCTCCGCCGGTGGAAGGGAACGAGGGGGTGAGGTGCGCTGTGTGAGAAGTGATCCCAGAATCATCCCGAGGGCGGCCAGCGTGAAGCTCAGGAAACCGGCGACATTGACGTCGGTGATGAACCAGAGCCAGCCGGGCAGGATATCCCGGGATTTTTCGAGCAACAGGAATCCGGCGGGCGCCGCGGCTCCCAGCAGAAGCGCCGCATACGCGCCGGCGTTGTTGGCCCTGCGCCAGTAGAGCCCCGCCGCGACACACCCGAGTGCACCCGACGTGTACATGGCACCCGTGAGATAGATGTACTGAAACGCCGTGTCCGGAATCTGGTACCAGAGTCCGAAGACCAGGAGGAATATGCCGATAACACCGGCCGCGACACGCGTGATGGCCACGGTTGTCGCGTCCGGGAAATCCCGGTTCCGGGTGCATGCGATAATGTCGCGCGCAAGCACGGAACTCCACGCGAGGAGATACGCGCTATATGTCGACATGGACGCGGCAAGCATTCCGGCAACAAGCAGGCCGAGAAACCCCGTCGGCACGACCTGCCCGAGCAGCCTGGGCATCGCCGCGGTGGTGGGCACTCCCGTACCGAAGTAGGCCAGGGCCGCAACGCCCCAGAACATAGGCACCATGGCCCTGCCGGCGAACGTGAGGCCCGTCCAGAAGAACATGCGCTTGGCGATTGCCGGGCTCTCCGACGAGAGTGCCTTGGACGTCCCGGGCTGCCAGAGTGCACCGGCGGCAACGCTGCTGACGAGGATCCAGACGACAAACGTCCAGCCGAAGTGCGGATTCACAAATGGATCCACGCCTCCCTCACCGAGCGTCTGCGCTACGGCGGTACTCATACTCACCAGATCGACGCGGAGCAGTACCGCCAGGGTCGCCACGAGCATCCCGACGGTCAGGATCACAAACTGCATATAGTCCGTGATGACAATGGAGAACATTCCTCCCAGGATCGTGTATGCTATCACGATCAGGATCATGAGGGTCATGATGATCGCCACGGCTTCCGGCCCGAATCCCATGACTTCGGAGAGGAAGATCCCGTCAAACTTCAGAAAAATCCCCATATTCAGCACACCCCCCAGAAAGAGGACGATCCCGCCTATCAGACGCACCCGCCGCGAATAGCGCAACTCATAGAACTCGGGGATGGTCATCACCCGGTGGCGGCGGAGGCCCTCAATGATGAACCCGGTCCAGCCGACGGTGGAATAGGCCACGAGGGAGAGAATGCCGATGATGAATCCCGCGTATCCCGCAACATAACCGAGCTCGCCGTAGTAGACAAACGTGACGGTTCCCAGTTCCGTTGCCACAAATGTGGCAATACCGAGGTACACCTTCACGTTTCTGCCCGCCACCATGTAGCCGGCGAGATTCTCGACATATCGCTTTGCCCAGATGCCCAGTGCAACGCTGCCGAGAAGATAGGCGATCGTCACCACCCAGTCGATTGTTCCGAAATTCATGCGTCAAGCACCTGCTTCCTGAATCGTGGATACAGAGCCCGCTTCATAAGGTTAATTCCCGAGGACGGCTGGGCGAGAACATCCACCGCGGGAACACTCTTGAATGCATCGACAAAGGGCTGGGCATAGTTCAACACGCGCCAGATACGTGGGGTTGTGTGAACGGTCATAGAGCATACTCTGCGCTGGGTGAAAAGGCTAGAGAGGAGATATCCGGATGGATGAATATCGACAGTCTCGGAAGAAGATTCAAGCTATTTTTCTTACAGGAACGCATTCGGGGGAGGGCGCCACAGGACAGCCGGTCGGGAGAGAGAGGGGGGAGCGGGTCAGGCGCTTACGCGACGCATATGCGAGGACTGTTCACGAGCTTTTCCGATTGTCTCCAGGAACATTGCTTCGAAGTTGTCCATCATGGTGGATACAGTAAACACCCGTTGCACTCTTCTTGCTCCTGCTTTGCCGAGTTCGATCCGCATCGCGGGACTCCGCGAGAGGGTGATCATTGCCTGGGCGAGGCGTTCGGGCGACCGCGGCGGGACCAGAACACCGCTACGCCCGTCTTCCACAATTTCGGGGAGGCTGCTGACTTGCGACGCGATCACCGGTTTTCCGGCGGCCATCGCCTCCACGGCCGCATATCCGAACCCTTCCCAGTTGGACGGCATGACCAGGAAATCAATCCCCTGCAAGAATTGAGGAACGTCTTCCCGGAAACCCGCCAGGAAGATCTGCCCCTCGAGCTTCCTTTCGATCCGGAACTGCTCAATCATGGGGCGGAGATTCCCTTCTCCGGCGAATACCAACTTCACGCCGGTCAATTGTCCCGCCACAATCGACATGGCATCGAGGAGGGTCGGGATGCCTTTCTGCTCATCCAGTCTGCCGACAAAACCTGCCACAACGTCATCTTCGCTGATGCCGAACTCTTCCCGGAGTGGTGAACCTGCAGGAACCCTGAACCGGGCTGCATCGACCCCTTTCCAGATGACACGGATCGGTTTGGTTCGAAGCCACGGAGCACTGACGAGGAGTGTGTTTCTTGTTGCGTTGGAATTTACGACAATCGCGCCGGCCACATCCCGGTAGAAGCACCAGTTGATGAAGGAGTCCTTTATCGGAACGTCGACTTCCCTGCTCACCACCAGCGGTATTCCGGCCAGCACAGAAGCGATACCTGCCACACGGAGTTCCTTCTCCGTGTGCACACACACCACATCGATGGATTCTCCTTTCAGCAGGTGGTAGAGATGCCGGACAGTGTGCGGATCAAAATCTCCCGCGATGCGAAGAGGAACAACATGGACTGAGGAGAATTTCAGTCGCAGGTGGAGGGCCGAAGAAGGACGGCAGACAAGGGTGACACGATGTCCGCGTGCGGACAGCCCGTCAATACACTGCATCAGCGATACCTCGCCACCTCCCCACTCTCGATGCGAGTGAACGAAAAGAATGTTCACGTAGGCTGCCCTTTGTGCTGTTCACCGTCCGGACAGGTTGTGGGCCACCACAACCCCACGCTCCAGTTATGTATTAGACACGAATCCTGCCAAAGGGTTTATCGGGAAACGGCAATAAAGAACAGTTTCTCAGGAGGCATTCAGCTTCTCTTTCGGCGTGTCTGCCTCGGATTCTGCCGGCTTCAGATTGGGCATTACAGCCCCTTTAACCACTCCTGCGCGAATGCACGTGTGGCTTCCGTGGCTTCCTTTCCGGCACGGAACGCGAGCTTCCAGTTGCTGTCTTTGTTTTCGTACTCTTCCTTGGCGAAAACCATGACCTTATCTTTCTTGACCAGCTTGGCGCTGAAATCCACGTTCTTCGTTGCATCAAGAAACGTCTGGAGGCGTTTCTTCACCAGAGGACGCGGATCTCCTTTTGGATAATCACGCTCATATTCCGCAAGCTTCTTCTTGTACTCTTCTGCCGCCGCACGGTTCGCGTCCTGTATGTATGCGTTCATTTCAGCGTCGTTCGATGTGTCAGGCTTTTCCAGATCCTTCACCATCTTCCGGAGGGAAGCCAGAATGTCTTTATACATGGCCTGCTGATCCGCCGGCGCCTTCGCCGCGGCCTTTTCCTGCTCGGCCAGAGCCGCTTTCATTTCCGTCAGCTGTTTCTTCCGGGTCTCCGCCATCATCGGGAGAAGTTCAGGCGCCCGCGGTTTCGGTTCCTCCCTGAATTCATCATAGATTTTCTTAAATGTGGCGCTCTCCACAAACGTGCGGGTATACTCGCCCACCGCGCGGACGAGAGCAGCGCGTTTGCTCACGGGAATCAGGCTGCATGCCGATGGATACGAGAACGATGCATAGCGGATGTTCCCCTGGATAAAATCCTCCACCTGACTCTTCGTGCACTTCATGTCGGCCAGGTAGTCATCGATCCCGGCGCCCAGCGTGACGGCAAACAGAACAATTGAAACGACAAGCAAGCCTCTCATCGATAGCACCTCAATGGTGATAGAAAAAAGAACCGGACACACGTTCCTCTGGACGGATTACAGGCCGTAGCTGGACGGAGAAAACTTGTGGGCATAGGTATCTGCCATCTCGGCAAGGAGTGTCTCTTCATTTTCCGGCAGATCATCGAGCGCGGCGTTGATCTTCTCCAACCATGACAATTCCCGCGGCGGCAGTGCAAGCGCCTTACCGGCCGATGCGCGGGCAATGATTCCTACTGCAGCCCGCGCTGCCGCAACCGTCTGCGCATACGGTTGACGGTGCGCGACGATCGCGCGGGCGATCTCAATCGTGGAATCCGGAGAGAGAATAAGTGCCTGGGGACTCAGACTCACGTCCGAGTCGACAAGCATCTTCCGGTATCCCAGCACCATGTCCTGCCGCGTCGCCTCGTTCATGAGTCTGCAATCGTAGGCAAGCAGTTCGAGAAACGCCTCCGGGGCCGACCCGGAAAGCAGGCGGACATTCTGGACCGATTCATTGCTCCAGAGGTCGCACATCGCGGCCGCCACATTGCCCACCGGACTGAAATGCGCGCAGCTTGCGGATTTTCCCTCCATGGCGATCGGGGTCCCGGTGATGGCCTTCAGAACCGGACCCTCATACGCACAGTCTTTGGAAGGTCCCACGGCACCGCACTGGTAGGCCACCAGGCTGCGCACGGCGCTTGCAGCGCGAATTACCGTCGCCAGCACTTCAGGAAGCATGCCCTGCGATGCCAGCTGCATTGCCGTGTTCGCAAAACCGCACGCGGAATCCGCGCCCGGAACAACGCGAAACCGGGCCGACACCTCGACAATCTTCCTCCAGAGCCAGGCCATATCTCTCGGGGCGAGGACACCCAGAGCGAAGATCGCCCCCCGTACATCCCCGTACATCAACGCCTCGTCATGCACCTCTTTCCCGCCCACGGATTCTATCGAAAGAATATGTGCTCCGGCCTCCGCACATCGTTCGAAAGATTCACACAGAATATCCCATTCGTCCCCGCTACGGAGCAGTGGCGGACGCTGGCGATCCCGCACATCCGTCGGCGTAACCCGCAGTGCGCAGGGCAGTTGATACCCGTCGTGCGCCTGCCGCAGGGCGTCATTCAGAATCGCCGTGATCTCGGCCCCCCACGCGGGTTTCTCTGTCATCGGGGGGAGCAACTCGAACTCCACCACAAGGCCGGGAAGCCGTAACCGCTTCGACGCCTTCACGATCATCGCACCCATTTCCTGGTAGTGCGCCCGTACTTCCTGCCATGTTGCGTCCTCGATGGACATCACGGGAAGCGTGAAGTTCAACTCCGGATAGACTTCCCCCGCCCCGATCTGTATGCCATATCCGCACGACACCGGATGCGGCGCAACACCGAACCGGAGGTCCTCCGGGCGGGTGATCGCGAGTGTATCGAACGTTTTGTGCATTGTTGCAGGTCTCCCAGTGGATGATGATCACGGTTCCGATACGCTGTGCAGGTCTTTTATGATAGACAAGCAATCTGTTTTTGTCAAGCGCATGCGTTTTTCTTAACGGACAAGGAGGATCTTCAGCGACTTTGCAGATCGTGATGGAACGCGATCGCCGTACGCCACTTCGAGACGGCAGACATACACCCCCGACGACAGCGCTCCCGCATTCCAGCGAAACTCATGATACCCTTCTGCGAGAGCGGTTCGGGCCAGACGCTCGATCTGCCGGCCGAGGAGATCATACACACCCAGCGTCACGTTGCCCGCCCGCGGGAGAAGTACACTCACGACGGTAGACCCGTTAAACGGATTGGGATAGTTGGACAGTTCGGCCTCATGCGGCAGGGTCACGAACGGCGGCGCTGCGGCAGTGATCAGGTAGCGCTGTTTGAGCGCCATGATCCTCTCAAACGACCTGTCAATGCGTGCCGGTGCAATGCTGCCGTCACGAACCGCACGCTCGATAACCTCGATCACGCGGCGGGCAAGCGACCGGCCCGTACTATCCAGATTGCTGTTGTACAGCAGAATATCCACGCCCGCTTGCACCGCGAGGACCATCGCCTCTTCAAGTCCGTAATGGCTGGAAATAGCCTTCATGCTCATTTCATCGCTCACCACAACGCCCTGGTAGCCCAGCTGCCCGCGCAGCATGCCGTCGATCGTGGCATTCGACAGGGTCGCCGGATAGAGACTGTCCAGCGTGGCATTGAACAGATGGCCGGTCATGACGGCATCCACGCTCTGCGATGCCATCAGTCCGGTATACGGTTCCAGCTCCCGTGCGGACCACGTGGTCGTCACATCGGTGAACCCCAGGTGTGAATCGCCCGTCGCACTGCCGTGCCCGGGAAAGTGTTTCAGGGTCGTGATGATTCCCTTCCTGCGGAACTCGTCGATGAACCACGAGGCATGCTGCGCGACAGTAACGGGGTCCGCCGAAAAACTGCGTTGCAGCGCCCCGATGGCGGGGCTCGCCGGGTTCACATTGACATCCACCACAGGAGCGAGGTTGGCGTTCAAACCCGTTTCGAGGAACCACCCCGCCATCGTGGCGGCCGCGGAGCGGGTTTCACTTTCACGGTTCAACACTGTTCCAAGGGTATAGGCCGATGGTGTTGAGGAAAAGCCGTTCGAGGCACCCAGCCGCGCCACCCGTCCACCCTCCTGGTCGATCGCCAGCAGAAGTGGGATGGTTGCCCGGTTCTGGAGTTCTGCCGAGAGATGCGCAATCTGGGTGGGGCTCTGGAGGTTCCCGCTCCACGTGAACATTATCACCCCTCCCACCAGACCTTGCGCAAGGTCGCTCTTCAGAGTGTCCATGGAAGCAGAGGATTCCTCAACGGAGTCCCCGCGGACGGTCACCATCACCATCTGGCCGATTTTTGTCCTCAGAGGGACCTGTGCGTCGACTGATGAAGAGCCGGCGGCGACAACGCTGAAGCAGCAAAGGAATATGCGGGTGCAGAAGGGAGGTATCTTCACAGGGCGTTGTGCCTACTCTCCCCTGTAACTGCACCCGCTGGTGCAGGTTTCGCGGACGACGACTTCGGTCAGCTGAGGCAGCGCCGGTTTCAGTCTGTCCCAGATCCACCGGGCGAGGTTTTCGCTTGTAGGATTCTCCAGGCCCGGGATATCATTGAGATAGTGGTGGTCCAGCTGATCATACAACGGCCGGAACGCCTTTTTCAGATCCCCAAAGTCGATGACCCATCCCAGGTGCGGGTCCACGGGACCCGAGACATGGACGACGATGGTGAAGGAGTGTCCATGGAGCCGGCGGCATTTATGCCCTTCGGGAAGATTGGGCAGCAGGTGTGCCGCCTCGAACCGGATTTCTTTGAAGATGTCCATTGCCGTTTCCTATGGTAATCCAACTATCTTATGCATTTGCAGGCTCAGTTTCCACTGCGGGTGCTCCAGACAGTAGCGTATGGTGAGCCTCGTGTTTTCCGCCCTGGCAGGTCCATCCATCGGTTGCAGGTAGAACTCGTTGAATTGCAGGCCTGCAAACCGTTCGGGCCCGGCGCCCGGCTGCGGGAAGATGAGTTTAAGTTCCTGTCCGGCATTCAGCACCATCGGGGCTCCCGCCTTCGGGCTCACGCAGATCCAGTCAATGCCCGGCGGCGGAAGGATGGTACCGTTTGTCTCGATTGCCACTTCGACGCCGATCGCGTGGAATGCGTGCACAAGCGGCTCGTCGAGCTGCAGGAGGGGCTCACCCCCGGTGCAGACAACAAACGGGCGCGTGTCCGGGTTGCCGGCGGCGGGCCACCGTGATCTGACCGCGTGCGCGAGCTCGGCGGCAGCGTGAAATTGCCCCCCCCCGGGACCGTCCGTGCCGACGAAATCGGTGTCACAGAACCGGCAGACCGAGTCTGCCCTGTCCTGTTCCCGGCCGCTCCAGAGGTTGCACCCTGAAAACCGGCAGAACACGGCCGTTCTGCCGCTGTGCGCCCCTTCACCCTGGATCGTATAGTAAATTTCTTTGATGGAATAGGGCATATGATTCCGGGTGATACCCGGAGTTCCTGATTATTCCCTTGTGCGCCCGCGCGCCAGTGATGAGAATACACCTGCAACACACAGCACCGAGAATATGCCAAAGGCGACATGCACACTGTGAAGGAATTGAGGGTAGTATGACGGCAGAATCTGCACACGGCCGATGAACATGGCGAACACCAGCATGGTGATGCCGAGACTCACCGTCTGACCGGTCATGCGCATTGTTGCCAGTGTTCCCGCCGCCACCCCGTACACCGTACGTTCGACCGAACCCATGACTGCGTTGGTGTTGGGGGAGGAAAACAGTGCAAAACCGAAACCCAGAAGACCCAGCGCTGCAACGATAAGGGGGAGCGGCGTCGCCGCGCTCAGAAACACAAAGAACAGAAGACCACACACGATCACTCCCATTCCCGCCGAAGAGACGATACGGGGGTCGATCCGGTCGGAGAGTTTCCCGGCGAACGGTGAGCCTGCCGCCATTACCACCGGCTGGGCCAGCAGCACCAGTCCGGCCTGTTGCGGATTGAGCCCGCGAATGTACATCAGGTAGAGTCCGAGAAGAAAGGATACCGCGAAGGTTGCGCTGTAGTTGATAAACGCCGCAAGATTGGAAAACGCAAAGACCCGGTTACGCCGGAACAGATTGATATCCAGCACGGGGCTTTCCGCGTGCAGTTCCCACCGGATGAATACCAGGAGGAAAAGGAGTCCGCCGACCGCAAGAACCCCCCCGGTAGCGTCGGGAAGGAGGGAAAATCCGTACATGAGCGCCAGCAGTGCGACTGCATAGATGCATGATCCCGTCACATCAAATCGGGCTCCCTTTGATTCGGTCCATTCCCCCCTCATCTTCATCACGACGAGGATGATCATAAGCACACCCAGGGGAACATTTGCGAGGAAGATGCTCCGCCAGCCGAATTGCTGTGTGAGGACGCCTCCGATAAACGGACCGACGGAAAGACCGACATACACTGAAGCAGTGTTGATGCCAAGCACCCTTCCCCTTTCTCCGGCGGGAAAGAGGGAGGTGAGAATCGCAATGCCGGTCCCCGCCATCATCGCGGCGCTGATGCCCTGCAGTACCCGCGCGCCAATGAGCAGTCCCAGCGAAGGAGATACGCCGCAGAGCAGCGATGAGCAGGTATGCAATGTGATGCCCCCGAGAAACACCCGCCTTCGGCCGGTGATATCCGCAATCCGGCCGAACGGGATGAGGAAGACCGAGGAGGAAAGAAGATACGAGGCCGGTACCCATCCCAGCAGCACCGCACTCATGGAGAATTCATTCCCCATCGCGGGAAGGGCGATATTGATGGAGGAACTCATGAACGGCGTCAGGAACGATGCAAGGCTGGCGACAACAAGTGCTGTCTGTTTGCTGATGGGGCTGGACAAAGACGGTGGTCCGGTAATAGTTGCAGAGTGTGTTGCCGGCGATCCTGGAAAAGTATAACGAGGACCGGAGGAAGAATCAAGGGGGAGAGAGAACTCCGGACGGGGCTGCCGCTCCGGGAGACACCGCCCTCAAGGGCCCGGTGTTCACGGGAGGCGTGCGTCAGGAGAATGTGGCGGACAAGGAGAAGATGATCGCCCGGCCCGTCACAAGGGTCCCCCCGCTATACGCACTTCCGTGGCCGGTTCGAACGTTCTCGTTTCAATCCGATATCCCATCTTCGCCGCAGGTGTGATCCGTGACTCGATTCTCCGGGAGCCTGTGACAACCGGTGCTGCACGCGCTCTCCCCCATTCGATCACCTGCTGTCCGGGCACAGCACTCGTGAAGACGAGGTTTCCACTCGAATCCACCGCCGCATCGCTCAGCCAGCTTGTCGACGACCGGATCGACACAGCGCTTCCTCCGCCCGGGACCAGAAATGCCTCCCGCGCCGCGTCAGGCATGGGAAAGACAAAGGGAATGATGAGAGAGTCACCGGAGATGGTGAATGCATTCCGGAGCAGAGCCAGCACCGCATGGCTCCCTACACCGGTGATGATATGAGGGTACCGGAGGGGAGCCGCACTGAAGGCAATGACCTGTCCGACACCCGTTGCGCGGTCGATGGTTGTATAGATCTCGGGCGAACTCCCGACCCTGCCCAGGATTTCCGTTTTGACCTGCGGCACCAGCGGCCACCCCCGTCTGGCCAGGGACACCATCCCGGCAACCCGCAGGCGGTCTTCGGCGTTCATCAGCGAAAGATCCCCCCAGAATCCGTACCCTGCAGCCAGGGAAGAAAGCACGTTGTATCGCTGCGATTTGTACATCGGACTGTTGTGCGGATAGTTTGCATACGTTTGAAGAACCGGAGCAAAGAGGTCATTCCACAGTGCGGGAATCATCCGGGTCGACTTCGCTCTGTACTGACTCATATCCCCGTAGGCGGAGGCGCCGTTGTTCAGCCAGAAATAGCGCCCTTCGCTCAGAAAGGCAAGTCCGACATTGCGAAGAGGTTCGGTGACATCGAATTCCACGTCCACGTCGGGATTGTACCTCCGCAATTCTGCCACGGTTTCCGTCACCGTACGGATGATTTCAAAGCCGTACCGCTGGCGTCGGTCGGTGACGGAAACCGTGCTGTCGCCGTGGCGGTGGAGGGGGGAAGCGCAGAGAGACTTGTCTATCCCGTCCCACTTGAAATACCGCACGCCGGAGTCCATCAACCGTTTGCAGACGGAAACAAAATGCTCGCGGTACGAACTGACAAAGCAGAACATCTTCTTGTTCCACCGCCCGGTTGGCGCGAGGCCGTCTTCCCCGCGGATCAACCATTCCGGATGCTGCCGGACGGTACGGGAGAGCGAGTCCGCTGCCAGAGGGGCGATCCAGATTCCCATCGTCATCCTGCGGCGGGCAAGTGCCCGGCGAAGCGGTTCCAGTCCTTCGGGGAGCTGTGCGGTATTGGTGAACCAGTCCCCGATCATATCCTGCCAGCCGTCATCCAGAACGAAGAGGTCGACGCCGATCTCTGCGGCATAGCCGACATCTTCGAGAATGCTCTTTGTTGTCAGAAATTCGCGCGGGTCTCCTCCCTTCATGGACTTCTCCCGCTGCATACCCCAGGTATTGTAGTAGAACAACGGGGTACGTGCGGAGGGATACTCGCATATCCATTTCAGCAGAAACTCACGCAGGGCCGATTCCCCCGCCTCGACACCCTTTCCTCTGAAGACTCCCAGTTCTGTCCAGACGGTGGACAGGGGGCTGTCCACCACGAGTCGTTCCCCATCGAGATAGGAGCCCGCCAGAGCACGGACGGAAAGATGGAGACCACCCTTCTCCTGAGTCCGATGAACGGTCAGGTAGTTCTGTTCGGCGTCACCATCGGGTGATCCGTGCTCGTAGGCAACAAAGAATCCGAATGAACGGACGGAATCCACGCAGATAAGCACCGGCCCTTTGTGATCTCCGGGGACCGGTGGAACGGACGCCCAATCCCTGCGCCGCGGGTGATACATATAGTTGGCGGCCAGATTGCGTCCAATCCGGGTGCCTGTTTCCTCCCCCGCTCGTCGTAGCTTTCCGTTGCCGGCTGTCGTTCGATCGCGACGCCTCCCCAATCCGCCAGCTGAATTTCCCGCATGGTCAACCTGGAGGCCGGGTGGAATATGTAGGAGGGAAAGATCAGATGTCCCCTTCCCCGCTCCTTCGTCATCCGGAGATCACACCCCTCCGTTCCGCGAAACTCCAGTCTCTCGCGAAGCACGCCTGATCCGGGATACATTTGAAGCCGGTGGGTAACCCGGAGCCCGGCGGCGGCACCGCGATCCACAAGGTAGTTCAGGCAGATCTCCTCCCCGCCGTGGCGCATCGCCCGCCGTTGATGCCCGGTGAACGTCCAGACAGGCTGGAGGTTCGTGAGGATCGCACCGTTAACGGAACACTCAAACCAGGGAGTTTGACCGTCCCGGATAAAGAGATTCGCCCCGCTCCTCTTCTCCACCAGTCCGCCGATCGCGATGCGGCTTCCCGCTTCGTGCGAAACGGGGAACGATCTGACGAGGAGGTCGTTTTCCACCAGGATCAGTGAATCGGTCACGGTGGTGCGAACACCGGAGGCCGGCGAGGCGCTCTGGAGGAGGAGCACGAGCCACAGCACGCCGAGGGAAGTGCGGACAGCAAGGGGCATGGAAAGACTCACGGATGTCGTGGAGAAACGGCTACGCACCCACACGGGCAAGCAGTGCCGCGGCCCCGATGATGGCAATAATCATCAGTGTTGCGAGGACAAAACCCTGAATATCCACCCTGTATCTCTTCCACGAGAATGTGGAGCGGAGATGGAGGAGGTCGACCAGGAGAAGACTGTGTCCCTGTTCCTCGAGCGGGACATCCAGGCGTGGAGCCTCCGCGGATACCGATTCGCCGGCAAGCATCACGGGAACCCCGGCCTGGGCCAGGCGCCATTCCTCGCCGACGGGAGTGTGGAGGAGAAGGGAGAACGTGCGCAGCTTTTCCGCCGGTTCAGGGGGTGTAAGAAGGCTGGCTGCGACGAACGTGGCCAGGCCCGCCGGAAGGTAGAGCAGGATCTGATCGGCAAGGGACCAGTGCAGTACGGAATCGGTGTAGAGAGCGGCGGTACTGGTCACCGCGAGGCTTGCCCAGAGGCCGTAGCGGTTTCCCCGATCCCACATGATGGCCATCCAGAAGGGGATGCCGAAGAATGCCATCATCTTCCAGATGATCTTGAGACCCGAGAGGACGTCGGGGAGCAGGAAGGCGATCGCAATGCCGGTGATCACGATGCCGACCGACGACCACCGCGCCACGCGGAGTTCCTTCCCGGGCTGTGCTTTTTTCTTCACCAGACGGTTATAGAAGTTGCGTGTGAACAGGGCCGAACCATCCACCATGTATGCATCACAGACCGCCATGAGCGATGCGACCATGGCGGCGATCATCAGCCCCACGAGTCCCTGGGGAAGAAGCTGCAGAATCATCGCACCGAGAGCCTGCTCGCGGGTGTCACCCAGGAGTCCGGGGACAAGAGCGGCACCCAGGACTCCCGTAAACGCCCATGCAAGTGTCGCAAAGCGTTTTACGATATTGCCGTATGTCCATCCCATCCGGCAGCTCATCTCGCTTTTCCCGGCGCCTCCGATGGCCATATGATGTGGCAACGCGACGACGCCCACAAGTCCGTTCAGGGTCAGCATAACCACGACAAAGGGAGTAATTTCGGTGGAGGAGGAGAAGAGGGAGAACATTGCGGCGGGGAGTTTCTCGTGGAGCGCGCCGATGCCCCCCACCGCCGCCAGCGCGAACGGAAGGAGAAGGACCGAGAGAATCATGAGCATCACGCTCTGCAATAGCTTGGTGGAGACCGCGGCGACAAGCCCCCCTGCGGTGCCGTAGCCGACGAACACGAGCGTCGTCAGCACGATGATGATCTCGGCGGAGAGGGCTCCCTGTGTGATCGCTTCGACGGTCGTGCCGGTACCGCGCAGGACCATGCCGATTTCCACCGCGAAGAACAGAATCGCCGCCAGGGAGTACGCCGCTCCCGCGGCTGTTCCGTACCGCTCTTCAAAGAAGTCGCCGGTTGTCACATACCGCAGGCGGCGGTAGATGGGGGCGATAATCCAGAAGAAGGGGGTGCTGAAGATGTAGAGCCACTGGTACCAGACCCCCGCGAGTCCGATCTGATATGACGCCCCGGTCACGGCAACGACATGATCGGCGCGTGTGCCCACCCCGAACGCTTTGGCGATCATGAGCAGTTTGCCGAAACGTCTCCCGCCCATGAAGAAGTCACCCGTGGTCTTCACCGATCTCGCAGCGCGCAAACCGATGTAGGTGATCCCGGCAAGATACAGAAGGATCACCGCGAGGTCGAGCAGGGTCAGACCGCTGATCATGGAGCCGTCTCCTGATCGCGCTCCGCCATCACCGGGGACATCGAGGTGCCGGTACCATTCGCCCAGAGTTCCTTCAGCCGGAACGCCGCGGCTTTCGGCTGCCGGTCCCGTGTGAACACGCCTTTAAGATTGAGGAAGACCCGGCGGAAATGCTGCGGTGTCCTGAAGTCGGCGAAATTCCAGACATGCTCGCCCACAATGTACTCCCGGGCCCGGAGAGCCCGGATATAGGATTCCAGAAACTTGATCTGGTATTCTTCCGTGAACATCTGTTCACCGACCGAGTGCATGCCCGCCACGGTGTCCGCTCCGAACTCGGTCATCATCAGCGGTTTGTCATACCTGTTGTGCAGCATATCCATCTCCCGGCCCAGGATCTGCATCGCATGATCCAGGCGGCCCGGGTACTCGTACCAGCCGAAGTACCTGTTGATGGTCAGGATATCGCTGAACAGAAAGACCGGATCATCACACCCCGCGCGGGAACAGTTGGGAACGGTCATCGGGCGCGAACCGTCCAGGTCACGGGCGAAGGCAAACACCTGTTGCCAGTAGTGTTTTCCGGATCCGTTCAGGTACCCCTCTTCCCCGACGAGATTGGGCTCATTCCCGAGCGCCCACATGATCACCGAGGGGTGGTTGTAATCTCGTTCGAACAGCTCACGGATGGCGTTCTTGTGGTTCGCAAGTGTTTCAGACGTGGCGTGACGCATATCGAGGCTGACGGCGGGAACTTCGTCAATGACCAGGATTCCCTGCCGGTCCGCCATCGCCATCATCTCCTCCGCGTAGGGGTAGTGGGAAGTTCGGAAGGAATTTGCGTTGATCCATTTCAACAGGCTGAAATCTTTCACCAGAAGGGGAAGGCAGAGCCCTTTCCCGATCACCGGAAAATCCTCGTGCTTTCCGAACCCCTGGAGATAGACCGGTTCACCGTTCAGCAGAAGCCTGGAACCGCGGACCTGTACCTGGCGGATCCCGACGGTTGATGTGTAGGCATCACGGAGTGCCGGTCCCTCGTGGAGTTCAAGGAGGAGTTCGTAGAGATACGGATCTTGCGGTGACCAGGGCCGGCATGAAGGGAGCATGAATTCACATTCTCCGAGGTCGCCGGAAACGGGAACACTCTGCGTCCAGGATCCGCCGTTCCCGTTCAGGGTGGCACGGAGTGAACAGCCGGCCGCATTTCTCAGGCGGACACTGACTCTCACACATCCGGTTCCTGTCTCCTCGAGCGTGGTGTCGACCCGGAATGATCTGATGCCACGCAGCGGCGTGGCCAGGAGGAGGACGGGCCGGTGGATGCCACCGTAGGGAAAGAAGTCGAACCGTGCGGCAGGATAGGTTTCGTCCCTGAGCCGGTTTTCGCGGGCATAGTGTTCAGGAGAAATGCCCTGCGGGATGGTGCCGGCGGTGAGCTCATTGTCCACAAGGATCACGACATCCGCGGATGTTCCCGGCCGCACAACATCCGTCACATCGCACTCGAACGGGAGGAATCCGCCGGTGTGCTCTCCGACCGGAAGACCCTCCACCCAGACCCTGGCCCTGTAGTCCGCGGAACCGATACGCAGCGAGATGCGCCGGCCGGCAAAGGCAGGAGGTACAAAGATACGCGTCTGGTACCATGCGGATCCGACATAGTGGAGAAGGCCGATGGCTTCCAGCTGTTCGTTCCAGCTTCCCGGGACGGCGATATCACATCCGCCCTGAAAGCCCCTGTGCCATGATTGCTGTTCACCAGTCTTGTCCGGGTCGGCTCTGAACTGCCATATGCCGGACACGTCGAGAACGCTGCGGAAGACATTCGCCTGTGGATACACGATGGGTCACCTGGGGTCTTGGGGTAGCGGTTGCGCGGTCAACTTCCGGGCACCGCAGGATTCACGGATAACGAGTGTGGGTTTCAGGACGATACGGTTGCCCGTATCCGTTTTCGTAATGCGCTTCTGCACGGTTTCCACCGCAAGCCGGCCGATCTTGTCAACGGGTTGATGGATGGTCGTCAGCGGCACGGAGGCATACCGGCCCACGGCCGTATCGTCGAAGCCGACGACGGCCACATCATCCGGAACCCGGAGTCCGGCTTCCGTGGCGCCCTGAATGAACCCGAGCGCGAGCATATCGTTGTAGAACGAGAGCGCGCGGGGCCGCACGCTGAAGCCCGCGAAGCGCTTTGCGAAATCCTCACCGACCTGGAAGCGGTCAAGGGCTCGGACCTGCTCCTCACCCGCGGGGTAGTAGATCAGTTCGGAGTTGAAGGGAATTTCGTTTTCGATCAACGCGCGCGAGTACCCGTTCTTGCGCACTTCGCTGAGCAGGTTCCCTTTACCGGGATGGACATATCCGATGGAAGTGTAGCCGGACCGGATAAGATGTTCCGTCGCCATGAAGCCGCCGTGTTCATGGTCGGACCCGACGTACCAGTAGTCGGGATCGTGAATATACGAGACCATCACATAGGGGAACCCGTCGTCGTGCAGCTTGCGGATGAGATTGGTCGCCCGGTACTGGAGTGAAAGCGACGCAATGATCAATCCCTCCACTCCCATGCCGCGGAAGCGCTCGATCTGACTCTCTTCCTTGTCGATATTCTCGGAGGAATTGGAGAGCAGAATGTTGTAACCGAGTTCGTAGGCACGCGCCTCGATACTGTGCACCACCATGGAGAAGTACGGGTGCTTGATGTCGCGGAGCACGAGACCGATCATGCGGTGGTCCGAGACATCAATCTTCCGGATCGGTTGTTCGGCGACATAGGTCCCTTTGCCAACCCGGGAGAAGAGAATCCCCTCATTGGCCAGATTGGCCAGGGCATTCTTGACGGTGATGAGACTCACTTTATATCGTACCGAGAGCTCAGCATGTGATTCGATCCGTTCGCCCGGTTTTATTTCTCCCCTCTCGATGCGGGATTTGATATCCCGTATGATCTGCTCGTACAGCGGCGTTGGGTTGACGAAATCAATCCCCTTACTCATCGGAGCTCTCCAGTTTTGAAAAGGTCCTTCGCCATCAGATGGTATATATTGTAGGTATAGACAACATACGTAGTATACCCAGCATTTTGAATTATACCCCTCTGAAGACTCAATGTCAAGTTCTTTCTTCTCGAATCGTGGCGGTCGTCTGATGGTGGAGATTGCAGCGTGCATGAGGACTTGACTTTAAGAACCGATTCGAATATGATTCTATATATTACATGCCAGGTATATTTTATATGATAGGCATGCTAAATGGAGGAGAAGTGCACAAAACCATCGTCTTTTTGCTTCTGGCTATCCCGCAGATCCACGCAGCCGACCTCCCTGACAGTGAAAACAACCCTGAGGCCGCGGAGCCGGCAACCATCGTCCATGGCAACGCCCGCTTCACCGTCCTTACCCCGCGGGTTGTCCGCATGGAGTGGTCTCCTGAGAGAATCTTCGAGGACCGTTCATCTCTGACGGTGGTGAACCGCCGTCTTCCCGTCCCGGGCTTCACCGCGACACGGAGGGCGGGCTCCCTGACGATTACCACCGACGCCCTCACGCTGATTCACCGTGACAGCACAGCACCCTTCTCGGGAACAACTCTTCATATTTCTTTTCACACGGGAGCCCTGACGGGCGACTGGCAGCCCGGACAAGCAAACAGCGGAAACCTGCTTGGCACACTCCGCACACTGGACGGCATGGACGGAGATCTCCGGGTGAAGGACAGCACGCATTTCGCCCTCGAGCCGGGCATTCTCTCCCGCGACGGGTGGGTGGTCATCGACGACAGTGCCCGGCCGGTGTTTGATCAGTCCGAATGGCCGTGGGTAACCGCGCGTACGGCGAAGCCGCATCAGGACATGTACTTTCTTGCCTACGGCCGGAACTACAGGACCGCACTGCGTGATTTTGTGGCCATCGCCGGAAAGATCGCTCTCCCCCCGCGGTTTGCATTCGGATACTGGTATTCGCGGTGGCGCGCATCCTCGGACATGGAGTTCCGCGAGCTGGTCGGCACATTTGATGACCTCGACATTCCCCTGGACGTTCTGGTCCTGGACATGGACTGGCATATCACCAGCCTGCCGGAATTCTTCGACGGCGATCAACGGAAAAAGGACCAGGCGGGAGAAGACTGCGGATGGACGGGGTTTACCTGGAACCGCAGCTACTTCCCCGATCCGGCAGCGTTCCTCCAGTGGACCGACCGCAAGGGACTCAAAACCTGCCTGAACCTTCATCCCGCATCCGGGTTTCAGCCCCATGAGGAACAGTACGAAAGCATGGCCCGCGCCATGGGGATCGACCCTTCAACAAAGAAGTATGTTCCTTTTTCCATCGTCGACAAACAGTTTGCGGAGAACTACTTCGCCCGCGTTCTCCATCCCATGGAACAACAGGGCGTTGATTTTTGGTGGCTCGACTGGCAGCAGTGGCACACCACTCCGATTCCGGGAGTGAACCCCACTTTCTATCTCAACTACGTCCACTACACCGACATGGAGCGCAGGAAGGATCGGCGGCGGCCGTTGATCTACCACCGCTGGGGCGGCCTCGGCAATCACCGTTATCAGATCGGATTCTCCGGAGACACACGCATCAGCTGGAACTCGCTGGCATTCCAGCCGTACTTCACCGCCACGGCAGCCAATGTGGGTTTCGGGTACTGGGGAAACGACATCGGGGGCTTCTTCGGTGATCCGAATACCCCGGAACAGTTCACACGATGGTTTCAATTCGGTGTCTTCAGTCCGATCCTGAAAACCCATGCCACGGGACGTAATTTTTCGATCCTCCGGAGAATCTGGGAATATCCCCCCGCGACGTTTCTGCAGCTTCGTGATCTGATCCGTCTGCGCTACTCGCTGCTGCCCTATATATATACCGCGGCGCGGTACGCATATGATAGCGGCGTCTCCATATGCCGTCCGCTGTATTATGATCATCCGACCCTCGAAGAGGCTTATGCTCACCGTAACGAATACTATTTCGGCGATAACCTGCTGGTCCACCCGGTTACTCATGCCGCCGGCACAGACAGCCTCTTCACGTGGCAGCAGACATGGCTTCCCCCCGGTTCCTGGTTTGAATGGAGCTCCGGCACGTTGATCACCGGGGACACATTGATCCGCCGGCCGTTCAGAATTGAAGATATCCCCGTCTATGTCACATCCGGAGCCATTCTTCCGATGCAACACCCCGCACACAGGGCCGGAGAGGCACTCGTGGACCCGCTCGTCTTCTCCATATTCCCCGGCAGCAGCGGATCCACACGCGTCTACGAAGACGATGGAACAACCTCCGGATTCAAACAGGGAGAACATGCGGCGACTCCCGCTTCCTTCCGGCGGAACGGCGACCAGCTCACCGTGACCATCGGCGCGGTGGAGGGAGCCTACGCAGGCATGCCTCAGGACCGTTATTATGAGCTCCGTTTTCCCCACTCCCCTCCTCCGGTCAGCGTCCTGGTAAACGGCAGATCGCTGGCGCATTCTCCCGACGCCTCGGGCCCCTCCTGGAACTATGACGGGCACCAGCTCACGACTGAAATCCGCCTTCCTTCTTCGTCCGTGCGGCGGAGCATGACCGTCACCGTTCGCTTCCCCCCGGTCCGCACAATCCTCCTGGAAGGCAAGAAGCGGCAGATGGATATCCTCTACCGCTTTTCCCAGTTCCTCTCCGATCAGCGCAATTTCCGGCGCCAGAACCTGTGGAATGATGCCCGGTATTCCAGCGACCTCGTCATGCACGCCGCACAGACCGGATTACGCATGAGCCAGCACCCGGAACGCGCCTTGCAGGAGCTGGAAATTTTTGAGAAGGAGTGGAAGCAGATCGTCGCGATGGTGACCGGCCTTGCATCAACGCACCCGATCTACCTCCGGTACTCTGAACTGATGCACATAGCCGGCTGAGGCGGATCCGAGCGGAGGATTGACATTCACCGCAACAGGCCGTAACTTCTTCTACAGTTCTCTCTTCTCTTCCGCACCCGGTACTCGGGGTTTGACCCATGAGCGCATCCGCCGTCCTGTCGTTCCTACAGAGACCCTCCGTGGGAAATCTTCCGCGCGTGCGGCTGCTTGTCCTCCGGGCAGCGCTGGTGTTCTGCCTGTACCCCCTCACACTCCACGCGCAACAATCCGATACGTACCTCATCCCCGCGAGTGATGGCATTTACCTTGATGCCACGGTGGTCACCCCATCGGGCAACGCCCCCGCGGGTGGTTTCCCCGGGGTTGTGCTTGTTCACGGGTACGGGGGGACCAAGGATGACCCCTTCATGTCCGCCATCGCGAACACGCTTGCATCACGCGGGTATGCCTCTCTTGCGTACAGCGTACGCGGACAGGGAAATTCAGGGGGACTCTCCACAACGAGCGGCCCGCGCGAAATGGCGGACCTCCGGGAGGTGATCCTTTTTTTCCGGACGAGGCCGAATATCAATCCCGAGAAGCTCGGTGTGGCCGGTGGATCACAGGGGGGCATCCACGCGTGGTACGCTGCGATGGCCAATATGCCGGGCGTAAAGGTGATAGCGACCCTCGTGGCGCCACCTTCCTTTGCCATGGATCTCGTGCCGGAGAACTGCATCAAACAACAGCTGCACTTTGAACTGAACCTGGGCGCGGTGCGCTTCGCCCCGGACCGGGACCGGATCAAAGAGTTCGTCATTGCCGACCGGTGGGACAGTGTGCTTGCCTACAGCCTCCAGAGGGATTTCCGCCCGTTGCTGGACAGCGTGCGCATTCCGGTTTTCCAGAGCCTGGCGTGGGCGGACGTCCTGTTTCCTGTGAACGAGGGTATCCGTACGGTGCAGCGCCTGACAGACCGCGGGATTCCCATCTGGTCTGCTTTCGGAACAAACGGACACGGCGAGGATCTCAACCTGGGCGAGTACCTCTGGTTGTTCGACAGGATTTTCCTCTGGTTTGACCGCTGGTTGAAGGATACGCCCCTGGATCAATCCGGCAGCCCCCTGATCGTCTATGCAGACGACCGGGCCGGCTGGCCCCATCGCGAGACCACAGGATGGCCGCCAGCCCCGGCAGGCTCGCTCCGGCTTGCCCTGTCCAACGGGGCGCTCCGCACCCTTCCGCCGAACACCACGGAAGAGCCGCCGTTTGTTCTTTCCTATGACACGACGTATACGCCGAGACAGGCGTGGGATGAAGGCTACAAGGGAACCCGGTTCAATCAGGCATTCAGAGGCAGCGGCGCCCGTTTTCTCTCCTCTCCTTTCGCCGATACGCTCGATGTTGCCGGCATACCCTTCGCCCACCTTGCGCTCCGTTCGGATGCCGCTCAATTCCAGGCACATGTGCGGCTGTTTGACGTGGCGGAAAGCGACACAGGACTTGTCTGGCGGTTGATGACGCGAGGGACCAACGGTGTCCGGTCCTACACCCCCGGCACCACCATTGACCGTGAGTTCGAATGCCAGGCCCTTGCGCACCGGATCGCTCCGGGCAACAGAATCGGCCTGGAGGTTACTTCCCTCGACATGTACGACAATACGAGGGCGCACATCATTCCGTATTTCCGTGCGTCCAGCAGCGCGCTGATGATCTCCCCTTCAAATCCGTCCTATGTCGACATTCCGTTGATCGGCGGAGCGACCTTTGTCGCGGTGCGTCAGACCGCGTTCTCCCCGCCCCCGGCGTTTCTCCTGCACCAGAACTATCCGAACCCGTTCAACCCGGCCACGGCCATCCGTTTTTCACTGGCTGCGCCGGGACCCGTACTTCTCGAGGTGTTCAATGTGCTGGGGCAGAGGGTGGCAACGCTTATCGATGGACCGGTGGAGCGGGGGGAACATCAGGTACAGTTTCAGGGAAGAGGACTCTCGAGCGGCATGTATGTCTGCCGTTTGAGCGTCGGCAGGATAGCGAGCGAACGAACCATGCTCCTGGTGCGTTAGGAAACGCGGCCCCCCGGGGATTGCGCCGGAGGCGCGATCCTGCTCATACGAGCCCGAGCACTTCTTCCCAGATTCTGCTGTCAACCGGTATCCCGCGGTCCAGGTTCTCCCTTCGAGCGCTGAGCACCCGCTCTCCCGGATATCTCACGTTTCCCTCGATGGCATTTGCCGACCGGTGGAGATCATCGACGATACCCGTCACCACCGTGGCAATGCTTCGACTGTTGTCCAGGCGTGAGAGATCGACAGCCAGGAATACCTGCGAGACTCCGTATTCCGCTTCCCGCGTGCTGATCTCTCCGGTGGAGGAGCCGCCGGAGAGCAGTGTGGCAAGAAGATCCAGCAGCAACGCAAGTCCGGATCCCTTCCAGTATCCGGCCGGCAGGAGGCGTTGTGTGGTCAGGATGGCGGAGGAATCGGTTGTGAGATGTCCGCCGGCGTCGTATCCTCCCGGCATCGGCAGCACTCCTCCGGAGCGTGCGTGAGCCTCCACAGTTCCGTAGGAAAACTGCGACATGGCCATATCCAGAACGACCGCTTCATCATGGTAGGGAACCGCAATCACGAGCGGATTGTTACCCAGGCGGCATTCTGCCGCCCCCCAGGCGGGCATGTTCGCGATGGTGTTGGTCCATCCGAGAAAAACGAACCCGGCCCTGGCCGCCCTCCATCCGTAGGTTCCCCCCCGCATCCAGTGATTGGTGTTGGACAGACCGACGCATCCGATACCGGATTCCCGGGCGAGCACCATGGCCCGGTCGGTGCAAAAAAGGGCATTCAGCGGGCCCGGACCGAGTTTTCCATCCCATTGTTCGAGTGCGCCGGCACGATGCCGGACGTCCGGTTCGGCTTGCGGCCGGACGTACCCACGCCTTACGTAATGCACAAAGCGGGGAAACCTGTTGACGCCGTGGGTGGATACTCCTTCAAGGCTGCTATCGGCGAACACCCGTGCGCATTGATCTGCTTTCTCCGGATCGAAGCCGTGCTTCAGCAGTATCCGTGTGAACGTCTGCACCATCCCGGCATAGGGAATCCGGAGCATCTCAACGGGCCGGTCTGTGTCTTTCGCGAGTGTCATCTATCGGCACCGCCGGGCTCTTCCGGTGCAGCAATTCACCATGTCTGCGCCTGTTACCGCTGAATACGTGCGGATCCCCCCTTGGCGAATGCACGGACCTGTTCCAGAGTGGCCATGGTGGTATCCCCGGGAAACGTCGTGAGCAGTGCTCCGTGTGCCCACCCGAGCTTGACCGCTTCTTCCGGCGACTCGCCTGCCAGGAGGCCATAGAAGAACCCGCTGGCGAATCCATCCCCGCCGCCGACGCGGTCCAGTACGGTGAGTTCTGCGGTCGGTGCGGTGTATGTCTTGCCGTTGATCCAGGCCACGGCCCCCCAGCTATGGTGGTTCGTGGAGTGGACCTCACGCAGAGTGGTCGCCACGACTTTCACCTGCGGGTGTTTCTTCACCACCTTGTCGATCATGCCAAAAAACGTGCTCGGGTCGAGCTTTGATTTGGCGGCCACCTCCGGGCCGGGGATGCCGAGGCCTTTCTGGAGGTCTTCCTCGTTGCCAACGAGAACATCCGCGTTTTCCACGATGCGCGCAACCACATCCACCGCCTTCTGCTGCCCGCCCCAGATGTTCCAGAGTTTCTCGCGGAAGTTCAGGTCGAAGCTTACCATTGCGCCGGCCTTCCGTGCCGCTTTCATTCCTTCGATGATCACCTCGCCGGTGGTCTCCGAGAGCGCGGCGAAGATTCCGCCGCTATGGAACCACCGGACACCGCCCGCGAAGATGGCGTTCCAGTCGAAGTCGCCGGCTTTCAGCTGCGCCGCCGCTTCGTTCGAACGGTTGTAGAACACCACCGGGGCACGGACACCCTGTCCGCGGTCGCTGTAGACGGTGGCCATGTTCGGGCCGTTGACGCCGTTGTGTTTGAACCTTTTGTAGAAGGGCCGGACACCCATAGCCTTCACGCGTTCGGCGATCAGATCGCCGATCGGGTAGTCCGCCATCGCCGTTGCAATGCCCGTGTTCATCCGGAAACAATCGGCAAGATTTGCGGCCACATTGAACTCCCCGCCGCTTACGTGAATCTGACACTCCGTTGCCTTCCGGAATGGAATGATGCCCGGGTCCAGCCGGTGCACCAGCGCGCCGAGGGAAACCAGGTCCAACGCACCATCCGGACGGACATTCAACTCGTTGCTCATAGGATACTCCTTTTTTTCAATTGACGACGTCCCTCGTTGCTGCCCGATGGGCAGGGGGCACGGACAGGTACCGTAATATCGCTGCATACACCCCTTCTGTCAACATCTGTTTTCTCGTTCCGTACGAACGCCTGGCCCCGGCAAAGGTACTCCCCTGAAGCCGGATCCCTCCTGCCCGTCGTGCCGGAACCTGAAATCCTCCTTGGTTCTGAAGCAGGGAGTCCGTATATTAAATGATATTTCCATCATTTCAAAATCCCCGAAAGGAATACCCATGCGCGCACTCTGGACCGCCGTACTGGCGGTCGGACTCATCGGATGTCAATCGACTGGCGAGAAGAATGTCAAGCTCGAAACCCAGAAGGACAAAGTCAGCTACAGCATCGGGCTGAACATCGGCAAGAACATGACGCGCGATTCCATCGCCATCAACCCGGACATCTTCCTGCGCGGCGTGCTGGATGCAGCGGCGGACAGCGCCCATCGTCTCATGACGGACAAGGAAATGCAGGAGACCATGATGGCGTTCCAGGAGGAGATGCAGAAAAAGCAGATGGAACAGGCCCACGCGGCCGGCGAGAAGAACCGGCTTGAAGGCGAAGCCTTCCTCGCAGAGAACGCCAAGACAACCCGGCGTGGTGACGCTCCCCAGCGGTCTGCAGTACAGAATACTGGTGGAGGGCAAGGGCAAAAAACCCAACGCCGCGGCCACCGTCAGAACACACTACAGCGGCAAGCTGCTGAACGGCACCGAGTTTGACAGTTCCATCAAACGCGGAGAGCCTGCGGTGGTTCCGGTGGGCGGTGTCCCCAAAGGGTGGGGCGAAGCCATGTTGCTGATGCCGGAGGGATCGAAGTGGGAATTGTTCATCCCGTCATCTCTGGCATATGGCGAAGCCGGAGCAGGGGGCGTCATTCCCCCGAACGCGACACTGATCATGGAAGTGGAGCTGATTGCCATTCAGTAGAAGACAAGGTGGGGGATGCGATACATCCGCATCCCCCACCGGTTTCTCCCCGAGGTCCTCGGCACACCACCCTTAACGCATGACCACCATCTTCCGGGTTTGCGTGAAGGTCCCCGCCTGGAGGCGGTACACATAGACGCCGCTCGCGAGGTTTGCGGCATCAAATTCCACCGCCCGTTCTCCCGCGTCATAGATCCCGTCCACCACCGTCGCCACTTCTTCTCCCAGCAGATTAAACACTTTGACCGTCACCGTGGACCGCTCCGGCAGTCCGAACCGGATCGTGGTGGTGGGGTTGAAGGGGTTGGGATAGTTCTGGCTCAGGCGATATTCGACAGGAGTGCTTTCGACAATCTTCACGTCGGTCGGGATCCAAACGTTCCACCAGGTCGGGGGAGTGACATCAATAGTGTCGCCGGCCTGGCCTGCATCCCTCGCCGTGACTTCCACACGAGCGAATCGATCTGACACGAAAATATACCTCACCTCGACGGCGCCCGTAGACATGGTGTCAACCCTCTTGATGCGCAACGCCTGCTCGAGACTTCCACCGGGCATCTTCATCGCGCCGTAGGCATCAACGGTATATGTCGCCCTGTGGTCTTTGACCGCAACGGGAATAATGTACGAACTCCCGAGCAGGAGAAAACTCGTATCGGTATAGGATGACTTCCACGAAGATTGATACGTCGTGGGCAATGCGTAGATCGTATCCGGGCGTGCATTGACCCATTCCGCAAGTCCATTACCGAACAAGGGGACGGTTCCCGCCGCCATATCCCCCAGGGTGCCCAGTATCGCGGTGGCCCCTCCGGGACTCTTGGCATAGGTGTAATAGCGCCACGCGGTTGCCACCACAGATATTCCACTATAGGTAATCGAGGCCTGTCCGGTGTGTGCGTGCGTCGCTCCAGGCCGCGTGAACCCGTAGGGAGTACTGCCAGGGGCAACGGACTTCAGCACAATCGGGATGTTCGACTTCAGGTTGCTGAAGTCCCACAGGGTGTTCCTGCCAGCCGAGCCAACAGAGAGCCTGGTGGTCACGGAATCGGGGATATGCGTAAACCCCCGGTTGAGCATGGATTCCGCCTGAACGATGCTGATGGTGGTCTGGGCGGAGGCGGTCTCCGCCATCCATACGATCGTACACAGAACCAACGCGCAACGCGAAAAATACTTCATATCCCCTCCTTTGTTCTGGTTGTTCACACTCTCTCCGGCGCACGCGGCAGGCCGCAGCCGTGTGCTGTCAATCTGTCTGTGATATTGTGCCTCGGGACCGGATCTGCAGGTCCGCGCGGCGCTTCTCCATTCAAAGTCCGAAACCGGAATTTCAGCGAACGCCGCGCAACACCGGAGCCCCGTCGTCAGAACCTTGCCTCCAGAACAAGCACATAGTTGCGCGGGGGCATCATGTTCCCGATAAGCTCCACATAGTTGTACTGCAGGGCATTGGTCACATTAAATGTGGCGTTCAGGGGAAGACCCGCAAAACCGAAGTCCGCGCCGATGCGGAAATCCGTGACAAAGATGGGGACCCGCTCGTCCCCGTCCGGCACGAGGCCCACATCCACCAGTTCTTCGTCGATCCTGTCGACGCGGCTGATGTAGCGGAAATCCGCCCCCAGACTCACCGGACCAATCCGTGAAGAGAGGTTTGTATAGAACAGATGCCGGGGCCGGTACCTCAGAATATCATCGTTCGTAATGTCTTCCGGGTAGACATAGGTGTACCCGAGATTGAACGACAACCCACCGTCGAACATCCAGAGCTTAAAGGATGTCTCCACCCCCTGCACACGGGCCTTGATGACATTCCTCCACTGGATCTGCAGGTCCGCTCCGGAGACGATGAGCCCCGCTTCGATGAGATTGTCATAATCCGTCCTGAAGGCTGCGGCATCAAAGGATCCGAAATCGCCCAACGCCTGAGAGACGCCGACTTCATACGAGTAGCTCTGTTCGGGCTTCAGGTCGGGGTTTGGCACGGCGGTCAGATTGTTCACGCCCGCGGTGATAAACGCCTCCGTAACGGAAGGGACCCTGAAGCCCTGGCCGTAGGACGCGCGCAGCGTCGAGCCCATCCAGGGCCGGTACATGATCGCGGCCTTCGGGTTGATCTGTCCGCTCGGTTCGGTCAGCCCCAGCGACTGGAAATCAAAACGTGCACCGAGAGTGAGCGTAAAGCTCTCCAGGAGCTTCATCTCGTCCTGACCGTAGAGCGCAAGACCTCCGATCGTCCGGTTACTGAACAGGTCTCCGCCGATCATGTCGACATTGCCATCCACTCCCATCGTGAGGGTGTGAACATTATCGAGAAGGAGTGTGGCCAGAGCCTCGGCGCGCAGACCGTCGGCGTACGACTCGGCCCTGCCGATACCCGATCGCGTCTCGAATCCCCAGTCGTTGTGGAGCCACTGAGCCCTGGCGGTAAAGAGGAGCCTGTCCGAGAGGACGCTGTTGTACTGCCCGCTGACGAAGAACCGGTAGGCTTTAACATTGTCCGTCTGCTGCGCGGACGGCGGGATGAGCGCTGAATCCAGGGTCCGCCAGTACAGAAACTGCCCTCCGAACTGATTGAGGAGGTTGAAGGTCAGCGTAACGGAGGATGACGGGGAGAGATCCTCCTTGGCTTTAATGTAGAAGTTGTACCGCCGGCGATAGTCATTCTCGCGATAGCCGTCATCCAGCTGCCGCGACATGAACAACGAGACACCGAGGGTGCCCGACTTGTAGGAATGGCTGACCGATTGGCCGTTGGTGAAGCGATGGATGTCAGACCACTTCCACTGGTCGTATGAGGGATCGTTGTACATCCCCCCGTACAACCGGACAATCGTTTCGGGCCGCTCCGGAATCGGCTTGGTAATGATATTGATCACTCCCCCGAGCGCACTGGACCCGTAGAGCGCCGAGCTGGCCCCCTTGACCACCTCGATCCGCTCAACCTGCCCCACCGGAATGGCTTCAAAGCTCAGCTCACCCGTATCGCCGGCGATGAAGGGGATGCCGTCCACGAGCATGAGCACGCGGCTGCCGGCCCCCCGGCTGTATCCGCTGGAGCCGCGGATATTCACCTGGAACCCCGTCATGTTCACGCCGGGAATGTACCGGAGTGCGTCATCAACCACGAGGGCGTTGCGCTGCTGGATTTCTCCCGCTTCCATGATGGACATGCTGACGGGGACATCTTCAAGGGACTGTTTGCGCTTGCTGGCGGTAATGACAAACTGCTCGATCTGCACCGGGGTCTGCACGAGCGAGATGTTCAGGACGGTTTCTTTCCCTTCCCCGACCACCACATCGGCCCGCGTGACACGCTGATACCCGACCATGGACACCGTGACCGTGTGCGTCCCGGCGGGCACATCCGGAATGAGATATTCGCCTTTGAGATTCGTGGTGGTCCCCCGCACGGTGCCCTGCACGAGCACGGTGGCTCCCACGAGCGGCTCGGTGGTCCCTTCGGCACGGGATGTCACCCGGCCGGCAATGGAGCCGCCTCCCCCGAACCCGCGGTCACCCAGGGCGAGAAGCAACAGGAACGTGATGAGGGTCTGTTTCATCGCCATGGCTTCGGGGGCAGGTTGTGATAATCCACATAGATGTCGATGTCGGGCGTGATGCGGTGCAACACAATCCGCACGGGCGCGGGAACAAACGAATCCGGATTCACCGCATACACGCCCGCCGGACTCCAATCCGCAAAAAAGTTCGGGCCGTACCGCCAGGCCACGACGACATAGTTGTATGTCGCCACCTGGAGGGTCGTCCCCTCCGTGGTAAAGGCGTAATGCACCGTGTCCGCCTGCCGGTCTCCACCCAGGACCTTCAGCGCTGTCTGCACGCCGCTGGTCACCTGGGGATACACGACAGCCTTCCCGCTGAGTAACGCCGTAAGGATCCCGCTGCTGTCAGTCGGGTACTCCGTGAATGCAGCTATGCGCAGCTCAAGGAGGCTGTCGGGGGGCGGCCAGTTCTTGTAATGGATCACGCCGCTGAAGCCGGACGGTTCGTTCAGGGGCTCAAGTCCTTTGTCGCATCCGGAGATGAAAACAAAGAATATGGCCACCAACGCTATGGAAAAGGGGGTTTGCTTCATGGAACTCCTCGTAAACAAGAACACGAGGGCAGGGGAAAAAGTTCGTGCGCCCCGTCACAACAACTGAAATAACTTCTCTTGTGAGATCTGACTTGCTTTAGACCCTGCAAGAGCATAGATTTGTTCTCAGAAGGCTGGTCTATGTTCAGACGAACTCGATGATCCTGTTCGCGACCAAGGCAATCACACATCCGGAGGTCCCATGAAACACTTTATCCTTTGCTGCACGTTGCTCTTTGCGTTCTCGGCGGCATCAGCGCAGGGCATCGGGTTCGGCGTTCACGGCAACATGATCAATTCCAATCTCAACGCGACCCTCAGGCAGATCGGCAATATCCCCCCCCCCACCAGTACGGTTCAGATAGCACTTGAAGAAATTTACGGTATCGGCTGGGGAGGCGGCGTGCATTTCGACATCGGTCTGGGATTCATCAGCTTCCGCCTCTCCGGAGACTACACCACCCTTTCACCCGACAAGGACAAGTTCGCGAGCCTCGTCCAGCAGGTCTTTCCCGGTGTGACGGGTATATCCTATGTGGATGGCGGAAAGGTGGATATGTGGTCCGGCAGTGCCAACGCGAAGCTGAACCTGCTGCCTCTGCCCATATTCAAGATCTACGCAACCGGAGGCATCGGTATCGCTAACGTCAAGTCGACAAACGCGAACCTGAAGGTCGGCACCACACCCGTCAGCTTCGTGATTCTCGACAACCAGACCGCCATGACCACGAATCTCGGCGCCGGAACGGATATCTCCCTTGGCGGATTGAGCCTGTTTGCGGAGCTCAGGTTCAACTGGCTCTTCCTCAAAGAAAACGCGGAGACCAGCACCATGGTGCCCATCGCCTCCGTAGGCATCACGTTCTAAGCCGTCCAACCGGTTTTCATTCGCGGGCCGGCAGCGGCCGCCCGTTGCCGGCGACGAAAGCCGGCGCTCTTCGCCGCCTCCTCGTACAAACGCCCGGTCCCGCTCTTGCGGGACCGGGCGTTGGCATTCAGAGCGGACAGGGTCAGCTTTACCGGGACACCTCTTCGGCCTCGGCGGCTCTCTTCGACATACGTTTCCGCATGTCCGCATCGAGGTATTTCTTCCGGATCCGTATGCTCTCCGGCGTCACCTCCACCAGCTCATCGTCGGCGATCCATTCGATGGCCTGTTCGAGCGTGAGCCTGCGCGGCGGTTCGAGACGCACCGCCTCATCGGATCCCGACGCACGCATGTTGGTCAGCTGCTTGGTCTTGCAGACATTCACCGTCATGTCCTTCTCCCGCGAATTCTCACCCACGATCATGCCTGAATACACCTTCGTCCCCGGATCGATGAAAAAGACCGAACGTTCCTGCAGCTTCCACATCCCGTAGGCGACCGCTTCACCCGATTCCATGGTGACCATCGCCCCTTTCATGCGGTGGGTCATGTCCCCCTTGTAGGGATCGTACCCGTGGAAGTTGTGGTGCAGCACGCCCGTGCCCTTCGTCTGCGTCATAAATTCGCCCCGGAACCCGATCAACCCGCGGGCCGGAACGATGAATTCCAGGCGGGTGTTCCCGTTGCTGGCCACCATATTCTTCATTTCACCGCGTCTGCGGCCGATGTTCTCGATCACCACGCCGACGAATTCATCCGGGACATCAATGATGACATGTTCCATCGGCTCCGAGAGGACGTCATCGATCCTCTTGTAGATCACTTCCGGACGCGAGACCTGAAATTCATACCCTTCACGCCGCATGGTTTCAATCAGGATTGCCAGATGCAATTCGCCGCGCCCGCTCACTTTGAACGTGTCCGGGGAATCCGTCAGCTCGATACGCATGCTCACATTGGAGCGGAGTTCGCGTGTCAGCCGTTCGCTGAGATGCCGTGTGGTGACATACTTTCCTTCCAACCCCGCAAACGGCGAGTTATTGACCAGGAAGTTCATCGACAGGGTCGGCTCTTCAATCGCCACAAAGGGAAGCGGTTTGGGATCCGCCTCGTCGGCGATTGTCTCTCCGATATCCACGTCTTCCATGCCGGCAATGGCGATGATGTCCCCCGCCCCGGCTTCCTGCACTTCCACGCGCTTGAGGCCGTCGAACGTGTAGATCTTGGTCACCCGGGCATCTTCCACGAGGCCGTCACGATGGATGATTTTCATGGGTGATCCAAACCGGATCGTCCCCCGGTGGATGGTCCCGATTCCCAGACGGCCGAGATAGTCGTTGTAATCGATGGTGGTCACCAGCATCTGGAACGGCGACACGGTATCGCCGGGCGGCGGCGGCACATGCTCGACAATCGCGTCCAGGAGGGGGAGGAGATTCGCGCTCTCCTGGTCAAGCTCATTCTTCGCTATACCCTGTTTGGCGATGCAGTAGACGGTCGGGAAATCCAGCTGATGATCTTTCGCTCCGAGGGAGAGAAACAGCTCAAAGACCAGGTCGAGCACTTCGTGCGGACGTGCGTCTTTCCGGTCGATCTTGTTGATCACGACAATGGGTTTGAGATTCAGATCGAGCGATTTCTTGAGGACGAATTTCGTTCCTGGAAGGGGGCCCTCGGCGGCGTCCACCAGCAGGAGCACGCC
Organism: Ignavibacteriota bacterium; assembly: GCA_963702445.1. Classification (GTDB taxonomy): domain Bacteria; phylum Bacteroidota; class Ignavibacteria; order UBA10030; family UBA6906; genus CAVPCZ01. Next base: position 190,327 of record CAVPCZ010000012.1, read on the forward strand.
ATCCACCATCGTGAGTGTCCGTTCCACTTCCCCCCCGAAATCTGCGTGCCCCGGAGTGTCCACGATGTTGATCTTGGTGTTATTGTAGTGGATGGACGTGTTTTTTGCCAGAATGGTTATGCCGCGTTCTTTCTCCAGATCATTGGAATCCATCACGCGGGTCACCACTTGCTGGTTCGACCGGAAGGTCCCGGTCTGGCGGAGCATGTGGTCAACGAGCGTGGTCTTCCCGTGGTCAACGTGGGCAATAATGGCGATGTTGCGGATGTCGTTCCTGCGCTGCATGAGTCTCCGGTGATTGTCAAGCCAAGCATATAATAAACAAAAAAGGGGAGTGAATTCCTACGAAGGGGGGACCACTTCACGCGGGCAGGCTTGCGGGGGACGCATAGAGCGGGGGCAGATCGCGAAGAAACAGCGTATACGGATCGTGATAGAACCGGAGGAAGTCGGGGATACTTGCATGCCCCGGATACGGGGCAAAATGGTGTGTTGTGCCCGCATTGCGCCACACTGCCGCGTAGACAACATGGGAGTTCACGGGATCCTGTTTGAGGGAGCCCAGAAGCACCCGGGTAAACCAATCCGGTGTGGACAGTCCATCCTGCCCCACTTCCGTCAGGGCGACAAGTTTGTGGCGGCTGCGGGCATGACGCACAACCGTGCGCAGATCCTCCCTGAACGACTGAAGGTCCTGCGGGGAAATGTCGCGGGAAAAATAGGCGTCTGCACCGAAGATATCCACGCAGGCATCACCCGGATATCGATCGAAATACCGGTTTCCCTCCCCGACATGACTCAACGCGGGCGAGAACGCCCAGAGGAGGCTGTGCACGCTCATCGTGTCCCGGAGAAACAATGCCGTGAATCTCCAGAGGGCAATGTACTCTTCCGGTGTGGCATGCGGTGCTCCCCACCAGAACCAGTCGCCTGTGTGTTCATGAAACGGACGGAAGATCACCGGAATGGGTTCGCCGTGCGGCCCGACGAGCGAGTGCAGGAAGACGGCAACCGATTCCAGAGTCCGCGCGTACTCGCCGTGCCGTGCACCTCCCGGAAGAATACTGGCGACAACGCGCTCGTTATTCACCTCTCTGGCATAGAACCCACGATCGTCCGGATCAGAGATATGCCAGCAGAGGCTTATTGCGGAACCCCGGATGTATGCAGACGTGATCCTGGAGCGGAGACGATCGACATCATCCCGCCGCTGCACACGGTTGAGGTCTTCGCTGATCAGTGCAGGGAAATCGCCACACACACTGCGCACGTCCGAGCGCTCGTCATCACCGCTCCACCCGACACCATAGCCGCAGGCATCCTGCATACCGAAGAGCAGGCCCCGTGTGGCGAGCAGGAGGAGATTCCTGTACAGATTGCGGGTCTCCACCGTGACCAGCGGATCGACCGGCAGACCGTCACCCGCCTCCGCCCCGCTTTCCCTGGTCGGGATGTGGAAAATGCTCATGCAGCTTGACTTTTCACGCCGGTTTCACTAAGTAGAGTGAACACTTTCAGGAACAACCGGGCCGCACACATACACATGAAGACCCTGCTGCTGGAACACATCCACCCCCGTGCCGTCGGGGCCCTGGTGCAGGGATCCCTGCAGGTGACAGAATCCGCCGGGAGTCTGCATGAAGAGGAGCTGATAGCGGCCCTGCAGGGTGTCTCCGTCCTCGGTATCCGGTCGCGCACCGCCATAACGCGCCGCGTCCTGGAGAACGCTCCCGATCTGATGGCGATTGGTGCCTACTGTATCGGAACGAACCACATCGACCTGGAAGCCGCTTCGCTCCGCGGGGTGGCCGTGTTTAATGCGCCCTACAGCAACACGCGCAGTGTGGCGGAAATGGTTATCGCGGAGATCATTTTTCTCGTCAGGCGTCTCCTGCCGAAGGTCGTCAGAGCGCATGAAGGTGCATGGGACAAATCCGCGGAGAACGCCCGGGAGGTACGGGGCAAGAAGCTGGGCATCATCGGGTTCGGCAACATCGGCTCACAGGTATCGACTCTCGCGGAAGCCATGGGCATGGACGTCCACTACTACGACAACGTGGACAAGCTGACCATCGGCAACGCCACGCGGGTGCCGACCCTTCAGGAGCTCCTTGGTCTGGCGGACATCCTGACGATCCACGTCGACGGCAACCCGGCCAATGCCGGCCTGATCGGTGAAGCGGAGTTCGCCGCGATGAAAGAGGGTGTCATCCTCCTGAACCTCAGCCGCGGCCATATCGTCAACATTGATGCCCTCGCACGTCACCTCAGATCCGGCAAGGTCGCCGGCGCCGCAGTGGATGTTTTTCCGCACGAACCGAAAGATGCAGCGGAGCCGTTCCGCTCACCTCTCCAGGGCATCCCCAACGTCCTGCTCACGCCCCACGTCGGCGGCAGTACCGAGGAGGCACAGGAGAACATCGCCGATTTTGTCTCCAGCAAGCTTGTGGACTACCTTTCCAGCGGCAACACATTCACGAGCGTCAATTTCCCGAAAATCCATGTGCCGCGGGCGGATGTCGCGCATGCGCGTCGCGTCCTGCACGTCCACCAGAACGTCCCCGGCGTGCTCTCTCAGATCAACGGCATTTTCGCCAAGAACAACGTCAACGTGCTCTCGCAATACCTGCGCACGAACGAGCTGATCGGTTATGCCGTCGCCGACGTGGACAAGTCGCATGAAGAGACGTTCTTCGAGGACCTGCGCCGGGTTGCGCACACGATCAGGGTACGGATCATGTAACCGGGGCCTGATCCGGCAGAATCCAGCTGAACCGTTCACTCCCGGTCAGCGTCACACGTTCCGCCAGCGCCCGGTAGCGCGCCGCCAGTCCGCACACGTAGTCCTGCGCTTTTGCCGCCAGATCGGTCAATCCCGTCAGTCCGCCCACCTTCCACGAGGCCACCAGGTCATCCACGATGTCCGCATAATCGCTGGCGGTATAGACGCCGATGTGCTGTGCCACCCTGGAGAAACGGGTGAACAGCAGATCGTCCTGACCGTCATACATGAGCACCGCAGGCATCGTGATCTTCTTTTTCATCATCGCCGCAAATGCGCGGACGGCGCCGGCGGGGTCAAGGACGAACACCTGCTCCATGAAGAGCTTGTACGCCTTTTCATGCCGGGCTTCATCACCGGCAATGACACCGCAGATGGTATGCAGGGAGTCCTCCCCCGCCTTCTTCGCCATCGTGGCCACATTCCGGTGTGAGATCTTTGTGGCCCGTTCCTGGAAGGAGGTGTACACAAAACCGAGATACGGATCGTTTTCCGTCTGGGGATCGAATCCCCGGTTGAGGAGATGGTGGATTGTCGTTTCCACCGCGCGCATGTTCACCCTGCCGCTGAAGGTGAGGTAGCGGTTGAGGAGATCTCCATGGCGGTTTTCTTCGGCGGTCCATCCCCTGCTCCACCGGGCCCAGGGATCATCGCTTGTGCCGGTCGGATCCGTGAGTCCCTGCAGCCGGTTCAACCAGGTCTGGTAAGTCGGCAGGGCCTCTTCCGTAACCATGTCGCCGACGAGAACGGCCAGTAAATCCTCCGGCAGCGCACGCGCCCGTTCGCGCAGTGCCGTCAGGCGTTCGATCCATCCATCCCCTTGCAGGTCGGGCAAAAAGTCCGACGGCTGCCAGCTCTCCGCAACCGGCTTCAGCAGCGTGCCGATGTGCCCGCTGACAAACCCCCGCATGCTCTGAACCACTTCGATGTGTTTCTCGATCGACATCGGTGCACCCTCCTCCATGTCCGCACAATGTACAATATTCCCGCCAATCCTCCAAGATTCAAAAAAAAGCCCCGCTCGTGAGCGGGGCTTTTCCCTCAGTAGTTGCGCCATCCGGAGGTCTTGTGGCCCGGGGAGGATGGGGACCTCTTCCGGTCAGGTCTTTTTGTCTTTCCTGTACCATCGCGCTGCGGTTTCCGGCCCGAAGGGCGCGGCTGAGCATGCGTTCGCGCGGGAGCACTGCTGTGCGCATGGACGGATGCGTCGGGTCTTCCGCCATGTTCCGGCACAGGGGGAGTGAAGCCGGGATATTTCTGGACGGGAAACTTTTTTCCGACGAACTGTTCAATGCGCTTGAGGTGCAGCTGGTCCTCGCGGCCGACGAAGGTAATGGCGTCGCCGTTCGCACCGGCTCGTCCCGTCCGGCCGATCCGGTGAATGTAATCCTCCGCATAGTGGGGGATATCATAGTTGATGACGTGCGAGATACCGGTGACATCGATGCCGCGGGCGGCGATGTCCGTCGCCACGAGCACGCGGTATGTCCCCTGCTTGAATCCCTCCAGTGCGCGTTCGCGCTGCGCCTGCGTGCGGTTTGAATGGATGGCGACCGAGGTGATCTGCTTCCGTTCGAGACGCTTGCAGATCTTGTCGGCCCCGTGCTTGGTGCGCGAGAAGATGAGCACAGACTGCATTTCCTCCCTGTCCAGGGCGTAGAAGAGCAGATCCATCTTCGCATCCTGGGACGCGGAATAGAAATGCTGGACAATCGTTTCGACCGGATTGCGGCGTTCGCCCACTTCCACCGTTTGCGGATCCCGCAACACGAGCGCGGCCAGCGCGTTGATTTCCCGGGAAAGCGTGGCGGAGAAGAGGAGCGTCTGCCGTTCGGCGGGCATCGCATCGATGATTTTCCGGACATCGCGGATGAACCCCATATCCAGCATTCTGTCCGCTTCGTCCAGAACCAGGGTCTGGATGCGCGAGAGATCGATGCTGCGCCGCTGCATATGATCCAGGAGCCGCCCCGGGGTGGCAACGATGATATCCGCGCCGCGGCGGAGGAGTGTGAGCTGCTTGTCCATGCTCACGCCCCCGTAGATGGAGACGGAGCGGAGCGTCAGAAAGCGTCCATAGGTGGCGACCGCGGTTTGCACCTGCTGCGCAAGTTCCCGCGTGGGAGTCAGCACCAGCGCCCGGGGATGACGTTCGCGCTTCCCGGCGACTTCTTGCTGCGAAAGACGCTGGAGCAATGGAAGCACAAAGGCGGCTGTTTTGCCTGTGCCGGTTTGCGCACAGCCGATAATGTCCTTGCCGGCAAGGGCCGGCTGGATGGCGAGCGTCTGGATGGGAGTCGGCACGGTGTATCCCGCAGCGCGTACTCCTTGCATGATACGGTCGGAGAGACCGAGTTTGGTAAAGCCCATGAAACAACCCTTGAAATAATGGAGAAAACCGTGAACCGCCGCGGCACGCAACATTGCGTGCAGGCGATCCTGCACAACCATACAGGTGATGGGAAGCGAAAGGAGGGCGGTGAAAAAACCTAGCGTTTCGTCATCGGAAAGCGACTTTCAAACGTCCGCTTCCGATACATGGAGACCGGTTGCGGAATGCCTGTCCGCCTTGCGGCGAACTGCTGGTTTGCAGTGCTCTACGGTACCGTTTTTTCCGGTCAATTCCTAATCCGGCCCGGGAGGCATCAGCGCCAGGCGTCAAACACCGCTTGCACGTTTTCGCTTGAGTTGTCCTTCCCCCACTCGCACTGCGCAATCACACCGCCCTTTCCGTTGTCCAGCGCCGCGCGCACCCGCTGCACGGCGTTCTGCACATCACCCGTCGTGCCGTAGGGAAGAATCTGCTGCCTGTCGATCTCCCCCCAGAAGGTCACCTTGCCCCGGTATCTCCGTCCGAGTTCTTCAATGTTCATGCAGAAGAGCTGTGAGTTGAGGGCATCAACGCCGACTTCAATCAGATCGCCGTAGATGGCCTCGATATTCCCGTCCGAGTGGAAGAAGACAAATTTCCCGGCTGCGTGGATGATGTCGCAGTAGGCCTTGTAGAGAGGCTTGAATATGGCCCGCCACATATCCGGACTTATAAGGAGCGCGGTGTTGGAACCCCAGTCATCCATAAGGGCGACCGCGTCCACATTGCTGCGCGCCCACCGGGCCACATCTTCCAGATAATATTCGTGCACCATCGCGATGAGCGTCCGCACCTCGGCGGTGTCATAGGCAAGATCGATGTAGAGATTCTCGGTGCCGCGGAGAAACTGCAGGCGTTCAAACGGCCGCGCACAGACACCCGACGTCATGAACTTCTCACTCGCTTCACACGCCCGGTTGATGTACTCCCAGTCACGTGAACGGAGAAATTCACGCGGCGGCCGGAAGTGCGGCAGATGTTCCCAGCTTTCCAGGACGGGGTGTTTGACCTCGCCGATAACCCCCGGTTCGCCGACCTGCCAGACACTCCCCCATTCATCCGTATAGGTGCCGGGACGGGAAAGCTTCTGCAGATCCTGGTCGTCCGACCCGGGACTCAATTCTGGACGTCCGAAGTCAATCGGGTAGCGGTCAAGCAGGGCGTCCAGCTCTGCTTTCCGGAAGAGGGAGACATACGGCAGAACCCACAGATCGCGCGCCGCACGGTCGGGTTGTGCAAAGGTGAGGGTCGAGCGGACCCGTTCGCGGGAAGTCATCATTGGTCGGTCATCTCGCTTTCGCTACTTTGCGTCCATTGGCACATACAAGATATACCGGATTCTCCCGAGTGTCAACAGCCTCCCCGATTTTGCATGCTGTGGAAAAATCCTGTACATTCATTCAGAAACCGGGTGTGCGGGTGCACCACCCTCCCCGGATCATACATCAACGAAGGAAAGCTTCCATGAAAAAGGTCGTGCTCCTCCGCCACGGCGAAAGCACCTGGAACAAGGAAAACCGGTTTACAGGATGGACCGATGTGGGGCTCAGCGAAAAAGGTCTGCTTGAGGCACACGAGGCCGGCCGGACCCTGAAGAAGGAAGGATTCGTCTTCGACGTTGCATTCACATCGGTTCTCACGCGGGCCATTAAGACACTCTGGATATCGCTGGAGGAGCTGGACCAGATGTGGATTCCGGTCCTCCATCACTGGCGCCTTAACGAGCGTCACTACGGGGCACTCCAGGGCTTGAACAAGGCGGAAACCGCCGAAAAGCACGGAATGGACCAGGTAAAAATCTGGCGGCGGAGTTACGACATCCCGCCTCCGGCACTGACCCCGGAGGATCCGCGCTATCCCGGCAAGGACCCACGCTACGCCGGGCTCACCGGCCGTGATCTCCCCCTGACCGAGTCGCTCAAAGACACCGTCGCCCGGTTTCTTCCGCACTGGCACGACACGATTGCGCCGGCCGTGACGAGCGGCAGGCGGGTGCTGATCGCGGCGCACGGGAACAGCCTGCGGGCGCTGGTGAAATACCTGGACAACGTCTCCGATCAGGATATCGTCGAGCTGAACATTCCTACGGGCATTCCGCTGGTCTACGAACTGGACGACACCCTGAAGCCCCTCCGGCACTACTATCTCGGCGACCAGGCCGCGATTGCAGCCGCGGCAAAAGCCGTTGCGGACCAGACAAAGAAGAAGTGACCCGGGTAACCCGGCGTGATCATCCGGCCCGGAGTGTTCTTCCGGGCCGGTCCTGTTCAGAGGCAAAGCCCAGTTTCCGTTCCGCAACAAGAAAGTACGGGATGGCAAATCCCGCAAGCGCCGCGGCAGAACCGAAGGCAACCACAAATCCGTATTGTTCTATCAGCAGGCCGGTAACCATCGAGCCGCTCCCGATTCCCGTGTCAAAGGCCGAGAGGACGCTGCCGAATGCGGCGCCGCGCCGGTCTTCGGGCACGTGCTCGATCACATAGGCGGAGTAGGCCGGATAGGTGTTCCCCACACCCGCACCATAGACAATCGCCGCGATGACCAGCATGCTCGCAGAGCTTCCCACGGCGAGCAGGAGCATCCCCAGGAAGATCAGTCCGAGGCAGGGAAGAATTATCCGCCGGTGTCCTATCCGGTCGGCCAGCACACCGGAAAAGGGGCGTGTCACGAGAATCACCACCGCCATAACGGTGAAGAACAAACCCGCCGGGTGAATACCCTGTGCCCGGGCATACACCGCCGCGAAACTCGTAATTCCGCCGTGTCCCACCGCGTAAAGAAAGAGCGCACCCGAAAGACCCAGCACGCGCCATTCGATGAGATCACGGAACCGGGGAAGAGCCGGCGGCGCGGAGGATTGCCGGACGGGTTCAGGAAGCAGGAATGCAACACAGGCCATCAGCACATTCAGCAGGGCGATAGACGCGCAGACCCATCCCCACCCGAATTCGTATATCCAGAGACCCAGGGGTGGAGCGGCCGCAATAGCAAGAATGCTGGACATCCCCCAGTAGCCGATGCCCTCCGCACGCCGGTGCGGCGGAATGATGTCACTGATATAGGCGGACGATGCGGAGAGCAGGCCGGACCAGAATATCCCGTGGAACACCACCAGCACGAGAGGGACTTCCACGTTCGTGCTCACTCCATATCCAGCGGCGAAGACAATCTGTGCCACACTGCAGATGAGAAGCATGCGCCGCCTTCCAAGACGATCCGCCAGACCGCCGGTCACGGGAGCCGACAGCGCCGAAGCATAGGTGAGAAATCCGAGAAAAAGACCGGCCGTGAACTTGGTGCCTCCCAGGTCCATCATCCGGAACGGCGCTGTCGGGAAGAGCTGGAAGGCCGAAAGGAAAACGGTGAATGTGAAAAGACACATCACGAAGAAGCGGGGAGTGAACAGCCGGTCATCCCGGGGAGAGGTCCCGGCACCGGGGGTTGCGCGTGAGGGCGATTCACCGCTCATGGGGTATCGAGCGAAGAGCTCATCGGGGGCAACACGGGCACATTTCCGTGCCGGTACACCGCCGTCGACGCGAGGATCTTCTTCAGCATTCTGACAGCGGCCAGGACGTGCGGTCCTTTGTTAAGCATCACGCAGTCGGCTCTTCCGGCCTGGGCCGCATCCAGGACCTCCGCCCGCGAGGGAATCCCCTTCCTGGTCAGTTTTTCCAGAACCTGCGTGGCAATGAATACCGGCATGTGCGCGGCCCCGGCACACATGAGGATTTCTTCCTGGATGCGCGCCAGCTGTTCCCATCCGCATTCCACCGCGAGATCGCCGCGCGCGATGAGCAGCCCGGTTGCCGGACGCCGCATTGCCGCCATAACGATGGCAGTCAGACGGCGGTAGGCCTGCTGTGTCTCTATCTTCACTACGACGCCGAGGTGCCCGCCATGTATCCGTCGCAGTGCGGCGTGCAGGGCGTGAACGTCATCCGGGCCGTGGACAAATGAGAGGCTGACAATGTCGGCATGTTCGGCGACGAAATGCAGGTGACGCAGGTCAGCCCGGGTGAGCCCGGCGGGAAGGCGGCGGGTCATCGGAAGATTGATCCCTTTGTCCGCCCGCAGGTTTGCAGAAACACCTGCCGTGCGGAGGATTTTTACGTGCATCGTTCCGGGAGAGACGCTCTGAACCACGCCCTCAATGATTCCGTCATCAAAGAAGATGGGATCACCGCTCCGCACACAGGAGAAGATCCCGGGAAAAGAGCACGAAATGTGGCCCGGCCGGAGACAGCGGCCGCGGCGGTCCTCCACCGCGCGTGCACCCGGAAGGGGTACGCGGTGGATCACCAGTTCGTCTCCGGGTTTGAGGGGGATTCTCTCCTGCCGCCGGCCGCCGGAGGTCTGGGCGATCGGCCCGGTGCGCACTTTGGGGCCGCCCAGATCCATCAGCACCCGGCACGGGCGTCCCGTCCGGCGGGACGCATTCCTCACCTGTGATATCAGCGGCTTCCATGTCTCCGGGCCACCCATCGCACAATTGATCCGCACCACGTTCATCCCCCCGGTCATCAGCGCCGCGATACGTCCCGGGTCTTCCAGGATGTCATCCGGGAGGGTCACCATGATGCGCGTTCCCTTCACGCGTCGCCCGCCGAAGAGATCCGCGGTATGCTGCGCGCGCAATGCGTTGGCCCGGCGGACCGAAAGATGGGCAGGGCCGGTTTCCGGTTTCACGCCGAGAGTGAGCTGCAGGAGGTGCCGGATATTCCGCACTGTGGCTTCCACGTGGGAAACGGCATTCCCGGGGGATGAAATACCCAGTTCTTCAAGGCGTTGCTGCATCTGCCGCATATCCTGCTCGCGCAGGGCGACGTACGCAAGGAGATTCCGTGCGCTTTCTGCATATGACGGATGCACACCCTTCAAAATCCGGGCGTGCCGGCGCTCGAGTTGTGCCGTCCTCTCCAGAATGCGTTCCAGGCGGCTGAGTATGGTTGTGGTTCCAGGCATCATGGGTGGAGATCCGGGTGAAGGTCGATGCGGAAAAAGAACGGCGGCAGGCGGGGACTACACCGTCCGCGAGAAGACCGGTTTTGTTCCGGTCATCTTCTCAAGGTAGGCATCGAAGCACATGGCGATGTTGCGCAGCAGCAGCCGTCCCGATCCGACGATGGAGATGCGTTCATCCGACAGCTCCACCAGCCCGTCGACCTGCAGGGGGCGGAGGGCGGCAAGGGAAGAGGCAAAGTACTCCTCGAAACGGATGCCGAATTTCCGCTCAACGGAAGGGATATGCAGATCGAGATCGCACATCAATCGCATGATCACATGCTTGCGGATGTGGTCATCCTCCGTCATCCGGTACCCGATGTGTGTGGCAAGCCGGCCCCCATCGAGTGCCCCGTAGTATTCGGGAAGCTGTTTGGCATTCTGTGCGTACACATCCCGGAAGTGGCTGATCGACGACATGCCGAAGCCGTACAGATCCGCGCCGGAGCGGGTGGAATACCCCTGGAAATTCCTGTAGAGCGTCCGTTCCGCGCGTGCGACGGCCAGTTCGTCATCCGGTTTCGCAAAGTGATCCATGCCGATGTACTCGTAGCCGCTGGACGTCAGCAGCTCAATGGCCATCTTCAGTATTTCCAGCTTCTGTTCCGGGGACGGGAGGTCATCCTGATTGACCAGTTTCTGGTGCGGCTTGAGCCAGGGAACATGTGCATAGTTGAACACCGCAATGCGGTCGGGATTGTACGAGATGACCGTCCGGATGGTCTTTTCAAATGATGCGACCGTCTGGTGCGGGAGGCCGTACATCAGATCGAGGTTGATGCCGTTGAATCCGAGCTCGCGCGCCCAGAGGTACACCTGGCGTGACACCCATTCCGGCTGGATCCGGTTCACCGCCGTCTGTACCTGCAGTTCAAAATCCTGCACTCCCATGCTCATGCGGTTGAATCCCGCATCGCGGAGCGCCTCCATGTGGGTCCGGTCAAGTTCGCGGGGATCCACCTCGACGCTTGCCTCGGCATCCGGCGCAAAACGGAACGCCTCCCGGAAAGCCCCGGCGATATCGAGGATTTGCGCAGGCGACAGGTGGGTGGGCGTGCCGCCGCCCCAGTGCAACTGCGTGACCCGCCGCCCCGGGGCGATCAGCGGAGCGACAAGCGCGATTTCCTTTTTGAGGTATTCAAGGTATTCCTCGATCCGCCGGCGGTCGCGCGTGACCAGCATGGTGCAGCCGCAAAAATAGCAGAGCGTGTCACAAAAGGGAAAATGGACGTACAGGGAAATATCCGAAACCACACCGGGGGAATTTGTTGCAGCAATTTCGCTCTGGAAGTCACCGGCACCGAACGTGGGCTGGAAGACCGGAGCGGTCGGATAACTGGTATACCGCGGTCCCGGCCGGTCGTATTTTTGAAGAAGGCGGATATCAATGTTCGAGAACGGGCGTCCCATGTATTCCTCCATCACATTGAATAACGTAGCGAGATTCGCGCGGAATTGCAACCCTCGCCCGTGTCGCGCTACTGCACCATGATGGTGGGACTCACCTCGACAATCGAGGCGATGGAATTCGCCACGAGGCAATGCTTCTCCGCCTCGCGCAGTATATCATGGACCTCCGATTCTGCGACCGAGCTGCAAACGGCGATGGTCGGGAAGATGACAATACGCGTGAACCGGTAGTCACCCTCGACATACTCCAGAACGCCGTTTGCATGACTGCGGTAACTCAGTATGGAGATGTTCCGCCTCTCTGCAAACGCCAGGAAGGTGTTCATGTGGCACATCTCCACCGACCCCACGAACATCTCTTCCGGTGTCCAGGCGTTTCGTTCGCCTTTGAACTCGGGCGGACTGGATATCCGGATGGTGGGTTTTCCTTCGGAGGAAAGTGTCCCGGACCGTCCTTCGATCCACACCGTGCTGGTCTTGTACGTGAAGGACTTGGTCCGGAGAGCTGTCTGTCGGGTTGTTTCCATGGTCATGTCGTTGGGGCGTGCGCGCGCTGCAGAAGGCGTTTCCGGGTATACGCAATGAGGCCGCCGGCGTCGAGAATCGCCTGCCGGGCGGGGGGCAACGGCTCGATATGCGCCGAGGATCCCGTCGTGGTATTGATGATCCTGTCCTTTTCGACCACCAGATCATCCCCCTCGCCGGCCGTCAGATCGGGCGCCACAACCAGAGGCAGACCGAGGTTGATGGCGTTCTGGAGAAAGATCCGGGCGATGCTCTTCGCGACAATGGTGAGCCCGTGTCCCTTGAGCGTGGAGACGGCCTGTTCCCGGGATGAACCGCAGCCGAAGTTGCTGCCGGCGAGGATGATACTGCCCGGCGGGATCTGCTTCGCCTTCAACTTCCCGTTCAGGACGGCATCGTCTGCAAAGGCAAACTGCGGCGTTTCAGAAGGCAGGACTGTGGCCATATAACGGCCCGGATAGATGACGTCCGTGGAGATGTCATCGCCTATGCAATAGACAACCTGCGCCATGATTACGCGTCTCCTTTCCTCGGGTCGGTGATCATGCCCGTGAGTGCAGACGCCGCAGCGACCGCGGGTGAGCAGAGAAAGACTTCCGATTGGGGGTTTCCCATCCGGCCTTTGAAATTCCGGTTTGTGGTGGACAGCGCCACTTCTCCGTCGCCGAGCGCGCCTTCATGGACACCGAGACAGGGGCCGCAGCCGGGATTCATCACCACGGCGCCCGCGCGCATGAGATCGGCGATATATCCCTGTTCGAGCGCACGCTGGTAGATCCGGCCCGAGGCGGGAAAAACCAGCATGCGTGTTTCCCGGGCGACCTTTTTCCCGCGCACAATATCCGCTGCGGTGGCAATATCGTCCAGCCTGCCGTTGGTACACGATCCGATCACCACCTGGTTGACGCGTTTGCCGAGCACCTGGCCCACCGGCTTGACATTGTCCACCGTGTGCGGACAGGCCACCTGGGGCTCCAGGGTCGAGACATCGATCGGGATCACCTTTTCATACACGGCATCCGGATCCGGAAGCACCGGGTCGACCGGATCCTTCACTCCCGCTTCTTCGCGGAGATAGTGAAGTGTTTCCCGGTCGGCGGGAACGATGCCGGAGGTCGCGCCGGCTTCCACGGACATGTTGCAGATCACGAGACGCCCGGAGGTCGGCATCGCGTCGATTGTTTCCCCGTGAAACTCAATCACGCGGAAATTCGCGCCCTGTGCCGTAAGCAGACCGATCAGATGAAGAATCAAATCCTTGGGTCCGACCATGGGCCTGAACGATCCGCGAACCTCAATCTTGATCGTGGCGGGCACTTCCACATTGACCGCGTGCCCCAGCGTCCAGACGCTGGCCATCTCTGTGGCGCCGATGCCGAAGGCAAAAGCCCCGAGAGCCCCATGGCTCGTGGTGTGGGAGTCCGTTCCGACAACCACCGCGCCGGGACGGACGTAGCCGCTTTCGGGCAGGATCTGGTGGCAGATTCCGCCGAGGTCTCCGCGGATGTCGTGAAACTTGCTTATCGTATGGCGCGCAACAAAATCGCGCACTTTCTTCTGGTTCGTGGCGGTTTTCGGCGATTCCGCGGGCACCCGGTGGTCGAAAATGATGGCGACCCGCGAGGAATCCCACACCTTCGGCTCGAGCCCGGTGTCCCTGTAGATTTCGAGAAACTGATTGATCACCAGCGCGGCATTCTCATGCGACATCGCCAGATCCACCTTCGGCTCCAGCACGTCGCCGGCCCGGACAGAGTGCAGACCGCTTGCGCGGGCCAGGATTTTTTCAACAACGGTCATGCCCATGGTGGTCCTTTGATGTTCCTAGACGATCTTCTGTTGTTTCAGTTCCGCCACCTGTTCAGGAGAATAGCCCAGCTTCCCGAGCACCTCCGCGGTGTGCTCTCCCAGTGCGGGCGGCGGGGTCGACACCACGCCCGGCGTCTTCTCGAATTTTGCGGTCAGATTGAAGAGCGGAATGTCACCGATGCCGTCCGCATGCACCGTGGCGAAGGTCTCGCGGTGCGCCACCTGCGCCTGAACCATCGCCTGGTGGAGTGTGAGGATGGCGCCCGAAGGCACATCGCGCCCGTTCAGCGCTGCCACCCAGTAGGCGGTCTCCTGCTCTTTGAGTTTCGCCTCCAGCAGCGGCGTGAGGGCCTTCCTGTTCTTCTTCCGTGTATCGCGCTCCTGAAACCGCGGGTCGGTCTTCAGTCCGGGAACGCCCAGGACGTCGGCCACCGCTTCCCATTGTTCCTGTTTGTTGGCAGCGATATTGATGAACCCGTCTTTCGTGGTGAAGACACCGGAGGGTGCCGCGGTGAAGTTGTCGTTTCCCATCAGCACCGGTTGCTGGCCGCCGATCATCAGGTTGGCCACCACCCATCCCATCAGCGGCATGATCGAATCGAGCAGCGCCACATCGATCGCCTGTCCTTCGCCGGACCGTTCACGCCAGTAGAGCGCGGCCATGATCGCAAAGGCGGCGTTGAGTCCCCCGACGGTGTCGCACACCGGAAATCCGGCGCGCAGGGGACTCAGCCGTTCATCGCCGTTGATCGCCATTTCGCCGCTCAGTCCCTGGATGATCTGGTCGTATGCGGGCTTGAGCGCATCGGGGCCCGTCTGTCCGAAGCCCGAAATTCCGCAGTACACGAGGCGGGGGTTGATGGCGCGAAGCACGTTGTACCCCAACCCGAGCCGCCCCATCACATCGGGGCGGAAGTTCTCGACGACCACATCGGCGCTGCCGGCCAGTTTCTTGAAGATGTCTTTGCCTTCGGGGGCTTTCAGATTGAGCGTCAGCGACTTCTTGTTGGCGTTCTGCGCAAGAAAGCTGGTGCCCATGAGCATCCTGTTGTATTCCGGCACGCATCCGAGTTTCCGGGCGAGGTCGCCGTCGGTCGGATTTTCCACTTTGATCACCTCCGCGCCCAGGAGCGCGAGGTGCAGCGTCGCAAACGGGCCCGAAAGCACGTTCGTCAGGTCCAGCACGGTGATTCCCTGAAGGAGTTTCATGTATGGCGTCCGTGGGGGATCCCCCCCGTTTTGTATACCGTTCCCGGCATGTCACGCTGGAACCATTCCGCGAAGCTGTGCGCCACATCGAGAAGTCCGTGCAGGTGCACGTCGTTCCTGATTCCCATGCGCTGCCACATATGCACGAGGTCCTCCGTGCAGACGTTGCCTCCCGCGACTTTGGTGAACGGGCAGCCGCCGAGGCCGGCAATGGACGACTCAAATGTGCTCACCCCGGCCGACATCGCGGCGTGGCAATTCGCCAGGCCCATGCCGTAGGTGTTGTGGAAGTGGCAGGCCAGCTCGAGGCTGTCGTCGACAGCCAGCACGGATTCGTACATGCGTTTCACCCGGTCGGGTGATGCATGGCCTGCGGTATCGGCAAGGCTGATCTGGCGGAGGCCCGCGCCGGCGTACCGCCGGACGATTTCGAGAACCCGGTCCTGCGGCACCGCCCCTTCGAACCCGCACCCGAAAGCGGACTGGACCGACACCTGCACCTGTTTCTTCTCCGCGATCGCCCGCTGTGCGGTGGCGATGATCCGTTCCGTCGCGTCGGCGACGGACATACCGGTGTTTTTCATGCTGTGGGTTTCGCTGGCGGACACGCCGAGGCAGTACATCTGCACGCCGCAGGCAAGACCGCGCTCCAGTCCCTTCTCATTCAGCACGAGTGCCGAGAGGATCACCCCCGGCGGGACGGCGTTCGGTGCCGAGAGGATCTGAAAGAGACGGTCGGTGTCCGCCATTTGCGGCACTTTGACCGGGTGCACAAAGGAACCGACCTGGATGATATCGACCCCGGTGGCGGCGAGGGCGCGGATCCACTCCGTTTTCTGTTCCGTCGGAACGGTCTGCTTTTCCATCTGCAGCCCGTCCCGGAGTCCGACTTCATGCAGAATCCGTGTCCCCGTACTCATAGCCGGTCCGCGATGGCCTCCGCCATCTCCATGGTGCTGTTGCCGCCCCCCATGTCGTAGGTCCGGATCCGCCCTTCCTTGATCACCGCTGCCGTTGCCTGTTCGATTCGCGTCCCCTTCTCCGTCTCGCCGAGCCAGTCCAGCATCATCTTTGCGGCCAGAATTGTGGCGATGGGATTCACCTTGTACTGGCCCGCGTATTTGGGCGCGGAGCCGTGTGAGGGTTCGAAGACCGCAAGGCGGTGACCGATATTGCCCGAACACCCGAAGCCGAGTCCGCCGACCATCTGGGCCGCAAGATCCGAGATGATATCCCCATAGAGATTCGGCGCGACAAGCACGTCGTAGCTGAAAGGGTTCTTGAGGAGCCACATGCAGATGGCATCCACGTTGGCTTCGTCGAAATGGATTTCCGGGTATTCACGCGCGACTTTCTTCGCCTCGTCCAGGAACAGTCCGTCCGTTGCGCGGACGACATTGGCTTTGTGGACGATCGTCACCTTGCGGCGATGGAATTTTCTGGCGAACTCGAACGCCGCGCGCACGATGCGGTCGGATCCCCGTTTCGTGTTGATCTTGCAGGATACCGCGTACTGGTCACCCGCAAGATCCCGGAACGCCCCGAAGGGTTTCGAAAGCCTGACAAGCACCTCGGAGAGTTCCCTGGGGACGGGGTTGAATTCCACCCCGGCGTACAGGTCTTCCGTATTCTCGCGGAACACGACGAGGTTGATGCCGTCTTTCAGGTTCAGCGGGTTGCCCCCGTACGCCTTGCAGGGCCGCAGGCAGATATACAGATCGAACATCTGCCGCATGCGGACGATCGGCGACCGGTAGATCAGTCCTTTCCCCTGGAGATCCGGCACCAGTTCGCTTTCCGCCGCCTTCACGGGCTTTGACGTGATTGCGCCGAACATGGCCGCGTTGACCCGGCGCAGGAGCTCAATGGTGCGCTGGGGAAACGCATCACCTTCCTTGCACCAGAACTCCCATCCGATGTCGCCGTGGATATATTCGGCATCCAGCTGAATCCTGTCGAGGACGACACGTGTGGCGTCCATGACATCTTTCCCGATGCCGTCCCCCGGCAGCCAGGCGATCGTGTATTTGCTCATCGTGGTCCGTTTGCTCCGTATTTGTTCCGGTCAGTCCGCCATTCCCGTCTCCAGGTCCCTCTGGAGCTGCAATTCGTCGAGTTCTTTCCGGAGGGTGTCGGCATGCCCCTGTTCCATGGCGGCCAGCCCGAGGAGCATGCGTTGTGTATGGGCATTTCCCGCATGGTCGGCGGCAAGCCGATAATACTCGCGCGCCTCCACCTCGTCGGCGATGGCCAGCTCGAGGATGTCCTGCAGGGACATATCGTTCCAGTTAAGCTTGTCGTGCGGTGGGTGTGCCATGGGTCATGCGAAGCTGTCGTTGATTCGGTTTGTCACATTGAGCTTCACGAGAAGAATTTCGCGCTTCTCGCGCAGGAGCCGCAACCCTCTCTCCCTCTCGGCGATCAGGGTTTCGAGGAGCTCCTTCACATCGGGGTAGTCGCACCGGGAGGCATACCCTCGGTACTCCTGAATCGTCTGTTCCTCCCGATGTTCGGCCACTTCCAGTGCGTTACAGAGCCCGTTGCACGAATGCACGCATTGGGAATCCATACGTTCTCCTCGCTCTTCTGTCTGTCTCTCTCCCTGCCGGCCACGTGTCCGGCCCGCGGCGCTTCCGCTCAGGCCATTGCCGGCGACCCGGCCAGCTCGATACCTCTCCGCAACGCCTGTTCATTGAGGGGAAGCAGGTGATGGTACCGTTCGGGGAGCACTTTGTGCATCGCCTTCATGATGGAGTCGATATCCACCACGTGCGTACGTTCAATGAAGGCGCCCAGCACGATCATATTCAGGACTTTGGTATTCTTCATTTTCACCGCTTCTTCACCCGCGGCGATCGGGACAATCCGTATGTCCGTACGGGTGGGCGGCGCGATGATGCTCGTGGAATCGTACAGCAGGACCCCGCCGGGCTTCACCGCTTTTTCGAACTTCTCCAGCGAGGGCTGGTTCAGCGCGATCACCGTGTCGAAGACCGTCACAATCGGCGAGCTGATGCGGGAGTCCGAAACAATGACGATGCAATTGGCCGTGCCCCCCCGCATTTCTGGTCCGTACGACGGCATCCAGGTGACTTCCTTCTTCTCAATCATGCCGGCGTATCCCAGAGCCATCCCCATGGAGAGGACCCCCTGTCCGCCAAACCCGGCGATCAAAAGTTCATGCGTCATGATGTTGTCCTTGCCATTCGTCGTTCAGCGGTGATGATCCGTGCTTATTTTGGCGTGCGGAGATCACCGGTCGGGTAGAGCGGCAACATATTCTCGACGAGCCACTTGTTCGACTGTACCGGCGTCATTTTCCATCCGGAGGGGCAGTTGGACACCACCTCCACGAAACATGTTCCTTTGTGTTCTTTCTGGTACTGGAACGATTTCGTAATCGCCTTCTTCAGCTGGCGCACCGCGTTGGGCGTGTGGACCGTCTGGCGTGTCACGTAGGCCACTCCCGGCAGCAGGGCGATCATGTCGGCGATCTTCAGGGGGAACCCCGCCGTTTCCACAGTGCGCCCTTCGGGTGACGTGGACGTCTTCATCCCCAGCAGGCTGGTGGGCGCCATCTGTCCGCCGGTCATGCCGTAGATGCCATTGTTGATGAACAGCATGAGGATGTTTTCCCCGCGATTGCAGGTGTGGATGGTTTCGGCGGTCCCTATCGCGGCGAGATCACCGTCACCCTGATAGGAAAAGACATACCGGTCCGGCAGGAGACGTTTCACGGCGGTGGCCACCGCGCTGGCGCGCCCGTGGGCGGCTTCCTGCATGTCAATGTTCATATAGTGATAGGCAAACACGGAGCAGCCGACAGGTGCGACACCGATGGTGCGCTCCGCGATCTGCAGTTCGTCGAGCACTTCCATAAGCACGCGGTGGACGACGCTGTGTCCGCACCCCGGACAGTAGTGAAAGCGCGCATCGGTCAGCGTGTCGGGTCTTTCGTACACACATTCCATCGCTTCCGTCTCACCTGCGGCCGGTTCCTGAACGAGTTCCTGTGCCATGTCAGTTCGCCTCCACGGGGTGTTGCACACTGCGTATCGCCAGCCGGTCGAGGGCCGTCACCACTTCCTCGGGGGATGGGATGACGCCCCCCATACGGCCGGTAAAATGCACCGGAGCGCGTCCTTCAACGGCGAGACGGACATCCTCCACCATCTGACCCGCATTCATTTCCACCACGAGCACACCGCGGAGCCGGCCGGCGAGTGCGCGCAGCACATCGGACGGATAGGGCCAGAGCGTGATCGGACGAAGGAGGCCGACTTTCTTCCCCCCGGCGCGGGCCAGCTCCACAGCGCGGTGGGCAATGCGCGCGGCAAGCCCGAATGCGACGATCAGGTATTCCGCATCGTCGGCTTCAACGAGTTCATACCGCACCTCGCGTGCCGCGATCGTGCGGAATTTCTCCTGGAGCCTGAGGTTGACCTGTTCCATCTGTTCGGCCAGCATATGCAGCGAGGTGATAACATTCGGCGCGCGGTCCTTCGGTTTGCCGGTGGTCGCCCAGGGTTTGGGCGGAATATGGTCCGCCGGTGTGTAGTCGTGGTATTCGACCTTTTCCATCATCTGTCCCAGAGCGCCGTCGGAGAGTATCAGGACAGGCGTGCGATACCGGTCGGCCAGATCAAATCCATCAAAGACAAAATCCGCCATTTCCTGCACACTGGAGGGCGCAAGCACCACGAGATTATAGTCACCGTGGCCGCCTCCCTTGACGGCCTGAAAATAATCGCCCTGCGAAGACTGGATGGTGCCGAGTCCGGGTCCGCCGCGGCTCACGTTCACCAGCAGACAGGGCACCTCCGCGGCGGCGATGTAGGAGATCCCTTCCTGCATAAGGCTGAACCCGGGACTGGAGGAAGAGGTCATCACGCGTGCACCGGCGCCGCCGGCGCCGTACACCATATTGATGGACGCCACTTCACTTTCCGCCTGCAGGACAATCATCCCCCGCTTTCGTCCCTCGTCGGTGAGGTACTCGAGAATTTCGGATTGTGGCGTGATGGGATAGCCAAAATAGGCCTGGCAGCCGGCGCGGATTGCCGCTTCCGCCAGCGCCTCGTTGCCTTTCATGAGTCTGATGTCACCCACGGTCATTTCCTTTCATCGGCAATGGTCACCGTAATGTTCTCAGTCACATTGGTGATACGCGCGACGGGCACCTTTTCCTTCTTCTTTGTTTCGCGGTACACGGTAATGACGGCATCCGGACACACCAGCGCACAGTTGGTGCACCCCGTGCAGTTATCCTGGATCAGGACCGCATAGTGGTAGCCCTGCGCGTTGATCTTCGGCGATAATTGCAGACTCCCCTGCGGGCACGCTTCGATGCAGAGCTCACAGCCTTTGCAGGTATCAACATCGAACTTCACTTTTCCTTTGGCCATCGACTCCACTCCTCGCTGTCTATGTCATGGGGACGGCACCGGCGGAGCCCGCCCTTACCGGGTGCTGTCGAGTGAATGTTGAAGATCGGTGATGATGTCCTCCGGCTTCTCCAGTCCGATGGCAAGCCGCACACCGCCGGGATCCATGCCGTTGGCGACCTGTTCTTCGGCGGGAATTGCCGAGTGGGTCATTGACCCGGGATGTTCAATCAGGGTGCGGATATTGCCGAGGCTCACCGCGAGGGTCACGCAATACGCTTCCTGCGCGATGTGATTGATGAAGCGTTCGGCCCGTTTGAGTGCATCCGGCGGGTTGGCGCCCTTCATCACAAAATAGATCATCGAACCGGGCGCAAAGTTGCCGTCGAAGTCCCGCATCTGCCGCCGGGCAAGTTCGGCCTGGGGGAACGACGGAAGACCCGGGTAGCAGACGGATTCGATTTCCGGACGCTGCTGCAGAAATTCCGCGACCACCTGTGCGGTCACCTGCATCTGGCGCATGCGGGTAGCAAGCGAGGGAAGACCCACCACGAGGACGGGCCATGCGCTCTTTGCCGACAGCACGCCGCCAAAGTCCTTCCGGTACAGCATCAGCTGATCGTAGCTCCACCGCGGGCCGATCACCACCCCGCCGATATCCGTTCCGAAGCCGCCGATGGCTTTGGTGAGTGAATGCACCACAAAGTCGATGCCCAGAGAAATCGGCCGCTGGCAGAAGGGCGTCGCGAAGGTGCTGTCGACCACCGTGTAGATGCGGTCTTCGGGAGCGCGCCCGGCATTCGCCTGTAGGGCGATATCCGCAATCCGCTTCAGATCGGTCAGGCCCATGGTGGGATTGACCGGCGATTCCATATAGAGAACGCGCGTGTTGCGGGTGATGGCTTTTGCCACCTCATCCGGCTTGAGAAAGTCGACGAACTTCACGCCGATTTTGAGGCGTGGATACCAGTTCATCAGCAGCGAATAGGTGCAACCGTACAGCGTGCGGTGCGCCACGATTTCACTTCCGGTCCCGGTAAGGGTTCCCAGTACACCGGAGATGGCGGCCATACCGCTGGCAAACGCCACGGCAATATCGCCCCCCTCGGCGTACGCCAGGTTCTCCTCGAGCATGTCCTTGTTCGGTTCCCCCAGACGGTCATAGATATAGATGGGGGCCTTCGTCTTGACATTCACCTCGTCGCTGCGATGCGCGAACTCCGTGAAACCCTGTGCCCCCCGCTGGGCGCTGTCAAGCCGGAATGTTGCCGAGGCGGAAATCGGCGGCAAGAGATGATGACTGTAATCCCAGAGAGGGTCGTCCATCCGGCCGTAGATCAGGTGGGCTTCCACCGAATGCCGGTGTGCTTCCTTCTTGGGCGGTGTGGTGTGTTCTGGCTTCATCGGATATACTCTCCATGCTCCTGGCGCGGTAAGAGAAATTCATTGATGGGACGACGCGGAGTCGGCACCGGCTCCGCCAGTGAATACCCGATTCTCAGCAACAGTTGGGGCCAGACATGCAACCCGAGAAGTCTCTTGAGTTCAAGGCGCAGGGCGGGAACCTGCACAGGCATGTTGAAGTAGCTGTGCTGGATCCCTTCCGCGGTCAGCAGAAGGAGCATCCGTTCCAGGAATTCCCCCGCCGAAAGCCAGTGGGGAACGGTGTCCTCGCCGGCAATGGTGATCAGGCCGGGAGCATCAACGCAGAGGTTCTTGTCATGTGCGGCACGCAGTTTTCCCGGATCAATCATGCGGGTCGCCCGGGGCACGAACGGAGCCACGTTTTCATCAATACCCGCCACTTCTCCCCTCATGCCGTCGGGCTGAGCGCTGTCGCCGGACCGGAGCCACTCCGCCACATCGCGGCGGTACGCCGGATCCGCCAGAAGCAGGCGATCGGCCTGTGCCACCAGGCCGGCAACGGCATCGTTCAATTTTCCGTCGGTGGACGCAGACACGACGGTCTCCCCGGAGACGGCCAGATCCTGCACCTGACGGATGACCGACGAGGGGACCCGGGAAACCAGAAAAGGTTTCCTGTTCGTACGCCTCCGGGTCAACTGGGGAAAGAGGGCGCTCAGTCCGGCACCGCCGTGGACCGATGCTTCGCCCGGCAGGAGGTTGACGAACGCCAGGGGTTCTTCGCTCGATCCGCTCTGGTTGTACACCACCTCGCATCCGAAGTCGAAAAAGGCGGCGGCAACCCGGAGATTCATGACCGCGGCGCCGATGCTCATCAGGAGCTCACGCCCGGCAGGATCGGCAACCGGCAGACGGCGCGTATAATCCCCGTAGAGTTCCACACCCTCAACACTGACCCGGAAATGCCAGGGTTGTGTGTTGAAGGTGGACGGCGCAAGCACGGCGTAACGGAGCAGAAACAGAAACTGCTCCTCCACGCCCCCCTCCGCCGGAAACTGTCCCGCTGACGGCAACGTGTACGGTCTGCCCGTGGTAACCACCGGTTTCACTTCAGAACCCGGACGAGATCAGGGTTATCCGTGGCTATGGCGTCCACCGGACAGTCTTCGGCCGCTTCACGCATGTACTCCTCTTCTTCCGCTGTTTGCGGCTGGCGGCTGACAAAGTACCTGTTCGACGATTTCTCAAAATCGAAATTGTCCGGCGCAATGGAGGCGCAGTAGGCGCATCCGTCGCACTCTTCGGTGGTAAAGAATTTGCCCGAGACGTTTTGCGGCAGCCGTCGTGTCGGTTCGGCGCTCATTGTTTCTCCCTCCATCGTTTCACTATTGCCAGGACAAAGCCCGTCATCATCAACACCGTTCCACCCCAGAGGAGGTTGATAAACGGTTTCACACTCGCTTCCACCATCAATATCTCCGGGCTCGGGGTCCCGCCGCCGGCCTGCGTGAGGCCGAGCACGATGCTCGAGGACGTCGAACCCATGCCCGCGTTCACCCTGAGCAGTCGCACCTCCCCGCCCAGCAGCCGTGAGGGAAGTGCCTCCTGCGCCGGCGTTCCATCGGCCGCGTAGGTCATCAGCGGGGCCAGCTGTTCCCGTTCATTATCCTTCTGCACGTCGATCACCGCGGCGATGCGCATACCTCCCGCCCCCATTGCCGCACCCGGGGTCCCGTGGGAACCCATATCGAACCGGTTGAAGGTGATCTGTGCTCCGCCCGCTTCCGACGCGACGCCCTTCACCAGGTTGAGTTCGACCGTCCGGCCTCCCTCCCTGGGAGGCTCAAGAGACATCGGGGAGATATAGAAATCCCTGAAGGCAAAGGACGAGATGTCCGGATTCCTCATGATCCCCTGTGAGCCCGCCTCAAACATGACCGGGGACAGCGTGAAGACCTTCCCGTTTCCCTCCGCCCGGACACGGAACACATACTTGTCGTCCGCCGTGACCGAAAACCCTTCATACGTCAGCGTGTGTCCGAGAGCCGGCACGGGTTGTTCCCGGGGGAGCTGGAACTGCTCCGTCGAACTGTACTTCCCCGTGGAAACAACGCCGAGCAGAAAGAGTGCGAGACCCATATGGGCCACTTTGCCGCCGTGCAGCAGGATGCCGCCTTTGATGTTGGTGAGCACGATATCCACGTTGACGAACAGCGCAAACACGGCCGTGAAGACCAGTGCCGCAGTGGAACCCTCGCGCATCCCGGCGACATAGAGAATAAGGGTCACCGCAAACGCCGCGATGAGAGCCCGGAGGGATTGGCGCGAGGTGAGCCGGACATCCTGTTCTTCCCATTGCGTGTACAGGCTGATGCCGATGAGCAGCGCCATCATGATGACAAGGGGAAGATTGGTGGCGTCGTAGAATGCGGGTTCGACCCGGGTGGTGGAGAATATCGGCAGGCTGGTCCCGAAAAGGATGACAACCGCGCTGAGCAGGAGGGCAACCGCCCCGGCGGCAAGCGCAGTTTCGCGCGTGAGCCAGCCGCTTGTTGCACCGTCCGCCGCGAGGGATTTCCATCGGAAGGCCAGCAGGCCGAATCCGGAAAGTGCAATAAGAGAGAGAAATGCGAGCAGGAGCCAGTACACGGCGGAACCGGGATCGGTGAAGGCATGCACGGAGGCGTCGCCGAGTATGCCGCTGCGGGTCAGAAACGTGCTATAGATCACCAGGAAGAACGAGACAATGGCGAGTGTCACGTTTGTGCGCGGGTATCTGCCGGTACGGCGTTCCACAAGCATCGTGTGCACCAGCGCGATGCCTGTGAGCCAGGGAATGAGCGAGGAGTTTTCCACCGGATCCCAGCCCCAGTAACCGCCCCACCCCAGAACACCATACGCCCAGTATGCGCCGAGCATGATGCCCAGTCCGAGCACAGTCACCGCGAACAGGATCCAGGGCAGACCTTGCTGTGAAAGAAGTGTCCGGCGACCCGTCCAGAGGCCCGCCAGCGCCTGGCTGAAGGGCGCGGCCATTGCGGCAAATCCCAGAAAGAGGACCGGGGGATGAATCACCATCCAGAAATTCTGCAGGAGAGGATTCAGCCCGCGTCCGTCGGGGGGGATCTGTCCGGGAGGAATCTGCGGCCACATCTCCCACACCGGGCGGAAGGGGGACTTCGCAACGACAATGAGCAGAAGCATCGACTGGACAAACAGAAACACGGTCATCACCCCGGATTCGCTGCCATGCTTCCGCCCGTACGAAGCGAGCAGGAGAGCAATCAGTGCCGAGCAGAGCGCCCAGAAGAGGAAGCTTCCCTCCTGGCCTGCATAAAAGCTGGACAGGAGGAAGTGCAGCGGCAGCGTGCTGTCGCTGTACCCGTAGACGTAGCCGTTGGTGAAGTCATTTCGCAAAAGGAGCGCCGTCAACAACGCCGATGCAAGCAGGATGAGAAGTGAACTGAGGTACAGGAGGGCTCGCGGTTGCGAAAGACGACCCCCTTTTGTGGAGGCAGCGCGAAGGTACCCGAGCGCTGAGAAGAGGGATGCAAAGAGCGCAAGGATGATGAACCAGTGTCCAAGAACAGTCATTCAGTCTCCGAAAGTGTGTTGCGGCTAAATGAGGGTCAACATGCGTGCCATGGAAATCCCCTTGAAAACCACGAAAATCACGTTCTGGAAGCCGTTTTAAGGGTTTCCTATCGTGTAAGAACCAGGGTGTTTCCAATACCTGGGAATTGGTTTGCAGGAGTGCAAAAAAAGCTCCCGGCCCTTTTAGGGGGGGCCGGGATTGCAGAAGGATGGCTTTTCTCCGTCTCAGCGGCGGTATGGTGAAGGTCTTCGATGACGGGGCTAGAAGCTCCGCTCGGTATTGAAGGCGTTTACTTTGCCGTTGATGTGTTTGGTCTTGTCGATGATATTGCCGGAGCCGTTGACGACTCCGGGGTGACAGTTGACGCAGCTGGTGAGCGTCGCGGATGTATGGCCGGCCGGAGGCAGGCCGTGACAGCTTCCGCATGCGCCGTCGGTGCTTCCGCCGTTCCAGGATGGTGCGAAGTTCGTCCCCGCCATCACGCTATCCGTGAAGGCGAACGAGAAGGAAGATGTGGCGCGCGAAAGACGCCAGGCCCCATGGCAGTATGTATTGCTGCACTTGAATGTTGTGGTGCCGTAGGCCGGAACCGGCAGGTAGTTCCCGCCGGTTCCGGTGGCAAGACGCGCCAGCGTATCCCGGAACACGACTTCGGCCGGCAATTGTGTGTCAACGTGCCCGGGGGGGAACGTCTGGGCGGGCACCAGATGGCATTCGGCACATTTCACGGATTTGCCCAGGTTTCCGGAGACAAGATGCTTCTGATGCGCCCCGATGGCGTGAACGACGGGCGGATTGTCCTGTGAATCCCCCAGGACAGTCTTGGGCGGTGCGGCGGAGAGAGCATCGCCCGAGGCGGCGCGGAACTGACCGTGACACGTGTTACAGGCTTCAGGGGATTTCGGCGTGCCGCCGGCATCGGCATGGCAGGGAACAGTGGAACAGCTCACATTCACCACCGGACCGCCGGTATACGATGCGCCGTGACAGGTTTTGCATTGCGCCAGGGGATACCCCTTACTCAGCAGATAGCCGGGATGTCCTGACGATGCCTGGAAGACGGTGTGCGGATAGGAAGCATGGCAGGTGAAGCATGATACACCGCTTGTTCCACCGGTATAATTCTCACCATGGCACGCGGCGCATTCCGTCAGCTGCCAGTTCTTTCCTTTCAGGTAGCGGCCGTGAGACGCCGTTGATGCGGGATTGCCCCATCCGGTGCGGTGGGGATACGAAGCATGGCAGGTGTAGCAGGAAACACCGCTTGTGCCGCCCGAGAAATCCGCGCCGTGACAGGCGGCGCAATCGTCCAGCGTCCCCATGTCCAGGCGCAGGAACTTCCCATGGAACGTCGTCGCGGCTGTATCCACCCAGCCGGGTTTGTGCGGATAGGACGTGTGACAGCCGTAGCACGAAACGCCGCTCGTGCCTCCCGAATAGGCCTTCGAATGGCACGACACGCAGTCCGTGTTCTCGTACTGCGGTCCCGACAGTACGGTGCCGTGAAAGGCCGGAGAGGCGGGATCATTCCAGCCGGTCTCATGAATGCCCTGCGGGGCCATGGGAGCGGGAAGATCTTGTTTCAGCTCGCTGCAGGCCCCGAGCAGCAATGCCGTCGTGAGCAGAGCGAACGTCGCCGGAAATCGATGAAAGTGTACGCGCATGGGTCCTCCGCCCTCCTTAGCCGTGACAGTAACCGCAGAAGTTTCTTCCCTTCACGCCATCGGGTCGGGCATTCAGGTCTGTGTGACAGTTGAAGCATGTGGCCCCGGCACTGGTATGCCAGGGTCCGTGCTCATCCTTCAAAAAAGAACCGGGATGTGTGCGCGGGTCGGTTCCCCGTATGCCGTCGGCGTCAACATGACAGGTGACGCATACCGGATCGTTGCCCTGCGTGTCGTGGCAGCTCACACAGCTCTCGATATCGCGCCGCGCGAGGGTTGCATGGGTACCGCCGCCGCTGCCGACACCGATGGTGGCAAACCCCGCCCCCAGGTGCCAGGCCGGCGTGAACGCCTGCGAGGTGATGTTGTCGCCCGTCGCATGACATTCCGCGCAGAAT
This sequence comes from Ignavibacteriota bacterium, assembly GCA_963702445.1. Taxonomy (GTDB): domain Bacteria; phylum Bacteroidota; class Ignavibacteria; order UBA10030; family UBA6906; genus CAVPCZ01. Next base: position 217,843 of record CAVPCZ010000012.1, read on the forward strand.
TCCTGCTGCGAATGGCAGCCGTAGCAGTCGGCGCTCTTCGACTTCGCATCGATGCCATGGGTGAACCGGTAGTTCATGTCGTGTGCGAGCTGCAGGCTCATCTGTTGCGAGCCGTTTCCCGGAAACGTCCGCGGGGTGGGATCGGCCATCAGGGCGCCCTGGCCGAACTGCGCCAGCGCGGCGGGGGCATGACACTCGGCACAGAACGTCTGTGTGTGGCAGGTGGAGCAGCTGGTTTCCAGTGCTCCGACCCGGGTCAGCTGCTTGTGCTCCTTTTTGAAGTTTCCCACCAGGTGGTCGGGTGGAACGAGCTGCACAAAGCTGGTATGACACGCCTCACACGCGTTGGTCACCTTCCGGTCGTTGTGGCAGGTGTTGCAGGTCGCCATCGAAGGCATGTGTTTCGGTGCAGCGTAATCGGCCTCTTCGAGTCCGGCATGGCAGGTCGTGCACTGGACGTCTTTCTGTGAAACATGCCGTTCATGGGAGAAGAGCAGCTCGCGCACGGCGGGAGCGGCAGGCTGGATATTGTCGGGATCCAGATGGCAGTAGCTGCACTGGTTGCCCAGCTGCTCCTCGTGGCAGGACTGACAGTTGTCGTGGCCCGCACGGAGATTGTCGGACGCCAGTTTGCTTGTGGCTGCCGGGTGGCAGTTTTCGCACGCCACGCCGGCGTCGGCGATATGCGTCTTGTGGGAGAACTTCAGCTGCTTGTTGTCGGCCCGGTCGGGCCACCCGTTCCGGAGGGCGGGTTTGTGGGCGACCGCGGTGATCAGCCCGGCGGCAACAATGAGCAGGAAAACCAGATAACGGCGGATCATTGTGCGCCCTCCCCTTTGAAGATGGACAGCCGTTGCGCGAACCAGTACATCAGCTTCACCTGCAGGCGCAGATCACGCTGGGAGATTTTGTTCGTCAACCATTGCCCCTGCACGTCGAAGGAGAACGCCTGTGTGGGGCGGACGATCGCGCCGAGCAGCACCGACAGGGCGTTATCGCGTGAGCTTTCTTTGCTCAGGCGGTAGGATGCATACGAAAGCCCGGCGGTCGGGATCACGGTCCGGCCGAAGAACGGGTACGATCCCTGGAGGCTGACCGACTGCAATTCTCCTGCATAGCCGTCGCTGCCGGTATACGCGAGGCTGCCGTAGCCGTTGTTCACGCCCACGCTCCAGCGCGTGCTCTGCTCGTCGGTATAGCTGACGCTCGCCACCCGGGCGAAGGCGCGGAGGAGGGGGGTAAAACCGTACTCCACGCCTCCCTCGATTTCATTCACCGCATTGGCGACAAACGCCGAGAATATGGAGTTGTACGAGAGTCGCGGCGCGCGGTGAATGTAGTCCGCGGTCAGGGACAGCGCCTCGGTCACGTACACCCGCGCACCGCCCTGTGCCCGTGCGGTGCGGGATCCGGCGAAGTCATAATCGTACCTTCCGTACGCGGAGAAGCGGCCGGCATATTCGTACCGTGCTTCCGCACTGGCCACTTCCTGGGCCGGCGAATCGTTTGCGATATAGTACGACACCGGGGCAAACGAGGTATCGCGCGCGCGGACGGTCCAGTACGGGTCTCGCTCCTCGTGCCGGTTCATGTAGCTCAGGCCGATGCGTGCGCCCGGCAGGAGTGTTGTCACCACCTGCCCGCCGAAGTGGTAGTTGTCGTGCAGGTTTTCCCGGACACCCGTGAAGTCCGGGCTGACCGTTGAGCCGGCAAAACCCGTCACCGTCACCTTCTGCTGGAGAAATCGTGCGCGGGCGAGAAATCCGTCTATCGTCCCGACTCCTGCGCCTGCATACACCGCCTGCCGTCCGACGTTCAGGTCAAGTACCTTGCCGATGTTGGCCCAGGTCAGGTAGAGGTTATAGAAGCGCACGCGCCCGACGTCGCCGAAGTCCCCGGCCAGATTGGCCGCCCCCTGGATGAAGGTGTTCACGGAAACGTCGCCCTGCGTCATGGAAAGCTGGATATTCTGGAAGGCGCGAATGCGCTGGTGGGACACGCCCACCGTATCGAACTGTTCCCAGCCGTAGAAGGATGTCGCCAGACGTCCCGTCACCAGCTGCGCGGGCGCGCCGGCGACGCAGACCAGAATCAGCAGGGCGAGGGGGAGAGAGCGTGGTGTCTTCATACACAGTTCCCTTTTGTTGCCGCCTCTTCGAAAGGTGTACCCGTTCAGAGACCGGAATGGCATTCGACGCAGTTGGTCTCCTGCCATGCATCGCCGATATCCTCGGGGTGCTGGAACGGAAGTCCGGCCACGGTGAGCGTCTGCGGCACGGGATCCGTCCCCTGATACAGAATCGTATGACAGCTGTTACAGTCCTTGCTGATGCGCTTCCCGTCCGCGCTCACATGTTTCCCGTCATGGCAGCGAAAACAGCCGAGGTCTGTCATATGGCCGATATGGCTCGGGTAGGCGCTCCAGCGTACATTCATGAGGGGAAAGAAGTTCTTCCGGTATTGCGCAACAAGCTCCTGTCCGGCCGCGAGAATGCGCGCTCCTTCGGTGGCGGCCACCTGCGGATACTCGCGTTCATAGTAGGCGCGCAGCAGGTGCGGTATGCTGTCCGCCGCTTCCCCGGCTGTGGTATAGGGACGTTTCAGCAGATCCATTGCTGTTTCACGGACACGCGGCAGCGAGGGGCTTATCGTTCCGCGCGTCAGGCTCCGGTCCACGATGCGGGCGGGGGGAAGATAAATGTGGGATGGGCGGTTGTGGCAATCCATGCAATCCATGCGCGACCACTCCCCACTCCGCAGGCCGGCGGTGTCCGCCGGCATTTCTTCGGCGGCATACTCGGTGACCGTACCCGTGCGTTGATCTCTGACGCGAACCAGGGGGATCGACTGACGGAGGGAATCCACGGCAACGTACGTCACTTCATTGGCGGGGTTCACGTGCCAGTGGATGCCGTTGGCGGGTCCCCGTTCTTCATTCCCGCCGCCGATTTTCATCAGCAGCGCGAGAGTCCACCGGGTGTTCGCTTCATCGGACTTGAAATAGGTGTTGACGTATTTCTTTTCCCCGGCGAAATGGGACGGCCAGTGGCACTGCTCACAGGTTTCCCGGGCGGGGCGCAGGTTCTTGATGGGGGTAGGGATCGGCCGGGGGTACACGTTGGCAAGCACGGCGTACACCTGGTACGCCCCGGAAAGTTTGGACTTGACATACCATCCGGCACCCGAGCCGACGTGGCAGTCAACACACTTGACCCGTGCGTGCGGCGAGTTCAGGTAGGCCGTATACTCCGGTTCCATAACATCATGACAGGTTGCGCCGCAGAAGGGCACCGATTCCGTCCACTCAAACGTCCGGTAACTCCCGTACGCCGTGAAGAGCAGGACAACGGCCGTCACCCCGGCGAAGAGCGCAAGTGCGGACCGGTGATGCGGCACGCCGAGGTCGATCGTGAGGACCTTTTTACTCGCCGGCCGGCCGGCACGCAGACGCCGCCGCTCCCGTACCGCTCCCACAGGGATCATCAGCAGCCCCAGCAGCAACGGCACCGGCAGGGCGATATACGAGATGATCCCGATGTACGCCGGCGCGTTTTCCTGCACCATCTCCACCATGGTGAGAAACAGAATCGTCAGAAGGCACGCGCTCGCCAGGGCTGCCCCCACAATACTTATGGGGTTGTAGAAAATCTCCGGGAGCTTTCTTTTTTTCATCGTATGGAAAGGTGGATGCGGGGCATCGGGCAGGAGACGGGACCGGCCGGTTCGGCGCGGTCCCGCGTACCCGTCGTCTGTTTCGGTTTACTTCTTGGGAAGCTTGTGCGCGATTTTCGCCCACCACTCATCGTACTTGAAACCCTTTGAACGTCGGGCTTCCGGCGTTGTGGCAGGTTTCGCACGTCTTCTTTGCCGCATCACCTGTCACGAGACCGGCCTCGACGGCCTTCGCCTTGTTTTCGGCCTTCGTATGCAGCGTCTTGAAGCCGGATGCCGCACCGTGGCACGCTTCGCAGGTGACACCTTCCTTCATGTCGAAGGTCTTCTCTACATTGGCGGCGGTTCCACCACCGGCCACATGGCATTTCAGGCACTCGGGGCTTTCGGCCGGCGGTTTGGCAAGACCCTTTTCCTTGCCGATCTTCTTGGCCGCTTCGCCCTCCAGGGTCTTGTACGCCCCGGCGTGCGCGGTTTTGGCCCAGATCGTGAACGCCTCTCCCTTGTCCTTCGCCTTGTGACACATGGCGCAGGTTTTGGTGCCCACGAATTTGTTCTCCGCCACCGCTGTGCCACCGCACAACATCAGCGCAACGGCGAACAGAAGGACCACACAGGCTGTTTTCATTTACGGCTTCCTCCCAGAAATGATGGATGATCAGAAATGTACACGAAAACAATACAAGATGCCACTACTGGTATGCAAACACCATTGCATAGATGATCCATACGACGATGCTGAAGCCGGTACCCAGGGCCGTCCATGCGAACACCCGGATTGCCCTGATGACGATCGCCGGATAGGGTTCCGCCAGGCGCGACTCCAGTTCGCCGGATGCCGCCACCGATGCGTATTCGGCGGGTTTGTCCATCTTCAACTCCTCCACCGGCATCCGTCCGGTGAAGATGACCATATCCATCGGAAATTTTTCCGGGCGCAGGTGGGTGTTGAAAAAGTGGATGGTGAAGATGAACCCGGTGGCCAGCAATGCCTCGTCACTGTGTATGATCGTCGCCACGTTGATCATCCAGCCCGGGAACAGCTGCGTGAAGAATTCAGGGAACCAGAGAGTGAAGCCGGTCGACCCGATCACCACCATCCCCCAGAAGACCGCGAAATAGTCGAACTTCTCCCAGTAGGTCCACCGGCCGAATTCCGGGCGGGGCCCCATACCCAGAAACCATTTCACGGATGCAACGAACTGGTGCAGATCGGTTTTCGTCGGCAGCATGGTGTCGGGACCGAACAGGAGACCCTTCCAGCCGCCGATTCCCCGCCGCTTCCGCCGGAACAGGTCCACGATGTGGACCAGGAACACGCCCACCATGATGGTGGCCGCAAACCGGTGGAAATAACCGGCGGTCTCATACCCGCCGAAGAGGTGGGAGAGAAACGACGCCCAGCCGGTATAGGAAAACTTCAGAGTCATTCCCGTCAGTGCCAGGCTCAAAAAACTGACGATCATCAGGATATGCAGGATCCGGTTGAGCCGTGTAAACCGGACGTACTGGCGTTCGTTGCTGTTATCCACTGTGCTGTGCTCCATCTTCCTGGGTTGTTCCTTCCGCCGGGCCCGGAGGCGGTGGTGTCTGCTCCGCACGTCTGCGTTCACGCTGCCAGCGCAGGGCCCTGGGCAGCCAGAGCAACGTGTGAATGCCGCTCACCACAAATGTGACGACCAGCAAACCGGTCATTCCCCAGAAGGTCCAGAAGAGCCAGGGATATTTTGCCGGATCATGATGCGTCGCATGGGTAAGGTAGCCCGCAAAGCGCCGGTTTGCCCCCGGATGGCACTGCTGGCATGTAGCGACAACATTCTCGCGGCTGAGATGTGACCGCGGGTCGGCGATGGGCAGGATGTCATGTGCGCCGTGACAGCTGTAGCATTGTGCCGTTTTGGTGTAGCCGAGTTGCGACACTTTTCCGTGATACGTGTCGAAGTACGTCTTCGCAATCGCCTCGTGGCATCGGCCGCACTGGTTCATAATCGTGAGCTTGAACCCCTCCTCGTCGGCGCGGCGGATCGTATGGGCGCTGTGGCAGTCGTCGCACACCGGCAGCTGCTTCGTGGTCTTCCCGATCTGGGAAACGTGCACGCTGCGGGCAAATTGTTCCTCCACCCCGTGATGGCACCGTCCGCACGTGGAGGGGACATTGCGCGGATTGATGCTGGAGAGTGTATCGGCGCGCGGAAGAACCCTGTGCGCCGTGTGGCAACTCGTGCATGTCGCCGTCACCGTTAATCCACCGCGGGACAGCCCCTTGCCGTGGGTGCTTTCACGGTAATGCTCGACAATCTGATGTTGATCGCCTGTGTACCGCACGGCCGCTTTCTGGCCTTCACGATGGCAACGCGCACAGAGGGCCGGAATATTGGTGGGAAACGTGGAGGAAGCGGGCTGGGTCTTGCCGAGAATGCCGTGCGTGCCGTGGCATTCCTTGCATGTCGGCGCATTGGGATCGTTCCGCACGAAGAGCTGTCCGTGCGTGCTCTGGAGGTATTCCCGGCCGACTTCCGCATGACAGGATGCGCAATCGACACGCTGGGTGATGGTCTGGCAGGGCCGCTCCTTCGCCGCATTCACACCGGCATGGCACTGGCTGCAGGAGATCTTTGCGTGCCGTGAGCCCGCCAGATGTCCGGGTGTCACGGCCATGGACCGGCCGTCCCTGGCCGAAACAAGATCCGCCCTGGCGTGGCACCGCAGGCAATCCCGGTCGGCCATTCCCTGGTCGTAGAATACCTTTCGTACCTTGTGCGGCTGGTGACAATCCACGCATGCCGGCAGCATATGGGCCTCTTTTTCCCACAGCTCCCCCTTGATCACCTTTCTATGCACACTCTCGATCTGTGCGTGACATTTTGTGCATGTTGCCGCGATGTTCCTGCGGGCGATGGATGACGCCGGATCCGTGTGCGGAAGAATGGAGTGGGCGGTGTGGCAGGATGCGCAGGTTGCCGACACGATGAGACCTTTTTTCAGCAGGCCTTCGCCGTGGATGCTCTCGGAGAAATTCTCCAGGATATGATCCTGATGGATCGTCCGCTGCCGGGCGACGGGTGCGCCTTCCTGGTGGCATTTGCCGCAGAGGAACGGCACCTGCAGGGGCGACACCGGAGAACGCGCATCGGTGACTTTTGCGATGGCGTGGTTTCCGTGGCAATCGGCGCAACGGGGCGCGAGCGGATCCCCCCGCCCGGCGGCCTTCCCGTGCAGCGAACGGGTGTGCAGTGCGGACTCCGTGCCATGACAATCGGCGCACACCGCAGGTGCAAGGTCTTCTTCGTGCGGCAATTCCTTCCCCGCAAGATCGGCGTGACAAGCGACGCAGGGAACATCCGCATGGACCGACCCGGCGAATTTCTTCTGGTCCACGAACATCGGCACCGTTTTTCCGCGCTTCGTCCCCGTCAGCGCCCTGTCCTCGTGGCAGGCGAGGCAATCGGTGGACTCCTGGGCCCTCGCCCTCCCCGCACAGATCAGTGCGGCAGCGGCGAGAATCAGGATCCTTGAAAACGCACGGCGGGCGGTCATGTGCTTACACCTTCTCCTCTTTGGGTTCTTCAGAATGCTGCCGGCGTCTGTACGTCTCCAGCTCAAGAGGATGTTCCTCCTCCATCTCTTCTTCCGTCAGCGTACCCTTCCAGAACGCCAGGTTGATCGGGTAGGTATCGGGGTTGAAGATCACAAAATAGAAATGCCAGACGATGATGGCGAGTGTGGCGAGCCAGGCTTCATAATAGTGCACCGTACGTGCAACATCCCACCAGAGTTTCGTGAGAAGGCCCAGGAAGATGTTGTCGAACCAGAGAATGACCCCCGTCAGACCCATAACACCCGTTCCCCAGACCAGCGCCCAGTACTCGCTCTTTTCTATGTAGCTGAAACGGCCGAATTTGGGTTTGTCCGGTGAGATGCCGAAGTTGTACTTCAGGACATTCAGCGCGTCAAACAGATCCTGCCGCCGGGGCAGAAGGTCCCGGAGCAGTTCTTTGCCGCGGGGGACAAAGAAGAGATACCAGAGGTGGTAGAGACTCGCGGCAACCATGGCCACGGCGGCGATACGGTGCAGGATGCCCCGCAGTTCAAACATCCACGGACTGACACTGCGTATCGGCGCCACCCACCAGGCATCCGGATACCGGAGGGCGAACCCCGTCAGGACGAGCGTGATAAAACTGACGAGCAGTGTACCGTGCTGGATCCGTTCGCCGAGGGTCATGCGGAGATAGAGCCGGTGTGCGGTGTGTTTGCGGGGCAGTTCCCCCCGGCGGTACTGGAGCTGCCGCCGGGACTTCTTGACAAAGTCCAGCAGATTATGGACAAACATGCCGCCGATCAGCACCACAATCAATACGATATATCCGTTTGAAACGAAATATAGCACGCCGTCATGTCCGGATGTGGCGATGACGTGCACCGAACCACGCGTGAAATTCGTGTTCGCGCCGGGATGGCAGGTCCCGCACGTCCTGGTCAGGTTGTCGGGGTGAATGCGCGAAGAGGGATCCGTTGACGGTTTGATATCATGCACGCCATGGCAGCTTGCACAGTTGGCGACCTCCACCGATCCTGCACGCTGGGCAAGACCGTGGAAGCTGTCCTCAAAACTCTGGAAGCGGTCACCCGCCAACCCGTACTTTTGCGTCAGCTTAACGGAGCCATGACAGGGAGAGCACACCTGCGAGGAGACGTTTGCCGCCGCGACCGGTGAACGGGCGTCTTGCGGCGAAAGAATATTGTGTTCACCGTGACAGTCCGTGCAGGTGGGCGATGCCGTTACGCCTCCGGCGAGCGCCTGGCCATGAATGCTTCCGGCGTATTGTGCGCGCGTTTCGCCGTGGCATTTCCCACAGGTACCGGCGATGTTCCTCTTGGCGACGGAGGAGGTCGGGTTCGACCCCTTCTTCATGGTGTGGCTGCCGTGACAATCCGTGCAGGCGGCCGCGGAATCGTTGCCCGCCTTGACGGCCTGCCCGTGCACGCTCTTTTCGTAGCTGGAGACGAAGCCCGCGGAAGGACCGACCCGTTCGCGCACTTCGGGTTTGTCCAGGTGGCAGCTCAGGCACATTCTGGCCTGGTGTCCGTGGGCCGTGGTGGAACTGCTGTCCCGGGCGGACTGTACTGCATGCTCGCCGTGACAGTCGATGCAGCTGGGCGCACCTTTGACCCCCCGGACGAGCGCAAGACCGTGGTCAGACTGAAGGAACCGGACGTTGATATCTCCGTGGCATTTTGCACAAATGCCCTCGGCAAACGCAGCCCGGTGCACCGGCTCCTGGTCCGTCACCCTTTTGACGGAATGCGCCGTGTGACAATCCGCGCACGAGGCGGCGGGACGGTTTCCTTTGACGCTCCGCCCGTGCACGCTCTTTGCAAAATCGCTGAACTGATCACCCTCGTGACAGTTCAGGCATTTCACCGGAGTGATCTTCGCCTTATGAGGAAGTTCGGAAGGTTTGAACCCTTCATGACATCCCACGCAGCCCAGCGCACTGTGGGCTGAGGAGGCGAACCCTTTGCCTTCGACAAACAGGGAGATCGTCCTCCCCTTCTTCGTCATCGACAAGGAGGCGTCGCTGTGGCACATGAGGCAATCTTCATCAGATTGCGCCGGCACAAAGGGGGGAAACAGCAATCCCCCCAGTATCAGGGTCATGACGTGTTTCAGCACGCTTCTCTCCGGAATCAGACTACCAATGGATATAAGGGGGTCAATCAACATGCCAAGGTTCGATCGTTGAAATTGTTGAAATTTGCCACATCTTCGATCGACACTCACTGTCTTTTTTCCCAAAAATGCGATATTGGTGCCGGAGATTTGCACACCTGGGAAAAGGGTGTCGGGGTGGGATTAGGAAAGGCCTGCGAGGAGATCTTCCACCCTTTTCGAGATTTGTGCGATCTCAAAGGGCTTATAAAAGACGGAATCTACATGCTCACGGATGGCCCGGTCGAGATTCACCTCCCTGGAATTATAGACATACAGGAGGATAATCGGCAGTGTGTGGTTGGCCCCCCGCAACCCATCCAGCCGCTCGATGAGCTTCTCCGAGGGAACCGCATCCACCATGACAAGGTTTGCGGAATAGTCCGCCGCAAGGCGGTCGAGCATTCCCAGATTCGTTGTCGTGATGACATTATACCTGTCCTGAAACAGCATGGAGAGACTGAAGCAGAAGTTCAGGTCAGGGCTGTACAGCAGGATCGTCTTCTTGTTTTCACCGACATCCGTATCGGGTGCCCGTGCGTCCTTCCGGTGTTCGGCTTCGCCGTGGTGTGTTTTCACCGTATATCCTCGGTTCGTGTCACCGCAGATGGAGTTCCTTTTCGACATCCTCTTTTTGAAGGATGTTTTCGCGGAACGGGTGCGGCTTGACGGTCAACACGGGGATTCCGGAAGATCGGACGATCCGTTCGGCGACGCTGCCCAGAAGCATGTGGCGCAACCCCGTCCGGCCATGCGTGGCAATCACAATCAGATCGATTCCCTCCTGCTCGGCGAACCGGCGGATCTCCTCCGCGGCTTCCCCTTTTTTCACGACCAGTGCAATACGTGTTTCCGCCGGCACATGGGCATGCGCGAATTCTTCGAGACTTCTTCTTGCCTCTTCCTCATTCCTCGGATGACCCTCTCTTCCGAGGAACCCTTCCCGGCCATCGACCACATGAAGCAGGAACAGGCGGGATGTATACAGGGTGCCGAAGGACGTGGCGTACTCCACGGCTGCCAGCGAGAAGTCAGAAAGGTCGGTGGTGACGAGTATTTTCTTCAGGAAGACCATCGTTATGACTCCCGTTGTCCTTACGGGAGTTTTTCAAGAGTTGTGCCAACAACGTGGGGGGGGTGCCGGGGCGGAGAGGCCGAAAAATCCCCGTTTTTGGCTGAAGAAGGGTACTCCCGGCACCCGGGTTTCCGAATTGTGGGAAAGCAGGCTATGAAATTCCTAACCCTGCGAAGGGATATTCAGCTCTTCGATCTTCCGGTAGAGGGATGAGAGGCTGATACGCAGGGCCTTGGCGGTCAACTCCTTGTTGTACTGGTTGGACCGGAGGACGTGACTGATATACTGCCGCTCGAATTCATCCACCGCGTCTTTCATCGACCGGCGCGCATCGAATGCATAAACCGCATCGGTGCGCTGATCGAACAGCGTCGGCAGCTCTCTCTTGGTCAGGATAGTCCCCTCCGAAAAGATCACCGCCCGTTCGATGACGTTTTCCAACTCCCGGATCTCACCCTTCCAGGTGTGCGCCATCAGGCATTTCATGACCTCGTTGTCCACGCCGCGGACATCCTTGTTCATTTCCTTGGCATGCTTTGCCACGAAATGATTCACGAGCATCGGAATATCATCGACACGTTCGGAGAGAGAGGGGAGCGTCAGCTCGACGATATTCAACCGGTAGAACAGATCCTCCCGGTAGCGGCCCTCTTCCACTTCCTTTGCGAGGTTCTTGTTTGTGGATGCGATAATCCGCACATCCACGGACATGGGCATTGAGGTGCCGACGGGGGTAATCTCTTTCAGTTCAATCGCCCTCAACAACTTCACCTGCAAGTGAAGGGGGATTTCGCTCACCTCATCGAGGAAGAGACTCCCGCCGTCCGCGGCCTTGAAGAACCCCTCCTTGTCCATGGAGGCACCGGTGAAGGCACCGCGTTTATGCCCGAACAGTTCGCTCTCGAACAGATTTTCCACGATCGCGCCGCAGTTGATCGGGACAAACGCCCGGCCGGCACGATGGCTGCTGAAGTGGATCGCCCGGGCGACCAGTTCCTTCCCCGTCCCGCTTTTCCCGTTGATAAGCACTGTTCCGTCGGTGACCGCCACCTTTTTGATGGTATCGAACACCCGCTGCATGGCCGGACTCTGTCCGACGATCTCGTCGAAGTTGTACTGCCGGTGCAGCTCACCCCGCAACAGCCGGTTTTCCAGACTCACGCGCCGGGTCGCCAGGAGGCGGTTCACCTTCACGAGCAGTTCATCGAACTCGACCGGTTTGAGGATGTAGTCGACGGCACCCTTGCGCAGTGCGGCGATTGCGGTGTCGATGGACCCGTATGCCGTGATGATCATCACCAGCGTTTCGGGGCTAACGGCGGCGACCTGTTCCAGCAGCTCGATCCCTTTCATCTCGGGCATCTCGAGATCCGTGATCACCAGATCGAAGGACTGCTCCCGGATCAGGTCGAGGGCGAGCTTTCCGTTTGCCGCTTCGCGGACCGTGAAACCCTCTTTGGTCAGGACGAAGGAGAGGGATTCGCGAATGATCTCTTCATCATCCACGATCAGAATCGTATCAGCCATGCCGGTATTCCTTGGGATTGAGGGGGAGGGTGACGCAGAAGGAGGTTCCTTTCCCCCGCTCGCTGCGCACGGTGATGTCACCGCGGAAACTCCGGACAATGCCGTAACTCACCCAGAGCCCCAGCCCGGTTCCCTCCCCGACGCGTTTTGTCGTGAAAAACGGCTCAAACACTTTCGCCAGATGTTCGCTGGTGATGCCGCTGCCGTCATCGGTAATGCGGACCCGGATCCACTCATCATCACGTTCGAAGTCGGTCGTGATCGTTCCGCGCTTCCCCTGCAGCGCATCGACCGCATTCAGAAGAATGTTGATAAACACCTGGGCGATCTGATCGGGGACGAGGGAAAGGAGAGGAATCTGGTGCCGCACGTGGGTATAGAAGGTCACCTCTTTCGCTTTCTTGCCCATCTTCACGATCTCGACGGAATCCGTCAGCAGTTTGACGATGTCCGTGGGCTGGATCTGGTAGTTGGAGGGCCGGGAAAAATCCACCAGATCACGGATGATCTTGGTGATCCTGTGCACCTGGGACTGGACCAGTCCGAGTTTGTCGCGCGCGAACTCGTCGTTGATCGTGCGTTGCAGCACCTGCACGATGGAAGAGATGGACGTAAGCGGGTTTCCCACTTCGTGGGCGATGCCCGCGGCGAGGGTCCCGATGCTCTCCATCTTCTGGGAATGCATCAGCTGCTGTTCCAGGGCCTTTTGCTCGGTCACGTCGCGGTGTGAACCCAGATACCCCACCACCCGGCCGTCGCCTTCGATGATCGGGGAGATGAGCAGCTGCGTATACAGGGGCTGGCCGTCCTTCCGGCGGTTTTCGATTTCGCCGTTCCAGACCTTCCCCGCGCTGATGGTGGACCAGACACGCTCCCAGAACTCCTTCGCGTATTTCTTGCTGGATATGACGCTCGGATTGTTCCCGATCAGCTCTTCTTTCGCGTATCCGGTTGCGCGCTCGAACGCGGGATTGACATAAATCATCCGTCCCATCGCGTCGGTGATTTGAATCGGATTCACCGTGAAGTGCACCACGTTGGAAAACCGGAGGAGGTCCAGCTCTTTCTGTTTGGATTCAGAAATATCCCTTGCGGTGATGAACACCACCGTCCGGCCGTTTTCCTCGATCCGGCGGATGAACAGGAGTGCGTCCACCGGGTTTCCGGCGGACTGACGGAAACGCACTTCGCCTCCGGTGAAGCCGTTGCCGGAGGTGACGGATGAGAAGGCGGGGCGTGGGGAATCGGAGGTCAGCAGGGATGAAAACGGAATGGTCCCGTTAAGGACGACCGGAAGGCCGGTTACTTCCCGCGCCCTGCTGTTGCAGTCGATGAGCTTGAGGTCCTCGGACACTACGAAACACATGTCGGGGACCACATCCAACACCCGCTGGAGTATATTGAGAGGAACAGGCATACGGCAGAGTGATTCAATATACCAAATTGCCGGAGGATATTCAAAGACAGAGCCGCGGGAGAGAGCACGCTCCCCCCCGCGGCCCGGCGGGCGGCGGCAACTTCCGGATCAGGTTCCGGCGCTGTAGTCCTCGTTGTATTTGACCTGCTCCGGCGTCAGGCGGTCGATCTTGATGCCGCTTGTCGCGAGTTTCACGCGTGCGATTTCCTGGTCCTGTTCGACCGAGATGTCGTGCACGGTGTTGTCGAGGCGGATCCCCTTTTTGTGAAGCTCCACCAGGCGGAGTTGTGACATAAACTGGTTGGCGAAGGACATATCCATCACTTCCGAAGGGTGTCCTTCGGCGGCCGCAAGGTTCACCAGGCGTCCCTGGGCCAGCAGATAGATCCGGCGTCCGTCTTTGGTGACGTATTCTTCATTGTTCTGCCGGATCTCCCGTTTGCCTTTTGTCACGGCGGTCAGATCGGGAATATTGATCTCACAGTCGTAGTGTCCGGTGTTCGACACGATGGCGCCGTCCTTCATGACCTGGAAATGCCGCTTCACGATGACGTCTTTCACCCCGGTAGCGGTGACGAAGATGTCGCCGACCTTCGCGGCATCGTCCATCTTCATGACGCGGAAGCCTTCCAGCGTGGCCTTCAGAGCGGCGGTGGGTTTCACTTCGGTGACGATCACATTGGCACCGAGTCCTTTTGCCCGCAAGGCCACGCCGCGGCCGCAGTGGCCGAACCCGGCCACGACGACGTTCTTCCCGGCGAAGAGCACGCTCGTCGCGCGCAGGATGCCGTCAAGCGTGGACTGACCGGTCCCGTACACATTGTCAAAATCCCACTTTGTTTCGGCGTCGTTGACCGCGATCACCGGGTAGCGCAGCGCGCCGTCCGCAGCCATGGAACGAAGACGGTGGACGCCGGTGGTGGTTTCTTCCGTGCCTCCCAGAACGTACTTCTGCGCGAACTCGGGATGGTTCTTGTGGATGGTGAAGATCAGATCCGCCCCGTCATCCAGCGTGAGGTTGGGATGGAAGCGGAGGGTTTGCTCGATGCACCAGTAGAATTCCTTCACGTTCATGCCGTGCCACGCGAAGATGGAAACCTTCTGCGCTGCAAGCGCGGCGGCGACCGCATCGTTGGTGGAGAGGGGGTTACAGCCGCTCCAGCTGACTTCGGCGCCCGCGGCGACGAAGGTCTTCACAAGCACGGCGGTTTCTTTGGTCACGTGCAGGCACCCCGCGATCCGGTACCCCTTGAACGGTTTGGTTTTGCGGTATTTTTCCTGCAGGGCCATCAACACGGGCATGCGGGATTCGGCCCACTCGACGAGTCGCGAGCCCTCCGCCGCCATCGACAGATCCCGCACTTTGAAAAAACCTGGTTTCTGATTCATAGTATCCTTCGGGTGAATGTGTGAGGTACGTGCAATGTCCGGTTATTTGATCGCCTTCAGAAGGGTGTCCACGATGTCCAGCTTCTCCCAGGTGAAGTCCTTGTCGTTCCGTCCGAAGTGGCCGTAGGCCGCGGTTTTTCTGTAGATCGGGCGGAGCAGATTGAGGCGTTTGATGATCCCCCGCGGGGTCATGTCGATTTCCTTCATGACCACCTTCGCCAGTTCCATGTCCGGGATGCGGCCGGTGCCGTAGGTGTTCACGTGGATCGAGACCGGATCGGCCACCCCGATGGCATAGGCGACCTGGATCAGGCATTCGTCGGCCAGCCCGGAGGCCACCAGGTTTTTGGCCAGATGCCGTGTGGCGTATGCGGCGCTGCGGTCCACCTTGGAGGGATCCTTCCCGGAGAACGCCCCGCCGCCGTGGGGTGCGCGGCCGCCATAGGTGTCCACGATAATCTTCCGCCCGGTGAGGCCGGTGTCGCCGTGCGGCCCGCCGATTTCAAACCGGCCGGTCGGATTGACATGAATGACGGTGTTCTTGTCCAGCATCCCGGCGGGGATGATCTTCCGGATCACGTGCTGGATCACATCCTCGCGGATTTTCTTCTGGGTGGCATCCGGATCATGCTGTGTGGAGATCACCACCGTGTGCACCCGGACCGGCTGCCGGCCATGGTACTCGATCGTCACCTGCGACTTTGCGTCGGGACGCAGGTACGGCATCAGTTTTGGTTCCTTCTTGCGGATGTCCGCCAGGCGTTTCACCAGCTTGTGCGCAAACATGATGGGCATGGGCATATATTCGGGCGTCTCGTTTGACGCATACCCGAACATCATCCCCTGATCCCCGGCACCACCCGTATCCACGCCCCGCGCAATGTCCGGGGACTGGGAGTGGATGGCGGAGATCACGGAACAGGATTCGGAGTCGAACCGGTAATCGGCCTTGGTGTACCCGATCTCCCGGATGACGCGCCGCACCACATCCTGGACTTCGATGTATGCTTTGGTGGTGATTTCGCCTCCCACAAATGCCAGACCGGTGGTCACGAAGCTTTCGCAGGCAACGCGGGAAAGTTTGTCCTGCTCCAGAATGGCATCCAGAACAGCGTCCGAAATCTGATCGCACACCTTGTCGGGGTGCCCCTCAGAGACGGATTCGGAGGTAAACAGATAGGACATGATGAACCTCGGTTGTGATCGGAATTGGTGAACGATGGTCAGAACATTTCAATTTCGGATGAATCCCCGACGTTAAAGCGTTTGTAGCTGCCCCTGACGACGGCAGCATTGCCGATGATCGAGTTTTCGAGCAGGACGCGGCTGACGCGCGCATGGGAGCCGATAATGGTGTTTCGCAGCACCGACTCACTGATTTCCGCCGCGTCGCCCACCGTGGTGTTCGGCCCGATAACGCAGTTGGAGAGCACGGCATTCGGCGCAATGTAGACCGGTTCGGTAATGACCACCCCGTCGATCGGCCGGAACGTGGAGTGTTTCTGAAGCAGCGCGCGATTTGTTGAGAGCAACGTCTCCGGTTTGCCGCAGTCGTACCAGCCCTCCACGTGAAAGGTCTCCATGGTTTCGCCGCGGTCGATCATCATCTGGAGCACATCGGTGAGCTGATACTCGCCTTTCGTGCGGATGTCGTTCGACACCACCTCGTCAAGGCAGACCCGCAACAACGGGGTGTTGTGAATGTGGTACAGCCCGACCACGGCCAGGTTGCTCGTCGGCTTTTCGGGTTTCTCCACAAGGCGTGTGATGAACCCGCTGGACGTTTCCGCGACACCGAACCGGCGGGGATCCTCCACCGTCTTCACCCCCAGGGCCGTCACGGGCCGCTTCAGCACGGGGCGGAGATCCACGTCAAAAATCGTGTCACCGAGGATAATGAGAACCGGATCCTTGCCGAGTGCGTGACGCGCGGTATAGATGGCGTGGCCCAGACCGAGCGGCATTTCCTGCTCGGCAAAAGTGACAGGGAAATGCGGGTACGCCGCGCGGACATACTCCATGATCTTGTCGCCCATGTGCCCCACGACGATGGTCGCGTCGGTCACTCCTTCGGCGATAATCTTGTCCAGGATATGACCGAGAATCGGTTTCCCCGCAACGTTCAGAAGAACCTTCGGGTGGGTAAACGTGTGCGGGCGGAGCCTGGTTCCTATTCCCGCAACTGGTATGATGGCATGCATAGGTTCGCTTTCGGGTTCAGAAAAACATTGAAACGTACGGAACTCCCGTACGAGAAGCAACACGGGCGGGTCTTTGTGTGATGCCCGTCACAGCACCCCGGAGCCGCCGCACGCATCCTCGCCGTTTGATATTCTGCGGGCAAATCGTTATCATTTCGGCAAGCGAACCCGTCTCATTCTCCACCAACCTTCATGCCCAGAGAAGTCCCTCCGCGCGCAACGAGCGCCAGGAAAGCGCAGCACGTCGATCTGGTGATCCGGAAAGACGTCGCTTTCCGCACGAAGCGAACCGGCCTCGCGCGGTGGGAATTCGTGCACAATGCTCTTCCTGAACTGGACTTCGCGGAGATCGATCCTTCGACCCGCTTTCTGGGCCGCCCGCTTGCGCTCCCCCTGATGATCTCCTGCATGACCGGCGGCTATCCGGGCGCCCTGCAGATCAACCGGGATCTTGCGGCCGTGTGCCAGGAGTTCGGCATCGCCATGGGCGTCGGCAGCCAGAGGCAGGCCCTGGAGGATTCGACGTATCATAGAACATTCTCCATCGTGCGGAAGACCGCCCCCACGATTCCCGTCGTAGGGAACATCGGCGCTCCGGAGGTGGCCGCACTGAAGGATGCCGGCCCTGTGCTCAGGCTCGCCGAGTTGATTGAAGCCGACGCCTTCGCTGTCCATCTTAACCCCCTTCAGGAACTCCTGCAGGTGGAGGGCAGCCCGCGTTTTCGGGGGGTACTGGCCGGCATCGCTCTGCTGGTCCGTCAACTGCCCGTACCGGTGATCGTGAAAGAAATCGGCGCCGGTCTCTCGGCGGACGTCATCCGCCGCCTGCTCGACGCCGGGGTGCGGTACGTCGATGTTGCCGGGGCCGGCGGAACCAGCTGGGCGGGAGTGGAAATACTCCGTCGGACAAAGCACCCGTCCGCGGGATTATTCTGGGACTGGGGCTTCCCGACTGCGGAGGCGGTGCGTGACGCGGCGGCAGTACGCCGGCACGGCACTCCGTTCACGTTGATTGCTTCCGGCGGGATGACCTCCGGCCTCGACGCGGCGAAGTGCCTGGCGCTCGGCGCGGATCTCGTTGCTTCCGCGCGGCCGATGCTCAAGGCTCTCATGACCGGCAGGAAGCCGGCCCTCCGCCGCCTGATGGAGGCATGGTCTTGGGAACTGCGCAGCACCATGTTTCTTACGGGATGCCGCACGATCGCGGATCTCGGAAACGCATCCATGCACGAGCGCCCGGAGGGCGTATGAACCGGCACTTCGACAGACGGTACGACCGGTTGCGGCAGAGGGTGGACCGGCGACTCGCGACGATGGCCCTGCACGGGGCACCGGACGAGCTGCATCGGGCCTGCCGGTACGTTCTCACGGGCGGAGGCAAGCGCCTGCGTGCGATCCTTGTGCTTCTCTCCGCCGAGGCGGTCGGCGGGAGAGCGCATCGGGCACTGGATGCGGCGGCGGCGGTCGAGATCATGCACAATTTTACGCTGGTCCATGATGACGTGATGGATCACGCCCGGACGCGGCGGGGCCGTCCCACGGTCCACGTGCGATGGAATCTCAACACGGCCCTGCTGACGGGCGATACGCTTCTTGCGGTCGCCTACAAGAGCCTGTTGCACACGCCGCATGTTGCCGGCTGCGGAATTGTCCGCCTCTTCACGCAGGGCGTGATCGATGTCTGCGAAGGACAGGCGCTGGACATGGAGTATGAGAAACGGGACAACGTTTCCGTTCGCGAGTACTTCACGATGATCGAAAAGAAGACGGGCCGCCTCATTTCAACGGCCACGGAACTCGGCGCCCTCATCGGCGGCGGCACAGCGGGACAGGCACGGGCACTGCACAGGTTCGGCCATTACCTGGGCAGAGCCTTCCAGCTCCAGGATGACCTGCTGGATGTGTTCGGCAGCGAGGAGGAGCTGGGCAAGACCATTGGCGGGGACATTATCGAAGGGAAACGGACATTCCTTCTGCTCACCGCCCTGGAGCGGGCCCGGGGAAGTGACCGGCGGTTGCTGCAGAGGGTGGCGCGGCGGAGCACGGGGCGGGCAGGAACACCCTCCACCGCCAGGGCGCGCCGGGCCTTCGTCGCCCGTGTGCGCGATCTCTACGCCGCGTACGGTGTGATCGACGAAACCCGGCGCCTGGTGGGCCGGAACACGCACCGTGCGCTCGCCCTTCTTTCCACGCTGCCGGCCTCTCCCGCACGGGACATGCTGGCCTGGCTCTCCGACAAGCTGATCCACCGTGCTTCCTGAGCACCCTCATGATTGAGTGCACGGTCACCATCGTGAACACCCGCGGCCTCCACACACGGCCGGCCGCCGCCCTGGTGAAAACAGCGGCGAAGTTCCGTGCCGAATTCTTTATCCTGAAGAACAGCTTCGAAATCAACGGCAAGAGCATTATCGGCGTCATGACCCTCGCCGCCGAGCAGGGGTCGACCCTCACGCTCAAGTTCAACGGCCCCGACGAAGAACAGGCCGCCGCCGCGGTGGTGGATCTCTTCGAACGGGGATTTGATGAGAACTGACATGACAGAAACCCAGCGACCGACGGAAGAACAGATCCTGAAGGGCATCGCCGCCGCCCCGGGCATTGCCATCGGTGCGGCGTACCTGTACACCAAACACATCCCCCGCGTGCAGGCAAGGACCATTGCACCGGAAGAAGTCCCGGCGGAAATCGAGCGCCTGCACACGGCAAACGCACGCTCCGAGAAGGAACTCCGGAAAATTCTCGCGTTCGCCGAACAGAAGCTCGGATCGGAGAGCGCGACCATCTTTGAAGCCCAGATCATGATCCTCTCGGATGCGATTCTGATGGGCACCATCGAAGCGCGCATCAGGGGCGAACTGACCAATGCCGAAGCCGTGGTCTCCGACGAGATCAGCAAATACAAGCATCTGATGCTCGCCGCGCAGGACGATTACATGCACGAACGGGCGCACGACGTGGACGACGTGATGAACCGGATCATCCGGAACATCCAGGATCAGAGACTGTACTCGCGTCTCGACGGGGCCTCCATTATCATCTCCGAAACCCTGGCCCCGGCAGACACGGTCGTCTTCAGCCGGAACCAGGTTCTCGGTTATGCCACGGACCTCGGCGGGGTGACATCGCACGCCGCGCTGCTCTCCCGCTCTCTCAAGATTCCCGCCGTCGTCGGCCTGCGGAGTGCGACGAAACAGATCCAGACGGGCGACCTGATTGCGATCGACGGCTATGCGGGCACGGTGATCTTCAACCCGTCGCCCGAAACCCTGCGAGTCCTGGAGGAAAAGGCGGAGAGGTTCCGTCAGTTTGAGCTGCGTCTGACGGGGATCGCGGGCCTGCCCGCCGAGACGCTCGACCATAAACGGATCGAACTCTCTTCGAACATCGAATTCGAGGAGGAGATTGAATTTGCGAAGGAAAGGGGGTCGGAGGGCATCGGCCTCTTTCGCACGGAGGGCCAGCTGATCGGCCGGCCGGACTATCCGAGCGAGGAAGAACAGGCCGCGCTCTACACGCACATCGCCGACACCGTGTTCCCGCATCCGGTGATCTTCCGGACGTTCGACGTCGGCGGTGACAAGCTCACTCCGGACGCCCACCATGAGGAAAATCCGTTCCTGGGATGGCGGGGGATCCGCGTCCTGCTCGATCGCCCGGAGATTTTCCTCAATCAGCTCCGTGCCGTCCTCCGGGCGAGCACGCGGCGTAATGTGCGCATCATGTTCCCCATGGTCGCCACGCTGAGCGAGGTACAGAAGGCCCGGACGTTTTTCCGCCAGGCCCAGGAGGAGTTGCGCCGGCTCGGCATACCGTTTGACCAGAAAATGAAGATCGGGGTCATGATCGAAGTCCCCGCCGCCGCACTGGTCGCCGAACAGATCGCGGCAGAAGTGGATTTCCTGAGCATCGGGACCAATGATCTCATCCAGTACCTGATGGCGGTCGACCGCGGCAACGATTCGGTCGCACCGCTCTTTCAGCCGTTCAACCCGGCCGTACTCCGCACCATCAAACACATCATTGATGCGGCGCACAAACGGGGCATCCAGGCGGGGATGTGCGGCGAGATGGCCGGCGATCCGCTCGCCACGGTGCTGCTTGTGGGCATGGGGCTGGATGAATTCAGCGTCGTGCCGCCCGTCCTGCCCGAAATCAAAAAGATCATCCGCTCCATCAAGGCCAAGGATGCCCGGCGGGTCGCCGACAAAGTGCTGGGGATGCACTATGAGGCCGAGATCCGGGAGTACCTCTCCACGATCACAAAAGACAAAGTGCCCGAGATACCCTTCGAAGACTGACCGCCACATCACCAGGACAAGGAATGCCCATGACGCCCGAAGACATCAGCCGCATCGACCGTTCCAACATGTTCTCCCTCCTCCGGGATTTTCCCGCACAGGCGCGTGAGGCGCTGATCATCGGCACCAACGCCGACATCCGGCTGCGCACAGCGGGAATCCGTCATATCGTGGTGTGCGGCCTTGGCGGCTCGGCGATCGGCGGCGATCTGCTGCGCAGCTATCTCGCAACGGACCTGCGCATCCCCTTTTCCGTCAACCGCATGTATACGCTGCCGAAGTATGTGGGCCCGGACACGCTTGTGATCATCTCCAGCTACTCCGGAAACACGGAAGAAACCAATGCGGCCCACCGGGAAGCGCTGAAGCGCAAGGCGAAGATCCTGTGCATCTCTTCCAACGGCGCAACGGAAAAACTCGCCTCACGCGCACATTCACCGTTCATCAAGATCCCGGGGGGCCTCCCGCCGCGCGCCGCCCTTGCGTACTCCTTCTTCCCGCTTCTGCTCACCCTGACGCGGCTCGGGTTCATCAAGAACAAGCAGAAAGAGATCAAAGAGACCCTTGCCCTTCTCGACGCAAAGGCAGGCCTGTACACTTCGTCCGATCAAACAGCCAACCCCGCATACCTTCTGGCCGAACGCCTGAAGCACCGGATCATTATCTGCTATTCCTCCACCGAACGTTTTGACACCGTCAACACCCGCTGGCGCGGGCAGATCGCGGAAAACGGCAAGAGCCTCGCCTTCGGGCATGTACTCCCCGAGATGAATCATAACGAACTCGTGGGATGGAAGGTCCTGGAACGGGAAATGCGCGAGATGCAGGTGATCTTCCTGCGCGACAGGGAGGATCATCCGCGCGTGCAGATGCGCATGGGGATCACCGGCGAAGTGCTCGCCCGATATACCGACCGCGTGACGGAGGTGTGGAGCGAAGGGGACGGACTTCTTGCACGCCTGTTCTCGCTGATCTACCTCGGCGACTGGGTGAGTTACTACCTCGCCATTCTTCACGGCGAAGACCCGACGCCCGTGGCGGTCATTGACTATCTGAAAACCTCCCTGGCACGGCAATGATGCGCGAAAAGAAAATCGCCGTTGCGGTCGCCCTCGTCACCCTCGCCCTCATTCTTGCCGTCACGGTGTTCAGGAACGGGACTTCCTGGTAAGTAGTCTCCAATAGCCTCCGCTTGATGGGATGGTGATGACGGGTCGCGCGGTCCGAATCCTCGTAGTCCTCGGTGCACTCCTGGCGTGTTCCGCCACGGTCCATGCCCAGTTTTTCTCCTTTGGCCGCAACAAGGTCCAGTACACGGCATTCGAGTGGCATGTCCTCAAAACCGAGCACTTCGATATCTATTATTACACGGAGATGAAGGACCTGGCCGAACGCGGCGCGTTCTTCGCCGAAGAGGCCTACCGTCATCTCGAAACACGATTCAACCATTCGCTCAACACCCGCGTTCCGCTGATTCTCTACAGCTCCCCGCTGCACTTTCAACAGACCAATACGATCGGCGGGTTCATCCCCGAGGGCGTGGGGGGGTTCTTCGAATTCCTCAAAGGACGCGTCGTCATCCCTTCCGACGGTTCCACCGCGCAATTCCGCCACGTGATCCGGCACGAGCTGGTCCATGTGTTCATGCACAGCAAGGTCAGCCGTGTGCTCGGGGACCACAGGAAAACGCAGGACCGGTACCCCCCGCTCTGGTTTGTGGAAGGACTCGCCGAATTCTGGTCCACGGAGTGGGATGCCCAGGCCGAGATGGTCATGCGCGATGCCGTGATGAATGATATCGTCGTCGGTCTCGAAGACATGGGGCGTATCTACGGCTCGTTCCTCATGTACAAGGAAGGTCAGAACGTCCTCCAGCATATCGCCCGCCGGTACGGTGAAGAAAAAATCCTCCTGTTGCTCGAAAACTTCTGGAAGGAAGCCTCCTTCAGCGACGTTCTCAAGATCACCATCGGGAAGAACTTCAAGGAATTCGACGAGGAATGGCTTTACGCGCTGAAAAAGGAATACTATCCCCTCCTTTCCCGCGCAGACGCGCCAAGCCAGGCCGCCCGCATGATCACCATGGAAGGATTCAACATGAAACCGGTGGTGTTTGAGCACGACACCACTTCCGACGTGTATTTCATAGGCAACCGCACGGGGTACACCGGTGTATACCGGAAATCGCTCAGGGAAAGAGACCCGGAGGCGCCCGCCACGAACATCATCCAGGGCGAACGGACTGACGAATTCGAAGCGTTCCACCCGTTCCGGACCCGGATAGATATCTCCCGACTCGGGATCCTCGCCCTCTCCACCAAGAGCGGTGAGCACGATGCGTTGCACCTCTACGATATTGTGGAGAACGAGGTGGTGGAAACCTTCCGCTTTTCCCAGCTGGTGAGCATCGGCTCCACGAGCTGGGCTCCGGACGGCAAACGACTCGCCTTTTCTGCAATCGACAAGGCGGGGAACAACGATCTGTACCTGCTCGACACCGAAACCCGGGAACTGAACCGGCTCACCAACGACTCCTATGACGACCGCGATCCTGCATGGTCGCCCGCAGGTGACCGGATCGCCTTCAGCTCCGATCGGACCCCGTACGGAAAAGACGGGATCTACAATCTGTTTCTGTACGATATCCCCTCGGGGAGGATTGAGTATCTGACCTTCGGCAAAGAGAACGCCGGATCACCCGCCTGGTCGCGCGACGGCAGGTTTCTCGCCTTTACTTCGGACGCCGGAGGCACGAATGATATCTGGATCATGGAGACAGGAACGAAACACCCCGGAGGGATGCGGACGATGACGCGCGTGACCAGTTTTGTCACCTCGGCGTTCGATCCGGCGTGGACATCCTCCGGTGATCTCGTGTTCACGGCCTTTGAGAAGTTCAGCTTCCGGCTCCAGGTCATCCCCAACGTGCTGGCCGTACGGGACACATCAACGGACATCCGGGTTGTGGATCTGTACGCAAAAGAGAAACCATGGGAACCGAAGAGCCTCGGAGGGATATCCGAACTCCAGAGGCTCCGCTACCGGGGAGAGTACAGCCTGGATGTCGCACAGAGCGCAATCTCGACCGACCCGGTATTCGGGACATCCGGAGGAGCCTTCGTGGCGCTCAGTGACCTGCTGGGGGATGAGCAGTACTACTTCCTTCTCTATAATACCGCCCAGTCACAGGACGAGCTTCTGTCCAGCTTCAACATCGCCATTTCCCGGATTTCACTCGCCCGGCGGACAAGCT
The DNA here is from genome assembly GCA_963702445.1 of Ignavibacteriota bacterium. GTDB lineage: Bacteria > Bacteroidota > Ignavibacteria > UBA10030 > UBA6906 > CAVPCZ01. Next base: position 242,391 of record CAVPCZ010000012.1, read on the forward strand.
ACGCATACGGCATTTACCGGTTTACGGGACGGCAGTATGACCTGACATCGCGGGAAGAGTATTACTACGAAAGGGTGTTCGGGGGCTATTTTGCCCTCAGTTATCCCCTCACCAAGTTCCAGCGGATTGAAACCGGCATGAGCCTGAGCAATTCCAACCGGGAAGTTGACGGGACAATCGAAGAACGCAGGGCCCTCCTCCTGTCGAACTCGGTCGCCTTCACACACGACAATTCGCTCTGGGGGCCGAGCGGCCCCCTGGACGGCCGCCGGTTCAGTCTCACGCTTGCCTACACATCTGACATCCAGTATTCCAACGTCAATTATTTTTCCATCATCGGCGACTACCGGAACTACCTCCGGCTCGGCCGGCGCAGCACATTCGCCTCCCGTTTCTGGGTTTTCTACAATGACGGCAAGGAATCCCGGCGGTTTGTCATGGGCGGAAGCTGGGACCTCCGCGGGATTCGACCGGTGGAGCATCCGTGGCGAAAAACTCTGGCTGATGAGTCACGAACTGCGGTTTCCGTTCATCGACGAGCTGACCGTTCGCTTCCCGTTTATAGGATTGAGCTTTTTCGCGTTTCGCGGCGCGCTGTTCTTTGACGCCGGATCTGCATGGGATGATGCCTACCGGGAAACTCTGGGCAGCGTCGGCGGCGGGCTGCGGCTGAACCTGGGAGGCTATCTGGTCCTCCGGTACGATGTCGGCAAGCGGATTGAAAACAATTTCAACCGCTTCCAGAGCGGCATTTTCCACCAGTTCTTCTTCGGATGGGACTTTTGAGAACCCGGACGTGCATAACCGCAATTCTTCTCGTCGCAACGGCGATCACCGGATGCGGCGGCCTCCGCCTTTCTACGCCGCTGCGCGTCCGCGAGGGAGACTTCTTCATGTACGGCCGATCCCGGGAGCGTATGAATCGTCTCCCTGGCCTGATCGCCCCGCCCCTCACGCTGGAATGGACGCAGGACCTGACCGCCGGCATCGGGGACGGATCCCCGGTCCTCGTGGACAGCGTTCTTTTCGTCGGAAATCTGCGTGGTGAGCTCTACGCCCTCAACGCCCGCACGGGCACACGGATGGGGTGGATCTCACTCGGGAACGCCATCCAGGGAACCCCGCTCATCGACGGCAACCTGGCTATCGTGGCCCTTTCCGGACCGCGTGAAGCGCTGGTGGCCTATGATCTCCTCGAGGGAAGAGTGCGTTGGAAGCAAATACTGGGAGACATGCAGGTGTCGCCGCTGTTGATTGACACACGGGTGTACACGGCAAACACCTCCGGAACCTTCTTCTGCGTCGAACGCGCGACCGGTGAGGTACGATGGACGTTTGACCTCCCCGGCAACACGACGCTGAAAGGCATCCGGTCCACACCGGCAGGAACCGACAGCGGCGTCGTGTTCGGCGCGGATGATGGAGCCGTGTATCATCTGGATGCGGTGACAGGAAAGCTCCGATGGCGGATCGCGGGCAATGCGGCGATCCAGGCACCGGTCGTGATTTCCCGGAACACCGCCTTCGTGACCACACTCCGCGGCACCATCATGGCCATGGATATCACCTCCGGCACAGTCCGCTGGACAGGCGAAACCGGCCATCCGGTTTTCGGACCGCTTGTCGTCGATTCCATCCGTGCAGTGGTGGGCACCACGGGGGGACGGGTACTTGCGTTCAACAGCAGCTCGGGCGCGCTGCTCTGGTCGTGCGACCTCCAATCGCCGGTCAACTCCGGGCTGCTGGGAAGCGATTCCGTGTTGTACGTCGGCACGCTCAAGAAGGAACTGGTGGCCCTGCGTGCCGTTGACGGGATGGTGCTCTGGCGGGATGCAGTCCCGGGCAGGATCAAGACCACACCTGTCAGCGGAATCCGCCGGATCTTCGTGGCTACGGATGAGCGTTTGATACTCTCCTACCGGGAGAGCGGACAATGACCGTGAGGGCGATCATCGTGGCGCTGCTGTTTGCGGCGGGCGCGGGTCATGCCCGGCAGGACGTTGCAGCCGGCAGGCTGGAAATCCGCTCCGACGTGGACAGTGCGCTCGTCGTGATTGACGGCACGTTCGTCGGCCGGACGCCTTATGTGACGGATTCACTCCCGCCGGGCGTGTACCGGATACGCGTGCTTCATCCGGACATCACCGGCTGGCTGGCCGCGGTCGTCACAGACACTGTCCGGATCTCCGCCGGGGAATCACGAACGCTCCTGTTCCCTCTCCGGCCCCACCTGCAGGTCTACTCCTCACCCGGGGAAGCGGGTGTGTACACCAACGGTGCTCTGGCCGGTCTCACGCCGTTGCTCATGAGCCCGGAACGTCTGTCGGATGACTCCCTGCTGATATTGAAAAAAGCAGGATATGCGGATGCGCAGGTGGACCCGCGGGACGCGGTTGAGGGCATACTCAGGGTCCCGCTCATCCCCGACAGGAACGCACTCCCTGCAGGAATCTCGCCGTTTTTGCCGGAAACGGGCGGTCTTGACTCGCGGGCGACCCGGCTCTACATGAGCGCGGCCGCAACGATCGTCTCGGGCGTTTTTGCCGCCTATTTCAAAACCCTCGCAGACGACCGGCAGCTGCAATACCTGAAGACGGGTGATGCGTCGATGCTGGTCCAGCGCCACCGGTATGACATCTCCGCGGCGATCGCGCTCCTGACAGCCCAGGCCACCTTCGTTCTTTTCTCTTACCTGCTCCTCGGGGACTGATCCGGTTCGTGCGGCGCCCGGATGTGCCGTACATTCCCGCACCTTGACTTTCATGCCGGGGGAGTCTATATTTCTGTATTACGAGCTATTGTCTCGCCATAACGGTAAACACACAATGCGGCCTTGTCGATGAAGGACGACCTGGAATTCCTGAAGAACGTCCCGATCCTCAGCGATCTTGAGCCGATGGATCTTGAAACCATCGCGAAAGTCGGGGTTCGCAAGAAATACAAAAAGGGGAGCATTATTCTGCTGGAGGAAGAGGCGGGAGCGGCCCTTTTTGTGATCGTCACGGGCAAGGTGAAAATTGTGCGGATGGATGACGACGGACGGGAAGTGATTCTCTCCATCCTCGGGGAAAGCGATTTCTTCGGAGAGATGGCGATACTGGATGGGCTCGCGCGTTCGGCCAGTGTTGTCGCCACCACCAAATCCGAACTCTTCATGATTCACCGGCGGGACTTTCTGAAGCTTCTGCACGATTTCCCCTCGGTGGCCATCGCCCTCCTCAAAGAACTCACCCTGCGCCTGCGTAAGGCGGACGCCATGATCAAGAGCCTCTCGCTGAAAGATGCGGCGGGGCGTGTCTCGAACGTTGTCCTGCAGCTTGCAGACGATATCGGCAAGATCCGCAAGGGGCGTGTGGAAATCGATGAGCTCCCCCTGCAGCAGGACCTTGCCAATATGGCGGGGACATCGCGCGAGACGATTTCACGGATGATTCACTCGTTTATTCGCGAAGGACATATCGAAATTGAGAGGGGGAAGTTGATCATTAACGATTATGAGAAGTTCAAAAGCAGGTACCTGTAAGCCTTTCTCCGTTCTTTTACCTCCCGACGCGGTGTATGGATGAGCGGGCTGATCTGCACATCCACACCACCTACTCCGACGGCGCGTTTTCTGCCGGGGCGGTTGTCGCTCGCGCGCGACAGGCAGGTTTAACCTGCATCGCCATTACCGACCACGATCATGTCGGTGCGATCGGCGAAGCCAGGGCAGCAGGCACGCAGCTGGGCATTGAAGTGATTGCGGGGGTCGAACTCAGCACAACCCTTGCACAGCACGATGTGCACCTCCTCGGGTATTTCCTCGACCCGGCCTACCCGCCCCTGCAGGAGTATCTTGCATCCATGCGCGCTGAACGAATGCGACGTGCGAAGCGGATGGTGGAGAAGCTGAACGGGATGTCTGTGCCGCTGACCATGCACGCTGTTCTGCACCAGGCGGGTGGTGCCGCGGTGGGGCGTCCCCATATCGCCACCGCGCTCGCCGCAGCCGGACTGACGGAATCGTACCACGAGGCGTTTTCCCGGTACATCGGCTTTGGCCGGCCGGCCTACGAAGAGAAACTGACGATGGCGCCACGGGAGGCAATCCGGCTGATCGCCGAGTCGGGCGGGGTTTCCTGCATCGCCCATCCCGGCGCCACGGTGCCGGATACACTGTTGCGCGAGTTGATTCATGCCGGCGTGGACGGCATCGAGATCGTCCATCCATCACACACGCCCGGGCAGACCGCATATTACCGGGCCATCGCCGAAGCGTACTTCCTCCTGACATGCGGCGGATCGGACTTTCACGGCGGCGGCAGGAGCGATGAGGAAGCCCTGGGGAGGTACGCGATTCCCCTGGATGATGTGAGAACCATAGAACGGCGGGCAAAGCAACGCTGAACCGCCACAAATCGCCGCAGGCAACCGGCCCGGCACGCCGCCGGAGCACACCGGTGCTCGGAAACGGTAGTGCCGGGACGGCTCACAGAAGGAGCTCCACGCATGAAGACTGTTCAGGGAACCCTGAGCGCGGCCGGGCGCACGTTCGGCATTGTTGTCAGCCGGTTTAACAGCCTCGCCACCACTCAGCTGCTCGATGGCGCCGTGGACTGTCTGTTGCGTCACGGCGGAACGGATGACGCTCTCACCGTTGTCTATGTGCCGGGTGCATTTGAACTCCCCCAGGCCGCACTGCAGCTGGCACATGCCGGCCGTGTCGATGCAATCATCTGCCTGGGCTGCGTGATCCGCGGTGCCACACCGCACTTCGACTACATCGCCGGCGAAGTAACGCGCGGTGTCGGTGCGGTTGCCCTTCAGACAGGTGTTCCCATGACCTTCGGTGTCCTTACCACCGACAGCCTGGAGCAGGCCCTCGAACGGGCCGGCGCAAAGGGGGGCAACAAAGGATGGGATGCCGCCATGAGCGCCATGGAACTTCTCCACGTCTGCACACAACTTAAAACCAGGTAGGAAGAAGAAGCGAGGGCGGAGAAGAGGATGATGAAGCGCGGTTGGCAGGCCTGTGCTGTGCTGCTCCTGGCGCCGTGGTGTGCGCTTGCGGCCACCGGGACGTGGAAGAATTTCACCTCCATGAAGGACGTTCGCGGGGTGGTCCGCGACGGGTCCTCCTTCTGGGCGGCAAGTTCCGGAGGCCTTTTCCGCTGGAACACACAGGCGGACGATTTCCTCCTGCTCACCAACGCCGAGGGGCTCCGCAACATCGACCTGACCGCGGTCTACATCGACGGTGCGGGCGACGTCTGGAGCGGCAGCACCAACGGCGTCCTCCATGTCTACACCCCCTCCACCGGCGCGATCCGCCCCATCCTCGACATCGCCACCGCAAACCAGACGAACAAGAGAATCAATGCCATTATCGTCCAGGGAGATACCGCCCTGATATGCACGGAGTTCGGCTTGAGCGTGTTCAGGATTGCCCGCTTTGAATTTGGCGACACCTACTCCCGCTTCGGGTCCGTACCCGCCGCCACGCGTACATCGGTGCTCTCGGCGGTGATGCACAATGGCAGGCTCTACGCGTGTATCTCCGACGGGCAGACGGTCAACAACGTGGCCGTCGCCAATCTTAGCAACCCGAACCTCCTTCCACCGGAGTCGTGGACGCTCCAGACCGTCGGGCAACCGGGATTTGTCCCCCGCACATTGACGGTCTTCAATGGCAGACTGTATGCAGGTACCACGGGGGGCCTCTACTACGAAGACGGGGGCACCTGGATTCCCGTGGCCGGACTCTCCGGCAAGTCCATTCTCGCCTCCACGGGGACGGCAACAGCCCTGTATCTGACCACCGTCGCGCGTGAGGTCTATGCGGTCTCCGCACAGAATACTGCAACACCCTTCGGCACAACGCTCCCCTATGCACCCAATTCAATCACGACGGATGCGCAGGGACTCCCCGTCGTGGGTTCGACAAACGGCGGGCTCCTGACCGGCGGCAGCCCCTGGATTTCCCACGTGCCCAATGGACCCGATGCCAACCAGTTCCTGAGCCTGGTCGTGGATCCCGACGGCGTACTCTGGTGCGGTTCCGGCGATGTCTCCGGCCGCGGCCTGTACCGGTACGACGGGTCGACCTGGACAACGTTTACCACCGTTAACAGCACCCTTCCGACGAACGATGTCCACCGGATGTCGGTGGCGTGTGATGGAGCGGTGTGGGCCAGCACATACGGCCGGGGCACCGTGGAGCTGCTTCCGGGCAGCACGCGGATCGATTCGTCGCGCATCTTCGGCCGCAACGTCGGCATGATGGGCATTTCCAATGACACGAACTACGTGGTGGTGAGCAACGTGGTGTGCGACGGCCGGGGCAATGCCTGGATGAGCGTCGTGCTTGCGGCGGACAAAAACCTGCTCGTCACGCGCCGCGCTGACGGAACATGGAAAACCATCCCCGTGTCGATCAGCGGCATCAAGTTGACCAACCTGATGGACCGCCCCGTGGACCGGTGCCTCGCGGTCGACGCCTTTGACAACCTCTGGGCGACCGTGCGCGATGGGGCATTCCGGGGTCTCATAAGCCTGGGGAATGCCGGCGCGCTTGACAGCACCGCGGCGTTTCATATCACGACCGCGAACGGGCTGCCCAGCAACGAGGTGAAGACGATCGTGGTGGATCGGGACAACGATATCTGGGTCGGAACAGACCGCGGCATCTCGATCATTCTCGATCCTTCGAATCCGACCCGCAAGGACGCCATCGCCCTTTATAAACCCCTGAATGGATTGGTGATCAACACCATTGCGGTGGATCCGCTGAATCAGAAATGGGTCGGCACCACGGAGGGGGTTTTCCTGCTGTCCCCGGACGGTACGCAAACACTCGCATCGTACACCGTGGAAAACACGCAGGGGAAGGTCATCGACAACGATGTGAAGACCATCGGGGTCGATAAGAAAACAGGGACCGTATACTTCGGGACAACGTACGGCATGGCAAGCCTGACAACGGCCGCAGCGGCGCCAAAGGCCTCGTTCGACGTCCTCACCCTGTATCCCAACCCGTTTTTGGTCCCCACCGGCACGCCGCTGACCGTCAGCGGACTCGTGGAGAACGCGAGTTTGAAGATTGTCGCCATTGACGGCCGGGTGGTGCGGGACATCAAGTCACCGGGAGGCCTCGTCGGATTCTGGGACGGCAAGGATAGCGGGGGAACATTCGTCCCGTCCGGCGTGTATCTCGTCATTGCTTCGGCCGAAGACGGAAGCACCGTGGCCATTGGAAAGATTGCAGTCATCAAGCAGTAGCAGCGCACGCGCCGCCCCAGGGGGGCGGGCGGAACGGTATACTCACCATTCCCCTACAAGGAGGAGACTTTGGAGAACGACGGCTACAAGGATGAAATCTTTACAAAACGCGTGAGGGCGGGAAAACGGACCTATTTCTTTGATGTCAAGTCGACGAAGTCGGAGAAGGACTTCTACATTACCATCACCGAGAGCAAGCGCGTGGGTGATGACGAATACGAGAAGCACAAGATTTTCCTCTACAAAGAGGATTTCGAGAAATTCCGGGAAGCGCTCGCCGAGACGGTTGAACACGTTCAGACACAGCTGCTGGAACACGCCGAAGTGGTCCACTAGGCCCCGTTTCAGGACCGACCCGGAGATTTCCTACGGGCACCCCCCCGGTGCCGTTGCGCAGTGGTTTCCACCCCCGGAACCGGAGCAGGCTGCAGGCCTTGACTCTGAGGGAATTTCTGGGTATACTGTCATACTTTTTGAGTTCGGTTTGACAATGGGGCCCTGAAGCCCCATTTGAGCGTCTGGTGGAGGAAGATGAAGATACAGATCGGGGGGCTCTCCGAGGGGCTTCACCGGTATCAGTTTCAAGAGCAGGCCGCGACCCTGGCTCTCGGTGACCAGTTTTCGGACATGGTCGATATTGACGCGGCTTTGCAGAGAAACGGACGGCAGCTCTACCTGAACGCGTCCGTCCGCGCGACGGGATCATTTCTCTGTGACCGCTGTGCGGCGCCCTTCACGCTTCCCCTGCGCACGACGTACCAGATGTACTACGTGCAGGACGAAACTGACGCCGGGGACATCGACCCTGCTGAAGTGCAGGTCATTCCTCCGGGTCTGTCGAGTATCGATCTTGCCGAAGATGTCCGGCAAATGGTCCTGCTTGCCGTACCGCTCAAGCTGCTCTGCCGCGACGACTGCAGGGGTCTGTGCACGTCATGCGGGGCGGACCTGAACACGGGGCAATGCACATGCCTGCAGGAGCCCGCGGACACCCGCTGGGAAGCGTTGCGCGGCTTCACCGACGAAACAAGCAACTGAGCGAGACTATCAGAAGGTAAGGAGTACACGACCATGCCGAATCCGAAACGCCGCCATTCGAAGACCCGCGGGCGCAAGCGCCGGACCCATTACAAAGCGACCGCGCCGGCTTCCGCCGAATGCCCGAATTGCCACACACACAAACTGCCCCACCGGGCATGTCCGAATTGCGGGTACTACAACGGCCGATCCATCGTTGTGCCCAAAGCTTCCTAACGTAACCGCCGTCACGCTACACGCACGTCCGGCTGTCTCTTGAACTCCCGGCATACGTATATCACCGTTGCGGTGGACGCAATGGGCGGGGATTTTGCTCCCGCGCATGTCATTGCAGGCGCCCGCGGGGCTCTCCAGGAGTCCGGAGAACGGTTACGCCTCGTCTTCGTCGGCCCGGAGGACATTCTTCGCGCCGCGATCCGTGACCAGGGCCGCGCAAAGGGAGGAAACGCACTCCCCGAACATCTGTACTCCATCGTGCACGCTCCCGAGGTCATCGACATGCACGACCTCCCGACCGCCGCGCTGAAGACCAAACGTCTTTCTTCTATCGCCGTCGCCCTCCAGTTGCACCGGGACGGGAAAGCGGACGCATTTATCAGCGCGGGCAACACCGGCGCCGTGCTCTCCGCCGGCACACTGATTCTCGGACGCATCAAGGGCGTCGGCCGTCCCACGATCGGGGCACTCGTGCCCACCGCCAGCGCCCCGTGCCTGCTGGTTGACGCCGGCGCCAACGTCGATTGCCGTCCGCAGCACCTGCTGGAATTCGGTGTAATGGGTTCGATCTACGTCTCCGCCATGCGCGGAATACCCTCCCCGCGTGTGGGTCTGCTCAGCATCGGCGAAGAAGACTCCAAAGGCAATGAAGTGAGCCTTGCGGCGCTGAAACTCCTCCGCGCAAGCCCTCTGCATTTTGTCGGGAACGTCGAGGGACGTGACGTGCTGAGCGGAGATCTCGACGTTGTCGTCTGCGACGGCTTCGTGGGGAACATCCTCCTCAAGTTCGGAGAGAGCGTTCCCGGCTTTCTCAAAGCGAAATTCAAGGCCCTCGCGGCGGGCTCCCCGTGGAATTCGATGATCGGCCTGCTCGCCCGCAGCGCGCTCAGGCGCGTCATGAAACCGCTCGACTACCAGGAAACCGGGGGGGTGCCGCTCCTCGGCGTCAACGGCGTTGTCATTATCGGCCACGGCAAGTCGTCCCCCCTGGCTTTCACCAATATGATCCATAAGGCTGAAGAAACGGTGCGGAAGGGCGTCAACATGCATATTCAGAAATCACTCGCGAAGATCGATGCCTAAGCGGACAGCAACTATCACAGCGGTCGGTCACTACGTCCCGGAAAAAATCCTCTCCAACCGCGACCTCGAGACCATGGTCGACACCACGGATGAATGGATTCGCACGCGCACGGGTATCAGCGAACGGCGGATTCTCGAAAAGGGGGCCACGTCGGACATGGGTGCCCGGGCGGTACAGGATCTGCTGAACAAGCGCGGTATTGCCGCCGATGCGATCGATCTGATCATCACGGCAACCGTGACACCCGACATGTTTTTCCCGGCGACATCCTGCCTGATTCAGGAAAAAGTCCAGGCAAAGCGGGCCTGGGGCTTCGATCTCTCGGCGGCCTGCTCGGGCTTCCTGTTCGCGCTCGTCACCGGGGCCCAGTTCATCGAAAGCGGCGCGCATAAGCGCGTCGTGGTCGTCGGGGCGGACAAGATGAGTTCGATCACCGACTACACGGACCGGAACAACTGCATCCTCTTTGGCGACGCCGCAGCTGCAGTTTTGCTCGAGCCATGCGAAGACGGTTCGGCGGGCATCCTCGACCAGATCCTCCGGTGCGACGGCTCCGGCGAACCTGCGCTCCACATGCGCGGGAGCGGCAGTCTGAATCCCCCAACCCACGAGACGGTCGACAAGAAACTCCACTTCCTGTATCAGGATGGCAAGGCGGTCTTTAAAGTGGCCGTGGTCGGAATGGCGGATGTCTCGGTGGAAATCCTTGAGCGCAACAACCTGACCGGCAAGGACATCGACTGGCTGGTTCCTCACCAGGCGAATCTCCGGATTATCGATGCCACCGCCGCACGCATGGGGCTCGACAAATCCAGGGTCATGATCAACATCGACCGGTACGGCAACACCACCGCCGCAACGATCCCTCTGTGCCTTTCGGAGTGGTGGCAGAAGGGAAAGCTCCGCAAAGGCCAGCAGATCGTCCTTGCGGCGTTCGGAGCCGGATACACGTGGGGCTCCGTGCTGATCCGCTGGTCCGCGGAAAACATCTCCTGACATCCACCATGCCGACAATCGCTTTCATCTTTCCGGGTCAGGGTGCCCAGTACGTGGGCATGGCCCGCGACTTTTTCGAGCAGGATGCCCGTGCCCGCACAATGATGGAGAGTGCTGACCGGATTATCGGCGCACCGCTCAGCAGGATATGTTTTGAAGGCCCCGAGGAAGAATTGCGCCAGACGCGGAATACCCAGCCCGCGATCTTCCTGCACAGCATGGTCGCCGCCAGCCTGCTCACCCACGCGACCCCGGCGATGGTGGCCGGACACTCCCTGGGGGAATACTCCGCACTGGTGGTTTCAGGCGCGCTTGCCTTCGAAGACGGTCTCCGTCTTGTCCGGCTGCGCGGTGAACTGATGCAGCAGGCAGGCGAACAGCAACCCGGGACAATGGCCGCCCTTGTCGGGCTCAGCCCGGAGGTCACCGAAGAGCTCTGCCGCGAGGCATCCGCTGCGGGTATCGTGCAACCGGCGAATTTCAACTCGCCGGGACAGATCGTCATTTCCGGTTCGGTCGAAGGAGTCCGGAAGGCCATGGAACTGGCCCGAACCAGAGGTGCAAAAATGGCAAAGGAACTCGTGGTGAGTGGCGCGTTCCATTCCCCGCTTATGGAAAGTGCCCGCCGGGGGCTCAAGGAGGTGCTGGACCGGACGACAATCCGGGACGCCCGGATCCCGGTCTACGCGAACGTCACCGCCGAACCCGTCACGGAGGCTGCCGTCATAAGAGACCTCCTCTACCGGCAGCTCACGAGCCCCGTGCGCTGGGAGCAGACGGTCCACAATATGCTTCGCGATGGTGCCACGGATTTCGTCGAAATCGGACCGGGAAAGGTCCTCCAGGGATTGGTGAAGCGAACGGATGCATCGGTTCGGACAGCCGGCTTTGACAAGTTTGCCGACATTCTCAAGGCGAGGGACGCACAGTGAGCGGGAATTCTGCATTGCGGGTGAATCAGTACACCTTTTCGGATGAACTGTTCTCAGAGGGATTCCCGGAAGGCGGCGGACCCTGTAAATGCACATCCGTCTGCTGCGAAGGGGGCGTGTACGCCGATATTGCCGAACGGGACCGGATTCTGAAGTTCCAGGACTTCATCAGGGAGCAGATGGATGCCACGCAACCCCGGGATCCTGCTCACTGGTTCGAGCCTTCGGACCATGAGGACGCGGATTTTGCGTCGGGACGATGCATCGGAACCGAAGAATACAACGGCAAGTGCGCATTCCTGGACAGCAAAGGGAGATGCTCCATTCAGGTCGCCGCCACGGCACAGGGGCTGGACCGCTGGGCCTGGAAACCCCTCTTTTGCATCCTCTTTCCCATCGAGGTTTCCGGGAATATCGTGAATTATGATCCCATGCTCCGGGGCGAGCAACCCTGCTGCACGATCCAGCCCGACTTTGCGATCCCGCTCTTCCGTGCATGCCGGGATGAACTTGTTCACCTCCTCGGCAAGGAAGGGTATGACAGGCTTGAGGAGCATTATCGAAGCCGCGGACTTGCAAAAGAGGGAAGTTCTCGCAATATTTAGGGTCGATACTCGCCCAACCAGACTCAGGAAATCCGAACGCATGAATCTCCTTCAGGACCAGGTTGCACTTATTACCGGTGGCGCGCGCGGGATCGGCAGGGCCATTGCAAGGGAGTTTGTCGAAGAAGGCGCCCATGTGGCGATATTCGACAGGGCCTTCCCGGACGATTTTCCGGAGTTTGTGGCGTCGCTGCGGAAGAGCGGGCGGACGGTGATGGAGATATCGGTGGATATCACCAACGGCGCCGCGACAGAAAAGGCCTGTGACGAAGTGACCGCCGAGCTCGGCCGAATCGACATACTGGTGAACAATGCAGGCATCACGCGCGACAAGCTTCTGGTCAGGATGACCGACGATGAATGGGATGCCGTTCTGAACGTCAACCTCAAGGGCTCCTTCATCACCACCAGGGCCGTCGGCCGCATCATGATGCGCCAGAAGAAGGGAAAGATCATCAACGTCAGCTCCGTTGTCGGACTGATGGGCAATGTGGGGCAGGGCAACTATGCCTCTTCCAAAGCCGGCCTGATCGGACTCACGAAATCGGCGGCCAAGGAGTTCGCCCCCCGGAACATCACGGTCAATGCGATCGCCCCCGGGTTTGTGGAAACGGATATGACGGCGGTGCTGAGCGCGGAACACCGCGCGGCGTTCCTGAACGTGATCCCGCTGAAACGCGGCTGCAAGCCGGAAGAAGTGGCAGGCGTGGTGGTGTTCCTGGCGTCGCCCCGGGCCGACTACATCACCGGCCAGGTCCTCGCCATCGACGGGGGAATGACGATGTAAGCAGGGTTGTGTCTTCATTGTTTTTCATGTTTTCCATCATCATACAGGAGGCTACGTCATGGCAGACGTTGCGGCAAAGGTGAAAGAGATCATCATGAACAAGCTCGGTGTTGACGACGGGCAGGTTACACCCGAAGCATCGTTTACGAACGATCTCGGTGCGGATTCCCTGGACACCGTTGAGCTGGTCATGGAATTCGAGAAGGCCTTCAACCTCCAGATTCCGGATGAAGACGCCGAAAAGATCGCATCGGTCGGCGATGCCATCAAGTATATCCAGTCGAAATCTGCCTGACTCCACCCCTGCAATCCACCCCATTGCGGCCGGGAATTGACGAATCAACAGGATCAGAGGGGACGATGATGAACGGGAAGCGCAGGGTTGTTGTCACCGGACTGGGCGCGCTCACGCCGATCGGTTTGAATGTCGACGACTTCTGGAAGAGTCTGATGAACGGCACCTCCGGTGCCGCCCCCATCACGTACTTCGACACGGCGTTGTATGACACGCGTTTCGGGTGCGAGCTGAAGGGGTTCAAAGCGTCCGACTTCCTCGACCGGAAGACGGCGCAGCGTATGGATCCCTTTTCCCAGTACGCGGCGATTGCTTCCCACATGGCCGTCAGCGACGCCGCTCTGTCCGCGAAGGATGTCGATCCTGACCGCATTGGTGTGGTCTACGGCTCGGGGATTGGCGGAATGACGACGTACGACACCCAGTTTACGAACTACATGCAGGGTGGCCCGCGGCGCATCAGCCCGTTCTTTATCCCGATGCTTATCCCTGACATTGCCGCGGGAAACATTTCGATCAGATACGGGTTCAAGGGTCCGAATTACGCCACCGTCTCGGCATGTGCCACCGCATCACACGCGATCGGGGACGCATTCCGCATCATCCAGTATGGCGATGCCGACGCCATGGTGTGCGGCGGATCGGAAGCGCCCATCACCCCGATGGGACTGGGCGGGTTCAACAACCTCAAGGCGCTCTCCGGACGGAACGACGCGCCGGAACACGCCAGCCGGCCGTTTGACGCACAGCGTGACGGATTCGTTATGGGTGAAGGCGCGGGGGCGTTGGTTCTCGAAGAACTCGAGTTTGCCCTGAAACGCGGCGTGAAGATCTATGCGGAGATCGTCGGTCTCGGCTTCACCGGAGACGCACACCATATCACCGCCCCCCCCGAAGGCGGGGAGGGTGCCGTACGCTCCATGCGCAGGGCGGTGAAGGATTCCGGCATTTCACCCGGAGAGGTGGACTACATCAATGCCCACGGCACCTCCACACAACTCAACGACACCAGCGAAACCCAGGCAATAAAGACCGTCTTCGGCGACCACGCCTACAGGATGCACATCAGCTCCACCAAGTCCATGACCGGCCACCTCCTCGGCGCCGCGGGGGCTGTCGAAGCCATTGCGGCAATCCTTGCCTGCAAGACGGACACCATACCTCCGACCATCAACTACGAATTCCCCGACCCCACCTGCGATCTGAACTACACACCGAACACCCCGGTGAAAGGGACCGTTCGCTACGCGTTGAGCAACACCTTCGGGTTCGGCGGGCACAACGCAACACTGATGTTCAAGAAATACCCCATGTGAGCCGGTTATGCTGCGGGTAGGCAGCTTTTTTCAGACGATGTTCATCCGTTCCCGCGGCGTCACGCGGGATGAGAGTGACGCCCTCCCCGCGAATCTTGACCGCACCACCATCCGGAAGCTCGAACAGGTAATCGGATATCACATCCGCTGCCGTGACCTCTTTGCGCAGGCTCTCCTGCACCGTTCCTTTCCCCAGAAAAACGGTGGGGGCGGCATTTCCAACGAACGCCTCGAATTCCTCGGCGATTCCATTCTGAACCTGATCGTTGCGGAATATCTCTACGCAAAGCACCCCGACGCCCGCGAAGGCGACCTGACAAAGAGCCGGTCGCGCCTGGTGAACCGGAAGGCCCTGGCCATCTATGCAAGAGCGCTCGGCCTGTCGGATTTCATCTTCATGAGCCCCAGCGCGGCCCAGTCCATCGGGAAGGGGTACGAAACCATCACCGCGGATACTTTCGAAGCACTGGTGGCGGCCATTTACCTGGACGGCGGATTTGCCGCAGCACGGCGTTTCGTCGAACGGCAGGTCCTGAATGCCATTCACGGCGGCACCGTGGTCACCGCCGACGAGAACTACAAGAGCCGGCTCCTGGAATACGCCCAGTCCCGCGGTCTCGGTGTCCCCCGCTACATCATCATCAAAGAAGAAGGACCCGATCACGACCGGACCTTCACCGTTGACGTGCTTCTGCACAACGAGCGTCATGCCTCAGGGACGGGAAAAAACAAAAAAGACGCCGAACAGGCCGCCGCCTGCATCGCACTGGCCCGTCTCCTGTGATCCTCCGCCCCATCGCCGTTGCAGCAGCCTGCACCGCCCTTGTTCTTCTTTCCGTCAACCGGCTCTGTGCGCAGGAGACGCCTCCCCGCGAGGCACGGGCCCCGGGCTCCGTCGACACCATTCTTGTCACGGGCAATACGAAGACCAAGGCATACGTCATTCTGAATGAAATGCAGATCCAGCCGGGCACGCCGATTACGCCCGAACTCCTGGAATTCGACAGGAGCCGGGTGTACAGCCTCGGGCTCTTTACGAGGGTCGATCTCTATCCGGACACGCTCGGCACGCCGCGAATCCTCCATGTGTTCGTCAGTGAACGGTGGTACGTGTTCCCCCTTCCGCTGTTCGGTTTCCGGGACGGGGACGTGCACCGTTTCTACTACGGCGCGGGCTTCCTGCACAACAATTTCCAGGGGCGGAACCAGAAACTGTACGGCTCGGCCGTCTTCGGCTACAATCCCTCGATACAGCTCTCCTTCACCGAACCCCTGATCGATCATGAACTGCGCCTGTATTTCGGCGCGCAGCTCTCGTACAGCCGGGTGCGGAACCGGAGCGAGATCGAAGCGGCGGCAACCGGTGATTTTGACGAGGAACACTACGACGGCAACGTGACGCTCGGCAAACGTCTGAGTCTCTTCGAGAATGCCGGCGTCAACCTGGGCTACCGGGTTGTGGAGGTGTCGAGCTACAGAGTCAACCGGACCGTCTCCACCGACGGCATCGACCGGTATCTCTATCTCACCCTGAACTACCAGTATGATTCCCGCGACCTGGCCGAATACCCGATGCGGGGAGCATTCGCGGCCTTCTACGTCTCGAAATCCGGCCTGGGCACTTCCGAAGCGGATTTTGCCCGCTACGGTACCGATCTCCGGAAGTATGTGCCGCTCTCCCCGGTGTTCACCATTGCGGGGCGTTTCGCGGGAAGCCTGGTCTCCGGCGGTGTTGTCCCCACCTATGCACGGACCTATTTCGGACATGGCGAGCGTATCAGGGGGTACTTTTATGATGTCTATGAGGGGGAGAATCTTGCCACGACCAGCCTGGAACTGCGATTCGCGTTGCTGCCGCCCCGCGTGTTCCGGCTTTCCGGCACCCCCATCCCCGATGAGTTCACCGTCTGGAGGTTCGGGATCGGGCTTGCACTCTTCGCCGATGCCGGAGCGACATGGTTTCGAGGAGATAAAGTCATGGATTCGTTCATCTGCGGGTATGGAGCCGGGATTCATTTCCTCCTCCCGTACGGAATCGTCGCGCGCTTTGAATACGCAATCAACAACAACCGCAGAGGGGAATTCGTCATTGACTTCCGCACCGCGTTCTGACCAGGTCCCCGTGCCGCCGCACGGCCTCGAGTATTTCTACACCCCGCCGGAGCTGGTGAACCCGCCTGTATTGCTGATTGAAGCGGAGGAATTCAGACATCTGAGCCACGTCATGCGCCGCCGCGAGGGGGATATCATCGGCGTTGTGGACGGCGCCGGGGTGGCGTATGTCGCCCGCCTCGAAAAGATACAGAAACACTCCGCCCGCTGCACCATTCTGTCCACTTTCCCCGGACTGCACGAGCCGTCCCGCAACCTCACGGTGGCGATGGGGGTGCTGAAGAACCCCTCCCGGACCGACACCCTGGTGGAAAAACTGACCGAACTCGGCGTCCGGAGCCTGATCCCGATGCTCACCACGCGCACGATTCCCCGCCACGCACGCGTGGAACGCTGGGAGAAGATCGCGCTGGCGGCGATGAAACAGTCGGGCCGCTGCGTGCTTCCCGCACTGGAACCTCTCACGCACTTTCAGGATGTCCTTTCACGGCCGGCAGCCGGTCCGCGCCTGATCCTCCACGAGGAAATAACGGACATCCAGCTGGAAGAGGCCGTTTCGAGGCACGACGTTGACGTTCTGGTGTGTGTGGGATCTGAAGGGGGATTTACGGATGAGGAGATCGCCGCCGCCGTGGCAGGCGGGTTTGTGCCCGCCGGGCTGGGCAGCCGGCGTCTGCGAAGCGAGACGGCGGCCATCGCCGCCGCCGCCCGTCTGCTTTCGTGAACTACTCCTTCCGGAGCTTCTCTTCCACAATCGCCTCAACCTCTTCGAGCATCAGCGCGCTTGTGGAGCGGAGCGACTGCAGCTCCTCCAGTTTCCACCCGACAAAATCCGGATCGTTCAGCGCATTGAGGTTGATGCGTACGTTCAAAGCGGCTCCTTCCAGCGCGGCGTTCAACATCAGCGCACTCACACCGGCATCGCTGACGGAATGGACATTGCCTTTCGCGGCAACCTGCTGTGCCAGCGCGAGTCCGTCGATACAGTGTTTCATCACTTCCAGCGGAACGAGAGTGGCCTCTTTTGTCGCCTCCCGCACCGCCGCCGCCCGCAGCGCCTTCTGAGGATCGGTCTCCTTCGGCAAACTGTAGGCCTCCATCACCTTGTTGAAGGCTTCCGTGTCCCGGTCGATCAGTGCCGTGAACAGGGCACGGAGATGTTCCGCCTGTCCGAGAATCTTCTTCATGTCACCCTCCACCTCGGCATATTTCTTTTTGCCGATGGTAAGCTGACAGACCATGGAGGTCAGCGCGGAGCCGAGAGCTCCTGCCAGCGCCGCAACACTTCCTCCGCCCGGCGCGGGCGATGACGAAGCAAGCTCATCCAGAAACGTGTTCATGGTTTTTCGCGTTGGCATGCGAGGCCCTTCCTTCATGACAGTTGAAATTCAATAATTTTCAGGTTCGGATCGAACCGCTCGAGCTGGCTCAGGCCGAGATGTTCCACCGCCGCGTCAATCAAACGCGCTTCCTCCGTGACACCCGGAGCGTAAAACCGCCCCGCCATCAGCAATGCTTCCCTGGGTGTCAGACCCACGATTTCGCTGCCGGTCACGGCCACGCCCATGTCGGCGGCCTGCCGTCGTACTTCCTCGAAGGCGACGTGAGGCGGCGTGACATGATAATTGACGAGGTTGATGGACACCTGCGCGATATGGTGGGCCTCGAGCAAAACGCCCATCGCTTTCACCGCCTTGAGTGTACCGGGTATCATCTCTTTCTGTCCGGTGGCGTCAACGACAACGGTCCCCCGGCCGTCCTTCTTCACCCTCCCGCTCTCGCGTATACGCAGGGCAAGTTCGTGGGCGATCTCCTGCCTGTCCGTCTTCAGGTTGACGTTGTAGGCGATAAGAAACATCCGTGCTCCTGTCACGGTCGCTCCCGAGCGGGCATTGAACACCGGTGCCCCGAAATCCGGTTGCCAGGCAGGGTCCAGCAGCTTCGCGGCCAGCCCTTCATATTCGCCTTTCCGGATGGCGGCGAGGTTCCGCCGTTCGGGACGGGTGGCGGCCTCTTCGTAGAGATACACGGGTATGCCGAGCTCCTCACCCACGCGCCGGCCGTACAGGCGGGCCAGTCCGACGCACTCCTGCATCGTGACGCCGGAAACCGGTATGAAGGGCACAACATCCGTTGCGCCGATCCGCGGGTGTTCACCCTTGTGGCGGGCCATATCGATCCGTTCCGCCGCCGTCTTCGTTGCCAGAAAGGCCGCCTCCACCACCCCCGCGGGCTCGCCGACAAATGTCACCACCGTCCGGTTGTAGTCCCTGTCCGGCTCCGCACTCAACAGCTTCACCCCGGAGACCGCCCGGATGGCGTTGCAGACCGCTTTGACGAATGCCAGGTCGCGGCCTTCGCTGAAATTCGGGACACATTCAACAAGTGAAGCCATGAGCGCTCCGGTCAGGGGATTTCCAGCAGGGTGCCGTTCTTGATCGTATGCGTGACGTGGTTCATCCCGAAGTGATAGGCCAGATGGCGGTAGTCGGGCACTCCCGCAACAATGATGTCGGCGTTTTTCCCCGGCTCGATGCTCCCCAGCGTGGACGACATGTTCAACGCCGCCGCCGCATTCAGGGTGCTTGCCGAGATGGCCTCCTCGGGACTCATTCGCATGTGTGTGCAGGCGATGGTCATCATCAGGGGCATGGAAAAAGACATGCACGAACCCGGGTTGAAATCGCTGGCGATGGCAACCGCAACACCCGCGTCAATCAGCGCGCGCGCGGGGGCATACCGGTGGTTCAGGAAGAAGGAGACACCCGGCAACAGAAGGGCCACCACCCCCGCCCCGGAAAGCGCGTGAACTCCCTGATCGGTGATATGTTCGAGATGGTCTGCAGAAACGGCACCCAGTTTCGCCGCCAGCTCCGCACCACCAAGCGATGAAAGCTCTTCTGCGTGTATCTTGGGCATCATCCCCCATTGCCTGCCGGCGGTCAGGACGGCTTCCGATTGCGCAACGTCGAAATAGCCCGTTTCGCAGAACACGTCACAAAACAGGGCGAGTTTCTTCCTCCCCGCATAAGGAATCATCCGGTCGATGACGAGGCGGACGTAGGCTCCCGCATCGGCCCGGTATTCGGGCGGAACGGCATGGGCGGCGAGGAAGGTGGGCACCACCGTGGCGATTTCCTCGTTCCCGAGCTCATTGATGGCCTCCAGCATCTTCACCTCGGAGTCCATGTCCAGCCCGTAGCCGGTCTTGATCTCCACCGCCGTTGTTCCATGTTTCATCATCTCGCCAAGGTAGCGGGCGGTGGAGCGTTTGAGATCCCTCTTCGAGGCGGAACGCACCTGTTCGACCGTGCCGGCGATACCTCCCCCCCGGGCGGCGATTTCCTGATACGTTGCGCCGGAGGCCCTGAGGGCGAATTCGCCGCTGCGGTCTCCTGCGAACATCATATGCGTATGGGCATCAACAAAACCGGGAAGCACGGTCTTCCCCGCTGCGTCGAGTTCCGGAATATCCCGGGGAATCGGCGCGGACCGGTCCGCCATGGAGCCCACCCACACGATCTTCCCCTCCCTGCACAACACCCCTGCGTCGCGGATCACGCCGAGCTCACCCATCTCCGGGCCGGTCTTGACCCTGCGCCCACCCGAGGCGACGGTCACCAGTTGTGCAATATTCTTGATAAACAGGTTCATCACGGTACCAAGATACCAAAACGTCGCGGGAACTTCAAGGTGAACAGGAAGGACGCTAACGTGTACGCCTGGAAATCTCCTGAAGGACGAGGGGGGAGAATGCCGGGATGCCGCGGTCGCGCTTCATCAGCTGCGCATAGGCCGCAAAGAAGGAGTTCGGGCCTGAACGGAGTGTTTCCACGAGGGCCGAACGTCCGAGTGTCTGGTCGATCTGCCGGGCGGCGATCATCCCGGCCATCGACCCGAAGCTTTCCCAGTAGCCGGAGGTATTCGACTGCCGGAGCAGTTCCGCGGTCCGTTCGCGTGATCCCGGCGAGGTGAGCAGTTCCGCGGCAGCGGCATTGAACCGATCGAACGCCGCCTGCGCGCGCGACAGGCCGTCCGGAGGTAGGCGCCCTCCCGTCTGCTGTATCAGCGAGAGATAGTAGGCAACACCTTCGTTCTGCGAGAGATCCAGAAGTTCGTCGAAGGGGTTCCGGGGGGCCGCATAGTACGCCCGCCATTCCGGCGCGGTCTCCTTGTACACGCCGAATGCGGCATGGAACACTTCATGCGCCACGACGCTGAGCAGCCCGACGAAGCGTTCATCGGTGCTTTCGCCGTACGACACCGCCTTCGCCACATTCACGACAATGGTCAGTTCTCCCTCGGTCTCTCCTGAAGGTATCGGCGTGTTCCCCTGCCAGAATACGCGCACAACATAGGCATCGATGTTCTGGTGACCGAAGGCGACCGCGTACATGGGAATGCGCGCGTTCACGCGGGCATCAGCCGGGAACAACTGTTCCACGGTGCCGACCACCCTCTGGCTGAAGTTCCGGCGGCGGAGTTCGAGAAGCAGCTCTTTTATGGCCGCGGCCTGGGCGCGGCCCGTCCGCATGCGAAAAACATCGTCACCGTCGGTCTGGTTGAACTTCGCCGCCTCGAGGCTCTGTACGAGTGTTTCCGTATCGAGATGCCGGCGGGCAAGCGACCCGGTCACCGCAAGGGCCAGCTGGCTTCCGCGGAGTTCCGCAATCTCTTCCGGCCTGCCGGACAACCCCGCATACAGTTCCACGGTCTTTTCGGCAGAGACGTAGTTGGGTTCAAGGAAAAGGGAGAACTGCGCATGCTGTTGCGCGCCAAGCGAGGGGAGCAGAAAAACGGACAGGACACAACACCATATGCATCGGCGCAGCGTGAGAATCATCGAAGCTCCGGCCGTGCGCGCACGTGGACGGCGGGGCACCTTCTGCCGCGGTGCCCCGCACGCTCTGCTGCAGATCAGAAGCGGAAGGCGCTCCCCTTTCACTCAGGGACGCACCTCGGGTTCCGCGGTCGGTGGCGCTGCGGAGGACTGCCACAGCGACAGGTAGCAGCCATCAGGGGTCGCGAACTGCGCGAACCATCCCATCGCCCCGATGTCTGTCTTTTTCACCAGGATCTTTCCCCTGGCTTTTCTGATTTCTTTCAACTTCGCGTCAATATCCTCCACTTCGATATAGACGTTCACCTGCCCTTTCTTCGGCATCTTCTTCACGAAATAGAATCCGCCGTTCGGCTGCTGACCGGCGCGGAAGAGGACATAGTTGATGTCCGGCAGGTCCTGGAATGTCCAGCCGAACACCGTTCCGAAGAATTTCTTGGTCTTTTTGAAGTTGGTCGTGGGAATTTCGATATGCCCGAACCCGTGCATGGTGTTCCTCCTCCGTTGGTGTTCGTCAAGCGGTGTGTGGTCCAAAAAAAAACCTCCTACGTATATCCCGATTCCATGGGTATCCGTATTCCGTGTCTCTTTGCATTCTCCCGTGCGCGGGGATACCCCGCATCCGCGTGCCGCACAATGCCCATACCGGGATCATAGGTGAGGACACGTTCAAGGCGGTCGGCGGCCTCCGGGGTACCGTCCGCCACCACGACCATGCCGGCATGGAGTGAGAGACCCATGCCGACTCCTCCGCCATGGTGGACGCTTACCCAGCTTGCTCCACCCGCGGTGTTGAGCAACGCGTTGAGAACCGGCCAATCGGCGATCGCATCGCTGCCGTCGAGCATCTTTTCCGTTTCGCGGTTGGGGGACGCCACGGAACCGCAGTCGAGATGATCGCGGCCGATGACGATCGGTGCATGGAGTTCGCCCCGGGCAACGAGGTCGTTGAAGATCTTTCCCATGCGTGCCCGTTCGCCGTACCCGAGCCAGCAGATGCGCGCGGGCAAACCCTGGAAGTGCACCAGCTGTTGTGCCTTCGTAATCCATCGGGCCAGGGCGGTGTTTTCCGGGAAGGCCTCGAGCAGGGCACGGTCCGTCCGCTCGATATCCCCGGGATCTCCCGAGAGCGCAGCCCAGCGGAAGGGCCCTTTTCCGTCGCAGAACAGCGGCCGGATGTATTCGGGAACAAACCCGGGAATATCAAAAGCATTCGCGAGACCATTGGCCAGCGCTTCTCCGCGTATGTTGTTGCCATAATCGAAGGTCACCGCCCCTTTCCTCTGCAGTCCGATCATGGCGTGCACGTGTTCCACGATCGATTGCCGGGCCAGCTGCACGTACCGCCGGGGGTCGCCGGTGCGGAGGGCCATGGCCTCCTCGTACGGGATGTGCGCCGGAACGTACCCGTTGAGTGTGTCATGCGCGGAGGTCTGATCCGTCAGAACGTCGATGCTGATCCCCCGCGCCAGCAGTTCGGGAAGGACCTCGGCGGCATTGCCGAGCAACCCCACCGAGCGGGGTTCTTTCAACTCCCGGGCGGTTTGCAGGGTCAGCAGCGCCTCGTCCAGATTTTCGGCCATTTCATCGACATAACCGGTTTTGAGCCGGCGTTCTATCCGCGACCGGTCGACCTCAACCGCCAGACACGCACCGCCATTCATCGTTGCAGCCAGCGGCTGGGCGCCCCCCATGCCTCCGAGGCCGGCCGTTACCAGGAGCCGACCCGCCAGCGTGCCGCCGAAATACCTGTCCGCCACGGCGGCAAACGTCTCGTACGTTCCCTGGAGAATTCCCTGCGTGCCGATGTAGATCCAGCTTCCCGCGGTCATCTGACCGTACATGGTGAGACCCAGTGCGTCCAGGCGGCGGAATTCGTCCCATGTGGCCCACTGCGGGACGAGCATGGAGTTCGAGATCAGCACCCTCGGGGCATTCGGATGGGTTTTAAACACCGCCACCGGCTTCCCCGACTGCACAAGCAGGGTTTCGTCATTCTCCAGCTCCCGGAGGGTGCGGACAAGGGCGTGGTAGCACTCCCAGTTGCGGGCGGCTTTCCCGACCCCGCCGTACACAATCAGCTCTTCCGGCTTCTCGGCAACCTCGGCATCCAGGTTGTTCATCAGCATCCGCAGAGCCGCTTCCTGGATCCACCCCTTGCAGCTTATGGCCGTTCCGCGGGGAGCCCTTATGGTGCGTGGGTTGAACGGTGTCTTCATTTGTATCCGACGACGGCGATCTCCACATTGGCCTGCCTGGGCAGCGCGCTCACCTGGACGGCAACACGTGCGGGATATTTTCCTTCGGGAAAGAACCCGGCGTACACCGTGTTCACCCGCGCGTACATGTTCATGTCCGTCAGGTAGACGGTTGCACTCACGACGTCCGCGGAGTCGTATCCCGCGGCCCGCAGCACCGTCCGGAGATTGGCCAGCACCTGCAGCGTTTCGGTTTCAATGTCGCCCTTCACCATTTGCCCCGTCTTCGGATCAAGGGCGATTTGTCCGGACACAAAGAGGAAGGGCCCCGCCTGAACGGCCGGCGTATACGGCCCGATGACATCGGTGGGGCGCACATACCGTTTTTCCGGCCGGATATCGGGCACCGGCGTGCTCACGTCGACCTGTGCATATCCGGCACCCGCTACCAGAAGCAACGGGAGCAACAGCCTGGCATTGTTCATCGGGTCCTCGTTACAGCAGTTTGATTTCCACCTTCACGGGATCTTCCTCGTCTTCCTCGATCTTTGGAATTTTGACGCTCGCTATCGCGCTGAACGGATAGAGCGTACTGACGCCATCCTCCTCGACGACGAAGTAATCGCCTTCGACTTTGGAGAGGATGCCGAGGTTGGTTTTCTCCCCGCGGTGTTTGGCCAGAACATCCTTGATGGAGCCGCCGGATTTGGCCTGAGACGAACTTGTTGGCGCGGGTGCCGGCGCTGTTTCCTGCTGGGTCTGTTCCGATTTCGGCGGGGTCTTCTTTTTCTGCTGGGCGGTTCCTTCCGATGTCCAGGCCATCAGAAGCGCCGCCAGGACCATCATCGCGAGTGCGTACACCGTTCCCTGTTTCATGGTATTCCTCCGGTAGATGTTATTTCGCTTCGCCGCTCCCCCGTGCGGCGTGACTCTTCTCTCTCTTCCCTCCGCCTTCCTCACATCTTGTATCCGATGTTCCTCAAAAACTCCTTCCGCTTGCGCACATCCTCCTGGGTCTCCACGCCTTTGCTCTTCTCCCCGTCCACCACGCCCAGGATTCCCCGCCCCTGCGCCGTTTCGGCGATCAGGACCTCCGTGGGATTGGCGGTCGCACAGAAGACCCGGCAGACCTCGGGCACATTCTTGACGGCATTGAGAATATTCACCGGGAAACCGTGTTCCATGAAGATGAGAAAACAGTGACCCGCCGCAAGGGCAAGCGCGTTTTTCCGAGCAAGGCCTTCAAGCCGTTCGTCGTTTCCGGCCGATCGCACGAGGCAGGGTCCGGATGCCTCGCAGAAGGCCAGGCCGAATTTCATTGCGGGATTGGTCTGGACGATGGCCTCATACAGGTCTTCCACCGTCTTGATGAAATGCGCATGCCCGAGGATGAAGTTCATCTCATCGGGCTTCTGTATCGGAACGGTCGAGAGATTCATCATCGCCTCTTCATGCCGGTGGGTGCAGGGTGGTGATGACATCCGGGGTCAGCAACCAGTGCAGCCGGGCGCTTCCGGCGGACCCTCCCGGCTGGAGTTTGAGGAGGGCGACCGCCCCGGGAGCCAGGGCGATCTCCGCGGCACCGTCAGCCACCAGGTAGGAGATCAGGTTGGTCAGATCCGGCTGATGGCCGACAAGAATCACCGCGGTTGCCGTCAGGTTATGCACGCGGCTCACAACAGCCCGGTGACGGATTCCCGGCGCCAGTTCTTCCCAGGTTTCGAGAGCCGCCTGGCGGGGAAAGGCCCTGCGGAACAGGTCGCCGGTGCGCTGCGCGCGCGCCAGGGGACTTGTCACGATCAGGGGCGTTCCGGGCTCGAGAGTGGCCAGTGCCCGGCCGACGGCGGCCGCATCACGTTCTCCCTGCTTGCTCAGCGGACGGTCGGCGTCCCGCGCAACCGCACCGCCGACGGGCAGGGCATCCGCGTGGCGGACGATATAGAGGTTCATGATTTTGCTCTGGCGAGCGTGGCACGGGCCGCGGCATAACCGGGTTTAATGACGTCATAAATCACCTGGATGCGCCGGTTGTACGGCAGAAACGCGCTTTTCATGGCATTGATGGTGAGTTTCTCCAGATCATCGAGCGAAAGCTTGAACACCTGATGCGCGATCCGGTATTCCTTGGTCATCGTGGTATTGCTCATCAGGCGGTCGTCCGTGTTCAACGTGACACGGAATTTGTATTTGTGAAAGAGACCGAAGGGGTGCTCCTCAAGGCTCTTCACGGCGCCGGTGTCGACATTGCTTGTGAGACAGATTTCCAGGGGAAGTCGCTTGTCCAGCACATACTGGGCGAGATAGCCCATCCTGACGATCTTCTTCTTGTTGTGCTTGTCCAGACCGATATCTTCGATCAACCGCGTGGCGTGACCGATACGGTGCGCCCCGCACCACTGAATCGCCTGCCAGATGCTCTCCTTGCCGAAGGCCTCACCGGCATGGACGGTGATATTGAAGTTCTCCCGCTGGATGTAGTGGAAAGCATCCACATGCTTCTTCGGCGGATAGCCGCCTTCTTCCCCCGCCAGGTCAAATCCGACGACACCCCGTTCGCGATAATCCACGGCCAGTTCGGCCATTTCCAGGGAGAGCTTCATGTTCCGCATGGCACAGATAATCAGACCGAACTCGACGCCAAAGTCCCTCTTGCCGCGCTCGAGCCCTTTGAGCACCGCATTGACCACATTTTCCCAGTGAAGTCCCTGTTGAGTATGAAAGACGGGTGCGAACCGTGTTTCCACATAGACGACCCCGTCATGCTTCATGTCTTCCATCATTTCGTACGTCACCCGCTCCAGGGCCTCTTCCGTCTGCATCACACCCGTGGTGTGCGCAAACCCTTCAAGATAGAGCGGCAGGCTTCCGCGCCGGGCACCACGATGAAACCAGTCAGCAAGATCGGCGGGGTTTTCCGCCGGCAGCCCTTTATATCCCGATTGCCGGGCAAGATCGATAATGGTTTTCGGGCGGAGACCTCCATCCAGATGGTCGTGGAGGACGACTTTGGGGAGAGTTTTGATGAACCGTTCGGTGATGCGCATGGGGGTTCCGGAGAAACGTGATTGGAGAAAGTACAAACTGGGCGCTTCAAAATCAATGAATGGTTGATTTTGATCGTGCTTTTCTCTATATAGGGCGTGAACAAACACGCAAAATGATGGCCAAGAAAGACTATTCTATTCTTGTTGTTGATGATGAGGAGACCTTCCGGTATCTCCTCTCCTCGCTCATCGGCGGTGCCGGGTACGCCGTCGATACGGTAAACGATGGCATAACCGCCATCAATGCGGTACAGTCGAAGCTGTACCACATCGTGCTTCTGGATGTCAAGATGCCCAAGGTCGACGGGATCGAGGTCCTGAAGTTCGTGAAGAACAACTACCCCGGCATAGAGGTCATCATGCTGACCGGCGCCGCGGATGTCAAGACCGCCGTCGAATGCATGCGCATCGGGGCATACGATTTCATCACCAAGCCGACCACCGCTGACGAGCTCCTTTCCACCCTCGGGCGCGCGCTCGAACGGCGGCAGTTGATGATCGACAACATCCTGATGAAGGAGACCATCGACCGCCTGCAGGGCTCACATGAGATGGTCGGAGAGAGCGACACATTCCGGCGGGTTATTGAGATCGCCGCCAAGGTCGCGCCCACCGAATCCACGGTCCTTATTCAGGGTCCCAGCGGGACCGGCAAAGAGTTGATTGCGAACTTCATCTACAAGAACAGCCTGCGCGCCGATTCCCCTTTCGTGACGCTCAACTGCGCCTCCATCCCCGACACGCTCATCGAAAGCGAGCTGTTCGGCTACGAAAAGGGCGCCTTTACCGACGCCCGCGTGATGAAACCCGGCATTGTGGAAATCGCGAACAAGGGGACATTGTTTCTTGATGAAATCGGTGATATCAGCCCGGTGGTCCAGCCCAAGATTCTCCGGTTCATCCAGAGCGGCGAATTCCGCCGGGTGGGTGGCAACGCCCCGCTGAATGCAGATGTCCGCATCCTCTCCGCGACGAATAAAAACCTGAAGGAAGAAGTGCGGGAAGGGCGTTTCCGCGAAGACCTGCTCTACCGTTTGAACGTCATCACCATCGAAATCCCCCCGCTGCGCGACCGGAAGCCCGACATCCCGCTCCTGGTCGCATCGTTCCTGTCGAACCGGATGAAAACCAAGATGAAGACCTCCATCTCCTCCCGTGCGATGGAGGTACTGATCGACTACGATTGGCCGGGCAACATCCGCGAACTCGAAAACGTCATCGAACGGGCTGCCATCCTCTGCCGGGATGGTGTGATCGAACCGGAGGACCTGTCATTGCCCAACGCGCCCATGGCGCTTCCCTCGGGAACAGGCCGCAGCGATCAGAAGGTGGGTACAGCGATCCCGTTGAAGGAGATCGAGCGGTATCACATCGAAGGCGTGCTCCGCAGTTTCCGCGGCAACAAGGCGGAGTCGGCAAAGGTTCTGGGGATCAGCCTGAAGACCCTGTACACCAAGATCCAGCAATACCAGATCAAACTGAGTTAACCTCCGCCCCGCTTTTCGTTCTCCGCCGTGCGGCCATCCCGCCGCACCATACCAGCACGCTCGCCACCAGCCCCGGATACATGGGTTCGATGCCCAGCGGGTAGAACACGGAAACACCGAGTTCCTGCGACCAGCCGGCCACGAGCCATGCAAGCGAGATCAGCCATCCGGAACACATCGACGCAAACGCCCAGCCCGCCCCGACCCGCACGGATCTGAAGTATGCGGTGACAAGAGGGACCAGCAGTCCGGGCACGATCACCGTACCGATGGTGTACCAGAGTTTGATGACGGACGGGATCACCAGCGCGAGGACCACCGCCAGCACGCCGCTGACAATCAAACCGATCCGCACCCACATTCCCTCTGCTCCGCGTCCCCCCTCCCCGGCTTCCGCTCTGCCGCCTTCCCCCCCCCTCATCATCCGCCACACCATATCCCTCCCCAGGGTTGTCGCCGAAACAAACGCCAGCGTATTCAACGTCGACATGATCGTCGCGAGAAGGCCGATAAAAAAAAGCCCTTTGGCGGCCGACGGGAGGATGGCCTCTGCGAGTTTCGGATACGCCATCAACGGCTGTTCGAGATCGGGAAGTACCGCCCGGGCATAGAGTCCCGCAGTCGCTGTCATTGCGTCAAACACGATCCAGAACACGATCGACCAGAGGATGCCCCGTTGTGCCACCGCACCGGATTTTGCGGCATAACAGCGCTGATGGAATGCGGGATCGACAAGAGTCCAGAGGGCGATGAAGAACCAGACCAGGACGAACTGCAGCGGATTCCCCCCGTTCCAGGTCAGATGTTGAGCGGGAACATGGGCGGTGAGAAACGCCCATCCGCCGTACTGGCTGACGGCAAACGGGATGATGATGCCGAACCCCAGGAACATCAGGACGAATTCCAGCACGTCGGTGTACACATCGGACCGGAACCCGCCCGTGAGGAGATAGACGGTGGTCACCACGGTCCCGGCGATCACGCACACGGCGGGGTGCCAGCCCGTGAGCATCTGCAGCAGGACGCCGAGCATCAGCACGTAGGGTGCCGGTGTCATCAGCAGAAAGGTGAGCCCTGCCCCGAGGATCGCCGTTCGCCGGTCATAGGCGTGTTCCAGCATATCGGGAATCGTGATCAGATTTGTCGCCCGGATACGTTTCGCCAGGACGACGGCAAACACCAGGGCGAAGACATAGTAGGGCACGCCCTGGATGACCCAGTTCGAAATCCCGTAGCGGTAGGAAAACTCCCCGACGCCGAGGATACCCCCGTACCAGGTGGACACCAGCGTCATGACAAACAACGGCACGGTGAGAGACCTGCCGGCGAGAAGATACTCGATCGCGTCCCCGCCCCGGGTCCGCCGTCCCGCGAAAAATCCGACCGCCAGAACGGCGACAAAATACCCTCCGATCAGGAAAACGTCGACGGTGGAGAGATGGACCATGGGCGGGCTCATGAAGGAGGACGGGCGCTTACGCGCGGCCGGGCGTGAACGGTTTCATCACCACGAGCAACATGTTCCCCCGGCGCACGGAGACACTGCAGGGAGAACGGCGCACAACGTTGCTGACGCCGACGACGCCGACGGCCATGGATGCGTTCTTCAGGGGATAGAGGAGGCCGCGGAGCGTGATACCGCTGCAGGGGCCGAATGGTATGAGACTTACCGTCGTGCCGGCGGGGGCGTGAATGCGTTGTTCCCGGCCGACCGGGAGAGCATACCACCCATCCCCGGCGAAGAGCACATGCAGGCGTTTCCGGTACCGCCAGACGACGGAGAAATTACCGAGAGTGAAATCAATCCGCCGCCCGGTCGCACCCAGAACGACGACCCGGTCAAAGCCGCGGCGGTGGATCTCGTCCAGGGCTTTCTCCAGATCGGTGTTGTCCTGGCGGGCGACCCGGATGATCTCCGCGCCGGAAAACGCCCGGCGCGTGGCCGGCGTGAGCGAGTCCAGGTCGCCGATGATCACCGCAGGTGTCAGACCGAGCGTACGCGCCGCGTTGGCACCGCCGTCCGCCGCGACAATGATGCCGGCATGGCGCGCAAGACGATGCGCAAGTTTCCGCGGAGGCGGCTCGCCGTTACACAGGAGCAGTGCAGTCATGGTCAGATGGAGATGGTCAGGTGAAACAGGAGGTTGCGTTCCGCCCCCACGAAGAACTGCGTCCCTTCCCCGTAGGAAGCATACAGGGCGTCAAACAGATTGTTCACCTGCAGCCCGGCTTCGACGTTGACGTCGTCCAGAAGCTGCGCGAAGGTGTACGAGGCCGAGGCATCGGCGACGAGAAACGGATCCACCGTATTATCCTCGTTGCGGAAATTGTCGGTGTACTGTTTTCCCACATACCGCGCCGCCAGCGAGAGGACCAGCTGTTCATGCCGGTATGTGAGCCGGGCGTTGGTCAGAAAGTCCGGAAATCCGGCAATGGGATTCCCGTCCAGCGCGAGCGGCGTTCCCGTCCCGTAGTCCGTGTGATGCACAAACCGGTTGCGGCTGAAGGTCGCGTTCGCCGCAAACTCCAGTCCGGGAGCGATATCGGCCTTGCCGGTGAGCTCGATCCCCGCATGCCGGCTGCGTTCGGCATTCCCCGTCACCGGCTGGCCGAAACGATCCACCTGGCCGCTTTTGACAATTTCGTCCGTGAACTCCATCCAGTACAGATTTGCGGAGAACCGCGCCCCTCCCGCGGTGTATCCGCCCCCCAGCTCAAAGTCAAAAAGCGATTCCGGCCGGACGAGCGGACGCGTGTAGTCGGGAGAGCCGGAGGGTCCCGGTTCAAACTGCGGCACCACCGCACCCCAGGACTCCGGCGTGCTGGCTTCGGCGGCATCGTACAGGTTTTTCAGACGGGGTTCCCGGGATGTATACGCCAGGCTCAGATAGCCGTTCCATGCCTCGTCAATGTTGAAGTTGACACCCGCGCGCGGATTCAGAAAATGGTAGGGAACGGCAAAATCCGTTCCGACATATTTCTCGTCATAGAGACGGTAGCGGTTGTATGCATATTGCAGGTCGGCCATCAGTTTGATACGGGAGGACATGTCCACGAGGGTGTGCGCGTAGACGGAGACAATGTCTTTCGCCCCGCGGTACTCGTAGTACCGGTAGTCGTAGGGGACCTCGACGGGGATCTGCCCGGTCCAGGAGAGCCGTCCCCAGTGCAAGGAACGGTGGATCCGGAACTCGCCTCCCACAAGCAGCTCGCCGCGGTCATGCTTCCATGTCAGGCGGGGCAACCAGCCCCACTGGCGGTTTGACACTTCCGCGCGGATGAGGGCGGCCGGAAGAAAGAGGCTGTCGGGATCCCCCTGAACGGCAAACCCGTTCTCCGGCGTGAGGCGATAGTAGGAATACGGCGCCCAGGACCCATCGTAGTCGAAGAAGCCGTCCCCGAGGATGAGGAACAGGGTGTTCTGCAGCGTGAGTCCGGGCGACAACCGCCACTCGTGCAGGAGCTCATAGTGCGGCTGGGAGAAGTTCTCGATCTCTTCGGGGCGGAGGATCGGATTGTCGCGCCGGGTAGCGGGGTCGGCGACGTTTCGTTTGGGAATTCCGTAGTAGGCCAATCCATCCGCAACCGGGCCTCCGTAGAAATTGAACTGTGTGGTCATATCCCCGTCATAGCGAACGACGCCGACAAAATAGCTGCTGAAGTCCACCCATGCACGGTCCCGGTAGCCGTCACTCAGGATCTTTGACAGCCGTGCGTGCATGGCATACCGTTCCCCGACGAGTCCGGAGAAGAACGAAACGGAGTACTTGCGCGTGTTGTACGCCCCGAGGACGGCCGAAAGCCGGATGGCACGTTCGCCCGCGAAGCGGGAGGTCACCAGGTTCACCGATCCGCCGATGGCAGGCGGACCGTAGAATGCGCTGCCGGCGCCGCGCTGAACCTGAACGTCCTCGAGGCTGGACGCGATATCCGGGGCATCCAGCCAGTAGACATTGTGGTCTTCCGGATCGTTCTGCGGAATGCCGTTGATCATCACCGCCACCCGGCGCGCATCAAATCCCCTGATATTCAGGTGCGTGTAGCCGAGGCCGTTCCCGCTCTCCGAATAATTGGTGGTGGACGGCAGTTCGGAGAGGAGCACCGGGAGATCCTGCACGGTGTGGCGTTCGAGGAGATCCTGGTGTTCGAGCGTGGAAAAGGTCGCCGGTGTTTCACGGACGCGGCCACGTGTCGCGGTAACCGTAACGGGAAGGACGGGGATGACCGTCTGGACAAGCGCAACATCAACCCGCACCGTCGTCCCGTCCGTCAGATTCACGAAGATATTCCGGGCCGTATAGCCGACATGGGAAAAGCGGAGTTCATACTCTCCGGGCTGCAAGGGGCCCAGCACGAATACCCCGTCCCCGTCCGTGCCGACCCCCATCGGGGTTCCGACTACGGTGACGTGTGCAGCGGCCAGCGGGCGTGCCGATTCCCGGTCCGTCAATCGGCCCGTTATGGCGCCCTGAGCACCGGCATGGGCAATGCCCAGAACCATGCCGGCAAGGATGAGCATCTTCTTCATGTTCGGGTTTTGCCAAAAAAAAGCCGTTTCTCCGCAGGGAACCCCGGAGAAACGGCTGGCAAAGGAACACTTCACGACCTGTCCTTCCGTTTCCCTACGCTGGCATGATCCAGATCAGGTTCCAGGGTTTTTTCTCAGTCCCGTGTTTGGACGGGACACCCCTAACGGCTGAGCGTTGAAAGAATGTACCAATGTTGGAACTCAGGCGCAAGGGCGTTGACATCCACCGGCATTCTTTGCACCTTATGGGAGACCTTCGGTCTTGTCCACCACCGACGGAGGATGAGAGCCATGCATCCCATCAGCGAGCAGTGCTACCGCTATTTTGCGGAGATCATCCGGACGCTCAAAGGTACGAACCAGTATGAAGGCGTCCTTTCCCTCATCGTCGACCGTATCGTGCGTGCCACCGGCTGTCGGACCTGCGCGGTTGTTCTCATAGATCCCCAGACCGAATATTTGCACATCGACAACGCGCACAATCTGTCTCTCACATTCTGCAACGCCTTCCGGCGCCGCATCGCCACGGCCGCCGTGGGTGAGCTGCTGTGGACAGGGAAGCCCATTGTCCTTCCGGACAGTTCCCTCAATCCCCCTCTTGCCGCGGAGATTCAGCTGGAGCATCCCCTGGTCTCATGCCTCTGCGTGCAGATCGCCGTGGACCAGCGCACCCTCGGGTACCTGCACGTCGACAGCCTGACGCCGTCGGCATTCGGACCCGCCGAGGTCGAATATGTGCAGATGTTCGCCGATATCGCCGGGCTGGCACTGATCAAAGCGCAGCTCTACGAAGAAAACCTGCGGCTCGACCGCGTGGACCGTGAAACAGGTCTGGAAAAATACCTCCCCTTCCTCGAGCGCCTGCGGGCAGGCATGGGCCGCGCTGAAGAATTCAGCGAAAACTTCGCGGTGGTCATTCTGGACATCGACAACTTCAAGAATACCGTGAACACCTACGGATACGACACCTCCCGCGTGCTGCTGAAGGAAATGGGGACGCTGGTGAAATCCTCGCTCCGGTCCGTCGATGCCGCAGGCCGGTATGGTTTTGACGAGTTCATCGTGATGCTCGCCAATGCCGGTCTGGAAGGCGCGATCGAGTTCGCCAACCGCCTGCGGCTGATCATCGCCGCACAGCACTTCACGCAACACGCGCTGACTTCCACGGTCAGCATCGGCGTCGCGGCATTCCCCCGCAACGGCACATCTCCGGACGCGCTCATCCTGACGGCCAAGAACGCCCTCTTCGAGGCACAGCGCTCTGGCAGGAATATGGTCTTCAGCTACAGAAGCGAATGGTATGCCCCGGCGGCGGAACGGACAGGCGCCTGAGACGATCCTATGCCCGAACTTCCCGATCTGCTGTACATACAGCGGCACCTCCAGCGCCACGTCCTCAACCGCAGGATCACCCATGTGACCCTGCGTCAAAGCGTGGTCCTGCGCAATGACGTCGGTGATCCTCTCGAAGAAGCCCTGAAGGATTTTTCGATCACGGCCGTTGACGTTCACGGACCGTTTCTCCGCTTTGCCTTCGGGGGCGCCCTCGAGCTGATTCTGCATCTGATGCTCGCGGGCCGCATTCAGCATCAGCAGAAGCAGGAACACCCGCTGGGGCATCAGTGCCTGTCGCTGCGGCTCGACGACGGGTCGTACCTGAACTTCGCTGACGAACAGAAGATGATGAAGGTCTACCTCGTACATCCCGGTTCCTACTCCGTGATCCCCGGGTACACCACCCTCGGCACCGACATCCGTTCGCCGGCGTTTACCTTACAGCGGTTCCTTGATCTTGCCGCGCAGCATACGCGAAAGCAGGTGCGCGTCTTCCTCAACACCCACACCGTTCTCGACTCCATCGGCAACGCCTATGCGGATGAAATCCTGTTTGAAGCCCGTCTTCATCCGAAAACGATTGTCGCCTCCCTGTCCGGCGAGGATCTCGCCGCCCTCTATCAGGCCGTCATCACGGTGATCGAGTGGGGGATAAGCCGGGTGGCCGCCGCGGGGGAGCCGATTCATGTCAAGGTGCGGGAACACATGAAGGTACGGAACCGCCTCGGCCTGCCGTGTCCGCGCTGCGGCACGAAAATCCGCCGGGAAGGCGTCCGTGGCTACGACGTCTTCTTCTGCCCCCGGTGCCAGCCTTCGCAGCGGAAGACATTCATCGACTGGCAGAAGATCCCTCCCGCGGATCATTGAACAAGAGCCGGATTCGCCGTATCTTGCAGAGACACGATCTCCCCTCATTGTATCGCAGGTTCAACCATGGATCTTCACGACCTCCTTCATCAGCATGCCGCGGAAATACTTGCGGACGCGGAGAACGCCATCAAGCGGGCGCGACTCCACAGTTACGAAAAGGCCGGGACGGAGCACATTCACCAGCGCCTGAAAGCGCTCTTTGTACTCACCGCCCGGGCCGCAAAGGAAAAGAATCTGGGGCCCATGATCGCCCATGTGGACACCATCGCCCATGAACGGTTTGAGGCGGGCTTCGACCTCTGGGAGGTCCAGACGGCGTTCAACGTTCTGGAAGAAGCCATCTGGGTACGCATCCTGCGGGAATTGCCGCCCGCCGAATTTGCCGAAGCACTCGGCCTCGTCAGTACGGTGCTCGGCGTCGGCAAAGATACCCTTGCACGCCGGTACGTGGCTCTTGCCAGCAAGACACGCGTGCCGAGCCTCAACCTCCACTCCCTGTTCACCGGAACCGAAGGCACATAACCCGGAGCCATCATGATCCGCACCATAGCCGATTTCGACCGCCTGTGGCAGACAGAAATGGAAGCCACGCAGAAGATCCTCAAGCATCTCACCACCCGGTCGCTTGCACAGGAAGTCCATCCGGACGTGCGGACACTGGGCCGCCTGGCGTGGCATCTGGTGACATCCATACCCGAAATGGGCGCACGGACAGGATTGACATTCCCCGGGCCGGCGGCCGATGCCCCGGTGCCGGCCACCGCGAAAGAAATCTTCGACGCCTACAACGTCCTGGCCATCTCCCTGCTCCAGCAGGTCAAGACCGGCTGGAAGGACGACACGCTGCTTGTGGAAGACGAGATGTACGGAGAACGGTGGATGCGCGGACTGACACTCCAGATTCTGGTTCTTCACCAGATCCATCACCGCGCGCAGATGACCGTGGTCATGCGCCTGCTGGGTTTGAGCATCCCCGGCATCTACGGTCCGGCTAAGGAAGAGTGGGCATCCTTCGGCGCGGCTCCGCCGGCGGTGTGACGATCTGCGCCGTGTGACGTCCCGTGCGGTGCGACACGCGGTGGTGCAGCCGGGAGGGCGTTCGCCCCGCACCCCGCATATGTTCCCGCATCCTGCCCGCACCTCCGTCCGCGCGATCGCGGCACCGGCGTTCCGCACTCACTCACAGCACAAGGGTTCTCCGCATGACCATTCCCCCGCGCCTGCTGTTCCCCTGTTTCCTGATCTGCCTGGCCGGATGCACACGGCCGGCACCACCCCCTCCGCCGCAATCCTCCACCGCTCCGGATAGCCTGACACAGCGCTCCTGGGTGTCGCGCGCCTGGCGGCACGAAAAGGAAGGATGGACGTTCCTGCATGTGCAGGGTGCGCCTCGCGAACGGGGTTTCCAGCACGGCTACCTCCTCGCAAAGGAAATCCGGGAAAGTCTGCGCGTGCAGAAACTCACCTGGTATCACGACAGCGGAGTGGAATGGGCCTGGCTCGTGGAGACCGCCGCCCCCATGCTCATCCCCCGTATCGACAGCGAAAACCTTGCGGAGATTGACGGCATTGTGGAGGGACTCGCGGCAGCGGGTGTGAAGTCAACGCGCGAAGAAATGGTGACGTTCAACGCGATCATCGAGCTCGCAGGATACTGGTGGCCCGAAAAAAAGAAGACCATGGGGTCGCGGGCACCGGAGGCGAGGAAGCAGTCGTGCAGCAGCTTCATCGCCACCGGGAGCATGACGGCGGACGGACAGATCGTCCTCGGGCATAATACGATGTCCGACTATACCCAGGCGGACGCCAATATCATCCTGGATATCCAGCCCGAAACGGGCGCGCGGATCCTGATGCAGGTGACCCCGGGATGGATTCACAGCGGGACGGATTTCTTCATTACCGGCGCGGGGCTGGTCGGCGCGGAAACAACGATCGGCGGTTTCAACGGGTTTGACACCACCGGCATTCCGGAATTCTCACGCATGCGGCGCGCCACACAGGATGCGCATACCATCGACGAGTGGTGTGCGATCATGCGACAGGGAAACAACGGCGGGTATGCCAATGCCTGGCTTATCGGCGACATCAACAGCGGCGAGATCGCGCGGCTCGAACTGGGGCTCAAGCATGTGGGGTTCGAGCGGACAAGGGACGGTTTCTACACCGGCTCCAACATCGCCGAGAATCTG
The DNA here is from genome assembly GCA_963702445.1 of Ignavibacteriota bacterium. Lineage (GTDB taxonomy): Bacteria > Bacteroidota > Ignavibacteria > UBA10030 > UBA6906 > CAVPCZ01. The sequence goes on from CAVPCZ010000012.1 coordinate 279,523, forward strand.
CAGATCCTCCGGTTTGAGACCGATGAGCATGACACCGATATCCGCCGTTCCGGCGTCGCACGCAGGGTCCGCTGGAATCAGCTCATGCGCGAGAACCGCGGGAAGATCGATCTCGCGCGGGCCAGACTCTTCGAGGCGGACCATTACGATCCGCTTCTGCGCAGGGAGGCGCTCAGCGGACGGGCGTTGTGCGGCCATGTCGAGCGGGATTCTCTTGACCTGGACGCCCCGTACGACACCTGGGGGACCGTTGACGGCAAAGTGGTCGACACACCGATGGCACGATCCATGTCCTTTGCGGCGCGGTGGGGTTCCGCGTGCGGAACGCCCTTCGATGCCGCCGCGTACCTGAAGCGGCATCCGCAGTTCTCCTGGATGGAGGGAGCGCTGAAGAGCAGGGCCTCGTATCCCTGGGTGACATTCAGCGCCGGAGAACGGCGGCAATGACCGGGCGTGCCGCACTGGTGTCAACGATCAGCGGGAGAACGTATGCGCTTGACCGGATCGAAGAGTTCGCGGAGAACGGTGAATCGCTGGAAGTATCGCTCCCCGGCATCGCCGGCGCCCGCCACCGGAGCGGTCCGTACCTCTGGGAACGTTTTCGGGACTTCCTTCCCTTTCCCGCAATGGACCCCGCACGCTCTCTCGGCGAAGGGAACACCCCGCTCCTCCCGGCCGGACGGCAATTGCAGGAGTGGACCGGACTTCCGAACCTGCTCCTGAAGAACGAGACCCAGAATCCCACCTGGAGTTTCAAGGACCGCGGATCCCTGACGTGCATGTTCCTGGCTGATGCTCTGGGTGAGCATGTGGCGGCGACAATCTCCACCGGAAACATGGGACATTCTCTTGCCGCGTACGGCGCCCGTGCGGGAGTCGGGGTGATCGTGTTTGTCCCCGGTTTTGCGCCGCGCGAGAAGGTGGATGCCATGGCCGTCCACGGAGCAACCGTGCTCCGCGTTGAAGCACCCGACTACTCTGTCATGAAACGCCATGTGCTGGGCCTTGCCGGCACCCTCGGTGTGCGGATTGTTTCGGGCAACGGGCCGGTGCGCGTGGAAGGATACAAACTCGAGGCGTTTGAACTGTACGAACAGATGGAAGGACGGGTTCCCGATTACATTGCGGTGCCCACCTCCGCCTGCGGACACATCCGCGGTATCTTCAAGGGATACCGGGAACTGCGGGAGGCAGGGTTGATCCGGAGCCTCCCCCGCTTCATCGTCGTCCAGGCACGGAACAACAACCCTGTCACCGGTGCGCTCAAGCGGGGGGACGGGAAGATCATCCCGGTTACCAGACGTCCGGACGATCGCGGAAGCCATCACCACGGGTGATCCGCCCGGAGGAGAGGAGGTGCTCCGGAAAGCGCGAACCTACGGATGGCTGGCAGAGGATGTCACGGAAGACGAGATCCTGGAATCCCAGCGCCGCCTCGCCGCAGCAGGGTTCTTTGTCGAGCCCGCCGCAGCAACCTCGCTTGCCGCCGTGCGCTCGCTCGTTATCAGCCGCCGGATCGATTCCGCCGCCGCCGTTGTCCTGATGCTGACCGGTGCGGGGCTCAAAGATATGGAGGTCTTGCGCCATCATGGATGCAGTGCCAAAAACTCCTCGCTCTCCACGGTTGCCTCCGACCTCCGCACCGCGCTTGCAGAAGCACTGCGCCAATCCCGCGCCTCTCATCCGGACCGCTGATCGATGCGCAACATTATTCTGCTGGGCCTCACCTCTCTTCTCACGGACATCTCGAGTGAGGCTGATCTTCTTCTGATCGGCGCGCATGAGGCGGTCGCGGTGTTGTGCAGGGGGCGTGTTTGGACTTTGCCGCCGGCATTTCGTACATTGCATTTTGTTTCCGCCACGGTGTTGTATCAGAAATCCTGAGGAATCCCGGGTGTTTTTCAAGCCGCGCTGGTACCAGGTCCTCCCCGTGCATATCCGGCCGCCTGAAGAAAAAGTGGAACCGCTGGAGAGACCTGCGCAGGACCCTCGGCATGCGGGACGACGCCTTTCTTGTGGCGCTGGCATCCTCACCGTGGGCGGTGGTACGCGCCCAGGAAGCAGCCCTGGAAAGTCTCCGGCATCAGTTTCCCGATGCCGATGAACGAAGGCTGTGGACGGCCGTGGTGCTGGCCCGGTTCGAGATCAAGCTGCAGTCCCCCGCTCCGTGGGATCCTTCCGCTGATGAAATCCGGAATCGCATGGAGAGTATCGGGGAGATCATGCGCGGACTCACCACGTGGGACGACGTGATCCGGTACATTCTCGAGATGGACCGCGACGCCGTTTCCTCCGATGCTTCCAGCCCCCAGCAGCGTATCAGCGCCATCATCCACCTGTGAACGCCAGGCACAACCTCACGCTGCATCCCCCTCCCGACTTTGCTTTCTGGAGAACCGCCTACAGTCATGGCTGGTGCGATCTTCCGCCGTTCTCGTTTGACCCCGCCGGACAGAAACTGGGCCGGGTTCTCGGACTTGCAGACGGCACGGTGGTGCGTTGCGCGATACGAAGCATTGCCGCGGGGGTGCACGTGCGGGTGGACGCGGGGCGGCAGTTGAACGCCGGGCAGATCGACGAGGTTCGGACCCAGATCAGGACCTGTCTGCGGTTTGAGGAAGACCTGACACCCTTTCACGCCATTGCGCGCGCTGTTCCCGGGTACCGCTGGATGGCGGCGGCCCGGGCGGGCCGCCTGCTCCGGGCACCGACAATGTTCGAAGATGCCGTAAAGATGATCTGTACGACCAACTGCACGTGGAATCTTACCGTGATCATGGTGCGTGCGCTTGTGGAAAGATTCGGGATATCCTGCGGGGATGCGACGGCCTTTCCGGCACCGGCGGCGATGGCAGCTGCAACAGAGGGGGAAATGCGCCGGTGGTGTTCCACCGGCTACCGTGCACGCGCGCTGCTCGAACTTGCCGGGCGCGTCAGCACGGGAGAGCTGGACATTGAACGCTGGCGGGCATCAGGGAAAACCACCGAATCACTGTTTGAAGAGATGTGCGGGGTTCGCGGGATCGGCCCGTATGCGGCGGGTAATCTTCTGAAGCTGGCGGGCCGCTACGACTACCTCGGGCTGGACTCCTGGGTCCGGAAACAGTATGCCCTCCTTCACACGCGCGGGCGTCGTGTGAAGGATGCCACCATCGAGCGGCGCTATGCGCCCTTCGGGCGCTGGCGCGGACTCCTGTTCTGGCTGGAGATGACGCAGGACTGGCACGATGACAAGTTCGCGCGTCCCGGCCGGGATCGTCCGTCAGTCACCCATACATGATCCGACCGCGCGGGCGGCAAACACGAGCTGGGAGTCCGGCGGCACCAATCGCTGGCGTCCGATCGCATCTTTGAGCGGGACGGTGACCACGTCGTTGCGCTGGAGGCTGACCATTACGCCGAATTCCCCGGCGGATGCCGCCTGGAGCGCGGCGGCGCCGAATCGGGTCGCCAGTATGCGGTCATACGGTGTCGGACTTCCCCCGCGTTGCACATGGCCCAGCACCGTCACGCGGGTCTCCACGCCGGTCTCATCTTCAATCTTCTTCGCAACCAGTTCACCGATACCGCCAAGGCGCACGGGATCGGTCCTCTTCTTGTCCATCTCCTTCACCGAGACATCACCACCCTGGGGTTTGGCCCCTTCGGCTATGGCGACGATGCTGAATTTGGCTCCCTTGCTCCGTTTCAGAACCGCTTCAAACACCCGCTCCCAGGAAAAGGGGATTTCGGGAATCAGGATGATATCCGCCCCTCCCGCCACGCCGGCACCGATAGCGATCCACCCTGCGTACCGGCCCATGGTCTCCACGACGATGACCCGGTGGTGGGCCGAAGCGGTGGTCTGCAGGCGATCGATCGCCTCGGTCGCCACGGCGCGTGCCGAGTCGTGACCGAACGTGATATCGGTGGAATCCAGATCGTTGTCGATCGTTTTCGGCACACCGATCACATTCAGGCCGAGCTGCGAGAGTTTGTTGGCGATAATCTGCGTACCGTCACCCCCGATCGTGATCAGGACATCCAGACCGAGGTTGCGGTAATGATCCAGGACCTGCTGGGAAGCATCCACAATGCGGACGTTGTTACGCTCACCCATGGGAAAATGAAACGGGTCGCCTTTGTTGGACGTGCCCAGAATGGTCCCTCCCTGGTTGATAATTCCCGTCACGTCCAGCGGACTGAGTTCGCGGTGCCGTCCTTCCACCATCCCTTCGTAGCCATCCATGATGCCGATGACTTTTGCGTTGAAGTGGCGCATCGCGGGTTTTGCAACGCTCCGGATCACGGCGTTCAGCCCCGGACAATCGCCCCCTCCCGTAAGAATGCCAATACGCTTCAGTTTCATGTCATGCCTTCACGTCTTCTGTTCTTCAGGATTCTCTTCAGATTGACAATATACGAAAAAGCCCGGTCGTAGTAAACCCGGGCTCCGGATTAGAGACGTGTGCGCCGGAGAACATCAAGCACCTCCAGGTGAACATCGGCGGGCATCCCGTAGCGGATCCGGTACTCTTCACACTGCCCGGCATCCGAAAGGGAAAGGCTTCCGGAAGCGAGGTGGAATTCGAGCATTTCCCGGTAGGCTTCCCGGCGGGCCTGCAGTTCAAGCTGTTCGTGTTCCGCCGGCGTGATATTGAGCGAGGTGCGGGAGACCGCAAGCATGGCAAGAGATTCTTTCGATGGTTCGCCCTGCATCCAGGCACGCTGAAGCATCGAAAGATAGACCTGCGTTGAATCGCGCCTGAGCTGTTCAACCGCTTCCTCGCGCACGCGTTCGCGCTCCGACTGTTCCTGACGCCACTGTTCGCCCTGTTGCGCCCGTCGTGCCGATATCGCCTGCACATCGCCGCGGCTCTTTTGCAGACTCAGGATCGCAACCTCGAGCTCCTGGGCTCCGGCGTTACCCGGGTCAAGCGCATAGACCGTCTCGATTTCACCGAGCGCTTTGTCGTACACCGCCTGACCGTAATAGTCGCCGGCGCGCGCCAGTCGTTCTGCAATCTTCTTTTCCCTGATGGCACGCTGTTCCTGCTGTTCGCGGTCCCGCTGCGCATGCTCCTGCACCCGGCGCTGGATCGCTTCAAGCTGGCGCCGGTGCTCCTCCTGGAGATGGCGCAGCTCGCCTTTCTGCCGCTGCCGGTCGCCGCGGGCGGCGTACACCGTCTGTTCCAGTTCCCGTGCTTCGGTGTTTCCGGGATCCAGACGGAAGACACGTGTGAGTTCGCCGAGGGCTTCGTCATAGCGTGCTTCGGCAAGACGTGCCCTGGCCTGATCGATGTATGCGCGGAGCTTCTTGGCTTTCGCCGTCCGCCGGCCCTCTTCGATGGCGGCACGCACGGCGTCTTCATAAGAGCGGGCCTGCTCTTCCTCGCGCAAACGGGCGAGCTCCGCCTCCTGCTGACGGCGGCGTTCCTCTTCTTCGCGCATCCGGCGTTGAGCGTCTTCTTCGAGCGACGTGCGCAACTCCGTCTCAAAATGGCTCCGTTCGTCGGCCAGCCGGTTTTCAAAATCCCTGTTCAGGCGTTCCCTCTCCTGCTCCAGCTGTGCGAGGAGCGTGTCCTCCATCTGCTGACGCAGTGTCTCTTCTGTCTGTCTCCTGGCCTCGAGGTCGTCGTACTGATCCTGACGACGACGTTCCTCAAACCACTTCCGTTCTTCTTCAAGGTGCTGGTCAAATTCCGCCGAAATCCTGGCCGACGCCTCCCGCAGCCGCGCCTCGTGCTCCTCGTGCAGCCGGATTTTCTCGCTCTCGATTGTGCGATGCGCCTGTTCTTCCGCCGCACGGCGCTCGACCTCAAGCCGAGACGCCAGCTGCTGTTCGGCATGTTGAAGGGCTTCTTTTTCCTCCATCTGCGAGGTGACCCGGGCCTGTTCCAGCCTGTGGACTTCATCCTCCAGGCGCAACAGATCCTTCCGGAGTGCCGAGCGTTCCTCGCCAAAAACCGCACCCAGTTCCTTCTCGACACGCTGTCGCTCTTCGCGGAGGATCCGGTCCCGTTCCGCAGCCCACTGCTGTTCGAGCTGGTGGCGCATGTCCTCCGCGGCTGCGGAGCGTGCCGAGCTGACGCGCGCCTCCTGTTCGGCCGCGAGTCGCTGCCGTTCGTTTTCGAATGCGGCCGCCTGTTCTTCCATCAAGCGGCGCATCTCACCGGCTACCGCTGCGCGGGCGGCCTCAATGAGGACATCCTGTTCGGCCGCAAGCCGGCGCCGGTCGTCATCGAAGGCCGCCTGTTGCCGGCCAAGCTGCACACGCAGATCGTCGGCTGCCGCCGCACGATCCGCAGCGAGCAGGGCTTCCTGCTCCGCCGCCAGGCGGCGCTGCTGGTCTTCGAACGCCGCGTGTTGCTTCTCGAGCTGTACCCGCACATCGCCGGCGGCTGCCGTATGCACGGCCGCGATCCGGGCTTCATGTTCGGCGGCAAGACGGCGTCGTTCTTCTTCAAAAACCTCCTGTTGATGACCGAGCTGCGCGCGCAGGTCATCCGTGGCTGTGGCCCGGGCAGCTACCAGCCGGGCCTCATGCCCGGCCGTCTGCCGCCGGCGTTCGTCTTCAAACGCAGCCTGTTGATCCGCAAGCTGTACACGTAGATCATCGGCGGCCGCCGTCCGGACGGCCGCAAGCCGGGCTTCATGCTCGGCGGCCACCCGGCGCCGCTCGTCCTCAAAGGCAGCCTGCTGCCGCTCAAGCTGCGAACGCAGATCGCCGGCAGCAACCGCCTGTACAGCCGCGAGCCGGGTTTCATGCTCGGCGGCCACCCGGCGCCGCTCCTCCTCAAAAGCCGCTTGTTGCTGTTCGGCCTGCACGCGAACATCGTCGACAGCTGCCGCACGGGCGGCCGCGACCCTGCTTTCAAGCTCGGCGGCCAGCCTGCGACGTTCCTCCTCAAATGCCGCACGCTGTTGCTCCAGCGGCATCCGCATGTCGCCTGCAGCTGCTTCAATACGGGCCTCATGATCCGCCACAAGACGGCGGCGTTCATCCTCAAAGGCCGCATGCAGGGCATCGATTTCCGCCCGTAAAGCCGATTCGCGTTCCTGCATTGCAGCCTGAGCGGCGCTGCGTTCCGTGACATGCTGCGCCTCAGCCTCGGCATGTTGCCGCCGCAGCGCATCAATCTCCATCCGCAAAGCCGATTCGCGTTCCTGTATTGTGCCCTGCGCGGAGGCCCGCTCCGTGACACGCTGCGCTTCAACATCGGCATGCTGCCGCTCCAGGGCATCAATCTCCGCCCGCAATGCCGATTCCCGCTTCTGCATTGCGGCCTGAGCCGCCGTGCGCTCCGCGTCCTGTTGCGACGCAAACTCCGCCTGCCGCCTCTGCAACGCCGCTTCCGCTTCACGGCGCTCATGCTCGAGCTTTTCACCGAGCACCCGATCATATTCCGTGCGAAGCCCCGCCTCCAGGGCCCGCCGCGACTGCTCCGCCGCGGCCTGTTCATCACGAAGCGTTTCTTCCCACCTGGCGGACTCGGCCGCCAGAAGATTCTCCGCCTCCGTTTTCATCCGGCCGAGCATATCTTCCTGGAGACGCTGCAAATCAGCGGATGCCTTCGAGCGTTCGGCAAGAAGACGTTTCTGGAATCCCTCCTCGAGCTGTCCGCGGAGGGCTTCCCGGGAACGGATCTCCTCCTCCAGCTCTCCCTGCAGCCGGGCGACTTCGTTCCTGGCCTCATGGAGTTCCGCATCCGGGACGGCAGCGGACGGAACGGGACCCTCAGTGCGTTGTGCGGGAGGTGGAGCCGCTGTCTGCGGCGGCGATGCAAGGGGTTTCGGAGATGGTACGTCCGGTTTCGGCGACGGCGTGACGGGCGTCGGAGATGGTGCATCCGGTTTCGGTGACGGCGTAACGGGCTTCGTCGCCGGTGCGGCTGGCGGAGCAGGGTGGCTCCTGGCGCGCTCCTCAGCCAGTTTGCGCTGTGCGACTTCGAGCTTCTTCCGGATTTCCTCCTGTGCCGTCCGCGCCGCTGCCTCCGGCCTGGCAGGCTGCGCAGCGGCCGTGGCGGGTTGCGGAGCGGCCGTGGCAGGTTTGCGGGAGGGGGGAGCGACATCCAGCTTCTGAACGTCGCGCTGGGATATCGCGTACTTGACCCGCTCTTCATATGCCTGGGCATAGGCATTGTGCGGATCTGTCTCCATCGCCATCTTGACCAGCCGCGCGGCACCCTCAAAGTCGCTTCCTTTGAAGAGCTTGTCGGCCATCTTCAGGAGATCGCCGGCCTTCTTGCGCCGTTCTTGCTGTTGTGCGTCGTCAGTTTCAGCCACAGAGAGGAATCCTCTTTTCCATTGTTCCCTACCTGGTTACCGCCCGGAGGAACTCTTCATCCGTCCGGAGATTGAAGAGATCCATATCCACAATGCGGATAAGGTCGTACCGGCGCTCGATCGCCTGGGTCAGATTGACGATCGCCAGTTTCCTGTCACGCTGAAGGGCATAGAGGCAGGCCGCGCGGTAGTAGACATTCGCATCGTTCGGGGCCAGCGCCAGTGCACGGTTGCTTGCAGCGATGGCTTCCTTGAACTCGCCTGAACGCGTGTGTACCAGCGCCCGGAGCGACAGCGCGGCCGCGCTGTCGGGATTGGCGCGCAAAGCTTCGCCGATGAGTGTTTGTGTCCTGTCAAAAACATTCATCCATTCCTGCCGGGGACGGCCGGCCGCCTGCAGGACACGTCCGAGTCTGTACGATGCCATCGGGTCCTTCCGCTCGCGCGCCGCCCTGTCGGCAACCGCACGGAGTGCTTCGTCTGCCCGCTGGAGGTACACCAGAACATCGGTGTACAGATCCTCGGCGATCTGCGGACCGTCGGAGGCGATCCGTCTGGCTTTATCGTACCGCACGGCGGCATCCTGGAAATCGCCGCGGAACTGAAAAAAGAGTCCGAGGATGATGTGCGACTCCACGTTCGCGGGATCCCACGCCACGGCCTCTTCCGCCGCACGAATGCCGTCGTCGGTCCGCCCCCGCATGGCATAGACCAGAGCGAGGCGCCGCAGCGCGTCTGCATCTCCGGGGGAAAGCTGCACCGCCTCTTCCAGACGTTCAGCGGCCTTTCCGGGATCCTGGCTGAACAGTTCAACCATTCCCCAGACGCGGAATGTCTCGCCCCGCCGCTCACCCAGATTCATCGCACGCTGTACACAGGAAAGCGCGTCCGTTATGTGTGACAACGGCCCGGCGGGATTGCGCTCAAGCCGGAGAATGTGCGCCCATCCGAGCGCGGACCACGCAGGGCCGTACGTGGAATCCTCGGTAATCGAACGCTCCAGCAGTCCGAAAGCACGGGAGAGCGCGGCGGAATCCGGTGAACCAAGCGCCGCGCGCGCCGCCAGATAGGAATCGTATCCCGCAAACATTCCTCTTCTGGGGAGAATCTGCAGGGCATTCTCTTCTCCCTCAAGTTCGATGCCGAGCGCTTCAAGCAGGTGTTGTGCAAGTCCGATGCGCCGCAAAGGCAGTTCGGCAATCGTCGATTCGATCACGGTTTGCCGCAACGGTCCCGCCGAGAGAGTGTCAAACAGGCGCACATCAAACGCGACGCGATCATTGCCCGCGGTCATTTTCCAGGTGACATAGTATCCGGCATGATATGCGCGGGCGAGTGTTTCCGGTTGTCGCGCATCCTTCAGGGAAGCACGGGCCGTGGTGGCCGCAATGACCCGCAGTTGCCGGACGCTCCCGAGATCCGCGATAAGATCCGCAAGCATGCCATCGGCGACATGCTGCATCCCACCGACCCCGTCAGAAATGACGGCAGGGAAAATCGCGAGGACCCGCCGGGGAGGGACCACGGCCTCCGCCATGCTCCGGATCACCCAGTAGCCGAGTGCCGCCACGAGAAGAACCGCGGCGACGGTAAGAATGGGGCGCACCGGGATGCGGACCTGCGACGCGCGTTTGACCATCCTGTCCAGAACGGGAGGCTTGGGGGGCACTCTGGGAATCGGTGCCTCAACGGCCTCCGGAATGCCGACGGACTCTTCGGCGCTCTTCACCTTCGTCGGCCCCCAGAACTCGGTCTCGTCCGGTTCCCTGGCGGGGACAGGGGGCGGCTTGGGTGCCGGTTCCGCAGACCGGCTCACCTCCCGGAAACGTTCCTCCTCCTTCCGGATAACATCCGCCAGCCGTTTCGCCCGCTCGACATCCTGGCGCAACTGCATCCCCGCTTCATGTCCGGGAGCAATGAACAACAGATCGTCAATGACAAGCAGTGCCTGCTCGTAATGCTCCTGCTGGTAGAGCGATTGGGCAGACTCGAGCAGTTCAGCCAGACGTTGAATGCGCTCCGGAGACTCCTCTACGGGCGACGGGGGCGTGGAAACCGGTGGAACGGGGGGGGGACTGATCGGAGCGACAGGTGGAGCAACAGCTTCTCCGGCAGCCGGTACAGGAGGCGGAATCTGTCCATGTTCCTCCTCTTCAAGACGCTTCAGCTCAGCTTCTTCTGCGCGGCGCCGGATTTCCTCAAGCAGCTTCTCGCGATCGTTCTCGTGTTGCCTGTTCGGTCCATCGGACACCATTGTACTTCCGGCATGGAAAAAGAGTTATACTTCTGTCACTTGTCTACCAAGTGTGCCAAATATATTCAAAACGCAAAAGAATGTCAACCGCTACCCCTGAATCGCGGCAGCCAGGATAGTCAGGATGTCCCCTTCCAGGGTCGTACGGGGGCTTTCAACGATCCGGCCGATCTCGCTCTCTTTCTTCAGGAAAATAAATGTGGGAACGCGCTCAATCCGGTAGCCGGACTCCACCCCCTCCGGGGTGGCCTTTTTCCGGTCCAGCGCGTACAACGTGATACGGTCCATGGAAATCCCGGCCGCATCAGCGATTTTCAGAAACCGGGGGACTTCACGCTTGCTGTCACCGCACCAGGTGCCGAGGAACACCAGGACACGCACGCCGGAGTCCGCCTGGCGGATCATCTCCACAAATTCGGTCTGGATGCGAACCGTGTCGTGCGCACCCTGAAACGCAAGATCACACTGCTCACGGGAGATCCTGCCGACGGGATCCTGTGCATCGTGTACTGCATGTGGTCCGGCGCATCCACCGAGGAATACCAGCAACACGAGTCCGGGAAGTGCTCTTTTCACCTGCTTCTCCTGCTGTTTGGCTTTTCGCGGGGGAAACCCCTATATTGGCTTAATCTACAACCGATCCGTGCAAATAACAAGGGGATGTCCGGCGATGACCGAGCCACTGGACCGACGGTACGACGTCGGGGATCTTTCCACCATCGACGTAGATGTGCTGGAGACCTTCCCGTATGAGTATGCCGGAAGGGAAATCAACATGACGATCGACACGGACGAGTTCACTTCGGTCTGCCCCTGGTCCGGCTTGCCCGATTATGCACGTATCCACATAGAGTACATCCCCGACAGGACGTGCATCGAGCTCCGTTCTCTGAAGTACTACTTCCTGAGCTACCGGAATGTGGGAATCTACCAGGAACACCTGGTTAACCGGATCATGGACGATCTGGTTCGTTGTGCACGGCCTCGCTGGATGAAGGTGGCGGCGGATTATCAAGTGCGCGGTGGTCTTCACACCGTTGCCACGCGGGAATACAGGGCAGGGAAGAAGAGAAAGTAGCGCGAGAGGAGGACGGAAGGGCTGTCAGGCGATGGGGCGGAGCCCCGTTAGGTGTGCTTCGTCATAAACGCCCCTCCGTGCAGCATGACGGCATCACGGATATTCCGGTGAACCCGTCTGGCCTCGTGTAGCAGACGAAGATCCAGAAGAACGGTGTGCACCTTCCCTTTTGGCCGCCGCCTGCTGCTGAAGAGCAGCCGCCCCATCGGGTCGAATACGTATGAGAACCCTCCCTCGCTGTCCGCCGCGTCACATCCTGCCACGAAGATCTGGTTCTCGATCGCCCGGGCTTTCAGGAGTGTCTGCCACGCATCATCGCGCACGGCCGGCCAGCGTGCGGGAACGAGCAGGAGTTGAATCCCTGCACGGGCAAGCATGCGGCTCAGCTCCGGAAACCGGAGATCATAGCAGATAATGACGCCTGCACGGACACGCCTGCCTTTCAACGGGACAGGAAACGACCTCACGGCGGTGCCCGCGCGGAAGAACCGGTGATCCCCCGCCGGCCGGAAGAGATGGATTTTGTCGTACCGGTGCACGCATCTGCCCCGGCGGAAGACGAGACTGGTGTTCGTCAGCGATCCGTCGGAGTTGCGGAGTGCCACGGAGCCTGCGACGCACGTACAACGGTATTTCCGCGATGCGTCTTGAAAGAGCCTAACGTACGGATCGCCGACACGGTGGGTGCCGGCGCCGCGCTTCAGGGCGGCGTATCCACCGTCGACCAGCTCGGGAAAGAGCATCACGTCGCTCGGAGGAATTTTCCCGGACATCGGTGAGGCATCACCAAGAAGCGTGAGTCGCAGTTTCATGGGGGTCTTCTGAGATCTCCGGCAGCGTCGTCTCCTGAAAAAAAGCCCCGGCATTGAATGCCAGGGCTTCCGGACACGGTATCAAGGGATGTCAGATCTTGCTGACGCGCAGTGCCTGGAGACCCTTCGGGCCCTTCTCCACATCAAACTCCACCTTGTCACCCTCGTTCAAGGTCTTGTAACCTTCGCCGACGATGGCCTTGTAGTGCACAAACACGTCTTCGCCCGTTTCACGCTTGATGAAGCCGAATCCTTTGGCTCCGTTGAACCATTTCACGACTCCCTTTTCCATGGGAATCTCCTTCGAAGATGTTCCTGGAATGCGTACGGCAAAGCCGCCCGTGACGGGCACCGGGTTTTTGTGCCTGTTAATAGCTCTCAGGTCGGGTAGCGGGTGCCAGACCTCGACGCTCACCGCTGTTACAAGCGCTTGCTGGACGACCCAGAGAACATCACTTGCAGCAACGGAACCATTAATAGCGCAAAAACGGTGTACAGTTGATTGCCTGAAAAAGATAGTACTTTCGGACACTATGCGCAAGAAAAAAGAACGGAGCCCCCACTCCCACCAGAATGGAGGCTCCGCAGACCGGCCGTAACGGCCGTAGGGACTTATTGCAGGTTGAAAAAGACCTCCCCTCCCATGAGCGTGCTCCAGCTGATCCCATACCAGATCTGCACTTCCATCTCTTCCAGGAGAATCTGCTCGAGAGCTTCTCTCTGTTCTCTTGATAAATGTCCGGAATAGAACCTGATTCCCATGTCAACTCCCGAATACCGATCACCTGACATCATGTCTTCATTCCTTTACCTCCTTGTACGAATTTCATGCCAGAAGTTCCACCTTCGAAATTGGGCCAATTTTGGCTGTTTGGCGTCCTTTTTGGTGCACAGTGTGGTAAATACTTCACAGGGACCGGTCAAGAAGTAATCTTTGCGCCTCCACCCCGTTTTTTCTATATTTACACATATCATTTCCCACAACAAAACAGGAGAGCGGCGGAATGACGTTAAACGAAATCGAGCAGCAGCTGGGCACGGAGGCCCGGACATTGCTCGGGCACCAGTGCAAGGGGATTCCCAGGGAAATGCTGCATCTCCCGGGCTCCGACTTTGTGGACCGGGTTTTCGTACCGACCGATCGCAAGATCGGCGTCCTCCGGAACATGCAGCTTCTTTTCAACCATGGCAATCTGGCCCACTCGGGATACCTTTCCATACTCCCGGTCGACCAGGGCATCGAGCATTCTGCAGGAGCGTCATTCGCCCCCAACCCGATCTTTTTTGATCCCGAGAATATCGTGAAGCTGGCGATTGAAGGTGGATGCAACGCGGTCGCCTCCACGCTGGGTGTACTGGGGTCCGTGGCGCGGAAGTACGCCCACCGTATCCCCTTTATTCTCAAGATCAACCACAACGAGTTTCTGTCCTATCCCAACACCTACGACCAGATCATGTTCGCCGGCATAGATCAGGCCAGCGAGATGGGCTGTGCCGCCGTCGGGGCCACGGTGTATTTCGGCTCGGAGGAGTCCAAGCGTCAGATCCAGGAAGTGAGCGAGGCGTTCAAATATGCACATGAACTCGGTCTGGTCACCATCCTCTGGTGCTACACGCGGAACGCAGCGTTCAAGACCCCGGAAAAGGATTATCATGTATCCGCCGACCTTACCGGCCAGGCGAATCATCTCGGCGTGACCATTGAAGCGGATATCATCAAGCAGAAGTTGCCGGAAAACAACGGCGGGTTTACTGCGCTGAACTTCGGCAAGACCCACAAGAAAGTATACAGTGAACTCACCACAGACCATCCGATTGATCTCACGCGGTACCAGGTGGCCAACTGCTACATGGGCCGGATGGGGCTGATCAATTCCGGCGGCGCGTCGGGACAGAATGATCTGGCGGAAGCGGTGCGTACTGCGGTTATCAACAAGCGGGCAGGCGGGATGGGATTGATCTCCGGCCGGAAGGCCTTCCAGAAGCCGATGAAGGAGGGCGTGCAACTCCTGCACACCATCCAGCAGGTCTACCTCAACAAAGAAGTCACCATCGCCTGAGGCTGATCCCCGGCACAGGGCGGGACCATCAATACACGGCCGGTCCCGCTCTGCGGGACCGGCCGTTGTCTGTGCAGCACCATTCTCCTGGCCCGCCCGCCCGGCGTGACGGCCTACGATTCGTGCAGCTCCCTCCGCACCAGCATCAGCACCGCGGATTGCGGAACGATCAGATATTTTTCTTCTTCAAACTCCACCTCGATCCCCTGTTCCCGCAGGAAAATCGCGTAGTCCCCTTCCTGGGCCTGGAGCGGGATATACCGCATCGGTTCCCGGTGTGCCGCCCACGGTTCGTCCTCGTTGTAGTTGGGATTGGGAATCGCGTACCCCGGTCCCACACGCACGACACGCCCCATGGCCACTTTTTCCCGTTCCCGCACCGAGGGGGGAAGATACAGGCCGGATTTGGTCTTGTCCTGATCGTCGTCGATTTTCAACAGGACGCGATCGCCCACGATAACCAGTTCTTTACGCAAGTGGACCATGGATTATCATCTTCGTGGTGAGAGGTGTTGCCACAACATACCAATTGCGCGGACAAACCTCAACCCGGACCTCTTCCATCGGAGGGTCTTCCTCCGGTGCGGACTTGATTCACAGCGGCGCGCTTCGTATATTTTACTCTGCAGAAGCGAAAGACTTCCTGATTCATCACCCACAACTCCGGAAACACATGTCTATTGCAGTGCGCAATCTCACCAAAGCCTACGGTGAGCAGAAGGCGGTCGACGACATCTCCTTCGAAGTGAAGACCGGTGAGATCCTGGGCTTCCTCGGCCCCAACGGCGCCGGGAAGACCACGACCATGAAGATTCTCACCTGCTACATGCCCCCGACCGCGGGCTCGGCAGAGGTGGATGGACTGGATGTGATCGAACAGTCCCTCGCGGTACGCCGCAAGATCGGCTACCTTCCCGAAATGAATCCCCTCTATCATGAGATGAACGTGCTCGACTACCTCGAATACTCGGCACAGCTGCACGGACTCCGGGGAGGAGCGGTCCAGCATCGCATGCGTGAAATGGTGCAGGTATGCGGGCTCGAGAGCGTACGGCACAAGGATATCGGGGAGATGTCCAAGGGATTCCGTCAGCGGGTGGGTCTCGCGCAGGCCATGATCCACGATCCCGAAGTGCTGATCCTGGATGAACCCACAAGCGGTCTGGATCCGAATCAGATCGTCGAAATCCGCAACCTGATCAAAAGGCTCGGCCGCGCGAAGACCGTCATTCTTTCCACCCACATTCTCTCCGAGGTCCAGGCAACCTGCGACCGTGTGCTCATCATCAACGAGGGGAAGATCGTCGCTGACGGCACACCGGAGCACCTGCAGAGGGAATTCCACGGCAATGAATCCCTGACGCTGGAGCTCCGGGCCGGCAGCGGCGATCCGCTCCAGGACGTGACCCCGCACCTGCGCACGCTGGCGTCCGTCACGGACGTGACCCTCCTGGGCGAGAAGAACGGCGTCTTCCGTTTTGAACTCTTTGCCGAGAAGGGGTCGGATGTGCGGGAAGCGGCATTCCGGCTCGCCGTCAGCCGGGGATGGGTGCTGCTGGAAATGCACCGTAAAGCAACCACGCTTGAAGAAGTCTTCCACAAACTGACGACCACTTAATCATCAGGAGCTGTATGACCTCTTTTGGTCTCTCCAATGTCGGTCCGGTGTTCCGCCGGGAATTGCGTTCTTACTTCAATTCCCCCGTCGCGTACGTCGTGATCATCGTCTTTCTCAGCATCATCGGATGGTTCTTCACGAGCAACCTGTTCCTGATGAACGTCTCCTCGCTGCGGGTGGTGTTTGAACTCGTCCCGTTGATCTTCCTGTTTTTTGTTCCGGCCATCACCATGCGCCTCCTTGCCGAAGAACAGAAATCGGGGACGCTGGAATTGCTCACCACGTGTCCGGTGCGTGACGTCGAGATCGTGCTCGGAAAATTTCTGGCCGCCTGGGCACTGCTTGCCGCCGCAATAACCCCGACGTTCCTCTATGTAATTACCGTCGCGGCACTCGGATCACTCGACCTGGGCCCGGTGCTCACCGGCTATCTCGGTCTGCTCCTGATGGGCGGCGTCTACATCGCCATCGGCATCCTGGCATCGAGTCTGACGGAAAACCAGATCGTGGCATTCATCCTGAGCTTCCTGATCATCCTCGCCCTGTTCCTGATGGACAAGGTCCTCATGTACGTGCCGGAAGCGTTCGCCTCGACGATGGAGTTCCTGGCCATCGATTCCCATTTCTCCAACATTGCCCGCGGGGTGATCGACTCGCGCAATATTCTGTACTTCGCCTCACTGCTCGGTTTCTCGCTGTACCTGGCTACGGTTTCCCTTGAACGACGGAAGTGGTGAACGCGCCATGACGAAGACCTCCACAAAAACACAAACGCTGATCCGCCTGGGCATCGTCCTGGCGATTCTCATCCTTCTGAATTTCATCTCCGTGCGCTGGTTCGGCCGGATGGACATGACCCGTACGGGTCTCTTTACCCTTTCGGATGCCAGCAAAACCCTCATGCAGGCGCTGGATGACCGGGTGACGGTGAAGGTGTATTTCACGGAAGACCTGCCCGCCCCCTACAACAACCATCGCCGCCAGCTGCTGGATCAGCTGAATGAGTACCGCGCCTACGCACGGGGAAACCTGCAGTTCGAATTCTTTGACCCGAGCGCCGAAAAGACGGAGCAGGAAGCCCAGCAGCAGGGGATTGCCCCCGTCCAGGTACAGGTGGTGAAGGAAGACAAATTCGAAGTCAAGCGCGCGTATATGGGAATGGTCTTCCTGTACGAAGACCGGAAAGAAGTGCTGCCGGTCATTCAGAATACCGCTACCCTCGAGTATGAAATCAGCAGCACAATCAAACGGCTGACCACACGCACGCAGCGGAAGATCGGCTTCCTTACCGGCCACGGCGAACCGGGGCTGCAGGAGCTGTCCCGGGTGCAGGAACTGCTCCGTCGCCAGTACGAGATCACCCCTGTGGATGTCAGCAAGGGCACCCCTGTTCCCGGGGACGTTGCGGCACTCATCGTTCTTGCTCCGGGTGGTTCCCTGCCGGAGGCACACAAGTTCCAGATCGACCAGTACCTGATGCGGGGGGGCAAAGTCGCCTTCCTGCTCAACCGCATTGACGCGAACCTGCAAAACCGGTTCGGCCGGGCTGTCGAGCTGAACATGGATGACCTGCTGGCGGCGTACGGACTCCGCATCAATGCCGATCTCGTGCGCGATCTGCAATGCGCAAGCGTGACCATCGTCCAGCAGCAGTACGGATTCAACATGCAATCGCAGGTTCCCTTTCCCTATCTGCCCCTCGTCAACGCCTTCAGCAAGGGGAACATGATGGTGAAAGACCTCCAGAACCTGGTGATGTTTTTTGTGAGCTCGGTCGACACGGCCGCCGTGGCGGCAAAAGGGCTGCGCGCGGAAGTCCTTGCCATGTCTTCCAAACAGAGCGGCCGGCTCACCGGGTCATTCGCCTTTGATCCGCTCCAGCAATACACCCGCGAAGAATTCCAGGAGAACGGACTCCCGCTGGCCGTTCTTGTGGAAGGAAAGTTCGTCAGCCTGTACGCAGGCCGCCCCGTACCCGCCGATACCGCCGCGGGAGCGCTGCCCCCGCCGGCGACACCGCTGTCCGGCAGCCCGGAGACACGCATCGTCCTTGTCGGCGACGGCGATTTTGCCCGGGACCAGTTCATGGGCGGCAGTCGGGACAATCTGACCTTTTTCGCCAACATGGTGGACTACCTGGTGGACGATGCCGGATTGATCACGATCCGTTCAAAAGACGCCACGTTGCCGCCGCTGGAGCAGGTGTCTGAGGGAACGAAGAAACTCGTCAAATACGCGAACCTCGCGTTGCCGCCATTGCTCGTGCTGGCCTACGGCGCGATTCGCTGGCGGATGCGCAAAGCCCGGAAGAAAGCACTGGAGCTGCAATGAAACGGAACACTCTGATTCTTCTCGGTATCCTCATTCTTCTCGTCGCAGGTGTCTTTCTCGTTCTCCAGAAACCCGGAGAACGCAGCACAACGGAAGGAAGCGGGGAGGTTCTGGTCAGGTACGACTCCGCGGCAGTCGACAGAATCGAAATCAGCTCCGCCGCCGGCCGGGTGACTCTCGAAAAGCAGGGCCCCGCATGGATGCTGACCGACCCCGTGCGGGCAGCCGCCGACGAGGCCGTTGTGACCTCCACCATCGGCAAAGGGAACACCATCATCCTGAAGGGTGTCGTCTCCTCCAACCCGGCAAAGCAGGCACTCTTTCAGGTCGACTCCACCGGAACATCGGTGAAATTCCTTGCCAAAGGAGTTTCGCTCGCCGCCTTCCGGGTGGGTAAGCCCGGCCCTGCATACACCGAAACGTACGTCCGGCGGGAGAGTGACAACGAAGTATATCTTGCGGAAGGAATGCTCGGGTATCAGTTTGCGCGGCAGGCACGCGACTGGCGGGATAAGACGATCTTCAAGACCCCCCTGGAATCCGTCACCTCCGTGCAATTCCGCTATGGCGACACGACCTTCACGCTTGCCCGGCAGGACAGCCTCTGGCGTGTCGACGGCAATCAGGCCGGCGAGGACCAGGTCCGCGGACTGCTCGGGTCGCTCACGGGTTTTCTTGCCGATGACTTCGTGGACTCGGCGCTGACCGTGGTTCCGCCGCCTGCGGCCGTCCTGGAAGTCCAGGGAGTGCAGATACGTTTCCTCAAACACCCTTCGAGCACTACCTACATGGTGACAACATCGCGGAGTCCCCAGGTGTTCAGCGTGCAGGAATGGAAAGCCGGACAGGTGTTGAAGCGGAGGAAGGATCTGGAGAAACCGTTCTAGGCAGAGGACGGGTTCTCCCCCGCCCCGGGAACCATCAGCCCGCTTCTTCTCTGAGGCGGGCTTTTCTTTTTCCGGACAGGGGCCTTACATGGGGCACGGTTCATCTCTCCCTACGCTCTCCCCCTCCCCGCGACGGCGGGGGGGCGGCCCGGCCCTGTTCCTGTCCTTCCGGACGGGATCGATACTGTGGCGCTCGTTCCTCCGGCGGACGGCGCTCTTCATCGCGGGAGCGGTGCCGGACTGACGGATCAGGCAGGTAGTAATCCAGGCGCCGCCGCTCAGGCCTTTGCCTGTCGGCCGTCTCGGGAGTTGTTCCCGGTTGCCGTTGTGGACTGTTCTGCATCATCCGTTCGATTTCCCGTCCCCACCCCCGGGCCTCTTCCCGGCGGCGGGCATCGATGTCGCGTGTGTCAAGCGACGGCACACGCTCCCCGTCCCGCACAGCCGCAGGACGCTCCCGACGCTGATCACCCGCCCGCCCTTCGATACGCGGTCGGTAGACCCCGATCATTTCGCGTTCACCGTTCCGCAGCGTGCGCGCGTCGTCCATGCCGTTTGCATCCACAACCTCCGCCCTGCGGATCCGGACATTGCCCTGGCGTTCGATGGAAGCAACATCCGGTCCCCGTGTGACGATGCGGCCTCCATCATACCTCACGTTCCCCGCTGTGCGCGTCCGGCCGATGAAGCGCGTGTTGTTCTCGCTGCGGTACACATACCTGTGGATACCCGGACTGGCCATGTAAGCGCAATCCACGAAGGACCAGTAGTGATAGGGAGTCGACCAGTGCCGCCGGTAATACACACCGAAGTGCATGTCGAACACCGCGTACGGTCCGAGCGGCGCCCAGCCGACATGGTCACCTCCGTACCGCCATTCCACCCACGCGGGCGACCAGTCGTATCCCGGAAGCCACAACCACCCGTAATAGTCGTCGTAGTACCATCGGCCGTAGTGGTATGTCGCCCAGGCCCAGGGCTCATCGGAATCCCAGTACCAGCCGTCATCCGTCCACACCCATTGTCCGTTCCCGTACGGCCGCCACGCGCCGTCAACATTCACCGGCCGCCACGCGAAAACGCCTCCATCAACAGGGATCCATTCTCCGTGCGGGGCAAGCGAGGAATAGAAAGCGCCGAAGGTAACGCTGAAGCCGGCAGTCGCTGAAGGCTGACCGGAGGGGAAGGCGCCTGCAAGAAGCGCAAAAGCAAGAAATATCGGTAGTCGTTTCAAGGTATCCTCATCACCGTAGTGGTTCCACCCGCCAACGGGGAATACACCAATCGGCGTGCCATTACAGAAGAGGCCCTTTTATGCGCTTTTCGGCAGAAATGCTGCCTCTGCCGTCCATTATCCTGGTCATTGCATACTTTTTGGCACAGCGGCTAACGGGTCATGTTCAGCAATTTGAGGATAACCCCCTTCTGCACATGGAGACGATTGCGTGCTTGCTGGTGTACCACAGATCGAGCGCTGTCCAGGATATCACTGGTGATCTCCTCGCCCCGGTTGGCCGGGAGGCGGTGCATCACCAGGCAGTCTTTGCGGGCGTATTTGAGGAGCGCCCTGTTCACCTGATAGGGCTTGAAGACCTTGACCCGGCGCCCCTCGTCGACCCCGGGTCCGCTCTGCGGCCACACATCGGTGTAGACCACGTCGGCGTCGCGGACCGCTTCCACCGGATCGCCGATCATCTCCATACGGCTGACACCATTCGACTGGGCTTCTTCGAGCATCTTCGGATGGGGTTCGTAGCCCGAGGGGGCAGCGCGCACACCAGATGCATCGGAATTTTCGCGGCAAACTCGAGCCAGGAATTGACAATGTTGTTTCCGTCGCCGAGAAAGACCACTCGTGTTGCAGGGGTGAACCGGCCGCGCTCCATCAGCGTGTAAACGTCGGCAAGGATCTGACAGGGATGGACAAGATCCGTCATGGCATTGATGACCGGAACCGTCGCGCTGTCGGCAAGCTGGGCGCAGGTCTGGTGACGCAACGTGCGCGCGACAATCAGGGCGCAATACTCGGAGAGAATTCGTCCGATATCATGCACCGATTCACGTGTGCTGATGCCGATGGTTTCCTGCTGCAGGAAGAGGGGATGGCCGCCCAGCTGGACGACACCGACCTCAAAAGACACGCGCGTACGCAATGAAGCCTTCTCGAAGACCAGCGCGGCCGTCTTGCCGTCAAGCGGGCGCCACCCCGAGGCATCGGGAACTTGCAGCTCACGCGTCAGGCGGAAGACCTCTTCAAGGTCCTCCCTGTTCCAGAGAGCAAATGAAACGAGATCACGCTTCATAGGTGTTACACCGGTTGTGCGAGAGTGACGGGAAGTACGACGGAAGGAACAACGACCGGATGAAGGCGGCAACCGCTCCGCCTTCATCTACATGTGCGGAGCCTGCGGGACCGCATAGGTGCGCACGAACAGGTGACTGTACAGCTGCTCGCAGGGAACACACAACCGCTGGGCGGGATCGGCATCCAGCAACTCCTGGTCAATGCGGCCCTTGCAGGCAAGACACATCCCGAACGTTCCGTTTTGCAGCCGGTCCAGCGCACCGCGTAATTCGTCAATGCGCGGGTCGCTCTTGAACGCCAGAAGGGCGTCCAGTTCGTTCAACGAAAGCTGGCCATCAACAAATGCTTCCCTCGACCAGTCCACGCCGTACGCATCCTGAACATGGTCGTAGAGGCTGGCGAGAACCGCGCGCCGCATAACACGCTTGCTCTTTTTCATCAGTGTGCCTCCACCTCATCGCCGATCAAAGAACGCAAACGCGCACCGCATGAGCCCTGCCTGAAAATCAAGTTAAGAAAACAGGACAAAAAGTCAAGCAATTTCCGCATAAATCGGCGGATTCACCTCTTGCGGAACTTCGGCTCTCATTTCGCGGTTGAAGAGGATGGAAATACGCTCGGTCTGATTCATACTTTGTCCAGGGAGTTCACCATGTTGAGGATTTCAGCCATGAGTCTCATGACTTTTCTGATGATAGGATCGACGATCGCGGCCGCGCAACCGGGGAAGGCCGGTACCGGCGGTGTGCTGGGGTTCACGATGAAGAACATCGACGGCAAGGATGTGCCGCTCTCCCGCTACAAGGGAAAAGCCTTCCTGATCGTCAACGTCGCATCACGCTGCGGCTTCACACCGCAGTACAAGGATCTGGAGACACTATACAATACATACAAGGAAAAGGGATTTGCCATTCTGGGATTCCCGGCGAACAATTTCAAACAGCAGGAACCGGGCACCGATGCGGACATCAAACAATTCTGCACCACCAACTATGACGTCACCTTCGACATGTTCTCAAAGATTTCCGTCAAGGGTGACGATCAGCATCCGTTGTACGCGTTCCTGACATCGGAAAAAACCAACAAGAAGTTCGCCGGTGATGTGAAATGGAACTTCACGAAGTACCTGGTGGACCGGAACGGAAATGTGGTGGGGAAATTCGCATCGGGTGTCAGCCCGATGTCGGAAGAAATGATTGCAGCAGTGGAGTCCGCGCTCCAGTAGCGGGGGTCTTCATCTCCGGCCGTTATTTTTTTCGTGATTGGGTATGGATGGCAAATCCGTAGTACGCTTCGGCGCACTCGGAGAGTGTCTCGGAGAGTGTCGGATGCGGATGCACGGTTTCCGCCATATCCCGGGCTGTTGCCCCCATCTCAATCGCGACAACACCTTCCCCGATCAGCTCCCCGGCTCCCGCACCCACGATCCCCACTCCCAGAATCCGCTCCGTCTCCGGATCAATGATCAGCTTCGTCAGCCCGTCCGTCCGGTCGAAACTCAACGCACGCCCTGAGGCCGACCAGGGGAACCTGGCCACCTCCACCTTTTTTCCCTGCTCCCGCGCCTCGTCTTCTGTCAATCCGCACCAGGCGATCTCCGGATCGGTAAACACCACAGCGGGGATAATGATGTCTTCGAACGCGCTGGGTTCGCCCATAATCACTTCGACGGCGATCCGCGCTTCCTTTGTCGCCTTGTGGGCGAGCAGGACTCCGCCGACGACATCCCCGATGGCCATGATTTTCGGATCCCCCGTTTCCTGGCGATCGTTGACTTTGATGAAGCCCTTCTCATCGCGCACCACCCCGGTGTTTTCCAGCCCGAGATCGTTGCAGTTCGGCGAACGGCCCACGGAGACCAGGACGCCGTCATAGAGCTCCGTTTTCTTTTCCCCGCCCATCTCGAGTTCTACGTTGATCTGTTTTCCTGCGGTCGACATTTTCAGCACCTTGACCCCGGTGCGGATTTCCTTGAAACTCTGCTGGGCGCGGCGCAGCACCGGACGCACGAGATCCTGGTCGGCCCCGGCAAGCACCTCACCCATGGCCTCCCCCACCACCACCTTGCTGCCGAGGGTGGCGTACACCGTTCCGAGCTCCATCCCGATATAGCCCCCTCCCACAATCAGGAGGGTAGGCGGGATGTATTCGATATTCAACGCCTCGGTGGATGTCATGATGCGCGGATTGCCCAGGTCAAATGCCGCGGGCATGGCGGGCACGGAACCCACCGCGACAATGGCACGATCATACTCGACAAACTGCTGTCCTTCCGCCGTTTCCACGCGCAGTGTGGCGGAGTCTTCGAAGTAGGCTTTGCCGTGAATCACCTGCACGTTCCGCTTCTGTGCGAGTCCCGCAATACCGTTGGCCAGCTTGGCCACGATCGATTCCTTCCAGGCACGCATGGCATTGGTATCAATCGTGGGTTTCCCGAAGTGAATCCCGCGGAACCCGGACTCCTCCGCCTCGCTGATCAGTTTGGCTGCATGCAGCAACGCTTTGGAGGGTATGCACCCGCGATTCAGGCAGACCCCGCCGAGCCTCTCGTCACGCTCCACGAGCACAACCTTCTTTCCTTTGTCGGCCGCATAGAATGCCGCCGCATAACCGCCGGGACCGGCTCCGATCACCACGATATCTGTTGTAACGGTATTCACCTTTGTCCTCGTCAGATCTTTACGGTTTCTTCGTCGAACTGTTCGAATGCACGGACAAGATCCACCATGAATCGTGCCGCATTTGCGCCATCGATCACGCGGTGATCGTAGGAAAGCCCGAGCGGCAGGATGGTCCGTTCGACAATCTTGCCCTCGCGTATGACGGGCCGCGCGACACTCCGCCCCATCCCCAGAATGGCGACTTCCGGAGCGTTGATGATCGGTGTAAAGGCCCCGCCGCCGATCCCGCCCTGATTGGAAATACTGAACGTCCCTCCCTGCATCTCTTCGAGTGCAAGCTTGCGCTGCCGGGCCCTGTCGGCGAGTTGCTGCACTTCGATGGAGAGCTGCTTCAGGCTCTTGGTATCCGCGTCGCGGATCACCGGCACAATCAGCCCGTGTTCGGTGTCAACCGCCAGACCGATGTGGTAGTACTGCTTGAAGACCAGTTCCCCCGCGGCCTCATTGAGGCTGGCATTCATCAGCGGATGCAGTTTGAGCGCCTGCACCACCGCCCGGAGGGCGAACGAAGTCAGGGTCAGTTTTGCGCCCTGCTGTTCGTACACGGCCGCATGTGCCTTGCGGAGTGCAAGAACTCGGGTGACATCTACCTCGTCAAACTGTGTCACGTGCGGCACACGGGTCCAGGACTCCACCATCCGGCTGCTGATCGTGCGCCGCAACGTGGTCATCTTCTGCACCCGGACGGTGCCCCAGCGCGAAAAGTCGATCGCCGGAGACACGTGCGGGAGCGGAAGGCGTTCCCGCGGGCATCGCCGCGCGCGGGTTTCAACGCCGTCTCCTGCAGCCACGACACATAACGGCGCAGGTCATCCATCACGATGCGCCCGCCCCGCTCACTCCCCTTCACCCGGCGGAGATCGATTCCCAGTTCGCGGGCCATCTTGCGGATAGTCGGCGATGCAGCCGGCGGGGGTCCACCCGGTGCAGGGGAGGAATACGGACCTGCGTCAGCCGGACGGAGGCGCGGGCGCTGCGGCAGGAGGCGGCGGCTCCGGCAGTCCGACATCCACGTCACGCTCCGACACCATTGCAGGCGGAGCGGCGGCGTTCCCGATCCGCTTCCACCGGTCAGGGTCAGAATCAGCTGACCGACCTTGACCGTGTCACCCTCGCGCACGTGAAGCTTTGAGACCGTCCCGCTTTCCGGGGCGGGGATCGACGCAACCGCTTTCTCGCTTTCCAGTTCAAGGATCGGCTGATCCTTCTTGACCTGGTCGCCCTCCTTCACAAAAATGCTCGCGACCGTGCCGGAGTCCGCTCCTTCACCCAGCCGCGGAAGTCGTATGTCCATGGATTCTCCTTGTCCTACAGATTGTTCTGCCGGGAGCACCGGCCGCATGTGCCGGCGTCCCGACGCAAAGAGGCGAAGCCGGTACTCCGCATGACCGTCAATTCAGGCAATCACCGGAAAGGGTTTCTCCGGATCCACCCCCAGCGCCTTGATGGCATCCGCGACCACCTGCTTCTTGATCTTCCCCTTTTCCGCAAGCGCGTACAGGGTGGCAATGACAATGGATTCGGTGTCAATTTCGAAAAACCGGCGTAACGCCGCGCGCGTGTCGCTGCGACCGAACCCGTCGGTTCCCAGTGTGAAAAGGCCTCCCGGCACCCACGGCGCGATCTGGTCCGGCACCAGTTTCATGAAGTCCGAGACGGCGACAAACGGACCCTGCTCTTTGGCCAGGACCTGTTCCAGGTACGAGGTGCGTTTGGGTTCGGCCGGATGAAGCATGTTCCAGCGTTGCGCATTCAACGCTTCGGCCCGGAGGGTCTTGTAGCTGGTCGCGCTCCAGACATCCACCGACACGCCGAAGCGTTCCGCAAGGATCTCCTGGGCGGATAACGCAAAACGCAGGATGGGGCCGCTGCCGAACAGTTGAGCGGAGAGTTTGGGCCCTTTTGCCCTTTCCGGAATCTGTAGAGCCCCTTCAGCACTCCCTCGCGCACACCCTCGGGCATGGGAGGCATTTGATAGTTCTCATTATAGAGGGTCAGATAATAGAACACATCCTCCCCTTCCGCATACATCCTGCGAAGCCCGTCCTGAACGATGAGCGCGATTTCATAGGCGAACGCGGGATCATACGTCAGGAGCGAGGGGACGGTGGCGGCCAGGAGATGGCTGTGGCCGTCTTCGTGCTGCAAGCCCTTCGCCATTCAACGTCGTCCGCCCGGCGGTGGCGCCGAGCAGGAATCCCTTCGCCTTCATATCCGCCGCCGCCCACACGAGGTCTCCGATGCGCTGGAAGCCGAACATGGAATAGTAGATATAGAAGGGAATCATCGTGACACCGCTGCTCGCATACGATGTCGCGGCTGCCACGAAGGATGACATGGCGCCTGCTTCGGTGATGCCCTCTTCCAGGATCTGCCCGTCGGTGGCTTCCCGGTAGAACAGCAGCGATTCACTGTCCACCGGGTCGTACAGCTGCCCTTTCGGCGAGTAGATCCCGATCTCGCGGAAGAGCGGGTCCATGCCGAACGTGCGGGCTTCATCGGGGACGATCGGCACGATATGCCGGCCGATCTTCTTGTTGCGGAGAAGGGTTCCCAGCATACGAACCCATGCCATGGTCGTGGAAACCTCGAAACGCTCCGAACCCTTCAGGAATTCCGCGAACCCGTCGACCGACGGGACTTCGAGCCGTTCCGTGCCCGGCACACGGCGGGGAAGCGAGCCGCCCAGCGCCTCGCGGCGTTCTTTCAGATAACGCATCTCGGGACTGTCGTCCGGCGGACGATAGAACGGCGTGTTCACCACATCTTCATCGCTGATGGGGATACCGAACCGCGCGCGGAATTCGCGGAGTTCCTTTTCGTTCATCTTTTTCTGCTGGTGGGTGACGTTCCTGCCTTCGCCCCCCTCCCCGAGTCCGTACCCCTTCACGGTCTTCGCCAGCACCACCGTCGGGCGCCCCCGGTGATCGACCGCCGCCTTGAACGCGGCGTACACCTTCTGCGGATCATGGCCGCCACGCCGGAGTTTCCGGATCTGGTCGTCGGTGAGGTGATTCACCATCTCGAACAACTCCGGATATTTTCCGAAGAAGTGTTTGCGCGTATAGCTTCCGGGTTCGACCGAATACTTCTGAAAGTCACCATCGACCGCCTCGCTCATCCGTTTGAGCAGCCAGCCGTCATCGTCCCGGGCGAGCAATGGATCCCAGTCGCCGCCCCAGATCACTTTCACCACATTCCATCCGGCCCCGCGGAACGCCGATTCAAGTTCCTGGATGATTTTTCCGTTGCCGCGCACCGGACCGTCGAGCCGTTGCAGGTTGCAGTTCACCACCCAGATGAGATTGTCCAGCCGCTCGCGGGAGGCAAGCGTCAGCGCACCCAGCGTTTCCGGTTCGTCGGATTCCCCGTCTCCCACGAAACACCAGACACGCGGTTCTTCTCCCTTCAGGAATCCCCGTGCTTTCAGATAACGGTTGAAGCGGGCCTGATAGATGGACATGATCGGGCCGAGGCCCATCGACACGGTGGGAAACTGCCAGAAGTCCGGCATCAGGTAGGGATGCGGGTAGGATGAAAGGCCGCCGGTCTTCGACAGCTCCTGACGGAAATTGTGCAGCTGCTGCGTCGCTCAGGCGGCCTTCGAGAAACGCCCGCGCATAGATGCCCGGAGAAGCATGCCCCTGAATGTACACCATGTCACCGGGACGGTCCCCTCCGGGGCCGCGGAAGAAATGGTTGAACGCAACTTCGTACAGCGTGGCCGACGGAGGCAAATGTGGATATATGACCACCCAATCCGCCATGCGTGCGGTTGGCATTCACCACCATGGCCATCGCATTCCACCGGATGTAGCTCTTGATCCGCCGTTCGATCTCCCGGTCACCCGGGTATGGCGGCTCGTGTTCGGGCGGGATGGTATTCAGGTACGGGGTGCTCACCGATTCCGGCACCGGCATGCCGGCTTCGCGCAGCCGTTCCTTCAGGCGTTCGATCAGGAGCGGCAGCTTGACGGCCTTCTGATCTTTCAGGACGGATTCCAGGACAAGCTCGAGCGAGTCCAGCCAGCGATCCTGTTCATCCGCGGAGACTTGCGGCGGAACCGGGGGTTTCGTATGTTCAGTGTTCACGTTGCTCACCTGTTTGACTCGAAGCACAATGTACGTGATTCCCGGACTTCCGGCAAGGACTTTCGGCTATGGACTTTCTCGACACGGTGTACACGACGCCTGCGGAACACCTGGCCTGTGACGACGTTCTTCTGGACCTCTGTGAGGAGGAAAACGGAGAGGAGATCCTCCGTGTCTGGATGCCGGAAGAGCTGTTTGTCGTCGCCGGGTACACCAACGAGGCCGCGCGGGAGGTTGATCTCGAGGCCTGTGCCGCGGCCGGAATACCGGTTCTTCGCCGGACAACCGGCGGGGGCACGGTGGTCCAGGGTCCCGGCTGTCTTAACTATGCCCTGATCATGCGCCAGGGGATGGATCCCGCGCTGGCAACCATCACGGGAACAAATCGTTTCGTCCTTGGCCGTTTCGCCGCCGCGTTCACACCTCTTCTGGGGCGGGAGGTGACCATGCGGGGACACACGGATCTGGTGCTGGGTGAAAACAAATTCGCCGGCAACGCTCAACGCCGGCGGGGGAATTCCATTCTGTTTCACGGCACGGTGCTGCTCGATTTCGACATCCGGGTCATCGAGCGGTTACTCCCGATCCCGTCCGTGCAGCCCGGCTACCGTCACAGCCGCAGCCATGCGGATTTTCTCACAAACCTGCATATCGCCCCGGGCGACGTCATCCGTGTCTTTCGCCGCTGCTGGAACGCAACGGCCGCGGCCGCGCCACCTCCTCTTGATCGTGTCCGCCGGCTCGCACGGGAACGATATGAAGATCCCCTCTGGACTCACCGGCGGTAGCGTGTACACCGCGTGTTCCGCCTTCAGATCACTTCCGCTGCGCTCTTCTCCATCCATCCCACCTTGCCGTCCGCCAGGCGGATCTTGATCCAGGAGTTTACGCTGTCGGTGATCCGCACTTTCACTCCTGCATGGAGGACAAAAGCATCAGTGCTGGTGGCGTCCGGAGAATTCTTGATGGTGGTGATGCCCGCAATCACCACCGCCTCGTCGGTCCGCCCGGCGTCTATCCCCTTGCCGACAAGCACGCTGAGCAGGAGGACGAACAGCACACCGGTGCAAAAAGCGGCAATCACACCCGCTTTGCGGACGGTGAAGCTGCGGGCAAGGACAACGAGCGCGATGGCGGCAATCAGCAGAACATAGGCCGCATAGGTGATCCAGGTATAGGCACGGAGGGAAAACACCTCTTTGACTCCATCCCACCAGTCCCAGAGAAAAAGCCGTGGAGTGGATTCAAGCTTGTCGACAATCAGCAGGTTCTCGAGCTGGAGGTTATGCCGGAGATCGTCATCGCCGGGCATCAGGCGGAGCGCGCGTTCGTACTGAAGAATCGCCTTCCCCATGTTCCCGGTCTTGTGGTAGGCGTTCCCCAGATTGAACAGCAGTTCCCCGCTCACCGATCCGTTCTTGATGATCTCCTCGTACACCCCTGCGGCCTCGGCGAATTTTCCCTGTTGATAGAGCGCATTCCCGCGCTGGAACGCCTGCTCCGGGCCCTGGGCGAATGCCGCACTCCATGCACAGAGGAGCACCATGACCGTCTTGTTCAGTCGTCTCATCGTGTTTTCAGTGTCCGTTCCAGTTCCACAATCACACGGCGCGCCTCGTCATAGGTCCGTTGCATGGTGGCGAGTTCCATGCTCGTGGGCGCAAACCGGGCCATATCGCACACCTCCAGGACGCCTCGCATTGCCTGCACCAGATTTCCCTCCGCCCCCCGCTCGCGCAATGCCGCCGACGCGGACTCCAGAGAGAACTCGGCCTGCGGCAGATTCAGTTTGTCGCTCAGGTACCTGGCAAACGCATGGGAAATCTCGGAGTAGAACCGGAGACGTTGCTTCGACGACGGACCCCCGTCTTTCCCCGCCTTCTCTTTCAGCAGATACTCCGCCTCTTTCAGTCCCTTCTGCGCCACCTTCATCGCCTTCCGGTAGCGGTAACCCGCCTGGTCCATCATCACGACCTGGCGCTGACGCACGTACACGAACACTCCGGCCAGTCCTGCGAGGGGGAGAAGGACCATCACGATGAAGAAAGGGCCTGCAAACGGCCGCTCGCCGGTGCGCACAAAGGAGGTATTGGTCAGCTTGATGAACCGGATGTCCTGGCTCAGCATGCGGACATCCTCGCGGGCAACACCCGAAATCGTGGGGGATGCCGTGGCGGTTCCCTGCTCCACGTTCAGTTCGATCTGGGGCGAACGCAGGCGCACATACTCCTTCTTGACCAGGTCGAAGTACGACATGGTCACGGGCTTGATCACCTTGAGACCCGGATAGCGCGGGATCAGCAGATACTCGAAGGTCTTGCTGCCGCTGATCCGGTTGTTCTGCCGGTTGATCGATTCCGAAAACTTGGGGGTGTACTGTTCGAAATCCGCGGGAAGTTCGATCGACGGGCCTTCCAGCAATTTGACGTTGCCTGTGCCGGAGAGGGTGACCTTGAGCGTGACCGGTTCATTGGTCCGCGTGGTCTTCTTGTCCACCGCGACACTCATCGCAAACTGGCCCACCGCTCCCTTGAAGTCCGCCGGCGCCCCCGATGGCAGGGGATCCACCTTGATCTTGAGGGCTTCACTCGACACGTTGTAGGTGGTGTTCCGGCCGAACGGATCCCGGAAAAACGATTCGAACGGATCGTTGGACCGTCCGTACGGCATCTGGACGGTGGCCTGCACTTCCATCGGGCCGATATCCAGCATCCCCGCCTGCGTCGGGAAGAGCGCCACCCGCTTGATAAGACCGACGCGGTACGACTTCCCGTTGATCGTCTCCGTGGTAAGGGTGATGTTCTTGGGCGTTTCCGTATCTTCGCTCCAGAAGCCCGTCATGGCCGGGTTCTTGGAGACGGCGTAGTTGACAACGGAGACACGGGTATACAGCTTGAACGCCAGGTTGATCTGTTCACCCTGCATCACATGCGACCGGTCAACGACCGCCCGGAGAAACAGGTTGTCTCCGAGCTGGACTGTCTGATCCGCCGGCGTCGGCGGGGTGCATTCGCTCTCGGATCGCCCTTCACCACCTGGACGCTGATCGGCTGGGTCTTCTGGACCGTCCCTCCCGCTTCTATGGATGCAGGACCGATGGTGAACTTGCCGACCTCTTTCGGCTGAAGCACAAAGCTGTACGTGGCGGATGAGGAAACCGCGCCGTTGATGATCTGCATGCTGGTGGACTGGTTGGGCCCCGACATGATGCGGAATTTGCTCAGATCGGGCAGCTGGAGATTCTTCCCTCCACCCAGCTGTTGAACCCGAGAGGGTCAACGACAGCGTGAACTGTTCACCCAACCCCACGGGAGAGCGGTCGACGGTTGCCTCGAACGTGGCGTTCTGGGCATAGACCGGCAACGCGACGGCCATCAGGAGATGGCCCGCGGCACGGCGGATCCCGGTAACGGTCAGCACGTTCATCTTACCAATCCTTTTCGCTCCGCGGGCGGACGGCCTGCCGGGCCCGGAGCTTCTTCTGCACTTCCCGCTCGTTGTTCTTCAGCACTTCAAGGATCCGCTCGGCATCGGCCTTGGACATCTGCCGTTCCTGGCGCTGTGCCTGCTGCTGTTGCTTGTTGCTGTTGTTGCTGCTGTTGTTTCTGTTGCTGGTTTTGCTGCTGTTGATTCTGTTGCTGTTGTTGCTGATCCTGCTTCTTGTCCTGCTGCTGTTTGTCGTTCTTGTTCTGTTGCTGCTGTTGTTGCTGCTGCTGCTGCAGCATCCGGAGAGCGTAGGAGAGATTGTGTTTCGCCTCGGCATCGTCGGGATTCAGCTTGAGGGCCTCGATGTATGCCTTGATGGCACTCTGGTAATCCTGCCCTTTCAGCAACGCATTGCCGATATTGTAGTAGGCATCCGCACGCACCCGCGCCGTCTTCGGTCCGCTGGATGCGCGTTTTCGTACTCTTTCGCCGCCTCCCCGAATTTCCCCTGTTTGTACAGGGCATTGCCCAGGTTGAAGTGGCCTTCCAGGAGTTCGTTGTTCCTTCTCCAGCGCTTTCCGGTAGTTCACCTCCGCGTCGGTGTACTTCTGATCCTTGTACAGATCGTTCCCGCCGTTGACGAGCGAGCGGACGGATTGGCCCTCGGCGCGCGGACAATCCCGCGACGATGCAGCGCTATCAGGGCAAGGCGATGTTCTCATGCCGCCTTCTCCTCCTCCCTGGCGCATCAATTTCGCCAGCGCAAACCGGCGGTTCTTGTTTTCCGACATGGAGGAACTCCGCCAGCAACAGCAGCAGCGCCGGAACCAGGAACCACTGGAACCGGTCTTCGTAGTCGGTGAACTGCTTGACGCCGAACTCCTTTTTCTGCAGAGCGCTGACGTCTTTGTAGATCGCATCCAGTTCATCCTGCGACGTGGTGCCGCGAAAGTACTTGCCGTTCCCGATCGCGGCGATTTTCTCCAGCGACGCCTCGTCCAGCTTTGAGACCACCACATTGCCGACGCGGTCCCGCTTGAAATCCGTCTGCTGTCCGGATGACGCGTAGAGCGGGATCGGCGCGCCGGCGGGCGAGCCCATGCCGATCGTGTAGATCAGCACGCCCTTGCCCGCCGCTTCCTCCGCCGCGCCGATGGCGTCCCCTTCGTTGTTCTCCCCGTCGGTGATCACGACAATCACCTTTGTCGTCTGTTCCTTGAAGTCAAACGATTCCAGCGCGCGTTCGATCGCCGAGCCGATCGCCGTACCGGGGAGCGCCACCGCATCCACATCGAGGACATCCAGGAACAGATTCGCCGCGCTGTAGTCGGTGGTCAACGGGAACTGGGTGTAGGCTTCGCCTGCGAAGACGACCAGGCCGATGCGGTCTCCCCCGAGCCGGCCGATCAGATTCCGGATCTCGAGTTTTGCTTTCTCGAGCCGGTTGGGCTTGATGTCTTCGGCCTTCATGCTCAGGGACAGATCCATGGCGATGAAGATGTCCACGCCCTCCTGCTTCACTTCTTCCAGCCGTGTGCCGATCTGGAGATTCGCCAGCCCGGCGATCATCAGGATCAGGGCAGAGAGCAGCAGGAGGAACTTGACCGTTCGTTTCACGGAGCTTGCCTGCGGCGCGAGCCGCGCCATCATTCCCGGCGAAGCGAACCGGTCCATGGCGCGCCTGCGCACACGGCGAAGGAACCATGCCAGGACGATCAGCACCGGCACGGCTGCAAGCATCCAGAGAGTCGTCGATATTGACAAAGCGGAGCATTACGGCAGCTTCCTCAGTACGCCGCCGGCAACGGCCATTTCGAACACGAGCAATCCCAGGGCGAGCCACGCCCACGGATAGAAGAATTCTGTATAGGACCGGTAGGACTTTCACTTCGATCCTGGTCTTTTCCAGCTTGTCGATCTCTGCATAGATTTCCTTCAGGGCACGGTTGTTCGTCGCCCGGAAGAACTTCCGCCCCGGTCATTTCGGCGATCGCCTTCAGTGTCTTTTCATCCACGTCCACCGGGACATTCTGATACCGAATCCCGAACGGCGTCTGCACCGGATACGGCGCTTCGCCGACGGTCCCCACACCGACCGTGTAGATCCGGATGCCGAACGACTGGGCGATCTGCGCGGCGGTTATCGGGTCAATCTCCCCGCGGTTGTTCACCCCGTCGGTCAGGAGAATCATCACCTTGCTCTTCGCCTTGCTGTCCTTCAGGCGGTTCACCCCCTGGGCGATGGCCATGCCGATCGCCGTCCCGTCTTCCACCATACCCGGTTTCACCTGGCGCAGAAGGTTCTTCAACACGCGGTAGTCGAGCGTCATCGGGCACTGCGTGAAGCTCTGCCCGGCAAAGATCACCAGTCCGATCCGGTCGTTGGCGCGCCCGTCGATGAAATTCTGGGCGACCTCTTTCGCGGCCTGTATCCGGTTCGGCTGGAAATCCTCTGCGAGCATGCTGCCGGAGATATCCAGGAGCAGGGCGATATCGATCCCCTCGGTATAGATGTTTTCGCCCTGCGATGTCGACTGCGGCCGTGCCAGGGCGACAACCACCGCGCTGATGCGCCAGCAGCCGGAGGGCCGCCGGCAGGTGGCGCAGCCGCTCACGCCATGTCGGACGCAGCGGATGCGAAGGGGCGCAGCGTTGAATAGCGGACATCACTGGTCGCCTGTCCGCTGGCGCCGGACATACCAGAACGCCAGCAGAGGCAGGAGGAGGAGTCCCCACAGAAACTCCGGATTGGCAAATGTGGTGTTAGCGATTCCACATCGGCCGGCTCCTTTCGCTTCCTGCGCGGGTACCGGGGTCATCTCGACGACCCTGTGTCTGATCCACGATGCGGTACACCCCCGCGATCGATCTCCTCGTGATCGGTCATCGCCGGCTGATACTTCGCAAACTTCACCAGGTCCGCCCGGCGCAAAACCGATTCCGCGGATGCCACAACGGAGCCGTCGACGGCCTGCGCCGGAGAGCCCGGCCACAATTTCGTCGGTCGTTTCCTCCAGCGCGGGAAGGCGGTAACGGTTTTCGAAATACCGCCGGAGGATTTCCGTGAGCTCGGAATAGTACTGTTTGACCAGGCCCTGCTGCCAGAGCTGCTTCTCTTTCAGCAGCGCGAGCTCTTCCAGCGCGATGACGTGCGCCGGACGTGGAGGGGGGACGTACACCTCTCCTTTCCGCCGGGCGCGGCGTTTCTTCCAGAACCGGTAGCCGAAGAAGGCGACCGCAGCAGTCAGAAGGGCGATGCCGGCATAGAGAGCGATCTCTTCAAGGGAGATCGGGATGGAGAACGGCGGTTTGACATCTTTGATCTCGCCTGTCGTGTCCAGCGGAACGGTGGTAATGGTGACCCGGAGCTGGTTGGTCAGGGCGACGCGTGACGCGGTGTCCCCGCCGACGAAATACATGAAAGGGATCGGAGGGACAACAGCATCCCCGGAGTCATACCGGGCGAGAACGAAGTCGATCGTGCCGGTGGTATCCGTCGTCGGCCGCAGCGGCGTGCGTCCCAGCAAGGCGAATCCGCCGATGG
Source organism: Ignavibacteriota bacterium (assembly GCA_963702445.1). Lineage (GTDB taxonomy): Bacteria > Bacteroidota > Ignavibacteria > UBA10030 > UBA6906 > CAVPCZ01. The sequence continues at coordinate 314,876 of CAVPCZ010000012.1, forward strand.
AATCCGCCGCCAGCGGTTGTATCGTGAGACCTCTGGTGTGCCGGAGGTCCACGTGAACCGTGATCCGGTCGCCGACGAGGTAGACCGTCGAATCCACGCGTGCGCGCACGCCAAGCTCCTGCGCCTGTCCCGTGCAGACGGCCAGGAGCAGCGCGAGCACGGCCGTCACCTGCCGGCCCGGGGCGGTGTGTGCGCGGATGACGCTCACAGCCGCCTCTCCCGCATCTTGAAGAAATCCACAATCGGTTTGATATACGGCCGGTCGATGCGGATGGGGATGGCAGTCCACCTTGCTGCGGATGAACAGGTTGCGCCGCTCCGTGCGGCGCTGGTGCCAGTAGTGCAGGAACGCAGCCCGGAGACGGTCGTCTCCGGTAGTCCACCCACCGGTCGCGTGCCGGTTTCCGCGTCACGGAGCTTGATCAGCCCGGAGTCCGGAAGCGTCTCCTCCCGCGGATCGGACACCTCCACCGCAATGACGTCATGTTTCCGGCTGATGATCCGGAGGATCTGGTCGTAGCCGTCGTCGATGAAATCGGAAATGAGGAAGGCGATCGTCCGTTTCTTGTGGACGTGGTTGAAATACTCGAGCGCCTGGCGGATGCTGGTGCCCGTTCCCGTCGGCTCGAACGAGATCAGCTCCCGGATGATGCGGAGAATATGGGCCCGCCCCTTCTTGGGCGGGACGAACTTCTCGATCCGGTCGGTGAACAGGATGAGACCGACTTTGTCGTTGTTCTTGATGGCGGAGAACGCAAGCACCGCGCAAATTTCCGCGGCGATGTCGTTCTTGAGTCGCCGACACCGTGCCGAAACTCCCCGAACGGCTGAAGTCGACCAGGAGCATCACCGTCAGTTCGCGTTCTTCTTCGAAAATCTTGACGAAGGGGTGATTGAACCGCGCCGAGACATTCCAGTCGATGCTCCGGATATCGTCGCCGTACTGGTACTCGCGGACTTCGGAGAACTCCATGCCCCGGCCTTTGAAGACGCGAGTGGTATTCGCCGGAGAAGACCTGGTTGACCAGACCGCGGGTCTTGATCTCGATCTGCCGGACTTTCTTGAGAAGCTCTCTGGTGTCCATGGGAATTCACGCTTCAACGTCCTTCAGGATTCCTCCAACGCCATACCCGTGCGAGGCCGGAAGCACGGGGATGCTCACGGGACTTCGATCTTGTTCAGGACCTCCTGCACCACCTGTTCCGAGGTGACTTCCTCTGCTTCGGCTTCATAGGTGACGGCCACGCGGTGACGCATCACATCGAGGCAGATCGCCCGTACATCTTCGGGGATCACGTAGCCCCGTCGTTTGATGAAAGGCATAGGCCTTGGCCCCGAGCGCAAGATTGATCGAAGCACGCGGGGAAGCACCGTAGCTGATGAGCTCGGCCAGATTCGTCAGGTTGTACTGCTTCGGGTTCCGTGTGGCAAAGACGATGTCCAGAATGTACTTCTCGATCTTCTCGTCCATGTAGATCTCACCCACCACCCCGCGCGCGCGGAGGATGTCGGCCGGATTCACCACGGTGTTCACCGTTCCGGCCGTGGCGTTCACGTTCGCGCGCATGATCAGCAGCTCTTCCTCCTTTGAAGGATAGCCGATTTTCACCTTCAGCATGAACCGGTCCACCTGCGCTTCGGGAAGAGGATAGGTTCCCTCCTGTTCGATCGGGTTCTGCGTGGCAAGAACCAGGAACGGCTCCGGGAGCTTGAACGTCTGTTCGCCGATGGTCACCTGGCGTTCCTGCATCGCCTCGAGCAGTGCGCTCTGGACCTTGGCAGGAGAGCGGTTGATTTCGTCCGCCAGGATGAAGTTGGCAAAAATCGGACCCTTCCGGGTCTGGAAGGAGGCGTCCTTCTGATTGAAGATCATGGTGCCGACAAGGTCGGCCGGGAGAAGGTCGGGGGTGAACTGGATGCGCTGGAACTTTGCCTGGATGGCGGAGGCAAGGGTTTTTACGCTCAGGGTTTTCGCAAGCCCCGGGACACCTTCCAGCAGAATGTGGCCGTTGGAAAGAAGTCCCACAAGAAGGCGTTCGACCATGTATTTCTGGCCGATGATCACCTTGCCGATTTCCATCTGGAGCAGATCCACAAACGCGCTTTCGCGCTGGATTTTCTCATTAATGGCCTTGATATCGAATGCCATGCGACCTCCGGGGTGATGCAGGGAACGTGACTGTTATTCGAACATTAATGATACGAAAAATGCCGGAAAAAGAAAAGAAGCCCACAGGTGATGCAGCGGTTCAACTGCGCGGCGGGAGCGGTTGTATTCATTGGACACGCGCGGGTGGAAACGGTTGACGTCCCCCCGGACATCCGTGTTGATTTTTCGGTGGCTTTCGACGGGAGGTTCACGTATTGTGGACTGGCCGGGCCACCTGGCATGGCCGGCCCTCACAGACCCCCGGCGTGATCGATGCTCATAGACCTGCCCGCATGCCCGCATCTTCTGCGGGTCGACAAAATTGACCGGGAGCCGTCATCCTGTCCGGGCCCCGGAGAAAAAGGAATAACCCGATGAAGATTCTTCCCCCGCGTCCGGAGATGGAACGGGCGTACAAACGGAGCGATGCCGCCTATGACGGGATATTCTACCTTGGCGTGCGTACGACAGGCATCTTCTGCCGCCCTTCCTGCGGTGCGCGAAAGCCGCTTGCACGGAACGTCGACTTTTTCGCCAGCGCACGGGAGGCGGTGTTTGCCGGCTACCGCCCGTGCAGGCGTTGCCGGCCTTTGCTCCCTCCGGGACAGCCGCCGGAGTGGGTGGAGCGCCTCCTCGCACACGTCGACCGTTCATCCGAACAGCGGTTCAGCGATGCGGTTCTCAGGAAACTGAAGTTCGATCCGGCGCGGGCAAGAAGGTTTTTCAAGGCACATTATGGAATGACCTTTCAGGCCTACTGCCGCGGACGCCGTCTCGGAAAGGCCTTCGAGCGAATCCGCCGTGGAGCGAGGCTGGACGATGTTACGCTGGGGCACGGGTATGAGTCACACAGCGGATTCCGGGATGCGTTCACCAGAACGTTCGGCACCCCGCCGGGAAAGGCGGGCACAAGGGAATGCATCACCGTCGCCTGGATCGAGAGTCCGCTCGGTCCGCTCATTGCAGGCGACAACAGAAAAGAGCCTCGTGCTCCTGGAGTTCACCGACAGGCGCATGCTGGAGGCTCAATTGCGGACACTCGGACGCATCTTCGGGTGCGCGATGGTGCCCGGAGAAAACAGCGTCCTGACACTCCTGCGGGATGAACTGCAGCGGTACTTCTCGGGATCATTGCGCGCGTTTACCGTCCCGCTGGAATTCCCGGGAAGTGCCTTTCAGCGGCGCGTGTGGAAGGGATTGCTCGGCATTCCGTACGGGACAACACTGTCGTACGAGGGTCTTGCCCGCCGCGTGGGTGTTCCCCGCGGACAGCGCGCCGTGGGTCATGCCAACGGCCTCAACCGGATCAGCATCGTGATCCCCTGTCACCGCGTGGTCAACAAGGACGGAAAGCTCGGGGGCTATGGCGGAGGGGTGTGGCGCAAACAGTGGCTTCTCAATCTGGAGAAGGGACGGGTGTCCGACGGAGCGGACAGAATCTCTTACCTCCAGAACCCGTAGGCCTGATCCGCTTTTTGCAGAAACCCCTCTATGGCTTCGCGTTTACGGCGGGCGAGAAATTCACGCACGTCGAGCAATGACGGACCGGGCACACGGCGCGGCATCGCGGCATAGGCATTGACAGCGGCGAGGAACACCTCGTTGTCCTGGACCTCCCCCATCGTGGTCTGAAAACTGTTCATCGTCTTGCGCAGGGCGGGAGTCACCCACGGCAGGAGGGGATCAAGGATTTCAAGAACGTACCGGAACTTCTTGAAGGCCACGCGCAGGCGGTGGATCGATCCCGGATCATCCGGCGCAACGCTTTGCCGCATCGCCACCACCCGGGCAAAGGCCCCGGCGGCGGCGCCCAGAATGGCCACCCGGGCCGCAGCCGCCAGGGCCGGCTGCGCACCGATCGCCATCAGCGCATCCTGCAAATCCTGCACACGGCGATTCAGCGCCTCCGTTGCCAGGGAGGCACAGTGCTTCCCCGTCTCGCGCAGCAGCTGACGTTCCCGCACCCGCAGCGCGTTCCGGTATGCACCGAGAGACCTGAACGTGCGCTGCAGCTGCCGCACGGCAAGGAGCTGGACATGAACATCCCGCAATGCATTGAATCCTTTCAGATATTTCCGCAGGGACCTCCGTTCACGTCCGCTTCCGTCGTCGCCCGCAAGACCTTCAGCGATATCCATCACGGCGATCAGCCGGCGCGTTGCAACGCGCAAATCATGGATGGCGGGCTCCGTCGCACGCCGCCGGCACCGTGCGAGCTGCGCCATGAACGTCCGCTGCCGGTCCTCCAGCACGCGGCTCAGGAGCACGCATCCGTCCGGTCCTGTGCCGCCGTTCTTCGGGCGGCCCCGGGTTCCCCCGGAGCTGCGCTCATTCTTCGATCGCAAGTTTGACACTATAGACTTCCTCGAACATTTGTCCTTTTCGTACCAGCGCCCATTTCTCGAGCAGCAGATCGCCCTCGCCATGGAGCCTGAGGCTGAATCGCGGCTTCCGGTATTCCACTTCAATGCCTGTCACCTTCGATGCATGCTCGGTGTCCAGCGCATCGGCCAGACGCAGAAGTGCGGCGAGCTTGGAGACGATGACACGGTCGCGCGAGGAGAGCGCCCGGTAGAATTCATGCTGCGGCTTCGGCATCGATTTCCGGTGATACCGGGCGACATTCGCCACAATGGCCATCTGCTTCTCGCTCAAACCGATGATCGGCGTCGCGTGCAGAAGATACTGGGTGTGTTTGTGGTGATCCGTCACGGCAATGTATCCGCCGATGTCATGCAGCAGCGCGGCGGCCTCAAGGAACAGCCGCTCGTCCGTTCCGAGGTTGTGCAGGGACCGCGTTTCGTCAAACAGCTGTGTCGCAAACCGTGCCACGCTGACCGCATGCGGTTCGTCAAACTGGTATTTGCGGCCGATCTGCATCGCCAGCGGGATCACCTGGTCGCGCCGGAGACGTTTTCGATCCCCGTACAGTTCCTCGGTCATGTCCAGCAGGAGCCCGTCCTTCAACCCCACCCGCGGAATGGCGACTTCCGGCACACCGGCTATCTGCAGGATTTTCTGGATGATCAGGGCGGCGGGCACAATAACATCAGCCCGGTCGGGTCGCAGCCGGAGGTTCTGCATCCGTTCCTGGAAGGTCATGCCGAGCAGTGTGCGGACCAGCTGGTCGAGCTCGGACGCCGGAAGCACGGTGTCCTTGTCTTTCCCCAGCACTTCCCGCCGCAGGTCGCCGAGCGATTCCAGGTTCCCGCCGGTTCCGATACACACGTCGATCCGGCGATCACCGATTTCCCGGCGAATGCGTTTCTGCGTGGCGTCAACATATTCCTGGATAAGCTGGTGAACGTGTCCCTCCCCGCGGACCTGGTTCCCGAGCGTGCGGAGCAGGCGAACGGATCCCATCTGGTAACTCTCGGTGGACAGGATGCTGCCATCCGATGCCAGCGTGATTTCCGTGCTCCCCCCCCCGATATCCACCAGGAGGGCGATACGGTTCTTGAGGATCAGTTTATCGCTCACCGCCAGGTGGATTAAACGCGCTTCTTCTTCCGGCCCGATGACTTCAATCTCGATGCCTGATGCCTGCGCGATCCGGTCAAGGAGAATTTCCCGGTTCATCGCCTCGCGCATGGCACTCGTGGCAACAGCTTTGGTAAGCTGGACACCGTGACGGTTCATGGTTTCACGAAAACGCCGGAAGGCTTCCGTTGTGGTGTCGATGGTTCGTTCTTCAATCAACCCGGAGGTGAACACATCCTGTCCGAGCCGGACGGGTTCCCGGGTGATTTCCAGGAGGGTGATGCGCCGGTCGGCGTCGACGGAAGCGACTGCCAGACGCATGGCGTTGGAACCAACATCGATGGCGGCTAGAATGGGCATAGGAAAGAGTTGTCTTTCAGACAGCCGCCCCTTCCCTGCACGATCAGAAGGGGCGGTGCGGGCCGTTCGATCACTTCTTGAGGGATTGCAGCAAAGTACTGAATTCCGCCTCGGCGGCGGCGACGGTCTTCGCCGGGCCCGTGCACTTGAAGAACACAAGACCCTCGGGGGCTTCAACAACCGCACCCAGAAGCCGGGAGTGCTCCTTCTTCACGCCCTGACCCATCATCATCCCCCCGCCCATCCCTAAGTAGGTGCCCGACACGTACACGGTGTGCACTTTGAACCCGTTGATGTCTTTTGATTCTTTCCCGGAAACCTCGGCGGATTCAAACTGACCGACCCAGCGTTCAATGTTGGCCTCGACATTTCCTCCCGACCCGGGGAAAAACGCCGCATAACATTCGCCGTCCTCTGTGTCTCCCTCCGCTTTAGGTACGGCGTACGTGGCCACCCGCATCTCCCGTGCGGGCATCGCGGTCCACCGTTTTGGCACACCCCACTCAACACCTGCCACACTTCCCTTCAGCTCGCCGAGCTGTGCCTGTCCCGGCACATCCTTCTTGCATCCGGGGAGCAGCAACACCAGCACCAGCCCGACAGCAGCTCCAAATCGTTTCATTGCGGTTTTCCTTCCAGGAGAATGATGTGTTGTGAGTTATTCAACTTGGCATCGCCGTTTGTCTGAAAAAATTTACCAATCCGGGGAGTTGGAATCAAGTACGTCTCCGCGTCGCGTCGTTTACTTCTTCAGGAAACGTTCTTCAAACGTCGGAGCCGCACCGGCCAGCTTCAGAAACAGATCCAGCGGCACAAGCTCACACTCCGGTCCCAGCCGGTCCAGAATGTTCTTCGTCCGCTGCAGATCGCTGTACTCCCGTATATGGATCAACAGAAAGTAGGGGCGCTTCGGATTCACCCGCGCCAGTTCCTGAAGGTCGGCGGCTGCGTCGGCTTCGGGGCGGACTTCCGACAGGTAGTAATCGAAAGAGACCAGGGGTTTCCCGTCGCGCACCGTAAACGTATACGAAGGAGCATACCCGTTGATGAATCCCGTCGCCTCGGGCATTCCTCTATAATAGGCATCCACGACTTCTTCTGTCAAATCGCTGTTCCCTTCGACCGTGGCCCCTTCGGAATAATCCATGAACTCAAAGACCGGAAGATCCAGGTCACGCGTCATCTGCCGTGTCATTTCCACGATCTTCGGCAGACTCGCGGCAGGAATGGCTTTGGGATACATATAGCCCGGACCGGAAAGCCCGCCCACGAAGTAGTCATTCGGCGTCGACATGCCGTAGAAATACTCCAGCATTGCGGGTGCCAGCCACTGCCAGTTCATCGTCACCTCCCAGGCGCACGGAATCACTCCGCGCCCGGGTTTGAACCACGCACCCAGCCCCATGCCGTCTGTCTGAACCAGGGCGATGTAGACCTTCTTTTCCGGCGTGTAGGTCTTTCCGGCCACGACGTTGTGGTTGTTCTTGAACACAAATCCTTTGGATGCCGGCGTCTGGCAGGAGAAACTCATATTCGGCAGTGTGTGCAGTCCTTCAACCCTCAGCGTGTTCTGCGACGTGAGCCGCACGTAGTCGCGTTCCTTGTCCTTGGCGTAGGAATGCCAGCCCATGACCATGGAGAGGGGTTTCATTTCGCCGAGTATCTTTTTCGACAGCAGATACTCCGCACTGTCGACGGGCTCGGTGGAAAGATCGGTGAAAAAGGCACCTTTGTAGATGCCGAAGTCCGCGACGCCGGGTTTCATTATGCTGCCCGCCTCACCTCCCAGCCAGACGACATAGTCCCTGCTGCACCGGCTCCAGTACTCGTTGTAGGCCCAGGTGTAGATTTCGATATCGCTCTTGCCCGTGAACCTTCCCCGGAAATCCGCTACGGGCTTGATCCCCTCGCGCTCCATCAGCGGTATCAGCTCTTCGCTCACCACGGCGGCCTTTTCAAGCCCGGCAAGGGTGTAGGCCACGATCAGGGACGTCCGCACCTTCTTGTCCCACACCACGTATCCCTTCACCTTATCTTTGAACGTTTTCAGAGCCGCTTCCGGCGACCGGAGTTCGACGAAGGTGTAATTGCGCTTCTCTTTGTAATAGTCGAGGACCGAAGGTGTATAGAGAAAATCCCATTTCTCCGGGTACACAAAGTAGAGCCGCGGCCCGCCGATATTGGCAAGTCCCTGCATGCTGATGAGGAAGGCGTTGACGGGAAGTTTCCCGTCGATCTCCCAGTTGTCCTCTATCCTCATCATGTACGCCTGGGCTGTTCCCTCCCGCTTGAGCACGTACCGGACTTCCGGGCCCGTGGTGCGGGTTGACCGCTGGATGGTGTACGTGATGGTTTCGGCATCGCCCGCGAGCACATAACGGTGAACGGCATGAGCGGCCGTCTCCCCCTGCGAGCCGCGCACGCGGAATTCCTCATCCACCTTCAGGACTGTTCCTCCGTTTTCCCAGGATGCCCTCATCTGGCGATTGGTCCCCACCGGCATCATCAAGCCCATGAAGACATTCGAAGGAAACACCCGGTTGCGTACCGGAACCGTTGTGCGGGAGCCGTTCGTGGCCAGCCGGAGGGAATCGCTGAAGCTCCGCCCCCTCCCCCAGGTATTGATCACCGTGACCAGATCACCGGACTGCCGGATTTCCACAGACAGTGTCCCCCAGAGGTCGATGTCGGTGCTCTTGTGAGGAACGAATTCCCACCTGCCGTTGAAGCCGGCAAGACCTTCGGAGAGGGCGGGAAGGACGAAGAAGGAACAGATGGCGATAAGCGCCAGCAGCTGTTTGTTCATGGCTGTTTGTCCTTGCGGAATGAAACGTGTGTGGTGTATAACCTACGCAAGAGGAAGACGAGATGCCAGAGCCGGTGGAACCCCCCGACGGACGCCGGGGACCGACCCGGAAATGACCGCCTGTTAGAAACGGAGCACCCCGAAGACCACGTCGGCAAAGAGCAGAAGCAGCCCGACAGTCAGGAACCATCCGACGATCTCCAGCACCAATCCGTGCTTCACCATATCTCTCACCGTGACATGGCCGGTGGCATACACCAGGGCGTTCGGGGGTGTGGCCACGGGCAGCATGAATGCCATGGACGCCCCCACGGCCGCAGCAACGGCCAGGGCTGCCGGATCCGTACCCGCCCGCAGGGCCATGGAGATCACCACCGGGACCATCATCGTCGTCACCGCCGTGTTCGACGTGACCTCCGTGAGCATCCCCATAAAGGCCACCACGCAAAACACCATAACCACCGGCGATGGAGAACCGATCATCCCCGTGAATGCCGTGCCGAGCCAGGTGGCCAGGCCGCACCTGAACATCGCGTCGGAGAGCGCTATTCCCCCTCCGAACAGCAGCAACGTCCCCCAGTCGACAAATGCCGCGTCCTTCCATTCGAGGAGGAACACGCGTTTTTTCACATCCACGGGGATCAGAAACAACAGCACGCCGGCCGTCAGTCCGATACTGAATTCGTCGATCCATGCCAGCTGGCGTGCGAGACCGGAGGGAAGTATCACGTTCCAGAAGGGATTCGAGATCCAGAGAACGACGGCGAGGAGAAAGACACTGATCGTCCCCCGTTCCCCGGCCGAAAGCGGTCCCAGTCCGTCACGTTCACGTACAAGCATCTCACGCACATTGCCGGCCGCGGTAAAGCCCGCCCTGCTCGTCAGGACCAGTAGAGCCCAGGCAACCGGAATCATCACCACCACGAAAGGGATACCGAAGGAAAGCCAGTCAAGAAAGGTGATGCGGTGAAACGCGGGATCGTCGGCAAATGTCGATTGCAGAATTCCGAGGGCGATGGCGTTCGGCGGTGTTCCGATCACCGTGCCCACACCGCCGATCGAAGCCGCCCACGCAATTCCCAGCATCAGGGCCTTGCGATAGCCGGGCGAACCCGACCCCATTGCCGAGAGAATCCCCAGTCCGAGGGGGAGCATCATTGCTGCAGTGGCGGTATTGGAAATCCACATCGACAGGAAGGCCGTTACGCCCATTACGGCAAGGAGGGTGCCTGCCGGACTGTTGGCCAGGTTTCCCCGGGTCAGCAGCCAGAGGGTGAGGCGCCGGTCGAGCCCCCACTTCTGCATGGCCGCAGCGAGCAGGAATCCCCCGAGGAACAGATAGATCACGGGGTGCGCATAGTGTGAGAGCGTGTACTTCCCGGTGAACTCCACCACGGATGCGCCCTGCAGGCCTGTGACGTGAAGGAAGGGAAGAAGAACTGCGGGAAGGAGCGCTGTCACGGGAAGAGGCACCGCCTCCGTAATCCACCAGACCACCATCAACAGGAGGAGTGCAAGAACCACCTGCATGGAAGATGCCAGCGCGAGTGGATCCAGTGAGGACCCGGAAGCCAGCACGGCGCCGCTCGCAACGGTGGTGAACGTGGAGAATACGGGGGCAAGGAGAACTGCAATGAAACCGGTCAATCCCAGCAAAAAGCCGAGCATTTTCGGTGAGCGGAGAAGGGACATCGTTGTATTCCCTGCGGGTTTCACAGCAGTTACCGGGCCAGCACCATCCTCCGGGTGAGCACTCCTTCGGCGGTCCGCAGGCGGCAGAAATAGATACCCGATGGCAGCCCCCCGGCATCGAACGTTGTCTGGTGCCCGCCCCGAGCCTGTTCCTCCCGGACCAGCCGGGACACCCGTTCTCCCAGGATATTGAACACTTCCAGATCGACGCGGGCGCTGCGCGGAAGCGTATAGCGAATGCTCGTCGACGGGTTGAAGGGATTCGGGAAATTCTGTTCAAGCGTGTATTGTCCCGCCGCCAGCACCGGCCCCCCTGTTTCCACCTGCGTCGGGACGCCCGCGTTCACCCATGCAGTATACCAGAGAGATGCAATGTCCGTGGTCGACTCCCGCAAAAGGGCGGTGGTGAACCGCTGCGTCCGTTCCCAGAGAACCGTGTAATAGGTCCCGGGTACAGGCTGTGATCCATTCCACCCCGACGCCGACCGGGCGGCATTATCCGCCAGGAGGATGGAGTCCACCAGCTCCCGTGAACGGAGAATGCCGTTGAAGATGAACGCATAGGGCTCCGGTATGAACCGGACCGTGTCCGCCGGCACCGCAATGGATCCCTGTACCAGATTGATCATGCCTGTTTCGTACCGCGAGTGTATCCCGTTGTTTCCCGTGAGCTGACCGTCATAGTTGACCGTACAGTGCAGGGGGTTATGGGCATCGCCGATGTAATGGCCCAGGTCCGCTGCAGTCTGGTAGGCCCTGGCGAGGTCGCGCCGCCGGAATTGCGCGGTGAGCGAATCGAAGGCCGAGAGCGCCGCCCACGGAAGAATGCCGTTTGCCCGCACGGCCGTCCAACCGTACTGGGTGACGAGCGCCGCAAGATGCGGCGTCAGATGAGGATAGTCGGGATACGATTCCAGGTCGAGGAAGTGCTTGGGGTATTCAGCGGTATCCGTGGACTTTCGATAGTCGGCGTCGCTGGCGTGATCCTCGAGAAACTGCCGCCGGGCGGCAAGTTCCAACATGGCCGCGGGCAGATGCCTGACCGCATTCCCGTTGATGATCCTGTGTCCCGTGCCGCCCCAGCTCCAGGCACATTCGTTTCCCGGAAAGATCACCAGCAGAAGAACCGCGGGGATCAGGAAATGGGCCGCCCTGGAGGGAAGGAGGCGCTGGACAGACGGGGGGGTCGGCATATATTGTAATGTACCGAAGGGGCCGCGAAAATACAACTGGCTCCGGCCGGCATGGACCCCCGGCACACATTGCCCTCCGCTCCAGTTGACTTGTGCCGGCTCTTTACGTATGTTTCGGGGAATCTCCCGATGCGCTCCACGCACACCATATCCCTGATCGCTCAAAGCGAGGTGATCCGCTCGATCGTCGCGCGGATCGACACCATTGCCACTGCGGATCCGTCCGTTCTCCTCATCGGGGAAACCGGCGTCGGGAAGGAACTCTTTGCGGAATACATCCATCACACCAGCCCCCGTGCGCTGAGGCCGTTTATCAAGGTCGGTCTCGCCGCCCTTCCGCCCGATCTCCTCGAAAGTGAGTTATTCGGTCACGACAAGGGAGCGTACACGAGCGCATCGAACGAAAAGAAGGGTCTGTTCGAGCTCGCACACACCGGGAGCATTTTTCTGGACGACATCGACGATTTCCCCATAATGTTGCAGTCGAAACTTCTTCGCGTCCTGGAATCACACGAGCTGATGCGTGTCGGAGGCACAACGCCGATCCCGATTGACGTCCGGCTTATCACCGCATCGAAAGTGGATCTGCGGAATCTTGTGGAACAGAAGCTCTTCCGCCCGGACCTCTTCTATCGTATCAATGTGGTCCCTCTCGTCATCCCGCCGTTACGCGAACGGCCTATGGACATCCCGGCTCTTGTGGAACATTTCGTCCACCGTTTTTCTCCGGAAACCGGCGTAACCGTGGATGATGATGCCATGAAGGTCTTTGTCCGGTATTCATGGCCCGGGAACATCCGTGAGCTCAGAAATACGATTCAGCGGATACTGTTGTTTGGAAACGGCCGCGTCAGGGTCGAAGACCTCCCTCCGGAAATCCGCGAAGAGAACCCGCTGGGGATGATGATCAAGATGTGCGACCGCTGCTTCGTCGAAGGGAACATGACCTTTGACGAGGTTGTGGCTTGCCTGGAAACCAATCTTCTCCGCCGCACGATGGAGGAAGCTCACGGCAACCGGACGCACGCCGCACGGAAGCTGGGCATGAGCCTTTCCACGCTCCGCGACAAACTCAAGAAGTACAATCTCGACAACCACACGGATTCCGTTTCCTGACCGGGTTCCGCCCTCCCTTCTTTTCGCAGCGATCCTCTCCGGCATAGGGTGTGTCTCCCTCATGGTATCATGAGTACATCACGGAGGTGTTGTTTTTCCATCCTCAAGACCCGCCACCGGCACCGGAAGTCTGCACAGCAGCAACTCACCGGGGAGACTACTAACGGGAATCCGTCATCCACTCGCGAAAAACCGCAGGCGACATCTTCCTATCCACCAAATCCGTCTCGTTCTGGGGCATTTGATGTGGCATCCCTTTTGCTTTCCCCTTTTCGGTTCTCCCGACCTGACGGCCGCGTTCCTCCGGCCGGGTGCTCAGGCACTCATCTTCCGCTACTCCCGGTTCGACCTGCCGGTTCTGTATGACGCTTCTGGCTTCAGATCACTCTCTCATACCAAGGAGGTCCTTATGAGCGAAACGCCTCTCACCATCTGGGAGCATGCGCAGTTACAGGGGTATTCGCGGCGTGACTTCATCAGGTTCTGCGGATGGATCGCCGCGGCCGCCGGCATACAGTCGTCGGGCCTGGCACAGGTCATCAAAGCGCTCGACACCAAACCCCGTCTCCCGGTCGTCTGGTTCCATTTCCAGGAATGCACCTGCTGCAGCGAATCCTTTATCCGGTCGTCCCATCCGATCGTGTCGGACATTGTGCTGGACAAGATCTCTCTCGACTACACGTTAACTCTGCAGGCCGCGGCCGGAAAGCAGGCGGAGGAAGCCCTGCACGCCACGATGACGAAGTACAAGGGGGAATACCTGATGCTTGTCGAAGGATCCATTCCGACCGCAGCGGACGGTGTGTATTGCTGCATCGCCGGCCGCACGGCGCTGGATATTGTGAAAGAGGCCGCCGAAGGAGCCAAGGCCATTGTCGCATGGGGCAGCTGCGCTTCAAACGGATGTATCCAGGCGGCAAAACCGAATCCCACAGGCGCCACTCCCGTGCACAAGATCATCACGGGAAAGCCGATCATCAATGTCCCGGGCTGCCCGCCGATCGCGGAGGTCATGGCCGGAACCATCGTGCACCTGCTTGCCTTCGGGAGCGTTCCCCAGCTCGACGGACTCGGGCGCCCGCAGGCATTCTATTCCCGCCGCGTGCACGACACCTGCTATCGCCGGCCGAACTACGATGCAGGGCTCTTCGTGAATTCGTTTGACGACGAAAATGCGAAGCGGGGATACTGCCTCTACCAGGTCGGCTGCAGGGGGCCTGTCACCTACAACGCATGCGGTGTGATGCGCTGGAACAACGGCGTGAGCTACCCCATACAGTCGGGCCACGGCTGCATCGGCTGCAGCGAGGCCAATTTCTGGGATAACGGCCCCTTCTACCGGCATCTTGCATCGTTCCCGGGCTTCGGAATCGAGACCACCGCGGATGATGTGGGCCTCGCCCTGGGCGTGGCAACCGCGGCCGGCATCGCGGCTCATGCCGTCTCCACCAATATCAGGAAGCGTAAACTGATCAAGGGAGAAATCAAGAGCAGTCAACACGGCCATGACGACTCGAAAGGAGGTGCCTGATGTCCAACCGCATCGTTATCGATCCGATCACCCGCATCGAGGGGCATCTCCGCATCGAGATTGAAGTGAAGGACGGCAAAATCGTTGACGCGTACAGTGCGGGCACCATGGTGCGCGGTTTCGAGCGTATTCTCAAAGGGCGCGACCCGCGCGACGCGTGGGCATTCACGGAACGCGCCTGCGGTGTCTGTACTACCGTGCACGCGCTCGCCTCCGTCCGGACGGTCGAAGACGCACTCGGCATCACCGTGCCCCCCAACGCCGAACTGGTCCGCAACCTGATGTTCTGCGCGCAATATCTGCAGGACCACGTGGTGCACTTCTATCATCTTCACGCGCTGGACTGGGTGGACGTCGTGAGCGCGCTCGGCGCCGACCCGAAGAAGACCTCCGAGATCGCCCAGAGCATCTCCCGCTGGCCGAAGAGTTCGCCGGGGTACTTTGCGGACGTGCAGAAGCGCATCGCCGCATTCGTCAAGAGCGGACAGCTCGGGATTTTCGCCAACGGGTACTGGGGGCACGCGGCGTACAAGCTGCCGGCGGAGGTGAATCTGCTCGGTGTGGCGCATTACCTGGAAGCACTGGAGTGGCAGAAGGAAATTGTCAAAGTGCATACGGTCTTCGGCGGCAAGAACCCCCATCCGAACTACCTGGTGGGCGGCGTTCCCTGCTCGGTGAATATCAACGAGTCCAACGCGCTGAACGCCGAACGCCTGGCACTGGTCGGCAGACTGTTCGAGGATGCGGTTGCCTTCGTGGAGCAGGTCTATATTCCCGATCTCCTGGCCGTGGCAGGGTTTTACAAGGACTGGGGCGCAATCGGAGGGGGACTCGAGAACTATCTGGCATACGGCGACCTGCCGATGAACGGCTACGGCGATCCCTCGAAGTTCAAGTTCCCGCGCGGGATCATCATGAACCGGAATCTCGCCGAAGTGCTCCCGGTGGATTGCAGGGACGTCGCGCAGATACAGGAGTTCATCCCCCATTCCTGGTACGAGTATTCCGCCGGCGACAACACGGGTCTGCATCCCTGGTCAGGCGAAACCGAACTCCGCTATACAGGCCCCAAACCGCCGTACGACTACCTGGACGTGACAAAGAAATACAGCTGGCTCAAAACCCCGCGGTGGAAAGGGCACCCGATGGAAGTCGGCCCTCTCGCGCGCCTGCTTGTCGCCTATGCATCGGGACATGCGGAAGTGAAGGAGGCGGTCAACGGCGTACTGAAAGCCCTGGACGTGCCGGTGGCGGCGTTGTTCTCCACACTCGGGCGCACGGCGGCACGGGGGATTGAGACACAGCTCATCGCCGGATGGGCAAAGGAATTCTACACGCAATTCCTGTCCAACATTAAGAACGGCGATACGCGTATGTTCAACAACGCGCGGTGGGATCCTGACACCTGGCCGGCTTGAAGCAAAGGGGGTCGGCATGACCGAGGCCCCGCGCGGTGCGCTGGCACACTGGATCGTCATCAAGGAGAAGAAAATCGACAACTACCAGCTGGTCGTGCCAAGCACATGGAATGCATCGCCGCGCGATGCCGAAGGGCAGCGATCCGCCTACGAGGCATCATTGCTGGGTACACCGGTGAACAATCCCGAACAACCGCTTGAGGTCTTGCGGACAATCCACTCGTTCGACCCCTGCATCGCCTGTGCGGTACATCTCTACGACGAGAAGGGGACGTACGTCCATCACATCGACGCGTATTAGGAGACCGCCATGGAAAACATTTCCATCCGCCGCGTCTATGTCTGGCAGCTTCCGGTGCGCTTCTACCACTGGCTGAATGCGCTTGCCGTGCTGGCTCTTGCGATCACGGGCTATATCATCGGCAAACCCCTGGCCATCGTGAACGCAGCCGAGGCGTCCTACAGCTACTGGTTTGGCACGGTCCGGTTTATCCACTTTCTG
Source organism: Ignavibacteriota bacterium (assembly GCA_963702445.1). Taxonomy (GTDB): domain Bacteria; phylum Bacteroidota; class Ignavibacteria; order UBA10030; family UBA6906; genus CAVPCZ01. The sequence continues at coordinate 331,124 of CAVPCZ010000012.1, forward strand.
GCGGCATTTCTCTTTTTCTTCAACTTTGTCTTCCGGATCTACTGGGGCTTTGTGGGGAACACCTTTGCACGCTGGCAGAACTTTCTGCCGTTCCGCAAAGCCCAGATCCGGGAGGCCGTCGATGTGCTCAAGGTGGACATCCTCCAGTCGGCAACGAAACCGATTGATTCCATCGGCCATAATGCGGTGGCGGGCTTCACCTACTTCCTCACATTCCTGGCCTTCCTGTTCCAGTGCGTCACCGGCTTCGGCATGTATGCTGCCATGAGCCATGCGCTGCTGCCGCAGGCGTTAGCCTGGATCGTCCCGCTCATGGGAGGCGACTTCGCCGTCCGCCAGTGGCACCACATGATGATGTGGTTCTTCATTCTCTTCTCGATCATCCACGTCTATCTCGTGTTCTACCATGATTACGTGGAAGGACGCGGGATTCTTTCGTCGATGGCGGGGGGATGGAAGTTTGTGGAGAAGGGGTTTCACACCAAAGGCAAGTAATCCACTACCACCGGGGCGGGCCCGCAGTGCGGGTCCGCCCCCGGGGCTTTCCTCCGCCGGGTCCCGGAGTACCACACTGCCATGCCATCCATGCCGTCCGTACTCATCCTCGGTGTCGGCAATTTCCTTCTGGGCGATGAAGGGGTGGGCGTCCATGCTGTCCGTGCCCTGGAGCAGGAGACCCTCCCGCCCCGGGTCGCGCTGGTGGACGGCGGAACGGGAGGATTCCATCTGCTTTCTTATCTGCAGGACTACCCGGTCGTCGTGCTGATTGACGCAACCATGGACGGCCGGCCCCCGGGCACCGTGCGCGTGCTGCGCCCCCGCTTCGCCCGGGAATTTCCACGCGCCCTCAGCGCTCACGACATCGGACTCCGCGACCTGATCGAGTCCGCCATCCTCGTCGGAAAGCTTCCCGACATTCATCTTATTACGGTTTCTGTAGCGGATCTCCAGGAGATGGGGACAGAGCTGTCACCTGCGGTGCACAGTGCCATCCCGCTGGTGGTGAGCGAGGTGAAACGGATTCTGGGAGCGATGGAGTTGTGATCTCGCAAACAGGCGGGCGAATCAAAGGTATCAGAAACGGCTCTCCCTGATGAGGGGGGACTCCGGAGAGCAGATCCTACTTCAGGCGGTAGAAACTTCGAACCTCGGCAATGAACTCCTCATCGCTCACCATCCCGGGAAGAACCCGGGGTTCCTGAACTCCGTCGGTCAGAATAGCACCAACGATATCCTCCAGTTTTCCGCGTTCAACGATGCGGACACGCGCCTCGCGCGCACGCACGGGAATCAACGGGTCAGAGGTGAACTCCGCACGGATCCTCTGTTGCCGGAGGAAGGAACTTGCCCTGCCGGCGTAGTAGTCAAAGTCATCCAGGAGCTGTGCGATATCTGTCCCTTCAAGACGGATGATGGAATCCCGCTCGGCCATGGTCGGTGAGTAGAAAACCACACGCGGTCCGACCGGCGGAAGCGGCGGCACAGCCGGCCCCGTCTGAATCGGAAAGATCAGGGAGAGGGCGAACAGAACTGCCGGAAATATCTGTGTACAGGGAATCTGAATCATGCAGGAGTGTAGGAAATCCTCGCGGAAGAAGCAATGATGGAGAAACGGTGCGGTGGCCCATCGAGGGTGCCACGCGCAAGGGAGTCGTCGCAGGGGGGGGGCTGGGGGTTGCTTTGCACGGGATATTCAAATATCTTGTAGTGAATCCTCCACATATTGAAAGTACAGCGGACAATGACCCACTATAAAGAACTCGGGCTGGTCAATTCCAGGGAACTGTTCCGGAATGCCGTCAAAGGCGGTTATGCCATTCCGGCATTCAACTTCAACAACCTCGAACAGTTGCAGGCGATTATCGGCGCATGCGTCGAAACCAAATCTCCCGTCCTCCTGCAGGTATCGAGCGGCGCACGCAAGTACGCCAACCAGACACTGCTCAAGCATCTGGCAAAGGGTGCGGTGGACTACGCACGGGAGCTGGGATATCCCATTCCTATCGTTCTTCACCTCGACCATGGCGACACGTTCGAGCTCTGCAAGTCCTGCGTCGAATCCGGGTTCTCGTCCGTGATGATCGACGGCTCCCACCATCCCTACGCAAAGAATGTCGAGCTGACACGTCAGGTGGTGGAATACGCACACCAACATGATGTTTCCGTGGAGGGGGAACTGGGTGTCCTGGCGGGCATTGAAGACGACGTGTCGAGCGAGGTGACGAACTATACAAGACCCGAGGAGGTGGAGGATTTCGTGAAGAAGACGGGGGTGGATTCCCTTGCGATCTCCATCGGGACCTCCCATGGCGCAAACAAGTTCAAGCCCGAACAGTGCACCCGCAATGCCGAGGGCGTACTTGTTCCTCCTCCGCTGCGTTTTGATATTCTTGAGGAGGTGGAGAGAAGGATTCCGGGATTCCCCATCGTGCTGCACGGGGCATCTTCGGTACCGCCCGAGCTGGTGAAGGTTATCAACAGCAACGGCGGCAAGCTGAAGGACGCCGTGGGTATCCCGGAAGAGCAGCTGCGCCGCGCCGCGGCCTCTGCGGTCTGCAAGGTCAACATCGACTCCGACGGCCGTCTGGCGATGACCGCCGCTATCAGGAAGGTTTTTGTGGACAACCCGGGAGAATATGATCCGCGGAAGTACCTCGGTCCGGCCCGCGACCGGCTCAAGGAGCTGTACAAGCACAAGATCGTCAACGTGCTGGGGAGTGCAAACAGGGCCTGAAAATCTGCACCTTCTGCCGGTTGGAAAACAGGCCCCGTCGGACGGCGGGGCTTGTTCCTTGTTGTCTTATGCCGGCTCCCGCAGCGCGCTCTGCAATTCTTCCAGGAGCCGCGGCACCTTGACCTTCGGATCTCCCGGACCCAGGGTTTCAATCGGGAGGTATCCGCGGTACCCCGCTTCCCGCAAAATCTTGACGATTTTCCTCAGGTCGGTCCGCACCTGTTCGCCTGCGACGAAGATGTTTTCTTTAATCTGCCAGTTCACCGCATACGGAGCGGCGATGGCAATTTCTGCGTACGGATCATTTGCCCGGAAGCTGCCCGTGTCCAGGATCAGTCCGAACCAGGGTGAATCCACCATTCTCAGAATCGTCAGCGCCTGATCGGCTGACTTAATGAAGTCATTGTGATTCTGCACGGCGACAAGAACTCCGTGATCTCTGCCAAAGTTCACGCATTCGGTGATATCCTTCACCATCCAGCCGGCCACCTCCTCCCACGTGTACCCCGCGGTATCCTGTTTGCCGGCGAATATCCGGATCACCGGCGCCCCGAGTTTGGCCGCAGAGACGATCCAGTTCTTCACGAGCGCTACATCTGCTTTGCGCCTGTCTCCGTCGGCGTAGGTGAAGTCGTTCCGCACACCTGTACCGCTGATATCGAGACCGAGGAGGAACGCCTTCCGCTTGATGCGATAGACGTAGGCATCATCCGGAACCTCCGGGTAACCCGGAAAATAGTACCCGGTCAGGTCCACACCGTCAAACCCCTGCCCGGCACAGAAGTCGAGGAGCAGTTCCAGATTCATGCTTCCATCTTTCAGGGAGGCGTCAAACGAATACGCATTCAGGCTTGTCTTGAGCCTGGCTCCCCCTTTACGATCGGGCTTCTGCTGGGAGAGCGCGTGCTGGAAATTCGACAACGTGCCGAGTATGCCCGCCGCGGGCAATGCCATCACTGTTTTCAGAAACTGACGTCGCATAGGACGGAACCCTTTGTTGGTGGATATCAGATCTTCGGTTCCCATCCGGGTTCGTATTCCCGTTGCCGGAGAGCCTCCGCCTGCGTATCGTTGAGGATGTGGCCGTTCTCGGCATTGAGAGCTAAGGAACGGCCGGTCTTCCAGGCGATATTGGAGAGCTGAAGCATGGCCACGCTGATGTTCCCCTCCGCAATCGGCGAATGGAGCTGCGCGCCCTCCCGGACCCCGTCAATCAGGTTACGGAAATGCTGGTCTGTCATCGAATCAATACTGAGCAGGTCCTGTGTTGTGTTTTTCTTTTCGATCAGGAACTGTTCTATGCGCTTGTCATTCAGACTGTACACCTCGTACCCGTCCCGATCGATCAACACGGTTCCTTCGGTGCCGTGCACGGTGACGCCGCGGCCCCTGTCATAGTACTGCTTCCCCTGACAGCTCATTCCTTCCCAGGTGATCATTTTGCCCGGATATTCAAAATTCGTCACCAGCGTATCGTAGAATTCCCAGTCATCGGTGAAATGATACCGTCCGCCCGAGGCGGTCACCCTGGAGGGGTAGTCCACGCCGAGCGCCCACCGGCAGACATCCACCTCGTGTGTGCCGTTGTTCAGGGTTTCTCCCGTCCCCCAGTGCCAGAACCAGTGCCAGTTGTAGGGATGAATATTGTCCTTGTACGGTCTCCGCGGCGCAGGGCCCTGCCAGAGATCCCAGTCAAGATACTCCGGGACCTCCACCGCTTTCCCGGTGCCGATCGACTTCCGTGTATTGCTGTACCACGCCTTTCCGAAGTACGGCCTTCCGATAAGCCCTTCTCTGATTCTCTGAACAATCCGTCTCGTGTGATCCGATGAGCGCATTTGATTCCCCAGCTGGACGAGCTTCCCGTATTTCTTTTGCGCCCGGACGAGCAATTCTCCTTCATGGGGATTATGGCTCGACGGTTTTTCCACGTAGACATGCTTTCCCGCCTGAAGGCCCAGAATTGCCATAGGCGCCTGCCAGTGTTCGGGGGTCGCGATGGTAATCACATCCACGTCTTTGGACTCCAGCACCTTTCTGAAATCTCTCTCGCGCACAGGATCCCTTCCGAATTTCTCCTTCACGGCACCGGCGAATTTCTCCAGTTCCCGTCTGTCCACATCGCAGATGTGGGAAACCTCCGTTTCGCTGTTCGCCCGCACACTTGCCAGATGCGCATATGCCCGTCCGTGCAGTCCGATAATGCCGAAGGTGAGGCGGTCGTTGGCGCCCAGAATCCGGGCGTAACTCCTCGCGGTCGATCCAACTGCCGCCACGGCAGCTCCTGCGGCAAGCGCTTTGAGTACACTTCGTCGCGACACCATATCAATGCCTTCGCCTGTGAGAGGGAAAGAGCGGCCTGGTGATTTTCCTGCCGCAGGGGGAAAAGAGATCTTTCGGATGATTCTAGAGGGTCGCCATAACCCCGCGCACATAGCCGACCGATTCCGCAACCCCGGGGAACGGATCGTCTTTGTCTTTTTCGAACTCAAAATGGAGTGTGTGTGAATACTTCAGCCGGTTCATTGTTGCGAGAAACGCCGGGATATCAATGACCCCGCGGCCGATTTCCACCGTCGTTCCTTCGGCGCTGGCGGCGCTGACATCTTTGATGTGGACATCAAAAAGACGATCGAAGAACCGTTCGGCCTCGACTGCGGGATCCAACCCGAGGCGTTGTGTGTGGCCGATGTCGATGCACAGACCCATTCGTCTGTCCATGCCGGCGATCGGTCTGTATGCACTTTCCGGACTCGGGAAGCGCTTGTCCGTCGGTCCGTGGTTGTGTATGGCAAGGGCGATACCGGTTTCCTTGACATACCGTTCTGCTACACCGAGCAGCGCCGCATCCGGGACTCCCACGAGCATATTCAGGCCGGCCGCTTTTGCGTAGATAAATGCCCTGCGGATTTCTTCCTCCGTGCTCATGTACACCACGCCGCAGGAGGCGAGTTCCAGCCCGGCGGCTCTGATCTTTCCGAGCGATGCGGCAATCTCCTCATCCGAACCCGTCATCGGCAGGTGCATATCCTTGAGCGTGAGCTTCGTCAGGCCCAGACGCTTTGTCATCTGGATGACCTGTTCGAGCGTGAATGAGCGAAAGGAGTAGGAGGCGATGCCCAGACTGAAAGGAAGGCGGGGTTTTTCCGCACCCGGATCCTTTTTCTGTGCAAGAACGGTTGTCAGCGGCAGCGTACCGGCGGCGGCGTGCACCGGCCACTGCCAGGAAATCTCGCCGTGAGTAGGTATTCATGCTCGACTCTCCGCGGAGAATGTGTTTGAAATCGCTAGAATGTCCGGATCTTGATGTTCCGGTAAAACACCTGGTTGCCGTGATCCTGCAGAAGGAGATGACCTGTTGCGGCTTCTCCGAAGCCGGAGAGGTCTTTGAACTTGCTCGCCGCCTTGTGTTCGAGGAAGATCTTGCCGCCCCGCTCATACGCGAGGACTTTCACGCCATTCAGCCAGTGCTCCACCTGTTTCCCCCTGACGACGATCCGGGCTTGATTCCATTCTCCGATAGGGCGCACTTTTCTATCTTTTGCAGGGAGAATGTCATACAACGATGCGAGCGTGCGATTCCCGTCGATTCCCAGCTTGGCATCAGGATGTTTTGCATCGTCCAGGATCTGGTACTCGAGCCCCTTTGCCGAACCGGGCGTTTTCGGTTGTTGCTCGGTTACGAAGTACTTGATGCCGCTGTTGGCCCCGTCGGTAAGCCGGAACTCCATCGAGAGTTCGAAACTGGAGTATTCGGCGATGGTCACCAGATCTCCGCCGAAGGCGGCTTCGCCCCCTCCTGAAGCCTGGACAATCAACATGCCGTCACGGATCTCCCATCCCCGGGCCGGGAGCGAGTCGAGATACGCCCCGCGCCATCCATTCAGCGTCTTTCCGTCAAACAGAAGCTTCCATCCTTCCTTCCGCTCTTTTTCCGTGAGCGTGTTCGGGGCGGGTTCTATCGGCGAGGCTGACCGGCACAGCATCGTTCCGATGATGACCATGGTCAACAGGCCTGAAATCCGGTAGAGGCGGGGGATACGGGGCGTCGTCAGGTACAAGGGCTATTCCTTCCTCGGTTGTTAGGCGGTTGGTGAGGCAGAGTTAAGGGAAACGGTTTTTCGCTGAGCATTGCTTTCCCGTGCAGCCGTGATGATGCTGATGACGTTGAGCGCTTCCTCCGGTCTGACGGCACATGCGGTTCTGTTTGTGACAGCTTCGTACACACTATCGTAGAATGCCCCGTAGTTCCCCGGTGCGGTTTCCACTTTGCGCCGCACAGGGGCGCCCCTTTCTTCGGTGTGCAGGACTCCCCACCACTCTTCTGCCTCTTTTCCCCAGTCCGGCGATGTCGGGTCTCCTCCCTGCACCAGCGCAAGCTCCTGCGGATCGATTCCATATTTCAGGTATGACCCGAGCGTGCCATGGAGCAGGTATCGCGGCCCCGGTTCCCGCACCAGGTAGCTGGATTTCAGGCTCACCTGGACAGACGGATAGTGCAGGCGGACTTCGAACCAGTCGTCCACTTCTCCCGCCGTCCTGAGAGCTGCCAGATGCGCGGTTACCGCTTCGGGCACCCCGAACAACACCAGGGCCTGGTCGATAAGATGCGAGCCGAGATTATAGAGCAGCCCGGCGCCTGAAGAGGACCGTTCTTTCCACGTGTCCGGCTGGATGAAATTCCGGTAGCGATCCCAGTGCATTTCAAAGTCCACGAGCCTGCCGAGCCGCTCTTCACGCACGATGTTCCGTATCGTCAGGAAATCCCCGTCCCAGCGCCTGTTGTGAAACACGCAGAGTTGTTTTCCGGCTTTTGCGGCCAGGGCAATGAGTTCGCGCCCCTGTTCCACGGTTTGCGTAAACGGCTTTTCGACGACGGTATGCTTTCCCGCCTCCAGGCTCTGTTTCGCGAGCGTGTAGTGGGTGGAATCGGGAGTGTTCACGACGATCAGATCGATTTCCGGATCGCGGAGCATTTCATCGAACGATCTGATGCGTTTCACGAAGGGATACTTCTTCTGTACTTCGTCGGTCCTTCGTTCGACAACAGACTTGACCCGGAAGGCCTTATGATGCGTCAGAAGGGGCATGTGGAAGACTCTGCCCGACATGCCAAAAGATGCCACGCCGACCACGATCGGGCGATTCCTCTCTCCGGGTTGCTCCATCCTACAGGCTGTCTTTCACATACTTCTTTATCTTCTGGACGCTCTCCTGAACAACTCTGGAAAGTCCCTCCAGATCATCGACAATCTGAGGTCCGAGGGTACCCTGGAAGTGGTCTTTTTCCAGTTCGAGAATGTACAGGGCGATCTTTCTGCGTTCTTCAGCAGAGAGGTTCTTTATGGCCGCCTTCAGCTCCGTGAGTTCCATCAGTTGTTCTCCTCCGAGGTTCCACTTCGGCATACCGGATGTCTCCCCGCCAGTACCGATCTGATGAAATATAGGCTACGGGACCGGGAGATACAAGAGCAAGCAGACGTAAGCGTGCAATCTTGTTGGGGCCGCTTTTGCCTTTGCGTTTCTCCCCCATTCCGAGTATCTTGTTGCCTGACGATCCAGTTCGCAACGGGCCGCCGGTTCTTCCATGCACCAAGTCCCTCGAGCCCTGCACGTCCGGCAAACCCATCGCCGAACTGCAGAGGGAATCCGGCCTCACCCATGTCATCACGCTGGCATCCAACGAGAACCCGCCCGGGGCATCCCCGCGTGCACTGACGTGCCCGCCGGGAATCTGTTCCTGAACCGCGAGGGATCCTGTGATCGGACGGCCGATCCTCTCATCGGTTGTTCCCGCTTTCCGTTGTGGCAGAAGACAATAATCAAGGAGCCATAAGAATGGATTCGAAGCAGAAGGTGATTTTTACCTGTCCTACCAACAGTATGGAGGAGTTCCGTCGATTGGCCGGGCAGGCGGCCGAACTGGGTGCCACCCACGTGGCCATCAGCGACCTGCCGAAAAGCCGATGGCAGTGGGAACTGGATCTGAACGATCCGTATCCTACCTGGGGTATGCTCGTCACATCGATATTCAAAGTGGTGGTGCCGGAGGAATTAAAGCCATTCCTGCCTGCCGACTATGCGAAGAAGAATCTGCAGATCGTGAAGGAACGATGCGCCATACTGAAAGAGTTGGGATTGAAAGCGGCATTCTTTGGCAAAGAGCCGGCGTGGCTGCCGGAAGCGGTGTATCAGGCTCATCCGGAATGGCGCGGTCCGCGCTGCGAGCATCCGCGACGCGCACGCCATACCTACTATGCACCCTGTATCGACCAGCCGGAAGTGCTGGCCATGTATCGCAAGGCGGTGGCGGAATTGTGTCGTCAGGCGCCCATTGAGGTCTTTTCCCTGCTGACCAACGATTCCGGTGGCGGCATCTGCTGGAGCGTCAGCCTCTATCCCGGCCAGAACGGTCCGTCATGGTGCGAAAAACGTTCGTATGCCGACCGTGTCATCGGATTCATGTCGACGATCCAGGACGGTGCGAAGGATGCCGGCCTGCAGGCCGAGGTCTCCATGAACTACGGCTCCGGCCTTATCTCGCAGGCCGAAGTGGGTTCCGTGATCCCGCTGCTGAAACCCGGACAGGCTCTCAATTTCAAGACGAGAGATGAGTCGGTGCCCACCCGCATCATCGGTTACAATTTCTATGATAACGGCGTGGGCCCCGTCCTGGGTATCCCGCATGTCTTCCGGGTCGCGGAGCAGTTGCAGGACGCCTGGGGCGACCAGAAAACCAACCGGACGTTCATGATGGACGAACCCAACGTGCCGGAATATTTCGAACTGGTGCGTCAGTTCCGCAGCAATCCCACTACGACGATGATCGGCCGCATGCAGAACATCCTGCGTACCGCGGAACATTTCGCAGGTCCGGAAGGTGCGCACCATGTGATGCAGGCGTGGGATAAGATCAGCCGGGCCGCGTTGATCGTGCAGAAACTTTCCGGCGATCCGGTCATGCTCGTCGGCACCGTCAACCAGCGCTGGATCACCCGGCCGCTGGTGCCGTTCCCCATGGAGCTGACGCCGGAAGAGAAGGACTATTACCGCAAATACCAGTTCCAGTCCAATTCGGAGGAAGAAGCCGCGGACCTGATGAACCTGCAGGGGTTCGAAGTGATCAACGGCTTCTCCGGAACGATGATCACCGGCACCCAGTTCACTCTGGCGATCGGACTGCTGCAGTCGGCCATTGACGATCTCGGTAAGGTGACAAAGTCACCGGACGATCCCTGGGCTCTGTTGCAGAACAGACTGCGAACGTTGATCTGTTTCTATCGCAACGTGCTCTATACCATTCAGTACCAGGACATCCTGGACCGGTCGGACTACTCGCATCCGCCTGTGGAAGAGAACATCTATCCCATGGACGGTGATCAGAAGCTGCGGGAGATCCAGATCGTTACCCGGCGCGATATCGACAACACTCTTGAACTGATCCGGTTGCTGGAGTCAAGCCGGGTACCGCTGGTGCTGACGGCGCCGACCAAAGACGGAGAGGACATCTTCATCCTGGGTCCGGATCTCATCGATCAATTGAAGAAGAAGGTGGCGATCACGCTGAAGCATCAACTGGAGGTGCATCGGTTGTATCATCGCCGGCAGGGGTAGAGAGAGCGGAACGGCGCCGGAAGCGAATACCACCGCCACACGGCGCCTCTGACTCCTTTTTCCTTGTACCCTGGTCCCGCTCCGCAGAACCGTGTGCCCCCAACGAGATTCGAACTCGTGTTACAGGCTTGAAAAGCCCGTGTCCTAGGCCTCTAGACGATGGGGGCGAACTGCTCGCGTGACCCCGGCGCGAATCGAACGCGCAACCTACAGCTTAGAAGGCTGTTGCTCTATCCGTTGAGCTACGGGGCCGTTCCGCACGCTCGGTCACAGAGCATTTAATATACAATATTTCTCTTTTTTCTGCAACGCCTGTACCGGGTGCTTTGCCCCCCGGTGCTCTCCGCCGCACATCGAGAGGCTCGCATCCTCCCTCATTCGACATACCTCAGCCACATATCTCCACACCGGTCATCTTACCTCTTCTGTACGTGTGTTTTCAGCAGGGACGAGGAGAAGGGAGCCCCGTCACAGGGAGAACCGGACTATTCCTGCTCCCCTGTCACGACGATTCCGCCAAACTCACCGGTATCATCGAAAGAACCGAATCCCACCTTTCCGCATGTGATCGTGGAATCCGTGGCCTCCATCACGGGAACTCCGGAGGTATCCATGAACACGGCGATCCGGCCGCTCTTCCCGTCACGTTCGACACGGACATGATGTGCGAGCGAATCGGTGAGTTGGGGTTTGCCATTTCCGGAGTCGATGCGGCGGCGATGGGCATTGTTCACCAGGAAGATTCCATTGTGGACGCTATCGCTGATCCCGGAAAGATGAACATAGTAGAATCGGGCCGGAGATTCGTAGCCGACCACGACATCCAGATCGCGCCGGGCAACCTGCACGGATGCCGTCGATCGAATATCGGCCTCGACCGTGACGCGGCGGAAACATCCGGTGCGGAGGATGGCGAGAGCCGCAGGACGCCGGATGGGGCCGGAAGGAACACCTGCTTTTTCAAGCACCAGCTTTCCACCCGAAATACGCCACGAACCCGAGCCGTCGATGGTCCACTGGTCGATATTCCCGGGTATGTCCAGCCCGGGCTTGACGAAAATCTCTTGCCGGCTGCCGGCACACTGTGGAAGCGCCGCAGAGAATACCACGATCAGCAGCAGCGCCATGTTTTTCATAGTGTCCCTCCTTTTCAGGGCGATGTTGCGTGACCGCGTTGAAGGACACGGCCGCAACCCGTCTGCGTACGAGGTCGAGATGTGCTGTCACCTGCCGCCCCCATGGCCTGTTCCGGCGAGTTCTCCGGACATGTCTCCGGCCTTCCCGGCATATTCTCTGAAGAGGTCAAGATACGTCCGGTAGTTGTCATACGAAACACCAGGAGGCGTTTGATGATCGCAACTGATCAGGAAGCCACCCCGGCAGCAGTCGGGAGAAGCCGTCTCGAACTCCTCCCTCATCCGGGATTCACCCTTGTTCATCGTCATCTTGTCGAAGTGGCCGATGAACCTCATCTCCGGATGATGGGCCCGCAGGGATGCGATGTCAACCCCGGCCTGCCGCTCCAGCGGCAGAATACCCTTGAGCCCCGATTCCTCGAACCAGTACGACGGAGTGGCAACATCCCCGTCCGAATCGATGATCGGCATAATCCCCCGGTCCCTTAACACGGGGATGATTCTGTCGTAGTATGGTCGCATGAACTCATTGAAGAGGCCCTTCGACAGCATCGGACCGTTGTTGTAGCTCATATCTTCGGCAAACGTCATAAAGTCGGGCACGCAGATGGAACACACGTGCCCGATCACGTTTACGATCCAGTCGGCCAGGTCCGAGTTGATCCGATGTATCAACTCCGGCTGGTCATAGAAGGCATAGAGATGCCGTTCGATTCCCGAGGAGGCGTCTCGCGAACCAGAAGAAGCCGTCAACGGTGAACCAGAGCACCACATCCCCATCCTGTTGTTCTTGTGCCCACTGTCGCCACCGCTTCCCGTCGACGGGATTGGACGGGTACAGGTACGGCAGAATCCGGTCATAATCCGCGTCGGATTCAATGACACCGGCGCCGTGCGACGCCGGTCGGGGACAGCCGGACGTCATGACGTCAAACCAGTCCTGTTTGTATATATCCAGGTCAAAGTGTTTACAGATGTCGTAGCGATCGTTGAGGTTGAAGGGAAGTCCTTCGCCACGCCATCGCTCTATCGTCTCGTCCCACCATTCCGCCCACTCAAGAATGGGAAGGCGGTCGAAGGGCCTGAAGTCCATGACCGCATGAAATCGTTCCCGGGTGTTCATCTTCCTTCACCTCGTCAACACTCTATGCGCGGCCCGACTTCTGCCCTGAGGATCTTCCATTGGCCGCACGGATCTTCGCACGATAAATCAGGGAGCCGTCTCCAGATCCATCATGGCATTGATCAATACGACCATGTCAAATCACCGGATATCTCCGGCAGACACCCTTGCTTCCCATGGTGTTCATGCCCCCCCCGGACCTCAACGCAGGTTCTTGAAACCGTTTTCTATCTCGAAGGAGATCCGCTTGTACACCTCCTCGAGCGTCCCTTCGCCGTTCACCTTCACGACGCCATGGCGTTGTTTGTACTTTTCGATCACGGGAACGGTCTTCGTTTCATGTTCCTGGAGACGCTTGACAATCTTCTGGGTGCTTGTATCATATGGCATGCACCGGTCAGTCTTGCTGCGCTGATCCAGCCGGTTGATCAGTTCCAGCATCGGAAGCTCGATCTCGATGATTTTGGAAATGGAGGTCCCGTACTTCTTCAGCAGGCCGTCGAGGATGTACGACTGGACCAGGGTGCGGGGAAAACCTTTGAAGATGAACCCTTTGGCATCGAAGCTCTTCGAAGCGGCAAGCCGTTTTTCGATCAGCTGGACAACAATCTCATCGGGCACGAGCTGTCCGTTTTCATACATCTCTATGATTTTACGGCCGGTTTCAGTGTTTTCCTTGATCTCCCGGTCGAGCATCTCCCCGGTGGCCACGTACTCCAATCCGTACTGCTTCGCCAGCGCTTTGCCCTGCGACCCGCGTCCTGATCCGGGGTATCCGAACAGGACGATATTCAGAAGAATCTTGCTCAATTCGTTCTTGATGATCGCCTCGATCGCGTGCGTCACCTCGTCGATGCCGGCGCTCCCATCGACGTCGATGCAGATCCCCTTATCCTTGTAGAACGTGAGGACGGGCAGAGTCTTCTCATCGTATTCACGCAGCCGGTTCCGTATGATCTGTTCGTTATCGTCCGTGCGTCCCGACGAGAGTCCGCGTTTGAGAAGGCGGGCAACCGACTGCTCCTGGGATACCTGGAGATTAATGAGGCAGGTGAGGACCGTATCGAGCTTGAGCATCAAGCCTTCAAGAATATACGCCTGAATGTACGTTCGCGGAAAGCCATCGAAAAGGAATCCATTTTCCCCGGGGTGATCGGTTATCGTCTTTTCAATGATCTGTACGATGATCTCGTCCGAGACCAGACCGCCCGAAGCGATGATACTTTGCGCCTCCAGGCCGAGCCGGGTTTTTTGTGCGATCTCCTTGCGAAGCAGATCACCGGTGGAGATGTAGAAGAGATTGTACTTCTTGATGAGATACTCTGATTGAGTGCCTTTGCCGGCTCCCGGGGGACCGAAGAGAGCGATATTCAGCATGGACGTGCTTTCCTGGGGTTTAACGATCTGGAATCAAACGGTAACAGGTTCGCCTCCCGGGAACTCCATCCACGAAGAGGCCCGGTATGGGAACACTTCGGCTGGCTCTCAGATGTCGGCACGCAGGTTCGCTGGACCCGGCGCGAACGTCTACCAGAGGGCGGAAACGCTGTCAAGATCAAGAAAGGCACTGAAGGGCAGTGCGCTGGATACGGTGATGTGTCCGAGCCGGTTCTCATCCAGATTCATCGACACGTCGATGCGGATCAGGCCGAGACCCTGAACCTTGGTGTTCTCGATTCTCAGGCCGATCCCGGCCGCATGCGAGAAGTGCTGGCGTCCCGGAGGAGCATCTCCCGACCAGGCTGTTCCGCCATCCAGAAACGCGGCAGCCCCAACCCGGAAGATGAAGAATGTCATGTCGGTGAAAAGCCTGTGCTCGATTCCGTACAGGATGCGCCGATCTCCGGCCAATGCGCCCTCCGCATAGCCCCGCAATCCCGTCGAAGAACCCAGCAGCATCTGCCTTCGCCCCGACCATCCAAAACCCGCCGTCGCCTCAACCCGCGCGACAAGCGTCTGCAATCGGGAGATCTTCACGTGGTGAACACAGACCAATTCCACGGTCGACTCGTCATTCCAGGATCCTCCCCAGAACCGCTGAGCCGATATTCCCAGTCCGATGTAGCTGTCATCCGACAGCAGAAATGACTGTTTGACGGAAAGCTGCGCGAGGTACACCGGGGCGGGAACTCCCCGTGAAAGAAAGTTCTTTCCTATCATCATGCCCGCGGCAAAGCCAACGGCCATGTCTTCCGTTCGGCCGAAGCTGTTCAAATACCTCCGGGGCTCGAACGAGCGGTCGAGAATGCTGGCGCTGAGAGTGCCGACATCCAGGTTGTCGAATACGCGGGGGTCCTTGAGCTCCGACCGGGCACGCAGGTATCCCACCACCGGCCGCAGCATCGTACCCGAACCGAAAGAGAACGAAAACCAGGCCCGCTGCATCTCATACCGCCCGGCTTCTTCGTACGCCGGAGATCCCTGATCGTAGAACATCAGCCTCCGTCGCCCGAACTCCGCGGCGGCCCCGGCGGCCCAGGGCGTTCGATCGGAATAGTACCCCCTCTCCAGAGAAAACGACCTGGACATTTCGTCCCACGAGTCCCTGTAGTGAAAACCTGCCCGCACCCTCGTACCGAAAACGTTCCGGTCCCGGAACGCCAGGTCTGTACCGTGGGGAGCGGGCCGGTCACTCTGGTGGCTGTAGCTGAAGCTGAAGCTTTTTCCCAGGCCCAGGAGATTATCCTCTTTCAGCGTGTACCGCTGCGTCTGGACCCCGCCCTCCTGTTTGAAGGCGGGAAGCATGTCCATGCTCCAGCGGTCCTGGGTGATCACGGTGATCGCAACCGATGTGTCGCTGCACCTCCGAACTGTGATCTGCACGTCCCCGAGGTAGCCCAGTGAACGGAGATTTCGTGCCGATTCCTGAACGATTCCCTCATCCAGAATCTCCCCTTCCCGGAACAGGAGTTCCCCGCGGATAATGCTCTCCCGGGTCAGGAAATGAAGGGCATTCACCGCCGATCCGAAGAAGTGGCGGTCCTCGACACTTGACGAATCGAAAATCTCCTTCCGCACCACTTCAATACGTTCGATTCGCATCGGCGGGTCCGAAGCAAAGGCGAATCCTGTGACTGAGAGGAGGCATCCAAGCAACACGGGAGGGAGAAGGGAACCCCGTCTCGCGTCGATCGGAAGACCGTGCGGGGTTTTCATGAAATCCGCTTGGAGGTAATGGGGGCCAGCGTCTTCTATTGTAATATACCACATCGAAGGCAATACGCAAGCCGGAATCGGTCACTCAGGGGCGGCTCCCGCTTCGCCCGGGGTCCATGGCCTTGCGAACCTCTTCGGCAAGCCAGTCGGCCTGCCGCTTTTCGCGCAGGAACTGGAGCGGAGAGATCGACTTCCCATCCCCCTGGGTGAAGGTGACCGAGTAATAACCGCGTTTCCCTGCCTGCACCTCACCTTTTACGCTGATCTTTGTGATGCTTGAACAGGGCACGCGCCTGCCCATCATGATGCCAAACACCGAGTTGCGGACGCTGACATGTCCTTGTTCCACCACGATGCGGCTCTCGCCGAAGGCGCCGAAGACAAGGAGGAAAATAATGAGCAGTGCGACCATGCCGAAAACGAGCGGAAAAATGAATGGCGCCCCGGCGTATGAGAGGAGAACGGCAATCCCCGCAAAAACGAGAAAGACGGCCATCGCCGCAAGCGTGCCCGACAGACCCGCCCGGGGTTTGAGGACGAACTCCGTGCCGCCCCCTGCGCTCGGGACTACCGTGATACCCGTGTGGTCACCGGGTTGGATGGCCGGCGCGGCTGCAGACACATCCTCGGAGCGGAGTCGTTCTTCGGTGGCCTGCGGGGAAGAAGCAAGGGTTTTGAAAACGGGGATCTCAAAGCCCGTGGAGAAGTCGACTCCCGGGACCGCGGCATCCGCCTCAAGCTTCCAGATGACCGAAGTGTTCTCGTTGATTTCTCCGGTCGGGCTGGCGTCGTACGGAACGCGGAATCGCACCACTGCACCCTGCGCCGCTCCCTCGCCCGTGGGTGACAGCGGGACGACGGACTGCTCTGTTTGCCAGATCGCATCCTCATCCGTGGAGGTCCCCTTGCCGGAGCGCCGCCGTACCCTGCGGATGCACGAGAGCCGCACAGCGAGGGTTTCGGCGACGGGCAGACCGTGCGGGATCAGAATGGTGCCGGTCACGTCTCCTCCGAGAACGCCTGGCACGCGCTCCATGAGGAACAGGCAGTCGCCGAACTTCTTCAACTGGATCGTCTTCCGCACAGCGGCTACGATGAGTCCGATACCGACGAGGGGAAACAGCATCCCCAGAAGGGCAGCATAGTTACCCTTCTCGATGATCTCCTCAGGAAGGAATAGCAGCATCGGCGTGGAGATGAGATTCCAGAGGATGGAGAAGCCCCAGAGGAACCAGGCGACATTTTTCGCCATGCTGCGGACGCGGCCGGTCGCCCAGTCGTTGCGCCACAGCCAGGGTCTGTCGGGGTGGTCCGCCCGCAGGGCCGCCTCGCGCTTCTGGCTCCTGTATCCGGCAGTCGTGAGCGCGAAGACGCCCAGGCCAAACCCCCCGAACACCAGAGCCGCGATCAGCATCATAACCGCCTTCGTGGTATCGCCATCCTCGAAGGTGACGATGGCTCCGTAGGCAAGACCAATGCCAATCGCGCTGAAGATGAGGGCAAATCCGTAGATGGCAATCTTTTCGAAGTTCAATCCGGGCCCCGTGCGAAGATCTACATGGCTGGTTTCGCAGTAAGATAGGTTCGGGTGAGGGGAAAGTCAATCTCATTACCGCGTGTCATCCTACAACACGTGTCATCCTGCCCGTATGTGCGGAGCAGGCGAAATGACGCCATGAATCGCCGCGGAATAGCGGTCAGGTGGAACGTTTTGTCAGGTGTTGATGTGACGTTCCAACGTTATTACAACATTTCCCGTTTTCTGCCCTGTTTCAACATATCTCGTGGCCTCGACAATCTGTTCCAGGGGGTAACGCCTGTCAATCACCGCCTTGTACTTTCCCGCCTCGATCAGCTCTTTAAAGAAGACTATATCTTCTTTGTTGTCCTTGGGAATCGGAAACATCACTCTCTTCCCACCGATGATGGGAGTCAGCAGGGCCAGAAAGAGATTCTGGGACAAGAAACCAAGGTCTGTTGAAAAGTACATCCCTCCCGGTTTGAGCAATTTCCTGCAACGGAAGAAAGAACTTTTGCCGACAGCATCAAAAACAACATCATACATTTGGCCGTTTGCCGTGAAATCTTCCTTTGTGTAATCAATGACTTCATCGGCGCCCAGTGATTTCACGAGTTCTATGTTTTTGGTGTTGCATGTCGCTGTAATTGTAGCGCCATAATACTTGGCAAGTTGTACGCCTGCAGAACCTATAGATCCGGAGGCACCATTGATGAGGATCTTCTTTACCTTCCTGAAATCCATCTTCCTGATGATAGACAGTGCCAGATATGCTCCGTCGCAGACAGCAGCGGCTTCATCATAGGACATGTTGGCCGGTTTTGTTGTGATCGCCGCTTCTTCGGGCAGGCATATGTATTCCGCATGCGTTCCAAAACTCGAAGGACTCAATCCAAACACCTGATCGCCCTGTTTGAATGTCTTGACATTCTTGCCGATTGCCTCAATCTCGCCGGCCAGCTCACTCCCCAGTATACTCCTCCTGGGTTTCACGAGGCCATTGATGGGCCTAATGATAAGCGGATATTCGGGTTTTCTAAACCCGCAGTCCGTCCGGTTTACGGTTGTTGCATGTATTCTTATGAGAACCTCGTTGTCCTTTGGGGTCGGTGTCGGGACCTCCCGGAGTTGAAGAACTTCCGGCGGGCCGTATTTTGTGTAGACAATTGCCTTCATAAGACTCCTTGATGATTGCTTTGAGCGACTGGTCAGGGCTCATTTCTGATCCTCAGACTCGTGGCGGCATGGGAAATACAAGTGGGATATTCTGGCCGGATGGCGTTTTGAGGAAGGACGCACTCCGGTTGTGTTCAGCTCACACAGCTAATATTGACAAAAGAATGGAATTCCTCAACAGTTGATTCTGCAGTGATTTGTTGCTAGTTTTCCAATATACTCCTTATTATCCATCGGGATTGCAGATCCGCTCACTTCCTCTCCTCATACTCTTCCTCTTTCCGCTCTGCGCCGGGATCGCGGCCGATTCACCGCCATCGGTGAGAGCCGTCCGCGTGCAGGCACCCCCGCAGATCGACGGACGCCTTGACGACCCTGTGTGGAACCTCGCGACCCCCGCTACCGGCTTCAGGCAACGGCAACCGCTGGATGGGGAACCCGCCTCGGAACGGACCGAAATACGGGTTCTCTATGACGCCGAGGCGTTCTATTTCGGCTGCATGTACTTTGACTCCGAGCCGGGGAAGATCGTCGCGCGGTTGGCCCGTCGCGACGATGAGGATGAAACTGACACCG
This sequence comes from Ignavibacteriota bacterium, assembly GCA_963702445.1. GTDB lineage: Bacteria > Bacteroidota > Ignavibacteria > UBA10030 > UBA6906 > CAVPCZ01. The sequence goes on from CAVPCZ010000012.1 coordinate 350,158, forward strand.
GCTCGATCCGTATCGATTCGTTCCACGACAGCCGGAATGCGTTCGAGTTCACGTTCAACCCGGCCGGGAGTGAAAGTGGATATCCTGCAGTTCGAGGACGGTGACAGGGAAGACGCTTCATGGGATCCCGTCTGGGAACTCGAAACACAGATCAGCGCGGAGGGGTGGTCAGCGGAAATCAGGATCCCCTTCAGCGTCCTCCGGTACAGAACCTCCGAGATTGATGCCGACGCTCAGGTCTGGGGGATCAACTTCACACGGTTCATCCACCGCAAGCAGGAATCCGATCGCTGGTCGTATTCCCCTCTCAGTTCTGACGGGTTCGTGTCCCGGTTCGGACACCTGGTGGGACTGGACAGCCTTCCCAGCCCGCGCCGCATCGAGATGATGCCCTTCGGCCTTGCACGCCAGGAGTGGATCCCCGCCACGGAAAGTCACGACCGCATCGCCCAGTTCTCCGCTGATGGCGGCGTGGACATGAAGATCGGCATCTCCAACAGCCTGATCCTCGATGCGACGATCAACCCCGATTTCGGACAGGTTGAGGCGGACCCCGCAGTACTCAATCTCTCCACCATCGAGACGTTCTATCCGGAACAACGTCCGTTCTTTGTCGAGGGGACGCAGATCCTCAGGTTCAGTACGTTCGGTGACGGCGAAGGAAGCGGCCCGGGACTCTTCTATTCCCGGCGGATCGGCAAGGCCCTGGGAGAGGACAATGTCGAACTGGGAGAAGATGAAAAGACAACCGATGTTCCGCTCAGTACCACCATCCTGGGCGCGGCCAAGCTCACGGGGAGATCGAACGGCGGACTCTCCTTCGGGATCCTCGAGGCCGCGACGGCGGAGGAGCGTCGCCGTCATCGATTCCGCCGGGGAACGCAAGGAACAGGTCATGGAACCGAGAGCCGCATACACGGTCGTCCGTCTCCGGCAGGACGTTCTGGATGGGTCAACGGTCGGACTGATCGCCACTTCGGCTCTGAAGGACACCAGACTCCCGGCGTTCACGGGAGGGGCGGACTGGAATCTCCGGCTTGCCGACCAGTCCTACCGATTCGACGGTTTTCTCGCGGGATCGCACACCTCCGATGCGGAGGGAGTCCGGAAATCAGGGGCTGCGGGAAGAATGTCGTTTGCGCGAACGTCAAACCTCCACTGGCTCTGGAGCCTCAGCGCGGATTTTACCACGAAACGGTATGACATCAATGACGTCGGGTTTTTCCGGAGGCCCAACGATTATGGCGCGATCGGGTCGCTGAAGTACCGGGAGAATTCGCCGGCGGAAGTCGTCCGCAACTACACGGTGCAGTCTCATGGCACATGAACGGGAGAACTTCGACGGAGCAAACCTGAATAGAGACCTCCAGCTGGAAGCGGATGTGACTTTCTGAACTACTGGGGCGCGTCCGGATTCGTCGAGGCCGGGTTCGGTCTCTACGACGATCGGGAGACACGGGACAACGGTCTCTACCGGAAACCCCGCATCCTCAGAGGAGGCCTCTCGGTCAACTCGGACGAGCGGGAGAACGTGAAGGTCGGACTTCGAACAGGAGCTCGCCGCTGACAGCAAGCAGGGGCGGGGCTCGTCCACGCGGATCGAACTGGAACTCCGACCGGCTCCCTGGATGCGCTGGGAGGTGGAGGGAGAGTTTGAGGCGGTCGGAACCCAGGAGGCCTGGGTCGACAATATCGATCTGGACGGAGCCACGACCAGCATATTCGCAGACAGGACCACCCGGTCGTTCAGCGCCACGGTCCGGGGCAGCATCACATTCACCCGTGACCTGACCCTGCAGGCATACGCGCAGCTCTTTACCGCAAAGGGACATCACGAAAACTTCCGCCGGCTTCTGGATCCCTCTTCCTTTGAACCCTTTGCCTATGAAGGCAACCCCGATTTCAACGAGCAGTCGTTCAACCTGAACCTCGTTGTGCGCTGGGAGTATCTTCCCGGAAGCACGCTGTTCCTGGTCTGGTCACAGGCCAGAGCCGGGGAGTCCACGGAGTACTTCACGTCGCTCGGACATGACATCGCGGAGACATTCCGGCTTCCCCCGTCCAATGTGACGATGGTGAAGGCGACGATCTGGTGGAATCTCTAGCCCCTGCCCCCTCGTTCAGCCGGACTGACGCTGTCGAAACGAGGGCCGCGACGTGCGCGCCCCTTCTTTGCATCGAGCTCTTCGTCCTGAGTGACCCGGGGCGCAGTCAGGAGAAATCAAACGGCATTGAACCTCACGCGGTTTCTCTGCGGGGACCTGTGAACATACGAGCGAGAGATGTCGTTGCCCGTCTTACTCACCGATCACAAGATATTCGCCCTTGAAATCCTGATTGCGGGCCTCTATCACCGCCCGTCCCCTTCCATCCGGCTGAAACTCTATCTGTGCTTTTCCATTTGCCATTTCGATTACGGCACTTCTTGTAGGTGTTCCATAATTCTCCAGCAGTTTGCCGGACCCATCCCGGGAAAAATAGATCCGCTTGCTGTAATCGAGCACCCGGTTCTCATCTTTGTCAACGACAACGGCCGTGATGAGGATATTCCCGTTCTTCATCGGCATCGACGTGAGCTGAATATGATCGGGCACATCGCTCTTCTTGTGGCGATATGTCACGGCGATGGAGTCGCCGGCGGTCCGCTTTCCCTCCTTGAATCCAAGGGCCGTCAGCACATTCTCTCCTTCGTTGAACGTTACCTGCCAATGCAAACCACATGCGGGATACTGTTTTGTGTCACGTGCTTTCTTTCCCTGACTGACACGATTGAGGAACAGTTCGACCTCAGGACAATTGCTGAACACATTGACTTCGCGCTTCAGGTTTGCCGGTCCGCTTCGTTCCGTCCAGGTATGAGATTCGATGTAGCAGAACAACGGCGATGTCGTCCAGTAACTCTTGAAGACGAAATAGGCATCCTTGGGATTGCCTGCGCGATCGACCAGTCCCTTCTGATTGACATAGGGAATGGGATTCTCCGGCCGCAACGGAGTTGCGAAATCCTTGAAAGCCCACTGAGCGTTCCCTGTCAGCCAGTCCAGTCGTTCCGAGACGTGAAGACTCCAATCAAACAGATCGACGATATAGCTTTCACTCCAATCACTGTTCTGGGCGACATTTTTGATCTTCTGGGGTTTGATGTTCTCTTCAAAACCATCGGGAACCAGCGTCGCATCGCCGGTCACCGGGTTCTCACTGTGGCGGCCGACGTGACTGTCGCCTCCGTATTCTACGTGCAGCAAATGAGGGTACCGGTCTCTTGCATCGGTAATCGCCTTCTCAAATCCCCTGTAATTGCCGCTGTACCAACCCGCCCAGATGGAGGGTGAAACGACGTCAACAAGGTCCGCGCCTTCTGTGAATTTGCGGGTCGCAGTCAACCGGGAGGGTTGTATCTCTTTGGCGATCCCATTCAACTCCCTGATCATCACGCGAAGTGAATCGATCCTATCACCATCCGGAACATCCGGCAGCCAGGAGAGTTCATTTCCCAGCGATTGAATCATCACGCAGGCGTGGTTGAAATTCTGTTCCATTTGTTCCCGCAGAAGACGCCTCGTATTCGCCTTCCACACTTCCCCGCCGATTCCGCCCCGGCACCATGGCAGTTCATCCCATACCAGGATCCCCAGCTCATCACATGCACGATACACTGCAGGGGCTTGAGGGTAATGGGCCAGGCGCACGAAATTCGCCCCCATGTTCTTGATCATGGTCATATCCTTTCGCGCCAGACTGTCCGGGAGAGCATTCGCATATCCCGCGAAGTCCTCGTGGCGGTGTGTTCCCCGCAGCAGCAGTCGCTCGCCATTCAGGAAGAACGGGCCATGATCCTTAAACTCAAACCAGCGGCAGCCAAAACGATCCGTCAGTTCGTCGATCACGATCCCTGCCTGTTTCACCTGAACACGAACAGCATACAGTGCCGGGTCGGATGGCGACCAGAGCATCGGGTTCTTGATCGTTGCGACCGGAAATGTCACCGCGTTTTCTCCGGCGGTCATCTTTTGTCTAACGCTCTTCCTGCCGACCTCCTTTCCTTTCCGGTCGAGGATGATGGCTTCAAGCTCGTGCATTTCCGTCTGTGCGACGGCGGCCGTGATGCGTGCTTCTACTTCGACATCGGCAGCGGCTCTGGAAACAACGGGAGTCGTGATCTTCACCTTCCTCACGGCAATCGCGGGAACGACCTTGAGCCAGACATTCCGGGCAATTCCACCGTAGATATGGAAATCGGACTTCTGGGATGGAATCACATCGGGATCGTATGCATTGCTGACGCGCACAAGAATCGTGTTGAGAGCTCCCTGACGGATGTACGGTGTGATGTCGACATCAAAACCGACATAGCCACCGATATGACCGCCGGCTCTGGCGTCATTGACAAACACCTCACTGACGATATTGACCCCCTCAAACGACAGGATGAACCTGTGAGCATGGCTGCACGACGGAATGCGAATATCCTTCTTATACCAGCCTGCCGAGCGTCGATATCCCGGTTCAGGATCGACAGCATCCCATACATTCCAGCTATGCGGCAGGTCGACAGTCTCCCAGCTCTTCGTGGCTCCCGCAAGATCCCTTCTCTCGGTAACCGCATCCTCAAGATAGGCCCATTGTGCATTGAGCGAGTACACCTGCCTGTGCCCGTCATCTTTGAAGAATGATTCAGGAGGAGGGGCCTGTGTCTGTCCGGCCTGCAGCGACAGTGCGCAACAACCGGTCACCATCCCAAGGTATTGCATCATTGTGGTCATGGTGTCACGGGTTGCCTGTCGGCGTGTTCCCTCATTTCTTCCCCTCCTTCTTCTTTTTCTTGTTGGCGTGCCGGCCTGTTCCATCTCCGTCATCAAGAATCCCTCCGGCCGGATTCAACGTATCGAGTGCCGCCTGCAACCGCTTACGTGCGGCAATTGCTTCAGGATTTGTTGAATCGACTGCAACGAGTATTTCTTCAAAAGGTGCCTTGCTCATATCATAAAGATTCCCCTCCTGGTTCAGCTTCCACCCTTTATCCCGAACATACCATTGCCCGGCAAGCTGAATGTAGACCCAGCTGCGTGGTTCTCCTTTTTCACCGCGTATCTGTGCCGTAAGGCTGCGGCCATCGAGAATGGTGTCTTTGGGGAGCTTCGCACCTGCCAGCTCGGCAAATGTCGGAACAAAATCCGTCGAGTCTATCATCGCATCGGAAATTCTTCCCGCGGGTGTTGTGCCGGGCCAGTTAATGATCAGCGGCTCAAGGCTTCCGCCTTCAAGCATGGATCCTTTTGCGCCGACCAGGCGCCGGCCGCCGATTGTTGCTTGATCCGAATATTTGTTGGCCGTGCCATTGTCGCCAAAGAATACGATCATCGTATTTTCACGGAGCTTCAAACGGTCAAGTTCGCCAACAAGCTTGCCGATAAGTTTGTCCATGTAGGCAATGTTATCCGAATAGATATTCCTGCTATTGGTTCCACTCTCCGGTGTCGGAAGAATGTCACCGTGGACATGCGACAGTGAATAGTACAGATAGAAGGGAACCTTTTTGTGACGGGTGATGAATTCCACGACGAAATTATGCATCTTGTCAGGCAGGTATTCCCCGTCCAGCAATGGTGTTTCTTTGCCATTCACCGTGTAGGTTCTCGCCTTCTTCTGGGTATTCCAGTATTGACCGCTCCCCTGGAATCGTCAAATATTCATCAAAGCCCCAATCACTCGGTTCGAGCGGGAACTGACTCCATTTTCCCGCCATTGAAGTGGCGTAACCTGCAGATTGCAGGATTCTTGCGACAGTTGTCTCTTCTTCCGGTTTAAGCATCCCCACTCTGTCCTGGTTCGTACCGCCAGTGCGAAACGCATAACGTCCGGTGAGAATGCATGCCCGGGATGGCCCGCACAGTGAGGGTGTATAGGCATGCGTAAACCGTGTACCATCTTGAGCAAGCTTGTCGATGTTCGGTGTCCTGTAATTATCTGCACCATAGCAACCCACCTCGCCAACGCCGTAATCATCTGCAAGGATGAAAATGATGTTTGGCTTCTTTTCTAACAGCAGTGTATTCACATTGAGAGCACGCCCCAGGGCGAACTCAGAGGCAGCGGCGGTTCCGGCCGCAAACATACCGGCAGCCTTGATGAAATCTCTTCTATCCATATGACTTCCTTCTTCCCTTTGTCGGAGTTGCGATGAAGCCACCGACACCGCTCTTGTGTGTGGGTGCGGGTGTGGTCAGGGCCTCGCAGCGCGCCAGCCGGCCTGCAACCGGTCATGGAGCTGTGCAACAAGATCCTTGTATTCCGGCTTGTAGACGATACTCTCCTTGCAGAGAGGATCGTTCTTCAGGTCATAGAGCTCCCGATCCTTCACCTCGTTGGTGGGCTGATCTATCCATTCGGTGTATCGGTATTGATCGGTCCGCATGGAATAGCCCATCATCTTCTTGGGCCTCGGGTACTGACTGAATGCCGCCTTCTTCCAGGGTCTTTTTGGATCGGTCAGCAGGGGTACGACACTCGTCCCTTCCAGATCCCCGGCAACCGGCAAGCCGCAAAGATCGGCAAGCGTCGGATAGATATCGACAAACTCCGTCAGCGCATTCACCCGCAGTCCTTTCGGGTAATCCGGATCGGAAAGGATCATCGGGACGTGCGTATCCAATTCAAAGTTGGTATGCTTACACCATTGTGAGTATTCCCCCAATTTCCACCCGTGGTCGCCCCAGAGAATGACGATGGTATCCTTTCTCAGATCCAGCCGATCCAGTTCGGCCAGCAATTTTCCCACCATCGCGTCTGTGTAGCTCACGCATGCATAGTATCCGTGAATCAAGCTCTCTTGTGGTTTTCTCGTCGCATGGCCCTACATCGGGGATATCGGAATACGAGCGGAGTTCACCCCATGAGGTGAAGGCGATCTCAGGCGCGTTCTTCGGTTTGTCCGGATACGGAAGCGGTATCTTGCTGCGATCGTACAGGTCCCAATAGCGTTTTGGAGCACAGAACGGCAGGTGAGGCTTTCTGAATCCTACGCCGATGAAGAACGGTTGTTTCTCCTTCTCCGATGCCGCCTTCGCCCCGGGAGCGCGCTTTCTGTAATGCTTCAACTCCCAGGTTGGCCAGGACGCCATCCAGATATGCGTCATCGGGAACATCCGCGCATTCTGTCGGGTGAGCGCGCATTCTCGTCGCGCCTGTGGATTCTGCGTTCGAGCCGGTATCATCTGTCACTTTCCCCCCTGATTTCAGCAGCTTGAGGTTTTCCTCCAGAACATAGGCAGCTCCCTTTCCGTTTGTATGCGGTACACTGTAGGATGCTTCGTCTTCGAGTCCCACATGGAAGAGTTTTCCAATCCCCACCGACAGATAGCCGTTGTTCTTGAAATGCTGCTGCAGTGTGACGACATCCGGCATGGTGGTTCTGATATGCGTTTTCAGATCGTATATCTTCGTGGTATCAGGTCTCTTCCCCGTCAGCAAGCTTGCGCGCGTCGGCCCGCATACTGCCTGCTGGCAGTAGGTCCGCTCAAACAGCACCCCGCTCCTGGCGAGCGCATCGATGTGCGGCGACTTGATCATCGGGTGCCCGTAGCACCCCAGCTCCGGACGGAGATCATCAACCGCAATAAAAAGGACATTCTTCTTCCTGGCCGCGGCGGAAGCCAGAGCTGGCCCGTTCGTTCCGAACATTTTCCCGAACGGAGACAACCCGAGCATTCCTGCGGCTCCGACCACAGTTGCGCGTGCCAAGAAATCACGACGTGTTTGCTTCATTCCATCCTCCTGGTAATGTCAATTCATAGTCGATTTTCAGCTGGCGATCTGTATTCGCGATGACCTTCTCCGTCATCGGAGCAGCAGCATCCTGCGCGATGACACGTATGGCCCTGCGGTCAGCCGGCACAGGTACACCCCGCTGGCGAGATTGCGGGCATCAAATGTCACGGCATAGTGTCCCGGCTCCCGGGGTTCGTTCACCAACTTCGCCGTCTCGCGGCCCAGCAGATCATAAACTGCAAGGCTTACATTCTGCAATCCGAAACCCCCGATCTGAAATTTGATTGTCGTACTCGGATTGAACGGGTTAGGAAAGGCTTCATTCAATAGATATCCCGACGTTCCCGCTCCTTGAGTCCTTTCAGAAGGGCCCGCTGCTACGCCGGTCGCAGGGCCTCCCAGGTATGATGGACCCACATCTGACAACGTGAGAGGTCGACGGGTAATGGCGTCTGTGGCAAATTCATCACAGCCCGCGTCCTTGAGTATCCTTGCTGCTGGTCGGGTCTGGCCGCTGATATCCAGCAACACGGCGGGGTCGTCATCAATACCGTCGATGTCCAGAACCGGAGGATAATTCGCGCTTGACGCGTCGATGGCCGGACTTGAAGAAGAGAGGCCATAGTAGCCATCGGGATTCACGACAAGTTTTGGATCAGCATACGTCATGCCCGATGAAATCGGTATGCCCAGCGTACCGGCATACATATTTCCTGCCCAGGATATTCCCGGGGCTGAACCCGTGAAGATATTCCCGGAACTCTTCTTGAAAATGTTGTTTGCCCATGTATTGTTCGTCGCACCTTTGTCAAAATCGATGAGCTCCGCAATCGACAAAGGTGTTGTGGATGAAGTTGACATTCATAAGGACATGGGTGGTGTTCGCGGTATAATACACATATCGAATGCAGCCCTGTGAACCCGTCGATCCGGAGTTCTCAAAATAGTTGTTGTAGCAATAGATGTTATTGGCTTCTTTTACCCTGATGCCGCCGGCATTGATGAAGAAATTGCCATACGCGACGGCATCATCGCCATTTCGAAAGCAGAGCATCGCTTCCTGGTTGTTCCTGAACGTGTTGTACCTGATGACGTTTTCCCGGCTCTTGTTCGATATGCATTCACTGTCCCCCATTCCCGTATTCTCGAAATAGCAGTATTCGATGGTCGTTCGACAGACGTACGTTGACTGTGCGCCATTGGCAATTCTTATACATTCATTGCCATTATCTCCGCCCGCACCGGGCATATTCCTGAAGGAACAGTACCTGATCCTGGCGTAATTCGGTACGGCACCGTCAGGCGCGATATGGATGAGGTTCCCGACCGGGGCGGTTGCCGGTTTGTTCTCGAAATTGCAGAACGATACTTCGTCATACTGGCCCTGCAGATTGATGTATTTTTGCGCCGAATAGCCCTTGAAGTTCAGCTGCGTCAAAACGACATTGTTGCCGCTCACAACGATAACAATTCCCCCTATGCTGCCGGAGGTGAATTGGAAGCCGCTAAAGACCACATTGCTGCCTGAGATGCTGATCTCATTCGTCCCGTTGAGAGTGACGCCTCCCGGAGTTGCCGCTTTCACCGTTATGCCGCCGGTGCTAATAGCCAGTGTATTGTCGGTATAGAGGCCGTTATCCAGGACAAGAACATCGCCTGCCGATGCGGTCGGAATGGCGGCTTGCAGCGCTGCCACAGAGGAGACATGGATCTCTGTCGCTCCCAGCTGCACGAAAAGCGGACTTGCCAGAAGACCAATGAGCATGGCGGCGCGATATATGTTCTTTGACACCACTCTCATCCCTTGCATCCCCACGAAGAATTCTGATGACTCAGGACGGAACAGACAGACCAAAGGGCTGATCGACACGACTCAGCCCTTCGGATGAGCAGCTGCGAGATCACTTCATCAATAGCATCTTCCTGGTTTCCGCAAAGGTACCGCTCTGCATCTTGCAGAAATATATGCCGGACCCGAAGCCGGCCGCATTCCAGGCCGCGTCATAGGTGCCCGCCCGCTTCACCTCATTGACGAGTGTCGCCACTTCCCGGCCCAGCACATCATAGACCTTCAGAGAGACAAATCCCTCCTTCGCAACCTGGAAGGTCAGATTTGTGCCCGGGTTGAAGGGGTTAGGATAGTTCTGATTCAGAGAATATTCCCGTGGAATGCCCGCCGGGCCTTCCGGGACATCCGTGCCGCCTGAAACCGTTACACGGGCGGTGTACGGTCCCTGCAGAGTACCTGCTTGAAGGAACAACGTATCCGTAATGGTAAGCTGTTTGGACGCCGTCACACCGGACGCATTATTGATCGTGACATTTTTGACCGTGTCAGGCAGCATGTTTCCCGTCACCTGTGCAACGCTTCCATTGAACACATAATGAGGAGCTGTAAAGAAGAAATTGCCGGCACGTCCTGCGCAGCTCTTGATTGTCAATTTCCCGTTGACTTTAACATTCGTTTGAAGAGTCACACTGTCGACGCCCGTATCGAGCGTCAGGTTGTTCAGCGCCGCCACACTGTTCAGACTAATGGTAAATCCGTCCGGGCTGGCGACGGTGCTTGCCCCCTGACCCAGTACATATGTTGCAGTTCCCGATATGTTCGGGGCAACGTTCGATGACATTGCCAGTTCAGGGTTGGCACCGGCAGTGGGATTCGGGTTGAGAATGGTGATCGTGCCGCCGGTGAACGTAAGAGCATTGGTACCACCACCGGTCGTTGACCTGAAAGCGTAATCCGTCCCGCCCGCGATGGCTCCAAAACCCTTGGGATCGACGATGACATTTGCACCATTGAACGTGGTTGCGGTCAGGGCGGAATTGGAAATCTTCCCATAGACGACCACCGTCCCCTTTGTGAATGTGGCAACCGCTCCCGCAATATATGTGAGATCGATCTTGTTTCCTCCGGATCCGACAAGAAGTGAATCGGATGTGTTCACAAGCAGGGTGCCATAGACATTCAGGTTGCTTGCGACGGAGACACCTCCCGAGCCAAGGATATTCAATGCACACGCCGTAGCGGTCAGTGATCCGATATTGATCGTTCCGCTCGTCGCCGCGAATCTTCCGGCGTTTTGTTCCCAGGTACCGGCAATAAACGTCAATGGAGTACCTGCCGCCGTGACATTGATACTTGATATCACCTTGTTTGTTACGGCGGCCTTGTCCAGCGTGATGCTCCTGAATCTGGTTGTTGCGCCTGTGCCGCTGATGGTTTGCTCACCTGCTTTGTTGAATGTTACATGGCAGATTCCTGCAGCGTTGCCGCGTGACATGTCGAAGGTACCGTTGTTTGTCAGGTTTCCGCCAACGAAGAGCGAATCGTCATACCCCATGTTAAACACGGCGCCCACCAGAGCCACCGTATTCGTCGAAGCGAGGGAGAGGGAAATCGTATTTGACGTGAACGCGGTAACCGTTGTCCCTGCCGCAAGACCCGTCGCGGAACCGATATTCATGCCAATGACCAGGCCGGCCGTGGAAGCGACATTGGTTACGCTCGTTGCCAGCGCCCCCAGATCTCCCGTGGTACTGATCGCGTTTTGTGCAATGAATGTGCCCCCTGCCGCAACGGTGACATTTCCTGTCACCGTCACTTTGCGCTTCGCAGCCGTGTCGAAGGTGAGAATGCCGCTCACCCCCTGTCCGACCGTCAGAGATGCAACCGTGACAGCGGCATCGATGGTAACGGTTGCACCATTCGCGATAATAACGTCGTCGGCCGCTCCGGGAACCACTCCGCCAACCCACGAGGCGCCCGCACTCCAATTTCCTCCTGCTCCTGTTGAGGTAATGGTCCCGGCTGACAGGGCGGGTGCCAGCATGACGCTGCATATCGCCACCAGAAGAACGGTGGGCAGGAATAGCGGTAATTTGTGTTTCACGGAAACCTCCATGTGTCTTGGATGAATATGTGTGTATTGGGTTTTGTACTGCCGTGACTTATCACAACTGCAATTTCACTCCCGCGGTGAGAGGGATATAGGCGACACCAACTCCCTGGGTCAGACCCCGGACAAAGCGGGCTTCGATAAACACGTTCAACATGCTGCTCAGGCGAATATCCAACCCCAGTCCACCCTGAAGAAGCGCCGCGGTTTGCGTCCCTCCCGTAATCCTTGTTGCCGCGGTCATCGAAACAGCGGAGTTACCGAGCACAAGATGACTCGTCATGGGAAGGGCAATTTCACTGAGGGAGAACCGTATTGCTCCAATTCCCACGACAAAATACGGTGAAAGCAGGCTGGTGGTGGGTAACGGCGCAACCCGTATGTTCGCCGAGATGGCCGTTACCGAACTGGAGCTGGCAAGGGGAATCAAGGAGACATCGCTAAAAGCCCAGATTTCACGCGCATATTCCGTGTCAAACGTCTGGCTGACGCCGTCTTCATCCAATGTGAAGCTATAAAACTCAAACGAACCAACGAGGGTGATGGATGGCGAGAGAGGAATCCCCACTCCTATTCCACCTCCGTATTGCATAGTCCAGTAGCCTCGAAATGTCATGGGAGACTCTGGAAACACCACCCCGCTGCTCACCATCAGTTCCAGATCCCCCGGCGGGGCCGAATAACCCGGCGTCCGCGTCAGCATCACAAGGGCAACCACCATACAGAATCGTTTCATAATCGTCTTTCCGAATACCATGAATATCGAAGAGCCGTCGATGCGCCGGGCGCTATCTGAAGTAATAGGAGGTCAGTTCGTCGCGACGCACACGAACCATTGACCCGTTTGCCTTCCGTTGATATATCTCGACGAGGACAAGCCCGAAGCCCGGTTTGAAGTAGTAGTTGGTCTGGTCGGTGCGCACAACGAACGACTGCCGGTAAAGGAAATAGGGAGCCGAGCCCAGGGTCGTTCTCAGCGTGTCGTTTCCTTTTGAAACAAGGGTGGATCGTACGGAATCAGCCTCAAAGATGAAGCGATCACCTGATGCCCAGACGACCGTGTCTTTCCCGATATACCGTAAAGGAGTTGCATCACCGAGAGAAGCCCTGAAATCGAAGGCATATTGTTCATAGAATCGTCTGTCATCGGATTTTCGCATGCGCAGATTCTCCACGCTGTCCACCTGCCAGCATGACGTCACTCCCGATTCTCCCTGCAGGAGGTACCAGAGGAGAGCCTCTCGCTTCAGTGCCTTTCTGTCCGTACTCGGCGGCACAAGCGGGATGAGGTTCGTATCCGCCTTCACGGTGTCGATCACGCTCAGCGTGTAGGAGTATCGCGCCTTTTCATTCCCTGTGGTATCAGAGATGACCACGTTGTACGTCCACGTATTCCCCACAGCCAGCGGGACAAGGGCCTTCACCCCCAGGGCGTACCTTCCATCCGTCGATCCGGGGGAGAGAGGGTCATAGTTTTCAGCACAGCCAGAAAGCACCAGGGCTGTCAAGAAGAAGAGATTCCGGATGACGACATTCTTCATAAGAATCCTTGTTCACGCTTGAGGTGGTACCATACCTGATTCATACATGCCGGCAACAAAGGGTGAATGTTGCCGTGGCCGATAGCACAATGTCGCTTTCAGAAGCGATAGGCGCATTCCATCATGAACTGATGTTGTTCTCGTTGTGCACTGTTCACATTCGATTGATAGATATCCTGATACTTCAGAAGAGAATACTCGTAGGCGAGGTCGATGAGGATATTCCCGAACGTGAGGCCCGCACCCAGCGAATAGACACCGCCTCGCGCGGGTTCGCCGATGACTCCCGAACCATCCGGCGAAAAGGCCTGAATGTCTTCGCGGTACCCGCCTCGAAGTGCGAGCACCTTGCTGGGACGGAATTCCGCGCCAAAGCGCAAGGATGCAAGCTTGTTGACCCACGGGTTTGAAACCGTGTCACCGTCTCTGTATTCCACATCCGCCAGATTCCTCATATCATAATCAAACGCTATCGTCCATTCGTCTGTCGGGGTCACCACAATGCCGAGAGTGTATGCCAGAGGGAAACGGAGATCCTCCTTTCCGCTTTCGTGGTAACTTCTCGATGTCAGAGAGTCAATCCTCACCGGGAACGATTTCCGGGTTGTGTCAAGGCTCGTCACATCCCTCTCCCAGTTCCTCGTCAGAGTATACGGTGGCTTGATGCTCACGCCGATGCTGAAACGGTCCTGTTGAAACATCAGTCCGGCGTTGAACGCTGCGCCGGAATAGCTCGACGTCCCCACCTTTGTCAGCTGATAATACACCGTGTCGAGCATGAATTCCGTGGCGGTCGACTTGTTGTTTGTCGCAATATTCAGATGACCCCGTTCTACACGTCGTTCGACGTCATCTGAAGAACCGGTGAGTATTGTCGCGGAACCACCGAACGTCAGACCCGGCAGCAAGGGGCACGGAAATCCCTGGAGTGATTCCGTAGATCATTCCCTTCCGTTCCCGGACATACTGATACCACTGAACATGCACTGTGTCAAGTGGTTTGGTGATGACTTTCGGATCCGGGCGCAACTGACCGATATAGGGGGACAACGCATTATTGTTCTGGTAATAGTGGCCCAGATTCATCGCCTGCGCAACACCGAGTCCCGCTGTGATGTTGATCTCAGCGATCGTCACGGGCAGTGCCGCCGCAAGGGAGAATAGTTGAGCTGAGGAAGAACTCCGGGACCAGTTCGGCGTGATGTCATCGTATTGTCTCTGGAGAGTTTCCCACGCGGAGAGCGGATTGCCGAGACTGTCACAGGGGAATCGGGATCTGATCCGTGAGGCTTTCAAAGAGCACACTGAGTTCCGGATTGGACATATAAGGCACCCATTCCTGAATCTGTTGTTGCTGGGTCTGTCCTGTCAGACCGCCGGCGCGAATTTCGAAGGAGCGCAATCTTGACAGTGCGGCGGGATTGGAGAAAAGCGCGGAGGCGTCATTCGCGCTTGCCACAGCCGTGCCACCCATCGCACGCGATCGTGTTCCCTGAAGCACGGTGTGTTCAAGACCCTGGACTGCGAGTGGACCCGCGGCAGGCTGCGCGTATACCATGGATGAACCGCAGAGGGTTAAGCCGACGATCATGAAGGCCATTTTCCTGCCAAGGCGAAATGTCATTTGAACTGCACTCCCAGGCCGATGCGATGGACGTTATTCAAGTACTCACTCACCTTGCCGTAGCTGTAGTCCACACTGACAGGCCAGCCGGACACGTCAACACGCACGCCGCCGCCAAACGTGAGCCCCTCGGTGTCATATTCAACCTTGTATCCCGCACGCAGCGCAATCAGATCCGAAAAGGCGTATTCCGCGCCGATATGCATCTGCTGCAGATAGTCGTTCGGCTGAAACAAATCATACGCAAGTGTGAAACGGTTCACGTCATCCTGAAACACCAGTCCCTCTTTTCCGAAAAGGTTGGCGGAAATGCCGAGACGAAATGCAAGGGGGGCAGAGTGAGGTTTGCCGGCGAACGTCACCTGCGGACCGAAGTTCTGCGCGGCCACCCCTATTTGCACGGAACGGAATCCCGTGTTGTACATCATGCCGAAATCGAAGAGAATGGCATTCGGCATATGTCTTGTAGGACTCCACCTCTCCCGTCACGCTGTTCACCATCGAGATGAACTGGTCCATCCACAATGATTCCATTGCGTACTTGACGGTAACGCCGGTGGAGAAATTCTCCGTAATCGCCCGCGCATAGGAAATCCCGACGAGATATGCGTACGGAGTAAATGATCTCCCGGTCAGGCCGGAATTGAAAAACCTGGTCCCGCCTCCGGAGATGACCAGTTCCGGCAGATCAGCCCTTGTTTCCTGTATCGTTCCATAATCAATGTACTGGAACTGGACACCGAGATTCCCCCAATCTCCCATCGGAAGATCATACGCAAGTGCTATCAGCTTCGTGTCGAAGATCCAGGAGGTGAGTGTCGTCGTCACTTCATGGTTTTCTATTCTTGCCAGCCCCGCCGGATTCCAGAAGGAGGCGTCCGCACCGCTCGCGAGCGAAACGTAGGCGTCTCCCATCGCGGTGGCCCGGGCGGTGGGCATGACTTTGAGAAATTGAAGCGAGGTTGTGCCGACTTTTTGCGCATGAAGCTGGCCGGGGGAAACCGCCAGCAATACTGCCGCCAGCATTGTCCGAATCGCAGGTCTCATAGTCATCTGTTTGGCTTAATTGATGATAACGAACTTGCCATGGCAGCTGGCGCCGTCGGGTGTATTGACAGAATAGAAATAGACGCCGGGAGCGATATATTGGTTGTTGCGTGTGATCTGGACATACGCATGTTGAATGTTGTTCACATCGTGCTCGATGGTTTGTACCAACTGACCGCTGAACGAAAAGATCCGTATCGTGCATGTTTTGGGCAGATTGTAGAACCGAAGCTGTGTATCGACATCGCCTGCGCCCGTATAACCGGATCTGACCACGAAGGGATTGGGGGCGATGTACACCTGTTCCAGGGTGAGTGTCGCACCGATCGCCGATTCGTGCAGAGTCAGATTCGTCCGGCCACTCGTATTCCCCTTATCATCCACAGACAGCACAGAGTAGAACCATTTGTCCCCCACGCGCGTATTCCTGTCGATAAACTGGTACAGACCGTTGCTGTAATACATCGGATCACGTTTTGAAACGGTTGCCAGTTGCTGCCAGTGACCGAGCGGATGCGCCGACTTGTACAATTCATAATGGTGAAAGGCACCCTGAAGTCTGGGCGAGGCAAATGATTCCACCTGTGGTTTCCAGATAATTCTGTTTTCCCCTTGCGCCGTATTCTCGACGACAATTGCCGGTGCCGGAACGGGGATGGGAAGAGCATACACGCCGCGCGCGTCGTATCGTTCCGGCCAATAGGCCTGCGTGGAATCATTATGATTGATCAATGGCCCGCCGGTATATGCCTGGATTGCGCGATCGGCCACCTCACGGACGGTGATCACGTTCGAATTCAAGTATTCGGGTCTGGGATACTTTGTCAAATAGTCGCTTCCGTGAAGAATCGCGGGGTTCAGTGTGAGAGGGTTAAGGTCGATTTGCGGGTGAATCACCCAGTAGTTCGGTACGCCATAAAATGCAAAGGTTGATGTACCCGCTTCACCGATCCTGCCGTCGGTGGAGACATTGCCGGTGCTTCCCCCGACGTCGCGGAGATAGGATCTCCCGTACGTCATGCCGGCCACTGTTTCTGCGTCCCGTGCGGCGCCGTATCCACACACTTCCGCAATGGTAATGCGCACTATCTCGCCCGGCTTCAAGATGTAGGGTCCAAAGGACCAATTCCGGCCTATTGCCTGAGGCAGACTCTGCCGCCAGTTAAACTCTCCCCGTCCAAGCCAGTCTTTTCCATAGGTCAGTGAATCGGTGATCGATGGGTTCGCGCGCACGCCATTGATATCCAGGACTTTCGTTCTTGTTCTCGGTCCGTCCAGCTGCGCAGTCTCCACGCCATTGTAGTACGGCTGCTTCATATGCAGATGAGAATCCCAGGAGACCGGATCTTCAGCCGCAGGATTGGAGAATTTGACTGTGGTTTCATACTTGCGGGCGAGGTGGAGGGTGTCATAGTAGAGCACCATGAAGCCAGGCGCCTGAGGGCTCAGGAGCCCGCCGCCATATTTCCCGGTCGTCGCCCAATCGGTGAAATATGTTTTCTCGGGGTTCCCCGTACGGTGGAGTCCATACTGAAGCCAGCGCTGCATGTCGAAATGCGCCTGGTAGTCTTTTCCCGCGATGCCAATTTGTGACCAGCCGTTCGACCTGTCATATCCGAATTTCCCGCCCGTAAGTCCGTGTGAAAAGTTGATGATCACGTCCACAAGCTTCAACGGATACTTGGGTGAAGAGGGATTTCCGTCCACATCGCCGGTGTTTTCGAATTCGTATTCATAGATGATAAAATCATCATAATCGGGGAAGCTCCATGCCCGGCTGGTGCGCTTGATCGTGATACCGACCGGGGTCGCCCACTGCGTAACGATGATTTCTTCCGCCTCGTCGGGGTTGTACCCAGGATTCAAGTCTCCATTCGCCAGGACAGGGTAGTTTTCCGTGCGTCGATCTGCACCGGGGATAGGAAAGGAATTTTGCTGGGGCAACGCGTTTGTCCCTCCACCGCAGTAGGCGTAGAGCCGGGCCCTGGCGATGGTATCGACGGGAGTCGCGCCAATTTGAACGCCTCCACCAAACGAATTATGCTGACCGGTGTATGTTACCCCCTCCAGGACCAGGGAGGAATGCGCCGGCCATTCAAACGATGGAACTCCCGGCTCGGTTGTCCCTTGATTCTGATAGGCGACGCGGCCAAGTGCGCCGGTCTTGTACACCGCCTGATGCAGCATCCCCCGCTGGTGAATGAGATAGTCGGTTTGTGTTTGTCCGACACCCGTGCACGCGAGCAGACAGAGGAGGCCCGTCAGCAGTTTGAGAACATTCATATCGTGCTCCTGAACGCTCATATGGTGATCATCATTCCGATGAGAACAGACCGCGGTGCATTCGCATAGAGTCGAAACTCCTGGTTGACCAGGTAACTCGGGCTGTCCGGGTGGGAGAAGTAGGTGATATCTTCACCCAGTTCGAACTTTTTAGTGTACTCTTCGAGACCAAGACCGGCAGCGGTATTGGGATTGAACAACGCATTGTAGTCATATATGCGATTATTGAACAGATTGGCGATCTCAACGTAGAAGGTTGCACGGGCGCCAAAGAAGTTCGAAAAGTATTTGGTGAATTTGAAATTCGTATTGTATTCATCCGGAGCCCGCAGGCCCATCAGCACGAGTCTGTTGATCTGGGAATTGTACGGGCGGCCGCTCCGGACGAACGAAGTGACGGCAAGAGTCATCTGTTCGAGCGGATAGCCGTCAAAGAGCATAGGTCCCCATTGCTGCGGCGTGTTGACCATCAGGTTCACAATGAGATTGTGTGTTCTGTCAAAGTCCAGATAGATATCTTCCGGGGTCGGGTCGACATTCGCACCGCTTTCATAGATATATGGGTAGAGGAGACCGAGGGCCGAACTATTTTTGCCCGTGGCGACACCGTAGGTATAGTTCACCGAGCCTGTCAGCAGGCCGCTTCGTTTTACAAGCCCGAGTCGAAATCCGCGAATATCCGCATAATCGCGGTTGATATACGTCATGTACGGGGAGGCCCCTGAGGTCGGATGATATTCCGCCTGTTGAATCAGATTTCTGACGTCTTTATAGTACCCGCTCACGTCCACCGTAAATCCTTCACCCAATCCCTGGGTGACGCCGACATCATAGCTGTTGGTCATTTCGGGTTTCAGGGTCGGATTTCCCAGCGTACTGGGAATCTGCGAGACAATCCCCGAGGAGAGGTCAAAGCGGGTGAACCTCTGATTGATCATGCGATTGAACGGAGGTCGCTGCAGGAATGTCCCGTAGTTCACATGGAACACGGTGTGCACGGATACCGGGAACGATATGCCGACGCGGGGCTGCACGCCGACTACCGTTGGCGTTTCAGCTTTGGGAGCGAGAGCCTCATTGGTGCGCGGAATGCCCAGGCTATCAATGTACCGATACGGGGAATAGATGTCGGTATAGTACTGGACATTCGCATTATACACATCCAGCCGGAGCCCGACATTTGCGATCATCCCCTGGAACTCCATCTTATCCTGAACATAGAAGGCATATTCGAAAGGCTTCACCGTGTACTGTGCGATGGAAGCGTTCTTGCCTCCGACTCCATACAGGTTATCGATATCGAGGACGTACAGGTTTCCCTGAAACCCGGCGAGCAGCATATGGTAGATCGAGACCTGACTTGTCATGGAGGCGTCAAGGCTGATCGTGCTTGTCCTTTCCTCGGTGAAAGTGCTGTTCAGCTGGCCGTACTTGAAATAGTCTCCCACATCCTTCCCGTCCCACGCCTGATCCCAGACCGGGAATGGCGGATTGTAATAGTCCTCATTCGGATCGGTTGCAGGAGGCCCTTCGACCCGGCTTGTGTGGAGTGAATTGAGCTTAATTTCATAGAACGTACTCGTACTCAGGGCATGCGACCAGCGCAGGCCCAGCTGAAAGTTCTCATCGATTGTTTGATCGATGTTGAACGCCTGGTCCCACACCCAATCATACCATCCGACGCCACTCCTGTCTGAGAAGTCATGGCCGTCCGCCCGGGAATAAGCACCGCTGAACCGGAGCGACATTGCGTTTCCGACATCGAACACAAGATTTCCCATGTATTGACGGCTTATGTTCGGCTCCTGCGTTGGCAATATCGGCCAGGTGTTGTTGTTATGAAACGCCATAAACAGACGCACGTCCTTTGCCAGCGGTCCGCCGAAATTGGCATCGAGCGAATAGTCAACGAGGTTGTCATAACTCTCGCCGATATCCCTGTGTGCCTGCATTCGCCAGTCCGTGTGGAGCAGAGCCGCCCGGGAAGGAGCCGTCCATGGATATCCCCCGTAGCGTCCCGATACCGTCCCCTCATTTCCTTTCCATTTGTCCACGGTCAGGCGCATTGCCAGGTAGGGATTGCCGGCCGTATCCCAGAGGCTCGGGCCAAAATGCTTGCGCTGGGGAATCCGGGTACGAACCTCTCCCCGTCCGGTCCATCTATCTGCAGCGCCTTCTTTCATGGTGATGTTCACGATTCCCGACTGTGCATTTCCATATTGCGCGCTGAATCCGCTGGTGATGATCTCCACTTCCTCAACCGCACTCATGATGGGGTTGAATGAGGCTTCACTGGTCAAGGGATTCATAATTCCCATACCCTGAAGATTGTAGAGTTCCTCGTTTTCCCGGCCGCCGCGGAAATGCCCGTCGCTCACATCCGCGTTCAATGTCAGGACGTCTGTTATATCCTGGATTCCAGGGACATTCACCACGTCCTCACCGCGTCGAATTTCGCTCGTGGAAGTCTTTTCCCTTTCCACATCCGGACGCTTTGCCATGACAACCACCTCTTCTCCCTGTACAACCGATTCGTCCATCGCAAAGTCGACCCTGGTTGTCCGGTTGACATTGACAACGACCCGTTGTTCAACAATCCCTCTATAGCCGACGGCGGAGGCCGCAACATCATATACGCCGGGAGGAACATTGAGGATGAAATAGGCTCCATCCAGGTCGGTCGCCGCTCCCTGCAACGTTCCCCTGATAACGATGTTTACCGACGGAAGAGGTTCCTTCGTCTTTGCATCAACGACCCGTCCTGATATTTTGCCGGAGTTTTGCGCAAGGAGTGGAACGGCGAGGACGAAATACATCAAGAAGATCTTCCTCATAAGAAAGGTCCTTCACTTCATATTGAGCGGTATGCTGAAGCTGGAGTAGGTCCCGGAGAGGTGCCCGTATGCCTTGATTCGTGGGGATATTTTAGGTAGACTGTGGTGGAGTCTGATACAGATCTGTTTTCCCTATGCCTTACTTGGGTTAACGTAGCCTTCTCCTTTCTATTACTCAAGATAATTACCGTCTTTTACCCGTTAATGAACGGGTAGTATTCTCGATTGCATAGCCGGGGAGAGAACGATGCTCGACGAGACCCTGCTGCGCCCCCACCTGGACGATATTCTGGCTAGCCCCGAATTCAAGGATTCCAAGCGCTACCGTGAACTCCTGCTCTATCTGGCCGAAGAATGCCTTGCGGGAAGAACTCCAAAGGAAATGACCATTGGAATGCGTTTCTTCGGCAAAGATGCCGGTTTTCATTCACGGGACGACGCCTCCGTTCGGGTCTATCTTGCCAACCTGAGGAAGAAGCTTGACCGTTACTACGCCACGACGACCACGCCCTATACACACAAGCTGCGGATCCCTGTAGGACATTACACGGTTGAGCTTGCCCCTGTAGTGGATTCAACAAGCACGCCTGTGAAGAAGAATCGTTTCCGGTTCCCCGTCTTCATGGGAATCGCGCTTGCCGGGTCGTTCATACTTGGTTACTACACAGAGCCCCTTTTCCTGCAGCCACACCGGCCTGTCGCACCGCCCAATCCCATCTGGAATGATTTTGTGAAACCCGGCGGCAGGCCAACCCTGATTGTTTTCGGGGACTATTTCTTCGTTCGGGAGAAGGGTGGTACAGGCAACTACTTTCGAAACAGCAAAATCAATTCCTCCCAGGATTTCCGTCAGGCTGCGAGCAACGACCCCGCAATTGCCAGGAAGTATGAACAGATCGGGTTTACCTTTCTCCGCTCGAGTGCTCCCTGGGGGCTTTCTCAGCTACTTCCGATCTTTCAGAACTCCCACAATGGCTACTCATACAAACTGGCCTCGCAGTTCACCACCAGCGATTTCAAATCAAGCAACGTCGTATTCGTCGGATCATTCAAGACGCTGTATCAACTGAGAAGCATCCTTCAGACGTTCAGTCTTGACTATTCGATTCGACCGACCAGTTTTCAGATCACCGATGAGGAGAAAGATTCGACATATCAGTTTTTCCCATCGAGACTTCAGGCAGGCGAATACGAGAAGGACTATGGGGTCATAGCGAAAGGCGCAGGACCCGACGGGAGTGTGTTGTTGATGATGATGGGGAATTCCGAAACGGGTGTCTTACAGGCAGTGCATACCGCCTGTGACCCGAACGTCGACGAGGCGATAGCAAAGAAGTTCTCCGTCAATATTGCTCAAGATCCATTGTACTTCACGCTGGTGATCAACGCAGAAGGCATGAACGAAGCTATTTTCAGATCCGATTTGTTCTACTTCAAACTGAACCGGCCGCTCACAACCATATCCGACCTGGACAGGAAGGACTCTTCGGTGGCCAGATGAAGGCGTGCCCGGTCATGTGCAGATTTGTGCCTCTCTTTCACCGGCGCCCTGACAGTATGCTTACCGGTCCTACGAGGCCGGACTTCTGCAGAAGCGAGTCGGCAGTGTAGAATTTCACCGGGCTGAAGGCATACCTTCCGCTTGTCCGCGGTTTCCCCGTCAACACCCACCCGGGGAATTTCCCCTCTTTGATTCCATCATCAGGAAACGCTTCATCGCCGATCAATCTGTTGACCCAGAGATTCGCCACATCAACCTCCAGCTGATTCCTCCCCTGTCTGACGGCATCGGTAATGTCAACCTGCCATGGCGCACACCACACGACTCCCAGGTCCTTTCCGTTCATTCTCACGCGCGCGATGCAGTGGACTTCTCCCAGATCCAGCCACAATGGTGAGGAGACGGGTTCCGGAACGTCAAATGTCGTGCGGTAGGTTGCAGTCCCTGAATAGTAGCGTATCCCCCCTTCCTGTCGCATGCTCCATACCTGCAGGGTATCAAAGACCACCTCTGCCGGACCTCCCCATGCGGTGTCAAAGCTGACGTTCCAGGGCCCTTCCACGGTTCTCAGCAGACGCGGCTCCCGGAAATCCCCGACAGATGCAAGATTACGTGCGGGTGCCTCAGCCGTTCTGTCAAAGACGACAAAGAAACTCTGGTGGGGAGCGAACTCCAGGGGGATGACGGTTCTCCCCTCACGTTGCGAGTACCGGTGCAGGGGGGAAATCTTGCCCGTAACCGGATCCCACAGTTCCGGCACCCCTCCTTTCATGTTGAAGATGCAATCGGCCCTGACGGTCCCGGCGGTGGTATTGGAGACAAAATAGAGATCCAGCTCATCCGTTTTCCGGTGTGAATAACGAAGCCGGGCCGGGGATTCAAAATCTTCCCCGACGCCAAGGTCCTTAAGTAGTTGCGCAGTTGCGGCATACGCCGGATAGAGTGCGGTTGAATCCCGCCCGGAGAGCTCGCCGCCCCAGTAGATTCTGCCCTGTCCATAGGTTCTTGCGGTTGCCTTCCCGGGCGTCTCGAGGCTTCCCCAGATTCTCCCGGCAAGACCACGCACGGCTTCATCGCAGGCCGGATAGCCTGAGAGGCTCGGGGATTTCAACGGGGGGCCGCCGACGACGATCGCTCCGGCAGCTATCAATGATTCTATCTTCTCGAGCAGGGCCGGAGTCATCGTGTCAAAGGCCGGGAGTACCAGCACTCTGTACTCCGCACCACTTTCGAACACCAGCCGGTCGTCCTGTACTCTCGCGTGAGCCATCAGCATATTCGGCGAACAACCATCGAAGCTGTATCCCCGCCTGTCGGGGAGAAACGCTTCACCGGTCGTTGCCGAGGGGGGAGGCCTGAACACATGCGGCGCCCCCTCGGGAGTCAGATACAGCACATCAGCCGGTGTTCTTCCCTGCTGGAGGAGATAGGAGCATCGGGAAATATACTTGTGATACGCGGAAGCCATGGGCCACCATGGCTGGCTCCTATTCCAGTGCACCCCGAAGGGACCCATGGTCATTCCAGGTCGATACCGGTCGCTGAACGGTTTATGGACAAACGTATGATAGTAGAAGTTGTTCACCCCGACGCAGAAAGCCCAGTCGCCCTGATTCTTCAGACTGCCCGGATACGAATGAAATCCCCCCCAGGAAGTAAATGCTTCCGCGGCAACCACGGGCCTTCCGAGAACGTGAGCGATGGAAGCAGCTTCGATGCAGCTGAAAGAGGTATTAAACCCATAATCCTTGTGCCAGAATTCGCACATCGGCACGTCCGCGACGGCACCCAGGTCGAGGTCCGCGGTTGGATTCATATCGTAGGGTTCGATGGACAGACTCAACCCATACCGGCGGGAGACGCTCTTGACGTGCTCTGCGTGATTCTCCAGAACCAGTTCCTGCGCGGTGAGCCGCAGATCCCAGAGAAAACGTTCACTTAGTTCAACGCTTCCGACGATGAGTCCTGAATAGACAGGGTAGAAAGGTAGGGGGTCATAGCCGCGCCGTCGCCGGAATTCCGAGGGAAAATCCGCACTCCAGTTCTGCGCCGTCATCTCCCAGCTGTCCATGTGCAGCGATGTTATCCCCCTCTTCTCACTGTCCGGCGTGATGCTGTCGGGCAGGAGTTTCTTCACAAAACTGTCAAAATGAGCATCGAAAGCCAACGCATCAAACTTGTCACATTCAAACCCGACACCGGGGAGCGGGGCCGGGCGGGTGACAGATCCGTTGTTCGTGCTGCCAAAACGCATGACTATCCATCTTCCCGGCGGAACGTCCCACGTGAGCGTCCCGTCACCCTGGAGAAAAGCTGTGAGATCAACGATGCTGTTCCTGTCGATGACCATGCCGTCAGGCGCGGTTCCGTAGTTCGCAGGCGCAGGGATATACTCCCTGACACCGGGCCAGGATGAATACGGAGAACGATAGTAGAGGGCCTTTTCCTCAAAATCCTTGATGTACGACTCCGTTGCCTTCAGGCTGCCGTAGAGTACTCTGGCTGTCTTTCGATTGGCATTCATGATGAATGACCCGGCCGCAGGAGCGGGATACGCCAGAACCGCAACATCTCTGTAGTAGGAGCTCCACTCCCGTTTCAATTCCTCCGTGAAGCTTTCCAGGCCGAAGAACGGTTCTTTCGGTCTCGGCCTGGGGAGCTTTCTCGACAGCCTGGCCGGTCCCGTCGCTTCCACAAGACTTGACACCAGATGCTGCATGGACTGCCCGGGTTTCACCCAGGGTCCGCCGCTCCCTGTCCACCCGGGTCCGATTCCCACTTTCATGGTGATACCCAGTCGCCCGGCTTCCCTCCGTGCGTGCCTGAAGAGATCGAGCCATTCGTCGCTCATAAAGTCAACTCTGCCGCGGGGGATTCCCACATTGACTTCCAGGAAGAGGACACTGCCGATCCCCGCTGCTTTCATCGATTCCAGATCGGCAGTCATGCCCTCGCGTGAAATATTGCCATCCATAAAATACCAGTAGACACCAGGTCGGGTCGAGTCCGGGGGATTGACAAAACTCTCTGCAAGCAGCCGTTTTTCGTTTCCGCCACGCTTCCCGCAATCCGAGAAAAGGAAGGCAGCCGGCAGGCAGATGAACAGCAGCGGTACCAGGGCGGAGAGATTGCCATTTCTTGCTTTCATACAATCCTCTTGCTTCGTCAGACTTCGTCCGTGCGCAAAGCAGCAATCTGAAAAAAGAGCCGGGGGGTGTGTCAATTCCTACCTT
Source organism: Ignavibacteriota bacterium (assembly GCA_963702445.1). Lineage (GTDB taxonomy): Bacteria > Bacteroidota > Ignavibacteria > UBA10030 > UBA6906 > CAVPCZ01. Next base: position 375,887 of record CAVPCZ010000012.1, read on the forward strand.
GGCCACCGGTGTCTGACCTCAGGGAGCCTGGGAAAGGCATTGTGGGGCTCCACCTGGTACCAGTAGGCAACCGAAGCGATATCATCTGCCAGAGGTCTGTACCCTCCGGGTTTTCCGGTGTACCAGCCGAGCGCCTGAACCGTCATCCGCAAGTCTTTCTTGAAACAGACCGGGTCCATGATGTGCCATTTGTATAAACTCCATTTACGGGGACCGCCGTCAGCCGCCCCCTTGTTGTCCAGTGTATTGCCAACATACGCTGTCGTGTAGACTTCCGGGAATCCGTAGCTTCCACCAAAATAGTCTTCAGTCCCTGTCCCGCAGATCGTCGGAAATTTTCCATCCCCGTCAACAAAGAACTTCACCTCACCTTCGCCAAACCAACCGGAATGCAGCTGGGTCCATGCCAGGAACGTCCCAACGTACTTCCCTTTTCCTTTGACGTTGTCGAGGATGGTATACTCGGGGTGTGAGGTATCAACCGTGGCTCTTCTCCACTGCGCATGGAAATAGCCAGTGTTCTCGGGGATGCCGCCTTTTGCATACGTAATCTGGTAGGTCATCAATCCCAGATCTTTGTCGCCCTCATTCGTGAACGTTATTCTTGCATGCTTGCGAAATGGCATAGGCCAGTAGCAGTTGAGTGCGGACATCGGATTTACGATAACAGCCAGAGAATTGACCCGTGCAAACATATCGTGTCCTACTGCGAAGAAATCCGTCATCGGAACTTCGACCGATGGCTCCTTTTCGTCATCCCAGTAAAACCGCAATACACATGCACGCCCGTTCCCGGCCCAATTGGTTTCCGTGGCCATCCAGATATGCTGAATTGCCCCGGGACCATCAACATCCATGATGGTGATGGTCTCTCCCGCTTTGGGCTTCACAAATGGCCGCACCTTCCATCCCTGACCCAGGTGCGCGGCAGATTTTGAAAACGGCAAATCCGGATCAGTGGGATCAGGAATTGCCATCCCCCCCTTCCCCTTTTCTCCAGTCGGGTTCTCGGGCGATATCAACCGGGTTTCTATGTCCATCATTACCGGAAGACTGCCAAGGCCGGTATTCAGCATCGGCTCATTGGATTTCGTTGTCTGGGATTGCGTCGTGGCACAGGAGAATCCCGTTACGAGAAGGCAAAGAACCATCTTATTCATGTGCGATACTCCGTCACTGTTTGTCATTGTGATACTCTCGTTGGTGTCCTCTTCAGGACTCCGACCGCGCACAAAATAGCGAATACTAATTGGAATCGCTACTGAGGGACAGGGATTGGGTCCATTGGAAAGGGCGCCGGGCAACCTTCTTTCGCCCCCTTATGGAGAGTACGGTGAGCGGTGTATGTGTCGCGTACCATTACAATGCAAACAGTACACCGACAAGAATCCTAACATCTCTCGATTTCCAGGAGTCCGGTTCAAAACCCTGGTCGTTCGGGTCGGGTGGCTTGGCAATATTGGAAAGACCGAGCGAATACCGCACATCCATAATCAACTGAATATCGACTGCGACATCGTACGTCACACCGGCACCAAAGTCGACTGCAAAGTTCGTGGAGGCGAACCGGTCCTGTATGTCCCGCGTTCCTGACTCCCGATATTCCGGTTCGGGAACAGCGGGTGGTGGAATTTCCTCCTCAAGCGTGGCAGCAAGAAGCACTCCGAGATTGGGGCCTGCGAAGACATAAGGTCTCACGGCAGCGGCACCAATCTGCCACTTTACATGGACGGGGATCTCCAGGTATTCAAGCTTGTAGATTGCCTTCATGCTCTGGTCTCCGGATTCCGGCCAGGTTCCGAGTGAAATATCCATTCTTGCGCCGTTCTGGACATACATTGGCTCGGCGCGAAGAAGGACAATGTCAGAAACACCAATTTCCAGGATACCGCCAAGGAGCAAGCCTGTTCGAGCAGACTTGGTAATTCCTGACATGGTTGATGTGTAGGACGCATTTGCAATGTTGACACCAACCTGAACTCCTGCCATTGTTTGCATTTGTGCAGATGCAATATCGGCTCTCACAACGCCCATGAGCACGAAAACGGGCAGGAAGGCACTCCGACTATTCTTCGTATGGTCCTCCTTTCAACGCTCTCACTGCAGGAGATTACTGACTTGAAGCAGGACTCGGTGGGTCGTCGGGCAAGGCGAAACACCCGGCGGCCTCCGAGGAGACAATGACCTACGGTATTTCATGAACAAAGAAGCTACGCTCCGGTTGCCGGGTCACCCGCCTCACATTGGATGGATCATGACAGTCCCGACCGTCCTATTGCAGAAGTTGCGCCGGCACCGTGATCCGGTACCCTTTCTCGTGCTTCTCAATGGTGATCTCGGACTTCGGCAGGGTCACCGCTTTTCCCTGCCATGTAATGGTCACCGTGGAATCTGTTTCCTCCAGGAGTTGCTTGACTATCAACACGTATTGAGGATTTACCCCACTCCACTGCTGGGTCTCCTGAATGTCGGAATCAGTGGGCAATACCGATCTTCCTGGCGTGACAATGTACCTCCAATCAGGGGTGAACAACGCTTCCCCCATAAGTCCCCCGACGACCGCGCCAAGCAAAGCTCCAAACGCGCCGTTGAATGAACGCGCCATATCGGAAAACATACCTTTGGTCTCCACTGACGCGCCGAGAGCTCCGCCTATAGCGCCAAGAACCAGACCTCCTCCTATTCTGCCCCAGACTGATCCTTCAACAGCGATTTCACTGACATTTGCCAGCGCAACCTTCCGCTTTGAACCTCTCCATCACACTCAGTACAAGAGAATCCTTCGTAATATTAAGAACAGTACCCTCATCACGCATGTTGCTATTTACCAGAGTGACCGTTGCCTCTTTCCCCACAAGAAATGAGGCATTTTCTTCGGTGAGAGTCCGAGTTCTCTCAATGTGACCCCAGCAGCCGGAAAGCACGGCTGAGCCGAGCAAACAATAGAGAATACGCGCATTCATATCGGTCTCCTTCCGGGCCGATCCATCAAGGCCGGCGCGTAGAAGTCCACGTCCCGTGTACATCGACGGCATATGAAGACATTGACTTTCCATGTTGGCTCACCCGCCCGGTCCATTTGTCGGCATCGATGATTTCATCTTGATACCAGCCTGCCTGACAATCAAGCCACAACTCGCCAAAGGGCGTTGGAATCTTGAAATCTATGCCAAGAATGAACATGGCTCGCCACACATTTATGCTTACTGAGTCAAGGGGAGCTTCCCACTGCAACACGCTGTCTTGTTTGCAGCGGAGTTTTGAACCCTTCATGGTCGCCGCAAAGTAGAAGGGGTATTTGGAGTTAAGCATTTGACCAACATCAATTGTCGCATCATTAATGTCGCATGTAAACGTTTGTGAATTGTACGTCACCTGCAGGGAGGCATCGAACTTCCATGCCCCTTGCATGATGTGGACATATCCAGGAGGTTCTTCAGGAGGTTCCTCAAATGGCTCATTCACGCCGCTCTTGCAACCCGCTAGCATCATGATGAGCGCGAACAAAGACCAGATCCGACGCGACATAGCTTCGATACTCCCGTTGAAGCATTGGCACATGGTATATCTTGAACATCTGCCGCACAAAGAAACGAAACTGGAGCGCGGACAATGTCACGAGATTGTCAAAATACCGTGGTTTTTCTATCGAGCCCGACTGCAGGCATTATGCGATCATTGGCAAAGTTGGAGGCTCGACCCCGGGGACCGCCGGAGCGGACGCAACAACTGAGCAATCGAAGCGGGGTCCGGAGCGGCGGCTCGATGGCTGAGGAACTATTGAGCACACTTATGGAGTGAAACATCACCACTGATGTCATCGAGAAAATCCATAGAGAGAACTACTCAATTTACATAAGTAGAACTACTCCATATCCGGCAAGTCGGTATCACGAAAGTCAAGACTCCGTCCGCGATGTCGCTCTGGCCCGGATGAGATTTTGGAGGGGGACAGGAGTTCCTTTCCTTCCCGACGGCCGAAGCCGATGAATCTTGAAATTCTCACTCCTTCCATGCATATTGCAGTATGAAGAGTGCTGTCAAACTGCTGGGACGATGCTCCCTCACTCCAACGCCACAGCGTATTGCCGTGGCAAAGTCAGTAATGGATGCACACAAGCATCTCAGCGCCGACGAGGTGTTCAGGCGCGCAAAACGCATCTGCCCTTCGGTCTCGCGGGCCACGGTCTACAACACGCTCAATCTTCTTGTCGAAAAGCACGTCTTGAAAGCACAGAGGCTGTTGGAAGAAACGATCGTCTTTGACGCAAACACAAGGCCTCATCATCATTTCGTCGATGAAGAGACGGGCGAGATTATCGATATTCCGTGGGAAGATCTTACCATCCGCGGGCAGGAGAATCTTGGAACTGTGGAAGTCAGGGACTTTCAGGTGGTACTCAGGGGAAAGCGGAAGAAGTAGGTTGTTTTTTTCTCTTGTTTTAGAAACTGTCTAATCTTATAATACATCTAATTCCAGCCCATCCGCCGGGCATCCATCCACACGGGAGGAAGGAGCAAGTATGGCGGAGGGTATCGAATTTCGCCGCCGTGGAAGTTAGGAAATCATTCACCACAGGGCCGGCCTGGCCCCTTGTACAGAATAGTGTTGCACGACGTCAGGCGACCGCTTATTGTCATACAATCCCCCAACCTCTAGGAGAACCAAGATGACTGAGGAAAGCAAGTGCCCCGTAACGGGTCATTCCGGCGGGACCTCTGCCGGCAGAGGCACATCGAATCGCGACTGGTGGCCCAACCAGCTGAACCTGGACATCCTTCACCAGCACGCGCCGGCCTCCAATCCGATGGGCCGCGACTTCAAATACGCCGAAGAATTCAGGAAGCTTGATCTGGCCGCCCTGAAGAAGGACCTGTACAGGCTCATGACCAACTCGCAGGAGTGGTGGCCTGCCGACTGGGGCCACTACGGCGGACTGTTCATTCGGATGGCCTGGCACAGTGCCGGCACCTACCGCACTGCTGACGGCCGCGGTGGCGGTGGTACCGGCAACCAGCGTTTTGCGCCGGTCAACAGCTGGCCCGACAACGGCAACCTGGACAAGGCGCGCCGGCTGCTCTGGCCCGTCAAACAGAAATACGGGAACAAGATCTCCTGGGCCGATCTCATGATTCTGGCCGGCAATTGCGCGTTGGAATCCATGGGCTTCAAGACATTCGGTTTCGGTGGCGGCCGCGCGGACATCTGGCAGCCGGAAGAGGACATCTACTGGGGCAGAGAAGAAGCCTGGCTGGGCGACAAGCGTTACAGCGGTGACCGGGAGCTTGAGAACCCCTTGGCCGCAGTGCAGATGGGGCTGATCTATGTGAACCCTGAAGGTCCGAACGGCAAGCCCGATCCTGTGGCCTCAGGCCGCGATGTGCGCGAAACCTTCGCCCGCATGGCGATGAACGACGAAGAGACTGTCGCGCTCGTCGCCGGTGGACATACCTTCGGTAAGGCGCACGGCGCGGGCGACCCGGCGCTGGTAGGTCCGGAACCGGAAGCTGCCCCGATCGAAGAACAGGGTCTGGGCTGGAAAAACCGGTTCGGCACCGGCAAGGGCGTGCACACCACCACCAGTGGTATCGAAGGGGCATGGAAGCCCAATCCGACAAAGTGGGACAACGGGTACTTCGACATGCTGTTCGGTTACGAGTGGGAATTAGCAAAGAGCCCGGCCGGCGCCTGGCAATGGCTGGCCAAGGATGTCAAGGAAAAGCACATGATCCCCGACGCACATGACCCTTCGAAGAAGCATCGGCCAATGATGACCACAGCCGACCTGTCGCTGCGTTTCGACCCCATCTACGAACCTATCTCGCGCCGATTCCAGAAGGATCCGCAGGCGTTGGCCAACGCCTTTGCCCGCGCCTGGTTCAAGCTGACCCATCGCGATATGGGGCCGAAAGTCCGATACCTCGGCCCTGAAGTTCCGGCCGAAGACCTGATCTGGCAAGACCCGATCCCGGCTGTGGATCACCCCTTGATCAATGCCAAGGACATCGCCGATCTCAAGGCCAGGGTTCTGGCATCAGGATTGTCGGTGTCGGAACTTGTCTCCACCGCCTGGGCTTCAGCCTCCACCTTCCGTGGTTCTGACAAGCGCGGAGGCGCAAACGGTGCGCGCATTCGCCTGGCACCGCAAAAGGATTGGGAAGTCAATCAACCTCTCCATCTGGCGAAGGTGCTCAAGACTCTGGAGAAGATCCAGAGCGCGTTCAACAAAGCGAAGTCTCGCAGAAAAAAGGTCTCACTGGCTGACCTGATTGTTCTGGCAGGTTGCGCGGGCGTCGAGAAGGCTGCAAAGAAAGCCGGCTACAAAGTGCTGGTTCCCTTCACTCCCGGTCGCGCCGACTCCTCGCAAGAACAGACCGACGTGGAATCGTTCGACGTGCTGGAGCCCCAGGCCGACGGTTTCCGCAATTACCAGAAGACGGCCTTCACCGTCTCGGCCGAGGCAATGCTGGTGGACAAGGCACAGCTCCTGACCTTGAGCGCGCCGGAGATGACCGTGCTCGTCGGTGGCCTGCGTGTGCTTGGTACGAACGCGGGTCAGTCGAAACACGGTGTGTTGACGAAACGGGTCGGTACACTCTCCAACGACTTCTTTGTCAACCTGCTCGATATGAGCACCGTGTGGAAACCAGCGTCCGATGCCGCGGATACATTTGAAGGGCGCGACCGCAAGACCGGCGCACCCAAGTGGACAGGCACCCGCGTGGATCTGGTGTTCGGATCAAACTCGCAGTTGCGCGCACTCGCCGAGGTCTATGCACAGGACGATGCGAAAGAAAAGTTCGTGCGTGATTTCATTGCGGCGTGGAACAAAGTGATGAACCTCGACCGCTTCGACATCACATAGGCGTGGTAGAAACATCTTCCATACACAGGTACAAGAAGTGCCACATCATGCCGATGTGGCACTTCTGTTTTGAAGCCCCGTTTGATCCCATAAGGGGGATTTGTTCCATCTGTCCCTCGTCACAATTCCATCCTCGAACAGGAGATCAAATCTGAGTCCAGAGTTCTGAAGTCAGAATGTGACCTGCCCGAGCCCCTCTCAGGCTCTTTCGTATTCGTTCATTCCTTGATACTCTCGATTCGTTTCTCTATTATTCTGCTTGAACAACATCTCCACTCTTACAGGCGTTTCGTCACCCTCGCGTTTCAGCAGGGGGATCATTTGGGTTTCCTGCCAACCTGTTACCTTGCTCATTTTCGCCGAATTCGCTACTTTCGGGTCGGATTGTTGTGGTTTCTTTTGATGCTCCCCATTCTCTTTCCTCTGTTCGCCCAGGAAAGACTCCTCCCCGTCCTCCACTTCCACCGTCTGACAACTGCCGACGGTCTCCCCACTACCGAGATCCGGTCACCGGTCGCGTGCGACCGGCAGGGCTTTATCTGGATCGGGACCGTAAATGGACTCGCACGGTACGACGGATACTCCTGTAAGGTCTATCGCAACATACCGGACGATCCCCATTCGATCTCTTCCAACAGCATCAACGCCCTGCACGTGGACAGCCGGGGCCTTCTCTGGATCGGCACATTCGACACCGGCGTCAGTCTGTATGATGCCGCCAACGACCGGTTTGTGAATTTCCTTCCCCTTCAGAACGATACTACATGGCTACCACACAATCCGATAGTCGTGTTCAAAGAGGACAAGAAGGGGAATATCTGGATCGGATCGTACCAGAGTTCGGTTGTTCTGGCAGACCTGCCCGAAACCATGGATGTGAACAATGTTGATGCCATGGCGAAAGCAGATACAATTTCACCGGTTCGTCGTGGGTAAGTCCTGGGATAGCATCTTCTGGATTGATGACTGGGATGAAGCAGAACCTCCTTGTTGCCAGCGGGCGGGGAATATTCACTGTCGATCGGGCAAGCCGGAACATATCCCCCCTCCCATTCCCCCCCGTCGAGGGCATGAGCCTGGACAGTGTCAAGATAACGGATTTCGGCTGGGAGACTGAACAGAGACTCTGGATCTCCACGTATGCTCATGGACTCTATCTTCTGGATCGGCGGACCGGGTCGATCACCGGCTACCATAAACGGCCGGCAAACGGCAAACAGCCCCGCGACGATCTGATCATGGATTCCCATTTTGACAGGCAAGGCCGGCTCTGGGTCGGGACCACCAGCGGACTCGATCTTTTTGATCCGTCGGCAGGTGTGTACCGGGAGTATTTGACACTCGAATCCACTCCACCGGAGGATATCAACTGGCTGTCCGTCGATTACACAGGTAGACTCTGGGTCAGCACCAGGAGCAGAGGTGTCTATTTCCTGTCACCGAGGTCATTCCGGATTCCTCATTATGGATTAAGGGGAGCCAATGGAAAGCCCCGGGAAATGGAGACGATTGATCGGGCGGGCGATGACACATTCTGGATCGGCACGGAAGGAAAAGTGATTCAGTTGAAGGTGGACGATCTGAGCGTGTCCCGGACCGTGGACCTCTTCAAAGGAGAAAGGAGCAGCTATGGTCTAATCGGGGCCTGGGATTCCTACGACGACGGGAAAGGAAGCATATGGTACGGGAGCTGGGGTCTGGGTCTCTACAGATTCGAGCCGCGCACGGGAAGGGTCATGAATTTTCGTCCTTCAAAGCAGCTGGCCGGCTTGACATACAAAACGGACATCTGCCGGAGCGTTGCCGGGGTCGGGGGAGATTCACTCTGGGTCGCGGCATTCAGAGACGGACTGCTTCAATTTGACACCCGCACAAACACGTTTGCAGAACGGTCAGAGATGGTGACCCCACGTCTCCCCATGGTGGCGCACGTCAGGAAGGACAACACAGGCAAAGTCTGGATCTCGGACGAGGTGGGCGGCTTGTTCGTTTTCAACCCGGCGACAGGTGGCATAGAACACTTTGAGCATGAACCCGACGATCCCGCGTCGCTCAGTATCACGCGCACCCGAAATACGTACCAGGATGGGAAAGGGAGAATCTGGGTCGGGAGCAACGTCCTTAATCTGTGGGAGCCGGACACCAGATCATTCAGGCACTTTCCGTAATAATGTGTTCAGCGGTGCGGTGTATGCGATTCCGATCGGGAGCGATGCCCGGGGACGATTGTGGACTTACTATCTGGGGCATGGGCTGAGCCTACTCAATCCTGAGACGGGCACCTTTGCCCACTTTGGTGGTTCCGACGGTCTCTGTGGCGGTGTGGTCAAGATGCACCTCCTCAAGGATGGAAGAGTCATGCTGGTGGGATATCAGGGGATGAACATCGTTCATCCCGACAGCCTCTTCACGCCGCACCCGCTCCGCCGCTGGTCATCACGAGAATGTCGATCAATGATTCCGTCAATGTTCCGGTACAAAGACTGCCTGCCGCATCGCCCCTGCAATTGACGTATGATCAGAACACTCTGGAGTTCGAATTCGCGGCGATCGAGCCCTCTCATCTGATCGAGTACTTCTATCGACTTGAAGGGACTGGAAGACTCATGGGTTCATCCGGGTGACCGGCGCTTCGTGCGATATCCCGGCCTGAGCCCCGGCGAGTATGTCTTGCGGATCAAAGCGGTCAGCATTCGTTCGTATTGGCCGGAGCAACAGATCGCCATTGCACTCTCCATTTCCCCACCCTGGTGGCGCACGAAGTCGGCATATGCAGTGTATGGCATTCTCCTCATCGGTCTCCTCTCTGCAACATATCGCGTGCGCGTGAGACAGCTTTCCCTGAGGCAGCATGCGGAGCACATGGCGGAGGTGGATCGACTGAAGTCCCGGTTCTTTGCCAATATCTCCCACGAGTTCCGCACGCCGCTCACACTCATCCTCGGACCCATTCAGAAGTGGCAGGAGAGATTACTTCGTGAACAACCCAGGAGTGGCTATGATTCGATCCAGCCGCCTGCGGCCTCTTCACTCAGCAATACACCCGAGGCAGGCGAACTGCAGAAAGACTTAACGATGGTAGAGCGGAACGCCCATCGTCTCCTCAGACTCATCAACCAGCTGCTGGACCTCTCAAAGCTGGAAGCAGGGGCAATGAAGCTCCGGGCGAGCCGGTTGAATATTGTTCCGCTTGTCAGAGGGATTGCGTATTCGTTTGAATCGTCCGCCGGGTTGAGACATATCGGCCTGGATGTTGTGGTCGGGCAGGAGGAGATAGAAGTCTATTGTGACAGGGACATGATGGAACAGATCATCAGCAACCTTCTCTCAAACGCATTCAAGTTCACGCCGGAGGGTGGGAGCGTTTCTGTGTCTGTGCAAATGGTAACAGGAGGAATACGACCCGCCGAAAATGTGTCCCCGACACCTCCCTCTTTCGACAAGAGGAAGATAGGGGAAGACTATGTCGAGGTCTCAGTCGTCGACACGGGTGCCGGCATACCGCCCGAACAACTCGGCAGGATCTTCGATCGTTTCTATCAGGTCGATGCGTCACACACCCGGGAGCATCAGGGGTCGGGTATCGGTCTGGCGCTCGTCAAAGAACTCATTGAGCTCCACCATGGGACGATCGAAATCCGGAGCCAGGTGGGAAAGGGTACGGAGTGTATCGTTCGGCTTCCACTGGGACGAGGCCACCTGAAAGACGAGGAGATCGTGGAGGCGGCTGCCGGTGCTGAACCGGCAAGCGGGTAGGAGCGACCGTTATTGCCGATGAGTATGTCGGGAGAGCGCACGGCGAAGTCAAATCCTCCGTAACAGGTGACCAACACCCCATTATCCTTGTTATAGAGGACAATGTCGACGTCCGCGCTTATATTAAGAGCGTCCTTGTGTCTCCGTATCATGTTGTGGAAGCCCCGGGATGGCGCTGAAGGGATCGAGAAAGCAAAGGAGGCCATCCCCGACCTGATCATCAGCGACGTGATGATGCCGAAAATGGATGGGTACGAAGTCTGCAGGACTCTGAAGCTTGATGAAAAGACGAGCCACATCCCCATCATACTGCTCACGGCAAAGGGGGCGATCGAGAACAGGATCGAAGGGCTAGAAACCGGTGCCGATGACTATCTGATTAAACCCTTTGAGCCTAAGGAACTCCTGGCCAGGATAAAGAACCTCATCCATCTGCGCCGGAAGCTGAGGGAACGATTCAGCGCAAGGCAGGTCTTAAAGCCGGGCGAGATCACTGTGAGCTCGATCGATGACCGGTTCCTGCAAAGGATAAAAGATGTTGTCGAAGCCCACATTGCCGAAGAAGGCTTTGGCGTCGATGAACTCGCACGGAAAGCCGGGATGAGTCGTTCGCAGATCCACCGAAAACTCACGGCACTGACCGGGATGCCGGCAGGTGACTTTATTCGCTACCTGCGTCTTCACAGGGCGATGGATTTGCTCCGCCAAAACGCGGCCACGGTGGCAGAAATTGCCTATATGGTCGGGTTCAATTCGTCGGCGTATTTTACAAAATGTTTCCACGGACAGTTCGGAAAGACCCCGAGCGAGGTCCGGCGCACAGAGCGCTAGCAAGACTCCGATCCCCTCTTTCCCCCTCTTTTTTAGTATCCCCTTGTCCCTGTACTGTACCCGCTTTGTGACCGGCATTGTTGATGCAACAACCGTTATAGCCTTTGCAACCGCAGTGATATGTGCCCACTCTGACATATGTTTACATTAGGTCCGGATATAGGAACGGAGGCTGCAATGGGCGCCAGTCAGGATATAGAGTCTAAAGAACTCGGAGGAGATATGAAATATGTCTTCATAGTGCTAGCAACGCTCATAGCTCTGGCAACCTGGAAGAATCAACTGATTGCACAAGAGCGCTACAGTAAGATCAGTGTGCCGATGGCCTCACGGGAAGACGTCATCAAACTTGCTCAACTCGGAATATCTCTTGAAGGTGCCTCACGCCTATCCGGCTCGGGAATTGATTTCTTTGTCAGTGATAAGGAGATCGAGTTGTTAAAAGAGAACGGCATTGCATTCACGACGCTTATTCCTGATTGGGACAAATATTACGCAGAACGGCAAGAAAAGGAAGTTCAGGTAATGTCCAGAGTGTCGCTGTCGTCCAATGTCCGGAATTTCCACCTTGGCTCCATGGGCGGGGCTCTCACCATGTCCGAACTCGTGGCCGACCTCGATTCAATGAGAACAAAATACCCTATCCTGATCTCGGCAAAGGACAGTATTGGCTCATCGGTCGAAAACAGACCGATATGGGCTGTGAGAATCTCGAAGGATCCGATTCCCGGGACGCAGCCCGAGGCCCTCTATATGGGATGTCATCACGCCAACGAACCACTCGGGATGATGTCTCTGGTCTATTTTATGTGGTATCTCCTGGAAAACTACGGTTCCGACCCTGAGGTGACGATGCTCCTCGAAAAGCGCGAGCTATTCTTCGTTCCCCTCGTCAATCCTGACGGTTACTGCTATAACGAGAGGTCGAATCCAGGAGGAGGTGGTATGTGGAGGAAGAACAGGAAACCGTCCGCCGGTGGAGCCTATGGAGTTGATCTAAATCGTAATTACGGTTTCAAGTGGGGCTATGACAATGCCGGCTCATCCGGCCTCCCAACATCAAACAGCTTCCGGGGAACGGCACCATTTTCTGAACCAGAGACACAGTCCTTAAGGGAATTGATGGTTGGTCACCGTTTCAAGACAGCACATTCCTTTCATGCTTATGCAGACTACATCGCACCGCCGTGGGGATACAACGGTCTAGAAACACCTGATTCGACATTCTTCAGACGGCTTGCAGCGGACATGATCGTTTTGAATCGGTATTCTTACATCGGACAGAGTCTTTTCACCATAAACGGTGAGGCGTGTGACTGGATGTATGGAGACACTCTGAGCAAACCGAAGATCTACCCTTTTGTGGTTGAGGTCGGTGCAAACTATGACGGATTCTGGCCAACGACGCCCCGGATCCTCCCGCTCGTTGAGGAAAACCTGAGGCCCAATCTTGTTCTTGCCCACGCGGCCGGAGAATACGTTAGGATCGACAGGCCAGCCGTGACATTTCAGTTCAAGAGAGACTCTGCAACAATACTCATTCCCTTCATCAATTCGGGAGCCGGGACGCCGCCGACCACAGTTGATATCACAATGTCATGCCCGGATCTCGATATTGCGGCCACTCAGATCGCCGGTTACGCCTGGAACGGCGGGCGACCTCTTACAATCCTCGCCCACAAGAAGAAACCCGGTGGCACAAACGTGGCATTGTCATTCAGGATCACCTATCCCGGAGGAATGACGCTGGACACATTGAGATTCCGGCTGGGCCCGGCAGACGTGATCTATGAAGATGATGCGGAGAACACACGAGCGAAATGGTCGGCAGCATCGAACTGGCCCCTATTCTGGGACACAACAGATGTACAGGCACACTCCGGCCGCCTCTCATTTTCCGAGAGCCCACACGCGAACTACGCCAGCAATCTGAACAGTACGTTCCTCCTGGATAGCTCAATTGTCCTTCGGGACTCTGCCGCGGATCTCAGGTTCTGGATGAAGGGGTGGAGCGAAGATGACTACGATTGTCTCAGGGCCGAGATTAGTACGAACGGAGGAACATCATGGATTTCTCTTGCAGGACGCTATACCTCACCGGGCTCCGGTGCGATCACCGAACAACCGTTCGAAGCACCTGTGATAGACGGGTATAGATTTGACTGGATCGAAGAGCTCATGGATCTCACAGACTATGCCGGAAAAACGATTCGTCTGCGCTTTCGCTTCACAAGTGATAATACGACGGTGTGCGACGGGTTCTGTATTGACGACATCAAAGTCCTTTCTTACCCACTCTCGACTTCTGTGGGAGTGGTGGAAAAGCAGGCACTGCTGCCGGATGCATACTCACTGGACCAGAACTATCCCAACCCGTTCAACCCGACAACGACGATCAGCTATCATTTGCCGGTGGCCGGCAGTGTGAAGCTTGGCGTGTACGACATGCTCGGCCGAGAGGTAGCGGTGTTAGTGAATGAGATGACAATGCCGGGGAACCACGAAGTGCAATTCGATCCAATGGCCTCTCAAGCGGAGTGTATTTCTATCGATTGAAGGCTGGAGACTTTGTGGAAACCAAGCGGCTTCTGTTACTCAGATAGTGCCATTTGTCCCCCCGTGTGGATCCGGCACAGCAATCTCGGATCTCGGTGCAAAGGACAGGATATTTGCGGTGGGTTACAGCCAAATGAAAGCCCCAGTCGTTTGGATGGGACATTCTGTTGAGTGACCTGCACACCGGACTCGTTGATCACACAGCCTGCGTACCATCGGGCCATGGAAACCTCCGATGCTCCGGTTACGAAAATGTCTCTCCAGGACCCTTCACTCTTTCAATCCTTGACACTTTCGATTCCTTTCTCTATTTTTCTGCTTGAACGACATCTCCCCTCTTTCCGGCGTTTCGTCACCCTCGCGTTCTAGCAGGGGGGGCACTTGGATATCCTGCCGATCTGTTACCTAGCGCATTTCCGCCGAATTCGCCGATTTCGGGTCGAATTGCTTTGTTTTTTCATGTTGCTCCCTACGCCCGCTCATCTTTCCGCCCAGAATAAGCTCCTCCCTGTTTTCCATTTCAATCAACTGACCACCGCCGACGGACTCCCGACAAACAACATCTTCGGCGTCGTCCGCGACAGCAAAGGTTTCGTCTGGATAGGAACCGGCAACGGACTGTCCAGATATGATGGATACGGCTGTAAAACGTATCGTAACGTGCTGAATGACTCCTCGTCTATCGCCTCCAATATGATCATTATGGTGAGAGAGGACAGCAAGCATCGTCTCTGGGTGGGAACATGGGATGCGGGTCTGAGCCTCTATGACCCCGGTCGCGATTGCTTTATCAATTTCCGTCCGCGCCCCGGGGATTCCAATTGGATCCAGGCGCGCGCTGTTAATTCAATGCTTGAGGATAGTACCGGAGTCCTCTGGTTAGGGACGGATCACGGGGAAGGGGGCCTCGTACGCATTGACCTGCCCGGGATGAGCGACGAACGCAACCTGGAAAACCTTGCCCGTAGCGTCCGCTTCACAACATACCATCTCGGCACACCACGTAACGATGTTTACGATCTGAGCATGCATACCGATGGCAGAATCCTGGTGGCATCCGGCAGCGGCCTGCTCGTATTTGACCGGAGAACTGGTGTGATCTCACGTCCGGTTTTTCCCGGCCCTGCAGGCCACCGACTTGATTCCGCTGTGGTCTGCCGACTCGTGCATGACCATTCCGGAAACCTCTGGCTGGCAACCTTTAGTGGACTGTTCAAGCTCGATTGGGCGACCGGATCGGTTCAGAACTTCCGGCACAGCAAAGATGACGAGCTCTCGATTGCCAGGGACAATTTACTGGATGGCGCGCTGGACCGGCATGGAAACATCTGGCTCGCGAGTTCTGAAGGAATAGAGATCTTTTCACCCACCACGGGAAAATGCATACCGTACCTGACCTCCGGCTCGACATCCCGCCGGGAACGCCAGCATGATGCTCTCATTCGACCGGACAGGCACTCTCTGGATCAGTACGGGCGGTGGCGGCCTCTATTGGCTGAGCAAGAAGCCCCGCCGGTTCCCGCACTATTCACATGGGCGGTACCGTACCCCGGCATGGGGATTCGAATCAATCGAACGCACACGGAACGGTGAATTGTGGATCTGCTCCTACGGGTGGGTTCACCAACTGGATGTCTCCACACGGACTATCGTGAAATCCATTGATGTCTTGAGGGGCGCGACATCGACGTACTGGGAATCCAACAGCCGTACCTCCTACCTCGATGCCCGCGGGATCCTGTGGTACGGCATCTGGGGACCCGTCTCTTCAAAGTCGATCTGGCCACAGAGGAGGTAAAACAGTTCCAGTACTTGGATCCGCGTCTGGCGGCAGATGCGGCAGTGAGGAGCATTGCGCCGGGGTCAGGTGATTCTCTCTGGATAGCAGCGGCGCATGACGGTCTCTGGACATTCGATCTCGCTTCAGGCAGGTTCCAGCAGGGCTCGAACACCTCGTTTCCGCGAGCAAACGATGTCATGAAGGACCGTAGCGGGAAGCATCTGGATTGCCACCATCCTGGACATGGACTCTGATGTTCTTGACCCGCCCACCGGTGCGATCGATCATTTCGTTCATGATCCCGACAATCCGAATTCGCTGAGCAATCTTGATCGAACGAACAGTCTTTACGAGGACCCCACCGGGAGGATATGGTTCGGGGCGGCTCAATGTCCTCAACGCTGGAATTCGGCGACCTGGACATTTGTACGGTTTCCGAATCCCGTGTTTCCGGAGGCGAATGCGGCGCGGGCCATCGGGTCAGACCGGAGAGGGAGGTTGTGGGTATCGTATGGTTGGGGGCAGCTGGCGAGATTCGATGCTTCCACCGTTCTGTGTCGACAACTTCGATGCTTCCGATGGCGTCGCCGGCTATGTGATAGATATGCAGAACTGGATGACGGGCGAGTGCTGCTCAGCGGGTCCAGCGGCCTGAACATGTTTGATCCTGACAGCGTGTCGCATGTTCATCGTGCTGCGCCACCTCTCGTGATCACCAGGTTGAGCATTAATGATTTTTGCTGGTTGTCCCGACATTCGATTGCCGATCAGGCCGGTAGCTTTTACGTTGTTGCTGATCTCAAGAACGTGATCGAGCTGGAATTCGCGGCCCTCGATATTGATGCGCCCAAGCTCGTTGAGTATTATTATTGGCTGGAAGGTCTGGAAGAGGAATGGGTGAAACCCCGAGGCCGTCGTGATGTGCTGGTATCCGGGCCTCCGCCCCGGAGAGTACCAGTTCAGGGCCAGGGCCACCTCTTCCGGGGCGAGTGGCCTGATCAAGGAGATCGCACTCACATTCAGCATCGCTCCACCCTGGTGGCTCACGTGGTGGTCCAGGATCCTGGCTGCCGTTGCATTCCTGGGGATCTTTACCGTCATCTATCGGCGCGAGGTCACCCGCCTGAGACGGGACAGGCTCATACAGCAGGAGTTCTCCCGGCAGCTTATCGAGTCGCAAGAAGCCGAGCGAAAGAGACTGGCAGCCGAGCTGCATGATGGACTCGGCCAGGATCTTCTGGTTGCGAGCAATGAGCTTCAGCAATATCTACAGGAGGAGAATGGATCTAAGGAGGAGGTAGCACGAGCTGCCGCCGCTCTGGTGCAGGAATCGATCCAGAGTGTGAGGGAGATATCTTCGGCTCTCCATCCCCATCATCTCAACCGCCTGGGCTTTTGCACCGCGGTCGAAGGCGATGACGCAGAACATCGCTCATTCCAGCGGGATCACGATTCACTATAGGTGCGAAAACGTGGATGGCATCCTGCCGAAGGAAAAGGAGATTCATGTGTATCGGATAATTCAGGAAGCACTCTCCAACATTGTCCGCCACGCACAGGCAACCGAGCGTGACTCTGCAGGTCCGGGAGAATCCCGGGAACGTGGAGATTTCCGTGGCCGACAACGGGAGAGGATTCGTTCAGGAATCCAGCGCAAGGCGCGCAGTCACCTCACACCGGGGCGAAGAGGGCATGACACGGGTTCGGCCTCTCAAGAATGAGCCGAGCGTGCCAGGATCATCGGTGCGAATCTTCGACGATCAGATCCTCCCCCGGATCCGGCACCACCGTACATCTCACTGTTCCGCATTCTTGAGAGGCGAGCATGGAGGAACCCACCCGGATCATCATTGCTGACGACCACCCGATCTTTCGCGAGGGACTTGTCCGAGCCATCGAACGGGATAAGACGTATAGGATCATTGGACAGGTTGGCGATGGGGAGGAAGCCCTCAATCTTATCAGGGATCTTCATCCTGATCTGGCCGTACTGGATATCTCAATGCCGACGATGGGCGGTCTCGAAGTCGCCAGGCGGGTGCATCAGGAGGCACTTCCCACGGAAATGGTCATGCTGACAATGTACAAGGACGGCAAATTACTTCGATGCCGCCCTGGACCTGGGTATACAGGGGCTATATGATTGAAAGACAGTGCCACGGTCGAGCTCCTGTTGTGCCTCAAAGCCGTCACCTCGGGACAGTACTATTTTGGCCCGGCCGTCTCTGCATCTTCTGGTCGAGCGAAGCCGCACCCGCAGCACCACACTCCGGATTCCATGGCCACTCCGCGACAGCTGACGCCCGCTCGAGCTGACGATCCTCAGAATGATATCCGAGAACAAGACCAGCAAGGGGATCGCAGAGAAGCTCTTTGTCAGTGTCCGTACGGTGGAGAATCACCGGATGCACATAGCTCAAAAGCTTGGAATCAAAGGACATAATGCCTTGCTCCAGTTTGCGCTGGAGAACCATCTTCGCTCTGAACGGAGCCTCCCTTCTCTCACTGAGTAGAACTACTCACAGGAAATGAGTAGTTCTACTCGATATCAAATGAGTAGTTCCCGCCCCGTAACAAAGTAGCTCTACTCATTGATGCCTCAGCGTTTCCGCATTACATTTGCCCATGACTTTCCTGATCGCCGAAGATAACCGCCGCATGCGCGAATCGATTCACCATTTTCTCCACACCAGGATCCCGGACCACCACTCCATCTTTGACGCTGTCGATGGGAGAGAAGCCATCGACCTCTTCGAGCGGGTGCATCCCGACTGGGTGATAATGGATATCGAAATGGAGCCGGTGGACGGCCTTGTAGCGTCGCGGGCCATACTTGCGGCTCATCCGGAGGCGAAAATCATCATTCTGACCAATTACGACGAACCAAACTACCGTGCAGCAGCGAAGGCGGCCGGGGCCAGAGCTTTCGTTCTCAAAGATCATCTTAGCGACATCCTATCCACTCTTTCACCATATATCACACAGGGTCCAACATGAACACACTCAGACGGTTTCTTTGCGTGCTGGCCGTTCTTCTGGTAGCACTCCAGCTTGCGGTCGGTCAGACCGGTTCCAGAAAAGGGACAAGACAACATTTCCTGTCGAAGACGGCAGCGGTGCTCGCAGATCCCCTTCCGGGAGGGACATACACGGTCGGGAAGAGCGGATACTTTCCCACCATCGATTCCGCGTTCAGGCGCTTGAGTGGCGGTGGAATTCTCGGGCAGTCACCTTCTCACTCACCGATACTCTTTACGTTGCCCCGCCGGCAGATAGCGGTTCGTTCAGACTCATCGGTCCCATCACGGGCGCAGGGCCTACCAGCCGCATCACCATCCGCCCGGCAAACAATGTCGCCGTCACGATCAAAGGCGATGGCCAGGCGGTGCTGATGTTTTGGAATGTGAGTTATACAACGATCGATGGCATCAGTCCGGAGGGACCGACGCGACTGAAGAGTTCATGCTCTCCTGAACACGGCATACTTATGGAACGATGCCATCGATTTCATCGGAAACTGCGACTTTGTTCAGATTATGAACCTTCTGGCACAGTCGGACAATCTCATTCGAGAATCGGATGCGATCGGCGTGTATGCAGCAGACGGCAACGGTGCCCTGGACAGTTGTCTGGTCTCCGGGGTGAGCGTCAGAGGTGGAGTCTACGGGATTTCGTGGCCTCGTCAGTTTCCGGCAGTCTCCGTCCATAAGAATCATTCGCAATAACCATGTCGGCTCACCGATGGATAGTCTCATCGCCTGGGGAATTCAGACCGTAGAGGCGGACGGTTCGATCATTGAGGGCAATCATGTTGAAAATATGCGGATGACACAATCGACGGGGACAGAAACCACCAATTCGGCATCAACGCCTATGGCAGCAGGAATGTCATCATTCGCAACAATACTGTGCACAACCTTTCCGCAAGGGACAACAACACTGCCGTTGAGGGAATCCTCGCATCCGGAGATAACGGTTATCTCGGCCAGAACGTCAGGATCTATAACAATATGGTGTACGACATATTCAACCGCGCACCAGTCGGGAACACGTCCGGACTCTCCGGCATTCGCACCTGGCAGAATATTTCACCGTTGATTGCTTTCAATACCGTCTATCTTGCGTCGACGAAGACATCGCACTGGGCCTGGGTTCGGCAGCGGTATGGTGCGACAATACTCTGGAAATACCTGTCGTGCAAAACAACATTCTTGTAAATGTCCGGGCACCGCAGGGAGAGGGACCCGCCGCATTGCGGATTGATGCGGCTGTTTGGGGTTCGGATAATAACGACCTGCGACGTTAACCAACACCCGGTGCGAACATTGGACGGTCTGGCTCGAATGTGTATCACGCTCTGGCCGATTGGAGGACACGCGGGAGCGATTCCAACAGCGTGAGGTGTCTTGCCGGTGTTTTGTGCTCCTCACCTGCATATTGACAGTACGACTGCCGCAGCAAAGGTGATTAACGGTCATGCGGCGCCGCTTGCCGGTGTGATTGCAGACATCGACGGACGCACCCGGAATTCTGTGACCCCGGATATTGGTGCCCATGAGTTTGATGTTTTCATTACGACTCCCATGGCGGGAATGGTCTGGACAAAGGACGCCCGCAATCCTGTACTTGCCGGAGGAGGGTGGGCCGCCTGGGAACCCACATGTGTTCAGTCCAAGCGTCCTTTACAACGCGGATTCAGCGCGCTACGAATGTATGCGGTGGTTGGGCGCAATCGAGAAGTATGTCGATTCTTCCCGGCGCGCATCGGTTTCGCAGTATCCAAAACCCCGGTTAACTGGACAGTGTACCCAACGGCTGTATTGTCTCCCTCCCAGGGTACATGGACGAACTGAGTGTGGAGGCACCGGCGGTGATACGGGAGAACGCGCAGTACAAAATGTGGTATTCAGGGTATCGGGTCACAGGCGCAACATCACCAGCATATATTGGATATGCAACATCCTCTGACGGGATAAACTGGACAAAAGACGTTCGCAATCCAGTTCTGGGTCCGGGAACAGCTGCATGGGAAGCCGGCGGTGTCTATGGTTGCACCGTAATGCCGATTTCGGGTGGCTACAGGATGTGGTATTCTGCCTACGATGCGCAGGGAATCTCAAGGATAGGGTACGCAACCTCCGCTAACGGAATCGACTGGAGGCGGGATACGCTCCATAATCCGGTATTGAATGTCGGAGCTCCGGGTCAATGGGATGCAGGAGGGGCCTGGTTCCCGATCGTCCTTCGCATTGGCAGCGAATACTATATGTGGTACACCGGCCGGCAAAGCGGTGCAAGTGGATTCGCAACGGCCGCCGGCATTGCGGTATCCTCGGACGGTGTGACCAATTGGACAAGATACTCCGGGAACCCGGTGATCAGTCCGACATCCGGAGCATGGGACGGGACCTACGCGGGAGTTACCACCGTGCTGCAGCGGGGAGACACGCTCCATATGTGGTACGACGGCAGCCTCTCGCCTATAGAGACGAACCCCTTTCGAATAGGGCATGCGACGTCGCCACTTGTCACATCGGGAGTTGAGGAGGCAAATCACGAAGCGCCGCAGGGTTTCATGCTCGAGCAGAACTACCCTAACCCTATTCAACCCGGCAACCGCAATCGTCTATTCGCTCCTGACAAAGAGCAGGACGGATCTGCGGGTCTATGATCTCCTCGGCCGAGAGGTGGCTGTACTGGTGAACGAGGAGAAAACGCCGGGCAGTTATAGGGTAGAATGGCAGGCGAAGGGAATGGCGTCAGGGATCTACTTCTACCAATTGCGAACGGATGGACAAGTAATGACGAAGAAGATGATTCTGCTCCGATAGTGCCATAGATCAGAACCCTGGCAAAATCGGAACTCGATGCAAAGCTCACGACATCTGCGACGGGTATCAGTGAGAGAGAAAGCCCCAGTCGAGTTTTGGCTGGGGCTTTCTGTTGCGTGACATACACACCGTACTCATTAATCACACAGTCCGTATACTCTCAGGTTTTCGAAACCACAAAAAGCTTTGACTGCGAAGTATGATACTCGTTTGCGTCTGAAAGAGTTCACCTTGAATCCGTTTCACGCACCAGAGCAAGTTATCGTTCTTCATGGACAAGATCAGTCCTTGACATCGGCATCGACAGGCTTCCGACCCCGCTTGGCCGGGGAGTGCTCAAAGGTCCAAAACCGCTTGATCAGGTTCCGTTGCCAGGAGAGCACTGTTTCCGGCCTGACCAGCGTCAACTGGCGCTTGATGTCGGCGGCCCTGTTCAGCACAACTTGCTTCTTGACTTCCCACTCCTTATCATTGGCTCATCCGAGGAGAATGAGTCGTTTTCCCCATTCCTCCCTGGTGCCTCCCTGGTTCATGCTTGGGCATTCATTTTCCGTCTGATCCTTATGAACCGTCGTGTATCCTCCTCCATCGAGATTCCGTTAACGTCTCATAGTATCCGACGCATTTCGTTTATATTTTTTACTAACCAATGAATTGCTTCTTTCGAACTGATATCATCGAACCAATGGCACACATGTGTGGATCGTATGGCATGCAGCGGTTTCTATGCGGCGCATGAAGAACGCCGTCCTGACAACGGAGGTGGAGCATGCTTCTTGTTCCCATTCATCAGCACCGCGGATGGCTGGCTATCGCTTTCATTACCCTCTTCCTGATACACGGAGGCGTGTACGCACAGGATCTCACCGGAGGTGTGCAATTCGCCGTCATGGATTCAACCGGTGAGCCGATCCCCGGAGTAAACGCTGCAGTCACCGGTAAGGAGGTGCAGGGTATACGCGGAACGGCAAGCGACGACCGCGGCCGATGCGTGCTCCTCGCCCTGCCGCCGGGGGTAGTCTCTGTTCGTATCAGCCATCCGGCCTATGTTCCTATCGTCGTCGACGACGTCCGCATCCAACTCGGGAGAACAACAAATCTTGGCGTGATCACTTTGCGCCAGCAGCTGCACAACATGCCCGAGCTCGTCGTCTTAGCCAGTCGGGTAAGCATGGAAGTGAACAACACCACGTACGGTTCAAACCTCCGACCGGCGGACGTGGAAAATATTCCCCTGAGCCGGAACTACCAGGATGTGATCGCGATGCTTCCCATGTCGAATACCAGCTATTTCGGCGATGCAGTGAACATCGGCGGGGCCACCGGTGCCGAGAACAAGTACATCGTCGAGGGAGTCGAAGTGACGGATCCACTTATTCAGTCGAGCGCGACGGCACTGCCGTACAATTTCGTCAGGGAAGTCGAGGTGCGGGCCGGTGGGTATGACGCCGACTCCCGAAGCGCGCTGGGGGGCGTGCTCAATGTCATCACCTATTCAGGAACGAATGAGTTACACGGCTCGGTCTTCGGGTTTTACACCAGCAACAGGTTTGCGGGTGAGCGGGAGATCGGACTTTCCGATCCGACACAGGGAGGGTTTTCCAACTACGATGTCGGAATGAGTCTGGGAGGTCCGATCGTTCGCGACGAGCTCTGGTTCTTTGCAGCATACAATCCCACGTTTGCCAACAGGGATGTCGATGTCCCCGGGTATGGCATCTCCGTCGACAGGACACGGGTGCACTCGTTCGCAGGGAAGCTGACCTGGAAGGCATCGGAGCAGCTGCGGCTTGTCATGACGACGACAGGAGACCCGTCGACACAGGATGCGGTGGGCCGCGGGGTCAACTTTCCGCCTGCCGTCCTGACAACTCCTGATTCGTACCTTATGGACATCGGCTTCGGCGGCATCAATCTGTCGCTGAACGGGACGTACACACTCGGACAGAACGTCCTTCTCGAGGGATCGATCTCGCGGGTCAACCGGCATGATACGGGCGATCCAGCCACCGAGCGAGGCAGGGATGAAACGTACTACGTGGAGTATCCGCCGGGCGGTGAGGTCTGGTCCGGCGGGCCGGGCAGCGTGTGGGATTCATTTCGCTACGCTACCGCCGGAAAGCTCGCTGCAACAGCACTCCTCGGCGGGCATTCCCTCAGGGCGGGACTTGAATACAAAGTGAACGGCACTGACAACCGGTATGAGAACCATGGGATTGGTAAAGAAAACGACTCGAGCTACTACGAGTGGTACAGCACAGGCTATCAGACCATCCACAACAACATTCCATCGGTTTTCATTCACGACACATGGCAGATCTCGCGAAGAGTGAGCCTTCATGCCGGGATCCGGTGGGACGGCCAGGATATCATCGGCTCAAACGGGGAACTTGCGCAAACAGTCACCGTGCCCCTGCAGCCCCGGCTGGGCTTCACCTGGCTGCCGGATGAGGAGGGAACGCAGAAGATATTCGGATCCCTCGGGCGCTATTCACAGGAATTTGCGCTCTTCAATTCACAGGGATTCAGCGACCAGGGTTACTATTACACAATACAGTACAAACAAGATCCAAGGATCTCCCGGACCGGCGGCGATACGATTTCGGCCGGACAGGCAACGTTTGCGAAGGGCGTCGAGGGATTGCACGGGCAATACTTCGACGAAGTCAGTCTGGGGTACGAACGGGCACTCTTCGGAACCATCCGGTTGCGCGTCGAGGGCCTCTATCGGACCCTCCGCCAGGCCATCGATGACGCGTACATTGCATCCACGGGGACCTGGCAGGGTGGCAACCCGGGATCGGGTCCTCTTGCGGACTGGCCGCGGGTGAAACGCGACTATACTGCTCTCGTGATTTCCGTCGAGCAAAACAGCGATCCGCATTTCAACTTCCTTGCGTCGTATGTGCTGTCGAGGAACTACGGAAACTACGGAGGCGTGTTCGATGCCGCATTTCACAGCACATTCCCGAACGTCACCGTCGCATTCGACGACCTCGAAAGTACGAATCAGTACGGGATGGGTCTCCTGCCCAACGACCGGACGCACGTGTTCAAACTCGCCACCTCATATCGGTTTGATTTTGGCCTGGCGATCGGCACCTACTTTATTGCGCAGACCGGAACACCGTTGAGTGTTTACGCAAATTCTTTTGATAGACCGACCGGGCTGATTGCTCCGCGCGGGACGGCAGGAAGAACACCCGCCATCTGGGATCTCAACGCGCGCTTCTCGTATGAATTGCCCTTTAGTGCATCCCCGCGCGGGCGGATCATACTCGACGTCTTCCAGATCGCCAGCCGTCGTGCCGTGGTTGATGTCCAGCAATGGAAAGGGAGAGTGGACGCCAACGGACAATTCACCTATCTCGAACCGACATACGGCCAGGCGTACAGATACCAACCCCCGGTGTCCGCGAGGCTGGGTCTGGAGGTGAATTTCTGAAAGCAAGTTCCCCGGGGGATCTTGATGAGGGACAGGCCCTGCGGATGGAACCTGCTGACGCAGCTCATTTCGGTCTTCGTCTTCACAGATCTAACGCAACAAGAGGAGCCGCTTGATTGCTACGAACTCTCCCGCCTGGATCCTGTAGAAGTACACGCCTGATGACAGACCAGCACCGTCAAACCTGACCTCGTGATACCCGGCCTCTTGCTCTCCATTTTGGAGAAGTGCGACCTGCTGGCCAAGGATGCTAAAGACTGTCAATGTTACGTGCGAACGGTTTGGCAGGCCGTAGCGGATCGTCGTTGAGGGATTGAAGGGGTTGGGATAGTTTTGCCCAAGTTCAATTACTGCCCGGAATCCCCGCAAGGTCGGAGATTGAGGAAATCACCACCTGGAACTCATAATTCTTCTGGAACTTTGTCTGGCCCAGAGAATGCTTGGATTCCACGATAACCTGAGCAACATAGAACGAAGGAGCAAGCAGGCTGGGGTCAATGCTGAAGGTCACTTCCTGGGAATCGCCGGGAGCAAGGGTGAATATTGCCGGGAGGACAGAAACGGCCGTGTCGGGGACTACATTCCCCGGGTCGACAGAAACCACGAGAGAATCGGCGGCGAAGCCGATATTTCGCACTATAAATGTTGTATCGTAGCGCGACGTGGTCTTGCTGATGCGGCCGAGATCCACTGTTCGCACATCCATCGTGATCATCGCGCCCTTCGTATTCACGAGGGCGGATATCTTCACGTTATCAATGTACCAGCCATCCATACTGACAGCCTCACACTGGGTAGTGAATCTGAATTTGAACGGACTCTGTGCATAATCAGAAATATCCATTATTTCATGAACCCAGGTAGACTGCACACCTCCATAGTACGGTTCCCAACTGCTCCAGTAAGGATATCTCGCCAAATACGTGTATTGACCGTTGAGCGGCACCCAGGTAGCACCGTCGTTTGTGCTTATCTCCACCTGGGCATAATACCAACCATACTCCATTGCCCACTGGGTATCGAATTCAAGAAAGGTTTTGAGTGAATTTAAACCCGGGATTTGACCATAGTAGCTTAGCCCTGATACGGCAAAAGGCGGAGGGCTTCCGCCGGGCGAATCTGTATATGATGTTGGAGGAGATACATATTTATCTCCTGTAATATTCCATCCGCCTGTGGTTGTCCAATTCGCCAGGCTATTTGCCGAATCAGACCATACCACCGTGAGATCTGCGACCAGGAACCCGTAGAATGTCGCCGGGGGCATGCTGCCCGGAGGACTGAATCCACTTCCACCTGGCGGAGATGTTGTACCTGTTGTTGAGTTCTCGTCTTGCGCAGCAAGGTAATACTGGACTTCGGTACCACTGGGTAATTTTGGAAAAGCGAAACCATACTTTCTTCCACTGGTGGGAGTCCCAATGATCTGGGCGAAATTGCCATAATTGCCGCCGAGTGCTCTTGTCCGATAATACATCCTTGGGGCCCGAGAACTGGTGCCAACTTGCCTACCAGTGTAGATAAACAACTCAGTGTTCACTGCTTGTGCTGGAATAACAGTTGGTATTGGTGTATGAACAATATCGAAATTGAGATTCATTGCAAGGAAGGCAAGAGTTCCCGATGAAAGCTTAACCATGTTCAAGTAGTATTGATTATTGAAGTATTGGACTCGTTCACTGGTGGTGTGATTGTACCGATTGTAGTCGTCATAATAGTGATCCTGCAAATGAACAGCGTCATACCCATTATATAAGAAATACGAATGATCGCTGATGTCCCACACGTAGCCTGGTACAATGGTCAGGCCTATTCCATACTGTTTGACAATTTCCACCATAGTGTTGAAGATCGGCACAGAATGAACAGTAGCAGGTTTTTGTACTATGCATTTCCCGTCATTGTTTGAATCCCATGCTATGTTGTCCAAATTCAGAACACCGAGAATTGAATCTCCCGCCGCAGCTGCTTGACGTACATAGTAGCGGCTACCATCGAGAAGTATTTCTTCCTCATCCCAGAGAGCATACACGACAGTATACGGGAAGGTGTGCTTTCTCAGTATTCTGGCTGCCTCGAGAACTGCGGCTGTTCCACTGGCATTATCATCCGCCCCCGGGGCGATTGTTCCTTCCGGCATTGAATCGTAGTGGGCACAGATAATGAACTTCTTGTTCGGAAATACCGTGCCGACTTGCGTTGCGAGAACATTATTCCCTGTGGAGCTATAGTTTTGTATGGTCACAGGGAATCCCCATGATATAAGTTTCTGCTTGATGTATGTTTCCGCAAGCGCATTTCCCGGCTGGTCTCTATGTCGGGACAGAATTGTGTGAGATGTTCCGCTAATCATTGTGGGAACTTCTCCGGAGAGTTCCTTGACAACAAATATCAATGAGTCAATTTTGACAGAATCGATGATCTGCTGAACAATCGGTGGCTGTGTGTGGAGATGTGTCAGCGGGACAAGAAACAGAATCAATAGATACAGCAGATCCCTTTTCATAATGCCTCCTTAGTTGAGTTCTCATCCTGTTCTTCTTTCCGCAAGGCGATAGTATAGCTGTTAACAGGATGTTGTATATCGTTGTGTTTGGTGCGCCGGGGTTTCACTCATGCGCCCCGCCCGCCGATCGCGTGACGGACTCACCAATCCCTCAATCGATCCCAAATGCAACCGTGTCAAGCAACACGAGATGAACTTGGAGTCTCTCAGCCGGGGGAGATCGTCGGGGTTGGGGTCTGCAGCAGTGACAAAACAAGGGTCCAGAGCGACGGTGACCTGCGCTGGACAAAGGCCCTCCCGATGATATCATTTGCCCTTTGATGCTGAGCGGACCGTGAACAATCTCGGATGCAAAGATACCACGGCGTTGTCTTCTGGACAATCGTCCATTCGGATGATTCTCGCAGCCGAGGAGACGGCGGGGGGGGGGAAAGGCAAGGGCATGAGGTGGTAATCCGAAGGACGCTGCCGGCGCTCCGACAATCACACAACCGGACATTCCAGAGCGACACCGCAATGCCGTGGTACATGTCGAACCGATGAGCCTGGCAGGCGGGAGAGTTGCAGGGGCGCTACACGAGCCGTTCTTTCAGGGCCTTGGCAACCGCGCCGCCCCGGGTATGCACGTGCAGCTTCTCGTAGATATTGCGGGAATGGGTGTTGATTGTGGGGGGACTTACGAAGAGTTTTTGCGCGATGTCGAGACGCGTCATCCCCTGTACCATCAGGGTCAACACCTCCCGCTCACGTTCGGTAAGTCCATATTCCCCCCGGGAGGCATTTGTGCCGGACAGGAGCTCGAGAACGCGGCGCGCAATAAGGGGATCCATCGGCGCACCCCCCCGGGCCGACTCCCTGACCTTATCAACGATAGTCTCGGGAGGGAGATTCTTGACCAGATACCCGGTCGCGCCGGCGCAGATCGCGTCAAACACGTTCTGCCGCTCTTCGTGAACTGTGAGGACAATAAACTCTGTGACGGGCGAGATCATTTTCATCTGCCGGATCCCCTCAATGCCGCTCATGCCCGGAAGCCCGATGTCCACAAGCATGATCTCCGGAGGCCCCTTCCCCTTGAGAGCCTCCAGCGCTTCTTCACACCGCTGAAAGACTTGCTCGCAGCGCATTCCGGGCGAGCCGGAAAAGAGCTCCTGCAATCCGTTCCTGTAGACCGGATCATCCTCTATCACCCAGATCCCGATACTCTCTTCAGGCTGCATTGTCACTTGCTGCTCCGTGTATGTGAAGGTACGGCGTGATTTGCCGTCTGTCAATCGTCCGAATGGATGATATCCGCCTCGAGACAGATAGTGGTGCCGGCATTCCGGGCGCTTTCCAGTGTGAGTATTCCTTTAATCGCGGCTGCCCGTAAGCGCATTCCTGCAAGACCGCGGCCTGAGGACTTCACGGTTGTATCGAAACCGATCCCATCATCCTTTACGCACAAACGGAGTTGTTTTTCCTTCACTTCTACGAAAATGCGTACATTCGCCGCTTGGGCGTGGCGAACGACGTTATTGAGCATCTCCTTGAATATCATCAAGACGTGGCGTCTGAATTCCATGTCGAGGGGGTGAGGAGGCACATTCCCGGGTATATCAAGTGTGAACTGATGGCCGGCCAGCATCTTTTCCGCCACTCCGCGGATGCGGTCAAGAAGATCGGGAAACCTGCCCAACTCGGGGTTCACGACCCAGACCACGTCGCGCAGGTTGTCGGCCGTATTGCGTACCAGGCGGCCGAGATTCAAGAGCCTGGTCTGCTGCGGGGCCCCTGCAGGCAGCTGCCTGGCGATGAGTTCGCTCTCCAGGGCGATACTGCTCAGCTCGCTTCCGATATCATCGTGCAGGTCGTCGGCGATTCGCAGGCGGACCCGTTCGAGCGCAAGGATCCTGGAGATCCGGTATCGGTTGAAGCCGTAGAACATCCCCATCACCATCAGGGCGACCGATCCCCTGAACCACCACGTTTGCCACCAGGGCGGTGATATGGAGACGGCAATCGCGATTTCCTGATCGGGCCATCGACCGAATGTGTTGATCGCCTTAACCCTGAACACGTAGTTCCCGGGAGCCAGGCCGGGATACCGTACCGAGCGCCGCTCCCGCGACTCTACCCAGGAGTCCTCGAGCCCTTCGAGCTTGAAGAAGTAGCGGATCAGATGCGCCCCACCAGGGTCGATTGCGGCAAACCCGAATTCAAGGACATTTTTGGAATGTGGCATCTCCAGAGTTGAACCCGCATAGACCTTCTCCAATGGGAGATTCGTGGTATCGTTGATTGACACTTTCGTGAAGACAAAGGGTGGTGTTCGTCCAGGTGTAAGCAGACTGTCCGGATGGACAATATTCATCCCTCCATAGCCCACAAGAACTACCCTTCCGTCCTGGAGTGTGGTCATATTGATGGGGACACACGCGCCATCGGAATAGTCGTAGTTGGCAAAAATTCCCGTGCCAGGGTCCAGGACCGACAGACCTTTTTCCAGGTAGCGGACCCACGGTCTTCCGCTGCTGTCATTCCCGAGCGGATACGCAATCAATGCATCCGGAAAAGTGGAGTTCGAAAACACCCTGAATCTCTTCTTCTCCGGTTCCCAGAGATTGAGCTCCTTGCATGCGATCCAAGCGCTTCGGCGAATCCTGATAAGTCGCTTGCGGATTGGAACTGCTCAGCGACCCTGGGTCGTTCGGGTCGTGCTCAAAGAACTCCGATTTCCCCGAGGAGGAGTCAAGAACGAACAATCCGAGAAACTCGTCCGAGATCCATATTCTGCCGCGAACATCGCGCATCAGATGCCTGGGCTGGACCATTGAGACATCAGGGACCTTCGAGAACCGCTGCGTGCGGATGTCAAAGGCCAGCAATCCGTCGTTGTAGCCAGCGAGCCACAATGTGTCTCCGGTTTTTCTCAGAATACCCTCACAAACATCCTGCTTCAATGCTTGACCTGCCGGCTGATCTGAGAACCGGAAATTCCTGACGCGCCCGCTTTGAACGTCGAAGCGGTAGAGCCCCAGTCCCCAGGCGCCGTACCACAATGTTCCATGCCTTTCGTTGAGGGAGGTCCAGACGCCGGCGCGTGCATATCTGCTTTTCTCCCCTTGAATAGGTCCACAACGCGCAGGACGCTGAGGTCCTCCAGCCGGATGTTTGCGACTTTTCCCTCAGTTCCAATCCAATATGATCCATCGTCCCACCGGTCGATGGTTTCCATCTCCATCGGCCATCCAGAGGGTCCCCGCAGTGCATAGTGGGCAAATCGAAACGATGCAGGCGGTAGAAGATACAGCCCGTCATCGGCCGTGCTTATCCAGAGTATTCCCGTGCTGTCGGCTGACATTCGCGTGAACATCGATTTTCCCGGAGCCTGGCCGTTTGGAAGGAACTCCCTGTATTCTCCGGACACCGGGTCGAACAGGTCGATCCCGTCGCCTGTCGCAATCCACATCCCCCCCTTCCCGTCCAGTTGAAGCTCCTGGATCCGTCCGTCTCGTGATCTCGAGCCCCCAATCGGCCCCTTGTGATAGCCCGTCACCGATCCGCTCACCCGGTCAAGCAGATACAGACCGTGGGTGATCGTGCCGATCAGAGTTTCTGGGGGCTCTCCGGGTAGAGGACAGGGAGAGGGATAGTGTCAAGATCCAGCCCGGCGACATGTGGCAGCCGAGGGCGCGAGACGGCGCCGGTCTCACGGTCGACAAGAAACAGCCCGCCACCCGAGGAAACCAGGACGCTCTTCCTGTCCCAGGGGACCACCTTCTCCACCCACCCCTTGAACGCGCTGTCATTGATGCTCAGGGAACTTTGCGTGACGTGCCACGCTGTCGGGATGGGTGTCGTCGAGTGCACTGCCAAGGTCGAGCCGCACAGCCTGCCCGTCCGCGAATCCGATCCAGAGCGGTCCGGCACCGTCTTCCATGATGTAACCTACATAGTGTCCTTGAAACCAGAGGCTGTCGGCCCGGCGCGGAAGGAAGTTGACGAACCGGTCTTTCGACGGGTCATACAGACTGAGGCCGGTGGCAGAGGTGCCGACCCAGAGGCGTCCTTTCCTGTCCACGTGGAGCGTGATAACGCTGTTCGAGGACAGGCTGTGAGGATTACCTGGCTGGTTGCGATAGACTTTGCACGAGTAACCATCGTACCGCACAAGGCCGTCAACCGTGCCGACCCAGATGAACCCCTGAGGATCTCTTACGACATTGGATCGCATCTCGTTTGAAGGGAAACCATCGGCTGTTGTCAGGCGGTTGAAGTGGAAGACGGGGAGGAGCTTGTCCTGTGCGGCGAGGGGTCGACAACGGAGGAACAGAAGTGCGAGCGCCAGGCTTTCTACGCCGAATTTACGGCAGGCATGGAGATGGGGTTGAGGGAGTTTCTGAATCGCGCCTGCCGGTGGTGCTGATTTTGAATTCTGAGGTCTCTGGTCTGAGTTCAGAATTCGCCTGTTTCTGACCATGAGAAACCTACACTGGCGTGTACGATGCCTGCGGCACAAGGAATCCAATAACACGGGAGTAAGGTACAACGCGGTGTGGCCAGAGTCAATCGGTCGATTCTTCCTGAGGCGACTGTGGGCCGCCAGGAATCCGTAGAGTACGAAGATGGCAGAATCTTCCACCGCCATCGCCTGGTTCCTGGAAAAAGTGTGGCGGCAACGTACATGCGATACTCCTCACTGCGATACCCCTTGCCCTCCCAATCCTTGACACTCTCGATCCCTTTCTCTATTTTTCTGCCTGATCAACACCCCTACTCTTTCCGGCGTTTCGTCACCCTCAAGTTTCAGCAGGGGGGCACTTGGGTTTCCTGCCGACCTGTTACCATCGCTGATTTCCGCCGAATTCGCCAATTTCGGGTCGGACTAGTGTGCCTGTTTCTCGCACTCCCCTTTCTCGTTCCTCTCTCCGCTCAACAAAAGCTCCTCCCCGTCTTGCACTTCCAGCAAGTGAGGGATCGCTCCGATGCAGTGCTCTGGTCACGCGTGGTCCGCGATTCTCTCGGTTTTGTGTGGATAGGCACCGTCAACGGGCTCGAACGGTTCGACGGCTACGGCATCAAGGAATACCGCAACGCGGAACAGGATCCCTATTCGCTTTCCTCCAATATCATCCAGTCGCTTTTCTGTGACAGCAAGAACCGGCTCTGGATCGGGACACTCTACACGGGCATCTCCCTGTATGACCGCTTCCGTGATCGGTTTTTCAACTTCCCGCTCCCTGAGGGATATTCGGTCACCGGCCGGATAATGCTGCCCAGGCGTTTCGTTGAGGACCGCACAGGCACCATCTGGTTTGCTGCACGGGGAGGAATCGTGCGCATCGACGTCCCTTCCCGCTTCGGCCCGAGCGACTTCGACAGTCTCGCCCGGCATGTTCGCTTCAGGGCGATCCCGGTTGCTAGGCCGGAGACTGAGGTATATGATCTCTGTATTCGGAAGGACGGCACGTTTGTCGTCGGAACCGACAGCGGGCTTGTGATTCTTGATCCCGCAACGCTCATCCTCTCCCGCCCGCATTTCACCGACCG
Source organism: Ignavibacteriota bacterium (assembly GCA_963702445.1). Classification (GTDB taxonomy): domain Bacteria; phylum Bacteroidota; class Ignavibacteria; order UBA10030; family UBA6906; genus CAVPCZ01. The sequence continues at coordinate 408,990 of CAVPCZ010000012.1, forward strand.
CGTGGCCCGGCGGCTCGAATCCCTTTCCCTTTGCAGCCTCGTTCAGGAACCGGACGGGATACTCTGGGCAGCAACAGCAACCGAGGGACTCTTCCGTCTCGATTGGCAACAGGGCACGGCCACCAACTACAGACACCACGAAGGGGATAGTAGCTCGATCAGATACGACGATATCCTCAGCATTGAACTGGACCAGCGTGGCAATCTGTGGGTTGGTACCATGAAAGGGTTTGATCTTTTTTCCCCCGTGAAGGGCGGTGCATTCCCTACCTGACGTATGGGTCGGCCCCTGGAACCGGTCTGCGTCCGAAAATCTCTGTGGACAAAACGGGCACACTCTGGTTCATCTCCAACAACGGCGTCCATTGGCTCAGTCCGCGATCACTCCTCCTTCCGCATTATTCGTTGAAGAAGGCGGATGGATGGCTGCAATCGTTTACGTCTGTCGAACGTGACCGGAACGGCACAATATGGTGCTTCTCGGATGGCAAGCTGCTGCAGATGGACATCTCCACCATGAAGGTCAGCGGCGCCATCGACGTTTTTCGTGGAAAGAGGCCGGATTACAGCGACGTCGATGACAGAACCACATCGCTTCTCGACGGGAATGGGAATTTCTGGCACGCCGCATGGAATCTTGGTCTCTACAAAGTCAATCTGAGCACCAAACAGGTCGACAACTATGATTATCGCCCGTTCATTGGAAAGTCCACTTCCATACGGAGCATTGCACAAGGTCCCGGCGATTCCCTCTGGACTGGAACCTACGTCAATGGAGTATTTCTCTTTGATCCTGCACGTGCGACATTCTCCCCCTCAGGGATGGACAGTACCGGGAACGTGGTCACGAAAGTCAGCGATGGAACAGTCTGGGTCGCCACGGTCGGTGAGGGTCTTTTGGTTCATAACCCCGCCACCGGCAAGACAATCAGCTTTGTGCACAATCCATCCGACCGTCATTCCCTGAGCGACAACCTTGCCCGCTTGGTGTATGAAGATCCTTCCGGACGCATCTGGGTCGGAGCAGGCAAAGGCATAAATCTCTGGGATCCCGGAACATCAACTTTTCAGCTCTTTCCAAACCCGAGCTTCGAGAAGTCACTTTTTTCAATACCGATCGGCTCGGACAGGAAAGGCAGGGTGTGGATACGCATTCATTTCCGACAACCTCTCTTTCTTTGATCCGGCGGACAGCAGTTTCACCAACTTTGATCCTTCCAACGGACTCAGTGGCGCGTCCGCCGACATGCAGATTCTTGATGACGGAAGAATCCTCCTGACCGGTACCGCGGGTTTGAACATCTTTCATCCCGACAGCCTCCGGTACACCCGTCAGGCACCGCATCTGGTCATCACGCAGCTCGTCGTCAACGACTCACTGGTGATTTCTCCGCAGCTCGCGGGCGGGTCGGGCGCTCCCCGGTTTGCTCATGACCAGAATGTACTCGAATTGACGTTTGCTGCGACAGATATAGACGCACCAGATCTTGTGAAATACGAATACAGGCTGGTAGGTCTTGAGAACGACTGGGTCAAGCCGAAGAACCGCCGCTATGTTCGCTATACCGCACTCGCTCCTGGAGATTATGTATTTACTGTGAGGGCGTCCTCTGCATGGCGGGAATGGCCGCCCCAGGAGACGTCATTTGCCTTCAGTATTTCGCCACCATGGTGGCGAACCGCATGGGCTTATGGCATATATGTCCTGATCATCACGGGACTTCTTTTTGCAGCATACCGCGCACGTCTCCAGCAGATGCGTCTGAAGCAGCGCATGGAGATGGAACACTTCCAGGCAGAACACCTCGCGGAAGTGGACCGGATGAAATCCCGCTTCTTTGCGAATATCTCACACGAATTCCGCACGCCGCTCACGCTCATACTCGGGCCTGTGGAGACAACGTTATCGACGTCGCTTGATGCGCGCGTGAGAGAAACACTCATCCTTGTGAAGCGGAATGCGCAGAAGCTGCACGCTTTGGTCAATCAACTCCTTGAGTTTTCGCGCATCGAAGCGGGGAATCTAAAGCTCTCGGTCAGTGATGCGGATCTTGTTCCATTCCTTCAACGTGTGGTGCAATCGTTCCAATCGTGGGCTGAACGCAAGAAGATCGCATTGAAGTTTTTTCCGGAATCAGACTCAATTCCGGGATACTTCGACGCTGACAAACTCGAGAAAATCATCAATAACCTGGTGTCCAATGCATTGAAATTCACTGCGGAATGCGGACGGGTGGAAGTACATGTGGTTCTTGCTCCTCCTCCAATTCAGCATTCAGAACTCAGAGCTCAGAAGTCAGAATTCAGGCCGCCCGGGACAGCTAGACGGGGTGTGGAACAAACTGAAGGAAGGGGGGTGACGATCTCCGTCTCAGACACCGGTCCCGGGATTTCCCCGGAACATCTCCCCCATATCTTCGACCGCTTCTACCGCATTGATGAATCACACAGGACCGAAGGGACGGGCATCGGACTGGCTCTCACGAAAGAACTGGTGGATCTCCACCACGGCACAATCGCCGTACAAAGCGAGGTCAACAAGGGAACCACGTTCACAGTAAACATCCCGCTCGATAAGGATTCCTACAAGACGGAGGAAATCTCCAAGACACCATCGGAACCTGACGAGGAACCATCATCTCCTCTCTCCGAGGTATTTGCCCCCGTGGATGGACATGCCTCCCCCGACGCCCGGCCAAAGGGGGAAAAGCCCCTTGTGTTGGTGGCGGAGGACAACGTCGATGTACGGGCCTACATAAGGAGCCATCTCGACATAGAGTTTTCGGTGCATGAAGCAGAGAACGGTCGAACGGCGCTTGAAAAAGCGATCGACGTTATCCCTGATCTGGTGGTGAGTGACGTCATGATGCCCGAAATGGACGGATACGAACTGACCCGGGCATTGAAACAAGATGAGAGGACGAGCCACATTCCCGTCATTCTCTTGACGGCCAGGGCGGCTTCGGAGAGCAAGATCGAGGGATTGGAGACGGGAGCGGACGATTACCTCACCAAACCATTTGATGCAAAGGAATTGTTGACCAGGATCCGGAACCTGATCGAGATCAGGCGGCAGCTCAGGAAGAAATTCTCGGCGGGTACGGTGCTCAAGCCCGGCGAGGTTGCCGTCCCTTCAATCGATGACGCCCTGCTGAAGCGGATCATGGAAGCGGTAGAAGCAAAGATGGGGGATGAAAGCTTTGGCGTCGAGCAACTTGCCCGCCAGGTGGCACTTGGACGGCGCCAGCTTGAGCGCAAGCTTCTGGGTCTCACAAACCTCTCCCCCGCCGAATTCATCCGCTATATGCGCCTGCAGCGGGCTCATGAGTTGCTGAAGAAGAACGCCGGTTCCGTTGCCGAAATTGCGTTTCAGGTGGGTTTCGGCAGCCCGTCCCACTTCAGCTCCTCCTTCCACCAGCAGTTTGGCTTCCCTCCCTCCGAGGTAGCAGCGTCAGGTCATGTAATCCGGCTCTTGATTGCACAAATGTCGCAATTCTGGATGCTTTTGTCGCGCCTGTGATACCTCCCCTGCAGGCGTTTTTTCTACATTGTGCCAGGAACCGGTCAGCCAGATCGGTGACGGCCCGATTCCGCCTGAACAACCTCAGAGGAGAAACGACGATGAAGCACACCTTGGTACTGCCCTTCTTGCTCGCAACGGCCCTGGTTACCGCCAACTGCGACGCATTTGGACAATTCAACTGGACAAAAGACACACGTAATCCTGTACTCTCCGGGGTTAATGGAGCATGGAACAATCACGTGTTCAGTCCCTGTGTTCTCTTCAATTCCGATTCTGCACGCTATGAAATGTGGTTCAACACCACACCTGGCTCTCAGGGTTACTCCAATATGCATCCTTGGCAGGTGGGTTTCGCAGTGTCCAACAATCTGGTCGACTGGACGATGTTGTCCTCGGCCGTATTGTCGCCCGACTCCGGTAAATGGGACAATCTCACGATCGACGTACCGGAGGTCATACGGGAAAACGGACAATACAAGATGTGGTATACCTCCTGGAAGGACTATTCGTCCCCGGATTACCTGGGATATGCCACATCCCCCGACGGGATACACTGGACGAAATATCCGGGAAATCCTGTCTTCGGGCCCGGAACTGCAGCCTGGGAAATTGGCGGCCCCTATGGCTGTACGGTTATGCCGGTTCAGGGAGGATACAAGATGTGGTATGGGGGCTACGATGCAGCCTACGCGGTCATCCGGATAGGATATGCGACTTCCGCTGACGGAATCACCTGGAATCGGGATACGGTAAACAACCCGGTCTTGAATCCCGGAGCGTCAGGTCAATGGGATGACAAATCTGTGTTTGGGCCAAACGTTCTTCGCATTGGCAATGTTTACTACATGTGGTATGCCGGCGCAACAACCAGCGGGACATCCGAAGCGACCGGAGTAGCCACATCCCCTGATGGAATTAACTGGACAAGGCATGCGGCAAATCCGGTGCTGGTACCCTCATCAGGAGCCTGGGATACAGAGTGGGCCGACGTGGGAAGTGTGGTGCAAAGTGGGAACACCCTTCACATGTGGTACGACGCAATGGACGCAAATCTTGTCAGAATCGGACATGCCACTGCACTCATAACGGGAATTGCTGAAGGTGAAGCGGAACTCCCGCAAACTTTCATGCTCGAGCAGAATTTCCCGAATCCATTCAATCCGACGACGTTGATCACATATCAGTTGCCGGTGGCCTGTAGTGTCCGGCTGGTGGTCTACGACCCTCTGGGCCGCGAGGTGGCGGTGCTAGTAAATGAGAATAAGGCGGCAGGGAGCCATGAGGTCACATTTGATGTAGCCGGCCTGGCGAGCGGAGTGTATTTGTACCGACTCGTGGCTGGTGGGTATCGTGACGTCAAGGCAATGGTATTGCTGCGGTGATCGAAGAGGGTGGATCTGCAACTGAATACTTGGCGAATTTGAGATGTAGACGAGGGAAGGCTACGGAGGAGATCATCATGCGATCATTTCATCGTTTGGTCGTTGCTCTCGCTCTTTTGTTTGTCTGGGTGTTCATTGTGTCTGGCCAGCAGCCCCCGAAGAGGGAATTCCGCGGAGCCTGGCTGGTTACCCTCGCAAATCTCGGATGGCCCTCGTCGATGGGACTTCCCACACAGACACAGAAGGATGAGCTTACCACGATTCTTGATAAACTCCATACGGCCGGCATCAATGCGGTGCTCTTCTCGGTGAGACCGGAGTGCGACGCATACTACCAATCCTCAATCGAACCATGGTCACACTGGCTTTCCGGAGTCCAGGGATCAGCGCCTGTGCCTTTCTACGACCCTCTTGAATTCGCCGTCAGCGAAGCCCACAAACGGGGGATGGAAATGCACGCCTGGCTGAATCCCTACCGGGCGGTATGGGCCGGCGAGTCGTACCCGAAGGCTGCCAGCCATGTCACGCGGGCACATCCTGATTGGCTTATCACGATCGGTGCGGCATCGATCCTGGATCCAGGGAAGGCAGTTGTTCGAAACTACACGCTCAGCGTGATCGCCGATATTGTTCGCCGGTACGACGTCGACGGCATTATCATGGATGACTACTTCTACCTGGAAGGAACCACGACAGAGGATGCCGCCACGTTTTCCACAGAGAGCCGTGGGTTTACGGACCTGGGAGACTGGCGGCGGGACAATGTCAACATCCTCATCCGTTCCATACGGGACACTGTGAACGCCATAAAGCCCTGGTTGAAGTTCGGGATGAGTCCGGCCGGGATATGGAAGAATGGGGTGCCACCCGGGGTGAGCGGGTGGGACCCGTACAGCGCCATCTACTGTGATGCCGTTGCATGGCTTCAGGGAGGATACATCGACTATATCTCCCCCCAACTCTACAGAGGCTTCGGGGGAAGCCGGGACTACGCTCTTCTCGAACCCTGGTGGGGTACTCAGTTGAATGGGCGTATCTACTGCCCCTCCCTTCCCGGCTATCAGATCGGGCAACCCGACTTTGGAGGCACGACTGAAATCGCCCGCATGATCCGCTTCAATCGGGCGACAACCAACACACAAGGGTCTGTCCTCTTTACTGCAAACAACATTGCCGATAACCTCGGGGGACTAGCAGACTCCCTGCGGAATGACCTTAACCGCTGGCCGGCCCTCGTCCCGAGAATTCCGTGGAAAGACTCGATCGCGCCTCAATCGCCACGAAACGTCCGATTCGGCGAACTCGCAGGTACACAAATGTACGCCATTCAGTGGGATCTCCCACAGGCTGCTCCGGATGGTGATTCGGCCTCATGGTATGCCGTCTACAGGTTAGACCATCGCCCGACCAGAGCAGAACTGGATGATCCGCGGAACATGGTTGCGGTGGAAGGACAGAGGTATACTTTTGCGACAGGCTCTTCGACATCCGGGGGACCGGCCTATATTGCAGTGACCGCTCTCGACCGGAATCACAACGAGTCGGACACGAGTCATGTTCTTGTCCTGACGATCAACAAACCTGCTCCGCCGCTTCTCGCCCATCCGGCAAATGGAGCGGCCTCAATCCCGGAAAATCTCGTTGTCCGCTGGCATGCAGTCCCGTCAGCAATGCTTTACCATCTTCAGGTAGCCACAGATCCGCTCTTTGCCTCATTACCTCTGGTCAACGATTCCACCATCGCGGACACGGTAAAGCTCATCAGAAATCCTGTGGGCACGACAACCTATTACTGGCGGGTGCGTGCCGGAAACGTAGCAGGGTTCGGAGACTTCAGCGGGCCATTCTCGTTTACAACCGGCATGCCAACGCCTCCCATTCTTCTCTGGCCACCGAGGTTCATCTCAGGCGTTCCAATCAAGCTCACATTCCTCTGGAGGCCCTCGGAGGTGGCGGCGACGTACCGTCTGCAGATCGCTCAGAATTCCAATTTCAACGCAACGGTGCGGGATACCTCGAATCTGCCTGACACAACGGCGACAGTGAGTGGTCTGTCCCGGAATACTATTTACCAATGGCGTGTTCGGGGAGAGAACCAGATAGGGTCAGGACTCTGGTCAACGGTGAATGAATTCCTGACCTCTTCAACGGGTATGGAAGAGAGGGAGGAATCAATGCCTACCTGTTATGAACTGGGCCAGAACTTCCCCAACCCCTTCAACCCGTCAACGATGATTCGCTACGGCCTGCCTCAGAAGTCAGTCGTTCATCTGTCGATCTTCAATACTCTTGGCCAGCAGGTCGCTCAAATAGTTAATGGGGACAGGGATGCAGGGTATCATGAGGTACGACTTGATGGGAGCACGTTATCGAGCGGCGTGTACTTCTACCGGTTGAGGGCGGGAGACTTCACGGAAACCAAGCGGCTCTTGTTGCTCCGATAATCAGCAGTGGATCAAAGTCCACAAATGGTGGGACTTTGTGCAGCGCTCAGGACATTTGTGAAGTGTTTCAATTGAACAGAAGCCCCAGTCACTTTTGGCTGGGGCTTTCTCTTGAGCGACCTACACACCGGACTCGCTGAGCTAACAGCAGGTGTACGATCGGGCCATTGAAACCTCGAGATGCTTCGGTTACGAAGATACTTCTCCAAGACCTCTTGGTCCCGGGACAAGCGCAGACCTCCGCGTGGCGAAATAGCCGGACATTCAATATATTCTAGCCGCGATTTGAGACGGCGGTAATTCTTTCCGTCACAAATCTGTCACACCCGCCTCTCTCTCACCTCAGAATTGCCCTTTTTCGTCGGGGCGCGGGGATTTGAACCCCGGGCATCTTGGTCCTAAAAATTGCCGGATACCCTACAAACGGCGATTTCAGAGCGGTTTTCCGAATTTGAATTACATGGAGTGCATCGAATTTCACAAACCGGGCACAACCTGGGCACACTCGGTGGAGGACCAATAGTGACGCTATTTGCACGAGGTGCGATATGTGGGCCGGTCTCCGCCCGGTGTATTCCGACTCTGTCTCGTCTCGCCTTACGAAGCCTCTCCCTTATCGGGTAGTTCATGATGGAGTTCTCGTCCGGATAGGCTTTTGAAGAAGAGCAAGCCCTCTTCCGTCAAATCGAGATTGACAGTTGTTCACAAATACGTTAACTTGACAACATGCGATCGATTGAGTTCTATCGGACTGAGAACAACAGATGTCCAATCGAGGACTTCCTCGATTCTCTCTCCGACAAACAGGCTCAAAAGGTCGCCTGGGTATTGCGCCTGGTGGAACGACTCGACCGCGTTCCTGATCAGTATTTGAAGAAGCTCGCCGCAACAGATCATTTGTGGGAAATCCGCGCCCAACTGGGCGGGGATGCCTTCCGGTTCCTCGGATTCTTTGATGGCCCGGTTTTGCTGATCTTGACAAATGCTTTCTCGAAGAAACAGCAGAAGACCCCTCTTCGGGAGATCGATCTCGCCGAGGCACGACGAGCAGACTATTTGCGAAGGAAACGAGCATGAGCGACATCGAAAAATACATCGAGCGCAGAAAACAGAAGAGCCCGAAGTTTGGAAAGAACTTCGAGTCCGGATACCGCGCGTTTGAATTCAGTGTCATGTTGCGCCAGGCCCGTGAGGCAGCCGGGGTGACACAAGAGACAATCGCTCGAAAGCTCCGCACGAAGAAATCTGCCATCTCCAGAATAGAGAACCACGCTGAAGATATCCGCCTCTCGACCCTCGAGAAGTACGCGAACGCCCTTGGAATGAAGATCCACATCCAACTCATGGAATAGCGCGGGTTGCCTACCGGATTTGGCTAAGCTGCGGCCGATGAACGCTTGAATGATGAACTACCCTGCTCCTGCCGGTGTCCCTCATCAAGACTCCGTCCGTGCAAGAAGACGAGTCCGAATTGACAATCTTAGTTTTATTCAGTGGCAATTGCACATGGCGCATCGTCTATCGTATTGATGATGATGCCATCGTGATTCTTGAGGTCTTTCAGAAGCAAACCCGGCAGACTCCGCACCCTGTCATAGAAGCCTGCAAACACCGAATTCGATTGTACGATAATGAATGATTGCCGTCATGCATAAAGCGAAGCAAAAACGACTCGAGAAGTGGGGCTGGAAGGTTGGCAGTGTGGACGAGTTCCTCAACCTGAGTCCCCATGAATTAGCCTACGTCGAATTGAAGCTTGCACTGAGCAGGAGTCTCCAGACACGGCGGCGTCAGAAGCAACTCACACAGGAACAACTTGCGCGTTTGCTCAAATCCAGTCAATCCCGTGTGGCCAAAATGGAAGCCGGGGATCCCTCTGTTTCGATCGACCTTCTCGTACGATCCCTGCTCGCACTCGGGGCATCCAGCAAGACTCTCCTCCGCTCACTTTCCTCATAGTAGCACTGCAATCGGAGCTTGCCGGCGCAGCTCATTTCGATGTTCATCTTCACGGATCTAATGCAGCAAGAGTAGCCGCCTGGTTGCTACGAACTCTCCCGCCTGGATCCTGTAGAAGTACACTCCGCTCGAGAGATTCTTCCCATCGAACCTGACCTCGTGATACCCCGCCTCTTGCTCTCCATTCTGGAGAATTGCGACCTGCTGCGCCAAGGGTGTTGAAGACCGTCAGCATTACATGCGAACGATTGGGCAGGCCGTAGCGGATCGTCGTAGATGGGTTGAGGGGGTTGGGGTAGTTCTGGGACAGCTCATACTGCCATGGTGCTGCGTTTTGTTCAGCAACAGAGACGGTAGTAGCATACCACACTGCCAGGCGACACGAATCTTTGTACACCTTCACTCCAGGAATCGTCACGAGAGCGCTATCGTACCCGAAGGATCCGGTCTGAACGATTGTGTTGTTCCGGCGGTTTTCCCAGTTGACTGTCGACCCCGGTGGGATCTTAAACCCCTGTAGTCTGCGCAAAGTAACATCTGTTATTCCAGAATCTGGCGCAATGTCGGACCCGTAGATAGTCAATAAGTCTTTCAACTTCAGAGTGATCTCCCACCTGTTCGCCACATCAACGATGTTGTCATTCCAGTCGAGGTGACCATTGATTGTTCCGACGGGATCCCCGTTGGATGGATCGCCATTGCCCGGCGAATTGTTGAGGCTGCAGTTTGAGAAGGCTGGGTACGAGAGATTGGTTCGATAGCGCGAGAAGAAAGAGAAATTCGGGAAGCTTGGTTGCCAGGGGGATTGATTGAACGTTTGCACATGGTCCGTCATGCTCCAGAAAACGAAGATCCCATGACGGAAGGCATTCACTGAATCAATGAATGGGATCTTCTCCGCCCATCCCACGGCTTCATCGTTCTTGCCGCAGAACAAGTATGTGACCGGCAGATACCCTGTTCGATGCAACCCCGCAAGAAATGTCGCATTCAGCCTCTGGTTTCTCCTGTACCCTTCGTTTGTGAGGAGGTTCGTCTCACGCGTCCCCCACTGCCTGAATGCCCACCAGGTAGAGTTATCCAACTGGGGCGCATACAAAAAGACGGCGGCGATCTTTGCCGGCATCACCAGCGCATTTAAGATGCCGCCGACCGCTCCTCCCGAATAGCCAGTCATGTAGGTACGGGTGCTGTCAACCGGCAGGCTCCTGATCGCCCAGTTGACTGTGTGAAGGACCCTTGCCGAGGTATAGTTGTACAAAACTCCAGTGTCTGGAACCGGGTTAGCGTCTGACTGGATGTCGTAGTTTTCGTGATAGCCATAATAGGATGTGAGTCCCTCGCTATTCGGGATCCAGTCATCAACGGTAACTATCCATTCGTTCGGATCGCCAATTCCTTTCAAATGGTTAACGTACAGGAAACTCTTTGTATCACCGTGCAGCCAGAACGTCACAGGATGCGGCGATACGGCTCCCGATTTGACGATGGCGAAGTGGAATGGATAGGAGCCGGCGTTCGTCATTTGAGGATACATAGACGAAGTCACCCTGGTCACGTACTGAACATAGATGTCGTACGTTCTCCCTCCCAGAATGCGGCTCTCCTGCCACACGGGTTGCGGCATCACAACACTCTCGCTCAGAGGCGAATTCGTTGCATTCGAGCCGGCGACGATGGTGGTATCTTCAAGATCACCGGCATTCGCGGTGACAGCATAGTAGAACGACCCGGCTGAAGTCGATGTCGCGACGAACAAACCTTTGTTGCTTCCAAGCGGCAACGATGCAGAGTCGACCTTCAGATATTTGGGCGTCCCTCCGGAAAGCTCCGTGAGGCGCCTGTTGAGAGCAGAGTTGTCCCGAACATCCCCGAGATTCTGCGCGGAAGAGAGCTGGAAACCGTGCTGGATTGGAGTAGCGGATCTATACAATGTGTAACGGACCCCTGTTGTGGTGAGATTGTCCCATGTTACGAAGACCTGCCCGGCCCGGTGGGTGGCGCTGATGTTCGTTACGAGGCCAATCTCAGTTGCCACAACCGCAGTTCGAAGGGTATCGTTTGAATGGTCCATATCGCCGGCTGAAGTGACAAAAGCTGTCAGAGCATGCGCACCAGGGGTCGGGGTCCAGCGGTCAAACTGCACGGGCACGGTGTGGCTTGGGTCACGCCAGGAGATGGTTCTTGACGAGGTGTATCCCCCGGGTGAAATCATGAGAGTCACCGAAAAGGCATCTCTCGTGGTCCCGTTGAGTTCAACGATCACCCCGGGGATCCTGGGCGATGTCGATATCGCGGACGGAATATCAATCGACCTGAGGGCCACATCGATGGGGATTTGAGTCCCAATACTGCAATTGTCCAGGTAAAGATTGTTCCCGTACGCGCTCACGGCTTTGAAACGTACCCTGTTGGTTCCAACGGGCAGGGCATACCGTTTGGTTGCCCATTGAGTGGCGGTCGGCACAAAGATCGTGGATGATATTGGCGGGGCTGTCACGAGGGGGCCTGAGACGCCTCCGTTCAATGTCACCAGTGTGGTGTATGAGGTCCCTGCGTCGGTCGATGTCTCGATGATCAAATGATCATTCTCCGACGCGTACGTCGCGTATGCATGGTCAAACCGAATCGAATCTCCCGTGGTTGAGGTGCCCATCGATGTAAGGACCAGGGATTGCGTTGTGCCGCCGGGGGCGTTCCAATTCTCAAATGTGGCACAGGCTGAGCCAACGCCATAGCCGCTTGCACCGGCAAAACTCGTCCAGTATTGTGAGCCGGCAAACTCAAGCGTCCAGCCGGCAGGTGGGAATAATTGGCCTTCAAAATCCTCTGTGACAAATGACTCTACTCCAGCAGGAACCGCTCCCTGATTCTGGGCGTGCCGGGCATTCTCCGGAAGTGCTTGTGCATGGAGCATGCATGCGGGAATAGGGAGAAGCAACATAGCAATAAGGGTACGCATATTGCCCCCTTTCAGAATAGAAATTCGTTCAGGCTCACCGACCGAGACTGCCCAAAGCAGTACGAGAGGTTTGTTGACGCTTTGGTGACCTCGGGTCGGCAGCAGCTGTCAAATGAGTCCAGGAACGCATAGCCCGTCATGCTCCGACCCTCGCGTTTTGGATAGGAATATACGGCGCAGGAGGGCCTTGGGCCTATTGATCCCGCGCCAAAAACGTTTGAAATTGGGACATCGCGCAAAAAGGCACAGAAAATTGGAAAACACGAAGGGGCTTGACGAGATAGAAATGACGCCCGTCGCCTCTGATAAGGCAAGTCCACAATCCTCAAGAGTTTTGGTGGCGCGCTTCTGATGGGGTGACACCAAATCGGGCGTGGAAGCAGGCACTGAAGTAGGTCGGATTTCGAAATCCAACCTGGAAAGCAATATCTGTGACTGAGCCGGCGTTCTTTTCAAGCAGCTCTCGGGCCCGCTGCAGGCGCATGTATTGCACAAACTCCGCAGGCGTTAGATTCGTTAGGGCGTGAAGCTTACGGCCGAGGTGTCTTCGACTCAAGCAGGCCTCGCTCGCAAGTTCATCGACACCAAATTTTTCGTCCCCGAGATTCTTCTCCACTACATCCATGATCTTCTTGAGCAAAGCATCATCGAGTGAAGTGACTGCCACTTCACCCGGCTTGAGGAGCACTCCGGCCGAGAACTTCGCCCGGAGCGTACGCCGCTGCTCAATCAGGTTTCGCACCCGGGCCATAAGCTCTTTAGAATCAAATGGCTTCGTCACATAGTCATCCGCGCCGGTTTCCAGCCCTTCAATCTTGCTCTCGGTTCCGGCCCGGGCCGTCAGAAGGATGATCGGAACGTGACTGGTTCGCACATCCTGCTTCAAAGCCCTGCAGAGCTCCATTCCATCCATTTTCGGCATCATCAGATCGCTGAGCACAATGTCTGGAACCATCTCTATCGCCAGATCGTAGCCCTCTTTTCCGTCCTCCGCCTCATGTACCGCAAAGTCCGTTCCCAGGAACTCCCGGATATAGCTGCGGAGGTCGGTGTTGTCCTCCACGATAAGCACAATCGGCTTTCCATCCGGCGATTGCGGGGTGGAAACATGCCCGGAACCAACATGAGACACGACAGGGGGGGGATGCTCGGTCCTCCTGCCTTGAGGTGGAGACTCGACGATCTCATCCTGCCGGTATGCAGACTTCTCAATCGGGAAGGTTACCGAAAAAACAGATCCTTTTCCGGGTGTGCTCTGTACGGCTACTTTCCCTCGATGAAGTTCCACAAGCTCCTTTGTCAGCGCCAGACCGATTCCGGTCCCTTCGATAGTGTGTTTCTCATCGGCACGGTAAAAGCGGTTGAATATGCGGGGGAGGTGCTCTGCTGAAATGCCGGGGCCGGTGTCGGAGATCCTGATTTCCAAGAATCCGGTCATCCAGTCGTCTTTCCGAGCAATATGATTCGCGGGGTAACGAGAGACGGGACTTTGATCTTTCGGGCAGACCAATGACACTGAAACGCTCCCTCCCTCTGGAGTGAATTTCAACGCATTCGAGATCAGATTATTGAGGATTTTCTCAAGCTTGTCCGTGTCGAAGTAGCCACTGGCTGATTCAATCTCAGGCCGGAAATCCAGGTTGATCCTTTTTCTCTCGGCCCACGATTCGAACGTCATCACAGTCCGGCGCAGGAATTCCACCACGTCATTGCGGGATACCTGGAGTTTCATCGTGCCTGATTCCAGTTGGGAAAAATCGAGCAATTGGTTGACGAGTGTATGTAGCCTCTCTGTGTTGTTCTTGATAAGGTGCAGTTTCTGACGCGTCGAGGGTTCCTGAGTCGATTCAATCGCCTGTTCAGCCGGTCCGAGTATCAACGTAAGCGGAGTTCTGAATTCGTGCGAAATGTTGGCAAAGAATTGGGATTTCAACCTGTCGACCTCCGCAATGCGTTCCGCCTGAAAGTGTTCCATCTCCACGCGATCTTTCAATCGCGCCTGGCTCAGCCGCACTCGATAGATGGTGACGAGAAGCGCGGTTCCGAGGAAAAGGTAAAAGCCATAGGCCCATAGCGATCGCCACCAGGGTGGTGCTATGCTGAAGGCGAATGCGATCTCCCGTTCAGACCATTCCCCCCGGGACGACGTCGCTCTCACACGGAATGTGTAGTCGCCCGGACCAAGTGCGGTATAACGGACATAGCGGCGATCCCCCGGTTTGATCCAGTCAGGTTCGAGGCCTTCCAGTCTGTATGCGTATTCCACAAGCTGCGGGGCATCAATGTCTATCGCCGCAAACATGAACTCGAGGACATTCTTGTCATGCGACAACTGAAGTGTGCGTGACTCGGCGACACTTGGCAGGGGAATCACCAGCGTATCGTTCACGCGAAGCTGTGTGATGACCAGGGGAGGTGCCCGGCGGTCATAGTAAAGACTGTCGGGATGAATGATGTTCACACCGGTCGTACCTGTCAGGAGGACCTTCCCATCGTCAAGGAGCAGCATGTCGGTGGGCGATCCACAGAGACCATTATCAGCGTCGAGATTCGTGAACCTGCCGTTCACAGGGTCAAACAACGACAGACCACGCGAGATATACCGTATCCACACCCTTCCTTTTGTGTCTTGACCAATCGGCAAGGCGAAGAGCGCGTCGTCGAACGGCGGGTTCGGGTAGAAAGTGAAGGACGCGTGTGCAGGATCCCAGACATTGATTCCTTTCCCGGTTCCCACCCAGATGCGACCGGTGGGATCCTCGTATGCCACCCTCGTGACATCGTCACTCAGAGAATGAGGGTCTGATGCATTGTGCACAAACCTGGTTAATTCCCCGGTGGCACGTTGATAGGCAATAAGTCCTCTCCCCTCTGTGGTGATCCAGAGAGAACTGTCCCTGGTTCTGAGAACAGCAATCACCTCATAACTGAACCCTAAGGGAAGGAAGGTCCCGTGTGCAGGATCAAACAGGGATAATCCGTCGGGTTCCGTGCCGATCCAGAGGGAATCGCCGGGCCCCTGCGCGATACTCCTGATTCCAACAGAGTTTCGGTTGAGGCGATGGTCGTAGTTATCGATCCTCCTTGAGCGAAGATTGACTTTGTAGAGACCACGGTCATAGGCTGCGTACCAGAAGTTCCCGTGCGCGTCGAGCAGTGAAACGGTGCGGTCGGGAGTCTCGTAGAAGAGCTGAGACTTGCCACCATAGACATCGATCGTGCTGAGGACGGTTTTGGTCGCCGTCTCGATCTCAAGCAAGTATCCTCCGGAAAAACACCAGATCGCTCCATCTTTGCTTCGTTCCACAGACTCAAACGACCGTAAACGCCAATCGGTATTCTTGAGCCCGTAGTGTGGAAGAAGGAGGGATCGCGGGCTGAGCCAATGGACACCGGCACCTGTGCTGAACCAGACCGTGCCTGTGCAGTCGATGGATATCCTTTGACGAGGACCCGTTCCGGGCGCCGATCCATATGTCAGGTAAGGGATGCACCGTCCTTCCGCAAGCGAGAAGAGGTCGACGCCCTCATAGGTGGCAACCCACAGATTGCCATGCGGGTCCAGCTCGATACTGTGGACGTCATCGTTCTTGATGGAAGACGGATCAGAATCGTTATGTCGAAAGTTCCTGGCTGTCCCACGGTTCCAGTCGAATCGATATAACCCCTCGGTTTTGGTGCCAACCCAGAGTGTCCCGTCAGGTTCCAGGGCGAGGCAGTTGATGATTAAAGAATCGAGCCGCCGGGCGAGGTGGTCAGAGTAGCGGGGGCGAGAGACAGTCAGCGTGGTCCGATCGATCGCAATGATCCCACTGTCGGTTCCGGCAATGAGACTCACCTGGTCTCGTGCGATCAGACTTCGTGCGGCCCCTGTTGAGGTTCCGGTTGGGATTAGTGTCAGGCTTACATTGGACGCTATGCTGTCAATCTCGTGAGGGGCGAACCGCACAGGCAACTCAATGCGAATGATTCCATCCTCCATTGTGCACCATATGTTGCCGTCGCAGTCCTCGAGAAAGCGGCCGAAATACCCCCTGTTGACTTTGCTGGAGTCGTATTGAATCTGCCGGAGGTTCAGAAACCGATCCCGGGAGTGATCATAGACGGAGATCTTGCCTGTACTCGTGCCGACCCAGAGTCGTTTCCTGGTATCACAATACAAGGATGAAATGATCTTCGAGGGAAGCGAGTATGGATCAAGCTCTGCACTGCGGTACTCCTTCACGGTGTAACCATCATATCGGCAAAGCCCATTCACGGTTCCGACCCACACAAATCCGAACGAGTCGCGGACCACTTGCGAAAAGACTAGCAGCCGAGGGGAGGCCCTTGACCTGTTGAAAATGGAGGACGGGGAGGAGCTTTTCCTGAGCGGCGAGGGGTTGAACACTCGAAAAGAGAAGTGCGAGTGTCAGGACTCTCAGGGCGAGTCCGCGGCGAGCACAGGGATAGTGTTGAAGGGAGTTCTGATGCGGAGCAGCTGAGAGCGCAGCTTGTGAATTCTGATCTCTGCGGTCTGAATTCAGAATCCGCCTGTTACTGACCATGGGAAACCTACACTGGCGTGTACGATCCCTGCAGCACAAAAGACCAACGGTTCGGGAGTAAGTTACAGCGCGGTGTGGCAAGAATCAAATAGCCACGTTATGCTGAGGCGTCGATGCCACTGAGCGCCAGTGTCACGAAGGTGTAAATCCACACGTGTAGAAGCCGCGACACATTCTCGGCATCGCGGCTTCTGCTTCACTCTCCTGTTTCCCCAGTGCGTCGTGTCTGGAGCACTTAACCTCTTGGTTCCCGGACAAGCGCGACTGTAGAATTGCCCTTTTTCGTCGAGATGGGGGGATTTTGTCCAGCCGTCGCTTGGTTCCTGGAAAAACTGTGACTGCCTACTTGGCGAAAATGAGGCGTTATCAACGGATTCTCACCCACTATGTGCATCGAATTGCACATTCCAATTACAGCCTGGTTACAGTGCCGGTTGCACTACATCCATTCAAACATAGATGGCACCCCCTACAAAACGAAGAGGCCGGAAGAGTAACTACGTCCTGCTTTTTCAACACATGATTCGAATGGTCCACGTTGGCGTTATTGCCGGGATGGGATTTCGAAAAGGAGCAGAGGTATCAGAGCGTCTTCTCCCCGGCACGATGCTCCTCGATGAGGCGCCGCTCGCGTTCAATCTCGCGCGTGAGCTCCCGTTCAGTCGGCAAGACCTTCACATATTTGGCTGCGAATATCTGCCGGCCCTCGCTTAGCACCGAATACTTCGCAATCGCCTCGTTCTTCTTGGAACACAGGATCAGCCCGATGGTCGGATTGTCGCTCCCGGATCGGGCGTGGGCATCGAACATGCGTACATAGCTGTCCATTTGTCCGATATCCTGGTGAGTCAGCTTGCCGACCTTGAGATCGATCAGCACAAAGCACTTGAGCAGATAGTTGTAGAAAACAAGGTCCACGTAGAGGTCCTCATCCCCGAATCGCATGCGTTTCTGCCGGGCAACAAACGAGAAGCCTTTGCCCAGCTCCAACAAAAAGGACTGCAAGTTGTCAATGATTGCTTGCTCGACAGTGGATTCGCGCAGTGCCGGATAGTCTTTCAAATCCAGAAACTCAAGCACATAAGGATCGCGGATGAATTGCTCAGGCTCAACGGTGACGATCTTGTCCCGGGCTTCCTTGCGGACTGGCGCTTTTCTACGACTGGCGAGCAGGCGCTCATAATAGAGCACCGAGATTTGTCGATCAAGCTGACGTGTAGACCAGTTCTGGACTACCGCCTCCCGTATGTACCATTCGCGCGCCACCGGATCTTCCACCTGCATCAGCAGGCGATAGTGGCTCCAACTCAATTCATCACACACCGTGTGCCGAATCGTCTCCACCGCGGAAACGAGACCCGCCGCGTCTCGTTTCGCCCCGCCTGATTCGAGACGCAGTGCGTCTCGAATCCCGAACATTCGGTAAAACTGTCGCATCTTGCGCAGGTTAGTGACGTCGAATCCACGACCGAACTCGGCCGTGAGACGATGCGACAACTCCTCCAACACGGCTTCGCCGTACGTCGCACGCGCTTCGCCCTTCTGTTCGTGTTCGAAGATTAGCCCCCCGACATTCCAGTATGCCCGCACCATGGCGATGTTGACTGTCCGATAGGCGGACGAGCGCGCCTGCTCCAACACTGCACGAACCTCGCGGTACAGAGTGGCAACCCTGTTGGAGACAGCAGCACTCCTCTTTGCCATCACTCGCCCTCCGTGGAGAAGTTCATTTGATTGAAATTCCCGTAGCTTAACGCGGCGACGTCCATCTCGGGAAGAACCGGCTTCCCAGCTTTGGGGCGAGGTATTCCCTTGCATTGCCCCGAAGCGTTCTGGTGTGCTTCCATCGGAATATCCCCTTGTGCTTCCTCATAGCGCCATCGCATACAAAATACTGATCTCATCCTATTATGCAATAGCTGCTCCGTAGTCTCGATATTCAGGATTCCGATCTCCGGCGATCCACGTCATAGCCGAGTGCGCGATAACCCCGAAGTCGCTTATCATGCATCTTGCGCAATACGGGAACATTCCGGTCCAGGTAGTCATAAATGAGGACCTCCCTCTTGCTTTCGTGTGCTCGGTGGAGGCGGCCGGCATACTGCACAAGCGTCCCTTTCCAGGATACGGGAAGTGCAAGGAATAGGGTATCAAGACGCGCATCGTCAAAGCCCTCGCCAATGTATCGCCCTGTAGCGACGACCAATCGTTCTTCGCCATCGGGAATTGCTGCCAGTTTCGACAACGCCTCATCGCGCTCTTTTGGCTTCATGCGGCCGTGCAGGACAATCAGATGTCGTGTAAACCCCTTTAGGCGTTCGGCAAAATGCTCAAGATGATCTCTTCGTTCTGTGAGAAGAATTGGTGATCGTTTGTTCTCAAGCGCGGTAATTACATCGTCAAAGATAAGGTCATTCCGTGTCTGATCCGCGGCAAGCGCAGCGTAGACTCCCTGGATGCCAGCGTCACTGTTGACACCATCAGATCTGAATTGCGTTTCACGGATCACCAGTCGCCGGTGGAATGGTTCCATACCCCTTTGCGTTCGTGAGCTGACTACGAATCGTGCGGGTCCAAGCTGCATTTCAATAATGGGGTGCTGGCCGTCGCGTCGCTGTGGTGTAGCTGTAAAGCCCGTCAGGTAACGAGCTCTTGCTTCCGACAGAACACGTTCAAATGAGAACGCCGGACAATGGTGACACTCATCGACTACGATATTTCCGTACTCCTTCACGATCTCGTCGACCTTTCCCCGATACACAAGGCTCTGAAGCATAGCGACATCAAGGTTCCCGTTGCGAGTGTTCTTTCCCCCGCCGATCTGACCAATCTCATTCCGTTCGATGCCAAGGAAATGCGAAAACTGCACAATCCACTGTGCAAGAAGTTGTTGGCGGTGAACAATTACTAGCGTATTTCTCTTTCTCGCGGCAATAAGGTGACATCCCACAACTGTTTTACCGATACCTGGTGGCGCAACGAAAATTCCAATATCTTCACTCAACAGGCTGCGAACGGCTTCTTCCTGAGTTGATGAGAGCAGCCCTCTGAACACGACGTCGAGTGGGGTACCGTCGAGTCGTTGATCATCAACAGTCAGCGTAATCCCACGATCAGCGAGTAGCGCCCTCACCGCTGGAGTGCATCCTCTGGGCAGAGCGATCCGATCGGGGAACTCCTCCGCACACGAAATCACTCGCGGTGTTAAAGCCGTCGAAAATCTCATACGCTGCTTCTTGTAGAATTCCGGGTTTGCAAACGCAGCCAGGCGTTTCAGCTCATTGAGAAGTGCAGAACCCAAACCCATCTTCTGAATAACCAATTTCTCCGAGAGCGTCGCCTGAACGGTAGAAATGACGTTTGATTCCGGCAGGGTGTCGTGCGGAACAGGAGTGGCAACAAGACGAGCCGGGTGGCCCTCTACATCGTTCGAAACAGGATACTCTCTAAAGCCAACAATTCGACCTTGGGCGGCAGCGTCTTTCACTGCATACCGAACAATGTCTGCGTCAAGTCGCACAATACTTGCCAGAACCTTCCATTGATCTGCGTATGGCACGAATCCATCGTCTACAAACACTGAATTGCCATGCAGACGAGGTTCGCGCTGGAGTGGAAGCGCAATAAGGTTGCCAAACCCGCCTTTAGGTAGGGTGTCTTGATTGGGAAATAGGCGGTCATAGGAATTCAACGAGAGCTCATGCCGCCGGGACATCGTTTCTGTGATCAGAAAACACCCAAGTGAGCGAGCCTCAGCAGCAGGCAATGATGCCGCAAAGAAGAACCATGCATGGGCCCCCTGGCCGGACCTGGATCGTTCCACGGCGGTGGGAAATCCGTGAGCCTTGCATGTGTCTACGAATGAACTGACGTCCTCCTGCCAGGTTATGCCATCGAAATCAACAGCCAGAAACCAGCAAGAATCATCAGGGAGAAGTGGATAGACTCCCATGATATGCGTCCCTCTGAGGTGTTTCGCTATTTCCTCGTTTGAGACCGGGCGAAACGCTTGTTGCTTGCATGAGGCACAGGTAAGTTTCCGAGCTGTCCCCGGAGCCTTGTTCTTCTCACAGATTCCCGCTCTCCATTCATTGGTGCAAGCTGGTGAGTAGCCGGATTTTCCCGTTCGGGAATTCTCCCAGCGGAGGGGAAAGACGTCTTCGCGGCCACGAAACAGTGACCGGAAAAGAGCGATCTTCTGTTCATTTGAGCCAGATGCATCCATCTGATCCGCGGAATCCGGCAACAGGGTGGCCTGGCTTCCTTCAAGTACGAGGGGTGCCAATTCTCTGCGCAGCTCAGCTAGCCGGCCAGCTGCGGTCTCCAGCTCCGCGCGAAGAGCAGATACCTTGAGTTCCGCTTCTGCAATCTTCGCGATAATTTCTTGGCGTCGAGTCATCTGAAGCGCGTCACCCATAATTCCTTCAAACATTTGTGAAGCAATGCGACCTAGCATAAATCTGTCACACTGATTCTCACCAACACGACGATTCCGGCAAGGATGGAATATTGCAGGACAGGGAGACGCTTTCCAGAGCCAAATAGCGCCAATTCAAAGGTCAGATGGAATAGATCCCCCCTACGGGACCTTCTTCTTCCCCATCTTGTTCCTTAGCAGGATCTCGTTCTCTTTCTTGAGCAGCGCGTTCTCTGTGAGTATATTCCTTTTTGACCGAAAGGCTTGGAGGAACAGACGTAGGAGGGTCGTGAAGAAGGCTATCATGTTTGCTCTGAAAGTGGGTCACGCTTTCCAGAACCAAATATCGCCAATTCAAATGTCAGATGGAATATGTCCCCCCTACGGGGTAACCTGGCCACCTTTAAAACGGACAGACCGGCAACTTCATTCCGGATTACCCGGCAACTTTCACCGGACTACATATTTTGAAGGCATATCGTGTCGACCGACACAGCTCTGCACAATCGATTTCTCCCCGCAAGCCGCCAACACGATTCGTGTTTTCTCTTCGAGTAAGAACCACTGGATGTGGTCTATCAATGCCTGTTCAACTTCCCGTTCGCGGTGCGGATCGGCAGTGTCGAGACAATCCAAGCGATAGGGATCCTCGAAGACCAGGGCCGCCATGTCCGAGCCGGCGGGCGGCATCGTGAGGACGACATTGCCGACGGCTTTCGTACTTCTCTAGCAGGTCCATATCGATTCAGAACTTAGGGCTTAAGCAACGTCAGGATTTGTTGGTCGACTAGGGTGTACGCCTCTTGGGGGTCGTACTTGACTTCCGACCTTAACAGGTTGTCGGTGTCGCTGAGGAACTCCTTCCTACTCATCTTTGCAGCGAGGTTGGAACGGAAGTCTTGGATGGAAACCGAATGGCCCTCAGCATCCATATACTTATTGAACGAGTCGACAATCCGAGCCGGGTTTCCACGGCCTCTGGTTACCCCCAGCCAGAGATCATATAGGTCCCTGCCTTTTCGTCGCTGATAGAGCGCACGGAGTTTGGTTCCGAGCAGTTCAGTGAGGGGATACGTGATAACATTGCAGGAGCCGGAGAACCAGCGAGATTTGACTGCAAAAGGAACCTTCTTCAGTCCTTCTACCGTAAAATGTTCGCGTGTGTTCATTTCCACTTTTACCTTCATCGACACAACTGGAGCAATTTCCGATTCTGCACGATATATCAGCGTGACGGAGCCTTCCTTTTGCAGCCGACGTGGTGTTCCGAGAACCGGATTGAGCACTTGCTGAATCGCCTCCATCAATGGACCAGCAGGACCTGCCGTCAGCTGCACAAGATCGATGTCCTCTGAGTAGCGTAGAGCAGGCTGGAGATACAGTTTGTGCAACGCCGTCCCTCCCCGAAATGCCACTCGTTCTGTGAAAAGCTCGTGAGAGAACAGCAGCACAATCACTTGAGAGATGATCAAGTCCTGTTCGATCTGCGCGTTGGATACCCATGGGGCGTGTGCCCGCCACTCAACGATATGTGCCTGTGGAATCACAGTTCTCCTTCCACATCCGCGTTCAGCACAACATTCCATTTTTCATTCCGAGGGAAGCCGGCACGCGGGCTTGCCGGGTCGAGCGGTGTTCGCTTCGGGTTCTTCAGCATCAACCACTCAGCCAATGCTTTCGCCAGTTGTTGTTGGCCGGCTTTTTCAAACAACCAGCCTAATCGTTGAATGTGCGAAAGCTGTTTTTCTTTCTTCGCTGCTTCGACGAGCATGTGTGGCGTGATCTTCTCGCTAAGTTCCTGGAGAATTGTGAGCACACGGTCGAGACCACCAACGCGAGAAGCATACGCAACGAGATCCATCGCTGTCACAGCGGGATTAGACACTTTGATGAATCCTGTCGGCGTTTTGGATTCCTGCACAGGGGACAACCCCATGCCGGATTTCTTGAAGAAGCGGAGCTGTAGCACATGGACACGAATATCCCGTTGGTGTGACGGCAACACAACATGAAATTCTTGCGGCTGTTGGTGTGCCGCCCCGTGAAGTGCTGCGGCTGAAAGTAGGCCAACATAATACGGTTGCTCCATGTACTTCATCAGATCCGCGATGAACCACTCAGGAGGAAGGATCCCCGTGCTTGCATACTCGAGCGGAACGATGATGTAGAAGCCGCGCTTGACGGTTCGAATTCTGTTCCGCCGTTCGAGTCTCCACAGCGTTTTGACAAGGGCCGAGTCAGTAAGGTGCAACGCGGCCTGGGCTTCGCTTTTTAGAAACGAATACCTTCCGCGACTTTGAAGCTGATCGACGTATGCTGAGATATCGGTGAGGTTCATGGATTCGAGGATCATTTGTGCTATCAGTAGCACAGGAGGACGATATGACGTCTAGTTATGCAACTAATAGATACGACGTTCCCACACAAAAGGCAAATGTGAAAAGGTGGGGAGGCTGGCCAACCTGTTGTTTGCCCGAATTTAACGGATTTGAGTCATTCTGAATCCATGCTGAGTTCAGCATATTTGGCACAGATGCGCGAGCTGGGGGGCTGCCGCCTTATCCCCATGGAATGTTCAACATGTGCAGTTCCTGGCCGCTGGGATCGGAAGAGCACAAAGGTGGAGACCTGATAGACGAAAGCCGCGACACCTTCTCGGCATCGCGGCTTTTACCATGCTCTCCTGTTTCGTCGGTGGGCCGCATTGGGAACCCAAAAACCTCTTGGTTCCGGGACAAGCGTCTATAAAGAATTGCCCTTTTTCGTCGGGGCGCGGGGATTTGAACCCCGGGCCTCTTGATCCCAAAAATTGCCGCGTTCCCCCTAAACGGCGATTTCAGAGCAGTTTTCCAAATTTGAATTACATGGAGTGCATCGAATTTCACAAACCGGGCACAATCTGGGCACACTCACTGGAGGACCAATCGCGAACCTACTTCCACGAGGTGCGATTTGCGGGCCGATCTCCACCCGGTGTATTCCGATTTTGTACCACCTATCTTCTAATCCCCTCCTCAACCCGTGCTGGCTCAGTATGATCGCGGCGATTAATACCAGCCAATGGTCGGTAACCGTGCAAACCAGAAGAAAGAAAGATAAACGAGAGTCTCAAGAATTGAGTTCCTCATCGCCTTGCTGCAATTGCAGCTCGAACTTGACATCCCAGCTCATACTGGATATATTGTAAACAAAAGACTCGTGCAATTGACCATCACCTCGACGACTTGATCAATGCCCGTCATCTCGATGTTCTATGGAATAGTGGTCTTGATGTACTACTTCGACAATAAGCAACACAAGATGCCGCACATCCACGTTCAGTATGGCGAAGAGGAAGCCGTTGTTTCCATCCCTGAAGGAAACCTCCTCGGAGGGTCGATTCCACCGGCTAAACTAAGGCTTGTTCTTGCATGGATCGAAATTCACAAGGAAGAACTCCTGGCCAACTGGAGGCTTGCTACTGAGGGCCAACGTGTATTCAACATCGACCCATTAAAGTAAACCGATGCCGACACTTATCTCCGTTACACCCCAAGACGATTACACGCTGATCCTCGTCTTCGAAAACGGCCCGCAGCGCGTGTTCGATGCACGACCCTATCTGGACAAAGGCATCTTCACCGAATTGAATAATCTCGACTACTTCAGGCAAGTCAAGATTGCCTTCGGCACGGTTCAGTGGCCGCACGAGCAAGACTTCGCGCCCGACACTCTTTATCTCGAGTCAAAGGAACTCGCTGTTGCCTGATCTCACGCATCGGCCCATCCACCAGCACCTCCCTGTCTCGTCGCTCTGCTAAATGCAGGGCTGTCAAAGGCTGCTCGCCAAGCCTGTTCTCACACTTGAGGGTGCTGGCATTTCATAGAAGAAGTTGAAGAGCAAATAGTAAGCTTTTCGTTCGAACTTCAGGGTCTGTTTCAATGACCTGAGGCAGAAACTCACCCGCCAGCAACGGGACCGCGGCTTTGTTGGAACCTCCTGTTGGAGAAACAGTCCCGCCGGAACGCAGCGGGACTGCTGCCAGATTCACCTCCTCTAGCGAAGCACCAGCATTTTCCGCACCGCATGGTAATCACCGGCCACGAGCCGGTACAGGTACATTCCGCTGGCCATTCCTCCCGCATCCCACGTCACTGTGTGACTCCCCGGCTCTTTCCTCTCATTCACGAGCAAAGCCACCTCACGGCCCAGCGCGTCGTACACAGCGAGCCGTATCGTGCCGGCGACTGGCAACTGGTAGCTGACTGTTGTTACCGGGTTGAAGGGATTGGGGTAATTCTGCTCAAGAGAGTAAATCGCTGGTGAGTTCGAGCCGCCGTTTTCGACACCGGTCGGCGGATTAGGACGAATCCAGAATTCGTCGGCTCCGATGTCCGGGACGTTTCCGGTGATCCGATTATCATTGTCAAAGTCGTATTCGCAACCGGCGACGGCAACGCCCCCGTTTGCCAAGGGCACCCATTGTGATCTGATTCCGAGCGTGTCGATATGAAGATCAGTCGAGGAACGAAATGACACCATCAGGCTGACACTGTGCGCATCGCGTCCCGTCCCTTGCCAGGAACTCAGCGTCCGATGGTTGGCCACATTCCAAAATCGAACCGCCCAACTATTGGCATAGGTTGTATCGACATACAGATCATTGTAGTCGCTGGTGAACGTCGTTGCGCTGTGAATGAACATTGCTGAAAGCTGATATGTCCCGTCCCCCCCCGGAGCCTGGTATTGGCATGTATTCACAAGGATATTGTTGCGGATCGTGACATTTGTGCACCCCTCCCAGAAATTAAGGGCATCGGTTCCGTAGGGACTCGAGCCCGCGCCGCTCAGCCGGACTGTGTTGAAGGCGACCAGGATATTGTTGTTCCACCAAAGTGCAATACCCGCAAGGGATCCGTTGCCTGAGGTAACGGTGTTCTGGAGGTCGTAGATCATGTTGTTATAGATGCGAAGCCCCTGCCCGACCTGGGTCGGTTCTCCTGAACCCAAGATCGCATGAATATTGGCCGCGCTGGTTCCACGCAGTCCGTGAATAACGTTGTTGCGGATGACTGCATTGTTGTTATACCAGGAATGGATTCCCAACACGGATGTAAGACCCGAGAACGTCATCGTGTGTTTCAGATTCTGGATATGATTGTTCTCGGCCACCGTTCCCTCCGTATTATCCATTTCGATTCCCCGACTGATGATACTGTCGGTCGGTGAACCAATGTGACAGCCCCGGATGACATTCCCTTTGGGGCGAAGAGTGGTCATGTAACCGCCAACATAGATTCCGATCGGCCCCGAAGTTACAGAAACACCGGAGATGAGACAGCTGTCCGGACCTCCGCTTGTGTCTCCCAGAAGAAGGATCGTTGACGTTTCCAGTCTGTAGTTATCGTCAGTGGAAGCCGTGAGGTTTTGAATGACAACATTATCGCAGTTCTTCCAGAGATCGATTGCATCATTCCACCCGTAGGCTGTGTTCAGTACCGTGTGCACGGTCAATCTGGTGTTCCCTTGAAGACTTACGCCGTCAAGCGTTACATAGCTGGCATCTTCGAAAGATAGAGTGGCTGTTCCACTTCCCCGAATCGTGACGGCAACATTCTCCGCTGGACGAATGGTGATACGACTTGCGGGGCCGGCTCCCGCAATGGGACCGACGAGCCTGAAATCCCCCGAGGAAGATGGTGCAACATATAACGTGTCTGTGAGAAGCAGCGTGACCGGACCAAGAATTCCCCCTCCACTCAGACGTGTGAAGGCGGAATCCAGAGTGGGGAAATAGCCAGACTTTCCCACGGTGTAGCTGCCCGTGGGGAGTGGATCGGAGACCACGGCTCCCGGAACAGAGGGGAAGTCCGCTCGCACAATCCCCTTTTCCACAAACGCCCCCCGGGGATAGTCCCGACCCGAAAGCAGCTGCGACAGAGCACGCGTATCTGTTACGGTGCACTCGACGACAAGTATGGCAACAAGCAATATGTTTCTGACCGCTCTCATGATAGACCTCATGAATGTTGTAGAAGAGTGCACCCATGCTGGACCAGTTCCCCCGCAATGATGTCTACCGCCCTTCGTTGCCGATCAGATCCGGGGAAAATGCTGGATGCAAAGATAACATAGAGTTGCTGGGTGGACAATCGTCCATTCGGATGATTCTCGCAGCCGAGGAGACGGCGAGAGGCAAAGGCAACGAGCCTATCGAGCGAGAGAGTTATTCCTGAAACAATCGTCCATTCGGATGCTCTTGCAGGAAGACCAACGACGAGACAGGGAGTGTACGAGAGTCGTGACTCGAAGGGCGATTCCCAGCGCCTCGACAACATAATGCCCGGACATTGCAGAGAGATACCCCATGCCGCGGGACATGTCGAACCGATGAACATGGCAAGCGGGATAGTTGCAGGGGCGCTACACGAGCCGTTCTTTCAGGGCCTTGGCAACCGCGCCGCCCCGGGTATGCACGTGCAGCTTTTCGTAGATATTGCGGGAATGGGTGTTGATTGTGGGGGGACTCACGAAGAGTTTCTGCGCAATGTCGAGACGCGTCATCCCCTGTACCATCAGGGTCAACACCTCCCGCTCACGTTCGGTAAGTCCATATTCCCCCCGGGAGGCATTTGTGCCTGACAGGAGTTCGAGAACGCGGCGCGCAATAAGGGGATCCATCGGCGCACCCCCCCGGGCCGACTCCCTGATCTTCTCAACGATAGTTACGGGAGGGAGATTCTTGACCAGATACCCGGTCGCCCCGGCACAAATCGCGTCAAACACGTTCTGCCGCTCTTCGTGAACTGTGAGGACAATAAACTCCGTGGCCGGTGAGATCATCTTCATCTGCCGGATCCCCTCAATGCCGCTCATGCCCGGGAGCCCGATGTCCACAAGCATGATCTCCGGAGGCCCTTTCCCCTTGAGAGCCTCCAGCGCTTCTTCACACCGCTGAAAGACGTGCTCGCAGCGCATTCCGGACGAGCCGGAAAAGAGCTCCTGCAATCCGTTCCTGTAGACCGGATCATCCTCTATCACCCAGATCCCGATGCTCTCTTCAGGCTGCATTGTCACTTACTGCTCCGTCTAGGTGAAGGTACAGCGTGATTTGCCGTCTGTCAATCGTCCGAATGGATGATATCCGCCTCGAGACAGATAGTGGTGCCGGAAGGCTGCGCACTTTCCAGTGTGAGTATTCCCTTGATGGCGGCGGCCCGTGAGCGCATTCCTGCAAGACCGCGGCCTGAGGACTTCACGGTTGTATCGAAACCGATCCCATCATCCTTTACGCACAAACGGATCTGTTTTCCCTTCACTTCTACGAAAATGCGTACATTCGCCGCTCGAGCGTGTCGAACGACGTTATTGAGCATTTCCTTGAATATCATCAAGACGTGGCGCCTGAACTCCATGTCGAGAGGGTGGGGAGGCGCGTTCCCGGGTATATCAAGTGTGAAATGATGGCCGGCCAGCATCTTTTCCGCCACCCCGCGAATGCGGTCAAGAAGATCGGGAAACCTGCCCAACTCGGGGTTCACGACCCAGACCACGTCGCGCAGGTTGTCAGCCGCACTCCGCACCAGGCGACCGAGGTTGAAAAGCCTGGTCTGCTGGGGGGTCCCTGCGGGTAGCTGTCTGGCAATAAGTTCGCTCTCGAGGGCGATACTGCTCAGCTCACTCCCGATATCATCGTGCAGGTCGTCGGCGATTCGCAGGCGGACCCGTTCGAGCGCGAGGAGCCTGGAGATCCGGTATCGGTTGAAGCCGTAGAACATCCCCATCACCATCAAGGCGAGCGATCCCCTGAACCACCACGTTTGCCACCAGGGCGGTGATATGGAGACTGCAATCGCGATTTCCTGATCGGGCCATCGACCGAATGTGTTGATCGCCTTAACCCTGAACACGTAGTTCCCGTGAGCCAGGCCGGGATACCGTACCGAGCGCCGCTCCCGCGACTCAACCCAGGAGTCCTCGAGCCCTTCGAGCTTGAAGAAGTAGCGGATCAGATGCACCCCACCAGGGTCGATTGCGGCAAACCCGAATTCAAGGACATTTTTGTAATGTGGCATCTCCAGAGTTGAACCCGCATAGACCTTCTCCAATGGGAGATTCGTGGTATCGTTGATTGACACTTTCGTGAAGACAAAGGGTGGTGTTCGTCCAGGTGTAAGCAGACTGTCGGGATGGACAATATTCATCCCACCATAGCCCACAAGAACTGCCCTTCCGTCCCGGAGTGTAGTCATATTGATGGGGACACACGCGCCATCGGAATAGTCGTAGTTGGCAAAGATTCCCGTGCCAGGATCCAGGACCGACAGGCCTTTATCCAGGTAGCGGACCCACGGTCTTCCGCTGCTGTCATTCCCGAGCGGATACGCAATCAATGCATCCGGAAAAGTGGAGTTCGAAAACACCCTGAATCTCTTCTTCTCCGGTTCCCAGAGATTGAGCTCCTTGCATGCGATCCATATCCGCCCCCGCGAATCCTGATAAGTCGCTTGCGGATTGGAACTGCTCAGCGACCCTGGGTCGTTCGGGTCGTGCTCAAAGAACTCCGATTTCCCCGTGGAGGAGTCAAGAACGAACAATCCGAGAAACTCGTCCGAGATCCATATTCTGCCGCGAACATCGCGCATCAGATGCCTGGGCTGGGCCATTGAGACATCAGGGACCTTCGAGAACCGCTGCGTGCGGATGTCAAAGGCCAGCAATCCGTCGTTGTAGCCAGCGAGCCACAATGTGTCTCCGGTTTTTCTCAGAATACCCATGCAAACATCCTGCTTCAATGCTTGACCTGCCGGCTGATCTGAGAACCGGAAATTTCTGACGCGCCCCCTTTGAACGTCGAAGCGGTAGAGCCCCAGTCCCCAGGCTCCGTACCACAATGTCTCATTCCTTTCGTTGAGGGAGGCCCAGACGCCAGTGCGTGCATATCTGCTTTTCTCCCCTTTGAATAAGTCCACAACGCGCAGGACGCTGAGGTCCTCCAGCCGGATGTTTGCGACTTTTCCCTCCGTTCCAATCCAATATGATCCATCTTCCCACCGATCGATGGTTTCCATCTCCATTGGCCACCCAGAGGGGCCCCGTAGTGCATAGTGGGCAAATCGAAACGATGCAGGCGGTAGAAAATACAGCCCGTCATCGGCCGTGCTTATCCAGAATACTCCGGTGCTGTCCACTGACATTCGCGTGAACATCGATTTTCCCGGAGCCTGGCCGTTTGGAAGGAACTCCTTGTATTCTCCGGACACCGGGTCGAACAGGTCGATCCCGTCGCCTGTCGCAATCCACATCCTCCCCTTCCCGTCCAGTTGGAGCTCCTGGATCCGTCCGTCTCGTGATCTCGAGCCCCCAATCGGCCCCTTGTGATAGCCCGTCACCGATCCGCTCACCCGGTCAAGCAGATACAGACCGTGGGTGATCGTGCCGATCCAGAGTTTCTGGGGGCTTTCCGGGTAGAGGACAGGGAGAGGGATAGTGTCAAGATCCAGCCCGGCGACATGTGGCAGCCGAGGGCGCGAGACGGCGCCGGTCTCACGGTCGACAAGAAACAGCCCGCCACCCGAGGAAACCAGGACGCTCTTCCTATCCCAGGGGACCACCTTCTCCACCCACCCCTTGAACGCGCTGTCATTGATGCTCAGGAACTTTGCGTGACGTGCCACGCTGTCGGGATGGGTGTCGTCGAGTGCACTGCCAAGGTCGAGCCGCACAGCCTGCCCGTCCGCGAATCCGATCCAGAGCGGTCCGGCACCGTCTTCCATGATGTAACCTACATAGTGTCCTTGAAACCAGAGGCTGTCGGCCCGGCGCGGAAGGAAGTTGACGAACCGGTCTTTCGACGGGTCATACAGACTGAGGCCGGTGGCATAGGTGCCGACCCAGAGGCGTCCTTTCCTGTCCACGTGGAGCGTGATAACGCTGTTCGAGGACAGGCTGTGAGGATTACCCGGCTGGTTGCGATACACTGTGCACGAATATCCATCGTACCGCACAAGTCCGTCAACCGTGCCGAACCAGATGAACCCCTGACGATCTCTCACGACGTTCGATCGAATTTCGTTTGAAGGGAGGCCTTCGGCTGTTGTCAGGCGGTTAAAGTGGAAGACGGGGAGGAGCTTCTGCTGTGCGGCGAGGGGTTGAAAACTCGGGAACAGAAGTGCGAGCGCCAGGCCTTTCAAGACAAATCTGCGGCAAGCATGGGGATGGTGTTGAGGGAGTTTCTGAATCGCGCCTGCCGGTGGTGCTGATTTTGAATTCTGAGGTCTCTGGTCTGATCTCAGAATTCGCCTGTTTCTGACCATGGGAAACCTACACTGGCGTGTACGATCCCTGCGGCACAAAAGACCAACGGTACGGGAGTAAGGTACAGCGTGGTGTGGCAAGAGTCAACATGCAAGCAAGCTAGCTAGCCGGTTTGCTCTGAGGCGCCTCGGTGCCACCGGAATCCGGAGAGCACGAACGTGATCTGCATTTTGCATGGGATCAGATTTGCGGATCGATACCCACCTCCCGTATTCCGGCCTTGTTTCGTCAACCCATGATTCGCATGGTCTATGTTGGCGCCTTTCCGATCGCATGATGGATCGCATGATGGACACCCTCAATTTGCTTCTGTCCTTCTCACTCCCTATCATTGGTTCATTCGAGGAGAATGAGTCGTTTTCCCCATTCCTCCCTGGTGCCTCCTTGGTTCATGCCTGGGTACTCATATTCCGTGTAATCCTTATGAACCGTCGTGTATTTTCCTCTGTCGTGATTCCGTTCACGTCTCATGGTTTCACGGCGCATTTCGTTTGCACATTCTCGCCACAACCCCCTGAATTGCTTCTTTCAAACCGATATCCATCGAACCAATCGCCCACATCTAAGGATTCGCTACGGCACGCAGAGGTTTCATCGGCGCCAAGGCTGCATAGAACGCCGTCCTGAAAATGGAGGTGGAGCATGCTTCTTGTTCCCATTCATCAGCACCGCGCATGGTTGGCTGTCGCTTTCATCACCCTCTTCCTGATACACGGAGGCGTGTACGCACAGGATCTCACCGGAGGTGTGCAATTCGCCGTCATGGATTCAACCGGTGAGCCGATCCCCGGAGTAAACGCTGCAGTCACCGGTAAGGAGGTGCAGGGTATACGCGGAACGGCAAGCGACGACCGCGGCCGATGCGTGCTCCTCGCCCTGCCGCCGGGGGTAGTCTCTGTTCGTATCAGCCATCCGGCCTATGTTCCTATCGTCGTCGACGACGTCCGCATCCAACTCGGGAGAATAACAAATCTTGGCGTGATCACTTTGCGCCAGCAGCTGCACAACATGCCCGAGCTCGTCGTCTTAGCCAGTCGGGTAAGCATGGAAGTGAACAACACCACGTACGGTTCAAACCTTCGACCGGCGGACGTCGAAAACATTCCCCTGAGCCGGAACTACCAGGATGTGATCGCGATGCTTCCCATGTCGAATACCAGCTATTTCGGCGATGCAGTGAACATCGGCGGGGCCACCGGTGCCGAGAACAAGTACATCGTCGAGGGAGTCGAAGTGACGGATCCACTTATCCAGTCGAGCGCTACGGCACTGCCGTACAATTTCGTCAGGGAAGTCGAGGTGCGGGCCGGTGGGTATGACGCCGGCTCCCGAAGCGCGCTGGGGGGCGTGCTCAATGTCATCACCTATTCAGGAACGAATGAGTTACACGGCTCGGTCTTCGGGTTTTACACCAGCAACAGGTTTGCGGGTGAGAGGGAGGTCGGACTTTCCGATCCGACGCAGGGAGGTTTTTCCAACTACGATGTCGGGGTGAGCCTGGGAGGCCCGATCGTTCGCGACGAGCTCTGGTTCTTTGCAGCGTACAATCCCACGTTTGCCAACAGGGATGTCGATGTCCCCGGGTATGGCATCTCCGTCGACAGGACACGGGTGCACTCGTTCGCAGGGAAGCTGACCTGGAAGGCATCGGAGCAGCTGCGGCTTGTCATGACGGCGACAGGAGACCCGTCGACACAGGATGCGGTGGGCCGCGGGGTCAACTTTCCGCCTGCCGTCCTGACAACTCCTGATTCGTACCTTATGGACATCGGCTTCGGCGGCATCAATCTGTCGCTGAACGGGACGTACACACTCGGACAGAACGTCCTTCTCGAGGGATCCATCTCGCGGGTCAATCGGCATGATACAGGCGATCCTGCCACTCAGCGGGGCAAGGATGAAACGTACTACGTGGAGTATCCGCCGGGCGGTGAGGTCTGGTCCGGCGGGCCGGGCAGCGTGTGGGATTCATTTCGCTACGCTACCGCCGGAAAGCTCGCTGCAACAGCACTCCTCGGCGGGCATTCCCTCAGGGCGGGACTTGAATACAAAGTGAACGGCACTGACAACCGGTATGAGAACCATGGGATTGGTAAAGAAAACGACTCGAGCTACTACGAGTGGTACAGCACAGGCTATCAGACCATCCACAACAACATTCCATCAGTTTTCATTCACGACACATGGCAGATCTCGCGAAGAGTGAGCCTTCATGCCGGGATCCGGTGGGACGGCCAGGATATCATCGGCTCAAACGGGGAACTTGCGCAAACAGTCACCGTGCCCCTGCAGCCCCGGCTGGGCTTCACCTGGCTGCCGGATGAGGAGGGAACGCAGAAGATATTCGGATCCCTCGGGCGCTATTCACAGGAATTTGCGCTCTTCAATTCACAGGGATTCAGCGACCAGGGTTACTATTACACAATACAGTACAAACAAGATCCAAGGATCTCCCGGACCGGCGGCGATACGATTTCGGCCGGACAGGCAACGTTTGCGAAGGGCGTCGAGGGATTGCACGGGCAATATTACGACGAAGTCAGTCTTGGGTACGAACAGGCGCTCTTCGGAACCATCCGGTTGCGCGTCGAGGGACTCTATCGGACCCTCCGCCAGGCCATCGATGACGCGTACATAGCATCCACGGGGACCTGGCAGGGTGGCAACCCGGGATCGGGTCCTCTTGCGGACTGGCCGCGGGTGAAACGCGACTATACTGCTCTCGTGATTTCCGTAGAGCAAAACAGCGATCCGCATTTCAACTTCCTTGCGTCGTATGTGCTGTCGAGGAACTACGGAAACTACGGAGGCGTGTTCGATGCCGCATTTCACAGCGTATTCCCAAACGTCACTGTCGCATTCGACGACCTCGAAAGTACGAATCAGTACGGGATGGGTCCCCTGCCCAACGACCGGACGCACGTGTTCAAACTCGCCACCTCGTATCGTTTTGATTTTGGCCTGGCAATCGGCACCTACTTCATTGCACAGACCGGAACACCGTTGAGCGTTTACGCCAATTCCTTCGATAGACCGACCGGGCTGATCGCTCCGCGCGGGACGGCAGGAAGAACACCTGCCATCTGGGATCTCAGCGCGCGAATATCGTATGAATTGCCGTTTGAAGTATCCTTGCGGGGGCGGATCATACTCGACGTCTTCCAGATCGCCAGCCGTCGTGCCGTGGTTGATGTTCAGCAATGGAAAGGGAGACTGGACGCCAACGGACAATTCACCTATCTCGATCCGACATACGGCCAGGCGTACAGATATCAACCGCCGGTGTCCGCGAGGTTGGGTCTGGAAGTGAACTTCTGAAACCAAGTTCCCCGGCCGACCATCCTTAAGGGATCTTGCTGGAACAGAACTCTCTCAGTCCGTTCAATGCAGCTACGATGATTCGGTACGCGATAGGGCAGAGTAAGGAGTAGGGGGTGAGGTGGAGAGGCTAGTCGTGCACGACCTTCTTGGCCGCGAGGTCAAGGTGCCGGTGAATGAGTTGATCATGCAGTTCGAGCACGATCGGGCCTTTGATTTAGAATGATTCGGTTACGGATATCTGTCTCCGTGCCTCTTGATCCCGGGACAAGCGCAGACCTCCACGTGGCGAAAATGCTGTACTATCAACAGATTCTAACCCACGAATTGAGACCGCGGTAATTTTTTCCGTCACAAATCTGTCACACCCGCCTCTCTCTCACCTCAGAATTGCCCTTTTTCGTCGGGGCGCGGGGAATTCCGTTCTTCAGGATCCCGCCGTCTTTGGGCGGGATGAACCCCGGGCCTCTTGGTCCCAAGAAGTGCTGCATTCCCCCTAAACGGCGATTTCAGGGCAGTTTTCCAAATTTGAATTGCATGGAGTGCATCGAATTTCACAAACCGCGCACAATCTGGGCACACTCACTGCAGGACCAAAAGCGAACCAAGTTGAACGAGTTGCGATCCGCGGCCGATCTCCACCCGGTGTATTCCGATTCTGTCTCGTCTCGCCTTACGAAACCTCTCCCTCATCGGATGATTCATGATAGAGTTCTGGTCTGGATGGATTTTTGAAGGGGGACAGGCAGCCTGTGCCCCCTTGCGATACGTCCGGGTGATGTGTCGCTATCGGACCAACGCTGACTCCGGATGCATCCAGGCGGGTTGGAGGCAATGGAACAGAACGTCGGGATCGATGTCTGCACCGTTCGGCCAGACGATCGTGCCCATGCGTTGATCTACTTTCATTGAACGAAACACTTTCTGGTCCCGACGAATAGACTCAAAAATAGGGCCACGAAGATATGGAGCGAGATCAACATCCTTTTCCGACGCGTCAGTAAATCTGAGGTGGACCTTGAACCCGTCCAATGGCTCCACGGATCGTATACGAACTAGCTGCGACATGCGTCTCTTCTCCCTATTCCAACGGTTCAATCGGTTTCAGAGGCACTCCCTGGCGTGCTCTCTCCCAATTCTCAAGCAATTCAGCTCGATGAAGGGCCGCCCACTCCAACACTAATGCATGTGCTCGGCGAGGAAGCTCCCCTTGATAGACCTCCAAGGTGTCGATTCGAAAGAGCGCCTCATGTTCTGCATACTCAGCATGAAAATGTTGCGGCGCGTGATCGTTGTAGTAGATGTAGATGATAATTCCAAAGAATTCGCAGATACTTGGCATGAGGAACTCTCGTTTGCACTACAGTACGAAATTCCGGGAACATTTGCCAGAAGGATATAAGCAAGTGCAAATGGCGTAGTACGTTTGGCAACCATGCATGGCCACACTCGTAAGGGGTCTTATTCCATCCATCACGCCGCCTGTCTGTAATAGTGATGGTGCAGCCCGTAAGGGTGACTTTTTCCGTCCGTCAAGCAGCCCGCCTGTAATAATGGTGATGCAGTCCTGTGCCTCTTCAATATTCCATCCGCGTCCAAAATAGCGAATCCGGACCACTTTCGCTACTTTGAAATGTGTATCAACCAACCGGACAGGAGCCCAGATGCTCAGTTCCTTCCTCTCGTTTTGCCTCCGATTCTTCAGATCAAGGACTCAGCTTCAGCTCGAGATCATCTTCCTCCGAAAACAGCTCGAGATACTCGCTCGCACGTCCACGAGACCCCGACTGCGGTCCACCTCCGACAGATTCTTCTTCAGCACCATGACCAATGTTTTCGACTCTTGGAAGGAGACGCTGCTGGTCATCAAGCCGGAAACAGTCATCCGTTGGCACCGGCAGAGCTTCAGATTGTTCTGGAAATGGAAGAGCCGATCAGGAGCGGGCAGACCGAAGATCCCTCAAGAGCAGATCGATCTCATCAGGCAGATGGCAACCGATAACCCGCTCTGGGGCGCGCCGCGGATTCATGGTGAGCTGCTCAAGCTGGGGATTGACATCTCGGAATCCACCGTGCTGCGGTACATGCCAAAGAAAGCTCCAAGAACAACCAAGCAGCGCTGGAAAACCTTCTTGAAGAACCATTCCTCACAAATCGTATCAGTTGATTTCCTCGTCGTCCCCACAATCACCTTCCGGTTGTTCTACGTTCTGGTCTTCCTTTCACACGACAGGCGAAGAATCATCCATTTCAACGTCACGGCCCATCCCACCGCTCACTGGTGTGCTCAGCAGTTGCGAAACGCTTTCTGTGATCATGAACCACCAAGATTTCTTCTGCGGGATCGCGATGCGAAGTTCGGCGAGATGTTCACCGAGACTGTGACCGCACTTGGTATCGACCCACTCTTGACGGCCTACAGGTCGCCGTGGCAAAATGGATACGCGGAACGACTAATCGGGAGCATAAGGCGGGAATGTCTGGACCACTTGATCATTCTGAATGAAACACATCTGCGTGGGATTCTGCAGGAATACGTCCGCTACTACAACACGCAACGAACCCACCTGGGGATCGGCAAGGACTCACCGGAACCGCGAGAGGTCCAAGCCGAAGGGGAGATTGACAAGGTGGCTGTTGTGGGCGGGCTGCATCACTATTACTTCCGACGGGCCGCGTAAACGCGAGTTGTTACTCATCTACGAACAGCGCGTGGGGAATCTTGGGACATCTACGTCCGCGTCGGCAAAGAACACCGCTCTCTGGCTCACAACTACCTAACCTTCTCTCCCCTGATGCCAAGAATGCTCCCCCACTTGCCTTCGCATCGCAACAAACTTCGAACTCAAATCATGATCCATGGCGCGATTGTCCTCGGATGGAATAATGAAGAGGCACAAGCCCG
The DNA here is from genome assembly GCA_963702445.1 of Ignavibacteriota bacterium. Lineage (GTDB taxonomy): Bacteria > Bacteroidota > Ignavibacteria > UBA10030 > UBA6906 > CAVPCZ01. Next base: position 446,744 of record CAVPCZ010000012.1, read on the forward strand.
ATGGAGCCTACAGAGAACTCTCACACTGCCAAATTTTGCAGGAAGACAACAAAAATGGGCACCCACCACTGATTGGATGCCCGAATATCAAATCAATGAGACGCCCGCCGGTTCAGGAGCTCGTCGGAGAGATTGGTCCTACACACAATCTGAACTCAGCGCCCGCTGTACCTGCTCAGTAACGCATTAAACCGCGTATTGCTCCTGAGTGGGTCGAAAGCAGGGTCGAGTCGAAGCCCCCAGATTGTCAAGAATCCAGGCTGTGGAATGAATTGCTCAATCAGCTCCACCGCTCTGTCAACATCACCGGCCAACACTGCAAGTAGAGCCTTTGTTTCTTCAACGGTTCTTCTTCGACTCCACCTTGCTTCAAGCTTGCCGGCTTTATCAAGCTCCAGCGCCGCTTTCTTATGTTCCCCAAGCCGCGCCAGAGCGATGGCCATAGAAAGATGCTTCAAGATTCCTGTCGGAAGTTGCTGTGCGAGTGAGAGGGCTGAGTCAAAACAGGCCATTGCAGTTGCACGCTGATGGAGGGCCACATGAATCCGGCCCTTTCGCATCCAGTGGTTGAAGCTTCGACCGACATTCTCACCGCGGAGTTCCACCAGGCATCCAAGGGCGTCCTGGTATCTCCCTCCCAGGTAGTTCACCTCCCAGAAATCCCGGGCCGTGATCTCCGCAAACGCACTTCGAGGGTTCAGACGCAGCCTCATTCCCTCTTCGAGAACTACCCTGGCCCCTTCGAGATCTCCAAATCCATTGATTAAGATGTCCGCCTTTGACCGATAGCCATATGGATCGTCGGGGTGCCGCGCAATATACTCGTCAACCTCTTTCCTTGCAACATCCCACTCCTTGAGCCAACACGAGACAGTGAACGGATCCCATCCCGGTGAAACGCTCATCGGGCTTAGCGAGAAGAATCTTCTGAACGATTCGCGCGCCTCCCGCAGCGCACCTTCATCTCGCAGGACCCTGCCTATGCTGATGTGGAGCTCAGCCCAATTGGGACGGCTTTTCAGTGCTTTCTGGAATTCTTCCAACGCCATCTTGTTGCGGTCTGTCAATCCTCGAAAAAAGGCGAGGTTCCAGAAATACATACCTTGAGCCCAATGAACGACTGGATCTTCAGGGTTGAGTGCACGAGCTTTTTCGAGAGCCGATGTGACCATTGCATGGCGTGTCGGCGTATAGTCCCATCCCTGATAGACCGCGTTGTTGGCGACGGCATTTCGGGCAAACGCCTGGCTGAAGGTAGGATCCTTCTTGGCCGCCTTCTCATAGAAATCAGCGGCTATCGCATTCCCGGCGCTATCGAAGTAATTGTCCCAGTAGTAGTTCCCCCGAAGATAGTAGTCGTAGGCCTCTGTGTTGGCCGTGGGGATCTCTTCCAGGGATGCCTTTTCCGCCGGCGAGAGCACAGCCTCCATCGAGATGGCGATCCGCCGGGCGATGTCGCTCTGCACAGAAAACAGGTCTCCATCATTTCTGTCGTAGGTCTCCGCCCAGAGGTGCCCTTCGTCCTCCGTCTTGATCAGCTGGGCCGTGATGCGGATCTTCCCGCCGGCCCGGCGGGTGCTCCCCTCGAGAAGATACCCGACATCCAGATCCTCTGCAATCTCGCGAGGTGTCTTCTTCGAATCTCGATAGAGCACCATAGAAGTCCGGGCGATAACACGCAATCCGCTGATCTTGGAAAGCTGCGTGAGGATATCATCGTGGATTCCATCAGCGAATACCGTGTCATCAAACGATCTACCGAAAGGACTGAAAGGAAGAACAGCGATCGACTTTTTCCGGACTTGGCCCGACTCAACAGGTTCTTTTCCTAAGAAGAACCAAACTCCCAGAGCGCCAACAATCAATGCGGTGGCGGCGACAACCCAACCGGTAAAGGTCTTGCGGCCTCGAAGTACAGCAGTCCTCGATGCCTCTGGAGTCAAGGATGCAGAGGTGGAATGAGTATTGCGGAGGTCGACAACGATCTCATCCACGTGCTGATAGCGCTCTTTCGGAGACTTTGACAAGCACTTCCTGATAATGCGTTCGAGCTCCGGGGGGACACCGGCGCGGAGGCCGGTGATGGATTCCGGCTCGGCATTGAGGATTGAATAGATCAGAGCGTTCTCGTATTCCGCCTCGAACGGGCGCTTTCCGGAGAGCATCTCGTAAAGAACAACTCCCAAGGACCAAATATCGGTTCTGTGATCGGCTGATTCACCCCGAGCTTGCTCAGGCGACATGTATGCCGCCGTGCCGAGTGTGGAGCCCGCTTTCGTGAGCATCGTCCGGCCGGAGAGTTTTGCCAGGCCAAAGTCGACGATTTTAGCCACTCCGTCGGACGTGATCATGATATTGGCCGGTTTGATGTCGCGATGCACGATGCCGTGCTCATGGGCTTTGACCAGACCTTGAGCGATCTGGACGGCAAAATCGATTGCCTTCGCGATCTTCAGCGGCCCGCGTTCGATTTCTTTCTTTAGTGTCTGGCCCTCGAGGTACTCCATGCTCATGAACATCTGCCCATCATTGGTCTCATCGATATCGTACACGACGCAAATGTTGTTGTGCTGGAGGGCCGAGGCAGCTTTGGCCTCGCGGATAAATCGTTGCTTCGCTTCGGGATCACGGATGAGATCGGGGGGAAGAAACTTCAGTGCGACGGAGCGATCGAGCTTGAGGTCCTGGGCTCTGTAAACGATTCCCATTCCTCCGCCACCGAGGCGTTCGAGAACCTTGTAGTGTGAAACGGTTTGTCCAATCATGGAAAACCTACTCAGGCGCATAAGATCACTGCCGCACAGAAGCCGACACTAGGGCGGCAATATACTACGGGGTATGAATAGAGTCAAACTACCGATCTTTCCTGACTGACTCTCTCCTGAGACTCTCGGGGGCAACGGGGAGCAGAGAGCACATGGGTCTCCACCTACACATACGAAAGCCGCGACACTTTGGCGGCATCGCGGCTTGTACTACCTCGGAACGAGATGAAAACTGGGCACAATCTGGGTACAGTACCGGTT
>CAVPCZ010000013.1:0-285646 GCA_963702445.1 Ignavibacteriota bacterium
TATGTGGCGATTGCTACCGATGTTGCTACCGATAGCGGGAAAAACGGCACGGAGAGCTGGCAGAACGGCTATTGCACCGGTCTTGAAAACCGGCGGCCGCAAGCCCTTGGGGGTTCGAATCCCTCGCTCTCCGCATTTCTTCCTTATATTGTTTCCTGCCAACGAGTTAGCTGACTTCATTTCTAACGCGTGCCAAATATGTGCCATCTTTGCAGTATACTATAGGGCACAGGAGGGATATTCATGGCCACGCCAACGGTCACGCTTCGCCTGATAAAGCGGAAAACGAAGCCCGTATATCAGCTCGACTATTCCATCAATGGACAACGGTTCCGTGTCATGGTCGGATCCAACAAGCGAGATGCGGAACTTGTCCGGGCAAAGATACAATCGGATCTCATCCTCGGGAAGCACGGCATTCCCACATCATCTGCAAAATCGCTGTCCCTGGCAGACCTGATCAAAGCATTTCTCGACAAGGAAAAAAAGCAGGATCAAGAAGAGTTCCCTCGCCCGGTACAGCAATTGCTACACGCGTCTTCAGACATTCTTCAATGATGTGTTTCCCACAGCGGCATCAGACACCCAACGGTATTCCGCCCGCCGGTGCGGCCGCCAGCAACTCATCGGGCACTGGCTTGGACAGCGGCTGTGCAGACAGCAATATCGAGACGGGATTGCCGCTCTCCGGCCAGCGCAAGGCATCGTGGGCTGCATGGTCTTCAGGGCAGTGCCGGGTTGTTTTTCTGATGAATATCCCGGACATTGATGTTGCTGCGACTCTGTGGGTCCCCGCAAATCTCCCCCAAGGGAACGCCGGTCGGTGCGAACCCGGTCGCACCGCTGACCGCGTGGCGCAGGCGAAATGGTGTGAGTCTCAAGGATCACAGGTAATGAACGTTTTCCGTACGCCGCTGCTGTTCCTCATCGTTGTCCACCTGAGTTCATCGTTGCCCCTCCGGGCGGAAGCGCCGGTATCGGTGACCGGAACCGTCACCGACGCAAAGACCGGAGAACATCTTCCGGGAGCGAATGTCATTCTCGTCGGGACCGGCCTCGGTGCCGCGGCGGATGCCAACGGCCGCTATACCATCCGTAGTCTGCCGCCGGGTGAATATCCGGTGAAGGTGAGTTTTGTCGGCTACCAGACCCTTGAAGCGACGCTCACGATCGTTGCACCGGCTTCTTCCACCGTGGTGAAGGACTTCCGGCTCATGCCGGTCACGATCGAAGGCGAAACCGTCACGGTGAGCGGCCAGGCACTCGGGCAGAACGCAGCGATCACGAAACAACTCGCCGCGCTGCCCGTCATGAACGTCGTGTCGGCGGCAAAGATCCTCGAACTTCCCGATATGACCGCGGCCGACGCCGTCGGACGCCTTCCCGGCATCGCCCTGATCAGGGTTGGCGGGGAAGGCACGCAGGTCATCATCCGCGGGATGGCGCCGCAGTATAACCAGGTGACCATCGAGGGGGTGGAGCTGCCGACGGATATCCCGTCGAACAACAACGTCACCAGCGTGGATGCCGCGTCCGGTACTCTCGCCCGTCTCGGCGACCGGGCCGAGGACCTGAGCATGATCTCGTCGAGCATGATCGGCGGCATCGAGGTGGTGAAGGCCATCACGCCCGATATGGATGCCGCGCTGATCGGAGGTGCGATCAATTTCACGCTGCGCCGCGCCGCACGGTCCACACCGCTGTCGCCCCTCACGCACTCCTGGATCCCGTCCGTGGAACTGCGGATCGAGGGGGGATACAACGGACTGAAGAACACGCGCAACGACTACCGGCTCGTGGCATCCGTCGAGAACCGGTTCTTCGACGAAGCGCTCGGCATTTTCCTTCAGGGTTCGCTCGAGCGGCGCAACCTGAGTGACAATACCATGTCCGCGACCATGGCCCTCCTCAACAAAGCGGTGGACTACAGCGGGTTGCCGACGGTAAGCTCGATCAGCGTCATCGACAACTTCCGTCTGCGCGAGCGGAAAGGCGCAACGGTCGTCCTGGATTATCAGCATGAAGGGGGAGAGATCGATCTGATCGGTTTCTATAACTCCGGGCTGACGCATACCACGAGCCGGAGCATCACCCTTCCCGTCTCCGGCGGAACGGCGATCTGGGGTGCCGGTTTGGATGAGAATACCATCGACGTGCTGAGTACACTGCTGACGGTGAAGCAGGACCTCCCGTGGTTCCACGTCGATCTCAAGCTCACCCGGGGCACGTCGGAGAATCTCGACCCGCGGGCACTGACCTTCTCCTTCCAGCAGCGGCAGGCGCTGGTGCATCCGGAATATTATCAGTACGTCGACCCGGCAGCGACCATGGGGGCACTCGCCCTGGATCCCGCCCGCGCGACGTATTCGGGGTTGTCCGCACGAGGGAGCACCACCCGGGAGACGATCCTGGCGGGGTACATCGACCTGCAGCGGGACCTGTCGATCGCGGAGGGCATCAGCGGAAGCATCCGGATCGGAGGGATGATCCAGCGGCGTGAGCACAGCTATGAATACGACGCCGGGTCAGCCTCCGGGGCGGTCCAGACACTGTTGCGCTCCCTAGCCTCGTCGGGTGTCGTACCGCGCACCCTCACGGCAAAGTCACTGTTCGATCCGTCGTACGCGGTCGGACGATTCCTCGAAGGGACCTTTCCGGCTCCGTACGCGCTCAACGTCGACATGCTGACGACCCTTGTCCCGGCAGGGTGGGACGGGATCACCAGCGATCCGTTGTCCTCGACACTCAACAACTATGATGGGTTCGAGACCAAGAGCGCCGGCTATGCGATGGCGACCCTGGCGATCGGTGAGGACCTGAAATTCGTCCCCGGTGTGCGGTATCAGAACCTGACCACGCATTACTCGGGATGGAGGGGGATCGAGGTGACGCGCGGGGTCCAGGGGGCGGTGACGACCGTGTCGGTACCCCACGGGTTGTGGCTGCCGATGTTCCATGTACGCTACCAGCCGACGGAGTGGCTGCAGCTCCGCGGTGCATACACGAACACCCTCATCTATTCGGATTACAGCACTCTGTCGCCCCGGTATCTGGTCGCGATCTCCGGTGCGATCACGTACAACAACTATGCGATCAATCCGGCACAATCGGAGAACACCGATCTGGTGGTCGCGCTGCACAGCAACGAGATCGGACTCCTGTCGTTCAACGCGTTCCGCAAGAAGATCGAAGGGTTGGTGTTCTTCTCCAGCCGGTACATGACCGACCTCAGCGAATTCCCCGACCTGTCGCAGTATTCGGGCACGGTGCGCACGATGGGCACGTATATCAACAACAAGATACCGGTCGACCTCTACGGACTGGAGACCGAATGGCAGACCAACCTCTGGTATCTGCCTGGTGTTCTGTCCGGCCTCCTGGTGAACGTGAACTACACGCACATCTTCTCGGAGGCAAAATACCCGAAGGCGATCATGCAATGGCTGTATGACGAGGAAGGCAACGCCACCCGTGTGATCGCCGACACCTTCTACACGGCGCGGCTGCTCAACCAGCCCAGGGACATACTGAACCTGATGATCGGCTACGACTTCGAGGGGTTCTCGGCACGGGTATCCTTCCTGTTGCAGGACAATATCTTCCGGAATCCGGACTTCTGGCCACAGCTCAGGACGACGTCGGGGCGGTACGGACGGTGGGACGTCTCGATCAAGCAGGAACTCCCCTGGGCGGGCCTGCAGGTGTATGCGAACGTCAACAACATCAATACCGAGCAGGACGTCACGTACAACACGCGGCAGTCATTCCCCGTGGCGATCGACAGCTATGGACTTTCGGTGATGGCGGGGGTGCGTGTGAAGCTGTAGTCAGCAACGGGAATCCAGAACAACGGGAGTGGCCATGTGCTATTCAGCAGGGGCCAGCTTGTCGGCGGGGCGGTGATCTCCGCGGTCGGCGTTGCCACCGTGAAGGAAGCCGGGCACCCTTCCCGGCTGGCGATTCGCGGGCATTCCCCTGCTGTTCGGGCTTCAACAGATCACCGAAGGTTTCTTGTGGCTAGCGCTAACCGACCCCGGGTTTGCCCACCTCGGGAGGATCAGCAGCACCCTGTTCCTCATCATGGCAAGGATCGTCTGGCCGGCAATGATCCCGCTCGCTGTAGTTCTCAGGGAGGGAGGAGGCGTGAACAGGCGGATGCAGTTCATGCTGCTGGGCATGGGGCTTTCACTTTTCAGTCGGGGCCGCTCCGCTTCGAATGCCGCAATCGCTCGTCGGACATCATGGAATGAGTGAAGAAGGGTTCGAAGAAACCCTGACAGAAGGAACGCAGCAATAGTATATTGGCACATCAACAGTGGCACTGAGACATTTTGGTGTCCAAAAAGTGTCCACTCTTCGGGGAAAATGAGGGAACGGCAGGGAAGTGTCGGGAGAGTCGGCGTTCAAAAGTGCCCATAGATGTTGGTGATTCTTGAATTCTGACCAATCCCGAAAGTTCTCCGCCCGTTCGAAACGTTTCCCTCGCTCTCCGCAATTCTTCGTTAAGTTGTTGCCCAGCAAAAAGTCAAGACCTCACAATTCTGACGCATGTCAAGAGTGTGCCGGTTTTTCCGTATACTGCAGAGCACTGGAGGGGTATCCATGGCAACACCTCGCGTCACTCTTCCCCTCATCAAACCGAAAAAGCAGTCGATGTATCCACTCGACTGCTCCGTTAATGGAAGAAAGCTTCGCCCAACCGTCGGGCCCAACATGAAGTGACCACAAGCATATCGATCAAGCGGAAGGCCCGGTGACGCTCGCCGGGACTTCCGTGTTCTCCGGAATGTCCGCTCCCGCACAGGGAATCGTTTCGCACCACACCATCCCGCTACCTGAAGAGCGAAATCGATGAGGCGTTGAAAGCCAACACACCTGGTATTCGTCCCGCTTCTGTAAAGCCAAAGAAACGCATGTGCATTTCGCCGTTGCGTACTTTCCCGCGCGCTTTCCCGATGCATCAGAGTTGCGTAAGAAGGGGAGGGTTGGTATCTTATTAAATTATGTGTGTCCGGATAGAAACAATAGAATGACCACTATGACCATGCAGGAACCGACATCGGCGTATGACCGCAATGTGAAGCTCATCGGGTTGTCGGAAACGCACAAACACATCCTGGCAAGCGTTCCCGACGGCTCCCGCGTGCTCGAACTGGGTCCATCCTCGGGATATATGACGCGCGTGCTTGCCATGCGCGGATGCCGCGTCGACGCCATCGAAGTGAATCCGGCGGACGCCGCTGCCGCGGCGCAGTACTGCGTCACGATCGTGGAAGGATCCCTGGATGATGATGCCCCCTGGGCACGGCTCCGCGGACCCTATGATGTCGCAATCATGGCGGATGTCCTCGAGCATCTGCGCTCGCCAGAGGTGGTGCTGACGCGCGTGAGGAGTCTGCTTGCCGGCGACGGTCTTGCATTGATCTCCCTTCCGAATATCGCCCACTGGAGGCCTCGCCTTTCCCTGCTTTTCGGCCGGTTCGATTACACCGAAATGGGAATCATGGACCGGACCCACCTGCGCTTCTTCACCAGAAAGACCGCCCTTGGCATGATCCACGATGCGGGATTCACCGTCGAGCGGATTTTCATCCCGCCGACCCCGGGATCCAGGCTCAGGCGTTCCTACGAATGGCTGAGGCAGAATATGCCGACTCTTTTCTCGATGCATTTCACCTATCACATCCGGCCCCGCCATGGTTGATGTCTCCGTGATCGTCGTCAATCGCAACACCCGCGATCTTCTCAGGGCGTGCCTCGCATCGGTCGACGCCGATACCTCGGTGGCTTCACGCGAAACGATCGTGGTTGATAATGGGTCGACCGACGGGAGCAGGGAGCTGCTCGCGCAGGAGTTCCCGCATGTACGCGTCAGATTCAATGACCGCAACGAACGGTTTGCGAAGCCGAACAACGACGGCATGCGCATGGCACAGGGGAAATACTTCTTTCTCTTGAATTCCGATGCAAGGATCGAGCCCGGGACCCTCGGTGCAATGAAAGACTTTCTCGACACCCATCCGGAGGCGGGAGCCTGCGGGCCACGGCTGGTCTATCCCGACGGACGCCTGCAACGGTCGGTGTCGCGCTTCCATTCACTGCGCACGCACTTTTTCGATATGACCGGTTTCGACCGCCTGTTCGCGCAGAGCTGGTTCTTCGGCGGCGGCGAGATGACCACCTGCCCCTACGATCCGGACGCGACGGCGGCTGTCGAGAACCTCATGGGCGCCGCATTCATGACGCGGCGCACCGTGACAGAGAAAACGGGCATGTTCGATGAAGAGCTCTCCATTTATTACAACGAAATGGATTGGTTCATGCGGATGCGCAAAGACGGCTGGCTGGTGTATTATGTGCCCACCGCCACCGTCGTCCACCATCGCGGGGCCACCGCGGGAGTCGTCAACCGGGGCTTCCAGCATTTCACCGAGATGTACTACAATGTCTTCGTATTTTTCCAGAAGCAGTTCGGATTTACGGCGGTCGTGGTCTACCGGCTGCTCCTGATCGTGGGTTTCTTCCCCCGGCTGGTCTTCTGGTGGGGGCGGTCACTGTTCGACCATTCCGAGTATGTGGGCCATATGCGGACGTATTCGGGGAAGGTCCTGGCTCTCGGCCTGCAATTCTGGGTTCCCGTCAAATCGTATAAACCTACCACCGGGGCCCGATGACCGGCATGCGGGTTGCCGCCATTTTCGCCGTCATCAAGCAAGGACGCGATCTGCCCCTTCCGTTGTCCGGAAGGGGTGTATGCGCAAGCCCCGGATCCAATCGACGACCACACTCCTATCCACACGAAGAGGAACTCATGGCCGGTGTAAAATCGTTTGCGAAGGAACTTGCTCTTGGTATGCGCAGGTTCAAGAGGATGTTTGAGAAATTGGACCGTGAAGCGGTTGCCACCAATTTCCTGAAAGGGGATGGATTGGAAATCGGCGGGTTGCATAATCCCCTGCGCGTCTCTTCCTCGGCCAGAGTACGCTATGTCGACCGTATGTCTGTCGAGGACCTGCGAAGACACTATCCCGAGCTTGCGTCAAAGCCGCTGGTCACGGTTGACATCATCGATGACGGCGAGAAACTCACAACGGTCGCCGATGCGTCTCAGGATTTCGTGATCGCCAATCATTTCTTTGAACACTGCCAGGATCCTGTACAGACCGTCAGCAATCTTCTGCGTGTCCTCCGGGTGGGAGGGGTGCTCTACTTTGCGATACCCGACAAGCGGTATACGTTCGATGCCGAGAGGCCGGTGACTCCATTCGAACATATCGTCCGCGACCATGCAGAGGGGCCGGCGTGGTCAAAGGAGGAACATTTCCGTGAATGGGTTCGCTATGTCGACAAGATTACCGAAGAGGCCGCCGCAGAAGAGCGCTATCGCGCGCTTGTTGCGCAGGACTACAGCATCCACTTTCATGTGTGGACGCAGGACGAACTACTCGAATTGTTCGTCAGGCTGAGGACATTCTTCAAACTGCCGGTGGAGCTGGAGCTCTTCCTCAAGCATGCAGGGACCGGGGAGGTTATCGTGGTTCTTTCCCGGACGGCGCCGTTGTGACATCCAGCGAGAGACCGGCATCACCGGGGATCACTGCCCTGAGATTGCAGACTCACGTGCGCAGTGGAATGAATGACCGGGGAAGGTCAGAAGCAGGTCCGGGGCTGGCGAAAAGAATGTCAGAAGAAGGACTGAATAGAGGCGGAAAAGGGGGAATCACAGTTTGCGAACGGTAAAGCACAGGATGCTCACGCAGCGCACACCCACCCATTCACTTCTGTTGTTGCTTCTGTTGGCGTGTGGTGCGACATACGCTCAACACGACCTCCTTACCGAATCCGTTCAATCCGACGACAGTCGTCGGTGTAAGCTGCCGGTCGCCGGTGAGGTTAGACTCCAGGTGTACGACATCCGCGGACGCGAGTTGGCAATACTGGTGATGGCGGATGGATGCCGGGGTGCATGAGGTGAGGTTCGACACTCGGGCCTCCGTGTCCTCGATATGTGCAGGCGCGAGGAGATGGTTACGTGCCCCCGAAAGATGCTTTCATGAAATGTCCACACGCATATTCTCAAGCGAAAGGCCCGGTGACGCCCGCCGGGCCTTTCGTTCTTCGGGGTGTTCGCTCCGCACCGGGAACCCTTTTGCGGCCCGTTATCCACGAACGAGACAGAGTGAAACGTTGACCCGGGAGACATTCCGGACAGTCGATGCATTCTGCAGACCACATCTGCCATAACGACATCCGGGGTCTGTTAAAACAGGCGGGTGCTCGCAGAACAAGAGCCTGCGGCTCGTTGTCAGGAGAGATGCGCAAGGAAGGACGATCCCGGACAGGGAAGCGCAACACGCAATCCGATATGTCGTAGTAGAAAGCATAGTTCATCAGGATAGGCTCAGGATGTCAAATCGTTCATTCTTCAGCACCCATGAGCTCTGCCGTTACTACGAACGGGCCGGTCACACCGTGCGTGCGCTGGACGGCGTAACGTTCGACGTCCAGAGGGGGGAGTTCCTGGCAGTCGTCGGTGCATCCGGCTCGGGGAAGACAACTCTGTTGAGTCTCCTCGCAGGGCTGGACACGGCAACATCCGGAACAATCGAAATTGACGGTGTTCAGCTCGGTTCACTTTCAAGAAAGGAGCTTGCGCGGTACCGCGCTCGCAAGGCGGGAATGGTGTTCCAATCGTTCAATCTTCTCGGCCATTACTCCGCTGCACAGAACGTCGAAACGGCGCTCTATTTTTCCGACGTTCCCCGTTCCGAGCGCCATCAGCGAGCAGAATCGGTGCTGGCACAGGTGGGCCTCACCGATCGGAGCGGCCACAGGCCTGACCATCTCTCGGGTGGGGAACAGCAGCGAATCGCCGTGGCCCGTGCCATTGTGAAGAGTCCGGAGATTCTCTTCGCCGATGAACCCACGGGCAACCTGGACCTCGACAACGCGACACAGATTGTGGAACTGCTTTCCGGTCTGAATCAGGCCGGCCTGACGATAGTCATGGTGACCCACAACGTGGAGCTGGCCGCACGATATGCTCACCGTGTGGTCAGGATGCACTACGGCCGCATGATGGATGTTCCGGAAGGTGGTGCGCAAGGATGACCTTTCGCGACCATGTACTGGTGTCCGCCGGCAATCTGCGCCGGATGAAACTCCGGACGTTCCTCACCTCCTCCGGGATAGCGATTGCGATCGCCGCGTTTGTGGCGATGCTCTCGTTTGGAGCGGGCAGCCAGCAGAATATCGAAGGGGAATTCGAAAAACTGGGGCTGCTGTCAATGATGCAGGTCTCGCCGGCGAAGACGGCCGGCCCCAATGACACAGTGAAAGCACCCCGACTTGATGATCTGGCGATCGAGCGCATTTCGGCGGTACACGGGGTGGAACTTGTGTATCCGTATGATGCCTTTGACGTTCTCGTTGAAGGAGCCGACACCATCAAGACGAGCAGGGCACAGGCTCTGCCGGTGGCTGCACTCGAGACCCGACTCCACGCAAAAGTGGCGGCCGGCCGGCATTTTCGAAGCGACACTGCCAGAGAGATACTACTCTCGCAGGATATCGCACACGATTTGGGGTTCAATCCCCCGGATTCCGCCGTCGGCAAACGGCTCATCCTTTCCGTTCGCGTGTCGACCGTTGACAGTGGCCTGTCTCATGTGCTGACAGGTGACGGGGAACCTCTGTTCAAGCGCCTCAGACGCTTGAGACTCGATTCATTGATGCACAGCAGCTACAGGACGCGAGTCCTCCGGACGGAGTCGAACGAGGTAATGCGGCGCTTTGTGAGCGGATATCTCGGTTCGAAGGAAGCGGTTCGTGATACCGTGGTTGTCGCCGGAATTCGGGAATCGCGCCGGAACGGACCGATGCGGGGCGAACCGATATCCATAACTGTAAGCACCGCGAGACGGTTCAGTTCTCGCGGACCCGTCGGCGGTCCGACAGAGTTGTTCGCGGCGATGAGCAAAGGGGCGTTATTTTCCGGATATGGAACACCGGTGGAGAAAGAGTATCCGAATGTCTCCGTGTCGTTCAATCCACGCGTTCCGTACCGGCAGGTGCGCGACTCTATCCAGGCGATGGGATTCCGGGTGTTCAGTTTCGCCGAACAGTTTGAAAGCATGCAGCGCTTCTTTCTGTATTTTGACATCGGTCTCGGTGTCATCGGCATGATTGCACTTCTTACAGCGTCATTGGGAATCGTCAATACCATGGTGATGTCAATATCGGAACGCAGGAAGGAGATCGGAATCCTGAAATCTCTCGGGGCCGACGACAGCGATATCCGGCGGCTCTTTCTGGTGGAGTCGGGGATCATCGGCCTGATCGGAACGACCTTCGGCGTCCTGTTCGGCTGGATTGCGACACGGATCCTGGCAGTGATCGCCTCCGCCTACCTGCGGAACCAGGGCCTTCCCGAAATGGAGTTCTTTGCGCTACCGCCATGGTTGCTCCTCATTGCCGTCGGTGTGGGCATAGGTGTCAGCGTGCTTGCGGGAACGTACCCCGCGGCCCGGGCCGCACGGGTTGATCCGGTACAGGCCCTGAGAGGTGAATGAGCACCCGTCCCGGCATGTGGGCGGATATTGTTGTCTTCGACGAAAAGTCCGTCGCTGACAAAGCCACTTTTCAAAAGCCCCACGCTTACCCGGAGGGATTTGCCTACGTGCTGGTGAATGGCGAGATTGTCATCGATCATGGGATACATACCGGGGCAAGGCCCGGCAAGATGCTGCCAGGTCCGGGGGCCAGGTGATCAGACTCCCCGGTCGACTCATTCCCCGCGGAAGACTGGCATTGCGTGTAAACGACAATTGCTGTGGCTGTGTGCCGGGCTGGATGCCAGAACTGAGTGTCTTCAGATTGTCGGGCACTGTTCTGGATTTTCCGATCATCCCGGTCTTCTCTCTACTACTATCAGGAATCCTTTCCCTGCCGGGATCGTGAGGCGGTCAAGCGCGACATCCTGCCGGCCTGTTTGAAATCCCGGAATGCCCGGCATGCTCACCTGACAGTCGGCCGGATCCAGGCCCAGGTTCTTCCAGTCGACCCGGAGTGCGCACGTGATGTCGTCCTTTCCCCATCCTGCCACGGCAATGATACTCTGTCCGTGCTTCCCCTGTACAGCGTTGCCTTGACCATCTCGTTCCCCGTTTTCACGGGATTCTGATCGTCCCAGTACCCCACCATGGTCTTCGATTGGATGTCGTACGCATCCCAGAATTTCCAGAGCTGCGAAGGATCTCCGGCCCACCCCGGCCGGTTCGTGATGCCGTACAGCATGCCTCTCCAGGGATTACCTCCTTCATTCAACATCTGGCCCGTGAGGCCGTACGGTATGCCGGACACTTCTATCAGCCAGTGATCCGGCAACCGGTTGTAGTCCCTCATCTCACCGATCCAGACGAGATCGAAATACGGAAGGAGGTCCATGTACAGGTTCAGACAGTTCGTGAAGCCTGCCATGGCATTGAAGTGATTCCAGCTGTGGAAATCGATCCTGCCCTGCGGACGGTAGTGGTCGATCAGTTTCCGTGCTCTCCGGACCGTCTCGCGGTCCAGCGCCGAGTCATCAATATATACCCCATCGATGTCGAGATGCGCCAGCATCCAATCGAGCCCGCCGACATAGAAGTTGTTCAATCTGCTGTCCGGAGTGGTGATCACGGCAAGATCCAGTTCGCCTTTGAACGGGCCTTCGGCAATGGTATTGAGCCAGGCTGGAATGTAGTGCTCCCTGACATTCTTCTTGAGCCACTCGTCCGGACCTTTGGGATTGATGATGGTTGTGCACGCACTGGCAGGTCCGGGGAAGATGATCTCTCCGCCGAGACTGCGAAAAGCCCAGAATTCCGGCAGGTTCTTGGTGAGTTCACGGGTCGTATAATAGAGCTTCAGCCGTTTGTGTGCGCGGTGTGCGCTGTCAACAAGCCGGCGGAGCGCGGGGACATTCTCGTCCAGATAGGGGTAGTTGATGAACGGATAGATGTCTTCCGCGTGATGAATGTTGATGATGTTCGCTCCGACGCTGTCAGCCATCGCAATCTTCCGCAGCGAATTCGTGCCACCGCCGTGGAAGTACCTGTCTCCCCATCGTGATCCCGTATCGATGGTACGGAAAGGGGTCACCAGCATCTCGAAATCAAAATGCAGATCGCGGCCGGCGACAAGTTCCCTGGCTCCGGAGAATGCGTGCACACTGGTGACGGTTCCGGAATCGCTGATGCTGACTCCGCCGACCCCGCCATTGCCCCATGACGGCGGCATATGCAGGGGACCGTATGCATAATAGAGATTGATCAACGGCCGCACATAGTTTTCCGCTTTCCACTTGAGGCGCAACCCGCCGTTCACATCACCGATCCAGAGCATATCCTGATTTCGTGTGGTATCCCAATGCCAGTCCCACCGGCCCTGGCGAAGTCCTCCTTCGTGATTCAGACCCATCATGTAGGGGGTGCAGGTCCTGTTCATCGGAATGGCGAGGCGGACGTCGCGGATCTTCAGCGATTTCCTGGGTTTCAGCGTAAGGGTGTAGTCAAGAAAGCCGTCAAACTCCATGCGTCCCTCGCAGAGTATATCACACTCCCTGCTTGTGCTTGATACCTTCCAGGAAACCGTAGAAGGGGTTTGTTCCATGAACCGGAGTGGCCCGGGAGCAAGACGGATCAGCGATCCATCATCTTTCTGTATGAGGAAGGAGAATTGATCGTTCAGAAGCTGTTTTCCCTTCTTCAGGAGAAACTGGTTGGACGGTTCGAAGAAGGATGTGATTGCCGAAGGGAGTCCTGTCCGGCCGATTGTAACTGTGCGGCCCAGAATGTGCATGGATCTGCCTTCCCGCCGGACGGGCTCAAAACCTCTTGTTACTTTTCCATCAAAACCCACGGTCGTATTCAGCCACGCCAACCGCGAGAGACTCCTGCCCCTGTCGAAGCCGCTGTTCTTCACCGGTTCGCCTGCAACGCGCAGAACGACTTCCACCACCTGTTCCCTTGCGCCGGCAGCGCTCACCGTGACGGCTGTGCGATAGGTTCCTCTCGCATTCTCCGGAACGGGTACGCCGAACCAGAGGGGTTGGATTCGGCCCTCGGGAACGCGAAGGGCTTGCTTGAATGGCTTGCCGCGAAAATCAATGCCCGAGGTATTGAAGCAGGTCATTCTGGATCCGGGGAGGGGAGGAGTGCCCGAAATATCAGACCACCGGACAGAGAGACCGTCAATGGTCCTCCTGTGTGCCAGCACGCCAATCTGGAACACGAAGTACTCACCGGGTTGTGCTGTGGCGGCGAAGTGATGAAGACCGTCTATTGTGCGTGATGTCCATCCCTCCGGCAGCTCATCCAGCAGCCTGATGGGGCGCTCCCTGGTCTCAGGAAAGGTGAGGAAATCGGCATCCGGCTGGAGTCTGGTGACAGTGCCAATCGCTCCAGGGTCAATCTGGGCATTCGACGGGCCAGCTGGATTCAACATGAACATGATCAGGAAAGCGAAAGAGCGCAGCCTCATAGTACAAGCTCCTTCCCCTGCAGAGTGGTGGTGGTGATACGGTCCGGCGACCCTCCCCCAACCTCAAGAGTACTGCTTATCAAGGGGATAGTCAAGAACGGGCCCCGGGACAGACCAGAGACGATCGAAAGCCCGCCCTTTCGGGAATGGAGAATATTCCGTATGATACGTCTTCCACGTCCTCAGAATCGATTCTGCCCCGGCGGTGGTGGGCCGAGCAGGTCAGAGCACAATCCGGCAGGTGATCGATGTCCTTTCATCCGTTCCCCCGCATTCTCCATCTCGTACCGCTGATATGCGCCGCGATTGCCCTTGCACTCCCCGTTCAATCGCAATCTCAAGTCGCAACCATAGCCGAGTCAGTCCGGACATTCCGGACGTATCCATTCTCTGATCCGGATCCGGTTGCGCGCATGGGGAATATCTATCCCTACTTCCGCTTTCAGGGGTACACGATGACTCCGGTGGATCGTTCCTGGAAGGTGATTACCCTGGAAAACCAATGGATTCGCGTGCTGATCGCGCCGGAGATCGGGGGGAAGATACTCGGGGCGTTCGAGAAATCCACAGGCAGAGCGTTTATCTACTTCAACCGGGTGATAAAGTTCCGTGAAATCGCGATGCGCGGGCCGTGGACGTCCGGAGGGATCGAATTCAATTTCGGCGATATCGGTCATACGCCCACAACCTCCAGTCCGGTGGACTACATGACACGCACAAATTCCGACGGCAGCGTGAGCTGTATCGTTGGAGCACTGGATCTTCCCTCGCGCACGGAGTGGCGCGTGGAAATCCGGCTGCCCCGCGACAAAGCCATGTTTGAGACGCGGTCATTCTGGTACAATCCCACTCCGATCTCCACATCGTTGTATCACTGGATGAATGCGGCTGCCGATGCCGATTCAACACTGCAGGTGATCTATCCGGGCACGGCGTTCATCGGACATGCGGGGGAGGTTTCGCCATGGCCGGTCGACCGCGAAGGCCGGGATCTCACCTGGTATCGCAACAACGCATTCGGGTCGTACAAATCGTACCACGTCCTGGGTTCCTACACCGACTATTTTGGTGCGCGGTGGAATGATTTCGGGGTCATCCACTGGTCCCGCTATACCGACAAACCGGGGAAGAAACTCTGGATCTGGGGGCTTTCGCGCGAAGGCGAAATCTGGAAAGGACTCCTGACCGACTCCGCGCTGGGCAACACGCAGTACGTCGAGCTTCAATCAGGACTGCATTTCAATCAGGCGATGATGCAGAGCAGCAGGACGCCCTTCAAACACATGGCGTTTCTTCCGCAGACAACGGAGGCATTCACCGAGGCATGGTTGCCGTTTCGCGGGCTCGGAGGAGTCACCCGTGCCACGCCCGAAGGCGTGCTTGAAATACGCCGGACAACCGGCACGCTCTCCTTCGGTTTCTGTCCGACCGGGAAGTTCAGAGGGGATATTTCGGTCGTCGTGGCAGGCAAGACGAAGTACATCCGTGCGGTGGAGCTTGAGCCGCTGCAGGTATTCCACGATTCGCTCGGATTCCCCGCGCCGGGCGATCCCTTCGAGATTCGCATTGGCGATCTGCTGCGCTATCGCAGCACGGACGATGAGATGCAATCGCTCGAGCGCCCGCTCGAGGGGGCAGCGGCGTTCAACTGGACCTCCCCCTACGGATTGGTCGTCGACGCCAGGGAACGCGTCCGCCAGCGGGATCCCGATGGAGCGCTGGCGGCCTATCGGGCGGCCTTGAAGGAGGACCCGACCCTTCTCCCGGCCCTCGCCGGAGCGGCGGAGCTCTCCATACGGAAGATGGAGTTCGATTCCGCTCTGGCTTACGTGAAGCGCGGCCTGTCGTTCGATGCCTACGATCCTGAAATCAATTATCTGTACGGCCTCGTACAGCGGCATCGCAAACGGCCCTTCGATGCGCGGGATGGATTTGGCATCGCCTCCCGTTCGCAGACGTATCGGACCGCCGCGTACCTTCAATTGGCGGAAATGGCGTTCGTGGACAGTCAATGGACCGATGCCGGGGACTTCGCATCCCGTGCTTCCGAAGCAGATGCGCGGAACGTGCCGTCTCTGCAGCTCCTGGCTGTTCTCGCCCGAACTGCGGGAGATTCATCGGCGGCGAAGGCACACCTGCAGCGTATTCTCAATTTGGATCCCCTGAGCCATTTTGCGAGATTTGAACAGTACAGGCTTGCACCGACGGAGTGGAAATCGCGTTGCTTTTGCGGGGATGATTCGCAATGAATTGCCGCACGAGTCGTTCATGGAACTCGCGGCGTTCTACCAGCGCCTGGGTCTTGCTGAAGACGCAGGAACCGTTCTTTCGCTGGCTCCGGGGCACCCGATGGTGGATTTCTGGCGTGCCGCGGCGGCGGCGAAAGCCGGCAGAGACGGTGAAAGCCGGCAGCACCTCGATCGTGCACTTTCGGCAAGTCCGGCACTCATGTTTCCCCACCGGCAGGAAGATCGCGCCGTTCTCCTCTGGGCGAACGAACGCGCTCCCCACTGGAAAACTTCCTATTATCTCGCGTTGTTGTCCTGGAGTCTCGGACGAACACCTGAAGCCGAAGCATTTTTTCGGCATGCGGGGACGTGCCGGATTTTGCGCCCTTCTACATCACCCGCGCCGGCTTCAGAGCGGCGGATTCACAACGTGCTCTCGCAGACTACAAACGCGGCCTGGCAGTGGGCCCGGAGCAATGGCGCACATACAATGCCCTCGTGACTTTCCTCAATGGCCGCGGACGGTACCGGGAAGCTCTCCAGATCAGTACGCAGGCGGTGGAGCGTTTTCCACATTCGTACGTGCTGAAATTTCTTTGCGCGCGAACGCTGCTCTTCAACCAAAAGTACCGTGAAAGTCACGCGCTTCTTGATACTCTGGCGATTCTCCCCTTTGAAGGTGCACGCTACGGCCGGGATGCTTACCGGGAGGCGTGCGTGATGAGCGCACTGGACACCCTCCGCCGGGATCATCACTCAGAGGCGCTCGCGCTTGTCGCACAGGCACGGGTATGGCCCGAGCGTCTGGGAGTCGGGCAGGCCTTATGATGCCGACGACCGCCTGGAGGATTTTCTGGAATCCCGGATCCGCCTTGAACAGGGAGATCGGCAGGCTTCGGTGCGATTGCTTACTTCTGTCAATGCGTACACGGCAGCTCACACCGCGACCAACACGCCCAGCACCTCATCGGTGCGCTGGCATTGCGTGAAACGGGCAGGGGTGCCGAGGCACTGGGATTGCTCCAGGGATGGAACAGGCGCGATCCGGAAAGCGACTTATGCCAAGTGGGCTGTTGCGATGTTCCAGAAACGTCCGTTCAGGCAGAAACAACTCTGTCGCGCATGCAGGGGACGATATTGAATAGGTCGACGGGGGATCAGGAGTCCGTTCTCGTGGCTGACGTGGTAAAAGCGATGGGATGGTGACATGTGCCCGAACATCCAGGTATTTGTGTTTCCGAGTGAGTGGTCGGCGCCATAGGATGCACGGGCGGGGAACACACAGCGGAGTGTCCGATGGCCAAGTGTCTGCAATGCGGAGTTGAAATCCCTCCGACATCAGAGGGGAGGTGCGCCGCTGCGATTTCCGGCGGTATCATGGGGGACGAGTATACCGAATCGTATTTCTATTGCGAGCGCTGCGGAGTCTACACGGTGGAAGTATACTACGAGCCGTTCCTGGGAGATGAAAGGGTCACGTATAAGGGTCCCGTTCCGGCCGGTGAGGGGGAGGCTGCGGTCGGCCTGATCAAACAGTGCACGGAACCCTGGAACAAGAAGTGTCGCTGTCCGGCGCATATCACCTACTTTAATGGTGCGCTGGATTGACTCCGGTCGGCAGAAATCGAAAACACCCCGATTGCCCCTTCGCCTGCCTGTGCCCATCCGTTACCCTCTGGAGCGGTGTCTTTCCTCCTTATACGGGCAATGCGGCAGCACAAGGGCGGCAAACAGGCGATACCCTCGTATGCGGCCGGAAGCGCGGCTTCGGAGCCTGAACCGCTCGCTATGAGCCGTATGATATGCCCACGCGTTCGGGAGGGACCGAACAGGAGGGAGGGGCGGACGAGGGGAGCAGAGCGCTGCGTCCGGGTGTGCTCTTCTCCAGGTGGCGAGTGCAATGTATTGTACCGGAGCTCAAGGTCAAGGGAAGCTCCGGATGCGCGCATCGGTGCCGTGGATTTCTCCGTTCTTTTTTGTAAATTGCACGGGTTGTGCTCGCCTTCATTGATGTTCCTTCACGGCCTACGCGAAAGCACTACGATGAATCTCTACCCCCGGAAACTCTCACTTCAGCTCATGATTCCCCTCACGGTGATCGTGATGCTCGTGGGCGTTGGTGCGGGGGTGGTCCACATGAAGACGCAGGAGCGGCAGCTTCTTGATGCCATGATCACCGGTGCGGATCAGCTCTCCGGCAGCATTGCCAGCGCGACGTGGCATGCTATGCGTGCCGATCAACGGGAATCGGCGTATGAAATCATGCAGACGATTGCGCACCAAGCAGGGCATCAACCGGATCCGCATATTCAACAAAGAGGGGCGGGTGATGTTCTCCACGATGCCGGGAGACATGAAAACGGTCGACAAAGATGCCGAAGCGTGCTCCATGTGCCACGCCTCGGGGCGTCCCCTGGTGAAGGTGGATATGCCGTCCCGTGCCCGGGTGTTCCGTTCCAGCGACGGATCGAGGGCACTTGGCATCGTGACGCCCATCTATAACGAGCCCGCCTGCAGCAATGCGGACTGTCATGCGCACCCCGCCTCGATGAATGTGCTGGGAGTCATTGATGTCGTGCTGGATCTGCGCACCGTCGATGCGGAAATCAACGGCATCCAGAAACGGGTGTTCATCATTTCCGCGGTGATGGCTGTTCTTCTGGCGACGTTCATCGTTCTGTTCACGCGGCGCTTTGTCCACGCACCGATCCAGAAACTCATCGAAGGGATCCGGGCGGTGAGTGCGATGAATCTGGACAAGCCCGTCGAAATCAACTCGAGCGAAGAGCTCGGCGAGCTTGCGCGCACCTTCGATACGATGCGGGTGCAGCTGAATGAGGCTATTACGCAGCAGAACGAGTTTGCGCAGAAGCTGGAAACGAAGGTCGAGGAGCGCACCGACCAGCTGAGAGTGGCGCATCAGAAGCTCCTGCAGAGTGATCGGCTGGCATCTCTTGGCCAGCTTTCAGCGAGCGTGGCCCACGAGATCAATAACCCGCTGTCGGGGGTGCTGAATCTCTCCATGTTGATGCAGCGGATGATCAAAGAAGACGGCATTCCGCCGCCGCGTCTCGAGGAATTCCGGAAGTATCTCTCGCAGGTGGTGCAGGAGACCGGCCGCGTGGGGAGGATTGTGCAGGATCTTCTGGCGTTCTCACGTCGTTCGAAGCCGCACCAGCACTCGCATACGAATTTCAACGGCATTGTCACTTCGACGGTAAGCCTTATCGGGCACAAGCTGAAATTGATGGGGGTGAATATTGAGCTTCAGCTGGATGAGCACCTCCCGCTCGTCACCTGTGATGGTTCACAGATGCAGCAGGTGCTCATCAATCTGGTCATGAACGGTGCGGAAGCCGCCCACGGGAAAGAGAATGCATGTGTTACGGTTCGCACGTTGCATGTCACAGGCGGGCAAGGTGTTGGTGCTGGAAGTGCGTGATACGGGCAACGGAATCCCTCCCGAGCATATGCCCAAGCTTTACACCCCGTTTTTCACCACAAAAGGCGAAGGAAAGGGCGTCGGTCTGGGTCTTGCGGTGGTCTACGGCATTGTGCAGGCGCACGGCGGCGACATCGAGGTGCAGAGCAAAGTGGGTGAAGGGACGGTGTTCAGGGTTACTCTTTCCACCGAACCACCGCAGCCTGTTGCATCCCCGCCGCCCACGACAACGGAACGGGCATCGTGACCGTGATGTACATCGTAGCGTTGGGCGGGATCGAGGAGGATGTTCTGGCGGCGATAGAGCAGGGTCTCGCGCGCGTCTACGGCTCCACCGTCCGGCGATTGCCGGGCCTGACGGAGCCGGACTACGCGTATGATGTGCAGCGGGGTCAGCATAGTTCCGCACACATCCTCCGTCAGCTCATCGGCCGGGTCCCGAAGGATGCCGTCAGCATGCTGGGGATTACGCAGAAGGATTTGTTCATTCCCATGCTGAGCTTTGTGCTCGGGCAGGCACAACTGGGCGGTCCCGCATCTGTGGTATCGCTTGCGCGCCTGCATCAGCACTTCTATGGCCTGCCGCCGGATCGCCCGCTTGTTCTGGCGCGGGCGGTCAAAGAAGCGGTGCACGAGGTGGGACATACCGTGGGTCTCACGCACTGTGCCGACAGCAGCTGTCCGATGTCGCTCTCCAATAGTGTGCGGCATGTGGATGCCAAAGGGACGGCCCTCTGTGCGAATTGTATCATGCTTCTTGAAGAACAAAAGACAAAACATGTGCGCTTTGTGAGAACGGAATCTCAGGGCGCGGGAACGGGAAAAGTATGACTCACTGGCATATACTGGTGGTAGACGATGAAGAGGTCATGCGCGAATCACTCGCCGCGTGGCTTCGTGAGGACGGGTACAACGTGGACACGGCAATGTCGGGGCGGGAAGCGGTGGAAAAAGCCCGCCAGTACGACTATGCGATCTATTTCATCGACCTGAAGATGCCGGGCGGGATCGACGGGATCGAAACGATGATGGAGATCCGCAAGATCCATCCTGATGCATCGATCATCATCGTCACGGCGTACGCCACGGTCGATACGGCGATTACGGCGATGAAAGAGGGCGCGCAGGAATACATCGTCAAGCCCTGCAATCCCGAGGAGATCTCGCTTCTCGTCAACAGGATCATCAAGGTAAAGAATCTCCAGCGGGAGAACTCGATACTCCGGAAGAAACTCTCGAAGCAGTACAGCTTCCACGATATCGTCAGCAAAAGCCCGAAAATGGGGAAGATCTTTGAGCTTGTGCGGGATATCGCCGGACTCCGCAGTACGGTGATCATTCAGGGCGAAAGCGGCACGGGCAAGGAGCTGATTGCGAGGGCGATTCACTTTTCGGGCGAACGGTCGACAAAACCCTTCATCGGCGTGTCATGCGCCGCGCTGCCCGAGACCCTTCTCGAGTCCGAACTCTTCGGTCATGAGAAGGGGTCCTTCACCGGAGCGTCGTCCCAGCGGAAGGGGAAGTTCGAAATGGCGGATGGAGGGACGCTCTTCCTTGATGAGATCGGCGACATCTCTCCGAAACTGCAACTGGATCTGTTGCGCGTGTTGCAGGAGAGGAAGTTCTACCGGGTGGGCGGAAGCGAAGAGCTCGAAGTGGATGTGCGCGTCATCGCCGCAACCAATGTCGACCTGGACCGCGCGGTGCGGGAAGGAAGATTCCGTGATGATCTCTTCTACCGGTTGAATGTCATCAGCATCCAGATACCGCCGTTGCGCGATCGCAGGGAGGACATTCCGCTCCTGGCGCAGAATTTCATTGAACGCCTTTCGCCGGAGCTCGGGAGGAAGGTGGATGGCGTCTCCGAAGGTGCATTGCGCATTTTGATCGATCATGAATGGCCCGGCAATGTCCGTGAGCTGGAGAATGCCATCGAGCGGGCGATCGTCACGTGCAAGACCACCATGCTGACGGATGAGGATCTCGCGTTCCTCGTGCCCGTCACGGATCAAGGCCGGGCGGCGTGGAATGTGCCATCGAACATCACGCTGGAAGAGGCGGAGCGGCACATCATTGCGGCAACGGTCCAGCGGACGCACGGAAATATCAAGGAGGCGGCGTCAATCCTCGGCATAGACCGCTCGACGCTGTATGACCGGCTGAAGAAGTACAACATGCAGCGGGAGTGATACGAAAAAGCCGTACGCGAGGGCGCGTACGGCTTTTCGGATGATCTTCGGGCTTCACGCCTGAAGGAACATTTCCCCCCACACGCCATCCCAGTCCACCTGCGGGGCCTCTTTCCACATGTCGGGAACGAGCTCGCCGCCGTCGGCGAGGCTCATGCCGATGCCGGCCGGCGCGACTGCAAGCTGCAGCCGTTCGAGTTCCCGCATGACCCAGGGCCGCACTTCTTCGCCGCGCAGGAGGTGGCGTGTTTCCCTTGCCGGTTCCCCGCCACGCACCTTGAGAACCCACGCGTCCGCTGCCTTCCCGGTCCCGATCACGACACCGTCGATGGGAGAAAGGATGCGCAGTGATGCCCGGCCCTTTCTTGAGAAGCCAGCCATTGCCGTTGGCGGTGAGTGGGGTCCCCACACCGGGGAGTTCCACCGCGTCCGGCGCACCAATCATCCTGCTTCCGAAATCATCCAGCCCGATCGCATACACCCCGTCTCCTTCGTACTTCACCCAGGTGTGGCCGCGATGATAGTACCGGTCGAGCGGCATGACAAACCCGAACATGGATTCTCCCGTTCCTGCCGGGGCCAGAGCCGGTGCACGCTTCGCAAGAAACGTCGGATGCACGGCGCAGGAACGGCAATCGAACTCCTCGTGGCATGTTCGTGCCGTGACTTCTCCGGTAGATCTGGTGGCGGCAGACGCGCGCGGCGAGCGGGGAGATCTTCAAAATCCGCTTCCCATTGAATCGCCTCATGATGCCGCTTCCGAAATGCCGTGTACACACGCACCAGAGCGAGCGAGAGGGTGGCGACGATCACGATGACCACCGAGAAAAACGTCCCCAGAAAAATCATGTGTGTGGGAGTCCACTGGAACTCATAGATGAACGGAAACACAATATGCCTCCAGGATCATTGACGGATATCTCTCTCCTGAGGAAAGAGGTTCAGGTACCGGAACGAGAGGGAATACAGCAGAACGCCGTATGCGACAACGGCGAGAAATGTTGCCACCTCCTGCCAGCTCGGCACGTAGGACATGAATGCATCAAACGGCAGCGTCGGCAATGCGAGAGTCTGGATGGTCATGACAAAACGATTCAGCATGATGCCGCAGCATGCGAGGAATGCCGCGCCGACGAGTGCCCCGGTGCGTTCCCGCAATTTCCTGCTCAACAGCACCGCTGCCGGCGCGAGACCCAGGAGGACGATTTCGGTGAAGAGGATCCATAGGCCGAACGATTGCGATGCGTAGAAGGTATAGGCGGGAGCTCCGCCATCCGGTGCCGTATGGTTGATCCAGTACAGGGTGTCGATTGCCTTGAGCAGAACGTAGACGATGAGCAATGAGCCCGACACCTTCCCCAGGAAGCTCAGGACCTCTCTCTTCACAAGCTGTTTTCCGGTGAGCCGCTGGACAAGCCACGTGGTGAGCAGGACGAAGCTCGGGCCTGCAGCGGCTGCTGAAATGATGAAGAGGTAGAACGTGGACGGCCAGATACCCAGGACTTCCCGATAGGCAAACGGGCGTCCCTGCAGCACTCCGTACAGACCCCCGAGGGAGCCTTGATGAAAGAACGAAAGGAAGGTCCCGATTCCGGCGAACACCGGCATGACCTTGTGGAGCTCAAATTCGAAGACAAGGAACCGCGGAACCTGTCTGAGCCTGCGGTTCTTCAAAACAACAGGCACGTATTCGATCACAAGCACGGTAAGGTAACAGGTGAGGCAGAATGTCACCTCTGTCAGCATCGAGTGGGTGTTGGGGTGCCAGAATGTGAACCATGCCCGCAATGGCTGCCCGACATCAACCATCAGAACCGCAACCGCGCCGCTGTAGCAGATCAGTCCGAGCACCACAGCACTGTTGATCACGGCCTTGAGCTCTTCCCGTCGCAGGATGTACAGAAGAAAACCCGTAAAAAAGGCTCCGGCACCGAGCGCGATGATGGTCAGGTCAAGGTAGATCCAGAGCCCGAAGGCAAACCTGTTGTCCATGTTCGTGTGATGCAGCCCCTCGGCAAGGCAGAGATATGTGGCGTAGAGCCCGATGCCCAGCATAAGGGCCCAGGGGAGCAACCAGGCAATGAACTGTGATAACGTACTCCGCTGCAATCCCCGTGGTATGAACTGCCGATCCATATTCGATGTTCCTCATGCGTCCTGCCCGGAAGACGGGGCTGTGTGGTGTTATGTTGTTGGTACTTTCCCGGCCATGTTTCGCACCCACTCTTTCGACGATGTGTAGAAGAGTTTCGGGGCGGTGCCGAGTTTGGGGAGGAACTGAAATGCCTCGTTGCTCCGGCTGAGCCGGCTGACCTCGCTGGATTCGTCCGCGAGATCCCCGAAGACGATGGCGCGGGCCGGACAGCTCTCGGCACATGCGGGAATGTAGTCGCCGGGTGCGATGTCCGTTTGCCTTCCGCCGCCGCTTTTGTCCGTGCCGTGTGGAGCCGCCCGTGGCAGAAGTTGCACTTCTCGGCGACACCTCGCATGCGCGGGGCAACATCCGGATTGAGAAGCACTTCGGTTCCCTTCGGCCACTGCGGATCCCACCAGTTGAAATACCGGGCATGATACGGGCAGGCCGTCATGCAGTAGCGGCAACCCAGACACCTCTGGGGAATCTGTGCGACAATCCCTGTGGCGGGGTCGACCTCCACGGCATTCTGCGGGCACACCGAGACGCACGGCGTATGATCTCCGCATTGCTGACAGGTCATCGGGATGTACACCATGTCGTGCGTGGCAAACGGCTCACCGTTGGAGACCGGGTACACGCGTAGCCATGTCACCCCGGTGCGCTCGCTTGCCTTCTGCTCGGCCGGGCGCAACGTTGTTTTCCACCGCACAGGAGACCATACACGCGCCGCATCCCGTACAGCGATCAAGGTCGATAACCATCCCGTAGCGTGATGGGGATTGTGATGTCTGTTCCATGATATTACGCTTTCGCTATCGTTACGTCAGTGGTCCGCCAGGAGCCGTCATCCCGTACGGCGCAGAGCTGCAGAAGGCCCTCTGCTTCAGGCCGCTCGTTCGATGCCGTGTTGTTTGGTGACGGTCCAACCGCGGCATGGATGATGCCGGGGAGAACGGTTGGATCGGCGACCGCCCGTGCCGTCATGGATCCCGCGGGTGTGGTAACGGTCACCGGCATCCCATCGGCAAGACCGGACGCGTCGAGCGTTGCAGGGTTGATGTGCACCTGACCGCCGAGATTGCGCAGGCGTGATTCCTGGAACAGCTTGCTCATCACCGGAGCAACACTTGCCGTCATGGTTGCATTTCGCCAGCCGAACGGCATGAGCTGCAGCGGCGGGCGATCTGCCGCCGGTGCGGGAATCCGATCGGGAGTGAGTGTCCCGAGCAAGGAGAAGCGGGAGACCCCTTCAGCCTCTTCCAGGTCATCAATCCAGTAGGCTCCTTCCGACAGTGCTTTCCACAGCTCCTCCTGATCTGCAACATCCCGAACAGGGCGACTCATGTCCGCTGAAGGGCCCGCAAGCGTGCCGCGCCTGGCAAGCCAGATATCGTGTGCACGCCGCCTGAGGCAAGCTTCCGTTGTCACCGTTTCCTCCTGCGGAAGTCCGGCAGCCTCTGCGATCTTGCGAGAAACACGGCGGGGTCCACCGATGTCCCGGGACCTTGCATCAGGGGGATCGACAGTGCAAAGCTCGATCGAATTGCGCCCGGCGGTGTTGAGATTTCCTCAAGCGATTCATATGCAGCAGGGCCGGGGACAACATAGTCCGCCAGTGCGGTGCGCGGAGAGAGGAAAGGCGACATCATCACCACCGTCCCGCCGTCCTGTGCGAGTTTTCTCTTCAGCAGTGCCGCCGGGTAGGTGGATCCCGATTCCGCCGCATCGACAAACAGGAGGCGGAGAGAATGGTCCGGCACGTCCGCAAGGGCTCTGGTGGTCAACGCGGGTGCCGGTGATGACGGAGTGTCCCTGTGGAGCCGGATTCCTCCCTCCCGGCCGATGTTGCCGAGAAGGACGTTGAGGCCCGCAATGAAGATCTCGGTGGCGGCGTCAAACGGCCCGCCTGCCGGATTGGAGCCGGAGAGGATAATGGACGGCGCCGACGCGATCGCGCGCGCAGTCCGGACGATGGCCTCCGAAGAAATGCCGCAGGTTTCTGCAACGGCATCGGGATGGAATCGAGCCACAGCTTGTTTGTAGGTCTGTGAAGTCGGCAATGGCTCTGCCGGGCCTGGTGGTGCTGCAGCCCCTCGCGAAGAATGGTGTTGGCGATTGCCAGAGCAAGCATTGCCTCAGTTCCGGGTCTCACCGGGAGCCACGTATCCGCCTGAAGTGCCGTGCGCGACTGTATGCCTTCGGCCTGGATGAGCTTCAAGCCGGTTTGCTTCCGGTTCTGCAGGAGTGTCATCATGCGGCCCGGCGTGCCCCAGCCGTCGAGCAGCGGAGCGCCAAAACTCAAGATGACACGTGTGTGCTCGAAATCGTATCCGGGCACGCCGTTCCCGAAGCCGCACAGAGAGCGGAGAGTCCCGAGTGTCGCATCTTCTGACCCCGGGGCGACGACGTACACGCCGTCCGGGCATTTCGCGAGAAACTCCTGATAGCAGCGCGACAGGGCCCTTCCCGGCCGGTGGTCAAGAACAGCAATGGTGCCCCGGGCGCCGGATGACTGGATTTCTCTGATGGTTTTCGCGATGTCCGACACTGCCAGTTCCAGTGACGCCGGTACAAGTGTGCTGTCCGGCCCCTTTCCGGAGAAGACATGGGGTTGCCGCAGGCGGAGGGGATGCGTGGCGAGATGGTGGCCGGTGATTCCTGCCGGGCAGAGGATACCGTAACTTACGGGATGATCGGAGATGCCGGTCATGTTGACGGGATAACCGTTCACACGCCTGGCTTTGAGCGCGCAACCTCCGGGGCAGAGCGGTACACGCAGTGAATGTGCATGTTTCGGGCCCGCGGGGGAGGCCGGGAATGAGCGCCCAGTTCTGCGTCCAGATCGACGAATCATCCAGCAACTTCCAGGGGACAGGAGTAAAGAGCGCACCCAGGAGCGATCCGCCTGCGAGTGTTAGAAGGTCTCTTCGCGTCATGTTCATTGATCTCTTCCCGTTCACTTATGGCAATCCAGACAGCTGTCATCCCTACGGCGCTCTGCGTGGCAGCGCACGCACCTGTCCATTTTCATCCCTTCCCACGGTTGTGAACTCAACCCCGAGATGTTCCTTCCCCAGATGTCCCTGCTGTAGCCGCTGATACGATTCACCTGGTAGACGGGGAGGCTTGTGCTTGCACCGTGGGGGCCGTGGCACTCTTCGCATTTGAGTTCCGCCCTGTTCACATGAACCGCATGCGGAAAGAACGCGTTGTCCGGTTGGCGCGAATAGACCTTCCACGGGATCTCCTTGCCGGGTGAAACATACTGATCGACAAGCACCTTCTCTGTTTCCGACGAACCGATTGCGGAGGAATGACACTCCGCGCACTTGGCAATTGCGGGAATGCCCCTGAAGGTGCCGTTTGCCGCGATCTCGTGACACATGTCGCATGTCATGCCGTTCTGTTCGCCGGTATGAATGGCGTGATTGAACTGCATCGGCTGCGGCTCACTCCGGTAGAGGACGGCGGGAAAGACAAACCATCCAATGGTCAGAGAAGCCAGAACACCTGACAGAAAGAGCACGGCGCCTTTGAATCTCACGGTGATTGCCTCCAGCCTGCAAGCGGCGAAAAGAACTCGTTGAAGACACGCAGCGACTCGTCACGCGTCAGAAATTGCATGAACCCCGGATGAACCATTCCCCCGTCTGCCATGACGACGAGCCCTTCCGGGCCCTGCGCATGGGAGAATGTGTGGGCCATTGCTGACATTCGGCGTGATCTCTGTTTGCATCCAATCAGCCGCTGCACGTCCCGAGACCAACCCCTTCAGCGTTTGCGTGGCCGGATCATCACCGTCAATCCTTCCTTCAAAGAGCCATCCGAGGGTGTAGGGATCGGACAGGATCGTTGAAGGGTGTGTGCGGAGGTAGAGATTGCATGATGTCAGGTGTATGGGATGCGGAAACACCACCTGGAGGTCAACGTCATGAACGGTGAATACGACCGTCGGACGGTCAGTGCCGTGCGTTGTGACAAAGGTGATGCGGTCGATCGTATCGAGCACGGATGCCAGAAACGCGTCGATGCCGATGTGCACGACGCCATCAGTGCCGATATCGATCCACAGATGGTTGGCGGAATACGCGAGCCAGCCGGGTACACGGATTCCTTCGACAAGGTATTCCTGTGCTGTGGTGTCCGCCTGCTGTGTGCCTGCTTCAATGCCGGCGGTTTGCCTGCGTTCCGGGTGCGCAAACGTAAGGAAGAGTTCGCAGTATTTGTGGCTGTCCGTTCCGCAATGGGAAAGCACCGCTTCGCTGTACGGTATGTACTTTGTGACGGATGCAGCCGCGCAGTATTGCATGAGCGCTTCCTGGAGGCTGGGACAGTGCACACCGCCGGCCAGGGCGTCAGGATCTGCTTGTGCCGCCGGACAGTTCACATGCTCAGGTCGAGGTGCAGAGGTCCGAATCCGGCTTGCCGGGAATACGCACGATCATCTTGCGGAACGCGGATGCACGGCAGTACTTCACCTGTGCCTCTCGGAGGAATGGACATCGCATGGTGGCGTCCTCGGGCTCTGACGTAGGATTCAGGCCGGTGTGTTCTTGCTCTTCGATTCTGACGCGGCGACTTTTTCGCCTCCGTCGGCCATCGTAATGCCGAGGTCAGGAAGGATGAGCGTGTGGGGATCGGAGTGCGGCCGGGCATGCAGACGCCGGGCACGCTTCTCGCGCAAGAGTCCGAAACCGATGTACCCCGCCGCAACAAGTGCGACCGCGACAAGAAACCAGTTGGTGAAGTAGGTCCAGGACCGGGGATCAGAGAGGTCGAACATGGTGTCCTCTGAGAGGAAGTTGGACAATCGTGTTGGTGAACTTGATATCAGAGGGTCAATTTCTATGCCTCAATGGAGTGAAGTTGCATAACTGATTTAGCCGTAAAGATTTAGGGCCAAGTCATGCCTGGACGCAAGGAGGAAAAACGACAACGTATGTGGGAATTCCCTACACGGTGTGTAGAGAGTCCCTACAGCGCACTCCTTCCGGCCGGTGAAAACATATTGAAGAGTGACCATCAAATGGAGGTTTGTTGACATTCTCTGAACCCTTCGGTACCATTGCCTTTGCCGTTGGCGTTCGCCGGGGAGCAGGCAGGGCGGAGCGGCAGGCAGGCACAGCACCTTGTCAGGGCAGAAAGGCTGGTGGCATAACATTCCGCGGATTTTCACCAAAGCAGAGCGAAAGGCATCTCCATGAAAGCAAGGCAGATTCATACGGCCGGTGTGATCATCTCTCTCTTCTGTGCACTGTGGCATGCCCAGGCCTGGCCGCAGCAGTATCCACGCTGCATTGCCTGGAACGGAGCAAGACTTGCGGAAGCGAGGCGGTCGTTTTCAGAGGGCTCCGGTGAATTGACCGGTTCCCTCAAGAGGATTCTGGCTGACGCTGACAAGGCATTGAAGCAGCCTCCGGTGACCGTCGTGGCAAAGAAGCAGGTTCCGCCGAGCGGTGATAAACATGATTTCATGAGCCTTGCGCCGTACTGGTGGCCTGACCCGGACAGCAAGGACGGTCTTCCTTATATCAGAAGAGACGGCGAAGTGAATCCGGAGCGAAATGCGTATCCGGACAAGGAGAGTTTCACCACGCTTCAGAGCTGCGTCACGGCTCTGGCCCTGGCCTACTACTTCACGAACAAGGAGGCATACAGCGTCCATGCCGCGGGGATGATACGCACCTGGTTTCTGGATCCGCCGACACGCATGAATCCGAATATGAATTTTGCGGAGGCGGTCAAAGGAAGGAATACGGGGCGAGGGGCGGGCATCATCCAGCTCAGTCGGCTGCCGGCGATCCTCGACGCCGTTCTGCTGCTGCGCGGATCGAAGGCGTGGACTGCTGCGGACGATTCGGGATTCACCTCCTGGTGTTTGTCGTACCAATCATGGCTGAGCACGAGCCCGAACGGGATCGATGAGCAGGATTCGCCGAACAATCACGGTACGTGGTACGATGTGCAGCTTGCGTCGCTTGCCTTCTTCACCGGGACGCCGGAGGCGGCCAGACGCGTCCTCAACGACGCGAAACGCCTCCGCATCGCCGCGCAGATCGAACCCGACGGCCGGCAGCCGCTGGAGCTGGAGCGTACACGCGCCATGGGTTACAGCTCCTTCAATTTGCTTGCATTGGCGACGCTGGCAACCATCGGGGCGAATGCCGGCGTGGATCTGTGGCACTATGAGACCTCGGACGGGCGGAGTATTCGCAAAGCAATCGATTGGATGGTGCCCTACTATGAGGGCACCAGAAAGTGGGAACACCGCCAGATCACGGAATGGAATCCGGATGAGGCGATCGTGGCGCTGACCGCGGCGGGTTCGTTCCTGGGAGGAGAGTATGCGGAACTGGCTGCGAGGCTCGCAACGAATGAATCCACCCTCCTGCGTGCGCGGTTGATCTACTGAGCGCCCGGAGCGCCGCGTATGCATCCTGATGGGTAAGCCCGCGGCAGGGCTGGATGCGAAGACCGGCCCCGCAGGGTGCGTGGAGGTCATGCTGCGCAGCCGGACACTCGCGCGTCAGCTGAGGCCGCCCGCAAAGAAGTTCGGGCGGACATGCCGGGGTGTCGAAAAGGCAATCACCCTGGGTTGAATCAGCCGCGCAAAGTCCTCATAGGTCATTTTAATCAGGTCGCGGTGTGATCCGCCATTGAAGGCGATTTCTTCGTCTGCCGTCAGGGATTCCGCCACGATCACATCCATCTTGAAGAGATTCCCGAAAGGGGGCATGGCACCCACTTCGCAATCGGGGAAGAGCGCGTTGAATTCTGATTCCCTCGTCAGATGGACCGTGCTTGTCCCCAGGGCCTCGCGAAGTACGCCCAGATCCACCATTTCAGTCGCCGGCAGGATTGCGAGCATATGCTCTGTGCCGACGGTGAGCACGACGGTCTTGGCGACCTCATGGAAGGGGATGTGCGCGGAAACGGCCACTTCGCGTGCAGTAAAAGCCGGAGAGTGTTGAATGAGGACGTATTTGATCCTGTGGGCGTCCAGATAGTCGGTGAGGCGGGTGAGCGTCATGGCGACCTCCATTGAAGTGGTACGTGTTCTCTGTGACAACGGACACGCGCTTGGGAGTGGAACGTACTGCGGGGATCATTGGGTGGTATTACGACCGCACAGCATGGAGAACTCTACTGCTGCCGGAAAGTACGGAGGAGTTCTGACAAAGGCAAATGGGTGAGGGAATGACGGTTACACCGGAGACGGGTTACGCCTTTGTCGGTCCCCCACGATTGGTCGTTCTAAGAAAGATCGCGTCCGCCTGGAGTACCGCTCCGCCGGATGGATCCAGAATCTGGTCAAAGCTCCCCGCAAAGACAAATCCGCGGGCTCTCAGGAACTCATAGACCTCGTGAAACAGGGGCTGTCTCTCGTAGAGTTCCACCATACTCGTTTCGACAATAAGCACATCCACGCGCTGCAGGGTGGTCTCCGCACCGGCAAGAACGTCAAGTTCGAAACCCTGCACATCAACCTTCATCAGGACCGGTGTTGCGTACGCCACGCCGGACATCACGGCGTCCAGTGGTCGTACCGTCACCTGCTCTTCAGTCGTATGCCCGTGTGGGGAAACGCCTCCCGGTGGCGCCCGGTCATGGGCAGCAGGGAAGAACTCGCGCTGAAATCGTTATGATACATGGTCGCAACGCCATCCACCTTGCCCAGCGCAACAGGGTAAATGAACATCGGCTCCAGGGATGGCTTCTTCCGGGCCAGGATGCTGCAACATGCCCCAAGCGGCTCGAATGAATGAATCGCCGCGCGCGGAAAAACCGCCCGCATCATCTCGGCAAACTGTCCGACATTCGCACCGATATCCAGGACCGTGGCGATCCTGCGCTCCTGCAACCACCGGTATTTCCCCCGGGCCATTTCATTGGCCACCGACGGGGTGTGACGGATCTCGTATCCCGTCACTCCCAGCGCACCATTGATCAACTGTTTTATCCCCACTCTGCACCTATTTATGAAAATGTCTGAGCGTGCATAACCACGTGCAAAGATACGACAAATGTACAGCACTGGCAATACAACAATGCATACAGCGGGAGCAAGCCGGGAAAATGGGCAGCATGGGGTGTCGATGCCCCCCCCCGGGGGGGGCCTGATGTGGGCAGGGGAGATGTGCAGGGTGGTCTGCGGCATGTGAAAGCGTTGTTTCTCAGCCGGAAGTTCCCGACATTCTCCCTAGCCACCAGGGAGGATGTCAAGGATGAACTTCACGAGCGCCGGTTCAATTTCATCACATCTCCGGTCCACGCTGTTCCGTGCGAGACGCTGTGCGGCCCTCATGGCGGTCCCCTGTCTGCTGGCCACAGCTGTTCTCTACGGCCAGGAGACCTACCAGGAGTTCCAGCAGAGGCAGAAGGAGGGGGAGCAAAAGGAGAAGGAGGCCTTCGAACGTTACAAAGAGTCCGTCACCAAAGAGTACGAACAATGGCTTGAACGGGAGAGGCAGGCGTTTCAGGAGTACGTGAATGATGTCCGCAAGAGGTGGGGAAAAGAGAAGGCCAGGACGAGCAGCAGGAAGGAGTGGGTCTCGTACGATCCGGACTTCGGTGCACGCCGGAGTGTGGACTTCGAGAAAGGCCAGGCCTCGGTGGAAGTCCTGGTGGAGAAGGACCTGCCCGACGCGGAAGTGCGCAAGCGCGTAGGATCGGAAATCCGGAAGATGATCGGCGACCGGGGTGAAACGGACCCGCTGGAAGCGAAACAGAACGCTCCTTCTCCGGCGCCGGTGCTCGAAGGTCAGATCGAGTCCAAGACCATGGGCCCGATCACCCGGGAAAACGCAGACGCGTATACCGATGAGTTACTCCGCAAGGCATCTATCAAGCGAGAGCCGGTGGTGGGTGCGGACGGGTCATCACGGATTGCAGCCCGGGTCTCCTTTCCGCTGGTACCCAATCATGTCCGTTTGCGGGCCGAGAAGTACCGCGAAACCGTTGCGAAGAATGCGTCCAGGTTCAGCGTGGAGCCCCCCCTTGTGTTTGCGGTGATTCACACGGAAAGTTACTACAATCCCCGGGCACGGTCGTCCGCGCCCGCGTACGGATTGATGCAGCTCGTTCCGCATTCGGGTGCACGGGCGGCCTACCTGTTTGTGCACGGCGAAGACAAGCTGCTCCCTCCCGACCATCTCTACGATGCATCCAACAATGTGGAATTGGGTGCGGGATACCTCTCTCTCTTGATGACGACATCGTTCAAGGACGTCACAGATCCGCTCAGCCGCACCTATTGCGCAATAGCCGCCTACAACACCGGGGCGGCGAACGTGGCGAGTGCATTTACGGGAAAACGGAAGGTCCCCGAGGCGATCCAGCGCATCAACACGATGACTCCCGCGGAGGTGTTTGCCCGGATGCGGTCGAGTCTCCCGTATGCGGAAACGCGCAGCTACATTCTGAATGTGAGCGAACGGATGAAGTTGTACGAGGAATGGCGTTGATCCGCGCTTGATTTAACAATTATCGATTTGCAATATTGAACCACCCCGTGCCTCCGCGCCGGAATGAGCACCTTTCACTGGCAGGTGTCCGCCACCGGCGCGAGGACAGCTGCGGATATGCACGGATACAGCATGTCAGGTAGTTCCAACCCGAATAACCATGGAGGATACACTATGTACAAGCCGATGTATTGTCGGAGCAGCGCTCGTATCGCTCGTGCTCCTCTCAGGCTGCGGCGCGTCAAAGCAGGTCAGCCGCATCGACGCCGAATCCACCACGGACCTGAGCGGCGAATGGAATGACACGGACTCCCGGCTTGTCGCGCAGGAGATGATCAACGACGTGCTGGCGCAGCCATGGGTTAATCAGTTCACCAAGAAAGAGAAGCGCAAACCCACGGTGATTGTCGGCAAGATCACCAACCGGACGAGCGAACACATCGAGACCAAGACATTCGTAAAGAACCTTGAACGCGCGATGCTGAACTCGGGTCAGGTGGAGTTTGTCGCCGACGCGACAGAGCGTGAACAGGTGCGGGATGAGCGGAAGGACCAGGCAAAGCAGGCGTCGGAAGAGACCCAGAAAGGGCCGGGCAAGGAAATCGGATCCGACTACATGCTCATCGGCAATATTTCTTCGATCGTCGACCAGGAAGGCGGAGAAAAGACGAAGTTCTACCAGGTGAATATGGAGCTGATCAACGTTGAATCGAACAAGAAGGTCTGGATCGGCGAGAAGAAAATAAAGAAGGCCATTTCGCAGGATTCGGTCACATTCTGAAAGCGCCACCGTGACTCTCCGGTGCCGTCGCCGTCATCTCGCTGGTGCGCTGCTGCTTGTGCTGATGGCTGTGCTGTGGGGATGCGGCATGAGAACCGACTTCTACCGCGAGGTCGAAACCAACCTCGCCGCCAAGAACTTTGCCCTGGCTCTTCAAAACACTGCAGAGCCAGGAGGAAGAATTCGGAGAGAAGAACTTCGTCCTCTACAACCTGGAAATGGGAACGCTCACCCACTACAGCGCCCGGTACGAGGAGAGCAACCGCCACTTCCTTGCGGCCGAGAAAACAGATGGAAGAACTCTACACAAAGAGCATCAGCACGGAAGCGGCCGCCGTTCTGCTCAACGACAACCTCATCCCCTATGACGGAGAGGATTTCGAGAAGGT
Source organism: Ignavibacteriota bacterium (assembly GCA_963702445.1). GTDB lineage: Bacteria > Bacteroidota > Ignavibacteria > UBA10030 > UBA6906 > CAVPCZ01. Next base: position 34,152 of record CAVPCZ010000013.1, read on the forward strand.
CTTTGTCAACCTGTTCCTTGCGCTCAACTTCGCGGAAATGGGTGACATCGAAGAGGCGCTGGTGGAGGCGCGCAAAGTGGACCTGAAGCTGAACCAGTACTCCCGCCAGTACGAGGGGAAGAACGTCTACAAGCAGGACGCTTTTGTGCGCTACATCATGGGGATGCTCTATGAGGCCGCAGGGGAGATCAACGATGCATTCATCTCCTACAAAAAGGCGTATGAAGGCTACAAGATGTACGATGCCCAGTTCAAGACGGCATGCCCTTCCTTCCTGAAAGCCGACCTCGTGCGCACGGCGACCCTGCTCCGGTTTGATGACGATCGTAAGCGGTTCGAGAAGGAATTCGGACTCAGGTACACCAGGCCGAAGAAGAAGGAAGGATCCGTGGTGATGATCATTCACTCGGGCCGGGGGCCGATCAAGGAGGAAAACAAGATCAAGGTGACCATCCCCGACAACGACGCGGTCCTCCATACATTCACGGTGGCCCTTCCGAAATTCATCTCTCGCGAACGGACCTCGTCAGCGTACGACGTGGAGGTCGGAGGCAAGGGGGTCCCGCCGCGGAAGGTCCCGGCGGAACTGGGTCAGTTTGTGACGGAGATCGCCCGCAAGTCGCTGGATGACCGAATCGGCCTGGTCTACCTCAAGGCGGGCGGGCGGGCCCTCCTGAAGTTCCTCGCCTCCGAAGCGGCCAAGAAGGAGTTGAAAAAGGACGGCGATGAAGCAGGCAACTTCTTCAAGAGCCTGCTGGTCGATATCGCGGTCGACGCGACGGAGCAGGCGGATGTCCGGACCTGGCGTACGTTGCCGAATCAGATGTTCCTCGTCCGCGTCAATCTTCCCGCCGGCACACACAATTTTACACTCACCGGACGCAATCCCTCCCGGAGCCTGCTCGCTGACCAGGTGACGGTGAAAGAGGGGAAGATGGTATTCCGTCTGTTCGTCGATGTCAACTGACCTCCGGAATGTTCAACTACCGCTGTTCGATTGTGAAGGAATCTCCTGCCATGATGAAACGATCGATGTTCCTGCGTATTGCGGCGCCTGCCGTATTCGTTTTCGGACTGATCCCCTCCGCTTCGGCCCAGAAACCCGACTGGCTTCAGGGATCAAGCAAGAAATATCCCCAGCAACTCTACCTGGTGGGGGTGGGATCGGGAAAGACGCTTGAGGCGGCCGAAAACCAGGCGCGCGCGAGCATAGCCAGAATATTCAAGGTCGATATCAACGCCACAATCGGCGTGCAAAGCAACGAAACGATGAAACAGAACAAGGATGGCGTCACCGCCGAATCACAGGAAAAGACGGTAAGCAGCGTGGAAGTGGGCGTGCGGAAGACGATGGAGGGCATTGAAATCGCCGAGGTGTACGAAGATGCCGGCATCACGTATGCCCTTGCGGTACTCAAACGGAGCAGTGCACAGGCGATTCTTGAGGAGCAGATCAACCGCCTCGACGAGGACATCGTGACGCTGGGGAAATCCGCCGATGAAGCGACAGACAAAATCGAACGCCTCCGCCTCATGTTACGCAGGAAGAACGCATATGGTCGTTCGTGAAGGACTGAATGCGGACCATCGTGTGGTGGACCTCGCCAACCAGAGCATCCCTGCCCCGTTTTCCATCGAAAAGGAGAAATCCAAGATCGCCTCCTTCCTCAAGAACCAGTTTCTCATCGGGGTGACCGCAACAGGCGAGGAGTCGCAGAAAATCCTTCAGCCGGCATTGAAGTATCTCTCCTCCAAGGGATTCAGTGCGAAGAAGATGACTCCCGGCAACGAGGGGGCGGCGGATGTGGTGATCGCCCTGGAAACGGATCTTGATCCTTCGACGGAGCCGGTCGATGAATGGTACTACTGCCGCTGGACGCTCGATGCGACCGCGGTGGACCGGAAGACCGGCAACAACCTGGTGAATGAATCGAAATCAGGCAAGGCGGGGCAGCTGAGCGTCAAGAACGCCCGGAAGAAGGCGGTCACGGAGATGACCAATGCCGCCACCGCCGTCATGGAGTCGGTCTGGAACACGCTCAGCGGGGAAGAGCAGGAATAAGCGGACCGTCGCACGGTGCACGACCGGATTGCAGAAACGATTGTGGTGGCAGAACCAGGACGATCACAGCAGAGAGAAGTGATGCGGCGCCGGGCAGTCATTCCGGAAGAAAGACCGCTGAACAGGGACTGACGCATGGCTGCAAAGAAGGACGAAGCACCCCTGACGGTTCGATGCCCGAACTGCAAGCAGACCCGGGAGCCGGACGTGAACGAAACCACACACCGGTACGTGTGTCCCATTTGTTCATCGCCGGTGGATGCGCAGGTGTTCATCGAGAAGAAGAAGCGGGGTGTGAAGTAGATGCAGCAATGACGGCCGACCAGCCCAATAATCCTCTGCATGGGAAGACGCTGGAAATGATCGTGCGTCAGCTGGTAGATCAATACGGCTGGGAAGAACTGGGACGCAGGATCACCATCCGGTGTTTCACCGACACTCCCAGCGTTTCCTCGAGCCTGAAGTTCCTGCGAAAGACTCCCTGGGCGAGGAGGAAAGTCGAGAATCTCTACCTGGACATGAAGACAGGGGTGGAGAATCAGTCTTTGTAGCCCTCCTGTATCCTTCGCTGTGGAGAACCCCCTCACGTTGTTTCAGACGCCTCAGAATCCCGCAGATCAATCCCGTCGTCAGGTATCCGTCAATGAGAAGACGTGCACTCGCCTTCCTTTAGTCCCTTCGATATTCCGCAGATCCGTAGCCCAGGTGGCCGTTGGCCGGCAGAAGTGTTGGGCAAGCGCGAAGAGGAGGATGCTCCGTGGCGGCGGGAGGGCACAGATGGCGGGCTTGACAATGCGTAAAAGTATTTCTATATTTATCGAAATACTTTTATGAGAGCCCAATGCCGCCCGAACACCACCTTTCTGACCTCCTCCGCTTCTTTAAAGCGCTTGGAGAACCCAACCGCCTCAAAATCGTCGGATTGCTCGCCCGGCGCGCGTATACCGTGGAAGACCTGGGCCGGCAACTCGGCGTGGGCGTTTCCACCGTATCCCATCACCTCTCCCTGCTGGCCGCAGCCGGACTCGTCACCGCGAGAGCCGAAAGCTACTATAATCTCTACTCGCTGAGAACGGATGTCCTGTCTGCCATGGCAAAGACGATTCTGCATGAGGCCGGACAGCCCCGCCGCGACGAGAGCGAACACCTGGATGCGTTTGAGCAGAAGGTCATGGACACCTTCACGAGTCCCGACGGCCGGATCACCGCCTTCCCGGTGCAGGAGAAGAAGTTCCTCGTTCTCGTACGCTACGTCCTCAAGGCCTTCGAACCGGGTGTCAAGTACACCGAAAAGAGGGTCAACCAGATTCTGAAAGAGTACAACGAAGACACGGCCCGGTTGCGCCGTTCGCTCGTGGAATACAAATACATGGCGCGGGAGGGAGGCGGAGGGAAATACTGGCGGATCGATGCCGGCGCGCTATCCTCGCCGAACAAGCCTGGCGGGGCACTAGCATCATCCGCCGGACGGCGACAAAACCCGCTGCCTGCATCCGCACAAAGGAGACGCCGCTCAGGCATCGTGAGGCATCGAAAACCGTGTGACCTCCGGCGGAACGTACTGCTTGAACCGGCGTGGCCGTCACAGGCCCGGTACGCTTTCCTCAGATGACAAGGAGCTTCTATGCCTCTTTTCCCGTCGACCGTCCGTTCTCTTTCAGACCCATTTGTTCCGCTCCATTTTGCTCGGGTCTCTTCTTGGCATGGTTTCCTCGATAACTCGCGGCAGCCGATTCGGGAGGTATTCTCAGCGGCGGAACATCGGTTGAACAACTCAGCCGGATTCTTTCACCGGCCTCCACTTGGCACCCATTCCCCCGATCTGTTGAACGGAAAGAATGGATGAAGCTTCCCGCCACGGTCCGCAGCTGCGCACATCCGGGAGGGGGAGAAACTGCTCAACGCCGAATGGGCGGCACCCCGGGCGACCGACTTCCTGGAATTTGTCCGGACCGGGGACCGCAGTCACTATCAGGGGATCTCTTTCGGGCGCAGACAGCAACTCGCAACCCTGGTTCTGGCCGAGTGCATGGAAGGGAAGGGGCGTTTCCTCGACGATATCGTCAACGGCATCTGGACGATAAGTGAAGAGACCTTCTGGGGTGTTCCGGCGCACCTCAGCCTGCAGCGCAAGGGGTTCGGCCTGCCGGATGTGACCGAGCCCACCGTCGACCTTTTTGCCGCCGAAACGGGTTCCCTGATTGCCTGGACCTACTATCTGCTGAAGGATTCGCTTGACGCCCGCTTTCCGATCGTCAGCGAGCGGATTCGCCATGAGGTTCATCGCAGAATCCTTGCGGTCAATCTGGAGCGGGACGACTTCTGGTGGATGGGACATACACGGAAAGTGAACAACTGGAACCCCTGGATCTGTTCGAACTGGCTCGCCGCCGTGCTCATTCTCGAAGAGAATCCCACCCTGCGGGCCCGTTCTGTTTATAAGATCCTGGAGTGTCTGGACCGGTTCTTGAATGTCTATACGGACGACGGCGGCTGTGACGAAGGGCCGACGTATTGGACCCGTGCCGGGGGTTCACTTCTGGATTGCCTGGAACTCCTGCAGCTTGCCACAGGAGGCCGTATCAACGGTTTCACCAATGCCCGCATCGGAGAAATCGGGCGGTACATCATGCGTGCCCACATACAGGGGCCCTACTACGTCAATTTTGCGGATGCGGCAGCGAAGGCCTCTCCGGAACCCGGTCCGGTGTTTCGCTACGGCAAAAGGATCAACGACAGTACGATGATGGCATTCGGGGGGTATCTTGCGCAGATGGAGCAGATGGGATCGGGTGCTGTGCCGGGCCGGTTCGGTGTGCTCGGGCGCGTCCTGCCCGCGCTCTTTTCTCTGGAAGATCTTCTGCGCACCCGTCCGGCGGAACCCCTTCTCCGTGATTTCTGGCTTCCCGGAGTGCAGGTCATGGGAGCGCGTTCGTCGGGTGGCTCAAAGCGCGGGCTCTATCTGGCGGCGCAGGGAGGTCATAACGGCGAAAGTCACAACCATAATGATGTCGGTAACTTCATCGTCTACGCCGACGGCGAACCGGTGATCATTGACGTCGGGGTTGAGACCTACACGGCAAAAACGTTCAGCGCCGACCGGTACACGATCTGGACGATGCAGTCGGCCTATCACAACCTTCCGACGATCAACGGCGTTCAGCAAAAAGACGGAAAAGAGTACACCGCGCGGGACGTCCACTACACATCCGGCGATACGGCCGCGACGTTGTCCATGGATATCGCACCGGCATATCCCCGGGAAGCCGGAGTGCGCACCTGGCGGCGAACGCTGACCCTCGTCCGCGGCCGGGAGGTGACAGTCCATGATGCCTATGTCCTCGACACCTTGAAGGGCGGGATCCGCCTGACGTTGATGACCAACCGGATGGTCACCGTCGGCGCGCCGGGCACGATCGTGCTCGGGGATCGGTCCGGGACCGGCAAGGTCCGGGATGTGACGCTCATGTTCGACCCGGCGCTCTTCGCGGTTGATGTCGAAGCCATCAAAGTTCAGGACGGGCAGCTCCAGTCATCCTGGGGCGATCGGCTGGAGAGAATTCTCCTGACGCTGAAGCAGCCCCGGGCTGCAGGGGACTTCACCGTGAGCCTACGATAAGCCGGACAGCCCACGTGATCGGCCACCGGACAGCCCTCTGAAGATTCCAGTGAACAGCCCCGCGGCATTCCCGGCACACGAGCAAAGACAGAAAACTCCAGGAGAAATGACCATGTGCACCAACCGTTCTGATTCTATGACACGGCGAGAATTTGTGGAATCCACCGTCAAGGGAGCCGTGGGGGCAGTCTTACTCGGAACGGTGCCGGCGAGCCTGGCCGCCAATGTCGTGGGGTCCAGACGCCGTCTGGCCATGGTTGGTACAGGTCACCGCGGCACAGGTATGTGGGGGAGCAAAGTGCTTGAGGCTTTTTCCGACAGCGTGGAGTTTGTCGGGTTGTGCGACACAAACCCCGGCCGGCTTGAATCCGCAAAACGGCTCATCGGTGTGTCGTGTCCCACATTTACTGGTTTTGAAGAAATGGTTGCCGCGACGAAGCCCGATGCGGTTATCGTCACAACGGTGGACGGCACCCATCACACATATATTGCCCGCGCCCTGGAAATGGGATGCGATGTCATCACCGAGAAACCGATGACCACCGATGAAGTAAAATTGAAGGTGATTCTGGATGCACAACGCAGAGCCAGGAATAAGATCATTGTCGCTCACAACTATCGATATTCTCCGACCCGCGCGAGGATAAAGGAGCTGCTTCTCCAGAAGCGCATCGGCCGTCTGACATCCGTGGACTTCCACTGGTACCTTGATGTGTATCATGGTGCCGACTATTTCCGCAGATGGCACAGGCTGCGCGAGTCATCGGGATCGCTGCTGACGCACAAGGCTTCACATCATTTCGATCTGCTGAACTGGTGGATCGGGGCCGACCCGGAAGAAGTCCATGCCTTTGGCGAGCTGGAATTTTACGGGAAGAACAACGACTTCCGGCACACACACTGCCGGACCTGTCCGCTCAAGGAGAAATGCCAGTTCTTTTTTGATATGACGAAAGACGCACGGCTCATGGAGTTGTACGCCCGGAACGAGAAATATGACGGATATCTCCGGGATGGCTGTGTCTGGAACAACGACATCGACATCTTCGACAAGATGGCGGTGCAGATCCGATACAGGAACAACGTCCAGGTCAGCTATTCTCTGACGACATACTCTCCGTATGAAGGTTACAGGATTGCCTTTAACGGGACGAAAGGCCGGCTGGACTTCTGGATGCATGAAAAGCAGCCGTGGCCGATGGAATCGATCGACGAACTGCAGATCACGGACAATTTCGGGAAGCCGGAGCTTCTGCGCATTCCCCGTGTTGAGGGGGATCACTTCGGCGGGGACCCGCTAATGAAGGAGAGGATCTTTCGCACGCCGGGTGCTCCGGACCCGCTCCGTCAGGCTGCGGACGTCCGGGATGGTGCGATGTCTGTTCTGATTGGTGTTGCCGCACGCAGAAGCATCGACACCGGAAAGGTTGTTCGCATCGGGGAGTTGTTTGATCTTTCCCTGCTTGGAGCCCCGCCGATGGAATGAGTGCTGCTGGACATGGGATGAGCCCACCGGGGTGATCCCGCAGTTCCGGTGAACCACGTTCCGCCGCCTTCCTCTGGAAATCTCGGAGGTTCTCAGCGGGGGTGGCGTCAGGGGGACAGAGGGGGGAGACGACGGCCGGGAGGACAGCCCGGTGGCCCGTCCGGCGGAGAGCCCTTTGATGCCTAAGGTGAGTTATGGATGACGATGACGGCAAACGTCGCGGGTTCTCTCCTGCGAAGCAGATGCGCGACGAACGGACGTAACCACCAGCGAACGCCGTAGCGGGGCAGGAGTACCTCTACACGAACTGTCTCGCGCAGCCGATTCACGGTCTCCTGCGTGAGGAAATTTCCTCCGTGCTCTTCGGCGATCTGCACGTCGTGAAGCCTTCTGACGCTCTCTCTCCGTTCGCGCACCATGCTTCTTCCGCTTTCCGCATCACGATACAGGGGCGAATCCAGGATGTACATCATGCCTCCGGCCGTGAGAAGGCCCATCGAGTCCCGGACCGTCTTCAGAATGTCGCGTGAGTAGTGCAGCGATGCGTTGAAGATGATGAGATCAAATGATGCCGGCGCGAAGGGAAAGGCGTCAAACTCGGCACGTACTGGCTGAACCGAGGCGTAGCCGCCGGAGGAAATCCTGCGGCAGACTCCCAGGCCGTCAACCGAATCGAGGCTAATGTCCACTGCCAGCGCCACGTGGCCGCGCTCCGCGAGCCTGGCGGAAAGCCAGCAATTACCGGCGCCCACGTCAAGTACACGAAGGACGCGGTGAGGGGCGGCGGATCCCAGATGTCGTCAGAAATGTGTCAAACGTCCTTGCACGAAGCTGCCATATCCGCCTCTGTCTGCCTGTCCGGTCACGATAGGGGAGGTCATGGTAGTACTCCTCCCCCGGATCTCCCCATCCTTCGGCCTTGCGAACTTCCGTGTATGAACGAAGAAAAGCTGCCACAGAGGATCGGCGGCCGGGCAGCACAAAATCCGGGATACTTTCAACCTCCGGAAACTCGAGGCTCTCACGCTCGCAACGCCAGCCGGCATTTGTCCGCACCACCGGCTCGCGGCACGATGGGCAAACAAACATGAGGGGGAAAGGACCAACGATGTTCATTATAGGTTCGCCGTTTTCCCGTTGGATGGGCTGCCGATGCGAGGTTTGCACTCCACCCGGACTCCGGTGATTGCCCTGTTCTTGCGGGACGACGGACGACGGTTATACCCGGTCGGCAGCGAGCCGTACACTCGGGCGACGAGCTCGGCTGTCCGGTCAGCATCGTGTTCCCCGGCCCAGGTTCTTGCTCCCGCTGCCAGGCTTTTACGGAGCGACGCGTCGCCGAGCAACCTGAGAGCGGCACGGGAGAGTCCTTCGTGGTCCCCCGGCTCGGCGGTGGCTGCAAAGTGTTCTCCAAGGTCGGCGAGCAGTCCGACACGGGTGCCGCATATAGGCAGGCCTGCCGCCGCGGCCTCTGCAAAAACCACCCCCTGCCCCTCGTAAAGGGATGCGTGCAGCAGGAGATGCGCCCACGCGAAGTGCGGGCCGAGACTGTCGTGGGGCACGAAGCCGGCGAATGTCACGGAGTCCGATATTCCCAGTTCCCCGGCGTACCGCTGCATTTCACCGCCGAGCGTGTCTTCGCCCACGATGCGGAGCCGGCAATCCTTTTGTCCCCGGATCAACCGGAAGGCGTTAAGCAGGGTCCGCTGATCCTTCACCCGGTTCAGATCCCCCACATGAAGTATGTGAAACGGCGGAGCCGGCGGCTCCGGTGTCCCCGACAAAGAGAAGGGTGCCTCGGCTCCGAAAGGGACCAGATGAACCCCGTCCTGACGACTGAACCCAAATCGGGAGAGCTGCTCAAGTTGATAGCGGGTGAGCGCTATGAGTGCATCTGAAGCCCGGCATGCCCACAGCGTCGCGGCTCTGGGCCCGGTCTTCCGCATGTTTCCGTAGCCAATCCCGGGGAGATAAGCAGCTTCTCCGCCGAGAAGGCTCACGACAGCCGGGATGTGCGCGAGTCTTCCCGCCAGGACCGCGGAAAACCCTCCGGGCAGCGCCCAGAATCCGTGCACCAATGTAAAGGGATTCTTCCGGTGATCGGCAAGCAACGCCCGGGTCAGGTGCAGGACTTTCAGAGACATGTGCGCGCCGTGCCGCGCGGGCACAGAGCGAACGGCGGCGCGGCCGTGGGCGAAAGGGGCCGTCGGTTGTTCCGTTCCCTGGAGCATGTACACGGTGATGTCGAACTGCAGGGCGAGGCGTTGGACAAGTCCGGCAAGTGCCGGAACACCCCTTGCGGATCCCGGCGGCGCAAGTCCGCCATGCATGAGCATTGCGACCCGCTTCACAGGTGAACCTCCCTCCGGGGTGACGCCCTCAAGAGTCTCTGCGCTTCTGTGTAGACCTGCTCCGGCGAAAACCGCGTGAGACAATGGACGTCGCCGAACGCACACACCGGTTTCATGCACTGACCGCAGGGGAGATCGCCCGAGTGCAGGCTGATGGCGCACGGTCCGACCGGAGCCGACCATACATGTTTGCTCGATCCGAAAAGGGCCACCACCGGGACACCCGAACACCAGGCCATGTGCATCAGTCCAGAATCTTCGCTGATCATCAGTGTCCCCCGTTGCAGCATCGCAAACGCCAGATCAAGAGGGGTCCTGCCGACGAGATTGATGACCCGGCTGCCAAGCAACCGGCGAAGGTCCGCGGCTCTGCCTGCAATCCTCTCCGTTCCGAGAAGGATGAACTGGACCTGTTCACGTTCAAGCCACCTGTGTGCAAGCGCAACATAGTTTTCCAGGGGCCAGTTTCTCGTTGCCCACAACCCTGCCGGATTGAGAATGATCAACGGGGACTCGCCGTTCCATCCGTGTTCGCGCAGGAGAGACTCCTGCGGCGGTCTGGAGCCGGGGCAACACCGGCATCCGGTAGGATGGGGCCACTCCCGGGAAGCCGGTATTGTGAAACGTTTCAAGGACGCGATCGGCGGCCGGTCGAGGGGCAAACCGGTCAAATTCCCCCCAAGCTTCCGGGGAGGCCAGGCGCCGGATCGTCCGTGAAATCCAATTACGTTGAAGGTCCAGAATCACATCATACCGCCTGCGGTGAAGAGTTCCTGCCATCCGCATGACCTTCCCGGCCCATGAGGCGGTGCGTGTGTAGGCTGGAAGGGCGAAGGCCCTGTCAAAGACCTGCAGCGTTTCTACTAGAGGGAGGGCCGGGGCCATGGTGAGAAAATCCATCTCCATTGACCGGTTGAGGAGACGCAATCCGGCAGAAGCCGGGAATGTCACTGCAACGTCTCCCAGGGCATGAAACCTGATGATCAGGACCCTGCGGGGCGGTGCTGTTCCCGACCACGGGGAAATGGTCTGTTCTTCCGGTCTTGTAGTGCCGGCGCTATTCCTAAGCCTGCCTGTCACGGGATCCGGGAAGAGAATGAAAGATCGGCAAGATTCCGCCAGAGGCGCTTCTCCAGCTCCTGTTCCAGGCCGGCACATGCGAATCCGATGCATGCTTGCCACGGCCGGGCGTATTGCCACAGCGTGACGATCCGCCGGGCTGAGGGTTTACGCTTCATAGTCCGTTTCTCTTGAGGACCATCGCGTAATGGTCCCCGATGGCGTGAAACGGCGGGAGCTGACAGAGGAGATCGTCCAGACGTTCGAGCAACCTGACGGTTGATCCCAGGCGGGCGTACACACGCTCGAAGTTCGGCGGAGGGGTGAAGATACTCAATCCCACGGTCTCCACATGTTCAAAGTGCGGTGCAAACGCTGCACGAAAAGACCGGGGCGAGAAGTAGTAGGTGTGCACCGAACCGCCGTGAAGAGAGGCGATTGTTCCCCTGCGCGAGAACCTTCTCACGGCGTCGCGCCATCGAAGACGCAGGAGAAACGCTCCTGATTCCCAGAGACAGAAGGGAGGCATCACGGCGGCGATAAAATAGCCTCCGGGCCGGATGAGCGCGCCGAGATGCGTGGCCACATCCTGGATCCGGTCCGTGCAGTTCAGTCCGCCGAGATTGGAGTAGGCTCCGTCGAACAGGGTGCCGTGCAGGTCACCCAATTGGTCAAAGGGCAGATGGCGGGTCTGAATCGCACTCCCGAGGTTGTGGGCATCGATCTTCCGGGCGACTTCCTCGAGCATCTTTGCGGAGAGGTCGGTTGCCAGGATGTTCATGCCCCGGCGGGCCAGGAAGACTGCATCGTTTCCTGTACCGCAGTTCAGCTCAAGAAGGCGAGAACCGGCAGGGAAACGTTCGAGATACAGCCGGGAGGTGATGGACCGGATGCGCCGGATGCCCCGGAGCCCTTCATAGGCCGAATCATAGACGGGGGCTGCAGCATCAAACGCGAGCTGCGTTTGGTGTTTTTCGTTTGCCGTGTCGGGCAGGGAGGTGACTTTGTGTTCGCGTGGCAGGATGGTTCCTCAGGGTGTGGCGAGTTTCTATCAGCACAAAACACGTCTCTGTGATGATGCGTTCCTTGGGGAGAGCTCTATCGTAGGCCGTGCTGCTGGAACGCGGAGATGGCTTCTGCGAAGCCGACAGGGTCTGATGCTAGAAGGGCCCAAAAAGATGAAAAAGCATTCGAATCAAGATTTCTATTGACAAAATCATGGGGATTTAGTATTCTTGGCATACCAAGTATGCCTTTTATATAGGTTGGATGCCCGCCTTGGGTGGTTTTATGCGACAGTGATAGGATGGAAAGGGGGAGGACGCAAGCCATCTCCCCCCCCCGGTCGCTCCCTAACTTAAGCGATGAAGTTATCGTTGACGATCCAAAGGAAAAAGAGTGGCTCACGACCGATCCTTTGAGCGTGCGGCATTTCCTTCTCAGGTCGCCCGAACCGGCACCAAGAGATCCCCCTTTCACCCGTTCTGTACCCTTCATGCGTTCCTGATTCTTGCCACCGCCGCACCTGTTGTGCACGCTCAATCCAACGGCCATGTCGGCGGCAAGATAACGGATGCATCCGACCGCTCTCCGCTCTGGGGTGCAACGGTGTATATTGGAGGGACGACGATCGGCACGGTATCGGATGCAGAAGGCCGGTACCGCCTCTCCTCCATAAAACCGGGGCGCGTCACCGTCCATTTCCGGTATCTCGGGTATCGACCCGACAGCGCGGAAGTTGAGGTCATCTCCGAGAAGACACAAAAAGTCGATGTGGCAATGCACCCGGACGAGATCGTCGGACAGGAGGTGGTCGTGACGGCCCAGCTACAGGGGCAGAACGCTGCCATCAATCAACAGCTGACATCCAATAAAATTGTCAACGTCGTCTCCAAAGACCGTATCCGCGAGCTGCCGGACAACAATGCGGCCGAGTCGATAGGCAGGCTGCCGGGTGTCTCCATCGAGCGGGATGCGGGCGAAGGCAGCAAAGTGATCGTGCGTGGTCTGGCGCCGAAATTCAACGCTATTACGATCAACGGCCAGAAAATCCCCGCCACGGATCCGGAGAATCGATCCGTGGATCTCAGCATGATCTCCTCCGATATTCTGGCCGGCATGGAAGTGGTCAAAGCGATCACCCCCGATCAGGACGGAGACGCCGTCGGCGGGACCGTGAACTTCTCGGTGAAGAAGGCCGAAAGCGGATTGGCCTCGGACGTGAGAGTCCTCGGGGGATACAACCATTTGAACGACGATTTCGGAAACTATCGCGGCAGCATCACCTTCAGCGACCGTTTCGTTGATGACAAACTCGGGATGATTTTTTCGGGCAATGTGCAGCGGGCCAATCGCGGCTCCGATAACCTGAGCGCGGACTACGGGGTAGTCGGGACTCTTCCCAGCGGCGATCCGGACATCCGTTTCAGCAGCCTGAGCCTCGTTGACAAGGTTGAGACGCGCTATCGCTACGGTGCAAACTTTGTGGCGGACTACGCCCTGCCGGACGGCGAACTCGTGCTGAACAGCCTCTACAGCAGAACAGAACGGGATGAGGTGCGCCGCCGGAAAGGATACTCGCTCGGCAGCTCTCCGCTTGTCCGGTATGTCCTCCGCAACAGCGACATCAATACCGATCTCTTCACGAACTCCCTGACAGGGACACACGATTTTCAATCCTTCAACCTAAAGTGGCAGGTGGCGGCGCTCTTTTCGAGACAGAACACCGCCTCCGCGCATGAGTCCGAATTCAGGGAGATCGCCCCGTATGTGAACCAATCGGCAATCAAGACAATCGACGATGCAATCGCCCAGGCAAAAAACGATACAAGCAACACCACGTTCTATAACGATACGTACGGAAGCGAGTTGAATACCGACAGGGACCTGAACGGCCAGATCGACATCACCGTGCCGTTTGCCCTGGGCGACCAGTTCACGGGAGATGTCAAGTTCGGCGGCAAGTACAGGGACAAGAACAGGTCTCTCAACGGGGAGTACAGATACATCGAGGGGAAAGACTTCGAGCCGATCATGAGAGCGGATTCAGGGAAGACGTACATCCCCGGTTCGATACTCTATCTCTACCCGAACATCAGCAATTTCTATGACCCCTCTTTTGACTTCGGGGCTTTCCTCGACGGCCGCTATGTCATCGGCCCGGCAGGTCCTCTCTCCGTCGAGAAACTTGACCAGTTCCTGGAGCGGCACAAAGGAGCTGTACAAACCCGACTACGAGACCGACCAGAAAGACTATACCGCGGGTGAGCAGGTCGCCGCTGCGTATCTGATGACCCAGATACAACTCGGTCCGCAGTTGATGATTCTCCCCGGTGTCCGTTATGAACGGACCGCCAGCCACTACTCAAGCAAACACAGCTCGAGCGTGATTTACGATGAAAACGGGGATGAAATAGCCGCTCCCGGCGTCGATACGCTCGGTTCGCGCACCGAACATGATGTTCTGCCGATGGTTCATGTGCGGTACAGATTCACGGAGTGGTTCGATGTGCGTCTGGCATTCACCAGAACACTCTCGCGCCCCAATTACCTCGATCTCGTGCCGTGGGAACGGGAGACCAGCGACGGCCTCGAGCGGGGGGAGCCGAATCTGAAGAATACCAGGGTGTGGAACTACGATCTCTTCCTTTCGTTCTACGATGAACTGGGATTGTTGACGGTCGGCGGATTCTACAAGAATCTTGAGGGCCTGGACTACATCAGGAAATCGCGTGCCCAGTCCATCCGGGGAGCCGGCGCTGTGGATTACTATCATCCGGAAAACTCGCTGTTCGAAACGAATGTCTACGGGATTGAATTCGATCTTCAATCGAACCTCCGTATGCTGCCAAGCCCGTTCGACGGCATCGTTTTCAATGTGAACTTCGCCCTGATCAGATCGCAGACCTACTTCCCGTACCAGATTGTCCGCTCCTATAAGAAACCGCCGAATCCCCAAACGTTCATCGAGTATATTGACTCCACGCGGGAATCCCGAATGCCGGGACAGGCCAATCAACTGGGCAATGTAACGTTGGGATACGAAAAGAAGGCTGTGAGCGCCCGCATTTCGCTTGCGTACCAGGGAGATGCGCTGCAATTTGTCGGGGCGAAACCGGAGCTGGACGGCTATTCCAAAGCGTTCCTGCGGTGGGATATTGCCCTTCAGTACAAGGTGTTTTCGGGTTTTGCATTGCTGGTGAACGTCACCAACCTTACCAGCCTTCCCGAAGGGTCGTATCTTGGAACAGCGGCATCGCCGACGCGCGAAGAGTATTACGGGTGGACCGCCGATTTCGGGTTCAAGTATGAATTGTAGCGACGACATATCCGGCGAACGTACAATCACCTTTTCACACAGGAGGCACTCATGAAAATGCATACGTTCTGCGGTTTGCTGGTCTTCATCGCCCTTTTCGGTACGGTCTTGCATGAGCAGGGGTTCGCGCAGGCTGAACGTGTCGTGCCCATCATTTCGGGTGACGGGGTGATCGAACAGACCATCGATGGCGACGTCGCCGGGAGAGCGGCGAATCCGAACACCTGGTATCAGCTTGAACGGAACGGGTACTACACCATCAAGGTGCCCATTGCGAACTCCGGGTATCATCTGAAAATCAGGGCGGCGTCAGGCGCGGGAAAGAGGCCAATCGTACGTCCGTTCGCAGGGACCGCAAGGTGTTTCACGCCGGCCGGGGATCTGACCCTCGAAGGCCTGTATATCAACGCGGTGGACGCAGGCGGTACGTTGAAGCAGAACAGCATAAGAACGGGAGGAGCGAATATCCGGATCACGATCACCGAATGCCAGCTGGATCGCGACCTGCAGTCCGTTCTGCGGGTGGAGAGTTCGGGAACAAAATGGTTTGTCAGACGGAGCGTCATCTCCAATCTCGGGCTTATGGCCGACAACAACGGCCGGGCCTGGGACGACCGCGGTCAGAACGTGGATTCGGTGGTCTTTGAAGACAACATCATCTACAATCTTACCGGGAGAATGACCCGCGACGGCGGCGGGCTTCTCAACTATTTCCGGTTCAACCATAATACGTGCGTGAATGTCTTCAGCCAGCCGCTCGCCATGGGAGAAGTCAAAGAGGCCCATGTGTCCAACAACCTCTTTGTCAATGCGGGCTTCCAGGGGAACGACTCCGTCAGCGGGGCATCAGGTGAATGTGCTCAGACTCCGGGCCGATACGGTCGGCGGGACACCGCAGATTGTCCGCATCCATCACAACAATTTCCACATCAGGCCCGCCATTCATGGCGGCGCTATCCCGTGGGGCCGCGAGGACAGGTTGTCCCGTTCGCCACCGTATGATTCACTCTCCCTGTTCTTCATGCGGCAGTACGGCGACAGCGCGACGAACATGACCCAGGCGGTGACGTTCCTGAATGGTCCCCGCGACGAGGTGGGGCCGTTGCAGGACTACTGGAACAATGCCGTGCCCACAGGCTCGAAGCGCAACATGTATGCCGGACCGGACAGCGGAAAGGGAACCTGGGATTCCACGCAGGTGCCCTGGGATTTCCGCTACTCAACCACAAATCCACTGTACACGGCAGGGGTGGGCGGAAAGCCGGTCGGGGCATTGTTTGTCCACGGTCTCACCGTAGGGGTGAAGGAAACCGAAACCACCCCTGCGGCCTTTGCTCTGTCGCAGAACTATCCCAACCCGTTCAATCCGAGCACGCGCATCAGCTACTCTCTGGAGAAGCAGACAACGGTGAAACTGGAAGTGTTTAACGGGCTCGGGCAGCTGGTGAAAACGCTGGTTGACGCCTCACAGGGTGCCGGTACATACGAAACGGTGTGGAATGGTACAAACGAAAACGGCGGCACACTGGCCAGCGGGGTATACGTGTACCGCCTCAGCGGCGAACATATCACCGTGAGCCGGACCATGGTCCTTCTCAAGTAGATGGAAGCATTTCGTCATCGCGAAAACACCATCTTCTCCGGCCGGGGGGGGGCGCACCCGCACGGCCGCCGGCGGAGAAGTTTTGTCTCCTTCATGTTTCCGGGACGGGACGTGGTCCATCCATGTGCGGTGCTCCTTCTCCTTCTGTCGCTGTTGAGCGGCACCCCCGCCGGAACGGCCGGCCAGACGGAAGAAGTCTCTCTGAAGTCCGAATGCTACGCCACACTCACCGTTCTGGCCGGGGCCCTGCGGAATCTTCAGGTTCACGATGCTCATTCTCCCGATCAGGGCGCAATTACCTGCCCTGAATGCAATGTCCTTCACACGAGAGCTGCGGAAGCGGTCTATCCATTTGCCGTGATCTACAGACAGACCGGGGACACTTCCTACCGTGATGCCGCGGTCCGCCTCGGCGCGTGGCTGATTCGTCAGCAACAGCCCGGAGGGGAATGGAAGGAAACACCGTGGGAGTGGACAGGCACGACGGCTGATCAACTCCTTATGATGGCGGGCGCCTTTCCCATCCTCGCGCCGGGGCTCACGCCGGCGGAACAAAAGACCTGGAGAGATGCCATCGGGCGGGCTGCGTCATTCCTGGTCAGGAAGATGGATCCGGATTTCGCCAGCATCAACTACTGTCCCACGACGGCTGCAGCCCTGGCCGTGACGTTCGCCATCATCCCGGACCCGGCCTACCTCGAGAAGGCCAGGCAACTCGCCCGGTGGACAGTGGCGAAGATGGACGATGACGGATTCATACAGGGGGAAGCCGCGCGTTCCCACGGAGTGAAGTACGGGGTTGACCTGGGCTATGAGATGGATATGTCGCTCTGGGGATTGGGGCTGTACGCACGCCTCCGGAAGGACACACTTGTCGACAACGCAGTCCGGCGATCCCTGCGGAAGAATTTGCCGTTCGTCTATCCCAACGGTGCAATCGACGGATCCTGGGGAAGCCGCTGCTACAAATGGACGACGTTCGGTAGCAAAACCGCGGATGGCTGTCAGATTCTGTTCAGTCTTTACGCTGCAGAAGACCCGCGCTATGTCACCGCGGCCATGAGCAATCTGCGCTACCTGCGGGGGATGATCAAGGACGGGAAAATCGGAAACGGACCGGATTTCTGGCGCCTCTTCCCGGGGCAGCTCTGCAACTATCCGACGTTTGCCCGGGCGAAAAACCTGGCTCTCGCCTATGTGTACGGCATCCAGACTCCGGCCCATGCACCACCATTACCCTCGGAAGAGATAGGCTGGGTGCGATACTATCCCACCGTTCAGGTCGCCCTTGCCAGGTCAAAGAATTTCATGCTCACCGTCTCCGCCTACGGGTACAAGGATCTGACACGCGGGAACGGCGGACAATACAACCAGCACCCGACGGGCGGATCGGCGTGCAACATCTGGGTCAAGGACCACGGGTTTCTGCAGACGTCGAGCCAGACGACCTATGTGCGGGGCGAATCGGTGCATATGCCGGCCGTTGAGGATACGGTGATCTGCCTCACCCCCCGGATTGAATACCGTGACAGCACCGGCGCCTTCACCAATCTGCGCGATTTCGAAGCCCGGATCACCGCCCGTGCCGGGCGCGACACGACCGCGATCATCTCGACCGTCGGTGAACTGAAAGACGACAACTGGCACCCCGGAGGTGTCGGCTACACCCTGTCGCATCTGGTGTTCGACACTGCCATCGAAAAGAAAGTGCTGCTGCGGTTCCATGACCGGTTTCCCGTCGTGCGCATCATCGAACCCGTAGTCGAGCAGGAGGGCATGCGCTTCGAGTATGTGCATCCCCGGAAGGTCATTGTCCGCGGCGCCACAAAGACATTCAGCATCGAAATTCTGGAAGGTGATTTCTCCATCACCAGGGGGGAACGGGCATCGCGGTATCTCTTTCCCTTCCCGGCGATGGCATGTCATCCTCTGGTGATTACGGTTCCACCACCCCGGGAGGGGTTTGTGCAGGAGGTGCGCTATCGTATCACTCTTGAGGAATAATGCGTGCCGGCCGTCCGGTCTGATGCTGAACCGTGAATAGCTCCCTCCTCTCTTCCGTGCATCGGATGGGGAGAACTGTGCGAAAAGGAATCCCCATGTAATGCCCGCTCAGCAGGTGACAAAGAAACGGTCCCCGATCCGGCACCTGAGGTGGTGGATAGGAGGCTTGCTGTTTGCCTCCACCGTGGTCAATTACATCGACCGTCAGACGCTCTCTGCGCTCGCGCCATTCCTGAAACGAGACTACGGGTGGACCAATGAGGACTATGCCCTCATTGTGATTGCCTTCCGCGTTGCCTATGCAATCGGCCAGACCGCCCTGGGCCGGATGATCGACAGGTTCGGGACGCGGCTCGGGCTTACGGTGACGGTGGCCTGGTACTCGGTTGTGGCCATGCTGACATCGCTGGCCGTCGGGCTTCGCAGTTTTGCGGCGTTTCGTTTCCTTCTCGGGCTGGGCGAATCGCCAAACTGGCCTGCCGCCACCAAAGCCGTGTCGGAGTGGTTCCCCAAACGCGAACGGGGGCTGGCGGTAGCCCTGTTCGACAGCGGGTCCTCGATCGGAGCCGCCATCGCTCCGGCAATGGTGATCGGACTCTATACGGCGTTCGGTGACTGGCGGCCCGCGTTTCTTCTGACCGGAACACTCGGGTTTGTCTGGATTTTCTTCTGGAGGAAGATGTACCATCCTCCCGAATCGCACCCGCGTATCAGCGAGGAAGAACGCCGGATGATTCTTGCCGACAGGGAGGAGTCCGCCGCAACCGCCGCCGATGTGTCGGCACGGCCCTCGGTGCTCACCCTCCTCAAACTTCCCCAGACCTGGGGCGTCATCATCGCGCGTGCATTCACCGACCCGGTCTGGTTCTTTATCGCCGATTGGTTCATGATCTACCTCGTGTCCAAGGGATTCAGTCCCGAAGGAACTCTGATGGCATTCTGGATTCCGTTTGTTGCCGCCGATCTCGGAAACTTCGCGGGGGGCGGGATGTCCAGCTGGCTGATCCGGCGGGGATGGTCCGTCGGGAGGGCCCGTAAGGCCGTCGTCGTGTTCGGTGCAGTCGGCATGACGATGCTGATCCCCACCATGTATATGTCAAGCCTCTTCGCCATCGCAGGACTTTTTGCCATCTCCACATTCGCCTACGCGACGTACTGTACAATGGCTCTGGTCCTTCCCTCCGACCTGTACCACAGCTCGTCGGTGGCTACGGTGAGCGGCCTGAGCGGCACAGCCGCCGGAATCCTCACGATTCTCTCTACGTACCTGATCGGGTGGGTTGCGGACCATTATTCGTTTGAACCGATTCTGATTGCCAGCAGCATCATCCCCGTCGTGGGTGCTGTTCTTGTGCTGCTTCTTGTGCGCAACTCGCCCAGGAGCGGCAACGGGGTGCTGCGCAAGATCTGATACAGAAGATGTTCGCTTCGCATAGAGGAGAAAAAGAAAGATGGTACACGCCATATCATTCCAGGTGGGTTCGCTCGAGGTTGTTGTCGAACCGGACAGGGAATCCGCCGGGAAGACCGCCGCCGAGGTTGTTGAAAAGACGCTTGTGAACGGGTTACGGCAGAAGGACCGGCTGCGTGTCGTCTTTGCCGCGGCTCCATCGCAGAACGAGATGCTTGCCCACATTACCGCGAAGACCGGCATTGACTGGACACGTATCGATGCCTTTCATATGGACGAATACCTCGGTCTCCCCGCCGGTGCTCCGCAGCTCTTCAGTTCGTATCTGCACACTCATCTGTTCTCAAAAGTGCCCTTTCACCGCGTGTTCCTGATTAACGGACAGGCGCCGGACGCGGAACGGGAGTGTGACCGCTACGCCGCTCTTCTTGGAGAAGCCGGAATCGACCTGGTGTGCATGGGGATAGGGGAGAACGGGCACATCGCGTTCAACGATCCTCCGGTTGCGGATTTCTCCGATCCCAGAGCGGTCAAGGTTGTCCGCCTGGAAGAACGCTGCAGACATCAGCAGGTGCATGACGGTTGCTTCCCCTCGGTCGATCTGGTCCCGGAGAATGCCATCACCGTCACGATTCCGGCACTGATGTCAGCGACCTGTCTGAGCATTGTCGTGCCGGGGCCGGCCAAGGCCGAAGGGGTCCGGCAGTCCCTGGAAGGTCCCGTGTCCACGGCGTGTCCCGCGTCCATACTCAGGACACACGGCCGTGCAAGGCTGTACCTTGACCGGGACTCAGCATCGCTCCTGGCAGTGCCCGGCATATCCCGTAACATATCCATGTGAAAACACGCATACACTGACACGCAGACGCACTCAGTAAGGAGCTCATGATGTTCCACAGATTCGCCTTCAGATTCGTGCCTCTTCTCTTTCTCGTGATCGTGTATTTCTCAGCGGTATCAGCGGCATCGCCGCAGGCCGACGATGTGCCGGAGAGAATCATCCTGAACCTTACGGACACGCCGGCCAACCGCATGGCTGTCACATGGAGAACGAACAACGAGCACACCGATGCCGTGGTGCAATGGAGCGAAGCCACCGAAGGTACCGGGTTCAGGAAGGATCTCCAGAGAAGTGCGGCGCGGACGGAGCACGTGCAGCTGGACAATCAGAAAACGGTCTGGTATTATTCGGCGGTGCTTGCAGGACTGAAACCGCAGACTGTCTACGTGTACCGTGTGGGCCATGATTCCAGTTGGAGCCCCTGGAATCAATTCCGGACGGCCGGTGCCGGAGCCGCACCGTTTTCGTTCGTATTTTTTGGGGATCCCCAGGACGACATCCGCGAACATATCTCCAGGGTGTTCCGCGAGGCATACCGGCAAGCTCCAGGGGCAAGCTTCTGGCTCTTCTCCGGCGACATGACCTCCAATCCGGAGGACAAGCTTGTCGCCGAATGGTTTGATGCCGCGGCGTTCATCCCGGGCGTTCTTCCCTCCATCATGGTACCGGGCAACCATGATCATCTCGCACGGAAAGTTGGCAACAAGAAGGTACGGACGGATACACTGCCGCTCTGGAGGGCCCAGTTCACATTGCCTGAAAACGGCATTCCCGGGCTTGAAGAGACTTCGTTCACCGTCGACTACCAGGGGGTCCGTTTCGTCATGATCAACAGCAACTACCGCCTGGAAGAGCAGGCGGCCTGGCTGGAAAACCTCCTCGCGCACAATCCGAACAGATGGACGATTGTGTCGTTCCATCACCCGCTCTATTCGGCGGGCAGGGAGCGGGATGATCGTGACACACGAAAGGCCTTTCGCCCCCTGTTCGACAAGTATGGCGTGGATCTCGTGCTCCAGGGACACGACCACACGTATGCAAGGAGCCACAAACTCAAGAACGATGCGGTGGTTGGAGAACAAGAACAGGGGACGGTCTATGTTGTCACATCCTGCGGCCCGAAGTTCTATGTGTATAACCCCCTGTACAAGGATCTGATGGCCAAAACCGGCGAAAACCTCCAGATGTTTCAGGTGATTTCCATTGATGGGGCGGCATTGACGTTCCGCGCATACACAGCGGCAGGGGTTCTGTATGATGCGTTCGAACTGCGGAAATAGCCGCGAGGATTTCACCGGCGCGGTCGCTCAACACGAGGGGAGAACGATGAAAACGCTTGCGGCATATGTTATGATCGTCATCGGGGTCTCGCCTGTGTTTTCCCAGACACCATCCGGCGACCGCACCCTGTTTAATGTGCGCACCTACGGTGCCGTGGGGGACGGGAGAACGAATGACCGGGCGGCCCTCCAGCGTGCGATCGATTCCTGTGCGCGAACCGGAGGTACGGTGCTCTTTCCTCCGGGGAAATACCTGACCGGATCCCTCGAGCTGGCCGATGATGTCGATCTGTATATCCAGCGCGGAGCAACCATTCTGGGAAGCACGGACCTGAGGGAGTACAGGGAGTATACCCCCAAAATCCGGTCGTACAACGATCTCTTTTTGCGCCACAGTCTCCTCTATGCCGAAGGAAGGCGCAACATCTCACTGCGCGGCGAGGGGACGATCGACGGGCAGGGATCGGCGTTTGTTGTGACAACGAAGGTCAAACCGGACCGATACAGGAACCGCCCGTTTGTGATTCGTTTTGTCGGCTGTAAGGGCGTCACGGTGAAGGACGTCACACTGCAGAACTCGGCGATGTGGATGCAGCAATACCTGGCATGTGAAGACCTGGAAGTCAGGGGTATCCGTGTCTACAACCATGCCAACCAGAACAACGACATGATCGATATCGACGGGTGCAGGAATGTGGTGATGGCCGACTGCATCGGCGATACGGAAGACGATGCGATCACACTCAAAAGCACATCTCCCTTCATTACGGAGAATGTTGTCATCACCAATTGTGTGGTGAGCAGCCACTGCAATGCGATCAAGACGGGAACGGAGTCGACCGGCGGGTTCCGGAACATCGCCATCTCGAACATCGTGGTCAAACCGTCGGCCGTGACGGAAGCCATGGTCGGTCATCCGGCCGGAATCAGCGGGATCACCCTTGCCACGGTGGACGGCGGAGTGCTGGAAGGCATCACCATATCCAACATCCTGATCGACGGGCCGCAGGTGCCGCTGTTTCTCCGGCTCGGGAACCGGGCGCGGAAGTTTACCGCCGATGCCCGGGCGCCCGGGGTAGGCTCTTTCAGGAATGTCTCAATCCAGAACATCACCGCAGTCAACGCCGGTGCAACCGGCTGTCTCATCGCCGGACTCCCGGGGCACCCGGTGGAGAATATCACGCTGAGCAATATCACCGTGACATTCTCCGGCGGAGGGACCACCGACGATGCCCGGCGATCCGTGGCCGAACTGGAAGACGAGTATCCGGAGAGCACCCGCTGGGGTTCACTCCCTGCATACGGGTTTACGATCAGGCATGCGAAGAATGTGGTGTTCAACAACGTGGCCTGCTCATATCTTGCCCGGGATCTTCGGCCCGCCCTCTTTGCCGAGGACGTGGAACGGCTCACGCTGACGGGATTCCGGGCCCGGGGGGATGGAGATGCGGACGCCCTGGTGAGGCTCAACAATACGCGGCAGGTCCTTGTACAGGCATCTCAACCGACCAGTGAAGTTCGATGCTTCCTGCGTGTGCAGGGGAACTCTGCATCCGGGATTGTCCTCCTGGCGAACGATCTGATGCTGGCGAAGAAACCATTCATCGCTGACGAACCGGCGACCGTGCGTATGGAAGGCAACCTTCTGCCGCGATGAGCGCAACGTTGATGCGTTCGGGCAAAGGCAACACGTGACATTCACGAGGCCACAACAAATGACGATCCGGTGTCCCGGCCTGCGGAGAGCAGGCGGTCTTGCCGTGCTCCTCCTCTCGTTCACTTGCTTGTCAGCGTCCGCTCCCGGCGTGCCGCCGGGCGGGGAGATCCTCCTGCAGTGTGATTTCGGTCCGCGCACCGTTCCGGTTGAAAGTGGCTTTCTCCGGATCGATCCCGCCACGATGTATTCACCGGAGCAAGGATACGGGCTTCTCTCACCGGGTCTTACCGCGTACGATGATCACCCGCGTTGAAGAAGCTTTCTCTCTGGCGTGTAGACGATGGTCTGCAATCTTCCGACTCCATTGTTTTCCGTCTGGATGTCCCACCCGGAGAGTACGTGCTGGAAATTCTGATGCCGGGAGGAACACGGACGCAATGGACCGGGACAATACGCGCTAACGGTGTAGAAATCGCCCGGGATCTTCAGTGCTTGAGTGCAGACTATGAAGGAGAGAATCCCCCTCCGTTCTGGGGAGTTCTCAAACACGTCGCAACGGACCGGGCTTCGCTGGTGGTCACCGTACGGGCAGTTGGACAGCCGACTGCCGTGGCCGGAATCCATTGCTACGGGGCTTCGTATGGACCTCTGCGCAGGGGGCGGGAAGGGGTGGCGGCCCCGATACCGCTGTCCGCACCCAATGCCGCTCTGTGCCTCCAGCTGATCAATAGCGGAAAAGTGATTGAGGCCGGACGACTTATCGACGCGATGCCGGATGTCCACGGCGGCGAAAAGGCCTCACTGTTATTCGCACTGGCCTCCAGAATCGAAGTGCAGTTTCCGTTCGATCTGGTGGAGCGGGCTTCGGCTCTCTGGAAGCAGGAGTACGATCAGCACCCCGGTGCCGCCGCGGCACTGAATCTGCGTCTGGCGGCCCTGCTCCTGAAGGGAAACCACTTCTACCAGGTGGCGGGTTGGCAATGGGGGCGGACTGTGTACCAGGAGTTCGGTATTTTCAATTATATCAACATCGCGGGTACATGTTACGAAGAGGCCGCCTCGCTGCCCGACCATCCCCTCTACCCGGCGGCGGTCTGGCAGGAGGGGAAGACGGCCTACTGGATATGGGTTGAACAGCACGAGTCGCGACTCCTCGGCATCGCAGATAGCTGCTTCCGTATTCTCAAGCCTCTTTTCCCCACATCCGCTCTTCTGGCCGAATACCTCGGAGAGCGGCGCTGGGATGTGGCACAGACTCACGCGCCTTCCGGAACTCCCGGATGGGCGTTTCTTCAGCATGTTGTGACCGGTATGCTTCTCGATGTGATTCATTACTGGGTGGACACACGTCAGGCTGCCAACGGTGAATTCGGCGGCAAATATGACGACGACGTCGAGATGCTGCGCTGGTGGCCCGTGGCCAGCATTGCCTTCAACGATTCCACGGCACTGCGGGGAATGAAACGGCTGGTCGAGGGAATCTGGAACAGCGTCTGGATGGAAAAGGGCTTCTCCAGGAAGGTTCGCGATGTGGAACACTCCTCGGAGCCGATGGCGGACACTCAGCCGATGATGATCGGGTTCGACTACGGCAACCCCATCTACGTCGAACGCTGTATGGAAAGCGTGAAAGGGCTGCGGGATCTCTGGACCGGTATCAACAAGAAAGGGCACAGGCACTTCAAATCGAGCTGGTACTCGGCCACGGCGATCGATACGGCACCGCCGAAAGACTGCGATCTCGCCATGAACACCCGGACGGTGAAGGCGGCGGTCTGGCTGGCCTGGTACAACCGGCATCCCTTTGTCATGCAATTCCTGAGAGAGTGGGGTGATGCGTGGCTGGAGGACTGCCTGAGAACCGACAAAGGGAAACCCGTAGGGATCGTGCCGGCGGCGGTAAGGTATGAGGATGACGAAATAGGCGGACATGCCGACAACTGGCATCATCCGAATATGTTCTGGGGGTACTACAACTACAACGGCGGAGCCGCAATGCTCCGGCAGCTGCTGCTCACGACTATGTTGCTCGACGATCCAAAGTACCTCGCTCCCATCGAGCTCTCGCTGCAACTGGTAGGGAAATATCAGCATGACACCGCCCCTCATCCCCCGATCGGTTCGGAACAGTGGGCCGCCGGTATTCTGCTCCGCTCGGACGGATTCTGGGAGGTGATCGAACTCTGGCGCCTCTATACGGGGAACAAGAAATACGATGACCTCATTGCCGGGACCGGTTCCCCCTATCTGAAGTTCCGTCTTTCGAACAACGAACAGCATGTGATCGAGGCCCTGCGCCGTGCCGCAAATGACGTCGGCAACAATCTCACACTGCTGACCACGGAAGGGTACTTCACCGATCGGGTCGAGCTGCGCGATATGCGGAAGGACGACCCGGGGACATCCTCCTTGCTGGAGACGATGTATCTCGGTGCGCCGCTGATCGAGACTGCATACCCGTTCTATCATGTGTCGTGGAAGGGGTTCGATCCCTCCCTGTCGGTGTTTGTTCTGAAGTCGACGACGGATGCCCTCACTGCAAGAGTGTACAATCATTCCCCGCACCGCCAGGAAGGCGAGCTGGTGTGCGTGGACTTCGAACCGGGTGAATACCGGCTTGCCATCGGGGTGGACAGCGACGGGGATATGCGCATCGATACCGTGCGCGGGGAAAAAACCTTTGTCGTCCGGGGGAGAAATGTTGCGGCGGGATTGAGTGTGATCGCCGGGAAGGAACAGCTGCTCGAGGTGACCCGGATCCGCCGGACACCCGGAGCAGCCGTCGTTGCCCTGCCCGACCTTGCGGTGACGAAGGAGGAATTACAGATCACCCACCGGTCGAAGTCGCAGGTAGAAATCCGTATCCCGGTTCACAATATCGGCATTGCGGCGGCGGCCGGCATACAGGTGACAGCGCAACGCAGGAGCGGGAAGAACACCTTCAATACGGTGTTCCGCTCGACCATACGGGTTCTTGAGGCGCCGCTGGACCTCAATCCGAAAATCGAGCAGGTGATCATTCGTCTCGACAACATTGTGCCCGGATCGTATACGATCATTGTCGACGAGCCGGGGACTGTGAGGGAACTGAATGAGTCCAATAACTCCGTGACGTTTGACCTTCAATGAAGACGCCTAACTGATCGAAACGCGCCAATGGCGAATCGCATGATTCTGTGGTGGATCTGTTTCACCCTCTCCCTTGCAGTGACGGGCAGTCACCTGCGCGCGCAGAGTGCATCACCGACTCCTCTGGAAGCGTCACGAAGAGTCGCGGACAAGGTTATTCGCGAAACCGGTTTCCAGTTCACCCTCGCAACGCAGGAACCGGGGAACACCATTCAGACGGTCGACTTCGGGCGTGCGGGAGCTGCGCCGGACGGGGAAGTGTGGTACGCCGTCTCGGAACTCCGGTCCGCCCCCGGGGAGGCATTCCATCTCGGCGTCTGTCATACCGGACCGGCAAAAGTCTGGATGAACGGCGTGCAGGTGTATGCGGGCAACAGTCGCACCGCAATGTATAAGGAGATTGCCTACGACATCTACCGGTTTCCGGCGCAGGTGCCTGTTACGCTGAAGAGCGGGGAAAACCGGATTCTCGTGAAGTGCGTTTCAGAGGGGCCGGAAAATGTGGTCCAGCTGGCGCTCCTCCGGAGCGACGGCATGCCGGCACCGTCAACCTCATATGGCATACAATCGCTGCTCTCGAATCAGGAAACCCGGCAACCATGGCTCCTGATCGGTCCCTTCTCCGCCGGGACGGAGGGTGCAGCAGCAGCGATGGACCGGGCCTTCCCGCCCGAAAACGAATTCGCCCGATACTATGCCGATGGCGGGAAATTCCTCGCCTGGAGGATCCCGGCGACTGTTCTCGTCTCCAGGGACGTCATTCCGCCGGAAGCGTCATTCAGAAGCCACTCCTATTTTGAGTGGCATTATGCCAACGGTCAGATGGCGCTCGCGATGTCGCTCCTGGGAGAAGCCAGCGGGGATACCCGGTACGCAGACTGGGTAGAGAAGTACTGCCGGACAACCCTGACGACGTTCGACTACTTCCGGTTTCAGTTCGACGTCCTCCACGAAAAGACCGGCTATAATTACAGGCTCTTCCGGAGGATCATGCTGGACGATTCGTCAGCCCCGGCACTCCCTTTTGTTCACCTCTATCTGAAGGGTATCCTGCCCGAGGCGAAAAGCCTGGTCGATTCCATAGCCGCATATGTCAGCGGCAGGCAGACGCGCCTTGCGGACGGAACACTGTGCAGGCCGGAACCCGAACCCGGCACCGTCTGGGCGGATGATCTCTTCATGTCGGTCCCGTTTCTGCTGCGCTACGGAGCGATGACCGTGTCGGATCGCTACTACGACGACGCGGCCCTGCAGGTGCTGAACATGCACAAGCATCTGTTCGACGGGAGCAAGGGGCTTTCGTTTCATGGCTGGTTCAGCGCACGAAACAAACACTCCGTGGCGTTCTGGGGAAGAGCAAACGGCTGGATCCTGTGGGCTGTCTCCGAGGCGCTTCTGCACCTTCCGCGATCTCACCCGGAGTACCGGAGGATCCTGGAGATCTTCCGGACACAGATCAAGGGAGTGGTGCGCTACCAGAACGCCGGCGGGATGTGGCATCAGGTGCTCGACCGTCCTTCGTCATACGAGGAAACGTCCTGCACCGCGATGTTCGTGCTCGCCCTGGCAAGGGGAGTGCGCAACGGATGGATCGATACGACCTACCGCCGTTCCGCGCTCGCGGGATGGAACGGCATCACCCGGAAAATCGGTCCGGACGGCACGGTGAGTGGGATCTGCCAGGGAACAGGGATCGGAGAAAGCGAGGAATTCTATTTCGCACGGAAAACGCCGCCGCACGATCCCCGGGGGGTCGGCGCGGTGATCACGGCCGGGATTGAGGTTCAGCGGATGTCTGAAGGGAAATGACGGTTAACTAGTCCATGAGGCGAAGGTGCCTTTTTTGCAGTGCATAACATCCAGAGGAGGTTCTATGAGAACCCTTGTTCGAAGTGCAATCGCGATGCTGTGTCTGTTTGTGGCGGCGGGGCAGTGAATGCCCAGGTGGTGTTTACAGAGACGTTTGATTACACAAAGACCGGAGGTCTTGTCGATTGTTCTCTGTTGAGTGGAACGTCGCCATATTATCCACAGGCAAACACCAACATTGGCACCCCGGATTGGATCAATGCGGCGACATCCGCGTTTACCGGACCGGTGATCGTGGATACCGGTGCCGCGCTGACCTATTCCGGATATGCTTTGTCAGGCTTGGGAAGAAAGATCTATCTGCCGTCGACAGATTCCGCACGCCAGAGTGCAAGAAGGCTCTATCCGGGACAGTCCGGCAAAGTGTACTACTCCATGATGGTCAAGATCAAGGAAAAGTACATGCTCGGCACGCCGTACAACGGTGTTCTTGTGGACGTTTCAAAACAGGATCTCAACGGCACCACGATTGCGTGCGTGAATAGCAGCACATCGAGTTCCGGTATACGGGGTCTGCTCGTGTTCAACCGCGCGGATACCATCGGTGGAGTAAATGCCTCCAAGATGGTTGCCGGAGTAAGCTACAAACGGGATGATCCTGCGACTGCTTTTTCCTCAAAACTGCTGGATACGCTGCAGACCTATCTCATGGTTGTGTGTTCTGACCCGGCGACGGCAACGTCAAAACTCTGGATCAATCCGGACCTGTCCGGACCGGAACCGGCGCCGGACGCGACATGCCTGAATACCGGCGGAGCGGAAACGCTTTCGTTGATATACTTCACGATCTATCAGCGGTCTGAAGGCCCGTCGGGATGGATAGGCGGTCTCCGGGTCGGCACTTCGTGGGGGATGGTTACGAACATCGCCCCCCTGCCGCTGGCCGAAACGTTCAACTACAAGGTCGGGGCGCTGTGTGACGATGCGGCATACCTCAACACCACTTCACCCTACTATCCGCTGGCGGCGAACAATGTGAGCGGCAGCCTCTGGGTCAACGGGAGTACAAGCAAGAATGATGATCCGATACTGGTGGACACGACCGGCCCTGCCCTCACGTATACGGGGTATCCGCTTTCCGGTCTCGGGAAAAGGGTCTATTGTCCGAATCTCACAGGCAACACCAGCAATAACCGCGCTTCGAGAGCATTCACGGCCCGGACCGGGAAAACCTACTATTCCATTCTGGTAAATATGCGCACCCTCCAGGGTCTTTCCTCCAGCACCTCGTCCGGAGGGGAGTACATCATGGGTTTCTATACCAACGCGAGTTTTTCCACGGCGAATGGACGGGGTCTGGTGACATTCAGACTCTCGACAACACCGGGGAAATTCGTTGCGGGGATACGGGTGACAAGCACGGGTACGGCAGGCTGGGTGTCCAAGGATCTGGATACAAATACCACGCATCTGATCGTTGTCAGTCATGAATTGGCCCCAACCTCATTTTCGAAGATCTGGGTCAATCCTCCGATGGTCGCCGGTGAACCGGCTCCTGACGCGACTTCGGGATCGGGTGTTCTGGATGCCAATGCCGATATCGGACGGTTCGGGATCTACCAGCGCGGCGACAAGCCGAAAATCTATCTTGGTGGCCTGCTTGTCGATACGGTCTGGTCGAAAATGGTGACGGATGTGCCCAGGATCCAGACGGACGCACCGAAGAGCTTTGCCCTGCTGGCCAATTATCCGAATCCCTTCAATCCGTCCACACGCATTAACTTCTCCGTCGCAACACATGCAAAGGCAACATTGAAGGTGTACAATATGCTCGGGCAGGTCGTTGCGAATCTCTTTGACGACGTCGCTCAAGCGGGGGCCAACTATGAGGTGACGTTTGATGCGTCCGGATTGGCCAGCGGTCTGTATTTCTCCAGGCTGGAATCGGAAGGCAAACACGCCGTTCAGAAAATGGTCTTGATGAAGTGACGCACGGGAGTGTCCCGGAGGGTCCGGCCCGTGTGGGCCGGACTCTCCGGTGCGGAGCCACACACTCCCGGGTGCGCGGGGCCGCCGGGCCAGACGGCGACATCCCGATAACGAATATCAGGGTACGGACATGATTACCACATCGACAGCACTCGTGCGTATCTATGCTCTTCTGTTTTTCGCCCTGATCTGGTGTGTGCCGGGAGCGGCCGGACAAACGGTGAATCTCAGGAAGGAATACGCCAGAACACTCCGGGAGCTTTCGCAGGCACTCCTTCAACGGGTCGTCGGGGAACCGAACGACAGAGACTACGGCGCCCTCCGGTGCGCGCACTGCAACGTCCTGCATACGAGAGCGGCCGAGGCAGTCTATCCGTTTGCCGTTGTGTACAAGATCGGCGGAGACAGTGCGTACCGGAATGCGGCCGTCAGGCTGGGGAACTGGCTGATACGGCAACAGGAAAAGGACGGGAGCTGGAAGGAAACCCCCGAGGAGTGGACGGGAACCACCACGGATCAATTGCTGATGATGGTGCTTGCCTACGAACACCTTTCCGGCGCACTCTCTATGGAGGAACGTCAGGAATGGAGGACGGCGATGGAAAAGGCCGCCGACTACCTGACCGCGGTGATGAGCCCGGAATTTGCCAGCATCAACTATGTGGCAACCACAACCGCGAGCCTCACTGCGGTGCAAAGGCTGATTCCCAAGACCGCCTATCTGCAGAAAGCGCGTGAACTCGCCCGCAGGACCGTCAGCAAGATGGACGAGGACGGCTTCATCAACGGTGAGGGAGGTCGAAACCATAAGAACAAGACCGGAGTGGATCTCGGCTACGACATGGAGATGTCTCTCTGGGGGTTGGGATACTATGCGAAGAATACCGCCGACTCCATCGTCTACAACGCTGCCGCGCATGGACTGAAGAGTCATCTCTTCTTCATCTATCCGGATGGCTCGCTGGACAACTCGTCGGGGATCAGGTCGAACAAGTGGACCACGTACGGCGGGGTGACATCCGACGGCTGTCAGGTTCTCTTCTCGCTCTTCGCCGACGAAGATCCCCGGTATGCGACGGCCTCTTTGAAGAACCTCGAGTTCCTCCGGACGAATATGAAGGGGGGAATCATCGGATACGGACCCCAGCACTGGGAGATCTTCGATACGCCTCCCTGCATCTACCCCACGTTCACCAAAGCGAAGAACCTGGCCCTCGCGTACGAACTGGAACACCTGGAAACCAGGAAATTACCTCCTCTTCCGACGCAGGTCACCGGCTGGACGAGATACTTCAGGACACTGGATGTTGCCCAGGTGCGCACGGGGAGCATCATGGCGACATTGACCGCGTATGGGTATGAAGATCATGCGGCGAAGGCAAAAAGCAAGTATATGTACCGGCCGTCAGGGGGTACCATCTCCAATCTCTGGGTGCAGGATCACGGGTTTCTCCAGGCGTCGAGCGTCACCGAATACTCCCGGCCGGAACCGATGACATTCCCTGAAGCGCCCGGAATCCGCTGCCTCACCTCCCGGATCGAATTTTCCGACACACTCGGCTATTTCACAAATCTTTTTGAATTCGACGCCAGACTGGAGGTGGAAAGCACCCGCGGCAGAAAGGTCCCGTTCCGGCTCACGGCGACAGGGGAACTGAAAGACAGGAACTGGTTGCTGGGAGGAGTGGGGTACAGGATCGCCTATGAATTCGGGGATACCTGCGTGAGGAAAGCCGTCCGGCTGACCTACCATGATGCCCGTCCGACGATCCACATTGTCGAGCCGATCGTCGATTATCAGGGGATGGTGTTCACGCAGGTGGATGTCCGCACGGTACGGATTGCCGCGGGCCGGAAAGTGTTCGAGTTCAAGGTGGAAGCCGGAATAGCGGAACTGCGTCTCGGGTACGAGAGAGACAAGTACTGGACGCCGTTCCCCGCATTGAAGGCATGCCCCATAGAACTTCTCGTACCGCCACCCGTGGAGGGTTTCGCGCGGGAGGTCTCGTACACGATTTCCCTTCTTCCTGACAGGTGAGGCTACTCCGCCGGCAGCGGCCGCAGAGGGTCTCCAGTTTCGCTGTCCAGGACAAGCGTGGTCGAACCTTCGGGCAGGGTAAAGTTCAGGGTTTTTCCGCTCCGCAATCTGAGACTGTGGTTGCCTCCCTCTTTTGTGTGCAGTACGAGAATTCCACCCCCTGCATAGACAATGTCACCCTGTGTTGTATAGACATGAGCCCCGCTGCTGCCCAGAATGTACTTCAGCGGTTCGGGGCCGGCGTTGGGAAGCGCGACATACCATGCGGTGTGACTCTCCAGATTTTTCCGCACGACCGCGGGTCGGCCGGAGTCTTTGAATTGCCCGAACACCTCCACGGAGGGATCGACGACAGTGAACAGGGGGGCGATCGCCGCTTTCCCCGTCCGGTAGGATATGACAGTGTCGCCGGGAAGCGACAGGAGGATTTCCGGTGAGAGGGAGGAATCCGCCTGACTCACCCGAATGCCGGTGACCCGGGAGATCCGTCCGGCATCCAGGTGTGCACCGTCGGTATATCCCGGCGCGTAGAACCAGACAAGCGTCCGGCCGTCACGGGCCACGCTGTCTTTGATGAAGGTGATCTGTTGCTCGTCAAGGAGATAACAGTTGCCGAAGACGATTGTGCGGTAGGGGGAAAGATCGATCTGCTCCAGGTCTCTGATGTGTACCGGATCAAACACCACACCGCTCTTGAACGCCGTGAGCGAGTTCTGGTCAATCAGCGCACTGCTCACCGGGTCGGTTCCCCGGAGGCTTGCGGTGTGATAGAAGCTCTCCGTGTCGTAGACAAAGAGCACATCCGCTCCCGTGCGGTATTCCCGGCCGAGCCTGTTGTCGAGGAGCTTCTTCAGATCCCTGATTTCGGCAAGCACACGGGGGTGGTCCCATGATCCCCGGCTGCCCCGGTGGTTGTACCGGAAACCGTCCAGGTCGACCCCTGCAACACCGAAATCGTAGAACCAGAGTCCCATTCCCTTGGTGGCCGTGAAGAGGACATTACGGCGGACGCTGGCGATGCTGTTGCGCAGGAGGAGGTCATGCCGCGCATCCCTGGCGATAGGGAGCGGCGGTTCCGCATCCATCTCATCGAGCCAGAGCTTGCCGTGCGTCCGGATGGAGGCAATCAGGCTCCGGGAACGGTAGGCGTCGCCGAGCTTGATGGATTCGGGTTCGTAGGCCTGGGGTCCGGAGAGATAGTCGATGTAGGGTGAGGCAAGGACGCGGTGGAGCTCCAGATGTCCTCCCGCAGCCTGCCGGCCGAAGGTGGAGAAGTAGTAGCCGTAGAATGTTCCGGCGAGGATCGGCCGGGGCCATGTTTCTTTGACAATACGCGCAAAGTGGATGATGTTGTCGGCGACGAGCTCGTGGACGCACCGGTAGTAGTCGATCACCGGTTGTTCACGCGAGGGATCCCTGAAAATCCCCGCTGTGGCGGCCCGCTCGGCCATCCCCGGAACCCCGGCTGTGCTCAAGGTGATGCCGGGGCGGTTCCACGCCTTCTGCAGCACCGCATCGGTGCCGTACCGGTCCCGCAGCCATGCACGGAAATGGCGGTGCATGGAAGTGCTGATGTCGGGTTCATT
The DNA here is from genome assembly GCA_963702445.1 of Ignavibacteriota bacterium. Lineage (GTDB taxonomy): Bacteria > Bacteroidota > Ignavibacteria > UBA10030 > UBA6906 > CAVPCZ01. The sequence continues at coordinate 68,394 of CAVPCZ010000013.1, forward strand.
CCGGAAGAAGCCCCAGTTATGCCATTCGCCGTAGATGCCGTTGGCCACCTGAACGCCGGCGAGGGCGTTCCCTTCGGGTGTGGCGGCCAGTGCCCGGAGGAACTCGGTGAGCCGTTGACTTGCTTCGGACTTCCAGAGTGCCGAAGCCATGCTCACCCGGCGTACGGGAGCGTTGTCCTCCTCAATAATGCGGACCAGTCCGTCGGGCGGTTCGTCCTGATAGTCCGTGTCTGCATAGCGCACCCACTCGTCCGGGAACGAACGGGTCCACCATTGCGGGGCCGTCACATGAAAACGGAAGATCACTGCGGCTTCGGGGCAGACCTCGAGAATGCCGGCGATCTGCTTTCGCGCAGGCGTGATGTCCAACCGGCCGTCCTGGTGCCAGAGGTGGTCGAAGAAGAGATCCACCTGGAACAGCCTGACACCCTGCCTGCCGAATTCCTGAATATTGTGCCGGGCGATCTCCTCCCAGGACCAGCGCCCTCCTGGAACATCCGTAAGCGCATACACCATGGGAGAGAGCGGCATATCGTTGATGAAGATCGTCGGGCGTCCGTTGTGAGATGCCAGACGGGAAGTGACGGGGCTTGGGGAAACGGTCTGGGCTCCGGCACGAACGGCGATGCATATCAGCAGGCAGGTGACGACGAACAGGGGTGGTTTCATGGCTCCTCGTGTGGAACCTCATTATAGAAAGGAAATACGAAAAAAGGAAACGCGCCGGGTCGCGTTTTTCGTGATGCTTTTTTCGTGATTCCTGTGTATGTTTTTTCCGGGATCAGGTACTATCGGAAAGGTGGAGAGTGGAGAAACCGATTTCCAGGGATGATGTGCACACCATCCGGGTTTCCTCGCCGGGCCGCATCTGTCTCTTCGGGGAACATCAGGACTATCTGCATCTCCCCGTGATTCCATGCGCCCTCTCTCTCCGGATGGACATCGAGGGGTGCAGGAGGAGGGATATGAACGTGTTCCTGGATCTGCCCGATATCGGACAGCAGGAGCAATTCTCCATCGCCGGGCCGCTCACGTACACGCACAGAAGAGATTACTTTCGCAGCACGGTGAATGTCCTCCGCCGGCACGGGTTCACGTTCGCCACCGGTTTCGATTGCCGGGTGCGCGGGACCATCCCCATCAATGCGGGGACCTCAAGTTCATCGGCGCTGATCGTCTCATGGGTGCATTTCCTCACGCGGATGAGCGAACAGCAGGAGGTTCCCCCGGCCCGGATGATCGCCGCGCTTGCGCACGAAGCGGAAGTCGTCGAGTTTGGTGAGCCGGGAGGCATGATGGATCACTATGCCGCCGCCTGCGGGGGTCTCTTCTATCTTGCCTTTTCGCCCACCATCTCGCTTTCGGAACTGCCCGCACGTCTTGGCACGCTGGTTCTCGGCAACTCCGGCGAACCGAAAGATACCACAACCATTCTTGCCCGTGTCAAAAACCGGGTTCTGGAAGGCGTCGCACATCTCTCCCGGACAGATCCCGGTTTTCGCCTGCAGAACGAAACACCCGATTCGATCGAATCGCTGAGTCGCAAGCTGAGCGGCGATCAAATGGAACTGCTTCGCGGCACCGTGCGCAACCATCAGATTACCCGGACGGCGCTGGCGCTCCTGCAGAATGATCGCGTGGATCACCGGCGGCTCGGTTCTCTCTTGAATGAACACCAGCAGGTGCTGCGCGATGTGCTCCGCATCTCGACGCCGAAGATCGACCGTATGCTTGCAGCGGCAATGGATGCCGGGGCGGCAGGAGGCAAGATCAACGGTTCCGGGGGGGGCGGATGCATGTTCGCGTACGCTCCGGAGCATCCGGACCGGGTCGCCGCGGCCATCGGGAAAGCCGGTGGTACTGCGTACATCGTCCGGCCTGACTCCGGTACACGTCTGGAAGCGGGAAAAGGAACGGAATGATGCCTGGAAAACTTGTGGTCCTTGCCGGCGGGGCGGCTTCCCGTATGAAGAAGGCGGGAAGGATGGCACTGGACGACCGGCTTGCACAGGACGCCGCGACGAAGGTGAAGGCGATGATCGGCGTGGGCGAGGGGTATCGTCCGTTTCTGGAGTATCTGCTCCATCATGCCTGGCTCGCGGGTTATGACGATGTGGTCATCGTGGTGGGAGAGCACGACGTTTCGGTCCGCGCATACTTCGGGAGAGAGGAGAAGGGGAACACCTTCCACGGATTGAGCATTTCCTACGCCGTCCAGCGGATCCCGGCCGGCCGCACAAAACCGCTGGGAACGGCCGACGCGCTTCTCTGCGCACTCCGGTCGCGGCCGGAATGGCGGGAGGGGAGATTCACCGTCTGTAACAGCGACAATCTGTATTCGGTGAACGCCTTCCGGCTTCTCCGCGAAGTCCCGGACGATAACGGGCTGATCGACTATGACCGCGACGCGCTCGGTCTGGACAGCGCGCGCGTCGACCGATTTGCTGTTTTGCTCAGGGACGGGCAGGGGCGGTTGTCCGATATCGTCGAGATGCCCGATCCGGAGACCCTGCGCCGGGCACGCGGTCCGGACGGGAGAATAGGTGTAAGCATGAACATCTATGCGTTCAACTACAAACGTATTCTGCCCTACCTTGAACAGGTTCCGGTTCATCCGGTCCGGCAGGAGAAGGAACTTCCGGGTGCGGTGAGAATGATGCTGGAAGACCGTCCGGGAAGTGTCGTTGCGATACCGCTGGCCGAGCCCGTGCCGGACCTGACCAATCAAGATGACATCGAAGAGATGATACGTACACTGAAGGAGATGAACCGGTTGTGGTGATAGGATTCCGCCGTACCTTCATCCGGATCCCGGACTGATGGCTGCGTACGAGGTTGTTCTTCTCGCCCTCGCCCTCTCGATCGATGCCTTTGCCGTATCGCTCGTGGCTGCCGCCACAGGACGGCTTAACGGCGGCCGCGCGGGCTTCCGGCTTGCATTCCACTTCGGGCTCTTCCAATTCATGATGCCCGTACTCGGCTGGACGGCAGGGGAGACCCTGGAGCCGGTCATTGCCGCCTTTGATCACTGGGTGGCCTTCGGGCTCCTGAGTGTCATTGCGTTCCGGATGATCCGGTCGTCCATTGCGGGAACACCGCCGGAGCGGGCCGGCGATCCTTCCCGCGGGCTGACAATGCTGGCGCTCGCGCTTGCCACGAGTATCGATGCCATGGCGGTGGGATTCAGCATGGCCATTCTGCACATCAACATCTTGTGGCCGAGCGTTCTCATCGGTACGATCACGGCGGGTGTCTGTCTGCTGGCCATCCTCCTCGGCGGCCGTCTTGAAGCCCGTCTTGGCCGGTGGGCGGAAGCTGCCGGCGGTTTGATCCTGCTGGGCATCGCCCTGCGCATCCTGTTTGACCATATCGGCTGACATCCCATTCACGCTCTTCCCTTCGCCTACTCCTTTTTCCCCCCTGTAGACGTCGGCTTTTCCCTGGGCCCCTGCACGTTTTCCCCGGCACCTCCATGGCTCCCCGGTCTCTCCCGGCGCGGTAGACCGCCGCTGCACAGGACGTGGCCGTGGCCCGTGCCAAGAGCGGACCGTCATCCCCGTAACGGCCGTGGGACATCCGTGGAAACCCCGGGCGGAAGGAGATGTTGATAGTGAGGGGCAAGAACCTTATATTGTTCGGACAATTGTTGACGTAGTATTATTTAGTTAGGCGATATTGCCTGACGGATATCATTCCGTCAGGGCAGGATGCGCCGGGACACATCGGGGAGGGGACATGCCAGATATCAATACCGGAGACACCACCTTCATGTTGCTCTGCTCCGCGCTGGTGTTGTTCATGACGCCGGGGCTCGCGTTCTTCTACGGCGGTTTGGTGCGGAGCAAGAACGTCGTGAATACCATGATGATGAGTTTTGCGGCAATGGGCATCATCGCCGTGCAATGGGTTCTCGCCGGCTACAGTCTGGCGTTCGGACCGAGTACCGGGTGGTTGAGCGGAATCGCCGGCTCGTTTGCGTGGCTGGGGCTCGGTGGTGTCGGCATGACGCCCAATCCCGACTATGCCGGGACGATTCCGCACCAGCTGTTCATGATGTATCAGGGGATGTTTGCGATTATCACTCCCGCCCTCATCTCGGGTGCGATCGTCGAGCGGATGAAATTCAAGACGTACGTGGTGTTTATCCTCCTCTGGTCCACGATCTCCTATGACCTCGTCGCCCACTGGGTCTGGGGGGTTGGCGGCTGGTTACGCATGATGGGTGCGCTGGATTTTGCCGGCGGAACGGTCGTGCACATCAATGCGGGCGTATCCGCGCTTGTTGCCACCCTGATGCTCGGGCCGCGCAGCGGGTTTCCGCACCGTTCCGCCCCTCCCCACAATGTCACGCTTGCACTGCTCGGGGGCGGCATGCTCTGGTTCGGCTGGTTCGGATTCAATGCCGGGAGCGCCCTTTCCGCGGGTGCCGTGGCGACAACAGCCTTCGTCGCCACCAACACCGCAGCGGCCGCCGGTATGGTGGGATGGATGCTGCTGGAAGTCTTTCTGAAGGGAAAGCCGACAGGCGTTGGAGCCATCACCGGGGCTGTTGCGGGACTGGTTGCCATCACTCCCGCATGCGGTTTTGTCACCCCTCTGGGTGCGATGGCCATCGGGTTCGGCGTCTCGGGAATCTGCTACTGGGCCCTCAATCAGCGCATCAAGTGGAGGCTGGATGACACCCTGGACGCCTTTTCGGTGCACGGGGTCGGGGGTATCTTCGGGGCGTTGGCAACGGGCCTCTTTGCGACCACCGCCGTCAATCCGGCCGGCGCCGACGGTCTATTCTACGGCAACCCCAGACTCTTTCTCATCCAGCTGGTGGCAACCCTGGTAACGGCTGCGTTTGCAGGCCTTGTGACGTTTCTTCTGATCACGCTGCTTGACCGCACGATGGGGATCAAGAGCGATGAGCAGGATCAGGACGAAGGCCTGGACCTTGTCGAGCACGGCGAGAAGGGGTATCACGAACTGGGCTGAAAATATTGCCTGAAATTGATCTGAATATGTATGTATTCTCCTTGCGGAAACCGGGTTGTTGTGCTATATTACGCCTGCTTCCCAGTTCACATCCACCGGCACCAGATTTCCAGGATCATTCATGCCCGCCGCAGTCCCGGGTATTCCGAGTGGTTCGCAATTCCCCACATCACTATTTCAGGAGGTGCTATGAACCTTGTTGAGCGCGCAAAGAACATCATCATGACGCCGAAGACGGAATGGGCCGTCATCGCCGCGGAAGAACCGAATGCCACGCAGATCCTCACGGGATACGTCATTCCCCTTGCGCTTATCCCCGCCGTGGCAAGTGTCATCGGATACGGCGTGATCGGCAGCGGAATGGGAACTTCGCTCACCTGGGGTATCGGGATGGGGGTTATCTCGTTCGTATCGACGGTGCTGGGCGTGTATCTGACCGCCTTCGTTGTGGATTTCCTCGCTCCCAACTTCGGTTCGCAAAAGAATTTTGGCCGGGCGATGCAGCTCGTTGCGTATGCGTACACTCCTGCCTGGGTCGCCGGCATTCTGAATATCGTCCCCGCAATCGGCATTCTCGCCTCCCTTGCAGGACTCTACGGGCTGTACCTGATGTATCTCGGCTTCCCGCACACGATGAAGACCCCCGAGGATAAGATCATTATCTATCTGATTGTCGCCATCGTTGCGCTTCTTGTTATCTACATGATTCTCGGTGCGATCCTGACCGCAATCATGGTTGCCGTGCTGGGTATCGGTGCACTGGGCATGATGGGTTGACGGTGTAACGGTTGGCAGAGCGGGTTCTCTGCAACCCCAACCGGCGAAACGCGAAGAGAAGCCATGACGGCTCCGGGAGAGTTCCCGGGGCCGTCTTTCCTTTACAATGATTTCCCTTTTAAGTACATTCGGACCATGAAAATCTACACGCGGACAGGCGACAGGGGGGACACCTCGCTCTTTGGAGGACAGCGTGTCCCGAAGGATGCGCTGCGCATCGAAGCGTACGGCACCGTGGACGAGTTGAACTCCGTGCTCGGCATCGTCCGGGCCGACAATGCCGAACCGGCCCTTGATGCAACCCTCCAGCGGATTCAGGACGAGCTGTTCGTCCTGGGTGCAGATCTGGCCACCCCCAGGTCGCTTGAGAAGAAGGGGGTCCGCCGGATAGCCCACACTGAAGCGGACCGCCTCGAGCAGGAGATCGACCGGTTTGAAGCGGATCTGAAACCCCTCAAGAGTTTCATTTTGCCCGGTGGGTCTCCCGTTGCCGCGCGCATGCATTTTGCACGAACGGTCTGCCGGCGCGCCGAACGGATTGTCGTGCGGCTTTCCAGAAACGAAGATATCGGCGACGACATCACCATCTACCTTAACCGCCTTTCGGATCTCCTCTTCGTCCTCGCGCGCTACGCAAACCACGCTGCTCATGTTCCCGAAGTCAAGTGGAAACCGTGACCTATTCCAGGTGGCTGTCTTCTGTACACCGTTTGTGCCGGATGCTCGCCTTTCCGGGACTTCTCTTCGCCTGCCTCGCCCCGCGCGCAACCGCGGGTTCCGATAGTCTCTTTTCGACCGCAAACGCTTATGCCGTCCTCCGCGTGCTGGCCGGCGATATCGGACCTCGGCCGATGGGCTCTCCCGCCGAACAACGTGCGCTGGCCTTTGCCGTCGAACGGTTCCGTGCCTGCGGATGTGACACCGCCTACGTGATGCCCATAACCGTGGCGGCCGGTGTGAACACGGCCAGCGGGGTCGCCGTGGGCGTCCTGCGGGGTCCCAGCGGACGGATCATTGTGCTGGGGAGCCACATCGATTCATCCGGGCCCGATATCCCCGGCGCCAACGACAACGGGTCGGGAACCGCATGCGTCATCGAACTGGCACGCGTTCTCGCGCAGCGCCCCCGCACTTCCACGATCATGTTCTGCTGCTTCGGCGGGGAGGAAGAAGGGCTCCGCGGCTCGGAGTACTTTGTCGATCACTTCGAGCGGGATCGACAGCGTGGTGATGATGCTGCAGATCGACATGGCGGACGGGCACAGCTTTCTCGAGCTTGATCCGGACGGTCCGCAGCAGGTGAGTGCGCCGCGCTGGCTGCCCGGTGCTGCCATCGACCTGTATTACAACAGACTCGGGTATACGGGCCTGCACTATCTCACGCACTGGTCCACGCTCAATGCTTCTTCAGAAGGATCAACCGGATCGGACCATGCCCCCTTCCTCAAGAAGGGTATTCCGGCGCTGGATCTGACCTCCGACGTCACCTATCCGATTCATACACCGCTGGACAACCTCGCACTGTTCGACTCTTCCGGGATGGCCCGGTCGGGCCGGCTCGTGGAACAGCTCGTCGGCAGGTTTGATGCCGGCGTTCCGTCGCGCTCAACGGAGTCGTACTACCTTGCGCAATTCGGAACGCACCTGTTCTTTATTGAGCACTGGATGCTCTGGATTGCCATCGGCGCGGCACTCGGACTTGGGGTGACCGCGCTCGTGGTCCTCCGCCGGCGGCGCCGTGTGGACCGGAGCGGCCTGCCGCGTTGGTCGACCTCAAAGCTCCTGCTTGCCACGCTGGTGGTTCAGGCATTCATCTGGCTTGCCGAAGTTCCCCTCGGCGAACTGCTTGGATACCGGTACCCGTGGGTGAACAATTTTTCCGGGTATGTGCTGTTCGCACTTCTCAGCGGCGGTATAGGAATCTGGGTCGTACTCCGGCAGGCAGGGCGGTTCCCCCTCTCCCCGGATCCGTACGTGTACTATCTCCGGGCGTTTGTGTTGTTTGTCGTCACGATAGCCGGCGTGTCCGTTCTCAACCCGGAACTCGCTCTCTATCCGGCCTCGTCGCTCTTCTTCCTTGCCCTCGGGTTGCTTGTGCGCCGGCCGATTTTCAGGAGCGCCTTTTTCCTTCTGGCGCTCTACCTGCCGCTTCGCCTGGTCTTTGTCGAGCCGCTGGGGCTTTTCCAGCGCCTCCTGGCGCAGACGGTCGTGACCGCCTGGTGGAAACAGGCGCTGTATGAAACCGGATTCATCCTTGTCTTCAGCGTGCTCTCTCTGCCATTTGTTTACGGTTTTGCCGCGGTGTACCGCGGGGCCGGGAAGGACCTCTTCTGGCTCAGGCGATTCCGGAGTGCGCCCGTGCTTGCGGGGCTTCTGCTCGCACTGGTTGCATGCGGCATCTATCTGTCCGGCCAGACGGTCTACGATACACGCTGGCATAAGCAGATTCGCGCCGAGCAACGGTACACCGTGGGGGCTGAAAAGAGCTCGTTGAAGATCACCGGCGGAGAGTACTTGCGGGGGATGCACGTGAATATTGCCGGCACGGAAACGACACTCACCTCACGGACAACGCAGTTCGAACCGGATCTGCCCGACCCCTCCCGCGTGGAGTGGGTGATGTTCCGTTCGTCCACTTCGGTCAAACCCGACACCTCGGCCCCGGACACCCTGGAGCACATCGAACATCTGCTTACCGTAGAGAGCAAAAGCCGGCCGCTGGCCGTCCAGGTGGTCTACCGCTCCGCCGATCCGTTCTCCCTGGCCTCGTCCTGGTCCCTCGGCGGCCGCCGCCGGGGGGACAAGAACACCGACCGGGTAAAAGTGATGAGCTGGTATGCATTTCCGGACTGCACCATCGTCATTCCCGTGTCTCTCACACTCCAGCCCCGGCAGGAAGTCACCGAGACCGTTGAATTGACATACGACAGACTTGCTGCGCCGGTAAAGATCGACCGGGAGCTTACCACCGTGAGCAAACGGACGATCGTTGTCCGGGAGGATACGATCCGGGCCGGTGATTACGTGAATCCTCCGGCGCGGGCGGAATAGCGCATAAGGAGTGCGGGGGCCGATCGTCGCCCGCGGAAACCTCGAACGACCGTTTTCTTCTGTCATCCAACACGTAAGGAGATACACCGTGAGAACTCTGCTGTCACTTCTGTTTACCGCGCTCGTTGCCGCAAGTGCGGCGGCGCAGGTGAACATCACCTTTGTGGAGTACGATCTGCCGAACGGCCTCCACGTGATCCTGCACCAGGACCGTTCCGCCCCGATCGTGGCGCAGGTCGTGGCCTACCATGTGGGTTCGAAAAATGAAAAGCCCGACCGGACGGGTTTCGCCCACTTCTTTGAACACCTCATGTTCGAAGGATCACCGAACATAGCGAGGGGCGAGTTTTTCAAGATGGTGCAGAATGCCGGCGGCAATCTGAATGCGTTCACCAGTTTTGACCAGACGGTGTACTTCATCACCGTCCCCTCGAACCAGATCGAACTGGCGATGTGGATGGAGTCGGAGCGCATGCTGCAGCTCAAAATCGATTCGACAGGCGTGGAAACGCAGCGCGGCGTGGTGAAAGAGGAACGCAAACAGGGGTTGGAGAACCGGCCGTACGGAACCTTCCAGGAAAAGACCTTTGCCAGCGCGTTCAAGGTCCATCCCTATCGATGGACGCCCATCGGCTCCGCGCAGTACATCGACCGGGCGGCGATTGACGAGTTTGCCGCATTCTACAAGACTTTCTACGTCCCCAACAATGCCTGCCTCGTGATTGCCGGGGATATCGACATCGAGAAGATGAAAGCTCTTGTGGCCAGATACTACGGCGATATCCCCCGCGGGAGCGGAGAGATCTACCGGCCGAAAGAGGTCGAACCACCGCAGACGGCCGAAGTGCGGGATACGGTGTATGACAATATCCAGCTGCCGGCGGTGATTCATGGCCTACCATATGCCGGCGCAGGGAACAAAGGACAACTATGCGCTGGACATGCTGACAACCCTCCTTTCCGGCGGCGAAAGCTCGCGGCTGACCAAGCGGCTTGTGGACAAAGACAAGCTGGCCGTTCAGCCGTGCAGAGTTTTCCGTTTCCGCCTTGAGGATCCCGGATTGTTCCTGATGCTTGCGGTGTCCAATGTCGGAAAGACGCCGCGCGAGGTGGAGAATGTCATCCAGGAAGAGATCGAACGCGTGAAGAAAGGAACAGATGAGCGAGTCGGAGTTCACCAAGATCCGCAATCAGCGCGAGTCGGGGTTCATACAGAAGAACTCCACCGTGCAGGGGAAGGCGCATGCAGCTCGCCAACTACCACCTCTTTTTCGGCGACGCCAACCTGATCAACAAGGAAATCGACCGCTATATGCAGGTGACACGCGAGGACGTGCAGCGGGTCGCACAGCAGTACCTGGCAAATACAAACCGGACCGTGTTGTACTATCTTCCCAAAGCGCAGCAGGGACAGTAAGGACAAGGAGCCACAACCATGAAACGTTTTCTGTTGATTCTGTTCGCCTGCGCCGCGGTGTTGACCACCGCCGTTCAGGCCCAGCTGGACCGTTCCAAAATACCGACTCCCGGACCGGCTCCCGCCGTCTCCTTCCCGGATTACGATCTGCTGACCACGTCGAACGGGATGCGTGTCATCGTTGTACGCAATACCGAACTGCCGACCATCACGATCCGTCTGGTGATCGACCGCGAACCGGTGCTGGAGAAAGAATATGCAGGATATATGGATATCGCCGGACAGCTGATGCGCAGCGGGACGGCGAAGCGGACGAAAGACCAGCTGGACGAAGAGATCGATATGCTCGGTGCCGACATCGGTGCCGGCGGCACGAGCGTTTTCGCGAACGGCCTTTCGCGCAACAGCGAAAAACTCTTCGAATTGCTTTCGGACATTACGCTCAATCCGTCGTTTCCCAAGGATGAGCTCGAGAAGCTGGTGATGCAGACGACCTCCGGACTGAAATTCCGGAAGTCCGATCCCGAGCGGTATCGTGGAAGTCGTGCGCCAGAAGGTCCTGTACGGTTCCGCCCATCCCTACGGCGAGGTGGAGACCGAAGAAACCGTCGGACGCATCACGCGCGAGAAATGCGTGGAGATGTACCGGACGTTCTTCAAACCGAACGCCGCCATCATGGCGGTGGTCGGGGATGTCGACAAGACCACGATTCTCGCACTTGTGGAAAAGTACTTCGGCGGCTGGAAAAAGGGAGAACTCCCGAAACCGGTCTTCGCCGATCCCAAAGGGTTCGAGAAGCTTCAGGTGGCCCTCGTCGACCGTCCGAGCTCCGTGCAGTCGGTCATCCGTGTAGCCCAGGCCGTGGAACTCCCGCGCACATCGCCGGATGTTATGGCGGTAAGCGTGATGAACAAAGTGCTCGGCGGCGGCGCGTTCCGCCTCTTTGCGAATCTGCGCGAAAAGCACTCGTACACCTACGGCGCATACAGTTCGATCGGCCCGGACGAATTGATCGGCGCATTCACGGCATCCACCTCCGTGCGCAACAGCGTCACCGACAGCGCACTGAAGGAGATCTTCATTGAGATCCGGCGCATGCGCGATGAGACGGTGGAATCGGTCGAACTGGACCGGGCAAAAAACTCCATGAGCGGCTCCTTCGTGGCAAGCCTCGAAGTCGCCAACACCGTTGCGAACTATGCCCTGGAAATCGAACGCTTCGGCCTCCCCAAGGATTACTACAAGACCTATTTGCAGCGCCTTGCGGCGGTGGATGCGAAGGAGGTGAAACGGGTGGGCACGCAGTACCTCCAGCCCGACAAGATGCTGGTGGCAGTGGTGGGGTCTTCAAAAGATGTCAAAGAGAAGCTTGCTGCGTTCGGCCCGGTCGTGATGTATGACGAGGAAGGCAAAGTTGTGACCGCAAAGCCGGCCGCTGCGGTGAAGGTCTCCGTGGATCAGATCTTCGCCGGCTTCCTCCAGCGGACCGGGGGCAAGGCGAAGTACGCGGCCCTCAAAGACAAGACGGTCGAACTCAGCGGAAAGATGCAGGGGATGGATATGAAGATGAAGAGCATCCAGAAGGCGCCTGACAGACTCTTCCAGGAAATGTCCATGATGGGGATGGTCCAGCGGACCGGATATGACGGGACCAGGGGATGGACGGCGTCTCCGCAGGGCATCAGCGATCTTGAACCCGGACAGCTGGAATCGATGAAGGTGGAAGCGCCGATCGAGTTCTATTCAGCGTACAAGAGCCTCGGATACAAGGCAGAGGTTACGGGGGTGAAAGAGATCAAGGGGAAGGAATTCTACGAGGTCAGCTTCACCTCCCAGAGCGGCCCGCAGATGCGGCACTACTTTGACACGAAGGACTTCCTGAAATTCCGTGAAGTGAGTGTCAGTACAACCCCGCGCGGACCGATGGAACAGATCCACTGATCTGTTCGACTACAAGGATTTCCAGGGGTATCTGGTCCCCACCCGCTATGAACAGAGCGTCATGGGGCAGTCGATAACGTTCACGCTGGACAAATGCGTATTCAACGCGGGTGTGGACAACAAGACGTTCGAGAAGCCTGCGAAATAGCGTGTCTGCAGTTTGAAGAGTACTCTACAAGGGGGGAGGCGATGCTGCCTTCCCCCTTGCTCTTTCCGGGATGTCTGCGCGCCGGACCCTGGCCGTTACGTCTCATTCCCGGCCCCTTCTCATGCGGTCTCCGGCCATCAGATGCAGCATCCGGTCATTTGGCTCTTCACCCGTTCCTGCCTGCCACCGCTTCCGTGGTCTGTTCGCGGAGGCACGCCCCCCGGAGCTGTCCGGCCGCCTGCCCCCGGTCTTCACCGGGCTGCCCGGCGGTCTGTCTTGCCTTCTTGACTTGTATCCCTGCCTCTTCAAGACTATCCAGTAGTACAGCCGGCGGGGGAGGAGGTGCGGGAGGAACGCCGCCACCTTGTAGCGCAATCCCGGTATGGAAACGATCTTCCCCCTTTGCAGGTCGCGCAGGGATATGTCCACGACCTCTTCCGCGCTCATGAATCGTTTGAAGAAATCTCCCGATGTATCATAACCGAGCCGGGAATGGAAATCAGACCTGGTGAACCCCGGGCAGAGCGCCTGAAGGCGGATGCCGCGCGCGCCAACCTCGAGATGCAGTGATTCGGTGAAACTGGTGAGATAGGCCTTGGTGGCGCAGTAGGTCACGCTCCCGGGGCCGTTGAGAAATCCGGCGACGGAAGAGACATTGATGATTGTGCCGGCTCCGCGGGCGAGCATGCCGCCCAATGCGGCATGGGTGAGCCGCACCGTGGCCGTGACGTGGGTGTGCATCAACGCCTCCTGTCCATCTATCTCCTCATCAGAAAAATGCCGGATGGTGGCATACCCGGCGTTGTTCACCAGCATGGAGAGGTCGGGTGTCCGTTTGAGGCGATCTTCAAATGCCCGGAGCTCGTCCGGGTGTGACAACTCAGCCAGCAGATACTCCGCGCGAATGCCAAACTGCCGACGCAGGCTATCGCAGAGGGCCGCCAGGCGTTCCTGGCGCCTGCCGTGCAGGAGTAGAGCGTATCCGTCAGCGGCCAGGCGGCGTGCAAATGCTTCGCCGATGCCCGAGGAGGCGCCTGTGATACATGCCGTGCCTGGTGATGTCATATGCTTCGCTCACTTGAGAAAGACAAGGGGTCTGGTCACGATCGAAGATCCTGCGGAGAGACGGGCGAAGTAGAGGCCGCTCGCAACAGGGCGCCCCCGATCATCGTTCCCGTACCATTGTACGGTGTGGGATCCGGGTTCGCGCACTTCCTGCACCAGCGTTGCGACACTCTGGCCGATAGTATTGTGGATGGTGAGCGTTGTGCCGGATCGCCGGGCCAGATGAAAAATGATGGTGGTGCCGGCATTGAACGGATTCGGATAGTTCTGTTCAAGCCGGGCAACGGAAGGCAGGTCCGCGTTCGGATCGATCAGCTCCCGGAGTATCCATTGGTCGGGATCGACGTCCAGACGTTCGGGGCGGAATGCCGTGGTGAAGGTGAATTCCTGGCCGTTTGTCTCGTGGAAAAGCACAAGGCTGGTGTCGCGCGATTCGTTGGAGAGCCGGATGTCGACCGGCATGATGAAAAAGCGCGGGTTTGATGTGTATGTTTCCTGATGGATGGTGAGGCTGATGCGGAACCGCTCTCCTTCGGCGGCAGCTGTCCAGCGGGCTTCGTAGCGGGGGAACTTCTCTCCGTAGACCCACTGCGTGAAAAACCAGGCCAGGGAGCGTCCGGAGGCGGCTTCGCAGGCGGACTGAAAATCCGCTGTTGACGCCGTCCGGTATTGCAGCCGCGTGTCCGCCGCGTAGTTGCGCAGCGCCCTGAAAAAGACTTCGTCGCCCAGCACATGACGGAGCATGTGCAACAGGGAAGCCCCCTTTGCATAAACCCGGTTCGGGGCGAACAGGTTCGCCACGCTGGATGTATCCTGAACAAAGAGGGTTCCGGATGCGGTAAGGGCGCTGGTCATCCGGGCCCGGATCAAACGGCGGTACTCGGCGGGGCCGTACTGCACCTCGCGGTAGAGGGATTCGCTGTACGTCGCAAACCCTTCGTTCAGCCAGAGATCCTGCCATGTGGCGCAGGTGATCATGTCCCCGAACCACTGATGAGCCAGCTCGTGTGCGATCACATCTTCTTCAAACGTGGTCGTGGAGGTCATGGTCTGGTGTTCCATGGCTCCACCCCTTCCGAATTCACAGTGGCCGTACTTCTCCTTGAGAAAGGGGTAGGGTCCGAACAGCCCGTCGAATACCCGGAGCATGTCCACGGTGCGCGCAAGCTTCGGCTGGGCCGAAGCGAGATGCTGGGGGAGAACGTAGTTCAGAATTTCCAGTGAGTCGGTGGGGGAGTACCGGTACCAGTGGGAAAACACGGCAAAATCGGCAATGGCAACGGAGATCAGGTACGTGGCAATCGGGTAGCGCTCGGCCCATTCGTAGGTCAGCGTGCCATTGGGATTCTGCCGGATCGTACGGAGCAGTCCGTTGCTCCCGACTCTGAGCGGTGCGGGAACGGTGATCCGGATGCCGGCGGAGTCGGCTTTGTCCAGCGGATGGTCTTTGCACGGCCACCAATCGCGCGCGCCGTAGGGCTGGCTCAATGACCATATCCACGGACCACCCGTGTGCGCTCCAAAAAGGAAGCTCCCGAAACCGCTGGGATCCGGCGAGCCCATGGTAGTACACCTCGGTTTCGACGAGTTCCCCGGCGTTGTAGGTGCGCGAAAGCCGGACGGTGAAACTGGAAGGAAACCGCGTCACCGGAAGCCGGATGCCGCCGGAAAGCACCGAATCCACAATCATCGGCCCGGCGAGATCGAGGCTCATGGTACTGGTGCCCCCGGTCATGACTCTGGCACGGACCAGGACGCTCCCCGCGAGGGATGCGGAGAAGACCGAAACGCGGATGTCCAGCCCGTAGTACAACACATCCAGACTATCGCTTCCCGCTGACGCCGCCGGGACGGCTGTGGCAAGAAACCGTGATCTGGAGGAGCACCCGGTTTCGTCTTCCGCACCGGGCGCGGCGGAGAACGGCGCCGCCAGAAGAAGAAAGAGGGACAGTGTCGGAAGCGGACGTGGTTTCATGGGAGGTGCCTGGAACAAGATAGTGACACGCTCCCGAATCTGCAAATTTCATTGACTTTGAATTCGTGAGTTGGTAGTTTACGTCCGACATCACTAAAGAAAGGTACCCCAACCCATGCTGAGCAAGCCCATTCAGGATGCGCTCAACGAGCAAATCAAGCACGAGATACAATTCGGCCTACATCTATCTCGCCATGTCGGCATACTGCGAATCCATCAATATGCCCGGCTGCGCACGCTGGCTGAAAGTGCAGTGGCAGGAAGAGCTCGAGCACTCGATGAAGTTGTTCGACTACGTGTACGATCGCGGAGGACGCGTCACCCTTCAGGCCATCGATCGCCCCCAGGCGGATTATGCCTCCGTTAAAGACGTGTTCACACAGGTCCTCGCGCACGAACAGAAGGTCACGGCACTGATCAATGCACTGTTCGGTGTGGCCGTCAAGGAAAACGACTATGCCACGCAGATCGAAGTGCAGTGGTTTATCAAGGAACAGGTCGAAGAAGAGAAACACGCGTCGGAAATCCTCGATACACTCAAGATCGCCGGGGAGTCCGGGCCGTCACTCATCATGCTCGACCGTCATCTCGGCAGCAGGGGTAAGTAGAGATTGGAAAGCGGCCGACCGCACCTGTCCCGCGTTCTGGGACCGTACGATCTTTCGTTCTTCCTGGTTGCGGCGCTGGTCAACCTGAACAGCGTCCCCGTGATCGCCGCAATCGGTCCGGGTGCCCTTCTTTTCTGGCTGCTGGGGTTTGCGCTTTTCTTCCTTCCTCAAGGGGTAGCGGTTCTGGAGCTTTCCAGCCGCTACCCGCAGGAGGGGGGAATCTACAATTGGGTCAAGACCGCGTTCGGTGATTTCCACGGGTTTCTCTCCGGCTGGTGTTACTGGACCAACAATATTTTCTACATTCCCACGCTGCTCTTCTATATCGTCGGGTTCGCGGCATACATCGGCGGCCCGGCCACTGCCGGCCTCGCAACGACACCCGCTGTCCATGTCCCTGATCTCTCTCGCGCTTCTGTGGGTCATCACGGGCATCAACGTGCTCGGACTGGATGTGGGGAAGTGGGTGCAGAGCATAGGGGCCGTCGGCACCCTTCTGACCACGGCGGTGATTCTGGCGGTCGGTCTGATCACGCTCTCAACGCAGGGCGCGGCGAATACCATCAGCGTGCCCTCGGTGTTCTCGGGTTTCGACGACTGGCGGACGGTGGCCCTGCTCAGCGTGGTGTGCCTCAACTACGTGGGTCTCGAACTGGGTTCGGTTATGGGGGATGAGATCAAGGAGCCGCGCAAGAGCATCCCGCGCGCGGTGGTGATCGCCGGCGTGACCACCGTGACCCTGTACCTTCTGGCGACGTTTGCCCTCCAGCTGACCATCCCTTCGCAGGAGATCGGCGTCATCGACGGCATTCTGCAGGGCGTGCAGCGCGCCGCAACGTCTATTTCTCTTCCCTGGATCGTGATTCCCGTGGCGCTGCTGATGAGCCTGAACGCGGCGGGGAACACATCGGCGTGGCTGGCCGGTTCGTCGCGCATTCCGTTCGTCATCGGTATCGACCGGTATCTGCCGGCCGCGCTGGGCCGGACGCACCCGCGCTATCATACTCCGCATGTTGCCCTTGTCGTGCAGGGTTTCGCCTCGAGCCTCTTCATCGTCATCAGCGCAATCGGATCCTCGGTGCACGATATGTACATGATTCTCCTGCAGACGACGGTGATCCTGCAGCTGATTCCCTATCTGTATATGTTCGCCGCATTGATCCGGCTCAGATTGCGTATGACCGCGGCTGATACGGAGCGGAGGTTTTTCCGGAACTCCTGGAGCGTCTATGTCGCCGGCGTTCTCGGGTTCCTGGTGACCGCCGGAGCTCTCTTCGTCGCCTTCATCCCGTCCGCTTCGGTTTCCGATGTCTGGAACTTCGAACTGAAAACCACCCTGGGCGCGCTGAGCTTTCTGATTCCCGTGCTGATTCTGTTCCGGATGAAGATCCGGAAGGACCGGTTCGGCGTTCCTGTCCCGCAGGAAATCGAAGTCGTCCCGGATTGAATCCGCTGTCCACTCCCGGAAGGAGTTATGTCCTCTATGGCCCACACGGCTTCCCAGGCGGGCGATGGTCAACGTTCCTGGAAATTTCCGCCGGCGTTCTGGACCGCCAATATCGTCGAGCTCTTTGAGCGCGCGGCATATTATGCGGTCTTCATCGCCATCACCCTCTATCTGACCAACGTGGTCGGCTTCAATGACGTGAACGCGGCATGGATCAGCGGCGCGTTCTCTGCCGGGATCTATTTTCTCCCCCCGTTTACCGGGGCGCTCGCCGACAAGATGGGTTTCCGCCGTTCGATCCTGCTTGCCTTTGCGCTGCTCACCGTGGGGTATTTTTCGCTCGGGGCTCTGCCGTATAAACCGGTGGTGATTCCCGCGCTGGTGGTCCTGATGGTCGGCGGCTCGTTCATCAAGTCCATCATCACCGGAACGGTTGCCAAGACATCCACATCGGCCAACCGCGCGCGCGCGTACTCCCTTTTCTATGGCATGGTGAACGTCGGGGCGTTCCTGGGGAAGACGGCGGCGTATCCCCTGCGCCTGAATCTGGGACTGGAGGCGATCAATTACTACGCTGCGGTGATGACCCTGATCGCCCTGGTCGTGGTCTACTTCTTCTTCCGGAACACCGACATCCACGGCGAAGGGAAAAGCGTCAGCGAGGTCTGGCAGGCCCTGGTCCGGGTGGTCAGCAACATGCGCCTCCTGATCCTGATCCTGATCGTCACCGGGTTCTGGATCATCCAGCACCAGATGTATGCGACGATGCCGAAGTACGTGTTGCGCACCGTCGGGCAGCATGCGTCCCCCGAGTGGATCGCCAACGTGAACCCCTTCGTCGTGATGAGCCTGGTGGTTTTCATCACGCATGTCTTGAAAAACGTCAGCGCAGTCAGCTCGATGTTCATCGGCATGCTCCTGATGCCCCTCTCGGCGTTGTGCATGGCCTCCAGCCCGTTGCTTGAGTCGATTACCGGTCTGTCCGTCAGCCTGCCCGGCGGACTCTCGGCACATCCGATTACGGTCATGCTGATTACCGGTATTGTGGTGCAGGGACTGGCGGAGTGTTTCATCTCTCCCCGTTATCTGGAGTTTTTCTCGCACCAGGCGCCCAAAGGGGAGGAGGGACTCTACCTCGGTTTTTCCCATCTGCACTCCTTCTTTTCCTCCCTGATCGGGTTTGGCATTTCGGGATACCTGCTGAACGCCTACTGCCCCGATCCGCGTACATTGACGCCCGCCCAGCTTGTCCACGCCTACGACGGGGCCTACGTGCTCTGGTACTACTTCGCGGCAATCGGGTTCACCGCGGCTCTTGCGCTGGCATTGTATGCAGGCATCACCCGACGATGGGATGCACGAAAGGCTCACGGAGCGCGCCCATGACCTCTTCCCCCATACGGTTTGCCATTCTCGGGTTCGGAAGTTTCGCCGAACGCGCCATCACCCCCGCCCTGCGGGCCACGCCGGGGGCTGAACTCGTGGCGATCCAGAAACGCTCGGTTGATCAGGCGCGTGAAAAGGCTCTGGAGCACCGCATACCTCTCTTCTTCGATTCGGTGGATGAGAGCCGTTGCGCATCCGGATGTGGATGCGGTCTTCATCGTCTCGGCGAACGGCGCGCATTGTGCGGAGACGATAGCGGCGGCACAGGCCGGCAAGCATGTGCTCGTCGAAAAACCGATGGCCCTGAATGTCCGCGAAGCGGAAGAGATGATTGCGGCGTGTGCGCGACACCGCGTGATGCTGATGGTCGGTCATGTGATCCGGTTTTCTCCCCTGGTGAACCGCATGCGGGACATTGTCGCTTCCGGAATCCTGGGACGGGTGACCTATGCAAAGGCGAACTTCGTCTATGACGCCCGGTTGAGCCATCGCACATGGCTCTACGACCGGCATGTCGCGGGCGGGGGCCCCGTGTTTGATATCGGCGTCCACTGCATCGATACGCTCCGCTATGTGCTTGCAGATGAGGTGATCGAAACGACGGGCATCCTGGAACCGGTGCCCACGGAGACGCGGACCGAAGAGAGTGCGCAAGTCTCCCTCCGTTTCAGCCGGGGCGCGATCGGCTCCGTCTATTGTTCCTACGCCGCCCCTGTCCGGCGCAAACAGATCGAAATCCAGGGCACGGAAGGGTCGCTGCGTGCCGGAGGACTTCACGGTCGGAAGCCAGACAACGGAGCTGATCATTGAACTCGGGACCGATGCGGTCCCCGGGAGCCTGACAACGGAACAGTTTGCCGTCCCGAACCTCTATGTGGAAGAAATCGCGCATTTCTGCGCGTGCATCAGAAACCACCGCCCATCGCTCACGCCGGGTGAAAACGGACTCGCCAACCAGCGCATTCTCGACCGGGCTGTGGGAAACAGATAAAGCCCCCGTGAAGAGCCTCCAATGATTCTCCAGCGTTCAGCTGCCGCTCTCGCTCTTTCGGTTCTCTCCGGCTGCGCCACCCGGCCGCAGCATGAAGATCCGGCCGTTCTCGCCAATCGCCTCCGCGCCGAACAGCTTGCTCAGCAGTGTATCCTGGTGGATGCGCATCTGGACATTCCTTACAGGCTGCTCGAGCGGATGGCGGATATCTCCGTGCGGAGTTACACGACCGATTTTGATTATCCGCGTGCGCGGACGGGGGGACTCGATGCCGCGTTCGCCGCTGTGTACACCCCGCAGTCCTACGAATCCTCCGGCGGTGCCCGCGATGTACGCGGAGCAGGGGATCAGGTTTGTCGAGGGACTGGTCGCGCGCTGGCCTCTGCACTTCGCCCTGGCACGGTCGGAATCGGATATCCGCGCCAACGCCCGCAACGCCCTGATATCCCTGCCGCTCGGGATGGAGAACGGCATCCCGCTGGAGGGGGACCTGGCAAACGTACAGCGATTCTATGACCGCGGAATCCGGTATATCACGCTCGTGCATGCCCGGCCGAATCACCTCGCCGACGCTTCCATGGACACCCTCCGGCCCTGGAATGGACTGAGTCCTTTCGGCCGCGAGGTGATCGCAGAGATGAACAGGGTGGGAATGCTCATCGACGTCTCGCATATGTCGGATAGCGCCTTTTCTCAAACGCTGGCACTGTCACGCGCCCCCGTGATCGCCTCCCACTCCGCCTGCCGTTCCTTCACACCGGGATGGGAACGCAATCTCAGCGACGACATGATCCGTGTGCTGGCAGCCCGGGGCGGGGTCGTGCAGATGAATTTCGGCTCGGAGTTTCTGCGGGATGATATCCGCCTGCGCATGCGGCAGGCAGGCCCCGCCGTGCGCGCCTACCTTGTCGAACACAATCTGCGCTCCCTGGACGAGGAGGCGGTCCGTTTTGCCCGTGCCTATCGTCTTGAGCAGGGAATCCCGTACGCCGACGTGACCGACCTTGCGCGGCACATCGACCACGTGAAGAGTCTCGTCGGTGTGGAACACATCGGGCTCGGATCGGATTTCGAGGGGCTCGGAGACGACCTCCCCGAGGGCCTGAAGGACGTTTCCGGTTACCCGAACCTGATCGCCGAGCTGCTGGCGTCGCGGCTATAGTGATGACGACATACAGAAGATCTGCGGCGGGAATTTCTTCCGTGTCTGGTCCGCGGCGGACAGTATCGCCCGCACCATGCAGCGAGAGACCCCGCTTCCCCCGGCCGTTCGCTGACCAATGGCTTGATGCGGAATGCCGGCCGGACAGGCAGCGTAACAGAGGTAGCGTACTCTCCGAACGCTTGTTACCCTCCGAACGCTGATTGATTGTCTCGTCCGAAGTCCGTAATTTACACTTTCTCATGCCTCCCGGAATCTCCATATGAAACCCCGTACGCGTCTTGTGCTCCTGATCGTTATCGCCGTCGTTGTCGTCATCATCCTCGCAAGCCCCCGCCTAAAACTCTTTTCGTCCGGGCCCGGGGACGGCGCGGGAACAGGTTCGCGCGATACGCGCCTTCCCGTCAAGGCGGTGATTCTCCGTCCCGAACAGCTGACCAATACCATTCGTGCCACCGGTACGATTCTGGCGAACGAGGAGGTGGAATTGCGAAGTGAAATCGCCGGAAAGATCCAGGAGATCGTTTTTCAGGAAGGAAGCCGCGTTCGCAAAGGCGATCTCCTGGTGCGTATCAATGATGACGAGCTCCGGGCCCAGATCAAGAAACTGGATTCCCAGAAGAAGCTGGCGGAAGAGAAAGAACGCCGGCGCAGAATGCTCTTCGAGAAACAGAATATCAGTCCGGAAGACTATGAAATCGCCCTCAACGAGTTGAACAGCATCAAGGCCGAGATCGAGTACAATACCGCACGGCTTGACAAGACCGCACTGCGCGCGCCGTTTAATGGCATTATCGGCCTGCGCTACGTGAGCGACGGAAGCTACGTGTCGTCCACTTCCCGCATTGCCACGCTGCAGGATGTCGAGAAGGTGAAAGTGGATTTCGCCGTTCCGGAACGCTATGCGGCACAGGTGAAGACGGGCCAGACAATACGGTTTACCCGCACGGGGTCGGATGAGGTGTTTGTGGGGCGCATCTTCGCCGTGGAACCCAAAATCGACCCCCAGACCCGCACACTGCAGGCGCGCGCCCTGTGCGCGAATCCCGGAGGACGGATTCTTCCGGGAGCCTTCGTCGAAGTGAATCTGGAATTGGAACGGTTTGAAGCAGCCCTCCTCGTTCCTTCGGAGGCGGTCATCCCGGAGTTGAAGGGTCAGAAGGTGTTCCTCTACCGCGGCGGCCGTGCGGAACAGTCGGCCGTGCGAACAGGTCTGCGCACCGAGAACAAAGTGCAGATTCTGGAGGGCGTTCAGCCGGGCGATACGGTCCTGACAACGGGTATTCTGCAGGTGGCGCCGGGATTGTCGCTGAATCTGACCGAAGTGAAATAGGCTCGCCATGAGTCTTGCCGCCACTTCGATCAACCGCCCTGTCCTCACGATGGTGATGTCCATCGCCATCATGCTGTTCGGCTTCATCGGCTACACCTACCTCGGTGTCCGGGAGTACCCCAGCGTGGACCCGCCCGTCGTGACGGTCAGCACTTCGTACACCGGTGCCAACGCCGACGTCATGGAATCGCAGATTACCGAGCCGCTCGAAGAGACCATCAGCGGCATCGCCGGAATACGGACACTCAAATCGGTCAGCGCCGAGGGACGCAGCAACGTCACGGTGGAGTTCGAGCTCGGTGTGGACATGGAGGCCGCCGCAAACGACGTGCGCGACAAGGTCTCCCGCGCCGCGCGACTCCTCCCGCCGGATGCGGACAACCCCGTCGTGCTGAAAGCCGATGCCGATGCGATCCCGATCCTCTTCATGAGCATCAAGAGTGAACGCCGCGATCTGCTCCAGCTCACGGACATTGCCACGAATATCTTCAAGGAACGGCTCCAGACGATCAACGGCGTGAGCGAAGTGCAGGTATGGGGGGAGCGCCGCTATGCCATGCGGCTCTGGATGGATCCCGCGCGCCTCGCCGGATACCGGCTCACCCCGCTGGATGTGCGCACAGCGCTGCTGCGCGAAAACATCGAGCTCCCCTCGGGCCGTATCGAAGGATTCTCCACAGAGCTGACCGTGCGCACCATGAGCCGGCTCACCACACCCGAGGAGTTCAACAATCTGATCATCCGCGAGGTGGACGGACGCATTGTCCGGTTCCGGGATATCGGAACGGCCGAGCTGGGTTCGGAGACCTACCGCCGCATCCTCCGGCGGGACGGCATTCCCATGGTCGGCGTTGTGCTGATCCCCCGGTCCGGCGCAAACTACATCGAAATCGTGGACGAGTTCAACCGGCGCGTGGAGGATCTGAAACGGGACCTTCCCGAAGATCTCAGCCTCGGGATCGGTTTCGACTCGTCGCGCTACATCCGCCAGGCGGTCGCCGAAGTCGCTGAAACCGTGGGCCTCGCTTTCGTCCTGGTGTTCCTGGTGATCTACGCGTTCCTGCGCGATCTCCGGACCACCATCATCCCCATGCTTGCGGTGCCGGTCTCGCTCATCGGCGCGTTCTTCATCATGTACGTTGCGGGTTTTTCCATCAATGTGCTCACATTGCTGGGGATTGTCCTGGCGATCGGCCTGGTCGTGGACGACGCGATCGTGATGCTGGAGAATATCTACACGAAGATTGAAGACGGCATGCCGCCGCATGATGCGGGCCTGGCCGGATCCAAAGAAGTGTACTTTGCCATTATTGCCACCACCGTCGCGCTTGCCGCGGTGTTCATGCCGGTGATCTTCCTGCAGGGGATCACCGGACGCCTCTTCAAAGAGTTCGGGATCGTGCTTTCCGGCTCCGTGGTGATTTCCGCGTTTGTTGCGCTGACGCTGACCCCGATGATGTCCACCCGGATCCTCAAACAGCGCCAGAAGCACAGCAGGTTCTACCTGGCGACCGAACCATTTTTCAGCGCCATGGCGCACTCCTACAGACGCTCGCTCGAGGCCTTCATGCGCCGCCGGTGGGTGGCGCTGGCGGTGGTGACGCTTGCCGTGGTCCTCATCATCCTGCTCGGATCCGTTCTGCAATCGGAACTCTCCCCGCTCGAGGACCGGAGCGCCATGCGCATCCAGGCCACCGGGCCGGAAGGATCGACGTTCGAGTATATGGATGCGTACATGAAGGACCTGATTGATGAAATCCAGCGCACCGTACCCGAACGGGATGCGGTGATCGCCATGACCTCCGGCGGCGGCGGCGGGGCTGTGAATTCCGGATTTGTCAATCTCATCCTGACCGATCCGCGCCTGAGGGATCGGTCGCAACAGCAGATTGCAGACCAGATGTCGACCATGGTGCGCCGCCACACGGGAGCGCGGGCGTTTGTCACCCAGGACCAGTCCATAGGGGGGCGCGGAGGCCGCGGGGGCGGTCTACCCGTGCAATTTGTGCTGCAGGCGCCCGATTTCGCGAAGCTGAAGGAGGCGCTTCCCCGGTTCCTTGCGGAGGCCAGAAAACATCCGGCATTCCAGGTGGTGGACGTCGACCTGAAATTCAACAAACCGGAAGTGCAGCTGAGCATCGATCGCGATCGTGCCCGGGCGCTCGGCGTGACCGCGATGGATATCGCGCAGACGCTCCAGCTGTCGTACAGCGAACAGCGTTTTGACTACTTTGTGATGAACGGAAAACTGTACCAGATCATCGGCCAGGTACGACGTGAACAGCGCAACGAACCGCTGGACCTGAAGTCCCTCTCCGTGAGAAATACACGCGGCGAAATGATCCAGCTGGACAACGTGGTAACGCTCAAAGAGGAAAGCAGCCCCCCGGCACTCTACCGGTTCAACCGGTTCGTGGCGGCAACGGTCTCCGCGGGTCTGGCAAAAGGGTATACCATCGGCGACGGCATCGAGGCGATGCGTGAGGTCGCCGCGAAGGTGCTTGACGAATCCTTCAGCACCGCGCTCGACGGGTCCTCCAAGGACTATGCGGACAGCTCGTCGAGTCTGATGTTCGCCTTTGTGCTGGCGCTGGTCCTGATCTACCTCGTGCTTGCCGCCCAGTTTGAAAGCTTCCGCGACCCGTTCACCATCATGTTTACCGTTCCGCTGGCCATGAGCGGCGCCCTTCTCTGTCTCTGGTACTTCAACCAGACCCTGAATATTTTCAGTCAGATCGGGCTGATCATGCTGATCGGCCTGGTGACGAAGAACGGGATCCTGATCGTGGAGTTCGCGAACCAGCGCCGCGCGCAGGGATTGAGTCTCCGGGAGGCGATCCAGGATGCCGCGGAGGCGCGTCTCCGGCCCATCCTGATGACCGCGCTTTCGACCATCCTCGGGACGCTGCCGATTGCACTTGTCTCTCGGCGCCGGATCCGAAAGCCGTGTGTCCATGGGAATTGCCGTGGTGGGGGGACTGGTGATCGCCACCGGGCTCACGCTGTATGTCGTCCCGGCGGTGTATACGTTCATTGCAAAGAAAGACGCGTCCTCCGCTGCGTAGGCCCTCCCATGAAGCTGCATTTCAAGCGGTACGGTTCCGGGCCGGCGCTCTGTGTCCTCCACGGCCTGTTCGGATCCCTCAACCACTGGCACACTCATGCGCGTGCCCTGGGCGAACGGTTCACTGTCTATGTGCCGGACCAGAGGAACCATGGCGCATCTCCCCATGACAGCGTGATGACGTATGACGCGATGGCGGAAGACCTCCGGGAGTTCATGGATGAACACGCCATCACCGAGGCAAGGCTGCTCGGGCACTCCATGGGCGGGAAGACCGCCATGCGGTTTGCGGGACTCCATCCGTCCCGTCTGCACTCCCTCGTTGTCGCCGATATCGCCCCCCGCGCCTACCCGCCCTGCCCATGATGATATTTTCGAAACACTGTTCGCGGTGGACCCGTCCCGGTACGCATCCCGGGAGGAGATCGACCGTGTACTCGAGCCGCTCCTTCCGGAATCCCGGATCCGGCATTTTCTCCTGACCAATCTCTCACGCGACGGCGGCGGATCCTACCGCTGGAAGATGAATATCCCGGCCATACACCGCAGCTACAGAGCTATTGCCGGGGCAGTGCAGGTCGATCCTCCATTCAACGGACCGGCGTTGTTTATCCGCGGTGAACGGTCCCATTATCTCCTGCCTGCCGATGAGCCGGGCATCCGGTTGCTGTTTCCGCTCGCCCGGTTTGCCATGATTCCCGGCGCAGGACACTGGGTCCATGCGGAGGCACCGGAGGCTTTCCGCCGATTGCTCCTCGAGTTCTTTGAATGAAACGAGCTCTGCTCCGCTTGTTTCAGTGATTGCGTGCCCGGGGACACCAGTGTTTCAGCGGCCCTTGTCCGCTCGCTCCAGTGAACAGAGCGACGGCGGAATTGTTATTTCAGCAAGAACATCTCCTTTACGGCGGTGAATACCGCGCCGCCGGAGACCGGCCTGGCCTGGCAATGACAGAAGTAGACGCCGCCCGCCACTTTTGCCCCCCTTCTCATCGGTTCCATCCCACCACACTTCAAAAACCCCCGACCGGCATTCGTCCTCCACTAACCTGCGTATCTCCCTGCCCGCGACATCGTAAACCCTGAGCCTCACGATAGACTCCGCTCCAAGCGAGACACGGATGTGCGTGGACGGGTTGAAGGGATTGGGATAGTTCCCGGAGAGTGCAAAGACCGGTGGCGTCTGACCTGTTACGGTTGTCAGAATCTCCACCTTCACCGCATCTGACCAGCGGACCGCTCCGTTCAGGTCCGTCTGCCGGAGACGGTAGTACCACACCCCCGGCGCGGCGTCCATGTCGGTGAATGTATACTCGACGGAAACGTTCGTGGTTCCGTGCCCGGCGACGAAACTGTTCGGGAGCGGCTCGAACAGCCTCCCGTTTGCCGATCTCTCCACGGTGAAGCCGTAGTTGTTGGTTTCGCTTACAGTCTTCCACGTCAACGTCACCCGTCCGCCGGCTCCCGGAGTCGCCAGGAACAGTTCCAGCTGTACGGGGAGAGGGGAATCGGCGATGGTATTCACATAGGTGATATCATCAAGGAAGATATTGGCGGAATTTCCCGCACTGGAAACACCGTAAAACATCCATGAATCAATATCCGCCTCGGCGCCCAACCCTCCCTTCGGCAGGTCGTCCCCGGCCAGCGTACCGTCGATCCAGAGGTCCAGGGTGTTCGCCCCGATCGTCCGGGGACCGCCGTGCGAATACGGGATGGTTGCAGCGCTGTTGTTTCCGTAGAGTTCCACCATGTATGTTGTTCCCTGAGCAAACGGCGTATCTGTGAGTCCTGTCGGGCTCCATCCGTTCCCGCTTCGTACCTGCGTGACGATGCCCCCGGCGGAGCCGAACTGCCACTGCAGGCCTGCAAACACATGCTTCCCCGTGAAAGCGCTGTTGTCGCTGAATGTGGCGCTGTCGCCGACAAACAGGTACCAGGTGCCCGGGGATGCCGGGGCTGATCCATCCGCCGCACCGAGTCTCACGCGGAAACGCAGTGTGAAGGCCTTACCAGGGGTGTAGTCAAAGACCGACAGCTTGTTGACCGATGTTGTCGTTGCGGCGCTGCCCCGGAGATAGGCGCCGTTGCCAAAGGGGATAGCCTGGTTTTCCAGATTGAAGCTGCCGCCCGCCGTCCCGATACGTACTCTCGCGGTTCCGCCGTTGCCCGGGGGAGGGGGCAGAAACGTCGTGCTGGCTCCACTGGAGAAACTCCCGGTCGAGGTGCCAAAGTCGTACGACCAGGGCTGGGCTGATGCGGTGCCGGGTGCCGAGGCCAGGCCGATGCCCAATAAAACGATGATGAGAGGCTTGCGCATGGTCCTTCTCCTTCCCAAGAGTTCCACGTGCTGCGGGCTGGCCTTCGACCATGATACACCGGGTTCCACCAAATTACGAACCGGAAAGGAGGAAAACGTGCGTCCGGATGGAGTATCCTCAGGGGGGAATGGGTGAAGGTCAGGACGGGAAGAGCGGGCAGCCGGCAATACTCTTCCGTGCGGATATCGCACGTGTGAAGGAGGAGTGCCGGAGAGGCATATGCGGCTATGTCAGTGGTTTGCGATTGTCGCAGGCCGCGGTTGTTTCATGCTTCTGTCTCGGATCTGCAACTGTCACGGGCTCATGTTCTCGGGCCGTGTGGATTTCTCCACGAGATAGAGTATCGACTGATAATGCTTCCCGCTGTGAAGCGAAAGTCCGATTTCGCACGTGCGGCTCGTGGAATAGCCACCCTGACACTCCGCGGGCAGGGCGTCACGCAGCGGCGCAAGCGCGGAGGCGTTCAATTCCGGATAGGTGAACCCGCGGTCGCCCGCCCATCCGCAGCAGCCTATACCATGCGGTACGACGACTTTTTCAGAGCACATCCCGGCAAGTGTCTTCAGCCGCGAACCCAATCCCATCTTTTCCGCGCTGCATGTGGTGTGAACGGCAACGGTCCCGGGGAGCGTGCGGAATCGCAGCTTCGGGATCGCGTGGTCCAGGATGAACCGGACCGGATCGTATAATTGTATCTGCGACGTGAAGGTCTCTTTCATCCTGTACAGGCAGGGGCTCATGTCGACGAGAACGGGAAAGCGGCCGTTCTCCGAAGCCGCGGACAATGCCCGTTCAAGTTCACGCGCTTTCGCGTCTCCTTCTGCGGTGAAACCCTTGCTGGCAAACGCCATTCCGCAACAGAGGTTTTGAGTATCCGCCGGGTACAGAACGTTGAACCCTGCCCGTTCAAGGACTTCCACCACGACCGTGGTCAGCGAGCGGCTGTCTGCGTCTCCGTGGGCCGGACCCATTGTACGGTTGATGCAGCTTGGAAAATAGACTACCGTCTGCCGGGCCGGATCAGGAGCACCGGGCCGCCGCAGCGCGGGAGGCACCCACAGGCATATAGGGATTCCAGAGGGGGATCAGGTTGCCCGAAAGTGTCCGGAGGAAGCCCGTTATGGTGCCCATCGCTTTCGTGCCCAACAGGCGGTGGGCCAGATGGACCGCACCAAGCACCGACCGCATGCCGCCTGTTACCCCGCTCATGTGTGTCGAAAGAAGTCGGGCAATGCTGTGTGCCGCGGGACCCCACGCCAGGTGGCGGAGGTGTTTCACCATCTTTCCGGTATCGATTTCCACCGGACAGCTGGTCGCGCAAAGGCCGTCCGTGGCACAGGTTTCGTCTCCCTCGTACCGGAATGCACGGGAGAAGGCCTCGAGCCGGGCGGGATCTTCGTTCGTCGCACGCAAGCGCGCCATTTCCCTTACGCTCACGATCCGCTGGCGGGGGGTGAGGGTCAGGTTGCGCGAAGGACACTGCACTTCGCAGAACCCGCATTCGATGCACTTGTCCACCAGCGGGTCCGCGGCCGGCATGGGCTTCAGGTTCTTGATGTGCGCCTGCGGGTCGTCATTGAGGATAACACCCGGGTTCAGCAGGTTCTCCGGGTCAAAGATGTCCTTGATTTCGTGCATCAGCCCGTACGCTTCCTTGCCCCACTCCAGTTCCACGAAGGGTGCCATGTTCCGTCCGGTACCATGCTCGGCTTTCAGCGACCCGTCGAATTTCGTCACCACCATATCGGTGACATCATCCATGAACGCGCGATACCGGTTCACTTCTGCCGAGGCGGCAAAATCCTGCGTGAAAACGAAATGCAGATTCCCTTCCAGCGCGTGGCCGAAGATAATGGCTTCGTCGTAGCGGTATTTCTGGAAAAGCGCCTGGAGATCAAGGGTGGCCTCCGCCAGCCGGGGAACGGGGAAGGCGACATCCTCGATGATCACTGCGCTCCCGGTGCGGCGCATGGCGCCTACCGAAGGGAAGAGACCCTTCCGGATATTCCAGAGTGCGGTGAACTCCTCCGTCCGGTCGGTGAACATCAGCGGGAAGACCTTCGGCAGCGAACCCAGGGCATCCAGAATGGTTGAAGTCTGTTCCGCGAGCAGGGGGGCGGAAGGTGCACGTGTTTCCACGAGCAGCGAAGCGACACGCGCGTCAAGAGTCCGGAGGTACGGCGGCATCCCGGCTTTCTCCTCAACGGAACGAAGTGCGGCGCGGTCCATCAGCTCGACGGCATCAACGGGGGTCTTCTTCAGCGTTGCCACCGCCACACATGCGGTTTCAATGTCAGGAAAGGTCATCAGCGCGCTGGCTTTGTGCGGATGCTCCGGTACGGTGACGAACGTTATCTCCGCAATGAAACCGAGCGTGCCTTCGGAACCGATCATCAGGTGCTGAATAATCTCGAAGGGATCGGCGAAGTCCACGAGTGCATTCAGGCTGTAGCCGGTGGTGTTCTTCATAGAAAACTTCCGCCGGATCCGCTCGGCGAGCGGTGTGTTTGCCTGAACGCGTCGCGCCAGGGCGTCGATCCGGTTCAACATGCCGCTGTGCGACCGGCCGAACGCCGCCCGGCTGGCCGGGCTTCCCGTGTCCAGAACGCACCCGTCGGCAAAGATGATACGCATAGAGGCGAGTGTTCGGTAGCTGTTCTGGGCTGTCCCGCAGCACATCCCGCTGGCATTGTTGGCGGCAATGCCCCCGATCATCGCCGCGTTGATGGACGCCGGGTCCGGACCGATCTTCTTCCCGTGGGGGGCAAGGTACACGTTGGCGTGGCCCCCGATGACTCCCGGTTGCAGCGTGATCCGCGACGCGTCGCCATTGATCGACCACCTGTTCCATGACGGTCCCAGCATGACAAGCAGCGAATCGGAAACCGCCTGACCCGAGAGACTCGTTCCGGCCGCCCGAAATGTCAGCGGCAGTTTCCGGGATCGGGCCTCACGAAGAACGGCCAGCAATTCCGCTTCCGACTCCACCTTGACGACCAGTTTGGGGATAAGCCGGTAGACGCTTGCATCGGTTCCGTAGGCAAGCGTGCGAAGATCGTCATGAATGAGACGGGGAGCAGGAATGGCGGTGGAAAGCGCGTCTTTAAGGGAATGATATGGGGCGGAGAGCATCCAGTTTTCCTTGGTGGGGGTGTGCCGGGCAATATAGTGAAATTTCGTATATTGTGGAACTGTTCTTCCCCCTGCGTTTGTTTTTAAACCACGACGTGAGTTCTTCGATTTTCGTGCAGGGGTGTTCTTTACACGGTATGCACAACGGCTCACGGTTGCACTGCCGGGATGTGCATGGGCCGGTGGGGATGAACATCTCCAGGCCAGCCTTTGCGGGCGGCGCTCAGGATCTCTTGCCGGACCACCGGTCCGTTGAAGAAAAAGGTTTATCACACATATGCATCGCTCGGTCTTCTTCTCTGTTGTCCTTGGATGGAGCATCTTCACCGCATCGCATAGCCATGCCCAGCTGCCTCCCGGCGCGATTGCCGGTCGCGTGACGATAGAGGGACAACAGCCCGCCCCGGGCGCCAATGTGCTCCTGCTGGAAACACGGTTCGGGGCTGCGACATCGGACGATGGGACGTTTCTTATCGCCTCCGTTCCGCCGGGCAGCTACAGGGTGCAGGTCCGGCTCGTGGGATACGAACAGGGTGTAATCCCCGTGATCACCGTTACTTCCGGCGATACCGTCCGCATCACACTGACACTCCGCCAATCGGTCCTCGAAATGAATACGGTGGTTGTCACAGGAACACGCCGCCAGGCCGCGGAGGATACCCGATCCAGCGTGACATCCATATCTCCCAGGGAATCCAAGTTTCTTCCCGGAGCGGCGGAGGATGTCCTGCGATCGCTGCAGGCCCTTCCCGGTGTGACAGGCGTTTCCGATTTCTCCTCGCAGCTCGTTGTCCGCGGTTCCGGTCCCGATCAGAATCTGATCATGATCGACGATTTCGAGGTGCTGAATCCTTACCGCCTTTACGGCTTCGTATCCATGTTCAATCCGGAGACGGTGAGCGATATCAGTCTGCAAACCGGTGGTTTCGCCGCTCAATACGGCGACCGCCTCTCTGCAGTTCTGGATGTCCGCAATCGGGAGGGAAGGCCGGATGTGCCGATCGCCGGAAAGATCAACACCAGCCTCACCAACATGAATGTGATCTTCGAGGGAGGCTTGCCGTTCGGAGCGGGGTCATACATTTTCTCCGCCCGGCGGACGTATTACGATCTGATTCTCGGACCAGTGCTGAAATCGGCGAAGTTGCTGGAGGGGGACGTGGCGCTGCCCAACTTCCGGGATTTCCAGGGAAAACTCGCCTTCCCCCTGGGGGGGTCGCATAAGCTGCTCCTGAACGCATTCACGTCTCGCGACGGGGTTCAACTCGTCTCGGGTGCGGAACGGGATCGTCCCGACAGCGTGAATGTGCTGGATGAGTCCCTGAATACCCTGCTCGGGGCCACATGGCAGTTCAATCCTGCGAAGAATCTTATCGCGCAGACGCAGTTTTCATGGTACAGAAACACGGGGACGGGAGAGTTTGACGGTACATTTGTCGACCCTTCGCAGAACAACGGGGATCTCCAGCGCGCGGATACACTCGGCATCCGGTTCGTGAAGTTCGGTGTGCAGTACGATTTCGTGTATGAGAAGTTTTCGTTCGGACACCGGTTGGCGTGGAATGCCGGTGTGCACACGATCGAAACGGGATTCGGGATAGACCGCCTGCACACCGACTATATCCGGTATTTCGAGCTGGACCAGGTATTCAAGGACTTCCTGCGCGCACGCGGACAGGTGATTCCGACCGACGCAACCGAATCGGTCTGGTACACGCGCTACAACGTATTCGTGCAGGACCGCATCGCGTCTCGGCGAGCGGCTCTTCGTTCAGCCGGGTATTCGTCTCGATCTTTACCCGTCGTTGCGTGAACAGGTCTATCTGTCTCCGCGCATCAACGTGTCCTATAAGCTGGATGATCTCTCGACGCTGCGTGCCGCCTTCGGGACCTACTACCAGTCCCCGGGGATGGAGAAACAGGATTTCCGGAACCGTCTTCTCTTCTCGGAAAGCGCATTCTCCAGAATCGTCGCGGAGCATGCCCACCACGTGGTGCTGGGGTATGACCGGATGGTGACCCCGGAATGGCAGTTCAAAGTGGAATCGTACTACAAGGATTTCAACGAGATCATGGAGCCCGAGAAGCTGCAGGGCTCGGCATGGCTTGTGGAACGGACGGGAGAAGATGTCTTTTCACGCAGGGGCTGGACGGCTCCCGTCGCCGTCCAGGCGGATTCTCTCACGCCCTACCCGGTGAACGACGGTACGGGTTACAGCTACGGCTTCGAAGTGATGTTCCAGAAAATCCGCACACTCCCCGGCGATCCGTTTACGGGATGGGTGAGTTATGCGCTTTCGTTTGCGGAACGGGAGCGGGACGGCATCCGTTCTCCGTTTATGTTCGATCAACGGCATGCCGTAAACATCGTCGGTAACTACCGTTTTGCCGAACGATGGGATGCCGGCCTGCGTTTCACACTCCGTTCCGGACGGCCCTTCATCCGCGGCCTTGATGTGACCCCGCGGGTGGTGTACCAGAAAGTGAACGGTGTGGATATTCCGGTGGTCCAGGTCGACCCGGACGGCAGGGTGATCCTGGACCCGTTGTACGAACAGCTCACCATGACCGGCCGTCTCAACCTCTATCATTCGCTGGATTTCCGCATCACGACCTATCCGCAATGGTGGGGCCTGCAGTGGTCGTTCTACCTCGACGTGCAGAATGTCTACAACCGCGACAACCAGCAGCAGATGCGTTATTTTGTGAGTGACCAGGGGACCCTCGAGGAACGGCCGGTGTACGGTATCCCGATTTTTCCCTCTCTGGGCATGAGTCTGGTCTTCTGATGGCGGTGGGCCGGTATGTCCGGCTGGAGTTTCCACCCGAGGAGGGGTTGTTTCTGCGGACCGTTGAGTGTACATTATCCTGCATACGGAACCACCGAAGCAACGATTCCTGGAGCATACAGTGTGAATCCGCCAACCGGCCCGGCGAACCCCTCGCGTAAACTTGCCCTGATCCTCCTTCTGCTGGTCCTCCTCCCGCTTCTTTTCTATTCCGGGTACGAGATCAATTCTCTATCGGCGGGTGAAGAGGTCATGCGGGATATGTACCGCCGGCAACTGGACGTGATACTCTATTCGTTGAACCAGCACGCATGGGACGTAAGCTCTCACTGGGCCGCTCAGCTCGACCTGGCCCTGACCGGAGGGGAGGGCGAGAGATCCGAAGCAATCTCTGCATTCCTTTCACGCACACCCGCCCTTGAGTCGGTTGCGCTTCTTGATACGGCGCTGGAACAGTGCACCGTCCATCAAGGAGAGAGACCGGGAGGCACCCTGCCGGCGGAGGAGATACGTGCGATCGTGAACCCCGGCAAAGAACGGCTTCAGGCTCTGCTGCGCTTCCGGCGGATGGACTACCTCAAACTCGAACCGTTTGTCGCCGCCGATACGGCCTCCGGGGACGGGACCATCGTTCTCCTGTTTGCGACGTCGGGCCGGGAGGGAGATCCGGAGTTCGCCGCAATGCTCTTTCGCGAACAGGGCTTCATCAGTCGTGTCTACGCCCCGAAACTCTCCGAGGTGGCCTCCAGTGAGTTTGTCATCACGATCTTCAAGAAGGGGAGCCGGGTTCCGGTCGTGTCTTCGGGGGAGGCGCCCGAGGGATCCGGTTTTCAGCGGCGCGATCTCTGGCTTTTTCCCGGGCATGAAATCGGGATCACCCTTCGCGGGTCAACGGTGGATGAAGCCGTCCGGGCCCGGTTCCGCCGAAACCTCGTGCTCATCCTTCTGCTCGATCTCCTTCTGCTTGCCGGTGCGGTGCTCATCTATCGCAACGTTCGCGCCCAGACGGAGCTGGCGCGTGCGAAATCCTCCTTCGTCTCCAATGTGTCCCATGAGTTGCGGACACCCCTTGCATTGATCCGGATGTTCGCGGAAACCCTGTCCATGGGGCGCCTGAAAGACGAGGAGAAAAAGCAGGAATACTACGGCACGATTGTCCGCGAGTCCGAACGGCTGACCCATCTCGTGAACAACATCCTCAATTTCTCGCGGATGGAAGCCGGGAAGAAGGAATACCGGAAACAGCAGGCGGATCTGAACGATGTTGTGCGCGGCGTCCTGGAAACGTATACGCACCACCTGCAGCGCCAGGGCTTTGTGCTCACCACAGCATATAGCACCGAACCCCTTGTCACAGCGGTTGACGGGGAGGCGGTGGCGGAAGCACTGATTAACCTGCTGGACAACGCGATGAAGTACAGCAGGGACCGGAAAGCGATCACGGTCCGCACGCAACGGTTGGCCGGCGAACTGGTTGTCGCAGTACAGGATCAGGGGATTGGTATCGCCCCCGAGCATCACCGCAGGATCTTCGAAACGTTCTACCGGGTGCCCAGCGGTCTGGTGCATGAAACGAAGGGGAGCGGCCTGGGACTGTCGCTCGTCAAACACATCATGGACGCCCATGGGGGACGTGTGGAAGTGGAGAGCACCCCGGGGAGCGGGAGCACCTTCCACCTGCTCTTCCCGGATCATCCGGTTCAAACGCCGCATGGATAAGGAACAGAACTGACATGGCGCGTGTACTGATCATCGAAGACGAACCCGCAATGCAGGCCGGGTTGCGGGACAACTTCGAAGTCGAAGGGTACGAGGTGGAGGTGGCAGGGGACGGCCACACCGGACTCCGGAAAATGACGGAACAGGAGCACGATCTGGTGATCCTTGATGTGATGTTGCCCCGGATGTCCGGGTTTGACGTGCTCAAGGCGGCGCGGATGAAAGGGGTGAAGTCGCCGGTGATCATGCTCACCGCAAAGGGTGAGGAGATCGACAAAGTGCTGGGGCTGGAGCTCGGCGCGGATGATTATATCACAAAGCCGTTCAGCCTGCGTGAGTTGCTCGCCCGCGTGAAAGCGGTGCTGCGGCGTGCAGAGGGGGGCGGGGCAACGGCCGGCAAACTCAGTATCGGCGGAGTGGACATAGATTTCGGATCGTACTCCGCCCTGAAAGGCGGAGTCGCGGTGCCGATGACGCCGAAGGAATTTGATGTGTTGAAATTTCTCTGGGAACACCGGAACCAGACGGTGACCCGCGACCTCCTGCTCACCGGCGTCTGGGGGTATGATGATTCCATGAGCACGCGGACAGTCGACAATTTCATCCTGCGCCTCCGGCAGAAACTGGAAGAAGATCCGGCCCATCCACGGATCATTCTCACCATTCACGGAGCGGGCTACAAACTCGTGGTGTAGAAACCGGTGCACCCCGGCCGTCCCGTTGTGACAATTCGTGACAATTCTTTACGCCGTAGAGACATCCTTGAAACATGGGGTGCGTATCTTCATTCAGAGATCAGCGCAGTGCCTGACAACGAACGAAGAACGCACAAGATACTCTTACCA
Organism: Ignavibacteriota bacterium; assembly: GCA_963702445.1. GTDB lineage: Bacteria > Bacteroidota > Ignavibacteria > UBA10030 > UBA6906 > CAVPCZ01. The sequence continues at coordinate 104,543 of CAVPCZ010000013.1, forward strand.
CCCAACACAAGGAGGTCCGGTCATGAAAAAGCAGATGATAACCCTGACAGTCGCTACGGTTTTGATGGCCGCTGCAGCCGCAGCCCAGCCGGGATATTTCTCCAGCCGCGAGAAGCACGGTTCGGCGGACCTGGACAAGATCGAGTTCAAGTACGTCTTGTGTCTCGAATCCTGCAACACCGGCGTTGTCGAATCGGCGCTCGCTCATGCCGTTCAGATGAAGCTGTACGCTCCGGAAAAGGAGTTTGAGGCGCTCCACGCGAGGGTGAACTCGTTGTCGGTGAACGGCTGCAACCCGATGATACGGTACAAGGCGTATATCGCAGGGCTTGTATTCGACAACCCGGAAATCTTCAAATCGGAACAGGGGCGGAAGTTCGAGAATCCCGAGGAGCTTTTCGGATCGCTTTCGAACCGGCTGCAGGTGACGCTCCTGGGAGCCGCGGACCGCAAGTATGTGCGCCCGGAGTGATGCTCAGGAATCCTGTAGCCAGAGAGGTAACATGTTCCTCCGCCAAATAGTCCTTCTCGCGTCCGTCCTGGCTTTCATGGCCGGGACGGGCGGTTTTGTTCAGGCGCAGGAGATGCGCAAGCTCCTGGACCTCCGGGGCTCCTGGAAGCTCGAGATAGGAGACGACGCCCGCTGGGCAGAACCTGGCTATGATGACAGGAAATGGGCCACAGTAAGGGTCCCGGGCGCCTGGGAGGAGCAGGGATTCCCTGGATATGATGGCTTTGCCTGGTACAGGAAGAGAATCCAGATTCCCCCGGAATGGCGTGCGAAAAGGCTCTACCTGGGCCTTGGGGCCGTCGACGACGCGGACGAGGTCTACGTGAACGGGCACTTCATCGGATTCCAGGGTCGGATGCCCCCGGATTTCATCACCGCATACAACATGTGGCGCCACTATCCGCTTTCTGTGGAGCTCCTTCCCCCGGACGGGGAGATAGTCATTGCCGTGCGTGTCTATGACGATCAGCAGGTAGGGGGGATCACGCGTGGAGAACCGGGGATTTATGAGGCCGTCAATCCTCTGGTTCTGGATCAGTCGCTTGAAGGGAAGTGGAAGTTCCAGAAAGGGGACGATCTTCAATGGAAGGAGCCTGGATTCGACGATCGCAAATGGGCTCAAGTGAACGTCCCCGCTTTCTGGGAGACACAGGGATTCAAGGGATATGACGGGACGGGCTGGTATCGCTTGAAATTCAAGCCTGACGCCCGGCTGACTGATCAGAGGATGATGTTGTGTCTGGGGAAGATCGATGATTTTGATGAGGTTTACCTGAATGGACAACGAATCGGTCGGACGGGCTTTATTTCGGCTTCAGGCAAAGGAGATGGGGAAGGGGATGATTATCAGAAGTGGAGAGTTTATGCTATTCCTCCGAGTCTGCTTCATGCGCGGGAAGAAAACGTCATCGCCGTGCGTGTCTTTGACAGGTACATGCACGGAGGGATTTACGAGGGGCCGATCGGATTGGTAACACAGGAGAAGTTCCTTGCCTGGTCGCCCGGCAAAGGGCAAGCCGAACCTTCCAGCAACTTCCGCCAATTTCTCGACTGGTTGTTCAGATAGGCCTGGGACTTTCACGCACGTACCTGGACGTGAGACTCAGGGTGAGTCTCACTCCAGCGGCTATACCGCCTGCCCCGCGTCTTCCCCCGCCGCCAACCCCAAAAAATCTTTACCAATTGATGAAACCATGCTCACCTGCATCCGTATAATGACTATAAGTCATAAAATACATTAATACAAATTTAATGTTCTGATGTATTGACAAATGCTATTTCGGTCATTATATTATCGAACAATAAATGACCAATAGTCATTACGAAGACGGTGATCGAATGGGAATCCAGGAGAGAAAAGAACGGGAAAAAGAAGCACGGCGCGACGAGATTATCTCTGCCGCTGAAAAGGTCTTTCTGGAAAAGGGGATCGTGAGTACCACGATGGATGATATCGCCGGGGCGTGCGAGCTCAGCAAGGGGACTCTCTATCTCTACTATCACAGCAAAGAGGACCTGATCGTTGCCGTCTCGATGCGCGGAATGGAGATCCTGAACAACCTGTTCACGCAGGCGATATCCACCGGGGAGCCTACGATCAGACGCATCGAAAACCTGGGTGAAGCGTACTACGCCTTCTTCAAGAACCACCGTCCGTATTTCCGGCTTTTCTACTTCTTCGAAAGCCCGCAGTTCCACACGCAGGTCTCGGCGGAGATGAAAGAGCAGTGCAAGGTCCATGACCGCGCAACCTGGGACCTCGTTACGGAGCTCATAAGGCAGGGAATTCAGGAAGGTATGCTCCACAGCGATCTGGACCCTCTCGAAGTGGCCATAATGCTCTGGTCCAATTCCAACGGCTTCCTCCGTCTTCTTGACCGGGACCACAACTACTGGGAGGAAGCCATGGGAATAGACCTGGAGCGAACACTCCGCCGTTCGAACGCGCTGCTCGTGGAAGCCATGATGACGGAAAAAGCGTTGCAGATATATCCGCGCGCTATCGGTGAACATCCGGCTCCCCGGAAGAACTCCTGAGATTAACCTGGAACAGTGTTGTCTTGCGATGAGGAAAGCAATGAACAGATTGGTTGTGCTGACCATACTCTGCCTCGCGGCGACTGTCACGATGGCGCAGGATCGCCTCACGCTGGAGCAGGCGGTGGCGACGGCCCTTGAGCGAAACCAGTTGTTGCGGGGATCGGCCTATGAGCTGGAGGCCGCGCAGTGGGGAAAACTCAATGCGGTCACCAATTTCCTCCCCAAAGTGGAGCTCTCCGGGGGTCTGACACGGATCGATGACCGCTCGGTAGCGCGCGCGAATGCAGCCATCGACTTCATCAAGGAGGCAGCGGGCGCCATCGGGATTCCCCCCTCTTCGCTCAGCGAAATTCAACCGTTTGCCTATCTGGAAACCTACACCGCCGATGTGACGGTTGTGCAGCCGATATACAATGGCGGGGCGGAAATCGTCGGACTCGAGGCGGCAAATGCCCAGCGGGACAAATCCGAGTTTGCCTATCAGGAAATGCAGCAGGACGTGATTGCGCGCGTCAAGACCACCTATTACAACGTGATCAAGGCGGAAGCCCTCGTGGGGCTCGCGAAGGATGCTGTCGGCCGCACGACGCGTCATCTGGAGACAACGCGCAGACGTGCGGAGGCCGGCCAGCGCACCCGTTCCGATGTGCTTCGCTGGGAGGTGGAGCTCGCCTCCGACGAAGGGAATCTTGTCAATGCCGAGAACGGGCTGGCGGCATCGTTTCTGCAGCTGAATGAAGTGATGGGTGTAGATCTTCAAACGCACCATGTCCTGGAAAATCCGGTGCCTGCGGATTCGGTGATTCCGGTTGCCGCCACGTGGCTTGCCCTCAATGCCCTGAGCGGGACGATTCCCGGTTCGGAATCTCCGGCAATTCCTGCTGAGGTTCTCGCAAATCACCCCTCCATGCAGGTCATGGAAAGCAACCTCCGCCTCGCGGACGCCGGCGTCTCTCAGTCGTGGGTCAACTTCAAGCCGCGCATCAATTTTGCATTCCAGTACGGCTGGGAGAAGAACAATACCATCGCCCTGGACGGGATTACCCCGTGGGCCCTCTCGCTCCAGGTCAGGTATCCCATTTTCAGCAGCTTTGCCGACTACACCAATGTCCAGCGCGCAAAGGCGGAGTACAGCAAGACGGAGGAACACGTCGAAAAGTTCCGCCGTCTGCTTCAACTGCAGGCGACAACGGCCGGACTGGGTTTACAGTCCGCCCGCAAGCGTATCGATATCGCCCGCAAGGCCCAGAACGAAGCCCGTGAGGTTCTTGCCTCGCTGACGCGGCGGTATGAAGCCGGCGGAGCGTCGAATGTCGAGCTGATCGATGTGCAGACCGCATACACTTCGGCCCGCGCGAACTACATCACCGCGGTCTATGATTACTACATTGCCGATCTCCAGCTTGCGAAGGCGACCGGTATGGTGAGACAGTAGAGGAGGGTGACCCCATGAACACGAACCTTTTCAATCCGAAAAAACTCAACGTGAAACAGATGAACAAAACATATCTGCTTTTCGCCGCTGCTTGTGTGCTGGGCGCCATGCTGTTCATTGCGTTCACTTCACGCTCCGGTCAGACCGATGCGGTGCAAGCGAAAGTCCGGCCCGTCGCGGTGGAAGTGACACGCGTTTCTCTTGCAGATGTCGCCGATATCGTCACCGGCGTCGGCACGGTGACCGCCATGAAAGATGTGGTCGTGAGCTCGGAGACTGCGGGCCGCGTGACCGCGGTGCGGGTGAAGGTCGGTGATACCGTCCGTCAGGGACAGACCCTGATTGAAGTGGATGCAGAGCTCAAACAGGTGGCGGTTGATCAGGCGAAGGCCCAGCTGCAGGCGGCGGAAACGAACCTTGAGAAGACCCGGAAGGATTATGACCGGGCCGAAAAGCTGTTTCAATCGCAGGATGTCGCCGATGTGGAGTTGCAGGGATACCGCCTGGCCTTCTCCTCTGCCCAGGCACAGGAGAAGTCGGCGGGAGCCGCGTTGCGGCTCGCGCAGCGCCAGCTCAGCGATACCCGCATAACAGCGCCGATTTCGGGCTCCATTGCCTCGCGGCGCATAGAAGTGGGCGAGATGGCGTCCCCCGGCCGGGAAGTGGCAAATATCGTGGATATCTCTTCCGTGAAGGTGAAGCTGAGCGTCGCAGAAGAGGAAATAGGCAAACTCCGGTTAGGTCAGAATGCAGCCCTCCGTCTGGATGCCCATCCGGAGGAGCCGTTTGAAGGGTCGGTCTACACGATAGGAGCGAAATCGGAATCCCCGAGCGGCCATACCTATCCGGTGGAGGTTCTTGTGCGGAACCGGGGCGCCAATGTGCTGAAGGCGGGGATGTATGCCCGCGTGGACATTGTGGCCGGCATCGCCAGGAACGCCCTCAGTATCTCGAAGGAATCAATCGTCGAAACAGGTGGGAAACCCGCGGTCTTCGTTGTCGAAAACGGCGTTGCGCACCTCCGTTCCATTGCGCTCGGCATCCGGGGGGCAGAGCGGTATCAGGTGATTGACGGTTTGCAGGCGGGTGAGATGATTGTCTCCTTCGGTCAGAGAGGGATCAAGGACGGTGCTGCCGTGCAATACGAAAACCAGTAGACTGAATCGGAAGAGAGCATTATGAAACTCACGGAAGTTGCTATTCGGCGCCCGGCCTTCATGACGATGATCTTCGTCGCGCTTGCCGTGCTCGGCATTTTCGGGTACTCCGGCATGGGTGTGGACCTGCTGCCCAAGATGGATTGGCCGTACGTCTCGATTGTCACAATCTATCCGGGTGCGGGACCCAGGGAAGTGGAGTCCCTGGTTTCAAAACCCATTGAAGAAGCGGTCAGCGGCGTCAACAAACTGGATAACGTCCGCTCCTACTCGTATGAAGGTGTATCCGTGGTGCTTGCACAGTTCAACTTCAGTGCGAGTGTGGATCAGGTGACCAATGACGTCCAGCGGGTGGTGGAGCAGGCCCGGTCGAAACTCCCGGATGATGCGAAAGCGCCGCGGATTTCCAAATCAGACATGAATGCGTTTCCCATTCTGCGTGTGTCGTTGACCGGACAGATGCCCCCGCGGGATCTGTATCAATTCACGAAAAACCGCCTCAAGCCCCGTCTGGAACAGGTGGACGGCGTGTCCGCCGTCACCATTGTGGGCGGTCAGGAACGGGAAATACGGGTCGAAGTGGACAACCGGAAGCTGGATGCGTACGGCATATCGATCCTCCAGGTGTCGCAGGCCATGGGGCGCGAAAACCTGGACTTCCCGACCGGCAAGATTGATGAAAATGTCAACCAGTATATCGTCCGGCTCGCCGGCAAATTCAAAAACCTGGATGAGATCCGCAACACCGTCGTTGCGAACACACCCGGCGGCGTAGTGTACCTGAAAGACATCGCACGCGTCGTCGATGGTACACGGGAGAACGTCACGCTCAGCCGCTTGAACGGCGAGAATTCGATCGCGCTGACGATTCAAAAACAATCCGATGCCAATTCCGTCAAAACGAGCGACCGCCTGCGCCGGGCCATGAGCACCCTGGAGACGGAGAACGGCGGACGGATTTCGTTCACGGTTGCACAGGATATCACGGAGTTCACGCGCAATTCCCTTTCGGAGGTGCAGCGTGACCTGTTCCTTGCGATTCTCATGGTTGCCATCGTCCTGTTCTTCTTTCTCCACAATGCACGGAACTCCTTCATCGTTCTCCTGTCCATTCCCACATCGCTGATCACCACTTTCTTCTTCATGTACCTGTTCGGGTACACGCTGAATCTGGTATCGCTCATGGCGCTGGCGCTGGTGATAGGCATCCTGGTGGACGATTCCATTGTGGTGCTCGAGAACATCCACCGCCACCTCGAACGCGGAGAGGAGCCGGAGAAGGCTGCGGTCGAGGGGCGGAGCGAGATCGGTTTTGCGGCCATCGCCATCACCCTCGTGGATGTGGTGGTGTTCCTGCCGATTTCTCTGGTCGGCGGCATGGTGGGGCGCATCTTCAGCGAATTCGGCATCACGATCGTCGTCTCCACCTTGCTCTCTCTGTTTGTGTCGTTCACCCTCACGCCGATGCTCGCCGCCAAATGGTCCCGCCTGGTCCGCCAGACCGGCGAAACCGCCGTGGGACGCCTCATTCTGCGATTCGAGGAAATGCAGGACCGGGTGGGTGATTTCTACCGGCGCCTCCTTGCATGGGCACTTGACCACCGGAAGACGGTTGTCGCGGTGAGCGGCGGGATGCTTGCAGGCAGTCTTGCCCTTGTCCCGCTCGGTCTTATCGGAACGGAGTTCATGACGGATTCAGACCGGGGCGAGTTTGCCGTGAATCTGGATATGCCCCTCGGGACAACCATCGACAAGACCGATCAGGCGATTGCGCGGGTCGAAAAGATTGTCGCCGGCATGCCCGAGGTGGAGCGGTACCTTGCCACAATTGGAAAGCAGCAGTCCCAGTGGAAGAATGCGGAGCAATCGAACCTCGGACAGGTGCAGATCAAGCTGACCGACAAGAGGAAGCGCAGCCGTTCCACGCAGGCGGTAATGCTGGCGATCAAGGAGCGGGCCGCAGATATTCCCGGCCTCAAGACCAGCTTCAATACCATAAGCATGTGGGGGGCGGCGAACGTCTCGCCGGTACAAATCGAGATTCTCGGGCCCGACCTGGCCGACGTCGTTCGCTTCTCGGAAACCGTCGGCGGGATTGTAGCGGAAACCGAAGGAACGGCTGACGTGACCACTTCATGGGAAGAAGGGAAGCCCGAAGTGAAGATCGAGGTGGATCGTGACAAGACCGCCCGGATGGGATTGACGCTGGCAGAAGTGGGGCTGGCCGCGCGCACGGCCATTGAGGGCGACATCCCCACCAAGTATCAGGAAGGGGACACCGAATACGACCTGCGCGTCGTCCTGGACAAAGGAGGCAGGGTCAAAGCCAGCGACGTGGGCGCCATTACGCTCGTGAATCATTTCGGCCGGCCGGTGCAGCTCCGGCAGGTCGCGGACGTGACGTTCGGCAAGGGCCCGTCAGAGATTCAGCGGAAGGATCGTGAGCGGCTCGTGACGGTGGCGGCGAATCTCTCCGGCGAAGTGCCGCTGGGGCAGGTGACGGCCGCGATCGAGAAGTCCGTTAACGCGGCGGGCATCCCCGCCGGGCTTCAGGTATTCTACGGCGGCGACAGCGAAAACATGAGGGATATGTTCAGCGATATGAGCATTGCGCTGAGCATGGCGATTCTTTTCGTCTACATCATCATGGTGAGTCTGTTTGAATCCTACATCCATCCGTTTACGATCATGTTCTCTCTCCCCGTTGCCATGGTAGGAGCGCTGGGCGGACTGGCGCTGACGGGGATGACGCTGAACATGTTCAGCATGATCGGCATCATCATGTTGATGGGACTGGTGACCAAGAACGCCATTTTGCTTGTGGATTTCACCAACACGCTCCGGGCACGCGGTCTGACGATGCATGAAGCCCTGCTGGAGTCGGGCAAGACACGTCTTCGCCCCATTGTGATGACCACCGCCACAATGATCTTCGGCATGATGCCGCTGGCTCTTGCGCTGGGGGCGGGTTCGGAGATGCGGCAGGGGATGGCCATTGTCGTGATCGGCGGTCTGACCAGCTCGACGTTGCTTACACTCGTGCTGATACCGGTGATCTACACGTACGTGGATGCACTCCGCGAACGTGTTCCGGCTCTCTTCAAGCGTGTCAGCTGGGCTGCCAGGATGCCGTTCAAGAAGCGGCCGGCAGAAGTGTTGACCGGGGCCGGGTCTCGCTAGCGCCCGCCGGGTTGCGCCACCGTGCCACGTGTGCCACCGTGCCACATGCGCCACATGTGGCTCAGAGCCACAGATGCCTGGTTGTGCGGAACCGGATGCGTCTACGGGTTCAGCGACAGGCCGATCCACCACTGGAATTGCTCGAGTTGGGATCCCTCGAAACTGTCACGGAATACGGGGACCACGAGCAGTTGAATATGCAGAAGCTCCGCCGGTGAAATCTTCAGCCCGGCCAGAAACGAAGTCTGTATGTCACTCACCTTTTCGGTGGGCGTCGTGTAGCGCTCTCCGAAATTCTCATCGCGCTGCTTTACGCCGTCCCGCATGATTTCTCGGTACCGGAATGCCGCCAGCGTGACCTCGTTGATCTCCCACTGAGCCATGTTCCTGTTCAGGCCCAGCAGCACTTCAAGGACAGAGGACGCCCGGATGGTGAGAAACACGGGGATCTGGAAACTGGACCTCTTCGAACTGAATGTCCAGAGAAGGTCCTTGGAGGTATTCTCCCCGTAGCGGTAGTCCCACATCCCCTGAGTCCCCCAGTAGGCGGAACGGTTGAGAAGTGCAACCGTCTCGCTCGTGTTCGTTTCGCTGTTCCGCCACTCCATCTGGGCGCCGATGGACAGGCTCACCTGTTCGTTAATGGTCCACTGAATTGATGCCTTCACACGGTCCATCGTTTCAATCGCCTCGCCGGAACCCGTGCGGGTGTCCCGAAGATACGATTGGGAGTAATTGGTTACAGGCGTGCCGTTGTTCTCCCACGAGTAGGTGCTGTAGCTTGTGTCAAGAATGGAAGATGCGAGCGTCAGGTCGATATCGGATCGTTGATATTGATAGAACAGGTTGAACATCACCCGCTCTGAGATGTGCGCGCTCAGGTCCACGCCGAAATAGGGCGTTTTGCCCTCGTGGAGCCACTCCTGGAATGTGTTCCCGGACCGGTTGTAATAGCTCTTTGATGGTGTGGAACTGTACATGTAATAGGAAGAGTCGCCGATGTGCATCGACTGTGTCGCTTCCCCCCACAGCATGCCGCCACTGACGCCGATTGCCGCCTCTTCGGAAAAATGGTATCTGATCCCCCCTCCAAGATCCCAATGTGCGTACTCCTGATTTCGCCGCTCGAAATTTGACCAGAGGGAAGTGCTCGAGGCCTGCGGTGAATGCTCCCAGTAGTTCGACGATCCGACACCTCCTGTGCGGTCAAACTGAACGCGGCTCGCCCTGAAGCCGAGATCCAGGTTCACCGGGAGCGCGTACTGCGCGAACGCACTGAGGAAGTGTCCCCCCTGATGGATGTTGTCCTCGCCCGAGTATTTGTCGATCACCGGCATGTTCTCCGCTCCCGCGGCCCTCGTGCCGTTGTAGTCGTATCCGATGGTGGAGCGATAGATATCCTGGGGGATGTTGTAGTACTTGTCATCCTGCAAGAGATACTGATACGTCATGCCGACAGTGAACTCATGACCATCCATGGGAATCATACGGCCGATTGCCGCGCCCGAAAAGACGGGTTCGAGCTCGCGCCTCTGGCTGACAAAGTAGTGCGGATAAGGTACAAACGACGATGTTGCCCGCATATCGTATGCAACCCACGGTCCGTAGTATGGTGGTGTCTCCTGATGTATCTGACGCGCACTCCTGAAATCCGTGTAGAAGTATGCGTCCTGGGTTGAATCCAATTTTACCCGTGCCGGATTGATCATCAACTCGAGAAGAGGGTTCCGGAGAAGTCCCGGCGCGCTGTTCTGAAAGCTCCCGATGCCGTACGGATTCAAGTAGCCGGGCGTGAAAAAGAAGTCCTCACGTTCAAAGCTCTTTTCCAAAACCGCTTCTCCCCAGTATTGCCCCCGTGCATCGACGGAGAGCGAGGAAAGCAGGATGAAAATGGCTGCGGGAATGAGATATCTGTTCATCGTCTGTTGTTCCTTCTTGTCTCTCTGGGAGTGTGCTCTCATTTGCAGCCTCATCTGCCTTCTGCGTTGCTGTATTTCGGGTCCGGTGTCTTGGCGAAAACCGTGGCGTGGCTAGAACCTGACAGAAAGCCCCACCGTGGGATACAGCGGGAAGAGTGCGATTTTCTCCACAACGGCCGACCACGATGTACGTACGTCAGCTGATTGCCGGACCTGCCATGTGAACGGATCGAGCAGCCCGTAGCCGTTCACCAAACGAAGGGCCAACTGCCAATCGTATCCACCGGCAATAAACCGCCTGAGGACATTCAGCTCGAGCCGCTGAAAACCCGGAAGCCTGTTTCCGTTGAGATCCAGAGCACCGCTTGCCGCGGGCAAGACTATCGCGGCGTCCCGTGACGAACCGGCGGATTGCGGGGCAGGGGAGGGGGACAAATCGGAGGCGATCAGGCAGAGAACTCCGAAAGCCCAGCGGCTGTCCGGCGCATACCAGGATTCCACCTTCAGTTCATGCCGCCGTTCAAATCGAGGAGGAAAAGGCGCTCCGCCGTTCAGGTCATCAAACTGCTGGTCTCCCCACGAAAGGGTATACGCGATCGATCCGGTCAGATCACCAGCGCGCTTGCGCAGAAGGAGCTGGGCTCCATAGGCTGTTCCGGTGCCAAAGTGGATCGCTTCTTCGAGCAGGTCCGTCTCTGAAGAAAAAGCAAATTCATGGAGGGCGCTGGTCATCCGGTAGTAGGATTCGGCCGAAACCTCGAACAGGTGATTATCCAGATCCTGCTGGATCCCCAGGGTGAACTGCACGGCGGTGGACGGTTTCACCGATTCGCCGGAGGGGTACCAGAACATCGCCGGAGAGACCAGGAAGACGCCGCTGTTCCTGTATGGATGCAGGTACTGATTGATGGATGTCAGCGCTCCGTAGACACGGGTCTGTTCATTCACATCCACAAGAAGAGCGAACCGGGGATCAATGCCGGAGAAGGTTCCCTGGTTACCGGAGAAGGTCGTTGCACGCGCGCCCAGTTCCGCGGTCACGCCGGGCAGTATCCTCCACCGGTCCTGAAGGAACACCGAGAGTTCCCATGAAGAGAGTCCTTCCAGAGAGCGTGTACCGATTTGCGTGGTAAAGGAGCTGATGGTACCTGCCATCCGGTGGTGGACGAGTTCCACACCGCCGCGAACGGTATGCGAGTCGTCATAGAATTGCTCCGCCTGCGCGCGTATGCCGGCGTCCTCTATCGTGTATGCGGACGAGAGCGGTGGCGGGACCCAGGATTGACCCTCCATCAGATGCTGGAGGGTTGCATCATGCCGTGTGTAGAATCCCGACGCCTGCAAAAAGACGGAGGAAGACACGATGGCTGTCCATTGCAGGTTCAGTGCGCTGTTCCCCCACGAGAAGTTGTTGCTCAGGTTGATGTTGTCGGACTGCGTGAGATTATTGTAGGAATCCTCTCCATAGTAGGCACTGAACGCCAGGCGGTGGCTGCCGGACAATCTCCGGCTTATCCTGGCAACCAGTTCGGATGATCCGAGCGGACTCGGGTTACCGTGGTTTTCAAGAAACGGGACAGGGGGATCCGGGTACCCCCTCCGCCCTGAAAGCAGGAAGGTGGTGTTGTCAGCCAGGGGTCCTTCGAGAGAAATGTCGGTCCCGAGCGAGCCGATGCTGGCCGTCCCGGAGAAACGCGCGCGATTTCCGTTGCGCAGGGCGTAGTCGAGGACGCCGCCGATGCGCCCGCCGTAGGAAGGAGGAACGCCGCCGACGACAATGTCCACGTCGTTGAGCGCTTCGGGATTGAACGTGCTCAGAACGCCGCCGAAATGTGAAGGGTTGTATATCCGGACGCCATCCAGGTAGTATTGATGAGGATCCGAGGGAGCCGTGCGAATGTATGTTCCCCGTGCGAATCCCTCCGCTGAAGAAAGAGGGGATCGTTTCCCCTCGACGGCAACTTCCGGCAAGAGGATTTCCCGCGGAGCGAGAGTGAAATCCAGCCGGAGAGGCTGATCGTCGGGAACACTGACGGACAGGTATGCCGGTTGATACCCGATGGCCTGCACGGTGATCGTGTATCGGCCCGGAGGAATGTTCCGCAATGAATAGAACCCACCCGTGTTCGCGGAACACCAGCGAAAGGGTTCCTGATCATCTGTCGAGGCGTCTCTCTTCAGCAAGACATTCGCTCCGGAGAGCAGTTCTCCCGTTATTGAATCCGCAAGAACTCCGGCGATCGTCCCCGTGATACGGGGACGGGACACGGGTCGGTCTTTCAGGACGAACTGATTGCCCATGCTCACCCAGGTAAGCGAAGTTCCTGAGAGAATGGCATTCAGCGAGGTTTCGAAATTGCACTCCACGCAGGATGCGGAGGCTGTCTTGCCGTCCACATCACGGTCGAGGTAGACAATGGAAACGGGAAACCATCGCATCAAGGAATCCAGGGCAACGCTGAGCGGGATCGCCCTGAACGTGAAGGAGGCACGTTCGTTTCTCTCCTGAGCTCCTGCACCGGGAGGAATTCCCAGTGTCACCAGGAAGCTAGTACAGAGTATAGCCGTTCGTATCATGCCGGTAATGAAGTCCTGTAAGCCGGGAAAGTGTCGCTATCGCTGCATCAGCGCTCCGGGCATCCAGCACGCCCGTGAGCGTTTGATCCTGCATGGGGTGGTTCCGGATCGTAATGACGACGTCGAACCGCGATTCGATTTCCCTGCATGCGGATAGCAGGGGAGTCTTTTCGAAGAAGAGCTGACCATGAATCCACCCGGGATAGCCGGCGAAGGGAATGCCGGAGGGAGTCCCGGGGCCTTCTCCCTTGCGGCAGATGGTCTCCTGTCCCTCCGCGAGCACCACCGAGCTGTCTCCTCCACTGTGATGGCCGGTCACGCGCACGCTCCCGCGAACGACCGCCACTTCGAGCCGGTCTTCGCGTACACGGACATTGAATTCGGTGCCGAGGACGCGGATGGTACCCGCCGACGTCGAGACGATAAATGGTTCGCTGGCGGTGCGGACACGGAAATAGGCTTCTCCTTCGAGTGCGACGCTGCGATCACCGGCGGGCAGCCGGCGATCGACGGTAAGCCTCGAAGTGTGATTCATGGTCACCTGGCTGCTGTCGCCAAGCAGGATCTCTGTCTGCTGTCCCTTTCCTGTCGCGTAGACAGTGGATGAAGGTCGTATCAGCCAGACGAGGCCGGCGGCGACCAACACAACGCCCGTGAAACCGAGAGCGAGCGCAAGTTTGGGTAGTGGCCGAGCCCGGCGGGCCGTGCGGGTTTCGTCCGGGGCTTCAGCTCGAGAAATGGCAAGATCCAGGGACTGCCAACGGTACGCGGTCTCCGGATCTGCGGCGTGGAGTTGTCGCATCCGGGCCGCGAGTGAGGTATCGATCCTTGCCGCATCCGGGCGGCCTTCCGGTGGTGTGCGTTCCCGGAGGCTCTTCAGAAGAGTGCGTAATGGTTTCATCTTGGACCTGTCTTTTCTTACCATCGAGTGCGTTCATCAGCGGGCGATTCCATCACGGTAGAAGCCGTCCGTCCGGAGGCTGCCGGCCCGGGTACCGGCTATTTTCTTATCGCCTCGAATGTGCCTTGATTTGTGACTCCGACAAAGCTTATCCACGCCCATGTGCCGGAAAAGCGGCTTCCATCGATTCGTCCGTGAAGTTGAAGGTTGTTATCCCTGAATTGAGGGTTCAATTCAACCCAGACTTGTTCCTTGTCTATTCCGCCCACAAGATTGCCATCCCCCGTCTGCGGGCCGATGTTCTGTGGAGTCCCGATTGCCCTGAAATGCCATTCACCCGAAATAGTACCGGTGTCTGACAAATTCATGGTAAACCAGCCGCCCACAATGGCCACCCCCTTGCCATCGTAACTGGTGTATTCATACACTCCCGTTGGGGCGGGTTCTGTGCCTGTGTCGCTGCACCCCTGCCAGGGAATGGCGACGCAGACAACGAGGACCAGTCCCACTTCTTTCCATGCCTTTTTCATGTTTGCCTGTCCCACACCGAAAGCATCCGGGACCTTCATATGATATACGTTTCAGTGGGTTCGAGCCCCTATCGGCTGTTTCGATGAGCCATCAACTCTGTGAAATCCAACCTTGTGAACACCAACTCGTTCGCCCCATTGCGTGTGTTGCGAGAGCCTGTTATCTTGATATGCGACTCATCATCATTGAAGGCCCGATTCCCGGTGGAAAACGGTGTTTCTGAGGAGGTGCTGGTCACCCAGGTTGCAGAGGGCAACAGGGAAGCCTTTCGTCTGCTCTTTGAGCGATTTCAGCCGATTCTCTTCCGTGCGGCTCTCTACCGGACGCGGGATGGGGACCGGGCGCATGACCTCGTTCAGGAAACATTTCTGAGAATCTGGCAACGCCATTCCTCACTCAAGGCCGGCCACAAATTCCTCCCGTATGCCTTCCGTATTTGCGACAACCTGTTTCTGGATGCAGTCAGGCATCGCAAGGTACGTGAGAGACTTGACGCGGAAATACGCTCCTCCCGCGCTTTCACCCAACGACGACCCCGAAGGAGAGCTCCATGTCAGCCTGTTGCAGGACAGAATCTCCGCGATCATCAACGAGGATCTTCCGGTGAAGTGCAGGAACGTCTTCCGGTTGAGCCGGTTTGAGGGCAAAAGCAACCGTGAAATCGCTGACCTTCTCGGCCTCAGCGTGAAGACCGTCGAGAATCAGATCACGCGCGCGTTGAGGATCGTGCGTAAGAGGTTGAGAGGGTATCTGTAGCGCGCGTTGCCTATTGTGTCGCTTTGTTCGGACCGCTGGTCCATGCTCTCGAACGAACGAGTTGGGCGCCGGCATGAGGCCATCGTCCCGTTGATTTTGTAGAATTGCTTTGGTACCATTAACGACCATGACCAAGCAGAGAATTCGCTGCCACCTGGAAATCCGCCTGGCAGGATCCTGCGACCCGCAGGGGAATCCTGATCACGCTCCCGCTGCTCATCGTCACACTCAGCACGCTTGCGCGGTTTCTTCAAGAGGTCGAACGGCGGCCGGGCGTTGTCGTGTCGGATCCGGTCCTGGCGCTCTTCACGCCCCATGACGTCACCTGGCTCACGTTTCTGCTGATTTATGCCGGTTTGCTTGGCGCGATTGCCATTCTGATGCGCGATCCCCGCCGTCTGCTCCTGGCAATTCACACATACATCATCATGGTGGTTTCTTCCGTATGTGTGCGATGTCCCTTCTTCCGCTCGAACCGCCGCAGGCCATGATTCCCCTGACCGACCCGTTTGTGGAGTTTTTCGGAACCGGAGTTCCACTGAACAAGGATCTCTTCTTCTCGGGGCACACATCCACCCTCTTTCTCCTCAGCCTGTCGATGCAATCGCGCCGCTGGCAAGGGATCTTTTTCTTCTGCACAGCGGCGGTCGCATGTTGTGTCTTGATACAGCATGCGCACTACACCGTGGATGTCTTTGTTGCCCCGTTCGTTGCTTACGCTTCCTACCGCCTGTCACTCTCCTCAACAGCCGGCTCTTCTGATAGCGTGGGAACTGTAAGTATTTGAAAGCCACGGTTTCCCGGCGGTTCTTTCCGTGTGTTCCGGGATATGCCGCCGGAACGCTTCGTTCTGCAGCCGGGGCAGGTGCCACTGTGCTGTCGGGCGGGGCGCGCTTCACTTGTCCTCACGCCAAAACTCCTCCGGCTCGAATGGTCGGCGGACAGCTCCTTCGAGGATCGGGCTTCGCCGGTGATGCTCAACCGGACGCTTCCTGCGCCGAAATTCTCCAGCGACCGAAAGGGTTCTGGCTGGCTGGAGGTGACGACGGAGGCGCTCCGGCTTCCGCCCTCGGCAGTGGTGAACGAAGAAGTCCGTTTGCGTGCGGGGCTGCATGCGGAAAGCGTGCTCGGGCTATTGAAGGAGTAGCGGCATAATCAACATTCGGAATCACCCGGTAGATTGGTGGAGCCGAAATCGCACAATGATCTGCCAATTGAGGAGATATTTCGGTGGAATGGATTGCCCAACCTGAATCGTGGATAGCGCTGCTGACGTTGACGGCGCTGGAGATTGTCCTGGGTATTGACAACATCGTGTTCATTTCTATCCTTGCCGGCAAACTGCCGCACAAAGATCAGGCCCGGGCGCGCACGTGGGGGCTGGCGGCGGCCATGATCACGCGGATCGGACTCTTGCTTTCCATTGCCTGGGTCATGCGGCTGACGAATCCGCTTTTTGAACTGTTCGGGATAGCGTTTTCGGGAAGGGATCTTATCCTGGTGACGGGCGGCTTGTTCCTTATTGCGAAGAGTACGCACGAGATTCATGACAAGCTGGAGGGTCCTGTCGAGTCGGGTGTGAGGAAGGCGGCGGCGACGTTTGTGGGAGTGATCATCCAGATCATGGTGCTGGACATCGTATTTTCACTCGACTCTGTGATAACGGCGGTCGGGATGGCGAACCAGGTAGCGATCATGATTGCTGCGATTGTGATTGCGGTGATCGTGATGATGCTGTCAGCGGGTGCCGTGAGCGCTTTTGTGCACAAGCATCCGACGGTAAAGATGCTGGCGTTGAGTTTTCTCCTGTTGATCGGGGTGACGCTGGTCGCGGAGGGCTTTCAGCAGCACATAAGGAAAGGGTACATCTACTTTGCCATGGCGTTTTCGGTTTTTGTGGAGATGTTGAATCTGCGTATCCGGAAGACGACTATTGCCCCTCTGGAATTGAGGGATGTGCCGAGGAAGTGATCGCTGGTTGCGCGTCGTCCTTCGCCAGTGATGGGTTGTCGGAGTGTTTCCGGTTGATTATTTCGCTGAAATTATGTAAAATACATAGTTAATGCTGGCGTAGCTCAGCTGGTAGAGCAGCTGATTCGTAATCAGCAGGTCGACGGTTCAAATCCGCCCGCCAGCTCCCACAAAGAAAACACGGCAAAACAGTCGTGTTTTCTGCGTTTTTGGGTGTGGGCCATCTCTCGCTGTTCTCAAAACTCTCCAAGAATCCCAGCAAAACCACTGATTCGGTATTCTGCTGCTCGACGCATTCAAATTCACTCGCCGTCTGAAAAGTCCCCGAATCTGAAACAGATTTGGGGTTTCTCTTTTTCTCGAGGAGGGGTACTTGCCGGGTTTGGGTCTGAGTGTAGTAGAAGTGTAGTAAATTTCTGATTCACTCACGTGGAATGCGCAGTTCATCGACGATTACAGTCAATTCTGGTTGATCGAACGCCTTGGCCATCGATCGCCCTTGGAGTGCAGAGCTCAGATGCAACACACTCTGTCTGCAAAACACTCCGCAAAAAGTGCCTTGATTAATTGGAGCCTATACAGTAACCTCCACCGTACTTTTTCAATGCGGGGGGAATCCGCAATGCGGCGTGATGCGCCGACTGCGCAAAGTAGATGCAAGCCCTCAAATCCGCCGGGACACGAGGCTAGCCAACTCCCGTCCACGACGCTACTATCCCGTACGCGACCACCCTCAACGTTCTCCGTCCAGCAAAACGCACCAACGGGCATGCGCCACCCACGCGGTGATTGCAGGCGGTAGTTGGGGGATGGTCCATTTCAAATTGCCACAAGCAGCCCCAGGTCAAATTGAAGTGCACGTGATCTGGAGCCGTGCCATTCGTGATACTTGAAGATCTCGGACATTCCGTGCGCATAGTGTCCTGATATTGCGAGAGTGAGGGAGGTGTTGAGGGTTAACTCTCCACCCACACCGAGAGCCACAATTATTTCAGTCTTCTGGTACATAGCGCCGACTTCGTTGGTGGTTGTTTCCAGACCTGGGCTCTCACTACGCGCTTCGGCTGATACCACAACTGCGACTATTGGACCGCACTCCACAAATCCTCTGAGGGAACCTTTCCCCATCCTCCACCGGACGTAGATGGGAATATTGATATAATCATTGGTGAAAGTGGTATTACCCTTGAGAGAGAGCCCCCAAAACCTATTGTTGGCAACGAAGCTCATCTGCGTATAATTGACCTGCAACGCCAGCAATAATTGGCTCGTGAGTCCCAGATCCAGGACGACTCCGCCCAGGAAATGAGACTGCATTGGCCACGTTTCGCCGACACTGTTCTCGTCTGGCTCAAGAACTTTCGAAAGATTCAGGCCGGCATGGGCACCAATTCTCACTTGCCCGAACGTGGAACAAGTACACAATACAAGTGCAGCCAGAAACACGAAACATAGTTTGGTCATGGTTTTATCCATCCTCTTAATGTTGCCACCTTGCGCCCGCGTGGTTTATGTCTTATAAAAGAGTCCGTACAGATTGTGCGAAGCATGCCTGAAAAGATGCAGGGATGACAGGGCAGAGTTCACCATCATAAGTATTAGTTGGAACAAGGAGAACGATGAAGCCTGGTGGCAATTATCCGAAAGGCGTGTGCCTCAGCGAGTGCAACTGGACGAGTTCAACGCTGTAGCAAGGAGAAGAGGTGACCCCCTCATCAAAAGAAGATACCACAAATATCGTATTCGAAGCTAACTATGAATCTCGTCAATGTCAATTGACAATCCCGATTCGCCAAGTCTCGCCCTTGACTTGAATGATTTCCCACATTCACCGAATTGCCCCTTCAGTGCTGCTGGCGGTCGGCTCCTCGATGCGCCTGCTCAATTTCTTCGATTATGGTACGCTCAAGCGCATGCACCTGTTGCCGAGTGTAGCGCATCCCGTAATTGACATTCTGCTCCATCCTCCCGGGACCTCACTCGACAGGTGGTGGCGGCTGCGATAGCGCTCGGGCTGCACTGGCCTTCCCCTAGCTACACAATCTCGCGCCGGAGTTGAATTCTCGACTGGAAGTCTTGGGGACAGGACGATTTGAAAGATCTTATCCAGAAGAGAAGGAGATTTGTCATCTCCAGTTCACAGTTTTTTCACACGGATGGAAAATTGAAGAGGCACAGTTGTTGAGAGGCACAACTCTTGGTAGCAAAAAGCGGGGGCGCTCGCAATCGCTGGGGATGATGGCCGTTCCAACGGAAAGTCGGCGCCGGGGCATTGCCCTGCATGCAAAATTGACCCTGTCAGGACAACGCGGGTATCTCGATTCCGTGCTGGCGGCCTGACAAGGTAATGAATCTGACGGTCGCTGCAGCGCCCGCAGCCTATTGCCAAACCGTTAGGCGGTTTCAGGCGGCGTGCATAAGTCGGGTGTGAGCTTTGTAGAGGTCGTAGGCGACTTGCAGATTCATCCAAAACTCCGACGAGGTCTTGAGAGTGCGACTCAGGAGAATGGCAGTTTCTGCTGTCACGTCCCGTTTGCCGTTGACGAGAGTGTTCACCCGCTGAATTGGTACCTTCATGCGCTTGGCCAGTTCAACCTGTGAGATTCCCATCGGCTGGAGAAACTCTGTCAGCAGAATGTCTCCGGGATGGGAGGGTTTACGCTTTTTGGGAATCATGAACGTACCTATGAGTGATAGTCTGTAATTTGAACCTGTTTCGCATTACCGTCAGTCCACTGAAAGATCAACCGAAACTGGTCATTGATTCTTATGCTATGGAACATAGCGAAGTTACCTTTGAGTTTCTCCAAACGATTTCCTGGGGGAACCTTGAGGTCCCTCAAGTCATAGGCGGCGTTGAGCATATCGAGTTTTCGGCTGGCCACAGTCCATATAGCTTTGGGAATCCGTCGAGCCGCCTTCGTATCTTCTCCGTTGAAGACATCTTCCGTGGTTTGGTCGCCGAAGTCGAGGATCATAGACTAATATACTGGTTTAACGTTTACTGTGCAATAGTAAAATGATGCGAAAAATGTCGGTCACGTGCTACCGCGCGCATCTTCCATCGGAGGACTTCTTTCTCGGTGCGTTCGTTCACGCCTTGTCATTCCATTTCACTCGAGGATCAGTGTAGTATTTGTGTAGTAAATCTATGACACGTTATGGCAGTTTATGGTGATCTATGCAATCGGTTCTCAAGAAAATCCATCCATTTTGTCGGATTCCGCAATCCGCGCTTAATTCGTAATCAGCAGGTCGACGGTTCAAATCCGCCCGCCAGCTCCCAAAATCCCCGAATCCCAAACAGATTTGGGGAATTTGTCCTTTCCCGAGGAAGGATACTTGAGGAGTCTGAGTCTCAGTGTAGTAGAGGTGTGGTCGATTTCCGATTCATCTGTGCGGACTCAACGGGATCTGAAGGGAGCCCTCTGGTAAATTGAAGTCTCCCCCCGGTCATAGATCCAGAAGAAGAGTAGCGATTTGGATTTGAATTCACTATTCTTCACTGGATAGGGATTTCAAAGTGGCACAGCCGCACGCAAAGGGGTTCACATGAAGAAACTTGTCACACTTCTTATTCTCCTTACCGGAACCCTCTATGCCCAACACACCCGCTACGTCATTGTTGTTGTGATCGACGGCGTGCGGTATACCGAGAGTTTCGGCGATTCCACACATCAATGGATTCCCAGGATCTGGACAAACCTGAGGCCGCAGGGGGTGATCTACACATCCTTCTCCAATGCCGGCCTCACCGAAACCAATCCGGGACATGCAAGTATCGTGACCGGCGCGTGGCAGAACATAACGAATGATGGTCTCACACGTCCACACACGCCGACAGTGTTCGAGTATTCCAGGAAAAGCCTCGGGACGGGTGCGGAAAGGAACTTTGTTGTCCTGGGAAAAAAGAAACTGAATGTTCTCGCCTTCAGCGATCATCCGGAATATGGCCCCGCATTCGGGGCTACTGTTGCCAGCGCTCCTTCAGAGCTCATTGACCAGCTGGCGGCAGATACGTTGAAGCGGGTGCTCCGCACGAATCATCCGACTCTGGCGGTCCTGAACCTTCCAAACACCGACAGCGTGGCACACGGCGGCAGCTGGGATGGATACCTCTCTTCGGTGCGCAATGCGGACAGTCTCACGTACGAAATATGGAATGCGGTGCAAAACGATTCGCTCATGAAAGGGAAGACAACGATGTTTGTGACGAACGACCACGGACGCCACACAACATCGTTCACCGGCCACGGGGATGGGTGTGAGGGATGCAGGCATCTTATGTTGCTTGCGATTGGTCCGGACACACCTGCCGGCGTTGTCGATTCGATGCCACGAACGCAGGTTGATATCGCACCCACCATCGGTGTACTTCTGGGTTTTGCGACACCGCTACTCCACAGGGAAGAATTCTCAGTTCGGCGATCAACACCTTCTCCTATCCCCAGGATGTCCTGCTTTCACAGCCCTATCGGGATTCTCTTCTCATTACAGCCCAGGTGGTGAATCCTCTCGCGCACTCGCTTGGAGTCATGGTGACGCTCCGCGATGAGCGGGGAGCATTGGTCGACAGTGTCGCGTTGAGGGACGACGGTCTCCACGGTGACGGCGGGATCAATGACGGTATGTGGGGGCGCATGGATGCACCGGGTCCGGACGGCAGCTATTCGCGCATCCATCCGGATTGATGATCCGGTGGCAGGGACATCATCGAATCTCTCAGATGTTGCGCAATTCATGTTCACACGCGGAGCAGTGATCGCATTGGATCCCGGCACGATTGATGTCGGCCGCATCGCCAACACGTTACAGGTGCGTGATACCACATTCGTTGTACGGAATACCGGCTATGCGTCTGACTCTCTCACGCTCACCATCGACCCCGTCAATGTGGTGCCGGATACGGCCATTGCGGTCTTCCCGGCTTCCTTTGTCGTGGCAGCGCATGATTCGCAAAAGGTGACATTCAGGATCCGGCCGAAGTTGCTCATGCCGCAATACTACACCGCCGGGATCACGGTGGTTCCGAAGGCTGGCACCGGTCAGACGGCACTCACCAAGGTCTTCGATTTCGAGATCGCCACGTTCAGTGGAATGCTGGACCCCTCTGGATTCCCGGGAGAATTCTCTCTGGACCAGAACTACCCCAATCCCTTCAACCCTTCGACCACTATCCGCTACGGGCTGGCCAATCGTTCACACGTGACACTGAGAGTCTTCAACACTCTTGGCCAGCAGGTTGCTCAGCTCGTTCATGGCGAGGTCGAGGCAGGGTATCACCAAGTGCAGTTTGACGGAAACGGACTGTCGAGCGGTGTGTACCTCTACCGACTGCAGGCAGGAGATTTCGTGACAACCAAGCGGCTCCTGTTTCTCCGATAGGGACATATTGTTGGAACAAGTCCACGCGACGGATTCAGGGCAGGGCGGAATATATTCCAGTTCCGTCAGCCAGGCTGAGTTCCACGAAGAACATCCTGGCGATACCCGCGGAGGATCCGGTCGATCACCCAGTTTGTGCGCGCCGCGCTTACGCCGGTGCTGGGGCACTCGCTCCCGTTGAGCAACGCCCCAACAACTGATGCAATAAAGGGTTCATGAATATGGTCCGGGTACTCCTCTGCGAACTCGAAACGCTCGGCACCGCGCTTCAGGACCACCGGAGTTTTGCCAAACGTTGAGAATGAGAGTTCCCCTTTGCTTCCGACGATGTGTATGACGTCTTCGCGACGCTGTCTCGGGCGCATCGAAACACCAGAGACCCGCACCGCATACGCCCGAAACAAACGCGAAGTCCGCCGCCACCACATCTTCCGCAGGATAGAGCCCCGCACGATTCGCCGCATTCCCATGCGCAGACACCACTGCGCCCGAAGAGAAAATCCAGGAAGTCGAATTGGTGCGACGCGAGGTCCACAAAATACCCTCCCCCGCTTATCTCGGGCCGGACACGCCATGGGAGATTCCCGGGGTCCAGGTCAGCCGAAGAGGGCGGCTGGAGGAGCCGGATGCTGACGCATCGGAGTTCTCCCACGGCACCGTCATCCAGCAGCGCCTTCACCCGCAGGAACGCCGGAAGGGAGCGGCGGTAATATGCAACATAGAGCGGAATCCGGGCCCGCTCGCAAGCCGCAATCATCCGCAGGCATTCTTGATGTGTCCGGCCCATGGGTTTTTCCACCAGCACCGGTTTCCCCGCTGCTGCAGCGCGAACGACGTACTCTTCGTGAGAGGAAGGGGGTGTGGCGACATACACTGCATTTACATCGGGATCAGTGAGCAGTGCCTCGGCCCTGATCATACCATCTCGGCACCCCGTGCCGCATCGCATAGTCGCGTGCCCTGGCACCGTCGCGACGCATAACCGCAACCACCCGCGAGCGGGGGATCCGTTTGAAGGCAGGGCCGCTCTTCACTTCGGTGACGTCGCCGCAACCGATAATGCCCCAGCGCACTTCATCCATCCCTTCCTCTTTCATACTCTTTCCTCGTCAACAATCCTGGTATGTTCCGCTTATCGACGTCCGCGACATCACAGATGAGGAATTGTCGCAGAACTTCCTCCATCGGTATCCCCTTACTCTGCACTACTTCTGCCGGCCGATGATCTTCTTTGCGATGTGCCCTTGTCTGCCCGCAGGCCCCTCTTCAAGATCCAAGATAGCAATTTCGCGCGAAATGTCCTGTTTCTCGTGCAATTCCCGTACAGGCGTGAGTCCGCTGGAAGGTGGAATTGTCCATTTGCCTCTGAAGTTTGTGTGGTGTAGATTGTTATGACCATCACGTTGGCGCCTGTTCTTCAGAAGTCTTCTTCGGACGGCGTATACGAGGAAGGCGTTTTGGTGTCAGGGTGGTGTGGTATCGTCCGGGAGGTGGGTGGGCAGGGTTGGCGGGCGCAGTCAATATTCGGCAACCTCAACAGGAGGGCAGACATGGATCTTCACGCGGAAGAAGCCATCGTGCTCGTGAAGAACTTCCCCAGCCGGCCATTGGCTGAAGCGGGGCAGTCATTCCTGCAGGCGCACAACATCGAAGCGATTCTCCAGGGGTCCGACATCGCCGGCACCGGGATGGCGCAGGGGTTCGACCTCTATGCGCAGGCAAAGGATGCGGAAACTGCCCGCAGTCTCCTGGAACGTCTGTACGACGGGATTTGAGGGGCGCGACGGTGTGCCTGCCTGAGTCGCGGCACCTGGGGGGGGTACAATCTGATGAGCGCGTAGTCCCGTGTTGGAGGTTCGGCGTTGCTCAAATGGTATCCGGGGGCATGAGTATTCCTTGTGATCCTGCTCTGGTTGTCAGAACGGTCGTTGTGCTTCACTAAAACGAGAGTGTGAGTTGATGAGTCATCAATGGAAAGGGTTACATCCATGCGGAACAGGTCTTCTTTCGGAATCGCAGCCCTGGTGGTTTTTCTGAGTGCTTCCTACGCAGCCGCTCCATCGTTTGCCGTTCCACCTGACGAAAACCCGTTCTTTTCAGCATACGGGACTCCATTTGAGACCCCGCCGTTTGAACGGATCCAGCCAGCCCACTTTCTGCCGGCTCTGGAGAAGGGAATGGCGGAACATAAACGGGAAGTCCGGGCCATCACCGTGGTCCGCTCCACCCCGACATTCGAGAATACGATTGTCGCCTTTGACCGGAGCGGAGTCCTGCTGGAACGGGTCAGCGGAGTGTTTGGCGCATTGCGGGGGGCGATCACCAATGACCAGCTGGACAGTATTGCCAACATCACCACTCCTCTGCTGACATCGCATCGTAGTGACATTGCTCTCGACGAGCAGCTCTTCCTCCGGGTCAAGGCGGTCTATGACACCCGGGCGACGTTGCGCCTCACCCCCGAGCAATCAATGCTGCTGGACAATACGTACAAGGATTTTGTGCGCGGCGGGGCGAACCTTTCTCCTTCCGACAAGCAGCGGCTCCGGGCGATCAACGATGAGCTCTCGATGCTCTCGCTGAAGTTCAACCAGAACCTGCTGAAGGAAACGAATACATACAGAATGGTTGTCGACAAGAAGGAGGATCTGGACGGAGTTCCTCCAGCGGTGGTGGATGCGGCGGCTGCCGCTGCCCGGAAAGGCGGCATGGAAGGGAAGTGGATTTTCACCCTTCAAAAGCCCAGCTGGATTCCCTTCCTGCAGTATGCGACGAACAGGTCATTGCGTGAGAAGCTCTATCGTGCCTACTGTAACCGCGGGGACAACAACAACGAATTCGACAACAAGCGGATTGTTGCGCGCATTGCCGGGCTGCGCGTTGCACGCGCGCAGCTTCTCGGATACCCCACACATGCGGCATATGTGCTGGAAGAGAATATGGCGAAGACGCCGGCGGCCGTATACGATTTCCTGAAGAAGATCTGGGAACCTGCGCTTGCCGTTGCGCAGAAAGAGCGTGATGCGATGCAGGCGATGATAAAGAAGGAGGGAGGAACATTCGCGCTGGCCTCGTGGGATTGGTGGTACTATGCCGAGAAGATCAAGAAGGCCGAGTACGATCTGGATGAGGAAGCCCTGCGTCCGTACTTCAAAATGGAGAATGTCCGGAAGGGCGCATTTGACGTTGCGTCGCGCCTGTATGGCCTGCGATTTATCGAGCGGAAGGACATTCCCCGATACGCCGAAGATGTGCAGGTGTTCGAAGTCAAGGAGGCTGACGGATCCCATCTTGGCGTTCTGTATACGGACTATTTCCTGCGCGGCGGGAAGCGGCCCGGTGCCTGGATGGGTTCGTTCCGCTCCTACGGACGCATGGGAGACAGCATTATCACCCCGGTAGTCTACAACGTCGGCAATTTTTCCGGACCGACCACAGGGAAACCGGCCCTGCTCAGTCTCGATGAGGTAGAAACCCTCTTCCATGAATTCGGTCACGCACTCTCGGGGCTTCTCTCGCGCAGGAGTTACGACAACATCGGGCTCCCACGCGACGGCATCGAGCTCCCCTCCCAGATCATGGAGAACTGGGCCCGTCATCCCGAGGTGCTGCGGTCGTATGCCCGGCATTATGAAACGAATGTCCCAATGCCGGATGCGCTGATTCAAAAGATTGTGAAGAGCGAGACATTCAACCAGGGATTCGTCACGGTGGAGTATCTGGCGGCGTCCCTTCTCGACCTGGACTGGCACACGCTGAAGGACACCGTTCAGGTGGATCCCACGGCATTTGAAACCGCATCGTTCGACCGCATCAAGCTCATGCCGGAAATCGTAGCCCGCTACCGGAGCCCGTATTTCGCTCATATCTTTTCTGGGGGGTACAGTGCGGGTTATTACAGTTACATCTGGGCGGAAGTTCTCGACGCTGATGCTTTTGAAGCCTTCAAGGAAAAAGGGCTGTATGACCGTTCGACAGCGGAGGCATTCCGGAAGAACATCCTTGAATACGGAGGCACCGAAGATCCGATGGTGTTGTACGAGCGGTTCAGGGGCAAGAAGCCAACCATAGAACCGTTGTTGAAGAAGCGCGGGTTGCTTTGAGATTGCTCGCCCTCTCCTGCACCGGCTTCCCTCCTGTCATGAAGAATGGGCCCGGGAATTCCCGGGCCCATTTTCTTAGCGGCGCAAGACGCCTGCGGAAGACCTGTTTGAAAAAGCCCTGTCTGAACAAGGCCTTGACATTACTCCACAAATAGCGTACCGTAATCGAGTTTCAGAACTGTTCTTTGTATTCACCAATGTTGTCTTTCCGCTTCCGGTTCCCCGGGCGTGTGAAAGCAACACCAAAGGGAGGTCCCGTGCATCACGGGATGTTGGCTTCAACCGATCGAGTCTTCCGCTCCCCCTTTGCAGGCAATTCTCCTCTGTGCTCGCCTCCGCGCAGGTTCGGCTGCCATAGCCGGATTCTCCCCCCTGTTTCTCCTGATTCTTTGTCCGATAGACAGTCTCCGTTGACCGCACCGTCGTCGCCGCTTGCACTGAAATACGGTCTATGTGCCATCCTCACGCGAGCGCTCACCTCGGCCCCCCTTCCTTCCTACCTTTTCGCGAGGCAAACCCCGACGTGCAGGGAAAATCTCCACTCATCATTGAACCTTCAATTGAGCAAGATCAGCCACAACTCACACTCACAATCACCATTCAAGGGAGTTCCATATGAAACAAAAAGTTCTGCTTCTGGCATGCCTCATCCTCCTGTCGGCATCATTGTCGCAGGCCCAGGATAAGGCTACCCTCAGTTCTCACCGGATCCTGCCGTTGCCGGGCAAAGATGCGGCCCTCAAAAAGGCCATTACAGATCATGCCGCGAAGTACCATACGGGAAATTGGAAATGGCGTGTCTTCTCGATTCTTTCAGGACCTGACGAAGGCGGATACATGATCAATGAAGGCCCGAATTCCTGGACGGATCTCGAAGGGCGTAAGGATATCAGCGCTGAACATACACGTGATTACGAAACCACTATTCTCCCGCTCGTGGAGAAATCTGTCGCTGCGTCATACCTCGTTTATCAAAGAGAACTCAGTTCCGATTCCGCGGTTGGTCCATTCAAGAAGGCGTTGCTCCGGCACTACTATCTCAAGCCAGGGAAAGCCGGCCGTCTCCGGAGTTACCTGTCAACGTGGAAGCAAGTATGGGAGAAGGTGGGGCAGAAGACCGCTGTCTGGACAAGCTTCTTCTCGGGTGAGCCCCAGATGGTTGTGGCCTATAGACTCCCAAAGGGGTGGATCGACCTTGAACAGCCTATGTCCAAGAAAATGCGGGAAACATACGATGTGGTTGCCGGCGAGGGTGCCTATGTTCGCTACCTTGAAGACCTCGATCAGTACGTTGACAGGATTTCTGAAGAGATGATCGAGTTGCTGCCCGAAGTCAGTTCAAAGTAATGCTAGTGGGATCCGGCGCCACCCCTGGTGCCCCCGGTTCGTGCATGAATATCCGGAGGCACTCATGAGATGGAGCCAGGTCCCGGCGCTGCTGCGGCCTGAGGGCCGCCTTCAAACGAATTCATTGTCCGCGGTATTTATGACAGAAGCCGGCCCGACAAAGGCCGGCTTCTGTTTCTTCGACAACTCCCGTTCGACTCTACAGCTTCTGTTTGATTGGAAGGGGCTCAATCAACTCGAGGATTTCCATCGAACGCAGCATCTTCCGATCAGCGCACGAGGAGCATTTTCTTCACTTCCCTGAACGCTTTGCCCGTTCCTTCCAGCGGCTCAACCAGCAGCCGGCAGAAGTACGTTCCGGTGGGGACATTCGCCGTCCATCTGACCTGATGGTATCCCGGCTCACGATCGGCATTCACAAGCGAAGCGACCTGCTGCCCGTAGACGTCAAACACATCCAGCTGAACGCGACTGCGGCTGGAGAGCTTGAAGGGGATCGTTGTTGATGGATTGAACGGATTGGGGAAATTCTGCATGAGGTGGATCTCCTGCGGGATCCCCGTGCCTTCCTCCTCCACACCGGCAACCACGTCGATTTCGATCACCCAGAGCGGTGAGTCGCCGGGCCAGATGGAGTAGTCCGGGCGTAGTTGACGAATGCGTATTCGTCCTTTCCGTCTTTATCCATATCCTTTGCCGGATATCCGTAGAACAGCCGCGGCGTGATGGTGGTGAGTCCGCTTTCCTGGAAGATGTCGAACAGCACCTGGTGCTGCCAGCTGGAAGAGTCCGCAGGATTGCCCGTTCCCTTGTACTCGAGGGAAAAGATCTGACCGTTGAGTTCGCCGCCGATCATGAGGTCGGCCTTCCCATCATGGTCAGGATCGGCAATGTACATGGAACGGAACTTGCCGCCGCCTGTTACCGGGATCGTGTAAAGTTCTTTGATATTGGCCGTGGTCATCTTGCTGACGTCGGTGACCCCCGTGATGATGAAGACCTTGTTCTGAGGTTCGTTGCGGCTATACATTTCGTTGATGCCTCTTGTTCAAATAAAAAACGTGGCGATGTACATTTCGTTGATGCCGTCCTTGTTCACGTCGGCCACGCGAACGGCATCGAGTGCGCCGTAGTCGATGCCCTGCGGTGCATACAACTGGTCGACGAAAAATACTTCAGTGTATTGCTTATCCCCCGTACACTCAAAAATCCTCATCGTGAAACTGTTCCAGACAAACATATAGATCTCTCTGTTCCCGTCGTTGTCCAGGTCTCCCGTCGTGGTGCTGTAATTTGATCCACCGAAGGGCGCCGAATATTTCCATTCGAGAATCCAGGAGACGAAACCGCCAAAGTCACCGTCCACCGAGGAGACGTAAACTTCACGATTAGAAGAGCCCCCCACGCGCATGCCCGTGATCAATTCGTTCTTGCCGTCTTTGTCGATATCCTCAATAGTAAGACTGTACGGGCGCAGGTCATAGTTGTCCGGGGCTTCGTAGTTCCATCCTCCGGAGGGGTCATACGTCTTGGTGGCGCTGTTGAAGAAGCCGTAAGCGTTCTGCCCGACGACGCCGTTCCATTCGAACACCCAGACACGCAGGGGATTGGGATCGGTCCCGACGACGGAAGGAAGCGTGGTGACGATCTCCACCACACCGTTGTTGTTGAGATCACCCACCGCGATGCCGCGTACGTATTCGCCTCTACGGGATACACCCAGGACCAGACGAGTTTGTAGAGTTGTGGGTAATCATGATCACCGACCGCGATGCCGGCGTACGTATTGGCCTCTACTGGACACCCAGGACCAGACAGTTTGTACGAGTTGTTCCCGTCCGCCTCGTACATCATGATCGCATTGGTGTCGGAGTCTGTCCACGTGCAGATGATCTCTCCCCAGCCGTCTTTGTCAGTGTCGAACCCGGCTTTCACCATTCCCATCTCGGTTATGTTCTCAAGTGTGAGATAGGCGGGCGTCGTAAGTTTCCAGACCCGGCTCCACTGTTGCGCGGAACTTGCGCCGATGACGATAACCGTCAATGCAATCAGTAATGCGAAACGTCTCATAGCTGCTCTCCCATTGAGTGAAGGATGGATATGGAGTGTTGCCTTCCCGGTTCAGGACGGGCGTGGCGTCGACAGATGCCTGAAGATCACAAACATAAAATAGTCGTGTGTTCCGGCGTGAATGTCAAGACCTTTCTTGTGAAGACTCTTTCTCAGGCCTTCTCCGCCCACTCTCGAAGAGATGAACCAGTCCATCCTTCTGAGAAGATCCCCCCCCCACATCTCGGGGAGATATTCCGGCTTGACAATACGCTCTTTGCGCAATCTATATTGGGTAACCCGGCGGAATCCTAAACGAAACCTCGAGAAGGAAATGACACAGGCCGGGCACGGATCGATTCAATAGGAGAAACTCATCTGTGCCATTGCAGATGCAATTTCTATGGAAAATGCACAGGCATTCGATTGACACCCCGGCGCCAATGACCAGAATAGAAGACGATCTCCATGCACGGCTGATGGAAGCCTATTCCGACGCAAGCCTGAACCGGATCACCGCGGGATTGCTGGCGCTGTACAGGTCAAAGCAGCACGAGAAGCTGCGCGAGCTTGCCCGAAAAGTGTCGGCATTCGTGCCCGTCGACGATACGAAGCTGAGCAGGTGTTTTTCGCAGTTGGTAATGCTCTACCATCCCGACAAAGGAGCTTCCCGGCGGCGGGATATCGAATCGCTTCATGCCGCCGGCAACACCGACGGGCTGCACGGATACTCCCACATTTTTCATATGCAGGATCTTGAGCATCTTCCCCCGCCCCCTGCACCGCATGACCATGCCGGTTTTGAAGCGGAATACGTGTGGGAATCGGGAGCAGAGTCTCATGTCGCGAGACAGGAAGCCGACGAGGAGGATTTTGACGACGAACAGTTCGCGGCTGTGGAAGGGGAGTACGATCACAGCTTCTTCCAGGCCGTGAAACTGAGGGTGTATGGGACACTGACGGTGGAACTCCCGTTCTACTACCTTGAAGACTTCGAAGAGATCGAGATGGCGGAGTGCGATATCCGCTCGCTGGAAGGAGTCGAATACTGCATTCATGCAAAAATCGTCGATATCTCCGGAAACGCCATCACGGACATTACCGAACTGGGAACCCTGATCCGGGTGACAGAGCTCTATGCCTCGGGTAACAGGATTGGGTATATTGATGCGTTGAGCAGTCTGGTGAACCTCCGCATGGTCGATCTTTCGCTGAACGAGATCGACGATATATCTCCGTTGTTCGGCCTGGAACACCTGGAATATGTCAATCTTCTCGGCAACCCGGTTCCACCGGCGCAGATTGTTCAATTGAGAGATTCGGGATGCACGGTTCTTTCCTGACCCGGGTTTCTCGCCGGGTTCACCGTCAGGTGGGAACCCGTGGCGCAGAGCGAACGTTTACATATTGAGATTCAGCACCATCCAGATGTGACATCCAGTGAAACGGCACGGGCCTCAAGAAACCCCGTCACAACAGCGGCACAAACATTAACAAGGAGATACTATGGGACTTCTCGATAATATCGCAGGCCAGGTGCTCGGCGGCGGCGGAGCACAGGGCAAACTCATCAGCGTGGTGATGGAAGTGCTTGGAGGGAGCAAGATGGGCGGACTCGGAGGCCTGGTGCAACAATTTGCCAGCAAAGGCCTGGGCGACATTGTCAATTCCTGGGTGGGCACGGGAGCGAACCTCCCTATCACGCCGAAGCAGGTCGAGCAGGGGCTCGGTTCAAACGTCATCGGCCAGATCGCACAGAAGAGCGGTCTTCAGGCCGGCGACGTGACCTCGCAACTTTCCAAACTCCTTCCGCAAGTTGTTGACAAACTGACCCCGGGCGGAAAGATGCCTCAGGGTGATCTCATGGCGCAGGGGATGGATCTGCTGAAAGGCCTGATGAAGTAAGGTCGGAGCATCCTCCTTGATTGTGTCGGAGGATCATCGGGAAGACTGTCGTGCAAATGCCCCGCTGTCCGGGGCATTTGCAGTTCTGGTGTCCGTATCCGGGGAGGAAGGAATATGGTCCTTCCGGCGAGCAGCCTAGAACGTGAAGGTGACTCCGAATTTGAAGGTCTCTCTTGTGAGAGGAGTTTCGGAATCGAAAGGCCAGTACTGGTTGTCGCGCACTGTCAGATAGTACCCGTAGGCAAGGCCGGCGCGCAGCAAGGCATACAGGAAAGGACCGAATTCGGGGGAGGCCTTTACGATATCCTCTGAAAAATGCGTGATGGCGCCCATGCCGATAGCGGCAATCGCGAAGCTTCCGACCCACGGCCAGAACACATGCCGTGGATACACCACCGCCGCCTCATACCCGAAACGCAATGCAACAACCTCACCAATACCGAAGGCTATCCCGCCTTCCGTTGAGCCGCCGAACCGGAAGCTCCCTTCATACCGTTCAAGGATGTCCGTGTCGGCCGCAGAAAGACCGGCAGGACGTTGTGTGGTCAACTTCGTCCAGAGGAATGAGGTCTGGTGGTACGGATACAGGTACGATGACCCGAAGTCATACGCGTAGCCACCCCGTGTTCCGATCCCGAACTGCAGCATTGTGGATGCCACTTCCTCCGGCCCGGCCGATGACCGGAACAGATCGCTTGCAGAATAGGTGAACGTCACGAACTTGTCGTCCAGGCCGGGAGGGGTTTCACTGTCAGGCTTGGTACGGAAGTAACCCAGCTTGAAGTCGATCATGCTCACATCCGAGAGTGTCCCCTGGAAAAGCTTCTGTTTCACCGGTCCAAACCCGTAGGTAACGTCAATCATAGGTTTCCTGTGGCCCATCCAGACATTCATCATTTCCCAGACCTTGTCGGAGGCTTCTGCTTTGATGGTCAGCGCTGCGAGAAGGATGAATATCCCTGAGAAGACGCGGCAACAGTGGCGGGCATTCATCGGAGCGATCCTCTCATGTGAGGAAATGGACGCAAGTAGTCTGCGCATGCGGCAGGTCCGGCATCCAGTGGAATATACGCCCCTTTCCGCAAGGAGTTTCGGCCTCACCAGAGTCTTTCTGAGAGCCGGCAGGAGAGCCCGGCGGCCGGATATCCGGCGAGATCATGAGGGTAGAGCTGTTGCTTGACAATGGTGCGGCGCCCCCGTATTTTGAAATCAGAATGCAGATTTCATCTGCTCATCCAACTTCTCTGAAAGACAAAGGAGCCGGACCATGAAACGGGGAAGTCTATTTCTGCTCTGCCTCTTTTCGGTCACCGCGATCAGTCCCGCACAGTATCGTTCAGACAACTCAATATGGATTCAGTCGACGCGGATCCATCCCGCCCTTTTTGAATTCTCCGGAGTCGGTTCTCTTCCGCGGGGTGTCGCTCTGGCGAAGACCGGGGCTGAAGTCCGGGATTGCGATGCGATTATTTACACTTCCGACGCGGACAGGCTTGCACGTGCCGGCATCCGGATCCAATCGCGCTATCCGGGGTTTGTGACGGCACTCCTCCGGCCCTCCGACGTCGCCGTGCTGGAGCAGAGCAGCTCGGTGAGCTATGCGCGACCGGGACTCGCCTACGCACCGGACAACGATCTTTCCCGCGCGGAAACCGGTGCGCAGCTCCTCCATACCGGGTTTGTCAACAATACTTCCTACAGAGGGAAAGGAGCGATTGTTCTCGTGTATGACAGCGGGATCGACTGGAAGCACCTGGATTTCCGCAGTCCGGTCGATTCCACGAAGAGCAGGATTCTCTTCATCTGGGATCAGACACTCACCGCCGGTGCAGGCGAGAACCCGCCGTCCGGATTCACCTACGGGGTGGAATACACGAAGGCCCAGATCGAAAATGAAATCGACGGAACGCCCGCAGGTCTTGTGAGGGAAAAGGACATCAACGGCCACGGGACGCATGTCGCCGGAACAGCTGCGGGTAACGGCATGACCTTCGGGAAGTTCGCCGGTCAGGCACCTGAAGCCGACATCATCATGGTGAAAGGGGGAGATGGCAGCTTCAGTGACGCACGGATGATCGACGGCATGACATACGCCGCGAACAAAGCTGCCGCACTCGGCAAACCGATGGTTGTCAACTGGAGCCTCGGGTCGATGTGGGGCCCCCATGACGCATCCGACCCGAACGCCGTGGCGATCGATGCGTTCTCCTCCCAGCCCGGGCGCGTGCATGTGAACTCCGCCGGCAACAGCGGCAACGCGTTGATACACGTCGAGGGGAATATCCCCGCCGGTGGTTCTAAAAGCTTTGCGATCACCGTGCCCGCCTACACGCCCAAGGCCGGAACCTTCAACGATGGGGTGGGATTGATCCTCTGGTTCAATTCGCCGGACACGGTGACTGCGCGTCTCGACGTCACTTCGCCCACCTCCAGGAGCTTCCAGCTGCTCTCCGGAGAGCAGTATTTTGCGGACGATGCCGACGGGCGTGTGCAGCTGGGGAACATGGTCAGCCCCGACAATCGCCAGCGGCTGCTGTATCTCTGGGTGGAAGACGCGGACTCGCTCAAACCGCCCAAGGCGGGCACATGGACCGTGACGCTCTCAAACGTGGGGAAGGCCGTTTCCTGCGACGGCTGGCTGGACCCTGTCAGTATCGGCGGTCAGACTATCACGCTCGCCGGAGCGAACGTGAACAAGACCGTGAACTCTTTCGTTCCGAACAAGTCCATCATGGTCGGCTCCTACTTCACACGCTACAGCTGGCCCAACTACGATTCTTCGGGAGGTCAATTCGGCCGCTGGACCTACAACTACGATCTCGGAGACCAGGTGGGATATATTTCACCCTTTAGCAGCCTGGGCCCGTCGCGGGATGGAAGAATCAAACCGGATATCTCGGCTCCCGGACAATACCTCCTCTCGGCACTTTCTTCAGAAGCCTCTCCGTCCAACAATAGCATTTATCGCCTGCGGAAATACCAGGCCATGCAGGGGACCAGTATGGCTGCCCCGAATGTGACGGGATGCGCGGCCCTGCTCCTTGCTCAGAATCCATCACTGACGGCGGACCAGGTCAAGAACCTCCTCACCGCAACAGCGGTCACCGACGTGAACACGGGAACGGTCCCCAACAATACATTTGGCGCGGGGAAGGTGAACGCTTACCGGGCGATGGCGAGGATGCTTTTTCCTTCGGCATCAACCGCGCACACGATCTACCGGTATGACAAACCCGGCATGAGTTTCAACAACTCCTACATGAATTACGTTGTGCCGATCAACAGCAGCACCAAATACGCACTGCGGTTCACGCCTGCGACGGGTGGTAAACTTGCCGGAGTCTTCTGCAATCTGCGATGGATGGCTCTTCCCACCGGGGCCTCACTCGCGTGCGAAGTCTCTGCCAGCACTTCGGGGAGCCTGGCGGGAATTCCGGGGGCGAAAATCGGAAACACCGTTCAGTTGCCCCTTTCCGGCATCGACTACTTCACCACCATCTATATCGACATGCTCCAGGCGGGCATCACTTTGAACGGAGGGACGGACTACCATGTCGTGCTTTCGCTGACCGGAGCGACCGGCACGGATGTCGTTGATCTTATCAGCGATGACGGAAGCGCCAACGCCGAGAACCGGACATCGATCTTCACCGGAGGTGCATGGCAAAACTCCGGAGCGGGCGGGTCCGGGTTAGGCGGGAAAAACATCCGCATACGCCCGGTGGTGGTCTCGGCGAGTGTGCCCCTTGCTGTGGAGAAGGAGCTTGAGGGAATTCCTGCGGCGTATGAGCTTCTGCAAAACTACCCGAACCCCTTCAATCCGTCAACCACGATCCGATACGCACTGCCGGTCCAGTCCCATGTCAGGCTCACCCTGTACAACATGCTGGGGCAGAAGGTGGAAGACCTGGTCGGCGAAGCGCAACAGGCAGGTTATCATGAGGTCCGGTTTGAGGGAACAGGTCTTTCCTCAGGCGTCTACTTCTATCAGCTCCAAGCGGGCGGATTCGTGGAGGTCAAGAAACTCGTCGTTCTCCGATAGGAAGCGATTGTGCAACGCTAGTAGACAATCACCACGCTGTCGGGTTTTGTACTGGATACATGGATGTTGAGCGTGACCCTGTTGGTCCCGTCAACGGTTTCGGTGCCGACTCCTTCAATGACGAGACCGGTTGCCGTACCGGCCGTCTTGATGGAATAGATGCCGTTGGCGTTCGTCGGTCTTTCCGTGAGCTTGGCCAGCCCGGCGGCATCCGCGGTAAGACCTTCAAACGAATTTCCCCCTCCATCAAGGGAAGTGGGTCTCCGGTAGTACTGCTGCGCCCGTGCGGCGAGATTGACCAGGTCATTCGTCACCGCGTCACGATTTGAATCAAGGGCGCTGTCGGTGAAGATGGTGATCGCGACGGCAACCGCGATCATGACCACAATGAAACCAAGGAGTATGATGAGAAGCTGCTGCTGTCCCAAGGTGTTTCTCTCCGCATGCTGGGAAATCCGTTCTTTCGGGCCGTGAAGCTGCCTCCGTTTTGAATGCAAATGACATACCAATCCTGGAAGGGAAGAAATGCAGTCACCAGGGAAACCGGAGCCGCTGGGATGTTGATAGTATCTGGCTAATATTATCCAGCGGGTCACTTTTTGCTGCCCGGTTGCCAGAGGATGTTTCCAGGTTTCCGGTTGATGTCCCCGTTCAAGAAAGCGACCATGAAACCCCGTAAATCGCTCCACTCACTCGCCGATCTGTCAGAGCTCCTCCCGGGATCACCGCAGCAGTCCCCCTCACAACCGGTTCACGCCGCATCGGAACAGCCATCATCCTCAAAGGGGCTTCTGTCCGGGAAGCTTCCGCATGAGGGCAAGGGGAAAGCGGTCCGTGTTGTTCTGGACAGAAAGGGGAGGAGGGGAAAAACCGTTACCATCGTCGCGGGACTGCAACACAATCCTGAAACAATGGAGAAGATTGCCCGTCTGCTGAAACAACATTGTGGAGCAGGGGGAACCGTGAGAGAGGGTGCGATCGAGATTCAGGGGGACAACCGCGGACGGGTGATCGAGAAACTGCGCTCAATGAACTATGTCGTTACGTAGCTCACCCGTACAAGGATTGGTTTTCCAGACCGGGGCGGCACGCACGAGGGATCACAGAACAGAGATCTGCACACTGTCACTTACAGGAACAGGGAGGTGTAAATGGCGAAGTCATCAATGGTCCTCTTCTTGCGGGTTTGATGATCGTCACGATGAGCGGGTGCTTCCCCGGCGGGAGCACATATTCCGTCGCAGGAACCGGCCGGATTTTTCTCCGGAGTGTGGCACGGATGGATTGCTCCCGTGTCTCTGATCGTCGGATTCTTCAAATCGGATATCAGGATCTACGAACCGGTGAACACGGGGTGGTGGTATGATCTCGGATTCTACATCGCGGTCATCGCCGGATTCGGCGGTGTGGCACTGTCCAGAAAGCAGGCAAAGAAATGGAATCGCTCCTGATAGTTACTTCCACACCCCGGCGATGTTTTCTCCGCAACCCGCACATTTGCCTTCAAGGATACTCACCTTGAGAATGGAGAAACCGCGCCGCTCCACAACGGTCCGGCCGCAACGGGGACAGTATGTACTCTCCGAGTTGTGTCCGGGGACGTTGCCGATGTAGACATAGCGCATCCCTGCATTCAGTGCAATCGCCCGGGCTTTCTCCAGGGTGGAAACGGGTGTGGCCGGGAGCTGGTTCAGTTTGTAGAGAGGGGTGAAACGGCTGAGGTGCAGGGGGCAGTCGCGAAGTCCGTTCGTGCAAAGCCATTCCGTCATCCTCCGAAAAGTGTCAAGATCATCAGTCCACGTGGGGATGACAAGATTCGTGATCTCCAGCCATACGCCTTCCTCATGGAATATCTTCAGCGTCCGGAGCACGGGTGCCAGGGAAGCGGAGGTCAATTGCTGATACACTCTTTCATCGAAACCCTTCAGATCGATGTTCGCGGCATCGATCACTGTGCAGAGCTGCCGCAGCGGCTTCTCGTTGATGTACCCGTTTGATTTCCAGACATTCCGCACACCCGCCCGGCGGGCAAGCGTTGCGGTGTCGTAGGCATATTCATAGAACGTGATGGGCTCGGAATACGTATACGCAATGGAATCGCATCCCGTCCGTTTCGCTTCCTCAACGACCCGCTCCGGCATCAGATCATCGTTCTCCGTCTCCCGCGGACTCACCTGAGAGATCTGCCAGTTCTGACAGTTCATGCACCGCAGGTTGCACCCTGCGGCGGCGATCGAAAACGCGCGTGTCGACGGGAGGAAATGGAACAGAGGCTTCTTTTCAATAGGATCGACATGGACGGCGCAGGGATTGCCGTAGGCGATCGTAAACCCCTTCCCCTGATAGTTGATTCTGTTCCTGCAAATGCCGGACGCACCCGGGCGAAGGATGCAGCCGTGGGGGCACTTCAGACATTTGATACCGCCGGTGACCGGAGCGAAATACAGCGCCTCCTTGCTCCACCTGCCGGGTTCCTGATCCGCTGTCCGGAAGGGGGCCGGTGCTGCGTCCGGTTCCAGGACATCACGGATGTTCACGCTGCCCAGCAGACAGCCGCCCGCGCCCAGGCAGCACATTTTGAGGAAGTCCCGCCTGGCTCCGGAATGCGTGTTGTCCATCGTCCACCTCCTTCATCAGACGCTTTCACAGATAAACCGTTTTCGCGAAAGAAAACAGACGAATGCCCCTCCTGCGGAGATCACTCCCGCAATCACCGCCGACCAGGTGATGCCGAAGAGCGGGAGAATGTAGACGCTCACGGCGAATGCGCCGATGGCGGAACCCGCCAGATCCAGGCCGTAGAATCTCGACGCCAGGGATTCCGGTCGCTCCCCCGGGATTCGCGTGGCCACGGCAAATGCCACACCGACGAGCGCGCCAAGACAGAAGGTGATGACGACAAACACCGCCTCGACAGGTAACGGGGGGAGGGCGGCCATCTTCAGCTGAATGAGAATCACCGGAAGGGCGAGGGCACAAGCCGCGAGAATGCCCTGCATCCAGATGAACGTGCCGATGCCCGGCCGGCGTGAACGGATGGAAGCCGCCAGAGAACCCGCTGCGAGTCCGGCCATGAAAGCCGTGATGATCACTCCGGTCATCTGGTAGAGCGAACCGCACATGGCCTGGAACGCCATGAGGATGGTGACTTCGAGAGCCGAAGCCGCAAGACCTCCTGCAAACACGCCCACATGAATCGCGTTCGAACGCCGGAGGAGAAAGAGAACGCCGGCGGAGCCCAGGAGGAGAATCCACGGGCCCGGATGAAACCCGAAGAAACTCGACCAGTATTCCACCTGCCGGTAATAGCAGACCGGCTGGAAATCCGTGTTCACTATTGACGACATATCCAATCCCCGGACAATCCCCGCACTGCGTTGTTCGAGCAGCCCGTCGTCAAGATAGTGACGATTGACGTACAGCGTGGGGATGCCGCGTTCCTCCACCAGGCGGGTCACGCGGATGTCAAGCTTCCCGTCGGATGCAATATAGTATTCGCGTCCACCGGGAACAACAAGGATGTGGGCGAATACGGCCTTCAGTGTGGCGTACAGGACCGAGCTGAGCCGTCTGGCTTCAGGCCCCTGGTAGTCCGCCCCGGGGAGAAGGCTGATGGACACGACAGCCGAGTCGGTGAGTACGTGCTTCAGTTCACGAAAAAACTCGAGTGTATAGTATCTGTTGATTTGAACGGTCCCCGGTTCGGGCATATGTATCAGGGCTGCATCGTACCGTTCCGGAGTTGAGCGTACATACACGCGGGGGTCCCCGGCGATTGACGCGATTCTGCTGTCGGTGAGCGCCTTCGTGTACTTCCTGCCGATTTCGATGACCCAGGGGTTCATTTCGAGGTAGTCGATCCTTTCGACACCATGCTTCAGTATCTCCTGCGCCGTTCCGGAGATTCCTCCGCCGATGAGCAGCACACGCTCCGGGGAGGATCGCTGGATCAAGGCATAGTGTACGCTTTCCTCATTTGTCGCCGCATCGTCGGTTGAAAACATCAGGAGGGAATTCTCGAAAAAGTTCAGCTGGTTCCCCTGCCGCGTCACCGTCAGATTGCCGTAGGGCGTGTCTTTGAAAGACACGAGGTCCTGACCGGGAAAGAGGAAACGCCGCGTCAGCACATCGAGTCGCAGGAAGGCCAGGCACGCAAGGAGCAGGATCAGCAGCGCTGCGAGAACCGTTCCGGATCTTGAGAGGTTCTGCCGCCACGCCAGTGCGGTGATCAGGAGCGTGTTGACAGCCAGGAGGATTGCCAGTGTTTGAAACGTGTCGAAGAGCGGGACGAAGGCGATGTTGAACAGGATGCCGCCGGCCACACTTCCCGCTGCCTCCCAGGAATACACCATGCCGGTCTGACCCGCTCCGGAACGCCGCGGGGCGTGAAACGCGAGAAAAGCAAAAAGGGAACCCGCGGCCACACAGAAGGGTGCGAGAACGAGAACCGCGGCGAGAAGGGTTTGAGCGATGTCCATCATGCCTCCTGCGGTGAACATCACGTTGCGCAGGAACCGGACAGAGAAGACGGAGAGGAGCGGGAGAATCGAAATGCAGAACAGGGCGGCGGGAAGCACAGTGCGACGGGATGCAAAACGGTAGGAGAGTCTTCCGAGGAACGAACCCGCGGCGGTGAGGATCATCCAGCTGCCGATCGCGACGCCGAGGATGAGTTCATTCCCCTGGAAGACCGAAACACATTCCCGGAGGAGAATGATCTGTGTCGTGATCGATGTCATTCCCAGCGCTACCGCGACGGCCACGATACCGCCTCCGGCGCGGTTTGCGGAGCGGGAGGGATCAGCTCCGGTCACTCCTCCGCTATTCACCAAATACCAGGGCCTCGTACACATAGAGCTCGGCGTCCCTCCAATCGTCCCAGCCGATGCCGGCCTTGTCCCGGGCGCAATGACCGAAAAACTCTTCCTTTGTCCAGCCTGTTTCCTTTGCGACCTGCGGGAGGAAGGTGCCGGAGCGATTCCCTTTCTTGATGTAGATTCCGTGCTTGCCCAGCTGGAATTCGTCGATGGAGGCGATCCGCCGTTTGGGGGTGAGCACCGAGATCTCAATCCGGAGTCCGCCGATCTCGGATGCATCGACGGGACGGAAGCGGTAATCCTGCGTTGCTGAGGCCACGGCCATCTCCCGGACGACGCTGTAGAGCGGGGCGGTTGTCTCGAAACTTCCGATGCACCCGCGAAGCGAAGAATGTTCGTACAATGTCACGAAGGCGCCGCAGGGCGTTGATAGTGCCGCCGGCAGGGCGGAGGAAGCGGTTTCGGGCATCCGGCCCGTGGTCAGGTAGTGCTCGATAGTCCGACGGGCAAGGGAGAGCAGCGCTTTTCTTTCCTTGTTGTTGAGCCCGAAGCTCTCCGGTTCCCGGGGCGCCTGCCGGGTGACGGCGATTGCCCAGTACCCGACAACCCGCCCCCGGTCACCCGCGGGAGAGTCGCCCGAATTACTGTACTCGACAGGAGTGAACCGGACATCTCTGAGGGGAGCCGTCATCGAGAGGAATGTCAGAACACCGCCCCATCCGCAAAGGGATGTGGCAAGATCCGGAATCCCCTGACGCTCCGTACGCGCCATGGTGTGGATGAGGCTGTCCGGTGAATTGGACATGAGTCGCGGATGCGGTGACATGATCGATCCGCACGGCATCGTCGTACGAGGGATAGTGAGAAAAATCCGTGCTGATGACAAACAGATTCCTGTCGTTAAAGTAGGGGCGCAGTGTCTCGCCCAGTGTACGGCATGCCGCCGGCGTGCGGGCGCCGACCACGATGGGCACGATGCGGAAGGGCTTCTCCAGCATCTGCTGCAGGAAGGGGAGCTGGACTTCGACGCTGTGCTCGAATTCATGTGCATCCCGCCTGCTGCCGAACATTCTGTTTCCGGCGATCAACTGTTCGCCGACCTCACGATTGACCTCGACACTCCCCAGCGGGGTAAGGAAATTTCCCGCAGTGTACACCGAGGCGCCTTCGAGGTCCGTCCGGTGACTCGGACCGATAACGAAGATGTTCTCGTACTGTTTGTGTCTGTCGATCTGGTTGTACCCCGAAGCGGCGGTCTTCCCCGAATACATATACCCGGCGTGGGGAACAATAATTGCGGCAACATTCTTCAGCCCCATCGGTGCCTTGCCACTCGCGCCAAGGGAGATCAGCATCTGCCGGAGTTCTTCCGGTTTCCGCGGGTAGAACTGACCCGCGACGGCCGGCGGCCGGTCATCCGGATTCTGCCGTGCACAGCAGGTCGAAAGGGAGAGAATGAAGATGAAGAGAAGGGCGGGGCGTTGTCTTTCAAGTATCATGGGCACACTCCGAAAAAGGCGCTCGCATCACCCGGGGAACGTCACAATGATACAAATCTATCTCAACCCCGGACGAAAGTCAATGTGTGTGTCAACGTTCGACCTGATGCTCTGGTGAGGCAATACGTGTGTGCCCCCGGGCGGGGGAACTCCCGATGTCACGGTGACGGTGGCAGCCGGGAGAAGCGTGCTAGAGCAGGCTTCCGAAAGCAAGTACAGCGGAAAGAAGTATCAGGATGCCGGCAATCCTGTTGACCCATCGCATGCCGTTGTGGTCCAGGTTTTTTCTGAAGATCACCGCGCCGGAACTGAGGAGGACAAACCAGAGGAGCGATCCCGAGAAGACTCCCAGGACGAGGGTGGATGCCGAGGAAATGCTCAGGCCGTGCCCCAGCCCCAGGGCGGCGAACACGGCGATGAAAGAAAAGATAGTTATGGGATTGGTGAATGTCAGAAGAATGGTGGTGATGTACGATTTCCAGAGTCCGCTTTTCCTGGTGTTTGCCGTCGGATCAACCGGATGTGCGAGATACGTCCGGACACCGAGAAACAGGAGGATCGCTCCTCCCACCAGGCGCAGCCAGACCCGCTGGCCGTCAATCACGTCCGATATAAACGTCAGGCCGAACGCGGCGATCGAAGCGTAGAGCAGGTCCCCGGTCGCAGTCCCGAGACCGATCATGATGCCGCGTGTCCGCCCTTCGGTCAGGGTTTTCCGGATACACATGACGCCCAGGGGTCCCACCGGCACCGCCATGGCGAATCCGATAAGCACACCTTCCAGGAAAATAGTCGCCTCCGATGTTCGGGCCGTTCTTCAGGAAACCGTTCTGGAACGCACGCAGTCCGAACCATGGTACAGAATTCAGAGGACTTTGGCAATATCCCTGACCTTTCTATCGTGTGCGGAAGATCTCGATTCGCTGATTCTTTGCGCGTCCCCCGGCCGTCCTGTTGTCTCCGATGGGGTACTCCGGGCCAAAACCCCGTGCCGCAATGCGGTTTGGCTCGATGCCATTCTGAATGAGCCAGGCGCGAACGGCTTCAGCACGCTGCTGCGAGAGGAGCTTGTTGGCCGAAGCCTTCCCGGCGTTGTCCGTGTATCCCCTGATCTCCACCGACATGCGCGGATTGGTTTTCAGCGTGATGAATGCCTCGATCAACGTCTGTTCAGACTCTGGTTCGATGATGGCCTTTCCGGGAGTGAACAACACTCCTCCAAGCACGATCGCCCCGCCGACTTCGATCTTCTGGATGGCGGGTGTGGGAACGTCATCCCCGGGCACGAGAGGATTTGTCCTGGCTGAAACCTCCTGTCCGTCGTACACCGAACCGCCGTCGGTATCTGCTTTCAGGGGGTCCGTTTTGTACTGGTTCACCTCCTGTCCGTCTGTCAGGCCGTCCCCGTCGGTGTCAGGCTTTACGGGGTTGGTTTTATGGCGAAGCACCTCCTGGCCATCCAGAAGTCCATCACCGTCCGTATCCGCTTTCGCCGGGTTCGTGTTGTGCTGCAGCACTTCGCTTCCGTCGCTGAGGCCGTCTCCGTCTGTATCGGCCAAGGCCGGATTGGTCTTGTAGGTGTGGATCTCCTCGCCATCCTTCAGTCCATCACCGTCGCTGTCGGGCCTTCTTGGATCGGTCTTGTACGTCTTGATTTCCTCGCCGTCCGATAGCCCGTCCCCGTCCGTGTCGGGGTTGTTCGGGTTCACGCGGAACATCTTCTCTTCGCTGTTGGTGAGACCGTCTCCGTCGTTATCCGAGTTGTCGCTCCCGCCGAAATAGTAGTTGATGCCCACCCTGGCCGCCGGATACCAGTCCGTGTGTGTAATCCCCGTGCCGCCCTCGCCGCCTCCTATCGAATAGTCGGTGTAGTCGTCAAGAATTCTCGCGCCGAGGTCCACCGATATCACCGCCTGTCTGGAGACGGCGATTTCGATGCCCAGGCCTATGGGGACATGAATCGACAGGTTTTGCTTATCGTCGGGATAGTACGCGCCGCTCCCTGACTTCCGTTTATACATATACGCGCCCACGCCCAGATAGGCGTAAGGGGAGAGATCGCGGCCCGCATTGAAGTAGTACCAGC
Organism: Ignavibacteriota bacterium; assembly: GCA_963702445.1. Taxonomy (GTDB): domain Bacteria; phylum Bacteroidota; class Ignavibacteria; order UBA10030; family UBA6906; genus CAVPCZ01. The sequence goes on from CAVPCZ010000013.1 coordinate 148,754, forward strand.
CAACGAGATCGGCGCTGATGCCCTTGTCTGCCATATATCCCTGCGGCGGGGCATAGGTGCCTGACTGACCGGTATTGGAATTGGTGGACTGAAGCACCTCGAAGCCGGCGAGGATACCGAGCGAGAACTGGCGTGAGAGTCCATAGCGCATGGAAAGACCGCCCGCTCCGGAGATCGACTTTGTGTCAAAATCGTTGATCCACATATTCGCCCCCCCGTGCAATCCGATTGACCACCTGCCGGTTCGGGAGAACTGGCCTGCCGCTTCCGGCCGCACATTCTGTGCTTTCACGGGCTGAAATCCCATAGCCAGGATAACCAGTGCAAAGAGAAGGGCTTTCATTCTGCTGCCTCCGATGTGACCGTCCATGGTTGTGCCGGGAGGTTCCTGCCAATCGATCCGACATATCAGGAGCATCGATTTCCTGGTTTTCCCCCAAAAAGATATCGCAATCTCTGTGCCAACGAGCGATAGAGGAGGATGCCAAGTGCAGGGATGGAAAATAACAGGTTTGAAGAGGTTATCCGCCGGGGATCTCTCAGCCGGTATTGCCCTGACGGTTCTGCATGGTGCCTGATTCCGGGGGTGTGGGAGCACCTTCGCCCACCTGCTGTCGCCACATGGCGAAATAGAGCCCCTTCTGATTGAGCAACTCCTGATGCCGGCCCGATTCCACGATTTTCCCCCGTTCAAGGACGTAGATACGGTCCGCGTCCATGACTGTGGACAGACGGTGTGCGATGAGAATGCTGATCATTTCCCGATGCCGGCTGACTGTGCGGATAGTCTCGCTGATCTCCTCTTCGGTAAGCGAGTCCAGCGAGGATGTGGCCTCGTCGAAGACCAGGAGGTCGGGTTCCCTCAAGAGCGCTCTGGCGATCGAAAGCCGCTGCTTCTCTCCCCCCGAAACCTTCACTCCCCCTTCTCCGATAACAGTGTCCAAACCCATTCCGCCACGTGCCAGCAGCGCCTGACAGGCGGCCTGGTCGAGAACGGCCAGTAGCTCCTGATCGGCTGCCCCCTGCCTGACGAACTGGAGGTTTTCACGGATCGTTCCAGAAAAGAGTTGCGTGTCCTGTGTGACGAAGCCGATGTGTTTCCGGAGACCGTCCAGGTCCACTTCTGTCCCGGGGATTCCGTTGAAGAGAACCCGGCCCTCACCGGGGGGATAAAGGCCGACGAGCAATTTCACAAGCGTGGTTTTTCCCGCTCCGGACGGGCCGACGAAGGCTATGGTCTCACCCCGCCTGACTTCGAACGAGATTCCTGTCACCGCGTTCGAGGCTCCCGATGGATGCCTGAAGCTGACGGCATCGAACCTTAACGTGTGAATGTCCGCCAGCGCCTTTGGCGAAACGGGTTTCGGTTCGGGCGGCATGCGCAGGATATCGCCGAAGTTCTTCAGCGAGACCTCGGTTTCGCGGTAGATATTGATCACGCCCCCGAGTTCCTGAAGGGGGCCGAAAATGAAAAAGGAATAGATCCAGAGTGAAAAGAACTGGCCCACGGAAATCTGCTGGGCAAAAATCAGATACAGCATAAGAAAGAGAATCGTGGTGCGAAGGAAATTCACCGATGTTCCCTGCACGAAGCCGAGACTCCGGACATATTTGACCTTCTTCAGTTCAAGCCGGAGAATCTTCTCGGTTGTCGAGTTCAACCGCCTGATCTCCTGCTGGGCAAGTCCGAGGCTCTTCACCAGTTCGATATTCCGGAGGGATTCCGTGGTTGCCCCGGCCAGGGCGGTTGTTTCCGCGACGATCGATTTCTGAAGCACCTTGATTTTCCTGCTCAGGGTGGAGCTGAGCAGACCCAGCAAGGGGACCGTAATAAAATAGACCGGCGCGATCGCCCAGTGTACGGTGAAAGCATAGACCATGACGAAAAGGACGCCCACAAATGTCGTGAAGAGGATGTTGATGGCCGCAGCGATGAACCGTTCAACGTCGGAGCGGACCTTCTGCAGCTTCCCCAGTGTCTCTCCGCTCCGCTGGTCCTCGAACACCTGATAGGGAAGCTCCAGGGAGTGCCGGAGGCCGTCCGAATACATCCGGGCTCCGAGCTTCTGGGTGATCAGGTTGATGACGTAGTCCTGAAAGTTCTTCGCCACACGCGAGACAAACGCAACGCCGACCGCCGCCAGGAGAAGCAGGCCGACGCCCCGGAAGAATTCGCCTGATGTGTACTGCTGATAGCGCAGTGCATATTGATCGATGACGTGTCTGAAGATCAGGGGATCAAGAAGGGAAAACACCTGGTTGACCGTCGCCAGGGCCAGAGCCAGGGCGATGAGCTTCCAGTAGAGTCTGAGGTAGGGAAGGAGAATTTTCATGTCGCAAGAACAGTCAGAAAATGAATGGGGGTCAAGCCGTTGCCTATGATGATATCGAATCAGGAGATCAATCGCAATTCCCCCCACCGGCTCCGGGTCGCGGCCCGGTTTGAGGGAGGGTCCGGTGGCGTTCCCGGAAGGGCGGGGTCGGGCATGATTGCGACTCATCGAAAACTTGTCTACTTTCGTACATGAACGCAAAAGGACCTCACGCGATGAAAACCCTACTCTTTCTGCTTTTCTTCATGGCCATGCCGACAGTTGAAGCGCAGGAGAATCCCCTCGCTCTCATCCCCCAACCCGTCGAGGCACGCCAGTCAAACGGCACCTATGAATTGAGGGAAGATCTGATCATTGGTTTTGACGGGCCCGGCAGCCGCCCCATAGCCGACATGCTGGTGCGGAGAATACACATTCCGACGGGTTTCGCAGTCACGGCCCGCCAGGGCGCAACAGGCGGTATTCGCCTGCGCGTACTCGAAAAACCCGATCCGAAAGTCGCCAATGAAGGATATATGCTCGAGGTAACACCGAAGGGGGTCACGATATCGGCCAATCAAGGTGCAGGACTGTTCTACGGGGCGCAGACGCTGCTCCAGCTCCTGCCCGGAGAGATTGAAAGCATGGTTCCGGTGAAAACCCGATGGATCATCCCTGCGGTCAGCATCACCGACTACCCGCGTTTCAGCTGGCGCGGGATCCTGCTGGACGTGAGCCGTCATTTCTTCTCCAAGGAAGACGTCAAACGGTACATCGACCGGATGGCGCAGTACAAATACAATGTCCTCCACTGGCACCTTACCGACGATGAAGGATGGCGGATCGAGATAAAAGCGCTGCCAAGACTGACCGAGGTGGGGGCCTGGCGTGTGCCGCGTGCGGGACGTTTCGGCGATCGCGCCGCCCCTGCACCGGGAGAAGCGGCCACGTACGGCGGTTTCTATACGCAGGAGGACATCAAAGAGGTGGTTGCTTTCGCCAGAGAGCGCTTTGTGACCATTGTGCCCGAAATCGACGTGCCCGGACACAGCATGGCGGCCATCGCCGCCTATCCTGAACTGAGCTGCAACAAAGACACGAATACCAGAGTCAATCCGGGAGCCCGGTTTGCCGAGTGGTACGGCAACGGGACTTTCAAGATGCTGATCGAGAATGCGCTCAATCCGTCCGACGAGAAGGTCTATGCGTTTTTGGAGAAAGTGTTCGGGGAAGTTGCTGCGCTTTTTCCCGGTCCATACATCCATGTCGGCGGAGATGAATGTTACAAAGGGTACTGGGCTCAGGACGCGGGGTGCAGGGCGCTGATGAAGAAACTGAACATCAGGCATGTGGAGGATTTACAGGGGTATTTCATGGGCCGGGTGGACAAGATCCTGAAAGCAAGGGGGAAGAAGCTCATCGGGTGGGATGAAATTCTTGACGGAGGTATTTCGCCTGATGCCACGGTCATGAGCTGGCGGGGTGTCAGAGGCGGGATCCAGGCTGCGGAGATGGGCCATTCTGTCGTGATGACTCCTTCGACGCATGTCTACCTGGACTACAACCAGGGTGAACCCACAGTGGAACCGCCGGTCTATGCGAGCCTGCGCGTGAAGAAGAGTTACGGCTTTGAACCTGTTCCCGAGGGTGTGGAGTCCCGGTACGTTCTTGGAGGGCAGGGGAATCTCTGGACGGAACAAATCCCCACCCTCCGCCATGCCGAGTACATGACCTATCCACGGGCCTGGGCGCTCGCCGAGGTGTACTGGTCGCCGAAGGAAAAAAGAAACTGGGATTCCTTCGCGCGACGCATGGAACGGCAATTCGAGCGGTCGGATATGGCCGGCGTCAACTACTCCCGCGCGGTCTACGATGCCGTCATCAGGACGGGGTTCAGAGATGGAGTGCTGGTGGTGGAAATGGAAACGGAACTCTCCGACGTCGAGATGTTCTACACAATTGATGATACGATGCCCGATCACCGCTGCGCCCGGTACACCGGGCCGGTGGAAATTCCCGGAGGTCCGGTGACCCTGCGGGTGATCACCTGCCGCAATGGCAAACCCGTCGGGCATTTGATCACCCTGAAGCGGGAGGAATTGGAGAAGCGGGCCGCGCGATGAAGGAGACGAGGAGCCATGACCACGATAGGGACTAAACTGGGTTTGGGGATCGGGATCCTGCTGGTGCTCTGCATTATCATCGGTCTCGTATCGTATACCCAGACCCGCGAGGTGCGGCAGAAACTTGGCGAGGTCACACAGGTCAGGGAGCCGCTGAACTCGGCCGTCTACGGCCTGGAGAACAACGTTGTGGAGACCGCCTTTGCGGCCCTCGGGCACTCCGCGACAGGCGACAGGAAGTTCCGCGAGGCGCTGGAATCGAGTACGCGGCGCTTTGAAGAGAACCGCGGCAGATACATCGAAATCACGCGCCTCGGTCAGGAAGCCGGATCCGGCGCCGTTCTGGCGGATGGACTTGCACGCTTCCACAACATGGCGGCCGATCATGTCCATCTCAAGGACCGGCTGACCGGACAAATGGATACGCTCCTTGCGACCATGGAGAAGCTGGAGAGGCTTCTGACGGACAGGATACAGGCTTCGGTCACGGTGAACGACCCCATTGCCTACCGGAGGCTGCAGGTCGTTCTGGAGATGCAGATCCAGGTCAACGCGATCACCAAGGGTCTGGGGAATTTTCTTCTCACGAGCGATACGGCATTCGTTTCCCGGATCCGGAGCGCCGAAACGAAATTCAAGCACTTCGCCGGGGTTTACCAGGTGGTACTCCTTTCACGGGAGGAAAAAGTGTGGTCGGTGGAGCTGCGCCGGCGGTCACAGGAAATTTCCGCGCTCCTCGGCGTCATCATCGGCCTGCAACAGCAGCGCACGGTTCTCCTGACAGAGTTTTTCGCCCTCTATCGCGATCTGAGACTCGTCATCAATGAAGGCGTTCAAACAGAGACCGAGAGGGGGCTGGCGGCCGCAAAAGCGGATGTCATTGCTGCGGGGGAAGCGGCAAACGCCAGAATCCTCGCGGTCCTCCTCTTGAGCGTTGCCTTCGGCATCGTGGCCGGTGTTGTCACAACACGGAGCATCACCAGGCCGCTCCGGCACATGGTATCCGTCATGGATGCCGTTGCGCGGGGCGACCGCCTCCGGAAAGTCGAACTGACATCGGGCGACGAATTCCGGTCTCTGGGCGAATCCTTCAATCATATGACCGCCCGGCTGGCCGAAGCGGAGCGGCAGAGACTCGACGGACTGAGGATCTTTGCCGCCTCCGTGCAGCGGGCGCAGGAGGAAGAGCGTGCGAGAATCTCCCGCGAACTGCACGATGACCTCTGTCAGCGCCTGAGCGGCATGAAGTTCCGGGTGGAAGCCCTGGAAGGCGATGTGAGTCCCGCCGGCGAGCAGATCTCGGGACATCTCCATGAGGTGACGCAGGAGCTGGATCGATCCATAGCGGAAGTGCGGCGGATTTCCTCAAACCTGCGTCCCAGCGTCCTGGATGATTTCGGCATCGTGGCCGCCCTGCGGCTGCTCTGCAAGGACTTCGAGAAACGCCAGGGGATCTCCGCGGTGCTTGATGTGGACCCCGGCGTCCCCGCGCAAATTGACGGACATATCGAGATCGCGATGTACAGAATCGCCCAGGAGGCTCTCGCAAACATCGCCAGGCATGCACGGGCATCAGCGGTGTCGGTGCGCCTCGAAGCAGCGGGCACAAATCTCCGGCTTGTCGTTCAGGATGACGGAAAGGGATTTTCACAGGAGGATGTCGGACAGGCACGGGGATCCGGGCGCGGGTCCGGCCTGATCAGTATGCGCGAACGATCCGAGCTCCTCGGGGGGAGTCTGGATATCCGTACAACCGCCGGCGGAGGCACCGGCATCTCCGTATCCATCCCCTTCGGTGAACAGGAGCAGCATGGCGAAGACCAGAATTCTCATCGCTGACGATCACGACGTCGTGCGGAGCGGCCTGCGGGTATTGCTCCGGAGTGTCCCCGACTTCTCCATAGTCGGGGAGGCGGCCGACGGCGAGGAGGCGGTCCGGCTCGCGGCACGAGAAAAACCCGATGTTGTGATCATGGACATTTCGATGCCGATCCTTGACGGCATTGAGGCGACGAAACTCATCAAGGAACGGCAGCCCGGGGTCAAGATTGTCATCATGTCCGTCCATGAAGACGAAGAGTATGTCTATCAGATACTTCGCGCAGGGGCGAGCGGATATGTGCTCAAGAATGCAGGCAAAGGGGATATTTTCGAGGCTGTGCGGTCCGCCGTATCCGGCGAGAGGTTTTTCAGTCCGGGTATCTCCCGGCTGATCGTTGACGGTTTCATCAAGCGGGCGGAAGAGCAGACCCGGGCGGACAACAGGACCGCCGTGTCCGGAATCCAGCCGCTGACAAAGCGGGAAACGGAGATTCTGAAGTATATCGCAGAAGGATACACCAACCGGCAGATTGCCGACGCTCTGTTCCTCAGTTTTCGCACGGTCAATACGCACCGGGCCAATCTCATGCAGAAGCTGGATATCCACGAGACCGCCGGTCTGGTCCGGTATGCAATCACCCTCGGACTGGTGAAACCGGGAGTCTGACCCGTCCCGCGCTCCCGTCTACAGCCCGCCTGTTGGTCCGCTCGCCCTGCCCATGTCCGTGTCTCGTCCGTTGGTCCACGCCCCGCGCCTTTGTCTGTGCCCCGCCTGCTGGTTTGCGTCAGCATCTCCGGCTTTCTTGCCGGGCCTACAGCATTTGCTGTAGGTCCAAAACTACACCATTCGCCCGATTGAGACAGTGAGACGGCGTGCGTATGATATACCGTTGCACGGTTGGTGCGAAGCAAGGTGATGTTGATGCGGGACCGTGTGCTGCTCCGGTGAGGGTGAGCTTCTTGAAGTGGTGGTGGGAGGAACAGCACGCGGCCGCATTCAAAGACGGATTGCGGACGCTCCTGTGCGTCAAGGACTCTCAGCGTAAACGGAGGAAACATGAAACGGACACTCGTCTTGGTATTAGGAATGCTTGCAGGTCTGCTTCTCGTCGGATGCAGCGACAGGGAGAAGGAACAGGCTCTCGAGCAACAGCTGGCCCAGAGCAATACCGACCGGGCGTCGATGCAGCAACTGCTCGCGGAGCGGGATTCCTATCTCAATGATGTTATCAGCGAGGTCAACGACATCTATGCGGATCTGGAAACGAGCCGCACAAAAGAGGGCCGGCTGGCACAGCGCACCGGCGGGGTGGAGGGGCAGACCGCCAATGTCACCCTTGACACACGGAAGCAGCTTCTTCAGAACATCGGTGAAATCGATTCGACGCTGAAGAACAACAGAAGGAGGATCAGCGATCTGCAGACACGTGTGAAAGCGTTCGCCGGCGACATTGCCAATCTGAATATCCTTGTCGAAAACCTGAGAGCTTCTGTCCTGGAGCGGGAACAGTCCATCGCCCGGCTTGAGGCGCGCGTGCAGGGCCTGGAGACGACCGTCATGCAGAAGACCGCGCTGATTCAGGAAAAAGAGACGATGCTGGAGCAGCAGCAGCAGAAAATGAATACCGTGTACTATGTGGCCGGAACCAAAGCGGAATTGAAAGAGAAGGGGATCATCACCGACGAGGGCGGATTTCTCTGGGGTCTTCTGGGATCAACCACGATCATGTCCAGCGGAGTGGACCAATCGGCCTTCACTCCCATCGACAAAACCAAGGATCAGACGCTGCACCTTCAGGGGGTGATAGACGAAATCCTCCCGCGCCGCAGTGAAGGATATTTTGCCGCCTCATCGGTGAACGATAGCAGCTCGGATCTGAAGATCCTCCGGCCGGACAAGTTCTGGCAGGATAACTATCTTGTCGTGGTCCTGGATTAGAGGCCTCCAAACCGCATTTCCCGGACCGTCGCCCCTTCGCTTCATCGAAGAGCCCAGAGAGAGCCCCCCGCGGGCTCTCTTTTTTTCCTCTTCTTTATTCCCCCATCCTCTTCTTGACTTTGCGTCCAATCTGTGCAATATTACTCGAACGCAGTCCGGCAAGCATCCGCAGCGCAGAAACTCCGCGCTGGAACGCGAAGCCTTTCCGGGGTTGACATGTGTCGAATTATCGCATATCTTCGCAATACATACCCTTTTGCTGGAGAAACGCCATGAAATCGCACAGTTTTTGGCTTTTTCTCACTTGCGTTCTCCTTGTCCCCTCTTCCGCTCCCGCTCAGACGAAGTTCTATAACTACTACACGGACGGACTTGATTACGTGGAGAAGAAAGACTGGCTCAGGGCCATCCAGGAATTCCGGAGCGCAATCTCCCTGGAATTCGAAGACGCGGGACGGAAACGCACCTACGGCACGCGATTTATCGAGTATTATCCCCACCGGGAAATAGGCATCTGCCACTACTATCTGGGCGAGAAGGGGGACGCGAAGAAAGAGCTGGAGCTCTCGACAGCGTACGTTTCCAGCGAACGGGCCAACGAGTATCTCGCGTTCGTGAAAAAGGGCGTCCCGCCCTCCGCGGTGGTCGCGCTGGAGCCGGAGGAGAAGAACGAAGAGGCGACACCGGAGAAAGAGCCCGCGCCGAAATTCGAGGAAGCCAAGAGTGTCCTGCCGGCCGGTGCATTGACCTATGACCCGTCGAGAGTCACACAGGTTGGCTCGCGGCTCGGAGTCGCCGTGATGCCCATGGATGTCAAGGGGGATATGGACAAGTATGCCGACGCGCTGACGGAGAAGATGGTCTCGCAGCTGGTAAACCTCCGCCGGTTCAAAGTGATCGAACGGACCGCACTGGATAAGGTGCTGGAGGAGCAGCAACTTCAGGTGTCCGGTGTCGTGGACGAGCAGGCCGCAGTCCAGGTAGGCAAGGTGGCCGGCGCCGATGCCATCGTGCTGGCAAGTGTCGTTCAAAAAGGGTCCGGCGGGAAGGTCAATATGCGGGTCATCGACACCGAGACAAGTGAGACCATTGTGGCGAGAGGTGAGCAGGTGAACGGAGGCGATATCGAGGATTATGAAAAGGCGGTTGACAATCTGGCCATAATGATCTACAATGAACTGCCGATCGTCGAGGGTTTTATTGTCAGCGCAGAAAAGGACGGCTACTATATCGATATCGGTTCCCTCAAAGGTATCCGCAAGGGGTCCAAATGTGTTGCCTTCCGTGACGGGGAAAATATCCTCCATCCGACCACCGGAGAAGTGCTCGGGAAGCGTGTCACGAAGCTCGGGGAACTGGTGGTCGTGCAGGTGCAGCAGAAACTTGCGCAGGTGAAGGTTGTGGAGAAGGACCAGGACATGAAAATCGGCGACAAAGTAGTGGTCAAATAACTCTTCATCAAGCATCAGGAGCTCTTATGAATGCCCGGACTTTTTTGCTCATCTGTGTGGGATTGGCGGCGGTCGTGTCGCTGGGCGCTGCACAGGAGAGTTGGAATATCACCGGTGCCGGCGCGCGTGCGGAGGGTCTTGGCGGCGCGTTCATCGGGCTCGCCGATGACGCCACGGCGATCTCCTGGAACCCCTCCGGTCTCGGTCAGCTCGAACGCACGGAACTCTCCCTCGTCGGACGGTGGATTCAGGAGGAATTCAAGTGGGAGAATCCGGTGTCTCCGCAAAACAACAGTACCACCACCCAATCCCATTTCACGTACAATTTTGCCAGCATTGCGTTTCCTCTTCATGCCGGGAAAATCAATATTGTGCCCGCTGTGGCGTTCCAGAAACAGCTGGACAGGTATGGGCGGGAGGATGATCCCACGAGCTCGTATGAATCCAACGGGGGCGCCAATACGATCACACCGGGAATCGGCCTGAAGCTCCACCCGATGTTTTATGCCGGGGGGGCCGTGAATATCTGGCTGGGGAACTCCGACAACGCCACCGTGACCAACAAGGCGACGAAAGCCGGGTTCAGCAACGAAGCAACCTATAGCGGGCTCAATTTCGTCGCGGGTTTCCTGGTGGATTTTGAAGGCATGAAGAAACCTGTCCCGATTAAGCTGGGAGCCACCGTGAAAACGCCGTTCGAACTCAAGGTGGACGGGAGCTATGAAAGGAAGCCCGCAGGAACCACTACCCAGAAGGGGGTATTCACCAATACTGTAGAGATGCCCCTGATGTACGGATTCGGGGCCTCAGGCCGCATCGGGGAAAACCTGACGATCGCGGTGGATTTTGAATCGAGGCTGTACGGGGACAAGAAGATCTTCTTCGAAACGGACGGCAACGTGCCCTCGGCAACATTCCGGGATACGTCGAATCTGAGCGACAGCAAGAACGATCTCCACCAGATTCGCGTCGGAGCCGAATATCTTCTGGTCACAACAGCAGGCGTCATTCCCATACGCGCAGGGTACAGAACGGTCCCGACACTCCAGGCGGACGTGAATGAAAAGGGCGAGTTCAGCGACCAGGTGATGGGGAATGCATTTACCGTCGGAACGGGATTCATCAGTCATTCCTTTGCGCTGGATCTGACCTATACGCGCGGGACAGGAAAACAATCCTATGCGCAGACGGGCGGCGCGGCGACCAATACCTACACTGCCCAGACCGTGAGCGCCTCGCTCATCGTCTACTTCTGACGGCGCGCGGCGTCACGGGTGTCCCTGCATTCGGACCGCAGAAGACCCGGACGAGGCCGCACAAAACACTCCAGCCCCGGTGATACTCTCCGGGGCTTTTTTTTCGCGCCTTGATTCTCCTCCCCCGATTTGCTATTGTATGATGACGCGATACTCCTCAATTGCCCTTCGTGTGGAGAAGTGATGACTTCGTTGATTGTGGAAGACGATGATACCAGCCGCGCCATCCTGCAACGCTATCTGATGCCGTACGGGGATACCCGCACGGCGAGTGACGGACAGGAGGCTGTCACACTCTTTGCGGACAATCTCGTGAAAGGGGAACTGTTCGATCTGGTGTGCCTCGATATCATGCTGCCGGGAATGAGTGGCCAGCAGGTCCTGCAGGAGATTCGTGCAATGGAGGACCTTATCGACCCCCCTCCCGCAAAGAAGGCCCGCGTGATCATGACCACCGCGCTTGCGGACAAGGAGAACATCATGCAGGCCCTGCCGCAGTGCGATGCCTACCTGGTGAAACCGGTCCAGAGAGCCGATCTGGTGTACTATCTCAAGAAATTCAGCCTGATTGCGTAGTACGAATGACATGACCGACCTCGTTGTTGTCGGCGCCGGACCCGCCGGTCTTTCCTGTGCAATCGAAGCACGAAAGCAAGGCCTCCAGACGATCGTCCTCGAGCAGGGAAGTGTCACCGATGCCATCCGCCGTTTTCCCACCAACCTCGTCTGGTTCTCCACTCCCGATCTTCTTTCTCTCGGTGAAGTTCCGTTTGTGACATCGGCCTTCCGGCCTACACGCGTCGACACGCTCAATTATTATCGCGCGGTGGTGAGTCATTATGCACTGGACGTTCGATGCCACGATGCGGTCACGGAGATACGCAAACTCCCGGATGGCCGGTTCCACATTCTCACCCTTCATGGGGCCCGCTACGAAGCGCGCAATGTGGTGATTGCCACAGGCTACTTCGACCATGCAAGCCGCCTGGGAGTCCCCGGCGAACTGCAGGAGCGTGTGCGTCACTACTATGATGAGCCTTTCCGTTACGCCGGGTGTGACATCCTGGTCGTCGGAGGAAGAAATTCCGCGGTTGAGGCTGCGCTTGACCTCTACCGGCATGGGGCGAGGGTGACGCTGGTGCACCGCGGACCGTCTCTCAGTCAGGGTGTGAAATACTGGATTCTTCCGGACATCGAAAACCGGATGAGGGCGGGACAGGTCAACGCGTTGTTCGGATCGACAGTCCGGGAATTCCGGGAGCGGCGTGCGATTGTGCAGACAGCCCGGGGAGTGGAGGAGGTTGCCTTCGATTTTGCCTTTGTCCTGATCGGTTATGAGCCGGATTCCGCCTTCCTGGAGGGCGCGGGCATCCGATTGGACCCGCTCACGCTCGCGCCGGTGTGCGATTCCGGCACGTTCGAGACAACCATCCCGGGCCTTTTCGTGGCGGGATCCGTTGTTGCCGGGCGCGAAACGAACCGGATATTCGTGGAAAACGGCCGCTTGCACGGCGGTCACATCGTTGCGGCTATTGTATCCGGCCGTCCCACCCTTCCTTGATTCTTTAGGTGACTTTTCGTAAGTTTGCTGTTGACTTGTCGTTACCCATCCCATGGCATTCCACGCAAGGACTACGTATGAACGAAGGAACGATAGTTCAAATCATCGGCCCGGTGGTGGACATTGACTTTCCCGGAGGCGTGCTGCCTTCCATCCTGAATGCCGTCACCATCCCGCGGAAAAACGCCGCCGGTACCCAGGAGGAACTGATCGTGGAGGTGCAACAGCACCTCGGCGACAACCGCGTCCGCACGGTTGCGATGGACAGCACCGACGGATTGTCCCGGGGTATGAAGTGCACCGACACCGGGGCGCCGATATCCGTGCCCGTGGGACCCGAGACGCTGGGACGTCTCATCAACGTCATCGGCGAGGGGATCGACGGACTTGGACCGATCAAGAGCGAGAAGAGATATCCGATCCACCGTCCGCCACCCGCATTTGAAGACCTCTCCACCAGAAAAGAAATGTTCGAGACCGGGATCAAGGTTATCGATCTCCTTGAACCGTATTCGAAAGGCGGGAAGACCGGGCTCTTCGGCGGCGCCGGCGTGGGCAAGACGGTCATCATCATGGAGCTGATCAATAATATCGCAAAGCAACACGGTGGGTTTTCGGTATTCGGCGGAGTGGGCGAGCGGACGCGCGAAGGGAACGATCTCTGGCTGGAAATGACCGAATCCGGTGTGTTGAAGAAGACCGCCCTGGTGTTCGGGCAGATGAACGAGCCCCCCGGGGCGCGCCAGCGGGTCGGCCTGACCGCCCTCACCATCGCCGAATATTTCCGGGATGAAGAGGGGAAGGATGTGCTCCTGTTCATCGACAATATTTTCCGGTTCGTGCAGGCCGGCTCTGAAGTCTCCGCCCTGCTCGGCCGCATGCCGTCTGCAGTGGGGTACCAGCCGACACTGGGCAGCGAAATGGGTGAACTGCAGGAACGGATCACCTCCACGAAAAAGGGATCCATTACTTCCGTGCAGGCGATCTACGTACCGGCGGACGACCTGACCGATCCGGCGCCCGCAACCACTTTTTCACACCTTGATGCGACGACAGTGCTCAGCCGGCAGATTTCGGAGCTGGGGATCTATCCCGCCGTCGATCCGCTCGAGTCCACATCGCGCATCCTGGAACCCGCCGTCGTCGGGCAGGAACACTATGATGTGGCAAAGCGGGTGAAGGAAATCCTTCAGACCTATAACGATCTGAAAGACATCATCAGCATCCTCGGGATGGATGAGCTTTCCGATGAAGACAAGCTCACGGTGGCACGGGCGCGCCGGATTCAGCGTTTCCTCTCCCAGCCGTTTTTCGTGGCCGAGCAGTTCACCGGTATGGCCGGCAAGTATGTGAAAATCGAGGACACCATCCGGGGTTTCAGGGGAATCTGTGACGGCGAGTACGATCACCTCCCGGAACAGGCCTTCCTCATGGTCGGCACGATCGAGGAAGCGGTGGAGAAGGCCAAGAAGATGATGGAATCCTGACCAGGGAGCCGGCCGAATGTTTGACAGACCCTTTGCCCTTGAAATCCTGACGCCCGAAAAGACCGTGCTGGCCACGCAAGCGTTCAGTGTGAGTGCTCCGGGGGTCCAGGGGGGCTTCCAGGTGCTCGTGGACCATGCCCCATTGCTCTCGACCCTCGAAGAAGGCCGCGTTGTTGTGCGCGCGCAGGACGGCACGGTGATGACCTACGCCACCAGCGGCGGGTTCCTTGAGGTCCGTGACAACCATGTCCGGGTGCTGCTGGATACGGCCGAGCGTACGGATGAGATCAACGTGGAGCGCGCGAAGGCGGCACGTGAACGGGCGGAACGGCGGCTTCGCGAGCGGGCCGCCGAAGTCGATGTTCCGCGGGCCGAGGCAGCCCTCCGCCGCGCGTTGAACCGCCTGCGAACTGCAGGCGCGTCCTGAACATCATGCCCGGCTCTGCGAACAACAGGGCCGGTTTTTGTTTTTCACCATCCACCAATGACAGCCACCCTGGTACAGAGATCATGAGCAAAGTGTTTGGAGTTGTCATGGCCGGCGGCGTGGGCACACGCTTCTGGCCGAGGAGCCGCGAGAAAACCCCGAAGCAGGCTCTGGAGATCACCGGCAAGGGGACGATGATCCAGAATACCACCGGGCGTCTAATGCGCATGGTGCCTCCCGAAGACCTGTACATTATCACCAACCGCCTGCAGCGTGCCCTTATCGCAAAACAGCTTCCGTCGCTTCGCGAAGAGAACATCCTGGACGAACCGGTCGGCCGTAACACGGCGCCCTGCATCGGCCTTGCCGCCTTGCATATCCGGCGGCTCGATCCCGACGCCGTCATGATCATCCTCCCCGCGGATCATACGATCCTCAACGATGATGAATTCCTGCGCATCCTCGGCGTCGCGGTCGAAACGGCTTCGGCGTCACGTGCCCTCATTACGATCGGCATCCAGCCCACGCATCCGGAAACGGGATACGGATATATCCAGTATCACACCGATGCCGGAAGTCACAACCCGCATCATGCCGTAGGTGTGCTGAAGGTGAAAACCTTCGCGGAAAAACCGAACCTGCAAACCGCCGAACGATTTCTGGAAAGCGGGGACTTTCTCTGGAACAGCGGCATGTTCGTGTGGCGCGCCGATGTGATCCTCGAGGAGATCAGGAAGAACCTGCCTGAACTGTTCACCGAACTGAACAAGATCGATCAGGTGATCGGCACGCCGTATTACCAGTCGACCGTGGAAATGGCGTACGGCATCATCCGCGGCATCTCGATCGACTACGGGGTGATGGAAAAATCGGACCGCGTCTATGTGATTCCCGGAGACTTCGGCTGGAGCGACATCGGCTCATGGGACGAAGTCTACCGGATTTCCGGGAAAGACCCCAGCGGCAACTCGATCACCGGGAAAGTGATCCAGAAGAACACGAAGAACTCGTACATCTATTCTCCCGCGAAGGTCGTGGCGACCATCGGTGTGGAGGACCTGATCATCGTGAACACCGACGATGCGTTGCTGATCTGCAAAAGAGGACAGTCGCAGGATGTGAAGGAAATTGCTGACTACCTCAAGCGGAAGCAAATGAACGAATACCTCTGAGCATGGGGCGGCGGCTCATATTCGTCTGTTCTCTCACGGCGGTGCTCCTGTGTGCGGGCTGCGGTCCCGCATCCCCGCGCTTCACCACGCGCGAAAGCCCCGCGATCCCCGGAGAGTCGCCTTCCGTCCATCAACTCACCGGCATTGCCTCGTACTACGCGGATGAATTTCACGGCAGGCCGACCGCGAACGGTGAGGAATATGACATGCATGCCATGACGGCGGCCCATCAAACGCTGCCGTTCAATACCACGGTCCGCGTCACCAATGTCACCACCGGGGCAACCGTGACCGTGCGGATCAACGACCGCGGACCGTTCAAGGACAACCGGGTGATCGACCTTTCGCTGGAAGCGGCAAAACGACTGGGTATGATCGCCAAAGGAACGGTGCCCGTCAGGCTCGATGTCCTCGAACTCGGGGGACCCGGGAAGTGAATTGCCCATGAAAAAAACTCTGGTCACCGAACAAACGGTGCGGGACGCAGCGTCCCGCGGCGAACGGCGCCTTCGGATTCCTGCTGATGCGATTGTCACGCCTCTCGCCCTGGAAACCGCCGCCGGGAAGGGCGTCGTCCTCGAGCGAACGGCCGCCGGCGGACCCGCGACGGCTCCGTCGCCCATTCCGTCACCGTCGCCTCCTGCAGGTGTGATGACCGTGGTCATTGGTGCGGATCACGGAGGCTTCGCCCTGAAAACCACGTTGGCGGACTTTCTGCGATCGAACGGGTTCACCGTGATCGACGTGGGAACCCGGGACGAGCAACCGTGTGACTATCCGGAATTTGCCCATGCGGTCGCACAAAAGGTCGCTTCGGGAGAAGCCCGCCTGGGAATCATGATCGACGGCGCAGGGATCGGTTCATGTATGACCGTGAACAAGGTGCCGGGAGTACGGGGAGCCAGTTGTGCGCACGAGTTCACCGCGCGCAATGCGCGCGAGCATAACAATGCCAATGTGCTGACCCTGGGGAGCCGGCTCATCGGGTCTGAACTCGCAAAGGCGGTGGTGAAGGTTTTTCTCGAAACGCCATTTGCCGGCGGAAGGCATGCGGCGAGGGTCGAGAAGATTCTGGATGTGGAACGGAAATACCTCAAGCGAAGGTGAACTCAAGGAAAGCAACTCGCCTAAGGTACACAGAAGGCCGGTCGGAGATCGGCCTTCTGCACTTTCAGGACTTTCTGCCCGGAATGAAGTGGTGAAATTCGGACAAATGTTCAATATCAGCCATTCTTTTCTACCAGGCCTGTGGATTTGGACGTTTTGGGCGTTCTCCCCGGCACGAGCTTGATTCTTGGCGGTTAGCAGTGCAACTTTGCCGCATGTTCCAGCGTTATGACATATGCAGGCCGGTGGGACCTGCAATCCCGTCTTTCGCCGTTCTTTGAAGACTCATCCACGTGCAAGAGCCTGGAAGAGTTCACCTTCCGGGAGATTTCCTTGTGAAGGATTTGCGGCCGAGACACTGTTTTACCATCACCAGGAACACGCACCCGATGTTGATCAGAATCCTGACGCTACTCGCAATCGTTGTGACAACCCTCTGCGGATGCACGCCCTTTGGCGATGATGTGCTGCGGAAGGGGACCACTGCATCGGCTCCGGAGGACGGAAACCGCGTTGCACAGACCGAACCCGGGCCGGCCGAGACGCTGGTGGATCCGACCACACGGGAGATCCTCCGCGCGTACGGACCCACCATCAGGAAGTACGCCAGCCGGTACGAGTTTGACTGGCGCTTCATCCTCGCGACGATGAAGCAGGAGTCCCGCTTCTCCCCGTCGGCTCAAAGCCATCGCGGCGCGAGCGGACTTATGCAGATCATGCCGACGACCGGCGAGGAAGTGGCGCGCGCCCTGGATGTGGAAAACCTGAGTCATCCGGAAAACAACATCCGGGGGGGCATCTACTACCTCCGGGAGTTATATGAATTGTTCAACGGTGCGGAGGAAGGGGACCGGATCAAGCTGACGCTGGCGGCGTACAATGCCGGCATCGGCCGGGTCTATGACGCGCAGGAGATCGCCGCCTACCTCCATGAAAACCCTCTGGAATGGGAATCGATCAAAGATGCGCTGCCGTTGCTTTCACGGCGCCACGGATCGCTGCACAGGGGGGTCTGGAATGCGTCGAAACCGAAAACCGGCTGGTTCGGGAATTCGCAGGAGACCATCAGCTACGTGGAGTCCGTCATGAATCACTACGACGAATACCGGCTGATGTTGAACTGAAGAATGCGGTGTGTGAGATGAAGCAGCGCGCGCCCGGAAAGTTCCCGGGCGCGTTCTTTTTTCTACGGCAGAAGAATGGCGCAGGCAACGACGGTTGTCCAGATGCCGTCCTTATGGCCCTCGGCTGACTGCGTCACGTTGTACGTCTTGATGATCTTGCCGGTCATCTTGTATGTTTTTTCCCGCTCATCCCAGGCCAGGTTCGGGTCGAATTCCAGACCGAGCGTGGTTGCGAGCATGGTGGCGGCCAGGTCTTCGGCGTATTCCCCGGCCTTCTCGTCGGTCTCGCCGAAAGGGTGATGCTCGGAGAGATACCCGTATTGTGTGGTGTCGGCGGGCGTGGCGACGCCGATGGAAGCGGCAACAAGCCGGTTGGGCTCATTGGTGGCGTTCCTGGCCATCACGGCAAAGGTGATCTGTCCCGGCTGCAGGAGCTTCAGCCCCTCATCCGTGGGAATGCGTTTGCATCCCGGCGGAAAGATACTCGAGACGGTGACGAGGTTGCACTTTTCGATCTTGGCATCGCGCAGGGCCAGCTCGAATGATTGCAGGTAGTCTTTGTGCCTGCCTACCCCCTTGGTGAAGAAGATTTTTCCCGGGACGTACAATTCCTCATCTCCCTTTCTTTCAAGTTGCATGCCGCGGTGATTCCGCCGTTACGCGGCGGTGACACGTACAAACTTCCGTTTTCCCACCTTGACAATGACCGGGGAAGAAAGGTCGACGACAGCCTGCTGGTCGCTGATCCGCTGACCGTCGACGGAAACTCCTCCCTGCTCGATGAGGCGGCGGGCCTCGCCGTTGGATGAAACCAGACCGGTTTCCGTGAGGATGCGCAGGAGGGCGATGCGTCCGCCTTCGGCGCTCAGGGTGGCCCCGGGAATCTCGTCGGGAAGATCCTTCCTTACGAAGATGCGGTCGAATTCCGCTTCCGCAGCCATCGCCGGCGTCGGCCCCGTGGTACAGTCCCACAATCATGCGCGCGAGCAGGCGCTTCGCATCGCGCGGATGATACGTTCCCGCCTGGATGCCGGTACGGATTTCCGCAATCTCGGCGGGAGGAACGTCCGTGACCAGGATGAAGTAGTCATGGATCACCGTATCGGGAATCGAGAGGGTTTTGCCGTACATCTGCTGCGGGGTATCGGTGATCCCGATGTAGTTGTCGAGCGACTTGCTCATCTTCTCGACGCCGTCCGTTCCCGGCAGAATCGGCATCGTCAATGTCACCTGGGGCTCCATGCCGTACTCGCGCTGGATGTCGCGGCCGACGAGAAGATTGAACTTCTGGTCGGTGCCGCCCAGTTCCACGTCGGCACGGACGGCGACCGAGTCCATGGCCTGCGCGAGCGGGTAGAGGAGCTCATGAATGCTGATGGGTTCGCCCGATTTGTAGCGCCGCTCGAAGTCGTCGCGTTCCAGCATCCGTGCCACGGTGTACCTGCTCCCCAGCATGATGACGTCGGCGAAATTCAGCTTGTCGAGCCACTCGGAGTTGTACAGCATCTGAATCTTTTTCGTGGAGAGGATGGTTGTGGCCTGCGCGAAGTAGCTCTGGCCGTTCTTCCGGGTTTCTTCCAGGGTGAGCGGGGGGCGGGTCTTGCTGCGCCCGGAGGGATCGCCGATCATGCCGGTGAAGTCACCGACGATCAGTATCGCGTGATGTCCCAGCTCCTGGAACTGGCGGAGTTTCCGCAGCACGACCGAATGGCCCAGGTGCAGATCGGGCCTGCTGGGATCACAGCCAAGCTTCACCCGGAGGGGGGTGCGGGTTTCCCGGGAGTGTTCAATTTTCCGGGCGAGGTCTTCTTCCCGGATGATCTCGGCGGCACCGCGCCGGATCAGGTCCATCTGCTCGTTGAGCGGGGGGAACAGGTCGGTCATCTACCGTGCATACTTCCTTCGAATGTCGCGTTCGATTTCGCGACGGGCGATGTCCTCGCGGCGGTCGTACTCGCGTTTACCCTTGCAGAGGCCGAGCAGTACTTTGGCGAGGTTGTGCTTGAAATACACTTTCAACGGCACCAGCGTGGTTCCCGCTTCTGCGGTCCGTGCCGTGATCTTGCGAATTTCCTTCTTGTGGAGGAGCAGTTTGCGGGTGCGGAGAGGATCCACATTCGCATAGCTTCCCTGGTGATACGGGCTGATGTGCATTCCCGTCAGCCAGACCTCGTTTCCCTTCAGGCGGGCATACGCGTCTGAAAGATTTGCGTTTCCCCCCCGCAGGGACTTCACCTCCGTGCCGGTAAGAACCATCCCCGCCTCGTAGGTTTCCAGCACAAAGAACTCATGCCGAGCCTTGCGATTGGTGGCGACTGGCTTTTCGTCGGTCTCGGCTTTTTGTGCCATCATCCTCAAGAAAATTTCCGGGATAGTATACCGAAAATCAGTTGGAAAAGCAATGGCGCGGCATGCCGCGATTGTGTATATTCCCGTCACCAGGCCAGACCACCCGGAGTACACACCACAAGAGCCGAACGTGTGACCGGATCCGCCACCCAAAAGCACTCTGTCCGTCCGCGTCCTTATCTGCTTGCTCTGGACGCCATCGCTTTCCTCGTCTGCGCCGCCGGTATCGTCGCGATCTCGGCCAAACCGGGCCTCCCGATCCGCTGGCAGGACCGGAACCAGATCGTCAGCATTGCCGGTGTTGACGATAGCCTGCTCGCACGGGCAGTCTCCCCCGGGGAATCGCTTCTCCGCGTCGATGGACAGCCTGTGTCCCGTGTGGAGGCGGCCGAATTTCTCTTCGACGGAAAACAGATCGGGGATCAGGTGTCGCTGGATGTGCAGGGTTCCGGCGGAGTGCGCACCGTTCACTTCGTCCTCCAGGCCTACTACGGCACAGACTACCTGATCATCGTCATCCTGGTGAGCGGCCTCTTCTTCGGTGTCGGACTGGTTGTGCTGCTTGCGACGTCCCGATGACCGGGCCGCCGGCGTGTACCACCTGGGTTCCATCGGGACCGCCCTGATGCTCTCCACCACATGGGGGCAGTACGGCGGCGCCTTCTCCCCCGGACTGTGGACCAGGGTGGTCTTCTCCTGCATGTACACGCTCGTCCCCCTTCTGTTCTTCCACTTCGTCCTGGTATTTCCCCGGAGAAGCTGGGCCCGCGTCCACAAGGTGCTTCCTGTGCTGTATGGTCTGGCGCTGCTGCTCGGCGGTGCGAGCGGATGGACATTCCTGCGTGCCGCAACAGCCCGTTCCGTGGAGCTCTTCTACCTGCATCTCGACTGGTTTACCGCAACCCGCTGGTTCCTGATCGTGCTGATTGTCTCCGGACTCATCACGATTCGCCAGTCCTACGTCGCCGCCAGGGATGAGGCAGAACAACGCCGTTTGCGCTGGGTGGTGTGGGGGCTCTTCATGGGATTTCTGCCGTTTGTGGGTCTCTGGGTGGTGCCCTCCATGATCCTGTCCTACAGCCTCGTCCCGGAATCCGTGATGCTCCTTGCTTCAGGTATCATTCCCGTCGCCTTCGGGATCTCGATCGTGAGATACCACCTCATGGATATCGATCTGATTCTGAATCGGAGCGTTGTCTACGGTACCGTGATGATCGTCCTCACGTTGCTCTACATCAGTCTGGTGGGCATCGTTGCGGGATTGGTGACGAGCGTGACATATGAGCATTCGCTGGTCATCGCCGGTGGAGCCGCAATTGCGGTGGCGCTGCTTTTTCAACCTCTTCGCGCGGCCGTCCAGCGATTTGTGGACCGGCGATTCTTCCGCGTCCGGTACGACTTCCGCCAGGCGGAGCTTGTCTTCGTTGACGCCATCAAACACGCCGTTTCCATTGCAGACCTCGCCCGGTTCCTGGTTCCGCGCATGAACGAACTGATCCCCGTCGAGCGGATTGCATTTCTGGCGACACACAACAGGGATCGCCATCTGCGCGTTCTTGAACAACACGGCTTCGTACAGCCTGCGGACCACGTCATCGAGTACCCGGACAATGCGGGGGGAGCCGCCGGAGTACATCCTCTGGCACTTGAAGATGCCGTTGAACCGGGAGTGCCCTTTGTGCCGGCGGATGAGTCTGCCTTCCGCGCATGGGGAATCGTGCTGGCGGTGCCACTCCCTTCCAAGGTATCGGTCGCGCAGGGATTTCTGGTGCTCGGACCGCGCAAGTCAGGAATGCGGTTCGTGAGCGAAGATATCGACCTGCTGACCTCGGTGTGCTCGCAAACCGGCCAGGAGATGGAACGTATCCGGTTGCAGAACGAGTTGATGCTGCAGGCCGAGGAATCCCGCCGCCTGCAGGCGCTCAATGAGATCAAGTCGGATTTTGTTTCGTATGTCTCCCATGAATTGCGCACTCCGCTGACCGTTGTCAAGATGTATGCCGAACTGCTGCGTGCACGCCTGCCCCGGGCTGACCGCCGCGCGCACACCTATGTGAAGACCATTGAAGGGGAAGCCGATCGCCTCAACCGGATGGTCGGCACCATCCTGAATTCCTCCAGGATCGAAGAAGGTGTCACCCAGTATACTCCGCAGCGGATTGACCTGGTGCGGGTCATCAGGAAAGTTCTCCGCGCGATGCGCTATCAGATGAACAAGGAGGGGTTCGATCTCCGGCTCGAGCTGCCGTCCCGCAGGAAAGGCCCGGGCACGCGCGCCCCGCTCCTGACGGTCGACGCGGACCCGGATGCGGCGGGCCAGGCGATCGAAAACCTGCTTACCAACGCGATGAAGTACTCCGGGGAACGCAAGCGAATCACCATCACGGCAGGGCGCCGGCCCGGTGCCGTCTTCTGCCGCGTGGAAGATCAGGGCTACGGCATCACCGCACAGACGATGCAGCATCTCTTCGAGAAATTCTTCCGGGACCCGGGGATCCCCAGGCGCATCCAGGGGGTCGGACTCGGCCTCGCCGTCGTGAAACATATCATGGAATCCCACGGGGGCCGCGTGGAAGTTGCCAGCACCCCGGGAAGAGGGAGCGCTTTTACGCTGATTTTTCCTGCCATCCACCCACGCCAACAATCCACAGGCGACTGAACCATGGCCACCATCCTTGTCGTGGAAGACGATGCGGCAATTCTGCGCGGACTCGAGGAAGTGTTGACCGCGGAACATTACCGCGTGCTCACGGCGCCCACGGGCGAACGCGGAAAGACGCTGGGACGAAAGGAGAATGTGGACCTGATCATCCTGGATCTGGGACTTCCGGATATCAACGGCGAAGAGGTGTGCCGCGATCTCCGGGCCTCAGGGATCGGCACACCCATCATGATGCTGACGAGCAAAAGCCAGGAAATGGACAAAGTGATGGGGCTGGAGTTCGGTGCGGACGACTACATGACCAAACCCTTCAGCGTACGGGAACTCCTCGCCCGGGTACACGCGCTGCTCCGGCGCAAGGGGGAAATCCGCAAAGACCTCGATGCGTATGCGTTCGGCGATGTCACGGTGGACTTCCTGCGCCAGGAAACCGTGCGGAAGGGGAAGAAGGTGAAGCTCTCGGTGCGGGAATACGCCGTCCTGAAATTCCTTATCCTGCACGAGGGTGAGGTGGTGACCCGCGACATGCTTCTGAACAGCGTCTGGGGGTACGAGACGTTCCCCACCACGCGTACCGTGGACAACTACATCCTGGCCCTCCGGAAGAAAATCGAGGCTGACGCAACGCATCCCGCGCATCTTCTCACCATACATACCGCCGGGTACAAATTCATGAAATAAGTCCTTCACCTTCATGCCACACGGCGTATCAACTGCTCCTCCTCCACGCTCGTGTGTTTGATCCTGATCAGTGCATGGTGGCGCTGAAAAAGAGACAGCTTGAAATACACGCCGGTGGCGATGAGCACTTTGAGCGCAAATCCCGGCAGTGATTCCTGCACCGACTGCAAGCGCACAAACCGCACCCACCTCCGGAAGATGTTCTTCCACGAGTAGAACCCCAGCGTGACCTCCCGGTACGCATCGTGTATCTCCCCGGCGGAGAGATGCTTGTGGGTGAACACCAGGTGATCCCCCTCATAGTGCGAAAGGTCGGTGTCCGTCAGACGGCCCTCGGCAACAACCTGGCGATAGAGCGGCGTGCCATACAGCGGGATGGCAATGGAAGGTAGGATCACGGTGGTGCCCACTTCGTCAAGCAGTTCCGGGAGAGTGCGGTAATACGCCGGAGAATCCTCGTCCAGCGCGAACATCAACCCGGTAAACGTCAGAATGCCGCGCCGGTGAAGCCGGTCGAAGGCGTCCCGGTATTCGGCGACTTTGTTCTGCCGTTTCTGGACGCCGGCCAGGCTTTTCGGTTCCAGTGACTCCATGCCGATAAAGGCCATGCGGCAGCGGGCCGCGGCAAGGGCCTCAACGAAGTCGTTGTCACGCAGGCATTCGATGCTGAATTGCGCGCCAATGCCCCAGAACCCCAGCCGTCCAACCGCCCTCAACAGATCCTTTGCATACTCCAGATCCCCGCCCAGATTATTGTCCAGCAGCATGGCCATCTTGCGTTTGTACCAGGGCAGGCCGGCGGTGCTTGTGAGATCCCGGAGCACATCCTCGACGGGTCGTGTACGGAAGGGGACCCGGCGGATGTTCAGCTGGCAATATGTGCAGGGATGCGGACACCCCCGCGTCGCCTCCGTTACGATGGGTGTGGCATATGTGGATTCCACAAGATCATACCGGGGGGCCGGGATGTCCTGCAGGCTGCCGTCCGGGACGGCGTGGTACCGCGCGTGCAGGGTGTTGTTCACCAGATCCCGGACCATCTCCGGCCACACACCCTGCGCCTCGCCCACCAGTATGGCGTCGAAGTGCGGCTGGACTTCGTCAGGAAACGTGGAGGCGAATTTCCCCCCTCCGACAACGATCTTGCCCAGGGAGCGGAACCTGGCGGCCACCTCGTACGCGTGCGGTGCAAGGTAGTCCATGAAACTGAGGGCGATGAAATCCGCGTCGGTGGTGTAGTCGATCGGACGGACCATTTCGTGCAGCACTTCAACATCCACGATCGGCGGTGTCATGCCTGCAAGGAGGATGCCCGGCAGCGGCGGTGCGGGACTCTGCGCGTAGTAGGGATTGTCCTCGCCCAGGTTCTGAAACAGGACGATGATCAGGAGCTTCTTCCGCTCAGGCGGCATTGAGGCAAGAGGTGTCATGGCTGTCTGCTCCGGGTTGGTTGACGCATGTCGACCAGACTTCCTGAACTGCCGTCAGAAGCCGGCGGATATCTTCGTGCGTATGCGTTGCCATCAGACTGATCCGGAAACGCTGCTGCGAGACCGGCACAGCCGGATATTCGATGGAGTTGACAAAAATGCCGCGCTCATGGAAGGCCAGCGAAGCCCGCCGGATATCCATGTTCACCGGGACCCGAAGAGGGAGGATCGCCGAAGACGGCCCGACATCGAACCCGAGTTCCTGCAATCCGCGGGCGGCCAGGGCGATATTCCGCCGGAGCCGGGAGAGGCGTTCCGGTTCGCGCTCCAGCACCTCGAGACCTCCGAGCACCGCAGCGATAACCGGAGGCGGAAGCGCTGCCGAGAACATGTGCGCGCGCGCGAAGAACCGGAGGTAGGAGATGATCGCCGAGGATCCGGCCACGAATCCGCCGGTGACGGAGAAGGCTTTGCTGAAAGTGCCCATGGTGAGCGGGATCTTTCCCTCCAGTCCGAAATGCTCGGCTGTGCCCCGGCCGCTTGCACCCATCACGCCGGTGCCATGGGCGTCGTCCAGCACGAGGAGAGCTCCATGAGACTCGCACAGCGGCAGAAGCCGGTCCAGCGGCGCCACATCCCCATCCATGGAATACACTCCCTCGACTCCGACAAAGAGATCCGTATGCCGGCGTTTTGCCGCCATCTCAAAAAGCTGCTCGAGATGGTGCAGGTCGTTGTGCCCGAAGCGAAACGTCTGGGCGCCCGCCATTCGAAGCCCGTCGGTAAAAGAGGCATGGCTGAAGGCGTCAAAAAGGACAATGTCCGCACTGCTCATCAGGCCGGTGGTGAGCCCGACGTTCGCGCCATAGCCGCTGGAGAACAACATCGCGTCTTCGGTCCCCTTGAGGGCGGCAAGCCGTTCCTCAAGTTCCCGGTGGAGGCAGGTGGTCCCGTTCAGCAAAGGCGGCCCGCCGACTCCGATTCCGAAATCCCGGATGGCGTCCTCCACACGCTCGCGTACGTGCGGATGTGTGGCAAGGCCGAGATAGTTGTTTGAGCCGAACATAAGCATCGAACGGGGAAGGCCGGAGAAGGGGTCTATCACCGTCACCTCCCGATCGGTCGGCGAGTTGATACTCCTCATGCACAGCATATTCTTCTGTTCGCGCAAATCGTCAAGAAAAGCTCCGAATTGGGCTACCCGTTCCTGCAGCGAACGTCCGCGCCCGTTCAGAAGAATGTCGCGCAGGTCGAAGTTTTCGCCCCCCTGGTATTCCTGATCCCGTGTCATAGGTCCTCCTGCTTCTCCTTAGTCCAAAGGCAAGATACACGATTGCAGAGGGCCGGTTGTCAAGGAATCGTCAGGTTCCTGTCGAACTTTGGCGGGGGCAGGCGAAAATGGCCTCATTTTACGGGTGTGGCCGTACTGAGGAGTCCGGCGATATATCCATTCAAATCGCCTGAAAAACGGGATGCATGATCACGGATTGCCTCCGTATCGATCACGTGCGGGATTCCGCCGATCGGCAATATGATGCCCCGTTGCAGGGTTGCCACACCCATGCGTCTCGGTTTCCATCCGATGCCGGCAGCTTGCTGGAGAAATCCGGCTTCGCGCGCAGGAGGTATGGTAAATGCGAGCTCGAATTCACCGTGCTGACCCGCCAGCGAAATCCAGGAGGGCAGTCCGGCGCCCAGGAAAACGGAACGGGACGCCGTGTCCAGCGCCTTCTCCCAGGCGGCATCAAGTTCGAAACCGGTCCCGTTTAACCGGCAGAGCTGGTCCAATGTGGCCAGAAGTCCGTCGCTCGTGTCCATGCAGGCGCTCGCGCGCCCGGGCAGGAGCACCCCTTCACGTACCCTCGCCACCGGGAAAAACAGGAACGGATCGGCATGGGTGAAGTGCGCAAGGGCAAAAGCATTTCCCGTGCCTGCGGGACCGGAAAGATAGAGAATGTCGCCTGCGGAACATCCGCACCGCGTAAGCGGCTTCTCTGACCTCACAAATCCCAGCGCCGTGCCGCACATCTCCTGGTGGTCGGCGATGCTGGTGTCTCCTCCCAGCACGTGTGTACCGCAGGCGCGCACTGCATCGTCAATGCCGCGCTGCATTTCCAGAACGGCCTTTTCAGGCATGCCGCGTTTCAGCGTTTCCGCAATGAGTATGCCGGCCGGTGTTGCGCCGACGGCGGCCAGATCGCTCAGGTTCACCATCACCGTCATCCATCCGAGCAACCGCGGATCGGCATACAGCCCTGTCTGGATCTCCTCCACGACAGCATCGGTTGTCGCCGCCAGCCAGAGATCTGACGTCCCGGGCACGCGCACCAGTTCCGCATCGCTTTCCAGCAGGCCGTTATACTGGAAAGGTGACCGTACGAGGGGGGCGGTCAGACGCCTGAGCATCACGTTTTCAAGCACGTCGGGATTCATGGGCACACCCTGATGTGATCGGGTAGAACAGTGAAGGTCGCACGATCTGTCGTGACGATTTCTCCATCCATCTCCAGGGAGAAAGGGGATCGGGCATCAAGGCGGAGCCAGGGAGTCTGACGGGACAAAGTCCGGGGGAGATGATCAAATCTCCCTCTGGCCAGAGCGGCCAGGAGCCGCAGCCTTCCGGGAATTCCCGTGTCGTAACACAGGTGTACGCCCATCATTCCACTCCGCACTGGCTGTTCGTCTGCGTAGCTGAGTCCGCCTGAAAAATGGGGATTCCGCACAATGCCAAGATTCGTGACCCGGAACCGTGGCAGCCTCTGCATCCGGAAATGTCAGTGTCATTTCTTCATTCCTGTACCGGAGGATGGTCCGTATCGCCGCATAGAGAATGGCCGGATCCGTGTACCTCTGCTTGAGCCATCCCAGCAGGCGGTCGGTGTTGTTGAAGAACGCGTTTGCCTCCGCTGTGAGGCCGGCACTTGCGTTGATAAGGAAGAACCGACAGGCCTCGCCGCCTTTCCCGGAGTAGGAAACATGCACGACATCCCTGGGTGTGGCGGCGGAAAAGTCGATTTTGCACGAGATTCCTCCGGTGCATTGCCAGGGTTGGACCGGCTTATGAAAATCATTGCTGGATCCCAGTGCGATTGCACCCACCGCCAGCCCGGTTTCCCTTTCAGGCTTGAGTGCGAGCAGGGTGTTGAGCAGGAGATTCACCGTACCGTCTCCCCCCGCCGCCACGAAGTGTCTTTCCCCCCGGTCAAGCGCTTCGCCGATACTCTCCGCAACGGAAAGGCGGTCGCCGGGGAGCAGTATCTTCATGGAGGGGTGCCGGGCCCGGAGCTCGCGGCACAACCCTTCCCACAGTGTTGCGGCCCTTCCGCCGCCCGCATTCGGATTCACAAGCACGATCATATCTGTGTCGCCTCCGGACGGCGTGCAAAGACGATGCAGTATGACCAGCGAAGTGAACAGCGAGAAAATAGCTCCAGTCCGGCTGATGCAGTGCGACAATCGCCGACAGGAGAAGGATGTAGCTCTGCACCACAAGTCCGATGGGGAGATGTGCCTGAGTGTCTTCCGTGTTGCGGTGCAGGAGGATCTGACCTCGAATCGTTGTCACGATACCGGCCGCACCGAACACCGC
Organism: Ignavibacteriota bacterium; assembly: GCA_963702445.1. Classification (GTDB taxonomy): domain Bacteria; phylum Bacteroidota; class Ignavibacteria; order UBA10030; family UBA6906; genus CAVPCZ01. The sequence goes on from CAVPCZ010000013.1 coordinate 177,245, forward strand.
CGCGGGAATCATCGGAATGCCGATAGCACGGGGGTCTGTTGATAGAACCGCGGCGGCAAGGAATGCCAGGACTGTCAGACCTGCGAGACCGTCGCTCGTGAACGCAGCTACCCGCCGTCCGAAAACGACCGGAAGAGTGTTGTACCCTGTGGCTGCGTCAGCCGAGATATCTTTGAAATAGCCGGCAAGGACGAAGTTGGCATAGCCGAACAGCACGGCTGCAAATGACGGAAACGCTGAAACGGGGAGTGACCCGTTCGCGGGCCCGGTCGCGGCGAAGTATCCGATGAGGGCGAGCACAAGCACGATCCATCCGTTGTAGAACGGCCCTCCCCACCAGCGCCGTTTGAAGGGGGTGTAGGTAGCCAGTCCCAGTACCGCGATGGCTCCAAGAACCCCGTTCATCGGGTTACGGAGGGCGAAGACGGCCGAACAGAGGAGAAGTCCGGCAATGGCCACACCCATCATGCTGGACCGTTTTACCGCGCCGTACGTGAGAGGGCGGTAGGGGGCCGAGAGGGCGTCGGTGTCAGTCTGGAAGCAATCCGTCAGGACCTGGCCGAATCCGTATGAGAAAAACGAGGCGAGAAACACAGGGATGACCACGGCGGTCGGGACGGGCCCTGCCAGGGCCATTCCTGCAAGCCCCGTGATTCCCGATACAAAGAGCAGATACGGCCGCATGGTAATAACAAGCGCCTTCGTCAGAGTCATGCGGGGATAGAGAGCCATAATTCCTCCTTCAGGTTGCTGATGGAACATACAGAAGATGGCGGCTCCAGTTGTCAGGCTTTCGTCAAAGGCGTGTCAAATCCTGACATCGATGTGTTGCGTTTCGTTTTATCTTCCTCTAGATTACGATCCCGGAACTTTTCTGTCTGTTCTTTGACATAATCATGACATTTCCGCAGACCCCCGGATGTATCTTGCCCCCGTTATTCAGGCGGTGCTCAAATGGAGCCCCGCCGGTCGCGGGGTTAGGAATCCATCATCATCAGCGGGGAGGTCTTCTTATGAAATCACGTACACTTTTTCTCGCCGCCCTCTTGTCGGGAGTCATGGGCAGTCAGCATGCATTTGGCTGGGGAAATGCAACGCACGTGTATTTCGCCAAGCATCTTGGCGTACAGGTAGGCACACTGAACCTGAACGAGATATACGGGGCGGTGTTGCCGGATATGTTCAATCTGGAATTCACCGAAGAGGGGCAGACCCTCGCATACGCGTTTCACTGGAAAACCGATCTGATGTCCGGCCTCTACAGTAACGCTCCTTCACGTGCGAGCAAGGCCGCCTTCTACGGGTTCTACAGCCACAACAACGCCTGGGGAGCCGACTATACCGCGCACGACAATGGGCGGACTGTGGGGAACAAAGGCTGGATCATCTCTCAGGCGGACAGGTTCTCTCCGAAAATGGTCCCCTATATTGCCCAGATTCTCATCGATGCCGGTCTGGATGCGGCGGATCCGACGACGACCAAGGAGGTTGCCCTCGGCACAGCGCAGCTCATTGCCCCTGATATGGCACACGATCTGATTGAAACGGCGGTGGATGTGCTCGTGAGGCGCTGCCTTGATCCGCTTGTGGGTGCGCGACTTTACTATGCAGCGAAAGAACGGTCCAACGAAATCCCGCTGGTCATAGCTCGCGTATTGAAAGCCGATGTGGAGGCGATGAAAGCCGGAGAGAAGCTTTATCAGGAAGGAATGATGCAGTACGGGCAGATGTTCATGCTTCCCGAGGATCAGCTGGTGGCGATGATCGGGGAAATGAGTGCGAAGATTGCGACCGGATTCCTTCAGGTGAAGCTAGCACCCGCTGTGGCCGCAGAACCGTTGCCGGGACTCAAACTTGAAAAGATCTCCGTGGACGCCGCGAAGGTCTCGGAATTTCTCGTGCAAGCCATCGATCAGGTGAAGCCGGTGTTCAGGAATGAGCTGAGCGCGACGCTCTGCTATCTCGAAAAGGAAATGCCAAAACATGGTATCACTCCTGCCGGTCCGGTCTGGGCATTGTGGAAGGATGACGGCATCGAGTCGGAGCTTCTGGCTCTTGACGCAAACGTTCCGGCGCCCGAAACGCCGGCCGAATTCTCTGTGGACCAGAACTATCCGAATCCCTTCAACCCCACGACCAGCATTGCGTATGTCGTTCCCTCCGATGTGCGCGTGTCCCTCAGGGTGTACAACAGCCTGGGACAGGAAGTCGCGACCCTTGTTGATGAGACCCGGGTCGCCGGTCGCTACACCGCAGTCTGGGATGCCGGCGGGATGTCCAGCGGCGTCTATTTCTACCGTTTGCAGGCAGGGGACTTCGTATCAACAAAGAGAATGACGCTTGTCAAGTAGTATGGAAACGGCTGGGACCGTCACCACGGGGGCACCCTCGGTGCCTTCGTGGTGACACACTTGCTTATGATCCGCAGACCACCGTTCGGACCCCGGCCGCATGTTCCAGAAAGAAAAGGATGATCCGGTGATTTCCCCCCCAAGCCCTGTTACCGACTACGACACCGTTTCGTTCACCGACGTTCACGACGAGCTCCCTCTCTGGTCGGCCCCCTTCGGGCTGCACCTCCTCGAACGTGTTGTTCTGCGGGACGGAGGGTGCTGGACATACCATACGTCTGTATCGATTGCAGGAAGGCGTAGAGGACGGCGTCAGCGGCAGCTGCGCATCATCGCGCAGCCTGGAGTGAAAGCCGGTAGGAGATGCGCCGCTCCCCGATCAGGAGGAGTATGGAGTCAGGCGTGATCTGCCTGACGCGGGCGTTGCGGAGGGCTTCTCCCTCAAAAGAGAGATCGGTATAGAGTGTGAAGACGAGGCTGTCCGGAGACTGGATAATCTGTGTGGGGATTCCCCGGGCTCCTGTGCGGGTGCGATCGGCGTCGCCGGTCAGAGGCAGGTCGGCGAGTGGTGACACACGGACAACGGCACGGGGGGAGGTCTGCGTGTGCCCTGCGAGATCCTGACGCTTCTGCATCTGGGCCCCGGCTGCATGCGGCATGGCCTGCTGATCACTCTTCAACAAGCGCTCGTCCCGGCCGGGCTGCGAATCCTCGGCTACTTGTCCCGTCTGCCAGATTGAAGGTTGCAGCGAAAGCGCAAGGGCAACATCGGGTGATTCTGCCACGGCATCAACCGCGGCCTTGTTCTCCATGAATGCGTCTTTGGAGCGTTCGCTCTCCTTACTGGATGCCGTTTGTCCGGTCAGCGCCGGTGCTGGCGCCGGGGTCGGAGCCGGAGAGATGCGGGGCTGAGAACCCTCAGGCGCTTCACGCTTATCTTTGAATAGTGCGGGAGGTCCGGGCTCCTCCGGGCGCGGCGGTTTCCCGGGACACTTTGTCGGCCTGAACGGGGGCCATCGTCTCAGCCACCTGCGGGGCCTGTTCACCGGGCGTGAACCACCGGTACACGATGCCGATGCCGGCGATCACGACCAGCACGGCTGCAGCGCTGAGTATCCTTCCCCACGGTGCGGGTTGTTGACCGGGTGCCGCCAGAGATTCCGCCAGGCGGCTCTTCAGCCGCGCCCGGCCGAAGGATCTGATCCCCGCCGCCAGGTGCCGCTCATCCTCCAGGGCCGCCCGGCAGGAGGAACACGTTGCCACGTGCCGCTCCACCATGGCGCGCTCGACCGGGGGAAGCTTCTCAAGGACAAAGCCCTCGAGAGTCTCTGGCGATATGTGGGGAACATCAGGCTCGTTCAAGGCCCGGGCTCCGGTTCGTGAGGAGGTCTTTAAGTGTTTTCTTGCACTGATACTTCTTGGATTTTGCCGTGTCGGCGTTGGCGAATCCCAGACGGCCTGCGATATCCTCCATGGAGAGCTCTTCCCAGTAGAAGAGCAGGAGCAGTGTACGGCAGGGTTCGCCGAGCGCTTCCAGTGCGCTGCGCACGGCTTCTGTCCGCTCCTCGTCGATCATCTGATCCAGCGTCGAGAGGCTTCCGTCCGCAACATCATCTTCCGGGTGGGCGGCCGGACTCTCCCGTCGTTTTCGGGCCAGCCGCCGGAGCCACAGGTTCCGCACGGTGGCAAAGAGGAACGTGCTGAGCCTTGCGCCGTATTCGTGCCGGCCGGCGCGGACGCGTTCCCAGAGTATGACCAGGGCTTCCTGGAGCATGTCCTCGGCATCATCAGCAGTGCCGTTGTTGCGCAAGAGAAACACGGTGATGCTCTTCCGGTTCGTGCGGTACAGCTTCACCAGCGCCGTTTCGTCACCCGTACGGATCCCGTCCAGGATGCGAGCGTCATCGTCCATGAACAGGAGCGGGGTTTTCATTTACCTTTCACAAGTGAATGTCATACACCATACAAAGGTGAACGAACCAATGTACGAAGTTCACCTTCTTGTATCAATAAACAGGGAGAACTGTCATGAAACACCGCTTTTTTGCCTTTGTCTTGATGCTGTGGAGTGCCATGCCTTCGTCTCCGGCGACCGCCCAGGGCCTGAAGACGACGACGGCAGGGGACCGTACCTCGGTCGATCTGACCATCTATAACCAGAATCTCTCGCTTATCCGGGAAGAACGGACGCTGACCCTGCCGAAAGGCACAAGCAGGGCTATACTTCCGGATATCCCGGTGACCATCGATGGGACCTCGCTGCATTTCCTGAGCCTGACGGAACCGTCGGCCGTGAAGGTTCTGGAGCAAAACTACCAGTATGACCTGGTCCACCCCGGGAAACTGCTGGAGCGGTACCTCGGGAAGTCGGTCGAATTTGTCCGCGTGGACCCGGAAACGAAGAAAGAGTACACCGTGTCCGGGCGGCTGCTTTCGTCAGGGTACGCGGGACATTCGGCGACGGGTGGGATGATTGCCGAGGTGAATGGCAAGATCGAGGTGAACCCTGCGGGACGGCTTGTCCTGCCGGGTCTTCCGGAAGGGCTTATTCTGAAGCCGCAGCTGGAATGGCTCGTGGCGAATTCCCGCGAAGGCGCGCACAGGGCCGAGATCAGTTATCTCGCGGGCGGATTGTCCTGGTCGGCCGATTATGTTGCGCTGCTCGGGGCAGAGGAAAACAGGCTCGATCTGACCGGTTGGGTGACGGTGACCAACGGGTCAGGAACGGTGTTCACCAACGCGGGCCTGAAGCTCGTGGCAGGCGACGTCAATGTGGTGCAGGATGCGTTTGGCGGATCACTGCGTGCACAGAAGGCGGTGATGATGGAGGCCGACGCTGCGGCGCCGCAATTCAAGCAGACCGAGCTGTTTGAATACAAAATGTACGCGCTCCAGAGGCGGACCGATATCCGGAACAACGAGACAAAGCAGATTGAACTGACCTCCGGGAAGAATGTTGCGGCGAAGAAGGTGTTTATTTACGACGGACTCTCCGACCAGTGGCGTATGTGGCATAACAATTATTCGTACCGTTCGCAGGGGAGCTTCGGACAGCAATCCAACAGAAAGGTCGGCGTGTTTGTCACCTTCAAGAACGAAGAGAAGAGCGGCCTCGGCATTCCGCTGCCCAAGGGCAAGGTCCGTGTGTACAAGCGCGATGATGACGGCAAGGAACAATTTGTGGGGGAGGACCAGATCGACCATACCCCGAAGAATGAAGAGGTCCGTCTCTACCTGGGCAACGCGTTTGACATTGTCGGCGAACGGGTCCAGAAGGATTTCAAGTCGCTGGCGGGCAACCGTATCGTGGAAGAGACGATCGAGGTGAAGGTGCGGAACCATAAGAATGAAGCTGCCGAGGTGATGGTGTACGAGCATCCCTGGCGGTGGACCCAGTGGGAGATACTGAATGCGAACGGCGAGTGGGAAAAGGTGGACCAGACCACGATCAGGTTTCCGGTGAAGCTGGGCAAGGATCAGGAAAAGACCGTGAGGTATACGATCAGGTACAGCTGGTGACGGAGGTCCGCACATCATCCCCGGGGAGGTCCGAGAAGAGCCGGCATATCGCTCTCTCGATGCGTCCCCGGGATGGCTGTCCTGTCACACGCCTGGTCTCATTTCACCTGGAATGGGATGGTGATCCATTTTGTCGCCGGGCCTTTGGCGGTGGTTCCCGGGCGGTAGACGGAATTCATGGCGGCCGCCGTAATAGCCGGGTTCAGTGCCTCATGTGAACTCTTCGCAATAAGGCTCTTCACGGGTTTGCCGTCCTGATCGATTTGCACCATGATGATAACCTCGGCATTGCCCGACGCGGCCAGGATTTCCGGCGGAAATACGGGCTGTTCCAACCTGACGATCTGCGGGTTGCGTTCGATGAACACCTGCGCCGGTGCTTCGTCCTTCTTCTCCTGCGCGGCGTTTTCTCCGCTCTTCAGCCCGCTCTTCTCTTCGGTCTTCCCGACGGCACTCCCCGCACCTGCTCCCGCCGCTTTCACCGGAGGTGCACTCTCCCGCTGGACCGCAGGTGGAACAGTACCCGTATTTCGTTCAGAAACGCCGGAACTCGACCGGGAGGTCGGTACGGCAATTTGTGGTTCTGCTGCTGTGCCGGGTGTTGCGGCTTGTGACGTACCCGATGGCTGCGCGGTGATTGTGCTTCCATCGGCGGTGGGAAAGAGATCTTCCACGTGCTCTGTTTGCCCTGCACTCTTCTCCGTGGCGGCCGAAGCAGGGGAGACGTCGGCGACCGGCTCGGTTACTGTTGACGACGGCGGTGTGCCGGCGGTCTGTACCACAGCGGGTTGTTCCCCCGGGGCCGTGTCGGGAGAAGAGGCGTCGGTCCAGTAAAGCGCCGCCGCGCCACCCAGGACTGCAAGCACGCACACCACTGCCAGGGCGACAAAGGGGGCTTTGCTCCTTGGTTGGCGTACCAGATGCTGATCCTGCTGGCGCGGCATGGTGGGCTCGCTCTCCGCCGAGGGTCCGGATTCGTTCTGCTGATCCGGTTTTTCGACGGCTGACGGAACCGGTGATGCTTCTTCCGCTCCGGCTCCCGGGGCCGGCTCGGGAGATTGTATCCCGGTCCGCTGGTGCAACTCGACCAGCTGGCGGATCGTCCGCTCGTACTCAATCGCCGTTTGATCGTCCGGCGCGATGATCTTGACGCGCCGGATTTCCACGAGGGCGCTTCCATAGGCACCCTTCTTCAAGTACTCGTCCGCATGATGGAAGTACTGCTCTTTCAGCTGGGCCCTGGCGGTTTCCCGGTCGATGCGTTCCGGATGCGGCTTGTGTGGTTCGGCCGGTGCCGGGTGAACCGGCTTCTGATGACGCATGGATTCCACCGCACCGTGAATCAGGCCCGGCAACGAGTCGATCAGCTCCTTCTTTTGCATATCCGACGGGTCGGTGTCGCGCGGGAGCACGAGAAGCCGTTCCAGTTGCTTCTCGAGTGCCACGAAGAAGGTGTTCTTCGGGTACGAGGATTTGATCTTCCGCAGACGGATGAGTGCGTCCGCGAATTGTCCCCCTTCAGCCATGGACCGGATTTCATACACCTGCTCGGGAGTCAGCGGTTGTACCGGTGCCGTTTCAATGAGTGTCATTCTGCGTTTGCCACCCGTTCGTGATGATAGACAAGTGTGAGAGGTTGCGCCGCGGCCTGATGGTGCCGGATTTCCTGCTGCCGGATGCGCACCTCCGCGCGTTTCAATTCGTTGTTCGCCGGATCAATGACATATGCCTTGGCCAATCCATCCAGTGCCCGGGTGAATTCTCCGCTCCGGGCGAATTCCTCTGCGGCGAGAATCTGGAGCCGGATGCGGCGGCTGCAATCGCCGGACGACTGTGGTGATGTGGTCGGCGGCGGCGCAGGAGGCCTTTGCCGCCCAGACCGAGTCCTCGATTTCATGAAGTCCTTCGTGCATCGGATCGAGGATATAGCCGAGCGCGATTTCGGTCAGCGCTTCATCGTACGCGCCGCCATTGCAGAGGACGCGCGCGGCATTCAGGTGCTGCGTGATCTCCGCCCGTTGCGTTGCTCCAGAACCCGTCCCTCCCGGCTGAACCGTTGCCGCCGCGCGGGTGGCAGGGCTGGTGCAGGAGCGGGATTCCCTGTGCGGTCCTCCGGCGGGGGCCGCTTCTTGTGCCGGAGTCCGCATCGGAAGTCGCTCGTTTGCGGCACCGATGGTCTGCCTCTGCGGCCGTTTCACTCTCAGATCCCGGGGACGGATCCGGTTCGATCCCGCCTACCGCGTGCACCGCCAGCATGGACGCCTCGGCGAACTGGCGTTCGACTTTTGCCGCTGCGTGAATGAGCCGCTCGCATGCCCGTAGATCATTGTCCGCAGGATCAAGCATGAGCGCCCGCGCCAGCAAATCTGTTGCCTCCCCGTACTCGCCCTGCGCTGCGAGTTCGTAGACTTCGTCTTCGTATGCCCGGATGGTCCCGCGAATGATCTCCTGTTCATGGCCCGGCGTCGTATCGATCGGACTGGAGTTGCAGGTCATACGAACGTGTTCTTCCAGCGCTTTGATATCCGCATCATCAGGATCAAGCTTGCGTGCCTTGCCGATCAGTTCCAGCGCTGCCGGGAAATCATTGCCTGCCAGCGCCTCGTTGGCCCCGCCGAGGAGAGCGACGATTTCCTCGATGCTGTCTAAAAGCGATTTCTCGGTTCTGGCATTCGGGGGCCGGACATTCCCCCGGTTCGTCAGCCGTCTGCTGTGCCTGGAGAAGCGCCCGGATACGCTCTTCGTATGCCTCTGCATAACGGTTTGCCGGATCTTCCTGGCGGGCCCGCAGGATTGCTCCGAGTGCCTGCGTAATGTCCCTCCCTCACGAGTTTGTCCGCAAGCTTCAGGAGCGTTATGTTACCGGCGTTCATGCAATTCCCACCTTTCCTTCCATGGCAGAATGGGTCAAATCGCATGCCACGCGCGTGGAGGGGGAGTGAGCTTTGCACTTTTTGCGGAAAAGAATCGAAAAAGGGCTTTCAGGGGGGGAATCCGGGGTCCTGTTCAGCGTGATGTTCGGAGTCAGGTGACAGTCGAACGGGGGAAGGGCTTGGACTTCCGGTCTGCGGGAGGCAGAATCTACAAATGGCCGTGTGAACTTTGCAGGGAGATGGTGACGGCATCACGTATGTGAGGCACGAGTTAGGCGAGGCCTGATGGCCACATGTGCCACCGTGCCACATGTGCCACTGTGCGGCACACGAGCCACACTGAGGCATACTGAGCCTCACGAGCCTCTACCGGCCGAGGGTGTCCGGGGGCAACGAAGAACGAGTGGTGTCTGCCAGCCTCGATGAATCCGTGACCGTCGGCGGAGGGATAGGAGCGTAGCGGTCTTCGTCCACCTCGGGAGCGGGCTCCGTCACCGCCGGCACATACTGCTTGCCGGATTGATCGCGGGTGGTGAAAAAGTAGATTGCCAAGGCCACACACACAACGGTGATCAGGATTGCGACAATCATCAGGGGTCGTTCTGTTCCGCCTCTGATCTTCAGCAGGACCCGGGGCCTGCGCCGGGCTCGTCTCCAGGCTGCGGGCCACCGGACAGGGGCGCCCCTGACGAGGACGGCTCTCCGCTGCCGGGTCCCGCCTGGTTGACGAGCGGCTGACGGCGACGGAGTTCGAGCATCTGCATGATCTTCAATTCGAACTCGCTGGCAAAACGGTCCTGGCCGTCGAGCACAATCACCCGCTGTACTTCGGCGAGGGCGAGATCGTATTCTCCGCTTTTTACGTACGCGTGAGCCCGCTGGAAGTACTGATTCTTCAACCATTGTGCGGCGGCGCGCTTCTCCTTGTCCTCCTCCGGAGTCTCCCGCTCTGGCTCCCGGGGGTACTCCCGGACTCTGAAGGGGATCGGCGTTCTGGAGGGCGTTTTCCAGAAGCACCGGGAGCGAATCCAGGATGTCGGTGCGTTGTTCTTCGGAAAGCCGCCCCGCGCCGGAAAGCTCTTCGAGCTGTTCAATCTGCCGTTCGAGCGCAAGGATGTATACGTTGGTTCTGTCCAGCCCTTTGGCTTTCCGGATCGGAACAAGCGCCGGGGCGTATGATCCTTCGACTGCCTTCTGTTCCCCCTCCTGGAGGAGTCGGGTGACGAGGGCCTTTGCGTGTGCTCTTTCGTCTTCACTCATACCGGATTTCCATTCGTTGTCCGCGGCGGAGGTCTTCAGAACGGATCACGATCACTCTTTCCAACGGGAGGTGGTTCCAGGCAGGCCCGTTCGCCGCAGCTGCAAGCGTGTCGGCCCGGGTGACCGGAATGCCGTCGATAAGAACGATCGAGGGGGTTCGGGGGGCATCAACGATCGCGGACTTCCACCGGCCGGGAGGGTGGAATGTACGAACCCTGAGCGGCCCCGATGGTGACCGTGAGTGTGTTCCCCGAGCGGCGTTGCGTGTGCGTCCGCCGGAGGAGAATCCCTTTCAGGTAATCGAATGAGAGCCCGTCATCTTCATAGTACAGCGTCGCGGCTTCACCGTCGGCGGTGAGCGGATAGACCGTAAGGGTGAGGGGGTTGATCGGTGCCTGCGACGAATATTGCATCAGCTGCTGTGACGGGATGATGGATCCGGAACGTGCGAACAGCGGAGAGTGCTCCAGCGGCGCCCGGGCCTTGATCACGTATCCCGCCATCCAGGCGTTTGCCGGTCCAGTAATCATACCATGCACCCTGCGGGAGTTCGACATCGCGTTCGCGAACTCCCTCGCGGAGGATCGGGTGCGACGAGCATATCGGTTCCGAAAAGAAACGCATCCGCGGTGGCGATGAAGCGGGGGTCGTCCGGGTACTCGAGGAGCAGAGGGCGAAGGGCGGGGAGTCCTGATTCCGCCGCTTCGACCATGACGTTATACACAAAGCGGCAGGAGCCTGTAGCGAAGGTTGATGGTTTCCCGGTTGATGGCGGTGAACTCCGGGCCGATACTCCCACGGTTCTTTGTTCTTTTCATTGATGACCGAATGTGCGCGCATCAGTGGGGTGAAGACGCCGAGCTGGAGCCAGCGTGCGAACAGCTCGCCTGAAGGATACCCTATGAACCCTCCGATATCGCTCCCGACGAAAGGCTGTCCGGAGAGGCCGAGGTTCAGGCACATCGCCAGCGCCATTTCCAGATGTTCCCATGAGGAGACATTGTCCCCGGTCCATGTGGCGGAGTACCTCTGTCCGCCGGCGTACGATGCACGTGTCAGGACGAACGGGCGTTCCGCAGGCAGTGCGCGGAGAGCGCCTTCGTACGTTGCGCGGGTCATCTGCATCCCGTACACATTGTGGTTCTTTGCGTGGGGTGTTTTTGCGCCCCGGTCGTCGTGGAGGACTTGAAGGTCCGACGGTCTTCGTGGGGACATTGAAGACCGACGGTTCGTTCATATCGTTCCACCATCCGCGTATGCCCGTCTCGGCGAGGGCGGCAAGCTGGTCTCCCCACCACCGCCGGGCGCCGTCGCTGGTGAAGTCCGGGAAGGCGCACCGTCCGGGCCAGACGTCGCCCACGAAGATGCGGCCGTCAGGATATTTCAGGAAGACATCCCCCTGGAGGCCGGACCGGTAGGCGGCGTACGTCGAGTCGGTTTTGATGCCGGGGTCAAGGATGACGGCCGTGCGGAATCCGTCTGCGGCAAGGTCACGCACCAGCGTGCGCGGATCGGGGAAGCCGGTCGGATTCCAGGTGAACACCCGGTACCCATCCATGTAGTCGATGTCGAGATAGAGAACATCGCAGGGAATGCGGTTTTCGCGAAAACCCCGTGCGATCTGCCGGACGCGCGCCTCAGGCGTGTAGCTCCACCGGCTCTGCTGGTAGCCCAGTGACCAGCGCGGCGGGATCGGCATCCGGCCGACAAGTTCGGTGAAGCGGCGGATGACCGTACGGGGATCGGGGCCGGCGAAAAAGTAGTACTCGAGCGGGCCGCCTTCGGCGCCGAATGAATACTGGTCTCGCGATTCCTTCCCCATATCGAACGACGACCGGTAGGTGTTGTCGAAAAAGATGCCGTACGTCTTTCCGCCGCGTTTGCCGAGGAAGAAGGGGATTGTCTGATACAGGGGATCTGTCCCGGCCGTGTACGCGGGGATATCGGAGTTCCACATGGTCATGTGTGTTCCCCGCCGCTCGAATGCGCCCGCGCGTTCGCCGAACCCGTAGTACCGTTCATCTTCGGGCATGGATTTCCAGACGCGGACTTCTGCCCCGGCGGTGCCGCGGGCGTCCCGGAGCGAATCGGGTCGCGGGCGCTGGACCCATGCCATGCCTTTTTGCGGGTCGTCGCCGGCGATGACGCGGCCGGCGGTGTCAAGGAAGGCAATACGCAGCGGGCGTTTTCTCACCTGAACCCTGATGGCGCCCGTGGCGAATGTCACGGCATCAGGGGTGTCGGTGATTTCCGCTTTGATCTCCGGCCAGGAGGTTTTGGTGACGGCCCAGGAAGGGGAGGGGGCCGGAGCCGCATATCCTGACGGAGGTGGAGGGGAGAAGCGGATAAACACGAGGTCTTCTGCGAGGAGACGCATTTCCAGAGTACTGCCGCCGGACTTCATCGTCAGGCTGTTCCCGCCGCGGGTGACGTATGAGTCGACATTCCCGGCACTGCGCCACTGCGCCTGAAGTGGATGGGCAAGGAAAAGGAGTATGGGCGTGAAACACGCCGCGCAGAGCACGAACGTCCGGGGAATACGGGGCCGCGTGGGCACGTGTGTCAGAGTGAGAGCTCCGAGGTGTTGTCAAACAGGTGAATCTTGGCCGTGTCGATAAGCAGCTGGCATGTCTTTCCTACCTCGGGTGCACGATCGGTCGCGAGGCGGGCAACGTAATGCGCGGTGGCTCCGGTGGAAAAATACACGAAGATCTCGTTGCCGACGGGTTCCACCACCTCGATCATCACCTGAATCGGGGCGACCGTATCGACGCCGTGGGGACGCTGGACATGGATGTGTTCGGGCCGGATGCCGAGCGTGACCGGTCCGGCGTTGAGCCGACGCGCAATGTCTCCGGCAAGAGGGAGGAGAACCTCCGTCCCGTCCTGCTTGAACGACACCGTGCCGTTCCTGCTGATGCCCCCGCTCATGAAATTCATCGTCGGGACTTCCGATGAATCCCGCGACGAATTTGTTGACGGGGTTGTGATAGATGTTGAGCGGCGTATCCACCTGTTGCACGACGCCGTCGCGCATCACCACGATCCGGTCGCCCATGGACATGGCTTCGATCTGGTCATGGGTCACGTAGATCATCGTTGTCTGGAGGCGATGGTGCAGACGGGAGATCTCGGTGCGCATCTGGACGCGGAGATTTGCATCCAGGTTGCTGAGCGGTTCATCGAAGAGGAAGACTTTGGGCTGCCGGACAATGGCGCGGCCGAGGGCCACTCTCTGGCGCTGTCCGCCCGAAAGCGCTTTGGGTTTTCTGTCGAGATAGGTCTCGATGCCCAGGATCTTTGCCGCCTCGTTGACGCGCGTGTCAATATCCGCCTTGCTGTACTTCCGGAGTTTCAGTCCGAACGCGAGATTCTGGTAGACCGACATGTGGGGGTAGAGGGCGTAGTTCTGAAAGACCATGGCGATGTCGCGATCTTTCGGCGGGACATCGTTCACGACCTTGCCGTCGATGCTGATGGTGCCTCCCGAAATATCTTCGAGCCCGGCGATCATCCGGAGCACGGTGGATTTGCCGCAGCCGGAGGGGCCGACGAGGACGACGAACTCCTTGTCCTGAATCGTGACGTTGACGTCCCGGACGGCGGTCACTTTGCCGTCGTACACTTTGGAGACCTGCTCGAGCTTCACTTGAGCCATGGGGTTCCCTGTTGTGAGATCGGTGGGTCTTTGGAGTTGAAACATGCCGCCGTAGCTGCTTTGTCTGACAGCAACGGCTTTGCCGGTTCGTTGGGCAATTCTGTTCCCTGCCGGACAGTCAAGGGATGCCACTCCCCCCGTAGGGGGCCAGCAATGGAATATATCGACCGGTGGAACAAAACACAAGGTTCTTCTGTTTTGAAAAAAAGTGCTTGACAAAAAGCAATGGAAGTCCTATCTTCATGGAAGCGCTTCCAGTTTATTCCTCAGAAAGACATAACAACAGGTCGCTTCCTCCTCGATGGGTGTCACCATCTACGATCTGGCACGCGCGGCCGGAGTCGGGATCGGGACGGTATCGCGGTGTCTCAACAACCATCCGCATGTCGCTCCGCGTACCCGGGCAAAAGTCCTCTCCGCCGCCCGCCGCCTCAACTATCAACCTCATGCGCAGGCCCAGCGGCTTGCCTCCCGGCGCACGAACACGATTTCTGTCATCATCCCCTCCTTCACGAACTACTTCTTTGTGCAGATACTCCAGGGCGTTCAGGATCTCGCCGCGGAGGTCGGGATGGACCTGATTCTCTACGGCGTCAATCATCCGTCGCAGGTGGAACAATACCTTCGCCGGTCGCTGCACAGGGGACACGTCGACGGCGTGATGTTCTTTTCGATGAAGATGCCCGAATCCTACGTTGCGAAGTTCCAGCAGATGCAGCTTCCGCTGGTGCTCGTCGATGCCTCGCACCCGGCATTCGATTCGATCCGGGTGAAGAATCTTGAAGGGGGGCTGGCAGCCACGCGGCATCTCCTCCGGCTCGGGCACCGCTCCATTGCCATGATCAACGCGAGTCTGGATTCCCAGCCGGCCCAGGATCGCATGGAAGGATACCGCATGGCCCTCGCCGAGGCCGGCATCCCCTTCCGGGAGGACCGCGTGATTGCGTCGTCCATCGGAAAGCAGGACGGATTCAACCGGGAGGCGGGGAGGGTTTCCATGCGTCTGCTGCTCGAGGGAAACACCGGTCCCGATGCGGTGACCGCCGTCTTTGCCGCAAGCGACGTCCAGGCAATCGGCGCGCTGGAAGCGGCCCGCGAACTGGGTGCGCGCATTCCGGAAGACATGGCGATGGTCAGCTTCGACGATATCGAGCTCGCGCAGTACGCGGAACTCACCACGATGCGTCAGCCGATGTATGAGATGGGCCGGCTCGCGATGGAAAAGCTGTATGCGCGCATGAAGGAATCCGCCGGCCCTCCGACGCTCACAGAGTTTCTTCCCCATCTCGTCATCCGCCGGTCGTGCGGTGCGTCGCTCCGTGTAGACGCCGGTGCCGCAGCCGGTGCTGTTTTTCATGATTCAACCACGCAGCAGAATCTGTAAACCAACGGGAGCCACTATCGTATGACACACCGTCTCCTCGTTTTCGTTCTCCTGGCTGTTGGTGCCGCCTGCCTGGCCCGCGCGGGCAACACGGGCAAGATCGCCGGGCAGGTGAAAGACGCGCCAGACCGGCGAAGCGCTCGTCGGCGTAAACGTCGTGGTCGAAGGGACCTCGAGCGGCGCCGCCACGAATATCGACGGCTTCTATAATATCCTGAACCTGCCGCCGGGCAAGTACACGCTCATCGCATCGGCGGTGGGGTACAACAAGAAGACAATCACCAACGTGTCGGTGTCCATCGACCAGACCACCACGATTGACTTTCTGGTGTCGTCACAGGTCGTTGAGGGGGAGGAGGTGACCATCACCGCGGTGCGGCCGCTCGTGCAGAAGGACCAGACAGCCAAAACGGCGGTTGTCGGCGGGGAGCAGATTGCCGCCCTGCCTGTGACCGAGGTTGCCCAGGTGCTGCAGCTGCAGGCGGGTTTCGTGGGCGGCAGCCTGCGGGGCGGCCGGAAGGGTGAAGTGGCCTACTGGATCGACGGCGTGCCGGTGACCGACAACTTCAACGGCTCACAGGTGGTCGAGGTGAACAAAAACCTCGTCCAGGAACTCCAGCTGGTGTCCGGCGCGTTCAATGCCGAGTACGGCCAGGCAATGTCGGGGATCGTGAACATCGCCACAAAAGAAGGGGGGCAGAAATTCACGGGAGGGGCGGGCGGTTACATCGGCCAATACGTCACGACGTACAGCGGCGACTCGCTCTTTCCCGGTCTGAACAAGGTGGATCCCGCGGCCATCCGCAACATCGAGGCGAACGTGAGCGGTCCCATTCTGGGCGAAGACCTGACCTTCTTCGTGAACGGACGGTATATCTATTTCGACGGATGGCGGAAGGGGTTCCGGCGTTTCAACCCCGAGAATATATCCTACACCGATGACATCACGCGTCAGTTTTACCTCTACAGGGATGCCGGCCGGTCGCGGCGACAGCGCCGTCGTGCCGATGAACTGGAGCGAACGCTACTACGGCCAGGGCAAGCTGACATGGAAGATCTCCCCGGTGATGAAACTGAACACGAACTACATCTACGACAACAGCGAAGAACAGGCCTACGACCGCAACTACTTCTACAATCCCGATGGCAAGGGGAGCAATTTCAATACCAGTCACACCGTGATCATGCAGTTCTCGTCATACATTGAGCTCTTCAACGTTCTATACGATAGGCGGTTCATGGTTCGAACGCGATGTCGAAGTACCATCTCTACGATCTCGAGTACGAGAACTCCACGGACGGATCCGGGGATATGATCGAAAAGCTCAATCCATCCGGCCCGCACTATGTGCATCCGAAACTGTTCCTCACGGATGATCCGTACAGTTACTACACCGGAGGCACGGACCTCAACCGGTTCCGCCGGTCGACAACGACGAAACTCCTGAAGGCCGATATCTCCAGCCAGCTGGACAATGCCAATCTGGTGAAGATCGGGGTTGAGTACCGCCAGAACAGCGTGTACTATGAGAACATCGACCTCCAGCCGATACAGGCGCAGTCGGACATCAATCTGGCGCGACAGCCAACCCGTTCATCCGTACACGCATTCTGCCGCTCTCGTCCCTCTATCATAGCATGTACAACCGTTCCCCCAGGGAAATCACCGGCATACATCCAGGACAAGCTGGAATTCAGGGATTTCATCCTGAATATCGGCGTGCGGTTCGACTACTTTGACCCGGACGGGTATGTGTTGAACGACGAGCATGCCGATCCTGCGGATCCTCTGTACTACACCTACACGGTGGATGATCCGAATATCTACAGTCCCATCAAGCCGGAGAACCGGGCACGCACGCTGGAAGAACGGCGAACCTACTGGTACCGGCCGGCAAAGACAAAAACCAAGATCAGTCCCCGCATCGGCGGATCATTCCCGATCACCGCACAGGGGATCGTCCACTTTTCGTACGGGCATTTCTTCCAGGTTCCGCGCTTCGAGCGCCTGTATGAAAATCCCGATTTCAAGATCGGGTTCGGCACGGGGAACCAGGGGGTGGTGGGGAATGCGGATCTCGAGCCCGAGCAGACGATCAACGCGGAGATCGGCGTGCAGCAGCAACTGAGCGAAGACATGTCGGTCGACGTGACGGCGTACCTGCGTGATATCCGCAACCTGACCGGTACGCGTGCGGATGAAATCGTGGTCTTCGGCGGGAGCGCCAAATACAGCAAATACGTGAACAGCGATTTCGGCAACGTCAAAGGTATCGTGCTGACCCTGAACAAGCGGTTCGGCGGCGGCTTCACGGCGACGGTGGACTACACCTATCAGGTGGCGAAGGGGAGTGCGTCGGATCCGCAGGAAGCCCGGAATGCCGTGGCCGGCGGTTCGCTGCCTGAAGTGCAGCTGACCCCGCTCTGGCTGGGACCAGCGGCACACGTTGAACGTGACCGCGGCCTACAGCGCGCAGGAAGTGGGGGCTGAGTGCGATCGGCGCAGTACGGGAGCGGTACTCCGTACACGCCACGCCGCGCAGAGGATATCACGACGCTGCTGACAAACAGCCAGCTGAAGCCGGCCTACGTCAATATCGATCTCCGCGCCTACTATGAATTCCGTCTCGATCCGCTGAAGTTTGTGGTCTTCGCGCGGGTCTTCAACCTTCTCGACATCCGGAACGAAAATGACGTGTACGACGATACAGGCCGCGCCGGCTTCACCACCGACGAAGCGCGCGTCCGGGAAACCAATCCCCGGCAGCGCATCAATTCGCTGGATGAGTGGTACCGGCGGCCGCAGTACTACTCTGAGCCCCGGCGCATCGAATTTGGCATGAATGTGGAGTTCTAACGTATGAAGACCAATCACCTTTTCTCGCTGTCTGATCCTGACCGGAGTGCTGTGTCGCGTCCGTTGCCGCACAGAGCGGCCGCGAAAATCGCCGGTCCGCCGTCATGAACGGCAACCAGGTCCGGACGGTCTTCGGCAACTGGGGCGTCATCGGGCAGCCCACCGATACGCGTCCGAAAGGATCCTGGAAAAACGACAACAACGGCTACCTGGGCGATGTGAGTCCGTTTGTCGGTGCGGAAGTGCGCTGGCAGGATACCTCGTTCCGTTCCGTGGTCACCAGTCCGGTTGCGCGCCCCACGCAGTTGAACGATATCGGTCCGGACGGGAGCAGCTGGACGTTCGAACCGGTGAGCGGGTATTTTGCCGCTTCGCCGAACCAGAGCATCGCCCTGAGCAGCACCAAGTCGAGCTGGCCCGACGCAGTGGCCTGACAAGCTGAGCGACCCGGTCGATCCGGGATGGCGGGGCTCCTGGAACGGATATTTCGGGAAACGCATCAGCGCCGACCTCGAATCGTATTTTGTCATGGACGACAACGTCGATGTGCGCTTCAATTTTGCGCTGAACAACGCCCGCGGCATCGCCTTCAAGCCGGACAGCCGCAACCTGTCGCGCAACGGCCTCGCGCTCGAAGTCCGCGTGCGCGCCATGCAATGGGCACAATTCCTCGCCCAGGACAATATCTTCTGGTTGTACGAAATCGCCAACACGGGAACGACCAGCTACGACCGTGCGGTGTTCGGCATGCTGGTGGGTACGTATGTGGGTGTCACCGGCAGTGACGGGAGCCCGCAGGAGTACGATGACGACTGGTCGTTCTACGACGTGTACACCAACATCACCTATACCGGCGACTTCGACCGGAGCACGCTGCGCAACCCCAGGTGGAATCAGCGTTTCCCGGTCGGCATGGTGGGCTATGCATTCCTCGAGAGCCCCGGCAATCCCGTTTGACGGCGTGGACAACGACGGGGATGCGGATTCGACTGCGGCGGGACGTGCCGCCCCGCAGTTCGACGTCCACCAGCTTCGATTCCACGCTGATCGCCCGCGGGGCACGGATCGTCCTGATCCGCGATGACTTCAGCCGGGTGCTCTACACGGTCCCGAATGCGCGATTCGGTGAAGATCAAGACCCGCGGCATGCGGGATTCCATCTGGATCTACCCCGGCAAAACAAAGGTCGTGGAAGGGAACATCGTCCGCGATTTCCAGGGGAACGAGGCGGTCAACCGGAACGCCTATGACGGGGTGGACAACAATTTCAACGGACTGATCGACGAGAACCAGTTCCTTCACTACCGTCAGTTCAAGCGGAACCGGAATCCTCCGTTCCAGGTGCTCATCGATGTCTATCGTCCGGTGCGCCACGTGGACTACATCGCCAATCTCGGCACGTCGACGCTCAGCATGATTGATGAGAAGCGGAACGACCGTGTGGACAACGACCAGGACTGGAACATCAACTTCGACGATGTCGGGCGGGATGGCATCGGGCCGACCGCGGTGAATTACCCCGGCCCGGATTTCGGGGAAGGAGACGGGGTGCCGACCTCCGGGTACGAAAACGGCGGCACCGACACGGGATTGCCGGGCGAGCCGAACATCGACAAGACCGATGTGAACGAGTCGGACCAGATCGGCCTGTCGAGCTTCTTCTATTTCTCCCCGGCGAATCAGGTCCGCCTGGGCGACGACGAAGAGCTCTGGCGGAATCTCGCGCCGGGTTTCTTTGACGTGCCGACATCCATTGTCCAACAACCGTCCCGTGAGCGGCGAGGACGGTGACTTCATTTACGGATCGGGATACTTTCCGCTTCTGGCCGGCGGCACCGAGCGGTTCTCTCTCGCGCTGATCTATGGCGGCGGCAAGGGGGGCGGCGTGCAGGATGACATTGACGATCTCCTGAAGAACAAGCGTACCGTCCAGGAGATTTACGACGCCAACTACCAGTTCCCGACGCCGCCGGACAAGCCGACGCTGGTCGCCGTTCCGGGTGATCGTCAGGTGACGCTGTACTGGGATCGCGTTGCGGAAGCAACCATCGATCCGGTGCTGCGCATCAAAGATTTCGAGGGGTACAAGGTCTACAAGTCGACCGATCCCGATTTCAGCGACGTGTTCACGATTACCGATGCCACCGGGACGGCGCGGGGATACCGGCCGCTCGTGCAGTACGATATCGTGAACGGGATCAAGGGCTTCTTCCGGGCGAACGCGGAGTTGTTCCAGGCCGCCGGCGGTTATTCGTTTGACCTGGGGGATGAAACGGGACTGAAGCACAGCTACGTGGATACCGAGGTGGAGAACGGCCGCAGGTACTACTATGCCGTTGTCGCCTACGACCGCGGGGATGAAGCCAAGGGAATATTCCCGGGGGAGAACACGAAACAGGTCCGGGTTCTTTCGACCGGAGAAGTCGAACATGACATCAATGTCGGTGTGGTAACGCCGAACACGCACGTGGCCGGCTATGTTGCACCGAAAACCGGAGTGGAAATCCCCCTCACGGGTTCGGGCACCGGGAAAGGGTCGTACGCCATCGTGGATGAAACCCGGCTCGACGAGCCACAAGTATCGTGTCACGTTCTTCGATACGCAGATGGACGGTGAGGACAACAACAAGAACGGCAAGGTGGACGCCGCGGACAGCTCCGAGTGGGACCGGATCACCACGTTCTATTCCGTTCAGGATATGGAGAATGTCACCGAGCAGTTTATCAGTCAGGACACGGTGAACGTGAATCTTTCGAGGAAGAACCTGATCGCCGCCACGGTGACGGTGAAGAACCAGCAGGGTTCGGTCATTCCCCCGACGGAGTACATTCTGGATGCTTCGCGCGGATCCATCCGTGGCTCCGCCCCCGGCAGGCTCCCGGCGGGTACCTATACGATCACGTATCAATACTATCCGGTGTTCAAGAGCCCCAATCTCCAGGGGACACCCTACCAGGTGGAAAACGGGGAAGCCGACATTTTCGACGGGCTCACCATGGTGTTCGAGAATGCATGGGCGGTGAACGAAAGCGGTTCGGCGTGGACAGGCAAGGCCGCATACGTCGTGAACCTCGGACCGACAGATCTTCCGTTGCTTGATCCCCCCCTGAAGGGGTACAGGAAGCCGGCGGATTACGAGATCCGGTTCGCGAATACCATCGTCGATACATCGACCGCGGGGCCCTTCCCGTTTGATGTCCGCATTCCGGTGAACTTCCGTGTGTTCAACCTCACCGACGGCACGTACGCCAGGTTCCTTTTTGTCGAGGGTCCGTCCGCCGGCGGAGGCGGCAAGATTTCGCCGCTCGACGAGCTCATCCTTATGGAACAGAATCCGCGCGGCGAGCTCTCCCCGACATGGGATCTCTTCTTCCTTGCGAAGGAAGGCGAACCGGGCGACACGGTGTATGCCCTGGGGAACGGAGACAAGTACACCATACGCACCACCAAGCCGTTCCGGAACGGTGATCTGTTCGAATTCGTGACGGAACTCCCGACGGTCGAAACCGCCGCTGCGCAAACCGGGCTGGAAAACATCCGCGTCGTGCCGAATCCGTATGTGACGGCATCGGCATTCGAGCCGCCGCTGAATCCGGGCATCACATCCGGACGGGGGGAGCGGAAGATCGACTTCACGAATCTGCCCAACGAGGCGACGATCAGGATATTCACCTCCCGCGGCGATCATGTCATCACGCTGAATCACGTCGGGCAATATCCAGGACGGGACGGTATCCTGGAATCTGAAGACCAAGGAAAACCTGGATATCGCCTACGGCATCTACTTCTACGTTGTGGAATCGCCGGTAGGAAACAAGACCGGCAAGATCGCGATTATCAAGTGAGACCGACCATGCGCACAACACGACATACGTTTATGCCGCGCCTGATCGGCGCACTGCTGGCCGTCCTCCTGGTCCACGTGGCTGGCTCCGGTCAGTCGAAAGTGGGTACAACGGCAGGACAATTTCTGGGCATCTCGGTGGGACCCCGCGCAATCGCAATGGGCGGGGCGTATGTGGCGTCCAACGATGACGTCACGTCGCTCTACTGGAACCCGGGTGCAGTGGCGCAGGCGGGGAAGTCCCAGCTGATCTTCTCGAACACCGACTGGCTGGTCGGGACGAAGTTCCGCTGGCTGGGCTTTCTCCTGAGCCTCGACGAAGAAAACGCCGTGGGCGTCAGCCTGACGCAGCTGGACTACGGTGAGGAGGATGTGACAACTGTTGCCGCCCCGAACGGCACGGGGGAGCGGTGGTCGGCACAGGATCTGGCCATCGCATTTACCTACAGCCGGCGGCTCACCGACCGGTTCTCGATGGGCGCTTCCGTCAAGTACATCGATCAGCGGATCTGGAACGAAAGTGCAACGGCGTTTGCCTTCGATCTGGGGCTTCTGTTCGTCACCGGCTTCAACGACATGCGGCTGGGCGTGTCCATGTCCAACTTCGGCGGGGACATGAAACTGGACGGGCGTGATTTGCTGAGCGCGTGGATATCGATCCCGCAGAACTCCGGGTCCAACAAGGCGCTTGTGGGGTCCATCAAGACCGATCCGTGGCCGATTCCGCTCTCGTTCCGGGTGGGGGTGGCCATGGACGTGTACAAGGATGACATGTTGCGCCTGACGCTGGCCACAGATGCTCTCATGCCGAACGACAACGACGGATCGGTAAACGTGGGAGGGGAGTTCGGCTGGAGCGATATGGTCTTTCTGCGCGGGGGATACAAATCCGTTTTCGGCGAAGGGACGGAAGACGGGCTTGCCCTGGGTGCGGGGCTGAAGTACACCGCCAGCAGGCATCGGCGCACTGGAAGTGCATTATGCCTGGAGCCAGTTCGGGGCGTTCGGCAATTTGAACACGATTGCACTGGGCTTTTCGTTCTAGCGGGATGCTGGTGCAGGTCATGGATGACGCATACAGACGCCAGTGAAGTGAGCAGATCTGTCTACGGATCATGAACAATCGAGGAGAATCTGGGGAATCCAAGAAGCCCGAGTAGGACCATGCAACACAGGCACCGGATGGTGCAGGCCCCGACAGGGGCAGGCCGGGCGCAGCTTGATCGGGGCCGCCGAAATACGTATATTAAAGTCATTCATCGCCGTACGAAGTTCCTAATCCACTACTCACATCTCATAACATTAATAGGAGTGCCTTATGAAGCGTTTTGCATTGCTACTTCTGCCTTTGCTGGTAGTGGCAGTCGCTCTGGGCGCAAACGAACGCCGCAATCAGAAATATGCGGAAGATCGGGCGGTCGCCAAAGAGGGTCAGTCTGCCACGCTGGAAGGTACGGCCGCCGGATGGCTTCGCATTTCCCCCGAAGCGTCCGGTCACGATTTCCGCGGAATTCACGTTGAGCCCTGCGGGAGCCATCTGGGTCACAGGATTCAACACGACGACCGCGCTTGATTGGGTCTGGCGCTCCGCCGACGGAGGTCTTACCTGGTCAAAGAAGCAGGTACTCAAAGGCGAGGGCATCACGGAAGTTGCAGTCGCCAATGGGATCAACTGGCCGTGTTCGGCGCGTTCAATGGCAAGCTGTTTCGCACGACGAACACCGGCTCAACATGGGACTCCGTGTTTACATACTCGACGACGGATACGGGCTGGGTGGATGGTGTCCGGACAATCGGCAAGGATACCCTTGATCGCCATGGGTGATGCGGAGCGTCCAGGGGCTCTTCGTTGACCCGCAGCACGAACGGCGGCAAGAACTGGACGCGGCTGACCAACCTTCCGACAGAAGAGAAGGAAGACAATGGTATGCCTCCTACTGCGACGTACCGCCAGGCCATGGACGTATTCGGCAAGACCGTTTGGATTCGCGTACTATGGAAGCTCGCGCAACCCGCGCGCATCCTGAAGTCCACGGATGCCGGTGAACACATGGACGACATGGGCAGTGACATTGACGGGTGGCACCGCGCAGAACTACTACATCCGCTCGATCAATTTCCTGAACGAAAGCATAGGGTATACCGTTGACCGTGCGTCAAACGCCGTCGACAACGACTACTGATCACAAGACCACCGACGGGGGTCTCACCTGGAGTGACACACTAAGGTTGAACCGCCGGTCCCCATGGGACGCAGGAACTCCGCTCTGTGAAACCAGTTCGCGGAACGAATGCCTTGATTGCCGTCGGACAGGACTTACGGCTCCGAGTGCCGATCGCGGTCGCAGACTGGTTGTCCACAGATGGGGGAACCTGGGTGCCGGGTGGCAGGAATCGGGAGTGAGCTCTACAATAGCGCATTCAAGGATCTGAACAACATCCTTGCCGTCGGCTTCAATAACGCGCTGAAATACACGGCAAAGAATGTCTGCAAGGTCGCGTTCAATCTGAACACCGCAACCGTTCCCGATACACTGCCGGTGGCGGGTTCCAAGATTCACCTTCGCGGTGGTGCCAACGCCGGCGGATACTCCCCGATCACATGGGGAAATGACGCGCAGAACGAAATGACGGCGGTGGGCGGCGACTACTGGCGGAAAACCGTCTATATGCAGGCCGGCGATACGCTGAGGTACAAGTATGTCATAGCGTACGCCAGCGGCACGGGCTGGGAGAAAGGTGTTGTTCCCGCCGATTTCCCGAGTGCGACTGGTGCGGATCGTTCGCTGATCGTGCCCAACAAAGACACGACGCTCAACGTCGAGTTCTGGAACAACGGCGCGGGGACCAGGGCGCAGAATTTCCGTCCCTGGCCGGCAACGCCGGACAGCTTCATTAATGTCTACTTCCGCGTGAGCATGGCCGGGCAGATCGCATCCGGCACGCCGAACTACAACAACGACAAAGATACCGTCGCGGTTCGCGGCGGCGGCGGTTACGTTGGTGCCGACCTGGATTGGGGCCGGTCAACCTATCTGACGCGCGAATCGGCGCCCACTGACGGCGATGGCTACACAGTGGCCCCCACAAACTTCTGGTCAGCCCGTTTGCGCTTCCGGAAGAGACTCCGTGACGGTAGGCCAGACCATCTCGTTCAAGTACCTGATCGGCTACGACTGGCAGGGGAAAGACGAGTTGCAGGGCCAGTCCAACCGGTCGTTCAAAATCCCGGTTGGCAAGAAAGACACCACGCTGAAGTATGTCTATTACAACAACGAAAAACCCGGATCCCGCGCGAACCCCGACACAGTGAAGATTACATTCACCGCAAACCTGGCAAGGCTGCGGGAAGCGGCGGCATCGACGTGCTCAACGACACCCTCTAGGTCCGGTCGGGCTATTTCTCCACCTCAGCCACGCCGGGTTCCGGCAAACGTATGACCCGCCTCGGTCGGGACGACCTTCCGATAAGCGATACCATGATTACCGCGAAGGGAGAAGCCACTGAACTACCAGTACTATGTGCTCCGGAACGGCGTTGAAGTGCGCGAACTCTACTACAACTTCTTCTACACCGGCCCGGTCCAGTCTGAAGCGGAACGCCGTCAGGTGACCGTTGATCCGCTTGCTTCGAAGGTCACCGCATGACCGTCCTGGACACGTCAACCAGCATCACGCAGGCGCGGCGTCAGCCGCAGTTTCCCGAATGCGCGGAAGCTGGCAAGGAACGTGAACGTGAAGTGGGAAGTCGATCTCCGTCCCGCGTACTACCAGGTGAAACTGGGCAACGATTCGCTTTCCGACATCCAGGGAACGTTCACCGTCAGGCAGGGACAGCAGGACTCCATCATGAAGTGGGGAGTCTGGATGAACGGTCCGGCAGTGGGCGGCTGGAGCAACGACGGCGGCGACTGGGGCCTCGGTCTCCAGAACAACCTGCTGAAGAAGATGTATGACAACGGTACCAACGGTGACCGCGTTGCGGGCGACTCCATCTTCACGCGGCAGGTCCTCGCTTCGCCCGACAGCGTCAATATCGGCACGAAGGACCGTGTCGGTCAGGTCTTCAAGTTCGGTATCCGCGGCGGCGACAACGAAGGCGGCAGGGGCGGCTTCGGCAACAACCACAACGCCAACATCGTCGATGCTGGATTCCATCTGGACGATCAACGACCAGTTCGGCAGCATCAACCCGGCGTTCTATGACGCCTGGAACTACGATCTGCGCAAACCACAGACGCCGACCAGCGTAATCGACGGCAACAAGCCGCTGGTGTACGAGCTGGCGCAGAACTATCCGAACCCCTTCAACCCGACGACGAAGATCGAATACTCCATCCCGGCTCAGGCCCAGGTGGTGTTGAAGGTCTACAACATCGTCGGCCAGGAAGTGGCGACACTGGTGAACGAAGTCCAGAAGGCGGGCATCCACAACGTGAAGTTCGGTGCATCGAACCTCTCGAGCGGTGTCTACTTCTACCGGCTTGACCGCCGGCGACTTCACCAGCGTGAAGAAGATGGTGATGTTGAAGTAATCGTGATGTGACGTAACACGGCAAGGCGGTCCCGGCCCTCCGGGGCCGCCTTGTTTTGTGTAGACGCCCCGGCTCCTCCGGAAGCAGGCGAAACCCCCGTCCTATGATCATCCTTCTTGTCGTTTCTTCTCTTCTTTGCAGGCGTCGCGGCGGCACAGACCGATCCGGTCTCCGAACCCGCCATCGCCCGCGCAGGCACTGTGTTCATTTCCGAGCGGGAATTCCTGGAACGGTTTGAACTCACCCCCGGACTCTACCGCCATCGAAAGCCGCAGCTCGAGCAGGAAAAACTCACGCTGCTGTATTCCATGGTGGCCGAGAAACTGCTGGCACAGGAAGCGCTTGCCCGGAATTGTGACACCGCCGCGCTCTACACCCGCGCTCTTGCAGACATTACGCGACTTCTCGTCCGGGACGAACTCTACCGCCGGGAAGTGCGCGCAAAAGTGACCGTCTCCACTGCAGAAATCAAAGAGGGGATCGCCAGGGCACGGAAACAACTCCATGGTGGAATATCTGTTCTTTTCACGGAGCAGGCGGACGCACGGTTTGTACGGGGACAGTTGAAAACCGGAAAGGACTTCGACCGGTTTGTGCCGGATTCCACGCTGGGTGCCCTCCGCGACACCGCCACGGTGATCTGGGGGGACGCGGATACCACGATCGAACAGGCGGCATACCGTCTCACCACAGATGGCATTTCTCCTGTTGTTGCCGCCGGGGAGGGATTCTACATTCTCCGGCTTCTCACAACGGCGCCGAACACCTTCTACACCGAAATGCCACCCGTGACGTTGCGCGAACGAGTCGTTGCACGGATCCGTATTCGTAAAGAACAAGCGCGGGAGGAGGTCTTTGTCAGCGAGCTGCTCCGCGACAAGAAGGCATTCTCGCCACCCGATCTCTTCAAACGGTTCGCCGCAGCCGTCGATGCAGTGTTTCGCTCCGCCTACACTCCTCCGTCGACCGCGCTCTCAGCCACAATGGGAGGCTCGGTCCTTTTGCGCCTCGCGGATGTCGAACAGGAGACACTGATCGTCGCCGGGTCCCGCGCCTGGACGGTGGGGGAGGCGGTGGAAAGGCTCGTAACCAAGGGATTTACGGTGAACGGCGATTCGGTGCGCGGGGTTGCGGCACGTCTCTACAGCGTCTTCCGGGAATGGTCGAGGCATGAACTGCTCGCAGAAGAAGGTTTTTCGCGCGGACTGGATCGTTCTCCTGCGGTGGAACAACGGTTGGGCCCCTGGCGCGATCACTATCTTGCGGGCATGGCACAACAACGAATCCGGGAGATCGTGCGTGTGGACGATGCCGATGTGTATGCCCATATGCGGTCAACCGATCCCTCCGTATCACCGCCGGAGGTGCGCTTGCGCATGCTCCGGACTTCCGGGATCCAGGAGATGGATGCGGCGTTCCGTCAGCTCGAAGCCGGGGTCCCCTTCGAGCAGGTGATCCGGCTCTTCTCGTCGGATCCCGCCGACCGGCAGACCGGAGGCCTCACTCCCTTCTTCTCTGTTACGGAAAGGTATCCGCTTGGCGCGATCGCTTCGCGTCTCGAACCCGGAGAATTCTACGGACCTCTGCGCGATACGACCGGGTACATCTACATGCAGCTCGTGGAGAGGCGTTCCGAAGCCCTCCCGACAGATACCGCATTTGCCGCCCGGTTCGCACGCGCGCGGGAAGAATCCCGGAAGCTGAAAGAGCGCCGCGCAGTGACACTCTTTATCGCGCAAAGTGCCGCCGCTCGAGGGGTCGACATCTATCAGGAACGGCTCTCCCGGCTGCGCGTCACACCGGTTCCGATGCTGACGTACCGTCTCCTGGGCTTCGGCGGCCGGATGTTCGAAGTCCCCTTCGTGGAGCCGCAGCTGGACTGGCTGAACGTTGAACCGCCCAGAGAGACCATTCTTCCCTGACGAGCAGACGCCACCGTGACCGTACGGCTCCGCCATATCATCTTCAGCCTCCTCCCCGTCACGGCACTCCTGCTCCTTTTCGTCCTGGCGGAAGTCGGGCTGCGGGTGTTCTCGCCGCGTCCGCCGGACGCTCTTGCCGACACCGTCTCGTTCGACGGCATCATATGGTATCAGACGAACCGGACCTTTCTCAGGAAGTACTTTCCCGCGAAAACACCTCTTGTCCCCGAATTTAAGACGACGCTCTTCCGGAAGGAAAAAACCCAAAACACATTCCGGATCATCTGCCTCGGTGAATCCTCGATGTTCGGCACGCCGTACGACATGAATGCGAACATTCCCGGTCTCGTCCGGAAACAGCTCCGCCGGATCTATCCCGGAAAAGAAATCGAGGTTGTCAACTTAGGGGCGTCGGCGATCAACACGAATGTGATCAGAGATCTCGCGCCAGAACTGCTGGCGTACCAGCCCGACCTTATTCTCGTCTATACGGGCCACAACGAGTTCTACGGTCCGGACGGTGTCGGGGCGTCGTTTCTTGAACGACACTCTTCCTGGATGACCCGTCTGAAATACGCAGCCCGGGAGTTCAGACTGATGCAGCTTCTGCAGGAGTGGCTGGGCGGATCCGGAGGAGGAGGGCAGAAGGGGGAGACTCCAAACCTGATGCACCAGGTGTCACAGGGGAGCCTCGTCGCCCTGGATTCCGACGAGACGCACAGGATCGTGATGCTGTTCGAAGAAAATCTCCGCGCCATTCTTCAGACATTTCGAGCAGGCCAAGGTTCCCGTCATAGTCAGTGAAGTTTCCTCCAACCTGATGTTCCCTCCCTTTGTCTCGGACAGTCTCGGTCCGGGAGACCGGTCTGCAACCTCGCGTTCAGACGCGGACTCCTGCTGCGTGCGGAGGGGAGGTATGCCGAGGCACGGGAATCTCTTCTCCGTGCAAAAGACCTGGATCTCCTGAAGTTCCGTGCACCCGAAGCGATCAATGCCGTCATCAGACAGGTGGCAAGAGAGACTCAAACCCCTCTTGTGAGAACGGATTCCCTTTTTGCCTCACTTTCTCCCGATGGGATCCCGGGGGATACCCTGTTCTGGGAACACCTGCACCCGACTGCGCTCGGATACTACCATATCGCTTCTGCGTTTACCCGGACACTCGTTGCCGGAGGGTGGATCACGGGCGAAGTGGCAACTGACACGCTCCTCCCGTTCCACCCGGACAGCCTGGGCATATGCTGGCTTGACCTGGCATATGCAGACTATTCGATCGGACATCTGACGGGCAGATGGCCCTTCCACGACTTTCACCGCGCTCCCGATGGTTCTGCAGCATGCGGATGCGACCCTGATGCGCATCGTCGAGGAGACGCATGCGAGGAGGCTGCGCTGGAACGAGGCATGTTACGCGACGGCCTCCTACTTCTGGCGGATCGGCCGCACGCGGGATGCGCTCACAACGTATGAAGCGATGCTGGACGAGTATCCCTTCAGCTACTACACAAACTATCTTGCGGGAAGTCTTCTGAATACGATGGGACAGCGGGCCCGGGCGATGGGGTACTACAGGCGGTCCGTCGCTTCGAACGGCGACGTATGAACGGTCGCGTCTGGATCTGGGGCTCCTTGAGGTGAATGCGGGAAATCCGGACGAGGCGAATTCGTCAGCTGGAACAGGTTCTGGCGCTTACCGGGAACGGGCGCGAAGTGCAGGTGCGGGCAAACGCATACTACGGTCTTGCCGCTGCGTATGCGAACCGGGGCGAGTTGGACCCGGCCAGACGGAACATCGATGAGGCGCTCCGGCTCGTGCCGGACTACCGGGACGCACTACAGTTGCGGGAAGCTTTACGGCTTGCGGGCCGCGGCGATTTCTGAGAGCAAATCCACGGCAGGTGTGTGGTCCGGCTTGAGTGAGAGAACACGATGTGCCTGGGCTTCCGCCCTGGTCCAGATCATTCATGCGGAAGAAAGCAACGGCGACGAAGCGTTCCGTTTTCTGCCTGTTCGGCCGGGGTCTGGGAAAAAGAGAACGTCCGTTCGTAGTAAACGGCTGCCTGCCGGGGGTTCTTTGAACGAAGGGCGATGTCGCCCAATGCGCGATACGCCAGAATGGTCGGTTCGACCTGGAGCGACTGCTCAAGCACGTCGCGGAGTTCATCGGTTCGCGATTGAACGAGGAGGAGATGGGCGAGTTTCAGGTAGGGTTGAACGTCGACAAAGGGCAGCTGGTTGATGATGGCGCGATATTCGCGTTCCATCGAACGTGCGTCATTGCGCGCCGCATAGAAGTCCAGCGCACGGTCATGCGCCAGACGCCAGTGAATGCGACCCCGTGCTATCTGATCGGCAATCTGCCCGATGGTGTCTTCCGGCGGCTATGGGCTCCAGAGGAAGCTCTTCGGGCTGGAATGGCCAGGCGGTCACCAGGGCCTCCGTTCTGCGCCGGGCGGTGCGCTCGTCCAGTTCGGTAAGAGGACGCGCCTCCCACAGGGCGCGTGTCAGGAACGGTGTCGCGCACAACCCACTCCTCGGAGGCCGGCAAGGAGTCCGCGCTCACGCATGACTCCGGCGTACGCTTTGGCGATGAGAAAATTTCCCCATGCCACGGGGTGCAGGTGCTCCAGGATCAGGTCATTGCCGATGATCCCGCGGGGAGAAGCGTCTGCGAATGTTTTTTCGATATCCGCATAGGAGGTAGTGGGACCGTCGGCGGCACTGCGGATCACGTCATTGAAATCCGAACTGGTGCGGAATCGGAGCTCGTCGAGATCACGCGCGCGGAGATACGCCGGACGTGCTTCCTCCCATCTGCCAAGCGTGTCGAGACAGCGTGCACGCCTGTAGTGCGACTCGGCGTGGAGGGGGAAGAGGGATGTGGCGGAGGTAAATGCCGTGAGCGCCGAGTCGAAGGCGCCGTTCATCCAGTGCGCCAGGCCGTTGTTGAAGCTTTCATGGAAGGCGAGCCGTTGCTGCGTGGTGGCTTCTGCAGGTTCTCCCGAAACAAAGGGGGACAAGCCGCGGAGATTCGATGCCTGCGTCCCCAGAATCACCGGGACCCCCTTCGTGGAGCAGAGATCGTGCAGTTCGGCGATGTTTGAGGCAAAGACGTCCCAAGGCCGTCGCGGTATGCCTGGCTTTCCAGCGGAATCGTCCTGCCGCGGGCGAGTTTCTCCATGAGCGTGCCCGCGTGCCTCGACACTCTCGGATCCGGCAAACAGCCGACCGAAGGCGTTGTACGCGTCGCGCACAAGAAGAAACGACCGGAGATGGACCAGTCGGAGGGAAAGGCGTGAAAGCCAGCGGGATCCGCCCATGGACTCCCGGGATGCTACGCCAAGCGCTCCATAGAACTCATTATGGCCATCATACACCACCAGCAGGTCCGGTTCATAGTCCGAACACATCGCGCACCATGTCGACCACGGTGTAGCTGTTTGTTGCGGTCATGCCGAGATTGATGATCTCAATCGACCTCTCGGGGAAGGTTCTGCGAAGCCTGTCGCGCAGAAAGGACGGGAAAGATCCGTTGTACCAGTAGGGGAAACCGACCGTCGTTGAGCCCCCGAGACAGAAAATGCGGTAGGTGCCGGCCGGCTTTGGCACACGAAGTAGTCCGGGGACGTGGTGGGTGTGAAGACAACGCGCGAAAAGTACCGGTTCTTCACCCCCGGATTCATGATATGATACGACCGGCCGTTCAGCGTCTCGGTGATGAAGAGCGAGAGGTCAGGGCCGTATCCGAAGATTCGCAGGCCGACTTCCAGAAGGACGAAGAACAGGACGGGAACCAGAAGAGTAAAGACCAGGAATACTCTGCGCATCTGCGGAGTCAACCGGGGTCGCGTGCGGGGGACGGGCGTCTGGACTTCAAGTGTGGTTTTCTGTTCCCTTTTTCTAAAAAGATAGCAGCTTTCCGCAGGAAAGCAAGCGTTGCATTTTTAGGCCCATTTTCCTATACTGATCCGTGAAAGCCATCATAACGCCAACCGATCGTGCCCGCGCCGACAATCCCCAGCGTACCACTCTACGGACCGTTTTGCTTCTTGTGGGGATATTGATGGCATTCCCCTCCGCCGCACCTGCACACCAGGATTCGTTCGTTCCCCGCTGGGTGAAAAACGCGGTCTTCTATCAGATTTTTCCCGATAGATTTGCCAACGGCGATCCGGCAAACGATCCGCCGGACACGGAACCCTGGGGTAACCCGCCCACCAGCAGAAACCGATTCGGGGGAGATTTGCAGGGTGTCATTGCCCGCCTGGATTACCTGCAGGAACTCGGCGTAAATGCGCTCTATCTGAATCCCATATTCGATGCGCCGAGCAACCACAAATACGACACACGCGACTATCTGCGTGTGGACCCGCAATTCGGGGACAGCCTTGTCCTCAGGCAGCTGGTTGCTGCCTGCCATAAGCGCGGAATGCGCATCATACTGGACGGCGTGTTCAACCACACCGGTGTCCAGTTTTTTGCATTCGCGGACGTGAAGGAAAAAGGATCGCTCTCCATCTACAAAGACTGGTATTCCTTCAAGAGCTTTCCGGTTGCTCCCGCGAGCAACCCCAATTACGACTGCTGGTGGGGATACGGTTCGCTGCCCAGGCTGAAGACCGACAATCCGGCCGTGCGGGAATACCTTTTCTCCGTAACCCGCGCCTGGATGGCTGCAGGTATCGACGGATGGCGGCTGGATGTGCCAAACGAGATCTCCCATGAATTCTGGCGCGAATGGAGAGGAGTGGTGAAGTCCGTCAACCCGGACGCGTATATCGTCGGTGAAATCTGGGAGGACGGATCCCCCTGGCTCCAGGGGGATCAGTTCGATGCGGTGATGAACTACAGGTTCCGGAATGCCTGCCTCGATTTTTTCGTTCACCGAAAGATCGGACCGGCTGCCTTCGACGACGCGCTGAAAGATCAGCGGAAAGGATATCCCGATGAAGTCCACTTCGCCCTGCTGAACCTCCTCGGGAGTCATGATACGGAACGGTTTCTCACACTGTGCAACGGCAACACGGCCATCATGAAGCTGGCCATGCTCTTCCAGATGACCTGTCCGGGCGCACCGATGGTCTACTACGGCGATGAAGTGGGCATGCTGGGAGGGAAGGATCCGGGATGCCGCGGGACGATGGTCTGGGAGAAGGGCAGGCAGGATACCGTGCTGCTGACGTTTTCGCGCGATGTCATCGCGCTCAGGAAGTCGCACGCAGTCTGGACAGACGGAACAATCCGGGGTATGCTCTGTGATGAGAAGCAGGGTGTGTACGGGTTTATGCGGGAAGTCTCCGGGGCGCGGGGACTTGTGCTCCTGAACAGAAGCGATGCCCCGGCGACGGTGACGCTTGAGGGAGCCCTGGCAGGCCGGTGGGGGCGAGTATGGCCTGCCGGAACGCCTTCCGCGGAACGTGCGGGTAATCAAACGGTGATCCCCCCCCTTTCCGGTGTCGTCTATCTGGAGGGAGGGTCATGACGTTGAAAAGGGTTGCAGCCGTTGTTCTCTGCCTTGACCTGAGTGCTGGTTTGATACGCGCACAGGACAGCGTGGATGTCACTTTCCGTTTTCAGATTTCAGGAAAGACCGGGGTTGCCCTGCCGGGGGAATTCAATAGCTGGACACCTGCGGCCGCGCCCATGTCAACCGCCGGGGGAGATCTGTGGACAAGGACAGTGAGGCTGCGCATCGGCGGCAATCCCGCGCCTCCGGCGAACGGTGTGCCCGGAGCGTGGCAGTACAAGTTCTGGTATACCGGTGTATCGAGTTGGCCGAATGATCCCCTGAACCACCATCAAAATCCTCTCGACAACAACAATACCTTCCTCTACGTCAAAGACCCGACAATTTATCATCTGCTCCCCAACCAGCGGGGACCCATCATCAATACAAGCCTGCCGGCCATCTCCGCGTACATCTTCCCCCGGGTGGGGAGCAGTGTCGATACGGCTTCGCTCTCGGTGATTCTCGACGGGACCACATATGCCGGACTGGGTCGGGGATACAACAGCGGCTCGAGTCAACTGGTGTTCACACCGCCTGAGCCCCTTGCCAACGGCGAGCATACGCTTATCCTGCGTGCGGGCACAAATGCCGACACCGTACGCTTCACGACGTCTTCGGGGTATGTGCAGGTGACGACCCGTGGCGGCTTCACGACAGTCAACCCACTCAGAACGGTCCGCGGCGTCATTCAGGATACCACAGTGACATCGGTGTCGCTTGTGCGCAACGGTCTGGATACAACCCGGGGCGCGGTGAGCGGCGGGAAGTGGGCGGTGACGGATACGCTCGGGGAGGGTCTCAACGTCTTTGTTGCCGTGGCAGATTCAGCAGCCAAACGCGTAGTGTCCGATCCGGTTTCTTTCACGCTGTATGTATCTCATGCACCTGTCGCACGCGCCTCGGCGATCCTTTCGGGGAGCTCCGTTACGCTGAGCGCGGCGGGGAGTTCCGACCCGGATGGCCAGACGATAACGGACTTCACCTGGCTGGATGATCCACAGCTTCCGCTCGGCATCAACGCGAAGAAGGGCGTGAGCATCAACCTGAGTGTCCCGGCCGCCGCAGGCGACTACACGTTCGGGCTGATTGCCAGAGATCCCACCGGGAACAGCGACACGACCTGGTCATACTTCACCTTACACGCCGACGGATCTGTGACGAATCCCACCGTCATCACCAACCCGCTATGGGCACAGAGGGCACGCGTGTACTTCCTTTTCCCGAAGGCAGCTTCTTCCGCGGGTACCATTCCCGCCGCCGCCGGGCGCCTTCCGGCGATCCACGACATGGGATTCAATGTCATCTGGATGATGCCGGTGATGAAGAACGCCTTTCCGATCAACAACGGAACGGGTCCGGGGTACAACATCACGGACTTCTACAACGTCGCGCCGGAATACGGGACGAACCAGGATTTCAAGAACTTCATCGCCCAGGCGCACGCCCTCGGTATGAGAGTTATTCTGGATGTGACGACAAACCACTCCAGCCGTTCGCACCCGTGGGCGGTCGACGGGCGTACGTACGGGATCGACTCCCGCTACTGGGACTGGTACGAGCACACCATCATCCCGCACAATACCAACGGCCTGGGACAATCCACCGACGCGTACGGGTTTACCTACTATTCCGGATTCAGCGATCAGCTGCTCAATCTCAACTGGAGGGATCCGGACCTCCGCGCCGAAATGATCAGGATGCTCCGCTACTGGATCACCGAATTCGGCGTGGATGGATACCGCTACGATGTCTACTGGGGACCGTCACGGCGGTACGGTGAAGCGGCGATGGGGAAGCCCGTGCGCGAGGCGCTGAAGCACACACGCGCCGACATTTTTCTGCTGGGTGAAGATGACGGGACGGGCGGCGGTACGGAAAGGATTTATGCCGACTACTCGTCGGATGGTGTGTTCGGTGGAGTGGATGCGGCGTATGATTTCAAGCTGTACTTCGACCGTATCCGGGGATTCGCATTCACACCGTTTGCCATCACGCTCCTGCACAATGAAATCGACAACGCCGGATTCTATCCGGGCGAAAATGCCCTGTATATGCGTTTCATGGAATCGCAGGACGAAGACCGGATCGTCTATTTCTATTCGGGGGCATTTGCCCTCGATGCGGCCAGCACCTTCCAGCGGACCATGCCAATGGCGACCGTCCTGTTCACCGCTCCCGGTTTCCCGATGCTCTGGAACGGTCAGGAAGTGGGCTGGGGGTACGGGATCACGGGAAACAAGGAGGCGCGTGCCCGGAGCGTGATCGACTGGAACTATCAGGGACGGGGACTTCTGTCACCGCACTACCAGAAGCTGGCCACCCTCCGGGGCCAGTACCCGGCGTTCACGCAGCATAAGCGGGATACGAACGGAGACGGGCGGGTGGATGGGTCCGATGCGAGCGACTTCATACGCGTGGGTTCGACGAATGAGAACCTGTATGCCTTTGCCCGCCCGTACCTGAACAGGAACGGCCTGTCGGTGACCAACATGTCGTCTGAAGCGCAGACGGGGGTGCTCGATCTGATCGGCAGCGCTGGGCTGGACTTCGACGGTGACATCAAGCCCCTCTCGAAGTACTTTGTGAATGAACTGCTTGCGGGTACGCATGAGCAGGTGAACGGGTCGGAACTCAACGCTCTTCAGGTGGCACTTCCTCCTTTCGGCAGCGCTGTGTACACGATTTCACTCACCAGTGATACACTGAAGATCAGCAACCCGGTTCAGGCGATTGAAGGTGCACGCGAAGTGCCGGCCGCTTTTACACTTCACCAGAATTTTCCCAATCCGTTCAATCCGACCACGATGATCCGGTACGATCTGCCGCACGCGGCTCGCGTCACGTTGACCGTCCATGACCTGCTCGGACGGGAAGTGTCCCGGCTGGTTGATGCAGATATGGCTGCGGGAAGTCATATGGCAACGTGGAACGGCCGGAACGGGAACGGCATGCTTGCGGCGAGCGGGGTGTATTTCTGCCGGATGCTCATCGATGGGACGATGAACGGCACGACCTTTACGCGCAAACTGGTGTTGATGAAATGACTCCCCGGCGATATAGATACGTGACCCGCTGCGAGTCCTCCGTACGAATGCATCGTGCCATTCACCCGCAAATCTCCACAGGGCCCCGTGCGCTCGTTTCCGGTCGGATCTCAATGCGGGGACTGTGCAGCCTTTGCTGGTTCATCACCCTTGCATTCGCACCTGTTCTTGGTCAGGCGCAGCCCCCGGTACGGTCGCCATACCTGCAAAACCCCGGCGCCGCTGTGGGGTACGTGGATAGCTGTGCGCGATTCTGGTTTTCCGCCTACGATTCGGTGTCCGGCGGATTCTACACCAATATCGACCGGCAGGGGAAGGTGATCACGGCGTGGGGCACAAACAAAAACATGATATCCCAGTCGCGGGATGCATACGGGTTCGTGCGGGGATTCATGATGACGGGCAACCGGCAGTACCTTCTCTATGCCCGGCGTGCACTCGATTTTCTCTACCGGACGGCGTGGGATTCCGTCTACGGCGGATGGTTTCAGGATGTCAGCAAGAACGGACTGGCGCTCAATATCACGGCCGACAAGTCGGCATTCAACCAGCACTATGCGATCCTGGGTCCGGCGGCCATGGTGGAGGCAACGGATGACAGTCTGGACCGCTCCTGGCTTCTGCGGGGTGTCCGGCACATCGAGAACAGGTACTGGGACAGCCGGCCCGCGTATTTCGGATACTACGACCACACGCGCTACGACGGGTCATTGCCCGACGGGAAGAGTTTCAACGCCACCGTTGACGCGCTCACCACACACCTGCTCCATCTGTATCTGATGACCGGCGAATCGGCCTACAAAACACGGCTGCTCCAGATCGCGGACAACATGGTCAACCGGCTGACGGAATCCTCCCGGACGCAGGCTATCGGTTTTGCCGAGGAGTATTCGAGCGACTGGCTGGAGGATCCCGCGGAGACCATGACGATCATGGGGCACGTGCTCAAGACAGCATGGTGTCTGGCCCGCGTCTATACGATTCAGCCCGATACGTCGTACCTCGGGTCCGCAGAACGGCTGGTGGATATGGTGCTGACGAAAGGGTATGACACGCAGAACGGGGGACCGTACAAGGATTATACCCGCACCACCGGACAGATGCTGATGTGGGGGCAGAAAGACACGGCGAAGGCCTGGTGGCAGATGGAACAGGCCGTGACCGCCGGACTGTTGTTGTACGATATCACGGGTAACCAGAAGTACCTGAAAATGGCGGACGAAACGCTCGATTTCTTCATGACGTATTTCGTCGACCATACATACGGCGAAGTCTACGAAAACAGGACGAAGTACGGCGCCCAGATCTGGGATACGAACAAGGGGAGCAGCGGAAAGGCGGCGTACCATTCCACAGAACTCGGCTACTACGTCTACCTGTACGGAAAACTCCTCTTGAATCGGCAACCGGCCACACTCTATTACTCATTCGCCGCTGTCAACCGCACACGCGTGCTCCGCCTGTCGCCGCTTGCCATGAAGAACGACGGATATCGCATCGCCAATGTATCTCTGGATGGTGTTCCGTACGCCTCCTTCGATGGTGCGAGCCGAAGTCTGACGAATTCCCACCGGCGCGGGGGGGACGTATGCCGTTACGTTTGCCCCGGCGGTTCCCAGCGGCGTGGCTGAGAAGGGAAATAGTGTCCCTGCCGGCATCCGGCTGGACCAGAATTTTCCGAATCCTTTCAATGGCGCCACGGTGATCCGGTTCCGTCTCGCTTCAGCCGGAGCAGCAAGCCTCGAGATTTACGACGTCCTGGGAGCACGCGTGGCTGTGCTTCTGGCTGAAGAAATCGGTCCGGGGGAGCATAGTGTAACGTGGGATGGGCGGAGGTCGGATGGCCTGATCGTGACGAGCGGGATGTATATTTGCCGGCTCAAGGTTACCGATGGAATGGGGAAAGAGGTCGTTTCCACGATGAAAATGGCCTATATTCGATAATAGCCGCAGATGGAGAGAAGCGTTGAATAACAGTGAGCTTTTAAGAGGATTCCTTCAGGGCGGATCCGGATCGCTTTCCTGCTTGATCCTGTTTCTACTCGCCCTGGTGGCTGGCGTTCGTCCCACGCAGACCGTTCTCGCCCAGCCACAGATCACTTCAGCCGGAGTGCGCTTTGTCTATACGGGAAAAGCGGATAGCTCCGTTTCTCTTCTTGGGGACTTCAACGGGTGGTCTAAGGCCGATGACAGATTACGGAAGGATGGGCCCGGTGAGTGGTCGGTTACTCGCAATCTCGCGGTCCGGTCTTTACCAGTACAAATTCCTCGTTGATGGGAGCACGTACGTCAATGACCCCTCCAATCCGGCGCTGATCGACAACTACGACCGCTCGAGCAAGAACTCGGTGTTCGTCCTGACTGATGACCGGAGCATACTCTTTACTTCCGAGCCCCCGCAGGCTCCCCTGAATCCCGGGGACAAGTATCCCCTGGCGGCCGGCCGGAAGGCCGTCTTTCTCAACATCGTCTGGCATCAGCACCAGCCTTCGTACATCAATCCGGAAACCGACCAGCTTGCGGGCCCGTGGGTCCGGACGCACGCCACCAAAGATTACTATGACATGGCGGCAATGCTCAAGAAGTATCCGGACGTGCACTGCACCATCAATCTTACTTCTTCGCTTTTGCTCCAGCTGCGCGATTATTATCTGGCCCGCCTCGGCCCCTTCGTCAATACGTCTGCAAACAGCATCGATGTTGCCGGCTTCCTGAAGCGTTGGGGGGGCAAAACAGATCCCTGGATCGACATCGCCCTCAAGTCTCCCGCATCATATACGGCGGAGGACCGGGCCCATATTTATAGGAACTCCTGGAATGCGTTCGGCATGAGCCAGGTGATGATCGAGCGGTTCCCCCGGTATCTTTCGCTGAAGCAACGGATCACCCGGGAGAATGTGAGCCGGGACGACCTCTTCACGCCGCAGGAGCTGCGCGAGGTGATCTTCTGGTTCTATCTTGCGCATTTTGATCCCGACTTTCTGCGCGGATCGGTGAAGCTGCCCGGAGGTGCGGTATGCGATCTGAGTGGCTATGTGGAAGAGCATGCCGATGGAACGTTCACTCTCCGGAAAGCTGTGACGGATGCGGACAACGTACGGATGGTCGTGGAGGCCTACAAAGTCACAGCGGCCATCCTGCCGGTGCACAAGCAACTCCGGTACGATCCCGCGCGCCGGAAAGGGCAGATCGACATCATCACCACGCCGTACTATCATCCCATTCTGCCGCTGATCTACGACTCCGACCTGGCCCGCACATGTCAGCCCGGTGAACCGTTGCCTGCACGCTACGCATTCCCCGAGGATGCTGAAGCGCAGGTGGTGAAGGCGGTGAAGATGTACAGGGCGATCTTCGGAGTAGCTCCGAGCGGGATGTGGCCTGGTGAAGGCTCGGTTGCACAACCGGTTCTCAACATCCTCCGGGAGAACGGTATCCTCTGGACAGCAAGCGATGTGAGAGTCCTTCACCGCTCCGAGCCGCGCGGTATGCCCAACACCACGGCATACCGGTTTCCCGCCGGGGCGAATCCCATGCTTCTGGTGTTCAGGGATACGGACCTTTCGGACCGGATCGGATTCAAGTACCAGAATCTGGACGGCGAAGCGGCGGCCGAGGATTTTGTCCAATCCATACTTGCGTATGCCCCCGCGAAGGAGGAACGTGATGTGCTCATCACCGTCATTCTGGACGGGGAGAATGCGTGGGAGTGGTACCGGAAGGACAATGACGGCAAACGGTTCCTGCACACGCTGTACAGAAAACTTGCCGCGCTCTACAGGCAACGGAGTGTCATTACGACCACGATGATCGAATACATACGCGGGAACCCGACACGCCAGGTGCCGGCGCATCCGGTCGAATCCCTGCCCCCGATGACGCGGCTCTGGCCAGGCTCATGGATCAACGGCAACTACGATACCTGGATCGGCGAACCGGAAGAGAACACGGCATGGGAGTATTTGCTCCGCGCGCGTTCCGATTTGGCGCAATCCGGAGTTGCCCGGCCCGATCCCCACAAGGCTCCGCCACAGGCGGGGACGCGCTTGTGGCATGCGTACATGGCGTGGGAAGAAATGTACGCCTCCGAGGGATCGGACTGGTTCTGGTGGTACGGGAGCGACCAGACGGCTCCCGCGGGAGACAAACCCTTCGACACCGGTTTCCGGCTGCACCTGCAGAACATCTACCGGTTTGCACGGCTGGCGGGCGGATCAATGCCCGAACGGAAATTTCTGCCGATTATCCCCGATGTGCCGGTCACCGTCCCCGTCGGCGAAGATCCGGCCGCAGGAGGCGGTGTCATGGCGCGGAGCGGTCCGCCGGCCCGCACGGTGGTGTTCGTGTGTGACGCATCGGGGCAGCAGGTGCAGAAGGCGATCTTCATCGCGGGAGATGCCGCACAGCTTGCCTCCTGGAACCCCAACATGGTCCGGATGCGCGATGACGGCCGCGAGGGGGATGAGCGTGCGGGTGACGGTCGATGGACGCTGTCCCTCGATCTTCCGGCCGGCACGACGATTCAGTACAAGTATTCGAACAGCGGCAACCCCGGCCAATGGGTCCCGGGAGAAGAATTCCCGGCCAGGCACCGCAGCATTGTGATTTCCCCTTCATCCACACCACTCATTATTCAAGACACATTCGGCGTGCTGCAACCATGACCAAGTCCACAACCCCCAACGCCCTCGACCTGCTCGAGAAAGCCCTCCAGCGTAAACTGCGGGAAACCCGCACGCTCAAGGCCCACTATGCCGTCCCCTCCCTCTGGTCCACCACCCGCGGGACCCCGAAGGCCATAAAGGTGCATCCCTATGCATATTACCTCGGGATCGTGAAGAAGATCAACCTCAGGAAGGCGTCCGCACGGCATGTCCCCTCAGGAGGGGAGTGGACAAAAGACGCGGTCATCTACAATGTCTTTGTGCGCACGACAACCGCATTCGACCATAACGGCAACGGGTCACTGGATCTCCCCCTGAACGGAGACGGACTACGGGAGACCGGAACGTTCCTCAAGGCGATTGCGATGCTTCCCTACATCAAACGCCTCGGCGCAAACACCGTCCACCTCCTGCCCATCACCTCGATCGGTCATGACGGCAACAAGGGGACCCTCGGTTCGCCGTATGCTATCCGGAACCCGTACCAGATCGATGAGAACCTGAGCGAGCCGTCGCTCGGCCTGGATGTGGATACCGAATTCCGTGCGTTTGTGGAGGCGGCGCACCGGCTCGGACTGCGTGTTGTCGTCGAGTTTGCGTTCCGCACCGCAGCCAAGGACGGGGATTGGGTGAAGGAACATCCGGAGTGGATGTACTGGATCAAGGAGAGTGTGCCGCAGCGCGCTCCGCACGAGACCGACGAAGGGAAGTACGGATCACCCGTGTTCACCCGGGAGGAGCTGGACCGCATTCATGGTGATGTCAATGCCGGCCGCCTGGACCATCTGATACCGCCCCACCAGGTGTATCGCGGCTTCTTCACGCGGCCGCCGGCGGCCGGGACGGTGCGGAAGGAGGACGGTCGATACATCGGGGTCCTTGACGACGGGACGCGCGTCAAGATTCCCGGCGCATTCGCCGACTGGCCGCCCGACGATACACAGCCGCCCTGGAACGACGTCACGTATCTGCGTCTGTACGAACACCCCGACTTCAATTACATCGGCTACAACACCATACGGATGTATGACCGGCGGCTCACGCAGCCGCAGTTCGTCAATCGCCCGCTCTGGGACAAGATCGTCGGCATCATACCGCACTACCAGCAGGACTTCCGTATCGACGGGGTCATGATCGACATGGGGCATGCCCTCCCCATGGAACTCAAAGAGGAAATGGTCGCCAAGGCCCGGAGCCTTGATCCCGACTTCGCTTTCTGGGATGAGAACTTCTCGATCTCACAGAAGAGCAGGGACGAGGGGTACAACGCGGTGTTCGGATACCTTTGGGTGGACCAGCATCATCCCGAGCGGATGAAAAACCTCGCCCGGAAACTGGCGCACGAGGGGTTCCCGATTCCGTTTTTTGCCACCCCCGAAAACCACAATACCCCCCGCGCCGCGGCGCGTTCCGGACATCTGACCTATGCGCGCTGGACCATTGTCGTCAACAGCTTTCTCCCCGCCATTCCGTTTCTCCATTCCGGCTTTGAAATCGCGGAACGATACCCGATCAATACCGGACTGGATTTCACCAAAGAGGATCTCAAAAATCTTCCATCGGAGAAGCTTCCGCTGTTCAGCGAATATGCGTACAACTGGCTCAACGCCGAGCAGTTTGTGCATCTGATCGGCACGGTACTCGCCATCAGGAAGAAACACCGCGCGATGGTGACGGATTCCCGGCCGCAGTCGTTCCGCATGCTCGAAGAGGGGAACCACCATCTGCTCGCGTTCACGCGACTGAGCCAGGACCAGCGGACACGCCTGGCGGTCATCTGCAATATGGACCATCATGCGGTCCAGCGGGCGGGGACCAGGCTGGGGACAACGAAA
This sequence comes from Ignavibacteriota bacterium, assembly GCA_963702445.1. Classification (GTDB taxonomy): domain Bacteria; phylum Bacteroidota; class Ignavibacteria; order UBA10030; family UBA6906; genus CAVPCZ01. The sequence continues at coordinate 220,501 of CAVPCZ010000013.1, forward strand.
AAACGGATCGTCAATCTCCTGACCGGGAAGAAAATAGCGGTTGCAGAGGGTCTGCTGCACGCCGATCTGGCTCCGGGCGAATGCCTGGTCTTTGAATACTGAAAAGGAAGCGTGACCACCCTATGCGCACGTTCCAGGAAAAACTCACGAACGGGTTCTATGCCCTCATCAGTCTGCCTGCGACAGCAATGGGATTCGCGCTGTCCATTCAGATATCAGCGCTGAGCTGGCTGCTGACAACCCGCTACAATCTGGATATCCACCAGGTGGGGATCGTCTGGGCCGCGGGGCCGCTGGCCGGCGTGTCGGACAGGTTGTCTGAGGATATCCTATGACGAAACCGCGTCTTTCCTTCTGGCAAATCTGGAACATGAGTTTCGGATTTCTCGGCATCCAGTTCGGCTTTGCGCTGCAAAACGCCAACGTCAGCCGTATCTTCGAGACCCTCGGTGCGAGCGTTGATGATATCCCGATCCTCTGGATCGCCGCACCGACCACCGGACTGATCGTACAGCCCATCGTCGGCTATATGAGCGACCGGACCTGGGGACGTCTGGGAAGGCGGAGGCCCTATTTCCTGACCGGGGCGATTCTCGCATCGCTTGCTCTCATCGTCATGCCCAATTCTCCGGTACTCTGGTTTGCCGCGATGATGCTCTGGATCATGGATGCATCGATCAACATTTCGATGGAGCCCTTCCGCGCCCTCGTGGCTGACCTCTTGCCTTCGGAGCAGCGTACGACCGGATTCGCGGTGCAGAGTTTCTTCATCGGCGTTGGGGCTGTTGTTGCGTCAGCATTCCCGTATGTTCTGACAAACTGGTTTGGAATCGCCAACACCGCCCCTGCGGGAATGATCCCCCCCTCCGTGATTCTGTCGTTCTACGCGGGTGCGGTCGCATTTCTCGGCGCGGTCGGCTGGACGGTTTTTCGCACCAGGGAATATCCGCCCGATAGCCTTGACGACTTCAGACGTCATCTTCAGGAAAAGAAAGGTCTCCTCGCCGGCGTGGAGGAAATTCTTGACAGCCTCAAGAGTATGCCCCGGACAATGGCACAACTCGCCATTGTGCAGTTCTTCTCCTGGTTCGCCCTTTTCTGTATGTGGATCTACACGACCGCCGCGGTGACTGCGCATATCTATCATGCCACCGACCCGTCCACTGCCGACTATAATCGGGGGGCGGATTGGGTGGGCGTCCTGTTTGCCGTGTACAACGGATTTGCTGCGTTGGCGGCGTTTGCCATTCCGTGGTTGGCCCGGCGTACAAGCAGGAAAGCAGCGCACATGGTGAGTCTGGTGTGTGGCGGAGCCGGGCTCGTTTCGATGTCCGTGATAGGCGATCCCGGGCTCCTGCTGCTGTCCATGGTGGGGGTGGGCATCGCTTGGGCGAGCATCCTGTCGATGCCGTATGCGATTCTGGCAGGTGCGTTGCCGCCGCAGAGAATGGGGGTTTATATGGGGATTTTCAACTTCTTTATCGTCATCCCGCAGATCGCCGCGGCTGGCGTGCTGGGGTCGCTCATGAAGCACTTCCTTGGTAATGATGCCATGAACGCGGTCTTGCTTGGCGGGGCATCGATGCTGATTGCCGCGGTGGCCACACTGCTGGTGAAGGACGTAGACGACACGAAATGAGCCGCTGAGGCTCAGTGTCACACACATGCCACACGTGGCTCTGAGCCTCAGGCTGGTGTTCAGCGGCCGGATACGGCATGCAGCAGAATAGGGACGAGAATGTACGCGGCGCTCAGGCCCGAAACAATAAGTCCGAAAAATGTCCCCACGGCCCAGAAGAACATTTTGAGATCACCGTCTTTCTCACGTGCAACCAAAAGCGCCTTTCGGAACGACCAGATGGCGCCCGCCAGGAAGCTGACGGAAATCGTGCCGAAGACGGCAAGGAGAATCTGGTCCATACGTGCCATGAAGAAATATACGAATCTCGGGTGAACTCTCCAAGCGGTCCCTCTTCAAAACTCCACCCGCCCATAGAACAGGGAATTCCTATTCCACCACAAACGCCTTCCAGCTCACCGCTCCAATTGTTGCTCGCACATGATTTGCCTCCACCTCAATTCTTTCGCCTGTCGCAATATTCACCAGAAATCTGGCGTCATACATCTCCGGCAGATGGAGATCGAGAGATTGCGCTGATTCTGCTTTGTTCAACACAACCAGCAGACGTTCATTCATATCCGACCGAAGATACGCATATATTGCGGTGTCTGCCTGCAGTGTAAGAAAATCTCCATAACGCAATGCCGAATGCTGATTGCGCATCCGGACGATTTTCCTGGTGTCCGCCAGCATGAGTTTCTCATACACCGATAATGAATCGCCGAACCGCATCATCCTGCGGTTGTCCGGATCATCGGCGCCCGTCATGCCGAATTCGGAGCCGTAGTAGATCACCGGCAGTCCGGGAACCGTCAGCATGTACGCAAGATACAACTTCGCCTTCTCATAGCTTCTCGGATTGCGGACTGTGGGCGGATTGTTCCATGCCATCTCACGCGTGTCCACTCCCTGCCTTGTTATCGCTCCGTCTGCATAGGCCATGAAGCGCACCTTGTCATGGCTGTCCATGATATTGCCCATCAGATTGTTGTACCCAAATGACGCAAAGGATTTCTTCATGTGAAAATCGACAAACGCGAATGATTTATCCGGCTCGACAAAGACCGGAATCGCAAAATACGCAAGGTTGAAGTTGAACTGAGCACTCAATTGCCCGTTGTTCACATAGGACGCGATCAGATCATAGTCGCCGAAGGTTTCACCGATCTGATACACCTTCCTGTGCTTCGGAATTTCGATTTTCTCCCGTATTTTCTTCGTTAGCGCGCGCCAGAATTCATTCGGAACGTGTTTCACGGCGTCATGGCGAAAACCGTCTGCGCCTGTTTCCTGCAGCCACCAGACAGCATTGTCCGAGACAGCGGTAATCGCTTCCGTTGACTTGACGTAATCGAAGGAAGGCATGTAGGGCTCAAACCACGTGCTGAGCCGGTATTCATCCCATAAACGGAGATTCTTTCGTCCGTCCGGAAGATCCAACGTGCCGAACCACTCCGGATGCTGCTTGAAAAATGGGTGGTCAATGTGGACATGATGCGCCACAAAATCGAGCAATACCTTCATCCCGTGCTTATGCGCCTTCGCAATGAGCTGCCTTAACTCATTCATTGTCCCGAATTTTTCTTCTACTTGCGTTGCACTGATGGGCCAGTATCCATGGTAGCCGCTGTACCACCGGTGCGGCGGAGGGTATTCGCGGAAGGCAATATCCGGATTATCATACACCGGAGAGATCCAGAGAATATTCACGCCAAGGGAATCAAAATAGCCGTCATCAATTCTGTTGCTGATTCCCCGCAAATCCCCCCCCTGGTAGTTCGCCTGTATGAAGAGAGAATCGTGAACCACCGGCGTATCGTTGGACTTGTCTCCATTGTTGAACCGATCGATCAGGATCGAGTAGATGATGCCGTCATCCCATGAAGACGCCTTTGCATTCCTTCCTGCCGGTATGCCGTTCACCAGCTGAATCTGCTGGAGATTGGTGTTCCTTCCCCCCTGTGTCACCATCACGCGAAGTGTCTTTTCTCCTTGTAATTCAGACTTCGGGATATGAAGCACCAGCGTGTTGCCGGTGCATTGAATATGCTCCGCTGCAACCTTCTTGTTATTCAGGAGTGCAATAACATCCGACGAAGCGAGTGCATGAGGTTGGATGCTATTCTCATAGATAAATGAGAAGGCATCGTCCGCACCGGACTCTGTTCGTTTGCCGACGTGCAGAAATATCGTTGTGCTGTCGGAATCCGCAATGCGCAGCACGGAATTGAAATCGTCGAATCCGGTCGGCGTCTTTTCCGGGTTGGACGCGTCCAGTACTTCCTTACCATCCACAACAAATTTGTAAATGTAGCTTCCGGGATCGAGCGGCACCTCCAGCTCGTACACGCCTTTGCCGGACACATCCTTCAGCTGATCGCGCACTTTGTTCCAGTTGTTGAAACTGCCGGTAACCGCCACGGTATGTATGGCAGAGTCGGGCCTGAAGACAAATGTGTGTGTTTGTTGTGCATGCGCGCCGCTGCTCATGATGACCGGAATATGGCTCGTAACACCGTTCAGCGTAAACGCGAGAAGCGTCGCGCCAAAATCATTGTGCGTGGCCGTGATAGCCAGCTTCGTTGTCCTGCCATCAAACGAGATGGAGAGATGCTCGTTCTCGCGGAATCTCAGATCATAGTTCTTCGCGTAGAAGAGATCACTCACCAGTATGGTGTCAACTCTTCCGGGCGTGAGCTTCACCGGTTGAATAAGGTCGGGCAGGCCGTCTGCATATACAGAAGTCTGCCGTTGAGTGAAAATGAAGAGAGTGAGAAAAAGGCAACGCAGTTGATGATTCATACGATCGCACCATCCGTTGCGGGCATTCTTTTTTCCTTTACCAGCATCCATAGCAGTGCAGAAATGGCAAGCGAGACTCCGCTGATGATGAAGATGATATTCTTATCGGCGGAATTCACAATGATGGTACCAACACCGAGACTGACGAGAAGCTGCGGCAGCACGACGGAAAGGTTGAATATTCCCATGAAAAATCCGGTGCGGCTCTGATCGATTTTCTCGGTCATGATGGCAAATGGCAGACTGACCACCGCTGCCCAACCGATGCCGGCAACCGCCATGAAGAGATACAGCGCCAGGGGCGTGGCACCAAGAATAACGATGCCGAAATACCCGAGTGACATAATAGCCACGCAGGAGAGATGCGTTTTCACCCGGCCGATTCTTTCGACGATGGGCTCCAGCACGAATGCAGGAAGAATGAATCCCACCGTATTGAGAATAGCAAACGCAATGGCGATAATCTGTCCCGACTGCGCATTGATCACGCCCTGGTCGGTTACGCCGTTGAAAAACTTCTGCTGAATGAAAGCGATGATGTACACAAACATCGTCTGGATACCGATCCACGAGAAGCCATGGGCAAAATAGATGCGGAAGAGCTGTCCCCATTCTGTTGCTGACTTGTTCGTTTTTGGGGTGGCAGCATCGGCCGTTGCGTTCAGATTCTTGTTCTCGGTGACAAAAAGCATCGGCACGATTGAGAAGAAAAACACGACGAAGACGCCGATATAGATCAGAATATAGTTACCGAGTGTCGCTCCGATGAGATAAGCCAGGACACCGAAGAATCCCGAAATCGTTTGCATCCATGTATATCCTTTGGTGCGCGGATTTCCCTCTGGGGTCACATCGGCAATGATGGAGCGCGTCGGATTGAAGCTGATATTGATCGCCAGATCCAGCGTCAACGCAACGGCGATGGCAACGGCCAGCAGACTTCCAATCCCCATCCTTGCGCTAATGACGTCAATATTGGGCAACGCCATAAGCATGCCTGCTGCCAGCGCCCCACCGATGAGAACGAAAGGCCGGCGGCGGCCTCCCCAAAACCATACCTTGTCGCTGACCAGACCGATAATTACCTGCCCGAAAATCCCTGCGAGCGGCCCGGCGGCCCACACAAAGCCGACTTCATCGATTTTCAGATTATATTTCGTGGTCAGTAGCCAGCTGAGGGCGGAAATCTGGATCGACAATGCGAATCCCATCGCCGTTGCCGGCAGGCTGAGAAGCGCGTAGAATGGATTGGTCAATCTCTTTTGGATTGCGAGCATGCGATCTCCTGCTGAAATGATTATGAGAGCAGATTCAAGATAGTGAATTCGCTATGAAATCGATAGCTTGGCTGAACGCCTTGCTGCATTGGTTGATCTTGATGAGCAGAGCGCAGGTATCAAGAAGCCGGATACGGTTCAAGTTTTTGCCAAAGGAACGGATTATTCGAAAGACAGACGCACTGAAATCTTTGAAATTTGGCGGGGCGATAGACTGCCCCTAAAACTCATTCTACCGGAAAGGTACCGGCCCCTGACACCGCCGTGAACCATAGGCATGACCGCGCTGGCAAGCCTGCCGGACCGACGGTACATACGTGACCGCTTGAAAAGTGGTACAGGATTGAATCATAAGGAGGTAACGCTTGGAATAGTGGATAAAATGCACGATATTTTGGCATATTCGTTCATTAAGTCCATCGCACCAGATTCAGAGATACGATTGGCAGCCTAATGAGTTACCTTTGACTCTTTCAGCAACCCATACGAAAGGAGGGAGCGTGGCAGATTCGCCGGGAGGTGTGCTGATTGTGGAGGATGAGGAGGAGTTGCGGACTCTGTTTGCCATCCTGCTCGAAATGGATGGATTTACGGTTTTTCAAGCGGGTGACGGTGGCAAGGGCCTGGAAATGCTTCAGGAGCACGCGCAGGAGATCGGTCTTCTTATCACCGATTTGAACCTGCCGCGCATCGGCGGGGTGGATCTGATAAGCAAAGCCCGGACGCTCAACCCCGCCATCAAGATTGTCGGAACGAGCGGGATGAGCGGTGAGGCGGTGCGTCTCATGGTTATGAAGGCCGGCGCCGACGACTTCCTGCCCAAGCCGTTCCAGCCGCAGGAGGCCATCAGCAAGCTCAGATCGATTCTGGGTCGGACATGAAGACCACGACGAAATACCTCTGGTTTACCACCCGGGAAAAGCGCGAGTATATCAACATCACGCCGCAGGTCGAGGAAGTGGTCAGGAACAGCGGCGTGCAGGAGGGGATGGTTCTTGTCTCCGCAATGCACATCACCGCCGGCGTTTACGTCAACGACGCCGAAGACGGGTTGATTCAGGATATCGATGAATGGCTGGAGCATCTTGCACCCTACCGGGCGACGTACCGTCATCATCGCACCGGTGAGACCAACGGGGATGCCCACCTGAAGAGCCTGCTTGTCCATCACGAGGTGATCGTGCCGGTCACCGGGGGCGCACTTGACGTCGGTCCCTGGCAGCAGGTGTACTACGCCGAATTTGACGGGAAACGGCGCAAACGGGTGGTGATAAAAGTGATGGGTGAGTAGCATCGTCGTGTTGATTCTCACGACACCGTTGGGTATCTTGGGTCAGTATCTGTTGATTCCCAATCCCTGGATGGAGAATTCATGAGTCGCATGAGCAGGAGATTCCGGGTCTGTGCAGTTCTCACACTGGCTGCAGGTCTGTCCGCCGCCCAGGTGATACCGGCGGGCGAACGCCTGCGGGTAACCGCTGACATTTCCCGCTACCGTGGAAGTGATGACGAGAATGTCCACGTGGAAATCGCGTATGCCCTTCCCGAAGGGGGCCTGACATACAAGCCCGATTCGGCCGGCCTGAGCGGGATGGCCGATCTCACATTGTCGGTGCAGCGGAAGGACTCCCTGGTGTACGCGGACCGCTGGCTTGTCCCGCACACCATCCAGGATAGTTCCTCTCTGTCGCGCGGGATGAATCTCATCGGTCTCTACAAACTGCAGCTCCCGGAGGGTGAGTACCTGTTCAAACTCCTGTCACGGGATGCAAATGACCCGCTGCGCCGGGACAGTCTCACCGCGCGCATTCCCATCCACAGGTTTGACACGAACGCACCGGTTTTGAGTGATGTCGCCATGGCTTCCACAATCAGGCAGGGGGTTAAGGGGGGGCTTTTCTACAAAAACACCCTCGATGTCGTGCCGAACGTTGGCAGCCTGTACACCGAGGATCAGAAGGTCTTTTACTATTGCGAGGCGTACAGCCTGCTGGCCGGAAACGACACAAGCGGGTTTATCGTGCGGACGAACGTCTACGATGCCGTGGGCAAGGAGATCATTTCGCGGGACCGCCCGAAGCGGCGGTTGGCGGAATCGAGCGTGATTGTGGATCAATTCGGGGTGAAGAACCTCCGGACGGGATCCTACACCATGATGGTGTCGCTTGTCGATACAGCAAACAAGGTACTGGCCTCCTCGGGCCGGAAGCTGTTCGTCTACAATCCCACCCTGGGAGTGGACTCTTCGCTTCTGGCCTCCTCGTCTTCCCTGCCGTTGCCTCAGTACGTATCCATGGACAGCACGGAGCTGGACCGGGAATTCGCCTGGGCCAAGTATGAAGCCATGGACGACGAGAAGGTGCAGTACGCATCGTTGACCGGGACCCAGGCGAAGAGCAAGTTCCTGAGTGAATTCTGGAGGCACCGCCAGCCGGGCCGGCGTGATGAATACCTTTCGCGGGTGGCATATGCCAATGCCAACTTCAAGATCATGTCACGGGAGGGTTACCGTACGGATCGCGGCAGGGTGATGATCATGTACGGCCCGCCGGACGATGTCGAGCGCCATCCGAGCGAGACGGAATCACGCCCGTACGAAATCTGGTCATTCAACAACATCCAGGGGGGCGTCATTTTCGTCTTTGTTCTCCGCAATGCGGCGGGGGATTACGAGCTCGTCCACTCGACGCACCGAAACGAACTGCACGACGAAAACTGGGATCGGGTAGGGATCACGCGTTAGCCGTTTGATGTTCCGGTAGAGGAGCACTGAGGCCGTTTGGATGGGCGGCTTCGGGAGCACCGGCAGTCACTCACCAATAGCCGATATCCGGCATCCGGTTGTATCTTCCTGCGCCTTTGTGTAGATTGGCCATCAGACCCTTCCCGCATGTCGACGACGATTGAATATCTCCTTTTCCGCCTCATCGGCCACCTCGCGCACCTCATGCCATACGGCGCAGCACGGCGCATCGGCAACGCCCTCGGGATCGGCGTGCTGTATCTGACGGGGTATCGCAAGCGCATAACGCTGGACAACCTCACGCGGGCTTTTCCCGATGCGTCCCCGGCCTGGGTGCACCACGTGATGCGCGGGGCCTACAAGAACTACGGCAGTGCGATTGTGGAGATGTTCTGGGCCGGCGGACGGTCCGCCGAAACACTGAAAGCAAAGGTGCATCTGCGGAATCCCGAGGTCCTCCACAACGCCCTGCAGCGCAACGCCGGGCTGATCCTGATGTCGGCGCACTTCGGGTCGTGGGAGTTCATGCTCAACGGTTTGCGCCTGCACATCCCCGCACGTTTCGCCGCGATCGTGCAGCATCAACGCAACGAGCGCATCGATGCCTTCATTGACGGGCAACGCCGCCGTTTCGACGTAGAGACCATCGCGATGGGCCCTTCCGTGCGCGAGGTGCTGCGTGCCTTACAGCAGAAGAAAGTGGTGGTGATTCTGGGGGATCAGAGCGGTCCGCGCGAGTCGGTGTTCATCCCGTTTTTCGGCCGGCCCTCAGCCACACACCGGGGAGCGGCGGCATTTGCGCTGAGTACGGGTGCACCGATCGTCCTGGTGCTGCTGGTACGCCGACCCGACGGCACCCATGAGGCCGTGTTCGAAGAGGTGCCCGCGCACGGTCTGTCCGGCAGCCGCGAAGAGCAGGTGACGCAACTGACCGCACGCCACGCAGCCGTGCTCGAGAAGCATATCCGTTTGCATCCGGACCACTGGCTCTGGATGCATAAGCGCTGGAAACACAAACCCGCACAGGAGGAGGATCACGCGGGAGCGGCCACACAAGGTGCGCAGGGGCATGCATGAACCGCGAACCGCGGATCCTCCTGTTTCATACAGCGTTTATCGGCGACATCATCCTCATGCTGCCCCTGGCACAGGCTCTCCGCGCCCGCTTTCCCTCGGCCGCCATAACGGCCGTGTCCGTGCCCCAGTCGGCGCCAGTCCTGAGAAACCACCCTGCGGTTGACCGGGTGATCACCTATGACAAGAAGGGGAGCGAGCGCGGACTCCGCGGAATTCTCACTCTGGCACGGCACCTCCGGGCCCTCAGGTTCGACATGGCATTCGTGCCGCATCGTTCATTGCGCAGCGCAGTCGTGGTCTGGCTTGCACGGATCCCGCGCCGGATCGGTTTCTCCACAAGCAGCGGGAGGGTTCTGTTCACGGATGTCGTGGTGTACGGGAAGGCCCTACACGAAATCGAACGAAATCTCAGCCTCCTTCGAGCCGTGGGCACCGGTAATGCCGATTTCCGGCTGCCGGAGCTGCATCCGCGCGCCGAAGACCGGAAAGTCGTGGACCGTTTGCTGCGCTCCTATCATATGCGCTGGCCGTCCTTCAACGCCGACAACATGGTGGCGATCGCCCCCGGATCGGTCTGGTTGACCAAGCGGTGGCCGGCAGAGGCGTACACGGCCCTTGTGCAGGCGCTGGTTGCCGGAGGATGCGGAGTCGTCCTGGTCGGGGGCCCCGAAGATCAGTCCCTGTGCCGTTCGATTGCCGAGGCGGCCGGCAAACCCGGGGCGATTCTCAATACGGCCGGGGCGTTTACGCTGCTGCAGTCGGCTGAACTGTTGCGCCGGTGCCACGCGCTCGTTTCCAATGACAGCGCCCCGATGCATCTGGGGGTGGCAATGCAGACTCCCGTGGTTGCCGTGTACGGTGCGACGATTCCGGGCTTCGGATTCGCCCCTCTTGGAAAGCGCGATCGCGTGGTGGAAATCGAGGGGCTTCCGTGCAGGCCCTGTGGGATCCACGGGGGGAACGTCTGCCCGATCGGCACACTCGAATGCTTGCGGCGCATATCCTATGAACAGGTGCTCAAAGTGGTAACGGAGGTTGTGTCGGACAATCCAGGAAAGAACTGCATGGCCCTCACACTGAACGTTTCACTCGCCAACCCGGAGGACAAGCCTCTGGTGCTTGCCGCGGAAGTCATCCAGGCCGGCGGGGTGATCGTCTATCCGACGGAAACCCTCTATGGCATCGGCGCGAACGCGTGGGACGGGACGGCGATTGCGAAAGTGCGGGCGATCAAGCAGCGGACCGATCAGAAACCCATCCTCGTGGTGATCCACTCCCGGGATCAGCTCGGCACGCTCACGGCGGGGGTGAACGAGCACGCCCGGGTGCTCATGGACCACTTCTGGCCGGGACCGCTCACACTGGTCTTTCCGGCCTCCCGGGAGGTGCCCGACTTGCTTTCACGGGGGACAGGGACGATCGGCGTGCGGATCCCTTCCAGTGCGCTCTGTCTCCGTTTACTTGCACTGTGTGGTTGTCCGCTGACTTCGACAAGTGCCAACATCTCGGGCCAGCCTACCGCGCAGGACGTTCGCGAAATCCGCCGTTCCATTCCCAAAGGCATCGACCTGATTCTTGATGCCGGGTCATTGCCTCAGGCCCTGCCCTCCACCGTGGTGGACGTGACTGTTTCCCCGCCCCGGATCATCAGGGCCGGCGCGATCGAAGCGGGCCGTTTGCGGGAGGTGATTCCTGCAATCCCGTAGGCTTCAGCGTGCAGTTGACTTTTCCTGAACGAGGGCGTATGTCTTCCTCCCGAACATTGCCGCGCTGATTCCATAGCGGCGCTGTGACAAGGGTTGCGGTGCAAAGTTGATATTGGATGAGTGGAGCAGTAGATTGCCGCCACAGCTGCTCTTTGGCTTCGTCAACCATCGAGTCGCCGCTCTGGACCCTCTCTTAGAGCCCACCCCGACGACTTCTACCACACCACACATTATGCGAGGCAGTCATGAAGCGCGCAATGGTGATTCTCTCAGTCCATATGGTCTCCGTCGTCTCTCTTACGGGAATTGTTTCTGCCGCCGATATTTCCTCGGCCGGGGTCAAGGGGAAGTGGAGCGAGGGAACAACATGGGTGGGTGGTGTTGTCCCCGGGGGTCTGGATAACGCGACGATCGTGGATGGGGACACAGTGACGTACGACAGGAGGTCCGGTGCAGTGAACAATCTGACCGTCGGGCAGGGGACATCAGGTGTGTTCCAGTTCTCCAAGGTGGATACCACGATTCTTACGGTATTGGGCAATCTTGAAGTAAGGGCAGGAGCGACCTTCAGAGTGCAAAACAGGAGCGTCACGGGGTCTTTGGCCCACAGTATCTACATCTCTGGAAACCTGACGAATGCAGGAGCAGGTTTCGATCTGCGTGCGGGGAGTTCGGGAAGCACACTGGCGGTCTGCAACATCATCTGCATCGGTTCCACGAATACCACGATCACGATGGGGCCGTATACCTCGAGCAACAATGAGTTCAACGGGTTCATGATCAACAAGTCCGGATCCGCCCGGGTGATCCTCAAGTCCGACCTGGTGATGGCCGGCGGCAGCAGCACCGAAGAGCCGGGCAATCCATACCTGACGCTGAAGCGTGGCATCATTGAGACCGGTCAATATGCACTGATACACGTGTATACCAGCGGGACCATTGTTACCGGCGGTTCTGACACGAGCTATGTGCTCGGTGCCTTGGGGCGCGGGATGAGCAACAGCGGGACCACCTACCGGATCTTTCAGGTCGGCGATGCCAAGGGATACCGGCCTGTGATGCTACGGTGCGCGACCTCCGGCCTGGCAACCGGTCACTATATCCGTGTTGGTGCGCTGCTCGGAAATGCCAACACCGGGAGCAGCACGTTCGCCGGAGGCATCGACAAGGTATCCGAAGTGCGGTACTTCAAACTCTCGTACGGCATCGCTGCCGGTGCAGGGGCGACGTCCATGACGCTTAACCGATTCAGCGTAAGCTACGGCCTGAATGAGGGAGTGGCGGCGGGAAACATGAACCTGCGCGTCGCCGTCGCCGACAGCAATCGGGCATTCTGGACGGGGATCGGGCCCGCCTCTGTCCCCCATATGACCGCACTGGACTCGCTTCCTACGATGATCTACTCTGATAGCACGGGAGGCAGCACGCTCCAGGCCGGCGGCGCTGCTCTGTATTTGGCCCTGGGCCGCGCGACAGGGACCACCGAGAACTCCCTGAAGGAGGGCACATCTGCCGTGGAGCGCATCGATGAGATCCCTGTTGCATATGAGGTGATGCAAAACTACCCCAACCCCTTCAACCCCAGCACGAAAATACGCTATGGGTTGCCCCGGAAGTCACAGGTGACCCTATCCGTGTTCAACACACTCGGTCAGGAAGTGGCAAATCTCGTCCGTGGAGAATACGAAGCCGGCTACCATGAGGCCACATTCGATGCTTCAGGTCTGTCGTCAGGAATCTACTTCTATCGGTTGAAGGCGGGGGACTTTGTGCAGACGAAGAAGTCCCTGATGTTGCGATAGTGCCCGCAGCCATCTTGCAATTATTTGGCGTTTTGCGTATCATGATAAGCAAAGTAAAACGTTCGAAACTTCCGTATTTGCCGCGCCTGTAGCTCAATTGGATAGAGTGTTGGCCTCCGGAGCCAAAGGTTTCGGGTTCGACTCCCGACAGGCGCACGACGCGGGATTCCCTCGGGGAATCACCGATTTCATGCACCATGCGCAACGGACCATTCCATGTTGAAACCGAAGAAAAAGATCTCCAAAAGAGAACTGAAGCAGGACACACTCATCACCACCTACATGAAGGTGCAGGCCTTCTACGATAAGTACAAGAAGGCCATCAGCATCGGCGTCACTGCGGTCGCCGTTGTGGTGATCGCCATTGTCGTGTTCTTAAAAAACCGCGCCGACAACAACGAGCGTGCGGTTGTTCAGCTCGCCGCCGTCCATCAACTGTACGACAGCGGACAGTTCCAGATGGCCATCGATGGTGTGCCGGAACGCAATGTGGTGGGACTCAAGGCGATTGTCGACAACTTCGGCAGCACGTCGGCCGGGGACCTGGCGCGGTTTTATCTCGCGGACGCCTACTTCCAGCTCGGCAAATACCCGGAAGCCCTCGAGCACTTCGAAGATTGCTCACCCTCCGATGATTTGTTGAGTGCTTCGCGCCTGGCCGGCATCGCCGCGTCCCATGAAGCCCTCGGCAACCACAAAGAAGCCGGGAACTACTTCGAACGCGCGGCGTCAAAGGACCAGACGGAAGGAAGCGAGGCCGAACATCTCCATCACGCCGCCCTGAACTATGCGCAGTCGGGTGACAAAGAACGCGCGCTGGACCTGTTCCGTCGCATCAAGAAGAACCATCCCACAACAACCTACGGCCGGGAGGCGGACAGGTACATCACGCAGCTTTCGGTCTAGCCCCATCTTCTGACGCACCCGGGGCCGACCGCGGAACTGCATGGGCCCCGGCCTTCTCGCCACCCGGGCAATTACCAGGCATTTCTTGAGAATAGCCACCGGCATCGGGGGTGTTTGTCGCGAGGAGTTACGGCGAAGGGGACCTCCCGGCGCAGGCGATGTGCTTGATAGTTCCCTCACTGTTTCCCCCGCTATGGGCGTCTTTTTCGGTGTTTTTCGGCCCGCCCGGCTTTCTATTCTCCTCTGTTATTATTAAGTTCAACTGTCTGTTCCTTTTCGGTGCAACTTTTCTGCCTGCGGACCGAAGAACCTACAAGCAGTACGGCAGGTTTCGCATACGGTCGGAGGTGATCCGGCAGAATGTGAGGATTTCGCTTCCGGCATCCTTCTGGCGCGTGCTCTTCAGGCACCCGGTGCAAATGGTGGTGATCGAAGTCATCCCCATGGGGTGATCTTCCTGCGCGCCGGCCGGGTACCCGGTGTGGCGTTTCGGGGACAGAGACTTGGTCTCTGGCCGGCCCTCCCCGCTCCGGTTGCTGCATGGTGCGATCTGATCTGTCCGAAGTATGCCAGAGGTTCCTGCTTACACATAAACGTGTAGGGATGATGAAGTTCCGGCGGTTCTTTTATCTGGGCGGCGCGTTCGTTCTCCTGCTCGTCAAGTTTGCGGTAGACGTCATCCGCAAGAACGTGGAGCTCGAGGTCGGCGGCCTGTTGCTGCTCCGCGAAATTGCTGTCGTCGGTGCCTTCCTGCTGGTTTTCCTTGCGATTGATTCGTTCCTTGCCGCCCGGCAGGACAACCCCGTCCGTCGTCTGGGTATCCTGCTTCTCCTCACCGTGCTGGTCCTCGTCGGCTTTGTCCTGTTTGACCGCGTTCCGGTGGACGGTTTTGACGCCAAGGACTTCGCGCTGACTCCCCTGGATTATCCGACGCTGTTTGTCGGGTCCCTGATAAGCATCGTCGCGGGGGTGTTTGCGCTTGTCACTCTCCGTTTCCTGCGCGATCTGGTCCTGGTACTCAGGAAAAAGGCGACGAAACGCAATTTCCTCCTCTTTGTTATCCTGATGCTGCTGACGGCCGCGACGGTACTCCTGGCCCGTCCTCTTGAGCGCTCCACGTTGACCGACGTGCTGTTCGGACTGACTATATCCGTGGCCGTCATGAATGCCTTCCGCCTTCCCTGGATCGTCTATTTGACAAAGCGGGAGAAGCTCATCACTCTGGCTTTCGGGTTTCTCCTGTTTGTGCTGTTCGCGCTGCTCAATGTGGTCCTGAGTCAGAGCACGTTCTTCTCCCGGGCTATTCTGTACTATTCCGCGCCCATGGAGAAGGTGATCTCGCTGACGTTGATCTTCGGCAACATCTACTTCGGCATGACCTTCGTCAGCACGCTCTTTCACCTGCCCACAGCGGAAGCGTTCGACCGGAAACGCTCAGAGGTGACTTCCATTCACACGTTGAGCAAGCTGGTGACGCAGGTTTTCGATTTCAACGAGCTGGTGGAGACGGTCACGACGATGACCCTGCAGGTGTGCGAGGCCCGCAGCTGCTGGCTGGAATTGCTGCCGCTGGAAGAAACGGACCGCCGGCTCGAGGGTATGGGGCAGGCGCAGGCTCCCCAGATTGTGGCAATGAAGAACATCGGAGAGGCGGAGATCGAATCGCTCCTCCGCGCCGGGTTGCACAGCCTCCGCAGCGAAGTCCTCCGTAACCGGAAGCCCGCGGTTGTGGATTCCCTGGCTGCTGACCCGCGGTTCGCGGGCACAAAGGGGAGTGACCAGGCAAGCGGGTCGCTTGTCGTGATGCCGCTCGTATCGCACGTCGGGCCCGTCGGTTTTCTGTACGCGACAAAAGCCGCCGAATTCGGCTTCATGAAGGATGACGTCGACCTGATCTCGACGTTTGCGGATCAGGCCACGATTGCGATCGAGAACTCGCGCCTGATAAAGAAATCGATCGAACGGGAACGGCTGGTGCGGGAGATGACCCTTGCGCAGGAAATGCAACGGAAGCTCCTGCCGCAATCCGTACCGGCGCATGCAAGCATGGAAATTGACGCCCTTTCGACTCCGGCATTCGAAGTCGGGGGGACTACTATGATTTTGTCTCCCTTCCCGGAGGAAGGATCGGCATCATCGTCGGCGATGTGTCCGGCAAAGGAATCCCCGCGGCATTCTACATGGCCGAGGTGAAGGGGATATTTCAATCGCTCAGTTCGCTGTACGGTTCTCCCCGCGAGTTCATGATCAGGGCCAATACGGTTCTGGCGGAGTCCATTGACAAACACTCGTTTGTGAGCTTGATTTATGGAATCCTGGATCTCACGACAGGGCGATTGATCCTCGCCCGTGCCGGCCATTGTCCGATGCTCTATGTCGGCAACGGGGGTGCGTCATATGTACGGCCGGACGGGATGGGGCTCGGGCTCGGGAATGAGCCCGTGTTTTCAGACGCCATCGAAGAGCAGACCATCGATCTGCATCCGGGGGATCTCTGTTTGTTCTACACTGACGGTATCACCGAGGCACACGTTAACGGTGAGGAGTTCGGCTACGAACGGCTGCTCGAAACAGCCCGCAAGGCATGGGGAAATTCGGCGGCCACCGTCAAGCATGAAGTGCTGCAGGCCGTTGATGATTTTCTCGACCACGGACAACCGCACGATGATCTGACGCTCGTCGTACTCAGGTGGCAGGGACCGTCAACGGACAATGATTCGCGTTTGGCAACCGGGAGGATGCATTCATGAGCGACTTCAAGATTTCGCAACGGGAACGTGACCAGGTTCAGGTGCTCGAGTTGAAAGGATATCTCGACGCCCACACCGCTCCCAAACTCGAAGAGACGTTTCAGACCCTCCTGAAGAACCAGCACTTCAACATCGTCGTCAACTGCAAGGATCTTTCCTACATCAGCAGTGCGGGTCTGGGCGTCTTCATGGCGTACATCGAAGATGTGCGTAAGAACAAGGGGGATATCAAGCTGTCGAACATGTCCCCCAAAGTCTACAACGTCTTCGACCTCCTGGGCTTTCCGCTGCTGTACGAAATCACCAAAGATGAAACGGAAGCGATCGGAAAGTTTACGGACAAGAGATAGTCGTGGCCCCCCGCACCCTCCATATTGAAAGCCGCACCGAGCGCCTGATCGCGGTCCGCGAATTTGTCTCGAATGCGGCCCGGGAATTCGGCTTCAACGAGGAAGAAATCGGCAAGATCGCGCTTGCCGTCGATGAGGCGTGCACAAATGTGATCAAACACGCGTACCGCTACGATCCCAACAAGGAGATCACCGTCACGATACGACGGAAGAACGGTGCGTTCGAGGTGTCGATACTGGATTCCGGCGCCGGGTTTGACCCCGGCAGGATTCCCACCCCGGACATGAAGGAATATATGGCACACTACCGCCGCGGCGGTCTCGGTATCTATCTGATGAAATCGCTCATGGACAAGGTCGAGTACGGCAACGGCCCCGGCCGGCGGAATGAAGTCCGGTTGACCAAGTACCTCACACGCTGACATGCAACAGCCATCCCCCTCGTACGACAGCCATTTCGAGCACTCCGCGCTTTTTGAATTCAGCACCGTTATCAATTCTTCGCTCGACCTCCGGTTTATTCTGGGGCACATCCTGCTGACGCTCATGGGGAAACTGCTTTCCACGCGAGCCGTGGCGGTGCTCGCTGAAACACCGGGGAATTTCGTCGTGACGCTGACCAAAGGACTGCCGCAGGAGCTTGTCGGGTCGGCCCTCCGCATTCGTTCGCTTCCGAAGAGCCTGCAATACCTTGACCGGATCAACCCCGAGCGCCATCCGTGGGTGAAATTCTTCCGCGAACAGGATCTCCAGATCCTCCTGCCGTTGTACGCCGGAAAGAAAGCCGTGGGACTCCTGGCCTTCGGGAAACGTCAGGCACACGCCCGGATGCAGACAAAAGAGATCACGTACCTGCGGTCCCTCGCCAACATCTCGGCGGCGGCGGTGGAGAAATGCTACACGATCGACGAGATGTTCCGGGTCAACCGGAAACTGGACCGGAAGATCCAGGAGCTGAACACGCTCTTTGAGCTCGGCAAGGAATTCGGGACCGTTCTCGATCCGGACAGGCTTGTGCGTCTGCTGGTGTTCTCCCTGCTCGGACAGATCGGCGTAAGCCGCTACCTGATCTGTGTGAAGGAGGTACGCGAGATGCGGGTGGCGGCATTGCGCGTTGACGGTGCCGCGCCGCAACCCGAACTGCTGTCGGTGCTGACGCGCATCAAGGCGCCGGTCGCCGTTCCCGACATTGTCCTCACCGGACAGGTGGATCCCCGCCCGGTTCTGCAGGGACTCGGACTCAGCGTGGTGATCCCGATGGAACTCCAGGGGCAGATTCGCGGGCTCATTGTGCTGGGAGAGAAATTGAACCGGGAGCCCTTCGGTCCGGCGGACTACGAATTTCTCTCCGCTCTCGGCAGTCTGGCGATCATCTCGCTGGAGAACGCCCGGCTCTTCAAAGAAGAGATCGAAAAGCAGCGGATGGAAAACGAGCTGATGATTGCGCGGGACATCCAGAAGGGATTGTTGCCCAGCGTCCTGCCGGCGTACACGGGTGTGGAATTCGCCGCCGCGAATTTCTCTTCGAAACAGGTGGGAGGGGACTACTACGATGTGATTCCGCTGGACGAACGGCGTTGCATCATCGCGATCGGGGATGTGTCGGGCAAGGGAACGCCCGCAGCGCTGCTGATGGCGAATATCCAGGCGACCATACGCGCGCTGGTGCCTCTCAATCTCCCGCTGTCCGAACTCACGGCCCGGGTGAACAACCTCATGTGCCAGAATACCGGGGGAAACAAATTCGTCACCTTCTTCTGGGGGGCGCTGGATTCTTCGACCGGCGCGCTCTCGTATGTCAACGCCGGACACAATCCCCCCTATGTGTTCCGCGCGGACGGCGGGATGGAGCGCCTCGACAAAGGGGGCATGATTCTGGGTGTCCTGGAGACAACGATCCCCTACGAAGAGGGGAATGTGGTGCTGCGGCCCGGGGATCTGCTGGTGCTCTTCACCGACGGCGTGAGCGAAGCGATGAGTCCGTCCAGCGAAGAATACGGCGAGGAACGGCTGGAGGCTGCCATCAGGAAAGGGGCCCCCTGGGGGGCACAATCCCTGATCGAGGTGATCCATCAGGATATCCAGGTCCACGCCGGCAATGCGCCTCAATCGGACGACGTCACGATGATGGTGATCCGGATGCTTCCTCCGGCGGCATAGCTGCCGCGATCTTGCACATCTCACCGCGTTTCCGTAATTTCTGTTATTGCGATTTCCTGCACCCTATGACCGAACCGGTGTTCAAATCCGTCCGGATGTCCGCGCGCACGCTCACGCAGCAGTACGAGAATTTCGTGCGGAGCCTGCGCGGCGGCAAGCCCGAAACGCGCGGCACGTATGCACGCGCGCTGCGCGAATTCCTCAGGTGGTTCCCGCGCGACGGGGCCTTCCGGTTCCGCGTGGCCGACGTGCAGCGGTACAAACGGTATCTGACGGTGCGAAGGAAACTCACCCCCGTTTCGGTCTCGACGTACCTGACCGCGCTGAGGAGGTTCTGCGGTTTTCTCGTGGAACGAAAGGTGTTGCGTGACAACCCGGCAACGTTCGTGGGTGGGAATGCCCGGCCCGCCGCTCACACCCGCGACTACCTGACGGCCGAAGCAATCGGAACCATCCTTGCCGCCGTCGGGCAGACCGATCTTCGCGGCCGGCGGGACTACGCAATGATGCTCCTGATGGTGCGGTGTGCACTCTCCGAAATCGAACTCATACGCGCGGATGTCGGAGATATCTCCCCGCGGGAAGACCTCTGGTGTATGGCGGTCCAGGGCAAGGGGAGGACGGCGAAAGATGCGGTGATTCCACTCCCTCTTGAAGTGAAAGAGGCGATTGACCGCTACCTTGCCACGCGCGGTGCCGCAGAACAGGGCGATCCGCTCTTTGCGAGCGCGGGGAACCGGACGCGCGGCGGCAGAATGACCACCCGTGGGGTGCGGGATCGTATCACGGTCCACCTGTCCGCCTCGGGCATCCGCCGGGAAACAGGGGGCAATATTACCCCGTATTCTCTCCGGCATACCGCAGCGGTCCTCATGGCGCGCGAAGGAGCGACGGCGGACCAGATTCGTGATCGTATGCGGCTCGGGAGTCTGATCACCGCCCGCCTGTATATGGAACATTCTTCAACCGACAAGACGCAGACAACCTCGAAGGAATAAGACGGTGGCGTACCCTTTCTCCACGATCGAAGAAAAGTGGCAACAGGAGTGGGAAACACAGCGGACGTTCGCGACACCCCCGGGGGCGACCGGTCCGAAGATCTATGTCCTTGATATGTATCCCTACCCCTCGGGGGCCGGCCTGCATGTGGGACATCCCGAAGGGTACACCGCGACAGACATCTTCACACGCTATCGCCGCATGCGCGGTTTCCATGTGCTGCATCCGATGGGCTGGGACGCGTTCGGTCTCCCGGCCGAACGGTACGCCATGCAAACCAACATCCATCCGCGGGTGACCACCGAGCAGAATATCGCCACCTTCCGGCGGCAGATCAAGATGCTCGGGCTGAGCTATGACTGGGCGCGGGAAGTGGACACCACCGATCCGGGGTACTACAAATGGACGCAATGGATATTTCTGCAGATCTACAATTCCTGGTACGACCTCCGCGTCAATAAAGCGCGGCCGATCGGCACGCTGGTCGAGGAGTTCGCCGCGAAGGGGTCCGCGGCCGTTCCTGGAGCGGAGAGTTTTACGGCTGATGAGTGGCGCGTAAAATCCGCGAAGGACAGGCAGGATATCCTCGCGCGCTATCGCCTGGCATACGTCGCGGAAATTCCCGTCAACTGGTGCGAAGGCCTCGGGACCGTCCTGGCGAACGAGGAGGTGGACGAATGGGTGGAGAAGGGATACTCGGTTGAGCGCCGCCCGATGTCCCAGTGGATGATGCGCATCACCGCGTACGCCGAACGACTGCTGGAGGATGCCGCAACGCTGGATTGGCCGGGGTCCACCCTGGAACAGCAGCGCAACTGGATCGGCCGCTCTGAAGGGGCGGAAATCGTCTTCCCGATCGCCGGAAGCATGCAGTCCTTGCGCGTGTTCACCACACGGCCCGACACGATATTCGGCGCCACCTATATGGTGCTCGCTCCCGAACACTCCCTCGTGGACTCGCTGACCACAGCGGAGCAGCGCGCAGCGGTCGCTGCCTATCGTGAGCAAGCCGCCCGCAAAAGCGAACGCGAAAGGGATATCGAACCGGAAAAAACCGGGGTCTTCACAGGCGGTCTCGTCGTAAATCCCGCCACCGGTTCGACCATTCCGGTCTGGATAGCGGACTATGTGTTGATGGGCTACGGTACCGGGGCCATTATGGCGGTGCCGGGGCATGACGAAAGGGACTACGCGTTTGCGAAGAAATTCCACCTGCCCATCGTCGAGGTGGTCACGGGCGGGAATATTGAGGAAATGGCGTATACGGGTGACGGCCGTGCCGTCAACTCTGCCAACGCTGAAGTCTCCCTGGACGGTCTGGGAACGCCGGAGGCCAAAGCCCGCATTACCGACTGGCTCGTCAGGAAAAACCTCGGCAAGGCGGTGGTGCAATTCAAGTTGCGGGACTGGCTCTTCTCGCGTCAACGCTACTGGGGAGAACCGATTCCGATCATCCACTTTGAAGACGGAACAATGGAGGCGATGGAGGAAGACGCGCTTCCCCTCCTCCTTCCCGATCTCAAGAAATTCCAGCCCAGCGGCACAACGGATTCTCCTCTGGTGCTCGCGACCGAATGGGTGAACGTGATCGACGCCAGAACCGGAAAGCGCGGCCGGCGCGAGACGAACACCATGCCGCAATGGGCGGGATCATGCTGGTATTACCTCCGCTTTATCGATCCGCACAACGACAACGCATTCTGTGACCCGGCGCTTGAACGCTACTGGATGCCCGTGGATCTCTATGTGGGAGGCTCCGAGCATGCGGTGCTGCACCTGATGTACGCGCGATTCTGGCACAAGGTACTGTTCGATCTGGGATTCGTCAGTACGGCGGAACCGTTCACGAAACTCCGTCACCAGGGGATTATCCTGGGCGAAGACTCGCGCAAAATGTCCAAATCCAGGGGGAATGTCGTCAATCCCGACGATGTGGTGAAGCAATACGGGGCCGATGCGCTGCGGTTGTTCGAGATGTTCATGGGGCCCCTGGAAGAGATGAAGCCGTGGAGCACGCGCGGTGTGGAGGGGGTGTACCGTTTCCTCAACCGGGTCTGGCGTCTGTTTGATGATGATAAGGGGGGGCTCGATCCGCGCCTTGCACGGCAGGATCCCGCCCCGGAGGAACTGGAGCGGGTCTATCATGCCACGGTGAAAAAAGTGGGTGAGGATATCGAAGCACTCCGTTTCAACACGGCGATTGCCCAGCTGATGATCTTCGTCAACGAAGTCACGAAAAGCGACATCCGGCCCCGCCGGCTGCTCGAGCCGTTCGTTCTCCTGCTCGCGCCCTTTGCGCCCCACGTCGCGGAGGAACTCTGGCAGAAATTGGGGCATACGGCAAGTCTGACCCGCGAGCCGTGGCCGTCCTTCGATCCGGCCAGGATTCAAAGTGCAGAGGTTGAAGTGGTTGTGCAGGTGAACGGAAAGGTACGGGGCAAGATGACCGTGCCTGTGGATTTGCCCGAGGCGGAGCTCCAGTCCATGGCGACGGCCGACGCCGCGGTGAAAAAACATACGGAAGGAAAATCACTGGTCAAGGCGGTCGTCGTGAAGAACAAGCTGGTCAATCTGGTGGTGAGGTGAGCGTATGGAGAGGCTGAGTGTGATCCTGGTGACGCTGAACGAGGAGCGCAACATCGACCGCTGCCTCGGGAGTGTCCGCTGGGCTGACGAAATCATCGTTGTGGATTCCTTCAGCATCGACCGGACGGTGGAGCGCGCGCGCGCGTACACGGAGAAGGTCTACCAGCACGAATACCCGGGAACGAGCAAGCAGGTGGAGCGGGGCATCGGGTATGCCACGGGCGACTGGGTCTTTCTTATCGATGCCGACGAAGAGATGTCTCCGGAACTGGCCGCCGACGTCCGGAGAATCCTGCACGAGGGGACGGACCTGGCCGGGTTCACGTTCATCCGCAAGCCGCGTGCATTCGGCCGCTGGATCGAGCACGGCGGGTGGTTTCCCGACGAGCAGTTCCGGTTTTTCCGGAAGGACAACTACTATCCCGAACATCAGGAAATCCACGGGGGGTTCAATACGAGGGGGAAAAAGGGCCGGCTCGAGGGATACCTCTTTCATCACACGTACGAGACGATCTACTCGTATGTGGAGAAGATGAATGAATACACGTCGCTCCATGTGTCGAACAAACTGAAGGACAACCCGGACGCCCGGGCCCGCCGGTCTGATCTGCTGCTCAGCCCGCTTTCACACTTTCTCAGGAAGTTCATCTCGAACAAGGGCTACAGGGATGGATTTCATGGATTCGTGCTGGCCTTGCTCGACGCCACATATACCATGCTGCTGTACGCAAAACTCTGGGAGTACCGGATGCGGCAGGCGGAAGGGAAGGGGCAGCTCCCGCCCATCACCAATGCAGAACTTAACCGCCTGAAGCAAAGACCATGACGACCTACCGCCGGGTTTTGAGCCACCTCAAACCGTACTGGCTGAAGCTGAGCGTTTCGATGCTGTGCTCGGTCCTCTTCTCGCTCGCCAGCGGTATGTCCATCTATCTCACCATCCCTCTGCTGGAGACCCTGTTCGCCAAGCCGGGAGCCCCGGCGGCGATCGCTCCGGTGACCGCCCCGGTGTCCTTTCTGCCGGGGTGGTTGGCGAACCTCAAAGACAGCGTGTCGCATGGCTTTCAATCGCTGGTGTTCCGCGACACCCCTGCGGATTCGCTCTTCAATATCTGCATCGTGGTGGTGATCGCGTTCTTCTTCCGGAATCTCTTTGGCTATCTCCAGTCGAATCTGATCATGGCGGTGGAGCAGGGCCTCATCCGGGACCTGCGCAACGCCCTGTACCGTCACATCCATCAGCTGCCGCTGGCGTACTTCACCAATGAGCGGACAGGCAATCTGATCTCGCGCGTGATGAACGACGTGCCGGTGATCAACACCGGCATCTCCGCCACCTTCCAGACCATGATCCGCGAACCGCTGCTGATCGCCGTCTACCTCACCATGACGCTGATGATCAGCTGGAAACTCACCCTGATTGCGTTTGTTGTCTTCCCGCTGGTGCTGCTGATCATCGCCAGCATCGGCCGGAGAGTGCACCGGGAATCCGGGCTGGTGCAGGAAAGCATCGCCGACCTGACCTCCGTGCTGCATGAGACGATCTCGGGGGTGAAGGTCGTCAAGGCGTTCGCGATGGAGGATTTTGAAAACAGGAAATTCGCCCGCGAAGGGCAGGGATACCTCGATACCATCCTCCGTGTGACGCGTGTGCGAAACCTGGCTTCCCCATCCACGGAATTCCTGAGCGCAGCCGCGGGATCCGTGATCATCTGGTACGGCGGTATGCAGGTCCTTTCGCACGAGGCGCTGAAGGCCAGTGAGTTTCTCGGTTTCCTGTTTGCCATCTTTCAACTCATGCCTCCCATCAAGGAACTCAGCGGTGTCAATAACCGTATTCAGGAAGCGACCGCCGCGGGAAAGCGGGTTTTTGATATCCTGGACACGGAGCCGGGGATCAAGGATGCGGTCCGGCCCCTGCGACTGAACGAATTTCGTTCCGAGATCGCCTTCCGCGACGTATCCTTCCACTACCAGGAAGGTGATCCGGTTCTTGCGCACATCTCCCTGACCATCCGCAAGGGGGAAGTCGTCGCCATTGTGGGACCCAGCGGGGCCGGAAAATCCACGCTGGTGGATCTCGTCCCCAGGTTCTACGATCCCAGCGACGGCTCCATTGCGATCGATGGCGTGGACCTCAAAGACGTTGAGCTGAAATCACTGCGGGAGCTGATCGGCATCGTGACCCAGGAGACGATTCTCTTCAACGATACGGTGCGGAACAACATCGCCTATGGACTTGACGACTGCCCCATCGAGAAAATCATCGATGCCGCCAGGGCCGCGAATGCGCACAACTTCATCCAGGAGATGCCCAAGGGCTATGAATCGCTGATCGGTGAACGCGGGGTCAAGATTTCCGGGGGCGAACGTCAGCGCCTTGCACTGGCCCGGGCCATCCTGAAGAACCCCCCGATTCTGATCCTGGACGAAGCGACATCCGCCCTGGACACCGAATCGGAAATCCTCGTCCAGGAGGCAATCGAACGGCTGATGGCCGGACGCACGTCCATCGTTATCGCCCACCGGCTTTCCACCGTTCAGCACGCGGACCGTATCGTGGTCCTTGAAAGCGGACGGGTCGTGGAAACGGGAAAGCACGCCGCATTGCTCAGGAAGCGCAGCGGCCTGTACAGGAAACTGTTCAACCTCCAGTTCAGAGTGTAGCCGCGATGGCAACACTGAGCGTTATCACCCTTACACTCAATGAATCGACAAACCTCTCCGACTGTCTTGCAGGCGTGCAATGGGCGGACGAGCTGATCGTTGTGGATTCGGGCAGTACGGATGGAACGCTGGAGATTGCCCGGAGATTCACGCAGAACATTTTCACCATTGAATGGAACGGATACGGCGCCGCCCGGAACTTCGCTCTGGGAAAGGCACACGGCGACTGGATCCTCTGGCTTGACGCCGACGAGCGCGTGACGCCCGAACTGGCCGGGGAGATCCGTTCCCTGCTGGCTGCTCCCCCCTCCGGAGTCACCGGCTACAGCATCGCGCGAAGGGCGTATTTCCTGGGTCGCTGGATCAAACACAGCGGGTGGTATCCCTCGCGCGTCGTCCGCCTCTTCCGGAGCGGATCAGGCCGCTTCAGCGAAACCCGTGTGCACGAACAACTGCAGGTGGACGGCAAAGTGGTCCATACCACACACGATCTTCTGCATTTCACCGACCCCGATCTGTTTCACTACCTGCACAAATTCAACCGGTACACATCGCTGGCGGCCGGAGACATGGATACGGCAGGGCGCCGCTTCAGGCTCATTGATGTGGTGGTCAGGCCGGCGTTCCAATTCGTGAAAATGTATCTCTTCCGTCAGGGATTCCGGGACGGTCTGGAAGGGTTCATGCTGGCGGTCCTCTCTTCCGCCTACGTGTTTACAAAATACGCCAAATTGTGGGAACGCACCCGCGGGCCGGCACCCCCCGCCGCGCGGACATGAGAAGGAGTCTCGCCATGGACGAAGCCGAAAGAAACCGGATGCTCTTCGCACAGCTCGTGATCATGTTTCACGCCGCGACGATGCAGCAACTGGGCAAGGTGAAACATCCGGTCACCGGCGAAATCGGGAAGGACCTCCCGGCAGCGCAGGCCTCGATTGATATACTCGACATGCTGCGCGCGCTGACAAAGGGGAACCTTTCCGTCGAAGAAGACCAGCTGCTCGCGGGGATTCTGCAGGAACTGAAACTGGTGTACGTTCAGGAGTCGAAGACATGACCGTCGCCATCATCGGGAACAAGAACAAATCGGGTTTGCTCGACGCGGTCGCGCGGCTGGTGGGACAGCTGCGTGAGAGTGGAACCGGGTATGTGCTGGAAGAGGGGGTCGGAGCGCTCCTGGCAGCCAGCGGGATTCAGGTGGACAGCGGATGTGTGCGCGGTGTGCAGGAATGTGTCGAGAGGAGCGACCTGCTTGTCGCCTTTGGCGGAGACGGCACTATTCTTGCCGCCGCAAAACTCGTGGGCGCACGTGGCACGCCGATTCTCGGAGTGAACCTCGGGAAACTGGGGTTTCTCGCCGAGCTTTCGCCTGACGATATGAGCCATGCCCTGGGAGACATCCTGGCGGGCAAGTTTGCGGTGGAGGAACGACTGGTCCTTGAGGCGGCCACGCCGGCATTGCCGGGCAAGTTGGTGTATGCGGTGAACGACATCGTCGTGGACAAATCCCGCTCCTCGCGCCTGATCGATGTCCACCTGCATATTGACGGGGTATTTGCGGTAACCTATCGCGGGGACGGCCTGATTGTCTCCACACCAACCGGCTCAACGGGGTATGCCCTGTCGAACAACGGTCCGATTGTCATCCCCACCTGCGGTGTCATAGGCATCACACCCATCGCACCACATACACTCAACGGTCGTCCGCTGATTGTTCCCGAGACCTGTGAAATCCGGATTGAAGTACATGCTGACTCTGACGAGGTACTGCTCTCTTCGGACGGGCAGGCGGAGGCGCTCATGCGGCCCCCGGGGGAGATCACGATCCGGAAAGCGCCGTTCCCGGTGCGTCTGGTGAAGCGGATGGACCGTTCCTACTTTGATGTGTTGCGTGCGAAGCTTTTCTGGGGTGCCGACGCACGGACGGTATGACTCAGTTGTTTATCGCGCCCTCGCCAATCCACGCACGGATGCCCGTAATCTGGTTTTGATTCAACGGGCTCCGGTTCAACGGCATGCGTGCGCCGACTCTTCCTTCAATCCGCATGACCAGCATGCTCTGCTCCGGTTGTCCGCGTATGACGACCAGCGTGCCCCCGTACATGAGCTTGTCGTATGAGGTCAGGGAAAGGGCGCTCTGGTGCGCCCCGTCGTCGTGGCAGCCGGACAACGCGCATGCCTGGTTGAACAACGGCTGAACCTGCTGCCCGTAGGAAACATTCGAGGACGGAAAAACAATATTCGACGGGCTGTCCCCGTCGAGCGGGTTGTTCTCATCCTTGCATCCGCCTGCCAGGAATGCGGTCAGGATCAGGAGAACAGCGGCACATCGCCGTGGGACGATCATTCCGTTGTCCCTTCGCGGGCGCGCTCCAGGTAGAGGAGTCCGCTCATGTATGATGAAACCGCGTATGCGTAGAACATGGTGAAAAAGAATCCAATGAGAAACACTACTGCGCCGATGCCGCCGAAGGACTGCAGCCCGAATGCGAGAAGGGCCACGACCAGCGAGTTTTGCCAGTTGGCGCGAAACAGGGTGACGATGCGTACAACATCGATGGCGTCGCCGATGCGCTCACGCTCGGCCAACCGGTAAATGATGATCGGCGTGGCGATGCTCAGCACAAGACCGTACGGCACGATGAGGAGGGTGAGCCCGAAGAGATAGATGCCGAAAGCCAATCCAGCGACATCAGATTGATCGGCAAATCCACTTGCCGCGGCGAGGCCGATCAGGGGAACCATGAAGATGAAGATGGGAATCAGATAGACAAGGTAGACCACGCAGAACTTGATCCCCAGGACGAACTTCACGCCGATTTCGTCCCACTCCGGGAGGGCGGGTTCCTGCCGGCGCATGACCCGTTGCGTAATCTGCAGGAAATACCCGAGGAGGATGAAGAATCCCACGAGCACAAGGCTCAAGATCATGAAAACAGCTGCAATCGCGGTCTTGGACACCCAGGACGGGTCTTTGAATATGAAGTAAAATGCCTTGCCAAGGTCTTTCATTTTCTGCCATGCTTCCAGTGGTATGTAAGTATACGCAAGGTTGCTGTCGGATTCAAGCTGTCGGGCGCAAGCCGTTCGCCTTCTTGCTTTTAATACGTGTCTTTCGTATTTTTGATGCCGTCAGAGGCGGAGCCCTTTCCCTTCTGCCGATGAGATCCTTCCCATGGGGCTGTAGCTCAGCTGGGAGAGCGCGTGAATGGCATTCACGAGGTCAGGGGTTCGATCCCCCTCAGCTCCACACTTGAATTGCGAACCAACCGTCGCCATGTACGGTCGTCAGGGACTCTCCGGGGTCCCTGTTTTGTTGATAGACCATACCCCCTCTAGGTGAATGTACTGATGAACGCCTCAGAAGAACCTCACCGCCTCGCTAGGGAGAAGAGTCCATATCTCCTCCAGCATGCCTACAACCCTGTCAATTGGTATCCATGGGGCGAGGAAGCCTTTGCCAGGGCTCGTGAAGAGTCAAAGCCAATTTTCCTTTCGATCGGCTATTCCACGTGCCATTGGTGCCATGTGATGGAGCGGGAGTCGTTCGAAAATGAGGCAATTGCAGCTCTGCTGAATGACCTGTTTATACCGATCAAAGTGGACCGTGAAGAGCGCCCGGACGTGGACCGGGTCTACATGAATGCCCTCCAGGCCATGGGACAGAACGGCGGATGGCCGATGTCCATGTTCCTTACTCCAGAGCTCAAGCCCT
Organism: Ignavibacteriota bacterium; assembly: GCA_963702445.1. GTDB lineage: Bacteria > Bacteroidota > Ignavibacteria > UBA10030 > UBA6906 > CAVPCZ01. The sequence goes on from CAVPCZ010000013.1 coordinate 249,662, forward strand.
TCTATGGAGGAACATATTTCCCTCCGGAAAACCGCTATGGCCGTGCCGGGCTTCCCGAGATCTTGCGGAAACTGCACGCTATCTGGAAGAATGAACCGGAAAAGGCTTCCGAGGCGGCCGACCGGGTTATGAACTATCTACAGGAAGTGGCAGGGGCACCGGGCGGCGGAGGGGGTGTCGGGCCCGGAGTGGCCGCGCGGTGCTATGAGCAGATCAAGGGATCGTACGATGCGGAGTGGGGAGGGTTCGGAGGTCCTCCCAAATTCCCGCGGCCGGTGGTGCCTCAATTCCTCGCGCGGTTTTTCCAGCGGACCGGGGATCCCCACGCGCTCGCCATGGCCGCCTTTACGCTTCGAAACATGGCGCGGGGAGGGATGTACGATCACGTCGGCGGCGGGTTCCACCGGTATGCCGTGGATGGGGAGTGGCGCGTCCCGCACTTTGAAAAAATGCTCTATGATCAGGCACAACTGGTGCATGTGCTGCTCGATGTCCACCAGTTGACGCGCGATCATTTCTTTGCCGACATCGCACGCGATACGCTTGCCTATGTCCTGCGAGACCTGACCGGACCGGAAGGTGGGTTTCTTTCGGCGGAAGACGCGGACAGTCCCCGTCCGGAAGACCCCCGGGAGTCCGGCGAAGGAGCATTCTACGTCTGGCAGAAACAGGAAATCGAAGAGATCCTGGGTGGGGACACTGCCGTGTTCTGTTTTCACTACGGCGTTGAGGAAGCCGGAAATGCTCCGTTTGATCCCCAGCATGAATTCACCGGAAGGAATATTCTCTTCGCGGCACATACCCAGGAGGAGACTGCCAGCGCCTTTGAGATGGATCCGGCGGCGGCCGGCCGGCTCTTGCGGAGTGCACGGGAGCGGCTCCGTCTCGTAAGGACGAATCGTCCCCGACCGCTGCGGGACGACAAGGTGCTGGTTTCCTGGAACGGGCTCATGATCAGTGCGTGCGCCCGGGCCGCGGCGGTGCTTGACGGGCAGGAATACCTCTCGGCCGCAAAAAAGTCGGCAGAATTTATCCTGGCCCGGCTCTACGATGCCGCGGCAAAGACACTCCTGCGCCGCTGGCGGGACGGGGAGGCAAATCACGAAGCGCATCTGGAAGACTATGCCTTTTTCACCCGGGGGCTCATCGACCTCTACGAGGTCACGGGCGAAGTGAAGTGGCTGGAGCACGCCGTAGATCTCACGAACTCATCCATCGACCTGTTCTGGGATGCTGTCAACGGAGGCTTCTTTGATACCGCCGGGCATGACAGATCCATCCTTGTCAGGACAAAGGAGGCGTATGATGGCGCGGAGCCCAGCGGTAACGCGGTGGCGGTACTGAACCTCCTGCGGCTGGCGGCAATGACGGGGAAGTCGGAATGGCACGAAAAAGCCCGGAAGACGATTGCCGCTTTTGCGCCCTGGCTTGAAAAGCAGCCGTCGGTTCTGCCCGCGATGGTATCGGCCGCGGAGTTCTCTTTGCGGCCTCCGGCGCAGGTGGTTCTTACCGGGCCCGCAGATCATCCTCTGACGCCGGCATTGCGACGGGTGGTGTTTGAAGAGTTCCTCCCGTTTGCCGTTCTCCTGCATGCCGGGATAGGGGAAGAGCGGACGCGATTAGCCGCCCTGGCTCCGCATGCGGCCTCCATGGGATCTGCCGACGGAGCACCTACCGCCTACGTTTGCGAGAATTTCACCTGCCGGGTGCCGGTGCATACGGTTGAAGAGCTGAGGGCGCAACTGCGGGGATTAACGAAGACCTAGCGTGGGCATTGCGGCGAGACCCGGCCGGGCGCCGGCGCGGGTGCACGCCCTCGGAGGGAGGCGGGGGCCCGGCCTTACAGCCCCGATCACCAGCGTGGCAATCTTGCGCGACTGTGCTGACCGTGTCCAATTACACTTCACGCACCGCCTGCCGCGAGTTCTTACGTGTTCGGCCGCCGGTAGCTGATAAGCATTCCCCCGGTACCCAGGAGGAACATGATCGTGGCCTGAATGACTGTCCGGTATGCGACAACCGCCCCTCCGAAGAGGGCCTGATAGAGAAACCAGATGCCGGCGAGGATGAGCAGTGAGTACACACCGATCATGATACTGCGTGCCCGTGCCGCCGTTGACGGTGTGTCCACCGCAAAGAACCTGTTGTAGAGCATCAGACCGACCATCGCCACGATTCCCATCGCTGCGAAGACAAGCCAGAAACCCCGGATCTCCACTCCCGGATCCGGTGTCCCGACGAGGGGTTTCAGGATGGCTTCGTACATCACGCCGCCCAGGTTGGATCCAACAAGACTTCCTATCACCCCATAGAGGAAGGCGTACCCCATGTACACCGCTTTCTTATCCTGCGGAGCCACGAGACCCACATAACTGTAGTATTTCGGGTGTGCGGTCATTTCGCCTATCGAGAAGACGGAGATGCCCAGGATGAATATCCAGACGTTTGTGGCAAAGGCGAGGCAGACGAATCCCAGCACACCGACAGAGATCCCCACGACCATGGCGTGGAGAGGTTTGACGTTCTTGACGATCCGGCTCACAACCACCTGCAGCAGGATGATGGTGCCGGCGTTGATGACCGTCACGTGTTCGGAATCGAAGTTCAGGGTTATCCCGATTGATGCGAAGAGCGCATTCACCGGCGCCGGATCGATGAAATCGCGAAGGAACCAGAGGACCGACCCGAAATTCTGGAAATACAGGATCCAGAACCCGGAGTAGACGAAGATCATCAGCATGAAACGGGCGTCACCGAGCACCTGGGCGGCGCCGCTGAGGACCTGCCGGATCGTCTTCGAGTTTTCAGGACGGGGCGGATCGCGGTAGAGGAAGATCGCAGGGAGAAGCATGAGGGCACAGTACAACGAGGATGCGGTGAAGACCGCCGTCCACGAGAAACCTTTCAGCAGGCTCACCACCAGGGGAGCCAGGAAGGCTCCGAGGTTGATCATCCAGTAGTAGATACCGAAGCCGAATCCGGAATTTTCCTCATTTGTGCTGCGTGCGATAGTCCCGGAGATGATCGGTTTGAACAAGCCCGCGCCGGTTGCCATGATCAGGAGCGAGGCGAAGACCGCTCCGTACGCGCTCATGTGTCCGCTGAGGAAATACCCGGACGCGAGCAGGGAGAATGCGACGATGAGCATCTTCCTGTACCCGTAACGGTCGGCGAGCGCTCCGCCGAGGATCGGTATGATATACGTGCATGCGTAGATCAGCCCCTGGAGAAATCCCACGGACTGCTCCGAGAACCCCAGTCCACGATTGACCACTGCATCGGTGAGATATATCGCAAGCACGGAGTTCAGGCCGTAGTACGCAGCACGTTCGAAAAGCTCCATGACATTCGCGACCCAGAACACGCGGGGGTATGAACCAATCAGGCCGAGAGGGCGCGGTGAAGGCATCGGGGAGACTCCGGAAGATGTGAAGGGATGGTGTTAGTGGGAAGGGCGGTGGAGCGTCCAGCCGGGTTCCCGGTTCTTCACCTGCTCGCCGGATCCTTTGCCGGAGAGATCCCGGTGGAGCTGGTCGGCAAATTTCCGGGCCTGATCGGCATCCAGAAACCAGTCCGAGCTGATCCGGCGGCGGAACATGAACCGTTTCCGGTGAACACGAACAATCCAGGTCGAACCCAGGCCATGGATGTTCTCTGTCGTAATCACGTAACCGTTGCTTGTTGTCAAGGATGTCTTCATGGTATGGCTTGCGGGATTAGGGTAAGTTTAGTTATTATACAGAGAACACCACAGAAGAGCAAGGCGGGAGCACGCGTCGCGTTTCTTCGGTGAGTTGATAGGGACAGGATGGAATGAGCCAGGATCTCGTTGTTCGCAGCGGTCTGATACTTCCTGCCGGAGAGCTGCGATACCGCTTTTCGCGCAGTTCCGGTCCCGGCGGGCAGAATGTCAACAAGGTGGAAAGCAGGGTGGAGGTGGCATTTGATGTCGCCTCATCCCCATCGCTCACAGACCGGCAGCGCGGACAAATCCAGCACGCGCTTGCCGGGCGCATTGATCTGGACGGGGTGATCAGGCTGGTTGTTCAGGACTCCCGCAGTCAATGGGCCAACCGGGAAGCTGCCAGAGAAAAGCTTGCAGCCCTTATTCGTTCCGCCCTCACTCCCCGGAAGCGGCGTATTGCCACAGGTCCGTCGAGAGGTTCCAAGGAACGCCGCTTTCGGGCCAAAAAGGCCCGCTCGACAATCAAGAAGAACCGTCGTTTGGACCTGGACTGAGCAGACTTGGACTGTGTCACATTTGACACATGTGTGGCATGCGAGACATGTGAGACAGTGAGACGTGTGTGATATGTGGCTTTGGAGCCTCTCTCATAACTCCCCAAGGGCCTCAACAGCAGCCTGGACATCTGCTGCTCTCCGGGAACAATCCTGGGCCTTGGCACGTTATTGCATGTGAAGTTCGATTTGTACGAAATAGTCGAAAATGATGATGATTGGGACAAAATGAACCGGAAATCAGACTTATTCTTGATCCTCCTTCTCACTTTCACCAGCCAGATCCCGGTCTTTGCACAGTCGGGTATTCTGCAGGGTGTTGTTTTGGACAAAGCATCTCAAGAGCGTCTGCCGGCTGCAACTGTACAGGTTCTGGGGACCACCCTGGGCGCCTCCACTGACTTGGACGGTAAGTTTTCCATCGAGGACATACCGGTGGGAACCTACCAGGTCCGGGCTTCCCTGGTCGGCTACGAACCCATTGTGTTGAGCGATATCGTCGTGGCAGTTGCCCGGCCTGCGGAGCTTGTCTTTAAGCTGCATCAGACCGACATCGACCTTGAAGGTGTGGAAGTCCTCGCAAGCTACTTTCAGAGGAATCCTGATGCACCGGTGAGCCTTCAAACCCTTTCATACGAGGAGATTCGACGCTCCCCGGGGGGGTTTGAAGACATCCTGAGGGCCATTTCCGTCCTTCCCGGGGTCGCGCAGGTGCAGAATGGCCGGAATGATCTTGTTGTCAGGGGCGGCGCACCCTCGGAAAACCTTTATACCATTGACAATATCGAAATCCCCAACATCAACCACTTCGGCACCCAGGGCGCCGCAGGCGGGCCGTTGAGTTATGTCAACCTGGATTTCGTGCGGGAGACTTCGTTCTCGACAGGCGGCTTCGGTGCCCGGTATGGCGACAAGCTCTCGTCGGTCCTGAACATTGATCTGCGCGATGGCCGGTCTGACCGGTTGGGAGGGAAGGCGACGGTCGCTGCCACACAGTTCGGCTTGAATCTTGAAGGACCCATCGACAAATCCGGTTCCTTCGTCTTCTCCGCCAGGAGGAGCTATCTGGACATTATCTTCAAGTCGGCAGGATTCAGTTTCGTCCCGGAGTACTGGGATTTCCTCGGGCGGGTGTCATACAAGCTCGATCAGCAAAACGAGCTCACGTTTCTTGCCATCGGCGCGATTGATGATGTCAATTTCTTCTATCGTGATGCCGAGGATGCCTACAACAATTCCCGGATTCTCGGAACCGCTCAGAATCAATATGCCTCCGGATTCACGCTCCGTCATCTGTTCTCGAGCGGATTCGCCACGTTCACCCTCGGCCGGTCGTTCATCTCGTACGACGGCGTACAGCGGGATTCTCTGCTCAACCCGATCTTCACCAACCGCTCTGAAGAAGGGGAGACTTCGCTCAAAGGGGATGTGGTCATGAAGCTGACACCACACACGGAGTTTTCCTTTGGTGCGCAGGCAAGGCGCGTGACATTCGACGGTAACCTCGCACTGCCCGGATTCTCCACATCGTTCGGCGAAACACTCAGCGTTCAGGTGCAGGATTACCGCTCGACGGGGACAAAGAGCGCTGCATATGCACAGATTTCCCACCATGTGTGGGATAGACTGGTGCTCACGCTGGGCGGCCGGCTGGATTTCTTCGATCTCCTGGAGACGAAATTCTATGCCGCTCCGCGCGCTTCCGTTGCGTACGAATTGACGCCGCTCACGACGATTACGGCAAGCGCCGGTGTGTATTACCAGAGCCCCTCCTCCATCTGGCTCGTCGCCAATCCTGATAACAGGCGCATGAAGGCGACCAGGGCTGACCAGTACATTCTCGGTGTTGAACATTTGTTGAGGACCGATTTCAAGGTGCGTCTGGAAGGGTTCTTGAAGGAATACGGGAACTATCCTGCGAGTGTGGACCGTCCGTATCTGGTGCTGGCCAACACCGGGGGGGGGTTCGGCGGCGCCGAGGACAATTTCGCATCCTTCGGGCTCGACCCGCTCGTCAGCGAAGGGACGGGCCGGTCGTACGGCGTTGAACTGCTCCTGCAAAAGAAACTCTCCGAGATACCGCTGTATGGCCTGGCCAGCGTGACGTTGAGCCGGAACGCCTTCACGGCCCTCGACGGCATAGAGCGTTCAGGGGCCTACGACCAGCAGGTGATCCTGAACCTGACCGCCGGCTATCAGTTTGACGCCCGGTGGGAAGCCAGCATGAAATTCCGTTTCGCCACCGGTCGTCCGTATACCCCTTTCACATCCACCGGGACGCAGAATGTCTCCGAGTACAACTCCCTCCGTGTTCCGGCCGGACACGGACTTGACATCCGTGTGGACCGGCGATGGAACTTCTCCTCCTGGAACCTCATTGCCTATGTCGATATACAGAACATCTACAACAACAAGGGAAGCGGCACGGTCAGGTGGAATGCCCGCGAACAGCGGGTCGAATCCAATGAAAATGCGATCGGGATACTCCCATCGATCGGCGTGAGCGCGGAGTTTTAGGAATCGCAAAGACGGCAGACGCTGAGGCGGGAAGAGGAAAGAGGAAAGAGACGGGCGTAATCGATGCCGGCTTGACTCTCAAAAAAGGATTTTGTATACTTGAAACACTATGTCAAACGTGAACAGCGACCGACACCATCATCACCACTGCTTTTCCCGCACCGGGTCTCTTGGTGGCTGAAGGAATGGTACGCTGAGCACTGAACTTCGCGAAAGCCCTTCTTGGAACCCCAAGAGGGGCTTTCCGCATTCTGAGGATAAATGAACGGTCAAAGTCAGGGTTTGCCGGCAGGGTTCCGGGATCTCCTTTTTGAGGAGGCCGAGGGCCGACGCCACATGGAATCTGCGCTTGCGGAGGTCTTCCGCTCCGGGCGGTACCGGGAAATTGTCCCGTCGGGTATAGAATTCCTGGATGTGTACACGCGCGGGAACCAGGTGATATCCGAACGGGCGTTCAAGTTCCTGGACAGGGACGACCGGCTCCTTTCCCTCCGGGCGGACTTCACGCCTGCGGTTGCCCGCATCGTCTCATCACGCCTCTCCGGTGCAGGGGAGACGTTGCGCATATGGTACAGCGGAGATGTGTTCAGGCGGGTTGAACCGCGCAAGGGAGGGTATGCGGAGTTCTGGCAGGTTGGTGCCGAGCTGATCGGCAGGAACGGTCCGGAACACGACTGCGAGATCATCAATCTCGCCCTGGAATCCCTCACAGCGATAGGTATTCACGACGCGGCTGTGCACATCAATCACGCCGGCATCTTTCGCGGGATTTTAAACGGCCTGAACCTTACCGATGCCGCACGCGGCAGGCTGAAGTCGGAAATCGACAGGAAAGACGCCCGAGCACTCGCCGTACACCTTGATGATCTGGGCGTGGCAGGACATATCGGGGAACAGGTGCGCGTCCTCTCCCGGTGTATCGGGACACACGATGTCCTCCGGGAAGCTGCGGCGGTTCTGGAAGACGGGGAGTCCCAGTCCGCCATCATGCATTTGAAAGCGGTGGCTGCGGGCCTGGACCGGTGGCGGGACCGGATCACGTTCGACCTCACGGAAATAGATGAGATGGAGTACTATACCGGCGTGATGTTCGCTTTCTTCAGTCCGACCCGCCGCAGTACACTCGGCATGGGGGGGCGCTATGATGCTCTGCTGCGGGCATTCGGCAGCGATCTGCCGGCGGTGGGATTTTCGCTTTCGATGGACAGTGTGATGGAGGGTGCATGAGAGAAGCGCTCCTGATCGCTCTCCCGAAAGGCCGTCTGTTCGATGTAGCCCTGGATCTCTTCTCCCGCGCGGGGATAGAAACCGATGGTTCCCAGGTCAGCTCCCGCAAACTTACGTTCCCCGACCGGCAGGGTATGTATGAATTCGTCGCGTTGAAGCCGGCGGATGTGCCGGTCTATGTTGAATCGGGCGCCGTTGATGCGGGCGTTGTCGGCAGCGATGTGTTGCGTGAACTCGATTGTGATCTGTATGAACCGCTGGATCTTCGCATCGGCGCCTGTTCTCTTGTGGTGGCGGCCCCTGCGGGCACCACACTCTCCGGGCAGCAGCACCTGCGCGTGGCCACGAAATACCCGCGCACGGCTACACGGTTCTTTGCCGAACGGAATGCGCACGCCCATATTGTGAGGCTCGAGGGATCGGTGGAGATCGCGCCGCTGCTGGGGCTGGCCGATGTGATCGTAGATCTTGTAGAGACGGGCCGGACGCTGAAGGAGAACGGCCTGGAGCCGCTCGAGCAGGTGGCCCGGATCAGCGCAAAACTCGTCGTCAACCGCACTGCGATGAAAACACGAAACGCCGCTGTACGCGCACTCATCGCTTCACTTGATTCGGTGGTGTATGAAGACACTTGACGTTTCGAAAGACCCCGGAGCCGTACGACAACTCGCGGGCCGGCGTGTGCGGCTCGATGCGGACGTCGTGGCCCGCGCCCGCGCAATCATTGAGAGCATCGAACGGGAGGGTGACGCTGCGCTGCTGCGCCACACGCGTGAGTTCGATTGCCCGGTTATCGACACACTTGGTATTCGCGTCCGGGATGAGGAGATCGAAGCGGCGTATGCAGCGGTGACGAAGGATGTCCTGCGCGCCCTCCGGCTGGCCGGGACGAATATCAAACGCTTTCACAAGCGGCAGCTCCCGAAATCGTGGCTCCTGAAGAGCAAAGGACTCAGACTGGAGCAGCGATTCCAGCCGCTCGTTCGCGTCGGCATCTATGTTCCGGGCGGGAAGGCGGCATATCCGTCCACGGTGTTGATGAACGCGATTCCTGCGGCTATTGCCGGAGTCAGGGAAATCGTTATGGTGACCCCCTGCAACAAAGAAGGCAGGATCACTCCCGAGGTGCTTGTGGCGGCGCGGGAATGCGGTGTGACGGAGATATATCGCATCGGCGGGGCCCAGGCGGTTGCGGCTCTTGCGTGCGGTACGGAAACCATTCGGCCCGTCGACAAAATCACCGGTCCGGGCAATGCCTATGTTGCGGCGGCCAAGCAGCTCCTGTTCGGACGCGTCGGCATAGACATGATTGCCGGCCCGACCGAAGTCGTCGTTGTTGCTGATGAATCCGCGTCCCCGGTCTTCGTGGCGGCGGACCTCATTGCCCAGGCGGAACATGACCAGGACGCCTCGCCTGTCCTTATTACGACCTCCATTTCGGTCGCGCAGGCGGTCGAGGCCGAAGTGGAAAGCCAGTTGAAGAACGCGCCGCGGGAAGCCATCGCCAGGAGGGCATTCGAGAGGAACGGCCTGATTCTGCTGGTGTCGTCCCTGGATGAAGCGGCAGAGACAGTGAATCTCCTGGCGCCCGAGCATCTCGAAGTGATGGTGAAGCGCCCCCGCCGGTTCGCCCGACGCATCACCAACGCGGGAGCAATATTCGTGGGTCGCTGGTCGTCCGAAGCGCTGGGGGACTACGTGGCAGGTCCGAATCACACGCTCCCTACATCGGGCACTGCACGCTTCAGCTCTGCACTCAGCGTCTACGATTTTATGAAATTCACCAATGTCATCGAATGCAGCCGCAAACGGGTGGGAAAACTCGCCGCCTATGCCGAAACCCTGGCAACTGTCGAGGGATTGCACGGCCACGCCGCCTCCCTCAGGCTGCGTCGGGAGGGCGCATGACTTCGCTCATACGCCCCGAGATCAGTACTCTTTCAGAATACCATCTGACGCAGTATCCGCATTCGATCAAACTGAATCAGAACGAAAATCCGTACGAACTGCCGCTTCCGATCAAGCAGGAGATCCTGGACCGTCTGGCGAGTTCACGCTGGTCCCGGTATCCGGCATTCATTCCGGGGGAACAGATCGATATGCTTGCTTCCTTTGCGGGGTGGGTGCCGGAAGGAACCCTGCTGGGGAACGGATCGAATGACCTGCTCCAGCTGATCTTCATGGCTGTGCTGGAACGAGGCCGGACAGTGGTGCTGAGCCAGCCTACGTTTACACTCTACAAGCTGCTGGCCCGCGGACTGGGAGCGGATGTGCAGGAAGTGATGATGCATCCCGATTTGTCCTTTGATGTCGAGGGGATCATCCAGGCCGCGCGGGCAAGTAAGGCGAGTCTGATCGTGCTCTGTTCACCGAACAACCCCACCGGCACACTGATGGGGGAGCGCGATGTCGTGCGCATCATCGAGCAGACGGAAGGTTTGGTGGTGCTGGATGAGGCGTATGTGCACTTCGCGCCGGGGTCGCTGCGCCATCTTCTCAAAGATACCGACCGCATCGTCGTCCTGCAGACCTTTTCCAAGGCAATGGGCGCGGCCGGACTGAGGTTTGGCTACGCGCTCGCGCCGGTCCCCCTGGCGCGGGAGTTGAACAAGATCAAGCTGCCGTACAGCGTAAATATCTTCACCCTGATTGCGGCGGAAGTCCTTATGCGCCGGTGGCCGGCACTCAAGGAGTGGATTACGCTCCTCGTGAATGAGCGCGAGCGTGTGGCATCCGCACTTGCGGTGTTCCCGGGAGTGAAGGTGTTTCCCTCCTCGGCGAATTTTCTTCTGGCGGAGTTTCTCGAGCGCCCGCCAAAGGACCTGTTTCAGGGACTTGTGAACCGCGGCATTCTGGTACGCGATGTTTCGTCCTACCCGATGCTGCAACGTTGCTTGCGCATCAGCACCGGCACCCCGGAAGAAAATGATGCTCTGCTCCAGGCACTGAAGGAGGTTTTGTGACACGGACCGCGCACATTGTCCGCAACACCACGGAAACGGCAATCGATCTCCGGCTGAACCTCGACGGCACGGGGACATACCAGATCGATACAGGCATAGGTTTCTTCGATCACATGCTTGCGCACGTGGCCAAGCACGGACGGTTGGATCTGGTGCTCAAAGCGGCGGGGGATCTGCACATCGATGAACATCACCTTGTGGAAGATGTCGGTATTTGCCTCGGGAAGGCGCTCGCGGAGGCCCTGGGCGACAAGCGGGGTATCGAACGATTCGGGACGTCGTTTGTGACGATGGACGAGGCGCTGGCACGCACGGTCATCGACCTGAGCGGGCGCGGCTATCTGGTCTTTCATGCGGCATTTTCCCGCGAAGTTATCAACGGCTTCTCTCTGGAGATGGTGAAGGAGTTTTTTCAGGCGGTGGCAAACGAGGGGAAGATGAACCTGCACGTCGCTCTGCTGTACGGCGCAAATGCCCACCACCAGGCGGAAGGAATTTTCAAGTCATTCGGGCGGGCGCTGCGGGAAGCAACGCGAAGTTCAGGGGGGGATGCCATTCCGTCAACGAAAGGGAGCCTGTGATCACGGTCGTCGATTACGGCATGGGGAATCTGCGGAATGTGCGCCGGGCGCTGGAGGAAATCGGCGTCGAAGTGACTGTGACTGCCGATTCTGCTGTTGTGAGGGATGCCTCGACGGTGATTCTCCCGGGAGTGGGCGCATTCGGCGAAGCGGTCAAACGCATCGACGGTCTGGGCCTGCGTCAGCCCATCTTGGATCACGTCTCACGGGGCAAACCCCTCCTCGGCATCTGCCTCGGCATGCAACTCCTCTTTGAATCCAGCGAAGAGTCGCCCGGTGCCCGGGGTCTGGGGATTCTTCCCGGGAGGGTGTGCCGGTTCCGGGAAAAACTTCCCGTGCCGCATATAGGTTGGAATGATGTCATCCCCACAAGGCGATCCGTGCTGTTTCCGGATGGCGGAGGGGTCTTTTACTTCGTTCACTCCTACTATGCTGCAGAATCGGATGCGTCGATTGCGACCACAGAATACGGAATACGATTTGCGTCGGCAGTGCAGGAGCAAAACGTTTTTGGCGTGCAATTCCATCCGGAGAAATCGCAGGCGGCCGGGTTGGGCCTGTTGCGCTCCTTCAGTGCACGACAACCACAGACAGCAACGGACGCAAAGAAAGGTGACTGACATCTTTGCGCCCTTCAGAGGATCCGTGTCCTTTGCGATATCTACGAGCTCCGATAACTATGGACATCATACCAGCAATTGATCTGAAGAACGGCAAATGCGTCCGTTTGCAGCAGGGGAAGGACGAAGCGACCACCGAATACTCTGCCGACCCCGTGGCGGTGGCAGTCGGATGGGTGCGGCAGGGGGCCAGACGCCTCCACGTCGTGAATCTGGACGGCGCCTTCGGGCGTGCCTCCGGGCACCTGGAGATACTGCGGCGGATTGCGACTGACACGGGAGTTGCCGTGGAATACGGGGGCGGCTTGCGGAGTCCGGAAGCGGTTCGTGAGGCGCTTGGAGCCGGCGCAGCGCAGGTTGTTCTCGGGACTGTGGCCGTGGAAACCCCGGTGCTTCTCCGGACGATCATCAGCGAAACCGGACCGGAGCAATGCATCGTGGCGCTCGATACGGTGCGGGGAAAAGTCTCGACACGCGGGTGGACGCAGGTGAGCGATATCGACGTTATGGATGCCGTCCGTCAGCTGAGTTCCTCCGGAGTCCGCCAAATTCTTCACACCGATGTGGCGCGGGATGGAATGCTGACCGGTCCTGATCTTGATACGCTCGAAGCAATCGCGCGGACCGGCATCGGCGTCATCGCCTCGGGTGGGGTCTCCTCGCTTGATGATATCCGTGCGCTGCTGGGTCTCCAACAGCCCTCGCTGTACGGCGTTATCATCGGCAAGGCCCTGTATGAGAAGAAAATGACCGTGCAGGAGGCAATCCGTCTGGTCGAGCAGTTTCCTCGCGCATCGGGCTCAGCACCGCCGAGTCCTCCATACTCCCAGACATCCTGACGGGCCATCAGTCCATGCTTCGTAAAAGAATTCTTCCCTGTCTGGATGTGCGCAACGGTGTCGTCGTCAAAGGTGTCAACTTTGTCGGTCTCCGCGAGATGGGAGATCCGGCGATGCATGCACGGTTCTACAATGACGAGGGGGCGGACGAACTGGTGATTCTGGATATTACGGCATCACGGGAAGCACGCAAGAGTATGTTGCACGTTATTGAGGCCGTGGCGGACAGTGTCTTTATCCCGCTGACCGTGGGCGGAGGGGTGCGCACTGCGGAAGACGTGCGCGAGATGTTGATCGCCGGTGCAGATCGCGTCAGTCTGAACACGGCGGCTGTTCAGCGCCCGGAGGTGTTGACCGAGGCGGCGGAACGGTTCGGAACGCAATGTGTGGTGGCGGCGATCGATGCACGCAGGCGGACGACGGGGGCCGGATGGGAAGTGTACATCTACGGTGGCCACCAGCCGGCAGGACTGGATGCTGTGGAGTGGGCGAAGGAGGTGGAGCGTCGGGGAGCAGGGGAGATACTCCTGACGAGCATGGATCGCGACGGTACGCAGATCGGTTACGACATCTCTCTCCTGCAGGCGATAACCTCAAGAGTGAAGATTCCGGTCATTGCCTCCGGCGGCGCGGGTACATTGGAACATTTTGCCGAAGCGTTCACACAGGGTGGAGCCAGTGCGGTGCTGGCGGCATCTCTCTTTCACACGAGGGACCTGACCGTTGCCCGGCTCAAGGAGTTTTTGCATAACAAAGGAGTTCCCGTCCGATGACACCAGGCGAATTGCGGTATGATGAACACGGGGTTGTTCCGGCTGTCATTCAGGACGCGGAATCCGGCGCAGTGCTGATGGTGGGGTACATGAGCCGGGAGAGTCTTGAAAAGACTCTGGAGAAGGGGGAGACGGTCTTCTGGAGCCGGAGCAGGCAGGTGCTCTGGCCAAAAGGGGCGACGTCGGGCAACACACAGCGGGTGAGGGAGATCCGGTACGACTGCGATGCCGACGCCCTGCTTGTCAGGGTGGAGCAGAAGGGTGTGGCGTGCCACACCGGGGAGTACTCGTGCTTCCACAAAACCCTTCACGGGTTATATGGCGAGCCCGTTCCGGAACATGCCTCGCTTGGCGAGACCCTTGCACGTCCTTGCCCGTCGTATTCATCAACGCAACCTCGACAGGCCGGAGGGATCCTACACCGCAAAACTCCTGAAGGGGGGCATCGACAGGATCCTGAAGAAGATCGGGGAGGAATCAGGAGAGGTGATCATCGCCGCAAAGAACCATGCGCCGTCCGAAATCACCTGGGAGGTGGCTGATCTGATGTATCATCTTCTGGTGATGATGGAACACGAAGGAATCCGGCTGGGTGATGTTGCCGCCGTATTGCAGGACCGGGGGAAAGATGCGCAGGGCGATACTCGGTAGCTTGCTCTTCGATCTCGCCTGTCGTCCAGGAGCGTGAAACATCAAGACAGGAAAGTGTTTCTTCAAATCCCGGGTTGGTCTCGTGTGGGTGTGTCGTCGGATGATCGGGGGAGAGTGTCTCCGGATGAGGCGTCTCTGATGCCGCTATCGTAATGTGATCCGGGTGGATGCAGTTTCTGGCGATGCCCGGCGAACTACCGCTGTGAATCGGTTTCCATTGCCCGAAGGTACGAGATACCTCTGCGGATAAAGTCCGGGCCGTCCGGGCAGAGATTATGGAACATCCCGCGTTCGTATGCGAAATCCCCGATGCCCGAGTTGTATCCCTCCAATCCCACATACCCTGAAAACCCGATCTCGTGAAGTGTGGTGAAGATTTCCCGCCAGGGGATCAGGCCGGTTCCGGGAACTCCGCGGTCATTTTCGCAAGCATGCAGCGCATAGAGCCGTGGTGCGACCGTCCGGAGCGCAGCGGCGTAGTCGCGGATTTCGGTGATCACGTGATAGGTGTCGAAGAGGACGCGGAGGGCCGGATGGTCGGCAAGCGTGATGAGACGCATGAGTTGTTCGGGCGTGTTGACGACATGCGATCGAAAGTGGCTCATGGGTTCGAGGACAATGACAACGTTACGTCCTGCGGCGTATTCAGCGAGGGCATGGAGCCCTTCTGCTGTTCGGGGGTACTCGTCGGCCGGCGGGCGGCGGCGTTTCACGATGCCAGGATGTCCGTACAGTGCGCCGGCATACGCGACTGCACCCAGTTCAGCCGCAACATCCACCTGCCGTTTGTGCCACTCCAGGCCCAGGGCACGATCATGCAGCGTATCGGCTGAAAGATCACATTCGGCAGGCCAGACGCCTCCGGGTCCGATAAGCAGGTCGAGGCCGAGAGAAGCCGCATGTCGTCCGGTGGCACGGGCATCAAAGTGCACGTCGTCTCCGACCGATAGCTCAAACATATCAAGACCAAGTCCCTTTGCAGTGTCAAGGAGATGGAGGTGTTTATCGGACCAGCGATCGGTGAGGAGATAGCAGTGTGCACCGTATTTCATTGAGGACTTTCTCGATATGCGGAGCGCGTGTATGTGCTAATGTACGGCGGCAATTGTTGTTGATCAAGCGGTTGCTGGGGTGCTTCGTTGTCTCGTGCTTGGTCGTCGGGTGAACTCGGTGTCAACGGCAAAATGCTTGCCGGCAAAGTCGCTATCAGAGCAAGTGAAAGCTCTGGGCCAACCGGTTTGTCAGGGTGATTGACATTTTGAGGAAGAATGTCTATATTGAAATCGCTTTCCGCGATAGCTCAAT
The DNA here is from genome assembly GCA_963702445.1 of Ignavibacteriota bacterium. GTDB lineage: Bacteria > Bacteroidota > Ignavibacteria > UBA10030 > UBA6906 > CAVPCZ01. Next base: position 265,377 of record CAVPCZ010000013.1, read on the forward strand.
GGTAGAGCATGCGGCTGTTAGCGTACTAGCAGCTTTCCCGGGCAACCGGGATTGAAAAACCGGGTGAATTCAGGGAACCCTAAATCCTGCGCAAGCGGGACATGGCAACCCTGAGCGAAGCTCCGCGAAGAGAAGTTTGTAGCGGGGAACGTGCAGAGACTAGGGGATGAGGAGCTCACCAATAAGCCCCACGAGCGCCCGGCATCCTTTATCAAATCGAAGGATGATGAGATAGTCCGGACCGCAGTGAAAGCTGTGGAGCGGCCGTAACCGCAGGGTTGCAGGTTCGAGTCCTGCTCGCGGAGCTCTAAAGTGTTGATATTAAAGGAGTTACAGTCGCTCAAAAGGCGACTGTACCTTATTTGTACCTTCAGGTCACCGCAACAAGGCCTTTCTCCTACTGTAGTCGTTCGCATATCCGTCAAAACAGATCGTATTCGGCGTTCTCCATCGAGCCTCGGAGTCTCTTGACAGCGAGCTTTCACCCGGTCCTGCTCGCGCCAAAGGTTGCGAAGTTTAGCAAGCAAGCGAAGCGGTGATGATTCGGCTTCATTGAACTCCTGCTCAGTCTGTTCCAGCCAAGACGAGTCCTTGTGCCGGGCCTGATTATGACTGTGTTATGCTACGCTCCATTGAAACACAAACGCCCGACAGATTACTCTGCCGGGCGCGGTGTGTCGAGTGAAGAGTGTCCAATGAACTTATTTCATGAGCAGCAGCTTATTGCTTTTTGTGAATCGCACATTCCCGATGCCGTCAATGATTGTGAAACGTGCGTAGTAGACGCCGCTTGCCACAGATGTGCCATCCCACGTAACCGAGTAGTAACCCTTTTGCTGCACACCTGACGCTAACTCGGCAACCTGTCGTCCAAGTACGTCGAACACGGCGAGCTTCACGTTGGCTTCTTCCGGCAACTGATACCCCAGCGTTGTTGATGGGTTGAATGGGTTGGGATAGTTGGCGAGCAGAGTGAATTCATCGAGAGGTAGATTCATGGATCGGCTTGACTGCTTCGATGGAACTCTAACCTCTTCCCCCATTGTTACCATCGCAGAAATCGAGAGGGGATCATCCGGGAATCGCTTCTTGAGAGCTGTAAAATATTCCACGGCTCTCGGCTTGTCATCTATCCGGTACCAGCAGATGTTCCCTGCATCGTAGAGGGCGAGCTTGGCGATCGTGGCATCTGCGACGGAGACCAGTTGTTCAGCCATTTCGAGCGCTATCTTCGCATTGCCATCCTTGAGCACGAGACCTACCAGAAGATGCTGCGCGGTCCAGGCACTCCGCGTGTTGGGATGTTGACTGATTGCCGCAGTGAGTGCGCCCTTGACATCCTGTCTTAGTTTTGACTGCAATCGGGAAAGGAACACCAGCGCTTTGGATCCGACGAATTCGTTGGAATAACGGGAACTCAAAGACTGAAAAACGGTTAATGCTTCTGGTTCCTGGCCCTTGAGCATCAGGGCGTAGGCCGCGTCGAGCTCACTGATGCCGGACGTGTCCGGCATTGCTCATGGGTTCAGGAGGACTCGCATTTTTCGCAGGCGATGAGAGTTTTGCCGCGATCTTTGCCCAGCCGTTGGGGTCAGAGTCCAGCGCACCGGAATAGTCCACGTACGCTGTGACGCTAGGATAGGGCGGGTAGTCTCCCCACCAGTTGCCGCATGCCGAGATCGTGCCGCCGTAATCAGAATAAACGTCGTAGTAATCATTCCAGTAGAGGCTGTTGTATCCAATGTAGCTACCGAGATACGGCTGCGAGGTCGCATCACCACGGACGGCCCACCCGTTGAACCTGAGGATATTGCTGGGAGTGAGATTCGGGTCGCCATAGTTCGCGCAGTAGACCCCATAGGGGGAGTTGTCCTTGATCAAGTTCCAGGCCATGCCCGTCCAGTAGCTGCTTGCATAAACGCCCGTGGAGTTGTTCTGAATGGTGCAGTGAGAGATAGGAATCTCAGTGTTGTAAGCGAAAATACCATAAAGGGCGTTCTCGATAGTGCAGCCGTAGAGCGTGCCGTCGCTCTCACCGTTGTAGAATTCGATCCCTTTCCATTGGCCACCGGAGCGAGTGAAGGTTGCACCGTTGGCCTCCAGCCTACCCTCAATGCGGAGTTTGTAGTAACCGTTTGAAGCGACATTGGTTCCAGGAGAAATCCGTAGGGTTACTCCATCTGGCACGGTAACATCGCTGGTTAACGCGTAAGAATCTGGGTGCACTTGAACGATGTCTCCGCTAAGTGAATTTGTCAACGCTTCTTCGATCGTGCTGTAGTTTACAGGAACGTCAATTACACAGTTGGTCGGTCGAGGTACCACCCAATTCGAAACGGTTGGTTGCTTGTTGCTCCAGACCACCTTCATCTGGGTCCTATCATGGTTGCTGTTGTTCGAGTCGTACATCCAACCGTAGACGGAATCGTAATAATATCCTGACCAGCGAAGGATCTTTGGTGCTTCGGCACCATTGTTGCACATCATTGTTAGAATATTGCCGTTTTCACGTGGGAGTACGGCGCCCCGCCCGTTCCAAGCACCCGAATCGCTATTACCATTTTCGTGCTGACCTCCCATCAGATGACCCACTTCGTGGGCGAATACCCACCAACCATCGCGGTCCGCATAATCCCACTGCACAACAGCAAAAGCATGCTCGATATTTGCATTTTGATTATTGGGTCCGACATTTCCGTGAACTGAAGTGTTAGTGGCGAGGAGGAGAACGACAATTTGCGCATTCCGCTGATATCGAAGAAAATGAACCTCGTCCATGTAACCGTCGGAGGGATTTGTCAAGCGAGTGACATTCGTGTTTTGGTCTTGATTCTCCGTGTAGTCGACTTCAACAACCTGTCCCGCCAATTCGCACTGCTCCCCAGTTATGCCACTCGAATCGCAGATAGAGTTAAGGCGGTCTACCGAACTGGCCGCTATGGATCCGATCGTGCCCTCGCTTGCTGTTTGGGCGGCTGGCGTATACACAACCAAGATCCTTATCGGCGTCGCCAATAAGGTCTTTTGTGAACTCAATACCCAAAGGGCGATCAAGATCAATTGCCATGCTAGTCGTCGCATTGTTCCCTCCTGTTTGTAGAGTGGGATAATCTTAAGGAATAGAGGATGGACCAGAACAAGTAATCGCTTCCTGTGTATCGCATAAACCAGTCAACCCAGTTGTCGCAAACATATCTAGCTGGTTCATTTGCATGTGTTAGTCTCCTGATGAACGATCTCGATTCTTCTATGAGTTAGAACGTGAGAACCGTCATGCCGACACGCATATCCAGCATCCTGCATCGAGTTGTCGAGGTCTGGTAGTATGGGGAAGGGATAAGAGTTTGGCCGACAGTAGATCCTTCCAGGGGTTGCCTTGTATCCGCATATGTTGTGCGAATACTGAGTTCGACTTGCGGAACTGGACGATACGAAAATGTCACAGCTAGAAGGATTTCTTCTGTGTGAAAAGTGCTTACGGATTGTTGGTCAGGTATTGGGGAAGGCCAGAAATGAATATGGGAAAAGGAGCGATCACCACGAGCAACGGGAGGCGCATAGCCGATCGAAAGAAGAATCGTAGTTTCATCTGAGAAACCGAAGAGAAACATTCCACCAAACCGAAGCGTTGGAGTGCGCCAATTCTCCGCCGACTTTCCGCTCTTGTCCTCACTCGCTTCCTTCCTCCATCCTTCCGACAAAGCTGCCCTGCCGGTAATTGCATAATAGCCTTTGCCAAGCGCAGGAAGCACGAAAGGGCTTGGTTGGAGGAGCTGTGCCTCGATCTCCCGATCTGAAAACGTGGCCACGCCCACATAAACACCAAACTCGCTCTGTTGAAGGCTAGATCTTGTGGAGTACTCATCTCGAGTGTAGGAAAGCCCTTCGTTATTGGCCAGGACGACATTCCCGTCCTGTAGCAATTGATGGGCATCGAAATTGGCGCCGAGACTCAATTCAAGGCCTGGATCTGGACGGTTAACGAATTCTGTCGCCAGGTGCATGTTTCTGAAGCCTCCGCTGTTGTTTACGTCCTTGTTGTGCCAAGCGGCCTGTCCCCGTCTGTACCGACTCACCAGAGTCTGATCAATCCACGGCTGAGTGGGAGCGAAATTGAATTGAAGGGATGCTGTGCTTTTGTCTGAAAGGCCACACGTGAGCCCTCCCCCGGCGCTGAAGAGCGAGCGCGTGGCATCAGTTATCTCGTATCCCTGGAGCGTGGTTCGCGTGGTACCGGCGATAGTCTGATCGTTACGCACATTGTCGATTGGCTGTCTATCGTAATGAAAGACCAGTGAAGTGATGAACTGGCCTCCAGGGACAGGTGCAAGCGCGAAGCCATATGGGCAAACGTACCTGGTCGTGACATTCTTCTCGGAGATGATTGAAATACCAGCTTCAATGCCGAACTTCTCCTGATGGGAGGATGACACTCCCGTGTACTCAAATCCACCAAGGTCGGGATATGAGGGGTAGAAGAATTCGCCAGCGTCATATGGATCTGGAAAGCCATCCATATCATAGAAGGCAGGATCGATCCGGAGGGTCTTCTGGCCTTCGGAATTGATGGAAGGTTGATCGGAGGCTGCATACTTGCCTCCAAGACTCAATTCCAGGTTTTGAAGTGGACGGTATGCGATCAGGCATTCCAGACTCAATGCCTTTTCTTGAAGTTGAATCGCTCTTCTTCCGCCTTCAGGTGTGGTGTAAGGATACGAGCCTAAGTAAGGCCACTGAGCGTATGCGGATCCGTACGAATCGTCGCCGACGGACTGTCCCGGAAGGTACAAGACATTGATCGACATCGTGGTCCGATCATCAAGGCCGAATAAAGTTGAAGCTCCAAGTAGGAATTCCTTCCTCGTTGAACTCGTGGTGACCTGGACGGCACGGTTTGCGCCGGTTGCGGACCATGCCGAATCAGAAGCAGGCCCAAAACGAAATTGAGGGGTCAGGCCATATGCTATTTGTCCCGAGTGAACGACGGGAAGTCTTGAGCCACTGAGTTGAACAAAATCGGGGATTGACTGCGCCGTTAGGATGTGTGGTAGAAGAAGGAAGGTGAGAACCCAAGACGCCCGCTGTGGTCTTGGCGGTTGTTTCCGAGGCTGCAAAGAAGCGAAGGAGCGCGTGTGACCTGGCCTACGATTCCGGGGGATTAAACACCGGAATACTCAATGGACGGGCAGAAATCGAAGCTGGACTACCTAGCCTGTGAGGTGAACGAGTAGCAAATACTGTGACGTGGATAAGGCTGATGTATGACAGCCCCCAACTCAGAAAGGCATCGGAGGTCTTCATGAATTTGACTCATAGGAGAATGGATGTTTCGTCACCCTGCCGTGTTTTCGGATCGCGCGGGCCACAACGCGATGATCCCCACTGTAGGGGTAGAACACCAAAGTGGAGTAGATGCCAATTAGCGAAACGAGACTGTGGAGAAGGAATCCAGGTCAGCGCACCTCCTTGTCTGCGTCTGAAGAATCGACCTGTTGTAAGAAAAACAAGATGGGGGAAGAACAGAGATGGAGGGATAGGAACGATAACCGCCGATATTCAAGAACTGCACCATGATAGCCTGGCAGTGCCGCAAAAGCAAGATAAAAAGGTTCCTCGTGAACTTGTGTCAGGTGACCTGCGTCGGCGTCCATCAGCGGAATACTTGTCGCTTCCGCCGATGAGCGAAGAATGAGAATTGCAGCCAGCGCCACTGCACACATTGTTGCCTTCCTTTCAATTCTCCTTATCTACATATACCACCGAAGGGCCGGAATTGGAGCCGGGGATGACAAAAAATATGTAAGAACGGGGTCTTCTCCCCGGTCCTTTCCTTTGACTGCTTCTCATTCTGGTGGTGCTGCGCCAATGAGAGGTTCATGCCGTGGGCATTTTTCAGCGGGATTCCGGACAATGTTGAGACAGACGGAATTCGCGACCAATTATGCAAATATCGGGAGGAGATCAGCTTGCCGGTTTTCACAACACGGAGTGAGTGGCATCATCTGTGCATTAGCGGCACCACTGAGAAAACTCGAGATAAGTGCGAGAAAACGAAGTCTTCGTATGGTCATGAAGAGACTCCTTTCTGATCCTTGAGGGATTATTCGACCCAATCGATGCAGCCAGTCGTTGGGATGTTAGCCTCCGGGGAGGGATCTATAGTTGCAACCCGGCGAAGGCCCGAACCGTCTGGGGCCATGAGGAACAGTGAGAGCCCCGCTTCCTCCTGCCGCCCAATGATTGCCAGCGAATCGCCCTTCGGTGAAAGCACCAAACCCTCCAATAAGCGAAAGCCGGAGGCGAGAGTAGTTACCTCCACAGGGGGAGTGAACGAAGTCACTTTGACAAGAAAGTGGTCGCCCTCGGCAGTGCCGTGGACCAGACGTTCGTCAGAGAGCCAGCAGATGGTTGAGCTAGTGGCAAAAGCTCCCTCCCCAATTGGGGTGCTTTGCCCGCTCGGAAGGTCCAGAACTAGCAGGCGATGGTCGGTCGGTCCGGCGTAGCCGAGCTTCTTCCCGTCGGGCGACCAGAGCGGATGGACGAGGGTCGAGTGGCCGTAGCGCCGTTCGCTCGATCCGTCCCAAGCGATGAGGGTCAGCTCCCAGGGACCCCCGAGAGTGTCCTGGGCCAGGTAGGCGATCCTAGTGCCCTCAGGCGAGTACCGGGGAAGGTTCACGGTGCGAATGCGAGTTGTATCGGTGAGGTCGTCAAATCTCCCGGAGCCGTCGGTGTGTACCGATCGGAGCACTTCCTTGTTGCTCGGGTAGAAGAGCGCGTGGCAGACCACGTGCTGCATATCGGGCGACCAGTCCCCGTCGCTTTCCGAGACGTCCGAGCCCGTGTTGGTGAGGTTGCGTGCGTCAGTCCCATCCAGATTGCTCACGAACAGGTCGAACGTGTTGCCGGGCCGCCGAGACTGAAGGAGCCTCTTCCCGTCGGGCGAAACCCTCGGTTCGGCGGCACCTGGAACCAACGGATGCGTTTTCGGGATAGCCTCGTTGGGGTCGATCGCGCAGATGCCGCTTGCCCGGGATCCCGCGTTGAGTTCGAAGATGATGCCCCCCGTAAACTGCCAGGCGGCAGCAGGATCCACCAAATGACCTTCGTCGTGACATGAAAGCGCCACAAGGCCGAGTAGGATGGCTACCATGGAGAGCGTCAAAGCGCTGATCCTTGCGTTCTTGACAAAGTTCTTCCGAGTTCCATTGTGAACCGGGATGGGACGATGGAGTAACGCAGAGGTCTGATCCTCGGAAGGAACGAGAGTCGTACCATGATGCTCTTTCGGATTCATGGTTACCTCCAGTGGATTGAGGATCCACAGGCAAGATATCCATGGCTCAAACGATTGTCAAGTGTTTGACGATGTTTATTCCTCCACTTGTTTATTCCTCCACTTGTCTAATCATCCCTACTGATGGTAAATTAGAATTCCCTATTCGTGAGGGGATGAATTGCTGCACTGATCTCCCGCAAATTCCTACAGAATCTGACCTGCCCCTTCAAAAAATCCATGCGGGCCAGAACTCTAGCATGAACCATCCGAATTAGTGAGTTGGTGATATGAATTCGGAAAACACCGGGCGGAGATCGGTCCGCGCAATCGCACCTCGTGCAGAATACGGCTCATGCCTCCGTGCTTCTTCGTGGGCTTATTCTTTGCCGTTTAAGGTCATTTCTTTTGTTGTGAACTCGAGAGATTTGTTTTGTTGGATTGACTGTACCGTACTTGTACCTTGACCGGAGAAGAAAGCGAAAATAGAGAAAATCCGGTTTTCTGATGTGCCGCATTTCATCAAATATCGTCGATTATTGTTCCGCCCCCTGTGGTTCGAGTCCTGCTCGCGGAGCCAAGCAAATTGAAGACCCGAACCACCAGATGATGGTGGTTTCGGGTCTTCTTGTTTTCGGGGCTGGTTCCATTCTCTCTCAACTGAGCCAACTCCCGCCAATTCCAATTTGACTTTTCCTCCATCTGCGTGTACATTACTGCCGCACCGTTGGCAAATCTGTGTCGTATCGAATAATCACTCCCGCGGCGAGTTTCCATGATTGGCAAGGTGGTTTCTCACTACAAGATCCTCGAGAAGCTCGGCGAAGGCGGCATGGGTGTCGTCTACAAGGCCGAAGACACTCGCCTCAAGCGAACCGTGGCGCTCAAATTCCTCCCGCCTGACCTCACACGAGATCCTGACGCCAGGCAGCGATTCATCCATGAAGCCCAGGCGGCATCTGCACTTGAACATGCCAACATCTGTTCAGTCCATGAAATCGGTGAACACGAAGGCCAAACCTTCATTGTGATGGGATACTATGATGGTGAAACGCTCAAGAAAAGGATCGAGCGTGGACCCCTTCCAATCGACGAGGCTTTCAGCATCACCATCCAGGTGGCAGAAGGATTATCGAAGGCTCATCAAGCGGGGATTGTTCACAGGGACATCAAACCGGCCAACATCGTACTCACGAAGGATGGCGCTGCAAAGATACTTGATTTTGGGTTGGCAAAGGTCGCAGGCCGCACACTCCTTACCAAATCCGGCACAACGCTCGGAACGGCCGCCTATATGTCGCCCGAGCAGGCTAAAGGCGAGACGATCGACCGCCGGTCAGATATCTGGTCACTCGGCGTCACGTTGTACGAGATGCTTTCGGGCACGAGGCCGTTTGAAAGCGACTACGAGCAGGCACTGGTCTACTCGATTCTCAGTGCTGAGCCGCAGCCACTGCGGCGGATCCGCACTGAAGTGCCTGAGAGTCTCGAAAAGATCTCTCGAAGGGCCCTGCAGAAAAACCCCGCTGAGAGATACCAGACTGCGGCAGAACTCATAGCTGACCTGGAATCTTACCGTGCAGGAAGTACGCTTTCCAGGAAGACCGACAGGCTGCTGGCAAGGAAGTGGATCAAAGATAGCTCTGGCCGCCACTGCCGCCGTCGTAGTGATCGCAGCCGGGCTGGCCGTGTTCCTCCTCCAGCCCAGCAAACCGAAAACGACATCCGTGGCCGTTCTCCCGTTCGTGAACATAGGTTCCGACAAGGAAGACGAATACCTCAGCGACGGTCTGACTGAGGACCTGTGCACAGCTCTGTCGCAAGTGAAGGGTCTGCGGGTGCCGGCGCGGACGTCGTCCTTCGCTTTCAAGGGCAAGACCGATGATATTCGGAAGATCGGCGATCAACTCAATGTAGCCACTGTGCTCGAAGGGAGCGTGACCAAGGCAAACAACCGTCTCCGGATCGCCGTCCAGTTGATCGATGTGGCCACCGGGTTCCATCTCTGGGCTACGAACTACGACCGGGAGGCGGGCGACATCCTCGAGATCCGTAGCGACATTGCCCGGCAGGTGGTCACCGCACTGAAAGTCCAGCTTGGCGTGGAGGAGGCCCGCGCCATCTACAGGAAACCGACCGAGAACGCCGAGGCTCAGGACCTCTATATGCGGGGGCGTTTCCACTACAATCAGTATACCTGGGACGGGTTTCAACAGGCGCTGCAGTACTACCGGCTCGCCATTGAGAAGGATCCGGGATACGCGGCCCCCCACGTTGGCATTTCCCTGACGTATTTCGCCCTCGCCGATGGCTACCTGCCACCGAACGATGCGATGCCCCAGGCGAAGGCGTCTGCCCAGAGAGCACTGGAGATTGACAGCCTGAATGGAGATGCACATGGAGTGTTGGGGATCTTCCTGACATTATATGAGCGGAAACCGGCGGAAGGGGCGCGGGAACTTCAACGGGCCCTTGAGCTCAGCCCGAATTCCGTTGATATCCTGGTGTACGCGGTCTATTGTTGGGCGGCACTAAAGGGGGGGATGAATGAGGCACTTGAGTACATTGACCGTGCGATTGCCCTCGACCCTCTTTCCCCGCTCGCAAGCAATACAAAAGAGTCTCTCCTGTTTTTCTCGCGTCGCTACGACGAAGTCATCAAGCAGCATCAGCGGACTGCTCAGCTGGATCCGAACTTTCTGTACGGGGACTATTTCCCCGGTGCCGCATATCGAGAGAAGGGGATGCTGCGCGAGGCCGTAGCGGAATACGAACGCATTCCCGTTCCGCCCCCATTCCCCCCATTCCCCGGTCTGGCTGTCACGTACGCTCGTATGGGCAGGATGGACGATGCACGAAAAATCGCCCTGGCCTGGGAAAAGTTTTCCAAGAACAGATACGTCGACCCTGGTGTGCTTGCCGTGATCTATGCAAACCTGAACGAAAAGGAGAAGGCGTTCCATTGGCTGGACAAGGCGTTCGAAGTACATTCGTCCGGCGTCTGGGGCCTTCGGTGGCTCCCGGAATATGATCCTCTCCGATCAGATCCCCGGTTCTCCGCTCTGTTGAAGAAGCTCGGAAGAGAGGAATGATTGGGAAGATCATCTCACACTATCAGATCCTCTCCAAGCTCGGTCGCGGAGGGATGGGTGTCATCTACAAGGCCGAGGACGGGAAGCTCACGCGCACAGTTGCCCTGAAGTTCCTACCAACCTCACGCGGGATCCCATCACCGAATGGCCAATATCAGCCGGCCTTTCACTTGATGCCTTTCAACACGATGCTCACCCAGACCCTGCTGACTCCCAGGTGGCGGGCAAGATCAGCCTGGCTGAGAAGCCGCCTTCAGCGAGCATTCGGCGGTATGTCTGCTGGAGTACTGCGTAATCAATTGGCAGCCTCTTCGTCTTTACGGGTCGCGGTAATCGGATCAGGCGAGCATCCTGTAGCCGGGTGATGGCAGCCGGAGAGAGTGGGAGGGAACAGTGGAGTGGGCCTTCTGCGACTGCAATCGCCTTCTCGCCGCGGGCAGAATTGCTGATTTCGATAGGAATTCGGACCCAGAGAAAGTTTGAGTTATGGTGTCTCTCGCGGAGCAAAAAACCCCGAAGTGCAAACTCCCGTGCTTCGGGGTTTTCTTTTGGTGCGGGCCTCTTACGGTAGCTTGATATCACTGCCTGTTCGACACCCCTTTGACTCCCATCCCACGCTACCGTATATTGCCACCGTACCGTTGGTCTATCGTGCCGGAAGAACCACACACGCCTGTATAGGCTTCCATGATCGGCAAAGTCATTTCCCACTACAAGATCCTCGAGAAACTCGGCGAAGGCGGGATGGGTGTCGTCTACAAGGCCGAAGACACCCGCCTCAAGCGAACCGTGGCGCTCAAATTCCTGCCGCCTGACCTCACACGAGATCCTGACGCCAAAGAACGCTTTATCCACGAAGCGCAAGCCGCCTCCTCCCTCCAGCACAACAACATCTGTGTCGTTCACGATATCGACGAGACTGATGACGGGCAAATGTTCATCAGCATGGAGTGCCTCAAGGGCGAGACGCTCAAGAAGAAGATCGAGCGCGGGTCCGCTGAAGGTCGATGAGGCCATCGAAATCGCTCTCCAGGTTGCCCGGGGTCTCACGAAAGCCCATGAACATGGCATTGTGCATCGCGATATCAAGCCGGCCAATATTCTGATCACGTCGGACGGTGTCGCGAAAATCGTCGACTTCGGACTGGCAAAACTCTCCGGCCGCACTATGCTCACGAAGACGGGCTCCACGCTGGGCACGGCACCCTACATGTCGCCAGAACAGGCGAGCGGAGGAGTGGTTGATCACCGCACGGATATTTGGTCACTCGGCGTGGTACTGTATGAGATGATCGCGGGCCATCGGCCGTTCGCCAGCGAATACGAGCAGGCGCTGGTCTATCAGATTCTCAACACAGAGCCGGAGCCGTCTGACGAAGGTCCGTCCCGAAACGCTCCCCGGCCTCGCACAGATCGTCGGACATGCCCTGGCAAAGCAGCCGGCAGAGCGTTATCAGACCATGGAGGAGTTCCGGGACGATCTCGCGGCCGTCGCCGAGGGCCTCAAACCCCTCAAAGCCAAGCCTCTGGTCGACCATCCTGAGAAGTCCATCGCCGTGCTCCCCTTCATCAACGACAGCCCCGACCAGGAGAATACCTATTTCATCAACGGGGTGATGGAGGAGATTCTGAACAACCTCCAGAAGATCAAGACGCTCAGGGTCATCTCCCGCACGTCGGTCGAACAATACCGGGAAAGGAAAAAAACCCATCCGTGAGATCGCCGAGGAGCTGGGCGTGAACTACATCGTGGAGGGCAGCGGTCAGAAATACGGCAGCGTCTTCCGCCTGAGGGCACAGCTGATCATGGCGGAGCATGAGTCACATCTCTGGGGGGAATCGTTCCAGCAAAAGATCACCGATGTGGAGGATATTTTCGACATCCAGATAAAGATTGCCAAATCCATCGCTGAAGAGCTCAAAGCGGTCATATCCCCTGAAGAGAAAAGGCTCATTGAAAAAATACCGGCTGCAGATCTTGAAGTATATGATGAATATCTGAAGGCCCGCTCTCACATCTATGATGGCAGAAGGGAGGCGTTGTATAAAGCCCTGGAATTTCTGAACAGCGGCGTTGCGAAGAACCCTGGTTGGGCGCCTCTCTACGCGGGACTGGCGGAAGCCTGGCTGTGGATACAACAGAGCGCGTACGAACAGCCGTCCGTCACCGCTCCCCACATCATCGAGAACCTGAACAAGGCGCTGGCCCTGGACCCGGATCTTGCTGAAGCTCATTATCTCAGCGCCCTGATCGCACATCTCATGGATTGGAACTGGGAGAAGAGCGAAAAGGAGTTCTTGAAGGCGCTGGCCATCAACCCCAACGACGCCCTTTCCAGGGGACTCTATGCGCAACTCTTGTTGATTCTGCACAGGAAAGATGAGGCTTTGGCCCAGAATGAGCTGGCGCTGAGCCTTGACCCGCTGAATCCCATGGTGAAGATCGCCAATATCGGAACGCAGTTGCAGGCCGGTGAATATCAGACCAGCTTGTCTCTCGCGGAAGAAGCCGTGGCCGCCGATCCGGACAATCCCAACCTCAATCAGATGATCGAGATCGCCGCTTACAGGTTGAAGCAGTACGACAAAGTCCTCCGAGCGGTCCGACATGTTCTTCCTTTTCCCCTCGAGGAAGATGCTTATAAGGACATCGAGAGGATCTACAGCGAATCGGGGATCGTCACGGCGTATGAAAAGATCGTGGAGCGTCTGGAGAAATACGCCGAAAGCCAGCCCGTCGGCTTTTGGGATATGGCCTTCAGGTATCTTGTGGCGGATCAACCCGATAAATCCATGGATTGGGTCGAGAGGGGATTCGAGATGCACGACCCGCTCATGACCTACATCACCACACCGGCGCAATATTTCGATCGACTGTTCGGAAATCCCAGGTTCATTGCCATTTGTGAGAAGATGAACCTTCCACTTCCAAAATCCTGATGAGACATGTTCTCAGGATCAGGAATATTGGCCATCATGTGCCGATCTGTCGCGCGACGGCTCCCGCTACCAGGAATTGCTGTGTCGGATGGGATTGCCGGTAGGGACAACATGACAACCATCAGGGTTCTGTGGGACCCCCATCCAGCCCGCGCTGAACAGTCGGATTCAGTCGGCCTTTCTCCTAATTCCCTTCAACACCCTACTCACCCAGACTCTGCTGACTCCCAGGTGACGGGTGAGTTCGGCCTTAGTGGCGCATGTGCCATCAAGCAGGAGCTGTTCATACTGAGCCCTGAGCACGACATAGTCGATCCTCCTCCTCATTGGTCTCGCCCTTTCAGGCAGCGGCCCTGAAAAGAGGGGAGCCAAGTGGTCGATATTTTCCGGAGACAAAGCGAGGAATTCTCCGAGTTTTGTGACGTCTACGACCAGTTTCGCCTCTCCCCGTTGTACCCGGCGGATGATAATGGGCAGCCGGAGACGCAGATACGGAGTTCGCACATTGGGAAGTGCTCGCGGAGCCAAGCGACATGGGGAGTCGAACTACCGAAAGGTGGGTAATCCGACTCCCCATTTGCATTCTTCTTGGCTTTTCTCAGTTCGGCCCGGCCGATCCTTCTTCCCGCAGGCGGATCGGCTTTACCGCGATGTCAGGCGGCCTTGCCTTTTCGCTTCCTTGCGCCGAACGATTCCTGGACCTTTTCTGCCAAGAGGATTTTCAACATCGACTGATAGGGAACATCCCGACGGTTGGCCAATACCTTGATGCTCTCCAGCAAAGATTCGGGCAGTCGAATGGAGATCATTCGGGAGGAGGGCTTGAGGTTGGGAAAGAACGCAGGCTTTGCTTTCGACCAGTCCAGATACTCGGTCGAATCCGCGCTCGCCCAGAACTCCCGCACAGCATCCTCGCCCTCAAGCTTTGGCATTTTTCTCAGCTTCTTCACGGAAGAATCTCCTTTCCTTCTTGCTCATCTCACGAGCGGAAAACACGCGAATCCTCTTCTTGCGTCGCGTGAAGACGACGAAGAGCGGGCGCCCCAGGCTCGTAATTCCCAGTGCGTAGAAACGAGGCTCCGCGCCTGAGTGTTTGGGGTCGGGAAGGAAGAATAGCGGCTGGCTGAAGAACAGCTCCTCGCATTCCCACCAGGCCACGTTATGCCTACGCCAGTTCTTTTCGCGATTGCCTGCGTCCCAATCAAACCCCTCGAAGTCAGGCATGACTTGCACGATCGCAGTGCTCCTGAGATGTATATTCCTAATATATACTTCACATGGTGAAAGTCAATTGGCCACGGGAAGAAAACGCCAGGACGTTCTGGGGCAGAGCGAGGCATTTTCTGAGTCTTGCTATCTGCTTGATCAGGTTGATCTGGCCCGAGGAAACTCTGGTCTGCCGGCATCTGATCGGCTTTTCCATGTCCAATACAATTTGAACACTTGTTTTTGCCGCCGGATAACGGTGTCTGGCTTGATGATCAGCAGGGTGCCCTTCCAGGAGCCGAAGATACCGATCAGAATTCTGGAAAATGGTCGACCGGAATGTCTGAAGCGAGATCTTAATGATGTGCGATTCACGATTTCCAACTGCTTGCGTAGACAGAGAACTCCAAGTGGAGTTGGTTTCTGAATCTGAAGAATAGAGGACAATACACTAGTATATTGTGTCATAAATAGCTGTACTATGTCTTAGGACTTTCGTATCATGGGTGCATCACGTATTATGGAGAAAACCCATGAAAACCGGACGTCCCAGAAAACCCTTAATTCTTGATCCAGAGCAGCGTTCGCAACTGGAGTCTATTGCCAACTCCCGAAGTATGCCCGCTGGACTTGTACAACGAGTACGACTCGTCCTGTTGGCGGGCGAAGGATTGACGAACACAGAGATCGCTCATCGGGTGCATTTGACCAGACCCTCTGTGGGGAAATGGCGACAACGATTCCTCACAATGGGCATCCAAGGTTTGCACGAAGAACTTCGGCCCGGTCGCCCCAGGACGATCTCAGATGAAAACGTTGCAGCACTTGTTCGCAAGACACTCAACACCAAACCCAAAGATGGAACACATTGGTCTGTCCGCACCATGGCAGAGGCGACCAACATTTCCTTCTCGACGGTCGGTCGTATCTGGAGAGCGTTTGGGCTGCAACCTCATCGACAACGCCATTTCAAATTATCAACTGATCCGTTCTTTGTAGAAAAGGTTCGAGATATTGTCGGCCTCTATTTGAATCCACCCGAGAAGACTATGGTGCTCTGTGTTGATGAAAAGAGCCAGATTCAGGCACTCAACCGCACCCAACCCATGTTGCCTATCGGCTTGGGATATGTCGAAGGCGTAACGCACGATTATGAACGACACGGAACGACAACACTCTTCGCAGCACTCGACATTGTCTCCGGCGAAGTCCTGACCTCATGCAAGCCACGGCACCGTCATCAGGAGTATCTCGGTTTTCTCAAAACGATCGATGCCAGTGTCCCTGGATCTCTGGATATCCATCTGGTCGTGGACAACTATGCCACCCACAAGCATCCGAAAGTCAAGCGGTGGTTAGCAGCACATCCACGCTATACTGTGCACTACACACCAACCTCTGCCTCTTGGCTCAACCAAGTGGAGATCTGGTTCAACATCATTACCCAGCGAGCTATTCGACGGGGAACCTTCAGCAGTGTGAAAGAACTGATCGACAAAATCACACGCTTCGTCGAGACGTACAACAAACACCCGCATCCTTTCATGTGGACAGCAACTGCTGACTCAATCTTTGCCAAACTCGAACGCCTTTGTAAAGGTATCTCTGACACGAGACACTAGAAAGGAACCGAGCATCTCGGAGTTCATCCTGTTAAGGGCACAGAACATAGTAGCGACTGTCATCTGGATTCGCCATTATTCACCCGGATGGGATATTGAAGAGGTGCAGGTGTCCTTATACTGTGCCTCAAAGCCCCTGGGTCACAGTGCTGTTACTGCCACACAGCAGAAACAGGCAGCCCGTTTGTCACTTGCTCCGGAATCGAAATCTTGTTTCATTCTATAAATACCCCTATTCTGCTCCGGAGAACCCATGAACGCAGTCCGCCTACATGCCCTTATTCTCTTCACTACCATGATCATCCAACCGGCCATGTCGCAAACAGAAGACGCCCTCAACGGTTACGCCAGATACATCAGCGGCGAGCATCTCGGCTACCGCTCATTTCATCCGTATGCCACATCATCACTTCTGACCCGTTGCCTGGATGGCAAGAGCACGATCGCCTGGGAGACCGACCCGATCCCGCAAAACGTGACGCGGCGAAACCGTGTCATTTGTCTGGGTCGCCGCGCACTCCTCCGGCACCAGCGCTGCCGATGCGACGTTCCACCTCACAGTCAACGGCAAGCAGGCCCTGAGCTTCACGACGGTCAAGGAACGCCGGGTCCGACAATGGACGGTGAAAGGGAACGACGGGATCACCCTCTCCTTCGACGCGAAATGGGAGGACTCCGTACAGGACCTCTACGGCTACATGCGCCTGAGCGTCCCGATACGGCTTGTCACGAAAGGCCAGCCGGTCACACTCAGCATCACCGGCGAGAATGCCGGCAGGCGTGACTGGTACATGACCTTCAAGTACGCGATCAAGGATTCCCTGGAGATCCAGCCACAACCCGCCCTGCTGGCCTCGAAGTCGGGCAACAAGCAGCTGATCGATGTCCTGTTCGACATCCTCGAGCCCGAAGGGACGGCAACGATCTCCGTGCCCGGACAGCGACCGCTGAACGTGAAGCTGAAGCTCGGATTCAACCGTGTCCAGTTCACCGTCGATGCGGTGACAGTCCCAACACCCATGCGCATCACGATCGCCCGCCCCGGCCACGCGACCTTCGCAAAGGAGATCACGCTCCAGCCGGTGCCCCACCGGGAACTCTGGGTCATCCACCACTCGCACAACGACATCGGCTACTCCGATCTGCAGGCGGACGTGGAGAAAAAGCAGTTGAAGAACCTCCGCGATGCGGTCGCGCTCTACAAACGCACGGCGCAGTACCCGGCAGAAGCGCGCTTCAAGTGGAACACCGAGATCATGTGGGCGGTGGACAGCTACCTCTCCACCGCCTCAGCCGAGGAGAAGAAGGAATTCATCGAGGCGGTCCAGGGCGGAGGGATCGGGTTGAACGGGTTCTACACAAACCAGCTCACCGGCATCTGCCGGCCGGAAGAGCTCATTCGCCTGACCGATGCTGCACGCAGGATCGCCCTGGAGTGCGGCGTGACCGTCAAGGATGCGATGATCAATGACATCCCCGGCTCCACGTGGGCTACCGTCACGGCGCTCGCCCAGGGGGGGATCAGATACTACTCCAGCGGCCCGAACTTCATACCCGGCCTCGTGGGTGGAGGGGACCGCGTGGGACATTTCAACAAGACGTGGGGCGATCGGCCGTTCTACTGGGTCTCCGCGTCCGGCGCGGAACGGGTCCTCCTCTGGGTCGCAGGACACGGCTATTCCGCATTCCATGGGAGCACCCTCAGCACATCGGGCTCCGAACCTGCAACGAAGATCTTCGACTACATGCGGGAGCTTGAGGCCCAACACTACCCGTATGACATGGTCCAGCTGCGCTACACCATCGTGGCCGACAACGGCCCGACCGATCCGGAGCTTTCGGATTTCGTAAAGAACTGGAACGAGAAGTATGCATCCCCGAAGTTCGTGATCTCCACGACCTCTGCCATGTTCGAGGAATTCGAACGGCGCTGGGGATCGATGCTCCCCTCGTTCGCGGGCGATATCACTCCGTACTGGGAAGATGGAGCGCTCTCTTCACTGCGCGAGCTGTCGCTGGTCCGCCGCAGCTCGGAACGCCTCGTCCAGGCGGAAGCCATCTCCTGTATGATCTCCGGGACGGCAGTTTCGCAGGCTCGATGGGACGATGCATGGCGCGCCATGCACCTTGCCGATGAACACACCTGGGGGGCGCACAACAGCGTCAGCGATCCGGACAATCCGTTCGCGGTCGATCAGTGGCGCGTGAAACGGAAGTTTATGACCGATACGGATGAGAAATCACGCGCGCTCCTGACGGCCGTCCTCGGACCGGACGGCAGCGGCGATGCGATCGACGTCATCAACACGGCATCATGGGACCGGACGGACCTTGTCGTTCTGACGCATGAGCAGAGTGCGGCGGGAGACATCATCGTCGGGCCGGACGGACGCATCGTCCCCTCGCAGCGTCTTGCCGGCGGCGGACTCGCATTCATCGCCCGCGGGATTCCCGCGCTCGGCGCCCGCCGGTACACGCTCAAGGCCGGGAAGGCGTCTGCGACAGGCACCGTGAACGTTAAGGAGAATACCCTCAGCAACGGTCAGATCACTGTGGCGATCGACCGTTCTGCCGGGACGATCAGCAGCTTGAAGGACCGTCGCGGGACCGAGTTTGTCAAAGCCGGTGAAGGCAAGGGACTCAACCAGTATCTCTATGTGCCCGGCAAAGATCCGGCGAAGGCGAAGTCCGCGACCGTCACAACATTCGAGGTGGTTGAACGTGGTCCGCTGGTAGGCATCATTCGCGTCACATCGTCAGCTCCCGGATGCCGTTCGCTGATCCAGGAATACCGCGTGATCGACGGAATGGAACGGGTCGACATCGTCAATATCATGGACAGGGAGAATGTCCGCGAGAAGGAGGCCGTTCACTTCGCGTTCCCGGTGAATCCAAAGGACGGCACCTTCCGGCTTGATGGCGGATGGGGCATCGTCCGGCCGACGGCAGATCAGCTCCCCGGCTCGTGCGTGGAGTACCTCTCGACCGGACGCTGGATGGATATTGCCAACCAGGAGCACGGCCTGACATGGACAACGGTGGAAACGCCTCTCGTTCAGCTCGGTGCCATGGTCGATGAGTCACCGGACGACCACGGCCTTCGCCAGTGGCGGAAGGAAATCATCCCGGGTTCCACGTTCTATTCCTATGCCATGAACAACTACTGGCATACGAACTACGCCGCCTCCCAGCCCGGCGTTGCATCGGTCAGCTATGCGCTCTACCCGCACGGCATGTTCGTTGCAACCGACGCCTTCCGGCGGGGCATCGAGCAGAGCCAACCGCTCATCGCACGCCGCACATCCGCTTCCACTCCCGTGCCTTCGACGCTCTTCAACCTCTCCGTTCCCGGTGTGATGGTGACCTCGGCAAAACCCAGCATCGATGGGAAGGCCGTGATCATCCGGCTGTTCAATATCAGCGGGAAACCGGAGGAATTCCGGATCACCTGGAAGGAGATGAAACCTGCAAAGGTGTACCGCAGCTCGGTCTTCGAAACGAGGGACGCCGAGGCGGGCGAGACCCTGAGTCTTCCGGCTTTCGGGATCCTTACGCTGCGGTGCGAAAAGCAGAAGCCTTAGGGTGGTGCGACCCGACCGGCGCAATCGGGTACGTCTATTGTTCCCCGTCGGCGCAGGTTAGCCGCGAGCCGATGGGTGGCACAGAGCTCAATCATACTTATTCCTTTGTCCGCATTTGCTCTATGGATAGTTTCAGGGTTCATGTTGGCAACATCTAACTTGAAACTACAGCCGATATTGAAAGGGATAGTGATTGCATTTCTTTGTCTGCTGCCAAGCGTATTTATCATCGGCTGGAATGATCCAATTTCATTGTTGCCAATCGGTGTAATGACTTTGATATTGTCTGCATTGCTAGGTTTTGGTTACGGTAAGTTGGCAGAGTGCGTGAGACATCCACTGCCAGATTCTGCAAAAGAAGTGCCGTTAAACGTGATTTGATGGAACCACACCGGGTGACCTGCCCGCCGTTGTTGTGCCGGTGCGTGATTTGGTTTTTCGGCCTCGATCCGACAACAATATATAAAACGGATCGCGATGCAGCTTTCGGGTCAAGGTTCTGTGGATTCCGGATCCTTGGGTGCGTCGCCGCGTGGGGGATGGCCTTTCTTGTTGA
>CAVPCZ010000014.1:0-27612 GCA_963702445.1 Ignavibacteriota bacterium
GCTACAGGAGTGTGAAGAGTCCATGATTCGTCCGCGGGAGCCGGGCGCTCGGGCGGGGCCGGCATTCTGCACACGGCCGCGGGTGACGGGCGGGGGTTTGCCGGGTCTGAGAAAGGACTTGACAGAGTCAAAAAAAAGTGTAAATTACTGTACCAACTGTTTCCTCTCTTCGCATTCATGTAACAGTCATTTCATCGCGGCCCATATGGACAACATCCGGGAACTTGTGGACCTGTTTCTTCATCTGGCGCGCATCGAGGGTGTGTCATTGTCCGAACGTTCGGTGGCCGACGAAGTGATTGCTTTGCTCACCGGGGCGGGAGTGCGCGTGGTGGAGGACAACGCCTCGGCCCTTCTCGGGGGTACCGCGGGCAACCTTCTGTGTTATCCGCCGGGGTTCCGGCCCGAAAGTGCAGCGGTCATGCTCACCGCGCATCTGGATACCGTGGAGTCCACCGCCGGGCTGCGGCCCGTCGTCGACGCGACGAGCATTCGATCGGACGGCACCACGATTCTCGGCGGCGACAACCGGCTGGGCCTCGCGGTGCTCGTGCATGTACTGGTGAACACTGTCCGCGGGCAGCTGCCCCACCGGAATTTCTTCGTCGTGTTCACCGTGGGGGAAGAGACGGGGCTGTTCGGCGCCGGGACGGTACAGGTGCCTCAGGCTACCACGTCGGGAGCGTATGTCTTTGACTGTTCAAAGCGCCCGGGGGTGTACATCCTCGAGGCGGTGGGCCTGCACACCTTTTCCGCCCGGTTTGTCGGGAAAACCGCACATGCGGGCGTTGCTCCGGAGGAGGGTGTGAGTGCGATCCGGATGGCCTGCGCTGCGGTGACACAACTCCGTCTGGGGCGGATCGATCCTGACACCACGGCGAATGTCGGCCGGATCCGGGGTGGGGAAGCACTGAATGCGATTCCCGCGCATGCGACCATCGAAGGGGAAGTCCGGTCGTTTTCGGCGGATCGTATCGAGGAGGAGCTCAGGACGATCGAGCAGACCCTGCGCTCTTCGGTGGGAACGACAGGCGGAATGGAATTCAGCTCGAAGGAAGACTTCCGGCCGTACACGCTCCGGGCGGATTCGCCGCTGGTCCTGAACCTCGAGGATGCGATGCGTATCGCCGGTCTCACGCCGCATCCGATCCGGTACACCGGCGGGAGCGACGCCAACAAATACAACGCCAAGGGATTTCCGGCGGTGAATCTCGGGATCGGCGCGCAGAAGCCGCATTCGCACGAAGAGTTCGTGCTTATCGAAGATCTCGCCAAAACCTATGAACTCGCCATGGCTCTGGTGGGAGAAAGGGACTGACGCACATGGGCTCCCGGTACTCGTTCAACACGCTGGCGATGATCTTCGGGGTGGTTGCCGTGGTGGCTGTGGCGACCTGGGTGTTCGGCGGGGGGGAGTATGCGCGCGAAAAACGGGATGGCCGGACGGTTGTGGTGCCGGGGTCGTATGCCGCTGTTCCGTCGGCGCCGCAGGGGATCGGGGCGCTCTTCATGGCGCCGGTGAAGGGGTTCATTCAGGCCGCGCAGATCATCGCTTTCCTCTTCGTGATCGGCGGGGCGTTTATGATGATACAGGAGACGGGTGCGGTCGGCGGTTTCCGTGCAGCACCTTGCACACACGTTCTCCCGGAAACCCCACCTGCAGAAGTTCTTCATCCCGGTCACCATGACGCTGTTCTCGATCGGCGGGGCGGTGTTCGGCATGGCGGAATCGGCGATGCCGTTCGTTCTCATCTTCATCCCCCTGGCCCTGTCGCTGGGGTACGATTCGATCGTCGGCACTGTCCATCCCGTTTCTGGGTGCGGCGGCGGGATTTGCAGGGGCGGTGCTGAATCCGTTCACCGTCGGCGATGGCCCAGGGAATCTCCGAACTTCCGCTGTACTCCGGAATCGAATTCCGGATCGTCATCTGGGTGATCAGCACGGTCTCCATGATTGCCTTTGTGATGCATGCACGCCGCCCGCGTGAAGAGAGATCCGCGATCCAGTCCGGTGTATCGAACTGGATCAGGAGCCGGCGCGCGGCGCTGCACATCGATGCCGAGGCGCGGGCGCGACTTCGCCCCGCCGCCACATCGCTGGTGCTGGTGATTTTCGCGCCTGGCGATGGTGTTCCTTGTTGTCGGCGTCCTGCGCTTCGGATGGTTCATCACCGAGATTGCGGCGCTGTTCCTGGCCGTGGGTATTGTCTGCGGGGTGGCGGGACGGTTGACGCTGCAGGAAATGACGGACAGCTTCCGCAAGGGCGCACGGGGCATGATCGGCGTGGCGCTCATCATCGGCATGCGCGCGGGCGATCCTGGTGGTGGCCAACGACGGCAAAGTGCTGGACGCGATGCTGCACGGTCTCTCCGGCCTCATCACCCAGCGTCCATCCGGTGTCTCGCCGCCCAGGCGATGTTCGTCACGCAGTGCGTCATCAACTTCTTCGTCCATTCCGGTTCCGGCCAGGCGGCCCTGACCATGCCCATCATGGCACCGCTTGCCGACGCGGTGGGAATCACCCGGCAGACAGCGGTCCTGGCCTTCCAGTTCGGCGAAGGGTGGATCAATCCGATCCTGCCGACCTCCGGGGTCACCATGGGGGTGCTCGGGATGGCGCAGATTCCCTGGGAGAAATGGTTCCGCTGGATGCTGCCGCTGCAGATCTACTTCTTTTTCGTGGCGCTGGTCCTGCTGGCCATCGGCGTACTTCATCAACTACCAATAAGCCGCCCCGGAGAAACCACCGACGCCCATGACAGCCTCGCGCGGCACTTCCAACCACCTGACGGTGCAGAAGGCGCTGAACAAGAAGATCCTTGCGGTCTTTCAGCGCCTGCCGGAGAATCAGCAGAAGGTCGCCAACTACATCCTGCAGCAGCCGAACGAACTCGCGTTCGTGACCAGCGATACGCTCGCGCGGAGACTCAAGATCAGCAAGCCGACGATCGTCCGCTTCGCCCGGAGCCTCGGCTACAAGGGATTCACCGACCTCCAGCAGGAATGCATCGGTGCCCTGCATTCCGACCTCTCCAACGTCCCGAGGTTCCTGGGGGACCTGAAGAAACAGACGCAGAACGAGGCGCTCGCGACGCGTCGTGGAGAGCGGAGCTCCAGAACATCAACGACACGCTGGCGCATTTCGACCGTGCGGTCTTCAACGATGTTGTGGCGATGCTGCTCCGGGCGGAGACAGGTCTTCACCATGGGGACTCGGCATCTCCGCCCTCCTCTCCCAGATCCTGGCCTACGAACTGGGCCAGGTGGCGATCCACGCGCAGTTCCATCGCCGCCGGCCCGATGCGCTTCGTGGAAATCGCTCGCGCTTGCCAGCGAAAGGGGATGTCGTCGTCGGGTTCTCCTTCCCCCCCTATTCCCGCGAGACCATCGACGCGGCGGCATTTGCGCAGAAGCAGGGGGCGCCGTGTCATCGCGTTCACGGACACCCGTGACCTCACCCATCACCTTCCACGCGGAGCAGGTGATCGTCGTCCGAACGAAGAACATGCTGTACACCAATTCGATCTCAGCCGTCTCGATCATGATGAACGCCATCGTCACCGAACTCGCCCTGAAGAACAAAAAGGCCATCACCCCCGATCATGGGAGCCGTGTCCAAGGCGATGCACGAGACCGGACCAATACACACGATGATCTATCGTAAGGAGAGCGTCCGTATGAACACACGCCATGCTGCACATGTGCCTGGCGCTGCTCCTGGTGCGTTCCGTGGCACTCGGCGGAACGACAGGCAAACTGGCAGGTCGTGTGACAGACCGGCAATCAGGTGAAGCCATCGTCGGCGCCAACGTGGTCGTCAAAGGGACCAGCTCTGGGTGCCAGCACCGATATCGACGGATACTACTTCATCATCAATGTCCCGCCGGGGAACTACGACGTCGCTGTCAGTTGCGTCGGGTACACGCGCATGACCTACCGCAGTGCCATTCAGGTCGACCAGACGACAACGCTCGATGTGCCGATGAACGCCGGATCGGTCGACCTGGACGAAGTCGTGGTGGAGGCGCGAACGTGTCGAGATCCAGCGCGATCAGAGTTCCACGATGCAGCGCACGAACGCCGAAGAACTCGCCACACTGCCGGTCAACTCCATCACCGCCGTGCTCCAGCTCCAGACCGGCGTGGTCAACACCGGCGCGCTTCACATCCGCGGCGGGCGCTCGGGCGAAGTGGGGTACTACCTCGACGGATACCGGGTGGAGGATCCCGCTGTTCAATGGTGCCGTGCTCGAAGTGAACAACCAGGCGATCCAGGAGATGGAACTGCTCTCCGGCACATTCAATGCGGAATACGGCAATGCCCTCTCCGGCGTGGTGAATGTCGTCACGAAGGAGACCGCAGGACCGGTTCCGGGCGAATCTCTCGTACAAGCGGACAAAGCTCGGGATCGACGGGACCGAGCAACGACCTGAACGAACGGTATCTCGAAGGGACCGTCAGCGGACCCTTGTGGAGCGAGGGTCCGTTCGGGTTCCTCGTCTCCGGGAAGAAAGTGGATGCTGACAACTACTACTATTCCGGGTCTCACGACCAGGGATTCCACGGGCAAGAAGTCGATCGAGTTCTCGAAAGACAAGCCGTTTGGATACAACGACCTCCTCACCGGCGGTCGGCAAACTCTCGTGGTCACCTTCGAGCGCGATCGAAGATCACTCTCCTCGACAACTACTCGAATCGCAAATGGAAATCGTACAGCCATTCCAAGCGCTTCATTCCCGACAGCACCTACATCAACACCACGGAAAGCAATCTTCTGGGACTGACATTCCGCCAGACCGCGTCGACGGAATTTGTTCTACGACATTCGCCTCTCGTACTATCACTACGACTATCTTCGCTCGGTCAATGGCTGGTCTCCTGCGCAATATACCCGTGCGCTGTTCACCACCTTCTCGAACTCCCTGTTCTACCAGAACATGTCCTCCTCGGTCTACGAAGAGCAGACGACCAGAGTCTATACCCTGAAGGGAGACATGACGTGGCAGATTGACAGGCTCAATCTTGTGAAAACGGGAGTTGAGCTGAAGGCGAACGATCTGGACTACTACTACAACAGCAACCCCGTGAATCCCACCGATCAGATCGTGAATCAACTACCGGAAAAAGCCGCTCGAAGGTGCGGCATACATTCAGGACAAGATTGAGTTCGAGACCATCATCCTGAATCTCGGATTGCGATATGATTTCTTCGATGCGGCAACATCGTACCCCAGCGATCCGTTCAATCCGGACGACCCGCTTCAGCCGCCTCTGGAAACAGAGATCCAATCGATGTTCAGCCCCCGCGTCGGGATTGCCTATCCCGTAACGGACAACATGGTGTTTCATTTTACCTACGGCCAGTTCTTCCAGAGACCGGAATATCAGACGCTGTACAACAACCTGGAGCGGGAGTTTGCCAACCGGGGCACCACGCTGTTCGGTTCTCCCGACGCTCAAGCCCGAGAAGACATCCAGCTATGAGCTGGGCATCATGGCGACACTCGGCGCCAGCACCTCCGCGCAGGTCACGTTCTTCAGCAAGAAGATCGAGAACCTGATCGGGGTGGCATGGGTCTATCAGCCCCATGCCTATGCCTACTATGTGAACGAGGATTTCGCGACGGTGAACGGATTCGAGGTATCGACAAAGGTGAGACTGCAGAATGTCTCGTTCGCCGTGAACTACACATACTCCGTGGCCAAGGGAAGCTCGTCGACCCAGCAGGAACGGTACACCAGCGTCTATAATATCGTCGGTGTCCAGTCGCTCCGGTTCCTTCCCCTGGACTTTGACCAGCGGCATACCGGGAATGCGCAGATCGGCATCGATTTCGGCAAAGACGAAGGGCCGTTCGGGTTCCTGCCTCCCGTCTTTCAGAACACCACCTTCAACTTCATCATGCGGTACGGAAGCGGTCTGCCGTACACGTTCAATCCGGCACGCTCCATCTACGTGGCAGAGCCCAACAACGCGCTCCTGCCGGCGACGTTCAACGTTGACCTGTTCGCACGCAAGGCATTCATGCTCGGACCGTTGGAACTGGGTGTCTTCGTCGATGTGCGGAATCTGCTGAACCGGAGGAATGTGGTGTCCGTCTACTCCGCGACGGGTTCGCCTGACTATTCCGGCGAAGAATCGGTCAAGGCCACGCCGGACTGGCAGCAGGACCCGACGAACTACTGCATCTCCGCGAACAATCTATATCGGCGTTGATATCGGACTCTAGACCGGGAGCACGAGCCTTCTCTCAAAGGAGAACGAACACTATGAAACACAGGGCACTCTGTCTCTTTGATCCTGATCGCCGGTGCGGCGACGCCACTCGCCGCACAGCTGCGTCCCGATGCGCGGGAAGAAACGGTGGATCGTCCCCCGTCTCGAAAACCTGCCGCACCGATTGACCGGGCGCAGAACGTCATCAACATCAATCAGCTGGGGGAAGTGGTGACCAATATGGGGCAGTTGCATCCCTACACCGGCACATTTCCGCGGGGCCGCTGGACCATCAACACGAACCACGATCAACTTTACAAGATGACCTTTGCCGTCGGCATTCCCTACAGCGGGATTTATGGCGCCAATGTGGCGAATGCCCGCGGGAATGGGACGAAGGAATGGGACCCGATTCCCGGATTCAACAACAAGAACGTCGGGAAGATTGCGTTGAGCACCGACAAGACCACCTGGCCGATCGACAATGCCGGCCAGCCCTACTGGCCTGTCCGCACGGCAGACGGACGGGACAGCATCGTCTCGCAGCAGGATTCCTACTGCAGTGTATCGCGACAATACCAATGCGCAGATCGATCAAGCTCAACATTCAGGTGACCCAGACGAGCTACGCCTGGAGCACATCCAAGGACCAGGACTACATCATCTACAAGCTGGAAATCCACAACGATACGACCGCCGCAAAGGACAGCCTCTATTTCGGGCTGTACTATGATTTCGACGGCGGTGGGATCACCAATGAATTCGATGACGATTACTACGTCTGGGATTCGACCAAGCAATTGACCTATGTCGTCGATCCGCAGGGGACCACATCCTGGGAACCGGGATCCGTGCCCTTTCTGCTGGGGCTCAGATTCCTGGAAACGCCGAAGGTCAATGCGAACGGGCAGATCGGACCCGAACGGGACGCGGTGGGGGATCACCGACTGGCATTACAGCGGCGTCTACAGCTCCGCCTGGGGTGATAACGTCGCGGATGACACGATCTTCTACAACTGGATGAGCAGTTGCGAGGCATTGCAGGCAGAACCCGTCCAGGCCGACGCTGTTCCACGGGCCCAACCGTCGCATTGATGACTGGCGGCTTCAGGATACGCTGACGGGAAGCCAGCCTGATGGAGACGGCGTGGATGGGATCGCGGCAAGCGGTCCGTATCACATGGAGCCGGGTGAAAAGATGACGTTCATCTTCGCGCTCGTTGCAGGAAAGGACAGGGCTCAACTCTATCAGAACGCCGAGCGTCTCTACGACATCTACACCAATGGCTTTCAAGATCATTCCTCCGCCCAAGCCCGACCGTCCAGTACACCGCCCTGGACAACAAGGTGACGCTACGCTGGAGCAACGACATGGAGTTCTCCTACCTCGATCCGCTGACAGGCAAATCAGGGGTCAAAGAGTATCGGGTTTACAAGACCACTGATCCGAGCCGGACAACATGGGGACCTCCCGTCGCGGTTATTCCCCGGGATACGACGAAGACCGAGCGTGGATCACACGCTATCAATGGCACGATCCCGGCGGTCACGAACAACTTCTTCTACTATTCGTATGCCGTCACCGTGCTCGATGTGGACAGTCTTGAATCCGGCAGCCGGCATTTCTTCCCGGCGGACAAGTCGGTGAGCGAGAATACTGTCGAAGCCCGGCCGGTGAACTCACCGCAACCGTCGCTGAATGACATCAAGGTCGTTCCCAATCCCTACATCATCTCCGCGGCGTGGGAACGAAAGCGGCTGGGGGATCCCAAGCTGGGCGAGCCGATCAGGGATATCGCGTTCACGAATCTTCCCGGCGTGTGCACGATCAGCATCTACACGCTCGACGGCAACCTGGTGAAGACCATCGAACACACGAACGGTCGGGGACGGAGTTCTGGGATCTGCGCTCCTTCTCCAACCAGCAGATCGCGACCGGCATCTATTTCTATCACGTCAAGTCGGACGCCGGCGAACGGGTGAGCAGATTCGCCGTCGTGCGCTAGGAAAGGAACCTGACATGAGAACCACACTTGCCACCTTCAGCATCGCGCTTCTGCTCTGCGCGGTCGTGCCGGCCTCGCCACCGGCCAGGGGTTCAGCAACGGTCGGGCATGCCAGCGCCAATTTCCTCAAGATCCCGGTGGAACCGGTCGGGGCCTCTCTCGGGAATTCTCTCGTCGCGTCCGCCGAAGGGTGTGCTGGGGCTCTACTGGAACCCCGCCGCACTGGCCTACACCGAAGGGACGGAGGTCCTCTTCTCCCGCATGAACTGGATCGGCGACACGCATCTCTCCTTCGTCGGCGTCGCCCAGGACATCGGTCCCGGGGCCATCGGCCTCAGCGTCACGGCCCTGACCATGGACGACATGGAGATCACCACGGAACTGCAGCCGAACGGCACAGGCGAGCAGTTCGGCTCGGGGAGTTATGCCGTCGGTCTCTCCTTCGGGCTGAAGATCATCGACCGGTTCAGTTTCGGCGGAACGGTGAAGTACATCCACGAGTACATCTGGGAAACCAGCGGGTCCACGTACGCCTTCGACTTGGGCTCGGTCTACACCACCGATTTCCATCAATCTGCGGATCGGGATGCGCATCGCCAATTTCGGAAGGGAAATGACCTTCACCGGGGCCCCGATAGACAACAAACCGCAGGAGGTTGCGCAATCAGGGATCTCCTATCCTTACGATCCGCGCCTTGAGCGGGTTGCGGAGGAGTCCCCGCTGCCGCAGGCCTTCAACGTCGGCATCTCCTTTGAACCGGTCCGAGCTGGACGGACAGCGGATCACGCTGACGGCGGCGGTCAACGATCCCGAATGACAATGTCACCCAGATGGAGTACGGAGGGGAGTACTGCTGGAACGAAACGGTGTTCATCCGGGCCGGATACAAGACCGGCTTCGACGAACAGAACTTCAGCGGCGGTGTCGGGCTGCAGGCGCCCCTGGCGGGGATCGCCACCCGGGTGGATTTCGCATACGCGGCGTTCGGCCAGCTGGGCAGTGTCGGCGTGCTCAGTCTCCGGCTGGGGTTCTGAGACACATCGCGGGGACTGACGATGAAAGAGATCATGGATTTTCCGCAACACCAACTCACACATCTATACATTTCCATAGTGGAGGGTGCAATGAAATCTCGCTTACTTCTCTGTATCACGGTGCTCGGCTCTCTGTTGCTTCTCGTGTCATCAGTGGTCCTTGCACAAAACCTGACCGGTACCAAGATCATCGGCGGAACCGGCACACCGGACTATCCCACACTGACAGCCGCGATCACGGATTTGAACACGAAGCACGCATCCGGCACCGTGACGTTTCTCATCGATGGGGATCTGACGGAGCCGGGATCCCCGGAGATCACCGACACCGCGCTCACCGGTGCGAACAAACTCATCATCAAACCGAACACGGGGAAGACCCCGACCGTGACATTCACGGCTGTTGCCACGGCAGGGAACAAAGCGAACGGGGGTCTCACGATTACCGGCAATACCGCCAGTCTCGGAAGCGTCGGCAATACGACGATTGACGGGTCCAATACGGCGAACGGCACAACGCAGGATATGACTTTCGCCCTCAACGATGCAACGAACGGCCGGTTCTGCATCAAGCTGATGGGAAACAGCGACAACGTCACCATAAAGAACCTGAAGATCGTTCCCACAGCCATAAAAATAGCCTCGGCTTCGGGAAGCAGGACATATGGAATTAATTGTCTGGCTTTGGCTTCCGGCGCGGCAGACAATTTGACCATAAGCAATTGCTCCGTCATGGGGTCAACCACCTCGGCATTCTATTATGGGATTTACAAACCCGATGGGGGGACTGTTCCCGCCGGCACAGGATTAACAATTGCCGGCAATACAATATTCGCCCAGCACAAGGGGATGAGTATCTGGTGGCCGGCCGGTATCACGACCATCAACAATAACACCGTCTCCATGCTCGGGGCTCTTGCTGGCAGTTACGTTCAGAACAGTATTAATGCGATATACATGCAAACGTGGACAGGGACCTGCAACATATACAACAACAAACTGATCACCTTGAAGGCCACTGCGTTAGCACAAACCACCCTTAAACCGCTCTATGGCATCCTTCTTTATAATACGTCCATCGACGCACCTGCGGGGCAGACCGCAAATGTCTACAACAATTTCATCAGCGATTTCGCATACACGGGTGATGCTGCCAGCTATCCATCGGAAATCAACGGGATAGCGATCGACGCATACGGACAAACAACGAACGCGTACTACAATACCATTTACATCAACAATGCGAACATAACGACCAATCCGGTCTCTGGCATTCGTGTCTATGATGATTCTCTCCAGACTGCGAATCTGAAGAATAACATCATTGTGAACACCGTGGACCATGACTCCTCCTATGGGATTTATCGCGGTGCGATGGCGACCAATGCCGCCATAGTCTCCGACTACAATGATCTCTACGTCCCCGGCGCGAAAGCGAACACCGGGATCTACGGTGCCACGAAGTGCAAGACACTCGCAGACTGGAAGACCGCCTCGAGCCAGGATGCCCACAGCGTCAGCGTCAATCCTGCCAATCCGTTCGGAGGCGCCGGCCAGCTCACGAGCCTCACCAATCTGCACTGGGTCTCCGCGGCATCGAGTGTGTTTGCCGGCACGCCGATCGCGGGCTACACCACGGACATCGACGGCGACACGCGGAACGCGACGAAACCCTACATGGGGGCCGATGAGGCCGGGCCGCTGACGGCGGTGGAACCGGAAGACCCGGCCGCGCCTTTCACCTTCGCCCTCGCGCAGAACTATCCGAATCCCTTCAACCCGGCGACGGTCATTGCCTATCAGCTGTCGAGCGACGGACAGACGACACTGCGGGTGTACGACATGCTGGGCCGGGAGGTCGCGGCGCTGGTGAACGAACGGCAGGGAGCCGGACGGTACACGGTCCGTTTCGACGGTGCCGGTCTCTCGAGCGGCGCGTATTTCTACAGGTTGACCAGCGGACAGAGGACCGAAACGCGCCTGATGCAGCTTCTGAAATAGCGGCCGAAAGTAATGAGTGAAACGGGCGCCGGATCCAGCGCATGACAAGGGCGGGGGATGGAATGTCTGGCACGTGCGCCCGAGGCAACACCTGAAATGGGCGCCGGATGAAGATTCCGAAGCAGGCGCCCATTTCTGCTCCTGAAGATACACCTCATCAATCCACCCGGGACAATGAGCTCGTATGATGAACGCAGAACAGTATATCGCCCTCGAAGAGAAGTACGGCGCTCACAACTATCATCCTCTCGATGTCGTCATCCAGAAGGCGAAGGGAGTCTGGGTGGTCGATTGCGAAGGGAGGAAATACCTCGACTGCCTCTCGGCGTACTCGGCGCTTAACCATGGCCACTGCCATCCGGTGATCCGGAAGGCGGTCGAGGCGCAGATGAAACGGGTGACCCTGACGAGCCGTGCATTCCGTAATGACCAGCTGCCGCTTCTGTACAAGGCGCTCCACGACCTTACCGGGTATGACATCGCGTTGCCGATGAATTCCGGGGCAGAGGCGGTGGAGACCGCGATCAAGGCGGCACGGAAGTGGGGATACACGAAGAAGGGGATCCCTCCGCGCATGGCCGAGATCATCTGCTGTTCGGGCAACTTCCACGGCCGGACCACCACGATCGTAAGCTTCTCGACAGAGGAGCAGTACCGCGACGGATTCGGGCCGTTCACTCCGGGGTTCCGCATCGTGGCGTATGGCGACATCGAGGATCTCAGGCGGGCCATCACTCCGAACACCGCCGCCTTCCTGGTGGAACCGATTCAGGGAGAGGCGGGGATCGTTGTTCCACCCGAGGGTTACCTCCGCGAAGCCGCCCGCATCTGCAAGGAGAACAACGTCCTTCTCATCGCGGATGAGATCCAGACGGGCCTCGGGCGGACCGGCAGGCTCTTCGCCTCCGAACACGAGGATGTCCGGCCGGATGCGGTCATCATCGGAAAGGCTCTTGGCGGCGGCTTCTATCCCGTCTCCGCCGTGCTCGCCAACAGGGAGGTGCTCGAGGTGTTTCAGCCCGGCGACCATGGCTCCACGTTCGGCGGCAATCCTCTCGCCTGCGCGGCAGCGATCAGCGCACTGAAGGTCCTTGTCCAGGCGAAGCTCGTGAAGCGATCGTTTACGATGGGCGAGTATTTCATGGCGAAGCTCAAACAGATCAACAGTCCCCGCATCAAACAGATCAGGGGACGGGGATTGCTGATAGGCATGGTGCTGGATACCAGGGCACGCCCCTATTGCGAAGCGCTGGCACGGAAGGGACTTCTCTGCAAGGAGACGCACGAGAATGTCATCCGGTTTGCCCCGCCCCTGATCATCACCAGGAAGGAGATCGACTGGGCGTGCAGGCGGATTGCCGACACCTTGAAGGAAGTTGGCGGGGCGGCCTGAGGGGATTGGAATAAAGGGATGGAGTAGAGGGATCCACCTGCCTTGAGTTTCATATGTTCTGTGCGTAGGTTACAGAGGGTGAAACACGCCCCCTTCGTCTGCGGGGCGGGTACATCCTCTGACTATCCAGGAAAAACGAATCATGCGTGGCTTTCTCCGGATATTCGTGGCATTGTCTCTGACGTCGGCAATGGCGTTCGCGCAGGGTTCACTGCTGCTTGTGGGGGGCGGCAGTGAAAAATACAACGACTGGTCGGATGTGCCCTACCGGTGGCTTGTGACACATGCGCCGAACGGGAAGATCCTGGTCCTCCATTATGCCGACACCACCTCTTTCTTTTCGGGGTACCTTCCCTGGCTGAGTCCCTGCGTGGTCGCCAACCTTGCCATCACCACCACGCTGCAGGCCAACGACTCCGCCGTCTACCGCCGCATTCTCCAGCATGACGGCATCTTCCTCCGGGGAGGAGACCAGTGGCAGTATGTGAGCAAGTGGCGGGGGACCCTTGCCGAAAAAGCCGTTCGTGAAGTCTATGCTCGAGGGGGTGTGGTGGGCGGGACAAGTGCCGGCGAAATGGTTCTGAGCGAGATCATTTTCGATGCGCACCTGAGTTCGGTGACGCCCCGGGCGGCACTGCGCAATCCCCTGGGAGCAAGCATCACGCTCACCGACGATTTTCTCGGCATGGGGCCGGGCTTCATCGCCGACAGTCATTTCTTCGAACGCGGCCGGCTCGGCCGGCTGCCGGCCTTCATGGCGGTGTACAGGCAATCGAAAGGGCGCGAGATCGCCGGGTTTGGTGTGGACGTGAACACGGCGTTTGCCATCGGGCCGGATGGGGTTGGTGAAGCGATGGGTTCAGGTACGGTCACCGTCCTGCGTTATGCCCCCGGCACGCAGACAACGCTCGTCCCGGGCGAAGCGCTTTCGATGACGGGCATCCGTTTCGATCAGCTGACGGTGGGTACGAGAATGACACTCTCCACGGGTGCGATCCAGCTCCCGCCGGATGCGTTCGCCTATGCAGCCGGCGCGTTCGGCACAAGTAACACGCTGATCATCCTGGACGGAAGCAGCAGCAGCAGCGATTGGTCGGGCACGAACGGGAGTCTCAGGAAGCTGCAGGCGGCACTGGGCCAGGCGACGGACACCGTGGGTGTCTTTGCTTCCTTTGCTACTCCGGCGGGGGCAAACGCCGTGACTGCGACGCTGGCGTCATGGGGCGTCCCCTCCCGGCTGCTCTGGATCAGCGAAGGAACAAAGGACGATCCGTCTTTTGCCTCGTCGATTCTTTCATGCAGGGGATTTGTTTTCGCGGGGAATTCGCCCGATAGTCTTGCCCGGTTTCTGGACGCAGGCACGCAGGCGGGGAGCGCACTGCTGGTGCGTGTGAACTCGCAGGCTCCGCTCCTGTTTCTGTCTGACGATGTTCTGCTGGCCGGAGAGCAGGGGATCAGTCAGATGTACAGGAGCATCTACGGTGCATACTACGGCTACCTGGTGTCGGTGAGCGGGCTGAAGGTCGTGCGGGGGATGCAGATCGTTTCGCGTCTGTACGAGAGCTCGGACTACATCGACAACCGTGCGAGTTCGGTGTTCTGGGGAATGACCAGGTCGCACCTTCCGTACGGCCTCCTTCTGGATGCCGGCGCGCATGTCACGATTCTGGGGAGCCAGTTGCGAATCTACGGATTCACGCCGGCGATGCTGGTGGACGCCCGCGGGAGCCCGTCGGGCAGTCTGCCCACATTCCGTGATCCGGGAAAAGTGAACCCGCGTCAGAACGGAGGCATCATCGGCGCCACGATGCATGTGCTTCGTGACGGCGAGGTGTTCGATCTGGCCGGCACCACGGGTGTGAACGCAAAACAAACCTCCGGGAGGATTCCCGGGACAACGGTGCTCGAGCAGAACTATCCCAACCCGTTCAACCCGCTCACCGCGATCAGATACGGACTTCCCCGAAGCATGCATGTTTCACTCACGGTCTACAATGCCCTCGGACAACAAGTTGCCGAGCTGGCGAACGGCGAACAGGAGGCCGGCATGCACGAAGTCCGCTTCAATGGAAACACCTGTGCGAGCGGCATCTATCTCTGCCGCCTGACGGCAGGCGATGCCGTCCGGAGCATACGGCTTCTTCTCCTTCGCTGAATTCCTCCGGGTGTCTCTCCCCGGGAACGTGCACGGATCGCCTGCACGCCTGTCTCGCCTTCGCCGGCCCCGGCCGGCCGGCACACCACGTCCGGAGGGCAAATGATGCCGGGAGTCTTCTCGCTCTTGAGAAAGAAAGGGTCGCCCGCGACCCGATTCTGGAAGTGGTTTCAGAAGAACGACGCGGAACTCTTCGGGATGAGTTCTCCCCAGGACCGGATTTTCACCGCGCTTGTCGGCCAGATTCTGCGCGTCGACCGGAACCTGCTGTTCGAGTTCGGTCCCGAGATTGACGGCAGGCGGGAATTCGTTTTGAGTGCCGGAGGTTTCAAGAGTGCTTTTCCGGCGGTGATCGCACTTGCCGATGCTGCTCCGCCTCTCTCCCGCTGGACAATCACCAGGTTCCGGCCGAGACGCGCGGAGATTACCGAAGTGCAGTTCGGCGGGACCGCCATCCTGCCGGACGCGGTGATGATCGCGGTCCTGCCGGGTATCCCCTATGTGGATATCATCCTGTTTCTTGGTGGAGACGACATGGATGAAAAAACCCGCGGGCAATTCGGCTTCCTCTTTCTGGACCAGGCCCTGGGGGAGTTTGACGTGGCCACGTATGTGGGGAGCGTGGATTTCAAACCGTTGTCCGAGCCGTCTCCGGCTCCGAAAACACCCCTCCGGGCTTTTGTCCGGGAATTCGACCTTCTGAAAGCACGATTCAACTGAGCAGGGCGAAACGCTCTCCTTGAGAAAAAGCGTTTGGTTCTGTCCGCCGGAATTTGTACTTTTGCGCTGTCGCTGGCGGCCTTCTTTCCGTTTGTCCACCGGCGGTTTCAGGCACTTGCGTCCCGTGCGCGGAAGCGTCGTGCGTCCCTGAAAGAGGACCGGTACGATGGTCTCTCGATGTGATGCACCCGTTCTTCCTGACAGTAATCAAACCCACACAGGGTCCGGAATGGTCCATACCCAGTCCAGGAGTTTGCGCGCCGGTGGTGCGCCGGTCAACCTCCCAGCCCTGCCCTCCGTTGTACACGCCCGTTCCATAGCCGGGCATTCATGATGGAACGTCGATTCCGCAAGGCATTCTCCTCCCTTGAAAATGTGTTTCTGTTCCTCGAGGAATTCTACTCCACGGCCGGTGTCGATCCCGGAAGCGCATATGCCATCTCCCTTGCCGTTGAGGAATTCTTCACCAATATGGTAAAGTACAGCCCGGAAGGTCTCCGCGATATCACCGTGCGTGCCGCCCGGAACGGGGATGCGGCCCGGGTTGCCCTCGTTGATGAGGATGTCGAACCGTATGATGTCTCTCAGGCGGCCACGGTCGATACTTCTCTTTCTCTTGAAGAACGGAAGGTCGGAGGTCTGGGGATTTTTCTATCGAAGGAATTGATGGACGACATAACGTATGAGTATGCAGGTCGGACCAGCACCATTACACTCACCAAAAAGCTGGAGACATAGCATGTTTTCGGTTACCACGGATGCCAATGGAGATATCCTGCTTGCAGGGCGGTTTGATGCCACGCGGGTGGAAGAGGCCTATCTGGTTCTCGACAAGCTCGCCGATTCCCGGCGTGTGAATTTCAAAGACCTTGACTATATCTCCAGTGCAGGACTCGGCGCCCTTCTGAAAACGCAAAAACGACTTTCCGCCTCGGGTCACGAGCTCACGCTCGTAAACATGAACAAAATGATCAGGGATGTCTTCAGAATCGCGAGGTTTGACGTGGTTTTTAAGATCGAAGAACCGGTCTAGCACCAACTATTTCGCCCCTCGAAGGTATATATGTCAGACAGGGAAGATCAGGTTCTGGTGTCACAAACCCTCGCAGGAGACCGGAATGCATTCGGCGGATTGGTCGACAGGTACCAGAAGCCCGTTTTCAATCTGGCCCTGCGCATGGTGCAGGACAGGGATGATGCCGAGGACATCGCGCAGTCAACGTTTGTCAAGGCTTTTTCCCGGCTCTCGTCTTTTGACGGGAGTTTCAGGTTCTTCAGCTGGCTGTACAAGATCGCCCTCAATGAATGTGCGAATTGCCTGAACCGCCGCAAACGGCATGAGCCGCTCAGTGAAGCCTTTACGAGTGATGAGGGGGAGGCGGCGGCGGGACTGGCGAGTGATGAACAGCGGCATCTTCAGGAGGCGCTTGCGGATCTTCAGGAAGGCGACAGGGCTCTTGTTCTCCTCAAGCACATTGAAGGGCGGTCATACGAAGAAATTGGAGAGATCCTTGATATTTCTGAGCAGAAAGTGAAGTCCCGTCTTTTTTCGGCACGGCTGAAACTTCGCACGATCCTTCTGCGGAAAGGAGTGAGGGCGGATGGTTGAGAAATCGTTGACGGATCTGATAAATCGCAAGATTGACGGGGTTCTGACGCCGGAGGAAGAAGTCCGGCTGGCTGAACGTCTTGCCACGAACGCGGAGGCGAGGATTCTGCTCGAGGATCTGTCGCGTCAGGGGCTTCTCATGCAGAACATGGGTGAGGTGGAACCTCCTCCTTCTCTCAAACCCTCGATTATGCGGGAGGTTCAACGTCCTGCTCTTCACCCCGGGCGGAGCTGGATTCCTGATCCGGTGGCGCGGTTGTTCGAATCCCGGAAGCGCATTCGGTACACATTCGCGTTTTCCGGGGGTATCGTCGCCGGCATGCTGATTCTTGCCTTCGGGTTGGGGATATTGCGCCCCGGTGCACTGGTGGAATCGGATGCGGCCGGCACCTCTATGATCAAATCCACGGTTTCCGGATATCGGACGATCGAGGAACGTGACGTCGCCTACGGGGAATTGCGTGGCAAAATCAGCACTGCGGTTGACGGGGAAGGGTATACAATCACCCTGCAGCTCCGGGGACCGGATGATACGCGCGCACGGCTCGCCCTGCAGCCTGAGACGGTTCACGTTGAGAGGATCGAAAGCCTGGACGGGAGCACGGGAGACTACACGATCCGGCCCGGAGGGGTTGAATTGAGGGGACGGATGGCCTACCGCCTGGTTTTGCACGGCGCGGGTTCGGTCCGGGTGACGGTTACCTCTGGGGGGAAGAACGCCTACGAAGGCGACTTTCTTCTGAAACAGTAAGTTTTTTTCGGTCCGGTCACAAACTTTCTTCTTGCTGGCCGGTATGTTGGTATTCGGGCATTTGAGGCTGTTACGGGTTATGCAAAACACCAGGGAGGTTGCCATGACACAGATCGTAAAAGCATCTCGCAGCAAGGGAAAAACAGCGCTTCTTATCGGCGGTGGGATAGGAGCGATTGCGGCGGTAGTCTATATTGCGTTGTTCTATCCGCCTGTTCCCGATGCCGACACCGTGGGAACAATCGGAGGGGTGAAGAAGTATCAGATTCCGCAGATTGCGGAAAAGGACGTCGTGCTGGCCGGCAGCAACGTGTCCATGGCTGAGCTGATCGCGCAGGCGATGACCGGCTACACAGAGGGCATGGCCAACAGCGCCCGTGAAATCGGAAAGATGGCGGACGGATCCAGGTCTGGTGCGGAAGCCTCCAAGCTGGTTGAGAGCGCCCGTGAGCTGGCACGGCTCGCCGAAGAAGCGAAGTTGACAGGAAGAATGTCCGAAGCGCTCAAGGCCGCAGATTTTGCCCGCAAAATGGCGAAGACGGCGGAGTCTATGAAGGCCGGCGATGCCGCGAAGCTCGGCGAGCTGGCCCGTGAGGTTGGCCGTTATGCCGAGGGCATGCAAACGCTTGCCAGGGCGCAGGAGGCTGCGAAGCTGATAGAAGGTGCGCGTGGACTCGGCCGCCAGGCCGAAGAGGCCCGGACGAAGGGGAGCTTCGACAACAGCAAGCTGGTTGAAGCCGCACGTGAGGCCGCAAAGAGCGCCGAGGGTCTGCATTCCATGGCACGGACCCCCGAAGCTGCGAAGGCGCTTGAGAATGCACGTGAAATGGCGCGTATGGCGGAAGAGATGACCGCGCAGGGCAAATCGGCCGATGCGGGACGCCTTTCGGATCTCGCACGCGAGACGGGGCGTTATGCCGAGGGTGTCGTAGCCGAATCGCGTTTCTCGGAGGCGCGGAGACTTGAAGAAGGAATGAAGGACTTTGAGAAATCGGCCGAAGCGGCTCTGGCGGGCGGGGATGCCAGGAAGATCTCCGGAAAAGCCGCGGAGCTTGCTCGTCAGGCCGATGGTATGAAGGCCATTGCCCGGACGCCGGAAGCCATGAAATTCGCAGATGATATGCACGCCCTTGCGCGCCAGGCGGAAGGCATGAAGTCATTCGGACGCACCGAGGAGGCCATGAAGTTCCTGGACGGAGTGAAATTGATGGGCAGGAATATGGAAGCCGCGCGCGCAGAAGCCGCACGCGCATCGGAACTCGGACGCGCACAGGCTGAATAGGAACGTTGCCGGGTCCACACCTCAATAGCGAAATGGAGATGCTCCGGAACCCCCGGGGCATCTCCCGTTCTGTGTCTGCACGAAGGGCCGCGCTGCCGCTCATGGCGGCGTGGTTGCTTCTGTTTCTTGTCATGCCTTCCGGACAGGCGCAGTTCATGACGAGTCAGACCAGGAATATGTATCTGGTCTACTACGATCCCGGTGCGGCATATATCCTGCCGCATATTGCCCGCTGTTTCGAGAACTCCCTCGCTTTCCACCGGAAGCTCTTCGGTTTCACACCCAGCGAGAAAGTCATTGTTCTTCTCGAGGACTTTGATGACTACGGGTATGCGGGTGCCACGAGCATTCCGTACAATTTTCTCCGTCTTGGCATCGAACCCTACAAGTACGTGTTTGATACATCGCCGACCAATGAGCGATTTAACTGGGTGATGAATCATGAACTCACCCACATTGTCGCGTCTGATAAGGCGTCTTCCGCTGACAGATTCTACCGGTCGCTTTTCTCGGGAAAGGTTGCGCCCATCGAGGAACAACCCCTCTCGATGATCTACAGCTACATGACCAATCCCCGGAAGTACTCGCCGCGATGGTACCACGAAGGTATTGCCGTCTTTCTCGAGACCTGGATGTCCGGCGGGCTCGGTCGGGCGCTGGGCGGGTACGACGAAATGGTGTTCCGTGCCATGGTCCGGGACAGCAGCTACATCTATGATGTCGTGGGACTGGAGTCCGAGGGGACGACGATCGATTTTCAGGTGGGGGCAAATTCGTATCTGTACGGCACCCGCTTTGTCAGCTATCTGGCAAACATCTTCGGGCCGGAGAGAGTGCTGACCTGGTTCTCTCGGACGGACAGCAGCCGGGCCTATTATGCAACGCAGTTTGAAAAGGTGTTTGCTGCCGATCTCGATGACGAGTGGTTGCGCTGGATTGAATGGGAACGGGAGTGGCAGCGCAGGAACCTGGACTCCATCAGGCAATATCCAGCAAGCAGAGGCCGGCGTCTTTCCCGGCGGGCTCTGGGTTCCGTGTCGCAGGCCTATTATGATTCCTCCGCCGGCGAAGTGTATGCCGCGGTGAATTATCCCGGGCAGGTGGCACATATTGCCGCCATCAGTCTCCGGGACGGGACGGTCAGAAAAATCTGCGACGTCACGCACCCGGCCCTCTATTATGTCTCCTCCTTGGCCTTTGACCGGGAACATCACACGCTTTTCTTTACCACCAACAACAGTCGATCCTGGCGGCACCTCTACAAGGTCGATGTGAGAACCGGCGAGCCTGTCCGGCTCCTCAGCGACGCAAGGACGGGTGACCTTGCCATCAATGCGGCCGACCACTCCCTGTGGGGTGTCCGTCACCACGGCGGCTTTTCACGCATCGTGAGGATTCCTCCGCCTTACACGGAAACACAGGAGCTGGTCGCGCTGGAGTACGGCAGGGATCTTTTTGACATCGACATTTCGCCCGACGGGCGCTCTCTCATCGGCTCGTACAGCGATGTCACGGGACGGCAGACTCTTGTGCGGATGGACGTGGATCGCCTGATGAAAGGAAATCCCCTGTTCGATGTGCTGATGGAGTTCCCCAACAACACGTCCCCCGAAACCTTCGTGTTTTCCCCCGATGGGTCGTATCTCCTGGGAACCTCCTACTACACGGGTGTCTCCAACGTTTTCCGGTACGATGTTGCCGCAAAAACCTGGACGGTATTGACGAATGCGGAGACCGGCTATTTCCGGCCGATGGTGTTCTCCGCCGACTCATTGATCGCCTTTGAATACTCCGGTGAAGGGTTCATCCCCGTTATGCTGCCGAACAGAGCGCTGGAAGATGTCTCCCCCATCCAGTACCTCGGCCAGGAGGTCGTCGACAGGCATCCGGTGGTCAGGGAGTGGGTTGTCGGGTCACCGCTTTCGGTGAATCTAGATTCGGTGGGATATATGACCGGTGACTATGGCGGACTCGATAATCTGCGGCTGCAATCCGCCTACCCGGTCGCAGAAGGATACAAGAAGTTTGTGGGACTGGGTGCGCGTGTGAACCTGGCTGATCCGCTGCAGTTGCACAGCCTGGACCTGACGGCATCCTATGCTCCGACTGCCGGCCTTCCGATGGAGGAACGCTTCCATGCCAGGATCGGGTACCAGCATGCGGCGTGGTCGGTGCGCGCGGCCTACAACCTTGCGGACTTCTATGATCTCTTCGGCCCCACGAAAGTAAGCCGGAAGGGGTATTCGCTCGGACTCACCTATGCCGAATACATCCTTTATGACCGGCCGACAACTCTGGAATACACGCTGGGTGTGGCAGGGTATGCCGGACTCGAACGTCTCCCGTTGTACCAGAATGTGGAAACCTCCTACGACAATTTTCTTACCGCACGGGCAAATCTCAAATTCGGTTCCGTGACGCGCTCGCTCGGCGCGGTGGATGAAGAAAAGGGGATCCGCTGGTCTTTGAACGGATACGCCTATTTGGTGCAGTCGGAACTGTTCCCTCTCCTCTTCGGAGAATTCGGCTGGGGGATAGCGCTTCCGCTGGATCATTCTTCGATCTGGTTGCGTGCAGCGGCCGGGCAGGCGTTCGGGGACCCGGAAACCTCCTTCGGCAATTTCTACTTCGGAGGATTCGGGAACAACTGGGTCGACCACCAGGAGGTCAAGCGCTACCGTGAGTTCGAGTCGTTTCCCGGGGTCGAGCTGAACGCGATCGGGGGGAGGAATTTCCTGAGGGGGATGGCGGAATGGGCCCTCCCGCCGGTCCGGTTCCGGCGGTTGGGATTCACGAATCTGTATTGCACCTGGGCACGGTTTGCGGCGTTCGCCACGGGCATCATGACAGATCTCGGAACGGATGCCTCACGCCGCAACGTCGGGAACATCGGACTCCAGGTGGACTTCCGGCTGGTCATTTTCTCCCGTCTCGAATCGACGCTGTCCTTCGGGTATGCCACGGCATTTGAACAGTCCGCCCGTCGATCCGACGAGTTCATGGTTTCGCTGAAGATCCTCTAAGGACCCGACGTGCTCCAGGCAATCATCAGCTTGCTGCCGGTACTGTTGTTCCTCCTCTCCCTCGTCTACCTCGACAGCTACAAGCTCGTCAGTCTGCGGGGGACGCTGCTCACCATTCTTTTCGGATGCGTGGTGGCCGGCGCGGCATTCCTGGCGAATACCGCCGTGGCAACACTCTTCAATCTGGAACGCGGCATCGAGTCGCGCTACATCGCCCCGCTCCTTGAGGAGGGTCTGAAGGCCGTTTATCTGCTGTATCTCATCCGCAGGGAAAGGATCGGCTTCATGGTTGATGCCGCCATCCGCGGTTTTGCCCTCGGGGCGGGCTTTGCGCTTGTCGAGAATATCTACTACCTGCAATTGCGCCCGGAGGCCGGCGTCGTGCTCTGGGTGGTCCGCGGATTCGGCACGGCAATCATGCACGGGGGCGCAACGGCCATCGTGGGCGTACTCGCAAAGAGCCTGCTCGACCGCTATGGTTCGACGCGTCTCGTGTACGTCCTGCCGGGACTCTTCGTTGCGGTGGTTGTCCACATCTTCTATAACCACTTCTTCGTCAGTCCGATTGTCTCCACACTGGCGATACTCATCCTCCTCCCGGCGATCCTTGTCCTGGTGTTCAACAGGAGCGAGAAAGTGACCCGCAACTGGCTCGGTGTGGGATTTGACTCCGACAGGGAATTGCTCGAGATGATCACGACAGGGACGCTTTCGGAGACCCGTATCGGCACGTATCTGCATTCGCTGGAAACCCGGTTTCCCGCCGGGACGGTGGCGGACATGTTATGCTACCTGCGGGTGTACCTGGAGCTTTCGATAAAGGCAAAGGGGGTGCTGCTGATGCGGGAGGCGGGTTTTGAAATCGGCGCTGATCCGGATGTCCGGGACCAGCTCGCCGAACTCGCGTACCTGGAGAAAACCATCGGCAAGACGGGCATCCGGACACTCATCCCCTGTCTGGGAGCAGACCGAAGGGATCTCTGGCAGCTGCAGCTGCTTGTGCCGCAATAGTCTCTTCCGCTCAACCGCGATCATCCGGATCACCTCTTGTTTTCGTTTTCTTGACATAGCCCGTATTCTCCCCTATATTCATTCCGACAAGGCTGGAGGCCGTGGAGGCGGGCTTTCTCTTCTTCCTGCTGACAAACCTCATCACTTCACTCACGCACGCGAGTCGCATGTGGAGAGCGTATAGCGTTCGATCCCGGTTCGCACATTCAACTCGTCAACTCCGCGCCGGCGGCACCCTGAACGAACTTGCAGGTATGCGCAATGGGCGGCGACCAGGTTCTTGACACAACCGGACATCAGATGGAACTCGTGGATCTCGGTTTTGACGATTGGTTTCAAGCGAAGCTTCAGCATGTAGGTCAGCGGAATTTCAGTCCGGCTCGCGTCACACGGGTCGACCGTGAGAGATCGCTTGTTCGCAATGAGTACGATGAAGTTCCGGCGGAGCTGACAGGCAAGCTCCGTTTTTCCGCCGACTCAGCTCAAGAACTTCCCTGCGTGGGAGATTGGGTACTGGTTCAGCTTTACAATGACGGCAATCTCGCGATCGTCCATGAAGTATTCCCAAGGAGAACCTCCTTGCGCCGAAAGTCCGCCGGCAACAAAGTTGAATACCAAATGATCGCGTCGAATATCGACGTGGCCTTCATCATGCAGTCGTGCGATCTCAATTTCAACCTGCGCCGGATGGAACGATTCCTCATCATGGCAAACGAAGGTCATGTTGAACCTGTCATTCTGCTCAGCAAAAGCGACCTCGTTGGCCCGGAGGAACTCGGCAGGAGGGTCTCAGAGATCCGTCAAGCGCGAATTGACGCCAGAATACTCGCGTTCAGCAGCATCACCGGAGATGGACTCGAATCGCTGAGACAGGAACTTCACAGGCGCAAGACGTACTGCTTGCTGGGTCGTCGGGTGTTGGCAAAACGACGCTCTTGAATCACCTCCTCGGTCGCGAGACATTTGAGACAAAGCCGGTCCGAGAGAAGGACGGCAGGGGAAGACACACGACAGCGCGGCGCGAGTTAACCATTCTTGACAATGGAGCACTCCTGATTGACACGCCTGGAATGCGCGAACTGGGTATGATCGCTGTGAGCGAGAGCATCGACGATAGCTTTTCAGACATTCGCAGACTGTCTGAGGGGTGTCGATTCAAAGATTGTGCACATACAGCGGAACTCGGCTGTGCGATCCTGGCTGCGGTCGAGGAGGGCAATCTCGGCAGGGAGAGGTTTCAGAGCTACCTCAAACTCATGAAGGAATCCGCTTATCACGAAATGTCCTATGTGGAGAGACGCAAGAAGGACAGACAATTCGGACGGATGGTCAAGACGGCGACGGATCAGATGAAGAGGCGGAAGCCTTCGTCTTCCTAGACCGATGCTGCCGCCCTCGGGTTGCCTCATGTTGAATCAGGTGTTACATTGCATATGCGCTCTCTTCGACCGTCCGTTTGGAC
Organism: Ignavibacteriota bacterium; assembly: GCA_963702445.1. Lineage (GTDB taxonomy): Bacteria > Bacteroidota > Ignavibacteria > UBA10030 > UBA6906 > CAVPCZ01. The sequence goes on from CAVPCZ010000014.1 coordinate 24,668, forward strand.
ACGATCATCGTTGCGGTGAGAGATACTGCACAAAAACATTGCCGGTGCACATGCCCGTATACTATTTGTGCGAGCTTCGGAGAGTTGCCGCTGGATCGCTATGTCTTTCTTGTGCAGTATGACGACAGTGTGTAATACCGCGAGGTTGTATATCGGGGTCATTGAGCATGAAGTCGTTCATGTCGGGGGGGCGTGGTGCGTAGATTGTCGCAATGGCTCTCAAGGACAGCAGACCGGACATATGCGCGAGTTGGAGAAACCAGCTACAGTCGATTTTCCGTTTCGGGGTAGGTGGGTGGCGGCTCGCGCGCCCCAATCGGTGGTGGGAGCCGCAAGTACTGACAGAATCAACATGTTGCTCAGCTCACTTCTGTGGAGCGAAGATGGATTCAAACCCCAATCGCGTATGTCCTGTTGAGCTGGCTTCTTCACTGGATAGCAGGATCCGGCGATGGCTGCAAAATCCGAGAAAGATACTTGCTCCGCATGTAAAGCAGGGCATGAAAGCCCTCGATGTCGGGTGTGGGCCCGGGTTCTTCTCCATCGAGATGGCACAGCTCGTCGGACCGGAGGGACAGGTCATCGCGGCCGACCTTCAGGAGGGGATGCTTCAGAAACTGGCTGGCAAGATCAGGGGCACGGCTCTTGAATCCCGAATCAAACGTGTCCAATGTGTCAAGGATACGATCAACGTTTCCGAACGAGTGGACTTCATTCTTGCCTTCTACATGGTTCATGAAGTGCCGGACAAAGCCTCTTTCTTCAAGCAATTGAAGGCTGTCTTGAACACCCACGGAAAATGTTTGCTTGTGGAGCCGAAGTTCTTTCATGTGTCCAGAGAAGAGTTTGAATCAACGACCAGGATTGCCGAAAGCGCGGGATTCCGGATCACACAGGGTCCGAGGTTGCTCTTCAGTTGGTCGGCGGTTCTGACAAACGCATGAGTAGCCTCTCCTCGCGTATGCTGCAAACCGCTCTCAATCAAGGCCACCATCATCACCTCTGGCGCTATGTTTAGTACAAGTGCGGTAGAGTACCGGCTACACATCACGGGCAGCAAGGGAGACGTCATGCATCCACAGCTTCAATCGCTCATAAACGAGTTCGACGCAGCGCGACAGCGGTTGAGGGTGCTGGTGAAGATCGCACCGGAGAAGTACTGGCTGCGCCGCCCGGGGGCTGAGCGCTGGTCCATGGCCGAATGCCTCGCACACGTGAACCTGACATCGGGGGCGTACATCCCCATCCTGCGTGATGGAATCGCCCGTGCCGCAGGGATGGGCCTGAGCGCACCGGCACGATACCGCCATGACTTGTTTGGCTGGCTTCTCTGGATAAGCAACGGCCCGCCGGTCCGCTTTCGCGTGAAGACCGCCGCTTCGTTCATCCCGCTTCACGATAAAAGCCTGGGGGAGGTGTTTGCAGAGTTTGACCGGTACCACGAAGAACAGCTGGCCTGCGTCCGGGATGCCAATGGATTGCCGCTCTCTCAGGTGAAGATCGTCTCACCGTTCCGGGCAGGCATGGCGTATAACCTCTACTCCTGCCTCAGGATTCTCCCGCGCCACCAGCACCGCCATCTCTGGCAGGCGGAGCAGGCCTGGGAAATGATAAGGAACAAGAGTGCGTAACGCGCACTGCGCGGAGAGGAAAGCTCACTCCTCAACTCCGGGTCTGAAGCATCCTCCCGGGGCTATGCGGGAGACCGCAAAAGGACTGGAGATTGACACATGAACCGTCGTGAGTTCAACCGTTTGCTCGGAATGACGGCAGGCGCCGTCGCCATTTCACCCTTTGACGTTGCAGGCCATGAGTATTTCCAGGATCCTGCGACGGAGGATCTTGTTCGTGTTCAATTTGAGCGGCTGCGAAACGAACCCGCCGCACGAGCCGAAATCCGCGTCGAACGCGGGGGCGCGCGGCTGTTTCTCAACGGCAAAGAAGTGTATCCCTTCTGGGGTTCAAGTCTTCATCTGCTGCCTACGATTGGGAACTACAAGGCCGCCGGAATCAATCTTATTCATCCTATTCTCGGCCTGGAGGCCGGTTGGCAGGCCGCGGGGGTGTACGATTGGTCGTTCTTTGACAAGTTCTTTGCGCGTTTGCTGGAGCTCTTTCCCGGTGCCTACTTTCTTCCCCGGCTCCAGCTGGACACGCCCGAGTGGTGGAAAGATGCCCATCCGGACGAGTTGATCACGTACGGGCTCCCCACCAAAGAAGAAGAGTACCGGCTCGTCCAGAAGGGGAATATCCCGGTGTTTGAGGGAGGGCACGTTTTCCGTGCCGGAGTGGAGTTGCGCGAGGCATCGTTTGCGTCGGAAGTGTGGAAGAAAGACACTTCTTCCATGCTCCGGGCCTTCATCGGGCATATCGAAAAAACACCGTTGCGGAGCCGGATGATCGGTTATCACCCGACGACCGGACGTACCGCGGAATGGAACTACTTCGGCGAGAGCTACCTGCCGGACTACAGCGCTCCCATGGTTCGTGCCCTTGGTGAGATTCCCGACGCAAAGGCCCGGATGGCCTCCTCGTACGGACTCCTGCGCGACCCGGCGAAAGAACACGCGGTGATGCAGTTCTATGCGAGGTTTCACGAGGTGATCGGGCAGACGGTTATCGCGATCTGCCGGACGGTCAAAGAGGCCACCGCCGGTCGGCTCCTCTGCGGGGTTTTCTATGGATACGTCACAGAGCAACCCCGCATCCATGAGGGCGGATACCTCGCCGCGGAGCGTGTGCTTAACGCTCCGGAGATCGACTACATCGCCTCGCCCTACTCGTATCAGCCGGGAACGCAACGGACGAGAAGGGCGTGCGCGTCACCATGGTTGACGGTGCGGGAAACACGCTCGGGCATGCGCGCGGGGTTGCCGGGGACGGCGGCTAGAGGCTGCCCATGGAGTCGATGCGGCGGAGGGGGAAACTCTTCATAGCCGAACTTG
>CAVPCZ010000015.1:0-118004 GCA_963702445.1 Ignavibacteriota bacterium
GCATATGCAATGTAACACCTAATTCATAGATGGCAACCCGAGGGCGGCGGCATCGGTCTATGAAGACGAAGGCTTCCGCCTCTTCATCTGATCCATCGCCGTCTTGACCATCCGCCCGAATTGTTTGTCCTTCTTGCGTCTCTCCGCATATGACATTTCGTGAAATGCGGATTCCTTCATGAGTTTGACGTAACTCTGATACCTATCCTCACCTAAAGTGCCCTCCTGGACCGCAGCCAGGATCGCACAGCCAAGTTCCGCCGAATGTGTACAGTCTTTGAATCGACAACCTTCAGACAGCCTGCTAATGTCTGAGAAGTTATCGTTGATGCTCTCGCTCACAGCTATCATACCCAGTTCCCGCATTCCAGGCGTGTCAATCAGGAGTGCTCCATTGTCAAGGATGGTTAGCTCACGCCGCGCTGTGGTGTGCCTTCCCCTGCTGTCCTTCTCTCGGACCGGCTTTGTCTCAAATGTCTCGCGACCGAGGAGGTGATTCAAGAGCGTCGTTTTGCCCACACCCGACGACCCTAGCAAGCAGTACGTCTTGCGCTTCTGAAGTTCCTGCCTCAGTGACTCGAGCCCATCTTCGGTGACGTTGCTGAATGCGAGGATTCTGGCGTCAATGCGAGCTTGACGGATCTCTGAGAACCTCCTGTTGAGTTCCTCCGGGCTAACGAGGTCGCTTTTGCTGAGCAGAATCACAGGCTCGACATGACCTTCGTTTGCCATGACGAGGTATCGTTCCATCCGACGCAGGTTGAAATTGAGATCGCACGACTGCATGATGAAGGCAACGTCGATATTCGACGCAATCATTTGGTAGTCTACCTTATTGCCAGCGGACTTTCGGCGTAAGGAGGTTCTCCTTGGGAATACTTCATGGACGATCGCGAGAGTGCCGTCATTGTGATACTGAACCAGTACCCAATCTCCCACGCAGGGGAGCTCTTGTGCTGAGTCGGCAGAAAAAAGGAGCTTGCCTGTCGGCTCCGCCTGAACTTCATCGTGCTCATTGCGAACAAGCGATCTCTCACGATCAACCCGTGTGACGCGAGCCGGACTGAAGTCCCGCTGACCTACCTGCTGAAGCTTCGCTTGAAACCAACTGTCAAAGCCGAGATCCGCGAGTTCCATATGATGTCCGGTTGTGTCAGGAACCTGGTCGCCGCCCATTGCGCATACCTGCAAGTTCGTTCAGGGTGCCGCCGGCGCGGAGTTGACGAGTTGAATGTGCGAACCGGGATCGAACGCTATACGCTCTCCACATGCGACTCGCGTGCGTGAGTGAAGTGATGAGGTTTGTCAGCAGGAAGAAGAGAAAGCCCGCCTCCACGGCCTCCAGCCTTGTCGGAATGAATATAGGGGAGAATACCGGCTATGTCAAGAAAACGAAAACAAGAGGTGATCCGGATGATCGCGGTTGGGCGGAAGAGACTATTGCGGCACAAGCAGCTGCAGCTGCCAGAGATCCCTTCGGTCTGCTCCAGACAGGGGATGAGTGTCCGGATGCCCGTCTTGCCGATGGTTTTCTCCAGGTACGCGAGTTCGGCGAGCTGGTCCCGGACATCCGGATCAGCGCCGATTTCAAAACCCGCCTCCCGCATCAGCAGCACCCCCTTTGCCTTTATCGAAAGCTCCAGGTACACCCGCAGGTAGCATAACATGTCCGCCACCGTCCCGGCGGGAAACCGGGTTTCCAGCGAATGCAGATACGTGCCGATACGGGTCTCCGAAAGCGTCCCTGTCGTGATCATCTCGAGCAATTCCCTGTCGGAGTCAAATCCCACACCGAGCCAGTTGCGGGTCACTTTCTCGCTCCTGTTGAACACCAGGACAAGGATCACCGGAAGGAGGACGAGTATCGCCAGTGTGGAAACAATCGGACTGACGAAGAAGTGGTTATAGAACATGTGGACAACGACCGCAACGAAGAGTCCCGGCAGGACGTACACGAGACGCGTCGAACCATAGCGGTCGAGCAGGCTCTTTGCGAGTACGCCCACGATGGCCGTTGCGCCCCCGTGCATGATTGCCGTGCCGAATCCGCGGACCACCCAGAGCACGACGCCGGCCTCCGGGCGCAGTTGCAGGTAGTAGATATTCTCGACAAACGCAAAGCCGGCCCCGAGGGCAAAACCGCGGATGGCGGCATCAACCATGAACCCGATCCTTTCCCTGCGGATGAGATACAGCAGGTAAACGGCCTTCAGACCCTCCTCAAGGAGCGGGGCGATGTAGCGCGACTCGATGCCGCGTTCCAGATCGAAGAGTGTTGCCACGGCGGTATTCACCAGGAATGCCGCGCCGGCCACCACGCATCCGAAAAGAATGGTGAGCAGCGTCCCCCGCAGACTGACGAGCTTGTAGCTGTCGAGGTAGACAAGGGAGAGGAGGAACAACAGTACCGGCAGCAAGCTGATGATTGCCTGGAGCACGTGCGGGACCTTAGAGGATCTTCAGCGAAACCATGAACTCGTCGGATCGACGGCGGACTGTTCAAATGCCGTGGCATACCCGAAGGACAGCGTCGATTCGAGACGGGAGAAAATGACCAGCCGGAAGTCCACCTGGAGTCCGATGTTCCCGACGTTGCGGCGTGAGGCATCCGTTCCGAGATCGGTCACGATGCCCGTGGCGAACGCCGCAAACCGTGCCCAGGTGCAATACAGATTCGTGAATCCCAACCGCCGGAACCGGACCGGCGGGAGGGCCCATTCCGCCATCCCCCTCAGGAAATTCCTCCCCCCGATCGCGTTCAGCTCGACCCCGGAAACGACTCGAACTCACGGTAGCGCTTGACCTCCTGGTGGTCGACCCAGTTGTTCCCGAATCCTCCGAAGTAGAAATTGCCGAAGGAGGTTTCCGGGTCCCCGAACGCCTGCCCGGCCGCTGCACGCAACCAGATCGAAGAATGATCCAGCGGAAGCGCTATCCCCCAGCCGAATTCTCCGAAGAGGAGAGGGAACAGTTCCGACTGCACCAAATAGGCGTATCCGTTCAAAGACCAGCGGATCCCCTTTTCTTCATCCACCGCGCCGAGCGAGCGCGTCACGGAACCGAATTTGAGATTTGCCCGTGCGGTAAGAAAATTGTCGTAGGAGGTTTCCACATTCTGGTACAACGGGAGACGTTCGAGTCCGGCATACCCTGCCACACCCAGCGTGTATTCCAGAGTTGTCGGCCGGTCGTAGAGGATGTATTCGGCATAGGTGAGTCCGAGCGAATACCCCTTCCGGCTCACTTTCGTGGGGCCGAAGAGATCATAGAAGTCCGCAAGGTTGTAGGCCGCGCGCACCGACCACGCCGCATGCTGGTACCCGATCCTGGCATGGAAGCGTTCCTCCATCGGAAGGCCGGCAGTCGGAGCGTAGGATGCCGTCAGGTCCAGGCTGTGCAACTGCAGCGGATCAGCCAGGTTCACACGCGCACCCAGTCCCACAAACTTCTTGTATCCTTCTGCGACCGGGTAGGCGGATTGCAGCCGCAGATTATCGAGTCCGCCATAGTCACCGGTCATGTATCCCACCGAATCAAGATTCACCGAAAGCGGTGACCCGACAACCCACTCCCTGACCACCGGATGCCTGTCGACAACCTCCTGACCAAGGTACTGGATGGGGGAAACATCTTCCAGCGCTCTGTTCGGCAGCATAACGGGGATAAACCCTTCACCGGAGTATTCAAAGGCGATCAATGAGTCGGCGGAGAACACCATCGGCCGGAAATAGCCGGTCTCCGCATTCGTCAGTACCGTCCAGGTTTTTGCGGCAACATCGTACCGGAAAACGTTGGAGACACCCGTGTAGTAGGAGGTTCCCAGGAGATACGACCCATGGGGGAAAACACGAAAGTTTCGGGGGACGTGTTGTTGGGGAACTCCATCAGCACATCGAACAGGGGATTTCCTTTCATCAGGCGATCCACGTCCATCCGCACAAGAGTCTGACGTCCCGTGACATCGCTGTACGAGCCGATGAGAGAGCGCCCGTCGGGCGAAATGTCGATGTCAAAAAGATCCTTGCCGTACTCCAGGGCGACCAGCTCCTGTGTTTCCGTGTAAGGCGGAGGAATCCTCACGATGCGTGAAAAGCCGCCGTGGTGACGGACACCCCAGAGGGAGTGGTCGGCCGCATTGATGGCAAGGTCACCCGTCCTCGCGTCGCTCAGGAGCCGGACAGGCTCGCCGGTTCTCACATCGACCTTGTAGAGGTGCCGCCAGGATCGACTGTTGTTGGTGGTAAAGAAAAGCGTGTGATGTTCCCGGTCAAAGCCAAGGAGGAGACATAATAGAGGGCCGGGTGCGTGACGTCGCAGATTTTTCTGACCGTCCCGTCCCGGAGACTGATGGCGGCAATATGTGCCACCTGCCCGGGATAATTCACCGCGGCATACACTTCGCCGGCGGAGGAATCATAATAGGCCTGCGACACGGAACCCAGAGCCCGCCGGGAAAGACGCCGGCCTCTGCTTGCTGGATATTGCCTGATGGAGTCCAGGTTCCTCCGCTGCCACTCCCGTTCCCATTCAATCCAGCGCAACCACTCGTCATCGAGATCGGCAGCAAACACCTTTTCAAACTGCGATGCATAATAGGCCCGGCTGCTGTCCGTCCGAGAGAACCAGGTCAGCACTCTCTCCGGCCCGAAGATGTTTGCCAGATAGCTGACAAAGCGGGTGCCGTACAGATACGAATTTGCCCCCACCTGAAAATCGATCGTCGTCCCCTCGGACTCCAGTCCCACGACATCATAGATGTAGCTGCTGTCCCGGACCATGGCACGGAACACCATTTCGTCGTACCCGCCCAGCGCCCGACCGAGCCCGCCGGACATCCAGGTCTCGAGAAAGACGGCAATACCTTCGTGGTACCATCGCGGCGAGTACTTCCGGGGATTGGTCATGTAGCTGTAGATCATCGAGAGGGGTTGTTCCTCGATGGGCGCAACCTTTCCCGAGAAAAGCGACCGGTAGAATCTGTCAGCGGAAGACGCCTTATCAGACGCGACAATGTGGGTGAGTTCATGATTCATCACCCAGTTAAATCGCTCATTGGTCGGCGATGTATCAAACACGTACTTGTAGGGTTCGATGCCAAGACGGAGAAAATTGTACGGAATGCTCGTGGCACCCGCATACCCGTAGTCATCAAAGTCCTCGAGAAGAACAATGACTTTCTCGCTGGGTGTGAAACCGAAGAGCTTCCGGTGGAAAGCGAGGGAGTTCTCGAAACAGCGGGCAATATGCGGCAGGATATATGCCGCACCGGGATCGTAGTAGACCAGATACATATTCCTGGTCTGACTCGTCATGAACTGCGCCTGTCCGGAAGGCATGACAAGAAACAGAAGCAACCACGCCGCCATGAGCGGCAGCGCGGCCCTTCGTGCAAACACAGAACGGGAGATGCCCCGGGGGTTCCGGAGCATCTCCATTTCGCTATTGAGGTGTGGACCCGGCAACGTTCCTATTCAGCCTGTGCGCGTCCGAGTTCCGATGCGCGTGCGGCTTCTGCGCGCGCGGCTTCCATATTCCTGCCCATCAATTTCACTCCGTCCAGGAACTTCATGGCCTCCTCGGTGCGTCCGAATGACTTCATGCCTTCCGCCTGGCGCGCAAGGGCGTGCATATCATCTGCGAATTTCATGGCTTCCGGCGTCCGGGCAATGGCCTTCATACCATCGGCCTGACGAGCAAGCTCCGCGGCTTTTCCGGAGATCTTCCTGGCATCCCCGCCCGCCAGAGCCGCTTCGGCCGATTTCTCAAAGTCCTTCATTCCTTCTTCAAGTCTCCGCGCCTCCGAGAAACGCGATTCGGCTACGACACCCTCGGCATAACGCCCCGTCTCGCGTGCGAGATCCGAAAGGCGTCCCGCATCGGCCGATTTGCCCTGCGCGGTCATCTCTTCCGCCATACGCGCCATTTCACGTGCATTCTCAAGCGCCTTCGCAGCTTCGGGGGTCCGTGCCATGGAATGCAGACCCTCGGCGCTCTTTGCGGCCTCACGTGCGGCTTCAACCAGCTTGCTGTTGTCGAAGCTCCCCTTCGTCCGGGCCTCTTCGGCCTGGCGGCCGAGTCCACGCGCACCTTCTATCAGCTTCGCAGCCTCCTGCGCCCTGGCAAGCGTTTGCATGCCCTCGGCATAACGGCCAACCTCACGGGCCAGCTCGCCGAGCTTCGCGGCATCGCCGGCCTTCATAGACTCCGCCGTCTTCGCCATTTTGCGGGCAAAATCTGCGGCCTTGAGCGCTTCGGACATTCTTCCTGTCAACTTCGCTTCTTCGGCGAGCCGTGCCAGCTCACGGGCGCTCTCAACCAGCTTGGAGGCTTCCGCACCAGACCTGGATCCGTCCGCCATCTTTCCGATTTCACGGGCGCTGTTGGCCATGCCCTCTGTGTAGCCGGTCATCGCCTGCGCGATCAGCTCAGCCATGGACACGTTGCTGCCGGCCAGCACGACGTCCTTTTCCGCAATCTGCGGAATCTGATACTTCTTCACCCCTCCGATTGTTCCCACGGTGTCGGCATCGGGAACAGGCGGATAGAACAACGCAATATAGACTACCGCCGCAATCGCTCCTATCCCACCGCCGATAAGAAGCGCTGTTTTTCCCTTGCTGCGAGATGCTTTTACGATCTGTGTCATGGCAACCTCCCTGGTGTTTTGCATAACCCGTAACAGCCTCAAATGCCCGAATACCAACATACCGGCCAGCAAGAAGAAAGTTTGTGACCGGACCGAAAAAAACTTACTGTTTCAGAAGAAAGTCGCCTTCGTAGGCGTTCTTCCCCCCAGAGGTAACCGTCACCCGGACCGAACCCGCGCCGTGCAAAACCAGGCGGTAGGCCATCCGTCCCCTCAATTCAACCCCTCCGGGCCGGATCGTGTAGTCTCCCGTGCTCCCGTCCAGGCTTTCGATCCTCTCAACGTGAACCGTCTCAGGCTGCAGGGCGAGCCGTGCGCGCGTATCATCCGGTCCGCGGAGCTGCAGGGTGATTGTATACCCTTCCCCGTCAACCGCAGTGCTGATTTTGCCACGCAATTCCCCGTAGGCGACGTCACGTTCCTCGATCGTCCGATATCCGGAAACCGTGGATTTGATCATAGAGGTGCCGGCCGCATCCGATTCCACCAGTGCACCGGGGCGCAATATCCCCAACCCGAAGGCAAGAATCAGCATGCCGGCGACGATACCCCCGGAAAACGCGAATGTGTACCGAATGCGCTTCCGGGATTCGAACAACCGCGCCACCGGATCAGGAATCCAGCTCCGCCCGGGGTGAAGAGCAGGCCGTTGAACCTCCCGCATAATCGAGGGTTTGAGAGAAGGAGGAGGTTCCACCTCACCCATGTTCTGCATGAGAAGCCCCTGACGCGACAGATCCTCGAGCAGAATCCTCGCCTCCGCGTGCGTGGCAAGACGTTCAGCCAGCCGGACTTCTTCCTCCGGCGTCAGAACCCCGTCAATCTTGCGATTTATCAGATCCGTCAACGATTTCTCAACCATCCGCCCTCACTCCTTTCCGCAGAAGGATCGTGCGAAGTTTCAGCCGTGCCGAAAAAAGACGGGACTTCACTTTCTGCTCAGAAATATCAAGGATCTCTCCAATTTCTTCGTATGACCGCCCTTCAATGTGCTTGAGGAGAACAAGAGCCCTGTCGCCTTCCTGAAGATCCGCAAGCGCCTCCTGAAGATGCCGCTGTTCATCACTCGCCAGTCCCGCCGCCGCCTCCCCCTCATCACTCGTAAAGGCTTCACTGAGCGGCTCATGCCGTTTGCGGCGGTTCAGGCAATTCGCACATTCATTGAGGGCGATCTTGTACAGCCAGCTGAAGAACCTGAAACTCCCGTCAAAAGACGAGAGCCGGGAAAAAGCCTTGACAAACGTTGACTGCGCGATGTCCTCGGCATCATCCCTGTCCTGCACCATGCGCAGGGCCAGATTGAAAACGGGCTTCTGGTACCTGTCGACCAATCCGCCGAATGCATTCCGGTCTCCTGCGAGGGTTTGTGACACCAGAACCTGATCTTCCCTGTCTGACATATATACCTTCGAGGGGCGAAAGAGTTGGTGCTAGACCGGTTCTTCGATCTTAAAAACCACGTCAAACCTCGCGATTCTGAAGACATCCCTGATCATTTTGTTCATGTTTACGAGCGTGAGCTCGTGACCCGAGGCGGAAAGTCGTTTTTGCGTTTTCAGAAGGGCGCCGAGTCCTGCACTGGAGATATAGTCAAGGTCTTTGAAATTCACACGCCGGGAATCGGCGAGCTTGTCGAGAACCAGATAGGCCTCTTCCACCCGCGTGGCATCAAACCGCCCTGCAAGCAGGATATCTCCATTGGCATCCGTGGTAACCGAAAACATGCTATGTCTCCAGCTTTTTAGTGAGTGTAATGGTGCTGGTCCGACCTGCATACTCATACGTTATGTCGTCCATCAATTCCTTCGATAGAAAAATCCCCAGACCTCCGACCTTCCGTTCTTCAAGAGAAAGAGAAGTATCGACCGTGGCCGCCTGAGAGACATCATACGGTTCGACATCCTCATCAACGAGGGCAACCCGGGCCGCATCCCCGTTCCGGGCGGCCCGCACGGTGATATCGCGGAGACCTTCCGGGCTGTACTTTACCATATTGGTGAAGAATTCCTCAACGGCAAGGGAGATGGCATATGCGCTTCCGGGATCGACACCGGCCGTGGAGTAGAATTCCTCGAGGAACAGAAACACATTTTCAAGGGAGGAGAATGCCTTGCGGAATCGACGTTCCATCATGAATGCCCGGCTATGGAACGGGCGTGTACAACGGAGGGCAGGGCTGGGAGGTTGACCGGCGCACCACCGGCGCGCAAACTCCTGGACTGGGTATGGACCATTCCGGACCCTGTGTGGGTTTGATTACTGTCAGGAAGAACGGGTGCATCACATCGAGAGACCATCGTACCGGTCCTCTTTCAGGGACGCACGACGCTTCCGCGCACGGGACGCAAGTGCCTGAAACCGCCGGTGGACAAACGGAAAGAAGGCCGCCAGCGACAGCGCAAAAGTACAAATTCCGGCGGACAGAACCAAACGCTTTTTCTCAAGGAGAGCGTTTCGCCCTGCTCAGTTGAATCGTGCTTTCAGGAGGTCGAATTCCCGGACAAAAGCCCGGAGGGGTGTTTTCAGAGCCGGAGACGGATCAGACAACGGTTTGAAATCCACGCTCCCCACATACGTGGCCACGTCAAACTCCCCCAGGGCCTGGTCCAGAAAGAGGAAGCCGAATTGCCCGCGGGTTTTTTCATCCATGTCGTCTCCACCAAGAAACAGGATGATATCCACATAGGGGATACCCGGCAGGACCGCGATCATCACCGCATCCGGCAGGATGGCGGTCCCGCCGAACTGCACTTCGGTAATCTCCGCGCGTCTCGGCCGGAACCTGGTGATTGTCCAGCGGGAGAGAGGCGGAGCAGCATCGGCAAGTGCGATCACCGCCGGAAAAGCACTCTTGAAACCTCCGGCACTCAAAACGAATTCCCGCCTGCCGTCAATCTCGGGACCGAACTCGAACAGCAGGTTCCGGTCGACGCGCAGAATCTGGCCGACAAGCGCGGTGAAAATCCGGTCCTGGGGAGAACTCATCCCGAAGAGTTCCGCGTCGTTCTTCTGAAACCACTTCCAGAATCGGGTCGCGGGCGACCCTTTCTTTCTCAAGAGCGAGAAGACTCCCGGCATCATTTGCCCTCCGGACGTGGTGTGCCGGCCGGCCGGGGCCGGCGAAGGCGAGACAGGCGTGCAGGCGATCCGTGCACGTTCCCGGGGAGAGACACCCGGAGGAATTCAGCGAAGGAGAAGAAGCCGTATGCTCCGGACGGCATCGCCTGCCGTCAGGCGGCAGAGATAGATGCCGCTCGCACAGGTGTTTCCATTGAAGCGGACTTCGTGCATGCCGGCCTCTTGTTCGCCGTTCGCCAGCTCGGCAACTTGTTGTCCGAGGGCATTGTAGACCGTGAGTGAAACATGCATGCTTCGGGGAAGTCCGTATCTGATCGCGGTGAGCGGGTTGAACGGGTTGGGATAGTTCTGCTCGAGCACCGTTGTCCCGGGAATCCTCCCGGAGGTTTGTTTTGCGTTCACACCCGTGGTGCCGGCCAGATCGAACACCTCGCCGTCACGAAGCACATGCATCGTGGCGCCGATGATGCCTCCGTTCTGACGCGGGTTCACTTTTCCCGGATCACGGAATGTGGGCAGACTGCCCGACGGGCTCCCGCGGGCGTCCACCAGCATCGCCGGCGTGAATCCGTAGATTCGCAACTGGCTCCCCAGAATCGTGACATGCGCGCCGGCATCCAGAAGGAGGCCGTACGGAAGGTGCGACCTGGTCATTCCCCAGAACACCGAACTCGCACGGTTGTCGATGTAGTCCGAGCTCTCGTACAGACGCGAAACGATCTGCATCCCCCGCACGACCTTCAGCCCGCTCACCGACACCAGGTAGCCGTAGTATGCACCGTAGATGCTCCTGTACATCTGACTGATCCCCTGCTCTCCGGCCAGCAGAACATCGTCAGACAGAAACAGGAGCGGAGCCTGCGAGTTCACACGCACCAGCAGTGCGCTCCCCGCCTGCGTGCCTGCGTCCAGAAACCGGGCAAGACTATCGGGCGAATTCCCCGCGAAAACAAATCCCCTGCATGAAAGAATCGACGAGGCAAAAGACGGATCGTCCTTTGTTCCTTCGCTGATCCAGAGCAGCCGGGAGGGGACGCCCCATGACGCCAGCGTCGCAGTCACGGCGTTTGCCCCCGCCGGAGTAGCAAAGGAAGCAAAGATACCCACGGTGTCCGTCGCCTGGCCCAGTGCCGCCTGCAGCTTCCTGAGACTCCCGTTCGTGCCCGACCAATCGCTGCTGCTGCTGCTTCCGTCCAGGATGATCAGCGTGTTACTTGTGCCGAACGCGCCGGCTGCATAGGCGAACGCATCCGGCGGGAGCTGGATCGCACCCGTGGAGAGTGTCATTCTCGTACCCACCGTCAGCTGATCGAAACGGATGCCCGTCATCGAAAGCGCTTCGCCCGGGACGAGCGTTGTCTGCGTGCCGGGGGCATAACGCAGGACGGTGACCGTACCTGAACCCATCACTTCACCAACCCCATCCGGCCCGATGGCAAACGCCGTGTTCACGTCCACACCAAAGCCGGCGATCTCGCGCCCTTTCGATTGCCTGTACACCGCCATGAAGGCCGGCAGCCGGCCGAGCCGGCCGCGTTCGAAGAAATGACTGTCGGCGATGAAGCCCGGCCCCATGCCGAGAAAATCGTCGGTGAGCGTGATGCTTGCTCCCAGGGGATTGCGCAGTGCAGCCCGGGGCGTCACCGAACTCAGGTGCGCATCGAAAATGATCTCGCTCAGAACCATTTCGCCGGCACTTGTCCCGCCCACCACACCCCCTCGAGCATAGACTTCACGAACGGCTTTTTCGGCAAGGGTCCCCCGCCACTTGCTCACATACTGCCACTGGTCTCCTCCCCGGAGGAAGATGCCGTCATGCTGGAGAATGCGGCGGTAGACGGCGGAGTCGTTGGCCTGCAGCGTGGTGGTGATGGCAAGGTTGGCGACCACGCAGGGACTCAGCCAGGGAAGGTACCCCGAAAAGAAAGAGGTGGTGTCGGCATAATGGAGGACCAGGATCTTCCCGTTCGGCGCATGTGTCACAAGCCACCGGTAGGGCACATCCGACCAGTCGTTGTATTTTTCACTGCCGCCCCCCACAAGCAGCAGTGAACCCTGCGCGAACGCCATTGCGGACGTCAGCGACAGAGCACAAATATCCGAACTACAGCACGCATCATTCGTTCTTCCTGGATAGACAGCGGGTGCAACCGCACCGCAAGACGAAGGCGGCGCGTTTCACCCTCTGTAAACTACGCACAGAACGTATGAAACTCAAGGCGCCTTTCTCGGGCCCCGGTCACCACCGGCCATCCGCGACCGCACAACCGCCTGCAGGCACGTTGCTCCGGACCCACAACGGATGGGCATCACGCCGCACCGGCTTGATTTCCATGACGGTGTTCGCTATGTTTCTCCCCACACTCAGGTGATCACCATGCGCTGTCTTCTTGCCCCCCTCGCTACGCTCCTGGCCTTCCCCCTCCCCTGCTGCCGCACAGCTCGCCCTGTCCGACAGCTCACGGCTGAACAACCCCTCCTACCTGCAGGAGCAGATCCGGGACATCAGCGACCGGGACCTCTGGAATGCCCTCGACCTTTCCGGCTCCGGCCTCAGCACGGTCCGCGACGCCGCCCGGAACAGCAGGTTCACCGACGCAGCGGAAGCCTGGGGATCCTACTGGACAGCCAAATCCCAACCCGCGTATCTGACCAGAATGGACCACCTCCTTCTCGATACCGACATGCTGACGGATCCCGAGTCCTTCCGCAAAGCGATGCGCCAGGCACCCGAGGAACGGGATTCCATTCTTGCACGGGCGGAGATGATCATGCAGAACACCATCCGCGTCTGGGGAGACAGCGTCATCCGGTTTGGCCCGCAGATCGACTTCAACAGACAGGTCGGCCGGTCCGGCATCTACGGCTTTCACTACTGGATCTGGTCCCGCCCCCTCCTGATGGCCCGGGCTATCACGGGCGATCAGAAATACCTCGGCGCATTCGACAGGCTCTTCAATAGATGGTATGACCAGCGGAACTCCATTACCCGCACGATTCCCGACTTTGACGTGGTCTACTATGAATTGGGCCTGGGCCTGCGGAACCGCACGTTTATCGAGTACTATCTTATTCCCTTCGCCGGACGAACACCGCAGACCCATGAAAGAATGCTGAAAACTGCGCTTGCCGCGGCTCGATGGCTCTACGAACTCCAGGAATGGGAAGGCTATCGTCCCGGTAACTGGCAGGTCCATGGCTCCTATATGCTCGTCCAGCTCGCGCTGGTCTTCCCCGAATTCCGCGAATCACCTGAATGGCTCCGCATCGGGCTCCAGCGTATGATGGAACATCTTGACCGGGACTTCTACACCGATGGCGGACATTCCGAACGGTCTCCCCGTAACTACACACTGGCCACCTATTTCACATACCGGAACCTCGCCTATCTGCTCTCCAGATATGACACCCGCCGTGATGTGGTAACGAAAATCCGGGGGTCCATGGGGCGGACGATCGACTGGTGGATCACCATGCTGGCTCCGACGGGGGAGATTCCGGCGATCAACGACAGCCACAGGGGACTCTTTCCTGCGCTGGTGCTCCGGGATGGGGCGGCGCTCTTCGGGACTCCACAGGTACAGGGCATCCTCCGGGATCTTTTCGGCGAAAAGGTGGCGGACCCCGCTCCGTTGCCTGAATTCACATCCCGCTTCCTGCCCGCGTCAGGGTTCTCCATCATGCGTTCCTCATGGGAGCCCGATGCCCTCTACCTGACCGTGAACCACGGCCCGTTCGCCGGCTTTCATTCACACAATGATCTCCTCGACTTCGAACTCTATGCTCATGGTACGCCCCTTGCCGTGGACGCAGGACTGGGGATGACATACGACGACCCGCTCTATGTCCCCTGGTACAAATCCTCCCGCGCCCACAATATGGTGGTTGTCAATGACAGCGATATGCAACGGGAGGGGGTTGAGGGCGAGCACATCCGGTGGGGATCGCTTCGTTCTCTCGATTTCTTTTCGGGCGACCATCGCGGATATCAGCGTTTCGGCGTCCTCCATCGCCGGCAGATCGTCTTCGTCAAAGATTCCTACTGGTTTGTCCTGGATGACCTCTCCTGTTCCCGGTCGGGAGATACACTCTCGTGGTACTTCCACTCCCCCGGCCCGCTCCGGCCCGCCGGACCGGGGTTCGTGAGCGTGTCGGCACCCGGAATCCAGATCCTCCCAGCGGACTCCCCCGCCCTCAAAACGCACAGGAAAAGGATGGGCGGCAAGCAGCAGCGTGAGAATACCGGGGAAGACGGAGGAAATCCCCTGGATCAGGTTTGACCGGATCGGCGTCCGGGATTCCGTCAACCAGTTTGCCGTCCTGCTCACCCCGTTCAGGCATCAAAGCCCGGCAGTCTCGGTGCTGAAGATCTCGGACCGGCACTTCACCGTGACATCAGCCGGATCGGTCGACCACCTGATCTTCGCGAACGGCCGCTTTGCCGACGGACGGATCGAGACAGACGGTGTGTTTGTCCGGCTGAAGGAGCAGGATGGAGCAGATACGCGCTTCGCCGTTGTGGACGGCACATTCCTGAAGTACGGGGGCCGCACACTCTGGCACTCTTCGACACCGGCGTCCGGCGAAGGAACTCTCCCCCGCATGGAGGTCGAATAGGCCTCGCTCAGTACACTCGCCCATCTCCCCGTGTATGGTTCTGGAGCCCTGGAACCGGACTCCTCGGGTTCTTGACTCCCCCGGAGCGGAGGTGTATATTGAAATCATCTGCACATCGAGCCCTCTTCTCATTTCTCCATGATGCCGGAGCGCCAGGACTATGATGACTTTTCCCGAAGGATTCACCTGGGGAACCGCCACATCCAGCTATCAGATCGAAGGCGCATGGCTCGAGGGAGGAAAGGGACTCTCCATCTGGGATGCCTTTGCCCATACACCCGGCAGGATCAGCGACGGCAACACCGGCGACGTGGCCTGTGACCACTACCACCGGTTCAGCGAACATGTCGCCCTGATGTCGCGCATGGGTCTCAAGGCGTATCGTTTCTCGATCAGCTGGCCGAGGATTCAGCCCGACGGACGGGGAAAGCCGAATCCCGCAGGGATCAGGTTCTACTCCGACCTTATCGATACACTCCTGGACCATGGCATCACACCCTGGGTCACGCTCTACCACTGGGACCTTCCACTCGCCCTCCATCTCGAATCCGACGGATGGCTGAATCCGTCCAGCGCGGATCATTTCCGGGAGTACGCACGCGTCTGCTTCGAGGCCTTCGGAGACCGCGTCAAACACTGGATCACATTCAACGAACCCTGGGTCGTCGCCATCCTCGGCTACGGGCAGGGGGTGTTTGCTCCCGGACGCGTTTCGCGGGAGGAACCCTACCGGGTTGCGCACAATCTCCTCCGCGCACACGGTATGGCGGTCGATCTGTACAGGAACCGCTTTCAGACGGTCCAATCCGGCAGCATAGGCATCACGGCCAACTGCGATTGGCGTGAGCCTCTCAGTGACTCGTCCGCCGACAAGGCCGCCGCAGAGCGTGCGCTGGAGTTCTTCCTCGGATGGTTCGGCGACCCGCTGTACCGGGGCGATTACCCCGAAGTGATGCGTGCACGCGTACTGGACCGGCTCCCCCGTTTCACACCCGAGGACCGCTCCCGGATCCTGGGCTCGTGCGATTTCCTGGGACTGAATCACTACACAACCATGTATGCCTCCGCCACCGCACCGGGTGCGGCCGTGCCCGGTGCGCCGTTCGGCAACGGCGGGATCGCTGAGGACCAGGACGTCAGCCTGAGTGCGGATCCTTCCTGGAAACAGACGACCATGGGATGGAGCATTGTCCCCTGGGGCTGCACAAAACTCCTCCACTGGATCCATGACCGTTACAATGCCCCGGAGATTGTCATCACCGAAAACGGCTGTTCGTTTGACGACAGGCCTCACAATGGTGTGGTGGATGACCAGGACCGTAGAGAATTCCTGTCGCAGTATATCGGCGCATGCCATGCCGCAATCCGGAGCGGCGTGAAACTCAGGGGGTATTTTCTCTGGTCCTTCATGGACAATTTCGAGTGGTCTTCAGGCTTCACCAGGCGGTTCGGACTCCATTATGTCGATTTCGCCACCGGACAGTGCATCCCCAAATCCTCCGCTGCGTGGTACGCCGGAGTCTCGAGAAACAACGGCCTGTAGCCGTCCATCGCACCACCATTCTCTCCGGAGGCCCGTCATCATACGCGAAAGACCGGATGGAGCGGCGCCCCGGGGAGACAACCGGATCACCGCCAGAGAGAAGATCAGCTACGCCCTCGGCGACACCGCCACAAACCTGGTGTGGCGTACCCTGATGGTGTTTCTCCCTATCTTTTATACCGATGTCTTCGGCCTCTCCGCCGCGGCCGTCGGCGTGCTGCTGCTCGTGTGCCGCTATCTGGACGGCGTCACCGACCTCGCCATGGGCTTGATCGCCGACCGCACGAACACACGCTGGGGAAAATTCCGGCCGTGGATTCTCTGGTCCGCCCTCCCGTTCGGGGCGATGACAATCCTCACGTTCACCACATTCGATCTCACCCCGGGCGCAAAGCTGGTGTATGCGTATGCGACCTACAGCGGCCTCATCCTTGCTTTCACGGCGAGCAACGTCCCCTATTCCGCACTCACCGGCGTCCTCACACCCGATCCCTCCGAGCGGACAAGCATCTCCTCGTACCGCTTCTTCTTCGCCTTCCTCGGCGGCCTCATTACACAGGGATTGAACATCCCTCTCGTGGCGTTTTTCGGACAGGGAGATGAGATCAGGGGATACTCGTCCACGATGACCCTCTTCGCCGGGATCGCCGTGTTCCTCTTCATTCTCACATTTCTTGGAACACGCGAACGGGTGAAGCCGGCAGATCAGGCACAGACACCGATGCGACAGGATATGAAGGACCTGCTCACCAATACCCCCTGGATCGTTCTCTTTGTCACCGGGCTATTGTTTGTCACCTTCACCACGTTCAAACAGGGCGTCACCATGTACTACTTCAAATACTACATGCAGGACGTCCCGCTCGCAGCCGCCTTCATGATTGCGGGCCTCGTCGCGGCCATGATCGGCACAACCCTCACCCCGACACTGACCCGCCTGCTCGGCAAACGCACCCTGATGACCGCCGCCTTCGGACTGGCGGCGGTCACGAGCGCCCTGTTGTACATACCGGGACCCGGGGATCTTACGGCGGTGTTCGTGCTGAGCAGCATCACCGAACTCTCCACCGGTCCCATCGTGTCACTCTTCTTTGCCATGCTGGCGGACTCTTCCGACTACTCCGAATGGAAAAACCGGAGGCGGGCGACGGGACTGCTCTTTTCCGCGGGAACGCTCGCGTTCAAGTTCGGCACCGGTGTGGCCGGCGCCCTCACCGGCTGGGTACTTACGCTGGTCGGGTATGTCGCCAACACACAACAGACACCGGAAGCCCTCCAGGGAATCCGGCTCCTCATCAGCATCTTCCCCGCCGGGGCCGCACTCCTGTCGGTCCTGGTCCTCCGATTCTATCCTCTCGACGCCGGGTTGCTCGGACGCATCGGGCGGGATCTCACCATCAGAAGAGAGGAACTCCCGGCATGACCCTCCGGCTCCCGCGTCATTGGGGTTTCGGTGTACGCACAGCACCTGCGCAGTTCACAAAGTCGCGCTGTTCGCCCTGTTCATCGCGTCCGGCATCCTGGCGGGAAACGGCTGCCGCCCGACCGGGGAGCAGGTGCACCCGGACGGGATAGTGCGACAGATGACCGTTCATGAAGAGCCGGGTGAGTACTGTGCATGGCCCGACATCGCCAGAACGGCCAACGGTGATATCATTGTGCTCTTTTGCAGATCGGAAGAGCACCTCGGCCCGGATGGCGCCATACTCCTGAGTCGCTCAACGGACAACGGGTTATCATGGGAACGTCCGGTGACGGTTTTCGAAACGCCCCTCGACGAACGGGAATCGGGAATGACCGTGCTCGCAGACGGGAGAATCCTCGGCCATTTCTGGTCCACGTTCCACACGCCGGCCGGCTACGCCGCTCTCCCCCCCCTCTCCTATGAGAAGTCCGTCCTCGATCGCTGGACGCAGACCGTGAAATCCCCGGCCTATACCCGTGCCGCCGGGAACCAGGGCGGATGGACCAGACTCTCTTCGGATGCGGGAAGGACCTGGTCCGCATCCGCGCCCGGACCGGATGCCGTCCACGGGGGCATCCAGTTGAAGGATGGTTCGCTGCTTGTTGCATCGTATCGCACGGAACGGGACAGTATCGGTGTCTATGCCGCCCGGACGCCGGAAGCTCGCTGGCAACGCACAGCGGTCGTTCGTTCCCCTCAACCGGACAGCCTCCGCTTCGGCGAACCGCACGTCCTCCAGCTCTCCTCCGGCCGGATCATCATGATGATCCGGGCTACCGCCATTCCGTACGACGACAGGAATCCGAAATGTGTGCTCTGGGAATCCTATTCAGATGACAACGGCAACACATGGGCAGAGCCCTTCGCCACCCCTCTCTGGGGATTCCCTCCTCATCTTCTTCTGCTTTCCGACGGACGTGTGGTCTGCTCGTACGGTTACCGCCGCCCGCCTTTCGGACAGCGGGCCTGCATCAGTGAGGATGGAGTGACGTGGAAACGGGAAGACGAGGTGATCCTCCGGGACGATGCACCCAATGGCGACCTGGGATACCCGGCCTCCGTGGAGCTTGAACCCGGCCTCGTGCTCACGGTGTACTATCAACCGGACGTCCCGGCCGGCACACAGCAGCATATGAAACCCCCCGATCCCCGCAGGAAGAAGCCGGGAATTCTGGGAACAGTCTGGAAAGTGAAGCCCCGATGAAAACACACACGCATATGAGCGCGCTCTCCCTTTTCACGGCTCTTTCTCTGGCATTCCCCCGCGAAGCCCCGGCCCAGGATATGCGGTGGGTCGACTCCACCATGGCCACGCTGAATCTCCGGGAAAAGGTCGGACAGTTGTTCGTCGCGGAACTCGTGGCCCTGTACACCCACAAGGACCATCCCGCGTATCAGTATGCCCTCGACATCATCCGGAACTACCACGTCGGAACGTTCATCCTCGGCGGAGGGAACACCCTGGACATTCCGCTGATCACCAACAAGCTCCAGCAGGCCTCAAAGGTCCCTCTCTTCATCAACGGCGACCTGGAGGCCGGAATGTCCTACATGCACCCCTGGCGTTTGTCGCGAGGCTGGACCGACCGGTTGCCGAAGTACATCAGCGGAGGGGGCACGATGTTCCCGTCGCAGATGGGAATCGGCGCCACGGGAAACCCGCGCTACGCATACACGTTTGGCTATGTCACCGCGCGTGAAGCGCGTGCGGTGGGAATCCAGTGGAGCAACTCTCCTGTCGCCGACGTCAACAACAACGCAGAAAATCCGATCATCAACACGCGTTCCTACGGCGAAGACCCGCGGATGGTCGGCATGATGGTGGAGGCGTACGTCCGGGGCGCCAGGGATGGAAACATGATCTCCACCCTCAAGCACTTTCCCGGCCATGGTGACACACGAGAGGACACGCATATGGGATTGCCCTCTCTTCCGTTTGACATGGAACGTCTCAAAGCCGTCGAGCTGGTTCCGTTCCGTGCCGGCATCGCCGCCGGTGCAGACGCGGTGATGACCGCGCACCTTGCGCTTCCGAAAATCGACCCCACGGGCAGACCGGCCACCCTCTCGCATCCGGTTCTCACCGGCATTCTGAGGGATTCCCTTGGCTTCGACGGCATCATCATCACCGACGGGATGCGCATGCAGGGCATCACCGACAAGTTCTCTCCGGCCGAAGCCGCCGTCTCCGCCATCGAAGCGGGTGCCGATGCTGTTCTTGCGTCCGAGGACATTGATGCCGCGTACAACGGGGTGTTGCAGGCAGTGCACAGCGGGCGGCTTCAGGAGAAGAGGATCACGGAATCCGTCCGGCGGATTCTCCTGGCAAAAGCCCGGGTGGGGCTGGCCGAACGCCGTACGGTGGATGTGGACTCCGTCTTTCAGATCGTCGGCTCACCTGGATTTCAGCGGGCGGCGGAGGAGATGTCCGATGCTTCGGTGACGCTGTTGAGAGACGAAAAGAACATCCTCCCGCTCGGGCGTACGACACGGCTTCATATAGTCACGGTTACGGAAGAACCCCATCCGCAGGTGGGCACCGATCTGCTCACGGAGATAGAGCCGTTCATCGGCGCCGCCGCGATTACGCGGGTGTCGAATGAAACGGGACGTGAGCGGTTCGAGGAGATTACCACGTCGCTGGGTCAATCGGATGTCATCCTGGTGGGAGTATATCTGTCGGTCGTTGCCTGGAAAGGAGATCGCCGGTTTGCTCCCCCTCTGGCGGATTTTCTGGCCTCGCTCGCCAGCCTGCCGAAACCGGTGATTCTTGTCGCATTCGGGGATCCCTATATCCTGGGAAAACTACCGGAGACGCAGGTCGTCTTGACGCCGTATGCGGGGTCCACGCTGGCGGAGCAATCAGTGGCGAGGGTGGTTTCCGGGCGGGTCAAAGCCAGGGGGAAGCTGCCGGTGACAATACCCGGCAGGTACAAGCTCGGAGCCGGCAACAGGTGAGACTCAGGGTGAGACTCACCCTGAGCCTCACGGACGTCAAAGGATTCGCCCCGGTTTCGCGGATGTCTGGGCACCGCCATCGACCACCGCCACTCCATTGACGAACACATAGGGAATTCCGTCGGGATAACGGTGCGGGTCCGTGAAAGCCGAGCGATCCGCTATCTTTTCATAATCAAACACCACAAGATCCGCCGCTTTCCCCTCCCCTATCACCCCCCTGTCGTTCAGACCTATCTTCCCGGCAGGAAGCGAGGTCATCTTCCGTATCATGTCGGGGAGCGTCGTGATCTTCCTCGAACGCTGGTAATGGGCAATCGCCCTCGGAAAGGTTCCGTAGGAACGCGGATGCGGCCAGGACCCGTCGCCGGGGGAACGCGGCCCGGCATCGGAGGCCACCATGGTGTTCTTCCAGGCCAGGACCATCTCCGTCCCCGCTTCGTCCATCCCGAATCCCACCATACCCACATCCCCCTTCTCCTGCTGGAGCAACACTACTGATAATTCGTACGGATCCACACCCTCTTCAGCGGTGATCTGCTGGAGAGTTTTC
This sequence comes from Ignavibacteriota bacterium, assembly GCA_963702445.1. Classification (GTDB taxonomy): domain Bacteria; phylum Bacteroidota; class Ignavibacteria; order UBA10030; family UBA6906; genus CAVPCZ01. The sequence goes on from CAVPCZ010000015.1 coordinate 20,861, forward strand.
CCCTGATACTTCTTCGCCCCTTCATTCCTGACGCTCGAAATCATGACCGAGTCCCAGGATCCAAGCCCGTCCACTTTTCGCTTCACGTCCGTCCGGATACGTTCCCGCAACGACACATCATTCAGGCGTTCAAGAAATTTTTCGGTTCCCCCCTCACGGGCCCAGAGCGGAAACAGATTCGCCAGTCCGGTATTGAACGCAACATACGGATACCGGTCGGCATGAACTTCCAGACCGGAAGCGATGGCCTTCTCAAGCATTTGCAGTGCGATCTCCTGCTTGGGCCAGTTCCCTTTGTTCTGTGCCTTGAGGTGGGAAACCTGGAGACGCCCGTTGCCTATCCGGGCTATCGTGATGGCTTCTTCGATCGCCTCCAGCAGACGGTTATCCTCATTCCGCATATGGGTTGCGTACAACCTGTGTCCGAGAGGAAGCCATCCGATCAATTCGGCGAGTTCCTGTGTGGTCGCGAAGCTGCCGGGAGTGTACTCAAGTCCCGTGGAAGCTCCCCGGCATCCCTGTTCAATGGCCAGAACCGCGGCTTCGCGCATGGCCGCCATTTCGTCCCCGGTCGCAGGACGATCGTCAAACCCCACGGCCACTGCCCGCAGCGTCCCGAGACCAACCATGGAGACAATGTTCTGCGCAACGCCGGTCGACTCCAGCAATGCAAAGAACCCGGCCATGTCCCGGTAGGGGCAGTCAAACCCGAATTCTCTGCGGAAATCCTCAAGCAATCGCGGCATACCGGGTCCGCCGAGCGGGGCCACGGAATCTCCGTCCTGCCCCGTGACCTCGGTGGTGACGCCCTGCCTTACCTTGCTTGGAGCGAAAGGATCCTTGAGCAGATTGACATCCGAGTGTGAGTGGATATCCACAAAGCCGGGGACGACCATGAGGCCTGCCGCATCAACCCTCCGCACGGCCGTGGCGTCCGGCATGCTGCCAAGGGCGACAATCCTGCCGTCACGCACCCCGACATCAGCCCGCCGGCCCTCGGCTCCGGTGCCGTCGATGAGCATGCCGTTAACCACGAGGAGATCCAGGCCCGGCCGTGTGCGAAGGAGCGAGGGTGAACAGCCCGACAGCACGGCCGCCGAGCCCGCCCCTGCAACTGCACCGAGAAAGCGCCTTCGCGTGATAGGGCTGAAGAATTCGGTCATGGACTTCTCAGGAGATGTAAACGAAGACGGTGATGTTTGTACAATATATCCATTCTCTTCACATTTCCAAGACACGCGGGTTCGAGAGATGCCCGCCTTTGTTTTTCAATGACGCGGAAAAATTGTACATTGTATGATTCATTCATCATCGGCAATTCACATGAGTCTCAAAGACGAAATCCTGCGCCGGCGCACCTTTGCCATCATTTCTCATCCCGACGCGGGAAAAACGACGTTGACGGAAAAATTCCTGCTTTACGGCGGAGCCGTGCAACTCGCGGGATCCGTCATGGCGCGGAAGAACCAGCGTCAGACCACCTCCGACTGGATGGAGCTGGAGCGAAAAAGGGGAATTTCCATCAGCTCGACAGTCCTCCAATTTGAGTACAACGGATTCCGGATCAACCTGCTTGACACGCCGGGGCACCAGGACTTTTCGGAAGACACATACCGGGTGTTGACGGCGGTCGATGCCGTGGTTATGGTGATTGATGCCGCCAAGGGTATCGAAACACAGACCAAGAAGTTGTTCGAGGTATGCCGCCGGCGCCATATTCCGATCTTCACGTTCATAAACAAACTGGACCGGCCCACCAGGGATCCGCTGGAGTTGCTCGACGAGCTGGAGCGGGTGTTGCAGATCAGGGCATTTCCGATGAACTGGCCTCTGGGCACCGGATTTGAATTCAGGGGAGTGTACGACAGGATGGCGCAGCAGATCCACCTGTTCGAGCTCGTTGCCGGAGGAGCCTTCAGGGCACCCGTCCAGATTTCATCCCTGACTGACCCTGTCGTGCGCGAGCGATTCGCCGGCAGCGCACACGCCCGCATCCTGGAAGAGATCGACATGCTGGATATAGCCGGATCGGCATTCGATGCGGGAGAAGTCCTGAGCGGCGCCATTACTCCGGTTTTCTTCGGAAGTGCGCGAAATAATTTCGGGGTCCAGGCACTGCTTGACAGCTTCCTCCGGTATGCAGAGCCACCCCGCCCCCGCCGGAGCGCCGGAACAGTGATACCTGTCGACTCACCGGCTTTTTCAGGCTTTGTCTTTAAGATTCAGGCGAACATGGATCCCCGCCACAGAGACAGGATCGCTTTTCTCCGGGTGTGTTCGGGAAAATTTACGCGGGAGATGACGGCAATTCATGCCCAGAGCGGGAAGGAGATCCGTCTTTCCAACGCCGCGAAGCTGTTCGGACGCGACCGGGAAACGGTGGAAGAAGCGTATGCCGGGGATATCGTGGGGTTTGTCGGCCAGTCTCTTCTACGCATCGGAGACACGTTGACGGAAGACCCGGCAATAGTCTTCAAAGAAATCCCCCGATTCCCTCCCGAAGTCTTCGCTATTCTGCACAATCCGAATCCTTCAAAATCCAAGCGTTTTCGTGATGGACTCGAGCAGCTGCTGCAGGAAGGTGTCGTGCAGGGTTTTCAGCCGAGCTACTCCGGACAGCAGGTACCCATCCTCGGGGCGGTCGGTCCTTTGCAGTTCGAGGTACTCCACTTCCGGTTGGAGAGTGAATACGGCGCCGAGGCGAGAATCGAGCAAACGGAGTGGAAACTCGCGCGGTGGGTCCATCCGTCCGTGGAGAGCGGGAAGCTGACGCAGGGGACCCTCCCCACCGGTTCCATACTGACAGATGATGCGAGGGGCCAGAAGGTCATCCTGTTCCCGGGAGATTGGGCACTCAACTATTTCTTCGATAAAAACCCTTCGATTCAGCTGAGCGATCTCCCGTTTGAAGAGACCTCCTCTGACTAGTCTCCCGTCAGCGAACAGCGGGATATCACAGAGTGTCAGGCCCCCTGACGAAAGGGCCGACCGACCGCCACGTCCCCGGGCACTACAGTAGTGCGCAACACCGCAGCACGAGGTCGTCATTCGGACACAAACGCAGGCCTACCGGGTGTGGTCAGCGTCGCAACAACTGATCCTCTGACAGCGAAAGCCTCACTACTCCACGGGATACGGGGCCACGACAACTGAAGTCCCAACAGGCAATTGGCGTTGGTGCCCGGGAGGCGGTGCCGTCTGTCGGTCCAGGAACTCACCGGCCAGTGCACGTGTTCTGTATTCTGGACAAGTATGACCTACCCACCATTTCCAGGAGACCCACCATGATCAGATACAGTCACAGCATGGCCCTTGCCTATGCGGTGCTCGTGCTCGGATTGGTGCACTGTGTCAATGCACAAGCACAAACACCGACCTCTCCCGACACGCTTATGACCATCATTGCCGTTCGTCCCGCTGCCGATATTGAACGCGAGATCGTGGATGCGAGGTCCATGGGCGATCGGGCCGACATCGCAAAGAAAGGCTTTGACAGGGAACGGAAACTTGCAGAAACCCGTATCGGCCTCAAGGAGAAAGAGATCGAGTCGTTGGAATTGAAGCAGGAGATGGCCGAACAGCAGAAGAAGACCGCCGAGGCCAGCGCATTCGAAGGAGACATCAAGACCGCTGAGTCCATGCTGAAAGTCCTCAAGTCACAGCTCAGCGTCCGGGAGGCCGAAGTGGCCGTCGCGGAGGCTCAGTCCGCCCTCGCCTCAGCCATCGAGGATGGTCTCACTCAGGAACAACGCCTTCAGGAGAAGAGACTATCGCCCCCCAAGGCCCCTGCCGGGAGCCCGGACCAAACGATGTATCTTGCCGCCGTCGATGATCTCACGAAATCGACACTTGAACAGCAGGTGACCGTGGCCGAAAAGCGCGGGAAGCTGGCCGACCAAGAAGAAGAACTCGCCTCGCTGAAGTTGAAACTCCTGGACGCACAGCTCGCGTTTTCACGCCCGAAGTGACAGAAGATCCCGTATTGAGGCGGACGAATCAAGAAACACCAACGTCGCCCGGGAGAGTCTCCGGGCGACATTTGTTATGCCGCACAAAACGCGTCGACTCGCTCCTACCGTGCTCTGTGCAAACCCGTGCACAGCTTTGCTGGTTTCCCTCCCGACAAAAAGCAGCCTACGATCCGTTGATCACCAGATCCGATCGACCTCCTTCTTTGCCTCTTGCACCAATTCCGTGCTCCTTCCGTCGACTTGCGCAGGTCGGGACGAGACCAGGAAGTGGCCGTGTTGCGTCCGGATCAGTCCGGATCTTCGGCTTCGGATTCCGGAGCGGCGGTACAATTGAACAGCGCCGGGTGCACGAACCTCATAATGATTGTACATAGGAAGCTTCGAAAAGGCCCGCCATTTGCTGCAGTCCGGGTTCTTCGTGCGGCGCCTGGATGAATTTTTTCTAATACAGCACATGCTGTATTGCATTTTCCTCCAAGAATCCTACATTTGACCGGAGTATGCGACAAACAATACATGTTCTTGTGCTGGCACTTCTCGGTTTCCTCGCGGTCACGACGATCGCGACAATCGTATTTAAGGGCGGTGAGTACTATACAACGCCCCTTCAAGAACGCCCCTTTCATCCCCTGCATGAGAGCCTGAAGCCGACGGGTCCCTTCGGCCACGGGTTCGGCATTGTCGGCACCCTGCTGATACTTTCAGGGGTAACCCTCTACTCCTCCCGGAAGCGCCTGCGCATTTTCTCGGGTTTCGGCAATATCCGCTACATACTCCATATCCACATGCTTCTCTGTCTGTTCGGGCCGGCTCTTGTGCTATTCCATACCACATTCAAGTTCGGAGGCCTCGTCGCAGTCAGTTTCTGGAGTATGGCGGCTGTGGTTGCGAGCGGAGTGATCGGGCGATATCTCTACGTCCAGATCCCGAAGGAAATTTCGGGCAATTCCCTCTCTATCGTGGAACTGCAGAAAGAATTCACCACCCTGGGTGAGGCTATCAAAACCGGGCTGGCGACGGACGCCTCAATACTTGAAAAGATTGACGCCATCGCCCGCCCCCCGGACGCACCGGGAAGAATGGGTCTCCTGGGCGTGCTGCGGTTCTTCGTTGTGAGCGACCTCACCCGGAGAACAAAGCAACGATTGCTTTTTCAACGACTACAGAACCGGACGGATGATCCCGCAGCGATCAAGCGTCTGCGGCATCTCGCAACCCGGCGCATAGTGATGGGTCGGCGAATCGCTTTTCTGGAACAGATCCAACAGCTTTTCCACTACTGGCATGTGATACATCTTCCTTTCAGCATCGTCATGGTTGTCATACTCTTGATTCACGTGGGGGTGGCGATTGTTTTTGGGTACCGGTGGATCTGGTGAGAGGCATATGCACAGATCGACCATACTCATCGTGATTCTGTTCTGCTCGACGCCTCTATCATACGGGCAGATTTCTCCCGGGGAACTCTCGTCCGCCCATGCAGCACTTGAGGGGGTGGATAAATGCACCAATTGTCATGTGTTCGGCCAATCGGCCATTCCGGGCGAGAGGTGCCTGTCATGCCATACCGAGCTGCGCCAGCGCATTGCCGCCGGGACCGGCTACCATGCGCGTCAAGAAACGCGCACGTGTACTGCCTGCCACAAGGAACACTTTGGCCGATCCTTTGCTGTTGTCCGACTCGATACGGCATCGTTCGACCATCGGCTTACAGGTTTTCCTCTCGAGGGCAAGCACCGCACCGCAACGTGCCGGAAATGTCACACCCCCGCGCATATCAGTGCACAGGATGTCAGGAGCAACCGTTCGTTGATGGAACACGGAACATTTCTCGGCCTTGCCCGGAATTGTACAACCTGCCACAAGGATTTCCACCAGGGAACAATGAAGCAGGCATGCGAATCCTGCCACAACACATCAGCGTGGAAACCGGCCCCAGGTTTCTCCCATGAAAAGGCAAGGTTCCCACTGACCGGCAAACATCAAACTGTTCCATGTGAGAAATGCCACCGGTCTTCCACACCTGGAGCCACGCCGGTCGCATTCGGTGGACTGGCTTTCGATTCTTGCTCGTCCTGTCATTCCGATCCGCACCGGGGGCGCTTTCTCAAACGATGCGATCAATGTCACAGCACAACCGGATGGAACGAAGGCGCCGCAAGCCGGTTTGACCACTCCACGACCCGTTTTCCGCTGCGTGGCAAACACGCACAGGTGGAGTGTCAGAGGTGCCACAAGCGGCCGCCTGCACGCGGCGGCCCGAGCATAGCATCGCATCGCATTGAGAAATACTCCCGATGCTCTGACTGTCATGCCGATCCCCACAATGGAAGTTTTCCCCGGCGTCCGGATGGAGGCCTGTGCGAATCCTGCCATACCGAAGCGGGCTGGAAGGACGGCCCGATACGGACATTCGATCACGGCAAAACGCGCTTTCCTTTGCGGGGGAAACACGCTGATCTTTCCTGTGCACGATGCCATGTCTCGAGCAAATCGATTGCTCCGGGTTCCCGCGCGCCTATTGACCTTACGAAGTTCGAGCATTGCGCGGATTGTCATGCGGATTCCCACGGCGGACAGTTCGCTTCCCGACCTGACCGCGGCTCTTGTGAATCCTGTCACACGGTCAGTGGATTTCGTCCCTCAACCTTGGGTGCAGCCGACCATGCAGCAACACGCTTCCCGCTGCGCGATGCGCACATTGCAGTCCCTTGCCAGAAGTGTCATCCCGTACCGGACCCCGACAAGATCCAGCAACGTATCTTCCGGCGCAGCCAGGAACAGCCGTGCAGTGGTTGTCATGCGGACCAGCATCGCGGAGCGTTTACCTCAAATATCGCCCCTTTCTGCAGTGATTGTCACGATCCTCGCGCCTGGCAGCATTTACACTTTGAACACGCCCGGACACGTTTTTTGCTGGATGGTAAGCATGCCGCCGTGGCATGCGCTGCCTGCCACCGGATTCGGATCGCCGGTGGGGTTAACAATGAGTGGGAATTCCGGGGACGTCCAATTCAGTGTGCGGGTTGTCATACGGGACGAACGCAACAATCAGGGGGGAGGACAGGGGGATGAGTTCTTCAAACCTTAGTCGTTGTGTGGGAATCTTCCTGCTCCCCGGGCTTCTGCTTGCCTGTCACCTTTCTGTCCACGCACAGGATTCCCCGCATGGCCCGCTGACCTTCGGCTGCGAAGACTGCCACAAGTCCACTTCCTGGAAAGCTGCCGGCACCGGATCGCAGTTCAATCATGCACGCACCACATTCGCTCTGAAGGGACAGCACACCGCCGTCCTCTGCCGTCAGTGTCACACCTCTCTCCGCTTCGCTGACGTATCCCCGGAATGCCGTAGTTGCCATACGGATATCCACCGCGGAGAATTGGGAACGCTCTGCGAACGTTGCCATTCGCCCTCATCATGGCTGGTACCCGATATGGCGCAGCGGCATTCCCGCACACGCTTCGTGCTGGCCGGACCGCATATGACCCTCCAATGCGAATCCTGCCATCGTAACCAGCAAAAACACCAGTACCTCGGTCTGCCGATCGCGTGCTACGGTTGTCACAAACCCGACTACGATGCCACCACTGCTCCCCCCCATCGTGCTGCCGGGTTCTCCACTGACTGCCAGCTCTGTCACAGCGCGTCCGCTCTCGCCTGGGGGTACGGCTTCGATCACAATCGCACATCATTCAAGCTCACGGGCGCCCACCCCACGGTACCGTGCAACAAGTGCCATGCGAACGCAACGTTTGCAGGGACCCCTTCAGAATGCGCCCGGTGCCATCAGATGCAGTACTCGGCGGCCCGGAACCCGGCGCATAGCGCGCCTGCCTTCCCGCTCGAATGCCAGGTGTGTCATACCACCTCTGCGTGGTCCCCTGCACGATACGACCATGCCAGGACAGCATTCCCGCTGACCGGCGCCCATGCGGCTGTGCCATGCGCACAATGCCACGTCAGCAACCGTTTCACGGGCACATCGATGATCTGTTATGATTGCCACCAGGCCGATTTCCAGAAGACCACAAACCCCGCTCATGTGGCAGGCGGCTTCTCAACCGACTGCAAGACCTGCCATACCACCGTTGCATGGAGCCCTGCAACGTTCAATCATTCCGCTTCGGCTTTTCCGTTGACCGGCGCCCATGCGGCTGTCCCGTGTATACAATGCCACGTGAACAACCGCTACACGGGCACATCGACGATCTGTTACGATTGCCACCAGGCCGATTTCCAGAAAACCACAAACCCGGGACATGTCGCCGGCGGATTCTCGACCGACTGCAAGACCTGCCATACCACCATCGCCTGGGCACCCGCAACATTCAACCATGCCGCGTCGGCTTTCCCTCTGACCGGAGCCCATGTGACGGTACCGTGCGTCCAATGCCACGTGAACAATCGATATACGGGAACACCCACGATTTGCTACAATTGCCACCAGGCCGATTTCCAGAAAACCACAAATCCCGGACATGTCGCAGCGGGATTTCCCACGGACTGCAAACCGTGTCATAGCACGGTCGCTTGGCAACCTTCAACATACAATCATGATCCATGGTTCCCCATCAGCGCCGGCAGCAAGCACAGTCCCGGGCGGTGGACGACATGCGGCGACTGCCACCCGGCGCCCACGAACTACAAAGTATTCGCCTGCGTGAATTGCCACGAGCACTTGCAGCCTGCGATGGATTCGAAACACAGCGGGGTCAGAAACTACAAATACGACAGCCCGTCGTGCTACAGCTGTCACCCGCGAGGGAATGGCTGATGATGTATCCAGCGCTCCGGATTATCCCGGCCCTCATGTATGGCGTTGCCCTCCTCGCAGGGTGGGCTGGCGCATCGGCACAAACCCCGCAACGGGTGACCGGCACGATAACGTATTTGTCCGGGACATCGGTATACATTGATCAGGGGCGGAATTCGGGAATCGCCCCCGGCGACACGCTGAGCATCTTCCGGAAGGGTGTCCGCGTGAGCCGGTTGGTGATCACAGCCATTTCTGGAGGGTCATCCGTGGGCCAGCCGTGCGCGACAATCATCGCCCCTGCCGTCGGCGATAGCGTCATCATATTCAAAGTTGTCGAAGCACCACGGACCGAACAAGAGGCGCCGGCGGGATATCCGTCCGCACGACTCCTGCCCGACAGGGTGCCAGAAGGGACCACCGTCCATGGCCGTGTCGGTCTGCAGTACGCCGGCATCGGCGAAATAGGAAAGCGTCCGGATTTTTCTCAGCCATCGGCTGTTGTCCGGCTGGACATCGGCCGTCTGTTCAACACGGGTATGTATTTCACCATGTACGGGCGCGCATTGCATGATCTGTCAGAGGGCTTCGCGAGGTATGAGGGATCCAGAACGAGATTGCGGTTGTTTGAAATGTCCTTGAACTATGACGCGCCCACAAGCTGGTTCGGGTTCAGTGCAGGACGCATTGTCTCGCGCTACATGGGCGGACTTGGTGCCGTTGACGGAGGTCTGCTTTTTGCCAGAATGGGATCGTTGACTGCCGGCGTTCTCGCCGGAACACAGCCCGACTACAGGACTTCCGCCTATAACAAGGACCATCAGGTATTCACGGCTTTTGCGAACTTCGCATTCGGCGGCGACCTGTACCGTCCCGCCGACGTTACCGTCGCGTACGGACAGCAGTTGTTGCAGGGGCGTCTGGACAGGGCCTTTCTTTATCTCCAGGGCTCATTCTCTGCCGGGGAGGACCTCTATTTCTATCAGAGTACCGAAGTGGATCTTCAAACACTCGTGGACGGACAGCAACGGTCTTCACCCCGCCTGACAAACACTTTTCTGACACTGTCCTATACTCCCGTCTCGTGGTTGAATCTCAACGCCGGCTACGATGCGTCACGGAACATCTTTCTCCTCGAGAGCATGAAGACATTTCCCGATTCCCTCTTCGATCGGGAATTGCGCCAGGGAATACGCACAGCGGCAATGGTACGTCTGCCTGCAAACATTTCCATCGGGGCCACCGCTCACGTCCGGTTTCCCACTGAAGGCCTGCCGACGGCGAGAAATTTCGGCCTCTCTATGCGTGCCGGCGACATCCTGGAGAGTGAGATCAATGCGGGTATCCAATACACGGACATCAATGGTTCCACGAACACGGGCCGCGAACTGGCGGCCGACATTGACCGGTGGTTCGGATCGACCCTCTCGGTGGGTCTTCACTATGACCGTTATTCGTCTACACTCGTGTCGCAAGAGGACCTTGCGGTCACGTCCACGCTCGGACTGTTGATGTCCGTCCGCATCTCGCGCGCATGGTATACCGTGTTCAGCGCCGATCGGGTCGATGACGGTACGCGGACCGTCTACCGGCTGTTCGGCGAAGTCAGCATGCATTTCTAGATTCTCTCCGGGCACAATGGAAACTCTCTTCACCATCGTTTTTACCGTGCTGCTTATCTCGATCTCGGTTATCCCCTATGTTCGCCGCCAGCGGCGAAGGGAGAGGGAGGCCCGGGCACGGTTTGAACAGCTCCGTATCACCGGTTTGCACAAGGCAACCACGATGCATCCGCATATCGATGTGACTCTATGCATCGGGTGCGGCGCATGCGTCGATGCCTGCCCGGAGGGTGACGTCCTGGGTATTCTTCAGGGGAAAGCATCCCTTATCCACGGCGCGAAATGTGTAGGACATTCCCTGTGCGCGGAAGCCTGCCCTGTCGGCGGGATCACCATGTTGATGGCACCTCCCGGAAGAAGTGCCAACCTTCCCGTGCTTTCGCCGCATCTTGAGACAAACGTCCCGGGGATGTTCATCGCCGGAGAGCTCGGTGGAATCGGCCTCATCAAGAACGCCGTCTCCCAGGGAATCGCCGTGATCAACCGGATCGCTGAGTCCGGACGGTCCACGGATGGCCCCCTGGATCTGGTCATCGTGGGCGCCGGACCGGCCGGGCTTGCCGCTGCTCTGTCAGCAAAGAGCCACGGTATGCGATTCGTCCTCCTCGAACAGCAGGATGCCGGGGGGACAATTCTGCAGTACCCGCGTCGCAAAATCGTGCTCACGTCTCCCGTCGAATTGCCCCTGGTCGGCCGATTGAACTTCCGTGAGGCATCAAAAGAAGAATTACTCGCCACGTGGGAGGGAATCCTCAGAAAAACCGACCTCCCGATCCGCACGCACGAAAAGGTGATGGATGTCCGCGGGGCGAACGGACTGTTCGAGGTGGTTTCAGCAAAAACGACCTACAACACCCGTCACGTTGTCCTCGCTCTCGGCCGGCGCGGGACTCCCCGCCGACTTGGTGTCCCTGGGGAACAGCTCTCGAAAGTCATGTACAGGCTTATCGATGCAGAGTCGTACCAGGACTGCGATATTCTCGTCGTCGGAGGGGGCGATTCGGCAATAGAAGCAGCGGTCGGGCTCGCCCTGCAGGGAACCAACCGCGTGACCCTGTCCTACCGCAAGGGGGAGTTCTCACGAATCAAAGACCGCAACGCGCGGCTCATCGAGGAGTGCATCAAGAAAGGATCCGTGACGGCTGTGTTCAATTCAGAGGTGGAGGAAATTCTTGAGTATGAGGTGATCCTCAACTCCCCTGCCGGCCGGCAAGAGATCAAGAATACCGTCGTGCTCGTGTTCGCAGGCGGGGATATGCCGTTTGAATTCCTTCAGCGCATCGGCATCCGGTTTCATACCGTCGAAGTGGAGGGTGCGCCGACCGCCTGAGCCGCCTCTCCTGTTGTGGCTTTGCTCCCTCCCCCTTGCGAATCCTCTGCCGGTGGCGTATCTTTCGTCACGTTTGGATATCCGTCCCCGTTTGCGCGGAACGGGAACATCCGACAACATCGAAGACACGGCACACCCTCCACAGTGAAAGGGATTGCACAATGAAGCTCCCCTCTTTGCGGCAGACGGCAGGCAGTGCCCTGTCCACCCTCAAGAGATTTCCGTTTGCGATTGGGATTGCCGCTCTCGGCACTCTTGCCGGCGTTATTCTTGCCGGATGGTCCGGCGAAAAGGACACAACCTGGATACTCCTGAACAATATCTTCGTGACTTCGTCCCTGGGAATCGCGCTGTATGTTACGATAGTGCTTGTTGGCGAACGGCGGAAATGGAGTGTTGCAGGAATGGTTGCGCTTCAAGTGCTGGCGGCGTTTCTGCTTGCCCTCTACTGGTGGACACTTCCACAAAACATCTATGCGCCTCCCGAAATCTACGGTAACCGGCACCTCCTCCTTCTGCTCGGCGTGCATCTGCTCGCAGCCTTTGCCCCCTTCGCCGGAAAAGGAGAAGTGAACGGCTTCTGGCAATTCAACAAGTCGTTGTTCCTCCGTTTGCTGGAGGCGGGGTTGTATTCGTTTGTCCTCTGGGCCGGCCTGTCAGTCGCACTTGCCGCAGTGGACAACCTGTTCGGCATCGAGGTCCGGCCCGAGAGGTATCTGCAGCTCTGGGGTATTATTGTCGGTCTGTTTAACACATGGTTCTTCCTCTCGGGCGTGCCTGAGAACCTTGAACTGCTGGAGCAGGAAACCGCGTATCCGAAGGGACTCAAGGTCTTCACGCAATACGTTCTTATTCCTCTCGTGACAGTCTACGTTTTGATTCTCTATGCCTACCTGATAAAGATCCTGATCGACTGGGATTGGCCCCGTGGCTGGGTGGCAAACCTCGTGCTCGGTTTCTCGATAACAGGGATCTTCTCTCTCTTGCTGGTCTTCCCCGTCCGCGAACACGTGGAGAACCGCTGGATGAAGGGCTTTACGAAATGGTACTACTTTGCCGAGATTCCGCTGGTCGCCGTTCTCCTCCTGGCTGTATTGAGGAGGGTGAATGAATACGGGATCACTGAAAACAGGTTCTTTGTGATCGCGCTCGGAGTGTGGCTGGCGGCAATTGTTATCTATTTCCTCCTTTCACGGTCGGCGAGCATAAAAAACATTCCCGCCTCTCTGTGCGTTCTCGTCTTCCTTGGCTCCTTCGGCCCCTGGGGAGCTTTCCGTGTATCGGAACAGAGCCAGCTGGGACGCCTGGAGGCGATCCTGACCGATGCCGGAATCCTGCGACAGGGGAAAATCGTCCGTGCATCACAACCGGTCCCTTTTGAACAGGCCCAGGAAATCAGCTCGATTGTCCGGTATATCCACAACGTCCATGGAGTCACATCCCTCCAGCCCTGGTTCGATATTGCGCTGGACACACTTGGCACGGGTAAGAACGCGGCAGCGGGAATCCACGACCGCGACATGCAACCGAGAGCGATGGCGGCTCTGATGGGTGTTGAATATGTGCGGGCCTGGCAGGCAAGAAACGAAAGCGGGTTTCATCGCTTCCAGAGGAAGAAGGATCCGGTCTATTCCGTACAGGGATTCGATCACCTTCTCCGCTCGATCGCGCTCGGACAGAAAGAGCCGGCCGGAAAGAGCTTCTCCCTCGGACCCGACACCATACGGCTCGTGCTTTCCCCGGGTACGGTGGTGCTGACCTCGTGGTCACCCGGCAATCCGGGCGATTCCGTCACCATGGAGCTTACTCCGCTTGTGCGCCGATTGCTTAAGGAGTCACACAATCCATACGAGACACCCGGGGAACTCATGCTGTGCACGGGGCAGGGCCGGCTTCTTGACGTCAAGGTGTTCCTGCAGGATATCGTGGCAAGCGCTCAGGGGGACAGCATTCGTGTACAGCGGGTAGACATGGACGTTCTTGTGGGGAGAAGGAATACGGTACACGTTCCCCGCTGAGTTTGCCGGGATTGAAGAAGCGGACATCTCTCCTGTCTCCGTGCGGATTTGTTGTTTGAGAGGCTCCTCGGGTGTGGACCGGTTGGGATGTCACGGTGCAGATCTCCACTCTCCGGGCAATGAGCGTGTGGGCCGTCATTATGGCAGCGCGTTCCAACCGGCCCGCGCGATTTCTCAACACGTCAGGCGAACGAACAGGGCACAGCGCCGGGTCATCAAGGAGGAGGCGACAACCCGGCGCTGTGTGTGTGGGCGGGCAATTCTGTTCGCTCACTTCATGAGAAGCATGCGTTTCATTTCCACCCGCCCGCCGGCTTCCAGGCGGTAGAAGTAGGAGCCGCTGGCGAGCCCCCGGCCACCGAATTGGACACTGTACAGTCGCCCGGGAACCGCCGCCCCATCAAACAACGTCGACACTTCCCGCCCCAGCGCATCATACACGGTCAACCGGGCCGCGCCAGGAGCACCCACCGAGAAGTGGATCTCGGTTTCAGGATTGAACGGATTGGGGTAGTTCTGCTTCAACGCAAACTCCGCGGGAGCATTCCCTTCCCCCACCGCTGTCAGCGTCTGGACATCAACCATGACGGGATCAGTGCTCGTTTCCTCCCCCGTCAGATCCACCTGGCGCAGCCGGTAGTACCAGATGCCGGAACGGACGGTGGCATCGGTGTATCCATACTCGTGCGGCACGATTCCATTCCCTTTGCTCGGGACGAAGCTGCATGATTCATAGACGTCCTGCTCCGGTGCCCGGCGTTCAATATAGAACCCGTAGTTGTCCACCTCCGTGAGGGTCCGCCAGTTGATGCACACGCCATTGGCCGAAGGATTGAATGCCGCCCGGAAGTACGCAAGAGTGATCGGCAGCGGAGCTTCGCCGACGATGAAACGGCCGCCATTGATCTCTTTCGGCCAGGGCCCATGGTACGTGCCCAGCACGTACACATCGACTCCATCGACCGTGAATGTGGCCAGCGAACGGAGGTTCTGAAACACCGAGAAGGCACTCCCACTGATCGTCTGGCACATACCTGCCAGTATCACCTGCTCATGTCCCGTGGAAACACCCCGCAGATCCAGCGTTCCGTGATTCACTATGTTCCCCCCGATGACCACCAGCGGACCGGCCTCTCCGGCAGAACCTGCAGTATTGAATTCTCCACCTGCATCGATAATCACGTTCGTGAGAACTGTCAGAACCCTCCCGTTGTCATCCTTGCGCAGGACGAGCCTTCCGCCGGTCTGGATATTGAGAGACAACGCCTGACACCAACTCCCGGTCACGGCAACGTACGGACTTCGGGAGGCAATGGTCACAGCCGCACAGAGCGTTGGAACCCCATCAGGATTCCAGTTCTCCGCCATCTCCCAGTTTGAAGGATATTGTGCGTGGCCGCCGTCAAACCGGCGTTCGGTGATTTCGGCAAACCCCGCAGACACCGAAAATACGATGAACAGGGAGAGCATGGTATGCAATCGCATGAGAGATCCCCCCATGACGTGAAAGTTGAGCGTTCTATTGTGCAGTGTGTAGCGGCGCTCCCGATGAGCGGTCGTGGGAAACGCCGGGTGTGTGGTTTCAATATACGGAAGGCACGAATCGGAGGTGTAACGCAGATCACAGAGAGACACGGAAGACGTGATCGAAATCACGCGCGGGAGTTCTGGCCATTTGTCACCGCGTAAAGGCCTCTTCCCACAAATTGTGCGGCTTCGCTCCACGCTTCCTTCTCACGGTCAGTCGCCATTCCGCAGGTGCGCTTCGCTTCGATCGCTCTAGTCTGTTTTCGGGAGGACTCCCACCTCCAAGGTATACCCCATGAAGGGCAAACAACAGAAAAGGGAACCCGGAGTATTGATCTCCGGGTTCCCTTTCAGGAAAGAAGTTCAGTTCACCGGACAAGGGTCATGGTGCGTGCCATTGTGTAGTTTCCGGCGCGAAGCCGGTACACATACATGCCGGTCGGCAATGCGGAAGCATCAAACTGTACGGCATACACTCCGGCGGCTTTCCATTCGTCCACCGGTCTGGCAACCTCCTGACCGATCAGATTATAGACAGAAAGCTGCACGGGGGATTCTGCAGCGAGGGAGAATCGAATGGTGGTCGATGGATTAAAGGGGTTCGGGTAGTTCTGCTCAAGAGCGAACGTGGACGGCGTGGTGGAAACCGTCTGCACGGAATTCACGATTCCGGAGAAGGAAAGATCGTCGACCAGAAAGGTGGTCCCCACATGGGGATCACCCGAAGGGCCGTCACTGGAGATAACGATAAGTGCAGAGTCCGGTACCTGTCCATCAGCATAGTCGATGCTGAATGAGAATTGCACATACGCAGACCCGGTTCCAACGAACGTGCTCTCTGCGGCAGCTATCGGCATCCTGCTCTTGTACATAATAATGCCCACGAGTAACTCGTCATTCCCGACCGCCGTCAATCGGTAGAAGCCCTCGAGCTTCGCATGGCGCTGGTTTACTGCGAACAAATTCGAGGTGAGATATCCTGGTGCAATCGTTCCGCCGCCGATGTCCACTGTGACACCCTGGACCGCAGCAGACCCGGAGTGTGCCTGGGCAGATTTTGTCGTATTCGAGAGATATATCGTGGTCCAGCCCACCGGCATGCTGGGAAGGAAGGGGGGAACCGCAACCGTCCAGGTCTCAAAACTGGCATTGGGAATCTGAGCGTCAAGGGGCTGAGGTGAGAGAATGAACAGGCTAAGCACGAGAAGAACAGGCGTAAGAAAACGGATCATGCCGACCTCCATCGATGATGTGAATGAACAGTGTACGGAGGGCCCGGAAAGTACAAAACGAGCGCCCCATCGTATTGTTATTGAACACCCGGACAGGTGAAAAAGTTGCTCAGAAAGACCGCCAATGCGTGCGAACGGCTGTCTGCAGGCATGCATGGAGGACCCCTCAATGGAAGAGCATTGCTCCGCGGCGGTTCGTTTTCCACGGTTTTCAGTCAATTCGGAGGGAAAATGCCGACCGGCGAGCGCCCAACGCGCTGTCCGGCGCAAAGAAAGCGGCGACTCAATCGCCCGGACGGACTTAATGGTCTCACGACTTCAAAAGCACCTTCCAGGCCCCCTGCGGAATTCGGACCGACGTAGACTTTGAACCTCCCGGGCTCAACCCGGCGCTTCATGTCCAGTCCGGTAAAAGCCAGTTCCGCAACCGGAACGAACAACGTGACCGGCGCGCTCTGACCGGGCTCGAGATGTACCCGCCGGAATGCCTTGAGCTCCCGGACCGGCCGCGTGACACTCCCCGCTTCATCACGGACGTACAGCTGCACGACCTCCTCCCCCGCCCGCCGACCGGTGTTCTTGACAGTAACACGAACGGCAAGCGTGTCCGACACATTCAGATGCGGAGTGTTCACCACGAGGTCAGCATACGCGAATGTGGTGTAGGTCAATCCGAATCCGAACGGGTAGAGCGGAGTGGAAGGAAGATCAAGATACCGTGAAGTGTAATGCGTCTTGTCGTCGGTGGGACGCCCTGTGTTCTTGTGATTGTAGTAGATAGGCACCTGGCCGATCGCGCGGGGAAAACTCACCGGCAGCCGACCCGCAGGGGAGAAATCCCCGAACAGGATGTCGGCAATGGCATGACCGGTTTCATGACCGAGAAACCATGTCTCGATGATAGCGGGCACGTGAGTCGATTCCCAGCCGAGAGCGAGCGGGCGACCGTTCATCAGAATCATCACCACGGGTTTGCCGGTCGCATAGACCGCGCGCACAAGTTCAGGCTGGCGGCCGGGCAATTCAAGAGAGGAGCGGCACGACGCTTCTCCGCTCATTCCTTCGGATTCGCCGACGGCGAGAAGAACAACGTCCGCCTGCCGCGCTGCATATGCAGCGGCGGCGATCCCGGAAGAGTCCATCCCGTCAATCCCGCAGCCCTGCGCAAAAGAAACCCGGGCTGAAGGGGCCGCCGCATTGATGCCTTCAAGGAGTGTGACGACAAACGCGGTGTCTGTCGGACCCGCCCACGGGCCAAGCGGGTCCTTGCGGCTTTTCGCCAGAGGACCGATAACGGCGATGGACTTCAGGTTCTTCTTCAGCGGTAGAAGTCCGCCTTCATTTCGCAGCAGCACGATCGCTTCGCGGGCGACGCGGCGTGCGGCCTGGATGTTTTCCACGCTCCTGATCGTTTCCTTCTCCCGTTCGGGCGTGCACGCACGAAACGGATCGGTGAAAAGACCGAGGCGGAATCTTCAGACGGAGAATTCTGCGCACCGCCTCGTCAAGCGTCGCTCCGCTTACTTTTCCCTGCTCGACAAGTGTCTGAAGATGGTCACGGTAGCACCCCGATTCCATGTCCATATCGAGTCCGGCATTGATCGCCCGTTCCGCCGCCTCTGCCGGGGTGGCAGCGTAGCCATGCGCCTGCATCTCGCCAATCGACCCCCAGTCACTCACAACAAATCCGTCGAACTTCCATTCCTCCCGGAGAATTGTTGTCAGGAGCAATCGTGCTGCCAGAACTCGGCACACCGCCGATTTCGTTGAACGAAGCCATCAGCGTCCCGGCACCGGCATCCACAGCAGCCTTGAACGGGGGAAGATAGACATCCCGGAGTGTTCGCTCGGAGATATCGACGGTGTTGTAGTCCCTCCCTCCCTCCGCGCCACCATAGGCCGCGTAGTGCTTGGCGCATGCCATGATACTCATCGGGTCGGCCATGTCGCGTCCTTGAAACCCGCGCACCCGCGCGGCCGCGAACAGAGATCCGAGATAGGGATCCTCGCCCGATCCCTCCGCAATGCGTCCCCAGCGGGGATCACGCGCAATATCCACCATCGGTCCAAAGGTCCAGTGGATCCCCGCCGAAGAGGCTTCGGCTGCGGCGATGCGCGCGGAAAGCCCGGCGGCCTCGGGATTCCACGTTGCGGCTTCGGCAAGCGGAATCGGGAAGGTTGTGCGGAAACCATGGATGACATCGAGACCGAACAGCAGCGGGATCTTCGCGCGGGATTCGTTCACGGCAATCTGCTGCAGCTCCCGGGTCAGCGTGCTGCCGAAAACATTCAGAAGCGAGCCGGTTTTCCCGGCACGGATGAGCTCCCGTTGCTCGCCGCTGATGGTCCTTCCCGACGGCCCCGTCTTCCATCCTCCTGTGTACTGGACCAACTGTCCGATCTTCTCCTGGATCGTCAGTCCCGCCAGAATGGAGTCTATTGCCCGTTCACTACGCAATGCGCCGGTGGCCTGCATGGGATCGGGCGTCCCTGCCGCAACGAAAGTGACCGACATGACCAGCTGGGCGAACGGGAGAAGAAGGAGGCGACGTCTCATGGGAGCAGTGGTTGTTGTGGATGCGGACCTGGGCATGTCCCCTGTTTCGATCCCCGACCGAATGGTAATTGTACTACGGGAAGGTACTGAGAATGCGGTCCATTGGCAACGGATGGACAAACGCGAACATTGAAGCATGCATTCACGCATACCTTGATGACAAACGCACTCAATGATGACGCATGCATTGATGCGCACACAGTGAGGTGAATTCTCTAAACATAGCCGTCTCCCTCCCCCTCTGGTTGACCGGCGCAAGGCTTTACGGGAAAGAGAGAAAACGGGGGGGGGGGCAGCATATTGACATTCCCTCCCGCGTTCACTACATTCGTTCGGAACATCTCATCAGTTCTGCTCCTTTGGGGCATTGCTCCGGGTTTTCCCTCCACCCCGGAGCCCCGGCCGGCACACCATCTACTTACACGGACGAATCAGGGACGCGTGATGGAACAGAAGCCCGACGGGGATCCTTCCACAGCTATTCTTGATCAACTTCGCCGCGTCGAAGAGCGACTCGCGCGCATCGAAGCACATCTCGACTTACGGCCGGATGTGGAGACACTCCCCGCGGGAAGCGCCGCTTCAGATGCCCCGCAGAACGCGGACCGGGAGGCCCTGGAATTCGAGCTTGGACAGAACTGGTTCGCCAAACTGGGCATCGTCGTCGTTGCCATCGGTTTTGCCTTCGCGCTCACATTTCACTACAGGGGCGCGCCGTCCGCCGTACCCGGCCTGGTCGGAGCCCTTATCGCCGGCGCGGTGTTCTTCCTTGCGCACATCTGGCGCAGCTCGTTCGTGCTCGTTTCAAGCTATCTCAGGGGTGCTGCTCTTGCTCTGCTCTACTTCAGCGCTCTCCGCCTCTCCTTCTTCGGCGAAGAGGCCGCGGTTCCAGCCGGTTCCCCTGTGGCGGTTTTCCTTCTGATGGCCGTCACCGCCATCACTGTGTTCGTTTCGCTCCGCCGCAGCTTCTCCCTATCTCCATGCCCTCGCTCTTTCAATGGGGTACGCGACATTGATCGTGGCGGACAGCACGCCGTTGACTCTCGGAGGGTTAACTGTGCTGGCGGTTCTCGTCTCGTATCTGGGCAACAGGTTCGCATGGGGGGGAATCATTCTCTACGGTATCGTGCTGACCTATCTCACACATCTCCTGTGGGCGATCAATAATCCTCTGCTCGGCCACACGATCAGCGTGAACAGCTCCAATCCCGGCCAATCTGATCTTCCTTCTGCTGTATACGGTGATTTTTGCCGCGGGGACGATGCTCCGCACCGACCGTTCCATCGGAAAGCGGCACTACCATCGCTTCCGGATTCCTCAATGGAGGCGGAGCGTACATCGTGTTTCTTCTGCTGACCCTGGTCTCGTTCCGCGACCTGACAACGCCGGCTCACCTTCTTGCCTTCGCGGTATTGCTGGCCCTTGCCATCGCTTTCTGGATCCGCGAGGAAAGCAGGTATTCAACATTCGTCTATGCCTTGCTCGGCTATGCAGCACTCAGTGTGGCGATTCTGAAGGCGTTCACTCCCCCCGGAGTGTTCGTCTGGCTTTCCCTCGAGAGCATTGTCGTTGTCGCAACCGCGGTTTGGTTTCGTTCACGCTTCATCGTCGTGGCCAACTTCATCATTTATCTCTGCGTGATGGCGGGATACCTCTTCACCGCCCCGCAGGAATCCGGCATCAGTCTCATTTTCGGCGTCGTGGGGCTGCTGAGCGCACGGATTCTCAACTGGCAGCGTGACCGGCTCGAACTCAGGACGGAGGTGATGCGCAATGCCTACCTGGCATTTGCTTTTCTCGTGTTCCCCTATGCACTGTACCATCTGGTTCCCGAGGGATATCGTGCCCTTTCCTGGGTGGGCATCGCGATGTTTTATTACCTCATGAATCTCCTTATTCAGAATCAGAAGTATCGCTGGATGGGGCACCTGACGCTCGTGCTGACGGTCTTCTTTGTTGTCTTTGTGGGCCTGCGGCATCTTGAGCCAGTGTATCGTATCGTGTCCCTCCTCGTGCTCGGCGTTGTGTTGATCGGGGTCTCCCTGTTCTTCACGCGACTGAAGTCCCGCAAGCGGACGGAAGCGGCTTCAACCGGGACGGAGTCCACGTAGCAGTGCAACTATCACGATAGGCTACCGCATGCGCACATCTCCTGAAACCCCTTCGCCCGAACTCCCGCAGCGAAGGAGGTTCCTTCAGTTCCTGCTGGGAGGAAGCCTGGCCGCATGGCTCGGCGCAGTCCTCTACCCCATTATTGCGTATCTGAAACCGCCGGCACAGGCGGAGGTGGACGTTTCCAGCGTGAGGGTGGGCGTGCTGGACGACATCAAGAAAGACGGGGGGCAGATCGTCCGCTTCGGGAGCAAGCCCGTGCTCCTGGTCAGAACAGCGGAAGGTGAGCTCAAGGCGTTTTCCGCAACATGCACCCACCTGGATTGTACGGTCCAGTACCGCAGCGATCTCGGGGTGATCTGGTGCGCCTGTCACAACGGGAAATACGATCTCACCGGAAGAAATATCGACGGCCCCCCTCCCCGGCCGCTTGATGAGTTTCGCGTCCTCCTCAAAGGCAACGAAGTCTTCGTGGCGAAGAAAACATGAACACACTCCTGAAATCCCTCTACACCTGGTTCGACGAACGGGTGGACCTCGGCAGCCTGGTTTCGTTCATGGGAAAGAAGTATGTTCCCGTCCACCGGCATTCCGTCTGGTACTACTTCGGCGGCGTTTCGTTGTTCTTGTTCCTCATCCAGGTGATCACGGGCATCCTGCTCCTCCTGTATTACAAGGGAAGCGAGACACTCGCCTTCGAGAGCATCCAGTTCCTGATGTCCAAGGTTCAGTTCGGATGGCTTATTCGTTCGATTCACAGCTGGGCGGCCAACCTTTTCGTCCTCGCGGCCATGGTGCACATGTTCAGCGTCCTGTTCACCAAAGCCTATCGCAAACCACGGGAGCTCACCTGGTACACCGGCATGGTGATGTTCTTCCTCGTCCTCGGATTCGGCTTCAGCGGATATCTTCTCCCGTGGAATGAACTGGCGTTCTTCGCGACAAAAGTGGGCACGGACATTCCCGGCGTCATTCCGCTGATAGGAGAACCCATCATGGTGTTTCTCCGGGCCGGCGAGGATGTCACGGGCGCCACCCTTTCCCGATTCTTCGGACTCCACGTCGCGGTATTCCCGGGCATGTTCACCGTGCTTCTGGGCAATCCATCTGCTGCTCGTTCAGCGGCAGGGCATGAGCGAACCCCTCGGATCGGAAGACACACCCGGAGAAACCGGGAAGGTGATGCCCTTCTTCCCGAATTTCCTCCTGCGGGATCTCTTGCTCTGGCTTCTGGTCCTGAATCTTCTTGCCGCCCTCGCGGTGTTCTTCCCCTGGGAGCTCGGCCAGAAAGCCGACCCCTTCGCCTCCGCCCCGGCCGGCATCAAACCGGAGTGGTACTTTCTCTTCATGTTTCAGACGCTCAAGTACCTTCCCGCACAGATTCTCGGAATCGACGGCGAATTGTTCGGTGTCGTGCTCTTCGGTGTCGCCGGACTGCTCTGGACGATCATCCCGTTCTGGGACAGGAAGAGTGAACGGGGTGAACGCAACCGGTTCGTGAACTACGTGGGCCTGTTCGCACTTGTGTTTATCATTCTTCTGACCATTCTCGGCTGGCTGACATGAACACACCCCTGCACACCCGCATACTCTGCTTCGTGTTCCTGCTGGGCATTCCCCTGTCCGCCCCCGCCCGGCAACAGACCGACCAGTGCTTGATATGCCATGCGGCCCTGGGAGACACGCCGGCGAAGCTCTTTGCCCGCGACATTCATGCGAAGAAGGGCGTGACGTGCGCCGACTGCCACGGCGGGGACGCCTCGAGCGATGATCCAGAGAAGGCCATGAGTCCATCCGCGGGATTCAACGGCGTACCCCGTGGTGATCGGATTTCAGAAGTGTGCGGCACCTGTCACTCACACGCCGAACGACTGAACGCTTTCGGCTCCCGGCTGCCGATCGGACAGCTCGAGATGCTCAAAGCCGGAGTTCACGGAAAGCCGTCCCTCAAAGGAGGCGAACGCCTTGCGGAGTGCAGCACATGTCATGGCGCACACGGGATCGTTTCCGCGCAGGATCCGCGTTCTCCGGTCTATCCGCTGAACGTGACAAAAACATGCAGCCGTTGTCATGCCGATGCCTCCTACATGCGTGCATACAATCTGAAACTCCCGGTTGACCAGATGGAAAAATACCGGACAAGCGTGCACGGCGTGCGGAACGCACAGGGAGATCCCAAAGCCGCCGAGTGCGCAAGCTGCCATGGCAGTCACGATATCCGCCCGGCAGGAGACGTCAAATCCCGGGTGTATGCGGCAAATCTTCCGGGGACCTGCTCCGCGTGTCACAGTGACAAAGAACGCATGGCACCCTACAAAATCCCCACCGACCAGTATGAACTCTACGCGAAGAGCGTACACGGTGTCGGCCTGCTTGAAAAACACGATCTTTCCTCCCCCGCCTGCAACGACTGCCACGGTAACCACGGGGCCACTCCTCCCGGCCTCGCGTCCATCTCCAAGGTCTGCGGAACGTGCCACGCGCTGAATGCGGAGTTGTTCGCCTCCAGCCCGCACAAGATCGCTTTCGATTCGCGCAAGCTCCCTGAATGCGAGACATGCCATGGCAACCATGGAATCGTTGCCGCCACGGAACAGCTCCTCGGAACCGGCACAGAGGCGGTCTGCTCGCGCTGTCACACCAGCACGGAAAGCATCAGGGGGTTTCAGGCTGCCGGGGCCATGCGGCTCATCACGGACAGTCTGGAACAGGAGACCGGACGGGCAAGGGCTCTCGTTCAGGACGCCGAACAGAAAGGCATGGAGATCTCGGAGGCGAAGTTCACACTGCGCGACGTACGTCAGTCCCGCCTCGAAGCGCGCACCATGGTGCACGCGTTCAATGAGGCCCGCTACCGTGAGGTGATCGTCAAGGGACGTACAAACGCAAAGACTATTGCAGCCGAGGCTTCCACGCAGATTGAAGAATACTATTTCCGGCGGTGGGGACTGGGCATCTCCACCATCTTCATAGGCCTTCTTGCCGTCTCTCTGTATCTCTGGTTAAGGAGAATCGAGGCGCCTCAACAAAACAAGGCACCTCAAACATAGGCGCCAGCTTCTCGACGGGAAGACGGGTTCTCCAGGCACACACAGACAATCACGACAAATGCCTCAGCCACTGCTCACCCGCACACACTTTGAAGCCGCACTCACCCCGGGGCTGGTCCGGACGATGGCGATCATGCAGACAGCCCTTGTGTTCGGCCCGCTGTTGTACGTTATACCCGTTTTCGTATTGGTCAGCGCCAGAGGTGCGACTCCGCCGGGCCCCGAGGAGTTTCTTCTGGCCAACATCCTCTCCACCATCAACGGAGCCACCCTGCTGACAGCAGGTTCGGTGGGAAGCTTCCTTTTTCAGCGGATGTTCTCCTCCGACGGGCTGAGGACGCTCCCGGATGCGAGTCCGGAGACGCTCGCTTCGCTTGCCGTTGGAAAGCTGAGGAGTGCACTCATTCTGCGTCTGGCCCTGTTCGAGGGAGCCGCATTCCTTGGCATCACGGTGTGCATCCTCGCCATGATAAACGGCGTCCTCGACGCGGAGCCGGCCTACTGGCTGAATCTCGGATCGCTCGCAGTTTTCGCAGCTTTCGGGATACTGACGTTCCCGACAAAAGAACGTTTGACAGGATGGTTTGAGGAGATGCAGGCGCGTTCGCGCTGAGATTCCAGACGTGGACACAGACGTTGTCTCCGGATGCGAACCGGAGAGCCGAAGAACCTTCCTTCCCGAAGCCGATGCGGGAAGGTTTTTGCGTATATTGCGGTGGCACTCCCGCCGTGCCGACCGCCCGGACCGGCACCCGGTGAACACCCGCGAGTTCTCATGGCCAAAACACTCAGCCCCATAATCCTGAATGCGTTTGATGTCTCCATGCGATTCGGGGAGCAGGCAGTTCTGAAGAGCGCATCCCTTACCATCCGGGAGGACGACAGGATCGGGCTCATCGGCGCCAACGGATCCGGCAAATCCACCTTGCTGAAGATCATTGCCGGTGTCCTCACTCCCGATTCCGGCACTGTCTCGCGCAGACGGGATCTCATCACCGGGTATCTCTCGCAGGACTTCCGGCTGGACGAGGACAAGACCGTGACCGAGAACATCCTTGAAGGTGCGTTCGACGTTATCGGCCTCCTGCGTCAGTATGAAGCGCTCCCATCCGCATCGGAACAGCGCCACATTGTCGAGGAACAGATACGCCACCGCGACGGATGGAACCTCGACAACAGAATTGAAGCCGCGATGCATTCCCTGAACGTCCCGGAGGGGACCCGTCTCGTACGCACCCTTTCCGGGGGGGAGAAGCGGCGCGTGGCACTCTGCGAGGCAATCATCGCCCGGCCCAATCTCCTCATTCTCGACGAACCGACTAACCACCTGGACACCTGGTCCATCGAATGGGTGGAGGAATTCCTGGCGAAATACTCCGGGGCCTGCCTGTTCGTGACGCACGACCGTTATGTCCTTGACTCGATTGCGCGGAATATTGTGGAATTGGCCGATGGCGCGTGTATCTCTCACGCCGGCAACTACACGGACTTCCTGATCGACAAGGCGGAACGGGAAACCCGGCAGGAGACCGAGGAGAAGAAGAGAAGAGCCTACCTGCGCCGGGAACTCGAGTGGGTCCGACGCGGTCCCCGGGCCCGCAGGACCAAATCCAAGAGCAGGCTGAGAGACTATTTCGAAGCTGCGGAGAAACAGGGGTACGAGGCCCCGGAGGAAGTCGAACTCATCATCCCTCCGGCCACCCCCCTGGGATCCACCATCCTGAATATGGACTCCCTCGGGATGACTCTTGGAGGCAGGACCCTGTTCAGCGGCCTCACTCTCAATTTCGACAAGAAAAGAAAACTGGGAGTCATCGGAAGGAACGGACTTGGCAAGACGACCCTGCTCAGGATCATTCTCGGAGATCTCCAGCCGGATACGGGAGCACTGGTCGTCGGGGCAAGAACGGTATTCAACTACGTCGACCAGTCACGCGTCGCCCTGAATGACTCGAACACGGTTCTCCAGGAAATCGGTGAAGGCCGGGAATGGATCCTCTTTGGCGGGGAGCAGATCACGGTCTGGAAATATCTGCGGCGCTTCCTGTTCGCCGACGACCGGATGAACACGAAAGTCGGAAAACTCTCCGGAGGCGAAAGAAGCAGACTCCTTCTGGCGAAGATTCTGAAAAACGGGGGCAATTTCCTGATCCTGGACGAACCGACAAACGACCTGGACCTGGCCACGCTCCGTGTCCTGGAGGAGGCACTAACAGCCTTTGACGGCTGTCTCATCGCGGTGAGCCACGACCGGTATTTCCTCAACCGGGTCTGCAACGGCATTCTTGCTTTTGAGGGAGACGGGAAGGCGCACTTCAGCGAAGGGGACTATGATTACTACCTGGAAAAGCGGGCTGTCCGGCTGGCCGCTCTCCCGGATTCGCCTGTTCCGGAAAAAAAGAGGGAAACCCCGCAAAAGCCCCGTCCCGTGAAATTGAAATGGAAGGAGGAGAAAGAGCTGGAAAGGATGGAAGACGACATCGTGCAGGCAGAAGCAGAAGTGCACCGTATCGAGGCAATCTTCTCGGCGGCGGATTTCCACGAAAAGCGGAGAGAGGAGATCGCACAATTGACCGCCGCCCTCGGCGATGCCCGGAAGCGGGTCGAAAACCTCTACGCCAGGTGGCACGAACTTGAAGAGCTCCGCTCCCTGGCCTCGCAGTCAGGGCAATAATCCAACCCCCGCACGTCAGTTATCCTTCGCCCCCTCCTGTATCCACTTGGACACCAGCAGAAGATCTTCCTTGGGAAGCGCAACGACGGTTGATGTGTCCGGAGGCATGCGATAGTGTGGCTGGTCGGTTGCCGAAAGGATGTACAGCCAGCTCTTCGACGGGTCTCCCGCAATGACCACCGGTTTCTTTCCCTTCGGAGTGCGGGCTTTCATGAGGCTTTCGTAAGAGGTAAGGTCGATCTTGCCCTGGGTTCTCGCTGCCCCGTGACACTCCGTGCATTTGGCGTTGAGGATGGGCTGGATCTGCTCCCGATAACTGACCGGCTTCACAGGCTTCTGGCCGCAACCCAACAGGAGACAGGCTATACACACGATTGCTAGTGGTCGCATGGTGGACCTCCAAGGAAGAGCGAGCGGACGGCCTCCATTGAAAAAGAGAAGGCGTGATGGCAAGAGAGAACGATGATGCCGTAACATAGCTCAGGGTGAGGTGAATGTCAAGGGGGCGAGAAATCATTCATTCACAAGTCGATACCGGTTCTTCCTGCTTCTCACCTCGCTGTCCGGAAGACGGAAGGAAAACCCCCAGCGCCCTTCCGTTTGCGAGATCTTGAGCATGAGATTGTTCATCCCTTTGCGCAGCGGCAGCTGGAAGGAAAACTCATCGGGTTGGAGCCCGCCCGGGGATTCCTTTTCGAATACCCGTGCACCATTGATCAGGACTTCGACTCCGTCATCACAACCCAGAAGAGCCCGCACCGTGGTGTCGCCTCCGGCTTCGACTGTGGCAAACGCATACAACACGACGTCCCGGTTCTGTCCGGGAAAGAGCTCCGCAAGATCCACGACATCCTGGTATGCCGAGGTTATCCTTGACCATCGGTTTTTCAGGGAATCACAGAAAAACTCCTGGGTCACTTTCGGAACGACTCCGGTTTCTCCTCCCATCCCCGCCAGGTAGTCATATCGCGACAGAGGCCGGCCATCCTTGTTGGCATCGGGCGCGTCGCCAGCCATTCCCTGAAGTATTTACCGGGGAGCGGTGAAATCCCGAGCCTGACTGCATCTTTCGGGGGGAGGGATTCGCCGCTGTCGTATTCCACAAGCGCCCCGATCAACCGTTTCTTGACGTCATCCAGATCTGCTATCCGCCTTCCGTGGACGATGCTCAGCCTCTCGAGGGCGTAGGTATGGTTTTCGCGAAGCCAGAGTTTTTCAAACGTCGACTGCGCCATCGATTCCCGTTCACGGGTCGAGTCCACGAGCTCGATCGCCCGGATGATTGCCTCGCGCGCCCGGGGAGCGGACGTCGCGGTCATGGCTTCGGCATACAGGTCGGCGGCCTGAAGGAGGCTGAACCGCGCCGCGGAGAGCGTGCTATAGAGTGCACAGATGGACTCGAGAAAGGGTCTGTCGTCCGCGTAGGTGCGGAGATCCGCCGTCCGGAGAAGTCCTGCCGCTTCGTTCGCGATCATTCCGACCTGCTTCCAGTCTGCGACCGAGATGCGTGTCTGTTTCCCGGAATCCGGCAGAAGGCGTTCGAAGAGGACTTTTTCCGTCATCGCGTCTGTCGGTTCCAGATCCGCGAGCTCATTCAATTTCCAGATCGCCTGTGTGAAGGAAGTGCCGGATGCTCCGTAGATCCCGGCACAGAACCGGAGGTCGAATGACGCCGAATCGGCATGCAGCGGATTCCAGCTCCGGTCGGCGCCGTACGCCACGCCGAACCAGTCGTTCGAGAAGAAGGCCCTTCCTCCGTCATCCCAGACAGTGTTGAGTAACCCCAAGGCTCCTGCATTCCGCCCGGCCTCCGCAAAACCCTGCAGATTGCCGAACGTCTGTTTGTACGCCGGGAACAGTTTGCCTGAATTCAGTACTCCGGGGGTGACAAGAAACTGCAATCCCGCCTTCTTGAGAGGATCAATAAATGCCGCATACGAATCCCGGTCATCATACGTCCATGTGCCAACGACCACATCTTTCGGGAGCTTTTCGAGCAGGTTCGGATATTCGAGAAGGATATCACCCCACATCAGAACCCGGGGGCCGAGGTTCCTGACGATATGATAGAGCTTCATGATGTGCTGGAAGTAGACGCCATCGTACCCGATACTGTCGACAAGCGTTTTCGAAGCGCCCTTGCCGAGGTCAAATGTCTCGTCACAATTGATGCTGAAAAACGGAGCGCTGAATGCCGGGATCATCTCCCTGTAGATATCCTCGAGAAACGTATAGCTCTCCGGAAGCACGGGAGACAGGAGCGTTCCGCTCTCTCCGAGGTGGGCATACGCGGGCGAGTTCAGGACACTGGTGAAGTGGCCGAATGATTGAAAGCTTCCGACGAGCGTAATGTTGTACCGCGAGGCATACGCCGCCAATTCGCGCCACTCATCGATCGTTACGGATCCATCCCGGGGAGCGAATGCCGGGTGGGATGCGGTCTTGACGACATGTTCGACGTAGTGCATGAAGGTATTCACCTTCAATTCGGCCAGGCGACGTATCTGCTGCTTCATGAACTCCATCGTCGGCAGTGGTCCCCGGCTGATGTCGTCCATGACCGCGCGGTACGTGAATTCCGGCCAGTCCCGCACCCTCACGCCGGGCAGATGTGGCTGCCGTGTTCCGCGCACCATCTGTTTCAGGGTCTGAATTCCGTAGAACACTCCTCCGGACGAATTGGCGGAGAGCAGAACCAGATCCGGACTGATGAGCAGCCGGTACCCTTCATCGCCCAGGCGCGGCTCCGGCAGAAGGTTGTGGGCGGCGCAGATGTTATTGAATTCCCGGTCTTCTGCAGGAATCCCGGCACGTACCGCCTGCGACCGGCCCTTGGTCCCGGCGGTACGGAATCTCTCAAACTCGCCCCGGAGCTCTTCCACAGCGAGGCGGACAGGCTCGGTCTCTTTTCCATAGACGTGAATCTCCACGGGGGCGCCCTTAAAGGAGAACGTCTGTCCTGTGAACTGCACCTCCATGGGTTGAGGGACCACCGTGAGAGATCGTCCCGTTCCGCAGAGGGCGTATTCCTGCACGAGCAAGAGCGCAGACATCAGGAGGAGTGACTTCATCATTCCGTCATCAGGTTGTAGTAGTCACAGAGGAATCTCAAACCGAATGACGTTGAGATATCCCTCTGCGTGAGCCAGATCCTGGAATTCTTGCTCCGCACACGTGTTTCCAGAACCGCGCCCGCGAGATTTCTATCGGGATGTTCGGGGGAATAGCGGTTGTTCAGTATCCACCTCAGTGATTTCTGGATATTGCCGCGGAATTCCTCCCCCACGCCGTAGTGTGCCAGTCGCAGCCAGAGAATTCCACAAAACGCCGTCGCGGACCCGCAGAGGGAATTCTTATTGGAGCTTCCGTTCAAATAGTTCGTGTAGTAGAACGTCCCGTCCTTCTGCTGGTATTTCGCATAGGTCCTGGCCGTTCGAAGCGCCGCATCCAGGTAGCGGCGATCCCTGGTCAGTTCGTACCCCTCGAGGAGCGATTCCGCATACCAGAGATTAAACCGTGGATGAAAAGAGCTGTCCCGGGAATCGTTGGGGACAAAGGCCATCCAGAGACCGTATGCATCCTGGTAGTGAAGCAGGCTTTCGCATAGTTCGACAAACATCTTCCTGTGGCGTTCTTCACGCGTGAACAGATACATATCTTTGAAGAGCGACCCTTCGTTGTTCGGCCTGGCCACGTCAAAAATCGTTTGATGCGTTTTGTCAGGCCAGAACGGGCTTCGCTCTTTAAGTACTTCACCGGTCGCCGGATCCACACAATCGTAGAACACACGATGTTCGGCATTATACATGTTGCTCAACATCCAGTTGCCGGCACTTGTCGGGACTTCTGCGTATCGCCTGTCCCCGGTGGCGTCAGTAGAGCCTGAAGAGGCCTGCGGTGCCGTCCGAGACGGTCGCAAAAACGATATTCTCGAGACCGTCTCCGTGGATGGCCCGGACCATCCCTTTCAGCCTCGGGTGGTCTGTGATCAGCATACCGATCCACCAGTTGCCGCCCCGCCGGGCGGCCTCAAGGTACTTCTGCTCCTTCGTCACCTGATACGCTTCCACGAGGGCATAGATAAGCTGGCCGGTGTGCCACGGGGGTTCGTAGTCGTACCATTTTCCCTCCATTAACTCATAGTCGCACCGGGACTTCCCCTTTTCATCCATCAGCACGTCCGCCGCGTACGTGGCGCAGGAGTTGACGGCGCGCAGGATCTCGCTGCGAAGTTCCGTCTGGCTGCTCTGCGCCCAGACCTCCGTCGTCAGGAGAAACAGGAGGGATATCACACCATAACCGGTATGCAGTTTCATGGCAGTAATCCTTATGGTGAAGCTATGTCGTGAGGTCAAGGCTCTTCTGGCAAGCGAGCAGTGTGACGGTATGTCCGGGGGACATGGTGGGAGACCACCGGCGATTGATGTTCCTCTACTGTCGGTCCCGTTTGATATCGCCGATCAGAAACGTGTCGCTGAACCGCTGCGGACGGTGATCATCCGCTACGCGGTCGAGAGTGGTCCAATGGGAACGGAGGAAGAACGCGGCACTCTTCGGTTCGCGCGACCTGGTAAACACTCCTTTCCTATTGAGAATCACGCGGCGGAAGTGTTGAGGGGTGAGGAAGTCGGCGAAATTCCACACATGGATTCCCGCACAGTACGGCTTCCGGTCGGCCACAGAAGAGTACACGCGCAGAAACTCCGTCTGGTATTCTTCCGTGAACATCTGGGGAACCGTGGCATGCAGTCCCTCAACGGTATCGACACCACACTCGGTGATGATGATCGGCTTGCCATGCCGGGCAAACATTGCGTCCATTTCCTGATCCAGCATCTGACGGGCTTTTTCAAGGTCGGCCGGATCCGTGTACCATCCATAGTAGCGGTTGATCCCGATAATATCACAGGCCTCCAGCGAAACGTCGGCGGCGGAGTACGCAGGTATCGTGATGGCCATAACGGGGCGTTCGGAGTCGAGTGTCCGCGCGTGTTCATACAGATCGCGAAAATAGCGGCGGCTCGCGGCATTCTGGTATGCCGGTTCGCTCCAGAGGTTCGGTTCGTTGGCAAGAGACCAGGCAACCACCGACGGATGGTTCCTGTCGCGCTCGATCAACTCCGATAAGGCACGCCGGTGATTCTCCAGCAACGGCTCCAGGTCTTCGAACCGGTCCGAAAGAAACCCGAGACTGACGGCCGGCACTTCATCGATGACGAGGAAACCGAGCCGGTCCGCCAACCGGAGGATCTCCTCGTCATACGGATAGTGACTTGTCCTGAAGGAATTTGCGCCGGCCCACCGCATCAGCTCAAAATCCCGTACGTACGCGGGACGGAACTGCCCGTGGCCGACTCCGGGAAAATCCTCGTGCTTGCCGAACCCGACAAGGTACAGAGGAATTCCGTTCAGGAGAAGCCGTCCACCTTCGATCCGGATTTCCCGGAAGCCAAAGGCCTCTTCATAACTGTCAGACACCTTCCCCTTCTCATCCAGAAGAGTCAGGTGGGCAGTGTACAGGTGTGGATGTGCCGGCGACCAGAGGGAGGGACGTGCGACACCCAGCGTGCATTCTGCCCGGCCGTCGTTGAACGCCACGGAGATGGTTTCGGCAACCTGAGCCCCTTGCGGGTCAAGAATGCGGAGTGTCCCGACTGTGTGTCCCCCGCCCGTACACGCAGCGGACATGGTAATGGATCCCGAAGGAGCGGCACGGAGAGAGATCTGATGAATATGCCGCGCGGGGACCGTCACGATCTGGACAGAGCGTGTGAGACCGCCGTACGGGAAGAAGTCAAACCTCGTGGGAGGATACGTGTGGCGGCGGTCGTATCCCGCCCCGTCGTACGGAGGAGCGTCAGGATCAATCCCCTGCGGCAGGGTGTCCATCGTGAGACGGCTGTCAAGCGACAGCGTGAGACGGTTGGCCCCGCCGCCGACTGCCCGGGAGATGTCGAGTGCAAAGGGAAGATAGCCGCCCGCATGCACACCCACCGGCACCCCGTTCACCCACACGCTGGCCCGGTGCTCGGCTGCTCCCACACGGAGAAATACGCGCTGGTTATCGGGATCAAAGCCGGGAAGGCTGAAGAGCGTTTCATACCAGGCGCATCCCACGTAGTTTTTGAGTCCCCGTTCGGCCAGTTGTTCATTCCATGCGCCGGGGACGGCGATAAGCATGGCACTATCAGGCAAAGGCCGGGAGAACCATTCTTCGGAATCACCCGTGTCGGCCGGGTCGGGCAGAAACCGCCAGTAGCCGGCCAGGTCGTACACTGTGCGATGGTCGTTTTGCTGCGGAAAAAGCATGAGGATACCCCCGGAGATCGCATGATACGACGGGCGAAGATCCACACAACACTCCGGCCCCCCTTCTTCTGAGGCAGAAAGGGGGGCCGGCACGTGAAGGTCGGACTACTTAACCAGCATCATCTTTCTGGCATCGACGAATCCGTTTGTGGTCAACCTGTAGAGGTAGACCCCGCTTGACGCACGGGCACCGTCGTCCCGCCGGCCGTTCCACCGTACCTGATGGCTCCCGGCCGGGAGCATTTCGCTGGCGAGGGTTGCCACTTTCTGGCCGAGCGTATTGAACACCTCGACGGATACGAATCCCGCCTGCAAAAGATCAAACCGGATGTTGGTTTCCGGATTGAAGGGATTGGGATACGCGTCATACAGCCGGAATGCGGCGGGGACGCGATCGCTCAATTCCTGGACCGCCGTGAGGGGAATACCGAACCAGTTCAAATCCCCCAGCGGCTTGCCATCGGATCCTCTTGTGTACGCAAGCTGGGTGGTGGGATACTTGAAGTTGAAGGGACTCCCCACCGTATCCAGATTCGGATTTGGCGCGGCGGGGTTTGTGTACCAGTCCTGCATGACATTCACCGGGGCATCCGGTGCATTCTGGAAGGTGATCGGTTCGGCATAGATAGTCCCGGCCGTCCCGAGACTTGTCATGAAGGCCTGCCAGGTCGAATCGAAGAACGGCTGGGGTTTTATCGAGTCCGGATAGGCCTTGATGAGGAGCGAATCGACGAGGAGATTGTTGTTACGGATGTCCGCCGTTTGCGCCGCACCAAGGGGCAGCGGACGAAGCGTCACCTGAATCCGTGCCTCCCCCGTCGACGGATTCTTGACGTTGACACCGTAATACGCGCCGTTTATAAGAATGTTGTTTGTGAAGACCGCATCGTTGCACGGACCGAAGCTGACGCCCCACTGGCCGATATTGAACATCGTGCAGTGGTTCACTTTACAGTATTTGGTGATGCCACCTGCATCACGGATCACACGGCTGGTCAGATTGTAGAAGGTGCTGTTTTCCAGAACCAGCGTATCGATGTCGACTCCCCGATCGTCGAAGCCGCGGCCGTTGTCGGGGCTGTCTCCCGTACCGATGTTGCTGATGATGGAGTTGTAGAAGAAAACCCTGGCTTTGGCATTGTCGAACCGGAAGCCTGCCTGGGAGGCAAAATCCAGGTGGCAGGAGTCCATCACAACCCTGATACCGTCGGCCCGGATTCGGAATACGCGCTCATGATTCCCTCCGAGTTCGTCGATCGCGGAAATGTAGATGTTCTTCATGCGGAGCGTTGCCCGGGCAGCCCAGGCTTCGGTGGGAGCCACTCCACCTGAAGGAACCCCCTGGATGATTTTTGGCTTTGCCCCGGCACCAGGCGCCGCTTCGATGATGACCGGGTAGTTGTGCTCCATCGTCCCGTTCAGAATGTAGAGCCCTCCGCGCTGAAGCCTGTAGACGGTATTGGAATCGACCCGGGCACCGAGCGCGGTGGTATCCCCACGGATGACGTTGTTCAGCGTCCCGAACCCGGGCGTGATATTCACGATGCGCTGAGCAAGGAGATCCCTGTTCATCCCCGCCATCAGAAGGACGAGCGCACACAGGACAAGCCCCCCCCGGAACAAAGTGGATTGGTGTTTCATGTGTAAACCCTCCGTTAGTGAGTGATATGTAGTGGTGTTTCAGCACTGTGACCTCCCCTTCAGGGAGGCAACGCTTCAGAAGTTGAGACGCACGCCGATGTCCGCCGTCCAGCTGTAATAGTCCTGATTGGTCGGATAGATGATGTCGCCGAGGAAGGCTTCCTCAGGTTGATTGGTGAAGTTGTTGACGTCCAGATAGATGCTGAACAACGGCGAGAACCGTTGTGAGAGCGTGGCATCCCAGCGAACAGAGTTGTTTGCATACCCGTCCAGTTCCACGCGGGAACCGACTCTCTCCAGGCTCCGCCCCTGCAAGGTCACCGAAACGCGTCCCGAGAACCCGCCCTTTTCGTACCCGAGCGCGACATTCCCGATGTGGTCCGCCTGGCCGGGGAGCGTGCCCTCCGGAATGTGTCGATGATCTGCGGACTGTACGGAGGATCCGGACTCCTCGGACCGATTTCGAAGAACGGGAAATAGGTCTCGGAACGAATGTACGAGTAGTTCGCGTTGATCACAAATCCGTCAAAGGGACTGGGCAGGTTTTTCAGGTTTGTCTGGACATCGATTTCCAGCCCCCACACATCCGAATCGTCTCCGTTCACGGGCTCGGTCAGCACGAACGCGTTGAACTGCCCCCCGATCACGCGGGACTGTTTGATGTAGTCGATATCCGTCAGCTTCTTGTAGTATGCTCCCAGAGTCAGCAGACCCAGATCGTTACTATAGAAGGATACGTAGATGTCGTAGTTCGTCGCCCTCGTCCGCTGGATATCGGGATTCCCGCGCACGAGCGTTTGCTCGGCGAAATTCACCTGTTCGTAGGGAACCAGATTGTAGTAGTCGGGCCTGGAGAGAGAATGCGTATAGGCAAGCCGAATGTCGAACCATGGCGTCACGCGATAGCGGAAGTGCAGCATGGGAAGAACGTCCCCATAGTTTTGTCCTCCCGTGGTATCACTGACCGTACCGACTTCGCCCAGA
The DNA here is from genome assembly GCA_963702445.1 of Ignavibacteriota bacterium. GTDB lineage: Bacteria > Bacteroidota > Ignavibacteria > UBA10030 > UBA6906 > CAVPCZ01. The sequence goes on from CAVPCZ010000015.1 coordinate 56,643, forward strand.
TTCCCCTGCAGATATCCCCACCTGCCCGTGTACTCTGTCTTTGTGCGCTCATAGCGAAAACCGGGAAGAAGGGTGAACTGGTCTCCGATATTCACTTCCGCCATAAGATACGCGGCAAGAATGTCCTCTCCGGCCTCGTAGTCCTGAAGTTCTGTGAACCGGTTGAGATCATAGTGACTTATGTAATCTGTGTGGAACCCGGCCAACCGCGCCGGGTCCAGGCCGATATTCAGCGCATAACGGCCATCCAGGAAGTTCTCCGGCTTGAAAGAAGGATCCGCAAAGTTGCTGATGAGCACACTCTGTCCGCGATACATGGCGAATTTGCCGGGTTCGGCCTTTCCGATCTTGTCGATCTCTCCAAACGGGGTCCTGTACTCCGTCACATCGCGTGTTCGCTCTTTCCCCCGGTATCTCCCCCCGAACTTAAGACTCCCAGCGATATCTTCCCCGAGACGGAAGGGCGTCTTCCCGTTCAGCTGACCGCTGGCGTCTTTGTCGGTGACATTCTCAGGGTTGAACGTCCCGTACTGAAACCATGTCGCGGAGGTATCGTTCTTCGCATAGGAAGGAATAACGCTCGGTCCCTGTGTATCGACAAGGCCGTTCATGAATGCCGCGACCTCCACAAAGCGGGCATAGTTGTAGTACGGCTGCTTCTGCGTGCTCTTCGAGTATCCCAAGCGCCAGTCCATCTCGATCAGGTCGAACTCATGCCGTCCGCTCAGCCCGTTCGTGAACAGCTGCGTGGTTTGTTCCTGCTCGGCCAGATCGTATTCGGTCGTCCCGGAGCCGACGCGGTAACGCTTTCGGCGACGAACGCGATCCCGCTCTGTCTGGCTGAAGAAGGAGCTCAGGAAGAGATCGCCGTTCTCCATTTCGTAGTCCAGCGTCACACCACCGCCGGTGCGTGTGCGTACTTCCGAATTGTAGGTGAGGTTCAGGTTGTCAATTTCGATCGTGCTCTGTGTCTCCGCACCTGCCGCTTCCCTCTTGAAGATATAGTCGGCGCTGAGTTCATCGGAACTCCGATTGGCCCGTTGCGTGTTTCCGGTCAGGAGAACACCGAGGGCATTGTCCAGGAAGCGGTCGCTGAGCGTCAGACTGGCTCTGTACTGCCCGTATTCCTGCCTCATATGGTTATACCCTGTTTGCCCGCGGAAGTCCCCGCGGAATCCCGCCGGGGCATGCCGCAATACCAGATTGACCGTGCCCCCTATTGCGTCGCCGTCCTTGTCCGGTGTCAGGGCCTTAAAGACTTCGATCCCGGAAAGAACGTCCGGGGAGATCATGCTCAGGTCCACGGACCGGTCCGTCGGGTCCGTCGACGGAACGCGTTCTCCGTTCACGGTGATGGAGTTGAACTTCGGAGAAAGACCACGAACAACAACCTTCTGCCCTTCCCCGGCGTCGCGCTGGACGGAAATGCCGGGGAGGCGCCCGATGGACTCCGCCGCGTTCTGATCCGGAAGCTCCTTGATACGGTCGCTGGTGACGATATTCACGATCGTATTCGAGGTGAGCTGCTGATTGATCGCCGCTGCCTGCCCCTCAAGCTGTGCCGTCACTGTGACCTCGCCCATCTGGACGACGTCAAACTGCATGCGCGAATTGAGCTGAATGGTGGTGTCTGCCACGACCCGGACGGGAACGGTCACTTTCTTGTAACCGAGATAGGAAAAAACGACGGTGTGTGCACCGGGCGGAACACTCGGGATGATATAGTCGCCGTTGACATTTGTGGATGCGCCGATGGCCGTCCCCTGGATACTCACGTGTGCCCCGAGGAGGGCTTCGCCGGTCTTCGCATCCGTCACTTTGCCCGTGATCCGGCCTCCTGCCGCAAGGCATGGTTGCGTCCACATGAGGAACAGCAGGAATGTGACCGCCCCCAACCGAACGCCGCCCCAGCGTGTTTTCAGACGAATCAGAGAGGTCATACCATTCATCCTTTCCGGGTCTTCACAACTCCACTTCAGCCCTGGTGAGTGCCGCTGGCTCAGGCTGTTTCGAAATGACCATCCCCGCCCCGCACGATTCCCTGACAACAAGGTGCGGCGCGTGAATCTTCCGGAGACCCGCGCGTTCGCCGGCAATCATTCTGAGCAGGATGTCCACGGCACCCTTTCCGATCTGCGCGGTCGGCTGATCCACCGTGGTGAGAGGCACAGGAGCATACTCCGCCTGCGAAATATTGTCGAACCCCACCAGCGCCACATCCTCCGGGACGCGGACACCTTCCTCAATCAAGGCCTTCTGAAAGCCACACGCGGTCAGATCATTGAACACGAAGAGGGCGTCCGGATTGATTGAACGTTTCTTGCAGAACGCCTTGCCCGCATCGTATCCGCTCCGGGCATAGTCCCGCACCCCGCGCACGCGTATCCTGTAGAGAAGCCGGGAATCCACCTGCCTGCCGGATTCCTGCAACGCCCGGGTGTAACCGTTCTTCCGCAGTTCACCAACAAGGTTCCCCCGCTCCCCATTCAGGTATCCTATGCGCCGGTAGCCAAGGTTCAGCAAATGACGCGTCGCAATGTATGCACCCAGCTCATGGTCGGTGCCAATGAAGGGGATATCCGGGTCATTCATGTAGGAGACCATGACAAACGGAAACCTCTCCCTGTGAAGCGACTGGATTGTCGGTGTGGCGTGGTAAAGGTGGTGCAGCGAGGCGATAACGAGGCCGCTGACACCAATGCTCCGGAAATGCCTGATCTGCCGCTCTTCTTTCTCCGTTTCTCCCGAACTGTTGGAGAGCAGAACGTTGTACCCGTTCCGGTATGCGTGCTCTTCAACCGACTGGACAATGCGCGAGAAGAAAGGGCTTTGAAGGTTCTCCAGCACAATGCCGATTGACCGCTGTGTGAGGGATGGCGTACCGGGTGCACTTCGTGAAACAAAAGACCCTTTTCCGACACGACTGTAAATCCATCCCTGATGAGCCAGATGACTCAGGGCCTTCTTCACGGTGATCAGACTGACGCTGTACTCGAGTGATATGGCCCCCTGAGAGCCAAGCTGATCTCCGAGACGGAACTCACCCTTGAGGATTCTGGAACTGATGTCTTCAGCTATTTGAAGATACAGCGGAGCGGGTTTCTTTACATCGAGAGGCATTTCGACGGCATCCGGAATAAAAGAGAAAGCTAACATACCTGGTATACGAGACTGCGGCTGCAATATAGGGAATTCAACCCGTCCTGTCAAGCAGAATTCCCGCGTGACTCGACACGCCCGACTCAGCAGACGGATTCAACAGGTTTTGCCAGACCCGTCTGCCTGGAAAGACCGTTGCTCCGGCATCGATCGGGTATTGCCCTGCCGCCCTCTGGGCTTGTTGACCGATGGAGGGAAAGCGGAAAGAGAGAACGGGCAGGCACCGGTCGAGCACACGCGGACACGCCGGAAGCGGCCGGATTCTCTGTCAGTCTCGGCGGGGACTCCGCTCTCCCGAGCCGTCTCCCCGATTGCGGTGGAACTCTATCCTGTGATTTCCCTGCGGAACAGAAATCCGGATGAATCCCTCGCCCTCCTGAACCGGCACAGCACCCGTTCCGTCGATCGAAGCTCCCTCTACTCCCGGGCAGCCGGAAAGTGATGGTTGTTCCCGGGGAAAGCACTTCGGCATCTTCTGCCGACATGACCAGACTCACCGGCTCCTTACTCTCAAAGCCCACCGGATTCGCCCGGCCCCGGCAGGAATCTCCTTCCCTTCCGAACAAACAGGGTCTCCGTGCTCTCCACGCACATCTCTCCAGTACACCGCGGCGGCGTTGGCCGAAACATCAGCATAGGCATACTCACCTTCCCCGGCTGCAGCGAGCAGATGATCCTTCATGCCGCCGGCAAAAGCCATCGACATCCCGCGGGTTGTGCGGATGGATATCCGCTCGAACCGTGGAACAGTCGCGCCGGCGGGATGCGGAAAGATGACCGTGGCGATGCGGGCCCCGCCATCCCCTCCGGTGGTGTAGGTTGCGCGCATGTAACTGCCCTCAAAGCGATTGCAGGATTCATTCGATGCCAGGTAGCCGCGCTTCAGCTCGACGTTCGCCGGGGCGTGCGCCAGGAAGATCCTCGCCTGAAGCAGTCTCGAAGTGAAACAGCTTTTTATCCGCCACGTCGTATTCCTGTCCTTCTGCAAGGACCGCCGGCGGGTCTTCGGCGTTGGGATGGAAGTTCAGGTGCACGTCAGCGGAAACCTCCCGGCGTCTTCACATCGTCGATGAGAAGGAAATACCCGGCGGCGCCCCTCTCCGGGCCGGATGAACACGAGACACCTTCGTGCACCGCGCCTGTCAATCGACGGTCCTGATGTGCCGCAGCATACTCAACCCCGTGACCCAGGATCCCTCGGTGATGCCGCCGCCTCTGAAGTCCGCATGGTCGGCCCTCGACCGTGAGCGTGTTGGAGGATTCGGCGGTACGGTGGATCCACTCCCATGTCAGGGAATCCGGTTCCTTCCATCCGTCATACCCGGAATTCCGGAGAATGAACTCACCATATCCCGCGATGTTGATGGAATTTGCATCGAAGTGGCTGTGGCTTTCGTTGACCGTGTTGATGTTCCAGAGAACGCCCGCCAGTGATTCAGAAGGATTCTCATTTTCAAGGAGCCATGCCCCGCCGTTCCTGAAGATCCTGCTCGGGGGCCGGCGTGTATCGAACGTTCCAGATTCACAGGAGAGGTATTGCAGGAGCCCTCCCTTCCATGTGTTCTCTCCGGGGGGACCCGTGTACCAGAAGGCGTACTCCCGCGCGGCAGGCGAGAACCTGCCCGCCCGCAGCGCAGCCGAAGAGTATTCCGCGAGGAATTTTGTGGGCGGCGAATCTCCGAATGTGTACGTGCGGTTAAACGGCGCCATGGAGTAGCCAAAAAGCCATTCGTGGAGTCTCTGCAGTTTCGGGTCCGAATAGAACTCGTGAAATCCCTGATACTCGCAGACATCCATGAACATCTTCTTCTGGACCCGCTCTTCCATATAGAGCCTGCTGTGTGCATAGCCGGGCCCCGTCGAATACACACCGTCCTCGGATGTGGTATTCAGCAGATACTCCCTGTAAAGATCCTTCGTACGCCGGAACTCTTCCGAGGCGCCGTGATGATACAGCTCACGTATCCCCTCGATGGCATATTTGCTCTCCCACCAGGAAGCCCGGTGATGGCCGGCAATGTAGTCGCAGTCATCTTCCATCTCCCTGCGGACGGCCGGGTCCAGGTCCGTGTACAGGATGTCCAGCACAAGGTACGCCATGAAGGCGGCATGTGATGCCGTGACATTCGTTTCGTGTTCATCGGGAGATCCCGGTTTCTCCTTCCAGACCCGGAGGTCACGAAGCGCAGGCTTCACCTCAGCGGCGACAATGGCGGCGTACGTTGCCGCTGCGGAAGGATCGAGGATCCTTGCCAGCGCACATGCCGACCCGAGGTCATGGACCAGCATGGCTTTCCTGTAGCGTGTCGCATCGGCACGATAGCGAAGCGTCGAGGTCGCTTCCATCGCCTTCTGTTTCATGACTGACCATGGCCACCGCGATGACCTCGCGCGCAGTGAGTCGTACTCAGATGCCTTGACGACGATGAAAGGGTGTGCAGGCGGCTGCGGTTTTGCGTCCGCGTCCGAACAGCAGAATGAGGAGAATGAGGAGAATCGGCCGGCGAAAAAGCGTCACGGCCCGGCTGCGGCGATAGAGGTGCAATGGACTCCCGGGTCAGAATGTACAGCGTACAAAATACACATTCTTCCGGCAAAGTCCAGCAATTCGGGGATTCACCCCTTGCCGGAATACCGCAGCGCAAGAAGCGTGATGTCGTCCGATTGAGGCGCTCCGCGTGTGTGCGTCTTCAAGTCCGCCACGTTTCCCTGCACAAGCTCCCGGATTCCCGATCCGTTTGAAGCTTCCAGGTGCGTCTTCAGCCGATCCTCCCCGTACTGCACGTTTTCGGGATCCATCGCCTCGCTCACCCCGTCCGTGTAGAGGAAGAGCCGGTCGCCCTTTTCGAGTTTGACCCTCTTGGTTTCGAAGTCGAGACCGGGAATCTGCCCCAGGATCGATCCGTCAGTCAACGGAAGCTGCTCCACACCCCCTGAAGATTTCAGCAGGAAGGGGGAATTGTGCGCACCGTTGCTGTACTGCAGCTCCCCGGTGCGAACGTTCAGCACACCGAAGAACACCGTCACGAAGGTCGCCGATTCGCTGTCCGGGATCAGCAGCGTGTTGAGCTTGCGCAGGACTTCGCCCGGGTTGACAATCTGCATGGCGGTGGCTTTGAGCAGTGTCCGGCTCACCGCCATATAGATCGCCGCCGGGATCCCCTTCCCCGACACATCTCCGACCGCAAAGGCAAGACGGTCTTCGTCAATGAAGTAGTAGTCGTAGAAATCCCCGCCCACCTCTTTCGCCGTCAGCATTTCCGCATACAGGTCCACCTCGGGCCGGTGCGGGAACGGGGGAAACGTTTTGGGCAGCAGGGACTGCTGGATGCGCGTCGCCGTCGCCAGGTCCCGCTGGACGGCAACAAGGTCGTCACGGGCTTTCAGGGCGGTACGGCTGACTTCGAGCTGCTGCATGGTCCTCTGCACCGTCACTTCAAGATCGCTGAAATCGATCGGCTTCGTCAGGAAGTCGAACGCCCCGCGGTTCATGGCGGTACGGATATTTTCCATGTCGCCGTAGGCGGAGATGATCACCGACTTCAGCACCGGATTGTTCTTCTCGTTGATCCGCTGAAGCAGCGTCAGCCCGTCCATTTCCGGCATATTGATATCCGAAAGGACGACCGTGATATCCCGGTGTTCCTCCAGCTTCTGAAGCGCCTGCACCCCGTTCTGGGCAAACTCGAAATGGAACTCCTCCTCGCGGATCTGTTTCCTGAATTTCTGACGGATCAGCACTTCGAGATCCGGCTCGTCATCAACCACAAGAATCTTATGATGCATCATATCATCCTTCAAAGAGCTACCCGCCGAAAGACGGCGGGACAAATGGATTTCCTCATTGTACGCGCGGAGACGTTCAGGCAATATTCAGGACATCTTTCTTGATCAGGTCGAAATCGATCGGCTTGGTGAAATAGTGTTCCGCTCCGGTGGACATCGCCTTCTGGAAGTTGTTTTCATCCCCGTACGCGGTGATCATCGAGACCCGGATCTCGGGGTACCGTTCCTTGACCGCCTTCAGCAGATCCAGCCCCGTGATCCCCGGCATGTTGATATCGGAGAGAATGCAGACGACATCCGTGGGGTGTTTCGTGTGAAGGTACTCCAGCGCCTCCTCCCCCGAAAACGCATAGCACAGCTCGACGCGGCCGTCCCGTCACTTCTTTGCGGAATTGCTGCCGGAAGAGAATCTCGACGTCTTTCTCGTCATCCACGATCATGATCTTCATGCGACGGGTACTCCTTCTCTGACCTGGTCTTTCGGTATCACGATAATAAACTCGGTGTACTCCCCTTCTTTCGTGTCGATCCGGATATCCCCCTTATGCTCCTGCGTCACGATGTCGTAGGAGAGGGACAATCCGAGGCCCGTGCCCGCGCCCGCGGGTTTCGTGGTGAAGAAGGGATTGAAGATTTTTTCCCTGATCGCCAGGGGAATCCCGTTGCCGTTGTCCCGGATCCGGATCTCCACGCCGTTCGGCGAGGCTGCGGGCGCTGACCCTGACGGTCGGGTTGAAGCCGCTTCCGGCGGTCTTCCGCTTGTCGTTGGCGGCGTAACAGGCGTTGTTGACGATGTTCAGAAATGCCCGGCTGAGATCCTGAGGGACGACGTTCACCTTGCCAACGGCCGGATCGAATTCGGTTTCGATCTTCACGTTGAACGAGGTGTCCTGCGCCCTCATCCCGTGATAGGCGAGATTGGTGTATTCCAGGAGAAGGGCATTCAGATCGGTCATCTGCCGCTCACCCGCTTTGCCGCGCGAATGGAGAAGCATGCCCCGGACGATGCTGTCGGCGCGTTTTCCGTGCTCGTTGATCTTGGTGACGTTCTGATCCAGATCATTCAGAATCCCTTCGATCTCCAGCGCCCGCTTCTTGTCGACACGGTCCCGCTCGTGCGCAAGTTCCTGCCGGAGATCTTTTGTGAGATCCTGGGACAGCACGGCGAAATTGGTGATGAAGTTGAGCGGATTCTTGATTTCATGCGCGATCCCCGCGGTGAGCTGCCCCAGCGACGCCATCTTCTCGGACAGGATCAGCTGTGTCTGTGTTTCCTTCAGGTTGGTCACCGTCTTCTGGAGCTCTCCCGTACGTTCCTGCACGAGCTTCTCGAGCTCCGCCCTTCTCTTCTTCATGCTGCGCATCCGGTAGAGATAGAACGAGGGCCCCACCGTCAAGAAAGGCAAAGACGGCGAGCCCGATGAACCATGCGGACTGATAGAAATGCGGTTCCAGCACGAAGCCGACCGAGGCTCCCTGTTCGTTCCAGATGCCGTCGCTGTTTGCGGCGATGACGCGGAAGGTGTATTCTCCCGGATCCAGATGGGTATAGTAGGCATCGCGGCGCGCGCCCGCGTCAATCCACCCTTCGTCGAGTCCCACGAGCTGGTATTTGTACCGGACCTCTTTCGAGCCGGCGAAGCTGATCCCGGCATAGTGAAATTCAAACCGGGATTTCCCGGCCGGCACCTGAACGGATTCCGTCGTGGATCTGCCGTTCGCCTTCCACGAGGAATCGGTCAATGACCACGGGCGGAGGGACCCGGTTGACCCGGATGTCCGCAGGGTTGACCACGGCCAGCCCCTGTGTCGTAGAAAAGCAGAGCCTGCCGTCACGTAACTGAAACCCGGAGGGGGCATAGCCGCCGTTGCATTCCCGGCTCTCCATGCCGTCCGCCGTGCCATAGGAAGTGCAGGTGACGGACTGCGCCTTCCCGTCTGCGACATCGTTGAGTTGTTTCTTGCTGACCCGGTAGACACCTTTGTTGGAGGACATCCAGAGGTATCCGGCCTTGTCCTCGAAAACCGTGTAGGCGACATAATCAAACAGTCCCTGGCGGGGAGAGATGTTGACGAACTTTCCCTCTTTGAAACGGAAAATCCCGGCGTCCGAAGCGCCGAGCCAGACAGCCCCTTCCGGGTCTTCATAGTGGCACATGACCCACGCCGCGGTGAATCCCTGCCCGGGCCCCGATCTTTTCGAGATTCCGTTTCTGTACCAGTACAGACCGTCTTCCGTGGAAATCCAGATGGTCCCGTGGCTGTCCTCGAAGAGGGACCTGATATTGTTCTTCGCGAGGGGCTCTTCCCCAATGGATGTGACGAATGTGAATTTGCCCGCCGGTGTGCAAGAAGAGCTTGTTCCGGGAGGTCACAAGCCACTCCCCCGACCTCTTGAGCAGGAACGGTCCGGGCTCGATATTCGGATTTCCGTCGACGGTCAGAGACACTTTGCTTATCGCACCATTCCTGATCGTGTGAAACCCGCGCCCGGAACCGATCCAGATGGTTCCCTGCCTGTCCTCCCCGAGAGCACGGACATCAACGAAAGGGAGACCCTGTGTGTTCTCGAACACGGTGATGACACCATCTTTCAGTCTGTTCAGCCCTCCGAAAGAAGTCCCGATCCAGATCGCGCCCGTACGATCCTCGATGACCGATTCCACATTGTCGTAGCTGAGACCGACTTTCGATGAGTAGGTGACAAACTTCTCGTCGCGGAACCGGTCCACCCCGCCGCCGAATGTGCTGACCCAGATGCTCCCTTCCTTGTCAATCAGGATATCCTGCACAGCGTTGTCCGTTAAGCCGTTCTCACGGTCATAACGCTCGAAGGCTCCATCGGCAAAACGGGCGATCCCTTTCCCCGTGGCCAGCCAGAGACTTCCCTCCCGGTCTTCCCGGATCTGAAAAATGTCGTTCTCATCCTGGTCCCGGGAGAGATGCGTGCCGGGTGAACCGGCCGCCGGCAAACGAGTTCAGCCCGCCTGCCGTGGCAATCCAGAGAGTTCCCTTTGCATCCTCATGAATGGCCCGGATATTCGGATTGGAAAGGACGGACTTCTTTTCATACCGCGTAACAGCCCCGCCGCTGTAAGAGAGCAGATGGGTCGGCGTTGCCATCCAGAGTGTCCCATGACGGTCTTCATAGATGTTGGAGGGACCGCCAAGTTGAAGAAAGGCGGTATCGGGGAATTCCTTCCGGCCGGTCATCTTCTCGATCTTTCCCCCGTCAAGCCGGGCCAGGCCGCCCCTCGTGCTGATCCAGAGGTTTTCTTTGCTGTCCAGCCCGAGGCCGAACACGGTGTCCGATGGAAGGCCGTTCCTGACCGTGTAGGTAAGGAATTTTCCATCCTTGAATTCTGCCAGGCCGCCGAGCGTGCCGATCCACATCTTCCCGTGCCGGTCGTTTTCCCAGGTAATGGCGCGATTGTGCGGGAGACCGTTGGACGTATCGTACATCGTAAACATGCCATCGTGATAGCGGACCATCCCCGGCGCATAACCTGTCGGCCGCGCCCAGAGCCCTCCTGCGCTGTCTTCCTTCATGCGAACAAACCAGGATGAGGGGAGTTCCTTCGTGTTGGTCCTGTCGAACACCCTGAACTCCACCCCGTCGAACCGTGCAAGCCCCTCCTGGGTGGCAAACCAGATGTACCCGTCACGCGTCTGCACGATGCTGCTCGCGGAATTCTGCGGGAGACCGTTTTCCGTCGTCCAGACCTCATGAACGTACTGCTTGATGGATTTGCGTTGAGCGAATGCCCCGGCCGTCACAAAACAGATGGCAAAGAGCAGAAGCGTGAAAGAGACGCGGTGAGAAAAGGCACGGGAATGCGTCATGGATGGGAATCCCTCCTGGGGGGCAAAGTGGAGATTGGAGTTGTCGGACGTCGAGTGATATTCGGTCTGGCGGCCTTCCTGCACCACCGCTGGGGCGCAGGGAGGGCTACCCGGCCTGAGGCCGGCGAATGGGCAAATACCTGGTGATGAAGGACGGTGAAGGATGATCCGGAAAAAAGGAGAGGCGCGAGCCTAGCCCCAAAAAAAGTAGTGCCGGATGAAATGGACATGTGGTGTCCGGGCATCAGCTCGCGCTTTCGAATGGAGAGAACGTAACGGCGAACAACCTGTGTATATGCGTATTTCCGGAGTTATTGTCAACCCGCTCCGGCGGCCGGTCCGAATCAACGCCGCCGGAACATGCCCCGGGTCTGAATCAACGCCGGAAATTCACCTGCACTACTTGCTAACATTCGGAAGCAGTCAGATAGTTCCCGCAACCGGCAACTATCGCCGCGATTACCTCTCTTTGCTCGAGGAAAATCGAGCGTGGAAAGCCTACAGCTTCCCGTGGAGCACCTGCACACCAGCCCGGAGTTTCTGCCTCTGGCCGTCGGGCAACCATGCCTCGGCTTCTACCCCCTCCGGAACCGTCGCCTCCAGCACAAATTCCCCCTTTGACCCGCCCAATCGACGGCGATCAGCCCGGCGGGGCTCCGGAAGGACGCGGCCGCGCTTGTGAGAGAGCCGGGATTGGGAGCGATCAGCACCCGCCGCCAACCCACGCTCCCGGGCTGTTGACGGATCCCCGCCACATAGGCGTAATGCCACTCCATCAAATGGCCGAGCATGAAGTGGTTCATGCTGTTCGGTGTGCCCGGACGGGCATCCCAGCTTTCCGGCAGTGTCGTGAATCCCTGCCGGACCATATAGCCGTAGCCGCCCCGTCCTTCACGCGCATAGATGCGGTGCAGCACGTCGTTCCGGTTCTCTTCGGCCAGCACACGGATGAGGAACACCTGCAGGACTTCACCCACCGTCTGCTGATACTTCCGCTCTCCGGAGGTCGTCCACGATCGCCTGCAGCACCGCCGGGCGGTCCTTTCCGGGAATCAGTCCGACACAGAGCGCAACGCTGTGCGCGGCCTGGCAGGAGCCGTTGTTCCGGACCGTCTTTTTCTTGCCGATCGTAGAAGCGACGCTGGAAATCCTTCCTGATCTGCTCGAACAGCCTCCGGTACACCTTTGCGTCATCGGTCCGTCCGAGAACCCCTGCCGCCTGTGCCACGGTTTTCGCCCCCAGTGCCCAGATCGCCGTCGCGCTCACTTCGTTCGGGGTCCACTGTGACGGCCCGTCCCCCTTGCCGTGTCCGTAGTCGTACCAGTCGCCCAGATTGCTCGTGATGATTCCCTCCTTCGCCTGTGAGGAAAGGTAGTCCACATACTTCTTCATGCTCTCAAAGCTCTCCTGAAGCACGGTCCGGTCGCCGTACCATTCGTACAGATGCCAGGGAAGCAGAACCCCGGAGATGCCCCATTCGGGGGCTTCGTTCCAGTACCCGTGTGGTGGAATGCCGACAAGATAGTTCGGACAGTTGGTCGGGATATGGCCGTCGGGCAATTGCGTGTCACGCAGATCGCGTGTGATTTTCTTGAGCCAGGAGTGCGTGTCGAACCGGTAGCTGATTGCCCGCGCCATGTGCCAGTTCTCTTCCTGCCAGCCGTTCTTCTCCCGGTGGGGGCAGTCCGTCGCCACATAGCTCATGTTCGAACGGATCGCCCAGTCGATCATCCGGTGGGCGCTGTTCTGCATTGCACTCGAGCATGAGAAAGATCCCGCCTCCGGGCATGCCGCGCGGACGTGGACGAGCTCCAGCGATCTGATCACCGGAAGCCCGTCGGGGTTCGCAGATCCCGCCGGCACCGCCCCGGTCACGCCCACATACTGGCATCCCACATAACAGAAAAGGATCTGGTGAGACTCCGGCCCTGCGCCGCGCAGGGTGTAGTCGTGCCAGATGTCTTTGCCCGTTCCCCAGGTATAGGTGAATTTCACCTGACCCGTGGAGTCCATGTATTCGCACGGCTTGAACCGCACCGTCTGCCCTGCCGCTCCTTCGACGGTGAAGCGCAGGAGGGCGGAACAGTTCTGCGGAAAAACGTACGTGTACTCCCCGCGACGCGGGGAAGTGATTCGGGACGGCGAGAAGACCTCGAAAGCTTTGATCGGGGGCGCGGTGTAGGGTTCGAGCAACCGCGGTGGGCCCCGCAACCACAGTCACGGGTGTCCATGATCGATCATCAAACCCCGGCGGGTCCCACCCGGAGGGCACCAGCCGGGCGTCGAAATCCTCGCCCGCATATATGTGAGAAAAGGTGAGCGGCCCGTCGTGCCACTTCCATGTGCCGTCGGTGGTTATGACCTTCTCCGTGCCGTCCCTGAAGGTCAGACGCGCCTCCACCCGCAGGAGATAGGGATGCCCTTCCGAGAAATCGGGCATGGCATCGGTCTTGACATACCGCATGGTGTCGTTCGCCGGGCCGACACGCCAGAAGGAGTTGCCCAGCTGCACGCCCAAGGCGTTTGCGCCCTTCCGGAGCAGCCGGCTGATATCGAATTCCTGCGAGTAGATGGTTTTGTTGTACTGTGACCAGGGCTGGTTGACGAGTGATGTGCCGACCGGAGCGCCGTTGCACGAGAGTTGATAATGCCCGAGCCCGATGATCCGGATCGTACCGGCGACGGGTTCTTCATCGAGAGTGAACGTGGACCGCACAAGAGGGCACGGCCGGTTGTTCTGTTGCACATCGCCGGCGGACGGCGCCACCCACTCTGCTCGCGCAAGACCTGCCTCCTGTGGAGGCATCTTCCGGGTTTCCGTGGCGAACCCCGGGTCACCCCCTGCACCGAGGAAATTACCGTAGCCGACAATCACCGTGGACACCACCAGGACGGCCAGACCGAAGAAGAGCGTGGTCTTCGTTTTGCCGCTGCTTCCCTTCCACTCTTTGAGTGCGACGCCCCACAGCGAGCTGAAGATGATGATGCTGGCCATATGCAGTGTCCAGCTGGAGAATTTGAAGTCTCCCATCTGGGTCTCGCCCATGCTGTAGAAGAAGAACTGCAGGTACCAGATACTCCCTGCCAGCGCACTGAACACGTAGTTACGCAAAATCGGGATGCTGACCGTTCTCCCCTTTCCCGCCTCAGGTATGTGCTGCTTTTCCGCCGGAAGATGATCCTGTCCGGAAGCCGCGGAGCGTGGAGGTGAAGTACTGATGCCCTGTCCGGTTCCTGATGTTGAGCGCAACACACCAGATGAAGTTCGTCGTGAACCCGCCGAAGAGGACAACACAGAGTTTCGGAAGACCGGTCCAGAGCGGGGTGGTGCCGTGGAGGGCGGAGATTTCCGCGATCGGGGCCGCGGCGTCGAGTCCGAACGCGAAACATGCGCTCATCAACCCGGAAAAGGTGGCCAGAAGAATCCCTTTCGTGAAATGGAATTCCTTGATGGTCGCGGTCTTTTGTTCCGGGGTCATTTCCCGTTCCTTCGATCTTCCCGCCAGACCGGCAATGGCGATCCCCGCAAGGCAAACGCCGATGCCGGAGAGAATCACGAGGCCGGATGATGTCCCGAGGACTTTGCCGGCAAACTCACCGTGAAAGACCGGTGGCATCAGGGTGCCGAACGCCGCGCAGTATCCGAGGGCCACGGCAACGCCCAGGGAAACGCCGAGATAGCGCATGGTCAACCCGAACGTGAGTCCTCCCACGCCCCACATCACTCCCCAGAAGTACGCCCACATGATGCTCCCGGCCGGCGCTTCTGCAAGAACCGCGAACAGGTCCTCCGTGTTGATCAATGCAAGGACCCATGGTGCAAGGATCCAGCTGAAGACGCCGCCGACGAGCCAGTACACCTCCCAGGCCCATTCCCTGACGCCGCGATAGGGGACATAGAAACTTCCGGCCGCCAGGCCGCCGAGCCAGTGGAAGAAGACACCCAGCATGGGATTGGGGATCATGATACCGGTCCTTGGGTTGATCACGCTGTATGGGACGATGGATGCACCCAATATAGTAAGAACGATCCGACTCTTGCCAATGAATTCTCCCGCAATCCTTCTCCCGCCCGAACGCTGTTTGATTCTTGATATGCTCTTCCCTATCATACCGCTCGGTGGCAGAGCCTTCAACCTACAACACGGAGCCTTTCGGTCATCATGACCTCCCCTCACCCTTCTCCTCGCGTCGGCGTCTTCGGCATCGGTCTCGAGTCCTATTGGAGTCAATTCCCGGGTTTGCGGGAACGGTTGGCAGGGTATCTCGCCCGGATCGAATCGTCCTTGTCCGGGGCGGGGGCGGAAGTTGTTTCGGGAGGGCTGGTCGACTCGGTGGAAAAGGCCGGCGCTGCAGGCCGGCTGTTTGCCGCCGGCGACGTCTCCCTCATATTCCTCTACGTCTCAACCTACGCCCTTTCCTCCACCGTACTCCCGGTTGTGCAGAAGGCAAGGGTCCCGGTCATTGTGCTCAACCTTCAGCCTGCCGGGGCCATCGACTACGCCTGGTTCAACGCACTCGGTGACCGGGGAACAATGACCGGCGAGTGGCTCGCTTTCTGCCAGGCCTGTGCCGTGCCGGAGATTGCGAATGTCTTCCAGCGGGCCGCCGTTCCATTCCATCAGGTGACCGGCACACTGGACGATGCGGAAGCATGGCAGCAGATCCGCGAGTGGGTGGATGCGGCGGGAGTCGCCGGCGCTCTGCGTTCCACGCGCCTGGGCATCCTGGGTCACTATTACAACGGCATGCTGGACGTGTACTCCGATCCGACCCAGATGTCGGTGTTTTTCGGTACACACATCGAACATCTGGAGATCGATACGCTCAGACTGCTCCGCCGCCGGGTAACGGATGCCGAGGTGGAGGAAAAGAAGAAGGTGATCCAGAGAGAGTTCCTGGTCCTCGCAGAGTGCCCTCCCGTTGAAATTGAACGGGCAGCCCGGACTTCCTGTGCACTCGACCGCCTCGTCGAGGAAAAGAAACTCGGTGCTCTCGCCTACTACTACGAAGGAACGCCGGGGAGTGAAGAAGAAGACATCATGACTTCGGTGATTGCGGGAACCTCGCTCCTTACCGCCCGCCACGTTCCTGTTGCGGGAGAGTGCGAAGTCAAGAACGTCATGGCGATGAAGATACTGGACGCCTTCGGGGCGGGCGGTTCGTTCAGTGAATTCTATGCAATGGATTTTCCGCAACAGGTCATTCTCCTCGGCCACGATGGACCGGGGCACATCGCCATTGCCGAAGGCAAGCCGCTGCTTCGGCCGCTGGGGGTTTATCACGGAAAGCCCGGAAAGGGACTTTCGGTGGAAATGAAGGTCAGACGCGGGCCGGTGACGCTGCTCGCGGTGGTGCAGACCCGGAGTGGCTTGCTGAAGCTTCTCGTAGCCGAAGGAGAGTCCGTCGACGGCCCTACCCTCGAAATCGGCAATACCAACAGCCGCTACCGGTTTTCACTCCCGGTAAAGCAATTCATGGAAGCCTGGAACCGGGAAGGGCCGGCGCATCATTGTGCCATCGGCATCGGCCACAATGCCTCCAGACTGCGGAAACTCGGGGCCATTCTGGGCCTGGAAATCGTGCAGATTGCTTGAATTCGCCCCCTTTTTCTCAACAAATCTGTTGCTAATCTGCCTGATATTTGGTAGTGTTGAATAAGTTGCTCTGCTGCGCTTCCTCTTTGCTCTTCTTTAAGTACGCAACACAGGAGTTGTAGAAGCTGATCTCGGCTCGTTGCTCTCTTTACCGGATGGGGAATACCGAACTCTACCTTTAGGATGTACTCCCGGCGGTGAACTATCAAAAGACAGTAGAAATGAAGCAAAGCGAAGAACATCTCCCCGGGGCAATCCTCACGTACCCTCGTGTGGAATTCACGCGCGGCAACTCCCGAGAAATGCCGGAGGGTGATGCATGGCTAAGCGCGCACTCATTACCGGAGTCGTCGGCCAGGATGGTTCCTATCTGGCGGAGTTGTTACTCGACAAAGGGTACATCGTCCGCGGCATAACCCGCAGGGTAAGCTACCCGCACACGCAGCGTATCGATCAGCTCTTTCAGAAATACGATGATCTGGATCCGGATTCTCCTTTCCGTGTGACATATGCGGATATGAGCGACAACAGCAGCCTGCGGGATGTGATAGAGGAGTTTGAACCCGATGAGATCTACAACCTCGCCGCCCAGAGCCATGTCGGCATAAGCTTCACCACGGCCGAGTTGACGTTGAACGTGAATGCGCTCGGGTGTTACCGGGTTCTTGACACCATCAAGAAGATGGGTGCGAGCGGGATACGGTATTATCAGGCTTCATCCAGTGAGATGTTCGGGGCATCACCCCCGCCGCAAAACGAGACAACGCCCTTTCTCCCGCAAAGCCCGTACGGCGTTTCGAAAGTGGCCGCCTACCATCTCACCCGGATGTACAGGGTGGCGTACGGCATGTTTGCCTCCAACGGTATACTCTTTAACCATGAATCCCCCCGGCGGGGGATCAATTTCGTCACCCGGAAGATCACCCTGGCGATATGCAAGATCCTGGCAGGCGAAATCGACAGGATACAACTCGGCAACCTTGATGCAAAACGCGACTGGGGGTTCAGCGGGGATTACGTTGAAGCCATGTGGATGATTCTCCAGCATCAGGTTCCCGACGATTTCGTCATCGCAACGGGAGAGATGCATTCGGTCCGTGATTTACTGGATGTGACGTTCGGTCTGCTGGACCTGGACTGGGAACCCTTTGTCGTCGTCGCCGATCGCTACAAACGGCCGGCCGAAGTCCCCGCATTGTGCGGCGACTCCCGCAAGGCCCGTTCCGTTCTCGGATGGAGGCCCAAGGTCTCCTTCGAACAGCTTTGCCTGATGATGCTTGAACACGACCTTCACGGGTACGGGTTCTCCCTGCACGAGGCGTACACGAAAGCCAGAAGCTTGCTCCGAAAGGTCTCCTGAGAATGAGCGGCACGTATTGGCAGGGCAAGAAGGTCCTGGTGACGGGGGGAGCGGGGTTCATCGGCTCATATGTTGTCGGCAGACTTGTCCGTGATTGCGCCGTCCCTTCAGACCGGATCCGCATACCCCGTTCGCGGGAGTGCGATCTCAGAAACATTGAACATTGCCGTTCGATCGTGAAGGGGTGTCACGTGGTCATTCATCTGGCCGCGGTGACCGGAGGGATTTCCTTCAGCCGCGCATTTCCCGCAACGCAATATGTCGACTCAACGACGATTGACTTGAACATGGTCACCGCCGCCCGCGAAGCGGGAGTCGAGAAATTCGTGGCGATCGGGAACCTGTTTGCGTACGCAGCGGATGCGCCCGTTCCCCTCGAGGAGCGGGACCTGTTCAACGGCCTCCCCACCGATGCTCACCGCGGAGTCGGATGGATGAAGCGCAATCTTGCGCTCCTGGCGGATCTCGAATTTCGTGAGCACGGGTTCCCCATGGTGGTGGTCTATTCGGCAAATGCGTACGGGCCAGGGGATTCGCTCGACCCCAGACATTCCCATGTCATCCCGTCTACGATCATCAAATGCCTGACGCAGAAGGATCTCGTCGTGTGGGGTGACGGGACGCCCACGAGGGATTTTCTTTATGCGGAAGATGTTGCCGCGGGAATTCTGCTCGCCGCCGAAAAGCTTGAACCTCCGCAATACGTCAACCTGGGCTCGGGTACGGAGATCAGTGTGCGTCAGCTGGTGGAGTTGATTACGTTGTACACCGGGTTCTCCGGACCGGTGGTGTACGATGCCTCCAAAGCAGGAGGTGACGCCCGCCGGTGCACGAGCGTCGAACGAGCCCGCACCCTGCTGGGCTTCCAGCCGGCTCACGACATGCGCAGCGGAATCGAGCGAACGGTGAACTGGTACCGCCAGAACTTCAAGGCGGACCGGCAATCGTGAGATGACCGCAGTCGCCGAAACACCGGCGGAACAAACATGCCGCGGCCCCGGAATCATTCCCCGGTTTCAGACTCCGCTCCCGGATGCGCTCCATGGTCCCGCCGGAGTATCCGATGATCCATCGTCAAGAACAACTGCATAAACCCCTCACTTTCGCTTCGTGCCCCTATGCCTGACTTCATACACCAGATGGAACCCTGGATCGACGAGAATGAAGTCCGGCACATGACCGAGTATCTCTCGTCCGGGGGCTGGCTCACGGAGTTCAAGAAAACCAGAGAATTTGAAGAGATGATCGGGAGCTACACGGGGGCAAAACACTGTGTGGTTGTGGCGAATGGAACCGTGAGCATGGCCGTAGCGTACTGGGCGCGGGGCATCGGGCAGGGCGACGAGGTCCTGGTCCCGAATTATACCATGATCGCAACCCCCAATGCCGTGCGGTTGGTCGGAGCAATACCGGTTGTCGTGGATGTGGAGCCCGGGTCGTTGTGCATGGACCTGGAGGCGCGCGCGCCGTGCTCTGACATCCCGGACAAAGGCCGTGGCGCTCGTAAGCCTGAACGGACGGGCCCCGCATATGCCCGCCTGGACAACGTTCTGTCAAGAGCACGGCCTGTTCTTCCTGGAGGACGCCGCGCAATCCCTCGGATCCTGGTGCTCCGGCCGGCATCTCGGACGATTCGGCCAGATGGGATCTTTTTCCTTCAGCGCACCCAAAGTGATCACCACCGGCCAGGGCGGCGCACTGATTACCGATGACGACGGGCTCGCGCTCGCCGCGCGCAAGATCAAGGACTTCGGGCGCGAACGCGGCGGTGTGGACTGGCATGACATGATGGGCTACAATTTTAAATTTACCGATCTGCAGGCGGTGATCGGTATAGAACAGATGAAGAAGCTGCCCTGGCGGGTCACCCGCAAGAAAGAGATCTACCGGCTGTATGAGGAACAGCTCCGCGACGTCGCCGAAGTGGAAATGATTCCCACGGCTGACGATACCGCACCCTGGTTCATGGACATCTACGTCCCGGATCCCCCGGCACTGATGGAGTTCCTCAAGAGGAGCGGCGTCGGCAGCCGTCCGGTCTATCCGCCCATCAGCAAACAACGCGTATATGCGATCCCCGGCACCTTCCCGGTTTCAGAGAGCTATTGCTCCCGCGGTCTCTGGCTCCCCTCCTCCTCATTCCTGAAAGACGAGACCATCATCAGGATTTGCGATCTGATCCGCACCTTTTACCGGTATCCGCCCCCGGCACACACATGAAACTGCACCTGGGCTGTGACAAACGCTACATTCCCGGTTTTGTCCACATCGATCTGGCCGACTATCCCCATATCGACCACCGGCACGACATTCGCTCCCTCCCGATGATTCATTCCGACACCGTAGATCTCATCTACGTGTGCCACGCGCTGGAGTATTTTGACCGCGTGGAAGTTGTTGAGGTACTCCTTGAATGGCGCCGGGTCCTGCGCACCGGAGGCATTCTCAGGCTTGCTGTGCCGGACTTCGAAGCCCTGGTCCGCGTCTATCAGCGGCACGGGGACCTTTCCCTGATTCATGGACCTCTGTACGGGCGCTGGCCGATAACAGCACCGTCGGGCGAGCAGTGTCTCTACCACCGGACGGTGTATGACTTCGAGGCGCTCCGCCGTGTGCTGGAATCGGCGGGATTCACCGGTGTACACCGGTATGATTGGCGCGCGACGATCCACCGCGATCACGACGACTATTCGCAGGCGTACGTCCCGCACATGGACAAAACACATGGCATGCCGATCAGCCTGAATGTCGAAGCAACAAAATGAACGGCTCAGCAAGACGACGATGATGCACTTGCTCCTGGACCCCCTCGGGGAGTATCACGTTTCTCTCGATACGGTCGCTGAATTTCAGCGGGCCATGCTCCGTGACCCGCGGGTGAAACCCGTCCGGGCGAATCGCTTTGTGGCAAAGATCGCCCATCGTTTGTGGAGGATGCTGAAGGTCCACGATTCGCGCGTCCCGGGTATGCCGGCGGCAGACACCGGCCGGGATTATTTTGTCACCCTCATGAGTGCGGATATTCGCAGGTGCATGCCGTACTTCCTGCTGCCGGGCAGGAAAAGCGTGTATCTGCTGGACGCGTGGCCGGACACATACGGAGACATCAGAGAACTTGTGCAGAGATTCTCCGTCCGCCATCTCTTTCTTTCATCATCCATTGCCGCCAGGAAGCTGCGTGAAGAGCTGGCACCCTGCGAAGTCGAGTGGGTGCCCGAAGCGATAGAACCGGAGTCCTATGCCTCCCTTCCCGCCGCCCGGAAGGACATCGATGTCCTTCAGCTGGGACGAAGATACGACAGGCTTCACGAGATGCTGCTCGCCCCCCTGGCAGAGCGCGGAAAAGTGTACCTCTATGAAAAAGAGAAACACAAGATCATCTTCCCGACGCGTGAAGGCTTTGTCGACGGACTTGCCCGGACAAAAATCTCCATTTGCGTCCCCTCGAGTATTACCCATCCCGAGCAATCGGGAGATATCGAAGTGCTTTCGATGAGGTATCTGCAGTCCATGACGTCCCGATGTCTCGTGGTGGGACATGCACCGGCCGAACTGGTTTCCCTTTTCGGCTACAACCCTGTCGTCGAGCTCAATATGGCTGATCCGGTGAAACAGATCCTGACACTCCTCGACACCTTCACGGAGTATTCTGCGCTGATTGAACGCAACTACGAGACCGTTATCAAACATCACACATGGCCTCACCGGTGGGCTGTGATCTCCGGAAAAGTGTTTCCGGCGGAGCAACCGCCCCGGCGGGTAAGCTGATGCAATCTCAGCGGTAAGTTCCTGTAGCGGCTCTCCTCAACGGTTTTCCCCGTTCCTTCCACCTTGCCGCAGATTCCCCGGCGGCCAAGTCTCTCCGGAGGCTCACATGCACCGCTCCCGACAAACGCTTCTTCCGTGCTGGCTTCTCATGCTGCTCCTGTTTTCCGCGTCCTTGTGGAAAACGCCTGCGCTGGGCGCGCAATCTCAGGGGACCGGACCCGCGCTCAGTGCCGAATCCGAGGCATGCATCGCATGCCACGAAACCGCCACCCCGGGGATCGTTGCAGACTGGCGCACGAGCAGGCACTCCACCCATACGCCTGCAAACGCACTTCTCCTCCCGGCACTCGAGCGCCGCGTCTCCGCCGCGAAGATTCCGGAAGAACTGGCCGGACACGCCGTCGGATGCTACGAATGCCACGCCATGCGGGCAGATAAACATGCGGACACATTCGACCATTTCGGCACGATGGTCCATGTGGTCGTAACGCCCGCCGATTGCCGGACCTGCCATCCCGCGGAAGTGGATCAGTATTCCGGATCGAAGAAAGCGCATGCACACGACAACCTGGTCAGGAATCCCGTCTACTCCCTGCTCATGGAAACAACCCTGCGGCAGATGAATATCGAGAAGGGAGTACTGGTCCCGGGAAAAGCATCGGAGAACGCCAAACACGAGACCTGCCTCGCCTGTCACGGTACCACCGTTGTCGTGAAGGGCACAAAGACCGTGGAAACCGACGCGGGCCCCATAGAGATCCCGGATCTCGGCGGATGGCCCAACCAGGGGGTGGGCAGGATCAACCCGGACGGATCGGCCGGCTCCTGCGCCGCGTGTCACCCCCGCCATGGGTTCTCCATCGAAGTGGCCCGCAAGCCTGAAACATGCGGCCAGTGCCATCTGGAACCGGATGTTCCCGGATACAATGTCTACAAAGAGAGCAAACACGGCAACATTACCGATGCGAAGAAGGAGCGGTGGAAGTGGGATGCGGTTCCGTGGAAGCTCGGTCAGGATTTCACCGCGCCCTCCTGCGCCACATGCCACAATGCCCTGATAACCGCGGGTGAGACGGTTGTGGCAGAGCGGACACACGATTTCGGATCACGGTTGTATGTCCGGCTCTTCGGGCTGATCTACAGTCACCCCCAGCCGGTCAGCGGTAAAACCCATGAAATCCTCAATGCCGACAAGATGCCGCTGCCCGTGACGTTTGGCGGAAAACCGGCTGCATCCTTTCTGATTTCTCCCGAGGAACAGGCTGCGCGGAAGGCGCGACTGAAGGTCATCTGCAGAAACTGCCACAGCACCGACTGGGCGGACAAGCATTTCGAGAAGCTGGACAGGACCAACATCGAAACCGATGCGATGACAGCCACGGCAACAAAACTTCTTGCAGGCGCATGGGAGAAGAAAATCGCGGACGGGAAGAACCCATTTGATGAAGAGATCGAGCAGCTCTGGATCAAGCAATGGCTATTCTACGCCAACTCCGTACGTTCGGGTTCTGCCATGGCGGGTCCCGACTATGCGGCGTTCAAGCACGGGTGGTGGGATCTTACACACAATCTGCAGCATATGAAGGAGTTGACGGGGAAAAGGGCCGGGAAGTAGATATTGCCTGTAGAGCTTTTCCCCGTCTGCCGCCGGCCGGCCGCCAGCGCACTACTTGGTCATCGTCACCACAAGCGCCGATCCACCCGCTTGATACGACATGACGAACTGATTTCCTGTGATTGCCCAGGTTCCGTTGAGGGCGACCGGGGGATTCACGGGTTGGCCGTTCTCGGTGGTAACGCTGACGGCAAACGCCTGCCCTGTTACCGAGAAGGTTCCGCCGTTCGAGTAGAGCACGGTTCCCGTGCCGTTCAACTCCGAGTACGTGAAGGTTCCGTTCGCATTGAACAGGTATCTCGCCGACACGGCACCCTGCACAAACTCAAGTGCAGTGGCGACGGGTGTCGGCGCACCGTTGACAGTAGCCGACTGCGGGGTCCAGGTACCGACAAATTCCACCGGAATTGCGCCGCCGACGGAAGATGCGGGATTATCATCTTTCTTGCAGCCCGCTGTCAGAAGAACAACAAGAGCCAGCAGAAGGATGAGCAGCGGCGTTCGTTTCATGGTCCCTCCCATAGAGTAGTGGCTGATCGTCTGCCCTACGCCGGTGTCGGACCCATCCGGCAGTTCACGGCTCAGTACACAAAGGTGAACCGGGCAGGAGGACCCCTCCCGGCAAAACGGGGTTCAGTGTTCTGGTGGAAATATAGACTCGCCCGTCTTCAAAGTCAACACAGGAAGAGCCGCAATTGCCTCTTTCATGATTCTTCTTGACGTCTCAGTGATGCTCAACTGTTGCGCAATCGAAGGTGCCGCACTATGCCGAACCGACCGTCCGAATCTGCTCCCACCCCCCCCCGGGTGCGTGTTGAATCCGTCGATGCATTCCGCGGACTCACGATCCTGCTGATGATTTTTGTTATCGCCGTTGCAGCGGAAGGCTACAGGCCTCTTCCCCAGACAATGTCATGGTTCGGAAGCCTCCCCGTTTCCACATGGAACCACGCGGAAATCGGATGGGAGAGATTTGTTGAGGAGAAGAAGAACGCGGGTCTCACGGACGAGCAGATCAACCGGCTCCCCGAGGCCGGCCTGAAGAATGTCGGCCTCACGGCTACCGATCTGGTCGCACCGTTCTTCGTTTTCATCGTCGGGATCGCCATCCCCCTGAGCAAGGGTCGCCGCGGACAGGAATGGTGGCGTCATGTCCTCGTCAGGACGGTTGTGTTGATACTCGCGGGCGTGTTGTATATCAGCCTCATTCTCGGACTCTCCTGGTGGTGGGGAATCCTCCAGGCTATCGGCGTGGCATACTTCATGGGAGCAGCGAGCATGAAACTCTCCAGGCCCGGCCGATGGACGGCAATCGCCGCATTGCTCGCCCTTCACATGGCCATGTCTCACTACTTTGCCTGGTGGCTTCACTTTGGAGACACCCCCGAACCATTCTGGACCATTTCCCGGATTCACGGGAGTTGGGCCAAACCGCTCACGCTGCATTGCCGGCCGTGGGTTTCGATATCGTACGGCGTCATGACGATGATAGGGGTCCTGCTCGGAGAGGCGGTCGCGCGGGGCGGGAGGAAGGAAATCACCCGGACGGCAATCCTCTTAGGATCCGTCTTCACGCTTGCCGGAGCGGCCCTGCACACCGCCGGACTCACCACCGGGGCCACGGAACTCTGTTTCAACAAGCCCGACGTCACTGCCTCGTACGCAATGTTTGCATCCGGAGTGGGCGCGTTTGCCTTCCTTCTGATGTACTACGCGATGGACATCCGGGGATGGAAGAAATGGGCGTATCCCCTTAAGGTCTTCGGCGCAAATGCGCTCCTCGCATATTTTCTGCAAATCATCATGCGGATCTTCTTCCGCGCACTGCACATTGAACCAATATTCGCCGGGCAGCCGAACGGCATGCTGCAGCAGTGGGCGTCGCTGTTCGACTCCCCCCTGTGGAATGCTTTCCTGTTGGACAAGGCGGGTTACAACGGTATGGCGTGGGGGGCACTGTGGACGTTCTGCCTCTGGCTCATCGTCCTGTACTGTAACCGGAGGAACATCTACTGGAAGATATAGGGCAGCGGCGGTCTACCGCCGGCCGGCCGTGACCAGTTCCTGATAGAGCCGCGCAACGGAGGGGTCCTGAGGCCAGAGCTGCACCAGCGTTGTCGCGTGACGGAGCGCCTCCTCCCGGTTTCCACGATCCCGCTGAATCGTCACAAGTGCGACAAGGATGTCTCTGCTGTACGGGTGATTGGCGAGCGCCTCTTCCAGAACCGTGACCGCGCGGGCGGCGCTCCCCGTCGAATTTAATCCGATAGCGTAGGCATAGGCATAGTTGGGTTCGTCGGAACGCAGTTCGGAGGCCCGCTTCAGATGGTTGAGCCCTTCCGCCGGCCTCTGCTGTCGTACCATCAGTAATCCCAATGCATAGTGGGCATCGGCAAAGTCAGGGTTCATCTTCAGAGCATCATTCAGCACCAGTTCCCCCTTCTGCTCTTCTCCCTTGATGCGGTACAGGTCAGCCAGGTTCACGTACGTGAGCATGAAGGCCGGTTCCATACCTATGGCCGCCCTGTACTCCGCCTCCGCGGTGGCAAAGTCCCGGTTTCGCAGCGCCATGTTTCCGAGATTCATGTGAGCGGACGGGTGATCGGCATTGAACTCCTGAACGGACCGGTACTCCGCTATCGCCTTCTCCAGAAGGTCCTGCCCTTCCGCCGGGAGGGATGTCAGCGGCACATCCAGCAGGGCGCCCGTTGCCTCCACACGGATCGCCAGAAGGTCGTCTCTCAGCAAGTGCTTCGCCTGATAGAATCGTTCAGCCGGGGGGAGAACGGCAAGGGCCTGGACTGCCCCCAGCCGGAGCAGCGGCTCGCCGTCAATGAGTGCCCGGCGAACGGCCGCGGCGGCGACTTCGCCCGGGTACCTCTGCAGCATCGAGAGTGCGGTCCCCCGGACGATCGCCGGAGCGCCACGGTCGCCGGCAAGCCCCACAAGGAGATCCGGAGCTCCCGGTGATCCTCTCCGTCCGGCGTGGAGAACAGCAGCGTAGTGAGTTGTGTCTCCACCCTTTCTGCCATACCACTTCGTCATGTATTGCGTCGCCCACCGGACACTCTTCCCGGGGTGACACGCATTGCAGGTGTTGGGAACTCCGAACCGCTCGGTGAACGCCGGGCGTGGAATGCGGTAGCAGTGATCACGTCGTACGTCGACACCCATGTAGGTACGCGTCGGCATGTGGCAGTCAATACAGCTCGCCCCGGTGGAATCGGGATTATGGAAATGATGGTCACGTGCTCCGAATTTCTCCGCCAGGTGGCAGCGGTAGCAGAGCGTGTTGTCCAGTGCAAATACCTTCATGCTGTGCGGCTCGTGACAGTCGCTGCAGATCACCCCCCGGTGGTACATCTTGCTCTGCTTGTAGGATGCGTACTCGTAGACCTCGTCCATGATCTGCCCGTCGGCAAAGTAGAGCTGTTCTTCAAGGAGCGACGGCTGATGCGTGGTCATCAGGGGCTGCCCGGGCGTATATGGCTCGCGGAGCTGGGACCGGCGGACGTGGCAACGGGCACAGGTTTCCAGAAGAACATCCGAGGTGAGAGGTGTCGTCCGCGTTGAATTGCCGGTCTTCACATCCATGGTCCATGTACCGCGGTCCGGATCTTTCAGGCGGACGGTTAACCCCATCGTTTCTCCGGCCCGGGGCTTTCCCCCTTTGCCGATGGTATTCGCCCATGCCACGTGCTCCGACCCCGGACCGTGGCAGGCTTCGCAGGCAACCGAGATGTCGGTCCAGGAAGTGGCGTACTTCCTCTCCTGCCGGTCGTAATTCTTGAGGAGGTTGGTGGAATGGCATTCCGCACACATATAGTTCCAGTTCTGGGCTATGCGCGTCCAGAAAAGAATATCGTTCGGGGGGATGCGCTCATCCCCGTAGATATGAAACCACCGTTGTCCTCCCGCTTTCTTCGGGCGAGAGTCCCAGCAGAGCGGGAGGGTCTGCAACTTGCCTCCGGGAAATTGGATCAGATATTGCTGAAGGGGCCGGTATCCAAACACATAGCTGATCCTGTAATCATGCAGCTCCCCATCCTCCCCTTCGGTGCGTACGAAATATCCATTCCGGTTCTTCGTGAATCGGGAGGTAATGCCGTGCTGGGTAAAGGCGGCGTTGTCAAAATCACCCAGGACGGTGGAATCGTTCGGGACATCCATCGCCCGGGCATGATCGGAGGTTTTCCAGAGACCGAACTCGCGCTTGTGGCAGTCGACACAGGCCTTGTAGCCGGTGTACGTGGCGGTGACGGCGCTGGCCGGGATGGTCCTGTCTTTCGGAGACGGGCATCCCGCGAATATGAGTGCCGCAAGGGAGAAAATGATACAGAGGGTGTGGGGGATACGGAAAGCAGGCATGATGGGATCCGGAGGAGGAATAGTGTACAGAAAGTACGAAATCTTTGCCTCGAAAAGCAACGCTCCTTTCCTGCCCTTTCATCTGTCGAAGGCAAGCAGTATATTCAGACTGAAGCCCTCAAGTGAATCCAGGTTCTCCCGGTCCCCGGCGGTCCGGCGAGGACTGCACAGGCACCAATCACCCTTTTAAACCTCACATGAATCCCCTTCAGGCCGGCAAACACGAGGCCGGGACACTTTCACGCCGTGATGCGATCGCAAAACTGGCCGCGGGGTCCGTTGCCGTTGCAGCCGTCACAGCGTTGCTGGTGTTCCTCCGCGTCCCCATACCATCCAGCCTGAGAGAACGGACGCTTGTCAGGCTCGGAAATCCGGACCGCTTCCCGTTCAACGCCTTCACCTTTGTACCGGAAAAGAACATTTTCATCCACCGGACCCGGGAAGGTTTCCGGGCGGTGTCCGCGCTTTGCCCCCATCTCGGTTGCGTCATCACCTCCACCGGGCGTGGTTTCCGATGCCCCTGTCACGGATCGACATTCGACGTCAGCGGCGGAGTCCTGGAAGGTCCGGCACCAAAGCCGCTGTCATGGTTGAAGGTCGGTCTGGCTCCGGACGGACAGATCACCGTCGACACGTCCGAGAGGGTTTCGGGAGAACAGATCCTGAGGGTGTGACCCGGTGCCAGAACACAATCATATCATCCGGCGGAATCTGAGGGCATCGCTGAACACCATTCTCACCGTTCTGCGTCGTACAGGGGCTGAACGGACATCGGTCCGGGAACGCTCTCATTCCGTCTCCCGGAACTTTTTTCTCCATATGCACAGCGCCCGGACGCATCTCTACAGTCTGCATCCGGGCTTCACCCTCGGGCTGGGCGTCATGTCATTCTCTCTCTTTCTGATACTCCTCTTCACCGGTGTCCTCCTGATGGTCTATTATGTTCCCTCCGTGGAACAGGCCTACGGGTCGGTCAAGGATATCTCCACGGTGGTCACGGGTGGTAGGTACATCAGGAACATCCACCGGTGGGGCGCACACGGAATGGTGGTGGTGGTCGTCCTCCACCTCGCGAGAGTCCTGTTCACATCAGCCTACACCGGCACGCGCAGGGTGAACTGGCTGGTCGGCATCCTCCTGTTCTGTATGACCATCCTGTTCAGCTTCAGCGGATACCTGCTTCCCTGGGACCAGCTCGCGTTCTGGGCGGTCACTATCGCGTCGAACATCGTCGCATCCACACGGGAACTGACGGATCTCCTCGGCATCACCGCACTTGTTGATCCCGGAGGATTCGTCCGCCGCCTTCTTCTGGGCGGCGAAAACGTCGGCCAGGATGCACTTACACGGTTCTATCTGCTGCACGTCGTGGTTCTCCCGATCACGACCATCGTTCTTATCGGCGTGCATTTCTGGCGAATACGCAAGAGTGACGGTCTTGCCATTCCTGCCGGAAGCGGATGATCTCGTTCTGAAAGCACAGGGAGTACTCGAACCTGCCGCCTTGCAGGAGGCGATACTGCGCCGGGAACATACCGTTTTGAGCTGGCCCACCGCTCTCTGGGCGGAAGGAGCGGTCTTCCTTCTTGTGTTGGCGGCACTCATGCTCTGCGCCATTCTCGTTGACGCGCCGCTCCTGGCCCCCGCCGATGTCTCCCTGCCCGAGAACCCCGCAAAATCTCCCTGGTACTTTCTTGGTGTTCAGGAACTCGTCTCCTATTCGTCTTTCACCGGCGGAGTCCTGGTCCCGCTGCTTCTGCTTCTTGCTCTTGTTGCTGTTCCCTTCGTGGACCGCGAGGAGAAAGGGACAGGCCACTGGTTTGGCGGAGAGCAAGGGAGAAGAGTCGTGCTCCTTTCCGCGCTTGTGGCATCGGTCATGACCATCGGAATCATGGCGATCGCGATTGGCGTCGGCTGGCAGTGGACGCGGAACGCGCCTGCCGTCCTCGCGCTGATCGCAAATCCCGGAAGCATTCTCGCGATGCTGTACGGCGTGTGGTCATGGCGGGTCTTGCGGTCGACGTCGTCGACCAAGATGGGTGTCTTTGCCCTTGTTTCCTGCTCTCTGATGGGAGGAATCATCATGACGATCGTCGGGATATGGCTCCGCGGACCGAACTGGGAGTTCGTGTGGTGACAGAGACTCAACTCAGGCGACGGTATCAGAGCGCAGCCGGCGTCGCGGCGTTCTGTTTTCTCTGCCTGGTGGGAGTGACGATCCTGCATGAAGAGAGTCAGAACGCCTGGAAGGAGTACCAGCAGGCGTATCGGGACACGCTGGTCGAGCCGGGCGTCTATCGCCGCTCCAGAAAGAGTCTGCGATGGAATACCCCGTCGAAGTCCGGCAGATCCGCATTCCGGCGAATACAGACGAACGGATCGTTGCGTTTCATGCCATGTGGGGATTGAAGACGCTCGGATGCGGGGTCTCCCTCTTCCCTACCGGGCCCACAGCGGGACCCTGCTGGCAACGCACCCGCCGGAGCGATTCGGTTGCACGGTGTGCCACGGGGGGATCGGCCAGTCGCTCAACCGCCAGGAATCATGCGGCGCGGAACAAGCCGATCTGCTTCATGTCCCGTTTGTCTCCCTGCAGGCCATCGAATCTTCCTGCGGGCGGTGTCATCTCGCGATGTTCGATACCTCCGGAGCCGGCATGCCGGCTCTCCTACGGGGAAAACTGGTATTCCGGAGGGAGGGCTGCCTTGGCTGTCACCGGGTGCGCGGGAAAGGTGGGTCGGTCGGGCCCGATCTCACAAACGAAGGATCCAGAAACTGCGTGCGTTTGACTTCTCCCGCGTCTCCGGTCCGCAGACGATCTCGGAACTGGATGCGCCGCCACTTCATGGATCCGGGAGGGGTATCGCCGGGATCCAGCATGCCGGCGTTTGCCCTTCCGGACGAAGATATCGAACCCTGATCATTGCCGTCCGGGGATTGTTCAGCTCAACGCTTCCCACCGGAGTATCTCACCCTTCCTCTCATTAAGGAACTCAAAGGCGTCAGCCCTCCTGTCGAGGGAGAAGAAGGGTACGCGCTGTTCTGTGTGGCCTGTCACGGCCGGGAAGGCAAAGGGAGGGAGTATGCAAACACTCAGTTCGGGGTCCCCTCACTTGCCAACGAGGATTTCCAGTCGGTTGCCTCGGATGACTACCTGCTTCTCACGATGGTGGAAGGCAGAGGCGGGAGGATGATGGCGTCCTGGTCATCCCGCGGTCTCTCATCTTCAGGACAGGGAGCTGCGTGAGATTGCCGGTGCACTCCGGAGATGGCGATCCCCCTTTCGGCCGCTCGCCGCTGTCAGTCGTGCGGGTACCTCCCGTTCAGAGGGAGAGCAAGTGTTCGACCGCATGTGTGCCGCTTGCCACGGCGCCAGCGGTGCCGGCGATCTGGCCAAGGGAATCAACAATCCCGACTTCCTCGCACTGGCAAGCGACCGGTTCTTGCTGGAGACGATCGTGAAGGGGCGCTCCAACACGGCGATGCCGGCATGGAGCCGTTTGACCGACCGGGAACTGGGGAATCTGCTTGCGTTCCTGCGGAGCCTGCAGACGAAAGCGGTTCGGTCTGAATCGGCGATACCTGTCCGGGGTGGCTCCGTCAGGAGCGATCCGGCCCGCGGCGACTCGCTCTTCTATACTCTCTGCAGCCGGTGTCACGGCAGATACGGCGAGGGAGATCTCGGACCCGCTATCCTGAACCGGGATTTCCTGGCTGCCGCGACGGACGGGTTTCTGTTCGGAACCATCTCACGCGGACGGGAACACACGCCGATGTTCGGATGGACCAGCCAGGCGCGGGCGGGAAAGAAACTCAATGCAGCCGATGTCCGTGATATTGTGGCCTTCATGCGCACGGCTCCGCGCCCCGATTTTCTCCCGGCCGGCGCGGGCACGGGGAATCCCGCAACCGGAAAGAAACTCTTTCAGGAGCTGTGCGCGGAGTGTCACGGCGAGACCGGAGAGGGGAAGAAGGCGCCCGCCCTGCACAATCAGGAATTTCTCGGCGCCGCCACGAACGGCTACCTGCTGGCCACCATCACGCTCGGCCGGCGCGGCACACCCATGCCCTCGTGGGGAACAGGTTCACCGCAGCACAGACGACTCACCGCCGGTGAGCGAAAGGATCTTGCGGCGTTCATCCGTTCATGGCAAACGGTTGTCATTCGAAGCGACGCTCTGCGCCGGTAACCGTCCGTCTGTTCGAACGTGTTTCCCCGAAACACGCCGCCACTGCTTCGTCACGTCCTCCACTCGAGCCGGCCGCTGTACGAATGACGGTCGGAGGCCCCGCCTTCCACCGCTTCCTGATTTCCCTGTAGAACCGCACATTCGGTTGAATTTCTCCGCGCATATTTGGGTATATATAGGAAATTTATTATCCGGCAGGCATATGTTGAATGTCGTTTCACTCCCGCCCCACGCTTTCCATCGCAGATCCTACTCCCTGATGAAGGCCCGCTTCGCCTTTGCAGCTGTAATGCTCATGCTTCTCGCTCCCGGCCAGTCCAGAGCGCAGAAGTCCGAGGCATGGCTGGACTTCATCGCCAACTGGAGCCCCGAAGGCGTCTGGAGCTACGAACTCAATCCCGGCCTCGCCAAAGGGCTGGGGGGCGCGCAGTGGGTGGAAGGATACATGGCATCGACAGCGACCTATCAACCTTTCAACTGGCTGAGCACCGAAGGGAACCTCGAGGCCCACTACACATCATGACCAGAACGACGGAAAACGTCATCGAGATCCGTCCCTGGCTCGGCTCGAATTTCATCTGGGCGACCTTTGGCAATTACCTGAACCTCTTCTACCCCTTTGTGAGCTTCCGGCTGGAGGAACGGCTCCGTTGGTACCAGCCGAGCGGTACGTTTGAAGCAAAAACACGCGCACGGTTGCGTCTCTCCACGCGGTTCACACTGAACAACGAGACACTCGTGCAGGGAACGTACTATCTCATGTTTCTTGCGGAAACTTTTGCGACGCTGCAGGGAGAAATCAAGGAGGTGTCCGCTGACCGGAGGCGATTTCAGGCAGGGATTGGCTACGTGATCGAACTCGAGACGCGTATGGAGTTCAACTACGTGATGATGCGGACCCGAAACACGTACACGAACTCCTTCGAGGAGGACAGCCGGATTTTCTGGCTCGCCGTGAAGCACTTCTTCTGAGTACCGTTCTGCTTGCCGCACTGCTGTCCGGCGAACATCGCCCCCGGACGGAGCGGCCGTGAACACCGTACCCGGACAGGAACGGGAAAAACAGATTGCACTTGACAAGACCCGTTTTTCCAGTATATTGTCTTTATCAATACTTCAGCACTTTACCTTGAACGCAATCAAACATACCGCACAGACTTCACCAGCCGGCACCCTGATGGACGCCCGCCTCGGTGTTTGATTATGCGTTCATTCATATTATTCCCACGACGATGAGCCCGGTTCTCCCGCTGATTATTATCAGCTGACGAGCAACCGAGGCTAGCGACGCCCACACCCCACAGCTCCAGTTTCCACGAAGTACCAAGGTCAAGCAGAGTTCGCCTCGGACAGAGGGCCGTTGTCGATGTCCGGAAGGGTGAACAATGCACGACAGACCGCTTTTCAGCGACTTCCCGCTGTATGATCCGCGAACGGAGCATGATGCCTGCGGCATCGGCTTCGTCGTGAACATCAACGGCGAGAAATCCCACGAGATCATCACCAAGGGGATCGAGATCCTCGTCAAATCTCACCCACCGCGGTGCCTGCGGATGCGATCCCGACACAGGCGACGGCGCCGGCGTGACCATCCAGATTCCCCACGCCTTCTTTGTCCGCGAATGCCGCTCCCTCGGGTTCGAACTTCCCCCTGAAGGCGGATACGGCGTCGGCATGATCTTCCTGCCCGTCGAACCGCAACCCCGCTTTCAGTGCCAGGGGATTCTCGACCGGATCGTCCAGGAGGAGGGACTCAGCGTGCTCGGGTGGCGGGATACGCCGATCGATGCGGATGCCATCGGCCGTACGGCCCGTGCTTCACAGCCGTACATCGAACAGCTGTTCGTCCGGGGTGCGGAGGGATTGAGCCGCGATGAACTGGACAGAAAGCTCTATGTGATCCGGAAACGGGCGGAATCAGAAATCGCCGCCTCGGACATCCGCGAGAAGCAGTTCTTCTATGTTCCCTCAATGTCCTCCTGGACGATCGTGTACAAAGGCCTCCTGCTTGCACCGCAAATCTCCCGGTTCTATACGGATCTTTCCGATCCGCTGGCCGCAAGCGCACTGTGCCTCGTGCACCAGCGTTTCTCGACGAATACATTTCCCAGCTGGCAGCTTGCCCATCCGTTCCGCTACATCTGCCATAACGGCGAGATCAACACCGTGCGCGGAAACATGAACTGGATGCATGCACGCCAATCGGTCCTCGCCTCTCCGGCATTCGGGAGCGACATCAACCGGATCTTCCCCATCATACAACCGGGCGGCAGCGATTCCGCCGCGCTCGACAACAGCGTGGAACTGCTCGCCCTGGGCGGCCGTTCCCTTCCCCATGTGATGGCCATGCTCATACCGGAGGCGTGGGACGCAGACGGGACCATGGATGCCGCGAAGCGCGCGTTCTACGAGTACCATGCCTCGCTGATGGAACCGTGGGATGGGCCGGCCGCGGTGGCATTTACGGACGGACGCATCATCGGTGCCACGCTGGATCGGAACGGACTGAGGCCCGCGCGCTATCTCGTGACGAAGCAGAACCTCCTCGTCATGGCCTCGGAGGCCGGGGTCCTGCCGGTGGATCCGGCCGATGTGACCATCCGGGGATGCCTTGAACCGGGCAAAATGCTTCTCGTGGATCTCACGGAACAACGCATCGTCCCCGATGAAGAACTGAAGAACAGGCTTGCCACACGGCAACCGTACGGACAGTGGATTGCGGGAAAACCAGATCCGTCTGGAGGATCTGGCAGATCCGCCCCGCGCCTTCGGCTTCAACCCGCAGGATATCCTCAAGACGACAGCGCGCATTCGGCTACACCGATGAGGACGTGCGCATGATCGTCAGCCCGATGGCCACAACGGGTGAGGAGCCGATCGGGTCCATGGGAACGGATACGCCCCCGGCATTCCTTTCGGACAAGCCGCAACCCCTGTTCAACTATTTCCGGCAACTCTTCGCCCAGGTGACGAACCCGCCCATCGACTCGCTTCGCGAAGCACTGGTGATGTCGCTGACGAGCTACATCGGAACCGAACGCAACATCCTCGATGAGAAACCGCAGAATTGCCACACGCTCAAGCTCGCCGGCCCGATTCTCACCAATCGGGATCTGGAAAAAATGCGCCGCGTCTCACAGGGGGATTTTCTTGCCACCATGCTGCCGATGCTCTTTCGCGTTGATGGCGGCGCCAGGGAACTCGAGCGGGCCCTGGATGGCCTCTGCCGGAGGGCATCGCTGGCGATTCAATCGGGGTACACGATCATCATTCTCTCCGATCGCGGCGTCGACGAAGAGTATGCACCGATCCCGAGTCTCCTTGCCCTGACGGCAGTACACAACCATCTGGTCCGCGAAAAGACCCGTACGCAGGTGGCGCTCGTCGTTGAATCGGGAGAGCCCCGCGAAGTCCACCACTTCTGCCTGCTGATCGGATACGGCGCGAGCGCGGTGAACCCGTATCTGGCGATCGAAACCATTGAAGACATGGCAGCCAAAGGGCTCCTGCCCGCCGGGATCACGTTCGACAGGGCGCTGCTCTACTACACGAAAGCCCTCCGCAAGGGTCTGCTGAAGACCATGTCGAAAATGGGAATCTCCACGTTGCAGAGCTACCGCGGCGCGCAGGTGTTCGAGGCGCTGGGACTCAACAAGGAGGTCGTCGACAAGTACTTCACCGGCACCTCGTCCCGCATCGGGGGTGTCGGTCTTGATGTGCTTGCCCGGGAAGCGCAGATGAAACACGAATTCGCGTTCCAGCGAAATCGCGCACCATACCCCGGATCTGGATCTGGGAGGCAACTACCAGTTCCGCATGGATGGTGAACGCCACCTCATTGAGCCGATGACAATCCAGAAGCTCCAGCAGGCGGTCCGCCGCTCTGATGCGGCGAGCTTTTCGGGAATTCACCGGCCTGGTCAATGATCCGGGCAGGGCGCCCCTGACCATCCGGGGATTGATGGAGTTCAAGAAAGGAACCAGGAGCGTTCCCCTTGAGGAAGTTGAACCCGCGGCGAAGATCGTCACCCGTTTTGTCACCGGCGCAATGTCCTACGGTTCCATCAGCAAAGAGGCGCACGAGACGCTGGCTATCGCCATGAACCGGATCGGGGGCAAATCCAATACCGGTGAGGGGGGAGAAGATGAGGAACGTTTCACGCCCGACCCCGGAGGAGACCTCCGGCGGAGCGCCATCAAGCAGGTGGCCTCGGCCCGTTTCGGCGTCTCGGCCCACTACCTGATCAATGCCGACGAAATCCAGATCAAAATCGCCCAGGGGGCAAAACCGGGCGAAGGCGGACAACTCCCGGGTCACAAGGTCGACGTCTACATCGCCAGAACGCGGCATGCAACTCCGGGTGTCGGGCTGATCTCACCACCGCCCCACCATGATATCTATTCCATCGAGGATCTTGCCCAGCTGATCTATGACCTGAAGAGCGTGAATCCCCGTGCGCGCATCTCCGTGAAACTGGTCGCGGAATATGGCGTGGGCACAATTGCGGCGGGTGTCGCCAAAGCACATGCAGACACGATTCTGATCAGTGGGGATTCCGGCGGAACAGGCGCCGCTCCCCTCTCGTCCATCAAACACGCCGGCATTCCGTGGGAAATCGGCCTCGCCGAAACGCAGCAGGTCCTGGTCCTGAACGATCTGCGCAGCCGCGTGCGTCTGCAGACCGACGGGAAACTCCAGACGGGCCGGGATGTGGTGATTGCCGCATTGCTGGGAGCGGAGGAGTTCGGCTTCGCCACGACGCCGCTGATGGCCATGGGGTGCATCATGATGCGTAAATGTCACCTGAATACCTGTCCCGTCGGCATCGCGACACAGGACCCCGTGTTGCGTGCGAAATTCGCAGGCACGCCGGAACATGTTATCAACTTCTTCTTCTTCATCGCCGAAGAAGTCCGGGAAATCATGGCGCAACTCGGCTTCCGGACCGTGGACGAAATGATCGGAAGGGTCGATATGCTCCAGGCCCGGAAGGATGTCGACCATTGGAAGGCAAAATACGTTGATCTGTCGTCCATTCTTCACAACCCGGCCGTGCCCCTCCGGTTCGGGCGCCGTTGTCAGATCGATCAGGACCACGGACTGCAGGGTGCTCTCGACTACGAATTGATCAGTCAATCGCAGGCCGCTCTTGAACATGCCGTTCCGGTTACCGTGACTCTTCCGATCCGCAATGTGCACAGGGCCGTCGGCGCGATGCTGAGCGGCGAGGTTGTGCGGCGCCATGGCTCCGGAGGTCTCCCTGACGATACGATCACGATCAGCTGCACAGGTTCGGCAGGCCAGAGCTTCGGGGCGTTTCTGGCAAAAGGGATAACGCTCATGCTCGAGGGGGACGCAAACGACTATGTCGGCAAAGGCCTCTCGGGGGGAAGACTTGCCGTCTTCCCGCCCAAGCACTCCCTCTACTCTCCTGAAGAAGGAACAGTCGTCGGAAATGTCGTGCTGTACGGCGCAACAGGCGGCGAAGCGTACTTCAGCGGGAGAGCCGGAGAGCGGTTTGCCGTTCGCAATTCGGGCGCACGGGCAGTCGTGGAATCCGTGGGAGACCACGGGTGCGAGTATATGACGAACGGCATCGTTGTGGTGCTGGGGAAGACGGGAAAGAACTTCGCCGCCGGCATGTCGGGAGGCCTTGCCTACGTACTGGATGAATCGGGCGAATTCTGCCTCGTCCCTGTGCAATCGGGACATGGTGGATCTTGAGCCTCTCGATGAAGAGGACCGGGCAACGGTACATGGCCTCATCCGGCAACATGTGGAGCTGACCGGCAGTCCCCGCGGAAAGGCGGTCCTTGCGCATCCGGAGGACACTCTCCCCCGGTTTGTCAAGGTCTTTCCTCATGATTTCAAGCGTGTGCTGGCGGCGACCGCGGAAGCCCGGGAACAACCAAGCACGAATCGCACAGGAGGCCGACCATGGGTAAGCCGACCGGGTTTCTCGAATACCCCCGGGAAACTCCCCCCCGGCGGTCCGTTGAGGATCGTGTAAACGACTGGCACGGCGTGTATCAGGAATTGCCGGAACAGAATGTGCGCACACAGGCGGCACGATGCATGGATTGCGGCGTGCCTTTCTGTCACCACGGATGTCCGCTGAACAACATCATCCCGCACTGGAACGATCTGGTGTATCGCGACCGCTGGCAGGATGCCTTGCGCATTCTCCATGCGACAAACAACTTTCCCGAGTTTACGGGGCATGTCTGCCCCGCACCCTGTGAAACCTCGTGCGTGCTGGGGATCAACGAACCCGCAGTGTCCATCAAGGCCATCGAACAGAAGATCATTGAACATGGGTTTGCCCAGGGGTGGATTGCCCCCGAGTGGCCGTCGCACCGCTCGGGGAAACGGGTGGCGGTGATAGGATCGGGGCCCGCCGGACTCGCGGCGGCCCAGCAGCTGAACCGCGCCGGCCACCATGTCACCGTCTATGAGAAAAGCGACCGCGTCGGCGGTTTGCTTCGATACGGGATCCCCGACTTCAAACTCGAGAAGCACCTGCTTGACCGCCGCATCAATGTGCTGCGATCGGAAGGTATCGTGTTCACGACAAATGCACATGTGGGGGTTCAGATTCCCGCCCTCGCCCTGCGCCAGTCGTATCATGCGATGCTCCTCTGCGGGGGCGCCGAGTCACCGCGCGATCTGCCGGTGCCGGGCCGGGACCTCAAGGGAATTCACTTCGCCGTTGACTTCCTGTCCCAGCAGAACAGACGCGTTGCAGGCCTGTCCACGGATCAAACAGAAGAAATCCTCGCAACAGGAAAACGGGTGATCATTCTTGGCGGCGGCGATACGGGGGCCGACTGTCTGGGGACATGCCACCGGCAGAAAGCGGCGTCCGTGACGCAGATGGAAATTCTCCCCCGCCCCCCCCTCGAACGCGCGGCAAGCACTCCCTGGCCCCTGTGGCCCCTTCAGCTGCGAACAGAGTCGTCGCACGAGGAGGGAGGCGTGCGTGACTGGGCGGTGGCCACCACGCACTTCGAGGGGGATGGGAGCGGCCGGGTGGTGCGCCTCCACGCCATCCGTGTGGGCCCTCCTCCGGACTTCCGGCCGGTCGAAGGCACGGCGTTCAGCCTCGATGCCGACCTGGTGCTGATCGCCACGGGTTTCACGGGCCCGCACAAATCAGGACTGCTGGATGAACTCGGTGTCGCACTCGATGCCCGGGGAAACGTATCCACCGACGAGCACTACATGACATCGG
Source organism: Ignavibacteriota bacterium (assembly GCA_963702445.1). Classification (GTDB taxonomy): domain Bacteria; phylum Bacteroidota; class Ignavibacteria; order UBA10030; family UBA6906; genus CAVPCZ01. The sequence goes on from CAVPCZ010000015.1 coordinate 95,562, forward strand.
TTCCGGGGGTTTTTGCCGGGGGAGACATGCGACGCGGACAGTCTCTTGTGGTGTGGGCGATTGCCGAAGGCCGTCGCGCAGCACAGGAGATCGACGCATTCCTGGCGAAGGGATCCGAAACTTCCTGAGGGGACCGGCGATACGGACCCTCCCCCACGACGGGAGAAACGGGTGATCCGGTGCGCGACACGGAGACAGCGATCCAGAACATCCCGATGGACCCGGCAATGAAAGGCCACCATGAGGTGAGAACAGAGTCGAGCGGGTATGAAATAGATGAAGAAAGAACAAGACGGAGCAGGCATGCAACACATCGCACTATATGACACAACCCTGCGCGACGGCACACAGGGTGAAGACGTGAGTCTCTCCGTCGAGGACAAGCTCCGTATAGCACAACTCCTCGATGAGTTCGGGATCGATTACATCGAAGGGGGGTGGCCCGGATCGAACCCCCGCGATGTCGAGTTCTTCCATCGGGCCCGGTCGCTTCACCTGCTCCATGCGCGGCTTGCCGCATTCGGCAGCACGCGCCGTGCGAAGAACCGCGTCGGGGATGATGCCAATATCACCGCCCTGCTTGCCGCGGAAACTCCCGTCGTGACAATATTCGGTAAAAGCTGGCTGCTCCACGTTCACGAGGCATTGCAGATCGGCGAACAGGAGAATCTGGACATCATCGCCGATTCGGTCGCGCATCTATCGGGCCAGGGCCGTGAAGTGATCTACGATGCGGAGCATTTCTTTGACGGCTACAGGGACAATCGCGACTATGCGCTGGAAACTCTGCGGGCGGCCTGGCAGGGCGGCGCCGGCACCATCGTTCTGTGCGACACCAACGGCGGATCACTCCCCGAGGAGGTTGCGCGCATCGTTGAAGATGTCCGGACGGACATCACCGCGGTGATCGGCATCCATACGCATAACGACGGCGAACTCGCTGTGGCCAACACGCTCGCCGCCGTGCACCGGGGTGCAACACATGTACAGGGGACGGTTAACGGATATGGAGAACGATGCGGGAACGCCAATCTCTGTTCCATTATCCCCAATCTTCAGCTCAAACTCGGGTATCGCATGCGTCAGCGAGCAGCACCTTGCGCGTCTCACCGGCCTGTCACAATATGTAGCGGATCTTGCAAATCTCGCACATGGAAAGCATCTGCCCTTCGTCGGACAGAGCGCGTTTGCACACAAAGGCGGTGTGCATGTCAGTGCGGTGATGAAGAACAACCGTACCTACGAGCATATTGAACCGGAGGTGGTGGGCAACCGCCGCCGGGTGCTGGTGTCCGACCTCTCCGGCAGAAGCAACGTCGCCTACAAAGCCCGCGAACTCGGCATCCACCTGGAGGAAAAATCTCCGGCCACCCAGCGCATCGTGGATGAGATCAAAACGCGGGAACACGACGGTTATCACTACGAAGACGCGGACGGTTCCCTGGAGCTTCTGTTCAAACAGAAACTCGACACATGGCGGGAATTCTTCGCACTCGACGGTTTCAAGGTCATCATTCACAAAGAGTCATCCGAAGCCGCGCCGGTCTCGGAAGCACTCATCAAGGTTCGTGTCGGGGGAGAGGTGGAACACACCGCAGCGGAAGGAAACGGCCCGGTGAATGCCCTGGACAACGCGCTGCGCAAAGCCCTCGACAAATTCTATCCCGGGCTGCGGAACGTGGTGTTGAGCGACTACAAAGTGCGGGTTCTGGATGGGAATGACGGCACGGGTGCGAAGGTACGCGTGCTCATCACGTCGCGTGACGACACGAGCTCATGGAACACCGTCGGGGTCTCCGGCAATATCATCGAGGCAAGCTGGAAGGCGCTTGTCGACAGCATCCACTACTACCTTCTGAGACAGGCCGCGCCCGCCGAGGTGGCCACACCCCCGGTCGGCGGGTGAACCGTCCAGAAGTCTGATTCGCGGTCCTGCGATCCCCTGCCGATCGAATCTCCGGTGGTGAGATTTCCCCTTGACAAAGTCATTTTTGATGCATATATTCAGATTAATTAGTCTGATATTATTCATCGTGAACCGGAGGAACATATGAAGCGGTTGTGGATCGGATTTGTGGCCGTTGTCACGATAGGATTCCTCGTGCTGGGGTGGGCCGGATACAGGATTTACCAGGAGAAGCCCCCTATTCCCGACATGGTCGTCACCGCCGAAGGAAAGGTCATTATTGCAAAAGGAGAGATCGAGGCGGGCCAGAATGTCTGGCAGTTCATGGGGGGCATGGAGTTGGGGTCAATATGGGGTCACGGCAGCTATGTGGCTCCGGATTGGAGTGCAGACTGGCTCCACAGAGAATGCGAATTCATCCTCGATGCGTGGTCCGAGGCGGGACGGGGTGTCCCGTTCGCAAAAGCTCTCGTCAGACGATGAGGCAGTCATGAAATCCCGCCTCGTCAATATGATGCGCGCCAATACGTACAGACCCGCGGACGGGATACTCGTGATCGACTCGGTAAGAGCTCTCGCGTTCGAAGCCAACCGGGCTCACTACGCTCGGGTGTTTTCTGAAGGACACTGCGCCGTACGCCATTCCCCGTGGAGCTCTGAGCGATCCTGTCAAGCTCCGCCAGCTGGCCTGCATTTTTCTTCTGGACCTCGTGGGCCACGACAACCAACCGCCCCGGCGATGACGTCACCTATACCAGCAATTGGCCACATGAGGAACTGGTGAACAACAACCCGACGCCGGATGCCGTTGTCTGGACAGGAGTCAGTATTATTCTGCTCCTTGCAGGGATTGCGGGCATGATTTGGTACAACGTTTCACGGCCGGAGGAACACTCTCTTGCCTCCGTCCCGGAGACCGACCCCCTGTTTCATGCTACGCTGACTCCTTCACAGAAAGCGACACTGAAATACTTCTTTGTGGTATCCGGTCTTATTCTCGTCCAGATCGCGTCGGCATTATCACCGCCCACTATGGAGTGGAAGGAGACGGATTCTACGGTATCCCGCTCAGTCAATGGCTCCCCTATGTCGTCACCCGCACATGGCACATTCAACTGGGTATCTTCTGGATCGCCACGGCCTGGCTGGCTGCGGGACTCTATATCGCCCCCGCGATCAGCGGCGTCGAATTGAAGGGACAGCGGCTCGGAGTCAACTTCCTTTTCGGCGCTCTCCTCCTGATCGTCGTTGGCTCCCTCGCAGGAGAATGGTTAAGTGTTCATCACAAGCTCTACGGGTGAATCCGCTTTTCTGTTCGGCCACCAGGGATATGAATACGTGGACCTGGGACGGGTCTGGCAGATCGGCCTGGTGGTGGGACTGATGCTCTGGGTGTACCTGGTTGCACGCAACGTTCTCATCGCCATTCGCAAGGGGGACGAACAGCAAGTCCATTCTTGTGCTTTTCCTCATTTCGGCAGTCGCCATCGGCGGCTTCTATATCGCCGGCCTGATGTGGGGACAGCATACGAATCTGGCTGTTGCAGAATACTGGCGGTGGTGGGTTGTTCACCTCTGGGTCGAAGGATTCTTCGAAGTCTTTGCCACCGTCGTCATCATTCTGCTTTTCGCCAGGCTCAAGCTCGTCCGTCCCTCGACGGCGGGAGCCGGCGTTCTTCTCGCCTCCACCGTCTATCTCTCCGGAGGGATCATCGGGACCCTGCATCATCTGTATTTCAGCGGGACACCCACACCGGTTCTTGCATTCGGAGCCGTCTTCAGCGCTCTGGAGGTGGTGCCCCTGGTCCTTGCGGGATACGAGGCATGGGGGAATCTGAGACTCTCACGCGTCGCCTCATGGGCTGTTCGCTACAAGTGGCCGGTCTATTTCTTCCTTGCGGTCGCATTCTGGAACGCGGTGGGGGCAGGCCTGTTCGGGTTTATGATCAACCCGCCCATTGCCCTCTACTATATGCAGGGACTCAATACCACTCCGGTCCACGCCCACGCTGCGTTGTTCGGCGTATACGGAATGCTCGGTATAGGACTGATGTTGTTCTGTCTGCGCATCATGTGGATCAAGACCGATTGGAAGGAGAATCTCATCAAGTTTGCGTTCTGGGGAATGAACATCGGCCTGCTGGCAATGGTCATGCTCAGTCTACTTCCGGTGGGTTTGCTCCAGACCTGGGCGTCTGTGAAGTCCGGCTACTGGTACGCCAGGAGCGCAGAATTCCTTGCAACGCCTCTCATGCAGAACCTCAAATGGGCCCGCGTCTTCGGCGACACCATATTCGCAATAGGTGCTGTACTCCTGGTGCTCTTTGTATTTGGACTCGCAATAGGATACTCGCTCCGTAAGAAAGAAAAACACTAGCTACTCTTCGCTGCTCGCGGGGGGAGCCCGATCCGGGGTTCGCAATCGAGCAGGACCTGCCGGTCTCCGGGCTCCCCTCCTGTCACGATCCATGGTTCCCGCCTACACCCGCCATTACAGCGCGCCGAATTCCCCCGGACTGTAACCCCTGACGACGCCTCTGAGCTGTCATCATATGATCCTGAGGCGCATTTCCTTCACTCTTTATAGATTCCTTATGCATTCCCCCCCACGGACTATGTTCTGTGAATAGACTCCAGGAGTAAGATTGGGGACATTGTATCATGATCCTCAAGAACCTCCGGACATCCGTTCTTTTGCTCCTGTTTCTTACCGTCATGACCGGACTGATCTATCCTCTTCTGATCACGGCGATCGCGCAGCTTGTCTTCCCGTTCCAGGCCAACGGGAGTCTCATTCTCAAGGGTGAACGCGTCGTCGGCTCGTCACTCATCGGTCAGCCGTTCACCGATTCACGCTACTTCTGGAGCCGCCCCTCGGCAACGGCTCCCTTCCCCTACAATGCGCGTTCGTCTTCCGGCTCGAATCTGGGCCCGCTCAACCCGGCGCTTCTCGATGCAGTGCGCCAACGGGTTGGGGACCTCAAGGCCTCCGATTCCTCGAACGCCATGCCGATTCCGGTTGATCTTGTGACCGCGTCAGGAAGCGGACTCGATCCACACATCAGCGTCATGGCCGCCCTCTATCAGGTACCACGGGTTGCCCGTACACGGGGGCTTACCGAGGAGAGGGTCCGCTCCCTCGTCGGACAGCATACCGAGGGAAGACAATTGGGAGCGCTGGGGGAGCCTCGCATCAACGTGCTCCTCTTGAACATGTCTCTGGACAGGGCAACCCACAGCCAGGCGGAGGAGTAGCCATGGATCTCCTTTACCTCGGGATCGGCACAGCCTTTTTCCTCCTCACGGGCGGACTCGTATGGCTGTGCGACACTCTCGGGACCCACGATTCGGGAGACCGATCGTGAACAGCGTCTACATAGTGGCAGCCGTGATCGCCCTCGCCGTGCTTGTCTATCTCTTCGTAGCTCTTCTGAAGCCGGAGATTTTCGAATGACGTCCATCGGCATACTCCAGATCGTAGGATATGTTGCCCTGATTCTGCTGGCCGCACGGCCGCTTGGCTCATACATGGCAAGGGTGTTCCAGCGTGAGCGAACGATGATTGATCCCATCCTGGGTCCGGTGGAACGGTTGATCTACAGGTTTGCGGGCGTCAGGCCGGACGAGGAGATGGACTGGAAAGCAAATGCTGCCGCCATGCTTCTCTTCAACGCGGTCGGATTCGCAGCGGTGTACGCTCTTCAGCGTGTGCAGGGATTTCTCCCGCTCAATCCGCAAGGGTTTCCGGCGGTCCCGCCTGATTCCTCATTCAACACTGCCGTGAGTTTCGCCAGCAACACGAACTGGCAGGGATACGGCGGGGAAACCACAATGAGCTATCTTACCCAGATGGCGGGACTCACGGTCCAGAATTTTGTCTCCGCCGCAACGGGCATGGCCGTTCTCGCGCTCTTCACCCGGGGGATCTCTCGCCACTCCACCCGCACGCTGGGAAATTTCTGGGTCGACATGACCCGCAGCACGCTCTACATCCTGCTCCCGTGGGCCGCAATCCTGGCACTTCTGCTGGTCTCCCAGGGAGTCGTGCAGAATTTCCAGCCGTACACCGCGGTGCCCCTTTCCAGAAAACAACAGACACGGGAGGAGCACAGGTCAACGAGCAGATCCTCCCGATGGGCCCTGCGGCGTCGCAGATTGCCATCAAGCAGCTGGGGACGAATGGCGGAGGGTTCTTCAACGCCAATTCTGCACACCCTTTCGAAAACCCCACTCCGCTCTCGAATATGCTCGAGATGCTTGCGATTCTTCTCCTCCCCGCCGCACTGTGTTACACCTACGGGAAGATGGTCGGGGACACCCGCCAGGGGTGGGCTCTCCTTGCAGCAATGCTCATCATCTTTGTCGGGTTCCTCGTGATCACCACCTGGACCGAGCAAGCGGGGAACCCCGCGTCTGACAGCTATGGGGATTGAGCAGACAGCAGATGATCTGCAACCGGGCGGGAACATGGAAGGCAAGGAGGTGCGCTTCGGCATCGCCAACTCCGCAATCTGGGCAACTGCCACCACGGCGGCCTCCAATGGTTCCGTCAATTCCATGCACGCCTCATACACACCGATCGGTGCGGCCGTGATGCTGGTCATGATGCAGCTCGGGGAAGTTGTCTTCGGTGGTGTCGGCTCCGGCCTGTATGGCATGCTCGTGTTTGTGATCGTCGCCGTGTTTGTGGCCGGCCTGCTCGTGGGCCGCACTCCGGAGTACCTCGGCCACAAGATCGAGGCCTACGAGATGAAGATGGCGTCTCTGCTCATTCTCATGATGCCCCTCACGGTGCTCGGTCTGACTGCGCTCGCGGTGATGCTCGATGCCGGAACGCACTCCGTGCTGAACCCCGGACCCCGCGGTTTCAGCGAAGTGCTCTACGCGTTCACTTCCCAGGGGAACAACAATGGAAGTGCCTTCGCGGGACTGAACGCGAATACGCCGTTCTACAATATCGCCGGAGGCATCGCGATGCTGATCGGACGATATTGGCTTGCCGTTCCGACGCTTGCACTTGCAGGCTCGCTGGCGCGCAAGAAGCTCATCCCTGCGAGTGATGGTACTCTACCCACACACACGCCGCTCTTTGTGTTCTGGTTGATCGCCATTGTGCTGCTTGTCGGTGCGCTCAATTTCCTTCCCGCACTCGCTCTGGGACCGATCGTCGAACAATTCATGGTCCCCGGATGAATCCACATCACCTCACATGAGATCGCGCGTACCATGACACACACTGCTGACAATCAGACACGGCCTTCCGGCTTTCTTCCAGCTCTGTATCGCCGCGCCCTATGGGAGTCGGTCCGGAAATTGAACCCGCGCTGGATGGTCCGCAACCCCGTCATGTTCATTGTCGAGATCGGCAGCGCTGCAACCACGGCGCTCTGGATTCAGGCCCTGACGGGAACGGGTGAGGCGCCCGCATGGTTCATCGGCGCGGTCTCTCTCTGGCTGTGGCTCACCGTCCTCTTTGCGAACTTCTCGGAGGCCCTGGCGGAGGGTCGGGGCAAGGCGCAGGCTGAGGCTTTGCGCAGGGCTCGCCGGGACACGCCCGGCAAGCGACTGCAGGAGCCGCACTATGGAAGCCGGTTTGAGACGGTCCCGTCCACGGCACTCGGCCGCGGAGATGTCCTCCTCGCCGAGGCAGGCGACGTCATCGCAAGCGACGGCGAGGTGATCGAAGGAATTGCATCGGTGGACGAGAGCGCAATCACGGGGGAAAGCGCTCCTGTCATCAGGGAATCGGGGGGCGATCGAAGTGCGGTGACCGGGGGAACACGCGTCCTGTCTGATTGGCTGGTCATTCGCGTGACGTCCGATCCGGGGGGCGGCTTTCTTGACAGAATGATCCGTCTCATCGAAGGAGCCAGGAGGCAGAAAACGCCCAACGAGATCGCCCTCAACATCCTGCTTGCGGCATTCACGATCATCTTCCTTGTCGTGTGCGCAACGCTTCTCCCCTTCTCCCTCTACAGCGTTGCCGCGGCCGGCCGGGGAACGCCCGTCACGATCACCGTCCTCGTGGCACTTCTGGTATGTCTGATCCCGACGACAATCGGCGGACTCCTCTCCGCCATCGGGATCGCGGGAATGGACCGGATGATCCGGCACAGAGTCATTGCCACATCCGGCCGCGCCATCGAGGCCGCCGGGGACGTGGATGTCCTGCTGCTTGACAAGACCGGAACGGTGACACTCGGCAACAGGATGGCCACCGAATTCGTCCCCGCCCCGGGTGTTCCCGCAGAGCGACTTGCAGACTCCGCGCAGCTTGCATCACTTGCCGATGAGACTCCGGAAGGCAGATCGATTGTCGTACTGGCAAAGGAGAACTACGGCCTTCGCGGAAGGGAGCTTCATGACATCGCCGCCCGTTTTGTCCCGTTCAGCGCTCAAACCCGAATGAGCGGCGCCGATATCCCCGGCGACGGGAAGCTCCGGCAGAGGATCATCCGCAAAGGCGCGGTCGACGCGATCACCGCATTTGTCGAGCGGCAGGGCGGCACTGTTCCGCGGGCCGTTGCGCGGAGCGTTCAGGAGATCAGCCTGCTGGGCGGAACACCGCTCATCGTGGCCGAAAACACAGAAGTGCTCGGCGTGATCCATCTGAAAGACATCGTCAAGGGTGGAATCAAGGAACGGTTTGCACATCTGCGAACGATGGGGATCAAGACCGTGATGATTACCGGCGACAACCCGGTCACCGCCGCGGCGATTGCCGCCGAGGCGGGCGTGGACGACTTCCTGGCGGAAGCCACGCCGGAGGACAAACTGCGGCTGATACGGGAATATCAGAAAGGTGGCCGGCTGGTGGCAATGACCGGCGACGGCACCAACGATGCACCGGCACTCGCACAGGCGGACGTTGCTGTGGCAATGAATACCGGTACCCAGTCCGCACGCGAAGCGGCCAACATGATCGACCTCGACAGCAATCCCACTAAACTGATGGAAATCGTCGAGATCGGGAAGCAGCTGCTGATGACGCGCGGCACGCTCACGACGTTCAGCATCGCCAACGATGTGGCAAAGTACTTCGCCATCATCCCCGCAGCATTTGCCACGACGTATCCGGCGCTCGGAGCATTGAATATCATGCGGCTCGCCTCCCCGGAGAGCGCCATCCTCTCTGCGGTGATCTTCAATGCATTGATCATCGTCGCTCTTGTACCACTGGCCCTTCGCGGGGTGCGCTACAGCCCGCTGAGCGCCGTCCACCTGCTCCGGCGGCATCTGTTGATCTATGGCGTGGGCGGATTGATTGCCCCATTCATCGGTATCAAAGCAGTTGACCTTTTGCTCACCTCGTTCGGTTGGGTATGACTCCGGCAATGCGACCGACACTATCCTCAAACAGTTCCAGCGACCGGGGAATCACGATTCAGATTCAGGAGAACAGTACACATGGAAACCATGAACACCACACTGATTGTCATCTGCCTTGTGCTGCTCGTCTATGTTGCCACATGTATGCTCCAGTGGCGGCGATTGAGCCGCGGGGAAAAGGGAAGACACCGGCGGTCCGGAATCTCCCCCGCGCGAACGGTAGATTTTTGCATCGCTGATTCGTATGTTTCAACGATGCGTCTTTCCGGCGCAGAATACCCAGTCACCAACCCCGCGTGGAGCACGCAAAGGACCTGATGGCACCCGTCGACGAACGGCGGCCGGACCCCGACGACCTTCTCCAATCCCTGAAACGGGACGAGGAACGGGAGACAAAGGGGAGGCTGAAGATATTCTTCGGAATGTGCGCGGGCGTGGGAAAAACCTACGACATGCTCAAGGCCGCGCACGAGGCCAGGTCGAAGGGAGTTGCTGTTCTGGTCGGCTACGTGGAAACACATGGCCGGAGCGAAACGGAGGAACTTCTCGCCGGGCTCGAGGTCCTTCCCCGCAAAACCGTCGAGTACCGTGGGACCATCCTGCAGGAAATGGACATCGATGCCGTTCTCGCACGCAAACCATCCCTCGTGCTTGTCGACGAGCTCGCACACACCAACGCTCCGGGGAGCCGTCACACCAAGCGGTATCAGGATGTCATCGAATTGCTGGACAACGGCATCGATGTCTACACGACGTTGAACGTCCAGCATCTCGAAAGCAGGGCCGATACCGTCGCCCAGATTACCGGATCCACTGTTCGCGAGACCGTGCCGGATTCTGTCTTCGAGAATGCGGATTCAGTCGAAATCGTGGACCTCCCGCCTGATGAGTTGTTGAAGCGGCTCGCCGACGGGAAGGTATACACTGCCGAGCGGTCACAGGAAGCCGTCAGGAATTTCTTCCGTGCAGGCAACCTGACCGCTTTGCGGGAGATGGCGTTGCGGCTCGTCGCCGAACGGGTCGATCATCAGCTCCGGGACCTGATGAAGACCAAGCGGATCGCCGGACCGTGGAAATCCGGCCAGCGACTCGTGGTTGGCATCAGTCCCAGCCCGAACACCGTCACACTCATCCGCTGGGCACGTCGCACAGCCTATTCGATGAACGCCACGTGGGTCGGCGTGTACGTGGAACGCTCCCGGCGCCTGTCCGGCGCCGCCAGGGACCGCCTGGCGGGCAACATCAAGCTTGCGCGAGAGCTCGGTGCCGAGATCGTGACGACCGCGGACGAGGACATCGTCGAGGGGATCCTGCGCGTCGCACGGGAGCAGAATGCGACACAGATTCTCATCGGCAAAACGAGCCGCCACCTGCCGTTTTCTCCAAGCCTCCTCGACAGGTTGATCGAACGGAGCGGCGAACTCGATATCTACGTTGTCGGAGGTGACAAGTCGACGCCTCCATCCCGCCGCCGTCTGCGTCTTCCGGACATTCAATCCGGGATCCAGCAGTATCTGATGGCAGCCTGCGCCGTCCTGGCGGTCTCCCTTCTCCTGTACCCGTTGCGGCTCGACGCTCGGATACCAGCCCATCTCCCTGATCCTCCTGCTAACGGTGGTCTTGCTGCCGCTCAAGCTCGGCGCGGGTCCGGTTCTGCTGGCGGCGGCCCTCAGCGCGATCGTCTGGGACTTCTTCTTCATCCCGCCGCAGTTCACTTTTGCCATCGGTCTTCTGCAGGATGTGTTGATGCTTGTCCTCTACTTCGGCGTTGCGGCAGTCACCGGAGTGCTGACGGCACGGATCCGTGCACGAGAGCAGGCGGTCCGGGTCCGGGAAGAGCACGCATCGGCATTGTACGGGCTCACCAGGGACCTCTCCCTCGCCCGTTCACAGGACGACGTCGTGCGGGCGGCGGTGGACAACCTCAAGAGGTACTTCGGTGCGGAGGCCGTCGTGTTGCTGAGCCAGACCGATGGCGACATCTTCACGGAGGCACATCCCGCCAGCACGTTCGCGACAGACCAGCGGGACTTCGGTGTGGCTGCGTGGGTCTACTGGAACGAGAAGAAGGCGGGACAATTCACGGACACGCTGCCGGCGGCTCGCGCCACGTTCTTCCCGCTCTCCGGTCCACGCTATCCCCTCGGGGTTGTCGGCTTGCACATGCCAGCGGGCGGGCGGTTGACCATAGACCAGGAATCGCTTGCTCGAAATCTTTCTCCGTCAGATCTCATCGGCGATCGAACGGGAACAGCTCCACGACCTTACACGGAAGACACTCGTCGTCGCAGAGTCGGAGAGACTCTATAAGACCCTTTTCGACACGCTCTCACACGAATTCCGAACCCCGGTGGCAACAATCCTGGGGGCGGCCGATCAACTGCAGAGGGAGCCTCTGTTCTCCGGCGGCATCCCGGCGGAAATCGTGAGAGATATGTACGATGCCGCCAATCGCTTGAACCATCTGGTACAGAACCTCCTGGACATGACGAGAGTGGAGTCAGGTCTTCTGAAGATCAAGCGGGACTGGTGCGACATCGCCGACCTTGTCGGCACGGCCGTGCGCAAAGTGGAGGACCTCCTCCGACACCTCAGGGTCAAGATCGACGTGTCTGAATCCATGCCCCTCATCCAGGCAGATCAGGGATTGCTCGAACAGGTCCTGGTCAACATCCTCCACAATGCCGCGGTTCACGCCGGTGGCGCGACGGAAATTCAGATCGCCGCGTACGTCGAACAGGACGAGTGCGTCATCAGCGTGTCGGACAACGGCCAGGGCATACCGCCTGCGGATATCGACAAGGTGTTCGGGAAATTCTATCGCATCCGGGGTACCAAGAGTGGCGGCACCGGTCTTGGACTCTCCATCGCCCGGGGAATCGTTCTCGCCCACGGGGGTGCCATCTCGTGCACCAACCGGCCTGAAGGAGGGGCGCAGTTCACGCTCCGTCTCCCCCTGGGTTCTCCCCCACCCTCCGTGGTAACCGCATGAGCGCACAGACCCATCCGGCAAACATCCTCGTCATTGATGACGAAGTGCAGATGCGCCGACTGCTCCGGCGTATCCTCGAAGAGGAAGGATACAGGGTATGTCACGGTCGATACCGGCAGGGAGGGTCTGGTACACGCAGGTACGGACAGGCCGGATGTCGTCGTTCTGGACCTTGGCCTTCCGGATATGGATGGCCTGGAAGTGCTCAGAGAACTGCGGTCCTGGTCCTCGGTTCCTATCCTGATTCTGTCCGTGCGTGAAGCAGAGGAGACGATCGTGGGTGCGCTGGATGGCGGGGCGGACGACTACCTGACAAAGCCGTTTCGCACCGGCGAACTCCTGGCCCGTATTCGCGCCCTTCTCCGTCACCGGCTCTCCGGACAGGACGACCAGCTGTTTACTTCGGAAGATCTCACCGTTGACCTGTCGGCCAGGACAGTGGCTGTCCGCGGTCAGCCGGTGAAACTGACTCCTACCGAGTACGCACTTCTTGCGCTTTTCGTGAAGAACGCCGGGAAGGTTTTGACGCACAGTCTGCTTCTGCGGGAAGTGTGGGGCCCGACATATGCCGAGGAAACACAGTACCTCAGGGTATTCGTTGGCCAGTTGCGGAAGAAGATCGAGCGAGACCCCACCACGCCGCGCATGCTGCTCACTGAATCCGGCGTGGGGTACCGGCTGGCCTGCTAGTGATGCTCTGACGGCCCTCACATGGCAAACAGCTTTGTATATGTTCTGTAGATCACGCAGTGTTCCGGGGCGAAATTGGAGCATCTCACACAAATCGCCCGACCACCCTTCAGCCGTCGACTTACGACCCTGCGGTGTGCTCCCGGTACCACTCCGCCGTTCGACGGATGGCAACGTCTATCGGCGTCGGTTCCAGAGAGAAGACGCGTTGCATCCGGCTCGAATCGACCTCGAACGGCTCCGTGAATTCGTACATCATCTCAACAGACTCACCTGCGCCGGGACTGAAAAGTCCCACCAGCCGCAGCATGAACGGTGACACGACGCTGTATTGCGGTTTGACACCGAGTACTCGAGATGCTTTTTCGACCATCTCCCCCTGCGTGCACGCCGGAGCATGTGGCGCAATCCACACCTTGCCAAGCGCCTCCTCCCGGGTTCCAAGCGTTGCCGCCGCCCGCCCGACATCCTCAATGTAGGCGAAGGAGTGCTGTACGTTAGCCGAACCCAGGAGCTGTGCCTTCTTCCCCTTCGCGAGATTGCCACAAACCCTCTCTCCCAGGGCTGAAAGCAAAACCCCGGGGCCGAAGTAGTCGCTCGACCGGAGCGCGGCAACTCGAAGCTCGCCTCGTTTGTGTGCGGCCAAAACCTCCTCCGCCATTCGCGCACGCAGCTCACCTTTTTTTGACCGGGGAGCAATGGGCGAATCTTCCGTCATGGGTTTTGAAGAGTCGTACATGTACAGGTTCTCGATAGACACATATCGCGCACCGGCGCTTGCCGCCGCCGAAAGTGCTGCGGCTTGCAGTCCGGGGAAGAACTTCTGCCACTGATGATATGGAGGATTGAGTGCCTGATAGACGACTTCGGCCCCCTGTGCGGCGGCTTTCGCCTGCGCAGCGTCAGATGCGTCTGCGGCAACTATTTCCACCCCGGCCGGCATAAGGTCAGGACGCCGGCCGCTTCGATTGATTGCTCTCACGGGGATGTTGAGGTCACGAAGCGCACGGGCGGTCCAGCATCCGACCGGACCTGTGCCGAAGATGACGTGCAGTCTGCTTGTCGAGGGAGTTTTCATGGAAGGTGTGGCCGGCGCCCGTCAGTTGAGAGAAAACGCCGGCTGTGAGAAAACGGGGGCATGGTGAAACATCAAATCCTGCATCTCGAAGTCCATAAATCTGAACAACGGCATCTGCTCAAGTGTCTCGAGAATGTTCCTGTCGGATTGACCCATCATCGTCACCCAGAGTGTCCGGCGGTCTACGGAGAGACTATAGCTGGTGATAACCCCTTTTCCCATCAACGCGTTCACCATTGCGCGCTGGCCGGGAATAAGCGAGATGAATTCTTCGTCAAGATCTGCCGGAAACGTAACCGTGACCATGTACTCATTCATGCAGATTTTCCTTGATAATGGATCTTCGCAAGCCAGGCTTTGGCTCCGCTTTCCAGACCGCGGACGATGAGCCGGACCGGTGCTGTCCTTTTAACAAACCGGGGAATGGTAAAGGTTCCATGCTTCTGGCGGGGGTGATTATTGCCCTGCTCGTTGCAGTCAACCGGCTGGGCGTTCGGAACCCACTCGTCAATATCCTCCTGGGTATGTTCCTCTGGCTGGCTGGCCATCCTCAAATCCGGGATACACGCAACCGTTGCTGGAGTCATACTGGCAATGACAATTCCCTCAACGGCACGCCTCAACCGCAGGGAGGTTGCTGCCAGTCGTATCGAGCTGATCAGGGTTTCACGGGGAATGAGGCAGGACCACCCGAATCCACGGAGAACCGGAAGGCAACCCTGCAAACGCGGGGGTAACACTGGGCACTGATTTTCTCTTCGCGAAAGTGGGGAGCTCTTCGCTTCCCTGTTCCCGGGGATAGCGGGATGGACTATCCTGAAAGATCGCGCCGGTCCGGGGAGACCCTGAACTAGAGGAACTTCAGGCAGACCGGCGTGGGGACCTCAGCCGGCCGCCCGTTCGGAGCAAGAGTCCCCGACTCCGGGTCTATGGCAAACACGGTGATCGTATCCGACCTCTGGTTGGCAACCAGCAGGTACTGCCCGGTGGGATCGATCGTGAAATTGCGGGGCCACTTCCCGCCCGTCGACACGTGCTGCACCGGCGAAAGCTCACCCTTCTTTGTCTCAACAGCAAATACCGCGATGCTGTCGTGACCACGATTGGATGCATAGACAAATCGTCCTGACCGGGCAACGTGTATGTCCGCAGGGAAATTCTCGCCTGCAAAACCGGATGGGAGCGTCGGCAGGGTTTGCCGGTGCTGCAAGCCTCCCGTTGACCGGTCCACCGAAAACACACTCAGCGTTGAGTCGAGTTCATTCACAACATAGAAACCGGATCCATCAGGAGAAAACGCCAGATGGCGCGGGCCCGCACCGGGTTTCAGGCCAACCGAACCGGGCGTACACGGCAGAAGCTTCCCCTGACGGTCATCGAAGCGATAGATCATTACCTTGTCCAGTCCAAGATCTGCCGCGTACGCAAACCGCCCGGACGAGTCCAGGACAACCGAGTGCGCATGCGGCCCCTTCTGCCGGGGCGTCACGCTCGATCCCGTGTGCTGTACGACGTGGGTCGCTTCCCCGAGGCTCCCGTCCTCGCGGACCGGAAGAACGGCCAGACTGCCCCCCGTATAGTTGGCCGCCAGCACAAATCGGCCGGCCGGGTCAATCGTGAGATAGCACGGATCGGCACCCCGGGTGGAACAGCTGTTCAGCAGCCGGAGGTCGCCGGTCTCCGGATCCAGTGCAAACGCGCTCACGGAACCGCCGGGCTTCCCTTCAAACTCAGCGGTTTCGTTCACACAAAAGAGCCGGCCCCGGTTCCCGTCGACGGCAAGGAACGATGGGTTGATGACACCTTTCGTAACGGATTCGACAATCACCTTCCCGGATCGAACATCAAAACGGCAGCGATATATGCCCTCGCTTTTGCCCTTTGTGTATGTACCCACGAGGAGCACTGCACTGCCGGAAGCATGAGGGTGCAGTTCTCCGGCAAACAGTCGGCGGGTTGTGACCATGCCGGCAATCCCGATGCCCAGCGTTGTGAGAACATTCCGGCGTGACCGTTTGTCGTTCATGAGGCTTCTCCCCTTCCTCGCATCTTGCGGTACCTTCGAATCAGCGTGTTGGTCGAGCTGTCGTGCGTGAGGTCAGGCGGCGCGGCACCCTCCAACTCGGGGACAATGCGCTTCGCCAGGACTTTCCCCAGCTCAACACCCCATTGATCAAACGGGTCGATGTTCCAGACGGCACCCTGTGTGAAGACGATGTGCTCATACAGCGCGACCAGCTTTCCCAACACCTCCGGCGTGAGTTGATCGGCCAGAATGATGGTGCTCGGCCGGTTACCCTCAAACGTGCGGTGCGCCACCAGCCAATCCGGCGTGCCTTCGGCTTTTACCTCCCCGGCCGTCTTGCCAAAGGCCAGCGCTTCGGCCTGGGCAAAGATATTCGACATCAGAATATCGTGATGGCCCCCAAGCGGATTAAGCGTGTTGGCGAAGCCGATGAAGTCGCATGGAATCAGCTTCGTTCCCTGATGGATCAACTGGTAGAACGAGTGTTGCCCGTTGGTGCCCGGCTCCCCCCAGTAGACCGGCCCGGTTTGATAGTCGTTGATCATCGCACCATCGAGCGCAACGCGTTTGCCGTTACTCTCCATTGTGAGCTGCTGCAAATACGCCGGGAAACGTTTCAGATATTGGTCATAGGGGAGCACCGCCACCGTCTGCGCGCCAAAGAAGTTGTTGTACCACACTCCGAGCAGGCCCATCAGCACCGGCATATTCTTCCCGAAGGGCGCGGTGCGGAAGTGCTCGTCCATCTCATGGAAGCCGGCCAGGAGCGACCGGAAGTTCTCCGGCCCGACGGCCAGCATCGTCGAAAGACCGATGGCCGAGTCCATCGAGTAACGACCGCCGACCCAGTCCCAGAAGCCGAACATGTTGGCCGTGTCAATGCCGAACCCGGATACCCCGGCCGCATTGGTCGAGACGGCAACGAAGTGCTTCGCAATCGCGGTGTCGTCCTTGAGCGTTGCCAGCACCCAGGTGCGGGCGGTCTGCGCGTTGGTCATCGTCTCGAGCGTGGTGAAGGTCTTGGACGAAACGATGAACAGGGTTTCCGCCGCGTCGAGGTCCCGTGTGGCCTCTGCAAAGTCCGTCCCGTCCACGTTGGAGATGAAGCGGAAGGTTATGTCGCGCGCAGAGTAGTGGCGCAGCGCCTCGTACGCCATGACCGGGCCGAGGTCCGAGCCGCCGATGCCGATGTTGACCACGTTGCGGATGCGTTTACCCGTAAAACCTTTCCATTCGCCGCTGCGCACGCGATTACAGAAGGCGGCCATCTTCTCGAGCACCTCATGAACTTCGGGAACAACGTCCTTGCCGTCCATCATGATCTTTTCACCGAGCGGTGCGCGCAGCGCCACATGCAGCACCGAGCGGTTCTCGGTGAGGTTGATCTTGTCCCCGCGGAACATCGCATCGATCTTCCCGCGCAAGCCGCTTTCCTTCGCCAGGGCCAACAACAGGCGCAGGGTCTCGCCGGTGAGGCGATGTTTGGAATAGTCGAGATACAACCCGGCCGCTTCAAGTGAAAACCGCTCGCCCCGTGCGGGATCCCGTGCGAACAACGTCTTGAGTTGGACCTCCTTGATTTTCCGATAATGCGCCGCGAGCGCCACCCACGCGCGGCCGCGCCCCACCGGCTTCACCGATTTTGCCGGGGCTTTCCTTGGAGATTTCCGACCGGGTTTCCTCACGGATCTCTTCATGGTTTTCTTCAAGGTCTTCTTCACTGCCATGATGCTATCCTCCTGGCTTACTTGTACACCTGCGCCTTCCTGGCGATCAAGCCCGTCAATTCGTCGGGCGAGTTGACGAACGATTCCACGCTTTCCTCATGCAGCTGCGCCCTGGGCCGCCGGCGCGTCCGTGTCGATGCCCTGGGCCGCCGGCAACGGCACCACCTCATCCCTGTGCCCGATGCTAGCCTGATGCATATCAACGGGACTCCGGGCTCCCATGAGTGGACTAAAATACTCCGGGATTATCGCAATGTCAAACTGTCACTTCTGCTACACGGCAGGATCAAAAGGAGGGCCAGCTGATGAATGCCACACGGGTTCAAGCATTGACTCTGTCGTAGAAAAGAAGGATCATACCATGCCCGGACGTCCACACCCCCTGCACACGCACAGAGCGGGAGGACCGGTTCATGACTTTCGAAGAGCCGGAAGGAGCACCAAGACGTCCGGAAGACCGTGGAAGGAATTGAGAACAACATCCGGCCCCCGACATGACCCGACACACATGGAGCGTCCGCTTTTCCGCCCTGCTGTTGCTCCTCCTGCTGGCCGCCAATCTGTATGTCTTCTTCGACCGCGAGTGGGAGTCATCGTTCTATCCCACATCCTACGCGACACTGTATTATCCGCTTGATGTCCCGACCGTTCGGGAGTGGAAGGTCCTGGACAGGAACCGGCTTCAGTTGAATCTGGAATGTACTGCGGAAATCGCGGAATGGCGAATCTTCACCGATGGCGAGGACCCGCAGACGGCGGGCGGCATGACGCCATCCTTCCGCATCGATACGACCTTCAGCGAGCTGCACACATACCGGCTGGAACCGGTGCCGGCCGGCGCCTGCCCTCCGGTGGAGATCACCGTACAGTTCTATTCCACGGAATTCTATGGTTCGCGGGGGATGAACCGCCCTGATGTGTACGTTGTACGCTCGAATGTCCCCTGCGGAGAATTCGACCAGCTGCGGATTCGCGATTGGGTCGATGACTATTCGTACGTCGGCAGGGAGGGACTCACTGAGACAGAGCGTCTGCTGCGTGAGGAAGTCGGGATCCGGGACGGGGAGTCGACGTTTGCCCGGATGGAGAAGTTGACGCGCTATTTGCGCATCCGGCTGAAGGACGCCCGCGGGGTTCCGAAGAATGACGAACGCTGGATGAACCCATGGGTGCTGTACAACGAGATGGTCACCGGCACCGGGAAAGGGTGGTGCACGCAACACGCCCAGGTCTATGTCTACTGGGCTAACCGCGCCGGCATCCCGACCCGGTTCGTCTTCGGTGCGCGCACGCAGGACAACACCATCACCTATACCGGTCACGCATTTGCGGAATCCTACATCAAAGAGCAGAGCAGGTGGGCCTTTGTCGATCTCTCCCACGCGCACATCTATATCACGAATAAGGGCGGACAGGTCCTCAACACCGCCGAGCTATTCCTTCTGAACCAGCAGAACGCCTTCGACAGCACGACTGCCCGCATGTACGTCGACTGGGAATGGCAGGCTCCGCTCGGCCTGACTGCGGCCGATACCGTTGTGTCCGTACCCTTTCCCCGGGTCAACGCGGTGGTGCGAGGCGAGTTTACCCCTCACTCCATCTTCAAGTACCGCCGCCCGCCGAACGTGGAGGACGTGCGGGAATCCTACACGGGGTTTGTGAGGGACCGGACGTTCCTGGTGGGAAATCTGGAGCGGTATCTCTTCCAGCCTCAGCTCGCATACTCGTTCTACCCGACAGAGGGAGCACAGACATATCTCCTCCGGCGCCTGCTGTTCTTCAGCATGATCGCGAGTATGGTGCTCTGGCTTTTTCTGGCCGTGCGCAGACGCAGGGCCGGGCCGGCACGCGCACGTTGATCGGTTCACCGCGCCCATTGCCTCCCCTATCGATCATGCGCTGGGACGCGAGTCCGGGTGATTGTACTTTCGATGAGTGGTGATGGTGAAGTACGGAGATGAGCATGGAACGGCGGAGGTCTGACATGAAGAGGACATTTCAACATTTTGACATTGCGAGCGGCAATCGGTTTTTCCATTCTTGGGACATCGCCGCCGTTGCCGTATGGCTGTGTGCCGCTCCATCTTCGATTCTTGCAGGGGAGGGAAAACCGGGCAAGCCTGCTCCGGACGGGGATTCCCGGCGGGTGGTCTATCTTGTGCCCAATTTTCACCCGGCATGCTGCGGCTGGCTGACCGACTGGTCCACCGAGCGCAACTACTGCGCGAACAACTACATCGATCACCTGGACCGGGTGCGCGACGACCCGAACTACGCCTTCGCCCTCTCCGAGGTGCCGAACATGATCGCCATGTTCAATTTCCACCCGGAGCGAAAGGAAGAGCTGATCCGCCGCTTCCGGGAGGGGCGGGCGGAGCCGTGCAACGCCTTCTTCCTCGAATCGACGATCAACCTGCCGGGGGGCGAGGCGCTGGTCAAGAACGGCGTAGAGGGTCTGCGCTGGCAGAGCCGGGTGCTCGGAGTCCGTCCGCGTTATGCCTGGATGATCGACGTGACGGGGACCCACGAGCAGATGGCGCAGATCACCGCCGGGCTCGGCCTGGACGCCCTGTTCTATACCCGGCACAATCCGACAGGATCGACAATCCACTGGGCCGAATCTCCCGACGGCACGCGTGTGCTGGCCATCGCCCCGGGGCACTACAGCGAGTGGAACCCTCTCTTCAAGACCCTGCAGCCCCTCGACGAGACGGCGCTTCGGGAATTGAAGGATGACCTCGATTACCGGATGGGGCTGAAGACGATGACTCCCGAGGAGATCGAGAAACGGCCCTTCAAGTGGGACGGAATGAGGCAGCGTGCCCCCGAGGGGGCTCCGGTGCTGATCCTGGCAGGCAACGGAGACTACAGCGTCGCCCCCGCCTACAAGGGATATCCGACCGAGTTCCTCCGTCAATTCAAGAGCGTCGCCCCCCTAATCGACCTGGCCTTCGTCACCCCCAGCAAATACGTGGACGCGATCCTGCCCGCAGCCCGATCGGGCGCCATGAAGTTGCCCACAATGAAGGGGGGAACGAAATTCAGCTTCAACGCCTTCTGGATCGAAAACCCGCGCGTCAAAACCGCGTTTCGCCGCGCGGAGCAGGACCTGCAGGCGGCCGAGATGCTGTCGACGGTCGCCAGCCTCGAATCCCGTTCTACATACCCGGTTCAGCCGCTGTATCACGCCTGGCTCATGCTGCTGCTGAACATGGACCGCAATTCCCTCTGGGGATCGGCTGGCGGCATGGTCTTCGAGCACCCGCATTCGTGGGACGTTCGCGACCGCTACGAAGCCGTGGGCGCCATCGCCCGCAGAACGTCCGAGGAGGCGATCGGCACCCTATTTCCCGAGGGATCGTCTCTGGCGTTGTTCAACCAGCTCAACTGGGAGCGACGCGATCCGGTACTGGTGAACCTCCCGGAAGGAAGCGGCCTGAAAGGCGTCCGGTGCCAGGCTGTGCCGGGGACGCCGTACGTCCTGTGCCGGCCGACGCTCCCTTCGGTTGGGACGGTTTCCCTCGAGCCCTCGTCGAAGCCTCCCGAACTCCCGATATCGGTTCCTTTGCCCGAATCGATTGATACCCGTTTTTACCGGGCCCGGATCGATCGGGGCACGGGCGCGCTGACAAGCCTGAAGCTGAAACCCTCGGGCCGGGAAATGCTGGGCGGGCCGGCGAACGTCATCGTGGCTGAAAAGCCGAAGACGCAGACGGGCGATCCGGGCGACCACATCCTCGACCGGCCGGAGCGCCTGACACTGGCGAATTCGAGCCAGTTTCCCCCGAAGATCTCCGTTCAATCGGGGCCCCTGGCCACGACTGTCGAGGTCGAGTCCGGGTTCTACGGCGACGGCCGCATGGTCCGGACCATGCGCTTCTACGACGATTATCCGCGCATCGATTTCGAGACCGAGCTGAACGACATCCCCGACAGCACCGTGGTGGCGGCGGAGTTTCCGCTGAGCGAGGAGATCGTCGAGATCCGCCGCGGCATTCCTTACGGCTTCTCGCACGGTGCCTGGTCGAGGCCGAACCCCGGCCTGCACGGCTGGACCAAGGGGATCGTCCCCGCGGTGCGCTGGTCGCACTACGCGTTTGCCGGCGGAGGTGGAGTGGCGTTGCTCGACCGCGGCCTCTCCGGGCGCGAGGTGACCGGCAAGACCCCGATCATCTTTCTGCTCAACGCCACAGACAAGTACTACGGATACGACAACCCGTGGCTGAGCGGCAAGGGGAAGCACCGGCTCGAGTACGCCCTGGTCGCCCACGACTCTGCCTGGGAGAAGGCGCGCATTCCGCAACTGGCCTGGGAATTCAGCTGCCCGCCGGTCGCGGTCCCCAACTGCGGGAAAACCGCTCCCCGATCGTTCGTCAAGACATCGGAGAACGTGATCGTCGAAGCGATCCGCCGCGAAGGTTCCGATATTGAATTGCGCATGGCCGAATGCCTGGGAATCGCCGGCTACGCCGAAGTGAAACTCTCGATGCCCCACGAGCAAGCGGCGCTGACCGATCTCGCCGGCGCCAATCGTGTCCCGCTCAAGCCCGCCTCCGTCTACCGTTTCCCCGTACGTCCGCAGCAGATCGTCACCATGCGTTTCCGCACCCGGAATGCCGTGGCCGAAATCCAGCCCCTGACCGATTGGAATCCGCTGGTTCCCGAGGCAAAGCGCGCCGCACTGAACACCCGCAT
>CAVPCZ010000016.1:0-582613 GCA_963702445.1 Ignavibacteriota bacterium
CCGCCAGGCGCTGCTGGCTGCGAAAGGGGATCTCTCCTTTTTTCCTTCTTGCATTGGTCGTTTGCGCATTCACTCCCGTTCCCGCCGCCACACCCTGGTGGAACAGCGGATGGGGGTATCGCGTCCGTCTTGATATCGATCCGGGTGGATATGCGCGGTATCAAAAGCCGGTTGAACGGGCGATAAACTTCACGTCGCTCTTCAGCGCGGTCGGGACCAGCGGAACCCTCAACGAGAACTCGCTCCGGGTGATCGAAGTGGATGGGAGCGGAAATGTGATTGACACTGCCGTCGTGTTCCAGTTCGACAAGGACCCGGACTACAATGCGACATCCAAAGCGTCAGGGATTCTCGTCCTGGCGATGAAGGGCACCACCGGATCGAGCACGACGCGGCATTATGACGTCTATTTTGACAATCGGGCGGGATTCACGGCACCCTCATTCACGGGAGAGGTATCCGTCTCCACAGTCTCCGATTGGGAAGGGCAGGAGTCGTTCCGGATCATTACTACCCGTGCCACCTACTACTATCACAAGCTTGGCGGAGGCTTTGCCAGTATGATCGATGTCAACGGTCATGACTGGATCTCGTATCATCCGCCGCCGAGCGAGTTTCTTGGGGAATATCGGGGGATTCCCAATATGGGGAAGTGTGCCCATCCGGGCTACACAAACAGCACCAGTACGATTGCATCGCAAGGGCCGCTGAAAGTCACCATTCTCTCTCAGACAAACGATGGCAAGCAGAGAATGGTATACCTCCGTGTATCCCCATTTTGTCACGATCTACGTTGCGAAGTCGGATTCCAACTACTGGTTCCTGTACGAAGGAACGCCGGCCGGGGCGCTGAACGGCTCATCGCAATTCATGTACAAATCCACCGGGGAGAAGATCATTCCTGGACACGGAATGGTCCGCCGACATTCCGGGCGACGAGTGGGCCTACTTCAGCGATCCGGACATCAACCGGTCGTTGTATATGATCCATCCTGAGCAGGACGATCTGCCGGAAAGCTACTGGAACGGCGGAGGGGACGGCATGACGGTGTTTGGCTTCGGGCGGGAACGGACCACAACAGACTGGTTCCTGACCGCAGTGCCGCAGACGCTGAGTTTCGGGATCATGGATGGGACGGCTTTTTCTGCGTCGACCGATACCATCCAGGCCGTGTTCAAACCGATTACCGTAAGCCAGGGAACGCCTGAACTTGTGCCGCTGCCGGTTGCGAATGTCGAAGGCATTGTTGCAGGGGCCGTTCGCTCTCGGATACCATGTCGACTGCATTGAACAAGGCAGGACTACTGCCGTTGGCGCATCCGTATGGAGGAGTCTCCGTGGAAGTACCTGGGAACGGAATCGGTGACGAGCATACCGGCCGGTGTGGTGGATTGGGTTCTCGTAGGGTTGCGTACAGGGACAGACTCTGCAAGTACGGTTGCCACGCGTGCAGCGTTCATCCGGAGTGATGGCATGGTCGTGGACCTCGACGGCACATCTCCTGTTGCTTTCCCGACGGTCAGTGCCGGCAGCTACCGCATTGTTCTGCGTCACCGGAACCATCTGGCGGTGATGAGTGCAAGCGCTCTGGCTCTGAGCGTGACGAGCACACTGTACGATTTCACAACGGGGCAGGACAAAGCCTATGGCGCGGCTGCGATGAAAGAACTTACTACAGGACATCTATGGTATGTTTGCGGAAACGGCAACGGGGATGGAGCCATCAATGCGACGGACCGGAATGCCTTCTGGCGTGTTCAGAACGGTGATATATCAACGGATACTATAACGGTGACTTCAACCTCGACGCGATTGTGAATGCAACGGATCGAAACGCTTTCTGGCGAATAAACAACGGCACCCTATCGCAAGCGCCGTAAGACGAACCGAACGCCGGTACAGAGTAACAAACTGCTTTTCCGCAACCGGTGTCTTGCGCTCCCGCTCGCGAGCAAAACCGTTCTTCAGACCCCTCAAATATCCCTAGGATTTTACGGCATTTGTAGCCAGGGTTGTGTCCAATCGGCCAAATATGAGTAGTTCTACTCATACGCATTTGAGTAGTTCTACTCATTGATTTTCCCAATTCAGCAAGACTAGTTTTGACTCACACACAAGTGCGCTCAATAGTTTCTCAGCCATAGAGACGCCGTTCTGGACACGTCTGACATAAAGCCCATCCCGACGACCCTTGGACTGACAAACCGAAAAGTACAACAGAAATAGTTAACTAAGGCATATTCGCTGAGTGGGCTCGAAGGAGACGTCGGTGCCCCGCCGAGTGTTTCTGCTGTATCGCCCTACCCGACGACCCACCGAGTCCAACCTCAAGTCAGTAATCATACCTGCAGCGTTTGCGTTGAAAGGAGAACAAGATGAGAACCCAAGCCATCTGCTTCGCACTCGCCATCGTTCTGTTTTGTCCACTGATGCCCGCTCAAGTTGAGCGAAGCATCACTCCAGCCGACCACGCCTTCCCAATCTTGCCACCGTGGGTGACAAACGGATTCTCAGATGCACACTCCATCCCTTCCACACCGACAAATGTCACTCGCGATGGGTTGAAAGCACACTACTCCTATTCGTAAGCAATGTTCCCGCAATCCCAAATCTATGTCATTGACACGGCAATTGTTCGGAGTACGTACGACACGACGAGGCATCTGTATTCGTTCAATGCCAACGCGAAAAGGACTTCCGATTTGACGCAGAAGTTGGTTGGTGACCTTTGGGTGGATACGCTGCGCGAAACCAACACTTATGATGCAAGCAACAATATGCTCTCGGATTTGGGCGAAGATTGGTCGAGAACGGTCAATGGGAGATATTCCCGCTGCGACGTACACCTATGATGCAAGCAACAATATGCTTTCGGATTTGTACGAAGAGCGGTCTGGTGGCAGTGGGAATTTACGTGGCAGCTACACGTACACCTATGATGCAACCGACAAAATGCTGTCGCAACGTGAACGAGGAGTGGTCGAACAGTCAATGGGTGATGATTTGCGCGACACGTACACCTATGATGCAAACAGCAATATGTGACTCGGTTTACGCGAAACTGGTCGAACGGCCAATGGGTGAATTCTTGGCGCTACACGTACACCTATGATGCAAGCAACAATATGCTCTCGAAGTTGTACAAACAGTGGTGGAACGGTCAATGGGTGAATCTTGGCTCTACACGTACACCTATGATGCAGACGGAAACATGACTTTCGTTGCTGACCGAATGTCGTCGACGAGTCCAATGGGCAAATGATCATCGCTACACGTACACCTATAACGTAGACGGGAACAGACTCTCGGAGTCGGACGAATGGTGGTCGAACGGCCAATGGGGGAATTCTTATCGCTACGCGTACACCTATGATTCACAGATGAATATGACTTCTATCGGGTATTACGGTTCGCTCAATTCTTCCTGGACACCTTGGGATTATGTTGTTTCTCTGGCCGACAGTGCTGGCAACGACTATTCCTACTGGGGTCACAGTTTCACTTTTGCGCGCAAACTCATAGTGACAGAGGTTGCATCTGAAAAAGGAAACGTGCCAGAAACCTACTCCCTGTCACAGAACTACCCCAATCCATTCAATCCGAGTACAACAATCCGTTACGGCCTGCCAATTCGCTCGGAGGTAGTGCTGACAGTCTTTAATACTCTCGGGCAGCAAGTGGCTCACTTGGTTCAAGAAGAGCAGGGGGCTGGACACTACGAGGTGAGGTTCGACGGCACAGGGATTTCCGGCGGTATGTACTTCTACAGGATAAGAGCGGGGGAGTTTGTGGAGACTAGGAGGATGTTGGTCTTGCGCTAAAGATGGGTATCTGTAGACACTAGTCGGATGTGCTTCGCATTGGCTGTCAGTTGTCAAGATACAACGGCCCCAGGACGCTGTGCATGTCGGACGGCACAAGGTGTGCGTATTGCTCCGTCACCGCCGTGCTGGAATGTCCGAGAAGCCGTGCCACCTGATACAGTGACACGCCACCTTGCACAAGCCAGCTGGCAAAAGTGTGACGGAGCGAGTGCCAATGAAGACCCGGGGGAGTTTCGCCTTCTCAATCGCGGTCTTGAGTCTTCGGGAAACCCGGTCACAAGACAAGCAGCTGCCCCTGCCAATGGAACACAAGATCCACCGTCCGTGTCTCATCCGTTCTCGCCGGGAGAGAAACACCGTCATAACTTCATCACACAACGGCACAACACGCGCCTTGCTTGCTTTTCGTCGTGAAGTGCTCCGAGTTCGTCACCGTGACAACAGCGCCGGGAGAAGTCCAACCAATCCCATCGCATTGCCAGGAGTTCACCGCGCCGAAGTCCAGTGAGCGCTGCGACGGTGACAAGCTCTCGGAAGTTCCGGTCCTGAATCTCTGCCAGCAGCGCCCGGAATTGCTCCCGCGTGAAGTACGCCGGGAGCGCTTCCGGGGTTTCGGTTTCTTCACCTTCCGCCATGGATTCTCTGTGATGTGTCCCCATGTCCGCGCCCGTTCAAAGGCCGCCCCGAGTGCAAGGTAGTATTTCCGGGCCGTCCACGCGGAAGCGTCTGCCGTTTTCTTGGCAAGGAATCTCTCGCAATCTGCCGGGGTGATATTCTGACAAGATGCACTCGGCCCCGAGAACCGGGAAAGCTCATTCAATGCTGTGCTGTTTGCCTCAACGGTCTTCGGAGTGTTGATGCTTCGGGAATAGGTGAGAAATACTGCGGAGAAGTCTTTGAGGGTGATGTGTTGCAGCCGCCCGCCGTCGTGCGTCTTCCTGTTCATTGAACGCTCTGAGGAATTCCATTGCCTCGGCTTTGCTCCGTGTGCCCGTGCTTCGTTTCCGTCGTTTGCCGGTTTCGTCCACGAAGAAAAGGTAATACACACCATCGACGTTTTGAGAGGAACATCATGCACCGTCCTTCCGGGATAGTCGGACGGTGAAAGGGAAGTGCTACGGTTCTATGTCTGGAAGGCGGACACTAAATCGGACACTCGGGAGGCCACTTTCACCGCCTGTTCCGACTTACGTCCGCTCACGGGGAAGAAGAAATTGCGGTTTTTAAAGCAGCGGAGGGGGAGAGATTCGAACTCTCGGTAGAGGTTAACCCCCTACGACGGTTTAGCAAACCGTTGGTTTCGGCCGCTCACCCACCCCTCCGAAGAGAAGCAGTGCATAGGTCAAATCAGAAAATCGAAGCAAACCGCATTTTGCTGCCCAACAAGATAAGAAAATAAACCCCCGCCCGCAAGGCTTTGACTTGATTCTTCCCTCCCTTTTTTGCATTTTTTTATGATTTTGCCGCTGTTATGGTTCCATCGCCATATCTCGCACCAGCACTCAAAGGAGAGCACTTGAGCAGACATCAAAGTGGGGGCTTCCTTCGGGCGAATCGCGCAAGGTTGTGCGGGGGAATTCTTGTCTGTGTAAGTCTGCTGTCTTTCTCCGCTGTCCAGACACAAACTCAAGATCAGATGCGTCAACAGGCGGAAACCCAGCTCCGCCAGATGTCCCCCGAAGAAATCCAGAAGGCACTCAAAGAATACGGGCTGACGGTCGAAGAGGCCACGAAGAGGGCCCAGGCGCTTGGCATTTCGTTGCCGGAGTACCTTTCAAAAGGGACCCAATCAGCTACTGACCGGGATGCCTGCAACGTTCGTTGACCCGAGACTGAACTGGCAGTCTATGTCGCCCCGAAGTCTGCGCCTGGATTCGCTCCTTACGGTTTCACTGGCTGAGTCCGTGCTAACGAGACGACTCGAGGTAAAGGGCTTTGCAGGACGGCGTGGCATCGATTCTACAATACAACCCTTCGGGTATAATCTCTTTTCTTATCCTGCCGGCACGTTTCTCCCCTCTATAAGCGTCGCAACACCCCCTTCATACGTGCTCGGTGCAGGCGATGAAGTCGTCGTTACGGTCTGGGGCGAAACCCAGCTCCTGCACCGGTTGACGGTGAACAGGGAGGGGAGTATCTACGTTCCCGATGTCGGTCCTGTCACAGCCCAGGGACTCACCGTCGTCCAATTCCGTGACAGACTCCTCAAGCGGATGTCAGGCATATACTCCGGGCTGGTTGACGGCGCCGGCAAAGCCAACACGTTTCTGGATGTATCGCTCGCCAAACTGAAGACGATACAGGTGTTTGTCCTGGGAGAAGTCCGGAAACCGGGTGGCTATGCACTCTCATCCATGTCCGGCGTACTCCATGCGTTGTACCTTGCCGGAGGCCCCACGGCAGACGGAACATTGCGCGAAGTCCAGGTGGTCAGGAAAGGCGCAGCTCCGGCGTTGGTGGATGTCTACGGCTATATCCTCAAAGGCGACAAGAGCAAGGACGGTCCGCTGACAGACGGGGATATTGTCTTTGTCAGGCCGGCAGGAAGGCGCGTCGCGCTGACCGGGCATGTTCTCCGTCCCGCGATATACGAAATGAAGGAAGGGGAGCACCTGGGAGACCTGCTGACGCTCGCCGGGGGGCTCAGGTTTGATGCGTATACGGATAGAATCCACGTGGAGCGCGTCGTTCCCTTCGGCCGCCGCCACGAGTTTGCGCGTGATGTTCTTGACTACGACCTCCGATTCGCCAACCTGAAGGCACTCCTCGAGAGCGGCCAGACAATGGAAAACGGGGATATTGTCACCGTCTACGGCATCGCCGACCGGCCGGAAAACCGTGTCATTATTTCGGGGAGCGTGAATAAGCCGGGGCCATTCGAGTTTCGTCCGGGAATGCGGGTTGCGGATCTGCTTCGCGCAGCAGACAGCCTGAAGTTGAGCACGTTTTCGAAGCGCGCCACGCTGTTCCGCCTTCTACCGAACCTGAGGAGGGAAATTCACGGCTTCAATGTGGAAAAGGCGTTACAGGGTGATGAAAGCGAGAATCTTTTCCTCCAAAATGAAGACAGCGTTGTTGTCTACCCTGAAAGCCAGTTTTTTCCCCGGCATACCGTGACCGTGAGCGGTGCAGTGCGGAATCCCGGTGATTATCCCCGTTACAATAACATGACGGTCGCGGATCTTGTCGTTCTTGCCGGGGGACTCCGGGAAGGCGCAAATCTGCAGGGATGGGAACTTTCGCGTGTTGACACGGCTGATCTTGCGACGTACACAAAACTGATGCGCATCGACGGTGAGGCGGATTACTGGCGCAGCCCGGTCGAGAACGGAACGCTGCTGGAGGATTTTGATGTCCTCTTCGTCCCGTTCGATCCACGGGTGTCAGCGCAGAAGTTTGTTACTATCACGGGTTATGTGATGTACCCCGGCAGGTACTCCATCCGCTTCGAAGGCGAGCGTCTGGCGGACATGTTCAAACGTGCAGGAGGGCTGAGGCCGGGGGGATATCTGGAAGGGTCACGACTGATTCGCAGGTTCAACAATGCGGGACTGGTGCCTCTTAATTTCCTCGGCGCAATAGGCGACCCCCGCTCACGCGACAATGTGGTGATGTACGACGGGGACTCCATGAACGTTGCATTCACCGAGGATGTGATCTACGTGAGCGGTGAAGTGTACGTGCCCTCGCCGGTTCTCTTTGAGGCGGGGGAAGGACTCAGCTACTACATCGATCAGGCCGGTGGATACAAAGAGGAAGCGGATGACGGCAAAACCGTAGTCTTTCTTCCGGGCGGGAAGAAGTGGGAGGGCGGCGACATCCTGCCGGGCAGCACAATCTTTGTTCCGAAAGAGATCGATAAGCCGAGCGAGTTGCTTCCCCTTATCACGAATATGGTTACCATACTGGCAAGTCTTGCTGCGATAACGGTGGCGATCGTGACGATCACGAAGTAAGTGCCGGACGCAGAGTGCGGGCGGTCGTGAGATTGGATTTAAGAGCTGTAACGGAAGAGGGAATAAGTACGGGTGGCGCGGGGGTTGCGTTGAAAATAGATTGGATTGTTGCATATGACTGAAGCGCCGGTTAAGCTTGGCTGCGGAGAAAACCCCTCGCGGGCGCTCGCTGGAAGAAATCTTCACCCTCATCTGGAGAGAACGGAAGAGGATCTTCGTCGTCTCTCTCGTCGTCGGCGTGCTCACACTCCTGGTGAACTTCGTTTTGCTGGATCTCTACTACAAGGCCTCAGCGTCTCTTCTCCCCGAAACCGATAAGACCAAGATGGGCGGTTTGAGTCAGTTCTCAGGATTGGCGCAGCTCGCGGGTGTGGGTGTCCCCGGGGCGGAGATCTCCCGCCTCTATCCGATTATCGTGATGAGCGAGACGGTGTTGAGGCCGGTGATCGAGAAACAGTATCAGACGAAGGAGTTCCCTCAGCCTGTGGATCTGATTCAGTACTTTGACCTCGAGAAGGACACACGCGAAGAGAATATCGATGAGGCTCTCCGTGTCCTTAAGGGCCTCATGACAACCACCTACGAGACAAAGACGAGCACGGTCACCATTACACTCGAGATGAAGGAGCCGGAGCTCGCCGCGGAAGTGCTGAATGCGGTCATCGGCGAGCTGGACAGGTTCATGCGCTTGAAGAAGATCACCACCGCCTCAGAGCAGGCAAGGTGGATCAATGCGCGTCTCGTTGAAGTGGAAAAGGAACTCCGTGTTGCAGAGGATTCGCTGAAAACGTTCAGCGAGCGTAACCGGCGCATCAATGATTCCCCGGAATTGCTGTTGAACCAGCAACGATTGATCCGCGACGTGACGGTGAAGTCGACGATCTATGTTGAGTTGAAGAAACAGTACGAACTGGCAAAGATCGAGGAAATCAAGAACATCACGATCGTCAACGTGCTGGACGCCGCCCGCGCACCCGTGCGCAAAGAACGGCCCAAACGCGCAACGAACGCCGCGATTGCTTTTCTGCTCACCTTTGTGGGGATGTCAACGTACTATGCGATGGTGCCGGTGTACGGAGAGAAGGTGAAGGGCTTTGTGAAGGGTGTGCGGGGAGGGTAGCTGCGCAGAGGGCTGAGCGCCCATTGACCTCAGGGGTGGCGCTTGAGCGCTCTGAAGCAGGGGACAGTTTGCTGGAGGTGGCTAAGTTGCGGCCCCGTGGTCCTGCTGTAATGGTTTTCAATCATGCGGAGGTTGTCCGCATAGTCGACGCGGAATCGGCAGGGGAAGGAAGGCTAATGCACAGGAAGCGGAAGAGTGGCTGGTTACGTAGTGCTCCCGACAGGATTCGAACCCGTACTAAATGATCCGTAGTCATTCGTGCTATCCATTACACCACGGGAGCAGGTATCAATTAATATACGCAAAGCCCGAAAAGAACGCAATAGATTTCCCGGCTCTCACCCGCTCCCGGCGGGTGATTTGCTTTTTTCTCCGTGGATGATTACCTTTAAAGCAAGATTGATTGTCTCAGGCTCTATTCTGTAGTTGCTCTTTTCGTTGCTTCCCTCGGGGCTGTAGCTCAGCTGGGAGAGCGCCTCGTTCGCAACGAGGAGGTCGTCGGTTCGACCCCGATCAGCTCCACTGAGGTCAAGTCCTGTGCAACTGTAAGGTGCCCAACTCCGCCAGGTCCGGAAGGAAGCAACGGTCAGCTCCCCAAAGTGTGACGCAGGGTAGCTTGACCTCATTTTGTTTTCTCCCTGTTGCAAAGGTCCGCGATTTTTATTAGCTTACCTGCGAACCTCTGAGAATCTGCGTGAAGCGATCCGCCGCTTCGCCTATCCATTACAGGGGCTCCATAAGGGCGTTGCTGACCCGGGCAGATCGTGACAGTCTGACCCCGCCGACCCCTGCTATTCACGATTTTCGGTCCAATGGACGGTAAACGATGGGAGTGTTCGTGATACAAACGGTGTGTCTCTCGTGCCTGCTCGAGAGCCTGCTCACTTCGTTCCGGGACTTGGACCTTATCCGGCGGTTTACGCCGGAAGAAAGGGTACTTTCCACGGTACGGTATGAAGAAAGAAATACATTATCAACGCGGCCGCCAACGAAACGCGCATCGCGATCACGGAGGATGGCCGGCTGGCAGAGCTCTTCGTAGAGACTGCCAATAAAGAAAAAATGGTCGGCGACATCTACCTCGGCAAAGTAGCCAAGGTGATGCCCGGCATCAAAGCAGCATTCATCGATCTGGGACTCGGTCAGGACGGGTTCCTCCATTTCTCCGACATCGGCAGCCGCTTCGAGGAATATACCGCGATGATCGGCGACGACGAGGAGGATGACGAGGAAAAAGACCAGACTCCCTCCGCACCGGCAGAGCCCGCCGGAAACGGCGCGGCTCCCCCTCAAGGCCGTCAACACCAGCGCGGACAATCCGACAGAAACGCTCCGGCTCAGGCGCCCGCACACCCTCCCCGCCAGTCCTCCCGGGATGTCAAGCTCGAAAAAGGCCAGGAAGTCATCGTCCAGATCATCAAGGAACCCGTCGGCAAGAAAGGGGTCCGGGTGACTTCGGAAGTCTCCCTCGCCGGCCGTTTTCTGGTGCTCCTTCCGTTCGACGACAAGATCGGCATCTCCAAGAAGATCACCGACTTCAAGGAGAAACGCCGGCTCCGCAGAATCGTGCAGGGCATCCTCCCGCAAGGCTTCGGCATCATCATCCGCACGGTGGCCGAAGGGAAGGAAGAATCGTCGATCAAGAACGATCTCGAAGACCTGATCTCCACCTGGCGTGAGATCGAGAAGACGGTGAAGACCGAAAAGGCCCCCTGCCTCCTCTACAAGGATCTTGCGACAACCTCCAGCGTGATCCGGGACCTCTTCTCCAACGACGTCTCCCGCGTGGTGATCGATTCAAAGAAACTCCACAAGGAAATCCGGGCGTACATCAAGTACACCTCTCCGCAGCTCCTGGACAAGATCGAGCTGCACCGGGACAAGGCTCCGATTTTCGACTCCTTCGGGATCGAGAAGGAATCGAGAGCACACTCGCGCGGAAGGTGTGGCTGAAGAGCGGGGGATACATCATCATCGAGCCCACCGAAGCGATGGTGGTGATCGATGTGAACAGCGGCCGGTATGCGCCGAAGAAGGAACAGGAAATCAATTCCCTCCGCACCGACCTCGAAGCGGCGCGGGAAATCACGCCGCCAGCTCCGGCTGCGCGACATGGGCGGCATCATCGTCTGCGATTTCATCGACCTCGAGGATGAAAAGAACAAGAAGAAGGTCTACGAGGAACTGAAGAAGGAGTTCCGGAAAGACCGTGCGAAGATCACGGTCCTCCCCATGACCGAATTCGGACTCGTGCAGATCACCCGCCAGCGCATCCGCCAGAACATTCTGCACAGCTTCACGGAACCCTGCCCGACATGCGCCGGCACCGGGCTGGTCCAGTCCAAGACCACGACGCTGAACCAGCTGGAACGCTGGATCCGGCGGTTCAAAACCGAGACGCGCGAGACGCGCCTCACGCTGCGGGTAAATCCCTCGCTGGCATCGGTGCTGCGCGAAGGGACCATCAGCCGCATGCGGCGCATCATGCTGAAATATCTCGTGCTGGTGAAGCTCGAGGAAGATAAACAGATCCCCATCGGCGAATTCCAGTTCATTTCGCGGAAGCAGGGGAAGGACGTCACCGACCAATTCAAATAGGAACTGATCCATGGCGCTGAAACGCACAGCTTTTTATGATCTCCATGTGCAGCTCGGCGGGAAGATTGTGGAGTTCGCAGGATATGAGATGCCGGTGCAGTACGCCGGCATCGTGGAAGAACACCGCCGCGTGCGCACGCATGTCGGCGTGTTCGACGTGTCGCATATGGGAGAAGTGGAAGTCCGGGGGAAGGACGCGCTCGCGTTCGTCCAGTCGATTACGGTCAATGACGCCTCGAAGCTGACACCCGGCCGCGTGCAGTATTCGGCGATGTGCTACGAGAACGGCGGCATCGTGGACGACCTGCTGGTGTATCACATGGGCGACCACTTCATGCTGGTCATCAACGCGGCGAATACCGCGAAGGACATCGCCTGGATGCGCGAGCACCTTAAAGGCGATGTCACGCTCATCGACCGGAGCGACGCGACCTCCTTGCTCGCCGTGCAGGGGCCCCGTTCTCTTGCCGTGCTGCAGAAGCTCACGTCGGCCGACATCGGCGCAATGCCGTACTATCACTGGACACGCGGAACGCTCGCGGGCGTGGAGATGACCATCTCCCGCACCGGCTACACGGGAGAACTCGGGTTCGAAATGTATTTCCCCTCCGACCGCGCCACGGGCGAGAAGGTATGGAACGCGATCTTTGAAAAGGGGAAGGACTCGGGCATCGGTCCGATCGGACTGGGCGCCCGCGACACGCTGCGCCTGGAAATGGGGTTCTGCCTCTACGGACACGATATCGATCAGACCACGCATCCGCTCGAGGCGGGGCTGGGCTGGATCACGAAGCTGGACAAAGGGCCGTTTATCGGCCGCGAACCGATACTGAAAGCGAAGCAGGAGGGGTTGCGCCGGAAGCTTGTGGGTTTCGCATTTGATGACAAAGCCTTCCCGCGGCAGGGATATCCGATACATGCCGGCGGAGAGCAGGTTGGGGCGGTTACGTCGGGTACGTTTTCGCCGACACTGGAGCGGGGGATCGGGATGGGCTATGTTCCACTTCCACTCTCCACACCGGGTACGGGGCTGCATGTGGTGATCCGCAGCCGCCAGATCCCGGCGACCGTCGTTTCCATCCCATTCATGAAGAAATAATCATGATCCAGATTCATGTACATGTGACGCCACACCAGGTGGACGAACTGGCACTGCGTGACACCACGGTTGTCGCCGTGGATGTGCTGCGTGCAGGCACAACGGTGATCACGGCCCTGGCCAACGAGGCGCGCGAGGTGATTCCCACCGCGACGGTTGAGGCCGCGGCAAAGATCTCGGGGAACCTTACCGGCAGTGTGACACTGCTGGCGGGTGAGCGGAACGGGAAGATCGTGGAAGGTTTCCACCTGGGCAATTCACCGGCGGAGTATACCGCGGAACGTGTGAAGG
This sequence comes from Ignavibacteriota bacterium, assembly GCA_963702445.1. Lineage (GTDB taxonomy): Bacteria > Bacteroidota > Ignavibacteria > UBA10030 > UBA6906 > CAVPCZ01. The sequence goes on from CAVPCZ010000016.1 coordinate 12,890, forward strand.
GAAAGTCGATCGTCTTCTCCTCCACAAACGGCTCGCCCCTCTTTCTGAAGGCGAAATACGCCCGCGAAATGGCCGTCTGCAGTTTCGTGAATATCAGTGCCGTGAAAGGTTTCTTGAAACAGCATTCGGGTGATGCGCACATTCTCTGTGCGGGGAATACCGGCGGATTTTCCATGGAAGACGCAGTGTGCGCCGGCATGCTGATCCACCTTCTCAGTGAAGACGGTACCGTGGAACTCGGCCTGGATGACGCCGGTATGGCCGCGTTGATGCTGTATAAGGCAGCCGGAAAGAATCTGGCGGGAATGGTGAGGCAGAGCGCAGGGAGGGCGTTACCTCGAATCGATCGGTTTCGCGGATGATGTCGAAGCTCTGCTCGGCTATTGATACCGTGCCGGTTCTTCCTGTCCTTGACGGGACCGTCCTGCGCCTTCGACGGGAAACGGAGCACAAAGACTGATGGCTCAACCAGGTCGCCTGCGGAACACAGCGCCTGCTCCCGCAAAACGGGAGCCCTCCAAGCCCCGGAGCAATCGCCGGCCTGCCATTCTCGCAATTCTGATGATTGCCTGCGCGGCGCTGATCTTCATCGCGCTCGCAACGTACAGCGCCGGAGACGAGGCGACCGCGGGGGGTGTGCGGCTTACCCATCTCTGGGGTGTTCTCACCGGGGATCAGGAGGCCAAACGCCTCCTGGATACAACACACAATGGTCTGGGGCTCGTCGGCGTGATGGTCTCCGAGTTCCTTATCCGCGGAACGGTCGGCTTCAGCATCTATGCCTTCCCGGTACTGCTGGTGCTCTGGGGCTGGACAATTCTTGCGGCGGGGAGATTTCCGCCGGGCAATCACCATCACCAATTATTCCATCATCTGGGCGTTTCTTCTTTCGGCCTCGTTCGGGATGATCCGGCGGATTATCCCGGATGGCGGTCCGGGTGTTGAATGGAGCGGAGCGGTCGGCGAATTTGTCTCGAATGTTCTGGCGCAGCTGCTGGGCCGCGCGGGCGGATCGGTTGTCCTGGTGTGCGGCATGTTCGTTGCCGCCATGGTGGGGGCGGACCTGGACGTGCATCAGATGGTGGAGCGGCTGCGGAGCGCCTGGCTGAAGTTTATGGATTGGGCGGGACGCAGACGGGATGCATGGGAGGAAGCCCGCGAACGGCGCAGAGTCGAAGCGGAGCTGGCTGCCCAGGCGGCCGCGGAGGGCAGAGTGGAAGATGCGGGGGATAGCGGGGATCTGGAAGGCATTGAGACCGTAACTCCCGTCCGCCCGGTGAAAGCACCGGTACGCATCACGCGGGCGGAGAGCGAAGAACCAGTTGCCCCTCCGGTGAAGGAAAAAGCCGGTGTCAAGCCCCTTGTCCTGAACTTCGGCACGACAAAGGACGACGCGGCGGAGGAGGCAGGGGAGCAACGGAGAGGCCGGTGGGGCGGAACCCGCAGCGAAAGCTTCAGGGTCCGCCGTGGAAGAGATCGACTATGTCTTCCCGTCCATCGATTTGCTTTCGGCCCCGAAACCGGGGAAGGAAAAGATCGACGAAGCGGAGCTCCAGGCCAACGCGGAATTGCTCCGTGAGACTCTTCTGCAGTTCGCCGTCGAGCTGGAAAGCGTGAGCGTCACACCCGGCCCGGTGGTGACGCTGTACGAACTCGTGCCCGCGACCGGCGTAAAGATCAGCAGCATTGTCAGTCTCGAAAACGACATCGCCCTGAAACTTGCGGCAAAGGGGATCCGGATCATGGCGCCGATTCCGGGAAAATCCGCGGTCGGCGTGGAAATCCCCAATGCCCATGCTTCACTCGTGACCATCCGGAGCGTTCTCAACTCCGGCGTGTTCCGCGATGCAAAGGCAAGCCTCCCGCTCGCGATGGGCAAGACGATCGCCGGCGAGGTGTTTGTGGACGACCTCTCCCGGATGCCGCACGTCTTGATGGCAGGCTCGACCGGTTCGGGGAAGAGCGTCGGGATCAACACCATGCTGGCAAGTTTGCTGTATCATATGCATCCGTCCATGCTGAAGCTGTTGATCATCGACCCGAAGAAGATCGAACTCTCGCAGTATGCGAAGCTCAAGAGCCACTTCCTGGCGGTGTCTCCTGATATCAACGAAGAAATTGTGACGACGCCGGGCAACGCCGTGCTGGCGCTGAAGGGTGCCGAACTGGAGATGGAGCGGCGGTACAATCTCCTTTCCAAGGCCGGTGTCAGGAATATCCAGGAGTACAACGAGAAGCTCGCCGCGGGCAAACTCAAGAACACCGAGGAGGTCACGCACGCGACGATGCCGTTCCTCGTGGTGATCATTGACGAGCTGGCGGACCTGATGATCACCGCGGCGCGCGAGGTGGAAGAGCCGATCGCACGTCTGGCGCAAATGGCACGGGCGGTGGGGATGCATCTTATTGTCGCGACACAGCGGCCGTCCGTGGACGTTATCACGGGCGTGATCAAGGCAAACTTTCCGGCGCGCATCGCCTACCAGGTGGCCTCGAAAACCGATTCGCGCACGATTCTGGATGCCAACGGCGCGGAACAGCTCCTGGGCAACGGCGATATGCTCTACCTTGCGAGCGGGAGTCCGAAACCTGTGCGCCTGCAGAACGCGTACATCTCTCCCGATGAAATTGACGCGCTGATGGAACACATCTCCGCTCAGCAGGGATATGCGCAACCGTTCAAGATGCCCTCGGTGGTCGAAAAGAAGCGTTCAGGAGAAGGCGGGGGCGGGTATGAACGGGACGAACTGTTCGAAGATGCCGCACGCGTGATCGTGCGCTACCAGCAGGGATCGGTATCCCTGCTGCAGCGGAGATTGAAGGTGGGGTACTCACGCGCGGCGCGGCTGGTGGACGAGCTGGAAGCCTCAGGCATCGTCGGCCCGGCGGACGGCAGCAAGGCCCGCGAGGTGCTGGTGGGGTCGGAAGAAGAGCTGAATGCGTACCTGTAAAGAGATTATGTGGGTTTTCTTGCGGAGGTTCGGCCGGTGGTGTTGATTGCGTCTTCACGCTCCTCGAAGACTGAGGAGTGCAGCAAACGCAGACGAAGAGGTGCCGCATGAAGGTTCCGGTTTGTACTTTTCCTGTTCGCGCTTGTGCTTGCCGCGGGCAGACTCTCGGCCGCCGACAGCGCAGAGGATGTGCTTGAACGCGTCCGGAAGTCGTATGACCGCATCGAAGATGCCGAGGTGCGGTTTACGCAGAAGGTGAAATTCTCCCTTGCACGCATCGAGCAGGAAGTGTCCGGTACGCTGTTCTTCAAGAAGGAGAACAAGTACCGCGTGGAGTTTGAAGGGCAGACCGTGGTGACGGACGGCGAGACGGTCTGGTCGTATTCAGCGGCCAACAATCAGGTGCTGATTGACCGGTTCAAGCATGGACGAACGCTCCATCTCCCCCGAACGGATCCTGACCGCGGCGCCGGAGGATTTTGTTCCCTCCATTGTGGGGCGGGAAAAGATCGGCCGCGCGGATGTCACCGTCCTGAAGATGGTTCCCCAGAAACCCGCCATGGCCATCAAGTCCATGAAACTCTGGGTGAGCGAAAGCGACTGGCTGACCCGCAAAGTGGAAATTGTGGATCTCCACGGCAAGGAGACAACGTACATCGTCAACTCCATCAAGACCAACGCGGGCGTTCCCGACACCCGTTTCAGTTTTCAGCCTCCGGACGGCGTGGAAGTCGTCGACCTTCGATAGGCCCCCAATGAACGCCACGCCATCCACGCCGGCCCGCACCTGGACCCGTCCCCTGCTGCGGTACGGCATAAGCGCCGTCATCACGGTGCTTTTTCTCTACCTGGCATTTCGCGGCACCGACTTCCACAGGCTCCTTGCTTCCATACGCGAAGCCAACTACTGGTGGATGATCCCGTATTTCGCCTGCCTGATGCTGAGTCACTTCCTTCGCGCGTGGAGGTGGCGGTATATGCTCGAGCCGGTGAAGACGGGCATCTCGATGCGCAATTTGTTTTCGGCGTGATGGTGGGCTATATGATGAACAATATTCTCCCGCGTGCGGGAGAGCTCGCCCGCCCGTACGCCCTTGCAAAGGCTGAGGGTATTCCCAAGAGCGCGGCCTTCGGCACGATCGTGGTCGAACGCATCATCGATACGGTTTCGTTTCTGGTGCTTGTGGTTCTGATCCCTCTCGTGTACCAGGGGCCGCTGAAGGAATCCTTCCCGTGGCTCGCGGAAGCAGGCGTCATCATAAGCGCTGCCACGGCGGTTGTGCTGGGATTCCTTATCATGCTTATGCTCCGGCGCGACTGGACGGACAGAGCCACGGGAATCTTCCGGAAGATTCTCCCCGCACGTATTGATGCAAAGCTGGATGGGTGGGTTCACGCATTCCTGGACGGTTTCCTTTTCTTGAAACACCCCGGCCGTTTTGTGATCATCTTTTTCGCTCAGCGTGTCCATCTGGGGACTGTATATCCTGATGACGTATGCGGCCTTTTTCGCGTTCGGCCTTCAGGGTCAGGTCGGCCTGAGCGGGGCGCTGGTTGTGCTCGCCATATCGAGCATCGGAATTTCACTCCCCACGCCGGGAGGGACCGGAACCTACCATGCCTTTACGTCTCAGAGCCTCACCCGCTTGTTCGCTGTTGATGCGACAACCGCACTGAGTTATGCAACCGTTACCCATGCCGTCGGGTTCATCGGCGTGACGTTGATCGGGCTCTACTACTTCCTGCGCGATCAGATCCGGGTTGGCGAGGCGGTCGGCGACAATGACAGGGCGGCATCGTGATCGGACGCGTTCTCGTTTCAGGTGCGATGGTCGTTCTGCTGGTGTTCTCTCCTGATGCCCGGGCCCAGGAAACGCCGTCACCGGGGCTGCGTTTTGCGATTTCAGCGGGGATGGGTGTGAACTACATCAGCCCCGGCGATGTTGTGGATATGATCAACGGCGCATTCAAGCCTGCGCAACGGGTCGATGAGTTCCACGCAGGGGCGGATTTCTTTGGTTCACTTCGCATGCGGCTGTCTGACGAGTGGGCTGTTACCGCCGAATACGCGTACCTCCTGAATTCGTACAATATCAACTCCGCCTTCGGCCCGGGCGAGTTCATGATGACCGTGCACATGCCCACGCTGCTCGCGCACTATCTGTTCATCAGTGAACCTTTCTATGACCTCGGCGTGGGTGCGGGAATTGGATACCACTTCGGGACGCTGGCGATAAAGTACGGTACGATCGACGAGCCGTATACGGGATCCGGACCGGGAATCATGATAGCGCTGACCGGAAATACCGCCCTCGGGGAACGCGCATTCGTGCACCTTGCGGGAAATCTCCGGTGGGAGTTCATAGGTGATGTGAGGAATGCCGCCGGAAAATCCCCCGGGGTGAATGCCCAGGGTGCGCCCGTGACGCTGGAGTCGTTCAGCGCCGGCGTGAGAATCGGGATGACTGTCCTGCTGTAGCGTTGATCGCCTCATCGGTAGCGATGATTGGTGCAGGATTGATAGGCCGGCTGCAGCATCGGCCGGGGTGAGCGAGACTCCGGACTTGCGTACTCGACGGATCAAGCGGAATCGTATGCCCCCTGCATGTTCACCCAGGGGCAGGCCCGTTGGAACACTGCATGATTCTGGGCGTTTGTATTCTTGTGAATAATCATCAATTAATCAACGGAGGAGTGGCATGTACAAATCATCCTTAACAACAATGGTGGCAATGATGGCACTTGGAATGGTTATGGCCGGTGGGGAAGCGGAAGCACAGAAAGAGAAAGCGCCCGCAAAGCAGATAGAAATTGCCGTGATTGAAACGTCACTTGGCACGATCGAAGCCGAACTGTATCGCGAAGATGCGCCGAAGACGGTGGACAACTTCGTCAAGCTCGCAGAAAAGAAATACTTCAACGGCATCATCTTTCACCGTGTGTCCAAGGGGTTCGTGATTCAGGGGGGCGACCCGACAGGAACCGGTACGGGCGGCAAGAGCATCTATGGCAAAGAATTTGAAGACGAACTGAATCCGGCTGCCCCCTCCTACAAGGCGGGCTACCTGAAGGGCGTGCTGGCCATGGCCAACCGCGGACCGAACACGAATACCAGCCAGTTCTTCATCATGCTGCGCGACAATCTGCGGATGCCGAAGAACTACACGATTTTCGGCAAGGTCATCAAAGGCATCGAGGTCGTGGACAAGATCGGCGAGGTGGAAATCGATCCGCAGATGGGCGCAACCGACGGAAAACCCAAGGTGGATGTCGTGATGAAGAAAGTCACGATCCGCCGCGAGCCGTGGGAAGGCGCCGCAACCGGGAAGGCACCCGAGAAGAAGTAATGGCCAAGGCCGGCCCGTCCTACAAGGAACTCCACGCTTCGCTCGCCAAGAAGCAGCTTCTTCCGGTCTATTTGCTGCAGGGCGAAGAGGATTTTTTGCTGGAGAAGGGATCCGGGGAAATCCTGGATGCCGCCGTGCCGGCCGAACACCGGGATTTCAATCTGGAAGTGGTTGATTGTGCAGACGTGGACGCGCGGGATATCATGGCCCGCGCGTCTTCGATGCCTATGATGGGCGACAGACGTGCGGTGGTTGCCCGAAATGTGGACCGCCTGTCAGCCGCGCGACCTGGAACTCCTTCAGTCATACGTCGACCATCCCTCCGATTCAACCGTCCTCATTCTGGTCGCCCGCAAAGCCGATCTCCGGAAGAAGCCCTTTTCAGGACTCCACAGCCGGGGTGCAGCCTTTGACTTTGCCCCGATGAACGAGGAGCTGCTGCCGGGGTGGATTGCCGACCGCGTTCAGGCCCGTGGAGGAACGATCGACGAAGAGGGGGCCGACCTTCTCGCCGCATACGTCGGATCATCTCTTCGTGAGATCGACAACGAAATCGAGAAACTCCTGACCTTTGTGGGAAAGGGGAATCAGGTCACCGCGCAGCATGTCGCCGACCTGGTGGGGTTTTCCCGGGAGTTCACCATCTTTGAACTGCAGAATGCGATAGGGCAGGGGAATCTGCCCCGCGCCCTGAAAATTCTGGAGCACATGTTGAGGGATCGCTATCCGGTCGTTCTCTTGATGTCCATGCTGACGATCTACTTTGCCAATATCTGGAAATTGCACCACTACCTCCGTATATCCAGCCCTCCAAACCGTGGTGAGTTGATGTCGAAATTGCGGTTCAGCCCGAGGGTGCTGCGAATCCTACATGGACGCCGCCCGCCGCTACCCCGCCGCACGTGTCGAACGGGCTTTCTGCCTCCTGGCAGAGGCCGATTTGCAGACCAAGAGCACCACCCTGGCGGAAGACCGGGATGTCCTGTTCGCGATGCTTGCGCAGATCATGCAGGAGCCTCAGGCTGCAGAATCCGATCAGTCTGCAGAAGTGGCAACGGTATTGCCGCCAACTTGCCCTTGGGTCCGCGGCTCTACCCACAGTTGCTCTGGAGCGCATCTGGCGTTCATCATCTTTGCCCTCAGGAACTGTCTGCAAGCACCCCTAAGATGCGCTCAGGCGGCAGTTCTCGCTGTTCATGGCCTCTGTTTCCTCAGGAATCCCTTTGGAAGCCCCCTAACTGCGCTCAGGTGCGATATTCTGGCCGGGTTTCGATTCGTTGCCTCACATAAGCGCTACTCAGAACTGGGCCTATGCTCGCGGACTCTCGGTGTGCCATGTTTACCAAAGTGCCGTTTAAAGGCTGATTTGTTGCCCGCGTCCAGGATCTATCGCCATTCTACGGAGCGGCCGGATGAGCCTCTGCAGGACCCTATTCCAATGCTGCATCGTCACCGGCCGCCAAGTCGCCTCACTTGAGTATCTCGATGGCTGGACAGCCGTTCGCTCCCTCCATTGGGGCTCCTATTCGCAGTTTCCCGCCCCGCACCCCTTGACTTCTGGCTCTTCAAATGGTAAATTAACAGCATACGAGGAGTCATTAACGCAATACTTTATATGGTAGGACACACCCTACGTATTTCACTGTTGTTTCTGCTTTTTCTGGCGCAGGCGGCCGGTCAGCCAATGACCCCCTCCTACGAGGCGCAGGACTATACCGTCGCTTATGGCCTGTACAAAGATGGCCAGTATCAGCTTGCCAGTGAAGAGTTTCTCCGCTTTCTCGACCGTCACCCCTCCAGTCCACGCTGCCAGGACGCCGCATACCTTATTGCCGAATGCCTGAAACTCTCGGGCCGGAGCGGCAGAAGCTCTCGCACGTTACGAACAGTTCCGGCGCGAATACCCCGGGAGCGTTCTCGTGGATGATGCGCTCTTCCGTACGGGAGAGATCCAATATGCAGAAGGCAAATACCCGGACGCGATCAAGAGATTCAGAGAGGTGTCCTCCCGCCGCCGGAACGAACTGGCCGGGGAAGCTGACTACTGGATCGGTGAATCCTACTACAAGCTGGATCAGATCGACAGCGCGCTTGTGTACTACACAAAATCCCGGACCGATTTCCCGCAGGGAAAACTCGCGGATTATGCGTGGTACTCCACCGGCTGGCTTCTGCAGCAACGGAAGATGTCCGCGGAAGCCATCGATGCCTATTCGCAGTTGATCAAGCGGCATCCCGAGCAGTCCGCTTGCGGCATCGGCACGTGTCCGCATCGGCGAGACCCATTTGCAGAAAGGGGATCTGGCGCGTGCATCGACGGTGCTGACTGCCGCCCGGCCCGGCATTGAGTGATTCCAATGATCGCGCCGAAGCGACCTACCTTCTTGCAGAAGTCGCCTACCGCCGCGAGGACTATCCGGCGGCACTTGCCTGGTACGATACATTCCTGACAGACGTACCCGCTCCATCGCCTCTCACGCGATGTGATGTATTCCCGTGCGTGGGTGCATCTCCACCAGGGGAAGAACGAAATCGCCGCTACTGAATTCCTGGCCCTTGCCGCCGGAAGCGACGAAGTTGCCCGCACAGCCCAGTTCCGTGCAGGCCTTGCCCTTAAACTCGCCCAGAAACGGCGCGAAGCGGAAAGCCAATTCCGCAAGGTGGCCGGCAGTCCCGGATCATCCCTTCGTTCCGGACGCCCTGGTGGAACTGGGTGTGATGCGCCTCGAAGACGGGCGGCTGGACAGCGCGGCGACAATCCTTCTCGAGGTGATTGAACGTTACCCTGAAAGTCCGGTCCGACCCCGCGCCCTGTTTGTGCTGGGCGAAGTGCAGCGTGCACAGGGGAAGACAGGAGAGGCTCTCGCGTCGTACCGTGAAGCGCAGGAAGCCAAAGGCGTGACGGAAGAAGTCGCCGCCGACGCCCTGTATCAGGAAGGGCTTACGCTTGCCCGTACAGGAGAATATGCCGGGGCAGCTTCGACGCTCGAATCATTTCTGGCGAAGCATCCGGGCGACAACCGCATCCGGCGATGCCTGGTTCTGGCTTGGCGAATCCCGGTATCATCAGGAGAAGCTGAAGGAAGCGGACTCCGCCTATACCATGGCGATCGGCAAACTCTCCGGTCCCCATGTCGCCGATGCGCTCTACGGGAAAGCCTGGGCGCGTTACAAGCTGGGTGATGCAGCCGGTGCGCTCACGCTCTTCACGAAAGTGGCAACCCAGTATCCGGCCAGCTCCTTTGTGATGGATGCGCGCGTGAGGCAGGGGGATTGCCAGTATGTCCTGAAAGACTTCAAGAAAGCCGCGGCGACATACCGCGAGGTTTTGAAAAAGTTCGGCGGCAAAGAGGGGGCTGACTATGTGCAGTATCAGCTCGGTCAGGCGTTGATACGCGGCGGAGAAACGGCGGCAGGTGTTGCAGAACTTCAGGCGCTGGCGCAGCGTTATCCAAAATCCGGGTATCGCGATGACGCCCGGTACGCCATCGGCTGGGTTTCCTTCCAGCAGCGCGACTACCGGAAAGCACTCAAAGAGTTCGGGGAGATGCGTGCGGCTTTTCCGGAGAGCGACCTCCTGCCCCGGGTATTGTGCAGTGCGGGCGATGCCCACTACAATCTTGGCGAATACCCCGAGGCGATCAAGGTCTATCGCGAAGTGCTGACGAACCATGCCTCGAGTGCTTCGGTTCCCGATGCCATCCGCGGTTTGCGTGATGCATACGAACAGACGGGAAAACCGGCCGAAGCCGAGGCTGATTGTCGCACTGTTTCTGAAGGAGCACTCCGCGACTCCATCCGCGGAACGGATCACATTCTCTCAGGCCGAGGATCTTTTTGAACAGGGCTCGTTTGCCGATGCCCTGGACCGTTTTCAGAAATTCTCGGCGTCATATCCGGCGAGCACTCTGCTTCCGGAGGCGCAGCTGTATGCGGCAAAGAGCGCCCGTGCACTCGGGCGTCTGCCTGAGGCGGAGAGTACGTTACGCACTTTGCTGACGAAGTATCCCGCGAGTGAGGCTACGGCCGGTGCTCTGCTGGAGCTGGGGCTCCTGAACGGAGAGCGAGAAGAACTACAGTGAGGCCATCACGCTGCTGCAGCAGGCGGCGCGGGAACATCCGGCCACGGATGAAGGCAGGCAGGCTTCCGTGGAGCAGGGGCGAATGATGCGGCGGAGCCGGCGACGAAAAGGGCGCACTCAAACATCTGGCCGGAGTTGCTGCAACGGAGAAAGAGTCCAGCTTCGGCGACCTTGCCCGGCTGGAAAGCGCGGATATCTACCTCGCAGGGACAGGAATATGACCGCGCGACAGCGCTCTATACTGACGTCGCCCGGCGCCGCACGGACGACCTCGGCGCCGAGGCACAGTACGGTGCAGGCGAAACGCTCGTGCGCCAGAATCGATTCAAAGACGGAGTCGCCGCATTCGCTCGCGTCAAATATGTGTATCCCGCGTCCGCTAGATTGGATCGGGCGTGCGACGTTGAAAATGGGGGATTGTTACCTCGCGCTCAAAGATACGGCGAAAGCCCGCGAATCGTACGAAGCCGTCGCAAAACAGCATGCCGATGATGTTGTCGGCCGGGAAGCTTCCCGTAAACTGACGGAACTGCAATGAACCGGGGCAACATATCCTTGCCAGGGGTGATTGTGCTCGTCCTGTGTATTGCGGGATCGGCCGGGTATGCGCAGGCCCAGACCAAACCCGAGCCAAAGCCCGAACCGAAGCGGGGGATACCCCTTCCGTCACTGCCTGATTCGGTTCTGGAGCCCGGGAAAACTCCCGGCGAGGATACGACATCTGCAGACCCGCGCGTACGCTATCCAAAGTTTGACGTCCCCGAGTACACCATCACAGGCGAAGACAGCCGCCGGTTGAACCAGGCCCAACGTCCGCTCTTTGTTGCGGAAGGCGAAAATGCCGACGCACGTTCCGCCGGGCTCGGGAGGCGCGATCGTTCGGTGATGGCCGGTGATCCGAAGAACCCGGATATACGGCTATCAAACCGCTCCGTTTTCGGCCGGCCTCAGGGCCGCTTACGGGTCGTTCCGTTCGCCCTCTTTTGATGGGTGGATCGGCCAGGGGTTCAGCACTGCAGACGTGATGCTCTCCGCCGGGTACCGGTCGGGAGCCGGACACGTGCGAAACGCCGACTATCAACGCGCGTACAATACACTCTCAGGCGGAGTGGAGCTGGCGGGAACGAGAGTGGCGGGGAGTTTCGGACTGGACGGCAGCGGATACCGGGCCTACGGTTCAAACCGGCCCGAGCAGTGGCGAATGGTGACGAGCATCTCGGCGGATGCCGAGGTGCGTACGATACGGTTCGGCACGTGTCCGCGTCACACCGGGCATGCACATGCGCGGCACGTCGCTCGAAGACTCCGGTGAAAACCCAGGAGACACAGCTGGGATTCGATTTCGGCGTCCATGCGGATGCGGGCAGGCTGGCCATCCTGGGAAATGCTTCATTCTGGTCTTCGGCCTACACCGCGACCATGCCTGTCAACAGCCCCTATCTGATCACTGCAGGGGCGAAGGTACGTACCGCACTTACAGACGCCGTTGATGTTGAAGGGGGGCTCACCGCAGGCTCGGAACGGAGTACGGATCTCGCCAGCAGTGGATGGGTCGATCCGCACTTCGGACTCTACTGGCGTCCGGCGCTGGGCGTGACAACCTATCTCCGCTTCGACCCCTCGGTTCAGCGCGCTTCGTTGTGGGGTATGCTGGAGGAGAATCCGTATCTGGTGAATTCACCGCACCTGCGGAACCGCCGGACGTCGACCCACCTTGTTGTCGGAACGGACTACCGGCCGGATCCGGGCCTGCGCCTCGGGGGCCTGTTGCGGTATGACCGGATCAAAAACATGCCGCTCTTTGTTGACAAAGACAGCACGGGGTTCTGGACGCCCTCGTATGCGGACAGGGTGACGGTATTCGGTATTGAAGGAAATCTTTCCCTGGATATCTCCGATCAGGATATGCTCAATGCATCGCTTGTCATCCGGAGCACGAAGGATGCGGCGACGGAACGTTCGGTGCCATACCAGCCCGATCTGGAATTGGATGTTCAGTCTATCCACCGTTTCCCGTTCGGATTACGCCTGATGCCGGGCCTGAGGATTGTCGGATCCCGTTATGCCGACCCGGAAAACACGCGCGCGTTGCCCACGTATCTTGACATCGGGCTGCGCGCGGAGTACATTGTGGTGCCGTCGTTTCGTCTCTCGTTTTCTCTTGGCAATATCTTCGATGCAGACCGCACGTGGTGGGAAGGTTATGCGGGTATCCCGCGTACGGCGCAGTTCGGAGCAGAGTATGTCTGGTAAACGCTGTCTGTTTTTTCACTGAACCATAGAGGAGGTTCTACAATGCCACGTTTAAATCTCAAGGACGAGGAAACAGGTGCCGAGGGTGGAGCGCCCGAAACCAGCAGGACTCCGATGCCTACAGGCCTGCGTGAGGTTGGTGGCGGTGGGGGAAAGTTATCGCCCATCGTGCTCGTCATTCTGATCGTTGCCATCCTCGGTGCCGCTGTCTTTGCACTCAACTACTTCAAGGTGATTCATCTCTGGGGAAAGAAAGCTCCGGTCGTCACGGAAACTTTCCCTGAACCCGAGCTGGCCCCCGTCCCGGAGGCGGCGGCTCCGGCGGAGACCGTGCCGGTTCCCGAACCCGTTCCGGTCGCGAAAGGAACCCGAAAAACCCACGCCGGGCGTCATACCGACCGGAGACGGACGCTATACCATTCAGTTCTCTGCGTGGCAGAGCAAAGCCAAAGCCGATGAGCAGGCGTCGCTGCTGACGGCAGGAGGGTTTGATGCGTACGTGGACGAGGGGAAGATGGAAGGGGAAACGTGGTACCGCGTTCGCGTCGGCCGCTATAATTCGCGTGCGGATGCCCGCGAGGTGATCGGGCGTTTGCAGATCCAGACGGAAGAACCAGATCTACGTCGCCACACCGCGCAACAAATGATTTATCCGGAGAATCGATGAGCCTTTACGACATGATGTTCAGAGGAGGGGTCCTTAATGTGGCCCATCCTCCTCTGTTCTGTGCTGGCGGCGTACGTGGTGATCGAACGCTACCTCGTCTTGCGCCGTGCCCGCCTTGATGCCGGTCAGTTCCTGTTGAAGCTGAAGAGCATCTACCGGCACGGCGATGTGAACGCCGTGCTGACCTATTGCAGCCAGAAGGATGCCCCGATCGCAAATATCGTGCGGCGGGGTATCCTCAAGCACGGGCAGACCGAAGCCAAAGTCCGGGAAGCCGTGGAGAACGCCGGACGCGAAGAGGTGTTTCATCTTGAGAAGAGGCTGGCGATTCTTGCGAGCATCAGCGGCATCGCGCCGATGCTGGGTTTCCTTGGAACCGTCACGGGGATGATCAGCGCATTCCAGGCCATCGAACAGCATAGCGGTATCGTGAGCCCGTCCGTTCTTGCCGGCGGGATCTGGGAAGCGCTGCTTACGACGGCGTTCGGGTTGATCATCGGCATCCCGGCTCTGCTCTTTTACAACTATTTCGTGACGCGCGTCCTTCAACTCGTGCACGAGATGGAAATGACAACCAACGAGTTCCTGGATATGGTGGAAGAGGGGCCGGGTTCTCCGCTCGCCGCCGGGGTTGCAGGCGGAGACGGAGAAACTCCCAGAAGTGCCACGAAGCCTCTGGTTCCCGAAGAAGAATACTTCCGGCGGAAGGAGTAAATGCAGCTCAAACCCCGACAGGAACTTCTGGCGACGTTCAGCTACACGTCACTTACCGACGTGGTCATGCTCTTGCTGATCTTCTTCCTGCTTTCTTCGTCCTTCATGGCCGAACCGGGCATCAAGGTGCAGTTGCCCCGTGCGGAGACGGGGGAACAGAAGACCGAGCAGGTGTTGACCATTACCCTGACCAATCAGGGGAAGGTGTATCTGAACACGGCCGAAACCTCCCTCGACCGGCTGCAGCAGGAAGTTGCCGCGGCATTGCAGAGCGCTCCTGACCGGGTGGTGCAGATCCGTGCCGACAAAGAAGTGACGTTGCAGAATACGGTACGCGTGATAGATCTGGCGAAGGCTGCCGGTGCGGTTCGATTCATGATTGCCACTGAGACGGTAACGGCCCCGGCACGATAACCCATGCGATCCATCAGTCGTGAACAGATGTATGCCTGGATCGGCACCGCGGTGCTGCATCTGCTTGCACTGCTGGTGCTTGTCATGTGGCGAATCGAGAGCACGGCAGGTGTAACGGATGTGGTGGAGGTGGAGCTGGTGAAATTGCCTCCTCCTCCGCCGTACCCGTGCCCGAGAAGGTGTCCATAACCTCCCCCCGCGCGGCTTCGCGCCGCGGAAAACCTGTCATGGCTCCCGGAAAATCCTCCCAGCTCGCTTCCCGTGTACGGCTTCCCGAACGTTCTTCGCTGAGCCGCGATCAGGTCTTCAGCCTGCCGCCCACCAAGAAGATCGACGCACATGAAGGGGCGGCTTCATCCACGCGCACCACAGGATCCGGAGTGGGGAAAAAGGAGGCGAAGGGCGGCATAAGCGGGAAGAAGGATGAAAGCGCTCTGGCTGCTGGGCAGCGCGAAAGGGAAGAGTCGCCGCCGGCTCCCTCGACGGAGTCGGCACAGTTGCCAGTGATATCGGCAAAGCGCTTTTCGGATCGGTCCAGTGGATCGGAGGAGGAAAACGGAAGAAGGTCAGCGGGGATCTGCCCCGCTACCCCGCGGGCGCCAATGTGCAGGCGCAGATCCGGATTGAAGCGGTTGTGTCACCCAATGGTACGGTGAAATCCGTAAAGCCCGTTCAGAAAGCCAATGCGCGCCTCGAAGATGCGGCCATGCGTGAACTGCGCCGCTGGCGGTTTGAACCCCTGTCACGCACACTCCCCCAGCGCGAGCAGAAATGCGTGGTGACGTTTAATTTCAAGCTGGATTGAGGGGAGGGCGTGTCAGCTGATGCGGGCAGTTGCAGGGTTGCCTGGTCGTTGCGACAGTGGCGGTCGCTTCGCCGGGTCGGGTTTGATTAGGCTCTGTCCCGTGAGCCTGATCCGCTACTCTGAGCGGTTGGCCCTCTGTTCCACAGGTTGCTGTTCCGCAGGCTCTGCTTCCGGAGCATCATTCCGCAGGTAGAAGTAGTAGAACACTCCCTCCGCCACCGTGAGCAGCAGCAATGATGCCGCATCACGGTCAAACCACCTGCCAAACCCCTCCGCCTGCATGACAAACCTCAGAATGAATGAGGCCATGCTCCATCCGACGAAGAAAATCAGGAGCGCAAACACCAGACCGAGCAGGCCTTCACCAATACCTTCCTCCTGCCACCGTTTTGTGAATATGGCCGCGAATGCAACGACATGAACGAAGAAGACGAACAGGGGGATCATCGGTGGACGGGCTCCGTAGCAAAAAGGGCTGCACGCACGGTGCGTAGAAGTATCCTGATGTCGAATCCGAGCGACCAGTTTTCGATGTAGTAGAGATCGTACTTTGTCCGTTCCTCGATCGATGTGTCGCCCCGGAGTCCGTTTACCTGTGCCCAGCCCGTAAGGCCGGTCTTGACCCGGTGGCGGTCCAGATACTTGGGAACGGTGCCGACCAGCCCCTGGACCACATGCGCGCGCTCGGGGCGGGGTCCTACGAGACTCATGTCGCCGCGAAGGACGTTCCAGAACTGGGGAAGCTCGTCGAGGCTGACCCGCCTGATGAACCGCCCGACCCGCGTGCGGCGCGGATCGTTGCGGATCCCGAGTCCCGCCTCCCTGTCGAATCGTTCCGCGCCCGCCACCATGGAGCGGAACTTGTACATGGTGAATTCCCGTCCGTCGAGACCGACACGCTTCTGCCGGAAAAGGATCGGCCCCCGGGAATCCAGCCTGACGGCAAGCGCAATCAGGAGAAGAAGGGGGAATGACGTGGCAAGGATGATCGCTGACACCGCGACATCGAAAACACGTTTCGTGATCCTCCCCCATGTGGTCAGCGGGATGCCCTTGAGCCGCAGGAAGGGAATCCCTTCGAGATCGCGCACCCGGACCTGGCTCGTCAGGATATCCAGGAGATCGGGCACCATCATGAATTCGATGTTCATTCCCTCGCATTCGCTGATAAGATCAAAGAGCCGGGGATGGTCGCTCGAGCGGAGGGCGATGAAGGCAAGATCGATCCCGTGCTGCACGAATGTAGGCCGGGTGTGTCGGCGACAGTCCCCAGGTACGGTGCCTGTGAAAGCTGCCGGGAGGCGTCAGCCGGAGCATCGGCAAAATAGCCCACGATCTGAAAGCCGAATGAAGGGTGGCGGTGGAGGCGTGTGTACACCTGTTCCGCGAGATCGTCGTTGCCAACGATGATCGCCTGCTGGAGGTGCCGGCCCCGCCTGTAGAGGCGCTGCTCAAGGGCCCGCACCAGCGCCCGTCCCAGGAAAATGCCCGTGGAGGCGAAGCCCCACACCAATCCGAAGACGATACGTGAATACGAGAAGTCGCGGTAGAAGAATGCCGCGCTCATCACAATGAGCATGCCCATGCTGACCACTTTGACCACATTGATCAGCTCGTCCGAGAGGTTGACGTTCCGGCGCACGCCGTACATCTTCCGCGCGTTGAAGAGGAGCGATCCAGGCGGCGATGACAAACAGGGAACCGATGAAAATAGCCGCTGAGAGGCGGAGATTCTGCTTCCAGAAAGCCGAACGGGGCAAAGACCGTTGTCTGGAACCGGAGCCAGTAGGCAAGAAGGAACGCGGCCTCGATGGCCAGGGCGTCACCGAGGACAAGCAGGGAAGGGATCAGCAGATCGCCGCGTCTTGACGTGCTCATGTGTCAGGCGTACATTTCGCGTTCGATCAATGAACAGATGATGTGACCGATGGTGATGTGGCCTTCCTGGATGCGCTGCGTGTCGTGGGAGGGGACGATAATGGCGACATCGGCCAGATCCTTCGTTTTGCCGCCGTCTTTGCCCAGCAGGGCAATGGTCGCCAGACCCTTGGCACGTGCGGTTTGAAGGGCGTTGTTGATGCTTGCGGACTGCCCGCTGGTGCTGATGCCGATCAGCACGTCCCCCGGGCGGCCGAGACCCTCAACGGCGCGGGCGAAGACATTGTCATAGCCGATATCGTTGGCTCCGGCGGTGAGCATGGAACTGTCCGTGGAGAGCGAGATGGCAGGGATGGCCGGGCGCTTGATTTTCGGGTCCATGCGGATGATCAGTTCCGTGGCAAGATGTTGTGCATCGGCGGCGCTGCCGCCGTTGCCGCAGAGGAGAATCTTCCCCCCTTTGTTCAGGGCGTTGATGATCAGATCAACGGCCTTGATGATCTTGTCTGTGCACTGGTCGAGGATGGCTTTCTTGACGGCTGCGCTGGCGTGAAGCTCGTCCTGAATGAATGCCTGGCGGGCCAGGACGGTCAAAGGGAGATGGGCCATAGGGCTCCTGAAGGGTCAGATGCAGATTGCATTGTCAGAGCAGATGCAGCTTGATAGATCGTTTGTTCAAGACCAGGCATGCTCCCGACATCTGGAACGGGCTAAATCTCCGGGAGCATGACCCGATTTCCACCGCGTGCTGCCGTGTTCAGGCTTTGCGCCGGCAGGATAGCACGGAGATCCTTAGTGTGGATCGCCAGGGTCCCTCTCGCGATTGAAACCAGCTATGCGCCTCACTATTGCAGACTTCACGTGTGCGTGCTTGACCGAGACACTGCCTAACCTTTTGTTTACGAAATCATCGGTCAACTGCTTGTTGGACAGTTGCTTGGCCTCTAGCATTGAAGCTATTCCCGGCTTAAATTTGATAGCTTCCCGCGCTCCAGCTTGACCGGGTGCCGGTTGGCCTTCTGCATCGAATGCGAACTCGCCTGCTGCCAGCCCCGAAGTCGATCTGGGCTCTGGCGTCGAAGCTCTTGCGCGCCCGCTTGCCCATAAGCCGCTGCCACAAGCGCAGGCCGGCCGACAGCCATGCTCCGGCCGGGGGACTTCGCAGGAGCGCAACGCCGTTATCTACTTACCCGTAAACCGTCCCACAAGCGCGGGCCCGGCCGACAGCCATGCTCCGGCCGAGGGACCTCGCAGGAGCGCATCTCCGCTTGCTACTTGCCCGTAAACCGTTTCACAAGCGCGGGCTCGGCCGACGCCATGTCCAGCCGGGACTCGCGCCATCGCCGTCACTGCCCGTGCGTCCATAAGCGGGCCGTCGACGCCATCTCCGTCGGCGGATCTCGCAGGAGCGCCTCGCTTGCTACCTGCCCAGAAGCCTCTGCACCAGCGCGGGCAGCTCCGCCAGCGCCTCGTCCAGCCGGCTCACGTCCTTGCCTCCCGCCGTGGCCATATGCGGACGCCCACCCCCTCCGCCTCCGACAATCTTCGCAAGCTCTCCGACGATCTTGCCTGCGTTGAGCTTCTTGCCAGCCACGAGGTCGTCTGTGACCACGCAGACCAGCTGGGCCTTTTCGTCGATCACCGTCCCCAGCACTCCCACGCCGCTCTGCAGTTTCGCGCGAAGCGCATCACCGACGCGCTTCAGGTCGTCCATGTCCGCCGCCTCGACTCTTCCCGCTACCACGTTCACACCCGATACCAGTGTCAACCTTCTGCACGAGCGAATCGAGCGTGGATGACGCATCCCGCACATTGGCGTTGCTCAGGATCTTCTTGAGATCGAGATTCTGCCGCGTCATTTCCGCCGCGGCATGATCCCTTTCACTGTACGCATGCTCCACCGCCTTCAGCGCATCGCGCGATCCGGTCGATGGGGAAAGGGAGACCGGACCCAATGCCGGGCGCTTGAACTCAGGCAGCGTACCTGTCCGTCCCTCCACTTCCCGCCTCAGCGCCTTCATGTTCCTCGATAAGCCTGGCAAGCCTGTCGTCGATTTCTTTCACCCTCTCGACCTGGTGCTGTATGTAGCGGCCGATCCCTTCACCCGTAATGGCTTCAATACGCCGCACGCCGCTTGCGATGCCTGTTTCGGATACGATCTTGAACATGCCGATGTCGCCGGTGTTTCGCACGTGTGTGCCGCCGCAGAATTCCACGCTGTAGTGCGGGTCCATGATCACGACACGGACGATGTCGCCGTACTTGTCTCCAAAGAACATCTTCACGTTCGGTATCTTCTTTGCCGATTCGATGGGAATGTCGGCTTCGGTAATGGACCGGGAGCTGCTCGGCGATCTTCGCCGTTGACCATCTCTTCGATCGCCGTGATCTCTTCCGGCGTGATCTTCCCGAAGTGGGGGAAATCAAACCTGAGCCTGTCGGGTGCGACGAGCGATCCCTGCTGATGTACATGCTCGCCGAGCACGCGGCGCAGGGCTTCATGGACCAGATGTGTCGCGGAGTGGTTACGCTGGATGTCCGTCCGCCTTTGACGGTCAACATACACGCGGACGGGGGCTGATGCGGCGTCGGCGGGGGTGCCGCGCACAAACCGGACTTCGTGAACGATCCGCTTGTCCTGCCTGTATGACTCAATCACCTCCGCGGTAAACCGGCCGCCCTGGATGAGGCCGATGTCGTCCACCTGACCGCCGGAGGCGACATAGAACGGCGTGCGGTCAAGAGAAAGAAACTTGCCATCCAGCACCTTGGCCACAACGGCTTCAGTCTCGACGGTGTCGTAACCGACGAAGCGGCTTTCCGGGAATTCCCCGATATGCCGGGCGATGACACGCGTGTCGCCCGTGCTATCCATCTTGCTCGCATCGCGGGCGCGCTTCTTCTGTTCATCCATGAGCACGGCGAAGGTGGCCTCATCGAGCTGCAGTCCGCGTTCGTCTGCCATCATCCGGGTAAGGTCGAAAGGGAACCCGTAGGTGTCATACAAACGGAACGCGTCGTCGGCGGGGAAGACGGTGGACGTGCCCATCCGCTCGAGCACCGAAGAGAAAATCTCCAGTCCGCGGTCGAGCGTGACGCCAAAGCTCTCCTCCTCGCTCCGGATGACCTGCTTGACATGCTCCCGCTTTTCGACGATTTCGGGAAACACCTTTCCCATTGTGTCCACCACGGCGTCGGTGATGGTGTAGATGAAGGGCTCGTGCATTTCCAGCGTGCGGCCGAACCGGGCTGCGCGGCGGAGAATACGCCGGAGCACATAGCCCCGGCCATCGTTGCCCGGGCAGCGCGCCGTCGGCAATGGCAAAGGTGAGCATCCGTATATGGTCGGCGATGACCCGCATGGCCACCTGGTAGGTGTCGCCCTCGTACGGCCGCCCGGTCTTTTCGGCAATGGCGGAGATGATCGGGGTGAACACGTCGATGTCGTAGTTGGAACGCTTGCCCTGCAAGACGGCGCAAACACGTTCAAATCCCATTCCCGTGTCGACATGTTTCGCGGGGAGGGGTTCCAGCTCGCCGTTCTGATTCCGGTTGTTCTGGATGAAGACCAGATTCCAGATTTCCATCACCCGCGCATCGCCCGCATTCACCAGTCCGCCGCCCGAGCCGTCGGGCGTCAGATCAATGTGGATCTCGGAGCACGGACCGCACGGACCGGTATCGCCCATCTCCCAGAAATTGTCTTTCTTGCCGAACCTCAGGATATGCGAGGGATTGATGTCCGTCTCCTTGCGCCAGAGATCCTCGGCCTCGCTGTCGGTCTCGAAAACGGTGGCGTACAGCCGTGTTTTGTCAAGTCCCCACACTCCCGGTGAGCAGCTCCCAGGCCCACCCGATCGCCTCTTTCTTGTAGTAGTCGCCGAACGACCAGTTGCCCAGCATCTCAAAAAAGGTGTGGTGATAGGTATCGCGTCCCACTTCTTCGAGGTCGTTGTGCTTGCCGCTGACGCGGATGCACTTCTGCGTGTCCGCGGCGCGGACGTATTCGCGGGATCCCGTGCCGAGGAAGACATCCTTGAACTGGTTCATCCCCGCATTGGTGAAGTAGAGGGTGGGGTCGCCGTGGGGAATGACGGGTGCGCTGGGCACAATCCGGTGCCCGTGCACGGCAAAGAAGTCAAGGAACCCCTGGCGTATTTCGTCGGCTTTCATCAGACCTCAATCTGCGTCATCAGGTGGATTTCTTCGAGGATACCGCTCACCTGCATACAGCGGCTCATTTCGCCCGCATACACCATTGCCCGCCCCTTGGTATGGACCTCCCAGGCCAGCGCTTCGCCCTTGCCGCGCGAGCAATGGATGGCCTTGATCAGCTGTCCGATGACATCCTCGAACGTATGGATTTCATCGTTGAACAGGATCACTTTGGCCGGTTCGTGGGTCTGGACTTCGTCCTCGACCGCTTCTTCGACCTCTTCGAGTTCCTGTGGGTTTGTCGTCATGGCGAAAATGTGCTAAGATTAACTAAAATAGCAAAAAACACGCATTTGTGCAACGATCCCCATCCCGTTGCATCGCCTGAAAACCGGGTCAAAGGCTGTCGCTGTCCCGAACACTCTGTCGCCTCAAACGCCTGTCGCGCCAAACGCTTGTTCTCCCCAAACGCTGCGTGTCAACTTGCACCGTTGTCGTGCTCTCCGTATATTAAGCCCATCTTTTTCACTCCGCACAAGCACTGGAGGCACTTTCCCATGGTCTTTGACCTCGATCTCATTCAACGGGTTTATGCCCGCACCCCCGGCAGGGTCAAGTTTGCCAGACGCATTGTGGGTCGTCCATTGACCCTCACCGAAAAGATCCTCTATGCGCATTGCTGGCGGCCGCTGAAGGAACCCGCAACTCGCGGAAAATCGTACATGGAGTTTGCGCCCGACCGTGTGGCCATGCAGGACGCGACCGCCCAGATGGCGCTCCTCCAGTTCATGTCCGCCGGTATCCCCCGGGTTGCCGTTCCCTCCACCGTGCACTGCGACCATCTCATCCAGGCCCAGTTGGGCGCGGCAAAAGACCTTGCCCAGGCCATCGGCGACAACAAAGAGGTGTACGAATTTCTGGCCGGTGTCTCCTCCCGTCACGGGATCGGATTCTGGAAGCCCGGGTCGGGCATCATCCACCAGGTCGTTCTCGAAAACTATGCCTTCCCGGGGGCGATGATGATCGGGACGGATTCCCACACACCGAACGCCGGCGGTCTCGGGATGATCGCGATCGGCGTGGGGGGTGCTGATGCGGTTGATGTCATGGCCGGAATGGGGTGGGAACTGAAATTCCCGAAGATCATAGGCGTGAAGCTGACCGGCACGATGAGCGGATGGACCAGCGCGAAAGACGTGATTCTCAAACTTGCCGGCATTCTTACGGTGAAGGGCGGTACGGGTGCGGTTGTGGAATATTTTGGAGAAGGGACACGCTCCATTTCCGCGACAGGGAAGGGGACAATCTGCAACATGGGCGCGGAGATCGGCGCAACGACGTCCATATTCCCCTATGACGAACGGATGGCAAAGTATCTCAACAGCACCGGACGCGCTGAAGTCGCCGCGCTGGCCGACGGCATCGCGCAGGACCTGCAGGCAGACCCGGAAGTGGCCTCCTCTCCCGGGGACTTCTACGATCAGGTCATCGAGATCAATCTGTCCGAACTCGAACCGATGGTGAACGGGCCGTTCACTCCGGACCGCGCATGGAAGCTGTCCGAGTTTGCGGCGGCCGTGAAGAGCAACAACTTCCCGGAAGAACTCCGTGTGGCGTTGATCGGAAGCTGCACCAACTCCAGCTATGAAGACATCGAACGCGCGACGAGCGTCGCACGGCAGGCGAGAGCGAAGGGGTTGCGTGCGAAGTCGGAGTTCACGATCACGCCCGGTTCCGAGCAGGTGCGGGCGACTATCGAGCGGGACGGCCACCTGGAGGTGCTGACAGGGATCGGCGGGGTTGTGCTGGCGAACGCCTGCGGTCCGTGCATCGGACAGTGGAAGCGTCACGATGTCAAGAAGGGGGACCGGAATTCCATCATCACCTCCTTCAACCGGAATTTTGCGGGACGCAACGATGCCAACCCTGATACGCATGCATTTGTCGCGAGTCCGGAGATTGTCACGGCGATGGCCCTCGCCGGCAGCCTGACGTTCAATCCGCTGACCGACATGCTCTCGAACGATCGTGGCGTGGCGGTGAAGCTGGATCCTCCGCAGGGGGATGAGCTTCCCCGGAAGGGATTCACCCCGGGAGAGAGCGGATACGTTGCGCCGGCGCGTGATGGATCGAAAGTCCGCGTCCATATCAGTCCGAAGAGCGACCGGCTTCAGGCCCTTGCTGCATTCCCGGCATGGGACGGCGGGGACATCGTTGATGTCCCCGTGCTCGTGAAGGCACGCGGCAAATGCACGACCGATCATATTTCCCCGGCGGGCAAGTGGCTCAAGTA
The DNA here is from genome assembly GCA_963702445.1 of Ignavibacteriota bacterium. Lineage (GTDB taxonomy): Bacteria > Bacteroidota > Ignavibacteria > UBA10030 > UBA6906 > CAVPCZ01. Next base: position 36,450 of record CAVPCZ010000016.1, read on the forward strand.
CCGCGGACATCTGGACAACATCTCCAACAATATGTTCATCGGTGCGGTCAATGCCTTCAGCGGCGAACCCGGAGCAGGTGTCAATGTGCTGACCGGCGAGCGGAAGGAGTTTTCCGCCGTCGCCCGCGAGTACAAGGCGCAGGGACTCGGCTGGGTGGTGGTGGGCGACGAGAACTACGGCGAAGGGTCGAGCCGCGAACACGCCGCGATGGAACCGCGGTGGCTTGGCGGACGTGCGATCATCGTGAAGAGTTTTGCCCGCATCCACGAAACCAACCTGAAGAAGCAGGGGATGCTCCCCCTGACGTTTGCGCAACCCGCGGACTACGACAAAATCCGGGAAGACGATCGCATTTCTATTCTCGGGTTGGCCGAACTGACTCCGGGCAAGCCGCTGCGGATGGTCCTGAAGCATGCCGATGGCCTGTCGGAAGAGTGTTTGTTGAATCACACATTCAACGAGAATCAGATCGGGTGGTTCCGGGCGGGCAGTGCGTTGAATCTCATTGCCGCGCAGGGAGCCAGGAAGGGCGCGAAACCCGGAGAAGGTGGCAAGGCTGCTGCCAGGGTTGCGAAGAAGAAACGGGCGGCGAAGAAGTCAGCGAGGAAGGCGGCGAAGAGGGTTTCGAAGAAGGCGGCGAAAAAGGGGAGCGGGAAGACGGCGAAGAAGTTGGTGAAGAAGTCAGGGAGGAAGCCGGTGAAGGCGGGGACGAAACAGCGGTCTGGGGCGAGTAAGAAGACGGCAAAGAAGGTGACAACGAAGTCGACGAAGAAAACGACCAGGAAGAGCCGGTAGCGGATTTCCGGGGCGGCCGCAAGAACAGAGAGACAAGGGGCGGGCATAGGTCGGAGGAGGCTGTCTAAAAAGAGTAACGCGAAGAGCCCGCGAAGAGCGCAAAGCAGAAGTCCCCGTCAGCGCGCTGGTGTTGTACGGGAAGCCGTCGGAGTATTCGCGAAGAAATCTGCACGGAAACAAGCTCCGGCAAGGAGCGATAGCCTACCGATCCGAAGGGCCATGGATTGCCGAAGCAGGATGCAGAGCGCAAGCGGGCATCAAGGCTTTGTCTTGACAAGGGCATCAGAGGCTTTGTCTCGACAGATAAATGAAAGGGAAGAGTTGACTGCAGAGAGCGTGGATATGTCTGACAAGAAGCTGACTGCAACGCTGCTGCTATCATGCGCCGACAGGAGGGGGCTCGTATCCCGGATCGCCCACTTTGTTTTCGAGCGCGGTGGCAACATCCTCGATCTGAGCGAGCATGTTGATGCCGACGAACGGCAGTTCTTTTTGAGAATTGCCTGGGACATGGCCGGCTTCACCATTGCGCCGGACGACCTCACCGATGCCTTCACTCCGCTTGCGAAGGAGTTTGACGCGTTCTGGAAGATCAGGCTGAATCACAAGAAGCACCGGCTTGCGGTATTCGTATCCCAAACCGACCATTGCCTCCTCGAAATTCTCTGGCGTCACAGTCTTGGCGAGTATAACGCCGATATCTGTCTCGTCATTTCGAATCACGAATCACTGGCACCCCTCAGTGAACGCTACAACGTGCCTTTTCATCTTTTCAGAATAACACCCGAGAACAAGTCGGATCAGGAGCAATTGGAGCTCGAACTCCTGAAGAAGGAGGAAATCGACACAGTCGTGCTGGCGCGATACATGCAAGTTCTCTCTCCCCAGGTTTGTCGAAAGCTATCCTAACGGCATCATCAATATTCACCACTCGTTCCTTCCCGCGTTTGCCGGCAGCAACCCGTACAGGCAGGCGTATGAGCGGGGCGTGAAGATTATCGGAGCCACAAGTCACTACGTGACGAAGGATCTTGACGAAGGACCGATTATTGAACAGGATATCAGCCCACATAACACACCGGGATTCGCTTGAGGACCTTGTCCGGAAGGGGAGGGATCTCGAACGGCTGGTCCTGGCCCGGGCCCTGCGCCTTCATCTGGAAGACCGGGTCCTCGTGCACGGAAGGAAGACGATAGTCTTCGATTGAGGTCCCGGTGCAGGCCGGGTGCTTTCCACGTATTCCCCCTCTTAAAGCGACACACACCCCTGTACGCAAGGGGCCTGCCTGGCAAACCGCGGCTCTGTGATGCCCGTCACAAAGGTGCACGGGATTATTGAATAACCTCATCCTGTACTCTCTTTTCAGGAGGTCTCGTTTCAAGAGTGATTTTCTACCCCTCTGCATCACATGAACATTGAGTCAATGAATATCGAGCCAAACGGTGGCACATTGACAATGGTGGACCAGAACGCTATCTTCTCCTCAGTAACACTCACCTGAAGCTTTCAAGCCAATGGCGTACACTCCCCCTGCCATTGGGTGGGCTTGACCGTTCCTTCCTGTTCGTTCTCGCTGTCGCGGGTGTTTGCCATCGGGGCAACCCTCGAACACCCGATCTCCCCGCGCGACAACGCTCCTTCGCATTTGACAATTTTCACAAGGCGCGTATGAAACCTCCATTCGCACAGGTGTATCTGGCTCTTCTCTGCTACCGCAGCCCTTGCTTTCGGTCAAAATGCAGGCATATCGCAGGTGGTTCCGGGAGATCAATTACAGAACGCTCGTCCGGCCGGCCGAAGGAATTCATCGGGCCGGTCTGGGGAAAGTCGATAATTCCCTCTTGAGAACATCGCTCATTCCCGAACTGGCGATGCCTGAAGCTGTGCCTGCGGAGGAAGGCGGCATTGATGTCCCGACTGCTCGTGAAGCAGCTCTAAACAGAGCGCATCGTCTCTGGGGAGGCAATCCCACCGTGCAGAGCGTTGTCCCGGTGTTTGATGCCGCTGGGAAGACTGGTTGCGTATGACGTGGACCTGGCGCTGCGAGCCGGGTCCATGGTCCTACGCACGAGGTGGCGACTGAATGGCAGGGAGTGCTCAATAAGATTCATAGAGAGAAACGGTTCAAAAACCCGAAAGAAGACACGGAGAAGCTTGCGCCACCCGAGGCACCTGCACACAGATTTGGCAGCGTGACTATTTCAGCAAACTTCGATGCCTACCCCGTGCGGTGTGCCGGGCGGGCCGTGTCGAACTACTATGCCTCGGCGTGGGTGGCTCAAAGTGTTGCCTCGGAGGCACTCGCTTCACCGGCACCTCGGGTTAGTGGCAGCAGTCTGGCTAAGCCCGTTGGCACGGGCTTACAGGTTCGAAGCGAACGGCAAAGAAATCCTTGTTGAAGGGCAGGAGCCTTGGGGTTGGTACGACTATGCGACTTGTCTGGCAGCAGCGAAGACCGCTTTGGTCGCCCGGCAGAACGAAGTGCGAAATATGATCTCCGCACAAGGACTGAGCCCTCAGGAGGCACTCGATCGTATTCGCTCAGATAACCGTGCGGCGCTTGGCAAGGTGCTCTCGGAGAGCAATGCTCCGCTGTCAGTACACTACATACCCGGTGTCGCATACGTTGAACCGCTGGAGTGGCACTATGGGTGTACACCTACCGCCGCCGCGATGGTGCTTAACTATTGGGATAACTACTCTTCCTACGGTTTGTTGACCATGAATTTCTTCAAGGAACGTGATACCGTCGTACACGAGAGCGACTGTCACGTCGCGTCCCTGCAATATGGTCTGAAGGTTGCGATGCACACGTTTGACGATGGCTGGACTCTGGACGCCTTCACATACTCGGGAATGCTTAGCTACGCAAATAGTAGAGGATACAGTTTCGCCGGAGGTGCACATTGGACAAGCGACCTTCTTGATACGCACTGGAATGAAATGGTGAGCGATATTGATGGGGGGTATCCTTTCGTCTTTGGCACGAGCAACTATGAAGGTCTCGGCGAGGGTTACTCGGTCGCAGCAATAGGTTATGATGATGCATCTATGGATCTGCTCGTCTATTCTACGTGGAGGTCAAACGGGTCAACACCACATCGTGTGTATCATGCCCCTGGAGCGAATGAGGAAACATGTGGAGATGCACCAAGACCGGGAGGAGGAGATGCACATAACGTGAAGCTCATCAGCCCGGATGGGTATCAGGGCTTCGGCAGCTGCGGGTCGACAGGCAATCTTCTTAGTCAAACTGAAACGACTATCAGGTGGGATAATTCCGGGACGCCTGGTGATTGCGTCGTTTTGTCTTATTCAACCAATGGCGGGACATCGTTCTTATCCATCGGTACCGTACCCGACAACGGATCGTTTGTATGGAACGTTCCTGATCTCTGCTCAACGGAAGGACGTATCGTCATCAGCCAATACTCTTTAAGTCCCACCATGGGCATCTACAGCGCGGATGGGAGCTACGGCGATTTCACATTCGCCCCCAGGCTGAGCATGTTCGCAACGGTTGGAGGGATGATTTCTGGATCATCGTGGCACCCTCCAGGAAAGATTGTTCCGATATGGGCGGTGCCGGACAGCGGTTTCATTTTCTCGGGTTGGACGGGCACGGGCAACGGTTCATATTCTGGAATGGACAATCCGGCCAACGTTACCATGAATGGATCCATCACGCGAGACAGCCGCTTTCACTCCATGGCCGCGAGCCACTTTCAGCGTCAATATGAAGGCGAAGTTCAGGGACGGCTCGTTCCGTCCGGATCTGGGGGATATCGTCACCATTGCGTGGGCAATTTCAACGACTGGGGGTTCTCCACAAACAACCCTGACACGCTCAAGGATACCGATCACGACAGCGTCTACACAAAACAGCTGTCTCTCCCTCCGACTACAGCATATGAGTACAAGTTCTGGAAGACGCCCCGGGGCGGGCCGATGGGGTGGGAAGAGGGTATTGCGAATCGCCAGCTTGCCGATCGGGGAGCGGGATACAGTTCTCCGCACCGCCTGCTTCAATGGCGAATGTCTGAGTTGTGAGGTGTGACCTTCATAGTGGATATGCGAACGAAACGGAAGGACGGTACATTCCGCCCCGATCTCGGGGGATGTGGTCACCATGCGCGGCAGCTTCAACGAGTGGGGTGCTTCCACAAATAATCCCGATACATTGGTGGGTCAATCCCACGACAGCATATACGTCAAACAGATCTAATTCGCTGCAGCCGTACACACTGTACGAGTACAAATTCTGGAAGACGCCGACGAGGCGGGACGATGGGGTGGGAAGAGGGCATTCGCGAATCGCCAGGTTGACTTCGGTCGCAAGACACAGGAAGTGGAGCTTCAACAGTGTCGACTTCAATAACGAGCATTTCCCGGTACTGCATCTGAGCGTGAACGTGTTCCTTGCAGGGACCCTATGCCGGGGATAGAACCATGAAGAAATCATTGAACACAGCGGGCATTCTGACCTCGCATTTTGGCGCAGAATACATACCCAGCAGATGCCGTAGACAGCATCAACATCGAAATTCGCGATGCTGAACGCCCGGGAGGTGCAACACTCCAGCGCTTTGCTCCAGCGTGGCTGCTCACCGATGGGAGCATCTGCAAGTTTTCCGATACCGCCAGGACAATGGTGGATTGGGACTCTCTGTCATGGGGGCAGTACTACATCGTCGTTCGCCACCGCAACCACCTCGCCATCATGAGCAAGTTGCCGGTGGCTCTGAGCGGGAGCAGCACTCTCTACGACTTCACGACAGGACTGGACAAAGCATACAGAACGGGCGCAATGAAAGGTCTTGGCACCGGTGGCACAGCGCCGTTTGGTCTCTATGCGGGAAATGCGGCAAACACGGACATCACCATCAATGCAGCGGATCGCCTAAGCGTGAAGAACGCACTGGGCTCAACCATATATACTCTTGGTGACGTTGACCTCAGCGTCAATGTGAATGCTGCAGATCGTTTGATGGTGAAAAATAATCTTGGGCAAGGCCTCCTACGTTCCGTAGGATTCGAATGGTGTATCGGCCGGGTCGCCGATTTCACTAAAATGGTCTACGGTCCCGGAAACGTGCAAGTACCACCTGAAACTGCAGAAAGCTATTGCCGATTCCAGCGCGACCTATGAAATCATAGTGACGGGTCTCATCGTCGGGTAGTGAAGCAGGCTTGAAACCGAACCCTATTTATTAGCGAAAACCCGCCGCCCCGCCATAGACATCGAACCGCCGCCTCAAGCAGATCGACATGAATGGCACGGGGCCGCTCCGCCGGTTGCGCCCCAGCGAGGATGGGGGGGCCGATGGTCGGTCCCTGCCCCATGTGCTGAGGCGGGAGAGTTTGGTCAACACCTATAGGCAACCTTTCCCCCCCTCCCCGGGGGGAGAATGGCACTATCGCACCAGCATCAGCTTGACCAGACCCATCCTACCTCCCGCCGTCAACCGCGCGATGTAAGCTCCCGAGAGGAGATTCTCTCCCGAGAACATGCTCGCATAGTACCGCCCGGCTCTGCCGTCTCGTCGAACAGCATGGCGACCTGCTCACCCAGTACATTGTATACAACCTGCTGCTCGCGCCTCTTAATTCCATCGGAGGACTTGAGCCAGTGGCCACTGTGGCATTCCTGTTTCCAGCCACCGTGGCCTTCACCCTACGGCCGCCGCGGTAATCCTGGCACAGCCGCCGCGGGGTGCTTCGTCCTCTGTGGGAATCTTGTCCGTTGGGCTCTTATGTCTGAAGATCACTCTCCCCGGCAGAGCCACTTAGACGGAGCTGGCGCATGGTCTCGACTCCGAATGGCATCGCAAATCTGAAGCCCATTCGTTGTCCCCCTCCCCCGGAACGACCCCGTTGGCCAGTTTTTGGGTCATGGCCTTCACTTCAATGGCATGATTTGTGTCCGATCTTTCCATGGATTGGCACATCGCGAAAGGACAACCGGTCATGCGCCTGAACAAATTCTACGGTTTTGTCGTTCTTCTCCTGATTGCAGTCACCTCCTCCGGTCAGACGCGGTATCGTTCGGGGGTCTTCCTCCACCACTCCACGGGCGGCTGCATCTGGGGTCCAAACGGGGGACAGGTGTCCGTTCCAGCGGAGATCGCGAAATACAACCTGTCGCACGGTCTCGTCGGGTCGGATTCTGTGAAAATGATCGAAACCTGGTGGCCTTCGGGTGACAATGAATGGACAACCTGGCACACCATCTTTGACAATAGAGACGGCTCGAACGACATCCGGACGATCCTTGCCTCCCACCCGGTGATCATGATCAAGTCCTGTTACCCTTCCTCAAGCATGTCCGGTCTCGGCTCAAGCGCGGATTCGCTCACCCCATCGCGCAAGACCACATTCAACTACAAGTGGCACTGGCGTTCGATGATTTCCGTTATGAAGGGGAGGCCACAGAACTTCTTCATCATCTGGACCAACGCCCCTCTGGTGGCAGGGAGCACGAATGCGTCCGAGGCGGCGCTCTCCAGGGCCTTTTGCCGATGGGCGAAGGACACACTTGCCGCGGGTCTCGACCCTATCGCCGGGGCATTCCCCCGGAACATTTACGTTTTTGATTTCTTCCACATGCTCGCCGGCGCTGACGGGATGCTCCCGCTGCAGCTGGCAAATGGATCGTCAGACAGCCACCCCAATGCGGCGGCGACGGCATTGGTGGCTCCTCAACTGGTGAAGCAGGTGTTCGACGCCGCGCTGGCGTACGAGGCTCTCTCCGGGATTGCCGGGCCAGGAACAACGATTCCGAGAAACCATCAACTGGACCAGAACTTTCCCAATCCTTTCAATCCCTCGACCACGATCCGCTACGGTCTACCCCACAAGTCAGATGTCCGGTTGACAGTCTTCAACACTCTCGGCCGGCAGGTTGCACTGCTCCAGAATGGGGAACAGGAGGCGGGGTATCATGAATTGCGGTTTGACGGGAGCGGGCTGTCAAGCGGCGTGTACTTCTACAGGTTGCAGGCTGGAGACTTTGTGGAGACCAGGCGGTTTCTCTACCTGAAATAGAAGAAACAATGGAGCCATGCAATGGAAACGCGTCTGTGGGCGGTCTGCCTGAGTTGTGTAGCTCTCATTTCATGCTCGGAACAATCAGAGGATCGGGAACGAGGAATGACCATGGATGACCGGCTGAAACAGGATCTTGAGACTGTCGGAAACATGCGTGTCTACTTCGGGCACCAATCAGTCGGGAGGAACATCCTCCAGGGTTTGAAGGATATCTCTACTGATGCACGCAGCTCAGCCATCAAATGGGTTTCCGCGGTGGAAGCCAGAACGATCTCCGGCCCGTTGTTTATCGAATCAAATATCGGGGAAAATGGCAAACCGAGCACGAAGTGTGACGCCTTCAGGGACGCGATGGACCACGACATAGGCGGTGATTCTTTGGATGTGGCATTTATGAAGTTCTGCTATGTCGATATTGGTGCTGAAACCAATGTCGAAGAGATGTTTGGATACTACAAGCGAACAGTCTCAGATATACAGAGAGAACATCCCGAGGTGACAGTCATGCACATGACAATACCGCTGGTCACAAGGTCCGCAGGCTGGAAACGCTTGGTCAAAAAGATCATCGGACGGAGTGACGCATCGGACCTTGAGGCTCAAAAAGCGGTCCGTGTTCAACGACTTGCTCATGCAAGAATACGGGGATGCTCTCGGTGTTCGATCTTGCAGGGATCGAATCCACAAGAAGCGACGGGATGAGGGAGAGTTTTGAGTTTGAGGGAAAGACCGTATACACTCTGCTTGAGGAGTTTACAGATGCACGGCGGACATTTGAATACGAAGGGGAGAAGGGTCGTTGCAGGAGAGCTCCTTCGTAAACTGGCAATGCTACAAAACGGCCGGCTCGGTGGTTGAGCGAAGGCGGCTGAGACAAGTCCCCGGCCAACCACTGTCGCAGGAAGGCTGAGAGGCGGCAGGTCAGGCGGGAATCAACGGCCAAAGTCATGCCAACGGTCCCCTGAGGCATACACACTCAGCCGGGGGTCGACAGCCGTGAAGGCTGACCGGCGGCAGGTCATGACAGGAACGCGCCCGCCAGAGTCATGCCGACAAATTTGCCCGAAGAGAGTTTACTCACCCAACAAGATCAGGAACGGTACCTTGGCGCTCACCGCACGAGCAGCATCTTGATCAGCGCGATCCTGCCTCCCGCCGTCAACCGCGCAATGTACGCTCCCGAGGGGAGCCTGCCCTAACGGGTGAATTCCCCGCCTCTTACCGCTGAATTTCGTGCCCGGACTGGGGAGTTGCCCGCCTGGAACTGTTAAATTGCGCTTCCACACCGGGTTCAGGCGGCAGAAAGCCGGTTCTTTCATCCGCCGGAGTGGTGCCGACGGAACCTGCGCCCGCTTTTGGGCGTTAATTATAGGGAAGTCTGTTCTTTCCCATCATATAAGGGTTTACTGCATGCGCTACGATCCCAAAATGATCCAGCCGTTTCGCGATGAACTCACCCGTCTCGGGTTTTCGGAATTGAGGACTGTCGAAGATGTCGATCGTTCCATTCGTGAAACACCCGGAACCCAGCTTCTCGTGTTCAATTCTGTCTGTGGATGTGCCGCGGGCAAGGCCCGTCCGGCACTCGGCCTTGCACTCAACCAGTCCCCTGTGCGCCCGCAACATCTGACAACCGTGTTTGCCGGCGGTGATGTCGAAGCGACTGCGCGCGCGCGGGAATTGATGGGCAACATCCCGCCTTCGTCCCCCTCTATCGCTCTCTGGAAAGACGGGCAGCTGGTGGATTTCATCCCGCGCTATCAGATCGAAAGCACGGATGCGGCCCAGATCGCGGCGCATCTGAAGGAAATCTTCAGGGAGCATTGCACCAGCCCGCAGCCGGTTCCGGCAGGTAAGTGATCGTTGGAGACATTGCGTCCGACATTGCGGTCGGTGTTGATCTATCCGCTGAAAGCGCTGGATCCTCTCGTGACAGACGAGGCCAGGATAACATCCGGCGGTGCGCTCGAAAACGACAGACGGTGGGCAATACGGGATCAGCGCGGCAAGTTCGTCAATGGGAAGAAGAATGAACGGGTGTCTCTGGTACGCAGCCGGTACCGGAAGCACCCGTTTTCAGTTTTTCTGAAGGCGGAGGGAATCGGCGAAGAGGCCGACTTTTCTACTGCCGGAAGAATCCCATCTCGCTGCGGCGTGGCTGACCGGGTTCTTTGGGGAAGATGTGGATGGAAGAGAATTGTGCGGGAGGCTTTCCGGATGACACAGACGCGTCCGGACCCACGATTGTCAGCCAGGCGACACTCGAAACAGTTGCTTCATGGTATTCCGGACTCGACGCCGGGGACATATCAGCGGCGTTTCAGACCCAATCTCGTGATCGATGGCGTACCTCCTTTCTGGGAGGAACGGCTCTACGGTGTGAAAGGGGGGAGCCGTCCGTTTTCCATCGGCGGTGTGAAGTTTCGCGGGATCAATCCATGTGCCCGATGTGTGGTGCCCACGCGTGATCCTGTCTCAGCCGATGTGATGCCGGGATTTATGGCGAGATTCATTGAGAGGCGGAAAGCCACGCTGCCTTCCTGGGCGGAACTCTCGCAGTTTGACCATTTCTACCGCCTCTCCGTCAATACGCGGATTCCGCCGACTGAAGCAGGCAAGACCCTCCGCGTCGGAGATCGCATCCTCCTGGTTTGAGCCTCAAGAGCTCGAGCCAAGAGCCTCAGAGCCTCAAGTTGAGCGGCTTGTGGCTCAAGTGTCTCCCGTGTCACATGTGCCACATGTCTCACCTGTGACACATGTCTCACTTCTCCATGTCTCACATTCTCAACGCTTGTTATACCCGTCCATTGGTGGTTCCCTACCCCCGCCCTGGCCACTGCTTCCGTCGTGTCCGGCACGACCATTCCGGAGTCCCTTTCGCCGGGATCAGAGCTGCCCGAGCTACCGGAGCTGTTCGATTGCCTGCGGCAAAGCCACGGGCTGAGACTCACCTGCATCACACGTGACACATGTCTCACACGAGCCACACACGACCCACAAGATTCATGCGAACTTCGCACAACATTCGGAAGATCCCGCAGCTGTACCAACTCTCCTTGAACCCGTTCAATCCATCGACGACAATTACACAGATGGGGGACAAAGAATGAGTTATCCCCTGAAACGAGGGGGGCAAAGCCTCCCGGTGTGAACCCCGTCACATCCCGGCTCATCAAATGCCATCTGTGACTCTTGTCATCGTCAAGGCTGATGGGATGTGATATATTGAGGGTGACATTCGAGCTGTTCAACGTGGGGGACATCTTGAGCTGCTCAACGTAGGGGGAAAGTCAATGTTGAAACAGGATCTGCAAAGGGCTTGCTCGGTTATGGAGGGTTCAAAGGCGAGAAGGTTCTTCGAGTGCCTTCGAACTCCTGGTATCCACGCTGTTGTAGCATACCGCACGGGACAATGGCTGCAGAAGAAGTCCTTCCCCATCAGGATATTGCTGAAGCCTTTCGTGTCAATATACCGCTGTCATATTCGCAGGTGCTGGGGAATTGACATCGGTCCTGAAGCACAAATCGGTCCGGGATTCCAGATTAACCACTACGGAGGCATCTTCATTGCAGGCGATGTCGTTGCGGGAGAATTCTTCACTATCACCCATGATATCACTCTCGGGTATTCAAGAGCAAAGACCAGGCAAGGTTTCCCCGTGATCGGGAACAATGTCTATATCGCTCCGGGTGCAAAACTTGCCGGCCGTATCAAGATCGGCAACAACGTCAGGATCGGTGCAAACGCTGTTGTTGAGCGTGATATCCCGGACAATGCTGTCGTGCAGATACATCCCATGCTCATTGTTCGATTTCCCAACAACGAGGAGGAAAACCCGCACTGGGAGCCGTTCCCCAAAGTCCGGCCGGTTGTGCAGACAGTGTCTGCTGACAATTTCTAGGCTACTGTCTGTCTACTGCTGAGTCTCACCCTGAGTCTCACCCTGAGTCTCACGAGCTCACGTTCAGGCAACTCAACTATTCGGGCAGTTGCAGCCCGTACTTCTCGCTGATGTCCAGAGGGGGCATGGGACCGCTCAACGGTTTGCCATCCCGCACGTACCAATCGTACCAATCCAGAGTCCTGAAGAGCAGATCGGCCCGGCCGGGTTGACGGCTGTTCCCATGCTGCTCGCCAGGATATTGCACAAGGCGCACAGCGGGATGATCATTCATTTTCATCCGGCGGTACAGCTCCATGCTCTGTGACGGGTGCACCCGGGTATCGTCTGCGCCGCCGCAGATGAGCGTCGCCGTTGTACTCTGCCGGGCCCAGTAAACAGGGCTCCGCTTCAGGCTGAACTCCCAGCTATCCTCCAGCTTCTTCCCCATATGCACAAACAGATCTTCATACGGAATATCCGTCGTTCCCTGCTTGCTGACGATATCGCTGATCCCGACGAACATGACGACTGCGCGGACATATTTTGTGTAGTACGTCGCAAACCAGGCTGCGGCATATCCTCCGTATGATCCTCCTCCGAGTCCGACCCGTGCCCGGTCCGCAATTCCTTCTGCGACCAGATACTCGATGCCGTCTGCAATGTCGTCGAATTCTTTTCCGGCCGGATCCCCGAGTCCCTGGGCGGCAAACTCTACACCGTATCCGGTGCTTGCGCGATAGTTCGGATAGAAGACGACATACCCTTTGCCCGCCAGTACCTGACCGGGTTCGCTGTAGGATGTGAGCCACCCGTTGGAGAAGTGGGATTCCGGTCCGCCGTGCACGACAACGATCAGCGGATAGTTCTTTCCCTTTTCATATCCCACCGGCAGCAGGAGGAGTCCCTCGATATCGAGTCCATCCCTCGCCCGGTAGCGAATCACCTGCTGCGCCCCGAGGGTCTTTGATGCGAGTGAAGGATTCACGGTTGTACCTCGAATCAGTCCGTCGGCCGGAGACCAGACATAGAGATCTCCCGGAGTGGAAGGGGACTGTCCGGCAAAGGCGGCGCGGCGAATGTCGCCGGCGACGGAGACAGCCTCAAAAACCACGCCCGTCGTTCCGGATGTGAGAAGAATTTCACGATTGCTCCCATCCGGACGAACCGCCGTGAGCGTGGTTTGTGCACCCTCGCCCGCACGATAGACGAAGTGTGGCCTTATCCTTCCAGCCTACCCAGTTGATGTGGCCGCGATATTTGGGCGGCGTCAGGTTTTTGGGGGGACCACCGCGGGAGGGTATAACAAAAGCCTGACTCACAGCGTGGTCGGATTTGGAGTTCCCGGCGGCATATGCTAACGAGGCCCCATCCGGCGAAAACGCAAAGTTGCCGAGCTTTGCGTCAGGCTTCACGAGGGGAGTCATCACGCGGCTTCCGAGGTCCAGAAGGAAAATCTGCTGGAACAGGTAGCTCTGGTCGATCAGGTTTTTTGGCGAAGCCGCGACCGCCGCGGCTTTGCCGTCAGGGGAGAATTCGAACGACCAGACATTCGTTTCTTTGGTGATCTGGCTGGCAGAGGATTTTGCCCCATCTGAGACATCAGCCATGTAGAGGTTGCGGTTCCTGAGGTTTTCTTCATAGTGAATGAATCCGTACCCTTTGCCCTCCAGCGCCTTTAGCCGGGCGGTTTTTGGCTCCTGGGCAATGTACCCGAGCTTCGAACCGGATGGATGCCAGCGGAAAGCCAGAACCCCTTCGGGAGCATCCGTAAGCTGAGTGGATTCGCCCCCCGTGTGCGGGATCATCCAGACCTGGGTCTGGGCTTTTTCTCCCCGCCTGGTCAGAAAAGCAATTGCTGAGCCGTCGGGACGCCAGAGGGGTGAGAGGACCCGCTGCTTTCCGGTGATGAACGGACGGGATGAACGCCCTTTCACTGAATACACGTGCAGCTCACTGTAGGCGGGTCCCGGGTCATCGTCCAGCCGGCGGGGAACGTCCACCGTATATGCGACCCATTCGCCGTCAGGGCTGACAGCAGTGGCCGTTACTCGTTTCAGAGCGAGCAGCTCGTTGGCGGATAGGGAATCAGCCGCAGGTGCGCTTTGGCAGACCACAAGGAAGAGCCAAAGCCGCCAAAGCCACCAGAGCACTGCGACCGTGCGATCGTCGTATAATGACAGATGAATTCATGTTAATTGTCTCCTATAACTTGTTTAGAAACAGAAGTATTACAACTCTCATCTTAACGTGTTTGCTCGAACGAAGAAAAGGGAGGCGGCAATGGGCGTGATCCACACCATCGACGTTGTTACGACAAACTCACGAAGGACCTGCACTGAAGCGGCCCCCAGGCCCAGTGCCGGTTCAACTGCTTCTTTGAATATCCAACCTGCCGTCACGTAGATGACCACAGCCGCCAGAACAGTCGCCCCTTTCTTCCAGGGCTCCCGTATCAGATCCAACCCTTTCAGCTCCCTCCCGAGAAGATACCCGGCGCCGAACCCGAGAAGTGTTCCGGCATATGTGTGAATCCCAAAGGGCAGGAAGAGAAGGATGGATGGCAGCACCAGCAGGCCAATCACAAAAAGTGCGTAGGAGGATCCGGACGGAGCATGCTCCTCAGTTTTTGATGCAGGTCCTGGTGTGGGTTCCGATAGAGGTCCTGGCGCAGGCAAAGGTCCGGCTCCTGGTTGAAACGGCGCAACGAGTCTTTTCTTCCACACGAAGAGACCCCCGACAACAAGGAAACCCAGCAATGTCCCCCCGACAACGTCGCCGGCGAAGTGCCGTCCCAGGTACATCCTCGAAAGGGGCATGAGAACGACAAAGAAGATCCCCGGGATGAGCAGCCATCGTTTCCGGAAGAGAAGCCAGAGGGTTCCCCATGCTACTACGGTCAAACTGCAGTGTCCGGAGGGAAAGCCGAAAGGGGACTGATCCCCGGCTCCCGGATCAAGTATTTTCACAAGTGAATCCACGTCGCTCGGGCGGGGAAGGGCAAAGAGCTCTTTCAGAATTGTTGTCAGGATCACGGTCCAGAGTACTATTTCGACCAGCATCATCCCCTTCCATCGATGAATGCCGAACAGGACGATGATTATCAACGGGACAAAGAACGTCTGCTGCCCGAAGAGACTCACGAATTGCATGAAGGCGATGAAGGATTCCGCATCGAATGACTGGAGCCAGCGGATAGGGGCGGTGTCAAACATATCGGTACTCCCTACGGCTCGTGGAATGGGCGGCAGGAATATTCTCAAGTATACGATTTCCCGGCATAGAGTGCAAAAGGACAATCCGAGTCTTGTTTGTCCCCGCCGATTCTTGTAAATTGTTGATGACATTCCTCCTGTGTGCTCTCCTGCTTCTACTCCCTGATGAGGGAACGCTGACTGTTCTTGGTCAGGCGATGTTGATCGCTGCTGAGCAGGCAACCCCAGCTGAAACTGATGCGCCGACGCCGGTTGTTCTTGCTCAGGCGACGCTGACCGTTTCTGATCAGTCGGCACTGACTGCTTTTGCTCAGGCGAGCCCGGCTGCTCCTGATCAGGCAACCCTTTCCGCAACTGATGCGGCGGTGTTGACTGCCTCAGGGGACCAATATTTCATCAAAATCGAGTATCCCGCCGCTATTGAGGCTTACGAAGCTGCCCTTACGCAGGACCCCGGGAACGCGGGCGTCCTCTGGCGCCTCGCGCGCGTATATGTGTGTATGGGGGAAGTCCTGGAGGAACCCGCCGATCGTGCCCCGCTTCTGAAGCGTGCGGAGGCCTATGCCAGACGGTCAGTAGGGATCGATTCACTGACCGCAGAGGGTCATACGTGGCTGGCAGGGGCGTTGGGGTATCTTGCACTGGATGCAGATATGCGGGACCAGGTGCGGCTGTCGCGGGAACTTCTGGACGAGACAACCCGGGCGCTGCGCATCAACCCGGGCGCCGACGGCGCGCTCTCCATCCGCGGATCATTCTACCGCGCCCTGGGGAATGTGGGTTGGTTCAAACGGCAGCTTGCGGGCGTGTTCTTAGGGAAGATTCCGGACGGCGGTTTTCCGGAGGCAGAAGCCGCCCTTTTGCAGGCTGTAGCGCTGGCGCCCGAAATCATGCGACACCACTATGAACTCGGGGTTCTCTATCTGGACTGGGGAAGACCCGAAGACGCCCGTCGCGCGCTGAAACAGGCGGCCGCACTCGAGATCAGGACCGCCATCGACCGGCCCCGGAAGGAAAAGGCACTCCGGCTTCTCGCAGAACTGGAGTAGCCGGGTGTCCGGGCACGGACCGCGATCGACCGACCCCGCAGGGAATGGCGCTCCTCATCCGCCTATGAAAGGAAGTAACCGGCGTTCGGGAGCGGGACACGGTGACGGCTCCGGCCGCCAAAAACGGAATCATTAAAAGCTTTTCTGTCTCAAGCACATGAAGGTATCAGAAGAATGACCGAACGGGATGCCCGTGCAATCCGCGTCTGGTTTGCACAGTATGTACGGGAGTATACTTCCGGCGACGCCGATGTGCGGCGCAATCTTCTCCTGAAGGAATCGCACACGCGCCGGGTGTGCCGCGAGGCCCTGGCCATAGGCAAAGCCCTCGGTCTGCCCGCGGCTGACCTCCGTATCGTCGAAGTGATTGTCCTCCTGCACGACGTGGGGCGATTCGAGCAGTATGCGCGGTATCGCACCTTCGCCGATTCACGTTCGGAGAATCACGCAAAGCTCACGCTGAAGATTCTTCGGCGGCGCCGCGTACTGGATCGTTTCGACCCGCGTACACGGGAAATCATCCGCCGGGCCATTCTCTACCACAATCTCCCGGCAGTACCCCCTGTGCGCGAATCACGCGTCGACTTCTTTGCCAGGATCATGCGTGATGCCGACAAGCTGGACATCTGGAGGCTGGTGATCAACTATTACTATGCCCCCGAAGGCCGGAAGAACCATGCCATCTCCATTGGCCTTCCGGATACTCCGGGTGTCACCCCGCTCGTGTATGAGGATTTGCTCGCAGGACGGATCGTGGACAGCAAACATATGCACAATCTCAACGACTTCAAGTTGCTTCAGCTGGGATGGGTGCTGGATGTGAACTTCGTGCCCACGCTCCGGGCTGTGCGCCGCCGTCACTATCTGGAGAAGATCCAGGGAGTGCTGCCCGCGAGCGCACAGGTGGACGAAGTGTGCAGCCTGGTGCGGCAACACATGGAGAGAAGAATCCGCGAAGATAAACCGTTAGCGAAGTAGTACCATCTTCCGTACAAACGTCAGGGTCTCGCCGCCCGATGAGGGCGTGATGTCGAGCCGGGCGATGTACACGCTTGTTCCAAGGGCTGCACCCGCCGCGTTCGTTGCATCCCAGGCGATCGTATGAGCACCGGCCGCATACTGGCCTTCCGCAAGCGTACCGACTTCCTGACCGATCACGTTGAACACTCTCAGCCGGACGGTTGACCCTTGAGCAAGGGAGAACCGGAGCGTGGTGGTCGGGTTGAACGGGTTCGGATAGTTCTGATCCAGGGCGAACGTTGCCGGTGTCGTCGAGAGGTCCGCGACATCCGTTGAAGGATCGTTGATGATGGATGGGTCGATGAACCGCTTGACCGTTCCGAGCCAGTAGATCAGTGTGGCAAGATGCTGGCCGTTGTAGAGGTCCCTGTCCGCCTGCAATACCGCCATCGCCGCATCAGTCGCCGTGGCGCCCGCGCCGAGGTATAAGAGACTCTTGATCACGATACGGTCTGTGACGTCGCGGCCCAGTTCATTCCACACCGACATCAGGGCCGATGACCAGATCTGTCCGGCGGAATGCACAGAGAGGTTGTTGAACGGATATGTGCGGCTGTCGTTCACCCGCCGGCCGGACCAGAACTCGTTATGACCGTCCCACCGGAATACCCAATCGTACGGTGTTTCGCCACGGCTCCATTCCTGCGTCGAACGTGAATGGGAGGATGCCCAGTAGTCGGCATATCCTTCACCCAGTGCGGCCATCTCGCCGTCACCCCAGGAAGGGGCAAATGCATGCTGAATCGCGTGTGCGTATTCATGCCAGATCACATCGGCGTCTTCGGCGTCATCCACACCACCGGTACCGAAAGCAATCCAATTCCCTGAAGGGCTGTAGTGCGAGTTGTCAGCACCCTGGAATCCATGAGGGTCGATGCGCAACTGCGCCAGCCGCGACGAGCTGAAGCCGAGTTCCTGAAGGCGCTTGTACGATTCGGTCGCGTGGTAGTAGGCGTTGACGGCTTCGAAACCGGCCTGACTGCGCGTGTACCGGAAACCGTCCGGTGTGACGGATGTGTACACGGAGTCGAACGGGGATTCGATATCCGTAATCGTGCAATATGAGCCGGCGAGCTGATACGCACCGTTCGTGAATGTCAGTGAATCAAGGGTAACGAGCGACCGGTGCGAGGTCAACGAATCGGAATCGCTGTCGTTGTTGTCTGCAAAACCGGGGGTGCCATAGGGCTGGCGCGCGGCGCTCAAGGGGTCGGTAAGATACACGTAGCCCTGACCCTGGACGCGGTCGCCTTCATGAAGATCCACAAATATGTCGCGGGCGCGGAGGATGGCGCCGGATTCGGCATCTACAAACACTTCCCAATCACCTGCCGGCTCTTCGCGGGTAAGCGTGACACGATACGTAAGTCGTGTGGCGCCGTCCGGCGTGCGGTAGATCATCAACGTGGCGGCGTCGGGATTCCCGATCGCAACCGGGCCGGTTTTCAGGTGCTCGCGCGCCAGTGTCAGCGCACGGGCCTGGTCAAAAGACGCATCCGGGGGCGCCTGGACGGCGGCCAGCGAGTTGTTCACAAGCATGGTGACTTCGTTGCGGGCATTAAGACTGACCACAACATCCGCTCCGTAAACGGGGATACCGTTGACATTCTGCGTGAACCGGACGTGGGAACCGCCGGGGACGGTAATCGTGCTCTGGGTCGTGAGTGTGCTGGCCGCGTCGGTCAGGCCGAGTGTTGAGGCATGGCGCTCGAGGAACGTTCGTGCGGAGGCTTCGGCGTTGCCGTTGCCGACGCGGGCGGTTAAGCCATACATTGCGCGGGGTCTGCCGGCTTTGTCCAGCTTTGCACCGGCTGTGTACTGGAAGGATTCCACCGTCTGGGCTGACACGGAAAAAACTGCGGCGGAGATCATCAAGCCGACGACCGCCGTCATCCGAATCCTATTTCCGTCAAACCGAGCGCGCATGCAGAGGGTCTTTTTGATTTCTTGAGTTCGAAAGCCGTAACTGGTGATCGGACCCGGGTGTCACTGAGGCAGTTTTCGTGTTCGATCGTGCATCAATATACCACGAAACGAGGGTAGGGCGAAGTGTCGGCCGTCACATTTTGAAGAATTGACAGAGGTTACATGGAAGATTTTACAAAGGCGGCTTCCCGGTGGCGATAGTGAGTCCTCATAGGTGACACAGCGCCACCATGTGGCACAGAGCCACATGTGGCACGGTGCCACATGGGCCTACTTCAGCAAACCCATTTTCTCTATCTGCGGAAGCGGGAATCCCGCCCCCTTCAGGGGAGAACCGTCAGGAATCGAGAATTTCCTCGTTTTCGGGTCAAATGCGAGCGGAGGAGCGGAAAGGAAATGATCCCGGGGGAATGTCTTCCGGAGACGCAGATCGGCATTGCCCAACGCCTCGAATCCCTCTTTCCAGTCAATATCCAGGTAGTAGGGGTCCCAACCCTTCTCTCCATCCATCCGGCGACGCAGTCCGATCGGATCAGCCACGTAGTTCCCGCTGAATGTCGACACATTGATGTCGAATACCAGATAGTCGTAAATGTCCATCCAGCGCCCCCCCCACGAGACATTCCCGGTTATGAGATTGTTTTCAGGGAGTGCCTGGGTTTTGCCCGGAAGTTTTGCCAGTTCGGGATACCGCGTGATGTACGGCGGCAAATTGTGGTTCACCTCCTTCAATCCATCGAACAGATAGGAAAGGGTGCCGTCAAAAAAGTAGGATGCCCACCCCAGTCCGCGCGCGTCGTAGTGAACGGACGGTATGCATTCGACATAGACGTTGTGCCGGATAATGTTGTCCCTTCCGCCCCCTATCATCGATGCACGCCCGGCGCGGTAAAAGACATTCCCTTCCACCCTGAAGCCGCTCCCCCAATCATCCAGATACACACCCATCACTCCGTGCAGCCCGGGCCCGAGCAAGTCATGGAAGTAGTTGTTGGTAATGACATTGCCGCGCCACGTCCAGTTGCGCCCGGTGTGAATCGCCCCCGCATCGCCGGATTCCTTGAGTATGCTGTGCATCTCGTTGAATGTAATCAGGTGGTCATTCCCTTTGATGTACACCCCCTCAAAGGGCGCATCATGGATAAGACAGTGCTTCATCGTCTGCCCCACGCCATCCATAACGACTGCGTAGTTGCCGGTGCGGAGCCAGGTGCTGTAGTGATGGATGTGCGTGTTGTACACCTCATTGTCCCCGCGTGAAAGCGTGGGCCGGTCGCCGCCGCGAAGAACAATCCCCGCGCGCGCGAGGTCCTTCAATTCACTATTCACAACACGATGGCGGGTGCCGCTACCGATGACTACCGCATCGCTACCGAGGTTGCGCAATGTGCAGGCATTCAGTGCATTGCCACTGCCGCCTTCGATGACGACTCCGTTTCCACGCGACACTTCGAAGGCGATATCCTGGAACGTGACATGGGAGCAGCTATCAAGTGCAACCAGTGGAGATTCAAGCAGGGAGACTTCCGCCTCCGCCGGCGGGACGCCTCCCGGGGCAAGAAAATAGAGCACCCCGTTCACGCGGTCGAGATACCATTCGCCCGGCGCATCCAGTTCTTCAAGGACATTCAGGAAGTAGTAACGCTGATTCCTGGTGTAGCCATAATGGTGGTGCGGAAGTGCAAGGGTGATCTCGTGTGCTGCGGTGTCGATCCGTTCCACCTTCTGGAACGTATCACTCCAGTCGAACGTCCAGAACCCGTGCACATATATCCCGCTGAACGTGGACCATCCGGACGGGCGCGAGCCGCTGTAAGTGATTCTTCCATAGTGCCGGCCGGCCGGGACTCCGTCAAAGCGCTTCTCGCGTTCGAGGCCCTTGTTGTACATGGTGTCGCCCGTCTGAGGTACATCGGCGACGTGAAGATATTCTGCATTCGGCCAGCGCGCCAGTTGCATGCGACTGCCTCCGTAGAACAGCTCCAGTCCGGGATTGCCGCGCTGTGTAATGTCCCCGAAGTCCGTAATCCCCATCGCACGGAGATCCGCCCCGACGACCTTGCTGCGAATGGCGGCGGGAAGGCGCCGGAGTATCGTTGTGTCGCCGACCGGCGTGAAGCCGGATACCCGGACTCCGCCGCTCAGGCGGACGGACTCGCCGGGATAGGCGCGCCAGATGACAGGTGCCGATGCCGTGCCGCCGTCCAGAACCGAGAGGTGAAATGTCTGAGAGCGCACGTACGTTCCACCGCGCAGCACGACGAATGTGGTGTCGGTCGGCTTGAGGTTCTTCCGGCTCTCGGCAGCTGACTCCCGGATCGCGCGGGCGATATCCCGTGCACGCTCAAGAGTGGCAACGGGGCCGTCTGTTCCCGCTTTGTTGGGAGCGGAAAGTGTGCCGCTCCAGCTGTCATTTCCTGTGGGAGAAACATACACCGTGTGTGCGGAGCCGTGTGCATTGTTCGAGAAGATCGCAAGGGGAAGCAGGAGGAGGAAAGCGAGGAGTGTGATCTTCATTGCAAACCTTTCGATGAGAGTTGCAGAACGTGTGTGCGTTGAGTGTGAATCGATTCCGCGAGTCGATACCCATTCGTGCCAGGCATGTCAGAGCCCACACGACAGTGTTCGAGGCGGGATCACCAGTATCGATGAGAATCGTAGATCGTCCTGCGCGTTTACGCCCGACCCATCAGTGCTCGGCGCCACAGCGTTCGAGGAGCAGTTCTGCTGCGGCGATACCGGAGAGCGCGGCGCCCTCAATGCCTCCCGGGCCGAAGGCGTCGCCCGCAAACACAAGCGGCGGCTGCTCAACGCCCAGGACTGCCGGCCACGGAGAGGGGTGCTTCGGCGTGCTGTAACGCCACCGGTGGAGCTGGAATGATTCCATCGTGGATGCGAGGTACGGATGCGCTGCTTCCGTCATAGCCTGCAGGATCGCGCTTTCGGGCGCCTCCAAATTCTCTTTGCTGAATGAGGCGCTCGCATGGATGGTAATCGCCCCGGGCGCCGATGAAACGCCTTTCTGATGATTGTCGGCAATCCAGGCAAGGACATCGCCGTTCACCTGAATTGCGCCGGGGGACGGCAGGCCGGCAGGCCCCGAGAGTCCCGCCATCAGGGCGAAGCACGGGTCATAGCGCGCATCGTGCAACTCGGCACTCAGTCGGGACGGGAGCACGACGCCTCCGGTTTCCAGAATGGCGAGGGACTGGGGGAGGGGCGCGGTGAGCACCAGGGCTTCCGCCATGTATGTCTCGTCCGAGTCTGTATCGATACTCCAGGCTTCATTGTTGATTCGTGCGCTCATGACGCGCTCCTGAAGTGCGACGTGCAGACCGATCGCCAGGGCTTTGGGGATGGATGTCATGGACGGCAAACCGGCATAGGCGGTGGATTCAAGGGGTTGCGCGTTGCCCGAACCGTCCGGGAGAGATTCCATCCAGGGCCGGATCAACCCTTCGTTCCACCAGGATCGCAACTTCACCCGGAACGACTCCTGCCGGGCGGAGAGGTACTGCGCGCCGTGGTCGAATGTCCAGCGATCCAGACGCCGCGTGGCCATGCGTCCGCCGACGCCCCGGGATTTGTCGAGAACCGTGACCTTGCACCCGGCACGGGTGAGGGTGTGGGCTGCCATCAGTCCGGCTATGCCGGCGCCGACGATGAGACAGGTGCGTTGTGCTTTCATGGCAGGCAGGGGATGTCGCCCAAAGATACACACACGTTCGGTCAATTCCAACGGCAAATCTTCTGTTTGAACGGTCGGGGGTGATTGGCATTTATCTGGAACCCCGCGTGCTGCCTGCCGCATCACCCGAAAACCGGGTCAAACCGTGATTGTTGACACTCAGAAGTTTCTGTGATACATTGTGCCAGCATCAAGCCCACGAAGTTCCGCCCCTCCGCCGGCCAACGGAGAGGTGATGTGTGTTTCGCCGGAATAGGGGAACACGATTGCTATGCAGAAGCACTTTGTTGAAGTGTCGGGGCACAAGCTGGCATATGAGGAGTCGGGTACCGGGGAAACCCTTCTGCTCGTGCATGGTATTACGACCTACTCCTTCATCTGGAAGGAGATCATCGCCTCCCTCGCGGCCGGATACAGGGTGATCGCCGTGGACCTGCTCGGATGCGGCGACTCCGACAAACCGCTGGATGTCTCCTACGCTCTCAAGGATCATGCGCAGCGGCTCAAGGAGTTCACGGACAAACTCGGCATCACCAGGTTCCATTATATCGGACATGACCTGGGGGGCGGCATCGGCCAGATCTTCGCCGTGCGCTATGGCGCGAGTCTCTTTGACCTGACACTCATCAACACCGTTGCCTATGACTTCTGGCCTGTGCAGCCGATCATAGCCATGAGAACTCCGATTGTCAGGCAGCTCATGATGGCTTCGATGGATGTGGGGACATTCCGTGTCATCGTCCGCCGCGGGCTCTTTCACAAGAAGAAAGCAACAAAAGAACTGATGGATTACTTCATGAAGCCGATGGGGATGCCGGACGGCCGGAAAGCCTTTCTGCATTTTGCCCGCTGCCTGGACAATCACGATCTGACGGATATCGCCGGCTCTCTTCCGTTGCTGCCCATGCCGGTACTGATCATACGCGGCGAAGCGGATCCGTATTTGAGCAGTATCATCTCCGACAGACTCCATCACGAGATTCCGCAGAGCCGGCTGGTGAGGATCGCCACGGGCTCGCATTTTCTCATGATTGATGAACCGGAAAAGGTCAGTGCACTGGTGCTGGAGTTTGTCGGCGGACATCATGCCTGACCGGGCGAACGAAATTGCAGAGCTTCAGGCAAGAATCCGGGTCCTTTCGGCGGAGAACGAGATGCTTGCCGAGAAGGCCGAGGATACACTCCTTCTCGGATTGATAGCGGAACAGATCAATCTCCTGACGGACGGCCATCGCCTGCTGGAGACCGCGCTCGAGAAGATTGCGGTCCTGAAAGATCTGCTCGCGGGTGTCTCCTGGGTTCTCAAAGGCCGGCTCCTCACTGTTGAAGCGGCCTATCTCGTCTCCTCCGATTGTTCCCTGAGAGACTCCGTGCTTCCCCTCACCCCCCCCTTACAGTCCGCCCTCGAGGAGGGAGTCCTCCTGCTCTCCCCCGGTCAACCTGAGTTCCGGCCCTTCCTGGGATTGTTTGAATCCGTGGGGATGCGGCCCGCCGCACTGCTCTTGATTCCGTTTAAGAGACAGGGGGGCGAGACCGGAATCTTTCTCTTTGCGGACGAACATCCCGAAGAACGGCTGGATGCGCTCACAGGTCTCCTGCAGCGTCTCGTGGAGATGGTTGTGGTACGGCAGGACAATCTCTTCCTGATGGCGGAGTTGAGGCAGATGAATGTGCACCTGGATGCACTTGTTGATAAACGTACCGAAGAGTTGTTGCATGCGAATGCGACGCTGAAGCAGGAGATCGCGGAACGCAGGAAAGCGGAAGGCGCTTTGCGCGCGCTGGTGGAGGAAAAGGTCGTCCTTCTCCGCGAAATCCATCACCGGGTCAAGAACAATCTCCAGGTCATCTCCAGCCTGCTCAGCCTGCAGCAGCAGGCGGCCGAACATCCCGTGACAAAGGAATTATTGAGGGAAACACGGGGCCGTGTCCAGTCCATGGCCCGTATTCACGAAAAGCTCTACCGGACGCGCAACGTCGCCGAAGTGGATTTCGGGGAGTACGTCCGGACGGTTGCACGCGAAATCCTTCAGTCGTACGGTGTACGGAATGTCGGCGTGGATGTCGTGGCGGACGACGTGCGTCTCCACGTGGACACGGCGATCCCGTGCGGCCTGATCATCAATGAGCTGGTGACGAATGCCCTGAAACACGGATTCAAAGGGGGCAGAGAGGGGACGATCACGGTGGAGTTGGCCCCGCAACAGTCCGGCATGCTGCACCTGCGTGTCGCCGATGACGGTGTGGGATTTGGCGATGCCGTGGACTACCGCAATGCGCGCACGATGGGAATGGTGATCATACGTAGCCTGGTTGCACAACTTTCCGGCACGGTGGAACTCCGCACCGACCCCGGCACGGAATTCCTGATACGGTTTCCGCTGCACCCCGCCCAGCAGGGCAACGACAGCTAGCACTCCGGCCCGAGCCAATTCCCTGGCATGGCGGTGGGGCTTTACGCCATGGTAACCGGCACGGGCAGCCGGGCGTGGAGGGGGGTGCAACGTATTCAATTGACAGGCGTGTCAGTTCGTGCAAGTTGTGACGGTCCCGCAAAGCGGGATGCCCCGCTCGGATGTCAAGGCATTTCATTGGTGGGGCCTGGCCGCTGAACTGGTTGTGGCACCACCGGGTCTCGTGTGTAAAATCCGGTTCGCAATCAGATCGCATATCACCGGACACACCGGCATCGCGCTTGCATGTACAATGCCTGATTGCGACGACGTCAGGTTGAACGAATAGTCTGCACTCTCTGCAAAAAGGAACGCCCCGGTATAGCGGTTGATAATTCTCAGCATGACATCCGAAACCTCAACTGAATCAGAAAGTCCGCCACGCATCCGCCCCCAACACACGTTCACCAATGTTATAGGAATCCCGTATGCTCTTCGATCTCCCCCTTGACCAGCTTCGCTCCTACCGTCCGGCGCGCGTAGAGCCGTCAGACTTCGAATCATTCTGGAAACGCACGCTGGATGAAACCCGGCGCGTCCCGCTCACCCCGCAGTTCGTCCCGTTCGATGCGGGCCTGAAAACGGTTGATGCATTCGATGTGACATTCCAGGGGTACGCGGGACACTCCATCAAAGGCTGGCTGCTCGTCCCCTCCCGGCGCGAAGGTCGTCTGCCGTGTGTGGTGGAGTACATCGGCTACGGCGGAGGGAGGGGATACCCGATCGATTGGCTCACATGGAGCAGCTGCGGCTACGCACACTTCATCATGGATACGCGCGGACAGGGAAGTGTCTGGCAGAAGGGAGATACGCCTGATCCCGAAGAGACCGGGGGAAATCCCCAGGTTCCCGGGTTCATGACCCGGGGTGTTCTCTCGCCCGAAACATACTATTACAGACGCGTGTTCACGGACGCCGTCCGCGCGGTCGAAACGGCGAGGATGTTTCCCTCCGTCGATCCCGATCGTGTGGTGCTCACCGGAGGAAGTCAGGGAGGAGGAATCGCCCTTGCGGTGTCCGGACTCGACGCCCGGGTGATGGCGGTGATGCCGGACGTGCCGTTCCTCTGTCACTATCGCACTGCGACGGAGATCACGGACAGGGATCCCTACGGGGAGATTGTCCAGTTCTGCAAGATCCACAGAGACAAAGTGGAACAGGTTTTCGAGACGCTCGCCTATTTCGACGGGATCAACTTCGCCGCGCGGGCAACATGCCGCGGACTCTTTTCTGTAGGACTCATGGATGACATCTGCCCGCCGCGTACGGTCTTTGCGGCGTACAACCACTTCGGGGGAGAGAAGGAAATCCGCGTGTGGCCGTACAACCGCCACGAAGGCGGACAGAGTGCCCAGGTGATGGAGAAGGTGAGGTGGGCGGGAGCGTTGTATGGACCACTCCTCCTACTGTTTCAGCAGCGGGAGCACTTCTGAAAGATTCAGGGTCTGGGCCCGCGTCTGCACTTCGCCCTGGTGGCGCGTGAAGAGGGTCTTGCCTTCCTCGAGGAGCCGCTGGAAGAGCGCCTTGAGCTGATCCATGGTGAGGGTGCGGCCGCCTGCGTAGTACGTCTTTGCGACCTGTCCCAGGGCATACGTCGTTCCGAATGTGAGCGCTGCACCTGTTATCGCACTGGTGGCCATTCCGAACAGACCGCCTCCCAGAGTGCGCCCCAGTTGACCGAGCACCCGCCGGGCCATTCCCTCCACCATCTGTGCCGTCATCCCCACACCGACCGTCGCAATAAATTCCCTGATGTGTCCTTTGTCGAGTGTCGCTCCGTGTGTCACGCCGACCCGGTAGACCATGCGGATCTGAAGGGGGATGATGGCCATCGTGGCCAGGGATTGCGGGAGCAGTTCCAGCGCGCCCGTGAGGATCGCGTATTTCAGGATCATCGGATCCAGCTCGCTGTCTTTCGGTTCTACAGCGAGCGGAGCAGGCTCCACGGCGGCCGGAAGAGCGACCACTGCTGTGGATCCGCGTTGCACGTCAGCCGCCGCCGGGCCGGTGATGGCAAGGTTCGTCCTGAGTTTTTCAAGAAAGTGCTGCTCCTCGCCGTTGGTGGTCCCGTCGGCTTCGCACACGTAGACAGCCATTTCATAAGCGAGAGAGCGTGACTCGGGAGACGCCAGGAGCCGTGCGGTTTCTTCGAGCGTGACCTGTTTCATCACGACCTGTTGCAGAAGAGCCGGGGACGTTTCAAGGCCGAGGTTGTTCATGATCTCCTTGATACGTTGACGCTCTGTTTCGGCCTTCGTTCCGTCTGCAAACGCCGCCATCAGACTGAGTGTAAGAATTGCTTCGGCTTCCTGGCGCTCCATGATCTTCTCCTCTTATTAACGCATTTTGTCCGGTGCGAGGGCTTTGACCACCTTGATGGCGATCTCGGTCCCGACACGATCCTGTGCCTCGACAGTAGAGCCTCCGATATGCGGGGAGACGCTCACGCGGGGATGGTTGATAAGCGCACGCTCCTCCTCGGTGGGAGGTTCATGCTCGAACACGTCGAGGGCGGCTGCTGCCACCTTGCCGCTGTTCAGCGCCTCCAGGAGTGCTTTCTGATCAACAATTCCGCCTCGAGCGCAGTTCACCAGCACAACGCCCTTCTTCATGGCGTCGAAATCAGCTTTGCTGATCGCCGGTCCCGCCTTCTTGTCGAAGGGAAGGTGGAGCGTGATGTAATCCGCCTGGGCGAGCACGCGTTCTTTGGTGGTGATCTCGACGATGAAATCCATCGGGGAGAAGGGAGGATCGTATGCCAGCACGTGCATGCCGAACCCGAGAGCGCGGCGGGCGACTTCCTTGCCGATGCTTCCCAGTCCGATGATGCCGAGAGTCTTCTTGTAGAGTTCGATTCCCGCCGAGTACTCCTTCTTCGGCCACTTTCCCTGGCGCATATCCATGGAGCTGACGTGAAGGAAGCGACTGACGGCAAGCATGTGCGCGAGCGTGAGTTCAGCGACGGAGATCGCGGATGCTCCGGGTGTGTTGAGCACGAGGATGTTCTTCGCGGCGGCGGCGGTGGCATCGATATTGTCGAGTCCGACGCCTCCGCGCGCCACGACCTTGAGGTTCTTTCCCGCTTCGATGACTTCCTTCGTGACCTTTGTGGCGGAACGTACGATGATCGCCTCGTAGTCGCCGATCCGGGCGAGGAGTTCTTCCGGGGTCAGCTTCTGCTGGTGGACGGTGAGGCCTGCGTCTGTGAGGATTTTGGCGCCTTCGGGCGAGATGCCGTCGGTGATCAGGACTTTCATGGGTGACTCCTTGAGCTATGGGAAAGAGAGGGAAGGCAGGGGTAAGATACCCAAACGCGATACAAGCTGCAAGTTCGCGGCAGTGTTCTGATCGGAACTGTTCTGATTCCGAGATTACTCTCACGGCCGCATGTGTCGAATGACCATCCCTGCCCGGGACGGCCTTCATGCCACTGAAATACCGTCCGGATGTTCCGGAGGGGCATCAGCGGCGGCGCGGATGCGGCCGACGCCGGATGGGGTGGTTGGGGTGAGGGTGCGAATCGGATATCCGAGGAGACGCAGGAAGGAAATTGCGCCTAACATCAAGGCCGGCGCGTAGACTTCGTAATAGTCCCGTAGTTCATCAAGAAATCCAAAGAATAGGCACATAACAAGTAGTGGCACCAACATACTCACAGCAACGCGAAGCAACCAGGGCTTCGTCCACCATTGGTGCAACACCACAGTAACCAGCAGGAGCCATGTGACCGAGGTCTCGACGGAATACGGCTCTGTCAGCAACGGGAGATTGTGATGGAGGAAGTGAGACTCCATGGCACTTCCCGGGTTTTCCCGGTAAAGAAAAGCAATGCCCCCCCTGACGAGGACAGCCAGTACCACCTGACCTATGAGAAAGAGCCAGTAGATGTGCCGATCATCGCGATGATGCACGATGTAGTAAAGGGCAAAAACCACAGGCAGCAGGATTGCTGTCTCCTTGCTAATGAGGGAAAGGAAGAAGACAGGAAAATACACCAGCCACTTGCGTTGCGCCATGAGGAGCAGACAGAGCGTGTAAAGAAGAAGGGTGGGAAAATCGTATATGTAGGAGTAGTACTTGAACAGCAGGGGCAGACCCAGAAGCGCGACGATACTAAACATCTCCGCATACGGGTGGGGTGGTGCAAGAAAGGATCGCCAGAATGATCTGCACACAAGAGAGAACGCCACAAGGCAGAAAACGGAAAGTATGTAAGCGACGAGGTACTCGTAATAATAGGGCTTCCAATGAAGTTCTTTGTTCACGTACCATGAGTGTGTGAGAGTTTCCTCAATGGCAGTCTTTACCTTTTCCGGTGTTGCTGCGTCAACCGTGCGGATAGTCCACGGCATCAGTGCCCGCGTAACGAAGGGACGGTGTGCCTTTCCGGTGACCATGTCGTGAAATTCCGCAGGCCAGTAACCATTGACGCCGGGTGAATGAAAAAAGATGAGGGCGATCCAAAAAGATATGAATACGCGTGCGATCCAAGAGACAGCTTTCAAGGAATGATCCCGTGTCACGTTGTTCGTTGGGTGCCCCAATACCTTGTAGATTGATCCGCATTCGATGCGGGGTTCTTTGTGAGGTCGCTGTATTAACCTTCCACTCCATAAATCATGCCATCTGGCGCAAGGGCACTTTGCCCTGTTTTGGCCCTCCTTTCAGGCCTGCAGCTGACAATATGCACTCATCTGC
Organism: Ignavibacteriota bacterium; assembly: GCA_963702445.1. Taxonomy (GTDB): domain Bacteria; phylum Bacteroidota; class Ignavibacteria; order UBA10030; family UBA6906; genus CAVPCZ01. Next base: position 66,224 of record CAVPCZ010000016.1, read on the forward strand.
GTAATTATAGGCTCCGTCTAGAGTTCAAGCACCGGTCCCAATAAACCGTCAATCACACGGCACCAGGTAGCCTCCGCTATCCACCTCTTTTTGCTCCTTTGGGTGACATTTCCAGGCCGAGCAATTTTTACCATAAACAAGGAGTATGTCGACTCCCGAAGTAGAACTTGATTCCGGCTCGTATGTCAAGAGCTGCTTCTTTCAGACGCGGCGCGAGGATGGTACAGCGATCTCCTGATTATCAGTCCCACCGCGCTTCTCTTCTCCCCTCGGGTATCATCCAACCTTGCATCCCTCTTTGCGATACTCCACGGATTTGCCGGCGTTGGATTTCTTGATTGTAACGGGGCGTTTGAGTAGATTTGAGCCGTGCCCCAGGGTCGGACAGTCACAAGTGGAATTTGAGGAAATATCATCTTTTGATTTGATGAACGCTACACCGGATTTCGCTTGACAAGGCCTATGGAATGCCTTACCTTTAAGTCGGCTTCACAATCCGCAACGCCGGTAGGCCGGCACAGGACCCCCTGTACCAATCGTGCAGGGGGTTCATTTTTTTAGAAAGATCCTGATGGATACTGCGATTCTATTGGACGGTGACTTCACCCGGAGGCTTCTCAAGCGCAAAATCGGTCATTACCCGTCGGTGCCCGAGATTGAGGCCTTCTGCAAGTCCGTCTTGTTGCCAGGGGAAAACCTCCACAAAACATACTTCTACGACTGCCCGCCGTTCGACGAGAAAAGGCCGCTGCCTGTCTCCGGAGGCATCTGCAATTTCACCGTCACAGATGTTTATGCCCGGGCAATAGAGTTTCAGCAATCTCTGCGGGGGAATCCCTTCTTTGTCTACCGGCGGGGTCATTTGTCTTTTGACGGGTGGATCCTGAAGGATTCGGCGGTGAAGAAACTTCTGAAAACGCCAAGTCCTCTCATGGACCAGGATTTCGACCCGATTCTATCTCAGAAGCAAGTGGATATGAAGATAGGTCTCGATGTGGCAAAACTATCGATCGGACAGCTTGTTGGACGCATCCTGCTGGCCACATCTGACGCGGACTTCATTCCTGCCATTCATTTTGCAAGGGGTAACAAAGTTGAAGTTGTGCTGTTGTCCGATGTGGCTGCAGTGAGACGAACCAAGGGATCCTTGCTTAAGGCGTTTTCTGCCCACCGCATAGTCTGACCCTCCCCGGTCCGACCGCGGTTCTCTTCTCCCCTCGGGTGTCATCCAACCTTGCATTGCGATACTCCACGGATTTGCCGGCTTTGGATTTCTTGATTGTCACGGGGCGTTTGAGTAGATTTGAGCCGTGCCGCAGGCACGTGCAGACACTTGATGTGCCACCGTGCCACATGTGCCACGGTGCCACAAGGTCGAACCGGGGTGACGAACCGGGGTGAGACTCAGGGTGAGTCTCAGGTCGCTCGCTCACTCACGTCGCTCGGCTACCCCTATTCTCCCAAAATCTTCAGTATCATGACCTCACGAGAACGCGTCCTTCGCGCATTCAATCACCAGACTCCCGACCGCGTCCCCATCGACTACCTGGCGAACCAGGGAATCGATCGCCGCCTGAAAGCCCACTACAATCTGGGACCCGACGACGATGAGGGACTCCGCCAGGCCCTGGGCATCGACTTCGTGGAAATCATCCCGGCCTACACGGGGCCTCCACTCCACGTCGCTCCACCCGGCCGCAAGGTCGACGTCTGGGGCATCCACACAAAATGGGTGGAGCACGAAAGCGGAGGGTACTGGGACTTCTGCGATTTCCCGCTCCGCGATGCCTCCCTGGAAGACGTGGAACGCTGGCCGATGCCCTCGCCCGATGACTATGACTACGCCGCCATCCCCGCACAGTGCAAGGCCAACCGCCGCTACTGCCAGCTCGTAGGTAATCCGGGTGCCGGCGACATGATCAATACCGCCGGCATGATCCGCACCATGGAGCAGGTCCTGGTCGATCTGATGACCGACGAAGAGGCATGTCTCCGCTTCATGGACCGGAAAAACGAACTGCAGCTGAAAATGCTGGAGCGGCACACTCGAAGCGGCGAAAGGGGAGATCGACATCCTCTGGCTGGGCGAGGATCTGGGGACGCAACGCGCACCGCTGATCAGCCTCGCGCTCTTCCGCAAACATATCCGCCCGCGCCACCAGCCGTTCGTGGACCTCGCGCGGAGTTTCGGGATCCCGGTGATGATGCACTCCTGCGGATCCAGCAGCTGGGCGTACGAGGATTTCCTGGAGATGGGTATTTCGATCGTGGACACGCTTCAGCCGGAAGCCAAGGACATGTCGCCCGCACATCTCAAACGCACCTACGGCGGCCGGCTTTCATTCCACGGATGCATCTCCACCGCCGGTGTCGTCGCACGGGGAAGCGTCGCGGAGACCGTGACCATGGCGCGCGAGACACTCGAAACCATGATGCCCGGGGGAGGGTACGCGTTCGCTCCGACCCACATGCTTCAGGACAACTCTCCCACGGAAAATGTTGTTGCGCTGTACGAGACAGCGAGAACTGTCGGGAGATACTCAGCTTTCATAAGGTCCACGGAGGAACAATGGATATCGGCGTACCCAAAGAACAACGCGCTGACGAATACCGGGTGGGACTGACGCCCGCCGGCGTCGAATTGCTGACACACTCCGGCCATGCCTGTTATGTGGAGAAGGATGCCGGCCGGGGGGCCGGGTTCTCGGATATTGACTATGAACGCGCGGGCGGACGGATAGTCTATTCCCCGCAGGAACTCTACGGCCGTGCAGGGCTTGTGCTGAAAGTCGGCCAGCTCACCGCGGAAGAAGTCGATATGCTCCGGGAAGGATGCACGCTGATGGGGTTTCTGCATCTGGCGGTCTCGCGGCACGAACGGGTGCAGATGCTCCTCAAGAAGAAGATCACCGCTATCGCCTACGAGCTGATGCAGGACGACCACGGCTTGCTTCCTGTTCAGGTCCCGCTCAGTCAGGCCGCAGGCCGGATGGCCCCGCAGATCGCCGCCACCATGCTGCAGAATCACCACGGCGGGAAGGGAATCCTCCTGGGTGGAGTGCCCGGCGTACCCCCGGCGGAAGTGGTGATCATCGGAGCGGGGACGTTCGGCACCGCGGCAGCTCACGCATTCTTGCGCGAAGGCGCCAGCGTGTATGTGCTGGATCACGATCTCGCGCGACTGCAGTACCTGGACGAGATGCACGGCATGGCCGGACGCCTCGTGACCATGGTCTCCCATCCCTTCAATATCCGGAAGGTGATCAAATTCGCCGATGTGCTCGTCGGAGCGGTGCTTGTTCCCGGTACACGGTCGCCCGTCATCGTCACCCGCGAAATGGTGAAGTTGATGAAACCCCGGTCGATCATTCTGGATATCTCCATCGACCAGGGCGGATGCGTGGAGACGAGCCGCCTGACAACGCACCGTGATCCGACCTTTGTGGAAGAGAATATCCTCCACTACTGCGTGCCCAACATGACCTCTGTTGTGGCGCGAACGGCCACGCATGCCTTCAACAATGCCGCCTGGCCGTTTATTCAGGAGATCGCCCGGGTTGGATTGGAGGCGGCCATGCAGGAGAGCTCCACACTCCGGCGCGGTGTTGCCACGCTGGGGGGCGTGATTGTGAACCAGGTGCTTGCCGCGCATCATGGCGAAAAGGAGGCATCGTCATGAGCTGGATGGATATATTCCAGGAACGCACCGTTACCCCCGAACAGGCGGTACAGGTCATCAATTCGGGACAGAGGGTATTCCTCACGGGCAACTGCTCCGTGCCGCAGAAGGTTATGGCAGCGTTTGTGAAGCGTGCTATGGAGTTGAAGGATGTTGAGGTGGTCCAGGTGCTCACCATCGGGAGCGCCGACTACGTCGCCCCGGAAATGGCAGGGCATATCCGCGTTAACACGCTCTTCATCAGCGACAATGTGCGGCAGGCGGTCAACGAAGGCCGGGCCGACTTTACCCCCTGTTTTCTGGGCGAGATACCGGGGCTGTTCAAGAACGGAAATCTTCCGCTTGATGTAGCCCTGATCCACGTCAGCCCTCCGGATGAACATGGCTTCTGCTCCCTCGGGGTCGAAGTGGGCGTCACAAAGACCGCTGCACAAAGCGCTAAGCTTGTTATTGCTGAAGTGAATCCGCATATGCCCCGGACGCTCGGAGACGCGTTCATACACGTCTCAAAGATCAGTCACATAGTTCCCGTGGACTATGCGCTGCCGGAAACACCCATGGGAGACCCTTCAGAAACTGCCCGGCAGATTGCCACCCATATCGCCGGACTGATACCGGATGGCGCCACGCTCCAGATGGGTATTGGAGGGATTCCGGACGCCGTGCTCCATCAGCTTACCGCCCACAAGCATCTGGGCGTCCACACGGAGATGTTCTCCGACGGGATCATCAATCTTGTGGAGCGGGGAGTGGTGGATGGGGAGATGAAGACACTCCATCCGGGGAAGATTATCGCCGGTTTCATGCTTGGCACCAAACGCCTGTATGAATTTGTCCACGACAATCCCATTGTGGAAATGCATCCCACCGAATACGTGAACGATCCGTTCATCATCGCGCAGAATGCCAGGATGGTGGCCATCAACTCCGCAATTGAGGTCGACCTTACCGGACAGGTGTGCTCCGACTCCATCGGACCCAGATTCTACAGCGGCGTCGGCGGACAGGTGGACTTTATCTATGGAGCCTCCAGGAGCAAGGGGGGAGTTCCCATCATCGCGCTCCCCTCGACGGCTACCGTGAAAGGCCAGAAGGTCAGCAAGATCGTCTCGGCCATCCGGCTTGGAGGAGGGGTTGTGACGACACGAAGCCATGTGCGTTATGTGGTTACCGAATATGGAGTTGCCGAGCTCTATGGCAAGCGGATTCGAGATCGTGCGAGGTCGCTCATCAATATCGCCGCGCCGGAATTCAGGGAGGAGCTGGAGAAGAAAGCTGTGGAGATGAGGTACCTGTAGCCTCCAGCCGTTTCAGAAGCGGGAGACAGGAGCAGCACGGGGAGCAGGTCTGTGCGATCCGCAGTGGGGATCCCCGGTGCTTTTTGTGTGATTCCGGCTCCATATGGGAGATGCTATGCGTCTTGTGAGGTTCCGGTTCCCTGTGGGAGATGCTCATCGGCTCTGGAGGAATCGGTCTCACATGGGGGAGTGCACAGCCTCCCGATGAATCGGCCCATCAAGGGCGAGCCTCATCCTCCTGCGTGGAGTCCGTTTCAGGAGGGGGACCCCCGCAAAGCGGGAAGAGACTCTTTGCCCACCCGACTAGATCCGCCGCCCTAAACCCTGCAAGGCTCTTTTTGCCCCGGCTCCAATGGGATCGCAATGCCATGAACAGAAAACCGATCTATCCCGAGGGGTTCCTCTGGGGAACCGCCACCTCCTCCCACCAGGTGGAAGGCGGGAGCACGGGGAGCAACTGGACAGCCTTCGAGGACGCAAAGGATGCCAATGGACGCCCCCGGATCGCCGGGGGTCAGCGTTCGGGAAGAGCCTGCGAGCAGTGGGAGCGCTACAGGGAGGATATCCGGCTCATGACGGATATCGGCCTGAACGCCTACCGCTTCTCGGTCGAGTGGAGCAAGATCGAACCCGAGGAGGGGTTGTTCGACCAGGACGTTTTGAGGCATTACGAAGTTATGGTGGATGCCCTCTTGGCGGCAGGCGTTACCCCGATGATCACGCTCCACCACTTCACCAATCCCCTCTGGTTTGAAGCCCGGGGCGGATTCCTATCCGATGACTCCCCGGATCTGTTCACCCCCTTTGCGCGAATCGTGTATCAGCGGCTCTCGGATCGGGTTCCCCTCTGGTGCACCATCAACGAACCCGCAGTATTTGCCGTTAACGGGTACTTTACCGGGGAATTCCCCCCGGCGCATAATTCCGCACGCAGTGCCGCACTCGTGCTCCGCAATCTGCTCCGCACACACTCCGCCGTCTACGCAGCATGCAAGGCGATCGACCCCGTGCCGGCGATCGGGTTGGCAACCAACATGTTCGTGTACGAGCCCGCTTCTGCCTGGAATCCGTTCGATCTGGCAATGGCGCGGATAGCCGACCGCAACCTGAACGACGCCATTCTGGAGTACCTTGAGGACGGCACCTTCCGGTTCGGCTTTCCGGGAGTCGTCCGGGAGCGCATAGACGCAAACGCAGATCATGGATGTGATTTCATAGGTCTGAACTACTATACCCGCTTCTTCCTCCACTGGTCTCCGCTGCGCCCGCGGGTGGTGCTGCCCGTCATAAGCAAATCCACCGGGAGCATCACGGACATGGGATGGGAAATTCATCCTGAAGGACTCGGCCGTATGCTCGATCGCATCAGCCGGTTGACCTCGAAACCCATCTATGTGACCGAGAACGGGATCGCGGACGACAGTGATACGCTGAGGGAGGCGTTTATCACCGATCACCTGGCGGTCCTGGAGAAAAAGGTGAGCGAAGGATTGGATCTGCGCGGGTTCTTCTACTGGACCCTGATGGACAACTTTGAATGGGCTCACGGGTTCACGAAACGCTTCGGTCTCTACCGGGTGGATTTTGAAACACAGAAACGGACTCTGCGGAGGGGTAGCGGAGCATACAGGGAGTACATCCGGAGCGTTGGTTATTTGGCGTGATAATCGTACATTTGAGAAGCATTTTTTCAATCAGCGGCGATTTCCTAAATCATGACCAAAAGCGACATCATATCCATACTGGAAGAGATGGGGACCCTGCTGGAGCTCCAGGGGGCCAACCCGTTCAAGTCCCGGGCCTTCCACAACGCATCCCGCGCCGTGGAGGGGATTACGGAGGATATCGGTGAAATGGTGGCATCCGGTACCGTTCGCACGGTGAAGGGGATCGGCGAAGGTATCGCGCGTGTGATCACTGACCTCATCTCCACCGGAAAATCCAGGGACTACGACGAACTCAAAGCCTCCGTGCCCGCGGGAGTGCTGGAGATGCTGAAGATCCAGGGCCTCGGGCCGAAGAAGGTGAAGGTGCTGTACGAGAAGCTGAACATCACCGCTGTCGCAGACCTTGAAGCGGCGGCGAAGGCGGGACGTCTGGAGAAACTTGACGGGTTCGGGAAGAAGACCGAGGAGAACATCCTTCAGGGCATCCAGGCGATGCGAAACAGGGGGGAGAAGTCGCTTTACCCGGCTGCGACCGGTGCCGCCGGGATGCTTCTGGCGGACATCGGCAAAGAACGCGGGTGTGCTGCGGAGCGCGATTGCCGGGAGCATCCGGAGACGCAAGGAGTTGATCGGCGACATCGACATACTCGTGAGCGCAAAAGAGAGTGCGCGTGCCGGAATCATGGAGCGCTTCACCTCCCACCCCCATGTGCAGACAATTCTTGCGCAGGGTGAAACGAAATCCAGCGTGGTGCTTCGCCAGGGCATCAACTGCGACCTCCGGATCGTGGCCGACCGGGAATTCCCCTTCGCGCTGAACTACTTCACGGGAAGCAAAGAACACAATGTCGAGATGCGCTCGCGCGCGCGCAAACAGGGGCTGAGCCTCAACGAATACGCGTTCACACCTCTCACCGAAGACGCCCCACGGGGCAGGAAAGTCCGTGTCCCGTCCTGCCGGGAGGAAGCGGATATCTATGAAGCACTCGGCCTTGCCTACATCGAGCCCGAGCTGCGTGAAAACATGGGTGAATTCGAAGCGGCGGAGAAGGGGACGCTTCCGGGCCTTCTGAAAGACTCGGACATCAAGGGGACGCTGCACTGTCATACGACCTATAGCGACGGTGTAAACACTCTTGATCAGATGGTGGGCGGTGCGCGTGCGCTGGGGTGGAAGTATCTGGGGATTGCCGATCACAGCCGGGCGGCAGCGTATGCCGGCGGCTTGAGCATCGATCGGGTGAAGGATCAGGTGCGGGAAATTGACGCCCTGAATGAAACCCTGAAGGGGTTTCGCGTGTTCAAAGGTACGGAGTGTGATATCCTCCCGAACGGATCGCTGGACTGGCCGGAGAAGATTCTCGCCCTGTTTGACTACGTCGTCATTTCCATTCACAGCAATTTCAAGATGTCTGAAAGCGAAATGACGAAGCGGATCATCCGGGCTTTGAAGAGCAAGCACGTGACGTTGCTCGGGCATCCCACCGGCCGGCTGCTGCTTTCCAGGGATGCTTATCCGGTGGACATGCTGCAGGTGATCGATGCCGCCGCCGACTACGGAAAGGGGATCGAGATCAATGCCCATCCCATGCGGCTGGACCTGGACTGGCGCCTCTGCAGGTACGCGCGGGACAAGGGGGTGAAGATCTATATCAATCCCGATGCACACAGCATCGACGGACTACGGGACGTGTATACCGGTGTCGGCATTGCGCGCAAAGGGTGGCTTGAAGCACAGCACGTGGTCAATGCCTGGCCCGTTGAACGGGTGGCAGCGTTGTTCAGGTCAATGAAGGAGTAACCGGCAATGGTATCTACGGCACGTATGTGGTGGGGGATCTTGCTCATCGGCCTGGGGGTGCTCTTCCTTCTGGATACGGCCAATGTGCTGAATGTCCGCGAACTGATCGTGACATTCTGGCCGCTGATTCTTGTTTTCATCGGGGTGCGCATGTTGATTCGCCGGCAGATGGGTTCGGGACGTGCCGCCACGGACGGTGAGGGCAGTGGTGCATCCGGGGGCTCCGGATGGAGGCGGCGGAGTGCCGGCCAGGCTGCTGCCGGGGGTGCCAGCCGGGCAACCGGGAGTGCCAGCGGTTCAGAAGCGCGCGCGAGTACCGGAGACAGGGTCGAAGAGTCGATCCTGTTTGGTAATGCAAATGCGCGGGTGGTGTCCTCCATGTTCCGGGGTGGAAAAATCTCCTGCATCTTCGGCGGAGCGGATGTTGATCTGGCCGGGGCAACATTGGCACCGGGAACGCACACGCTCAAGGTCGACTGTGTCTTCGGCGGCGTGGCTGTGCGTATTCCCGCAGGTATGGCGGTGACCGTTGGAGCGGACGGCGTTCTGGGCGAAGTGACGGTCAACGGCGTAAAGAAGGAAGGATTCTTCCCGGCACTCGAGTGGACCTCCCCCTCATATGCATCGGCAAGCGCCCGCCTTCAGATCGATGTGTCGACGGTCTTCGGGGAGGTCTCGGTTGTCCCGGTTGTGTAGCGGGCCGATACAGATTTGCGGGCGCGCCTCGGCCGAAGAGAACCGGGCTCCTGTAAACCGATGCGAGTATTCCGGCCGGGACCGGGGTATGGTGAAGTTCAGCATGACATCAATAATGTGACGAGGATCTCTTAGTGCCGAAAGTCCGGTTTGTACCTCTTGGCAAGGAACGTGATATCAGGGCCGGCGCGACCATTCTCGCCGCAGCCAACCAGAGCGAGGTGCCCATCGGCCAGTCGTGCAGCGGAGACGGCATCTGCGGCTGGTGCCGCGTGCAGGTCCTTGACGGCTTCCAGCACCTGGCGCCGCCCACACCTCTGGAAGCACGGTTGATTCGCGACAAGGAGTTTGCACCGCGGGAACGGGCCGCGTGTCTTGCGAAAGTGCAGGGAGACATCACCATCACCACAACATACTGGGGCCATGAGTAGATACCAGCGACATGTTTTCGTGTGCATCAACGAGAGACCGAAAGGTCATCCCAAAGGATGCTGCCTTGAAAAAGGCTCCGCAGAGATCCGCGATTCACTCCGGTCCGAACTGAATACACGCGGACACGCGGGAGTTGTGCGGGTGAACAACGCCGGATGTATGGACGCGTGCGCTTTCGGTGTGGCGCTCGTGATCTATCCTGACGGCATCTGGTACGGGGGCGTGCGCAAAGAGGATGTCCGCGAGATCGTCGAGCGGACCATCATCAACGGCGAAGTGATCGAACGCCTCCTGATTCCCGATCCGCGATATGCGCCGGGCAGCCGCACACTTCCGAAGCTCGTCTGATGACCGGCAGGGAGCAGCCATCCGGGAATGCCGCGCATGCTCTCGCCATCCGCGCGACATTCGGCGCGCTGTCGCGCGAGGATCTTGCGGGGAAGGTCGCCGCACTCCATCAGCGATTCCGGGAGGAATGCTCGCGTCTGCTTGCACAGCGCGCAAAGCAGATGCAGGAAGTGCTGGCGAAAGAAGGGAAACGGCTCCAGCAATCCCTTTCGCCTTTCCTTTCGACGCCGCTTCGTTCGGATGCCGCCGAGGTGGGCGAGATTCTCAAGGAATCTCTGAATCGTATCCTGGAGGATACACGCGGATCCGAGGATCCGTCGGGTCCCTCGCTTTCGACGGGCCTCTTCGTCACACCCTCTGTCCGCAAAACGCGCGACCGGGAATTGTTCCACCGGGGATCCGTGATGCTGAGAACGGGGTGCGGGTTTCCGCCGAAGCACGAGGAACAGCTCGTGGAGTTGCAGATCAGCGCGCGGGGCGGAACGGCGGCTGCGGCCCTTGAGGATTTGCTGTCGGTTCGTGGTTTGATACCTCACGAACTGAAGGTGCGGGATGTCAGCCCGCTCACACTCATTGCGGAGGGGAAGCGGACCGGAGATCAAACAACCGGCACATCGGCTCCGGCCCTCCTTGTCTGGTTTCATGCGGGGGAGGAAGCGGACGAGGCGGTGATCTCGGGAGTCCATGAGCTCGTGCAACCGATGATCGCCGACAAACTGGTTCGTCATGCCGCCCTCTGGCAGAGGCGGCTCGGGGTTATGGCCTGGGGCTATGAGTTGCATTGTGCTCTCGAAGGCGGTGTGGATTCGGGTGATCTTGTCGAGTGGATGCACGGCCGTCCGGAATTCATGCACCTCGCCTCCGCCGCCCATATGGAGATCGGTTTTCTGCTCAAGGAGTTCCTCGCGTGACGAAACAGACAAAGTCAAAGCAGGTGGGATCGAAGCCGGGGAAGTTTGAGCGGCCAGAATTCACGCCGGCAAGTGCGAAACGGACCAAGTCAGAGCAGGCAAAATCGAAGCCGGCGAATGCGAAACGGATCCTCTCCGTCCTGCGCAAACGGTTTCCGCAGGCGAAGACGGCACTGCTGCATGAGTCGCCGTTTCAGCTCCTGGTCTCCACGATTCTCTCGGCGCAATGCACAGACGAACGGGTGAACATGGTGACGCCCGGTTCTCTTTGCCGGCTATGCGACGCCCCGGGACTTCGCGCGCGCAGACCAGGCCGATGTGGAGGTGATCATCCGCTCCACCGGCTTCTTCCGGATGAAGGCGAAGAATATTATTGCCTGCTCGGCGGCCCTCGTGGAACGGTTCGGCGGGGAAGTTCCTTCCCGCATCGAAGACCTTGTTACGCTTCCCGGCGTCGGACGCAAGACCGCCAATGTGGTGCTGGGGCAGGCCTTCGGCATCGCTTCGGGGGTAGTGGTGGATACACACGTGCACCGTCTCTCCAGGCGTCTCGGCTTCACCGGACAGAATACGCCCGAGAAGATCGAGCTCGACCTCATGGAAATGTTTCCGAAGAAAGACTGGATCGATCTCGCTTCGATTCTGATTTTGCACGGCAGGGCCACCTGTAATGCCCGCAAGCCGCGGTGTGCTGAATGTGCGGTGCGTGAAGAGTGCCCGTCTGCCGAGTCTTCTCTCCCGGCGTGATACGACTGCCCGCCTGCGCTATCAACTTCCTCCCGCCGCCATGATCGCACAGTACCGCATGGTGTAGTCCGCCAAGTATTCTCGCCTGGCCTGGTCTCCGAGTAGTGCCGCCTGGTGTTATCAACGAACCTTCCTCCCGGCGCCATCGTCCGCAAATCTACCGTTGACCTGCCTGCTTTGGTCGACCAAACTCTCGCCTGACGCCACCAACCGACCCTCTTGCCGGGTCACGCTTCCGGATTTTCTCTTCACCTCCCGCCAGCACGATCAGCGGACAGTTTCTACATACGCACGCACACAACCTGCTTCGTTCTGCAATCACCGCAAACTCCTCCTGTTGCAATTCTCTACATTCTCTATTGTTTTGCACAATTGGGAAGCCAGAGCCTGTTCCTTCTCATCTCTGCGAAAACGTCCCGCAAATGAAAGTGCTTCTCCCACAAATTGCGCGGTATCTCATCCCCTCGTAGTGGCATACCTTCTGTCCCCACATTCACAATATCCAATCTCACCACCCTCCCACACTCATCGTTGGAGTATGCGCGATGGTCATTTTCGAACGCAATGACATTCAGGGACTCATAACCGCCTTACATGCCCGGGGGTACTCGGTCATCGGGCCGACTGTCCGTGACGGGTATATCACCTTCGATGCTATCGATTCCGTAGACGCGTTGCCGCAGGGATGGACCGATGTGCAGACGGCGGGCTTCTACCGGATCGAGCGTCGGAAGGATGAGGCGCTGTTCGGCTATGTCGTCGGACCCCATTCCTGGAAGAAATTCCTCTTCCCCGCACGGCTCAAGCTCTTCAGCGCCCGCAAAGCGGGCAAGGGCTTTGAGGTTGAACCGGCCCCTCTCACTTCGAATCCGAAATACGCATTCCTCGGTGTGCGCTCATGCGAGCTGCATGCAATTGCCATCCAGGACAAAGTATTCACCTCCGGGCAGGAGGCGGATACACACTATGCCACGCTCCGGAAGTCGACGTTCATCATTTCGGTAAACTGCGTGGAGACGGGGGGCAACTGCTTCTGTACCTCCATGAACACCGGTCCCGGCGCGAAAGAAGGTTATGATCTCGCCATGACGGAGGTCCTGGAGGGAGGGAAGCACTATTTTGTGGTGGATGTCGGCAGCCCGCTTGGTGAACAGGTGATTGCGGATCTCCGCGTCCGGAAGGCCGAGCAGAATGAAATCGAAAGTGCGGAGAAGGCGGTTGCCGATGCCGCCGGGAAGATGGGGCGCACGCTGAATACCGAAAACCTCCCGGAGCTGCTCACAGACAACTTCGACCATCCCTACTGGGATGAGGTTGCGAAACGATGCATGTCCTGCGCGAACTGCACGATGGTCTGTCCGACCTGTTTCTGCAATACCGTCGAAGACGTCACCGATCTGACAGGGGAGACTGCCCAGCGGTGGCGCAGGTGGGACTCCTGTTTTTCCTCCGACTTCACCAGGATCGCCGGCGGCAATATCCGCATGTCCACACGCACCCGGTACCGCCAGTGGTTCACCCACAAGCTTTCCAACTGGGTTGAGCAGTTCGGGACATTCGGCTGCGTCGGGTGCGGGCGGTGCATCACCTGGTGCCCCGTGGGCATAGACATCACGGAGGGCGCTGCAACGATTCGCGAAACCAGTGTAACCCCCACGACTATCGGATAGGAGTTCGACCATGGAAAAGGAAGATCTCACCGAAATCATGCGCCAGCATCCCTTTCTGGCCCGCCTATCGGACGAATACATGAAGACGGTCATTGGCTGTGCGTCCAACGTCCGCTTTGTCGAGGGCGCACATATCATTCACGAGGGACAGATCGCAAACAAGTTCTACATGATCCGTACCGGCCGCGTGGCGCTGGAAATCGGCGCACCGGGACGGGAGAACCTGCGTATCCAGACCGTCGGACCGGGCGAGATTCTCGGATGGTCGTGGCTGATCTCCCCGTACCGCTGGCACTTCAGCGGCATTACGGTGCTCGAGACCCGTGCGATTGCCCTGGACGGCGAATGTCTGCGGAACAAGTGCGAGAACGACCCGGCATTCGGCTACGAGATGCTGAAACGCCTTTCACAGGTGATGGAACGGCGCATTGAAGCAACACGTCTTCAGCTGCTGGATCTGTACGCAACGATCGACGCCGGAGCTCGCACATGACCCGGAGAGCCCAGGCAGTACAAACCGCAGTGCACGATCCGATGATGACGCATCCGGTCCCTATCCGGCGCATCATCTGGGAGAACGACGATACCTTCACGCTCACCCTGGACATGAGTTCGTGGGCGGAGCCCTTCGAGTTTCACCCCGGACAGTTCAACATGGTGTATGTGTACGGAATGGGTGAGGCGGCGATTTCCATCAGCTCCGATCCCGCCCGCACGGGCACGATCGACCATACGATCCATCGTGTCGGGTCGCTCACGACCGCACTGGCACACAAGAAGCGCGGCGACGTGATCGGCATCCGGGGGCCGTACGGCTCGATGTGGCCGATTGATGTCGCCCATAAGAAAGACGTCTGCATCGTCTCCGGCGGCATCGGTCTGGCCCCGCTCCGTCCCGTGCTGTACACGATCCTCAAGAACCGGGAGGACTACGGACGGATCATCATCCTCTACGGCGGCCGCAGCCCGCTGGACCTGCTCTACCGGGTGGAACTCGAGAAGTGGGCGAACGACTACAACGTGGAAGTCCTGGTCACCGTGGACCGCGGCGATTCGTCCTGGAAGGGACATATCGGCGTGGTGACGGCGCTCTTCTCGTATATCAAGCTCGATGCGCGGGCAACGGTGGCGTATGTGTGCGGACCGGAGATCATGATGAAGTACACGATCGACGAGCTCGACCGCCGCGGACTCTCGCAGGACCAGATCTACCTCTCGATGGAGCGCAATATGAAATGTGCAGTGGGTTTCTGCGGACACTGCCAGATGGGCCCCACCTTCATCTGCAAGGAAGGTCCCGTCTATCCGCTGCCGCGGGTGCACCCGCTTCTCGACAGGAAGGAGCTCTGACATGCCCGCAAAAAAACCAAAAATCGCCGTCTTCAAGTTTGCGTCGTGCGACGGGTGCCAGCTCTCCCTTCTGGATGCGGAAGACGAACTGCTCGCTGTTGCGGGCGCCGTGGACATTGCCAATTTTCCCGAGGCCAGCCGGCGGATCCTCAAAGGTCCCTATGAGATCGGGCTTGTGGAGGGAAGCATCACGACGCCCCATGATGTGGAGAGAGTCCGGGAGATCCGGAAATCCTGCCGCGTCCTGATCACCATCGGTGCGTGCGCAACGGCAGGCGGGATCCAGGCGCTGCGGAACTGGAAGGATGTCAAGGAATTCACGCGTCTTGTGTATGCTTCCCCCGAGCACATCTCCACACTCGACCGTTCGATGCCCGTGGGCTCGTACGTCCACGTCGATTTCGAACTGCGCGGCTGTCCGATCAACAAACACCAGCTCCTCGAAGTGCTGAATGCGTTCCTCAATAAGCGGAAGCCCAACGTTCCCACACACAGCGTCTGCATGGAGTGCAAACTCCGGGGGACGGTATGTGTGCTGGTGTCGAAACAGATCCCGTGTCTCGGACCGGTGACCCAGGTCGGCTGCGGCGCGATCTGCCCGACCTATGACCGGGGATGCTACGGCTGCTTCGGTCCGATGGAAAATCCCAACCCCGCGGCCCTCAGCAAACAGCTGATTGCCGTCGGAGAGACCAGGCACGACATCATGCTGCTCTTCAGGGGGTTTAACGCCTACGCGGAAGCCTTCCGCAAGGAGAGTGAAGCCAATGAAAAATAGAATCATCAAGGTCGATCAGCTGGCGCGCGTGGAAGGCGAGGGGGCGGTCTTCATCAAAATCACCGACGGGAAGGTGGTGGATACGAAGTTCCGGATCTACGAACCCCCCCGGTTCTTTGAAGCGTTCCTGCGCGGACGGAAGTACTCGGAGGCGCCGGATATCACCGCGCGTATCTGCGGCATCTGCCCGGTGGCCTACCAGATGAGCGCCGTCACACGCCATGGAAGACGCTTTTGGAGTGGAGGTGGACGGAGCAGCTGCGCGAGTTGCGGAGACTGCTCTACTGCGGCGAATGGATCGAAAGCCACGTGCTGCACATCTATATGCTCCATGCCCCGGATTTCCTGGGCTACGAGGATGCGCTCCTGCTCGCGAAGGACAAACCCGAGCTCGTCAAGAACGCGCTCCAGATGAAGAAGATCGGCAACGACATCATGATTCTGATCGGCGGACGCGAGATCCACCCGATCAACGTGAAGGTGGGCGGATTCTATCGTGTGCCGGCAAAGAGCGACCTGTTGCCCCTCGTGGACCGGTTGAAGTGGGGACGCGACATGGCCATCGAGACGGCCAAGCTGGTGAAGACACTCGAATTTCCGGAGATGGAGACCGACTACGAGTTTGTGTCGTTGCGGAGCCCGGATGAGTATCCGATCATCGGCGGACGGTTCGTGTCGACGCGCGGACTGGATATCGCCATCCCGGAGTATGAGTTCCACTTTGAAGAGCGCCACGTCCCGCACTCGAATGCGCTGCATTCGGTGGAGAAGGGGCAGGGAGCATACCAGGTGGGACCGCTGGCCAGATTCAACCTCAACTTCGACAGGCTTTCGCCCCTTGCCCAACAGGTGGCGCGGGATATCGGCTATGTGCCCCCGGTGAAGAACCCCTTCAAGAGCATCGTCGTTCGCGCCATCGAAACAGTCTATGCGTACGACGAAGCGCTCCGCATCATCGAGCAGTACGAGCGGCCGGCATCACCCTCGGTTCCGGTCGAACCGCGGGCGGGAATCGGGTTCGGCGCAAGCGAAGCGCCGCGCGGGACCTTGTATCACCGGTACCGGCTCAATGACGAGGGGCTGATTACCGACGCCAAGATCGTTCCCCCCACGGCCCAGAATCAACCCACGATCGAAGCCGACATGCGCAAGTTCGTGACCGCGCATATCGACATGGACCGGGAACAGCTGACCTGGCGGGTGGAACAGGCGATCCGGAACTACGATCCGTGTATCTCCTGTGCAACACATTTTGTGAAGATCGAATGGACCTAGAGTCACCCATACTGCTCATCGGCGTCGGGAACGAATACCGTTCGGACGACGGTCTGGGAATTCTCGCCGCCCGGGAGATCCTTCGCAGGCATCTCCCGGGTGTCCGGGTTATCGAGCAGAGCGGGGAGGGCACCCGGCTGATGGAGACGTGGGAAGGGTATCATGACGTGTTGATCGTGGATGCGATATGCTCCGGCAAGGCACACGGGGAGGTGCACCGGATCGACGCGGCATGCATGACCGTGCCCAAAGGGTTCTTCCACTACTCCAGCCACACATTCGGCGTCGCCGAGGCGATCGAGATGGCGAGGGAACTCGGGCGCCTGCCCGGGGTCCTGATGCTGCACGGCATCGAAGGAACACAGTTCGAGCCGGGGATGGGACTCACCGACCCGGTCGTGCGCAGCATGCCGGAGTTGCTTGCAGCGATCGAATCGGATATCTTGCACCTGCGGGAACACCACCACGTAGCCTGAATGGGCCGGGGCGTAAGTCCATCGGGCCTACCTTCCGACCTTCAGCGGGAATCGCGGCACAAGGCCTGATGTAAGAAACACAGACAGCCGGCAGGCTGATTTCTGTTGTGACGCTGCAAGAAAGGGAAACCTCAAATGACGCAGGACGAAGCTCTTCAGATCCTCTTTGAATACACAAAAACCGACTCCCTGCGCAAGCACGCGCTGGCTGTGGCGGCGGCGATGCGGGCATACGCGCGAAAACTGGGGGAGGACGAAGAAGTCTGGGGCGTGGTGGGGGTGTTGCACGACTTTGACTACGAGCTGTATCCGAAGTTTCCCGAGCATCCGACAAAAGGCTCGGAGATTCTCAAAGAGCGGGGGCTCGCCGAAGACCTCCGGCGCACGATTCTCTCTCACGTGCCGGCAATGAACGTTCCGCGCGATACGCCGATGGCAAAGGCGCTCTTTGCCTGCGACGAACTGTGCGGGTTCATCCTCGCGGCCGCGGTGATCCGGCCGAACAAGATCGCCGATCTGGAAGTCTCGTCAGTGAAAAAGAAGCTCAAGGACAAAGCGTTCGCGCGTGCGGTGAGCAGGGAGGATATCATGAAAGGGGCGGAAGATCTGGGCGTGCCCCTGGATGAACATATCGGTTTCGTGATCGCGGCGCTGAAGGGGAGTGCCGGAGAGCTCGGACTGTAGACCTCGCAACTGCTGCAAATATCTCACCTGACTGCTCGTGGGCAGGACACTGCAGCTCTCGCAACTGCTGCAAACATCTCACCTGCGTGAACCCCGCCAATCACTCTGCATTGTGCTCCATCAATTACTTTGCCGGTCGGCTTTTCCTTCATACTGGCTCCCTATCTTAGACTGAATTTGGCTCCAGAATTCTGAACGCTCCGGGCACGTGATGCTGCTCTAATTCGATCTCAAGTGCATCCGCAGGAATAGGCGTGCCGGCGGTGACCCGGCCTATCAAAGCGTCTTGGTGCCGTGAGCATCCAATCCCTAATGACAGAAGCAATGTGAAGAGGAAAATCAGGAGGATGTGGATTCCTTTCGCAGCGTGCAATTCAGTCCTTGCCGGGTGTTTCATGATTGATCTCAGCATGTATTCCGTTGATGGCGCATTGCACATATCAGGCACCACCCACCCGTTGATTCGAACTCCCGTGTCACCTTTGCTGTGCCCAATGAGGCGAGCGGCATCGTGCAGGTTGTTAGCCGCCGTTGCTGGCCGTGATATTCCCGCGACTCCCTGTGCTACTGTTGCCCATCATGAATGCCAGCGATGTTTCAACAACACCGATGAAGAAATAGCTGTATTGGAGAATATGTCCTCCACCGATCATATTGACCTGCACGAAGATCCAAATCATCAGACCAATGCCGAACACCGCTCCTGTGAACGCTGCACAGCGATGTCGACGAAGAGTAATGACTCCGGCCAGAAGCTGACCTATGCCGTTGACGAGAAACAAAATGATGCCGGGAATAAAGAAGTCTCTGAATGGGGATCCTGCAAGCATCTCGACCGGTGCTTGAAGGAGCTCCCCGGACGGGCGTATGATGAACAGCATCCCGGACACAGCGGCACCGATTCCGACCAGGATTTGGATGCACCCTTGGGTAACGAACAAAAGTTTCTTCATGACAAGTCTATCGTGATGATGAATGATTCGCGCCCTCCGGCCAGCAACGGAGCGAGCGCTTCACCTTCAGCCAAACCCAGCTGCCCCTCGGCCTATTCAGCGTGCGAGTGCCGGTGTGGTGTTTGTTAGGCGCCGCCCCGTTCTCGCAAAATGGCACGTATTCGTTCGACATGATGAAATACATGATCAGCCTGCATCTGGATCACAAAGCCAACAGGGACTTGTTCGATTTCCCCCTGCGGTGTGCGTACAACCACTGCACGATTCCACGCTTCCGGCACGCTTGCCAGGAGTTGAAGCACATGCTCTCGAGTGGCTTTGAGTAAGGACAACGACGTGCCAATTGATCGTTGGCTGTACGCCCATCGATCGGCCCAGGTATCTTGTGTCTGCGACCGGTACCATCCCAGGGAGAATTCAGGCTGTTCGTTGCCTATTGCCATTTTGATGCACAACTTCCAGATATCATCGCCATCAGCAATATGATGGACGATCTGTCGAACGGACCAGCCACCTCCGGAAGGCTTGGCGTCCAGCTCGGCATCCCGTAGCCCCATGACGGCATGTTCGAGGAGTATCGGACCCTCGCGATAACGGGATAATGCATCATCACGATCTTCTGGTGCGTTCATGTTCACACCTCTCTTGTCAGCTGGTGAGGGGTGGCGCATAATGTCCCGCACCCACGCAACGGCATGCTGAATCCTGTTGCCTCCCTTGGCAAAGGTGAGCGCGGTGTTGAGCGGGCACAACTGTTCTGAAGTCTGTGGATCATCTCTTGCTTGCCAAATATTGCGAACGTGGTGATGCCGTTTGTTATGCGCAGCCTGCACACCTTCACCGCGCAGGACAAACCACGCACGTCTGGTTCGGCACCATCTGCCTGAGCAACAGGTCTTACAACGAGATGAATTCGTATGTTCCGATGACCAGGAGCTGGCACGCCGTGCTGACTGAAAATATATAGCTGTTTGTCCTCAACCCTATTTTCAGGTTATAGCTGCACCTGATGACAATCGCCAGCAGGATCACGAGCACAACAATGGCGACTGCATACGTCCCGATACCCGCTATCGCCGCAATCCTCGCTTCGTCCTGCTTGCCGAATCCACCGAACACAAGAGAGAAGAACCGATTGAACCATGGGAAAAAGGCAAACGGATATGCATACGTTGCTTTGTGTATCTCGATGATGAGGAGTGCAATTATCGATTGGAGAATACTGAATGCAGGACCGCCGAGGCTGACATACAAGTTATCACTTGCATGGAGATAGTGCCCGCTCTTGGGGAAAACATAGTTCAGACTGTATGCCATCTGATTCCCCAGTATCTGTCCGACTGTCCAATGCCCGAATTCATGGAAGAGATACGAACCATAGGCAACAGGAATGAAGAGCAGAAAGAACCTCAGGTCTATCGGCTTATCAGGATGGTTCAGCATCAGTGACCCCGAAAGTTAACCGCACTTCTGTGCCTATCTTCCATCTGGGTGTGCGGGTTGCCAGGCGAAGTTGTTTTGCTGCAATGCAGAGTCGTTCACTTATTTGGCTCGCTTTTCCATGGAATTTCTCAATTGAACAATCTCATCCGTGGAGACCTGTCCCAATTCGGTTTTCGTCTCGAAGTTCTCAAGCCACTGCAACGTCTTCTCTGCCTCAACATCCCTTTTCGCTATGATCAGTTCCTTGCTGTAGGTCAACGCCATCTCAAACAAGACACGAACGATTCCTTTTGTGTAGTATCTGCGAACAGGGCTTCGATCCTTCATGCTGGCCCAAGGACCGGTGAAGTCCTCTGGATCAATTCCCGAGAGGCATTTGCGAATTGATGCTGTGTCTGCAGTTACATTTGTGAGTTCCGGCTGCCACAAGAAGAACATCCCGTGATACTTGAAATGCTCTTTACTCCAGGAATAGAAACCCTCTTCGACCGTTGGCGCAAGGGCAATTGGGCGGTTCATTTCCCCA
Source organism: Ignavibacteriota bacterium (assembly GCA_963702445.1). Taxonomy (GTDB): domain Bacteria; phylum Bacteroidota; class Ignavibacteria; order UBA10030; family UBA6906; genus CAVPCZ01. The sequence goes on from CAVPCZ010000016.1 coordinate 86,958, forward strand.
TTCCGTTTCCGGTCTAATAATGAACGGAACATTTGGTCTGATGTTGTGATCGTTATGCCTTGCGAACTGGTGGAATCTTTCATCAAATCAAGCTGCGCATCCGGAATAGAAAGAGGTACATTCTGATAATCCCTCATGAAGCGGCATCCCCAGGCAATCCCGAGATGTTCCCGTTCAACGACAGCGACATCCGTTCGGAATCGTTCAGTCACTTGAACCGCTTGCGCTGGATACGTGTCCATGTCGCCATTCGTTAACAGCAGGGCGTCCTTTGGCAGATGCCGTAGTTCCGCCCGTCCATAAGCAAGTGCGGCTTTTGTGAAAAATCCGGTCTCCACCAATTTTGTGAGGCATTTGTCTCGTAGGGTCGGATCAGCGTTGCGCATTGCCTCACCCCACATCATCAGCCAGCCATTCGGATCGGTTGAATCGCATGCGATCGCTTTGGTCACATGAACGGAGATGGTATCCCTGTTCGGGTAACTGGCCTGGGCAAGGACAAGGTGAGCGAAGCTGTTACACGGGCTGAGCCCGAGAGCTGTTCGCGCTGTCCTGATTGCATCCTCCTTCCTTCCCAATCGTCGATATGTCTCGGCAAGCCAAATTTGTGCCTCTGGATTCCGTTGATCCTTGTTGACAATCTGTTCGAACAGCGGGAGTGCCTGCTCAAGTTTGGTCTCGAAAAAGAGAGCTAAGGGCGTATCCAGATTGGGCTGTTCGAACTGCGCATAACTCTTCGTTCCAATGAGAAACGAAACAAGAATAAAAACACGATTCACCTTTGACAGAATCAACAATTGCTCCTCCATATCATCGACGGTGAGCCCTTCTTAGCAACATCGTACGGACAAAAACAATTTCGCATAGCGAGCACTACTGAGGATGTTGGACTTTGCATAGCCTCGGCTTGCGACAATGAGGCGAGCGTCGTGGTGCCGGTTATGCGGTCGTTGCGTGCGACCACGTCTGAGCACGCATCTTACTTGTGCTTCGAATGAATGCGCGACGTGGTGTGGCATGTTATGTGCCGTTAGGTGGTCTATTTTGTTTGGTGTCTCTGACACTCGAGAAACCAATTGTAAATCTTGTCCTCGCCGTACACTTCCCATTGCGTTTGCCAATGCTTATAGCCCTCAAGAGTTGAGAGGGAGTAGTTGACATTGCACTGATCAAGTGTCTTTGCGATTTGGTAGGTCTCGTTGATGTCCACAATCTCGTCGCCCGTACCGTGGAAAATCCATATGGGTATCCCGGCCAGCTTCCACGCGCTATCCATTATGAATTGAAGGTGTGATGTTTTGCCGCTGATCGGGGCAATCGCCGCAAATGTCGAAGGGTACTTCATAGCTAAATACCATGTTCCTGATCCTCCCAGACTTAATCCGGTCAGATAGATCCTGTTGGTGTCAATCCGGTATCGAGTTGTGATCTCACTGTATAGGATGTCGAACCAATCATCCGTTTCCCACCGCTTATCTATGGGACATTGAGGTGCTATAACGATGAAAGGAAGGTCCTTTCCTCTTTCAATCCTGTCCGGGATGCCATTCGCTTTCACTCTTTTCAAGTCGTTCCCCCGACTTGAGCCGCCGTGCAAGAAAATGATCGTAGGCCATTTTGTAGCGAAGTCTGAGTCGTAACTTTTAGGAAGATAGGTCAAGTAGTTATACCGAGTTCTGAGGGGCCGAATAGTCAGGCCGTTTTCAAAATCCGCCCGATAGTGTAACTTGCCATTCTCGTCGTAGTATGTAAACGATCCGTTTTGCATTCCATGCCTATACACTCCTGTGGAATGGAGCTGCCCGTTTCGGTGCCATGACGTTGCCTTCCCCTGTATCAATCCATTATCGAATCGCCCTTCCCACTCCAGTTGACCGTTGTCGTACCATTTTCTGAAATATCCATGCTTAATATGTGTTTGATGATAATTCCAGAACTCTTCCTTTACAGTTGGGTCTATCGACACATAATCTCCTTTCAAGGCAAGTTGGCCTGAGAGGTAGGTGTCTGTCACGTGGTAACAATGTGCTTTCGGATCGTGCTGGACGATGCGCTTGTAGAAAGTAGAATCGTACTTCGATTCTGAGAGTTTTATTGTGAGCGTATCGATGGTCTGAGCACTACCGACCGACAAGAATACCCACAATGGCAATATGGAAAACAGTCTCATACGAGTCACCTAATGGCACCCAACAGTTCAGCAACCCTGCAAGGCCACTTCTATGATTGACACGAACCGTCCCGCCAAGCGGCACGGGGTGAAGCGCGTACTATATGTTCTGACTAAATCCGATTCAACCAGGCCTTTCCAAACGAACGAGCGTAGTGCTTGCTGCTGATATGTGCAGGAAACCAGATTCCATGTAAACCAACGTCAAGCTGGACGTACATAGATCTCGTCATGACAAATGTCCCTGTTTGAACCGTGGGTCAGGCGCATGATCATAGACTGGACGAGCCCTTCTTTCGCTCGGGAAAAAACCTATGGATGATCGTTACGAGGACCGCCGCGAGCAACCCTGCAACAACTGTCGCAATGACATCCTTCATGTCAAACGTACCTCGCGGAAGAATCGGCTGAACGACTTCGTAGACGATGTATCCCACGGTAACGAAGGCGATGATTCGATAGCTCTCTTTCTGAGTCGCATTCGCTAAACCAAGGTAAAGAAAGATCTGCGTGAGTGTCCCCAATGAGTTGCCGATGGAGTCGGCGATCCCCCAATCGTCGATGTGATTACGGTAGATGAATGGACGGTACACCTTTCTCCCTATCTCGGTCGCGATGAAGCATCCTACGAAGGCGATGAGATAGGCAACTCGTAGTGCGCTTTTCTTGAATATTCTCTCCCGAGTCCAAAAGAAAGCCATGTGGGTCGATCTCAGGGTGCGACGGAAAGCATAAAACAGTATCTATCTGGTCAAGGCGAACGTCCCGCGGTTGCACGGCAGTTGTGGTTGCTTGCACATAACGTCCTGTAAAATAGCACAATACTTGTATGAACTCACAATAGACAAATATTCTGTGAACAGAAGTATTGAACAAGATATGTTTGTCATTGTTCTATATCAGCGTCGATATTGTGTTTGTTAACTGCCGTGCTTGTTACAAAAAGCTTATGTCTATGTTCCTTGTGGAACATGTCTTCAGGGATGCGACAGTTTTAGTCCGATTATTCCCATCACGATGAATGTTACTGAGACAATTCTGAAAAGAGTTGCTGGGTCTTTGAAGAGAAATATACCGACAACAAAAGCCCCAACAGCTCCAATTCCAGTCCAGACTGCATATGCTGTTCCCATCGGAATTGATTTCTGTGCAAGCCATAAAAAAAGGCCACTCGCAGACATCGACACTATGGCCACAACTATCCAGAGTAACTTTTGCGCTGTGGTCTGTGAGAGTTTCAATCCCAACGGCCAACCGATTTCAAATAAGCCTGCGACTATCAGGTAAATCCAAGCCATATAATCTCCTTGTTTGTGAAAACACTATCGAAGCCATTCATCTCTTGACAAGCATGGCAGTTAACGTGTGCAGTAGCAATGCAGTCCCGCTTGACACTATCAACAAATGAATCTTCTGTGGCAAGCGGGATTGAGGGACGTTACTACTGCTGTTAGCCGCCGCCTTACAAAGGAAGTAGAACATGTTCTCATTTGTTTAGCTCTTCAACTTCTCTCTTCACCTGCTCAACATTCATATCCATTATCCATATACCACCTCCTGGTCTTGAGCTGGCAAAAGCTAACTTGGTTCCATCAGGCGACCATTGAGGAGCCTCATTAAAACTCGGATGAGATACAATGTGAATTGACTTTCCTCCATCGGCAGGCATAATCCAGAAACCTGAAACTGTTTTCTTTTCTTGTGTTTCCATAGCTCCATAAAGTAATAATGATCCGTCAGGCGAAAGTTCAATGTATCGGTAAAGTCCTTCATGGTGTCCGGTGATTTGTTTTATAGCCTTTCCATCCGCTGAAATTCTCCCGATGGTAGATCTTCTTGTCTTCAATTCCATAAGTGCAATCAGAATGTTCTTCCCGTCGCGTGTCCAGCAACCCGGCATAGGCACCATTCCATCTTGCTTGAATATTCTTGTAATTGTTTTCGTCTCAATATCTTCAACACACAAAGAGAGTGTGCCTCCTTCCAGAAAAGCGATACGTGAGCCATCGGGCGACCAGCAAGGCATACCTCCATTTCTCATTTGTGTTGAATCACGAACAATGCGTAATGGAGATCCGCCTTTTGCAGGAACTATTTTCATACTTTTACCGGAATCAGAATCGAAAACAATACTTCGTCCATCCGGTGACCAGCGCGGATGCTCAGCCAGCTCAAAACAAATTTGCTTCCTTTCTTTGCCGTCAAGTGATACTTTCCATAATCCTGAATTCCCCATCGAATCGTGCACCGCAATGTACGAGTAGACTATGAATTTCCCGTCTGGGGACCAGGTCGGAAAGCCCACACGAGCACGTTCAAAGGTCAATTGTGTAGAATTGAACTTATCCTGTCCGTGCAAAGTGGCAAAAACAAGACTCATGAATACGGAGAATACAATAAATGAATAAGTCCTTTTCATTTTGGTGTTTCCTCCATGGGTAATGATACTGCAAGATGGCGGCTAAGGATTAGACAGGCCGCCGTACCGAGCCGTCACTATCGAACTGACTCATTGGTGTGGCGGCAAGCAATGGAGCGAGCACTTCACATCTGGCCAAACAAATGTCATAATCGCCATTCCAGTGTGCGAGCGCCGGTTTGCCGTTTGTTAGGCGCAGGCACGCCCGTCTGTTGTTTGGGACCAGGCCGCACCCCAGTTGAGCTTGTAATTCTCACCCATATCGAAGACAAAGGTTTTGTCGTGAATGATCTTGCCGGCTTTCAAGGAGATGACATTGACGCCACTGTTCTCACCAACACGTCCTGACCGATTTGTGAGATAAAGATTCCAATGGACTGTAACAACATTGGTACCTCCCATGGCGAAGATGTTCTTGACACAGATGTGCTGAATATCGAAGCGGATCGTCGGGTATTGAGCAAAGAACTTGCGAAACCATTCCTCGATGGAAGCTTTGCCAGTATTAGTACCGCTTGCCCATATTTCGCCTGGGTAGATGAACACAGCATCCTCGCGAAACATGGACATGATGCCAGGTAGATCATGGTCATTCATAGCTTGAAAGGCTTTGGCAGTTTGTTGCTTGGCCACGATTGCGCCGATCATATGAGCCTCCGCTGAGAAGAAGTGAAAACGGAAAGTTGCCAACCTTAGCTTTTACTGAGCATTTCCAAGTGACTGAGCGCCGTGGTGCCGTTTATTATGCGAGGTGGCGCCTGTGAACGGCTACTGGACTACAAAATAACCGGACAATACAAATCCAAGACGAGCCCGCTCAGGTCGTCGGGCCGGGAGTGGAACCGCTCCAGGGCATGATGGGGTCCGAACGGATGACCATTCTCCTTGCACCACTCCGCCAGTTGGTGCCAGCCAACTGGAACGGTCTTCTCAGGGTCACCTTGTACCTCACAGCGAGTGACCGCATACATCCCGCCGAGAAATTCACCGATGCGTATGTCACCTTCCGGCTGGATGTCCACATCCACCTTCATCCAGAATTCATACCCATACAGAGGGCTGTGAGGTGTTGGATATGGGTTGTTGAACCCGAAGATCGGATGTGTGGCCATATCGTCAAGAAACCCTTTCGAGCTTGCCCACTCGACCAACTTCTCCCAAGCCATGGCTTCTGGATTTACGCCAAAACCATACGCGCTAGCAACACGCATCGGATCCAGACGGACAATGTCTATCTTTCCTACACTCATGATGATTTCACCTGTGTGAGTGGGCGCCGTGTCGCATAGCGATTCCAAGGTTGGATCGTTCGGTGTATATGAAGCCAGCGGGGTGGCCCCACAATGAGATCGGCGCTCCAGACAACTGGATTAGGATGCCCGAAGGCATTTGTCCTGACGCCCCGGGACGGTAATCTCATCACCCGGTACTTGGACCAGTGGCGACACACCCCGCCAGCTTTTGCCCCTCCGCCGTTGGTTGACAGTAATTTCTTGAAAGTCGTTCTCAGCGCTCCGATTGGACAGCTCACAACGCAACGCTGACAGAGGATGCAATCGCCTTTGCCAATGCGTGTGCTCCCCGCTCGCAGGATCCTCCGAGCATACGAATACATTCGGATTCTTCTTCACCTGTTTCTCGACCGCCTTTCAAAGGTCAAGCGCAATCCCCAGCCCCCAATCGTATCGCTGCATATCGAAGTATTGGTGGAAAACTTCCAGTCCGCTGTGATAACTGATATAGAGCTTTACGCCGCTCCCTTCCCACGTTCCCATTTTCAATCCCACTTCCAGAGTGTTCGTTCCCTGCAAAGAAGACAAGCCGGAAAGGGAAAAGTGGTCCGAAAGATACACGGAGGCGGGCTTTCCGAACACCCCGCCCGGCCACGGGGATGCATGGGCAACGATGCCGAAGAGGGTATTCCACTCCATCAACTCGGGCGGACGGACGAGCGTGGCGTAGCTGATTCCGGAGTACGCCATCACCTCCCAGTTCTTTCCCAGCCAGGAATATGCACCGAGGAGTTCGCCGAAGTCGCGCGACAAAGGAACCGGTTCGCGCCCGTCCTTCCATTCACCGGTATCGGAGTCATAGTTGCCGTCAAGCATGTGCGAACTGAGATGCATTATGCGGAAGCGCAGGGTCAAGGCCGAGGAGGGGCCCTGCTGCCGGCTGACCAGATACCCGCCGAAATACCCGTCAGCCGCATCCATCTGCAGCCGGAGTCCCTGGTAGTTCGTGGTGAGGGCATACATGAAGATCTGGGCACCGGCGCGTATGCGCAAACCGGGGTCTCCCCCGGGGCGCCACTCCACCAGGTCCAGCTGTCCGCCAATGCTGAGCGTCATTCGGGATGTACCGATTTCCTTGCGGATTCCTGTGCGCGGTTCCTCGGGGCTGGCGGGGAACGGCGGGAGCAGGGCGGCGCCCGGGAGAAATTCCCACTCCGATCGGGTCGAATCCGCCGGCTGTGCGAACGCGAAGGCTGAAGTGTGTCCGAGCAAAATCAAGCCAGGGAGGAGGAGCCTGTGCACGTGTATCCTGTGTCGATGATGAGAGTGCCCGCTATGGAAAGGCCCACGCTCTGCGTGGGCCCGGGTGTGTCGAATGCCAATCTGCAGCTACTCGATGTCCAGCTGTTTGCAGATAAGGCTGCAGAGTTTGTCCCTCAGCTCAGTATGCCTTGGTACCGTGGCTTGTCTGTTGTTCTCGGGATTGTAGTAAACGTCATGCTTCTTTCCATGTCGTTTCAAAACGCATCTCTTGGAGTGAAGGTGCCGTATGAAATCTCCCCGTTTCAGAGGGAGATTCCTACCATCGTCGATTGGTATTGACCCGAAACAACACTAACACGTTCTTGTTCGGTGATCAACCTATATGCATCCGCGATGTTCGCCTTGAGTTCCGCGAGAGTTCTCCCCTGGCTTATGACCCCAGGCACTTCCCGCAATCGGCCAACATACCATCGGCCATCCTTCCAGTAATCGAGCGTAAACCGTGGATGATCCATCTTTGAGCTCTTCTTTCTTGCCAAGGGCACCTCTCTCTTCTACGGGTTCATAATGAAGATCCGCAACAACGCCGGATGACTTCATCCGTAATTTCTCGCTTCCAGGCGCGAAAGTCAAGTACGCTGTTCAGCATTTCACAGTCTTTCTCTTCTTTCCAATCGAGCCCCGCTTTGCCATCCGCTCGATGTACTCGGGGGCGTACGGGATCTTGCATGTGGTCCCGCAGGCATCGACAGAAATCTCACCTATGGTGCGCGCCGCAGCGACGGCCTTGCCTGAGAGCGGCCTGACGTAACTTCCGACGGCGATCATGAAATTGTTCATCGCGGCGCGGACGCGGTTCGGCGCCCTGTGGATTTCTTTGCCGACGCGCCCAAGAAGCGTTGCGAGTGCTTTCATGTCGAGCGCATCATCCGGGGTCAGAGCCACGACGCAGGAAAGAGTCATCCACCCGGCCGCTGCGACCGGTTCCTTCTTCGACGCGATCCAGGCGAGACCCATTTCCCACCCGAACCGCCCCTGCGCGGCGACCCACGGCAGGGTGTATTCACTGATCCCGGCATAGGCCGTCCGCGACCAGCGCCCGAGATCCTTCTTCGTCATGCGCATGTCGTCGGCGATGAGTCCGGCAAGGTACATGGCGTCGTAATGTCCGGTGTCGAAGAGCTCCAGGGCGAGGTGATGGTCGACCTTCACCTTCTTCTGTATCTTCTTGAGGTCAGCCACCCTGACGCCGTAGAGCGGTTCTTTCGCGCCATGTGTCATCAGGATTTTCTTGATCTGCGCGTCCCCGAATGACTCGAGCTGCCGCAAAACCTCCCGTTTGTCCATCGGATCTGCTCCCTCCTGGCGAAAGTACGATCTGTGACCGACCGGGTGTAACGTACAAAATCGCGGGGCAGTGTTCAAGAAACTTCGCACGTTACCGGGACTTCGACGAGCATGAAATCGATGTTTTGTCCATTCTGTGTCTTTGCTGCCCTTCGTCTTAGGCCGGGTCTGGTTTTCAGACACCTCGTCTCCGGATGCTCCTGGCGTTCGGATCCTTCGTTCTGGAACCCCCCTTATCTTCAAAGCTTTCGTCTCCGGACACTCCTGGTGTTCGGATCCTTCGTACCTGGACGGTTCTGGCGTTCATCTGCGAACCCTTCGGCCTCGGATGCTCCTGGCGTTCGGATCTTTCGTCTTTAGATCGTATGGCCTTCAGACTCCCCGTCTTGGACGGTTCTGGACTTCGGATCCTCCCTCTTTGGATTGGTTGTTGGGTCACAATGAAATTGAATATGGCCATACAGTTTCGTATATTCTCCTGATTACCCCTGTACATCCATAGCACACCCGGAGTTGCCTCATGAAGAAGATGCTCAGCCTTCTGCTGTTACTGACCTTTGCGGCAGGTATTGCCGTTGCTCAAGAAGAGCCGATCCCTCCCAAGCGATCCCGCGCAGTGAAAGTCGGCTTGTTTGGCGGCTATACGCCAGGGTGGCTTTTTGTTGATATGAAACCCGTAAACGATTTTCTCATAGGCGGTAACGGAGCTGCGCTCAAGGAAGGTGGAGTATTCATGAGCGGAGGGGCGGGAGCGATCTACATCATGCTGATACCCAATGTGCGCGTGGGCGGAATGGGGATGGCCGGCTGGCTGAAGAGCACCGCGCTGGACCTGAACGGAATACGCCGGGACGCCGAGTACTCTGTCGGGTTCGGAGGGTTGACCATCGAGTACGTGTGGCCCATCATGGAACGCCTCGACATTGCCGTCGGGGCCTCGCTGGGTGGTGGCAGCACGACCCTCACACTCCGCCAGAGCAATGGCGGAAGCAACACCTGGGGAGGTGAACAGAGCCTCTTTTCCCAATGGACGGCCCTCGTACCCCCGAACACTACGCGCACTCTCTCCGGCGGCTTCTTTGTAACCGTTCCTTCTGTGAACATCGAGTATGCGTTGACGGGCTGGCTGGGCGTCCGCCTGGGCGCGAGCTACGTAAGCATGTTTGCGCCGTCATGGGAAGTGGACGGCAATTATGACCTCATCGGCGTGCCGGGCGACGTGAGCGGCCGCGGGTTTATGTTGCAGGGGGGATTGTTTGTGGGGACTTACTAAACTGCTCCCCCTTCCATCTCTCGAAGAGTTCTTTGCACTTTCCTCTCTGGTGTTTACCTGTTGAGGTGACGGGAATCTCCCCGGTGAACACCACGACCTTCGGAGTCTTTGCCCAGGGAAGATGTTTTGCGCAGTGAGCCAGTACCTGCGCCTCGGTGGTTTCGAATCCGGGGCGCAGCTTGACAAGAGCACCTACCTCCTCGCCATACCAATCATTCTCAAATCCCACCGCTATCCCCGATAACACTCCGGGAACGGCATTCAACACCTCGTCGATTTCGAAGGGGGAGATATTCACGCCGCCGCGGATGATCAGCTCCTTGAGCCGCCCCGTGATGAAGAAAAACTTCCGACCCTGGCCGTCCAGACGGTAGAATCCCTCGTCACCACTCCGGAACCAGCCATGGGCGAACGTGGTTGCGTTGGCTTCCGGCTCGCCGAAGTACCTCCTCATCACATTGTGTCCCCGGATCACAATCTCTCCCCGTTCCCCCTCGGGCATTTCATTTCCCGCTTCGTCGTGGATCGTCATTTCGTTGACGGGCAGGGGAACACCAACAGAGGGGAAGCCGTACGCGGTCATCCAGTGCTTGTGTTCCGCCGCGGTCAGATCAATGGGAAGGAAGCAGGAGTAGCATGTCGTTTCCGAAAGACCGTAGCCGTGGATGATCGGGCGTGAGAACTTCTGCTCGTACTTCTGTGCCAGTTCAACAGTCAGGGGGCCCGCACCGCAGATGACGTGGCGGAATTGTGCCAGCTTGTACCCCTCCATGGGGAGTTTTGCGTGCAGCAGAAATTGAAGCAGCGTCGGCACCACGCTCACGACGGTAACCCGTTCGATGCTTATCCTCTCGAAAAACTTGTCCGAGTGGAACTTCTCGCAGACCACCACGCCGCCGCCGGTGTAGAGCGGGGTCATCAACGTCACCACAATGCCGTTCACGTGATGAAGCGGCAGGACACACATCATGCGCTGATCGTCGGATATCCGGTGCCATTCGCCGATCGCCATGGCATCCACCAGGAGATTGTATTGTTCAAGCACCACTCCCTTCGGATGTCCGGTGGTGCCCGAGGTGTACACGATCAGGGCATCATCATGCAACGCAGGAGTCTTCTTCAAACGGAACCGGACCGGCTGGCGCTGGATTTCCGTCTGGAAATGTGGAAGGGCGGACGATATGGGCTTGCCCGACTGGACAAGCGTGCGCAGTTCCGGGAGTTCTCCCCGGAGACCCGTGATGCGGGCGACGTACTGATCACGCACAAACGCCAGTTTTGCTCCCGAGTCGCGTAATACATAGGCGACACGGCGGTCGTCTTCCGCCATATTCACCGGCACGACCGCCGCGCCCAGCAGGAACGCCGCGAAGTACTGGATGACCATGTCGGGATGATTCTGCGACGCCACGGCGATGCGGTCGCCCTGGACGATCCCGAGAGAGATGAGATAGTTGGCGGTCTTGCAGGTCTCGTCGAAGAATTCGCGGTAGGAGAACTCCTTCCGGGATCCGTCTTCGCTATAGTAGATGAGGAATGGTTTCAGTTCGTGCCGGTCGACCTGGTCCTCAAGCAGCTGACCGATGTTCCGGTAGGGAACGAGCGGCTCGCTGACGGGCACCTCATTGACGGTCCTTGCGCGCGCAATGCTTTCGGCGGTCGTCGGGTGCAGGTCATCCGTATGCACGATGGTACACTCCTCAGGATGTTATGGATTACGGCCGCTCCATATCAAAGCGGTCGGTCGTGCGCGTGTATGTCGGTCCGCCCATCCGCCCGATCGCCCGGAGCTTGTCCGGATCGATGCGGAAGGTGTCAAACCAATCGTCGCGTACATGGAAGCGGAGAACGTCACCCAGCACGAGACTGCCCCCCATCGGCCGGTCACTCACCTCCACGATCTGACGAAGACGGCATTCCATGGCGATGCCGCACTCTTTCACACGCGGCGGCCGGATGAGATCGCTTGCCTGCGGCGTCAACCCCGACTCGGCAAACTCGTCGATGTCGGGTGGAAAATCCGCCGAGGTGGTGTTCATCTGTGAGGCGATACCCTCGGAAACGATGTTGACGACAAACTCCCCGGTGTCGCGTACATTCTGCAGTGTGTCTTTTGCACCTCCGTTTGCGCGGCGCAAAGGGGAGAAGCAGATCACCGGGGGATTGGCGCTGACAACCGTGAAGAAGCTGAACGGGGCAAGGTTTCTGACACCGTTTGCGCTCAGGCTGGAGACAAACGCTATCGGTCTGGGTACCACCGTCCCGTTGAGCAATTTGTAGATGTCGCGGGGTTGATGTTCCTGCGGGTCAATGATCATCGTTCACTTTCGCTCATTTGCCGGGCTTCGCCGCAAAACCCCGTGCCCGTCGACTGTTCAATTGTTGGGATTTACGGTCCACCGGTGACTACTCGGGCTTCGCGCTCGGCCGTGATGTGCATCGTTGCGTCCAATCATCTGGAATTCCGTTCGATTGACCCTTTTCACCACAAATCGTCGCGTGCTCCACCGGTCACTTCGCGGGCTTCGCGCTCGGCCGTGATGTGCCCGTTGACGTTCACTCTCCGGGTTTCGCCGGTGAAGGAACCGACTGCCAGCTCTTCCAGTATTCCTTCCACTCGGCACTCTCTCCCGGCGGAAGCACCCGGATCGGTTTCACACCGTCAAGCATCACCGCATACTCATCGGTGCGTGTTTTCTTCCCCTGATTCGCCAGTGCTCCGGGGTGCGGACCGTGATGAATCCCCCGCGGATGCAGGGTGGCCATGCCGGGCTTGATGTTGTCGCGGCTGAAAAAGTCGCCGGCATGATAGAAAATGAACTCGTCATAGTCGGTGTTCCTGTGGAAGAAGGGGACCTTGAGAGCATCGGCATCTTCTTCGAGAGGACGGGGAACGAATGAACAGACCACTGCGCCCTGCGTGACGAATGTCGTGTGGACGCTGGGAGGCAGATGCATGCGATGACTCATCACCGGACGGATGTCGCTCACGCTGAGCTTCCAGACCGTCAGATCCCCCTTCCAACCGACAACATCGAGAGGGTTGAAGGGATAGAACACGCTCGAAAGTTGACCATCCGCCTTGATCCGGACTTCCCGTTCACGGCCGTCATCGGGGTAGGCGTGCGGTTCGGGGGTGACAATCACCCCGGGGTCGTAGAGTGCGTGCCGGCCGAGAAGTCCTCTTTCGGGTTGATCGAATTCCGCGCCCGACTGAATGATCAGGAAGAAATTGTCCTTCGTTTCGGGCACAATGCGGTAGGTGACCGAACGGGGGATTACCAGATAATCGCCCGCAGTGAACGGCAACGGGCCGAAATCGGTCTCGCAAAAACCCCTTCCGCGGTGTATAAAGTACAGTTCATCACCATCGGCGTTCCGGAAGAAAAAGGGCATGGGTGCGGTACGGCGGGACACCGAAACCTGCACGTCGTCGCTGGCGAGAAAGGCGACCGGGATGCCCCGGGGGTCGTCCTGGTCTGTGGGGTGCAGCGCGTTGCAGTCGAAACAATGGGGGCGCAGCGGGCCTTCGAACCGCGTCCATGCGGTCGGCGGGTGCGTATGGTAGAGATGAGCGGCTTTTCCGAAAAACCCTTTGCGGCCGTGCTCCTCTTCGAACGTGCCTTCGGGGATTCCGACATGCGCCTGGGATGCGGTCTTTCCCTTCTTCATCGGGTTCATAAATTCTCCCTCTTTACGACGCGGTTGTTCAGACAACCGATCCCGTCGATGCGCAATTCCATCAGGTCTCCGGGCTGCACCCAGCGGTCCAACTCCAATCCGCATCCCCCTCCGACGGTGCCCGAGCCGAGTACGTCGCCGGGGGAGAGGGATTCGTCTTTCGAGACGAACTCGATCATCTCTTCAAACGTCCAGTGCATGGTTTTGGAATTCCCCTCCGACCAGAGCTCGCCGTTGATATGGGCGGTCATGCGGAGGTCGTACGGATTCCCGATTTCGTCAGGCGTCACCAGGACGGGTCCGAGTGCGGTACACCAGTCTTTCCCCTTTGCGGGACCAAGCCGCACCTTCATTTCCTTCCGCTGGATGTCGCGTGCGCTGAAGTCGTTCATTACCATGAAGCCGGCGATACACGGCCCGGCATTCGCAGTCCGGACATTCCGGCAGGAGGTGCCGATCACTGCCGCGAGTTCCAGCTCATAGTCGAACTTTTCTGTGAACGAAGGCCAGAGCACGTCCTCACCGGGACCGATCACATTCTGGTGGGCGGTCTTATAATAGACGGGCATCTCGAACCACTCCTGCGGCATCGGTTCGCCCCGTTTTTCAAAACCTTTCCGGACATGTTCTTCGAACGCATAGAAGTCGCGGATTGATGGCGGGCGTGGAAGCGGGGCACGCAGAGTGACGGCTCCGGAAGGGTAGAGGAGTGTTTCCTGGTTCGGTCCGATCAACGGATCGCCCCCGGCAAGTGCAGCGGAGATGTCTTCCAGGGTGGCGCGGGCAAAGCCCATTGATGTCTTCTCCCCCTGGAGGAAGGCGAGCATGTTGTCGGGAACGAGGACGTCGGCAAGCGTATAGGGGCGCACTTCGCCTTTGCGGGCGAGATGCCACGCGCAGCCGAAGTTGAGGTCCACGATGCCGGTACCGTGGAATGCCCCGAGGCGGCGGTGGCGGCCGAGTGATGTCGTGACCTCGAACGTGCAGAGTTTCACAGATTCCCCCTGAGTGCCTGTTCGCGCTCTATCGCTTCGAAGAGCGCCTTGAAGTTACCCTTGCCGAAGCTTCTGCTCCCTTTGCGCTGGATGATCTCAAAGAAGAGCGTGGGGCGGTCCTGCACGGGCTTGGTGAATATCTGGAGCAGATACCCTTCGTCGTCCCGGTCGACCAGGATCCCGAGTCCGGCAAGGGTGTCAAACTGTTCATCGATGCTGCCGATGCGTGCCGGGAGCTCGTCGTAGTAGCTCTGCGGGACGGTGAGAAAATCCACTCCCTGGTCGCGCAGTGCGGTCACCGTCCGCACGATGTCATCCGTTGCGCAGGCGATGTGCTGCACGCCGGGACCGTGATAGGCGTCCAGGTATTCCTCGATCTGGGATTTCTTTTTCCCCTTGGCCGGCTCGTTGATGGGGAATTTGATGCGGCCGTTGCTGTTGGCCATCACCTTGGACATCAGGGCGGAGTATTCGGTGCTGATGTCCGCGTCGTCGAAATGTTTGAAGAGGGAGAAGCCCATGACGCTCGGCGTAGAACTCCACCCACCGGTTCATTTCACCCCATCCCACATTGCCGACCATATGGTCGATGTAGAGGAGTCCGGCGGGCTGTGCGATCCGGTCGGGTGTTGCCACGGCGGGGAATCCGGGCAGGAATGTGCCGCGGTAGTTCTTGCGCTCGATGAACGAATGTACGGTATCGCCGTAGGTGGCGATGGTGGCGCGGATCACTTCACCCGACGCATCGGTGGTGCGCGCGGGTTCCATGATGGATTTTGCCCCGCGGCTGATTGTGGCGTTGTATGCCTCTTCCGCGTCATCCACCCAGAGGGCGATATCTTTCACGCCGTCGCCGTGCAGCCGGATATGGTCGGCGATCGGGTGATCCGGGACGAGTGGTGTGGTCAGGACGAGCCGGATCTTGTGTTGTTGAAGAACGTAGGAGACCGCATCTCTCCGGCCGGTCTCGGGTCCGCTGTAGGCGATCAGGGTCATGCCGAAGGCGGCGCGATAGTAGTGCGCGGACTGTCTGGCGTTTCCGACATACAGCTCCACAAAGTCAGTGCCGTTGATGGGGAGAAAATCCCGTGCTGTCACTTTCCGCGGAACTCCTTGTCGATAATGTCGATTTCGCCGGGGTGGGAGATCGGGCCGAAGTCTGTGCTAATCGTCGGACAGGCACGGAGGGTGACACGGCTTGCAGAACCCTGTGCTCCGCCGAGGGCTATAACCTCAAGCTGGAAGTCGCTCACGCCATCCAGTGTGAAAGAGCAGCGCGACCGGTTGGTTGCCGCCCGGCCGATTTCCTTGATGACGTTGCCCGATGGGGCAATGCACGAAAAGAGGAGAACAACGAACGGGCCGATAGGTGTCCTGGTCACGGGCATATGTCCGGCACTCATACATCGTTCGCGACGCGGGACCTGCTAGGTGGCGTCAGCGTGATGTGGCAGAATGGTGGCATCGAGGTCACTGGCGAGAATATCCTCCAGTGCATGGAGGAGGCGTTCGTTCTGTTCCTGGGTTCCGATGGTGATACGCACGCAGTGGGGGAGGCCGAAGGCCTTGAGAGGACGGATGATGATGCCGCGGCGAAGGAGTTCCGAGTAGAGCCGTTGGACCGCGGTTTCGTTGTCGAGCGGGACGCAGAGGAAATTCGCTTCCGTGGGAACGACGGTGAAGCCGAGAGCATGCAGGGCCGGGGGAAGGAAGAGCTTTCCCGCGGCGTTCACGGCAAGTGAGCGGTAGAGAAATTCAGGATCGTTGAGTGCTGCGATGCCGGCCACCTGCGCGAGAGCGCTGGGCTCGAAGGGCAGCTTCACTTTCAGGAGGTTGCGAATGAGCAGGTCATGGGCGAAGCCGTATCCGATCCGGATTCCGGCGAGTCCGTAGACTTTCGAAAACGTGCGGAGCGTGATCACGTTGTCGTAGCGGTAGTGCATCGAATCGGGATACGCCGGGTTGTTGCGGGCGTATTCGAAATATGCTTCGTCCAGAATGATGAGCACGTGCGGCGGAACGCGCTTCATGAACTCATCGAATACATGTCGTGTGAAGATCGTGCCCGTGGGATTGTTCGGGTTCGCGAGATAGATGATCTTCGTGTGCGCCGTGATGCGGTCGGCGATGCCCAGGAGGTCGAAGCCGTAGCCGGCAAGCGGGACCGTAATCAGCCGTGTGCCGCGTGAGCGGGCCAGCACATAGAAGCCCACGAATGTGCCGTCGGAGGTGAGGACCTCATCCTCGTCGCAGAGAAATGTCCGGATGATATTGGACATGATCCCTTCCGACCCGCTGCCGGCGATGACGTTTTCCACCTTCAGGTTGTATTGTGCCGCGAGTGTTTCACGCAGATCGAGTCCGCCGTTCGGGTAGAGGTGCAGTGTACTGTACGCCGAGTGGAGGGCTTCGAGTGCGTGCGGTGAGGGGCCGAGGGGGTTCTCGTTCGACGCGAGTTTGATGACGTCCGTTATGCCGAGTTCGCGCTGAAGTTCGGCGATCGGTTTACCGGGTTTGTACGGTTCGAGGGATTCGATATATGGAGGGACAAGGGACACGGGTTTTCGGGCATTCGCCCTTGGAAAAGATACGAACGGGTTTGAGAAAATGCAAGGCGGGTCATTTTCCTCTTGCACGGAACGATGCGTTTCCGTATGATGGGCAAACAGATCCTATCGCGCCAGGAATGCGTCACGTGAGGGGATTCCAACCATGAATGCAGCACCCTCCGGAGATCGCCCCGCCCTGACGGCGCTCCTCGAAACCGCCTACCGTAAGTACTCCCGAATCTGGATCAACAACGCGCTGAGCGCACAGGTCTCCCCATGAATGCAGCACCCCCCGGGGACCGCCCCGCCCTGACGGCGCTCCTCGAAACCGCCTACCGTAAGTACTCCCGAATCTGGATCAACAACGCGCTGAGCGCACGGGTCTCCCCATGAATGCAGCACCCCCCGGGGACCGCCCCGCCCTGACGGCGCTCCTCGAAACCGCCTACCGTAAGTACTCCCGAATCTGGATCAACAACGCGCTGTGCGCGCAGGTCTCCGAAGAGGAGGCGAAGGACATCGTACATTCCGTCATTTACACCGTGCTGACGATGGAAGACGGAAAGTTCGAATCGGTGGAACACGTTCGCAACTATGTCTCGCGGGCGGTGATCAACCGTGCCTGGCAGGCAAAAAAGCGGGGGGACAGGCGTGTCTCGTGGGGAGAGACGGTGGAGATTCGGTTTCCCACAACATTTGATCCCGGCGCCGGTGAAGAAAAGGCCGAGCGTGCGGCCTTTCGGGGGGTGATCCGTGGGCTGTCGGACCGGGATTTTGAGATCGTGAAGCTGAGGTATTTCATGAAACTGACATTCCTGGAGATCAGTGGGTTGTTGGGTGCCCCGATCTCGACGCTGAAGAGCCGGGAGGTGGCGGCCCTGAAAAGAATTAACCGGGAACTCCGGAAAAAGGGGTTGTTCGGAGTAATAGGGTAAGGAGGAGAATGGCATGGAAGAGAGAAAGGTGGTCAGGGATGACCTGGTTGATTTTGCCTTAGGCAAGTTGAGTCCTGAGGAATCCTTGCGGGTGTTGGACGCGGTCGAGGCGGATCCCGGTCTTTCCGCGCAGCTGGAGGAGATTGCGGTTGTCGTTCGGGGTGTTGATCGTGACGGGGAGGAGCTATTCAGGGCTGGCCGGGGGGACCGCCGGCGAACTCCCGGGTCTGTGGTTCGGGATTCCGGCTGGCGGTACGTGATTCGTGCCGCGGCCGTGCTTGTGACAGTGATCGGGCTGTCGGTGATTATCAGCGCATTAACCGCGGGACCGTATGCTGATTTGACTGCGCTGGGGCGCGTCGAGTTGGATGTGCGGTTCAGGGGAATTGACGCGGAGGATCTTGTGCAGGCTCGTGCCGCGTATGGTGAAGGTAATGTTGATGCCGCTCTGGTGCATCTCAACCGTTTCTTGCGGATGCATCCAGAGGGTGAGAATGCCGATGTTGCCCGCGTGCTTGCGGGTTCCATCCGGATCGGTGGGGCGGAGAGCAATGTGTTCGGGCTTTTCCGCCGGTTTGACGAATGGCAGATCATGCTGGGGTTAAGGGATATGTTGATGGTGATTGCCCGTTCGGAGAATCCCCGTCTTGTGGAGGAGGCATGTTGGATTGCTTCGAAGGGATATTTGATGTTAGGTCAGCCCGAGAATGCTGTGGACCATTTGCGGAGGGTGGTCAAGGGGGGAGGGTTGCGGGTGCGTGGCGCGGAGGAATTGCTGGAGGAGATTAAACGGCGAGGTGGGGGATGAGGGTATTCAGGTTGAATCTGATGCTCGTTCTGGTTGCGGGTGGGCTGTGCGGGGCGGCTTTCTGTGATGTGCAGAGTGAGCGTCTCGAAGCATACCTGGCTGTCCGGCGGATGATGGGGAAGGAGATGTACAGTGCCGCCGTCACCGAATGCAAGCGTTTAATCGAGAAATATCCCGACTACAAGTATCTCTACGAAACCCTGCCGGAAGTCTGCCTGTACGCGGGGGATGTGGGGGAGGCGGAGAGATTCTTCGCTGCTCGAGTTGTGGGAGGATATTCAATGAAGTATGCCTACTACGGTCTCGGCAATTCTTTCCTACGGAGAAGAGAATTCGGCGCAGCGCTCGATGCGTTTGCTAGAGCTATGGAATGCAACTTGGATATTCCAGAGGTCTACCGGGGATTTGTCTACGCGCATGAGAAAGTCTTTGGGTCAGAACGCACATTGCGGCACTTTGTTGGACTATGCCACAGGAGTCCGGAATCGAAAAATGCTTGGTATGCGCTTGCGCTTTGCCATTGGGGAAAACTGGACTATGAAAACGCGTTATCCACCTTGAATCATGCGCTTCAACAGGACAGTGCGGAGGTCAAGTATCTTCAACTGTCTTGGGCGGCTAGCACCATGTTGAAGCCCTCAGTAGAGTCTGTCGCGAGTGCCGAGCAAATCCTGGATAGATCCCTGTTACTGGGCGACTTTGATGGAGCGGAATTCTTGAGATGGACAGTCAGTAGAACATATGAAGTTCTCGGTCTGGACGACTCTCGAGCGACAGCACTAGAGCGTGGATTGAAATCTGTCACCGCATACGGTCAATTGCGGTGGCGTGGGCACATTTGTCTTCAGATTGCCAATAATGCCCATAGTGTTGGCCAACACGACAAGGCCCTAGCCTTCTCAGAGGAGGCATCAGTGGCTTTTGAACGGAGCGGCGACCTAGCAGGGTATTCTACAACGAAAATGGTCAAGCTCGATGCCCTAATGGAGTTGGGCGAACATGAAAGCGCGATGCAGCAAGCCTTTTTGCTGCTCCGCCGTTTGGACGACCTTGAGAACAAGCAGGAGGAAGTGTCTGCACTCACTACGATTGCATCTGCGTTCTGCGAGCTCGGAGCATACGACGTCGCCCTCGAATATGCAATAGAGGCCGAAAACCGGTTCCGATCTTTGCCAAAGAACCCCTACCAACACTTCCGCTTGGAGACGGTGCTCGGATTGGCGCAGTCAAATCTCGGCAATTCGAAGGTTGCGCTTCAGCATTTTGTTTCAGCCCTGATTACGGCCCGAAGCATCGATAAACAAGGCAGAATACTCGCAATCTGTGAAGGCAATGTTGGAAATGGACTTGACGCGTTGGGCGAAGTTGAGAAAGCCCTCTCGCACTATTCGCGCCAGTTGATGTTTGCAGAGCGAACATCCTATCCTCGGGAAAGAGCAAATGCCCTCATCAATCTCGCAAGACATCATTTCTCAAACCATCGGTGGAGTGAGGCAAAAGCCCTCTTCGATACAGCGATGGCAATAGGGAAGAATGCAAAACAGAAGGGTGTAGTCATTAAGGCGAAGAAGGGACTCGCTGACATAGCACTCGAAACGGGAGATCAGGAAGGAGCGGTCGATCTGTTCTGTTCTCTGGTTTCGGATTTCCAGGCAATGACCAGCACGCGATTTATCAGGATGATTTCGCGACATAGCGCACGCTACCATTCGGAAATATCCTCGAACTATGTTCATGCCCTATGTGCAACAGGTCGAATTGAGCAAGCTTTTGAATTCATCGAACAAGTTAGATTTGAGTTGGGAAACGATTTCCTAACGCTCTCTCCCAATAGCGTTCTGCAAAGAACGGATGACTCGTCCTTGAGTGAAATCCGACGGTTCAAGCAGTTGCTACGGGCGAGTTTTGAGATTGTTCGCGAACGGAAAGTCCGGGGAAACAACTACCCGGAGATTGATTTTCGCCTGATGGGAAATGTCTCCGAACTTCAACTTCAATATGACGCGCTCGTAAAACGCATACGATCTGGAAATGCGGAGCTAAAGACGCTTTTGGCTCCTCCGCAATCCTTTTTCCACAACCTGCAACGGCATTCACTTGCGGAACGCGAGGCGTTGCTTGAATTCGTTGTTGGTGAGAATCAAACGGATGTCTTTTTGGCAAGGCAAGACACGCTCGTGTACTTCCGGATCCTCGAAGGTAGGAAGGAATTGGACCGAAGGTTGAGCTCAATTTCAAGAGTGCTGGGCGATCGGTCCACGGATATGGGCTTGGAGAATACGTCGCTCCTTCATTTTGATGTCGTGCGCGCAAAAGCACTCTACGAGGTATTACTTGGAACTCTGAGAGGGGACCTTACAGCCATTGACAAACTAGTAATAGTGCCTGATGGGCCACTTGTTCGGCTTCCGTTTGAGTTGCTCGTGACAGACCTCAAAGATAGCCCGGCTCTTGCACAAGTTGAGTTTCTGGTTCATCGATTTGAAATTAGCTATGTGGCAGCGGGCTCGCTCCTGGATCCCCGATTCAAACAGAAAGTGCATCCGAGTGGTTTCCTCCTTGGGTTCGGTGACCCAGGCGACCCCAGCCACGGTGAGGAGACGGTTTCAGTCACTGGTTTTGCTTTTCCAGTGGATGATCCCCAGTCTAGGTCTCTCCCTTTGCCCGGTGCCCGCCGAGAAGTGGAAGCCATAGCTTCTATGTTTGGAGATAGAGCGGAAATCTTCGTTGGGAGCGATGCTACTGTCGGACAATTCCGCAAAAAGGCTCCGAATTTTAGAGTCATTCATTTGGCGACTCATGCCACCTACGATACTGCCAATCCAATGCTCTCCGGACTGCAATTCTATAGTCCCGCAAGCACTTCGAGCAAGGATATTCTCATGGCATATGAGATTCCTGACATCGGTTTACAGGCAGAACTTGTCGTGCTCAGTGCCTGCCGAACTCGTGGGGCCACGGCCAGTGGTCAGACTGAAGGATTCATAAAGGGGTTCAACATGGCGGGAGTGAGAAGTGTTATTTCAGCCCAATGGGCGATTGCCGATGATCTTGCTCCGATCCTAATGACTCGGTTCTATGGCTATTTGCTGAAGGGTGAACGCAAATCCAAAGCCCTGCAATTGGCAAAAATAGATATGATTGACCAAGGCGAAATCGACCCGCACCGCTGGGGGGCTTTTGTCTTGGTCGGTGAGAGTGACCGTCTAGACACTTCGGGCGGATCCGAACCGAAGAACTTGTTGCCATCCACTGAGGTCACACTTGTGATCCTCTTTTCCCTAGGAGGAATTGCGTTAATGGCAATTGTGAGGAAGCATTACTTGACGTCGAGGGAACAATCAAGAAGTAGATAATTTGTGAGATGGGGTGTGCAATAGTATGTGTTCCGCGAGGTGCAGACAATTGTTCTGTGGGTTAGGGCATTTGCAGCGTAAGAGGGCTTATGGAAAACGAGGAAATGAAGATGAGGATCGTTAGCCATCCCAGGAGCATGCGTGAAGTTGTGAGCGGGGTTGCATCTTCGATTGGTGGACGGTTCTGGCGGGTTCCACGCATGAAGAAGACAAGGAGAACTGCCCAGAAAAGCCACCCTGTCCATCCGAATTCAAATGGAATACCTAAAAGTGGGAGAAATCCGAGCGTTCCCAATACCATTAATCCAATTAGCGCGCCCTGCGCAATTCGATGATAGGCCTGTCCGAACATCGAATATATGATGTGCCCTCCGTCGAGCTGACCTATCGGTAAGAGATTCATGGCCGTTACGAAGAGGCCAAACCAACCGACACAAAGAAATGGGTAATGGTAAACCTCGTTCATGGGGGGAATGAACGCACCTTCCGGTGAGAAGACGGCCGCAAGGAAGTTGTAAAGGATGCTTGTCCCGAATGTGAGCCCTTCTGTTGGGATGTGGCCCAGTCCGACATATTCAGGATGTATCACATACAGGTATTCTATGTTTGGCAAGGTGACGAAACCGATGATCAGGAAAGTCGCGCTTACCAAAAATCCCGCGATCGGTCCGGTGGCACCGATGTCAAAGAGCGCACGTCGGGATGTTACGGCGGACTGGAGACGGATTACCGCTCCGAGCGTTCCGAATGGAAAGAAACCAAAAAAAAGAAAGGAAGGGAAAGGCAGAAAATAGGGGAGTGTCGCAGCAACCTTATTCCGAACGGCGGCCAAATAATGACCCATCTCGTGCGACAAGAGCATGGCAATAATAAGGATGCCATATGGCAGCCCTGAGGCGAAATTGGCCAGCTCCAGCGGATCGCGATTGAGCCACTGCACTCCGGCAAATGTCGTGGTGAGAAACGTCAGCAAAAGGAGTCCAACGTGAATAGCGAGGCGACGAAGCAGAGACAACTCCCCCCTCCAAGTTTCTATCGAGATTTCTGATTCCAGATTTGAATAGGCACTCGCGTGAAAACGGGCTCAAGTGTTTTCACGCGAGTGAGTTGGGCATTCAGCTTACGGGCGTGGAGGATTTGGGAATGCAGGGGCTCCACTCGTCTTGGTTTCGGAACGAGGCCGAGGTGGGCTGGGGTATGCGGGAGCCCCACTCGTACGCACTTGAGCCTTCTTGGCTTGAGTGTAGGGCTTTTCTGAATCACCACTCGCAAACGAGATCGCAATGTTGGTTGCCATCACTCCAATCACGGTTAATGCGATGGCACGTAGTTTTCTTGCGTTGTTGCTCATAGTCCCTCCTGGCGGGAGTGATCTTGTGGAATTATGGTTCTTGACTTATAAAAAATCTGGTGGATGGATTCTCGGTGACACAGAGATACCCGCGAAAGCGAAGGCCCTGCAGAAGACGGAGGGTGGATGATGCCCACCGAGACCCTCAGGCGCGGATTTCTGGAAGACAATTACTCTTGTTAAGTGCCGGGCTGAGTAGACTCTACTAACCCTTCATGGAGGGACGATGTTCAATATCATCCATCTGGGTGATAAATATAGCCATCCTCCACGAACTTGTCAAGTTATTTCCTGAAATCGTCGTTTTTTTCATAGATTCGTGGCAGGTATTTTCCGAGATGCTGGCACACCAATTGAAGGCAATCTTATCCCGATCTACCCATGATCCTTAGCACAAAACTACGTATGTGTGAAGAAATTTGCGTTATTGCCCTTGACAACTGCGCTCAAACGCGGTATATTGCGAGAGTTTCTAAATGCAAACGAACGGACAACGTGTCTAGAACTGCGAAAATAATTCTCTGGTTGTGGTTTGCCTCGATGGGGGCGTTCATATGGGCGCTTCAGGTCTTTCCGCATTCTGAATTGCCCACATCACTGATTGCTGCTTGTGCCGCTCAGGTTCTGCTTGTTTTTCATAAATGTCGCAATCACAAAGCACGAACCCAATCCAAAGAACAGGGCGATCTTCGTCAATTTCGCCATCTTCTTCTCAGTGCCGATTCTTGGATTGTTCGGCAACTTTATATCGGACCACCTACTACAAGCACTACTTCGATCAGTACATCTCGTATGGATCTTACTTTTTCCTATTGGCACTCAGTGTAGTCTATATTTCCATCGATGTGTTATTCCGTGATTTCAAGATCCTCTACAAATATCTTGTAGCTCTCACTATTGTGGGAGGTTTCTTTCTATTCTACTTCACCCCATTCTTGCTGAATCCAAACTACGCCTATTTTACACAAGATGTCCGTGATTGGAAAACAATGTCGATCGCTGGGGAGAATTTCAAATCCACTCATGGTCGTCTACCTACTGTTGAGGAATTGGCGGAAAATACTGAAATGTATGTCTGGAAAGAGGGCCGTCCCGTTGCTACCCTGCACCCAGAAGCTAGAACACAGCGTATTGAGGAACTATTTCCGTATTTAGTGGAGCCCAATTACAGGATCCTGGTCAACAAGCCCATCATGATGTACATGATCCATATGTCCGTCCTTTCGATCGGATTCATCCTTCTCTTTTTCGGCTATCAGTACATGAAGGATCCGCCGCAAGGAGCGTACATCGAAAAGATCATGTTCCTCTTCCTCGTGTTCTGTAGCATGGAAATACTGCATGCGTGGAGCGCAGTGAAAGCGCTGGAATGGCAAACTTTCGCGAGCGTGATGGGCGCCGGACAGTATGCATCACTCGGCGTCCTCCTTCTCATCGCGCTCTTTTTTGCCCTCCGATTGCGCTTCATTACATCGGCAAACGGCGAGTTCTACGAACAAGAACTGGCGACAAGCCCCTCCGGCATCACCCGGTGGCGGGATACGCTGGACAATATGGTCATCGATAGTTTCTTCAACCGGAGAGCACTCGTGGGGAGACTCTTCGTTCCGGCAAGCCGCCGGGGACAACGTCTCAGTCCGAAATCCAAATAACTTGCTTTGGTGGCTTTGCACAGGGGGACACGGCACCCATGGAACATAAAGAGCACAAAACACACGCGGGCGAGGAGAAGAAAGCCAAACAGCTCTTCGAGTACCCCATCGTCGGCAAAAGCAGGGCGGTCGATCAGCTGATCAAGCAAATATCATCGCTTGCCAAGTCCCGCCGCGACGTTGTGCTCGTCGGTGAAGCCGGCGTCGGCAAGGGTGCCGTCGCAAAGAACATCTATATCGCAGGGAAACAAATCGGGAACGATGGACCGTTCCTCTCGATAAACCTCTCGGTCGTCGACGATCGTGAACTGGATGCACTCCTCTTCGGACACGACCGCGCCCTGCAGGGAATGCCCGTGACGTCTCGCCGCGGTCTCTTCGATCAGGCAAACGGGGGAACCGTCCTCATTGAAGAACTCGAAGAAGCCAGTTTTCGCAATCAGATGAAGGTCCTCACCTTCATGAATGAGCGGAAATCCCGCCGGCAGGGGAGCGACAACCCGGGTGCTGCGGATATCCGTCTTATCGTTACCATGAAGAGCGATCCCGGCGTGCTCGCTGAACAACGCAAGCTCATGGAAGAGCTCTTCGTGAAAGTGAATGAGTTTGAACGGGTGGAAATTCCACCGCTCCGTCAGCGACAGGACGATATCCCGCTTCTCATCAAGCACTTCACTTCCGATATCTGCAAGGAATTGGGAATCCCCGATCTGATTATCGACATCAACGCCATCGACGTGCTCATGCGCCAGCCATGGCGCGAAAACATCCGCGAACTCAAATCCGTCATTGACAAGTGCGTGCTGTTCTCCGCTGACGGCCGGTTCATGCTCCCGCCGGAGCTCGTGGACGAGAAGACCGAAGTGGTGAAGATGATCAACAACATCATGGCCGGACAGGAATTCGTGCTGGACAGATCACTGGACGTCATCGAAAAGGGGATCATCGAACGATCGCTCGATAAGTTCGGCTTCAATCAGTCGAAAGCCGCACAGTTCCTCGGCATGACCGAACAGACGTTCCGGTACAAGCTCAAGCGGCTCGGCATCGCGAGCGCACGCACGCGCAGCTAGAAAACCTTCACGCGAAGCACCGGTGCACTTCTCCCACAGCCCTCTTATGAGGGCTGTGGCGTTTCCGGATTGCCGAATTGCTGATCCTTCCAGACCACATTGCGGCCGATCAGGACAATGGGGGGGTAAATCAACACGTAGAAGAAATAGTAGACCGCGTACAGAGGGAACGCAGAGAGGAGCTCCCAGCGCCGGAATGACGCTATCGCGGGAAGCACGAGCGCAAAGTCAACCCCCATCTTCAACACGACCACAGAAAGCAGAAGAGGGGTTACCTCGATGAACAAACCTGCCAGGATCATCGCGTTCAACAGCCATGCGGAAGCAAAGATGCCGATGCTGCGGGCATCCATGTCCCTTCCGCCCGCAAACCAGCGCTTCCGTTGCCGGTATAAATCGCGCCACGTCTTGCAGGGCTCGCTCTCGACAACCGTCGAAGGATCAAGAGGAAAACATGCCCGGTAAGAGGTGCCGGAGGTCACCGCGTGGAAAAGGGCGTAATCTTCCGTCACACTGAAGGGAATGCCCGCGTATCCTCCCACCGCATCATACGCGCTCCTGCGAATGGTGAAGTTGTTGCCCACAGCAGTCACCGGAAAACCGAGTTTCGTGGCGCTGGCCGCTACCGAAAAGAGCGCGAACCAGTCCAGTGTCTGCATGGCCTCGAACATGTTGTCATGCCGGATGGCGGTGAAGCCCGGGACGATGCCCACTGATCTATCCACATAGTACTTGACGGTATCCTCAACCCACCCGGGAGGCAACGTGCAATCTGCATCGGTCATGAGAATGATCTCCCCGGTGGAAGCAGTCAATTCCCTGGGAGATCGCATTGGCCTTTCCGCGGAGATGTCCCAGACCGGCCCGGGCATTCAACAGATGAATATTGTTGCGGCGGGCTGCGAATTCGCGAATAATATCGGGAGTCGCATCGGTGGACCGATCGTTCACGATGATCACCTCAAGCAACTCAGGAGGATATGTGAGCCGCAGAAGTGAATCGAGACAACGGCGGATGTTTGATTCCTCGTTACGCGCAGCCACGACAACGGAAACCTTTGGGCGGAGAGACCTGTTATAGCGATAGCGAGCTCTCCACGCACCAACCGCAAACAGGAGAATCCCTGCTGCGTACAGGGTTCCCAGTATCCAGAGAACGGCATCAAACACGATTGTTTCCTTGATGTGGGCACCGAGACAATGTTGCAGAATACGTAAAATCAGTGCGACCTGCAAATCGCGTTACAAAGACCTTCGTTGCAACAGCTGCGCAAGCCAGTGCTTTCTCCCGTTCCGGTGCAGTTGCCGTGAACTGCATCGCTCCAATTGGTCCAGGTCCGGTGACTTCTCTTAACCGATCCGGATGCCGAAGGCAAGCACTAAGCAGCGGCAATGGGGGAACAGATCAACTACATCCTCCGGTCCCGATGCGCCAGGCGACGAAGCACGAACTGTGCGGGTCCACATCAGCGCGACCAGAACCACCGAGTTGAGCTTTGCACTGCGGATGAAGACCCGGGGCGATGGCAGGGTCGGCGCTCTGCGGGGGAACCGTATGGCCGTCGGAATGAAGCCGTCGGAACGAAATAGCCGAGGCTTGTTTGACGTCCCCCGGTGTCGTATATTTAAGCTTACCCCGTCAAGGAGCTACGTGACACCCCTGCAAACACAACAAGCCGCCCTCGACAAGCCCAGATGCCACTGCGCGGTCTTCGGTATCTACGGACATCCCGCGGCAGCCCATCTGACCTACTACGGCCTGCTCGCCCAACAACACCGCGGTCAGGAAGGATCGGGAATCGTCAGCGCGGAGTTCGATCCGGCCCAGCACCGCCCCCGGTTCCATGTGCACAAGGACTTCGGACTGGTCAACGATGTGTACGCCGACGATCGCATCCTGACGGATATCCTGCGCGGCACGTCCGCCATCGGACATAACCGCTATTCCACCGCAGGAGCGGCAAACAACAAATCCAACGTGCAACCGTTTACCGTCCTCTACCGCGGGGGCAATCTGGCCATCGGCCATAACGGCAACCTGACCAACTTCCGGGAAATCAGAAAAGCAGCTCCAGGAAACCGGCACAATCTTCCAGACGACCTCCGACACGGAAATTATCCTCCATCTGATAGCGCGCAGCAGGCACGCGGATCAGCTGGATCAGATTCGCGAGGCTCTGGCAAAGGTGGAAGGCGCGTACTCCCTGGTGATCCTCGCCGACAACCGGTTGATCGCGGCGCGCGACAATGCGGGCGTCCGTCCCCTCGCCATCGGCCGGAAAGACGGGGCGTTCATCGTCGCCTCGGAGACCGTCGCGTTTGATATCATCGATGCCGATTATGTCCGCGACGTGGAACCGGGAGAGATGGTGGTGTTCGATGACGACACTCTCCGGACCGGCGTCCCCAAATCCCTCCGGATCAAAGACATACCTCCGCAGCCCCCACCATTGCATCTTCGAATTCATCTATTTCTCGCGCCCGGACAGCCAGATCTTCGGACACAGCGTGGACAAGGTCCGCCGGAAACTCGGGAAAAATCTCGCGATCGCCAAGCCCGTGGTCCCCAAAGACCCGCGTGACAAAGTCATTGTCATCAACGTCCCCGACTCGAGTAACACCGCGACGATGGGATACGTGTCGCAGACCAACAAAATGGGCGGCACCGCGAAGCTCGAGATCGGCCTCATCCGCAGCCACTACATCGGCCGCACGTTCATCCAGCCGCGACAGGATGTACGGCAGAACAAGGTCAAGATCAAGTTCAATACGGTCAAAGGCGTTCTGAAAGACCGCGTCGTGGTCATCGTGGACGATTCCATCGTGCGGGGAACAACATCGAAACAGCTCGTTCAGTTGATCCGGTCAGCCGGCCCGAAAGAAGTGCATTTCCGGGTGACCGCACCGCCGATCAAGTTTCCCTGTCACTACGGGATGGACTTCCCGACACCGGAAGAGCTGATCGCCAACCAGTGCGGCGGCGACATCGAGGCCATCCGCCAGGAACTGGGAGTGGACAGTCTGGGTTACCTGACGATCGACGAGCTGCTTGCCTCGGCACCGCAGGAAAACGGTGAGCACTATTGCACGGCCTGCTTCAGCGGCCGGTATCCGATTGCCATCGACACGACACCAGTCCAAAGAAGAGCATGAAGCGTGAGATTTTCACAATCCCCAATTTGCTCAGTCTCTCGCGGGTGATTCTCGTCGTTCCGTTTGTTCTCGTCGATGCTCGTGCCGGACCCCCGCCCGCTGGTGGGGCCTGGGAATCCTCCTGCTGGCCGCCCTGACCGACAAGCTGGACGGTATGGCTGGCCCGCAGTATGCACCAGGAGACGGAGATGGGGAAGGATTCTCGACCCCCTGGCCGACAAGGTGGGCGTGGCCGCCGTCGCAATCGTGTTGCTCTACCTGAATGGCTGCCGCTCTGGTTTGTCGCGCTTCTGCTCGTACGCGATGTGCTGATCCTCACCGGAGGTCTCATCGTCCGCACGGAAAACGGGAGAAGTGCTCCCATCTAATATCGCCGGCAAATGGGCCGTGGGTGTCTTCGCCGCAACACTGATCTTTATCGTGGTCGATGCACCGCCCTGGCTGGTGTCGATTGGCATCTGGACCAGCGTGACGATGGTACTGGTGTCGACTATCGGATACGTGCGGCGGTTTGCAGAAGTGATGCGTAGGAGACACTCGCGCAGTCTAGCAGTTCCGGATGGAGCGCGCAATGATGCGTCGGGATACATTGCGGGATCCGGAAATGAAAGGAGATGTGGGGATGAAGAAGGAGAGATGATGAGAGCAGAGGAGGTCACGATGAAGAAAGAGGAACGAAGAGCTGAAGAGTTGAAGCAGGGATGAGGGCCAGAGAGATGAGGTGAGAAGCTGAAGTGAAGCAGGGAAGAGGATGAGAGATGAGGGGATGAGATGTAGGGAGGGAGCAAGCGAGGGAGATGTTAGGATGTTAACACAGAGACTGAAAAGACGAAGGTGTATCATGGGGCTTCTGGACAAACTGGGATTCGGGAAACTCAAAGAGGGTCTGGCGAAAACCCGCGAAGGGCTCGTGGGGGCGGTCTCGCGGATTCTCGTGCGCGGCGCAAAGAGTCGACGAAACTCTTCTCGAACATCTGGAAGAGACTCTCGTCGCGGCGGACGTCGGGGCCGGGACCTCGGCCGAGATCATGGAGGGCGTCCGGAAACGGCTGAAAGAAACCCCGGCACATGACGCGCCCGGAGCTTCTCCCCTTTCTCAAAGAGGAAATCGCCCTCCAGCTCTCCGGGAAACCCGGCGGCGTTCCGGCAAATCCCTTTGACCTCGGAACCGATCGACCCTATGTGATTATGGTCGTCGGCATCAACGGCGTCGGGAAAACCACCACGATCGGAAAACTCGCCCACCGCTACATGTCGGCGGGGCACAAGGTGGTCATCGCGGCGGCCGACACGTTCCGGGCGGCGGCAAATGAACAGCTCGAGATCTGGGCGAAACGTGCCGGCGCGGACATCATCCAGCAAAAACAGGGAGCCGATCCCGCCGCGGTGGCGTTTGATGCGGTCAAGGCCGCAACGGCACGCTCTGCGGATGTGGTCATCATCGATACCGCAGGACGCCTCCATACACGCGTGAACCTGATGGAAGAACTGAAGAAGATCCGGCGCGTGGTGCAGAAACAAAACCCCGCCGCACCGCACGAGGTGCTTCTCGTCATCGATGCGTCAACCGGACAGAACGGCCTCCAGCAGGCAACGAAGTTCGGTTCCGCAGTCGGCGTGACCGGCTTGGTGCTGACCAAACTCGACGGGACGGCAAAAGGGGGGATCGTGCTGGCGATTGCACGCTCAATGGGCCTCCCGGTCCGGTTTATCGGCGTAGGAGAAAAGCTGGACGATCTGCAGCCGTTTGACGCAAAGGATTTCGCGGAAGCGCTCTTTGAAGCATGACCAACCCGCCCGATATCTCCGCTTCAATGATTCCCGCCGCGTGACGGTGCTCCCGGAGCACATCGCCAACAAGATCGCCGCCGGCGAAGTGATCCAGCGTCCGGAATCCGTGGTCAAGGAACTGCTCGAAAACGCCCTCGATGCCGGAGCGCGTTCCATCGAAGTGATCATCAAGGATGGCGGAAAGGAACTCATCCAGGTCACCGACGACGGGACCGGGATGGATGAGCAGGATGCCGTCGCTTCGTTCCTCCGTCATGCGACAAGCAAGATTGTGAGTTATGAAGATCTGGAGGCCATCCGGACCTACGGCTTCCGGGGTGAAGCCCTCGCGTCCATCGCCGCCGTGGCGCAGGTGACGATGAAGACGCGCCGTGCAGGCGATGACGTTGCCACCGTGGTGAAGATCGCCGGCGAAGGAGCCCCAGACCATCACGCGCGATGCGCGCGGGCCGCGGGACCACCGTGACCGTCCAGAATCTCTTCTTCAACGTGCCCGCCCGCCGGAAGTTCCTGAAGACCACGAACACGGAATTCCGCCACATCCATGATGTCGTCCAGCGCACGGCGCTTGCCCATCCCGGACTCGCCTTCACGTTCATCAGCGACGGGGAGACGGTCTTCCGCCTGAAAGCCTCGACGATCGATCAACGGATCATGGATCTCTTCGGGCAGCGCACGTTCGAGTCGCTCCTTCCCGTGGAAGAACAGACGGATTTTCTGACCGTCCGCGGCTTCATCGGCAAACCGGCATTCGGCCAGAAGACACGCCTGTCGCAGTTTCTCTACCTCAACGGACGGATCATCTCCAGCCGGAGCATCGGCTACGCCGTCGCCTCCGCATACGAACACCTGCTGATCAACGGCACTATCCCTTCTATCATCCTCTTCCTGGAAATCGACCCGCACAGGATCGACGTGAACGTCCATCCGTCGAAGATGGAAGTGAAGTTCGACGACGAACAGGGGGTGAACCGCTTCATCTCGGCGCTCGTCCGCAAGACGCTCGGGGGCGGCAGGGGCGGTTCCGGCGATGACATTCAGCGAAGGGTATCCCGGGAGCGGAGACCTCCGGCTGGGCTTCACCGTGCGGCAGCATGCCTGGGGTTCCGGCGGCACGCAGGATATCGGATGGACCTTGCCGGAGCGTTCACGTGTGGATGCAGCCACGGGCGAGATCTTCCCTCCGCCATCGGGGCAGTTGCCGCCCGGGCCGACGCCCACCGGCATATGCCCGCCGGAATGCAGGAGCTTCTCGCATTTCCGGCCCTGACACCGTACTGCCCGGCCGGGAAGGGGAGATGCCGCTGTCCGAACCACCTCAACTGCTCTGGCAACTCCACAACAAGTACATCCTCTCACAGATCCGGCACGGCGTGATGATCGTGGATCAGCATGTCGCGCACGAACGGATTCTGTACGAGAAGGCCCTGGAACGTTTTGCGAACGGCCTGCGCACATCCCAGCAGCTGCTGTTTCCCGTGCACCGTGCAGCTGGCGGCAGGGGACTATGCCGTTCTGGAGGATATCTTCCCCCACATCGAAGGACTGGGTTTCGATCTGAAGCGGTTCGGCAAGAACACGGTCGTGATCGAAGGAGTGCCGCCGGACGTGAAGGCCGGGCATGAGCAGAGCATCCTCGAGGAAATCCTCGCTCTCTACAAAGAATACCAGCGCGAGTCTCCCGGAGAGGCGCGCGATCTGGTTGCGAAGTCCTTCTCGTGCAAATCGGCCATCAAAGCGGGGGATCCCCTGACGGAAGCCGGAGATGCGATCGCTCATCGACCAGCTGTTCGCGACGAAGATGCCGTACGTGTGCCCGCACGGGCGCCCGATCGTCCTGCGCATCTCCACCGAAGAACTCGACCGGCGGTTCGGACGCCGCTAAGGTGTTGCCTTGAAAGTCAGTACGAGGAATTCGTTACTTGAAGCCGGAGAAGAAAAGCTGCTATCACACACGGGAGATGTGGCATGAGTGAACGGGCGAATGGACGCGGGACGGAGCCACGGAAGACGGTGTTCACCACCGTGAGCGGAGAGACCGATAGAGCAGCTGTACACGCCGGAGGCCATCGCCGGTCTGGACTACGCGACGGCCATCGGTGCTCCCGGGGAATATCCGTACACCCGCGGGATCCATCCCACCATGTACCGCGGACGCCTCTGGACGATGCGGCAGTTCGCCGGGTTCGGCACACCGGAAGACACCAACGCGCGCTACCACTACCTGTTGAGCCACGGTCAGACCGGCCTGTCTGTCGCGTTTGATCTGCCGACGTTGATGGGTCGCGATTGCGACGATCTCCCTGGCGGAAGGGGAGGTCGGCATCTGCGGCGTGTCCATCAGTTCGCTCGCCGATATGGAGATACTCTTTCGCGGGATCACGCTGAAGGACGTCTCCACCTCCATGACGATCAATGCGCCGGCCGCGATGGCACTGGCGTTCTATATTGTGGTCGCCGAAAAGGAAGGTGCACGTCCGGCCGAGCTCCGGGGGACGATCCAGACGGACATCCTTAAAGAGTACATCGCCCAGAAAGAGTGGATCTATCCGCCCCGTCCGTCCATGCGGATCGTGACCGACATGATCGAGTACTGCACGCGCGAGATGCCGCAGTGGAATCCCATCTCGGTCAGCGGGTATCACATCCGCGAGGCGGGCTCCACGGCCGTGCAGGAGCTGGCCTTCACGCTTGCCGACGGCTTCGCGTATGTTGAAGCCTGCCTTGAGCGCGGGATGGATGTGGATCAGTTTTGCGCCGCGCCTCTCGTTCTTTTTCAATTCGCATCTGGATTTCTTCGAAGAGATCGCCAAATTCCGCGCCGCGCGCCGCATCTGGGCCCGGCGGATGAAAGAACGGTACGGTGCACGCAATCCCCGGTCGCTGGCCCTGCGGTTCCACACGCAAACCGCGGGATGCACGCTCACGGCCCAGCAGCCCGAGAACAACATCGTCCGCACGGCGTTCCAGGCGCTCGTCCGGCGTGCTGGGCGGGACCCAATCCCTCCACACCAATTCGATGGACGAGACGCTCGCCCTTCCCTCCGAGAAGGCGGTGAAGATCGCGCTGCGCACGCAGCAGATCATTGCGGACGAAACCGGCGTGACGAATACGGTGGATCCGCTCGGCGGGAGCTATTTCGTGGAGGCACTCACCGACGCGGATGGAAGAGGAGGCCGACCAGTACTTCGAACGTATCGACGCGCTCGGAGGGGTGATCCCGGCCATCGAGCAGGGATTCTTCCAGCGCGAGATCGCCGAGGCTGCCTACCGCTACCAGCAGGCGCTGGATTCCCGGGAGAAGATCATCGTCGGCGTGAACGCCTACGAGGAGCCGGATGAGCCGGTAACGATCCCGCTTGCTACGATCTCCCCCGACGTGGAACGCGGCCAACGCCGGCGGCTTGCCGAAGTGCGCGGCTCGCGGAGCGCCGCCGATGTGGAGCGGACACTGGCGGATTTGCGGCGCGCCGCTGCCGGATGGCACGAACCTGATGCCCCCGCTGCTCGCGTGTACGCGCGCGTATGTGACGCTCGGGGAGATGTGCGGCGCCCTGACCGAGATCTTCGGAGTCTATGAAGAAGTGGCGGTTTTTCTAGTGGAAGTCGCTCGGATGCACGGAGCGCATGGCTTGACCAATACACGATCGACCATGTCGTACAGTAAGGAGTACTTATGGCAAAGTCAAAAGTGGCAGTCCTGAAGACGACCCCGGCAACGGTGTCTGAAGGACTATGAACGCCTGGCCGAGATGGCCGGGATGTCCGCCGCACTGCAGAAGTCGGCCACGACAATCCTCAAAGACAATATCTCCTGGCATTTTCCGTTTCCCGCGGCGAACACCACACCGTGGCAGCTGGAAGGAACGATCCTCGCGCTGAAGAATGCCGGCTTCGGCAACATCACGGCCGTGCAGAACAAGACCGTCGTCACGGACGCCTTCAAAGGGGAAGACCTGAACCGGTATGTGCCGATCTTCCGCAAGTACGAAATCCCGGTCCTGTTCAATTTCCGGGAAAAGGACATGAAATGGGTGCCAGTATCAAGCCCAAGACGAAAATGCATGTTCTGGATACGATCTATCCCGAAGGGATCACGATCCCCGATTACTTCTTCGGGAAGAACATCGTCCACCTCCCGACGGTGAAGTGCCACATCTACACCACCACCACCGGCGCGATGAAGAATGCCTTCGGCGGACTGCTGAACACGAAGCGCCACTACACGCATTCCTGGATCCACCGGACACTGGTGGACCTGCTCGCCATCCAGAAGGAGATCCACACGGGCATCTTCGCGATGATGGACGGGACCACCGTGGGGAACGGACCCGGGCCGCGTACCATGTTTCCCGTGGTCAAGGACTACATCCTTGCGAGTGCCGATCAGGTGGCGATCGACGCGGTCGCGGCGAAGATGATGGGGTTCGATCCGTTGTCCATCGAGTATATCCGCGTGGCGCATGAAGACGGACTGGGCGTGGGTGACGTGCGGGATATCGAGATCGTCGGCGCGGACATTTCGAACGAATCGTGGGGATTCAAGGTGGGCAACAACGGCGCGAGCATGTTCGGCAATCTCGCCTGGTTCGGACCGCTGCAGGGAATGCAGAAGCTGTTCTTCCGCACGCCGATGGTGCACATGTTCATCTTCGGTTCCGAAGCGTATCACGACTACTACCGCTGGCCGCTGAAGGACCGCCGCACGTTCGAAGAGTGGCGCCAGGGCACCCAGTGGGGGAAACTCTTCCAGCAGTATGAACAGACGGCCGGCGAACCCGCGGGCGTTCAGGCGTGACCGCAAAAGGCCGCGCGGAGCTCGCGCTTCTCGGAACCACGTTCATCTGGGGCGGGACCTTCCCGGTCGTGAAGATCGGGATGGTGGACGTCTCGCCCATCCTGATGATCGCCATCCGGTTTGTGATCGCCAGCCTGCGTCCTGCTGCTGTTCTTCCGGCACCGGATTTTCCCGATCCCGCGTGCCGCTGTGTACAAGGGGGCGATCCTGGCCCTCTTCCTCTTCCTGGGATTCGTGGCGCAGAACATCGGACTGACGATCACGACCGCGTCCAAGTCGGCGTTTATCACCGGCATGATGGTGCTCTTCGTTCCGGTCCTGCAGTATTTTGTTGAACGACGCCCGCCGCTCCTCGGGAACGTCGCGGGTGTCGTCGTGGTCGCCGCGGGCCTCTGGTTCCTGACATCGCCCGAAGGGTCATCGCTGAACAGCGGTGATGCCCTGACGCTTGTCTGCGCCGTTCTCTTCGCCGGATACATCATCTACCTGGACATCATCTCCAAAGAGATGACCACGCTCCAGCTGCTCTTCGTGCAGATGGCGGCGACAGCGGTGTATGCGGTCGCGGCGACGGCGGTCTTTGAAACTCCGTGCTTCGCCTGGACGCAGGAATCCGTGCTGACGTTGCTGTATCTTACCTTCCTGGCAACACTGTTCACGACGGCGGTGCAAACCCGGTTCCAGAAAGACACCACGCCCACGCGGGCGGTGGTGATCTTTTCCATCGAGCCGGTCATTGCCTCCATTCTGGCCTACTTCATCCTGGGTGAACAGATCGGGTCGCTGGGAGTCGTGGGCGGTGCGCTCATCATCGGCGGTGTTCTTCTCTCCGAACTTTCGGATGGTATTCCGGGCCTCAACCGGCCGGTGACGGGCGTGCCCTAAATACTTCAGACGATGAGCGCTGCCTCGTTCCTTGACTTTCAAAAGGTGCTCGCGTATCATACACTATCCGGCGCAGATGGACGTTCGCGTGCATATCGTGGTCGAAGGATTGGTGCAGGGTGTGGGGTTCCGCTGGTACACCGCACGTCATGCGCAGACGCTTGGACTCAAGGGGTTTGTCCGCAATCTCTTTGACGGAAGCGTGGAAGTGGAGGCGGAAGGGGACCGGTCGCTGCTTGAAGAATTGATCGCCGCGCTGAAAGTGGGACCCCGCTCCGCGCACGTGCGAAATCTGCGCATCGAGTGGCTGGCCCCCGAACACGAGAGGAAAAGCTTTGAAATCCGCTGACAGTCATCCGGCACGGCCCCGCATCGGGTATGGCTATGATGTCCACCGCCTCGTCGCGGGCCGGCGACTTGATCCTGGGTGGTGTGGAGATTCCCCACGATCTGGGACTCGACGGCCATTCCGACGCGGATGTGCTCGTCCATGCCGATCGCCGATGCGCTGCTCGGCGCGGCGGCCCTGGGCGATATCGGACAGCATTTTCCGAATACCGATGCACGCTACCGGGGGATCTCCAGCCTGTTGCTCCTGAAGGAAGTCGCCCTGCTGCTCGAGCGCTCCGGCTATGAGGTCGGCAACATCGACGCGACCGTGATTCTCGAGCAACCCCGCATC
Organism: Ignavibacteriota bacterium; assembly: GCA_963702445.1. GTDB lineage: Bacteria > Bacteroidota > Ignavibacteria > UBA10030 > UBA6906 > CAVPCZ01. The sequence goes on from CAVPCZ010000016.1 coordinate 124,372, forward strand.
ATGCCGCACGCCGGGGCGATGCGGACGAACATCGCGCGTGCGCTCGGCATCGCACCCGACGCGGTCTCCGTGAAAGCCACCACGGGAGAAGGTCTGGGTTTCACCGGCCGCGGCGAAGGTGCCGCCGCACATGCCGTGGCCCTTCTGTTCTCCCGGGCAACCTAACAGCCCTGACAACCACGAGCGCAGCAGCTGTGCAAGAATTCTTCACCTTCCTCAACGGCATCGACCCCCTGTACGTGTACGGCATTGTTCTGGCCGTCGCGCTCATCGAGAATCTTTTTCCCCCTTCGCCCAGCGACATCATGATCGTGGCCGCCGGCTCGCTTGTCGGGATGGGACGCCTCGGATTCCCGGAAACGCTGGTCTCCGCGACCACCGGCAGTGTCGTGGGATTCATCATCATGTACAAGATCGGGGACTGGTTCGGCGACCACATCCTGGAACAGGGGAAGATCAAGTTTATCCCGATCGAATCGGTCCATAAGGTCGAACGCTGGTTCGTGAAATACGGCTATGCGATCATCGTCATCAACCGCTTTCTCACCGGGCACACGCGCGGTGGTCTCCTTTTTCGCGGGAATGTCCGAACTGAAACTCCTGCCCACCACGGGGCTCTGTTTCGTGAGCGCGCTGCTCTGGAACACCATCCTCATCCTGATCGGCGTCTTTGTGGGTCAGAACTTCGATCTTATCGGGTATTATCTTGACACCTACAGCCAGATTGTGACCATCGGCGTGATCGCGATCGCGGGCTGCTCGTTGCGCGATATCTGCTGATCCGCCGCAAGAAGGCACAAAGCACATCATGATCGAATTTCTGTACTCCCTCGATGTGACTCTGTTCACCTTCCTGAATCAAACACTCGCGAATCCGGTCGGCGACTACCTCTGGCCGTTCATCACCGACTACGACCGGTTTCTCGTCGTGCGCCTGCTCTTGCTGGCCGTCTGGCTCTGGCTTCTCATCCGGGGAGGCAAGCGGGGGCGGACAGCGGCTCTTCTGCTTGTCCTGGTGCTGGTCTGTTCCGACCAACTGAGCAGTTCGGTGATCAAGCCGGTTTTTCAACGGGCGCGCCCCTGCCACACCGTGGAGGGAGTGCCCGTGCTGCAGCAGATTCACCTGCTGGTGCATTGCGGGGGAGGCAAGGCGTTTCCTTCCTCTCATGCCGTGAACAACTTCGCCGTGGCAACCCTCTTCGCTTTCTTCTATCGCCGGTGGACGTGGGCGTTTTTCACGTGGGCGGCACTCGTGGCCCTTTCGCGCGTGACGGTGGGCGTGCATTTCCCATCGGATATTCTGGCGAGGGCCGTGATCGGCGCCGGCGTGACAGCACTTCTGCTCTGGATCTGGCACACCCTGGGCCGCACGGCCGCGCCATGGCTCAGGCTCGCACATCCTGCGGAGGCCGACCATGGCTGAGTATTCACCGAGTGGCTCGGTCGCCCCATGGCTCAGGCTCACTCATCCTGCGGACGCCGGCCATGGCTGAGTATTCACCGACAGGGGAACACGCGCCCCGGCTCGCACTTTCCGTGCTCAGCGGGCTCATGCTCGGTTTTTCGTTCCCGCCCTTTCCTCTCGGAATCCTGGCCTGCTTCGGTCTGGTGCCGTTGCTCGTGGTCATTGCCGGCATCGAGCGCGCCCGTACGGCACTCCGTTATGTGTACGTCGCCATGCTGGTGTTTCACGTCATTACCGTCAACTGGACCGGCGGATACGCTCACGGCAATGATCCGTACATGATGATTGCGGGAGCGGTCACGATGCTCGTGCATCCGCTCTTCTACTTCATCCCGTTCGGCATATTCCTGTTCATCCGGCGGCGCCTCGGCGAACCCCTGGCATTTGGCGCGCTTCCGTTCATCTGGGTCGCCTATGAGTTCAGTCACTCACTCAGCGAATGGTCCTTCCCGTGGCTCACGCTCGGCAACAGCCAGACCTATGACATCACCCGGCTGCAGTTCATCACCCTCACGGGGGTCTTCGGCCTGTCGTTCTGGATTCTCCTGATGAATCTCGTTGCATATCTTTTCGTGGCCGGCCTTCTCCGCCAGAAGTTCCTCCTGCGCTCTTCAACGACGGCATGGTACCTCGCCATTATTGCGCTGCTCTATGCGCTGCCGGCCGTGCACGGGGCGTTTGTGCTCTCCCGCCCGGAAGCATCGGCGGGCCTCCAGACGGCCGGGAGCACGGTGAGGGTCGGCATCATACAATCCAATGTCGATCCGTGGCAGAAGTGGTCCCGGAGCGGATACGGCACGGTGCAGCTCTACCAGGATATGACCAAGGGGCTCGTGGACAGCCTCGGAGAGAACCGGCCGGACATCGTCGTGTGGCCCGAGACCGCGCTTCCGTTCGACGTCCTGGGAGGAATGAACGGCGACCTGCTTGCAATTCTTCGCAGCAACAGCACACAGTGGGGTGCGGGGATCCTGACGGGATTTCCGCGCAAAGTGCTCTATCACGATTCCACCACCGCACCGCGCAGCGCGAGAAGAGAGAAGGGAACAGGAACGCGCTACGACTGGTTCAATGCGGCCGCTTTCATTCCCGCAGACGGGGGCGACGTCCGCTGGTACGGAAAAATGAAGATGGTTCCGTTCGCGGAACGGATTCCCTACGCCGGGGTGTTCTCCTTCTTCGACTTCCTCCGGTGGGATGTGGGGATCGGCGGCTGGCAGATAGGTCCGGATACGACCGTCTTCGCCGATCCGCGCACGGGAGCGCGGTTCAACGCCATCATCTGTTATGAGTCCACCTATCCCGGCTTCGTCACGGCGTTCGTGCGAAAAGGGGCGGAGTTTCTCACTCTCGTGACGATCGACAGCTGGTGGGATCACATGTCCGGGGCGTACCAGCATCAGCAGATATCGATTCTCCGCGCGGTGGAGAACCGCCGATGGCTGGTCCGGTGTGCGGTGGGCGGGATTTCCTGCTTCATCGACCCCTACGGCCGGGTCTACGATCGCACCGAATTGTTCACCACGGCGACACTCAGCAGAACAATCGGGCGGCGCACGGACCTGACCGTGTATTCCCGGTACGGCGACTGGCTGGGTGAGATCTGCGCCTGGTTGAGCATGGCGTTGCTCGCCGCCGGGGCCGGACAGACATTTCTCAGGAAGAAACGGACTCAACAATGGCAGAACAAGTGATTGACCTGCGGAGCGATACGGTCACCCGGCCGTCTGCAGCGATGCGGCGGGCGATGGCCGATGCGGAAGTCGGCGACGATGTGTTCGCCGAAGACCCGACGGTGAACAGGCTCCAGGATCAGGTGGCCGGCCTGCTGGGAAAGGAAGCCGCGCTGTTTGTGCCGAGCGGGACGATGGGAAACCAGCTGTGCATCAAGGTCCACACCCGGCCCGGCGACGAGATCATTGCGGAAGCCGGGTCGCATGTGTTCAACCATGAAACCGGCGGGTCGGCGTTTCACTCAGGCGTTCAGGTCTACACCATACCCGGCACGCACGGTCAGCTGCGCGCCGCGCAGGTGGCACAGGCGATCAGGCCGAAGATCTACTATATGCCCCGGACGCGGCTTATCTGTCTGGAGAACACACACAACCTGGCGGGGGGGACGGTGTATCCGCTCCCGCTTATCGAGGAAATCTCCGCGCTTGCCCGCCGTGAAGGGATAGGGATGCATCTGGACGGGGCGCGCATCTGGAACGCCAGCGTCGCCTCGGGCATTCCTCCCGCGGAATACGCACGCCATTTCGATTCCGTTTCGGTCTGTTTCTCCAAGGGGCTTGGTGCGCCCGTGGGCTCGGCCATCGCGGGTACGCGGGAGTTCATAGAAGAGGCGCGGCACTTCCGGAAGATTTTCGGGGGCGGAATGCGGCAGGCGGGGGTGCTTGCAGCGGCCGCCCTGTACGCTCTGGAGCACAACATCGGGCGGCTGAGTGAAGATCATGCCAAGGCGGCGGAACTCGCCAGGGCACTTTCCGGTGCTCCCGGCGTGTCCATTGACGCGGCGTCCGTCCAGACGAATATCCTGATCATCGACGTGGCAGGCACCGGACGGACGCCCGACGGACTTGCGGCGGAGCTGCGCCGGCGGGGCGTTTTGATGATTCCGGCATCGGGAACGGCTCTGCGGGCGGTGGCCCATCTGGATGTGACGATGGACCAGGTGAGAGAGGCTGCAGGGGTGGCGAACGATGTTTTTGCCCGCGGGACTTGATTTTTGTTGGTGAAAGTAGTATACTACAAAGGTTTGTAGAGATAGCCCGTACCGGGCTATTTTTATTTGTCTCAACCAGGATCATGATGCGCGTTCCGGAGCCCCTCCGCCAGGCCATAAATACCTGTGTGACGCAAAGCGCGGCGCACGTTATTGATGTCGTTATCCGCGGTGATCACCGGCGTCCCGTGGTGGAAGTGTACATCGACACTCCCGGGGTGGTCACCACCGACCTCTGTGCCGAAATCAGCAGGAACATCAGCGCAATCATCGACGCGACGGAGATCATCTCGTCAGGCTACCGTCTCGAGGTATCCTCTCCCGGCATAGAGCGGCCGCTGGGATTCTCCTGGCAGTATCCCAAGCATATCGGGCGCCAGCTGCTGCTCAAGCTCGCGTCAACACCCGGCGAACCCGCCCGGCGGGGATCGCTCCTCGCGGCGGACGGCGAGGGTATCACAGTGCGGTTCGCGGGCTCGGAAGAGACGCGGATCCTGTTCGGCGACATCCGGGAGGCAAAAGTCGCACCGCCATGGTGAGTCCCGGAATCCAGCTCAACGTATTTATGTGGAGGAAGTAATGAATTCGGAGATTGTCGAATCGTTCGCGCAGATGGTCCGCGAGAAGGGGATCGACAAGGATATCCTGACCGGTATTGTCGAGGACGTCTTTTCGATGATGGTAAGAAAGAAATACGGCCAGGACGCGAAGTTCGACGTCGTGGTCAACATGGACAAGGGCGACATCGAGATCTTCCTTGAACGGGAGGTCGTGGAGACGGTGGAGAACCCCGTGACGCAGATCGATGTCGCGAGCGCGCGCGAACTGTCCGGAGAGGACCTGGACGTCGGCGAAGACTACGTGGAAGTCGTCCCGCTTGTGGTGTTCGGCCGGCGCCTGGTCGTGAGCGCGAAGCAGAACCTGAACCAGCGCATCAAGGAGATCGAACGGGAGCTGATCTACAACGAGTACAGCAACGCGATCGGCGACATCATCGTGGGCGAAATCTACCAGATCCGGCGGAACGAGATCCTGATCAATCACAACCGGAACGAGCTTATTCTTCCGAAGAGCGAACAGATCTTCAAGGAACGGTACAAGAAGGGCGAAACCATCCGTGCGGTGGTGAAGGAAGTCCGGCGGAACAACGGCACCCCCGCGGTGGTCGTCTCCCGGGCCGACGCGAAGTTTCTGGCGAAGCTCTTCGAAATGGAAATCCCCGAGATCTACGACGGCATCATCGAGATCAAGCGCATTGCGCGCGAACCCGGCGAGCGGGCGAAGGTGGCGGTGGAGTCGCACGACGACCGGATCGACGCGGTGGGCGCATGCGTCGGCATGAAGGGCGTGCGCATCCACACCATCGTGCGGGAACTGAACAACGAGAATATCGACGTCATCAACTACAGCGACGTGCCCGAGCTCTTCATGGCACGGGCTCTCGCACCGGCAAAACTCAAGAGCGTGGAACTGGACAAGGAAGCGAAGACGGCGAATGTTGTCGTCGCGGCCGACCAGGTGTCCCTGGCCATCGGCCGCAACGGACAGAACATCCGCCTCGCAAGCAAACTCACCGGCTACGAGATCAATCTCATCAAGGAGGGCGGCGACGAGGACGAGTACGACATCGAGCTGGTGGACTTCAAGCCGGAGCTCGGCGAAGAATTGTATCTGAAGCTGATCGACGCCGGCCTGGAAACGGCGAAGGAAGTGCTGAATGCGAGCATGGATACGTTGCTGGCAATCGAAGGGCTGGATGAGGCACGGGTCCGCGAGATCCGCGAAATGATCCGGCAGGATCTTGACGAGGCGGAAGTTGATGAGGACGAAGAGGCGGTGGATCCCCTGAAGCCGATCGCTACGGCGACGCCGGGTGACATGCCGCCGGGACCCGGCCGCGCGCCGGTCGCAGGCGCTCCCTCCGCGGGAACACCTGCAGCCCCTGCAGCCCCAGGAATCCCTGCAGCTCCAGCGGTCCCTGCAGCTCCGGCTGCCCCTCCGGCAGACCCTGCGGAACCGGAAGACCCTGCAGAACCTGCAGACCCTGCGGACGAAGGTCCGAAGAATTCTTAAAGGAGTCGCATGACCGAAACGGTAGAAAAGAAGAAGAAGCTGTACAAGGTTGCGACAGAACTCAATCTCTCGCATGAGACGTTGATCGAGTTCCTGCGCAAGAAGGGGCACGAGGTGAAGGGTCACATGTCGTCGGTGGACGAGCCATGATGCGTGACATCCTCATCCACTTCAAGAAGGAAAAGGATGTTGCGGAGAAGCACCACCGCAAGATCCAGGAGATCCGCGAGACCAAGAAGACGCGCGGAAAAGAAGGGCGTCGAGGAAGTCGCGGAGGCGGGCGCAAAGATCGCCCCGCCGGCGGCGCGAGCCCGCCGTGAAGCCGCCGGAAGAAACCCCGGTGGTCGAAGCGCCGGTCGCTCCTCCGGTGGAGGAAGTCCCCGCACCGCAGGTGGAAGCGGAGATTCCCGCGGTGACTCCGGCGCCGGAAGCACGTCGCGAAGAAGAGGAAGTCGCCGCCGGCAGAGACCACCGTCGCCGAGGCTCCGGCCGGGCAGACGGCCGAAGCTCCCGTGAGCGAAGAAGTTGCGGAAGGCGGACCGGCTGCGGCACCGGCAAAAGGAAAGGACCGCGAGAAGCAGCTTTCGCCTCTGGAACTCAAGAAGGGCCAGCGCGGCAAAATCGGCCTGACCATCAAAGGCAAGATGGACCTGGCTCCCAAGAAGCCCGCTCCGGGAAAGGCAGCCAAAGGCGCGCCCGCGCCCACGGCCGCGGCCACCGCAGCGGCAGCCGAAGCCGAAGACCACAAGCGGAAAAAGAAGAAGAAGCGGGTGAAGGACGAGACACCGGAAGTCGAAGCCGGTGGAAGACTGAAGATACTCGACAAGAAGAAGAAAAAGAAGAAGAAGCTCCGCCACAAGGAGATCAACCAGACCGAGGTCGATGAGGCCATCCGCCGGACACTTGCGGCGATGGACGACACGCGGTGTCAGCGGACGCGCGGCCAGCAAGAAACGGAAGCGGAAGGAACGTGAAGAGGAGGAGGTGCGGCTGCAGGAGGAGGCCAAACGCGAAGAAGGCATCCTGCGCGTGACGGAATTCGTCTCCGTCAACGACCTCGCCAATCTGATGCACGTCAACGTGGCCGATGTCATCAAGAAGTGCATGGAACTCGGCATCATGGTCTCCATCAACCAGCGCCTGGACAAGGATACGATCACGCTGGTGGCGGACGAGTTCGGCTGCAGGTGAGTTTCTACCTCGAGCGTTGTGGAAGAGGGAGATATCCCCGATATTCCGGATCCCCCCGAGAGCCTGCGCCGCCGCGCCCCCGTGGTGACCATCATGGGACACGTCGATCACGGCAAGACATCGCTCCTGGACTACATCCGCCGCTCCAACGTGGTGGCGGGCGAAGCCGGCGGGATCACGCAGCATATCGGCGCCTATGAGGTGACCAGCCCCACCGGACGGCGTATCACCTTCCTCGATACACCGGGCCATGAGGCCTTCACCGCCATGCGCGCCCGCGGCGCCCAGATCACGGACATCGTCGTGCTCGTCGTTGCCGCCGATGACAGCGTGATGCCGCAGACCCTGGAGGCGATCAGCCATGCGCAGGCCGCCGGCGTTCCGATCATCATCGCCATCAACAAGATCGACAAACCCGACGCCAACCCCGAGCAAATCCGCCAGCAGACTGGCGGAGACGAACATCCTCGTCGAGGAATGGGGCGGCAAGTATCAGTGCGTCGAGCTGTCCGCCAAAACGGGGAAGAACGTGGACGTCCTGCTCGAAAAGATCGGCCTCGAAGCGGACGTCCTCGACCTGAAGGCGAATCCCGACCGCCTTGCCAATCGGCACGATCGTGGAAGCCCAGCTGGACAAGGGGAAAGGCGTCACCGCGACGGTGCTGGTGCAGAAAGGGACGCTCCGCATCGGCGATCCGTTCATTGCGGGGATCTTCAGCGGCAAGGTGCGCGCGATGTACGATGAACGCGGCAACCGGCTTGAAGTGGCGGGCCCGTCAACACCGGTGCAGCTTACCGGTCTGGACGGATTCCCGCAGGCCGGCGATACCTTCATCGTCGTGGAGTCGGACCGCGAGGCGCGCGAGATCAGCCTGCGCCGCCAGCAGCTGAAACGGGAGCAGGACTTCCGCCAGATCCGCCTGACAACCCTCGACGACATCTCGCTGCAGATCAAGGAAGGCCAGGTGAAGGAACTCGCCGTTATCGTGAAGGGCGACGTGGACGGGTCCGTTGAGGCGCTGGCCGATTCGCTGATGAAGATCTCCCACAAGGAGGTCAAACTCAACGTCATCCACAGCGGCGTGGGCACGATCTCCGAATCGGATATCATGCTCGCGGCGGCCTCGGGCGCGGTGATCATCGGCTTCCGCGTCCGGCCGAACCTGAACGCCCGCCGCCTGGCCGAGAAGGAAAAGGTCGACATCCGGACCTACAACATCATCTACGACGCCATCGACGACATCCACAAGGCGCTGGAAGGGCATGCTCTCGCCCGAGAAGAAGGAAGAGATCGTCGCGACCATCGACGTCCGCGAGGTGTTCAAGGTCCCGAAGATCGGGAACATCGCCGGCTGCTATCGTCCAGGACGGGAAGATCATGCGGAACAACCGCGTGCGTCTGATCCGCGACGGCATCCAGGTGTTCGAAGGGACGATCAGCTCCCTGAAGCGGTTCAAGGAGGACGTCCGCGAAGTGGAGTCCGGATTCGAATGCGGCATCGGCCTCGAGAACTTCAACGATGTCAAGGTCGGCGACACCATCGAGGCCTTCAAGATCGTCGAAAGCAAACGAAAGCTCTAGAACGATGTCCATTCGCACCGAGCGCGTTGCCTCCCTGATCAAAGAGGAGATCGGCGCCATCCTGATCAGGGACTACAACGACCCCGCGTTCGGCTTCACCACCGTGACCGATGTGAGGGTGAGCGGCGGATCTCCGCATCGCGAAGGTGTATTTCAGCGTGCTGGGATCGGCCGAGGTGCAGGCCAGAGACGATGGACGATGCTGGAGGCGGAACGGGCCCACATCCGCGGGCATCGTGGGACATCACATGCACATGCGGTTCATTCCCGAACTCCACTTCTACCACGACACAACGCTGGACCGGGTCGACCGGATCAACGCATTGCTCAAGGAGATCCATCGCAGCGAGGGGGAGCACGAGGGTGGCGGAGAGAAATGAGCGGGCCGGTGGTCGAGGGCGAAGTGCTGCTTATCGACAAACCGACCGGCTGGACGTCGTTCGATGTGGTCAACAAGATCAGGCGCCTCTCGGGGGGCGTGAAGACAGGGCATGCCGGGACGCTCGATCCGATGGCGACCGGGCTGCTGATCGTGTGCACCGGCCGCAAGCGCAAACAGATCGACAGCTACATGGGACTCGACAAGGAGTACGAGGTCGAGATGGAGCTGGGGGTGCGGACACCGAGCTTCGACGCCGAGACCGCGGTGACGGAACGCCGGAGTACCGCGGGAATAACCGAAACGCAGGTCCGCGAAACGCTCGCAGCATTCGCCGGCCCGCAGACGCAGGTGCCGCCCATGTGGTCGGCGGTGAAGATCGGCGGCACGCGGCTGTACAAGCTTGCCCGCAAGGGCGTCGAGGTCGAGCGGCCGCCGCGCCAGGTCGTGATCCACCGGATCACCGCCACGGAGATACAGATCCCGAAGGTCCGGTTCACCGTCGTGTGCTCCAAAGGAACGTATGTCCGGGCGCTCGTGAATGATGTGGGAGAACGGCTGGGGTGCGGAGCATGCATGACCGCGCTCAGGCGCACCAGGATCGGGCCGTACGGCCTCGGCGAGGCGATGACCATGGAACAGTTTCAACGCCGGGGTGCCGCTCCGGCAGAACCAGCACCGCTTGCATGAAAGTCCTCCGTTCATTGGACCGAGCTGGGTCGCGACAAGAATTCTGTCGTGACCGTGGGCATGTTCGACGGGATCCACCGGGCTCACCGGGAGATCGTCCGCGAGGTGGTCCACCGCGCACGGATGCGGGAAGGACGGAGCGTTGTGGTGACCTTCGACCCGCACCCGAAGGAAGTGGTGGCCTCCGCCAGGGGACCCGTGCAGATGCTCTCCACACTGGACGATCGCATGGAGATGTTGCGCGATCTCCATGTCGATGTGGCGCTGGTCATCGAAGTTCACGCACGGCGTTCTCGCGACTCACCGCGAGAGAGTTCTACGAGGATGTCGTGGCCGGGGAAATCGGTGTGAGCGAGGTCGTGGTGGGATACGACCACATGTTCGGCCGGGATCGCGGAAGCCGGGATCCAGGGTCTGGTGGAGATGGGGAGGACGCTCGACTTTTCGGTATTCGCCGTGCATCCCCTCTCCGTCGACGGCGCGCCGATAAGCAGCACGCGCATCCGGCATGCGCTTGCGGCGGGGGACGTGGAGAAAGCGAACGCCATGCTGGGGTATCCGTACCAGCTCGGGGGAACGATCGTCGGAGGTGACCGCCGGGGCCGTACCATCGGGTTCCCGACGGCGAACATCCAACCCCGGCATCCGCGCAAGCTGGTCCCGGGCAGCGGAGTGTACCTCGTCGAGGCGTCCGTGGCCGGCAGCACGGGCCTACGGGATCATGAACATCGGCGTCAGGCCGACGGTCAGCGCCGGCCTGAACCAGGTCCTGGAGGTTCACCTGCTCGATTTTGACAGGGAGATTTACGGCGAGCGACTGACGGTGACGTTTCTCAGGCGCGTGCGCGACGAAAGGAAGTTTGACAGCCTGGAAACTCTGACGGCACAGCTGCAGCAGGACCGGGACGAAGCGCGGCGCTTGATCGCGGCGCGGGCATTTTCTTCAACACAATCCAAGGAGTAACAGCATGGCTATCACGAAGGAAACGAAGTCGGAGATCATCAAGAAGTTCGGCAAGACGCCGACCGACACCGGAATGCCCGAGGTCCAGATTGCGCTGCTGACCGCGCGTATCAACGACCTCGACCCCGCATTTCGAGAAATTCAAGAAGGACCACCACTCCCGCGTGGGACTTTTGAAAATGGTGGGAAAGCGCCGCCGGTTGCTGGACTATCTTCGCGAGAAAGCAATCGACCGGTACCGGAAGATCATCGAAGAGCTTGAAATCCGCAAATAGGCGGACCAGTTCACGTATTCATTCATCGATGAGGCGGTAGAAGGTAATGAAAGTCACGAAAGAGATCGAAATAGGGGGGAAGATATTCTCCCTTGAAACCGGCCGGTTCGCCAAGCAGGCGGACGGTGCGGTGATGGCAAGGTTCGGCGACACGATGGTGCTCGCCGCTGTGGTCGCCAAAGAAGCAGGCGACACCCGGGTATGATTACTTCCCGTTGCAGGTGGAATACCGCGAGAAGGCGGCGTCGGCGGGAAAAATTCCCGGCGGCTTTTTCAAGCGCGAGGCCCGGCCATCGGAAAAAGAGATCCTCTCGTCACGCGTGATCGACCGGCCGATCCGTCCGCTCTTTCCGGAATGGTTCCAGTGCGAAACGCAGGTCATCGTCACCGTCTATTCGTCCGACCAGGAACATGACGGCGATGTCCTCGGCGCCGTGGCTGCATCCGCCGCGCTGATGATTTCGGACATTCCCTTCGCGGGACCCGTCGCGGAAGTCCGCGTGGGCCGGATCAACGGCCAGCTGGTGATCAACCCGACGTTCACCGATCTGCAGACCAGCGACATGGATATCATCGTCGCCGGCACGGAAGACTCCATCGTCATGGTGGAGGGGGAGGCGCGGGAGATGTCCGAGGAGGACATGCTCGCGGCGCTGGAGTTTGCACACGGCTCCATCAAAGAAATGTGCAATCTGCAGAAGGAACTCGTCAAGGCCTGCGGCGTTCCGAAACGCCAGCCGCCGCCTGACGGACAGATTGCCGACCTGAAGGCCGCAGTGGCCGCATTCGCCGGCGAACGTATCCGCACTCTCGCGCACACCCCTCTGCTCAAAGAGGAACGCGCACAGAAGACCGCGGATCTGGAAAAGGAGACCCTCGGGGCGCTGGCGGAACGATTCCCCGAGCAGGAGGGCGCCGTCAAGGCAGCCCTTCATGACCTCGAATACCATGCCATGCGCGAGATGATCCTCACGCAGGGAATACGGCTCGACGGCCGCGGTCTCCGCGACATCCGCCCGATTACCATCGAAGTGGGCCTGCTTCCCCGTACGCACGGTTCGGCCCTCTTCCAGCGCGGTGAAACGCAGAGCCTCACGACCCTCACGCTGGGTACGAAGCTCGACGAACAGATCATCGACGGCCTGCTGCCCGAATCGACCAAACGGTTCATGCTGCACTACAACTTCCCGCCGTTTTCGGTGGGCGAGGTGGGCCGGCTCGGCTCGACCGGACGCCGCGAAATCGGCCACGGCAACCTCGCCGAACGTTCGATCAAGGGCATGATGGCGCCGGAAGCCGAATTTCCGTACACCGTGCGGCTCGTTTCGGACATCCTGGAATCCAACGGCTCATCATCAATGGCGACCGTGTGCGCCGCGACGCTTGCACTGCTCGACGGCGGCGCGCCGCTGAAGAAATCGGTCGCCGGCATTGCCATGGGCCTGGTGAAAGAAGGAGACCGGGTCGCCATTCTGAGCGACATCCTCGGCAATGAAGATCACCTCGGCGACATGGACTTCAAGGTGGCCGGGACCCGTGACGGCATCACGGCATGCCAGATGGACATCAAGATCGGCGGCATTTCGCTGGCCATCATGCGTTCGGCGCTGGAACAGGCCAAGGCCGGGCGTCTGCATATTCTCGGGAAGATGGAAGAGGCGATTGCGACGCCGCGCGCCGATCTGTCGCCCTACGCGCCCCGTCTCACCACGCTGAAAATCCCCATCGACATGATCGGTGCGGTGATCGGGCCGGGCGGAAAGAACATCCGCAAGATCGTCGCGGACAGCGGCGCCGAGATCAATATCGAAGATGACGGGTCGGTGGTGATTGCCGCCACCACCAAGGAATCGGCGGAGAAGGCCATCAATGCGATCAAAGGAATCACCGAGCTTCCGGAGATCGGGAAGATCTACACGGCGACCGTGAAGAAGGTGATGGACTTCGGCGCGTTCGTGGAATTCCTGCCCGGCAAAGAGGGGCTGGTCCACGTATCGCAGCTCGACACGAAGCGCGTCGAGAACCCGACCGATGTCGTGAAGGTCGGCGACGTGTTTGAGGTGAAGATCATCGATCAGGATGAGATGGGGCGGTTCAAGCTCAGCCGGCGTGCGGTGTTGAATCCGGACGAGCCCCTTCCTCCGAAGCGTGAGGGTGGAAGTGGTGGTGGAGGCCGTGACCGTGGGCCGCGTGACAGAGACAGAGGTCCGCGCCGCGGGTAGGGGTGAGACTCAAGCTGAGACTCACCCTTGTGGTATGAAACTCGAGAGCCCCATGCGCTACAGAGGCGCATGGGGCTCAAGTGTGTATGCCCGGCATGACGTGCACCTCGGACTGAGACACGTGAGACTCAGGGTGAGACTCACCGTGAGGCTCAGCGTCACGTGAGGAGCATGCGCCTCACCGGGCGAGCAGCTGGTGCTGGAAACCGGATATGTCCAGCGCGCCGGCCAACCAGCGCGTAAAGTCCGGACCGTATTTGTTGAGGAAATACACCGCGCTGATTTCGCGCTCCTGCAGGTGTCCCCCCGGAATCACCGAACCCACCGCGCGTTCAACCTGGCGCACCGCCGTCTCGTTCCTGCGCTTCTGCGCAGCGGTCGCCTTCTCGTTCATCACCGACAACAACCCCTCGATCTTCCCCGCGGAGTTGTCCAGAGCGCCGGTGAGCGTCGGGTCAATCTCCCCCAGACCGAAACGCAGTTCGTTCAACGCCACACGCATGGATTGCGTGGTCCTGCCGAACAGGTCATCCAGCTTGATCTCCGATATCTGCGCAACCACCTTCCGGGTGAGATCGTCCGCCTCGCCGAAAAGATCGATCGGATCGATGCCGAATTTTTCCATGGCGCGCTGAACCCGCTCTTCGAGCACCGTCGCGCTCGCCCGCGGGTAGAGAACCGGCTGCACCACACCGAAGTGACCGTAGAGCGGTCCGAGCTGGGCGTGATAGGCGATCTCCGAAGGCCCCCCGACATAGGCAACGGTCGGAAGAAGCGTATCCTGGGCCAGCGGACGCAAGATCACGTTCGGACTCAGCAGTTCGGGTGTTTCCGCCGCGATACGCTTGAGTTCCTCCGGCTCCATGAAATGACGCGTGCCCTTCAGGCTGAAATCCGTCTCCCGCGGTTCGATGGGGTAGCGGCCGCCCTTGTGGAAGAGGAAGAGGTTGACCGATTTCGGTTTGACCTGGGCGTGGTACACCTGTTCGAGCTCGGCACTCTGGCCGATGACGATTTGCGAAGTCTGCGGATAGTCGCTGATCTCCTTCTGGAAAAGGGGGGAGAGAAGCCTCTTCAGTTCGGCGTTGTGTGCGGAAAGAAACACCACCCCGCTGTCCGGGAGCATCCGGTTGAGCCACCGGGCGAACGCATCGTTGAACGTCGCGCCCGGAGCATAGGCCGAACGGATGGCGTTCAACAGCTCGGGAGTGAATTCCGTCGGCTGCAGGGCTGCGGCAAGCGCCTGCAGGGTTGTCTCTATCGAAGCATCGAACACCATTTCCCCGACGGGACCCGGATTGCGTTCCGGCATCACACCGCCCGGGAGGTACTCCAGGTGCGCAACGGCGCTGTCGGCCGTGAAGACCTGGCAGTGATTCATCTCCGCCAGGTCGTGATCCTCACCCTCGAGCCAGAACACCGGAACAAACGTGAACGGAGGGTGCGTTTTCTGCAGCTCCTCGGCGAGTTTGATCGTCGTGAGGGTTTTGAGCAATGTGTAGAGCGGGCCGCCCAGAAGGCCGACCTGCTGCCCGGTGACCACCACAAACGTGCTCTCCTGTTCGAGCGCATCGATGTTGGCGAATGCGCGGGTGCCCCCGCCATAGCGGGCGTTCTGCTCGCGCAGCACACGGGTCAGCGTCTTGCGGTCGCGGGGCCGCCTCCGGTGGGCCTCGATGATCTCCGGCACCGCATTGCGGTCCAGGAAATGCCGGGGGTAGAAGGGCCGGACGCGCCCTTCGTTGGCAAGAAAATCGATGAAGAGCTCAGAGTAGCCGCCGGTGGCGGACGGGAGTTGCCGATACGGTATCCATTCCATAGGGGCCAATATCGCCAAAAAAGCGATTGCATTCAAGTCGAAAGTTTTGTACAATCGATGGGTCACAGCACCAGCAACTATCCCGTTACGTCCTGCACCGTGAGTTCTCTAAATCGGTTCTTTCTTCCCCCTTGGCTCCTCCGGGTCTACCGCTCCTCACGGGAGTGTGTCCGGTTCCTCCGTGCGTCACCAGTCGCTGAGCGCCCATGAAGAAGTCACTGCTCGATTATACGCTCAAAATACGGGTTCCCCTTGTCGCCTTCGTTGCGGTGCTCGCATTCGTGGCGACGTACTACCTTTCCCGGGCCGAGCGGGACGGCGTGGGCTATGCCCCCGTCCAGCCGGTGGCGTTCTCACACAAGCTCCATGCCGGGACGATGCGGATCGACTGCAAATACTGCCATAGCTCCGTCACGGTTTCCCCCCACGCGGGCATCCCTGCCGTGGGCACCTGCATGAACTGCCATACGGTTGCGCGGAAGAACCGCCCGGAGATCATCAAGCTGACGAAGTACTACGAAGACGGTGTGGCGCTTCCCTGGAAACGCGTGCACCGCGTACCGGATTACGCCTACTTCAATCACAGTTCCCACGTCAACCGCGGCGTGGACTGCGCAAACTGTCATGGAGCGATTGAGAACGCCGACGTGGTCGGCCAGGTGTCGCAGTTCACAATGGGCGCGTGCCTTGACTGCCATAGGAATGCTCCGGTGCAGCTGGCGCAGGTCGCCGGCATCAAACGCGGTCCCGAGTACTGCAGCGCGTGCCACCGATGAGCGGCGCACCGATGAACGGCGCACCGATGAACGGCGCAGAGAAGACCACCATGAAGAGACGATTGTTTTTCACACGCGTGGCGGCCGCGATTGCCGGCGGCTCATTGTTCGTATGGGCCTTCCCCGGTCTGGCCCGGAAAGCCCGGGCGGCATCCGAGGCTCCCGCGGGCGGCAACATTCGGGTACGCTCCCATCCGCTGGCTGTCCCCCGAACGAACGTGAGGTCCAGTTCCCATGGCTGAGCAGAAGGTGTGGCGCAGTCTCCGCGAAAACGAAGACCCCTCGACCGTGCGCGATCAGAAAATTCACGAGTTCCAGGATGGGGTGACGGAGACCTTTGATACGGCCGGCATGTCCCCTCTCTCCCGCAAGCAATTCCTTGCGCTCCTTGCCGCCTCCGCGGCCTTCGCCACCGCGGGATGCACCAACTACCGGGATAAAGGCGAAATCGTTCCGTACACAAAGAGGCCGGAGGAGATTATCCCCGGCGTGGCGAATTTCTATGCCTCCACATGCACGGGCTGTGCGCAGCGGTGCGGCGTGCTTATCAAAACCCGTGAAGGCCGCCCCGTGAAGATCGACGGCAACCCGGATCATCCGGTGAACGCCGGCTCGATCTGTGCCCGCGGTCAGGCCTCGATACTGAATCTGTATGATCCTTCGCGCCTCCGGGCTCCCCGCTACGGCGGGGCATCGCCGAAAAGCGGAGATCTCTCCTGGAACCAGGTCGACACCGATGTCGTCAACGCTGCTCGCCGGATGTATCAGGGATCAGAAGCAGATCGTTCTGGTTCTGCTCTCCCGTACTTTCGCCGTCCGGCTGCGCGCGTCCTCGCCGACTTCCGTGCCGCCTACCCCGCTACGCGGATCGTCACCACCGAGTTATTCCCGCAGGAAACCCGCCGGCGTGCATGGGAGAGAAGTTACGGAGCGCTCCCGCTGCCGGTCGTTGCCTGGGATCAGGCACGCGTGATCGTCACCCTTGAGGCCGATCCTCTGGGGACAGAGGGATTCACCGTCGAACAGACCCGCGCATTCGCCGCAGGGCGCGACGTCGCGAGCAACCGACAGGTTCTCCCGCCTCTATAGCATCGAAGGGAATCTCTCTCTCACCGGGGCCAACGCGGACTACCGCCTCCGCCTTCTTCCGACGCTGCAGAGGGATCTTCTCCTGGCCATTCTGAACGAAGCGGGCATCCGCCGCCGCGCAGTGCGGATCGACAATCCGGTTATTGAACGGGCCGCAGCCGTGCTATCGATCTGACATCATTCGGCACGACCCACAACCTGTCCGCCGCAACTCTCACGCACATGGTGGACGATCTGCTTGCACAGAGGGGAAAGGGGATCGTCTATGCAGGCGATGCTCTGCCGGAAGAGACGCACCTCCTCGTCAACTACCTGAATGACCTGCTGGGCAACTCCGCGCTCTACGTCACCGGTACGGTGTGCGCCGGCATTCGGCATCAGTACGCGCGGAAGATCTCGCCGCCCTTGTTGCCGATATGAAGGCGGGGAAAGTGGGTGCGGTGATTCATGCGGGGACAAACCCGGTGTATCATCTCCCGCCGGACTTCGGCTATGCCGATGCCCTGAAGAATGTTCCCCTCACGGTCTGTCTCACCGAAGCCGAGAATGAAACGGCGCAGGCGTGCACCTACATGCTTCCCACACACCACGCGCTGGAAAGCTGGGGCGATCATCGCGTCAGGTCGGGCGTCTATTCGCTGCAACAGCCCGTTGTGGCACCGCTGTACGCCACCCGGCAGACCGAAGCCGTGCTGCTGCACTGGATGGCCGCGGGAATCCCTTCAACGAATCGGCCTATCTCGACTATCTGAAGAAGAAATGGGAGACCGAGCTGTTTCCCCGTTCCGGCGCGAAGGTGGATTTTGCCACGTTCTGGAACAGCGCGCTGCATGACGGCGTTGTTGCTGTGGCGGAGGCCTCCCCGGCAAGGGGAAAATTCAGAACGGATGCCGCTCCCGCCATCGAACCGCTCAAACCGGCGGCCGGATACACGCTGTTGCTGACGCAGAGTCCTTTTATCGGGGACGGAAGCTTTGCGAACAACGGATGGCTCCAGGAAATCCCGCACCCGGTGTCCAAGATCGTGTGGGACAACTATGCCGCCCTCTCTCCGGCGACGGCACGTGAGCTGGGCGTGGAAAACGGCGATCTGGTCGATGTCACTGTTGAAGGGCGCCGCCGGGCGCTCCCCGTGTTTGTGCAGCCGGGGATGGCGGACACGGCTGATGGCTGTGGCGCTGGGGTACGGACGCACGAATGCAGGGCCCGTGGGTACCGGCGTGGGCACCGATGCCACACCGTTGCTGACGCGCGCGGCGTTCACGGGGAGCAGGTTCATCAGCGGCGTTACCGCAGTCAAGGGCGGCAGGACGCCACGAGCTCGCCTCCACGCAGGAACACCACGCGCTGGATGATACCTTCGTCAAAGACCTGCACCTGAAGCGGAAGATCATCCGCGAAGGCGACGCTCGAGGGATACCTGAAGGATCCCGGCTTTCTGGAGCGCGAACGCAAGCAGCATGAAAGCATCAGCACGGAGGTCGAGTACCATGGCGTGAAGTGGGCGATGGCCATCGACCTCAACAAGTGCACCGGCTGCAATGCCTGCGTGCGCCGGCTGCAACGTGGAGAACAACATCCCGGTGGTCGGAAAGGAGCAGGTGCAGAAGGGGAGGGAGATGCAGTGGATCCGGATCGACCGCTACTACAGCGGGACACCCGACGAGCCGGTGACAAGCCACCAGCCCATGCTCTGCCAGCACTGCGACAACGCCCCGTGCGAGAACGTCTGTCCGGTCGTCGCCACCAATCACAGTCCGGACGGACTGAACCAGATGGTGTACAACCGGTGCGTGGGCACGAAGTACTGCTCGAACAACTGTCCGTACAAGGTGCGCCGCTTCAATTTCTACAACTTGCGTGATCACCTCGCCGAAGGCTACTACGAGCAGGAGCCGGTGAATCTCGTGCACAATCCCGAGGTGACGGTCCGTTCCCGCGGGGTCATGGAGAAGTGCACCTTCTGCGTGCAGCGGATCATGGAAGCCCGGCAGCATGCGACGGAGCAGGGGGTGGAGTTTACAGGGAAGGATGTGCAGACCGCCTGTCAGCAGGCGTGTCCGGCACGAGGCGATCGTGTTCGGGAACACGAACGATCCGCAATCGGCCGTGGCGCAGGCTCCGGGAGCATCCTCTCGGGTACCACGTGCTGGAAGAACTGAACGTGCGCCCCAACGTCACGTATCTTGCCCGGTTGCGCAACATTCATTCGGAGAAAGTCGCGTGAGCACTGCCGTCGTCGACTACTCGCGGGAAGAGCCCGTTGTTGCGGGCACCCCGACGGCGGCTGAGATTGATGCCGTCGTCAGCGCACCGCTGGACCGGTTCCCTTCGCGCGCGTGGTGGATCGCCTTCGGCGTGACGCTGACCATGCTTGCGCATCGGCGGCGCGTGCATCGGCGATGACGCTCTGGTACGGGCTGGGCGTCTGGGGTGTCAACCAGCCGGTCTCCTGGGGATTTGACATCGTGAACTTCGTGTTCTGGGTCGGCATCGGCCATGCCGGAACGCTGATCTCCGCGATCCTCTTCCTGCTGCGCCAGCGATGGAGAAACGGCATCGCGCGTTTTGCCGAGGCGATGACGATCTTTGCGGTCATGTGCGCCGGGATCTTTCCGCTCCTCCACACCGGCCGCCAGTGGCTCCCGCTGTACCTGATGCCGTATCCGAACCAGCATGCGCTCTGGGTGAATTTCACGTCGCCGCTGCTCTGGGATGTCTTCGCGGTCTCCACCTACTTCACCGTCTCCGCCGTGTTCTGGTATCTCGGGCTGGTGCCCGACCTGGCGACGCTGCGCGACAGGACGATACAGCCGGTCAAGAAGGTGATCTATTCGGTCCTCAGTCTCGGCTGGCGGCATTCGAACCGGCACTGGCATCACTTCGAACGTGCGTATCTGATCCTCGCGGGATTTGCGACGCCGCTGGTGCTTTCCGTGCATACGATCGTCAGCTTCGACTTCGCCGTCTCCGTCATCCCCGGATGGCATACAACGATCTTCCCTCCGTACTTCGTGGCGGGTGCGGTGTTCTCGGGGTTTGCCATGGTGCAGAACTGCCTGATCGTCGTCCGGCAGCTGTTCGACCTGAAGCACCTGATCACGCTCGACACGCTGGAGAAGATGAACAAGGTGATGATTCTCACCGGCAGCATGGTGGGGTATGCCTACGGGATGGAGTTCTTCATCGCGTGGTACAGCGGGTCCCAGTTCGAAACGTTTGTGTTCCTCAACCGCGCGCTCGGCCCGTATGCGTGGGCGTACTGGACGATGGTGACGTGCAACGTGGTGTTCCCGCAGCTGTTCTGGTTCAAGCGGTTCAGGCGGTCGATCCCCGCTGATGTTCGTGATCGCGGTGTTTGTGAACGTCGGGATGTGGTTCGAGCGGTTCGTGATCGTGGTGACATCCCTCTCCCGCGACTTCCTGCCGTCGAGCTGGGGTCACTATCGTCCCCACCATGTACGATGTCGGGATATTCATCGGAAGCTTCGGGTTGTTCTTCACCCTGATCCTGCTGTTCGTCCGCGTCCTGCCGGTGATTTCGCTTGCGGAGATCAAGGCGGTCGTCTCCCGGGGCACAGCCGGGCACGACATTAATCGAGAATGCATCCACATGGAAAAGCCACTCTATAGTCTGACCGCACTGTTCTCCACTCCGGACGCGCTCATGCATGCGGTGGAGGCGACCGTGAAGGCGGGCTACACGAAATACGACGTGCACTCGCCGTATCCGGTGCACGGCATGGAAAGGGCGATGCGGCTCAAGCCATCGCCGCTCGGCTACTTCGCCCTTGCCTTCGGCCTCCTGGGCGCGGTCACCGCCGTCGGCTTCATGACCTGGGTCACCCTCGTGGACTATCCGCTGGTCATCGGGGGAAAGCCGTTCTGGTCGTGGCCGGCGTTCGTGCCGGTCGCGTTCGAGATCACCGTGCTGCTGGCGTCTGTGCTGACGGTGGTGGCGATGATCGTGCTCTACTTCAAGTTCCCGAACAACAGCCATCCGCTTCACGATACGCCGTACATGAAGCGCGTGTCGTCGGACGGATTCGGCATCAGCATACAGCGCGAAGATCCGCTCTTCGACGAGGCCGCGGTGCGGCAGTTCCTCGCTTCGGTCCGACGGCACGGAGATCGCTCCGGTCTATTTCGAGGAGGATCCCTCCGACCACGGACAGAAGCTGTTCGATCTCCGGTTTGTCGGCGCCTGCTCGCCGGTGTGGCGATTGTCGTTGCCGGAACGACCTACTTCTCCCTGAACTCAGCTGCTGTACATGGCAGCCGTTCTCCTGGATGATGGACCAGGCGAAACTGAAGCCGCAGGCGCCGAGTCTGCTCTTTCGCGGACGGATCGGCATGCGGCCCCCCGTGCAGGGGACCGTTGCCAGGGGATTCCTGCCCTATGCTTTCAAGGGGCGTCCCGAGGACGCGGGCAAGATGCTTGCCAATCCGCTGCTGCCCACGGCCGCGGTTCTGGAGCGCGGACGTTCTTCGTACCTGACATTCTGCAGTCCGTGCCACGGCAACTTCGGCCGCGGTGACAGCCGGCTGGCCGGGCAGTTCCCGAATCCACCCACACTCCATTCGGACAAGGTGCGGAACTGGCCCGACGGCAGCATCTACCACGTCATCACCGAAGGGCAGAACGTGATGCCCTCCTATGCCGCACAGATCACGCGTGATGACCGGTGGGCGATCGTGCACTACATCCGGGTGCTGCAGCGCGCGCACAATGCGAAGGAGTCAGATCTGAGATGACCAGTGACTTCCACACGGTGGCGGTCCAGAACAAGAGCCTTCCGCCTGCAGCGGACCGGTGGGGCATGATATTGCTGGTGCGGGCGTGCTGCTCGTGATCGCGGCATACATCCTGGATCCCGTGCGCGCGTCGTTCAACGCCGTGATCCTCTATCTGGCCATGGTCAGCATCGCCGTGGGGTCGATCTTCCTGCTTGCGCTGGAGTACATCACCGGCGCGGTCTGGAGCGTGCCCATGCGGCGGGTGAACGAATTCCTTGCCGGGCTCTCGCCGTTCCTGGTGCTGCTGGCGATCCCCCTCTTTCTCCATCTGCACGATCTTTTCCACTGGACGCATGCGGAAGCGTGGCGAACGACCCGCTCTTGCGGGGAAAGCGCCGTATCTGAACGTCTCGTTTTTTGTCATCCGCACCGCCGTCTTCCTGGGGCTGTGGATCCTGTTCTATCTCCTGTTCACACGCAATTCCACGAAGCAGGACGTCACGCGCGACCAGTCGCTCACCAGGCGGAATGTGCGACTGGCGGCGGTGTTCATTCCGGTCTTCGCCGTCAGCATCACGTTCACGGCGATCGACTGGGCGATGAGCCTCGAGCCGCACTGGTTCTCGACGATCTACGGTGTCTACTACTTCTCCGGGACCGTCCTGACCGCCGTCTCGCGTGGCGACCTATGTGATTGTCCGGTTCAAGGAGAGGGGACTCCTTCCCGGAGCTCCGGCGCGATCATTACTACAGCCTGGGAGCGTTGATGTTCGGGTTTGTGAACTTCTGGGCCTACATTGCGTTCAGTCAGTTCCTGCTGATCTGGTACGCGAACCTCCCGGAAGAGACATACTGGTTCATGGCCCGGTGGAAGAACGGCTGGGAGATTGTCTCGGTGCTCCTGATCATCGTCCACTTCCTGGTGCCGTATTTCGTGCTGCTGCCGCAGGAGGCGAAGATGGACGGGCGCCGGCTGAAGTTCATGGCGCTCTGGCTCGTGGGCGCCCACCTGCTGGATCTGTTCTGGCTGATCATGCCCACACACAGTCCGCAGGCGAAATTCGGCTGGATGGAACTCGGCTTTCCGCTTGTGGGGATCGGGATGGTCATCCTCCTCCTCTCCTGGAAGACGAAACGGTACAACGTGGTCCCGATCGGGGACCCCAAGCTGCAGCGCGGAATGGAATTCCGGCTGTAATCACTCGAGGACGTGGCATGGATCGCATTCCGCGGTACAAGGAAGAAATCGATTTTCGTGAACTGCTGCGCACACCGCGCAGGCTGTTCGGGTATTCGTACGTCTACTTCCTCATGCTCCTTCTGGTCCTCGGCATTCTCTATGCCTGGCATCTTACGGACATCGGGAAGAATGCCGTCATGCCGGTGGCATTGAAAGACTCCTCCGCGTTTGTGCAGGAGATACCTCTGCAGGCTCCGAGCGTGCTGCCCCCCGTGGATGTGCGCCGTGCCGCCGTGCCCACGGATTCTCTCCTGCGCACCGGGCGGGACTCGTACCGGGCGAACTGCGCATCCTGCCACGGCGAGAACGGGCTGGGCGACGGTCCGGCAGGCCTCATGCTCAATCCGAAACCCCGCAATTTCCATGTGGCAGACCGGATGGACCAACGGAGCAAGGGTGACGGAGATCTACCGGACGCTCAGGAGGGGATCGTCCGCAACGGGATGGCCTCCTACAACTACCTTCCTCCCGGTGACCGCTTCGCACTGATTCATCTCGTCCGGTCATTCCACCCGTCTCCGCCGGCGGACGCCGAAGCGGACGTGCTGATGCTCGAAACGACCTATCAGCTCTCGAAAGGGAGCAGCATTCCCGCGCAGATTCCCATACGCAACGCCATGCAACGGGTTGTGACGGAAGGCGGACCGCGCATACAGGCCGTCTCCGCGACGGTGTCGCGCGTGATGGCGGATGCCTCAACGCCGGGGGCGGCATTGCTCCGCCGTGTGATGGCCGATCCAACAAAGGCGGTCACCAGCCTCCGTTCCGTCGCGCCGGCGAAGGGGACGGTGGACGAGTTCATCGGCGCGTGTCCGCGGATCCGGGCATGCTCGGACTCAAGCCCTCGGTGACCCGGCTGCGTGCCGACGAATGGAATACCCTCCATCAATATCTGATCACGGGAGGTCTATGAAACGGCTTGCGTCAGGATGGTTGCTTGTCGTCGTTGCCTCGCGATGGCCGCACCGTATCCACGCAACGGCGGAGCAGGAACCACGGCCCCAGCAGCTGGGCATCGTCGAAAAACCCGGCAACACGATTTCACGGCCTCAGCTGGGCATCGTCGAGAAACTCGGGCAACACCATTCCGCTGGATGTCGAGCTCTACGACGAGCAGGGCTATCTCACGCCGATGTCGGGCGTGATAAACAAGCCGACCGTCGTGACGTTCGTCTATTTCCGCTGCACCAGCATCTGCAGTCCGCTGCTCACGGAGATGTCGAAGATCATCGACCAGATGGACCTGGAAATCGGCAAGGACTACCAGGTGGTCACGATCAGCTTTGATCATCACGAGAAGCCTCCCATGAACGCGCAGAAAAAGGAGAGCTATCTCGGGATCCTCAAGAAGCCGATCGACCCGGCGGGGTGGCGGTTCTTCACCGGGGACAGCGTGAGTATTCACCGGCTCACCGATGCGGCGGGATTCTACTTCAAGGCTGACAGCAATCAGTGGATTCACGCAGGGGCGCTGATTATTCTTTCTCCCGAAGGAAAAGTGACGCGGTACATCAACGGCATACAGTATCTGCCCTTCGACGTGAAAATGGCGGTGATGGAGGCTTCAGAGGGGCGTACCGGACCGACAATAGCAAAGATCGTGAAGTTCTGTTTCCGGTACGATCCGGAACGGAACACCTATGCGCTCAACGTGACCCGGGTGTCGGGCCTGGTGGTGATCGGACTCGTGGGCGTGTTCGTGGTGGTGCTTCTCGTACGGCCGAAGAAGAAGACTAAGGAAAGGCAGCCCACACATGGCACATAACGCCGTGAGTGCACAAGAGGTCACACGCGGGTTCTACGCCGAAAAGGGGCAGTACGGCGGAGTGCGCGGGTGGATACTCAGCACGGACCACAAACGGATCGGCTTGCTCTACTTCGGGACCATGATGGTGTTCTTCCTGACGGCCGTCACGATCGGCTTCCTCATGCGCCTGGAGATGCTCGCGCCGGGGAGGACGATCATGGACGCCCAGACGTACAACACCATGTTCACGCTCCACGGGATCATGATGATTTTCCTCTTCATTATTCCGGGGCTCCCGGCGGTCTTCGGCAACTTCATGCTCCCGCTGCTGATCGGTGCGAAGGATGTCTTCTTCCCCCGGTTGAACCTCCTCTCCTGGTGGCTCTTCCTGGCAGGCGGGCTGCTGGCACTGGTCTCCGTGTTCCTCCCGGGCGGGGCGGCCGATACCGGCTGGACCTTCTACGTTCCCTACAGCGTGCGCACAAGCACGAACGTCCTTCCGGCCCTGATGGCGGCGTTCATCCTCGGGTTCTCATCGATTCTGACCGGCCTGAATTTCGTCACCACGATCCACCGGATGCGGGCCCCCGGGATGACATGGTTCAAAATGCCGCTGTTCGTCTGGTCGCTCTATTCCACCGCCTGGATCCAGGTCCTGGCGACACCGATCATCGGCATCACGCTGCTCCTGGTCGCGATCGAGCGCTGGTTCGGCGTCGGCATCTTCGACCCGGCGCTGGGCGGGGATCCGGTGCTCTATCAGCATCTCTTCTGGATCTATTCCCATCCGGCGGTCTACATCATGATCCTGCCCGCACTGGGGGTGGTGTCGGAGATTATTCCGGTTTTTGCGCGGCGGACCATCTTCGGATACAAATTCATCGCCTTCTCGAGCCTGGCCATCGCCTTCTTCGGTTCGCTCGTGTGGGCGCACCACATGTTCACGGTGGGCATGAGCAACACCGGCATGTTCGTCTTCTCGCTGCTCACCTTCCTGGTCTCCATTCCGAGCGCGATCAAGATCTTCAACTGGGTGGCAACGCTGTACAAGGGATCGATCGTGCTTGAGCCGCCCATGCTGTTTGTCCTTTCGTTCATCGTGCAATTTGCCATCGGCGGGTTCACGGGACTGATGCTCGGTGCGCTGGCAGTCAATATCCACGTGCAGGATACCTATTTCGTGGTCGGGCATTTCCACTACGTCATGTTCGGCGGCACGGGATTCGGCCTGTTCGCCGCCATGCACTACTGGTTCCCGAAAATGTTCGGGCGGATGTATGCGAAGAAGCCCGCGGTGGTCGCCTGGGCGCTGGCGACCATCGGTTTCAACACGATGTACTTCCCGTTCTTCTTCCTCGGGTACTTCGGGATGCCGCGCAGGTATTACGACTATCTGCCGGAGTATCAGACCTATCATGTGATCGCGACCGTGGGATCGTGGATTCTGGTGCTGGGCATCATCATCCTCGTGGTGAACCTGCTGGTCTCCATGAAGCGTGGCGCTCCGGCTCCGGCCAATCCCTGGGGGGGACGCACGCTGGAGTGGACGGTGTCGTCGCCGCCGCCCACGGAGGATTTTCACGAGATACCCCTTGTCACCGAAGGTCCCTACAACTACGCCGAATACGAGCAACCCGTTCCGGAGAAATCGTGAGCATCGCGAAGGCTGCAGCATCCACGGAAGGCCACGCACACCGCGACGATGTCGGATCGCGGATGGGGATGTGGCTGTTCCTGTTTACCGAGCTGATTCTGTTCGGTGGCCTGTTTATCGTCTATGCCGTCTACCGGTTCAGCCATCCGTCGGAGTTCCATCTTGCCGCACAGGAACTGGATACGTTTGTCGGAACCGTGAACACGATCATCCTGCTGACGAGCAGCCTGACCGTGGCGATGTCCATCACGGCCCTGCAGGAGGGACGGAAGGGGATGGCGATTCTTCTGGTGAGTCTGACGCTGATTCTCGCGCTCTCCTTTCTTGTCAACAAGTACTTCGAATGGGGGCACAAGTTCGAGGCGGGCATCTATCCCGGCTCTCCCGAACTGCTGGCTCAGCCGTCGGGGGTGATCCTGTACTTCGCGCCTGTATTTCGTCATGACCGGCCTGCACGCGCTGCATGTGATCATCGGGATGGGGGTGCTGGCGTATCTGGTGCGCGCCATGGCTCGCGGCACGGTGCACCGGACGTCCTCTGTCCGTCTGGAATCAGGCGCGCTCTACTGGCACCTGGTGGATATCATCTGGATTTTTCTCTTCCCGCTATTCTATCTGTTACACTGAGCGGACGCCATGCACCAAGAACAGGAACACCTCGAAAACGGCACAGGCCACCGCGTCGACGTACGCGCAGTACCTGCTTATCTGGATCGGCCTTCTCGGGCTGACCGCCCTCACGGTAGCCCTGGCGGGGATCCGGATGGGCCACTGGGTGATCATTACCGCGCTGGTCATCGCCTCGGTGAAAAGCCTGCTGGTGCTGAACATCTTCATGCACCTGAAATTCGAAGACCGGGTGTTCCGGTGGTTTTCGCTGGTGGCGCTTGCCACGCTGGTGATATTTATCGTGCTCACATTCTTCGACTACGCGTTTCATTGATCAC
Organism: Ignavibacteriota bacterium; assembly: GCA_963702445.1. Taxonomy (GTDB): domain Bacteria; phylum Bacteroidota; class Ignavibacteria; order UBA10030; family UBA6906; genus CAVPCZ01. The sequence continues at coordinate 151,947 of CAVPCZ010000016.1, forward strand.
CGGCAGTGCCGGAGAGACGGACCATGTTCACAGGCTCATCACCCTTCGCCAACTACGTCGATGCGACCTTCCTGATGATTGTCGGGATCTCGGCACTGGTCCTTATCGGGCTGGTCGCGGCCATGCTGTACTTCGTGTTCCGGTACAGCCGTAAACGCAATCCCCATCCGACCAACATCGAGGGGAACCTTCCCCTGGAGATCGCCTGGACCGCCATCCCCCTCGTCCTCTTCATGGGCATGTTTTATATGGGGTGGGAGGGATACCGGCAGATGTCGGAAGTGCCCCCTGACGCGATTCCGATCCGGGTGACGGCGCGTATGTGGTCCTGGTCCTTCGAGTATCCCAACGGCGTCGTGACGGACACGCTGGTTGTTCCGGTCGAGAAGCCGGTGAAGCTGATGCTCCGGTCGATGGATGTGAATCATTCAATGTATATCCCGGCGTTTCGCATCAAGAAAGACGCGATCCCGAACAGGGAGAACATCATGTGGTTCAGCACGCCGGAGGCAAAATCGTACGACATCGCGTGCGCCGAATACTGCGGTTTGCGCCATGCCTATATGTACACGCGGCTCGTTGCGCTGGACGCAGGGGCGTTTGAAGAGTGGTACCGGAGCGTGTCACTGAAGGCCGCCAAACCCTACGAACCGCTGGTGCGGGTGACATCAGACAGGAAATAGGATCAGAGTACCCATGGACGTACTGAACAATATCGCGCTGCCGCAGTCGACGGGACATTTCCACCTGCTGCTTTTCGTCTTCAACCTGGCGGGAGCCGTATTGCTGCCTTACCTGGCGCTTCTCCTCGGATCGCTGGTCATGGCGCTCATGGCCGAACGGCAGGCAAGAGCGGGGGAAGCTCCCCACGGCCTCCGCCTGGCGAAGGATCTTGTGGACACGGTTTTGCCATCGAAGGGCGCGTTTACGTTTCTGGCGGTTCTTCCGGCCCTGTCAATGGTCTTTGTGTATGCACAGATTCTGCAGTCGACCCCCGCGATGGCCACCGGACTGGCGGCGCTCGGAGTGCTCTTTCTCGTGGCCGCGGGCGTGGCGCTCTTCGGCTATCGCTATACATTCGAGCTGGAAGGTCTTCTTCACTCGCTGGCGCCGGCGCTGGAACAACGGCCCGAAGGTCGGAATGTCACACGGTTCGAACAATCGACGCTCATCTCGCATGAACGGGCGGGCCGTTACGGCGTCATCTTCCTCTTCCTGAGCGCATTCTTGTTGATGGGTGCCATGGCCATCGCCATTGATCCCGGTCAGTGGCGGGCCGTGGGTTCGCTGCTGGATGTTGCCCTGAGCGGCACCGTCTGGCTGCAGTTTTTCATCATCGCGGGGGCCTCGGCGGGTATGTGCGGGGCGGGCATGCTCTACTTCCTCCTGGATCCGGAGCGGCACATGGCGGATCCCGACAGTGAGTACGGGCTGATGATACGCACGGTTGCCGTGCGCATGCTTAGCGTCGCTCTCCTGGTGCTGCCCCTGCTCGTGGTGCTGCAGGTGGCCGCGCTGCCGCCTGTCGCGCTGTCGGGCTGGGTGTATGCTCTGGCCGGTATCGCGATTGTTCTCCTTCTTGTCTCTCTGCAATTCACGTATGCCGCGGTGACCCGTTTTCGCGCGCTCTATCCCGCCGTGGCTTTTGCCATGCTCGTGCTTGCCCTGGTGGCACTCGTGACCAAGGATCAGGTCGCCATACATACCGCCACCAGGGATCACGCCGTGGTCCTCGCGAATGTGTTCGACAAGACCGAATCCGACCTCAAAGCCTCCCTCGGCATCGCCGCCGCAGTCATGTCCGGTGAAGACATCTACAATGCAAAATGCTCGGCATGCCATCTCTTCGACCAGAAGAAGGTGGGGCCCCCGTATCAACAGGTGCTGCCCAAGTATGCGGGGAAGAAGCCCTCGCTTGTGGCGTTCATCCTGAATCCGGTCAAAGTGGACCCGGCCTATCCGAACATGCCCTCCCAGGGGCTGAAGCCCGCGGAAGCCGACTCGATTGCTGAATATCTCCTGAAGAAAATGGGGGCGAAGGGATCCTGAGCGGAGAACCGATGCAATCGCATGTGCCGTCCACCGGGTTGGCGGCATCCCTTCCGTTGCGGGCGGAACATCTGCTTGCCCTGACGAAACCGGGCTTGACCGCCATGTCTGTCTGCACCGCGGCCGGCGGAGCGTACCTTGCCGGAGGAAGCGATCCCTCCTACTCCCGCATCATCTTCACTGTGGCCGGCACGTTTCTCGTCGGCGGGGGAGCGGTCGCACTGAATCAGTTCCTCGAGCGCGCCTACGATGCGCGGATGAAGCGCACGGAACGACGGCCCCTGCCCGCCGGACATGTATCTCCGCTCCTTGCGCTTCTTCTTGGCATGGGCATGGTGTCGGCGGGCGTGATTGTGCTCGCTGCGACGACAAACGGGCTGGCGGCACTGCTGGCGATTATCACGGCGGTCACGTACGTAGCGGTGTATACACCCCTGAAGAGGTTTTCACATTTTGCCACGGCGGTGGGCGGAGTACCGGGGGCCCTCCCTCCGGTGATCGGCTGGGTGGCGGTGCGGGGTGTGATCACCATTGAAGCATACATCCTCTTTCTGCTTCTGTACCTCTGGCAGATGCCGCATTTCCTCTCGCTGGCCTGGATGTACCGGGAGGACTATGCGCGCGGGGGGTACCGCCTCCTGCCCGTGTTCGACCATTCGGGCGTGACCACCAGCCGGCTGGTTGTGGTATACACGGCGGCGTTGATTCCGGCATCCGTTCTGCTGAGTGCGGGCGGGATGATGGGTTCGTTCTTCCTGTACGGGGGAATTCTTGCCGGGGTCGGGTTTCTCGTGCCCTCGGTCCGATTTCTTCGTGACCGCAGCGTTGCCTCGGCGCGGCGCGTGTTTTTCGCCTCTCTCCTCTACCTTTCTGTCATCCTCCTCCTGATGGTGCTGGACCGCCTCGTTTCCTGATGTGCGCATTTGAGGAAATATGTTATGAGCGCTTTTTCTCAAATGATTCTCTATGCGAACTCCTCGAAAACCGGATGCCGGCTGAAGAACGCAAGCCTTTGAAATGAATCATGGATAATTCAGGCTGACCCTTGAGCGGGATGAACCGGGTGTCGATTGGTCTCTATTGCACAGGAATGGAGAAAGGGCTACATTCATACATGAATCGCCGTATGTGCGAAGGTATTTCACAACTTAATGCAATGTTAGACGGCCCCGTGATGTGCCCGGATGAACGACCGGAAAACGAGAAGTGACAATAAGGAGTATGGGCATGTGGCAAGAGATATGGAATACAATGCTGTCGGAATTCTCTGATTTACCCGATGCGACGCAAGTTACACGTATCACACTGCGCCTTTTGGTTGCGGCAGTCCTTGGCGGCCTACTGGGTTACGAGCGGGAGCGGCAAGGAAAGAGTGCGGGGGTGCGAACGCATATGCTGGTTGCCATGGGGGCAGCACTCTTCGTCCTCATTCCCCAACAAGCCGGGGCATCAAGCGCAGATTTGAGTCGGGTATTGCAGGGCATAGTCACAGGTGTGGGGTTTCTTGGGGCCGGAGCTATATTTATGGGAACGAAGGAAGTAGAGACTCGGGGGCTGACTACGGCGGCAGGTATTTGGGTAACGGCGGCAGTCGGCATTGCTGCAGGAATTGGGCGGGAATCGACCGCCGTCCTGAGCACCTTCATAGCCCTACTCATCCTTTCTGTAGTTCCTTGGATTTACCGAACCAAAAGAAAAAAATAAAGAGTGACGCGAGAGAGCAAAACGAGAGTGTCCGTCTAACAACTCGCTGCACCTGACGTCGCGTCTGGGGCAGTGCGGATCCTGGGGGTAGTCATTTGTAAACGCCGTTGGCTTGTATCGGTCGCTTGCACGATAGTGTTCACAGCGCAAATACGCCGCGATCGTTAGGCAGCACAACAGGTTGGAGAATGAACCGTCGCGTTATCGACATCCGGGAGTCACTCTGGAAATCTGGAAGAAGGTGTTACGCAGCAGGTTTCCAGTTCAGGGATAAACGTCGTGAAGTCGCTGCACAATCCCGGAGATAGAGATTGATGAGGGTTTGATAAGGCATGCCTATCTCATCAGCCATTTTCTTGAAGTATGTGATCGTGCCCTCATCCAAACGAATGGTTACCTGCTTTTTGAAATACTTCGCAAAAGGATTCTTCGTTGCCTTTGAAAAATCGTACTCTTTTCTCATTTTGTCCACCTCTTGGTATAGTTGGCCCGCTCGCGCTTTGTTGCTTTGCGTGCCGAAATGATCCGGATGACCTCCTCGCTACGCCGGTAACAGTGGCAAACCACGAGCATTCGAAGCGTTGCTGAGAACCCCATCAGGATGAACCTCTCCTCCTGGGTAGAATGATCAGGGTCCGGGAGCAACAGGGCATTATCGTCTGCAAATACCGTTAATGCCTCTTCGAAAGCTATCCGGTGCTTCCTCTTGTTCACCGTGTTCTTTGGATCATCCCACTCAAAGGTCACGTGGTTCATAATTGCAATATAATTACATCGTCGTTATAATGCAACAGTTCATTCGTCGCACAACAGAGAGATCCACACGTGATGCGGGCTTGGTCTGTCGGCTCAGGAGGGGAGGGAGAGGATGATGTGCTTCAGCAGCCGCGCGAAATGTTCGCGAACCTGATCGGCCACGAGCGTCACTTCAGCGTGGCTGAGCTTTGCGGAGCTTGTGCCCGTTGCCTTGTTCGTAATGCAGGAAATCCCCAGCACCTTCATGCCCAGCTGGGCGGCCAGCGCGGTTTCCATGACTGTTGACATTCCCACCGCATCCCCTCCCAGACGGTAGATCATTTCAATTTCCGCGGCGGTTTCGTAGGAAGGACCCTTCAAGCCCGCGTAAACGCCCCGGACTACGGGGATACCCAGGCCGGCGGCCGTTTCGGCGGCCAGCGTGAGGTATTGCAGGTCATAGTACCCGGAGGAAACCAGCCGTGGCTGAACGGTCGATCGGAGGGCCTCTCCCGTAAAATTGATCTGATCCGTTATGAGCATCAGGTCGCCGGGAACGAATGTGCGATTGATCCCCCCCGCGGCATTTGTGGCGATCAAGCGTCTTTGCCCCGAGAGCCGCGGCGACCCGGATAGGGAAGAGGACCGTATCCAGGCTGCCTGATTCATAGAAATGCACACGCCCGCGGAAGGCCATCAGCCGTATACCGTCGAGGCGGGCAAAGACGATTTCGCCCTTGTGACCCTGGACAGTCGAACGGGGATAGTGGGGGATATCGCCGACGGGTATAACTGCGTCCTGCTGGAGTGCGTCCGTGAACCCGCCCAGTCCCGATCCGAGCACCAGGGCGACTGACGGAGCATCGGGAGCATGATCCCGAATGAACCCTGCCGCCTCGGTTACGCTTCTGGTCGATGTTTTCCAGGATTGGGCATTCTCTGTCAACCGAAGAAGATACCCGCGATCGTTGCCGTGGAGAGGTTCGCCAGCGTACCGCCAAGAACGGCCTTCAGTCCAAGAGCGGCAAGATCTTTACGCCTCTCGGGGGCCAGAGGAGCTATCCCGCCTATCTGAATGGCAATGGACGAGAAGTTGGCAAAACCACAGAGTGCAAAAGTAGCCATATACATCGCTTTATCTGTCGTCAGCTTACCTGCTGCTATCATTGCAGATAAATCCAGATACCCTACAAATTCATTGAGTACGATTTTTGTGCCTATCAACGATCCCACCTGAAGTGCATCCGCCCAGGGAACTCCGATGGCGAACGCAAGAAACTGCAGGCAGAAACCGAGAAAGAGCTGGAGCGAGAGGGGTTGTCCGTACGTGGCCTGGAGCCAGCTGTTGAGTCCGGTCAGGTCGCCCGCCCCGTTCAACACGAAATTTACCAGGGCGATTATTGCGATAAAAGCCAGGAGCATGCCTCCGACATTCAAAGCCAGCTGCAGGCCATCGGATGCTCCCGTTGCTGCCGCTTCTATGACGTTGGAGGCGTTCCGTTCAATCTTGATCTTTACCGTGCCTTTCGTCTCGGGTTCGCTGGTTTCCGGATAGAGGATCTTGGCGATAGCCAGTCCGGCAGGCGCGGCCATCAGGCTGGCCCCGAGGAGCTGCGCGGCGAATTTGGCCTGTCCCGCCTCGATGGGCAGGCCGTGGCGCTGTGCGTAGGAATAGCCCAGCATCTGGACGTACGCAGCCATGACGCCGCCTGCGATTGTACACATGCCGCCGATCATGATTGTCAGCAGTTCTGACTGCGTCATGCCTTTCAGGAACGGACGGATCATCAGGGGCGCCTCCGTCTGCCCGACAAAAATGTTGGCCGTGTTGGAAAGAGACTCCGCTCCGCTTGTGCCCATCACGCGCGCCATCACCCAGGCCATTGCCTGCACAATGCGCTGCATGATGCCGAGATAGTACATCACGGACATCAGCGAGGCGAAGAAGATGATCGTGGGGAGTACCTGGAACGCGAAGAAGAAACCGAGGTTACCTTCGTTGCCCGGGCCGATTGCCAGGTTGCCGAAAACAAACTTCGCGCCCTCGGTCGTGAATCCCAGTATACGGACAAAACCATAGCTGATCCACTCAAAGGCCAGACGGGGCCACCCGAACGGCGCAAAGGACGGGGCAAGGTCGCCGCCCTTCAAAACAAGAATGGCAAACACGAACTGGAGTCCGAACCCCGAAGCCACAAGTCGCCAGTTGATCGCGCGCCGGTTGTTCGAAAACAGAAACGCTATGCCCAGGAGGACACCTATGCCCAGGAGGCCGTGGAGTACCGAGAGGAATGACATGCAGAGCCCGTTACTGGTTGAGTAGGTCGGTTCATTCAGCTGACGGCCGTGGCAGCCCCGGCGGTCCGGCCGGCCTGGCCGCGAAGAGTGCCGTGGCCGCCTTGGCGGAAACCTTCCGCTTATCCGCGTGTCAGGATAATGGAGGACGGAAGCATTTTCGGCACCGGGCTTCATAGGAATCCATTGCGCCCACCTGAACCCTTTCGCTGCCGCCGGTGATGCGTTGCGTCCGGTCTGCAGGATTGCCGCACACGACGCAGATGGCAAGGGTTTTGGTGATGTACTCGGCAATGGCGAGAAGCTGCGGGATAGGCTCGAAAGGCTTTCCGAGATAATCCTGGTCAAGTCCGGCAATGATCACCCGCTTGCCGTCGTTCGCCAGCTGTTCCACAACATCCAGCAGGGACATGTCGAAGAACTGGGCTTCGTCAATACCCACGACCTGGGCATCCTTTGCGAGAGACAGGATCTCGGAGGCCCGCTCCACAACCTGCGAGGGGATCTTGAGTTCGCTGTGGGAAACGATGTGATCGTTGCTGTAACGCGTGTCTATCCGGGGTTTGAAAATCGCCACTTCCAGCCTGCCGATTTGAGCACGGCGGAGGCGGCGGATCAATTCTTCGGTCTTCCCGGAAAACATGCATCCTGCAATAACTTCGATCCAGCCGACTTTAGTGGGCGAATCGTGCTGTGTGGGGATGGTCATCGTGCCTTGTGCTTGACGTTCTTCAGATTCTTCCCGCCGAAGGGGTGAGGAAGAAGCTCGGCGAGCCTCAACTGCTTCATGTGGCCGTTCTTCCGTGTCAGGATCACGTCAATGTCGCCTGCGAGATCCATCATGACCTGTCTGCAGGCGCCGCACGGGGGAGTGAATGCATCTTCATCGGTAGAGATGGCGATGGCCGTGAAATGCCGGGTTCCCTCTGAGACGGCCTTGAAGATCGCGGTTCGTTCCGCGCAGACGGTCAGACCGTATGAACTGTTTTCGATGTTGCAGCCGGTGAAGATGGTTCCATCTTCGGCCAGCAACGCCGCGCCGACCCGGAACTTTGAATATGGAGAGTGAGAGAATCGTTTCGCTGCTTTCGCGTGCGAGACGAGCGATCGGTAGTCCATTCGGCCCCGGAAGAAATTTTCGTAATGTATGCAAAATCAACATGCAATGCAATTCGTCGGAGGCAATCGGAACGGCACAATCGGAACAGCAATCGGAACGGCACAATCCTGGAACAGCCGGCGGGGAGCGACAGGGCCACCCCTGGGGAAGGCGGAGCCGGGGGTGCCGAGAGGTGCAACTGAAGCACGAATCAACTCAGGCAGGGCGCAGTACGATGCGGGTCAGCTCAGGCGGACAGTTGATGCGGATGGGGAGCCCCGCGGTCCCGATGCCGCGGGACACATACATTTGCGTCTGTTCTTTCCGGTAGAGTCCCCAGACGTAGGGGGCACGAATATGCCTGGGGGTGATGGTCTTCCGACCGATCCTTCCGAAGACGATCTGACCGCCATGAGTGTGACCGCTGAGCATGAGATCGATATCGCGGGTCGAAGCCTCCGCCAGATAGGCCGGTCTGTGGCAGAGAAGGACGGTCGGCTGCCGGCGTTTGCCCGGCTTCAGGGCGGCATCCATATTATCGCCGGCGGCGGGATGAGAGTCGGCATCATCCACGCCTGCGAGCCTGAAGCTGCTCCCGTTCTTTCTGATGACCATGCTCTCGTTCCGCAGAATCTGTATGCCTGCTTCCTTTGCGATACGCGCTATCCGGTCAGGCTGCCGGGTGAAGTGATCGCGGTTCCCCAGCACGCCGTAGACGCCCAGGGGAGCCGTCCAGGCGCGAGAACGCCTCGGCAAAGGGGTGTATCTCGTCGAATCGCGTATCGACAAGATCTCCTCCCAGCACAAAAAGATCGACTCCCATATCATTCATGCGGCGCACATATTCATCCATCTCAGGCTTCAACATGTAGTTGCTCGAGTGGATATCGGTCACGAGTCCGATTGCCAATCCGGAAAGGGCCCCGGGAAGTCCCTTAATGCGGACTTCACGTTCATTCACCTCGCACCCGTCATTGCCTGCAATCATGGTGTAGGCTGTTCCTCCCAATGAAACAGCGGCAAGTCCATACACGCCGCGGCGGAGGAATACCCTGCGTGAGGGGTTCAACGGCTCCGCCTGAGCGTGCTCCGCCTCTGGGAGGCTCTCCTGCACTGATCCTCTTTTCGCGGAAGCGCGGATCCAGAGGGGGGAATCAGGGAGTCCGAGGATTTTCCTCCCGATCAGGACAAGCGTGAATATGAATGCAGCCAGATGCCAGACGAGGAACGGGTACAGCAGGGCATAGAGCGCCCATTCGGGAAGATTCGTCTGACGCGGCTGTGTGGCGATAAGCCATATGAGCAGCACGTTGAAAAGGGCGAAGAGGGTGTAGAGCGGGATCCGGAGATTCCGGATCTTCAACTCCGGGGTGTTTATCCAACGCCTGACACGGACGAAGAGATAGACCTGCGGGAGGAGCAAAGCAAGCGCTATGAGTGTGCGGAACAACATCTCATCTGATCCTATTATCCTAGAAACAACTTCCGGCCACTTCCATAAGTTGAAGGGATTCTAAAGATTTAGATCGTCCTGTATAACAACGCGCCCAGCTTCATCCCGGACGATTCTCCTCGCAGCAACAGTCTCATGCGCGCGACTTTGACCACCCCCACGGGAGCCAGCGAACTATCCCCCGGGCAACCATCCCGTGTCAGGGTGTGGTACGGGAACCTTCAAGAAAGGGAGATTTCCGTCACGCGGGGCGGAGCACGATGCGGGTCAGCTCAGGCGGACAATTGATGCGGATTGGCACACCCACCGTTCCGATCCCCCGGGACACATACATCTGCGTTTGTTTCTTTCGATACAGCCCCCACACATATGGCGAATAGAGCGCGGCCGGCGTCATTGTGCTGCCGCCCATTCTTCCGAATACCACCTGACCACCATGAGTGTGGCCGCTCAGCACAAGCCCTACGTTGCGTTCTGCCGCTTCCTCGAGGAAATACGGCCTGTGACTGATCAGAACCGTCGGCAACGGGCCCCGATCGCCCTTGAGGGCCTCATCCATTTTTTTGGCCGCAACCTGGCTGCTTCCGGCGTCATCCATGCCGGCGATCATGATGCCGCTCCCGCCCCTGTTCAGCACCAGATTCTCGTTCCGGAGAATCCTCACTCCGGCTTCCGTGGCGACACGGGCGATCCTGTCCGGCTGCCTGGTGTAGTAGTCATGGTTTCCCAGAACTCCAAAGACCCCCACGGGCGCCTTCAATCGGGAGAACGCCTCGGCGAAAGGGTTCACCTCGTCCACGTTCCCATTCACAAGATCCCCTGCAACTATAACAATATCCGCGCCAAGATCGTTGATGCGGAGCACATATTCATCCATGTCCCGTTTTTGCATGTAGAGGCTGGAGTGGACGTCGGTTACGAGTCCGATCGTGAAGCCGGAAAACTCAGGTGGGAGGCCTGAAATAGAGACTTCACGCTCGTTCATCTCGCACGCATTCCTGCCTATGAGCATGCCGTATGCAGTGCCGCCAAATGAGGCCGCCGTCAGCCCGTACACGCTCCGCCGGAGAAAGACCCTCCGGGAAGCATCAAATGCCTGAGTCCTGGGATGCTCCCGTATGGATTGTATCCTCGGGCGCACCGCGCGGATCCTCAGCAACCCTCTCCAGATCAGCTTGAAAGGGAGCTTCAGAATCGCCCCGGTGAGGAGCACGATTGCGATAATGAATGTGGCCGAATGCCAGAGCAAAAAGGGGTAGACGATTGTGTAGATTGCCCATTCAGACAAATTTGTCGGGCGGGGCTGTGTGGCGATCACCCCGATCATCAAAAGGTTCGAAAGGGCGAAAAGGAGATAGACAGGGACGCGCACCCTTTGCACCTTCTCATCACGCGTGGCAATCCAGCGCCGGAATCGGAGGAACAGATATGCCTGCGGCAGGAGTAAGAGTGCGGCAAGTACCATTCGTGCAAACATCCAGTGAAAGTCCTATAAGCTGATTGAAAATACGGCGCCTAACTCCTTGGTTTCATTCAACTAAAACGCATACGTTGAACAGTGCATCGCGCATATTGAAGATCCGACGCCTCCTCATGAAGCAGGCGGATCAGCCCTCGCGGGTCCTGATCGACTGCGCGTGACCTGATCAATCCTCACTGCAGCCGGGCCACTGCAGCCTCCAGAAGAGCATCGCAGTCGCCTCCAATCAGCCCTCGTGCTCCGCATACAGAGGCCGATCAGCTCTCGCCAATCAACATCAAATCCGATCACTACAGGTCTGATCGCTATATACTAACACCCAATACCTCCTGCTGATTCCCCGGCATACGTGCAGAGGGGATCTCCGGTTTCACGCTTCCGGGTTTTCAAGGGGGGGCTTACGGCGGGTGCGGATTCTCAGGCGCTGCGGCTTTCAAATGCCCGCAGCTTTCTTCTTGATGGCCGGCAACGTCAGCGCGTGATACAACGTGCCACCCAACCGGCGCAAACCGCGGTGCGGGAGCACGCCCGGAGCACGTAACAGACTCTGCCACATGCGCAGTCCCTGCCGGAGCCGGAATCGCTTGTGCGTATAGCGGTGGAGCACCCGGTAGTAGTCGGGGGGGTACGTGCCCCGAAACATCATGTCAAGATCCCCGCTGTCAACCCAGTTCTGCTTCGCGCTCATATCCGCCTTCACCCGCTCGTAGAATCGTCGTGCCCGGAAGGGGATACGAGACGGATATCCCGATGTCGTCCGGTTCGCACGTCTCTACCATCCGCAATGTGGCATCGATGTCCTGCCGGGTTTCACCGGGGTAGCCGTACTGGAGAAAGAACCCGACGGAAATGCCCGCCTCCTTCAGCCGTCGGGTGGCTTCGACGATCTGATCCACCGTTGTTCCCTTATCCATCGCGTCAAGGATCTTCTGTGATCCCGACTCCGCACCCACCCACACCATCTGACAGCCCGCGCGCCCGAGATCGGCAATGGTGCTCCCCTTGAGGAGCAGATCTACTCTGGCCAGGCACTTGAACGGCACGACCGGTTGTTCACGCGTGACCAGGCCGGCAAATTCACCCACCCACCCGGGCTTCAATCCGAAAATATCGTCGCAGAACCAGATGTGATCGGGCGCGTAGGCGGCCTTTATCTGTCTGAGCTCTTCGGCGACCTGCTGCGGCGAACGGGAGTTGTACACCTGTCCGTAGAGCGGTTTCGCACACCAGTTGCAGTGAAACGGGCACCCTCTCGTGGTGACCATGTTCATGGAAAAATAGCCGTGCCTGGATGTCCACGCTGTGCGGTACTTCTGAATATCCAGAAGGTCCCGCGCGGGAAAGGGAAGCGTGTCGAGATCCTTCAGTACCGGGCGTGCCGGAGTACGGTGCACGGCGCCATCCTTCATATACGCCAGGCCGGGGATGGCGGAAGGGGTGCCGGCGTTTCGCAGGAGCGCAGCACAGCAATTCGTCAAGGGTTTGTTCTCCCTCTCCGCACACGACGTACGAAACGCCGGAGGCGGCATACTTCTCGACATGATCGACCGCGTCCGATCCGTGAACAATCACCGTGCAGCCGCTTTCACCGGCCATGGCGGCCATCCGTTGTGCCGCCTCACGCATCCTGGTGAGGCACATCTTCGTCAGATAGTTGAAGTCGTCATCGTAGATCACCAGCACGCGCGGCTGATGGAGCGCCAGCGCCGGGCGAAGATCCTCCTCGGAGCCGGCAAGCATGCTGTCGAAGAGACCGACGGTGAACCCGCGCTTGCGGGCGACTGCGGCCGCGTACAACGTCCCGAGGGGCGGATACGGCATCATTGCCTCCCATTCCTTCGGATCAAACCGCAGGAAGTAGGAGTGGGTGAAGAGCACATCAATCATGGTCGCTTTCCAGGGGGAGACCCGAGCGGGAGAGTTTTTGCGCGTACAGATCCAGGATGCGCTTCTGAAAGTTGCCGACGTATGCCCGGGATTCGTCGCGGGTCGACCTGAAAATCTCCTCGCGCACGCACGGATCCATCTCCGGATACCGGCGCACCCAGACCTTTCTCATCCATTCCTGAAGCCGGATGTCGATACGATCCAGGGGGAGGAGCGAAAGGGCTCCTTCCAGCAGCCGTTGAAGACGGCTCCTTCTGTCATTGCACGGGATCCGGGGAAGAAACCGGGGATCGAAATTGGGAAAGAATGAGGTTATCCAGCCGTTTGCACGCAGGTATTCGCCGAACAGGGAGGAATTGTAGAGCGGCTTCAGGTGCGCCACTTCCGTGGCCACGTACACATCCCGTTCATCCAGCGTGAGATGATTCCCCGTGACATGATAATTGACGCAGAAGAACTTCTTGCTGTTCAGGAGGAAGATCTTCTTGAACACAATCATGAGCGTTCGCGCAATCCAGAGGCGTCCGGGAGCGGAAACGATGACAAAGTCCACGTCGCTCTTCCGTTGTGTGGCGTTTTTCGAAAGTTCGCCCGAGACGAACACTCCGCGGACAAACGGGCAGCGCTTGAGAACGTGCGTGGAGACTTTCGCCATGCGCCACATGAAACGCGCGTGGTTCTCCCGGCGTTTCCGCAGGGGAATGACCGTCTCGCCGGTTGCGCGAATGTAGTAGTAGCCCTTCTGTTCCCCGACCAGGGGACCGGGGCCGTACTCCTCCAGAAATCGCCTGAATCCGGCCGGAGAATCCACCTTCGCCGGCAAGAAGGCATACAATTCATTGAAGGTGAGGGGGAAATGCCAGATGTCGTAGTACAGCAGCGCCCGCAAAATGGCGCCGTGGAGGGGGTGCATGGCGGATACCGCCGTGAAATCGGCGGTGTATGCCTCTCCCCGGGGAGAGGCTTCCTGAATGTCCGGCTTGTGAGTAATGGCCTCTTTCATTATATTGACGCCATGGCTGCCTCTCGAACCAGATCCGCGCTATCCTACACTCTTCGGGACCTTCTCCACAAGCCGTTCGTGGTTGTCGTGGGCGGTTTACTGGCCCTTTTTCTCCTTTTGAACTACCTCGTTCTTCCTCTTTATGTGAACCACGGAAGCCGCCTTTCCGTTCCCTCTGTAATAGGGAAGCCGCTCCCTGAAGCCCGCACAACACTCGAATCGGCCAAATTGCGCGTCGTGGAAGCGGACACACGCCCGGATGCGGAGTATCCTCCCGGGACGGTGATCCAGCAGAATCCCGCTGCGGGTGCGATCGTCAAGGAAGACCGGCACATTTATCTGACGCTCAGCGGGGGGGAGGTGCAGGTCATCATCCCGGCACTGCGCGGCCGCTCGTTGCGTGATGCCCGGTTTGCCCTGGACCGGGTCGGCCTGAGAGTGGGCGGAGTGGCGTATGACACGTCCGACACGTATCCCGAGAACACCATCATCGAACAACGCCCTCCGCCCGATTCGCGTGCGGCGAAGGGGAGTGCTGTGAACATCGTCGTGAGCCGGGGGCACATTCCCAGTGCGGCGCAGGTGCCGCTCCTGATCGGGAAAACCGTACCGGAAGCGGAAAAGATCCTTCAGGATGCCGGGCTGAAGCGGGGGATCATCACCTATCAACCTTCCTTTGATCTTGTCCCCAATACCGTCGTGGATCAGTACCCGCGGCCCGGGGAGCCGCTCGGACCGGGACAGCCGGTAGACCTCTTCGTCATCAAGGACGGCCGTCCTGCTGAAGAGATCGAAATCCCAGCCCCCGTAGAGCCGATCCCGACCATGATCACCATCGCTCCCTCTTTGCTCGCTTCGGATTTCGCAAACCTGCAACAGCAGATCATGCTTGTGGAGCAGGGCGGGGCCGACTGGCTGCACCTGGACGTCATGGACGGTCATTTCGTTCCCAATCTGACGTTCGGCCCTCCGGTGATTGCGGCCCTGCGCAAGACATCCCGCCTGCCGTTTGATACGCACCTCATGATAGAAGAACCGGAGCGATGGGTTGAAACATACCGCAAGGCGGGTGCCGACGTGATCACGGTGCACGCCGAAGCCTGCAGGGATTTGCCGGAGACCTTGCGCCGCATCCGTGAACTGGGGGCAAAAGCGGGTGTGAGCATCAACCCGGCGACTCCTCTTTCGGCAATCGAAGAAGTGCTGGGTGATGTCGATCTGATCCTGCTCATGTCCGTCAACGCCGGGTTTGGCGGGCAGTCGTTCATCCCCGATACGGTAGCGCGCATCCGGGCTGTTGCGGCCCGCCTCAAAGAATTGCATGCCCCGGCGGTGATCGAGGTGGACGGGGGAATTGACTCCCGCACCGCGCGGCTCGTCCTTGAAGCGGGAGCGACGGTCCTCGTCGCCGGAAGTTATATTTTCCGTGCTCCTTCGATCCGCGATGCCATCACCTCTCTCCGACTTGCCGGCGACTGAGGCGGCAGTCAGCTCTCGCCCGGGCTCTTCCGTGCTTCATCCCTGCGCCTGCTGACATCAGCCTTCGAAACACCGCGTCACACGCTGATTCCTGGTCGCACGTGAAAAACGAGTCCGCATCACCGTGTCGCGAGCCGCCAGAGAATCCCACGGAAAAATCCAATCTCCGGCGTTCGCGCTGTTGACAAACTCCCGAAATAACCTTATATTTAAAGCCACGAATCGCGAACATCCTTACTTATTTAGGTTCAGAAGGGGATGAGGTTATGCTGGATGAAATCGATCTGAAAATCCTGGATATCCTGCAGAAAGCGGGCCGGACGAAACGGAACGATCTCGCCGAAGCGGTCGGACTCTCTCTCCCTTCCGTGAGCGAACGCCTGCGCAAGCTCGAGGAACACAAGATCATCACCGGATACCATGCGACGGTGGATTACCGGCGGCTGGGGAACGACATTACCGCGTTTATCATGGTCACGGTCGATTCCTCCCGGCACTACACGTCGTTTCTGGACCATGCGATTGCCCACGACGAGATCATGGAATGTCACGCGATCACGGGAGACGGAACACACCTGCTGAAGGTGCGCACCGCAAACACGGCATCGCTCGAAAAACTGCTCGCGCGTATCCAGGCATGGACCGGGCGTCGTTCGCACACATACCAGCATGGTCCTTTCCTCGGCGAAGGAATCGACACGCGTCAAGATTGTCCACCCATCACCCACCACCACACGAGGTTAACCCGCATGGCGAAATCATCGGTACCCAATGCCGTCTCGCGCGTCTTCAAGATGATCAAGGACGAAGGCGCGACGATGATCGACTTCAAGTTCATGGATTTTCCCGGACAGTGGCAGCACTTCTCGGTGCCCGTCCAGCAACTGGAAGAAAGCTCCTTCGAGGAAGGGTTTGGATTTGACGGCTCCAGCATCCGCGGGTGGAAGGCGATCAACGAAAGCGACATGCTGATCATCCCCGACGCGGCAACGGCGTTCATCGATCAGTTCATCCAGGAAAAGACGGTCAGCCTGATCTGCGACGTCTACGATCCTATCACCAAGGAGAAATACGAGCGCTGCCCGCGCAGCATCGCGCAGAAGGCCGATGCGTACCTGCAGTCGACCGGCCTGGCCGATACCGCCTACTTCGGCGCCGAGGCGGAGTTCTTCATCTTCGACGACGTGCGATTCGATACGAACGAGCACTGCAGCTATTTCTATCTGGATTCCATCGAAGGGCGCTGGAATTCCGGCAGGGAAGAGATGCCGAACCTCGGCTACAAGCCCCGGTACAAGGAAGGATACTTCCCCGTGCCGCCGACGGATCATTTCCAGGATCTCCGGAATGAAATGACCAAGAACCTGATGGCCGTGGGTCTGCATGTGGAGGCGCAGCACCATGAAGTGGCCACGGCCGGACAGTCGGAAATCGATCTGCGGTTCGCCCCGATGCTCAAAAGCGCGGACGACCTGCTGCTCTTCAAGTATATCATCAAGAACACGGCCCGCATGCGGGGACGCACGGTCACGTTCATGCCGAAGCCGCTCTTCGGCGACAACGGATCGGGCATGCACGTGCACCAGAGCCTCTGGAAGAACGGCAAGCCGCTCTTCTTCGGCAACGGGTACGCCAATCTCAGCGACATGGCGCTGTACTACATCGGCGGACTCCTCAAGCATGCCCCGGCACTCTGCGCGATCACCAATCCGACCACCAACTCCTACAAACGGCTGGTGCCCGGATTTGAAGCGCCCGTGAACCTCGCGTATTCGCAGCGCAACCGGAGTGCGTCGGTCCGCATCCCGATGTATTCACAGAACCCGAAGGCAAAACGGATAGAATTCCGCTGCCCGGATCCCGCGTGCAATCCGTACCTTGCATTTTCCGCGCTCCTGCTGGCCGGACTGGACGGCGTCATGAACAAGATCGATCCGGGCGAGCCGCTGGACAAGGACATCTATGACATGGAGCCGGAGGAGCTGAAAAACGTGCCCTCCACCCCGGGATCGCTCGAAGACGCACTCCATGCGCTCGAGAGGGATCACGACTTCCTGCTGCGCGGCGATGTCTTTACCGAGGATGTCATCGATGCGTGGATCTCCTACAAAATGGAGAAGGAAGTGAAACCGATGGCGCTGCGTCCGCATCCGTACGAGTTCGGACTGTACTTCGACGTCTGATGACGTTGCCGCCCCCTCGCGTCGCCGACGCGAGGGGGAGCGGCAGGCGGCTTCCTGTGCCGTGCGGTCCGCATGATGTTCCCGCAACTTGTTTTTCCGCTCAATTCTCGCTATTTTACATATATGGATTTCCGCCGCATTCTCTACACTGCCGGCGAGCGGATCGCGAGAATCACGCTCAACCGTCCCGACAAACGCAACGCGCTCGATGACACCATGGTTGCCGAACTGACGACCGCCATGGCTCATGCATCGCGGGATCCCGGCGTGAAAGTCGTTCTTCTCGCCGCCAACGGCCCCGCGTTTTGCTCCGGCGCCGACCTTGCCTATCTCCAGAAGGTTTCCTCTTCCGATCACGAGCAGAACCGCGCGGATTCCACACGCCTCGCGACACTCTACAAGAGCATCTATGAATTGCGCAAACCCGTGGTGGCACTGGTCAACGGGCCCGCGCTGGCCGGCGGATGCGGGCTGGCGAGCGTCTGCGACTTTGTGCTTGCCTCGCGCGAACGCGCACGCTTCGGCTACACCGAAGTGCACATCGGTTTTCTTCCTGCCATCGTTCTGCTCTTCCTGATGAAGCGTGTGGGCGAGGGACGCGCACGCGAGCTGGTGCTGCGCGGCCATGTGCTGAATGCGGACGAGGCGCAGATCAGCGGGTCTGGTCAGTACCGTCGTCCCGGAACATGAACTCGTCGAGCGTGGCGAAGCGCTGCTGAAGGAACTCATCGAACACAACAGCGCCACCGCCATGGCGATGGCCAAAGAGATGCTGGCAAAGCTGGACGGGATGAACGCCGCGGAAGGGCTGGACTTTGCCGCGAACATGAACGCCGCCGCCCGGATGACGGCGGACTGCCGCAAAGGGGTTCAGGCGTTTCTGAACAAGCAACAACCGGAGTGGTGAACCATGCACGAAGAACTCGTCCGCACGATCCGCAGCGTCCCGAACTTCCCGAAACAGGGAATCGTGTTCCGCGACATCACCACGCTCCTCAAAGACCGGAGCGCCTTCCAGCGTGCATCCGATGTGCTCTACGAGCGCTACAAGAATGAACGCGTGGACAAGGTGGTGAGCATCGAGTCGCGCGGGTACATCCTGGGTGCGGTGATGGCCTACCGCCTCAACGCGGGGTTCGTGCCCATCCGGAAACCGGGCAAACTTCCGGCCGAAACCATCAGCGAGACCTATTCGCTGGAATACGGCACGGACACTCTCGAGATCCACACCGATGCCATCCGTGCAGGGGAACGCGTGCTCGTCCATGACGATCTTCTGGCGACCGGGGGCACCATGCAGGCCGCATGCCGGCTTGTCGAGCGCCTCGGCGGCGTGATCCTCGGTGTGAGTTTTCTCATCGAACTGGATTTCCTGAAGGGACGCCAGAAACTCGGCTCCCGTGACGTCTTCTCCATTATCCGTTACGATAAAGAGTGACCCGCGCCACCCACACACGCCACTTCCTGCGATCGCTCCTGCCCCGTATCCGGCCCGTGCCGGCGTTGCCGGCCCTGAGTTATGATCCCGTGACGACGAATTCTCATAACAGAAACCACATATCCATGACCATGCTTCGTTTCTTCATGCTTCCTGCTCTTCCTTCGCGCGCTGACCACCGCAGCCGGTGGAACACTCCCCCGAGAGCACACAACGGCCGACCACCGCAGCAGGTGGAGTATCTCCTGACAGCACGCAACGTCTGACCACCCCGGCCGGCGGAATCTCTCCTGACAGCACACAACGACCGACCGCCCAGCCCGTGGAACAACTCCTGACAGCACACAACGGCTGACTGTCGAGGAAGCGGTCCGGACCGCGATGAAGTCAAATCATGAACTGATGGCCGCGGCCCTCGAGGTCCAGCGCGCCGATGCGCGCGTGAAAGAAGCCTGGGGAACGGCCCTGCCGAAGATCGACCTGAAGGCGCGCTACACCCGTGCGCTGAAGAAGCCGGTCTTCTACCTGCCGGACTTCATGAATCCCGGAAGCGGCGAGGTCATTCCCATCGAGATCGGTTCCACACACGCGTTCGATATGACGCTCAGCGGGGAACAGGTCCTGTTCAACTCCGCGGTCTTCGTCGGCCTGGGTGCGGCGCACATCTACGCCCGTGCCGCGAGGGAGTTGTACCGCGCAAAGGAAATCGAAACCGTCACCCGTGCCCGCAAAGCGTTCTACGGTGTCGTGCTCGCCCGGGATGTGCTGGAGATGATGCGCCAGAACCTCCGCAACGCCGAGGAGAACCATGCCAACGTCAAGTTGCTCTCCGACCAGGGACTGGTGTCGGAATATGACCTCCTGCGTTCTTCGGTACGGGTCGACAATCTCCGCCCCGAGGTCATGCAATATGAGAACAACCTCCAGACCACGCTCAATAACCTGAAAATCCTGCTCAGCATACCCTTCGACTCCAGGGTCAACGTGGAAGGCGCCCTCACCTTCTCGCCCGTGGAGGAGACCATTCTGCAGGAAGCGACGTCGGCGGTCCTGGAAACAAACCCGTCACTGGCCGCGATGCACGACCAGGCGGATCTCAATGACGCGGTCATCTCCGTCGAGCGCTCGGGCTACCTGCCCACGCTTTCCGCCTTCGGCACCTACCAGTACACCGCGCAAAAGAACAGGCTGGCGGTGTCGTGGCCCGATTTCATCAACGCCTCGACGGTCGGACTCTCCCTCTCCATGAATATCTTTTCCGGATTCCAGACAAACGCGCGCGTGGAAGCGGCGCAGCTGGATCTGCGCAAGACACAGGAGAATATCGCCGGGATGCAGTCGGGTCTCCAGACAACCGCGGAATCGGTCACCCTGGAGCTGCGCAACACCCGGCAGCGCATCGAGGCGCAATCCCGGACGGTGGAGCAGGCTGACAAGGGATACCGCATCGCGACCACACGCTACAAGAGCGGCGCGGGCACTCTGCTGGAAGTGAACGATGCGCAGCTGGCGCTTACCGTGGCGACGGTGAACCGTCTCCAGGCCCTCTACCAGTATCTGGCGGCCACCGCCGACCTGGATCAGCTGCTCGGCCGGATACCGGAACACCTGCGCGCCGCAACTGACGAACTCGTACCACCAAAGGGGAAGTCCAAACAATGACGTCGAATAAGCTCCATCCGATCCTTCTGATCGCCCTGCCTGCGGCCGCTCTGTTCTTTGCGTCGTGCGGCAAGAACAGCAACCCCCCAGGCGGAACCCGATCCCAACAACCGGCTTCTGAATGTCAAGGTGGAAACCGTTCAGCCCTCAACCTTTTCTGAAACCCTGCAGATCGCAGGCGTGGTGAAGGCGTACGACGACGTGATGATCAGCGCGGAAGAGGGAGGGGTCATTAAAGAGTGGGTGGTGGAAAAGGGACAGCGGGTGAAAAAGGGGGAGGTGCTTGGCATCCTGAAAGACGATGTGCTGCGTCCCTCCTACCTCGCCGCCGAATCCCAGTTCAAACTGGCGGAGTTGAACTACCAGAAACAACAGAAGGTGTTCGAAGACCAGGGGATCAGTGAGCTACAGGTGAAAACCGCGGAGTATTCGCGCGACGGCGCACGGGCTCAGGCCGAACTCGCCAAGGCCCGCTGGGAACGGACGTTCATCAAGAGCCCGGTGGATGGGATTCTGGACGACCACCTCGTTGATGCGGGGGAGATGACCATCCCCGGAGTCCCGCTCGCTCGCGTGGTGGCGATCGACCGTGTGCGCATTCAGATAAACGTTCCCGAACGGTACCTGGGGAGCCTGACGAAAGGCACACCTGTCACGATGTTCGTGATTGCCTATCCGGGTGAACAGTTTTCGGGGCGGATCGCCTTCGTGGGATCCACGGTGTCGCCCGACAACCGGACCGTGATGGTGGAATGCGTCATCGCCAATCCCGGAGGGAAACTCAAGCCCGACATGATCGCAAAAACCACCATCGTGCAGTCGGTCCCCCGGAAGGCGCTCCTCGTTCCCGAAGAGATCGTCCAGCAGGTCGATGAGGGGAAAAAGATCGTCTATGTGGCGGACAACGGACGGGCGGTGCAACGGACGGTGACACTGGGTGCGCGGGCCGACGGCAGAGTCGAGATCCTGAGCGGACTCACGGCCGGCGAACAGGTCATCATCACCGGACAGGATCAGCTTGTGGACGGGCAAGCCCTGTCCATCGCCAATTAAGGGGCAGGGGAGCACGGTATGCGCATTTCCAATCTGGCCGTCGACAACAAGGTCGCGGTCTATATCCTGATACTCATTATCGTCCTGCTCGGATGGTCTTCGTACATGTCCCTGCCGCGCGAAGCGGCGCCGGACATCAGCATTCCGCTCGTGATCGTTTCCACCCCCTACATCGGCGTGTCACCGTCCGATGTGGAAGGGCTGGTCACGCAACCGCTGGAACGGAACCTCAAATCCCTCAAGGACATCAAACAGATCACCTCCGCATCGAAGGAGGGACTTTCCACGATCCGCGTGGAGTTCAACGTCGGGATCGACATCGATGAGGCGTTGCGGCGCGTGCGGGACGAGGTGAACTCGACACGATCCGAACTGCCGAACGACATCCTGGATCCCATCATCACGGAGATCAACTTCAGCGAATTCCCGATCATGTTCGTGAACGTGAGCGGCAAGATCGGGATTGCCCGGCTGAAGATCATCGCGAAGGACCTCCAGGATGAGATCGAGGGCGTTCCGGGCGTGCTCCGGGCGGATATCTCCGGCGGCCTCGAACCGGAAGTGCAGGTGAATTGCGATGTGAACCTGCTGAACGGGTACCGGATCTCGTTCGACGACGTGGCCGGACGCCATCCGGGGGGAGAATGTTTCGATTCCCGGGGGCACGCTGGACGACAAACGCCGCTCCACGTCGGTGCGCGTGCCGGGAGAGTACAAAACGGTGCGTCCCATCGAAGACATCGTCGTGAAGATGCAGAACGGACAGCCGATCTATGTGCGCGATGTCGCCGACGTGCAATTCGCCTTCGAAGACCGGAAAACGTACGCCCGCCTCAACGACGAGGAAGTGGTCACGCTCGCGGTCCGCAAACGCGCGGGGGAAAACCTGGTGCGCATCGCGGGCGAAGTAAAACAGATCGTGGCGCAGACACGACCGGTTCTTCCTCCGGGGGTGGATCTGATCGTGTCCAACGACCAGTCCATCATGATCAGCAACCGAGGTGCATGAACTGGAGAACAGCATCATGACCGGCATGGCGCTTGTCGTGGTGGTGCTGTTCATGTTTTTCGGGTTCAAGAATTCGCTGCTGATCTCCACCGCCATTCCGCTCTCGATGTTCATCGGGTTCATCATCCTGGCCTTTGCGGGCATCACGCTGAACTTCGTCGTTCTCTTCGCGCTGGTGCTGGTCCTGGGAATCGTGGTGGACGATGCCATCGTGGTGATCGAGAACATCTACCGTCATCAGCAGATCTACAAGAAGCCGCCGGATATCGCCGCGAAGGACGCGGTCGCCGAGGTGGCAGTCCCGGTGGCCACCTCGACGTTCACGACGCTCGCGGCGTTCATCCCGCTCCTCTTCTGGCCCGGGGTGGTCGGGGATTTCATGAAATACCTCCCCCTCACGCTGATCTTCACGCTCGGTGCGTCGCTGTTCGTTGCGTACGTGATCAGCCCGGTGCAGGGCGCCAGTGGATCAACTACCAGAAAGAGATCCGGAAAGCCAGGGAAAACCTCGAACACCCGCACTGGTACAAGAAATACAACCCCTTCACCATCATCTACCACAAGGTGGATGAGAAGCTTCTTCCCGTGGATGGTGGACAAGTACGAACATACGCTCCGGTGGACGCTCGCGGCACAAGAAGAAGACGATCGGGGGTGCGCTCGGATTTCTTGTCTTCGTGTTCATCCTCTTCGGCCTTCTGAATACCGGGGTGGTGTTCTTTCCGGAGACCCAGCCGAGTCTGGTCAACGTGGGGATCGAAATGCCGCCGGGGACGGCCCTGGACCAGACGGACCGGGTGGGGAAGGAAATCGAGGAACGCCTTGCGGCTCTTCCCGGTCACCGGGACATGGAATTCGTCGTGACGAATATCGGCAGCTCCGATGATCCCTTCGACTTTGGCGGGCAGGGAACGTCGAACAAGGGGAAGATCGCGATCAACTTCCTTGAAAAGGACAAACGCCGGCAGAGCAGTTTCATCTCGCTTGATGAAGTGCGGGGCGTGACCGCGGCGATGTCCGAGGGCACAATCAAGGTGACCAAGCAGGCGATGGGTCCGCCGGTCGGCGCTCCCGTGAGCATTGAGATCGCCGGAGAGGACTACGCGCGGCTTGCTTCCCTGAGCGCACAGGCCCAGGAGCGTATCAAGGCGATCCCGAACCTCGTGGATCTGAAGGACAACTACAATACCGGGAAACCCGAGCTGGTGGTGGAAGTCGACCGGGAGAAGGCGGGCCTGCTGTATACGACCACCGCCCAGATCGCGGGCACGGTCCGTTCGGCCATCAACGGAGCCGAGGCCACGAAGTACCGCGTCGGGGAGGATGAGTACAAGA
Source organism: Ignavibacteriota bacterium (assembly GCA_963702445.1). Classification (GTDB taxonomy): domain Bacteria; phylum Bacteroidota; class Ignavibacteria; order UBA10030; family UBA6906; genus CAVPCZ01. The sequence continues at coordinate 175,811 of CAVPCZ010000016.1, forward strand.
TCCGCGTCCGCCTCCGGGAAGACCAGCGCCAGTCGGCCGCCGATCTGGAGAACCTCCAGATCACGTTCATGAACAAGCGGGGAAAGCTGCTCTCCATCCCGCTCGTCTCCGTCGCGCGGATCAGCCATACGTCGGCCGTTTCCGATATCCAGCGGAAAGACCAGAAACGGGTGATCACCATCAGCGGCGACGTGCAGGGCCGCCTCGCTTCCGAAGTGCTCCAGGAAGTGAAGACGAAGCTCGCCGAGATGCCGCTTCCCGCCGGCTATACGATCAAATATACGGGGGAAGATGAAGAGCAGAAGAAGGCGGCTGCGTTCCTCCAGCGTGCGTTCGTGATCACCCTGCTCCTGGTGTTCCTCGTCCTGGTGATGGAGTTTAACTCGGTGCGCGTGCCGTTTGTGATCATGCTCTCGGTTCTGCTGTCGCTCATCGGCGTGCTTATCGGCCTGCTGGTGACCCTGACGCCGTTCAGCGTGATCATGACGGGCGTGGGGGTGATCGCCCTGGCCGGCATCGTGGTGAAGAATGCCATCGTGCTTCTGGATTTCATGAAGCATCTTCGCGATTCGGGATTGACCCTGGATGAGGCGCTGGTTGAGGCCGGACGCACACGGCTGCGTCCCGTCCTGCTCACCGCAGGCACCACGGTGCTCGGCATCATTCCGCTGGCGACGGGGGTGGATTTTGACTGGAGGGCGTTCCACTTCGTGATCGGAGCGGAGAGCGCGGATTTCTGGCGCCCGCTCGGCGTGGCCATCATTTTCGGGCTGACGGTCTCGACATTCCTCACGCTGGTGATTGTCCCGACATTCTACTCGCTCCTGGAGGATTGGTCGCAGGGCCTGCGCAAACTCACCGCCCGGGTGTTCGGGAGGAGTGAGGAGAAGGAAGCCGCGGAAACACTCTGACGGAGCAGGGCCGTGTCTGGAGATCTCCGAGGCAGGGACGCTTCGCCGGGAGACTCTGAAAGCGAACTCTCGCGGCGGTGATCCCTTCAGGGTCTACTCAGCGTCCGAACGGGACCGGCTCAGATGGCAGTGGCGAAGACGGGGAAGATGGCGTGCGATGACCCGGGCGGCGACCGCACGGGCGGCCGTCATATAGGTTGTACAGATGTATTCGCAGACCGGCATGGTGATTTCCTCGCCGGTGAGGTTCCAGAGAAACTCGCGCCCCAGCATGGCGGGCAGAGCCGCATCGGCATGTGCTGTCCATGGTCCGGTAGTATTCCGTAAAGTGCTCGGCCAGCACCACCCGCCATTCTTCGACCTGCGCTTCGCCGGCCCCCTGTTCACGAAGATGCCGGAGGAATTCCGTCTCGAGCCCGCTTCGGAATTCCTCCGAGAAATCCCGGCGTGCCGGCCTGTTCGGCGGCCAGGGTGGCGGAGAACATGCACGCGATCATCACTTCGCCCGCGCTCTGCAGGTGTGCCGGTGCGGAAACATCGCGAAGCCGTTCGACGAGGCGGTTCAGCGACAGGAGGCCGTCGCCCGCCACTTCCGTGCGAAGTTCTTCATACACCAGGGCGCCGAGGCCCGATCCTGTCAGACGGGAGCGGAACATACTCTCATAATACCCGCCCCGGTCCGTATTGTCAAGACCCCATGTGCGAAAACGCCGTCGGCGTGATCGCGCACACGTCCAATCACCCCACGAGGGCCGGCACACTCATGCAGACCATCATCGAGCCTTTCAAGATAAAGTCCGTCGAACCGATCCGTTTCACCACCGTTGCCGGAGCGGGAGCGGATACTCAAACAGGGCAACTACAACCTCTTCCTCATACGCGCGGAAGATGTGCTGATAGACCTGCTGACCGACAGCGGCACCTCGGCGATGAGCGCCGACCAATGGGCGGGGATGATGCGGGGCGACGAATCCTATGCCGGGGCGCGCTCCTTCTACCGGTTCGAGGCGAAGGTGCGCGAACTGACCGGTCTGAAACACGTGATTCCGACCCACCAGGGACGGGCGGCCGAGAAGATCCTCTTCTCCTGCGTGGGCGGCCCGGGCAAGGTCGATCCCCAACAACTCCCACTTCGACACCACGCGCGCGAACGTGGAGTTCTCGGGCGCGGAGGCGGTGGACCTGCCCTGTCCTGAAGGGAAAGACCCCGACACGATCGCCGACTTCAAGGGGAATATGGATGTCGCGGCCCTTGAATCGCTGATCGGCAATGTCGGGGCGGAGCGGATCCCCCTGTGCATGATCACCGTGACAAACAATTCGGGGGGCGGGCAGCCGGTCTCGATGGCCAATCTCCGCGCGACGAAGGCCGTCTGCCAGCCGTCATGGTATTCCGCTCTTCCTTGATGCGTGCCGGTTCGCGGAAAACGCCTATTTCATCAAACTCCGCGAAGCGGGATATGCCGGCCGCTCCATCCTGGAAATCGTTCAGGAGATGTTCTCCCTCGCCGACGGCGCCACGATGAGCGCGAAGAAAGACGCCCTCGTCAATATGGGCGGGTTCCTTGCGCTGCAACAACGACGAGCTGGCGGCACGGGCGCGGAACCTGCTGATCATGACCGAGGGATTTCCGACATACGGCGGCCTTGCCGGACGGGATCTGGAAGCCATCGCCCAGGGCCTGGATGAAATTCTGGACGAACACTATCTCCAGTACCGGATCCGTTCCGTGGAATATCTGGGCGAACGCCTCACGCGCGGGGGAGTTCCCATCCTCCAGCCGCCCGGGGGACACGCAATCTATCTGAATGCAAAGAAGTTCCTCCCGCATATTCCCGTGGAACAGTATCCCGGACAGGCGCTGGTGGTGGAGTTGTTCCGCGTCGGAGGGATCCGGTCTGTGGAAATCGGCAGCGTCATGTTCGGCAAGAACGATGCGGCAGGACGCCTGATCCCCGCACGCATGGAACTCGTACGCCTGGCCATTCCCCGCCGTGTCTATACGCAGAGCCATATCGACTACGTCATCGAGGTTGTTCTCGAGGTTTTTGCCCACGGGAAGAACTGCGCGGCTACCGGATTGTCGAAGAACCCCCGATGTTACGCCACTTTACTGCGCATTTCGCTCCGGTTGTGTAAAGCAGCGAAATATCGTATCTTATGAGACATAGCCTGATGGGTTGCGAATGATGAAATGCCCGGTCTGCGGCACAGAAAATGATACGTTTGCGAGTGTTTGCTTCTCCTGCAAAGCTTTTGTGCAGGCGAAGGTGGACAATCTCGACCTGTTCCGGACCATCTGGGGCCTCGTGGAGTCACCGCGGGCAACATTCCGCCGGATCGCGCTGGCACGGGAAAAGAACTACGTGTTTGCCCTCAGCGGCCTGTCGGCATAGCGCTCGTCTACGCGATCATGTGGTACCGGAATCTCGGTGCGAAGATCCCGGAATTGCTGATGTTGCTTGGCATCGGTGTGGCGGCCGGACTCGTTGCCGGGCATCATCCTGGTGTTGCTCTTTGCGTGGGTTCTGATGATGCTCGGACGTCTTGCCGGCGGAAAGGCCAGCTTCCGGAATATGCGCGCGGTGACCGCCTACGCATTTGTGCCCGTTATTGCCTCCCTGGTCTGCATCTTTCCGCTGGAGATGGCGATTTTTGGCAGGTACTTTTTTGACGCGAACCCGCCGCCGATGGTGATGAATCCTCTTGTCTACCTCGCGCTGCTCGGTTTCGATGCGGCGGCGGTCCTCTGGTCATTTGTGCTGCTTGTCATCGGTACGGAGGTCGCAGCGGGAATCCACCGGGTGCGTTCGATCGTCGTCTGTCTGGCCGTTCCGGCGCTCGTGGCATTGCTGATTTTCGGCGTCCCGCTGAGATGATCGCGGATCGAACGCGGTTTGAAGAGATTGCCCAGGAGGAATTCGACACCCTGCCGGAACCGTTGCGCGAAGCGATCGAAAACGTGCGTATTGTGGTGGAGGATGAACCGCCGCCCTCCCGGAGAGGGAAGACCACCATCCTGCTGGGCGAATACCACGGCGTCCCGCTGAAACACCGGGGCCCGGAATACGGTGTCTTTCCCGGTGGTGCCGGACACGATCACGCTCTTCCGTTTGAATATTCTTTCGCTCGGGGAAGATGACTGTCGATCAGGCGGAATATCCGGGAGACGTTGATACACGAAATTGCACATTACTATGGCATGTCGGAGTCGGAGATCCGGCGCGCCGGCTACTAACGCCGCAAGAAGCGGCGAAAATCAGAGAAAGGATCCTGTATTATGCCCAGAGTACTCTTCACGATCTCCTATGGCATCAAGCCGGAAGCACGGGCGGCATATCTGGAACACATCGCCCGCATGAAGGCCCATTTCCTGAACGTGGCGAAGAAAAACTATGCGGTGTTCGAGGTGAAAGGGAGGAAAGACCAGTTCATGGAAGTGTTCACCTCCGAGACCATGGAGGAGTTCGATGCCCTGGAGGACAATATGGACCCGGAAGCGAAGCCATGGTGGTGAAGGTTGAGGGGTTCGTCAACGACGACGGGATGAAGTATACAACGCTGGTCGAAGCCGTGTAACCATGACGCCAGGGCGTCAGATCGATCCGATCGCCCGCTTCATGCAGGAGCACGACCAGACCCTCCTGCAGCTGGCGGCGCTGAACCGGGCGACACGCTCGCTCGCGGAGCACGGCTGGAGCGAAGATGCTTTCCGGCGTGCGACGGGGTCGGTACGTTTCCTGGAAGAGGAAATCGGCACGCATAATTCCCGCGAAGAAGAAGCGTTGTTCCCGGTTCTCGAAAAATATGTGGAGGGCCCGACCGCGATGATGCGGGCGGAACACCGCGAGACTACGCAAGGAGCTGAAGAAGTTGTTGAGTGCCTCGAAAATAGTTGCGCGGGGCGGACATAGCCGTCACGAATCTCAAGCAGTTACAGCAGCGATCTCAGGTGGTGATTCAGCTCCTTGTGAATCACATACACAAAGAAAACAATATTCTCTTTCCCCTCGTCCAGAAATTTCTCACCAGGGACGCTCTCCGCGAAGTGGCCAGACGGATGGTGTAGATGCACATCCCCAACCTTGGCGCCGGACAACTCGTGGCATTGCTGGAAGCCGTTTTCGGGCGGCAGCCCGAAGAAAAGGCCCTGACGATCTTTGTGGATCTTCCGGGCCCGCGCCTGGCCGACAAACCGGCATGGAAAGACCGCCGGCGGATTGCCCTGGAGTGGTTCACACACCTGCAGCGACGGATCGGCGACCTGCCCTTTTCGGCGGTGAACTTCTGCGCCTACGAAAATGTGGGGAGCAACAACAACGACCTGCCTTCAACGGTGATACTGGTGGAGCGGACTTCCCGGGAGCAGCCCTCGGTGGAAAGCCAGTCCGTTCTGCTGGAGAGCATACTCGCCGGTTCGACGGTCGTGCTGGCAATGACCGAGCTCTCTGCGACGGCTCCTCTGAAGGTGCTGGCCCGCAAGCACCTGTTCCGTGGTGCCACGCTGCCCGGTTTTCTGCGACAGATGATCCCCGCTCTCGGGCTTGACTATGAGAAAGTGAATTCCCGCGTCGAGCAGATACAGGCCCGGATGAACCGCGCGGAGAGTGCGGTTGTTCTTCTCAGGGCGGGGGGAGAGGAGTTTTCGTGCATGCTGGACCTGCGCTACCGGACTGCCCATGCCAGCGGGGGAGTCATCAGAAAGCCCGGGGAGGTGGCGAATTTGCCGTCGGGCGAAGCCTACATTGTCCCTTATGAAGGGGAGCGGAGTGGCGAGCCGAGCAGGAGTGCCGGCCGGCTTCCGGTGCAATTCGGCGATGAGGTCGTCGTGTTCCGGATAGTGGCCAACCGGGCCGTGGGAGTTGAGTCTCACCCTGAGTCTCACCCCACCCAGGTCTCCCCAGGCGGAAGAGCAGCGCAGACGCCTGAACGCCGAACCCGCATACGGCAATATTGCCGAACTTGGAATCGGCGTGCTGAGCGAATGGGGTGTCACGGCTGTCGGGAGCACGCTGCTTGATGAGAAACTCGGCCTGCATATCGCTTTCGGACGAAGCGAACATTTCGGAGGGATAACCGGTCCGGATTCTTTCCACTTACCGGAAAATGTCATACACATAGACTGGGTCTATGTCCCGAGCGTACAACCGCTCATTCAGGTCCAGTCTGTTGTCTTCCGCTACCCTGACGGCCGGACGGAAGAAATCATGAGCAATGCCGGAATTGCCGTCTAGGCGGATAGACCCGGTGCTCTAGCAATCAAGCGTGTCAAGTCTGTGGGGTTAAAACATTGAGACTTATACAGTTCAAGCGTATTGATTCGCAAAAGTTCTCGCTATTATGGGATGACGCGCATGCGGGCACAATCGGCATTCGGGAACTTCGCGATGCCTGTCCCTGTGCAGGGTGCCAGGGGGAGTCTGTGCTTTTTCAGCACTACGTCCCCGTCCCGGACCCGTCTCCCCATCCTGAAAAGTACGTACTCCAATCGGCGGAAATGGTGGGGAACTACGCCCTGAAATTCGTCTGGGGCGATGGGCATGGGGAAGGGCTGTATGTCTGGGAGCACCTGCGAAACCTCTGTGGCTGTCCGGAGTGCTCGGCCCGGCGGGCGAACGCCGGGATGGTGAACGGACAGATCCCGGAGCGGTCAACCGGAGAGCCCGCGGGACGGTCAACCGGAGAGCCCGCGGGCCGGCGGCTGCCGTTCCAGCAGGCAAGGCGCAATCTCATGGCCGCTAAAGACGAAGCCGTCAAAGTTACGGAGCTCTTCCCGTACGGCATCTACATCATGGCCGTCTCTGCCGAGGATCAGATCGCCGCTATCATTGCGACATGGGTGACGCAGGTCTCGTTCGTGCCACCGCTGGTCGCGGTGGCTGTGGAGAAGGAAGGGAGCTTCCTGGCCCAGGTCACCGCAGCGAAGCAGTTCTCATTGAGCCTTCTCCCGGAGGAAGGCATCGAAATGGCGAAGCATGTGCTGAAGAACGGACCGCTCTTCCCGCTCGGAACCGAGGGGTTGCCATTTGTCAACGGAGAGAATGCTCCGCCCAGACCGGCGGGAGCACATTCCACAATCAACTGCAAGGTGCGGGAGACCTATCCGGCAGGAGATCACATTATCGTTCTGGGGGAGATCACGGGGGCGAAGATCCAGGAGAGTGGTCCTGTGTTGACGCTTCAGGATACGGGCTGGAAATACCGGCGCAAAGGGCAGGCTTCACAAGATCCTTCACCAACGGAATGAGAAGTCACCATGGCCGCGTTTGAGACATATACGAGCTTCTGTGCGTCTTTGGGCGCAAAGGAAAAGCGGGAGCTGAACGAATTCCTGACACAGGAGCGTGCACAGCTTCTTGCCGCCCGCAGCGAGGAGGCCAGAGTCCGCATCGTGAGCGAGATGATCAAAGAAGTGCACGACCGCCTGGTCTCAACAGGGCGTGCGTGACAGTACTGCCCGGCCGCACCCGGGCGTGCCGGCCCGCCGCCGCCCGACTCAGTTTCTCTTCTGCATCACCGCGGTGACCTTGAGTGGTTTACCGTCCCGCTGTATTTCAATTTCGATGCTGTCTCCCGCCTTCAACTCACCGAGCATGCCCATGTAGTCGTACACATTGAGAACTTTCTTCCCCGCCATCGACATGATAATGTCGCCCGCCTTCATTCCGGCCTTCTCCGCCGCCCCGTTGGGGCGGACGCCGCTGATCTTCATTCCCGTGCTGCTTTCCGCCACATCCGGCACGATGCCGAGCGTCACCGAGAAGCCCCGGCTGTCCCCGCCTCCCGAGCGGCCGGCAAGGGGCGAACTCACACGCGTGAATCCCGGACGCACGGCCATGCTGTCGATGTCGCTGACAATACGGTAGACGTATTGCGTGATCTTTTCCTCACCCTCGTAGTCCAGCTTGTCCCAGTCATCACTCGGCTTGTGATAGTCGTCGTGCACGCCGGTGAAGAAAAAGAGGACGGGAATGTCTTTTCCGTAGAAGGGGGCATGATCGCTCGGACCAAATCCGTCGGGGTTCAACACGAGCTTGAATGTGGTGTCGGCATTATGCTTTGTCAGGAGTGAATTCCATGCAGGGGATGTGCCGCTGCCGCCGATGTTCAGCGTCTTGTTCTGCAGCCGGCCGACCATGTCCAGGTTCACCATGGTCACCGTCTGCTTGAGAGGGAAGAACGGGGCCGAGACGTAGTTCCCCGATCCCAGAGTGCCGAGCTCCTCGCCGGAGAAGAAGATGAAGACAAACGAGCGCTTGAGCGTGTTTGCCCTCGCCACAAATGCCTGGGCGAGTTCGAGAAGGGCGGCGGAGCCGGAGGCGTTGTCATCCGCGCCGTTGTGAATCGCGACGGTGTCGGGAACCATCGATCCTGATCCGGGGCCTCCCTTGCCGAGGTGATCCATGTGGGCACCCAGAACGATGACCTCATTCTTCAGCACGGGATCATTGCCTTCGAGGTAGGCGATCACGTTCGATGTTCGTGAGGTCACCCGCACGATGTCCGTCTGAAGCGTAGCACTTGCATCCTTGATCTGGAATGAGATGGGGCTTTTTCTCGCCACGGATCTTGTCCTGCAGTGCGGTAAGCGACCATCCGGAGTACTGCAGGCTCGTCTCGATGGAGGCGCGGGTGATGGAGACGGCGGGAATGCCGGAGGATCCCGCTCCCTGATCGATGGCCAGCTTCGGGAGGTCGTCATCTGTGGCGTCGGCCGGCCCCGTCACCATCATCAACCCCACAGCCCCCTTGTCCCGGGCCACGCGGGCTTTGTTGCGCAATCCCGTGTACTTCTGGAACTCGCTGGTCGGCGCGCTTCCATCGGGCGCAAACCTGAACATGAGAACGATCTTTCCCTTTCACATCCACACCCTCGTAGTCATCGTACGATTTCTCGGGAGCGGAAATGCCATACCCCACGAACACGATGGGGGCGGACGACGGTATCATTTGAGCTGAAGCCGAACGGTCTGAAATCTTTGTCCGGTCGCAGCTGAAGCCGCTTTCCCCCGGTTTCCAGCATGAGAGCATTTGTCTCTCCCGGCTTTACCGCGGAAGTGAAATCGAATGTCTGGAAGAAGGTACCATTGTCGCCGGCCGGTTTCAGGCCCCAGAGCTTCAAGTCCACCGCGATGTATATCGCGGCCTTGGCGTTGCCTTCTGTGCCCGATCCGCGTCCCTCAAGCTCATCAGACGCCAGATACTTGACGTGCTCCCGCAATTCGGGAGCAGTAATGGCGCTTCCGCTCGTCCTGGGCGAGAGAGCGGAGCTGAAACCAGGAGCAGAAGGGCAAGGGAGAACATCACGAGACGCATGGAAGAACCTCAGTTGTTGGGTTGAGCTCTGGCGTCGATCCAGTCGGCAATGAACAGGTTCGTCTCTCCCTGCTTTCCCGGCATTCCTGTTCGATGCGAAAACGAGCCGCTTGCCGTCTCTGGTAAACATGGGAAAACCATCGAATGTTTCGTTGAAGGTAACGCGGGTAAGTCCTGTTCCATCAACATGTATCATGATACAAATCAAAGTTCCTTCCACGTGGATCGGCCATGTTTGAGGCGAAAATGATCCGTTTGTTGTCGGGAAGAAAGAACGGTGCGAAGTTCGCGGCTCCGTTGTTCGTGATTTGCCTTTTCCCGGAACCGTCGGCATTCATCACGAAAAGCTCCATGCGGGATGGCCGGACCAGGTGTTCCCCGAGCAACTGCCTGTATGCTGCCGCTTCGGTGCTATCGCGATAATGCCATGCACGGTAGACGATGGACTTGCCATCCCAGGAATAGAACGCGCCTCCGTCATACCCGATTTCGTCGGTAATCTGCCGTATGTCAGTGCCGTCCAGTTTCATGGTGAAAAGATCAATGTCGCCCGAACGCACCGAGGTGAAGACGATCCTGTCACCACGGGGAGAAACGGTTGCCTCGGCATCGTATCCGGGAGCCGCCGCCAGGACGTGCGGATTGCTCCCGTCGGCACGTGCGGTGAAGATGTCATAACCCGGGGAGAGCGCCCAGGTATACCCCTTCGAGAAGTCCGGCGGGGGAGGGCAGTCCGGTGAAGCCATGTGAGTCGAGGCAAAGAGGATCGTGGAATCGCCGGGCAGAAAATAGCCGCACGTGGTCCGTCCTTTGCCCGTGCTCACCAGCGTCACACCCCCGGTGGCGAGATCCATCAGAAACTCCTGGTCGCAGGAAAACGGGGGGCGTGTCGACTGGAAAATCAGTCGCCGTTCGTCGAAGGAAAAATACCCTTCCGCGTTCTCTCCGCCAAACGTGAGCTGCCGTACGTTGCGGAAGGACAGTTCGTCCTTGTGGATGAGCGCAGACGACCCGGCTCCGTCCCCGGATCCGTACATTCTGAAGCGTGAACACCATGAGTGGTCCCGTGAACAACAGGAACGGCCGGGAGAGGCTGGACGGTCGGAGGCGCATTGGCGGCAAGGAACGAAATGGGACAAAAGAATTCCGCATTAATATACGTTCAAAGGGGTTGACTTGCAAGGTTGTTGACATTCGGACAACTGGTCGATATATTTAAGTTCATCCCTTTATTCAAGGAGCTATCCATGAGTCTCAAGGAACGTATCAGTGAGGATTTGAAGAAGGCGATGAAGAGCGGCGAGAAGGAACGCCTCGAAACCCTCCGCACGCTGCGCGCGGCCCTGATGGAAAAGGAGATTGAGCTCCGGACGAGCGGACGGCCGCCGGGTCCCGAAGATGAAACGGCGGTTCTGACCGGCGCGGCCAAGAAGCGAAAGGAATCCATGGAACAGTTCGCAAAGGGGGGACGGCAGGATCTGGTGGATCAGGAGACGCGCGAACTGGCCATCATCCAGGAATACCTCCCCCAACAGCTCTCCCGGGATGAGGTCGTGTCCCTGCTCCGGCAGATTATCGCCGAGACGGGCGCGAAGGGAGCACAGGACTTCAGCAAGGTGATGCCGCTGGCAATGAAACAGCTCAAGGGCAAGACCGACGGCAAGATGGTGCAGGAACTCGTCAAAGAGATGCTGGGAAATGCCGGTGCGGAAATGACCGCATGAACGATTTCCAGGCCGCAATCGAAAAGCTGGAATTCGAGAGTGTACGGACGCGACTCTCCCGCTACGCCGTATCCGAGCCGGGCAGGGACCTGCTCGGCGCCCTTCCGATCCTCACCGATAGTGACGCCATCCGGGCACGACTGGATGAAGTCTCGGAAATGAAGCAGTTGCTCGAAGCCGAGGGAGACCTTCCGCTGGAAGGGATTCATCCCGTCCGGCAGGCCGTGCAAAAAGCGGGGGTCGAGGGGAGTATTCTCCCTTCAAAGGATCTTGCGCAGATCGGCAGCACGCTGAAGGCCGGGCGCTCCGTCAGAACATACATACACAAACGGCGGGAATCCGCCCCGCTTCTCTGGGCGATCGCAGAGGGACTCCTTGCGGAGAAGGTGCTCGAGTTCAATATCGAGCAGGCGATCGACGAAACAGGGGCGGTGCGCGCCGGAGCATCCCGCGAACTCCAGTCCATCCGCCGCGCGATCAGCGACCGCTATGACGACCTCCGCAAGCGGCTCGAGGGGATTCTCCGGAGCGTGTCGGATCTGGGCTTCAGCCAGGATGAAATCATCACCACGCGCGAAGGGCGCATGGTGATTCCCGTGAAGGTGGAACACAAGAAGCACGTGCCGGGCTTCATCCACAGCGCCTCGGCCAGCGGCGCCACGGTGTTCATCGAGCCCACCGAAACGCTCGAGTTCAACAACGAAATCCGGAGCCTGCAGTTCCAGGAACAGCGGGAGATCGATCGGATCCTGCGCGCGCTGACCGTCCAGGTGGGGGAGCACAAGGAAGATCTCCTGCGCTCTCTTGATGTCCTGGGCCGGCTCGACGCGCTGCAGGCCAAGGCAAAATATTCCATCGAGGTGCTCGGCATCGCGCCACGCCTGACTGATCGCGGTCCGCTGCAGCTTGATGCAGGCACGCCATCCGCTGTTGATGATGCATCACGGGTTGAACAGGCACGGTGCCCCTGGATCTGGAGATCGGATCGGCGTACTCCACGCTGGTGATCAGCGGACCGAACGCCGGCGGGAAAAGTGTCGCCATGAAGTGCCTCGGCATCCTGGTGCTGATGATCCAGGCCGGGCTGCACATTCCCGCGCATGCGGATTCCGAACTCCGGGTGTTCCGCAGGATCTTCGTGGACATCGGGGATGAACAGTCGATCGAAAGCGACCTGAGCACCTTCAGCTCGCATCTCGCGCACCTGAAGGAGATCACCGAACACGCCGATGCGTGGAGTCTGGTGTTGATCGACGAAATCGGCACGGGAACGGATCCCGGCGAAGGAGGCGCAATCGCGGCGGCGGTGCTTGCGGCGCTGACGGAACGCGGAGCCGTGACGGTTGCGACGACCCATCACGGCGCCCTGAAAGTCTTCGCGCATGAGACACCCGGCATCGAGAACGGCGCGATGGAATTCAATCAGCAGTCCCTCACGCCGACATACCGTTTCCGCGCCGGGGTTCCGGGAAGCAGCTACGCGCTCGAAATGGCCGACCGGCTCGGCTTCAGGCCGGAACTGATGGAACGTGCCCGTGCCTTCCTGGGAGGCCGGCAGACGCGGCTGGAGGAGCTGATCCAGGAACTCGAGGCCTCCGCCCTGCGGCATCACCAGGAGTTGCTCGCCGTCCAGACCGAACGGGCCCGCCTGCAGTCGATGGTGGGCGAGTACGAGACCCGCATGGCCGCGCTCAATGCGGAAACACGCGAACTCAAACGGAAAGCAGCGGAAGAAGCACGCGAGATCGTGGCACGGGCGAACGCCACAATCGAACGGGCCGTGAGAGAAATACGGGAGGGGAACGCCGCTCCGGCCGCGGTCAGGGAAGTCCGGCAGCAGGTGGAGCAGCTGCGAACGGATGTTCTGCAGCAGGAGCGCGAAGCGACATCCGCCCCGCCGCCGCCCGGGCCGGCCGTGCTTGAGCCGGGGAGCGTCGTCACGATTGCGGGTCAGGACGACGCCGGAGAAATCGTCAGCATTTCTTCCGATGGAAAAAGCGCCACGGTGCTCTTCGGCAACGTCAAATTGCGCGTGGCCACCGTTGATCTCCGGGCATCAGCCAAGCGCCCATCGGGCGTCCGGAGCGCTCCGCAATCCATTCCCGAACGGGAAGCGCCCGCACAGCGCGAGCTGGATCTTCGCGGACTCACGGGAGACGAAGCGCTGCCCATGATCGACAAATTCATCGATGATGCGATTCTCTCCGGGTCTCCATCGCATTGATATCATTCACGGGAAGGGGACCGGCGCCCTGCGCAAGAAGGTGGCCGAATTTCTGGCCGAACATGCGCGGGTGAAGAATTTCCGGCTCGGAGAATGGAACGAGGGCGGAACGGGCGCAACTGTCGTAGAACTGGGGGATGAGTGAGCACACCACGACCCATACGAACGGTGTTGATAGCCAACCGGGGGGAGATCGCGGTCAGGATTATCCGCACATGCCGCGAGCGGGGAATCCGGACCGTTGCGGTCTATTCCGATGCGGACCGGACGATGCCGCATGTGTTGCTCGCCGATGAGGCCTACAGAATCGGACCCGCCGCCTTCGCGGGAAAGCTATCTCGTGATGGAAAACATCCTGGACGTCGCGCGCAAGGCGGGGGCCGATGCCATCCATCCGGGGTACGGATTCCTGTCGGAACGGCCTGAATTCGCGGAGGCCGTGTCTCGGCGCAGGGTTTGCATTCATCGGGCCCCCGGGGAGCGCCATCAGAGCGATGGGCGACAAGACGGCCGCACGACAACTGATGCGCCGTGCCGGCGTGCCGACCGTTCCGGGCACCGAGGGACCGGTTGCCTCTGAAGCCGAAGCGGAAGCGTTCTGCGCCATCGGCCGGATTTCCCGTGCTGATCAAAGCGGCCGCGGGCGGGGGCGGAAAAGGGATGCGTGTCGTCCACCGGCGTGAGGAACTCGCCGCCGCCCTTGCGCAGGCGCAGTCGGAAGCCCGCTCGGCGTTCGGGGATCCGCGCGTGTATCTGGAAAAGTATCTCGAGGAACCACGCCACATCGAGTTTCAGATTCTGGCGGACGAGCACGGAAACACGATCCACCTCGGTGAACGCGAGTGCTCCATCCAGCGGCGTCATCAGAAAATTGTCGAGGAAAGTCCTTCCGTTGTGGTTGATGAGGAGATTCGGCATCGTATGGGTGCCGTCGCGGTGCGGGCGGCGCAGGCCTGCGGCTATGTGAATGCGGGGACGATTGAATTCCTGATGGACAGGACCGGTGCATTCTACTTTCTGGAAATGAATACACGCCTTCAGGTGGAACATCCCGTGACGGAATTGCGCACCGGGCTGGATCTGGTCGCCGAACAACTGAACATCGCCGGAGGGAACCCGCTCGGTATCCGGCAGGAAGATGTCCGCATGAACGGGCACGCGATCGAATGCCGCATCTGTGCGGAAGATCCCGCGAACAATTTCCTTCCCTCGACCGGAACCATCCTGCACCTGGCGGCGGCCCAGGGACCCGGGATCCGTGAGGATCGCGGCGTTGAAAGCGGTCAGGAGATTTCCGTCTACTACGATTCGTTGATTTCGAAAGTGATCGCCTGGGGGCCGACGAGACCTGTGGCCATCGCACGAATGGAACGCGCCCTCGGCGAGTATGCGATCGCCGGCGTCGCCACGAATATCCCGGTCTGTCTCTTTGTGCTCGGACATCCCGCTTTCCGCTCGGGAACATTTGACACCGGCTTTCTCCCGAAATACCTGCGCCCCGAGACATTTGCGCTTCAGGAAGACCGATCGCACACCGCAGCGGTCATCCTTGCGGCATGGATGGAGCAGCGCGGAGCGAACATCATGCCGCGGAACGGGGCGGATCGCGGCGCCCCACCGGAGGCGGGGAAGGACCACGGCTCCTCGCTCGCAGGGTTGGAAGGCACGCCGCCTCGAGATGCGCCGCGGAGGGACTTCATGACACGCTCCACGTATACCGTGACAGTCGGAGGAAGGCAGCACACGGTTGTGCTGGGCGGACGATTCCACGATAGAAGTGGATGGCCAGTGCACATTCGGTGGATGTCCGTCCTGTCGGTCAACAGGGTTTTTCGGTTCTTGTGGACGGACAATCGACATCCGCCATCGTTCACCGGACGGGAGACGACCTATCAGGTGATTGCCGGCGGCGTGCCGCATTCCGTGCACGTGGAATCCGAAAGGCAACGCCTCCTGAAAGCAATCGCCGGCGTCGTCGGGACGCAGAAGCGGCGGGAGGAGATCACGGCCCCGATGCCTGCACTGGTCGTGCGCATCGAAGTGCAGGAAGGGGAGCGGGTGGAGAAGGGACAGGGCGCTGATTGTCCTGGAGGCGATGAAGATGGAAAACGAAATCAAATCACCCGACGACGGCGTGGTAAAACGGATCGCGGTCACCCAGGGAAGCACAGTGGAAAAGGGGCAGATCCTGGTGACTCTGGAATGACTCTCGTGCGCCACGTGCCGCCGTTTCTGACAACCCGGCTTGAGAAGCGGGCACCGCCCGCGCAATGGTGCGCAGACGCCGGGGACATCCCGGGGTGCTCCGCTTCAAACTCCCTCCCGGCATGCCTGGCGTTGCGGCAACTCCCGGGTGGCGGCGATGCTTGCGTGTGCCTTCCTGGCGATGAGCGCACCGATGGCGTACGGCGGAGGCTTCCTGGTCGGAGAACTGTCGGCGCGGGGAACGGGGATGGCCGGCATACTCACCCCGCTCACCGATAATCCGACATCCATCACCGTCAATCCCGCCGGGCTGGGCTTCCTGCGGGGGACGCATCTTTCCCTCGGGACCACGGTCACGCTTCCGGATTTCGGGTTCATCGGCATTGCACCCTCCACGCAATTTTCAAAGATGCAGGCGCAGGTCCTGTTTCCTGCCGAACATCTGCCTCACGCACACGTTTGAGAGCGGGTGGGGATTCGGCGTCTCCGCAAAGATCCCCTATTCCTCGAAAACCCAGTGGGGACAGGAGTGGGTGGGAAACACCATCGTGATCGGCACGGAGATGCGCGGGGTGGAAGTCACGCCGGTCATCGCATTCCGCCCGACTCCCCTGATTGCACTCGGTATCGGATTGAACATCGTTTCATTCCGCGTGCGCACAAGCGACCTCGTGCCGATCGCCAATACCACCGGGACCCCCTGGGCAATACGCGGGTTTGAGGGAGATCCCGAAAACGGATATGGCGTCCAGATAGGTGCGACGTTGAAACCGGTCGACATTCTGTCGATCGGCCTGGCGTACAAGAGTCCGGTGGCGATTTCCATCACCGACGGAAAAGTAACCTACCAGGGGTTGCCGGCAGAGCTCATGCCGCAGTACCCCGAGGCACGTTTCACCAGCCAATTCACTCTCCCCGGACAGTTCATAGCCGGTGTCGGTCTGCGTCCGTTCGCCGGATTTCTGATTGCCGGCGAACTGCAATACGTACAGTGGTCGGATTTCGAGTCACTGCAATTCCGGATGGAGGACGGGAGCGGACTGATTCTCACGGAACAGGCCGGATGGGGTGATGTGCTGACCTCCCGCGTCGGAGTGGAACTCCATCTGCCCGAACTCGTATTGCGGGCGGGTTACGCATTCGATCGCACTCCCATCCCCGATCCCGAACTGCGGCCTTCCGTGCCCGATGCGAACCGGGAAGTGTTAAGCGCCGGCATCGGCTACGAAGTCGGCGAGGGACTCACACTCGATTTTGCGTTCCAGTCTATCCGCTACCTGGAACGCACCATTAGCACATCACGTGTTCTCACAGACGGCGGCACGGCGTTCAATGGGACGTATCTCCTGTCGGCTACCGTCGTCGGACTCAATGTCACGTACTCCTGGAAGTGATACATGAATCTCCCTGTAAATTTTCCCGACGAGCCTGAAGTCAATCTTGCGCTTGCGAAGCATCACGGAATGACGGAGGAAGAGTACCAGCGGGTTCTCCGGATCCTGGGGCGCGTGCCGACCTATACGGAACTCGGGATCTACAGCGTCATGTGGAGCGAGCACTGCAGCTACAAGAATTCCATCGCGGTGGTGAAGACGCTGCCCCGGAGCGGAGGGCGGCTGCTCGTCGGGGCCGGGGAAGAGAATGCCGGACTGGTGGACATCGGAGACGGACTCGCGGTGGTCTTCAAGATCGAGAGCCACAACCATCCCTCGGCGGTGGAACCGTACCAGGGGGCTGCGACGGGAGTGGGCGGCATCATGCGGGATATCTTCACGATGGGTGCCAGGCCCATAGCGGCGCTGAACTCCCTCCGGTTCGGTTCGCTGGAAAATGCCCGCACGCGCTATCTGTTCGACGGCGTGGTGCGCGGGATCGGCGACTACGGGAACAGTTTCGGCGTGCCCACCGTCGCGGGAGAAGTCTACTTCGATCCCGTGCTACCAGGACAATCCTCTTGTCAACGCCATGTCGGTCGGGGTCGTCAAACACGGCGAGTGGGCGAGCGCCACAGCCAGGGGCAAGGGAAACCCGGTCCTGATCGTCGGCTCGTCAACAGGCAGGGACGGCATACATGGCGCGACGTTCGCCTCGGAGGAGATCTCGGAGGCATCCGAGAAGAAGCGCCCTTCCGTTCAGGTGGGGGACCCGTTCACCGAAAAGCTCCTTCTGGAAGCCAGCCTGGAAGCCATCCGGTCCGGTTTTGTGGTCGGGATCCAGGACATGGGTGCCGCAGGCATCACCTGCTCCACCTCGGAGATGAGCGCGCGCGGGAAATGCGGCATGGATGTTGACCTGGACCGTGTGCCGGCCCGCGAAACAGGCATGTCGGCCTACGAATTGCTCCTCTCCGAGTCGCAGGAACGGATGCTGGTGGTTGTGCAGAAGGGTCATGAGGAAGATGTCCGGACCATATTCGCAAAGTGGGATTTGCATGCTGAAATCATAGGGGAAGTGATAGAAGGGGACCGGCTCCTGATTCGCTACCGGGGGAAACTTGTTGCCGATGTTCCGCCGGATTCTCTTGTGCTCGGAGGTGGTGCTCCCGTCTACATCCGCGAAGCCAGGGAGCCGGAATACATTGCCGGGGTGCGCGATCTGAACCTGGCGGACATTCCGCTCCCGTCAGACTACTCGGCCGTTCTTCTCTCATTGATGTCCTGTCCGAACATCGCTTCGCAAGCGGTGGGTGTACGAGCAGTATGACAGCATGGTGCGTACCAATAACGTAGTATTGGCTGGAGCTGATGCCGCCGTAGTTGCTTTAAAACATGGGACTAAGGGCCTTGCCATTAAGACCGATTGTAATGGCCGGTACGTGTATCTGAATCCGCGGAGGGGAGGCATGATCGCCGTGGCGGAGTCGGCCAGGAATGTCGCCTGTACGGGAGCCAGGCCGGTGGCGATCACGAACTGTCTGAATTTCGGGAATCCGTACAAGCCGGGCGTGTACTGGCAGTTCAAGGAAGCCGTTGCAGGAGTGGGAGAAGCCTGCAGGTTCTTCGGAACTCCCGTGACGGGTGGGAACGTGAGTTTCTACAACGAAAGCCCGACCGCGAGCGTCTATCCTACACCCGTTATTGGGATGCTCGGGGTGATTGATGATATCAGAAAGGCGTGCTCCGCATCTTTCAAGGAGTCCGGAGATCGGATTGTGCTGCTTGGATCAGGCCGGGGACATCTGGGCGGATCTGAATACCTGGCTCTTGTTCACGGGCTTGTGCGGGGAGACGCTCCCGAGGTGGATCTGGACACGGAAAGGCGTCTCCAGGAGCTGTGTGTTGAGTTGATAGACAGAGAGCTCATACATTCGGCCCACGACTGTGCCGAGGGCGGATTAGGGGTGGCCCTGGCAGAATGCTGCATCATCAACCGTACAAAGCCCCTGGGATGCCGTTCGGTACTGACTGAGAATGCGCTCCGGCCGGATGGAGCGCTCTTTGGAGAGGATCAGGCGCGTGTTGTCATTTCGGTCCCGGAGAAGGAGCTGAAGGAAGTCCTGGAGACTGCATCGCGGCACCGCATACGGGCTACGGCTATTGGCACCGTGGGCGGTGAGCAGGATGATCATCGAGGGGGTAGTAGACGTGCCGGTAGGTGATCTGGATGCGGCGTATTATGGCTCAATAGAGCGGATGATGAAGAGTCCTTAGTTTACATAATACATATTATTTGTATATTGGATGTATGCAATGCACGCAAATCACGGCATTCGCAGGCCCGCCAACACGGGTCAAGTCTGACGCTCCTTCTCTTCTCCTCGCTTGCTGAACTCCCTTGCCCAGACTCTTTCTCCGCATGCGGGACATCGGAGATATTTCCTGTCGAAGAAATGCGGGCTGATGAAGTCCGTCAGACGGCTCGATCTCGAACTCTCCCGGCACACTTCGGGCACCGATATGCGGTCGTCCGTGCGTGCCATCGCACAAGGAGGAACAATGCTCCCGCGATCATGGCTGCGCCCCAGAATGAAAGCCAGATGGCCCGGGCTTCCGGGTCAAGGAATATGGTCACCAGCTATGGCGACCAGGCTGCTGCTATGATGATTAAGAGCCCTGCGCATAGAACGGTCACGCAGACTTATGCGATATGACTTTTCCCGATTCTGCTCCAGTATGTCCCACATCCGGATCAGATTGCGTCAAGCACCCGGCTGGCAACGCAGTCCCATGGGCTCGAAGGCCCCGGCTAAGACCGCAGGTTCTATCCGAAAATCTGTAGCGCCCCCGGCAGCACCTCCAGCTTCAGCAGCCTGAACATCCCGCCCGATGATTTCTCCGTCAGCATGTACCGCGAAATGATCTGAAGACGATAGCTCTATCTTCTTTGTTCGCAGATATTTGACTTGCTCATCCTGAATCCTTTTACGCTTCATCACGGACGGAATCAGTCGCAGCACTTTCAGCAGCGAAACATTGCCGATGGCGCAGACGTCCAGGAACCCATCGTCGATTTCGGCGTCGGGCGTGAGATAGAATCCTCCGCCCGCGCACTTGCCGTTGCCCGTAGCGATCAGGAGGTTTTGGGCTTCCCAGGAGGTGTCATCCACCTGAACCCTGAAACGAGGAGGATGGAATCCTCCTATGGTTTGAAGCACGGCAAGAAGATACAAAGCCGTCCCGCTGAGGTACCTGATCTGCGTTGTCCTGTAGGCCACCGCTGCGTCAAACCCCACGCCCACTCCGTTGACGAACATCCTCCCGGGAGCATAGTTGGTGCTCCCGTTTTCAGATACACCGACGGAGACCCGGCCGGCATCGATCCTCCTTATGCGTCCCCGGAGTATCATATCCAGGGCATCATCCATCCGCCTGGGGATTCCTGCCGATTTGATGAAGTCGTTGCCTGACCCGGTGGGGATTACGCCGAATACGCGATCGGAATTCTGCAAAGCGTTGGCCACTTCATTGATTGTTCCGTCTCCGCCGACTGCAACGACGAACCTGGCATCGCTCGATTTGACAAGTTCCGTCGCGTGTCCGGGTTTTTCCGTGAAGAGCATCTTGTGAACGACTGCATCCCGGCGGAGGATTTGGGAAAGCCGTTCGGCCGCCCTGCGCCCGCTGCCTTTCCCGGCCGCGGGATTGACGATGAATGTGTATTCAGCCATACGGTCCTTTCCTCGAGAACCTCTGTGGCACGGTGCCACATGTGCCACGGTGTGACATGTGGCACGTGCCACATGTCGCGCTGAGGCTCACGGCGAGCCTCAGCTTTGCTTCATCCCGCGGCTCAACATCTATCCTGAGCAACGCCCGGATCTACTTCTTGACGACGTCGGTTCCCGGATTTTGCCTGATACATCATCGTATAATGTCTTACCACTAAACACACTAAGCGCAGGTCCCTCCAAGACTACATCGGTAATCTTGTCGTTGGAGATCTTGAAATTGACTGTCAGCGTGTCTCCACTGAACGCGCGTACTCGGATTGGCGGCTTCATCCCGTGCTCGAGGCAGGCGATGATGGAAGATGCAACAGACCCTGTGCCACACGCAAGCGTCTCCGCTTCCACACCCCGCTCGTAGGTTCGCATGGCGATATTGCCGGATCCGGTCGCCTGGACGAAATTCACGTTGGTTCCAGCCGGAGCGAAACTCGCGTGCTCCCGCAACGCGCGTCCGACCTCGGCAACCGGCACCCCGGCCAGGTCGTTCGTGAACACCACAACGTGAGGAGAACCGGTATCCACCATGTGGCAAATCCATGGACGGCCGCAGGAGTCAACGGGAACGCTCTTGTGAGGCACGACAGGATCCTTCATCCAGAGGCGCACGCCAGCCCCCCCCGAGGATCTCCGCCTTGTAGATGTGCCCGAGGGCCTCAAATCGCATCGTAGCCCCTGCAATGCCGCGAGCATGAGCGAACAATGCGGCACATCGCCCGCCGTTCCCGCACATTCCCCCAAAGCTTCCGTCGGCGTTGTAGTACAACATCGTGAAGTCGGCGCTAACGCTTTGTTCCAGAAGAAGAATTCCGTCGGCACCTATACCAAAATGCCGGTCGCAGAGCGCCCGGGCAAGACGATTCCTGTCGGCGGTCAGTCCCCCGCCCATATTGTCGATTGCGACAAAGTCGTTCCCTGCTCCGGTGAGCTTTGTGAAGGATACTTCCATGATGGACCGCCTGTGTTGTTGGAGGAGGTACAAAAAACGCTCTCGCGGCGACTCGCGAGAGCGTTCCATGTGGAGATGGCGGGAGTCGAACCCGCGTCCGAAGAGAAGACCATTCAAACCACTACATGCGTATTCTGTCTTTTGAGCTTCATTCTACCGTCTCCGACAGACAGGCGACTGATAGAACCACCCCGAGTGGATCCGCTTGTGGCGGATTTCGCCGGACATCCCCAGGGGCGCTGTCCGGCTATCCTGTCTAGAGTCGGCGCCTCTTCGGAATTCGGCAGGCAGCATTCCGGGAGACGGGTTGCTTAAACTAGTTAAGCAGCCAGTGCGTAGTTGTAGTCAGCACTTATTGTTTTCCGTGTTATTAACGTGCACCCCGGAGAGCACGGCACGCAGTCTGAACCATCCTCGTCCCCGTCGAAGCCAGGTCATCCCCGTACTGCAAACATAAGGAATGCAATGGCAATATGCAAGTACTCCGCCTTCTCACGAGATCACATTCTCCCGAGATCACACGCTTCCGGGACCATGCCGACTAAGACCATGCACTGCCGGGAACAACGGGTACGAGTGGCTCAAGAGGCTCCAGTGCTTCATGAGGCGCCAGCGGCACCCGTGCTCCGTCCCATGCTCTGGTGCTACCGGATGTAGGTTTTGGAGAGGAAGTCCCTCAGATACTCGAAAGCCTCCTGCGGTGTGTCCAGGAACTTGATGAGCCGCAGGTCTTTCTCGGTTACCACGCCCCGGGCTACCATATGGTCGAAATTCACTACTTTCCGCCAGTATTCGGAACCGTACATTACCACCGCAACCTTCTTCTTGATCTTTTTTGTCTGAAGGAGTGTCAGCATCTCCAGCAACTCGTCCAGTGTCCCGAATCCTCCGGGCATGATGACGAGAGCCTTTGCCAGATAAGCGAACCAGAACTTCCGCATGAAGAAATAATGGAATTCGAATGCAAGCCCTTCGCTGATGTACGGGTTGGCGAACTGCTCGAAAGGAAGGCTGATGTTCAACCCGAGGGATTTCCCTTTCGCAAGAAAAGCACCCCGGTTGGCAGCTTCCATGATCCCCGGGCCCCCTCCGGAGCACACAACAAACCGGTTACTGTCGCTCAGATTCCGTGACCACTTCGTGAGAAGACGGGCAAGCTCAACGGTGTCTTCGTAGTAGCGGGACATCTCGACGCGAATTTCAGCTGCGCCGAGAGCCTGCCGCAATGCGCGATCCGGCCTGCTCTTCCTGCTTGCAGCCTTCTGCAAAGTCCGCAATTCGGCACGGGCCTCTTTGGCCGGAACAATCCTTGCCGAGCCAAAGAAGACGATTGTGTCCTTGATCTTCTGCTGCCGAAATCGTCTCTGGGGCTCGAGGAACTCCGAGAGCATCCTTATGACCCGCGCATCCGGACTGTTCAGAAACTCCAGATCCTTGTAAGCTTTTGGTGGCTTGATAGGGCTGTATTTCACATGAACTCCTATTAACTAAGTGATAAGAATATATTGCCGTTCGGGCATACCTTCAATCCGGGCATCAGGGGTAATGAGTCCCTTCCTCATAAGTTCGCCAAGCGATCGGAAGACGTCCTGCTTCTCCCAGCGGAACAGCCGGCGGATGGAGCCCACCGAGCCGATCAGCTGATTCCGGAAGTACCTTTCCAGAATCTCATGCCGGGCCGCATCGGCGCTGATCCGCCGGGCACGTCGCACCTGAAGGGCGTACAATTCAGTTACTGGAGCCCAGAGAAATGAAAACGAATGCCGTCCCCCGTGCGTCTTGGAGATGTACATGCCCGCCTGCAGTTCGGCCAGTGCAAGATCGAATGTCCCCTTGATTCGCCTCTCGGCCTGACCCGGAAAGGCGCCGCAGGCTGGCCGTGGATTGAGGTGAATGCCTGTTCAGATGCTCCATGATCGTGCGGGCCATCGGGCTCAGTTTTCCCCTGAGGGACTGCCGCACATACTCGTTCTTTTCACCGCTCCTCCCGCTGATTGCGAAGAAATGCGGAAGGTAGTCGAGCGATACCATTGTCGGACGATGAAGCAGGAGCTTCGCGTAGTATGCATCCGCCTGGCCGGGAAGGATCTCTCCAATCTCCGATGGCAGCCCGGCCCGCGTTTCCGACCGCCTGTGCAGATGGCCGGGAGCAGCGAGTCCTGACCTGCGTGGCCTGGTAGAGCGAAGGTAAGTCGGCATCAGATGCCTGGAAGACGAAGCAGAACCCCACTTCCTTCACGAAGTTTGTCGCTTTCGTCCGCGTGGTTACCGCCAGCCGGGGTAGCCGGCGATGCACACGATCTCTCCAGCGCTCAACGGACTCGACGGAATGCACACCGCGCATGCGCTACCCTTTCCCTTCCGCGGCGCTCTCGAGAGAGAGGCCGGAAACAATGTCGGCATTCACGTGTCCGCCCCGTGACGGGAGGAGCAGTGTCGTGCTCCGGGCCTCCGGGGAACGGCGGAGGACCGCAAGTGCCCGCCTTCTTCCGTCAAGAAACGCCAGCGGGGAGATGCTCGTGAGTGCTCCCACCGATTCCCCGGCAACGACCAGATCATCCCCCACCCTGGCCTCCGAGGTTGATCCCCGCAGGTCCAGGGAGACCAGTTCACGCTGAACCTTGCCGTAGGAATCCAGTCGCGCAATCACTTCCTGCCCCACATAGCACCCCTTTGTGAAACTCACCGCGCTTCGCAACCCCAGTTCCAGTGGATTGAACAGTTCAGTCAACTCATGACCGTAGGCGGGTACACCGGCGAGTACGCGAAGGGTTTCAATTTCATCAGCCCGATCGAGCAGCAGAAGTCTTCCCGAATCGGCCGCCGCAAGAAAATCGCTGACGCTTTCCCGCCGGATAAGGAATGCTCCCCCGGGTACCGTCCCGAAATCTTCCCTCCAGAAGCAGACGGAACCGAAAACCGGGTGGGAGACCTCAACGCACGAGGTGACCTCCGATACGACCAAGAAGTTGTTTCGCGATATCCAGGATCTGAGATCCGACGACATAAATAACTGCGGTATCAGCGCTTATATCCGTCAGGGCAATGTCTTCTGTAATAGTGAACTTCTCCACCCATTCGATCACTTTTTGCCGGGCGTTTGCCGACACCAGCATCCGGGTCCCAGCCTCTGAAATCACCAGACGCATGAGATCCACGATCCTTCCCTTCTCCGTGGTGAGAATTGATCGCCGCACTCTCGGCCTTGGGCCCGTGAGAAGGTCGTTCGTCGAAAGGCGGTGGAGAAGGTCAAGGCCATCGGCGCCGCGAACATCAAAACAGGCCAGGCCATGGTGTTCAAATGCCACAACGTGCTCCCGGGTTGCAGAGAGGATGTCTTCAACCGTTATCATTCCAGAGACCAGGAAAGGAGGACCACGTCGCCGTCGAAGGTTGTGGCAAGCAGATGCCCCGGGTCCAGAGGTGTGATGGTATTCACGGGAACTGCGGATATGCGGTGTTGCCAGAGAAGGGATCCATCCTTGTCCCGCAGGGCGAAAATGGCGCCGTTCTTTGTGCCGTAGTAGACGATCCCGTCCCGTTCAACGGGCATGGCGGCATTGATGTCGTATCCGAACCCGAGATTTGCGGCCCAGACCACGCGGCTTTCCGGTGACCGGGAATCGAGGGCCACCAGGCTATCGCGCATCAAGCGGACATAGACGTGCTCCCCGTTGGTTGAGATGCCAATGCTCTCGCGTACCTTGTGCGCTCCCGACCTCCAGAGAACATTGCCGGTTTCGAGATCGAAGGCGGTCATCATCCTGTCGGGAGCGACGACAAATGCCCTTCCGTGAGCCAGAACGGGCCAGCAGGCTGCCGGAGAGTATAGGCGGCCTGGACGCTCCCCTTTCCAGGTCCAGAGGACTTTTCCGGTTTGACGGGAGAGGGCGTACAGATGCTCGTCCCAGGCTCCGAACAGCACGGCCCGGGCCGAGACGGCGGGCCGTGATTCCACGAAACCGCCCAGACTGTCAAATGTCCATTTGACCGATCCCGTGGCGGCATCGAGTGCGCGGAATTTCCCGTCGCTTCCCCCGACGAACACCGTGTTATCGCGGACAAGCGGTGCAGCCACGTTTGGTGCTCCGGTCCGGATACTCCAGATAAGCCTTCCGGTCTTCGCGTTGAGGGCGGCTACTGTGCTGTCAGCCGCCGTAAAGACCACCGTGCCGCCTGAAGCATAAGGTGCCGCGAATATTGCTCCTCCCGCCCTGAACGTCCACACCTCCCGGCCGTCTGCGAGGTGGAATCCATAAACCGTTCCGGATGCATCCGCTACGATGACCGTGCTGTCGCTGACAGCTCCGGGGGCGGTAATGGTGCTCCGCGTATTCCTTTTCCATGCCGGCTTCACCCGGGGATAGAGCAAATTGATGCCGAAATCCGGACGGGGATATCCCCCGGCCTTCGGGGTAGTCACGGGAGTCGCAAGAGTTGCAGTACCTGCTGCTAGGACCCGCCGCCGGTGCGGTTGTCCAGAGCCGCCCCCGCCGCAGGACCCGCCAGCAGTCCTGTGAACCAGCGATGCGCCTCGGGATCCCCTATCCGCATCTCATCGACCGCGATACTGTCATTTGAGATCCCGACGAGATTATATCCTCCCGCACTCTCCTCCGCCCTGAGCAGCGAACGGCCCATCAGGCCCGGGATTCCCTCATAGGAATCGACCCTGTTCCGGTGCCCGTGTCCGGTGAGGACCATCCGGGTGTCAATTTCCTTCAGGCGGTCCAGGAGCGCATACCAGTTGCAGATTCCGGAATCAAGCGGGTAGTGGGAGACGACGATCAGAGGCACACCGGCTTCGCGAACGCGGGCCAGGGCACTGTCCACCCACCGGAGATCTTCCGGGGCGAAGTGGCCGTCCGCCATTCGCAAACGCGGTCCCTGATGAAGCCCGAGGAAAGCATATCCGCCTTTAAAGAAGAGAAATCGCTCCGGTCCGAAAAGCCGGGGATATGCCGTCAACCCCGATTCCGACC
The DNA here is from genome assembly GCA_963702445.1 of Ignavibacteriota bacterium. Classification (GTDB taxonomy): domain Bacteria; phylum Bacteroidota; class Ignavibacteria; order UBA10030; family UBA6906; genus CAVPCZ01. The sequence goes on from CAVPCZ010000016.1 coordinate 202,287, forward strand.
ATTTGGTGTCGTGATTTCCCGGGATGATGTACAGCGGATGCCGGAGGGAATCGAGGATCGTGCGGGCGGTTCTCAGTTCGAGAGTTGAGCCCATCTCGGTGATGTCGCCGGAGAGAATAACGAAGTCGATGTCCTGCCGCGCATTCAGCTCGCCCACCGCGGCCGTGAGGTCGCCCGCACCGGTTTCGCTTCCGACGTGTGTGTCGGTGAGCCACGCAAAATGCAGAGTTGCCGCCTGGAGCAACACGCCGAGAAGCGGAGCGAACAGGCAGGCATTCATGCGGTCAGTACACTTTCCGGAGTTCCGCACCGCGGAAGTAATGCCGCACGATATCCTCCGCGGCGAATCCCCGGACGGCCATCACCGCGGCTCCGATCTGGCAGAGACCCACACCATGGCCCCAGCCGGCCCCGTACAGGGTGAATCTCAGCGGAACGCCGTCGTCACGCCGTTCCGTGCGGACAATGAACGCGGAAGAGTACAGATGGCTGGGGGAAAGCCACCGGCGGATCTCCAGATCCTTGCCGACCGTAAGCGTGCGTTGTGTCCCCACGATGCGCAGGCGGACAAGCCGGCCGGAAGGTCCGCGTTGCACGGGGACCAGATCCATCAACGTCCCCACGTCAAGGCCGGCCTTTTCCCGAAGCAGTCCTTCGAGTTCTTCGCGCGTATACGACACGTGCCAGCGGTAGAAGTCGGTTGTCTCCTGGTCGAACGACGGGAGGATCTGCCGGAGGATGGCGGGATCCCTGGTATTGCAGTAGGCCTCGGGTGAAGAGAGCACCCACCGTTCCGCCTCCCCTTCCGAGCGGATGGGCGGATGTTGCACGGTCGCGTCCGCGATGGACCGGAGATACGGAATGTCTGTCTCTTCCCAGGAATTGGGAAAGTTGTCCGTCAATCCGCCGCACGCCTTATAGTACCGCGCGTCGCAAACGGCGTTGTCATGAACAAGAAAAACACCACGCGTCGATGCGATCGCATCCCGGGCGGCGGACGAAATGATCTTGGTGATTCCCTGGTAGCGCTGACAGTGATCATCGGCGCAGACGTCGAATATGTCGTGGTCTTCGCGGGAGTACCAGCGGATGACATCGGTGGTCCCGGAAGTGATGGGTTCAACCGGCTGCCGGGGGGCATGGACGAGGCGCCCCCGTTCGAGCATGGCGACGAGCCAGCTCCGCGATGTGATCGCGTGCGCGCGCAGGAGCTCGGCCGGGGCCGAGGCGCTCATTTCCGATGATATGACGCTCGTAAGGTATTCCTCCAGCGGCACGGCATTGATTGCACTGAGGCCTTTCCCGGGGCGGAGCACGATGCGCAGGCCTCCGCGGAATCGCTGCTGTTCCTTCCGCTCCCAGTGAAATTTGACGCCGATGGTGACGTCATCGAGAAGAAACGAAGCATCGGGAGAAACGGGTGAAAGCGTCACATCCGGAAGACCGGCAACAGTTTCCCCCGAGGAAAACGTGATGTGCAGGGTGTTGTCCCCGGCCGTACAGGTGAACGGGCCGTCCACCCGTTTGCCGCCATTCACAGAGAAGGCGCCGTCCAGGTGTCCGCGGAGATTCCCGTACCCTTCGAGAATCCCGACCGATAGCGTAGGCTCGCGGGTCAGCATGGCTTCAGGTTTCCTTCACGGTCTGTCCCACACAGGTTGCGCCGGTGACGTCACCTTCCGCCGAGCGGAAGAACGACAGTGACCACGAAAGGCGGCCTCCGGGGTCGGCGTGCGTGATGGCGGGTAATTGCTGGTACGGTGATCCTTCCGCCGGCGCGGGAGCCGTGGCGAAGGCGGCCCGGATCCGGTCGCGTTCTGCAGCCGGCACAAACTCGTCATACCAGCGCCTGCCGACGATGGTTTCACGCCGCCTGCCGGTGAGCGCTTCCACATGCCGGTTGCAGAAGAGAATCGCGCCGCCCGCATCCAGGAGTGCGGCGGCCAGGGGAATACTGTTGAGTGTTTCGCGGAACCGCTGCTCGGACGCGCGCAGCGTCTCCACAGCCAACCGGGAGTCCGTGCAGTCCGTCATGATGCCGGTGAGCCCGGTGAGGTCGCCGTGTTCAAACCGGGGACGGCTGGAGGTCCGCACGTACAGCTCGTCCCCCGGTTTCGTCATGATGCGGAACTCATACTCCCCGAGCTGGCCCGCGGTCGTCCGTTCCCAATCCGCCAGGAGTCCGGCACGGTCGTGCGGGTGAACAAACCGCGAGAAATGCTCTCCGACGATTTCTTCGGGGAGATACCCGGCGAGTTCGCGGATGCGCTGGCTGATATAGGTGAAGTAGCCGCGCGCGTCAACGGCGAAGACCACATCATTGAGATTCTCAACGAGAACACGGTACTGCTCTTCGGAACGGCGCAGGGCGTTCTCCGCCTCCCGGCGGTCGGTAATATCCTGCACAAGACCGTCATACGAGGCCAGCGATCCATCGGGCTTGAAATGGAGGACGGGGGTATTCTTGACCCATCGCATCACGCCATCTTTCCGCGTGATACGGTGTTCGAGCGGCCCTGAGGGTTCCCCGGTAAGGACGCGGCGCACCTGATCCATGACCGCGGCGCGGTCCCGTTCATCCACCATTCTCAGCCAGAGATGGGGGTCGGACTGATACTCCTCTTCGGAGTACCCGGTGACAACGGCACATCCCGGTCCGTGCGTGGTCTCGTTCCAATGCCCGCCGGAAAGGCGCACCGTATACATGTAGTCTGTCACCTGCGTGGTGATATGACGGTAGCGTTCTTCGCTCCGGTGCAGGCCGGAGATGGCCCGATCGCGTGCCACAACACCCGCAAGTACTTCCCCGAGCACGGTGAGCAGGCGCAGGTCCTCCGCCGCCCATATCCGCTCCTCACGTTCGCTCATGATGCCGAACGCCCCGACGAGCGAGAGTTCCGCGGCAAGGGGGAGAACGAGCAATGAGCGCGCCCCCTGATCCGTCCAGAAGGACTTTTCCTCACCCGCCTCCAGGGGGAGTGCACTCACCCGGTGCAGAACGACGGGTTCAGCGGAGAGGAGTCTGCCGAGAGTCCATTTCCACGTTTCCAGTGCGAGTCCCTTGTAGAGCCCGGCGTGCGGAACCGCACCCTCCGTGCACCACTCGAAGGCGTCTTCAACGACGGATGCCTCCGGACTGAACGTGAGTACAAAACAGCGGTCGGCTTCAATGAAGCGTCCGACGTCGGACAGCGTGCGCTCCACTTCCTCGCGCAGGCGTTCGGGGGCGGCATTGACCAGTCGTGCGGACGACGAGGCGATGAGATCTTCGAATGTGACGCGCCGTATCAGCGCTTCTTCGACGATGCGCTGCTCGGTCATATCTTCGATGATCATCATCCCTCCCATCACCGCTCCGGTACGGTCGCACAGCGGCGCCGTCCTCACGGTTGTCCAGAAGGGGCTTCCCTGCGTGACCGGGTGGATGGCACCATGGTAGGTTCCCCGCTCTCCCTTCAGCGCACCGGTGATCAGCCCTTCGAGTACGGGGTCAACGGCGGACGTGATCGGCCTGCCGATCAGTTGCGCCTGTTCGCCGCCGAGAATCGCCGCGCACCGGTCATTGACTTCCGTGACCTTGAGATCCGGTCCGTAGTGCAGAATGCCCATGGGCGCACTCTGGAAAAACCGTCGGTAGCGCTCTTCGCTTGCCCGCACCTCTCTGTCGAGGCGATGCTTGTAGATGGTGGTTTCGATGACGGAGCGGAGATCGCGCACATCGAAGGGTTTGAGCACGTAACCGAACGGTGCCGCCAGACGGGCACGAAGAAGGGTTGCGTCGTCGGAATATGCCGTAGCGAAAATCACCGGGAGATCGAACTCTTCCCGCAGGCGCCTTGCAGCCTCAATGCCGTCGATCTCCCCCGCAAGACCGATATCCATGATGATGACATCCGGACGGAGGCGCCCGGCTTCCTCAAGTGCACGTTCACCCGTTGCGACGGTCAGGGGGACCGTATAGCCCAGCCCCTGCAGGCGGACCTGGATATCGCGCGCAACGATCTGCTCGTCCTCGGCAACAAGTACCCGGCATCCCGAAGTCACTTCTCCGGGAGGGGGTGGGAGTGAGGGGGATGTCTCGTTCATGTTCTCGTCGATATCCGATAAGGATCACAAGTGACACTGCCGGCCGCGCTGGCCCGCAGTGGAAATCCTGATGAGGGTCCGGGAGAGTCAGCGATGGAACGCTGCTTCCATATTGCGCAATACCTGTGCACCGGAAAGGGAAACCGCGGAACCCGTGCCCCGATCCCCTCCCGAAGCGAGTGCGACCGATCTTGCATGATTCAGAAAAGAGGCCTTCAACGCCTCGGTTTCCTTGTTGGTCAACTGCTCGCAAATTCCTTCAATGCAGCGGCTCCATGCGCGGAACAACTTCGGCTCCGGCCGGTTCTGCAGCCAGTGCTCCAGCAGCCCGTAATCCACGCCGCCCCGGTCAAAACCAAGCCGTTCGGCACAGGCCAGGACGGCTGTTCGCCCGCTTTCGTCGATGTTGCCGTCCGCCCATGCCACTTCCAGGAAGGGGATGACCATGAGGGCCGTGACGACCTCCGGAGTGATATCGAGCTCAAGAAGCTGGTTGATCACGGCATCGTTGCGAACGCCCAGGGCCTGCGAAAGGGCCTCGCGTGATTCCCGTACCTCTTTCATATCCCTGAGTTTGCCTGCAAGGCCTGGATCATCGGAGGGGAAGAACTTCCCTTCCAGACGCTGCATTCGCTCCTCAAAACTCCGCTCGTTTTCACCCATTCTGACCCCTGCAACAATACATGGCTGAGACTCAAAATGAAATATACACACCCCCACGCCGCTTTGCAACTCCGTTGGCGAAAGTTGCACATATGTCCGTAGATCGTGCGTCTTCACCGGGGAAAGATGCGATTCGAGCGTTCTTTGCACAGAAGTGATTGGTATCAGATTTGCACTGGAATATGCAATATTCCCCGAGGAGCGACAGATGGCAACGTGGAACGGCGTGGCAGATTGTCCAAAATGCGGCAGCAAGGGAACGCTCATGGTATCCGGTCAGCCCAGCACACTGGAAATCGACGGTTGCTGGGTCTGCGGATACGGCAGTGAAACCGTCGACCGCCAGACTTCCTTCATCCCGCTGAAGCATCTGCGTGTGGCCCGATCAAACCGTCCCGGAACGACGTTGAATGCCTGATGGCAGTCAGCCGGCGGGTTTCTGCCGAGCGTGTCTCTCCGGAGCGCGGGGCGCAGGTTGAAAGGCACACGCCGATTTGCTACATTGAACGCCATGCGTCTCACTCCCGTTGTTGTCGTTCTCCTGTTCACCGCCGTTCCCCTTCTTGCAGAGCTCCCTCCCCGTGTCGGGCTTGCGCTCAGCGGCGGAGGAGCCAAGGGGCTCGCCCACGTCGGTGTGCTGAAGGTCCTGGAAGAAGCAGGTGTTCGTGTTGATGTTGTTACCGGGACAAGCATGGGCAGTGTGGTCGGCGGACTCTATGCCCTGGGATACTCCGCTGCGCAGATAGAGTCCATTGTCGTGAGAACGGACTGGGACCGTCTGCTTCTGGATCCTTCCGAGCGCTACCACCTGAACATGGAGCAGAAGCCGTTTGACAGCCGCTACGCGGTGACCCTGGGCCTGGACAGCGAAGGCGTGCACCTGCCACGGGGCGTCATCGCCGGGCAGAACGTCGGTGTGCTGCTTTCCGAACTGACCTTTTCCGCACATGATATCACGGATTTCGATTCCCTTCCCCGCCCGTTCGCCTGCATCGCCACGGATATTTCCACGGGTCATCCCGTGGTGCTGAAGAAGGGGGATCTCGGGCTGGCCATGCGGGCAAGCATGTCCATCCCGACGGTATTCGCGCCGGTGGAGATTGACGGAGCCCTGCTGGTGGACGGCGGTCTCGTGCGCAATTTCCCTGTCGAGGATGTTCGCGCATTGGGTGCGGACATCGTCATAGGGGTGGACATCGGGGCGCCCACGCTGAAGAAGGAGCAGATCAGGGATTTTGTCCAGGTCATGATGCAGGCGACACAATTTGCGGACGCTGCGGCTCTGGCAAAGCAACGGGCGCTCTGCGACGTATTGATCCTGCCGGACATTGAAGGGTTGTCTCTGCTCGGCTTCGATGATCCCGCGGGGATCATCAAACGGGGCGAAGATGCGGCCCGTGCGATGCTGCCGTCGCTGACTGCCGTCGCGGTGCAGCAGGGACGCGGCGGCGAAGAGCGCCTCCGCGCGCACCGGCGTGACTCCGTGATGATTCACCGGATCCGGCTGGAGGGATCCGTGCAGGCAAAAGGCGTTCTTGCCGGCCTGGACCTCCGCCTCCCGCGCCGTGTGAACGCCGCGGATCTGGCAGATGCAATGGCAAAGCTGTACAGTTCGCGCCGCCTCACGCGCGCCGAGTACCGCATGCACGCGGAAGGTCCCGACACCGTCCTGGCACTCCGCGTTGTGGCAAAACGTGATGCCGATGCACGCCTGGGTGTGCGGTACGACAGCTACACACAGGCTGCCCTCCTCGTGAACGCCACACTCTGGCAGGCGGGAGGAGTTGAAGGCTTTGCCTCCGCCGACCTGCGGCTCGGACGCTACAACATGCTGGATGCGCTTTACGCTGTGCCGCTGGGCTTGGTGCCCGGCCTCGATTTCCAGGCGCAGTTTACGGCCCAGGAGTTTCCTCTTCCCGTTACGGAAGATGGACTGCTCCTCGTGTCCATCCGGGGACGATCTTTCCTTCTCTCCGGGATGATAGGAAGTCTCTTTGAGCGGCACTTTGCAGCGAGCGTCGGGGTGCGCGGCGAATATGCCGAACTGCTCCCTGAGGTGTCTCCGGTCCAGTTCAAAGAAATCACGCGTCTGGTGACCGCCTCCGGTGAAGTACGTGTCGACACCTACGACCGGACGGTCTATCCGCGTGAAGGGATATCCATCGCAGGGCATCTTGACGTCGGGGCCTATGGCGGAACACATGAAGGCGATTTTCTCCGGGGCGATCTGACCGTGCACGGAGTGATTCCTCTGCGCGGGAGGTTCAGCCTCCTTGCGGAAGGATTTCTGGGAGGGACACCTTCTGCATCACTCCCCGCCCACTACATCTTTCACCTCGGAGGTGTGAATGTGGCCCCGGTCCATCCATACGCCGGGAGTTCACAGATGACTCTCCTCGGTTATCAGGAGATGGAGTTCCTCGGCAAACAGGCGCAGGCTGCCTGCCTGGGACTGCGTGCCGAACTCCTGGATGGACTCTTCCTGACTGCCAGCCTGAGTGCGGGGAACGTCTTTGCGACCGATCCACTGCAGTTTGCAGGCAGATATTACCATTCCGGGTACGGGCTGACCGGCGCCTACCTCACCCCCATCGGTCCGCTCGAGATTACGCTCATGAAAGCTCCCGAACGGAAGGCCATCACCTACCTCCGCATGGGATTCACCTTCTGAATCCGGAATAATCGCGGAACCAATGCCGCCGCCTTGCCGTTGGATACTATAGACAACGGAAGACACCCATGAAGCATGCACGGTTTTCTCAGGCTCTGCTGGAGCGGCGGGACGACCACGCCTTGGGATTTCAGGTAAGAGAAGGCACCCGGGAATTCGTGGACAATCTCCTGGCGCTCCTCTTTCCCCATTTCTGCAGGGAACGGTTTACGAGCGCTGAAGAACTCGGTTCCCGTCTCGTGCTTCTTGAACGTGACCTGAAGCGACTCATCGGCCCTTTCCTCCAGGAAAGCACGACAACCCCGGTCGAGGTCACCGAGCGCTTCATGTCCGCTCTCCCCCGCATTCACGATCAGCTCTGGCTGGACGCCGATGCGATTCACCGCGGCGATCCTGCGGCGGAAAGCATCGACGAGGTCATTCTTGCGTATCCGGGGTTCACCGCCATAGCGATTTATCGCCTGGCGCATGATTTCTATCTTCAGCACCTTCCCATTTTTCCCCGGCTGCTTACCGAGTACGGGCATCAGCTCACAGGCATTGATATCCATCCGGGTGCGGACATCGGCGAGGGGTTCGCGATCGATCACGGTACGGGCATTGTCATCGGGGAATCCACGGTGATCGGGAAGAATGTCAAGCTCTATCAGGGAGTTACGCTGGGCGCGTTGAGTGTGGACAAGAAGATGGCGAAATCCAAGCGCCATCCGACCATTGAAAGCGACGTCGTCATCTACGCCCAGGCCGTTATTCTCGGCGGAGACACGCTTGTGGGCCATCATAGCATCATCGGCGGGAACGTCTGGCTCACGGAGAGCGTCCCCCCCTATTCCGTCGTCTACCAGGATCACACCATGAAGGTGCAGTCGCAGCACGACCCGAAGAACGTAATCAACTTTGTCATCTAGCAGCGCGAAAGGCTTCCATGAAATCCAACTCTATCCTCGAAACCATCGGCGGCACTCCTCACGTGCGGATCAACCGGCTGTTCGGCGACCGCGAAGTCTGGATGAAACTCGAGCGCACGAACCCCGGCGGGAGCATCAAAGACCGTATTGCGCTTGCCATGATAACGGACGCCGAACGGCGCGGGCTGCTCACCAGGGAGACGGTGATCGTCGAACCGACATCGGGGAACACCGGCATCGGACTGGCCATGGTCGCCGCGGTCAAAGGATATCGCGTGATTCTTGTCATGCCTGAGTCCATGTCGATCGAGCGGAGGCGGTTGATGGTGGCCTACGGCGCACAGCTGGAGCTGACCCCGCGCGAGAAGGGCACAAAGGGGGCGATCGAGCGCGCGAAGGAACTTGCCGCTTCGACACCGCATTCGTGGATGCCCCAGCAGTTTGAAAATGAGGCGAACATCGCCATTCACCGGACGGTGACCGCGCAGGAAATCCTCAAGGATTTCCCCGAAGGGCTCGACATGATGATTACGGGCGTCGGCACCGGCGGGCACATCACCGGATGTGCGGAGGTGCTGAAGAAGGCCTGGCCCTCGCTGAAGGTCTATGCGGTGGAACCGGCGCTTTCTCCGGTCATCAGCGGAGGACAGCCCGCCCCGCATCCGATTCAGGGTATCGGTGCGGGGTTCATCCCCAAGAACCTCCACAAGGAGTTGCTCGACGGTGTCATCCAGGTCACCAAAGAAGAGGCTTTCGAGCACGCACAGCGGTGCGCGCGCGAGGAAGGGATTCTGGTGGGAATATCCTCCGGCGCATCACTCGCGGCGGTCTCCAAAAAGATACCCGAGCTGAGTCCGAAAGGGCGAATCCTGACCTTCTGCTATGACACGGGAGAGCGTTATCTTTCGGTTGAAGGGCTATTCTAGAAGAGATGCACTGCTTAGAAGAGATGCGCGGCAACGCGGACACCGAGGGTAAAGCTTGTTGCCCCGAGGATCTCCTGTTCGGCCAGGGCATGGCGGGACGTCGCATAGAGTATGCACGAGAAGGCGCTTGATTCCGCTGGAAGATACCCGATGCCGAATTCCAGGAAAAGCGTAGCGGCGGTGGCCCGATAATTCGAGGTGTTGACGTACGGAAGGCTGAATGCACCTGCGTCCACCTGCTCCTGTTCGGCTCGCACGATGCCAAGTCCGAGTGATCCGAACGGTCGGACACCGGCGTCCGAGGTGAGACTGAACGTCGCAGTGCCCTCAACGCGGTACTGGCGTGTCGTGAGTTCCACGCTGTATTGCCGTGCCTGTGGCAGGCCGTTGTTCTCACCGATGAGCGTCCGGGTGAAACGGTCACTCCCTCCCGCAACAACAATGCCCAGACCAACCTGCTGCGAAATCCAGAATGTCGCGCCTGCCTCCGCAACATAACCGGGGTCACCCCTCTCCGTACGGGCTTTCGAAAAAGGACCGGCGATCGCCGGTGGTTCGGTTCCTTCCAACCGGAGGTCCGACGGCCCATCAAAGACGCCGGGCGATGTGGCGAGGCCGCCACCCAGTGTGAAGGTCCATTTTTTCCTGACTCCCCCGCCGGACATCGGGTGCTGCACTGCCTGTTCCCCCGGGACAAGAAGTCCGCCAATGCGGCTGGATACCTCTTCGATTTGCTCCCGCTGTGCTTCGAAGGCAGGGGTGGTTTTGTCCTCGGCCGAGAGCGTGCCGAGAATCGTTGCAGCGGTGCCATAGTCTTTTTCGCTGTATGCCTGCTCGGCATCAACAACGAGCCCCTGCAGTCGTTCCTTCTCGATGTTGATGTGCTTGGCACGGAAGAACGAGGCGAGGAGATAGACCGACATTTGTTTGCGAGGGTCGGCGACGTACGCGGGAGAGGATGCCCTGTCGAAGAGTTCCCGGGCCGGCATGCCGACATCCTTGGGATCATACCGGTCCACACGTGATGCCGAGGCGGCTATGCGGGAGAGCAACACGGTCGTGTCGCTGGCGGCAACTTCGTCCAGTGCCCGGAACCAGTTGATGTACCAGTTCCGCCGCCGGAATGCCGCACGTGTTGTGCTGTCAAGGAGGGCTGTATGCATCACAGCCCGGGCGGATGCATATTCCTCAATGATGAGAAGCGAATCCAACCGTGGTTCGGTTCCGTCCGGACGGTACTGGCCGGCGAGGCCGCAGAAGGAGGAAAGGAGCATCAAAGCGGCCGGAAGGAGCAGTCTCACGAAGTCGATTCACTTTGCTGAAAGAAGAGGTGGAAGACAATATCAAGATAGCAGTCGCACGAGGCAAAGGCAACCTCACATTTCCGGAAAGAGCTCGCGGAGAGAGCCCAGGAATGTCATGCGGGTGGGAGCATGCTGCTCCAACCTGTTCAGGTAAGCAGCGGGATAGGAGTTGCTTTTGCGCGCGATGGCTTCAAGAATCAAAACCTGACAGCTGTCTCTCATGAATCCCTTCAGCCGTTCCTGGGCGGAAGAGTTAAGGGATGTCCATCCTGCCATTGTGGAATGGACGAATCCCAGAAGGTGCATGGTCAGTGCTTGAAGTGTATCGCCTGAATGCCTTATGCTGAATAAGGTTTTGCTCTGGTGTTGATAGTCTACATCGGCATCCTGAAGATCATCGATGAGCTGAAGGATGCATCCGTAGCTGAAGGAAACGTCGAACCAGTTCTCGTCGGTCACGACATTGGCGAGGAACGCATCCGCCAGGACTGATGTCCCCCCCTTCTCCAGTGTCAGAGGGAGTAGACTCATCCCATCGATCCCACGTTGCTGGGCTGTGCTCTTCTGCTGCGCCCGGTGGATGGCCTCAAGGCTTTGATGGATCAGAGGGTGGCACTCCCTGGGGAATTCATCCTCAATCATGCCCACCAGTGAAAAGACACGGTCTTCGCTTGGATCTGCGGCTTGAATTTCATTCCCGTTGAGACGTAACCCAACCCGTTGCGCGAAGTGACTTTTAGCAGTTTGGGATAAATCGCTGTCGTCAAACACATTATCTGTGTATGGATAGAGAAGACTATAGGCAAATGCAGAAGGCGTAAGACGGAGATCCTTGCCGGCGAGACGCTGGAGACTGGAGAAGACCCAGATGTTCCGCAGCGCCTGCAGCATCGAATCATCGGGGATTGCCGGGTCAAATCCGCGGGCTCTCCTCACGAAGTCCTCGGTGAGGAGCACGAATGTCTCATTGTCCGAGGCATAATCCTTCATTTCTGCAGGAGCATAAGCCAGCGAGAGTTTGGCCAGCCGGCGGAGCGTACTCCCTGACAGCCGGTGCTGATCCAGCGGAGTGCGATTCCCTCCGGAATGCGTCCGCCTTTCCTCCGCGAGCCGGCAAAGTCTTGCTTCGTTTTCCTCCTGTTCTTTTCGCCCGTACACTCTCAAGCCGTCAGGCAGGGCGGCCGGGGTGTTTTGCCACAACGACACGTATCTGTCCCGTGCACTCGTGACCCCGTAATGCAGGTCGATCAACGGCGATACTTCGGTTTCGGGGGGGATCATTGGATATGTATACGCCCGCTCGTGTCCCATGTTACGAAACCGGAGCAGAACACTTGATGTACTACAGACAGGGGTGACAACATGCATAGCCCGTCTTGATTCTTCTTCAGAAATTCCAGATATATCATTGTCGTGCCTTACGTCAGACCTGCATTCCACCCCATGTTCGGGCTGGGAGAGGATCATTCACGAAGAGGAGGAACCCGGAAATGGGACCTACCGCCAGGCGGTTGTACTTCGCTATATTCTTTTTTGCCGGTGTTCTTCTCTCCCCGCCGGCCCGGGGGCAGGACTACTACCTGCTGGGCTGGAGCGAAACCGGCATGCACTCCTTTAACAAAGATTTCTCGAAGATCGCGTTCTATCCCCCGGGCAACACGATTCGGGCACAGCTCGTGATTCATGACCCCGGCGTATTTCTTCCGCGCGTCGTGACCGCAGGATACACCGTTGAATACTCCATTCCCGGAAATACCTATTCGGCAGGCAAGACCACGTTCTGGACATACGCCAAACAACTCTTCGGCCTTGCCCAGACACTCCCGGACAACGTCGGTTTGAGCGGAAAAGGGCTCACGGGTTTCCTGGATACGACGGGGACACTGTTCGAAGCCAGAGGTATACCTCTTACTCCCTTCCAGGATTCGAATCTCGTCAGTGAAAAACCCTACCAGCTCGTGCACCTTGTCGCTCGGGCAACCGGGAGCTCCACCATTCTTGCCACAACGGATGTTGTCATCCCCGTAAGCAATGAAATCGGCTGCGTCCAATCGGGATGCCACTCTTCGGACCAGGACGTGCTCAACGATCACGAGAGCGTCTCCGGGTTCAGCAAGGCAGGTCCGATGCTCTGCACATCGTGCCACGCGTCCAACGCGCTGGGCACGCCCGGCACGGCATCAGCCGGTTCGTTCTCACTCCGGATACATAACAGGCACAAAACCCGCGCCGGGGCAGCGACGGCCATAGAAACCTGTTACAAATGCCATCCCGGACCGAAGGCCCAGCAGCTGCGTGACGTCATGCGCAATTCGACCTCGAACCCGATGGTCTGCCAGACCTGCCACGGCACGATGACGGATATTGTCAACTCGATCAACGCCGGCCGTCAACCCTGGATCCAGGAACCCACCTGCGGCAGCGCCTCCTGCCACGGTGCCAGTTTCTCGGAGCAGCCCGGAAAGTTGTTCAGGCAGTCGACGGGACACGGAGGCCTGTATTGCTCCGCCTGCCATGGCAGCGCGCATGCCGTGCAACCGACAAGCCAGCCAAATGACAACCTGCAGAACATTCGTCTCCAGGGTTTTCCGGGCGTGCTGAGAAAGTGCGTGCTCTGTCACGGCCTCGATCTCATCGGTGTGCCCGGGCCTCATGGCGTGCTTGCGACATCCGTAAGCGGAGACCCGACGACCGGTCCAACGGGGTTCGCCCTTGAACAGAACTATCCGAATCCCTTCAATCCCTCCTCGACCATTCAATACTCGCTCCCCCATGCGTGCGACGTTCGACTGACCATCGTTGACCTCGAAGGGCGCGAGGTGGCCCGCCTTGTGGATGGCGCCATGCCGTCGGGGACGCACCGTGTTGTCTGGAACGCGGGCAGCGCTGCATCGGGTGTGTACTTTGCCCGCCTCCAGGCGGCGGGAAATACGGCGGCACGGAAGCTCGTGCTCATCCGTTAGGTCCGTACTAATCCCGACGCGGCAGATGCACAACAACCGTGAGTGCGGCACGTGCCCGGGGCGATCGATTCGCCGCCGCTCCGGGTGACGCACAGAAATCCCGTGAAGAACAACAGACGTATGACCGGACCGCAGAGGAGTCCGGAAGAAAGCCGGAATCGCCGCATGAGAGAACTTCACATCTATCGAAAGATGTTCGACAAGCCGGACCTGGAAGTGCTGGACGGTCTGACCACTCCATTTGCGATACAACGCTTTCTCCTGGATCTTCCCTACAGCGCAGAGGAGCGGTATCGATCTCCCCGGTCGGTTCTGCGCGACCGGACGGCACACTGTTTTGACGGCGCGCTCTTCGCCGCGGCGGCCCTCCGGTACATCGGCTATCCGCCGCTGATCATCGATATGTTGCCGAATGAGCGGGACGACGACCATCTGCTTGCGCTCTACAAGGTGCACGGGTACTGGGGTGCTGTGGCGAAGTCGAATTTCTCCGGCCTCACATTCCGTGAACCGATCTTCCGCACACTCCGCGAGCTGGTGCTCTCGTATTTCGAACAATTCTACAACGTGCAAAGAGAAAAGACCCTGCGCGCGTACACCCTCCCGCTGCATCTCCGGAGTTTTGACCGATATCATTGGATGGGGAGCGACGAACATCTGGATCTGATCGGGACGCGGCTCGATCAGATCCGGAAGATTCGCCTCCTCACACCATCGATGGGTCGCCGGCTCTCACCGGTTGATGAACGATCATATCAGGCCGGGTTGCTCGGGGCAAACCGGGATGGGCTCTTCAAACCCTGATGGTCTCTTCAAGACCCTGATGGCTCTTCGCCTTCACCCCGTCAACTGACTCTCTCCCCCGTCGCTGTCCTCCCCTATCGACTCTCGCGGATTTTTTGCGTATCACTCTCTCCGATTCCGTGTGATTTCAAGGAATCGATGCAGAAGGGGCCCGGCTTCCCTTCCCCAGTAGAGCCAGTCGTGTCTGCCGGGAGTCTCGTGGTATTCGTACGGCAGGTTGCCCGTCCAGAGGAGCTGAAGAAAGTCCCGGTAGTATTCCATCCTGTTGTGAAATTCGTCCTGAATGCCGTTGGCAAGGTACAGATATGGTGCCCGCGCGGGATCCATTGCGCGGATGAGATGAAATGGGGAAAACGGGATCCAGGCGGAGCTGTCGGTGCCGAATGCGTGCTCAAGTGATGGGCGTAGTCCGGCACGGCTGTTCCGCTCAAGATCCGGGATTCCGAGGGGGATATCCAGGGAAGCGCTGAGCGCGCCGATGAATCGGAAAACGTCCGGATGGCGCAGGCCCAGCACAAGGGCGCCGTATCCGCCCATCGACAGACCTGCAATCCCGACCGAACCGCTGTCGCCCCCGTAACGCGCCAACACGGCAGGAATGAACTCCTGCACGAGATACGTCTCATACCGGGCGTCCGGAGCGGATACTGCATCAATATACCATGATGTGTCCGCCTGCGGCATTGCCACGATGACGGGGAGTGTATCCAGCAGCCGGCCCAGCGCCCCAAAATCCGACCATTCTTTATAGTCTCCCCCATACCCGTGAAGAAGCAGAAGAACCGGGCTGGCAACCGGCCCCCTGGCGGGAGCATATACCCGGAATCGCATCGTGCGGTCAAGGGATCTGGATTGGAGAGTGTCTTCGGAGAGCCGGGATTGCGCGGATACCGGATAAACTGTTGTGGCAAATAGGATTAGGGCGATCAATAATCGGACTGGATGCATGGGCTTCCTGAGCTCATTTGGGTGCCGGCATGCCAGAATATCCCCATGGGGCGACAAAGAAGCAATGAGAGCGACAAGATATCTTGACTTTGAACTCATCATTGTCGTTCATACAAGCCGCATCCTGCCTTTGCCCCAATTCTCAAGGTGACCATGGGTTCAACCGCCTCCTCAAAAAGCGCCGCCGACATCCTTCTTGATGAAAACCGGCGCCTGAAACGTGCCGTTGAAGAACTTTCCGTGCTCAACGATCTGGCCGCGGCAATCGGAGGCTCGCTGGATTCGCGTGAAATCATCAGGACCATCATTCATCGCTCCTTGAAAGCGCTCCACGCCGAGCAGGGTGTCATCACGCTCCTGGATATCACCACAGACTCAGGGTTGAAAACTCTTGTGCGGACAGTGGATGGTTCATCCCCTCAGTACCACCTCCAGCAGCAACTCGCGGGATGGATGCAGCTTCACAAGCAGCCTCTTCGAATTGATGACCCGGCTCGCGACGAGCGCTTCCGGGGCGTGCAGTGGGACGCATCCATACGGTCGCTCATCTGCGTGCCGATCATGATCAAATCCAACCTCCGCGGCGTGCTCACCCTCTACAACCGGAAGGACGAACCTGCATTTACAGAAGATGATCAGCGGCTGCTCACCATCATCGCGTCCCAGTCCGCCCAGGTGCTGGAGAATGCGCGCCTCTACGAAGGGGAGAGGCTTCTCCTGCGAATGAACGAAGAGCTGCGCCTTGCTGCTGAGATTCAACGCAATCTGCTGCCGACAGCCCCGCCCTCTGTGAACGGATATGCCATCTCCGGCATTTCCGCTCCAGCGCAGGTTGTGGGCGGAGACTATTTTGACTTCTTTGCGATTGGCTCCGATCAGATAGGCCTCTGCCTGGGTGACGTGTCCGGGAAAGGTCTTCCGGCTTCGCTGTTGATGGCGAGCGTGCAGGCCACTCTACGCGGACAGGCGCTCTTTGATGCGGCGCCCGGCCGATGCTTGCAGAGATCGAACCGCCTTCTGCATCGCAGCACGGCATCGGATAAATTTGTTACGCTCTTCTTCGCAGTGCTCGACTTCCGCGAACATCACCTGTCGTTCAGCAATGCAGGGCACGACCGCCCTTTCCTCATTTCCTCCGGCGGAGATATCCGCAGGCTCGGGACAGGTGGCGTGGTTCTCAGCATCCTCGAAGATTTCCTCTATGAGGACGAACGGGTGGGGCTGTCTGCGGGCGACACACTGGTGGTCTATTCCGACGGCATTACGGAAGCAGCCAACTCCCGGGGAGAAATGTTCGGTGAAGACCGGCTCGGCGAGCTCCTCTGCAGGCATCGCCGGCTGCCCGCCGCTGAACTCCAGAAGCAAATCCTTGATGAAGTTCACGCCTACTCGGAAAGCGAACCGCAGGGAGACGATCGTACGATTCTTATTGTACAACGCTGCTGATCCGGATGTATAGCGGGACATCCCGAGTTGCACCGGAACTTGATGGAAAACGCGTCATCGGTCCCACACCCTCTCATCCATAACCAGTAAGGAGGAACCATGCCCCGAGCGAAAAAGTCCACCAAGAAGGTGGTGAAGAAGACATCCGGCAAGAAGGCTGTGAAAAAGGTCAGCACCAAAAAGGTGGTGAAAAAAGCTCCCGCCAAACGGAAGGTCATCCGGCGCATTCCGGTGAAGGTCGTCCCTGTTCCCCCCGCTCCCCCGCCGCCGCCGGCCCCGGTTGTCGGCGATGTCCCCGTCCAGCCTCCTACCATGTGAGCGGCCGCGGATAGACACCAGGCATCGTTACCACGATACTTCAAAACCGGGGGCGGTTCATGATCACCGCGTGGGCCGCCCCGGTTGCCCTTCTCACGGCGAAAAACCCTTCACGAGCAGGTTCAGCGATTGGGTGCTCGTGCCGGAAATCGGAGAGCTCGTTTCTCCGTATGACGCCCTGTGGAACTGCAGGTCAAAGTGACCTGCGACAAACCCGATCCAGGATTCGTTTGAATCCTGGGCGAGCAGGCCGATCAGCTTCAGCAGCCCTCCCAGGCAGATGCTGTACCCCGATGTCGTGTAGGAGAGTCCGGTGGACTCCACGGATCCTCCCCGCAGGTAGAGGATCTCCGCAACCTGTATCTGCCAGCCCCCTCTCATCATGATCTGTGCATTGTCCTGTCCGATGACAACATTCTGCCAGAAGTCGATATCTCCCAGTCCGCTCTGATACTCGATCGTTCCGTCCGGATGTCTTGACACGAGCAGGTCGTCCGCCTGACGGGCCAGCCGGAACGAGGCGAGCTTCCAGTCCGATGTTCCAGATTTCCCCATCAACCCCGCTTCGAAACCCAAACCCGCTATTGCGGTTCGAGGCAAGGGATCCGCCTGCGACGCGTCGACATACGACATCTCGTCACCAACATTGGCCTTCACAAAACCCAGCGACAAATCCAGGAAGGGGGAAACCCGGGGTGCGACCTCCAGAGGAGTGCCTGATACGGCGGTAATCAATTCAGCCACCGGCACTTCAAGGAGAAGCCCGAAATCAGTGGCGGCTGCAGTCGCTGTCCCCGATCCCTGCTCCTGTTCGGTGCCGATCGGGCTGAGACGCGATTCGATGTGTTTGAGATTCGTTCCGAGTCCGAGCCGTACAATATAGTCGAATCCAACAGCAATCGAATAGCTGTCATAATGCTCTTCGGCCTCGAACTTGCCGATCACCCCCGGTCCCTCGGAAGACGTCACGGTAAAAGTTCCGAGGTCCAGCGACACCCGGGAGTACCCAACACCGGCGCTCAAGTCGAACGGAAGCGAAAGAAGCTCACGGAAATTGTAGCCCGCATTGAAAGCCGTGGCGCCGTAGGTGAGACCCGAGATATTGAACTGCGGGAGCCAGTTCGTCCGGGGTGTATACGTGCTCGCGTTGAAGAGATTCGTGAGACTGAAAAGCCCGAGCTGGCCGGGATTCGCAAGAGGGGCGAATGCATCGGTTGTCGGTTGGGATGCACTCATTCCCCCCATCCCGTTCCCTTCGGGTGACGTCGTGATCCGCACAAACGGAACGGCCGTCTCTCCCTGCGCCCAAGCAGGTGCCGGAGAAAGATGCGCCGCGGCTATGGCGAGGAGTGTGAAAAGCATCTTTCTCATGATGATCTCCACTGTGCTGATGTTGCAATCTACGCACCGGATCGTGAAGAATCAATGCAGAGATATATCCGGCTTGTGGATCCGGCTTACGGATCAGCCGATGATCGTTCGGCTTGATCCGGATTCCAGCGCAATGGGGTCGGTAACGGCGACGTTTCTTGTTTTGCCACGGGAGCCCTTTTTTCGATCAGCGTTTGACAGGAAGTTCGCATGACGTAATAGGCACACGCGCGCGCTTGACAAACACGCGGCTTCCCCTTATACTATTCGTTATCCTCCGGCGGACATAACAGGCGCCGAACACCAAATGAACCAGAAGACTCAATGAATCAACTCAGCGTTCCAGCTCTTCTCCTGCTCCTCTTCATCCTCGCCGGATGTGCTCGACACCCGGCAGGGCAATACCGTGCAGCGGAAGACACTGTTGCCGTGCTCACCGCGCGCGCAGCCACGGCCATGGTGGTGTCGGCCCACCCGGCTGCTTCGGCGGCGGGCATTGACGTCCTCCGCTCCGGAGGAAACGCCGCCGATGCGGCGATTGCCGCGGTGTCCATGTTGAATGTCACGGAGCCACATGCCTCCGGACTGGGTGGGGGCGGGTTCTGCCTGTTCTACGATGCAAAGCGGGATTCCTTTTTTGTTATTGACTACCGGGAACGTGCGCCCGCAGGAGTCCGGCGTGAACGATACTACGATGTCGGAGACACTCTGCAGTTGACCCGGGAGCACGGAGCGACTGCGGTTGGCACGCCGGGCGCTCCGGCCGGGTGGCAGGCGATCTTCGACAATTTCTGCACACAACCCCTTTCGCAGCTGGTGCGTCCCGCCGTTACCACGGCAGACACCGGTTTTCCGATGACCGAGAAGCAGGTGGCAATTCTCCTGGATCACCTGAAGGATATCGAAACCGATCAGGCGATTTCCTCGATCTTCCTGGACGAAGGCTTCCCTCCCGTAGCGGGGTTCAGGGTGAAGCAGCCGCGGCTTTCCGCGACCTTGAAAATGCTCGGGGCGTCTTCCTTCACAGGATTATACCGGCGCCCCTTTGCCGACGACATCGCGGGGGCCGTTCAGTCACGCGGAGGGGTGTTGTCCACCGAGGATCTGGCGTCATACAGAGTCCGGTTCCGGCAACCCCTGAGAGGCTGGTACAACGGCTTTGAGATCATCACGTTGCCCCCGCCGAGCATCGGCGGGACGGCACTGCTTGAGATCCTGCGTATCGCCGAGAAGAACGATCTGAAGTCAAAGCCGTATCTCTCCGCCGGCTATGTGCATTGTCTTGCCGCTGCAAGCCGCCAGGCGCTTCTGGACGTGAACACGTGGATCGCTGATCCGGACTATGAAGTACAGCCGGTCACCTCACTGCTTTCGAACGAATGGATCGACGATGTCTCCGGCCGTCTGGAAGCCGAAGGTACAGCCCCCGGGCTCCCGGCCTGGGACGGCCCTGCGGCAAAGCCGGGAGGCAACACGACCCATCTGGTCATCGTGGACAGCGCCGGCAACCTGGTCAGCCTCACGCAGTCGATCAATGATTTCTACGGAGCGGGAGTGATGGCTCCCCGTTCGGGCATCCTTCTGAACAATCACATGGGGGATTTTGCGGGAGATTCAACGCGGAAGAACAGCGTGCAACCTTTGCACCGGCCGACATCAAATATGGCGGCGACAATCGTACGGAAGAACGGCAAACCAGTGCTTGTCATCGGTTCGCCCGGAGGTCCGCGCATTGCGCCCACCGTGGCCCAGGTCCTCACGGCAGTGCTGGATGGACGCGCTTCGCTCGAGGATGCCATCAAGGCGCCCCGGTTCTTTCCAAACAAGGCCACGCTCGTCCTTGAGACGCGGATGCCCGCCGAGACGATCAGTGGATTGCGCGCAAAAGGCTGGAATATCGAGATGAACGGGAGCGTGAATTCTTACTTCGGCGGGGTGCATGCGATCATGATCGACCCGGATACCCATGCCCTCACCGGTGCCGCGGACCCGCGCCGCGACGGCGCCCCGGCCGGATGGTAGCTATCCTGGGAGACCGCTTTTCACTTTCACCCCCGCCCGTGACAGAGTATGCCGCGGATTTAGCGAACGAGCAGCATCTTACGGGCTTGGACGAAGTTCCCGGCTGTGAGCCGGTAGAGATACACGCCGCTTGAGAGGCCGGTCGCGTTGAACGTTGCCTCATAGCCCCCTGCAGCCTTCCATTCATTCACGAGCACTGCGACCTCCCGGCCAAGATTGTCGTACACAGACAACCTCACCATGCCGGCTCCGGAACCCGGGACCAGGTGAGCGATCGCTGTAGAGGGATTGAACGGATTGGGGAAATTCTGCGACAGGGCGAATTTAGCCGGCGTTCCGGAGTCCGTCGCTATGTCCGTAGTGGCACTTTCTCTGGCTCCCTCCATGATCCACTGAATGACTGTGTTGACTCGGATTCGTTCAGGTAGGTCCGCCCAGAGGCATCCGGGATCCGAAGGTGGCAGTCCCCTTGAGTTTGCGAACCAGGACGCTGTTCGAGTCGTTCGCCACGACAACCGGTGCGTGATTTCCGGTTGAGAAGAGGCTCGAATATGGAGTGATGTCTAAACCCCCTGAACCGCCGTGGCACCCTGCGCACCCATGAGCGGAGAAGATCCCGAGAATATCGGGGTTGTAGTACTTTCGTGCATTGGCAGGGATCATGCCGCCTGCAACGAGCAACAGACAAAAGAACGAAAGCCGTATCCTCATGTGGTCACCTCCTCTGGTCATAATCGGCAGCTTCGGTGGTCTTCTCGCCAGCTTAACAAGGGATCTCCCAGGTTCGTTCCCGAAGAGAGGCAAGAAAAACCCGCTTATCTGAGCAGAATGAATTTGCGCGTCTGAATATCCTCGCCGGCGGAGCCACTGGAATGACCTGGCGTCGCCGCATCCGATCCGCGGACGCGAATCCGGTAGAAATAGACGCCCGAGGCGAGTGCCGACCCATCGAGCCGCACCTCATGGTACCCTGCCTCCCGTTCGCCTTCGACGAGGGATGCAATCTGCTGCCCGAGTGTGTTGAAGACGGAAAGGCTCACGTATGCTTTCTGTGGAAGGCCGAAACGGATTGTCGTAGCTGGATTGAAGGGGTTCGGGTAATTCTGAAACAGTACTGTCTCCATCGGGAGAGACGGCACGGAATGTCCCGCGTCAGTGATGACGGAAGTGACCGCGAGGTCATCAAAGTACACCGCGCCGCTTGTACGGGCACCCGGCAGCTGCTGGATCACAAATCCCGCAAATTGCCGCTGGGCCGTTGTCGGTACGGAGGCGATCGAGGCACTGACAAGCTTCCAGCCCGTCCAATCGAGTGTGTCAACCCGTACGAAGGTCAACGGGTAGAACCAGAATTCCAGCGCGTTGCGGCTGTTGTCGCCGAACACCCATGCCGAGACCAGCGGACCGGGCTCAACCGAGGGTTTGAGGCTGTTGTACTCCCGCACTGTTCCTCCCCCGGGACCGGAGAAAACGTACGACACTTTGCCGCTTGCCGCACCCGATTTGCGTATATCGGACGCGATGGTGAATGATGACGTGCTTGTCCCGGCCGTGCTTCCGCTGCTGCCGGGCTGCCACCAGCTGCCCGCCGCATCCAGGGTATTGATGACCGTACCGGTGTAGCTCTGCTCCCCTTCGGTGACGAACGGAATGGCGGTCGCGGCGGCAATTCCGTTCCCTCCGTAATCCCGGAGTGATTGCTGGATGGTCAGGGTGTATGCCGCCAATGGCGCCAGCGGTGTGGCGGGACGGAAACCTATGCGTCTGCCTGTTCCCGTGCTCTGCACGGATGGCGGGATCAGCGCAACGGCGTTGCCAAGAGCATCCTGCACCTGAAACGCTCCGGCAAATGTGGCCGGGTCTACAGGCTCGTTGACATCGACTTCAAACTGCACCGTGGTGCTGATCCCGTTCTGCTGTCCGGCGGGGTACGTGCTGAGGAGCACGGGGCGCGCGGTGTCGTTCTCCACGGTGCGGAACGTGAAAGTATACACTTCTCCCGAAGCGGTTCCATCGCCGTTCACATCGATGCCGATGCCCAGATAGTTGTGCGCGCCGGTATCCACCGTTACCGAGTACTCGCTGTCGAACGAGAGCGGCCCCGACGGCGCGAATTCCAGAGTGCGGAAACCGTTCGTCCATGTGAAGGTTCCCGGCACCGCCGGACTCAACCGGAAGTTCTGTTCTGTCGACGCCTTGTCCAGACGTTGATTGAACGAGATGCTTATCCTGTCGAAGACCTGGACCCGCGAAACGGGCGGAGTGGATGTGACGCGGGGCGGGGCCATATCGCCGGTGATCAGCTGCATGAGGAAACCCCAATCCCAGTTGACACCGGGATCGGTATGGTTGTTGCACGTGCCGAACGTTGCGCGGGTATCCGTTGCTGACGGCCCAGGACACCCACGTCGCTGTTGAGGTACTCGTTGTGCCCGATGATGTGGTTCCGGTCTTTCGGTATGCCGTGCGTGTCGCAGAGGTGCCTGACGAGGTCCCGCGGACGCCTTATACATTTCAGGAGTCCACCAGGCGGGATTTGAGACAAATCCTTCATGTTCAATGCCGAAGGAGTAGCGGTTCAGGCAGACCGCGTGCCATGCCCAGTACTCTTCCTCCACCTGCTGGGTAATGTCGCCGGCGGGTGCATCCGAAGGCGAGTCCTGCAATCCGTTCACATTGTAATGCACGCTGGCGTTCGTCGTGGACATCTGGAAATACGAAATCACGCTCAGGTAGTATCCCTCCATATCGTGGATGACCACGAAATCCTTCTTGTTGCCTGTGGTATACCAGTGTCCGGGATATGCAGGTGCCCAGTGGGCTGGAGGATAATCGGGCTGCCCGGTGGTTTTCCGGAGGCTGATGGTGTCCTGCTGCGCACGGGCATATACACCCCTGGCGGTTGCACGCACGGTGTTCATGTCCAGCGTGCGCGCCGGCAGGTCGATACCGAATTCGTGATACCCTCTGTCAATTCTCTGGAGAACTTCATACGCATGTTGGGCGGCGAGTTCACCCTGAGGGATGCCGCAGTAGCGCGCCACCGTGGGTTGCCAGCTCTCGATCGAACCCGGAACGGTTCCCCCGGGTTGGGGTTCGCCCGCGTAGAGCGTCTTCAGATACGCTGCCGCGCCCCGGATGTTCTGCAGCGGATCATTCCGGACGATATCAGGCGACTCCCCGACGAGCGTGGCGGCGAACTGAAGACTCCGCCCGAAAAACCGGTCGTCGCGGAGCGCCATGACGCCGTATGCCCGCGGGAGTCCTGTGCAGCTTGCGGTATCTTCCGGAGCCCAGACGAGATGCTGCATGCGGGTTTCCGCAAAGGCGATCCCCTTCAGGATTTCTACCGGGACCTGGAATTCATGTGCGGCGGCCTCGAAGAACCCATTCAGTTCTTCTGCTGTCGGTTCGGGGGGATCCGCCGGCTCGTGTGCACCGGCGGTTGAAACGGAAAGGAGCAGGCTGATCAGGAACAGGTAGAAGTACAGGAGTGCGGTTTTCGTCACGATTCTCTCAATTCTCATTGTATTCTGAATCTTATAAAATACCGAAACTTGGAGTCTCATGAAAGAGGAATCGTGTTATGCAGAGGCGGGGCCGAGCTTCCGGCGGTCAACACCTGGGGTCTTACCATACCCCGGGGATAAGGCGGTATCTGGTCGTGCGCGTATAGGCCTGGTATCCCGGAAGATCACGAGTGAGGACCTGTTCTTCGTTGCGGATACGTATGACCAAAACCAGGATCATCCAGCATGAGGCCGCAATCCCCCACCAGGATCCCAGAGCGATCGGACTGGCGAGATAGATCATCAGGACACTCACGTACATCGGATGGCGTACCAGAGCGTAGGGTCCGGTGTTGATCACGGGTTGATCGTGCACCACTTCTACAACGCGTGAAGCATACCGGTTTTCTTTCAGCACGAGTACGAACAGCATGTATCCACACAGGATGATCACGTCCCCTGCCAGCACGACAGCGGGCGGCACCGCGGACCACCCGAAGCGATGGTCGAGTCCCGGGAGGATGAACGTCAGGATGAAGAGAGGATAGGACCATGTGATCAGACTCCGCTGTTCCTTCTCCTTCTCACGCATTCTCATGCGCCGCTCGATCAGCTCGGGGTCTGTTCTCAGGTAGTGGAGAACCACAAAGAATGCCGGAACCGCCAGAATCGCCAAAAAGACCCAGGCCTGCCAGTAGTCGATCGTCCCGGCGGGCAGGAAAAGGATGAGTCCGAGCAGCACGAAGGCAATGGTCCAGCGGAGGGTCACAATAGGAATCAGGCGCTTGCGAAGGGCTGCGCCGTTGTCAGGAAGATTCGGCTTTCGTTCCACAGCAATCACCAGGAATGCGGTTCCTCCGGACGCTCGCTAACGGACGGGGTCCACGTGTACGAACGAAGATGGTGGAAGTTACAGGGTCCGATCGCCGGGGCTGCACATAGACCGGCCGTGTAGAAGGCCGCCCGACAGGCCGGTTGCCGGACTACGACTGCGGCAGCCCTTTCCTGGCGATGGTCTCCATCACCTCGCAAAATCGGTCAAGCTCGTGCAACGTGGTGTACACATTCGGTGTGATACGCAGACCTTTGAATTCCTCATGGTTGATCGCGACAGTGAAGATCTTGTGCTTCTTCATGAGGTAGTCGGCGATGGCCGTCGGCTCGATGCCGGTGATCTCCACCAGCGCAATGCCGCATGACTGATCCCTGTCAAACGACGTGTGAAACCTCGTGTTGGGAAGATTCTTGAGTCGATCGCTCCAGTAGGCGCGAAGATACCGCAGCCGCTCCTCTTTCCGTTTGCTCCCTATGCCCTGATGGAAAAGAACGGCCTCGCCGATTGCCAGGCGCATCGCCGCGGAATGCGTACCGATCTCCTCGAATTTCCGGATATCGGCGCGTTGTTGCTTTTCTGCGGCCATGAGCGGCCAGACACGTTCAATTTTGTCGCGCTTGACAAAGAGCATGCCCGTGCCTTTCGGCGCACAGAGCCATTTGTGCAGACTGGTGCCGAAGTAGTCGCACTGGAGATCCTTCCAGGCAAAATCAAGATGGGCGAAGGCGTGGGCGCCGTCCACGATACACTCGATGTTCCTGCTTCGGGCAAGATCGCAGATCGCCCGCACCGGCGTTATCTGTCCGGTAAGAAACACAACGTGCGAGAGGAGTATCACCCGGGTTCTGGCGGTGATACCCTGCTCAAACGCATCGACGATCTGCTGCAGACTCTTCGGCGGCGTGGGATATTTCACCTGTTTCAAAACGATCCCCTCCCGCAGCTCACGCTGCCGGATCGTCGTGAGCATGCGGGGATAGTCCTGTGTCGTGGTGAGGATTTCGTCGCCCCGCTTCAGGTCGAGACCGAAGAGGCACGCTTCCAGTCCCTCGGAAGCGTTGCGGACGATGGCGATCTCTTCGGTGTCACATCCGAACAGGCCGGCGAGTCCGGCCCGGACATTCTCACTCTGCGGTTCGAGTATCTGCCACATGGTGTACGGGGGCACGTCTTCCTGCTCCCACGTGTACCGGACAAACGCCTCCGTGACGATCCGCGGCGAGGGTGACACTCCCCCGTTGTTCAGGTTGATGATGCTGCGGGTACTGTTGAATGCGCGCTGGATATCGAACCAGAAGTCCTCATCGGTGGCGGCCTGAGCGGGTGAGAGATGGCTGACGCGGAGGGTTGCCGCCTGGAGGTCAGCGTACAGGCCCGCGACCGTGGCCGATGTGAGCGTGGCGAGCCCTATGCCCTGGCCTACCTTTGCCAGGAATTGGCGGCGGTCGATGTCGCTTTCGGGATGAGGATGAATGTGATGCATCATTTATCTCCCGGATGAACGTTGATGGTCACCGCTATGGTGGCCTACCGTCACACAATCCCTGCGATCAACCACCATGCAGTTTTCCCGGTGCCTGACATGCATGCATGAGCACAGAGTGGGGGGACCTATTTCATCAACACCATGGGCCTTGTCTCGGAATATGCTCCTGCCGAAAGCCGGTAGAAATATACCCCGCTCGACAAGATGGTACCCGCGTCCCGTTGTCGCGCCGGCAGGGACACGCGCATCAAACGTCACCTCATGCAGCCCCGCATCTCTTCTTTCGTTGACCAGCAACGCAACTTCCCGGCCAAGTATATCACATATGCTCAAGCGGACATGTGACGCTTCCGGCAAGATATACCTGATCGTGGTGCCCGGGTTGAAGGGGTTCGGAAAATTCTGTGAAAGCGTGAACCGGGTCGGCTCGAGAGGAATTCGCGAGTCAACAGACAGGGCCAGTATATTGGCCCGGTAGAGCCCCGCGGTGTCGGTGGAAGCGAATATGAGGGATCGCGAGGCAACGGCGAAGGAAACGACCTGGAACTGAGGGAGTCCATTGGTCACATCCATCCAGTTCGCGCCGTCGTTTGTCGTGCGATATACCTTTCCGGTCGTTGTGGAGGCCAGCAGACCGTTGTTCTTGTCGAACGCCAGCGCTCTGATGCTGGGCTGGGCGAGTCCATAGCTGATATCCGTCCATGTGTCTCCGCTGTTCGTGGAGCGCGACACACCTTTCAAACCTCCGACAAACAGTTCACCGGGAGCTCTGGTGACGACGCACTTCAGATTCGGACTGGGGAGGTTCGCACTGGTAAACAGCCAGGTTCCCCCCTCGTCAGTCGACCTGAGGGCCCCATCGCCCCATGTGACTCCAAAAACTTGTCCGGAGGGATCTGAAGTAAAGGCCTCGATTCTCTTTGCATTTTTGATGGATCGAACCGCACTCCAGGTTTCACCATGGTCGGTTGAACGATAGGTTTTTCCTTCCACGGCCGCCAGGACATAGCCGCTCTGCGTCACCGCAAGGACCTGTATGCTCATGTACATCCCCTTGATGGTATCCTGGCTTGTACATCTCCATGTCAAACCCCTGTCCGTCGATTTGTGAACTCCTCCGAGTGGGCTGAAGAGCATGGCCCCGGCAAAGATACTCCCATTGCGATCTGCCGCCAGACTTGTCACGATACGACAGGTGATGTCTTTTCCCGTTTCCGCCCATGTCTCGCCACGGGTCGTGGATCGAAACAGAGCGCCCGATCCTCCCACGAAGATCAGTGTCGAATCGATGGCTAAAAGTGAAGAGACTTGCACCTCCCTGATTCCATCCGAGGTCTGTACCCATGTTGCGCCATCGTCAGTTGAAGCGAACACTCCCCTCCACGTTCCGGCGAGAAGCTTTCCCGGTGCCGGCACGATGAGAGTGCCAATGCCCCATTCCGTCAGGCCAAGGCTTTTCCAAGTGGTCCCGCCGTCGGTGGTTTTCTGAATCCCCCCGGGAACTGGAAGGGTCGAGCGGAGATGAGTCCTGCGTACATTTCGCCGCGGCCGGAGCCCGGTGATATGCGAAATGGTTACGCCGAGATTTCAGTCCGACGGCTCTTCCACGTGAGCCCCCTGTCCGTGGAAGTAAGTAAGTCCGCATAGGTGCCTGTACCGGCGAACAGCGTCCCGGATGAATCGACCCAGCAGGAGTAATTCGTTGAAGGAACCGCAGTTGCCAGCGTGTCCCATGTGACACCGCCATTCGAGGAACGGAATATGCGTTTTGTCGTTGCCGCGATCAACCCGAACCAGGGGTTCAGAAAGAGCCTTCTCACATTCTCTCCTGCGAGTCCGGATGGAGTCCATGCAGTATCCGCAGGTCTCCACCGATACACTCCTCCCCCGCTTCGACCGACGAGGATGCTGCCCGTCTGCGTGGAGGCAATGCACGTAAGGGTCGTGGGCGCCTTTCCGGCAGTAGTCCAGCTTCCACCCTCGTCCGTGGATCGAAAGACTGTATCGGATTCCAGTACAAAGATCCCGAGCGACGAATCGGTGAGAACGCGGGACCAGTTTCGCTCCGGGAGCAAGGTGCGTGACCAGAGAACCCCGCTGTTCGTAGAGCGGTAGAGTCTCCCGCGGTATGCCAGCGCGAAGAGATGTCCATGTGTATCGATCGCGAGGGATGTAATCTCGCCTCCGTAAAGTCCGGCGGCGGGTTCCCAGAACGGCGTCTGTGCCCCTGCGTGAAAGAGAGGAACGAGCAGCAGAATCGCTGCCAGGTGTTGAACAAGTCGTAGGTGCTTCATGGGTGCCTCCTATTTCGATGCACGTGCGTGGCAAACAAGACGCTGAGGACTTTGCAGCCGGTCGGAGGAATCAGAAGCGGTGTACAAGTGAGGAGCCGTTTCCAGCCCATACCGTGCTCACGCTTTCATGTCAGCATCACAGGGGCACAACAACACAAGATACAGCACGCCGGGGAGAGTGTCAACGGCTGAAGCAGATGTGAACCTGGTGTGTGTTTTCGTGGAAAAAGGCATACTTGCCTCGGTTTTTGGCGGAAACGGATGTGAAAACCGATGTGGGAAGCCGGTGCGGGAAGGATTGCGGGAGATGGGTGCGTGGGAGATGGTGCGTGATACGCGGACATTGACAAAGCCCCGGGTGAGTTGTATATTGCCGGCACATGGAGCGTCATTTCCAATACCTGACGATGAACGGTGGAGGGAAAGATGACCAGATTTCTTCTCTTCGGTGCTGCGAT
Organism: Ignavibacteriota bacterium; assembly: GCA_963702445.1. GTDB lineage: Bacteria > Bacteroidota > Ignavibacteria > UBA10030 > UBA6906 > CAVPCZ01. Next base: position 231,299 of record CAVPCZ010000016.1, read on the forward strand.
CCTGCTCGCTCTCGGTTGTGAAAGGTCGGACCTCGTTTCAGACACGGGCATCGAGGTTCGGGCCGGAAACACGATGATACTGCAGGGATTCAATTCAATCGATACGGCCATTGTCGGTCCCGAAGGATACCGCGTCGGCGGATACTATGATCTCAGTCCATTCGACAGCGTGAGAATCGATTTCTCCGCCGCGCGGCTCAATTCAGGCGACGCCACCACCCAGATCGTTGTCAGAGTGGGCCCCGCAAACTACTTCCGTGATTCCCTCACAGGGCAACGGAAGGAAGTCTCGATCTTCATCACGCGGGCAGCCCTGGCAAAGCCACAGAGTTCCGCGCTCACCTTCTTTGCCCCGGATGGGGAGGGGCCGCTCATCCTTGCCCGTTTGCGCGTGGTTGGCTGGTAGATGTGCGGACGCTGAGCTGTGCCGTGGAGGAGGACAGGCCCCCCTGTTTATGCAGTGCATGGTTCGGGAAGTACACTGCCTCTCGAAGACCCGAAACCTTCTTGAAAACGGGTTGACAGTCGGGCCTTTTTTTTGTATGATTCAACCCATTCAGCATCACCGGATTTGCACCGTTCTTTCAGAGGGGGCCATGCCCATAACAGCCGGACACTCCAGAACACTCCCCTCGGTGTTCTCCTGGCCCCGACCTCCGAAAGCAGCTTTCCCTCCTTCCTTTGCTTGTTTCCCCGGTGCCACAGGTTTACCCTCCCAGGTCGTTGTGGAAATCTGCCGGACCGCGAACGCATCGCAGTTCAGAACGCGTGGTATGCAAACTCACCCCTAAACCCACTTCACTGAGAGGAAAAACCGACATGGCCTCACTGCGTACTATGTTTTCCATTCTCGTTCTGCTTTTCATGGCAACGGGGAGTACTCTTTCACAATGGGTTCTGGTGAACAACCCCTTCGGCGGCGGTTATGTCCGCGTGAATTGTTTTGAATCGATCGGTTCGAAGATCTTCGCGGGGTGTACGGGAGGCGGGGTCTTTTCTTCCACAGACAACGGTGCGAACTGGACGGCCGTCAACACCGGATTGAAGAGTAAGGAAATCAACTCCCTTGCCGTTCGGGGAACAACTCTGTTTGCAGGAACGGGTCAGTTTACCGCTGCTGGTCTCTATGCGACGACAAACGAAGGGACGACTTGGGATTCGATTGATGCTTCGATCGGGGGCCCATTCGCATCTATCGGCACGCGGTTCTTTGGTTCCGGTTCCGCCGGCGTATATGTTTCCACAAACAACGGGACGGGCTGGACTCCGGTAAGCACCGGGCTACCCAGTGGAGGCGGAGCCCTCGCGGTGCTCGACACGAACCTCTTTCTGGCTGCCTATAGTTTTCCAAACGGCGCTTTCCGATCCACCAACTATGGTGGGATCTGGTCCCCCGTCAATACCGGCCTGCCAAACAATCCATTTCTCAATTCGATCTTCTCGAACGGGAAGAACCTCTTTGCAGGAGTATTCAACGGCGGGCTGTACCTTTCGACGGACAAGGGGAGCACCTGGAATCCCGGGAGTAACGGTCTGCCCAGCAGCAACGAACTGCATTTTGAGGCCAGCGGCTCCACGATCTTCGTCGGAACATACGGGACCGGGGTCTACACCTCCGGTAACGACGGCGCAAGCTGGACTGAGGCCAATACCGGACTTCCCAACAAGGTTGTCCGGTCGATCAAGGTCATCGGTTCATATGTGTTTATCGGTTTGTATGAGGGAACGGTGTACCGGAGACCTCTCGCACAAATGGTTACCTCTGTCACACCGTCAGGCAAAGAAGTTCCGGACAGCTACGATCTTGCGCAGAACTACCCGAATCCCTTCAATCCGTCCACCACGATTCAATTTTCGATCCCGGTGTCGGAGGTCGTCACCTTGAAAGTCTTCAACGCACTCGGCGAGGAAGTCGCACAGCTCGTGTCCAGGAATATGAATGCCGGCACCTATTCGGCAGAATGGAATGCAGCAGGACTGTCGAGCGGTGTGTATTACTATCGATTGGAGGCGGGCCGTTTCGTTGAAACGAGGAAACTTGTTCTGGTGAAATGAGCCGCACGCCGCCACCCGGTCCCGCCAGCGCATCCGCGACTGTATTGCTCCGGGGTAACGAGGCTCTGTTTTGTATAAGATGCAGACACGAAACACCGCCGCCGGATAATCGCTCACTGGCGGCGGTGCTGCTATCAACACCCAGACGGATGTCCTCCCACCCCGGGCCGGGTTGCGATTGGTTTGTGAATATCGCACATTCCCACCGACACGCACTCCCCTGCGAATGACCGCCCATGAAGATCGCCCACGACAATCGCACCTATCTCATTGCCGCCAACATCCGGTCAGGAGGCCTTCCGTGAAAAACAACATCGATCGCCGTGCATTTGTGAAGCGCTGCGCTGCGGCCGGCGCAGCTATCCTCGCGGGAGGGCCAATCTCGAAAGCGCTCGGACCCGGCAACCCGCCTGCACAATATGAGCTCTGTTCCGTCATCGGAGACCGGTATTTCGACAACACCATGAAAGCCCTCGACGGACTGGGAGGCATGCAGAAGTTCGTGCACCGCGGCAACACCGTCGGCATACTCGTCAACTCTCCTCTTCACAATGCCGGTGCGTTTACCAAACCTGACATTCCGCTGGCTGTCGTGAAAATGTGCCTCGATGCCGGGGCAAAGCAGATCTATGCCCTCAACGAGATTACGCGGGACTACTGGAGACGGAGCACACTTTCCGGAAGAATGCAGACGGAGATCGGCGGGATCGCGTATCTGGATGAGCGGACCGAAGTCACCATCGACAGGGCGAAAGCGCTCAAGACCGCGGAGATATCAAAAGCACTTCTCACGTGCGACGTGTACATCAATATTCCCATCATCAAAGACCACGAAGGTACCCGTTTCACCTGTTCTCTGAAGAACACCATGGGTGCCTGCTCGGAATCGACATGCCGGCATTTCCATTTCGGAGAGGGCTCCACCATACTCAGCTGGCTCGGGGGGGGCTACGACAACATCGAGCTCCTCTCGCAATCCATCGCCGATGTGAACCTGATCCGGCAGCCGGATCTCTGCATTGTCGATGCGACCGAGTTCCTCGTCACGAACGGTCCGAGCGGACCGGGAGAGGTGCGAAAAGCGAGGGAGGTGATCGCGACGACAAATTGCCTTGCCGCGCGATATGTATGCGGTGCGGCACCTGGGTCTGGACTGGGAGGAATTGCCGGTGCTTCGCAATGCCCGGGACCACGGGTACGGACCGAAGAACCTGAAGGAAATACGGATCCAGAATCTGTGACATGAAAAACCCCATTCTCATACTCCTTGCCGTGCTGATGCTTCGCCGGCGCTGCCACAGCTGGTGGATCGCGGCCTCAGCGCGATTCGCTGGCCTCACTTCTCCCCCCTTCCGGCGCAATTCCGGGATGGTCCCGGACAGACAGTGCGAGAATCTACGGGGGGAAAAACCTGTATGCGTTTATCGATGGCGGCGCGGATCTCTTTTTCGAGTACGGGTTCCGCCAGGTGATGGCTGCTGAGTATCTTGCGGAGGGGAATGCGTCGATCAATCTTGAGATCTATGAGATGGATGATGCGGCGGCGGCATTCGGGATCTGGTCTCTCCGCTCCGGTGGAGAGGCGACACCGGTAGATATCGGCCAGGGTGGAAGCGCTCACCCGTACTATCTCATGTTCTGGAAAGGACAATACTACGTAAGCCTCGCGGCTTCCGATTCGTCAGCGGTATGCAGAAAGGGCATGGAAAGCATCGCCCGGGCGGTTGATCATAGACTCTTTGCGGCCGGCCGGAAACCGCCCATCATGAATGGGCTGCCGGCCGAAGGGCTCGTGCACGAACGGTACTTCCGCGGGTATCTCGGACTCTCATCCGTCCGTCTGGTCGACTTGAAGGAGTTGTTTCCGGCCCTTGACGGGGCAGTGGGCACCTATGCGGATCACTCGATGATTCTGCTGAGATATGGCGGCGAATCGGAAGCGGCACAACGCCTGACAGGCATGACGGGGAGATTGAAATCAGACGGACGGTTCAGGGAATTTGTGCAGCGCGACCATCTGGTGAGAGCGACCGACCGACGGAACCAGGTTCTCTGTGCCGGCCGGTCGGGTTCACTGATCTGTGTTTCTGTTTCTTCCGACGGCGCCGCTGCAGAATCTGCATGCAAGCGGGCGATCACGAGATTGTACGGCAGGTAACCATGGAATACAATCGCCGCGCGTGCTTCCAGCCCATGCAGGGCAGCGCTCTCAACCTGCGTTTTCCCTCCCGCGAAGCGGCCGCCGGTGAGGTCAACGATTATCCTCCTTCAACCAGCGATCCAGGGCCGCCGCCAATTCTGCAGATTTCACGGGCTTGCTCAGGTAATCGTTCATCCCTGCCTCCAGACACAACTCCCGGTCCCCTTTCATCGCGTTGGCTGTCATGGCAATGATGGGGATATCCGTCTTCGCTTCCCGGATCGCTCTGGTGGCTTCAAAACCATCCATCTCCGGCATCTGGCAGTCCATCAGCACAAGGTCGTAGGGGATGGTCTCAAGTGCCTTGATGACCTCCTGACCGTTGGCCACGGCATCGGCCCGGTAGCCCAGCTTCCCCAGGATCTTCAAAGCAACAAGCTGATTGATGACGTTGTCCTCCGCAAGCAGTATGCGGGCCCCTCTCTTCTGTGACCCGCGTTCAGTGGTCCCGGTCACAAGAGTGCGGGACGGCGTGGTCGTCGCCGGCTTCGTGCGCCCCAGGACAGCGGCGAGACACTCCTGCAGCTGTGACTGGCGGAGAGGCTTGGTGAGATATCCGGCAAAGTTCAGTTCCGCCAAACGCGCCCGTTCTCCCCGCTCCCCGAGGGATGTCATCATGATTAGCCGTGTTTTTGAAAACTCGGGATTTTCCGAAATCCTCCGACCCAGTTCCGCTCCGTCCATGCCCGGCATGAGCATATCAAGGAGGGCCACGTCGAAAGGATCTCCACTGGAGGTCGCCTCCAGCAATCGGTCCAGCGCCCCCTCACCATCCGCCGCCTCCACGAAGCGGCAGCCCCACCTGTTCAGGAGGGTCGTTACCAGCAGGCGATTGATGTCGTTGTCATCCACCACCAGAATGCGCACCCCGCTCAGATCACTGGTTGGCCCGGGTTCAGGGACAGCCCCGGCCCCCTGCTTTTCGAAAACGGCGGTAAACCAGAACGTGGAACCGGCGGATTCTCCGTTTTCACGGAACGCAGTGGAAGGACTCTCAACGCCGATGACGCCTCCCATCAATTCCACCAGCTGCTTCGAGATGGCCAATCCGAGACCCGTGCCGCCGTATTTACGGGACGTGGAGCCATCCACCTGTATGAACGGTGAAAAGAGTTTCTCCTGCTTGTCAAGCGGAATGCCGATGCCCGTGTCGGTGACGGCGATGCGCACGGTGGCCTGGCGCTCGTCCTCGGCTTCAAGACTCAAGTGCAGCATGATTCCGCCCTGGTGCGTGAATTTGACCGCGTTGCCGCCGAGGTTGATGATAATCTGACGCAACCGGCCCGGGTCGCCCCGGAGGAGCACAGGCACCTGGGACTCGACCAGACAGACGATCTCCAGACCCTTCTTCTGAGCATGGAGCGCCAGGAGTTCGACGGTATCCTCCAGGATCGCGTGCATATCAAAATCGAGGATCTCCAGTTCGAGTTTCCGGGCCTCGATCTTGGAGAAATCCAGGATGTCATTGACCACCGCCAGCAGCGCCTCACCGCTCGTGCGCACGACTTCCGCGTACTGGCGCTGTTCGTCGCTGAGGGCCGAGTCCAGGAGGAGACCGGTCATCCCGATCACCCCGTTCATGGGCGTGCGAATCTCATGACTCATGTTGGCAAGAAACTGGCTCTTGGACGTGTTCGCCGAGGCCGCCTCCGCCGCCATGTCGTTGGCCCTGGCCGTGGCTTCCTGGAGCCTGCGGTTGGTCTCCTGCAAATCCTCCTCCGCCCGCTTGAGCGCGGTGATGTCCACCAGCGCGTTGAGTTCTTGGGTCAGACGACCGCCGGCATCACGATAATGGCGGCGGGAGAGCCGCACCCGACGGTCTGCCCGTCCGCATGAACATAGCGTTTGTCCATGGTGAATTGATCAATCTCGCCCGAATTCACCTTCGCAACCAGAGCGGCCTGCCGGGACAGGTCGTCGGGATGGGTCTGACGGGCAAATGATCCCGGCAGTTTGGATTGCTCTGCGGTGACGCCGGTGATCCGCACATGTTCTGCATTAACGATGCGGGTTTCGTCCCTGCCCGGCACGTTCCAGGACAACCCGACAGGCAGCGACTCGAAAATGAACCGGAACTGCGCCTCGCGCGCAATCAGCTCCTCCTCCATCCGCTTGCGCTCGGTGATGTCGGTGCTCATCCCTACAAGGCCCATGACTTTTCCCGCAGAATCGCGGAGCGGGACCTTCGATGTCAAATGCCACCTTTCTCCGCCGAACGTCTGGTCATAAGAGATTTCTTCGCGCTCAACGAGAGGCTCCCCGGTCCGCATGACCTCCTGGTCGTCAGCGTAAAACCCCTTGGCTTGTTCGGCAGGAAAGAAATCGAACAGTGTTTTTCCGGCAACATCTTCCTGGTGCGTGACTCCCAGCGTCCGCAGATGCGCAGAGTTGTTGACCACATAGCGGCTCTCGGTGTCCTTAATGTAGATGCAGACAGACTCCGGCAGATTATCGATCAGCGTTCGCAACAGATTTCGTTCGTGACTGAGCGCCTCCTCCGCCCGCTTGCGCTTGGTGATGTCGCGCGATACACATACCATTGCCACCGGCTTGCCGCTTTCATTTCGTACGACGGACGCCCGGATCTCAACCGGAAAGTCACTCCCGTCCTTCTTCCGGTTGATCATTTCTCCATTCCATCGGCCTTCAGGGGATGCCGTGAGAATCTGACTCCCCGGATCGTCCGGGGACAGGGGGGAACCGATGATGGAAATTGGCTTGCCGGCGATTTCCTCCCGTGAGTATCCATAGGTCCGGGAGAAGGCATCGTTTGCAAAGAGAACCCTGTCGTCGAGATCGGCAATGGTCACACAATCCTCGATCGACGCAAGAGTATGCGCCAGCAACCTGACCTCGCTCTCATGCAAGGTCTTCATTCTCATTGCTGAATTCTGCCGGGCTTCAAAGAGCTCAAACGCCATCTCAATCGATGATTGAAGCACGAAATCATCCGAGTCCTTGATCACGTAGCCGTAGTGCGCGATGCTCCGCACTCTGTCCGCATTGTCCCGTTCCCCGCGTGATATGAGAAAGAGAATCGGGAGATCCCGCTTTTCGAGGATTTGCCTGGCAGCTTCAGCACCGTCGATTTCTCTGCCAGGGTCGATATCCATGAGGATGAGACCGACGGTTTCGTCGCTCTCTGCGATCTGAACAGCCTTCTCACCTGAGTTCGCAATGATGACGACGAAGCCGACCCTCCTCAGGATTTCAGCCTGAACAGCTGCAATAATCGTCTCGTCATCAACGAGAAGGATGCTTTTCTTCGCCCGGAGGCCCATTTGTCATTCCCTGAATAGCCGCACTGGCCATATCGCCTCAATACCGTCTGCAAGTTCCGTACCGCGGCAATCTTGCGGTGCGATCCCGCAGTTTGCCAACAGTAGGCCGGGAGCGGAGCTCTATGCCCCGGTCCAATAGTAGCCATGTGCGTATTTATGAGGGGCTGAGACTTGCCGGCAAGCGGAAACAAGGAGTAATGAGAGTGTCCCCTTCGGAGCTCGGGTGGGGACGGAGCTCAACCGCAGAGGTGGACCCGAAAACAGTGGATGCCTACCTGTCAAATGACTCGCTGCAGACAGATACAGGCACGGTGACCGAGAAAGGATCTCTTGCTGTCAGGGGATGCGCAGAAATGAACTCAGCAACCCCGCATTTCTTTGCAGCGACATCGCGGTATACAGGGAACAGTTCAGCCAGTTGAGCTCGGGCATCACCGTGCGCAGATGTGTCGGGATCTCTCCCCCGCCCCAGTATCGCTGTGCTATGGTGAGAGTGTTTGCGAGCGCGACGGCTTTTGCCAGATAGACGGTGTCTCCCGTGGCCCTGAAAGCATCGGCGAACGCATCGATGAAGTCCACCGAGGAGCCGTTGATGGGCGTGAAGAAGGCGTACTGCTCCACGGCACACGGGACGAACCAGTCATTCCCGAAGTAGGCATCGTTTCCGTTCCACCGGGTATTCGGTTTGAACCAGAACGCGGTGAGCACGGGATCGGTCCGGTCCCACACAACAAACGAGTCCTCCGCCCAGCGGAGCAGCTCGACAGCGCGGGAGAGAAATTCCGGATGATTGCGGGACTGACGGAAAAGCAGCGCGGCGAACATTGCGGCTTCGCGGTGGGACTGATTCTTGTACCGGTCACGGGGCCGCGTATCCTCGAACTGCGCCTCCCAGTTAAACGTCACCATCGGGTGCTCCATGCACCAGCGGAAAGCCCGCTCGCGCGCCGTCCGTATCCCTTCGCCGCCGGCGTAAGCAGGAGTCCTGTCAAAGAAGACGATCACCGCGACAGGTACCATAAGGGCGGGTTCACGCGGCTTTCCCGTCTTCGTGTCCACCCGCTGGTACCACGTTCCGTTGGGCAATTGTGTGTTCAGGTAGGTCGCGGCGATGCGAAGAGCCGCCCCCAGGTATGTGGTATCCCTCACTGTTTCGTACAGGTCGAGGTAGCACATCCCCGTTTCCGCCGGCTCGGATGTCATCAGTTCTCCCATGAACACCGGGTGAATGTCCCGGCTGACTCCGTCCCAGAATGTCGGGGGGCAGTACTCCCACGGCGATCCGGGGGGGCCGCTCCTGGTTATGAGGAAATCCGCCGCCCGGCGGGCGACTGTAAGAACATCGGCCTTCCCCGCCTCCTCATTCAGCATGCCCGCAAAATGCGCCATCCCGGCCGCCAGCGACCCCATCATCTTGGCCGGATAGATCCACTTCGGGTAGAACGGATCGGGCTCTCCCACCGTCAGCCAGCTCTGCACTTTCTCCTGGCCGAACAGATCGTCGAAACACCTTCTTGCACTCTCGACGTACGGATACGCCGGAGTGCCTGTGATTCCGCGGAAGTGCGGGCTCTTCATGAAGCGCCGCTCCCCGACATGCCGCTTGCCGGGCAAGGCCTCAACACAGAGAAGAAATTCCCCCGGCGGAAGTTTTTTCCAGACCGGCGTCAAGGGTGCCCAAGGTTTCGCTGCGGTGAAAGTATACTCCTGAGAATCCCTCACCGCCGTAATGGTGAATCGATAGTGATCGGCCCCTATGCTGTCGGTGAATTCGAAGGCCGGCGGGTAGATGAAACGCCTCGTGAACTGGTTCCAGAAGGCGACGCGTCCGGGCTCTCCCGGCCGGACCGGACGGGCATACGATGTGTCTTCAAACCGAGCAGAGTCCTTCTCCTGTCCGCTCACCGGAGAATGGGAAAGGCAGATGGCGAGGAGAAGAGTGCCCGAAACCAGGAATCTCATGATGGTCCCATGTTGATAGAGTCCTGTCTCACGAACGATGTCCGTGTCGGCTCCCTGTGTAGCGGAGTCTCACATCGACGCCTGTTACTCCCGTCGGAGTGCCAACAGCGGATCTGTCTGCCTCCCGGCAGGCCTGCACGACCGGCGGTGCTCACTACGGATAAACGTAGCTCGCCGCAACGCCCAGCGGTATGCCCAGCATCCAGAAAAGCAGGAGAAACAGGGTCCACAGTACAAGAATCACCATGGAGTACGGGAACATCATCGATATGATAGTCCCCAATCCCGTCCCGCTGACGTAGCGACGTGCAAAGACCACGAAGAGGGGGAGATACGGACTCAGCGGCGTAATGATGTTGGTCGACGAATCCCCTATCCGGTACGCCGCCTGTGTGAATTCCGGGGAAAGACCCAATTGCATGAGCATCGGGACAAAGACAGGAGAAAGCAGCGCCCATTTCGCCGAAGCGGAACCCACAAACATATTGATGAAAGCCGTGAGAAGAATGACTCCCACGATTGTCACTCCCGCAGGCACATTCAATACCTTCAGAAACGTGGCTCCCTTCAGGGCAAGCAGGGCCCCCAGGTTCGACTTGCCGAATGCGTCGATGAACAGAGACGCGAAGAAGGCAACCACCACGTAGTAGGCCATCCCTTCCATCGACTTCTTCATCGCATCGACAACATCTTTGGATTTCTTGAACTTGCCGACAGAAAAACCATAGACCGTCCCGGGCACGATAAACAGGATGAAAATCAGCGGCACGATGGACTGCATCAGCGGTGCGTCGACGGAGGCGAGGTTTCCCGCCGGATCACGAAGGGGCGATGAGGCGGGCATCAGAGCAACGCCGAGGGCTGCCAGCAGAATCACGACGCTTCCCGCGGCATAATAGAACCCTCTCCGCTCTTTCGGTCCCGGATCGTGCATGTCATCAGCTTCTATGCTGTCGTTCAGCTTTGTCCGGGAGAGCCGCGGCTCAATCACCCTGTCCGTGATGTACCAGCCGATCGCGACAATGAGAAGCGTGGAGGCCGACGTAAAATAGTAATTGCCCAGAATGCTGACGCTTCTTCCGGGATCAACGATGTGGGCAGCGGACTGCGTGAACCCGTGCAGCATGGCATCAAGAGCGGAAGGGATGAAGTTCGCGCTGAATCCCCCGGCGACCCCGGCGATTGCCGTCGCCATCCCGGCAAGGGGATGCCTTCCCGCCGCATAGAAGATCACGGTGGCAAGCGGCACCATGACAACGAACCCCGCATCGATCGCCGAGTGGCTCGCGATGCTCAGGAGGATGATGACCGGAGTCAGAAGAACCCTGGGCGTGATGCGCAGCAGCATCTTCAGACCGGTGCCCACCAAACCCGAATGCTCGGCAACGCCGACACCCAGTATGGCCACCAGCACGACGCCCAGCGGAACGAAATTCACGAAGATGGAAACCATGCGGGAGAGGAATGATGCGAGCTGCTTCCCTTCCAGAAGATTGGTGACCAGGAGTGGCTGGCCCGTACGCATATCGATTTCCGCGAAGGAGAAATGGGAGAAGAGTGCGGACAGCAGCCAGACGGCGATCATGCAGACAAAAAACATCATCGCGGGGTCGGGGAGCAGGTTGCCGGAAGATTCAATGAAGTCGAGAACCTTTTCAGAAAACCGTTTCTTTCGTGCAGACACTTCTGGTGCCATTGCTATCGTTCCTGCTGTGGAAGGTGTGTCATGGTTGATATGGATCCGCGCTCTCCGCGGCACGGATGGAGTGTCATTTCAGCAAGACGAGCCTCCCCGATCGGACGATATCCCCCGCCTGGAGGCGGTAGAAGTACAGCCCGTTCGATAGTCCTCGTGCGTCAAAAGGCACCCTGTGCACTCCCGCCTCCGTCCTCCCGTTCACCAATACCGACACTTCGCGACCGAGCATGTCGTATACGCTCAACCGTGCATCCGTCGGGACGGGCAGTTCGAAGAGGATTGTCGTGCCCGGGTTGAAGGGGTTCGGAAACGCCGCCAATTGAGCACCTTCCGCCGCTGGCAGATGTCCCGATTCCACCTCCGTTACTTGCGGTTTCAGGATGCGGTCGAAGAATTCCCGGACGTCCTGGCGCACGGAGTCGGTTCCGAATACCCCGCCTCCGTGTCCTTCTCCCGGATACGTCCGGAACTCGACAGGCACCCCGGCCGTACGCAGTGCGGAATCCAGCTCGACGCTCTGGTGATACGGCACGCTCACATCCGCGGTTCCGTGCATGATGAGGAAGGGGGGATCGTCGGGGCTGACGTAGGCGATCGGGCTCGCCCGCCAGGCGAGTTCGGGGTTGAAGAGGATCGGGGCGCCGATGAGCCGCGACTCCGGACTGTTTGGCGAAGCGTGATCGATGTCGCTCGGGTAGAGGATTATCGTCTTCAGATTCGACGGCCCGTACCAGTCGCATACCGCCTGAACCCGACTGCTGACTTCCGGCAGACTCCCCACCTCCCCCTCCAGTGAATCGGCCGGTCCTGCGGTTCCGAGGAGCGACACCAGGTGTCCTCCTGCTGAGTTGCCCCAGACGCCGATGTGCGAAGGGTCCAGCCCGTAGGTGGCACCACGGGCCCGGATCCATCTGATTGCTGCTTTGCAGTCATGTATCTGCGCGGGAAACACACTCTGCTGGCTCAGCCGGTAGTTGATACTCACCAGGGCGTAGCCGGAGAGTGTCAGGAATATCCCCTGAACATTCTCCTTGCTCCCCGCTCTCCAACCGCCTCCGTGGACCCAGACGATGACAGGATACGGCGGGGGCGCGTCATCGGGGAGATAGATATCAAGTAACAGGCGCGTGGTGTCGACACGTGCGAATTCCACATCACGGTGTTCAGGAATCGTCGCCTGGGACACGGCGTGCGTGGACCAGAGCAACCATAACCCGAGGAGAGCTGCAGTCCTCATGAATCACCTCCGAACTATTTCTTCCGTTCGGTCGTCAACCGAAAATACGCCCGTTTACGGTGATGGTACCCATGCCTCCCTTACCCACGCCGCCGCCTTCGTACCTGAAGTCATAGAGCAGTTGATAGGTACCATCGGCTGAGAGCCCTTCCCCGTCTTTGATATCGGTTGGTTTTGGCGCAAGCTTCGCGGTTGCGGGAACGACCCCCAGTTTCTTCTGACGTTCCAATGTCACTTCACGGGTCTTATTCCAACCCTGCCGTCAGAGTCAAACCGGTCCTTCGCGCTGTTATCGCCGCCAGGAACTGTTCAGACTCTCTTTTCCACAGAGGTTTCGATATCATCGGGCATACAGCTGGAATTCTGTAATCGTCGGGCTGTTGCTTGCGTTGAAAACGGTGAGTCGTACGTACCTTGCCACGACTTGATTGAAGGTTAACGAGCAGCGGGGACCGATGGTTTCGCCCCGGTAGAACACTTTCCAGGCCCCGCCGTCCTTGTACTCCAATGCGAATCCCTGCACACGTCCTGCGTAGGCCTCATCGATCATGGCACGCGAAAACGTTGTCACCGTACCAAGATCAATTTCCAACCATGCCTGTTGAGTGCCGGTATCAGTGGCCCAGCGCGTCTCCTCGTTGTCATCCAGTGCCCTGTCCGCACCGTATTCCGTCATCCCCCGGTAGACGTTTGAACTCCGGGCTTTCTTCCCGAATGCCAGCGAATGCGACATGGTCCGGACGTTCACCGGTTCTATCTCAAGGGCCGGGCGATCCAGTTCCAACACCACGATATTGTCAATTTCCCGCGTGTCGCCGGCGGGGAGGGATATCCGTATGCCGCTCCCTGTCTGTTTGGCCGTCACAGTCCCTCCGGTGAGCGTCGACGTGCGGACGATCGTTGCCGGAATCGCGGGCAGGTCCAGCGTGCCGCCGGTCCAGTCCAGGAGGTGGATGTAGATGGCGGAATCCCTGCGCGTGGAGACGCCGTACGTGGCGGGTTTGAATGGACCACCGCGTGTGCCGTAAATGCTTGCACCGTACCTGGCCAGCCAGGTACCCATTTCTTTGAGACGGCCGACCTGGCGCCCTTCGATGCGGCCATCCGGCATGGGGCCCACGTTGAAGAGAAGATTGCCGTCGCCGCCCGCGGTGCGGATGAGGGTCTGGAGACACTGCGTGAGCGTCTTCATTTCGTCGTCCGGCTTCCACGCCCACTGCGTACAGATCGTCATGCAGGTTTCCCAGGGATGCCGCATGTCGAACGCCCCGACGTTCTGCTCCCGCGTGTGGTAGTCACCCCCGCCCGGACATCGGTCGTTCATGAGGATATCCGGCTGGAGAGACCGGACCATCTCAATGACCCGGCGGCCGCGGGTTGTATCGAACTCCTGGGGTACGTCGAACCAGACCGTGTGCAACGGTCCGTAGTTCGTGAGAAGTTCCGTCACCTGCTTCTTGAGGTATTCCGTGTAGGCGTCGAGATCGGGATCGGGTTTCTTCGTGAGCCCTCCGGGGCTCCCGAGGGGAAAATCGGGATGATGCCAGTCACAGATCGAATAGTAGGCCCCAAAGCGGATGCCCTGTCTCCGGCACGCTTCCGAGAGCTCTTTGACGATATCCCGGGCGAAAGGCGAATGCATGATGCTGTACGTGGTCTGCTTTGTGTCCCACAGGCAGAAGCCGTCGTGGTGTTTGGTTGTGAGGACCACATACGTCATTCCCGCGTCTTTCGCGATCTTCACCCACTCATCGGCGTCGAAGTCACTTGGATTGAACCCCCGGTAGAGGCTGTCATATTCGGCGATCGGGACCTCCGCTCCGCGGGACCAGCCTATTTCCGTTCCCTTCAGGCTGACAGGTCCCCAGTGAATGAACATGCCAAAACGCAGAGCCCTCCACGCCTCAACGGCCCCGGATCCGGCCTGCAGGAAATCCTGCCCTCCCGGCGGCGGATCACCCGACGGCGCCCCAGATCCGGCGGATATCGCCAGCAAAGCCATTGCTGTGGCAATTCCGCGCATTGCCTCCCGGCCTCTCACGTGAAAGAGGGTTCGACCGGCCCGCTTCACGATGTTCAATGCCGTAACCGCTTGAGCAGACTCTCCCCGCTCTTCCAGTTGAACTTGACGAGCGTAAAGAGCCTCCAGGGAAGCACCGGTCCGAGGGATGCCCGCCGACCGGTTTGTCCCGCACGCACTGCCAGAGCGACAGCCGGACCCTTTGTCGCGACGAAAACAGGCTGGCGGGTGATCCCTTCCTGCCGGACTTCGAGATCGATGTGGCAGACGGAGTATCCGACGCCTTGGAGCAGGTGGAGAATATCCCGGCCGTAGTTCCGGTACGTAAGTGTCAGTCCGCCCCCGCCGTGGTATTCCGGCTCGAGCAGATGGACGTCCGTATCTCCACTCGTGTCGACACGCACGGTCGTTTCCGCCCGCCGGTGTTCATACGGAACGGTCAGCACGAGGCTTCCGCCCGGCTTCAGGATCCTGAGGATCTCCCTGTAGCCCGTTTCGTCCTTCCGGACGTGTTCGAAGACGTCCGACGCGATCACCACGTCGAAGTGTTCATCCGGAAAGTGCAGCCGCTGGAAATCCGCAAACTCGGTCGGCCGGGTACCCTCGGCGATTTTCTTCTCGTCGTACTCGGTCGCATAGTATTCGAATTTCTCTTTCAGCATCACCGGATACGAGCCCCGGGCGCTGGATTCGAGAATCCTGATCGAGCGGTCGGGCTGCCACTGGAACAGCGGGGTGTCCGCGCGTCCCGTGATCATGCCCAGCGTGTACACTACGGCGCGATGACGGCTCGAGGCGCTGCAGTTGGGGCATTGCGTTCCCTCCCTGGTGTGCTCCGGATTCAGAAACGCGCCGCTCCAGCCGCACATCGTGCACTGCCCTGTCGCTATCGGCGTGGCTTCGTGATACGAATGGATCATGACTTCTCCAGCGTCAGGTTGATATGCTTGTCCTTTTGTGCGTTCCCAATAGTATACCCTTCTCGCCGAAGAAAGACAAGTTGCCGTGGAGACGCACGGAATTTCGGACGAGGGCGGGACTGTGCGGTATCCGCCTACCTGAAGGTCCACCAGAGGAACAGCAGAACAAGGACCAGCACAACCGATGCCGCCGCATTCAGACCGTTTCGCTTCGTGTTGAACGAATGGGAGCGGTCAAAGTCTGCAAAGGTCAGATTCACCAGCCGTTCGCGTGCGGGCGGCGCGGTCGCCAGGCTGACGCCGATCAGGACAAGTGAGCAGACAAGAAACAGAAAAGCCGCGTAGTGCAGAAAATTCACGGTGGCGACGAATGTCAGAACAGGCGATTCCAGGGGAGACATCTTGTTCAGAATCTCCAGGACGAAGCGGGTGCCGCCGAGAAGGAGCCCGGTGAGGAGGCACGCCATCGCTCCCTGTCCGTTTGCCCTTCTCCAGGAAATGCCGAAGAGGAAACAGGCGGAAATCGGCGGAGCGATGTATCCCGAAACACTCTGGAGGTACACGAACATCCGTTCGTCACTCATCTTGCCGATGAAGGGGATCCAGAGGAGCCCCATGAGGACCATCGCTCCTGTGGAGATTCTGCCGAAGCGGACAACGCTGGCGTCATCGGCCCGGGGTCTGAGACGTTTGAAGATGTCGATCGTCAGGAGGGTTGATGTGGAATTGAACATCGCGCTGAGGGACGACATCAGGGCCGCCAGCAGTCCGGCGACAACCAGTCCTTTCAGGCCCGAGGGCAGCAACGTTGTCACCATCCAGGCATATGCTCTGTCTCCGGTGACCTGGCCGTTCGAAAGACTGTAGGCGATGACGCCCGGCAGAACAAGGATGAAGACCGGAAGGATTTTCAGGAATCCTGCAAGTATCGTTCCGCTTCGCGCCTGATCGAGGTTCCTCGCGCTCAAGACACGCTGAACGATATATTGATCGGTGCACCAGTACCATATTCCCATGATGGGTGCGCCGAAGAGAATCCCCGTCCAGGGAAAATCCGGATCATTCATCGGCTTGAACATGCTCCAGAATTCAGGCGGGGTGGTCGCCACCACCGTTTCCCAGCCGCCCGCCTTGTGAAGTCCGATCAGCGTGAGCGCCACCGATCCGATGATGAGAATACACATCTGGATGAGATCCGTGTAGATCACCGCCGCGAGTCCCCCGAGGACGGTGTATGCCCCGGTGGCGACGACGATCACCACGGCGGACGTATACATATCCCACCCGACGACCGCGTTCAGGAGTATTCCTCCTGCATAGAGGGAAATGGAAATCTTCGTGAGCACATACGCAACAATGGAGACCAGGCTGAGGTAATACCGTGAGGCGGAACCAAAACGGCGCTCCAGAAACTCGGGCATGGTAAAGACCCCCGACCGGAGATAGAATGGAGTGAAGACCCAGCCCAGGAGCAGAAGGATCAGGATGGCGAGCCACTCGAAGTGCCCCACCGCGAGCCCCGATTTCGAGCCTGTTCCCGCCAGCCCGAGAAAGTGTTCGCTGGAAATATTGGTGGCAAAGAGTGATGCCCCTATCGCTATCCAGCCCACATTCCGGCCGGCGAGAAAATACTCTGTCGGACTGGTTGCCCGCTTGCGGAAGTACAGGCCGATGGAAAGCACCGCGGCGAAGTAGACGGCGATGATCACCATGTCGGCCGTCGAGAGGGAATTTGTCATCGACGCTCCCCGTGTTGTCCGGCCGCCTCATCAGAGGCGACCTTTTCCAATCGCTGTATCACCTGAATCATGGAGCGCACGGTGTGGTAGTTGACTTTCCAGCCGTGCCCGAGGGCGCCGTCCACCACATTCCCTTCGCGGTCAACGCGCTCATACCATTCCCCTCCGCCCTCCATGTTGACCAGGCGGGCAAAGACAAAATCCCAGATATTCCGGAATGCCGCCCAGTACCGGTCCTCCCGGAAGGACAGATAGGCATCAAGCATGCCCACGAGTGCTTCTCCCTGCTGCCAGAATTGCTTCTGGGTGTGCGTGGTGGGTGACTGATCCGGCCCTTCACAGTAGATACCGCCGAATGTGTGATCCATTCCGAAGCGGATGCAGTGATCGCACATGTTCCTGAGTATCGGTGCATAGGCGGCCCGTTCCAGTCCGAGGAGTTCACCCGCATGCATGAGAAGCCAGGCAAGCTCGACGTTGTGACCGTAGGAGGTGAAGTCCAGCGGGTGAATGTCTCCCCCTTCCGGCTTCGCGTCGCGGCCCCACGTCGTGGCAAAAATGATCGCCGGCAACGGTTCAAAGTTATACGTGAACTGGGAGTATCCCGTCCCGGAACCGGGACGGAGCATCCTGGAGAGCAGGAGGTCGATAATCTCCAGCAGGCGGCGCCTGTGCGTGGGATGCCCGGTCATTTCGTAGTACGTGGTGAGCGCTTCCATCATATGCATGTGAACATCCAGGCTCTTCCGGTCTCCGCCGAACCGGCCCGGCCGTTCGGGTTGCCAATCCCGCTGCATGAGCTCGAGGAAACCTCCGTGCCGTGTGTCCGCCATATGCTCGCAAACGACCTGGTAGGTTGCATGGGCGGCTTTTCTGCCTTCCGGATTGCCGGTCGCGAGAAAGTATTCGCTGAAGGCGTAGATCCCGAAGCAGTGTCCGTATCCCACCTTGGATCTGTTTGTGGGATTTCCCCGCCGGTCCGCGATCCAGTACCACCCGCCGTATTCGCTGTCCCAGTAGTGATCCAGGATGAACCGCGCACACATATCCGCGAGTTCCCCGCAGCGGCCGTTGCCGTAGCCGGCGCGGTGAGCGCTCGACATGGTATAGAG
Organism: Ignavibacteriota bacterium; assembly: GCA_963702445.1. Classification (GTDB taxonomy): domain Bacteria; phylum Bacteroidota; class Ignavibacteria; order UBA10030; family UBA6906; genus CAVPCZ01. The sequence continues at coordinate 249,524 of CAVPCZ010000016.1, forward strand.
CATCCGTATTTGTGAGAGAAAGGTTTTCTCGGTCTCCCCCGTGGGCTTGCCGTGGCGGTCAAAAAACGGCAGAAATCCCCCGCAGGCGGGATCGGGTGAGCGTTCGATCCAGAATGGAAGCAGCGATTTCGTCAGGTACGTCTGGGCGTGGTTCCGGATGTCGGTGACTTCGGTTGCCGTCGGCATGATCTGCTCCTGATGGTACGCGGTCCCTCAGTGTCTTGTCTGCCCCGTTCCGTGAACGACAAACTTGCTGCTCGTCAGCTCGACGAGCCCCATCGGCCCTCGCGCGTGGAGCTTCTGTGTGCTGATGCCGATCTCAGCACCGAGGCCGAATTCGTATCCATCCGTGAACCGCGTGGATGCATTGACATACACCGCGGCGGAATCCACTTCCCGCAGGAATTTCTCCCCGTTGCCCTTCGTGCCGGTGAGGATGGCATCGGAGTGATGGGATCCGTGGCGATTGATATGTTCAATCGCCTGTTCGAGATTGCCGACGACTTTCACCGCGATAATCAGATCGAGATACTCCTTCTCCCAGTCGGCCTCCCCTGCCGCCACGGCGTCAGGCACAATCGCGAGCGTCGCTGTATCACCCCTGATTTCGACCCCCGCCCGTCGCAGCCGGGCGGCGACACGGGGAAGAAACTGTGCGGCGATGGCCCTGTGGACCAGAAGCTTTTCGGCGGCATTGCAGACGGACGGTCTCTGCACCTTTGCGTTGAAAACGATCTCCTCCGCCTTGCGGAGATCCGCCGATCGATCCACGAAAACATGGCAATTGCCTTCGCCATGTGCAATGACCGGAACCGTGGAATGTTCCTGTATGAATCTGATAAGCTCGCTGGCTTCCGCGCGGAATGATCACATCGAGAAAGCGATCCTGCGCGAGCATGGTCAGCACCGCCTCCCTGTCCGTCGTCTCGATGAATGCGACACAGCCGGGAGGAAGGCCGACGTCATCGAGGGCCATGGCGATGATGTTCACCAGCGTGGTGTTTGTTCGAATGGCCTCCGAGCCTCCACGGAGCAGGACGGCATTGCCGGATTTCAAACAGAGGGCGGCCGCATCAACGGTCACGTTCGGCCGCGCTTCATAGATGATGCCAATGGCCCCGAGGGGTACCCGCATTTTCTCAATCCGGAGCCCGTTGGGACGCCTGACCCGTTCATAGACGTGACCGACGGGGTCACTCAGCGCGATGACATCCCTGACTCCTTTCATCATCTGCCCGATTCGCTTTTCATCGAGGGTCAGACGGTCAATGAGGACGCTGGACAGCCCGTGTTCGCGCGCGCGGGCGAGATCCTCTGCGTTGGAGGCGAGGATGCCGGAGGTGTTGCTCCGGAGACGGGCATTGATCGCTCGTAGAAGGCTGTTCTTCCGGGCGGAAGTGCACGTATACAGCACTCTGCTGGCCTCTTTCACGGCCCTGGCTTTTTCCTGGATGGAGACGTGCATCATACGCTCCCGGTAATGATGACGAGATTGTCCTTGTGGATGACTTCCTCGCGGGAAGGACGTCCGAGTATCTTTGCGATCTCACTGCTCTTTCTTCCCCGGATCCTGCCAAGATCCGCCGATGAATAGTGCGTGACCCCTCTGGCAATCTCCTGTCCCCGGGCGTCAAGGACGGTGATGGTGTCATTCGCCCTGAATTCTCCCGAGATCTCCAGAATGCCCGAAGGGAGCAGACTCCTGTGCTTTGCGATCAACGCGGTCCTGGCGCCATCATCGATAGTGACAAACCCTCGTGCGTGCGACACAAATCCGATCCACTTCTTCCGGACATTGAGCCGGGTGCGGCCGGGGAGAAAGAGCGTGCCCCGGAAATCTCCCGAGAACACGTCGCGGAGCGCGCGGGGAGCATTCCCGTTGGTGATGATCATGGCAATGCCGGACGACGCACAACGCTTCGCCGCCTGAATCTTGGTGATCATGCCCCCCGTGCCGAGTTCACCCCTGGTCTGCTTCGCCAGCTTTTCAATGTCCGGCGTTATCTTCTCGATCAGGGGAATCAGCTCCGCCTTGCTGTTCTGCGTCGGGTCATCCGAATACAGTCCGTCGACATCACTCAGGATGATGAGAAGGTCGCCCCCGATGAGGTTGGCCACCAGGGCCGAAAGGTTGTCATTGTCACCAAGTTTGATCTCATCGACGGCGACGGAGTCGTTCTCGTTGATTATCGGGACCACCCCTTTGTCAAAGAGCACGTTGAGAGTGTTCCTGGCATTCACATAGCGGGTCCGGTTGACGAAATCATCTTTCGTCAGAAGAATCTGTGCGACGGTGCGTCCCTGTTTCCGGAAGGCCGCCTCATATGCTTCCATGAGGATGGGTTGTCCGATGGCCGCCGTGGCCTGTTGTTCGGGGATTGTCCTGGGGCGTTTCCGGAGATGAAGCGCCGCCACTCCGGCACCTATCGCTCCTGAGCTCACGAGCGCGACATGGTTTCCGAGGGACTGGAGATGCGCCACATCCCGGGCAATTGCCGCGATACGCTCCCGGTTGATCCCCTTCTCCTTTTCGGTCAGAAGATTCGTCCCGATCTTGATGACGATCCTATTCCTGTCGTGCAGTATGCCTGCAAGTTGATGCATCGTGTTCGTACTTCCACTTCTTATTTAGAGCAACACTTCCGCTTCGAGCAGCGCGACCATCAGCCCAACAGGCTTGAGTCCCTGTTCTATCGACCCCATCCGGGATGCAGCCGCCGTTGCACGGATTCGGGCGGAATCCAGGCGTCCGGATCTGACGTCAATGTAGGACAGCATCGCATTCCGCAGAACTTCATTGCGCACCGGCGTATTGGGATTGGTGTGAGCGTAGATCTCCGAAAACACGGTCATGCCTTTTCTCGCCGCACCGACATCCCCGCGTTCAAGGTCGAGCCAGGCCGCGACCAGTACCAGGGACTCATCATGGCCGTGGAGTCAGCGCGACGTGCGATCTGTACACCGAATCCAGTTCCACGATGGCTTCGCGGACTCTCCCGAGCATCCTGAGATACATAGATTTCCAGATTCGCGATAGAGCCTTCAGCAACGGCGAAGGCGCAACGCCAATTGCTTCATCGATATAGCGGATGGTCTCGGAGTATTCCTCCTTGAGAGCGCACACATACGAAAGGCTGCCATAGGCCGAGTGGAAATCGGGCTTTACCCGTATTGCCTCCCTGTACCTGGCTGAAGATTGATCCAGGTTTCCCATCAGGAGATACATTTCCCCCATTGAGTCGAACGGATTTGCATCGCCCGGCGAGAGAGAGGCATAACGCCCAAGAGTACCTATCGCCCTGTCATAGAGTCCTTGTGCAGCGAGAATGTATGCCAGGCCGTTCACCGGTGAGGCAAAAGTCGGATCGAGTTCGATCGCCTTTTCGTATTCGCGCTGCGCCTCCGGTACCATCCCGGCTCCCTGATAGATTTGACCCAGTTCGGTGTGGAGCCGCTTCTCGCGCGGGTATTTTCTCGTCAGCTCTTCCTGCAGCAGCCGTCGTTTGTCGGGGTTCCCTTCAACCGCTGTCGCGTAGCGTGCCTCGATGGAGAGCCGGTCCTTTTCCGGCGCTCTGGAAGAAAGGGCCCTGGCCTTTTCGATGGCCCTCACCATTGCGATCGGCTGGATGAGTGCGCTGCGGGTCTTCGCCAGGTAGAGGTATGCGACGGCAAAATTCGAATCCAGTGCCACCGCCTTCTCCAGAAAGTCTGCCGCTGATGCGTAATACAATTTGTCATAATCTTCCCTCCCCCGGAGAAAGTAATTGTATGCATCCATGGAAGATGTCATGACCTCGGCGATCTGCGATGAGGAGGATTCCACCTTCCTCTCGGAAAGCCCCACTCCCCTTGCGATCTGCCTGCTCAACTCATCGATCTGGCTGTTCAGTATGCTCTGTACCCCCTCCCCCCGTGCGCTGACGCTATTCAGCAGCTCCTTCGTATTCACATCCAGCACTTTTACGTCAGTCGCAAACGTCTCCCCTCCTTTGACGAAACTTCCCAAGACAATTGCCTGCACTCCTTCTCGGCGGCAGATTTCGAAGGCGAGCTCCTTGTCGATGATTCGAACATCCTTCTTCCCCATCTGGTCCAGGAGATCCCGCATCCTCTCCATGGTCATGACACGGAGATAGCGGGATTGCTCGAGGCTGGTGATGAGAAGGTTCGGGATGGCTTCACTCAGGTAGTCGTAGGCCCTGTCCCCCGTCTGATTCGCGAAGCTGACGACGGCGATGGGTTTTGGCTCCGAGATAAGGACGTCTTCGAACAGTAGCGGCTTCACGATCACCAATGCTATGAGAAGCCCGAGGAACACCATGGCCGGAATGACGAGACGTTTCCAACGGGGTTTCTTTCTCATCGATGCACCCACTGCGGGTGCAGACATTGTTGAGATTGTCGGCCCCACCTCCCGGCGGACGTGATTCAGATCGACAAGCAGCTCGTCCGCATGCTGGTAGCGCTCACCGGGAGATTTCGCCAGAGTCTTTCCCACGATCCGCTCCAGTTCCATCGGGAGGCCTGCTCGCATTCCGGTCATCGGTTCGGGCTGTGCGTTCAGGATCGAATAGATGACGGCATTCTCGTAATCCCCCTTGAACGGGCGCTGTCCGGTTACCATCTCGTAGATCATGGCGCCAAGAGACCAGATATCGCTTCGATGGTCGACATCCCCCTGCGCCTGCTCGGGGGACATGTAGACCACCGTCCCGACGGAGGTTCCTGTGCGCGTGAGCCGGCTCATCCCGGTGAGTTTCGCCAGTCCGAAGTCGACGATCTTGCCGACGCCGTCATGTGTGACCATGACGTTTGCCGGTTTGATATCGCGGTGGATCATTCCTGAGGTATGAGCCTTGGCGAGTCCGTGTGTAACCTGAATGGCAATATCAGGGCTTCGTCCAGTTTCAGCGGGCCCCGTTCAATTTTCTTTTCACGGTTTCCCCGTCATAGAAGGCCATCACGATGAATATCGACCTTCGGGGGTCTCATCAATCTCATGAATGTTGCAGATATTGGTATGGTCGAGCGAAGAAGCGGCCTGTGCTTCGTGGATGAAGCGCTGCTTGGCTTCGGGGTCCCTGGTCAGTTCAGGCGGGAGAAATTTCAGGGCGACGATGGCCAGGGGGTGCTGGGGCACTTTCTCTTTCCATCGCGTGGTAGCGTTCCGGCGCCATCTGTTGTCGTTGCCGTTCCGGCGTCAATCAGCGCAGAGCCGGAAGATCCCCTCTTACGCCCGGCTTCGATAGAGCGCAACCAGGGCGGCGCCTATGGCTTGTGAGAGGTCGCCGAGCGCGGCAGGAACCACTTTGATGCGGCCGCGCTGCGCCGAACTGAGCATCGGTTCCATGTTGTCGCGAAGTATCCGCAGATAGCGCGAACGGAACTCCCCGGTGGTCGACCCGGGATCCATCAGTCCGCCGCCGATGACAACGAATTCCGCATCGAGCGCAATCGTGAGGATGGCGGCATGCAGGCCCATTACCCTGGCCTGGAAATCGAAGATCTCGAGCGCGAGCGGATCACCCTTTTGCGCCAGGCCGCGCAGGCTCAACGCTTTCTCCTTCGGGCTCAGCGGCGACTTCGCAAGTTCATGATCGGGATACCTGTCCAATCGTTCTGTCAGCAGATACGGCAGACCGGAGATGGTCGTGTACACTTCAACGCAGCCCCAGGTGCGGCCGCAGCCGCACGGATAGGCTCTGGTATCCAGAAGGTGAAGCGGCGCAGGCATGTGACCGGCTTCCATACCGTTGAGCGTGTCGCCATCGAGCGGGAGGCCGCGCGAATCGACATACGCACAACCCAATCCGGAACCGGGGGCGAGCATCACGACCGAGCTCTTGCTCTCACCGCGCGCATGTTGCGCTTCGGCGACACCCCCGTAATTACCGTCGTTGCCGACAATGAGCGGAACGGGACGTCCGGCGCGTTCGGACAGCGCATCACGGTACGCGGAGTAGAAATCCCAATCTTCAAAACTCGCCGGCAGGTTGGCCGCGTGGTCCAACACGCCGTACCGCTTGTACGGTCCGGGCATGGCCAGACCTACACCCTGTACCTGATCCCAGGTCAGATCATTGCGGATCAGGTACTCATTGACCCCTTCGATCCACCCGCGTACGACAGCCGCCGTACCCGCCTCCGCGTTCGTCGGCTGCTGCGCCAGCGTGGTCGAAATGGTGGTGCCGTCTTCCCACACACCGCCGGTCTTTGAGGAAGTTGCGCCGCTATCCGTGCCGATATATACCTGACGTCTCCCGCTCATAAACACACCTTGTTGTGGTTGAATGAGTATTGGTAGGTAGTGTGATCTCTTCTGCTCGCGAAATAGATGGTCCCCTGTCTCTCTTACGGGTCCGTCCCCGAACAAAATCAGACTTGAACAAAATAGTGAATTCGATCTGAAATCGCTATTGTTGTTTCTTCATCGGTGTTGTCTCGTGCAAGCGTGTTTCGCCAAAACAGCGTGTTTCGCCGGAAGGCAACGGGACCTTGCACTTGTGACTTGGGTTTCGTAGCATTGAGAGCAGGCGTCCATTCGTTTCACAACCGGGAGGCGTGATGCATGGCGGGAGAATCCAGCGATTTTCAGAACGTTCTCGATAAGTTGCCCCTCGGCATTCTGATTTCGTAACAGCCTGAGGGAGTGATCTCTTACCTCAATGAAAAGGCCTCCGAGCTTCTTCAGATCCCCGCCGAGTCTGCGTTCGGGCTGCGCGGGCTTGATTTTCTTGTCGAGGAGGAGAAACGCAATGAGATAGGGAGGAAACTGATGGAGGAAGGGGGCAGCGTATGCCTGCGCGCCCTTTGCCGGACGATGAGCGGGCGGGAGTTCATGGCAACGCTGTACGCCTCGCAGGTGATCTTCGGCGCATCACCCTGTACTGTGGTCATCCTTGCGGATGTTCAACAAGTTTGACGCCCGCCTCCCTGCACACACTCACCGGCCGGATGCCCTGGAGGAAGTGAAGTCCACAAACGCCCCGTTGGCGTTTCAGAACGGGGCCGTGATTGCGCGAATGCTGCCTGTTCACTCTATTCCTTTCCCAACAGCATCCTCAGGAAAAGGAGATCCTGCCTGTCTTTCTCTCGCAAGGTCTGTTTCATTTTCCATAACAACTCGGGTCCGGCAAAAGGAATAAGTACATCGTTCACTTTCATCGGCACAATGCCCGTTCGCGCAGCATGGTAATCAATCCCGCAGGCCGACTTCATAAGATCAACGACGATCTCGTCTGCAACACGCACCACGGTATATCGATCGAGATCATCTTCGGTCAATTCACGAACCGCGTTGTCCGGTAACACGGAAAGCGCCTGACGCACTCTTGCCTGGTTTGCCGCTGAACTTTCAATCAGAAGGTCGATGTCTTCGGTTGTCCGGATGAAACCGGCGTTGATCATGGCCATGCCGCCGATGACGAGGTATTCTGCACCACGCGCATTCAATTCGCGGCACAACCGTACGAGATCTTCTACAGTTGGTGGCCGGGATTCCTGTTCCGGGTCATCATTTTGAGCGACCATGATTCACTTTCTTCAAAGCTCGAAAACCGGAATACACCTTTCGGAATGAATGGCTTGTCTCCGCGCAAAATAATGGCCATCTTCAATAGTCCCGCCGCGGCAACGATTCCTCCCTTCCCGGGTCGCCTTCTCCCAATCACTTTCACGCTGATCTGTTCCCTCTCCATGCCCGACCTTCTCTTCCTGTATGCCTGGGATGGAATATAAGAACAATTATGAGGGAGTCCAAACGGACACCGCTATTCCCTGTTTCTGATCAAGTACTCCACGACTTCATGCAGATTGTGCAAAGTGATATCGGGATACGCCTCTGTGTTGAGGTGGACAAGGCGGTGGGCCCGGGGATGCAACACGGGTACCGGGCAGATGTGCCCGGGAACTTGCGTGTCGGACAGAATTTGCGTAGTTTCCTCGAATTATGAAGCAGCCCGCCAGGGCGATTCATTACGGCTTCCTCCCGGTTCTCATTACCTGATGGACGCACAGGCACAATGACCCTCCTCGGGCTACACGCACTCGATTGGATTGTGATCTTCTGCTATTTCATCCTGATGATCGTCATCGGGGTCCGGGTACGCAGGAGAGTCGCAACGACTTCCGACTTCTATCAGGGTGGACGGAGTTTTGGAAAGGTCCTCACGACGTTTCTGAGTTTCGGCTCGATGACGAGCTCCGACCAGGCAGCCGGCGTCACCCGCGAGATCTACCGGCAGGGCCTCTCCGGACTCTGGTTCCAGAACCTGACCCTCTTCGTCACCCCCTTCTACTGGTTCACGTCCATTCTCCAGAAACGGGCCCGCTACATCGGCCCGGGCGATCTGTATCTGCACAGATTTGAGAGCAGAACACTCGGCATGTTGTTTGCCGGTTATCTGCTGCTCATGGCGATTTTCGGCGGTGCTTTCGCCCTTGTCATCACCGGGAAGACGCTTCAGGCCATGATGGTCAAGCCGGAGGCGGAATATACAATCGAGGAAGCACAATCCGTCCGGAATTTCCAGCGCTATCAGAGCCTGCTGCAGAAACAGTCAGGCGCTCCGCTCGACGCCGCGGAAAACGTGGAACTTCTGCTTCTTCAGGAGAAGGACAAGGCCCGCGAGCTGCATGCGTACATTTCCTATCTCGATCTCAACTGGTTCTACGCTTCATACGCCGTGATTGTGGGAGGGTACACCATTCTGGGTGGACTTTTTGCGGTGGCGTTCACAGATGTTGTTCAGGGGCTTCTGATGTTCTTCCTCTCCTTCGCCCTCATCCCCCTGGGGCTCGTCAAGCTGGGTGGTTTCAGTGGTCTGCATGCCCGTGTGCCTGATGACATGTTTGACCTCTTTGGCTCCGGGGGCGCGAGTGAATACACCTGGTACTTCGTGGCGGTGTTTGCGGCGGCGAACCTCATCGGGCTCGCCCCCCGGAGCTTCACTGCAGGTGCGGCTCCGAAGGACGATATGACGGCACGCGTCGGGCTGCTGACGGGCACGTTCGCAAAACGGCTCGTGACGATCGGGTGGGCCCTGACCGGTCTGATCGCGGTGGGATTGTTCGCCGGCGCCGTGTCGGACCCCACGATGATCTGGGGTCACATGACGCGCGAACTCCTTGGTCCCGGTTTCGTCGGATTGATGATCGCTGCCATCATGGCGGGGAACATGTCGACGAAGGGCGCCGCCAGCCTCGAGTGGTCCGCCGCGTTCACCAAGAACATCCTCCTCCCTCTGCGGCCGGCCACCAGCGAGACCGCACAGATCGCCATCGGCAGGATCATCATCATCGTTGGACTCGTGGCCTCGATCGCCCTTGCCCGGAACCTCGACGATATCGTTACACTTTTCAAATACATCATTTCGATCGGGACGATCATCGGCCCGGCGATCTGGCTTGTGTATTTCTGGCGCCGCCTCACCACAACGGCGGTCATCGTGCAGATGGTCTTCTCTATTCTGACCACGGCAGTGATTCCATCGGTCGCACCGATGTTTGACTTCATCCGAACCCATCCGGCTCTCACGGTGACGACCCCCCGGCAGGTGTACACGATCACGATGAGAGCGGTGGCGGAAGATGTCGCGGCGGGAAGGGCGGATTCGCTCGGCCAGCCGATCCAGAAACGCGTAGTGCAGCCGCCGGTGGCGATCTATTTTGATGAGGTAAAACGCGAGAACCCGAACGACCCCGCATCGGGGATGGTCGGCGCGGGCACGTTCAGGAACCAGATATACTACTGTTCGCTGCTCGGGGTTCCGGTGGAAAGCATGAACAAAGCAGGACTCTCCACGGTGTCCCTGCTGTTCGATATCATCTTTCCTTTCCTTCTCCTCTTCGGCGTGAGTCTTGTCACCAAACGGAATTCCGAGAAGACGCTTCGCGAGTTCTACGGCTGTATTCATACACCAACAGTCCGCGATCAGGAGGAGGACAGGCGACGGGTGCAGGAAGCCATTGACAATCCCGCACTGGTCGAACAACGGAAATTGTTCCCCGGCACGGAGTGGGAATTCTGGAAACCCACCAGGGCGGACATCTGGGGATTCATCGGCTGCTGGGTGGCGGTGGGGGTCATCCTCCTGATGTACCTTGGTCTGGTACGCCTTGGGCGCTAGGAGCGGCAACGACCGGTCCGTCGCCAAAATCCGGAACGTTCAGGAATACTCCTCCTCTCATCGCGGATTCGTGGCCGAGGAGGCCCGGCAGCAGGTATCGGGCAGCGCGCCAGACATTGTTCGGGGGGTGGATCCCGGTCACGCAGGAACGCACGAAGTCGTCGACGAGAAACTGGTGCGATCCCAGGTGATCGTTCGGCAACCCGATAAACGATCGGGGCAGTCGTCCGGCGGGATGCACCCGGGAAATCCCGGTGAACGTCCCTGCGCTGTCCGCGGGAATATCCCTGATGGCCAGTTCGTCCGTGACGTCCTCTAAATCCTTCGGGTCGCGCGTGACCCACACCTTCGCACCGGTATGCTGTTCGTAGGAGCCCCGCGTTCCGAACAGACTCAGCCGAACGGTGCCGGGGTGTCCGATGCGGCGGAATTCGTTGAATCTGGCCACGCTCCCGTCCGACATCCTGCAGAGCATGGTCTCATTGCTGAAGTGATTCTCATGGACGGGATCCGGCTGGTGAAAGAGCCGGTCCGGATCGCGGTCCTCTACTCCCAGCGCCGACACATGGGTCACACGGGCGCCGGTGACTGAGACGACCATGCTGACCGAATGTGTGGGATAGTACAGCGGAGGCCAGTTCGCATAGCGTTTCCACTCCGTCCCGAACCGCCATTGGAACACATCGGCGAGTTGGTGGCTGAAGTCGTGATAGTACTCCCCTTCACCGTACACGATATCCCCGAAGTCTCCACGCTGGTAGCGCTGTCGGCAGTAGATGGCGCATGGATAGTAGTAACTTGTTTCCCCGACCATGTACATCCTTCCCGTGCTCTCCACCGTCCTCACCAGCTCCGTCATCTCCTGGAGAGTCAGTGCCGATGGCACCGCGCTGTACACATGCTTCCCGGCACGCAACGCCTGGACCGCCTGAGGCCCATGGAGATGGTGCTGCGTGATGATGGCGATGGCGTCGACATCCATACTGCAGAGGTGGTCCAGCGATGGACTCGTATCCGGGATTCCGAACTTCTCCGATTTGGCGCGGAGCTTCTCTGGGTCGAGGTCGCACAAGACAACATTCTCAACATCCGGATGTGCCTTGAACAGGGGGATGAAGCATTCAGCGAAGACCCCGGCGCCGCACATCCCTACACGAATTCCCATGACGGTTCTCACGTAGTGTTCAGGTGTGATACGCTACAGGCATTGTGGACATGGCGCCCTCCGCCGTCCTACACGATTGCCCTGTCCGCCTTGAGGCCCGAAAGACGTTCCCCCAGGGCGAAGAATAGATCTTCCTGCTTTTCGAGTGCCTCTCCTCGAACCGATGCGATTGTGGACCCGAGGAGCCATACCTCGGAATGGCCGATCCTGAAGGGCTGGAGGCCGGGTGTATCGCAGCAGCCGGGATAGCGGCTCTTGAACACGTCAACGAAGACTTCAGGAATGGTCACGAATGCCAGTATCTTGGGTTTCAGCCGGTCATTCCGGGCGAGGAACTGTTCAATGTCTTCTTGCGCGGGTCGGGCGGATTTGTCCTTATCATTGAGGGCGGCGACTTTGCGGTTCAGATCGGTGATCCCGATTCCCAGCCGCAACAGCTGTGAGGTTTTCTTCAGAATGAACATTGACCTTACGGGATCGCTCACACTCCCGTTTGCATGACCATCCGCCATCGCTTTGCGTTCCTGCTTCGATATGATTTGCGTGGGAGTTATGCCGCCAAGTGCGAGCAACTCCCAGAACCGGTCTCTGGGATGGAGGTGATAGAAGCCAAGCGTGTCAGAAGGCGCCGCCGCTGAAGTCCCGACGAACACCACCGTCAGCTCCGGTTCCCAGATCTCCGGCAACATCTCCGTCTCCCGTGATTCCATCTACGTGCCTCTGAAAATCGTTCCTTCCTCAGTGCTTCTTGAGGCTGCCAATTGCTACCCGACGTTTCTATTCAAGTATTCCACGGCTTCATGCGGATTGTGCGAAGTGAAATCAGCGCCAATGCGAGTGCAAAAATCAGGCGTGATAGGAGCGCCGCCGACCATCACCTTTGTGTCAGGATACGCCTCTTTGATGGCACGAACGCTCTTTTCCATACTGGGCATGGTTATCGTAAGCAAGGCAGAAAGCCCGACGATGCAACCCGGGTGCTGGGCAAGTGCGTCCAGGAACTTGCTGGTCGGCACATCCACCCCAAGATCGATCACTTCAAATCCCCCTCCCGTGACAATCATGGAGACGAGGTTTTTGCCGATGTCGTGCAGATCACCGGAAACGGTCCCAATCACGAATTTCCCTTTGCGCTTCACCTCGCCGGACTCCAGGAACGGCTTGATGTGTTTCAAGACGGCATTCATCGCCGCGGCGGAAATCACCAGATTCGTCACCGCCGCTTTGTTCTCGCTAAACTGCCTTCCCGACTATGTCCATCCCCCGCATGCAACCCTCCAGGAGAACGGCCGGCTGAATGCCCTTTTTCAATGCATCCGCGGCGATCTCATCGGCCCCGTCTTGATCTTTCATGTCCGGTGGATACGGAGCCGATCTGTACACTTTTCCCCGCGCAATGCACATGGCGATTCGTTCGACATATTCTTCCATAATTCCTCTGCTTAGTGTGCTACATAGTAGACCCGCTTCTTTGACTATCGTTGGAGTAACGCTTTCCCACAGCGAAGGCATGATATGGATACCTCGCACTCCACGCATGCTTCTCAGCGCGCGAATCATTTCGACGGCGATGGCGATGCCTTCTTCCTCCGGATTGCGCGCCTGGCCTATCCGGATGAAGTATTCGGCAGGGATCCTCATGCCGGGGAGTTTCTCTTTCATCCAGAGCAACGTTTTCACCGAGCGCACAGGCATCACGCCGGGGAGAATCGCCGCCTTTTCATGGAGACCCATCTCCACGACTCTTTCCATCCATCGTGCAAACATCCCCAGGTCAAATACCGCCTGTGTCTGAATGAAACGCGCACCGGCGGCAATCTTCTTGTGCAAACGAATCAACCGCATTTCAAACGGTTCCGCGAACGGATTTGCCGCCGCACCGATGAGAAATTCCGTGGGCTTCTTCATTTCAGAGCCGGAAAGCAGGAACCCGCTGTTCATGGTGGCCACAGCGGCGATGAGCTGAATGGAATCAAGGTCGAACACCCCTCTGGCTTCGGGCTGGTCGCCAAATGTCTGATGGTCTCCTGTCAGGCAAAGCACGTTCCTGATACCCAACGCTGCAGCACCCAGGAGATCACTTTGGATTGCCAATCTGTTGCGATCCCGGCATGTCATCTGGATGATCGGCTCAATGCCTTCCTCCAGCAGTATCTTTGCCTGCGGCAATGCTCGACAATCGAACGATGGCCCTCTGGTTGTCGGTGATATTCAACGCATCGACAAAGCCTTTGAAATGCCTGCGATCTGTCCCTGATGACATTACCATCACAGCTTTGCGGCGGGGTGATCTCTCCGCACACGACAAACTGATTCGATTCAAGCTTTTCTTGCAGCGTCATCAGAGATAATGTCCTTTACCCTTTGCTGCATCATTGCGAATGAACAGAATCGATCCCTGGATGCGTCCCCTGAACAGATTCAGCCACGCCGATGTCTTTTCCAGATTCCAGTTGTGGATGCTGTTGAGCTTGTAGAGCAGGCTGACGCGATGCAGACAGTCTTGAGCGGAAATATATCCTGTACCACACGCACTTCCGATCGGGAAACACCTCACACGATCCGCCTTCGCCGGTTCCCCCGCACGGACCATTGCGCAGCCGTTTCGGACAATTCTGGGAACAGATGAACGCTGTCGAGGACAGGATACATTCGCCGCAACGCTGACAGCGAAACAGCGGCACTTTGACGACATCTTCAAGAAAGAGCAGAACGTGTGAGAGCTTTCGCTCACGTGCTGTGATGGGGCGTATGTTCAACGTCACCAGATGTCTTCAACAACGGGGGTATCCTGGACTTTGCCGATGCATCACGGATGCTGCTTTGCCCATGAGGTGGAAGCATTCTTCAATCCGTACGATGTGATTCGCAACAGCCGACGTCGCCGAGAGCATCTGGCGTGTCAGGAGAGATACAGCATCACTCTCATGACAGCTTCAACCCCTTCCAGTTTCAATACATCCTTCAGACACTGCATTGCGGGATGTTCATCCGTCAGGAGCGCGTATTGTCGTTTTGTGGAACCGATGATGGTGTTCAATCCCATCGGCATTGCCATGGTCAGAAATGCGCTCTCCAGCGGGCCTTTCACCGGCGAACCGTCTCCCCTCTTTGAAGGCAGCATTGCCGTGAAGTTGCTCAGTCCCACCGACATATTCACACCAGCGAGATCCTTGTCCTGATGGATCAGCGCCATCGCATCCATGAGCCGCCTGAAATCTCCTTTTGAATCACTGCCGATCGGCATGATGCCGGGGTCGAGAAAGACCTGGTCGTTGGTCATGTGCGGCATGCGTTGTCGTGCGATGTTCACCATGGATTTCGCCGTAGCATGGATGTGGTCGGCTGTTCTGTTCAGCATCATTTCACCGGAATCATTCATTCCCTCGGTGATAAGCAACACGGGCATGAACGGGTGCTTTGCGTACAGGTCAAACATTTCCAGCCGTGCTTCAGAGATGGAGTTCAGGATCGGTATTCGATTTCCGGCACGTTCGGCGTCGTATGCTTCCAGCGCCGCAGCCGCAATGGCCGCGTCAGGAGTATCGATGGAGAGCGGAAACGGAATATGCTCCTGGATCTTTCGAATGACTGCCGCCATGAACCCCGGGGAGCGGGGTCCGACATTGACATCAATGTACGCCGCGCCTTTTGCCGCTTGCTGCCTGGCCAAATCAACAATGCCATCAAGGTTGTTCTCTTCGAACAACAGGTGAGTGGACGGGACAGAGTCATTGATCGATTCACCGATGATCGTAAGTCCGGGAATACTCATTCACTTGCCTCTCGAAAGGTCGTGCGGGGGAAACGCCACTGATGGAATCATCGATGGTGTCCGTCGGAGCGCGCCTGCGGCTGCCTAGCAGTTCCTCACGGCCTCAAGAAACGCCGTGATGTTTCTCGACTCCACACCCGGCGGCATGCCTCCGCCACAGGACAGGATCACTCTGCTTCTGTCCTGAAGGGAATGGACAAGCTCAGTTGTCACACGCTTCACGTCCTGCGGGGTGCCACTTGCCAGCACATCCCTCGGGGGGATGTTCCCGAGCAAAGTGACCTTGTTCCCCGTGAGGGCTTTGAGCTCATTCAGCGTGATATCGAAACCCATATTCAGGAGATTGACCTGCATCTCCGGCAGGAAGGGGGCGGATACCCTGCACGGCGCATCATTATGGAGGAACCTGACGCTCACGTCTGTCGTGAAGAGCTCTTTGAAGGCGGGAAGTCCGAATGCACGGAACTCCGCTTCGCCGAGGAATCCGATGATATCGTCCAGGAGGAAAATGCCGTCGATGGAAGGGAACGTTTGCCGTTGCAGGTCGAGCCATTGCTTCAGGAAGAGGGTGATCTTCTTGATCAGCCTCTCCGCCTTCTCAGGATTCAGCATCATCATGGTGAGGAACTCGATCGTCCCCATGAGGTAGCTGGCGATATTCAATGGTCCGCGGGCCACAGCGAATCTGATCCGATGCCCCGCTTCTTCGATCCGCGGTTGCGCCAACCTGAGGCGATTCAACACAAGTGGCAGGAGCCCGTCTGTTCTGGGATCCGGTGAGGGCAATGAATCGATATCCTGCTCTGAAAGGAGAACCTTGTGTGCGTGGGGGAATTCGTTCCGCGGGAAGGTGCATCGCACGCCGAAGGCGGAGGGCTCCGTGCACATGCCATACTCCGACCAGAACCCGGGCAGGAACATCACATCAGGGAACTCCCTGAGTGCCCTCAGGTTTGCGGAGAGCCAGATCTCGTCGTTCGAAAAGTAGTCCAGGATGGTGGCGCCATACCAGTTTGGCAGCCAGGGACAATCGATGATGAAGCCAACCGGCAGGGGAGTTGAGATTTCCCCCCTGACGGTCCTCAGAAGAACATCCCACTGCTGATCGGTCATCTCTCCTCCACGTCTGGAATGTGTGGGAGTCCGCAACGAAGATAGCTCTGCGGATGAGATACTGACGAGGGCCAGGAGATCGCAGAGAGCGTTGCGGTGGTTTACAGTGTCGCGGCAAGCTCCTGTGCAAACCTGACCATCGACGGATCCGCATCATACGGAAGCACGCCGCTTCCGAGAACGGTCGCAGGCCGCCCCCCGGCAAGTTTCGCCAGGTACACCAGCTCCGTCCGAAGAGCCTCCCGATCATCCGAGGCAAACAATCGTCGCCGGAGTATTCAACCGCACCGTGACCGACGGGTACTTCTTCATGATCTCCATGAATGCCTCACGATCCGTTTCCGCAGGACAGATCACATACTCTGTTCCCGTCTTCAAGAGATCTTCCAGGATGCCTGTGGTGTTACCCCCGAGGATCAAGGGTGGCGATTCGTTCGTGAGACTTCGGACGCCGTGGATCAATTCGCGAAGCGCGGGAAACACCACGTCTTTGAACGAGTCCGCGGCAATGATGGGCGGCGAAGCCGCAGAGTCGAAGAACATGACGCGAAACCCTCTGGAGGCGAACGTGCGACACACCTCAAGCTGCCCCGCCGCAAGATGCCGCAACGCCGCAGCAACCGCATCCGGGTTGGTCAGCACCTCGGTCAGAATTCCCTGAAACCCTACCAGCGCGCAGGCGATGGAAAAGGGACCGCTCAGAGGAATGCGTACTTCAGCCCCCGGGCATGCTTCTTTCAATCGCACCGCCGCTTCCATGATCATCGGAAATCGGCCACTGCCTGCTGCGTCAGGCCACACAAGCCCGCAGATATCTGCCGCGCTCCTGGCACAACTCGTCCCACCACCGATGGAACTTCATTCTCCCGGGAAGCCCCCACCACTGCCCCGTACGCTTCGGCCTCGACATTGTACACATCGATGCCGGCGACAACCGGTGCGTGCCGGTACACAGCATAGGCGGCCGCATGAGCCTCAACGAGAAGGTCGGCACTCCTGGAGACTTCCCAGGGTCTCCTGCCGATGAACTTTGCGGCGTGTTCGTAGACAATGGGGGTGAATTCCATTACTTTTCCGGAAGAGAAAGAAGAGGATGTCCTGAAGGAAGATACGGGAGGGAAGTGCGAATATCAAGTAAGCGGAGGAATTGCCACACCTTGAAATACCGGTTGACAATGCCGATTTTTCAAGGTAGAGTAATGCTCATGAACAACTGTACGTTTGGGGAGCGCGATCTATCGCAGTGCGGAGTCAACATTTGCGCCACCACTCTCCGGCGATCCGGGATAGTCCTCACCCGCTGGGACCGACGGGGCGGAACTCCCGGAGTTTTCACCATCAATACATGAGAGTGCCTCGATGATGCAACAAGCCGATGACACCTGGTATCGCATTGAGAATATCGACGAAATCGATTCGCCGTCGCTCATCATCTATCCGGAACGCGTAGTGGCGAACATCCGAACGGCGAAGAGAGTGATCCAGGATGTCACTCTGCTGCGTCCTCATGTGAAAACGCATAAGTCACCCGACGCTGCCCGGCTGCAAATCTCCGAGGGTATTACCAAGTTCAAATGCGCAACTATCGCCGAAGCGGAGATGCTCGCGCTTGCCGGGGCAACGGACGTTCTTCTTGCCTACCAGCCGGTGGGACCGAAGATACGACGGCTCCGTGCCCTGACACGGAGGTACCCTCGTACGACATTTGCGTGCCTGGTCGATGACATGACGTGCAGCAACGTCCATAGCGGAGGCATTTGCGGGTGAACCCGAACCGTTACGTGTCCTCCTCGACCTCAACGTCGGCATGAACCGGACGGGTATCATACCCGGTGATGCCGCACTGCGGTTGTATCACGCGTGTGCTTCGATGAAAGGGATACGGCCGGTGGGGTTGCATGCGTATGACGGACATATCCACGACAGGGATCCCCTGCTCAGAAGCCGGCGATGCAGTGCGGCCTTTGAGCCTGTCCGCACGATGCAGGAGGATCTGATCCGCAGCGGGTCCGGCGTTCCCCTCATAGTCGCAGGAGGGTCGCCGACGTTTCCCGTGCACGCGCGTCACCCCGGCGTGGAGTGCAGCCCCGGAACATTCATCTACTGGGACAGGGAATACCTGGACGGGCTCCCGGACCAGGAGTTTCTCCCCGCCGCCCTCGTCATCGCCAGGATCATCTCGCGTCCGTCTTCACACGTGTTCTGCCTTGATCTCGGCCACAAGTCCGTTGCAGCGGAAAAAGACATTCTTCATCGGGTCTTCTTCCTGAATGCCACCGATGCCGAGGTTCTCTCACAGAGTGAAGAGCATCTTCTGGTCCGGATGGCTGACACCGGCACGCATGCGATTGGAGACGTGTGGTACGGACTGCCCTTCCATATCTGTCCGACATGTGCGCTGTACGATCGCGCGACAACTGTGGTGGATCATCGGGCACAGGGTGAGTGGACGATGGTGGCCCGGGATCGATCGATCAATATATGACGGTCAGTTCTTCGCCCGCGGTCCCTTCGCATGTCGGCATGCAGCTACGGAACCGCTGAATGTTTTCCGACTTTGTTATCGTCATTGAAATTGGTATTGTTTTGCCAGGAGAGGTCTCAATTGTGCTTTCCCAACAGCCGTCAGTCGGACCGTACTCACGGCAATGGGATGCTTCAGGTTTTTCAGGCGGATTGTACTTCTACCGTCTTCAGGCCGGCTCAGTATGCGAAACCAGGAAGCCCGTAATGTCCGGACGAACGTGATCGAAACTCACCGGACAGACAACAGCGCTCACGTCTTGAAACAGGAAGGTGAGAAATGTCTCAACGATCTGTAACGCAACAATTGCCGCTCGTCGGCATTGCTGACTCTTTTCGCCATATGCTCAGTACCCTGACGATTTCAGCGACAGTGGTTTGCACTGCTGCTGCCTTTTCCCCCTGTTACGCAGAGCCGGCTGGCCTCTCTGGTTCTTCGAACAAATGGGTGGGAACCTGGAGCACGGCTCCACAACTGGTTGAGCCGGGTAATAATCCCCCGGCACCCGGTTTGAGCAATAACACACTCCGGCAAATAGTCCGCGTTTCACTTGGCGGGGACAGTGTGCGAATGCGATTGTCCAATGAGTTTAGCGCAGGTCCTGTAACACTGCGTGCGGTTCACATTGCTGTTTCTCGAGGCAGCGGTTCCATTGACACGACTACGGACAGGAGTGTGTCATTCGATGGTAAGACGGAGATTACCATTGCACCAGGGAGTGCGGTTGCATCGGATCCTTTTCAGTTCGCATTGCTTCCACGGACTGATGTTGCCATCACCATCTCCTTTGGCACCACCTCACCGGACATCACCGGTCATCCTGGATCAAGAACCACATCATACCTCCTTGCCGGGAATCAGGTTGCCAGGGGGGATTGTGCCGGTGCTGTCACGACGGATCACTGGTACATCATCAATACGATTGATGTGCTGGCACCTTCGACGACGGCGTGCGTGGCAATTCTTGGTAACTCCATTACCGACGGGCGGGGGTCCACCACGAACCTGCAGAACCGATGGACGGATGTATTCTCAGAATCGCTTCTCACGAATTCGAATACCCGGCACGTCGGTGTCCTGAATTTGGGCATTGGAGGCAATTGCGTGCTTTCGGGCGGCTTGGGCCCGACAGGAGCAAGCCGATTTGAACGGGACGTTCTTGATCAACAAGGAGTCCGCTGGGCTGTCGTTTTTGAAGGGGTCAATGATATTGGCGGGGTCAGCTCTGCTGCTTCTGCAACAACGACCGCCAACAACCTCATTGCGGCCTACAAGCAGATGATTCTCAAGGCTCACGCCAGGAATATCCGGATTTACGGAGGTACGATTATGCCCTTCAATGGGAATTCCTACTACAACCAGTATAGTGAATCATGCCGGAATACCGTCAATCAATGGATTCGCACCAAAGGCAACTATGACGGGTGTATTGATTTCGATAAGACGATGCGCAATCCACAGGATACGACGAGACTTGTGTCATCATATCAGAATGATGGTCTGCACCCTGATGCGGCAGGACACAAGATGATGGGTGAATCGATTGATCTCAATCTGTTCACCGGGTCAGATACGACCTTTCAGCAGGTAACGGGAATTGAGTCGTTCTGGTATGAAGCGGAACGCTTTCCCACGGTTGGCAGCAGATTTCTCGTAGTGAGTGATGCCGCAGCTTCCCATGGGAAATACATCACTGTTCAGGCCGGCGTACAATCCCTTTCGGCAGCTCCGACCGACAGCGCAGGCGTGATCACCATTCCTTTTGCAGTGACGAAAGATTCGACCTACAACGTATTTGTCCGTGTGAATTGTCCGACATACGATGATGATTCATTTTGGGCAAAAGTGGACAATAGTGCGTTTGTGAATTGTAATGGACTGAAAACAAGCGGATGGTCGTGGATGATGTTGAGTAGTTATCCCCTGACGAAAGGGATTCATACCCTCACTATTGGCTATCGCGAAGATGGAGCCTGTCTTGACAAAGTATGCATTACGAATTCCCTGTCGGCTCCATCGGGGATGGGTGAAACGGATCCTGCAACTCTCGGGGTAAATCCCATAGAGACATGTAACGGGTATGCGTTGGGACAGAATTATCCAAATCCCTTCAATCCCCGTTCAACAATACGCTACGACATACCTCACACAGGAATTGTTACGTTGAGCGTGTATGATGTCATAGGCAGAGAGGTGGGGAATCTTGTGAATGAGAGGCAGGAACCGGGAAGGTATTCTGTCAGCTTCGACGCCGTCACACTCTCGAGCGGGATGTATATCTACACGCTTCGATCGGGACGTTTCACTGAAACGAGAAAAATGATGTTGGTAAAATAGGTCGCGACGGCGGGGCACCACATTCCTCCCCGGTCACTCCTTCTCAAAAACTCGCGCCCGATAACAGCCCTGCGATCAGAAAAGATACCACCGCCGCTACCAGCCCGTACATGAACGTGTTGTAACTGAGACGTAAATACCGGTACTTCACCCCCAATACCCTTCCCATGCCGTAGACCGTGGCGAACATACTGGAGTACAGATAGTCCCGATCCACCATCATCTCCTTCATACCCCACTCGAAATCTTCAAAGGCCGAGTTGTGATAACTCCCGAAGAACAGAAGATTGACCTTCTTCTTCAGGAGTTCCTCCCGGTCGAATACCCCGCTGGTGATCCTCGGGCGCGTCGAAAGAATGGCGAAAATCAACGAAGAGAGTGACGTCACGACGAGAACCAGCGTGGGAAAGATCAGAAACGGATATGCCGGGAGTTTTCCCAACAGCAGGCCGACCATCAGGGACAACACAATCGAATTTGTTGTGATCATGATGTTCGCTTTGTGGTCCGCCATTGCCGTGAGGGACATGTGGTTTCTTGCATTGACGACCATCATGGTCTCGAGGCCCTTTTCGGTCAACGGGGCACGCACACCCAGCGGAGCCGTCCGGCTCAGGTCGGGTGCCGGTGGGATCGCCTCGGGTGTGCCCGCGGGCTGAACCTTTGCTGGCTGTTTGCGTCGTTTGTTCATTTGTTTCACCTGTTTGTCCATGTTCCTGCTGTTCCTTCTGTTCCGTCTGGAGGTCTGTACCGCGGGCCGGCTGCTCATGCTCGGAGTTCATCGCAGCGCTGTGCCACTGCGCTCGGGAGTCCGAGATGAGATGCAGACTAAAAGTACCGAGGATTCACCGGACATGCAACCGGGAGGCTCGAACTAGTTACATACTTTGTACAACTTGATATTTCTATACGTTGCACCCGTACCGCGAAAATCAACAGCTTCGCCATCAGGAGTGAAGAAAAGACCCGGCAAATAGATTTCTCTTTGGAGAATCGATTGAATTGTCAGCTCAGATTCGTGGATGATCGCTTGTACCTGCTCGTTGCTTAACGTTGTCCGGGTGGTTATGATATCCTGAGGGTACATCCGGTTGGAATACATAAGGAGAAACATCGACACCAAGAGAAAGAAGTATTGCTTTCTCACTATTTTGCCTTTCTTGCTTGTGCCGGGAACAGTGGTCAGGTCTTGCTATCGTGCTGCACGGTGAGTACCACACTTCCCTTCTTGTGTCCCCGATCCACATACCCGTGTGCGTCCGCGATTTGCCCGAGCGGGCAGGCGGTCAACCAGCCATATCGCCAGTGTCACCTTTCCTACTCCTGCCTTTCATCTCTCAATTCCGTCCAGCCCTTAACAACCTTGCTCTTGGGAATATCTCCGGATTGCGAAAGATCATTATAGGACTCAACCACTCCGGTTCTCGTATCAATTCTCACTACAGTATTCAGCCTTTGAACTACCACCTCTTTTGGCAATGTGGGGTAGTAAGTGCCCGCCGGTATTGAGGCTTGTATGATTTGATACCTCCCATTCTCGGCGTGGAGGTAGAACACGCAAAGAAAGGCAACCGCTAAAACGATAAGCGACATTTTGAAATGCTCCGGTTTCATACGCACCTTCTGTAAGGTTAGTAGACTGTGTTTACTCTAAAGCCTTCCTGGATTTCTTCCGGCGTGTCGCTGTCATGTTGTTCTTAGCGTTGCTCCGTAAAGAATTGTCCATGTGGTTCGACAAAGTGGAGGTAAAGCTGCAGTACTCTATCGATCGGTTTCAGCCGCGCTGGGAACGCAGGGAAGCAACGGCAGCTGCAAACCGGTGTCAGGTTGTGCTACTATGCTCCACAGTGATGACAATTTTTCCACGGGCGTGTCCTTCTCCGAGATACCGGAGAGCTTCAGCCGTCTCACGTAACGGGTAACGTCTATCGATAACCGGTACGACTTTGCCAGCTTCCAGAAGGCCTTTCATAAAAGCCAGATCCTCCTGGTTTGGTTTTGCCGATACGCCTCCCATCTTCTTGCCGCCGGTTTTTGACATCAATGATCCCAGGAGCATGGCCTCGAAGATCTGAGCCATGGAACCTCCTGCCATAACATACATGCCCTTGGGAGTTAAGGCACGCTTATAAGCTGAAAGCGAATGATATCCGTTTGCGGCAAGAATCAGGTCATACTGCTGCCCGCTCTGGGTGAAATCTTCTTTGGTGTAATCAATAACATGGTCTGCCCCGAGCGAGCGCGCCTGATCCAGATTTCTGGTGCTGCACACGGCTGTGACTTCAGCGCCGAAGTATTTGGCAAGCTGCACCGCAAACGTTCCCACGCCGCCGGACGCGCCATTGATCAGAACCTTTTGCCCTGGATGGATTTGTCCTTCATCGCGCAGACCCTGCAGGGCAGTGACGGCTGCCATGGGCACAGCTGCGGCTTCCTCAAACGAGAGATTGCCTGGTTTCAAGGCAAATGCACTTTCAGAAGCCGAGACATACTCGGCAAAACTGCCATTACCATGTCCGGCCAAATCCCCGAAGACCTCATCACCCGGCTGAAACTGCTTGGCGTTTCTGCCGACCGCTTCAACCCGCCCCGCTACGTCAGCGCCGAGTCTCGTGTTTTTAGGTTTGAGCAGCCCCCCGCCCATCAGGCGAATCAAGAAGATGTCAGCGGTCAGGAAATGCCAGTCATATGCATTTACGGACGCCGCATGAATCTTTATCAGGACTTCATTGTCCCGGGGCGTAGGTTTTTCTACATCCTTGAGCTGAAGAACATCAGGTGATCCGTATTTTGTGTACACAATGGCTTTCATACGTGTTCCTTCAAGAAACATCTGATGCGAAGCCGAAGGCCTGCAAGGTCTAACGGTAGCGCCCTTCCCGGCGCCGCAAAACGAGCTTTGATTTGGAAACCCGTTCCCATCATTGTGAATTGTTGATAATATCAATCCCCTTTTCCATCATTCTGTCAATTCCGTTTGCTGAATCAGCCGCTGATGTTACGACAGGTACATCTGGAAACACACCGACACCTTCGATAATGCGACCTTGAGCGTCTGCTTCGATTTCTGTCGATAGCCGATACGTCCATCCGTTTGGTAATTCCCTGAATACGGGATTGCCGACACCGCCGCCTGTTGTATCACCGACGATGGTAACATGCGGCAGAACCTGCATAGCCATGACAAACATTTCCGCAGCACTCGAAGTGGCGCGGCTCGTAAGAACAACAACGGGTTTAAGAAATTGATACGATCCTTTAGGTTCGATGGAGAGACTTTTCCATGAGGAGAAATTGTCTTTCCCGGGCCCAATCTTCTGGCGACGATACGAATACACTCGCGATTGATCGGCAAAGCGGCCTGCTACCGTTTCTGCGTTGGTACTGTTGCCGCCGCTATTCCAGCGAACATCGATAATGATGCCTTTCATATTCTTCCATTGCGAAAGGATTTCATCGATCACCAGATAGCGCGGATCTGCCATTGATAGTCCTTCACCTTGCCCCGCGAATGTTGGAATGATCATATATCCGATGGCGGGATCTTGACATGTGCGATATTCGAATACGGAATTTTGTGGAGCACCGCGTTGAACATACTTGCCGGCATTAACGATTCTCCTGCTGGGATAGGAAGCAGGAATCATACTTTTCCAATACACATCGCCCATCGGGGTATATAAACTTACATGCATATCGTTGATACCGAGAACAATGTCTCGAGAATATGTCAAAGAGCTGCCGATCGGAGGTGGATGGGGATATCTGCGGACGGTACAATGTATAGACCGAATCCCAGTCGATGTGCCGCAGAGAGAACTGTGCGTAGTACCTGTCAAAATCCTTCCAGAATATTTCGAAGTTGTTTTCCGGCGTGTTTTCCGGATCGGGTCCAACGAACATTGTATCACATCCGTAAAACACGACAAAGACAATGAGAATACCAAATGAGCGTTTCATCCTGTTCATAGTTTCACCGTCAAGCCAAGGAGAAATTGATTGTTCAGTACTCGCGCATGAAACAGATCCTGATACTGTGCAAAGGAATAATATTGCAATCGATACCGCAGGTCAATGCCGATATGATTACTTACAAAGAAGATATATGAAACATCCAGCCTGCACCTGGAAGAGTCTGTTGAAGGTGACGACGTCGCCTTTCTTAAAGAGTTGCCACACAATGTCCTTTTCAAGATCAATATCGTCAAATGTTCTCGCTGACGTTTGCATTGTAGCGCTCGGGAAAGAAGAACATAGGAAACGCAGGGAATATTGATCTCAAGACGCAAATAGTTATCGGATTCCTGCTGAAAAGCCGTTTCTGTCAGCAGGTGAATACCAAGCCCAGTCATCTGTTCTGCAGACATGAGATTGTCATATCTCTGGAAATAATGGTTTCTCAGATTAAGGATGCTGGATAATCTGGCGCCAAGGAACAATGTGGTATGGAGATTCTCAAACACAGCTGCTCTGGTCGAAAATGAATATTCAAAAGTCAGATGAAGATTGTTGATGTAATGCGATACTGCCACATCGTTAATGCTTTTCGTGATTGATGAGTTCAGTTCGGTGTCGTCATAGGAGAACAATACCGCATGCCGGTTGTCTGAACCGCGGAAACGATACGTGAACGCTAAGGGAATCTGTGTCCCTCGATACATAAGGGGCGACATCATTTCGTCACGTACAGTGTGCGAACTGATACCGGAAGAAAGCGTCAACAGATGGTGAGAGTCAAACGATGTCATCGGTGAGGAGTCCTGCGAAAAGGACATTCGCACGGAACTGAGTAGGATGGCTGTCGCAAGGATTGATCTATACATCGTAGCGTGTCCCTCTGTTGTCCGGGGCGAAGCGATAGAAGCAGGTTTACGCAATTCCAGCTTTGCCTGCCTGACGTTCGGTTTCAGCCGCGTTGCGGAGCGCAGCGGAAGCCACGGCAGCCGCAAACAGGTGTTAGGTGTTGCCACTATGCTCCACAGTGATGACAATCTTTCCCCGGGCGTGTCCTTCTCCGAGATACCGGAGAGCCTCAGCCGTCTCACGCAACGGATAGCGTCTATCGATAACCGGTACGACTCTGCCGGTTTCCAGAAGGAATTTCATAAAAGCCAGATCCTCCTGGTTTGGTTTTGCCGTTATGCCTCCCAGCTTCTTGCCGCCGGTTTTCGACATCCATGGTCCCAGGAGCATGGCCTGAAAGATCTGGGCCATCGTACCTCCGGCCATGACATATATGCCCTGAGGAGTCAGGGCATGCCTGTAAGCTGAGAGCGGATGATATCCGTTCGCGGCAAGAATCAGGTCGTACTGCCGCCCACTTCTGGTGAAATCCTCCTTCGTGTAGTCAATGACATGGTCTGCCCCAAGCGAGCGCGCCTGGTCCACATTCCTGGTGCTGCACACGGCTGTGACTTCAGTGCCGAGGTATTTGGCAAGCTGTACGGCAAACGTCCCCACTCCACCTGATGCGCCTTGAATCAAAACCTTTTTTCCCGAATGAATCTGCCCTTGATCGCGCAGACCCTGCAAGGCAGTGATGGCCGCCATGGGAACAGCTGCGGCTTCCTCGAATGTCAGGTTGGTCGGTTTATGCGCCAATAGACTCTCGGGAACAGACACATACTCGGCAAAGCCGCCATTACCGCATGGAGAAATGTCCCCGAACACTTCATCACCCTGCCGGAACTGCTTGACGTGACTTCCAGCCGCTTCAATCCGCCCGGCGATATCTACGCCGGGTATCGGATGTTTTGGTCTGAACAGTCCCCCGCCCATGAGGCGGACAAGGAATATGTCAGCTGTCAGTAGATGCCAGTCATACGCATTGAGGGACGCCGCATGAATCCTTATCAGGACTTCATTGTCCCGGGGAGCAGGCCTTTCTACATCCTTAAGCTGAAGAACGTCAGGTGATCCATAGTGCGTGTACACAATGGCTTTCATGAGAGTTCCTTCAAGATGGCGTTGTTTTCGACCGGCAGGGATGTTGTTGTGACAGTGCGCAGGCAGAGATTCCCCATGATATGTAGTACGCACCGAATCGTTCAGAGATTCAGGTCTGCATGAGAAAGTTCCCCG
This sequence comes from Ignavibacteriota bacterium, assembly GCA_963702445.1. Taxonomy (GTDB): domain Bacteria; phylum Bacteroidota; class Ignavibacteria; order UBA10030; family UBA6906; genus CAVPCZ01. The sequence continues at coordinate 276,646 of CAVPCZ010000016.1, forward strand.
CCTCGCGGCGCATTTATGCCCGGCGGTGAGATCGGGACCGGCCCATCTCCACCGGGTTCGGCCGACCCGTAACTGGTTTCCAGCTAAGCGAAGGATCGATTCGAAGGAAGTCTCTCCCCCGTCATTTCTCATCGAACCGAACATCGCCCTCAACTCATGATCCATAGTCGCATTTTGCAGCGGATGGAATATTGCAGAGGGACAAGAAAGGCAATTACTTCGGGCGGAAGGTAGCCTGCGACGGATCAAGCACGAGGTACCCGTCGCGATGCACAATGCCCAATTCCTTATCCAATTGTTCTTCAATCGGATCAGGGCCGCTAAAGCCAAGACGGTTCCGGATTTCACGGCGAAGCCACCAGTAACCGGAATTGGCAACGTACAGAATATGTCCGTGTGGTTTCCCTGTCACCGTGCTAATGGACTCATTGAAAGCAGCATTGAAAGCAAGCTCTTTCCGTATTCTCCAGAGCAGCCGATCATCAACCCACTGTGAATCCATGCCATGAATCAGGCCGGCGAGGTAATTCGGGGCATCATGAATGAACCACGAACCTCCAAAACAGTATTCCCCCGAATGCCCGTCCAGCAAATCTCCGTTCGCTTTCGAAATAACGCGCATGCCATACGGTGATTGAATGCGCATGGTGGTTTCAAGATGGGTTCTTACGATTTCATCTGTGAGGAGCTTCTTTCCAAAGACCGCATATGTCAATACCTCTCCATACAGTGCATCCTGGCCGACAAGATCCTGCTGTTTCAGGCTGGTGGGCATATAACCACCCTCTTTGTTGAATATCGACCGGTATGCAGCTATGGATTTGTCAATGTCCTCATCACTTACCGGGAGTCCAAGTTCCTTTGCTGCCATGAGTGCCCCGCAATGAAAACCCTGATTTGAAGATGGCGGATCATCATCCTCATAGGGTAATTGATCCTGGTAGGTTCTATAGCATTTTGAACCAGGATCTAATCGTGGAGCAAGATAGAAGCCATCCTTCTCATGATCCCGTATGAACGTATATGCACGTTTCACGTTGCGCATATCAGGATTTCCGCCGGCCCTCTTGAGAAGCAGGGCCCATATAAGGTAATACTGGGAGTTCTCTTCGTAGTTCATCCGGTCGTAGAAAACAGAAGCCAGAGCTGCATTCGAGTATTCCTGATTATCTAACGCAATATTCGCGTAGAAGGCATCTGTAACCCACTGTTTCCAACCATACTCAACTCCTGAAATAAAGATATAGTCTCCCTCAGTGCGCAAAAGGTTCCGGCGCAGGAGCAGGTAGGAGGTGTTCCTCAGGATCGCCTCCAGACCGGATCCATTGAATCCCATGGCGTTTGCCAGAGCCAGATGTGCAGCAAGCTGTACATCGTATGGTGATTTTGCACCAGAGGTGAAGATCCATGTCTTCCAATTCTGTGTTTCCCCCATTTCAATATGCTGCCACCCGTCAAAGGTCGACCGGTATGTACTAGTGGCGTCCAGCTTATAGGGAATCGAAATTATTCGAGAAGCAGAGCCGTCACCGTTACTCAGCGAAAGAATGCCCTCCTCTTTCTTGAAATCCATAAAGCACCTGTTTTCCCATTTCGCCGGAGTGTCTCCGATGATTCCATAAAGGATGTCGTTTTCTCTGCATCCCATAAAGGGAAAGAGGATGGCACCCTCTCCATAGTTCGTAACCGTTTCTTCCTTTTCCACGTAGATGAACTCCGGTCCGCTGCATGATGGAGAATACTTTCTTGATTGTGGTTCTTCTCCCAGAAACGAATAGAAAGGCCCACGCGGATTTGCCTTCCACCCAAAATCAATATAGTATCTCTGGTCGGATGATGCGGTGACGGTAACCGTCCGTTCAATAAGATCCGGGGTAATGGAACGATATGATTCAGTGAGTTCCAGATTTGGTGGCACGTCCATTGCTTAAGGACAGGACTCCATTCTTTTCGGTTTTCTCTTTATACAAAACGCTGGTTGTTCCACCGGGCTGCCATACAATTATCGCAGCGTTGCTGTTCAGTCCTGAAAAGACAACCTTTTTCCCGTCAGTAATCTGAATGCTGTAACCTCCGGGTGATTTTACCGGTACCGGATGAATCCCGGCTGAAACCATTGATAAGGAGAGCGACATTGCTGCCATGCTTCCAAGAAAACAGCGTTGACTCTTCTTCATAAGTGTACCTTCTCAACATCTATTCATCAATGACCATGACAACGATTCCACCTCAAGGTGGAATCGCACAGTAGCAGACGCAGCCGGAAGCACGCCTCTTCAAGAGCTCCAGGACAGGGCAGTCCCAAAGAGGCGATGCGCAACGAGCTAACCCGGTGGCAAGATACAGCGGCGGAAGGGGAGAGTCAACATGTTCAGAAGTATTGCTTGAGCACCCGCCGGAAGTGGTATCCGTAAACCGCCAGTGTTATGGCAGTCGAAAACTGCCCTGGCCTGTGGAAGAGCGACCAGAAGAAGAGTCTCCAGTAGTAGGTGCGTTCCTTATCAACGACACCGAGGAGGAAGATGGTCTTTGCCAGCGCGCGGAACTTTGGCAGCCGAAGCCTCCTTCCGCGCAGGTGAAATGGTTTGCGGGCCATGAGGAACGTGAGTACCCGCCGGTGGTACCCCTTCGGGGAGTAGATCGTTATCAGGATCTTCCTGTACCCTTCAAGGAGAGCATGCAGATCCATTTTGGGGACGAAATTGATTGAGGAATCGGTGTTATCCCCTGTCCACGTTTTCAGGAGCCTGTTCTCCCTGAGGAGGCGGTGATACAGTCGGGAGTTTGTCGGCGCATTGAGGAGTCCCACCATCGCAACCACAATACCGCTCTCCTGGATGAAGTGGATCAACGAATCAAAGATCGAATGCGGATCGCTGTCGAATCCCACAATGAATCCCCCCTGTACTTCCATCCCGGCTCCCTGCAGTGTCCTGACGCTCGTGATGAGGTCCAGTTTCCTGTTCGGGGTCTTGCTGCACTCCTCCAGACTTTCTACGTTCGGATTCTCGATACCCACGAACACTTCCACGAAACCCGCCCTGGCCATCAGGTGCAGCAAGATCGGGTCCGACGAAAGATCGAGGGATGATTGCGTTCCCAGTGTGAAGGGGTGGTGCCTTTCCTCCATCCAGCTGACGATCCCGGGCAGTATATCCTTTTTCAATTTGGCCCTGTTCCCGATGAAGTTGTCGTCGACAAAGAAGACATGGCCCCTCCAACCACGATCATACAGAGCATCCATTTCTGCGATCACCTGCGTGGCGGATTTCGTTCGCGGCAAACGGCCGTACAGGACGGTGATATCACAGAACTCGCAATCGTACGGGCAGCCACGCGAGTACTGGATGTTCATGGTGAGGTACCGGCGGTGGTCGATCAATCCCCACCGGGGTAGCGGGGTCGTGGCCAGGTCTGCCCACCCGGAAGTCGAGTACACGTTCTTCGGTTGACCGTTCATGAGGTCATCAATGAAGGGCGGCAGCGTGAGCTCCGCCTCGTTCAGCACAAAATGGTCCACACCCTGGAATTCCTGATGTCTGGCGGTAAACATCGGCCCTCCGGCGACAACCCGTGTTCCCCGCGCATTACAGCGCGCGATCACTTTCCGCGCGGATTTTTCCTGGACGGACATCCCGCCGAGAAAGACGTAGTCAGCCCATTGCAGATGTTCGTCGGTGAGCTCCGCAACATTGAGGTCGATCAGTTGTTTGTCCCAGGCGGCGGGAAGGAGCGAGGCAACGGTCAATAAGCCCAGGGGAGGCTGTGCGGCACTCTTGGAGACGAATCGAAGAGTGTGCTTGAACGACCAGAAGGTGTCCGGGTATTCGGGACAAACCAGAAGGATCTTCACGCTGTTGTGGGACTCAACTGTTTTGAGACATGGTGAGGTGTGCAGAGGGAGAGGAGTCCTTCCATGTGTCGTCCGTCTCGACACATGAGCCTAACACCTCTTCAAAGTTCTCCCATGTGAACCGGAATGCGGTACCAAGGAGTTTTGCTGAAGAGTACGTGATATCGAATCCGGGATGCCAGATCCGGAACATGAACCGGTCGCCGACAAGCGCGGACATCCGCTTGAGTGCCACAGGATGATTATGAAGCTGTGTGGAGATGGTGGCAAACAACCGGCCCTTTGCATACGAACGCCCTGCGATCAGCAACACTCTTGCATAGGCGCGAAACGCCTCTTCGAACATGATCGGCTTGTTGACCGCCACGTTGTAGATTTCTCCACTGGGAAGATCCTGATCCATCAGGTGCACGGCGGCAGCGGCAACATCGTGGACATGGACAAAACTGAATTGCTTGCCCTGGAATCCACCGGCGATCAACACCTTGGACAGGACTGCGTTCCTCAATTTCTTACCGAACGGCGTATGCTCCCCCGGTCCAAAAATGGCCACCGGGCGGATAATCGTGGTATGAACTCCCATGCGTTCGGCCACATCGAGAGCGGCTATTTCTCCAAGGCGCTTCGAATATCCGTAGGGTTCAATTGCCCTGGCCCGAACCTCTTCCGTTATCCCCGTCCCGGAACGGGCCAGCAGTCCATACACTGCCGCGCTGCTGCAGTACATTGCCTTTTTCACGCCGGAGGCTGCGGCACATTCCCACACGAGCCGTGTTCCGGAGGCATTCACCTCCAGCAAACGCTCTCTGGAGGCACGGGAATCCACCAGAGCCGCACAATGATAGACATGATCCGCGCCTGCCATCGCATCGCGGAGCGATCCGGCATCACGAATGTCGAGCGTCACCGGTTGGACTTCCCGGAGTCCTGTGAAGAGCCTGCGATCGTGCTCATGATGAACACCGGCTGTGACGCGGCACTTCGCATCAATAAGAGCCCGGACCAGGTGCCGGCCCAGAAAGCCCGCGGCACCGGTCACCAGAACTGCCCGGGAGTTCATGCCCCTCCCCTTTTTTCCACCATGTAGTCCCCCAGCGCTATGCAGTCAATGCTGGTTGACAGAAAACACGCAAGGGCATCCCCGGGTGAACAGACGATCGGTTCGTTCTTCACATTGAATGACGTGTTGAGGATCACCGGAATGCCGGTGAGCTGCTGAAACTCCCGCAGAAGCTCCCAGAAACGGGAATTGGCCGATCGCGACACTGTCTGGATTCGCGCAGAGCCGTCAACATGGGTAACCGCCGGAATCACGGCTCGTTTGTCCGGTCTGACCATGACCGTGAAGAGCATGAAGGGGGATTCCACCAACCCGGTCATGTCGAAATACTCGGGGGCATCCTCCACCGTCACAGCGGGAGCGAACGGGCGGAACGATTCGCGGTTCTTCACCTTTGCATTGATTCTGTCCTTCATGCCGGCGTTCCTCGGATCCGCGAGAATGCTTCTGTTCCCCAGCGCGCGCGGCCCGAATTCCATCCGGCCCTGGAACATTCCCACTACGCTGCCCTTTGCCAGACGTTGCGCAACCGACGCCGTGATTGATGGTTCCTTCGTCCAGATCACCTTGTCGCTATTCGCTTGGAGCTCCTGCAGGATCTCCGCCTCGCTGTAGGAGGGGCCAAAATACACATGCTCCCACCTGTTGTGCGGAGAAGAGGGATCGGTCCGCCTTTCAACGTACACGTGCAATGCCGACCCGACGCTGCACCCTTCATCGCCTGCAGCGGGCTGAACAAAGATCCGATCGAAGATGCGTGAACGCGCAAGAACGCCGTTCATGCTGCAGTTCAACGCAACGCCCCCCGCCATACACAGACTCTTCAAGCCGGTTTCCGCGCGCGCGCGCTTCAGCGTGCACACAACCGCATTGGTGAGCGCTTCCTGAAGCGATGCAGCAATGTCAGCGTGCCGGGAATCGAACGGATCATGGCGGTCCCGGGCAGGGCCAAGGTGGCTGAGCAGAAAGTCCTGCAGTCTGTTACCCCCGAGCCACGGTGTGGCGTACCATCCCCGCTCGTCGATCGGCACCAGTTGAGAAAACACCTCGCGATACTTCGACGGATTCCCGTAGGAGGCCAATCCCATAACCTTGTATTCGTCGCCGAGACTCTTGAATCCCAGGAACACGGTGAGAATGAGATAGAGTGTCCCCAGCGAGGTGGGCAGAGGGGTGGATTCCAGCTCCCGGATCCCGTCGCGGGAACCGACGGCGAGGAGCGAACTTTCGAACTCTCCGGTACCGTCGAGGGTGAAAATGAGCGCTTCCGGAAAGCCGGAAGGATAGAATGCACTGGCGGCGTGGGCCATGTGATGCCGCACCGGGATGATCGATTTCGGGCGCACACCCGTCATCTGTTCGAACTGGTCATTCACAGCGGAGTGTCCCATCATGTGTTGGTACACCTGATGGAAAGAACGGCCTACCGCAGCTGATTCTTCATCCGTGAGATAGGGCTGCAGCAATCCGATGCGTCGGTCAACGACCGGTGCCGTGAAATCGCAGTAATGGGCGATCGTATCAACCTCGTGCATGCCGATCCCGCCGGCAGCCAGGCAATAGGCGATCGCGTGCCGTGGAAGAAGCGTGTTGCCGGCAAGATTGAGCGAAAACTTGACGCGGGTGAACCGCTCTTCAGCGGCACACGCAATCACTTCTCCGTCTTTCAGCAGCGCGGCGGATGCGTCATGGCCGAAATACCCCAGGGGAAACATGGAGAACGGGACTTCCCCATCGCGAAACTCCAGGATCGTGCGAAAATCCTGATCGGTCCTGGCAAAAGGACTTCGAAGGCCGAGCCCTTGCCGTGAATTCCTGGTGAATCCGCTGTAGCCGAGTGTATACATCGTCAGGGTTTCCGTGCGCAACGTTCATCCCGGAGGATGACAAAATACCTCTCCGGTTTCAGCATCAGATCGAGGGCGATCAGCTGCCGGCGTCTGCTCAGCCGTTGAAATCGCTCTTCAAGCAGCGGTGGGAGAAGCCGTTTCGCCACGGCCTGGTTCATCCCGATAACCTCGTCGAGGAAGAGCGCCGAGCTTGTCGCGAGCCGGAGCAGCTGTCTCATGTCAATCAGGGTTTCGTGCGGATTCAGGAATTGATCGGCAATCCAGACGGGATCGCCAAACGCCCGCTGCTCGAGCGCCCCGGTCTTGATGTTCCCGAGCAGGTCATTCATCACTCCGTTCTCGTGTGTATGCCGGATCAGTTCCCGCGCGAGGTGCACGGGGTCGGTGTCCTGTGGTCCGGTCGTCCGGAGGAGCGCCAGAAGCCGCATGTTCAGGGAATGGCGGTACCGCCCATGCTTGCCGTAGACCCAGAGATACAATTCCCCCCCGTTACGGAGCACATGCCGACAATTGGTCAACCCCCTTTTCATGTCGGCCGTATGATGCAGGACGCCGAGACACAGGATAAGGTCGAATGGTTTCTCGCCATCAAGCGGCTTCATCAGATCCCGGCTCCGGAATTGTATGTTCTTCCGTCCCAGGGTGTTGGCAGCCGACCTCGCCTTTTCCAGTGATGCCTCCGATTGGTCAATCCCCAGAAACTCGACCGAGGGAAAACGGTGCGCCAGCGCGATTGACGTATTCCCCGTTCCGCACCCTGCATCCAGAACCCGCAGCACACCACGATGTTTTTGCGTGAGGCGGGCTTCCAGACTCCTGGTAATCCTTCGGAGAAGGATCAAGCCATCCTGGTCGATCGGCCTGGTTCCGGGGAACTGGTAGAGCTCGTAGAACTGTTTGCTCTTCTCCGTTACGTTCTGTTCATACATAGAACTCGCTCTTCCGGGAGAACTTCTCGGCAACCGCGAAATACCTTTTCAGCAACGGCCTGATCGATTCATCCTCGATGTCGTCCAACGAGGCGCGGGAGCTGACCACGTAGGCCATGAAAAAGCCGTCAATCTCGCGCTGGGAGAAATATCCCGGCAGCATCTTCATCACCTGGTCAATCCGCTTTCTGGTGAAGGCGAACTCTCTGACGGCTTTCTTTTTGAGTTGTGTGAGTGTCGCGAGATCGAAGTCGTAAGGGCCATCGCCCACATTCACATAGTCGCGTTGCACGTCATACCCCGTGTCGGTGAAGTACCCCATCGACTGCGCCAGCCGGTAGAGTTCGGTTCCCGGAAAATAGACAACGGTGAAAAACGTCGCCCCGCAGAGAGACGAGGTCTTGGCGAACTCGATTGTCTGTTGCACCTCGTCCACGGTCTCCGTAGGAAATCCGATCATGAAGAAGCCCCGCGTCACTATGCCCGCCCTGGTGGTCCAGTCGATCGCCTTTGCCACCTTCCCGAGGTTCAGGTTCTTCGAAATGAGTTGTTGAAGCCGTGGGGATGCCGTCTCAATTGCGTAGGAAACGAATTTGGTCCCGGCCGCAGCCATCTTCTCGACTAACTCTTCATCAACGCGATCCCCGCGGATGGCATTGGGGAAGGAAAGGGTCAGATGCATCCCGCTCTTCGCCAGGAGATTGCAGATGGTCTTGGCCCGAGGGAGGTCCAGATTGAAGATGTCGTCAATAATCTGAAAATCCGTGATCCCGAGCGTATCGTGAATGTGGCGGATTTCCGACAGCACGTTTTCGGGTGACCTGGCGCGGAATTGCTTCCCGAGGATATTGTGGCAGTACGCACAGCGGTACGGGCATCCGCGCGTGGTGATGATGTTCGCATGAGGTTTGGAGATCTTTGACGTGAATGTGAGGAACTGGTTCGAGAACCGCCCGAGATCGATGAGCGAATAGTCGGGAATCGGCAGCGCATCCAGGGCGGCAATGAGGGGGCGCGTCGCCGTGCGGAGCACCGCCCCGTTCTCCCGGAACGCAATACCCGGAACATCCTTCCACGGTTCTCCGTTCCTCACCCGCTCCACCAAAGCGTTCAGGGTCAATTCTCCTTCGCCGATGACCACGCAGTCGGCAAAGCCGGTCTTGAGCGCATCCGCTGGATCATCAGTCGGGTACGGCCCTCCGGCAACGAGCAGGCAGCGGGTATCCCAGGCTTTTACCGCCTGTGCCACAAGATGGAACGTGTCTATTCCGATGGAAAGGCAGCGGATACCGACGAGATCGGGGAGGAACTCGTTCAATTGTACGGATACAGCTTCCCGATCTCTCTCGGGCTGATGCGGCTTCGACACGAGCGTCCAGATCTTAATGGAAAGCTCTTCGCCGAACTGTTTCCGGAGCGAGGATGCCAGATACATAAGACCGAGCGAATGCTCTGCGGAGGGCCAGACCTCCTCCAGCGAAGTGCGGAGAATGTCAACAAGGAGAATTTTCATACGACCTCCACCCACGCGAACCCGTCCGGGATCTGAGTGCACGGGGCACGAAATACCGACGTCCCGGTATCGTCCTTCCCCGGTCTTTCCCTTAACCCCATCGTGAGGTAGAATGCCCGCATCATCCGGTTCTTGCCCGTATCACGGAACTCCGCCTCCAGGCATCTGCTCCCCGCCTGGAGGCCGGAGCGAGCAAGCCAGGCGATAATCGACCGTTCGATTCCCCGTCCCATCACACGGCACGAAATGGCGAGATACACAAGGCGCATGTCGGGTCCCGCGTAGTCCACAATCGCGGTTCCGATGCAGCCATAGGCACCGAACCTGTCCTGGAGCTCCGCAACGAATACTTTCGTCGGTCCCGCTGGATCGCGCAGGATCCGGTCGAGCACCCCGCGCTCGAACAGTCGACCCGTTGTATTGAGTTGATGGGTGCGGGTCATGAGTTCGAGGACCCGGAGAAGATCATCCTCCGTCATGGGTCGGATTTTCAATTTCATCTCGCACGACCGGAGGAACTCCTCGCGCGATCCGAATTGCCGTTCCGTTTGCTTTCGGTTGAGTTCCGCTTGATAAAGCGTGCGCCGTTCCCGTGATTCCCGGGTAACGGTCACGGGAGTGAACTCGGAACGATCGGGCAACCCAGCCGCCTCGCGGGAGTCGATCGTCATCACCTCGGGAAGCATGAAGGCGACCTGCTCCCGTTCAAACGGATCGTCGTCCACAAACGCAATGGAGTCGAGTGAAAGGCCGAGTTCCTTAGAGATCCTGACGATACTCTGGGACTTGGGAAGCCAGTTGATCTGCGGGACCAGAAAATAGTCCTCCAGTCCGAACACTTTCAGGGTGTTCTTTGCGGTCTCTTCGTCGCCACGGCTGGCAATAGAATGAAGTATGCCCCGCCGATCCAGCTCCTGCACGGAGGCCGTCACCTCCTCCCGGATCGACACTTCCCCTTCCAGACAGACCCCGTCCCAAAGAGTGTTGTCAAGATCCCACACGACGCATTTCTTCGCTTGAGGCATCCTGCTCCTGCTGATGGGTACGGATATAGTGCGCGATAGCGGAGATGGAAACGAAATTCTCAGGCAACAGATCCTCATCCGGGACCACCAGACCGAATTCTTTTTCCACAAAGCCGACGAAGGAAATCAGTCCGGCTGAGTCGACGATACCCGCCTCGAAGAGATTCTGATGGTAATCGATCTGTACGGTGATGTTCCGTGGAAGGCATTCCTCCTTGAGATAATCGGAGAGTGTTTCCTCAATCGGTGTGCCCCGATAGACGTTCATGGGTTCTCCGCAAGTATTGATCGACCGGGTATGATCCGCTGTGACGGCGTTTGGCCATGACGGCGGATACGCTTCACGTCCGCCGTCCGTTGACGTTTCAGACGCACATATTCCCTTCGAAAGAGCCAGTTCATATAGAGGAGGAACAACGAAAGTGGGATGTTCGCGTTGAGGGATCGCCGGAAGATCTGCGGGAATCCCGACAGTCTTCCGAGAAGATCAATGAACCCGTCCTCCACCTGCGCAGGGGTCATATTCCTGGGTGTGTAGAAGCACAGATTGAAGGAGGAATTGTAGGCGATGTTGTTCCTCAGGAAATCCTGCTCGTCGGTCATCAGAATTCTTCCCTCCTGTTTGAGCCGGGCATGCATCGGCGTCCCTGGCGTCGGCACCAACACATTCAACATGGGAAGGGCGATGTTGTGCTCAATAATGAAGGTGCTCATGCGGGCCGATGTCTCGAGTGTGTCGCCGTCAAGGCCGTACATGAAGAACGCCGCGATCCTGATCCCGGAGTTATGAATGGCTTCGATTTGGCGGCGGTACGAATCGACGCGATAGTTCTTTTTGGCCGCATCGAGATTCTCCTGCTCAATCGTTTCGATGCCAATGAAGAGCACCCTGCAACCGGCTCTGTGCAGCAGGGCCAGGGTTTCCCGATCATCACCGATATCAATCGTGCTTTGCGCCCCCCAGATGAACCGGTAGCGGCGGGCGACCATCGCCGTTAACAGCCGGCGCAGGTAGCCGACATTGTTGTACAGATTGGTGTCGACGAACGCGATACGCCGCGTTTTCCGGCTCAGCGCATCCAGCTCCCCGAGCACGTAGTCGATCTTCCGCAGCGCGTATTTTCCGTGGAAAAAGGTACCAACGCAGCAGTAGTTACATGCATTGCGACATCCAACGCCGGTGAGCACCGGAGCGAACACGCTCCGGCGCATATCCACGATCGAATAGTCGAAGGTGTAGTTCAAATCGGTCCGGCATACATAGTCGGTTTGGAGGCGGCCCGACGTTGCATCCGCAAGGATCCGCGCCATGTCAGCCGGCCCCGGGTATCCATGGATCACTGCATCCGCATAGGGCCCGACGAATTCCCTGCTGATATGCGGCTGGAATCCACCGAAGATGACAATCTTGCCCCGTTTCCTGAATTCAATCGCGAGTTCGATGCCTCTGAAGATCTCGTACCCCATCGATGAGATCCCGACCACCGTCGCGTCGGTGTCAAGATTCACGTCTTCAAAGTACTCAAGGCAGCATTCCTTCTCCCAGTCATGGGGGAGAGCAGCACTGAGAGCAGGCAACGCAAGGGAGATGGCGTAGAGTCTGCGTCCTTTCAGAAGAATGCCGTTCTGATCTCGATAGCTGGGATGGATGAGATAGACCTTCTTCTTCATAGAGATTGGCTCTCTCGGATCATGGCCAAAATGGGTGCCGGCCGCTGAGGACCTGCCGCTTCATTTCTCCAGAATAGTAAGGACTGACAGAACGAGAATTGTCAGGAAAATGTCATGGGGTTATCATATTGTGATTCAAAATCCGATTTATTGATTCTCACCCTCACACCTCCGCAGGGGGCGCGCCATTGCGGGCAAGATACAGGACTGCATACTCATATCCAAGGGCCAATTACGTGTCGGGTTGCGGAATGCCGGGTTGCGGAAGCGACGGCGTCAGGGGTGCACAACACGAAAGCCCGGACATCACTGCCCGGGCCGTAACTTGCATGACGACCGAATGTTACCGGTGTCCCTCCTCAAAGCTTCATCCGGCCACAGAATATTGCATTCGCCTTCACAAGCCACTGAACATCGCTCCCCAATCGCGAGCCACGGTGACATTCGGCTCTGGATGGAGTATTGGAGAGGCACTGCCTTCCTCAGAAATACCGTGAATGAGGGATTGAAAAGTGCGCGGCAAACGGCGTACATTGGCACAGATGCCGGGATACACGGCAGTTGTTGACTCCACATCCTGTTCACATTCCCGAGGACGCCCCAATGACACTCGTGCGCTCAGTTGCCTTCCTCGTTACATGGGTGATGATTTGTGCCGGTTCCGCAGCTGCTCAGGTCGGTGTGGAATCATCCAACGGCGAATCCCTCATCCTTCCCGTGATTCCGGAGCCCGGCATATCACTGGCGCGACCCGCTTGGGGCGGAGATGTGCGGATTACCGATGCGTATCTGGCGGGGAACCACAAAGGCCAGGTCGTTAGCGTTGCTGATACGATCGGAGGCATCTATGTTGCTGTTAATGAGGTATACCTCGATACCCTCTCCCGGATCATGGTGTACCGATCCACAAACGGCGGGTCGGAATGGACGGCAATCAACGGGTTCCGCAATTCGAAGTATCCTATCGGGTCATTTGACATGTGCATCAGTGATTCTTCGGGAGGGAATTGGGTTCTCGGCATTGCGTTTACCATCAAATCTGATGCCGGCACCGTGGGGGTGACCGAACGGCACGGCGGCACCCTCTACTGGGGAAGCATGCGCACCGACGGGACGCACTGGAGGGTCACGACGATATCAGGGATGACCACATCCACATGCTACAGAGAACCCTCGATCTGCACGAACGGCGGAGGCGCTTCGGTGAGCAGCACTCGCTTCTACGTGGCCGCCGTCAGGGTGTCGCGCGCTGATAACCAGGGATGGAAGGCGTATGTGAACTCCTCAAGTGACTGGGGGGACACGTGGCCGGCCCCTGATACCACCATTGCGGGGGTGTTCATTGAATATCCCACCATCGTCATCGATTGGAGCTCGACGCCCGATAGTCTTTGCGTTGCCTTCTCTTCCTTTGAGGCCGGGACGAATGGATTTCCTGGGAGAGATGTTTGCGTGGCAAGGAATACCTACAACTATCCGAACGCCTGGGTCAAGACCGTCATCGGCAAACCTACCGACGACGTTTACCCATCGATGGCGATCGACCAGAGCAGCGGAGATATCATTGTCTCGTATTCCAGAACCAATGGAAGCGCTGCTGATGCGATGTACTGTTACTCGAGTAACCAGTTCCGATCCTATGTGAGTGACAGCATCGCAACCACGGCAGGCCAGGAAGTCGTCACAGCGGTCAACTGCTACCTCAGCGAGCCGGATCACTGCTGGCGAGTCGCCTATTCCACCAACAGCGGGAGTGACACGCTGTACCTGAAAGCCATCACGAACAAGTTGAACAATTTCTTCGGGGCGGCCCGGCTTGTTGTGAACCAGTACCCCCCGGACCTTGCCACGATGCCGTCTCTGGGCCCGTATCGCCGGGACGGCGGCTCAACCCTCGGGCTCTACTGCGTCTATGCCGGCCGGGGTTCGAAGAATGTCTATTTTGATGCCTCGGGTTTGACGGTGAGCGGCGTTTCCGACGAGAGCCTGCCGATGGCATTCGTGCTGGAGCAGAATTATCCGAATCCGTTCAATCCGACAACAGCCGTCAGGTGTCAGCTGCCAGTCGCCGGTTGGGTGCGGCTCGTCGTGTATGATGTGCTGGGGCGCGAAGTGGTGGTCCTGATGGATGAGCGGAAGGAACCGGGGACATACGCTGCAACGTGGGATGCCACGGGCATGGCGAGTGGAGTGTACATCTACAGGCTAAGAGCCGGGGAGTACTCGGAATCGCGGAAAATGGTCCTGACAAAGTGAGACTCATCTTCTCCCCTTTCTACCCCATCGACAACCGTACATTGTACGCTTATATGTTGTACGCTTACATGGGCCGCCCCTTGACAATGGTCTTCCCCCTCGTATATCTTGCCTACGCGCAATTGACTCCTCGTGCTCACGGGAGCATACATGCTTTCCGGGGGTTTCCCATGTTCAGCAGCCTGTTTCTCACTGCCAGATTCTCCAGGATCTCCGGACTGCTCCCCCACCCTGCCAGAGACAAACCAGATCCCGATTTCCCTCCATTCCGGCGGCGAGAGAGCGCCCTGCCCCGTCGCTGGTTGCTTCCCTCATACCGCGTGCTGCCCTGTGCGGCAGCCCTCGCTCTCGCCTTCGGCTGTCTCACCTCCCCGGGATGCGAGACCTCGAAGCCCCGCAGGTCGCTGGAGACATTCGAGGACGTCTACCGTCATCGTGAAGCGAATCGCGATTCCCTGATCACCCTCACAGGGCGCTACATGGGTTGGCAGGGAGCTGAGTGCGTTTTCCCATCGTATGCGGCACAACAGAAGACTCGAAGTGATTGGATCTTCCAGATCGGCGACAGCTGCCTGTACGTCACCGGAGGGCGCCCCCCGGATCTGTCCCCCATGGAAGGAACCGGCGGGGGCAGGCAAATCCGCCTCGACGCCCGTCTGCGAATCACTCCCGACAGCCGGCTGCTCCTGGAATATGTGCGCTCCGCGCCAGTTTCACCGTGACCCAATGTACCCAATCCATCCATTCACTCGGAGAGATAACCAATGCGCATAGTGAGAGTGCTTTTCGTTGCCCTCCTGCTTGTGCTGGCGTCAACGGGGTGGGCACAGACTGCGAAGTGGACGTTCATGGTGTACCTCACGGCCGACAACGACCTCGAGAAGTTCGGCATCGCAGACCTCAATGAGATGGAAACAGCCGGCTCGTCAGCGGACGTTCAGATCATCGTTCAGATGGACCGGAGTCCGAAGTATGATGAATCCAACGGCAACTGGAGCGACACCCGTCGCTACCGCGTAGTCCAGGATGCCAATACCACCACCATCTCATCCCCCGTCGTGCAGAACTTGGGGGAGGTGAATATGGGGGACCCGCAATCGCTGGTGGGGTTCGTGAATTGGGCCAAGCAGAACTACCCGGCCCAGCGGTACTGTCTGGTGCTCTGGGACCACGGCGGGGGGTGGAAAGGAGAAAAATCCGCGCCGGTGGGGCTGAGCAGCACGCTGCTTCCGGCCCCTCCGAACTCGATTCGGTTGAGCGACCTCGTGAACGCAGGGAGAGCGACTGCGGGGGGACCGGTCGTGGAGTTCAAAAACCCGTTCCGGAGTGGATGGGGACCCAGGAAGGACGTATGTGTGGATGAAACGGACAACGATATACTGACGAGCGATGAAATTGCAGGTGCGCTCCAGAGCATCGGAAGCACGATCGACGTTATCGGCTACGATGCCTGCCTGATGGCAATGATCGAGAACGCTTATGAAATCCGGGGAAAAGCCAGCTTTATGGTAGGATCGGAAGAGACCGAGCCCGGAGACGGATGGGCCTACGATCTGATCCTTCCTGCGCTTCGTTCAAACCCGAACATGACGGCCGCGGAATTGTCCGCCCTGCTCGTGCAGAAATACGGGGAGTACTACGGCAGCACGGGGGGGACCGATCAGACGTTCTCGGCGGTCGATCTGTCAAAACTCGATGCCGTGATCGCGGCGCTGAACAGTTTTGCCCAGGCACTTGTGACAGCCAACAGCTGGAGCCAGGTTGCTCAAGCCCGGCAGGCCTCGGACAACTACAGCCAGAGTCAGAACATCGATCTTTACGATTTTGCGGAGCGCATCGGCGGGCTCGTGCCGGTGGTCGGGAGCCAGGCAAACGCGCTCAAGGCTGCGGTGAGCGCATTCGTGACCAGCAACTATGCGGAGCCGTCGCACGCGAATGCGCACGGCATAGCGGTGTATTTTCCCCCCTCTTCCGGCTACGATCCGCGCTATGCCAACGGTGTCCTGAAGATCGACTTCACCGCAGACACCCAGTGGGACGAGATGATCCAGGCCTCCTACCAGGGAGGAGGGACGCAGCCAACCGCCGATGTGTATGAACCCAACGACACTTTCGCGCAGGCGTACGGACCTGTCACTTCCGGCTTCATCTACAACGGGTACATCTCGAGCAGGAACGATGTAGACTGCTTCAAGATCGTGGCCGGATCAACATTCAGCGTGCGCGTCGACCTGACGGTGCCAGCAGATTATGATATCTACCTGATGCGCAAGAGCGGAGACCAGTACGTAAAGGTGGATTCATCGCTGAACATGAACCTGCAGCCCGAGCTCATCCAGCGGTCCGGCCTCCCCGCGGGAGAGTACTACGTGGCGGTCGTGTATCTCTTCAACAATGACAACTTCAGCCAGAACCCGTACCAGCTGAAGATCACGCAGAGCGGCGGAAGCGGAATGGTCGACCTGCTTCTGCAATATGACGACGGCTCCCCGGATTACGGAGTGTACAGCACCCGCTGGGACTTCAATGAGGGCGTTGCCTGCTATTTCGTGCCGCCTGCGACACCCGCCGTACTAAAAGGTTTCCTCTACGACGTCGTCTCCCTGGATGCCTTTCCCGGTACCGGCGGTTCCGACGGGTCATTCTATGCATTCGGCTCCGACTACTATGGGCCGCTCCTTCCCGATACGTTACGGAGCGTGCGGCCGGGAGGGACGGGGTGGAATCTCGTAGACCTCAGTGCGGACAATATCGTACTCTATGGAGATTTCTTCGCCGGCATGTTTTGGGACCGGTGGAATTCTCCGATGGTGGGGTGGGACACCAATTCTACGAACGGGTTGAACCTCGTGTACACCGATCTCGGAGGGATACGGGACTGGTACCTGTGGCAGGGGACATTCTTCATCAGGGCCGCGGTCAGTTACCTGAACCAGGTCACGGGAGTCACCGAGGAGGTGCTCCTGGCCCCGACGAGGTTCTCCCTCTCACAGAACTACCCGAATCCCTTCAACCCGGCAACGCAGATCGAATACGATGTTCCTTCCACTGGTCGGGTGACTCTCACCATCCACGACGTGCTGGGAAGGGAGGTCGCCAGACTCGTGGACGAGGACCAGTCGCCGGGACACAAGAAGGTGAGGTTCAACGGAGCAGGGATCGCCTCAGGCGTGTATTTCTACAGACTGCATGCCGGGACTCTTTCGCGAAACAAAGAAGCTCGTCTTGATGCGATGAGGACATTTGTCCGCCCGTTGGGGAACGGGAACGCTTGACAGACGATGCAGGCTCGACGGTATTGTCCGACAGGTCGCCCTGCAGTTGGATGTCAGGCGAGTCCCGCGAACTTACCTTCAGGTCGCACAGGATGCTGTCCTGCTTCATAACCGGAGACCCGGTTTCTCCGCAGCAGATATATGGAAGCGGGAGAGGGTTCAGGTCACGCGGGGGCCATGACCTGAGGGTCGTGATCCGGGGGTAGAGGCAACTCCCGCTGTTGCCATGTCTTGTCCCGTCCCGCTGACGGTCTCATCCCGATGCCGTCCGGAGGGTTCCTCACTCTGGTCACCAACATGGTGCAAGGAACCGTTTTCGGGGAACCTCGTCCGATACCGCAGCAGGCATCCCACGCCTCCAAGCTTATCCAGCGCCTCGCTTCGCCTCACCGTTTCAATTTGACAGCGATGCTGCTCGGCAAGGCTCACCATTTTCTCCTTCACATGGTGTTCCGGGTCGAATGATTGAGCGATGACGAGAATATCGCCAACACCGAACCGCAAAGCTTCCAGTGTGGCTTCTGCGCCAACCACTGCAAGGCCGTCCGTCCTGATCTCCCGGACGAGTCGCTCAACGGTTTCCAGTGACTCCTGCTCTTCCTTTTCCACAAACGCGGCAATTGATCGTGTGACAATATCATGAATGTTGGCCCGTCGGGATATGTCTACTACGTCGATGAACTTTTCAGAGAGATGGTGCGGGAGAGCGTACCGCAACCGCCACGCCGAGTCACCCGCCAGAATGAGATGTGTGTGACCTCCGGATGACATCACACGGTCGAGCACCTTGATCGTTTCCTTCATGACCGTCTCCGCTTGATGCCCTCGATGTTGCTGGTACTGCTCCTCTCGACCACGTCTGACCGATATGTTCGCGAAGCTTCGGGTGAGCCGACCAGAGCTGTTTCGTTACCTCCCCGAGGTTCACTTCCACGATGCGGGCACCGCGGTCGTTCATGATCACTACCACGTATCGATGGAATGTGTCTTTGAGCTCGACGAGATGATAGATGTTCGGGTACGATCCCGCAATGATCATGTTGGGGAGAGGAACCTGGAACTGGAGCGCAAGGAAGAATGGGCTTGTTCCGTTGCGGGCGAAGATCGCCGCCCCCCCCATCGTCTTGTCCAATTCCTCCGCCACGTAACGACCAATGCGCTCCATTGACCGTTGGAAGTGGGAAAGTTGTTCTTGCGGGAGGCTTTCCTTGAGCAAAGCCACTCGATGCCTGGTGAATTCCCGAAGCTCCACAGTTCTCATTTGAAGATTCATGTAGACGCTGACCACCGGTGCTTCTGTTTCCTCAAGTGTGACCAGTGTGCGAATGTGTTCCTGTAATTCCCTGAGTTCCATGAGTCATTCTCCTTTCTCAATAGACACACCATCCATGATCCCGTCATCTCATTGCTTCAGAGTATTGGTGCGAGTTCGGCGATCCGTACCAGAGAGCGACATAGCGATTCGCTTCCCGCCCGTTGGCTGCCATTGCCATCTTCAATGTCTGAGGTGTAGCATGGTTCGTTGCGTGCATTTCTTCCTATCGGGCAACTGCCCGATAGAGATTCGCTATATCCGGCAAGGGTTTCCTTCCGGCTTGCTTGATGCATTGGGGATACTTCGGCCACCGGTTGACTTCCTTGCCATAACCAGTGTGCAGATTCTCCATTGTCACCATCTTCGACTCCGACGCTTCTGCCTGCAAGAATGGAGTTCCCCGGGAAATCCGCCGGGAATAGGACAGTCCGTATGGCCTTCAAGAGTGCCTCCGTGTTCACGGCTGCACTGTAGTTCGCGTTTCCGCATGATGAATGCGTGCTTTCCCGGGTAAGAGTTCTGCTTCCTCCACCTTTACACCTAATGCAGAGTTGCGTGTGCGGTACTGCTTCGAGCCGTTGTTGTGCGATGAGTTCTTTACAGCATATGCAGACACCATAACTCCCGTATCGATGCGCTCAAGCGCGGCGTCAAGATATTTAAGGAGTTTCAACTGTCGGTCAATGACGATTGCGTACTCTTCTCGCATCGAAGCGTCAGCCGAGCGTTCGTGAAAGCTCACCGGCTGTTCGCGAGGCTCCATAGGACGGTTGGTCGCTCTCGATTGAGCGTACCGAGTCCTGACAATCACGCATGACAGAAAGGGCTTCTTCCCGCATTTCCAGAACGATCGTTCCTGAAATGCTGTAACTCGTGCGTTGAATACCTTCCCCTTCGAGGGGTGGTGTCGCTTTTGCGCGGTCGTCAACTTCTTGGGCACAGTGATGCGGTGAAGCGCGTTCCCGTAGTTGAGATATTCGGCGTCTTGTTAACATGATATCATCCTCCTTTCACTGCTATGTTCACTGCTGCTGAGGTCAATCCCAAGGTGTGATTTGATTACTGCGAGGAGCGTTTCCACAGGAGTAATGCCTTCAATGATGCACTGGACCAACTCCTTACGGAAAATCAACGCAGGCGCATGAGTGATGCCAAGCTGCGCCAGGGGTTCTTTCCCCGTGAGAGCGTCGAGAACGAAAAGATCAATATCATCTTTCACGAGTGTGGCAAGTTTCAGCATGAATCGCATTTGCAGTCTACATGCCCGGAAGGCCTCCGAGTGGACATACACAATCGATGGTCTTGACGATTTACGTGCGTGCGATTCACATTCGTGCGCGGAGATGCCTATTAACCGGGTCATAGTTCCATCCTTACGTGTGATGTCGTGTACCTACATCGGGATGACTCTCTTTTCAGAATTGGATCATAGCCCCGTATCCCGCATCCTCGTCTTGCTCAGCAGATACTGTCCTGCATTGTGCACCACACACAGGACACACCCACAGCCCTTCGCTGCTGCCTCTTCTCTGAACAAACACCATAACGGATGTACACACTCTGCATTGGCCGTTCGGTGTGACAGTCATCGTTTATCGCTCCTTTCTTTGCCGGCTCACAAGGGTTCCAAATAGATGATGATGCTCATATCCTCCGGCTGCGTTCCGAAGATGTAGTGGATACTCTTGATGCTTCTTTGGAGGAAGTCAGCTACCCTTTCCCGCAACACGGGTTCTGACTTCTTGAACAGTTGTTCGCGCAATTGTTGATACGACACAACCGTGATTCCATTTCTCGAGAGCATCTCATTTCCGCAGGTGGAAGAAGACCCCGGATGAGGACCACAAGGACGTCTTCCGTGATTTCCGTTTTCATCTCCATGGGATTCGCTCCGACATGGGTGACCAGGAAATTCTTCACAATGAGATTGACGCCAATCGCCATACTTCCTGTCGCGGTTTCCATGTTGCGATCTCCATGTGTGATCTCGTAAGGAGTCGAATTCGGCTCCGTGTGCTTTTTAAAGGCCGCCTTCTTCCCGCGCAATGACGCTCGGGGAACCGGAACGACCCCGGCGAGGCATCGAACACCATGGTATAAGCATCGAAGCGATCGCCGAATCCGGCAACACCAAGGTCGTACAGTACTGAATCTGCCGCGACAGAGTATGTGGTACCCTTCGACAACGTTTTTGGTGCCGAAGCCGGCAGCGTAAGAAAATCTGATCCCTTGATATTCTCCAACCATGATAGGCTCCTCCGAGGTGACTACTTCCTTCAGTTCATTCAGAGTCTCATATGTCATGACGACTCAGTGATACAAAACGAAAAAACCAACACTGGTCATCAGTATCGATGACTCGTGTTGGTTTACCGTCCACCAAATCTCCCCTGCGCAACTTCTCAGGGATTATTTCGTGACCCGTCTACCGTATTTTTCTCAACTCTACAATCAATATACAAAGGACCCCAGCCGATGTCAAGCAGAATCGGAAAAACTCAGTGCGTTTCTTTAAGTGTGAAGACGATGATGCGCTCCCCCGTCTTCGCGCTGATATCCGAGTGCATGCTCACAACATCGCGGTCACAAATTTGCTTGATGAGACGCTTCAGCAAATCCTTCGAATTCTCAATAAGCATCTGTCTCACCTCTTTCAGCAACTTCACACCAGCCGGATCCTTTGCCAACTGCATTTCTGCAGGCGTCAGAACACCCTCCAGTCGCACAATAACCATGTCATCGAGAATATGGGTGTGCGTGCGGTTCGGTCCCCGTCCCATGTGTTCTCGTTCGAACTTCACCATTGCTTCGCTAATCTGGGCTTCAAGTTGCCCTATGGATTTCTGTGGCATATTGGGGTGCATGAGTATTCCTATAAGATTCGGCGATGCATCAATGTACATAAATGGCAGTCCACATTCTCTCTCATACGTAATAGTCTGGCTTCGTTCAACGCAAGTGTCATTGCCATAACCCGACCCCGTGTCGAATCCCTACCACCCTAAGACCGAGGCGATGATGATGGTCAGAAGACCGAGTACAATCACAGCCATCACTGCAACAAATTGCCATGGGAAACTCGTAATTTCTGGTCCGGTAGGTTTTTCCACACCAACTGCCACCCGTTTGGCCGCGTTCACATGTTGAGCTTCTGGGTGCAATCCTCCATGACTGCTCACCCCCGCAACGGCATTACTATCGACGAGCTTGAACCTCTTCTTGCTTTCGGATTCGTGTATATGATCCGGCGTCTTCTGCATGTGTGCCATTGTTCGACCCTCCTTGCAACGAGTAAGCGAATGGGTTAACCGCCCTCTGTGCTTTCACGGATGAGTGCCCACCTTGATAGTTCCCGCAGTATGGGAACTAACCGGGGATCATCCTTTCTTGCCCGGGATACCTGTATCTGCTTTGATCGGGACTGCGAGCGCCGTCTCAGCCGGCGTTGCGACATCCGTAGCACGGCCTTCGAGCACATATCAGGTGAAGGCGAAGAGGACGATGATGTGCGCTTACGCTACCGGAGGTGCTTTATTGCAGAGTGACGAGAAGTAGAAAGAGGAACCGAAGAGACGCGGACGTAAATCGAAAAGAAGGAAGAACTCAGTGTCACAGCCAGCGAATTCCACCACACACGAGTACACAGGGAATGAGGAAATCTGTTTCACGGGCCACGTTTGGCGTCCCTGAGTGAAAGATTCTTTGGTGGCATCCTTGGAGTGACCGAAGCTCGCACTCATCTCAGGCTGCTCAGGCGGCCGGTTCAGACCAACCGTCTCAGAGATACTTGCTGCCTTTGCACCTGTTACGACGAGCAATGCCAGCAGAATTACTGCTATGTCTCTTACAGCCCGATGCATTGAGTTCTTTCCCTTTATACCCCACTAGCAATATAGCTCCGCAGTCAGGCCATGTCAAGGGAAATCGGAGAATTTGAAATCAAAGGATCGGGTTCTGTCGGGTGAATCGCTGCGTATTGTTCTGTATCACTGACCGGACCGGGGTCAATCATCAGATGGCTGATGTGACCGGTCGGATATCGAGCTGGCGGATTGATCCCGGTGTGAATGACATTCGCCTGAATGGAGAGAACCGATGTCAAAAGGAAGTGCGCTTGCGTGGTCTTATCGAACGGTGTGTTCAGGAGGGGGCGAGAAATAAAGGCAAGCGGCGGGGCTTGCGGGTGTTTCCGTGGCATCGGCAGACACGTCGTGCCATTCCTTCTATCTCCACTCGGGAGTCCGGAGCGAGGAGGATAAACAGAACACTGCTTCCTTCGGCCCCCCCCCGTTCTGCGTCGCTTGGAAGAGATACCCCCTGCGCGCTTACCCGCAGTCCTCGGGCTTGTGCTCGCGTGCGTAGGCCATCATCGCCCGCAGGTTTTCGGGCGGTGTCTGGGTCGAGATTTCGCACCCGGCGCCGACGATGTGGTATCGGCCGCAGATGTGGTGGCACCGGCGGCACGCCTCGTAAACTTGCTCCGGAGTACCCTCGAACAGGTCGGTGATCGTAGAGACGTTGCCGGCTATCACCCGCTCGGGGCCGAGCTCGGCGCGCGCCCGGCTCAGGTCGGCAGGGAAATCGATCTCGTAGATGTCGACCGGCAGTTCGCCCATCCGGGACAACAGCGGATCGGTGCGGCCGCACATGTGGAGGCGGCGGATGACGTCGGGGTGGTTCCGGCGGAGCGTTTCCAGAACCCGTTTCTGCTCCGGCCAGAGAAACTGCTCGTAGAGTTCCGGTCCGATCATGCTCGCGGCCGCGTCGCTCATCCCCATCGTGTCCGCCCCCGCGGCGATCTGTGCCGGAGCGTAGGCGATGGCCACGTCGGCCGAGAACGCAAGCAGATCGCGGGCGAACACCGGGTCGTCGATGAAGTCGAGCATGATGGCGTTCACGCCGCGCAGCTCGGCCGCGAGGGCGAGCGGCCCCTCGATCCAGCCGACAATCGACATGCCGGGGCCGGACGCGGCGCGCATGAGCTCGATCGATTTGACCCGGTCGTGCATCCGGCCTCCGCCGAGCGGGTCGGGCAGACGGAAGGCCTTCAACCGGGTTTTATCAGCCAGCGCGGCCCGCTCCTCGTTGATCGCGGGACCCTGGTCGGTGAACCAGTCGACGCTCGCGCCGCCCGCGATGTCGATGACCTCGCGCGCCGGATCGGAGCAGGTCAGCAGGCAGTCGAGCCCGAAGTCCTCGACAAGCCTGAGCTGGGCTTCGGCCATCTTCCGGCCGTCCTTGGTGTAGTCGATGAACGGGATGCCGGCGTGTCGCGCCGAAAACATCATCGCCATGGGCTGGGCGGGCAGGCGGTCGACCGGCTCGCCCCGGATGACGCGGCGGACGCGCTCGCGTGAGGTCAGCGTACTCATAAAAATACTCCGGTCCATTCGGGAGATTCAATTGTTTTCATCAGGGCCCTTTGCGGCGAAGCGAAGAAACGTCAACCGGTTGAAGTTCGGCCAATCCACTTCTTCTTGTAGACCATTCGTGGCTTCAATATTCCCGGGTTCTTTTCATTATAGCCGATTCTATTGACATCCGCAACCAGGTATCAGTATGCAGGACTAGATGCCGGAAGTGTTGACAAACCTGCTTACAAATCGCCCTATGCCAAACAGAATCGCCATTCTGTCGTTACAACGGTCGAACTCGGGCTTACTTATTTGACATAAGGTCTAAGTCGACCCTGCAATAGATACCGCAAATGCGGGATTGCGGCGGTTACCCATCCGGTGTACATTGCCATTGGTTCGGAACCTTACGATCCCCCAGCCGGCCCCTTTGCCAGGTGCGCGGCATGCTCCACCGGGCCATGGTCTGCCCGTACACTCTCCTTTTTTCCGGTATCCTGTCCATGGACGGGGAGTGATGGTATCCGGCCCTGGGGCGGGAAGACCCTCGTTCCGTGGTGTGGACACGACCATAGTGAGACGAACCAGAGGCGATCGCGATAATCGCCCTGTAGGATCTATTTCAAGGAGGAATTTCCATGACACCGACCGATAGTCCATTGATGCCAGCCCTGCGCCGCAGTGTATTGACTCTCGTCATTCTTACTGCTCTCACCCGGCTTGCATCCGCCCAGTCCGATTGGACATGGCAAAACCCCCTCCCCACGGGGAACACGCTCTACAGTGTCTGCTTCACAAGTGCAACGAGCGGGTTCGCGGCCGGAGAGCGTGGCTCGATCCTCCGGAGCATCGACGGGGGCATCACATGGACGCTCCACAGGACCGGGTTCCAGGACATATTCATGGATGTCCGTTTCAGCAATGCGAGCACAGGCTTTGCCGTCGGCGATGAACGGCGGGATCTACTGCACG
Organism: Ignavibacteriota bacterium; assembly: GCA_963702445.1. Classification (GTDB taxonomy): domain Bacteria; phylum Bacteroidota; class Ignavibacteria; order UBA10030; family UBA6906; genus CAVPCZ01. Next base: position 301,719 of record CAVPCZ010000016.1, read on the forward strand.
ACGGACGGGGGGGAACGATGGACGAAGCAAACATCAGGAACAAGGTACCACCCTGTATGCCATCGCAGTCCTCGATGCACAGAATGCCGTCGTCGTGGGTCAGACAGGAGCGATCCTCCGGACGACGAATGGGGGCTCGACGTGGACCAGCCCGACCGGCCCGGTCACGTCCAACCTTGAGGGTGTTGCATTCACCGATGCAACAACAGGTATCGCCGTCGGCAGCAGAGGGACTATTCTCCGTACCACGGATGGGGGCACGAGCTGGACAGGCATGACGAGCGGCTCAACACGGAACCTCCGCGCGGTTGTCATGTTCGACGGGACCACGGGTATGGCACTCGGAGACACCGGTACCGTGCTGCGCACGACGGACGCCGGATCGACCTGGTCACCTCAGGCCAGCGGAACGACGCAGATTCTCCGTGGCGGAAGGTTCGTCAACGCGAACACCGCCACGGTTGTCGGCAACCGCGGGACGATCCTTCGCACTACCGACGGCGGGTCCACCTGGAGCAGTCAGACAAGCGGGATGACGTATTTGATCCATGATGTCTTCTTTACCGGTCCCGATGCCGGGATCGCCGTCGGAGCGTGGGGGTATGTCCTCCGTACCACCAACGGAGGCGCAACGTGGACGCGTCAAACCAGCGGCATCCTCCCTGATTTCTACGGGGTCTCCTTCAGTTCTGCACTGACCGGCAGCACGGTGGGGACAGGCAATTCGATCCTCAGCACGTCCGATGGCGGCGCCACATGGATCCAGCAATCATCAAGTCCGCAGACGGACCTCTACGGGATATCGCTGATCAACGATCAGGACCGCACCGCGGTGGGGTACCGGGGAAGTGTCATCCGTACCACCAATGGCGGGGACACGTGGACCTCGCAGACCAGCGGAACTACGACAACACTCCGGAGCATTGCCTTCCGGAACACGCTTACGGGAACAGCGGTGGGCGACAGCGGACGCATCATTTCCACCACGAACGGCGGGGCGATGTGGACAACCCAGGGCAGCGGCACGACGCGACATCTCCGCGCTGTCGCCATGCCCGCCCCGGACCTTGTCATCGCGGTGGGCGACACGGGGACCGTGCTCCGGACAACCGACGGGGGAGCAGTATGGACAACGGTATCCATCGGCACCACGGCAAATCTCACCGGTGTATCATTCCCGACGGCAAGCATAGGGACACTGGTCGGTTATCCGGACGCCATCTTCCGGACCACAGATGGCGGGGTCTCATGGGCGAGACAGAGCCCCGGGATGAACCTCTATCTCAATGCGGTCTCGTTCGCCGATCCTAACACCGGGTACGCCGTCGGAGCGGCCGGTACGACGTACCGCACGACTGATGGCGGACAGACATGGAGTTCCCAGTCAGACATGACGCCGCGATCTCTGCATAGTGTGGCCGTGATCAACGCAGGAACTGCAACCATCGTCGGTTCGGTAGGTACGATCCTCCGGACGACCACCGGCGGTGCGACCTGGGTGGCGGAAGCACCGCCGGTACCGGAGCAGAGCATGTTGCAGCAGAACTTCCCGAACCCGTTCAACCCGGCGACAAGGATCGAATACACGATCACCGGACGGGGAGGCAGCGTGAAGCTCATCGTGTATGATGTGCTCGGCCGCGAAGCAGCGATCCTGGTGAATGAGTACCGTGCACCGGGAAAGCACACGGCTGTATGGGACGGAGCCGGCAGAGCAAGTGGGGTGTACTTCTACACGCTTGAGGCCGAAGGCCGCAGCGAAACGAAGAAGATGATGTTGATGAAATAGCTCGGTGGCCGCCTTCCAGACACCTGTCAAAGTACGGATGGCTTTCGGTGTAAATGGATCAATCCTGATAGCCACAAGCGGAGGCACAACCTGGCACCTCAAACAAGCGGAACAACAACCGAACGTTCTTTGGCTGCTTCTTCCTTTCCGCGTGGCAGTTGCCTCTTCACGGTCATTAATACTGACAACACTCCGCGAAACAGAAAACCCTCCAAGCTGGCCCTGAGGGTCTTTGCCGGACCCACTTACGTCGTTGGACTAGTTCAGCTTCTCCACAACGAGCACGAAGTCAACCTGACTCCCGTAACATAGAAAATACGGACGAACATTCGGCATCACCGCAACGACATCTCCATTCAGTCCGTTCAACAACTGTTCAAGCTTTTCCTGCATATTGTCCCTGCTGACTTCCAAACGGTGCACTCTATATTTCATATGTCCCCCTGCGTACTTGTGGTACCTCGTGAACTATCCAGTCGCAACGCTCATATCATTGCGAGTGGGATTCAACTGTTCCTGCAATCGCTGTTGAATTGGGGCCGACAATCTTTCGCAAACGATTAACCCACTCAGGGCGCCTGTCCCATTCGGCTGTCCGTCGTTGCTTTGTTCTTCTTGAGGAATTGTTGAACGTTTACCGCCGCGACAATGAGACCTATAACAGCTGCACCGTGTTTGGCGGCGACTATCCCCCAGACCATCAGCACCAGTCCAAGGACAAACAGCAAACCGTGCACAAAGAGACGCGGCTGTGCATTCATCGAACCCTCCATCTGGCAATCTGCGCACACTCACTACCTTGCTTGCCGGTACGTGTCCACCGGGGTATTGTTTCGCTTTCCAAAAGCCAGGACTTTCAGATGGTTTTCCTCCCCTTTTCCGTGAAGCTCCCCTTGGTACCTATTGCTTTGTCGGGGACATGAAGGAGAGAGAATTGATTGATTGATGTCGGCGGCCCTGTTCAGCACAACCAAGAAGAGCTTGTCGTAGAAGCCGAAATGGGCCTTCTTCTTCCCCATCTTCCTTAGCAGGATCTCGTTCTCTTTCTTGAGCAGTGCGATCTCGGAAAGGATGGTCCTTCTTGAGCGGAAGACCTGAAGAAAGAGGCGGAGCAGGGTGGAGAAGAAGGCTACCATGTCAGCTCTGGAAAGGGGGGAAGCGCTTTCCAGAGAGAAACATCGGCACTTCTGACGTCCAGATGGAATAAGTCCCCCCCACGGGACATTTTCCATGCGTCATGCCGCTTCCTGTGATAATGGTGGTGCAGGCCACCCAGAACAGCATTCTGGCAAACCTTGCTGGGTAACGGCGGCCTCACGACCCACGCTCTGCTTCAATCTGCTCCAGCGTCTTGCCGGAAGTATCCGGCATAAACCAGAACCCGATGCAACCGCTGATCGCGAGAAACAACATCAGCAGCGCGGCCACGGGGCGGATTCCGGCATCTGCAAGCATGGGCACAAAGAAGCTCCAGATCCCCAGCATTGTCCGGGCGATACCAAAGGTCAGGCCCTGCGCGGTTCCGCGCAGAAGGGTGGGAAACAGTTCCTGGCTGAACACCTTATAGAACGCCTCCCCTGCCAGTGCCCCGCCAAGGGCAAACAGCAGAATGTTCGCAACGATGACAGGGATACTGAATGGTAGCACGAGGAAGAGCCCGAACGCAGCCGTCTGGGCGACAGCCCCGATCCCCCACAATCGTTTGCGCGTCGCATAGTCACGGTCAGAAAACCGCATGAAGATCGTGGTGGTGAACAGGATCGACGCGAGAAAGCCAAGGCTTGTGACCGCGACGCTTGCTGCCTGATCGCCAGCGTTGAGCGTTTTGATGATATACGGATAGAAGATTCCTGCAGTGCCCGCAGCGAGACCCCAGAAGAGGTAGATCGAGGCCGTCCACAGTAACGCCCACAAGTTCGCACCCGAAAAGAGCTTCCGGATCAAGCGTACGGCCGGTTTGCGATGCGGTTTTCCATCGGGCGGATTCCGCAAGTCCCTGGCGCAGTGCCCATGTTACGATCGCCGCCACAAACAGGTGCAGGAAGACGATGCGGATGCCGAGCAACTCGAACGGCGCCAATGCCGCCGACATCAGCAGGACGATGACCGGGCCGATGGACCACGCAACCTGGGTCAGGCCGAGGAGCTTGCCCGCGTGCTTTCGCCGGCGCGAATTCTCCCACAAGTGCAAGCGAGGTGGGAACATCGGCGCCCACGGCGACGCCGACCACAAACGTGCCGGTGAACAGCATTGCAGCATTAACGGCCAGCGCGATGCACAGGATACCGGCCGCATACACGAGCAAATCGTATTGATAGATGCGTTTGCGGCCGAGCTTGTCACCAAGCCTCCCACCTATCACCGATCCGATTGCACAACCAAGCGCGTTGGGGCCAATCGCAGCGAGAGCACCTACAGCCTCAACGGTGAGACCGAGATACGCTTGAAACAAAGCCAACCCTGCGCCAAGGGCGACAATCGATCCGGCATCAAGATAGGATGCCATGCCCGCCAGGGCGGACCATTTCCACTGCTGACGTGTGATGATCTCAGGCGCGTCTCCCTCTACGGTCTCACTCCGTGCAATTGCGTTATCGGGTGTGTTCATTGCTGTGATGTCTTTCATCTCCGTTTGTCTCAGAGTTCATGAGCAGATGCGTAAGACGATTTGCCTCTCCGGGAAATCTCACCCCATGGCGGGTGAAGATGTAAGGTTACGTTTTGGATTTACTATTTCAGCCGGGGCTTCAGTACGGGGCTGCTGTACCAGTGCGGCACATCTCCACCACCGTCAATGTGCGACGATACGTATGCTTCAGAATCCGGACAATAAGACCGGGATTTCAATTCGGGACACTCCCGTACTTCGATACCCAGGCACGAGGTCTCTCGGCATACAAGAGATACCTTAGTCATTCGACATTACGCTTGTTTATAAAGATGTGGCCGGCGCCGAATTGATGATCGAAACTGAATCAGACAATGATTTCCCTTCCATCTTTGAGTATGAATCCGGTACACGATACCCCGGTTTCCTTCACAGTTAGAAAGAGCACATTACCAATTGGGATACAAAGTGGAAAGCGCATTCGCGTTTCCTGGCGGGCCACATGCCTTTGATGTCAATTCCCTCTTCTGCGAAGGAGGACAGCGGTGTTCATCGGTCGTTGTGGACCCCGGTTGCCGCCGGCTTGCCGGGAATGAAAAGCCTGCCGAGACCCGGCAGCGTCGGAATCTCACGATCGCAAGAAAAGCACCACAAATCCCAGTGGCCGTCAATTTCGATACCGGGCGGATCTTGAGGGCAATGGACGGGGGGCTTGATAATACGGGGGCAAACGAGAAAGTTGCTACACTTCTGCTACACTCGGCCGCTTCTTCAATTCCTCCCGACCTTGAGCAACAAAAAAACCCCGAATCCAAAACGGAATCGGGGTTTCAGAGTGCACCCACCAGGACTCGAACCTGGAACCCACTGATTAAGAGTCAGTTGCTCTACCAATTGAGCCATGGGTGCGGCGAGAACAGAAAAACGGCTACTGCACCGGCGGAGCGGTCTGCGCAGGCGGCGGAGGGAGCTGCGGTGTCATCGACCGCTGCTGCTGTTGCTGGGTCTGTCCCTGCTGCAGCACACTCCCCTCTCCCGTGCCGGCCCGCGGCAGGAAGAAGATGTTGATGACGAGCGCCAGGACCAGAAATGTCCCGGCCAGAATCTGGGTCCCGCGGATGAGAAAATCGGCGGTCCGGCGAACACCGAATACCACACCGACAGACCCGCCACCGAAAGTTCCGGCAAGGCCGCCGCCTTTGCTGGATTGCATCAAGACAACCAGCACCAGCAAGACGCTGATGACGACTTCAAGAACGATAAGCACTGTGAACATAATTCCTCTTTAAGGGCAGTTTCGAGACACAAGTATACGAAAACATCAATAAATAATCAAGCCCCGTACCCCCATTGCGCGAGCATATCGGCAGAAATGCCCTCTCCTGAGCCGAGTCGTCACCATCCGCTCGATGTACTTCCCCACCAGATCAAACTCCAGGTTCACCCTGTCGCCCGACCGGGCGCTCCCCAGGGTCGTATTGGCAAGCGTATGGGGAATTACCGACACCGTGAGGCGATTCCCCTCAAGCTTCGCCACCGTGAGGCTGATCCCGTCAATGGCAATGGAACCGACGGGAATGACGTACCGGCTGAAGTCCGGGGGAAACTGGACACTCACCAGCCAGCTTGCGGATTGCTTGACGACCGACGCAATGACACCGATCCCGTCCACATGGCCCTGAACCATATGTCCACCCAACCTGTCGCTCAGACGCAACGGCAATTCGAGGTTTACGGATGCGCCGGCGGAAAGATCCCCGAGTGTGGTCTTCCGGAGGGTTTCTTCGACCGCTTCAACGCGGAATATCTCACCCTCCAGCGCCACAACGGTCTGGCAAACTCCATTCACGGCGACGCTGTCATTCACCGCAAGCTCCCGGCTGACAAGCGCTCCGCGTACCGAAAGCCGCACGCCGCCCCCGAACCGTTCGCTCACCGCAATGCTTCCCACTTCCTGTATGATTCCCGTGAACATGATCTCTCCCTCCCTACATCAACGCATGGATGAGGATATCCGCCCCGACACGTCCGGCTTCGATGGTGCGAAACCGGAATGACGCAGGATGCGCCATCGGGGACCCGGCAAAAGCAGGGACGCCGGCAGCGATTACCTGCGGAGCGATAAACACCGAAAGTTCGTCAAGCAACTCCTGCATCCAAAAACTCCCGGAACACCACGCTGCCCCCTTCCACAAGGATCGATCCGATCTCCGCGTTCATAGAGCGCATCCATCAACTCCGGAATTCGCAGGCGCCCGCTTCGTCCATGCGACGTGAGAAGCGACACGCCGCGGGTGGCGAGCCGCTCCGCCTTCCCGAAGTTATCCCGGATGGCCTTTTGCGTTGTGCAGATGATGATCCTCCGCCGTGAGGCCGTGCGAAGCACCCTCGCGTCTTCGGGAACACGCAATCGTCCGTCCAGAATCAGAACATCCGGATCACGTCCCGGCACGCCCCGCACCGTCAGGCGCGGATCGTCGGCGCGGATTGTTCCGGCACCCACGAGGACGGCATCGTAGTGGGTCCGCCAGGTATGTACCAGCGCCCGCGATTCCGGTCCGCTGATCCAGCGGCCGCTCGGTCTCGCTGCGGCGATGAATCCGTCCAGGGACTGGGCGATCTTCAAATGCACGTACGGGCGCCGTTTGGTTATGCCCACCAGAAAGTGCCGGTTGAGCTCGCGCGCTTCGTCTTCCAGCAGACCGACCTCAACACGTATCCCTGCTTTCCTCAGTCTCGCGACGCCACGACCCGCTACAAGCGGATTGGGGTCGCGCATGGCTACCACGACCCTCCGGATCCCTGTGGTCGCCAGCAGATCCGCGCAGGCGGGGGTTTTGCCGTATACAGAACAGGGCTCAAGTGTCACATACAGCGTTGCGCCCTGAAGATCACCGCGATACGCCGCAAGACATTCCACTTCAGCATGCGGACCGCCGAAGTACCGGTGGTAGCCGGACGCCACCGCCTTCCCATTCTTGACAAGTACCGCGCCCACCATGGGATTGGGGCTCACATATCCGCGGCCGAGACTCGCGAGTCGCAATGCCTCACGCATGTGGAGTATGTCGTCGCCTTTTTGTTTTCGGCCGGGCATGGGTTCAGTGCAGAACTGTCAGTAATATGATTGAATGCATCGCGCAGGGGAGACCTTCTGTCGCTTCCCTCCTGCGATTTGGCCCGCAAAGGATCTCTCCGCCGCCGAACTCTCGTCGAGAAGAATTGACGATTGGAACTCGTCCGTGCTGCGCCCGCGGGGTAGGACCTGTCCCGAAAGGTGGTACCCGTCCGGCAGCGTGCGACCTGTCACGCACGGCGGGATCTGTCCTGCATGGCGGTACCTGTGCCGCAAGGTGGTACCCGTCCGGCCAGGCGGGATGACCCGATGAAACGTCGGGGCGTACAGCTCCCGGCGCCTACCGTTTCAACGTGAAAGCGAACACACTGCCCTTGCCGACCACGCTCTGTACACCGATCGTCCCGCCATGAGCTTCCACAATATGCTTGACGATCGCCAGGCCAAGACCCGTCCCTCCGACATCCCGCGAGCGGTCTCTGTCCACCCTGTAGAAGCGTTCGAAAATGCGCGCCTGATGCTCGGGGGGGATTCCGTGTCCGGTATCCTCCACGCTGATCGTGCAGCGCTGCGGATCAAGCGCAGCGCGAATGGTCACCGAGCCGCCGGGTTCAGTGTACTTGATGGCGTTGTCGACAAGGTTGATCATCACCTGCTTGAGGCGATCCCGGTCGCCGTACATCTGCTCGGACTCGGCGGGAGGGTCTTCCACACGGAGACGGATGTTCTTGCGGTCCGCCTGCGAATGCATGTCCTCGACCGATTGTGAAAGGAATTCGTCCGCGGGAAAATACCGGAAACTCATCTTCATCTCCCCCGATTCAATACGGGAGATGTCGATGAGATCATTCAGCAGCGCGTTGAGGCGTTCCGCATGGAGATGTGCTTTGGTCAGAAAATCGCGGTTTACACTCGCATCATCCACTGCGCCGTCCAGGAGCGTTTCCAGAAAACCCTGGATGGAAAATATCGGCGTGCGGAGTTCGTGTGAGACGTTTCCCAGAAACTCGCTCCGGACCCGTTCCAGCTTGCGCAGGCGCTCGATGTCGTTGCCGAGCTTCTCCGCCATCTCGTTGATGGCTGTCGCCAGCGCGCCGATTTCGTCCCCGGCAGGCACCGTGATACGGTGCCGCAGATCCCCGTCGCGGATGGCCTGTGCCGTGGCCGCAATGCTCTGGATCGGAAGGGTGATGCGCTTTGCGAGATGGACGCTGACAACAATGATGACCATGACGGTCAGGAGTCCGATCCCCCAGATCAGCACCTGTACACGGGTATCGAGCAGCCGGATCTCCTCGGATGCCAGCGCAAGGCGGACCACCGCGGAATCGAGTTCTCCGCCGGGCGATTGCCGGATCATGACCGCCGCATACAGGAATTCGCCCCCGACGGAAGTGGAAGCCCGGCGTGCGATGCCCACACGTCCGTTTCGTGCCGCCAGAACCTCGGGCCGCAGGGAATGATTTTCAGCCAGGGAAAGGGAGTCGCGCCGGATGTTCGAATCGTAGAGCAGACGCCCGTCGGGAAGGACAATGGTGAGCCGGACACCCAGCAGGGATGCACGGCGCAGCAACAGCGCATCACCGGCACCTGATCCGTCGACACGCATCGAGCCATCGCTCAGCAGATCGGCAAACAACCTCACCTGCGCGGTGAGGGCCTGCGTTGCCCGGAGATTCAGGTAATTCCTGATTTGCCACGAGGAGACGAAGCCCGCGAGCGCGACGCCCGCAACGGTGAGGCCGATGTATGTCGCGGCAATTTTGGTGCGGAGGTTCATGGACGGCGGCTATTCCCGATAGCGGTACCCGACGCCCTTGATCGTTTCGATGGCATCCGCATCATCCCCGAGTTTTTCCCGGATTTTCCGGATATGCACGTCCACCGTGCGATCGATGACGACGACTTCGCTGCCCCAGATGTTGTTCAGCAGCATTTCGCGGGAAAAGACCTTGCCGGCGTTTGACGCGAGAAGGGCCAGCACCTCGAATTCTTTCTTGGGGAAAAAGATTTCGTTCTTGCCGTTCCTTACCGTGTATGTGGAACGGTTGATCTCGAGCTTGCCGATTTTGATAATCGGGGGTTCACCCTTTTCATCGGCGGACTGTTCGGCGCGACGGAGTACCGCCTTCACCCGGGCCACGAGCTTACGCGGACTGATGGGTTTCTGGATGTAATCGTCGGCCCCGAGTTCGAGTCCGACCACCTCATCCGCCTCGCCCAACCGGGCCGTGAGGAAGACCACGGGGACAGCCGCCGTCTCCGCGTTCGCTTTGATGCGCCTGCACGTCTCAAACCCGTCCAGCAGGGGCATCATCACATCCAGCAACACCAGGTCTGTCGTTCCGCCGGCTTTTTCAAGGGCCTCACGACCGTTGTAGGCGGTGATGACTTCGTACCCCTCCTTGGCGAGGTTGTACCTGATGAGCTCGACGATGTCCCGCTCGTCATCGACCACGAGAATCCGTTTGCGTGCTGCTGCCACGGTTGGGCCTCAGGAGACAGTCACTTCTTTCCCGCGTTTGGCCGAGCGGTAGACGGCATCCACGATTTTCATCCTCTGCACAGCTTCATCGGCGGTGGAGATCACCGGGTGAAGATCGCGTACGGCTCCCAGGAAATGTTTCAGCTCGTTCTCATACGACCGCTTGAAGATGTGCTGGGGGGGATCGACTCTGGACGGGGCGAGGTTCACCAGACTCCCGTGCAGTTCCTTGTAGATCTTCATCGGGGAGAGACTCGCGCTTCCGTCGCCGCCGTGGAGATAGCAGTAATAGATATCCTGATCGAGACACATCGACCAGCTCACTTCGATGTTCACCGTGGCCCCGGTGTTGAGCGTGAGCGTGACGACCGAGGTATCCTCGACCTTCCGGGTCTTGTTGTGGTAATGCGCGGCATTCAGACGCACGACCTGGGGGTATCCCATCATCCAGAGGGCCATGTCCAGCATGACGATTCCCTGGTCGATAAACACGCCGCCCCCCGATTTTTCCTTCTGGGTGATCCACCCCTGGTCGAACGTCCGCTGTCTCAGCCAGCCCACGCGGGTATAATAGATCTTGCCCAGTTCCTTCCCCTCGATGAAGCTCTTGAGAATCATCGTATCCGGGCGGAACCGGTGGTTCATGCCCACCATCAGCTTGCGTCGCGTTTCGCGGGCGGCGTCGGCCATGGCAAGGGCTTCGGCGTAGGTCCGGGCGATAGGTTTCTCGACGAGCACGTCCTTCCCCGCTTTCAGCGCGGCTATCGTCACATCCTTGTGTGCGTCCGTGGAGGTGCATACGTCGACGGCGTCCAGCTGTTCGCGCTCCAGCATCTGGGCAAGATCGGTGTATTGCCGGGTGATGCCGAATTTCTCCCCGACCAGCCGAACCCGGGCCTTGTCGCGGTCGCAGATGGCAACGACTTCGGCTTCGGGCATTTTCAGGAGTGTCGGGAGGTGAACGACCTGGGCAACCCAGCCGACCCCGACGATACCGATCCTCACCTTGCTCATGGATTATCCTGCTGTGGTTGAGACTGGATGGTCGAGGGTCGTGCGCACCAGCCGCACGATGCCCGCGCTGTCGAGTCCGGTTTCCGCGGCGAGTTCCGCCGGTGAACCGTGGTCAATGAACCGGTCCGGGAGTCCGTGCATGTGCAGCGAGACATTCTGTATCCGCCGTGAAGCGTAGTACTCCGCCACCGCGCTGCCGAATCCCCCCAGCACGGTATTGTCTTCGATCGTGATCACCCGGTTGAACCGCGCGGCAATCCGCTCCAGCAGAGCACCGTCCAGCGGTTTCACGAAACGCATATTGACGACCTCGCACGAAATCCCTTCCTTCTCCAGTTCCTCCGGCCGCAGCGAGGGCGGGTGCGACCATTTCTCCGATTGCCAGGAGGGCGACCGCGGTGCCCGTCCGCAGCGTTTCCGCCCGCCCTATCGGGATCAGCATCGAAACCGGACTTGAGGGGGACACCCAGGCCGTTGCCGCGTGGATACCGGAGCGCAATGGGTCCGCCCTGATGCTGGACGGCAGTGTAGAGCATGTCGCGCAACTCGCTTTCGTCTTTCGGTGCCATCACCACCATTTCCGGGATCAGCCGGAGATAGCTCAGATCGAAGACCCCGTGGTGGGTGGGACCGTCGGCCCCGACAAGTCCGGCACGGTCCAGAGCGAACACCACGTGGAGGTGCTGGAGCGCCACATCATGGATGATCTGGTCAAAGGCGCGCTGGAGGAAGGAGGAGTAGACCGCCACGATGGGGATGCACCCCTGCGTCGCGAGACCCGCGGCAAAGGTCACGCCGTGCTGTTCGGCGATGCCCACATCATAGAATCGCTCCGGCATTTCCCGCTGCAGCTGATCAAGGCCGGTGCCGTCGGGCATCGCGGCGGTGATGGCGACCACGCTGGGGTTGGCTCCGGGCCAGTTCCACGACGGCGGCCCCGAACACTTTGGTGTATGCCGGAGGACCCGCGGCCTTTTTCGGACTCTGACCCGTCACCTTGTCGAAGGGGGTGACGCCGTGCAGTTTCTGGACATCCTCTTCCGCGGGTTTGTACCCTTTCCCCTTCTGCGTGATGGTATGCACGAGGATGGGACCGCTGTACTGCTTGACCTCCTGGAAGATCCTCACGAGCTGGGGAATGTTGTGGCCGTTGATCGGACCGAAATACCGGAAGCCGAGCGCTTCGAAGAGCATGCCCGGCGTGATGATCACCTTGAGGCCCTCTTCGACACGCGCGGCGACCCGGCGGATCCTGTCACCCCAATCGAACTTGCCCGTGAGGTCGTAGACATTCTTCTTGAAACGGTTGTAGCGAGGATCGGCGATCACTTCCGTGAAGTAGTTCGAGATGGCCCAGACATTCGGGGCAATGGACATGTTGTTATCGTTGAGGATGACAATCATATCCTTCTTCATGATGCCGGCGTTGTTCATCCCTTCGTACACCATGCCGCCCGTCATCGAGCCGTCGCCGACGATGGCGACAACGCTGTACTTTTTGCTTCGTAAGCTCGCGTGCGGCCACCATCCCGAGCGCGGCGGAGATGGCGGTGCTTGCGTGGCCCGCGCCGAAGGTGTCGTACGGACTCTCGTTCCGTTTCAGGAATCCGCTGAGACCTTTGTACTGGCGGATGGTATGCAGGCGGTCTTTGCGGCCCGTGAGGATCTTGTGGGGATACGCCTGATGGCCCACGTCCCACACCAGTTTATCCTCCGGCGTGTGGAAGACGTGATGGAGGGCGACGGAGAGTTCCACCGCACCGAGTCCGGCACCGAGATGACCGCCCGTCTTCGAGATGACTTCGATCAGGAACGAACGGACATCGCTGGCGAGACCTTTCAGCTCCGGAATCGTGAAGTTGCGCAGGTCGGCAGGGTCGTTGACGCGGTCGAGATAGGGATACTGCTGTTCTCCGGTCATTCTTCGTTTTCGTCCAGAAGTGTGAGATTGCCTTCCATGTCTTTCGCCAGGCGCTTCAGTGTGACCTCGGCCTGAGCGAGCCGGTCGGCACAGGTTTTCGACAGGCCGATCCCCTCCTCATACAGACGGAGTGACTCATCCAGGGGGAGCGCGCCGTCTTCCAGCAGGTGAACAATCTCCTCCAGCCGCTGCAGCGCGTCCTCGAACGTCGATGCCGGATTGCTGTTCTTTCTGGCGGACATGGGTTCAGTCGATGGTTGACGGAGACGTCGCCGTCGTGAAACGTGATGTCAACGCGATCATGCGGACGAACGCCGGTGCGCGTCGCCACAACCGTCGCCCTCCTTGCGGACGATGGCATAGCCGCGCTTCAGGACACGCTGCGGGTTCAGTGCGGCAAGCCGGTCGATCAGCGCGCGTGCACGCGCGTCTGCGAGGGCGGTACGATGAGCGACAGCGGTGGACATTGTGCGATTGAGTTCGTCGACATGCTGGCTGTGGCGATGCAGGAGGTCGACAGGTCTGTTGAGCGCGTGACTCTTGAGGAGATGCCGTATGTGATCCCGCCGGTGACCGAGACGGGAGGTCATACTTCCATGCATAGTATAGCAAGAATTGCGTAGAAGTTCAAGAATGGTTGTCCGGTCGCGCACAACCAACTCCGCCGCCGCTGTGGGCGTGGGAGCCCTGAGGTCCGCCACAAAATCGGCAATGGTGACATCCACTTCATGTCCGACTGCGCTTACCACGGGAACTGACGACGCCGCGATGGCCCGGGCAACCTTTTCTTCGTTGAAGGCCCAGAGGTCCTCCAGCGATCCTCCTCCCCGGGCGAGAATGAGAATGTCCAGCCCTCCAAGCCTGTTCAGATCGCGAATGGCCTGCGCGATTTCGTCCGCCGCGCCTGCACCCTGTACGCGCACCGGGGCGAGCACAAGCTCCACGGCAGGAAAGCGCCGGTCAAACACGTGCTTCATGTCGTGCAGCACGGCACCCGTCGGGGAGGTAATGACGCCGATCCGCATGGGATACCGGGGCAGGACCTTTTTCCGGGAAAGATCAAACAGCCCTTCGGCGCCGAGCTTTTCCTTCAACCGCTCGAACGCCATCTGCAGATCGCCGGTTCCCATCGGACGCAGGGTGCTCACGTCGATCTGATAACTGCCGCGCACTTCGTACACCGAGAGGCGGCCGGTGGCAACCACCTTCATCCCGTCTTCGGGGGAAAACGTGAGCGAAGGTGCCCTGCTCCGCCACATGACGGCGCTCAGCTGGGCCCCCTCGTCCTTCAGGGTGAAATAGAGGTGACCGGACGTGTGCCGCTTGAAGTTGGAGATTTCGCCCACCACCTGCAGGGCCGGGAATCCGGATTCCAGGGCCAGCTTGATCCGGCGCGTCACTTCAGTTACGGTGAGCGGGACCTGTGTGCGTGAGGCCGGCTGTTGCATGCGGAAATCGACTCCGGTGTGAAAAGGTGGGACTAATATAGCAATTTTCCCCCTTTGCAGCACAGTTGAAATGGAGGAAAAAAAGTGTATATTGGAACCCCATGAAGCTGGACATTCTTGCTATCGGCGCACATCCTGACGATGTGGAACTGTCGTGCGGCGGCACGATCATCACCCTGGTCCGCCAGGGGCATGCAGTCGGCCTCGTTGATCTGACCGACGGCGAACTCGGCACGCGCGGGACCCGCGAGATCCGTGCGGCGGAAGCCGCAGAGGCGGCGCGCATCATGGGAATCACGGTGAGGGAAAGCCTCTCACTCCCGGACGGCGGAATCGAGGTCAACCGGGAGACAACGCTGAAGCTTATCCGGGTGATCCGCACATACCGCCCTGACGTGCTCATCATCCCCCACTCCATGGACCGGCATCCGGACCACGAGCATGCGCACACGCTGGCACGGGAGGCCTGGTTCTATGCCGGGCTGGGCAAGGTCGAAACGATACATGACGGCCGTCCCCAGGAGCCCTTCCGCCCCCGCGCATACTACCATTTCATGCAATGGCACGAGTTTCCCCCGTCATTCATCATCGATGTCACCGACGCTTACGATACGCGGATGGAAGCCATGCGGGCATTCCGCTCGCAGTTCTACGATCCTGCAAGCACAGAACCTGAAACAATCCTCAGCACGCCCCAGTTCCTGGAGATGATCCGTACGCGGCTGGAGTATTACGGAGACAAAATCGGGAAGAGATACGGGGAACCCTTCTTTTCACCGATGGCCCTTCACGTGCCCGACCTTCTGCACCTGAATACGTAGCTGCTGCCCCGGAATCCGCCATGCCGCCATTGCATCCGATGATCGTGCATTTTCCCATCGCCCTGCTGACCGCCGGCTTTCTGGCGGACATATGGGCACTGGTGTTCAAGGCATCCGATCTTTCGCGTACTGCATGGTGGTCACAACTGGCCGGGACAATCGGTCTTGCGGCGGCGGTGGGAAGCGGTCTGATGGCGAAGGAGTCGGCGGGAATCAGGATGCTTTTGCCGCGTCAGTCCTTGAAGGTCATGAACAATGGGCGCTGGGGTCGATGGTGATTTTTTCCGCGCTGCTCTTCTGGAGGATTGCGTCCCGGACACGGCTTCCGGCGAATCCGCGTTATGTGTATGCGGGACTCTATTGCATCGCCCTCGTTGCCCTCTGGCTCACGGCCTGGCACGGCGGCGAGCTGGTGTACGGGTTGGGCGTGGGCGGTGAACTCGTCCGCACGGCTAGCGAGGCACAGTGGCGTCACATCCTCCGGCGTCGTGACGTCCTCACTGTCTCATCCGGGCACCGTTTGCCCCGCCTCAACCGCGCGGCGCACAATCGTCACCAGAAAACCCAGCAGCAGGATAATCACACCCGCCCAGACCAGGTTGATGTACGGTTTGACGCTCGCCTCGACAAGGAGCACTTCCACGGCGCGCGCCTGTGTTGACGCCGGTGTCACGGGCTGATCCAGGGAGAGCGGGGCAAGGTAGAAGTCCTTTGATATCAGGTTGACAATGTCGGGATGCCGCATGATCCCCTCATTGTATTTGCTCTCGTACATCACCGGCGCCAGCCGGAAGCGCTTGCCCTCTTTCTCCACCTCCACGTCAAACGCGTACCGGTCCCCCTCCACCATCCGGTATCCCGTATACTTCAGGGTATAGCCCAGCGCCTGTACGGGCTGCCCCTGGGGCAGGGACACCGTCTGCATGGCATCAAATTCGGTGCTCGCGATGAACCCGAAAAACATCAGCGCGATGCCGATATGGGCGATGGATCCGCCCGCATACTTCGGATTCCGGCGCACGATGGTCCACCCCACCTGGAGGTTTGCCCAGAGCGCAAACGCGGCGCCGAACAGGAAGAGCAGCAGGAGCGGCTGGTGCACGCCGGAGAACGCGAGCAGTGCGAGCGTGACAACCGAGAGCCCGAACGGAGCGCGAAGCGAACGGAGCACGGTGCGGCGGTCGGAGCGGGTCCACCAGAGAAGCTGCCCCACACCTGCAAGCAGGCCGATCACGATCCCCAGCGGCAGGGTTGTCGTGGCGTAATATGCGATATCGACGGCGCTCTTCTTGCCGTAGAGCAGATCGGTGATGATGGGCGACGACGTGCCGATGACGACAAAGATGGCGACGAACATGATTGCCGACGCGCCGAGGAAGAGGGCGAACTCACGCGAAAAGTAGTTGTGCTTCGCCGCACGCCGCGGGATCTCCTTCCAGCGCCGCGCGAAGAGTCACCCCGGGCACAAGCAGCGCGAGGGCCATCATCCCCATCAGGAGCCAGTACGCCCACATGCCCGGATCGACGAACGAGTGGACGGAGGTGTCGCCCAGCACGCCGCTGCGCGTGAGGAATGTGGAATACATGACCAGGACGAAACAGAGCATGCCGAGAACGAGGTTCGTGCGGACGAACGCGCCGCTCTTGCGCTGCGAAAGGATGGTGTGGATGGCGGCAACGCCGATGAGCCAGGGAACAAGCGAGGAGTTCTCCACCGGATCCCAGGCCCAGTATCCTCCCCATCCGAGCGTCTCATAGGCCCAGAACCCTCCCATCATGATCCCCATGCCCAGCACGAACGTGCCGAACACGATCCAGGGAGTCGCGGGTTTGAACCAGTAGTCGTAGTCCCGCTTCAGAAGCGCCGCAATGGCATACGCATACGGCACGCCCATGGCGGCAAAGCCGCTGAAGAGGACCTGCGGGTGGATCACCATCCAGTAGTTCTGCAGGAGCGGATTCAGGCCGCGTCCGTCGGCGGGCATGAATCCCGGTTGCACTTCTCCCGCCCAGGATTCCCAGACATAGAGAAACGGGTTCTTGACGAGCAGCATCAGCAGGAGCATCAACTCGATGGCGCCGAACACGCTCATGACCTGTGCTTCATACCCGTACCGTGCGGAGTGCCGCATCAGGAAGACGCCGATCAGCGCCGTGAAGAGGGCCCAGAGCATGAAACTCCCCTCCTGCCCCGCATAGAACGTGGAGATCAGCAGCGGCGTGGACAGCGCGCGGGAGCTGTAGCTCCAGACGTAGGTGTACTGGAATTGATGGGTGAGGATGAGATACAGGAGCGTTGCCGAGCCGAGAATGACGGAGATGACCGTGAGGTGGTAGAAGGCTCTTGCCAAGGGCGAGGGAACCCGGTGTGCCGCGGAGATGGTTTCGCGCATAGGCGAGAACCGACACGAGACATGCGACAAAGGCGAGTTTGACGAGAATGCCGCCGATCATAGACGCTCCTGTACGTAAAAGAACGGAACTGCGACCCGCGTTATGCGGGAGAGCAAACGGTAGCGCGGCCCTGTCAGGATGTTCCGTTGTCAGGATTTTGCCTTGTTGAGCTCGGCGGCTTCCGCCTCGTACTTCGACGGACACTTCGTCAGCACTTCCGTGGCGTGGAAGTATCCTTCGGGCGTGAATTTGCCCTTTCGCCACGACGCTTGTGGCGAGCTCGAAGTTGTTCGGGGCGGCACCGTCCAGCACCACCCTGCACTCCAGCCCCTGCTTCGTCCGCGAGATAGAAGTGAACCGCCCGGTGCTCGCGTCGAAGGAGGACTCCTTGTCACTGTTCCAGGTTCCCTTGAGCTGCACTTTCTTCCCTTTTTCTTCGCGCCGGCGATATCCGTGTACTCCACGTTGCTGTCCATGAACGACATATGCACCGAACACGAGAAAGACAACGACGATGAGTCCGCCCACAATCACTTTGACATTCATACTGACGTTCCTCCCTGCTATCTGCGGTTTTGGTTTTCAAGTTTCCGGATTCTTCCGTCGAGGCGGAAGAGGTAGGCAAACAGGCCGAGCCAGATGCCCACCACGATGATCATGACGATGTACAGCTGATGCTGGGCCAGGAATTCCACGGTCATCCTTTCGCGTGTTCGAAATATTCAAGGCGTGCTGCGCGGACGCGCAGCGTGAACATCCAGATAAAGAGCAGCGTGAACCCGATCAGCGAGGCGAAGAACACCACGCGCATGTTCGGGGACATCTTGAATTCGATCACCGGGCCCGCGCCGTCGGGATCCCCTTTCGCCCCCGGATGCAGTCCGGTCATGATCCGGGGCATGATGAAGATGAAAAACGGCACCGTCACGGCGGCGATGATCGAATACACCGACGAGAGCGTTGCGCGTTTTTCTTCCACATCCACGGCGGAACGGAGCGAAAAGTAGGCCCCATAGATCAACAACAGCACAAAGATGGAAGTTTCCCGCGGGTCCCAGTTCCAGAACGAACCCCAGTTGAACTTGGCCCAGATGGCGCCCGTGACGGTCGCCAGGATGCAGAACAGGAACCCGAGTCCCGCGGCAGCCGACGAGCGAGATGTCGTCCATCGGGTCCCGCCGCCGGAGGTAGCCGAATGCCGTAGACCATGCTGGTGAAAAACGCCATGACGCTCAGCCACGCCGTCGGCACATGGAAGAAGATGAGCCGGGCCTTTTCTTCGAGACCGGGGATGAGGGGGAATTCGTACCAGTGCTGGGGTGATGCCGAGATGGGAAAGCCGATGGCGGCGACGATCACGAGGGTGAGCAGGACGCCGAGCGATATCCGCAGAGTCATGTCGTCAGTCTTTCCAGATATACTCAAAGAGCAGAATAGATGTCGTTACCACCACCACAATATACGAAATCAGGATTTGAAATTCACCACATGCCTCGCTGAACGGCATCCCGTCCGCGGCCAGCCGCGTGGCGTTGATGACGGTCATGAGCAGCGGGAGCAATATCGGGAACGAAAGGACCGGGTAGAGCGTCCCCTTGGTGTTCGCCCGGGCGATGATGGCCGCGATGATGGTGGATGCGGCGGCCAGCCCGATGCTCCCCAGGGCTATCGTCGCCAGAAAGATGCTGTATGTCTGAACGGTAAATCCGGAAATGAGGAGCAGGTACAGCACCACGGTGAGCACGGTCAGCCCCGCACCCAGCACAAGGTTGAACAGGAGTTTGCCGGCGAAGACCGCGCTCGGTGCGGCCGTGAGCTGGAGCGTCATGGCCGTCCCCCGCTCTTCCTCCATGACGAACGTGCGCGACAGTCCGGACATCGCCGCGAAGAAGATCACCACCCACAGCATGCCGGAGAGGACCTCCGGAGAGGCGCCTTCGCCGCCCGAGCGAAAACAGGATGATCGAGATCGTGGTGATCACGAACATCACCAGCGCGCTGATGGCATAGCGCGTCCGGAGTTCGGAGCGCCAGTCTTTCAGGAAGACCGCCCCGGTCGCCCGGAGCCAGCGCCGGACGGGCGTTCAGCGGCGGTCATTCAGGTCCACCCGGGTGTGCACAGTGGTGACATCGCTCGGATCGTTTGTGGCCACCACAAGGATTCCCTTCTCGCGCTGCTCATCCATGATGGTGCGGACGATCGCCATGCCGTCCGCATCGAGATTTGCCATCGGTTCATCCAGTACCAGCACGGAGGGCCGGTGCGAAAGCGCCAGCGCATATTTGAGGCGCTGCTTCATGCCGGAGGAGAATCCCCGGACGGGATCGCTCCGCCGGACATCGAGAGCGAGGCGTTCGAGGAGCGAACGGTGGGCCCCGTCATCGGACAGGCGACCCCGCAGCGCCATCGTGAGGCGCATGTTTTCCAGCGCGGAAAATTCGTCGTACACCTGGAGGTAGGGTGCCACGAGGCCGATCTGGGCGCGCCGGGCGTGTTCATCGAGCGGCCCATTCCCCGCCATCTCCATCTTTCCGCCCGTCGGCGTCAGCAGCCCGCAGAGGATTTTTACCAGCGTGGATTTCCCTGAACCGTTTCGTCCGGCCACCAGAAGCGTTTCGCCGTGACCGACCGAAAAGTCGATTCCCGCAAAAATCGTCCGGCGGTTGAACGCCATCCTGAGTCCGCGGGCCGAGATCCTGATCTCCATCCGGCTATTCCCTTACCACGGCGATTTTCCCCATGACGCGTCTGTCGGGCAGCTCGATCACATACACATAGATGCCGGAGGATGCCGGCCCTCCTGTGTCAACCAGCCCATCCCAGAAGAACATCTGTTTGCCCATATTCAACACCGAGGCGGATGATGCAACGGCCCGCACAAGAACGCTCCCCGCATCGAAGATATACATGCTCCCCTGTACCTGCGTGGGACTGTTCACGGGGAAATACACCTGTGTACGGCCGTCCACCCTGAAGGGGTTCGGAAAAGGACGCCCTTCGACGAGCACTTCCGGGTCATAGTTGGACCGCGCGGTATCCTTGTCGACATACCAGATGGACCAGGTGGCCAGGTCCGCCACGTCAAGCTTTGAATACAGACCGGGGATCACGGCGCGGTATGAGGCGTCCGGTTGCGTGTTCCGGAGCCGGAGAACATACGGCAGAGACGGAGGAGCAGATTGCAGGGAAAGGTCCAGATCGGTATTCCCCGGAATCATCGTCACGGTATCCGCACCGCGCATCACCTGGTAATAGCGGGAGGCGAAGGGGGAAAGGTAGCCCTGCAGGTCGCGCGATGGAGGAGTGAACTCCACCGGTAGCTGGCTTATGAACGGATATGCGGCGCCCTCGCTGTAGTACTTGACAGGATCCGCGCGTTCTGCGGTGAAGTAGTTCCAGAGCGTCCATTCCGCGAATGCCCCCGGCGCACCCGCTCCCTGAAGCCGCAGGGCATTGTCAATGGCTGTCATGGGGCGCGCGAGGCGGACCTGCTCCCACGTCCGGCGCATCGCGTCAATCCCGAACCGCTTGCTGACGTAGTGTCCCCAGATGGCCCGGCTGTACATGATCAATTCATTGGAGGTGAACGGCTTGTCGGGATTCTTGAAATGCCCCCAGCCGGCAGACAAGGTAGTTGTAGTAGTCGTTCACGTCCGTGTAGGCGACATCTTCCATCCAGGTGGAGGTGATCTCGTACAGGAAGACGTCATTCGTCCAGAAGCCGTAGTTGCCGATCTGCAGGGCGTGATGCAGTTCATGGGCAAGTGTCACGCGAAGGGCGGGCATTCCGCGGTTTGCGTTCGGACGGACAAAAACAAAATCGTTGTCGATGGAGATGAATGTCGGGGATGTCATCCCTTCCGGCATCGCGGCATCTGGGGTGGTATACCCGTACATGTTGCCGAGTTCCATGACGTAGATGTCGTACTCCGGGCCCCCGCCGTTCCCGCCGTCCGTGCGGAGTGCGCCGTAGCCGAGCGTCGAGGACTCAAGAGGACCGACAAACGAGAGAATGGAGAATATCGAATCGACGTACTCCCGGGCTGTTCCGGGGAGCCTGTTGCCCGCACCGTCCAGCATCGCCGGAGCATTGAAGCCCGTGGTGTCAAAATGAACGCGAAATCCTCCGCTGACGACGCTGATTTGCATAACCGGGCGGGAAAGGATCTTCTGAAGGGACTGGATGGCGAACGGCGTCGGGTCCGGGCTCTGCTGCAGGGCGTGAGTGATCCCGGGCAACCCGCACTTGACGGCCTCCCCTTCCGGCGGCGCCGGGCCTGCTTCCATGATCTGTAGCGCCACGGGATGAGGCGCTGGTTGCTGCGCAAAGGCGGTTGACGAGAGTGTTGGCGCGAGTGCCAGGAGGGCTCCAATAAAGGCCGCGCGACATACGGTCAACATGCCGGCGGCGCGGCGGAACACCAGCCGGTCCGGGATTGCAGTCCGACACGATAGAGGGATCACTCCCGGAGGAATGAAAACGGTTCCGGCTCTTGGAGCAGGAGGGTTCCTCATCGGGCGAACACCCCCTGATGGACGGAGATGAGGTGGCGCTGTTCGTGAGACAGAATCAGGTCGAGCACACGCGGTGTGCTCAGAGACCCCACGGCAAAGCAGCGGACGCCGGGAGCGGACAGGATAGTCACGGGAGGTGTGAAGCGCCGCTCCCCCCGGCCGTACATGCACACAATCGATTCCCGCATCTGGTCCAGGATGACGATATCCTTCGCGCCGTCCCGGTCCACGTCATCCACGACGATGCTTTCTGGATCATCGCCCGGTACCAGAGGGCCGATCCACTCTTTCGGCGGTGACAGAAAACGGTCGGGACCACCGTAAGCGATCCCCAGGGAGTTTGCGGGAGCACCGAGCACAATCACCGCATCAAGATACGCGTCGTCGTCCACAAAGGCGGAGAACAGCGATTTCACCTGGGCGGATGAATCCGGGAGACGGAAGAGGGGTTGAATGCGCTCGAAATCGTACCCGGCATCGGCCGGTGCGATCGCGATGCCGGAGACTCTCGCCGTCCGGTCGCGCGTGCCCAGGAGGAGATCCCTGCGAAGATTCCCCGAGAAGTCCCCGGCCGCCACAGCGGTAACGGTTCCCGCGAATGAGGGGGAGAAGGTGTGCTCCAGGAACTGCCGGCCCGCAAGCTCTTCGAAGTAGCCAATGGTCCGGTTCCCATTCTGATGTCCGTAGCGCACCAGCACAGAGAGCCGTTCGCCGGCTTGATCGGCGTCCACCATAAGCACATGAGGACGCGGACCGGTGGGGATGGAGAACTGACCGCACGCGATTCAGTCCGTTGCCGAGCCGGACGACACCCAGAATGTCCTCGGCCGGATGCGTGGTGACCAGCGTGCGTTGAGCGCCGCTCCGGAGCGGCGTGGGGCGCACCGCCGTGGGGTGCCCGGGAACCGGATAGGCCCGCTGTCCTTCCAGACGTCCTTCGCCGGTGTTGCGCAACACCGAGACGGAGGAGGATCCGGCATTGGCCACGGCGACATCCTGCCGGCCGTCGCCGTTCACATCCGCCAGGGACAAACCGGCCGGGCGGACTCCCACGCCATAGGCTGCAGGCCACTTCGACACGCTCCGGCCGGAGGCATTGGCCAGAACTGACAGAGATCTGGCGTCCCTGCCGGCAAACACGAGATCGTTTCTCCGGTCGCCGTCTGCATCCGCGACGGCCCATGAGAGGGCGTCCGCACCCGCCCCGAACATGTATCCGTCGGCAACGGTTACCGCGGAGGATCCCATCGCCACGAACATCCCCGATGTCGTGGAACAGACAAGGTCGGGGAAGAGATCGTTGTTTATCATGGACAGGCGGACGCCGGTGGGTCTGGCCTGCACATCGATCTGTTCCTGCAGCGTGAACTCCCCCGCCGGGGTCCCGAGCACGTACGCAACGGCCTGCTCCCCGGGGAGTGTCACGGCCACGCAGAGTGTGCGGCGCTGTTTGACGGCCGTGACGTCGAGTCTGTCGGGTTCACCGGGCAGGTCCAGGCGAACCTGTTCGGAGAACATCGCCCGGCCGATCCCGAAGTGCACAAGAAGTCTCTCGGAAAGCCAGTCCAGGAGGATGACGTCCGTCAGGCGATCGCCGTTGAGATCCCCGGCATACATGTCGCTCACGGAAACCTCGGGAAAGAGTACAGGTCCGCGGCGCAGGCCGCCCTTTGGCGTTCCGAGAAGCGCGGCGACGCCCGGCATCGAACGACCGAAAAGCAGCACGTCGGGCTGACCGTCCGCGTCGATGTCCGTGCTCACCATGCGTTCTGCGCGAACCTCGAGCTGGAGCACCGTCTCCCTCGCAGGCACGGAATTCCCTTTGATGATGCTGATTGCGGAGCCATTCGCGGAGAGTGAGATCACCTCCTGCTTCTGATCACGGTCGATGTCCACAACGAGGAGAGATGATGTCGGCAGTGAAGTGGCGATGGATCCCGCCGGCAAAATCGCGCCATCCCCGGTGAGGGTGTATGTGAGGAGTCCGGAAGTGTCGGCGAACCCGACGATGAGCAAGGGCGGTGCAGGGGGTATCGCGGGGGCGACAAGAACGGCGGCGGGTGTTCTGCCGAGGGCATAGTCGGTCTGTGGGCCGAAGGAGACCGTCGAGCGCTGGGCGAGCGCGAGGTATGTCCAGAAGAGATGTGCGGTAAAGACACCGTACAGCACGCTTCGCCGGGAGCGGCGCGGGATCGGCGGCAGGAACACTGAAGGTTGCATGGGCTCCGGCATCGGACTCCGTTAGACGGACCCCCGCCGTTTCAGGCGGAGATCGCGGCGCTGCAATGCCTCCTCATAGCGCCGGCGTTCTTCGTCCGTTTCCGGCAGAACCGGAGGCACGGGCATCGGCTTGCCGCGCTCATCGATGGCAACAAAGGTGAGATAGGCCGTATTGGATCGCCGTGAGGGCATCGCGGCGTTGCCGTGGGCGGTGACGCGCACACCCACTTCCATCGATGTATGGAACGCTCTGTTCACCGATGCCTCCAGCGTCACGACCTCACCCAGCCTGATCGGATGATGGAAATTCAACTCATCGACCGAGGCGGTGACGCACACGCGTCCCGAGTGGCGCTGTGAGGCGATGGCGGCGGCGATGTCGATCCAGTGCATCAGGGTCCCGCCCAGCAGGTTGCCGAGCTGATTGGTGTCATTCGGCAGAACAAGCTGTGTCGTGGTGACCTGCGACGCGGCAACGGGCTTCGGCTGCATCACAGGCTGGTCCCGGGCGGTACGGTGATGGAAGTCCCCGACGTACGGGAGCGGGGCTTCAGCACTTCGTCGATTTCCTTTTTGAAGTTCTCCATCTGCCTGCGCAGAACGCTGTCGGGAAAACGCTCGAGGAAACGGTTCACTTCCACCGACGCATCCTTGTAGCGGTCGCGTGAAATGAGCAGATCGACCTTGTCCAGGTACGCGAGGGGCGCATATTCCGTATCGTGGTACTTTTCAATCACGTCATCATAATAAAACAGCGCAGCGCGGTAGTACTCCATGATGGTGTAGAGCCGGGCGGTCTCGTACGCCTTTTTGGCCATACGCACGTTCAGTTCCTTGATCCGGGCCTCGGCTTCCACCGCCATGGGATGCGAAGGGTAGTATTCCACAAAACTCTGGAATTCGTCCAGGGCGCGCTTTGTGTATTGCTGATCGAGCGACGATTTGGGCGAGAGCTTGTAGTACGAAAACGCGAGTTTGTACAGCGCGTCGGGTACGCGCGGGCTCGCAGGATAGTTCCGTTTCACGACCATGTACTCAAACGCCGCCAGGAGATACTCCTCACGTTCGAGGCGGCATTCACCGAGATAGTATTGTGCATCCGCCGCGTAGGCGCTTCCCTGATACTGCAACGTGAGCACGGTGAATTCGTTGATAGCGTCCAGATAGCTGCCCCTGTCAAAGAGCGCCTTGGCCTGGGCAAACCGTTCCTCCACCGTCAACGTCTTCGTTGAATCTCCCGAACTGCACCCTGAGAGCAGCAGGGCGAATGCGGCGAGCACAACGATGGATACTCTTCTCACCATACGACTCACTCCTTTGATACTCCAGTGGACAACGTACGTGCGCGTTCAAGCACGCGGTCGGCATCAGCGCCGGGCGGCAGAAACGCAGGCTGGAAGCCTGCCTTCACCGGGAGACAGCGGACGGATCCGATGCGCGTGAAGCCGGTCCCCTTCTCCAGCACGAGGGCGACCGCATAGCTGTGCTCGGTCCAGAATTTTCCCGGCTGCCGGAAGACAAAATTTCCCAGTGAATGCACGATCAGCTTGCCGTCCCGGCGTTCCCATCCATACGGCACGTGGGGATGGTGGCCCAGCACGACATCAGCCCCCGCCTCCGCCGCGGCCCGCCCGAAGGTCCGCACCCCGGCCCCGGCGCGTTCCCGGTATTCCTCCCCTCCGTGATAACTCAGGATAAGAAAATCCGCCGAATCACGCCAGACCCTCATCCGCGGGAAGAGGCGCGCCGTATCCGCCCACGCCACCAGCGTGTCCCATCCCGCCGGACGCATATTCATGATGGCGGTGCACGCGAAAAAGGCGATGCGTATTCCGTTGCGCTCGATCAGCGCAGGCTCGTACAGATCCTGTGCACGTCTTGCCGATCCCGCAAAGGGGATGCCGGCGGCATCCAGATTGCCCATGGTCTCCGACAACCCGCGGAAACCATAGTCCAGCGCATGGTTGTTGGCGGTTGCCACCATGCTGATGCCCGCCAGCCGGAGCATACGCGCGCCGATCGGCGGACCGGTAAAGATCAGATTGTTCCGCGGGTGCTCGGTCTCTCCTCCCTGCTCTGAAAGGCAGGACTCCAGATTCGCGAACACCAGATCATATGCCGCAAACGTGTCGCGCACGGCAACGAACGGGAACAACGTGTCCCCGGCGAGCATCACGCGTCCGACATGCCGCCCCAGATTCACGTCACCGACGGCAAGCAGGCGAACGGTGGCAACCTCGGGGAGAACAGATCCCTGCTGACCGGGGGAAGGTCCCCCTCCGGTTTCACCCCAGAGAGCGGCCAGAAGCCAGAGCAGATGGAGAACAGGCATCCGCAGGCCTCAGCTTCTCGAAATAAAGAGCAAATAGACTGCAACCCCCACCGCTCCGAGGAGGATCAGGGGTTCCAGCCATGAAGAGAAGAGACCCTCGGGGGGCAGGACGCCGCGGGTTGCAGGCACGCCGGGAGCTTCCAGGCGTTCCAGATCGTCCACCAGCACCGTGTCCGTATACTGCTCGCGCCAGGTTTCGCCGATAAGGAGATGTCCGGTCGTCCGGTCCACGATCTTTCCCCAGAGCGCGAGCGTCACTGTGCGGTCCACCAGACGCGCGCTGAAGAGTCCGGGCCTTCGCGGATTCACCAGCTCCACATGCATGTCGGTGATGCCGAATTCCGCGGCATAACGTGCCGTTTCAGAGTATTCCGGGACGTGGCCGCTTGCCCGTGCGGCTTTGAGGACGGGCTCTTCGAGAAACCAGGCCTCGCCTGCCGGCAGGAGCGTGACGGCGAGAGACGAAGAATCGGATGGCGGGAGCAGTGCAAACGCGCGCCGCGCGATGGAGTCTGCGAGCGCCTGCGACACCCGGATGGTTGTCGGGACGGGTCGGCTCCCGTTCTGTGCCATCACGGGAGATGCGACCAGTGCACCGAGAAGAATCCACAGCCAGGTCACAGCCAAGCGGCGCATCGTCACTCCGGAAGTCTCGTGTGCAACACTGCCCTCAGGCTTGCGGAGATTGGGTCCCCGGGTGCGCATCGTTCTTTGCAAAGAGCGATTTCTTGTAGAGAATACCCAGGGGGATGATGACACAATAGCCAAGAACCAGCAGGAGCGGCGCCACGACCAGGGGCAAAAATCCCTCCACCGACCCTTCGAGCATTGCCAGATATCCGGCCGCAATCACCAGAAGGCCCAGTCCGAGGATCAGGAAATTCTCGCGCCCGAGCGGAAGCAGATCGTCCTTGAAGCCCTTGCGGATCTTTCCCTTCTGTTTCGCTTGTTTTGCCACAGTCCATTCTCCACGATGTTTCAGATTGCCCTTAAAATAAAAGCCCAGCGTTGGGGGGAACGCCGGGCTTGACCATGTTCCGTACAACAGTCAGGGGAGAAACTGTCGTATAGGTCAACCGTAAATGTACGAAATAATCCGCCTTTGTCAAGTACCCGGACAAAATATTTTTCAGACCTGGATTCATGCGTGTTCTGGCACCTTTTTGGCTACTCCTGCTCGATCACCCCGTCCACAATCCGCACAATCCGGTCCGCCTTCCGGGCCAGCGATTCATTATGGGTCACAACGACGAAGGTCTGCCCCATTCTTCTGCTCAGGTCCCAGATCAGTCCGTGGAGGTGCTCGGCGTTTGCGCTGTCCAGGTTCCCGGACGGTTCATCCGCCAGCACGATCCGTGGCGTGTTCATGAGGGCCCGCGCGACGGCAACCCGCTGCTGTTCCCCGCCGGAAAGCTGGGACGGGCGTTGATCCGCCCGCGCTTCCACACCCACTTCGCGGAGCAGCCCCATGGCACGGTCCCTCACGCGGGGCAGCTTTTCGCCGGCGATGAGCGCGGGCATCGCCACATTCTCCATGGCAGGTGAATTCGGGGAGGAGATGATGGAACTGGAAGACAAACCCGATTGACCGTGCCGGAACCGGGCGAGATCGTCGTCGTTCAAAGCAAAAACATCCACATCACTGTAGGACACGCTCCCCGATGTGGGCCGGTCAAGCGTCCCGAGGATATGCAGGAGTGTGCTCTTCCCGGCTCCCGAAGCGCCGACCACCGCGATGATCTCGCCGGCCGCTATGCGCAGGTTGATCCCCCGCAGCACACAGAGCTTTCCCCCCGGGCCGTCCCCCACGGGGAACGTCTTGGTGATGTCTGTCGCGGTGATGACCGCCGTGGTATGTGCGATATCCATAGTGTTCACTCCCAACGAATGGCCTGCACCGGCAAGAGTCCCGCGGCGCGGCGCGCGGGGTACAGGGAGGCAAGCAGGCTGAGCAGCATGGAGGCCAGCGCGACGGCGATAAAATCGGTCCAGCGGACCTCCACCGGAATTGCCGGGATGATGTACACCGTGGGGTCAAGGGGGAACAGCTGATAGGTGATCTGCAGATAGCAGACCAGCAGCCCGATGGCGGTTCCCAGCACCGTGCCGAGCGTTCCCACGAGAATTCCCTCGAACATGAACAGACGGGTGATGCTCCCCGATGTGGCACCGAGGGCTTTCAGGATCCCGATGTCCCTCCGCTTCTCGATCACTCCCATCGTCAGCGAACCGAGCACGTTGAATGTTGCCACGCCGACAATCAGGCAGAGAATGATATACGCCGCCCACCGCTCGATCTTCATCACCGAATAGAGATCGCGGTGAAGATCGTACCAGGTGGAGACACGATATCCCTCTCCCAGCCGGTTCTGCAGATCCCGCTGCACGCTTTCGGCATCCCCGATCGACCGCAGACGCATCTCCACGCCGGTCACGGCGGCATCCATTTCGAAGAGGTCACGCGCCGTTTCCAGAGAGACGTAGGCGTAGTGCGCGTCGTAGTCCTTGTTGTTGGAATCATAGATCCCCACCACGCCGCATTGCTTCATGAGGGGCTGGCTGAGCTGCACCATCATGGCATCGACACCCACCGGACTCAACACGGTGAGTTCGGAACCGACCATGGTCCCCATCCGATCGGCGAGTGTCAGCCCGAGCACGATGCTGCCGCGTTCGGGGACGTCCCGGAAACGGAACTCGCCGAGAACCGTCCGCTCCTTCACGCCGGACACGCCGTCGATGGTGGAATCCACGACGCCTTTCACCAGCACCACTCTGTTCATCCGCTGGGCGACGAGCAGGGCTTTGTTCGCGATGAACGGTGCGAAGGCATCGATGCGGTCATCCGCGCGGAGCATCCGGTCGAGTGAGTCGGAGAGCATCATGCGTCCCCCCGACGCCGCCTCGATGCGGAGATGCGGATCGAAGCCCACGAGCACATTCGTCACGACCGTGTTGAAACCGTTGAACACCGAGAGGACGATGATGAGCGCGGCAACCCCGACGGTAATGCCGACGACCGACACGAGCATGATGATATTGATGAAGCGCATCTGCCGTTTCGAGTGGACATAGCGCCGCGCGATGAACCGTTCGTAGCCCATTCAGGAAAACCTGATGGCGGTGACAGGATTCAGGGACGACGCAAGACGCGCGGGGATCAGCGAGCTCAGCAGGCAGAGCGCGATGGTGATGCCCGAGACCACGGCAAAGTACTCCCAGCGGAGAAGAATCGGCACCGAGGTCATGAAATAGATGTCGCTCGGCAGGGAGAAGAATCTGAACTCCAGCTGGGCGAAACAGAGGCCGAACGCGAGAAGGTTTCCCGCTCCGGTGCCGACCAGGGCGATCCGGAGTCCCTGCCGGAGGAAGATCGAGGTGATCCCCCAGCGTGTCGCCCCGAGCGACGCCAGCACCCCGATCTCCCGCGTCTTGTCAAGCACCATCATCAGCAGGGTGCCGATGATATTGACCGTCGCCACGATGATGATGAGCCCGAGAATGATCGGGATGGGCTTCTTCTGGAGTTCGATCCAGCTGAAGAGGTTCCGGTATGAATCGAACACCGTGCGGGCATAATGGGGATAGCCGAGCAGATCGGAGACGCGTTCGGCAACCGCCGCCGCGCTGTCAACGCGGCTCAGCTGGAGATCGTATCCGGTCACCGCGTCCCCCATCTGGAACAGGATCTGCGCCTCCCGGAGATCCGTGTACGCGTACACATCGTCATACTCCGCCATGCCGCTCTCGTAGATCCCCGTGACCCGGAATTGCATCGCGCGCGCCTGCCCCCCTTCCAGCAGCCTGC
This sequence comes from Ignavibacteriota bacterium, assembly GCA_963702445.1. Lineage (GTDB taxonomy): Bacteria > Bacteroidota > Ignavibacteria > UBA10030 > UBA6906 > CAVPCZ01. The sequence goes on from CAVPCZ010000016.1 coordinate 332,152, forward strand.
CGATACCGAAGACCACGACCTTGTCGCCCACCTGAACGCCCAGCCGTGAAGCGAGCTTTCGCCCGAGCACGAGTCCCGCGGGCGCTCCCTGCGGATGGGCAAGCGTGTATGCACCATCGACCATGTACTTCTGCGCGGCGGAGTTCTCCCGTGCCGGGTCGACTCCTTTCAAGAGAATGCCGTCAACACCGGACCTGGACCGGATAAGCGCTTCGCGCGCAACGTACGGGCTGACGGCGGTAACGACCGGGAAAGCTTCTTCCAGGAGGGCGACGGTGGTCTGAGAGTCTTTCAGCGGCAGGTTCTGGAAGCCCAGAACCTGCACATGGCTGGTGAACCCCACGACCTTCTCGGTGATCTCCCGCTCAAATCCACCGAGCACGGAAAGGGCGATGATCAGCGTCGCGGTCCCGAGTGCGACGCCGAGGATGGCGATGGCGGCGATGAACGAGAAAAAGCCCGCGTTGCGGCGGGACCGCAGATACCTGCTCGGCGATGAAGCGTGTGTAGGACATGCTCAGCTGCCGTTCCCTGATGAGAACTCCATGAGGTATCCCCGGATGAATGCATCCAGATCCCCGTCCATCACGGCCTGCACGTTGCTGGTCTCGATATCCGTCCGGTGGTCCTTCACCATGTTGTACGGATGGAACACATACGAGCGGATCTGGCTTCCCCACTCGATCTTCTTCTTCGTGCTGTTGATGGCGCTCAGCCGCGCTTCTTCCTCTTCCTTCCGGCGCTGGTACAGCTGCGATTTCAGCATCCTGATGGCGTTCTCGCGGTTCTGAAATTGCGACCGTTCCTGCTGGCAGGCGACGATGATACCGCTGGGGATGTGGGTGATCCGGACCGCGGTCTCCACCTTGTTGACGTTCTGCCCCCCCTTCCCGCCCGCACGATAGGTATCCACCTTGAGGTCGGCAGGATTGACCTCGATCGCGACGTCATCATCCATTTCGGGATAGACAAACACCGAGGCAAACGACGTGTGGCGCCGGGCGTTTGCATCGAACGGGGAGATGCGAACCAGCCGGTGCACGCCGTTTTCCGCTTTCAGATAGCCGTAGGCAAAGCGTCCGGTCAACCTCCACCGTGGCGCTCTTGATGCCGGCGCCGTCCCCGTCCTGTCGGTCCACGAGGGAGACGCCGAAGCCTTTCCGCTCACACCAGCGCAAATACATCCGGAGGAGCATCTCGCCCCAGTCCTGTGCTTCCGTTCCTCCCGCGCCCGCATGGATCGTCAGGATGGCGTTCCGTTCGTCGTCGTCGCCGCTGAGCATGTTCCGGAACTCCATGTCGTCGATGCCGGCGCGGACAGCTTCGAGCTCTTTGTCGATATCAGCCGCAAACGACGCGTCCTTCGACTCCTCCGCCAGCTCGACATAGGACTGGGCATCAGCCAGGCGCCGTGCGAGGGCATTCCAGCCGTCCACCCATTCCTTCTGCCGGCTGATCTGCTGCATCACCTTCTGGGCGCCGATGTTGTCTTCCCAGAAATGGGGGGCCTGGCTCTTTTCCTGGAGAGCGGCTACTTCCTGTTCACGGGTGGAGATGTTAAAGATAACCTCGAAGTGCCTTCACCCGTTCGTTGAGTTCCTTGATGCCCGCTTTCTGTTCTTCCAGCATGTTCAACCCTCAGAGTTCAACTGTTTCTTCGCATTCAATTTCCATCCGCAGCATGGCCGAAGCCAGGGTCTTCCCCTGCGCGTCCAGCTTCAGGGAACGGGTTCCTCCGCCCCCCAGTGCCTCGTGGAGAAGGAAGTTCAGGGCACCGAGGTTTGGCAGCTCAAATCGTTCAACACCGCCCCGTACGATGCCTTTGAAATGCTCCCGGACTCTTTCAACCGTGAGGTACTTGACGAGGAGCGGATAGTACTCCTCCCGGCGCGCGATAACCCCGACGTTGCCCGTATCCCCTTTGTCACCGGATCGGGCGTGTGCGATATCGATCAATTTGATGAGCATTGATTTCCTCGGTCGTAGAGCTCGTCGGCTCTGCGAAGGCACAGTGCCTCACCTCCTGCGTCTTGCCCAGGTGGTGTGGCACGGTGCCTCACGTCAGCTCCTCCACAACCACCTCCGGCTGAACGGCGGCCTTCGGCATCAAGGCCGGCCAGAAGGCGATCACTTCGTTCGGTTTCGGTCTCCCCCCCGCAAATCCCGTCACGGAAGGAGGCCCTGTAAGTATCAACGGAGCTATCTCATGACCGAAACGTTCAACCGGAGCACGATCCTTTGCCCGAACCCCGACGCGGAGCATAACCTCGCCGGGAATGCCGTCACCTTCGCCGAGATCCGCATGACATGCATTGTACCCGACGAACTCCGTCCGGATCTCTTCAAAGACCAGCCCGAGTGCGTCAAGCCGTTGTCTGAGTATCCTGTCTGCCGCCCGCGCCTTTTTTACAGCATCGGGCCATGCGTAGGTAAGGCTCCCTACGGCTGTGTACCCATCAAAGAAAGATATTGAGACTTTGTATGAATCAGTTGCGGCTTTGCCTTTGATGCCAAACATTTTAACCCGATTCGTTCCAGCGTCCTCGAGCCTGATGCTCGTGAAGTCCGCGATACAATCAGGAGTGATATAGAGTGCCGGATCCCCGATTTCATACAGCAGCTGCTCTTTGACGGTGGCTACGGAGACGAGCCCGCCGGTGCCTTCATGTTTGGTAAACACCACTTCGCCGTCGGGTGTTGCCTCGGCGATGGGAAAACCGATCCGGTCCATGTCCGGCACAGACTCCCAATCACCTGAGAAATTGCCTCCGCTCGCCTGCGCCCCGCATTCAAGGACGTGTCCGGCAATTGTGCCGGCGGCCAGTCTGTCCCAGTCCCGGGCGCCCCACCCGAATTCGTGAATCATCGGGGCAAGCGTAAGTCCTGTATCCGTGGTGCGTCCCGTGATGACAAGATGTGCTCCCTGTTGCAGCGCATCGACAATGGGGGCGGCGCCAAAATACACGTTGGCGCTTTGCACCCGCCCGCGGATCGACGAAAGCTCCTCCCCCGTTTCCATATTGCGAAGGAGAACTCCCTTTGCGATCAGATCGTCAAGTTCATCCAGGAGGTCGTCACCCAGCACCACGCCTATGCGCAGCCCCCTGATCCCCAGCCTGCGTGCCACGGCGAAGACCGCATCCCGGCAGGCGAGCGGGTTGACGCCTCCTCCGTTGGTGATGACGCGGATCCCCTTCTGCATAACATCGGGGAGGATTTCTTCCATGAGCGGGATGAGATCGCGGGCATAGCCGAGCGACGGATCGCGGCGCTTCTGCTTCTGCATGATGGACATGGTGACTTCCGCGAGGTAGTCCATCACCAGGTAATCCACATGCCCTCCCCTCACCTGATCCACGGGAGCACGGGGAAGATCTCCCCAGAAACCCTGTCCGCTGGCGATCCGGATCGGTCCGGTCATATGATCCTGATATGCAATTCGCGGAGCTGGCGCTCGTCCACCTCGTTCGGAGCTTCGTCCATCAATGAAAAGGCACTTGCGGTTTTCGGGAACGCGATCACATCGCGGATGGATTTCATGCCGGTCAGCAACATGACCAGCCGGTCGAAGCCGAAGGCAATGCCGCCGTGCGGAGGAGCGCCGAATTTGAAGGCGTTCAGCAGGTACCCGAACTTCATCGCGGCTTCTTCTTCGCTGATGCCGAGGAGCGTAAAGAGCCGGCGCTGCAACGCATTGTCATGGATTCTGATGCTCCCGCCGGCGATCTCGGTGCCGTTCAGCACGAGATCGTATGCCCGTGCCCGCGCCTTGCCGGGATCGTTGTCCAGCATGGCGATATCCTCCGGGTGGGGAGCGGTAAAGGGGTGGTGGACGGCCACGTACCGTTTTTCCTCCCCGTCGTATTCCACGAGCGGAAATTCCGTCACCCAGAGGAGGCTGAAAGCCTTCTCGTCGATGAGTTGCAGGCGCCGTCCCATTTCCAGCCGGAGCCCTCCGAGCACGCCGTACGCTTTGGCCCAGGTATCGGCGACGAGCAGTGCGAGATCTCCCTCCTTCGCACCCATGGCGGCCAGGATCTTCCCGATGACTTCTTTCCCCAGAAACTTCTCCACCGGGCTTTCGATGCCGTTCGCCGTCCATTTGAAGTAGACCAGCCCGCCCCCTCCCAGACTCCTGGTGAAATCGGTCAGATTGTCCATCTGGTTCCGGGTGAAGGAGGCCCCGCCGGGAACGACAAACCCTGAAATCACTCCGCCCTTCTTCAGTGTCTCGGAAAACACGCGGAACGGGGAATCGGCCAGAAGATCATTCACGCAGTGAAACGTCATGCCGAACCGCGCATCGGGCTTGTCGCTCCCGTACGTTTCCATCGCTTCCCGGTATGTCAGGCGGGGAAGCGGGAGCGGAATATCGATACCCTTCAATTCTTTGAAGATGCGCCGCACCAGGTTCTCGGCGACGGTCTGCACGTCCACCTCATCCACAAACGACATTTCCACGTCGATCTGTGTGAACTCCGGTTGCCGGTCGGCGCGGAGATCCTCATCACGGAAACACTTGACGAGCTGGACGTACCGGTCAAATCCCGAAACCATCAGGATCTGTTTGTATGTCTGGGGCGATTGCGGAAGCGCGTAGAATTTGCCGCGGTGAACCCGGCTCGGGACAAGGTAGTCGCGTGCCCCTTCGGGCGTGCTCTTCATGAGGCACGGCGTCTCGATCTCCACGAACTGCTGTTCCTCGAAATAGCGGTGCACGAGCTGGGAGAGTTGCGAGCGGAACATCATATTCCGCTGCAGCTGGGGCCGGCGAAGATCCAGGTACCGGTATTTCAGCCGCACCTCTTCGCTGGCGTCAACCGTATCGTCGATCGGGAACGGAGGGGTATCCGCCCGGTTGAGGATGGCGAGATCGTCGGCCAGAACGTCTATCATGCCCGTGGCGAGCTCCCCGTTCCGCGTCCCTTCGGGGCGCCGCTCCACTGTGCCGCTGACGGTGATCACGAATTCACTCCGGAGTTCCTTTGCCAGCTGATGGACCGCTGCGTTTTGCTGCGGATTGAACACCACCTGTGTTTTGCCGTAGCGGTCGCGCATATCGATAAAAATCACCCCGCCGAGGTCGCGCCGGACGTCAACCCATCCGTTCAGCGTTACGCGTGTGCCGATGGCAGATTCGCGCAGTTCCCCGCAGGTGTGGGTGCGCTTGGCGTAAGTGGACACAGAGATCTCCTTTTACTGGAATCTTACAATATACCCAAAAACCCTATGATTATCAAACACTCGGAAGGCATCTCGAACACGCAGGGGGAGGTATTCCATCGACAAAGCAAAAAAGCGCAGGCATCAAGTAACACCCGGAAACACGAACTTCTTGTCGCCTTTGCCGCCTACGGCACCCCTACGCCGGGGATGGTAAGACGAACGCGGTAAAGGCCGGTGCGGCAGGTCATGTAGAGCGTTTTCCAGTCGGCGTCACCGAAGCCGCAGTTGGCAGGTTGTTCGGGTGTGACAAACGTGCCGAGATGCTTGCCGGTACGATCGAAAACCATCACGCCCCCCCGGGAGGTGCAGTAGACGTTCCCTGCGGTGTCCACCTTCATCCCATCGGCACCGGGGGTCTCGGCAAAGATGCGGCCTTTCGTGAGCATGCCGTCGGCGCCGACATCGAAAGCCCGGATGTGGCCCCGCTCTGTGTCGTTGATGTACAGAGTCTTCTCATCGGGCGTGAACGCCAACCCATTGGGCTTTGCGAAATCCTTGCCAAGCAAGACCAGCGTCTGGCCGTCGGCCGAGATTCGATACACGCCCTGAAAATCCAGCTCCCGCTCTTCGCGTTTCACGCCGTAGGGCGGATCAGTGAAGTAGACGGCTCCGTCGCTCCTGACGACCACGTCGTTGGGGCTGTTCAGTCGTTTGCCCTCGAAGCGTTCGGCGAGGACGGTGACCGTGCCGCCGGTCTCGGTGCGGGTGACGCGGCGCGAACCGTGCTCGCAGACAATCAGGCGGCCCTGCTTGTCCAGCGTCAGGCCGTTCGAGTTGAGGCTGGGAGAGCGGAATGTTTCGCACTTTCCGTCTTTGAAGCGGAGGATGCGGTTGGCGGGAATGTCGCTGAAGAGGAGTTCGCCGTTCGCGGCACACCAGACCGGGCCTTCGGTGAACTTGAAGTCACCGGCGACTTTTTCGATCGGGGCGTTGAAATCAATGGCAAACGCGGTGCCGGCCGCCACCATGCAGGAACATACGAACGTCATCTTCATATTTGTCGTCCCTTCCTTCCCGTTGCCGCCGTCTGGTTTCTGAGAGTCTATCGCCGTGATCCCGGGTGTGTGGGGGGTTCAACCATGAAGCACAGTGGGTTCTGTCTCCTGGCTGCAGTCTGGCTGGCGTCGACGATTCGTTAGTTCAATTCAATAGTATCCTGTACGTATCAATGGAGTTTTTCCCAATGCCGAGCCTGATTTCTTTTCCGCTTTTACCTGTATCCGAGATATCTTCCTCAATGATATTGGTCTTCATAAGCTTTTTCGCCGGAATCCAAAGTGACAGCTCGATGTTCTTCTCCACTCCGTCCAGATTCACAATTCTCATGATGAAACTGTTACTCTTTTCATCCTTTTTGAATGCAGTGATACGTACCAGCGGGTCGGAGACTTTCAGGAAACTTCCTGCTTCCGGCAGATTCCCTCTTTGTTGCTTCTCTTTGAAAACTGATAACAGAGGATGATTACCCTCAACGCCAAACTGATAGCCGTGCCTCCATCCCGGTTTATGCGAAGAGAATCTGAACCGGAAGCTGTGACTCCCCTTCTGATGATACCAGTTCCCCAGACCGTGAACGCTTTTGTGGGAAGAGAGCATAATGCCCTGAAGTACCGGATAGTCAACGGATTCCCTTCCGGGATCAATCCAGTCGGCGACTGCAAGATCGGTAGAGAGGGTGAATCCGAAATCAGTACTGCTGGCAGAGATGAAATTCTCAATCTCCCTTGGATGTATTTCGCGGGGCATCTGTCTGTAGGTGCCCTCCCAGCTCCATCCACGCGGCGACATGTTCAGCTCATCTTCATTCACATTGACTATACCCATGGGCACATCGTATGTCACCTGAGCCTCCTTCATGGCCAGCGGGAATACCGCCCGTATCTGGCGGTTATGCACACCGGGCCAGTCGGGAATGTCATACTCAACATCAATTCTCTTTTGATGATGATAAATGATGACCCTCTGAATCACAGTGAAATCACTCATGGCTGCGGATGCCTCATACACAGATGAAATCTCCGTAGCTGATCTGAGCTTCCATTGTTGCTGTTTCATCGAGAGCGATTCATAGCCCTTATAGTTCACAGGCGTGATCCTGACAAACTCCCCGGCTCCATTGCCGTTATACCCGAAATGCAGAACATCACCGCCGGCATACTTGGTGGTATTCAGGAGATGTGTGTTCAATTCCTTGTCATGGAGTTCCGTTATTCCTCCCCTTCCCAATCTGACCTTGTAGAACCGGTTTTCACAGAAGTTGGTACCGTTGGTGACAGTCCGTTCAGTGCGTTTTCCGCCGCCTGATTTCACATACCAGGTTCTGTATCCCAGGGACGGAACACTCTCCGCCGTGAATGTCAGTGCCGATCCATCCCTTTCAATACATGATGGTACACTCCTACCCTGCTGGTCAGTAACAACCCATGCTTCACCCTTCATTCCGCTCATGTCGATGGTAACCGGCCCCGACCTGGACCATGATAAGTCATTGAACACGATGATCGCACCGGGCGTTTTTATACCAATCCTTGCCGGGAGCCTGGCGAGTGCCTTCTCCAATATGCTCTTTCCTGTCCTGTTTCCCCTCTCCAGTGAGGCTCTGAAAATGCTGTCGGTGATCTCTCCATTCTTCCCGCCCCATCCATGATCGGGATAGATGGCATCATACCAGCCTTTATGAAGTTCAGCTGAGGGGTATGAGTGCATATCCGAGTATTCAATGCTGCTGACTGAACTGAACATCTCTGCAGCAGGTAATGTCACTGCAGCGGACTTCTTTGCCTTTATCGCCTGATAATGGGCGGGTCCGTGAATATACAGCCAGAGGTTGGGCCGTTCCCCGGAAATCGAATCAAACCTGGCATCAGGAACATCAATTTCGTGAAGGAACTCCTCAACGGTAGAGTGCCTGAGAACAGGTATACGATTTCCCGATGAAGAGGCTATTTCATTCCATTCCTTTATGATCGGGGTATAATCCTTTGGACCTCCGGCATCCGTACTAATAATCACACCGTAATCCGGAGGCAGGTTTCGGGATCTGTAGTATTCATCCCAGTTTTTCAGAACCTTGTGAAGCTTCTGAAATGCCGTAATCACATCTCCCTCAAAGTACTGGTAAATGAGCAAAGCCCAGCCGTAGTTTCCCGGACTGTAGGTCAGAACCTTGGAGCCATCGGGACTGTACCAGTTATAGAATCCCTCCTTCATACGACTGATCACGAGATACTTGATACCGGACTTCTCAAGTATCTGCGGCATGTGTGGCGTCCTTCCAGGTACATCGATATTATAGGCGGCAAGCGCATCCATACCGGGAAGGTTGTCCTTGATCCATTTTCTGCCCAGATAGGTCTGACGAACCAGCTGTTCGCCCGATTCCAGACCCTCATAGGGCTGGTTGAAAGTCGCACCCCAGGTGAACTGGCCCTTCCTGCCGGCATCCATGATACGCTGTCTTTCAGAAGGTACCGCTTCAAGGACTTCCATAAGATTCAGGGTCTGCTCCATTTCAAACCTGAAATCAGGATTCTTATCGATCTGATCCAGAGCGGGTAGTACGATATCATGTATCCGTTCTTCCCTGCAGGAATCGGGGGTATTCATCCATGCGATGTCCTGGTGAGACGAGCAGATGATATGAATTCTACCCTTCCCGAAATAACCCCAGTCGGCAGGAATAAGAGGCCTGAATATCTGCCTTGACACTATGCTATTCTCTGGTGAAGAGAACTTAAGTTCAGCTTCTTCGCCTGTGAGAGGCAGATAGACCTCAAGTTTTCCTCCATCCAGCCGGGAGGCAGGGATCTGTTTATCATTGAGATATACCGAGTAATCAATACCGTTTGTCTCTATCCATGCCTTTGCAGCCTTCTTCCCTTCTGATGTGGTAATCTCATAAGGTTTGCAGTAGTTGATCTGAAGCTCTTCTTGTGCTGTCAGCCTGCAGGCAAGCACAAAGAGAATCATGATAAGAAGACGTTTCTTCTTCACCATCTGCTCCTCGTTCACGATCAGCCCGAGCCCGGGAAGTTAAAAGAATAATCTTTGTCCCATAACACGTATTGTGGTTACCAGACTCTTATCCTTACAATTCCTGTTCTTTCAATTTCAAAAGGGCCGGGAGAGGGATTTGCCGTATTCCGGTTTTTCCCCGAATAATCTTTGTCGATTTTGATATGTGTGCCGTCGGGATTTTCGAATGGCAGCCCGGGAACAACCACATTACCAAGGCTTTCTGTTGTTGTTAAACCCCGCTTTGCCTGACTGAGCCAGTTGCTATCGAGGTGTATTTCGAGAAGAGCATTCATGTTTTCCTTGATGAGCTTTGCCCCGGCATCGAAATCTGAGCTCTCAATCATATTTCGTTCTTCGGCATCAACCGCTTTCAGTTTCGCGAACTCCTTTTTGCCCGCATCGTTGAATTCGCCAAAACGCTGCTGCATTTTTCCGGCTATTGCCCGCACAGTGCCTTTGGTGTAGACATTTCCATCAAAGAGGACCGGCAGGAATGCCTTTCCATACTCGCTTGCATTGGCATTGTTGACAAAAAGGTTGTTGATGAACTGAATGTCGCCCCCTTCGTTTCCTGCCAGCTTTTCAACAAAGGTGGAATGGGGTTTTAGGTACGGGGTCAACCTTGAATCATAGACAATGACATCGAACTTTCCGGTAAAAAGGTTATGTACAAATGCCGCACCTTTTGTGTCCATCAGCAGGTTGCTTTTCGAAAGCAGGATGTTGTTGGAAAGCAACGTCGGCCCGTGGTTCATTTCAAGAAATATATCCAGGTCGTTTTCGTGCAGAAGGTTGCATGAAACGTGAACCCCCTGCGCCATCCAGTCGAGCCAGATGGCAAGGCATGTATTGCTAATCCGGTTGTTTCTGATGATAACGTCGACAGCGCCATGAAACTTGATCCCGGCCATTTCGAATCCGGTAAAGATTCTACGGACATGAATGTCGTGAATCCTATTCCCCTCGACCGTGCTGAAGGCGCAGCCCATGCTGCCCACAATTCCGGCCTGTTCGCAAAAGGCAATGGTATTGTTTCGCACAATGTGGCTTCCAATGGTTGATCTATTCCATCCAAAAGCCAGGGCGCGGTTGATGGTTCCAACATATCCTTCGGCCGCTTCGGCGCTGGTATTGTCGAATTGGTCGCCATATTTTCCGAGCGAAATACCCACACATTTTGAATATTGAACCGTGTTGTTTTCAATCACCCATCCTCTGCTCCAGTGGGTTCCGATGAGTCCCATCTGTTCGGCCGTTGGAGGTGCCCAGTTGGTTGCCGCATGCTGGAGACTGAAACCACGAATGGTGATGTAATTGATGAAAGGCCTGTCGGGGTAGAAAACGGTTTGCCTGACATTAATTTCAACCGTTTCGGTATTGGGGTTTTTTCCTTTAAACTGCGCCCAAATGGTTGTTTCATTCGAATCCACTTCGGCCCACCAAAGCGGGTTCTTTTCGTCTGCTGTTCCTGAAACGAGTTCTTTTTCCGCGGCTTCCATCAGCCAGTGGCCATTGAGGTACACTGCGCCGGTGTGGTGTTTCCGGTTCTTAGGATTAAACCAGTCGCCGCGAATGAGGTCGCTGTACGGATTGAATTCTCCGAAGAACTGGTTTGGTATTCTCACCTGCCAGGTGTCATTTTCAATCTTCTTCCATCCTGTAATTACTTCCGAGCCCTTTATTGCCACCTTTTCGCCTTTGGCAGCCTGGTAAACAATGGGTCGTGATTCCGAATCCCCTCCCCGCGGTGGAGTTATCGCTTCGCGGTAGGTCCCTTCGCTCACCGTAATGACGTCGCCGGGCATTGCCAGATTGGCTGCTGCCTGAATGGTCAGCAGTGGTGTGTTGGCTGAGCCGTCGTTCTTGTCGTTGCCGGCTTTTGAAACATGGATTTCTTTTGCGGAAGCAAAACCGGCTATAATCACTGATGCAGTAATCAATAGTCTTCCGTTCTTTCTGAATATACTCATACCAGTACTCGTAGTATTATATAGGGGGTATGTGAACAATCACTGTGCTTCCAGATTCGGCATAATGAAATCAATTTCAACAACACTCACAAGCGGGTCAGCTGCCCTGCCCGGCACAACGAGGAACAACTGCGACCGGAAGATCTGGAAGAAGGGACGGAGCAGGAACCCGGACCCGCTTGAGGTTGGAACGGTTTTTCGCTACGTTCTTATGAACCATTTTCCTATCGGAACCTCCGCCCATGAAAGCCGGCCTCTTGCTTTGTTTCGTCGTTGTCCCCCTCGTTTCCCTGCACGCCCAGCGCACGGAAGAAGAACGCGCGAGGATACGGCGCGACAAAATCGAGACGATTCTGCGCATCCAGGACCGGCGGTCCGTGCATGACGGCCGGCTGATTGCGGCAACCGGCGACGCGGACCCTGTTGTGCGGGAACGCGCCTTTCTCGCGTATGGCAGTATTCAGGATACCAGCGCACTCGGGCTGATCACCGAGGCATTGCGGGATCCCGTGCCGGCCGTGCAGGAGATGGCGGCATTCGCGATCGGACAGACGGGCACACGGCTGTCACCCGGGGGACGCCGGCGGCTGGACGATGACCTGATCTGGAAGCGGCTTGCCGGTACGCTCGCAGCCGACCGGTTGATTGAAGAGATAGGGAAATTCGGCACCGACGAGGGTTTGAACGATCTCCTCGTCCGGGTGGGTGACGCGTATCCGCAGCAATTCACGCAGGGCATGCTTATGTGCATTGCGCGCTACGCGATCCGCGGCCCGGTTTCCCCTGCTGCGGTGCGTTATGTCCTGCGCTTCGTGAAGTCCGCAGAAACGGCTCCCTGGGAAGCGGTGTATGCCCTGCAGCGTATCGGCGATCACCCCGATGTCCGCGCAGAACTTGAACACCTTGTCCCGCTCCGGCTGCACGCCGATCCTCTCGTGCGCATGAATCTCGCGGCTCTTCTCGGCAAAGTGCGCGAGCCCCGCATCACGCAGGACCCTCTCAGCCGTCTGGCCGAGTTCGACCGCGACTGGCGGGTTCGGGTGAACGCGCTCAAAGCGCTCGCACTGCATCCGCTGCGCACGGTACCGCAGGTCCTTCCCGTATTCCGGAGGGCGTTCTACTCACGGGATCTCCATGTCGCCCTCACGGCCATCGGCTCGCTGCGCACGTCAGACATCCTCGCCTCCGATTCCGCGGGGGTCGCCGGTGACGTCTTCGAGCATCTCCGCATTCTCACCGCAAACAGGAGCAACAACTTCCCCTGGCAGGTCCAGGCGGAGGCGGCCCAGACGCTCGCCGCGCTCCTGGGCCCGGGGGCGCTCCCCGCCGTCCTTCCCACACGGTGGCCGCAGCCGATGCTCCAGGCCGACCTTCTGCGTGCGGTGGGGGCGACAGGAACCCCCGATGCCCTTCCGGTATTACAGGAAGGCGCGCGGGCGAACTCTCCCGTTACCGTGTGTGGCGCTCTGGCGGGGTTGCACTCGCTGGCAACACGGTTGCGGCATGATTCCACGATTGTTGCGGCGGTTCGGGAGGCCCTGATCCTCGCCCTCCGCTCCGAGGATATCGCCGTCACCGGCACCGCGGCTTCGACGCTTGCCGATTCCCTGTATTCCCATCCTGCCGTCGGCTCGGGGTTGCTGGAAGCATTGAAGCGTCAGCGTATTCCCGATGATATCGAAGCGCTCCAGGAAATCATCACGGCTCTGGGGACTCTCCGGGAGACACGCGCGGTGCTTCCGCTGATGGAGCAGATGAAACAACGCGACCGTTCCGTTGCGTCCGCCGCCGCCCGCGCGCTCACGACAATCACCGGCACCGATTACACATCCCGCCTCCCATCAGAGAACGAACCCCTGTACACCGATTTCGACTTTGCCTATCTCCAATCCCTGCCGGATACCGTCGCCCTCACTCTCGAGACGGCGCGCGGGGAGATACAGGTTCAACTGTTCAAGAACGTTGCGCCGTTCACCGTGATGAGCTTCCTCAAGCTGACCTCGCAGCGCGGATATTTCCGCGGGCTTACGTTCCACCGCGTGGTCCCGAACTTTGTCGTCCAGGGCGGGTGCCCGCGCGGGGACGGATGGGGAGGTCCCGGGTTCACGCTACGGTCGGAGTTCTCCCCTCTCCGCTACGGGACAGGGACGATCGGCGTTGCCAGCGCGGGAAAGGACACCGAAGGATCCCAGTTCTTTCTCACCCATTCCCCGCAGCCGCATCTCGACGGACGCTACACGATCATCGGGAAGGCGGTGAGCGGCATGGATGTGGTCGACCGCATCGAGCGGGACGACCGGATTTTTGATTTCTCCATACAACCCTGAACCTGTGCCACACCCCCCATCCCCTTCATGAGACCTTCCATGCGCACGTTTTCATTTCATACCATTCTCCTCACGCTTCTGCTCTTCTCCGCCTGCTCCGGCCATCGCGACATCATGCTTCCCGGACGCCTGGATGACGGCCGCGTCAGGCTGCCCAGCGGCTGGTACCTCTCGCCCGCCGGTTCCTCCATCGATGTGGGAGAACTGCCATTGAACATGGATGTGAGCCCCGACGGGCGGTGGCTGATCGTGACCAACAACGGAACCCGGAAACAGAGCGTCTCGGTCATTTCGCTTCCCGAGTGGAGGGTGGTCCAGACGATTCCCGTGGCAAAGGCCTGGCTCGGCATCCGGTTTTTTGATCAGGGGCGCCGCTTCGTGGTTTCCGGAGGAAATGACAACATGGCGAGGATCTTCTCCTTCGCCGACGGGCTGGCGGCGCAAACGGACTCCATCATGTTCGGTGCGTTGTACCCGGTGGAAAAGATCTGGCTGGCAGGTTGCGATCTGGACGAATCGTCGGGCCTTCTCTATGCGGTCGGGAAGGAGAACCGCACGCTGTACAGTGCGGACCTGAAGCAACGTGCCCCTCACCGGAGTCTCGTTCTCCCGGCGATACCCTACAGCGTGCTGGTCTCCAGGACGTCTCCGTATCTCTACGTTTCGCTCTGGGGCGGCTCCGCTGTCGCGCTCGTCAACGGCCGCACGATGAGCGTGGAGGCGTTGATCCCGGTGGGAGATCACCCGACGGACATGGTCGAGAGTCCGGACGGCGGGCGGTTGTTTGTGGCCAATGCCAATGAGAATACCGTCTCCGTGATCGACTGTGACGCGCGAAAAGTCGTCGAGACGCTCTGCAGTGCTCTCAGTCCGCGGGCGCCTGCGGGCAGCACACCCAATGCGCTGGCGCTCACCGCCGACGGTACGCGCCTGTACGTCGCCAACGCCGACAACAACTACGTCGCGGTCATGGATGTGAGCCGTCCCGGCCGGTCCCGGTCGCTTGGCTTCATTCCCGTGGGATGGTACCCCACGAGCCTCCGCATCATGGGATCCACGGGTGAACTTCTTGTGGCAAACGGAAAAGGCGCGGGGTCCCGCGCGAACCCTCTGGGGCCGGATCCCACGCGGCGCTCGCCGACGGAGGAGTACATCGGGGCCATGTTTACGGGAACCGTATCCCGCATCCCCGCGCCGGCCGACAGCGGACTCGCGGTGTACAGCACGGCCGTGTACCGGAACAGCCGGTACACGGATCAGCGCCTTGATGCGCCGGGCCGGGACCCTCTCAACCCTGTTCCACCGGCCGCCGGTGGCTCATCGCCGATCAAGCATGTGTTCTACGTCATCAAGGAGAACCGGACATACGATCAGGTGTTCGGCGACATGCCTGAAGGAAACGGTGACGCGGCGCTCTGTCTTTTTCCGGAAGAGGTCACGCCGAATCACCACGCGCTGGCAAGGGAGTTCGTCCTGCTGGACAATTTCTATGCTGATGCGGAGGTGAGTGCCGACGGGCACAACTGGTCGATGGGCGCCTACGCAACGGACTACACGGAAAAGACATGGCCCACCTCGTATGGCGGACGCGGCGGCGAGTACGAATACGAGGGGGGCTTCCCCATTGTCTATCCCTCCGCGGGCTATCTCTGGGACAATTGCCGCCGGCATGGCATCAGCTTCCGGAGCTACGGTGAATTTGCGCAGAACCCATCGCGGGCCGGCGATTCCGCCCGTGCAACCATCCCGTCGCTGGAGGGGCACGTGGCCCCGTTCTACCGGTGCTGGGACATGAACTACTCCGACGTGGACCGTGCGCGCGACTGGATGAAGGAGTTTGATGCCTTCGAAGCTTCGGCGAACTCCCCCGCTTTCAGATTATCAAGCTCCCGAACGATCATACCGAGGGGACCAGAAAAGGCAGTCTCACTCCGCGCGCATATGTCGCACAGAACGATCTGGCCCTGGGAATGGTTGTGGAACGGATCAGCAGGAGCAGGTTCTGGAAGGAGTCGGCGATTTTCGTGATCGAAGACGACGCGCAAAACGGCCCCGACCACGTCGATGCCCACCGGACCGTGGCGCTGGTGATCAGTCCGTATGTGAAGCGCCGTTCGGTCGACAGCGAGCTCTACTCCACCACGAGCATGGTGCGGACGATGGAGCTGATCCTCGGCCTGCCGCCGCTTTCCCAGTTTGACGCCGCCGCAACGCCGATGTACGCCTCTTTTGCCGCTGCACCCGACAGTGCGCCGTTCGTGTGCAGACCGTCCCGGGTGAGTCTTCTCGAGCGTAATCCCGGCAATGCATACGGGCAGCAGCGGAGCGAAGAGATGGATTTTTCCCGGCAGGACGCCATCCCCGATGAGGAATTGAGCGAAATTGTCTGGCGTTCGGTGCGGGGGGCGGAATCCCCGATGCCTCCGCCCGTGCGCAGCGCATTCGTGAGGGTGGTGCGCTAGCGCCAGGGCGTTTCACGATCATGCTACTTGCAGGTTTGAGGGGGGTTTTTTATATTGAATAACTTGCGAGTTTCAGGAAGTCCCTGCCATTACGGTGCCGGGACACCTCGTGCTGCCGGGGTGACTCATCTGCTCTGTGAAGAATGTCCGCAAAGCCGACCAAAATCCGCGTTCTGGTGATTGAAGACAACCGCCTTCTGCGTGAGGGTCTCACCGCCATGCTCAATGAGCAGCCGGATATCACGGTTGCGGCATCATCGGGAAATGGTGATGCGGTGGCAAAAGCGATGAGATTGAAACCCCATGCGGTGGTCCTCGACCTGGGGCTGCCGGGCCAGCGATGGCAGCGGGCAGTCGAATGGATAAAGGCGAACTCGCCGCAGACAAAGGTGATCGGGATGGACCTCCTGCCCGTGCAGACCGATCTCGTACAGTACGTCGAGGCGGGTGTCTCCGGGTTCATCCTCAAAGATGCCACATTCGATGACTTCCTCCGTACCATCCGGGTGGTGGCCAGAGGGGGGATGGTGCTCCCGCCGCCGTTGACCGGATCGCTCTTTTCACAGATCGTGGACCGGGCCACGCGAAAATCAGGCGGGAATCCCTTCCGGTCGGTCAGGATGACCAACCGGGAGCGGGAGGTCGTTGAGCTTATCGCGGACGGTCTGAGCAACAAGGAAATCGCCCTCCGCCTGAACCTTGCCACCGATACGGTAAAGAGTCACGTCCACAACATCCTCGAGAAGCTGGCGCTGCACACCCGTCTGGAAATCGCCAGCTACGCACACGCAGACAGGAACCTGAAGGCCGGCTCCCCCTGAGGGCCTTCCTTTTTCGAGTTCCCCCGTCTCTCCCCTCGTCTGTTTTCCTGCCCGCCCGCGTTAGGGCGCGATCACTCGACCGTCAGGTCCACACTGATCCTCCGTTACCGTGTCCCGACCGCATCGTCCCGCCATCAATCGACCCAGGAAACGTGGCGGGGTCACCCGCAGGGACTAGTCCTCTTTTCAACCGTTGGAGCTATTCCTGCTGAGCCCGTTTATTTCTATGTTCTTCGAGTATTTCTTCAATTGAGGGAGCTCTTCGTGGCGGCAAAGAAGAAACCGAAGGTACGGCGAGAAAAACAGGAGGCCACCCAAGCGGTTACCGGGTCTCCCGCGGGCTCCTCACGCGGCGCGGGCAAGTCGGCGGCGGCAGGGAGAAGGACTGACCTCGTGAAGCTTGTCAGGGCGGGGGTCGAACGGTTCATTCTTGAAAATGCAACAATGGAAGAGTTTCTGCGGACACTTCGCATGGCCGGAGAGCCGGAAAGTCTGTATGCCCATCAGCTGACCGGGTCGGTGCTCTCCAGAATTGTCAGGCAGGCGATCGAAAAACGGAAGCCGAAGCGCAGAAGTGCGGGACGGCGATAACAATCAGATTATGGAGCGGGATATGAGGCGGTTACGAATCGGGATCATCGATCTCGTCAGCAAGAGCCCGACACGGGCATTGTGGGCGCGGGTCATGCATGCAAACTTCGCCGCCATCATGCCCCAGGTGATCGGCGTGTGGTGCAAAGATGACGGTCATGACGTCACGTATCTCTGTTACACCGGATTCGAAAATCTCGCCGAGGAGATTCCGGGGAATGTCGATCTGGTGTTTATCGGGGCGTTCACCGAAGCCGCGCAGCTCGCGTACGCGTTGAGCAACCAGTTCCGCTCAAAAGGTGTCGTCACCGTGCTCGGCGGGCCCCATGCGCGCTGTTACCCGCAGGATGCGCAGAAATACTTTGACTACGTCGCGGGATTCACGGACAGGACGGTGATCCGGGACATCCTGAATGATTGCTCGAGGCACGCTCCGCTGGGAATCTGCGTGGCCGCTGAACGGCAGCCGCTGCACCTTCCCGGAGTGCGGGAGCGGTGGGATTTCATCGAGCCGACACTCCGGAAGGCCCCCTGGATAAAGATGGTGCCCATGCTCGGCAGCATGGGTTGTCCGTACACGTGCGCCTTCTGCATTGATTCGACAATCCCCTATCAGCCTCTGGATTTAGGAGTCATGAAAGAGGATCTGAGGTTTCTGCTGACGAAATTCAAGCGGCCGCTGGTCGGCTGGCAGGATCCGAATTTCGGTGTTCGTTTCGATGACTTCCTGGGTTCTATCGAAGAAGCCATCCCTCCGGACAGCATCGACTTCATCGCCGAGAGCAGCCTCTCACTTCTCTCGGAGCCGCACGTGCGGCGGTTGAAGCACAACGGTTTCAAGGTTCTTCTCCCGGGAATTGAATCCTGGTACGATCTGGGGGAAAAGGCGAAGGCGGGGACGGCCCGGGGAATGGAAAAAGTGCGGCGCGTCTCGGAGCATGTCAACATGATCCTGCGCTACATTCCTTACGTGCAGACGAACTTTGTCCTGGGACTTGATTGTGACCATGGGTCGGAACCGTTCGAGCTGACCAAACGATTCGTGGATCTGACACCTGCCGCTTTTCCGGGATATTCGCTTCTCTCCGCGTTCGGACAGGCCGCTCCCGTCAATCTGGACTACCAGCGCGCCGGACGCGTGTTGCCCTTCCCGTTCCATTTCCTGGATAACAACCGGGCGATGAACCTGAAGCCGATACAACTACTCCTGGCCGGAGTTCTACGACCGCGTGATCGACCTGACCCGCTACACCTTTTCGCCGCGCGCGATCGGCCGCCGTCTTCATGCCACCCGCGGCTTCATCCCGCGATGGCTGAACGTCATCAGGGCGGTGTCTTCGGAGGGGAATGGGCGCATCCATCACTATGGCAGGATTCGCCGGCTCCTCGATGATGACCCGCAGTTCCGTCGTTTCTTTGAACGGGAGACGGTGGTCATTCCGGGGTATTACGCGGATCAGGTGAGGAAGGATCTCGGGCCGCTCTGGCAGTGGCTTCCCCGCGGTGCGATGATCCACGATCCGAACGCATACATGAAATCGGTGAGTGAGGAACAGACCGGGGTGGTGGAAGAGCGTATGGTGGTATAACGGGAGATCCCGCGCTCCCGTCGTTGAGAGGTGTTCACCCGGGCAATCCCGCCGCCCGGCGCAGATCCTCGACCGTGATGTTATAGGTGCGGCCGAGCCCCGCCACATAGCGGCCGACCTCCGGCACGATCTTCCAGAGTCCGAAGTCCCCCAGCTGGAACGTGATTTCCGCCCCGGGGAATTTTGCGAGATACGCGGCCCGCGCCTGATTGTAGGCCGGCGAGTCCTTCACTATTTCCTCCGCCTCGCCGCAGATGGTGAGCCGTGCAAGTGTTTGCGGGTCGCCCTCTCCGGAATCCCCCTCCATCAGCATCAGACTCACCCGTGCATCCTTGAGCATGTCCTGCGTGTGATGGGCAAGCCGGCTGACGTTGACAAAAAACATGGAGGAATCTTCCGCAAGAGCAACAGGTGTCATGCTCACAAACGGCCCGCCATCCCGCAGCGTCCCGAGCGCGCCGATCCTGCATCGATTGAGCAGGCGGGCAAGAGTTTCGCGTGCCACAGCATCCATCGGTCATCCTCTCCTGAAGAAGTGAAAGGTCAGATTCCCCCGCCGCGGATTCCGCTTTCCGGTACACCCGTGCCGGAAGGACCCGGGCCGCCCGCGGGGTTCTGCTGCATGTCCAGTGCCCGGTAATCCAGCTCTGATCCGAGCACGCTGTGGGGAATCAGGAACACGATGAGCACCACCAGGGCCGCACCCAGCACCCAGGGGCGGGGATTCCCGACCCTGGGAATTGCGAGGGCAGCCACAATCCATGCAACAAGTGCAATCAGGGTTTTGTTATCGGTGAGGTCATAGCCAAAAGGCCAGCCGGTCCAGTACGCATCGAACGCATATTTCTGGACGATGGGGCCGAGAATCATCCCCCCTACGGCGAGAAAGCCGATCGTCCAGCGCGTGAGCGAGGTGTACCGCGGCCGGCTGTTGAAGATCTCCAGTCCCACCCGCGTGGAGAGGAGCATGGCGCCGAACATGGCGATCACGTGCGGGATCAGGACGAAGAGCGGAACGTCCCCCTTGAAGCGGATCACGACCCCGCCCGTTTCCGGAACCATCACCTGCGCATTTCCCTGCTGCAGCGAGATGCGATAGTCCAGTTTCCCGGCAGGCGGCTGGTGCGGGAGAGAGCCGCGCAGCGTCCCGCCGGAAAACGCCATCGGGGCCGCCGCTCCAGCGGTCGTCGGTATTGTGCCGTTTCCACTCGAGCGTGCCGGTGATGTCCGGCGTGCCGGTGGCCAGGGACACCTCGTGGTCACCGTCGCCGCCGTGCGAACGGTCGAGACGATAGCCGACCGAGACCGTATCGAGCCGGACGCTGCCCGTGAGCGGATACGTGGGTCCGGTGAGACGCTGGTAGAGTGCGCTTCCCGCGGTGATGAGAAAGGCGAGCATCCAGAAGAGTGTTGTCCGTCGCACAAACTTCCTTCCGTTGATCTCTTAG
Organism: Ignavibacteriota bacterium; assembly: GCA_963702445.1. Classification (GTDB taxonomy): domain Bacteria; phylum Bacteroidota; class Ignavibacteria; order UBA10030; family UBA6906; genus CAVPCZ01. The sequence goes on from CAVPCZ010000016.1 coordinate 352,603, forward strand.
AGGTTGAAGTACATCTTGTATTCGAACGGGTGCGGCATCGTGCCGATGGAGCGGATCTCCCCTTCTTTGAGCTTGACCCACTGATCGATGAGTTCCTGTGTGAAAATCCCGCCCCGTTTCAGGAACGCCTGATCGGCCGCGAGGGCGTCCAGGGCCTCGTCCAGATTGCGCGGCAGGAAATGGATCTGGTCGCGCAGGGAATCATCCGGGATGTTCTTGTCGAACGGGCCGTACCCTTCTTTCACCGGATCGATCTTCTTCTGCACCCCGTCGATCCCCGCGAGCATCATCGCGGAGAGACAGAGATAGGGATTCGCCGTGGCATCCGGGGGCCGGTACTCGAAACGGGTTTCATCGGGATTGGAAACGTACTTCGGAATGCGGATGGCCGAGGCGCGGTTGCCCATACCGTACGTCAGCGCCACGGGGGCCTCAAAGCCGGGAACCAGGCGTTTGTACGAATTCGTTGAAGGGTTCGTGAATGCGGAAAGCGCGGGTCCGTGCTTGAGCAGCCCGCCGATGAAATACCTCCCCAGCTCATTGACGTTCCCGTACTCCCCCTTCTTGTAGAAGGCGTTCCTGCCGTTCTTCAGGAGAAAGAGGTGGAGATGCATGCCGTTGCCGGCCTGCTGGTACATGGGTTTCGGCATGAACGTCAGGAACAGGTCACGCGAACGCGCGAAATTGAACAGCGCATATTTTGCGGTCACGATGTTGTCCGCGGTGGAGAGCAGGTCGGTGAAATGGGTTTCAATCTCCTGCTGTCCGCGTTCGCCGGTTTCGTGGTGATGATACTTCACACTGATGCCGAACCGTTTCAACAGCGCGCACGCTTCGTCGCGGAAGTCGTCATACACATCGAACGGGTTGGCGGCATGATAGGCGCTCTTGAAGAACTCCTCCGCATGCTCCACGTCGTAGAAGGAGGTCGAGGTGCGGGTATCGAAGCGCACCTTTGAAAAGATATAGAACTCGAACTCCGGACCCCAGCGCGATGCGTCCACGCCGATCGCCTTGCGCAACATCTCTTCCGTCTTCCGCGCTACGGCGCGTCCATCCTGGGAGAAGGGCGTCCGTGCCGCGTCCGTCAGAAAGATGTTCGCGTAGAAACTCAGCGTCGGAGTCGTGCGGAAAGGATCCACCACCGCCGTGGTGAGGTCGGGAATCAGGATCATGTCGCTGTTTTCGACCTTGCGTGAACCCGTAACTGGATCCGTCGAAACCCACGCCTTCGGTGATCATGCGTTCGAGGAGGCCGGCATGCACGGGAAGAGAGATGTGGTGCAGGGCTCCTGTCAGATCGATACACTTCAGATCGATCATCTCGATCTTCTGCCGCCGGATCATCGCATTGCACTGCTGCAGGGAACGCTTGTCCATGGAGACTCCGGAAGGAAATACCCCGTGAAAGATTCTCCAATATACAAAAAAAGCCGGCCCGCGCCAAACGCGGGCCGGCTTTCGCCGGAAGGAGATGACGCTACGGCATGACGTACGTCCGGGTAAACGTGGACGTCATTCCGCCATACACGATGGTGATCGTCACGCTGACGTTTGTCCCGGCGGGCGGGAGTCCGGTACCCGGCCAGTTGATCGTGATGGAGTAGGCATTGGACAGCTGGCCGCTGATGCGCTGGTAGATCTGGCCAAGCTGTGCGGCATTGGGTGCGTAGAAATAGAACCCGCCCGTCGAGTCTGCGATCTGTACCAGATCACGTTCCGCACTGGAATTTCCCCCCGGAGGAGTGCTGTGATACATCGAATCCAGAAGACCGATGGTGTAGACCGGAATCGCATTCCTGTCGCGAAGCGCGGAAGATCGAATCCCGGGGGATGTTCGAATCATTCTCTCCCCCGTCCGTGAAGGCGATGACGGCGCGCGCAAAATTCGAAGAGGACTGGCCGGACGCGTCCAGGACCCCGCGGACGACGGAGCTGTACAGTGCGGTGAACCCGTAGTCAGAGGAAAGTGAGTCTGCCGCGCGGCGCAGCAAGGCCTTGTCGCTGGTGAATGGCTGAACGACTTTGATGCTCGAAAGAGAACCGAATTTGATGATCTCCGCCCTGTCGGCGCTTCCCATGGCATCGACAAAACTCTTGACGGCGCCCTCCATGTCAAGGATGCGCCGGTATTTCTGGGTTGTCGCATCAAGCGCGCCGACGAACATGCTCCCGCTATAGTCCATGGTCATGGCCACGGCGATGTTCTTGCCGGACTGTGACAGCGTCTGCAGGATGACGGCACCAGTGAGAGAATCGAGAACGGCAACCTTCGGAACTCCCCATTTCATCCGCGCGCTGACGTGTGAAGCAGTCAGCCCGGTCACCGGATTTCCTGTCTGGTCGGCGACGAAAAGCGTTCCCTGCGCCTGCGTGCGCGATACGGGGGCGAGAGACCCGTTCGCGGTGATGCTGCTGGGTTCCGAGGAACCTGTCGGGTCGTCCGACGTCGAGCAACCGGCAGGACCCAGCATCAATGCGAGTGACACAAGAGCTAGAGTGAGAAACAGCAGGTATTGCTTCATAGCAACTCCCTCCGTGGCAGTTATTCATAGGTAGTGGAAGACAACGAGAACAGGCATAGAAAACCGAACAATTGATATGCCATTGCACATCGAGGGTGAACGCCGCAAGAAACCTGAAACGCGGCATAGGCGGGCTTCCTGCAAGGACAATAGCAGTCAGAAGTACAATATCAGCCACGCCTGATGCACGCTCCGCCAGGAGGGATCCACATCGGATTTCCTCGGCGGACCATCCCCCGTGCACAGGTCTGAGTCCCGGATCATACCGGCTTGATTTCCTTGACCGTATTCCATAAATTGAATCACTGGGGTTCGTACAAATCTCCCGTCAGACCGACACGCTCGTTCCTTCCCTTTTCTCCACAACTACCTGCATCAGGAGGCGAAGTCTTCCATGAGTATCAGTCAACTGGCACGATCCATTGCTGAATCGCCGACGCTCGCGCTCAACGAGCAGGCCCGCCTGCTCCGGGAACGGGGGGAGGCGGTCATCCACCTCGGCGCGGGGGAGCCGAAGAACAAGGCGCCCATCAACGCCATCCTCAGCTCCGCCGCAAAGCTCAACACCGGCGACATCAAGTACACGCCCACCGACGGCATCCCCTCGCTGAAGAAGGCCATCATCCGGTACACCGAAGAGAACTACGACGGCGTGGTGGCGCCGGAAAACGTCATGGTCTCCGGCGGCGCAAAGCAGGCCCTCTACAATCTCCTCTTCACCCTCCTCAATCCGCAGGACGAGGTGATCGTTCTCGCCCCGTACTGGGTGAGCTATCCGGAGATGATCAAGATGGTGTACGGCGTGCCGGTGATCGTCACCCCGGAGGACGGCGGCTTCTATCCCGCGGATGAAGGAAATCGAGCAGGCCGTCAGCTCCTACACCAAAGCCATCATCGTCAACAGCCCGAACAACCCCTCAGGCGTCATGTATCCCGCAGGAGTTCATCGCAGCAGATCGTGGAGTTCTGCGAGACGCAAAGGGATCTACCTGATCATGGACGACATCTACCACAAGCTCGTCTTCGACGGCAAGACGCCCGCATCTCCGCCTACCGCTTCACCAAGAAGGACACCGAGTCCACGAAAGTCATCACCATCAACGGCATCTCGAAGCTGTACGGCATGACCGGATTCCGCATCGGCTGGGTGGTCGCACCGAAGCAGATCATCGAGGTCATGACCAACGTTCAGGCCCAGACGACATCCTGCACTTCCTTCATCCTGCAGGCCGCGGCCGAAGGCGCGCTCACGGGACTCCAGAGCGTCGTGGAGACGCTCCGGCTGACGCTGGAGAACAACCGGAACGTGATGATGCAGGAGCTGCAAATCGTTTAACGGCATTCACATCACGCAAACCCGACGGCACGTACTACTGCCTGCCCGATTTCCGCGCGTACAACAACGAACTCCGTCGAGCTCTCGCAAGTTCCTTCTGAAGAAGGCGCTCGTCGTGACGGTGCCCGGGAAGGAATTCGGGATGGAAGGGCACCTCCGGCTGAGCTATGCGACGACGGTCAAGGACATCAAGCAGGGGATCGAGCGGATCAAGTGGGCGCTCGACCCGGACGTCCCCGAATGAGATCTACATCGGCGAACGAAAACTGGTACGGGACTGGCTATGAACAACCTCCTCGAACATCAAGACCCCGGCCCAGGGCGAAGCGCCGGCGCTGAAGAGCGATTACGGCCTGGACAACCACGGACTGACGCAACCTCCGGATGGCGTACTGGAATCTCCCGACGGAAGCCCTGTACGAAGAAATCACGTTCCGGCGCGAGGCGCGCATCACGCGCAAGGGACCCATCGTTGTGAACACCGGAAAGCACACCGCCCGCTCGGCAAACGACAAGTTCGTCGTCCGGGAGGCAACCACCGAAGACAAGATCTGGTGGGGAGAGTACAACCGGCCGTTCAATCCGGACAAGTTCAACGACCTCTACAACCGCCTGCAGGGATTCCTGCAGGGACGGGATGTCTTCGTGCAGGACTGCTATGCCGGCGCCGATCCGAACTACCGCATGCCCGATCCGCATCATCACCGAGCTGGCCTGGCACAGTCACTTTGCGCGCAACATGTTCATCACTGCCGGAGACGAACGAGGAGCTACCGGCGCCATGTCCCGGAATTCACGGTCATTGCCGTCCCGTCCTTCAAGGGCATCCCGCAGATCGACGGCACGGCCACGAACACGTTCATCGTGCTGAACTTCGCGCAGAAACTCTGCATCATCGGCAATACCGCCTATGCGGGGGAGATCAAGAAGTCGGTCTTCACGATCCTGAACTATCTCCTTCCCTCTGCAGGGCGTGATGCCGATGCACTGCTCCGCGAACATCGGGAGAGACGGAGACACCGCGCTCTTCTTCGGCCTCTCGGGCACGGGAAAGACCACGCTCTCGGCCGATCCGCGGCGGCGGCTGATCGGGGACGACGAGCACGGCTGGAGCGACGACGGGGTGTTCAATTTCGAAGGCGGATGCTACGCGAAGGTCATTCAGCTCTCCCCCACCGCCGAGCCGCAGATCTACGCGTGCCACGCACAGGTTCGGGACGATTCTGGAAAACGTGGTCTACGATCCGGTGACGCGGCTGATCGATCTGGACGACGAATCGATCACCGAGAACACGCGGGCATCCTATCCGCTGGAGTTCATCGACAACGCCGTGCCGGAAAAGCTGGGCGGACATCCGAAGCAACATCATCCTGCTCACCTGCGACGCCTCGGGCGTGATGCCGCCGATCGCCCGGCTGACCCCCGACCAGGCGCTGTACCAGTTCATTTCCGGGTACACATCGAAGATCGCCGGGACGGAGGTCGGACTGGGGAAGGAGCCGGAGATGACATTCAGCACCTGCTTCGGCGCGCCGTTCATGGTCCACCATCCTTCGTTCTACGCCGATCTGCTGAAGCGGAAGATCCTGAAGCACAAGGCGAACTGCTGGCTGGTGAACACCGGATGGATCGGCGGGCCGTACGGCATCGGGAAGCGGATCAGCATCCGCTATACACGCGACGCTGCTGAACGCGGCGCTGGACGGCAAACTGCTGAATGTGCCGTACGCGACCGATCCGGTGTTCGGATTCGCAGGTGCCGCAGCAGTGCGAGGGCGTCCCCGAGCACGTCCTGAATCCCGCGCGAGTCGTGGCCGGACAAGGACGTACTACATGCAGAAGTACCGGGAGCTGGCCTCGCGGTTCATCGAGAACTTCAAGAAGTTCGAGGCGGGATGTCCGCCGGAGGTGCGTGCGGCCGGTCCCAAACGGTAAAAAGAACTAGCGCTTTCGTGTTCCGCCCAGTATCGATCCCAGCACTCCGCGGATGATCTGCCTGCCGATCTGCGTGCCCGCTGCGCGCATGGCGCTTTTCGCCATCGACTCCAGAATGTTGTCGGGCTGCCGGCCCCGCGGACGGGCGGGCTCCCCCTGGTCGGAAGGAATGGGGATGCTCGCGCGGGAGGTCTCCACGCGGGATGCTTCCGTGCGGGCCTTGAGGATTTCATATGCCGATTCCCGGTCCACGGCCTTTTCGTAGTGGCCGTAGAACGAGGACCGCCTGACGATCGTCAGGCGCTGGTCGGGAGTGATCGGGCCGATCTGTCCGTGGGGCGGATAGACGAACGCCCGTTCGACGATGCCCGGCGTTCCTTTTGCATCCAGGAACGAGACCAGCGCCTCCCCGACCCCGAGCTCACCGATGACCGTTTCCACGTTGATCTTCGGATTCCCTCTGAAGGTTTCCGCGGCCGCCTTGACCGCCTTCTGATCTCTCGGCGTGAATGCGCGCAGCGCGTGCTGCACGCGGTTGCCGAGCTGACCGAGCACCATATCCGGAATGTCCAGAGGATTCTGCGTGATGAAATAGACACCCACGCCCTTGGAGCGGACGAGACGCACGACCTGCTCGATCTTTTCCAGCAGCGGTTTGGGGGCATCGGTGAACAGCAGATGCGCTTCATCGAAGAAGAAGACGAGCTTCGGCTTCTCGAGATCGCCGACCTCGGGCAGCCGCTCAAAGAGCTCCGCGAGCAGCCAGAGGAGGAACGTCGCATAGACCTTCGGAGCCTGAAGCAGCTTGTCGGCGGCGAGAATGTTGATGACACCCCGCTCCCCCTCGGTCTGCATGAGATCGTCCAGATCCAGCGCCGGTTCCGCAAAGAACTTGTCGCCTCCCTGTTCTTCAATGCTCAGCAGCCCGCGCTGGATGGCGCCGATGCTCGCGGCGGAAACGTTGCCATACTGTGTCTTGAATGTCGCCGCATTGTTCCCGACATACTCCAGCATGGCGCGAAGATCCTTCATGTCCAGCAGCAGCAGACCGTTGTCGTCCGCAATCCGGAAGACCATCGAAAGGACGCCCCCTTGAGTCTCGTTCAGACTGAGCAGCCGCGAGAACAAGAGCGGGCCCATCTCCGAGACCGTGGCGCGGATGGGGTGTCCCTGTTCACCGAAGACATCCCAGAACGCCACGGGCGAGCCCGCGAAGGCGAATCCGTCCAATCCGAGGAGCTTGATCCGCTCCGCAATTCTGGGTTTTTCCACTCCTGCCTGGCTGATCCCCGAAAGATCACCCTTCACGTCCGCCATAAACACGGGAACGCCTGCCCGGCTGAACTGCTCGGCCAGAACCTGCAGGGTGACGGTTTTGCCGGTTCCTGTCGCGCCGGCGATCAGCCCGTGACGGTTGGCCATTCCCGGAAGCAACTCGAGCACGTGCTCCCCTTTCGCGACGGGCAGGCCTGCGGTCGAAGAACTCATATGCATGATTCCTTAGGTGGGAAAACTGTACAACGATTCCGATAATATACACATTGACGGGGTGAATCTCAAAAACCTCTGGAGGAGTGGGCTGCGTCGCCGTGGTCCGGCAGCGTCTCCCGTTGCATCTCCGCGCGGAATTCCCGTTATTTTTGCATTACCAGCGGAGCATCCGACTATGACCATACTCGTCACCGGCGGGGCCGGGTTCATCGGCAGCCATATTGTTGAACATTTTCAGGCGACCCACGATGTGATCGTTCTGGACACCCTCAGGTCCGGCTTCAAGAACAACATTGCTTCCTTCCGCGCCCGTTTCATCCAGGGAAGCGTCACCGACACGGATCTCGTGAACGATATCATGCGCGGTGTGGACTACGTATTCCACCTTGCGGCACTGGTGAGCGTACCGGAGTCGATGGAGCGTCCGGAGGAGACCGTGGACATCAATGTGCAGGGGACGCTCCGTATCCTGGAGGCCGCCCGCCGCCACAGGGTGAAGAACGTGGTGATCTCTTCCTCCGCCGCCGTATACGGAAACAACCCCACCGTTCCGAAAATCGAGACCATGTTTCCGGAACCCCGCAGCCCGTATGCCATCACCAAACTGGACGATGAGTACTACGCCGCCATGTTCGCCGAATCGTTCGGACAGAGCGCCGTCTGTCTGCGCTACTTTAATGTGTTCGGGCCGCGCCAGAATCCCCGCTCGCAGTATGCCGCAGCGGTGCCGATCTTCATCGACAAGTGCCTGCGGGGAGAAGACCTGGTGATCTACGGCGATGGGGAGCAAACGAGGGATTTCGTGTACGTGAAGGACATTGTCGCGGCCAACGTCCGTGCCTCTCTGGCGTCAGGCGCCGGGACCTACAATATCGCCTGCGGGCGGAGCATGACGGTGAACGAACTCGCCCGGATGATCATCTCCATCACGGGGAGCACCTCACGCATCGTGTATGCCCCCGTGCGCGCGGGCGATGTGAAGCACTCGCTGGCCGATACCTCCCGTGCACGGGCGATCGGGTTTGCTCCGGGGTTCACCCTCGAAGAAGGGCTGCGCGAAACGATTGCGTGGTTCAAGGCCGGGTAACTCCCGGCCACGCCCCCCCCCCGTGTGTGTTTCCCTCCGTCTTTTTCGCCGTCTTGTCCTCCCGGTGCTCTTTCAGCTCATCCTTCCCCATACCCTTCCAGAACGGCACGCCGTCAAAGTAGGCGGCTCTTCCGATCATGTGTGCGGCAACGGGCGATGTCAGCATGAGGAAGGCCACCATGGCGACCACCTTGGACGTCACTGCGAACGTGCCAAAGGTGAGCGCCACGCCGAACAACATCATGCTGAGTCCGAAGATGGACGCCTTGGTGGTTGAGGACATGCGCATGTACAGGTCGGGCATCCGCACAATACCCACCGCGGCAATCACCATGAACACCGCGCCTCCGACGAGCAGAATAAGAGCGAGAACGGTCACGGGTTCCTCCGCTGCTGCATTGCGTAGGCTATGGCCACCGTCCCGAGAAATGAGACGAGCGCCACAATCAGCCCGATGTCCAGCACCACGCTGTCCCCCCAGAGCACCGCATATGCCGCAAACATGCCGACGGCGATAGTCGTCAGCAGTTCCATCGCAACCACGCGGTCCGGGAGGCTTGGCCCCCGGACCAGGCGGACGAAGGTCAGGGCCATGGCCAGGCCGAGCAGCGGCAGGACCAGATACAGAATTCCCTCCTGCAGACTCATCGCATCACCTCCAGCAACCGGCGCTCAAGATCTTCCTTGATCCGGATGCGGACGGCATCGACATCGTCGACATACATCTCGTGAACGTAGAGTACGCGACGGTCTTCGCTCAATTCCAGACTGAGACTGCCGGGCGTGACGGTGATGAAGTTGGCGACTGCAAGGATTTCCACATCCGTCTTTGCGTCGAGGGGAACCGCAATGATCCCCGGGCGCATGTGGTCTTTCGGAGTGATCACGTCATATGCCACCCGCAGGCTGGAAACGATCACTTCCCGGATGAAGTAGCCGGCGAATCTCAACGCCCGGAGCACCCGTATTCCGTATCCTCCCGCCCCGAAAGCGGGAGCGGTGAGCCAAAGGATGGCATACGCGAGCACGAGGCCGAAGGAGACATTGAGGAACGAGAGCTCCCCGGTGAGGGCAACCCAGACAATCGCCAGAAAGAGATGTACGATAAGCATGACTATGGAGACACTCCCAGAACGGCATGAATGTACTGCATCGGATCCGCGAGTTGTTCCGCGGCCCGCAGACAGAGTTCGAGGAACCAGGGGCCCCCGAAACCGAAAACCACCGAGCCCGCGGCAAGAACCGCCATCGGGAGAGTCAGCATTCGGCTCCCCTGAAGAGAGCGCGCCGGGTCCGCCCTCCCCTCCTCCGGCGGCGTTTTCCAGAAAACCTCTGCCCAGATCTTTGTCATCGAAAAGAGCGTAAGGATGCTGACGCCGAGCGCCACTGCGACGATGAGATATGCGCCTTGCTCCACGCCGGCCCTCACGAGCGCAAGTTTCGCCCAGAAACCGGAGAGCGGCGGAAGGCCCGCGAGCGACAGGGCGGGGAGAAGGAACAGAAGGGCGAGTACAGGAGAAGAGCGCATATACCCGCCGAGGGATTTGAGATCGTACGATCCCGTCTGCCGGTAGACGATGCCGCTCACCATGAAGAGTGCGGATTTGGCAAGGATCACATGAACCATAAAAAAGACCATCCCCGCCAGGCCGAGCGTGCTCGCCAGCCCCAGCCCCATCAGCAAATACCCGATCTGACTTACGATGTGGAAGGATAATAGGCGCCGGAATTCGCTTTGCGCGACGGCTCCCAGCACGCCGACCACCATGGTGCATCCGGCGGCGGCAAGCATCAGGATCCTGGTGGCGTCATTCTCCATCCCGAACACAAGCGTAAAAACACGGACAATGGCGTACACGCCGACCTTTGTGAGGAGTCCCGAAAACAGCGTGGTGACCGCCACAGGAGGAGTGTGATAGGACGCCGGAAGCCAGAAAAATAGCGGGAAGAGCGCTGCTTTGATGCCGAAGGCGACAAAGAGGAGCATCGCCACAATTCCTGGATACCCCGTGCCCGACAGGGCGCGCATCTTCATGGCCGCATCGGCCATGTTCAGCGTACCGGTCATTCCATACAGTATTCCCGCCGCGGCGAGAAAGAGCGCGGACGACAGGAGGTTCAGCGTGACGTATTTGATTCCGCCTTCCAGCTGACCCCGTTCCCCACCCAGCGTCATCAACACAAAGGAGGATATCAGAAGCACTTCAAACCAGACGTACAAATTGAAAAGGTCACCCGTGACGAAAGCACCGACCACACCGAAGAGAAGGATGTTCACGAGCGGGAGAAACCCATGCTTCACCCGTGCGTTGTCGATCGTGCCGAGTGAAAATACCGTCACCGCTATTCCCACGACTCCTGTAACGGCCACAAGCAGTGCGCTGAAAATATCCACCGCAAGGGTGATGCCAAACGGTGCCGGCCAGCTTCCCACCTGGACCACCAGCATTCCTTCGTCCAGGACTGCCACGAGAAGCAGCACCCCGGACATGCATAACAATGCCGAACCGGCAATCGCCACCCCCCGCTGGAAAGCGGGAACATTCCACGACAGCAGACACACGACCGCGGTAGCGAGCGGGATCAGCAGGGGTACCAGCACGAGCGCTGTCATTCCGTCTCCGTGGATCTCATGGCATCCAGGTCGTCAGTGCCGGATTCCTGTGCGGAGCGTTTCACCAGCACAAGGGCAAACGCCTGTACGCCGAACCCGATAACGATCGCCGTGAGAATCAGGGCCTGGGGAACGGGATCGGCAGTGCCCTGAGGGAGCCCGGTCATGCCGGGGCCGATGATAGGGGCGATCCCGCGCACGGGACCTCCGACGGTGAAGATCAGCAGGTTTGCGGCGTGCGCGAGCATCGCAAGCCCGAGAATCAGCTTGACGATGCTCCGGCGCATCATCATATACAGGCCGCCCGCATACAGTGCGCCGACAAGAAGAGCCAGGATCAGGGTCATCCTATTCCTCCCCCAGCGTGAACACCATCCAGAGGACAACACCGACGACCGTGAAGTACACCCCGACGTCAAAGAGAACAGGTGTGCCAATCTTGCCGACGGGAGGAAGCGCAAACGGCAACCACACCCCCGTCATATATCCGAACCCCAGGACCGCACCGACACATCCGCTCAGCAGGGAGATGGAAAGCCCGAAGGCGATAAGCGTCCGTGGTTCCACGCGCAATGCCGTCCGTGCTGCTTGCACACCCGCGGCAAGAGCGTACAGGGAGAAGGCGGCGGAGACAACGAGTCCGCCGATAAATCCCCCCCCCGGCTCATTGTGGCCGCGCAGCACCATAAAGACGGAGAAAAGCACCATCAGGGGGAGCAGGGCGCGTGTGGCGGTCCGCAGGATCAGGGATGAGGGTGGAGGAGTCCCGGGCTTCATTGTTTGTCGCTCCTCCCGGGGCGGAGTGAAAGGAGGGCGAACACGCCCAGGGCCGCCACCCCGAGCACGGTAATCTCTCCCAGCGTGTCCAGTGCGCGGAAGTCCACGAGAATGACGTTGACGACATTCCTGCCGCGGCCGAGGAGCAGACTGTTTGCGCCGAAATACTCGGCGAGTCCGGAGCGGGCGCCCGTCGATGTCAGCACCAGGACGATACCCGTCATCATGAGGCCGGCCGCTCCGGCGATTGTCACGTCGCGCACGCGCGCGACACGCCCCGAATGGTCACCGAATTTCGGCAGGCGCCGCAGCACGAGTGCGAAGATCACCACCGTCAAGGTCTCGACGGCAAACTGGGTCATGGCAAGATCGGGGGCGCCGTACATGCCGAATATCATCGCAACACCGTACCCGATGATGCCCAGGGCGATAATGGCTGCCCAGCGCGAACGCACATGAATGGTGACTCCTGCCGCCGCGAGCATGATCAGTGCGATGATCACCTCATGAAGAGCGGGTGCGTCGGCGGACCCGATGGAGATCTTTCCGAGATGAGGGAGGAGTGCCGCACCGACCGCGAGCATTGCCGTCAGAATCAGGACGATAACGTAGATGCGCAGATATCCGTTCTGGAGAGTCCGGCTGCACCACGACGCGGCTCGTTTGACCCCGTCCATACCCGCGGCAAACAGCCGTTCACCGCTTACCGCTGAAAGCGATCCTTCACGCCAGACCGAACGGCGGAGTGTCCGGTGGAAGAAGAGCAGAGCGGCTCCCGCAAGTGCGGTTGCCGCACTCAGGCCGAGCACAGGGTTGATTCCGTGCCAGAGTGCCAGTGTGACTTCCCCATGTTCGGGCCACGTGACGAGCAACGCGGGCTCAATGAAGAGGCGTGCCATCTCCTCGGGAAAGAGCCCGATGAAGAATCCGGCCGTGCCCAGCACGACGGGGCCGGCAAGCATCGCCGCGGGCGCCTCGTGGACAGGGACGGTCGGCTGCCGGCGTCCGAAAAAAGTCCGGAGGATAATCATGCCCGCGACGGCAAACGTGACGACATTGGCCAGTATACCCGCGCCGGTGATCAGGGGAGCCGCCTGCGGGGAATAGAGCCGTGCCTCGTAGAGCAGCTCCTTGCTGATGAAGCCCAGCAGCGGTGGGAGCCCGGCCATGGAGAGGGCGGCAAGGGATGCCGCAACCATGGTCACGGGCATGGCCCGGAACAGCCCCCCGAGCTTCTCGATATTGCGTGTTCCCGCCCCGTGGTCCACGGCACCCGCTACGAGAAAGAGCGCACCTTTGTAGAGGGAATGCACAACCAGGAAGACCAGCATCGCTTTCATGGCCAGGTCTGTGCTCATGCCGATCAAGAGCGTGAGCATCCCCAAAGCAGCAACCGTAGTGTAGGCGAGAATGCGCTTGAGATCGGTTTGTGCGAACGCTGTCATGGATCCGAGGAACATCGTGACCGCCCCCGTGATCGTCACAATATAGTGCCACTCCCCTGTCCCTCCCAGCAGCGGGTGGAGCCTCGCCAGGAGATAGATCCCTGCCTTCACCATCGTCGCGGAGTGGAGATATGCGCTCACCGGCGTGGGGGCTTCCATCGCTCCGGGAAGCCAGAAGTGAAACGGGAATTGTGCGGACTTCGTGAAGGCGCCGGCAAGAATCAACAGCAGCGCGGGGAGGTAGAGGGGATGTACACGGATCGACTCTGCGGAAGCCTGCAACGCGGAGATCTCCGAAGCGCCTCCGGCGATTCCCAGGAGGAGGAATCCCGCCAGGAGAGCCATCCCCCCGATCCCCGTCACAAGGAGTGCCTGGAGCGCGGCCGCCCGTGCGGAGGGCCGTTCGTTGTGGTAGCCTATGAGAAAGTATGAGCTCAGGCTTGTCAGCTCCCAGAACACAAACAGGAGCAGGAGGTTGTCGGCGATCACCAGTCCGGCCATGGCACAGAAGAAGAGAAGGAGCATCCCATAAAACCGCCCGCGTCCGCCATCATGCTCAAGGTATTTTGTCCCGTACACGACAACGAGAGCGCCGATCCCGCTGATGAGCACGAGAAAGAGGAGCCCGAGCCCGTCAAGCGAAAAGGCAAGGTTCATCCCGAGACGCGGCGCCAGCGGGATGTTCAAACGAAGAATCCCGCCTCCGGCAATCCGATCTGCAAGAGAGAGCGCGAAAAGGAAAACTGCGGCGGGGGGCGCAACGGCGAGCGCTGCCGCCGCACGGGGTCTGTGCTTGTACAGAACAGGAATGATTCCGGAGAGGAGTACACCGACACCGAGTAGGGCAAGCAACGTGATCATGAGTGCGGGATGCTCTTTACGTGATGCATGACCGGCGCGGTGCGAAGCCGGACTATCCGCTTGTACGCCTCGCCCATCACCAGGACCGATACACCCACAGCCGCCACGACGAGAAGATCATTCGTTCCGAGCGGCACCGTGCCGAACGGGGCGTTCAGGAACGGGACGTAGATCACGGCGGCGGTCAGGAGCAGGGTCAGGCCTATGCTCCACCGGAGCGCGGCGTTTCCCTGCCGTCCCCGGCCGAACACCGAATCCCGGAGCGTCCTGCAATTGAAGGCGTTCACGAGCCGTGCGGCGATCAAGGAGGCGAAGAAGAGACCCACCGCGTGAGCGGTTCCGGAGCCGCTTCCGAGAGTCAGTGCAAAGACGGCAAATGTGCTCAGACCGATCCACGTTCCCACCACACCGATGAACCAGTTGGTTTCCCCGTTCATGATCCCCTCCCTTCGTGGTCGCGGCTTCCTCTCCATGATATGCGGCTCCGCAGGTTCGACGCCGAGTGCTATGGCGACGAGGCCGTCCATGATGAAATTGATGAAGAGCACCTGGACCGCCATGAGCGGCAACGGGTAGCCGGCAAAGAGGGCGATGACCAGGGCGAGGACCGCGCCCATGTTGCCGCTGAACAGGTAGACGAGGTATTTCCGGATATTTTCGAAAATACTGCGGCCCTCACGCACCGCTTCAACGATGGTGGCAAAATTATCGTCGGTGAGGATCATATCGGACGCTTCCTTGCTGACGTCGGTGCCCGTGATCCCCATGGCCACGCCGATATCCGCCTGCTTCAGCGCAGGGGCGTCGTTCACGCCGTCGCCCGTCATTGCGACCACGTGTCCGTTATGCAGAAAGGCCTGCACGATGCGGAGTTTGTGCTCGGGGGATATCCGCGCGAACACATCGACCGTCTTCACGCGCTCGAACATCTCGGCATCGCTGAGCTTTGTCAGTTCCTGTCCCGTGAGCACACCGCCATGGCGGAGCATTCCCAGTTCTCTTGCGACCGCGGTTGCGGTCGAGACATGATCTCCGGTGATCATCACGGGCCTGATACCGGCGTCAAAGCAGGTGCGGATTGCCAGGAGCACTTCCGGCCTGGGCGGATCCTGTATCCCGACAAGGCCGACGAAGACCATTTCGCTTTCCGCCTCTGCAGGGTCGGGTCCGCTCGAACCGACGGGCCGGACGGCACATGCCAGCACCCTCAGCGCATCCGCGGCGAGTGCGTGCGCGCGCTCGAGAATGGCCTCCCGGTCCATCACCCCCAGCGTCCGTGTTCCTTCAGGCGTGAGTTCGTGAGTGCAGGATGCGAGAACCACTTCCGGTGCCCCCTTGCTGCATGCAAAGAACCCGTCTACCGAGTGATGCACGGTCGTCATCCGCTTCCGTTCGGACGTGAACGGAAACTCCGCCGTGCGGGGATAGTGCTGCCGCTCCAGACGCGCGTCTTCCCCGGCTTTTGCCGCGGCGACAAACAGTGCGGCCTCAGTGGGGTCTCCCAGAACCTCCCATCCCTTTACGGGATCGCGGTTGAGGACGGCGTCGTTGCAGAGAGTTCCGGCGAGAAGGAGCCGGTGCAGCATGGGATCCTGCTGTGGGTGGATTGTCCGGCCCGCCTCGGTGAACGAGCCCACAGGCGTGTAGCCCGCGCCTGAAACATCAATGATGCGTCCGGCGACGATCATCTTGCGGACGGTCATCTCGTTCTGGGTCAACGTGCCGGTCTTGTCGGAACAGATCACCGATGTCGAGCCGAGTGTCTCCACTGCAGGCAGCTTCCTGATCAACGCGCGGCGCTGGGCCATTCTGCGCACACCGAGGGCGAGCGTGATAGTCACCACGGCGGGCAACGCCTCCGGAATCACCGCCACGGCAACGGCGACGCCCCAGACGAACATCTCCAGCACCCCGTAACCCCGCAGGATGCCGAGCAGGCTCAGGGCTGCCGCAAGAACGAGGGAGAACGCCCCCAGGTATTTCCCAAGCCTGTCCAGATTATCCTGCAGCGGGGTAGGCCCGGATTTTACGCCGCTGAGCAGAGAAGCGATCCTGCCGAGTTCTGTGGATCCACCCGTCTGCACCACAAGGGCGGAGCCGCGGCCGTGCTGGACGATCGTTCCGCTGAAAACCATGTTCACCCGGTCACCGGCGGCCAGGGTGGGGTCTTCGAGAAGCGTATTCTTCTTCTCCGCCGGCTCTGATTCGCCGGTCAGGGCTGATTCATCGACACGCAGATTTGATTCCTCAAGTACACGGGCATCCGCCGGTACGGCATCACCGGCTTTAAGGAGCACGACATCCCCGGGAACAAGTTCTGCGGAGGGCACGACGCGCGGGAGACCGTCGCGCAGTACTGCACTCTGCGGACTCGCCAGACGCTGGAGCGCCTCGAGTGCACGTTCCGCCTGGTATTCCTGGAAGAAACCCATAACCCCGGCGAGGACAACGATAAACAGAATCGCCGAGGCCTCAACGGGCTTCCCCATCACGGCGGAGACGATGGCGGCGGCGATAAAAATGAGAACCAGGATGCTCCCGAACTGCTTCAGGAGCAGCCACACCGGATGTTCGCGCCGGGGAGCCGGAAGCTCATTGCGTCCCGCGCGCAGCCGCTCGGCCGCCGATGAGGAGGAGAGCCCTTCCGGCGAAGACTCCAGGAGCGCAAAGAATTCTTCGATCGGACGGATGTGCGGCGGGCGATCCACGAAAGAAGGCCGGGGGGGCGGCGCCATGCCTCCCCCCGCGCGATCCGGTTCATGCTTCATACGATTCCGTCTTGATGAGCTCAACGTGATTCCGCCGCTCCCCTGCCGCCGCATGCCGTTGATTAACGCCCGGTCACATTGCCCCGCCGTGAACCATCGCCTCCAGGCGCGCGATGCGTTCTTCCATCGGCGGATGGGTGCTGAACAGGCGGGTGAACCCGCGCCCGCTCAGCGGATTCACGATGAACATGTGCGCGGTGGACGGCGAGGCATCCATGGGAATCTGCTTTGCCCGGGAATCGAGTTTCCGCAGTGCACTGGCAAGCGAAAGCGGATTGGCGGCCATCTCCGCCCCGCCGGCATCGGCGAGGAATTCCCGGGAGCGGGAGATCGCCATCTGGATCAGCATCGCGGCCAGAGGGGCAACGATGATCATGACCAGTCCGGCAATGGGATTGCCTCCCTCGCGGTCGTCCGATCCCCGGCCTCCGCCGAAGATCATCGCCCACTGGGCCATGTGTGCGAGCATGCTTATCGCTCCCGCCATGGTTGCCGCAATGGTGCCCACGAGAATGTCCCGGTGCTTGATGTGCGCCAGCTCATGAGCGAGGACCCCGCGCAATTCTTCGCGTGAGAGCATGCGCACAATGCCCTCGGTGACCGCCACCGCGGCATGCTCCGGATCCCTCCCCGTGGCAAAGGCATTCGGCTGGTCTCCGCGGATCATGTAGAGTTTGGGCATCGGCAGCCCGCCCCGGGCTGTCAGTTCCTGCACGATCTGAAAGAGGTCCGGAGCATCCTGCTGTGTCAATTGCTGCCCTCCGTACATCTTCAGAACGATCTTGTCGCTGAACCAGTAGCTTCCAAAGTTCATCACAAGCGCGATGGCGAATGCCATGAACATGCCGCTCTGGCCGCCGATCATGTTTCCCACCAGGACCAGGAGCGCGGTGAGTGCCGCCATCAACATGAAGGTTCGCATCGTATTCATAGGTTCCTCTTCCTCTCAAAGCTATTCTTCAGGGGGCTCTTTTACGAGCTATCTTGCTGTTTTAAACAATGCAAAGTGGGGAAAAAGTTCTGCTCTGGCTTTGTGCAGGACAAGGTACGCTTTTGCTTCAAATCCTGCAAGAAAAAGGGTTTGATTCCCGTCCCGCACCATTGTACCTTGTAGGCATACACCACACACCCGGATATCCCATGTCAGCTATCCTCCGCTCCCTCTGGGCCTGGGGAGCCATCACCGTCCTTGTTCTGCTCTGGCTTCCTCTGCTTGCGCTGATGCGCCTGTTCGACCGCGATCCTGTGCACTACCGCACCGGCCGGATGTTCCGCCGCCTGGGTGTTGCCATGACCCTCGTGAACCCCGCCTGGCGTGTCACCGTCTCCGGGCTTCCCTATTCCGCGCGAACGGCTCCCCTTCGTCGTGGTCAGCAATCACCAGTCCCTTGCGGATATCCCGTTGATTTCTCATCTCCCCTGGGAGATGAAGTGGGTGGGCAAGGAGGAGCTGTTCAGGATCCCCATCATCGGCTGGATGATGCATCTCTCGTCGGACATTTCGGTAAACCGTGGCGACGCACGCAGCGGGGCGAAAACTCTTATCCGCGCTCTCCGCGTCCTGGAGAACCGGTGCCCCGTCATGTTTTTTCCCGAGGGGACCCGCTCTCCCGACGGAAGGCTGGGGAGGTTCACCGATGGAGCGTTCCATCTGGCCCTTCGTGCCCGTGTTCCGGTGCTGCCCGTGGTGGTCGAGGGGTCACATGATGCGCTTCCCAAACGGAGCTGGAAATTCGGACCTCCCCGGAGAATCCATATCACCGTTCTTGAGCCGGTGGCGGTCGAGAACTACGGGGTCAAGGACGTGCAGGGACTGCGTGACGATGTGCGGGCAAGGATACTGAAGACGCTCGCGGAAAGCCGAAAGGTTGATGTCGCGGCGGTGGATGCGCTGGCCGCACCGGACGCTCCGGCGGCCGCCGGACGATAGCTGTCCGCATCGCCCTCCCGCCGGCGTACCGGGCTTTCAGACCACCGTGCAAACCCGCGCTACAGCGAGCCGCTCTACTCCCGCTGGAAAGTTATTCCGGGCCTTTGTCCGGGGATTTCTCTGAGACCCGGGGAGGCGATACCCAATGTCACCCTGCAAGCAGTTGCAGCAACTCCTCCTCGATCGCCCTGCCCCGGTTCTTGCCGTACCAGCGGTGCAGCTGCTCCAGGCGCAAGCGTTTCTCCACCCCCTCCGCCAGCATCCGGTCCACCAACTCCTGAGCTTCCCGCGGACGCGGGCCCCAGCGGAACAGCTCTTCTCCGGAGGCGCCGAAAGCGACAAGCTTGGGGATGCTCCGCTTCCCGCCGGTCAGCCAGAGATCCATCAGATCGGGGTTGGCGTCACGCAGAAATATGCGCACATCGATTGATTCGGAGAGTGCGGCAATGCCTGCAATGTACGGAACGCACTGCGCCGAATCTCCGCACCAGGGCTCGGAAAGCACCACCCAGCTCTGACGGGCGTTCAGCCGCTCCACGGCATGGAGGACATCTGCGGAGGGAGCATAGGTGCGTCGTATGCGCGACGAGCGCTGGAGATTGAGCGGACCCACAAGAACATGTTCCCGGTCTTCAGGGGAGGCGGCGTCTTCAGGGCGCCGGGCGGCGTACACCACCAGGAGCTGTTCGTATTCCGCATAACTCATCCCGCCCGGCAGTCGGCCCTGGAGCACGTGCGTGGGTGCCGTCATCAGTTCACCCCCCCTTTCCGCAAACGTTCTGTTCCACCGCATCGAGCGTCGCCTGTGCCAGGGAAATATCGACGGAGAGCCAGACCAGCTGTTCCCTGCAGGCGAAGAAGAAATGCGCCTGCCCCATGCCGAGGCACATGTATGTGCGATGTCCTGTCGCCGGAAGAAGCCGGAGGTGATCAAAGGGGGTACCGGGGCGTTCAATCCCCTCCGCCATTTTCTCCAGAGCGGCCGCGGCGGAGTCGGCATGTGCATACCGGGAGATGTACAGCGTGGCTTCGCCTTCGGGGCCGCCGTAGATGCCGACCGTGCTGCGGGATGGAGTGACGGCACGGCCGTGCATTCTCTCCAGGATGGCGCGCGCATCATCCCCCGTCACGGCGCGCTCCAGTGAAAGCGCGCCGAGCTCCTGCGGAACGGTGCCGCTGGAAACCGACAGGCGGACGAGCAGGTAGACTGCGAGGACAAGAACTGCAACCAGCAGAAGGCGCAGCAGCGGTCGTTTCATGGCCCCCCCCTTGAAGTCACCGGAAGCGTTCAGACAAGATGCGGTTGGATCTTTTCGAGCAATCCTTTTTTCGGCACCGCGCCGATCACCTGCTCGACCACTTTTCCGCCCTTGAAGAGCATCAGCGTGGGGATGCTCCGTATGGAGAGATCCATCGGCACGCGCATATTGTTGTCCACGTCCATCTTTGCGACCTTCAGCTTGCCGTCGTACTCCGCGGCGATTTCGTCCACCACCGGAGCGATCATCTTGCAGGGGCCGCACCAGACAGCCCAGAAATCCACCAGCACGGGCAGCGGCGATTTCAGGACTTCGGCTTCAAACGTGGCATCGGTGACTTGGATTGGCTTCATCGTTGTTCCTTCCAGGATGATCGTTCGGGTCGTTGTGACAGGTCTCCGACAAACCGCAGGTTCTTCGCTCCCAGCATCCGCTTCACTTGGTCTTGAAATTCGCCGGAGGGATCCACCGAATGCCTGGGCGCGGCATACATTGCGGGAGCCGGCACTCCCTGAACGTTGAGATAGCACGGGCAGTTCCCCCGGTGCTGCTCCAGCAGCTGCCGGAGCGCCGGAATCGTGTTCTCTTTCACTTCCGCGACGTTGATGGAAAGAATCACCGACCGGGCGAATTTCTCCCGGACCTTCTCCATCGGGAAGACTTCGTTGACCACAATGCGCAGCTGGTCTCCGTTGAGCTCTCCCTTGCCGATGACCAGGATCATGGCGTCCGGCTGGAGCAGGTGCTGGAACTTCGTGAACGGATCCGAAAAGACGATACACTCTCCCTTTCCGCTGAAGTCCTCCAGTCCCACAAACGCCATCATGTTGCCGCGCTTGTCCTGTTTCTTCTTCACGGCCGTAACGATTCCGCATGCGCGCGCACTGCTGTTGGTCTTGAAACCGGTGAGATCCCCGAGGCGCACGTTCGCGAATTCGCTGACTTCCTGTTCATAGCGGAGGAGCGGGTGACCGGACACATACATCCCCAGCACGTTCTTTTCATGTGCAAGCCGCTCGGATTCCGTCCATGCAGCCACGGGGCTCAGGGCGGGGAAGGTCATGGTCCCGGTCTGGCGGGTTGCCGGACCATCGAAGAGGCTTTCCTGCCCGCTGGCCAGGGAGGATTGCGAGGCCTGGCCGAATTGCGCGGCCCGTTCGGCATTCTCAAAATACATCGCACGGTGGCCCGGCATGGTGTCAAATGCCCCCGCCTCGACGAGCGCTTCGAGACATTTCCGGTTGACGAGGCGCAGATCCACGCGCCCGCAGAAATCGAAGAGGTTCTGGAAACGGCCGGTTCCCTGCCTTGCCGTTATCACGGTTTCAATCGCGCTCTCCCCGACGTTTTTGATGGCGCAGAGGCCGAACCGGATGGCGCCATTCACCACGGTGAACTCTTTTCCGCTTTCGTTGACATCCGGCGGCAGGACCTGAATGCCGAGCCGGCGGCAATCGTCGATCAACGGCACAATCTTGTCCGTGTTGCCGATTTCGGAGGAGAGGGTCGCCGCCATGAATTCCGCGGGATAATGCGCCTTCAAATACGCGGTCTGGTAGGCGATCACCGAGTAGGCGACGCTGTGCGATTTGTTGAACCCGTACGAGGCGAATTTCTCGATGAGGTCGAAGATCTCCTCCGCGAGTTTCCGGATGATCCCGCGTCCGACGGCCCCGTCGACGAACTCCTTCTTCGTCGCGGCCATCATGTTCTTGTCCTTCTTGCCCATGGCGCGCCGCATCACATCCGCTTTTGCCAGCGAGAATCCCGCGATCTCGCTGCAAATCTTCATGACCTGCTCCTGGTACACGATGACGCCGTAGGTCTCTTTGAGAATCTCCTCGAGATGGGGATGCACATAGGCGATGGACTGCGTCCCGTGCTTCCGACCGATAAAGTCGCCGATCATTTCCATCGGCCCCGGACGGTACAGAGCGTTCATGGCCACGAGGTCGCTGATGCAGGTGGGCTTCAGCTTGCGCAGCCAGTCGCGCATTCCCGATACTTTCAAACTGAAAGATGCCCACGGTATCACCGCGCGAGAAGAGCGCGAACGTATCGGCGTCATCTTCGGGCAGGGTGTCCAGATCGATGACCACCCCCTTGTTTTCTCCGATCAGGCGGACGGCGGTTTCCATCACCGAGAGCGTGCGCAATCCGAGGAAGTCCATCTTGAGAAGGCCGGCGGTCTCCAGATCCTTCATGTTGTACTGCGTCATCACCTCGGTCTGGGGGGTCTTGTACAGGGGAACAAAATCGCTGATATGCCCCGGTGCGATGACGACGCCGGCCGCGTGCATGCCGGCATTCCGGTTCAGCCCCTCGAGCACCAGGGAGACATCCACCAGCGTCCGGATCTTCTCGTCCTGGCTTTCGTTACCCATTTCAGGTCGGGGATCGTGTCCAGCGCCTCCCGCAACGGCCGGACTTTCCCCTGCTCCACCGGAATCTGCTTGGTGATGGAATCGATGGTCGGGATGGATATGCCCAGGACCCGGCCCACATCCTTCAGGACCTGCCCGCGAAAGCAGCGACCCGAACGTGATGATCTGCGAGACGGAGTCCTGCCCGTATTTCTCGCGCACATATTGAATCACCAGCTCGCGCTTGTTGTCGGCGAAGTCGACGTCGATATCGGGCATGCTCACCCGATCGGGGTTCAGGAACCGCTCGAACAGGAGGTCGTACTTCAGCGGATCGACATTCGTGATCCTGAGGGAGTACGAGACGATGCTCCCTGCCGCGCTCCCCCTGCCCGGCCCGACAGGCACGCCCATCCGCCTGGCTGCCCGGATGAAATCCTGCACGATGAGGAAGTAGCCGGCATATCCCATCTTCTTGATGACGCGAATCTCATGCTCCAGCCGCTCCAGACTCGCACCGGTCGGAGCGGGATAACGCACCGCAAAACCCTCCCGCGCGAGTTTTTCAAAGTAGTCGTCCAGATTCTCCACGCCCGCATCCGCAGGAATCGGGAAATCCGGCATCACGTTTCTCCCCAGATCGAGCTTCAGATTGCACTTCTCTGCAATCTCCATCGTCGAGGCTATGGCCTCAGGATAATCCTTAAACAGCTCCTGCATCTGCCTGGCGGATTTGAAGTAGGCCTGATCCGTCTGATACCGGAGTTGAGTATAGTCCTGTGCACCGCCCGCTGTGGAATCGGGGATAAGCAGCAGAATATTGTGGGCGATCGCATGCTCGTGTTTCATGTAATGGATGTCGTTCGTCGCCACGAGCTTCAGACCCAGGTCCTTCGCGAGCTTCGGGGCCTTTCTCCTTATGATTGCTTCGCGTTCCAGGCCGTGATCCTGGATCTCGATGTAGAAAGTCGTCCCCGAAGATGTTTTTATAGATTTCCCCCGCTTCATAGGCCTCCGCATCGTTGCCGTTGGCCAGATGCGCTGAAACGACCCCTCCCGCGCAGGCGGAGAGCGCGACCAACCCCTCCCGGTATTGCTGCAGCACTTCGGTATCGATCCGGGGTTTGTAGTAGAACCCTTCCAGGTGCGCGATGGAACAGAGCTTCAGGAGGTTCTTGTAGCCTGTGAAATCCTTCGCGAGGAGCACGAGGTGGTGGTATGCTCCGCGTTTTCCGCCGCTCTCGGTTTGCTGCGTGGTCCGTTCAGTGCGTTTGCCTTTGGTGATGATGTACGCTTCCATCCCCACAATCGGTTTCATGCCGGCTTTGTTGGCTTTCTTGTAGAATTCAATGGCGCCGAAGAGCACGCCATGGTCCGTCAGGGCAAGAGCCGGCATCTTCTCGGCCACTGCCGCGGCCACAAGATCGTCGATGCGGCATGCCGCGTCCAGAAGGCTGTAATGCGAGTGATTATGCAGGTGAATGAACTGCGACATGTTTCAGTGGCTCTGTTGAAAAGAAAGCATTGGGAGAATCGTGTCTTCAGGAGTCGGGACGGCAACACATGCGTCGAAGCGCAGCGGCATCATCCTGCCAGCTCATTGTATTCACCCGGAGGGGCAAAGTCAAGAGAGTCGCACGGGAAGTTTTTAACAACTTTTCCAACGGCTCTGACAGAAACTCTCCGTCAGGCCCGAATTCACACAAGCGAGACCGGTCAAAGTCTTTTTCTAAAGGGAGTTGACCGCAAGAAGTTTGAGTTCTGTCATCTCCTCAATCGCATAGCGGATCCCTTCCCGGCCGAAACCGGAATCCTTGACCCCGCCGTAGGGCATATGGTCTATCCGGTACGTGGGAACGTCGTTGATGACAACCCCGCCTACCTCCAGCTCTTCATACGCCCTGAATGCATTCCGGAGGTCCCGCGTGAACACGCCTGCCTGGAGGCCGAAGGCCGAATCATTCACCCGCCCCAGGGCATCTGCAAACGTCCCGTATCTCTCCACAATCATCACCGGAGCAAAAATCTCTTTGCAGTTCACGCTCATGCCCGGATTGACATCCGTCAGGATCGTCGGCTCGAACATCGCCCCTTTTCGATTCCCGCCGCAAAGGACGCGTGCTCCGCCGGCCACAGCATCGGCGATCCATGATTCGACCTGCTCCGCTGCCTGCCCGGTAATCATCGGTCCCACCAGGGTAGACTCCTTCCACGGGTCTCCCGCCGGGATCTCCGCCGCACCCTTCACGAGCGCCGGAAGAAAAGTCTCCCAGATGCCTGCATGGACGTAGACCCTTTGAACGGAGATACAGGACTGTCCCGCGTTGGCAAAACCTCCCGTCAGTATCTTTGCCAGAGCCAGTTCCATGTCTGCATCCGGCTCTACGATCACACCTGCATTTCCACCCAGCTCAAGCACTACCCGTTTCTTCCCTGCCCGTGTCTTGATGGGCCAGCCTATGGCCGGGCTGCCTGTGAAGGTAATGAGCTTAATCCGTTCGTCTGTAATAAGTTGAGATGCTTCAGCTCCCGCGCAACATATGACATTGAACGCACCCCCGGGCAATGAAGACTCCTTCACTATTTCCGCCAGGAGGAGCGCTGTCAGGGGAGCGGCGGAAGAGGGCTTGAGGACCAGAGGGTTTCCCACGGCGATGGCCGGGGCGACCTTGTGGGAGACAAGATTCAAAGGGAAATTGAAGGGCGTAATGGCGCCCACAGGCCCCAGAGGGAATCTCCTGACCAGACCGAATCTTCCGACGGACTGGGCGTTGAGGTCAAGCGGGAGCACGGTGCCTTCGATCCGCCGGGCCTCCTCGGCCGCGATGGAGAAGGTGAATATGCTCCGGTCGACCTCACTGCCGCGAGAGGGAGATCGGCTTGCCTGTTTCAGCGGTGATCATCCGGGCAAAGTCTTCCTTTCGCTCCGAAAGCCGGCGTGAAATGCCCGACAGGATTTCCGCGCGCTGGAAACTCGGGAGTTTCTTCGTTTCCGCAAAAGCTCTCGTGGCGGCGGCGATGGCATCCTCCACGTCAGGTGCACCGGCCTGGCATACTTCCCCGGCAATGTGACCATCATAGGGATTCCGGACACTCCGGACGGAGGCGGTCGCCCGCCAGGTGCCATCAATATACAGGGGATGGGCGGGCATGGCAGTGCTCATCACTTCCGGGGGAGCTTTTTCAATTCATCCAGCAGCTCTTCCCTGGGTATGAGCCGCCTGGTTCCCGTCTTCCGTTCTTTCAACTCGATCTTCCCTGCCGCCAGGTTTTTCTCGCCGACGATCACCTGATAGGGCATCCCGAGAAGGTCCGCATCCTTGAATTTGAACCCTGGACTCACCTCCTTCCGGTCGTCAAAGAGCACTTCCCAGCCCTCCTGCTGCAGCGACGAATAAAGGGTTTCCGCTGTTTCCACCACCGTCTGGCTCTTTGTCCCGACGGCGATCAGATGGAACTGGAAGGGAGCCAGCGCGACGTCCCATATGATTCCATCCCGGTCATGGTTCTGCTCGATGTGGCAGGCAACGATGCGCTCCACGCCGATACCGTAGCTGCCCATGATGATCGGCTGTTCCTTTCCGTGTTCATCCAGGAATTTGGCGTTCAGGGCATCGGAGTATTTTGTTCCGAGTTTGAATATATGCCCGAGTTCAACGCCGCGCACAATCCGGATCGGACCATGTCCGTCCGGGCTTTCCTCCCCCTCCTGCACCATGCGCAGGTCGTAATAGCCGTCGATGCTGCAGTCCCGTTGAAGGTCGATGTTCTTGATGTGGTAGTCGTTCCTGTTCGCGCCGCTGATCAGATTGTTGGCGCCTTCCAGACGCCTGTCCGCGATAATCCTGAACTTCCCGGCGGCCGGAGTCCGCTCACGCAGTCCGACCGGCCCGATGGAACCCCCGTCGGCGCCGGTCAGCCTCAGAAGGTTTTCGGGTTCAATAGGCCGCACCTCGGTCCCGAGCACCCCCATCAGCTTCGTTTCATTCAGCTCATCGGTTCCCATCATCAGAACGAGGACCGGCGTATCGTCGGACCAGTAGACCACAGATTTGGCGAGACGGCCGTGGTCGACATTCAGGAAGAGCGCCAGATCGTTGATCGTCTTGACATTCGGCGTGTGAATCTCTTCAAGGGGTCCTGGCTGTCCCGTCGTGCGGCGCCGGAGGCATGACCGATGTGGCCACTTCCATGTTTGCGGCATACACGCCGTCTGCGGAGAGGGCGATGACATCCTCGCCGGCATCCGACTCCATCATGAACTCCTGCGAACCGGTGCCTCCCATGGCGCCGCTGGATGCGCCGACAACGAAGAACTTCAGGCCGCATCGCGTAAAAATGTTCCTGTATGCCTTCGCGTGGAGATCATACGACGTGTCAAGAGCCTCCCACGTGGCATCCAGCGTGTAGCTGTCTTTCATCAGGAACTGGCGTCCGCGGAGCACGCCCGATCGCGGTCGCGGTTCGTTCCGGAATTTCTCCTGGATCTGATACCAGATTTGCGGCAGGTCTTTGTAGGAGGACACGTTGTTCTTGGCGAGCCAGCAGATAACCTCTTCGTGTGTCGGCGCCAGCACCAGGGGGCGGTTTTTCAGATGGAAGAGGATGTCGCCGAATGCCTTCACGCGGCCGGTCTCCTCCCAGAGCTCGATCGGACTCAGGGCGGGCAGGTGGAGCTCCTGTCCGCCGATGGCATCCATCTCTTCACGTATCACCTGCATGACCTTCAGCATCACGCGGTATCCGAGCGGGAGAAACGTATAGATGCCTGCGGCCAGGGCGCGGATCATGCCGGCGCGGATCATCAGTTGATGGCTCGGGATAACCGCTTCAGCAGGGGTTTCCTTCACGGTGGGAATAAATCCGGTACTCAGTCGCATGCGGCTCTTGGAGTTGTGGTACGGAGATATAAGATAGAAAAATACGAAGGGGGAAGCAAGAAGGCGGGCATGCCGCAGCAGATCCGCAGCGATGAGCCGCAGAGATGACCTTCGGACGGCTGACGCGTACCGCCGCGACACGGCATCTCGATAGATGATCAGCGGACCGCTATGCGTTGCGTCTGCGTTACGTCCCGCTTCCCTCCTCCGTTTCCAGAATGACTGCTTTATACCGCTGGTACAGATAGGACACGGAAAGCAGAATGACACCCAGTCCGACAAACGATCCGATCCGGTAGAGGGTGTCCAGGAAGGAAAGGTCGTAGATGAAGATCTTCAGGATCGCAACCCCGAAAAGAACGATCGACATGATCCGCAGGTTCCGGGTCCGTTTCCAGATCCCCCAGATCATCAGGACGATCGAGAAGAAAAGCCATGAGGCGGAAAGCGACAGCTGTTCCAGGTTTTCAAGACGCGTGATCTCCGCCCGCCTTGCCGGAGCATCCCCTCCAATCCCCTGCACGACTCCTCCGCCGTCAATCTGCTGTATGAGCTTCTCGAAAGAGTCGCGCACTTCACTCGTGAGGAGGACAAGCAGAAGGGCAACCGCCATGATGCGCATGACCCCCGCCATCTCGGGGATCCAGTCCGACCGGTAGGAATATCCCCTGGAGATGTATATATGCGCGACCAGGGCGGCCACGGCGACAAGGATCATCCCCATCCGGATGTTCGACACGGGAGTGTAGACGCTCAACGGATCGAAGGAGAGCCCCCTGATGCCCGCGAGACAGGCCGCCCCCAGAACCAGCCATATTCCGGAAAACAGGAGAGACCGGATCGTCTGCCACCGGCCGACCGCGGAGAGCCCCAGGGAGTAGACACTCCACACCGCGGGTATCACCATCAGCCGCGCAAAAACGGAATAGGTTTGCTCCCAACCTTCCGGGCCCAGGCTCCAGAATCGAAAGAGATCATTTGTTTCCACCGTGAGGAGAACGAACAGCGCGGCTATCCACCCGTAATGAAAGACCTCGGCCACGACCGGCTGCTGCGGTTCCCGTGCACGCGTTGCAGCTACCGCCGCCATGGCAAGCGAGGCGGCAAACCAGAGATACGCGGCCGCTCGGATGTTCAGAAACACGCGGAACTCTTCCGTCGGCGTGAACCTGAGTGAACCATCCAAGCGCAAGGAGTGTGATTCCCGTGAGGCCGAACAGGATTCCTCCGGCAATGCGAAGGTACCGGCGGGATTTCGTCACCCCCAACCAGTAGAGGCCGCATGCCTCGGCCGCCCAGAGGAGGATGATGGTAAAGCGTTCGAACTCCACCGCAACAGCGGCGGCGACAAAGGAAGCGGCAGCCAGCGTATACTGTGCAACCACTCCCGTTTCCTTCGGCGCACGCAGCATGACCAGCGTCGCCGAAGCCCCGTACAGCAGCGCGGCCACGACCGTGGCCAGACCCGTGTACGCCGAGTGGCCTGTTTCCAGAAGCGCGTACAGGGCGCCATACATGATCACCGCATGCAGAGCCGCCACAAAACGGCGAAGATCGGGGAGATACGAACTGCCACGAAGCGCGCAGAGGAGATCATAACCGTGGAAGATCACCCAAAAGAGCGCCAGGAAGAACACCGTCAGAGGCAGATCGGCCGGAGTGTACTGGTCTGCGAACCAGAGGAGATACCAGCTGTATGTGCCGATCAAAGCGAGGACTTCGAGGCCCATCCAGGTCTTCTTGCGCAGAAGTACGAGAATGACACCCAGGTTCAGGAACGAAAGAAATCCAAAAAGTCCGGGCTCGTTTGAGTCCCCTGTGCCGAGCATCGCTGGCGTCAGAATGCCGCCCAGCCACCCGAACAGGGAGACGGCAAGGGAATCGTACCGTGTGCCGATCTCCAGCGACATCATCGTCAGTGCCGCCAGCAGCACGAACGCCACCGGCTGTGAGACAATGTGGTAATAGTTGAACGAGGCGTATCCCGAAAGGTACAGAATGCCTATGCCGGCTCCCGCGAGACCCTGCGCGAATACCTTGAATCCTTTCCGCTCCGTCCTGTACGCCCCGAACAGGCAGGCAAACCCTATGCCGACGCCGATAAGGACGCGCACGGTTTCGCTGATCAGATCGTTGTCAAATGCATATTTGAGGAAGAGCCCTATGCCGATCAGGAGGGCGAGCGCGCCTATCCGGTTCAGAAGCTTTCCGCCGATGACGAGCTTCCCATTCCTCCCGGGTGCGGGATGGCGGAGCTGCCGGCTTCGGCAGCGGAGAAGGCATGGCTGCAGAGGATGCCGGGAGAGGGGGTGCGACAGCTGAACTTGTGGTTGCTGGAGCGCTCGAAGCGGAAGGTGCCGCCGAAGAGAGCGATGAAGCGGGTCCGGCGGCTGAAGGCGTGGTTGCTGGAGCGATCGAAGCCGAAGGTATCGGAAGATCGAGTCTCCCGGGAGCCGTTCTTGTACGATCGGTCAATTCGGCGAGTGTCCGCTCGAGCCGGTCCAGCCTCTCCCGGAGTTTCCCAACCAGCGAACCGAGTGTCGCTACGCGGGCAATGAAGACGGTGAGCAGGACCACAACCAGCAGGAGCAGCAGACCCATGGCAGCCATCGGGACCTCTTCAGACCGTTTCGTGAATGTCAGCGAGGAACGATCTGAGAGTCCCACGAATCACATCAGACAGTCATCTCGCGCAGTACTTCCGGTAGAGGATATGCAAGAGGATGCGGCACCGGCGCAGAGTCCGGCCCGCATGCCTACAGCTTCTTCGACAACGTGGTCAAGATAGGTCAGTTCGGGGAAAAACGCAAGGGAGGGAATTTCGGATCTACACATTCCACCAGTAGCTTACCTTGATCAGGAAGATATTGTCGGGGTGGGCATCCATGAGCTGACGGAAGGAGCGGTCCAGCTGGAAGTCTCCCTCCGTACCTGACTCGCTTCGCGTCTGGGTCCACACAAAATACACACTCGAGCCGGGGGAGAATTCCCATCGCAGGACGGCGTTTCCCCGGAGCGAAACGTAGTTGAAGTCGGGGTTGGTAAAGCTGAATGGGGCCGCCGGTCCCCCACCATCGGGATCGACTATATACTCCCCATCTTGAAGCGTCATGGAAGCACCGTTGGTTTCGTAATGATTGAAATCATATGATCGGGGGAGGGCAAGCTCTTTGATGTCGACATACTTCCCGGCCGAGAACAGTGGCTGCAGAAACACCTGAAGGCTGAGCGTTGGCGTGAATGTCCAGTTCACGCGGAGGTTTCCGGAGACCGTTGTCTGATCCATCGTTCCAAACACGTACCGCGTGCCGAACGTGTTGGCGGCCAGCGGGTCGTCAAACGCGCCGATCCACTGGGAGTATTCTTTGAGTATTTCGACGCCGGGCCCGAAGGAGAGATTCACGGAAGATGAGGGCCGCCATCCCACGGAGACATTGACGGAAGAGCTTCTCTGCCAGTCTGACTGATACGTCGAACCGTTGAGTTCTCCGGTGATATCCCGCCTGTAGTCGGTCTCGAGCTCCAGGTCGAACTGGTATCCCGGGCTGTTCAGTGTCAGCGGCCCGCCGCGGGTCCGGCGATTATTGACTGTCTCGGGATTGTATGCCGCGTTGAACCCCAGCTGGGAGTAGTTGGGAAGTTCGCTCTGACACCGGAAGAAGAGACCCTTCCATGTGGTGTTTCCATCGAAGTCCTGATTCGCAAAACCCGCACCGAGGATCATGAACTGGCGATACAGTGAGGTCGGCTCCACCCACTGGTACCCGGCCCCGATGTGCGCATTGATGACATCACTCCGGCTGGAGTAGCCAAGATCATTGATTTCGAATTTGGGATGAATGATGCCGAAAGCGGAATTCACAAAGAAGCTCCCCTTCTGCTTGGACAGCCAGAAACGGGCGGCGTACCCGGAGAGAAGCGTGGCGGAACTGTCAACACGGGAGTACACTCCGTCAGGCCGCTGGAAATAGTGCTGCGAATTTGTCTGCACGGCCACCATTCTTGCCTGATTCCCCGCTATGCGCGAACCGGCCACCGCACCCGTAATGACCCATTCCCTGTCCGCGTCCAGGAACGTCCACCCGTCGATCCCCAGCACCACTCCGCTCCGGTTCACTTCATCGCGCAAACGGTCGTCCTGAAACACCCGTTCGGTGACAGTCGAAAGGAATCCCAGTCCCTGCCGCCCTCCGGAGAACTCTTTGTGTCCCCGCAACACTCCGTAATAGGCCAGCGGCTCAATCTCCGCGCGGGAGCGCTCCTCTCCGGACTGCAGTTCCGCGTACTCACGCGCGGTAATACCCAGAATGCTTCCGATACTCCAGTTGTCCCCGAGCTTGCCGGAGAGTTTTGCGGCACCGAGGATCTTTGTTCCAAGAGGCACATCGGCGAATTCGGCATCGGGAACGCTTCCCTGAGGAGCCCGGCCGATACGCCTGCTGTAGAAAATGTTCACCGAGGGGAAGTTGAAATTCCAGAAATCCCGCGCACCTCCCTGCCCGAAGTGAAAAATGGATGCGCCCTCCAGGAAGAAGGGGCGCTTCTCTTCGTAGAACGTCTCAACATCGCTGAGGTTGACCACCGCCGGATCCACCTCCACCTGTCCGAAATCCGGATTGATTGTCGCGTCCAGCGTGAGATTTGTTCCAATCCCGACCTTGAAATCGGCCCCGGCGCCCGCGCTGTAGGTTGAGCCGTCGTCAAAGGGATCACCGGGAGCGGGCAGCGTGTACTCCGCCCGGGTCGTGACATACGGAAGGATCTCCACCCTTCCGGGAGGATGGGTGCCGTCGATTCCGGAGAGAACCCCGAACCGGGAAACGAACCCGCTCCCGTTTTTCGGCGTGAACGCCAGGTAATCGGTCTCATGGTTCCGGGCAATGTCCCGCGCGAAATTCACACCCCAATCGGCGGTGGTCTGAAACCGGAGTTGGGAGAACGGGATGCGGATTTCGGCATACCATCCCGCGGAATCCCTCGACACACTCCCCTCCCATACGCCGTCCCAGGAGCTGTCGTCCCAGTCATCGTTCAGCAGCACGCCGTCGTAGTAGGTTCCGGCAACGTCAAGCCCGAAATAGAAACCGGATCGCCCGTCATGGTACGGATCGAGAAAGACTACAAAATAATCGGAATTCGGGCCGACGTCCTTCCGATTAAGCCGGGCGACAATAGAATCCGGCGCATTGTCATGCATCATCGCGCCGACGTACAGCGCGGCATCATCGTAGACAACCCTGACCTCGGTTTCTTTTGTCGCGGGGGCGCCTTCCACGGGTTCGCGCTGGAAGAACGGGTCCATGCCGGCGCCGTACGCCATATCCCTTCGGTCAATTGTCCGTCGACTGCTATTGTCTCCCGGGTTCGTACGGCCCGGACGAGGGGTTTTTGAACGGATGTGCTGTCACTGGCAAGGGCAGGCCACACGAGGGTGACTGCAAGGAAAAGGATGGTTCCGGCAAGAGCGGGCGTACTCGCGCGATTTCCGGAGAAGGGAGGATGCTGCATGGTGCCTGGGAATCATGATGAGATGAACGGAAAAGCAGCCACACCCGGCGGGAGCCGGGTGGGACCGGATGCGGGGGCACCCCCTTTCAGGAGGCTGTTCCGGGCAGCTTACCCGGATGCCCTATGCATAGAGGACGTGTTGACAGGCGAATTGTTGCAGGTCATTCAACGGAAACGCCGTCTGAAGCATAGTATCCCCTGACCGGTTGGCCTCCTGACGACCGAAGCCCGCCTGGAGGCGGGCTTCGTGCCGTGTGCTTCTTGCCCTGTCAGACGCAATCCGGGCTATTTCCCGCGGAGTTTCGTTAGCGTGGCGGTGATCCGCTTCTTGTTGGTCTCGTCGGTCACCCGCTTCAGGGCCTTTTCGTAGTTCTGAATCGCCCCCTTCACGTCTCCGGTCTTCTCCAGACCTTCGGCCAGGCTGTCGTAGACATTCCACGATTCCGGATAGTCCTTGACGTTCTTTTCGAACATCTCGATGGCTTCCTTCATCTTGTTCCGTCCCATCAGGTCATATCCGAGCACATTGATCTCCGCTTCCGTGGCGGCCATCTTCATGGCCTTTGCAGAGAGAGGTGCCGCTTCTTCCTTCTTTCCCAGGGCGTCAAGAATCGACGCTTTCGTGCGCAGGTTCGTGAAAGTCTCGGCAATGCCGGTGGACTTGTTGGCCCATCCCAGTGCCTCGTTCAGATCCCCGCCGTTCCGCAGGGCATACTGTGCGGCCTGGTCGAAGCCCTGCCACGTGAACCCGGCAGGCCCGCGGAGGAATTCCTCCCGGGCGTATGCGAGAACCTGAGAACGCGTGTCGACAGCGATGGAGATGGGGATCCTCAGCTTCTCCCAGCAGAGAGAGAGCACCGCGCTCGAGTCGGAGAGATCTGAAAATTCAAACTGAAGCCATTCGCGGTACTCACCCGGCTGGGGGGTCACCGTGATCCTCAGCAGGTCCTCCGATTCCTTGTAGAAATAGCTCCCCCAGGATGTGGCGTTCTTGTTCAGGATGACGGTCCACGTTGTGGGGGTCGGAATCATGTGCAGGCCGTAGGTTCCCGCCGGGACATCCTTTCCTCCCACTTTCACCGCTTTTGAGAACATGATGGTCGTATTCTCGTTTGCGCCGGCGCGCCACACTTCGCTTAAAGGCACGAGCCCACCCCATACCGCACGGGCTTTCACGGCGGGCCGGTGATAGGAAATCTTGACCTCTGTTATGCCAATTGTCTGCGAGACGCCCGCGGCCGGACTTGATTGCGGCAAAGGAAGTTGGGGTTGCGCGACGGCAGTAAGGGCCATCGCAAAGCAGGCGGCCAGAAAGGCGCCTGCGAACAGTCTGTGGTGATTCATGGGAGGCTCCAGGGTTGAGACATTCGTGGTGGCCGGAATGCGGATCCGGCAGAGACTGAATACTAAACCGCCGCCCCGTACAACAGGTTCCCGGTTTCGTCGCGCCGATGAGCCAACTCCACGTGCACTACCCGCATCCTGCCGCTATCCGGCAGGCGGCGAGATGGGTCTTGCAGAAGGACAACCGGCGGTTCCTGCAAGGGGGGCATGGAGAGGTCTGACAGAAAGTGCAAGCAGAGATGGCTTCAGAAGGGCAATCTGGAGGGGGTGACAGGGGGCAGTCCAGTCGTGGCTGCAGGATGCAATTCAGACGGACAACCCGCGTTCCGCCGGGATTCAGGTCAGCATGCGAAGCCTCCCCTGTTCTGTCAGGAGACGCATGGCCCGGTCGCGAAGTGTTCCCGGCCCTATGTTTCGCGTCAACCTGTCCGACGCCTGAATGCACTGCTGTAATTGCGAACGGATTTGCTCGCCGAAAAGGTCGGCCCCTCCGGACGGTGAAGTATGTCCAGAAGCATGCCAGTCCATGTCCAGGAGAAAGTGCCGCACGACGCCGGTGACATGCTCAAGACCGGAAAGCGTCTGAGTCCAGTTGCCGAGAGCGGCGCAAATCTCAGCCTTCAGCATATAGAGCACAAGATCCTCGTATGCGGCATCGGGACCTGATTCTGCAAGTGCGCATTCAACCGACTCGAGGGCTTCGACGTAACGTTGCCGGTGGTCGAGGTAGAAGGGGCCAGGTCATCCTGGTATCCCGCCTTCTCGTGTCCGATTTTGATCGCTTCGACGTAGTCGCGATAGGCATCATCGAGCCGGGTTCTCAATGAACGATCAAAGGCCCGGCACCAATTTTCCATATCATCCCCATTGTCGACATTCTGTTCATCGGGCGACGCTATGATCCTACATCGTAGACATCAAAATACGCATCTCGGAGCTCTTCTTTTGTGACCTGCGACACCTCTTCTAGGGAATACACGGCAATTCCCTGCTGCGTGATGCTTGCACCGGAGAGCTTCCTCCATAGGGGACCAGGTTGCAGATCTGACACCTCCCGGCTGCTTGATATGGTCGCTGAATGCCGGTCTCGGGATGTGTCGGTTTCGGGATCTGCCGCTTTGAAGTGTGTCGGCTTCGGGATGCGTTCGTTTGTGCTCTGGTGCCTGGATGCTGGTTCCTGGATCGTTCCTGGATGTCCTGTTCTGTTGACTTATGCCTCCGGGTTGTATAGATTCTCTCAGTTCCCTCAGTGCTGTCCAGAATCTGCTCACAACAAACGTTCCCGGGAGGGCTGTCGGTCCATGAACTCGAAAGATCACGTTTCCTCAGGCATCGCGGGCACGGCGCGCGGATTTCCCCTCGCTCAAACGCAGCCACAACGGCTATCCCCTCGCATACCTGGATGGACCGGCCGGAACACAAATGCCGCAGCAGGTCATCGATGCGATCTCCGGCTACTACAGCACGTGCAACGCGAACACGCACGGAAAGTTCATCACGACCATTGAGTCCGACAGTATGCTGGAAGATACGCGAAAGACCGTTGCCGCATTTCTCGGCGCGGCGAGCGGCGGCACCATCTCGTTCGGCGCCAACATGACCACACTGAACTTCGCTCTGAGCAGGGCCATCGGACGCTCTCTTCAGCGGGGGGATGAGATCGTCATTACCGAACTCGACCATGAGGCAAACCGCGGTCCATGGCTGACCCTGCGGGATCAGGGCATCATCATCCGTGAAGCGGCGGTCCGATCGGATGCGACGCTGGATTATGAAGATTTCCGGGAGAAGATCAACAAGCGAACGCGTCTCGTCGCGATGGGATTTGCTTCCAACGCATTCGGCACGGTGAACGACGTCGCTCAGATAAGGGAAATCACCGCGCGATTCGGGGCACTGCTTCTTGTTGATGCGGTGCACTATGCCCCGCACTTTCCCATCGACGTCACAGAGACTGGATGTGGACCTGCTGTTGTGTTCGGCGTACAAGTTCTACGGTCCGCATGTCGGGATCCTGTATGCGCGGGAAGGAATCCTGGACGGCCTCGATACCGACAGGCTTCGCACGCAGGACCAGCAGGCGCCCTACCGGATTGAAACGGGGACGCTCAATCATGCTGCCATCGCCGGCGTGAGAGAAGCCGTCCGGTACATCGCTGCGCTCGGGCATGGCTCTGACCTCCGGTCCAGAATCATGGACGGCATGCAGAATCTCGGCCGCCATGAGCGGGCGCTCGGGATGAAGCTCTATCAAGGGTTGAAGGAGATCCCGCGTGTGAACGTATGGGGCCAGTCGTTTGATGTGCCGCGCCGTGCCCCCACGGTCTCCTTCACGATGGATGGAAAGAAGGCTGCGGAGGTCAGCACGCACCTTGCAGAACGCGGAATCTGCACATGGGATGGGCACTTCTACGCGATTCGTCCCATGGAGGTGATGGGACTTCTGGATCGGGGAGGCGTTACGCGGGTGGGGATCTCGCTCTACACGACAGACGAGGAGGTCACGCGGCTTCTCGACGAGGTCCGGTGTACTGGCAAAGTGACCGGCGGTCATGAGAACTGGAAGCGCGGCAACGGGGGGCCGAGCCGAACGCTACTCCGGCCCTTCCACAGAGGCTCAGCTGCGTCGCCGGCTACGGCACGGCCCTCAGCCCGTAAGGAGCACCGTGCCGCATCATGATCGTGCGAAATTCCGCCAGCATTTCCGGCGGCAGGATCGGCTCGGGCCGGCCGGCGAGCAACTTCTGACATTCAAGGGAGGCCCGATCGGCGAGTGAGGGCTTCCCCGCTGCAATCCATTCGTCAGCCCCGCCCCTGTCGATAATGCGCGGATACCAGTGTTCCGCCCGGAGCCACTGTACGGTGTGGGGATGGCTCATGAACTCTTCACCCCTCAGAATATCGGCGAACAACTCCCGCGCCATCGGTTCATCCCTCGGGGTAATGCCATCGATCAACCGGTAGGCCATCCGGACAATCTCATGATCGATGATCAATTTCTCGAGGCTGATGCAGTTTTCATAGTCCATCATACCGCCGCCCGATACCACATTGATTCCCGCCAGTGCGGCCAGCACGGCACCCATGCCGGTTTCCAGTCCGGCCTGTGCATCAACACATTTTGCGTCGCTCAGCCCGATGTACGCATGCGTGGGAAGTCCGAGCGATTTCCCGATCTGGCTCGCGCCCATATCCAGCATCATCGTCTCCATCGCCCCCATGGGTGGAGTCCCCTTCCGGTGGTCGAATGCTGCAGGCGAGCCCCCGAACACGACCGGGGCGCCGGGGGCGGCGCACTGGGCAATAACCAGACCGGAGAGATTTTCTGCAACGTGCTGGACGAGTGCACCCGTCAGGGTCACGGGAGCGGTGGCGCCTGTGAGAGGCATGGCAACGAACTCCGAGGGAATCCCGGCACGGGCGCAGTCGATGACGCTCTGCGCGGTGAGGGTGCTCCATTTAAGCGGAGGCGAAGGACAGGCGTCGAATATCGCCAGGGGCCGGGCCTTGAGCTCTTTTGCCCCCTGACGGAGCACGATCAGCATCTCCAGCATCGGTCTGAAACCGGCGATGGTAAACGTCCCGGTGATGATGGGTTTGGAACAATGCTGGAATGCGATGAACATGCGGTGGCAGTCCGCCACTTCCGCCGGGACATCGCTGCTTGTCAGTCCGGTGCTCTGGAAGTGGAAATGTTCGAGTCTCTGGGTGAGACGGGAAAAGTTGACGACGTCCTGGGTGAGCGCCGGCCGTTCGGCGTATGCCTGGTAATCAAAAATGCGGAGGGCAGCGGAGCCGGGATCGAAGTGAACCTGTCCCCACCGATACGAAACGAATGCGTTCCCGAAACGTCCCACAGGTCAAACTCATGAGGCGTGAGTGCCAGCGATCGTTCGACAAGAGTCCGTGAAACAGGATTCTCCCTGCCGGCGTTACCGTCGCCCCGCTCTCGAGAAGGAGTTTCCGCGCAACCTCGTTCTCCACAAGAACGCCGATCGTGGCAAGAACCTCGAACGCTTCATCGACAATGCGCCCGAGGAGCGACGGGCTGAGCAGGTGTGCGCTCGGACGGATATGATCGTGTGGGATCATGGTGTCCTGCTTTCGGTGAGCAAGGTGTTCAACTGCAGTCGGATCGGTCGATGTCGCATTGGCCCGAATCCCGGCGAAAAGTCGGGAAGGCCGCATCTCCTGCGGAAGAGACTGTCCGGCGAGAGCGTATGGTTGCGCTCCCTCAGGACAACAGGATCCCGTCCTTCCACCCCATGCGGACCAGGTCGATGCGTGTCAGGTCGGACACACCCAGGCCGTGTCTCGTCTCCGCCACCTGAATGTGCTTTGTGGGGGTGACCACCTTGTCCTCCCCAAAATGGTCGATGCGTTTCAGGCGGAGAAGTTCGGCACCGAGCGCATCCACGGCCACCGGATCCCGCGAAACAAAGATCCCGCAGTAGTTCCACTGGTAGCGCGGGTCAAAGTTGTGCGGGCCCCTGCCGTAGAAGAGCGGGTTTAACGCGAGAAGGACATTCAGTCGGGTTTTCCCCTTCAGAATGGGAAGATTCCAGATGGCGCCGAGATCGGCACAGGAATCCCCATGATAGTCTGCGGGATTTGTCACAAACATGATGTGGTTCTTGATGCACCCGCCAATACCTGACCAGTGGTGTGTCCTCACCGGACGCACGTTGAGGATGGCTGTGCGGTCGGCAAGAAGCGTGTGGGCCTCACGATCCGTGACAGGCACTGATGCTTCCGGCAGTGCGCACGCGGCGAGACGCTTCTTGAGCTGTTCGTTGAGTTCCGTAGGAGTGGGCAGGTAGGAGTAGACGTTCGTCTTGATTCCCGCCAGATCATCGGGTCCGAAGAGCTGCCTCCAGGCATCTTCGGGCTTCTTGCTGCCAAGCAGTTCACATAACGCCTCATCGATCATCCGTGCAGCCACCGCTGCATCCACACCGCCGGCCGCGGTAACGACACTTTTGTCGCGGATGAGAACCACCTTGGAGCGAGTCTTGACGGCGGATGGTGCTGCTTCTTTCCCGGCAGTCTGGTTCACCTCCCCCCTGGCTTCCATCCCAACGAGTGAGGACCCGAAGGCCATGCCCGCGGCGGCAAGTGTAGAGTCCTTGAGGAATTCCCTGCGGGAGAATTTGTGAGTGTCCCCGGTCATCGAGAGATCTCCTTCAGCGTGTAGTTGATTTCTTCGAATTGTCTTCGAACGGTGGATGCATCGGGAGCGTCAAGGATAAGCACTGCATGGACGCCTGAAGCCGCGACGAGACTCCAGCCAGCAGGGCCTCCATAGGGTTCCGCCGGTCTGTGGACTCCCCCCGGTTGGGTCTTCAGGTAGGCCTCTACCCCCGCCCTGGCGGAGCGCTCGTCGGAGAACCGTGCAAGGAGAATGCGCTCCGGATTTCCCGGTTTCCCGTAGCGGCCCACTACGGCGGCAGTGCGTTGCGGAAGCCCGAGAGGGTTGTTGTCCAGCGTGCGTTCGAGATTCTTGAGAAGCAGAGGTGAGATCACATAGCGCACCGTGAGCGGGCGCAGCCCCTTCTGTGGAAGAGCCGCGAGCAGGGCGGGAGGTCTCCCTTGAGCTCCCAGACGGGAGGCCAGGGTCTTGCCCAGCGCGAGAACTGCGTCACGGGACGCAGGCGTTTCCTGTTCCGCCTGGATGAAGACAAAATACCGTCCCTGCCAGAACCTGAGCATGCCTGCCCCGTATTCCGATCCCTGACCGATGCCCGCTTCGGCATCGATGCGTTCGTACGTGAAGGCGCCGAAAGCCCCGTCGGATTCTTCCATCTCGAATATGCTCAGGTGGATCGACGGTTCGCCCAAGTGAGTATACTTGAGCGCACGGACATTCTTCATTCCGTACGCCAGATAGACTTCGGCCCCGCCGTCCAGATACTCGAAAACAGTCCGTGTGTTGTAGTCGGTGGCTTTGCCCTCCGCCCGCCATTCCTTCACGGAAACGGGAATGACATCATCCTTCACCGGGCTCTGCGCAAGGGAACCACGCCGAAGACCGTGGCCAGCGTAAAGGCAAGCAGTCGAAATGCAGGTCTCTTCATGATAGGACTTCCGTGATACTTCCGCGATGCCGGACCGGCACGGTCCGGCATCACCTCTGGAAAGAAGACGGGGCGACCACCGGCCGCCCCGCACCACTCTCGCATCTATCCGCCCGCGCCGGGGGCAGGAGGAGCCTTGTCAGAATTCCAGGTTTCGACTTTGACCTTCCAGGAACCGTCTTTGGCTTGCTGGTACACAGTAACATATTTCCCGGCATCAGTCATCTGACCCATCGGAGGCATTTCGAATGTCATCGTGTACGTTCCGATCTCGTATGCATACTCGCCGCTGACGTTGACCTCCATCGTCGTGAAGTCAACCTTCGTGAATTTCATACCCGACCCCATCATCCGGGTATACTCCTCCTTGATGGCCTGTTTGCCTTTGGCCATCGGCATGAATTCCGGCATGGAGACGGCATCATCCGTATAGTTCGCCAACGTCGTATCCCATGTGCCGGCCACCATATCCTGCTCCGATTTTGCCGTCATCGCTTCGATGGCCTTGCGCACCTCTGCCACATCCGGGGGCTTCGGGGCGCAGGAAACCAGAACCAGCCCGAGGAGCAAGAGGGGAATGAGTCTTTTCATAGTGTCTCCGCTTATTGTGAATGGGCCGGCCCATCGGGCCGGGGGTGTGAAAACGATGTGCGAAAATGTACCAATACGGGGAGTCCCTGTCAAGGGGGCATGGGCGGGGAGATTCTTGACTCTCTCCCGGGTGGTCCCTATCTTGTTCCACCCAACGGCTCGCAACAGAACCCACCCAACAGGACACCCCCATGCGCGGACGGCATTTCGTGCTCTTTTTTACCATTATCATTCATGCATCACTTCTCTCCGCCCAGCCTGCCGTGCGCCGCACGCAACTGGTCCGCATCGACAATGTGAAACCCGAAGCGCTCCTGAAACTGAAATTCCTCGAATTCGACGAATACGACTACCGCAGCATTGTCTCCATGGTGCGTGATACCGCCTTCGTGCTCGTCACGCCCGCGGAGCACCTCCTCCTGCGCGAACGCGGCTTTGAGCCGGTAACCGTCATGAAAGATACCAGTGAGCTCACACTGATACGGCGCGCCATGTATGGTCCGAGCCTCCGGCTGGAAAAGCCGTACCATACATACGCGGAAATCATCCGCGAGATTGAAGATTTGCAGAAAACCTTTCCCTCCCTTCTCCGGCTTTCCCGGATTGGCACGACGACCCGGAGCCGTCAGCCGATCTATGCGGCACGAATCTCCCGCGAGGTGAAACAACCCGACAACCGTCCCGCAATCCTGATCGATGGCTGTCACCACAGCAATGAGGTGCTTGGCGCCGAAATCTCTCTGGCGGCAATCCACGAGCTCGTTGAACAGTACGGCAAGGATCCGGACATTACGCGATGGGTGGACATGTTCCGCATCTATATCGTCCCGGTGGTGAATGTGGATGGCCATGATGTGGTGACATCCGGAGAAGATCCGCGCTGGAGAAAGAATACGCGCGATACGGACGGAAACGGCGTGCTGAACTACCCGGATGGAGTGGACATCAACAGAAACTACGACTTCAACTGGGCACACGGCGGAAGCGGGGAACCAAGCAGCGGCCGGTACCGCGGACCGTTCCCCTTCTCTGAATCGGAACCACGCGCGATTGCCGAACTCGCGCAACAGCAGCGCTTCATTCTCTCCGTCACCTACCACAGTCAGGGCGAGGTGATTTACTATCCCTGGGACTGGAGCGGGCGGAAGGCGCCGGATGACGCCCTCCTGACAGAAATCGCCCGGGGCCTGGCAGGGAGCATCACCACAATGAAGGGCGATACAAGCTACAAAGCGGAGTATGGCGCCGGCCTCGTCGGCCAGTCGTACCCCTGGCTCTACGGGGCTCTGGGGACGTTCGACTTCGTGGTGGAGACCGGCAAGGGGGCGAGCATCTTTGCCCCCTACGAAGTCGACGGGATTGTGCGTGCGAACCTGAAGGGGATCCGCTATATGCTCCGCCGCGCGGAGGGACCCGGCGTGACCGTGCAGGTGACCGATGCCGCCACCGGTGCCCCGCTGGAAGCCGTCGTCTGGTTTCCCTCCATCGAAACCGAAGATCTCAACCGTCGCACAAGTCAACCCGCAAACGGGCATTCTGCACCGGCTCCTTCGGCCGGGATCATATCCGGTTATCGTTTCGAAACCCGGCTACGAGACGAGTGTACTGCCCGCCGTGACTCCAGGCGAAAAGGGATGGACAACGATCGATGTGAAATTGAGGAAGACAGGCAAATGATCGTGAGAAGTGGCACGGCGCAACGAGGCAACATGCATGGGCGCTCCAGAGAATCAGGCTTCGCACAAGCGAGCATACTCGCTCTGTGGCTCGTCACGTTCGCCCTGTTGACGTTCTGCCAGCGCGCAGCGCGCGCATCCGGGAATGACACATTCTCCGCGAAGCACCAGACACTCACCTGGCATTCACCCGGAGAGAATGCCCTCGGGTCGATGCCCCTGGGCAACGGTGACATCGGACTGAATGTGTGGGTGGAGAGATCCGGGGATATCCTGTTCTACATCGCCAAATCCGATGCATGGTGTGAAAACGGACGTCTGCTGAAGCTGGGACGGGTCCGCATCACGCTCTCCCCCAACCCTTTCGCAGACTCCGGTTCCTTCAAACAGGAGTTGAACCTGCGCGAAGGGACTATAGGCATCTCCGCGGGAAGGGGGAAGAACGCATCGCGTCTCCTCCTCTGGGTGGATGCCGGTAACCCGGCCATCGTCACGGAGATCGAGAGCGCGGTCCCGACCTCCGTCCGCCTGAAGCTTGAACTCTGGCGCACGCAGCGCAGGGAGATCACCAGCGCGGATGAGGCCGCGTCCGCCTACGGTCTGCATGGCGAGGGCGCGCCCCCGATATTCGTCGAACCGGACTCGATCCTGCCGCACGGCCCCAACCGGCTTGTCTGGTATCATCGGAATCACCGGTCGGTCTGGAAAAGCAACCTCTCACTCCAGGAACTCGATGGTGGAACGCCCGCTCAGGCCGATCCCCTTCTTCACAGGACTTTCGGCGGAATGATTGAGGGGGACGGGTTCAAAGCGATTGCCGATACGATTCTCCAGAGCAAACAACCGCAACGACGGTCGAACCTTCTTATCCGTCTCCTTACCACAACAGACCTGACTCCGGAGCAGTGGCTCTCCGA
The DNA here is from genome assembly GCA_963702445.1 of Ignavibacteriota bacterium. Classification (GTDB taxonomy): domain Bacteria; phylum Bacteroidota; class Ignavibacteria; order UBA10030; family UBA6906; genus CAVPCZ01. The sequence continues at coordinate 395,985 of CAVPCZ010000016.1, forward strand.
AACCGGCCGCGGCATCGCAGAAACCCGCTCTGTGCCGCTCGCACGGAGATTTGCCTCACACCGGAAGTGGTGGCAGAACTTCTGGAAGCGGAGCAGCATCATTGTTTCTTCTCCGGATAGTGCAGTCCACCGCGTCGCGGAAACGGTCACCCGCGGCTACATGCTGCAACGGTTCATGAATGCATGCGGGGGACGGGGCGCTTTTCCAATCAAGTTTAACGGGTCCCTCTTTACCGTAGACACCTATGACCGGCCTGATACGACGAAGAGATTCGATGCCGACTACCGCCTCTGGGGCGGCCCGTACTGGTTTCAGAATACCCGGCTGGCATACTGGCCGATGCTTGCGGCCGGAGACGCCGATCTGATGACCCCGCTCTTCAGCATGTACACCGGCGTCCTCCCCCTGCGCAGACACGCAACGCAGCACTACTACGGACATGCCGGCGCATTCTTTCCGGAGGTGATGAACTTCTGGGGGACATATACCGATGGGAACTACGGGCGTGACCGTGCCGGGAAGCCTCCAGGACTGACGGACAACCGGTACATACGGTACTACTGGACGGCCGGGCTTGAGCTTTCCCTGATGATGCTGGACTATGCCGACTTCACCGGGAGCAATACCTTTGCACGTGATACGCTTCTGCCGCTCGCGTCTGAAGTCCTGACATTCTTCGATCTCCACTGGCCGCGGGACACCACCGGCAGGATTCGTTTCGAACCGGCCCAGGCCCTCGAGACGTACCATCGCGCCGTGAATCCCATGCCCGATGTGGCCGGAATACGCGCTGTTGCCCAACGCATGCTCGCCCTGCCGCACACACTCACCTCCCCGGCGCAGCGTGCACAATGGAATCGCCTGCTTGCTTCATTGCCCCCTCTCCCGATCCGGGTTGTCGGCGCGGACACGTTGCTTGCGCCGGGAGCGGAATACACAGAGCTGGCCAACATTGAGAACCCGGAACTCTACGCGATCTTTCCCTTCCGGCTTTTCGGGCTCGGCAAACCCGACCTGGAGAAAGGACGACGCACGTACCGGTACCGGCTCCACACGATGAACGGCGGATGGCAGCAGCATGCCATTCAGGCGGCGTCTCTCGGGCTCGCAGACGAGGCAGGGCGGCTTGTTGCGGAGAACTTCGGGAAATCCGACAGCCTCTGCCGGTTCCCCGCATTCTGGGGACCGAATTACGACTGGACTCCGGACCAGGATCACGGTTCGGTGGCCATGATCGCGCTGCAGCACATGCTCCTGCAGCACGACGGGAAAAGACTCCTGCTCCTTCCGGCCTGGCCCCGCGAGTGGGACGTGGACTTCCGGCTGCATGGTCCCCATCGTACAACAATCGAATGCAGCGTGCGCGGAGGCAAGGTGCTGAAATTGCACGTCACTCCGGAAAACCGGCGCAGGGATGTCCTGACCTTCCTTCCTTCAGAATAGTGCGGCACGGTCACCCACATCTGCACGGCTCCTGATTTCCCGCCCTGTTGAATCATGCCCGCGCTGGAAACCCCGCGCCGCTCACCCGTCACCCATGATCATTGAGGCCGCATGCCGTCGCGCTACGAACGTCGTTTGCGCATGCCGTCGATCTACGGGCTTCATTCCTTGAGTCCCGTCATGGCAATCCCCTGCACAAACCACCGCTGACCGATGATGAGGAGGATAAGGATCGGCAGGACGCTCAGGACCGATCCCGCCATCAGCAGATCATACCGTGCCGTCATCACTCCCGATTGAAGGTTCGCCAGGCCGATGGTCAACGTGGCCTTTTCCACGCTGGAAAGATAGATCACCGGACCCAGAAGATCGTTCCAGTAGGTCATGAACGTGAAGAGGGCGAGGGTTGCCAGAGCGGGTCTGGAAAGCGGAAGCACGATCGACCAGAGAATCCTGAACCTTCCGCATCCGTCCATACGCGCGGCATCCTCCAGATCGACCGGGATCGTGGAAAAGAACTGCCGCAGGAGAAACGTCCCGAAGGCGCCCCCGAAGAATGCCGGAACGATGAGCGCGTACAGCGTGTCGATCCACCCCAGGGACTTCATGATAAGAAACACCGGAATCATGGTCACCTGCGCGGGGATCATCATCGTTGCGAGAAGCACGAAGTAGAGAACGGCCTTTCCCCGGAACTTCATCCGCGCAAACGCATACGCGGCCAGCGTGCAGCTGCAGAGTTGTCCGATCGTCGCGCAGATGGCAATCGTGAAGCTGTTCAGGACCAATCTCCCCAGGGGGAGGACTTCCATGATGGCACGATAATTCCTCAGATCGATCTGTTCCGGAAGCCACAACGGCGGAATGCGGAAAATATCCTGCCGGTCCATCATGGACGTGGAGACCATCCAGAGGAACGGTCCCACCATGAGCGCCGCGATGGCGCTCAGCAGGAGGTACCGCACAACCTTCCCGGGCACCTTACCCATAGAACACCCATCGCTTCTGGACTCTGAACTGCATCAGCGTAACCCCGAACACCACCGCAAAGAGCACGTAGGATAGCGCCGCCGCCTTTCCCATCTGAAAGAACTGAAACGCATTCTGGTAGATGTAGTAGCTCATCGTGAGCGTGGAGTTCGCCGGCCCCCCTTTGGTGAGGACGTACGTCTGTTCAAATACCTGGAAGGAATTGATAAGCGTAATGACGAGGACAAAGAAGGTGGTCGGCGAGAGCATCGGGAGCGTGATATGCCGGAATCTCTTCCAGGCACCCGCACCGTCAATGGTTGCGGCAGAGTAGAGGTCCTGCGGGATGCTCTGCAGCCCGGCAAGGAAGATGACCATGGAGTATCCCAGACCCTTCCAGACCGTGACAATCACCATCGCGGGAAGGGCCCAGGAGGTGCTGTCCAGCCATGCCGGCCCCCTGACGCCGAAAATGGAACCCAGGAGATAGTTCAGCAGGCCGTACTCCGGGTTGAATATCCAGCTCCAGACGAGAGCCACGGCTATCATGGAGGAGACGACCGGCAGGAAATACGCCGTGCGGAAGAAGGTGATCCCCCGCAAACCGGTGTTTGCCACGAGCGCCAGGGCGAGGGAACCGGCCACCGAAAGCGGAACAGCCAGCAGTATGAAATAGAACGTGTTGCCAAAGACCTCCCAGAAGAGGTCGGAATGCCAGAGGCTGATATAATTGTCCAGCCAGACCCATTCGGGGGATGAGACGATGTCCCATTGTGTGAAGCTCATGAGCAGGGAAACCGCCACCGCGCCCGCACTGAACAGGAGCAGACCGAGGATTGTCGGAAGCAGGTACAGATAGGGCTCGAGGACCCGGAAGGTTCTGGCCGGTGCGATCATTCCCAGTCGTTTACTCCCTGACGCGATACCGTTCCACTTTTTCAGGATCGGGTTCCACGCCGATCCCGGGCCTGCCGGAGAGGGGCACAACACGGTCCGGGAATTCGAGCGGACCCGCCACCATGTCGTCCTGAAGGAACTGGGGTCCGTTCAGATCGACGGGCATGGTGATGCCGAAGGCGCTGAAGACTTCTGCTCCTGCATGGAGGGCGATCCGTCCCTCGGTGAGTCCGCTGCCGAGCAGCATCAGGTCGGCGGCCAGCGCCATCTCGGCCAGCTGCCTGGCCCAGAAGATCCCGCCCACCCGGCAGAGCTTGATGACGAGTCCGTTCAGTGCGCCCAGCCGCACATGCTGCAGCAGGTCGCGGGGAGAATAGATGGATTCATCCAGCACGATGGGAATGTCGGAACGGCGGACGAGTTCCGCATAACCGGTGATATTCCCCGCGGCGAGCGGCTGTTCGATCACCTTCACGCCCAGAAGCGCCAGCTCGCGGGACAGCCTGACCGCCCTGTTGAAATCCCACCCCTGGTTGGCATCGACCCAGACGGGCGCTCCGGCCGCAATCCGCATCACCTCCTGCATCATCTCCAGATCCGTGTCGGGATGGATTCCGGTCTTCACCTTGAATCCGTGATACCCTTTTGCCTTGCCTTCCCCGGTCTGGCGGACCGCCTCCTCAATGGAATGTGCGGAAACGACATAGCACAGAGACACCGGAGTTTCGTGCCCCCTCCCGAGCATCGCACCGATGGAGAGGCCCCGCTGCTTGCCGAGAAGATCGTGTATCGCCAGATCGACGGCCGACTTCGCGATGGGCTGCCCGATCTGGATGCCCGGAGCAATCACCGCATCCATAAGAGCGTGGAGATGGGCAACATCGCACTCGTCCTGCGCGAGAAGGGCCGGCGCGAGGTACTTGCGGATGGTGGTGACCACCGTCTCCTCGGTTTCGTAGGACCATCGATGACTCGGCCTGTGCTTCCCCCCAGCCCGTATTCCCTTCGTTGTCCATGATTTTCACAAGGATGTGCGGTGCGCCTGCGGAAGGATCGGTGGCAACGCCGCGCGAAAGCGTCAGCATCTGTGCAACGGGAAGATGAAGGGGAATCACCTCGATGGATCGAATCATCTGCTCCTCACTCCGCGTCTTGTGTTGGCTGATGCAGGCTGATCTTGTGGCTGTCCGCCGGCGTTGCCTCTATCTGCCGGGGTTGTGGCTGTCCGGCATCGTCGTCGCTGCACCCCGTTGTTTTCGCTGTGTGCGGTTCCTGCGTCCGTTTACGAGCTTTGCTGCCGCCGTTTCATCGCGGCATATTCCTCGGCGAACACCCGTCCGCTGAATCCCGCATCGTCCGGCAGGTGTCCAGCGACACTTCCGCTCCCCGCTCTCAGGGCGATCTTCGCGGCGATGTGCACGCGGACCGCTTCCACCGGGCCCTGCCAGTGAGTAGTCAACGTCGCTCCCCCTTCAGCAGCGAGATGAAATTCTGCAGGAAGGGCTCATACAGCCCCTCGATGCTGACCGTCGCCGTGCGCAATCCCTGATCGGTATAGGCGCTGAGGGACCATTCGTGGAATGGCAACTGCAGATGAAGAAGCGCCACAAATCCGTCATGATACGTCACGGCCAGCACCGGGCGCTTTGATGCGGGAGATCGCCCGCACCGATCGCACGCCGGTCCCGGCGCATCCCTGAAGCATCTCCGTCGTGTGAATGCCGTAGCTGAAGAAATCGCCCGGTCCCGCGGCCACCATGGACAGGAGGTCCTGGCGCGGTCCGATGGCCTCCCGCATTGCCGTGACTTCTCTCGCATAACGGAGCGAGGAGCCGCCGTAGACGAGCGTGCCGTATTTCGTCTTGAAGATCCAGCAGCCGGTCGACAATCGGCCGCGGAGCCGACCACGGGCTTGTCGATCAGCACCGGCTTCTTCGCCTTCATGAAGACGAGCGCCTTCTCGATGTGCGTGTCCCAGTTTGTCCCATGGATCATCGCCGCATCCACATGATCGGGCATCTCCTCGAGGCGTGAACAGACAACCGGAATGTCATTCTCCCGGGCGAATGTGGCGTCGTATCCCGCCGGCCAGACGTCATGGCCGTCCCAGAGTGCCCTCACCTCGACCCGGGGATCGTTCGCAGGATGCGCGTGAATGCCTGCGGGTGGGAGGTGTCGAGGTCAACAAGTCCGATGCGAATCATAGGAGGTCACAGGATGTGATCTATTTGTCGTACACGCGGGAAAGGACGGCGTTGATTCTCCGTTCGGCGTCGCTCGAGACATTCCTCCACCGATTTCTTCCCCTGGATCATCAGCAGCATCTCCGGTGTCAGATTGTTGTCGCGCCACTCCTGCCACCCGGGGGTGAAGAGCGGAAACGATTGCCGCCTGTTCGAGCTCGACGAGCAGATGACGGTTGTGAGCGGGCGCGGCATCGAGCCACTCCGGCAGACTGCGTGAACCGCTTGTACGTCGGCATCATCCCGAGGTACTGGGTGTTGAGATGCTCCACGGGGCTCTTCGTCAGTATCCAGCGAAGGAGTTCCCACGCCTCGTCGGGATGGGGCGAGTTCCGGGGAATCATGAACGCCATGGTGAAACGTCTCGACAGTCGCACGCCGTCGGGTCCCTTCGGCGGAAACGTCAGATCCCAGCGGATCGGCGTTCCCTCGAGATTCAGCGACCCCAGGGACCCGATCAGAATCATGGCCGCCCGTTGTCCCACAAACGAATCCCAGGGATTGACGAACGATGTGGTGTTGGAGGCGATCCTGTGCTTGAGGAAGATGTCCTGGATGAAGTGAAATGCCCGGAGCGTGGCCGGTTCGTTCAGGACGGCCCGTCTCGAGTCAGCCGTCAGCGTCCGCCCCCCGAACGAATAGATCACGGTTTCGAGTCCGGTGTAATGGACATCGAAGGAAAGCCCCCACTGGTCCGGGATGCCGTCACCGTTGGCATCGACGGTCAACTGCTTCCCCACCCTGAGAAGATCGTCGTACGTCCACGTCGTGTCCGGGTACGGCAGATCCCGCCCGGTCAAACATGTCCTTGTTGTAGAAAAGGACGGTCAATCCGAGGCATGCCGGGAAGCCGTAGAGTTCATCCTCCCGTTGTGCCAACCCCCGCCATTCCGTGAAGGTCTCGCTGTGGAAATCCTCGACGGCGATGTCCCGGCGCACAAACGGCATCGAGATTCAACGCATACTGCTTGTGGATCAACTCCTGTCCGAACCAGTCCTCCGCGAACATCAGATCGGCCAGCCGGCTCCCGGAAGCGATCGACGTAAGGCTCTTGGTCACGTACAGCGGGTAGGGGGATGTCTGCAGGATGACGCGGATGCCCGGGTGGGATTCCTCAAAGGGCTTGATGATCTCCTCTTCCCAGAGTGTCCGGTCCTTCTCCATCCAGTGGTAGAGCGTGAGCGTGACTGGCCCCTCCGGTTGCTTCTTCCCTCCGCCGCAGGAGAGGAGGCTGAGGGCAAGCAATGCCGCAACGACCGCGACGGAGGGCGGACATCAGTAGTACCTCTTCTGCTTTCGGGAGAGCTTCGCGTATTCCCTTGCGTACAGGTCGAGGCGTGTGATGCTCTGCAGGTCTTCCCGCATCCGGTCCGGTTCCCGGATGAGCACGCACTGGGAGGTGAGACGCACTTCGTCCAGATCGACCGTGGCGGTCGCGACCCCGTGGCGCCTTCCGGTTTGCGCGAGGATGTCGCCGTTGTGATCGATGATGCGGGCCGTGGCGGGCCGGTACCGGCCGGCATATGCTGCATACGGCGGATGGTTCGCGAGGTTTGCTTCGGCCACGATGAGCGAGTTGTCCACGGCACGCGCGGTCAGCTGCGTACGAAGGGTCTCCTGCGTGGGTCCGTGCGAGACCGTGGGCCAGAAGAGGATCTCCGCCCCCTTGAACGCATAGATGCGGGGGATCTCGGGGAAATAGATATCCATGCAGATCATGACGGCGATCCGTCCGAAATCGAGTGCAAAGACCGGGAGCTCATTCCCCGGGGCCACGTGGCGGCTCTCTTCCGCCGTCGGCTGGACCTTGCGATAGAAACCCGACGATCTTCCCCCTCCTGTCGATGACCGTCGCCTGATTGTAGACCTTCTTCCCGGAACGGACGAGATACGGGGCAATGACATTTATGCCGTGCTTGCGTGCAGCGCGCCTGAACGCTCTCGGTGATTTCGCCCGGATACTCTTCTGCAGAGTACTCCAGGTCTTTCGGAACGTTTGCGGTGCTCACCATTTCCGGAAGACAGAGGATGTCGGCTCCCTGCTCCTTTGCGAGGGCGATGTAGCCGATGGCCCGCTCGATATTCATCTCGAGAGTGTGAGGCGAATCTTCAACGAGAAACGCCGTTGTCCCGATGGTCACGTTGCGCATGGTCAGCTCTCCCTTTCCGACGCAGACGAGTGATCCGTCGCCGCTCACGACGAGGATTTCGCAAAAACCGTCGCCGTCCACATCCGCAATAACCGGACTGCCAAGGGCGAATCCGATCTCCACGCTCCACCGGATGACGCCCTTCCCCGACGCATCGGTGCCGATGGCGATGAGGCGGCCGTCCGTTGTCCCGGCGATGAACTCCTCCTTCCCGTCCCCGTCGATGTCGCAGCTGACAATGTCCGCGGTGGTGCTCTGGAGGTCAATGCTCCAGAGTTCCCTTCCGGTGGTACCTTCGAGGCAGCTGAATATTCCGTTTGCCCGGCAGATGCCGATGCAGAGACGTCCGTCGCCATGCACGTCGGCGATTCCCGGAAGGCGGAGCATCATGTCGGTGAACGGCGTCCGCTTCCACCAGAGGATGGAATAGTCGTCGCGCAGCATGCCGAATCCTCCGAAGCAGCCAGCCACGAGGATCTCTTCCCTGCCGTCATGGTCCACATCGATGAGGATCGGAGAGCCGTAGGCGGTAAACGGGTCTTTTTCCGTACCGAAATCCGCCTGGCGGTCCTTTGTGAAATCCCACTCCGGCTGGTTCATAACGGAATTCGTTGCGCGCCAGAGTATCCAGGGTTCCCGTATCCATTCGCCCGACTGCGCATCCAGGCGGCAGAGGAGATCCTTTGCCAGGAACAGGATCTGCGGCCGCTCGGCCGGCCGGCTGGAGGACGGAAAAGGCGCTCCACGGCCCGACTCCGCGTCCCCATTCCCCCTCCCCGTATTGTCCCCGATGCCACAGCCTCTGGTTCTGCAGGTCGATGGCGACGGTCTCCTCGGAATTCATGGAGTGCGATGCGTAGGACGAAGCGGCTATCATCAATCCCGTTCTCCCCGCTCACGACGACCCATTCATAGAGACCGATTCTTGTCGGCGCGGGCGGAGGGGTTCCGGCGAACGCCCACGAGTGTTTCACTTTTCCGCCGGAGGCCAGGGCGACGAGCTCGGAGCAATCCTCCCTTTCGGGGTTCACCGCCATCACCTCCAGTTCGCCATCCCCGTCCACGTCGCGCACATAGGCACTGTGGAACAACAGTCGTAGCCCATCCAGCCGCGGCCCGCGTTTCTTCCAGCGTTCGGCGACCATCGCCTCCGGATCGATCGACCTGCAGCTGATGAAGTGTGTTGGTATTGTCCGGGACGGCAATCACGGGGTGTTGATCCGGTCGCGGCCGGTAGACAACGGGAACGGGACCCGGGCCGTGCGGCGGAGAATCCTTCAAGCTGCAACCGGAACCCGGCAGTCCATGACGCCCGGATTCCCCTCTCCGGCGCGGACGATGAGAATCCTGCCGTTGTTTTCCGACAGTACACACTCGCGCACGCCGTCGCCGTCCACGTCGGCAAGGGCGGACATGACAAACTCGCCGGTGGAACCGAGCGGCGTCGAACGCGTGGAGATCTCTCCATGCTTCCATGACACCTCAGCAAGCGAACGGGTGCGGTCCGGCGCAACAGTGAAGAGAAAGAGTGTCCCCCCTCCCTCCGAAAGCTCCGTCCATGTCTCATCATGGCCGAATTGCATCGGGCGGAAATTCGATTTCCATCCCGAGGGGCGGAGCTCCCCTCCCGGCAAATCTCGCATTGTCGCAGCGCCACAGCAGTCGCGGGCTTCAGGCTTTTGACGCTGACAACCTCAACCGTGGAAAAAGGAACCGGGTTGCGCAGAAATTCCCTGCCGACGAGCAGTTCACGACACGCCATCGCCGTCGATGTCCTGCACGCCCCAGAGATACGTATCGGGCATTTCCAGTTTGAGCGTGCCCGTTTTCGGATCGAGGATTTCGAGCCACCAGCGCCCGTCGTTTCTGGCGTTGAAGAGGCTCACCACGAGTTCGGGTTTGCCGTCGCCGTCCACGTCCTGCACCGAATTCCCGGTATGGCGAAGCTCGGTGGTGTCGTTGGGATAGATGAATTCAACGAACCGGTCCCAGAGGAGCGACAGGTTTCCCTTCCCGTCATTGTCGATCACCGCGATATGCCGTGCGACGCGTTCTGCGACGATCACCACCTCGCGCGAGCCGTCTCCATCGATGTCGATGAGCTGAAGGAGTCCGTAGTTGCGGTGGCGCTCGCCGTTCGAAGTCCAGCGGACGGATCGCGGTCATGGTTCCTGTCAGAACGTTGAAAACGTAGAGCCCGCACAGCTTGGAAACCACAAGCTCATCCACCCCGTCATTGTCCATGTCCGCCGCGGCGACGGTGGGATGAAACGCATCATCCATCCAGAGCGTATGCGCCAGGACGCCCTCCCGCTTCCCGTTCCGGAAGTCGAACACCAGGACCTCCTTCGCGCTCATCAATGGCGCGATCAGGTGCATGCCCCTGGATTTCCTGTCAAAGCGGTGGCAGAGGAGTGTGCTGGCCTGGCGTCCCGGCGGAGAGCGGGAAGCCCGACATAGTGCTTCATCAGAAGCCGGCCGGATTCGGCGGCGAGGACGATCACCTCGTAGCCGGTGCAACAGACGATTTCCAGTCTGCCGTCGCCGTCCAGATCCTCGACCGCGCCGACGGCATTGATCCCGTAGCTCCGGCTTTTCCAGATTGTGGCTCCGGTTCCGTCTGTCCGGACGACGCACCCGCCATAGGCGAAGAGGAGGTCCATCCGTCCATCCGCGGCGGGAATGGGAAAGCATTCGTTCTCCGAACCGCCGAGCGGAAACGACCAGCGTATCGCAGGGTGCGCGATGTCCCCGCGCAACGGCGAGCGGCCGCTCAGCCGTGTGGTCGCGCCTGTACATGTGCCATTCACCCGGCGGCACAGCGAGAGGATCGGGCGGGAGGGTTGTCATGTGCGGCGATTCAGATGGAGAGCGTTTGTGGCAGGCCGCTTTTCAGTGATTCGAAAGCCTTCAGAACGAGAAGCGTCGCGCGAAGCCCGTCAATGTGCGTGATCGGGGGCGGGGTCTTGTTGAGCAGAGAGCGGACAAAGTCCCTGTTCTCTTCGGGGAATCCGTACTCCTCCGGATCGGTCACCTCGCTCGAGCTCTCGCCGTCGAAGAAGGTGACCGATTTCAGCCTGTTCCTCAGGTGCGCCGTTTTCCGGCCGTCGGTGACCTGGAAGGAGAACTTCGAAACGAACGGCGTCTGTCCCGAATCGCCCTGGGCGACGCTTGCCACAGCCCCGTTGTCGAACCGGATGGTCGCCACGATGTTGTCGATGATGTCCTTTCCCCGGTGCGTGTAGTTGCCCCCTTCGGCGAATATCCGGACGGGTTTCGATCCGTTGAGATGGCAGACCAGGTCCATGGTATGGCACCCCTGCGAGAGGACGTTCCCCCCTCCTTTCAACGGATCGTTGGCCCAGAAGTCGTCGGGCCATCGTGCATCCATCATCTGGCGCGATCGTCACGAGGGGCGAGGGGATGAATTGCCTGACGCGGGCGACCGAAGGGTAGTAGCGCATCTTGAAGCCGGTCATAAGCGTGATGCCGTGCTTCTCCACCGCATTCCCGACCTCATAGCATTCCTGCAGCGTCAGGGCCAGAGGTTTCTCCACCATCACGTGCTTGTGCTCTTCCGCCGCTCTGATGGCGAGTGAGCTGTGCGTGTCGTGATGGGTGCAGATGTACACCGCGTCGACCGCATCGTCGCGCAGGACCCTTTCGGGATCGGCCGTTGCATACGCTCCCTGGTATTTCGCGCAGAGGGATTGGGCGCGCTGTTCATCCGCATCGCAGAAGGCGCGCATGGTGACATGTTCGATGTGGGAGAGGCATTGGGCGTGGATCTCTCCCATGCTTCCGCAGCCGATGATCGCTACGTGGAGATGTGCAGGCATCACTCCTCCTGATGTATTCAGGCTGTCTCACAGGTACCCATTCATACTCTGTCAGACAGCATCGCCAGGGAAAAGGACAGAGCCGGGACGAAACGCAGAGCCAGGGCTATCGCATGTCAGGCAGATCGATAATCAACCCGGCTGCCGGTGTTCCAGATAGTAGATGATGGTGTAGCCGATGTGGCAGTACCGGGACTGGAGAATCTTCGGCCATCCGTCCCAGGATTCCCAATAGAAGATGAAGCTGTTCTCGAATGGTATCCGGTCCAGCTCATGTATTCTGTAGAAGGCGTCCAGGTATCTTCCGTCCGGCATCTTGCCGAACGTAGGGGAACCGTGGAAGTCCGACGTTCTCGACCCCAATCCCGCGGCACTCTGCCAGTTGTAGTAGTATCCGCAATAATCTTCTGTTCCCGTGGAAAGGTGCACGCTCCTTCCGTCGGGGACGCAATAGAAATCCCGTTCCTCGTATGCCCTGTTGTTCTCCCTGACGCTGTCGGAGAGCATCCAGTAGTACAACGACCAGTAGACTCCTTTCCCGACGTTGTTCAGCGCCAGGAGCGTGTCATTGACGCTGGCATCGGTCGGGAGGCTGTCACCCGTGCAGGCATAGAACTCGTTGTAGCGGCCCTTCTCGCGCCTGCCGATTTCATAGAAGATGTTGTAGAATGCCACCCAGGCAGTGTCGCCCGTAATCGTGATGTTCACCGAGTCGGAAAACGGCACATCAAAGTACGCATTGTGTCCTGCCGTGTAACCGTTCAGCAGGCCGGTATTGGTGACGGAAAAATATCTGCTTGTGTATCCGTCATTTCCTGTCGGGCTCGACATGACGCTCGCGCGCGACATGAAGAGATTCCCGAATCTTCCGGTGAATCGCGTCGTTCCGTCCACGCTGATTCTGCACATGGCCCGTGGAGGCGCAAGGATGAACCAGGACTTGATCGTTCCGCCGGAGGTATCGGTGATTTTGAGATTCAGTGTTCGATCGACCGATTGAATCCCGGCCAGCGTTCCGATGGGGCCGGGGTCGTCCGATGGCGATTTGCGCGTCGCGCTTTCGGCGGGCCTCCCCTGCCCGCAGGCGATCGAACCGGCAAGAAGGAGCGTGATCAGAAATCGCTTCACAGCCATCCTCCGATCATGGCATCATTCGGCGAGGAGCATGTCCAGCTGCATCGTCAACTCCTTTTCCATTTCCTCCGCCCCCCCGAAGCCGATGCTCTTGAACGCGATGTTCCCCTTCTTGTCTATCACGAATTTCGTCGGAATGCCCTCGACACCATACTTCTCCACGAAACTCTCATCGTAGAGAACCGGGAAGGTGTATTTGTTGTCTGCCATGAATTTCTCCACGAGGGGCTTCCTTTCTGCCGGCGGCACACGCTCCCACGTATTCATGGCATAGATCGCAACCCTCCCATCCCCGCGGTACTTATCGTACATCTTCTGCAGGCGTCGGGAAGGACGCCTTGCACGGACCGCACCAGGTCGCCCAGAAATCGATCACCACCACCTTGCCCTTCTGGCCGGCCAGCTCTACCTGCTTTCCGCGCAGATCCTTGAGCGTGAAGTTGATCGACGGCTTGTTCACCCTGCTCCGCACGAGCCCCTCCTGCATGTTCTTCATACCTGCAGCGCTGGCTTCTCCGAGTGCCGGTTCGAGACCCTTGTCCGATCCATTCACCTTGACGTAGGAGCTCCTGAACACCGCGATCATGGCCGGCGTTTCCTTCCCCTGCACGATGGCGTCGCGGGAAACCTTCAACGCCTCGGCATGCATCCCCGCCTTCACGAGGCAATCCAGATACCGTTGCGTGATTTCCGCGTCTTCGTTTCCGCCCAGCGCATACACCTCGGCATAGGCGGTTGCGGCTTCGGTCTGCTTTCCCAATTTGGAGAGTCCCAATGCGTAGGTATCCAGGATCATCATCAGACTCTGTTTGCTCGCTTCCTTCCAATCCTTCTGGCTCATGGAGGATGGTTTGCCCGTGCTCTCCGACGCTCGCGCCAGGTCAACACCCTTCTTCGCCAGCCCCACCGCCTTCTCAAGATCCTGTCCCTTTTCCACCATCCCCCAGGCGACGCTGATTGTACATCATGGGGTCGGGATGCGGAAGTGAGTTCAGGTACACGATGGCGTCGTCTGTGCGTCCGGCCTGCACATACGAACTGACCAGCCTTCATCGAAAACGCGTTCGCCGACGTCTCCCGCGGGCGGGAAATCGGCCATGAACTTCTCCAGCAGGAGTGCCCGCTTTGCAGGATCCCGCTCCTGGATACACTCCGTCTGCCGGGCGCTTTCGGCGATCTTGCCTTTCGGATCGGACGCCAGCGCCGACTTTCTTATGGAGTCCGCCTTCGCCTTTTGACCGGTCTGTTCATACCACGTCAATGCGGCCGCAATGGCTTCCTGGTTGCCCGCAAACTTCTTTTCGTATGCAGCGAGCGATGCGGCGATTGACGTGCGCGTTTCCTCCCCCGGCTTCTCGCGGCTCAGCAACATCCATTCCGTCGTGGCCGCACGCCAGTTGTCCGGATACTCCTTCCGCTCTTCGGCGAGCAGTGCATATGCGGCTGTGAAGTCCTTCTCGTGCTTGAAGCCGGTCATGCCGTATCCGGCGACAAACGATGCCTTGAAGACACGCGCGTCACGCAACACCTTTCCGTCCTTCCCGTGCACAAGCGAGTTCCAGGGTCTGCCGTTGTTGTCGTCTTTCAGATCGCCGGAGACAATGCGAATGAGGATCAGCCGCGACAGTTCGTCGTCGAGAAGAAAGCCTCCGACCCAGAGTTTGCCCTCTTTCTTCAGCGGGATTTCCTTCAGGAGGGCGGGCGCATCGCTCCGCATCAGCATCGCTTCCAGTACCAGGGAACTTCCTCCCTGTATTGCCGCGCCCGCAGCGGTTTCGTCATACGCGACTTGAATCTGCGCTCCGATCTTCGGTTCGGCCGGGGAAAGACTGAGAACCTGACCCCGGGCCACGGGAACAGGTGAGAAGGAGGACAAGCGCAAGCATCAGTATTGAAGGGAAGACCTTTGAGATGGTTCGCACGATGTTTCCTTCCAGAAATAGGACGGTTGTTTCCAGTTTCAGTCAATATAGCATGCATTTTCACATCATACAACGTCGGCCTGGATCCGGAACAGCGCCGCGCCTCAGGATCCGCACTCCCGGTCATGGTCCCGGAACCGTATCTCCTGCGCTGACTACCAGTAGTACCGCCAGTCGAAGGCCACGCGCACGCCGAACTGCCATACGGACCGGGTTTCCGGTACCGGCTCCCCAGGCGGATAGATATTGGTGAGACTCGTAGGAATGTCGACGCTGGCAAACAGCTGAACAACCAGACTGGAAGTCTGGTCCAGTGAGAAACTCCGGAAGGGCCTGTATTCCAGGAATGGAAAATCCAGCTGCACCGAACGCATGTCGGCGAGGACCGCTTGTCCCGGCGCAGCATCTCCTATGGGAATGAGAATGCGCTCGGGGTTCTTCAAGAATCCGTAGAGCGAGACCCCGATCTCCCTTCCCAGGACCAGCTGGAATCGTCCGAAGGAAGTTGCGAAGCCGGTCTGCCAGGGGATCAAACCGCCGTTGCCGGCCAGCACCGCCATGGAGGTGTACGTCTCCGGGGAGGTGGGAAGAAGAAACGGAGCGGTGAAAACCAGATCCAGGGGAATCAGCCAGAATGGGGTTCTTACACGGAACGTGAATGCCGATCGCGAAGGGATGGCGGCCAGGATCTGACCGAATTGTTTGATCTCTTCGTCTTCGAAGATCGAGGTTGATGACGGACCATCGTTTCTGAAACCCAGATCGAAACAGATCAAGCCGTCCCCCGCGTCACTCAGCACTCCCGCAAGCCCGAGGCCGACTCTGACACCTAACTCAAGACTGCCCATCCCGCTGGAGGCTGTCTGGCTGCTCCCGAATCCCCCCTGTGCCACACCAGCCCGTGCGGCTGGAGAGATACCGACAAAGGGACCGAGCTCGCTGCGGAATCGGGGCATTTCACCTTCCCCTTCTCCAAGGCCGGGGATTGGCGTGGCCATGACGATCTTGCTGAAGAGAGGTCCGATGCCGGATTCGAGGTCCCGATGGGGGGTCACCTCGAGCGGGCAGACGTTCAATGTGTCTGCGGTGAGAGGAGACTTCCTTCCCCGAACGGAATACCGGGGATGAGAGTTTTCCCCTCGAGGGCCTGAAGGAACTGCTCGAGGCTGGCCCGGATGACGAGGCTCGCCCGTTCGGCATCTTCCGGGCGCATCCAGGCATCCCCTTTCAGCACCATGGACTTCCCTTCCCACGTGCGGGCCTCGAGACCGTGTTCGTTGTAGTAGTCGTGCGTTCCTTTCCGCTGGGAAGCATCTCCCCTCGTTCCCGCCACATGTCCTGATGCGTAGACATCTTCAAGAAAATGGAGCGCGAACGCTTCATCGGCGAGCGCGGCACAGGGCAAGCGAACTCTCCTCCGCGCCCGTGAGCTTCCCCTCTGACAAGACGGAGGCTTTCTCCAGCGCACTCAAGTGGTACCAGGCATA
Source organism: Ignavibacteriota bacterium (assembly GCA_963702445.1). Classification (GTDB taxonomy): domain Bacteria; phylum Bacteroidota; class Ignavibacteria; order UBA10030; family UBA6906; genus CAVPCZ01. The sequence continues at coordinate 412,071 of CAVPCZ010000016.1, forward strand.
CGTGCCTATGGCATTGAGCTCACATCCGGTGCCCAGGCACGCTTCAACGTAGGATATCGCATCGGTCTCGGGGTACGGACGTGCGATCAGAAAGTGGACATTGTTCGCTCCTGCACGGGTGGCGTATTCGGGGTCTGCCCGGAGCAGTCTGATGTCAGAGCGGCGGAGCGCATTTGTGCGATCGTGACGTTCCCATCCCGCCGCCGCAAGCTCGGTGTTCAGCCGCGCGGTCACCGCGGCAACCTTGAGAATCCAATCGCTCTCCAGGACGATCTGCAGCATGTTTGCCGCAGAGGTGGAGTGGTCTCCGGCTATCGCGGGCCATGCGGCGTAATCGATGGTTCCGGGGTTCTCGCCACTCGTGATGTCCCCGGGAGTGATGCTCAGACGTGGACTCATGCCCGACGCGGGCGATGGCCCAGAGTGTGTCCAGCAGGGCCTGTATGGTGGGGGTCCAGCTTCTGGATTCCGCGGAGTGTGATTTCGCGATGTTCCGGATAGACCCATGCAAAAGCAAGGTTCGGAAGGGTCGAGAGCACGAGAAGAAGAGCGAGGAAAACCCGTGTCTGCCGGGCGAAAGCGGGGCTGAAATGTTTCAAGACATGCGAACCCCTCATTGCGGTCTCCTGCACCGGTAGAAGAAGGACTCAAATTGTTGCACATCCCGCTGCACACGCTCGCCGCGGACGATCGGGGATTGCGGCCTCAGAAGCCCGGTCACTCTCTTTGAGAGCCGGCTGGAAAACTCTCCGCTTCGGAAACCCGTCACTTCGGCTGTTTGGCGATGACCAGGTTGACGATTTTGTCATAGGTCGACTGAGGAAGAATATTCCTGGTGACAAGGTCCGTCTTGACCCTGTAGGGACGCCCCTTGACAATGGCCTTTGAATACGCATCGCCGATGCCGGGAAGTGCTTTCAACTTTTCCACGCCGGCACTGTTCAGGTCGAGCAATTCAACCGGCTTCACCTTTGCCGGATCTAGTTTCTGCGTCGTGGACTTGTTCGTCGATGTCTGCGCGTATGTCGTCGGTGCCGACCAGAAACAGGCCGAGCAAGAGAACGAACGCGAATGCCAGACGGGAGTTGGTTTTCATGGGGTCTCCTCGCACGTGAGCATGGCAAAAGAAACTGGGAGATGAAAGCCTACCAATATAGAACCATCGGGTATACAATGTCAACCAACAGCAATGGACAGCGTTTCCTCCGTCGGCGCCCCTATCGCACATCAATCCCCAGCTGGTCGCAGAGAAACACATAGACGTCTGCGGTCTTTTTGATCCTGGCGCTGAGCCCGGTGCCGATTCCGTGGCCGGAGCCTGATGATTGGAGCAGCAGGACCGGCAGCCCCGATGAGGTAGCATCCTGGAGGATCGCCGCCATCTTGCGAGAGTTGGCCGGATCCACGCGCCCGTCATTCTCTCCCGCCAGTAGGAACACCGCCGGATAGGCCGTGCCGCGAACGACATGGTGATACGGGGAATAGGCGTACATGGCCTGGAACTGCCCGGGGTCCTTCACACTCCCGAATTCCGGGATATTGAATGCACCGTTGGGAAAGAGCTCCACTCGCAGCATGTCGTAGATTCCCACGTGGCTCACCACGGCACGGTAGAGCGAGGGCTGCTGGGTGAGGACGGCGCCCATCAGCAGTCCGCCGTTGCTCCCCCCTTCGATCGCGAGGTGGTCCCGGCTCGTGTAACCGCTGTCAATGAGGTAGCGCGAGCAGGCAATGAAATCATCAAAGACGTTCTGCTTGCGTGTCAGCTTCCCCTGTTCGTGCCAGGCCTCTCCGAACTCTCCCCCGCCGCGGAGATTCGTCTCGGCGACGATCCCTCCGCAGTCAAGCCAGAACCTTCGAATGCGCGAGAACGATGGCCTCTCGATGAGGCCGTAGCCCCCGTAGCCGCGCAGAAGCACCGGATTGCGTCCGTTACGGGCTGTTCCCTTTTTCATGATGAGATTCATGGGGATACTGGTCCCGTCCTTCGATGTCGCCATCACCCGCTCCACAGTCGCATCGCCAAAGCTGATGTCGACCGGAGTGCCGAGGGAAGTCGGGGTCAATGTTCCCGTCGCGGCGTCGCAACGTCTCCAGGCAAAGGGTTCGACGTAGCTCTGGACCCCCAACAGGAACGCGTCGTTGCCGATGTCCACCAGGCCTGATACGGCCGACACCGGAGGGAGCGCAACCTCCTTCGGATCCTGTCCATCTGCAGAATAGATGGTCGCAGCGGAGGGCCCACCGGTGTTCCGGAGAACCACCAGCTTCGTGTCGGTTGCCAGGAACGATTCGATCGTGAAGGCAGTCTCCGGTACGATGACCCGGGCCTGCCCGGGCCGCGAAACAGGGAACGAAAGGATCTTCCCGCGTGGAGCACCGGCTCGAGATAATGCCAGGAGTGTTCCTCCGGGACCGAAGGAGATCGTCTTGACACGATCTCCATCCTTCGTGATCTGTTTCCATTTCCCGTCCGGCCCCCGGAGGTAGTGGGAAAAATCGCCGCCGTCACCGTTCGCAACCGTCGCGAGCAGAAACCGCCCGTCTTCCGACATCTCCAGGCGCGTTTCCGCGATACGCGGGAATTCCTTCCCGACGGCATACACGTCCTGCGATGCGGGTGTACCGAGAGCGTGGAAATAGACCTGCTGATAGAAATTCCGATCCTCCACTGCCCGTTCCCCCTCGTACGGATAGCGTGTATAGAAGAAGCCGGTCCCCTCTTTGTTCCAGGCGAGGTCACCTCCGCCCGTCGGGTATTGGACGCGCGGCACGATGTCTGAGAGCTTCTCTCCCGTAGCGGCATTGAAGACATGTGCCGAGCCGTCTTCGGAGCCGCCCTTCGAGAGGCACACCGCCACGAGCTTGCCGTCTGCCGAAGGTCTGTACCAATCGACGGCGGTCGCGCCGGTGGAGTCCAGAACGTTCAGGTCCAGAACTACTCGTTCTCCTTCACTCGACAGCGGCGACGCAAGCCGGACCAGCACCGGCTGGTTGGCGGGCGGGCGGGATTTCAGCGCAAATACCGCAGGCCCCCTGCGGATGAGCGAGGAGTACGACACCGCCTGTTTCTCGAGCAGCTCCTTCACGCGTGATTCGACCGCAGTGCGCAGGCGTATGCCGTCCAGGTACGATCGGGTGAGTGCATTCTGCGCGTCGGCCCACGCCCTGACCTCGGGGTTTTCCTGCTCATCCAGCCAGCGGTAGTCATCCACGACCGTGATGCCATGGTACTGATCGGACACCGGTCTCTTTGCGGTGGCCGGATACTCGAACTCCTTCCGGCCGCAGCCGGCGATCAACAGGGATACCAAAATCAGGCATGCGATCCATCGGCGAGACATAATGTTCCTCCAGTAGTGTGTGCTCTTTGACCAGTCCAGGGAATCGAAATGCAAGAGTCACTTTGCTTTGGAAGCCCGGGCCGGCTGGTGCGCGGCGTTCCATGATGCCGGTGGCCTCTCTTCAGCACTCTACTTCTGCGGCCGCGGCACTCTGAGTCTGTCCCCCGTCTCCCGTGCCACCATCCGCTTCCACTCTTCGCTGTACCCGGGCTGCTTCACGACCGGGTTGTGCTGACTCCGGCACCGCTGTCTTGATATTCCCGTCCATGTACTTCACAAACAGGGCCTGGTACAGCCTCTTCCACTCGGCAAATGTCGACTGCCCCATTGCCGTGCAGGACTCCGTCAGGAATTGAACGGCCTTGTCCCGGCCGGTTTTGGTCATTTCCAGAGCCGTGCTATCCAGAGCCGGAACACGTGCGAGATACTTGCTCTCGAGCTCGGCCTGTTTTGCGCGTATCTCCGGACTGATCACGTTGAACCGGGTGTATGCGAAATTCGAAACCTGATTGAAGATCCAGAATGCCGCGTCGTCCGACCACTCCATCATCGACCCGTTTCCCACGGAGAAGGCGGGAGGAGTCGCCCTGATGCTGCAGTACATCGGCGTGTACACGGTATGATAGGTATCGTCGACGCCGAACCAGAGCACCCCGCCAATATGGTCGGGCAGCCATGATCGGGCCTGGGCCACATAGGAGAATCCGGTTTGCTGGGTGGAGATTGCGCGCTCGTTCAGATACTCCAGGGAATCCACCTTCCAGGTCATGGGCCGCCAGCGGTACGGGCATCCGTAGGGGCCCGCTCCCACATCCTTCGTCATGTCCAGGTCCGTCCCGCCGTAGTAGTCCCGCATCAGTTCCATCACATCGTGCACGGAGAGCTTTTTGTCCGGACGGATCCACAACGGCATGCGCTTTGCAAGATTCTTTCCTTTCGCGTAATCCTGATACTCACCCATCGAGCCGTTCACCCGGTTGAAGACTGACCAGATTCGTGCCTCGCAGAATCGTGCTCCGGAAAAATCAAGAGGGCTGTACGTATCGGAAAAACTGAATTCGGCATCCTTTCCTGTGAAATACCCTTTTGCCCTTGCGAAGGTGATGGCATCCGGGGCATAATAGCAATTCATCGTATCTTTCAATGGGAAGGTCGTGATCCGCGGATGGTTTGCGTGTCCTGAAATCGCCCCGTCCGGGATCCTCATCGCAACCCAGACCGCTCCCCTGTTGCCCGGACCCTTTCCGATGAGCTCCATGATCCAGACTTCATTAGGGTCTCCAATGGAAAATGACTCTCCGGAGCTTCGATAGCCGTATTCTGCCACGAGAGCACCGATCGTTTTGATGGCCTCACGCGCCGTCCGGGAGCGTTGCAGCGCAAGAAACATCAGGTTCCCGTAGTCGATCACGCCCAGCGTGTCCACCAGTTCCGGACGGCCTCCGAATGTCGTTTCACCCATTGAGAGCTGGTGTTCGTTGGTGAATCCCACGACGGAGAAGGTATGCGGCACTTGTTTCACTTTACCGAGAAAGTCACCCGAACCGTAGTCGCGTATGTCGACGAACGTCCCCTCCGGATGATCCCCCGCCGGGAGAAAGTACAACTGCCCGTACCGCGTATGCGAATCCGCCGCATAGGTAATCATCGTGGAGCCATCCTTCGAGGCGCCTCTGGTGACAAGGATATTGGTGCAGGCCAGGAGGGTGCGGATCCCAGCACAGAGACGAGGAAAGCGGTTACTGCTGCGCGACGGAGATGGGAAGCCATGGGTTACCCTTGATAGTGAAGGAGCATGTATTAGACGGAATCATGAAGAACAGGTCGCATTCGTACATGTCCACGGCATGGACATATTGAATACACATGTCCACAAAAGCAAGAAATATGGACACGTTGTCGAAACGGGTCCACTACACCCCGCGAATCGTCTCATTCTTCTGCCAGAGCCCGCCTAACCGAGTCCGGCACCTCCTCAATGACGCACAGCTTCGCAAACACCTCATATGGGCCCCGCAACTTCGCGGTTACTGTGTCGCCCGTACCGCGTCCGTGGTGCTTCCGAACCTGGTGTGTACCCCCCTCGAGACGAATTATGTCCTGCATGCTCTCAGAAGTGAAAGGGATCACGTCCAGAGTGATTCAAAGGGAAGAGCAAGCAGATTCTTCCCGAATGGAATCACCTCCTTGCCGGTATAGAAGACGATCCCACGAACGAATCTCTTTTTCAAATCATGTTCAAGTGAGATCATTGCAGCAAAGGAAGAAGAATCCACGCTGGAGCTGCTCTTGACCTCGATCGCAACGAGGCTGCCATCGCTGCGCTCGAGCAGCAAATCAATCTCTTTGCCGAGTTGTGTCCGATAATGGTAGATCCGTGACTTTGTCTTGCTCCAATTGTTCAGCTTTATGATCTCATTCAATACAAAGGTCTCCATGATTTTCCCGATCAAAGATCCGTCGGTTTTCAAGCGCGTTTCATCTGCACCCACAAGATATGCCATCAAGCCGGTATCGGTCAAATAGATCTTTGGGGTCTTAATAAGCCGTTTGCTCAGATTCCCTGACCAGGGTCGAATCTGCTGGACGAGAAACGTCGTCTCCAACAACACGAGATAGCGTTTGAGGGTTGTCTGTGGAATATTGCTGCTATTGGAGAGCTCAGCGAAATTCAAGAGTGATCCCGAACGTGTTGCGAGCAACGAAAGGAGGTTGGGGAGAGTGGTTAGGCCCTCAATGTTTGCCAGGTCGCGAATATCCCGTTGCAGGATTGTCGTTACATAAGAACCGAACCATGCATTCCGGCGTTCTAACGCCGGTCTTTGGTGAGCTTCAGGAAAACCACCCTTGAGGATTCTCTGCAGGATATCAGCTGGAGTTACAGATTTCGGGGAGAATGAGAAGGGTCGTGAGGCAAATGCTGCATCGATGAGGGATCCTCCCGTGTCCTCAATCTCGCTCTGTGAGAAGGGGTGAAGTGAGAGGGTTTCCATCCTTCCGGCGAGTGACTCGGAAAGTCTTGGAAGAAGCAGGACGTTGGCCGAACCCGTCAAGAGGTATTGTCCAGGTCTTCGCTTATTATCGACATCCTGCTTTATTGCACGAAAGAGTTCAGGAGCTCGTTGAACCTCATCAATGATGACCGGTTTGTCATAACCAGAAAGAAACCCCGCCGGATCGAGGTGAGCCGCCGAAAGGACGGCTGCGTCGTCAAGCGTCAGATAGAGAGCAGGGTGATCTTTTTCGGAAATCCATTTGACCAGAGTACTTTTGCCGGCTTGTCTGGCGCCAGTGAGAAGAACAACAGGACTGTCGCCCAATGCACGAAGCAGCGCGGGGGTTATTGACCGTTTGACCATAGTGAATGGTACGAAATGCTGCGGTGGAAGTCAACCAGGCGATGGCTGATAATCAACCATAAACTGGATGATTTCTAGCTTGTGGGTGTCCCTCTTCAGAAGTCGCACACCTATTTCCCACGTACGGGGGTATTTGCAGGGACTTCGTCAGCGGTTGAGCCACCTCTGTTAGCAGAGTTGGCAGACTGTTGGAATCCCAGCAACATGAAGCTGTCCGACCATCTTCGTACTGAACTGGCGCACAGTCGCACGTGATCAGCGCTCCCTACGGCACGAACATCCGGACATCCCCGAACGCGAGGTCCAGCGTGTGCGTCGTGCTGGCGCGACCGCCCGTTTCAGAGCGAAGCGGGAACGGGAAGGTCACCGTGAACGGACCAGGTCGTGGACGCTCCGTGTCCCCGTTCGGTGCACCGAACGGCGTCGGTGGATCCGTGCATACGACAATGGCCCCGGCGCGCGAACCCATGACGACGGCGGACCGGTCCGACCACGGCGCGGCTCCGGCGTCGGTTGCTAGCTGGCGCAGGAGGTCCGTTGGAATGGGAGGCGTGGCACAATAGACCGATGTCCAGCCATCCATCTGCCGACGCGCGAACGCTACGCTGGTGCTCCCCTTCCAAACGCCGAGCGTTTCGAACCCGTCGCCCTGGACGTTGAATCGCGGCGTGAATAGATCGGTGCTACGGAGGCCGAACGTGATCGGTTTGACGCTCTCCATGCGGACATCTATCAGCATCTCGCCCGGCTCATCGATCTGCTTGAAGCGGAAGCCCGTCAGGCGCTGCATCTGCGCCAGGTCGATTGCACCAGGCCGGCTGCCCACTTGAGGACGCAGCAGCCCGGGCGCGTAGAGCCAGACCACTGTCGCGCCAGACCCACGAAGGCGCTCGTGCATCTGGTCGACACCGTCCGGCGTCATGAGAAAGGCGTTGGGGACCAGCACCAGCTTGTACTTGCGGTAATCCTCAGCGGTGAGGTCCTCGCGGTACAGCTGATCTACTGGCTGACCGGCGCGGTGGAGGGTCCGGCTTTGGGCGTTGAAGAACCAGTGGTTGACGACGTCCGTGAAACGGATCCCCTGACCAGGCCAGGGGCGCGAGGCCATCCAGTGCTTGGACACGAGGAATCCGTCCGTGTCGCCAGCGATCGCGATCTCGGCCACCGACGAGACATCGACGCGTTTTCGCGCGTCCATCATCTTCAGTACTTCGCCGACCGCTTCGATGAGTTCGGGCGAGCCATACCAGCCGCCGGGCGTCGGCTCATCGAGGCCCCAGTCGGAAAAGTTATACGGACCGAAGTCGTACAGCCAACCACCGGTGTTGGCGGCCATCACGGCGCCGAGGTCCCGCCGGAGGATGTTCTTCGTGCCCTCAGGCGTCTTCGAGCCGGAGCCGCCGATTTCCTTCCACTGGCGTGATTGGTGCCGGTACGAACCCGGGTCGATCTCGGAGATGTACAACTTGCCCTTCCTGCGGTAGCTCTCGACTGCAGACCGGAATGAAGCGTCACCGCCGACACCGCGGGCGCGGCCAACCCAATTCTCGGCGCCGTCGTATAGGTCGCTCTCCCACCGCGCCTTCGCCGGGTCGTTCGTGGCCAGGTACGTATATGGACAAGCGATCACATCCACATGCGGACTCTCGAGCACCGCGCGGGGCGCAAGGTGTCCGCTCTCCTGGATGCGCGGGTTCTCGGTGAGGTATCCGTAGAAGGTGCCAGTGATCACAGGACGGCTGGATTCGTTCTTGATCGCCGTCTGCAAACGCCGCGATGCAGTCGGCGGATTGCCGGTGGTACCTCCGGTAGAAGTCAATGACGTGCTGTTCCTTCGCAGGGTCGCGCAGCAGTCCGAAGCTGGAGTTCAGACGCTCATGCGGCGGAGGCACGGGTCCGGCCTTCGCCTGCATCGGCGCCTCGTAGCCGGGCCAGAAGTTGTCGCCCGGGTTGTTCCACTCCTCGGTCGCGCCGTGGACAAAGAAATAGCCCATGAAGCGGCTCGCCAGCGGACTCTGATCGATGAACCGAACCAGCGCACGGAGCATGTTCGCCGTGTCGCGTCGCCAAACATCTGACGCCCAAGATGCCTCCCACGCCTCGCCGTAGAAGTTGGTGAAGTGGTGATTTCCTTCGCGCAGCGGGTTCTCGTGCGGACGTGTCCGCCAACCGTCCCAATTCCGTGGCGCGACGTCCATACCGTAATGTATGCACTCATCCGGGTTTGCCTCCTTCCACCACACCGGCGTCAGCAGCTGGACGCGCGGAAAGAAGAACGCCTTCGGTGCGAGGCTCGCTACGCGCAGGAGGTACTCCTCAAGCGCCGTGAAGTCGTACGTGTCCGGACCCGTCCAGGCGCTCATCATGCCCATTTGAGGTTGTAGAAGCTGCATGCCCATGCCTTTGAAGTTCTCGATCACTTCGATCAGGCTGGTGCTGAGCCCCCAAAAGGGTGTGGTCTCGTCGCCGTTGACGAAGAGCCTGGGGCCGCCTCGTTCCGTGCGTATCTCTGCGCGACACGGACGTTCCCCCCGGAGGCGTGCGATGGTCCCGGCGAGCGCTCCGTCGGAAATGCCCGCGAGTCCGGACGAACCGGGAAACACCATGTCGAGCGGCGCGAGGGCCATCGCAGCGCTTGCGGCGGTGGTCTGTTGGATGAACGTGCGTCGGTCCATAGTAGCGCTGGTTCAGTGAGTCAGGCGGTCGGATCGTGCCCGATGGTTAGGTTAATGCCACCCGCAGAGACGTTGCCTTCAGCGTCGAACAGGGCGCGAAAGAAATGCCGGAAACGCGCCGAAGCAACATGCCAGCGATCCTCTTGCATCGTCGGTAATGATAGGCAAGAAGACGAGGGCGTAGATCCGACCCATGTTTGCCGATTGCAAAATGCGAATCTAGGAATTCGGATTAGGACTACTTCGAAAGTAGCTGGAACAGCTTCACGTTCAAAAAAGAACTTCCCTTCCAGACTTCTGGCTGCGGAGTATTCCTGCCTTCTCCAATTCTCTAAGATACACTGCTGCCGTCTTCCGCTCAGCTATCCCGGCCTCAACAAGATGCTGGACTTTCGTGTAGGGCTGGCGGAAGAGGGCTTCAATCAACTCCTTTGAATATACTTTCGCCGGCAGGTTTACCTTACCTTTTTCAAGAGTCTGATCCATCAGTTTGCGGATCGCGACTACCTTCTCTCGAGTCTCTACTGCAGTCGCCTGAATCGCGTCCAGCATGTACAGAACCCAGCTCTCCCATTCCCCTTTCGTAGTCACTGCCCGGAGGTGTTTGTAGTAGTCATTCTTCGTATCGATGATGTACTTACTCAGGTAGAGGATCGGCTCATCGAGTAGCTGTCTGGCAACAAGGAAGAGACTGTTTATGATCCTTCCGACCCGACCGTTTCCATCTGAGAAGGGATGTATCGCTTCGAACTGATAGTGAATCACCGCCAGTTTAATGAGGGGATCAGTCTCGTCGTCCGCATGAATGTACTCTTCGAGATTCTTCAACTTCTCGCGGATTACCGACTCGCCTTGCGGAGGAGTGTAGAGAATAGCACCTGTCCTGGCATTCTGAATGACAGTCCCCGGAACTGCTCTGATGCCTGCCTGGTTCTCCTTGATGGTCTGAACCAACTTGATGAACAGGTTGGTCGTCAGGAGACCATGCTTCTTCATCTCATTGAAGCCTTCCCACAGCGCCACCCTGTATCGCAAGACCTCCTTTGTTGCAGGATCCACATCCAACGAACTTGCTGTGAAGGCTCTGTACAGCGCATCATTCGTCGTTATGATGTTCTCGATCTCTGAACTTGCTTTCGCCTCACGTAGCACCAGAGAGTTGACCAAGATCGATTGATTCGGGATGGATGAGCCCAGCCCCTTCAGCTCGGCGAGACATCGCCCGGCCATAGCCACCTTTTTCAGGACAGCTTTTGTCTCGATCTCAGGCTTTGGTGGAAGCGGAGGCAGGTCGTCATATGGTATGGCTGGGTTGAATTCCATTGTGGGGCCTTCCTGGCTCAAAATTGGGCTACTCTGAAGGACATCGGCGCTCTCACGGCAGTTCAGCCTATATGTCCACGCCGTGGACATGTTAGAGAAACGTGTCCACAAAAGCAAGATTCTTGGACATATTCAAAAAACATGTCCAAGAGGTGCACACGTCCATTTACTCAATCCATGAGGAAGAATCCAATGTTCCAGAGGCTTAGTGGAATACGTTCTCGATGAGAACAAACCGCATTCTTCGATAGTTCTCGGTATAGGCGATTTCTCTGGCAACTGTGCTGAGACTGAAGTGAATGCCGAGACCCGGGAACTTCCTCACAACGCGGTCATTCCCATCCGGCAACGATATTTGTGTAGTTCTGTGGTACCCGGCGGCACATAGAACAAATCACGTGTGCCAACGGGGGACTGTCCCATGCGCAATGCCGCTGGTGAGCCTCCTCGCTTCTGTCATACCTGATTTTCTATATGAGGACGCCGTTGTGATCCGCCACACCGGTCGCCCCTGGCGCCAATCAAGTCCGACGACATACTTGCCATCGAGAACGGGGAGGGCATAGACGGAATCTTCGGAGATCCTCACCACTCGGGTTGATCGATTGACCCCCTGAACGTACCGGAGGTGCCCAGAGGACAAACTCCTTCTCATTGAACCAGACGGCATATTCTCCGTTTCCCATGAGTTTCGGCGGTCCCAGCTTGTCTGCATGAATCAGGAAGATTCGCGAGGAATCATCAGGCTCGGTGCCGGGAGCGCAGGGTACGTTATCCACTTTTCATCGGGAGACCATTGTGGTGCGAACTTGTAACTGAGGTCGTCGGTCAGTTTCCTGACATTCCCTCCATCTCTGTCCATCACGTAGATATTCATTGTGGTGCTTATGGCATCGACTTCCTGTGCGGGAAAGGCCACAGAGTTCCCGCTCGGTGAGATTGACGCTGGCCCTCGCTGCCGGTCATCCACCGTAAGCTGCCGGATGCTGCCATCTTTGAGGCTGGCGATCTTGACCTGACCAATGTCCTGAATCTCCGAGTACATCAGTTTCTTGCCATCTGCTTCATTCCCAGGGGGGCGTCAGGTCCCCCCCCCCGGGTTACCTGCACAGGGTCTCCGCCGCTTGCAGGAACCATCCACAAATTGATGTTGCCCCCTCTGTTCGACGAATAGAAGATGTGGCCGGTCGGACTCCAGACCGGGTCATCTGCGAACTTCCCATCATGCGTCAGCTGGCGGTCTGCACCACTCTCCCGGTCACGAATCACGATCTCGGAGTATCCCTGGGAAATTTTTCGTCCACGCGATCGATCTGCCATCCGGCGAATATCTGAAATGCAACGCGGAGACCGAGTCTCTACGTAACAGTGTCAGCAATCTCGATCCGGCGATCTGATCCGTCGGGCCTACAACTCCACCATTGGCAGGATCGATCGGCTGGTAAGCTACAACTCAACAAGGTATCCAAACCGCTCTCCATCCGGCAGCCACCCTGACCATACCCGTCGTCCACAATAACTTTCTCTATCCCCCCCAGCGAAGAGACGCTGACGATCTCATAGGGATCCAGAGGAGTGGAGCGTCTGCGTGAATAGAGGATCGTGCTTGCATCAGGCGAGAGCGAGACATTGTATATGTGGTAGCAGGAATCCTGTGTGATTCTCCGCGGTTGTCCTTGTGAGACATTCATCATATAGACGTCGAACTTCCCACGATCGTCCGCAGCGGGAAAGACGATCCAGTTTCCATCCCGCGACATCCTGGCATACGCGACATCCCGAAACGGAAGTTGCACGACGCGGGATTTCATGTCCGGATTCAGTTGTGGCCCATGGGAGAGGAGGACGATCACGATTCCTGCACACGCAGATCGACAACGCAGTACCAGGAGAATCGCAAGCTTCTTTTCGATAGGTGCTCTGCCCTTCGGGGGGGACCGCCGCCATCTCGCTCTGATCGTTCGGAAGGCCTCACCACCCTGGCCGATCTCTTTCTTCAATCTCCGCAGGTCGATCAGCATGTCATGGACCGTTTGATACCGCTCCTCCGGGTCCTTTTCCAGCGCCGGATCAAGCATATGGAGCAGTTCCGACGGCGCATCCGGGACATGTGCTGCAGGGACTCCGGTTCCTCGTTCACGATCGAGTACATCATGGCAGCTTCATGCTCTCCTCGGAACGGCAGATGTCCGGTGAGCATCTCATAGAGCACCACCCCGAAGGAGAAGATGTCCGCTCCGTGCATCCACCTCTCCACCCTGGATCTGCTCCGGCGCCATGTAGGCGAGCGTCCCGATGGTGCTTGAAGTCTTGGTGAGCTTGAGCGATCCCTTCAGCTTGGCCAACCCGAAGTCCATCACCTTCACCTGGTTCTTCGAGTTGACCATGATGTTTTCGGCCTTGATGTCGCGATGGACGATTCCGTGTGTGTGGGCTTCCTGGAGGGCTTCGCCGATCTGGATGGCATAGGTGATCGCATCCTGCATTTTCTTTACGGGAACGATCTCGCGGAGGGTCTTCCCGTCCACATATTCCATCACGATGAACTGCTGGCCTTCATGCTCGCTGCGATGTCGTGGATGGTGCAGACGTTGGGATGGTTCAGGGCGGAAGCGGCCTTGGCCTCCTGGAGAAACCGGGCCCGTTCGGGTTCGTGGGCGTCAAGACCGTGGGGAAGGAATTTCAGCGCGACGGTGCGATTGAGTCGGTGTCCTGGGCCTTGTAGACGACACCCATGCCGCCTTCGCCGAGCTTCTCGAGGATCTTGTAGTGGGAAACAACGTTTGCCGATCATGGGAAACCTACACGGGCGTGTATGGTTCCGACGACACAAAGAACCAACGGTACGGCGGCAATATACGGCAGGGTGGAGCCAGAGTCAAACAGACAGAAGTATCATGTCACGGAACTATTATGACTTGGAACTACATATCACGGAACTACTGGTCGCGGGACCATGTATCTGCACCCGACGTTCGTCGTTTGTCCGTTGAGCGCCAGACGCGATGTCCGTTATTGTAGGTTACGAGGTAGTAGAAACCGGTGGAGCACGAAAGAGGAGTGACTGATCAAAAGTGGCGAAAAGGAGTGCCCTCGAGCAGATTCGAACTGCTGGCCTGCGGTTTAGGAAACCGACGCTCTATCCATCTGAGCTACGAGGGCGATAGTAAGAGAAGATACAAAAAGCTGAGGGGGAATTCAAATTCTGAGATATCCGGCTTACCCTTCCCCCTCCGGGGGGAGGTAGCCAACCTGACCCGTAAACCCCTTGGCGGGGCGGTGAACGCCAGGTTGCCCAAGAAGACGGGGTGAAGGAAGATGAAAAAAAAGTGATTTTCCGGGAAACTTTGCTGGCAGGCTTTGTGTTCTTTAATGCATGAAGAAGATCGTCTATACCATTTGCCGCCAATGTGGCAGGGATTTCCCGGGTAATCCAAGCATGCGTCGTTGCCCGACATGCAGGAAAAAAGAGGCGCTCTACAGGGCCCAACGGGAAAAAATGAAACGTAGTCTCCCCTACTACCTGAAAACGGACATTTGAGCCTTTTTGCCGGCAGGCCGGATGCAGAACCTACGGGCGGAACGTCCCAGAAGCAGGGTTGCATCCGATACTCCCAGCAAACTGGCTTTCTCAAGGCAGTTCTCCCCCTCAGAGATCCGCCCCAGCATCACGAGACATCGCCCGCTCGCGTACCACGCCGGACCATCTTCGGGGTCTCTCTTTAGAACCGCATTCAGATCGTCCAGAGCCCGAAGCAGCTCCCCCTGCTCCATCATCGCCAGAGCCCGGTTGTAGAGGAGATACAGGCAGGTATCGCACAACGCCAGCGCCCGCGTATAGTCGGCTAACGGCAGCCCCGTAATTTCCCAGATCGGCATCAGCCTCCCCCTCCGATTCAACAGCCACACGTCATCAGGTTCCAGTCCCAGCGCGCGATCAAGATCCTGTTGCATGCCTTCGATGTCTCCCATTTCCGATGCACATTCGACCCGGTCTGCAAGCGCCGCCACATCATACGGGTCCACGTCGATGAGTGTGAGTCAGGTCGCGGAAGAGCAGGACGGCGGTCGCATACCGGCGGGTCTTCTGAACGCTGAGGTCGATCGGAGAGGAATCGGGCGATGATAGACGATTCAGGGAGGCTTTTAGCGCCGACGCATGGGCTCTGTACGCATCCGTGCTGGCCCGATCGTAACGTATGGCGGCGTCGAATTCGGCGATTGCCTGGTCGAGTTGTCCCCACCCCAGATAGATGACGCCCCTGTTGAAATAGGCGGCGGCAAACGTGGAATCCATGCGGAGGGCGGCAGTGAAGCTTGCAAGAGCGGAGGAATCAGCTCCGGCTTCTACCTGTGCGTTTCCTTTGCGCAGCAACGCATAGCGGGGATCGGAACATCCCGCGACCGTGCACAGGACGGCGATCAGGAGAATACGGACTCCCCGGTACCGGCGGAGATCCCTGTCTTCCCTGTGCGGTTCACGCCAGGAGGAAGGTAAGCGAGATGTGGGTCCCATCGTCACGACGGACCTCCAGACGGCCCTGCAGATGTTTCGTCAGGACCTGCACCCATCTGAAGCCGGCGGTCTTTGCGCGCCGGACATCGATTTCTTTCCGTAACCCGACGCCGGTGTCGCTGACCTGGAGCGTGCACCCGCGCACCGCGTCACGCCGGAAACTCACACGGATGTCTCCGCGTGCACCCTCGGGAAACGCATGTTGCAGAGCGTTGGTGACCAGCTCGTGGGTTACCAGCATCACCGTTACGGCATGTTCCGGTGAAAGCAAAACCGGATCCGCTTCCACCGAGAACGTCGCACGGGACGTACGCCATGCCTTGAATATTTCGCCGGTCATCCCCTGCAGATGGACGCTGATAGGAACTTCCCGGAAACGCTCAACACCGTAGATGCGCTGGTGGACGCGAAGGCAGGTCCGGATCGTTGAGAGTATCCGCCGGCTTTCCGCACCCTTCTCGTTCCCTTCCACTTCCCTGAGCACATCCAGCAGATTCTCCATCCGCGCGAGGAGGAGGAGCACCTGCCGGGGTGTTTCTTCCAGAAGTTTCCCGCGCTCCTTCAGCGTGGTCAGGACGCGTTCTTCCGAAGTCTTTTGCGCGGTGATGTCCTGCGCCGCGCAGACGATGGCAATCACCCGCTGGCGCGCATCGTTCCACAACGGACGTGAAGACTCGCGCAGCCAGCGGTAGCCGCCGTCGCCCGTGCGCAGACGGTACTCGATAACACCGTCCTTCCCTTCCCGGACCGCCGCGATTCTTCCTGCCACGAGCGCACGGTCGTCGGCATGCACATGTTGCGACAGATCCGCAAGCGCTTCGATGGCGAGCCCCGAGCTTCGCGTGAAGCCGTCGGTCGCCCATTCGGGCGTCAGCGCTCCGTCCATTCCCACGCCGAGACAGTACGCAAAATCCGAAACCAGCTCTGCAATATTGCGGTACCGCTGCTCGCGTTCTTTCAGATGCACATGCATCTGATGGCGGTACAACGCCATCTCGATGGTCCCGTGGAGTTCGCGCTCGTCAAACGGTTTCAGGATGTACCCGAACGGATCGGTGGCCCGGGCCCTGCGCAGGGTCTGGTCATCCGAGTACCCGGTGACGTAGACCACGGGAATATCAGCGCGCCCCCGGATCAGCTCCGCCGCACGGATCCCGTCCACGCCTCCTTTGAGGTTGACATCCATCAGCACAAGGTCGGGTGAGAGGTCTTTCGCTTTGCGGACCGCCTCATCGCCGGATCCGGCGATTCCGACGACATCGTAACTCATCCTTTTGAGCCGCGCCTCGATGTCGCGCGCCATGATCAGGCCGTCTTCGACCACCAGGATTCGCGGATGGCGTCCCGCCACCCCCCCTGTGGTTCCGCCCCCGGAAGGATCCGTCTCTTCACGATGTTTCGTGGCCATGTCGTCCGTGACTTTCGATGAAGGATGGAGGTGCGCCCCAGCTCGATGAACCTTACGGCGGCGAGGCATTCGGGGCGATCTCGATGATGGTCGCGCGATGCTCCCCGAACTGACTGAAATACACGGTCACGGAAACAGGGGCCGGTTCTCCGGTCCCTTCCCCCTGCAGGAGAACACGGGGATAATGCCAGCGTCCTTTGCTGTCATAGGTATACAGCCCTTTGGGCTTTCCCAGAAGGTCCTGCACCTCATCCCGCGTTTTTCCCTGAAGTCCCTTGAGCTCCCCTTCGCTCCAGAGCCGGTCTTCGGTGCGGTGGTCCGGCGAACTCCTGCACCCTGCAGTCAGGAGGAGAAGGACGATAAACACAGGGGACGCGATGTGCCTCCGTGTTTCTCCCATGCTGAAATGTACCACTCCGGCAGACGGAACGCAACTCCCACATCACCGGTACAGGCCGTGGGTTTCGATGAACCGTCGGACCTCCGGGGTCACAAGGAAAGCGATACTCTTGCCCTCCCTGACGCGGGTGCGGATCTCACTTCCCGAAACACCGATCTGCGGGACGGCACAATATTCCGCATCCCCGGCAACGGCTTCCGGGTCGTTCCCGGCCACAAATCCGGGACGTGTCATCACCACCAGCCGGGCCAGGCGAAGGATCCGCTCCGGGTCTTTCCAGGTCCGGAACTCGAGGAAGATTGTCCATGCCGAGCAGGAAATACAGCGTGGCCGCAGGATGCTGACCTTTCAACTCTTCAAGCGTGTCGGCGGTAAACGACACACCCCCCCGCCGCACTTCCATGTCGGAAACGGAGAAGGGGTCATGGCGCGCAACGGCCAGCCGCACCATGGCCACACGCTGCTCTCCCGGTGTTATTGCGCGATCCCTCTTGTGCGGAGGGGTCGCAGTCGGGACGAACAGGATCCTGTCCAAACCGACCGCCTCACGCACATATTCCGCAACGATCAGATGGCCGACATGGGGCGGATCAAACGTGCCGCCGAACACTCCGATTCTCATATGCGTACCCTCTTACAACAAGACCCCGAGAACCCTGTAACGGGCGCAGCCCCGGAGCAGCACCCCCAGGTAGACGAACGGAAGTACCAGAAAACCCGCGGTTTCATGAAGACGGTGCACGTTCAGGAAGCCACGTCCCTGGTATTTGAACCGGAACAGCATCCCGCAGAGCAGCATGCCTCCCAAACCGATGCTTCCGGCCGTCAGGGATCCCGGAAAGGAACCCGGCAAGTGCCAGCAGCAGCGCACAGGCGTCCGCCAGCGCGACATAATGTTGTGCCCGGTGTACCGTTACTCCGAACATCTGTTTCACCTCGATCTGTTCCCGGAACCGCCGGGGATGCCGTTTGTACAGGAGTGGATCAAATATGTATCTCCGCGTATGTCGGAAACATCCGGCCAGGGTCACAAACTGGGGGGGATGACTCACACGCACCTCCTCCGCGATCCGGATTCGCGCCCCGCCGTCCATCAGCCGGAACCCGAAATCCGAATCCTCACGGAAGTAGAGGCCGGTGCTGCTTTCGTGGAATTCCGGGCTGTATCCGCGGGCGCTCTCGAACACCGTACGGCGGACAAAAAGGTTGCAGGGGATGAAGGAGACACGCCGTTCTCCTTCGAACCGCCGCACATCCGCCTCCGTCTCCCTGTACACCGTACGCCCCTCCAGGACATCCCATTCACCGGCCGCAAGAATGGAACGGGCCCGGCTGAGCCAGTCCGGGTCAGGAAGAACGTCATCTTCCGTGAACGCGAGATACCGCCCGTGTGCGCGGGCGGCGCCGGCATTGCGTGCCCGTCCGGCTCCCCCGTTCGGACAGAGAACCACATCCGGAAGAAACGGCAGGACGATGTCACGGAGCATCGCCGCGGTCCCGTCGGTGGAACCGTCCACAACGACGATCACCTGGAACTCCTCAGCCGGACAATCCTGCCGTGCCAGCGCCAGCAGGCATTCGCGCAGCTGCACGCACCGGTTGTATGTCGGAATGATGACGGAGAAGAGTGGTTCGTTCATCGCTCAGGGCCGCAATCCTGCCAGGAGAAGAAGCACGCGCAGATACCCCCGTCTGGCGGATGCCGCGGCGGCGCGGTGCGGATCATGCGTCACCCCGTACACACTCCATGCGGCGATCCGGATCATGGAACGGAAAACGAGGATAAATCGCAACAGCACACCCGCTGCGGGAGGGTGGTGCTTTCGAAAGAACCTGAGAAGACTCCGGTGGTAGAAGAGCAAACGGGGCTCGTCGTAATGCCCGATGGTCCCTCCACCGAAGTGGATGACTCCCGGTCCGGGCACATACCACACCTCTCCTCCGGCCTCTTTCATCCGCCGGCACCAATCGGTCTCCTCGAAGTACATGAAGAATCCCTCGTCCAGCCCCCCCACCAGCTCTATCGCACTCCGGCGCACGAGCAGGCAGGAGCCCTGGAGGTAGTCCACGCTGCGGGGAGTTTCCGTGTCGCGGTACAGCCCCCTGTGGCTTCCAAACAGCCGCGTGCGAGGAAACACACGGTCCAGAAAGAGACTTTCCACCAGAAGATTCCAGATGCCCGGAAACCGGACACCCGTGCGCTGCGGAGAACCGTCAGCGTTGAACAACGGAGGCCCGCATGCCCAGACCCCGGGGTGATCATCCATGAACTTCACCAGCACGTCAAGGGATCCCGGGTGCACGACGGTATCCGGGTTGAGAAGAAGGAGATATTTCCCTCCGGCCACATTCAGAGCCCGGTTGTTGCCCGCCGCAAACCCGGCGTTCGTCCCGGATGCAAGCACGGCAACCCCGGGAAACGCCGACTGGACGAATGCCGCCGTTTCGTCGGTCGACGCATTGTCGGCCACGAGTATTTCCGTCGACGTACGGGTTCCGGACGCTGCAAGTGCCTGAAGGCACCGTTCGATGTCCGCCCGGCTGTTCCATGTCACGATGATGATCGAGAGTTCAGGCATAGAACGGAAGCCTCATCAGGCGGGCATACAGCTGCGAACAACGGTTGACCGTCGAAGCGAGGGGGCCGTCGTGATCGAGCAGACGCGGACTCATCCAGGAGAGGATCTCCCTGTCCCGGACGGTGCGCTTTGCCTGATGCACATGGCGCTGTCCGAGGATCCAGCGGGCGTGCGTAATACACCAGACGTATGCGCGGATGATCCCTGCCGGGGATTTCCGGCCCGCCACGAAGCTCAGGGCCAGTTTGACCACGCCGTCCGCCAGGAAGAGCGGGAGGAGCCGGAGAAGCGTCGAGATCTCGAACAGGAGAAGTGCATTCAGCAGGCGATTGCGCTCCTGGTAAAACGTCACCAGGGCCGATGCCTGACGCGCTGCGGTGACACTTCCGATGTGATGCACGGAGGAGGCCTGCGCCATCCTGATCGTGTATCCGGCGAGGCGCATGCGCCAGGAAAGATACACGTCTTCGTGATAGAGGAAGTATTCGTCAAGAAACGGTTTTCCCACGATCTGTTTGCGGAACATCAGGGACGCGCCGCCGGCGAAGAACACCAGGGACAGGTCATCGAACACCCGCATGATGTTGTAACCGAGAAAGTTCAGGGTACCGTTCTTCGTATAAAACCTCTCCGGCACGTCTTCGGTGACGACACGGGAGGTTACCACGGCCACGGCGGGGTCCTGCAACAGCTCCAGCAGCGCATTCACCCATCCGGGTTCAACACGTGTGTCGGTATTCAACAGGACGACATATTCCCCCGTGGAAGATTCCACGCCGCGATTGTTGCCGCCGGCAAAACCCAGATTTTCCTCCTGGACCAGCAGCCGCACATCAGGAAACCGGGAACGGACAAACGCCACGCTGCCGTCGGTGGAGCCGTTGTCCACCAGCACGACCTCGAGCGGATGGTAGTCCGTGGCGAAGACACTCGTCAGGCAGTCGTCCAGCAGCGCCACACCGTTATAGTTCACGATAATCACGCTGACGAGCGGGGGCGAGGTGGTCACGCCGCGGGAACGGATCCGGGCCCCGCGCCGGAACCGCATCTGCAAATCCGTGCATGGGTTCTCCTGCTCCTGACAGATCGTTCTCACCGGTGATCATCCGCCGCCGTTTCTTCCCAGGATACACCGGAGGCGCACCGGGAGTACGCCGCGGAAGAATCCCCGGTCATCCTCGTCGAACACCCTCAACAAGCGTATGGTCAGGGCGTAGGCTGCAGCCATCAACATCCCCCAGAGGAATACGAAGGCGGCCAGCACCGCCCGCCCCGGATCGGGCACCGCAACATAAACCCATCCGAATGTCATGCCCCCGAGGGCCGAGGCCAGTACGGCGCCGGCAACGGGTTTCCAGATAACGGAGACGAGGAACCGGAGAGGACGCGGCATCATGCGCCGGCCGTACAGCCAGAAGAAGAAGAGTCCGCCGGTGATCGCGGATACCGCCGTCCCCAGCAACGGCGCCGAAGTAGCCGAACGTCAGAACCAGCGTCAGCGAAAGGGCGATATTCAGGATTGTCTGAAGGAGCATGGCGCGCATGTGGAACTGCGGTTCACCTCGTCCCTGGGAGATCAGGGCCAGCGCACTGACCACGACATTGACGAAAAAGCCGGTGCTGAGGAGCTGGAGCGTCAGGGCCGCCTGCTCGTGCCCCGGCCCGAGCCAGACCCGCATCACCGGGAAGGCGAGGGCCACAATGAACCCGAAGAGCGGAGCGGACAGGACAGCCAGATAGCGCGTGGCGCGGACGAGCGCCGCCCGGATCCGTGCGTTGTCCTCCCGGGCGTCAAGGGCCGACACCGCGGAAACCAGCGAGGCTATCGCGGTGACGGGAAGCTGTTTCGCCCTCCCTGCCGGCCGGGAACCGAAGTCATACATTGCCGCCGACTGCAGTCCGACATAGCGGGCCAGCAGAATCTTGTCGAATTGAAGCTGGACGAGATCGGACAGCCGGGTCACCTGCAACTGCACCCCGAACCGGAGCAGCGTCGTCATCAGACGATGATCGTAGCCCTTCCAGCCGAGGTGGACCTCGGGGAGGAATCGGCGCGTGAAGAGGAGAAACACCGGCATCCCCGCTGCGGTGACGGCGACGTCGGCAAGCAGAAGTCCCGCCACTCCCCCGCCGTTCATGAGCACAAGGACAATGACCACGAGCTTCACGGCCAGCATGGCTATCACGATGCCGTTTACGACATCCATGCGCTGGATCGCGGCAAGGGTGTTCCCGAAGACCCCCGAGACGCTGGAGACCCCGAACAGCGCAACCGCGAGCAGAAGCGCGGTGCGGGCCCCGGACGCCTGCGCCGGTGCCAGCCGCAGGAAATCGAAAAGCCAGGACGACGCGGCCAGACTCACGCCGAACATCAGCAGGGTGACCCCGACGTAGAAGATGACGCCGAGATACACCACGCGGACAGCGTCGTCGTACGCCCGGACTGCGACAAAGCGTGCGATATAGGTGACAAACGAGGTGCTCAGGCCCAGGTCGGCCAGGCCGATATATCCCGTTATGGCCATGACAATCGTCCAGAGCCCGTATTGTTCCATGCCCAGGTAGTGGACGGCAACCGGCACCAGCAGGAACATATACGCGGCGGACACCACAAACCCCGCGAGATTGAATACCCCGCTCCGGACGACGGCACTCGAAGAAGAGAGTTGGTCGTGTGTCGTCGTCACCGGACCTCCGCCTTCGGATGGAGCCCCGGGGGAAATGGGGGTGGATCATGCTCCGGCCCTCCCCCGTTTGGAGAGAGAAGGGAGAAGGAGATGCGCGAGCGGGTCACCGCGAGAAGCCGGACGAACAGGATCGGCGTCAGCACCGCCCTGGCCGCCCACCCGTGGTCCGCCTCGAAATAGCGGAGGATATTCCTGTACATTTCCAGCCTGATGGCCGGTGTTGCCTGGTTCGTGCTCGCAGAGCCGTGGTGCACGATCTCGGCATTCCCGAGATACCAGATGGTCCATCCGGCCGCGCGGATCCGCCTGCAGAGATCCACGTCGTTGTACAGGATGGAGTATCGCTCATCAAACAGTCCGGTGGTCTCGATCACGCTCCGCCGGATCATCAGGCAGGTGGCGGCGGGCTGCTCCACCTCCTGCGTCAGGGAAAAATCGAAGTTCCGGTAGGTATAGTCCCGTGCCAGGCGATGGAGGGAGAGATACGTGACGGCCGCGTCGCGCAGGCGGGGGAAGCGGCGGCAGGACAACTGCGGAGTTCCATCGGGATTCAGGAGGCGGCAGCTCACCGCCCCGGCGGAAGGATGCGCATCGAGGTACTCCGCCATTGTTTCCAGGGTCCCCGCGCGCATGAGCGTATCGCTTCCCAGGAGGAGAATGAACGTCCCTCCGGCAATCCCGTATCCCTGGTTGTTGGCCCGGGCAAACCCTTCATTGCGCGCGTTGCGCAGCAGCCGGACCCCGGGAAACGCCGATGCCACCATTTGCGCGCTGCCGTCCGCCGAAGCGTTGTCCGCGACAATGACCTCCGCAAGGCCCGGCATCACCGACGAACGGATCGAGGCCAGCGTCTGTTCCAGATAGGTCCGCGTGTTCCAGCTGGTAATGATGATCGATACGCGGGGCGGGGTGTGCGGAGGGGTCATGGGCGCGGGCGCTGCTTGACACGCACCATGCGTATGCGGCGCTGGCTTTTCCGGACAATGGTGAGCGTCAGATGCCTGTAGGGAATCTCCTCGTTGAGTTCCGGGATGCGTCCCGTGACCTTGTGCAGAAACCCGCCGAGCGTGTCGAAACCCTCGCTGTCGGGGATGTCACAACCGAACCGCTCGTTGAAATCGCCCACCGAAAGCCGCGCATTCACCAGGTAGGTGCCGTCGGCGGACTGTTCGATGTCCTTCAGTTCTTCGTCGTATTCGTCATGGATCTCCCCGACGATTTCCTCGAGGATGTCCTCCATGGTGACGATGCCCTCCACACCCCCGAATTCGTCGATCACCACGGCCATGTGGATCTGGCGGCGCTGGAGTTCCTGCAGGAGCTGGCTGATCTTGACGGTTTCCGGGATGAAATACGGGGGCCGCAGGACATCCTGCAGGATGATGACATTCTGATACTGGAGGAGGCCGAGAAGGTCTTTGGTATACACGATGCCGATGATGTGATCGATCGTGTCCCGGTAGACCGGCATCCGCGAGTATCCCTCTTCGAGCACGACCTTCACGATGGTTTCCCGCGGCATATCGATGTTGAGTGCCACGATATCGGGACGCGGCACCATGACTTCCTTCGCGGTCGTGTCGGTGAACTCAAAGATGCTCTTGATCAGCCGGTGTTCGGTTTTGTCGATGACACCCGACCTTGGTTCCTTCCTCGAGCATCAGCTTGAATTCCTCTTCGGAGATACGCGACTCCGTGAAGGTGGTGCTGTCCTTGAAGGGTTTGAGGACGAGGTTGCTGGCAAAGCCGAGAAAGTGGGCGGGGATAGTAGAAGAGCGTGGCAAAGAAGCGCATCGATCCCGCGATGCTCAGGGCGACGGTCTCCGCGGAGCGCAGGGCGAGGGATTTCGGAACCAGTTCGCCGAACACCACCACCATCGACCCGATGGTGCAGCACCATGACGGCGAGGGAAATCCAGTGGCTCGCTTCGCTGATCCAGGGAGTGTTGCTGGCCGCGAGGGCGGGGGAAAGGACCTGGAGGCCGATGATGCCTCCCAGCCCCGCGGCGAGGATGAGCGAGAAGATGATGCCGACGTGAACCGTGGCGAGAAAATGTTCGGGGTCGTTCTGGAACGCCAGAACGATCGCCGCCCTGCGGTCCCCTTCGTCCGCCAGTTCTTTCATCCGGCTTTTGCGCGTGGAAAGCACCGCCACCTCGGCGGCCGAGAAGAAGCCCACGAGCAGGATCAGACAGAGGACACCGAATACCTCGAGCCAGAAAGTTTCCATAAGCGGTGGTGATGGGTTTAGCATCGCCGGGAGGCGTGCCTACCGCGCCCTCCGAAGAAACTCGAGCCGGGTCTGCAGGCGGTCGGTGGACATGAGCAACCGGTCCTTGCCGAAGATCGCGTCTCCGGTTTTCAGGAAGACCAGTTCATATTCGTCGCTCATGATGATCGCCTCTTCCGGGCAGGCCTCTTCGCAAAATCCGCAGAAGATGCAGCGGAGCATATTGATTTCGAATTTCACCGGGTACCGTTCCTTGGCAAGGTCGGTCTCGGCAGCCTGGACTTCGATCGCCAGGGCCGGACACACGCGCGCGCACAATCCGCACGCCACGCAGCGTTCGACGCCTTCCTCCTCCACAAGCACGGGACGGCCGCGGAAGGACGCGGGCGGGTTCCAGCGCTCTTCGGGATACTGCCGCGTGAACTTGGGCCGGAACATCTGCTTCAGCGTCAACGCCAGTCCCTTCACAATTTCGGGAATGTACGTCCGCTGGAGCAGTGTCAGGTCCTTGCTGCCGGATTTGCCGGGTGATCTGTCCGTTGGTCTTTGACATGCGTTGGTTCTCTCCGTTGACGTCCGGGAACGCCGCTCGTTCCGTTCCTACTTCCCGAACAACCAGATGCCCGCCCCGGTGACCACCACGTTCACCAGGGCCAGCGGGAGCATGACTTTCCATCCGAGGTTCATCAGCTGATCGTAGCGAAAGCGCGGGATGGTCCAGCGGATCCACATGTAGAAGAAGAGCACCGCCGCCACTTTCACCACAAACGCCAGCACCTGGAGAAGGCTCACCCAGAGGGCCGGCAGGCCGAAGGTCTCCAGATAGGGAAACTGCCATCCGCCGAGGAACAGGGTCACCACGACCGCAGCCGAGGTGATCATGTTCGCGTACTCCGCGAGGAAAAACGTGCCGAATTTCATGCCGCTGTATTCGGTATGATAGCCTCCCACAAGTTCCGGTTCCGCTTCCGGAAGATCGAACGGCAGCCGGTTGGTTTCCGCGAAGGAGGCCACCAGAAACGTGATGAA
Organism: Ignavibacteriota bacterium; assembly: GCA_963702445.1. Taxonomy (GTDB): domain Bacteria; phylum Bacteroidota; class Ignavibacteria; order UBA10030; family UBA6906; genus CAVPCZ01. The sequence goes on from CAVPCZ010000016.1 coordinate 437,621, forward strand.
TCCGATCGGTGTCAGGAGCATGTTCCAGTGCCAGCCCGGATTGCAGTTTCACGATGGCATCCAGCTCCACGGTGCCCGCGATCATGATCACGCCGACGACCGACAGCCCCATCGAGAGTTCATAGCTGATCAGCTGCGCGGAGGAGCGGAGGCCGCCGAGCAGCGAGTACTTGTTGTTCGATGCCCAGCCGCTCAGCGTGATCCCGTAGACGCCGAGCGAGGTCATGGCAAGAATATAGAGCACGCCGATGTTGACATCCGCGATCATCAGCTTGATTTCCCGGCCGAAGAGCGTGATGGTATCACCGAAGGGGACCACCGCGAACGTGCTCAGCGCGACCATGATGGAGATGATCGGGGCAAGGGAATGCAGGAACGGATTTGCCCTGGCCGGGACGATGTCTTCCTTGATGAACAGCTTCAGCACGTCCGCCGGCGCCTGCAGGAGCCCCCAGGGTCCGACGCGGTTCGGTCCGATGCGGTTTTGAATGGCCGCGCTGATTTTCCGTTCCGCATAGACCAGGTTCGCCACCGTGGTGAAGATGATCAGCAGGACCAGGACGATCTTGATCAGCGCGATGAGGAGGAATTCCATTGCCGCTCTTCCTTCAGAATCGGGTGGCAGATTACGTGCGTGCCGGCTGCCGTCCGCGAAACCCGGACGGGCAATCCGCGCGAGCCGATTTTCCGGTAGGTCATGCCCTTGAAGGCCTCGACCGTTGCCGCCAGCTCGTTGAAGACATCTTCCGCGGTGTTGTACTTGTACTTCACCCCCATGAGCGATGCGACGCCGGCGATCGATCCGCCACGCCGGACGCGCGTCGCGTTTTCCGCTCCGTCCCCAGCGGTCGAACGATGTCCCGAATTTGTCGAGACGGCTCATGGCAAACCCGTCGAGTGAACGATCGTGCTCCAGCGTGGCGACCGCCGGGCGGATACGCTGCACGCGGCCCTGGAAATTGGTGAATGTCCCGTTTCGTTCCGCATACGTGGACCAGGGCAGCACGACGTCCGCGAGCGCGCGTCGTTTCGTTCTCGTTGGAGGCAAGGACAACGAGAAAATCGAGCCTGCCCGAGAGCCGCCGCGACGTCCGGGTCCGCGGCAATGTTGTCGTGCAGCACAAAGAGCGCTTTGATGTCGCCGGCGTGGATCTTCTGCGAGGATGCCCGCGAAGGCGGCGCGGGCACTCCCCTCGCCGAACCCCATTTCCAGCACGCCGCGCGCGTTCGGGCGTCTTGTCGGCCCGCAGCAGGAATATCATCCTGATCCCCCTCCACGACATGCGGAAGGACAAGCGAGATGACGTGTGTTCCGAGCACGTCGCGCGCGAATTTCAGCAGGAGGTAGTTGTCTTCATTGGTCGCGAACGCCGAACCGAGGACCGCCACCTCCCCCTTCCGGTACACCCGGAACTCCGAGGCCGCCCGCGCAATCGCCTCGTCCCAGCCGATTTCGACAAACTCCCCGTCCTTCTTCATCAGCGGGGTCTTGATCCGCGTATCCGCATTCACGCGCCGGGAGGTTTCGAGACGGCCGCGGTCGCACATCCAGTACTCGTTCACGTCAGGATTGTAGCGCGGCGTCTGCCGGAGAATTTCGTTGTTGCGGACCCATGTGTACATGTTGCACCCGCGCGCACAACCCGGACAGATCGTCTCGGTGGCGGACATCTCCCATACCCGTGCTTTGAACCGGAACTCCCGGCTGGTGAGCGCGCCGACCGGACAGATGTCAATGGTGTTCATCGCATACGGATTGTCCAGCTGCTCGCCCGGGAATGTGGTCAATTCCACCCGGTCGCCCCGCTGGATGAAGGTGAGCTGCGGCTGTCTGCGCCATCTCGTCGCAGAACCTGATGCAGCGCGAACACATGATGCACCGTTCGGTATCCAGCATGACATTCGGGCCCGAGGGCGACGCGCTTCGGCTTGTGGACCTTGTCTTCGTCAAACCGGCTGTGGCCCGTGCTGTGCTGCGTACGCATAGTCCTGGAGCTTGCATTCCCCGGCCTCGTCGCAGATGGGGCAGTCCAGCGGATGGTTGATCAGCAGAAACTCCATCACCGCTTCGCGCGCGTTGATGCACCTTCGGGGTTCTTCGTGTGGACCACCATGCCATCCATCACCTTGGTGGCACAGGCAATCACGAGCTTGGGCAGCTTCTCCACCTCGACAAGGCACATGCGGCAGTTGCCCGAGACGGACAGTTTCGGGTGCCAGCAGAAATGCGGTATTTCAATCCCGTTGTCGCGCGCCGCTTCGATGATCGTGCGGCCGTCCGCAACCTCGAATGCCTGTCCGTCGATGGTGATCTTCGCCATGTCACGCTTCTTGCAGTGTTCGAGTGTACTGCTCGTGAAACATCTTCAGCTTCTTCACAAGATCTTCAATCTCCTCCTGGGGCGGAAGAAAGGTTGTGCGAAAATGGAGGGTTCCCGCGACGCTGGCCGAATCCGGAGCCGGGGACGACGCAAATGCCCGTCTGCTCGAGCAGCGCCATGCAATACGCCTCATCCCGCCGGGCTTCATACACTTCCGGTCCTCCGGCGTCAGGAGCGGCAGATCCACGCCCTGCTCCGGCGGGAGCTCGAATCGGACAAACGCGTACATCGCCCCCTGCGGCATATCCAGCGACATGCCCGGGATGCCGTTCACTCCTTCCCCCAGAATCTCCGCCTTCCGTTTCAGTGCCGACGAGGATGGCGTCCCGCTCCCGGGCGTACGACGGCATAACTCTCGTCTCCCGGTTCCGGCGGAGCCACCATGAAGTATGTCGCAAACTGACCGCTGACATTCGCGCACAGGCTGATCGACTGCAGTTTGATGAACTGCGCGCATCACCTCTTCCGGGACATTCCGGATCTCCAGATACCCGCCCCGGTGTCCGCATTCGCCCAGGAAACCCTTTGGAAACCGAGTGGAGGCTGAACAGCGTCGTGTCCCGTTCCCCGCATCTCTTCCATCACCCGGGCAAACGAGTGGAAAGCGACCGAGCCGGTCGTAGACATTCTCCTGATACACTTCGTCCGCAATGATGGCCAGGCGGTGTTCCCGGGCAAAGCGGATAATCATTTCGATATTGTCGCGGGAGAGCACGGAACCGGTGGGATTGCCCGGGTTGATGACAACAATCGCCACGGGTTTCGTGCCAGCCCGCTCGGCCTTTTCCACGCTCGCGGCGAGGACGGGCTTGTCCAGCTGCCAGCCGTTCTCCTCATCGAGATAGTAACCGATTTGCCTGCCCCCGTAGAGGGCAAGCGTCGCACTGTACAGGGGATACTGCGGGATGGGTATCAGCACGCCGTCGTGAGAAGAGCGGAGCAGCGCCATGAGGACCGCCTGGGCCCCCTTGCTCGCACCGTCGGTCAGGATGATGTGATCCCTGTCCGCGGGGATCCCGTCGCGCCTGGTAATGAAGTCCGCCACCGCCTGCCGGATAAACGGGATTCCCGGACTCTGCGAGTACGCTCCCGTCCCGTGGGGGTGCCGCTCGAGAACCTTGCGCACCCGGTCGACGATATCCCGCGGATAGAGCTCCAGCACCGGCGGGGAATCCAGCAGTTCGGGATTTTCCAGGAGGCTCAGCGCCTGGCGGAGAAACTCAGGGGCCGCTGCTTCAGCGCCTGCGGATTGCCGATATTGCAGTAGATGACCTTCTTCCCCTCGGCCTCCAGCTCCTGCGCCCTCTGCACGATCGGTCCGCGCACGGCATATTGGGCCTGCAGCAGCTTTGGATTCAGATCTTCAAGGGTTATCATATCGGATCAGGCCGGACGGATGACCACCGAGGTGAAATGATCTTCGTTGAAGAGGTCCTTTGCCACCGCCATGATATGCTCGGGCGTAACGGCATCGACCCTTCTGAGGATGGTATCAAGCGAAACGTAGGTTTCCACGGAAAGCTCGGCGCTGCCGAGGCGGATCATCCGGCCGGACATGTTCTCCAGGCCGAGCATCATGGTTCCTTTGATCTGTGCTTTCGTGCGCTTCAGCTCGGTGGCCGGAACCGGGCGGGTCTTGAGCTTGTGCAGCTCGTGGAAGACGAGCTCCATGGCCGATTGAATGTTTTTCCGGTCCGTGCCCAGGTAGGTGCCGAAAACACCGGTGTCGCTCAGGAGATTGACGAAGGAGTAGACGGTGTAGGCCATCCCGTGTTTTTCGCGGATCGTCTGGTACAATCGAGAACTCATCCCTTCGCCCGAGCAACGCATTCGCCACCATCAGGGGGTACCGGTCGCGATGCTTGATGCTGTACCCCACCGTGCCCATGCAAATGTGCGCCTGATTGATCGGCCGGGTATATTCGGTTTTCGACGCGCCCTCGAGCGTTTGGGGACCCGGGGGGCGGTAGCCGGTGGCCGGATCGGTCTTCAGCACGGCCGAAATACTTCTTCACGAGACGCACAAGCTGGTCGTGGTTCACATTCCCCGCCGCGGCCACCACGATGCGCCCGGGAAGAAAATGCTCCGTGATATGGGCCCGGAGATCCTCACGGCGGAACTGGCGGACATTCTCTTCCGTGCCGATGATCGGGAATCCCAGGGAATGCTCGGGGAAAAGAGACCGTCTCAAAGTAGTCGTGTATGATGTCTTCGGGATCATCCTCGGCGTTCTTCAGCTCTTCGATCACCACCTGCTTTTCCTTCTCCATCTCCTGCCGCCCGAACGTGGCGTTGAGCACGAGATCTGCGAGCACATCCATCGCCTCGCCGACGTAGGTATCCAGCACCCGCGCATAGAAGCAGGTTTGCTCTTTTGTGGTGAAGGCATTGAGATATCCGCCGAGCGACTCCAGGCTCTGGGCGATTTCCCGGACATTGCGGTTCCGGGTTCCCTTGAACACCATATGCTCGAGAAAGTGGCTGATGCCGTTTTGCGAGGGACCTTCGTCCCGCGAGCCGACATTGGCCCATACACCCAGGGAAACCGAACGGACATGGGCGATGGTTTCGCTTACCACCCGGATGCCGTTATCCAGCATGGTTTTGCGATACAGGGCGTTTTCTACCTGACGGTGGGGCGAGGAAGACGAGCGACTTACACGTTGCATGGCAAAATATATCCATTTTGGCCGCTAGAGTCAAGGTAAGCGGGCAGGACGAGAGCAGTTGGTGGAGAGAGCCTCAGACCCTGAGCGACTGCACCACAGGAGTGCTCACCGTGAGGCTCACAAAGACTGGCGGGAGGGATGTCGCTATTGGAGGATGGTGTCCTGCAGGAAACCGGCGTCATCACGATCCCGGTAATCCGTGGTGACGTGCAGCCCGCGGCTCTCTTTCCGGAGCATCGCGCAGCGGATGACGAGCGTCGCACAGAGTGCGAGATTTCGCAGTTCCAGGAGTCCTTCGTTGACCCTGGTACGCTTGTAGAAATCCTCCACTTCGGCACGCAGAAGCTCCATGCGCCGCTGCGCCCGGCCCAGCCGGAGGTCGGACCTCACGATGCCCACATAGTCCCACATGATCTGCTGAATTTCCCGCCGGTTGTGGGCCACCAGGATCCACTCCTCGCTGTTGATCGTCCCGCTGTCATCCCACGGATTGACATCGGGCACCGGCAGCTTCTGTCCGCCGGAATACGCGGCGGAGGATCGCAGGGCCCTGTCGGAAAACACGAGCGCTTCAAGGAGGGAATTGCTGGCAAGTCGGTTGGCTCCGTGCACTCCGGTCATGCTCACCTCGCCTGCCGCATACAACCCGTGGATGTTCGTCCTGCCGTCCAGGTCGGTCACCACTCCCCCGCAGGAATAGTGGGCGGCGGGAACCACGGGGATGGGCTCCCGCGTGATGTCCAGTTTGAACCGGCCCAGGCACGTCTCGTAGATGTGGGGAAAGTGCTCCCGCACCTGATCGGGGGGGAGATGACGGAGGTCCAGGAGGACGTATCGTCCCCCCGTTTCTTGAGTTCGGTGTCGATCGCATAGGCCACGATGTCCCGCGGGGCCAGTTCCTTCCGTGGATCGTACAGATGCATGAATTCATCGCCGTTCCGCGCCCGGAGAATCGCTCCGAACCCGCGGACAGCTTCGGAGATGAGGAATGAAGGACTTCCTGAATTGAAGAGCGTCGTCGGGTGGAACTGAATGAACTCCATGTTGGCGATTTTCGCTCCCGCCCGGCATGCCATGGCCACGCCATCCCCGGTGGCGATCACCGGGTTTGTCGTGTGGAGATAGATCTGCCCGAGGCCCCCCGTCGCCAGCAGGACGACGTGTGCGAGAAACGTGTCCACCCGCTTGCCGATGCTGTCCAGAACATACGCCCCCCAGCAGTGAATACCGTCTTTTGCGGGCGGCCGTTGCGGGTTCAGATGGTGTTCGGTGATGAGTTCGATGGCGACGTGATCTTCGTACACCGTGATTGCCGGCGATTCGGAGACCGCCTGCAGAAGGGCGCGCTCGATCTCCCTGCCGGTAAAATCGCGTGCATGAACGATCCGGTTGGTCGAATGCCCCCCTTCGCGTCCCAGGTCCAGATGCCCTTCGCGATTGGTGAAGCGCGCCCCGATCTCGATCAGTTCGCGAATCCGGTCGGGCCCTTCGCGCACCATCATCTCCACGGCGTCGCGATGGCACAGTCCGACCCCCGTGCCGAGCGTGTCGCGCACGTGCAGGTCGAAGGAGTCGACGGTGGACATCACCGCCGCCACTCCCCCCTGTGCATAGTTGGTGTTGGATTCCGCCCGTTCTTTCTTTGTCACCAGTGCGACCGTGCCGTAGCGCGAGGCTTTGAGGGCGTACGAGAGTCCCGCGATGCCGGTGCCGATGACGAGGAAATCAACCCTGTGGGTCATGTCCGTTGTTCCCCTGCGGTCGTGAAGGGCAATGAAAAAACCGCCAGTGCGCCAGAAAGAACCCGATTCCTTTCTCTGTGCCGCATTGGCGGTTTACAAACAGGCTGAACATCCGTTCAGCAAACAATTAGAAATAGACAGCCAGCGTCAGGTTTGCCGAGTTGGCGGAACCGAGGCCGAACGATGTTGATGAGGGCGCATCCTGGGAAGCCGATGCCGTTGTGCTGCTGGATTCCGTCTTCCCCGAACTTGAGGAGAAGCCGAAACGGTATTCGCCGGCAAGGCTGATGTTGTCCCATGCAAACCACTCCACGCCGATGAACGCGGCGACGCCGAAGATGGATGACGACGTCTTGAAGGTGCTGCCCTGCGTGAAGCCGACGCCCATCCCGGCGTTGTTCCCGGTACGCTCCTGATTCGAAGACGTGAAGCTCACCTGGGCACCCGCATACGCAACAACGGCATTGGTGGTCACCAGGTTGTACTGAATTCCGGGAGCAATGCTGAAGCTCATCCCGGAGAGCTTGCTCTCACTGAGTTGATTGGCCGGCAAGGGGACGACCGTGCTGGGGTTTTTGGTCGTTTCACTCGACATGCCGAACCCGAGACCTAAGCGCACGGCGAAGCCGTTGCTGATGTAGTACTTGAGTCCCAGTCCGCCCTCGTAGTTTCCGGCGCTCAGGTTGGCAAGTCCGCCAAGATCGAACAGGAGGGCCTTGCTTCCGGCCTTCGTGATCGGTTTCGCGGTTTCTGCGGCAAGCAGTGATCCGCCTGCAAGTGCGAGAACGAGAAGAACAGCAACCATGCGCTTCATAGGTGACTCCTCTCAGTAAGTGATGGGTAAGTGAACTTCATACACGGTGGTGCATGTACCACGACACTCTCAAGGCAGTGTAGCAAGAAAATGACCGATTGTCAATCCGCCCTCCGGGAGAACACACGGTCCAGGAATGCCACCCTGGCAGCCAGTGTTCCATCCTCCGACTCGTTCATCAGCACGAAATCGGCGCGCTTGCGCAATTCCTCCGCCGGCAACTGGGCGCGGGCGCGGCGGACCACCTCGGCGCGTGTCGCCCCGTCTCTTTTTTCCACGCGCGCGATCCGCGCGGCTTCCGATGCGTGCACGACGATCACGTAATCGAGATCCTCATCCAGTCCGCTTTCGTAAATGAGCGCCGCTTCAATAATGACGTAGGGAGACCGTTGTGCGGGCGGGAGGCTGCTGATCCGGCGGTGGATTTCCCGGGTGACCGCGGGAAAAACAGCGGCATTGAGCCGGGCCCGCAGCGCGGAGTCCGTGAAGATCTTCCCCGCCACGGCCCGGGCGTCCAGCGTGCCGTCCGGCCGGTACGCTTCCGGTCCGAGCAGAGAGCTGACCGCCCGTTTCAGTGCGGCATTTCCCTCCATCAGATCTCGCGCGACGGCGTCGGCACCGATCACGGTTCTTCCCAGCCGCCGGAACAGCCCGCACACCGTCGATTTTCCGCTGCCTATGCCTCCGGTCACTCCGACAAGAAGATCTGCAGGGCTATTTTGCGTAGGCAACGGAACGGTACTCCCGGATGACCGTCACTTTGATCTGACCGGGGTATTCCATCTCCTGCTGGATCTTCTCGGAGATGTCATGGGCCAGCTGATCGGCGCGGGCATCGTCCACCTTGTCCTGCTCGACGACCACACGCACTTCCCGGCCGGCCTGGATCGCGTAGGTCTTGGATACGCCCCGGAACGACTGCGCGAGCTCTTCCAGCTTCTCCAGCCGTTTCACGTACCCTTCCACCGATTCCCGCCGTGCGCCGGGTCGTGCTCCGCTGATCGCATCCGCCGCCTGGACCAGCGCGGCGATGGGCGATTCCATGGGAATATCTTCATGGTGGGATCCGATGGCGTTGGCGACGATGGCGTGTTCGCCGAGTTTCTTTGCCAGCTCGTAGCCGACGAGCGCATGGGGTCCTTCCACGCTCTTGTCCACGCACTTGCCGATATCGTGCAGCAGTCCGGCCCGCTTCGCCATGTTCGAATCCAGGCGGAGTTCCGCGGCCATTGCGCCGGTGAGGAACGCCACTTCGATGCTGTGCTGGAGCATGTTCTGGCCGTAGCTCGACCGGTATTTCATCTTGCCGATCAGCCGGAGGATTTCCTTGTGGGCGCCGTGGAGCCCGACCTCCAGCAGCGTGTTCTCGCCCACCCTGAGGATTTCCTCCTCGAGTTCCGTGCGCACCTTCTCGACGACCTCCTCGATGCGTGCGGGGTGGATGCGCCCGTCGGCGATGAGGCGTTCGAGGGCGAGGCGGGCGACCTCCCGGCGGAAGGGGTCGAAGCCGGAAAGGATCACCGCTTCCGGAGTATCGTCCACGATCACGTCCACGCCCGTCGCCGCTTCGAAGGCGCGGATATTCCGCCCTTCGCGCCCGATGATGCGTCCCTTCATTTCGTCGCTCTGGATATTCAGGACGCTCACGGTGGTCTCCACCGAATGGTCCGCGGCGGTCCGCTGGATGGCCTGGACAATCAGCTTCTGGGCCTCCTTCTTCGCCTCATCCCGCGCCTTGTCCCGGATCTCCTTCAGCATGATGGCGGCTTCGGTGCGTGCCTCGTTGGCGAGGTTCTCGATCAGGAGCTGCCGCTTGGCCTCCTCCCGCGAGAAGCCGGAAAGCCGTTCAAGGCGGAGGTTCTCTTCTGCGAGCAGACGCTCGAGCTCGGTGTGCCGCGCCTGTCAATCTGGTGCTGGCGCTCGTCCAGCGTACGCTTCAGTGCGGCCTGTTCCCGCTCCTTCTTGCCCAGGAGTTCCACTTTCCGGTCGATGTTCTCTTCACGGGTGTCGAGGGCTTTCTCCTGAGCGGCGAGCTTGTTGCGTTTATTCTGGACGTCGTTGTCGAACTCCTTCTTTCCGCTGATACCACTCGTCTTTGACTTCGAGCAGTTTCTCGCGCTTGAGCGTTTCCGCCTCTTTCTCCGCGTCCGCAAGCACTTTCTGCGCCGCTTCTTTGGCGACGGCCAGCTTGGTCTTGCCGCTACGCGCGTTAGTCACCAGCCCAGCCAAGGCCGAATCCGCCCGCCAGGACAAGCAGCACCAGCACCGGCATCATGGCACTCAGATCCATACATCCTCCGTTTTTCAGCTCACGTCACAAACAAAAAAAATCCGCACAACGCCAACCGTCCAGGAAGGCACGAATGAAAGAACCCTTCCGACACAGTGGGTGCACGCCTGAGCGTCTTTTACTTCCACACTCTCGCTCGTTCCGCCGATGGCGGAAGGTCATCGCAAGAATCCCGCTAACGCGGGATGAGGCATGTAATCGACGCCCACGAGTCGGGCTCCCATAAAGAAATGTGTTGGTTCTTTATTTGTGTAGTTGAACGGCTGACGGTGCGGATTCATCTATCCGTACGTCAGTGTACTCGACAACGCTACCAAAGAACAGTTACGCGTCCCGCAGGCAGGCATCCAGATGGTTGCACATCTTTCCGAGTTCCTCTTCCACCATGCGAAGTCAGTGCTCTGGACCGCTCGCGCTCTTTAAAAAGGTCTTCCGTGATGTTCAATGCGGACAGGACGGCGACCGTCAGGGTCGGCTGCTCGGGAATTTTTCCGTGGATGGTGTTGATCATTTCGTCCACGTACGTTGCGACCCGTCGTGTAAACTCCTCGCTCTCCCCGCGCAGCGGGTACTCGGAGCCGAAGATCCGTACTTTAATGCTCTTATTGTCCGTTGTCATAGGAGACGCCGTCAACCACGTTACAGATACGCGTCGATTTTGGCGAGCAGATCCTTGACCCTGCGGGCAAGGGCTTCACGCTCGCCGTTGGCGAACACCGCTCCCTGGTGTCCCTGGGAAACGCGTCATGGTTTTCATGAGCTGTTCCCTGCGGGCCAGATCCTGCTGGAGCTGCTGCACTTCCGCCCGCAACTGGTCCACCTGCGAAAGCAACGCCTGGCGTTCCTCCCGCAGCTGCTGGATCAGATTGCCGGCCCCCTGGACGCGTTCCCAGAGGGTCTTGAGTGCGGTCTCGACAGACCGCCCATCGCCTGTCAGGGTGGTGGTCATCGTACCGGTGGAATGTTCCACACGTGTGCCGTTGTGATCCGCTTTCGTGTCTTTCACTTCACGCCGCGCAATGTCGCCTGACATTCACGCTCCACATGCCGCACCACCTGTTGTACGACCGCATCAATTTCGGCATCGGTCAGTGTCCTGTCCCGCGACATCAGCTCGAGGGTGAAGGCAAGGCTCTTCGTACCTGCAGTGAGTTTGTCACCCTGATACATGTCGAACAGTTCCACCCGCTGCAACAGTTCCCCTGCCGAAGCGCGTATCCCCTGCATCATCACCTCCGCCGTCATGTCCGCCTTCACGCTGAACGCCACGTCCCGCCGGACCTTCGGATACTTCGGAAGAGATGCGAAGACCCGTCCGGCCGGTTGCGTCAACGGCGCAAGCTGTATTTCAACCGTGAACACCTGCTGTTCGATACCGAGCGACTTCAGGAGGTCTTCCCGGACACTACCAAGAGTACCTGCGAAACGTCCATCAATTTCAACGGCAAGAACGTTTTCAAGAATATCACCCATGGGAGGATAAGAAATTAGCTGCCATTTGTCAAGAGCAAACCGTTCAAGAAGTGCTTCAAGCTCCCCTTTTGCATCAAAAAAGTCCACCGGCCGGGGCTTTTCTGACCAGTGCCGGGGCTCCGCCTTCCCGGTCAGGAGAAGGCCGAGGCACTCTTCCTCGAGGAACTCTTCCACGAGCTTCGGCCGTTCAGTCCGGTCGATGCTGAAGACATGCCCGACCTCAAACAGCCGCAGATCCTCCGTGCCGGAATTGAGATTGCGCGCAACAACATCCAGCATGCCCGGAAGCAGGCTTGTCCGGAGCATGCTCATATCCTGATTCTGGGGATTGAGAATGCGCACCGGCGTCTTCCCGCTGAGCGACGCGCGGCGCTCGTCATGCATGGAGTTGGTGATGATTTCACGGAATCCCGCCCCCGATCACCAGTGCACGCACGCCCTCGCCGGGAGAGACCCTCGGGAAGGGCTGGACGAAGTCGACGCTGGTCCGGGTTTTCTCTTCAATGTTGTTGTAGCCGTACACGCGCGCCACTTCTTCAATAAGGTCGACTTCCCGTTCGATGTCCACACGGAACGTCGGGGACGGCGAACAGCGTCCGCTCTTTCGTGCGGCGCACCGGTCGCATCCCCAGCAGGCGCAGGGCACGCGTCATCTGCGGCGGCGGATTGTGCCGTGCCCAGGACCGCATTTGCGCGCGCAGGGCGCAGCGCCTACCAGCCGCTCTTGATCGGTTTCGGATAGACGTCGATCACGCCTCTGAGAATCGTCCCGCCTGCAAGTTCCGCCACAAGTGCGGCCGCGCGATCCAGCACGAACGGCACGCGCGTTGGGATCCGCGCCGCGCTCGAATCGCTGTGAAGCATCGCGTGCTGATCCCCAGCGCCTTTGCCGTCCGGCGGATGCTCGAAGGATTCCAGTACGCGGCTTCCAGCACCACATCCACCGTGCTCTCCCCGATCTCGGAATTTGCACCGCCCATCACGCCCGCGATCGAAACCGGTTTTCTGCCGTCACACACCATCATCGATGCGGATGGCAGGTCGTGCTCCTTGCCGTCAAGCGTGACAAACCGGAGGCCCGATCCCGCACGGCGTATCACCAGCCGCCGCCCTTCAAGGAGCGCATGATCGAACGCGTGCATCGGATGACCGCATTCGAGCATCACAAAATTCGTGATGTCGACGACGTTGTTGCGCGGACGCAGTCCGGCAAGCGTCAGCCACTGCTGAAGCCAGGCAGGGGACGGACCGATGCGCACGCCGCGCACCATCCGGGCCGCGAATCGGGGGCACAGGTCGGGATCTTCCACACGCACCTCAAGATGGCGCGTGATCGGGTCCTTCCCCTCGCGCAGCGACGGCTTGGGCAGCCTGGGCTGCTTCCCTGTCAGCACGGCGATTTCGCGTGCGATCCCGATGTGGCTCAGCCAGTCGGGACGGTTGGGCGTGATCTCGACATCGTACACGACATCGTCCATGCCCAGAAATGCGGCAAGAGGTTGACCCGATTTTCGCCTTCGCATCCAGCACCAAGAATCCCCTCGGCGTCCTTCCCCAGATCCAGTTCGTACGCCGAGCAGATCATGCCGGAGGATTCCACGCCGCGGAGGGTCACCTGCGAGAGGACGAACGGCTTGCCGGACGGGTCGTGTTGATTGCGGGGAACGGTCGCACCCGACGAGACCGACCGGGACTTTCTGTCCGGGCGCGACATTCGGCGCCCCGCACACGATCTGCAGCGTCTCCCTGCCGGTCTCGCACGCGGCACACGGTCAGCCGGTCGGCCTTGGGATGTCGCTGCACTTCGAGCACTTCGCCCACCACGAACCCGTCGTATTTCTTCCCGGGCCGTTCGATACGCTCGAACTCCAGGCCGAGCATGGTGAGGGATTCGGCGAGTTCCTCCGGAGAGAAGCGGAAGTCGGTATACTGTCGGAGCCAACTCTGGACTATGCGCATGGGTCAGAACTGATTCAGGAAACGTACGTCGTTTTCGAAAAACAGCCGGATGTCATCGATGCCGTAGCGGAGCAGGGCGATGCGTTCGATCCCCATGCCGAAGGCGTAGCCGGTGTACTTCTCGGCATCATACCCGACGGCGCGGAAGACATTGGGATCGACCATGCCGCAGCCCAGCATCTCGAGCCATCCCGCCTGTTTGCAGAGCCGGCACCCTTTCCCGCCGCAGATGAAGCAGGTGATGTAGATATCGGCACTCGGTTCCGTGAAGGGAAAAAACGTCGGACGGAATTTGTACTTCACGCTCGCCGCCGTAGAACTGTTTGATGAAGGAGATCAGCGTCCCCTTCAGGTCGCTGAAGGTCACGCCCTCGTCCACATGCAGCCCCTCCACCTGGTGGAAGAGGCAATAGCTGCGCGAACTGATGGCTTCGTTCCGGTAGACTTTGCCCGGCATGATGACGCGGACCGGAGGCTTGAACTGCTCCATGACACGGATCTGCACGGGCGACGTGTGGGTCCGCAGCAGCGCCTTCGGGCTGAGGAAGAAGGTGTCCTGCATGTCGCGGGCCGGGTGGTCCGGCGGGAAGTTCAGCGCTTCGAAGTTGTGGTGGTCGTCCTCGATTTCGGGCCCGTCCGCGATGCCGAAGCCCATGGAGACGAAGATCGCTTTGATCTCGTTCAGGACGCCGGTGATCGGGTGGACGGACCCCTGGTAACTCTTCCGGCCGGGGAGTGTCAGGTCCGGATGCAGCGGCCGCGACGGGCCGCGGGAGAGCGACTGAAGCCGGGTCGTCGAAGGTCTGCTGGAGTGATGTGCGGAGGGCGTTCAGCTCCTTCCCGAGCGCCGGTTTCTGGTCCGCCGGCGCGTTCCGGAGCGCATCGAACAGCTCCGCGACTTTGCCCTTGCGGGCCAGGAAGGCGACGCGGAATTCCTCGAGTGCGGTCACATCCGGCGCGGCCGCCAGCGCCTCTTCCGCCTGCCGGCGGAGAGCGGCTATCTGTTCCTGCATGAAAGTTCCTGTGCGGCAAAAGGGATCTCCCCGGCATCCGGACGGACCGTCGGGGCTCCGCCGCGTCTCAGGAGCGCCGCACGGCGGAACTCCTGAAACGCCCGGATGATCGGGAAGGATCCATGAAGCTCAGGCGAGAGCGAACTTCACCACCTCGGCGAATGCCGAGGGGTTGTTCACGGCCAGATCGGCAAGCACCTTGCGGTTGATGTCGATCTCTTTCTTGTTGAGCCCGGCGATCAGCCGGGAGTAGGTTGTGCCGTTCAGCCTGGCAGCCGCGTTGATGCGGGCAATCCAGAGCTGGCGGAAGGTCCGTTTCTTCGTCCGGCGGTCGCGGTAGGCATACTGCATGCCCTTGTCGATGTGATGCTTGGCGACGGTGAGGACATTACTTCTCGCTCCCCAATAGCCTTTCGCTTGCTCGAGAATGCGCTTGCGACGGCGGTGGGAGGCAACTTTATTCTGCGAGCGTGGCATAGTTGCTCTTGTTCCTGTGCTGCTATGGTGAATGACGGCGGATGAATCCTTACTTCTGCAGCATGATGTGCACGTGCTTGCTGTCCACTTTGGCAACAAGGTGCGGTCCGCGGAGCTTGCGCTTCCGCTTGCGCGATTTGGAGGTCAGGATGTGGCTGCGGTACGCTGTGGCGCGCTTGACTTTGCCGCCGGCGGTCACCCTGAACCGCTTCTTCGCACCTGCTGCGGGTTTTCATTTTCGGCATACATCTTTCCTTTCTGTTCGTTCACGCTCTGAGGGCGGTCACCCGGCCGTCGGCCGGACCTCGGGTTTGAGAACCGCCGGCTCCACAATCTTCTTCTTCTTCTCGGGCACGAGGATCATGATCATGCTGCGTCCTTCCATGTGCGCCGCCTGATCGACCTTGGAGATGTCGTTCAGCCGCTCGACGAACCGCGCCAGCAGCACCTCCCCCTTCTCCTTGTAGGTGATCTCCCGTCCCTTGAACACCACGGTGGCCTTCACCTTGTGACCGTCGGCCAGGAACTGGCGCGCATGCCGGGCCTTGAAATCAAAATCGTGCACGTCGGTGTTCGGGTGAAACCGGAGTTCCTTCAGCAGGGAGACATGCTGATGTTTCTTCTGCAGCTTGTCTTTCTTCGCCAGTTCGTACTTGAACTTGCCGAAGTTGATGATCTTGCAGACGGGCGGGACTGCGTTCGGCACGATTTCCACGAGATCGGCTTCCCGCTCCCGGGCCATAGCGATTGCCGCCGCCGGTGTCATCACGCCCAGCTGGCCGCCGTGCTGGTCGATGACCCGCACCTCGGGGACGCGGATCTCTTCGTTGATGCGGGCACGTTTCTCCTTGCTGATGGATGACCCTCCTACGTGGTGAGTGTTTTTCCGCGATGGCATTCTGCAGAGAACTGATGAACGCGGCACGTTCAACAGCTCCTTGATCTCCCTGTTTGTGCTGCCGGACGGCCACGGTTCCGTTCTGACGTTCCTTTTCCCCGATGACGAGCATGTACGGGACTTTCTTCGTTTCCCATTCCCGGATCTTGTATCCGATCTTCTCGTTCCGTTCGTCGAATTCCGCCCGGATCCCCGCGGCGGTCAGCTCCCGGTGCACGTCCCGTGCATACTCCATGCTGGGCGTCGGTGATCGGGAGCACGACAGCCTGCACGGGCGCCAGCCAGAGCGGAAACTCCCCGGCATAGTGCTCGATCAGCACGCCGATGAACCGCTCCAGGGAACCGAAGGGCGCACGATGAATGATCACCGGCCGGTGTTTCTGTCCGTCGCTGCCCATATACTCCAGGTTGAACCGCTCGGGCATCACGTAGTCCACCTGGACCGTTCCGAGCTGCCAGGTGCGGCCCAGGGCATCCTGCACCATGAAATCGATCTTCGGGCCGTAGAATGCCGCTTCGCCGATGCCGATGAAGTAGTTCAGCTTCATCGCGTCGGCGGCTTCCTTGATATCCCGCTCGGCCTGCACCCAGAGCTCGTCAGCGCCGCCGTACTTCTCCTTGTTGCCTTGATCGCGGAACGAAAGGCGCGTTTTGAAATCCTTGAATCCGAGCGAGCTGAACACCAGCTGCGTCAGGTCGATCACGTCGCAGAGCTCGTCCTTCAGCTGATCGTGCCGCACATACAGATGTGAATCGTCCTGCGTGAACGAGCGGACACGGGTCAGCCCGTTGAGCTCGCCCGACTGTTCGTACCGGTAGACCGTACCGAACTCCGCAAGCCGGATGGGCAGGTCGCGGTAGCTGCGGGGCTTTGCCAGATACACCTGATGATGGTGCGGACAGTTCATCGGCTTCAGCAGGTACTCCTCGTCCTCCATCATGATCGGCGCGAACTGGCTGTCCTTGTAGTACGGATAGTGCCCGCTGGTGCGGTAGAGATTCAGGTTCGCGATATGCGGCGTGATCACGGGGAGGTACCCGCGCTTGCGCTGCTCCTCCCGCAGGAACGTCTCCAGCGTCTCGCGCAGGATGGTCCCCTTCGGCAGCCAGATCGGCAGGCCGGCCCCGACGGCGGGGGTGATCAGGAAGAGCTCCAGTCTCCGCGCCCAGCTTCCGGTGATCCCGGCGCTTTGCCTCCTCCAGCCGGTGCAGGTACTCGTCCAGCTCCTTCTGTGTCGGGAACGTGACGCCGTAGATGCGCTGGAGCATCTTGTTCTTTTCGTTCCCTCGCCAGTAGGCGCCGGCGACGCTCAGCAACTTGATCGCCTTGATGCGTCCGGTGGAAGGGATATGCGGGCCCGAGCAGAGGTCGGTGAACTCTCCGCTGTGATAGAAGCGTGATCTGCTGGCCCTTGAGCCCGTCGAGCAACTCCAGCTTGTACTGGTCCCCTTTCGTGCGGAAGTACGTCACCGCGTCGTCCCATTCCTTCTCTTCGCGCCGGTAGGGGGCGTCGCGCTGCGCGAATTCGCGCATGCGTTGTTCGATGCGTCGCAAGATCATCGGCGGTGAGCGAGTGATCGCCGAGATCGAGGTCGTAGTAGAAGCCGATCTCGATCGGCTGGTCCGATGCCGAACTTCGCTCCGGGAAAGAGCGACTCGATCGCTTCGGCCATCAGGTGGGCGGAGCTGTGCCAGTACGCGCGCTTCCCCTCGTCATCTTTCCATGTCAGGATCCTGACCGAGGCATCGGACGGGATGGGGCGCGCAAGGTCCCATGTGTCGCCGTTCACGGCCACCGCCAGCGCTTCGCGCGCCAGGCCGCGACTGATGCTCTCGGCAACCTGCAGACCGGTGACCCCGCGCTCATGAGCGCGGGTCGAACCGTCGGGCAGTGTTATGGTGATCTGTTCCATCGAGTGACGGTTTCCGCCTGATCCTAAAAAAATTGTCCCTGACGTCGAGGACGCTCGGGACAATCTCCGGTGAATTGCTGTGGGCGATACAGGAGTCGAACCTGTGACCTCTACCATGTCAAGGTAGCGCTCTAACCAACTGAGCTAACCGCCCGGCGAACTCACGCAACGACTTCTCCTGTGTGCTCGTACCGAGGGCCGGACTTGAACCGGCACGGGCCTTGCGGCCCAAAGGATTTTAAGTCCTGTGCGTCTACCAATTCCGCCACCCCGGCCCTCGAAATGCCCCTGATCGCTCAAGGAGTCGCTCTTCAGGGAGGAGATGTCGTGTAAGGTGTCCACACAACTCTGGAGGCCGCCAAATTGCTGCAGCGCAAGACTTTGTCCAGTAAATGTAAAGTATTAACGCGGAAAAAGCAAGTCAAAAAGGCACCACGCAAACACACCGCGCCAAGCTGACAGCACAAACGCCCACCCTTCCGGGGCAGGCGTCTGTGCGAGGTCCTGAGGCCTCAGAGAACCGGCGGAGGCGACGGGCGGATTCGAACCGCCGCATAAAGGTTTTGCAGACCTCTCCCTTACCACTTGGGTACGTCGCCGTTTTCACCACTCCCCCAAGAATAAAACCCCGCCGCCTGGTGGGATTGGGGGCGGCGGGGTCATCTATACGAGGAAGTGTAGATGGAGAGCCCCGGTGCAGTTACCTACAGGCTCCCTGTCCCGCTTTCACGGGACAGAGCGGGAAACGGGATTCGAACCCGCGACATCAACCTTGGCAAGGTTGCGCTCTACCAACTGAGCTATTCCCGCAAAGCAGGAGAAATATACGCTCTCCTTCCCGAAAAGTCAAGTCCCCGCCTCTACCTCGTAACCTCCAGAATCTCATACTTGAGAAGTCCCACCGGGACCTTCATCTCGAACTTGTCTCCCTCTTTCTTGCCCAGCAGGGCCTTGCCGATAGGCGAGGTCACCGAGATCTTGTTGTTCTCGAAGTCGGATTCTTCGGGGGACACCAGCAGGTATTCATGCTCCTGGTTGGTCTTCAGATCCTTCAGGCGCACTCTGCTGAGTATATAGATCTTGTCGTTCGGAAGATCGCTGGCCTGGATGATCTTGGCCCGCGAAAGCGTCGTCTCGAGTTTCGAAATCCTCAGTTCGAGGTGCTGCTGCTCTTCCTTTGCGGCATCGTATTCCGCGTTCTCCGAGAGGTCACCGTGGCCCCGGGCATCGGAGATCTTCATGGCCACCGATTTGCGGCCGTTGGTTTTCAGCTCGCGCAGTTCCTGCTCGATTGCCGTAAGGCGCTCGCGGGTCAGATAGACGTTCAAACCTATTCCATCATCTTGCATACGACTCCTCGCTGAGAAACGGGACACAAAAAACAGAAGCCATCATCCGTCGTCCGAATGGTGGCTACCGGAGGCCGTAGGATCCGCCTCCGTCATAATGTACAACAACCGCGGACACAAAAGCAAGTGGAAAGTAGGGGGCGACAGAAGTACCGGGCAAAAAAACCACCGGAGGGCTCCTCCGGATTACTCCTCCGCTCCTTGCGCCCCTGTCGGGGGCTCACCCGCCCGGAGGATCAGATGCCCCAGCTTGTCCCGTTTGGTCCGCAAATAGCGCTCGTTGACCGCGTTGGGGTTCATTTCCAGCGGGACCCGTTCGACAATGTCCAGTCCGTATCCCTGGAGGCCGACAACCTTCTTGGGATTGTTGGTCAGCAGACGCATCCTGGTCACCCCCAGATCGCGGAGTATCTGCGCTCCGATTCCGTAGTCCCGCAGGTCCGCGCGGAAGCCGAGCTCCTCATTCGCTTCTACGGTGTCCAGCCCGTCGTCCTGGAGCTGATAGGCCTTCAGTTTGTTCATCAGACCTATGCCCCTCCCCTCCTGGCGCATGTACACGACCACACCGGCGCCCGCTTTCTCGACAATCGCCAGGGCGGCATTCAACTGTTCATTGCAGTCGCATCGCAACGAACCGAACACGTCACCTGTCAGACACTCCGAGTGCACCCGGACGAGAACCGGCTCGGTCCCGGTAATGTCTCCCTTGACAAGAACCAGGTGCTCCTTCTGGTCGGTTGTGCTCCGGTAGAGGAACAGCTGGAAGAGGCCGAGACGCGTGGGAAGGCGGGTGGCGGCAACACGCTCCACCAGCTTTTCCCTCTGCATCCGGTGGGCGATAAGATCCTTCACGGTAATGATGCGCATCCCGAACCGGACGGCGAGCGCACGGAGTTCAGGCACCCGCGCCATGGTACCGTCTTCATTCATGATCTCGCAGAGCACGCCGGCGGGGGTGATGCCGCCCAGCAGGCAGAGGTCGATCACCGCCTCCGTGTGTCCGGCACGGCGGAGCACGCCCCCCTCCAGTGCGCGCAACGGAAAGACATGGCCTGGTCGTGCCAGATCCGCCGCCAGCGTACGGGGGTCGGCAAGCGCGCGGATCGTGGCCGCACGGTCCGCCGCGGAGACACCCGTGGTTGTCCCCTGCGCAAGATCCACGGAGACCGTGAACGCCGTTTCATGCAGGGAGGTGTTCGTGTCCACCATCGGCTCAAGGCCCAGCGCGTCAGCGCGCTTCGCGGGCACGGGTGTACAGATGATCCCCCGCCCGTGCCGCGCCATGAAGTTGACCACCTCCGGCGTCACGAACTCCGCCGCTGAAACAAAGTCCCCTTCGTTTTCGCGGTCTTCATCGTCCACCACAATCAGGACCTTCCCCTTCCGGAACTCGGCAAGGGCATCCTCTATCGTGTCGAACGGCGCGATCTGTTCCGCTGCCTGCACGACGTCCGCTCCCTACTTCTCGCTCACTTCACCTTCACGCACGATGGAACCGATCGCCGATCGTTCGTATTTGATTTTTACGTTGTCCGCAACCTGCAGGAGAACGGTCTTCTCGTCCAGCCCCGCAACCGTTCCGTGCACGCCGCTGGCCGTGATGATTTTGTCCCCCTTTTTCACGGCCTCCAGCATCTTCGCACGCTCTTTTGCGCGCTTCTGCTGCGGACGGAGAATCATGAAGTAGAAAATCCCGATGATCAGGGCAAACATGATCAGCGTGCTGACGAGGCTTCCTTCCGGGCTGCCTCCCTGCGGCTGGGCCATTGCGAGCAGATGGGACATGTTCATTGTGGTCTCCTCAAGAAGAACTGATGGTGGTTAGGGTGTGGTGATGTCTGGTTCTGTGGAAAGTGCGGCGAGCATGGAGTCCTTCCAGGCCGCAAAACGACGCTCCGTAATCGCCTCCCTCGCCCCGCGTACAAGCCGGAGATAGAAGGCCAGGTTATGAATCGACGCCAGTTGCAGTGCGAGAATTTCCCCCGACTTGAACAGATGGCGCAGGTACGCACGGGAAAAGGAACGGCACGTGTAACAGGCGCAGTCCGGATCGACCGGCCGCAGGTCCGCGGTGTGCACCGCATTGCGCATGTTGAGCTTTCCCCGGCCGGTGAACAGCACCGCATTTCTCGCGTTGCGCGTCGGCATCACGCAATCGAACATATCCACCCCCCGCGCAATGGCTTCGATGATATTTGCGGGGGTCCCCACGCCCATCAGATACCTGGGTTTGGCGGCGGGGAGTATGGCCGTGCACAGGCCCGTGATCGCGTACATAAGCCCGGCGGGTTCGCCCACCGAGAGGCCGCCGATGGCATATCCTTCGAAATCCATCGCCACAAGCGCCCGTGCGGATTCCTCACGAATGGCCGGGTACGTACTCCCCTGAACAATGGCGAACAGGCTCTGGGTCGCCCCGTATGACGGCGACGTCTGTGCCATCCGTTCCTGACAGCGTCCGGCCCAGCGAAGTGTCAGCGCGTTCGAACGGCGGGCATAGTCCTCATCACAGGGGTACGGGGTGCACTCGTCGAGCACCATCATGATGTCCGATCCGAGCACACGCTGGATCTCCACCACTCGCTCGGGGCTGAACGTGTGGGTGGACCCGTCCAGATGGGACTTGAACGTCACACCCTCTTCCTCGATGCCGCGCAACTCGGACAGGCTGAACACCTGGTAGCCGCCGCTGTCCGTCAGGATCGGCCGCCGCCAGCCGATAAGTCCGTGCAAACCGCCTGCGCGCTCAATGATCTCTGAACCCGGCCGGAGGTAAAGATGGTAGGTGTTCCCGAGAATGACACGGGCCCCCACCTCCTCCAGCTCCCTGGGTTCAACGGCTTTCACTGCCCCCTGCGTACCAACGGGCATGAAGATGGGTGTGGGGATCTCGCCATGGCCGGTCTGAATCGATCCGGCACGCGCGAGGCCGTCGGTATGTTCGAGGCGGAACTCCAAGAGTTATAAGGTAAGGAAAGAGGCGGGAAAAATCAATGACAGGAACCGGCGGTGCGCCCGTCATTCCGGCCGGAGGCGCCTCCAGACCAGGAAGAAGAAAACAAACACCAGTGCTCCGGAGACATCCGCGACCCAGTCAAAGAACTCCACCGCCCGTCCGGGCACAAAGTACTGGTGGAATTCGTCCAGCCCGCCGTAAACCGCCACGAAGACGATCGTCGCGGCGATCCTGTGGCTCTGAAGGTACGGAGGTGCGTCGGGATGGGAGCACGCGGTGAAGACGCACGCCGCGAGCACGAGGTATACCCCGAGATGGATCGCCTTGTCCCACGCAAAGATGGTCATATCCGGCATTTCGTACGCCGGAATGGATGACGCTATGAAAATGAAGATCGCCCACGCAACGGCCGGCATGGCGTACCAGGTGAAGCCGAACTTCTTCTGCGGCATCTTCATCTCTCCAGGGCGAGAAGGGCAGGGGCAAGGTGATCGAGTATGTCCGCGGCAAGGATGCTGCGCTGCCCGTAGCGCGCCGCGGCCAGATCACCCGCACGTCCGTGAAGAAAGACACCCGCAAAGCCGGCTTCGAACGCATTCATTCCCTGTGCGAGGAGTCCGCCGATAAACCCGGCAAGGACGTCGCCCGCGCCGATTGTCGCCATGCCCGGATTTCCTGTGGAGTTGACGACAGCCGTTCTGTCGGTCCACGCAGTCACCGTCGGGGCGCCCTTCAGTACCAGAACGCATTTCAGCGAGCGTGCCGCCGCGCGTGCGGCGTCGATCCGGCGGGATTCCAGATCAGCAGCATCGCCGCGCACCAACCGGGCAAGCTCGCCGGCATGGGGCGTAAGGATGAGCGGCGCGCTGCGTTTGCGGGCGACGGCCGGACGCGAAGCGAGCGCTGTCAAGGCGTCGGCATCCAGGAGCAGGGGCCGGTCGATTTCCCTGATCAAGCGCAGAATCAGTTCATCCGTTTCCGGGTCCCTCGACATCCCGGGGCCCAGAACAACTGCATCAGCCCAGGCCGATTTCTCGAGCAAGAGCTCGATGCTCTGCGCTGCGAACGTTCCCCCGGCGGTCTCTTCCGCGGGAAGAACGATCACCTCGGTGGTTTTCCGTGCCATGATTTGCCGGATCCCGCCGGGGACGGCAAGCAGAACGGCTCCTGCTCCCGCCCGCAATGCGGCATGGGCGGCAAGGTGGGCGGCCCCTGTATACTGCCGCGATCCGGCCACCACGAGAAGTTTGCCGACGCTGTATTTGTGCGCGGTGCGGGGCCTCACCGGGAGAACCCGCCGGATGTCATCCTCTTCAACGCGCAGTACCGGCTTCCCGCCCGCTGCAAGTGCCGCCCGCGGGATGCTGATGTCCACAACCCTGACCCTGCCGCAATAGTCCGGACCCGCGCCGATGAACTGCCCTATCTTCCCGGCTCCCATGGTTACGGTCAGCTGTGCGCGCACCGCGGCTCCGCGGACCTCCCCCGTCGAGGCAGCGACACCGGAGGGAATATCCACTGCAACAACAGGGACACCCCGGGTGTTGATCCAGTCGATAACCGTGCGGTGAATGCCGGAGGGTTCCGCCTCGAACCCCGTGCCGAAAATCGCATCCACGATCAGGTCAGGGGGGGCAAAACGCCGGAGGGTTCCTGCATTCCGGACTTCGGTCACCTTCAGAAGCGAGTCTTTGCCGCGCGCCATGCGCAGGAGGATTTCCAGGTTCGTGCGGGCGTCTCCCCGGACGTCCGTACGATTCGCAAGAAGGAGGGTATCCGCAAACGCGCCCCGGTTCGCCAGGTGCCGCGCAATCACCAAGCCGTCCCCGCCGTTGTTACCCTTCCCGCAGCAAACCAGAACACGTTTCCCGCCGAGGTTCCCCCAAAACTGTTCCATCGCGTCGACCAGTGCACGACCGGCGTTCTCCATCAACAGCAGGCCGGGAATCCGGTACTCCCTGATGGCAGCGGTGTCACACCGCTGCATCTGGCCGGCGGTCAGGAGGGGGATCATCTAGAAGAACCGTGATGTGACATCGACGATCGTTGAGGGCAGAAGCCCGAGAAGCAGAAGCAGCAGCGCTGAAACCAGAAGCGCCGCGAGGCCGGCAGGGGCGGCGCTGAAGGTCCGTGTGGACGCGCTGTCGGAGAAATACATCAGGACCACAAGCCGCAAGTAGTAGTATGCCGACACCACGCTCATCAGGACGCCCAGAATGGCGAGCCAGGTATATCCCGCCTGGATCGCGCCCAGGAACACATAGTATTTGCCGAAGAACCCCGCGAAGGGAGGAATGCCCGCCAGCGAGAACATGAATACCGCCGTCAGCCCCGCAACCAGCGGTTTCCGCTTCGACAATCCGGCGAAATCTTCCAGACGAAGATTCTCACCCCGGCCTGTTTCCACGGTCACCAGCACCCCGAAGGCCCCGAGATTCATCAGGGTGTATGCCATCAGGTAGAACAGGATCCCGTTGCTGCCGGGCGCGTTGGCGGCCACCACACCCGCGAGGAGGTAGCCGGCGTGCGCAATGCTGGAGTAGGCCAGCATGCGTTTGACGCTCGTCTGTGCGATGGCCAGCACATTTCCGGCGACCATCGAGAGTGCCGCAAGGACGGCGATCACTTCGCGTATCGCGTGCACCTGCGTCAGGACATCGGGCGCGAACATGAGCAGAAAAATGGAGAACGCGGCGGCTTTGCCTCCGGTGGAAAGAAACGCGCTGACCGTGGTCGGGGCGCCTTCGTACACATCGGGCACCCACATGTGGAACGGGACCGCGGCAACCTTGAAGGCGAGGCCGACGAGCATCAGCCCGAGCCCGACGATGAAGAGCGGCGTCCCCGCCAGGAGGGGCACCTGCGCACGGAGTCCTTCGATATTCGTGGTGCCCGACGCTCCGTACAGAAGGGCAATGCCGTAGAGAAGAAACCCCGTGGCGAACGCGCCCAGCAGGAAATACTTCAGTCCCGCCTCATTGCTGGCCGCCTCCGCACGGGCGAAGCCCGCAAGAACGTAGAACGCGATCGACATGGTCTCGAGCCCGAGAAAGAAGACCACGAGATCGTTGGAGGCGGCCATGGTCATCATGCCGAGCACAGCGATCAGCAGCAGGACATAGTACTCTCCGTGCTCGATCCCCTGCTTCCGCACGTAGTCCCGGGAGAGCAGAACGCTCAACAGCGCGGAAGTCCCGAAGACGAGGGCGAAGTAGCTGGCGAAGCCACCGGTCTTGACGGTTCCCCCGAAGGCGTAGCCCGGGGTATGGAGACTCTGGGCCGCCACGAGCATTGCCGCGACAACTCCGACCAGGGTCAGCCAGAAAGTCACCGTCTCGGTCTTATCGCGGATCGATTCGACAATCACCACCAGCAGCGCGGTCAGCGTGATGATGCCCATCGGGCCGATCGCCAGAATGTCGTTCAGTGTTGTTGAAGGTGCCATGCGTTTATCCGGTCTTTGCAGCTACGGTGAATGCAGGTTTCTCCCCCGATCAGCGGAAAAACAGAAGCCAGATGATAAAGAAAATCGGCAGCAGCACGGGAATCGTGTATTTGAAGACATACGCGAAGAAGACCGGGGTTTCAACGCCCGACTGCTGCGCAATGGCCTTGACCATGAAATTGGGGCCGTTGCCGATGTAGGTGCACGCGCCAAAAAAGACCGCTCCCAGGGAGATCGCCTCGACGTGAAGGCTGTGATTTCCCAGCAGATGGGCCACGGCGATATCGGAGACCCGGACCGACCCGCTGATGACAAAATCATAGTGATACCGGAGAAGGGTTTCATACGCCGTCCGTATGGCCTCCGCGTTCGGTCCGGTCAACGAGGCAAGCTCCGCGCCGCGCGTTGCCACGGCGTGCTGCACGCCCGCCACGATGTCCGGAGTGACAAGAAGCCCGATCGCCGCGCTCAGAAAATTCAAATAGGTCGGCGCGTTGTCCAGGAACGCCGAAAGTATTCCGGTTGCCCAGAAGAACTGTCCGGCCGTGGAGATGCCGAGCGCCGCCGCGTTGGCTTCCAGCCAGTCCAGCGCGGGTATCATGGTGGCGAAAATCCCGACGAAGAGGATCGCGACTTCCTGGATTGGGAGCGAAATTGAAATCGTTCTTCCGGTGTATATCGGGCTTCGTCGTAAAATACGAGCCGAGGGCGGCGGCAACCATCAACCCTTCCCGGAGGAAGGGCGGATCGGTGACAAACACCGCCACCAGGATGACCGCAAGGAAGAAAATATTCTGGGCGCCTTCAACGGCGCCCTCTTCATGGGCTTCCTGTGCCTCGTGGAGCTTGGCGTGAGGGAGCCGGTGGAGACTGAACGTGTCCATTCCGTAGAACACGGCGAGCACCAAGGTCATTGCCACAAGCCAGGGGAGCCAGAGCTTTTCGACCACCCAGAAGAACGGAATCCCCTTCAGGTAGCCCAGGAACAGGGGTGGATCGCCGATGGGTGTCAGCGCGCCCCCCATGTTGCTCACGATGAAAATGAAGAAGACGATATGGAAGGGTTTGATCCGGTACTTGTTCACGCGGATGAACGGACGGATCAGGATCATGGATGCGCCCGTGGTTCCGACGATGTTGGAGAGCACCGCCCCGATCGCCAGCAGGAACACGTTGGAAAGCGGGCGGGATTTCCCGCGGATCCGGATGTGAATGCCTCCCGCGACGACGAACAGGGATCCGATCAGGACGATGAAGCTGATGTACTCCACCAGCGTATGGAGCAACCGTGCGGGAGCGTGAAGAAAAAAGAGATAGTACACCACGTTCACGAGTCCCAGTCCGATCGCCACAACCTGATAATGGTGTTCCCACCAGTGACGGTTGATGAACGGCATCACCGCCACCGCCAGCAGCAGCGTCACGAACGGAAGGATCATCCAGGGGGATACGGCCGCGGCCTCCCCTCCTTCGCCGGCAAGCAGCGGCACCGGCAGAAGCAGAACCGGGAGCATCATCAACGCGCGGTGGAGTCGTCTGCCGGTCATCGGCCTCCCTGTTCGCGTCCGGGGATCTTCGTCGCCTCTCCCGTGACCGCCTGTCCGCGCCGGGCCTCTTCTATCTGATGCACGACCTGACGCACGGCCGGGGCGGATTTGTCCAGAAAGGTTTTGGGGAACACACCGATCCAGACGATGAAGATGATGATCGGAACAAGCACGGCCCATTCCCGCACCGAGAGATCCCGCAGCCCTTTGTTGTCCGGGTTTTCCAGACGGCCGAAGAAGACCCGCTGGTAGCTCCAGAGGAGATACACGGCCGCGAGGATCACGCCGCTTGCGGCCACGACCGCGTACCAGCGCGAGGCGAGGAACACGCTCTTGAAGGCACCCAGCAGGATGAGGAATTCCCCCACAAACCCGTTGAGCCCGGGCAGCCCCACGGAGGAGAGCATCACGATCATGAAGAAGGTGGCAAAGACCGGCATCACCTTTGCGATCCCGCCGTAGTCTTTGATCATGCGGCTGTGGCGGCGCTCGTAGATCATCCCGACGAGGAGGAAGAGCGCCCCCGTGGAGAGTCCGTGATTGATCATCTGGATCACCGCCCCCTGCATGCCTTCCTCATTCAGCGCGAAGAGTCCGAGAACAACGAAGCCGAGATGGCTCACCGAGGAGTAGGCGACAAGCTTCTTCAGATCCGGCTGGACCATCGAGACAAGGGCGCCGTAGATGATGCCGATGACCGCGAGGACGGCGATCAGCGGGAGGAAGGCAAAGGTCGCGTACGGAAAGAGCGGGATGCAGAACCGCACCAGTCCGTACGTTCCCATCTTCAGCAGCACCCCCGCCAGGATGACGCTGCCCGCCGTCGGTGCCTGGACATGGGCATCCGGCAGCCAGGTGTGCAGGGGAAACAGAGGCACTTTGATGGCGAAGCTGAGCGTGAAGGCAAGGAACATCCAGGATTGTATGCCCGGGGGAATCCCCGGGGCGATGTTCATCAGCAGAAGAAGATCGGTGGTAAAGCGCCCGCCCGGGAGCGTGGAAGCATAGTAACCGAGCCAGATAATGGCCACGAGCATCAGCAGGCTGCCCGCCATCGTGTAGAGGAAGAACTTCACCGCGGCGTAGACGCGGTCGGTTCCCCCCCAGATCCCGATGATGAAGTACATGGGGATCAGCATGAACTCCCAGAAGACGTAGAAGAGAAACATGTCGAGCGCCAGGAACACGCCCAGCGTGCCCACCTCCAGCAGGAGCATCAAGCGCCACGAATCCGCGCACGCGGTCGTGCACGGAATTCCAGGAGGCAAGCAGGGCGATCGGCGTGAGGAATGCGGTGAGCACCACGAGCAGGAGCGAAATCCCGTCCACGCCGAGATGGTAGGACACATCCAGCGCCGGAATCCACGAAACCTTTTCGACGAACTGCATTCCCGCCACCGTGCCGTCGAAGGCCAGGAACAGCCAGACGGAAGCGGCGAAGGCGATGAGGGAGAAGGCCAGGCCGGCGGCTTTCACGGCCGCCCTGGGCACCAGCGCAACAACCAGTGCGCCGAGGAGCGGGAAGAGCAGTATCAGACTGAGCACGTGCGGTTCACTCGTAGACGTTCCGGAAAATTACTTCGCCAGCAGCCATGCCAGCATGACAATGACACCGACCACAAACACCAGCACGTAGCTCTGGGCCATGCCGGTCTGCACGACGCGAAGCGACCGGCTGAGCATCCCGAACAACCGTGCAACGGCGTTCACCGTCCAGTCGATCACTCCGACGTCCAGCCCTTTCCAGAGGAGACCCTCGGAGGCCCTGCGGATCGGGGTGACGACGGCCGCTTCATACACTTCATCGACATAGTATTTGTTGAGGAGCAGTTTGTAGGCGGGGGCGAAGCGTCCCGCGAGCGAATCGGGGATATCCTTCCGCCGGGTGTACCAGGCCCGCGCGAGGAAAATCCCGCTCAGGGCGAGACCCACCGACAGTACCATCAAGGCATACTCGAGGGCGTGATTCTCGTGCTGCCCCAGGGCCATCCGGTCATACGCCGGTTGAAAAACCGGCGCCAGCCAGTGTTCGATGGCGTTGGCACCGCCGAGGCTGGCGGGGATCCCGAGTACGCCGCCCGATGAGAGAGAGAAGTGCCAGGATCATCAGCGGGACGGTCATGGTCTTCGGAGCTTCATGCGGGTGCTTCCCCGGCGCCCACCGGGGTTCGCCGTCGAATGTCAGGGTCACCAGCCGGAACATGTAGAACGCCGTCATAAATGCCCCCGCGAGTCCCATCAGCCAGAACCCCCACTGCCCTCCCGCAAACGCCTTCCAGAGAATCTCATCCTTGCTGAAGAAACCGGAGAACGGGAAGATGCCGGCGATCGCAATCGCCCCGACGAGGAACGTCCGGTAGGTCACGGGCAGATGCGACTTCAGTCCGCCCATGTGCTGGATGTCCTGTTCATCGTGCAGGGCATGGATCACCGCATCCGGCGCCGAGGAAGAGCAGCGCCTTGAAGAAGGCGTGCGTCATGACGTGGAAGATGCCCGCGCTGAATGCGCCGACACCCAGGGCAAGGAACATGTACCCGAGCTGGCTCACGGTGGAGTACGCGAGCACTTTCTTGATGTCGTTCTGGACCAGGCCGATGGTGGCGGCAAGGAGCGCCGTCGCAGCGCCGACGACGGCGACGACCTCCAGCGACACGGGAGCAAGCGCGTAGAGGATCGAGCAGCGGGCGACCATGTACACGCCCGCCGTCACCATGGTGGCGGCATGGATAAGGGCGCTGACGGGCGTGGGGCCGGCCATGGCGTCGGGGAGCCAGACGAACAGGGGGATCTGGGCGGACTTCCCCGTCGCGCCAAGAAACAGCGCGAGGGTGATCGCAGATCATCACGTTGCGCCCCGCCTCAAATACCGCCGCCTGCGCGAACACGGTCTGGAAACGCAGTGAACCGAAGGTCATGAAGATCAGGAACATGCCGATGAGGAAGCCGAAGTCGCCGATCCGGTTGACGATGAAGGCCTTCTTCGCGGCATCCCCCGTTGTCCCCTTCTCGAAATTCCGGTCGTACCAGAACCCGATCAGCAGATAGGAGCAGAGCCCCACCCCTTCCCACCCGAGGAACAGCAGGAGGAAATTGTCCGCCATGACCAGGTTCAGCATGGCGAAGATGAAGAGGTTCAGATAGGCGAAGAACCGCCAGAACCCCGGATCGCCGTGCATGTAGCCGATGGAGTAGACATGGATCAGGAAGCCCACTCCCGTGACGATGAGCAGCATCACGACGGAGAGCTGGTCGACCTGGTAGGCGACGCCTGCCGTGAGACCGCCCGCGCTGATCCAGGGGAACAGATCGATGATGCGCACGCGGTCGTCCGCGGGCGGCGCCGAGCAGCTCCAGAAGCGTGAACACGCCGATCACGAAACCGGCGCCGACCGCAGCGCTGCCGATTGCGCCGATCAGGGCTTCATTCTTGATCTTCCGTCCCAGGAGTCCGTTGACCAGGAACCCCAGGAGCGGGAGGAAGACGGCGAGCGGGACGAGTTGAGAGGCCATTACCACTTCAGGATGTTGATGTCGTCGATGTTCACAGTCTGCTTGTTGCGGAAGAGCGCGATCACGATCGCCAGCCCGACCGCAGCTTCCGCCGCCGCGACGGCCATCACGAAGAACACGAGCGCCTGGCCGTTGATATCGCCGAGCGCGGAGGAAAAGGCGATGAGCGTGAGGTTCACGGCGTTGAGCATGAGCTCGATGCACATGAAGACCACGATCACGTTGCGGCGTATGAGCACGCCGACGACGCCGATCGTGAAGAGGACGGCGCTGAGGCTCAGGAAATACGGGAGGGGAACGGACATGGGTCTTCTCTTACGTGAGACGCTTTTTTGCCAGGATCACCGCCCCGATCACCGCCGCAAGCAGCAGCATCCCGGTGAGTTCCAGCGGAAACAGATATCGTGAAAAGAGCGCCGCACCCATGGCTTCCACGGTGCCCACGCCGGAGCCCGCCTGCACGTCACGGCGCAGCGGTTCGGTGAACGGCGTGAAAACGAACAGGTAGAGCATCTCGAGCACGAATCCGATTGCCAGGCCGGCTCCGAGTGCGGTGCGGAACCCGAGGCGGAATGCCGGAGTCTCCTCGTCGCCGAGATTCAGCAGCATGATGACGAAGACCACCAGGACCATGATGGCGCCCGCATAGACCGCGATCTGCAGGACCGCGAGCAGCTGCGCGCGGAGCAGCAGATACAGACCTGCCAGGCAGAAGAAGTTGCCGATGAGGCTGATGGCGCTGACCACCGGATTACGGTGGACGATCATCAGCACGGCTGTGGTGACCGCCATGGCGGCCAGAAAGAAGAACAACAGAGGTTCGAAGGTCACGATGCCACTCGTTGAATACTGCGCGATGGAGGACGTGGAAGTTCAAAAATACGACAAATCCGCAAGAGAAGCAAAACGGAGAGCGCTCACCGGAAGTAGTAATGGAGCCCGATCTGCGGCAGGGGAAGCACCGTGCCGTCGGAAAAATAGGTGAACAGGAGGTCGACCATCACATGCACGCCGCCTCCCGCGTGCACCTCCCCCCCGATCCCGGCGCCCAGTCTGCCCGGAGCGGCCATCTCGTTCAACTCGGGTTTCCCGGAATAAGAAGTACGACGTCCCGGCGGCCGCAAAAAACCGGGTGACGCCGGTCTTCTTGATGTCGTACTGCAACTCCACGCCGATCGAGTACGAGAGATGATCGTCCGACTTGATGATCCCTCCGGTGATCTGGTAGCTCAACGGGGACGGGAGATGGTGGCGGAAGCTGAGACCGACTCCGGAT
The DNA here is from genome assembly GCA_963702445.1 of Ignavibacteriota bacterium. Taxonomy (GTDB): domain Bacteria; phylum Bacteroidota; class Ignavibacteria; order UBA10030; family UBA6906; genus CAVPCZ01. The sequence continues at coordinate 469,336 of CAVPCZ010000016.1, forward strand.
GCGGGTCCGGCGAAGAGCCCCATGGCGAAAACGTTTTCCCGGGGGGCAGCCACGGCATCCTCCTCCGGCGAGACCACCTGCGCGGAAGCCATGCCGGCAGAGATCGCAGAGCACGAGCAGGAGAGAACCGAACGGATCTTTTCATGGGCATCTTATCCTGTCCGTATCCAGCGGAGGATCTCCGCCAGTTTCGGGCTTTTTCCGGTGACAAGGATCCCGATGCGGAAAATCCGCCCCGCGGCCACCATGGCCAGATAGATCGAAACGAGCAGGAGCCCGACGGTCGCCAGGATCTCCCAGAGTGCCGGCATCTGGATCGGGATGCGCAACGCCATCATGGTCGGCGTCAGAAGAGGGAAAAAGGTGAGCACCTTGATCCATGCGGCGTCCGGTTCCTTCATCGCGGGGATCGCGAGGACAATCGGGACGATCAGCAGCATGACCAGATAGGAGGTGACCTGCTGCGCTTCCTGCTCGGTGTTGAGCGGCGAACCCGACACCGATGAACACCGCCGCGTAGAGAAGATAGCCCAGGATGAAATACAGGACCAGCAGCAGCGCATTGGTGGCGTCGATGATATTCATGCCGAACTGCACCGAAGCGGCCACACCGATCAGTCGCCCAGAACGCCATCTGCGTGAGGCCGAGCGCGCTCAGCCCGAGAACCTTCCCGGCCATCAGCTGGGTCGGCGAACAGGAGGACACCAGCACCTCCACGATGCGGTTGGATTTCTCTTCGATGACGCTCCGCACCAGCATCTGCCCGGAGGTGATGATCAGCAGAAACAGCATCATCATGAACACGTAGGCCGAGAAGAACACCGTTCGAAGCCGCCGTCCTCCCGTTCGCCGCCGCTGGCGACCTTGACCATCCGGACATCGAGACGGACATCCAGTTCGCGGAGCAGTGCGGGATCCAGCCCGAGCGCCGCCACCCGCTGTTCCGCGCGGATCTCCTTGAGGTTCTCTTCAATCCGCGCCCCGATGCGAAAATCGCCGACGGACTTCGAGCGGAACTCGACGAGGCTGTCGCGCACCGGATCCAGGGCGAAGAAGCCCTCCAGCTCGTCAGCGGCGACGCGGCGCGAGGCTTCGCGAACCGCCTCCTCGATATCCGCTCCGGGCCCGACAGCCAGAGGGAGGACGATGTAGTTCGGCCGGCCGTTCTTCAGCGTGTATCGCTGCTGCATGCGCTGGGCGAACGGAGCCGCGACCCGTCCCCCGGGATCGATAATGCCGATCACCCGGCTCTCGGTATCCTCCTGCGTGGCAAACAGCGTGGGCAGCACACCCATCGCAATCATGATGAGCGGCGTGAGAAGCAACCCGATCAGGAACGCCTTGCTCTTGACCTTTTCGAGATACTCCCAGCGTGCGACCGCCAGCACTTTGCTCATGAGACGCCCTCCCCTGCCGCCTGCACGGCGGCACGGTTCGCCGACGGTATTGATGAAGATGGAATGCAGCGAGGGCTCCAGGAGCTCCACCTTGCGGAGCTCCACGCGAGGGTTGACCAGCGCGAGGATGTCCCGGAGCTGCGGTGCCGCCCGCCAGCTCGAGCTCGGCGCTGCGCTCGTAAAGGAGCGCGCGGTGCACCCCGGGCAGGTCCGCCATGAATGCCCCGTCGCCGTCGAATTCCAGGTGCAGCGAATTCTTCCCGTACCGCTTCTTCACATCCCGCACCGTGCCGCCAAGAACGACCTTCCCTCTGTTGATCAGGCAGAGCGTGTCGCTCAACCGTTCCGCCTGATCCATCTGATGGGTCGAAAAGATGACCGCTTTCTCCCTCTGCTTCAGCTCCTGCAAGACATCCTTGAAGCAGTATCTGGTTCACCGGATCCAGGCCGGAGAACGGTTCGTCAAGCACCACCAGCACCGGGTCGTGAATGATCGAACAGATGAACTGCACCTTCTGCTGGTTTCCCTTGGAGAGCTCTTCCGTGCGGCGAAGCTCCTGCCCGCGAGTCCCATCCGCTCGAGCCAGCGCAACGCCTCCCGCCGCGCCGCGGGCCGTGACATTCCGCGGAGCTCGGCCAGATACAGGATGGTGTCGATCAGCTTGCTTTTCTTGTAGAGTCCCCGCTCTTCCGGAAGATAGCCCACCGTATTCCGTGTCGCATCGCTGAACGGCTTCCCGTCATAGGTCACCGTTCCGCTGTCCGCCTCCAGAATCTTCAGGATCATCCGGATCGTCGTGGTCTTTCCCGCGCCGTTCGGACCCAGGAGGCCGAAGATCTCGCCTCGGGAGACGGCGAACGAAACGGCGTCGACGGCGACCGTCGAATGGAACTGTTTGCGAGAGGGCCTGAACATCAAGCATGCGGGGGATCCGGATTATGGCGTGAGACGGTAGATCATCCGCGGAAAAGGAATGGTCTCGCGCAGGTGATCCAGTCCGCAGATCCAGGACACCGTGCGTTCGACGCCCAGGCCGAAGCCCGCGTGCGGGACGCTGCCGTACCGCCGCAGATCCAGGTACCATTCGAATGCTTCCTGCGGCAGCTTATGTTCCTTGATCCGGGTGAGGAGCGCATCCAGATCGTCTTCCCGCTGGCTGCCGCCGATGATCTCGCCGTATCCTTCCGGCGCGAGCACGTCAACCGCCATGGCCAGTTTCGGGTTCGCGGGGTCGCGCTTCATGTAGAACGCTTTGACTTCGGACGGATAGTGGTGGACCATCACCGGGCGGTCAAATTGCTGCGACACGACGGTCTCATCCGTGCCGCCGAGGTCATTCCCCCACTCGAACGGAATATTGTTCTTCTTCAGGATTTCCACCGCTTCGTCATAGGTGATCCGCGGCAGGGGGCGCTTCACGTTTTCCAGCAGCGTGGTGTTCCGTTCGAGGCTCTTCAGCTCCGCAGTCCGGTTCTTCAGCACCGACTGGACCACGTGCTCGAGCAATTCCTCCGCAAGGTCCATGTTGTCGTTCAGGTCGTTGAACGCCACCTCGGGCTCCACCATCCAGAATTCCGTGAGATGCCGGCGGGTTTTGGACTTTTCGGCCCGGAAGGTGGGGCCGAACACATACACCTTCCCGAACGCCATGGCGCCCGCCTCGCCGTAGAGCTGACCGGATTGCGTCAGGTAGGCCTTGCCGAGATCGAAATAGGGGGTTTCAAAAAGGGTCGACGTCCCTTCGCATGCGGCCGGGGTGAAGATCGGCGCGTCCATCAGGACAAATCCGCGGTTGTCAAAGAATTCGCGGATGGATTTGACCACTTCGTGCCTGACCCGGAGAATGGCATGCTGGCGGCTGGACCGGAGCCAGAGGTGGCGGCGATCCATCAGAAACTCGACTCCGTGCTCCTTCGGCGTGATGGGATATTCGTGTGCAACGTGAATGATCTGCAGATCCGTGACGTCCAGCTCATAACCGCCCGGCGCCCGGGATTCCTGCCGGACCATTCCGGTCATGACAAATGACGATTCCTGCGTCAGCACATCAAACCGGCTGAACAGCTCCTCGCTCAGGTTCGCCTTCACCAGCACGCCCTGGACCAGTCCGGTGCCGTCCCGCATGACAAGAAAACGGATCTTGCCGCTGGAACGTTTGTTGTAAAGCCAGCCGCGCAGCGTGACCTGTTCGCCGACGTGGCTCTGGAGGTTTTCAATGTAGGTACGGTGCATTGGGGGTTTCCGCGCACGAAAGAAGATGGGGATTAGGATCGGGGCAATATAGCAAAGAAATGTGACATGGTCAAACCGGCGCGGTCAGTGCCCTTCAGGACAGGGATGCCGGAACCACGCCGTCCATCAGCTCATGGCCAGCATGCGCTGGATAGGAGCGAGCGCCCGGGCCTGTATCGCCGGGTCGAGCACAATCTCCGGCGTGCGGTTCTTCATGCAGAGGTACAGCTTCTCGAGCGTGTTCAACTTCATATACGGGCACTCATTGCATGCGCAGTTTGCCTCCGGCGGTGCGGGGATGAATTCCCTGTTCGGTGCAAACCTGCGCATCTGATGGAGAATGCCTGGTTCGGTGGCGACAATAAACTTTGCCGCAGGGGCCGATTGCACATACCTGAGCAGTGCCGATGTTGATCCGATGTAGTTCGCGCGCGCAAGGACGGGTTCTTCACATTCCGGGTGGGCGATGAGTTCGGCATCGGGATGTTCCAGCTGCAGGGCGACCAGTTTGCGCAGGCTGAAGGTCTCGTGCACGATGCACGAACCGTCCCACAGGAGCATATCCCGCCCTGTTTTCTTGATCAGGTACCTGCCCAGATTCCTGTCCGGGGCAAAGAGGATCGGCTTTTCGGGGGGGATCTGGCGGATGATTTTCTCGGCATTGCTCGAGGTGCAGATGATGTCGCTTGCGGCTTTCACGGCTGCCGAGCAATTGATGTACGTGATCGAAATGTGGTCCGGATGTTCGGCCCGGAGGGCCTTGAAGGGCCCCGGGGGGCATCCTTCGGCAAGCGAACAGCCCGCCTCCATATCCGGTATCAGCACGGGCTTCTCCGGGTTCAGGATCTTTGCGGTTTCGGCCATGAAATGCACGCCGGCGAAAACGATGACGTCGGCAGCGGTCTCCGCAGCCCGCCGGGACAATTCGAGGCTGTCCCCGATGACGTCGGCCAGATCCTGGATTTCAGATTCCTGATAGTAGTGCGCAAGGAGGACGGCATTCATCTCCTCCTTAAGCCGTATGATCTCCGCCCGGTAATCGATGTCCGCTCTTTGTGGCGCTATCATTGCACTTTCTCCGCTTGCCCGCCGTCTGATCATTATATGCCCGGCGCATGCTCCCAACCCGCCGGTTGTTTCGGGAGCAGGCAGCGCACTCCCACGCACAGGCTGCGCATACGAGCGCCTCCGGTTGTGGCCGCCGCTTCTGAGATAATAACGAACCTGAACCCGAAATGGTGCCCGTGAAAGGGATGCTCTTCAGACTCCCTGGAGAGCATCCTCCGTTATGCTTTTGAGAAAAAGAGACAACCAATTCATCTACAACCGGTTATACGTTCCATCTCGCGCAACACATCGGCTTCAATCGCAGACTCAGCAACCAGACGTCCGTCCGGCCAGGCTACACTTCCTGCCCTCCTTTTCCGGGAGACGGGGGCAGAAGCGGTGCACCTCCACCAGCCCGGGAGCACGGTGGCCGGATCGTCGGGGGATACCGGGTCTCAGAAAACAAGGGGCAACGGGAGCAGGGAAGGCCTTAAGTCGCAGAAATCACTGATGCGGGGCGGACTGCTGGTCGTCCTTCCCGGGCGGGGTCAAGTCCTCAAACTCTGCTTCCTTGATCTGACCCCTCCTGAACGGTTCCTTTTCCTGGACCGGCTGTTCAGGCCGTCCGCGTACTCTCCCGTCCGTTTCCTTCGGGGAACCGCTTATCATGCGGAGTGCGAGGCGGACCGCCCGCCAGAGGATAAACCCCACCGCGGCATAGATCAGCAGCACCAGCAGTCGCATGAATGGCTCCCGTTACTTCCGCATCTGGGGATTGTAGTACTCCACCGGAGCACGCGTGGGCCGGAAGATCTCGCGGACCAGATCGTTGTAATGGTCCGGATTGCCCACGAAGTCGATTTCCGTTGCGTTGACGATGAGCAGCGGCGTTGCCTTGTAGCGGAAAAAGAAATAGTTGTAGGCTTCGTTCAGTTCCTTGATGTACGCCTCGGACATATGCGATTCAAACGCACGGCCCCGCTGTTTGATATTCGCCATCAAGCGCGGCACGCTGGATTGCAGATAGACGACCAGATCCGGTGCGGAAATATTGTGCTCTATGCTGTTGACAAGCGTTTCGTAAAGTTTGAGCTCCTCATCCTGCAGGTTGAGGTACGCAAAGATCTTGTCCTTCTCAAAAATGTAATCCGTCACAAGAAACCGCTGGAAGAGGTCCGCCTGAAACAGGTCGCGCTGTTGTTTGTAGCGCGTCAGGAGGAAGAAGATCTGCGTCTGGAAGGCGTACCGGTCGGGGTCATGGTAGAAATCCTTGAGGAACGGGTTTTCCTCGAACTGTTCGAGCACCACGCGGGCTCCCAGCGATTCCCCCAGTTTTGCCGCGAGCGTGGTTTTGCCGACCCCGATCACCCCCTCGACGGCGACATAGCGGAGATCGCTCTGCGCGATCAATGCTTCCAGGGATTCTTGCCTACCGACCCGTTGTTCCATGCGCGCAGGGGGGATCAGAGTGGAATATGGTATGGAGTCTGGACGACGCGTCCCTGATCGGCACAGGCCGCCGCCATTTCCGTTACTGTCAGCCCGCTCACCGGGTGCACCAGATCGGGGGCGATTTCCCGCAACGGGACGAGGGCAAACCGGCGGCCGGCAAGCTCGGGATGCGGCACATGCACATCGGGTTCCTCGTGCACCAGTCCGTCATACACGAGTATGTCCAGATCGATTTCGCGGGGGCCCCAGTGATCATGATGCACACGCCCCAGGTCCCGCTCGATCCGCTTGAGCTCCGCGAGCAGGGCCGGCGGATCCAGATCTGTCGTGAGCTGTGCGGCGGCATTGAGGAATTTCGGCTGTTCTTTCTTTCCCCAGGGTTCCGCCTCATAGATTGACGAAATCCAGATCACGCTGGTGTCACGTATCACCTTCAGCGCATCGACAGCCCGCTTCAGATACGTGAAACGATCCCCCATGTTCGCTCCGATACCGATAAACACGTTGTAGGACGTCACCGTTGCTCCGAGATCTCCACTTCGACGTAGTCCACGACCCCCCGCACCGGGGGATGGGGTTTTCTGATCCGTACAGTCACCACTTCCAGATTGAAGAACTCCCTGAGCAACCCCCGTGCGATGACATGGGCCAGAGATTCCAGCAGATAGTGCTTCTTCTCCAGGACCGTGGTACCGACGAAGGCATACACTTTTTCATAATCGACCGTCTTCTTGAGCGAATCGCTCTCCGCCGCCGGAAGAAAATCTCCGTACATATCGACGTCGATCTCGAACTTCCCTCCGAGATTCTGCTCATCCTTCATCACGCCGTGGTATGCGTAGAAGACGGCGTTCCTGATGCGGATGGTGTGCAGTCCCGAAACTGTCTCCGGGAAGCTGCGGCCTTTCAATATAGACATAGAGTCAACCAGAATCAACCAAGCGTGACTATGGCGCGCTCCATACGGCGCAGGCAGGTGTCCTTGCCAAGTACCGCCATCATCTCAAACAATCCCGGACCTGTCGACCGGCCGCTGAGAGCCAGCCGGACGGGGTGGATGAGCTTCCCGGTTCCCATGCCCAGCCTCTCCGCCGTGTTCCGGAGGACAGCCTCAGTCGAAGCGGCGGAAAAGTCCTCCAGTCCGGCCAGCACATCCAGCACCGCCCGGACATGGTGCGCACTGTCCGGCTTCCAGTTCTTTTTTACCGCGTCCGGGTCGTACCCGGATGGATCGGCGAACAGAAAAGCCCCGGTCGTGACAAAATCCTCCAGCGTCGTGACGCGCTCCTTCAGAAGCGCGAGGGCATCCGCCAGATACGCATCGGACCCGCCTTGCATTCCCCGGCTTTCCAGCAGGGGCCGGACCAGCCCTGCAAGTCCGGCCGCATCGTGCTGGCGGATGTAGTGCTGGTTCACGGAATTCAGTTTCTCGATGTTGAATACCGCCCCGGACTTCCCCACCCGCTCCAGACTGAACTCCCCGATCAACTCTTCAAGAGAAAACAGTTCCCGCTCATCGCCCGGATTCCACCCGAGGAAGGCGATGAAATTCACAAGCGCTTCCGGCAAATACCCCTTTCGCTGATAATCCTCAACCGCCACATCCCCCTGCCTCTTGCTGAGCTTCGTCCGGTCCGGATTCAGAAGCAGCGGGAGATGCGCAAAGACCGGCTGCGCCCAGCCGAACGCTTCGTACAGCAACACATGCTTCGGCGTGCTGGACAGCCACTCTTCGCCCCGGATCACATGCGTCACGTCCATCAGATGATCGTCGACCACGTTCGCCAGATGATACGTCGGATACCCGTCCGATTTCATCAGCACCTGGTCGTCCAGCTGATCGCTGGAAAATTCCACGCGCCCGCGGATCACATCGTCGAAGGCAATCGTCGCCGACTCGGGCACCTTCAGGCGAACCACCGCAGGCGTTCCGGCGTCCAGTTTTTCCTGCACTTCCGCCGGCGACAGGTCGAGTGCACGGCGGTAGGAACGGAGCGGAACACCCGACTGTTTCTGTTCCTCCCGCATTGCCTCCAGCTCTTCAGGGGTGTCGAATGCGTAGTAGGCCCCGCCGGATTCTACGAGCATATCGGCGTACTTCCGGTACAGGGGCAGACGCCCGGACTGCACGTACGGCCCCCGGTCTCCCCCCTTTCCGGGACCCTCGTCAAACGAGAGTCCTGCCCAGCGGAGCGTGGAAAGCAGGTTCTCCACGGCACCTTCCACGTAACGGTCCCGATCGGTGTCTTCAATCCGGAGGATGAACGCGCCCCCGTGCTTGCGGGCGAAGAGATAGTTATAGAGTGCGGTGCGGAGTCCTCCGACGTGGAGAAAACCGGTGGGACTGGGAGCAAATCGGACGCGGACGGTGGCCAAGGGCTGCGTGTAATGGTGAATGCCGCTCCGCCGTGCCCGGCCTGTGCAGGACACGGCGTTGCTGTCTGACGGATATTTTGTAATGTAGCAAAATGAATCCACACTTGCCAGCACGCCCCCGGTGCACCGACGGGCATCCGCACCGGCTGCTACCGGTGCTTCACTTTCAGGAGATCCGGCTCCTCATCAAGCAGTTGTCCGTTGATGCTGTAGACACGGCATCCGATGCGGTTCGTATCGGCCTGAAACAACACATAATGGCTCTGGGCGGTAAACCTGACGAGACTCCCCTCCCACGGCGAACGTTGCTGCGTATAGTAGGGAGCCCCGGCTCCTCCGGAGATGATGAACCAGGTGGGCAGTCTGAAGGCCGGGTTCGCCGACAGCACCCCATCGTCCAGTTTTCCGTTTCCATTCCTGTCGTCAAGAGCCGGCACACCCACCGGCGTACGCGCGTCGATGAGCAGCCGCTGGTAGTTATGTTCATCCGATCCGAGAACAGCGGCAACCTTGGGATTTCCGCTCACCAGCTCCCAGAATCTGTTGCGCACATCCACCATACCCATCGGGAACGGCTGCGGATTCCCGCCGTCCCTCACCATGTGCGCACGCACGGTGTTGTTGCCGTTATGCCACATCGCGTCGCCGACATGTCCGGCGCCGGGAAAAACGGGCTCATGCGCGAGTACCAGCACATAGCGGACAGCGGTATCGGACAACGCTTTCCCGAGTTCCCGTTCGATCCAGCCCAACTGCTCGGGGAGGATGTATCCTTCCGGCGACCCGCCGAATTCGGGAATCCGGTTGTGCGATGTCCACCAGTAGTTGTTGTTGAAGACGATCACTCTGACCGGCCCGTATGTCAGCGTGAAGGCCGTCTCGCGGTAGGGCGGGAGGCCGGGAAGGGGCTCCGGTCCGTTCTCCGGCTGCACCAGCTCCTGCGCAAATACGGCTTCGGCGCTTTCCGTGTCATAGGGCCACCTGTCCATGCCGATCCCGTACCGGCCGCCGTCATCAAACTGATGGAGCAACGTCTCGTGATTCCCCATGGCGGAGTACATGGGTATGGAATAGAGGAGGGCGCAATTCCCTGCTTGAAGGATTTGAGCTGCATCCGGGAAGTCTCGATCGAGTTCGTAAATCCGCTTATCAGATCCCCGCCAAACAGGAAGAAGGAAATTCCGCGGCGGTAGGCGTCTCCGGCAAGCCGGGCAAGGACGCGCCTGTTCACACCGAGAAAACCGAACTCTCCCCCGCCCGGCGACTGGCGTGCATCTCCCGTGTACGCAAATGTCACAGCGGTTCCGCTGCCGCGTTCAGGGCGCCGAACGGAACGGCATCCACGGTGTGAGCGCGGTGTCCCGGCCCGTCTGCCGCGCGAAACCGGTAGCGGTATGCCGTGTTCGGGCTTCAGTCCCGTGACGCGGATTTCATGCCGCGTTGCGGCAGCGGGAGAAACGAATGAGCCCACCCCCTCCACCTCCACGCGTGCCGAGGAACGCCTGTCGGTCTCCGCAGCAATGACCATCCACTCGGGATGATCACTCTGGAGAAGGGCGACGACCGGTCCCTCGGTGATCGACACGATCGGACGCGCCCCCGTCGAGTCGTAACGGAACCAGACCCTTCCATCGAACAACCCCGCGTGCACCGGCCGGCCGTCCCGGATACGAAGAAGATCCAGCCGGTACCCGAGCACGCCGCCGCCCGTCCAGTTGTTCACGTTCATCACGTTCCCGGAATCGAAGTAGAGTTTCACGGGAAGGAGGCAGCGCTTCCGGCCACCATCTCCGCCTGCTGCGCATAGCGGGTTTCGAAATAATCCACGTTCTGCTCGTCAAAGAACTCCGGGCCTGCATAGAGCCTCCCGAACAGCGTGGTGTCTCCGAGATCACATACGAGCGCCGCTTTGCCGGTGTCCGCACGGAATAGTGCCGACGGGAGAATCTGCGGCCAGGTGAATGCATACGCGTGTTTCTCCGGCTTTGCCGGATAACCCTTCTGCGCGGGAGAATGTACCGGCGGAGGTACCTGACTCCATGCAGCAGGTGGCACGCACATGCTGCAGGACAGAATGGGGAGAAGATTCAGCAAGAACCGTTTCATTCACTTCCTTCCTATCGTTTGAAGACGAACACCGCAGGCCCCCGCTGGACGCCAAGCGTGCGTTTCGCAACGCCGCTCTGGGTGAAGATGCGCATCTCCCCCGCAGCAGCGAAGTCCCGGGCGTCTGCAAGATACACATCTCCGGTAACTCCGTCAATCGCAAGGCCGTAGAATGTTCCCGGAATGAACTCCTGGAGCAGGGTCTTTGAAGAGATCGCTGATCCGGTGAACAGGCCCCCCGTAGTAGCTTCCCGGTGTCACACCGAGAATATAGAGGTACCCGTCCGCCGACGCGTCGATCGTACCCCAGAGCGGCGTGCTGAAGTATTACGGAGTCTTCAACGCTCAGGGTTGCCGGATTGATCCTGTACACCGAACCCGGGACGGGAGGGGCCGCAAAACTGTTTCCTGTGCAGACAACCCATAGACGATCGTCCGATCCTGCCACGATGCCCGTCGGCCCGAGGCCGACCGTCAGCGTTGCTGCCACCGTTCCGACTGGAGAGATCATAGACGGTGACGCTCCGGGCGCCCCCGTAACCCGAGTTGCAGATGAACAGACGCGACCCCTGGATAAGCATCTCCTGAGGGTTCGCACCCACCGCAAAAGAGTCAACCGGAGCAAGGGACGTCAGATCCAGAACCCCGACCGTGTTCTTAAACAGCTGCGTGACGTAGATCCGTCCCCGTGCGGAATCGATGGCCAGGGCATGCGGCACCCACCCCGGGAAATACACGGAGCGCCGGATGGCGTGTGTTTCCATGTTGAGCACCACAAGGTTTTCCGACCCGCTCATGAGCGCATACAATTCGCCCCTGTACGACTTGAGATCGTCTCCGGTACTCCCGAGATGCATTCCCTGGTTCGCCGCTTCCACAATATCCCTGAGGATCGAGTCACGCGCAAAATCAAACAACGATAGCCTCGCCCCTGTGGGGTCGCCATAGTTGCCCTCATGCAGGATGTACACTCCGCTCGCACCGGGGGAGACCGGAGGGGGCACATCCGGGCCCGCGGGGTCCTTCTTGCAGGAAGCGAAGGGCAGAGAAAGGGCAAGTATCAACAGCCCGGCGGAAAGCCACCGGCCGCCCCCTCCCGGATACCGACCCCACATCCCCCTCCCCGCCTTCTCCGGGACACGTGGGCAAAGTCCTGCCTGTCCCGACGATCCTCCTACAGCAGTACTATCATCCATCCGAATCTCCTCATGGGGAAACGTACGACGTGAAACAATTCTTGTACCGCCACGCCGGAGCGCCGCAATCCATCACAACCGGGTAGCCTGTCTGTTGAGAGAGCTGCATCGACATCAGTAGTCCACTGCCAGCACACAACGGAACGAACGCGGAGGCATCGGGTAGCCGGGCATCACTTCGTAGGCCTCGTTCAGCACATTCTGGACGTCGAGGCGGAGCATCACGTCCACCGGACCGGCGGCGAACGTCAGTGCACATCCGCACCGCAACGTGGCAAACGATGGGAGGGTCGATGTGTTGTCTTCCGTGACGTAACGATACCCCACAAAACCATACCCCGCAGACAGGTCGACGGCACGGATCGGGCCGCCGCCAAAGAGGCCCTTGTACCCCGCAACCAGCCCGGCCTGTTCCTCCGGCAGATAGGGGAGCTGTGTTCCTGTATTCGGATCACCGGGATAGTCCTCCGATACTTTCTCGCTCCGGGTGAGCGTATAGTGCGCGGAAAGGGAGACGCCGGCGGCCGGATACGACCACTGGTATGTCCATTCCAGACCGCGGCACACCACACGGCGAAGATTCTTCGGGCTTACGGCCCCTGCACCCGCAGCCACCCAGACGATCCGGTTAGCCATATCATTGCCGAAAAGCGCGGCGTTCAGATGATGTTCACCCCCGAGCACAAACGAGAGTCCCGCACCGAGCTCGGCTCCGGTGGAGCGTTCCGGCTCCAGGGACGGATTCCCTTTTCCCCCGCCTCCGGAGTAGTACAATTCATTGAACGTCGGTTGGCGGAAGTTGCGGCTCACCGTTCCCCTCAGGCTCGTGGCAAGCTCCCGGAAAACGGATGGGTTCCCCAGCGGCACGGACCACTGTACACCGACTTGTGGACTGAGCGCTGAGACTCCCGAACCGAGCCCGTCGAACCGTACGGCGGGATACACACCGAGGGTTGATCCTCCCGGGCCCGTCTCCCAGCGGTGTTCACCGCCGGCATATGCTCCCCAATGCGTGCGGGACACCGGCTCTTGAAGAGTATTTGCCTCCGCCCCGGCGTACACGAGATCAGCGCCGGCACTTATGCGCGTGCGTGCGCCGGGACGGATATCAGCCCTGAGGTCACCGCGGATTTCCGTGTTCGAAGAGGTGTTATCCAGCGGAACGAAATTCACCACAAGATCGGGGTCCGTGTACCGCTGATACGCATGCTGCACCTGAACGTCGCCGTGAAGCGCGGCCTGCTCACCGGCAATGTGATCCAGACCGGTTTGAGCGATGAACAAGCGGTCGGTCTGACGGGCACTGCTTTCACTGACGGGCCCGGCGACCGGTCCGGGCACTCCCCGTTCACCGCCGGTCATCGAAACGTAAGCCGAAAGCACGTGTCGAACCGGACAGGTTTCCGCGCGCAAGGACACTCCCGGCGTAAGTGGAAAAGTCCGCGTTTTTCCGCACCAGGGGTATTTCCGTCGGTCCGTTGCTATAGATGAAGGGATAATCCCCTTCGCCCCGGTCGTGTGAAAGACTCGCCCGCCAGAGTGCGGACTCTGTGACACTCCCCGCACTGATGCCCAGCTCCCGTGAACCAAATGACCCGATGCCGGTTCGCACCCGCACGATACGCCCGTCATCCGGCTGACGCGGAATAATGTTGATGACCCCCGCTACCGCATTTGCCCCGAATGACGCAGAGTGACCGCCCTGAACCACTTCAACGCGATCGATTTCGCCGGCGGAAAAAGTGCCGAGATCAAGGAAACCGGTCTGAACGCTGTTGATGGGAATTCCGTTCAGCAGCATCAGCGTGTGCTCCGTGGCCATGCCCCGCTGCGAAATGGTCTTGAGCGCCCCCCCTGCCCCATAGTCCTTCACGAAGAGCCCCGGTTGAAGCGCGAGAACCTGACCGAGCGATGCCCCCCCTGCGGCTTCAATGGATGAACGCGTCAGAACATTTGCCGGGGAGGGAGCATCCTGCAAGGCCTGCGGCAAGCGGCTCCCCGTGACGCTCACCTCCTCAAGCGTATACATGCGCGCACGGGTTGTCCGTGAAGTGTCTTCGGCAGTCACGTCCGGAATCGCATGCGCTACACGGCCGGCAGGGATGAAGAAGAGACCAGAGAGGATCAGAAGGAGAAGAGTCTCGCGGCAAGGGGAAATCGATGGAGTTCTGAGCACGAAAAAGCCTCTGTTTTCGGGGGAAGACAGAGGCGTTTGGGCGCGTGGGGAGAAAGAGACTCCCTACGGCGTCCGCCACCTTCCCGCGAAGGCGTTGTGTGGACACGATACCGGCAGGTCTCCTGGCTTGTGACGGACTGCGTGTCTCGCCTTCCCAACCAATGGGTCAGTGGCAGATACACCCGTTGTCACCTACAGTTGCGGGGCAGCTTCCGATTGAACGGAATTCCCTACACCGGCATCGTTTTTGTGAAGGAACTATTGAAATATACGGGTGGCGGGGCGGAATGTCAAGCGTATTCACCAGTTGTCGAATATTAGCCGCAGGAGCAGCGCCCATCCTCACTCAATGCCCTCCGCTTTTGCGGCCATCACCAAGGCAGTCAATGCCTTGTGCGATCTCCCGTATGAACAGCTTGAACGGCCGGCTGGCACGGCGCGTGCAATACAACATTCGGATATGTACGGACAGAACGCGAAAATACTCCGGCGGGTCCTCTCCCTTTCAGCCCTCATGCTCTTCACGGCCGAGGCGTGGAGCGTTGACACGCCCGCGCTCGTTTCGCCGGCAAACAATGCCACGGGCCAGCCGGTATCATTGACGCTCACATGGAACGCCGTCGCGTTTGCGGACTCGTACCGGGTGCAGATTGCGAGGGATTCTCTCTACGCGGACCTGGCGATGGATCGTTCTGTCGCCGGACTGGCGATGTCGCTCCAGTCACTCCAGGCGGGTCCTCTTGGTAACGATTCCCTCTTCTTCTGGCGCGTGCGTGCACGTGATGCCGGCGGTTCGGTGGGGGGCTGGTCGTCTTCGTGGAGATTCCGCACCGCAGCGGATCGTCCGGGAATTCCCCTCCTCCTGGCCCCCTCCAACGCTGCAACAGGGATTCTCCTGACGGACAGCCTGAAATGGAGGGCGGACCCTGTCGCCGACGCATATCGTGTTCAGGTATCATCCTCCCTCTCCTTCCCCCCGGCGGGCACGCCCATCGATACTCTGGTCGGCGTGAGCTGGGGAAACCAGATACAAGGGCTCCGTCTGTCGCGGCTGCTCAACAAAACAAAATACTACTGGCGAGTCCTTTCCCGCCGGGGCGCCGATACCAGCGCATGGTCGGGAGTATGGAACTTCACCACGATTGTTCCTGTCCCCGCTTCCCCCGTGCAGGCTCTCCCTTCCGCCGGTGCAACAAGCCAGCCGATCAATCCGACTGCAGTTTCCTGGAATGCCGTCGCGGACGCCGCGACGTATCGACTCCAGATTGCGGCGGATTCCCTGTTCACGTCGCCGGTGGTGCAGGATTCGGCCCTGACCGCTCCTTCAAAGCAGGTCAGCGGCCTGCTCTACGGTGCGCGATACTTCTGGCGCGTGAGTGCAAAGAACGTCGCCGGCATTTCCCCCTATTCTCCGATCCGGAGTTTCACGACGAAACTCGAACCGCCGAATATCATCACGCCGCTGAACGGTGCCGTCTCTCAACCTGTACGGCTCGTGCTGCGCATGGTCGCCTGTCCCCGGAGCCGCTTCCTACCGGGTTCAGGTTTCGACCACCTCGGCCTTCACGACATTCATGCTGAACGATACAACGCCTGCGGATTCCGTCCTTCTGTCCGGACTTGCGAACAAGACGAAGTACTACTGGCGCGTGAGTGCCCGCTCCGCCACAGGGTCCGACACAAGCGCGTATCCGGCAACAGCATGGAACTACACCACCATTGTCGATACTCCCGCCGTTCCGGTTCACACATCACCCCTGAACGGGTCCGGAAGCCAGCCGGTGAATCCGACGGTTCTTGCCTGGGCGGCGTCTGCGGACGCAGGCACCTATCGACTCCAGATCTCGACAGACTCCCTCTTCGCCGGGATTGTCGTGGACGACTCTTCGATCACCACCGCAACCAGGCAGGTGACGGGGCTCGGAACAAGTATGCGCTACTTCTGGCGTGTCAGCGCGAGAAATCTCTCCGCGAACTCCCTCTTTTCCGCGCCGTGGAGTTTCTCCACGAAACCCCCCGCTCCGGCCCTGGTGGCGCCGCCCACCAATGCCGTCAGCATCCCTGCATACGTAACGCTGCGCTGGCTCGGCGCGCCGGAGATCATTGAATACCGGGTGCAGATCTCGGCATCCGCCGCTTTCACCCCGCTCTTCCGGAGCGATACCGTTCGCGCCGACTCCCTGGTGATAGGTCCGCTGGCCACGAAAACGAAATTCTACTGGAGAGTGACACGGGAGGAATGCACGCGGAGACACCAGCGCCTATCCCCCGTCTGCGTGGAATTTCACCACCGTCGTGTCCGTTCCTCCGGCCGCCCGTTCCGGCTGCGCCGGCACAGGCGGCACAGAGCATTCCGGTGAACCCGGCGACGTTCTCCTGGGGCACCTCCGCAGACGCCACGTCGTATCGCCTGCAGGTCTCTCCGGACTCCGCGTTCAGTCTGCTTCTCACGGACGATTCGACACTGACATCGGCAACAAAGCAGGTGGCGGGTCTGGCGTACGGAACCCGCTACTTCTGGCGCGTGGGTGCAAAGAACGCATCAGGGCCAAGTCCCTTTTCCGGCATACGATCATTCAGTACGGCACTTGCCCAGCCCGCCGTTATTGCCCCTGCGAGCGGGGCCGTGGACCAATCGAACACGCCCGTGCTGCGCTGGACGCCGGTTGCGGGGGCCTCCGCGTATCTCGTGCAGGTGTCAAAGAGCACACAGTTCAAGCCTCTTCTGTTCCAGAGCACCGGCAGCGCGGATTCGATTCCTGTAACGCCGCTTTCGAATGACACCGTGCACTACTGGCGGGTCTCCGCGAGGAATGCGGGGGGCGATACAAGCAGCTATCCTGCCGTCCCGTGGAGCTTCCGGACCCGCCTGGCAACTCCGCTCATCAGTCTCCCCGCCAGCGGCGCCAGCGGGCTGCCGCTCAACCCGACCCTGTCCTGGTTTCCCGCAGCCGGAGCATCCACCTACCGCCTTCAGGTCTCTGACGATCCCGGTTTTCCCGGCACATTGCTCTTTGATGACGGAACGATAACCTCCACATCGCGTCAGGTCGGGCCTCTCAGTTCGAGCAAAACGTACTACTGGCGGGTTCGCGCGCGCAATGCGGGCGGCACGAGCACGAGTCTCTGGTCGGAAGTCCGGAATTTCATCACGCGCATCGATACGCCGGCGACACCATCCCTTCTCTCTCCCCTTCCGGGCGCAACCGACGTGAACTTCACGCCCACACTCCGCTGGAATCCTGCTCCGGGCGCGGGATACTATGGCATCCAGGTCGGCAGGGATTCGCTCTTTGCGCAGATCGTGTTTGAGAGGGCACCGCTCACCGCCACGTACATCACGGTGGACCCGCTTCCCTCCAACACCACATTCTACTGGCGTGTGAATGCCACCAACCAGGCGGGCAGTGCGGTCAGTCCGTATACACGCGCGTGGGCTTTCACGACGCTCCTGGACACGCCGCACGTGCCGGTGCTCCGCGCTCCCGTGAGCCGGGCCCGCGGAGAATCCGTTACGCCGACATTCTCCTGGCACGGCGCTCCTTCGGCGGAATGGTACCGTGTGCAGATAGCCACGGACTCGTATTTTCCCGCGGTGCTCTTTGACAGCACGGGGATCTCCGACACTCTCCTCTTCCTGGGGCCGGGGGCCGGGGGCACCCCGCGCCTTGCGCACAACACCACCTACTTCTGGCGCGTGCGCTCGCTCAATCGGCTGGACAGCAGCGGTTTCACCATGCCGTTTCATTTTACCACATCCATCGGCGAACCCGGACTGATTGCTCCGCCGGACAACGCCGCGGATCTTTCGGCGGCGGAAGTGGACTTTTGCCTGGACTGCGGTCCCGGGTGCACGCCGGTATGCAATCCGGGTTTCTCCCGATTCGTCTTTCCGCACCACGGCTTTTGTCGATTCCCTCCTGGCCGGAACTTCGGTTCGGGTGACTGACCTGGCCGTCAGCACACGGTATTACTGGCAGCTGACCGCCCACAGTGACAGCAATGGCACAACGGTTTCACCCGTCAGGACATTTTCGACATTGATCACGGTACCGGGGACTCCCCGGCCGGTCGCACCCGCGAACGGATCGACGAATATCCCGACCGCGGTGACGTTCCAGTGGCAGCCCTCACTGGGCGCCAACTCCTACCGGCTGCAGATTTCCACGGATTCGACATTTGCCGGCGTGCTCTTTGATTTTCCTTCTCTGACGGCCGTTTCACACAACGTGCAATCGCTGGCATACAACACCACCTATTTCTGGCGGGTCACCGCCCTCAATGCGAATGGCCCGAGTGCCCCCTCTCCCGTCTGGCGGTGTACGATCACCGTGCCTCTGCCCGCGGTGACGTCGCTGATTTCTCCCCTGGACGGGGCCACGGCCCTCCCGCTCCCCGTGGTGCTGACGTGGGGTCAGGCAGCAGGGGCGGCCCAGTACCGCATCCGGATCTCCACCACGCAGGATTTCTCGGCCGTCGTCTATGATACCACCACGTCCCTCACATCGCACGAGGCGTGGACGATTGCACAGGGAACACGGTTCTACTGGCAGGTACTATCTGTGAACCCCGGGGGGAGCCAGCCCTCGGCCATCCGGACGTTCGTGACCCGGATCACCGTTCCGGCACAGCCGGTTCTTGTAACGCCGTCCAACGGGGCCATCAACGTCCCGGGCACGGTGACCTGTCAGTGGAACGGCATACCGGGCGCAACCCGCTATCATCTGCAGGTCGCACGCGACTCCCTCTTCGGTGCAATTCTTCTGGATGACTCCGTTGTCACCGGATCGTCACGCGCCGTGTCGTTCCCCGGGACCTTCACCAGGTATTTCTGGCGGGTGCGTGCACTCAACATCGGCGGCAGCGGCCCCTTCTCCGATATCTGGTCATTCCGCACGGTCATAGGCGTGCCCCTGCTTTCCGGTCCGGCCAGCGGGGCGACACATATTTTACAGGGTTCAACCCTGCGTTGGGGAAACGTCACCGGGGCCGGCAGGTACCGTGTACAGATCGCCTCCGATCCTGCATTCTCCGCCGTTGTCCGGGACGCCCCCGAAGTGACGGACACCCTTTACAAGCCGGAGGCGCTGGATGGTTTCACGCGGTATTACTGGCGGGTGAGCGCGCTTTCAACGGACGGTTCGAGCACCGGGGATTTCGCAGAGCCCTGGTACTTCACGACGGCTATCGACACCCCGCTGGTCATCGGCCCTCCGGACCGCATGCTCGAACAGCCCACAACGGTCGAGTTCCGCTGGCGCCCTGTGAGGCGCGCGGAATCGTACCGGCTTGAAATTGCCGCGGATGAGGGTTTCGGAAATCCGGTATACAGCGACGAAGCCATCCTTGATACCGGCCGGGTCGTGGGTCCGCTTCCCGGCCTCACTCAATACTACTGGCGTGTACGCGCGCAGAATCCGGCCGATGCGAGCGAGTACACCGCGACCCGCACGTTCCGGACAACCATCGGCACACCCCAGTTGATTTCGCCGGAAGACCGTGCGGTGGACCGGCCTCTGGAACTGATGCTCTCCTGGAGCCCCGTGCCGGGCGCGGCGCGGTACCGGGTGCAGTTCGGGACGGATTCGCTCTTCACCCGTCCCCTCGTGGACGACAGTCTTCTGGCGTCGGCCGGCAGAGCGGTCGGACCACTCGATCGTTCCACCCGGTACTTCTGGCGCGTGAGGGCGAAAACAGCGGACGGTATGAGCATCGGCGCATTTGCCCGCACCCAATCCTTCATCACGATCCCGTTCGCACCCGCGGCGACGTCGCTGATCGCTCCGGCCGACGGCACGACGGATCTCCCGCGCGCTTCTCTCCTGCGCTGGCGGGCTGCAGCCCGTGCATCCTCCTACGGACTGCAGATTGCACTGGATTCCCTGTTTCTCACTTCCGTGGTTGATGACACAACGATCATCGACACCGTGTATCATACGGATGATCTCGCGGGACTGACACGGTTCTACTGGCGGGTCCGGGCCATCAATGCCGGCGGCTCGAGTCCCTACACATCCCGTTTTGCTTTTTCCACCATGATCGGCACACCGGTCGCCGTCTTTCCGGTTCACCGGGCCGTCAATACGTCCACCGCTCTCAGGCTCACCTGGACACGCGTTCCTTCTGCGGTGACATACCGGGTCCAGCTATCGGCCGACTCGGCGTTCAGGTCTTTCGTCCTGGATGATTCCACGGTGGTGGACAGCAGCCGGTACGTCACTTCCCTTGCCCGTCTCACAACGTACTACTGGAGAGTCCGGGCACGTGCGGCCGGTAATCTGAGCACCAGCCCGTATTCACCGGCACGACAATTCACGACGGTGATCGATACCCCCTCGGCACCGGTTCTCGTGTCACCGCCGAATGCGGCCCGGAATATCCCCGCTGCGCCACTGCTCGCGTGGCGTCCGGCAGCACGGGCATCGCGCTACCGTGTGGAAATCGCAGGGGATTCTCTCTTTGCATTTGTTCTGTTGCGCGATTCGCTCGTGACGGACACGACCTGGCAGCCTCCGCCGCTCGCCTTCTTCACGACGTACTACTGGCGCGTGCGGGCCGAAAATGTCGGGGGAAGCAGCCTCTCCTCCCCTGTCAGGCGATTCGTAACGCAGCTCGCCACTCCTGCCATCGTTTCTCCGGCGCACGAATCCGTCGATCAGGCCGTGGCGCCCGTACTCCGGTGGAATCCCGTCACCGGTGCAACGCGGTACCGCCTCACCCTCTCCTCCGATTCGGTGTTCAGGAGTCTGATCATCGACGATTCCACGCTGACCGGGACGAGCCGGCAGGTCACGGGATTGTCCTATTCGACGGGCTACTACTGGCGCGTGCTGGCGAAAACTGCCGATGGGCTGCACATCAGCATGCCGTCGCCCGATCTGGAAATTCACCACCGCCATGGAACCGCCGGGTGCACTGCTTCAGTCAGCCCCGGCAAACAGGAAAGCGGGATTCCCGGCAAGCGAAGCGCTTGTCTGGTTCACCGCCCCCGGGGGTCAATGGTATCACCTGCAGGTGGCGACGGATTCGCTCTGCACGCAGCTGGTGTTCAACGACTCAAGCGTGATCGACTCCGCACGGACCGTTCCCGGACTCACCTCCCATACGCGGTACTGGTGGCGGGTACGCGCGCGGAATCAGGGCGGCAGCGGACCCTTCTCCCCTGTCTGGAGTTTCACGACGGTCATCGGCACTCCTTCCACGGTGTATCCGCCGGACAGCGCCGCCGGCCTGCCGACAGATTGTCACCATCAGATGGAATGCCGTGCCGGGCGCGGCAGGGTATGTGCTCCAGGTTGCCGGAGATTCCCTGTTCTCGCAGATGCTTATCAATGATTCCGCGGTAACCGTGACCGTCCGGGATGTTCAGGGGCTGGCTCCTTTCACGAGGTACTTCTGGCGGGTGCGGGCACTTGATGCGGGCGGCGGCGGACAATTCTCCGAGCTCGCGCTGGTTCAAGACGCTGCTTGTCGCTCCGGAAGCACCGGTACAACATGCACCCCTCAGCGGCGTGAGCGGCATGTTGCCGGGGCTCACCTTCCGGTGGCGTACCGAAAGGCTCAGCGACCGTTACCAGCTGCAGCTGGCCATGGATTCGCCGTTCGATTCCACCATCTACGACAACACCGCGATCCGGGATACCCAGTGTACGGTAGTGCAGCTGCGCTACGCGACCCGGTATTTCTGGCGCGTGCGCGGATGGAATAGCGAAGGGGCCCGGCGACTTCTCCTCCGTCTGGTCGTTCACCACCGTCGTCGCGCCTCCGGCCGTTCCGGAATTGGTGGCACCTGCAAGTGCGTCCGACCAATTGCCGCCGTATGTCACGTTCGTGTGGAAGGGCGCCCCCAATGCCACCGGATATCAGCTCCAGATATCACTGGATGCACCGTTTGCCACGACCGTCGTGAATGATTCCGCCCTGACCGATACGGTCCGCCGCGTGGGTCCGCTGGACTACCGGAAAATCTATTACTGGCGGGTGCGTGCGATAAATGCCGGATGGAGCACTCCCTGGTCACCGGTCCGGAGCATGAGCATCATGTCGCCTCCCGTGGCTTTCGATCTCTATCCAGAATTTCCCGAACCCGGCCAACCCGGTGACGGTGCTGCGGTACGACATCCCGGGCCAGGCCGGACGTCACGCTGACGCTCTACAATCTTCTCGGTCAGCAGGTTCGCGAGCTTGTGAAATCCGAACAACCTGCCGGCCGCTATGAAGTCGAAGTGGATATGAGCAACCTCCCCAGCGGAGTCTACATCTACAGACTTGTCGCGCAGAGCAGACCCAACGGCGGCACCCCGCCGCCGAACGGCGATCCCTTCATCTCCACAAAGAAGATGCTCCTTGTTGAAATAGATCAAGAAGTGCACCTCCTCCCCCGGTATCAATTTGTCGATATTCTTCATACGTTGAGCCAACCCCCTCATCTCCCACCGCCATCCATCCGGACATGAACACGCGCATAGCCTCCATCGACGTCTTCAGAGGCCTCACGATCCTCTCCATGGTGTTCGTCAACGATCTGGCTTCGGTAACGGGCATCCCGATCTGGATGAAGCATGCAGCGGACGGAACGGACTCCATGACGTTCGTGGATCTGGTGTTCCCGGCGTTTCTCTTTATCGTCGGGACCTCCATCCCGTTTGCCTTCTCCATGCGCAAGGAGCGGGGGGAGAGCACGCGGCAGCTCTGGATCCATCTCCTTATCCGCGCCGGTGCGCTCGTGCTTCTGGGAATCCTGATGGTGAATATCCACGACATGAACCCGGAATCCACCGGAATGAGCCGGAGTGCCTGGATGGTGCTCGTGTTCCTGTGCGTGATCCTCGCCTGGAACCGGTATCCGCCTGCAACCGGAAGCCGGCGTTCCGTCTTCTTCCTTCTCCGCATCACCGGAATTGCCGGTCTCGTGCTCCTTGCGGCCCTGTTCCGGAGCGGCGATCCTGCGGCACCCGGATGGATGCACACGCACTGGTGGGGCATACTCGGGCTCATCGGCTGGACATATCTTGTATGCGGGACTGTCTACTTCCTGTCGCGGGGATCTCTTGCGGTGATCATCGGTTCGCTCCCTCTGTGGGTCGCGCTGTACATTGCAGACCAAACCGGAGCCCTCGCTTTTCTCGGATCCGTCCGGGATCTGCTCTGGGTGGGAGGTCACGTCGGCGGCCACGCGTCTATCGCGACTGCGGGAATGATCGTTGCTCTCTTCCTCCGCTCAACTCCGGACTCGGCTTCCCTGCGCCGGCGACTCTTCTGGATGGTCACCCTCGGACTGTTTCTCGGCATCGGAGGCTCTATGCTCAGACCCCTCTACGGCATTTCCAAGAACATGGCCACGCCGGCATGGTCTCTCTACAGCGCTTCCATCTGCTGTTTCCTGTACGCCGGACTTTTCTGGATGGTGGACATCAAGAAGATCAGGACACCGTTTGTCTTTGTGGAACCGGCAGGATCCAACCCGTTGCTCGCGTATCTCCTCCCCGACATCTTCTACGGCATCCTCGGCATCCTCGGTGCCACGTTCTGGTCTGACGCGCTGGGCTCAGGTGCCACCGGGATTCTCCGTGCCGCGCTCTTTTCGATCGGCATCGTGCGCTTGACCGGTGTGCTCGGCTCATGGGGCGTGCGACTGCGGCTTTAGAATGAAAAAGCACCCCCCGTCGTCGGAGGGATCCATCAGATGAACCCCGGCAGCATGTCGATTCAATCCTCTGCATCATCCCCTGCCGGTTCAGGCAGGTCAGGCGCCGGTTCGATGCCCCGTTGTTTGCGCAGGTCCTCGATCTGCTGCAGGGGCCTCTCAAGCGCGCGCCGCCGGGTTCCCGTGAGCGTGTGAAATTCCTGCTGCGCCTCGTCGATCCGTTTGCCCATCCTGTCCAGAGCCTTCACAAAGGCTTCCCATTGCTTGTGGAACGAACCAAGAAGCGAGAGCATCTGTGCCGCAGTCTGTTCGAGACTGAAGTTATCCACCGCCTGCCGGACGACCGCGAGAATCGCATACAACGTCAGGGGGGAACACAAAATGACTTTCTGCTTGAGGGCATCATCCATTACCGCGTGATCGTGTTCATTGATGAAGCCGTATACCTGCTCATTGGGAATAAACACCAGGACGTAATCCACGGTGTGATCCGCGGGGTTGATGTAATCGCGGGTGGTGACTTCTTTGATCCGTGCCCGCACATCCGCCAGAAACCGGCGCTTGTATGCCAGCCGGTCACTTTCCCCCTGCGCCTCCACACACTGGATGTAGTTGTCCAGGGGAAACTTCACATCCATATTCACTTTCAGCTTCTGCGGCAGGAAGAACGTGTAATCGGGGATCGTCGCGCCGCCGGTGACGGATTTCTGTTTGACGTAGTTGACGCCTTCCAGAAAGCCCGCAAGTCTGAGCACATCCTCGGCCATCCGCTGTCCCCACTGTCCGCGGACGTCGCGACTGGCAAGGGCGTTGCGGAGATGGTCGGACGTCTGACGCAGTCGTTCCGTCTGCTCGGCGGTTTCGCGGAGCTGGTTCGTCAGCTGGCCGAACTTCTGTTCCCTGTCCTTTTCGAGCTCCGAGACCAGGCCCTGCACACGTTGCAGGTCGTTGCGTAGGGCGTCCAGGTTCTGGTCGATGAGCCTCTTTTTCCCCTCCAGCTCCTGCTGGCCCGCCTGTGATTGCCGTGCCAGCGTTTCGTGTGCGAGCTGGAGGAACTCCCTGCTGTTGCGCGTCAGGGCATCAAAAGAGAGGGCCCCGAATGAGTCTTTCATCCTCTCCACAAGTGCGCGCAGATCATCCACTCGCTGTGCCTCGGCGCGCCCGGCGAGATGTTCAGCAAGCGCGGCGCTGTCGGCCCGCCGTATCGCGTTTACGAGCAGGACCACGCCCGCGCCGAAAACGGCGCCGCCGCAGAAAATAAGGACAATCACGAGGGGGTCGGTCATTCGTCCGGCGTAATAGAGTCAACGCTCTCAATGGTTCCGGCCGATCAGCCGGCTATGCATCAAGGTACAGTTGATCGGGATGGTTGTCAAGGCGCCCCTCCCCCCCCGCCCGGGAAGAGGTCATTCCGGTAAGGAAGTGAAGCCGTACCGGTGCATCGGCGGAGGTTTCCGGCAGGGGGAGCGGTTCCCCGGGCCCGCAGGGGGGGGGAGCAGCCGTCGTGCGGACGTTGACATAAGGGGACGACTTTTGTATACTGAAGGCCAGCGGGACCGATTGGCAGGTCCCCGCACTTTCCCCATAACACCATTCTGTTCATCCATGGATCTCTTTGAGGCTATTGCACGCCGGAGAAGTATCCGCCGGTATAAACCGGACTCGGTCAATGATGGTTTGCTCAACACCATTGTGCGCGCCGCCTGCTCCGCGCCTTCCGCCGGAAACGAACAACCATGGCATTTCCTGGTTGTGAGAGCACGCAAAACCCTTGTCGCCCTGAGTGAATCGCATCCGTACGCGGACATGCTCAGGGAAGCCCCCCTGGCCATACTGGTATGTGCAGACATGGACCGGGTGAAGCACAGGGACTACTGGCCGCAGGACTGTGCCGCAGCCGTTCAGAACATGCTGCTTGCGGCTCACGGCGTTGGCCTGGGAAGCGTGTGGGTGGGGGTCTACCCCCGTGAGGCGCGCGTCGCCGAGGTTCGACGGGTGATCAGCCTCCCGGACACGATTATCCCCTTTGCGCTTCTCCCCATGGGGCTGCCTGCGGAAGAAAAGCCGCCGGACGATCGTTTTGACCGACAGCGAATCCACATGGAGCACTGGTAGCACAATGCCGACCCCGACGCCGGATGAACACTGGATGGAGTTTGCCATACGCGAAGCCGAGCAGGCCCTGCGCCGCAAAGAAGTCCCCATCGGGGCGATTATCGTCCACGACGGCCGGATCGTCGGCCGGGGCTATAACCAGACGGAAACACTGCAGGATCCCACCGCGCATGCCGAGATGATCGCCATCACCGCGGCCTCCACAAGCATGGGCAGCCGGCGGCTGGAGGATTGCACGCTTTACGTTACGCTGGAACCCTGCGCCATGTGCGCAGGTGCGATTGTGCTGGCCCGTGTTCCACGGCTTGTCTACGGAGCACCCGATCCGAAAGCCGGTGCATGCGGCACGTTGTTCAACATTGTCCAGGACGGACGTCTCAATCACCGGGTGGATCTTGCGGGAGGAATTCTGAGCGAGAGGTGCGGGGGGATGCTGTCGGAGTTCTTTACGAAGCTGAGGCGGAACGGGCCGGGAAAGCCCGGAAAGGGTGATTAGTCGTTTCTGAGTTTTTCGGCTTTGTCCGCCAGGACAAGCTGCTCTACGAGCTCGTCCATTCGTCCGTTGATGATCTCCGCAAGATTGTACAGCGTCAGCGCGATCCGGTGGTCCGTAATCCGGTTCTGCGGAAAGTTATACGTCCGGATCTTCTCGCTTCGATCCCCTGTTTTTACCATCGTCTTGCGTTGTGCGGCCACATCCCCGACAGCCGCCCGGGTTGCCGCCTCGTACATTTTTGCCCGCAACATCTTCATGGCGCGTTCGCGATTCTGGAACTGGGAACGTTCCTGCCTGCAGACCACGATGATGCCCGTCGGCTTGTGGGTGATCCGCACGGCGGTTTCCACCTTATTCACGTTCTGCCCTCCCTTCCCGCCGGAGCGGAACGTGTCGATCTGCAGGTCGGCAGGGTTGATGGCCACGTCCACCTGTTCCACTTCCGGAAGAATCGCCACCGTGGCTGCAGATGTGTGAACACGCCCCTGGGCCTCGGTCTCCGGAACGCGCTGGACTCTGTGCACGCCGCTTTCGAACTTCATCAACCCGTACACGTCGGTACCGATCAGGCTGAAGGAGATCTCCTTGATGCCGCCCAGGCCGGTATCGCTGGCATCAAGAACCTCCACCTTCCACCCTTTGGTCTCTGCAAAGCGGGAATACATGCGGAAGAGGTCGGAGGCAAAGAGGGCGGCCTCGTCGCCTCCCGTACCGGCCCGGATTTCCACGATAACGTTCTTGCTGTCGTTCGGATCCCGCGGAACGAGCAGCACCTTCAGCTCATCCTCCAGCGCCGCAACCTGGGCGCGTGTGCCGTCGAGTTCGGCATAGGCAAGCTGTTTCATCTCGGCGTCGCCCGAGGTCTCCACCAGATCCCGCAAACCGGCAAGATCCTGGCGTGCTTTCACATACCGATCGTACACGCGCATAAGCGGGGTAAGATCGCTGTGTTCCTTGCTGATCTCACGCCGGCGGTCCTGGTTCTGGAGAACTTCGGGGTCAGCGAGGAGCCGCGTAAGTTCTTCATAGCGCCGCCGGACGTGTTCCAGTCGTTCAAGCATCGCTCACCGCCCTCCCGCCTCGAGAACTCCGGATACCGGGGCCGGGATGGGGGATTCATCCTCTCCGATCGCCGCACGCAGCGCCGTCAATGCAACCTCCAGCTGCGCCTCATCCGGCTCACGGGTGGTAATGCGCTGGAGCCACAATCCGGGCTGAACAAGGAGCCGGCCCCAGGAGGATCCGGTGTGTCGTGCGGTCCACCGGATCACTTCATAGGATAACCCGCCTATGAGAGGGATCAACGGCAAGATGGACCGCCAGGCGCACGGCGAAGGTCAATGTGCCCAGCATGGCGATAAGCACGGTGTCCACAAGGGCAAAAAGCACGATGGAGGCCAGCATGACTATCAGCAGGAAACTGGTTCCGCACCGGGGGTGGAGGCGGCTCTGGAGGGCCGCCGAAGCGGAGGTGAGGGGCTGTCCGAGCTCGAAGGCAAACACCGACTTGTGCTCGGCCCCGTGATAGGCAAAGAGACGGCGGACATCCTTCAGGAGGGAGATGCCGGAGAGGTAGGCCAGAAACAGGGCCAGCCGGACAAAACCCGCCGCGAGATTGAAGAGCAGCGCCTCCTGGGAGACGTTGAACAGGAGTGTGGCCAGGAGAAGCGGTGTGACGAAGAAGAGCGCCACGCCGAGCAGCAGTGCCACGGCAACCGTAAAGCCCAGCGCCATCCCCTTCTGTTTCTTCCCGTTTGTGCCATCCCCGACGGGGGCAATGCCGCTTTCGTCTTCCATGGCCACCCGGGCGGAATAGTTCAGCGAGCGAACCCCGATGGTGAGCATCTCCACCAGTCCGGCCGCGCCGCGCAACACCGGGAATTTGAACGCCTTCACCCGGTCCCCGAGCGCCGTGTACGGTTCGCGCTGGACTTCGATGCGGCCGTCCCGCCGCCGTACCGCGGTTGCCAGGAAACGCGGGCCGCGCATCATCACCCCTTCAATGACCGCCTGTCCCCCCACCTGAAGGGGCTGTTCCGGTGAATACCGGTGTTTCGTCAGTGTATTCATAGATATATAAAGTACGGAATTCGGGGGGGAAAAACCATCACGCTCCGCCTTCGGGAGGCGCGGCGGCATCACTCGGACGGAGCCCGGCCGGGCGCAGAAGACGGGCCGCTCCCCGCAGTTCACCGGGGACAAAAAAGCGGAACAGATAAAGCAGGAACGGGAAGGAGAGAAGGAGCAGACCGTGCCAGGCAATCATCCACTCGCCGGCGTCGACGAGCTTTGCCAGTGCGTACACCGCGACAGCCGCCCCGGTGATTTTCGCCAACCTGATCCATTCGTACGGGACGGGATAGATCGTGCGGACCATCAGGTACATCATGCCGGCCATGACGAGATAACTTGCCAGTGTCGCATAGGCCGCCCCCAGAAGTCCGTACTGAGGAATCAGAAGATAATTGGCGGCGATGTTGACGCCGGCCGCGACGAACGTGACCAGTGGAAGCCGTGCGGTCCGCTTCTCGATGTATATGCCCGCAATCAGATTGTTGTACACGCCCAGGAAAAGATATGCCAGGAGTATCACCGGCACGACATCCAGTCCCACCCAGTACGGAGGCGCAATAAGGGATCGCCCGGCGAAGATCTGCCAGCGAACGAGGGGCTCCAGAAAGAAGCTCAGGGAGAGAAAGACGGCCGTCAGACTCAGAACGACATACGTCATGACGCGCGCAAACAGCGGGCGCGCATCGGGGTCGTTCGCGTGCTGCAGGAAGAACGGGCGCCATGCAAAATCGAACATCGACACAAGGAGCATCATGAAGATGCCCAGGCGGTAATTGGCCTGGAACACCCCCACGGCCGCCTTTCCGCTCAGGGATTCCAGAATGGGCCGGTTGATCACCTGGATCATCATTCCGGCGATCCCGGCGGGGACGGAGGGGAGCCCGAATCTCAGCAGGGCGCCCAGGAGCTTCTCGGGCCAGGAGAATGTCAAGGAACGCACAACAGTCGGGACCAGCAAAAGCAGGACAAGCACGGCGGAGATGATGTTGCTCAGGAAGATGCCCTCGATGCCGGACCGGAACACGAAGAGAAAGAGGATATTGCAGAGGACATTGACGATGATCCCGGCGACTTTGATGAAGGCGAATGTCCGCGCCTTCGAAGCCATCCGGAGCGACGCAAACGGGATGAGGGTAAGCGCATCCAGGAAAAGGATAAGGGCCCCCTGTGACACAATCGCCGCAAGGGGGTCAGGAACGTGGATCCACCGGGCCACCGCGGATGACCGGAGTATCAGCAATCCTGAAAAGAAGAAGGACGTGATGCCCACGGCAAGAAGCGGGACCGTGAAGGCCTGCCGGCGGTCGCCCAGCTCCTGTGTCGAGGAATACTTCATGTAGGCGCTTTCCATCCCGTACCCGTAGACGACATTCAGGAACGCGATGTAGGCATACACGGTGGCCACGATGCCGAGATCTTCCGCGGGGAGCGCATGCGTATAGAGGGGGGTCAGCAGAAAGGTGAGAAAACGGCCGAGAATCGTACTGATCCCGTAGACGGCGGTATCCGTCCCGAGCCGCTTGAGCTTTTCACGCATGTGCGGACAATTCGAGAGAGATGTCGAGAGCCTTCACCGAGTGGGTGAGCGCACCGACGGAAATCACATCCACGCCGGTTTCGGCGACCTCGCGGACGGTCTGGAGCGTGATGCCCCCTGACGCTTCCACCTCCACGCGGCCCCCGATGACCGCCACGGCTTCGCGCATGGCGCCCGGCGTGAAGTTGTCCAGCATGATCCGGTCCACCCCGCCGCAGTGGAGCGCTTCACGCACCTCATCCAGTGATTTTGTCTCCACCTCGACCCTGAGGCGGAGCCGTCGATCGGCGAGATAGGCCCGGCACCGGGTTACCGCCGCGGTGAGACCGCCCGCGGCCGCAATATGGTTGTCCTTTATCAGGACCATGTCATCCAGGCCGAAGCGGTGATTCACGCCGCCCCCCAGCCGCACCGCCCACTTGTCGAGCAGCCGGAGGCCGGGAACCGTCTTCCGCGTGTCCGTGATACGCGCCCGCGTGCCCCGGACGGCGTTGACGTACTGCCGGGTAACCGTGGCGATACCGCTCATGCGCTGCAGAAGATTGAGTGCGGTGCGTTCGGCTTTGAGCAGCCCGCGAACACTCCCGGCGGCGGTCGCAGCAATGTCGCCCTTGGCAACTTCGGAACCGTCCGGATGAACAAGATTGAATTGAACGTCGGGATCGCAGAAGCTCATGACCATCGCGGCGACTTCGAGTCCGGCGATGATTCCCGGCTCCTTGCACAGAAAGGCCGCCCTTCCGTGCTGATCCTCCGGGAAGACCGCTTCGCTGGTGACGTCCCCCATCCCCACATCTTCCAGGAGGGCGGCTTCGATCAGGCGCTGGAGGGCTCCGCCGTCAGTCTCGGGCATCATGGCCGCTGCCGGGCGTGTGGGCGGGTCCTGAGGATCCACGAGTAAGGATGGGAATGTCGTTGCGCACGGGGTACACCGTCGCACAGCGTGTGCAGGTCAGGGTGTTCTCCGCCGGCCGGTAGTCCAGGTCGTTCTTGCATTTCGGGCAGCAGAGGATATCCAGCAATTCGCGTTTGAGCATGTCTACTCCTTCGTCGTGTCGGCGGCAAGGGCCTTCTCCACGTGCTCCAGGAACGTCGCCGGTGCGCGTGTGGGTTTTCCCGTGGCGACATTCAGAAAACCGTGGATCGTGTACCCCTCCGCAATGACCTCGGTCTTCCGTTCATTGTACACCGTGTAGTCGAGCCTCACGCGCGCCACGGGCTTTTCGCGCAGCATGGTGACCACCGTAAGCTGGTCGTCGTACCGTGCGGGCCTCTTGTATTCCGCATGCGCCTCAATCACCGGAAGCTGGAATCCCATCTCCTCAAGCTGGGGATACGGAAGTCCGATCCCGCGCATCATATCGGATCGCCCCTGCTCGAAGTATTCAAAGTAGACGCCGTAGTAGGCGTGCCGCATCTGGTCCGTGTCGGCATACCGCACGCGGAGTATGGTCTCACACCGAATCATATGCTGTTCCCTTCCTTGTCTCCCCGGTTCCCTACCCGACCGTCACGCCCATCTTTGAAAACTTCTCGATGCGCCGTTCCACGAGTTTTTCCGGTTTGAGTTTTTTGAGGTGCTTGATTTCTTCCAGGAGCATGTCCTTGAGTATGGTGCTGATCTGCGCATGATCGCGATGCGCGCCTCCCAGCGGTTCCGGGACAATGACGTCGATGATGCCCTGTTTCAGAAGATCGGGTGCGGTCAGCTGGAGTGCTTCCGCCGCCTGCTCTTTGTAGTTCCAGCTCCGCCAGAGAATGCTCGAACAGCTCTCCGGCGAGATGACGGAATACCACGCGTACTCCAGCATGAGGATCCGGTCGCCGATACCCAGTCCGAGCGCGCCCCCCGAAGCACCCTCCCCGATGATGGCCACGATGATGGGAACGCGCAGCCGCGCCATCTCGAGCAGATTGCGCGCGATTGCTTCCGCCTGCCCGCGTTCCTCCGCCTCAAGCCCGGGGAATGCGCCGGGCGTATCCAGCAGCGTAATGACGGGTCTGCCGAACTTCTCCGCGAGCTTCATCAGGCGCAGGGCTTTGCGGTACCCCTCGGGATTCGGCATGCCGAAATTCCGGTACAGATTGGATTTGGTGTCGCGTCCCTTCTGGTGCCCGATGATCATGACGGGCTGGTCGCCGATCCGTGCGAGCCCGCCCACGATGGCCTTGTCGTCCTTGAAGGTCCGGTCCCCGTGCATTTCCACGAAATCCCTGGTCATCAGCTGGATATAGTCCATCGTGTAGGGACGGTCGGCGTGCCGCGCGAGCTGGACCTTCTGCCACCGGGTGAGCCCGGCGTACACACTCTGCTGCAATTGCCGCACACGCTTCTCAATCCGCACGATCTCCTGTGCGATCTCCGGATTGTCGGCGTACTTCCGCATTTCCTCGACCTTCTTCTCCAGCTCGAGGATCGGCTTTTCGAAGTCCAGTACCATTTTTGCCATAATCAGATCTCCGCTATCTCCTGAGTGCGTGCAATGCCGCCTTGAGAAGAATCTCTACATCGAGGAGCAATGAATGGTTCTTCGCATAATACAGTTGATACCGCTCTCTTTCGGCGGAAGAAAGGCCCTCCCGCGCATTGATCTGGGCAAGGCCCGTGATCCCCCGGGGCCCGAGGTAGGGGCCTACACTCTCCAACGGTTTCCCATCGCCGGGTGTTCCCGTTTCCGCGGCGGGATCCGGGGGCAAACCGACGAAGCTCATCCGGCCCTCCACAATCTGCGGTACCGCCAGCATGGCCCGGGTAACCCGGCCGGGAGGACGCGGTCCGCCGAACATACGCAGCAGAAGAACCACCGGATATGCTGTGAGAAGCAGGAACAGTCCGCCTGCCACGTCAAACAGCCGCTTCAGGAGGCGGTGGGACGGCTTGTGGATGTTGTACTCGATCTCCACGAGCGGAAGTGTTTCCAGATCATCGATCCTGGTCTTGCCGATGATCGCCTCCAGACTCGTCGGAACCAGACGGAAATTCACATTGCGGTCGGTGCTCCGGGAAATCACCGCAAGAATTGCCGTGTAGGGGAGTTCGTCCGTGGAAAAAATCACATCGGTAATGCCCCGTTCCCCGATCACCTTCCCGACGTTTTCGAGGCTGCCGACGATCTCGATCCCGGCAACCCGCTCTCCGATATGTGCGCTGCTGGTATCGATAAACCCCTGCACGTCATATCCGTCGTCCACGCGCGCACGCAGCCGGCGCAGAACCTCCTGCCCGGATACGCCCGTCCCCACAATCAGGGTCCTGGTCCCGAACAGACTCCGCCTGCGGTCGCGGGGAGCCGCGCGCCTCGTCCGCGTGCGCAGCAACAACCGCCAGCCCGGAAGAAGGACGAGCGCCACAAGTCCGGAGATCAGCACAACCGCCCGGCTGAAGGCAAAGGTCTTGGCGAAGAAAACCGTTGCGGAGATGAGGACGTAGCCGGTGAGCACCGCCAGACGCGGCGCGGGCCGCTTTCAGACGGTGGGTGGTGTAGATCCCCAGAGAGGCTCCCACAAGCGCCACAAGCAGACCGGGAATTGTCCAGGCCAGCGGATAGGCATAGCTCGGAAAGCGGAATACCCGGCCGAAGTAGAGAAACTCGGCGAACAGCAGTGCGACCGCCACAAGAACCATATCCAGAATCGCCGGCAGCAGGGGTCGTACGGTACGCCCCGCGGCCGCCGCGGTCGCACGCAGGAGAATCCCCGCCCGGAGGAACAGCACCCCCGAACGGGAACGGCTGAAGTGCTTTTCGACGAACAGCTCCATGGCGCCGTAAAAGACCTCGAGTTCGTTGATGTTGCTCCGGCGCGTGCTCTCCCCTTTGTAGTGAATGATCTGTGTGGAGTGCACATAGTAGACACGGAATCCCGCCTGCCGGACACGGAAGCACCAGTCCAGATCCTCCCCGTACATGAAAAACGACTCGTCCAGTCCGCCCACGCGCTCATAGGCCGCACGCCGGATCATCATGAACGATCCGCTCACCGCGTCCACCTCGTAGGTCTCGTCGGGGCTGAGATACGTGAGGTTGTACCGGCCGAAGATGCGCGATGAGGGAAACAGCGCGCTGAGGCCGAAGATCTTCGTGAACGCCACCCAGGGGGTGGGAAAACTCCGGCGGCACGGAAGCTGAAACGTGCCGTCGGGGTTGAGAATCTTGCAGCCGGCAAGCCCCGCATCCGGATGCTCCTGAAAGAAGTGGAGCATCTGACGGAGCGTGTCTTCCTGCACAATCGTGTCCGGATTGATAAGCAGAAGGAGTTCGCCCCGTGCCTGTGTCAGGGCGAGGTTGTTGGCCCGGGCAAACCCGACATTCTCGGGGTGGGCGATGACACGCACATCCGGAAACGTGGAACGTACCATGGCCACGCTGCCGTCATCGGATGCATTATCCACAACAAAGATCTCGCCGTCAATTCCCTCCATCGCCCGCCGGAGAGAAGTGAGGGCGTTCTCCAGGAACTGGCGAACGTTGTAGTTCACGATGATGACGGAGAGCTGCATTCGGGTCAGAGCCTGTTGAACAGACTTTGCAGACGGAGCTTCCAGAGCATGAAGAACGCCTCGTACGTGATGGCCCGCGACATTTTCGAATTGCCCGAACGGCGGTCGAGGAACACGATGGGAATCTCGAAAAGGCGGAACCCCTTTTTCCAGGCCTTGAAGCTCATTTCGATCTGGAAGGCGTACCCGTTCGAGCGGATCCGGTCGAGATCGATCGCCGACAGAATCTCCCGGCGATAGCACTTGAAGCCGCCGGTGGCATCGTGAATCGGAAGGCCGATCATCAGGCGTGTGTAGATATTCGCGAAGTAGCTGAGCAGGAGACGTTGCATGGGCCAGTTCAGGACGCGCACCCCGTTGATATACCGGGACCCGATAACCAGATCGGTCGTCTCCGCGGCGCGAAGGAAATTCGGGATCTCGGCCGGGTCGTGGGAGAAATCCGCGTCCATTTCGAACACCAGACTGTAGCCGCTCCTGAGTGCGTACCGGAATCCCTCGACGTAGGCGGTGCCGAGTCCCATCTTGCCGGGGCGGACGATCAGATGGATACGCGCGTCCGATTGCTGCATCTTCCTGACCAGATCAGCCGTCCCGTCAGGCGACCCGTCATCCACCACCAGGATGTCCAGACGGGGATCCTGCCGGAGGATCTCCGGGATCAACCGGGGGATGTTGTCAGCCTCGTTGAAGGTGGGGATCACAATGAGCGCACGGCCGGCACGATCTTCAGCGGACTCCATAGAATCCCTTGATGGCATTGGTGATAGAGAGCAGCTCTTCTTCCGTCAGTTCCGTGTGCATGGGCAGCGAGAGGACCTCCGCGGCGGCGGCCTCCGCCACGGGGAAATCCCCTTTCCGGCCTCCCGACATGGCGAACGCCTGCTGGAGGTGAAGAGGGACCGGATAGTAGATGGCGTGGGGAATGGCGCGTTCCTTGAGATGCGCCGCCAGCTCATCGCGCCGGGGAACCCGGAGCGTGTACTGGTGGAAAATATGCTCGCAGTGCGCCTCGACGAAGGGCGGCGTCGCCGGTGTCCCTTTCAGAAGAGCGGTGTACCGTTCCGCGGCCTTCCGCCGTGCCGCGTTCCAGGCGTCCAGATGGGGCGCTTTCACCCGCAGGATCGCCGCCTGCACGGTATCCAGGCGGCTGTTGACGCCGAGGATTTCGTGGTAGTAGCGCACCTTCGACCCGTGTGCCGCAATCATGCGCATCCGGCTGTCGAGAGCCTGATCGTTCGTGACCATCATGCCGCCGTCGCCGAAGGCACCCAGGTTTTTGCTCGGGAAGAAGCTGATGCACCCGATGTCGCCGAAGGCGCACACTTTCTTTCCCCTGAAGGATGCGCCCAGCGCCTGCGCCGCGTCTTCGATCACCCGCACACCGTGTTTGCGCGCAACGGCCAGGATGGCATCCATGTCCGCGGGATGCCCGTAGAGATGCACGGGAATGATGGCCTTCGTTCGCGGTGTGATCGCCGCTTCGATCCGGCGGGGATCGATGTTAAACGTGAGCGGATCAATATCCACGTACACCGGTCTGGCCCCGAGAAGCCCGATGGTCTCGGCAGTTGCCACAAAGGTGAAGGGTGTCGTGATCACCTCGTCACCGGGTCCGATGCCGAGGGCCATCATGGCGATTTGCAGCGCATCCGTACCGGAGGCGCACCCCGCCGCATACCTGACGCCCAGGTATCCGGCGAGCGTGCATTCAAGCTCTCCCACGTCCGGACCGTTGATAAACTGACCCGAATCGAGCACGCGGAGCACGGCGGCATCCACCGCGGGTTTGATATGCGTGTACTGTCCGACAACGTCAACCATCTGCAGTTTCATCGGTCATCTCCTGTTTGTCCGTCCGCCCTCCGGATGTTCACGCACGGTCCGGTATGCGTTTCCGGCGCTGTCTCAGGGCGGCGTCACCCGGCCCCGCACTCCGGCACAACGATCTCAGTGGCCCTTCCCGAGCAGCATATGGAACACCGTGCTCAGGATGATCTTGAAGTCCATTCTCAGGGAAATGTTTTCTATGTAGAAAAGATCGTATTGCACCTTCTTCTTGACATCGTCGATCGTCTCGTCGTACTTCAGCTTCACCTGGGCCCATCCCGTGATACCGGGGCGCACGCGAAGGCGCCGGGGATACAGGGGAATTTCCTTCGTGAGCTCTTCCACGAAGACGGGGCGCTCGGGGCGCGGACCCACGAGACTCATCTGTCCGCGGAACACATTCAGAAACTGGGGAATCTCGTCCAGGTGAAGTTTGCGCAGAATGCGTCCGATGGAGGTGACGCGCGGATCCTTCTTCTCCGCCCAGCGCGGCCCGCCCTTCTCGGCATCCTGGCGCATGGATCTGAACTTGACGATCCGGAAATGCACGCCGTCCTTCCCGACCCGCTCCTGGCGGTACAGGGCCGGACCCGGGGACTCGAGTCTGATCAGCACGCCGATCAGCAGCCACACGGGCAGGCCGACCAGCAGGATAAACGAGGCGGCAAACACATCGATGCCCCGCTTCACGACCACTTCCCACGGGGCCATCAACTGGGGGGAGATCTCTATCAGGGGGAATCCGTAGATCTGATTCGTGCGGGCCTGCCCGCTGATAATATCGTAGAGGTCGGGAACGATCTTCAGTCCGACGCGATGCCCGTTGCATTTGGACACGATGTCCAGCAGCCGGTCGTGGTCTTTCGAATCGAGCGCGATAAGCACTTCGCGTATGCCTTCGCGGGAGAGGATTGCCGGGAGGTCGCCGATTTCGCCCAGAATGCGCGTCCCCCGGTCCCACTGGGGACTGCGGCGGCGTTCGGGCCTCTCGACCCGGACAAACCCCGAGATCCGGTATCCGAGCGCAGGATACTTGCGGACCTGCTCCAGGAGTTCGCGGGACCGGGCCGGGCTGCCGACGATAAGCGTATTGTGCGCCCCGATCCCGGCGATCAACATGCGGCGCTGAATGCTGCGGACCCCCAGTCGCCCCGTGGCGACAAGCAGCAGGAGGATCCCCCCGTACACGAGGATCAGGATGCGCGCGTTCGAACCGACCGACACTCCCGCATCGTCTATGAAGATGACAAAGAACAGGATCAGACACCCCAGGAGGGTGGTTTTGAAGATCAGCGTCAGTTCGTCAAAGCGGGAGGCGGCGTACCAGGGCCTGTACAAACCCATAACAAGAAAGACGAAGAGCCAGAAAAGGCAGACGGCAATCATGGGGGCGAGAAAATCCGGGATGGCACCCACGACGACCAGCCCGCTTCGCACGCGGAGAAGATAATAGATCGTCCACGCCGTGCAGATGGTGATCACGTCGGTGAACACAAGAACCGGTATTTCGCGGCGCGTGGACATCGGCTACCGTGCGGTCCTTTCCGAGGCGAGGATCTCCTGATAGACTTTCATCGTCCTGTGCACCATGATTTCCGCCGAGAACTCCTGTAATGCCCGCACTCGTGCGTACTCTCCGAACCGGCGGGCCAGATCCGGGTTCCTGATGAGTTCCTCCATTGCGCCCACAAGGGCCTGCACATTTCTCGGCGGTACGGTGAATCCGGTTTTGCCGTGCTGATTGACGAAGGGGACGCCGGTGGTGATGTTCGTGCTTACCACGGGTTTGCCGCACGCCATCGCCTCGACCTGCACAAGCCCGTAGGTTTCGCTCCGTTCCGTCGATGGAAGCACGAGCAGATCACATGCCTCATAAAATGCGTACAGGTCTTCGGGCTCGGCGTAGGGAATAACCCTCACCCTCTCCTGGAGATGATAACGGGCGATGCCGGCGTCCACCTGCGATCTGAGCGGCCCGGAACCAATCATGACCAGCCGGGCCTCCGGCAGCTTGCTCATCGCTTCAATAAGATACTCAACCCCCTTGTAGTAAACCAATCTGCCCACAAACAGCACCAGCGGGGTTCCGTATTTCTGGCGGAGGGAAACGACCTTCCCTGCGCGTGCATCCCGGTGTTGCACCCAGTCCAGCTTGACGCCCAGGGGGATAACCTCGCATCGCTCCCTGTGCGGAAGAAGGAATTCCGAGTTGTCAATGAGGCTCGGAACGCTCACCAGGATCCGGTCAACCGTGCGGAGGAACCGGTGAATGACCGGGGCATAAAAAGGGAGCGCCCAACGCTGCCGGATGATGTCGCTAGTACCAGGAAACCACGATTCGCGAGAAGTGGGAGGCGATGGACGGACGGAGAGCCATCGCAAGATCCACCAGGGGAAACGGTTCATGGACGTGCAGGATATCCGCCCGGGCGCGGGCAAGGGACGGAAAGAACCCCGGGCTGATCGGCAGCGAGGCCAGCGTCCCCCATCGCGGTACGTACGTCACCGACACGCCGTTCCGCCTCCGCCGGACGGTTGACACGGAGTTCACGTGACTGCACACCAGGGCTTCCACGGTGTTCCCGTCTATGGCGGCCATCCCTTCGGAAAGATCGGTCACGACGGTCTCAATCCCTCCCACCCATTCGGCGTACGCCTTGTTGGTATGCAGGATTTTCATGATCGGCTGCTCCGGCGGCTGCCCGACGATTCCTCGTAAATGCGGAGCGTCTGGCTGGCGGTGTCCTGCCAGCGGAACTTTGCGGCCTGCCTTTTCCCCCGTTCCCGCAAATCGTTTCGCAGAACCGGATCGCCGCAGACCCGGACGATCGCGTCTGCCACAGCTGCCGGGCTGTGCGGGTCGACATACAACACCGCATCCCCCCCACCTCCGGCAGCGATGCCGCCGCGGAGGATATCACCGGCGCTCCCTGGGCCATGGCTTCCAGGATCGGGAATCCGAATCCTTCATAGAGAGAGGGGAAGACAAACGCCTCCGCCGAAGCCATCAGGCCGCGCAACCTCCCGTCGTCAACAAAACCCAGCATGTGGATATTCTCGGCCGCGAGCTCCTCCTTCCGACCCAGTTCCCTGGCAAATCTCCGGGAATCGTCCCCCACGACGGCCAGACCCAGATCCGGAACGCTCTTCTTTGCGAGCCTGAACGCCTTGATGACGGTTTCCGTATTCTTGTGCGGCTTGAAATTGGTCACGGTCAGCAGATAGGGCTTCCGTACCCCGCCGCCTTCCGCGGGACCGGGCTGCCCCGGGGGTGACGCGGAGTCCAGATGGTCAATCCCCAGATATACGCGCCGGACGCGCCCAGCATCGAGGGCCATGAGTCCGAGCATGTCCCGGCGCGTATGTTCGGAATCCACGATCACCATCGACGCCCGTTTCGCCGACCGTTTGACAAGAGCCGTAAGATACGTGGACGCAACGGCATTTCTCAGCCCGCTCCGCCCGAAGGTCCAGGGCAACAGCAGGGGGAAAATGTCATGAACGGTCATTACCGCAACTCCCCCGTAGCCGAAGGGCAGCGTGGAATGAAGCGAGTGAAAAAGATCGAGCCGTTGTCCCCGCAACAGAGACGGGAGACGGAATTGCTCACGAATGCCGAACCTGCCGTCAGCCACGATCATCTCCCGGAAACGCGGATCGAACGCGAACGAGACGCGGGTCTGCGTGTTCTTGAGCACGATGTACTCATGATCATTGTCCATGCGGGAGTATGCTCTGAGGAGTTCCACCGCATACCGTCCGATGCCGTCGGTCACCCCGACCGCCGCCCGTGCATCAATGCCAATGCGCATCATCGTTCCTTCGGGGGATCAGCCCTGTGTCCTCTGCGTTTTCAACATGAGCCCGCGGCCCTCATGAAAACGGCGTTTCGCGTAGTCCTGCATCCCCCGGTATGCAGCCCGCAGGAGCACCCGGTCCGACAGTGACCACCGCACGATTTTCAGGCATGCCATCGCAAAATAGAATGCCGTGCCCGCCAACCGCGCCCACGGCGTGGGAGCCGATTCCAGCAGGAGCAGCCGGTTCCGCATCGTAAAATATACCTTGAGGGGTGTTTCCTCATCGACAGTCATTTTGTGGTACAGCACCGCGCGCGGGACGTACAGCAGGCCATGTCCGTCCCTGATGAACCGCGCGCACAGCTCGGCGTCCTCCTGGTACATGAAAAACCGTTCATCGAAGAGCCCTGCGGCGCGCAATGCTGCTGCACGAAACAGAATGGCGCATCCCGTGACAAACGACACGCGTTGGGCTTCTCCGCCGTCACGGCCGTCACCTGCCGGAAGAGAGCGCCGGGTGACGGCATTTGCACGCCACCACTCGAGTTCGCCGCCGGCATACCATATCCGCGTGATTTCGGGAGAGTAGTAAAACGTTCCCGTCGCGGCGCCTGCGGAGGGATCTCCTTCCAGGGCGCTGACCAGCGATGCCATCGTGCCCGGATCAACGAGTGTATCGCTGTTGATCACCAGGACATATGCCGCGTCGCTCAGGAGCGCACGGCGCAACCCGACATTCATCCCCCCTGCATATCCCAGGTTCTTTCCCGATTCCACGATCTCCGCATGCGGCAGGGCGGTGCGGAGCCAGGCGGCCGACCCGTCGCCTGAGTGATTATCGACGACGATGACCGAGCCCGGAGGCGGCACCGACTCCAGAAGCGCCCCCACGCATGCTGCGGTATCCTTCGGCCGGCGGTAATTGAGCACGACGGCCGCGACTGCTGGAGACCCCGTTACCGTGTCCATTTAGGCCCGCCGGCGCACGTGAGCATCGCACCTGTCGACAATAACCCGCAGGTTCTTCTCTGCATCGAATTCCGCTTCGGCCTTTTCCTTCCCTTTTTCCGTCATCCGGAGGCACAGGGCACGATCCTCAAGGAGCCTTTCAATCGCGAGTGCGAGAGCGCTCGCATTGCCGGGATCAACGAGCAAACCATCCGACTCGTGGGTGATGAGATCCCTCATGTGCTCCGTCGAGGCCGCTACGACAGGCTTGCCGAGTCTCCAGGCCTCCACAACCGGCCTCGAGAAATGCGTGTGGGTCGATGGCGAAACAATGATGTCCGACGCCGCAATCAACTCCAGAGGATTGGGGACTTCCCCGAGCATGAAAATCGAACCCGTTCGCCGGAGCGACTCCACCTCCTGCATACACCGGTCGTAGTATGCACGGTGGGCCGGACTCCCGTCCCGGTAGTCGCCGCCTGCAACGACGAACAGCGTGTCGGCGCGGGCACGCAGAATCTCCCCAGCGGCCTGCAGGAAATCGATCGTCCCTTTGATATCCTTGATTCCCCCCAGCATGGCGACGACCGGCTTGCCGGCAGGGAGGCCGAAAGCCTTCCGGAGAAGAGCCACGTTGGAGGCCCCGGAAGGCGGGCACGGTACAAATTCTCCCACGACGTTGATCTTCGCCCGTTCCGCCGGCCGCGGCTGCAGCTGTTCCGCTTCGAACCGTGTAATCGCGAAAACCGCTTCGTTGAAACGCAGGACCAGCCGCGCCACCAACCGCCGGCGCGCGCCCAGCACACCCCGGAGCATCCGGCTC
Organism: Ignavibacteriota bacterium; assembly: GCA_963702445.1. GTDB lineage: Bacteria > Bacteroidota > Ignavibacteria > UBA10030 > UBA6906 > CAVPCZ01. The sequence continues at coordinate 511,086 of CAVPCZ010000016.1, forward strand.
CGGATGTGGACGACAGCCGGAACTCCACACGCGAAGGCCGCCACGGAGGCCTGGACGACGGAATACTCGTTCAGGTACACGAGATCCGGCCGGTGAGTCCTGATCGCCTTCCGCACGAGAGCAAACCCCGCGACAAACTTCACCAGATCCTTCCCCAGCGAAATCATTCCCCGCAAGGACCACGGGGACAGAGTATAGCTGAAGTGTACGCACATGGTGATCGATCGGAAGACACCCCTGCGCGCATCCAGTATCGTCGCACAGGGAGTCAGACCCGCTGTCGAACGGGGATCGCTCTTCCAGGAGAGCACGAGCACTTCGTACCCCCTGTCGTGGAACCCCCGCACAAGGTACTCCATGCTCACGGTCGACCCGTTTCGCTCCTGGTCCTCGTCAATGAACAGGATCCGCCTCTTCATCGCGGCGTACCCCCGGCCCCGGCGAGACGCGCGAGGGGACGCAGGAAGGGCGCAAGGCCGTACGCACGGGCGCCCTTGCTCAACAGAAACCTGATCACCGGCCACCTGAAGGGCACGCCGTTTTTCCGGTAGACACGGTAGATCTCCCGCAGCTGCCGCCGTGCCATCGAGAGACTCTTGTTTTCCGCATAGTACCGGTAACAACTCAGATTCCGCGCGAGGTGATGAAACGGGTACCGCGCGCCGATCCGGAGAAAGAAATCGAAGTCCATCACCAGGTGGAGGCTTTCGTCCACACCGCCCAGCTCGCGCACAACATCCCGCCGCCAGAACATGCTGGGCTGGCGGACAATCTCCGGGCACGCGATAAGCCGCTGATAACTGATGCCGTCACCGGCGTAGCCGAACAGCGGCTTCCGGTTCCTGTCCACAAACGTGATATCCCCGAACAGAATCATGCAGTCCGGATGCTCGCCGAAGTACCGCGCAACGTCCCCCAGAACATTCGGCTCATAATAGTCATCAGAATTCAACCACGTCAGGATCTCCCCGGTGGCCTGCCGGAATCCCTTGTTGATCGCGTTGGCCTGCCCGCCGTCCCGTTCGGATGTCCATTTCAGGTGAGCGTACCTGGCAAGGACGGAGCGCGTCGAGTCCGTGGATCCTCCGTCCATCACGATATGTTCAACATCGTCGTGATCCTGATCCAGGACGGAGCGGATCGTGTCCTCCACGAATTCCCCCTGGTTATAGGATGGTGTGACGATGGAGATTTTCATCCCCGGCCCCTGCACAGGAGACGGACGGAGAGCCGCGCCGGCACCGTTCCGTCACCCAGGTACCGGGCCACATCGACGGGCGTGATCAGTCCGAACATCCGGTACAGCACCATGGTGATGAAGACGATCACAAGAGGGGCCCACACCAGCACCAGGGGTCCGCTCTCCCAGACCTGAGCGAGCGCGAGAGCCAGAGCCGTCGAGACGGCAAACGCTCCGCACATGGCAGCGAGTTGTTCCACGGAATCAAAGATGACGCTGTCCAGATACCGCCGCTGATAGTACACCACCAGGAGAAATCCGGAAAGCATCGCGACGGCGTTTGCGATCACGATGGCAAAATAGCCCAGCCACGGGAAGCATATCAGAAACACCGCGATGTTCACAACGACATTCAGGCTCTGGATGAGAATGGTCTTCGAGGCGTATCCCTTGGCCATCAGGAAGACGTACATCGGCAACACCGTGTGCCCCAGAAGCGACGCCCCGACAATCCATGCCACGGTGAGCGCGATCTCCGCGGCATCCGTGTTGAAGAAGACGGCCATCAGAGGGGAGGATGTGACCACCACGATGCCGAGCGCCGGCAAGGCCAGGAGGAAGAGCTTCTGCTCCATGTCGTGGATGAGTCCTCTGACCTTCCGTGCATCCATCACCTGCGACAGGAGAGGATACAGCGGGGAGAGGACTTTCAGCACGAGGCCATTGAGCAGGTTCTTCGCCCGCAAACCCATATCGAAGATCCCCACCTCACGGATGCCGAAGAAGTGGGAGATGAGGAGTTTCGACAGAGGTTCGTAGAGAAAGCCGATCAGCCCCGCCGCGTACAGCTGTGTGCCGTAGGAAAGCTGCTTCCTTGCCGCTGCTGCACCGTCGCTTGACAATCCCGTCAGATCCAGCGGCCCCCAGGAGCGTGTGGCACTGAAGGCGACCAGCAAGAACCAGATGGCCGTCGACACGACAAGCACAACGGCTATTTCCTTCAGGGACCACCCCAGGAGAATCACCGCAAGGATCAACCCCCAGTAGAGGATCGAATAGACCGTCTGATACGTATTGGTCAGATACACCTTCTGTTGCGCGTCGAGAATTGCCGTGAACGTTTGCCCCAGTATGACGAAGACGTTGCAGATCAGCATCGCAGCATAGAGCCATCCGGCGTCGCCGAGCAATGCCGGGGGGACTGCGAGGAGCCCGGCCAGAACCCACGTCCTGAATATCAGCGCGAGCACCGTCACCGGTGCCACAATCGCAGTGAGGATGATCAGCGTCACCACGATATCGTGGTCCGACTCTCTCGTTTTCCCCTGTTCCGCCAGAAAGCGCACGAGCGAGGCGTTCAGGCCGAGATTCGCAAACGTGTTCACGCTCCCCACAAGCGCAAGGAGGGAAAACACGCCGTACGCTTCGGACCCCAGGGTGTTCCTGAACAGCGGGATCGTCACAAGGACAAGCACCGTGCTGACAACGGCCTGCACGACGCCTGTCAGCGACCCTTTTGCGGCGTTGCTCCTGATCGTCGTGTTCGTTTTCGTCCGTCCTTCCCCCGGTCCCTGGAATGCCGCGGCAGTTCACCCCGCCGCGCTTTCCAGCCTCGCATTCGCGGTCACCAATCCCAGCACAAGTCCAAGGAGTACGATGCCCTGCCCCCAGAGCCATGCATCGGTGAAGAACATGGAGGACACGCAATAGACAACGGCAACAGCGCCCGCAAGGGCAAAGTGCCTCCCCCGTTCACTGCTCACCTGCCGGATAACCCGGGTGGCATACCTCACGATCGACGCCAGAAACACCAGCAGGCCCAGCCAGCCGAGAATGCCGGTTTCGACAAGGGCGGCGAAGTGCGTCTGATGGGGGGACATTCCGGAAACATATTTCTCATAGAGAAACCAGGGCATGCGGGCATACTGGCGCGAAGCGTACGAAAAACCATACACGCCGATGCCCGTGATGGGATGCTCGGAGAACGCCCTTATCGCCGTGTCCCAGATAAGCATGCGCGTGATCAGGGAGCTTGTCTGTGCGCGATTGGGATCCAATTCCACCCCGCCGCTTTCCCCCAGATTCGCAACCCGCTGCTCGATCTTGGGGTTAATGGCGACGATCCCCGCCGCCATGACCGCGATGGCCAGCGCACCCGCGGTCAGCAGGACCATGATCCGCCTCCGTGTCGAGCCGACGACCTCCGGGTGACGCACAAGGTATCCTCCGAGAAAGATGAGGGTAACCAGGGTTGCTATCCATGTGCTGCGCGTCTGGGTCAAGATGAGTGCGCCGGAAATCGCCAGGGAGAGCAGCAGCAGGAGAATTCGCCTGATTCCGTGTGCGAACAGGGTCATCGTGGCAGTCACGCTGACCGCCAGTCCGGCATAGTCGACATACATCAGACCCGCAAAGCCATAGAGGCGCTTCCCGGTGGCCGCAGCCCCGATGATGACGTCCAGTCCGTTCAGGAGAGCCAGCGCAAGGAACGCCGCCACGACTCTCCGTATCTGATCCCGGGAACGGACACCCGAGGCTGTAAGGTACATCACGATGAGGAAAGCCAGCACATTGAAGAGCTTGACCGCGCTCATGAGCGGGTTCACCGCGTTGAAGAAGGAGGGCAGAACACACAGTCCGTACACACCGATAGGAATGGTCATGGGATGTGCCAGATCCTTCCATGCAAAATCCCGCCGGTGAAGGAGGAAGGCGGCGGCCACCATCATACTGAACCAGACAGCGCCGGAGAAGATCCAGACATACGTTTTCACAAAGAACACCATGGCCAGCGCGATCAACGTGAGATCAAAACTGGTGAGGAGCAGAAACACCACGGCAACCAGCGGAATAGCGATGAGGCCTGCGGTTTTCCCTCCGAAAAGAACGGCCGTCAGCGTGAACACCGAGGTCAGGGCCAGACCGATAACGAGGGCCAGAACAGGCTCCCGCGTTTCGGGGATTCCCGCCGCCAGAAGTCCGGAGTTCACAGTCGTGGTGTCCGTTTCGGCCATGCCCACCGCCGGCCGTGCGCCATCACGGCCAGCCACCGGGGATCCGTGGCCCCGAGGAGCGAGCCGCGCACAAGCAGAACGACGTACACCAGGAGTGTCGCCGACACCGCACTGAGCAGGGAAAAGAGTATCCGGGGAGGCCAGCTTTTTTTGGCCGGAGGAATGGCGTGGTCGATGATTTGAATGAGGGGGTATTCTTTCTTTTCTTCGAGCTTCGCCTGTTCATACAGCGGCAGGATAAACTCCATGAGCAGGGCGTTCAGTTCCACGGTGCGATATCTCCGCAGGTATTCCACCACCGTGCGGGGCAGGTGCTTCAAAGGAAGCAACGCACTTCCGGGATCGCTCTCTGTGCGCATCTGTTTCAATTTCTTCTCAAACACCTCGATCTGAATTCCCGCCTCCTGCACCTGGGGAGATCCCTTGTCGTACATCCGTTCCAGAATGCCCTGCTGGATGCGCTTGGCGGCGAGTTCGCTTTCCAGCGAGGTATAGGCGGCCACGATACCCTGGAGCTGCGACTTCGCGTCGATCAGCCCGGTGCGCTCCTGGTAGGCGCGCAGCGAATCCTCGGCCAGCCCCAGCTGCGTCGAAATGGACTCGACCCTTCCTGCAAGAAACTCTCTGTTCTCTCTCGACTTGGTGACGTTCAGCTCCACAATTCTCTCGTTGAGTCTCCGGATGATATAGTTGGCCATGTCCGCAGCCATCCCGCGCGTCGCCGCCCTCACCGTCAGCGTGAACGCGAGCTCTTCCGTCTGTTTCGTCACGATGTCGTTCCGCAGCCGTTTGATCGCCAGCTCCATGCACTCGATGCTCGAGGTATCCAGGTCGTACTCCTGCACGAGCTGAAACGTGTTGATGACGTCTTCCATCATCGATCTGCTGGTGATCACGGTGTTGTAGAGATCCAGATCCGTCCGCGGCGATTTTGCGCCGAGCCCGAACGGGATCGCCTTCATGCTTCTCAGGATTCCACCCGACAGCGAGGAAGCATCGTCGGAGCGGGGGATGATGACGGCGGTCGCTTCGTACTGCTCTTCCACGAAAAGGAGAATGAGCAGATACGAAAGGATGATCGAGCAGACAAACACCAGGAGGAGCAGCTCCTTGCGCTTGACGAGAAAATCCACGTAGTCGAGGAGATGAAATTCTTTGTTCTCTGGCATCGGCGGTCCTGGAGTAATACGGGTTCGGCAGTTCTATTTGTTTATCTGTGTGATGAGCAGCACCGCGGTGAATGCGGCGGTGAGCACGACCGCCGCCTGGGCGACGATGTTCAGATAGTAGCCGAAGGGCTGTTGCGACTCCATCGGCACCCAGACATAGTCACCTTCTTCGATGCGGGTATCCTCGGGTGCCAGCCACTGCTGCGTCCGTGCTTTCACGATCTTGAGATCGCCCTCCCGGGCGCGGTCGGTCAACCCGCCGGCCTTCCCGAGGTAGTACTCCACCCCCTGGCCGGCAAGAAACGGCACATGGCCGGGGTTGACGACCTGCCCGAACACATAGATCGTCTGCTTGCGCAGCGGGACAATGATGGCATCCCCGTCGCGGAGAATGACGTCCTGCGTGGAGTCTCCCTCCACGAAAAGGCGGAAGAAATCCGTCGTCACGGTCTCCTTCCGCATCCGGAGTTCCGTTTCCAGATAGTAGTAGGCACTGTCTTCCGGCGGAGCCCCGCCCCGGAGACTCACCAGGCGCTCCGTTTGAATATCGTCCAGGGCGACCGACTTGTGAACAAGCTGGGCCGAGATCAGGGATGCATCCTCGGTAAAGCCCCCGGCGGCCCGGATCATCTCCGAGAGGCGCGTCGAATTGCGCGTAATGGGATACGTGCCGGGATTTTTCACCTGTCCCGCAACCACAACCGTGTAGTCCCCTCTCCGGTCCACACGACCCGGAACGACAAAGCGGTCCCCCGGCTGAAGCGGAAAATCGGGGGCGGTGCCCGCCAGCATGGCCTCCCCGTTCAGGATTTTGCGCACGACGATCTCGCCGTCTGCGTCCATGCGCGTAAATTCCACGCTGTCAGGACGTGCGAGCGACGTGAACCCGTAGGCCATGCGGAGCGCGGTCTTCACACTGTCCCCTTCGACATATTCAATGCGGCCGGGCACGTTCACCTGTCCGTAGACGCCGATGACGTTCCGCGTATAGTCGAAGGGAGGCACAATGATCAGATCCCCCTCACGGAGATAGGGATTCCAGCGATCGTCCTTGGTCACCGTGAACTGATGGAGGTCCACGCGGGAGAATGTGCCGTCCTTGTGACGAACAACGATCTTGCGGGTGGACATGTACGGACGGATCGCCTGGGCATCGGTCGGAAGCTGTCCCGTCCGCGGGAGGTTGGCGACCTCCACCGCCTTGTCAATCCGCTTGTACGCGGGAAGCGTGTAGGACCCCTGGTTCAGCACCCGTCCCTGCACGGTGACCACCACGTCCCTGGGTGTCACGAGCGTGACCGAGACCTCTCCGAAGGAATACCGCTTTCTCACCTCCGCGTACACTTTTTTCCGGGCATCGGCGAGCGTCATGTCCGATACCCGCAGCTCCCCCACGGAGGGGATAATCAGCGTCCCTTCGGGAGTGACGGTCAGAATCAGAGTGACCGGGGGGCTGACCCAGATGTTGACCGCAAGGACATCGGAAGGCCCCACGTAGTAACTCCCGGGCGCAATGGTCGATTCAAGCGCAGGCCCGGTGGGCTGGTGAACCCTCAATGCCGCGGAGGATTCCTTCGCCTCAAACATATCCAGAAGAGGCTCGGCTCTTCTGGTCTGCGCTTCTCCCGTGGAGAGAAGGGCCAGCAGACAGAGGGCGAACATCCCCGCTCCCCGCTGTCGGATACGACTAGCGATGCTCATACATCTCCTTATAATACTCCTGATACGCTCCGCTGATGATCCTCTGCCACCACGACTCGTGGGAAAGGTACCACTCGACCGTCCTGGGCAACCCCTGTTCAAAGGTGATCGCCGGCTCCCAGCCAAGCTCCGTCGTGATCTTCCCCGCATCGATCGCGTACCTGCGATCGTGCCCGGGCCGGTCTTTGACATACGTAATGAGGCTTTCCGGCTTTCCCATGGTCCGCAGCAGCAGGCGGACGATATCGATGTTCATCCACTCATTGTTGCCCCCGATGTTGTACACCTCCCCCACACGGCCGCGATCCAGCACCCGCACTATTGCGCCGCAATGGTCATCCACGTGAAGCCAGTCGCGCACCTGCATGCCGTCGCCGTACACCGGCAGCGCCTTTCCGTGCAGCGCATTGATGATCATCAGGGGAATCAACTTCTCGGGGAACTGATAGGGTCCGTAATTGTTGGAGCACCGGGTCATCACCACCGGGACGCCGAAGGTGTGGTGGTAGGCCATGGCGAGCAGATCGGATCCCGCCTTGCTGGCCGCGTACGGACTGTTGGGATGCAGCGGCGTGGTTTCGCTGAAGCGCCCCTCGGCCCCCAGCGATCCGTACACCTCGTCCGTCGACACATGGAGAAACCGCTCGACACCGTGGTCCTTCGCCGCATCAAGAAGTACCTGCGTACCGGCGACATTGGTCTGTATGAAAACGGATGCACCGAGAATGCTCCGGTCCACATGCGATTCAGCCGCAAAATGGACCACGGTGTCGATGGCATGATCGCGGAAGGCCGCATCGAGCGAAGAGCGCTCGCAGATGTCCCCCCGCACAAACATGTAGCGAGGTTCCTGCCGGATGTCCGAGAGGTTTTCGAGATTTCCGGCGTACGTCAGTTTGTCGAAGTTGACGATCCGGACATCCCCCCGTTCACGCAGGAGATGGCGGACGAAATTGCTGCCGATGAAGCCGGCACCGCCGGTAACAAGAACATTGTGCATGTCGTGTCTTCTTGAGCGGGTGAACGGAGACGGTTAGTCGAGGAGAAAAATGGTCCTGGGGTCCAGCTCGTGCCGGATCTCATCGACCGGGTCCTTCTTCCCCCTGCCCGCAAACAGACGGTTGGGAAGGTTCATCACCATTCCTGTTGCCGTCCCCACATTCCTGTACGCATGGGCGACACCGGCCGGAATGATGACCACGCGGGGGGCGTCGGCACCGGCGAAGAACGCCTGACGGACCATGTACGTGGGAGACCCCTTTCTGTTGTCCCAGAGGTAGATCTTGAAATTGGACGGACCCAGAAAGGCGAAGTAGTCCGCCTGGTCGGCGTGTTCGTGAGGCCCCCGCGCAATGCCCGGGAGGGTCATCGACACATAACACATCACCGGAAGGAACTCGGGCGGTACCTCGTCCTCGCGGAAGAGTTCGGTCAGCCAGCCCCGCTCATCCAGGAACTTGGTGAGGTCCCGGAGGATGACATCATGGATTTTTCCGTTCGCAAACATGCCGTTTCCTTGTAGAAAGTGTGGCTCAGACTACGATTCGCATGGACTCGATGGGGCAAAGACCCGCATGTAGGGGTGTAGGTCCGCAGTGAACCGCCGGAATCCCTGGTAGCAAAGGGGCGAGGGGCTCGTTTCCTTAGTGATTGTATCGCATAAAGTTAAGAATTCCGGGCAGGAAAGTCAATGAGAAACAGGGCCCCAACCGGCCGGCCAGAACGGCCATTGGCGAATAGAGGGCGTATTTCACATTTTTTCAGGCGCCCCGATACCCAGAATGGCGAGCCCGTTCTTGAGAACGACCTGCACGGCTCGGCAGAGCGCCAGGCGTGCCGCGGTTTTCGCGGCATCTTCGGTGACCACACGATGATGGTGATAGAAAACATGGAATATGCCTGCCAATCCGTGCAGATATTCGGCAAGCCGGTGCGGTTCCGAAGAAAGCGCGCACAGTTCAACGACCTCGGGGAACTGGAGCAGCGCCTTCACCAGGGCCATCTCCTCCGGTGAGTCCAGCAGGTCCAGGTTCGCCTCCCCTCCGTCAGGCAAACGTCCCTCCCGTTCGGCGAACTGCAGAAGGCTGCAAATGCGCGCATGCGCATACTGCAGGTAGTAGACCGGATTGTCATCCGACTGCTGCCTTGCCAGCAGCAGGTCGAAATTCAGATGGCTGGAGATCGTCCGCATGATGAAAAAGTACCGCACCACGTCCGCCCCCACATCCGCGACGAGCTCATCGAGGGTGATGAAATTCGCTTTGCGCGTGGACATCTTGACGACCTCTTCCCCTTGGAGGATCGTGACGAACTGGTGAATGAGCACTTTCACCTTCCCGGGGTCGTATCCGAGGGCTTTGAGGGCGGCCAGCACGTCCGGGTACGTGGCGATATGGTCGGCACCGAAAATGTCGATCATCAGATCATAGCCGCGGCGGAACTTCTCCACGTGGTAGGCGATATCCGGCAGCCGGTATGTCGGTTCGCCGCTGCTCTTGACGATGACCTTGTCTTTTTCGCTTCCCAGTGCGGAGACTTTGAACCAGAGTGCGCCGTCCTGTTCGTAGGTGAGGCCGGCGGCGCGCAGGGCGTCGACCACCGCGGTGATCTTCCCGTCGGTGTACAGCGAGTGCTCGTTGAAATACGACTGGAATGCGATATCCAGAGACCCGAGCGTCTTCCGGATATCCGCGAAAATCTCCTCCACCGCCGTCTCTTTGAAGACTCCCTCCGCCGGCTCCTGCCGCAGCGTCTCGCCATGCCGTTCGCGCAGCAGTCGCGCGATGTCGCGGATGTACTCCCCCTGATAGTGCGTTTCGGGATATGCGTGGGATTCCCCCAGGAGCTCCAGGTAACGAAGCCTGACCGAGTCGCCGAGTATGCGCATCTGGCGCCCGGCATTGTTGAAGTAGTACTCGCGCTCCACCGTGTGTCCGGTCCACTCGAGCAGACGTGCCAGCGTGTCGCCAAGTACCGCCCCCCGGCCGTGGCCGACCGTGAGGGGGCCCGTGGGGTTCGCGCTCACGAACTCGACCTGCACGCGTTTGTCCCTGCCGATCTCCGACCGGCCGAACCGCTCTCCGGCACGGAGGAGCTCCCCCAGCTGTCTCCTGTGGAAGACTTCGGTGAACCAGACGTTGATGAATCCCGGTCCGGCGACTTCCACACGGGAAACCAGCAGCGGGTCGAACGCGAGACGTGCCACCATCTCTCCGGCAAGCTCGCGCGGGTTCTTCCCCGCCCGCTTCGCGAGCATGAGCGCGAGGTTGGTGGTCAGATCGCCGTGCCCCTCCTGCCGCGGCCGCTCAACGGCGAAGTCGGACGGAGGCACAAGGTTGAGCGCGCCGGCGGCATCCAGAAGCGCGGCGCGGAGAAAGAGTTTCATGATGCGACTTTCCTCCGTGAGCCCCCGGTCTTCCGGGCGGGCGTCTTTCCGGGCCGCGTGGAGACGCTCCGCTTGCGCGGGCGCGGGAGAGGCACACCCTCATCCACAACATGCTGAATCTTCGCATCGCCCCAGAGCCGCTCCAGGTTGTAGAACGGCCTGGTCTGCTTGTGAAAGACATGGACGACAACGTCCACGAAATCCACGATCACCCAATTCGGACTGCCTCCTTCCACCTGCCACGGAGCCACCCCCTTCTTCTTCAACCCATCCTCCACTTCGGATGCAATGGCCTTCACCTGCATGTCGGAATCCCCCGAGCACACGACGAAGAAATCCGTCACGCTGCTCAGACCGCGAAGATTCATGATCACCACATTATGAGCCTTCTTGCTGAGTGCAAGTTCAGCGACATGCTTCGCCAGAATAGCAGGTTTCAATGTCCGTTCCTCCTCATGGTGATGATTTCAGTGATGCATAGTCCCGTCCTATGACGATGGACACATCGACAAGCTCGTCGGGGTTCAACTGCTGGATGACCCGCCCGGCCGGGATACCGAGTGCCCGCGCGACCTTCTCCGCATTCTCTCTCCGCCCCGTCCGGTCAACCACCAGCGATTCCCGGACGTCAAAACGGTGGTAGTTCCTGAGTTCAACGATGTCATACCCGCGCGCCCGCAGATAGGCGGTCATCGCCGATGCCGCACGCACCTGCCCGCACCCATTCCATACATCCACCTGAATCGGCTTCCTCCGCGGATCATCCGCCCGCAGGGGATCCACCGGGGGGGAAAACCACGTCCGCGCGACAAAGGAATACCCGAGGTAGGCAACCACGATCGCCAGCAGGGCAATGCCGGCGTTCAGCAGCGGACCTGAAGGGACTCTCGTGCGTCGGGGAGGTCGGGAAGCGGTGCCGGGGCTGTTTCTGGCGCTCATCGGCAACAGCGGAAAAGACAACAAGCCGGGATCCTGACCCGCGCCCGGCGGGTGACCCCGGCTTGAATGATCGTGAAGATGTGTTGTGCAGAAGTGCTCGTGCTCAGAAACCGTCCTCCCCGTACCACCGCGACCCGAATGACGACCCGAACGAAGAACCGAACGAAGAACCAAATGACGAGCCGAAGGGCGAATAGTATCCGTACGGTTGCTGCCGGAACTGGACATGCACAAGGACGTTTTCCCAGGGCTTGTAGCTGATCTCCGCCCGGCTCAGATAGAGTGAACTCAGATTGCTTGCCCTTTCTCCGCCGAATTGAGAAAAACTCGAATTCGGAGAATAGCTCATGCTCACGTCCGCCCGTGCCTGAAGATTGTCCGCAATTTCATACATCATGCTGTTGGTGTAGGTCCCCACCGACATCCCCTGCCCTCCCATCGTGAGATAGGAAAAACTCAGCTGGTGACGCATATGGAACTTGTCCGGATTGAACCATCCCAGGAATGACGTCGAAGAATTCTCCACCATCCCCGAGGACACCCTGTCGTCCCGCTCCACCTGAGTTCTGAATTGCGCATTCGCCGGCAGGCCTGCCAGCAACAACACCGCTGTCACACCGAGTAAGAGTCTCATCGCCTTCTCCTTTTCGCACGCACAAACACGCGATTACGCAATGAAGTATACAGAAATCCTCAAGAATTGTCAACTGGGCGTGCCGCAAACAGTCCGCGGGCCTCCTCCAGCTGCGCGAGCGTGTTGATCCCGCGAACCTCGTGCTCCTTTTCCACCGGAACAGCGCGCACGGGCAGCCCGTTCCGCCAGAAATACCCGAACACATCCGTGAGGTAGTACTCATTCTGTACGTTTGAGGGGGTGATGTGTTTCAGTCCCGCAAACAGGTGTTCCTTGTCAAAAACATAGATTCCGGTGTTTATCTCGCGGATCAACCGCTGTTCTTCGCCGGCATCCTTGTGTTCCACGATCCCGAGCACGTTTCCGGTATACGCAGCCTCCGGACCGTGCGGGCCCTTTCCTGCGTGCTCGCGGAGGATCCGTCCGTATCCCGTCGGGTCGTCCAGGATTGCCGTCAGCAGCGTCGCTGCCGCCGGGGCCGACCGGTGGTAGGCGATGAGCGACCGGACCGTCGACTCCCTCAGAAGCGGTACGTCTCCCGAGAGCACCAGCACATCCCCCCTGTACCCTTCCAGTGCGCCTTCCGCCTGCATCACCGCATGCCCCGTGCCGAGCTGGGGGTTCTGCTCCACACACACCACCGGTTTCCCCCTTGATGCCAGGTGACCGGTGACCGTGTCCTTCTGCCATCCGACGATGACCACCGTGCGCGAGGAGTCCAGGCCGAGCGCGAGATCCACCACATGCTCGATCATCGGTTTCCCGGCAATGGCATACATCACCTTGGCTTTGGTGGGGTCCTTCATGCGGGTGCCCTTGCCGGCAGCCATGATCACCACTGCAAGTCGTTCATCCATGCTTCCTGTTTTCCTTTCTGCCTGACATCAGGGAATCACCAGGGGGATATTGTCAATCAACCGTGTCGTGCCAAAGCGGACCGCGAGCGAAAGCAGAACCGGATTGCCCGGAACGAGGGTGGAGAGTTCTTCCAGCGTCGCCCCGTGCGCGATCGAAAGATACTCGACGACGCCGGCCGAAGCGTGTTCGATCACCTTCCGCATCCCTTCCCGGATGCCTGCAGCATCGGTCCTGCCCTCGCGTATCTCCTCCTCCGCCTTTCTGAGAGCGCGGTACAGGACGGGCGCCTCGGCGCGCTGCGCGGGGGTCAGATAGGCATTGCGGGAGCTCATGGCCAGTCCGTCCGTCTCGCGTACCGTCGGGATAATCACCAGTTCGACGGGGAAGTTCAGGTCCTGCGTCATTCTGCGGATCACCGCGACCTGCTGCGCGTCCTTCTGACCGAAGAGCGCCAGATGCGGATTCACGATATGGAAGAGCTTCGCAACGATCGTCGCCACCCCCCGGAAATGGCCCGGACGGACGCTTCCCTCCAGGACATCCGTGATCTGTTCCACCTGGACGTAGGTGCTGTACTGCGGCGGATACATGGAGGGTGCCGGCGGGGCAAAGACAAAATGCGCTCCCGCGTCGCCGGCTTTCCGGTGATCGGCCGGGAGGCTGCGCGGATAGCGCTCGAAGTCCTCTCCCTTTCCGAATTGCGTCGGATTCACGAACACCGATGTCACCACCGCGTCGCTCATCGTCCGGGCCCGTGCGATGAGCGCAAGATGGCCTTCATGCAGGGCTCCCATCGTCGGAACGAGTGCGATGCGTTTGCCCTGGAGGCGGAGCCGTTCGCCCGCCCGCGCCATGGCGGAAACGGACTCGATCAGCTCTGCCATGACCGTTCGGCGGCGGGTCTGTGCGGTCGTGCGGTGGCGTTCCGCATGACGGAAGGATTTGCGACGGCAGGGGTCATCGCAGCATCGAGAGGATGTTGAATACCGTGCCGCGCATGTCGCGCCGGTGCACCACCATGTCCAGAAACCCGTGCTCGAGAAGAAACTCCGCACGCTGGAACCCGGGAGGCAGGTCTTTGCCGATCGTCTGGCGTATGACGCGCGGACCGGCGAATCCGATGAGGGCTCCCGGCTCTCCGATGTTGACATCCCCGAGCATGGCGTAACTTGCCGTGACCCCCCCCGTGGTCGGATCGGTGAGAATGGAGATGTAGGGAATGCGCGCGTCGGCGAGCCGGCTCAGCTTTGCACCGGTCTTTGCCATTTGCATCAGCGAGAGCGCGCCCTCCATCATCCGCGCGCCGCCGCTGGAGGAAACCACAATCAACGGAACTTTGGTCTTCCAGGCGCGGTCGATCGCACGGCCGATCTTCTCGCCGACCACCGAGCCCATGCTGCCGCCGATGAACGAGAAGTCCATCACCGCCACGACGACGGGCATCTTTTGAATTGCCCCCGGCCCCCACCGCACGGCGTCGCTCAGGCGCGTCTTCTTCATCGCCTCGACCGTCCGGTCGCGGTATCGTTTGGTGTCCACGAATTTCAGCGGGTCTCCGGAGCGCATCCGCTTATCCTGTTCTTTGAACGACCCCGCATCCAGGAGCAGGTCGACGTATTCGGCGCTTCCGATGCGGAAGTGGGCGTTGCACTTCACGCAGGTGAAGACGTTCTTCTGCAGCTCCATTTTGTGGATGATTTCACCGCATTCATCGCACTTGGTCCAGAGCCCGTCGGGAATCTCCCGTTTCTGGGTTTCGGCGGCGATATTCTCTTTCGATCGCTTGAACCAGGACATGGTCGGATGCCTCCACTAGTCTTTGGTGCGCAGGAAAAACTCTTTCACATAGCGCGGCTCCAGAAGGGCCGGATCACTCCTCAACCCGGACTCGAACAGGGCGGTTCCCAGCCTCCCCACCGCAGCCGCACTGCACCGGGTGTGTTCCGCGGCGAGAACGATCAGCTCCGCTCCCCTCCCTCCGCGGGCGCCGCCCGGCAGCCGGGCGATCTTCTCCCCCGCATCGCCGGTCAAGGCGATCGGTCGTGCGGGAAGCCGCCGGAGCATCTCCTCGACGGAGAGATCTTCCACCTCCCATACCGCTCTCACGCGATCCCCCTCCCGCTCGAACAGCTGACAGTAGACCTCGTCGCGCCGTGCGTCCAGGGCCGACAGGATCATCGCCGCCCCCTCCGCCCGTGCCCCGGGCGCGGCTGCGCTGGCAAGCGCTTCGAGCGTCGGGACGGGGACCACGGCCATGCCCGTCGCCGCATGCAGCCCCTTTGCCACGCTCAGGCCGATGCGCAGACCGGTGAACGATCCGGGACCGATCGATACGGCCACCCCGGAGAGTGCCGCGGGAGGTACGCCGCCGTTCTGCAGAACTTCATCAATGAACAGGAGAATCCGCTCGGCGGCCACGTACCGTTCTTCGATCCAGCGCTCTGCCACGAGCGCGCCGTCCCGGACGAGGGCCACCCCGCAGACAGCGGTCGCACTTTCCAGGGCGAGCAGATTCACGCGTCCACCTCTCCGGTCCGGCGGATATCGATGCGCCGCTCTTCTTCCGCCCCGGAGTGCGCACATGTGACGATATACGATTCCCCGGGGAGGAGGTCCAGAATGGGCTCGGCCCACTCGATCAGGCACACAAACGGCGGGCGGAAATATTCGACCAGGCCGAGTTCCGCCACCTCCGCACGGGCCCTTACACGGTACAGATCGGCGTGCACCACGGTCAGCCCGTCCGCCGGATATTCGTGGATGAGCGTGAACGTCGGACTCCCCACGTGTCCGGAGGTCCCGAGCGCCTCACACACACCCCTGACAAACTGCGTCTTCCCGCTTCCGAGTTCTCCGAGCAGCGCGACTGCATCGCCGGGCCGCAGGCCCGCCGCGAACGTCCGTCCCATCCCGGCGGTTTCTTCCGCCGACCGGGTGATCTTCCGCGTCATCCCCGCGGTTCCAGTTTGACCACCGGGAGGATCATCTCCTCCATCGACACGCCTCCGTGCTGGAAGCTGTCCCGGTATTGATTCAGGTATTTGTGGTAATCGGTCGGATAGACGAAGTAGAAATCCTCTTTTGCGATAATGTAGTTGACAGCAACGCCCCGGTTCGGGAGCTTGAACTCCGACGGATTTTTTACGAAGATGGCCGCCTTTTCTTCGCTCTTCAGGTTTCGTCCATATTTGTAACGCAGGCTGGTTGACGCTTCGCGGTCACCCAGCACCTTTGATCCCCGCAGGCTCCGGATGCTCCCGTGGTCTGTGGTCAGGATAACCGTGATGTTCTTGTTCCTGGAAAGTGTCCTGAGCATCCCGTAGAGCGACGAGTGCAGGAACCACGACCGGGTGAGCGACCGGTAGGCCGACTCATCCGGGGCGATTTCCTTGAGGAGCGAGGAATCGGAGCGTCCGTGGGCAAGCATGTCCACGAAGTTCACGACAATCGCCGTCAGCCGCGAGTTCGCATACGAGTTGATGCTGTTCTCGACGCTCCGGCCAAACTCGGCGTCGAGGATCTTCACATACTTCGGTTCGGGTTTCAGCGTGATCTTCCGCCGCTCCAGCAGTTTCTCCAGGAACTGCCGCTCGTAGCGGTTGCGGCTTGTTTCGTCATCCTCGTTCTTGTCCCACAGCTCCGGGTGGCGGAGTTCCACGTCACAGGGATAGGAGCCGCTGAAGATGGCATTCCGTGAATACGGCGTGGCGGTGGGCAGTATGCTGAAATAGTACTGTTTGGAGATCGAATAGAATTCCTGGAGGATCTCTTCAAAAACCATCCACTGGTCCAGCCGCATGCAGTCGATGACAAAAAACATGACCGATTTCCCCGGCTGCAGTTCGGGCAGCACGAAGCGGTCCAGCACTTCCAGTGAGAGGGCGGGGCGGCCCGAGGTTTGTTCCACCCAGTCCCGGTAGTTTCGTTCAATGTATTTGCCGAACGCGAGGTTGCACTCCCGCAGCTGGTCGAGGAGGGTCTGCTTCAACCCGAGTTCGGTGTGCGTATCGAACTCCATGCTCCATCCCACCAGCCGCGTGTAGATGTCGATCCACCCGTCGTATTCGGGACCGGTCATGAGTGCGGCGGAGATATCGTTGAACTCCTTGATATAGTCCTTGGAGATTGCCGCGCCGGCGATCCGCTTCCCTTCCAGGAACTTCTTGCAGATCATCAGCACCTGGCTCGGATTCACCGGCTTTGTCAGGTAGTCGCTGATCTTATCGCCGATGGCTTCCTCCATCAGCGACTCTTCCTCGTTCTTTGTTATCATGACCACCGGCAATCCCGGGCGCAGCTCTTTGATTTCGGCGAGGGTGCGCAATCCACCCATGCCCGGCATCATCTCGTCGAGAAAAACCAGATCGTATTCCCGCTGGCGGACGAGAACGACGGCATCTTCCCCGTTGGTGACGGTTTCCACGACGTACCCCCGCTCGGTCAGGAAACGCACATGGGCGCGGAGAAGATCGATTTCGTCGTCAATCCAGAGTACGGTTCCTTTGGTTTCGTCCATGCGCTCAGAGTACCCATTTCATTCGTGAGAATCAATACAGCCGGCGGTGCGCTAGTTGATCGAAATATGGATGTCCAGCCCGGCTTCGTTCGTGGTGCTGCCCGGAATACGGGATCCGGAATCGTCCGGGGCGATTTTGCTGTACCGGTAGTAGACCGACGCCGTGACGCGGAGACTCAGGACGTATTTGATGCGCGGCTCCATAACCGTTCGCGTTGTCCCTTCCAGGGGCGTTCCCTCAGGGTTGGCATCCAGCTTTGAAACATCGTATGTCGTCCGGGAGTTCGACGTGCGGGAATAGGACATGCTGACGTCGATGTCGTTGTTCAGCGCGATGCCGAAGAAGGGGATTTCGAATCCGCGGCGCGAATAGGACGCGGTCAGCGATATCTCCTGGGAAATCGCCTCGACGATATTGCGTGAAGAGGTCGTCAGATCGTAGGACGAAGTGGTGTTGAACCGGAAATTGGCACCGAAACTCCCCTTCCAGAGTTCCTTGAACGTGAAGTTCAGGCCGATCAGCGGGGAAAAACCGGACATCACACGCTGGCCGTCGGTTCGTTCCCCGCCCCCGCCCGGACGATTCTGGTATTGGCGGGTGTAGTTGGAGTTATAGGTGTGGTCCAGCGAGAGGCGGCTCACGAAGTTCGAAAAGAGCGGCAGCTTCTCGAGACCGTCCCAGCGGAAGCTCCAGTTGACGCGCGGCGTATACTCGCCGAAGATATCGCGGAGAACCGGCAGGGCTTCAAACCCTTCTTCGAAGGCCTGGTTGAGTTTCTCCTCGTCGCTCCGCGTATCGCCCCTGTCCGCCTTCAGTTCCGCATATTGTGCGCCCACCTCTTTCAGTCCGGTTTTAAACAGGCCGAGAAACAACACGTCCGGAAACGTCATGAAGGAGCGGTCGAGACTCCGGGAGGTGGTCGAATTCACGAGGGTGGGGATGCCCAGCACGGAATCGGTCTGGATGTTCTCGGATCGATTGTACGCCCATCCCGTATTCCAGTTCAGATCCAGCCTGGCGCCTTCCCACAACGCACGCGAGGTCTTGAACGTGAGCCGGTTGTTCTGGCGGAAATTGTTTACGAGCACACCTCCCGGGGCGCGGATGCCCGGCTCGACGTCCGCACCGAACCAGGGGAATGTCGCCCGGGTGCCGAAGTTGACAAGCCGGCCGCTGGGATCGCTGATAAGTCCCAGCTGATACAGCCGGGAAGGTCCGTCCTCAGGATTGGATTCCTGCGCGAACGGAACCGTCCCCCAGAAATTGGCGAAGCCGGTTCCCCCCACGACGCCGCTGTTCTGGGTGTTGTTCGACTCCGTGAACGTCACGTTGATGTTGTCATAGTCCAGCAACACCACCTTGAAGATTTTTGCCAGTCCGCCGACTGCGCCGAACAGCCTGGATAACGGGTCCCGCCCGGCGGTGCTGTCCGCTGCTTGCGTGGAGTCGGTTCCCGCCACCGCTCCGGTTTCCCCGCTTCCGCGGCGGCCCCGCGAGGGTGCGGACGCCGCGGCCGGCGCTGATTCAAAGAGCGGATCGAACAGCTGCTTCATCCGGAAGTTCATCCCGAGCGTGAGGTTCGTGTTGGTCCCCGCCGATTTCCCGAGATCGCCGCGCGTCAGGGTATTCTGCCAGTTATAGTCCACCGCATAGGAGAACTGGAAATCCAGGTACTTCTTCGTGTTGAAGATGTTCGGCAGATTGGGACGTGTATTGAAGGTGTTCCTCTGGCTGTAGCGCGTGTTTTCGCCGAAGTAGACCGCCCCGTTGCCGCCGAAAATGTCATTGAGAATATCCGAAAACGGCCGCTGCTGCTTGTTCTCGTCCAGTTCCAGATTCAGCAGGCTGGATTCCACGCTTACGTTGTAGTCACCGGACGGATTCAGCAGTCCGTTCTCGCTGAGTTTCCACGCGAACCCGGCCTGGCGGGAAGCGGTGAAATTGCGCGCGATGATCTCCTGCGCACCCTGCGCGCGTTGCAGCGAATTGTCCCGCGAACGTACCGAGCTCAAGGCCCAGTTGAAACTCGTGGGGGCGAAATACAGCTTCCAGTCCTTGAACTCGTCCAGCAGCCAGATCCCGGCAAAAATCGTCCGGAACGGCTGGAGGAAATAGTCGGGCGGCAGGGTGATGTTGTACCCGACGCGGGCGTTCCACGACCAGCTGTACCGGCTCACGACGGCCGGACTCCGTTCGGTGGATTGGGTGTAGGAAAACCCGAACGTGAGTTTGTTGAAGGTGTCACGGATGAACCACGCGTTGGAAGGCAGGTTGATCCGGAAATTGGGAGCGGCATACGTGTCCGTCACGCGCCGCGTTTCCGATTCCAGCGTCACCTTATCCGCCGCCGCCTGGGCATCCGCTTCCGGCGCCCCCTCACGGAGGGCTTTCTCCTTGGATTGCTCCGCCGCCTCGGTGACAAGAACATCGGAGTTCGGAAGGTACCGGGGTTGATTCATGCTCTCGCTGTGCGAATACGATATCGGGATCGATGTCCCGGCCCAGTCTTCCGGAAACAGTTTTTCCGCCTGGACGGATGTTGCCAGCGCCCAGTTGTTGGAGAGCTGGCGGCTGCCGAAGCGTTGCTCCAGCGTGTGGAAGGCCGGATCGACCAGGGAGTAGTTGAACGACACGGATCCGAGATCGGCAAGCTTGAGTTGCGTGTCAAACCGGTAGGCCCAACCCGGCGTATCATCCACCGAGGTCAACCGGAGCTCGTTGACCCAGACCTGACCCTCGAGGGGCAGCGCAGTCCCCGAGCCCGGAACATTCTGCACGCCGATGGCCAGGTAGACAATTTGCGTCAGCGAAGGATTTCCGAGCACCCGGTAGTATGATCCCGGGGGGCCGTCCTTGACAGGAATGGCCGTCGAGATAATGTTCACCGAGTCCCGCGCGGCCTTCACCGCGGTGAGGTCCGCGAAGTTGATCACGACTTCGTTCAGGACGTCCCATCCCTTGTGGATGGGCGCAATGTATTCGTAGTAGTTCAGGCTGTCCAGTCCGAAGCGGAACGAAAGCCGGGCATCGTAGTTCTTTTCATCCATATACTGGAACTTCTCGTCGCCGTGCACAAACATCTTCATGGTCTTGTAGTTGAAGAGATCCAGCGCCCGGTAGGTGTAGAACTTCACCGTCTGACGGTATTCACCGTCGGGCAGCCCTTTGAGCAGCAGGGCGAGGGACTGTTCGTTCGCATAGACCTCCTCTTCCGGCCGCGTCCGGTCCCGTTCGCGGATGACCCCCGGCGGGGATTCATACTGCGGATTGTCTTCGACGTTGACCACCGTCACCTCGAAGGTGGTGTCATTCAGGTCACGCGTCACCTTCTGCCACTGGTTTCCCACCAGGTTGAAGTCGGCGATGCGGACGGCAATGGTGTCGGTGGCATTGGCGAAGGCGACGCGGACGAACTCGATATTCTCCTGCGACGGCGTCCCGATCTGGCGGACCCAGTCCTGGATCGGGATACGGAACTGGTACCACCCCAGATTGCCGCCGCCGACAATCAGCGGGTTGCGCGTATACACCGTGTCGAGGGAGACTTCATACTCGAAGTACGAGTTCGCCAGGTCCACCACCCCGTTGGCATTCAGGTCTTCCGTGTCGGGAATGCGCCCGCTCGGTCCATCCCGGTTCCCGTCGCTCCCGTTGATGCCTGTGTAGTCCTCCTGCGTCGTTCCCACCGTTGCGTTGTTAAAGGCGTAATTATCTCCCATGGGATCGGCCGCGAGGGCCGGGTACTTTGCGACGAGGGCGGCATACCGCGCCTGCTCCTGTCCGTCGTTCAGCATGTCGATGCCGGTGTCCTCCCCCTCCTGCAGGGTGCCGTTCGGGTACCCGCTCAGAACGAGATCCTCGGAATTGAGCACGCGGTTCGGGATCGCGTCTTCGCTCACCGCGCCGAGGTCGATAAGCATCTTTGCGTCCGGCGGGGCCCGGTCTACGCGCATCCAGATTTCGATGAAGTTGACGTTTTCCTTCGAGAGATTGATGGCCGAGACGGAGAGGGGTTTCATCAGCCCACCCCAGTTCTTGGTGGGTGTCAGGGTGTTTTCCAGATCGAGGCTGGCATTGTACTGTCCGCGCTGCGCCGGGAAGTAGCGGAAATCCAGCACCGTCGCCTGGTTGTTCGCCTGGTTCCCCGGAAGTTTGCGCGGATAGATATCGGTCAGCTGCACATCCGTGGGCAGACGGTTGAACCAGACCATCTTCCCGCGTGAAAACATCTTGGTCGTGTCAAGGAGGCCGGGGAAGAAGACCCTGTCCGCAAGCGGGCTGGCGAGGGTCCAGGCGGCATAGTTGATGCCCACGGGTATGGCACGGCGTGCGGTTTCAAAGTCGTCGATGTACGCGATCCCCTCTCCGTTATCGCTCGGGATGGGGCTCTTCTTGGTGTTCGGGTCCGGCGACATATATGCCGCTTCGCCGCTCACCTTCAACTGGGAGGGTTCGCGTGTGGCGAGGAACGGGAGCGCATCGAGGGCACGCGTCAGGAATGGAAGATCCTGTGTTATTGATCCGTCAACGCCGAATATCGAGTTGTTGTTGGGCTCTTCCCCGAGACGCACCTTGTCGCTCAGGGTCTGCTGGTTCAGGTTCATCACGGTGAACCCGATATTGATATTCTGCGATATGGCGAGATCACCGCGCGCCGCCAGCAGCGTTTTGGAGGCGAGCTGGAACAGGTCGTTCTGTTCGTACTTGATCTGCAGGTTTGCGCCGGGCACGAGCGCGCGGTCGTTCTTAATCACCACCTCCCCGATGATATAGTCGACGGTATAGTCGATGTTGGGCAGCAGCTGCCGGCCGTCGAGGATCACCAGCACGCTTCCTTCCACGACATTGAAACCCAGGGAGTACCGTGAGGTGGCTTCTCCCGTGGCTTTCCCGCGTATCACGTAACGGTTGCGCAGGGCCTGCTGCGCGAACGTCTGCGTGGTGTCATACACTTCCTTGTACCGGTACTCTGAAGTGTCCGCCAGAACCTGCCCCTTGTCGGCAAAGTAGTCCCGGACACCGGTGTCAAACGGACGAAGGGTCGGAAAGAACACCTCCGCACGCGCCTGGTTGATCGTCCGCCCCGCCCGGTAGTCGAATTGTCCGTCACCGTTCGGTGCGGGGGTGTCATCACTGTTGAAGCGGTCGATACCGAGCACGCGCAGCAACGGCTCATTCAGGATATTGTTCTGATCTTCGCCTCCCGGAACGCGGCGGAACACATCAAGCGAGAAGCCGGTCTTCTTGACATTCCGCCCGATACCCTGGATCGGATAGATGTTCTTCAGGAGCATCTTCCATGCCTTGGGGTACGACGGCCCGGTTGCCAGAAGGTTCTTGGGCTTCACCATCTTGAGCAGCAACCGCTGGCTCAGGGCGACGCTGTCGGTGCCGAGATCGCGCGACAACTCGCCGAATTGCTGGCCGTCCGCCCGCCGGTAGGCGATGCCGATGATCTGCTGGTCTCCGACATTCGTGTTCAATGACAGCACCCCGAGATACCCGTCCCCGTCCAGCTCGTACTGGGCCCGGTCCAGCTTGATAAACGGTCCGGTCTCGATCTTCCCGGGATCGTCAATGGCCTGGCGCAGCACCGGATTGTAGCCGGAACCCGGGATGGGAGGGAGATCAATGTACGCAATCCCCTGGCGTTCATTGGGATCGGGTATTCCGCCCTGCCGCTGAACCCAGACTTCCTCTTCCACAAGCTGCGCATTGCTGTTGAGAAGCGGCGGATCGTTCTGGTAATAGGGTTCGTACTCCCTGATGTAGGACGTGTCCACAAAATAGTGATTTGTCGCGTACTCGTACGCGCGCATTTCGAATTGCGACTCTTTTGCGCCGCCCGAAACGGCAACTTCCTTGATCTGGCCCTTCTTCTGGGATGCCAGCGCGGTCAGGGTCAGGGGCCCCGCCTGGAATTGCGCCTTTACACCAAACAGGGCCTGACTGCTTCCGATGAAGGAAGAGGGCGTCTGGAGGGAGACGTTGCCGGCTTCGACGCTGCGCACGATTTCGTCGTCGTAACCGGTGTATTTGAGCTTCAGCTGGTTCTCGTATTCAAAGGTCCGCTGGGTGTTCCAGTCCGCCAGTATGTTCAGTTTGTCGCCGATGGTCCCGTTGACGGACACCTGGACATCCTGAGAGAAGTCCGGCTCGTTCCGGGTCTGGTCCAGACGCGAGATCGTGGTCTGGTCCGTCTCGGTACTCCGGAACCCCGCCTTGATGTCCACGGCACCGCTGATATTCAGCTTGATTTCCGGCTTGCCGAAGATGCTGAAAATGGGGTTGGGCGGGATCGGGATTTGAATCTGGGTGATGTTGCTGAGGAGCTCGCCGAGATCGTTCTTGGCGACCAGCGCCTTCGGCCTCCGGGCTTCCTCCGCAAGCAGCCGCCGGAATTCCTGTTTTCGCCTGACAGTGACGTACTCGCCGAGCGGAACGCTGACGGGAATTCTGGTGTCTTGGCCGAAGAGCGTCTCGCGGATGCGGATGTTCGCCCCTGTTGTGTCCAGGGTGACCTCCCGCCGCAATCCGCTGCTCTTTCTTGATCCAAACAGCGGGTAGGTCCGGTCGGGAATAACCTCCACTCCCGGGGACTCGTGGCGCCTTGGCGCGAACTGCCGCAGACGGGCTGTGGAGTCCAGATACACGACATACGTGGAATCGGTGATCAACCGGGCACGGAGAGAATCCCGCCGGGTGCTGTCCGCGCGCGTGCTGTCAAGCTGCGCTGCACGGAGCGAATCCGCGGGAGAGAGAAACCGGAGGGAGTCCCCGGGAGAGCGCAAAGCGAGGGAGTCCGCCGGCGAGAGGCGCGTCCGGACGGAATCCGGTGGACGCACGTCCTGGAAGGCATTCTCCGGGGGAACGCCGACACCCGCTGCGGAAAGGGTCAACACCCCGATAAGGAGAGGAGCCGCCAGACCGGCAAGCCGCACGCCGGCACGGAGGAAATAGCCGGCAGAGGGAGAAAAATCTCTATGCGACAAAGAGTCCAATTCGATTCCGCAAGTGGTACAGAACAACCCGTGCCGTTATGCCGGGGCGCACATGCGTTAACAAGCTTGATCGATATTGAACTCCTCAAATTGCACTGCATCTAACATAGCCAAAACAGAGGAAAAGGTCAAGTATCCTTGGAAAAACCCCCGGGGACTCCTATATTACGGCATGTATCTGATCCATCGATATATCCTTCGCGCCCACGCGGGACCGTTCCTCTTCTCGCTGGCGACGTTGATGTTCATCTTCCTCCTGCAGTTCGTGATGAAATTCATCGATCAGCTGGTCGGGAAAGGACTGACGGCATGGCTGATCATGGAACTCGTCGCGCTGAATCTCTCCTGGATGCTCGTGCTTGCCGTCCCCATGTCGGTCCTCGTCGCAACCCTGATGGCTTTTGGAGAACTCTCCTCGAGAAATGAAATCACCGCCATGAAGGCGGGAGGCGTCAGCATCTACCGGATGATGGCCCCGGTGCTCTTCGCCGGCGTGCTTGTCGGACTGGTCATGGTCTGGTTCAACAACGACGTGCTCCCGGAATCCAATCACCGCCTCAAGGCGCTGACAACGGACATCCGGCGCAAAAAACCGACGATCGCACTTGTCGATGGCGTCTTCTCCCAGGATATCCCCGGCTACAGCCTTCTGGTCCGCAAGGCCTCTCCCACCGGAGACCTGGCCGGGGTGACGCTCTACGACTTTTCCAATCCGACCAGGAACGCCGTGATCACCGCCTCGCATGGAACCATCACCCTGTCGCCGGACTACCGGAAGATTCTCCTGAATCTCCGGGAGGGAGAGATCCACGAGCTGGATATGCAGGACGTGAACGCATACCGGCGCGTTCGCTTCACGCGCCACCGGATCGCCATGGACGTGGAGGGATTCGACTTCGAACGATCCGCCACCTCGGCCTTCACACGCGGGGACCGGGAACTGAGCGCCCCCGCCATGCTGCTCGTCTCCGACAGCCTGGACCGCCTCCGCCTGGCGCAAACCGGCGAACTCGGCGACCTGCTGACGAAGGAAATGGAAGGGACGCTCAAAGGGATCTGGGACACCGGCGGCATCCCGCCCGCGTTCACCGGCAGCTATGCGCCATCAACCGCGCTTGTCAAAGCGCGAACCATGGGTTCGGTGGTCGCAACATATTTCTTTCGTATGGAAACCCTCGAACGCCAGTCCAGCCAGTACTGGGTGGAAATCCACAAAAAGTACTCCATTCCGGCCGCATGCGTGGTGTTTGTGCTCGTGGGACTTCCCCTCGGCATCATGGCCCGCCGGGGCGGGTTCGGGATCGCGGCCACTCTGAGCCTGGGCTTCTTTGTCCTCTACTGGGCATTCCTTATCGGAGGAGAGAAGCTCGCCGACAGGGGAATTCTCTCTCCCTTCCTGGGCATGTGGGCGGCAAATTTCATCATCGGCGCCATGGGCATCTACCTTACCTTCCGCACCGGACGCGAAACGGTCGTCATCGACTGGAGTTTCTTCCGGCGGCTTGTCCCCCGGCGTTTGCGCGGCACACTCCCCGATGAACCACCGCGGGACGCGGTCGCCTCATGAAACTCTTCGACCGCTATATCATCCGGCAGTTTCTCTCCACCGCCCTCTTCTCCCTTCTTGCCGTCCTGGTCGTCTTCATGGTGATCGACGCGATGGAAAAGCTCGACGATTTCATCGACAAGCAGGCCGGCTGGGATGTGATCCTCCTGTACTATCTCTACTTCGTTCCCGAAATCATCAAACTCATCATCCCCGTGGCCATGCTCCTCGCCAGCCTGTTCGTGACCGCGCGGCTTTCCACACAGGGTGAGTGGACCGCTTTGAAATCCAGCGGCGTCAGCCTGTACCGACTCCTGGTCCCGTATATCGCCGTCGCCGTGCTGGTGAGCATCGTCTCGGTCTATTTCAACGGATGGATCGTTCCCTTCGCCAACAAGAAGAAGTTCACAATCGAGAGGGTCTTTCTGCAGAGGGATGTCGTCTCCGCCTCGGGCGCGAACATCTACGTTCAGGACAGCCCCACCAGGATTCTCTCGCTGGGGTACTTCGACGAGTCACGCGATCTGGCCTCACGCGTCAGCATTCAGGATTTCAGCGTCGTCGACCCGACAACCATGGTCGCCCGGCTGGATGCCGTGACCATGGTGTGGGATTCCACCGGACACTACTGGGTGCTGCAGAACGGCGCACGCCGCTGGTTTCACGAGGGCAAGGAGCAGATGGAACCGTTCGTCATGCAACCCGTGACCGATCTGCACTTTGATCCCGACGATCTGCGGAAGAAGAGGCAAAAACCGGACGAGATGAGTTACTATGACCTGCAGGATTTTATCCGGAACCAGCAGAGGGCCGGACAGGATGTCTCAAGATGGGAGGTGGACTTCTACAGCAAGATCTCGTTTCCCTTTGCGACGGTGATCGTGGTGCTCTTCGGGGTTCCGTTTTCGTCGATCCGCCGCAGGGGCGGGGTGGGTGTTCAGCTGGGCATCAGCCTGCTGATCTGTTTTGTCTACCTTATCTTCATGAAGGTAAGTCAGGTCTTCGGGTATAACGGCGACATCAATCCGCTCCTGACCGCATGGCTGGCGAATATTCTCTTTTTCCTGGCTGCAGTCGCCGTCCTTCTCCGCGTGCCGAAGTGAGACTCACCCTGAGACTCACCCTGAGGCTCACCGCTCCTGCATCTCCACGCCCTTCTGCTTCGCATACCCCGCTGGCACCTGAAACAGCTCGGGGCCTACCGGCTTCTTTTCGACGCGGGCGGTCTCCTGTGATTCAATGATCTTGCCGTCATAGCGGGTGATGGAGACAAGGGGAAAGATCCCCATCTGTGCAATCATCTGCGTTTCATACCCGGCGCCGCCACGCACATCCCGGCCAAGAGTCCCTTCCAGCACCGCCGTGAGAGCCGCCAGAGCTTTCGTCCCCCAGATCTCGGTTTCGGACTCGCCCCTTTTCACAATCAGCTGCTCGCACTGGTAACCAAGCACCTTTCGTGTCTTGTTCGTCCGGACGAATACCGGCCGGTCCGCGGAGTCCATGTCCGGCACGGCTGAACCCTGCCGGACATCCTGCGAAAGGGAAACCTCGAAATACGTCTTCTCCTGATCATTCAACACCCAGGAGATCTTCCGGTCCCCCCGGTAAATGACCGTGGAGCCCGGCATGTCCCCGACCGGGGGAATCTCCACGCGGAGCATGTCTTTGCGAACCCGCATCGTCATGACATACCGTTGTTCCGCGCCCTGCTCATCCACGGTGAGGTTGCGGCTCTCCACCACCCCTTCGAACTGTGCAGTCGCTGCGGCAGCGAATATTCCCATGCTGATAATGAAGAGTAGCGCTTTCATGAAATCACCGGAGGAGAATGAGCGTTCGCGCCCGGCGGAACGTTTCCACGCCGTTACCGCCGCGTACAACGATTCCGTACACGTACGTCCCGCTTGCAAGACCGGAGGCATCGAGGGTTACTCCGTGTCCGCCCGGCCCGTATTCCGCATCCGCCAGCACACGCACCTCCCTTCCCAGGAGGTCGAAGAGGGTCACCGTCACCCTGCCTGCTGCGGGCAGATGGAATTCGATCCTCGTCGAGGGGTTGAAAGGATTCGGATAATTCTGCTCCAGACGGTAGCCATCCGGTAGAGTCTCTGCGAGTTGACCGTCAACCGAAGTCAGCGTGGAAGGATCGTACCGCAGCACTTCGCCGTCGGATGTCACCGCCCACCCCGTTGAACTGTCGGCAAACGACAGATGGGAGAGGGATCCGGTGATCGGGAAGAGCGCCTGCGAGGACCAGCTCTGACCCCCGTTTCCCGACCGGTACATGCTGCCGCCGTTCGTAAGCCAAGCCTTCGTGCTTCCGGCAACGAGTGTCACTGCGGCAATCTGGTCTGTCGTGGGACTGGCCGTCCCGTTCCAGGTGATCCCGCCGTCGGTTGTCCTCGTGATCGCACCCGCATCGTGCACCGCCAGACCGTTGTTCGGATCACCGAAGGCGATGCCATAACTGTTTGTGGATCCCGTGGGCGCGGAGCCCCACGTCGTACCTCCGTCTGTTGTGCGCCAGGCACGGTTGCGGTTGGTACCGAACCATCCGTGCGAGGCATCCGTCCACCAGAATGCATTGTTCCACCCCGCCTCTCCGGCGCTGCCCGCGGGTTCACTCGCAAGGTGCTCCCAGGTGGAACCGAAGTCCGTCGTTTTCAGAACGATGAAACGTCCGTCTCCGGGGGGGTCTCCCTGCGCATACCCGGTGCCGCCGGGAAACATCCAGACACCGTTGATGAACGGGCTCTGGCGTCCCGGATATGAGCGCACCGTCCACGAACTTCCACCGTCGCTGGTGGAGACGATCCGGCCGTCTCCGGTACCCGCCCAGGCTCTCTGCTGATCCAGGGCCGCGACGCAGTACAGGTCCACGTTCGGCATATCGCCCGTGACGTCCGCCCAGGAGAGGCCTCCGTTGGTAGTGCGCATCACCAGGGGCGCGCTGCCTTGAGCATTGCCGCCGGCCGCCCAGGCGACATCCCTGTCGACGGCTTTCACGCTGAAGAGCCCGGTTCCCGTCCCCTCAAAATCCATCAACCAGAGGGGCATGGAAGGAAAGAGCATGACACGGAGGGCATCACCGTCGCCTTCTGATCCGTTGATCTGCCATCTTATGCGGATGCCCACCTCCCGCGCCGCCGGAAGCTGCCCCACGAACAACCGGAAATCGGGAAGGCGAACCTGCTGACCCGGCGCGATGCCGGAAACCGAGGCCGTGCCGGCGATAACCTGGAGGAGAGGATTGGAAGTTGTCACGGTGAATTGCGCGGACGTGACCGGGAGAATCGTCGGGTTCATAACTTCCGCGGAGACCACGATCGTATCGCCGGCCAGGAAGAGTTTCCTTCCGCCGGGAGTGATCGCCTGGACGTTCATCAGATCGAGTGCCGGATGCGATTCCGTGAGGGCCCGGGCAAAATTCACGCGTCCCCGACCGAGAAGGCCCTGATAGACCGGGTTGACGGCATCGATCGGATCGGCGGTGGTGCGGATCTGCGCAGCAATCTGTGCGGGACTCCAGTCAGGATGCTGCACCTTGATGAGGCCGGCAAGACCTGCCACGAACGGACTGGAGTACGAAGTTCCGCTCCCTCCGTCTCCATACCCCCCTCCTGCAAAGGCGCTCAGGATGCTTACACCCGGGGCGAACACCGGTACGCTGACGCCGTAGTTCGAGAAGGGGGCCTTTTCGTCGCTCGCCGAATACACGGCGCCGACAGCCAGGACGCCCTGGTAATTGGACGGATAGTGGGGGCTGATATCGTGATCCAGATTGTCATTCCCCGCCGCTGCGACAACGAGAGCGCCCGCAGACGTTGCCGCGGAGATGACATCCTGCTCGAACCTCGAGAACCCGCCGATTCTCCCCCAGCTGCAGTTGATGACCTTCGCCCCGCTGCGGAAGGCATAGACGATGCCCTCATACCCGTACTGGATCCCGTTGTCCGTTGTAGCGGATGCCGTGCAGACAGGGAGCAGAGAGCAATTCCAGCTGCTCCCCGCCATTCCGAGATTGTTGTCCGTCACCGCCCCGAAGTGGCTTGCGGTCGCCGTGCCGTGTGCGTAGCTCTGCGGTGTTGCGGGCAGGCCGCGTGGATCATTGGTGTCGTTGGTGAAATTCCATCCCGCCACATCGTCGATGAAGCCGTTCCCGTCGTCGTCGATCCCGTTCACATCCGCCGCGTCGAACTGCTTGTTCTTGTTGATGTCCTCGAGGGCGTTGATGCGGACGTTGGCCAGGAGATCCTCATGGCGCCAATCGGTGCCGCCGTCGATATCCGCAATGGTGATATCCGGAGAACCCTTCCGCAGGTCCCAGCCGTTATAGGCGTTCATCCGGCTGAGCGCCGCATTCTGATTCGTGAGAAGCGGATCGTTCGGCGTGGCGGTGAGCCACTGCATGTATTTCGGTTCGGCATATTCCACCCCTGCTGTGCGGGAGAGGAGAGCGGCCGCCGCATACGCGGAATCACCCGGCGATGCGATACGCGCAATGAAGAGTCGCTCGAGTCCGACGGTGTCCGGCCCGGCAGGGTTCTTTGCCGCACCGTTACGAGAAGGAAACATTTGCTGCATTCCGGTAATCCCCGCCCGGGCGAAAACCGTGGAGAGTGTTCCGCCGCTTTTGCCGGGCATCCCGGCCCCGGGCAACGCTTCCGCCCGCAGCTTGAAGACAATCTCGCCGGGAATGATGTCCCCCGAGGAAGCCTTCACCGGAGAACCGGCCGGCCGGTGCGCTCCCGGCGCAGTCTGAGAGAGAAGGCAGGCGGATGCCAGAAGGGTGAAGACCGCGTTGCAGGAAAAGGAGCTTCGCAACAATCTGGACACAGTGTAATCCTTCATGTGAAGCTTTAAAGTAACAAATGTTCGGTACTTCATGCAAGCGCGAAGAGCCGGGTGTGTGACCCGTCACATTACCACTTGACTTTCAGCCCCCTCTTTGGTACTTTTGATGCAGAACGTGTACACTTTCCCCCACATGTACAGGAATCGTCCCGCGCACGACGTTGGTACTCCTGAATTTTGTTCGATGATTGTTCACCACCACCAACGTCAACAGGCTGTTATGCGCGTGCTTGCGAGTCTCCTGTGTGTGGGCTTTTTTGCGGGCTGTGAAAACGCCCCCCTCCCTCCCGAGGGCCCATCCGGATCTTCCCCCGTCATTCAGTCCCTTGTTGTCACTCCGGTGGACATCAATCTCGACGCTCAGACGCCATCGGGCGGTGTGTACCGGCTCTCCGTTGCCGTGCAGGCGAACGTGACCGATCCCCAGGGCGACGGAGATATCCGGGAGGCACCGTACCGCCTCTCCGCTCCCGGCGCTTCCCAACCGCTGGCTGCGGGCGTTCTCACCGGCACGGTGGTGCGTCCCGGCACGATCAGCTTCTCCGCCTCCGTTCCGTTCTCCCTGACCCGCGAGCAGACCGGCGTGTATCTCCTCGAGGTGTATGCGGTGGACCGGAGCGGATACTCGAGTACCGTGCTTCTGCAACAGATCCGTGTGCGAAAGAACAGCACTCCCCCCGTGCTTTCCCTCCCCGGGGTCCGTGAAGTCGGCCGGCAGGGGGCGGATTCCATACAATACGCCGTCACCATTGCCGCGGCGGATTCAGACGGGTTGAACAACATTCAGTCCGTGACGGTCCGGGCGCTTCTCACCCGCGATTCATCCGCGCTGCAGATGGAGGACGACGGGCTCCGGTCGCACGGCGACGGCGTCTCGGGCGACGGCGTGTTCTCGCTCTACACCTGGATCATGCCGGCCGGCGATCCCCAGAATGTAACGTTTGAATTCCGGGCGACCGATCGCGACGGCCTGCAGAGCAACATTGTCCGCCGCGCTGTGGCAAACAGTGCTCCCCGTTTTGTTGCCCTCGCCGTCCCATCCACAATCCAGCGTCCGTCGACGGGCAGCAACCTGGTCACCTTCGCCGCGACCGTTGAGGATGCAAACGGGCTTGCGGACGTCGATTCGGTGTACTTCCGGAATATGAGTTCGGCCACTCCGACGATCATCCGCATGTATGATGACGGCGATCTCACCGTGCACGGCGATTCTGTCGCCTCGGACGGGACCTATGCGCGCGTTCTCTCCATCGATGCGGCGACCACCCCGGGGACAAAAGAATTCCGGTTCACGGTCGTTGACAAGGCCGGTGCGCGGAGCGAAACCACACGAAATATCACCATCAACTGAACCGGCATGACACGTTTTGCTCTGATCGTCCGTTCGCTCGTGTGTCTGGCGTGCGCGCTCCCCTGGCTGGCCGGCACCCGGGCTGACGCTCAGTCCCGCCTCCTCGGGACCTTCTCGCTGCAACAAACGGAGGGCGTCGTTCAATCGACACTCCCCAGCAACAGCGTGACACACATCGCCATTGAGGGATCTTCCGTCTGGATCGGCACCGGCAAGGGACTTGCGCGGAGTACAGACGGGGGCAGGCACTGGGAGAGCTTCGCCGCAACTCCCGAGTTTGCACGTCCGGGAATATTTGCCGTCGCTCTGCGCGGGGATACCGTCTGGACCTCAACAGGGTATTCCCGGGAGGTGGACGGGCAGTCCGTGCAGACCGGCAGCGGATATACCTTTTCTTTGAATAGCGGAACCGCATGGACGTCGCGTCCGCAGACACTGGATGACCGGGGGGACAGTCTCGTCGCTTACGGGAACAACGTTATTAAATTCCTTCCCATCGTGGTCAACGAGCAGAACGTGACGTTCGATCTGGCCCTGTCCGCCGGGACCGTCTGGATCGCCAGCTGGTCCAGCGGACTGCGGCGCTCCACCGACAACGGCGTCACCTGGAAACGGACGGTCCTGCCTTCAAAGCTCCTGTCCTCGATTGCGCCGACCGACACACTGGTCAACTACAAGGTCGACCCCCGCCAGGACAACAACTATCTTGCGTTTGCCGTGTATGCGCAAACTCCGGATACCATCTGGGCGGGGACCGCAGGCGGCATCAACAGGTCGGTGGACGGAGGGTCCAGCTGGACCAAGTTCACGCGCGATTCCCAGCGCGAGCCCATCCTCAGCGACTGGGTGATAAGCATCGCGGGACAGCGTCTCCGCAACGGGACCCGGATCTGGACCACCAACTGGCCCGCCGAAGGGGCGGATCAACAATACGGTGTCAGCGCAAGCGACGACGGCGGCCGCACGTGGAAAAACTTCCTGCACGGCATCAAAGCATACGATTTTGCATTCCGCGACTCGATCGCCTATGTCGCAACCGAAGAGGGCATCTTCCGCACATCCGACGGGGGAAGCGGCTGGGCGCAGTCGGGGAGCATCATCGACCAGACGACCGGTGAACGGATCACCGTCAACAAGTTCTTTGCCGTTGCCGTGCAGTCCGACACGGTGTACTGCGGATCCTCGGAAGGACTCGTGAAAACCGTTGACACGCCGGGGCAGCCCTTCGGTCAACAGTGGGAGATCCTCCGGGCCTACAGCCCTCTCACCACGCCGAACTCCACGTACGCCTATCCGAATCCCTTCTCGCCAAAATCAGAGGCCGTGCGCATTCATTATAGTACCGGCGGGTCTGCCGCAGCCGTGACCATAGAAGTGTTCGATTTCGGCATGAACCGTATCCGAACAATTATCAGCGATGCCCAGCGCACGGGGGACCGGGAACACGACGAGATCTGGAACGGCCTGACGGATGAGCGGACAGGTGCTTCCCAACGGCGTGTATTTCTACCGCGTCAGCGTTTCCGGACGCGACCCTGTCTGGTCCAAAATCATGGTGCTC
The DNA here is from genome assembly GCA_963702445.1 of Ignavibacteriota bacterium. GTDB lineage: Bacteria > Bacteroidota > Ignavibacteria > UBA10030 > UBA6906 > CAVPCZ01. Next base: position 544,796 of record CAVPCZ010000016.1, read on the forward strand.
CAATGAACCGCGCGCCACGGACCCCGCAGGCCGCAGCCGGCCGGATCTTCAGAGCCTGTCTGCCGGTATTGCTCATGCTGACAATTCTCCTGGCGGTTCTTCCCGGTTCGTCTCCGGCACAGATAGGCGGGCAGCCCGGGGCTTTCAGCCGGATGGGTTTCGGCGCCCGCGGAATGGCCATGGGCAACGCCATGACGGCCGTGACCACCGGTGACGTGGTCGCCTACTACAATCCGGCCCTGATTCCCGGCGCGTCGTACCGGTTCGCATCGGCATCCTTCGGCATTCTGAGCCTGGACCGCCGGTTGAACTTCCTCAACTACAGCGGTCCGCTCCCTCCGAATGCCGGACTCTCGGTCGGACTGATTAATGCGGGCGTGAGTGAGATCGACGGACGCGACGGGGACGGTGAGCCGACCGGTCCTCTCAAGACCTCGGAAAACCAGCTGTTCCTCGGATTCGGCGTTCGCTTCCCCATCGGCCTGAGTGTCGGCGTCACGCTGAAGCTTCTCTATTATCAGCTGTACACCGACGTCTCCTCCACAACGGTGGGTGTCGACTTCGGCGCGCTGTACCGTTTCGATGAAAATCTCACGGCTGCGCTTACCGTCAGGGATATCAACTCCCGCTACAAATGGGACACGCGCCCGGTGTTCGGACAGAACGGCCTGACCAGCGAAGAGGCGTTCCCCCTTCTGTACACGGCCGGAACCGCGTACAGGCTGCCCGACAGCATTGCCACAATTTCCGCTGAAGTGGAATTCAGTTCGACGCAGACGATCACCGGACGTGCGGGCGTGGAAGTCCCGGTGGTGCCCGAATTCACGGTCCGCGCCGGCATAGACCGGATCGATCTGCGGGAAAGCGGCAACGGTGTCCGGCCGTCCATCGGATTCACCGTACGGACAAGTCTGGGCCGCTTCTCTCCGGCCCTGCACTACGCATTCGTGCACGAGCCGTTTTCGCCCGCGGCGATGCACATGATCTCGCTTTCAATGGCATTCTGAGGACACTCTGACATTCTGAGAACGGAAGAATGATACACACGCACGAGTCCTTTCCTCGCATCCCTGCAGCACCCGGGATTGTTTTGCTTACGCTGCTCGGTGCGGTTCTCGCGCACGGGGGCACCGGTTCGAGCGGACTGACATTCCTGAAGCTCGGCGTCTCGGGACGCAGCGTGGCGATGGGTGATGCAATGTCGGCCTCGGTGAACGGTGCCGCAGCCACTCACTATAACCCCGCCGGCCTCGGGGGGCGTGAAGGGACGGGGAATGCCGAACTGCTCTTCATGCACAAGGAGTGGATTCAGGATACCCGCACCGAATTCCTCGGCGCGTGTGTCGGCATAAGCGATCCTGTCTCGCTCGGGTTTTCCGTGAACACCACGACCATCTCCGGCATCGAACTTCGCACGCGGCCGGGCCCTGCAGAAGGAACGTTCACATCCCGTTACCTTGCCGTCGGGGTGTCCGGAGCCTACCGTGTCTCCGAAACGTTGAGCGCCGGCATGAGCACGCGTTTTCTCTATGAGAAGATCCTCGTGGACGATGCCTCGGGCATCGGCGTCGACCTGGGTCTGCAGTATGTGACACCCCTCGAGGGGCTCTCCGTGGGTATGGTCATTGCCAATCTCGGCGCAATGGGGAACCTCCGCAACGAGTCTTCCCGTTTGCCGGCACTTATGCGTGCCGGCGGCGCATTCACGCTCCCCGTCACAGCGCTGCACGGGGATTTCCTTATCGCGGCTGACGGCCTCTTCATTTTTCCGGAATCCCGGGCTCTTCTTAATGCCGGCGCCGAGCTGTCCGTGGAAGGCATATTCATGGCGAGGGCCGGCTACCAGGCCGGCTCCGAAGGGCGCGGACTCAGCCTCGGCGGCGGCATCAGGCACGGTGTGCTTTCCCTCGACTATGCCTTCAGCCGTCTCAACGGAGACCTCGGAAACGGACACACGATTTCCCTTGGGGTTTCTTTTCAATAACTCTCTACCCCCGATTCCGGTCATTTTCGCATATTCCCCCTGTCGCTGCATGCCCGCCCCATGCAACACACCGCTCTTTCCCCCGTACCTACCTTGACATTCTCATAGCTTCGCCGTAGGTTCTTTTCAGCACCATAGCTACCTGTGAACGAACAACGAGGGAACCGCCATGTTTGACAGCGCCAGTGCTGAATTGCTGTGGTTTCTCGTCGGACTCGTGCTCCTGCTCTCGGAGCTCATGCTCCCGGGATTTGTTATTGTATTCTTCGGAATCGGGGCCTGGATCACCGCAGCCCTGATTGCCCTGGGCCTCCTGCCGACATTCAACGCTCAACTCCTCACGTTTCTCATTTCCTCCATTCTCGCGCTCGTCCTTTTCCGGAGAAAAGGGAAACGGTGGTACGAAGGGCGGGTGTCCGGAGAAGCGGCCCCGGGGTCTTCGATGGAGGATCTGCGCGGCCAACGGGCCGTCGTGATTTCCGCCATCATTCCCAGGAATCCCGGCGGGAAAGTCGAATTCCACGGCACGGCGTGGAACGCCGAAGCCGACGAACCGGTCCAGCCGGGTGAAATCGTAGAAATACTGGAACGAGAGAATCTTCTCCTTCGGGTGAAGGCAATTCACTAGTCATTCATCGCCTACGGAATGAACCATGGAAACCGCCAACATGCTCATCATCATCGGTCTCATTTTCCTGGCCTTTGTCACGCTTATGAAGACCGCCCGGGTTGTCCCCCAGAAGACCGTCTTTATCGTGGAACGGCTTGGCAAGTACAGCCGCACGCTCGAGGCAGGGTTTCATATCCTGGTGCCGTTTATTGACCGTATCGCCTACAAACACTCGTTGAAAGAAGTGGCAATCGATGTGCCATCGCAGGCATGCATCACGAAGGACAACATCCAGGTGGAAGTGGACGGGATCCTGTACTATCTCATCGTGGATCCGGTCAAGGCATCATACGGGATCAACGACTACAGGTTCGGTTCCATCCAGCTGGCGCAGACGACCATGCGAAGTGAAGTGGGGAAAATCGAATTGGACAGGACGTTCGAGGAGCGGGAGAAGATCAACCTCCAGATAGTCGCCGCGGTGGACAAGGCCGCCGAGCCGTGGGGTCTGAAAATGACGCGTTACGAGATCAAGAACATCGTCCCGCCTCCCAGCATCAAGGACGCGATGGAGAAGCAGATGCGCGCGGAGCGCGAAAAACGTGCGCTGATTGCGGAATCCGAAGGCGACAAACAGGCGAAGATCAACCGTGCGGAAGGCGACAAGCAGGAGGCCATCGCCCGCTCCGAGGGCGAGAAGATGAAGCGCATCAATGAGGCGGAGGGACGCGGTCAGGAAATCGAGCGGGTCGCCTTTGCCACCGCCAAGGGGATCCGGGAGATCGCCAACGCCATAAGCGACCGGGGCGGACAGGATGCCGTGAATCTCCGTATCGCCGAATCGTATCTCGCGGAATTCGGCAAGCTCGCAAAGTCGAACAACACGATGATCATTCCCTCCAACCTCGCGGACGTCAGCGGCATGGTGGCGTCGGTGGCAAAGGTCATCTCGGAAATCGGCAAGGGGGAGAAGAAATAGCTCGCGGGCTGGCAAACCGCCAGCCCCTCAGTTTGTATAGAAGACGGAGTACTCGGGCTCCTCCCCTTCCGTGAACTTCACCGCCGGCGCGGGAAAGTGAAAGAGGTCGGCCGTCTGCAGCAGAAGATGCAGATCCGGTTGTTCAACCCGGAACGCACCCAGATTCAGGTCCAGCCCGATCACCAACTCGCGCCGCGTCAGGGTCTCATCCACTCCGTAGCCCAGGGCCACCTGCAACCAGCCGGGCCAGTACGGCTTCGCGCCCTCCGGCAGCAGATTGTGAACGTTGATCGCCAGCCAGTAGGTATGCGCGGCGTAGTGTTCGGTGAATCTCGGCGGCCAGCGGTACCCGTCCGCCGGCACGTAACTCCACTTCAACGAGAAGTTCTTCAGAAACGGTACCTCCGTCTGCAACATGCCGTATCCCAGTCCGATCATGTTAAACCCCAGATCGGCGAACGAAAAGCCGTACGGAGAGACGGCATCCCCGAGCTCGATGGACACGGCAAAGAACGCCGCGGTGCCGGCGGACCACCAGAGCGCGGCCGATCGCCCGTATCCGCCCCAGAGCATGACGTTGTGGAAGGTATGGAAATAGAAATAGGACGTGTAGGTATGCCCGAGCTTGTCCATCCCCAGTGAGTAGTTCTCGAACACCCCGTCATACGGTGAAATGAAACCGCCGGGCGTCGTCCTTCCACCAGTCATAGTAGGAACTTACGAGGGAGCCCACGAGAATTCCCCCCACCAGTCCGGTGGCAATGACCCTGCGGGGTGTCCAGATGGATGCAGCGGGTGAGGCGCGGCGGGCAAGGTAAGGGAATCCTGGGCCTGAAGTGCACCGCACGCAAGCACCAGCGCCACGAGAAAGGCTTTGATCATCCCGCACTCGTGCGCGCGCGTGCTTCGGCGAGAGCGCGGACATGCCCGACGATTTCTTCCAGGTCAATCCCGGCAATGCACTCGAGACCGTACGGGCACACTTTCTTCCAGCACGGAGCACAGGCGAGGCCTTCCGGTATCAACTTCACACCCCGATCGAACAGATCGATCTCCGTCCAGCAACTCAGTCCGAACCAGGCGATCACGTGCTTCTGCAGGCCGATGGCCGCATGCATGCCAAACGAATCGCCCGAGATCACCAGATCGCACACATTTACGGAACAGAGGCCGCGCCGGACTCCTTCCGTTGTCGGCGTGTTGAGCACTCTGCTCCCCACCCTCCGGGCGATTTCCGCGTTCCGCACCGTGTCCTCGGGACCGCCCAGGAGGACCAGGCGCACGCCGGGAATGACGGACAACCTCTCGATCAGCGTGACGTGCTGGTCCACGGTCATCTTCTTGTTCGGATACAGCTCCGAGCACCCGGTGTTGAAGCCGGCAACGAGAGATGCGTCATCCAGTCCGTGTTCACGCCGGTAGGCACGGCAGTACTCGAGTTCCTGCTCGTTCAAGAGCAGGAGATAGGGATCCCGGCGGAAATCAAGTTTGAACTGTTCGCACTGTATCTGCGGAACGGTCTTCTGATTCACGCGGAATTTCAGGTGATCGTCCAGTCCGAGCCGGTAGTTCTCCTCGGCCTCGCGATTGAGCGGTACGATGGCGCCGTTGGCGTCGAGACCGAACCCCAGTTTTTCGGGGGCGCGCAACGCCATGGTGAATGCGCAGGAGCGGCGGGACTTGTCCACGTTCATGATCACGTCAAACGTCATCTCCTGCATGATCAACCAGCTTTCGGGCTCCCAGAGAAGACCCTGTCGATCAGGGGGTTCTCCTGCAGAAGGGGCGCCGCGTTTTTCAGCGTGATCCAGGTGACCGTACTCTCCGGATACTTCCGCTTGATCGCCGGCAGCAGGCTCGTGGTGACCAGCACGTTCCCCATCGCATCCAGGTTGACGATCAGGATTCTCGTCCCGAGGGGATCAGGCCGGTGACACTCGTCCAGGCAGTTGACACCCGGGAAACAGGGTTTGTATCCGGTGAAGTGTTTGCAGGAAGGAATCGGTCAGGACAGGGGTGGTCATAGAGGGACCGGGAACATCTGTCAAAGCCAGTGGTTCCTTTTGAACATCAAGAGCATACCACCGGCAACCAGGCCCATGACCAGTAGCGTCGCTGCCACGCCGTATTCCCATTGGGATCCGGGAAGATGGACAAAATTCATCCCGAAGAAACCGGTGATCACGCTCAATGGCAGAAAGATCGTGGAAATAATCGTGAGCACCTTCATGACCTGGTTCAGCCGGTTGGAGGTCACCGAAAGGTACGCATCCAGCAGGGAGGACACCATGTCCCGGTAGGAATCCGCGAGATCCGTCATCCGGACCAGGTGATCGTATACGTTCCGGTAGTAGATCACCTCATCGGCGGTGATCAGGTCGAACTCGCCCCGGGAGAGCCTGTTCAACATTTCCCGCTGGTAAACGGCCACCCGCCGGATCGTCATGATGTTCTGCTTGAGCTGCAGGATATGCATCATGGTTTCCTGCGACGGCTGCTTGAATACCTGATCTTCCATGGTGTCAATGGCATCGTCCAACCGGTCCAGAATGGGTGTGTAGTTGTCGACGATATCATCGATAATGCAGTGGAAGAGAAAATCCGGGCCGCGTTTAAGCGTCTGTGGATTTTTTGCGATGAGTTGAGCGGCATGGGTTATCGCGTGGAGGGGTTTGTAGTGATGCGTGACAAGCAGACGTTCCTTCAGAAACGCGCTGAGCTGGGATGTCTGGATCTCCACATGGAACATCGTCTCGCCGTCGTCCGAGGGCATCACCCCCGCCACCGGATTGAAGATCACAAAGAGGTACTCTCCGAAATCCTCGACCTTGGGAAGATGTCCGTCCTCGTCCTTGCCGCGCTGGCAGTCCTCGATCGCCAGGGGATGAAAGTCGCACATGGAAACGAGAACCGTTTCCTCCTCGGCTTCCATGGGATTCTCAAGATCCACCCAGACCACTCCTTTCTTTTCCAGGAGCGCCCGGCGAAGTTCTTTCAGGGTCAGTTTGCGGACTTCGTCATTGAGAAACTGATAGATGGTAACCATCTCTCCTCCGGAAACCTCTCCCGGAGGCGCCAGCGCGTGGCGCTTCCGGGCAGGTGCGTTCTACTTGACTTCGGGCGTCGCGGGAACCGGCCGCACCCAGTCGCCGAAGTTGATGAGTTCTTCCATACGGCAGGACCAGACCAGTTTTCCGTCATACACCGTGATATCGGGGCACCCGTCGCACATGCTGAGTGCTCCGTTGGGCATGAAGTCGGCCGGCTGAATGATCATGACGCTCTGCATGTGGAGACGCTTGAAAAGGAGAAGGGGCGAACGCACCACGGCGCGCAGGTAGGCCTTCGCCGTGCGGGCCACACCGCTGTCCAGCGGCGCAAGGAACAGCATCGACTTCCCTCGACGCAGGGTGTTGGTCGTGGTGTATGCAAGATACGAACCGCGGAACAGATGGTGGAGCGCCTGTCCCATTTCCATGAACTTCGGCCCCACATAGCCGAAAATCCGCTTCTTTGTCCCCATCCGCATCGTTAGAAGCCACTTGAAATGATCCGGCCGTTCGGTGCCGTTCAGATATGCGGAAGGCATGAAATCAGGGTACATCTTCCGGATTTCCGCGACGACATCCGTGGACATGATGCTGGTACGGCGCTCATCATCCACCGCATAGGCCACAGGTGCCATGTCTATCGCCTTCCCTCCGACAAAATACTCGTACCCTTTGTAGATGGGGGCGGCACGGTAGGCGATAAACACCAGGATGTGCACGATGTCGATGTGCTCCTGGCCCCAGGCCACGATCGCGGGAACATCTTTCAAGGTGTGTTCATACACGGTCGCGTTGAACGCGCAGGAGAGCCCCCCCACCTCGGCAAGCATGCGGGCATATTTCAGACGGAGTTCGTTCAGCTCGATTTCGGTCTTCCCTTTCATGTGCGGACGCTTCTGCCCGCTGTCGATGTGGAAGGTGAACCCGGTCACCCCGGCCTTTTTCAGGGCGATCAGTTTCTCCTTCGTGAGCGCATAGCCGTTGGTGTTGAGGATCGGCTTCTGCCCGAAGGAAGCAATCATTTCAACGATCTTTTCGATTTCGGGGTGCGTCAGCGGATCACCGCCGGCAATGGAAACGCTGTCGGTCTTCCGGAGACTCATAAAAATCTCCAGTTCCTTGCGCACCTCTTCCAGGGACTTGTGCCCTTTCGGGTCATTTTTCCGGTAGCAGCCATCGCAGTAGATATTGCAGTTGCTTGTGGGTTCGAGCCAGCTGATGGCGTTGTCCGGAAGCGTCCAGGGAAGCCGGTACAGTTTGGTGTGATCGAGAGACGTCTCCATAGGTATTTCCTTGAGTAAGTGAAACGAAGCGTGGTCGCGTGTGACGAAAACCAGGGTATTTCGCACAACGAAGGGGAATTTCCTTATGATCATGATACACAACGCAAATGACATGTTCAAGTCCCGCCCCTCTCCCTGGTTTCTCACCCGAAGTGCAGGGCCGGCCCCCCCCGGTTGCCCCACCTGAAAACGGGGTCAGGCGCTCCCCTTGCGGCCTCACCTGAGAGCGCGGTCACCTGCGCCTCCTGATCCCGTGCATTTGGATATGATATTCGATATATTGAGCCCTGCATATCTGATACTGGAAGCACACCCGGAGACACATGAATCCTCCCCATCCTGACCGCCCCGTGCACTCCGCGGCATTCCGCCGCAGGCGCGCATTCAACTGGCTCCCCCTCGGTCTGACCTATGCCTTCCTGTACATGGCACGCTACAACCTGACCGTGTCAAAGAATGCGCTCGGCGACCTGATGCCGAAGGATGCATTCGGCATAATTTTCGCCGCCGGGACGATTACCTACGCCTTTTCATTCCTGATCAACGGCCCGCTCACCGACCGAATCGGGGGCAAACGCGCCATGCTTATCGGTGCGACCGGGTCCGCCGTGATGAACATCCTCCTCGGCATCATCGTTTTCGGCATTCTGGCCGAACAGTGGGCCCTGAATCTGACGCTGGTTTTCTCGGTGGTGTATGCGATGAATATGTACTTCCAGAGTTTCGGGGCGGTCGCCATCGTGAAGGTCAACGCCTCATGGTTCCATGTGCGCGAACGGGGTGTATTCGGCGGGATATTCGGGATCCTGATCTCACTCGGGCTCTACTTCGCCTTCGACTGGAGTCAGGCTATTGTCCGATTCACCGAGCGTATGAGCCCGGCCGGCCCGCAATACTGGCTGGTCTTCTTCATTCCCGCCGGCATTTTGCTCTTCTGGGTCCTCCTGGACATCATGCTTCTCCGCGACTCCCCTTCCCAGGCCGGGTTCGCCGACTTCAACACGGGTGACGCTTCTTCGGGTGAAGCGGACACACCATTTGACCTGAAGTCGATCCTTATGCGCGTGTTTACCAACAAGGTCATCATCGTCGTGGGGATGATCGAATTCTGCACGGGCGTGCTGCGCAACGGCGTCATGCACTGGTTCCCGATATTCGCCAAGGAACAGATGCCGCTCCATCCGGAGCATGGCGACGCATGGAGTTCTGGCTGAACAACTGGGGGTTGATGCTCATGCTCGCGGGAGCGGGCGGGGGTATGCTCGCCGGATGGATGTCCGATCACCTCTTCGGCTCGAGGCGCGCCCCGGTTGCCGGCATCCTGTACACGATGCTGTTCCTGGCCACCGTGGGCATGACGTTCACGCTGTTCGGCAGCCCCACAACGCTCGGGGTGTTTGTCTGCCTGGTGTCGGTTGCCGTCATTGGCACGCATGGAATGCTCAGCGGGACGGCAACCATGGACTTCGGGGGGAAGAAGGCCGCGGCGACGGCGGTGGGATTGATCGACGGATTGGTATACCTGGGGACCGGAGTGCAGTCCCTGGCCCTCGGCTATATCACAACGTGGAACTGGCAGTACTGGCCGGTGTTCCTGATCCCCTTCTCACTGCTCGGGATAGCGCTCACGCGGCGCATCTGGCATGCGATACCGCAGGGGAAAAGGGCGGCGCACTAGTCCGGCGGCGGGCGTACAGCCCGCCCCAGACGAGCTGTCCGTGTGACGGCGTCGTTGCGTCCTGCCGGACGCCTAGCGTGATTCGGAGAGTTTCCTCACCACCCGTTCCAGCTCCTGTCCGATTTTTTCCGGATCCAGGGTCTTCTCCGGCTCGTTCTCGAACACCGCGTAGGGAATCTTGTATCCCTTCACATCCAGAACGTGCGGGTCGCGTGCTTCCAGTGACGCCCAGTCATTCGTCCTGTAGTAGAACTCCATCTTTTCGTCAGGCAGGGAATGGTACAGGATCGAATCTTCCTGTCCCTTTCTTGCCCGGCGCCTGTTTTTCCTCACCGACTCTTCGTACGACACCCGTGATATAGACCAGGCATGCCCGTTTCAGGATTTCTTCGTGCAGGTATCCGAGCGCTTCGGCGATTCCGTTTTCCCCGCCGCGGGCGAACTCTATGAGGGCCGTTTTCGTATCCGCATACAGCGGATCCCTCGCAAGCCTCTTCCGGTATTCCAGGTTGATGCGTTCGATGTAGAGGTTCCAGATGAAGTGGTCCTTGAAGAAGTACTTCTCGTCGGTCCAGACGCGCGGTTTGCCGTGGCGCGTCAGTATGTCGTCGGTCTCGAACGTCTCCCAGACATAGAGAAAGTCGTCCAGCTCCTCAAACGGAGCGATACCGAAGCGCCGCAGCCGTTCCGCCGGTTCGCATTTCTTCAGGTAGTCGATCAACTCGGATTTGCCTGCCGCAGGACGTCCGGTGATGATCAGAACAGGAAAGTGCTTCGGGGTCGCCATGGATATCCTCGCCTTCTGCTGGTTCAGGGAGCACGCCGCACGGTCGCCGCCACACGGGGCTGAATGTCGTGTTCCGCCCGCACCGCCTTTTCCACGGTGTCAAACAGCGTGCGTGAAAGGTAAATGATGTTCGCGAGGTTGGAGCCCGAGATACCTGCGGGCTTCCCCCACAAAATAGTCGCTGGCTGTGCAACTGTACAGGCGTTTGTCGTCGATTACCGACGATCCCACGCGCAGACCCGACCAGACCAGGATGCTGTCCGGCTTCTTCTGCCACTGCCCGCTGATGCCGGTCACGTAGATGGCCTGGCGCGTCCTCACGGCATGGTCCAGCACCTGCCGGAGCTCCTTGCCGCTGAGCTGGAAGGTGGTCAGCGCATTACGGAACGGAAGCGCTTCGAACAGATCGCGCTTCGTCAGGGGCCCGGCCGCAATGTCCTTGCGGATGCCATGGACATTCATGAACGCCACATCGGCCTGCACGGCCGCACGCTGGGCCTCGGTGACGAAGCTCGCAAACGCCGTCAATGTGTCCCGGCGGATCCAGTCCTCCCGCAGGACCCCGATCACCTCGCTGTATTCCGTTTCGATCTCTTTGTGCAGTGAGTCCGCGAAAACGCCCACACGGTTCGCCGGCCGATCCTGCCCGGCCCAGAGCGTGATCAGACGTCCGTCATAGCGTTCCACACGGTCATCGGCGACGGTAAGATCCAGCACGCCGAGGTTCTCGGTATTCGCGCCTGTCTGGACGATGATCACATCGTTCACCACCTTCGGTTTCTTCAGACGGGTATGTGAATGTCCGCCGACAATCACATCCAGACCGCGCACCTCCGAGGCCAGGGCGGAATCCTCGTCCACTCCCTGGTGCGTGAGGGCGATAAGCAGATCGGTCTTCGGGTCGAGTTCGTCAATGTACCGCTGTACCGTCTCCACGGGCGAGAGCACCCGGAGTCCCACGAGATTGTTCTGGTTGACGAGTGACGACAATTCCTGGGACATGATGCCGATAACGCCGATCCTGATCCCGCCCCGCTCAAGGATGACGTACGGGCGGTTCCCGAGGGGAAATTCCAGACGGTCATTCAGCAGGTTGGCGGACACGGTCGGGAAGCGCGCAATGGACACCAGGCCGCGCAGATTGTCCTGGGAGATGTCCAGGTCATGATTACCCGGGCACCAGACATCGTAGCCGATCATGTTCATCATTTCGAAAAGCGCACCGCCCGATGCCTTGCGGTAGAAGCGTTCGGTGATCGGGTTCCCGGTCATCACGTCTCCGGCATCCATCATCAGCACGTCCGTCCGGCCCGCACGGACCGAATCCGCCACCGCCTGCAACCTGGCGAATCCGCCCACCATCGGCCGCGGGGTGGTTTTCACCCACATCGCCTCCCTGGGGACGAACGTCGCGTGCATGTCGTTGGTATGCAGAATGGTCAGTGTGCGGGGAGTGCGCGGAGTTCCGGCGGAAACCCCCGCCGTGAAGAAGAATACCGGAAGGGCCGCGCAAAACAGCAGGAACAGCAACGGGTTCTTCATGGTGGCTCGCAATTGGTCAACCGGACGTTCAGGGTTGGAAAAGATAACAAGAATCCTCCTTAATTGGTACTCCCTTGCTTTGTTCTTCCCGCTTCTGTACATTTTTCAGCGGATAACCCACCCTTCAGGAGGATCTTCCATGGCACATCGCCGGACGGCCGGAAAAAAGGAGCATATCACCCTCACCTGGTTCGGCCATTCCGCGTTCAAGCTCGAATCGCCAACCGGAATGGTTGTTCTGATCGACCCGTGGCTGGACAACCCGAAAGCGCCGCCCGGCGCAAAGGAGTTCGACCGGGTGGATATCATTCTGGTAACACACGGACACGGCGACCATCTCGGCAATACACTGGAGATAGCCAGGAATACGGGCGCCAGGGTTGTGGCAATTTATGAGGTCGGGCTCTTCCTGCAAAGCAAGGGGCTGAACCGTGTCGAGGGAATCAATATATCCGGCAGCGTGACAATCGAAGGTATCCGGGTGACCATGACACATGCACAGCACAGCAGCGGCCTCGAGCCCGGCGGCGAGATTCTCTCCGGGGGGGATGCGGCCGGATATGTCGTGAGGTTCGAGAACGATTTCGCCGTGTACCACGCGGGTGACACCGGACTGTTCGGCGACATGAAGCTTATCGGCGAGCTGTACAAGCCCGATCTGGTGATGCTCCCCATCGGCGGATGCTTCACCATGGGACCCCAGGAAGCCGCCTATGCCTGCCGGCTGCTGAAGCCCCGGATCATCGTAGGCATGCACTACGGCACCTTTCCGGTTCTTGCGGGAACGCCGGCAGAACTCCGGCGCCACCTTCCCGCGCCCATGCGCAAGGCTGTCCGCGAATTGACGCCGGGCGTGCCGGAACGGTTTTAGGGGCCACATCACTTTACAACAGGATCGAGCAGCATGGAATTCCTCAACACCGTCTATTTCGACAACACCCTCCGCGTCTGGCTGACCGCCCTGGGGATTGCCGCCGCGACCTGGCTCGCCCTCTCGCTCACAAAACGCCTGGTCGTGCGCCGTCTGCATGCGTTCGCCAGGACCACCGCGACGGATATCGACGACCTGATCGTCGAACTCCTCCGGCGCACAGGATGGTATTTTCTCCTGGCGGTTTCGCTGTATGCGGCCTCGCACGCCATGAGGATCTCCGCTCCGGTGCAGGACGTGGCGCGCGTGTGTGGTATTCTCACACTGCTCTTCCAGGGCGCGGTATGGGGCAACGGGATCATTACCTACACGATTGCCCGCATGACAAAGCAGCGAGTGGCGGAAGGTGCGGCCAGCTCGACGACGCTGATAGCCGCCGGTATCGGCATGCGGGTTCTTCTCTGGACCGTCATGCTGATCCTTGCGCTGGACAACCTCGGGTTTAACATCACCACGCTGATTGCCGGCCTGGGTATCGGCGGCATTGCGGTGGCCCTGGCACTGCAAAACGTCCTGGGCGACCTCTTTGCATCGCTTTCCATCGTGCTGGACAAGCCTTTTGTGGTGGGCGATTTTATTGTCGTGGATTCGGTTCAGGGTACCGTGGATCGTATCGGGCTCAAGACCACGCGGCTCAGAAGCCTTTCGGGCGAGGAGATCATCGTGGCCAATGCCGATCTGCTGAAGAGCAGGATCCGGAATTACAGGAGGATGCAGGAACGCCGCGCCGTGTTCACGGTGGGCCTCACGTATGCCACGCCGCCGGAGACGGTGGCACGCGTGCCGGCGATGCTGCGCGAGGTGATCACCGCGCAGCCGGAAGCGCGGTTCGACCGCGCACACTTCCAGTCGTTCGGTGAATCCGCTCTTCTCTTCGAGGCGGTGTACTACGTAACCAGGCCGGATTATGCGGTGTACATGGATGTGCAACAGCAGATCAATCTGGAAGTGCTCCGCCGCTGCACGGCGGAGGGGATTTCGTTCGCCTTCCCCACTCGGACCATTCACGTCAGACAATCATGACGGCCGGGACACTCTCCCGTTTTCCCTACCGCTGTTCGCCGTCCCGTTCCGCGGACTTCTGACCGTCCGGCAGGCGGCGCGACTTGCGCGCCGCCTCCGTCAGCAGATATTCCATTTGCGCGTTCACGCTCCGCAGCTCGTCCGCCGCCCACTTTTCAAGCGCATCATACAGATCGGCGTTCAACCGGAGCAGAAAGCGCTTCTTGTCGCTCATGTATAGAGGGTCCCGGTGTTGATCACCGGCTGGGCTTCCCTGTCGGCGACCAGCGCGACAAGGAGATTGTTGATCATTGCCGCCTTCTTCTCATTGTCGAGCGTCACGACGTTCTGCTCGCTCAGCATCTTCAGCGCCATTTCGACCATTCCCACCGCGCCTTCCACGATCTTCTGGCGCGCGGCCACGATGGCTTCCGCCTGCTGGCGGCGCAACATCGCCTGCGCGATTTCAGGCGCATAGGCCAGGTGCGTCAGCCGGGCATCGGTGATCTCCACGCCCGCCACATCAAGACGGGCCTGCACCTGGTGCCGGAGGCTCTCCGAGACCTCCCCCGGGCTTCCCCGCAACGAAGGCCTTCCGTCATCATGCGAGTCGTAGGGGTAATGCGACGCGAGCGTGCGAATGGCGGTCTCGCTCTGAATCGCGACGAAGCCTTCGAAATTCTCCACGTCAAAGAGCGCCTTCGCCGAGTCCACCACCCGCCACACCACCACCGCCGCGATTTCGATCGGGTTGCCCTGAAGGTCGTTGACCTTCAGCTGCTCGCTGTTGAAATTCCGGATACGCAGGGAGACGTGCCGCTTGATCGCAATGGGATTTGACCACCAGAACCCCGCTTCGCGGACGGAGCCTATGTACCTACCGACAAAAACCAGCACCCGTGCTTCGTTGGGCTGGACAATGTAGAACCCGTTAAGCACGAGCGAACCCAGCAACAGCACCGGGATCCCGAACCAGAGCAGGGACGGATCGTGTGTCCGGATCACATCAACAATTATCCAGACACCGGTTACCCAGATAAGCAGAGCGCCTGCGAGCGCGCCGAAACCGCTGATCTTTATTGCCCCTTTTTCCTGAATAGCTTCCATGAGGTCCTCCTCGTTGTGACATCAAGTAGTGATGTCACTATGATATCATAACTATATCACAATGTCAAGCAAAAAGAATGCCGCCGGTGCAATAACGGCGGCAAAAAGCGTAACACCCCCTGTACCCCTTCCCCCGGTCCGACGGCCTGACGGTACCGGCAGCATCGCCCCCCTGACCTACCGGGAGGGAGCGGTCTTCTTCCTCCGGCCCTGCATAAGCTTTTCGATTTCACCCGCCTCCCGCGGTATGGATTCGCTCAACATCACGCAGCCACCCTCCGTAACCAGGATGTCATCCTCCAGCCGGATCCCCAATCCCCGATATCCGGGCGCCAGCAGCGTATCCTCCGCCGGCACATAGACGCCCGGTTCGAGCGTGATCACCATCCCGGCCCGCAGGGTGTCCATCACACCCGAATCGTGAACGTCCAATCCGAGATGATGGGAGAGCCCGTGACGCCAGTACTTCCCGAATCCCCGGGCGGTAATCGAATTTTTTCCCGTCGCGTCCAGCTCCGACCAGGGCAGCCCCGGCCGGATGCGGGCAAGCACATCTTTCTGGGCCTGCCTCACCGCGGCGTACATCTCCCTTTGCTCGCGCGTGAACTTCCCACCCACGGGAAACGTGCGTGTGATGTCGGCGGCATATCCCTCCACCTCCGCCCCGACATCCACCACCACGACCTCTCCCGATCGCATCGTCCGGCGATTTTCATCATAATGAAGGATCAGTGAATTCACACCCGACCCGACGATCGAAGGGAACGCGGGTCCGGATGCTCCCTGACGGAGGAACTCCCCTTCCAGTGCCGCCTGCAGCTCGTACTCCTTCGCGCCGGGCACACAGACAGCAATCGCCCGGCGCAGTCCGTCCCCCGTCACCGTCACCGCCCGCCGGATCTGTTCCACTTCCGTCGCCGACTTGTACGTGCGCAGCTTCGCCACCAGCGTTCCGGCATTCTTCACCTTGAGGTCAGGAAACCGGCGTTCGAGTTCACGGCGGCTCTCCCGTTCGACAAAGAGGGGTTTCCCGTTCAGCCAGTCATGCATGAATGCCGGTGAATACGAAGATGCGTAGAGCGTCTTCACACGGGGGCAGAGCCCGTCCAGCACTTCCCCGAACCGGTTCCAGTCGAGCGTCATGCCATCTTCGATTGCCGTCAGCTTCCCGCTGTCGGGCTGCACGAAAAGGACGATGCGGGCCACCGTGTCACCGATCACCACGCCGCCCGGGGCGACAAGAAGTGCCACGTTCGGCCGGTTCGCTCCGGTCAGGTACAGCAGGCCGCTTTCCTGCCTGTACGGATAATTGACATCGCCGTTCCGCGTGCGCGTATCCGGAGCCCGGAACACCGCAGCCGATGAAGTATCCAGGAGCGTGCTCAACCGTGCCCTTCGCAGGGAAAATTCTGCGGGCGCAGCGCCCACCCCGCCCCGCACGGACCCGGCAACGAGGATGCAGAGAGCCGGGAGGACCCGGAGAATGCAGTCCCCCCTCCTCACTTCACCGCCCCTGCAGACGGCATGAGCGTACGCGACACCTTCGCCGACTGGGTCATCGGAATGGTCATGTTCTGCTGACCCGTGATGGCGGCGGTCATGTCCGTATCGTTCTGCCCTTCCTCCATAGACCACCAGACCTTGCGCATCGTCAAAGAAGATCGTGCCCTTCAGTTTCCCCTTCCCCTCCATGAAGACATCCATCCCCATCATGGATCCTTTTCCCTCAATCGTGGACTCGCCGGTGTAGTTGAGCTTCACGCAGTCGTGTCCCATCTGCTGTTCACGGCCGGCCACCGTGTATTCGAGCGTGGAGGTACTCACCATCTTTCCTCCCATCGCGTCGTTGGTATCGGAGACCGCGGTCTTCCACTTCCCGCCCACCGCAACGGGCGCCTTCGACAGCTGATGAAAACGGATGGCTTCACGAAAGGCGGTACTGCGTCCCATTCCCTGAACCGACTTCACACTATCCAGCACCTCCCGCGACTCCACCACACCCAACGGCGACAGCACCACCCGGCTCCTCTTGCCGATGAGTTCTTCCATCACCATCGTCGTGTCGCGCCGCGGCGACTTCGTGGCCACCACGAGAGAGTCCATGGACGTGAGAAGCACACTCGCGCCATCCGCACGCTTCTCCGCGACCTCCACGCGGCTCACCATGCGTGCCGTTGTATAGATCTTCATCTCCTGTCCCATCATCTCCTGAACCATGGTCGAAGTGACAAGATCGGCATACCGGTATGCTTTCCCTTTTTCAAAACCGTACTTCAGTTGAAGCGGAGCCTGAGGAAAAACGGAGGCTGCCGCAAGAATCACGACTGTCACAATCGAAAGCGAACGTCCGCGGGAACAATTCATGGTGCACCTGCCCTTGGCTATTTGGATGATGGTTCGATGGAATCGGCCGTCCGCCACGCGGTCCGGAAGACCAGATCGGCCACATGAGCGACTTTCAGCGTGTCGATACAGGTCCGCCTGGTCGGTGACCTTGTGGTACTGCTCGTGAAGCCCGGTATGATAGAAGATCACGGGGATGCCGTGTTTGGCAAAACTCCTGTGGTCACTGCCTCCTCCGGACAGCGCCGTTGGCGTCAGTATGAATTCCGAAGGCCGGTTTTCCCCCCGGGTGGTGGCAAGGAGGGCGGAGCCTTCACCGGCACCGATGAGCTGCAGCGAATCCGAGGTCCCGCGGCCCACCATGTCCATGTTCAGCATCGCCTTCGTGGCCGCAAGCGGGAAGAGGGGTTTCCGGACATAGTATTCGGATCCGAAGAGTCCCTTTTCCTCGCCGGCAAAGGCGATAAGCAACACCGAACGCCGGGGGGCACGCCCCATGCTCCCGAATGCACGGGCGACCTCGAGCAGAGCCACCGTGCCCGATGCGTTGTCATCCGCACCGTTGAACACGGAGTCCTCCCCCGCCTTCGTGTTCCGCTTGACCCCGACATGATCATAATGCGCTCCGACCACGACAAGCTCCTTCGCCAGAACGGAATCGGATCCCTCGATGATCCCCACCACATTCTGCGTCGGCATGTTTTTCACGACAATGGATGTCCGCACCCGGACCCGCACCCCTTTCAGCACGAACGAACGGGGGGTGAACTCGCGATCGATCGATGCCTGGAGCCGCACGAGGGAATCCACGGACCCGAAGAGGCGGACCATGACCTTTTCGCCGGCATGCACCACCGGAATCTTCTCCGTCCCTTCGACGGCGAGCGTCATGGGAAGGGCGTCCCGCGGTATCACTTTGGAGAGGGAAGGCCAGGGAAAGCCGCGGGGGGTCAGCGAGGTGTGATTCAGCGGGTCCGTCATGACAAGGACGGCCTTTGCGCCGCGTTCAATGGCCTGCCGTGTTTTGCTGGTGACATTCGAGTACTCGGTGGATTTTTTGCCGAGGAATACGGATGCGGAATCCTCCTCACCGGGCTCGTGCCTCAGGACCAGCACGATCTTCCCCTTCACATCCAGGCCGCTATAGTCATCGTATTTGTACTCCGGGGCGCTGATTCCGTACCCGGCAAAGACGAGTTCCCCTTCCACCTCGCCGTCCCCCGTGTTGTCAAACGGCGTGAAGTCGTCCTTGATGGCAAAATCTTCGCCGACGCCATCCACACTCACCCGGAGGGCATTCGTGTCTCCCAGGGAGATGATGTTGAGGTGAAGCCCCTGGTAATAGCTTCCCCGGACGGGACGCACACCCGAGCGGGCGAATTCACGGGCGATATATGCCGCCGCGCTGTCCAGTCCCGGACTGGGCGTGTTGCGTCCCTGCAACGTATCAGAGGCAAGATAGGCAAGATGCCGCGAAACGCTCCGGGCGTCAATATGCGAGGATCCACGCGAGAGATCCTGCTCCGGGCCCCCGCAGCCGGTACCAAGAAACAGAAGGAAGATCCAGATCATACCCTGCGCAGCAGTGGTTTTATGCATCGTTCGTTCCCGTCCTCCATGGTTCAGACAATTTCCGAAAGCAGTTCTCTTCGCGGCGCCGCGATGACCACCTTGTTCACCAGCATCCCCTTTGCGGCCACCACAGCCGCACCGGCATCCACCGCCGCCTGGGCTGCCGCCACGTCGCCCGTGAGCGTGACGAAGGCTTTGCCCCCCAGCGCCATCGCGAGGCGGAGTTCGATAAGCTGCACGTTCGCCGCCTTGGCGGCCGCATCGGCGGCTTCGATCATCGTGGCCACGGAGAAGGACTCGATGATCCCGAGTGCCTCGAGCGTCCCGACCGTCGTCCCGCCGCCGATCGCGGTAAAGACGGAAGGATGGACGTTGGGAATGACGAAGGTGTCGATGACGGCGCCTGCACCCGCGACAACCCCCGCCTCCACGCTGGAGGAGACCGCAGCCACGTCCCCTCCCACCAGGACCATGTATTTCCCCGAACAGATCGTGCGGGAGAGCAGGATTTCCACCTCCGCAGCCTTCAACATGGCATCCGCCACAAGAAATCCGGCAGCGATACTCGACAGCTCAATCAGGCCGATCGCATTCTTTCGCATAGGTCAATCCCGCTCGATAACAATGGTTGAATCGATCTGTTTCACCACTCCGGTTATGCTGGTGTGAATCCGCGCCCCCAGCGACCCTTCCGCAATCTCGGCGACACAGTCCCCCGCCTTCACCTTCTGTCCGACCTTCACAATGGGAGAAGACGGCGCACCGGCATGCTGCGTCAGGGGCAGGCCGATGCGATGCGGGGCGGGCACCCTGGCTCCTTCCTTTGCATGGACGTCGTAGGGTCCCAGTCCGAGACGCTTCACAAGCTGCGTGAGCGGGGTCCGGCGTCCCTCGTACATGGCGTGCGGCTTGACCTCCTTCGGCCCGGACCACCGCACGCCCCGGGCTTTCATCTCCCGTTTTCCCTTGTCGCACGCCTCTTTCGGAAAGAGGCTTTCCGGGCAGGCGTACAGCGTGCACAACCCGCAGGCGCAGCAGAGAGCCGCGTACTGGTTCCAGAATTCCTCACCCGTGCGCGTGAATCCCAGACTCCGCATCACCTTGTGCGGCTGCACATCGTATCCGAGAAGGAAGCGGGGACAGAGTTCCGTGCAGAAGGTGCACTGGTCACAGGCCGATTTTCCGATCCGGTGCATCGTCTGCTCGGGCTGTTTCTTTCGCATGACGAGCGTGTGGTCCGCCGGGAGGACCACAAGACCTGCCGTGGTCTTCGTGACCGGGCGCTGGAGATCAAACTCCAGGGCGCCCATCATGATCCCTCCGACAAACACCCCGTACGCGGGACGGTGATGCCGCCCGCAACCTGCACGGCATCGGCAAAACTGAGCCCGACCGGGAGCCGCAAAGGTGACGGGGTGCTTCACCGCCCCCGCGACGGTAATCCACTTCTCGGTGACCGGGAAGCCCTTCTCGGCACGCGCAATATTGTACAGCGTTTCCACATTGTTCACCACAACTCCCACATCAAGGGGGATCCCCTGCGGAGGGATGAGCCGCCCGGTGGCCTCGTAGACCAGAATATACTCGTCGCCGGACGGGTAGAAATCCCCGAGGAGATGAAGGGTGATGTCTTTGGCGTCGATGGCCGAGCGGAGCGCTGCGATTGCGCCTGCATTCTTTTCCTTCACGCCGATGATGCCGCGGGATGCGCCTGTGGCCTGCATCAACAACCGGACACCCCGGACAATCTCCCCCGCGTGCCGGTTCATGACTGCCAGATCTTTGTGAATCAACGGTTCGCACTCGGCGCCGTTGGCAATGACCGTGTCCGCCTTTGCCCCGGCCTTGACATGAGCGGGAAATCCCGCACCTCCTGCGCCAACCACACCGGCCTGTCGGAGCTGTTCCTGCAACGTCATCGGGTTATCCTGGATGAGAGAAAAGGTGATTTCACTGCCGCCCGTCCTGTGCCATAGTCATGGCGGGGTCGCTGCTCCACGCAAATCTTCCGCTGCGGCAAGGATCACTTCACGCGTTGCGGGAAGCGTAAAGTGCGGCTCGCGTTGATGACCGTCCACCGCAGAGAGCGCGTCTTTAATGGCCAGCCATGCGGAGAGGGCGAGCATGAAGGGTGGTTCGCCGACCGCCTTGCTGTTGCGTATGGTGCCCCGCTTGCGGCACGCCGGCCAGTAATTCCACCCGGAAATCTTCAGGAACGTCCCCGGCCGTCGGAATCTTGTACGTGTCCGGAGAGTGCGTCAGGAGATGACCCGTGTTGTCCCAGACCACCTCTTCCGTGGTGCACCAGCCGACGCCCTGTACGTATCCTCCCTCAATCTGTCCCCGGTCTATGCCGGGGTTCAAGGGCTCCCCGGCATCGTGCAGAATGTCCACACGGAGAAACGCATGGGCCCCAGTCAGCACATCCACCTCCACTTCCGTCGCGGCCATCCCGAACGCGTAGTAATAGAACGGCCTGCCTTTCCCGGCCTGCCTGTCCCAGCCGATCTCCGGCGTGCGGTAGAATCCCGTGGAACTGAGGCTCACCCTCTGGAAATGCACGGCCTTCACCGCCTCGCCGAAGGAGATCGATCGTTCCGGATGGCGGGAATCGGCAAGGGCATTCCCCGCAAAGACGACGTCCTGCGGGCGTGTGGGATCGTCTTTCCGCGCCCCCGTGAGGAGCGGAGCCACACCCGCGGCAATGCGTTCCTTCAGAATATCCAGGGCGTTTTTGACCGCCATGCCGTTCATGTCCGCCCCCGACGACGCGGCTGTAGGAGAGGTGTTCGGCACTCGCGCGGTGCTCGTCGCATTCACTCTTACACGTTCCGGATCAATACCCAGTTCTGCCGCGGCAATGCCCAGGATCTTCGTGTGGAGCCCCTGTCCCATCTCCACGCCGCCATGGTTCACCAGCACCGTCCCGTCGGCATAGATGCTCACCAGTGCCCCGGCCTGGTTGAGGTACGTTGTGGTGAACGAGATCCCGAATTTCACCGGCGTAAGGGCAAGACCGCGCTTCCGGGAGGTGTGCGCAGCATTCCACGCGTTCACAACCGACCGCCGCTGCCGGTAGGAGGAAGAAGCCATCACCCGGTCGAACATGGAAGCCAGATGGTTCCCTTCCACGGTCTGACCATAGTGCGTGACGTTGTGCGTTTCCCCGCCGTAGAAATTTCGCGATCGTACATCCGCGGCATCGATGCCGAGAACGCGTGCCACACGGTCAATAATTGTTTCCATCACGGCCATCCCCTGCGGACCGCCAAACCCCCGGAACGCGGTGTTGGAGGGAAGGTTGGTCTTCCAGACGCACCCGGTGACGGCGAAGTTCGGCACGAAATAGGCGTTGTCGGCGTGGAGCATGGCCCGCTCCAGAATCGCGAAGGAAAGATCCGTGGCCATTCCTCCGTCGCTGTTGAGTTCGATCCGTACTCCCTCGAGCACGCCCCTGGCATCAAAGCCGGCTTCGTAGCGTGAGAGGAAGCGGTGACGCTTGCCGGTCATGATCATGTCGTCATCCCGGAACAGCCGGATCTTGACGGGACGGCGAGTGGCCGCAGCCAGCAACGCGGCCCAGCACGCCGGATGGTTGGCCTGCGTCTCTTTTCCGCCGAATCCCCCTCCCAGCCGGCGCACCTCAACGACAACGTCATTGCGCGGGATTCCCAGCACATCGGCCACCAGGGCCTGTGTTTCAGACGGATGTTGCGTTGAGGAATACACGGTGATCTCGCGACCTTCTCCCGGGATGCACAGTGCCACCTGTGTCTCCAGGTACCAGTGTTCCTGTGCGCCCGTCTCCAATTCACCGCTCAACCGGTGTTGTGCGGTTTCCAGTGCCGAGGCAACATCACCGCGCTCCATGAGCCGCGGTGGTCCCATCAGCAGGCCCTTTGCCATCGCCCTGCGCAGATCGAGCACCGCTTCAAGGGGTTCATACGAAATGCGCAGCAGCCTCTCCGCCAGGAGGCACTCCTCTTCCGTCTCCGCGGCGATGAGCGCAACCGCCTGTCCGACACACAGGACTTCATCCCCGGCCAGACACGGTTCATCCTTCACCACCGGGCCCATGTTGTTGTGGCCGGGGATATCCCTGAACGAGAGCACCGCATGCACGCCGGTCGCGGCACGGGCCGCCGTCAGGTCCATCGCGAGGATTTTTGCGTGTGCATGAGGACTGTACACCACCCGGCCATGCAGCATCTGATCGGAGCACAGCCATGTCGTCCACATACACCGCTTCACCGGTGACGTGTGCCTCTGCGCTTTCGTGTGGTGTTTGGCCGGCCATTCTACCCCTCGACCCTGACGCCGCAGTTTGAGACCCCGGAATGGACATCCTCCCAGAACCGGAGGAGGAGGTTTCGCGCCACCATCATCCGGAAGGCGGCCGATCCCCGCACATCGCTGAGCGGAGAAAAATCGTGCACAAGCTGCTCCGCAGCCCCGGACACGTTTTCACGCGTCCAAGGGGCCCCCTGGAGCGCCGCCTCGACCCGCCGTGCACGACCGACGGTCGCGGCCATGCCTCCGAAGGCAAGCACGGATGATGTGACATTGCCCCCCCCGTCCCGCGTCAAGCGGAAACCGGCACTCACCGAGGAAATATCCATGTCGCGCCGGCGCGAGACCTTGTAGGAACGGACAATCGTGCCGTCCGGAATCCCCGGGATCTGCACAGAGGTGATGAGTTCGTTCTCCCCGCAGGCATTTTTCCGGTAACCCGTAATGAACTGATCCATCGGCACGGCACGCGAACCGCCGGATCTCTCCAGGTTCACCGCGGCCTTCAGTGCGAGAAGCACGGGCAGGGTATCGCCGATAGGCGAGGCAGTGCCGAGATTGCCACCGAGAGTCGCCAGCGACCTGATCTGCCGGGAGCCGAAGACCGCAAGCATGTCGTGCAAGGGCGGACAGGTTTCCTGCGTCGATTCCAGGATACGCTGCAGCGTCACCGCCGCACCGATGGAGAGCATCTCCCCCTGTGCGCGCAGCACGCGCAGTTCCGGAATCCCCGAGAGGTCCAGTATCGAGGGAAGATCTTCGTGTTTCTTTGTGACGCGGAGCGCCACATCCGTTGCACCGGTAAGCACCAGCGCTCCGGGGTGATCCGCCCGGTAGAGGAGTGCTTCTGCAAGGCTGGCGGGACGGCAGTACCGCTGGGTCCCTGTGTCAATCAGGAGCATATCCGCTGGTATGCTCCGCAGAAGAGAACAGACCGTCGCTTCCTGATCGGTAAACCGGTCACATCCATCCCCGGTGCAGGCCTTCAGGGCGGCATCGATCACCGGACGGTAACCCGTGCACCTGCAGAGATTTCCCGAAAGCGCGTCCACCACCGTCCGGCGGTCAGGAACCCTCCCGCGCTTGTACAGGGCAAAGATGGACATGACAATCCCGGGAGTGCAGAACCCGCACTGGCTGCCGTACAGGTCGACCAGTGCACGCTGTACCGGGTGGAGCGCGCCGTTCCCCTCCCGCAGATTCTCGACGGTGATGAGCTGCTTCCCGTGCAGCATCGGGAGGAACACCAGGCATGAATCGACGGCACTATAGGTCAAACGGCCGGGAGCGGATTCTTCGGCCAGGACCACCGTGCATGCTCCGCAGTCTCCTTCCGCACACCCTTCTTTCGTTCCACGATGCCCGGGCAGCGAGCGAAGATACTGGAGGAGCGTTGTGGTGGGGCGATACGCCGAGGATGGCGTGAAGGGAATCCGGATAAGCCGGTCATCAAGAACGCATTGAACACAATCCTGCATGCGGGAAGCGGCGCCTGGACAGTTTTTTCAAGGTACGACAATCCCCGGGCACAATCAACCTGAGGGCGGCAAATCCCCTCATCTCCGACCATCCAAAAAACGCGGGGCACCCCCGATCGGGCGCCCCGCGTCTGTCCTGCCCATATGTTCTTCCCGGCGTGTGCGCTGCTGCAAAATCTCTACTCCACCTTCCGCCTTCGGGAACTATCCCCTACTGACCCCGGGCTTCCGACATTGCGCCGCCTTCGAGCTCGTCCGCCAGCGTCCCCGCATCATAGAGCTTCCGCAGGCACTCGATCATCGCCGCCGCATGCACGGACACGCAGCGGTTGCTCTCCTCGGAATACAGGAAACGGCCCGGAAGGCTCTCAATGTTGCCATCGAAGACCAGTCCGACGTATTCGCCGTTCTTGTTGATCACCGGCGATCCCGAGTTGCCTCCGATGATGTCGCAGGTGCTCACAAAGTTCATGGGTGTTGAAAGATCCAGCTTTTCCTTCCGTTCCATGAACCGGGCCGGCAGGCCGTAGTCACCCTTATGGTCAAAACTATATGCCCGGTCGAACAGGCCGTACATCGTCGTCTTGGAAGGGGCATTGGTCCCGTTCATGGGATATCCCTTCACCGTCCCGTAGGACAGCCGGAGCGTGAACGTCGCATCGGGGTATCTGGACTTGCCATAGACGGCGAAACGCGCCTCCCCGAGCTTTTCACCGGCACTGGCGATCACCCCCGAGACCTCCTTCTCGTCCCGCAGGCGGATTTCCTCGAGCACGGGATCGACCTTGCGGGCCAGAACAATCATCGGGTCGTTCGACCCGGCAATCGATTTTGCGCCTCCCTCGAAGAGCTTCTTCCGGACAGAAGGATCGCCCAGTTGTGTTCCCTTCACAAGCTCGCGGGCGACATCCCCGGCGGCTCTGCCATTGAGCACGATCTTCACGAACGGATCGTCCGGGCCGAGCTTCTCGAGAGTCTCCGCAAGCCCATCGGCAATCTGCAATTCCTCAAGCTCGGGATAGAGCGGTGCGCGAGAGAAGAGCCGGAACTTCGTGGATTCCAGGTTTGCATCCTGATACGCCGCCAGGCGCTCGCCGTTGGGTTTTCCACTTTCCTTCGCGTATTGCGCGAGTGTCTGGGCGAATCCGAAGAGACGGCCCTTCACAGAACAGTGGGTTTTGAGGATGCTCATGCTCCTGGAACGTTCCACCGCCGCCGAGATGGAATCCCACGCACCCGCGTACTTCGCCTTCCACGCCGGATTTTCGTCGACGCGCGCCCGGAAATCCTGTTCCTCGGCGGCCTTTTTTGCCTGAAGGTTCCTGTCGAGCAGACCTGCGTACTCACCACCCTGCGCCTTGAGCGAGTTCTCGATGCCGAAAATCTGTCCTGCCGCCTGACGTGCCTGCTCCGGCCCGCGCTTCGCGTACTCTTTCAGAAGAGCAAGCCGCCGCGCGTACGACTTCAGCTGCAGCGGATAGGAATGGTCACGTTGATACTCGGTTTGCGCCAGAGTCTGCAGACGATTTGTGGAACCGGGGTGTCCCGGGACGAACACCAGTTCCCCGTCGACAGCCCCTGCGGTCTTCCAGCGGAGGAAATGCCCGGTCTTGAGCGGCTTGTTGTTCTCGTAGACGCGGAAAAACGTCATGTCCAGGTCATGCCGCGGATACGTGAAGTTGTCCGCATCCCCGCCGTAGAAGGCGATCCGGACTTCGGGCGCCATCACCAGCCGCACATCCGTGTACTTCTTGTACCGGTAGAGCCAGTATTCGCTCCCCTGGTAGAATCCGATCACATCGGATCGGAGCCCGGTCTTCTCTTTGCTTTCCTTTGAGATCAGCGCGGTTACCGCCTTGCGGGCGTCGAGCGCTTCCTTCGGAAGCATGCCGGGCTTCAATGCCGCCATCACACGCTGAGTGACATCCTCCATGGATACCAGCACGTTCAGCTCGAGGTCCGGGCAGGGTATTTCTTCCGCCATGTTCTTTGCCAGGAATCCCTCGGCCGCATAGTCCTTTGACGCCGAGGACATCTTCTGCAGCTGGCCGCGCGCCACGTGATGGTTCGTGAGGACCAGCCCGTTCGCACTGACGAACGCGCCCGATCCGCCGTCGTTGAATCGCACGGAGGAGAGCCGCACATGCTCGAGCCACTGCTGTGTCGGCTCAAAACCGTACCGTTCCTTCAATTGCTGACGCGGCGGGTTGTCAAAGGTCCACATCCCCTCGTCTGCACGGAGGGGAAGAACGGCATACGTGAGCACAACAACGAGAAAAAACAGTGCGCCCGCCCGATGGAATCGGAACATGGAAAAGCCTCCCGGGATTGGTTTAGGGGTGAGTCTGAGTGGTAAGAACGGAATACGTAAAGATACGAAAAGGGGGGGTCAGATTCAACACACGGCGGGAGGATCCTCCGCGACCCGGACGTTCACTGCGGCTTCCGGCGAGCCGGGGGAATACAGCTCGAGGAACCTGGTGAGATGCTCCAGAATGGGTTCGGCCTCGGTGAACTGCATCAGTTCATTGCGGATTTTTGAAACGTGGGGCATGCCGCGCAGGAATCCGGAATAGTGCTTGCGCAATTCGATGACGCCGACGCGCTCACCCTTTGAACTCCACGGAAAGACGGAGATGATCGCGCAGCAGCGCCACACGTTCTTCAAGAGTCGGTTCCGGCAACAGCAGACCGGTGGCAAGAAAGTGTTTGGCCTGAAGGAAGATCCATGGATTCACCACCGCACCGCGGCCGATCATCACCGCATCACACCCCGTGCTCTCAAATGTCTCTTTCACATTCCGGGGCGTGACAATGTCCCCGTTCACGATAATCGGAATCGACACCGCCTCTTTTATCCGGGGGATCCAGCTGTAGTCCACCGTGCCTTTGTGGCCCTGTTCGCGTGTCCGGCAATGCACCGTCAATGCCGCGATGCCGGCCTGCTCGCACATCTTCGCCACATCCACGATCTTGATGCTCTGCGCATCCCAGCCCAGACGGGTCTTCAGGGTGACCGGTGTGGAGACAGCCCCGACAACGGCTTTCGCCATCCTTTCCATCTTCGGGAGATCCCGCAAAAGTCCTGCACCGGCCCCCCGCATCGCCACATCACGCACCCAGCAGCCGCAGTTGATGTCGATCAGGTCCGGTTGATAACTCTCCGCCATCCGGGCCGCCCCCTCCATCGCCTCCACATCCCCGCCATAGATCTGAATACCGACCGGCCGCTCGTCTTCCCGGAAGATCATCTTTTTTGCGGTCTTGGCGGAACCACGTACGAGTCCGTCCGAATTGACAAATTCGGTGTACACCAGATCCGCTCCGAGTCGCTTGCAGATCACCCGGAACGGGAGATCCGTGACGTCCTCCATGGGAGCCAGGAGAATCCCCTGCTCGAGTGTCAGTGTGCCTATACGCATCAAAACACCAATCCTTCCCTCCACTTGGACAGCACACGCTGCCAGTATCTTTCGTACTGGACGCCACGCACAAGCACATAGTCATCCAAGGTGAGCTGCTCGTGCGCAAACTGCACACGGCGGAACTGCCAGAGATTCTCGCGCTCCGAGCCGGACTGGCTGTAGTACCAGTTCTCCCGGTCGAATACCCGCTCTACTCCCTCGGGTGGCCCCAGGATGATATACACCATGCCCCGGTCTGTTTTCCAGCCCTCCTTAAATGAGGAGAAGAGCCGGTTTGCTTCTTCCACACGGGAATAGTATTTGCGAATCAGCTCCGCCGCCATTTGCCGATCCTTGACGAGCGAAAGCCAGAACCTGTCGAATTGACGCCGCCGCTCCGTGACACCTGCTGCCGAATCCAATGCCTCGCGCTCTTGATGATTCATCAGGTAGACCGCTGCCGCCGCCATTTCGTTGAGGGTCACCGGCCGCGGAAACCCGGCCCCCATGATCGAGAAATACCGGCGGTTGATGAGTGCTTCGTCGACCTCCGAATCCGGTTCCTCAGAACCATGGACACGCATGGTGAGCTGGTACATCCCCTGTGTCAGCCCGGGCAGCGGAACCGTGACGTTGGACCAGGGCTCTGTCACAAAGACGCGGCGGTGTTCCACAAAGACCGTGTCCGACTGTTTCGGATAGTAACGCCCCATACCCAGGGCCGTTGTCGCAGTGGAAAAAAACCAGGGAGCGATTGCCTCGGCGGTATCCATCACAAACCGCACAACGTCGACTCCAGGAGCCACGCCGAACCGGCCGGTAGGTTGTGCAGCGTCACCTGCGCCGATAACGAATCCCGCCGCTGTGGCAGATGGAAGGCCACGACCGGAGCGAGCATGCCATGCTCATCACGGCCCATCAAGACCACCCTTCCGAGCATCGCCAGCCCTTCACGCAATTCCGGAACGAGCACGGCCTGCTGCCGGAACGACGATCTCCCGGTATTCCGGTCCTCAACGGTCGCCTCACAATCGTACACCCCGGGGCCGGCGGGAAGAAATACCTGATGGCGGATGGCTTTTGTCGTCTGTGTTTCGGCGTAGGCGCTGACCTGGAGGGTCTCTGCGAGCACCCGTTCCGCCACCACATCCCCCGTCTCCCGGTCGCGGAGCAGGAATGTCACATCATAGCGCGCCGCGAATCCGCCGGCCGTTCGTAAGTAGGTCACCGTGCCGGCATTCAGGAGTGCGAACAGCTCCACTCCGTACGACTCCGGGAGATTCGCCGCGACAGCCTCCAGATCAAATGCCGGGAGTCTCTGTGCATAACCGGGGATTCTGCCCGCGGCATCGGCATTTTTGCGGGGGGCATCCGAGCAACCCCCGGGAAGACCCGCGAAAAGCAGGAGTGCCGCCGCGCCAGAGAAGAATTCCCGTTGAAGGAACCGCCTCATGATGATGCCCGTTCTCTCCATGCCGGGAGTACCGGTGCTCTGTGCACCGCTGCACGCTACCGCACAACCCGGAAGCCCGCGTCACCCCCTGCACCCCGGCGTTGCGGAGCTGCAAAGATGGCTCTACTGCCGGGATCCAGACCGTGGTTCCGGAAGCAATAACGCGGATTCGGGCCAGAAAATCAACGCTGGCTATTCCCTCCCCGATTACGGATATTGCAGCCATGCACCCACTGCAGCTGCCGTTTGAAGAATTCCGGCTCGCCAATGGCCTCACGGTCATCCTCCACCGCGATACGTCCGTTCCCGTCGTCGCGGTCGAAGTCATGTATCATGTCGGATCGAAAAACGAGCACCCCGGCCGGACCGGCCTGGCACACCTCTTCGAGCATCTGATGTTCAAGGGCTCCGCCCACGTGCCTGACGGCGAGCACTTCCGCCGTCTCCAGGCGGTCGGAGCCCAGGTGAACGGCACGACAAGCGAGGATCGAACGAACTACTACGAAGTCGTCCCGGCGGAACATGCGCCTCTCGCCCTCTTCCTTGAAGCCGACCGGATGGGACACCTCCTTCCCGCCCTGACACAGGAGAAGCTGGACAACCAGCGTGACGTGGTAAAAAATGAACGGCGGCAGAGCTATGACAACCAGCCGTACGGACGCGCATCCGAAACGATTTCCGCCGCCCTGTTTCCCCCGGATCATCCGTACAGCTGGCCGGTGATCGGATCAATGACCGATCTTTCCGCCGCGTCGCTCGATGACGTGCGCGATTTCTTCGCGCGGTATTACGCTCCCGAACAACGCCTGCCTGGTCGTCGCGGGGAACTTCGACGACAACGCCATCCGCCGCTCCATCGATGAGTATTTCGGGCCGATTCCCGCGGGAGCCGGGTGCCGCCGTGCCCCGGCCCGGGCGCCCTTCGCTTGGAAACCGACAAGGTCCTTCAACTCCCGGACAACGTCCACCTCCCCCGCCTTTACCTCGCCTGGCACTCCGCACCCTGGCACACACCGGAAGATGCAGTGCTGGATGTGCTGACCGATGTGCTGAGCGCCGGGAAGAACTCACGTCTCTATCGCGCGCTCGTGCTGGAACAGCAGATCGCACAGTCCGTCATCGCATACCAGCACGGCCTTGAATCCGGCGGAAAGCTGATGATCCAGATCACCGCGCGCCCGGGACATTCACTGGAAGAGCTTCATGACTCGGCGAGCCGGGAGATCGAGCGAATGCTTGCGGATGGTCCGGACGATGCGGAAATCCGGAAGTCGTTGAACGCCAAGGAATCGGACTTCTTTCACGGGCTGACAGGCATGCTGCGGCGGGCGGACGGCCTTGCCACATATGCAACGCTGACGGGAAAGGCCGCAAATCTCCTTCATGCACTCGAACGGTTTCACGGTATCACTGCGGATCAGGTCCGTACCACCGCCCGCAGCATTCTGACACGCCCGCACGTGCGTCTCGATGTCATCTCCCGCACAGCATCGCCGGAGGCATGATCATGCCACTCCACATTCAGGAATTCCGGCTCCCGAACGGTCTGCGCGTCTGGTTGATGGAACACCACGCACTCCCGCTCACGGTTCTGAATCTTGTCATTCCCGCCGGTGCCGACGCGGATCCGCCCGGTCTCGCCGGTCTGGCATCGCTCACCGCTGAAGCACTGGAGACAGGGACCCGCTCCATGGATCTGTACGCGATCGCCGACCGTCTGGAGAATGCGGGGGCGTCCATCCGGTCACGGGCGACGTACGACGGTTCCACGCTCTTTGCTTCCATGCTGAAGAAGCACCTTGATCCTGTCCTGGAGGTTCTGGCCGAACTTCTGGTGTCCCCCGTATTCCCGGCCCGCGAGGTCGAACGCCTGAAGGGACAGCGCCTCGCAAGCCTGCTGCAGCAAAAGGACCGGCCCGCGTCCATCGCCTCGCGTCTCCTGACGAACCTTCTCTTCGGCACTCATCACCCGTATGCCAACGAAGTTGTCGGCACAGAAGAGGGTCTGCGCGGGATCACACGGGATGCAACAGAACGGTTTCATTCCACGTTGTACAAACCGGACCGGAGTACGCTGATTGTCGCAGGTGATCTGACGAGGCAAGAGGTTGAACGGCTTTGCAGCAGATATCTTTCTGCATGGAATGCCGGAAGTACGCCAGAACGGCCGGAACCCGCACCGGGGCGCTCCCGACCTCCCGGCATCTACCTTGTGGACCGGCCCGGAGCTACGCAATCCGAAATTCGCGTGGGCCGTATCGCACTCCAGAGGAACCATCCCACCCTTCCCGCGGCGATGGTTCTCAACCGCGTGCTCGGCGGGCAGTTTTCCAGCCGCCTGAATCAGAACCTTCGCGAGCGGCGGGGACTGACGTATGGCGCCTGGTCTTCGTTTATGCCGCTTCGCCGCCCCGGCCCGCTTCTGGCCGGCGGCGCTTTTCACACAGGAGGGACAGGCGAAGCGGTGGGCGAATTGCTCGGCGAAATTCGCCGGATGCGGGAGGGCGGCATTTCGGAGGAGGAGCTTGATTTTTCACGGGAAAGTATGGCAGGCGCCTTCGCCCTTGCCTTTGAAACACCGGCCCAGGTCGCAGAGACGCTGCAGAACATCCCGCTCTACGACCTTCCGCGCGACTACTACGATACCTACGTGGAACGGATCAGGGGCGTGTCATCCGGCGATTGCCGGCTGATTGCGGAACAATGGTTGGATGTGGAATCAATGACGGTCGTCATCGTAGGCGATGCTGCAACCGTGCGGCCGCAGCTGGAAGAACTGGCCATTGGCCGGGTGATCCTGTGTGATGGAGCCGGCGGGTCTATCCGGCCATCATCCGCGCGATGATCGCATCTGCCATTTCTGTCGTACCCACGGGCGTGGCGGGGTTGAGGTCTCGCGTGACCGCTTTTCCCTCGGCAATCAGAGCACGCACCGCCCGCTCTATTCTGTCCGCCGCCTCGAATTCCTTCAGATGCCTCAGCATCATCACCCCGGCCAGGATGATCGCGGCCGGATTGGCAATGTTCTTTCCCGCGATGTCCGGTGCACTGCCGTGTACCGCTTCAAAAATCGACGCTGTGTAGCCGATATTCGCGCCCGGCGCGAGACCCAGGCCTCCGACAAGCCCTGACGCCAGATCTGAGAGAATGTCACCGAACAGGTTCGTGGTCACGATCACGTCGAATTGCTCCGGACGCATGACCATCTGCATCGCCATATTGTCCACAATCCGGTCGTCCGCAATCAGGTCGGGATAGTCGGCGGCAACGGCGCGGGCCACTTCGAGAAAGAGGCCCCCGGTGTACTTCAGGATATTGGCCTTGTGAACCGTCGTCACCTTCTTGCGGCCATGAGTTCTTGCATATTCAAAGGCGTACCGCAAAATCCGCTCCGACCCCGAACGGGTCACGACACCGATCGTCTCAGCTGCACTGCGCTGCGGGTCGATGTAGTGTTCGATGCCCGCATAAAATTCTTCCGTGTTCTCCCGGACGATAACGAGGTCGATGTTGCTGTACCGCGAAGGTACGCCCGCAAACGTAAGGGCCGGCCGGACGTTGGCATACAGATCAAACTCCTTGCGCAGTGCGACATTCACGCTGCGGAACCCCGAACCGACCGGTGTGGTCAATGGACCCTTCAGCGCCACACGGTTGCGCTCGATGGACTCCAGAACATGTTTCGGCAGCGGATCCTTGTATTTGTCGATCGCCGGCAGTCCTGCTTCGACCCGTTCCCATTCGATTTTCACGCCGGTGGCATCGATGACGCGCACCGCGGCGTCGGATATGCTCGGCCCTATCCCGTCTCCGGGAATCAGCGTTACGTTGTACATGGTATCCTCTTGTGCGTTTCGGGCTCCCCCGCCCGTTGTTCGGGCATGTGCACCCGCGAACGCTCCGCTGCCGGCGGAGCGGGACGTAACATACGTAAATCCCGCCGAATGTTCAATGACGAGGCAGCGAGGCACGTGTCTCTTTTACCACCTGCGTTCGCGGCACGGAGTGTCCGCCCTCGTAGGCAATGATGCGCTTGTCCTCAACGACGAGAAAAAGTCAACAAAACGGGCGCATCGCACTGCTGCCGGCGGGCCTTGTATGATGACGATCATTACACGTGATGATTTCTGTCGAGGCTTCTATACTGTATGGCTTCGCCGATGTGTTCGGGCCGTATCTCACCGCTTCCCGCAAGGTCGGCAATCGTCCGCCCCACCTTGAGAATGCGATCATACGCACGAGCCGACAGGCCCAGCTTGGTAATGGCCAACCTCAGCAGCTCTTCGCATGCCGCATCGGTCCGGCAGAACTCGCGGATTTCCTTCGACTGCATATCCGCATTCGCAAACAGGCCTCCGCGCCCCTGGAACCGGGTGGTCTGAACTTCCCTGGCCGTGGAGACCCGCTCCCGGATGCTTCGTGAGGCCTCTCCACTCCCTCTACCGGCAAGATCGCGATACCCGACCGCCGGGACCTCGATATGCAGGTCAATCCGGTCGAGCAACGGCCCCGAGATCCTGGCAAGGTACTTCTGGACCATGAACGGCTGGCAGGTGCATTCCCTGGATGGATCGGTACGAAACCCGCAGGGACAGGGGTTCATTGCACAGACCAGCATGAAATTGGCGGGGTAGGTAACCGACAGTTTGGACCGGCTGATGGTGACATACCCGTCCTCCAGCGGCTGCCGGAGCACCTCCAGCACGCTGGCGGCAAATTCCGGGAGTTCATCCAGGAAAAGAACCCCATGGTGAGAGAGGGATATTTCTCCCGGGCGGGGAATCGCCCCCCCGCCGACCAGCGCTGAATGCGAAATTGTGTGGTGTGGCGAGCGGAACGGACGGGCGAACAGAAGAGCCGTGTCAGGAGGGAGCATCCCCACCACGGAATGTACCTTCGTGGTCTCCAGAGCCTCCTCGAATGTCATCGATGGCAGTATGCCGGGAAGCCGTTTCGCCAGCATCGTCTTACCTGAGCCGGGAGGACCTATCATAATGATATTATGGGCTCCCGCAGCCGCTATCTCAAGTGCCCTCTTAACGTCTTCCTGCCCCCTGACATCCGCGAAATCCCCTGTGCAGCACTGATCCCGTACGACCACCTGCCGGAAATCAACGGCAAGAGGCATAACGTGCCTGTGCCCGCCGTTCAAGAACTCCGCGGCTTCCTTCAGAGATGCTACAGGGTAGACGGCGAGCCCTGCGACCATGGCCGCCTCCATGCCGTTCTCCCGCGGGAGCACGATCCCTCGGATACCCCGCCTCCGGACTTCCAGAGCCATGGGAAGTGCTCCGCGGACAGGCCTGAGCGAGCCGTCAAGCGCGACTTCCCCGACAAGAACAAAATCGCGAAGAACATCTGCCACCACCTGTTCTGAAGATGCCAGAATACCCATGGCCATGGGAAGGTCGTACGACGACCCTTCTTTCTTGATGTCCGCGGGGGCAAGGTTGACCGTAATCTTCCGGAGGGGAAACTCGAATCCGCTGTTCCGGATTGCCGCACAGATGCGCTCCCGGCTCTCACGCACGGTATTGTCCGGCAGGCCGACGATGGAAAACCCCGGCAATGCCTTTTCGAGGTGGGTTTCCACCTCAACCACATAGGCGTTGACACCGTACGTGGCCCCGCTCAGGATCCTGGAAAGCACTGACCCTCTTCAGTGGTCGGCGAGTGGCGGACGCGCGTATGCTGTCCGCGCTACTATTACAGGGAAACAGGAGGATTTGCGGAGACGGGCAGGAAGAAACGTGGACGTGTAGTGCTTCGGTACACCGGGAACTGTCGGAAGCATCGCCGGCATCCGCGCCCGGTGTCCGCGGACCTCTCCCGCATCAGGCAGTGTGCCCTTCTACAAACAACGGCGCAACATGCCGCTTCCAGAGATTCTCCGTGACATTCCTCCCCACGGCATCTTTGTGGCGCTCAAGGGCATCCACATACTCCTCGCCCATGTCCGCAGCAACCCTGAAGCCCACATGGAGCAACTGCCGGAGATGCAGATTGTAGGACGGATTTGACTGGTCGTGCTTGAGCGCCGAAACAAACTGCGCACCGGACCATGTATCGACTCTTCCCGGATCGGGGAGCCTGCTCCTGTCGATGTTCACAACGGACTCATACGGTTTGCAGAGTTCCTCGATACGCTCGAAGGAGCGTGCATAGATCCTGCGTGCGATTTCCAGCCCCTCCCCCCCGATTCCGCAAGTCCGATCAGCTCCTCCAGCCACGTCGTTCCTGCGGTTTTCAGATGGAGCCCGGCCTGGAGTCTGTGGATTATCCGGGAGATGGCGGGATACAGGGAGAACTTGTCGCTCCCGGAATGGACACTCATCTTGAGCGTCGGGGGAAGGCCGAATTGTTTTACGGCAAAATTGATGATATGAATATCCGATTCGAATTCGCGCGCAAAGAGCGCGGGGGATCCGACATAATCAATCCCCTTCAGAAATTGTCCGCTGAATTTGGGCGCAATCGTCTGCACGGGAATGCCTTCCCGGGCAATCCCGGCCAGGATGAAGAACAGTTCCTGGGGCGTTTGTGGACTGAGCGCTTCGTCGATCGATATCTCCGTCACGAACGGAAGGCTTCCTTTGAGGGAGCGGATGTGCCGGTAGACCTTTCCGGCCTCTTTGATGGGAAGCAGATACTTCTCTGTCAGATCCTGGATGTCATGATCCGTGACAGCGAGCGGCTCCGCGAGCCCCGGCACCACCACCCGCCCGCGAAAGTTCTTGACGTAGTCGATGTATGATGACACGTCCGATGCGTCAGCCGGTTTGCCGATGAAGTCGGCGACATCAATAGTGAAGAAATCGGATGATTCAGCAAAAAGGTGGACGTTCTTTATGCCGATATGATCGGCATCCACATAGTGCGGGAATTTCCAGCCCGCCTCCCTGACGGCGGCATCCGCCGCCCTGCGCGTATCAGCCGGCGTGGTGCCGATAATCGAATGTTCCCGGTTCGACTTGTTCCAGACGGGCGTAAGGACAACCCCGGTCTGCAACGCCATGTTCAGGGCACGCAGCTGGGCCCCTCCCTGATGACCAAACCGGTCCCCTATGCCGATGGAGAATCTCCCGATGATGCCGTCTGTTGCCATGGGTAATGGCGCTCCCTTTATCGATTACTTTATCGTTTACTAATGTTAACAAACGGCAACAAGGTTGTCAAGAGGAATCTGCGCACCTGCGCAGCCCGGGGAGCCATGGCATGCCCGTACCGGCATCCAAACCCCTGGAACAACCGCGCGACCCGGGGCGCCTGCGATTTCACACGGGAATCGCCCTTATCGCCTCCCGGGATCCCAATCGTCAAACCCCTTCAAGATATTCCCCGGTGTCAGAGCCGCCGCCTCCCGGTCACCCACTGGCGCGACCAGGAAACCCGGGCGTGGGGGTTTGCCCCCGGACCACTGCTCCTGTACTCGGAGTAGCGCGCGGTCTTCTCGGCCTCGGGCTTGTTCCAGTTATGCCAGCCCTCGGGCAGAATGTGCTTTCCCATCTCGCACCTGACAAATACCGTGTGGGCATACAGCCGCCAGGGCCGTCCCAGGTACACCCTGGATGTGAGCGTATCAGCGAGCAGCCGGCAATCCAGGAAGACGAAGCCGTAGTCCCTCCGGGCTGAAGTGGACGCCGCAGTAATGTAGGAATCCTTCTTGCACAGGATCGTGCATTTTCTGAACACTGCGGTGCTCGGCCCGAAAATGAAGTCTGTCGTCCCTTCGATGTGACATTCATCGAAGTACTGACGGCTTTGCTCACCGGAGGCAAACAACGTGTCCTGGTCCCCTATGAAGCGGCAATTCCGGAAGATGCACCGGTCTCCTTCCACGTGCAGCGCGACGGCCTGTCCGACTCTTCCGGAAGCGTTCACAAACGAGAGATTCTCCACGACAATGTCATTGCCGGCGACAAGACAGGTGTATGACGTAAACGTGTTCAGCGTGTTGCCGTTTTTGTCCGACTTCCCGGAGTGGTCGCTCCACGTAATGATCGTGCTGTCCACATCCTCGCCGGTGATCGTTATCCGGCGCTTCCAGGAGGGAATGACGAGTTTCTCTTCGTAGACTCCCTTCTTCACGAAAATGCGGTAGTCCTTTTCTGAAAAGTCACGGCACGCGGTAACAGCTTCCTGAACAGTCGTGAAATCCCCGCTGCCATCTTTTGCGACCGTGAAGTCGTAGGCCGGAGGTCCGATGGGCATGGACCCGGTGAAAAGTACCAGCAGCAGGATCGCGGCAGCCCGCATACCGTTGACGAGGAAATGCAGAATTATCATTCCTTTTCCGGGTTGTCCTTGATTCTCCCTTCACCGGTT
>CAVPCZ010000017.1:0-31732 GCA_963702445.1 Ignavibacteriota bacterium
TTTATGCCGGTGATGTCGAAATCCGCCTGACCCCGCAGGACTGGCGCCGGCACGGCCATCACACCGACCCCCATTACAACGGTGTCATTCTTCATGTTGTGATCGACGCCGATCGTTTCGCTCCCCCGACACGGACAGCCAGCAGGCGTACTGTTCCCCTTCTGATCCTGCACCCGTATCTTCACGAAACCGCCCCGCCGACCCGGTGTCCAGGCCGGCAGAACGTCAGCCGCCGGATCGCCGCGTCTGCCCTGTGCGGGCAGCCCTGTTGCAGTCCCCTCCGCGATACTGCACAAGCGGCTTCTGCGGCTTGGATGGGCACGGCTCAAGCGACGTTCGCACGAGTTGGAGGATCGCCTGAGGCGCCTCCTCCTGGAAGAACACGGTCCGGAATATGATACACACGAACTCCTCTCGGAATCCGCCTGGAGGCAGTTGTTCTATGAAGGTGTGATGGAAGGGCTGGGTTTCGCGAAGAACCGGAAGGCGTTTCGTGCACTTGCCGAGAGTGTTCCGCTGCAACTGCTTCAGAACTTTCACCTGCAGGATAAGGAAGTCATGCAGGCGATATTGTTCGGTGCGGCCGGTCTGCTGCCCTCTTCCCGCGGATTGCCGCACAAGGAAAACCGGGCACTTGTCCGGCGCCTCCGGAGCCGGTGGCGCACCCTTCGCCGCGCCATTCGACGACCGTTGCTGCACGAGGCGGACTGGCTTTTTTTCCGTCTGCGGCCGGTGAATTTTCCCACTGCACGGCTCGCGGTCATGTCGTTTCTGCTCCCCGGGTTCTTCCGGGAGGATTGTCTCCGCAGGATCCTCAGATGCTTCGCTGAAGGAGCACCGTCGGCGCGTGAAGGACTGCAGATTCTCCGGAAGATGTTCGCTGTGCAACCGGATGAATACTGGAGGGGGCACCTGGGTTTCCGGAACGCCGGTGTATCGTGTGGCGTCGCCCTGGGCACCGGCCGGGTAGATGCCATCATCCTCCATCTGGTGGTGCCGGCAATGATGCTCCGGGCACGGCTTTCCGGAAACAGGACTCTTGCGACCCGGGCACACGCGGTGGCCCTTGTCCTCTCTCCGCCGCCGCCGAACGCGCTCACGCGCATGATGGAGCGCGACCTTCTCCGGGGGCGCGGGGGATTCCGGGGGGCCGTCATGCGCCAGGGACTGATGCAGTTGTGGAAGGAGTATTGCAGGAAGAGGGGGTGCGGGCGCTGCCCTCTCTTTCCGACCGTGAGTACGCAGAGAACCACACGGGGTCGCACTTCTCCGGACGGCGGCTGAAACGCCCCGCCGGGTCCTGTGCGGGAGAGACCTCCTCCGTCTGCCGGCAGGGCCCTGCTGACAGGGGGCTCCAGGGCGGTACAACGATGACGGGCAGATCCGTCGGATACATGAGGCGCCGGAAGAAGAGCCGGCGCCAGGGGAGCGGACGGTGTCCGGTCTAGAACGTGATGCCGATGGTCACCGGGAACATGGTGCTTGTCTCCGGATCGGTCATCACCCACACGTACTTGACTTCGAGATACAGCGTGACCCCGATGGAGAGGTCGACCCCCGCCCCGACGTTCCACGCCGTCTTCGTGACCGATGGAAAGCCCGGATACGCCTTCGTTTCCACCCCGTTCTGCATCACCTTCGCATCGGCAACATTGAGACTCGCAAATCCAACACCGCCCGTAAGGTAGGGTTTGATCACCGGAAGTGGGAGAATCGCCATCTTGGCGTTGAGATTGCCGGACCACATGGTGAGACCGCCCCCTTCAATGGTGAACTGCGTTGCCGCGCTGCCGATAAGATCCTGGAGTCCCTTTTGATACGCCTCGTTGTCGGGAGAGAATGAGAGATAGTCGCCGGAGATCCGCAGGCTGAGCATCGCGAGCTGAATGTCGAGATGGAGGCCGCCACCGAAACCCGCTCCGTACACGTCCTGCAACGCGGTGCTCCCGTTGATGGTGGGGCCGGGGAAATTCGAGTTCGTCAAATTCACATGGGCACCGAAGTTCACCGTGGGAACAAACGCTCCGACGACCGGTTGGGCAAGGGCGGCGGCCGCCAGACAGAGTGCTACAGCAAGAAGAGTGAATGAACGCATGAATCCTCCTGGGTTGATGATGTACGCTTCGACAGTATCGTGTGCACGGCGGTCAGGTTTTCTGTTGTTTCTTCTTTGCGGCCGGAAAGAGAATATTGTTCAGTATGAGCCGGTACCCCGGCGAGTTCTTGTGCAGGGAGAGGTCGGTGGGCGGATCCCCGACAGCATGCTGGTAGTCCTCCGGGTCGTGTCCGCCGTAGAACGTGAACGTCCCCCTCCCGAAATTGCCATGCAGATAGCGCACCTGGTCCATTCCGTCACGTTCTGCCAGGAGCACGACGGTCTTCTTCACCAGATTCTTCTTGAAGTTGGTGGTTTGCCCCAGGAACCCCTTCAGCACGTTGACGTGATTCTGCGTCAGCATGGTGGGAACGGGGTCAAACTTGGCGGAAAACTCAAAAAGCGTAAAGTAGTCCGTGTCGGGATTCTGGAGTGCCAGAAGGTCACTCGGGGGCTGGTCAATGTCGGAGTACTCGTACCGCAGCGGGTTGCGTTCGAGCGCAAAATCCGTGAAGGCAAGCGTCTTTGAGAAATCGAGTTTGTTCTGCGCATCCGCGTCGGGCGGATCGCCGTCGTACATCACGTCGCAGATATCCGTCTGTTCTGCGGCGAGGGCGATGTCATACGTGTCCGTCGCCGAACACATGGCAAAGAGGAATCCCCCGTTGGCGATATATTCCTTGATCGTCCGGACGACGGCCTTTCTGAGTTCGGAGACCTTTTTAAATCCAAGTTTCTGCGCCTCCCGTTCCTGTGTCACCTGCTGCTCCACATACCATGCCGATCCGGCAAACGAGGCGTAAAATTTGCCATACTGGCCGGTGAAGTCTTCATGGTGGAGGTGGAGCCAGTCATATTCAAACAGTTTTCCTTCCAGGACTTCCTTATCCCAGACTTTGTCATAGGTGATCTCCGCATATTCGAGCGCGAGGGTCACAGCGTCATCCCAGGGGTGGAAGCCGGGGGGAACATAGACGGCAACGCGGGGTGCTTTCTCCAGCCGGACGACATCCATATTGTTGTCATCCTGCTGAACCTCGGCGTAGATCTGTGCGGCACCCGACTGACTGATGGTGCCCGCTGTGACGCCCCGCACGCGGCACTCGGCGGCAACGACGGGGTTCTCGTCCAGCATGAACGCTCCTCCCCGGTAGTTCAGCAGCCAGTCCACCTGCAGGTCTTTCGTGAGGGCCCAGTAGGCTATGCCATAAGCCTTCAGGTGATCGGTTTGTTGAAGGTCCATGGGGATCAATACTTTGCCCTGGGGAAGGACAGTCGCGGCCATCAACATCATGCACGAGGCGAGAGCAAGATTCCTGCCTGGGGGTTTCTTCCTCACAGTGTCTCCCCGCGCAGGATGCGTATGCGTTTTCGTGCCTCATGGACCAGGATCGATTGCGGCCGTTCGGCGAGCAGGCGTTCATACGCCAGGATTGCCCGGGCGCTATCGTGCATACCGAATTGCCGCACCTCCCCCAGCCGGAAGAGGGCCCGGTCGATCTGGTTGCTGTTGTCATAAAACTCGGTGAGCAGCCGTTCATACACGCTGACCGCGTCCGCGTACCGCCCTGCGGCGGCAAGGAGTGTGCCGGTGCGGAGCAGAGCGTCGTCAGCCACGCCCGAGGCGGGAAATCGCTGCACGATATCCTCCAGCATCGCCGCCGCCTCGGTGTTCTTGCGTTGCCGCGCAAGGTATTCCGCCCGCCCGAAGGCGTGGAGTGCTTCGGGGATGGTGGCAGCGTTCTCCTGGAGAAAGGCCTGAAGCTGCAGCGCATCGTTCGTGTAATCGTGCTGTGCATTCAGAGAGATGGCGCCGAGCAGGCGTACGGCGTCATCGATTCTCCCGCTGAAGAAGGCGAGTTCGGCCAGATGGTACCGCGCTTCGTCGTCCTGATCGGGTGTTGCGCCAGGGGCCCCTGCGACGGCGCCGAATGTTGCTCCCGCGCGTACCGTATCGGCCCGCGCCACGAGGATCTCACCGATCCGCAGCTGCACATCAAAGCGGCCGGCCGGGGTAATCGCCGGCTCCTGCAGCACCTGTTCGAAGCAGCGCAGGGCGGCATCCATATCCCCGTACTGCCCGAGCTGCACCATGCCGATCTGGTAGAGGGATTTGGCGGAGTATTCCGAACGGGGATATTCTTCGATCAGTGTGGTAAAGGCCGCGACGGCTCCTTCATAACGGGTGCGGGTTTCCGACACAGGCCGTGCGGTGGAGAGGATCACGCTCCGCCCGCTGTCTGCTGTCGTCTGCAGTTCCAGAAGCGCACAGGCATAGCCGTACTTCGCCCGGGGGAGTTGCGCGGGCTGGAGGGGCAGGCGGAGGGCTTCGCGGTAGGCCTGGGCGGCAACCTCAAACCCGCGTTCGCGGAACGCACGATCCGCAAAGCCGAGCACGGCGCCGCCGTTTGCCTTTGAAAGATCATCGATCTCCCTGTAGACATCGAAGGCGTTTCCGTATTCCTTCCCTTCGAGGTAGAGCCACCCGAGCAGTTCATACAGCCTGAGATCCTGACGTGTTTCCAGGGTTTTCCTGACGGTGGTGATGGCGGCGGCGCGGCCGTCATCCTTGTGCGAAAAGGCCGCCATACGACCCTGCACAAAGCCGATCTGCGCCGGATTCTGCTGCAGCCAGCGGATGTACTCTTCTGTCGCGCCCGCATAGTCCATGGAGGCGGCAAGCAACTGGGAAAGCTCGATGGTAAAAAGGTATGGGTCGTTGCAGGCGATGCGGCCGCGCCGATAGATCCCTGCGGCACGTTCCAGGAGCCTGTTCTCGATCAGGACCGAAGCGATAACCCTGTAGCTCTGCTGGTTTGCGGGATTCAGAGCGATGGCATGTTCCCACACCTCCTGCGCCTGTGTCTCACGCCCGGCACGGTAATGTGCAGTTCCGAGCATTCCGTACAGGGTGTAATCAGCCGGGAGGCGTGTGA
This sequence comes from Ignavibacteriota bacterium, assembly GCA_963702445.1. Classification (GTDB taxonomy): domain Bacteria; phylum Bacteroidota; class Ignavibacteria; order UBA10030; family UBA6906; genus CAVPCZ01. Next base: position 5,032 of record CAVPCZ010000017.1, read on the forward strand.
GAAGGTCTTGAATGAGCCTGACAGCCTCATCGTACTTCTTCAGCTGCATGTACATCCGGTGCAAACCGTCGAAATAGATGTAATTCGACGGCTCGCGTGTCAGAAGCTCCCTGTACAAGGCGGCGGCCCGCTCCCATTCACCCGCCTGTTCAAATCCCTGGGCAAGTTGAAACTTCGCCTGCAGGTCAGGTGTTTGAGAACGGAGGTCCTGCGCACACAGCGCAAGTAGCAATATGAAGGAGATCCATCGCATGGTGTTGTCAAGAAATGTACCATCCCCCGGCTTGATAAACAAGCACCGTTTGGTTACCTTGATCTATTGCAAACTTCCGTGAAACGCATCACGAACATCGCGATCCTCGGGTCCACCGGCTCCATCGGGCGCAGCAGTCTCGAGGTCATTGCCGCGCACCCCGGGCGATTCCGCGTCACCTATCTGACCGCTCACCGTAACGTAGAACTGCTCGCGGAGCAGGCGTCGCAGTTCCGTCCCCGCGGGGTTGTGGTCGGGGAAGGGACAAACGCCGATGAGCTGCGATCGCGTCTGAACGGGAGTACGGAAGTGCTGCGGGGGGAGGACGGACTTCTGGACGCCGTAACGCGTCCGGATGTGGATCTGGTGATCAGTTCGCTCGTCGGTTTCGCCGGGCTGCGGCCCACGCTCCGCGCAATTGAAGCGGGGAAGGATATTGCGCTTGCCAACAAGGAGACGCTTGTCGTGGCGGGCGAGATGGTGATGCGAACCGTTGCCGAGCGCGGTGTGCGGCTGATGCCGGTGGACAGCGAGCACAGTGCCATTTTGCAGTGTTTGCAGGGGGAGGATATCCGGAGTGTTGCGCGGCTGATTCTGACCGCCTCCGGCGGACCTTTCCTGCATCTGGACAAAGAGCGCTTCCCGCACATTACCCCTGCAGAAGCGTTGCGGCATCCGACATGGCGTATGGGCAACAAGATCAGCATCGATTCCGCCACGTTGATGAACAAGGGGCTGGAGGTCATCGAAGCGCACTGGCTCTTCGGGCTTCCGGCCTCAAGAATCGAGGTCATCGTTCATCCGCAGTCCATCATCCACTCCATGGTCGAGTTTGTGGATGGCTCGGTAAAAGCCCAGCTGGGGATGCCGGACATGAAGCTGCCCATCCAGTACGCGCTTACCTATCCCGAACGTCCCGTTTCGGCATTCACGCGTCTGGATCTCGCGGCGCTGGGCCGGATGACATTTCTTGAACCGGACATGGAGAAGTTCCGCTGTCTGGCCCTGGCGTTTTGCGCGCTGGAGACCGGCGGTACGGCTCCGGCGGTGCTGAATGCCGCCAATGAAGTTGCCGTTGAGCATTTTCTTGGCGGCCGCCTTCCGTTCAGCGCCATTCCGGCGCTCATCGAGGAAGCACTGACGGTGCATCAGTCCATCGCCCATCCGGGCCTGGATGATATTGTTCAAGCGGACCGCGAAGCGCGCGCGTTCGTGCAGCAGCAGATCACAGCCGTTTCATTCTGACGGGTTGACTATGCAGCTTCTGGAAACCGTTCTCTATTTTGTCATTACTCTCGGTGTGCTCGTGTTCGTGCATGAGTTCGGGCATTTTATCACCGCAAAACTCTGCGGCATGCGTGTCGACCGCTTTTCCATCGGCTTTCCGCCGCGCGCCTTCGGCAAGCAGTTCGGCGACACCGATTACTGTGTTTCGTGGATTCCCATAGGGGGATATGTCAAGATCGCGGGGATGATCGATGAGAGCTTCGACACCGAGCACCTTGCCGGCCCGCCCCAGCCGTGGGAATTCCGCGCAAAACCGATCTGGCAGCGGATGCTGGTGATCTCCGGCGGCGTGCTGATGAATATCCTGCTTGCCGTCGCGATCTTCTGGGGTATCAATTTTGTGCAGGGGCGCGTCATCCGCGAAACCACGGAGATCGGGACCATCCTTGAAGCCAGTCCGGCAGCGCAGGGGGGGCTGCAGCGCGGCGATCGCATCCTGAAAATCAACGGCGCGGAGGTTACGCACTGGGACGATATTCTCAACCAGATCTATATCGAGAACGTCGGCAACGACATTACCTTTACCGTGCTGCGGGCGGGGCAGGAGATCGATGTCCCCTTCGCCCGCACGGCGATTCCCGAACCGAATGAGGCGAACTTCGGGATTGTGCCGTCACACACGGAAATCGTGGTCAACACCGTACAGTCGGGCATGCCGGCAGATGCCCTGGGACTGAAACCGGGAGATGTGTTGTTGTCTGTCGGCGGCACAGTACTCCAATCCGACGCGCAGGTGAAACAGCTGGTGCAGGCAAACGCGGGCTTGCCGGTCATGATAGAATGGCGGCGGGGTACAGAAGTGCTGAAGGGGACAACGACGCCCACCGGGGGTGGCATGATCGGCATCGGCTTTGCGCTTCGCTATGTCGGCCCGGTGCGGAAGGTGGACTATTCCCTCTTCGAGGCTTTGCCCCGCGGGTTGAGCGACGTATTCAACGTGAGTATCCTGTTCATCAAGCAGATGTGGCAGATCGTCACCGGAAAGGTGGCATTCGCGCAATCCGTGGGCGGCCCGATCCGGATTGCACAGATGGCCACACAAACGGCGGAACTCGGTGTGCTCACCTACCTGGGGTTCATGGCGCTGTTAAGCATGAGCCTGGCAATCCTGAATTTCCTCCCCTTTCCGGCACTCGATGGAGGACACATGACTTTCCTCGTCTATGAGGCGATCTTCCGCCGGGAAGTGCCCACGGGTATCCGGCTGGCGCTGCAGAAGGCGGGCTTCGTGCTGCTGTTGATCTTTATGGTCTTTGTCCTCTACAACGACATACGGCATTTCTAGCAGCTTCTCCGGAGGGCGGCCCGTCCGGCCGTCCTCCGGTCTCCCCCCCCGTTTGCAACACTCTCCGCAATTTGCTATACTATCCTGTTGCTTCGCTGTTCTCCACTTACCACCGGGGCGATCCCATGAGAGCATCCCTTCTCTTCATCGCCATCTTTCTTCATGCGTCCATGCCTATGCTGGCGCAGGGACCGATCATCGACATCGGCACATCCGTCACACCTGCGAATGTCCTCACGCTGCAAGACGTGGACTTTGTCAACGCGACTACCCCGAAGTGGCTTTTTACCATTGATCTGAGGGTTCGCAACGCCGGCGGGGGCAATCCGGCGTCGGTCAATGTCACCATGGCCATCACGCTGGACGTGCTGCTGGCCAATGGCGAGTCCTTCAGCCCTGCTTCAGAGCTGACCACCAAGACCTTCCCAGTCGAGGGATCGCGGTCCATCAGCAATCTGGACCTGAAGCAGAACCCGGTGTACGGAATCACCTACACCCTGTTTCCGGAGGCAAAGCGGAGGTTTGAAGAGCTGGCGCTTCCCACCGGATTCATGCCTTCCGGCACATACACATTCCATATAAAAGTGACGACGGAACGTTACAACCAGACGTTCAAGGCATCGTTCCAATTTGTCCTCTCCAATCCCTCGCGTCTTGAGCTGGTGTTCCCGATGGACCATGACCGTTCGGTGGGTTTGTTCCCGTTCTTTCAATGGTACTTCGACGGCCCCCGTTCGCGCATTTCCATCTTCGAACAGCTGCCCGGCCAGTCCTCCCCGCAGGAAGCGGCCGACGGCGTACCGCATGCCACAGCCGAGGTGACGACCGGTTCATTTCTCTATCCAAGCTCGGGTGTGCGCCCGCTCGAACCGGGGAAGACGTACGTCTGGTTTGTCGAAGGCATCGTGGGCGTTTCGGGCAACCCCGACGGTTCATTCAAGAGCCCCTACCGGTCGTTCACGGTCTCTGCGGGAGGCGGCAACGCGGCCATGCAGAGTCTCCTGGATGAACTTGAACGCGTGCTCGGCCCGAAGCACAAGGCGCTCTTCGACCGGATTCGATCCGAGGCTCTTTCCCCCACCGGCAAGCTCCGCGTGGACGGGGCGACGATCACGACCACGGAACTCGTCAAACTGATCGACAGGTTCCGCAGTGATCCTGCAGCCGTTACCAACGTCGATATTGAATAGTCCGCTTCCTCTGTGGAGTGTACCATGAGATCATTCCTGTTACGCGTATGCCTTGGCGCCTGCTCGTTCATGCCGCTGGAAGTCCTGGTTGCGGCTCCACCCGACGCCGGGGGCGCGCCCATCGGTCTCCTGAGCAAGGTCATCCTTGAAGTGCTGCGCAAGGAAAGCGGGAAGACCTGGGAGGCGGCGATGCGGGGTCAGACATTGAGTTCGGGCGACATGGTCCGGACAGGCCCGAAATCCCTCGCCATCATCAAGTTCAAAGACAACAGCCTGGTCCGGCTGCGCGAACGTTCCGAGCTGACGGTGACCGGCACGATAACAGGCGGGGCATTTTACAAAGCGGTGGAAGTGCAGATGGGCGTTGTCGGTTTCAATGTCCAGAAGCAGCGTTCGGGGGAGGAATTCCGTTTCACCTCACCGACGTCGGTCGCATCGATCCGTGGCACTGCGGGTATGTTCGGCACCGCAGCGGCATCCGATACGCTGACGGTGACGGAGGGATCCGTCCTCTTCACCAACCGCATCTCCAACAAATCGGTGGACGTCTCTTCCGGCTTCACCGGCATATCCAACCGGGATGGAACAATCCAGACACGGCGGTCGTCGGAAAGGGAACGCCGCGCGGCACTCGAGGCACAACAGGATGATCAACGCAAGAAGTTGGAAATCGAACTCCGCGATCCCAAGGGAAAGACGAACCAGCTGAAAATAGAATACCGAGACTAACCGACTGGTTCTCCGGCCCGTATGAAACTCCGTGTATGCATCGCCGCCGCAGGGTTGCTCTTCCTGCCGGCCCGGGAGGTGTTCGCCCAGCTTTCCTCCACCATTGTCGCGTCATCGCCCGCCGAAACACCCGCCGGAGCACCCGCGACGATTTCCGTGGAACTGCGGCAGGGTCACGCGCTCGCCGGCATCTCTCTCCTGTACAGACCGTTCGGCTCAACGGAATACCGGAGGGCGGAAATGGACCTGCGGGGCTCGACCGCGCAGTACACGCTTCCGGCCGACCGTCTGACCCCTCCTTTTCTTGAATACTATTTCGTTCTCGTCGACGGCAAGGGAAAACGCGAATCCTCGCCCCCCAATGCGTCAGGCGATCCGCTGACGTCTCCTCCCGCACAGCCTCTCCGGCTGACCGTGCGGGACAGGCAGGATGCCCAGGTTCTCTTTCTCAGCCCCGAACAGGGGGCTACGCTGGATCCCGACGACGTGCTCATTTCCCTTTCTCTCCTGCGCGCCGACACGACCGTCGTTCTGCGGGCGACGCAGATCAGGCTCGACGACCAGAACATCACCGCGCAGGCGGTCTTCAGCGGGGATCTCATTGTGTTCGTCCCCGCCAATCACGGAATCCGCCTTGCCCCCGGCCGCCACTCCCTCAAAGTGGCGCTGTTCACCCGGGAGGGACGCGTTGCTTCCACCGCCGAACTGACATTCTGGATACGTCGCTCCTCCGGCGAAGGCGCGGACGAATCCCGGGCGAAACGCGGGTTCGACGCGAAGGTGAATGTACAGGCCGAATCCCGGCATGAAACCATCAGCGACGAGGGTCTGTGGTACAACCGCGCCGGGATGCAATTCCGCGGGACCACGGACATCTGGACATTCACATCGAACCTCTTCCTCACCTCCGACGAGAAAGCGGAGCGTCAACCGCAGAACCGTTTCTTCTTCGGCGTGGAGACGCCCTGGATAAAGGCCGGTTACGGCGATCATTATCCCGTCTTTCCGGATCTCCTGCTCAGCGGCAAACGCGTGCGCGGTCTGCAAACCGTCGCCCGCTACGGCGTCCTGGGTCTCGATCTGACCCTCGGCGAGATCAACCGGGCGACCGAAGGCACGTTGCTCGCACAATTTCCCGCAGACAGTTTTTCCGTGGAGTTCCGCAGGGACTCCACCGCCACGTTCGGCCCCGTCAACCCGGCAACCTGGGGCAAGTATTCATTCGGAACGTACACGCGCTCACTGTTCGCCGTGCGGCCCAGCGTAGGAGACCGGGAGACCTGGGAGATCGGATTTACCTGGCTCAGTTCCGGTGATGACCCCGGATCCATCCGGTACGGCATCAGGCCAAAGGAGAACATCGTTCTGGGAAGTGATTTTCAGGCCCACTTTGACAGAAGCCGTATCCACCTTACGGGCCAGGCGGCGTTCAGCGCCTATAATTCCGACATCTCCTCCGGGAACTTCACCGATGCCTACATCGACACGGTGTTCGGGAATCCCCAGGGAATCAAGGAAGCCCGGGACCGTTTACAGAAATACATCACCGTCAACGACAATTTCCGCCCTCTGAACGTCGAGACCCTTGCAACCCTGGCATACGAGGCGGCTCTCGGGCTTCATTACTTCGACAACGACTTCACGCTTACCTACCTCTCCCGCGGAAGCGACTATGTATCGTTCGGACAGTCGTTTCTCCAGACGGATCTTCGCGGGTTCAAGATTGTGGACCGTGCGCGGCTCATTGACAACCAGATGTTTCTCACGCTCGGGTACGAGCGCCTCCAGGACAACCTCAACGGCACCAAGCCGGCGACAACAGTCTTTTCAAACATGAACGTCGCGGCCACCTATTTCCCCCGGCGCAATTTTCCCACCGTCACGGTGGGATTCGCCCGGTTCGGCAACGATAACGGCCTGGCCGTGAAGGGACCCGACTCCCTGACATCCATCAAGGACGGCACCAACAGATTCTACGTACAGTCATCGTATGATTTCCGGAAAGGGGCGCAACATACCGCCACGCTGAATCTCTCCGCGTCGCAGCGTTCCGATGAGACCATCCGGGAGTACGATGTGAAGAACTTCGTCGTTGAAGCCGGACTGACGTCTCAGTATGGTATTCCTTTGCGGACGATGGTGAGCATCGCCTTGAACCTGAACACCCTTCCGGACGGGACGATCCGGGGGCAGAGCAGCGAGATGAACTACACCGCTCTCTCGTTTCACGCAGACTATGCCATTGTCCGCGACGTGTTTACTCTCATGGCCACCGTTGCGCCGACACTGGGTCATTACCGGCGGACGGCACTGGACGTGAGCGGCGAGTGGTTCGTCCGCCCGAACATGAGCTTCATACTGCAGCTTGCGTACTATCACAACGAAACCCTGACCGACGACAGTATCGTCAGTCTGCGGTACCGGCTCACCATCTGACCGGGAATCTCCGGATGCTCACACCCCGGCTTACCACCGGTCAGCACAGCTGGCTCACGCGCATCGCCCTCGCTCTGGGTGTGGCTCTGCTGATTGTGGCCCTTACCCAGGAACAGGTCTTCCGTCTCGGGATTGTCCAGCGTCTTGAACTGGCGACGCTCGATTACCGTTTTCAATTCCGCGGACCCGGAGTTGCGGTTCGCGATTCCCTGCACGTCGTCATCGTGGAGATCTCCGAAGACTCCTTCCGGTCGCTTCCCGACCGATTTCCCTGGCCGCGCACCTACTACGCACATCTCCTGCGTAACCTCAAAGCCGCCGGCGCCGTCGCCGTAGGCATTGATTTGATCTTCAACAGCGCCGACGACCGCTCCCCCCGGAACGACGATTCATTGCGCAACGCCATCCGCGAGACCGGCATCGCCGTGCTGACCGGCAAGCGTGAAGCGGACAGCGATTCCTATGTCACCACCTCCGCACAGGAAAACTACGGCAATATTTTCTTTCCCGACAACCTGTCCATGGGGTTGGTGAATATCCGCAACGACGCGGACGGCGTGTACCGCTCCTACAACACCATGTTTGTCGTGGACTCCGCCGGCGGCGGCGAATTCGGCATTCCCACGTTTGCTTTCGCCGTCCTGAACAAATACTTCGGCCTGCCGCCGTTCACCGTCCCCGCGGCGTCCGGCGAAGAGTTTGCTTATGCCGGGCGCCGCATTCCGCGGTATGACGCCGGATCCATGCTCATCAACTTCTACGGCCCCAACGGCACCTTCCCGCACATTCGCTTCAACGACATCATCGATGACGAGACGCTGGTGACGATCGAGGAGCAGAACAGCGGGCAGGAGATCAACACCTTCAGCGATCCGGCGTACGGCTACAGGTTTGACGGCACCTTTGCAGGGAAGATCGTCCTTGTCGGGGTAACGGTACCGGAGTACAAGGATCTCTTCCCCGTCTCCATTGCCCGGGGTCAGAGGAAGCGGGACAACCTGATGTACGGTGTGGAACTGCACGCCAATGTGATCGAAAATGTGTTGCGCAATGATTTTCTGCACATGGCGCCCCGAGCGGTGGAGATTGCCGTCACCAGCTTCCTTGTTCTCCTGACCTTCTTCGTGACCTCCATGCTGCGTGAGGTGAAGACCCGGCACCACCTGCTTGTCGGACTCTTCAGCCTGGTCTTCGCCCTTGCCGAGATCGGGTTGATCGGCCTCGCGGCGTTGTTCCTCTTTACCACATTCAACATTGTGTTGCCGGTGGTGAGCGCCGCCATGGCGGTTGCGGGGGGATACGTCATGAGCACAACATATCACTTCGTCGCCGAACGAAAGGAACGCCTGCTTATCAAATCCATGTTCAGCACATACGTCAACCCGTCGCTTGTCGATGAGCTGGTCGCCCACCCGGAGAAGCTCGTCCTCGGAGGGCAGCGTGAGGAACTGACCGTGTTGTTCAGTGACATTGAAGGATTCACGGCATTCGCCGAAAACCTCCCGCCCGAGGAACTTGTCAGGATTCTGAACGAATACCTGAGCGTGATGTCCGAGATTATCTTCAGGAACGACGGCACGCTGGACAAATACGAGGGGGATGCGGTCATGGCTTTCTGGGGGGCGCCGATTCCGCTGCACGATCATGCCCTCCGGGCATGTCTGAGCGCGCTCCAGATGCAGGAGTCTCTTGTGGATCTCAACAAGACCTGGAGCGAAGCCGGCAGGCCCCGTATCCGCATCCGGATCGGACTGAATACGGGTGAGATGGTGGTGGGCAACATGGGGGCCGCCGGGAAGTTCGCCTACACCGTCATCGGGGACAGCGTCAACCTTGCATCCCGTCTTGAAGGCGCCAACCGGGAATACCGTACGGGCATTATGGTGAGCCAGCGGACCTATGAACTGGTGAAGGAGGGGATTATCGGGCGTGAACTGGACCGGATCACCGTCAAGGGACGCAATGAACCGGTGACGGTGTTCGAGCTGTTGTGCGCAAGGGACCATCCGCAGGCGGATGACACCGAACGGTTTCTGGAAAAATACGCGGTGGGATTAGCGGCGTATCATACCTGCCGCTGGACGGACGGGCTGTCGGCGTTTGCCGAAGCACTGCAGTTGCGGCCTGATGACTACACCACACAACTCCACATCAAGCGCATTCAGGCCTATCAGGCTGTGCCCCCGCCGGACGACTGGAACGGCGTCTTCGTTCTGACCTCGAAGTAGGCCCCCTTCTGAAGGGCTATTCCGCAACCCGCCGGAACTGATCGGATTCAAGCGTGAAGGTCATCGAGATCCGGTGTGTATTGCCCAGCTGATTGAGCCCGTCGAACTTCACAAAGGAGTAGTCGATGTTCAATTTCGGGAGGTGTACCCCGGCCCCGAGCGTAAGTTGTTTCACGTCGCTGTAGCCAACCCTCAACGCGACCAGGTCCTTGAAGAGGAACTCCATCCCGGTATGCACATCGAAGCTCACCGGACCCATGTTGAAGGTGGATGCGGAACGGCGGTTTTCAAACCGGAGGTCCAGATCTATGGCAGGTGCGAACCGCCCGCCAAAGGCTTCCACCAGATAGGCGGTTCCCACTTTCAGGGTGGGGGATATCAACTCATTGCGGCCCGTGTCCCAGGCCAGAAACGTCGTCGTGACATCCTGCAGGTTGGCTCCGAGGAGCACATTGTCAAAGGGTGTGTACCAGAGCCCCAGATCGAACCCCACACCGGTGGCCCCGTTGCCTCCCAGTTCTCGCCGGATCAATTTGATGTTGGCACCATAGGAAAAGTCGTCGGATTGCTTGTGCGCGTAGGTCAGGTAGAGCGCCCAATCGGCGGCATTGAAGTACGTCACCCGATCGGGATCCACCCGGCTGAATTGCAGGGGATCGTAGGTCAGGTTACCGTTGATATCGACTCCCGCATTGCGGGTGTCGGGAATATCATCAACGCCGAGCCGGATGAGGCTGATCCCGACGCTGGAACGGGAACCGACGGGGAAAGCAACGGCACCATAGTCGTGGTTGACCAGGCTCCCGAACTGCTCGTCGTGCATGAGGATGATTTGAGGGTAGGAGATAGACGAGAGCCCCGCAGGATTCCAGTACCCCGCGGTCACATCATTGGCCAGGGCGACATACGCTCCGCCCATCGCCAGGGCCCGCCCGCCAACCCCGAGGGAAATGAACTCCCCGGCGTACTTCGCCACGCCAGTCCCTGCAACCGCCGCCCAGAGGGGAACACACAACAGCACAAGAACCTTCGCCACTTTCATTGCGTACCCGCAGTCTGTCCGTCTATACGATCTCCTTCTTAACTTCCCAAAAACCCGCGTAAGAGTCAAGTATTTCAGATGCGTGCCCAGGTGTGTCGGCGCAGGCAGACGGGCCCCGGGTGAACCCCGGGAGCCGTTTTGCACGTCTAGAGCGGTGCGGACATAGTCCAGACGGTCACCGTTGTGTCTTCTATTGTATACACTTTGCGGCCATGGACGCGGGCAATTGCGGCACTGCCGGGGAGGGTATACGAAAAGCGGTACCGCCCTGAATTCCCGTCGTAGACATCCATGACGTTCCGTCCAGGCATTCTCTCCGTTCCGGACAGGACATGCACTTCATCGCCGATGAGGCTGGCGTTCCTGGAAACGACGGGAACGGAGGGATCGACGCGCAAAAAGTGCGCTGAGGCATTCTGCCGGGAGAGGACCCGCGGCAGACCGGGGAACTCGATCGTATGAACGAAAATCAGCGGCGGACGGGAGGTGCTATTGAAGATTCCCAGAAGGCCGGCACGGTATGCGCAGTATGCAAAACGTCCCGATCTGTTTCCCGCAAGGCGGCCGTCGAGTGCGATGCTGAGCTGTGCCTGGTTTTCCATGACTGTGCCGCAGGCCAGTATGCGGTCTCCGTTTCGCCGGTACAGGGTAAACAGTCTGCCACCTGCAGGGGAAGATATCACCACATAGCCGCTGTCTCCCAGCAAGGCAAGCCGGTATGGCGGCTGTTCGGGGCGAACGGTGCGCTCGAACGTCCCGTCAGCCCGGAAGACGGAGATCAGACCGTTGACCGGGTCACACACCCACACACTTCCATCCGCATCCACATCGAAGTCCGTTGGATTTTCAAACTCCCCGGGACCCCGTCCGGTGAGTCCGCCGTACGTGGTCAGCAGCCGGGCGTCAGATGAAAATCTCTTGACGCTCTTGTCTCCCCAGTCGAGCACATAGACCGTTTCATCGGGCATCACGCGGACTTCAACGGGGAGTGACAGTGACAGGTCCGGGTGCAATCCCGAGCGACTGTTCGCGCCGCAGCGTTCGTTCGCGCCAGATGCGGGTCCGTCCGGGCTGGGGTCTCCACTCTTCCTGCACGTTCCCGGCGCCTGTGGTTTCGCGGGGGAGAAGCAGTTGCTCCGGCCCTCCCGTCACCGGATCGCGAAGATATCCGAGAAACGCTCCCCCTGCAGCAACCGCCAGGAAGACCAGCATCAACCGGTGTCGTCTTTTCATCATGGTCCCGTCTCCTGCTGTGCGCAGCTCCCCGTCGGCACCCACCGGTGTATTGCTCCTTCAGGATGCCGGTGCAGTTCGACGCACTTTGTGCCCCACGGCATTTTGGGTTTTGCCCTGGCCCACCCCGCCCGCCCCCTTCCGCCGGTCGGGGCGGGCGGAATCAGGGTGCCCCGTCTATGCCGGGGTCCGGAAATTCCCATAACAGTTCAATTCAAGAGTCACTCCCCCGACAACGATACTCAGGGTGAAACAGAGATCCGGACCTCCGGTGCAACCGACGTATTTGCAGCCGGGGAGTGCCGCTTCTTTCGCCTGTGTCTGTTCCGGCATCATCGCTCCGGTCAGCGCAAGTGTCATGACCAGAAGCAGCAGCACAACCACTGACGTTTTTCTGTTCATGGTATCCTCTCGAATGGTGGTGGTGAGGTGATCGGCCGCGCCGCCGCGGCGGGACCGGCCGCCCGGTGGGGCGGTGTGTTTGTGCCCGATCGCCACAACAGCAGACAGAGGGTGGCGCCGCACACATTGCCTATGACATGCGGGACCGTTGCCCGCGCATCGCCGAGAGCAAAGGCGCATCCGCACGATGCGCCCTCCCGCCACAACAGGAGATGCAGGACCACGGCGCTGAACAGAACGAAGAGCGCACCGGCCAGAAGAAACCCTGTCCGGCGCGTGCCGGTCATCAACAGGGAGGCGGCAACAAGGAATTCGACGGTCACCACAACACCTCCCGCCGAACCGGGGATCGATGCGGGCACCACGGGATACTCCTGAAGCACCCGTACAAACTGGAACCAGTGCATGAGTTTGTCGATACCGGTGGCGATCAGCAGGAACGCAACCGCATAGGCGGAGATGCGTGTCAGCAGAGTCATCGTCTTTCCTCCAACCGTGTACCGGGACCGGAGCGCCACCGATGCTCGTGAATGTGCGGTGCCGGCCCCTCGTGCCGGTTCCCGATCCGCGCGGCATACGCCCGTCCGCCTGCAGGATGGCTGACCGCCAGGGGTCGGTCCCTGTTCGCATGGCGGGGTTCCGGGGCACCCCGGCGTGCCACAGCCGGCCGGACAGGGAAGAGGAGTTCTCTCCCCGTCCGGGACGGCTGCGGGCCAGGGTTGTGGACCGCCGCTGGGGCCAGGATCCAGACGGCGACGCCAGAAAAAGGGGGCCGAGTATTGCCGGAAGAGAGACGGAGCATGGGTGAACGATTGTGCCCGATGATATTCATCCAGTACTACAGGCAGGAGGGGGATTTTGCGAGGGGGGGGATGAAAAAAAGGTGCGTGCTACACCGGCTCCGCGCCGAATTCTTTCTTGATCAATGTAAGAATGGGGTGTTCTTCTTCACGCGGTGCGGGAGCCGTGCCGGCGTCGGGGTTCTGTCCGGTTCCTGCGATCTCGGGTGCTATACGGACCCGGACGTGAAAGACCCGTTCAAACAGTCCGGCGAGGATTTCGCGGTTGCGCAGCAACGAAGCAACCTGGAATTCGTCCGCGCATCCGATGCGGACGATGCCGTTCGTTGTTTCCAGCAACGTCGTTGCACCCAGGACGGCTCCCACGGAGATCTTGTCGCGGGTGACTTCGGCAACGTATTCCGTCCATCGCGACCGGACCTCATGTTCACTAATCGCCGGACCGGGTGGCGGCTGTTGCCGCGGCGCGGAAGAGACGTCTGTCCGCGGCGGTACTCTCTCTTCGCGGGGTGGCGGGGAGAGGGTTACCGGCGGCGGCACTCTGATTGCCGGAGGTGCCACCGTGGTTGCGGGCGGCGGTGCGGACGGGAGAACCGGTTTAGCCGGTCGGGGTGAGGGGGGTGCGGTGTCTATTTCACCGAGGGACTTTTTTTTTAGCTCTTCAAGACCCGCAATGAGGCCACTCAGCTCCACGGCACGGGGCATAGTGACCATCTGCACCATGTCCGCTTCGAGGCGGAACCGCGGCTGTGCCGCATCCCGCACCCCGCGTTCGGTCCCCGTTACGAATCGTTGCATGCGCAGAAGGTCCGGGACGGAAAACTGTTCCGCCGACGCCAGACAGCGGGACCGGTAGACATCGGAGGCTTCGATGAGGTCCGTGGACCCGGTGATTTTTACCACCATCAGGTTGCGGAAGTGCTCGAGCAATCCGCCCAGGAATTCCCGCAGGTCATATCCGTGGCTCATCAGGTACTGCACCAGGGCCAGTGCGCCGCCGGAGTCCTGCTTTTCCATCAGCTCCGTGACGCGGAAGTAGACCTCCTGATCGACGATGTTGAGTGCGGAGAGGATGTCTTCGTGGGTGACGACCCGGCCGCACAATGCGATCACCTGGTCAAACAGACTCTGCGCGTCACGAAGAGAACCGTCGCCGCGACGGGCGATCAGCAGCAGCGATTCCTGATCGACCTGCAATCCTTCTTCTGCGGCGATGGCTTTGAGATTGTCCGAGATCTCCTGAACGGCAATCCGGCGGAAATCGAATCGCTGGCACCGGGAGAGGATTGTGGCGGGAACCTTGTGCAGTTCGGTGGTGGCAAAGATGAAGAGAACATGCGGCGGCGGCTCTTCGAGGGTTTTCAGGAGGGCATTAAAGGCCTCCTTGGTGAGCATATGCACTTCATCGATGATGTAGATTTTGTAGCGCCCTTTGGCGGGCGCATACCGGACCGCTTCACGGAGATTCCGGATTTCATCCACGCCGCGATTGGAGGCGCCGTCGATTTCCTGCACGTCGAAACTCCGCCCTTCATTGATCTCCGTACACTGGGAGCAGGTATTGTCCGGATTCTGATCGCGCGGATCGAGGCAGTTCACCACTTTGGCAAGCAGGCGCGCGGTCGTGGTCTTTCCGACGCCGCGGGGCCCGCTGAAGAGATAGGCGTGTGCCAGGCGTTCGCTTTTCAGGGCGTTGCGCAGGGTCACGGTGACGTGCCGTTGTCCGATCACATCTTCAAACTTCATGGGCCGCCATTTTCTGGCGGTAACGATATAGTCGCTCATGGTTTTCTGAATCGTCTCACCGCTTGCGCACCCGCCTGGAGAACACATGCGGCAGTGCTTCTTCGATACGGCTGATCGGGATGAGCCGAATGCCTTCCTTCACTTTGGCGGGAATCTCCTCGAGATCCTTCACATTTTCTTTGGGGATCAGGACGGTGCTCATGCCGCTTCGCTGTGCCGCCAGGAGTTTTTCCGTCAGGCCGCCGATACTCAGCACTTCACCGCGCAAGGTGATCTCACCGGTCATCGCGACATCTCCCCGGGCCGGTTTGCCGCTCAGCGCGGAGTACATTGCCATGGCCATGGTGATGCCGGCCGACGGACCGTCTTTGGGGATGGCTCCCTCGGGGAGGTGGATGTGGATTTCTTTCTTGTGGAAGAAGGAGGGAGGAAGGTCCAGCGTGCGGGCATGGGAGCGGAGATAGCTCAACGCCGCCTGTGCCGATTCCTTCATCACCTCACCGAGCTGTCCGGTCAGCGTGAGCTTTTCCTGCCCGGCCATGACCGACACATCCACATGCAGAATATCTCCGCCGACGCTGGTCCAGGCCAGACCGGTCACCGATCCCACGCGCAGTTCTTCCGTGCGGGTGCGATTGCGGTAGCGTGGAACACCAAGATATTTCTCGATCTGCTCCGGCTGAACGACAAATGCCGTGCGCCGGCGTTTCGTCTTGCCCTGTTTGGCGGACACGATGTCTTTTGCCACCTTCCGGCAGACCGAAGCGATCTCGCGCTCCAGATTTCTTACACCTGCTTCACGTGTGTATTCGGTGATAATCCTGGTCAAGGACGCGTCACTGATATCCACATGCCGGTCGTGCAATCCGTGCTCTTTCAGCTGTTTCGGAAGGATATGCCGGCGCGCGATCTCGACTTTGTCGTGTTGCATATATCCGGGGAGTTCGATAATCTCCATCCGGTCCTGCAGCGGCAGCGGGATGTTGTAGCGCACATTTGCCGTCGTAATAAACATGACGTTCGAAAGATCGTAGTCGATATCCAGATAATGATCATTGAAGGTGTTGTTCTGTTCCGGATCCAGCACTTCCAGCAATGCCGATGAGGGATCGCCGCGGAAATCCATGCTCATCTTGTCAACTTCGTCAAGCAGCATCAGCGGATTGATGACGCCGGCGCGGCGCATGGATTGGATAATCTTGCCGGGCATCGAACCGATATAGGTGCGGCGATGGCCGCGGATTTCCGCCTCGTCACGCATGCCGCCGAGCGAGATGCGCACGAGCGTGCGTCCCAGCGCACGGGCTATGGATTTCGCCAGCGATGTTTTTCCCACGCCCGGCGGTCCGACAAAGCAGAGAATCTGCCCTTTCATCTCCCGGACGAGATTCAACACGGCGATATGTTCCAGGATCCTCTCTTTCGGCTTCTCCAGTCCGAAATGATCCTCATCCAGAATCGTTTTTACATGTGCGACGTCAAGATGGTCCTTCGTCCGCTTGTGCCACGGGACACTCACCATCCAGTCCAGATAACCGCGTATGACCGTGGATTCGGGTGAGAGCGAGGGGGTCTTCTTGAGTTTGGCAAATTCTTCCAGCGCTTTCTCTTCCGGTTCCTTCGGCATCCGTGCTTTCTTGATATCCTCCTTCAGCTTTATCAGCTCGGGGGAGGTTTCCTCGTCACCGAGCTCATCCTGAAGAATGCGGATTTGTTCCTGGATGAAGAACTTCCGTTGTGAGCGCGCGATGTTGTCGTGAACCTTGGTATCAATTTCTTTTTCGATTTTCAGGACATCATTTTCGGAGTTCAGAATGCGGATCAGCTCGTGCAGCTGTTCCCGGATACCGGTCAGCTGGAGGATTCGCTGCTTGACTTCCACGCTCTGGAGAATGTTTGCGGCGATATAGTACATGCGCCGGAGGGGTTCGCGTGTGTTTTCGAATGCGACAAGCACTTCGCTCGGCACGTTCCGGTTCAGGTGGACATATTCCGCGAAGAGGCTGGAGGTGTGCCGGAGAAGTGCATCAAGTTCCGAGTCCATGGTCACCGGCGCCGTGTTCATTTCCAGTTCCGCTTCGAGGCACCGGGGATTCGGCACAAAATGTCCGATACGGGCCTGCATGACGCCATCCACCAGAATCTTCATCAAACCGTTGGGAAGCTTCAGAATCTGAATGATCTTGGCCACCGTACCGTCGTGAAAAATGTCTTCCACCCCGGGTTCTTCGGTGATGGAGCTTTTCTGGGCGACAAGAAAGAGGAATTTCTCCCGTTCAAGGGCGTCGTTCACCGCACGCAGGGACGATTCCCGGCCGACAAGCACGGGAAAGATCATGTAGGGATAGATGACCACATCGCGCAGGGGCAACACCGGAAGCCGTTCGGGGATGGTATCGCCATTCCCGAAGGCTTTCGTCGGGCCCGTTGATTTTTCAGAAGCCATGGATGATCAACCTTGGTGGGTGAAACATCATAAGGTACCAAGATAATCGCCGTTTGTCAAGAAAACGGCGGCAGGACCAATGGAATCGGGAGACAGGCGGAATTCAGTTGGAGAGGCGTCGCGGGACGTTTCCCGCCGGGGGATCTTCGGCTTCCCGCATCAGGTGTTCGCTGATGGCTCTGGAGACAAAGTCGGGGGTTTTTACCATTTTCACATACACATGGATCAGTTCTTTCGTGACACGTTCGGCTTCGTAGGCGCGGCGGCAGTGGGAACAGCAGTAGGCGTGTTCGTTGAAGGATGATTCTGAACTGCTGTCGAGGCAGTGATCGACGGCAGGTGTAATCTGCTGATCAAATTCCTGGCAATTCACAACATTCGCTCCCGCCCGTCGTTCCACGCAACCGTTGTTCCTTCGATGCATCACTCCCCTACCGCGTAGCCTTTTTCCTTTGCGTACTTGGTCAGTCTCCCGCGTAGAAGGCTGCGCCCCCGGTGGAGCCGCGAACGGACCGTGCCGAGCGGACAATCCAGAAACTCGGCGATCTCCTCGTACGTCAGCCCCTCGATGTCGCAAAGAATGACCACAGTCCGGAAATCTTCCGGCAGTTCCGCAATCGCCGTGGCAACGTCATCTTCCAGCAGATTGCCGAAGGCCGACACCTGCAGATCCGAGGAGTCCGACCCCTGATCACGGATGGTGTCGTAGAAATTCTGCACATCCTCATAGTCCACCGTGTCCGGTTCCTTGGACTCTCTCCGGTAGCGGTTGATATATGAGTTTTTCATTATACGGAACAGCCATGCCCGGATATTGGTTCCCTTTTCATATTTTTCCCAGAAACGGAACCCTTTCAGGAAGGTTTCCTGAACAAGATCGTCGGCATCGGCCGCATTATTGGTCATCCGGAGGGCATAATTGTACAGAAGGTCCGCATGAGGGAGGGCCTCGACTTCAAATTCCCGCTGTTTTTGGGTTTTCGTGGTTGGCGGCATGGGTGGTGGCTCAACAGCACAGGGGACTTCCCCTGTTAACAAGATTGTACAACAATACTTTGGAAGTGTCAAGGAGGAAACAGGGAACTGCTCAGCGATGGATCTGCAAAAGGTCAAAAAGGGCGGATTCTTCGATAGTCGTGCCGATGCGGGCCAATGCCGGGGGCAAGGATCGGTGGTTCACCTCGGTGATTTCCAGTCCGCCGTGGAAATGCAGATCCCCCACATCCTTCACGGTGAGAAGGCTTGTTCCACGCTGCCGGAGCAGGCCAAGATCGGCCCCGGATGTCCAGCCGCCCGGGTGTTGGAGGAGAAGACCCCGGATCAGGACATCAAACACCTGTTTTCCGTTCGGCGGGAGGTGGAGATAGCGCTCGACGTCCTCGTCTTCATACGAAGAGCGGGCGATGGAATGAAGAGCGGTGAGGATGGCAATGGTGTTCAGTTTCCGGATGAAGACTTTCTCGGGATCGCCCGGCCAGTCGCCGGATTCAATCAACAGCGTACCGGTTCCCGCTCCCTGAAACAGATCACCGAACGCGCGCGGTTCGAAGGTGTCATCATATCTCGCGATATGTCCGCATGCAAACGGATCGAGAACACGGCTGATGAGTGCTCCGATCCGCATTGCCTTCAGCCGTGCGCGGGTGATTGTTCGTTCGGAGTCGGCGGGCGGAGCAAGCAGAGCGAGGGCCGCAACAGCCGGTGCGTTCCCTGCGGAGTTGAGGTCCTGGTCGTGCAGATTGAACCCGAACTCCGGCTGCAGATCCCGGTGCGCCCGGAGGAGGGTGCGCGCTTCCGGTGTCACCGCCATCCGCGCGTCACGGTTGATGTCAATTCCCCCCGCGTTGCGTCGTTCCCGGCGTTCGGCGCCGTCAGGATTGACCATGGGAATCATGCACAGCGTCAATTCCTGCAGCAGCGTATCCACCCACGACGGGCGGTCCCGCATGGCAAACAGATGCAGCATATCGAGAAGTGCCAGGGTGGCGGTCGGCTCGTCGCCGTGCATTTGCGACCAGAGAAGAACGCGGCGCGGGCCGGTCCCGGCGAGAATCAGATTGATGCTGCGGCCTTCAATGGACTCACCGATGCGGCTCGGGGAGAATCCTCCGCCACTTGCACGACCCAGGGCCTCCAGTTCGTTCATCAGTACTGAGTGAACGCACGAGGCCGGTGTAAGATGATCCAGACGGAAAGTGCCGTAGCCGTTGTACAGTTCTTGCGCAATGGCGGCCGGCGTCATTGTTCCAGCGCCTCGAAATATTTTCTTATGAGCTCTTCATAGTCCTTCGCATATCCCTCTTCCAGGGCTTTCAGCAGGTCCTGCTGCAATCGCGTGCGGTTCTGGAGGGCGGCCGGTCCAAGATCCGCCGGTCCCCGCCGCGTGAGGTTCCGCCCGGTGTCCGCTTTGCGGCGTTTTTCGAAGTCCCGTTCGCGCAGGGACCGTTGTGCGTCGAGCATCCTGGACAGGATGCGCTCCTGTTTGTGCAGGGTCTCGGGATTTACCTGCCCCTGTGCGAGATCACTCTGCACTTCCCGCATATCCTGGGCGACGCGGTTGAGATCACCCAGCAGTTTGCTCAACTGACCGGCATTCGATGCTTCGCGTGCAAGCTGTTCGAGCGATTTGCGCACCATACCCTGTTCCCCCGCGAGGCGCGAGAGCTCGGCGGCCTGCTGCTGCGTCAGTCCTCTGGTACCCTCATTGATCCCCTGCTGCATTCCGCCGAGTTGCTGCAGACGTTGCATGAACCCGGCCATGCCCATCCCCCCCTGTCCGCCCGGCTGCATCATCCCCTGGGCAGCCTCCTGCAGCTGCTGTGCCGCCTGGTTCAGCGCCCCCATGGCTCCGCCCTGCTGTTGCGATGCCTGATTGCCGTTCCGCTGCTCCAGCGACTGCAGGGCATCATTCATCTTGCGCATCGCCTCCCCGATCGACTTGCCCATCTCCGGGGTTACCCCGAAGGTCTTTTGTGAGAGCGCCGAAAGTCCGTTGGTCACGTTTCCCAGATCGCGCAGCACCTGCATCTGTTCCTGCGCATTCTCGCGGAAGCGCTGCGACGACGGATCCAGGCCACGGGATTCATTTTTCAGGTCTTCCTGGCGTTTCGAAAGCTCCAGCATGTCCTCGGCCGCACGGCGCATGGCCTGCACCACCTGACGCTGCTGGTTCTGCATCATGGATTGCTTCATCTGCCGGAGATTCTGTTGCATCCTGCTCATGGACTCCATCGCCCGGCGCTGACCCGAGAGAGCCTGATCTGTCATCCGCTCGCGAAGTTGTTCCGCGATCTTTTCCATCTGCCGGTCCAACGCCGCATTGTTCATTTCTTCAAGCGCTTGCTCCATCTCCTTCACCGGCATCTCCGCGGGGAATTCGTTCATCTTCTTCTGAAGGTCCCGCAATTCCTTTTCCAGGGCCTTCATCTGTTCGCTGAGATCCTTCTGCTCCCGGGACGCCTGGTCGGCCGAACGCTGGTCCTCCGGCCGCTGTTTCTCGACCCGCTGCCGGAGTTCTTCCTGAGCGTTTTTCATTTCTTCAGCCCGCTTCACCATCTCATCCAGCTTCTGCTCGATCTGCACTCTCTTGAGGAGGTTCAACGTCCGCTCGATGCTCTTGCGGAATTGCTCTTCTGAAAACGAGAACTGCTGCAGCGCCTGCTTCATCGCTTCGGGGTTCATTTGCTGCATGGCTTCCTGGAGCTTCTTCATTGCTTCCGCGAACTCCGGGGTGTGCATCTGCTCCATAAGCTGCTGCAGTTCTTCGTATTTCTGCATGGTCTCCTGGGAGAGCATCTTGTTGTTCTGCATCGACTCCATCATCTTGTCGACGGTCCGCTGTACCTCTTCCATGTTTTTCCGGATCTCGTCGTATTTGCGTACGAGCTCTTCCGCCTTCTTCTGTTCATCCCAGCTCATGCGCTGCTGGGGCTTTTTCAGATCATGCGAGAGGTCTTCCAGTTCCTTGCGCGCTTCTTCCGCCTGTCTCATGGCCTCCGTGAGAGTTTCACGGCTGGTCTCGTGGTCCTTGTCCACATCCGCAAACACTTCGTCCAGCGAGGGAAGCCGCAGGAAGTACACCTCGCTGACCCCTTGTTTGGGGCCGGAGATGTTGTCGTTATCATAGACTTCCGCCTGATACTGGATCACGTCTTCCGGCGTGAGGCGCAGTGTGCCCAGATCCCATGTGAACGGGACGGGCAATTCCGTGGCCGGAGTCGCGGGAAGCGGGATTTCCACGAAGGTGTATTCCGTTGCCGCCTGTTCGTAGCGCGAGCGAATGAGTTTGTGTCCGAGACGCAACCGCGAGATCCCGTAATCATCGGTCAGACGGAAGAGCATTGCCAGATGTTCGTCGCCGGCGACATTGACATTGGCACCGGGGGACGCAATGATCACCGTGGGGAACCCGTCAGGGATCACCCGCAGTGTGTATCGGATCGGATCTCCGTTCCTCACGCCCGTTTCATCCGTGACTTCAACACAGTACGACCGTTCCCCTGTCAGGATGATGCGTCCGGTGGCGTTCCGTCCGTCCACCCGGAGCGGAATGTGGCTGCTGTCGTCGAAGACCAGCCGGGCCGTTGCCAGATCCTTGCTGGTCTCGACACGGAAGCGGATTTCCGTTCCCCGCAGAGCCGTTGCGTCTCCCACGTTCTCATCCAGTTCGCGCGAAGGAAGTGCGGCATACCGGGGAAAGATCAGTTGCAGGCGTAAGGCATTGACGACGGGCCGATCGATCACCCGGAGACGGTATGCATCGCTTGTGAATATGCCCGACCGCACGGTATACTGCGTGGACAGGCGCACACCGGTAAGGGTTGATCTGAACTCTCCGTTCTGTCCGGCACCAAGCGAATGCTCCTCGGTAACCACCTGCCCGTCAGGCGTCGTCAGAAGCACCGGCGGAGCCGGGGGCACCCCCCGCACGTTCACGATGATCTCGACATCCTGTCCTTTCACGATATCGACGTTTCCCGGCCTCACATCGAATGTCACGGCAGGAGGAAGTGTGAAATCCCGTGTAAAGTGGACCAGGCGGTATGCCGCACCGCCGAACGTCCCGCTGAATACGTACATGAGGAGGGGTACCAAAACCACAAGAACAGCGAAGAAGATTCCCCGCTTCCGCATGTCATCATGCGGGATAATCGATGGGAAATCCAGCGGTTCGATATCGGTTGCGAGATCGCGCGCGGAGGCGTCGATGAGTTCGAGCGAGAAATAGCCGCCTGCCTGTTCGCGTTTCCGGAGGAGTTGCAGAATATTCAGCAAGCGATCATGAATATGGGGAAACGCCCTGCCGACGCGCATGGCCGTCCCCTCATCCGTTTCTCCCCCGGGTACTCCCACACGCCGGGCGAGGGGGAGAAGAACAAGCCCGAAGAGCGCCACGCCGCCACCGGCAAGGAAGAACAGCACCAGAACGGTTCGTGCAACAGGGGGCATGGGGAAGAGCGTTTCCGCGCAGAGCATCAGCAACAGCACCGTCAGCAGCACAACGCCTGCCGAGAGAAACCCGCGCAACGCCTTCACCCCGGCTTCATGCCGGCGAACCGCTGCAAGACGGCGGAGGATTTCCTCGAGACCGGGGAATGGTGAATCGTTCATGATTGTCACCGCGTGAGGGCCCAGACAACGATGTTCGTTCCAAACCGGAGCGCTTCTTCTCGCTTGTCGGGCGGGTCGCCGTGCACTTCGGGATCCGCCCAGCCATCACTCGGATTGCTCTCGGCGGTATAGAAGACGACAAGGCGGTTGTTGTGGAAAAGCCCGTAGCCGCGGGGCGGCTTGTCATCGTGCGCATGGGTTTTTGGCGGACCGCCGGGGAAGGGAAATGGTGTGCGGTAGATCCCGTGCGTAAACGGCAATTCCACCAGTTCCTTCTCCGGAAAGACCTTTTTCATCTCACGGCGGAAGGCTTTGTCCATGCCGTAGTCATCGTCCGCGTACAGAAATCCTCCCTGTTCCAGATAGATGCGGAGGGCGCGGACATCTTTGTCCTGCAGAGCGATGTTCCCGTGTCCGGTCATAAAAACCACCGGGTACGAGAAGAGCTGTTCGCTTCCGACATCGACGGCGGTATAGACGGGGTCCGTGTCGACGCCCGCATGCTGTTTGACATACCGGAGCAAATTGACTTCCGCAGACGGGTCGTTGTACCAGTCGCCGCCGCCCGCATATTTGAGCCGAGCGATGCGGAGGGCGCTTGAGGGCTTGTCCGATTGTGCGGACACCGGCGTCTGCAGTGCCCTGAGGAGTAGGAAAACAAAGGTATTCCGCATGTTCACAACGTAGAAAAAACGGCGGGAAGATGCAAAGACCCTGCCGCCCGTCAGCGGGGAAAACACCCTTATCTACTGAACCGGGGGTGCGTGAATGGCCGTCAGTGCCGGGTGGATGGGAATATTGTGTCAAGGAAGCGTATCACATGGGCGCAGGTGCTGTCAAACCAGGGATGGAACAGCCAGAACGGATGCGGCGTGTCCGGAAGCGTGTGCACCTGAAACGGGACGCCACACGCCTGCAGTTTCGCGATCATCTCGTCCCTTCCCGCATGAAAACGTTCCAGCGAGCTGTTGAGAAAAAGAACCGGCGGGGTTTGCCTGCCCGCATGTTGAAGCGGTGATGCCTCACGCCAGAGATCGGGGCGTTCCCGGTAGGTCGCACCGAACCAGGAGGCGCCCGCTGAGGGTTGTGCCGAGCCCGTGTCTTTTCCGCTTTCCGCAGGATGCGTGAAATCCAGAACCCCGTCGATATCCACGATCGCCTGTATGGTGCCGGAGTGCCCGGGGGTTCCCATGTTTCCTTCGAAACGCGGGTCGCCGTTGGTTGTCCCCAGCAGGGCCGCAAGATGGCCTCCGGCCGAGCATCCCAGCGCGGCGATTCTTGATGTGTCCAGGGTCAGTTCGGGGGCATGCGCACGCATCCAGCGCACGGCGGATTTCAGATCGTGCAGGGCGGCCGGGTAGCGGGCCTCGGGGGAGAGCCGGTACTCTACCGCAATTGCGACATAGCCCTCAGCTGCGAGCCGTTGCGCCATCGGCACCGCCTGGGAGCGATCGCCGGAACGCCATCCCCCGCCATGAATCAGTATCACACCCGCGTAAGGCCGTCGTGCCGGCATGTCCGGCAGATACGCATCCAGATGGAGGTTGCGTCCGCCGATCGACGCATAGACGAGATTCTTCCGTTCGGTCACCCCGGGAGGCAGGGAGGGGAACACAATGGCCGCATGCGGGTACCGGGCAAGCACCTTCACCGCGGCACTGGCAACGGTAAACGAGGTGTCCCGGGGAATGCCGGGTGACTGCCCAAACAGGCATGCCGGCATCATCCCAAGGAGAAGGAGAGTGTATTTCATGCACATGCCGCGTTACTTTCGCCTGGTATTTCTTGATCACCTTTCCTCCTTCCCTTTTTGCCTAACTTGAGGCTGCGGCGACTATTTTCCTTCCAGCACTTCGAATTCGGGCACCGTGCCCGTGTCCATCACCCGGATGCGCGTGGATGCATTGCCGGCCATAATCGTCGCCGTGTACACATCCGCATCACGTTTCATCTCCACCTTTCCGCCCGGACCATCTCCCGCCGTCGGAAGCAGTACCGTCACAAGACAGATTTCCTTTTCCGGCCGGGTTGTGCTCGCGTCGGCGTACGGGTGCTTCCGCGCCTGATCACGCGGGATGTCCGGCTCGGCCGTCGTGTATTCCACTCCGGCTTCAGCCGCACTCCATCCGCCGAGGCGGGCACCGGGACGTATCACCGTGAACCCCGCGTCATTCGCCCTCACGCTCCCTTTATCGTCACTGTTATACGCATAGAACCTGGCCTGTATCCGGGAGGCGGTGGCTTTCTTGACAACCTTGTCGATCACCACTGCCGCCGGGGGACTTTTGATCATGACGACCGTCCGCGTGACGGATACGACATCGGGCAACACCAGCCGGTATGCCGGGGTGGCATCACTCGTCCAGAACATGAAGGTCTTCCGCTCTCCCCGGCGTATGATGCTGGCCTGCGCCCGGGAGGAGTTCGTTCCCTCGTGGCCGTCAACATACTGATGTCCCTGCCCGTCGATGAGCACGGCACTGTGCCCGGCGGTCAACCGCATTTTCCACGCGGGGTCTTTGAAACTATACGGCGGCCGCATGGGATCCACCACAAGCCGTTCGCCGAAACACTTCAGGATGATCGAATTCCTGTCGGCATGTTCATGGTTGAACGGCCCCCCGCTCCGCATGGCCACGACGAGATCTTCCGCGCCGTATCCCGTTCTCCCCACGATCCAGTCCAGATCCGACCGCCAGAGGTGCGCCTCCCCGGGCGGGCCTTCAGCGCTCACCGTCGAATCGTAGTACAGGACGGACCACACATCCCGCGTGACCGCGAGGTTCTGGCCGAACCATTGCGCCTGACCATCGCGTGTGTGGCGGGCGATCCAGAACGAGACAGATGCGTGTCCTCCCGGACCGGCATCGCTGAAATTGACACTCGCCGTGGGATCATCGCGCGTGGCAAGACTCATCTCCAGAAGATAGGTCTGGTATCCATTCCAGTTGAGCATATCGGTCAGATCCGCCACCCCGCACTGTTGCAGCGCCTGGACCGCCTGTATCAGATGGAGCGTGGTGTAGTGTGCGTAGGATACCCCTTCGTCGTATGAACCGTCGCGCGCGTAGATATCGCGGAATGTTCCGACACTGTAGGCGGCCTGTTCAAGCCACCGGCGGGTGTTTTCCGTCTCTCCGAGGTATTTGCGGTAGGTGAGTGCGGACAGGGCGAGAGCCGATGCGGGGATGGCCTTCAGGTTAATGGTGTTGAGGATAATGGGCCATCGTGCAAGGCTGATGCCCCGGTCCAGCGGCCGATGGAGTAAATACGTGCTCGTGGTGTCCATGGTCCACCCCTTCACCCTGTCGGGATACCGCATACCGTACACGGCGCGGAAACAGGGCTCGGTGCCTCTCTCGGCCATGGTGGCCAGCCAGGCGTCCCGCCTGGCGGGAGGAAGAAGATCGCCCAGCACTTCGATCACGAGCGAAACCGCCAGTGCCGAGTTGGGTGCGCGCTGCAGCCCCACGCTCTCGGTTCCTCCTTCGAGAAAGTAGTCCCATTTCGGAAACCGCATCAGGGTTTCCACGCATTCCTGTGCGAGCGCAGCCGCATCCCTGTCGCCGGTATAGAGGTACAGCAGAGCCATTTGCTGTGCGAGATTCCCCACGCGGGAAATATCGTACAGGTGATCGTTGAGCCGCACTTCCGACCGGAGGAACGACCGTTCCCTGGCCCTGTCCGTCGTGTCCATCTGTTTCCTGAGGCCGGCAAACAGGGGGTGTGTGGCAAACAGCCGCCGGAAGTGCGGGGCATTCTGCTGATCGAAGAAGACCTTCATGGTTGGTTCTCCCGCCTGCATGTGCAGGGGACAGAGCACGGGAAGAAGGAGGAGGGTAGCGCAGATCATGATTCTCATGTTCGCTCCATTGGCAGGCGGGTACACAGCGCGGTGATGTTCACCACAGGATACCGGCACACCGGGCAGGAAGTGTGCATACAGGACAACGGCAAGGGCCTCCGAACGCTCGCGCGAAGGGAGGCCCGTACGATTCAGCGTGCTGAACGGCG
>CAVPCZ010000018.1:0-279988 GCA_963702445.1 Ignavibacteriota bacterium
CGGATCTGTTGTCGACCCAGGGAGGACTATGCTCTGCTCAAGGCGCTCGGGCCAGCCGCAGGACCCTCTTCGGGGTGGTATTTGTGCAGGCTCTGATTGCCGCTGGATCCGGCTCGACGATGGGCTGCTCTTGAGTGCCGGCCTCTCCCCGATTCTGACCGTCCTGTGCCTGAGGGGTCTCTGGACCTCCGGCTCGTGTGGATCATATGGGTTTTCGTGGCCTGCATCACGATGGCCCTTGCCGGTGCGGTTCCCCGATCCGCAAACTCGCAACAATCGATCCGGAGGAGGTGTCAGGTCATCATCCACAATCCGGTCATCGTGGCGGAGCACCTGTGCAAGTTCTATGACGGAAATGGGAAAGAACTGTTTACCGCGGTTGCAGAAGTCAACCTACGGTCCATGCCGGGGAAATCCTGCTATCGGCGGACCCAATGGAAGCGGCAAGACGACGCTCCTGTCCATGTTCGGATGCTTGCTGCAGCCCTCCTCCGGATCCCTGTTCATTCTGGGCCGCAGAGTAGAGCAGGTGCTTCAGGCGGATCTCGAAGCGTTTCGCCGGCAGAGTCTCGGGTTTGTCTTCCAGGCGTTCCGTCTTCTGGATGGACTGACTGTCCTGGAAAATGTCGAGCTTCCTCTGCGTTTAAACGGGGTTGGTCCGGTTCAGACACGGTGCAGGGCGCGGGAGCTTCTCGCGCAATTGGGGGTTACCAAGAAAGAGTCGTTAGGGCCGTCGCGGCTCAGCGGAGGTGAGAAGCAGCGCGTGGCGATAGCCCGCGCGCTCGCCAATGATCCGCAGCTCATCCTGGCAGATGAGCCAACGGGTAATCTCGATTCGCGCGGAGGGCAAGAGGTGATCCAGCTGCTCACGGAGTCTGCCCGTGCCTCCGGCAAGACCGTCGTGATCGTCAGTCATGATCCGAGGATCGAACGCTTTGCCCATCGTGTGATACGAATGGAGGATGGCCGTCTGCAGGAGTAAGCCATGATCGACTTTGCACATTCGCTCAACTATTCAGCCTCGAATGAGGACGACGGTCCGAATTGCAAGCACTCGAGCTGACGGAGAAGGACACCGTTGTCTGCATCACGGGCAGTGGAAGCCGGACGCTTGACCTCCTGACGGCCGGGCCCCGACGGATCTACTCCGTCGACATGAATCCCTGCCAGAGCTTCCTGATGGAGTTGAAGCTTGCGGGTATCAGGAACCTGACGTACGATGATCTTCTGGGATTTCTGGGAGTGGAAGAGGATCAGTGCCGCATCGCAACCTATACGCAACTCCGCCCGCACCTGAGCACTGCAGCAAAAGCGTACTGGGACGGGAAGCTCCTCTTTATCGCACAGGGTATATTGTACCAGGGACGATGGGAACGGTATTTCTCTCGGCTCGCCGCGTTCCTGCAGGTCGTCCGGGGCAGCCTCCTGAATGAGGTGTTCAGCGCCCCTGACGTCGAACGCCAGTACGCACTGTTCCAGAATCATTGGGATGGGCCTTTCTGGCGGGGATTCATCCGGAGCATTTCTCCGAACGTGGTGTGGAAGTATGCGTTCGGTGATCCCGGATTCTTCACGTACGTCCCCAAGAATTTCCTTGTTCATGAGTATCTTCTGGAACGATTTGGTGTTTCATTCAGGACGAGACTGCTGCGTGAAAGCCCATTTATGACACTCCTCTTCCGGGGAAGGTATTTCCCGGATGAAGCCCTTCCTCTCCACCTGCGGCGTGATCAGCATCAGATTCTTCGGGAGAGGCTGGGACGAATCACCGTTGTGACGGCGAAGGTTGACGAATTTCTCCGGTCGCAGACCGTGGGAACAGTCAACGCCTTCTCCCTCTCCGATGTGAGTTCCTATACCAGTCCTGAACAATACCGGGATGTCTGGAGTTGTATCGCCGCCACAGGAGGCCGCGGTGCACGAATCTGCGAGCGTCAATTCCTTGTGAAGAGATCGCTTCCTGATAGTGTCGCTGGCAGGGTGCGGCGTGACCACCTTCTGGAGGACGCTCTGGAGGCGAGTGATGATTCAACATTCTACACTTTTATCGCCGGCAGCCTCGCCGGAGGAGAGCAATGCAGTTGAGAATTGTTCCATATACGCTGGAAGACAACGAGGAAGCTCTCGCTCTCGAAAAAACCTGTCCGCAGGGAGATGCATTGATGCTCCGTTTCCGGAGACCGACATTTCACGCCCGCTCTACCGTGTACGAACACTCAGTCATCCTCTGCGCGAAAGAGGGAGAAAGGCTGGTCGGCATTGCCGCCGGAGCACTCAAACAGGTGATGCTCCACGGGAGGATGGTCCGCGCACTGTACGGTTACGATCTCCGTGTCCACCCGGATTGGAGACGCTATGGGACGGCACGGAAACTTGCCCAGGCGGTCATTGATGAACTGTCGCCGGCGGAATGCATCTATTCCTATGTCGCCGGGCAGAATGCACGGGCTCTGCAATTCACCAGACGGGCGTTCGGGGCACGCAGCGTGATTGAACTGCAATACCTCGTGATTCCTGTTTTCAGGCAGAAACCCGGCGGCGCGCGGTGCGAAGAGGTTCCGGCATCCGTCGTTCGCGAGGGCCTCGTGAACGGAACGGGGGGATACGAACTGGTTCCGGGATTTGCCGGAGAGTTGATGCACGGCCATGTCTCCTCACTCGTCGTGAAGCCGGGGACCTCCGGTTGCTCGGTATGGACAAATGAAGCACTTCTTGCGGAGGAAGTTGTCCGGTTGCCGATGTCGATCCGATTTCTTCGCTGCCTCAGCATTCCGCTCTTTCCCCTTCATCTTTTCCCCCAGATTCCGGGGAGGGGCGCGGTGCTGAAGAGTCTGTTCATCCACGATCTGTTTGCACGCAGCAGGAGCGATCTCAGAGAACTCCTGTCTGCCGTGAATAACCTTGCCTTTTCTGCAGGCCGAACAATGCTTTTCATTTTGCTCCAGAGTGGCAATCCGCTCATCACTATGGTTCGAGAAGCGGGTTTCCAGTTTTTCAGCGTGCCGTATGTCTTTCTGGCAAAGGGAGAAGAATTTCCGGCACAGGACGAAAAACTCTACATCGATATACGGGATCTTTGACCCCGCTCCTGCACCTGGCTCAGACCGCCCGACTCCGGCTGTCTGCCTCATTGGAATCAATGCGCCGGGGAGGGGGTGGTCATGGTCCGTTCCGGTATGGAGCCGGGGGACGACGCACGCCATCACAAGGGCTCGCCGACAAGTCCGAATTGCAGTAGGTGGTGAAATCCGTGCTTGAAGTGTGCCCGGTGCCACTCTTCCGCATTGAGCGGGCCGAAAAGCGGATGCATGTGCGGCGGAAGCCTGGGCTTCGTGGACGAAGCGGATCCTGTCGGATTCGCCGGCCAGGATGGCTGGAGGAAGAAACTTAAGGGCGACTGTGCGCCGAAGCTTCGTATCTTCGGCCTTGTACACCACGCCCATTCCGCCTTCGCCGAGCTTTTCGAGAATCTTGTAGTGGGATATTGTCCGGCCGATCATCGGAAGCCTGCATGGGTGGCACGATCGGTTGAGCAGTTCATTCGGAAATTGAAATACAAGGTAGCAGAGTGGAGGGCAACAGGGGGCGACCGCCGCGTGTCCGGTAAACACGGCAGGCACCCCCTTGGAGGGTTGCGTCTTAACCCGCGATTTCCTTCCTTTACAGCACCTTTGGCTGTCCTTTGAAAATCTGCCGTCCCCCGATATTTCGAGGGCAAAGAATGCGGAGCGACTATGGATAGATGGCCCGGACCCGAGCGATTCACCATTGCCTTCGTCATCGGCGCATGTGCGGGGATGGCCGGCTACGTGGGCTTGCGGGGAGTAGGCATCCCCGCAGTTGCGGCCGTACCGGCCGTGGCGGTCATCGTGGTGCTCGGCACCTTCCGGCTTGCATCCCGCCTCCCCGCGACGCTTGATGGAATCCGTCGGAAACAGCTTTCGCTCTGCGTTGCATGGCTCCTCATCGCACTCCTCGCCCTGGTTCAGACCGCCCGGCTCTCTGCGTTCATGCTGGATCCGGCCCTGCACCAGCACTCCATCTTTCCTGACGATCCATGGCTCGTCTCGCACTGCTGCCTCACCGCCTACACCGAAAGCGCGCGCCTCGCCGCCGAGGGCGAGCCAAATGTTTACAAAGAGGAGCATTACGCCGGCAGAAAGCTGAACTCGTTCACCGTTGACCTCTACCAGTATCCTCCGACCTTCCTACTGCTGCCCATGGCGATGCGGGCGATCGCCGGCGGCGAGTTTCTCGGCTTGCGTTCGATCTGGTTCTCGGCTAGCGCGCTCACGCTCATGCTGGCAATCGGATTGATCGCTTTCCGGTTGGAGCCCGCCGGCAGACTCCGCGTGATCGGCATGGCCCCGCTTATCTGGTGCTCGATGCCGGTCCTGGTGGGCCTGCAGATGTCGAACGTCCAGATTCTCGTCTACGCGACGACCGCCCTGGCGCTCCTCCTCTTCTCGAGTCGAACTCCCGCGGGCGCCTTGGCGCTGGCGGCGAGCATGGTCGCGAAGATCTTCCCGGGAATGCTCTTCATCTATCTGATTGCCCGGAGGAAGTGGCGCGAGGTGGCCTGGACCACGGCAGCCGGAATTGCGCTCACCGTGCTGGCGTTCCTGGTCGTGGGTCCGGCATCGTTCCAGTCGTTCTTCGAATACCACCTCCCGCACCTCTCGAGCGGTGAAGCATTCGCGCGACCGTTGTCCCGGGAGTTTGCAGTCGCGAGGAACATGTCGCCGTTCGGAATTCCGCTGAAGCTGGGGGCGCTGGGGATTCCCGGGATGACAATGGGGGTCGGGCGGGTAGTTTCCATGGTGTATCTTGCGGGCATCGTCGGGCTGGCCGTCTGGGCAGGGCGGCGGCTGCCTCGCTCAGGAACGGAAGCGGCCTCCGTCTGGCTCTCGCTCGTGAGTCTCGGCACGCTGGCGAGTCCGTTCGCGCCGGCAAACTACGTCCTGGTGTCGCTCGTCTGGCTGGTGTGCATGAACCGCGAGCTCTTCCGTCCTGCTGCCGCGGTCATCGTCTGGCTCCTGGTGAGCCTCCCGTTCTTGGTGTCACGCGACGCCCCATTCCTCTTTCAGGCGGCGGCTTATTTTCCCGCTCAGGCCCTGGCATTGGGGGTGCCGGTCGTCATCTTGTGGAAAGCGGGGGTCGAGCGGGCGGGAGCGGAGGTGCCGGGGGAGAAATCGGTCCTGGCCCTCGGGTGATACGGCGAGG
This sequence comes from Ignavibacteriota bacterium, assembly GCA_963702445.1. Classification (GTDB taxonomy): domain Bacteria; phylum Bacteroidota; class Ignavibacteria; order UBA10030; family UBA6906; genus CAVPCZ01. The sequence goes on from CAVPCZ010000018.1 coordinate 5,224, forward strand.
ATCAAATGAGATATGCCGTCCTCAAAAGGCAGCAGTTGCAGCGGGCAACACGGATTCGCCCAACGCCGGCCTTGATATCGCGTTCGATGACGGAGAAGACGGGAGAATATCTGGAATTCGTGGGAGGATAACCGTGTTGCACAATTGAGTAGCGGAACGGATAAACGAAATCGTCCTGATGGGAGGCACGTGTGAGACATTTCCTGTTCTTCACTCTGATGGTCCTTTCCGCGTGTTCACAATCACAGCAACTCCCGCCGGGCGTGAAGATGACACCCGTGAAGGAGGCATCGCTTGTGTCGGCACGCGTGTCTGTACCGGGCAAGTTCAAAGGCAAGATTCCGGATGGCCTCGTCCTCAAGGTTCCTGAAGGCTACGTGCCCAGGGTGTTTCACGCCGGAGGTCTGCGAAAACCTCGATTCTTTGCATGGAGCCCCGACAGTATACTACATGTTGCGAACAAGAACAGCGGTGAGATTATTGCGCTTCCTGACAAAGATCATGACGGGATTGCGGATAGCGGTATTGTGGTTGCTTCGGGATTCAATAATTCGCACGACCTCGCTTTCTACAACGGAGCAATGTATGTGGCCGAGGAGCGTCGTATCATGAAATGCATGGACAACAATCACGACGGAATATACGAAACAAAGGATGTGTTCATTGATGACATCGCGAAGGGAGCCCGTCAACCTGGAGGTGGCCACGATACGCGCACGATAGTGTTCGATCCCGACAAAAGGAAGATGTATCTCTCGATCGGTTCTTCGTGTAACGTGTGCCGCGAAGACTTCCGCGCGATCATTGAAGAATACAATGACGACGGCACGGGTCGCAGGATATTCGCCACGGGCATACGTAACGCCGTCGGTATGACGCTGCACAATGGGGAGCTCTGGGCGACCAACAACGGAAGCGACCGTCAGGGCGACGATATCCCACCGGAATGGATAGACCGCGTCCGTGACGGAGGTTTCTACGGGCACCCGTTCGCGTATGCGCATGGTATCTACTTTGATTTCGACACCCAGGCCGATTATCGAAAGGTGCTGCCGCTGACGGCAGGGGACAGCGCACGCGTTCAAGCCATGAGGCAGCCAGTGGCCCTCATCCAGGCACATTCCGCTCCGATGGCGATCGAGTTCTCTAATCCTTCTCTTCCGGCTCAATTCCAGAATGGAGCTTTCATTGTGCTCCGGGGATCCTGGAACCGCGACATTCCGACGGGGGCCAAGATCATCTTCATGAGATTTGACGAAAAGGGGAGTCAATCCGCTTCCTATGTCACTGATGTCGTTACAGGTTTTCGGCCGGACGGACCCATATCGCAGAGCCCGGCCTGGGGAAGGCCTGTCGGGTTCGCGTCGGACCTGCGGGGGAATCTCTACGTGGGTTCGGACGATATTACGCAGTGCATTATCGTCATTTCTCCTGTACGGTAATACTCCTTTCCGGCGTGTCTCTCGGCCCGCTGGCAGCCCCAGCGGTGGGGGAACGCTGCAAAATCGCATACCCAACACCCAGTATCAGGAGGATCCATGTCCACCGTCCGCCTTCACCGCGTGCTACGCGCGCCGGCCGAACGTATCTACAGGGCGTTCCTCGATGCCGACGCCATGGCCAAATGGCTGCCGCCCCACGGTTTCACTGGTAAGGTCCACCAGATGGATGCCAGGGTCGGTGGTACCTACAAGATGTCCTTCACGAACTTCGGCACCGGCCAGAGCCATTCATTCGGCGGGAAGTATCTGGAACTGGTTCCGAATGAGCGGATCTGCAACACGGACCTCTTCGACGACCCGAACCTCCCCGGCACGATGAAGACCACTGTTCAACTGACAAAGGTGTCAGTCGGCACGGAGGTGCACGTCGTTCAGGAGGGGATTCCAGACGCCATTCCGCCCGAGGCGTGTTATCTCGGGTGGCAGGAATCGCTCGAACTCCTCGCAAAGCTCGTTGAACCGGAGATCCCAGGCTAACCGGGTCGCGCGTGCCGCCTGGTGCGGGAGCACGCTCATCCGCTCGGATTGCATCATGGATGATTTGGGAGCCATTGTCCAGTCCCGCGAGCATACCGAGCGTTGTGCATTTGGCGGCATCAAACGGCGTCCTCTACGCCGGCTCCGAAAGGATTGACGAGGCTAAGGCAGGTGGTGGTCCTCCAGAATGGCGAACATCAGGTCAACTGGTAAGATTAGCACTATTGACCCGTCTTCGTCGGGGTGACATACTGGATTTGAGAATAGGGCATTTTGACAAAAAGACCGGTGCGATCACGATTCAATCGTCCCAGACCCACAGGGGGAAAGTGAGGAAAAACAAGGAAGATCCCTCTTCAACAGGAAGCATTCGACATCGTATTAGCCGTTCCCGACACAGCTCAAGTGATGGATTATCTCAGGAACGGGGTGCGGGACCCAACGAAGCCACAGGTCGGCTGAGGAAACGAGAAGAATGGCGCCCACAGTGTGGTGTGACACAGCAACGCCCAGAACACATTATACGGTCGGCCCGTGATAACCCGTCAGCTTCCGGCTCCTCTCATCCCAGATGTGCAGTCGGGCACACCTCAAGCTTGCGAGGAGCGTCAAAGGTTTGACCTTCCGGAGCACCGGCACATCATGGTAGCAACGCTCGAGATTGTAGTTAGGGATGCGTTGCTGCACGTGGTGAACATGGTGAAAACCGATATTGCCGGTGAACCACTGTAGCACTCTCGGCAGCTTGTAGAACGAACTCCCCTCAAGAGCCGCCTTCATCGGGTCCCAGTTCTTGTGGCGCGCCCAGTACGTTCCTTCGAACTGATGCTGGACGTAAAACAACCACAATCCCGCCGCTCCCGCTACCAACGTGGATGGGATCTGGATCATCAGATAGGTTTCGATTCCTATGGTCATCGCGGCGATAGTGATAATTGCGGCCAGCGCGATATTCGTGATAACGACGCTCCAGCGCTCACGTTTTCTATCCAGCCCGTGGAAGTATCGTTGACTGATGAGGAAGACGATAGGTGTGCCGAGGGTCAGGATGAAAAAAGGATTCCGGATGAGTCGGTAGACGAGCCGTTTCCATCGTGGTGCGGCCTCAAATTCCTCGGCGGTCAGCGTCCAGATGTCTCCTTCACCCCGGCGATCGAGGTCTCCAACGGTATCGTGGTGCATCGCGTGTGAGCGGCGCCATTGTTCGAAGGGTGTGAAGGTGAGGATACCGGTGACATATCCGAGAATCCTGTTTGCCCGCGGCGTACCGAAAAATGAACCGTGGCAGCAATCGTGGAACAGGATGAAGATGCGCACCTGGAATGCGGCCGCAACCAGAGAGACGGCAAGGACTGACCAGTACGGGTGACCCTGCCGGACCATCACCACCATGAGCACCCAGAGCGCAGAGAACGGGACAAACGTGTTGATGATCTGCCAGATCGCTTTCGTACGGTCCGGGCGGGTGAAAGACTGCACGGTTCTGGCGAGGTCTGCTGCCCCGGCCCGGCTCGCTGTGGGGGTGGCTTCAACGGGCATCAATGGCTTCCTGAATTGAAGGCAGATGGCAGAAGGTTCAGGTACAGGTACAGGTACACCCAAGATGTCTACTTCGGCGATTTTAAGCAAGGGGATCGAGTGGCTCGGCTCCTCCAGGCCTTGAGCCGTCGGTCTGGACCGAATGTTTTTCCTCCTGCTGCAGAGCCACCCCCACGACCCGCTGTTCGCGAGGCGTATCATGGAAGAAGTATTCCTTGAATACCGTCCTCTATCTGGAGCGCCGTCCCTCCGGCGAAATGCCCCGCCCGCCCGCCGACATCGGCGAATGGAGGTCGCAGCGTAAGGCATTGCAGGGCATAGCGGCACCGGTTTCCGCTGGTGTCGCGGGCGAGGAAAAGAGGGAGAGAGAGTAGCCTTTCCGGGGTCTGTCGCCGGGTTACATGTCGAACGTGCTTCTCTTGAGAAGTCGTCGCTGACTTCATCGCTGTTCCGTGCCGAATGTATTGCCTTTGTGTGGGGAATTCCATAGTATCGGTACCGGTGGCTCGTTGAGGAGCCCATCGTGAACGCCTTCCTTGGTCGTCTCCGCCTCCCTTTCGTTCTTCAACCATAGCGAGGAGCCAACAATGAAAAGAATCGTGTACGTTGTCGTGATAGCTCTCTGTTGTACACTGCCAATCCACGCCCAGGAAGAGGATAACCCGGACTGCAAAGATCATCCGCTGTTCACGCGCATGCCTGGTTCCTACATTGCCAGCTGTGACGAGAAGGGTTTCAACGCGTACACCTTCACGGTTGGCGATGGTAAGACCCAGGAGGTGGAGGGGAAATACTGGGTCATCACCTACTATCCCCAGCCGGAGCTCAAATCCAAGCCAAGCGAGATTCAAATCCTCCGCAATTTCGAGAATGCCGTGAAGCGGCTGGGAGGAAAGGTTGTTTTTCTGAACAGGGATGAGAGCAAGGAGACCTTTCTCCTGAAGAAGGACGGGAAAGAGGTCTGGGTGGAAGTCTGGGCAGAGGCTACCGGCAAGTACGGGTTCACGATCGTGCAGAAGGAGGCCATGGCTCAAGACATCGTTGCCAACGCCGATGCTTTCCTGAATGACATCAGGACCACGGGCCATGCCGCAGTGTATGGCATCTACTTTGATACAGGCAAATCCGATATCCGGGCGGAGTCGGAGCAGGCCATCGGCGAGATTGCCAAGCTCCTGAAGAGTGATGCCGCTTTAAAGGTCCATGTCGTCGGGCATACCGACAATGCGGGCGGGCTGGAGACCAACATGAAACTTTCCCAGAGCCGGGCGGATGCGGTGGTACAGGCACTGGTGCGTACGCACGGCATAACGGCATCCCGCTTGAAGTCCTTCGGAGCTGGCCCGTTTGCTCCCGTTGCGTCAAATGACACGGAAGAAGGGAGAACAAAGAACCGCCGCGTTGAGCTCGTGAAGCAATAGAAACAGACCGGTGGGACTTTCCGTTGTATTGCAGACCGGAGCCCACGGTTATCGAGGTGCTCTGGATTAGCACATCGGTAACGGCATTGGAGAAGGCCGTCCCGGCTGAACGCGTCGTCATACGTGCCGGATGGAGCAGAGGTAAAAGAGAGAGGCATCTCAGGCAGGACCTGCGGCCTGAAGATACCCCTCGTAGGACCTTCCCATACCCCGTCGCTCCCGCCGACACCCGTTCCCCCGGTCCATTGCGCAGCTCCGCGATGGCGGGTTCACCGGTGCAATAACCGGGAACCACGATAGCCGGGTCCGGTAGCCGCAATGAGGCGATGGTCTGCGCGAACCCTCACGCGCCTTCACCGGCCTGGTTGTCGACCGGCCTCGTGACCTGCACATGAGCAGTTGTCATGGAAGCCTTTCTCCCTGCCCGCGATCCGGCATCAACGGGGAAGGTCAGGGGTCGGGCGTCAGTACGTCAGGCGGTACACGAGGCGCAGGTTCCTGCCCGCCTCCGGGGCGATGGATTTGACGCGGGAGAGGTGGTTGCGGTATTCGGTGTCTGCCACGTTGTCGAGCATCACCGAGATGTTGTGCACGATCGGACCGGTAAAGATGGAGGTCTGTACGTATGCGTTGAATACGGCGTATCCGTCCGTGGCGGTCTCGAACTCGTCAATGCGATCCTGCGCCGACGCGAGTTCGCTCGAGACGCCGATCGTCCACGTCGAGAAACGGCACCGGAGGTCGATCAATCCTTTGAGGGGCGGAATCGCGGGAAGCGGATAGCCGCTGCTTCTGTTTTTGCCCAAGGTGTAGCTCAGCGATGCCGAAAGGGCAAAGGGGTTCAGGACCGTCAGTGTGGCTTCGCCCTCCACGCCCGTCAGGCGTGCGGAGATGCCCGTCGTTGCGTACACGGGGAGAAGCGTGGCGTTGTTGATATCGCCGGTGTTCTGCGCGATGATATACGAAGGCAGAACGAAAAGAGAACCCGGCGAGCGACCCCTCGAAGCCTTCCCCGGTGTGGCGGACGAAAATCTCTCCACCGTAGCCATACTCTTCGCTCAGAAAATGGGCGCTGCGGCTTTTTACAGGTCGTCTTGGTCCGCGCTTGGTCCGGAGATCGTGAACCACATTGGTTGCCAGGACTGTCACGATCCGAAGACCATGAATCTGCGTGTTACCCGGCCGGCGCTCGCGGAAGCGTTCGCACGGCAGGGGAGGAGGATCGAGGATGCATCCCATCAGGAGATGCGCTCATTGGTCTGTGCGCAATGCCATGTGGAATACTACTTCAAAGGGAAGGAGGACAAGTATTTGACCTTCCCATGGGATAAGGGGTTCTCGCCGGACGCGATGGAGGCATACTACGATTCCATCGGCCATGTGGATTTTGTGCACGCTCTCAGCAGGGTCCCGGTGCTGAAGGCACAGCATCCGGACTATGAGCTCTACCGGACAGGGATCCATGCGCAGCGTGGCATCTCATGTGCCGACTGCCACATGCCGTACAAGAGCGAGGGCGGCGTGAAGTTCTCCAATCATTGGATGCGAAGCCCGCTTGCGAACATCGCCGGGTCCTGCCAGGTATGTCACCGCGAATCCGAAGAGGAACTCACGCGCAATGTGTACGACCGGCAGGACCGGGTCCGGGAGCTCCTCATGCTGGCTGAGAACGCGCTTGTGCGCGCACACCTCGAAGCAGAATACGCCTGGAGGAAAGGAGCGACGGAAAACGACATGAAGCCGGTCCTTACGCTCATCCGCCATGCGCAGTGGCGTTGGGACTGGGTTGCCGCGGCGAACGGATGGGGTTCCATTCGCCGGCCGAGGCACTGCGGGCGTTGGGGACCTCCATTCAGAAAGGACAGGAGGCGCATGCGGAACTCGTCCGCATCCTTGCCCGCCGTGGCGTTCTCGAGCCTTTCCCCTTGCCTGATGTCTCGACCAAAGAAAAGGCGCAACGCTTCATTGGTCTGGATGTTGTGAAGGCGCGTCAGGAGAAGGAGGCATTTCTGAAGGACGTGGTGCCCGGCTGGGATGCGCAGGCCCGCGGGCGGGAAACCGGATACGCGGGTGCGAAGTTAGCGAGCCATCCGCCGTTTACAGTGAAGGCCCGAGTGCTCTCCTTCCGGGCCTTCTCGGAGATCCTGGATCCGGTGATGACGGGCGGTGGTTCAGCCTGCGGCTCCGCGCTGATCTGCTCGTACGGCAAGGCGTCAGCCTTGATCGCGGGTGATATACGTCAATGGTGCCCTGATTGTTGCGGATGCACCTTGTGGTGCACGAGACACCCTTGTTTCCGGATTGCCTTCCAGAGGGGAGTGGGCTTCAAACTGCAGCCCTGTTGCGGCCGAAACCACGCTCTGGCCGACCGACCGGCGCAGGGCGTTCACCAGACCGGCGACATCAAGGCCGCCGATCTTAGCGACCATCTCGAGCGTGGCCATTTGTGCGACGGTTCTGCGCAGGACCGGGTTCCGGAGGTTCTTGAACGCCGGGGCCATTCCAATGATCTGCTCTTCCAGCTGGGGGAACTCCTTCAGGACCTCCAGGATCCTGCTCTTCCTTGTGATCTCCATCGTCTCTCCTCTCCATCACCCTTCCGAAGTCTGGTCGTAGGTCAGCAGCCGGCGCTCTCCTTCGAGTGTACGGAGGTCGGTGAGGTCTTGCGTGACCTCCAGGGTACCCATGTACGTGCCTGCCTCATCGCGCATGGCGTAATAGCAGATGTAGATGAAACGCCCCTTCATCGTGATCCAGAACCGCGCCTGGTTCTGGCGCCCCGAACGGAAGTCTTCCACGATCTGGTTCACAATGTGGACGCTCTTGGGCGGATGGCAGTACTGGACCTTTCGGCCGATGATCGCGCGGGAGCGGTCGAAGATGCGGTCCTTGCCGGGGCTGAAGTATCGGACGGTATTGTCCTGGTCTACGAATGTGACATCGAAGGGGAGGTGCTGGAACGGTGCGATGAGTTCCTCGAGGGTGAAGCTCCCTGTCGGCATCTGAATGCGTCCGCCTTCAGCGGCAGGTTTCCGCATCTCCTTATGGACTCCGCCAGCGGGCTCCCACGGGGTCGCGGGAGCCGTGAGGCAGTAGCCATACTCGTCGCTCTGGATGTAGACCTCATACCAGTCCTGTTCTGTCAGGAATCGAGTGCGGTGGGGAACAGGATCTTTTCTTCTTTGTAGATCATCTCTTCCACGGCAACGATCGCGGGGGTGACGGCAAGTTCGATATACGCGCACGCCTCCGCAGGGCGTCGATCGTGTCCGCTTGCTCGGAGGCCCTGGATGGTATCGCGCAGCAGAGTGCGGACTTCATCATCCTTCCCCCACATGACCCCGTCGGTGGGCCGGGCAGATTACTTCTCTCAAAGAACGGGAAGAGCAGGTTCTCCTTGCGCCGATAGTGCTTGTCCACGTCCATGAGATCGTTGAGGTGCTGTTGGATCTCACGCATGACGGGGAGCAACGATCCACAGTCTAGAAAGGCCTTGGAGTCGAGCTGACAGCGTCCGTATCGGCGGCGGTCGACCGGGCCAGGAACTGGTTCTCCATGACGAACGTATGGACCGGATGGCCGGGGTCCTGTACCGGGGTTTCCGCCCCGGTCGAGGTGCTGCTTGAGGACCCGGGTATGGGTATCGCACAGGCGTTGCACGCTCTCTGCCGGGATCCCTTCCTGGATCAACTGCATCTCCATCATGAACACGTCACCGTACGCTGCCCCAGCCAGTTGGTGCTCCAACTCTTTGCGCACACTGTCCTCATCCCGCCTTCGTGGAGGCGGCGGATGAGGGTTTTTCATGATGTCGATGCGTTGCTGACGGTTGTAGAAAATAGGGGTCCATAAGGTGTCCCCTGGGACCCCCAACCTGCGGGGCGGACGGGACTCGAACCCGCGACCTCCTGCGTGACAGGCAGGCGATCGTAGAAGTACGAGAAGGAGATATGCTCGTGGATGCGTGAGCCCCGGCAAGAGCACAACGCGGAAAGGCGTAGAAACCTTGTACGTTTAAGTCCAGATCATATACATTCAAGGCGCCCATACGCGCCGGCCTTGGCGCGGCATGCAAGAGAGGCCTACTGGGATGCGGTCACCTATATCCGAACACGAACGGAAAGACGATCACGATGATGGCTCCCCACACCGCGTACACGGGCAGGTAGTTCGTCTGCCATCGTTCGAGGTCCGTAAACGGTCCGCGTTCTCTCAGAAAGCGGATGTGCAAACCGGCAGACCATGCGAGATTAACGAGGAGGATCAGGTTCACTCCCAGACCGGCCACCCGATTGGGTGTAAAACCGAACTCGCTGATGCGCGCGGAAATGGCCCACAGCGCTACCGCGTCGGCCAACAGAGCACTGACCACCAGCACAACCTGCATCACGTCAAAAACCCCCCGAGGCAGCTGCGCATCTCGAGCGGAAACAGAATAGAGCAGAAGGCCCAAAACGACCACCAACAGAAGGTCGAAGCCGATGAGGACTTCACGTTCGATATCCACGGCTCGTCCGGTAACAGCATGGTCGCGAGAAACGTAACCAACAGTATGGCGAGCAGAGGAGTGAAGAGGCGCGTCAACACAGGGGCCATGTTTTCGATCACGCTTTGTTTGGCCTCGACCAGCCAGGAGGCGATAAGGACAGCCCCGGCGGCTCCGCACGGGAGCAGCCAGGATTAAATCACCCACTCTGCATCGACTCCGATGGTTTTGAATATCATGATCAGGAATCCCGTGAAGACCCCACCTCCAAGGGCGATCAGGACGTAGTAAATGAACAGCTCGCCGGAGAATCGAATGAAGTCCATGCGCCCCGCGACCTCGTTCCAGCGGCCGCCGGCGTAGGCAATGCCCACTGCGACCCAGAGGGCGATCGGCAGATGTATCACTGACAGCACCTCGGTGGATGCTTCAGGCACGAAAGGATAGACGTTGGCGAAGACACCCGCCACGAAAAATGCGACGGCCAGAAAGCTCAGCGTCCTGGCGCCGACCCGCCGCTTCCAGACGAAATAACCGGACAGAAGGGGCAGCACGAAGAAACTCAGATTATGGGCGAGAACCATTCGTTTTCCGCAGGCCGTATCCCGAAGAGCTCAGGTAACTTTATGAGTATACCCGCGGCCACCGCAAGTGCAAATGCGACAAAAGCGTCCGATGGAGTCCGCTCTCCCTGATCCCTCATGTCTTCGGGAAGAACGACGAGCTGCTTCCAGAGGCGGTCAGAGTGCTCGCGGGCGAACTCCCGCGTGAGTTCGTCGAGCGCCCCATGCGCTTCACCGCCACCAGGAACGCTTCATCGGTCGATAACCCTGCCTTGACCAGAGCCGCGACCTGTTCCCGCAGGTGGTCTTCCAATTCCGCTATGTCGACGGAGTGGATCGCCTGTCGTCGGAGAAGGTAGCTTCGCCATTGGTCTATCTGCTCCTCGAGCGATACCGATTTTTCTGATTTCGACATTGTTCAGGCTCCCTGAATTAGTGGCCCGCCGTCGTCTACACTTCGGCGGGCAGGCGCGGTTGACGCCGGATGATTGAACAAAATGGGAAGAGAAACAGAAAGCATCTTCCAGATCCCCCGCAGTGTCGCATCCACCGCGTGCCACTGCTTGTACTCCTCTTTGAGTTGATCCTTGCCCCGAGAGGTGATCCGGTAGTACTTGCGACGGCGGCCGCTCTCAGCTAGTTCCCACCGCGCCTCGACGAGGCCGAGTCGCTCGAGCCGATGCAGAACGGGGTACAGCATCCCGTCCGTCCACTCCATGAGCCCACCAGACATCTCTTGTACCCGCTTGATGATGGCGTAGCCATAGCTGTCCCCTTCAGAGAGTATCGCCAGGACTATTGGTGTCGAGGAGGCGGCTATCAGGTCCTTGTTGAATTGCATGATCGTACTCGTTGCGCGATGTCCATGAGATCAAGGGTGATGATACGTAGCAGCAAAATACATAATGGTGCTATGTATGTCAAGAGAAATCTTGGTGAAATCGGGATCTGCCAATAAGTGAATCGGAAATTCCCATTTCTGTCCCCATCATTGAAAAAACCGGCCACAGGCCGGCTTTTTCAATGTACCATCTACCCTGAAGAGTTTTCCATTCACTTCTTCGACGCGTCGGATGTTACCTGAGCTCCCCAGGAACGGTGAGAGGAAAACCTCGTAATGCGTCAGATCCGGAAGTATCGCAAGTCGATTCTTCGACATGTGCCCTCTCTGCCAGCCCGCATCTTCCAGTCCGCCGCCGAGGAGATGGTAGAATGTAACAATGGGTCCGGGAGTAATCATATCGGCGTCCCTAAACACCAGCATGACTGGCTTCGAACCACGTTTGCCCCGGCCGGAATAATGGAGAACGGCCCTTGGAAGCCAGCACAAAGGAAGTGAGGGTGGCTGCCCAATGACCATTTCATGCACCCGGCGCCGCGCCGCGGGCATCGGGATCGTGACCGAAGTCTGTTATGGATTGTTGAATGGAATGCTGCAAAATTATGGCACCTGCTCGATTGAAAGGTTCCCACCTAACGCAAAAATGCCCGAATCGTATTGATTCAGGCACTTCCTGCGGGGTAGATGGGGGTCTCGCAGAACCCCGATGGTGATGAATATCAGCAGTTCCTGAGTTCCAGCTCTTGGTATGAGTATGTGGAATTGACAAAGTTTAGCGAATTTCGTATCAATATGTAAACTGTCTAATATCCATATAATCCAATTCCAATGAATCCGATAACAAACCCTTTTGCTCCGGGAGCTGGAAACCAGCCCCCCGAATTGGCGGGACGGGATGTGTTGAGGGAAACCGTCCGCGTTGCGATTGAAAGAGTGCGGCGCGGTCTGTCAACGAAGAGTATTCTGATGGTCGGATTGAGAGGTGTTGGGAAAACTGTGCTCCTCGATAGGATGAGAGATGACGCCGAAGAGAGTGGGATCCACACCTTGAGAGTTGAGGCTCCCGAGAATCGATCATTGCCGGCACTATTGGCGCCGCAATTGCGTCAGGCGCTGCTTCGATTGTCTCGAAACGAAAAGGCAAAGGACTTGGCCAATCGTGCCCTAAGGGGACTTGCTGGGTTTGCGAAAGCCTTGAAGTTCAAGTACGAAGACATCGAGGTAGGTTTTGATTTTGAGCCCGAACCGGGGCTCGCTGACAATGGCGATCTGGAAGGTGATTTGCAGACACTTCTCGAGGCGGTTGGCCTGGCCGCGCAGAAGGCCGAAACGGCCCTGGGGATGTTCACCGATGAAATGCAATACGTCCGTGAAGATGAACTTGCTGCCCTCATCACTTCTCTTCATCGCACAGCACAACGCCGGCTGCCAGTTGTGCTGGTTGGTGCAGGGTTGCCGCACCTGAGAGGACGCATGGGCAGAGCAAAATCGTATGCAGAACGGTTGTTCGATTTTCCGGAAATCGGGCCACTTGATACGTACGCTGCGAGGATCGCAGTGAGAAGACCGACTGAGGCACTCGGCGTTGCCATTGAGGAGGATGCGCTCACTCGGATCATCGATGAGACGCAGGGGTATCCATATTTTCTTCAGGAGTGGGGAAAGCACGCTTGGAATACAGCCATTGAATCGCCCATTCGACGTGAAGATGTCGACGTGGCGGCGAAGAGCGTGATTGCGGCTCTGGATGAAGGTTTCTTCCGCGTTCGGTTTGACCGGCTTGCCCCCGCCGAAAAGAGATACCTTCGCGCCATGGCGGAGATGGGTCCCGGGCCGCATCGATCAGGTGACATTGCAGCTGAACTTGGCCGACAGGTGACTTCCCTGGGACCCACTCGAAGCCAGTTGATTGCAAAGGGAATGATTTGGAGCCCAAGCCACGGCGACACTGCATTTACCGTTCCTCTTTTTGACGCCTTTATGCGTCGGATCATGCCGGGAGATGAATGGAAGGAATAGCCCGACCTGCCCGCTGCTTCTATGCAAATCCAGCGCCCGGCCCCTTCCTGAAAGTTCAGCGATACCACAACATACTCCGTTCTGGCTCGATCACTTTCTTGATCGGACCTGTGACTCTGATGCACAGATCCGGCATACGTGAACGCTTTCGAAGTGGCCTGCTGGAAATCTGAAGCCGGCCGCCTTCAATATTGCACTGTACACCCGAAATTGAGAACAAAGGACTTCCTGCGAAATGCGATTCAACTCTCGCCACCCCGATCAGTGGCGCGAGCTTTTTGACGCTGCGTCTGCATTTCACAACCTTGCACCGTGGCAATGGATGAGCGATGACATGGTCTTTGGCGTTAAGGATCCCGCAACGGGGACGACCGGTTACTGTTGCGTTCTTGGAGCTCCGGGAACTCTCCTCGCCCTCAATGTGCAGACTCCTGTACGGGAGCCGAATTGCAATAGAAGAAATATTGCTTCAGTTGCCTCATGACCAGGTGGCTCCTCTGATGATGGGAATCGATGAGCCTTCATCAACACCATCAGCAAGCATACTCGGTGTGCATGTTCATAGCGGAGATGTCTTGGTTTCAGGAGGCAGCGCACCGAGGACCTCACGCAAGCTACATTCCGGCGCCTCCCAAACGCTGTGCGCTTTGCTACCGCCGGCCCTCTGACCGTGGACAGTATCGGCGTCACACTGTCTGATGATGGCAGCTACATCATCAAACCATATATAAAGAACAACGGAGCGTTCTTCACCGTGCCGGGGGTTTCCTTCACTGTCAGTTGCACGGACTCATCCGTCGCAGACATAACGCCGAGGACTTTTCCCCTTCCTTCGAGCTTACCACCCGGCGGAATCGCGTCACCGAGTGGAGTGTGCTATGTGTACCCTTCGGTATCATTCCAGGGGTATTTCAATTTGAAGTTCGACGTGGCCTCAAACGGATATGTGTACTGGAGCAATTCGACCAGACTCGTGGTGACAGGCGTGAAAGAGGAGAAGGCGTTGCCGGTTGTATACGCGCTGGAGCAGAACTTCCCCAACCCCTTCAACCCAAGCACGACCATCAAGTTCGAGTTGCCTAGGTCATCAGTAGTGAGGTTGAGTGTGTATGACATCCTTGGTTGTGAGGTGTCGGTGTTAGTGGACGAGTGGAAGCATGCGGGAGCATCACGAGGCCGAAGTTCGATGCCTCTGGCCTCTCAAGTGGTGTGTACTTCTATCGACTGCAGGCGGGAGCTTATGTGGAGACGAAGAAACTCTTGCTCGTCCGATGAGCGCCAAGGTAAACTGTTCCTGATCTTGTTGGGTGAGGAGCGAGGGCGCTCTGCTCCAAGTCCCAACCGTGGCGGAACTCTGTACGCCACGTAGCGAGGAGTCGGTATGAGGCTGGAAACGGCGTCATGCTAAGCGACTCGACAACGTAATCTGAAAGGGTGCAACGCAAACGACCAGGTCGTAATCTTCGGGTGAACGCACAGGTAGCCTCGTAAAGAGTACTGAGGTGGACGAGCCCCTATCTTATGGGCGAAGTCAGGACCGCACGACCGAGAACAGAGAGAACACGGTCGATGCGGCGCCTCCGGGGTATGAGCGACGACATGGTTGGACAGAACAGGAACGGGACTTGGGAAGCCCTCGCTGGCCCTGAAAGACCCAACACGCCACTCGGGGAGGACAGGAGAAGAGCCCTCTTATAAGGAAACGAAAGAGAGGGAAGCCGGCAGGGTGGCGGATGGAGTCGTAGTACCTGATGAAGCCTCGGAAAGCGAGGTGGAGGGAAGGGCTCCTGCTGAAGGATAACTTCTGAAGAAACGAAGGAGCGTGTATTGCGCGAGCTACCAAGCACAGAATGGCTTCGGGAGTTTCAGAGGAAGTTGCATGCGAAGGCGAAAGCCGAGCCGAAGTTCCGGTTCTACAGTCTGTACGATAAGACCTATCGGACAGATGTGTTGGCGGAGGCCTATCGCAAGGCCAAAGCCAACGGTGGAACAAGCGGGGTAGATGGAGAGACCTTCGAGGATGTGGAGAAGAAGGGCGTCACCGAACTACCTCGCAGAACTTCAGCTTGAGATGCAGGAACGGCGCTATGTGCCGAAGCCGGTACGGCGGGTGTATATCCCGAAACCGAATGGGAAGCAACGCCCGTTGGGCATACCGACCATTCGGGACCGGATCGTGCAGACGGCCTTCCTGTTGATTCTGGAACCGATCTTTGAGGCGGATTTTGCCGACTCAAGTTACGGGTTCAGACCGGAGAAGAGCGCTCACGATGCGGTTCGGGAGATCTACAAGTACCTGAACTGGGGATGTGTCGAGGTGTACGATGTCGATCTGGAGAAGTACTTCGACACGGTCGACCACGGCAAACTCATGAAGCTCGTTGCGCGGCGTATCTGGACGCGCAAATCCTTCATGTGATCAAGCAGTGGTTGAGTTGTGGCTATGTCGAAGACGGCCAGCATCGGCAGAGTACACAGGGAACACCTCAGGGAGGGGTCATCAGCCCGTTACTGGCGAACATCTACCTGAATCCAGTCGATCAGGCGTTCAAGAGGGAGAGACTTGGGAATATCAGCAAAGGGTCAATCCACCTGGTGCGTTATGCGGACGATATGGTGATCCTGGCACAAAGGAATCTGGAGAAGGGCGTAGACCTGCTGAACCATTACATGGAACGGTTGGGCCTACGCCTGAACGAGGAGAAGACACGCCGGTTGCGGCTGGATATAGGCAACAGCGTGGACTTCCTCGGCTTCCGGTTCCACAATGTCAGGAGCAGGCAGAACGGCACACGGTTGATCTTGGTCTATCCGAGTCCGCGGAGCCAGGCCGGTTCCGCGCGACGGTACGGCGGTATATCCATCACTCGATCCCGCTCGTGTGAAGGAGCAGGTGCAGAACCTGAACCGATACCTGCGTGGATGGATGGGGTACTTCCGGCTTGGCCACGGATCGGCCATGTTCCGCAAGCTGGCCCGCTTTGTGAATCTACGAGTCCGGCATGTCATCTGGCGACGCAAAGGTAGACGTGGATATGGCTGGGGGAAACTGACCTCGCAGTACATCTACGGTCAGCTCGGCCTGTTCTACGACTACCACGTCGCACGGCTTTAGCCGTAGTGTGTCAACCTTCAGGAGAGCCGTATGAGGGAAAACCTCACGTACGGTTCGACGAGGGTTCAAAAGGCAATAGAGTGATGGTCTGCTTGAGCGGGACACTCGCCCGAAAGGGGAGAAACGGCCAGAGGGCTCACATGACCTGTACACCACTACACTTTTGTCCTACTCTACGAATTCTGGATGATATGATAAACAAGGGGCTCGGCATTCACCACCGGGCCCTTGTCTATTTCTACTCGATCAGGATGAGTCGGCACAGGTCGGGAAAGACCAGGAGAATGGGCCGTGGACGGATTCGTCAATTGACATTGGTTGTGGCGTTGCCTAATATTCGTGCATAGCGTCCTCGGAAGGCGTGCGGGGAAGGAATTGTGACGAGACCTCTTTTGTCTGGAAGAATGGGAGTTGTTTCACTTCTCGGCACTCTCCTGCTCGCAGTAGTTGGCATATTCCGTACTCACAATGGAAACGAACACGTGCTATCACAATCGGCGGGGGTGTGAATCCATGAAATCTCTGATCAGCTGTTTTGCTTCTGTCGTTATCACTCTCTCCGTGTTTACTGATCGCTCAAGAAGGAATGATCCTCGTGGCTGGCGGCACATTTCAGATGGGAAGCTCATACGGTATTCCCGGAGGAAATGCCCGTACATGCCGTGACTCTCAGCAGTTTTTGGCTTGATGCGAAGGAAGTTACCGTCGCGCAGTACCGGGCGTTTTGCACGGCAACGGGAAAATCAATGCCAACGTATACCCCTAGTTGGGGTTGGTTGGATGACAACCCGATGTCCCTAATAAGCTTGTACGACGCGACAGCGTATGCCCAATGGGCAGGTAAGCGACTCCCGACCGAAGCAGAATGGGAGTATGCGGCACGGGGCGGAACACTGACTCATCGTTATACTTATAGTGGAAGCAACACGATTGGGGATGTGGCGTGGTACCGGGGTAATTCCGGGCAGCGCACACACGCTGTTGGGACAAAGCCCCCGAATGAACTCGGACTATACGACATGAGCGGCAACGTGTGGGAAATGTGCAGTGACTGGTACGATTCGTCGTACTATTCGGTGAGTCCACCGGTAAACCCGCAGGGTCCATCCACTGGCACGGAGCGTGTAATCCGCGGCGGCGATTATCAGTGGTTCGATTTCGGCTGCCGTGTTGCCTACCGCCTGGGGATCTCGCCGTCGGGCTTCGGCGTCAACACCGGGTTTCGTTGTGCCAGGAATGAACCGACGTCCGTAGGTAGTTCTGTTGGAGAAGTGGTGACGGAGTTTACTTTGAATCAAAACTACCCCAACCCCTTCAACCCCTCGACGACGATCCGCTACGGCCTGCCCAACAAGTCAGCTGTTCAGCTGACAGTCTACAACACTCTCGGCCAGCAGGTCGCTCAGCTGGTGAATGGCGACATGGAGGCAGGTTTTCACGAGGTGAAATTCGACGCCTCCGGGCTATCGAGCGGAGTGTACTTCTACCGACTATCAGCCGGAGGTTTCGTCAATACGCGCAGACTCACGATTCTGAAATAGTATCACTGTTCACACACAGATGTGCGCTCTCTCACCTGATGCACTGGGGGATTTGAGGTGAAGACGGAGGTGCTTTCCTACCTTGCAGTCCTCATTATTGGATCTGCAAGTCACCTGGAGGCCCAGCCTGCGTGGACCAGACAGGCCAGCGGGTCAACGGCTATCCTCAATGCTGTGTCTTTCACCGATTCTAGCCATGGTACCGTGGTTGGATACAGTGGGACAATCCTCCGAACTACTGATGCAGGTGCAACCTGGCTCAGACAGACCAGCGGTACGACTCAACACCTCTACGGGGTTTCCTTTATAGATGCTGACGATGGTGTTGCAGTCGGGGTGAACGGGACAATCCTCTGGACCGCAGACGGTGGCGGGAAATGGACGAATCGGTCCCAAGGAGTGGCGTTGAACTTCCACGCGGTCGCAATGACGACTGCGCAGACAGCGACCGCTGTGGGAGGCCGCGGGAATATCCTTCGCACGGTGGATGGAGGAGCAACATGGACAATGCAACAGAGCGGGACGTCGATCTACCTGTTTGCGGTCTCATTCAGTGACAACAACGCTGGCATTGTCGTAGGGGGCGATTTCGACGAAGAGTACGGTCCGTTGAATTGTGTGATACTCCATACGACGGACGGAGGTGTACACTGGAAAAATCAGACGGCGGGCCATTTGCCATTGTATGGTGTTTCATTCGTCAATGGAAATACAGGGACCGCGGTTGGACACCAGGGGATCATCTACGGGACCACCAATGGAGGAACGACGTGGGTGGCACAAGCAAGTGCAACGAATCAGATGCTGGATGATGTTTGCGTTGCCGACGAATTGACCGCGTTTGCTGTGGGATTCAGTGGCACCATCGTTAAGACGACAGACGGAGGTTCGACCTGGAAGAATCTTTCAGGAGGGACATCGACCTGGCTCCGGGGACTCTGCTTCACGGGAGCCGACAATGGCACGGTAGTGGGACTGGATGGCATAATCCTTCGTACGACCACGGGAGGGGTATCCGATGTAGGCGACTCACTGAAGTGGTCGAGCGATGTGCCGAGATATTTCATACTAGACCAGAACTACCCCAACCCCTTCAACCCCTCGACGACCATCCGCTACGGCCTTCCCCACAAGACAACTGTGCAGTTGTCAGTCTACAATATCCTCGGGCAGAGTGTGTCCACACTCGTCAACGGGGAGCAGGAGGCAGGGTATCATGAGGTTCAATTCGACGGCAGCAAGCTCGCAAGCGGAGTCTATCTGTACAGGATGCAGGCGGGGACGTATGTGGAGATGCGCAAATTGCTGCTCGTCAGGTGAATTCATGCTGACTTGGTAAACAAGGGCTCGGCATTCATCACCGGGCCCTATCCATTCAGGTTAAATCAAGTTCCGGACGTTTCCCTCATACACTCCTGGTCCACTACAATTCCCTCGGGTTGACATTCCCGGATCCCTGTCATACATTGATGCAGACGTCGCAGGAGGAAGAACGTGCATCCAGGGACTCTTCGTCCGATTGATGGGAAAGCTCGTTTGTTGTGAGGGGCGCGGCGCAGGTAAACCGGGGCCTGGTAGGGCTGCGGAAAGGGTGTTTCGAGCGGGTACTCAGCAAGTCCTGATGCGCGGTAGTTGGCACCGGAGGAGAATCATGCGATTTCTTGCAGTCCTATTTGCAGCACTAGTTCTCGCAGCCTGCAGCACGACTCCAGGCACCCCCGCAGTGAAGCCCAGGCGGTGAGTCTTACTCAGGTACTGACTCCTGAACTGCAGAGAGCGTCACTAGATTCGGTCGTACAATTCCTGCTTACAGCATCCGCTACTGATTTTCATGCCCACCGCCCACCAGATCCTGTTCGCTTTCGCGATGTGCGCATCGGGCACGTAATAACTCGTAGTGGAGAAAAGCAGTACATGATGTGCGGCCAGTTTCTGCCAGCGCAGGAGGGGGGCACGGCTGGGTGGACGCCTTTCGTTACGATCAAAACGTCGGGTTACGAACAATGGATAGGGGCTCAAGCCGTGGGCTTTTGTCAGGACTCATCGGTCATATGGGACAAGGTGGCCGATTTGTCTTCTTCGTTGCAGAGCCGACTCGATTCTCTGCGATAGGGTAGAAGAACGTGCCTCCAAGACGTGAGTGACAACGGTTTTTGAAATGCCCCCCCCGCCCAGCCAGCGCCTGTACCTGACCCCGCGTCAGGATAGGTACAACAATGCCCCGATGTTCTGGGGTGTTTGCATTTCATTTCCGCGTTCTCTACAGGGAGATGGTGAATGCAGTGATATCGTCTTGGACAAGGACTACCGCTAAGTGCAGCCTATTTTGTCATTGCGTTCGACAGCAAGTAGCGTGCAAATCAGGTGTTGAAAGAATTGTTGAATGGAATACTGCAGAAGAATGGCACCTGCTCATTTGAAAGGTTCCCACTAAAAGCAAAAATGCCCGAATCGTATCGATTCAGGCACTTCCTGCGGGGCGGACGGGACTCGAACCCGCGACCTCCTGCGTGACAGGCAGGCGCTCTAACCAAGCTGAGCTACCGCCCCCCATAGAATCATATCAATATACAAATCTGATCCAAAAGTTGCAATACAAAAGCTCCCATCACTCATCCTCCCAACCCTGCAGTGAGTCCGTTGGAACCGCACGCTCACACCAGCTGTTCCACCTATAGAATATTCATGAAACGAAACAGAAATTAGTCCATGTCGAAAGCACGACGACCACTCCTCCTTACCGCGGCACCCTTCGTGATGCTGTTATTCTTTGGAAACCCCACTATGGCTAGTGAAGAGCCGAAGTACAAGGTCGTCCGGACGGAAGGCCCATGCGAAGTACGCATCTATGAGCCCTACATCGCGGCGGAAACCGTTGTGACGGACGCCGACCTGGAGAGCGGGACAAGCGAAGGATTCCGCCGTCTGGCGGGTTTCATCTTCGGGGGAAACCGGACGAAGGAGTCCATTGCCATGACCACCCCCGTGACCACATCCCGCTCCGAGAAGATCGCCATGACCGCACCCGTTGAGACACACCGGCGGACTGAGGGGATGGTGATGAGGTTCATGATGCCCTCCAAGTATACCATGGAAACGCTGCCGGAGCCGGTCGACCCGAAGGTGGTGATCAGAAAGGTCCCCGGTCGAACCATGGCGGCGATAAGATTCTCCGGGAGCTGGAGCGAGGAGAGGTTTCAAGAACATACGGAGCAACTGCTGACCTGGCTGAGGGAACAAGGCCTTATTGCTACCGGCACGCCTGTGATCGCGCGGTATGACCCCCCGTGGACACCCTGGTTTATGAGGAGAAACGAAGTCCTCGTGGAACTCCAGGGAGGTTAATCCCGTGGGGACCACGCCCAGAGGTGCGCGTCTTATGCCTTGATGAACGTCCCCGCCCGGTACTCCGCAAACGCCACACGCAACTCCTCTTCCGTGTTCATCACAATCGGCCCGTGCCACGCTACCGGCTCGCCGATCGGCCGGCCGGCAATCAACAGAAACCGGAGAGAGCCCTCGCCGGCCTTCACCACAACTCGCTCCCCATCACCGAAAAGAACAAGATGCCCTCCGGTGACGAGGGATTTCCGTGTTTCATCGAAAAACCCTTCACCTTCGAACACGTAGGCGAAACAGGTGTGACCGGCAGTGACAGGATGATCAAACGACCCGTGCTCGGGAATAGTCACATCCAGATACTGGGGATCTATGATGATGTCACGGACAGGCCCCTGAATGCCGTCGACGACCCCGGCAACAACCTTAATCCGCACTCCGTCAGGCCGCACCACCTCCGGAATCTGTGCGGCCTTCAATTCCTGGTACCGTGGCTTCATCATCTTGTGCGATCGCGGAAGGTTTGCCCAGAGCTGAAATCCCCACATCCCTCCAGAATCGTCCCCCTTCGGCATTTCCTGATGAATGATCCCGCTGCCGGCGGTCATCCACTGGACATCACCCGAACCAATGACGCCCTTGTTTCCGAGGCTGTCGCCATGCTCGACATTTCCATGAAGGATATATGTGATGGTCTCCATGCCCCGATGAGGGTGCCAGGGAAAGCCTCGCCGGTAGTCGTCAGGATTATCGGAACCGAAATGATCCAGCAGAAGGAAGGGGTCAAATGACTCCTCCTGCCCGAACCCGAATACCCGCTGAAGGTGAACTCCGGCTCCCTCAATGGTCGGGGTCGTACGGGTTGTCTTTCGAACCTCCCTCGCTCTACTCATGAGATCTCCTCTAAGGTGTTGTGGAATGAACGAAAAACTCTCCCAATGGGCAACATCCCGCCTGAGGAGAAGAAGAGCAACCATGAAGACCGGCAGAGCTCCCGTCCATACCCGTGCAGGTCCTGCTAAGCTCACGGGACGTCCCGCCAATGGACGTGATGGGCACGTGTACGGCCGATCGGGAGAGGGAGAGTTGACCTTGAACAATTGACCGGCATCAGAGTTGAAAGTACATCGCCGATTATGTAGATTACCAGTATGGTCATAGTAACATTGAAGTACACTCTCCATCTCCACGCCATCCAACGGATCTGTTGATACCGGTGAGTCCTTTTTTCAAGCACCTCTCCGTCCGGCTCGCCCGGACGGAGCATATCATATCCCGGACCATTCTTTTATGAATACACCCGTTTCCGGTCTTCTCGAGCTTGATACCCGCGGCTTCGGGTTCATCCGGCACATCTCCATGAAACTGGAACGCAGGGAGCATGACGTCCATGTGACACTGCGCCAGATACGCGACAACAATCTCCGGGCGGGAGCGGTCCTGGAGGGTTTGGCGCGCAAAGGGAACAACCCGAGCCCGGTTCTGGAAACGCTCACCAGCGTGAACGGCCTGCCTGTCGAACAGTGGCGGTCTCTCCAGGAATTCTCCCAGTTCGAAGTAACCTCGCCCTTTGAATGGATCCGGTGCGAGGGGGAGGACAGCACGCCCGCGGGCAGACTCGGCGTGCGCCCGTCACGGATCATCGACCTGTTCTGTCCGATCGGGAAAGGGCAGCGAGCTCTTATCGTTTCACCTCCCAAGGCCGGGAAGACGATGTTGATGCAGCAGCTGGCACACGCCATCAGCAGGAACAATCCCGACATCGCCCTGGCGGTCCTGCTTATCGACGAACGTCCCGAAGAAGTGACGGATATGAAGCGTTCCATCAAAGGAGAAGTGTTTGCCAGCTCCAGCGACAGCGAACGGGGCGAACACGTCCGCCTGGCCCAGATCGTCCTGGAATATGCAAAGCGGAAAGTGGAGGCGGGAACCGATGTGGTGCTTCTTCTCGATTCGCTCACCCGTCTCGGGAGGGCCTTCAACATCCATCAGAAGAGCAGCGGCAGGACCATGTCCGGCGGCGTGGACGCCCGCGCTCTGGAGATCCCGAAACGGATATTCGGCGCGGCACGCAAAATCGAAGGGAAAGGGTCACTCACGATTATCGCCACAGCCCTGATCGAGACCGGTTCGCGAATGGATGATCTGATCTTTCAGGAGTTCAAAGGGACGGGCAATATGGAGCTGGTGCTGGACCGGGACCTTGCGAACGAAAGGATCTTTCCCGCCATCAATCTCAATACATCCGGCACACGGCGAGAGGAATTGCTGTTCGGTCCGGCCGTGGATGCCCATCAGACTCTGCGGCGCGCAATCAGCCGCCTGGCACCACGTGAGGCGATGCTGTCGGTGTTCAAGATGCTGGAACGCTATCCGACGAACGAGCAGTTGCTGGACAACGTATCGCGGCTCCGGACGTAGACAGTGCCGGGGCGTTCCGGCTCCCGGCCGTTGCGCCCCGGAGCAGGTCCGTTGCTCTCCTACGGCTTCAGAAGCAGGACAATGCCGATGGCTACAGCAATTGCCAGAACAATGGTTATGGCGAGCGATCCCTCCCGCATCCCGTACTGCGTCCGGTACGGATCCACTCCCTGCTGACCGTCGCTTCTGCGTTTGTCCACCCGGCGTTTGAAGCGAATGCGCGAGTCGTCGAACTTCTCAAGCATCTCCCACCCCGACCGGGCCTCTTCCTCGCAGATCTTCCGGATGGTATCCGGATTCTTGAACCGGCCGGACATTGAACGGACAATCTTAAATTCCCACCCCTCCATATCCTGCGTGCCGTAACCAGTCATTTCCTGTTCCTCCTTTTCAAGCAAGCGGCGCTTCTGTGCGGCTGCAATGGTTGCTCCACTCATCGTATTTTTCCTCCAC
This sequence comes from Ignavibacteriota bacterium, assembly GCA_963702445.1. Classification (GTDB taxonomy): domain Bacteria; phylum Bacteroidota; class Ignavibacteria; order UBA10030; family UBA6906; genus CAVPCZ01. Next base: position 28,941 of record CAVPCZ010000018.1, read on the forward strand.
AGACCATTCATCGGGCCAGGATCGTACACAGCATAATATACGGAGATTGTGGTTGTTTGTTTGGATTCCGGGCGGGGTTGGTTCGACCGGTGGCCGGAGCTACTCTGCGGGGAGTAGCCATGATCACAGCCATGGTCTGAATATGGGGATTTCCGGGGGCGTACTCGAGAAGGGGGAGGTGCACAACTCCTGGCGATCCTGCCGGTACCTGATCCGGATGGCTGAAATGGTTCGATTCTGACGGTTTCTGCCGGGTTTCTCGCCGTGCAGCTCTGGAGGGCTCCGCGTGAGCAGAAGATTTCTATGCTTCTCCGATCTTTTTTCTTGACACCCATTCCCGAAATCTTATATTGATGTACACACATCGTCTACCAATGGGACCCAGCATTCATAGCGCCATTCGTCGGACCTCCGGTATTCACGCCGAAGGTCGTGGCCCTGCCGTTTCCCTGTTGTCGTACTTCCTGCTTCTGGATATCCTGCTTCTGGTACTGGGTCTTACTGCCTGACCCGGAAGCCAGAGGCCGACCAGCACGCCGCATAAACACTCCCTACGATTCACCGGTAAAGCAAGGTTCGCCTCTGGCAGACTGAAGTCTGTGTTGTATTATTGACAGAGAAAAGGGCGAACCGATATGACTCCTGAAGCACCGCAAAAGCGCCGCAGCAGCGCCATTACCGAAGGCGTGCAGCGCACTCCCAACCGTGCCATGCTCCGTGCGGTCGGATTCGGCGACGAGGATTTCCGGAAACCCATCGTCGGCGTGGCCAACGGGTACAGCAATCTCACCCCCTGCAATATGGGGCTCGGCGAGCTGGCCGACAGGGCGATGGAGGCACTACGCAATGCCGGCGCCATGCCGCAGGTGTTCGGTACGATCACGGTCAGCGACGGGATCTCCATGGGGACGCAGGGCATGAAATACTCCCTGGTCTCGCGCGAAGTCATCGCTGATTCGATTGAAACCGTCTGCGGCGCCCAGTGCATGGATGGCGTTATCGCCATCGGCGGCTGCGACAAGAACATGCCCGGCGCGATGATTGCCTTCGCCCGGTTGAATATCCCCGCAATATTTGTCTATGGCGGCACGATCAAACCCGGGCGGTACAAGGACCGCGATCTCACGATTGTCAGCGCATTTGAAGCCGTCGGACAGTACAGCGCGCACCGTATCGACGAGGCGGAGCTCCAGGCGGTGGAGCGCAGTGCATGTCCCGGTGCCGGATCCTGTGGAGGAATGTTCACCGCCAACACGATGTCCTCGGCGATCGAAGCAATGGGGATGTCCCTCCCGTATTCCTCCACGATGGCGGCGGAAGACGCCGAAAAGGCGGGAAGCGCCTCCGCCTCCGCCGGGGTTCTTGTCCGCGCCATCGAACAGCAAATCCTTCCACGGGCCATTCTCACGCGCAAAGCCTTTGAGAATGCGATCGCGGTCACCATGGCAGTGGGCGGATCCACCAATTCGGTCCTTCACCTTCTTGCCATTGCACACTCGGCAGGCGTACCGCTGACGATGGACGATTTTGAGGCGATGCGGAAACGCGTGCCTGTCTTCTGTGATCTCAAACCCTCCGGACGATATGTCACCACCGAGTTTCACCGCGCCGGCGGCGTCCCGCAGGTGATGCGCATCCTCCTGGACCACGGTGTGCTTCACGGTGATGCGCTCACCGTGACAGGACAGACCATTGCGGAGGTACTTGCCGCGGTGCCGTCGAAACCTCCGGCCGGACAGGATGTCATCAGGGCGTGGGAGGATCCTCTCTACAAACACGGTCACCTCGCGATCCTGCGGGGAAACCTTGCCACCGAAGGTGCGGTGGCGAAGATTACCGGGGTCAAGAAGCCGAAGATCACGGGACCGGCCCGCGTGTTCGACTCGGAGGAAGTCTGTCTGAGCGCGATCCTGGCGGGGGAGGTGAAGCCCGGCGACATTCTGGTGATCAGATACGAGGGACCGAAAGGAGGGCCCGGGATGCGGGAGATGCTCGCCCCGACGTCGGCGTTGATCGGAGCGGGGCTGGGCGATTCGGTAGGGTTGATCACCGACGGCCGGTTTTCCGGCGGGACGTACGGGATGGTGGTCGGACACGTTGCGCCGGAAGCGGCGGTGGGCGGGGCGATTGCTCTGGTTCAGGAACACGACACCATCACCATTGATGCGGAGACGCTCCAGCTCACATTGCATGTCTCCGATACAGAACTCGAACGCCGCCGTGCTCTCTGGATGCCGCCCCCGCCTGCGGCGCGCAGCGGTGTTCTCGCAAAATATGCCCGGGTAGTCTCCAGCAGCAGTCTGGGCGCGGTCACGGATTTATAACCACTTACACGGAGAAGGTATGGCACGACAGGCACGCAGCGATGGGGACGCCTTAACAGGCACGATCATGACCGGAGCGGAGATTTTCGTCCGCTCGCTCATTGCAGAGCAGGTTGAGGTTGTCTTCGGCTACCCGGGAGGCGCGACGATTGGCGTGTACGATGTACTGCACGACATTTCCGACATCAAGCATGTCCTGACCCGGCACGAGCAGGGGGCGACGCATGCCGCCGAAGGATATGCGAAAGCCACGGGAAAGCCCGGCGTTGTGCTCGTGACATCCGGTCCCGGCGCGACAAACACGGTGACCGGCATCGCCGATGCATACATGGATTCCATTCCGCTGGTGGTATTCACCGGCCAGGTGCCGCTGCGCCTGATCGGCAACGATGCCTTCCAGGAAGCGGATATCGTGGGGATCACCCGGCCGATCACCAAGCACAATTATCTTGTCCGGGACGTGAGCGAGCTGGCGCGCACCATCAAGGAGGCGTTTTTTATCGCCACGAGCGGCCGGCCGGGCCCGGTTCTGGTCGATCTTCCGAAGGATGTGATGGCGCAAAAGGCTCCGTTCAACTATCCCGCATCGGTGCAGGTCCGGAGCTACAACCCCACCGTTGAAGGGAACCCCAAGCAGATCAAGAAGGCGGCGGACATGATCAATACCGCGCAGCGTCCGGTGCTGTACGTCGGGGGGGGCGTGATCCTCGCGGATGCCGCACCCGAACTGACGGCTCTCGCGCGGAAGCTGGACTGTCCGGTAACGACGACGCTCCACGGCATGGGGGCCTTTCCGGAGGACGACCCGCTCTGCATGGGCATGCTCGGGATGCACGGGACGTGGTATTCGAACACCGCCGTCCATCACTGCGACGTGCTCATTGCTGTCGGCGCCCGCTTTGACGACCGCGTGACCGGAAATGTTGACGCCTTTGCTGCGGGGGCGAAGATCATCCATATCGACATCGACCCTTCGGCGATCAGCAAGAACGTGCGCGTGGATGTGCCCATCGTCGGGGATGTGAAACGGGTGCTCAGGGCAATGCTGCCGATGGTGGAACGGCTGGACACCGCCGACTGGCAGGCCAGGATCGGCGTGTGGAAGAACGAACACCCGCTCCGTTATCAATCAGGTCCCAAGATCAGGGCGCAGCAGGTCATTCACGCCATCGGGGAGATCACCGGCGGCAAGGCGATCGTGGTCACCGATGTGGGTCAGCACCAGATGTGGGCGGCGCAGTTTTTCACCTGGATCCTTCCGCGCACGCATATCACGTCGGGCGGACTCGGGACCATGGGTTTCTCCCTTCCCGCGTCGATGGGGGCGGCATTCGGCCGTTCCGATCTGCCCGTGATTTCGATCAGCGGCGACGGGGGATTTCAGATGAACTCCCAGGAACTCACCACCATTGTGCAGCATCGTCTGCCGATCAAGATCTTTGTGATCAACAACGGTTTTCTCGGCATGGTGCGCCAGTGGCAGGAGCTGTTCTGGAGCAAGCGGTATTCGCATGTGGAGATGACCAGTCCCGATTTCGTGAAGCTGGCCGAGGCTCATGGTTGTCCGGCGTTCCGGGCCACCGTCTCTTCCGAAGTCGATGACGTGATCACCCGCGCCATGGGGTACACCGACGGGCCGGTGTTTGTCGAGTTTGTTGTGGCCCAGGAAGACAACGTCTACCCGATGATCCCCGCGGGTCAGACCGTGAATGAAATGCTGGACACGCCTCTGGATACCGGCGGCCAGGCCGCTCCCGTGATCACGATTCAGAAAGGTGTTCCCTCTCCATCCCGAAAGGAAGCCCATGTCGCCATCCCCGTCCGCCACTAATCGAAGGGCCTCCGCCCCCGGGTCCGAGCACTCCAAGCGGCACACCATTGCCGTACTCGTGGAAAACAAATTCGGCGCCTTCAACAGGATTGCCGGGTTGTTTTCGGCGAAGGGGTACAATATCGAGAGCCTGAGTGTCGGGCCGACGGAAGACGAAAGCGTCTCCCGGATGACCATCGTGACCGAGGGCGACGATGCGATCATCGAGCAGATCATGAAACAGCTGAACAAGGTCATCGATACGATCAAGGTGACCGACCTGACGTACGAGAGTTTTGTGGAACGTGAGCTGGTGCTGGCAAAGGTGCAGACCACGGCGGACAGCCGTTCGGAGATCATGCAAATCGCCGAAATCTTCCGTGCAAAGGTTGTGGATATCAGCGCGCGCACGCTGACACTCGAGGCGACGGGGAGCAAACAGAAAGTGGATGCGATCATCAATATGCTCAAACCGTTTGTCATCAAGGAAATCGCCCGTACCGGACAGGTCGCGCTCAAACGGGAATTCCACGGCGAAGTCTGACGTCGCGGCGATTCCCCCGCACGGCACAGCATTACAGATCTTTATCACAAGGAGACGGACACCATGGCTGACGATCAGGTATTCATTTTCGACACCACGCTGCGCGACGGCGAACAATCCCCTGGATGCAGCATGAATCTCGAAGAAAAACTCCGTATGGGGCGGCAGCTGGAGCGGTTGGGAGTGGATGTGATCGAAGCGGGTTTTCCGATCGCCTCGGTGGGGGATTTTGAGGCCGTGCAGAAAATCGCCGGGAGTCTCGAACGCGTCACGGTTGCGGCCCTCTGCCGGGCGGTGGCGCCCGATATCAAGAGGGCATGGGAGGCGATACGGTCGGCGCACCATCCCAGGCTGCATACGTTTATTGCGACGTCGGACATTCACCTTGTGCATAAACTGCGCAGATCCCGTGCACAGGTGCTGCAGGACACGCACGAGGCCGTGGCATATGCCCGTTCCCTGTGCGACGAAGTGGAGTTCTCCTGCGAGGACGCCTCGCGCAGCGATATCGGATTCCTCTGCGAGGTGGTGGAGGCGGCGATCGGGGCCGGCGCACGGGTGATCAACCTTCCGGACACCGTCGGGTATTCCGTCCCCGCGGAATACGGCGCGATGTTCCGTCAGGTGCGCGAACGCGTCCGCGGAACCGCGAATGTGGTCCTGAGCGCACACTGCCACAACGACCTCGGTCTCGCCGTGGCCAATTCCCTTGCCGCCGTGGCGAACGGCGCACGGCAGGTGGAGTGTACGGTCAACGGCATCGGCGAACGCGCCGGCAACGCGGCGCTGGAAGAATTTGTCATGCTCGTGAAGACCCGCGGCGAGCAGCTGGGTATTCGGACCGGTGTCGTGTCGGAGGAGATTCTCAAATCCAGCCGTCTCCTCAGCACGCTCACGGGTATGATGGTGCAGAGGAACAAGGCCATCGTGGGAGCGAATGCCTTTGCCCATGAAGCGGGCATCCACCAGGATGGTGTGCTCAAGAGCGCGATCACCTATGAGATCATGACGCCGCAATCCGTGGGCATCAAATACAGCACACTTGTGCTGGGCAAACATTCGGGCCGGCATGCGCTGAAGCAGCGGTTCGCCGATCTCGGGTATACGCTTACACCGGAGGAACTGGACCGGGCATACACGGAGTTCTGCGCGATCGCCGATCAGAAGAAGGAAGTGTTCGACGAGGAACTGGTGGCGATTCTCGAAGACCGGACCACCTCGACGGTGGAACTGTATCACCTGGAACATCTTCATGTGAGCACGGGAACGCAGATCCGGCCGACGGCGACGGTGGAGCTCCGCAAGGCGGACGCCCTGTTTGTCGATTCGGCCACCGGAGACGGACCCGTGGACGCCGCCTACCGGGCGATCGAGCGGATTACGGGAGTGATGGGGAAGATGACGGAATACGCGGTGAAGTCGGTGAGTTTCGGACACGATACGATCGGGGAGGTGTTTGTGCGTGTTGACTTCGACGGCGTGCTTTTCAACGGCCGGGCGGTCAGCACGGATGTGATTACCGGAAGCGTGAAGGCCTATCTGGAGGCGCTCAACAGGGCACAGAATTCCATGCGCCGCAGGGCGGAACAGGTGCCGGCAGTCGTGGAAGCGGGAGCGTGAAATCATGACCGCCGTCGCACCGAAAACCCTGTTTGACAAGATCTGGGACGCGCATGTTGTCCGGAACGAACCCGGAACGCCTGCACTGCTCTACATCGATCTCCATCTGATCCATGAGGTGACGTCGCCCCAGGCATTCGCCGGTCTGCGACGGCGCGGACTCCGGGTGCGCCGGCCCGAACGGACGGTCGCGACCGTGGACCACAGCATTCCGACGAGCACCGGACCGATCCGGGATCCCCTTGCCGCGAAACAAATCCTGACCCTTGAACAGAACGTCCGGGATTTCGGCATCGCCCTGTACGGGCAGCAGAGCCCCCTGCGCGGCATTGTGCACGTGATCGGTCCGGAACTCGGCCTCACGCAACCCGGCAAAACGATCGTCTGCGGTGACAGCCACACCTCGACCCACGGGGCTTTCGGCGCGCTGGCGTTCGGCATCGGGACCAGTGAGGTCGAGCATGTGCTTGCCACCCAGTGTCTGCTCCAGCACAAAGCGCGAAGCTGTGAGGTCCGGATCGAGGGCCGTCTGGAAAACGGGGTCGGTGCGAAGGATGTCATCCTTGCGCTGCTCGCACAGATAGGTGTCGGCGGCGGAACGGGATATGTCCTGGAATACACCGGGCCGGTCGTGCGTGCCCTCTCCATGGAAGAACGGATGACCGTCTGCAACATGTCCATCGAGGGGGGAGCGCGTGCGGGTCTGGTTGCACCCGATGATACAACGTTTGCGTACCTGGCCGGCCGGGAGTTTGTCCCGCGGGATTTCGATGCCGCGGTCAAACGGTGGAGGATGCTCCGCTCGGACGACGGCGCGTCGTATGACGCGAAGATCACGCTTGACGTCAACGGACTGGCCCCGATGATCACCTTTGGCACAAACCCGGGCATGGGTGCACCCATCACCGGCGTGATTCCGGATCCCGCTCATCAGAGCGACCGTTCGGGGCAGGAAGCGCTCCGCAAGGCGCTCGAGTACATGGGCCTGCTCCCCGGTGAAGCGATTGCCGGCCGGCCGATTGATGTGGTCTTCATCGGGAGCTGCACAAATTCGAGAATCTCCGATCTGCGCGAGGCGGCCCGAATTCTCGCGGGGCCGGAAGGTGGATGCACGCGTCCGGGCCCTGGTCGTGCCCGGTTCCCAGGCAATCAAGCGGCAGGCGGAAGCCGAGGGGCTGGACCGGGTGTTCACCGATGCGGGGGCCGAGTGGCGGGAATCGGGGTGTTCCATGTGTATTGCGATGAACGGGGACGAAGTGGCGGCCGGGCAGTACGCCGTCAGCACCAGCAACAGGAATTTCGAGGGACGCCAGGGGAAGGGGAGCAGGACATTTCTGGCTTCTCCTCTCACCGCGGCGGCATCCGCCGTCACCGGACGGCTCACCGATGTAAGGACCATGCTATGAGCACGACGCCGGCAGTGGGGACGGGAGGCAGAACCCCGTTCAAGGTTGTCGCATCGATACTTGCACCGCTGATGACGGAAAACGTTGATACCGACCAGATCATTCCTGCCCGGTTTCTGAAGATCACCGACTCGGAAGGACTGGGGGAGCACCTGTTCGAGGATTTGCGCCGTGCGGCGGACGGCTCAATGCGTACGGACTTCTTCCTGAACAGGGCGGAATTCCAATCGGCCTCCATCCTCCTCGCCGGACGCAACTTCGGCTGCGGGTCTTCCCGTGAGCACGCCCCCTGGGCTCTGGTGGGAGCGGGGTTCCGGGTCGTCATCAGTACCTCCTTCGCCGATATATTCCGCGGCAACGCGATGAAAAACGGATTGCTCCCCGTTGCACTTGATGCGGCTTCCTGGACGTCGCTGGCCGGTCTTGTGGGGACGGCGACGACCGTGACGGTGGATCTCGAGCGGCAGGAGGTGCGGTGGCCGGGAGGTTCAGCGAACTTTGCCATCGACACATTTGCCCGCGCGTGCATGCTGGCCGGCACGGACGAGCTCGGATATATTCTGGAGCGCGAAGTGCACATCTCGGCGTATGAAAAACGGCGGGCTGCGGAGGAGCATTCATGAAGGCGCGATTGGTCGTACTGCCCGGCGACGGGATCGGTCCGGAAATCACCACCGAAGCGGTGCGGGTGCTCCGGGTGGTGGCGGAGAGATTCGGGCATCAGTTTTCCTTTGACGAGCGTCCGTTCGGGGGGGCCTCAATTGATGCCTGCGGTGTTCCCCTTTCCGACGAGACCCTTCAGGCCTGCGCTGCTTCGGATGCGATACTTCTCGGGGCGGTCGGGGGGCCGCGCTGGGACGCGGTGGCACCGGAGATCAGGCCGGAGCAGGGGCTGCTTGCACTGCGCAAGAAGCTCGGTCTCTTCGCAAACCTCCGCCCGGTGCAGCCCCATCCCGCGCTCGCAGGTGCTTCCCCGCTGAAGGAGCCGTTGCTGCGGGGTGTGGATCTGCTCGTCGTCCGCGAGCTCACGGGAGGCCTCTACTTCGGTACACCGCGGTTTACACGCGAGGAGGGGGGCGTGGTGCGGGCCGTGGATACCCTTGAATACAACACGACGGAGATCGAACGGGTGATCAGGCTGGCCTTCCGCCTTGCACGGAACCGCCGGATGAAAGTGACCTCGGTTGATAAGGCCAACGTTCTGGAGACATCCCGGTTGTGGCGGAAGACCGCCACCGGGCTGGCCGCGGATTTTCCGGATATCGCCCTGGATCACATGCTCGTTGATACTGCTGCCATGCGACTGGTATCCGCTCCCTCGAGCTTCGACGTGCTGGTCACCGAGAACATGTTCGGCGACATCCTGACGGATGAAGCAGCCGTCCTTGCCGGCTCGCTGGGCATGGTTCCGTCGGCATCACTTGGAGAAAGCGGACCGGGCCTCTATGAGCCGATTCACGGGTCGGCACCCGACATCGCCGGACGCGGCATAGCGAACCCCGTGGGGACAATTCTCAGCGCGGCGCTCCTGTTGCGTTACTCGCTCGGATGCGGGGAGGAGGCCCGGGTTGTGGAGGAGGCGGTGCGGCGGACGATTACGGATGGTGTGTGGACCGCGGATCTGGGTGGATCGAACACCACACGCGAACTCGGATCGCGGGTTATTCATGAACTCAAAGTGTGAAGTGCAAAGCGCAGACTGCAAACTGCAGGTGCAACACGTTGACCAAGAACAATTGTAAGGAAGAACAGCATGGCGTTCATGGATTTTGGCGGAGTCAAGGAAGAAGTCATCACGCGCAGCGAAATGCCCCTTGCGAAAGCGAAGGGGATACTGCAGCAGGAAGTTGTGGGAATCCTGGGGTACGGTCCGCAGGGCCACGGGCAGTCGCTGAATCTGCGGGACAACGGAGTGAAGGTGATCATCGGGCAGCGGAAAGGGGGGCGCGGATGGCAGGATGCCATAAAGGATGGGTGGGTGGAAGGGACAACCCTTTTTGACAGCCTCGAAGAAGTGATCCGCAGGTCCACCATCGTCGAATATCTCCTCTCCGACGCCGGGCAGAAGCAACAGTGGTCTCTGGTGAAGGCGAATCTCCGTGCCGGACAGGCGCTCTGTTTCTCGCACGGGTTCTCGGTGGTGTACCGGGAGCAAACCGGTGTCGTGCCTCCGGCGGACGTTGACGTCGTGCTTGTCGCGCCGAAAGGTGCAGGGCGGACAGTCCGGACGAATTTCCTGGCCGGGAGCGGCATCAATTCGAGTTTCGCCGTGCATCAGGACTTCACCGGCCGCGCACGCGAACGGGTACTCGCGCTGGGGATTGCGATCGGGTCCGGTTACCTGTTCTCGACCACGTTCGAGAATGAGGTGTACAGCGATCTTACGGGGGAGCGAGGCGTCCTGCTGGGTGCGATTGCGGGCTTGATGAAGGCGCAATACGAAACCCTCCGTGCAAATGGGCACTCACCGAGCGAGGCGTTTAACGAGACCGTGGAAGAGGCAACACAGAGCCTCTATCCGCTGATGGGACAGAACGGGGTCGACTGGATGCTCGGTGCATGCAGCACGACCGCGCAACGCGGTGCTCTGGACTGGTCCAAGAGGTTTGAACAGGCGGTCAAGCCCGTGATGGAAGAGCTGTATGCAAGTGTGCGCAGTGGCGGGGAAACGCGGCGGGTCCTGGATACGTGCACGGCACCCGGCTATCGCGATCGGCTCGAAGGCGAGCTTGACGAATTGCGGCATTCCGAGATGTGGCGCACGGGTGCGACGGTCCGGTCGTTGAGACCGGAGAGCTGGAAAGCCGAAAAGAAATAGGACACCCCTGCACCGGCAGGACAAAGCGAAGGGCTCATCCCGCAAAGCGGGATGAGCCCCTTTCATAGTGTGTCCGGTACGACGCGTACCCGGGAAGTTATCCCGCGTGGCGGGGCCGGGGATTTGCGCGCTACTATTCGACGCCTTCCACAACCTCGAAATACTCTTCCGCGTGTTCGCAGGCAGGGCATTTCTGGGGCGGATTCTTCCCTTCGTGTATGTACCCGCAATTGCGGCATTTCCAGCGCACCACCTTGTCCTTCTTGAAAACCTTTCCCTGTTCAACGTCCTTCAGCAGCTTCCGGTACCGTTTTTCGTGCTGCACTTCCACGAGCGCGATGGCACGAAATGCGGCGGCGACTTCAGGAAAGCCCTCATCCTTTGCAATCTTTGCGAAACCCGGATAGAGGGTTGTGTGTTCGAACTGTTCTCCGTCGGCGGCGGCCTTCAGGTTTTCCTTTGTGGTGCCGATGATTCCGGCGGGGTAACCTGCAGTGATTTCCACTTCTCCGCCTTCCAGAAACTTGAAGAACCGCTTTGCATGTTCCTTCTCGTTATCCGCGGTCTCGTCGAATATCGCGGCGATATGTTCGAACCCTTCTGTTCTGGCCTGAGCGGTGAAAAAAGTGTACCGGTTACGCGCCTGCGATTCTCCTGCAAATGCGGCGAGGAGATTTTTTTCCGTTTTTGTCCCTTTGATGCTTTTCATGGATTTAGCTCCGGGTGAGTAGTGTGGAAAGGAACAGCAGTGGCAGGTGAATGAATATACTCAGAATTCCAGGAGAAAGGAAGGGGGGAGGGGGGAAAATACAAAAGCCCGGTCCCGCTTCCGCGGGACCGGGCTCGTAAGGTGATCAGCGCATTAGATGCGCGTCACGTTCACCGCCTGCAGCCCTTTTTTGCCGGGCTGGACGTTGAACTGGACCTTATCGTTGTCGTTCAGCGACTTGTAACCTTCGCCGACGATTTCTTTGAAGTGTACGAACACTTCCTCACCATTTTCGCGTGAGATGAAGCCGTACCCTTTTGCTGCGTTGAACCACTTTACTGTTCCCGTTTCCATGAACGGATCCTTTCGATAAAGCTAGGAAATCGTACGAAAATCATTGCGCAAAGCAGGGGGTAGAACTGTCCAGTAACGGGGTAAAGTGGTCGTTCACCAAACGTACGCCTCAATCATTCAAACCGCGCACTCGGGAACTCCACGCAAGGTGGGAAAAATCACCGGGGTCTAGCGTTTGATGCGGGGCGGGCTTAGCAACGGCCCAACCGAATCGGACCAGCACAAACCTCAAGCACAATAACCACGTACCGTGTTTGCGTATATATGGTAGCGGTTTCGCCATCAAAAAGCAAGAGAAAAAGAGGAGGAAAAGAAGTTTTGTTGACTATAGCCCAAATCGTAGCTATTATTGAACGTTTTCGCCTCTCTTTTCCGACACCATCCTGAAAAAAGCATACACCAATGCAATCACGCACCGGAACGGGTACCGCTCAGAAGGAATTCTACGGAGACGTCCGTTTGCAGATAAAGAACGGGGATGTGCTGATGTATCGCGGCCGTTCGCTGCAGTCACGCCTGATCTGTCTGCTCACGCGTTCCCGGTATTCGCACGCAGGGTTGGCGGTATGGTGGAACGACCGCCTGGTAGTGATGGAGGCCGTGGGCAAGGGGGTGATGGTGACCCCGCTGTCATCCAACGTCCGGCACTACGATGGCCGCGTGGAGTGGTTCACCTCGAGGGAGGATATTCCTCAAGGCGATAGAATGTTGCTTGTTGCGTATGCACAGCGTGAATTGGGGAAGGAGTACGCGACGTGGCGGGCGATCCTGCTCGGCGTGCGCATCCTGTTCAATCGCCGGGTGGAAGAACGGGACAGACTCCGCCGGGAGCAAAAGCTCTTCTGTTCCTACTACGTGGCGCAGGCATACAACGCCATCAACCGGGATCTGAAAAGAGGCTTCAGCGACCGGTTCATGTCGCCGGGCGACATCGCGGCGTCCCCGCAATTGCGGCGGGTGGCCATCCTGTATAAGAAAACCGTACACGCCGCACAGGAGAAGCCGGGCCCGGACACCCGCGCGGTCCGCGCTACCGTCTCCGGCGCATCGAGCTTGCGTCCAGGGTCCTGAACAGGTTTTCGGGAAAATCCTTGCGGAGGAGGTAGTAGTAGTAGAATCGATAAGTCTCCAACCGGAGGTGGAGAGCCTTCTGACCACCCCAGCCGTGGCGTCCGCCCGGATAGAACATCGTTTCGAAATGTTTATTCAGATCCTGCAGTGTATCGACAAGCTGCACGGCATTCTGCATATGCACGTTGTCGTCCATGGTGCCGTGCACGATCGAGAGCATGCCCTTGTACTTGTGTGCGTGTGTCAGCACGGAGCCTTCCCTGTATCCTTCCGGGTTTTCTGCAGGGGTGTCCATGAACCGCTCCGTGTAGTGCGAATCATAGAGGTGCCAGTCGGTGACGGCCAATTCCGCAATCCCGTGGGTGAAATCATCTGCTCCGGCCGTCAGGGCCATACACGCAACATATCCTCCGTAACTTGATCCGGTGATGCAGATTCTGGTGGAGTCCACGTACGGCAGGGCGCGCAGCCAACGGGCGGCGGTTCCGTAATCCTGCATCTCCCAGTATCCCAGGCGCCGGTGCATCAGGGCGACACCCTTCCTGCCGAAGTGTCCGGATCCCCGGTGGTCAACCGCAACCTGTATCACTCCTTCGCGCGCCAGCCATTGATTGGAGATTCCTTTCCACCCGTCAAACACGGACCCGGCATTCGGTCCGCCGTACACGGAAATCAAGACCGGATATGCGCGGGATGGATCAAAGTTGACGGGAAGTGTCCATTGCGCCGGCAGTGCATAGCCGTCGGGAGTGGGGATGGTGAACATTTCGGTCTTCCCCAGGAGAAAACGGCCGAAGTCATCCGTCCTGGCGTCTCCCAGCTCACGCACCAGCGATCCGTCGGACCGGTGGAGCGACATGCGGGGAGGGCGGGAGACGTTGGAGGAGGTCGTGACAAAGAACGATTGTGCGGGTGACATGCTGATGGTGTGCGTATCATCGCCCGCTGTCAGGCGCCGCAGTCCGGTTCCGTCGAGGCGGACGCGGTAGAGATCGGTGCGTGTCGAGGCCTCCTTCCGTGCGGTGAAGTAGGCGATGCGCGCGGTTGTGTCCACGGCAAGGAGTCCGGTGACATTCCAATCACCGCTTGTGAGGCGGCGCTGGAGTTTTCCATCCATCGAATGGAGGTACAGGTGGCTCCAGCCGTCCCGGTCACTCAGGAGGACAAAGCCCTCTCCTTTGCCGGCAAACGTGACCGATTCATACCAGTCGACCCAGCTCTTCTGATGCTCCGTGGTGATCATCCGGCGGGTCCCCGTGCGCGGATCGAGACCGTAGAGTATCAGCGTATCCTGTGCCCGGTTCATCCATTGGATCAGCAGCTGTTTGCTGTCGGGAGTCCAGAAGGGGGGTCCGAAGTACTGATCGTCCTTTTCGTTGAATGCCGCCCACGTGATGGATGTTGTTCCGGTGCGAACAGTGCCGATACGCACCGCGGGGTTCGGGTCTCCGGGTTTTGGGTAGTGTGTGTGCTCCAGCGAACCGTGCGGCCCTTCGGCGTTGAAGAGGGGGAAGACCGGAACCTGACCATCGTCGAACCGGTAGAAGGCGATCGTCTTGCTGTCGGGTGCCCACCAGAAGGCGCGGTATCGGGAGGCCCGGCCGAGGATTTCTTCATAATAGAGCCACGAGGCCCATCCGTTGAGGATGGTTTCGGATCCGTCCGCGGTGTAGCGGGTTTCCACATCCGAAACCAGATCGATGGAAAACAGATCATTGTCGCGCGTGAAGCCCACGTGCTTTCCGTCGGGTGAGAGCGTGGGATTCTTCTCCTGCGCCGCCGACTGCGTCAGTCTGCGAGCAGCTCCGCAATCGTGTATCCAGTGCATAGAGATCATCGTGGAATGTATAGATGTGGCGGGTGAAGTCCGCCGAGGATGACAGGGGGGAAGCCGGGTCAAGTCCTTCCGGGCAGACGTCGGCATACTGTTTCAGGTCGTGGTAGACCGTATCGGTTCCCGTCTCCGCGTCGACGACATAGAGGCGCTGGCGGTCGTCCCCCTCCTTCTTCTTCATTTCCAGATAATGTCTGTCGTCAGCCCATCCGCTGATATTCGGCAGGGGGCGTGTGATGCGGGGCTCACCATTCCTGAACACCTGTTCGAAGGTCAGGGGTGCACCTTGCTGTGCACGCACAAGCTGCGAGAGAAGCACGCCCGCGGAGAGCAGGGCGTACACAGTGAAGGGCAAGAGGGATTTCTTCATCGGAGTCCTGAAACGGTTCGGGGATCAGATATGTCGGGGACGTGCCGGAACTTCTAGGTATGGTCTTCGATCAGATCATCAACGCCCTTGCGGAAGAACCGGGTTGCGGCCCATCCCAGCACCATTCCACCGAGAAGCGTGGCGAGGCAATAGAGCGGGGTGAAGAAGAAGATCAAGGCCCCTGTTGTCTTTTCATCGCCGACGACGTCATTGTAGATGGTCTCCCAGCCCATATAGTAGAGGGGGACCATGAGTGCGAGAATTCCCGCAAGCCCGCCGAGGGTAATGGCCCAGAGGGTGACCGGCGACATGCGGCCGGTGTTGTAGTAGGCAACGCCGGCGAGTACGGCGAAGGGAATCATGCTGAAGAGGTCGAGGAGGAGTCCGCGGCCTTTCAGGTGTTCCAGGAAGATGTCCATCATTGCATCCCAGAAGCCGATATTGCCGACGATGCGTTGCACCGCCAGCCAGACAAGGGTCGGCGTGACGATGCCGGCGGTGACGGGGACGATCCACACGGCCCGCTCGGCAAGTGTGGGCACGCGCCGTGCAGGATAATGCCGTGAACTCGTGGTCCTCTCCTGCTGGGCGATCCATTCGCGCGCCGACGGGCGGATGATGTTGGCCAGAAGCAGGGCGGAGAGCCCGATGCCACTCAGCCGCACCAGGGTCTGCATAAAACGAGCGGTGGCGAACGGGTCCGGGCTTGGAATGATGGACGGACCCTGGACAAGGCGAGGGGTGAGCCAGAGGACGATGTGGAGCCCAATAGAGAACATGGCGTAGACGGCTGCGGCCCAGTATCCTGCTCCGGGAGCGCGGACGAATGCATTGGCAATCAAGCAGCGGAACGAGCACCGAGGGGATGGTGAATGCCAGCACACCCCAGGTGAAGGGGAGCGGCACGGGGGGGAACACGCGCACGGCGAATTCCGCCACGATGGCCAGCAACGCCTTCACGATGAGTATAATGAGTGCGAGCCTGATGCTCGACGGTACAACGTTTCCATCAGTCGAGGACATAGAGCCGATCCCGTGTGACGAGGGGGCTGAAGGCAGTTATCCGGAGCCGAACAACGCTATACGGTTCCCTGTGCAGGAGGACCGTACGATCATGCTAGATAGCGAACTCCGGGTTCAGATGCAACCCGGGTCCGGCCATCATGCAGGGGATGGAAACACCACCGTACACACCGCCCCTCCCTGATTTTCCAGGGAAAGCGTCCCTCCCAGCTGATCCGTCAGACTTCGTATGAGCATCAGCCCCATCGACCGTGTCTGGTCCAGGTCCGCTTCGGGCGGGAACCCCCTGCCGGAATCGCGGACAGACAGACGCACGTACCCGCCATCCATCCGGTTCACTTCGATGGTCACCGTTCCGGTCATGTCTCCGGGGAATGCGTGTTTGAGCGCATTGGTGAGCATTTCGTTGAGGATGAGGCCGCAGGGGACGGCCGCATCGATTCCGAGGTTGAGGGGGTCGGCCCGGACCGTGCAGGTGACGCCGGGATGTCCGAACGAGCGCACAAGTTCCGCAGCCAGCGTGCGGACGTATTCCTGGAATTCCACTTTGCCGAGGTTGTCCGAATGATACAGGCGTTCGTGGACGAGCGCCATGGACCGGACCCGGTTGCGGCTTTCGCCCAGCAGCGTGCGCAGATGGTCATCACCGGAGGTGTCCGCCTGGAGTGAAAGGAGGGAGGAAATCACCTGGAGGTTGTTCTTGACGCGATGGTGGATTTCCTTGAGCAGAACTTCTTTTTCACTGAGTGACGTGAGCAGCTGCTCTTCAAACTGCTGGCGTTCGGAAAAGAGTCTGGCGTTTTCCAGCGCGATGGCCAGCTGATCGGCGACGAGAGAAAAGAACTCCACGTCGTTCTGCGTGAACCGTCCGGTTTTCTGTGTGTCGTCAATGCGGAGAACCCCGAGCACCTGGTCCTTCAGGCGTATGGGAACGGCGAGGGCGGACTTCAGCTGCAGTGCCCGGACGAAATCCCCGGGAATGATGGAGGACGCGGGACAGTTGTTTTCCAGAACCGGTGCGTTGGTGCTGAAACACCTGCCCGACAGGCTTTCATCAAGCCGCTGCGGATACGAGGGGAGTGACAGATGGCGGGGTGAAACGCCGGTGGTTTCGTCACTGACAAGAACATTCCGTTCCTTGTCATGCAGCAGGACGCTTGCACGATCGACGCCCATGATCTCCGGGATGGTCGCATAGATGCGGGTGCAGAGAGAGTGCAGGTCCGTCACCTGGGTGAAAATCATCGCCATTTCGCGGAGAAGCCTGAGACGGCGGACCTCCTCCTGGATCTTCCGTTCGGCTTGGCGCCGGTCGGTGATATCGCGGACGATTGCCCACATTCCGGCCTCGGGACCGGCCAGGGGATCAACGAGATGGGTCCGGATTTCCACCGGGAACACCGTCCCGTCTTTCCGCCTGTACTCCTTCTCGTAGATATCCGAAAACCCCCTCGTCCGAACCTGGGTTTCCAGGATGTTGTGTTCCAGG
Source organism: Ignavibacteriota bacterium (assembly GCA_963702445.1). Taxonomy (GTDB): domain Bacteria; phylum Bacteroidota; class Ignavibacteria; order UBA10030; family UBA6906; genus CAVPCZ01. The sequence continues at coordinate 46,313 of CAVPCZ010000018.1, forward strand.
TCGCGCCAGGATGGGGGGGTGATTTCCTCGTGCCTGAGCCCGCGCAACTCCTTGGCCGAATAGCCCAGCATTGCCTGGAACGGTCCATTGGATTCCAGGAGAGCCCCGCCGGCGTCCACAACCACAAATCCATCGCGGATGGTCTCCGGGAGTCGTCTGTACCGTTGCTCGGATGTGCTTGCACGGTGCTGTGCCCGGTTCACGCGCAGGGTGAGCAGAAGCACGATGGTCGCCGATGAGGCCGCCAGGAGGAGAAAAAGGACTCTCAGTCCCTTGATGGTGGAATTGAGATTCTCGACGTCCTGACGGAGGCCGCCGGCGTTCGAGAGCACGAGGCGGTTGATCTCCGCTTCGGTGGCTGCGAGAAGATGCTGGTCCGGACGCGCGATTGTCGCCGCATCCTTTCCGTCTTCGTGCCGGATTTCCAGGAGCAGGTTTATGGTCTGGAAATAATCCTCCAGCTGCAGCTGGAGCGTGGTGTACTGTTCCTGGGCGGCGGGTGTGGTGACCAGGAGAGCCAGTTCATCACGGCTGCGCTCGATGTTCCGGCGTTGCTCATCGATTTCCGGTTTGAGCGTTTCATCGCCGGTTTGCAGGTACGTGCGTACGAGGGCATGGTGGTCATGCAGACCGACGGTGAGTGTCCTGACCCGCGAAAGCTGTGTGGTGAGGTTGTCCACGAGGGAGGCGTGACTGAGATCAAGCTCCCGGAAGAGGGAAAACAGTACGGAAAGCAGGCCGCCGAAAATCAGAAAGGTTGCCGCATAGGTAATGAGGATACGCCGGCCTTGACTGACACGCATTGATGTTCCGTCCATGGAGGGGGAGAGCTCTTGAATATACCAAGAAATTTCCAGCAAACAACACTTTTCCGTCGCAAAAAGTTGTGGAAAGCAGCCGCTTATTCACGCTTGTTTGTTGTCGCCGCTTTGTGTAGATTCGAAACGGGAAACTAAAATCTCACAAGGAGTACCTGACGATGACGAGAATGGTTTTCGTTGTTGGGATAGCCGCTGCCGTTGCCGTGATGGGTTGCGGCAAGAGCGCGCAACAGAAGAAGCTCGAAGAAGCCGCCAAGGCAGCCGGGCAGGCGGGCCAGGCCCTGCAGGAGGGGGCCAACCAAATGGCGGAAGCCATGAAGGGGCTTGAAGGGGGCGACAAGGAAGGCAAGACTGTCGAACCCGTTGACTTCCGCGAATTGAAGGCGCTGCTCCCGGAAAAGGCGGCGGGTATGGCACGCAGCGAAATCAAGGGCGAGCGCAATGCGGTCATGGGCATCAAAGTCTCTGAGGCCTATGCGGAATATGCCACGGAAGAGGGGAGCTCCATACGGATCAAGATCATGGACATGGGCAGCGTGAGCGGGTTCGTCGGGCTCGCGACGGTCGCGTGGGCGCATGCGGATGTCGACAGTGAGTCCGATACGGGATATGAAAAAACCACAACCTTCTCCGGCCACAAGGCTTTCGAGAAGTTCGATAACCAGAGCAAGGAGGGCCAGCTGAGCATTCTTGTCGGACAGCGATTCGTTGTGGAAATCGAAGGTCGGGCTGTCACGATGGACCAGATGAAAGCCGCGGCAGGACAGGTCGATCTGGGCAAGCTGGAGTCAATGAAAAACGTCGGCGTTACGGGCTGACCGGGAGAAGAGCTGTCTATGCCGTTTCCGCACCCCTTTTACCGGTGGCGCCCCCACCCGTGGCATGGTCTCGATATCGGTCCCAAACCGCCGTCTCTTGTCCATGCCTTCATCGAAATCACGCCCTTCGACCTCATCAAGTACGAAGTGGACAAGGCGACGGGGTATCTGCGTGTCGACCGGCCCCAGCGCAGCTCGTCACTGCCGCCGTCCCTCTACGGGTTCATTCCGCGGACCTACTGCGCTACGCGGGTCGGGGCGCTCTCCGCGAGCGGACGGCATGGCGACGGCGATCCCCTGGATATTTGCGTGCTCAGCGAACGCCCGATAAGCCGGTCCGAAGTGATCATGAACGCCCGAGTCATCGGCGGAATTCTCATGGTGGACCGTGACGAGGCCGACGACAAGATTATTGCGATCCTGGAAAATGACGCTTTCTGGGGACAGGCAAAAGACATCTCTGACGTTCCGGATATCCTCATCGAGAGGCTCCGGCATTATTTCGCCACCTACAAAATGATTCCGGGTTCGTCCTCGCAGGTATCCATCGAGAGCGTGTATGGAGCGGATCATGCGCACGACGTGGTGAAGGCCGCGATCGCGGACTATGAAGAAGTGTTCGGCGGGTAGCCGGGCCCCTGCGTCTGCACGTTTCACGTTCCCGGTGAGTTCCGAGGCGCGAGGTGTGGGCCGCAACGAAGAGCCCGGTGGGGGAATCGGCGCCGCGGGGCTATTCGGCCTTCACTTCAAGCAGAATGATCTTGTACGAGCGGTGCACCTCGCGGGCCGCGAAAAGAATCCCCACCAGTACACTCACCATGCCGATAATAAACACGACCAGCGGGACGGTCTTTGAGAGGTCCGTGGAAATGAACAGGCTGATGCCCACCGTGACGGATGTCAGCACGAAGAGAGCGATGGACAGCTGCATGGAGAGAATCGCATTCCGCACCAGACGGCTGCGGATGAGAAGTTCTCTTGATTGATTGCTGATGCTCATGAAGCGCATGTTGTCGGCATACTCGAGCGAATCTTTCTCGCTGAGCACGCGCAGATACCGCCGGCGCTCTTCATTGAGAAGGCGGATCCGGTTGATGATGATGGAGTACCGGTTGTTGAGTCCGAGCAGCAGCAGACCCACAGCGGAAATCCCGACAGCGGGCGCCAGCAAAGCCTGAATGGCCTGCAGTGCGGTCAGGGGTGATTCTTGCATGGGCGTCTCTCCAGTCCGGGGATACGTTCTCCGAAATATACGGAGATTTTCCGAGATCCGGTCCGGCCCCGGTTCTCTTTTTCTCCGTACATCGGTTCCAGGTTCTGCTCCGGGCACAATTGCCGCGCACCGGTGTTCTTCTCACTGCTACCCACGCACACCAACAGCAAGAAACAACGACAATGGACGGAAACTCTTTGACGCGCTTTGTGGTCATCGGGCTGGGTGGATTCGGTCTCGTGCACATTGAAGCCGTCCGGTGGCTCGCCCGGCAGGGATTGGGCAAGCTCTCCGGGGTGGTGGCGCTTGAAGTGGACCGGCAGGCGCGGCCGGAGCTGGTCCGGACTCTGACATCGGAAGGAGTGAAACTGTATCCGGGCGTCGATGAGTTTCTGCAGGAAGGAACACGTGCGGCCGATGTGCTTACCGTGCCCATCGGGATCCACCAGCATGTACCCGTGAGTGTCGCCGCGCTGGAAGCCGGACTGCATGTGTATTGTGAGAAACCCGCCGCCGCAACCGTTCAGGAGGTGGACGTCCTGATTGCGGCGTCACACCGGACCGGCAAACAGGTGGCGATCGGATTCCAGCACATGTCCAGTGTCTCGATCCGGCGGCTCAAATCCCTTGTCGGTGAGGGCCGTCTGGGGGCCGTCCGGGATGTGACGCTGATGTGCGGCTGGCCGCGCAGCCTGCAGTACTTCAGGCGGAACAATTGGACCGGCCGGCTGCGTCTGGGGGATCGTCTGATCCTGGACAGTCCGGCGAACAACGCCCACGCGCACTATCTGATGAACGCGCTCTATCTTTCCGGGCCGGGGAGGGAAAGGGCGGCGACGCCGGTCAAGCTCCGGGCCGAGCTCTACAGGGCAAATCCCATCGAGAGTGCGGATACAACCCAGTTGCACCTGACCACGGATACAGGGGCGCGCCTGCACATCCTGCTCACCCATGCGAATGGATTCGCGAACGGGCCGATCATGGATCTGCAGTGTGAAGGCGGGAGGGCCTACTGGCAAACGGACGAGGGGAAGGCTTTCGTCCGGTACAACGACGGGAGCACCGAGCACTTCGACAATCGTGTGCATCCCCAATGGCGGAACGAGAGCTTCCGGAACTTTGTGGAAGCTCTGGCGGGCAAAGCCCGGCTGGATTGTCCGCCGGGGATTGCCCGCGCCCAGACCCTTGCGGTGAACCTGATGCATGAAAGTTGTCCCGGCATTGTTGCCGTCCCGTCCGGGCACGTTGTGGAGACCGAGGACTGGGAGATGTTTCCGCCCGACACGCGCGGCACATTCTGTCGCATAGAGGGACTCGACGATGCCATGCATATCGCGATTCAGGAGCGGGCATTCCTTTCCGAACTCGGCGTTCCGTGGGCGCGCGGAGTGGAGACGCATGAGGTGTCCGGTGAGGGGTATAACCGGTTCGACGGGCTGTGAGAAGAGTCCTGCGGATCCCTGCAACGAAAAACGGGGACGTGTGCGAACACGTCCCCGTTGTCTTTGCTGGGGGTGACGGAAGCTGTCAGACGAGGCCCTGGTCCAGCATCGCATCGGCCACCTTCAGGAAGCCTGCAATATTGGCGCCGATCACATAGTTCCCGGGCATGTTGTATTTCTCGGCTGTCTGGAGGCAGGTCTGGTGGATGCTCTTCATGATCTGATGCAGCCGCTGATCGACCTCTTCCTTCGGCCAGGGCAGGCGCATGCTGTTCTGGCTCATTTCCAGCCCTGATGTTGCCACGCCGCCGGCGTTGGAAGCCTTGCCCGGAGAGTAGAGGATCTTTGATTCAAGGAACACCCTGACCCCGTCGAGGTTTGTGGGCATATTGGCGCCTTCGCAGACGCATCTGCAGCCGTTCTTGACAAGCTCACGCGCATCGTCGCCGTTCAATTCGTTCTGCGTGGCGCACGGAAGCGCGACGTCCGCCTTGATGCTCCAGGGGCGTTTGCCCGGATGGAATTGGGCCTTGAACCTGTCTGCATAGTCCTGCACACGGTCACGGGCGCTGGCCCGCATCTCGAGCATGTACTGCACCTTCTCGCCCTTGATGCCGTCCTTGTCGTAGACGAACCCGTCAGGACCGGAAAGGGAAACGACCGTTCCACCCAGCTCGTTGACCTTCTCGACCGCACCCCAGGCGACATTGCCGAAGCCCGAAACCGCGACGGTTTTTCCCGCGAACGACTGCCCTTTGGTCTTCAGCATTTCTTCCGCAAAATAGACAACGCCATAGCCGGTGGCCTCGGGCCGGATCAGGGATCCTCCCCAGTTCAGTCCTTTGCCGGTGAGCACACCCGAGAACTCGCGCGTAAGCCGCTTGTACTGTCCGAACAGATAGCCGATTTCACGCGCACCGACGCCGATATCGCCGGCGGGGACGTCTGTATCGGGGCCGATGTGGCGGAAGAGCTCCGTCATGAAGCTCTGGCAGAAGCGCATCACCTCGGTGTCGCTTTTTCCTTTGGGATCAAAATCCGATCCGCCTTTTCCGCCCCCCATGGGCAGCGTCGTGAGGCTGTTCTTGAATACCTGTTCAAAGGCGAGGAACTTGAGAATACCCAGCGTCACCGAGGCGTGGAACCGCAGGCCGCCCTTGTAGGGTCCGATGGCGCTGTTCATCTGCACCCGGAAGCCGCGGTTGATATGGATTTCGCCCTGGTCATCGAGCCACGGCACGCGGAACATGATCACGCGTTCCGGTTCCACCATCCGCTCGAGGATCTTTGCGCTGCGGTACTCGGGGTGACGTTCAAGCACGAGCTCCAGGGATTCCGCGACCTCTTCCACGGCCTGGTGGAATTCCGGTTCGCTGGGATTTTTCGCCTTTACATGGGCGATGAGTTTCTGAACATAATCTGACATGGAGTGCCTCGAATCGAAATGAATGATGAGATGTAAAGCAACGGGAAGCCGGGATTACGTACGGAAAAACTTCGCCACGACGCTGTCATGGTCCCGGTCGTCCAGGTCCTGCAATTCCCCCGTGTAGAGATCCTCCGCCGGTGTTGAACCGTCAGCCGGACGGCGCGGCATTTTCTTGACGGTCTCCTTGAAACGTTCAATTTCTTCCTGGAAGAACGCGACCGCGGCGTTCCCGATCTTCAGCGACGGGATTTCCGTATCGAGTTTGTCCGCATCGATAAGACAGATCCAGTTCTCGGCGTAGGGGGTGGTCTCCAGCGCTTCCGGATGCTTGCCGAGTCCGGGGTTGGTGTCAATGACCTTGCCGCCGACCGGTGCCAGGAATGTGACGCGGCGTTTTGCCCGGGTGATGGTGAAGAGCGGCTGTCCGCGCCTGACGGTCATGCCCAGATTGGGAAACTCGATGGCATCAATGCGTCCGATCAGTTTTCGCGCGAAATCATCCAGACCCACGCGCACGGATCCGTCCTCGAACATCGCCGCCCAGCAGTGGCCCTCGGAGATAAACACCCCGCCGGGGATGGCGAACTCATCCGCCTTGATGGTTTCCGCGGCGGTCATGGTGGTGATGTGCACCTTCGGTTTGAGTTGTTTCTGTATCCGGTCCTGCCTTTTGAAGAGCGATTTCTTCACGAACGCCAGCAGTTCGTCCTCGGTGAACGGTTTCTGCACGTAGTCCAGGGCGCCGTGTTTCATGCATTCCACCGCCGTCTCGACGGTGGCATAGCCGGTGATGATGATCACATCGATGTCCGGGCGCATATGCTTGACCGCCTTGGTGACGTCCACGCCGTCCATCGTCGGCATCTTCAAATCGGTGAACACAAAGTCGTAGTGGTGTGTCTGCAGGAGCCCCAGCGCTTCCTGTCCGGTCTGCACCGTATCCACCGAATAGCCGTCCAGCACCAGGATCTTCCTGAAGCTGTCCAGGATGACCTCCTCGTCATCCACGCAGAGGATGCGGGCCTTGGGGTGATCGACCTCCGCGCGCCTGAGACTTTTGGCTTCTCGGCTGACATCCAGGTTCAGACTCACCGAAAGGGCGGTTTCCCGCTCCTTCCGCTGTTTGGCTTCCTGAACGCGCCGCGAAATCAGGCGGATGAGAATATCCGCGATCACGAGCACTATCACCGCAACAATGAAGAGTAGCATGCGAGGGTCTCCTTGGGTAATCAGAACAGGTTATCGGAGCTGCACGGCACCAGGTGCCCCAGCTCGTATTGAATGTCGGCGGGGATGGCCCGGTAGAGCCATCCACCGAAATACGGGTCCTTTTCCATCGTGCCCGGATCCGCAAACAGACCGGTGTTGGAATCCACAACGCGGCCGCTGACGGGCGAAAGCAGGGAATGGATCAGCCCGTCGTGCGTGTGCACGCGCAGACAGCAGGTGCCCTGGATCAACTCCCCGTCGGCCAGAACCGCTTCGAGTTTTTCGACCTGCTCCACGGTCTTGAGAAACGCGTGCGTGGCGCCCACCAGGACGGATCCGGATTGTTCAAGGGCCACCCAGCTTGCGTACCCGAGCCGGTAGTAGCGGGCCGGACAGGGGACGACAACCATTGCCGCATCCTTCACCTCGGTACTTCCGGGAAGGCCGGCGAGACGGAGCCGCCGGTAGCGGAGTCCGCGGTGCACGGAGGAGAGCAGTTCGTCGGCCGTGAACGGTTTCGGGATGAAATCGATTGCTCCGGCATACAGCGCGTGCACGGCGTTTTCCACCGTGGAAAAACCCGTCGTCATGATCACGGGCGTGTGCGGTGCAACGGGGGCGGCCTCTTTCAGGAACTGAAACCCGTCCATCCCCGGCATCATGATATCAGAAAGCACCAGGGTGTAGCGGTGCCCGCTCAGGCGGCGAAGGCCTTCCTGCGCGTCAGGTGCCGTATCCACCCGGAACCCTTCGCTCGTGCAGATCTTGACGATCGCGTCCAGGATGACCTGTTCGTCATCGATCACCAGAATGTCCACAGCCTCTGTCATACACACTCACCGCTGCTGAACGGGGATACGGATGCGGAATGTCGTTCCCCGGTTCGGTTCGCTCTCCACATTGATGGTGCCGTTGTGATTGTCGATGATTCCCCAGATGACCGAAAGACCGAGGCCCGTTCCCTTCTGGCCCTTCGTGGAAAAGAACGGTTCGAAAATGTGGGGGATATCCTCCCGTGCAATGCCGCTGCCGTTGTCCGCGACCTTGATTTCGACGTACTCGCGCAAACCGCCCGTCTCGACCGCTTCCCACCGCTGCCAGTCGCAGCCATATCTGCTGCATGCTTCCCATTTACCCTGTCCGGGGACATCCAGCCAGAACGACGACGCCCCGCATTTCGGACATGCGGTCGGCCGGATCGAGCAGCGACACCTGGCATTCGGGGCAGTGGAGGGCCATGGTCTGGCCGCCGGGGATGGGCAGGCTTGCCTGATGGTGGTGGCGCCCGTACACGGGGTCAATGTAGAGCGAACCCTCTTCGCTTGCCAGGCGCACCTTCACCCTGACGGCGGACAGGCCGTCAATCTTGTACGTGGGGTCGATGAGCGAGTGGCGCTTGGGGCAGGTTGCCTTCCGGAGCTGCGCCATGCCGTACGGGGACAGCTTGAGGAGGGATGACCCCACGGTGATCCGCCCCCCCTTGCCTCCCATGGCATCGACCGCGTTGACGATCAGATTGATAAAGACCTGCTGCAGCTGGTTTGCGTCGACCGTGAGGCGCGGAAGCTGCGGATCCAGATTCTTGATCAACTCGACCTTGTTCAGCGCGAGCTGGTTGCTCACGACCGACACCGCGCGGTCGATGATCTCGGTGAGGTTTGCTTCGTTCTTCTTGGGCACAGACTGGCGGGCGAAGTCGAGCAGACTCTTGACGATTTCCCGGCTGCGCAGGGTTTCCCTCACGATAACCTTCAGGTCATCCTGTATTTCGGGCTGGTTCTGTGTCCGTTTCAGGAGAAAGCTGCTGTAGGTGAGGACGCCGGTCAGGGGGTTGTTGATCTCGTGCGCCACTCCTGCGGCGAGCCGGCCGAGCGACGCGAGTTTGTCCGACTGGAAAAGCTGCAGCCTGGCTTCGGAGAGCTTCGCGGTCATGGTATTGAACGACTGGGCGAGTTTGCCGAGCTCGTCATTGCGTGCCGATTCGATCCGGTAGCTGAGATTCCCGTCGGCGACCTGCTGGGTCGCTTTCAGCAGCCCCTTCACCGGCTTGTCGACCCAGCGCTCGACGTAGAATCCGATGATCAGGCTCAGGGCCAGGATGGCGCTGAGGCCGAAGAGGACCATTTCGATTTCGCTTTTCGTGATCCGGCGGTCCACCTCTTCCAGCGGCAGGGTTACGTCCAGCACTCCCAGAACCGTTTGTTGCCGCGGGTGGACGTGGCAATCGGCGGACCAGCACGCTGTTTCGTTGTAGATCGGATTGATGATCCCCAGGAACCGTGTGGAGTCGGGATGCAGGCGGAACACGCGTGTCCGTTCGGCGATCGGCAGCCGTTCCAGCGGCCGGCCGGCGGAGTGGCAGGCATAACAGCTCTCGGCGTTCTTGTCCACCGACGTTCCGATGTCGTTTTCAACCGAGGAGTAGATGATCTGGCCGGTCTTGTTGAGCACCCGGATCTTGCCGATGGTCGGCTGCTGGCCGATGGCGTTGATGGCCTGATGGATTCTGTCGCGCTGGTTCAACAACATATCGTACCGCGTGCTGTGTTTCACCGTCTCGCTGAGCTGGTTGGCGTGGCGCTCCACTTCCCCCAGCAGACTCGAACTCAGCGATCGGATGTTGAAATAGGCGAAGATGCTGATGATCAGGATCGCCGTTGTCCCGACGACCAGGATCAGTTTGAGGCCGATATGTCGCACGCGTCGCATGGTCCTGATGTCAGCGCGCTGTCACGCGGATCATTTTCCCCGGACGCTGCCGCGGGTAGGTTTTGTCATCATGGCAGGCGTTGCAGGCGGGGGGAACGGAGAAATCCATCCCGGCGTGGCATGATTCGCAATCCAGGGTGCCGTGGGCTTCGTCCAGTTTCAATCCGGTGATTTCATGTTTGAAGGCATCCGGCGTCCACCCCTTGTGGCAGGTCCTGCAGGCCGTATCCACCTTGGTGAATCGTGTCTTCTGGCCATGGCATTTCTGGCAGGAGAGGGCTTTGTGGAACCGGTTCAGCGGCCAGCCCGCGCGGCGCGCATGATCGAAGGCCTGCTGGGGTTCGCTCGCATGGCAGTCCTCGCACTTGTCGCCTGCATGACAGGAAAAACAGGGTGCATGGCGGGATTCCACGGAACGTTTGGCCGGCACGCCCGGTTCAGCGGTTTGCAGGGCGTTCTGCTGCGGCTTCTTCTCGTGGCACCGGACACAGGTTTCCTGCCGGTGGCAGTCGGTGCATGCGAGGTCGAAGCGTTGAGCGTGATCATCGTGGAAGAAGCTCACGAATGTGCCTTTGTGGTGGGGTGTTTCATAGAGCACACGTTTCGGGAGGGGAAGCTCCGGATGGGATTTCCCCTTGAGTCTGGCTTCGCGCAGGGCTTCCTCGGAGCTCTGGTCCGGACCCCTTTTCAGATGACAGCTGGTGCACTCCGTTCCCTTGCTCCACTGTCGATGGCACCCCATGCACTGGCGGTGGTACGCCCCTTTCAGATCCGGCATGCTGATGTCCGCCCGTGCCCGCTGGGCGGGATGGCATTCCCTGCAGGAGAGAATGGTCATGGAGGTGCTGTTGTAGTGATGGCACCCATAGCAGCCGCCGGACATTTTGGACATATCCGCATGCAGCCGGTGTGAGAAGATCACCGGTCCGTATTCTTTGGAGACCTTCCCCATGATCAGCACTTCGGGGCCCGGGTTCGTCGGATGGAAGCCGGGGAGGGCGGTCGCCCGCGGACATGAGGAGAGGCAGGGGTTGGTCTTTGTCGGTGCGGAGCATTCGTGGCAAGTCTGGCAGGCGACGCTGGCCCGTGCCGGGGGGGCATGTTTGTCCCACTTCGAACCCTGTGCGAACCCCGCCGTGTTGCACAGCATGAGGATCAGCACCAGGCATATCATCTGTCTGTTCATGATTTCCCCCCGCGGATGGCATACTTGGTTCTGGCTGCCGGGCGGTTTTCCGGGAGGCTGATGATCGGGAAGATCATGACATACGCCCTGTAGAAGAGGATGAGGAGGGAGGCGAATCCCACAGTCACGGAAATCTCCCCTATGGAAGGGAAATAGGACCCGAAGGAATAGGGGGGAGTATACGCCACGACGAAATTGTTGATGCGGTTCAGCAGCACGCCGAGGATGACCAGCGTCGATGCGGTAAAGATCAGTGCCGGGGACTTCAGCACGGCGCGGGAAAGGAACATCCGCAGCGGCACGATCACGCCGAGGACAACCTCGACGGTCCACATGACGCTGGCGGTGTTTGGCTCCATAAGGTAGACGAAGGTTTCCCGGATGAACATGTCGCCCAGTTTGAAGGCAAGGTAGATTCCCAGAATCGGTGCCACGATGCCGCCGAGGCGCGAGAGAACGTCCATTTCCGCTTTCAAACCGAACGAGCGTGATGCAAGCAACGACTCAAAGATCACCATGGGGAATCCCACGGCGATGGCAGACAGGAGGAACAGCAGCGGAAGCACGGGGGTTTGCCAGAGGGGGTGCATCTTGGAGCCGGCAATGACCATGAGCGTTCCGAGGGACGACTGGTGGAGCGTTGAGAGCACGACGCCGGCGATGATGAAGATGAACATCGTTCTTGCCAGCCCGCGGTCCAGAGCCCTCAGGAGGAGATCGAGCGGCCGGTTAAGTCCCTTCAGCATGCCGGGGAGGTTCACGCGTCCGATGAATCGTTCGGTGACCAGCGGCAGGAATTCGATGTACAGGACGGTCATGTAGATCATCACGCAGATACCGACTTCGAACAGGGCGGAGGATCCGTTCCACATGATGAGCGGGTGCCAGATGTAGTACCAGCGGCCGATATCGATGAACACCGCGGTGGCGACGAAGGTGTATCCCAGCATGGCGGTGAGGAGTGCAGGCCGGAGAACAACGTGGTACTCTTCCCGGTGCATCACATGACCGAGCGCCGCGGTGGTGAATCCGCCCGCGGCGAGCGCCACGCCTGCGGCCACATCAACGGCGATCCAGAGGCCCCACGGATACTGGTCGTTGAGATTTGTCACCGCGCCGATGCCGAAAAAGAAACGCCCGGCAAGGAACACGATCCCGTTGAGTGCGAGCAGGGTGAGGACAATCACGCCCGGCGTGAAGAACCTGGCTTTGATGGGTGTCGGTGTCTCGTGCATGGACATGAAAACGATCTCCTAGAGGCCTTCTTCTTTGCGTGTTTTGGTCATCCACATCATTGCGCCGAGGATGGCGTACAGAGCCACCGGGGGCATGAAGTAGGCGAAGATTCCGTGTTGAATTGCTTCCGACACGCCGGGGGCGGGGCTGGCGCCGAATGTCGGGAACTGCAGCTCGCTGAAATCCCTGCCGGCGAGATACATCCAGGCTGTTCCGCCCACTTCGTGTTCGCCGTAGATGTGTGGCACATAGCGATCGGGGTAGGTGGCCAGACGCTGGCGTGCGATGCGGATGACTTCGTTCCGTGTCCCGTACGTCAGGGCCTCCACGGGACAGATCTCCACGCAGGCCGGGAGCTTGTTCTCCCGTGTGCGGGCGAAGCAGAAATCGCATTTCCGTATTTCCGGCTGGATGGCTTTCCGGTACTCAAACGCGGGTACCTGGAACGGGCAGGCCGCCATGCAGTACCGGCAGCCGATACATTTGTCCGTGTCCCAGATGACCGATCCGTTCTCCTCTTTCGAAAACGCGCCCACGATGCAGGCCGATACGCACGCGGGGTGGTCACAGTGCATGCACTGGACCTTCACATCGATGGGCAGGTCCGGTGTCTGGGGATTCGGATACTCATTGACGACCGTGAGGGCGTTCTCATTCGGGCGCCGCATTTCCTTGAAAACCGTGCGGTCCTCATACGTTGCGAGCGGAGGAGTCGGGAGATCGTGGGCCGACCTGCAGGCCCATTCGCAGTTCCTGCACCCCACGCAAACCGTGGTGTCCACAAGTACTCCCATCCGGTCCGGCGACAGGATGTTCTTGGGTGCCGATGATGCAGTGCTGATTCCGGCCGCAGCGGTACCGGCGATTGCGGCCGTCTTGAGAAACGTCCGCCGATTCTGTGCTTTCATGGGGATTCCTTGGAGGGTTTTCAGAACACAGGGGGTAAAGTCTCAAGAATTGCGCCACAAACAGGCATACGATTCCCGCCTGAATCGCAGAAATTCAAGCGAAAATCCGTCCATTTCGGCCGGTTCTTTCCCAAAAAGTGGAAAAAGGATCGACCCATTCCCACAAGTAGGAATGCCCACCCCCCTGCAACACGCATTTCATCATAATGCGGTGGCATGATTTGTGAAGTTTTCCGCCTAACCCCTTCATGCCCATGCCCCGGTCGATGCACATCCGCCAGACGATGGCCTTCAGACTCTTCCTCCTCATCGCAGGAGTGCAGACCGTCATTCTCGCGGCGCTCGCGATCGCCACGATCACCGTCCACCAGTCGGATCTCCGGGATCACGTGCAGACCAGTGCTCTGCGGATCAGCGATCTCATGATTCGCTCAACGCAGCACAGCATGCTTCAGAACGACAAAGGTGAGGTTCAGGAGATCATTACCGCGGTCGGCCAGGAGCCCGGCATCTCCGGTGTACGCGTATTCAACAAGCGGGGCGATGTCGTGTTCGCTACGGTGGTCCCCGGGGGCAGGGAACGGCGGCGCCTGCAGGACGAGCCCTGCGCGCTCTGCCATGCCGCCGGCGGTACGCTCAGCGCGGAGGGACTTCAAGGCCGTGTCTCGCGGACATTCGCTGACGGCAACGGTGCACGGGTGCTTGCGCTCTTCACCCCCATACCCAATGCTCCCGCGTGCGCGGAGGCCGATTGCCATGCGCACTCGGCACAGGAACGGGTGCTGGGCGTGATGGAAGTGCGGATGTCCCTGGAGAACACCGACAGAAGTCTGGCGGAAGGGAGGGATCAGTTGATCGCCCTCTCCATTGGTGCCGTGTTTCTCGTCGCGCTTGTTTCCGGCGGGTTCATCTGGTGGTTCGTGCGCCGCCCGGTCCGTGCGTTGATGGACGGGATGGAACAGGCCTCCGCGGGGAGCCTGGATCTCCGGCTGGATGTCCGCAGTACCGACGAGATCGGTCAGCTCGCCCGGACATTCAACCGCATGATGGAGGATCTCACCCGGGCGCAGAAGGAAAACCGGGAATGGTCGACGACTCTCGAGGCGAAGATCCGGGAAAAAACGGATGACCTGGAGCAGGCACACCGGCAGATGGTGAACATCGAAAAGATGGCGTCACTGGGGAACCTTGCTGCGAGTGTTGCCCACGAACTGAACAATCCCCTGGAAGGCATACTCACCTTCGCGAAGCTGTCCGTCAAGCGCATCCAGAAACTCGGCCTGCCGGCTGAAGAGCAGGAGTCGGTGTGCAACGACCTGCAGCTGGTAGCCGAAGAGGCGCAACGGTGCGGGTCCATCGTGCAGAACCTCCTGGTTTTTTCCCGGCAGCGTCCCGCTTCCTTTGAGACGACCCGGCTTGCGCACATTCTCGAACGGTGCCGGCTGCTGGTGCATCATTACTCCCGGACGCATCAGGTGGAGCTGAACGTGGACTGCGCCGCGGATCCCGCGGTGGAATGCGACCCCGGACAGATCCAGCAGGTGCTCATTGCGCTGATGGTGAACGCGATCGAAGCCATGTCGTCCCCGCCGGCTTCCGCGCCGGGGGGGCGGCTGGAAATCCGGTCCGACACTGCGGGAGATCCCGGAAGTGTGAGAATCCGCCTGAGCGATACCGGTGTCGGGATGACACCGGAAGTGAAGAGCCACATTTTCGAACCGTTCTACACAACGAAGAGTGACGGGAAGGGCGTGGGACTCGGCCTGGCGATCGCCTACGGGATCATTGAGCGTCATCATGGGCGGATCGAAGTCGAGACTGCGTCCGGTCGTGGGAGCGTGTTCACCCTGGTTCTTCCCCTCCGGCAGCCGTTCTCTCCTTCTCCGCCGGCCCCCTCTCTCAAAGGGAATCGATCATGAAGAAGAGTGACCTGAAGATCCTTGTCGTTGATGATGAATTGATCGTACGCGATTCGCTCACCAAGTGGTTCCGGGAGGATGGATTCCGTGTGGAGAGCGCGGGGGATGCGCAGGCGGCGCTGAAGAAACTGCGGGACGGTTCCTGGAATCTGATCCTGGCGGACATCCGGATGCCCGGGATGGACGGACTGGAGCTGATGCAGCGGGCGAAAGCCATCCACCCCGGTATTGTGGTCATCATTATCACGGCCTATGCCACCGTGGACACCGCGGTGCGGGCGCTCAAGCAGGGCGCCTACGACTACGTCACCAAGCCGATCGATCCGGACTATCTGAACCATATCGTTATCAACGCCCTCGAACAGCAGCTCCTGATGCAGGAGAACCAGCTTCTGCGCAACGCCGTGAGCGAGCTCACCGCGGGGGATGAGATTGTCGGGGATTCACCGGAGATGCACAGGGTGATCGAGCTTATCACCGTTGTGGCGCCGACGGATACCAACGTGCTGGTGAAGGGGGAGGTCGGGACGGGCAAGGAGCTGGTGGCGCGGGCAATCCATCAGCGCAGCACGCGGCGTTTCCTGCCGCTGGTCACGGTCAACTGCGGCGCCCTGTCGGAAACAAGGCTGCTGGAAGAACTCTTCGGCAATCAGACCGGGGCGTTGCAGGGCGTACCGGCGGCACAACAGGGGAAGATCGGGCAGGCGGACGGCGGTACGCTTTTTCTTGATGAGGTGGGCTGCCTTGATGCCACGGCGCAGGGAGAATTGCTGCGTGTCCTGGAAGCCCGCCAGCAGGGGCGGCCGGGCGGGGAGGAGGCGCCTCCGGCAAATTTCAGGCTCATCTGTGCTTCGAAGGACGACCTGGAGAAAGCCGTCCGGGAAAAACGGTTCCGCGACGATCTGTTTTTCCGCCTCACCGTATTTGACATCGACCTTCCGCCTCTCCGGGCGCGCCGCGGGGATATCGCCAAACTGGCTCATTTCTTTCTTGACAAATACGCCCGGGCGATGAACAGGAAGATTCATGGATTCTCCCCCGAGGCCATGCTTGCCCTGAAGGCGTATGACTGGCCGGGCAACGTGCGTGAACTCGAGAATGTTGTCGAACGGGCCCTGGTCACCGCGCCGGGCCCGGTGATAGGCATCGAACACCTGATTCTCCACACCTCCCTGGTGTCGCCCACAGCAGGGCAGCGCCTCGAAGACATCGAACGCCGCCACATCGAACAGGTCCTCCGTGAAACAGGCTGGAATGTGAGCAGGAGCGCCGCCATCCTTGACATTGACCGTGTGACCCTGTATCACAAGATCGAGAAATTCGGCCTTAAGCGGCAGGGATGAACGGTTTCCCTTCGTTGACTTTCAGCGTTGCTTTCAGTACGTTTTCTCATTCTCTTTTCTCTGTGCTCTTTGCGAGGGGAACATGTCAAAAAGCAGCTACGATGTTATTGTTCTCGGCGGCGGGCCGGGCGGGTACACCGCCGCAATCCGGGCCGCACAGCTGGGAAAACGCACCGCAATCATTGAACG
Organism: Ignavibacteriota bacterium; assembly: GCA_963702445.1. Taxonomy (GTDB): domain Bacteria; phylum Bacteroidota; class Ignavibacteria; order UBA10030; family UBA6906; genus CAVPCZ01. The sequence continues at coordinate 62,735 of CAVPCZ010000018.1, forward strand.
GGAGCGGCTGGGGGGTATCTGTCTGAACTGGGGTTGTGTGCCCACGAAGGCCCTGCTCCGGAACGCCGAGATCTTCCGCCTGTTCCAGGCTTCGGAAGAGTGGGGAATCAGCGCCGAGAACATCCGCTTCGATTTCCCGAAGATCATCAAGCGGAGCCGGGGCATCGCCGACAGGATTTCGAAGGGGGTCGAATACCTGATGAAGAAGAACAAAATCGACTTCATCACGGGATCCGGCCGGCTTCTCTCGGCCGGGGCCGTGGAGGTCCGGGCCGAAGGCAAACCCACGCACACCCTCAAGGGGGCGCACCTCATCGTTGCCACCGGCGCGCGGCCGCGTTCCGTGCCCGGTGTCACCATCGACCGCAAACGGATCATCACCAGTTCTGAAGCCATGACGCTTGCCGATCTGCCTGCATCGATGGTGATCATGGGTGCCGGCGCGATCGGCGTGGAGTTCGCCTATTTCTTCAATGCCCTGGGCTCGCGCGTCACCCTGGTCGAGATGATGCCCTCCATACTCCCCATCGAAGACCGCGAACTGACGAAGGTGCTTGAAGCGAGCCTGAAGAAGCAGGGGATACAGATCTTCACGGAAACCCGGGTGGAGAACGCGACGGTGACGGATGCGGGCGTGGTCGTGAACATTCACACGACATCCGGGCCCCAGGAGTTGAGCGCAAACCTGGCGCTGGCAGCCGTCGGGGTGCAGGGGAACATAGAGAACATCGGACTTGAATCTCTCGGCGTCAAGGTCCAGCGGAACCACATCGTTGTCGATAAGTACTACCGGACGTCGGTGGCGGGCGTCTATGCGGTGGGCGATGTGATCGGGCCCCCGTGGCTGGCGCATGTGGCTTCGGCGGAGGGCGATGTGCTGCGTGGAAGCGATCGCGGGGAAGGACCCGCAGGTCGTGGACTACTCCACGATCCCCGGGTGTACCTACTGCCATCCGCAACTTGCGAGTGTGGGGTTTACCGAAGAGATGGCGAAGACCGAAGGGTACGACGTGAAGATCGGCCGCTTTCCGTTCCGTCCGCTGGGCAAAGCCATGGCGATCGGGGAGTCCGAAGGGATGGTGAAGCTGATCTTCGACGCAAAATACGGTGAACTTCTGGGCGCGCACATCCTGGGCGCCGAGGCAACGGAAATGATCGCCGAACTGGTGCTTGCCAAAAAGCTGGAGGCGACAGGGCCGGATATCTACCGCACCATTCATGCCCACCCGACGCTGAGCGAAGCGGTCATGGAGGCTGCTGCGGCGGCGTACGGCGAAGCCATCAACATCTGAGACCCTTCGTGGGAGCAGCTCAGGTGCGTGTGGTCCGGCTCGGCCGGACCCGATATCGTGAATGCTGGGAGCTGCAGCGTGCCCTCTTTGCCCGGCGTGCCGCGGGCGAACTGCCGGACCTGCTGCTCCTCACCGAGCACGAGCATGTGTATACGCTCGGCACCGGGGCCGATGTCGATCATCTCCTGGCCGGCGACGCGGAGCTCTCCGAACGCGGCATCGACGTGGCGGCGGTGGACCGCGGAGGTGATATCACCTACCATGGTCCCGGGCAGCTCGTCGGGTATCCCTTGCTGGACCTTCATGCGTACACACGGGATCTCCACTGGTACCTTCGTCGCCTCGAAGAGGTGATCATCAGGGTGCTGGGGGAGTTCCATGTGTCCGGCTCCCGGCTCGAAGGATACACCGGCGTCTGGGTCGGCGGGGAGAAGATCTGCGCAATCGGTATCAAGGCATCCCGGTGGATCACCATGCACGGGTTTGCGCTGAACGTGACCACCGATCTGTCGTTCTTCGACCGGATCATTCCGTGCGGGATTTTCGATCGCGGCGTGACGTCATTGCAGGCGGTGCTCGGCAGCGCCCCGCCGATGGCGGCGGTCGAGTCCGCGGTTGTCCGGGCCTTTGCGGAGGTCTTCGGAGCGGCTCTCACTGAAGGAGTACTCACGGAACAGGACACTCAACGTGGATCTTTCCAAGACACAGCTGATCGCCGCGTATAGGAATGTTGTCGCCGCGCGCCTGATCGATGCCAAGATCCTCGTCCTGCTGAAGCAGGGGAAGGTGTTCTTTCACATCGGTGTGTTCCGGACACGAAGTGGCGCAGACCGCCGCGGGCATGGCGCTGCAGCCGGGAGTGGACTGGGCCTACCCGTACTACCGTGATCTCGCGTTCGCCCTTCAGCTCGGATATTCCATCGAAGAGATCCTCCTGGAGGCCCTTCACCGGAAGGGCGGGCCGAGCAGCAACGGTTTTTCGATGCCTTTTCACTACGGCCATGTGACGCACCGGATCGTGGCACAGTCCAGCCCGACGGGGACCCAGTACCTGCAGGCCCTCGGGACAGCGATGGGTGCCGTGCGTGAAGGACGGAGGGAAGTCGTGTACGTTTCCTCGGGCGAAGGGGCGACGAGTGAGGGGGAATTTCACGAGGCGGTCAACTGGGCCGCGCGGGGCCGGTTCCCGGTGATCTTTTTCATCCAGAACAACAAGTTTGCCATCTCCGTCCCGGTTGCCGAGCAGCTCGCGGGCAAATCGGTCTTCCGCATGGTAGAGGGATACGAAGGGCTGCACCGGTACGAGGTGGACGGCTGCGACTTCCGTGCAACGTATGAAGCGGCGGCCGATGCCGTTGCCAGAGCCCGTGACGGCGCAGGGCCCAGCGTGATTGAAGCGCACACCGTGCGCCTCCTGCCCCATTCCTCCTCGGACGACCAGAAGAAGTACCGTGATCCGGATGAGCTCGCCGAAGACCTGAAGCGGGACCCCCTCCCGCGATTCGAGCGTCTGCTCGTGGAGGAAGGGGCGATGCAGCAGGAGGACTTCGCACAGGTCAAAACGGAGATCCGGCAGCGGATCGATCTGATCGCCGAAGAGGTGGAACAGCGGGAGGTCCCCGACGCGCATGAGGTGACGCGCTTCGTGTATGCCCGGTCCCTGTCGTCACAGAAGAGACGGGAGCCGAAATCCCGGCACGCCGGAGTCGCGGGTGGTCATGGTCGATGCGATCAACCACGCGCTCGCAGAAGAGCTCGAACGGAACCCGGGCATGCTTATTTACGGAGAGGACGTCGGAGGGAACAAGGGGGGCGTGTTCACGGCCACCAGGGGTCTGGCGGCGAAGTTCGGGGAGGACCGCGTCTTCAATTCCCCGCTGGCCGAAGCCAGCATCATCGGCACGGCCTTCGGTCTCGCCGTGCGGGGCGCTTTCAAGCCCGTGGTGGAGATCCAGTTCGGGGACTATATCTGGCCGGCGTTCATGCAGATGCGGGACGAAGTGGCGATGCTGCGCTATCGATCGTACAATCAGTGGACCTGTCCGATGGTGATCCGCGTCGCCGTGGGCGGCTACATTCATGGCGGCCTCTATCACAGCCAGTCCATTGACGGGTTCTTCACGCATATTCCGGGCATGCGCGTGGTCTATCCCTCCAATGCGGCCGATGCGAAAGGGTTGCTCAAAACGGCATGCCGCGAGGACGATCCGGTGATCTTCTGCGAGCACAAGGGGCTGTACCGGCAGGGCTTTGCCTCTTCCCCCGAACCGCGGACCGGAGTATCTGCTTCCCTTCGGGATGGCGAGCATCAAGAAAGAGGGGGAGGATGTGACGGTCATCACCTGGGGGATGCTGGTCCAGCGTTCGCTGGACGCGGCGCGCAAGGTGGAGGAGACATTCGGGCGCCACCATCGAAGTGATCGATCTCCGCACGCTGAACCCGTTGGACACGCGAGACTATTCTTGCTTCGGTGCGCAAAACCGGGAAGGTCCTGATTGCGCACGAAGACACGCTCACAGGGGGATTCGGCGCCGAAATCGCCGCGATCATCGCCGCAGAAGCGTTCGAGCGGCTGGATGCACCCGTTCTCCGCGTTGCCGCAAAGGACGCGCCGGTGCCTTATGCGCCGACGCTGGAAAATGCGATGCTGCCCCAGGAGGCGGAATCGTGCTCGTCGCACTTGAAAGACTCGATGAAATACTAGCTCCCGACGACTGCATGCGACACAGGAATGCGTGTTGAAGCCATGACATCTGAACTGTTGAAGACAAGCTGAAGCTGTACTATTTTCTGCGCCTGACGCGTGCCTGCGACAATGCCATCCTGCGTCTGTACAAGCAGGGGAAGATGGTCGGCGGCGCCTACACGGGCAACGGGAACGAAGCGACCGCCGTCGGGAGTGCTTTTGCGCTCGAGGAACGGGACTATCTCTTTCCCATGCACCGCGACCTCGGAGCGCACCTGGTGAAGGGGCAAACGCTCCGGCATGTTTTCCTCCAGCAGCTGGGCCGGGCCGGGAGTCTCACGCGCGGACGGGACGGGACCGGGCACTATGCCGATCCGGCGCTGCGGATCTACGGCAATGTCAGTCACCTTGCCGCCATGATTCCGGTGGCCGTCGGTGTGGCGCTGGCCGCACGGATGCGGAAAGAGCACGCGGTGGTCCTGAACTACATCGGCGACGGGGGATGCAACGTCGGGGATTTTCACGAAGGGCTGAACATGGCTGCGGTGATGAAGCTGCCCTTCGTGCTGATCATCGAAAACAACCAGTTCGCCTACTCCACGCCGACCGCCCGGCAGCATGCGGCGGCAACGTCTCTCCGACCGCGCGGCGGGCTACGGCATTCCGGGCGTGACCGTCGACGGCACGGATGTGCTGGCGGTCTACGACGTCTGCCGGACCGCGGTCGAGCGCGCGCGGCGCGGCGAGGGACCGACCCTGATCGAGTCGGTCACCATGCGTATGCACGGCCACTCCGCCTCCGACGACGCGTCGTATGTTCCCCGGGCGCTGCTGGACGAGTGGAAAGAGAAGGACCCTGCTGGAGCGGTATGCACGGGTGCTCACCGGAGAGGGGATCCTGGACGAAACGCGTGCGGCGGAGACAAAGGAACGGATTGACCGCGAGATCGAAGAAGCGGTCACCTCGGCCATGACCGATCCGGTTCCCGCCCCCGAAGATGCGGCGGAAGGAGTGTACGCCCCCTGATGGCCACGATGACCTATATCGAAGCGCTGGCGCGCGGCATGTGGGAGGAGATGGAGAGCGATCCCTCCGTCTTCCTGATCGGCGAGGACATCGGCGCGTACGGCGGTGCTTTCAAGGCGACGAAAGGATTTCTCCAGCACTTCGGAGCGGACCGGGTGATTGATGCGACGCTCTCCGAAGCGGCCATTGTCGGCGCTTCCGTGGGCGCCGCGCTGGTGGGTATGCGTCCGGTCGCGGAAATGCAGTTCGCTGATTTTGTGACGTGCGGCTTCAATCAGCTCGTGGTCAATGCCGCAAAGACCCACTACCGGTGGCACCTTCCTCTGCCCATGGTGGTCCGGCTGCCCGACAGGGGGCTACATACACGGCGGTCCCTACCACTCCGCGAGTCCCGAGGCATGGTTCTTCCACGTTCCCGGACTGAAGATCGTGGCCCCCTCCACGCCGTACGATGCCAAGGGACTGATGCAGGCGGCCATCCGCGACAACAATCCGGTGGTCTTTCTCGAGTTCAAGTATCTCTACCGCCGGATCAAGGGGGAAGTGCCGGAACAGCCCTACATTGTGGAGATCGGAAAGGGTGCCCTCCGCCGGCAGGGGAGCGACATGGCGGTCATCACGTACGGATCGACGGTCCATTTCACCCTCGAAGCGGCTGAGACACTCTCGCGGGAAGACGGCGTCGAGGCCACGGTGGTGGACCTGCGTTCGCTCGCGCCTCTGGACCGGGAGCTGATCCTGAAGGTGAGCCGGGAAACGGGGAAGGTGCTTATTGTGCATGAGGACAATCTGACCGGAGGGATCGGCGGGGAGATCGCGGCGATCATTGCCGACGAAGCGTTCTCCTCGCTGGATGCGCCGGTGCGGCGCGTCGGCGCGCTTGATACGCCCGTCCCCTTTTCGCCGCCGCTGGAGGAATTTGTGCTGCCGAATGCGGAGAAGATCCTGGCGGCGATGCGGTCGTTGAGCCGGTACTAAACAGTGGATGTGCGGGTTGGAACGGCACCAGACACTTATCACGAGGAACACCAATGGCACGCATCGAAGTCGTCATGCCGCAGATGGGCGAGAGCATAACCGAAGGGACGATCGTCAAGTGGCACAAGAAGATCGGCGATCCGGTGAAGAAGGACGAGACGCTGCTGGAGATCAGCACGGACAAGGTGGATTCTGAAATCCCTTCGCCCGCTTCCGGCGTGCTCGCTGCAAATCGTGGTTGCGGAGCAGGCGACCGTCCCGGTGCAGACGGTGATTGCCTACCTGGAGACGGGGGAGAGTTGAGCCAGGTGTCGAAGGATCCGTGTCGGCGTCGGCGTTTGCACCCTCTGAACCACCGGCAGCGGTGACCCCGGACCATCTCCGGCCGTCACCGCGGCCCCGCCGCCATCGGGGCTCCCGTACCTGCCGGAAAACCCATCGACGGCAAATCGCGCTTCTATTCCCCCCTCGTGCTGAACATTGCGCGGAAGGAAGGTGTGACGATTCAGGAGCTGGAGCTGGTTCCCGGGACCGGAGACGAAGGGCGGGTGACGAAGAAGGATCTGCTCGCGTATCTCCAGTCGCGCAAGGGAGGCGCACCGGCTCCTCCGGCAACTCCGGCAGCAGCAGTGCCGCCGGCCGCTCCGTCTGCCGCGCCCGCAACTCCCGTGCGCAGCTCCCGCGCCTCCACCCGCCGGGCCGGCTGCGCCGGCCTCCACGCCGGAGCTCGCGGAGTTGCGCAAGAAGTATCCTTCTCCGGCGCACGACCTGCTGCCGATGAGCAACGTGATGCAGAAGATGGCCCAGCACATGGTCAACAGCATGCACACGTCGCCGCACGTCGCCGCCATTCATGAAGTGGACATGAGCGGCGTCGTCCGCCACCGGGCGGAACATGCCGCGGCATTCGAGCAGAATGAAGGGTTCAAGCTCACCTTCACGCCGTACATCGTCGATGCGGTGGTGAAGGCGATGAAGAAATACCCGATGATCAACTGCTCGGTGGAAGGCGACGTGATCGTCAGGAAGAACTACATCAATATCGGCATCGCGGTGGCGTCGGACAACGGGTTGATGGTGCCGGTGATCAAGCATGCCGAGGAGAAGAGCGTGCTCGGCCTGGGGCGGGCGGTCCACGATCTTGCCGAGCGCACGCGTCAGCGGAAGCTGACGCCGGACGACATCCAGGGGGGCACGTTCACGATTTCGAACTACGGCGTCTTCGGCACGATCATCGGGACGCCGATGATCAGCCAGCCGCAGGTCGCCATTCTGGGCACGGGTGCCGTCACCAAGCGCGTGGCGGTGGTCAACGATGCGCTCGCGATCCGGTCAATGGCCTACTTCACCCTCTCCTTCGATCACCGCGTGGTGGACGGGATGCTGGGGGGGATGTTCATGGATGCGATTGTGAAGAACCTGGAGAGTGTTGACAGCGCGATGAAGTTGACGTGATCGGAGGGGACACCGGAAGGTGTTCCCGAGCGGACAGGAAAGGGGACACAGGCGTGGCGGAGGAGCAGGCGGTGCGGCGGCAGAGGCCGGAGTGGCTGAAGGTGCGGATAGCGTCCGGTGAGAACTATGCCCGGCTGAAGGGGTTGATTGACCATCACCGCCTGCACACGGTGTGCGAAGAGGCGCGGTGTCCGAACATGGGCGAATGCTGGAATGCCGGGACGGCGACGTTCATGATTCTCGGCGACATCTGCACGCGCTCGTGCGGTTTCTGTGCGGTCAAGACCGGGCGGCCCGGAGGGGCTCGATCGCGAAGAGCCGGTCCGCGTTGCCGAGGCGATCCGGATCATGGGCGTGCGCCATGCGGTGATCACGTCGGTGAACCGGGACGAGTTGCCCGACGGCGGGGCGGCGATATTTGCCGAGACGATCGTGCGTGCGCGGGAGGCCAGGCCGGGGTTGACGGTGGAGGTGTTGATTCCCGATTTCCAGGGGGACCGGGCGGCGTTGCAGACGCGTGATCGAAGCGTCTCCCGACATCCTGAATCACAACACCGAAACGGTACCCCGTTTGTATGCGGCGGGTGCGGCCGCAGGCGAAGTACGCCCGGAGTCTGGAGTTGCTGGATCGCGCGAAGCGGGCGGGAATGACCACAAAAAGCGGCCTGATGCTCGGGTTGGGGGAAGGGAACGAGGAAGTGCTGGAGGTGATGGGCGATTTGCGTGCGGTGGAATGCGACATTCTCACCCTGGGCCAGTATCTCCAGCCTACGAAGGGGCATGAGCCGGTGGACCGTTTTGTCACTCCGGAAGAGTTTCGCCATGTTCAAGGAGAGGGGGCTGTCCATGGGGTTCCGGCATGTGGAGTCCGGCCCGCTGGTCCGGAGCTCCTATCATGCCGCGGCACACGTGCGCAAAAGGAGAAAGATATTGACATTCGAACGGATATTGTGTAAATTTACAAGCTGATTCAACACTTTTCGGGAGCATGAGTCGTGGACAAAGCAACACGCTTTTTTACCCTCAAGGACACAGAGCGCAAATGGCATCTGGTGAATGCCGAGGGGAAGACGCTTGGTCGCGTAGCGACAGAGGTTGCCCGTCTGTTGCGGGGCAAGCACAAGCCGGAATTCACGCCCAACGCCGATCTCGGTGATTTTGTGGTTGTCGTGAATGCGGAGAAGGTGAAGTTGATGGGCAAGCGGGCGGAGAAGAAGGAGTATTTCCACTACACCGGATATCCGGGCGGCGCAAAGTGGGAGCGGGTGCAGGATCTGCTGCGGACAGCATCCGGACCGCGTGTTCGAGCACGCGATCAAGGGGATGCTTCCGCACAACCGGCTCGGCCGCCAGATATTCAAGAAACTCAAAGTGTATGCCGGCCCCGAGCATCCGCACGTGGCCCAGCAGCCCCAAACCTATTCCCTGTAACGAGTACCCTGCCAGGAGTCTGACAGCAGCATGCACGCACACACGTATACCGCAGTTGGCCGCAGGAAAACCTCCGTGGCGCGGATCATTCTCGCTCCGGGATCCGGCAAGATCACGGTCAACCGCCGTTCACTCGAAGTCTATTTCCCCCTGGAGACGCTGCGCGGAGAGGTGATGAAGCCTCTCGAGACCACGCAGTTGTCCGGCAAGTACGACGTGCGCGTCAACGGTCGAGGGTGGCGGACCGACCGGTCAGGCCGGCGCCATCAGGCTGGGCATCGCCCGCGCTCTGGTGGACATGAGCGAGGACCACAAGCCGCCGTTGCGCGCCGCCGGGCTTCTGACGCGCGATCCGCGCATGGTGGAACGCAAGAAAGTACGGGCAGAAGAAAGCCCGCAAGAGATTCCAGTTCTCGAAGCGCTAAGCGCTTCCGCTGTACCGGCTGTACACGCTTTCATAACGCATACTCTCCGATCCCGGCGGCAGTGTCCCGCCATCAGGCGGGATTCCGGCGGGAGATGACGGGAGTAGAAGACCAACTAACCATAAGGAACACCTCATGCCCCGCGTCGAAGTCGCCGAGCTGCTGGCAGCAGGCTGCCATTTCGGTCATCTCACCCGCCGCTGGAATCCCAAGATGCGTCCCTACATTTTCATGGAGCGCAACGGGATCCACATCATCGATCTCATGAAAACCCGCCAGCTCCTGGAGGAGGCCTGCAACGCCATCGCCAACATCGTTGCCGAAGGGAAACGGATCCTGTTCGTCGGCACGAAGAAGCAGGCGAAGGGTATCATCCGTGACGAAGCCACCCGCACGGGTGAGTTCTACGTGAGCGAACGCTGGCTGGGCGGATCGCTGACCAACTTCACCACCATCCGCAAGAGCGTCAAGCGCCTGACGAACATCGAGAAGATGGAGTCCGACGGTACGTTCGACAAGATCACGAAGAAGGAAACCCTCTTCCTCACCCGCGAAAAGGACAAGCTGAACAACGTGCTTTCCGGCGTGGTGGACATGACCCGTCTGCCCGGCGCGATGTTCGTCGTGGATGTGAAGAAGGAAGCGATCGCGGTGAAGGAAGCGCGGCGGCTCGGCATCCCGGTGTTTGCCATCGTGGACACGAATTGCGATCCGGACGTGATCGACTACGTGATCCCGGCCAACGACGACGCGATCAAGTCGGTCCAGGTGATCTGCAAGATCGTCGCCGATGCGGTGATCGAAGGAAAACAGCGGGCGGCGGTGCATCATGCGGAAGCAGCCGCGGAACATGACAACCGCGACAAGGACAAGGAATCCGCCGGCGAAAAGACGGCGCGCTAACTCTGAAGAAGGACTACGAGACAGCATGGAAATCACCAGTGAACTGATCAAACAGCTCCGCGACAAGACGGGCGCGGGCATGATGGACTGCAAGCGGGCGCTCGAAGCTTCCGCGGGAAACGTGGAAGCCGCGATTGAGTACCTCCGGAAGAAGGGTGCCGCGGTCGGGGCCAAAGCGGGCCGACCGGGCCGCCAAAGAAGGGGTGATCGTCACGCGCGTGAGCGCCGACGGCACGCTGGGCGTGGTGGTGGAAGTGAACTGCGAGACGGATTTCGTCGGCCGCAGCGATGATTTCACGCACTTTGCCGGCCTCGTGGCCGAGGTCGTCGCCCGCCACCGTCCCGCAACACTCGAAGCCCTGCACGGGCACACGACCAACGCCGGGAAATCGATCGCCGAGCATATGAACGACCTCCTGGCGAAGGTCGGCGAGAAGATCGATGTGCGGCGGTTCGAGATGATCGAAGCGAAGGACGGGGCGGTGAGCTCCTACACACACCTGGGCAACAAGATCGGCGTGCTGGTGGAATTGACCGGCCTCGATGCCGAAGCCGCACTCGAAAGGCGTCGGCCGCGACGTGGCCATGCAGGTGGCCGCCATGAACCCGAGTGTGGTGAGCCGCGACCAGGTGGACAAGACGACGGTCGACCGCGAGCTGGAGATCTACCGGACGCAGGCGAAGAACGAAGGCAAGAAAGAGCAGATCATCGACAAAATCGCGATGGGCAAGCTCGAGAAGTACTATCAGGAATTCTGCCTGATCGAACAGACCTTCATCAAGGATCCGGGAAAGACCATCAAGGATGTGCTCGCGGAAGCCGCCAAAACCTCCGGCAAGCCGGTCGGGCGTCCGCCGCTTCATCCGCTTCCATCTGGGCGAAGAGGCGAAATAGCCCCCATGGACCGTCCGCAGTATAAGCGGGTGCTGCTCAAACTCAGCGGTGAAGCGCTGATGGGGAAGCAGCACTACGGGATCGATCCGGACATGCTGCGGCAGTATGCGGCCGAGATCCGGGCGGTCAAGGAACTCGGCGTTCAACTCGGCATCGTGATCGGCGGAGGCAATATCTTCCGCGGGGTGTCGAATTCCACGAGCGGCATTCACAAGGTGACCGGCGACCATATGGGCATGCTGGCCACGCTGATCAACGCGCTGGCACTGCAGGCGACGCTGGAGAACATGGGGATGAGCACGCGGCTGATGTCCGCCATCCGCATGGATGTGATCGCCGAACCGTTCATCCGCCGGCGAGCGGTGCGCCATCTCGAAAAGGACCGCATCGTGATCTTCGGAGCGGGCACCGGCAATCCGTACTTCACCACCGACACGGCCGCGGCGCTGCGTGCGGTGGAAATCGAGGCCGATGTGATCATCAAGGGGACCCGGGTGGACGGCGTCTATGACGCCGACCCCGAACGCAACCCCGCCGCCTTCCGCTTCGAGGAGATCACCTACATCGATGTGCTCAAGAAGGACCTGAAGGTGATGGACATGACCGCCATCACCCTGTGCCGGGAGAACAAGCTTCCCATTCTCGTCTTCAACATGAACCGGCCGGGCAATTTCAAACGCCTCATCCTCGGCGAACCGGTCGGGACGCGCGTCACAGAGACCCTGTAACAGCAACGCGACGATACAGCACGAGGACAACCAATGATCAAAACCATTCTCAAAGACGCGGAAGACCGGATGCACAAGGCCGCCGAAGTGGTGCGTCAGGAACTGGCCAAGATCCGCACCGGCAAGGCGACCACGGCGCTTCTGGATGCGATCAAGGTGGAATACTACGGCTCGACCATGGCGCTGAGCCATATCGCCAACGTCAGCGTGATGGATGTGCACACGCTCACGATCCAGCCCTTCGACAAGGGAGCGGCGGAGCCGATCAGCAAGGCCATCCAGACAGCCAACATCGGGTTGAATCCCATCAAGGACGCCGACATCATCCGCGTGCCCATTCCCGCGCTGAATGAGGAGCGCCGGCGCGAACTGGTGAAGCTGACGAAGAAGTTCGGTGAAGAAGGGAAGATCGCCGTCCGCAATGTCCGGCGGGATACGATCGAACATCTGAAGAAATCCGAGAAAGCCGAGCATTTCTCCGAGGACGAGCGGAAACGCGGCGAGACGGAAGTCCAGAAGATGACCGACAAGGCCATCAAAGACATCGAAACGCTCCTGACGATGAAAGAGAAGGAAATCATGGAGGTGTGAAGCCCCTCCTCCCGGTTCATGTCCGGCAGAGCCGGCCCTGATGGGCCGGCTTTTTTTGCGGGCGTCCCGCAACCATCCCGCGTCCCTGCTCGTACACAGAAGAGAGATCGTACCTGATCGACCAACCGGAGAGGCGACCATGACCACCTTCGCGCAACGACGGCTCTGCAAATCGCGCACCGACAGAATGATCGACGGTGTCTGCGGTGGAATTGCGGGGTACTTCGGACTCGATCCCACCCTCGTCCGGATTGCGTGGGTTCTGCTGACACTGTTCGGCGGATCCGGCGTTGTGCTCTATATCGCGGCGATGATCATCATGCCGAAGGAGGAACTGCACCCGGCCGCTGCTGCCGGCGGGGCTCCCTCCGCGGCTCCCCCTGCCCCCGCGAACGGAATGAACAACAGCCGCTTCTGGGGCATTCTCCTCCTGGTGCTCGGCGTGGCCTGGCTCGCGAGCAACTTCGGCTTCAGCATCTGGCATCACTGGTGGGGTTTTTCGTGGGATGTTGCCATCCCGCTGATGCTGATCCTCGCGGGCGTCGCGTTTCTCTTCGGCGGGCGGGCGTACCTGACGTCGCCTTCGACACCGGCCGATCCCGCGGGCTGCAGGCGGGACAGGATTCCGCGGTGCCGGATCAAGCGGGTGGAAGTGCGGCTCCCACGGCACCGCAGGAACCGGCAAAGCTGTACCGGTCGCGAACGGAGAAAAAGCTGCTGGGCGTCTGCGGAGGGCTCGGGGACTACATGCAGGTGGATCCGGTCATCGTGCGCCTGGTCTTCGTCATGGCCGCGCTCGCGTCGTTCGGACATCGTCGCGATCGCCTACATCGTCCTGGGTATTGTGGTGCCTCAGAAACCGGCGGCGGTGCCGGCAGGACCGGCAGCGGCTGCGGCAGTGTAGTACTCACCAACACAGGAGTCTGATTCCGTGAAACGCGGCTCGGTCTGGTTCGGTTCCGCCCTTGTTCTCGTGGGTGCGCTTTTGCTGTTCGACCGTTTCAACCTGTTTTCGTTCCGGTGGCCGGGAGTGCTCTGGGCGGGAGTTGCGGTGCTGGCGGCCGTCATGCTCGTGCGGCATTTCAAAGGAGGGGAGGGAGCGGTGTTCTGGTGGACGGTCCTGCTGCTCTTCTCAGGCTATAAACTCCTGCGCGCTTTCGGCATCTGGATTCCTCCTGAATCCATCGGCCTGCCCGCCGTGCTCCTGATGGCCGGGATCGGCTTTCTGGTGATGTTTCTCGCCGTACCCGCAAACTGGCATCTGCTGATTCCCGCCGTGGCACTCGGGGGTGTCGGCACGATCATGCTGCTGTCGGAGTTCGGCCTGATGACGGAGATCGACGCGCGTGCACTGGTGAAAAACTACTGGCCCTTCGCACTGATAGCGTTCGGGGCGGCGCTGCTGCTCAACCGGCGGGGCCGCTCGGGGGGAACGTAGCCCCCGGCACGGCGCTCACCGGCCGGGTTGCCCGGGAAGTTCGCAGCCCCCGGGCCTTCCCGCTCAGTGCGCTTCCAGCCAGTTCGCCCCGGTCCCCGCATCGACCTTCACCGGCACGTTGAGCGGCAGCGCATCGCGCATCCGTTCAACGACAATCTGTTTGACCTCCTCCCGCTCCCCTCGGGCACTTCCAGTACGAGTTCATCGTGCACCTGAAGGAGCAGCCGCGCGCCCATGCCCCGGGCGGCGAGTTCGCGGTGCACCGCGATCATGGCGCGCTTGATCATATCGGCCGCACTTCCCTGGATGGGCATGTTGATGGCCTGGCGCTCCGCGTTCCCGCGCACGTTCTGGTTCTTGCTGGCGATGTCGGGGATGTAGCGCCTCCGTCCGAGCAGCGTTTCCACGTAGCCGGTCTTTCGGGCCCGTTCCAGCGTGTCGCTGATGTAGCGCTTCACGCCGGGGAACCGTTCGAAGTACCGGCTGATAATGTCACGCGCCTCGCCCTGCGAGATGCCGAGCCTGTTTGCCAGGCCGAACGGCCCGATTCCGTACATGATCCCGAAATTCACTTCTTTCGCCTTGCGGCGCATGTCGCGGGTGACAGCGTCCGCCGCCACGCCGAAGACCTTGGCTGCCGTGGTGGCGTGAATGTCCTCATCGCGGACGAAGGCTTCCGTCAATCCCGGATCACCCGATACGTGTGCCATCACACGCAATTCAATCTGCGAATAGTCGGCGGCAAGTATCACCATGCCGTCCCGGCCCGGAAGAAATGCCTTGCGGATGGCGCGGCCGATGTCCGACCGGATGGGAATGTTCTGGAAATTGGGATCGCTGGACGACAGCCGTCCCGTCGCCGTGACCGTCTGGTTGAATGAGGTGTGCACACGTCCTGTACCGGGATCGATGAGCGCGGGGAGGGCGTCCACGTACGTCGACTTCAATTTCGTCAGCTGGCGGTACTCCAGGAGAGAGTCAATGACCGGGTGCTGCCCGGACAATCCCTCGAGTACGGTGACATCGGTTGAAAACCCCGTCTTGGTCTTCTTGAGCGGCGGCAATCCGAGCTTGTTGAACAGGACGTCCCCGAGTTGCTGCGTGGAGTTGATGTTGAACGGTGCTCCCGCGGCGTCATGGATCTCCGTCACCAGCCGCTGCAGCAGACGTTCGATATCCCCGGACATGCCGGCGAGATAGGCGGTGTCGAGTCTGACGCCGCATTCTTCCATGTCGGCCAGAACCTCGATCAGCGGAAATTCCATGGTCGTGCAGAGATCAAGCAGTCCGGCCTCACGCAATCGTGTTTCCTGCTGCCGGTACAGGCGAAGCGTCCAGTCTGCATCCTCCGCGGCATAGGCGGCAAGCTGTTCCAGAGGGACGTCCGTGATCCGTTTCCGGTTCTTGCCGGTGCCGGTCAGATCGTCGTAGGACACCATCCGGTAGCGGAACCCTTCGAGAACCATGGCATCCAGTGTGTGGGAGGTGTCGGCGCGGAGAATATATCCGGCAACCATGGTGTCGAACGCCACACCCCGGACCTGCAACCCGTGCCGGTGAAGAACCAGCATGTCGTATTTGATGTTCTGACCGACCTTCCGCCGGCCGGGGTCTTCCAGGATGGGCCGGAGGCGGTCGATCACCGTCGCCAGGGGCAGCGCTCCGGCGGTGTTGGAGATCCCTCCATGCTCGTTCCCGTCGGCGAACAGTCCCGTCCGGTCGTTCGAACCCGGAACCTGTACGGGGACATACCATGCTTCGCGCGGCTGGACCGCGAAAGAGCAGCCGACAAGGGTCGCCCGGAGCGCATCGGTTGAGGTGGTTTCCGTGTCGAGCACGATCGTATCGGCGGCCGCAAGCCGGGCGCACATCGCCTCCAGATCTTCAAGCGTGTTCACGCAGTAATACGTGTGGCGGTCCGTGGTGATGTTCCGTCGGTCCCTGGTGCGTTCCGCCGTCCATTCGGACTGTCCCGCGGTATGGCTCCCGTTCGGATCCAGCGCTCGCCAGCGCGCGTCCCCCGGCTCAGCGGCGTTCCGGTCTCTCCGTTCGCCGCGCTTGTGACCGCCCGGTTGCCCTGCCCGCCTGCTTCGTGGCAGTCGCCTTCGCGTCCTTCCGGGTCCCTGCAGTCTCTGTCCTCGCGCTTCCCGTTTCCATCTCCTTTCCCCGATCGCAGCCGTGCGGCCAGCGACTTGAATTCGAGGTCGGTGAAGAGCGCAAGCAGTTGCGGGACATCGGCGGGTCTGGCGCGCAGCGAATGGAAGTCTATGGCGACAGGCACCGCTGTTTCGATCGTCACAAGCCGTTTCGAAAGGAACGCCAGTTCCCTGTGTGTTGAGAGTTTTTCCCGCACCCCCTTCTGGGGGATCTCGTCGATATGGTCGTACAGGTTCTCGAGTGATGAGTATTTCTGGATCAGCGGTATGGCGGTCTTTTCGCCGATCCCCGGAACACCCGGCACATTGTCGGATTTGTCGCCGATCAGGGCGAGAACGTCGATGACCCGGTCCGGTGTGACGCCGAATTTCTCGAAGACGCCCTTCTCCTCAACGATATCCATCTCGCTTCCCCCCTTGCCGGGGCGGTACATCTTGATGAGGGGGGAGATCAACTGCATGAAATCCTTGTCGCCGGTCACCAGATATGTCAGCACCTGTTCCCGTTCCGCCCGGCGGGCGAGCGTGCCCATGATGTCGTCGGCTTCATACCCCGGCTGTTCCAGAAGAGGAGTATTGAATGCGCGCACAACCTCCTTCAGCTTGTCGAGCTGTGCGGCCATGTCTTCGGGCATCTTTTCCCGTGTGGCCTTGTACTCGGGATACATCTCGTGGCGGAAGGTCGGTTCGCGGGTATCGAACACGACGGCAATATGGTCGGGTCGCTCATCCAGGATCTTCATCAGCGCAGTCACGAATCCATAGATCGCGCTGGTGTTCTCACCGCGGCTGTTGAGAAGAGGGCGCGCGATGAAGGAAAAGTAGGCGCGGTAGGCAAGAGCCATCCCGTCGAGGAGATAGAGCCGTTCCTGTGCGGCCATCGGTTTCCTGATGCGTGAAGGTTATTCCGTCGGGGAGACGGAGTCCGCCCCCGGGACGGACGCGGGCGTCTGTGCGGTGTCCGGCCCGAGGTACTTCCAGATCATGAGACTCATGAACACCAGCATGCAGCTGTTGGCGATAAACGAGGTGGTGATGCCGAATGTCCCGGCAATCACCCCCCCGATCACCGGTCCGAGAAGGTTGCCCAGCAATGTCATACTCGAGGCGATAGCCATCATCCCCCCCTGGCGGTCGGCGGGGGCATAGATGCTCGTCAGCGCGTACAGTGTCGGGAGGATGCCCCCGCGGGCGAACCCGAGAAAAGCGCGCAGGGCGGCGAGCTGCACCAGATCGGCGACGAGAATATGGCCGGCGTATGCCACGCCGACCACTGCCATGGCGATCGTCAGGTTGCGGCGGTACCCCGTGCGGTCATTCCGTTTTCCCCACCAGGGTGCCGAGATGACCATGAACAGCCCGGATATCGAAAAAATCCCCCCGGCGACGGTGGAAATGTACTTCGTATCGCTCTTGAAGCTCTCGATGAACAGGGCGAAGATCGGCTCGATCATCAGCACGGACATCTGTCCGACCACGAGCGTTGCGGCCACCACACGGAGCCGCCGGTCGCTGAGCATCAACCGGAGGTTCTGCGTCACGGTAAAGGTCCTGCCGTCCCCCTTCGTCCGGTTCAGCTCGGTAACCCAGAAGACCACCACGAAACCACCGATCGCGCAGAGTGAAGCCGTGATGAAAAAGATCTGGCGGTAGCCGACCAGGTCCGCCAGCAGTCCGCCGATAAACGGGCCCAGGACCATGCCGCCTGCGGAGGCGGATTGCATCAGGCCCATGGCGTAGCCTATTTTCTCCCGCGGAGTGTTTGTGGAGACCAGGGCGAGCGAGGAGGCGATAAAACCGCTGATGGCACCCTGCACGATCCGGAAAAGAAAGAGCTGGTAGACGTCCTGGGAGAAACCGATCAGCAGCTGGGAGAGTGCCAGGCCGAAGATCGCCCGCACCACCATGGTCTTGCGGCCGTAGCGGTCCCCCAGCGTGCCCCAGATCGGCGTGGCAATGAATGAGAGCACAAACGGCCCGGCAAACACCAGGCCGCTCCATCGGGCAAGTTCATCGGGTTCAGTGACGCCGAGATAACGGATGAAGAAGGGGAGGAAGGGAACAACCAGGTTCATCCCGACCATCGCGAGAAACTGGGTACCCCAGAGGATGTAGAGGTTCTTGCGCCATGGTTCCATATCGGATCAAGGTACCGAATTCAGCCTGGAATTGCAAAAAACCAGATCCTGCTCGTCCCGCCTGCGCATCCCGTCCAGGAAAGCCTTGAAGTCCCGGTACCTCCCGGCCGGCACTTCACCGCCCCGCAGCTCGTGCCGGATGACCAGCGTGAGCCCGGTTCCGGATTTGCCTGTGGACCACTCGCCGCTTCCGAAGGGAGTGTGCAGCGAATCGGCACGGCCGCCCTTCAAGCGCCACCCGGGCGGAAGGCGGAACGTCAGCCCGACCTCCTTTGCCGAACCGAAGCGGAAACGGATGGGGTGTTTCCGGTCGGCCGAGCGGAAGTACTCATCCAGGAGGAAGCCGGCGATTCTTCCGGGCCGGACAACCAGTTCGGAGTCCCGTGTCTGCGCAAACGCCGGGGCATGGAAGGCGTAGGAAAGCGTGAGGGGGTCTTCAACGGGTTTCACTCCGCCCAGGGCAAACGTATCGAGTTCCATGCCCGGGACGCGCTGTGCGAGGAGCGTCTCAAACCAGAATCCGGTTTCCCGTCTGCCGCTCATGCTCATCTCATAGCGGAGCTCATTGGCGGCGGCACCGGACAGAACCTCCTGTCCGTGCACGGTGGCCGAGCCGTCGGATGCCAGCTCCACGTCCCAGCTCAGGCGCGAATGATTTCGCGCAGCATCCGTGACAGGTGTCCGGAGCATGGCGTGCTCACCGCGCGGCCGGCCGGGAATCACCGGCACGCCCTGGTCGTACCATGGCAGTGCGCCGAACGGGCAGGCTTTGTCCGTTGCGTCCATCCAGGTCCCGGTCGTTCCCGCCCCGGGGGCGAAGGCGATGAGATGATTGAACTGGAGCGGGGAGGGGAGCAGTGTATCCGGGATGCCGTTCTGATGTGTGCTGATGAGGACGGGCACGACCTCGATATCCACTTCACGCGCAAGGGCGCAGAGCAGCATGACCATGTCTTTGCAGTCGCCGTATCGTTTCGCGGCGATATCTTCCGCGAAATGCGGCTGGAACCCGCCGATGCCGATCTCCACCGCGATGTACCGGATTTCATCCCGCACCCATTCAAAGAGCAGACGCAGTTGTGCGGAAGGATCCTTTGTGTGACGGGTCAAACTGTCTGCGAGCATGCGCACCAGCGGGCCGCCCTTCAGGCGGGGTGCGGTAATCTCGTTGTACCACGCGCTGACATCCGCCCAGGAGACGAATCCCACCGGCGCCAGTGCGATGCGTGCGGTGATTTCATGGCCGGGGGGCATCGCCGTTTCCGCATGGAGGGGGGGGATATTCCGGAGTTCCCAGACGTGGCGCGATTTGAATCCCGCGGGGGCCGTGGTGACAGCGGGCTCGACGGGTATGCCGTACGAACGGGCAACCAGGTTCCACTCTCCCGGCTTGACCAGCGTGAAGCGTGAAAGGATCACCGGCTCTTCCTCCTGGAACACCCAGGAATGCCAGAACGCCCGGTCGCGCACCTGAATCCGGTAGCGGTATTCGATAATCGATCCGTCTTCGACTGCGGGGAGCGTGAACAGGCGGGCGCGCTGATCGGAGAAAAAAACGAAGCCGGGATAGAGACTGACGTCGAAGATGTCCTCCTGCTTGAGCGGAGCGACACGGCCGTCGCGTGTGAGCGTGCGTGCCTGGATATTCTCCACCGTGCTCGTGGAGCCGTAGGGGATCATCACGTTGGCGTACCGGTGTCCCCGGCTGTTCAGTATGCGGACGATCCGGTGCCGATCGAACGCGCTGAATCCGACATCGCCGCCGCCGAAGATTTCCATGGATCCTTCGTCAAGCAGGACCACCGCCCCGGCATCGGGGTAGGCGGAGGAATCCGGCAGTGCGCTCAGCCCGGTATCGCTCAGAATACTGACGTTCGTCCATGTTCCCGTATCGCCGCATCCGGCGAGGAGGATGGCGGTGCAGAGCGCCGCGCAGAGCACGGCGGGCCAGACGGGGCGGTCAAACCTGCACCTGTGGTGTTGCACCCCGCGCGCAGGTTCCCGCCCCGGCGACCGGGTGTCAGTGCAGGAGGGGGACATACGGGGACCGGTCCGGTGACTACTGTGCGAGCTGCCGCTCGACGAGTTCTTCACGGTCCACAATGGAATCTTCACCCAGCCAGATGGACCAGAGCACCCGCGCGAAGGTCGGGTTCTTGATGGCCGGCTTGTCCACGCCCGCCACGGTCGCAAGAATGGTTCCACCGGGGAGCCAGCGCAGTATGTACCGGTCGTTTTCCTTGACCGGGGAGGTGAAGAACCCCAGGAACTGATCGACCTGCGGGGTGATCGCCTTCAGTTCTTCGGCGGTGGCATTTTCCTCAAACCCGTCACGGTATGCGCCCTGGATCTTTTCCACATCGACGTCCCGCACAAATTCCATCGTCAGTTGTTTCGCCTTGCCGTCGGCGAGCACCGCCGCCACGACCTCCTTCTCCGATCCCCGGGGCGGATCCTGCATATAGTGCCCCATCCCGTAGACTTTCACGATCAGCTTCTTGCGCACCGTGGTACCGGTGAGCGTCAGGGGATAGGTCTTCCCCTCGTGGGTGACGGTGATCTGGACGGGGAAGCTCTTCCCGGTGGATGACTCTTTGACGACTTCCTGCGCGGGAAGGGTCTGGGCCAGGAGCCCGAGGAGTGACAACGCGGAGACGAACCGGACGATGGACATGAGGGGGATCCTTGTGTGTTGAACGTGGGTCCATTGTACGGACTTCTGTCTGGAGAATCAACAGGCCGGAGCTCATCGGGCCTTCCTCCTTTTGCAATTGTCGATTGGCTTTGCTACAATAACGCTTACCGCCGGGGAGGATCAGTGACTCCCCGGGTGGACCCTCACCCCGGGCGTGTCTTCCAGGGTGGCCACAATTGCTCCACACAAAGCAGAGCCGGGATGACCATGACAGAAGAACAGCGGATTGAAGCGGCGTACAAACGCGCATCGGACATCTATGCCGGGTTCGGCGTTGAAGCCGACCGGGCACTTTCGACGTTGAAGGCCATCCCCCTTTCGCTGCACTGCTGGCAGGGGGATGATGTGCGGGGGTTCGAGCAGCATGCGGACGCCGCCCAGGGGGGAGGGATACAGGTCACCGGTGCCTACCCCGGGAGGGCGCGCACACCGGACGAGCTCCGTGCCGATCTGGAGCAAACCTATCGCCTCATACCCGGCCGGCACCGGCTGAATCTGCACGCGATGTACGGCGAATTCGGCGGAAAAGCGGTCGACCGGGACCGTATTGAAGTGGCACATTTCCAGCGCTGGATGGATTGGGCGGGCGAGCAGCATCTCGGACTCGACTTCAACGCGACGGTGTTTGCCCATCCGCGCGCCGACAGCGGGTACACGCTGAGCAGTACGGACAAAGGGACGCGGGAGTTCTGGATTGAACATGTCCGCCGGTGCCGGGTCATTGCCGCCGCCATGGGGAAGGCGCAGGGTTCTCCGAGCATACACAACCTCTGGATCGCCGACGGCGCGAAGGATATCACCGTCCGGCGATACCGCCACCGCGCACTCCTGAAGGAATCGCTCGATACGATCTATTCCACAACGTTCGACGGACGTCAGCTGAAGGACGCCGTGGAGAGCAAATTGTTCGGGATCGGGAGCGAATCCTTCGTTGTGGGTTCGCACGAGTTCTATCTCGGCTACTCCCTGGGCCGCAAACTGATGCTGTGCCTGGATATGGGGCATTTCCATCCGACCGAGTCGGTGGCGGACAAAATCCCGTCCGTGCTGCTGTTTGCCGATGAACTTCTCCTTCACGTCAGCAGGGGAGTCCGCTGGGACAGCGACCACGTGGTGATCGTGAATGACGACCTGCTCTGCCTCGCACAGGAGATTGTCCGGGCGGATGCGCTCGGCCGTGTGCATGTGGCGCTCGACTTCTTTGACGGAAGCATGAACCGCGTGGGTGCCTGGGTTCTCGGTGCGCGCTCCACCTTGCTGGCGTTGCTGCGTGCGCTTCTCGAGCCGCGTCTCCGGCTCGAAAAGCTGGAAGAGGAGGGGAATTTCTTCGGCCGGCTCGCGCTGCTGGAAGAAATGAAACATCTGCCGGTCGGAGCGGTATGGGAATACCACTGCATGCAGTCAGGCGTTCCTACCGGCAGTTCGTGGATGGATGCCGTGCAGACCTATGAACGGAACGTCCTCCGGGTCCGCGGGTAGCCGATGGCATCCGGAGCAGGCGCGCGCGAAACCCCCGTCCCGTCCTGGCTGAGCTGGGCGCGCGAGTTGCAGGCGCTGGCGCAGACCGGACTGACATTCACCAGCGGGCACTATGACATACTCCGGTACAGACGGCTGATCGAACTGGCCGCGGAGATCACCGCCGCGCATACCGGCGGGATCCCCGCCGAACTTGCGGCGGATTTTCTCCGGCAGCCGGGGTATGCCACACCGAAGATCGATGTGCGGGGGGCGGTGGTGCGCGACGGGCGGATACTTCTGGTGCAGGAACGGGTGGACGCCAAATGGTGCATGCCCGGAGGGTGGGCCGATATCGATGAGGTCCCTTCCGCCATGGTGGCGCGTGAAGTGCTGGAGGAAAGCGGATTTGTCGTCGAGCCGCGGAAAGTTGTGGGCGTGTTCGACGCCAACCGGGACGGCATGCCGCGAGAATTCTTCCATGCGTACAAGATTGTCTTCCTCTGCGACATTCTCGGCGGTGAAGCGCGCGGCAGCGATGAAACGCTTGCCGCGGAGTTCTTTCCGTTCGATTCGCTTCCGCCCCTTTCCTCCGCGCGCACGCACGAACGTCACCTTGCCGAAGTGCGCGAGCACCTGATGAACCCCGGGCGCCCGGCGGCGTTCGATTAAAGATCCGCCGGTGAACTGCACCCGACGGGCAAACGGGGAAGTTCGACTGAACCTCCGCCGTGGACGGTGCCCCGGCCGGGGAGGCTCTCGCGGAATGCGTAAGCCGGTCTCCGGTGCGAAGGATGGCCATGCGCAGAAGCCGAACGATGCGGAACGTCACAGGGAGTGACCGATGAGCATACTGTCGCTGTTGATGGTGCTGTTGCTGTTGCCCGGGACGGACACGTCCGGAGTGCGCTTCGCGGAATTCCTGGAACGCCTCCGCAACGAACCGCTTTCCGGGCGCACGAGGCTCGTGGATTGGTACATGGAAGGGCGGCGGACACCGGTGATCGACGGTGACACCCTTCTCACCTTCATCTGGTACGGTGCCGCCGACACGGTGCTTGTCAACGGATCCCTCCAGAGCGGATGGCGGCGGCCGGAACGGCTCGAGCGGATCCCGTGCAGCGACAGCCTGCACGGCGTCGCGCTGTTCCACAAAACCTACTCGGTGCCCTCCGATGCGCGCCTCGAATACAAGTTCATCGTTGACGGTCGTTACGTGCTGGACCCGCACAACGTGCGCGTCACGCCGGACAGCGATTTTTCAAACTCCGAGGCGGCGATGCCCGCGTTCCACCCGACGCCGCTGACCGCCTTCAACGAAGGCGTGCCGCATGGAACGATCGACAGCGTGCAGTGGACCAGCGCGGACACGCTGATACGGCCCCGGCTCGTCAAAGTGTATCTCCCTCCGGGGCACGGTGCGGGATCCGGTTTTCCGAGCGTCTATGTGCATGACGGCGAATCGGCACGGCTGCATGCCTTCATTCCGAACATCCTGGACAACATGATTGCCGCGCAGAGGATTCCTCCCCTCGTGGCGGTGTTTGTGCCATCCGTCGAGCGCGGGAGGAATATCGCCGGTGACAAACAGGTGCGCTATACCGAAGGCGTTCTGCGACGAGCTGGTGCCGATGATCGACCGCCGTTACCGCACGGCCCGGGATCCGGCGCGTCGGGGGGTCATGGGGATCTCCGACGGCGGGTATATTGCGCTCGCCATGCTGCTGGCCCGCACAGACGTCTTTCACTGTGCCGCCGGCCAGTCCTCCACCATTCACCCGGCTCTCAGCCAGATGCTCGCGCTCCGGCAGCGTTATGCCCCGCTTCCTTCCACCCTGCGCCTGTACCTGGATTGCGGCCGTTACGACATCGTCGACGGGGAGTACAACTTTCCCGGACTCAACAGGAATTTTTCCCGGGAACTCGAATCCTACGGGGTTCGCCACCGCTACCGGGAGGTGTCCGACGGGCATGACTGGGCGAGCTGGCGGGAACGGATGCCGGAGATTTTTGAATACCTGTTCGCGCACGAGCCTGCCGGGCGGAAACCCTGAGTGTCATGGGCGGCAGGGGGCTGCAACGGCGGGAGGAGCAGGCCGGCGGGGTGATCCGGGATGGCGGCGGGGGCGCTGCGCGGACGACGCACGTCAAAGAGAGTACTCCTACACGACGGAAGGAAACGTATGCGACGGAAATACGGTCTTGTGCTCATCATGCTGGGTGCTTTTTGCACGTCGGTGCAGGCCGGCGAATACGCCCGCTGGTTCTTGGAACAGACAATGCGTGTCGACTATTACCACACGGGGACAAAAGGGGAAGAGCGGTTCAGCCTGGATCGTATCTACGAAGAAGGTCCCTGGCCGGGATCGCGAACACAGCTGCTGGACACGTTGAACTCGGGGAGTTTCTCCTGCGCGTCACCGACCGCGCCACGAATACGGTCCTGTACTCGCGCGGGTTTTCGTCAATCTTCAACGAGTGGCAGACCACGGACGAAGCCGCCGGGGGTGCCTACCGCACATTCGAGGAGACGGTGCGTTTTCCCTTTTCCGCGGCGGGCCGTGCAGGTGACGATCGCGCGGCGGGACAGACGGATGGTCTTCCACGAGCTCTTCTCGACGATCATCGACCCCGCCGACCCGGCGGCCGTGCAGAAGGAACGGCGGCCGGCGCCCTCCACGGTCACCCCCCTGATGAACAACGGCGCGCCGGCGGAGAAAGTGGATATCCTGATACTCGGTGACGGGTACAGCAAGGCGGACATGGAGAAATTCAGGAAGGATGCCGCGCACTTCAACAACGTGATGTTCACCACGCGGCCCTTTGCCCAGCGCAAGAAGGATTTCAATGTCTGGACGATCGAGGTGCCCTCGGATGATTCCGGCATCGACGTGCCGGACAAAAACGTCTGGAAGCGGAACGCCCTCGGCACCATGTACAACACCTTCGGATCCGCACGCTACGTTCTCACGACCCATAACCGGACGCTGCGCGATGTCGCGGCGGCCGCCCCGTACGATTTCCTCTGCATCCTGGTCAATGACACGCGTTACGGGGGAGGGGGGATCTACAATCTGTATGAGACGACGTATACGAAAGAACAGGTGCCGGGACAGGAATGGCAGATGGAGTATGTGTATGTGCACGAGTTCGGCCATTCCTTCGGCGGTCTGGGGGACGAGTACTACGGTTCCTCGACGGCGTACAACGAATTCTATCCGGCGGGCGTCGAGCCGTGGGAACCCAACGTGACGGCGTTGCCGGACCCGGGCAATGTGAAATGGAAGGCGCTGATCACCCCCGGCGTGCCTGTACCGACACGCTGGGAAAAGAGTGCGTACGACAGCCTCGAAGCGCTGCGGGCGAAGCTGGATCGGCTGGCCCCGGATTACTACCAGAAGCGGGAACCGCTGCAGAAAGCATCGATGGAGATCCTGAAGAACTCGCCGCTCGCGGGGAAGGTGGGGGTGTTTGAAGGCGCCGGCTACGCGGCCAGAGGCCTGTACAGGCCCGCGATCGATTGCCGGATGTTCTCGCTCAGCACGGGGGACTTCGACCCGGTGTGCAGCAGCGCGATCGAAAGGGTGATCGACAGTTATACGAAGTAGAGGGCGGGAACAGGTGAGGGTCACCTGTTCTGCCGTTCGCAGGTGACCCTCACCAGGGTTTTCCTCAGGGACAGATAACCGCGCAGTCCATCGGCGTCCGTGTGCCCCTTCCGGGAGTCCCTTCCGGCGCCCGAGAACCGTTACTCCCCGAATGTCCGCACGCCCCCCGTCTGCCGCGGCTTTTCGGCCTGAGCAGGTGCCGCCGGCGGTTTGGGCTTCCGCGCGAGCAGCCACCAGAGAATCAGCGCCGCCAGTGCAATGATCCCGATGTAGAGAACGAATTTCATGTCGAACTTGGTCTCGGCAAGTTCACCGACCATCCTGTCCAGCGCCGCATACTCTTCCTTCCCGAGCATCCCGTCCCGCGACAGCGCATCGCGCCACTCCCTGTCGATCCGCATCTTCCACACTTCCTCGACGAACACCGCCGGATCATCCCCGCTGCTCCTGAGGGTTTCCACATATGTGCGGATGCTTGTCGAGAACCCCGGGCCGTCGCCGAAGGGCGGCAGGACGATCCCCTTCGTGCTGAATTCCTTCTCCAGTGTGCTCCAGAATACGGACCGGAGACGCATGTGCCATTCGGCCATCAGGGAATCCACCTGTGCGGTCGGTGCCGTGACCGCGGCGGGAGGCGCTTTGGCTCCGGCTGTCCTGCGGGCAGCCGCCGCCTGCTGCGCTTCCTGGGATGAGAGGTACACGGCGTGCATCTTCTCGCTCAATCCGCGCCAGCGGCCGTTGAACTGCTGGTAGTGGTCGATGAGATTGGCGAAGTCTTTTCCCTGGAGCGATGTTGCCTCAAGGAAACGAACGTTGTCGGCGGCGATATCGTAGACGCGGGTGATGACCCCGGTCTTCTCGATCTTGGTGGCGAGCGCATCACGTTGCACGTCGTTCACCTGGGCAAGATCCTTGCCGTACGGCATGAAGAGCGAATCGACAAGCGTGAACAGCAGCTTGTCCTTCAGTGCAAGGTTGTTTTGCAGCCGGCGTATGGTCTCCCGGAGGGCGGCCACGTTGGCTTTGTTCTGTTGAAGCTCGGTGAACAGCAGGTCCCGCTGGATGGTGAGCGTATCCAGGCGGTAGGTGAGGGACTCAAGGGCCGTCTCCATCTCCTCGATCTGAACGTCCTGTGACTGGATGATCCGGTTCTTCTCCAGCATGCGGGCGTGCAGGGCCCGGAGATCGCTCATCTTCGACGCAAAGGATTCGGGGAAGAGGGCCTTGTCCAGGAAATCGGCGTGCGCGGCAAAATCCGCGTCTATCCCGTCCAGCTCGGATTTCAACGAGTCAAGCTGCCCGGTGTTGACCGCGCTTTCGATGCGCGCCCTGACGGCGGCCGAGCGCTCCTCGAAGCTCTTTTTCACGGCGAAGTCGGATTGCTGGGAGAAGGCGCCCTGCACCATCAGCAGGGCTGCAAGGAGCCCGAAGAATAGACCGGCGGCGTGCTGTTTCACTGGGGTCTCCCTTCGAGGAGGGCGGCACCGGTCAGGTAGCGGGCAGGAGCGTCCCCGTCGATCAGTTCAATGTAC
This sequence comes from Ignavibacteriota bacterium, assembly GCA_963702445.1. Taxonomy (GTDB): domain Bacteria; phylum Bacteroidota; class Ignavibacteria; order UBA10030; family UBA6906; genus CAVPCZ01. Next base: position 90,172 of record CAVPCZ010000018.1, read on the forward strand.
GGCGGGCGCTGATTCAGCGCCGGAGCCTTCAATCCGGTCTGCGACACTTCAATGGCCTGCGAGAGCCTGAGCATGCCCGCGTCCGGGGAGAACACATAGACGTTCTTGAACCGGGGTCCGGTCACGAAATACAGGCCCTCGGTATTCCGTATGACGCGCAGCGATGCGCCCACCAGGGTGGTGGAATCTTTGAATTCCGTGAACGCGAGCGGTCCGACCGGGAACGAGAGGGCGTACCGCCCCTCCTCAGCCCTGTTCATGCTGTTCACCGTGACCACGCTCTCCACCGGCCAGCCGAAATTCACCTGCTCGAGGGTCAGCGTGGAACAGGAGGGAAGAAAGAGGGTTGCGGCGACAGACGCCAGGAAAAAGGTGCGTGCCTGCATCAAAGGTTGCTCTCCTATTGATCGAAATGAACAAAAACCGAACAAAATCTACAAAGAATCCGGCCCTTCTGCAAGTGGGCGTTGCTTTATTAGCCTGATTGATGTATCTTAAAAACATACTTTCCTCCCTGCGATTGTCTGCACGAAACCACCTGGACCCGTATGCCGAAAGCTGCCAAGGCCGAATCGCCCAAAACCGTTCTCATCGTTGAGGACAGCGCTGATTTTTCCAACCTGCTCAAGTTCATCGTCGAAGACGACGGGTTCGTGGGTGTGCAATTCCCGGTGAACGCCGAGGATATCCTCGGTGCCGTCAAGGAGCACAAGCCGGCGGTGGTGTTGATGGATCTGGCTCTCAGAAAAAAAGGCGGGATGCAGTTCATCGAGGAAATCAAGGCCGATCCGGCGACAAAACACGTGCCGATCATCGTCATCACCGGGCGCGACCTGGGTCAGAAGGAGGTGCTGGATCTGGCCGACGCGGGGAATCAAGTACATGCGGAAGGGGCGGGTGGAGATGCACGAGATTCGCCGCGAGATCCGCACCGCGGCCTATGCCAAAACCCCGGATGCGGCCGCCGGAGAGCGATCATGAAAGCGTTCTGCACGGCCCTGCTCGGCGGAAAGTTCCTGCCCACGCGCTGCGCGCACCGGGGGGTGAAGGGGGGAGAGAATATGTCGCCGCCGGTGGCGTGGACCGATGTGCCACCCGGCACACAGTCGTTCGTCATCACCATATTCGACCGGCACCCGGTCGCGCACAACTGGCTTCACTGGTGCATCATCAACCTTCCCGCCTCTGCGCGCGAACTGGCCGAAGGCGCCTCGGGTGCCCGGGAGCATCTCCCCGACGGGAGCCTGGAGATCCGCAATTCCTTCGGCGATACCGGCTACGGAGGCCCGCGCCCGCCACGTCAATCCGGTCCGCACAACTACGAAATCACCGTCTATGCACTTTCCGCCCCATCCCTCCCGCTCGGACCCCTGGCTTCGTCCCAGGAATGCCTGGACGCCATAAAGCGGCATACGCTCTCGCATGCCACCGTGATCGGTGTCTTCGAACAATAACCGGCTGCGTTCCCGGCGTGCGTTTCAGGATACACCCGGCTTGAGAATGACACCGGTGTTCTTGTGCCCGTTGATCTTCACGGTAATGGGCTTCTCAAAACGCAGATGACGCGTATACGTGAGTTCCTCCACTCCCGCCTGTTGCTGCAGCCATCCCCAGTCGATGAATGAGTCAGGCATGGAATCGTTGACGGTGAAATACCCGATCCGGAACGAGGTGATGTTCTGGAAGAAATGGGATCCCTGCGAGGGCGTGACGTGGACATCCTTGAATCCGGATTCCACGATCACGGATGCACCCGAGATCTGATCCCACGTGACGGGGATCCCCAGCCATGGATCCAGACTTCCCCACCGCCCCACGCCCAGGATCAGGTACGGACGTCCCTCCGCCACGAGCTTTGCGTTGACCGCGGCGATTTCCTGTGCAACGTCATGGCTCTTCGACCGTTCGAACGTGTGGATATCGACCACCACCAGGTCGAAGATATCCCGGTAGGCACCGTTGCCCAGCACCTGTTGACTGCGGCAGATGAGATCCTCGCGGGCGGTACTCTCGACATCGAGTTCCTCCATCTCCAGGCTGAGCACAAGCGGGCGGATCTGCAGAAAGCCGAACTCCTTGGGGTGCCCGGGCGGGACCTTCATGTTGACGGCAAATTCCACCTCCACATGCGTCCCCATTCCCCATGTCCCGAGTTCGAGAATCAGGTCCAGAATTTCCGGAAGGGGGAAGACCTTGTGCTTCAGGATCGGCGCGAAGGTGACAACCCGTTTCCCCGGGCGGGAGATGCCGTCGTACACGGAATCATTGTCGGCCGAATAGGTGGATCCGACGTAGTAGAGGGTCTGGTCGTCCTCCGCCTTGCTCAGGTCAAAACGTTTGATGAAGATATCGGGCTCATGGGGGAGATTCGCGCCGGTTTCCGTGAGGTCCATCGCGAGGAATTCCTGCTGCGCGTTGCGGATGGTCTCTTTGGTGGAAAAGAACTGCATCATGTGCCGGGGGTATCGCGGACAGAAACGCACGGAGTTGCCGCCGTCCACGACGGTTTTGCCCAGTCCCAGGGCAACCTGCACGATCCCGTCCGTCGCGTTTTGCGGGGGGACGGGATAGAAGTTGTAGGATTTGGCGACGCCGGCGAAATCCGGATAGAACCGGTATCCCCGGGCAGCGCCCACCATGCGCTGGACGATGACGGCCATTTTCTCTTCTTCAAGCCGGTAGGCGGTCGCCTTCATATAGTCCCGTGCGCTCCGGGCGAACGTGGAGGCGTACACCAGCTTGATGCTGCGCATCAGCTCTTCCAGCCGCACATGATGGTCGGGATGATTGTTGGGGATCATGTAGGTCGCGTAGACGCCGGCGAACGGCTGGTACTGCGAGTCTTCCAGTACGCTGGACGAACGGATCGCGAGGGGCTCGTGCACGAGGTCGATGAATTCCGAAAGCTTCCGGAGCACGTCCTGCGGAAACTGCGTGGCGGCCAGAAACCGCTGATGCAGTTCTCCGTCATTGACGGCGTTCAGCGCGAAGTTCTCGAGGTTGTTGTCCGCGAGAAAACGGTCGAACACGTCGGTGGCGATGACGACCGCGGAGGGGACGGAGATCTCCACGTCCAGGAAGTAGTCACGGATGTTGTACCGGTTGATCACCTGGTTGATGAATCCCAGTCCGCGGGCCTTGCCGCCCAGGGAACCGCCGCCAATGCGCGCGAAACCGCTGCGCGCGATCAAAACTCTCCCGGCTGAATTCCGTGATCACGCCCCGCTGCCGGATCTCCTGGTACTCCTGCAGGGCGGTGATCAGCTCCATGCGCAGGTCGTGGACCGAAGCGAAATCGGTCACCTTGTGCGGCCGGAGCTTGTGTGCCAGCCCGAACTCCGTGCGCGCCTTCAGCCAGTTGGAAAAATGGTTGTGCGATGCATGGAAGGTGATCGTGTCATCCGGGACGACACGGAGCTGCGCCTCGAGGGACTTCAGGTCCGTTGCGCGCCCGACCTCGATGCCGTCCGGCGTCCGGAAGACGAAGTCGCCGAACCCGAAATTGTCCAGCATGAACTTCCGCAGGTTGAAGAGCAGCCGCGGCGACCCTTTCTGCAGAAACGTCGCCCCGATCTGCCGGGCACGTTCTTCATACTCGACGTTGCTTGACTGCAGCAGGATGGAGATGTCGGCATGACGGCTGCGGACGGTCCGGGCGAAGGAAAAACCGGCGTCGGGATCCTTGACGCCGTTCCGCTTGAAATTCACGTCGGAAATAATGCCGAGGATGTACTCTTCATACTTCTCATAGTACGCCCAGGCTTCCTCATAGGTGGTGCACAGGAGGATCTTCGGGCGCGCACGCATGCGCAGGAAACGGTGGGTGATGTTCACCCCCTCCGATATCAGGCGCTGGGACTGGTTCAGGATTTCGGTGTAGATGAGCGGGAGATACATCGAATAAAACTGCACGCTGTCCTCGACAAGAATGATCGACTGCACCCCGACGGCGCGCGTATCGTTGTCCACGTTCAACCGGTCTTCGAGATACTTGATGATCCCGATGAGCAGACGGTAGTCCCCCTGCCAGAGGAAAATCTGTTCGAAGATGGAGGTGTCGTAACTGGTGACGAGCTCCTTCCGTTCCTTGTTGTCGTACGCGAGCAGAATGATGGGCGTGGTCACCCCGGCATCGCGCAACGAGCGGGCGAAACGGACGACATGGACATCTTCGATGTGGAGCGTGGTGATGATCAGATCGAACTTCTCTCCGCCGTTGATCAGCTCGAGGGCTTCCGCACCGCTCGTGACATGCGTGATTTCGGGGGGGTGACTCAGGTTCAGGGTCTGGAATTCCTGCCGGATGAGCTCGTACAGACGCCCGTCCTCTTCGAACAGGTACTGGTCATAGAGACTCGACACGAGCATGATATCCCGGATCTTGTACCGCATCAGCTTCTGAAAACTCTGAATACGGGTGTCGTGCATCTCGTTAAATCGTATACGGTCGGTTTTGCTCATGAACGCGCGCGATTGTTCCAGAAAGAGGGTCGCAAAATGGTACAACAAAAGGCCTTGAGCCGCAAGTGGACAGAGGTTGATTTTCTCGGGAATGCTGGGTATTATTGAACATCCACCGTCTTCGCAGCGGGGTGTCAGTCGATGCGGTAAGACTCTTTGTGACTTGAGAGTTCACACCAGAACAATGTCTCTATGAACGGGAGTGGCACATGGCGAACATCAATACGAAAAAAGGGGTTATCGGCATACTCACCGGGGGCGGCGATGTTCCCGGTCTGAACCCGGCCATCCGGGCCGTCACCATCCGCGCCCTGCGGGAGGGATACCAGGTGATCGGCCTGCGCCGTGGATGGGCGGGTCTGCTGGATATCATCCGCGAGAAAGACGCGGACAACACCCACAATTTCCAGATCCTGACCGAGGATATCGTCAACAGGGCGGGGCGGACGGGTGGAACGTTTCTGCACACTTCGCGAACACGTCCGAGCCACGTCAAGAAGAGCGGCGTGCCGGTGCATCTCAAGGACAAATACACCGCGGAGATCAATGATCTTACCGAAGAGGTGAAGACCAATCTGGGCTGGCTGGGGATTGACTATCTGATCCCGATCGGCGGGGACGACACGCTGAGCTACGGCGTGCGGTTGTATCAGGACGGGATGAAGGTGGTGGCCATCCCGAAGACCATGGACAACGATGTTCCGGGTACCGACTACTGCATCGGGTTTTCCACCTGCGTCACCCGCACCATCCAGATGACCAACAGTCTCCGGACCTCCGCCGGTTCGCATGAACGCTTCCTTGTGCTCGAAGTGTTCGGGCGGTACGCGGGGTTCACCGCGATGGTTCCGACAATGGCCGGCGCCGCCAACCGCTGCGTCATTCCCGAGGTCCGTTTCGACATCGAGCTGCTGACGGAACTGATGGTGTACGACCGCAGGAACAACCCGAGCCGGTACTCGGTGGTCCTGGTCTCCGAGGGCGCGATGTTTGAGGGGGGCGACATGGTGTTCGAGCGGGAAACCACCGACGACTACGGCCACAAGAAACTGGGCGGCATCGGCGATCTGGTTTCGGAGAAGCTGAAGGAGCTTTCGCCGAAGTACAACGACGGCAAGACGATCAACACCATTCCGCAGAAGCTGGGGTACCTCGTGCGCGGCGGCGATCCGGACTCCATTGATTCGATTGTGCCGATGGCGTACGGCAATCTGGCCCTGGACCTGATCCTGAAGGGGGTGCACGGCAGGCTGGTGGTGCTGAAGAACGGGCGGTACGACAACCTGCCGCTGGATGTCGTCACCAGCACGAAAAAAGTGGTGAACGTGAAGGAGCACTACAATTTCGAGCGGCTGCGCCCGCATTACAAGAGCTTTGAAATGAAGCCGTTGTTCCTGACGACGAGCGAGTAAGGCGGCGGAACCCAGGCATTCCCGGCGTGCGTTCAACGGAGCCCGCCGGGAAATCACGGCCGGCTGCGAAAGCCTGGAGAACAGTGTATCCCGCGCCCTATCCACCCGCCCGCCCCGGCGATCTCCACCCATACCACCGAACACACTGGAGACTGAACGTGCAAAAAGTACGAATGCCCTCGCCACCATCATGCGCCGCTCTTCTGTGCGCCGCCCTGATCCTCACCGCAGGTGCGCGAAGCGGCCAGGGGGCCGTGAGCCGCGCTGAATATCTGGCATACATGCAGGGGGCGGCTGACAGCTCATGGGCCTCGCTGGAATCGGACCGCGAACAGTGGCGGAAGACCATCGATACCGCCTATGTCTTCGGCTACAACCCGCCCGGCAATGAAGTCTATCTTGCCGCGCTCTCGGTGAGCCTCTTTGAAGCCACGGGGGATTCGAGCGGGCTCCGCCGGGCCAAACGGCTTCTCCTGGAATTCGGGCGTCACCGCGAAGCCTACCCCCGCAGCTACGGAAAAAACAGGGCCGAGTACGCCGCGGGTCTTCCGGCACTCCCGAACATCTTCTACATGGGCAAGTACTGCCATGCGTATGCCATTCTCAAGAAGCACATGCGGCTCACGGATGCCGAACGGCGGACGATTGACGACAACATCGCCGGAAGCGCGGACTTCGTGGCGAACTTCCAGGAATGGGGAGCCATGAACCGCGCCATGCTGCGCGCCGAAGCACTGCTCTACGCCGCCAAAGTGGTGACCGATCACCCCCGCCGGCAGCATTGGATCACCATGGGTGAGGCCATCGCCGGGGACAACTGGGATCAGTGGGAAATCGAGGACGCGACCAGCTACAACGGGGTGTGGCTGTATTCACTCCTGGCCTACGTCAGCGACATCCGGGCGGATGAACGGCTGTACCGCAGCCCGATCATGAGCTACTACTTCGAGTACTTCCTCCAGATGATCTCCCCCGCAGGGTTCGTCCCGGACGTCGGCGACGCGAACTGGGGCAGTTCATGGGAACGGATGGTCCCGTTCTTTGAAAAAGGCGCGGCAGTCACCGGGGATCCCCGCCTGCGCTGGGCCGCCGCCCAGAACTTCCGGAAATTTCTGGACCCCCTTCCCAAAGCCAAGAGCGTGTTCACCGCAGTGACCATGGCCGACGCACTCCGGTGGGCCGACTTCTCCCTCCCGGCCGAACCGCCCGTGAACGGCAGCAGGGAAGTGCTGGAAGATCTTGTAGGGAAGAAAGTCGTGTTCCGCAACGGATGGACCCCCTCAAGTGCATACCTGCTTTTGAACTACCGGGATGAGGGAGACGGCGGCTGGCTCTTCCGGGAGAATTTGCGCACCAGCATCCCGGTGGAAGAAGAAAAGATGCACCACGGACATTCGGACGAAAACAGCATTGCGCTCTTCATGCGCAACAACGGCGTGCTGCTGCACGACGGCGGATACCGCAACTACATGCCCAGCGGACCGTACGGGGCGTTCCGCGCGGATTACTATCACAACCGGCTGGTCGTGCGGGACGGCAAAATCGCGCTGGGGCAGAAGGCCGGAGAATACCGGTTTGCCACCCCGAACCAGGAAGCCGTCCCGGGTCAGACGATGCTCGAGTTTTTCAGGAATTCGGGAGCGTATCAGGAAGTCCGTACCCGCAAGATCGATTTCCTGACGCTGAAAGATTACTCGATGTCCCGTACCCGCCTGATCGACAGCCGGCTCGGATATGAAGCCGACCGGCTTGTGGTGCATGTGAAAGACCTGGACTGGTTCGTGGTGGTGGATGCCGTACGGTTCACATCGCCGGGATACCTGACCATGGCTTCGCTCTGGCATACGCGTCAGGTTCTGCAACAGGGGCCGGGCTGGTACGACACGGCGTATGATTCACTGCAGAGGACCAGCGTGCAGAGCAATGAACGGCTCCTGGTGGTGTTTCCCGCGCGCCAGCGCCTCCAGCTCGGCGTGGAAACACAGGAACGATACTACCAGCGTGAACAGGTCGTGTATCAGATGATCGGCAGACACGGGTACCGGAACGACATTCAGGCGTTTGTCACCGTCCTCATTCCCCATACGGCCACGGAGGATCCGCGACGGCTTGTGGAATCCGTGGAGATGGCCGACCCCGGCGACGACCCTTCAACAATCACCCTGAGCATACGCACCGGAGGCAAGACCTACCGGATCGGCGCAAAGCTGGATATGGAACGGGAATTGGTGCGCGACTGGCGCCGCCCGATGTATACATACGAATCCGCAAAAACCACCTTCGGGCCGTTCGAAAGCGATGCCTACCACCTCTTCTCCGTGGAGGAGAAAGACCGGGTGCGGTATGCCGCGGTCGGTGCGATCAAAATTGTCTACAAAGGAAAAGTCCTGCACGAGCAGTTCCCTGTGGACAACGGACTCGCCTTCGACGGAAGTCCGAATCAGCCCGGCGTCTGGAAGCTCCGGTACTGGGAAGGAGAAACCCGGCCATGACGTCCCGCGAACGGCTGACGAAAACGCTGAACCATCAGCAGCCGGACCGGGTATGTGTGGATTTCGGCGCAAGTGCGGTGACGGGTATGGCGGTGAGCGTGGTGGCAAAACTGCGGGCCAGGCTGCTCGGTGAACAGAACTACCGTGTAAAGGTGATCGAACCGTATCAGATGCTCGGGGAGATCGACGAGAAACTCCGCGATGCCCTGGGTATCGATGTCATGAGCGTCCCGGCTCCGAAAAACATGTTCGGCTTCGCCAGTACCGGCTGGAAACCGTTCACACTGTTTGACGGGACCGAGGTGCTCGTGCCGGGCGCCTTCAACGTCACCCGGGATGAAAACCGCAACCTGCTGATCTATCCGGAAGGGGACATGTCGGTCCCCCCGAGCGGACGCATGCCCGAAGGAGGCCATTTCTTTGACGCCATTCCCCGCCAGCAGGAGATCGTGGAAGAGCGGCTCGATCCGGCGGATAATCTCGAGGAGTTCGCCCCGCTGACCGAAGCGGATCTCGAGCACTATGCCGCAGGCGCCGGGGCGGCGGTGAAGCAGGGAAAGGGGTCCGTTGTCGGAACCCCCGGCACGGCGTTTGGTGATATTGCGCTGGTCCCCGCCCTCTGGAGAAAACAGACACGCGGCATCCGCGATATCGAAGAATGGTACGTGGCAACGGCCGCACGGCGGGATTATGTCTACAAGGTGTTCGAAGGGCAGTGCGCCATTGCGCTGCAGAATCTCGAGCGGCTCATCAAGCGGGTCGGCGACAGCGTCCAGGTGGCATTTGTCTCGGGAACGGATTTTGGCACGCAGACCGGCCTGTTCATCTCGCGAAAGTCGTACCGGGACCTGTACATGCCCTTCCACAAGGAGATCACGGGATTCATCCACAAACACTCCTCCTGGAAAACGTTCATCCATTCCTGCGGCTGTGTGGCGGACCTGATTCCGGATTTCATCGAGGCGGGATTCGATGTGTTGAATCCGGTGCAGACATCCACGCCGGGGATGGAACCGGAAAGGTTGAAGAAGTTGTACGGCAAAGAGCTGGTCTTCTGGGGGGGCGGCGTGGATACGCAGCGTACGCTCCCGTACGGAACCCCGGGCCAGGTGGCGGACGAGGTTCGCGAGAGGATGCGGATCTTCGGTGAGGGCGGAGGGTTTGTCTTCAACGCGGTGCACAATATCCAGGCGAATGTGCCCGTGGAGAATGTGGAGGCGATGTTCAGGGCGCTGAAGGAGGGGTGAGAGAATCAACATACGGGCGGTGATATTCGATCTTGACGGGACGCTGCTGGACACGCTTGAGGACCTGGCGGACTCGGTGAATGCCGTTCTCGCCGAACAGGGGTTTCCTGTGCACCCCGTGGAATCATACCGCTATTTTGTCGGCGACGGGGCGGCAATGCTCATCAGCCGTGTGCTGCCTGAAGCACACCGCGACGCGGCGATCCAGAAGACCTGCCTCCGACGGTTCCGTGAGGAATACGCACTTCGCTGGAAGAACAAGACCCTTCCCTACGACGGTGTGCTCCTCATGCTCGCGAAAATGCAGAAGCTGGGGATGAAGCTTGCCGTCCTTTCGAACAAGCCGCATGATGCGACAGAACAGTGTGTCCGCGAACTGCTGCCCGGTATACGGTTCGACGCCGTGGTGGGGCAGGTTGACGGGAAGCCCAGGAAACCGGATCCGGCGGGAGCACTGGCCATCGCGGAACAGCTGGGCGTGCTGCCGCAGGAAGTGCTGTACCTCGGAGATACGGCCACGGACATGAAGACCGCGGTAAGCGCCGGCATGTATCCGGTCGGCGTCCTCTGGGGCTTTCGGAGTGCCGGTGAACTGCAGACAAACGGTGCAGGGACATTGATCGCCCGGCCGGAGGACGCGGTGGCACTGCTCAACGGTGAATCACAGGGATGAGCATTCCTTCCATGCCGGTTGTGCACGAAGATGCGGCTGCACCGCTCAAAAGGAGAGAACCGGCGTGAGCATTCCCTTCCTGCCGATTGTGTACGAACATGCCGCGGCGCTTATCGGGGAGCGTCCGTGGACGGTTTCGCGAAGCGCGGAGTTGTTGTTTCGCGCGCATCGCGAAGCGCACCGGCGCTACGGGCATACGCAAATCGTTACCGGAATCGATATCTATAATATAGAAGCCGAGGCATACGGCGCGCAGGTGGAAGACGCGGGGGGGAACGCCATTCCCTCGATAAGCAGGCATCCCTGTTCTTCCGTCGGGGATATCCTCGGGCTGCGGCAACCGGATACCCGCCGGCATGGGCGTTTTCCCGTTGTTCTTGAGGCCGCCGCGCTCCTGCGTGATGCCTGTGCGCCCGCTTCGGTGGCCGTGCCGCTGAACGGCCCGTTTTCCATCGCCAGCAATCTGCTCGGCTTTGAGGATTTGCTGGTGGCGATCCTGACGGAACCGGATGTTGTGTCGGTGGCTCTGCAGCACCTTGCAGCTTTTCAGGTGGCGGTGGCGGAAGAAATCCTCGGGCAGGGACTGGATATCGTGTTTTTTGAATCCGCCGCCACTCCGCCTCTGCTGTCGCCGGCGCAGTTCACCGCCATAGAAATCCCCGCATTGAAACAACTCATGAACGGCTACGCCGCCGCCGCGGGCAGACCCGGGACTCTGGTGATCGGCGGCAACACGCTCGGTATTCTGGAAGCCATCGCCCAAACCGGCGCGGGCTCCATTATTTGCCCGTCGGAGACGGATCAGCGGGCGTTCATGGAAAAGATGCGCGGGTATCCGGAGATCCTCGTGCGGGTCAACATGACACCCGGAGTGTTTGCGGCAAAAGAGGCGGGCGGCGCCCTGGCCGAAGCCGACCGCGCGCTGGCAATCGCCCGCGGGAGAGAACTGGTGTGTATCGGCACGGGGGTGTTGCCGTACGACGCCGATCCCGCGATCGTCCTGCAGGTGAATACCTCAATTCAGGAGAAATCATGATAACACGCTACGGTATGGTGATCGGGGTAAGACCCGAAAAACTGGAAGAATACAAACGCCTGCACGCCGCGGTGTGGCCCGGCGTGCTGAAGACCATTGCCGCCTGTCATATCCGGAACTACTCCATTTTTTTCCGGGACAACATGCTCTTTGCCTATCTCGAGTACACCGGTTCCGACTTCGGGGCCGACATGGCCAGAATGGCGGCAGATCCCGTGACGCAGGAATGGTGGAAACTCTGCGATCCGTGCCAGGTACCCGTGCCTTCCGCCGGCCGCGGGGAGAAATGGGCCATGCTCGAAGAGGTGTTCCACACCCCGTAGCTTCTGATCATTCTGTGAGAAAGGATACACCCCCCCATGAGAGATCTCGAACAGCTGCTGGCGGGCGAGTTGTCGCTCAAACAGAGCCAGGTGCAAAATGCTCTACAACTCCTGCGAGAGGGGGGCACCGTGCCGTTTATCGCCCGGTACCGGAAAGAGCGGACGGAAGAGATGGATGAAGTGCAACTCCACGCGCTCTTTGACCGGTATGCCTATCTCACCGAACTTGGGCAACGGAAGAAAGTGATCCTGGAGAGCATCGAGAAGCAGGGGAAGCTGACCGATGAACTCCGCACGAAAATCACCGATTGTGTTCAGAAGACCGAACTGGAGGATCTGTATCTCCCGTTCCGTCCGAAGAAGCGCACGCGGGCAACGGTTGCGCGTGATCGGGGACTGGAACCCCTCGCCGACTTCCTGAAATCGGTCAACACACCGGATGTGCAGACGGTGGATCTGGAACAGGCCGCGCTGCCCTTTGTCTCCGCGGAGCGCGGGGTCGCCACCACGGAGGAAGCCCTTGCCGGGGCGGCCGACATCATCGCGGAAGAGGTTGCGGACAGGGCGGAGCATCGCGGCCATCTCCGGGAATACCTCCTGGAAAAGGGCATGTTCGTCTCCAGCATCGCGCCGGAGCATCCCCCGGGAAGCACCAAGTATGAAATGTACCGCGATTTCAAAGTGAAGGCGAGTGAGATCCATCCCCACAATATGCTGGCGCTCCTGAGAGGGGAAAAGGACGGCGTGGTGGCGTTTGATCTGACATTCGACGTGGAGCAGGCGGTCCAGTATCTCGTGGGTGCGGAAGTGAAGGCGGGCGCCGAGGCGGTGCGCGTGGTGTACCGGACTCTGCTGGCAGACGCATTCGAGCGGCTCCTGCGACCTTCGCTCGTCGGCGAAGTGCGCGCCCTCCGCAAAGAACTGGCCGACCGGGATTCGATCACCACGTTCGAGGCGAACCTGCGCGAGCTGCTCCTCTCGGCGCCTGCGGGAATGAAACCGACATTGGGCATGGACCCGGGCTTCCGGACGGGATGCAAAATGGTCGTCCTGGATGCCACAGGGAAGCTCATCGAGCATTGCACCATCTACCCGCACAGAGCCGAAGGCGAGAGGCAGAGTGCGGCGGGTGTCGTGAGGGAGCTGGTCAGCAAGCATCACGTGGAGCTGATCGCGATCGGTAACGGTACGGGGGGGCGGGAAACCGAGGAGTTTATCCATGAGGTGCTGAAAGAGCATGAGCCGAAGCCCGTGTTCGTGATTGTGAATGAATCCGGAGCGTCCGTCTATTCGGCGAGTCCGCTTGCACGGGAGGAGTTTCCCGATCTGGACCTGACCGTCAGGGGTGCGATCAGCATCGGCCGCCGGCTGCAGGACCCGCTGGCGGAACTCGTGAAGATCGATCCGAAGTCCATCGGCGTGGGACAGTATCAGCACGATGTCGACCAGCGGCTGTTGAGGAAACGCCTGGAAGAGACCGTGCAGAGTTGCGTGAATTTCGTGGGGGTGGATGTGAATATGGCGTCGCGCGAGCTGCTCAAATACGTTGCGGGCATCAACGCCGCCGCCGCAAAAAATATCGTGGCTTTCCGCGACGAACACGGCGCCTTCAAACGGCGCGACGAGCTGAAGAGTGTTCCCAAACTCGGACCCAGGACGTTCGAACAGGCCGCAGGGTTTCTGCGCATACGGGGAGGGGAGAATCCGCTGGACAATTCGGCCGTCCATCCCGAGAGCTATGACATCGCGGAGAAGATCCTGCAGGATCTCGGTTTGACGCTGGAGGAGGCGGTGCGGCAGCCGGCACGGCTGAAGGCGATCGAGATGGGCAAGTACGTGACAGCCAGAGCCGGAGAGCCGACCATACGCGATATCATCGCCGAGCTGCAGAAGCCCGGACGCGATCCACGGGCGGAATTCCACTATGCCCATTTCAAAGAAGGGGTGAAGGAGATCAAGGATCTGACTCCGGGGATGGACCTCGAGGGGGTGGTGACCAACGTGACGAATTTCGGGGCGTTTGTGGACATCGGGGTGCATCAGGACGGCCTGGTCCATGTTTCGCAGATTGCGGACCGGTTTGTGCAGGATCCGAAAACCGTGGTGCATGTCGGGCAGGTGGTGAAGGTCCGCGTCCTGGAGGTGAACGAACAGCTGAAGCGGATCAGCCTGACGATGAAAATGCCGGGGGGACGGAAGGCGAAGCAGGAATCGGCGCAGGACGCGAAGAAGCAGGGAAAGCCGGGAAAGCCAGGCAAGCCGGGAGAGCCGAGAAAGCAGGGCAAGCCGGGAGAGCCGGCAAGGCCGGGCAAACCTGCCCCGCAAGAGCCGCGGTACACCGTTGAGGACCTGCGCCAGAAGTTCAAGAACCGGTAGGGGGTGAGACTCAGGCTGAGTCTCACGGTGAGTCTCAGTCCCCGCTTGACAAATTCATTTTCGCGCATTATCTTATGTATGACATGTGACATATTACGTCACATGATAAACCCCCTCCACTACCACGGATTTCCCCATGTTCCAGAAAGTCGGCGCCCGCCGGCTGCTGAGTCATACCGTCGCGGAGCAAATCGAACACGCCATCAAGGAAAAGCGGCTCTCGCCCGGTGAACGATTACCCAGTGAGCTGGAGTTGTGCAAAACGTTCGGTGTGAGCCGCACTGCAGTGCGCGAAGCGCTCGGTATGCTGAGCGCCCGCGGACTGATCTCCATCCAGAAGGGGCGGGGGATGTTCGTCAATACTTTCTCCGCCTCCGCGGTCACCGATCCCATGCGTCTGTATCTGAGCATGAACTATCAAAAGGTGTACGTGCTGGATGTGATCCATGCGCGGCAGGCAATCGAGCCCTCCATCGCGGCAGTGGCGGCGGCCAAACGCACGGCGGAGGACATCGTGAAACTCCAGAAGAATGTGGAGGAATTGCGCGCCGCCCGCGATGACTATGCGCAGCTGGCATCGCTGGACATGGCGTTTCATCTGGACATCGCCCGTGCTTCGCAAAACCCGCTCATGCCGCTGGTCATCGAGCCGATCCACCGCCTGATGCCCGAAATCAAATCCTCCATTTATGCCACCGTTGCACATGCCCGCGATTCCGCACTGGAATGGCACAGCAAGATCCTTGACACCCTGATTGCCAAGGACGTTGCCGGTGCGAGGGACACGATGACCGAACACCTCCGGATCGCGGAAGGACATGCCAGGCGAATGCTCAAAGTGCAAACACGAACACCTCAGGAAGATCCTTCATGACTGCTCCCGTTGCCCTTGTTACCGGCGGTGCGCGCGATATCGGCCGCGCCATATCCATAAAATTCGCCGCCCTCGGATTCCGTGTCGGTGTCAACTATTTCGATAATCCCGAGCAGGCCGGGGAAACCGTCCGGACCATCACCGCCGCAGGCGGTACGGCGGTGGCCATTCAGGCGGATGTCACAAAATCCGCGGAGGTGCAGCGCCTGGTCCGGGAAACGGTTGAAAAGCTGGGAGGAAAGATCCAGGTCCTCGTGAACGTCGCCGGTGGACTGGTGGCCCGCAAGAAGATGGATGAAATGGATCAGGCGTTCTGGGACTTCGTTGTGCTGTTGAATCTCACCAGCACATTCCTCGTGACAAAAGAGGCGCTGCCGTACATGGCCGACGGCGGAGCCATCGTGAATTTCTCGTCCCAGGCGGCGCGCGACGGAGGCGGACCGGGCGCCCTCGCCTATGCGGCAGCCAAAGGGGGGGTGATGACGTTCACGCGGGGCCTGGCAAAGGAGCTGGGGCCACGGAAAATCCGCGTCAATTGCCTCGCGCCGGGGATGATCAACACCACCTTCCACAACACCTTCACAAAACCCGAAGTCCGCACACGGGTTGCCGGCATGACCCCCCTCGGCCGCGAAGGGGAGGCGAAAGAAGTCGCTGAACTCGTCGCCTTTCTGGCCACGGACGCGTCATCGTTTGTCAACGGTGCTTCGGTGGATATCAACGGGGGATCTTCTTCTCGTGAGTTCCGGGAGGAAGTCATATGGCAGCGGCGGGGCGGGTGGGGGCGCCATCCGGAGCGTACGGTGTCTCCGGGCAACCACCCTGATCGGGTGGTTGGCGTTCCTCCTGTCCGTTGCGTGGGCGTCCCCTCTTCTTTTTGCGCAGTCCCGTCCGAACATCGTGATCACCCATGCGGAGACGGAGGCCATGCGGGCGGCTCTCGGGCGCTATCCGCTGTTTGACTCCACCTATCAACGGGCCGTACGCCTGATGAGCGGAGCCCTTGCCGCCCCGATCGAGGTTCCCCTACCCGTGGATGCGGGCGGATACACGCACGAACGGCACAAGCGGAACTACACCGAGATGCAGGCGGCGGGAGTGTTGTATGCGGTGACCGGCGACGAGCGTTACGCCCGCTTTGTACGCGATATGTTGTTGCGCTATGCCGAACTCTATCCCGCACTGGGCACACATCCCATGGCGACGTCCGCTCAATCGTCCGGCCGGCTCTTCTGGCAAACGTTGAACGAATCGGTCTGGCTCGTGCACACGGCACAGGCGTACGACTGTGTCTACGACTGGCTGAATGGCGCCGACAGGGAAACCATCGAACGTCAGCTGCTGCGGCCGATGGCCAGCTTTTTTCTCGATGACCACGCGCGGGAGCATGACCAGATTCACAATCATGGCACCTGGATGGTGGCCGCCACGGGGATGCTGGGGTATGCCCTTCGCGATGGGGATATGGTGGAGAAGGCTCTCGCGGGGACGGACAGGAAGAAGACCGGCGGTTTTCTCAGGCAGCTGGACCTGCTTTTTTCGCCGGACGGCTACTACAGAGAAGGGCCATACTACACGCGCTACGTGCTCATGCCCTTCTTCCTCTTTGCTCATGCCATCGAGCACAACCAGCCGGAGCTGAAGATATTCGCCTACCGCGATGGCATTCTGAAGAAGGCCTTTGTCGCCGCCATCCAGCAGACCACTCCCGCGGGACGGTTCATTCCCTTTAACGACGCCCTGAAAGAGATGAGCGTCACAGCCAAAGAGGTCGTGACGGTGCTGGACATCGCCTATCGGCACTATGCGGGAGAGCGCGGGTGGCTCGACGTCGCCCGGCGGCAGAACAGCGTGATGTTCGGCGGCGCGGGACTTGCCGTGGCGCGTGACCTGGCCGCGTCGACAACCATCCAGCCCTTTCCATACCGGAGCGTGGAGTTCCGCGACGGACCCGCCGGCGCCGACGGAGGGATCGGGATCCTGCGCTCCACCGTCGATGGGGAGCAGTCGATGCTGGTCATGAAGTACGCGTCGCAGGGGATGGGGCACGGCCATTTCGACCGTCTCGGATTCTCGTACTACGAACAGGAGCGCGAGGTGGTCCCCGACTACGGTTCGGCGCGGTTCATCAACGTCGAGCCGAAGTTCGGCGGGCGCTATCTCCCCGAGAACACCAGCTGGGCAAAACAGACGATCGCGCACAACAGCATCGTTGTGGACGGACGAACGCAGTTCGGGGGAATCACGAAGAACGGTGAGCGTTCGCCGGGGCGGCGCCACTTCTTTGCGGCGGACGATCCGGACCTGCAGATCATGAGCGCCTGCGAGGACAGTGCCTATCCGGGGGTCCGATTGCAGAGGACCATGGCCATGGTGCGGGACAGGCGCTTCCGCCGCCCTGTCATCCTGGATCTGGTAACCGTGGATGCCGACAGGCCTCACGAGTATGATCTTCCTTTCTATTATCAGGGTCATCTGGTCAACACGAACGTGCCCTACCGTGCGTACCGGACCACCGTGGCGTCCGCGGGTGTCTCGGATGGCTACCAGCACCTCTGGCTTGAAGGGGTGGGTCCTGCCGCAGCGGGGGCGCAATGGACATGGCTTCTCGGCGGACGGTACTATTCCATTACCACCTCCGCGGACAGCTCGACACAGGTGCTCTTTGTAAGGACGGGGGCGGGGGATTCCAGTTTCAATCTGCGGCACGAGACGGCGGTGATCCTGCGGCGCGAGGCACGCTCCTGCGTCCTGGCGGCGGTGATCGAGCCGCACGGCGTCTTTGATCCGGTGGAGGAGCTTTCGCTCGACGCCCTGCCGGTTGTCGAACGTGTAACCATTCAGGCGTCCGCGGCCGAAGGGACAGTTGTGGGAATCAGCGGCAAGGACGGGTTGCACTGGCAGCTGATGATTGCGCGCGGCGATCCATCCCCGGAGAAGGAGCACCGTGTGGAAGGAAAGGGGGGTGTGTACGTCTGGAAGGGGAGCCACAGGCTTGTTAAGTCGCGGTGATGAGCATGAGCGCTCCGAATCGCCTTTTGACGCTTCCATTGCCCGGCCTTCCGGTGAGGGTCCGGGCGGCATGTTGCCCGCCGGGGAATGCGGGTGATTATCCGCCACTCCATGGAGAACACGTGAACGATGGCACAAAAACTTCCCGCCCGTGAGGGGCACATTCTTTCCGGGGAGATCCTCTGGGAAGACGTCGGGCAGGGTGTCCGGCGGCAGATCATGGGCTTCGATCCGCATCTGATGATGGTCCGGGTGGAATTCGAAAAAGGCTCGATCGGGTATGTGCATCGCCACCCGCACCGTCAGGTGACCTACGTAACGGAAGGGGCCTTCGAGGTGCAGGTGGGAGAAGAAAAACGGATGCTGAAGCGCGGAGATTGTTTCTTCATCCCCCCCGATATCAACCATGGTGTGGTTGCGCTGGAACGGGGTACGCTCATCGACGTGTTCACACCCGTCCGCGAGGACTTCATACCGGCGAAAGGCTGAGCAGATGCGGAAGGTCAAAGGCGTACGCTGGTGGATCATCACGTTGATCGGCATGGCGACGGTCATCAACTACATCGACCGGAATTCCCTGACCGTGATGTGGTCCAACATTTCTGTCGATCTCGACCTGAAGAAGGACCAGCTGGCGATGATCATCTCGGCGTTTATGGTTGCGTACGCCGTGGGCCAGGGGGTTTCGGGGAAATTCTTCGACTGGATGGGGACGCGTATTTCCTTCGTGATCACCATCATCCTCTGGTCGATCTCCTGCGGATTGCACAGCCTGGCACGGGGGTTGGTCAGTTTCAGCGTGGTGCGCGCCATGCTCGGATTCAGCGAAGCGGGCAACTGGCCGGGTGCGACGAAGTCCAACGCGGAGTGGTTTCCCGCCACCGAACGCGCCCTGGCACAGGGCATATTCAACGCCGGGGCGTCGCTGGGCGCGGTCCTGAGCGCCCCGGTGATTGCGGGACTGTATCTTCTGGTGGGCTGGCGTCTCACGTTCATTCTTGTCGGTGTGCTCGGGCTGCTCTGGGTTATTCCCTGGCTGTTGATCAACCGGGCGAGGCCGGAAGAGCATCCCTGGTTGACCGAAGAAGAGCGGGAGCATATTCTGGGGGGGCGGAGTGCCGCGGGCGGCGGTGCATCCCCGGATCAGGACCGTGCGCTCACCGTGCGGGAACTGTTGTCCTACCGGCAAAGCTGGTCGGTTATTGCGTCCCGTTTCTTCATCGATCCCATCTGGTGGCTTTTCGTCAACTGGCTGCCGATCTATCTTGCGGAGCAATTCGGATTCGACATCAAGCAGATCGGCCTGTTCGGATGGGTGCCGTACGTGGGGGCGGCGGCCGGGAGCCTGTCCGGGGGCTGGTTCTCGGGGTACATGATCAAGCGCGGGTGGTCCGTCAACAGGTCCCGGAAGTGGGCGATCGTGATCGGGGGCGCAATCATGTGTCCGCTCCTGGTCCTCAGTGCATTCGCCGCCGAGCCGCTCATGGCGGTTCTGCTTATCGCGGTTGCGCTGTTCGGTTACCAGATCGTCATCAACAACATCCAGACATTGCCGAGCGACTTCTTCTCGGGCAAATCCGTGGGGACACTTGCCGGTCTCGGCGGCACCAGCGCGGTTGCCGGTGTGCTGATCACGACCTGGATGGTTCCGGTAATCACCTCCGTGGACTACGTGCTCTTCTTCTTTCTTGCGGCCCTGCTGGTTCCGCTCGGCACGGCGATGGTGTTCCT
Source organism: Ignavibacteriota bacterium (assembly GCA_963702445.1). GTDB lineage: Bacteria > Bacteroidota > Ignavibacteria > UBA10030 > UBA6906 > CAVPCZ01. The sequence goes on from CAVPCZ010000018.1 coordinate 109,809, forward strand.
TTTTTCCGGAAAAATCACGCGTGTAGCACTACCTTCACCTTCTCATGAACGAGGACAACATGCATAATCTGTTTGATCTCACAGGAAAAGTGGCGATGGTCACCGGCGCCGGGACCGGTCTCGGGCAGGGATTCGCTCTCGGTTTTGCCGGAGCCGGGGCGGACGTCGTGCTGGTGGACAGGATGGAGCAGAACGAGACGCGCGACCGTGTCCAGGCCCTGGGCCGCCGGGCTTTTCCCATCGTCGCCGATCTGTCGCAGATGGCTTCGATCCGGCATGTCGTGGAGACCGCACTCAAGGAGTTCGGTCACATCGACATTCTGATGAACAATGCCGGTGTCATCCGGCGGACGCCGGCCGTGGACTTTTCCGAATCGGATTGGGATGATGTCATGACGATCAACGCCAAGACGGTATTTTTCCTGAGCCAGGCCGTTGCGCGGGATATGATGAAAAGGAAGGCCGGGAAGATCATCAATATCGCCTCCCTGCTGAGTTTCAGCGGCGGCATAACGGTGCCCTCCTACGCGGCGAGCAAAGGGGCTGTGGCACAGGTGACGAAGGCGCTGGCGAACGAGTGGGCGCAGCACGGACTCAATATCAATGCCATCGCGCCCGGCTACATGGTCACGAACAACACGGCGAACCTCCGGAAAGATCCGGTCCGCACGAAGGCGATCGACGAACGCATCCCCGCAGGACGCTGGGGCATGCCCGAGGATCTCCAGGGCGCGGCGGTTTTCCTGGCTTCGAAAGCATCTGACTACGTGAACGGACATGTGCTGGTGGTGGATGGCGGCTGGATGGCGCGGTAATCACACTCAACTCAACAATCCGGAAAACTCTCGTGAATGCAACCCTGCAAACCATCGGCCTCACGGGCATTGTGCCCGTGGTGGCCATTGACGATGCGGCGAATGCCGTTCCGCTTGCCCGCGCTCTGCTCGCGGGAGGCATTCCGTGCATCGAAATCACGTTCCGGACGGCGGCGGCCAAAGACGCGATGCAGCAGATCGCCGCATCCGTGCCCGACATGCTGATGGGCGCGGGAACGGTCCTGACCGTCGGAGCAGGCGGATACCGCCATCGCCTGCGGCGCCCGGTACATTGTCGCCCCGGGTCTGAACCGGAAGGTGGTGGAGCATTGCCAGAAGAAAGAGATCCCGATCACGCCGGGCGTGGCGACTCCCTCCGAAGTGGAAGCGGCGATCGAGCTCGGTCTGAGCATCGTCAAATTCTTCCCGGCCGAACCGATGGGGGGATTGTCCTATCTGAATGCCATCGGCGCTCCCTACAAGGGGATGAAGTTTGTCCCGACAGGCGGGATCGATGAGGGCAATCTGCTCTCGTATCTCAAATCTCCGCGCGTCTTCGCCTGCGGCGGCAGCTGGATGGTGAAACCGGAGCTGATCAATGCGGGCAAGTTCGACGAAATCACGGCGCTGTCGGCAAAGGCGGTGGCCACGATGCTCGGACTCCACCTGGTACATGTCGGCATCAATTGCGGCAGCCCGGACGAGGCCGCGGCGGTCGCACAGCGTCTGGCGACATTGCTCCATCTTCCTTCCCGCGAAACCACTTCATCCCACTTCGCCGGAAGTTTTGCGGAATTCCGGAAAGGACCATCACGCGGCACGCACGGTCACCTTGCTCTCGGGACACACTTCCTGGACCGGGCGATCGCATATTTCGAACGTCAGGGTGTTCACGTGATTCCGGGAACGCTCGAAGAGAAGCAGGGAAAGCCTCATGCCGCCTATCTGGATCTGGATATCGCGGGCTTTGCCGTGCACCTTCTGGCGCAATAGGAACGGCACACCGGTGCAGACAAGGGACTACACACATATGAGGACGGTCGTGCGGGTCACGCTGCTTCTCTTTCTGTTGACCACCTTGGCGAGGGGAGGTGAGGATCCGGGGACGGTGTTCATTGATCCGGCTGTTCTTGTTGCCGCGCGGAAAGCAATTGCAGCGAAGAACGGCCTCTACGTGAATGCGCTGAAGCAAATCCGGAAAGAAGCCGACAAGGCCCTGAAGCTCGCACCGGTCTCCGTTATGGAGAAAAAGCAGACGCCTCCCGGCGGGGACAAGCACGACTACATGAGCATGGGGAAGTACTGGTGGCCCGGACCGAACCATAAGGAAGGGGACCCGTACATCCGGAAAGACGGGGAGGTGAATCCGGAGGCGGCGATGCTCCCGGACCACGACAATTTCGGGCGCATGGCGAAGGCTGTCCATGTGTTGTCCCTCGGGTACCACTTCACCGCAAACGAGGAGTATGCCGCGCATGCGGCGAAACTCCTCCGTGTCTGGTTCCTGGATCCGTCCACACGGATGAATCCAAACATGAACTTTGCGCAGGGCATTCCCGGGCTGGAGAAGGGGAGAGGATACGGCATCATCGATCTGCGGCCGATTTCTCTTGTTCTGGATGGGACGGCGCTTATTGCCCGATCGTCCTCCTGGACGGCGGGCGATCGGAGTGGAATGGTTGCCTGGTGCAGGGCCTATCTCACCTGGCTGCGTGAAAGTCCGAATGGTGTCCAGGAGAAGAACACCGCGAACAATCATGGAACCTGGTACGACGTGCAGGTGCTCTCCCTTGCGATGTTTGTTCAGGATGTGCAGCTTGCCAGGACGGTGGCCGGTGAGGCGAAGACCCGGCGGATCGCGGCACAGATCGAGCCCGACGGCCGTCAACCGGAGGAGCTTGCCCGCACGCGATCCTGGGGGTACAGCACCATGAATCTCGAGGGCATGTTTGCGCTGGCGGGTCTTGCAGAACGCGCCGGGGAGGATCTGTGGCACTTCGAGACGCCGGACGGAAGGAGTATCCGGCGTGCACTGGAGTATTTGCTGCCGTTCGCCCTGGGTGAGAAAGAATGGTCGATACAGGAAATCAGGGGATTTGAACCCGGACTGCTGAACGATTGTCTCCGCACGGCGGCCAGAATCTACGGGGGCACCAAATACAGAGATGCGGCGCGGGCTCTTGTTCCGGATGACAAACAGAATGCGCGATCGGTCGTGCTGTACCCCGTCAGACTCACCCCCTGAGCGGGGTGGATCCGCAACGCCGGGCATGCGGGATGTCTACACACAACGACAAAGGTTTGCTATGAAGAGAGTGCTGATGTGTTTGCTGCTGGCAGCTGCTCCTCTCTGGGCCCAGGATGCCGGAAAAATCTCGGGCGTGATCCGCGATCGTGTTACCAGGGAAGCGATCCCCGGGCGTCAATGTGGTGGTACGGGGCACGAAGTTCGGTGCCTCCACCGACCTGGACGGGAACTACTTCATCCTGAATGTTCCTCCCGGGAGCATATGAGGTGGCCGCTTCCATGGTCGGGTATCAGACCCTGATGCAGCGGGACGTCATCGTCAACGTCAACCGCACGACACCCCTGGACTTTCGTCCTCCCAGGCGGTGGTGAGAGGCGCAGGAGGTGGTGGTGACCGCCGAGCGGCCGGACGTGCAGCGGGACAAGACCTCACGAGCGAGATCATACGCGCGGAGGAGGTCCTGCTGACGCCGGGAATTCGTGACCTCACGGACATGCTCTCCCTTTCCTCCGACGTCGTCGACGGGCATTTCCGCGGCGGCCGCGAAGGGGAGGAGACTCTACAATCTCGCAGGCATGGGCATCGTCAATCCGCTCTACAGTTCCAGCGCATTCGCCCCGATCATGAGTGCGGTGGAGGAAGTGGAGGTGATCACCAGCGGTTTCGGCGCGCAGTTCGGCAACGCGCAATCGGGCGTGGTGAACATCTCGATGAAGGAGGGAAGAAGCGACCGGTGGCGGGCGAGGGCGGAACTGCGGACGCGGCTGCCGGGACAGAAGCATTTCGGCGCCGAGCGTGTATGATCCGCGCCGCGAATCCGTACCTGCAGCTCCTGGATCGCCCGGAGAAATGGGCCGGGATTGACTCCACGGCGGGACCGGCGGGACGCGGTACTACAGCTCTATCGGGAACGGGTTTGACAACCGTTTCGGGCAGGGACACGGCCACGCTGTCCCAGATCGCCTATGCGCTCTACCGGACTCAGGGAAGCGCGTGACATGAACAGGGACGTACAACAACCTCTGGGATTATCTCCGGCGACCTGACACTCGGCGGGCCCCTCTCGTCGAATGCGCGTCTCTTCCTCGCCGCCCACTCGGGGACCGAATGGCTCTTCCTGCCCGACGCCTGAGCCCGGACGTCGACCGGCAGTTCATGGGGAATATCGTGTTCGACCTGCGGGCCGGGCATGTCGGCTCCGCTTCAGCGGCGCCTACTCCAACAGACGGCGAGAACATCCTCCGGTCCCTCCGCACCAACGGGTTCTACAACTGGATATGGGACCGTGCGGTCGGGACAGTCAGTCAGGACAACACCACCGTGCAGCTTGGTGCGCGGTTTGTCCATGCGTTGAGTCCGAGCACATATCTACGAAATCAAATTGAACCGGCTTGATCACCGACTACGTGGATGGCTCGCCCATCATGGATACGAGTCACTGGTACAGCGGCGACTGGAGCAAGATCATGGCGTACCCCTACAGCAACGTGCCGGACAACTTCATCGCCGGGTCGTTTGACAACGATTTCCGCCGGAGAAGACCCGCACCCTTTCGCTCGATGCTTCGTTCACGAGTCAGGCTCACAATCGCACATGGTTCTTGCGGGGGCGCAGGGGAATGTACACGCATCGACGTGTACAACCGGACGGGATTGACGTCGTCATCGGGAGAGCGGAACGAGATCTATGCGGCCAAGCCGTTTGAATCGGGCGTGTATGTGCAGGACAAGATGGAGTTTGAAGGGATGATCGCGAATATCGGGCTGCGGCTGGATGTCTGGAACCAGAATGTCGTACTACACGGATCCGTATTCCCCGTTCCGGGTGCCGACGAGTGACTCCACGTATGTGTACGACCGCGAGGCTGCGCCCCAGGAGCGACACCCCCACGCTGGGACGATTGCAGCCCCGTATCGGCATTTCGTTCCCTGTATCGGTGTCGACGGTCTTCCATCTGAACTATGGATCATTCGTCCAGCGCCCGTCCTTTCAGTACACCATTGCCTCCCGGCTTCCACGCGTGGGGTTCGCCAATATGCAGATCGGCAACCCGCGGCTTGAGGCCCAGGAAACCAACAGCTACGACGTCGGTGTGACCCAGGGGCTGGGAGAGGGATTCACGCTTGACGTGAGCGGCTACTACAAGGACGTCAAGAACCTGATCGAGCGCGCGTTCTTTTATGACCTCCAGCAGACGCAGTATGCGACATTCGTGAATCGTGACTATGCGGATATCCGGGGTTTCCGCCTTGCGCTCACGAAGCGCAGGGGATGGGTGGCCGGCACGGTGAGTTACAGCTACAGCATTGCCACGGGGAAGAGCAGTACACCGTTCAATGCCTCCCCCACGTACCACGAGAACCCTCCCGAGGGGACCCAGGCCGTGGTGTTGCCGGGCCCGAAGGATATCATCCTCGATTTCGACCGCACGCACAACCTCATCGCCAATATTTCCTTCTACACGGGTGAGGATGCCGGGTCCTTCCTGGACAGGATAACCCTGGCCGTGACATCAAGCGTCCGGAGCGGGCGACCGTATACCTATGACCGGGAAGGTCTCGGGGTCATCAACAACAAACGCACGCCGACCGAGTATAACACGAACCTGAAACTCTCCAAACGCATCCCCCGGTTTTTCGGCATTGACGCGACGTTGTACGGGGAGGTCTTCAACCTCTTCGATCAGAGCATCTACAATTACCAGGCGGTGTTTCAGACAAGCACCGCCTCGTCGGGGAGCTCCTACATCAACCGGAACATCGAGAAATACGAAACCAATCCGGCTTCGCTGCAATACTACGACGAATTCGCGCCGTTCCTGGTCGACCAGACGTTCATGATCTATGACAACGAACCACGATCATTCACCCTCGGTATCATTCTCAATTTGTAGGAAGGCGGAGGACACATGAACATGATTCCGGGAGATCTGCGTATGAAGGCGGCGGTGCTTGTTGCGGCGCTGAGCCTCGCGGCCTTGACGGCGGAGGCCCAGCTGCGCGACTACGCGATCCATCGCCGCGCCATGCTCAACCAGACGGTGTTCAATACCGGCGAGCTCGGACGTGCGTACGACAGCGGGACCAGCGGCAGCACACGCGGAGTACCGTCCCTGGAGTGGCCGGGCAATTCCGCGACGATCGTGGACGGCATCCAGTACAACGGGTACTACAATTCGTTCGGCGGGGGAGTGTACTTCTCCGCGATGCGTTCCGACACCTCCTCGGTGCTGTACGCATTTTGCGGGGCCATCCAGGGCGAGCCGTATGCCGGGCGTTACAGTTTTCCCCTTTCCATTCAACGGACAGAGAATTATCCGACGCTCGGGAAGGGCAGCCTGAACCCCTCCTACAACCCCAACGAAGCGGAAGAGGTGATTGTCGCCCGGTGGGCGTCAAGCGTGGGCATCACGGTCACCCGCACGAGCCGCGCCTGGAGTCTTCCCGACTACGATGACTTCATCATCTACGAGTACGAGATGGAGTACACCGGCGACACGGACGGGAATCCGGCCACACCGGCGGTCACGCTGCCGATCAGTGATGTGCTCGTGGGGTTTGCCTACGGGTTCTGTCCTTCCATGTTCGCCAACGAACGGATCTTCAACCGGTGGGATGGCACGGACTACTATCAGGGGGATCAGTTTCCCCGGTTTGACCGCCGCCGGTGGATGAATTACAATCTCGACCGCACAGGCAGGCCCGATCCGAAGTATGCCGCAGAATGGGCGTCAAGCGGGAAGAACGGAGGCGGATTGCTGGCGGCACAGGCGGTCGGCTATCTCCCGTTGTACTACGACACCGGGCATCTCGCACTCAAAGGGGAGACCCAGATCAACATCACCTCGAGCGACACAGCCAACGTATGGGATGCCAACGGACGGATCAAGCAGCCGTTTCTGAACCGGATGGAGACCAACCTTCTGTCGAGCGCCAAGGCGATCGCGTATATGGATGTCACGCAGCCGCGGAAGAACAACCCGTACCGCGATCTTCCCACGTTCGGACCGGACTGGGTGGGCCGCGGCAGCTACAACTGGAGGCAGTCGCAGAAGTTCGGCGTCGGGCATATCCTGGTGTTCGGGCCCTACACGCTGAACATCGGCGACAGGATCCGGTTCGCCGTGGCGGAGGTTGTCGGCTACGGGGCGGCCAGGCAGGAAGAGACGGAATCCGGCATGAAGGATGAAGGCGGAAGCTGCGGGGAGATGTGCGGTGAAAACACCACGCCGGCCTCCAATGCGTTCAACCCCGTACCGAACTGGTGGAAGACGGTTACCTACGGCGGCGTCAGCGGAAAACAGTACGTTCACGGGAGCGACTATCTGAGCAGGTACCCGCTGCCGCAGCACGTGAATTCCAATGTCGTCACGGTTCGCGAGGTGGCGGACCGGGCGATCGAGGCCTACACCGGCCGTCCCCTGACCGACTACGATTCGACACAGTACTGGCCGGACAGCGCCCCGAGCACGGGCGTGTATCAGATACCGCTCATTGTGCCCGCCCCGGCCTTTGAGATCGGCAATACCGCAACGGCCGAAAACCGGATTGCGTGGGAGGTCGAGGCGGAAAACTTCACCACGCCGCGCCTGCTGGCCCCGCTGAGTCATTACGAATTGTGCAAGGCCGTGCATCCGCTCGGGCCCTGGACCAGGCTCGACAGCATCGGCCGGCAGGATCCCCGCTACTTCCGGAACGGTGAATATGTCTTCAAGGACAGGGACACGACGCGTCGGGGAATCGTTCTACTATTCGTTGCTGTCCGTCGACACCAGGGGTAACCGCAGCGGCCGCACAAACATCACGCTGCACAGCACACAGATTGGCGGAACCGAGACGCTGGAGAACGTGGTCGTGGTTCCCAATCCTTTCGTGGTGCGCTCCGGCTTCACCGGGACCACCGCCGACGGAGGGGATGCGGGGGGAAAGATCGGGTTCTACAATCTCCCCAAGCACTGCACGATCCGTGTCATCTCCTACAGCGGGCAGCTCGTCCAGACATCGACCATGACACCGAGCTCTACTCGACCGAATATCTGCAGGTGACGCGCAACAACCAGCTTATGGCTTCGGGAGTGTATTTCTACGTCGTGGAAACGCCGGACGGCAACCGGACGCACGGCAAATTCGTCATCATCCACTAAGCAGAGACCGCAGGGAGAGATCCATGAACAAGAGCTTCTTTGTCCTGGTGCCTCTGCTTCTCCTTGCCGGCGGTCTGGAGAAGGTGACGGCACAGAAGGTGGGAACATCCTCGCTCCAGTTTCTGAAGGTGATGCCGACCGCGCGCGCGACGGCGATGGGTGATGCCTTCGTGACGCTGGCCTCCGGGTGCGGACGCGGTGTTCTGGAATCCCGCCGGCCTTGCATCGGCGCAGTCACACCAGCTTTCGACCACGCTGACCCTCTGGCTCTTTGATACCTATCAGAGCGCACTGGGGTATGCCCTGCCGCTGGGGGATATCGGCACACTGGGATTTCAGTTCCAGTTCGTGAGCTACGGGGCGATCGAAGAAACCCGTGTCGACCAGCTGCAGTTCGTGGGCCCTGCGGGGAACCAGGTGTACAATCCCGGACTCACAGGCGCCACGTTCACCCCCACGACGTTTCTCGCGGGGGTGTCCTTTGCACGGCAGCTGACGGCGAATTTCTCCACCGGGGTGAATATCAAGTTCGTCCATGAATCACTCTACGGCTCCAGTTCCTTCACCGTGGTCAATCCGTCGACCGGGGCGACAGGAAACCTACAACACATCGGCGGACGTCCTGCTCTTCGACTTCGGTATCCTGTACGAAACCGGATACCGCTCCGTCCGGATAGGCGCGTCCGTCCAGAATTTCGGCGGGCAGGTGAAGTTCGCCCAGGAAGGATACCCGGCGCCTCTGGCTTTCCGCCTCGGTACTGCGGCGGACGTGATCGGTCCGACCGCCCTGCTGACACCCGACGATGTCGCACCGGCTGACCGTGGCATTCGATCTGTTCCAGCCGAACGACTACGCCCAGCAGCTGCATATGGGCCTGGAGTACTCGTTCCAGGAAATCTTCGCGCTGCGGGCGGGATACAAGGCGAACTACGACAATGACGGGTTGAACTTCGGCGCAGGCGTGAAGACGGCGCTGGGCGGGGTGGGGCTGGGGTTTGACTACAGCTACGGAGCGATGGGCGATTACCTCGGAAGTGTCCACCGCATCAGCCTGGGGGTGATACTCCCATGAGAACACACATCCGGCTCACGCTGTCGTTGTCATTCGGCATCATCGTCCTGCTCCTCCCGGCGGCCGTCTCCGGGCAAGGGTTGTTTAAACCCCTCACCTACCAGGCGCTGGATCAATTCGTTCTGCGCAGCGCGCGGAGCATGGGTCTTGGCGGGGCGGCAATAGCACTCGGCAACGAATCTTCCGTGCTGTTTTCCAATCCCGCCGCACTCATGCAGCTGGAGACCGCGGAGCTGCGTTTCGGGGGTACCGTGTACAACTACCGGGATCAGCAGGAACAGGACTGGCTTCCCAACCGGTTCTATCCCAACTTCAGCCTGCTCATGGAGAATATGCTCGACGGCATCCAGGATCCGGTTGTCACAAACCCCGCCGACAAGCTTCAAAAACCCTATGACACGATCATGCCCGATTGGGAGAACGCCCGTACGGCCGTACGGCCGGCGCTGTTGAGCGCGGCGGTTCCTTTCGAAATCGAGGGAATCAGGATTGTTGCGGGCGTGGGGTTTGCAGAAGCGGTGAATCTGGACTACTACTACAGGAACAACAACAACCTGGATCCGAATATCGGCCAGTACCGTCCGTCACCGATGCCGGTGCTGCGGGGAACCGACACACTGGCCGCCCGCTGGTATTCTTCGGCGGTCCAGCGGGAGGGAGCGATCTACCGCATTACACCGGCTGCTTCGGTGACGTTGTTCGAGCGGTTCAGTCTCGGCGCGGCCGTCACCGTGCTGACGGGTTCGTCGGACGACAGCGAAATACAGATCGAGCGCGGACGACTGCTGTTTGACGCCGTCTACCGTGTCAGGAACGATTCCGTGTACTTCCGGTCGTCCGCTTCGGGCACATCGACCTATTCCGGGGTGGTGACGACGATCGGCGCGTTCTTCCGGGGCGAACATATCAGCGTCGGCTTCTCCGTGCAACCCTCCGTGACCATCGAACGGACATGGGATATGACAACCACGCGCGATACCACCGGGTCCTCCACGGTCACAACGGCGAGCGGGGCGGACGATCTGCGTATTCCTCTCCAGCTCTCCATAGGGTTTGCCCTCTATCCCACGGAGCGGTGGAGCCTCGGCGTGGACTATACGATCCGCCAGTTCGACGACGTGACGTTCACCTCCGGCGGGGGGAGCCCCGTCAATCCCTGGCTGAGCAGCAAGTCGTTGCGCGGCGGGATCGAATTCCGGGCAACCGACTGGCTCCGGGTCCGCGGGGGATACCGGGAAGAGGTGCAGACCTATGCACCGGAGGGTGCCGGCCTGATCGGCGAACCGGTGCGCGGGGATGCGTACACCGCCGGCCTCGGCATGCGGTTCGGGATTCTCGGCGTCGACATGGCCTACGAGTATAAACGCATTGAATACCAGGATATCTGGATGACCAACGTCAACACCAACACGCTGAAGCAGCACACGATCGTTCTGGAAACATCGATACAATTCTAATAAACCACCGCTTCTCATCCACCAACAAACCGGAGTACGTCATGAAAAGACGCATGTACCTTCTGCTGACAACTCACAGTGGTCGTTCTGCTCGCGGCGGGACTTTGGCCGCAGCAGGGACGATCAAGTCCGCGGGTGTAAACGGAAACTGGAGTGTGCAGGCCACATGGGTCGGGGGAGTGGTGCCGGGGCCCGCTGACATTGCCGTTATTGCGGATCGTGACACGGTGACCTACAATGCCGCCGATGCCACCGTGGCCGGTGTGCAGGTGGGAGAGGGGGCCTCCGGTGTACTGCAATTCTCCAAGTCGGATTCCACCATTCTCCGCGTAAACGGAAATATACTCATCAGCGTCGGGGCGACATTCAAGGTCCAGTCCAATACGATACTCGGCAATCTCGTGCACAGGGTCTATCTGACCGGAGACCTCACCAATAACGGGGCCGCCTTTCGATATGCGCTCGGGGAGCACGAACAGCACGCTGAGTGTCGCACAGTATATTTTCACGGGCTCGACGAACAGTACACTCACCATGCCGGGAGCGTATTCCTCTTCGGCGAATGAATTCAACGGATGGACCATCGACAAATCCGGCAGCGGCAAGGTTATTCTCGCGACGGATGTCTATATCGCTTCCGGAAGCACCAGTGCTCTTCCTGCACAGGTGTGGTTCGAGTTCAAGCGCGGAAAGGTCGAGACGGGGAACAACACCCTGGTACACCTCTCCACGACCAGCGCAACCGTGTTCGGTGCTTCGGATTCGAGCTACGTAATCGGTGCCATGGGGCGCGGTGCCTCGAGCGGCACCTCAAACAAGGACTATCCGATCGGCGATGCCAACGGTTACCGGCCCATCCGGGTGCGCACGGTCACGGGGAATGCGACCACGGGACACTGGACCACCGCGCGCTGCATTCCCGGGAACGCGAGCATCGGGGCCTCCGGCACCTTTTCGGGGGGCATTGACAAAGTTTCCGCGGTCCGCTACTACCAGGTGAACTATTTCAAGGGAGCGACCACGACGGCAACTCTGAAAATGGCATTCTATACGCTGAGCTATGGATTGAATGACGGCGTAGCAGCGGGGAATACGAATCTCAGAGTTGCACATTCGACGAACAACCGGAGTGCCTGGACGGGGAACGGTCCGACGGCAGTGTACACCACTGCTCTGGACAGCCTGCCGCGTCTGATTGTCGCCGACTCGCTCGCGACTGCACTCGACCTTACCGATGGCGGCGCGGCCGTGTATCTGGCGCTTGCCCGCGTGACAGGAACAACGGAGAACTCGCTTCAAGGGCCGGGCACGTCGGTGGAAACGATTGCCGGCGAACTCCCGTCCCGGTTCAGCGTCTCGCAAAACTATCCCAACCCGTTCAATCCGTCCACCATGATCGAGTACTCGCTGCCGCAGGAGCAGCCGGTGACGGTGAAGGTGTTCTCGCTCCTGGGCCAGGAAGTGGCAACACTGGTAAGCACGGTCCAGCCGGCCGGCACGTATCGCGTGACCTTTGACGCGTCCTCCCTCACCTCCGGTATGTACATCTATCAGGTCCGTGCGGGCGCTCTTGTGCAGAGCAGACGTATGATGCTGTTAAAGTAACCGGTCACATGTTCTCAACGTAAGCGGACGCTGTGGCACGATTGCTGCACGGGGCACGGAGACGTTATGCCCGGATTTCCTGAACACGTCTCCGCGTCCCCGTGTATGCACGAAAAGGAATATTACATGAATGTACGCTGCTGGTGGTGCGTGGTGCTGTTGTCTGTTTGCCTTATCGGCTCGCCGGCTCACGCAAAAGACTTCCCCGTCGCTACGCCCGGCGAGATCACCGCGGCGATGGGCATGGCCCAGCCGGGGGACACCCTGACCATGGCTGCCGGGACCTGGACAAATGTCCGGCTGGTCTTCGAGGGGAATGGCACAGCCGGCCGGCCGATAACCCTTCGTACCCCCGGCTACGGCAGCGTGACGATCACCGGTGCATCCAACCTCCGGATCGGAGGCACGTATCTCGTTGTGGACGGCCTGCTGTTCACCAGCGGCTACAGTCCTGCGGATGCGGTGATCGAGTTCCGGAACGCCTCCAAGAGCCTCGAAAGCTCACACTGCAGGCTGACGAACACGGGCATCACCGACTTCAATCCGGCAGTCAAGACCACCGACTACAAGTGGATTTCGCTCTACGGTTCGCACAACCGGGTGGATCACTGCTACCTGCGCGGGAAGAACCATCAGGGAACGACGCTCGTGGTCTGGCTTTCCGCCGCGCCGAATTATCATCTGATCGACCACAACCATTTTGCCTACCGGCCGCCACTGGGAGTGAACGGGGGCGAGACCATACGGGTGGGAACATCCGACTGGTCCATGTATGATTCGTACACGATCGTCGAAGAGAACTTCTTTGAAGAGTGCAACGGGGAAGCGGAAATCATCTCCAGCAAGTCGTGTGAGAATGTCTACCGTCGCAACACCTTCCGCAATTGTGAAGGAACGCTGACACTCCGTCATGGCAATCGCTGCCGCGTCGAAGGGAATTTCTTCTTCGGCAACGGCAAGAGCAGTACCGGAGGGATCCGGGTGATCGGTGAGGATCACCTGGTGGTCAACAACTACGTGGCAGGCCTCAAGGGCACGGACATACGGTCCGCCATCGCGCTCATGAACGGAATTCCGGATTCCCCCCTCAACGGTTACTATCAGGTGAAGCGCGCGACGATCGCCTTCAACACACTGGTGGGGAACACTGCCAGCATCGATGTGGGGACGGGGAAGAGCTCCGCAAATAGCCTTCCGCCGCTGGACTGTGTTTTCGCAAACAATATCGTCACGAGCTCAACAGGTCCGCTGGTGCGCTTCACGGATACGCCGGTGAACCTGCGCTGGGAAGGGAATCTCTTCTGGGGTGCTTCGCTCGGGATTCCTCTGCCGGCGGGAATAACGATGGCTGATCCGTTGCTGGCAACCGCCGGTAGTGACGGGCTGCAGCGCCCGGTGCCCTCCAGTCCCGCCATCAACACCGCCATAGGTGCGTATCCCCAGGTCTCCCTGGACATGGACGGCCAGGCACGGCAGGATCCGAAAGAGATCGGCGCCGACGAGATGTCGACCGAACCGGTTCTTGTCCGCCCGCTCACTGCGGCGGATGTCGGCCCCCGGACTCCGGCAACATCTGTGGGCGATCGGAGCAGACCGGGACGTCCGCAGGAGTTCGCCTGCTCCGAGGCGTATCCGAACCCGTTCAATCCCGAGACCACAATCACGTTTGTTGCCTCCGGCGAATGGCCGCGCGCGCGTGGAGGTCTACAACTCCCTCGGAGAACTCGTTGCGACCCCTTTTGACGGGTACGTGCATGCGGCTCAACGTGTGAATGTCCGGTTTCAGGGAAACGGGTTGCCCGGCGGGGGTTATTTCGCCTGTGTGACTCAGGGTGGGCATCGTGTTGTCCGTACCATGGTCCTTCTGAAATGACCTTCTCCAACAACGAGGTGTGCCGATGATGCGCAACGGGCTGTTCCTTCTGCTTCTCTGGTGTGTACCCTGTTCCATGCCGGGGCAGGCAAATCCGCTCGAGGGGCGAATCAAAAAGGCACTCACGTACGCTCAAACCCGGCTGCGCAGTACCGTCTCGATGTTCGGCGACAGCGTTCAGTTCCCCCGCAGCTCGGATCTGAAGGGCGTAATGCAGACCGTTCCGCCGGATGACTGGACGAGCGGATTCTTCCCCGGGGTGCTCTGGTACATGGCCGAATACGCACACGATACCACCCTGCGGGTTGCGGCGGACCGCTGGACGCGCGGATTGGAGGCGCAGAAGTTCAACACCGGAACACACGATGTCGGGTTCATGATGTACTGCAGTTATGGCAATGCGAACAGGATCGAGCCTTCCCCGGACAAACAGGAGATCCTGCTTCGATCGGCCCGCTCCCTCATCAAACGGTACAATCCGGTTGTCGGATGCATAAAATCCTGGGACGGGCGGAAGGAGTGGCCCTACCCGGTGATTATCGACAACATGATGAACCTCGAGCTTCTCTTCTGGGCTGCCGCACACGGTGGCGGACCCGTGTTCCGTGACATTGCCGTGAGCGCATGCCCTGACGACGATGGCCAATCATGTCCGGCCCGACGGCAGCACATATCACGTGGTGGACTACGACACGCTCACCGGTGCGGTGGTGAGAAAGCAGACGAGTCAGGGGTTTGCAGACGAGTCGGTGTGGGCCCGCGGGCAGGCGTGGGGGATCTACGGATTCACCATGGTGTACCGTGAAACGCGTGACGCGCGGTTTCTGGAGACCGCCGAGCGGCTGGCGGATTTCTTCATCGGGCATCTTCCTCCCGACCGCATTCCCTACTGGGATTTCAAGGCCCCGGGGATACCGGATACAGAGAGGGACGCCTCCGCCGGCGCAATCGCGGCGTCCGGACTTCTGGAACTCAGCACCCTGACGAAAGAAGTGTCCCGCCGCGTCTGCGTATCTCGCTGCGGCCGAAGGCATCCTCACATCCCTGACCGCACCTCCGTATTTGTCCGAGGGCACGGCTTCGCGCTTCATCATCAATCATTCCGTGGGTCACCGCCCCCGGAACGGGGAGGTGGATGTTTCCCTGATCTACGCCGACTACTATGCCGTGGAGGCGATGCTGCGGTATCTCGCACGATCATCATTCGGGGTCTGCGAGGCCGCCGAGGACGAGGTCACAGGCTGTTTCTCTGACCGTCACGAATCCACTCGACATGGTACGCCCCTTCGAGACCGTCTCGCTGGCCTGGGCCGACGTGCAGCGCCGTCTGGGCATCGCTCCCGGAACCCCTGTCGCCGTGTTCAGCGGCACCACCGAACTGCCCGGCCAATGGGTGGATGGGGATTTCGACGGAACCCCGGAGGAGTTCCTCTTCCAATGGACCTTCGGACGCCGCGAGAAGAGAGAATTCGTGCTGAAGACGGCGGAGGTTGCCCCGGTCTTCGAAACGAAGGTGGAGGCACGATACGTCGTTCCGCGTGAGGACATCGCATGGGAGAGCGACAGGATCGCCTACCGCATTTATGGCTCCCCGGTGGCCGGGGACGTGCTCGACGGCGTGGATGTCTGGGTGAAACGGGTCCGGTATCCGATCGTGGATAAGTGGTACAAGGCGAACGAGAGAAACAGGGGCGCAAAGGATTCCTATCATGAGGACCATGGGGAGGGAGCGGACTTCTTCAGCGTCGGCCGCACGCTCGGCGCCGGCGGGTGCGGTCTGTTGAAGAACGGTGTGCTCCACCAATCCGGTGTCTTCTCGTCGTATATCATTCACGCGCGTGGGTCCGGTCCGTGCGAGCTTCACCGTGGTCTACGAGAACGGCCGGATGGACGGTGTGCCCTACCGTGAAGTAAAGACCTATTCACTCGATGCCGGACAGAACCTGAATCGAATTGATGTCACCTTCAGCGGATTCGGTGCAAACGAACCGCTGACCTTTCTTGCCGGGCTCGTGAAGCGGAAAGGCACGTCGGCGACATCCAATGCGGAGCGCGGGTGGGTCGCCCTCTGGGGGCCGACCAATGATAATCCGGTGAATGAATGGATGGGAACCGGCGTGGTGCTTTCTCCCGGGACGGCCGGGACGGTTCTCGAAACCAGCCTGCACGCGGCGATCACCGGTAAGGCGATCAACGGGACCACCGTGACCTACTATGCCGGCGCCTGCTGGACCAGAACCGGCGATGTGGCAGGTGTCCGTGACTGGGAAGCAATCCCTCGATTCCTGGGCGCTCAGGCTCCGTGAGCCCGTCAGCGTGACGTGGCCGGATTCACCAACCAAACCTTGAGGATCATGAAGATGCGACATATCCTCCTCCTGCTGGGGTGCGTTCTTGGAGCGGCGGCGATGACGCCCGGCGGCACCCCGCCCGGGCATGCTGGGGCATTGATCAACACCGGGTGGGAATTTGTTGCCGACAAGAGTGCTGGATATGAAGGATCTCCCGCGCACAGGGGATGCCTGGACCCGTGTCGATCTTCCCCACACCTGGAATGCCTTTGACGCCGTTGACCAGGTGCCGGGTTACCGGCGCGGTGCAGGATGGTACCGGAAGACGCTGGAGATTCCTGCCCGCCCGGCGGATGATCAGTACGTTCTCTCTTTTGAAGGAGTGAATACCCGGTGTGCAGTATACATCAACGGCCGGATGGCCGGGGGCCACGTCGGAGGGTACATCGGGTTTGATGTGGATATCACCCCCTGCGTGATTCGCGGCGGGAAGAACACCGTTCTTGTCCGCGCCGACAATTCCATCGATCCCGAAATCATCCCTTCGCAGAAATCCGACTTTTTCATCTACGGCGGCATCACGCGCGACGTCTGGCTGAAGGCACTCCCGCCCCGGCATGTGAGACGCGTTCATGTGCTTACACCGTCCGTGAGTGAAGATCGCGCGACCACACAGGCGCGGGTGTTCCTCCGCAGCGCTGCTGTGAAGACGGTGGATGGCATTCTGGAGGCGTCCATCCTCGATCCCGCGGGGAACACGATTGCACGTGCAACGCAGCCCGTAACGGTGGTGAAAGGGGAGCAGGAGGTTGTTGTCAATCTCCCCGAGGTGGCGCGGCCCCGGCTCTGGTCGCCCGACAGCCCGTCGCTCTACACGATGGAGATCCGCCTGAAACACTCGGGCAACACCCTCCATACTGCGGCGGAGCGCTTCGGCTACCGCTGGTACGAATTCAAGGAACAGGGGCCGTTCATCCTGAACGGGAAACGGCTCCTTATGCGGGGGACGCACCGTCACGAAGAATATGCAGGCCTGGGCAACGCCCTTCCGGACAGCCTTCACCGGAAAGACATGGCCATGATCAAGGCGATGGGAGCGAATTTCGTGCGGCTGGGGCACTACCCTCAGGATCCCGAAGTGTACCGCGCCTGTGATGAACTGGGTATTCTGGTCTGGGACGAGCTCCCCTGGTGCCGGGGCGGTGTGGGCAACGCGGTCTGGAAGGAGAACACCAGGCGGTTGTTGCGGGAGATGATTGACACTCACCGGAATTCTCCCAGCATCGTGTTCTGGTCGCTCGGGAACGAGCTGTACTGGCTTCCCGATTTTCCCGGAGGAGACCATCTGGATTCGCTCCGGTCCTTTTTTGGAGAGCTGCACACGATCGCGCGGGGGCTGGATCCTTCGCGGCTGACCACCACACGCAAGTTCACGGGCGGCGAAGGTATTTCCGATATCTTCTCCCCGTCGATCTGGATGGGATGGTACAGCGGCGTCTACACGAACTACGAAAGAGCCATTACCGAAGCGCGCGCGAAGTATCCCCGTCTCTTCCATGCGGAATACGGCGGTGACAGCCACGTGGGGCGCCACACGGAAAACCCCATCGGCGGAGACGGATTCACGACACGCGACGGATGGACCGAGAACTTCCAGAAGACCCAGATCAAGAATATCTCCCAGCAGGGTGACTGGAGCGAATCGTATATCGTGGACCTGTTCGACTGGCATCTGGGTGTCTCGGAGAAACTGGACTGGTTTGCCGGCAATGCGCAGTGGGCGTTCAAGGATTTCGGCACCCCGTTGCGGCCCGAAAACCCGATTCCCTATATCAACCAGAAGGGACTCGTCGATCGTGCGGGTGTCCCCAAAGATGCGTACTATGTGTTCAAGAGCTACTGGACGCAGGATCCGAAGTTCTGTTATGTGCAGTCGCACACGTGGACCGAGCGGAGCGGTCCGCCCGGATTGGCGCGGCCCGTGCGTGTGTACAGCAACTGCGATGCGGTGGAGCTCCTGGTGAACGGTGTCAGTCAGGGTATCAGGCAGCGAAATCCCGGAACTTTTCCCGCGCACGGCCTTGTGTGGAACGTCGTCTTCGAAGAAGGCCTCCACAGCATTCTCGCGATCGGGAGCAGTGGTGGAAAGGGGGCGGCGAGAGATTCCATGACGCTGCGCTACGGATTCGTGCGGCACGGTGAGGCGGATCATATTGAACTCACTTCGACGAAGCTGGAGGGAGGCAACATTCTGGTGACTGCCACGGCGGTCGACAAGAACGGCAAACGGTGCCCCGGCTACAACAAAAGGATCTACTTCACCTCTGAAGGTGCGGGGCGTCTGCTGGTGGATTACGGGACGCCCACCCGGAGTTCGGTGATTGAAATGGCAAACGGTGCCGCCCGGATTGAATTCTCTCCCGTCCGCGGAGGAAAAGCGATCATTGAGGCCCGGAATCAGGATTTCAAAGGAAGCACTCTTACCATTCATGAGGAGTAATAACTATGGACGTGCGCTTTTCAACCGATCCGCGGGGTTTCAGGGCGATGACCTCGTTGCAGTTGCGCGAAATGTATCTGATCACATCGCTGTTTGCGCCGGATGCCGTTCCGATGGTGTATTCGGACATCGACCGTTCGATCACCGGATCCGCCGTTCCCGTGGCCGGGCCGCTGGCGCTGCAGGCGAGCAAGAAAGAGATGGCAGCGGAAACCTTCGCCGAGCGCAGGGAAATCGGCATCATCAATATCGGCAATCCCGGGGCGGTGACCGTGGACGGCCGGGAGATCCCCATGGCGCATCGTGACGGGCTGTACATCGGGCGCGGGACGCGGGAGGTCACGTTTGCCAGCAAGGATGCCGCCCATCCCGCAAAATTCTACTTTGTCAGCTATCCCGCGCACAAAGAGTATCCGACAACACATGTCCGGTTCAGCGAAACAGAAAAAACCCACCTGGGATCCCAGATCGAAACCAATCGCAGGACGATCTACAAGTATTTCCACCCGCGCGGTGTCCCCACCTGCCAGCTCGTCATGGGGCTCACCGAGCTGGAAGAAGGAAACGTGTGGAACACCATGCCTCCGCACACACACCAGCGCCGGTCGGAAGTGTATATGTACTTCAATCTGCCTCCCGATGCGGCCGTCTTTCACATGATGGGAGAGCCGGACGATACGCGCCATCTCGTGATCCGGAACGAGCAGGCGGTTCTTTCGCCGAGCTGGTCGATACATACCGGTGTTGCGACCCGGGCATACATATTCATCTGGGCCATGGGTGGAGAGAACCAGGTGTTTGAAGACATGGACGGTGTGAAAGTGGAGAAGCTGGCGTGAGGAGCTGATGCGAACGGAAATGTGCGGAGCGTGAAGAACCAATGAACGGTGACGAAGGGCTGCGCCGGAGAAGAATGTGATCATGCAACGGTGAGACTGAAGAGAGGAAGGGGAACGAGCAGGAGCGGAAAGGGAAGGAAGGAAAGAGAAAGCGGATAAGGGAGAAAAGAGGCAAAGGAACAAGAAGGTAGGAAGGAAGAATAAAGACGGAATAATGACAAACAGGAGAATCTCATGCCACTGAAAATCAAGAACGCGCAGGAACCGCAATTCGATCTTCTCGCACTGGGCGAATGCATGATCCGGCTGAGCCCCCCCGGCCATCAACGTATCGAACTGACGCCGGTGCTTGAAGTCTACGCGGGCGGGGGTGAGTACAATGTTGCGTATGCCCTCTCGCGGTACGGCATGCGGGCCGGATGGATCTCCCGGCTCGTGGACAATCCTCTCGGCCAGCTTATTCAGAACCACGCCCGCACCAGCGGCATGGATGTCAGCGAAGTGGTCTGGGTTCCGTACGACGGTGTCGGCCGGGCCGATCGCATCGGGCTGAACTTTACCGAGGTGGGGATCGGTGTGCGGGCCAGCGTGACGCTGTACGACCGCGGCCACACGGCCGTTGCGCATATGAAGCCCGGGGACGTTGATTGGAAGCGCATCTTTACGCAGCGGGGCGCCCGCTGGTTCCACACGGGCGGAATTTTTACCGCATTGAGCGACAGCTGTGCCGAAGTGGTTCTGGAGGCGATGAAAGCGGCACACGATGCCGGCACGATTGTCAGCTATGACCTGAACTTCCGCAGCAAACTCTGGCCGAGCAAAAAGGCCATCGAAGTGACCAGGAAACTGGTGCCCTATATCGATGTCCTGATCGGCAACGAGGAAGACTTTCAGAAGGTCCTCGGGTTTGAAGTGGAAGGGACAGACGAGGCCCTGAAGAAGCTGCCGATCGAGGGGTACAAGAAAATGGTGGAAAAGGTCGTGTCAACCTATCCGCATATCCAGGCGGTGGGCACAACACTGCGCGAAGTGGTCAGCGGACTGGTGAACAACTGGTCAGCCATCATGTACTATGATGGACAGTTCTATCAGTCGCGGCGGTACGAAAACCTCGAAATCGAGGACCGGGTCGGCGGCGGCGACGGCTTCTGCAGCGGATTTGTCTATGGACTCTTGCACGATATGACACCCCTGGAGTGCATAGAAATGGGGGCGGCGCACGGTGCGTTGCTTCAGAGTACGCGCGGGGACACGAGCATGGTGACGATGGAAGAGGTGAAGCACGTGATGGGGGGTGGAAGCGCGAGGATCAAGCGGTAGCAGGAACAGATGAGACTCAGGGTGAGACTCACCCTGAGTCTCACATCAGTTTCACGCGAGCCACAAGGAGACTTCACTGATATCACAGGAAGCAAAAGATCCCATGAACCACGCACTTCGGACGCTCCGGGGGGCGCTCCTCCTGGTGACGGCGTCCCTGCTATGGATACAGCCCGCAGGAGCACGTCTCATCCCCGTCAATACACCCGCCGCTTTCCGTTCAGCCGTTGCCGTACTCCTCCCGGGAGACACCGTCATGACAAACGACGGCCAGCTGGATCTGGGAGGCGTGGTGGAGATCACCGCGCAGGGTACCCCCGCTCAACCGGTGGTGATCCGCGCACGACATACCGGCCGGACAGATTTGAGAGGGGCATCCCGTTTCCTGTTCAAAGATGCACACCACGTTCTTCTGGAGGGATTTGTCTTTTCGGGAACCGACGGCCCGGCGGTCCGTTTGCTGGGGTGCCGCCGCGTGCGCATCAGCCGCAACACATTCCAGCTGCGCGAGCAGCGGCGCTCCAGCTGGGTTTTCGTGGAGGGGAGGAGCCGGGAGAACCGCATTGATCACAACGTGTTCCAGAACAAGCACGAGCTGGGCAACTTCATTACCATCGAGGGAGAGCCCTCCGACGGGTATCAGGTTTCGCAGCACGACACGATCGACCATAATCACTTCCGGGAAATCGGTCCGCGCGCGGAGAATGTCCTCGAAGCCATCAGAGTCGGCTCATCAGACTATTCACTCTCCAGCGGTTACACGCTGCTCGAGCACAACCTGTTTGAGCGGTGCGACGGCGATCCGGAGTATATTTCCATCAAATCCAGCGACAACACCATCCGGTACAATACCTTTCGCGAATGCCTGGGGTCACTCTCGTTGCGGCACGGCAACCGGAACACCGTCGACGGAAATTTCATTTTCGGAGGCGGCCGGAAAGGGATGTTCAATGACAGCACGGGAAAGACCTGGACACTCGGAACCGGAGGAGTGCGCTTCTGCGGCGACAGCATGGTGATTGTGAACAACTACATGGAAGGACTCACCGGGATCGGGTGGGATGCGACGCTGGCGGCGACGAACGGGGATGCGGACTACGGTGAGGGCAAACCCCTCACCAAACACTATCGCATCCGGCATGCCGTGATTGCCTTCAATACGATGGTCGACAACGCCTCAGGTCTGGAGATCGGTTTCGATGGAGCGGGTTTTCAGAACAACTGGTGGGCTCTGCCCCCCTCTGGAATGATCATAGCCAACAACATCTTCGTGGGCAAGAAGGACACCCTCATCCGTCTTCTCGCCACCCCGCTGGAAACGAGATGGACCGGGAATGTCGCGATTGCCGCCGCAGGAGGAGTGGTGTCTGCGGAACCCATCCCGGGGGTCAGGGTCGTCGACCCGCGCCTGGTCATGCAGGATAGATGGTGGAGGCCGGGCTCAGGGAGTCCCGTGCTCGGCGCCGCGGAGGGTGTGTGGCCCTTCATGACGCATGACATCGAGGGGCAACCCCGCAAGCCCCGGCCTGATGCCGGGGCCGATGAAGTGTCCCGGGTGGCGCCGCTCAACAAACCGCTGAGCCCGACGGATGTCGGGCCATTCGGAAAGGAATAAGCGGATGCAATGCATGGATCGGACCTCCCGGGCACTGATGCTGATCGTCCTCCTGTTTTCCTCCTGCTGCATTGCCGGAGCAGGGGATTCCGGTCTGCGGGAACGTGTGCGGGCACTCGACCGCCAGCGGGTCATCACCGCCGCCGAACAGCTGTTGGATGTTGCGCCGGTCACCGTGACGGCAAGCCGGTCACCCCGCAGCGCGGGCGGGGAGCACGATTACTTCTCGGAGGGAGACTACTGGTGGCAGGATCCCGGCAATCCGGAGGGACCGTACATCAGACGCGACGGGATGACCAATCCCGGCAACTTCGTGGGTCACCGCCATGCGCTGATGCAGTTTGGCGTGCAGGTGGCAACACTCACCGCCGCCTACCGCCTCACGGGCGACAGGCGTTTTGCCGATGGCGCGGTGCGGCATTTGAAAGCCTGGTTTGTGGATGAGGGCACACGCATGAGCCCCCATTTACTGTACGCGCAGGCGATCAAGGGCAGGGTCACGGGCCGCGGGGTCGGGATCATCGATACAATTCACCTGATCGAAGTCGCGCGCTCGGTGGAGGTCCTGGAAGCATCCTCCGCGCTTTCGGCTGCCGAAGCTGTCGCGATCAAGCGGTGGTTCGCCGATTTTCTGCTATGGATCACGACGCACCCGTACGGCGTGGAGGAGCGCGAAGCGAAGAACAATCACGGGACATGGTGGGTGGCGCAGGCGGCGTCGTTTGCCCGCCTCACGGGGGATACGGCCACGGAAGCATTTTGCCGGAGGCGCTTCAGGGAAGTCCTGCTGCCCGCACAAATGGCGGCGGACGGGAGTTTTCCTCTTGAGCTGGAGAGGACGAAACCGTACGGCTATTCGCTCTTCAATCTGGAGGGGATGGCCGTGATCTGCAAACTCCTGTCGACGGGGCGGGACAGTCTCTGGGCCTTCACGCTCCCGGACGGCCGGAACATGTCGCGGGGTGTGGGATATATCCTTCCATTCATTGCCGACAAGAAAACCTGGCCGCACGCGCCGGACGTCATGTATTTTGACGACCTTCCCATTCGCCACGCCGCGCTGCTTTTTGCCGCCGAGGCACTGGGGAACGAACGCTCTTACCAGGTCTGGCGATACCTGCCCGCCGATCCGTCAAGCGAAGAAGCGATACGCAACATGCCTGTCCGGCAACCGGTGCTCTGGATCGAAAAGTGAGTCCGCAGAACATTCCGTGAAAGGGGCGCAGAGGATTTGACAGCGGGCGCGATCTTCTGGTTGGTCGTTTTCTGTACTTCGGTGCTGCTCTTCTTCGTCGTTGCGACCGTCATTGCCATCCACGGTGTAGGTGATCTCCGCCGGCTCCTGAAAGGGTCACGGGGGAAAGAGGACGCTCAGCAGCGCTGACCGCAATCCGGGCTCCACGTACCGCACTTCCGGCTCCGCTGACCGCGCCCGGAGCCCCCGTGGATTGCCCTTTTCTTGCATCTTGCACGCATTCTCCCTACTTTTTGTTTCAGCACACACACATTCCACCCTCACGGAGTTCCGTTTGGAAGAGAAACACGATATTCCTGACATCAACAGCCCTCATGCTCCGACGGCGCGAAGAGCTGGAAGAGCTCAAACGCCGCGGCATCAATCCGTACCCGCATGCATTCGACCGGAACGCGTGGTCGGCAGAGGTGAAGGAGTCGTACAAGGACGATCAGCCGCAACGGGATGTGGCGGTGGCCGGCCGGGTGATGTCGCTGCGCCGGATGGGCAAGGCGTCGTTCTGTCATATCGAAGATTCCCGCGGCCGCATTCAGGTATACCTGAAGCGCGACGAGCTGGGGGATGTCTACGACGGCTTCAAGCTGATGGACATCGGCGACATCATCGGTGTCGAAGGGTTTGTCTTCCGCACAAAGACCGGGGAGGTATCGATTCACGCCCGGAGCCTGGTACTGCTTGCCAAATCCCTCCGTCCGATTCCCACACCAAAAGAGAAGACGGACGAGCAGGGGAATACCGTGGTGTACGACGAATTTGTCGACAAGGAATTGCGGTACCGCCAGCGGTACGTCGATCTGGTGGTCAATCCCGGGGTGCGGGAAGTCTTCGTCAAGCGGGCCCGGATCATCTCCACGGTGCGTGCTTTCCTCGACGGTCTGGGGTTTCTTGAGGTGGAGACCCCGATCCTGCAACCGCTCTACGGCGGGGCCTTCGCACGGCCGTTTGTCACGCATCACAACGCGCTGGACATCGATCTGTACCTGCGGATTGCCGACGAGCTGTATCTCAAGAGACTGATCGTCGGCGGGTTTGACGGCGTGTACGAGATCTCCAAGGACTTCCGGAACGAGGGGATGGACAAGTCCCACAACCCCGAATTCACCATGCTGGAGGTGTATGTCGCGTACCGCGACTACCGGTGGATGATGGGGATGGTGGAGGAGATGGTGGCCTCGGTGGCGAAGGCCCTGAACGGTTCAACCCGTGTGACCATCGGCGACCGGGAGATTGATTTTGCCGCGCCGTGGAAGCGCATCAGCATGTTCGATGCCATCAGGGAGTATACGGGCGTTGCGTTGCGGGGATTGAGTGTGAACGAACTCCGGGCGGCGGCAAAGGGGTTGCATGTGGATGTCGCGCCGACGGACGGGGCCGGAAGGATCATCGACGAGATCTTCAGCGAGAAGGTCGAGCACCATCTGATCCAGCCCACGTTCATTACCGACTACCCCGTGGAAATGTCCCCTCTGGCCAAACGGCACCGGAGTGAAGAGGGACTGGTGGAGCGGTTCGAAGCGATCTGCAACGGTCACGAAATCTGCAACGCCTTCACCGAGCTGAACGATCCCCTGGACCAGCGGTCGCGGTTCGATGAACAGATGCGTGCGCGGGCGCGGGGGGAAGACGAAGTGCAGCCGCTGGACGAGGATTTTCTGCGGGCACTGGAGTACGGCATGCCGCCGACTTCGGGTCTCGGCATCGGCATCGACCGCCTGACCATGCTGCTCACGGCGCAGGAATCCATCCGGGACGTCATCTTCTTTCCACAAATGAAGCCCGAACGATGAGGGTTGCCGTCATCCCGGTGTTGTTGTGTGTCGCCCTGGCGGCGAACGCCGGCACGAACGGAATTCTCGAAGGTACGGTGACGGACAGGCGGACCGGTGAAGCGCTGCCGGGGGTCAACGTGGTGTTGACAGGGCTCAAGCTCGGTGCCACGACCGGCCCCGACGGGTACTTTGCGGTGCTCAATGTCCGGGCGGGGAGCTATGAAATCCGCTGCACGCACATCGGCTACCAGTCGATCGTCCGCAGAAATGTGGTCATCCACCCCGACCTCCGCACCCGGCTGAGTGTTGAGCTTGAACCGACCGACGTGACCCTTGAAGAGATGGTGGTCACGCAGGAGAAACCGCTTATCCAGCGGGACATCACCGCGACAACCTATACGGTGAGCGGGGAGGATGTGCAGCTGCTCCCGGTCGACAATGTTGCCGACGCGGTCCGTCTCAAACCCGGCGTGACCATCGAAGGGAACTTCCGGGGAGGGAAGACCACGGAGGTGCTCTATCTTGTCGACGGCCTTCCGGTGCAGGATCTCCTGAGCGGAGAACGGGGTGCGACTCTTCCCAACAGTTCCATCACCGGTATGAGCATCTACACCGGCGGGTTCGAGGCGGAGTACGGCAATGCTCTTTCCGGCGTGGTGAACATCGTGAGCAAGACGGGGACGGACGACCAGCACTGGTTCCTGCGCGCGGACAAGGACAATCTCTTCGGCGGGACGCAAAACAGCCGCACGACGGATTGGGAATTGTCCGCTTCGGGGCCGATCGTGCGGGAGTCGGTGCACTATCTTGTCGCGGTGACGGGGCTGCTCACGGACACGCGCTGGTGGCAGGACTTCCAGCACACGTCCGTGACCGGGCCCGTGGACCGGACCATCAACGGCTTCGGCAAGATCGACTACCAGATCGACCCGACGCTCCGTCTGGGACTTCAGGTGCTGGTGTCGGATCATGACTGGCACGACTATGAATTCCCCTGGCGCTTCAACCTGGACGGCCTGCCGCCGGAACAGCGCACCTCCAACCGGATTGCCGCAATCCTTTCCCATTCCCCTTCGGAATCGTTCTTCTACACCGCCAGCCTGAACCGCTTTTTCGTCCGCTCCCGGATAGGATCCGGGGAGAAGACGGACATGCCGGTGAACGATCCCTACCAGTATGACTTCTTCCTGCGGTACATTGTGGACGGTCAGCGCACCTGGTGGAGCAGCTCCGGGCAGGAAAGCTACGGCCTGCGGTTCGACGGCACAGTCAACCTGAGCAGAACCCAGATCCTCAAATTCGGCGGTGAGCTCACGCTGTTCGACCTGGAATCGGATCTGGTGAAGCAGGAGCCCCGGCTGACGTACTTCGGGAAGCCCCTGGTGAATGAACCGCAGATCACCTTTCTTTCGACATACAACTATCACCCGAGCTCCGGATCGCTCTACGCGCAATCCAAGATCGATATCCCCGCCGAGGGCGTCCTGCTGACCTTCGGTCTCCGGTATGATTTCCTGGATCCGCGGGCCGAGCGTCCCCAGGTGGAAGCGATCCCCCGTGCGGACACGGCGTACACCTTCCGCGTTGCAGGCATGACCCCCGCATCGTTCAAGCAGCAGGTGAGTCCCCGCTTCGGTGCGGCCATGCAGATCGCCGAACGCGGCTACCTGTTCGTCAACCTGGGATGGTATTTCCAGTACCCGCTCTTCGATTATCTCTATACAGGGCTTGACCGCGTGGGGCTGGCCAAGGGCATCAGTGCGATCACGGGGAATCCCGACCTGGAGCCCGAACGGACAAAGGTCTGGGAGCTCAGCCTGAAGTATGCGCTGCCGTTCGATATCGTGGCGTCGGGGACGTATTTCCGGAAGGAGAGCAGCAATCTTGTGGATACGAAAACGTTCATCCCCGGCGACAGCAAGCTTGCCGGCGGATTCGGATTTTCCGAATACGTGAACAACCCGTACGGCGAAGCATCGGGTTTCGAACTGGTTATTTCCCGTGACAGGGGAGCCTGGCTGACCGGGGAGCTGTCCTATGCCTATATGGTGGCGGAGGGTGTGAGCGGAAGTGCTACTGATGGATTCTACATTGCTCAATACGGACTGCCGCCGGGGCAGCGCGTCTATCCGTTGAGCTGGGACCAGCGACATACCGTAAAGGGGGTGGTCTTGCTGAGACTGCCATGGGAAATGGATATCAACACGGTGTTCGAATGGCATACAGGCCGTCCGTATACCTTCTATCCCACAAGTACGGGCTTTGAAGAGATCGACGGCGGCGTTTTTCTCCAGAACAACGCGCGTATGTCCGCGTACACCAATGTGGACCTGCGCGCGGAACAGCGCTTCCAGTTTTCCTGGTGGCCGGGCGCGGTGATGGCCGTGTACGTCGACTGCCGCAATCTCCTCAACGAACAGAATGTCCGCTGGGTGGATTCCAACGGACTGGAGGGAGGGGAGCTGGGCGATCCGTCGGGATACTACACCGGCCGGAGAACGAGCCTGGGTGTCCGTGTTGTCTTTTAGGGGGTGGTGTTTTCATGCGTTCACACATACTGCGGGTTTGTCCATCGTGACATTGTCATGACTGCCCGGGGAAGGCACGAACAACAAGGACGCGTCAGAGGACGCGCAATCGCCGCACACGACGGCGGGGCGGGGATGCGTGCGGCGATGCGTGCCGCAAACCTGTTTGCTGTGTGGCTGCGTTCTTCGAGGCTGATGGCCGCCAAGATACCTGGTTCATGGCGGCATGGTTCCGGGCCGGCCGGCGTGAGGTTGCTGACCGCGTGGTTGTGTGCGACGGTATTGCCCGCCGTTGTGTCCGCACTGCTGTGGGCGGGGTGCGACGAGTCGCTCCCCCCGCGGGTTGACCCGCCGGAGGTGCTCCACCCGGATGTCCGGATGGTCGGGAGCACCATCAGTCTCATGGGATACGACCATGACACCCTTTTCACAGGCGGCAACGTCCGGCTTTCCATGACGAACGTCTATGACGAGGTGCTGTCCGAGGATGCGCTCATCCGCGCCACCGTGACCCTTTATCTCAAAGTGAAACCCGACTCGGTGCGGACTCTGCACCTCGGCCGGGACGACCTTGTTGCTCCGCCCGGGTTTTACGGGCCGGTGCTGACCATCGGTGTGAAGGAACGCGTCGAGTTGCTCGCGGTATGGGACCAGCGGACGGACAACGGCACGCCGTTCTGGACATTTCCCCGGTATCACGAAGCCTTTGACAGCAAGGGCCGGTCGTACTATCAATCGGATACCCTTTCCATGGTGGTGACCACATCGATGCAGGTGTTCGAGAGGGTGCAGCCCCTCGAGATCGTCCAGCGGGAATTGCCGGTGGTGTACGAGATTTATTTTCTGGAACCTCCTCCGCCTCCGAACTAAGGACCCCATGTCCCACGTCAACTTCGCCTTCGCCGTTCACAACCACCAGCCGGCCGGGAACTTCGATACGGTCTTCGAAGAGGCCTACCGGCATTCGTACGAACCCTTCCTCGAGGTGCTGGAACGGCATCCCGCTGTCAAGTGCACACAGCACTGGACAGGGACGCTGCTGGAATGGCTCCTGCGGGTTCACCCGGAGTTCGTTGAACGGATGCGCGCGCTCGTCCAGCGCGGACAGCTGGAGTTGCTCACCGGTGCCTACTATGAAGCGATCCTTGCCGTCATCCCGGAGGCGGACCGCATCGGACAGATCCGGAAACTCACCGACCTGATCCATACCACATTCGGCTTCAGACCGCGCGGGATGTGGCTGGCCGAACGCGTGTGGGAACCGCACCTGGCGGCGTCTCTCGCCCGTGCGGGAGTGGAGTTTGTTGTCGTGGACGATACGCACTTCAGGCACGCGGGGTTGACCGACGACGAGCTGCTCGGATACTACATCACAGAAGAGCTCGGCGAGACCCTGAAAATCCTGCCCATAGACAAGACCCTCCGGTACACCATCCCGTTCCGGCCTGTCGAGGAGACGCTCAGGTACTTCACCTCAACCGCCTCGGCGGAGGGTTCCCATATTGTCATACATGCCGATGACGGTGAGAAATTCGGCATCTGGCCGAAGACCCACAAGCATGTCTATGGTGACGGGTGGCTGGAATCCTTCTGTGCTATGGTGGAAGGGGAAGGGACACTCGTAAGGCCGGTCCATCTCGGGGAAGTCGTTGATTCCTTCCCGCCCCAGGGGCGTCTCTACCTTCCCACGGACTCCTACAGCGAGATGACGAAGTGGGTCCTTCCGGCGCCGGTTGCTCTCCGGCTGGAGGATTTTGAGCAAACACTCCGGAGCACGGGAGCACTGGAAGCCAATGGTATGTTCGTGAGGGGCGGATTCTGGCGCAATTTCCTCACGAAGTACCCCGAGGCGAATCAGATGCACAAGAAGATGCTCCGGGTTTCCGCACGCCTCCATGAGATCGAAGGAAGAGGCGTGGTTCCACAGAAAGCATACGATCTCCTCTGGGCGGGCCAATGCAACGATTCCCTCTGGCACGGGCTCTTCGGGGGCGTCTATCTGCCCAATCTCCGGTTTCCGTTGTTCAGGAATCTCCTCCGGGCGGAGCGTTTGCTGGATGACCTGGAACGTGTCCGGAGCATAAAGACGGCAGTGGAAGATTTCGACTGCGACGGCCATGATGAAGTTGTTGTCGAATCTCCTGTTATGGATTTTTGCTTCAAGCCGGTTCTCGGGGGAAGCCTCGTGGAGCTGGACTACAAACCGGGGTCCGTGAATCTTCTGGACATACTCAGCCGGCGGGAAGAAGCATCGCATCAAAGACTCCTGAGAGCGATCCGGAGCCATGAGTCGGGGAGTGGCTGGGATGAACTGATGGCGAAAGAGAAAAACCTCCATGAGTACCTGCATTTTGACTGGTACAGGCATGCTTCTTTCGTGGATCACTTCTTCGCCGGCGGAACAGGCATGAAAGGGCTGCTCCACTGCGATTACGGAGAACTCGGTGACTTCGTGAATCAACCTTACCGGAGCACGGTCGACGGGACGCCGGAGCATGTCATCGTTGAATTTGAGCGGTCGGGAGCACTCTGGATCGCCGGTTTGAAGCACAAACTCCGGGTCAGGAAGACATTCCGCTACACGGTCGCATCAAACGCCTTCACCGTGGACTACTGTGTCGAGAACCTTGAAAGTTCCCCAATAGACATCCATTTCGGTGTAGAGCTGGCGCTGGGGGGAATGGCCGGAGACGCTCCTGACCGGTACTATACGATTGACGGGAAGCCGCTTAGGGGGGGCCGGCTGCGTTCGGAGGGCGAACATGCTTCAGTCGGGGCATTCGGGGCTACCGACGAGTGGATGAATGTGGACGTGGAGTTCACGCTCGGCCTCCCGGCCGGGCTCTGGCGTTTCCCCATCGAGACGGTTTCACTTTCAGAGGCAGGATTTGAGCGTCTGTACCAGGGATCGGTCATGATCCCCCACTGGCGGTTCAGGCTTGCACCTGCGGGGAGCACGGGCGCCAGTTCCTGGTCGGTTCCCATCATACAGACCGTGAGGCAGAGGTGACCGGACAAACCCCTGCTACCGGAGGAGCCGCCGTCACGGACCGAGCCCCCGCGATCAGCGTCATTATTCCCGCTCTGAACGAAGAGAAGCTGCTGGACAGGATACTCTCCCAGTTCACGCCCGACATCATCCGGACGTTCGCCCTGGAGGTCATCGTGAGCGACGGAGGGAGCACGGACCGGACGCTGGACATCGCTCGTGCGCACGGGGTGCGGATTGTCGAGAATCTGCCCTACGTCAAACAGACAATCTCCATGGGCCGCAATGCAGGGGCGCTGCAGGCCCGCGGGGAAGTGCTGGTATTCCTGAATGCGGACACCCGTATCGGGGATGTGTGGCACTTCTTTCGCAGAATCACCGAGGAGCTCCCCCGGCCGGGTGTCGTGGCGTTGACATGCAGCGTGAAAGTCTACCCCGAGGAGGAGCGCCGGATCGACCGCTGGTTCCACGGTTTCTACAACTGGTTCTTTTCGATGATGAACAGGGTGGGAATGGGTATGGGCAGAGGGGAGTGTCATGTGATGAGGCGGGAGATCTTTGACCGCGTGCACGGATACGCGTCCCGGATTGCCGCAGGCGAAGACTACGACATGTTCCGCCGTCTCGAACACCTGGGAACGATCCGGTTCCTGTACGACGTTGTGGTCCTTGAATCGCCCCGGCGGTACAGGAAGTACGGCTATCTGTACGTGACGGCGTCCTGGTTCATGAACTTCCTCGCCGTTTTCTTCCTCCGGAGGTCGATTCTGAGCGAATGGAAACCGGTTCGCTGAGGTTTGACTTTCAGCGGGAATCTTAATACACTATTTAATAGGGGTTTATTACGGTCTGAACAGGGAGCACAGGCATGCGGAAGAGGTTTTCGTTGATGACGGTGGCATTGCTGGTCGTGCTGAGCATGCTCGCGGGAGCTCAGCTCAACCGGCTCTTTTCAGGGGACAGCATATACCCTCAGGTGGGCAAATTCTCCGACGTCCTGAGCCTGACGTACAAGTACTATGTGGACGATGTGGACACGCAGAAGCTCACGGAATCCGCCATCGGGGGAGTCCTGAGCCAGCTCGATCCCCACTCGGTGTACATTCCTCTTTCGGCGATGCAGAAGGTGACCGAAGATTTTCAGGGGAGTTTTGAGGGGATCGGCATCGAGTATCAGGTATTGAACGACACCCTGCTGGTGGTGGCGCCTATCGCCGGGGGACCCAGCGAGGCTCTGGGCATCCAATCCGGCGACAAGATCGTCAGGATCGATGATTCTTCGTCGGTCGGCATCGCGCAGGAGGCGGTGCCCAAGAAACTGCGCGGCCCCAAAGGGACCAAGGTCAGAGTGCAGATTGTCCGGGCCGGCATCAAGGGAGTGCTGGATTTCGAAATCACGCGCGACAAGATACCGATCTACACCGTCGATGCGTCCTTTATGATCGATCGCGAGACCGGGTACGTGAACGTGAACCGGTTTGCGGCGAAGACGCACGAGGAGTTCATGGACGCCCTCGGGAAGCTCCGGACTGCCGGCATGAAGCGGTTGATTCTGGATCTCCGTACGAATGCCGGAGGGTATCTCGAGCAGGCGTACAAGATGGTTGACGAGCTGATGCCTCCGGGGAAGAAGATTGTCTATACAAAGGGGCGCCGCCCGGAATTTGACGATGAATACATTTCCTCCGGAAACGGCCAGTACAAAGGGATGCCGCTCGTGGTGCTGGTGAACAACGGCTCTGCGTCGGCGAGCGAGATCGTCGCCGGAGCGGTTCAGGATTGGGACCGGGGACTCATCGTCGGGGAGACCACATTCGGGAAGGGGCTGGTGCAGCGGCAGTTTGATTTGAAGGACGGGTCCGCATTCCGGCTGACGACCGCCCGGTACTATACGCCGAGCGGCCGGTTGATTCAGCGGCCGTACGACAAGGACAGAATGAAGTACCAGCGTGAGGCGCTCGAACGGGAAGAAGCGGAGGGGGAGAACATCGAACACGCGGCGGAGAAGGATTCAACGCGACCCAGCTTCAAGACCATGGGCGGCCGCATGGTGTACGGCGGGGGGGGGATCACGCCCGATTACATCGTCAAATCCGACCGTCTGAACGAATATTCGGTGCAGCTGCGCGGGAAGCTGGTGTTCCTGCAGGCGGCCGACAAGTATCTGGAACTGCACGGGGCGGGGCTCCGGGAGAAGTATGCGAAAGACCCGGCACGTTTTGCGGCGGAATTTGAAGTGACCCCGGAGATGCTGGAACAGATCGAGTCCATCGCGAAGGCGCGCGGGGTGGAGCCGAACAAGGAGCTGTTCGAAAAAGATCTCCGGTACATCAAGGCATTCACCAAAGCGTATATTGCGCGCGGCATCTGGGGGAACGAAGGGTCGGCCCGCGTCATGCTGCAGGAGGATGCGCAGTTTAAGAAGGCGGTGGCGCTGTTCCCCGAGGCGGAGAAAATGTCCAAGATGATCAGCAGCCTGAAATGACCGGTCCCGGATATCGCCGCGCAGGCGTGCGGTTGCTGCTGATGTGTTGCGTGTTCCCGGTGTTCCTCCGGGCGCAGGACCCGCCCTCCAGGGTGCTGGTGGAGGGGGAGGAGCTTGTCTACAACGTGCGCTACTCCTTCTTCGATCTCGGTCAGGTCAGAATAAAAACCTCCGGCAGAACGCGTCATGCCACGTACGAGGCGTTCGATTCCCGTGCGCTGATTGATTCGTACAAGGGCGTGCCGTTTGTGGATCTGCATGCGGTGTTTGAGAGCGTGATCGACACGGCGGTCTTCTCGCGGCACTTTACGGGGAAGGTGAAGGAAGACAGCAAGTGGGATTTTGCCCGGTACACATTCGAATACGACCGGAAACGGGTCCTGATGGAGATGGGCCAGCGGGACACCGTCGTCTCGAAGCGGGAGACGCTTGCGGTGGGCGGCCCGCATCATGACGGGCTTTCGCTTTTCTTTTTCGCGCGCGATCAGCTGTACTCGGGCAAGAAGCTCAATGTGCCGTCGATTATTACCGAGAAGAAGGTCAATGCCTACATCGACTTCTCGAAGGAACGGACCGAGGTGGAGATCGACGCGGTGGACTATCCGGTCGACGTCATCAGGTTCGAAGGGAACGCGGAATTCGTCGGGATCTTCGGTCTGACGGGAGATTTCAGCGGCTGGTTCAGCAATGATGAAGCCCGTATTCCGATCATGGCAAAAATGAAGGTGATCATCGGGAGTGTCACGATTGAATTGATGCAGTGGAAGCGCCCCGGCTGGGTGCCGCCGCGGGGGCGGGGATAATGATCTACGCACGCAGCAGCCAGATTCCATGAAACTCAAATTCTGGGGAACACGGGGTTCGGTCCCTTCTCCCGGGCGGGACACGGTGCGCTACGGCGGCAATACGCCGTGCGTTGAGGTCCGTCTGGCGGAAAACAATCTCGTGATCTTCGATGCCGGGACCGGCCTGCGCGGACTGGGGGACGCGCTGATGGCCCGCGGGGAGTCGGTGAAGGCGATTATTGCCATCAGCCATCCCCACTGGGACCACATCCAGGGGTTTCCCTTCTTCAAACCGGCGTTCATTTCGGGGAACGAGCTCACGATCGTCGGGGCGCAGACCAGGAGCGTTACGCTCCGGCAGATGATCGCTTCGCAGATGAACAAGGTGTATTTCCCGATCCAGCTGAACGAACTCAAGGCGAAGATCGGTTTCCTGCCGATCCGTGAAGAGACCATTCCGGTGTTCGAAGGGACGCTCAGCAGCATATTCGTGAACCACCCGGCGTTTTCCCTGGGGTTCCGGCTCACGGTGGGCGGCCGGTCGGTGGTGTATATCAGCGACAATGAACCGTTCGACCGCGAAGTGGCCCGGTCGCTGAAGAATGTGGAGAAGCACGTTGTGGCGGGATACATGAAAGAGCGCGGAGATCCGAACCAGCGGATCTTCGACTTCGCCCGCGGGGCGGACGTGCTGATTCATGATGCGACATATACGCCCGAGGAGTATGTCAACCATGTCGGGTGGGGGCATTCCCACTATCTGTTCACGCTGAAAGTGGCGTCGGAAGCGCAGGTCGGCAAGCTTGTCCTCTTTCACCACGAGCAGTCCCGCACCGACGAGAAGGTGGACGAGATCGTGCGGAAGTGCCGGCGGGAGATCTCCCTGCGCGACTACACCTTTGAATGTATCGCCGCGGCGGAAGGGCTTGAGCTGGAGATCTGAGCAGGGCAACTTGACAATCAGCCGATTCATGGCTATCATCACTCAGATGAGGTAAGCATGGGCTTCACGTTCAAGGCAGCGGATATCAGGAAACTGGAAAAGGTTCTGGGCGTTCCCGTCCATCCCCTGGGAGCGAATTTCCGGTTTGAACTCGCGCCTGCCGATCCCCTGAGGAAACTGGCGCTGGAGATCTATCCGCATATTCCCATCGGTACGTCACGCGGCACACTCGTGTCGGTGTACACGGAAAATGCGCACCTCCAGCTGCACTTCTGTTCGGGTTATGTGGTGAGCGAAATGATGGGCGAGGTCACCTTCGTGGCGGAGCATGACGGCAAGCTGTCGGGGTTGATCATCGAAAAAGAGGGGGGATGTTCCCTGTTTGCCAATGTGGACCGGTCGCTGGTCTCCGGCGATTTCACGGCACTGGGGCCGGAAGTGATGCTCTCCGGGATCGCGTTGTCCCTGACGGACGGGATCCTGGGAACCCCGGTTGCCAGGCCGAAGCGGAAAACGGGGCGCTCCTCGCGGACGGGAAAAAAAAGCTCGGCGCGCGCATGATCGAGGTGGCGGTGTACGTCACGCACAGGCGGCGCCGGCTGGACCGTGTGCGGGCGATGCGTGCGGTGCGCGCCGCGCTCCGGGCGGAGAAGGTGCAGACGGGACAGGTGACGGTGATAGGCATTTCCGATCCGGTGTGCCGCCGGATGAACCGGCGATTCCTCGGGCACGATTATACCACAGACGTGATTTCTTTTCCCCTCGGTCCGGCGGGAACACTCGAGGGTGAGGTTTACGTTAATCTGGACCGGGCGCACGTGCAGGCGCGGGCGTACGGGGTCACCCCCGGGCATGAGGCGGCCCGTCTCGTGATCCACGGCACCCTGCACCTGGCCGGATACGACGACCGGACACCCGCGAAGGCCCGGCGGATGCGCCGGCGGGAAGACCAGATTCTCTCACGTGTGTTTCCGCGCCGTTCACAAACGGGAAGATCATGAAAGACCGCGTCGTCGAAATCCTCGTCTATATCATGGCGGAGATGCAGGAAAACAAGCAGCTGCATGATATCGACCTGCTGCATCTGCGCAACCGCGGGTACACCACGTCGGAAATCAGCGCGGCATTCAGCTGGCTGTACGAGAACATGCCGGCGGACGGTGTGGAGTCGGTCCGCCCGGGCCGTGCCGCACATGGCTCACGCCGCATGCTGCACGACGCGGAAAAGGCGGTCCTGTCCACCGGGGCGCAGGGATATCTGATCCAGCTCGGTGAGCTGGGGATTCTGGATGACCGGGACATCGAAACGCTTATCGAGCGGGCGATGACCTCGGGGTATATCGGGTTGACCGTACAGGAGTTGCGGGAGCTGGCCGCCTCTGTTCTGTTTTCCCGGGATCGGCGCGCCGGAGGCACCGGCCACTCGATTTTGAACAATGAGGATACGATACACTGATGGCAGTGAAGAAGAAGGCAACGAAGAAGCAGGCAGATGACCAGGCACCCACAACCGAATCCACACCCCGCCGCCGCACGCGCACCAAGCGCGCCGCCGCTCCGGACGCCGCTCCGGACGGCAAAGCGCTGATCATCGTCGAGTCCCCGTCCAAAGCCAAGACGATCAACAAGTACCTGGGCCACGACTATCATGTCGAGGCCTCCGTGGGGCACATCAAGAATCTTCCCAAGAGCAAGCTGGGCATAGACGTCGACAACGGTTTTTTGCCCGAGTACGAGACCATCAAGGGGAAGGACGATGTCATTGCGCGGCTGAAGCACCATGCCAGCGGCGCCCGCGCGGTCTATCTTGCCACCGACCCTGACCGCGAGGGTGAGGCGATCGCCTGGCATATTGCCGAGGCGATCAAGGACGACAACACCAATATCTTCCGGGTGCTCTTTCACGAGATCACCGAGCGCGGGATCACCGAAGCGATGCAGAATCCCCTGCGCATCGATGATCATCTGGTCAACTCCCAGCAGGCCCGGCGGGCCATGGACCGTCTGGTCGGGTACAAGGTCTCACCGTTCGTCTGGAAGACGGTGTTCTACGGGCTTTCCGCCGGACGGGTGCAGTCGGTGGCGGTCCGGCTGATCTGCGAGCGTGAAGCGGCCATCGGGGCCTTCGTGCCCCAGGAATACTGGTCGGTCATCGCGGAATTCCAGACGGAGGGGTGCGAGCCGTTCCTGGCAAAACTCTTCAAGGTGGCCGGTGACGATCCTACCATCGGGGATGGCACCACGGCGGAAGGATATCTGACGGACATCCGCAAGCAGCAGTTTGTCATTGCGGACATCCAGAAGAAACCGGTGAAGCGGAATCCGCCGGCACCCTTCATCACCAGCACGTTGCAGCAGGAATCCGCGCGCAGACTGCGGTTCCAGGCAAAGCGGACGATGATGCTCGCGCAGAAGTTGTACGAAGGCATCGAGCTCGGCGAAGACGGGCGTGTCGGACTCATCACCTATATGCGCACGGATTCCACGCGTCTGAGCGAGGATGCCGTGCGCGAGGTGCGGCAGTACATTTATGACAACTACGGGAAGGAGTATCTCCCGCACGAGGCCCGGCTCTTCAAGAAGGGGAAGGGGTCGCAGGATGCCCACGAGGCGATCCGTCCGACATCCACGAAGTACTCCCCGAAAGCGGTCAAGAAATACCTGGACCCGGAAATGTTCCTGCTGTACGAGCTGATCTGGAACCGTTTTCTGGCCTGCCAGATGAGCCCTGCGGTGGCCTCGCAGACGACGGTCGATGTGCGCGGCGGCGACTACCTGTTCCGGGCGACGGATTCCATCCCGACCTTCCGCGGGTTTCTTCAGGTGTATGACGACATGGTGGATGAGACCGAAAAGCAGGGTGACGAGGATCCCGTGTCGAAGCTGCCGGCGGACCTGAAGCCCGAGGCCCGGGCCGACCTCCGCAACCTGATGCCGAACCAGCATTTCACAAAACCGCCCGGACGCTTCACCGAGAGCAGCCTCGTCCGCGAGCTGGAAGCGCTCGGTATCGGGCGTCCGAGCACGTACGCGCTGATTGTGGACACGATCCAGGCGCGGAAGTACGTCGAACAGCGCGAGCGCCGGCTCTATCCCACGGAACTCGGCAAGGCGGTCAACAAGATCCTCGTGGAACACTTCCCCCACATCTTCAACGTGGCCTTCACCGCGAAGATGGAGGAGGAGCTGGATACGATCGCCTCCGGCCGGCAGACATACGGGCAGGTGATGGAGGACTTCTATCACCCCTTCATCCGGGATGTGGAGGGCGTCGACAAGAAAACGGCGGCGATCAAGAAGTCGCTGCAGCAGACAACCGATGAAGTGTGCGAGACGTGCGGGAAGCCGCTGATCATCAAGTGGGGACGCAACGGGCGGTTCATGGCCTGCAGCGGATATCCGACGTGCAAAACGACCAGACCGTTGCCGGAAGAAGCGGAAGCGACGAAGCACATCGTGGCGAGCAAGTGCGAGCTCTGCGGCGGTGATATGATCGTGAAGGGGGGACGCTTCGGCGCATTCCTCGGGTGCTCGAATTATCCCAACTGCAAGAACACCAAGCCCATTTCCATCGGCGTGAAGTGTCCGAAGTGCAAGGACGGAGACGTCATCGAGCGGAAGACCAAGCGGAAGCGCATCTTCTACGGCTGTTCGCGGTATCCCGATTGTGACTTCGCATCGTGGGACAAGCCGGTGGGACGCGCCTGTGACACCTGCGGCAATGTCTATATGGTGCAGAAGTATAACCAGAGCCGGGGGGAGTATCTGATGTGTCCCTCCTGCAAGGCGGAAGTGGCGCAAGAGCCGGTGACGATCGCGGCGGAATAGAGGTGGGGCGACGGCTACACAGGATCACATCGAGGATTTTCTGCACTACATGTCGGCCGAGCGCAACGCCTCGAAACACACCCTGGCGGCGTACGAAGATGATCTGCGCCAGTACGGGGAATTCCTGACGGCGGCCGGTGTCAGGGTGCAGGATGTGGATCACACCCGGATCCGGCAGTTTCTGGGTTCCCTGATGGAACAGGGGATCGCCAAACGAAGTGCCGGAAGAAAACTTGCATGTTTGCGTTCTTTTTATAAGTTCCTGAGAAGGAAGGGGGTCACCGCGGTCAATCCAACGGCCATCGTTGCTTCCCCCAGGCTGGAGCGGCGGCTGCCGCAGTTTCTCGATGAGGAGGCCGTGGTGCAGGTGCTCGCACAGCCCGACTGCGGAACGCCGGAAGGGATCCGGGATGCAGCGATCCTTGAACTCTTCTACAGTACAGGCATCAGGTTGAGCGAGCTTCTGCATCTGAAACCGCGTGATGTGGAATTCAGTCATCGGACCGTGAAGGTGACCGGGAAGGGGAGCAAACAGCGGATTGTGCCGTTCGGCCGGAAAGCGGCCGCGGCACTCCAGCGGTGGTTGCAGGTGCGCCCCGCGTTTGTGCGCCCTGACCGGGACCCGGGAACCGTATTCCTCAGCGCGCGGGGAAAAATCCTCCAGCCGAAAACCGTGAATCTTCTTGTCAACCGCTACATCGGCGCGGTGTCTGAAATCCGCCAGAAAAGTCCGCACGTCCTCCGCCACACCTTTGCCACCCACCTCGTGAATCGCGGCGCCGATCTCCAGGCCGTCCGCGAGTTGCTGGGTCATGAGAGCCTCTCAACGACCCAGGTGTATACTCATGTGGGGATTGATCGACTCAAAAAGGTGTATGCGCAGGCCCATCCTAAAGGGTCCTGATCCCCCGATCAAACTGCATAAAGGAGACCGACCATGAACGTCACATTCACTGCACGTCGTTTCCGACCGCATCCCGATATCAAAGAGCATGCACTGGATACCGTGAAGAAGCTGAACAAGTTTTTTGACGGCATCATCAGCGCAGATGTGATACTCAGCTACGAACGGGCGACGAACAGCGTGAAGACCGCGGAAATCAATCTGCAGGTGTTTGGCAGCGTTCTTACAGCAAAGGAGTCCACCGACGACTACCACAAATCCATTGACAAGGCGGCCGAAAAACTGACGCTGCGTCTGGAGAAGTACAAGACCAAACTGCGTGCGAAAGACAAAATCAAGGTCCGGGCCATACAGGACAAGGTGTAAGCGATGAAGATCGACCCCAGCAGCGAAACGCGAAAGCGAAGCATCACGGTCGGGTTCCTGTACGACGTCACGCGCGAACGATTCAAGCTCGAGAAACTGAACGGGGAAAGCGGGTTCGCCAACGAGATCAAGGACAAGAACCTCCACCGTCCGGGACTGGCGCTAGCGGGATATGTCGGGCTCTTCACCTATGACCGGGTCCAGATCATGGGCAACACCGAGATCCGGTACCTGAAGTCGCTGGATGCGTCCCAGCGCCGGGTTTCGTTTACCACGCTGCTGGAGTTTCAGATTCCGTGCGTCATCCTGACGAACGGCAATACCATTGATGATGAACTGCTGCAGGCGGCGTCCGCGAAAGGGATTCCGGTCTTCGGGACGCCGTTCAGCACCACAAAAGTATCCTACTTCCTCGCCGATTTTCTCGACGACCAGTTTGCACCGCAGGTAATGGTTCACGGCTCGCTGGTGGATGTCTACGGCATCGGCGTGCTTGTCGCCGGACGCTCGGGCATCGGGAAGAGCGAAATTGCCCTGGATCTGGTGGAGCGGGGTCACCGGCTCGTGGCCGACGACGTGGTGATGATCACGCGTAAGGGAGAGGGTATACTCATCGGTGCCGGGACCGACCTGGTGAAGCATTTCATGGAAGTCCGCGGCCTCGGACTTATCGACGTTCGCAGCATGTTCGGAATACGTGCCATCCGGTATCACAAACGGGTCGAAATTGTGGTGGAATTGGAGGAATGGCGTCCGGACGAGGACTATACGCGGACAGGCCTGGACGACCTGACCGTGTCCATCCTGGAAGTCGAGGTTCCTCTTGTAAAATTGCCAATATTCCCGGGTAAAAACGTTACCGTGATTACCGAGGTTATTGCCTTGAATTACCTCCTCAAGCATTACGGTTACGATGCCGCCAAAGTGTTCGCCAAGCGCCTGGAGGGCATGATAGGACAGAAAGCCAAGGGGAACCGGGCAATTGACTATTTTGAGCACGATTTCGAGTAAAAGGCAAATTTTCCCTTGACAGTACCTCGAATATTCTGTAATATTACCCGGCATTCGCAAAATCCTCCCTCTGGTGGGCCTTGGGGTCGCGGGCGTTGATTGGAGATCGAGTCCACCGAAAAGACATGGCATGACGTTTGCACCTCGTATAGCGGATCGGTGTCGAAAACAAGGAGGTTTGTAATGTTCCGGAACCAGCGATTCTTTGTTTTCTCGAACGCATCGCTTGACCTGCGGGAAATTCGGTTCTTCAGGACCAAGATGCTCGGGACGGGATTGTTCCTGAGCGCCGCCCTTGTCGCTGTCGTGTTCGTGGTAAACCTCCTCGCAGGCGACATTCTGGGGATCGGCTACGGGGCCATGTCGGTGCTGAGTGATGAAAACCGCCTGTTGAAAGAGCATATCCGCGATCTCGGAAAACAGATGCAGACGGTGCAGGGGTCGCTGGATGCGCTGTCGGAGAGGGGAAATGAATTGCGTCTGGAAGCGGACCTCCAGCGGATCGATGACGATACGCGCGTGGCGGCGATCGGCGGCGCAAGGCAGGCATCGATCAATCCGTTCCTTACCGGTGAAGCCAATGCCATCCTGGCGGAGTCGCAGGCGCTTATCGAGCGCCTCAGCCGGGAGGTGAAGCTCCAGCAGCAGAGTTATGCGGAAGTGCGCTCGCGTATGGAGTATAACCGGGATTTCTTCTCGCATCTTCCGGCCATCAAACCCATGGCCGGACACTACACCGTGGGCGGATTCGGCATGCGTCTGCATCCCGTGCTGCACGTCTGGCGGATGCACTACGGAGTGGACATCATCAACGATGTCGGTGTGGACGTGTATGCCGCAGGTGACGGTGAAGTGCGCTTTGCCGGGCGAACCCAGGGGGGGCTGGGCGTGCTTGTACAGCTCCAGCATGGATACGGCTATACTTCATTGTACGCCCATCTCTCGCAGGTGACGGTGAGGTCGGGACAGACAGTGAAGCGGGGGGAACTGATCGGCAAATGCGGCCGTACAGGCCTGGTCAGCGGTCCCCATCTGCATTATGAGGTCCGCCGCAATGGTGTGAGTCAGAACCCCGTCGACTATTTCTTTGATGACATTGATGCGGCCCGCTACCG
The DNA here is from genome assembly GCA_963702445.1 of Ignavibacteriota bacterium. Lineage (GTDB taxonomy): Bacteria > Bacteroidota > Ignavibacteria > UBA10030 > UBA6906 > CAVPCZ01. Next base: position 152,567 of record CAVPCZ010000018.1, read on the forward strand.
GACAATGCTGGCGCAGGCGATAGCCGGCCGGTAGCCGCCGTGATGCACGTATGAGGTGACGAAGTGATCTGGACGATGGAACTTGCATCGTACCTGGACGATGCCCCGTGGCCCGCGACCAAGGAGGAACTGGTGGATTATGCCATCCGCACCGGTGCTCCTATAGAAGTCGTGGAGAATCTGCAGGAACTCGAAGACAGCGAAGAGCCGCTGGAGAGTATGGAGGATATCTGGCCCGATTATCCCACGGGAGAGGATTTCTTCTATGAGGATGAGGGGGAATACTGACCGGCGAACCGGAGGAGCCTCGCATACATTGCTTCTTTTTTTTGCATTGCTTACCTTACTCACCCAGCCGCCGGCTGGGTTTTTTTCTGGAACCGGCCTTGACAGGACAAAGCGCATTTGTGTACCTCCGCAACCGTTTGTTCGGCGCGTCGCCGCTCCGGAATGATCGCTGTCGCCCCCTCCGTGTGCTGATCGCGGCGCTTGTCGCCGCGCTGCCGGCCCTCTCTCCCTGTGCCGCACAATTCGCCGACCCCCCCCGGCAGGAAATTTCCTCGATCACGTTCGAAGGCCTCAACAGCTTCACCGTCAGCGAGATGCAGACGATGATGGCCACCCGCGAGACCCCCGGAGCCTTCAACAAGTTCCTGTACAACAGCATCAGCGAACGTCTCGGCCGGAAGAACGAATACTTCAACGCCATCGAGCTCGGCGCAGATGTGGAACGCCTGCGGAGATTCTACCGGAACCACGGTTTTTCAGAAGTCCACATCGACACCGTCATCCATGACTCGCCGGAAGACGGTACGATGGACATCATCATCCGGATCACCGAAGGATACCGTTCCCTCGTCGAGCAGGTGGTGTACAGGGGGATTGTCGACGCCCCGGAAACGATCTGGGAGGATGTGCGCCGGTCGCCCAGGATCTCTCCCGGCGATTATTACGGCAGTCAGACTCTCGAAGACGAAGTGAAACGTGTTCTGCGCATTCATGCGGACAACGGTTTTCCGAACGCGGAATTCGTACGGGACAGTTCGTATGCCCGGCGGTATGCAAGCTCCCGGAACTATCTGGTCAAACTGGTGTTTGACCCCGGACGCCGGTATGTCTTCGGCGATATCACGGTGCGGCAGGAGGTGGATACGCTCAACGGCGAATCATTCCGCGAGGATATCACTGACGAGATCATCCTCAAGCAGATGGATTATCAGCCGGGGGACTTTTTCAGCCTGGAGAAGAAGATCTCCAGCGAGCGGAACCTGAACCGTCTGGGTATCTTTGACCTCCGATCGCTCGGACTCTTCGTTCCGCCCCGGCAGGACACGGCGATCGCCATCCCCACCCGTGTCACCATCCGGCCGCGCGACAAGCACGAACTTGCCCCGGAACTGCTGGTGAGCGACAAGGACGGTGCGTTCAACATCGGCGCGGGCCTCGGGTACACCAACCGGAATTTCTGGGGCGGGGCACGGACGTTCAACACCCGTGTGCGCTTTCAAACCCAGACCATCAGGAATTTTCCCCACTACTTCCGCGTCACCGAAGATGCGGTGTCCAACCTCGATCTCACATTCGAGCTGGTGCAACCGTACATCTTCACCAACAAAGACAAAGGCACCTGGTCCTTTTCCTTCATCCTGGACAAACAGAAACCGTATCTGCAGAACATCCTCCGGAACAAGATCGGCTTCACCGGCAGGCAGGCCGAATTTACCACACATGTTCTGGAATGGACACTGGAAGCGGTGGATCTGGTGAAGAATGAAAATTTCGCGGCTTCCGACCCGGCTGTGCAGCGCCAGCTCGGATATCTCCAGGAACGCCAGTTCAACTCGATTCTGTCGTATACGCTGGCGCGGGACATGACCAACGATCTGTTTTCCCCCTCGGCCGGGTTCATTCATGCGGTCACCGTGGAAGAAGCCGGTCTGCTTCCGCTCGCGCTGAAAGGCATCCTGCCCGACCTGCCGTTCACACAGTTCGTGCGGGGTATCCTGGTGGGGCGCTGGTTTTCGGACCAATCCGACAACCGGCGTTTCTTCATCCTCGCAAGCAAGCTCAAGGTGGGTATCGAGGAAAAGTACGGCGAAAGCAGGGGCGACTCAACACGCACCATTCCGCAGACACATCGCTTTTTCGGCGGCGGCGGGGGGAGTGTCCGCGGATGGGCGTCGCGCGATCTCAAGGCCAGGGGGGATCCCCAGCTCGGCGGCAACTTCATGCTCGAAGCCAGTCTGGAAAGCCGCGTGAACATTCTCCAGACCATGCGCGACGGATTCCTCGACAAAGCCTGGCTTGTGGGTTTTGTGGATGCCGGCAACGTCTGGGAAAATGTGAGCGGTTTCCAGTTCAACTCGGTGGCCATCGCCACCGGCATCGGACTGCGCTGGGACACCCTCTTCGGGCCGTTCCGGTTCGATTGGGGGATCCGTCTCTATGACCCCACGCGCGCCGACGGCAATTTCTGGATCACGGAACGCAAATTGCTGAGCGAAACGTTTGCGGAAGGAGTCTTTCACTTTGGCATCGGACACGCATTCTGACAGGAGCGGTGCCGTGTGGCCCCGCGTGATCGGACAGGAACGGGTGAAGACCCTGCTCCGCCGCGCAATCCACGCCCGGCGGCTCTCGCACGCCTATCTCTTCTACGGCCCCGAAGGATCGGGTAAAGACGCGCTGGCCATCGAGCTCGCCCGGGTCATCCATTGTGAACGCGGCGGCGAGGATGCCTGCGGCATCTGCCCGTCGTGCACCAGCATGGATTCCCTCCAGCACCCCGATGTGCGCTTTGTGACCGCCCTGCCCACAGGCAAGGGAGGAGAAGACAGCGATGACGGACCGCTGGACAAACTGGCACAGGCGGATGTGACGGCCATTCAGGAGGAATTTGCCGCGAAAGGCCGCGATCCGTACCACCGTGTAAGCATTCCGCGCGCCACCACCATCAAGATCAACAGCATCAGGGAGATCCGGCGGGAAGCGCCGTTGAGCTCCGCCGGGAACCGGCGCCGGGTGTACATCATTTCCAACGCCGACATGATGGCCGATCCCGCGGCCAACACGCTCCTCAAGACCCTCGAGGAACCGTCGGGCGATTGCATGTTCATCCTGACCACATCGTTCAAAGACCAGCTGCTGCCGACCATCGTCTCCCGTTGCCAGCAGGTGCGCTTCGATCCGCTTACCGAAGAGATGGTGTTTGAAGCCCTGATGGCGCGGCGACAGCCGGAGCCGGCGCAGGCGGAACTGGTCGCGCGGTTGTCCATGGGCAACTACACCCGCGCGGTCCAATTGCTCGACGAGGATCTGATGAACGAGCGTGAACGGGTCCTGACATTCATCCGGCGCACGGTCGCCGGGCACCACGCCGACGTCGCCGAGGTGATCGATGCCGTGACCGAACGCAAAGACCGCGACCGCGTCTCGATTTTCCTGCTGTTGATGATGATGTGGTTCAGGGATGCCCTGGTGATCTCGAGCGGCCGGACCGCCATCAATCATGACCAGCATGAAAGCCTGCAGAAGTTCGTCGCACGCTATCCCGGAGCCGACCTGGCGGGCATCATCAACGACATCGAGCGGGCAATTTCCCTTGTGGGAAAAAATGTCTACCTTAAACTTGTGCTGTACCAGCTGGCCGGTCAGCTGAAATCCCATATTCTGAAAGCCACATGATCCCGTCTGAACGTATCCTTGTCACCGCCGCGCTGCCTTACGCCAACGGGCCGATTCATCTGGGCCACCTTGCGGGGGCGTACCTGCCCGCGGACATCTACGTCCGCTACCAGCGGCTGAAGCGGCGTGATGTGCTCTTCATGTGCGGGTCTGATGAGCACGGCGTGCCCATCACGATCACCGCGGAAAAAGAGGGGATACGTCCGCAGGACGTGGTGGACCGTTACCACGCCTGGAACGCGGCGGCGTTCGAGAAGTTCGGGATGAGTTTTGACAACTATTCGCGCACATCGCTTCCGCTGCATCACCGGACCGCGCAGGAATTCTTTGCGGATTTCCACGGACGCGGCCTGCTTCGCGAAAAACAGGAAAAGCAATTCTACGACGCCACAGGCGAAGAAATTCCTCCCCGATCGGTACGTCGAAGGCACGTGCCCCGTCTGCGCCAACCCGGAGGCCAGGGGGGATCAGTGCGAGAAGTGCGGCTCGTATCTGAGTCCGCTGGAGCTGATCCGGCCGCGCAGCAAGATCACCGGGGAAACCCCGGAAGTGCGGGAAACGTCCCACTGGTATTTTCCGCTCGGCGAGTATCAGCAGCGCCTCGAAGCCTATATCCGGGACCGCGATGAGAGGGACGGGTGGAAGGAAAATGTCCTGAACTACTGCCGCGGCTGGTTCAAGGAGGGGCTTCAGGACCGTGCCGTCACACGTGATCTGGATTGGGGGGTCCATGTCCCGCTCGAAGGGTATGCGCACAAGGTTCTGTATGTCTGGTTCGATGCCGTTCTCGGATACATCTCCTCGACGAAAGAATGGGCGGAGCGGCGGGGCACGCCGGATGAATGGCAGCGATACTGGCTGTCACCGGACACCAAGTACGTGGCGTTCATCGGCAAGGACAATGTGGTGTTCCACTGCATCGTGTTTCCGGCCATGTTGATGGCATGGAATGAAACACATGAAAAGCAGTATGTACTCCCGGATAACGTCCCGGCGAACGAATTCCTCAATTTTGAGGGGCAGAAATTTTCCAAGAGCCGGGGGTGGGGGATCGACGTGCAGGATATCCTGGCGCGCTTCCCGGCCGATCCGCTCCGGTATTACCTGGCGGTATCACTGCCCGAGACGCGCGATTCGGACTTCTTCTGGAAGGAGTTCCAGGCGAAGAACAACAACGAACTGGCCGATATTCTGGGGAATTTCATCAACCGCACGGTCGCGTTTTGCGAGCGGACGTTCGGCGGATGCGTGCCGGCGCGGGGAGTTTTTGGGGATCCCGAACAGACCATTCTTGAGATCCTCCGCCGCACACCGGGCATTGCCGGCGATCATTTCGAGCGTTATCACTTCCGGGACGGCCTCACCGACGTGATGAACCTTGCGCGTGCGGCCAACAAGTACTTCAATGACAGCGAACCGTGGAAAACTGCAAAGGCCGACCCCGTCCGCTGCGCGACAACAATCAACATCTGCCTGCAGGTCTCGCGTGCGCTCGCAATCCTGATGCAGCCTGTTCTGCCCGATGCGTGCGAGCGGCTCTGGAGACTGCTGAAGCTGCCGGGAAGCGCCGTTGCGTCAGTCCTGGGACTCCGCAGCCGAGCTGAGCATTCCGGAGGGGCATCGTATCGGCACACCGGAAATTCTTTTCACAAAGATCGAGGACGAGGTGATCGAACGGGAATTGAAGGCGTTTGCGCAGCAATCCGGGGCAGCGGCCCCGCCGGCTGGGGGTGAAGCGGGCTCACCGGTTGCGGGAGTTCCGGCCCGGCCATCTGCCAGTGTTACGGCCTCTCCGGCCGCGGATGTCAAGGCCTCGTCGGCCGCGGGTGTTCCAGCCTCGCCGACGGCAGTGCCGGTTGCGGGTGTTCCGGCATCGGCTATGGCGTCTCCGGCCGCGGGTGTCGGCAGTGCCGGTTGCGGATGTTCCGGCACCCCCGGCGGCAGTGCCGGCCGCGCCACCGGTGAAGGGGTTCATCACCTATGATGATTTTCAGAAGATCGATCTCCGGGTCGCTCGCGTGCTTTCCGCCGAGCGGGTCCCCAAGTCGACAAAGCTGCTGAAACTTCAAATCTCTGTAGGAGCGGAACGGCGGCAGGTGGTGGCGGGCATCGCCCAGCACTACGCGCCCGATGATCTGGTGGGCAAAACCGTCGTCGTCGTGTTCAATCTCCAGCCGGCGAAGCTGATGGGACAGGAGTCCCAGGGGATGATCCTCGCGGCGTCGGATGATTCGGGAAAGCTTGCCATCCTCACACCGGCGGTGGAAATCGCGGACGGGAGCGTGGTGAAGTAGTGGATCAGTCGCCGGTCTTCTTTGACACACATGCGCATCTGACTTCGCGGGAGTTCGACGCGGATCGTGAAGAGGTGATCGCGCGGGCTCACCAGGCGGGGGTCCGCTGGATCATCAATCCGGGGGTCGACCTGGAGGACAGCCGGAGAGCGGTGGATCTGGCCGCGCAGCATCCGGGAGTGTACGCGGCCGTCGGGTTCCATCCTCACGAGGCAAAAAAGGCCGACGCGCAGACGCTGGCGTCCATTGAAGAGCTGAGCACACGGGCGAAAGTGGTGGCGATCGGGGAGATCGGTCTGGACTTCCATTACGACCTCTCGCCGCGCCAGACGCAGCGGGAGGTGTTCCGGGCGCAGCTGGAGATCGCCGCACGGCGTGATCTGCCGGTGATTATTCACACGCGCGAGTCGCTGGATGAGACGGTCGGCATGGTGGAGGAGTTCATCCGGACGCATCCGGCTATGGCGGCAGCGCGGTGCGGACCCCGCCAATCGCTATCCCGAGCCGCGCGGGGTTTTTCATTGCTTCCCGGGGACGCCGGCAACCGCATGGAAGTTGATCGAAATGGGTTTTCGCGTGTCGCTGCCGGGGATCGTGACGTTCAAGAACGCCGGCGACGCGGCTGCGGTGGCGGGCGGGGTCTCGACCGAGCGTCTGATGCTGGAAACCGACAGCCCGTACCTCACACCGGTACCGCACCGCGGTACGCGGAACGAGCCGGCCTACATTCCACTGATCGCCGCACGGATCGCGGAGCTGCAGGGATTGGCGGTCGGGGACGTTGCGCGCGCGACAAGCTATGCCGCATACAAACTGTTCGGCGTCGGGGAACCTCCCGCACCGGCGTTTACCTACCCGCTCAAGAATTCCCTCTACGTCAATCTGACCATCCGGTGCAACGCCGACTGCGTCTTCTGCGACCGGAAAGGGGAGGCCGTGGTGAAGGGGCACAACCTCAAGATCGAACGCGAGCCGACGCCGGAGGAAGTGATTGAGGAGATCGGCGATCCCACGCGGTATGCCGAGATCGTGTTCTGCGGGTACGGCGAACCCACGATCCGCCTCGACGCGCTCAAGCACGTGGCGCGATGGGTGAAAGACCGCGGCGGCATGACGCGTCTGAACACCGATGGCCATGGCAATATCATCAACAAGCGCAATATCGTTCCCGAACTGGTGGGTCTTATCGACACCGTTTCGATCAGCCTGAATTCGACGGACCCGGGGCAATACGGAGCGCTCATGCGCCTGGATGGCGCGCGCTTCTTCCCCGCCATGGTCGAGTTTGCCCGCGAAGCGGTCCGTCTCCTTCCCCGCGTGGTGATGACCATCGTGGATCTGGACGAGGTGAACGAAGCCCGGGCCAGGCAATTCGTGGAAACAGATATCGGCGCCGTGTTCTCCAAACGGCCCTATTTCTAATGAGCCTGAGCCGCACACTGGTCATCGCCGAAGGACAACTCGGCGACCTGCTTCTGCTCGTTCCCGCCCTTCGCGCTCTGAAAGCCGGCAACACCACACAGCACCTTACCGTCCTCGTTGTGAAACGCCGGCCGGGAGGTGCGGGTGTTGCGGATGCAGGCCCCCTTCTCTATCAGGGCGGCGACAGCGGTCCGGCCTCGGTGTTGAAATCCCTGCCCTACGTGGACCGCGTTCTCGAACTGGACCGTGCGCGTTTGCGGGCACTCAAAGGAACGGCACGCCTGCGCGGCGAATGGGAAATCATCCGGACACTCCGGCGTGAACGGTTTGATGCGGTCATATGCACCTTCCCCGAGGACCGTTTCGTTCTCTGGGCTCGTGCCTCGGGAGCCCGCAGAAGGGTGGGGCAGTATGCCCAGCCGCTGCGCCGGCTGCTGACAGATACGCCGCACATCCTGAAAGAAGATCGGGGAGTGATTCGCTACTACCTTGCTCTTGCATCTGCCCTCGGAGCAAAGGCGGAGGATGAACGGACGGAGTTCGTGATCCCGGCTCCGGCCCGGGCGTGGGCCCGGGAGTTCATTGCAGCGCACTGTCCCGGAACAGGCCCCCTTGTCGATCATCAATCCGGGAGCCAGCGGGGACTACAGAATCTGGCCGCCGGAACGGTTTTCGGCCCTTCTGGCGAAGCTGCAGGCGAATGGTGTGCGGGTGATCCTTTGCGGAGGGCCGATGGACGATGAGGTCATGGAGGCTGTTACGGCAGCGTGCCAATCAGCAGTTCCGGTGGCACGCATGGGGTCGGACCTGACACGCGATGGCGCGCTCTTCGCCGGGAGCGATCTCGTGGTGACGAATGATTCCGGCCCGCGGCATCTGGCCATAGCCGCCGGTGCACGGTCGCTCGCCATAATCCAGCGGCATCATCACCGTGCGTGGGGTGTCTATGCGGAATCCGATTCCTTTACGGCGGTCAGGACGGAAGAGGAGTGTCCGGTGTGTCCGCGCGGCGTGTGCCATGACAGACGCCGCGAAGGAGAACGGTTCGGATGCGTGTGCGTGAGGATGGTCAGCGTGGAGATGGTGTATGATCGTGTGATGCGTATGCTCAGCGTTTCTTCGTCCGGTACTCCTCGTACGTCATTTGATGGTACGGATCGACCCGTCCCAGCTTGATGTAGATCGTCGGGTCCGGGTACTCCAGCAGGATGTCTGCCAGCTCAAGATACTTCGTATCAAAGAACGTTTTCACAGCCAGATTCCGTGCTTCGACCGTCTTGCGGGCGGCGCTGGCCTTCTCGACCGCTGCCGCGATATTTTCAATCGCCTTCTTCCTGTCCGCTCCGAGTGAATCCAGTCCGCTGAAATGATACTTGTACACCACCGTCCGCATCGGGCTCACGGAGGGGCGCAACAATTCCGTAATCAACTGCGTGCGGCTGTAGCCGGTGGTCACCAGCTGCCACCCTTTCTGGCCGCTTGAACGTCCCAGGCTTGCCACGTCCATTGCCTTCTGGAACCAGGGAGTCCCGCCGAGGTTCTCGTAGGTGTCGTAATCATACCCCAGAATCAGATAGATATAGAAATCCAGGAAGCTGGTCAGGTCGTTGTAAGTGTTCGGGGCGTGTGAGATCGGCCGCCCCTTGATGTAGGTGAATTCCCAGACTTCATCCAGCAGACGCACGACCGCAGTGCTCTTATTTGTGCCATAGAGCGGCCGCTGGCTCCCCACGAAAACCTGCGCAATGTACTTGTTCTCTCCGGTCACGTTCTGGATAAAAATGTCCAGGGTGCACTTCACCTTATCCTCGATCTGTTCCGTCCCCCACTGGTAGTTGTTGACGTAGTACCTGACGTCATCGGCAAAATCGCGCAGGAGGTCCTTGTTCGCGGAAGTCACCGATTCATAGTTCACCTGTACGGTGCAATCCATCTGCTGGGCACCCGCAGGGAGAGCGAGCACGAAGCCGATCATGAGGGCGCCGGATACGCGTACGAGCGTATGGACAGTCGACTGCAGGGACATGGGTCCTCCTTCAAGGGAATGCTGTAGGAGAATATACATGATTTCACTGCAGACTTCAACCGTGGAATCCGCCCCTGGCTCGATTTTCACCGTGGTGGTTCGATTTTGAGGTAATGAAAAGGGCCGCCCCAGTCACCGGTTGAGCCGATTTTCCCTTCGGAAAGTAGGCCGGACCTGCGAGGATGCCGGAAAACGGGGAGGGCTGAGTAGTACTGAGACAGGAATCCGGAATATACGTGAACAAACACATGATGCCATCTCCGGCCTTGGCCGTCCCGAACCAACGGAGTTGCGAGGCTGCGAGAACATGGCGATTTCATGCATCGATTAACCACCCTTGTCCTTACAACATAAACATTGTATATTGGCATGACGGGGAAAGCGCTCATCAAAGTACTGAAAGCCAACGGGTGGCTGTTGGATCGAATAAAAGGAAGCCATCACATGCAAAGAAGGAAGAGAGCGATCCTGTTCCCATGGCACAGAGCCAATCTCGTGAAGGCAATTCTCACTCAAGCTGAAAGAGAAGAAGGAATGAAGTAATGCAGTACTATGCGAAAATTGCCAGAAAAGAAGGATCCTTTCTTGTCTCTTTCCCGGACTTCCCCAACATCAACACTTATGGCAAGACCTTGCAGAAAGCACTTGCGAATGCGGAAGAAGCGCTGAATGGTTCTCTCGAGTCGGATTTTGAACGCGGGTTCTCTCTTCCCTCGCCGACAAAACCGATCGGCAAACAGTATTATGCCATTCCTCTTCTTCCTCATCTCGGTATAGCATTCGCATTACGTAGATTGCGCAGCGGCAGATCGCAGACGGAGATAGCGGCACAATTGGGCATTTCCTATCAAGCGTACCAGCGGCTGGAAAACCCCCGGTTGTGCAATCCGACCATTAAGACGCTGGAGAAGATCGGTCCGGTGCTGGGAGTGAAGATTGAAGTGGAACTTTCTCTCTCCAAGAAGTCCATCCGGGCCGGAACTCCAGCACGAACCAGAAAGCCCCGGCCAAAACTCGACCGGGGCTTTCGCTTGACTTAAGCCCGTGAGCAACGGTGTCATTGAGCTGGACGCCAAGCCCGGCGAACCCGGGCCGTGACGCAAAACGGTGGGACAAATGACACTACCGGAGCAAAAGAAGGCGCTTGGTTTCCACGAAGTCTCCCGCCCTCAACCGGTAGAAGTACACGCCGCTCGACAACTTGCCCCCGTCAAACTTGGCTTCATGATACCCTGCCTCCATTTCTCCATTCTGAAGAACGAGCGACCTGCTGCGCCGAGAGAGTTGAAAACGGCGAGATGTCACGTGTGACCTTCCAGGCAGGCCGTACCGGATTGTGGTCGAGGGGTTGAAGGGGTTGGGGTAATTCTGCCCGAGGGAAAACTCCGTCGGGACCCCCTGCAGGTCTGCGATAGAAGAGATCACCACCTGGAATTGATAGTTCTTCCGGAATGTCTTCTGGCCGAAAGAAAACCTGGACTCAACAATAACCTGAGCACCATAGTACTGAGGGGAGAGTAGGCCGGGGCGAATGGTAAATGTTACTTTCTCGGAATCGCCGGGAGCGAGGGTGAACTTTGTCGGAAAGACAGAAACGGCCTTATCAGGGTCTACATTCCCCGGGTCAACAGAAACCACGAGTGAATCGACGGCGAAGCCAATATTTCGCACCATGAATGTTGTATCATGGCGCGAGGTGGTCATGCTGATGCGGCCAAGATCTACTGTTTCGCGTATCCATGGTGATCATTGCTTCCGTTGTATTCCCCATGGTGGAGAACTTTACGTTATCAATGTACCTACCATCCGAGACTGCGGATATCCATATCATCCGATACTCATGAGGAATCTAAATCGCAGGGGATGATTTGCATAACTGGAAATATCTATTATCTCATGAACCCAGGTTGGCTGCACACCCCCATAAATCGGAGTATCGACATTGAACCACGGACCTGTTCTTCCCATATACGTGTGGTTCCCGCCGACCGGATTCCAGGTTAAACCATTATCCGTGCTCATTTGAACCTGTGCATAGTCGTACCCATAACTCATAGCCCACTGTGTATCGAACTCAAGAAACATTTTAAGTGCGCTCTGTGCGGGAATCTGATTGTTGTACTGTGAGCGTTGCACTTGAATTTGGAGAGTAGTTACCACCGGGAGAATCGGTGATTGATGTCGGGGCAGAAACAAATCTTTCCGTTGTCGGTATTCCATCCGCCTGTCGTTTCCCAATCCGTCAATGTGCTTGCCTCGTCAGACCATACCAGAGCGAGATCAGCAACCAGAAATTGGTGGAAGGATGACAGGAGGCTCACTCCCGGGTGGATTGAAACCCCCTCCGCCTGGGGGGAGATGTTCTCACTATGGTCGAGTTCTCGTCTTGCGCGGCAATGTAATACTGGACTTCAGTGCCACTGGGTAATGCGGGAAAAGCGAGACTATATTTCCCCCCTCCCGGTTGGGGTCGCCAATAATTTCACTGAAAGTGCCATAATTCCCGCCGAGCGTTCTTGTCCGATAATACATTCTTGGAGCCCGAAGGCCAGTTCCGATTTGCATGCCAGTGTAAATAGCTAAGTCGGTGGTGGCTGCATGTGCTGGATTGACAGTGGGTACCGGTGTATGAACCACGTCAAAATTGAGTTGCAGGGCGAGAAAGGCAAGTGTACCCAGAGCAAGCTTGGCCATCTTTAGGTAGTATGGACGGTTCAAGTATTGAACTCGGTCATTTATGGTGTGATAGTAGATAGTTCCTGTCAAAAAAGGCGTCCTGGTCAAATAGGATTCCGTCATAGCCATTGTACCAGAAAGGTGCCTGATCACGATCCGACATGGGGGGAAAGGCCACTATATTCAAACCTATTTCGTACTAGGCTGTTAATTTCCATCATGTGATTACGGATCTGGACTGAATGAACACGCTCGAGTTCTTGCACATGGCACTGCCCATCGTTGTTGGAATCCCAACCCAGGACTTCCAGATTGATGAAACCAAGTATTGAGTCGCCGGCAGCAGCAGCCTGGTTCGCGTAGTAGGTGCTTCCAATGAGATATGGGAATACCTCTTCTTCATCCCATAGGGCGTAAACAATGGTGAATGGAAACGAGTAATGAGAGAGTATCCGGGCAGCTTCAAGAACTGCGGCAACTGCCGATCCATTGTCATCTGCACCTGGGGCAACTGGTCCCGCAGGCATAGCATCATAATGTGCGCAAATGACAAACTTTCTCTTTGGAAACAGAGTCCCGAGTTGCGTCGCGAGAACATTGTTCCCCGTGGCGCTGTAGTTCTGTATGGTTACCGGTAGTCCGTAGGATGCCAGTTTCTGTTCTATGTACGTCTCCGCAAAGGCGTTTCCCGGTTGATCTCTATGTCGGGAGAGAATCGTCTGAGGTGTTCCGTTGATTATTGTGGGAACTTCTCCGGAGAGTTCCTTGACAAACAGAATCAATGAATCGATTTTCACGGAATCGATGATTTGCCGAATAACCGGTGACTGTGCATGGAGAGGTGTCTGCGGAAGAAGGAGCACAATCAACAAATACTGCATAACCTTTTTCATGATGTCTCCTCTGCAATTGTGCTTTCGTCATGTGTTCGTACTGGCATAGCTCGTCAATCCTGTTGTCGGCTATTTCATGCTGCCGGCGGTGAACTGACTTCTACGGCGAGCTTCAACTATTTAAGAAGAAGAAGTCCTCTTGTTTGTGTGAAGTTTCCAGCCTGAAGTCGGTACAAGTATACCCCGCTCGAAAGCCCGCTGCCGTCGAACTTCACCTCGTGATACCCTGCCTCCATGTTCGCCATTCTGAAGAACTGGGCAACCTGCTGCGCCGAGAGTGTTGAAGACCGTCAGCGTCACGTTCGACCTATGGGGCAGGCCGTAGCGGATCGTGGTCGAGGGGTTGAAGGGGTTGGGGTAGTTTTGCCCGAGGGAAAACTCCGTCGGGACCCCCTGCAGGTCTGCGATAGAAGAGATCACCACCTGGAATTGATAGTTCTTCCGGAATGTCTTCTGGCCAAAAGAAAACCTGGACTCAACAATAACCTGAGCACCATAGTACTGAGGGGAGAGTAAGCCGGGGCGAATGGTGAAGGTCACTTTCTCGGAATCGCCGGGAGCGAGGGTGAACTTTGCCGGAAGGACAGAAACGGCCCTGTCGGGGTCTACATTCCCCGGGTCAACAGAAACCACGAGCGAATCGGCGGCGAAGCCGATATTTCGCACCATGAATGTCGTATCGTAGCGCGTCGTGGTCATGCTGATGCGGTCAAGATCTACTGTTCGCGTATCCATGGTGATCATTGCTTCCGTCGTATTCCCCATGGCGGAGATCTTTACGTTATCAATGTACCAGCCATCCGAACCGGGGAAGTTGATATCGTCGGATACAATGAGGTGCCTGAATGTGAAGGGAAGTCTTGCGTAAGGTGATATATCAATGATTTCATGGACCCAGGTCGGCTGCACACCACCATAGATCGGTTTGTCGATGTTGAACCATGGAGTTGTTCTTCCCACATACGTGTGTTGCCCGGCCAGCGGAATCCAGGTTGAACCGTTATCCGTGGTAATTTGTACCTGCGCATAGTCGAATCCATACTCAGTCGCCCACTGGGCATCAAACTCAAGAAAGGTCTTGACTGCACTTTGAGCCTGAATAGGATTCTTCACTGTGAAGGTTACCATTGAATTAGGGGGATAGTTTCCACCTGGAGAGTCTGTAAATGATGTCGGTGGGGAGAGGTATTTGTCCGAAGTCAGGCTCCATCCACCTGTCGTTTCCCAGTTCGTCATGGTGTTTGCTTCATCAGACCATATCACTGTGAGATCAGCCACCAGGAATTGGGAGAAGGCTGACGGAGGTATGCTCCCGGGTGGATTGAATCCCCCTCCGCCGGAAGGGAATGTTCTGACTATGGTTGAGCTCTCGTCTTGCGCGGCAAGGTAGTACTGGACTTCGGTGCCACTGGGTAATGCGGGCACGTCGAGACTATAGTTCCCCCCTCCGGTTGGGGTCCCGACAATTGCGCTGAAATTGCCGTAGCTTCCGCCGAGTGTTCTTGTGCGATAGTACATTCTCGGAGACCGAGAACCGGTTCCAATTGGTTTGCCGGTGTAGATAAACACACCCGTGCTCGCCGCTTGTACTGGAATAACAGCCGCTATCGGTGTATGAACGATGTCAAAATTGAGTTGCAGGGCAAGGAAGGCAAGCGTACCCAGAGCGAGCTTGGCCATCTTCACGTAGTAGGGCTTGTTGATGTACTGAACGCGGTCGGATGTGGTGTGATAGTAGATGTTCCGGTCAAAAAAAGCGTCCTGATCAAATAGAACAGCATCATAGCCATGGTACCAGAATGGTGCCTGATCGCTGTCCGATACGGGCGGAAATGCCACCATATTCAAACCTATTCCGTACTGGCTGTTTATTTCTATCATGTGACTGCGGATCTGGACAGAATGAACACGCTCCAGTTCTTGCACGTGGCACTGTCCATCGTTATTGGAATCCCAACCCATCATTTCCAGATTGATGAAACCGAGTATCGAGTCGCCTGAGGCAACAGCCTGGTCTGCGTAGTACATGCTTCCAATGAGATATGGGAATACTTCTTCTTCATCCCATAGGGCGTAAACAATGGTGAATGGAAACGGGTAATCAGAGAGTATGCGGGCAGCTTCAAGAACTGCGGCAACCGCAGATCCATTGTCATCTGCACCTGGGGCAACTGGTCCCGCAGGCATAGCATCATAATGTGCGCAAATGACAAACTTTCTCTTTGGAAACACAGTCCCGAGTTGCGTCGCGAGAACATTGTTCCCCGTGGCGCTGAAGTTCTGTATGGTTACCGGTAGTCCGTAGGATGCCAATTTCTGTTCTATGTATGTCTGAGCAAGGGCATTTCCCGGCTGATCTCTATGCCGGGACAAAATCGTCTGTGGTATTCCATTGATAGTAGTTGGAACCTCTCCGGAGAGTTCCTTGACAAACAGAATCAATGAATCGATTTTCACGGAATCGATGATTTGCCGAATAACCGGTGACTGTGCATGGAGAGGTGTCTGCGGAAGAAGGAGCACAATCAACAAATACTGCATAACCTTTTTCATGATGTCTCCTCTGCAATTGTGCTTTCGTCATGTGTTCGTACTGGCATAGCTCGTCAATCCTGTTGTCGGACTAGTTCATGCTGTCGGCGGTGAACTGACTTCTCCGGCGAGCCTAAACTTATTTCAACATCATCAGTTTCTTCGATTGGACAAAACCTCCTGCCTGTAGTCGGTAGAAGTACACTCCGCTCGAGAGATTCGCTGCGTCGAATTTGATCTCATGATACCCGGCATCCTGTTCTCCATTCTGGAGAAGGGCGACCTGCTGGCCGAGTGTGTTGAAGACTGCAAGTGTCACATGCGACGACTTGTGGGCAGGCCGTAGCGGATCGTCGTCGAAGGGTTGAAGGGGTTGGGGTAGTTCTGCCCAAGCACGAATGCCGTCGGGATCTCCTTCTCCTCCTGAACAATGCCGGTGGGGTCTACCACGCGGATCGTTATCGTATCGCGCCAGTATTGAGTTGCATTGCTCGAAAACAGGAGCTCGAAGCGGATGTCTTTCGTTCCCACGCACCAGGTGGAGAATGCAATTCTTATCGGGCTGCTGATCCGTACCTCCCCTGGTGTGATGTCGCCGACAGAGAATGATGGGTTGCTGGACGCTATGGTGGCGGCAGTATCAAGCGGGCGAATTGCTCCTTCGATGGCCGGAGTGGAAACGGTCGTCCCTGTGTTGCTGATTTTGAGTCGGAAGCCTACAGTCGATCCCCATTGTGGAATCGTGCTGGATGTATCGCCAACACAGGTCACTGGACCGGCGGTGGCTATGAGGGACATCGAAGTCAGGAACCGGGAAGAGCCAATCGTGAAATCGTGCGTTCGCAAGTCGATGGGGTAGAACCCTTCGGTCGACGGTGCTCTTAATCGTGTGCCCAGGATGCTATCGCCGGGCAAACCATCGCCGTGGAGCCCGTCGTTTACCATGACGACACTATCTTGAACCACGCCGGTGAGATTTCTGATGATGAGTGAAACAGCCATCGAATGGTTACCGGGGTTGGTGAGCACTGCCGTTACAGTGAGCGAATCCACTCCGGGACGGACATATGGATTCAGAGCGGAAACATCGTGCACGTACGATAGCGTGTTTATCCACTGGAGGGCGCGTTTCACCACATCATCCTCGCCTCTTGCCACGCCGTCGCGGGTGAGCCAGACCTCTTCATCCACAGGAAAGCTCTTGTGCATCAGGAATCCCTCGTTGTTGACGAGCGATTGCATCTGCGTGGTGGCACAACGATAGTACCAATTTCCGAAAATCGGGCCTACGATTGCTGCCCCGTGACCCGCAATATAGGCGCCGTTTGTCGGAAGACCAAAGAACCGTACCATCGGGTGAGACCGCATTCGAAACGGCACATGATCTCCCAAACTCAAGGCTTGCGGGCCAGTCAACACCGCAATAGGGCGGTCATAGTAGTCCGGACGTGGTTGAAATGACCCCGGGGGATCGGAAAAATAGAACCCAAAATGGTCTGTCCCGCTGACACGTGTTGCGGTTCGGGCGCGTGAAGGACTAATGGGATCTTCATTGAAGAGGTAGTCCAATCCGGCATTGGCTGCGCTCCAGCTATCGGCGGAACCTATGTTGTACCGGAAGTCGAGAACCAAGCCGCTTACTTTCTTCACTGCTGTGAGCTCCCTTATGGCCGATTCAAAAGCAGGTCCTACCGCAGCGTCCCAGCAGTATGCATAGACATAGCCAATTGACGTGCCGTCGACGACTCCCCATGTGATTCTCTCTCCCTTCGCGTAGTCGGGCATCTTCACACCGGGCACGGCAACCTGCTCGGTCCCAAACAAAGAGAGATAGTCCAGGTTGGCGAGAGAGGCGGTCGGCAGATGAACAGTGTCTCCTGTCGAATATTTCACCACGTCGACAGTATCAAAAAGCCCCCAGTTGCTCCCTGCGCTCGCCAGCAACCCATGCCTCATGCTGCGCGGCGAACTTCCGTAATTGGTTCCTCCCCACCACTCAATGGGGAGTTCAGCTGAGAGGAGTTCGGGATACAGCTGTCTCCAAGGAATTCCATCATATCCGAGAATGATATCTCCTGGTACGATTCCCAGCGGATGAACCGCGAGGGCTTTGTAGACGAGCAGGGAGCTATCAGGCAACGGAGTGAGTGCAGCCCCGAAACTTCCTGCCCAACCCCAGCCGCTGGGAAAGAATACCGGGGTCCCCGGTTTGTAGACGATTTTTCCCCCCTCCATGAAGTAACCATCCAGGTCAAGATCGGACATCCAGGTGTGTATCTCCTGGAGCGACAGGTACATGTGACCCATAATTCCCCAGAGACGGCCTCTGCTCACACCAGCCTCAATCTCCGGACGATACACTGCCTTAAGAGAATCCCAGTTCACTGCAAGATTCGGGAACCCTGCGTACTGCTTGTCAATGAGATCCCAGAAGAAGTCGAATACCTGGAGCTTGGTGGCTGTGGAGGGACCCGGACCCCAGAAAGAATCTATGAAGGCACGCCAATCCTGAGCGGTGTAGTGTCCAGGTCTTTTGAAAGACCGGGATGCTGTCGAATCGTGTGCCGCCTCTTCACGATCCTGAGAGAGAGTTAAGTAATCCGCACCTGGAGACTTGCGGTACAGACCTTCAGGAACCTGGGCCTGAACATTAAGCGATAGAAGCACTGCAATGGTTTCGATCATAGCCATCATTCTCGTCAAGAGTCACCTCCCTATGTCATTCCTGAAGAAATTTGAAGACTTCTCGCTGCAGCCCTCGCCCGTTCGAATCGCGCATATATGCTCTCATGAACTCGCTCACAGTCGACCATGAGTGCCGTCTAATGGGTCGACTTGGGGTTTGACTCGGATGTGAATGTACTCAATCGCCCAGGGGGGGTACCTATCGCCGGGGTTACAAATACTATCGTAGCGGTTACACAGAGAGAAAACCCACGGAAATAGTGTGTTTCTGGAGGGTAATCGGGGGGGTGGGGAAGGCTGAAGGGAATGCCAGGGGGCCGGCGAAATCAGCTACTGCTCTGTAGGACTGACGTCGCTGGGGGTTGCACCAAAAAGCTCGTGGAAGCACTTTGTGAAGTGAGACGGGGTGCTGAATCCAACCATATAGGCAATTTCGGCCACCGTGGCAGCCTTCTGCTTAAGCAGATCCATCGCCCGGTGAAGACGCATATATCTGATGAACTCGCTTGCCGATTGACTCGTCAGAGCCGTGATCTTCCTGTGGAGCTGTACCCGGCTCATGTTGAGGCGATTCCCCAGTTCTTCGACAGTGAACGTCTCGTCGCCCATTCGTTCCTCAACAACCGCCATCAGTTTCTTCAGAAAGGCGTCGTCCATCGACGTGACTGCGATTTCGCCCGGCCTGAGTGGGGCCGACACACTGAACCGCTGCCTCAGCTTCCGTCGCAGATCGATCAGGTTCCTGATCCTCGCCAGGAGTTCCTTCGGTTCAAAGGGCTTCACCAGATAATCATCGGCGCCGGTCTCCAGGCCCTCGATCCTGTTTTCGCTCGCCGCTTTTGCGGTGAGCAGGATAACCGGTATGTGACTCGTCTTTTCATCAAGTTTCAGCGTCCTGCAGACCTCATAGCCGTCCTTCTTCGGCATCATCACGTCGCTGATTACGAGATCAGGGACGGTCTCCTGCGCTCTTTCTATCCCTGCCGTTCCATCCCGGGCTTCCAACACCTGGTAGGAATTGACAAGGAAGCTCTTTATGTAGGCCCTGACGTCGGCGTTGTCCTCTACTACCAGAATGATCGGCCTTCGGTCTCCCGTCGCCGGCGATTCACTTTCATCCACCGGCCCGTCTACATGTTCGTCAGCAGGGATCGCCGGCGCTTCATATGTCACCGGCTCAACGGTGGCCGGGGTCTCCACGATTTCCTCGTCTTTCAGATGGCCTCGCCCCAGGGGGAGCCGGACTATGAATTCCGTGCCTCGTCCCACTTCACTCTTGACTTCAATTGTGCCGTGCTGTAGCTCGACGAGCTCTTTGACGAGTGCAAGGCCGATACCGGAGCCCTCGTGCTCACGGGTCTGCGATTCATCGACCTGATAGAAGCGGTCGAAGATGCGGGGAAGCTGATCAGCCGGGATACCGACACCGGTGTCGAGTACGGCGACCTCCACGTAGTCACCTTTTGCAGGGACGTTCAATTGACCATCCCTGTGAGAATGTACGGACACCTCCACCCTGCCACCTTCTTGTGTAAACTTGAACGCATTCGAGACAAGGTTGCTGATGATCTTTTCAATCATATCCCTATCACAATACACCTCGATCTCTTCCTGCGCGGCCACGACCTCCAGGTCGATCTGTCTCAAGCCTGCAGAAGATTCGAATGAGTACGCAAGCCCTCTGACAAGCGGGACGATATTCGTGCGGCTGGCATGCAGTTTCATCGCCCCTGCCTCCAGCTTCGAGAGGTCAAGGAGCTGATTGATCAGTCTGAGGAGCCGATGGGCGTTCCGCTGCATCATGCTGAGGTCTGACTGGACCGATTGTTCCTGGACCTTCAATCGGATCTTTTCAATCGGTCCAAGAATCAGCGTGAGCGGCGTGCGGAACTCGTGGGAAATATTCGCGAAGAAGCGAGATTTGAGTCTGTCGACTTCGACAAGATGTTCTGCCTGGACATGCTCCATCTCTGCCTGTTGCCGCAGCTGGAATTGACGTAGACGGATTCGATACGCTCCCCAAAGCATTGCAGTGACCAGTAGTCCATAGAATGCATACGCCCAGGTCGTTCGCCACCAGGGCGGCGCAATGATGAATGTCATTGCGGTCTCCTGCTCCGGCCATCTGCTGAATTTGCTGGATGCCTTGACCCTGAAGACATACTTGCCGGGGCCGAGACCCGGATAACGAACGAACCGGCGTTCGCCGGGGTTGACCCAACTCTCTTCCAGCCCTTCTAACCGGTAACGGTATTCGATAAGATGTCCCTGCCCGGGATCGATCGCAGCAAACTCGAACTCCAGGACATTCTGATGGTGTTCAAACTGCAGGGGGGCGCCGTGGAGCCTCTGCTGTGGGACGTTCGTCGTGTCGTTGACCGACAACCTTGAAATGACAAGCGGCGGTGATCGCCCCGGAGCATACAGGCTGTCCGGATGGACAAGGATCATCCCCCGGGCGCCCACGAGCATCACTCTGCCATCCTGGAGCGATGTCATGCTGTAAGGGTAGAGGAGTCCGTCAGAACCATCGAAATTGGTGAAGGTATTTGTGTTTGGGTCGAGAATTCCCAAGCCCTTGCCCGTGTAGTGGACCCAGAGTCTTCCCTTGCTGTCGCTTCCGAGCGGGAGCACAAGGAGGGCATCTGCAAGGTCATTGTTCATGACAGGTTTGAGGGATCGGCTCTCCGGCTCCCAGAAAAGCAGGTCCTTGCCACCGATCCAGATTCTCCCCCGGGGATCCTGGTAGGTCATATAAGGATGGATATCGCTCATTGAACCCGGGTCCGTCGAATCGCTCCCGAGGAATTCTGACCCATGTGTGGAAGGATCAACAACAAAGAGCCCAAGCAATTCGTCTGAGATCCAGATCTTCCCCGATCGATCTTTCATCAGGTGCATCACCTGCCCCCTGACATCGTGCGGGATGCTGGAGAACGATTGTCGGCGCATGTCGAAGCTGAGGAGTTTGTCGTTATATCCTGCGATCCATAGCGTGTCTCCCGAGGGGTTCACAAGGCTTTGGCAGACATCACTCTTATATGCCAGCTTCGTCAGTTGACGTGAATAGCGGAAGTTTTTCACGCGCCCCGTCTGCGGTTCGAAACTATACAGGCCGAGCCCCCACGTCCCAAACCAGAGTGTTCCTTTCCCGTCATCATGAGAAGCATAGACGGCTTGGCCGAATCCGCTCTTCTCCCCTTTGAACAGATCCACGATCCGCAGTACCCCTAGGTCGTCCAACCGGATCTGCGCAACCTTGCCCTCTGTCGTGATCCAGTATGAGCCATCGCTCCAGCGATTAATCTTCTCCATCTCCATTGGCGAGCCTGATACTCCACGCAATGCGTAATGGGGAAAGCGAAACGATGCCGGCGACAGATAATACAGCCCATCATCGGCGGTACTTATCCAGAGTGTTCCCGTGCTGTCCAGTGACATTCGTGTCCACATCGACTTCCCCGGCGCTCGCCAAGAGGCAAGGTAGTCCACGTATGAACCGGAGAGCGGATCGAACAGGTCAACGCCTTCGCCGGTCGCGATCCACATCCTGCCCTGGTTGTCTTGCTGAAGCTCCTGAACCTGGTCCACTGTTGCCCTCTTTCCCTCATCCGCCCTTCTGTGGTACCCCCTCAGCGAGCCGTTGCACCTGGTCGAGCAGATAGAGACCATGTGAGACCGTTCCTATCCAGAGCTTCCGGGGGCTCTCCCGGAAGAGCGTATTTAGAGGAAGAGTATCCGGAATCGATCCCTGAGTGCGAGGGAGGCCGGCCCGCGAGATCCTGCCGGTGTGGCGGTTGACAACAAACAATCCGCCGAAAGAAGCGACGACGATGCTGCTATCGTCCCATCTCTCCACCTTTGCGGTCCCGTCTTTGAAACCCTTAAACGGTGTTGTTCGGAAGCGTATGTGCCGAACCACGCTGTCTGCGTTTGCCTCATTGCCGGCCACACCCGGGTCGACCGACACAATATCATCTTCCGTCCCAAGCCAGAGCATTCCCAGCGTCGTCTTCATAGATAGTCTGAATGTATGACGCATGAATCGACGAACTGTCGTCTCGCCGTCCCAGGAAGCTGACGAACCGGTCTTTCACGGGATCGTAGAGGCTGAGGCCGCCGGCATATTTTCCAACCCAGAGACGTCCTTTTGAATCGATGAAGAGCTCGATCGCATTGTTTGGCAATGCGAACTCGCGGTAGACTTTGCATGTGTACCCGTCGTATCGGGCGAGCCCGTTCACGGTGCCGACCCAGATGAAGCCCGAACGATCACGAACGACATTTGATCGAATTTGGTTTGAAGGGAGGCCATCGGCTGTTGTCAGGCGGTTGAAGTGGAAGACGGGGAGGAGCCTGTCCTGGGCGGAAAGGGGAAGAAGCCGGGGAGTGCGAGAAACAGGTACAGCAATCCAACCCGAAAGTGGCGAATTCGGCGAAAATGAGCAAGGTAACAGCTCGGTAGGAAACCCAAATGATCCCCCTGCTGAAACGCGAGGGTGACGTAATGTCCGGAAAGAGTGGAGTGTTGATCAGGCAGAAAAATAGAGAAACGAATCGAGAGTGTCAAGGATTGGGAGGACGAGGACGACTCTGAGGGGATTTATTTCCAGAGCGTTTCCTGATCCGTTCCGGTCTCTTTGAGGAGGGCGGTTTTCAGTTCACGAGAGAGGTCGGACAAATCTTCAACGATAATGCTCCAGACAATATCGTAGTCAACATCCTCGTATCCGTGAATAAGGCGGTTACGTGTTCCGACGATCTCTTTCCAGGGGATATTGGTGTGGCGCACCTAAACCTCTGCAGATACTTTTGCTGCCGCCTCGCCGATGATTTCGATGAGTCTCACCAGCGCAAGCGCGAGCTTCTCGTCCCGATCAAGATCTTGGAGGGCTTTCCCTCCCGTGAACACTTTTGCCTTGTCCGCCGCCTCGAGCATATGGCGGAGTCGGATGATGTGACTCTTCGTTGGCATAGATTGGCCGAGCTTCCTGAACCACCTGGTGGCGGAAGTACTTGCTCAGGCTTGCTTCTGTGTGGAGATCCACGGTTGCACCGAGGAGTTCGGACAATTCTCGTGCTATTCTCGCAAACGCAAAGCCCGGTGTCCGCCCTGGTTCGAACTCCACGAGAAGATCGATGTCACTTCCCGGTTGATTCGTTCGATGGAGGGTGGAGCCGAACACCTTCAGTCGCCGAATGTAATACCTTCTGCAGAGCGCACGCAAGGCTGCGTTCACTGACGGGAGGTTCTTCTGCTCTATACCAATATCTGATAGCGCAACGTTCATGGAATGTCCTGACACTGGCCCAAAAATACTGTCTTTGCTCCAATATAGAGAACCTTGGAGATTGAAGCAACGAGGAGGGATTATCTGAGAAATCAAGGCAGGCACGGGGTGCATCGGGACCATAGGTAACAGATTGACCCGGCTGTAGTACGGAAAATGACCGGATGATGTGTAAGGTAGAAAAGGAAATGCGGAGATACGGTGCGCGGGCCGCTTGTCGCATTACTACTCTGGGCGTTCTGGCCGGGACGTGCAGCCGAGGCGGCGTTCGAGCGTCTGCCCATCGGCATCCGGGATATGGCCCTGTCCGGGGCGGGAGTGGGATTGATGGATGTGTCTGACGCCGGTGCGTTCAATCCGGCAGGCCTGGGGGGGGCAGGAAGGCGTTACCTCTCTGTCTTTTATTCACCCTCCCTCTTTGGCCTGGACGATCTCCGGCGCTCCGCCCTGACCTATGTTGAGCCCTTCTCCTGGGGTGCGGTGGGTGTCTCTGCAAGTGTGTTCGGCTATGCGCTCTACCGCGAAACGACCTTAGCGGCGGAATGCGTCATTGAGGTTGTTCCGGGGTGCCGGGCGGGAGTGCGATGTGCCGTTATGTCCCTCCGCATTCAGGATTACGGCGCAGCCTCAACTCTGGGAGTGGATGCCGGCTTCACCTTCCGCCTTTCGCCCCTCGTCGATATCGGCGGAGCCGTGGGGAATCTGAACGCCCCCTCAATCGGCGAATCCCCCGAACGGCTGCCGCAAACGATCACGCTGGGACTGACCCTTCATCCAACAAGTGCCGCATCTCTCTGCGCTGCCATATACTCCGACCAGCCCTTCAGCCCGGAATTCCGATTCGGCGTGGAATACTCGCCTCTTTCTGAAGTCATACTGCGTGGAGGAGTCTGCCAGGATCCATCAAGCTACACTGCCGGGTTTGGATTCAGCTATTCCGGGTTTGTTGTCGAATACGCCTATCTCGCACACCGCGATCTGGGAGGCTCGCATGCCTTCGGCCTCTCCATCGTATTGGAGTAGAGTATCGGACGCAATGCCCCACCGCGGTGTCGTCGGAAGGCGGAGAACCAATCTATGTGACAGTGTCTTCCCTATGTGCGCGTCTGATCTGCATCTCTGCAGTGGAGCTCTCATGGCGGTGTTCTCCACCGGGCTACCAGGAACATGACGCGCCCGCCGGGTCGGACCGTGGCGCTCTCTCTTGCCTTCGTTCCGTTGGCCTGGACACACCTGTTCGCTCAGGAGACTCCGGCGCCGACCGCTGCCGATGATACCGTGCACACGGAGGCCGTCAACGCGGCTTTCGATCCGGACCGCCTGCCGGAAGACGTGGACGGAAGGGATCTCGTTGAGCTGCTCGCCTTGCTGCGGGCTTCTCCCCTGGATCTCAACAAGGCGTCAGCAGAAGAGTTCCGGATGATACCCGGGGTTACCGCCGCCGATGCTGCCGCGCTTGTTTCTGCACGGAAGACCGGCAGGCGGTTTTCCAGCATCATCCAGCTTCGTGATGTCGGCGCTCGCGGAGCTGAACTGTATGGACTGCTCCATCCTTTTGTGACAGTTGCCGGGGTGGACCGGCCGGTCCTCTGGACGCGCAGCAGGATCGGTCAGCGTCTTCAACGGCGGTCAGGTATCGAGGAGCCGCCGTACCTGGGTTCTCCGCTGAGCAGCCTGATACAGGCACGTGTCGTTCCCTCGCGCAACATTGCGCTCGGCGTCCAGGCAGGGAAGGATCCCGGCGAGAGGGTGGGCGATGGGTTCCTGTCCGGTTATGTCGAAGTGCGCTCCCTCTTCTCCGTCGCGCACGTGGTGGCCGGGGATTTCAATATGGAATTTGCGGAAGGACTGGTCCTTGGTGCCGGCACACGGCGGGCGCTGGCCGAGGGGAGCCTGGTCCCGGGGTGCACAGCCGGAAACGGCATCGTGCCGCACCGGTCGACCGGGGAGGAGGAGTTCTTCCGTGGGATAGCCGCTTCCGTCTCATTTCCCCTGACGATAGGAGAGTGCTCCGCCGCGGCCTTTCTCTCACGCAAAAAGAAGACCGCATCGATGGATGAAGATGGTTCCATTACCGTCTTCCATGCAGATGGATTATTCATCTCCGCTCCAGAGGTGGACCGGCGGGGAAATTGTACCGAGACGGTTATGGGCGGCAGGGTTGCCTGGGCCTGGCCGGGCGGCGTGGATCTTGGCTTCACGGCCTCTGTTTCTTCCCTGGATCGCGCGGTGGCGGCGGAGGACCCCACGCGCTTTAGGGGCACCTGGCAGCAGTCCGTGGGGGCGGATGTCGTCTGGCGGACCGGGGCATTCACACTCGGGGTGGAGTGTGCCCGGGCCCGGGGCCTTGCCGTAGCCGCTAGCGCAGGTCTCCTGTTTGCCCGCGGTTGGGAGGTTGGAATTCAGCTGCGTGATTATTCTGAGAATTTTCAGAATCGCCACGGCCGGGGGTACGGGCAGGGGGATGAAACCCGGAACGAACGCGGCATCAGGGTAGCCTGGGATTTCCTCCCCGACCCCTGTGTACGCTTGTCCGGCAGCATTGAGCAGTATGCACGACCCTGGAGGAGTTCGCTTGACAGGATGCCGGCGGGAGGCTCCCGGCTCCGTCTCCTCTGGTCTGTGAGGATTGACAGACGCTGCGATCTGGACCTACTCCTGAACTTCAACCGGGTTGAGCACACGGTCAGCTCGACTGATGAAGCAGGCCGGCACGTTACCCCGATGGGAGAACTTCGCCAGGAAAGGCTCAGGCTTACCGGTTTCCTGAAGGTTCACCGGAATCTCCTGATACGGAGCCGGTGCGAATTTTCACGCGTCAGGAATCAGACAGCGGGACTGGACGAACGGGGGATACTCATCTCGGAGGAGGCACGAGTGTCCCTTTCTCCGGCCCTCTCCCTTGCCGGGAGGGTTGCCTTTTTCAACAGTGACGGATACGACTCACGGTTGTATGAATACGAACCGGATCTGGAGGGTGTCTATAGCATGCCCCCGCTCTACGGGCACGGGCGTCGATGGATGATTCTGGTCAAATACGTTTCTGCCCGCCGGTTCCGGATTTCGGCAAAGTACAGTGCAACAGAGATGATGCATGGAGCGCGATATGGGGGGGCGGATCTGGCCTTCGCTCTGCAGGTTGATTTTCAGATTGGTGCGGAGTAGGTTAAGCAGTAGGCACCGTGCCACCGTGCCACATGTGCCACCGTGCCACATGTGCTGAGCCTCGCGTACGAACCAGGGGATTGTGAACCTCTCCGGTTTTTTGTACGTTATATGATGGATCGGAGGTCAACTGGAAAGTGAGGCGGTCGTGAAGGAGCGGGTGGTGGTGGCGATGAGCGGCGGTGTGGATTCCTCCGTGGCGGCGGCATTGCTCGTGGAGCAGGGGTATGAGGTCATCGGGATCACCCTGAAGACCTACAGGTACGAAGACGTCGGTGGGAACGCCGGGAACGAGAGCAGCTGCTGTTCGCTGGATGGCATCAACGACGCGCGTGCCGTCGCCGGCCGGCTGGGTATTCCGCACTACGTGCTGGATTTCAGCGAGAAGTTCGGCGTTGAAGTCATCGATAATTTTGTCCAGGAATACCTGGATGGCCGGACTCCCAATCCCTGCGTGGTCTGTAACCGGAAGATCAAGTGGGAAGAGCTGATCCGGAAGAGCAGTGCCCTCGGTGCCGGAAAGATAGCGACAGGCCATTATGCGCGGATACGCCCGGAATCGGGGCGGTTGGATTCTTTCCCGCGGAAAAGATGACAGCAAGGACCAGAGTTATGCGCTGTGGGGGTTGACGCAGGACTCCCTGGCGCGAACACTGTTTCCCCTTGCGGAAATGACCAAACCTGAAGCACGCGCCGCCGCTGCCCGATTCGACCTTCCTGTGGCGGGCAAGGGAGAGAGTTTCGAGATCTGCTTCATCCCTGACAACAACTACGAGCGGTTCCTGAAGGAACGTCTTCCCGGATTGCAGGAGGCCGTTGACGGCGGGGATATGGTGATGGATGGGGAGGTGGTGGGGAAACACCGCGGATATCCGTTTTACACCATCGGTCAACGGAAGGGGCTCGGGCTGGCGCGGAGCCGTCCGGTATACGTGACGGGCATCGACCGGGCCGCAAACCGCATTACGGTGGGATATGAAGAGAATCTGCAAATGGGGGGCCTGCGGGCATCGCAGGTGAACATGATCAAGTACACGGACTGTCTCATCCCGCGCCGCATCATGGCGAGGATCCGGTACAAGGATCCCGGAGGGGAGGCGACTGCGGTGCTGCTCGGGGATGGCCGGTTGGAGGTACGCTTTGACGGGCCCCGCCGAGCCGTGACGCCGGGTCAGTCGGTCGTTCTGTACGAGGGAGATGATGTTGTCGGGGGTGGGGTCATCGATGAGGCATTGCACTGAGCATGGCATTTTCCCTTTCAGAGTATACAGGCAATTTCAAGTTTCACGATCTCCTCAAATTTGATTTCGGCCATCTCAAAGGAGACATAGCCGGCGGGATCACCTCCGCGGTGGTTGCGCTGCCGCTCGCGCTCGGGTTTGGCATCCTGGCGTATGGCGGGGATCCGCGCGGGGCGGTGGCGGGCCTCTACGGCGCGGTCTTCACCGGGTTTCTTGCCTCCTTCTTCGGGGGCACCCCCCGCCAGATCACCGGTCCGACGGGCGGGATGACGGTGATTCTCACCATGGTGTACAAGCAGTACGGCGGGCCGGACGCGCTCCTGGGGGCCTGTCTTATTGCCGGACTTCTGCAGATCGGCTACGGGTTTCTCAAAGTCGGCCGGTTCATTTCCTTCGTTCCGTATCCGGTTATCGTCGGGTTTACCAACGGCATTGCGATGCTGATTTTCTGGCAGCAGCTTCCGTCTGCTGGCCGCCGCCCCGGTTGTCGCGGCGCTGACCATTGCGACGATCGTCATCACGCCCTACATACACAAGAACATTCCGCGGGCGCTTCTGGGGCTTCTCGTAGGGACCGGCGCGGGAGCGTTCCTGTTCGCGGACTGGGAATGGGCTCGTCTCGCGATTAATCCGGCGTCATGGACCATTGTCACGGCGGATACGCTCTCGCTGATCGGCGAAATTCCGCGTTCTTTTGCTGTGCCTTCTTTGCCCCGGGTCGACTGGGCGACGTGGTCGCGGTTGCTGCCCGCCGGACTCACCATATCGCTCCTCGGGGCGCTCGAGACCCTGCTCGCCTCCGTGGTTGCCGACAGTCTCACCGGCGACCGGCACAACAGCGATCGTGAGCTGGTTGGCCAGGGGATAGGCAATTTTGTCGCCGGTGTGTTCGGTGGCATCGCGGGGACAGGCGCCATTGTGCGCACCAACGTGAATATCCGTGCGGGCGGCACCACGCGTCTTGCCGGCATGATTCACGCCCTGGTGCTGGTCGCGGTCATGATGGTCCTGGCTCCGCTCGTGGGTACGGTACCGCTCGTGGTGCTGGCCGGGGTTCTCACCATGACCGCCATCGGCATGTTCGAATGGGAACCGCTCAAGCTGCTTCCGAAAACCCCGCTCCCGGATGCTCTGGTGATGATGACCACCATGATCATTACCGTGGTATCCGATTTGATCACCGCCGTGCTTGCCGGTTTCGCGCTCGCCGGGTTTCTGTTTGTCTACAGGATGAGCGAGCTCGGGGTCACCAACATGCTCACTGCCGGGCGTCCGGGGAAGATTTCCCCGGAGGATGCGGAATCGCTGCGCAAACACAGGATCGTCGCGTACGATATCGAAGGGCCGCTCTTTTTCGGGGCCGCAAAGAACTTTGTCCGGGATATCGAGCAGCAGTCCAATTTCCGCGTGATTATCCTCAACATGGAGAACGTTCCGGTCATCGATACGACCGGCGCGCTCGCGCTGGAGGATATTGTGGACCGGCTGAACAGGGACAGGAAGAAACTGATTATTGCCGGCATGCGGAAGGAGGTTCGTGCCGTGCTGCACAGGCTCGGCGTCAGCCAGAAGATCGGTGTGGGCCACTTTGCCGGCGATCTCCGTCGCGCCATCCGTGATGCCGTCGCGCATGTCACCGGCGAAAGAGAGCGATTGCTCCTGGGTTCCTTTTTGCACCAGGACCTGATCATGCTGGATGTCAAGGCCGAGACGAAAGAGGAGCTCTTCAAGAAAATGGCCGATCGCGCGGAGCGCGCCGGGTTTGTCGCTGACAAGGCCGCATTCGAGCGCGACCTCTGGGAGCGTGAGGAAGCGGGCTCGACCGGTCTGGCCAACGGGGTGGCGATCCCGCACTCCCGGTCCGGCTCGGCGGGCCGGATGGTGATTCTCGTTGCCCGTCTCTCGGAGCCGATTCCGTACGAAACGCTGGACAATCAGCCTGTCCGTATGGTCTTCATGATTGCCGCGTCACAGGATGACGATGCGTATCTTCGCATCCTCTCATTGCTTGCGAAGTCGTTAAACAGCCCAGGCGTTACGGAGCGGCTCCTTGCCGCGCCGACAACGCATGACCTCTATGATCTTCTAGCCCACGAGATCGAACATGAAACTGACCCCAAAGGCCGTTAACACCTACGGTTATGTGAGCATCGCGTTGATGCTACTCATGGTCGTGGTGATTCTGATGCAATGGGTTCCGCGCTCCTGGTTCTATCCGCTCTTTGCCGTTGCCGTCACGTTGTACATGATCCGCATCACGATGAGGCTGGTTCTTGCGCGGCAGGAACGGGTGGCACGCAAAGCGCAAAAGAGCCAGGGGGGATCCGGCGCGGCGCCGTCCGACCAGCCACCGTCCGTCCCGCCGCCGGCGAAGAAGCACACACCGTGATCCGCATCGGGATTCTGGGCACCGCTTCCATCGCCCGCCTGTTTTTCGGAGCGCCTCTGTCCCGGGCGGCCATCGTTGCCGTCGCCAGCCGTGATGCCGGGCGCGCACAGGAATTCGCCCGTCATTATCACATCCCCCGGTCATACGGTACGTACGAAGAACTGCTGGCCGACCCCGGAATCGATGCTGTGTATATTCCGCTGCCCCAGCATCTGCACCATCTCTATACGATAAGAGCTGCGGAGGCGGGCAAGCATGTGCTTGTTGAAAAACCCGCCGCGGTCTCCTCTGCGGAAATCGAGCAGATGATCAGCGCCTGCCGTGCCTCCCGTGTGCTCCTCATGGAAGGGTTCATGTACCGGTTCAAAACACTGCATCACCGTGTGCGGCGGCTGGTGACGGAAGGAACGCTGGGAACGATTCGCTACATCGACTTCAGCTGGTGTTTCAACATACGAAAACTTGTGCGCAGCCCCTTCCGGCTGGAAAAAGCGGCAGGCGGCGGGGCGTTGAATGACCTCGGCATCTACGGGCTGGATTTTCTCCACTTCCTGGGTCTGCCCGATCCGGTGCTCGTCCATGCTGATGTGCAGCGAGAAACGCCGGACGGTGTGGACATGTTCACACACATGACCTGGCAGGCAGGCCCGGCGTGCGTGGCCATCACGTGCGGATACACCTGCGATGCAAACTACTATACGGTGTGCGGCGAACTTGGCTCGGTGACGGTGCCCGGATCGCTTTCCGGGCGGATCATGGAGAATGTGCTGTTTCTTCACGTCCTCCAGCACGACAAACGCATCGAAGAACGGTTCCCGGCGGAGAATCCCTACGTGAAGGAGCTCGACTATTTTGCCGGGTGCATCGAGGAGGGTCGCGAACCGGAAACCGGTGGAGAGGGGAGTCTGCGGAACCTGAAGCTGATTGAGGAAGTGAAGGCGGGGCGCTAGTGCGCGCAACGCAGACAAACAGACTTCTGTGACTGCGCTCCGCGCTGTCGCCGCCCCTTCGCTATAGCTGCACTCCGACTGCGGGGCCTCTTGCCGGCCGGTGTTCCGGCGATCGGCCTAGGCCCGCTCTTTCTTCGAGGCCACCAGGTAGAACGCAATCAGTCCCACACCCCCGAACAGAGCCATCAGCGCAGGAATGACACCATCGCCCACGTTATAGACATTGTTCAGCCAGTTGCCGATGACTGCCGCGAGACCGATCCCGACGAACACCATGCCCCACATGAGGGATGTGAGGGAGTTCGTCCGGCGCCCTCCGCGCTCATAGAGCGCCTTGATATCTTCCGACTTGAGCCCTTTTTCGATCATGGTCATACGTTCCTTGTGCCTCGTGAGAATGATGCTTCCCCATATGACCACAACGGTCATGAAGAAAACGGTGCTGACGATAACGGGTTCGGCTTCCATGAGTGCTCCTGATTGGAGAATGTGTGGGGTCCGGGCATCAAGCCAGTGGACCCCTGGTGATAATTTAGACATCAGCGCGTCCGGAATTGTTTCACCTGTGCATGGCGAATGGCGATACGGCAAGGAAGAATTGTTGCCCGAGGGGAGGCACGGTGAAACAATTCGGGCATGAAGGGCGTCAAAAGGGTGTTCCATGGAACACGACACCGATATCGTAGCCCGCATCCTGGCCGGAGACAAGCGGCAGTTCGGCGTGCTGGTGGACCGGTATAAAGACCGGGCGCTGACACTTGCCTGCCGGCTTCTGGGCAGCAACGAAGAGGGCGAAGAAGTACTCCAGGATGCCTTCCTGAAGGCCTTCTACGCCCTTCCGGGCTTTCGCGGCGATGCCCGTTTTGGCACATGGTTCTACCGGATTGTCTATAACAGTTGTATGACCCGTCTCAGCCGCCGGAGGGAAGCGCCGGTCTCACTCGACGGGGAAATGCAGGGTGACGGCGCGTCCGCGTTGCCTGACACCGGCACGATGAGTATTCTGGACCGACTGGAAGAGGAGGAGATGCAGACGATCTTGGCGGAAGAAATGGAGCGTCTCCCGGAACGATTCCGCGCGGTGCTGACGCTTTTCTACGTTCAAGAGCAGCGGTACGAGGAAATCGCCCTGATTCTGGGAGAGCCCCTCGGGACGGTGAAGACACATCTTTCTCGCGGCAGGGTGCTGTTGCGCGAACGGGTAGCGAGGCGGTATAACGATACGGTGAGGGCTGCATGAACGATCATCTGACTCCGAGATGTCCTGCAGCTGCTGGCGGACGGGGAGTTGCCTGAAGAGCAGGCCATTGCTGCGCAGGTCCATATGAGCTGCCTGCCCGTCGTGTGAATCCGCCGCGCAGAAGATTCAACGTTTCAACCGGGCGCTTCGCCGGGTTCCTCTCCAAAAAACCCGATCACGCTTCACGCAGGACGTTCTCACGCAACTCCATATCGTTCCGCGCGCACCGCTGGCTTTCCGGATTCTGGAACACGCAGGCTCCGCCTTCGGGGTGGTGCTTGTTCTTTCCATCCTTCTGGTGGTGTACGTCTCGGCGACAAGTCCGGCGCGGGGGAGTGAGGGGGTGCAGCAGGATGTGGCGGGAAGGGTGATGCAGACAGTGAAGTCGGCTCTGGATCAGGGGCTGGCGGGTTTTTCCGGCTGGTTGACACACGCGGCCCCCCAGGTCTTCGGCCACGGGGCGATTGGCATCTCCCTGATGCTCCTGCTTATGGTGCCGGCGATTGCGCTGATTGACCGGCTCTGGGGGAGGAAACGAATGATCGGTGGTTAGTGCCGTCCGGCGCGCTGCCGCGCTTGCACCCGGTTCGCTGCCGCCCGTACCGCTTATTTTGCCGCAGACAGATACCGCACTTCTTCCTTGCCAATGATCTCCGCGGAGTGGGAAGTGTTCTTCGGGAGGTCCAGGCGGTCTCCGGGTTTCATCAGCCATTCGTGGGAATCGGTGATAATCTTCATTTTTCCGGACACGATCACGACGAAGTCGTCGAAAGGATGCTTGTGCCTTCCGTATTTCGTTCCGGGAAGGTCCGAATAGAGTTCAACCTCCAGCCCTTCCGCCTCGAGCAGCCTCTTCAGTTCTTCAAGAGTCGGTTTTCGTGGCTTGTTCCACCGCACAACATCCATCATGGTTTCAACCCTTCAACGTTATTATGACCGCTGCAGACACTCTGTATAGTAGGATTCGTATTCCGTGACAATACGTTTCACATCGAAATGCTCCACGGCCCGTTTGCGGCAGGCATCGCGGAACAGGGTCATCTTCGTGTCATTGGTGAGCAGCTCCACCGCATAGCGGGCCATGCGCTGGATGTCGCCAATTTCGGCGATGTACCCCGTCTGACCGTGCACCTGCATTTCCGGTAATCCTCCCACGCTTGATGAGATCAGCGGCACGCCGCAGGCCATCGCCTCCAGTCCCGCCAGTCCAAAACTCTCCGACTGGCTGGGCATGAGCATCAGGTCCGAAGATGACAGTATGGGGACAAGCTCCGTTTGCTTGCCCAGGAACCGGACATGTTCCTGCAGGTCCAGCTCGCGGACAAGCAGTTCGCATGATGATCGTTCCGGGCCGTCGCCGACGAGCAGGAGTTTCGCCGGCAATTTTTTCCGGACCTCATCAAACACCCGTATGACATCCGGCACGCGCTTTACCAGCCGGAAATTCGAGGTGTGGACGAGGATCTTCTCGCCCGCCTCCGCAAACCGTTCGCGTACGCGGGTGCATTCAATGCGGCGGTACCGGTCGGTATCCACGAAATTCGGTATGACCCGGATTTCTTTATGTATGCCGTAATTCGTGAGCGTTTTCTCGCTCAGGAAGCGGGAGACGGCCGTTACCCCGTCGCTCTGCTCGATGCTGAATTTCATCACCGAGAGAAAGCTCGGTTCGAGCCCGACAAGCGTGATGTCCGTCCCGTGCAGCGTGGTAATGACCTTCAGCTGCCCCCCGAGAATCTGGCGCGCGAGGTAGGCGCTGGTTGCATGCGGGATGGCATAGTGGGCATGGACAATGTCCAGTTTCTCGAACTGGGCCACTTCCACAATCTTGCTGGCCAGTGCCGGTGTATACAGAGGAAACTCGAACACGGGATAGCTGGCCATTTCCACTTCGTGATAGAAGACATTCCCGAGAAACCCATCCAGCCTCATCGGCATCGCATAGCTGATGAAGTGGATCATATGTCCCCGTTCGGCCAGGGCCTTCCCGAGCTCCGTCGCAATGACGCCGCTTCCTCCGTACGTGGGATAGCAAACAATCCCGATTTTCATTGGATCCTCATGAGTGGGATGAAGATAAGTAAGGTGGGGGGAAACTGCAAGAACTTTGAAGAATTAGCTATAACAGTATTTGCCACAAAGGAGTATATTATGTCGATGGAAGACACGTACACAACCATACTTCGCCGGGGGACGGCGGAGGTGAAGGTTCAGGGCTCCCGTTTTATCGCTCTGGCCGTTCCCGGAGCCAGGCGCGAAGAGATTGAACGCGTGCTGGAATCTGTGCGGAAGGAGTACTTTGATGCAACGCACCATTGCTATGCCTACCGGCTCGGCACCGGCCGGGAGGCGTACCGTATGCACGACGATGGTGAGCCGGCGGGGACCGGGGGACGGCCAATTCTGACGGCCATTGACCGGGAGGGGTTGACAGATGTCGTGGTGGTGGTGACGAGGTATTTCGGCGGGACAAAACTGGGGGTCGGGGGGCTGGCGCGCGCCTACGGCGAGGCGGCCGGCGAGGCGCTCCGGAACGCCGGGCGGGAGACACGGTTTGTCATGTCGGAGCTTGATGTGATCTTCCCGCACGAAGTGACCAGTGCGGTCATGCATTGCATCTCACGGACCCAGGCGCGGATTGTCGAAACCGCGTACGAAGAGCATGTGCGCATGCGGGTGGAAATCCGGCAGTCCGCGGCCGGGGAGCTGAAAGACCGGCTGGTGGAGCAGACGGGGGGGAAGGCTCTCGTGAGTTTGAGGGATGCTCTTGAGTGAGGGACCGCTGCAGGGAGTTGTTGCCTTCCGCTTGCTCACGGCGCAGAGTTACCTCTGCCTGCCGCGGGGCGGAGATGGTCCGGTGCCTTCCGAGTGGTTCCCTCCGCCTGCCGGGCTCCAGATCGTCGGGTGACTCCTGAGTGCTTCCTGTCGTCTTGCCGATCCCCGCGTCCCTCCTGCTTACGCCGCCGGAGTTTTCAATGCACTCACGATTTCCATCGTATCCAGTGCGATGACCAGTTCTTCGTTTGTGGGGGTGACGAGAACAGCGGTCCGTGATCCTTCGCGGGAGATGTTCTTTTCCTTCTCCTTCGTCGTGTTCTTTTCGTCATCAATGTCGATGCCGAGGAACTCGAGTCCTTCGCACGCGGCCTTCCGCACGTCGGCGCTGTTCTCTCCGATGCCGCCGGTGAACACGACCGCATCCACGCCGCCCATTGCTGCGGCGTAGGCGCCGATGTATTTCTTCACCCGGTAGGCGAAGACGTCGAATGCATTGGTCGCTTTCTTGTCCCCGTTCTTCATCTCCGCAATCACTTCCCGCATGTCGCTGCTGACGCCCGAGATGCCCTGCAGTCCGCTGTGTTTGTTCAGAAGCGTACCGGCCTCATTGAGCGTGAGTCCTTCCTTCCCCATGATATACAGGATCACCGACGTGTCCATGTCGCCGGAGCGGGTTCCCATGAGCAGCCCTTCGAGCGGCGTGAAGCCCATCGAGGTGTCCACGGAGATGCCCCGGTCCACCGCCGCCATGCTGCAGCCGTTGCCGAGATGGCAGGTGATCAGCTTGAGCGTGGAAAGATCGCGCTTGAGCGTGGCGGCCGCGCGATCCGCGACGTACCGGTGGGAAGTGCCGTGAAAGCCGTACCGCCGGATCTTGTACTGCGTGTACAGCGAATACGGGATCCCGTAAAGAAACGCTTTCTTCGGCATTTTCTGGTGGAAGGCGGTATCAAAGACCCCCACCTGCGGTGTGCCGGGGAGGTTGGCTTCGCAAGCCGCGATACCCCGGAGGTTGTGCGGGTTGTGCAGCGGTGCGAGTTCGATATTGTCGCGGAGGGACTTGATCACTTCGTCGGTGATCAGGACGGATCCCGAGAAGGTTTCCCCGCCGTGCACGACACGGTGGCCGATGGCGTGGATATCCGACTTGTCGTTGATGACGCCGTGGTTCCGGCTCAGGAGAATCGCCAGGATGTATTCAATGGCGATGGTATGGTCGACGATTTCACCCGCGATTTTGATCTCGTCGCCGTCGTGCCGGATGTTGGTGAGCGTGGCGCCGCTCATCCCGATCCGCTCCACCACGCCCCCGGCAAGGTTCTTCCGGGCGTCGCCGTCGATGAGTTGATATTTTACCGATGAGCTTCCGCAGTTCAGGACCAGGATATTCATAGCCGCTTTCCGTCGTCGTTGTATTTGAAGAACCCTTCTCCCGTTTTCTTGCCCAGCTTTCCCTCGCGCACCATCCGCCGGAGCAGCGGGCAGGGGCGGTACCGCGGTTCGCCGAGGTCGTGGAAGAGGGTCTCCATCCACATCAGCACTTCGTCCAGCCCCATCGCGTCGGCCATTTCCAGCGGGCCGTTCTGCATGCCGTACCCCAGGCTGATGGCCGTGTCGATGTCCTCAGCCGTGGCGATCCCTTCCATGAGGGCGTGCATGGCCTCATTCAACATCGGGAGAATCACCCGGGTGGTGACAAAACCGGGGTACTCGAAAACCTCCACGGGGGTTTTGCCGATCCGCACGGCAAATGCCTTCACGAGCTGGAAGGTCTCATTGGAGGTCTTCATTGCCCGGACGATCTCCACGAGCGGGACGACCGGAACGGGATTCAGGAAGTGCATCCCGATGATCCGGTCGGGCCGTTTGACCGATTCCGCGAGCTTGCTCAGACTCAGCGTGGCGGTGTTGGAGATAAACACGGATTCTTCCTTGCAGACCGCATAGACGGCGTCGATAATCTGCTTCTTCAGTTCAAATTTTTCGTCCACCGACTCAACGATAATGTCGCATTTCTTCAGGTCGGCGATGTTGATTGACCCTTTGACCCGGGACATCACGGCCCGTTTTTCGGATGCGGTCTTGCCCCATCGTTTGATCTCCAGGTCCATCGCGCGGCTCAGACCCTCGAGGCCCTCCTTGAGGGTCTGTTCGTTCTTTTCCACGCCGATGACCTCGATGCCGGCTCCGGCGATGGTTTCTGCAATTCCCTGGCCCATCACCCCCAGACCGATGACGCCCACGGAATGAAAGCGGTCGTCCCCTTTGCGCTTGCGCACGATGGGGGATTCCAGATCTTCAAAACGGAGTTTCTCTGCCATACATCAATCCTTTTTTCAATCGACGATTCCGTGCCGGTTTCTGGTGCGCTCCCGCGATGTTGTGCGCTCCATCTTACCCAGAAAGCAAGAAGGCATTCCAAAGGAGGTACACTACCGTGGCGGAAAATCCCGTGGATGCGGCCCACACGGCCGCGGCAACGAGGAAGGCCTTGCGCCTGCGAGCGCCAATGAGAACAGAGATCCCGGCTCCAATTGCTACAACATAGCATAATGTAAAGAAATTTGTCGAGGTAAGCAAAAGGTACAGCCGCTCATCCAGCCCCGGCCCCGCGAGCTGCGCGGATCAGCAAGGAATGCCGCCTGAAAGATGATCCAAGAATTTATTAGCGGAATTGTTATCTTGAGCGAACGCAACGTTCAATCGATCCCCGGAATCCCAGCTCGAATACCAGGCCGATGATTTTCCCGATTCCGGAGATTGTCGCGGTTGTGTCGAAGAATAGTGATCGATGGAGTCGCGTTGACACCCCGATGGACGCTGAAAGGAGCCTGTATGCCTCTCGGAGTCATTGCATTCATTGCCTCCCTTCCCGTTCTGGCGATTCTCTATCTGATGGTGGGGAGGCGCTGGCCTGCGACAAAAGCCATGCCTGTGGCCTGGCTGATTGCCGTTCTCCTTGCCGCATTCGTCTGGCGCACTCCCACGAACTTTCTGATAGCGGCAACCGTCAAGGGGATCAACTCTGCGCTGGAAATCCTGACCATCATTTTCGGGGCTTTGGTGCTGTTGTTCACACTGCGCGAATGCGGTGCCCTGTCGGCAATCCACAGGGGCTTTCGGAGGATTTCCGAAGACCGGCGCGTGCAGGTCGTGCTCATCTCCTGGTTGTTTGGTGCATTCATCGAGGGGGCCGCCGGGTTCGGCACTTCCGCGGCATTATTGTCGCCGTTACTGGTGACGTTGGGATTCCCGGCGCTTGCCGCGGTGATGGTGTCGTTGATCGCCAATACGACTCCGGTTTCATTCGGTCCTGTCGGTGTCCCCACCATTCTCGGTTTCGGTACAGCCCTGAATACCGCCGATATCCAGGCCGCGATCGCGCAACACGGCATGAGTATGCCGCAATTCATCTACCAGATCGGACTGTGGACCGCGATTATGCACTCCGTGGTGGCGGTGTTCATCCCTCTGATCGCCGTGTCGATGATGACCAGGTACTTCGGCGCCAGCCGGACGTACAGGGAAGGTCTGCACATCTGGCCGTACGCTATCTTTGCGGGCGTGAGCTTCGTTGTTCCATATCTCCTTACGGCCTGGCTGCTGGGGCCGGAGTTTCCCTCTCTGTTCGGCGGTCTCATCGGGTTGTTCATCGTTCTCCCTGCAACGAAGGCAGGGTTCCTCGTGCCGAAAGAGACGTGGGAGTTTCCCGAAAAGACTCAATGGGATAAGTCGTGGATCGGCACCATCACCATGAACGATTCGGATGCAGACGGAACGGTCCCCCTGTGGCGCGCATGGCTGCCGTATGTTGTTGTCGGACTGCTCCTCGTGGCAACACGGATCGATGCGTCTGCCGTTCAAGGCGCTTCTCAAAGGGGCTCCCGTGGCCATGAACGACCTTCTGGGAACGGACGTAAAGACCAGGCTTGAGCCGCTGTACAACCCGGGTGTCTTCCCCTTCATTGCTGTTGCCCTTCTGGCGATTCCCTTCTTCAGATTGAATCGCCACCAGGCAAAGAACGCCTGGAAAGAAGCCCTCACGAAGATCAAGAGTCCTGTTATTGCGCTTCTGTTCACGGTGCCGATGGTTGAGGCAATGCAGGCGGGTCATTCCCCCCTGGGATGGGAGAGCATGCCGATTGTCATAGCGCATTTCATGGCACAGCTCGTCCAGGGTGCATGGCCGGTTGTTGCCCCGTATGTGGGCGCATTCGGGGCGTTCATTGCCGGTTCAAACACCGTGTCGAACATGCTCTTCGGACTCTTCCAATACTCTGTGGCAGAACAGCTTGGCATCTCGCACATCATTATCCTGAGCCAGCAGAATGCGGGTGGGGCATTCGGGGTACTGGTATGCGTGTTCAAGATCATCGCCGCAAGCGCCACCGTTGGACTCAGCGGCGTCGAAGGCCTCCTCATCAGGAGGAATCTCCTGCCGCTCCTGATTTACGGAACCGTTGTGGGAATCGCGGGCCTTGTCCTCGTGTATCTGGTAGTCCCGGGATTGTTCTGAAGTCAAGAAACTGTTTCATTCTGATGATGCCGGGCCCTCGTTGAACTTTGCCCCGGCCGTTCTGCAGGCGACGGGTTTGCCCACCACCAGTCATGTTGCAGGGAATTTCAGCGAAAAAGCACTCCGGAGGAGGTACAATACCGTGGTGGAAAACCCCGTGGATGCTGCCCACACGGCCGCGGCAACGAGGAAGGCTTTGCGCCTGCGAACACCGGAGAGAACAGAGATCCCGGCTCCCATGGCAACGACATACCATAAGGCAAAGAAATTCATCGAGGTAAGCAAAAGGTGCAGCCGCTCATCGAGCCCCGGCCCCGCGAACTGTGCGGCATTCAGCGGCGGTGCCAGGTCCGCGACTGTGCTCCACGCCGGGAAGACGAGGCGCTGCAACAACGTTGCGGCCCCGGCGATTACCCAGACCGCTTCGGCATGCACCTCGAGGGCGAAACAGTGCGCGATCTGTACCGGCTTTGAGGTGCCGACAAGCGACAGACAGGCGTACATGAGCCACCCTGTGGCCCACCAGCCGGCCAGAAGCCTGAACGGGAGAACAGCGAGGCGATACGGCAGTTCTTCTGCAAGGAAATCAGCGATCCGCCGCTGGTCCTCGGGAGTCGCCGATGCCGGCAGATGTGCGATGGTGGCCGACGTGAGTGCATGAGAGGACAGTGCCTGGACCAGCAGAGTCAACCCCGCAAGGAGGAGAAACGCCGTTCCCCAGTGCGGAGCGGCGGCGAGCTGTGCGGCCACCAGGCGCGGCTGTATCACGAATCGCAGGGGTGATAAGAAATCAGACATAAGAAAGGGGTTTCCGCTTCTTCGAACCCGCAACGAGCCCGACAAACAGCTCTTCGAGGGAACCGCCGTTCTCGCGGTTGAGAACCGTTCCTGCACGCTGCCGGATTTCGCCGGTCGGACACTGGAGCACAAGGC
This sequence comes from Ignavibacteriota bacterium, assembly GCA_963702445.1. Taxonomy (GTDB): domain Bacteria; phylum Bacteroidota; class Ignavibacteria; order UBA10030; family UBA6906; genus CAVPCZ01. The sequence continues at coordinate 193,282 of CAVPCZ010000018.1, forward strand.
GACCCTGGTGCAGGATCGCGACTTCTGAACAGAATCGTTCCACGGTGTCGAGCACGTGTGACGTAATAAAGACACTCGAACCGCGTGAAGCCATCAGGGTGAGCGTTTCCTTGATGGCATTCGCCGCCAGCGCATCGATTCCTTCGAGCGGTTCGTCGAGAATGATCAGGTCCGGTTTGTGTATGATCGCCGCGGCAAGCGAAACCTTCTTCTTCATCCCCGTGGAAAACTGCCGGATGGGCTGGGAGTCGGCCGGGGGAAGATCGAAGAAGTCGAGCAACTCCGCGGTCCGTTGGTCGCTTTCGGAATCCCGCAGTCCGTACATCCGCCCGACCCAGGCGAGGTATTCGCGCGCCGACATCCAGTCGAAATACAGCGGTTCGTCCAGCACAAACCCCACCCGCGCCAGATAGTCCCGGTCACCCCCCGCAAGAGACCGGCCGCCGATCCTCACACTTCCCGAATCAACAGCGGTAAGCCCTGCGATGATCCGGATGGTGGTGGTCTTGCCGGCCCCATTGAGTCCGATGAACCCGAAGATCGAACCGGCGGGGACGGCCAGCGACAGCCCGACGAGCGCCCGGTGGCCGTTGTCAAAGGTTTTTTCCAGGTTCTCGAGTTCGAGGATGTTCAGGGAGTCTGGCATATTTCCGGCGTATGCTGTTGAACGAAGCGCGCTGTATGCGGGACGGAAACACGCATCCACAGGAAGATCGAGAGCAATGCGAAAAGCAGTGCGGCCCCCGTCATGTCAAGGGCGTAGACGAGGATGACGAACGGGAGTGAACAGACCAGGGCGGCCAGAAACATCTCGAGTGCCGCGGCGGCATCACCGAATTCAACTCCCGTGCCGGTGCGGCCTTCGCGTCCGGCCAGTGCGTTCCCCGTGATCAAAAGGAGGGGGACCGTCATGACCAGATAGAGGGCCGCACGTGCGCTCTCGGTCCACGCAGGTCGATCCGGTGTCACCCAGAGAGTGAGAACCGACGCGAGGCTGAAGACCAGGACCGTTTCAAGAATGGCGGCGAGGTTTTTCCCCCGGATGATCCCTGTCCAGGAGACGGGCATGAGCGCGTGGCCCGCAAAGTGGCCCGGCCAGCGGTGAAGGTAGTTCACATACTGGGGTTCCAGTCCGATGAATGTCACCGCGGCGACGGCGACGTACACGGAGCCGATGTATGGCCAGAGTCCCAGGACGGCGGCAACGAGTGTGAGCGGCACCCACTTGGCCGTGCGCGGGTCCCTGAAGAAATACCGGAGCTCCGTCCGGACCACCGTCCATTCAACCATATCGCCTCCCGACCAGAACGGCTGCTGCGGGACCCACGGTCCATTCAACCATATCGCCTCCCGAACAGAACGGCCGCCGCGGGGAAGAGGGTCAACAACGCCAGCGATTGTGCCGCCCTCCAGAGATCACCCCGTTGCACCGCTCTCAGTCCTTCCGCGCTCCACGCGAGAGGAAGCACGGTGGCGATGATGCCGGAAGACCAGGTAACGAGGGAGGCAAGGGCGGCCACGACCAGGAGGCCGCCACCGGTCAGGAGAAGCAGACCGACGGCATCCTGGCTGCGGTTCGTGAGAAGCAGAACCGTGAGGAGCACCGCCACCACATTCAGTCCAAGGGCCAGGGTGATGCACATTACGAGCAGGACACCTTCCGGCGAAGATGCGCAGAGTACCGCGATGGCAAGGACCGTTGTCCCCCAGAAGGTGAGCAACAGAGGGTGTGATGCCGTTCCGAGAAAAGCAAACCAGAAGCGCGATGAGGGGTGTGTTCCGAAAAGTGAAGCCCGGTACAGAACCGGTGCAATCGCGGAGAGAAAATGCCGCACGACCCAGACGGCAAGGAGTACCGATTCAAGAAAGAGGAGCGTGAGCAGCGCACCCGTCGATGCTTCGTTCTGCAGGAAACGTTCGTAGTAGCTGCACAGAAGAATATTGCCCGCGCCGATGGCGGCGAAACGTACGCCGCGGCTGCCGGTGCCCCGGCCTTCCCCTCCGGGCCGCGCCTGAAGCAGCAGGCGGACGTGGGGAGCCGTTACTTCCATGGGTCGGGAGGAAATGCGCGGTCTTCCACGAGGGGGAAGCCCATGGGTGGACTCGGCGCACCCGTCACCGGGGGCACGTGGGGGCCGGGTGCCGGGGGCTGGACCACGGGGAAGAATACCATCAGGGTGTTCTGCGGGAGATGGAAATCGAGTTGTGCCCTCATCCTGAGGTAGGAGAACAGAGCGCTCAGGCCATCGTGCCGGATCACGTCCTGCAGCATCAGCGCATAGCCCCGCTGCTGAAGCAGGCGCCGGTTCCGCTTCCGTTGTTCAAACTCCGGGGACGAGAGCCGGGCTATTGCCCTGCGGAATGCCGGTACGCTCGAACCGGCATCTTCCCGCACGGCATGATGAGCAGGAACGGCGGCTTTCTCCTCTTCTGCAAAAGTCGCGGTCCAGAACAGCTGCGCGAAGGCGAGAAGAGCAATTCGTGCCAGCGGTGTACGCGCGATCAGCATTCCATCAAAAATCCCGATTCCGGAGAATGACCGCGCTCCCGAGGAAAATCGTCAGCGCGGAAAGGAACGACTGGAGGAAGGGCTTCCAGTCCATCGTCACCCCCAGTATCTGTTTCGCGGCGTTCTCCTGCATTCCCGAAATCTGGGGCAGGAGGTAGTAGAAACCGTCAATCACCGTGCGATACACATCATTGGAGGAAATGAGATAGAGTGTCGCTTCACGGTTCTGCAATATGGCGCCGATGACGAAGAGGTAAAGGTACACAACGATGATCGACACGGCGGTATTCCGGGAGAGCACGCCGAAAAAGACCACGAGAGAATAGAGACAGGCGAATATGAATATCATCGTTCCTGCGGCAAGCAGGATACGGGGGTCCCACACCCCTGCTTTGAGTCCGAACACGAGCCAGAGTCCGACGAAGAAGTAGAGGACATTGGCGAAGATTCCCGTTATGGCGCCCAGCGCCTTGCCGAGGAGCAGCTCCCATCGGGCGATGGGCTTGGAGAGGTAGAGATCGACCGTTCCTTTTTCCAGGGCGTCGGGAATCACTCCGGCGGTGGCAAAGATGCCGAACAGAATGATGCCGGTGAACAGTCCGCCGGCAAGCGTTGCCTGCATCTGTGCAATGGCTTTGCCCAGATCCGCCTCGGGCAGCGGCGGAGAAACAGGCTGGCCGAACAGGACCAGCGAGGATCCGTCGGGGGTGGTGTTGACGGAGACGGCGAATGCCACGCCGATCAGCACCAGCGTGGAGATAGCTGCGAGGATGATCAGCGTGGCCTTGGCGAACAGTTCACGAAGGGTCAGGGAAATCAGCGCGGGGATTCTCACGGGTTCACCTCGCGCTTGATGAGCGTGATAAAGGATTCCTCCAGGCTGCTGCGGTGCTGGGCGATGGCGGTGATCATGACGCCGTGTTTGCGCAACAGATCGATCAGCCGGTTGAGCGCGGCCGGTTCGGTGACTTCCGTAATCAGCGTTCCCCCCTCGACGCGGATCTTCATCACGAGTGCCTGGGCTTCCACGAGGAAGGGTTCGGGGATGGTGCCTGCGATATCAATGCGGTACTCCTCGCCGGAGGCCGTCAGCTCATCCACCGTGCCGACCTTGAGCAGCCTCCCTTTGTCCAGAATGGCCACGCGGTCGGAAATCAACTCCACCTCGGAAAGCAGGTGGGAGTTCAGGAAGATGGTTTTCCCCTGCGACTTCAGGTTCTTCAGGACGTCGCGGATCTCTTTCCGGCCCACGGGGTCGACGCCGTCCGTGGGTTCATCCAGGAACAGGAGGTCGGGATCATTCACCAGTGCCTGGGCGAGACCGAGGCGCTGGAGCATGCCCTTGGAGTACTTCTTCACCTTGACCGCACGCCATTCTTTCATCCCGACGAGGTCCAGCAGGGTCTCAATACGCGAGTTGATCATCGCCCGCGGTACACCGCTCAGCGCGCCGAAGGATGTCAGCACCTGATCGCCCGTCAGATAACCGGGGTAGCGGTGGTTTTCCGGGAGATAGCCCACCCTGGTCCGCACGCGCACATGGGGAAGCGGCGTGTCCAGCAGCGAGGCTCTTCCGGCCGTCGCGTGCGTCAGCGACAGCAGAACTTTGATGAAGGTGGTCTTCCCCGCGCCGTTCGGTCCGAGCAGGCTGAAGATCTGTCCCCGCTCGACGGAGAGGGTGAAATCCTGCAGTGCCCGCACCTCGCGTCGTCGGAAGATCCCGCTCCGGTAAACTTTTGAGAGTTCTTCACAGGCAATAGCGGTCATGATGCCTCAATAAGGTTCTCGAAAACGGTCCGGCGTGATGCCGCAGGCCTTGACCGATCAACGTATTCCTGAGGTAGAGCTCGCGAAACGCTCGCGCAGACGTGCGCCATTGTTGTTGCCGCGGAAATGCTCATTCACAAACTGTTCCGTCTCCTTTGAGCGATTGCTCAGGTTGTCCGGCGCCATGTAGTTGGGATCGAAGAGCCCCGGGCGTTCCTTCGGGATCCGTGCGGCCTTCTGGGCCGTGCGCACGAGGCCGAACGGATCGTAGCCGGTTTCGGCCAGGAGCACCGTGGCCACCCTGTCCGCCTCCACTTCGTACGCGTACAGCCGGGGAGAGACGACGCTTTCGTACATCTGGCGCATCATCTCGTCCAGTTCGGCTTCGTCTTCACTCTTCGGGCCGACCTCTTCATCGAGGTCGTTAAAGGCCTCATCCGATTTCACCTGGACGGTTCTCTTGGTCATCTCCTGCAGGCCATGCCTCCGGATGACGTGCGCCATTTCGTGGGCGATGATGGACGCCAGTTCGGCTTCATCGCTGCACATCTGGACGGCGCCCAGCGTCAGGAATACGTAGCCCCCGGGCAATGCGAACCCGTTCATGGTCGGGTCGTTGATGACGAACACCGTGAAATCCCAATCATACGCCGGTGAGTTGGCAACAAGTGTGGCGCAGATCAGGTTCACATATTCCACCAACCCCTTGTTGGCCACGAAACCTTTGGTTCCCAGCCTGGCGGCAATGCCGAGGCCGACCTGCTGCTCGGCAATGCCTGCGTCGTAGAGCATGGGTCCGAGGTCCAGGTCGTCCATGTCGAGCTCCCCGGCGAGCTTCTTCTTGTTCTGTTCAACGGGCTTCCGGAATGCGCTCAGGCCGGCGTCGGTGAACGTCTTTGTCGCGTTCTTCAGCACCGGGTCGATACTGCCCGGAGGTGTGTCGTCCCGTTTTTCGGCAAAGCCCCGGATGGCGGCGGAGACGCCGGCGCGGGATGCCTTCGGTGAGCTCCAGACCTTTTCCAGCGGCGTCGACCTGGCGCCGGCGGACAACGCCGCGGTGAGGCTGTTCTCGGACATCCAGCCCTTCTTCTTGTCGGACAGGCGGACATTCATCCAGCTGCCCTTCCGCTCCTGCACGGTCACGGAGGTGTTCTCCGGAACGACGGCGACGAGCTGGAAGTAGGCTCCCGGGCCTTCGCGTACATAGTTGTTCGCGCGTTTGGTGTAGACCGTCTCGGCGGCGGTGGCGAGACAGAGCGGAACGAGGATGCCGAACCAGAAGAGCGTGGTCTTCATAACGTGATTCTCCTTGTTATTTAGAAGTCATGGTGTACACACCATCCCAGTCGTCGGGCAGCTGTTGACTGGCCAGGTCGGCACAACGTTTGATATACAGGGAGCTGGGCATATCGTGCGGATCCGAGGAGAGGATCTGCGTGAAGAGTGCGGTGGCCTGCGAAAATTCCCGATTCCGATAGAGGTGCAGGCCTTCGTCGAACAGGCGGGTCTTCTCCACGAGAGGGGGGATACTTGGCCACGCGGACCCACGAGTTCGTAGATGCGCACCGGAATGGCTTTGCCCTTCACCCGGAGAAAGTCCAGCGGGCGGGCTTCGATCGAGTCCTTCGCCTGCTCGTATGTCATCTCACTGATGATGATCTTTGTTCCGAAGACCTTGTTCACGCCTTCCAGACGCGAGGCGAGGTTCACGGTATCGCCGATCGCGGTGTAGTCCAGACGGCTCGAGCTGCCGATGTTGCCGATGATCATGTTGCCCGAATTGAGGCCGATGCGGGTCTCGAAGGCGGGTGTGGATGGTTCGCGTTCCGGCCTGCTGTTGTATGCCGCGAGTGCCGTTTGCACCTTGAGTGCGGTGAGACAGGCGACTTTCGCGTGATCGGGACGGGCAATCGGCGCGCCGAAGATCGCCATGATCGCATCGCCGATGTATTTGTCCAGCATCGCTTCGTTTTGCAGGATGACTTCGGTCGCGACGGAAAAATACGCGTTCAGGAGGCTCACCAGTTCTTTCGGCGAGCTGCGTTCAGCGATCGATGTGAAATCCTTGATATCGGAAAAGAACACCGTGGCTTCGACGGTCTTGCCGCCGAGTTCCACTTCTTCGCTCCGGTCCAGGATTTCGGCCACCACGTGCGGACTGAAGTAACGGTTAAAGGCGCGCCGCAGGAACCGTTTCTGCTGGCCTTCCACCGCGTAGCTGGTAACCGCCGCGAGGGCATACGTTGCCACGATGCCCAGACCGGGGGCGACAACCGGAAGCCAGACAAGCCAGGAGGTGAAGGCAACGAAGAGGAGCGCCGCATACAGGAGCGCGCTGAGGGCGACGAGCGCGGTTGCGAGGCCGACCGGATGAACCTTGAAAAACAGGAAGGCTGCCAGACTCGAGAGGAGCAATGTGCTCAGCAGAACCAGCCACTCTCCGGGCCGGTGAAGAAAATGTTTGCTGAGAAGGTTGCTCAAAAGCGTTGCCTGCACCTCAACGCCCGGGTACGGCTCCAGATGCGAAAAGGGGGTGGGTTTGAAGTCCCACAGACCGGCCGCGGTTCCTCCGACAATCACGCATTTGTCCCTGAAAAGGTCCGGCGAAATATCGGGGGTGAGTCCCGCCTTCAGTTTTACGCCGGAGACGATAAGCGCGTGTGCGGAGTAGTACCGGAAGACTCCTCCCGGTCCGCCCCGGCCGTACCAGTATAGCAGGAAGCGATCGGAGTCGTCGACGGCGAGCGCACGGGCCGTCGAGTCCATTTGTCCGAGCGGGAGACCCTGCGCGAGCATATAGCAGGCGAAGGCGAATTGCGGGACCAGGGCCCGGCCGAACTGATACACCAGCGGCATGTGGCGGGCAATGCCGTCCGGGTCGGAGTCGAAGTTCGTGACGCCCAGGCGGGCGGCGCTTTCCTGGAACTGATCAAGCGGCGCGGTGACACCGTCAAACGACAGACGGTTCTCCCGTGGTGGTGCATCCGGCTGGATGTGCGAGGGTATGACGGCCCGACCCTGACGGTCACCCTCGGTCAGTTTGTCCAGCCGGAATCCCAGCACCGTATTTCGCGAGCGGGCCATTGCTTCCGCGAACAGGGCATCAGATTCTCTGCCGTCCACCTCGAGGAGGTCCCGGTCCGGCTGGGAGAACTCGTAGTCAAACGCGATGAGGCGGGGGCGGGCCTCCTCCAGAAAATCCAGCATCAGGGCGTAGAACTCACGCGGCCACTCCCATTTGATCCCCCGGGTGGACTCGAAGAACTTCAGGCTGTTCTCGTCAACCGCAACGATAACCACATTTGTATCCGCCCATTCGGGGTGGGATCCGTGCTGGAAAGCGCAGATCGAGGCTCTTCAGTTCGAGGACGTCGAATGGAGGCAGGTGAGACAGGCCGACGCCGATCCCGGTGCCGAGGATCACCACCGCAAGGACCATTGCCGGCCTCGATTTCTTGAGGCGTTCGGCGAGAGAGGTTAACGTACTCATCAGACACAAACATACGGTTTGCGGCGAAAAAACGCAAGCAACAAAGCTCCACGCGGCCCGCCGCCTCCTGCGCAGGATGTACGGGGGTGGTTGTACCCTGCTTGCTTGTTGTTTTCTATTGATGTACATTTTTGCAAACAGCGGATTGACAGGAGCGGAGGAGAACTTGTTGACGACACGAATCATGCTGGTGCTGCTGCTTGTGGCGGGTCCTTTCACTTCCGCGCAGGGGCAACAGGAACAAGGGGATGTCGAGCTGCAGCTTCAGGGTTCATTTTCGACGCTGGTGGGGGGGGATGTTACCAGCACTGTGGGGACCATTGCAGGGAAATTCGGTCCGTTTATCACATCGAACATACAGGTCGGTGTCGGCCCCACGGTAACCGTTTCGACAGGCTCGACGACGAGCGGCGGAGTTACGACGACCTCGACAACCGCCACATTCGGCACGACGGCCTTCGTGGTCTACGCGTTGCTGTTGAAGGATGCCAAGGTGGTGCCCTACCTGGGAGCCTCATACTACAAACGGGATTTCAGCAACAATGATGACCCGGGGTGGGTGGGGGGAAACGGGGGCGCGAAGTTCTTCTTTGCGAAAAGAACAGCGGCGGATTTCAGCGTCAACTACCTGGTCAGCCTCAAAGAAGAAACGAAGGGGGGAATGTTGTTGTTTGCTTTCGGCCTGAGTTTTCTCCTGTAACTCGGTCAATTGGTGCACACCCTCCCGGCCATCGGGAGAGTGGCGATTCAGGACTTCATCCAAACAAAAACCAGGATCATCCATGAAAGCACAGAATATCTTCATCATCTGCCTGATTTTCACGCTGGCCACCGTCACCGCATACGGACAGCAGCAGAAAGGCGATCTGGAACTCCAGTTTCTCGGGAGTTACTACCGCACGGTGGGAATAGATGGCTATTCCTCCGGTTCGGGGAATATTTCCGCCAAGATCGGACCGTATATTACGGACAATTTCCAGATCGGCCTCGGGCCGAATCTGACGATCAGCCATAGCAGCTACACAACGTACAACTTCGCGACACGGAAGGAGGAAGAGGTCACTGAAACAAACACGACGTTCGGGACCTACGCCTTTGTCGTGTATTCGTTCCTCACCCGCGGTGCCAAACTTGTTCCGTACCTCGGAGCCCAGTATTTCAAACAGGACTTCAACAAGCCGTGGAGCGAAGAGCCCGGAAGCCTCGGGTTCAACCTCGGCGCAAAGTACTTTTTCGCCAAGAAGGCCGCCTTTGATATTCAGGGCAGCTATATGTTTGATATGAACACGGATGCGCAAGGCGGTTTCATGCTCTTCGCGTTCGGGCTCAGCTTCCTGGTCTAGCCGGACAAGGACCCGGAAGGCGGGTTCCCGGTCTTTGCCGTTGGTTTGCGCTTCCTGATATAGACGAGGTCGATGGTGTGGCGGTTCGGCGGTGCACATCTTCTTCCCGGAAGGATCGTTCCATGCGCGTGATGGTCATTGTTGCGGCGACTCTGCTGTTTGTTGCGGTCTGTTCCCATGCCCAGGACATACGCCTGTCGGCCTCCGGGGTCTTTCAGATGGAAGAGAAAGAAGACGTGACGGCACTGGCCTTCTCGGGGAGCGGAACGATGCTGCTCGCCGGCGACGATGCCGGCGGCGTTTCCTGCTGGGATCTGGCCAAAAAGATCCCTCTTGCCTCGGCGAAGGCCGAAGCCGCGGTGGTGTTTCTCGCATTCCTCGGGGGCGATCGAAGTTATCTTGCCGTGGATGAGGACGGGAATGTCACGGTGTACGATCTGCTGAAGGGTGCGACGGGGACGGCATTCCGGACGAAAGGGAAACCGGTCCGGTGTGCCCTCGATGCCGGCCGGCAATTTCTGGCTGTGGCCACGGATGCCGAGCGGATTGAACTGTATGATGTGAAAGCGCTGGTTCCCGCCGGCACCATTGACGCGCGCGACAAGCTCGAGGATGTGCTCTTCCTGGGGTTCGACCGTCTCGGGCAGCAACTCGTGGCGGTGATGCAGTTGGGTGATGTCGGCACATGGAATCCGGCGACGTTGAAGGCGGTGCGGACGATGACGCTGGCCGGCGGGGAGCTGCACAATTCGCGGGCCGTTGTCCATGCGGCGTCGACGAACAGGGCAACAAGTGTGTTTGCCGTCGCCCTGGAGGAGGTGGCCCTTCCCGCAGGAGGCATCCAGAGCGGGCGTGATCTGGAACGCCGCAACAAGATCATTGCCTACGATTGGAACACCGGCACCGAAGTGAAAAGCGTCAACATCAACTTCACGGTGGAACGGATGGCTCTCGGGCCGGGCAGCGATCATGTTGCGGTGACCAATGACGAGAATACCACCATCACGATGGTGGACCTGCGCAAAGGGGAGCTCGGAAGCGCCGTGAACATGCAGAAGCGCCCGCGGGTGCTTTCCGTCTCGGAAGACAACCGGTGGCTTGCCGCGGGAGCCGATGACGGCGTCGTCGCACTCTGGCAGATGCAGTTCAAGGATGAAGGGCCTTCCGCTCCGGCGGCCGTTCCGTCACTCGCGGGCCGGATCCGCAGCCGGTCCGGTACGCAGCCCGCTCTCACGTCCGGCGTTCCCGTGAAGCTGGCGATTGTCGGTTTTGAAGCCAAGGGTCTTCCGGGGGATGTTCCCGAGGTGTGCATGAGTTCCATGGCCAACGCCCTGGCGAACTTCGACTACATCACCCTGGTGGAGCGGAAACAGATCGAATCCATCGTGAAGGAACAGCAGTTTCAGTTGAGCGGTCTCACGGAAGACGAAGGCGTCAGCGTCGGGAAGATCCTGAAAGCCGATGTGGTGCTGCTGGGGAATGTGGGAAAGCTCGGCACCAGCATGGTCTTCTCCGCGCGGCTGATCTCGGTGGAGACGGGGAAGGTGATCAAGGGACGCGAGGTGATCTGCGAGGAGTGCCGGGACCAGGATATGTATGACGCCATCACTATGCTTGTTTCCACCATCGCACAATAACCGCCATGGCTACCAACAGACGATTTCCGGCGTTTTTGCTTCTGGTTCTCGCACTGACGGCAAGCGCCGTTCAGCTGCATGCACAGGATCCGCCGGCCTGGGCCAAAAACCTCCCGAATCTGCCGCAGCGGCCCGGCTGGTACCAGGGGCTGGGGAGCGAAAAGTCGACAGCGAACGCGGACGATGACTGGCAGAAAGCGGCAGGCCGGGCGCGTGCGCAAATCGGGTCGCAGATCCGCGTGCGCATTCAGAACACCGTCGCCCGCACCGTCCAGGAAACCGCCGCCGGCAAGGACATGTCCGTGACCGACGCGTACGCGTCGACAACGGAACAGATCACGACCGCGACGCTGGAAGCCATCGTTATCGAGCGGTGGTTCGACGAAGATACGGAGACCATCTATGCGTACGGGGCGATCGCGCAGGCCGAGGTCGAGCGCCGCTTCCGCGAACGGATGGAGGACGCGTTGGCCTCTGCCCAGGTGTACCATCTCGCGGGGCGCAAAGCCATCGAACAGAACGATCCGTACACCGCGTGCGGCCAGTACCTGGAGGCGATGAAGGTGATCAGCCTCGCAGAGGCGTCCCTCGAGCGCACGATCAGCGCATCGCTGGACGGGACAGGGCCTTCCGCGCCCGTCTACCCGGCCCTGCAGAGCCAATTCTGCGGCGTCCTCAGCCGCCTGCAGTTCGCCGTGCTGGCAGGCGACAAACAGGCTGCCTCCCGGAACAAAGCGCTCTCCCTTCCGCTGCGCGGACGTTTGACATTCCGCGGTGATCGCGGTCCGGTGCCGGTCACCAATGCGCTCCTCGCCGTGAGTGTCGTTGCTCCTGCAACGGGTGTGGTTCCGAAGGATGTACGCACCGATGCCGCGGGGGAGTTCACGGTTCCGGTGAACGAAATCAAGGGAGGTGAGGCGTCAAACCACATCCGTGTTTCCCTGCTGCTCGAGGGAGCCGGCGTTCTGGCGTCGAAATCACCGGAGCTCACCCGGTGCATGACCACCGCCTTTGTGGATTTCACCTTCCTTCTTACGCGCCGCACCAACATCACCGTGGCGATCCGGATCGTGGAAAAGAATCTGGGCAAGGCGCGCGCGCAGTCGACCGCACAGGAGGAAATCCAGAAATCCCTCCTCGACAGCCGGTACACGGTGATTGAAGAGTCAAAGATCACCGGGAGTCTGCCGGAGGCGACCGTCGCAGGGGCGATCTCCTCGGCGAACTACCACGACGTCACACGCCTGCTCGCGCCGATTGCCGATGTGGTCATACTCGGCCAGGTCACTGCGGAGGAGCGAAGCAGCCCGTACCCCCAGATGTTTTTCAGCAACGGACGTGCGGTCATCAAGATCATCGACTGCAAAAGCGGATTGGTTCTCGGCGGCGTGAATCTTGAAAACGAGAAGGAGGGCGGTCCCACGTATGAGACGGCGGGGGCGCGCCTTCTTCAGAAAATGGGGAAGAAAATCGGTGAACAGACAAAAGGAGAAATGGACAAAGCGCTCGCAGAGTAGCGGTTGCAGCAGACACACAGAGGAAAGCAGCAGCAGTACTGGGAAAACAAACCAGGGACGTTCACATCACAACCATCATGGAGGCTCTATGCGTACAGCAAGCGTTCTGCTCGTAGCAATTGGCATCGGTCTGTTGTTGCTGGGTTGCGGAGGAAGTCCGGAGACTCTGCAGTCGGTTCCTGCGGGGGACATCCCCGAGTGGTTCACCAATCCTCCGGCCGATCCCAATTACCTCTTCGCGGCGAACACGGCGACGTCGCAGGACCTGCAGCTGGCGATCGACAAAGCCACAACGGCGGCCCGGACCGAAGTCGGACGCCAGATGGAAGTCCGCGTCCAGGGGATCCAGAAGAAGTTTGAGGAAGAGGTCGGTACCGGCGCCGATGCGCAGATGCTTTCACAGTTCACCCAGGCAAGCAAGACGGTCGTTTCGACGACCCTCAGTGGAAGCAAAGTCAAGTCGCAGAAGCAGGTCCAGGAAGGAAATATGTGGCGGTCGTACGTTCTTGTGCAGTTGCCTGTTGGAGCGGCCGCCGACGCGTTGCTGAAGAGCATGAAGGCGAACAATCAGTCATACACGCGCTTCCGTTCCACCGAGACATTCAAGGAATTGAACGAAGAAGCGGAAAAGTACGAAGCCTTCAAGAAAGCCCAGGGACAGTAATTCATGAGAGTGTTCGCGGTGGCCATCCGGATCTTCGCGTTGGCCCTGCTCTCCACGGCGAGTTTTGCACAGGAGTATCCCCGCTGGTTCCTCGACCAGGGGGATCTCCCCTGTGGGGGAGCCGCAGTGGGGATCACCGCAACGCCGTATTATCCGGATAGCACCGGCGGACAAGGATTGCTGCTGGCGGCGGAAAATGCAGTCCGCTATCGGGCACTTACCATCAGTGGCAGAATGGCGTACATCACGTCGGAGGCCGGAACGTGCGTCGTGGCCTCGACAGTGACGGAATCTTTTGACACATCGCTGGTCGAGAGTGTCGCGAATTCCATGAAACTTCGGTCTTCATTCTCCACCGGTGGTCTCATGCTTGTTCTGGCGAGCTCCTCCAGATGCGATGTGCCGGAGCAGTTCCTCCGCACGGTGCGTGTTGACCGTTCCGAACTTCCCCCCTGGGTCACGACACTGCCGCCGGACGACGGCATGTCGTACGCCGTGGGGATATCAGAATCGTTCTATTACGAACAATCGTCCTGGAATGAGGCCGAGAAGAACGCGCGGCTGGAGCTCGCGAGAATGTCCCATTCCCACCTGCGCGGTGTGGGATACCTGCAACGGTACGATTCGGGGATTTCCATCGGGAGTGATATCCGGGAGGAAGATCTCGGGACTACCGTGTTGCACGGTGTCCGTGTCCTGCGCCGCTGGCGCAATCCTTCAACGAGGTTGTTCTACGTCTTGCTGGGTATGCCGCGATGATCCGTTCTCATTCTTTGGGATTGATCCTCCTGGTGCTTTCTCTCCGGCCAGCCGTCGAAGCAACGCAAGCCCAGTCTACGAAGAAATCTTCCCGGGTCAAAGAACCCGCCTGGTTTGCTGCTCCGCCGAAGGATACAGTGAACCTCATTGTGCGCGGGAAAGCTGAAGCGCCGGAAATGCAGCTTGCGATCGACAAGGCCGGGGTTGCGGCGCGGGGTGATCTTGCATCAAAAGTCGATTCGTCCTGGCGGAAGGTTCTCGAGGCGCTGGGTAAAGAGATGCCGGATTGTGGGAGGCCGTCGCAGGCGGCACAGAAGTGACGCTCACCGGAACGAAAATCCGTGAGCAGAAGACGGTGAAAAAGGGAAAAAAGTACACGGCGTTTGTCCTCATTTCCTGGCCGAACGCTTCGTTCGATGCGGCCTTGCTCGCCAGAGCAAAGGAAGATGCCGGGTGGTACGACGAGCGTCAAGGATGCGAAGGTCATACAGGGGCTTTCGAAGACACCGTAATGGCCGTGTTCCGCTTCTCTGACTTGCAGGGATGGCGTTTGCGAAAAGGAACGTACGACTGCCTTCGGGTCCGGGCCTTCAGCGACGTGGCTTCCGGATCCCGGTCTTGGTGTCGCAACGGTGTGTTGTTGATGGCTGGCGGCCGTGAATGTATAAATGCGCGCTTCGTGCGTGCCGGACTCTGATCCCACAGCACGGCCGCCGGCTCCGGTTTTGGCTCTTTCCGTACGCACCGAACAAAAGGACCCGGGTCTTCCTTCTCCGGAGGATCCGGGTCTTCCTTTACTGCGGTAGCGTGGCTGTTTGCCTGCTTGTCGTATGCCCGAACCCTGTGCGATGCAAGCTGGTGGTGAACATGCCTTGGATGTCCGGGCCTGCCTGGGAACCGGGTGCAACGGACGGCCCGCCGCGTGGCCCGGGAAGCACGTGCTGCCGGTGAAGGTTCGCACCGGGATGGCGCTGAAGAAACCACTCCCCTGCGGCTTCGCACCTGAAGCGCAGATCCACGGGCAATGTGGAAAAAACATTGGCGGCGAGCTTCCTCTTGAATATCTCTTCTGACTTCCGGTCCTGGTACTTCCGACCAAGGCTTTTGAAGAGGCTGACGGCGGCCGCTTCTATCGCCGGCTGGGGATTCGTTTCTACAAGCGCTACCTTCCCACTTCCGGCGACCTGGTCTCTCGTCGGCATGGCATCACCCGCATCACCCGGGCACATGGTGGCCTCCGCGCCAGCTTGATCCGGCACGAGCGCCGCACCAGATCGTACGAAACCCGCCACATCCTCGGGGGCTCTCTATGCTCGCGCTCACCTGGTGGTCCATCACGTTCCACGGTAAGGGAAACTGGGTTGTTCTGCTGGCGGCGAATTTCCTTATCAACGGCTATCCCATTATGCTCCAGCGATACAACCGCGTCCGGGTACGGGCGGCTCTCGCCATGCTCGCTCTCCCCCGGGCCGGCCAGAGCGTCCCGATACTCTCGGAACTTCACTGACCCGACAACTATTAGCTCGGGCCCGGTAGACTTTTCCCCCGGAAGTGCGTACCTTGCTTCGGAATCCGTATCTCCCATGGCCCCACACGTCCGTCAAATCGCCCATCTGGACCTTGATTGCTACTTCGTTTCGGTAGAACGAATCAAAGATCCCCGTCTCATCGGCAAACCGGTGGTCGTGGGTGGTTCACCGGAAGGCCGGGGCGTCGTCGCCTCCGCATCGTACGAAGCGCGGGCGTTTGGCGTGCGCTCGGCAATGCCCACCGGAAAAGCCCTGCGCCTTTGCCCCCATCTCACGGTCGTCCGGGGCCGGCATCACGAGTACGGAGAGATCTCCGACAGGCTCTACCGCCGGATGTGTGAAATCGCCCCCGTGGTCGAGCGGGCTTCGATCGACGAGATGTATCTGGACTTCACCGGATGCGAACACCTGTACGGTCAGGATCTCGGCGCCTTTCTGCCGAAGCTCAAGCGGCTGGTTCAGGACGAGTTTTCCCTTCCCTGTTCGATTGCACTGGCCACCACAAAAACCATCGCCAAAATCGCCGTGGGGACGGTGAAGCCTTCGGGGGTATGTGTCGTACCGTCAGGTGAAGAAGAACGCTTTCTCGCTCCGCTGCCCGTCAGTGTCATTCCCGGGATCGGAACAAAGACCGAAGCGTTTCTTCTCTCCCGCGGCTTTGCCCTGGTGGCCGACCTGCAACGGTTGACCCTGCCCGAGATGCACCGGCTCCTGGGCGCGCACGCGGAATGGCTGCACGACGTGGTCCACGGTGGCGGAAACGACTCCGTGGAAACGGATCACGTCCGGAAGAGCATCGGGCGTGAGGAGACATTTTCGGAAGACCTGCGCGCACATGCAGACATAGAGACGGGAACTGCACGTGCTCGTGGAGGATGTCTGCGGCCGGCTCCGGGCCCACGGCTGGAGGGCGCGGACAATACAGCTCAAGCTGCGCTATGCCGACTTCGACACCATCACACGTGCCCGGACGGTGGAACCGGTGGACCACGATGCGACGGTCTTTACGACAATAAAAGAGCTCTTCTACACGTCCTACGACCGCCAAAGGGCCGTCAGGCTCCTGGGCGTCCAGCTCTCCCATTTCGAAGAGGGGGAACAGCTGGAACTCGCGCTGGACCCGCGGACCCACCGCCGCGAGGAGGTGCTGAAGGCCGTCGATGCGCTTCGCGCGAAATTCGGTGATGCGGTGATCCATGTGGGGCAGGCATGACCGAGCCGCTGGCCATCGTGGACGTGGAGACCACCGGGACGAGCGCCCTGTACGGACGCATCATCGAGATCGGGATTGTCCGCCTTGATCCCGGGAAGCCCCCGCGGATATACGAGACACTTCTGAATCCGGAGTGCACCATCCATCCCGCGATCGAGCAGCTGACCGGCATTTCAAACCGGGATGTGGCGGGCGCGCCGGTCTTTGCGAAAGTGGCGCGGAAAGTGTACGATCTTCTGGATGGGGCCGTGTTCGTGGCACACAACGCGCGATTTGACTATTCGTTTGTCAAGGGGGAGTTCGCCCGCCTGGGAAGGGGGTTTACCGCGCGGTGTCTCTGTACGGTGAAACTCTCGCGTTCGCTCTACCCGCAGCACCGCCATCATGATCTCAGCAGCGTCATCTCGCGGCATGGCATCCAATGCGATTCGCGCCACCGCGCCCTGGGTGACGCCCTTGCCGTCCGGGCATTTCTCGAACAGCTGCAGGCGACCGAGCCGGCGGAGAGGCTGGAAAAGGCGTTTCGCACCGTACTCAAGGACAACCGGCTCCCGCCCCAGATGGACCGCGCAGAGCTCTCGGCGCTGCCCGAACAGCCCGGAGTCTACCTCTTCTACGGCCCGCAGGGGGAGTTGCTGTATGTGGGGAAGAGCAAGAGCATCCGGTCCCGTGTGCTCGGCCATTTTGCCGCGGACGGTCAGTCGGGCAAGGAAATGGAAATGTGCCGGAACATCCACCGCGTCGAAGTGCGGCGGACGGCGGGGGAGCTGGGAGCCCTGTTGCTCGAGTCGGCGCTTATCAAAGAACTCCGTCCCATCTACAACACGGCGTCCCGCCGCACACGATTGCTGGTTCTCGCACGCGGCGTTCTGACGCGCGACGGGTACCTCAGCGTTGTCCTGGATGAAGTCGAACGTGTTTCCACCGAAGAGACCACTTCCATCCTCGGTGTCTTCAAATACAAGAAGCAGGCCGAGCTGTTCCTGCACAAGGTCGCCCGCGAGCACCGGCTCTGTCACCGGTTGCTCGCACTGGAGCGCGGCCGCGGGGCATGTTTCGCCCACCACCTCCACCAGTGTGACGGCGCATGCATCGGCGAGGAGGCAACGGGCCCGTACAACCGGCGGGTGGAACTTGCCTTCGGCAACCGCCGCGTAAAGGCCTGGCCGTTTGCCGGACCGGTCCTCATCGAAGAGCGCGATCCGGTGGTGAATGAAGGCGAAGTCTATGTGGTGGACAACTGGTGTCTTCTTGCGACGGCACACTATTCCGACGCGGGACACGCCACGATCCATCCGCGGCCCAGCGCTTCGACCACGACACGTACAAAATTCTCTACCGTTATCTGACAAACGCGTCAAACCGGAAAAACATCCGAATGATGCCGGCGTCATTCCGGCGGGCTGGCGGAACTGCGGAGGCCATATTCGATGAACAGCAACGAGGGACAGGGGTCCACGCCTGACGAGGTCATGCGCAGCGTGACCATCGACATCATCCGCCGCGGCATCAGGCAGGCGCGCAGGAAGAAACGATCGATCTACATTTCCAAGACCGCACGCGGGAAAGGGGTGGAGCTCTCCACCATCGATCCCGACACCGCCGAAGGCGCCTCACGGCTGGAGGCGTTTCTCACGCCGGGCCAGCGTCACTACACCATATCGGGACTGGGTGCACCCGAGGAGCCGGATGCCATCAACTGGCGTGTACTGAATCTTCCTTTCTGGAGGCGTGTTCTCGTTCTTCTGCAGGTGACCGCGTCATTTGTCATGAAAGGGAACCCGCTCAAGAATCGCCTCTACCGGTGGATGGGCGCCCATATCGGGAAGAATGTCGAGATCATGCAGATGGTCTGGCTGGACCATTTCCGGCCCGAGCTGGTGTTTATCGGAGACAACACCCTGCTCGGCGCATTCACACGGCTTACCGTGCACGCATATGAAGGTGCAGGGAAGTTCCGGTACGGGATCATCGAGATCGGCTCGAACTGCACCATCGGCGCGGGAACGGGCATCGGGCCGATACAGGATCGAAGACGGCGTCCGCACACTGCCCGGCACGACGCTTTCGCCCTACCTCGCGCGCGTGCGTGCGGGTTCCGTGGTGGGCTTCATGCCGCCTCCGGTCAAGCTGCCCGATGCGGGTGCCGCGGGCACCGGCCGCCGGAAACGAATCTCTTACGTAATGTTTCATTTGCCAGGGAGTTCTCCATGCACATTCATGTAGCCAACCTTCCACGCGACATCGACGAAACCAAACTGCGCGCACTGTTCGGTGCGTACGGGGCGGTGACGTCCGTGAAGATCGAGATGGACAAGATCTCCGGGAAACCCGACGGATTTGCTTTCGTCGACATGTCCGACGATGAACAGGCCAAAGCGGCGATCCAGGGCCTTCGCGGAAAGAAACTCACCGAGTACCCGCTGGCACTCAAGGAAGTGGATGCCCCCGCATCCGGCAAAGCCGGCCAGGCCGGGAAAGCCGGTCGCGTCCACAAAGACGACGAACCGGGCGGAAAAGGGGAGCGGCAAGGGGAGCTCCCATCGTGCAGGCGGCGGGTTCCCGGCCGGTGCGGTGCGACGGGGCGGACAACGCGGCAGCTAATCCCGAGGGCGGATGTTTCTTCGTGTGCTGGGAAGTTCGAGCGCGGGTAACTGTACCGTTGTCTGGAATGACGGGCGCGGCCTGCTTGTGGACTGCGGGTTCAGTCTCCGCTACATCAGTCGCCACCTGCAGGAGGTGGGCCTTACCCTGCGTTCCATCGGCGGGGTCCTGATCACCCATACCCATGGCGACCATGTGCAGCCGGAAACGCTCCGCCGGCTGCTGGATTTCCGCATCCCCATCATCTGTCCGTCATCCGTCGCCGCAGATCTCGCGAAGCGCTACGCATCAGCCCGCAAGGCACGTGACAGCGGACTGCTCAGAGAAATGCATGGTCATACCGCAGCCATCGATGGGTTCGATGTCGAGGCGTTTGCCGTTCCGCACGACGCCTCCGGAGGATGCTTCGGCTATCTCGTCCATCATGAGACCCTGATCGGACGGAGCACCGTTGCGCTGGCAACCGATCTCGGCTACCCTCCGGAAGGACTGGCCAGACGCTTTGCGGGGGCACACGCGGTGGTCGTCGAATCCAATCACGATCTGCAGATGCTTGAATCTTCCCGCCGGCCTGACTGGCTGAAGCAGCGGATCCGGGAGATCGGCCATCTCTCCAATGAGCAGTCCGGGCGTTTTGTTTCGGATATACTCGGACACGCAGGCACCCCGCCACAGGCGATTGTGCTGGCCCATTCAGCAGGGAATGTAACACGCCCGCGCTGGCGCTGGCATCCATGCAAAAGACTCTCCACAGCGCGGGCCTTCCGGACACCCGCCTGCATGCAAGTCCGCGCAGCGAACCGTGCGCGGTGGTCGCCATCGAACCAACACTGCCCTGACGAAATTTACGCCAGCCCCGGCGAACTCGTACAGGGTCTTTATTGTTATGATACTACTGCTGCAGCATCGTTCTGAACACGGGATCTGCCATGACGCACGGGCGGCTCTTGCTGCAAGAATCCTTCGTGGCTCGCGCGCAGGCTCTTGAACACCCGGGCCACCATGTCGTACGGCCGGGATCTCGCTGATCGAACCATCAGGGGTTCACTTTCGCCCTCATGAAACAAAACACTTATCGACACGGAGCGTTTAAATTTGTATGCACGGGATCCTATACTCGCGACAACATCGAATGAACACTCTCACCGTCATCATGCTCGCTATGGCACTCATGACAACATCCATGGACAGTATGGCTCAAGACGGTGCACAACGTGAAACGGCGACATTCGGGGCCGGCTGTTTCTGGTGCGTGGAAGCGGTGTTTGAACGCCTTCCCGGCGTAATCTCTGTTACTGCCGGCTATACGGGGGGTCACCGGCCAAACCCCACGTACGAGCAGGTCTGCACGGGAACAACAGGGCATGCCGAGGTGGCGCAAATCCTCTTTGATCCCTCGAAAATAAGCTATGAAAAACTCCTTAAAGTACTCTGGGAGGCGCACGATCCGACCACGATGAACCGTCAGGGGGCGGACACGGGTACGCAGTACCGTTCGGCGATCTTCTACCATTCCGACGCGCAGAAGGCTATAGCCGAGCGTTCCCGCACCGAAGCACAGAAGGGATTTGAGGATCCTATCGTCACCGAAATCACGCCGCTGAAAGTGTTTTACGCGGCCGAAAACTATCACCAGGACTATTTTCGGAACAATCCGAACGCACCATACTGCAGATTCGTCATAGAGCCCAAACTGAAGAAACTGAAAATGCCCTAACCCTGCAACTTGCTTTTTCGATCGGGAAACACTAAGGTACGCAGTCGTCATGTGCCCCATCCCCCCGAGGACCCTCCATGACTGCTGACCGTACAATTTCCCGTATTGTCCCTCTGGTCTGCGTATCTGTTGCTCTCCCAGCGCTCCTGTTCTGTCAAACCCCGCCGGCCGCGTCCGATCTTCCCGATTGGGAAAACCCCCTGGTATTCGGCATCCACACCGAAAAACCCCACGTCACCTTTGTGCCGTATCCTGATATCCGGAGTGCGCTCACCGTGGACAGGCGGCGCTCTCCCTTCGTCTCTTCTCTGAATGGCATGTGGAAGTTCCGGTGGGTGCCCCGGCCCGCAGACCGGCCAGCCGGGTTCGAACAGGACCGGTACGACGTGAGCGGTTGGGATTCCCTGCGTGTCCCGTCGAACTGGGAGTTTCAGGGATACGGCGTCCCGATCTACGTGAACAGCCGTACGAATTCCCGGCAAGCCCACCCGCCGCATATCCCGCATGACAACAATCCCGTAGGGTCATACAAACGCTGGTTCACGATTCCCCACAGTTGGTCGGGGCGCGAGGTGTTCATCCACTTCGGAGCGGTGAAATCCGCGTTCTATATCTGGATCAACGGCGTGCGGGTTGGATACAGCGAAGATTCCAAAACGCCGGCCGAGTGGCGCATCACTCCTTTCCTCCGGAAGGGGCTCAACAGCGTGGCGCTGGAAGTGTACCGGTGGTCCGATGGAACATACCTGGAATGTCAGGACATGTGGCGGATCAGCGGCATCGAGCGGGATGTCTTGCTCGTATCCACTCCAAAAGTCCGCATCCGCGACTTCCAGGTGCAGGCGGGTCTGGATAAGAAGTACAACGGAAAGCTGAAAGTGTCGGTGGATCTTGTTACGCACGACCTGTCCCGTACCCTGCAGGGGCATACCGTGGAGATGGTGTTGATGGATTCCGGTGGAACGACAGTCGCACGTCTCACGGCTCCCGTCCGGATGTTGACGGACACCTCGGCGGCTGTCGTCTTCTCCCGGGAGATCCCGAAGCCGCGCGCGTGGACGCTGAAACGCCCCACCTCTATACGGTGCTCCTCTCGCTGATGGATCCTGCCGGGGTGACCACCGAGGTGGCAACATGCAAAACAGGCTTCCGCACCGTGGAGATCCGCGCCGGGTTGCTTCTGGTGAACGGTGTGACGAATTCGTATCAAGGGTGTCAACCGCCACGAGCACGACGGGATCACCGCGCATGTGATCTCGGACGAGATGATGTTGAAAGACATCACGCTGTTCAAGCAGTTCAATATCAATGCCGTCCGCACATGCCATTACCCCAACGATCCCCGCTGGT
Organism: Ignavibacteriota bacterium; assembly: GCA_963702445.1. GTDB lineage: Bacteria > Bacteroidota > Ignavibacteria > UBA10030 > UBA6906 > CAVPCZ01. The sequence goes on from CAVPCZ010000018.1 coordinate 215,381, forward strand.
ATGAACTCTGCGACCGGTACGGCATCTACGTCGTGGATGAAGCGAATATCGAGTCGCACGGGATGGGGTATGGCGATCGCAGCCTGGCCAAGAACCGGAGTGGAAGGAGATGCACCTGGACCGGACGATGCGGATGGTCGAACGAGACAAGAACCATCCATCGGTCATTATCTGGTCGCTGGGCAATGAAGCCGGTGACGGGCCGAATTTTGCGGCGACCTCCTCGTGGGTTCGGGACGCGTGACGCATCACGGCCGGTGCACTATGAGCGTGCCGGAGAGGGGGCGAATACCGATATCGTCTGTCCGATGTATTCGTGGAGCTATCTGGAAGAGTATGGAAGCCAGCTTCAGCGACGGCCGCTGATCATGTGCGAGTATGCACATTCGATGGGGAACAGCACCGGCAATCTGCAGGATATCTGGGATATCATCGACCGATACGATCACCTGCAGGGCGGCTTCATCTGGGATTGGGTGGACCAGGGGATGCAGAAGGTGAGCCCGGACGGGAGAACGTACTGGGGATACGGCGGAGACTGGGGACCCGAAAGATACTCCCACGGATGGCAATTTTCTCTGCAACGGCCTGGTATTGCCCGACCGTACTCCGCATCCGGCGCTCTGGGAGGTGAAAAAGGTCTATCAGCCGGTCAAATTCAAGGCGATCCCGCTGTCCGCCGACCTTGTCGAAATCAGGAACGATTGGGACTACCTCGATCTGGGAAAGTACTCGGTGCGATGGAGTCTTGAAGGCGACGGGAAGACTATCGAGGGAGGTGTGCTTAAGGACCTGGATATTCCCCCGCACGCAAAACGGACGGTCAGCATTCCATACAAGCGTTTCGATCCGCAGCCGGGCGTGGAGTATTTCCTGAACTTCGCGGTCACGACAACGGCGGATGAACCACTCAGGGCCAGGGGACATCTGGTTGCTTCCGAGCAGCTTCCCTTGCCCGTGACAAAGCCGGTGCCCGCCGGACAAAAAACCGGGATTCCCCCGGTGGTGCTCTCCGAGAGCGATTCAGACGCCACGGTGAACGGCAGGGATTTCGAAGTGGTGTTCAGGAAGAAGGACGGTGCGCTTTCCAGTTGTCGTTACAGCGGGAAGGAACTCCTTGCCGGTGATCTGGCCCCCAATTTCTGGCGGCCGCCGACGGACAACGATTTCGGCAGCCGCACCGAATGTGAGTTCGGCTTCCTGGCGCCATGCAGGAGTACACCGTGTTCTTTCGACGTTCTCGGCTAAACATATCTCACCCTCTGTCGTACGGATTACCACGGCGTACAATCTGCCGGATGTCCGGTCGGCTCTGGAAATCACGTATACGGTCATGGGAAGTGCGGATATCACCGTGGACTATCGTCTCCACGCGGGCGCGCCGGATCTCCCGGAGATTCCGCGGATCGGGATGAGCATGATGTTGCGGCCGGAGTTGGGGAAGCTCACGTACTACGGTCGTGGCCCGCACGAGAACTACAGCGACCGGCGCACCAGTGCGTATGTCGGGGTCTACGAGAGTACGGTGGACGAACAGTATTTCCCGTATATCAGTCCGCAGGAGAACGGCAACAAAACCGATGTACGCTGGATGGCGTTCCGGGATACATCGGGGCAGGGGGTGGTGATTATCGGCGAGCCGCTTCTGTCCATGTCAGCCCTCCGGTACACCGTGGAGGATCTGACCCAGGAAAAGCGCGGCACGAAGCATACGGTTGACCTGGTCAAACGGCCGTTTACCACGGTGAATATCGACCTGAAGCAGGCCGGAGTTGGAGGTGATGACAGCTGGGGATCACGACCGCACACGCCCTATGCGATTCGCGGGGTGGATCAGGAGTACCGGTTCAGATTTGTTCCGCTCGGTCCGCGCGATGATCCCATGGCAGTGAGCAAGCGGGTGCATGCCGCGGGGTACTAGAGGTTCGGACGCACCGCATACACATACAACGGATAGTACCGGGATGACGCAAGTGCATAAAGAAGGAGGTGGCTCCGGAGATCGCCCTGAAATCGGTGCGGCACACTGCATGACGGGATGTGCTGGATTGCGGACCTACAGCGGGCGTGTCGATCAGGCTTTCTTCTTAAAGAGGCGGTAGACCGCCAGCAGGATGACACTGCCGACCACCGCAGCGATGAAGCCTCCCGTCTGACCTTCTTCGTACCATCCGATCAGGCGTCCGAGATAGGTTGCCACCACTGCGCCCGCGACGCCGAGCAGGGTGGTGAGAATGAATCCGCCCCCGTCCTTGCCCGGCATGAGAAATTTTGCCACGAGGCCGGCGACGAAGCCGATGAGAATGGTCCAGAGAATGTGCATGGCGGTACTCCCTGTCTGTCTTTGCGTTCGGGGCCGAAGGTGCAAGACCCCCGGTGCGAGAACGGTGGTGTGAAAGAGGTTATATGGTTGGACTGACCCGTCTTCCGAAAAGGAATCGTTTGGTGATGACGAAGACCAGCAGTGCAAAAAGTCCCACGACAAGCACGGTGATGACGGGAAGAAATATCGCGGAGAGGGATGTCAGCACCGAACCTCCCAGTTCCGCTGTGGACACCACCGGATTGCCTATGCCCGCCGTGAACGTCGTCGACTTCAGCCGTGTGAGCACGGTGGCGCCCTGGATGACTCCCGCTATGCCGCCTCCGCCGATAACGGAGAGCACCCATTTCAGCAGCGGCGGAAGGTCGGTGATGACCGATGCCGACACCAGCACCCCTGCAATCACCGCTGCCGGCGTGGCGAGAGTATCCAGCATGTTATCCAGCCAGGGGATGTAGAATGCGAGAACCTCCAGCACGGTCGCCGTACCGAAGGAGATCAGTGCGGGGAGGGTTCCCATCCAGGCGAAGCCCGGGGAGAGTTCAAGATATCCGGTGTATCCGGCGATGCTCAGGGCGAACAGAGGGACGAACACCCTGAATCCCGCTGCCGCGCTCAGTCCGATGCCAAGAGCGATACTGACCGCTGTTTCCATCCTGTTCGGTCCTCTCTCGTGATCACTTCTTTCCGAAGAGTTTCCCCAGAATTCCGCCGACATCGTCGATGATGCTGCCGTCCTTGTTCGCATCGAGCATCCCCAGCACCGACCCGAGAATATCCGGCTGCGATTGCTGTGCCGACCGGGCCTGACCCTGGAGGAAATCCGTGAGTCCACCCGCATCCATGCCGCTCTGCTGTGTTTGACGGCCCAGAGCGCCCATCACCATCGGGGCGACGATTTGGAGAATCTGTCCGACCGAGGAAGGGTCAACGCCGGTCGACTGGCCCAGGCCGGTCTGCACTGCTTCCTGTCTGTTTCCAAGAACGTGTTTGAGAATGCCCGCACCCGCGCCGTCTCCCTGGGCCGACCCCAGAAAGCCCATCACATCATCCAGCACGGATCCGTCATGGTCGTTGGAAAGTGCAGTGTGGAGCGACTGCGCGCCCTGCGGCGTGGAGGAGTTCTTTGCCAGAGCGGTCACGAGAAGCGGTATGGCTGCGCTGACCACTTTTCCTGTTGTGGCCGGATCAAGGCCAAGTTTTTCGCCGATCTGATTGACTGCTCCGCCGCCGAGGCTGCCTGCCAACAGCTCCAGAATTGAGCTCATAGGGGTACTCCATTGAAGAGATGAACAGGGAGAAGGGGGATCATGTCCACATCCCATCAGATCAAACTATTTCAAAGCACTCTCAAGCACACTGCCGAGACTCCTGCCGCCCGCGGAGCCGACGAAATCCGTCAGCACGGGCACAAACTTACCCACCATATCATCACCCATGCCGACCCTGGCAAACACCGGGGTCAGGTTCGCCATGGAGCCTATGGGGCCGCTCACCCCGCCGATTTCCATCGCTTTCTTGATGATGCCGTCAGATCCGGGGATGACGCCGGCAATTCTGGCAAAGTCATCGCTGCCCAGTCTCTCTTTTGCCAGGCCGAGCAGAGAGCCTGCGCCCACGAGTGCCTGATTCTCGTTGACGCCAAGCTCCTTGGTGAGTAAACCGAGTAACCCGCCACCCGGGGACTGCGTTGAGGTGCAGCCTGCGAACAGCAGAGCAACAACAAGCAGCAGGACAGGAAACGTTCTGCGAACAACCATCATACCTCCCCTAAAACAGAACTGTCATTTGGATGTGTTACGGCTATTGGGCCACAGTGAAGCTGCCGCTCACGCCGGTTTTGCCGTTGAGGGATGTCTCCAGCTTGTATTCACCTGCCGGGAGTCCTTTCGCGCGTTCAAAGAAGAACTGCGATTTGTTGGTGCCGGTTTGCTGCAGGGAAACCGAGTCGGCGCGGACAAGCTGATTCGTGGGAACATACATGCACCGGACCCCGAGCTTTGCGCCGGGCAGAACATTCTCTGTCGTGACGAGCACCACAACGCGGTCTTTTGGCTTGAATGTCGTCGTGGGATCGACGGCATTCATGTTCACGTCAAATCCCTTGGCAAACGTCACTCCGGAGACTGCGGGTGCCGGCGGGGGTGGCGGTGCCTGTTCTATGACTGGCGGGGCGGGTTTTGGCTCTTCTTTCTTGCCGCAGCCCACCACGAGGATGGCCAGAACCAGGAAAAATGTGAGGACGAGAGTTGATTTCATCGGGTTTTCCTCCGGGGTGAATGGGATTAGTCGGGAATGATCAGCTTCTGGCCGGGCTTGATCAGGTCGGGATTCTTGATCTGGTCGGTATTGGCCTGGTATATCTTCTTCCACTGTTTTGCGTCTTTGTAAAACTCTTTTGCGATTTTGGAGAGAGAATCTCCTTTTTTCACGACGTACGTACGTGGCCCGCCCGAAGTTGTCGAGCCGCCGGTGACGTCGGAAAAATCTATGGGACCTCCTTTGTCGGGAAGTGGTGTCATGGGCAAATCCTCCTGGAAAGAGCGTAAGAAAAGGACCCCGTAGCCGGGAAATTGAAGTGAAACACTGACGATAAGAACGCGGAAAGGGCGAAGAGGGTTCCTGTCCGGCTGGAAAATTATGCAGGGAGCTGGTGGACGCCCAGAAGCTCTTCGGCGATCTGAACCGCATTTGTGGCCGCCCCTTTTCGCACATTATCGGCCACAATCCAGAGGTTCAGGCCCGAAGGAATGCTCGAATCCCTGCGGATGCGTCCGACAAACACCTCATCCCGGTCCTGGCTGTCGACCGGCATGGGATAGCTGTTATTGGGGAGATCGTCCACCACCAGAACCCCCGGCATCCGTTCGAGCAGTCTCCGGGCATCCGCCAGTTCGTAAGGACGCTCGAACTCGATATTGACCGATTCGCTGTGTCCGCCCACCGTCGGCACCCTCACGCAAGTGGCAGAAACCTGTATCGTGTTGTCCCCCATAATCTTGCGGGTCTCGTTCATCATCTTGTGTTCTTCCTTCGTATATCCGTCCGATTCAAAGGAATCGATATGGGGGATACAGTTCATGGCGATCCGGTGTGGAAACTTTCTTGCCACAGCCGGATTGCCGGCGAGCTCTCCGAGAAGCTGATCGTGGCCGCGCCGGCCGGCCCCGGTCACCGACTGATAGGTCGCGACGACGACACGACGGATCCTGTAGGCATCGTGCAGGGGTTTGAGCACCACCACCATCTGAATTGTCGAGCAGTTCGGATTGGCAATGATTCCCTGATGGGAAAAGATGGCATGGGGGTTGACCTCCGGAACCACAAGCGGGACGTCTTCATCCATGCGAAAGGCGCTGCTGTTGTCGATTACCACAATGCCCCGGCGCGCGGCGATTGGGGCGAACTCCTTGCTGACCGCTGCACCCGCGGAAAAGAGGGCCACATCCGCATGTGCGTCAATCAATGCCTGCTCCGTGAGTTCCATGACCGGGAACTGCTCGGCCCTGAACGGAACCGTGGTTCCGACTGAGCGGTGCGATGCGAGGGGGACGAGGCGGCGCAGGGGAAAGCGCCGTTCTTCAAGAACGCGGATCATGGTACGGCCGACGAGTCCGGTTGCGCCGGCGACGACAACGGTGAATTTCCTGGATGCCATCAGAGAACAAACCTCCGGTTGTTGATCAGTCGACACATGTACTCTCCAGACGGTTCACGTCAGCTTCTCGAGGAACTCGCGGACAAACATGCCGAGTTGTTCATACTCGATGAGAAAAGCGTCATGGCCGAATGGAGAATGGATTTCGCGGCAGACGCCGTGCGGGAGAAGATCCGCGATAGCGCGCTGCTCATGAAGAGGGTAGAGGATGTCCGAGTCGATGCCGACACACAGTGCGGGAATGTGGATCGAACCCAGCACCTCCGCGAGCGTTCCCCGTCCCCGGGCAACGTCATGTGTATCCATGGCCCGCGAAATGGTCAGATAGGTATTTGCGTCGAAACGGTTCACCAGTTTCTGCCCCTGGTAGCGCAGGTATTGTTCGACCTGGTACATCACGTTCAGCTGGTCGCGGAACGTCTCCGGGGTGGCGGGGGTGGCGGTGGTCCGGCCGAACCGGTTCAAAAAAGAAACGTCGCTCCTGTACGACACCATGGCGATCTGGCGGGCCAGGCTCAACCCGCGTTCCGGTTGGCCGTGGCCGTAGTAATCACCGCCGCGCCAGTCAGGGTCCTGCATGATCGCCTGGCGTGCGAGATCGTTCAACCCGATACACCAGGGGGAATGCTGCGCGGCCGTGGCGATGGGGACGATGGACCGCACGAACCCGGGGTAGAGGAGCGGCCATTCCAGAACCTGCATGCCGCCCAGGGATCCGCCGAGCACCGTGAGGAGTGAGCGGACACCGAGCCGGTCCAGCAGGGCGGCCTGTGTGCGGACCATATCGCGCACAGTCACCGGCGGAAACGCAAGACCGTAGGGCTTTCCCGTGGCCGGGTCCGTGCTGGCCGATCCCGTGGTGCCGTAGCACCCGCCCAGGAAGTTCGAGCAGACCACAAAGAGCGCATCGGTGTCGAGAGGCCGGCCCGGTCCGATCATCGGATCCCACCAGCCGGCAGTTCGCGTGTCCTCACCCGTCTGTCCGGCCGCGTGCGCGCTTCCGGTCAGGGCATGGCAGACCAGCACGGCATTGTCACCGGCGGGGTTGAGTGTGCCGTATGTTTCGTACGCAACCGAAACCGGCGCCAGCTCCGCCCCGCACTCCAATGCCAGCGGTGCTTCCGCGGTGAACACCTCGTGTGTCCGTGTGACTCCCTCTATCATGGTGACACCCTCGATCATCCTTTGCCGTTTTGCCCCGGCCGCCGGGGAGACATCCGGCGGCCGGGACCTCTTCGATCCTTCAGCACATACCGGGGGGTCCTGTCATGTCCGCGATCACCTGACCTGCCGAGCGCCTCCTCGAAATCCTCGATGATGTCATCGATATGTTCAAGTCCGACCGATACGCGGATAAGGTCGGGGGTTACGCCTGCGGACAGCCGGTCCGCTTCGGAAAGCTGCTGATGCGTGGTGGATGCAGGGTGAATCACGAGGGTTTTTGCATCGCCGACGTTGGCGAGGAGGCTCGAGAGTTTCACCCCGTTGATGAACGTCTTCCCGGCTTCGTGGCCTCCCTTGATGCCGAACACGATAATGGACCCGAACGCACCCTTGTGGAGATACTTCTTCGCGAGCGTGTGATGGGGGTGATCCGGGAGACCGGGGAAGGAGACCCAGGCCACGCGCGGGTGGTTCTTGAGCCAGGACGCGAGGGTGATGGCATTGCTGCAATGGCGTTCCATGCGCAGAGAAAGCGTCTCGACGCCCTGGAGCAGGAGGAAGGCATTGAACGGGCTGAGGCACGGACCGAGATCCCGGAGTCCTTCGACGCGGGCGCGGACGATGAAGGCGATGTTGCCGAACTGGCTGGCGGAGCCGAAGGTATCCCAGAAGCGGAGGCCGTGATAACCCGGGCTCGGTTCGGTGAAGACCGGGAATTTTCCGTTGCCCCAGTTGAAGCGGCCGGAGTCCACGATGACTCCTCCGATGGACGTTCCGTGACCGCCGATCCATTTTGTGGCGGAGTGGGTAATGATGTCGGCCCCCCAATCGAACGGCCGTGCGAGATATCCTCCCGCGCCGAACGTATTGTCCACCACCAGGGGGATGTTGTGGGCGTGGGCGACGCGGGCGATGGCTTCGATATCGGGGATATTGAGCCGGGGATTGCCGATGGTTTCAATATAGAGAGCCCGGGTTTTGTCATCGATAGCCGCCGCAAATGCTTCGGGGCGGTCACCGTCCACGAACTTCACCTGCACGCCGAGGCGGGGGAAGGCCACCTTGAACTGGTTATAGGTGCCTCCGTACAGGTTGGTGGTGGACACGATATTTTCGCCGGCGAGGACGAAGGTGGTCAGGGCCAGGAGCTGGGCTGCCTGGCCGGACGAGGTGGCGAGTGCCGCGACGCCCCCCTCGAGTGCGGCAATCCGCGCCTCGAACACTGCGGTTGTCGGGTTCATGATCCGGGTGTAGATATTCCCGAACTCCTGGAGGCCGAACAGTGCGGCCGCATGGTCCGCGTGGTCGAAGGTGTACGACGTGGTCTGGTAGATCGGCACCGCCCGTGCGTGGGTGACGGGATCCGGCGTCTGCCCCGCGTGCAGCTGTTGTGTTTCGAACCGGTATTTCCGCTCTGCTGTAGCCATTGTGCTTCCTGCCGTATAGTGATGGGTTGGTGGTTTACGCTCGTTCGCCCCGGATACGAAAAAACCTCATCCGGAGTGATGATATCCGAATGAGGTTTGCGCGTGTAACGCACCTGTCCGGATTCATCTTCATCCCGCATTTCCGCGGGAACAGAATTTAGCACCTGACGAGTCTTGCTCCGGTTGCTGTGGCTTCACAGGGTCTGTCCCTCCGCCACTCTGGATGAACCTCTGTTGCCATGATACATTTTTCCCGGGACAAGTCAAAGGAAAAAAGAAAGGGAATCCGGGAAGAGGGGGGCTTGACAGCGACCCGGGCTTTCTGTATATTGTATACAATATACAATCTAGAGGAAACCCCGCATGACCGCCCGCGCCGCCGCGGCATCCCGTCCCGCCGAAGAGAGATCCCGCGCCGCCGCGGCATCCCGTCCCGCCTCCGCGGGATCCCGTTCCGCCGACGAATTCCGGGTGGAAGAGGTGGGACCACTGCGCGAGCGGATTGCCTCGACGATTCGCGGGCTGATCATGGAGAGCCGGGTCAAGCCGGGCGAGAGGCTGGTGGAACCCGATCTTGCCCGCCGGCTGGGCGTCAGCCGCACGCCGCTGCGGGAAGCGTTGCTGCAACTGGAATCGGAAGGGTTTGTGGTGGTGAATCCCCGGCGCGGTGCAACGGTGAGCGACCTCTCTGCGACCGATGCAGTGGAAACCTACCAGGTGAAAGGGGCCCTCGAAGCTCTCGCCGCACGCCTGGCCTGCACCCGTCTGTCCGACGAAGCCCTGCAGTCGCTCCGGCAGATCCACGAACGCATGGTGCGGCTGGCGGGGGCACGCTCTCCCGACTCCCGCGTCATCCTCCAGTTGAACACCGAATTCCATCAGGCCCTCAGCGACGGAAGCGGGAACGCCAAGCTGGCGAACGCCATCCGCCTCCTGCGCAGCCAGGCGCTCCGGTACAACTACATCTATCTCTCCGTTCTGTCCCATCTGGCGGCATCACTCAAAGAACACGAGGCAATTCTGAAAGCGCTTCAGAAGCGCGACCCCGACACCGTGGCCCGGCTCGTGGAAGCCCACGGCGCTTCGGCATGCAAGGCGCTCTGTGCCTTTATCGAACGTCACTCCGGCGAAGAACACACGGGCAATCGCCGCTCCACCGAACACCGGTCTCCCGAACACCACGCAGCAGCAAAAACAAGGACCCACGCATGAAGAAGACCAGAATCGCCATCGTCGGCTACGGCAACGTCGGCAAATGCGCGCTCGACACCGTGCTGAGCGAACCCGACATGGAGCTCGTCGGGATTATTGAAGTGCCCCAGGTCATTTCCAAAAAATGTCCACATGACGGCCGCGACCCGATGGTGCAGGACACCCGCATTGTTTCCGACATAAAGGAGCTGGGCACGGTGGACGTTGCCATCCTGTGCTGTCCTTCACGTGTCGTGCGCGAGACCGCCTTGAAGATCCTCGCGCAGGGGGTGCGGACCGTGGACAGTTTTGACATTCACACGGAAATTCCCGCTCTCCGCAAGGAACTGGGGGGTGTCGCAAAGGCGCACAACAGCGTCGCCATTCTCTCGGCGGGGTGGGATCCGGGCGTCGACTCCGTGATACGGGGGTGGTTTCAGGCCATGGCTCCGCGCGGCGTCACATACACGAACTACGGTCCGGGCCTCTCCATGGGCCATTCCGTGGCCGTGCGCGCGATCAAAGGGGTGCGCGACGGCATCTCGATCACCGTGCCCGCGGGGATGGGCATCCACCGGCGCATGGTCTACGTCCAGATTGAACCCGGTGCGCTGTTCGAGGAGGTCGAAAAGATGATCAAACAGGACCCGTACTTTGTGAAAGACCGCACGTATGTGTTTCAGGTCGAAGATGTCGCCTCCTTGATGGATACGGGACACGGCGTCCTCCTGGAACGGAACGGCGTTTCCGGTATCACCCACAATCAGTCGATGCGCTTCCAGCTGAAAGTCAACAATCCCGCCCTCACCGCCCAGGTGATGGTGTCCGCCGCCCGCGCCGCCATGCGGCAGCAGCCGGGATGCTACACCATGATCGAACTCCCGGTGGTCGATTTCCTCTTCGGGGATGTGGATACGCTTTGTGACGAAATATGTCTGAGGACGCACATGTCTGATCCGTACGAGCGCAATCTGACGAACAGGGGGTTTTATCATTCCAAGCCGGACATCCGCGGGCGCGTTGTGGTGGTGCTCCAGGGAACGCTCGAAGAGCGGGAGCTGCACCTGATCAAGCCGATCTCCCGGGCGTTCCCCGCCGGGACGATCATTGAATTGATCGGCACCGACGAGCCGGGGGCAGGCCCCGGGGGCACGGTGAACAAAATCGCCTACATCGCATTCGTGGAGCTGCTGGACGGGGGCGTGGTGGTTGCCGGCGATGCGGTGGAGCTCAAGGGGGTTCCTGCGGGTGTCATCGCCGGATTTGACGATACCCATATGCCCAATCATCAGAACACCATTCTCCGGACTGCGGGCCGGACCCCCGGGGCCGCCCTGGGACTCGTGCCCGGCGACTCTCTACTCATTCGCGGCATCTATTCATAAATCCACTCTGAGAAAGGCAACACGCATGGCAAAACCGGAATTCAAATTCCAGATGTACAAACGTCTGCAGGTGAACACGCAGAAGATCTACACGGAGGCACGCAAAGCCGCCGAGAGCCTCAACATGCCCGCCGAACTGAAAGGCGCGATCGGGTTGACCGGAGCCATCTCCGGCTGTCCGTCCCCACTGCGGAAGGACATCGAGCATTACATGGCGGCCGAATCGCGCAAAGTTGTTCCGCTGAGCTACTACGTGGATCAGATCCGCGAGCTCATCAAGGGTGTGTACGGTGACGACTACGATGTCGCGCCGATCAACACCTGCGAAGGCGGTCTCTGGACCAGTTTCGACTGTCTCGTAACGCCGCCGTTCCAGGGACGCGGGGACAACTACCGGACACGCTATATCGCCCCCTACGAACGCCACATTCACCATCAGGCGTCGTACGGGCGTCCGTACCCGCCGAAGTACAAGGACATCCTTGCCGATCGCGGCAGCACCGCGGGCGAGCTGGGCTTCTACGGCAAACGCCAGAACAACCTGGACACCGTGCTGGTGCCGCTCCCCGGCGCTTCCTACGCGGCGCACGGCATAAAGTATCATCCGGTGCCGTTGATGAAGAATGTCAATGCGAAGGCCGCCGTGCAGGCCATGCGCGAGGCTGCAAAACAGCACGAAACGCTCCTCGGAGGGTTTGCCTCGCTGGGGTACGATACGCCGGGATACGGCTACGGGCAGAAGGACTCCGACGGCACGCCGATCCTCCTGAAAGGCATTGCGGAGATCGCCCGGTCGTACAATGTTCCCTATATCATCGACAATGCCTGGGGTATTCCCATCCTTGGCACCAGCATCAAGAAGGTCGGCGCGGACGTGATGATCTTCAGCATGGACAAGGCGACCGGCTCGGCGACGAGCGCCCTGATTATCGGCAAAGAAGAGGCGATGGTGCCGATCCGCCGCGCACTCGGATACCACGGCGCACGCTATGGCACCACGACGTCATACGGCAAGGCGGCATTCGTCGGACAGGATCCGGGCAAGGAAGGCCTTTCGGGACAGCTGGCCGCGCTCAAGGTTCTCCGCGACAACCCCGCGGTCGTCCAGAAGCCGATTGATGACCTCCATGCCATCGTGGTCGAGGAGTTTGGCAAGATCGACAAACGCATCCGGCCGTTCTTCCAGATCTACAAGAGCTACAACAGCGGAACGGTCGAGATCAACTACGAGGACAGCTGGAAGGACGGCAAGCTGGGCATCCCGATCTTCTCTATTGAAGATATGTACTCGGGCTCGCACCTGTTCCAGGATGGCATGACGGCCATGGGCATCATCCCGACGATTGCCTACGATGCCAACTTCTTCATCTCCCCCGGTCTGGGGACGACGGATGAAAACGGCCAGTTGATCCAGGAGCGCGCACGCATGATCATTCGCGCACTGGTGATGCTGATTGAAATCGTCTGCGAAAACGCGGGTCTGTACGAGTAGAGGAAAACCATCGCCGGAACCTGTCCGCCCGGGCACACGCGTGCCCGGACGGGCAGGATGGCGTTTCGCCGCCGCAGATCATGAAAACTACCGGACCCGGCGTTCCGGTGGATGCGGATGGCGTGTACCCTGACGGAGAACACCGCATGAAAGCAATGGATCACATTCTTGACGGTCTCGATATCGAGACCTACCTGATGTGCGCAAGCGAGCAGGAAGGCAAGGATCTCGCGTTACGTCTCGGGCATGAGCTGCACCTGGGCGAAGTGGATATCATGTTTCAGGAGTTCGACGGCTACGGGATGCGGGTCCGCCTGCGCAAGTATGTCCACCGGCCCGGCGAAACATACCGCTGGCTGGCCGGGGCGCGGCCGGACGCCGGAGGGGAGGAGCAGGCGTGATGGCGAAGAACATCCTCTGCGTCCCGCTTGATCCGGTGCATGATGTCGGGATCAAGATCATCCGGAATGCGCTCGCGCAACGGGGTCACCGCACCGAACTCCTCTCACCGGACCTTGACATGGACGAAGTGGTGCGGGTGGCTGCGGCGGGGAAGTACGATGATATCCTGGTCAGCCGGACTCTCGGGTACGGGATCGCGGAGCTGCTCGGGCGGTTTGTGGATCTGCTCGATGCGGCCGGAGTACGAAAGTCCGCACGGGTCATCCTGGGCGGCAAGGCCGTCACCGCGGAGCTTGCCGCGGAACTCGGGTTCGACCGGGGCTTCGACGAGCATGCTCCGATCGAGGAGGTCGTGGCGTACATCGAGGGACGTTCGGTCGCGGGGGGGGCGTCGGTCGTGCAGCGTGAACGGCCGGACATGACCGCCGGGTATTCATACATCTTTCAACGACAAAGTGGTGGCGGAGTGCCTCGAGGAGATCGTGGAGAAGACCCTCCGATGGGCCGCACCGAAGACCACGCCGGGGGTGTCCCGTGCCCGGATCCGCAAGGAGCTGATCGGCGCGCCTGAGGGAGCGGCGCGTGCGGCGCTCCTGCGCGACTACAATGCCCTGGCCGATCCGGTCGTGGTGGAATCTTCGCGCGGAAAACTCCCCAAAGGCGTGCGAACAGTCAGGCCGGACGAACTGCACTTTCTCCGGCATATGCTCGCCACACGCACGGCTGTCCCACCCGCAGACGATCGGCAAGGGGGAGCGGAAAGCCGCTGGTCTTCAAGTTCCTCGGAAGCGGTTGCCCGGTGATGGACATCGTTCACGCCAAAGCGTGTGAACGGTGGGGGATCGACGGGTTCCTCATTATCAACCCTTCCTGGGAAGCACGGTATGAAGGGCTTCTGGACGGATACCTGACGCATCAGAATGACGGAACGATCACGTCGCTTGAGAATATCCGACTGATGCGCGAGGTTCTGGATCCGGCGACGCTGCTGACCGTGCGGGCGCACCGCGGACTGAACACTCCCGAAACGGTGCTCCTGGCGGGAGAGGGGGGTGCGAATCTCACGAAGATCGACCTCGTCTACGGTTCACTTGGTGCGGGGACGGATCCCGAGCGGCTGACCGTGGACGGGATTGAAGCGATCCGTCTGGCGGCACGTTACGGCATGCCGTTCGACATTCCGGGGAATGATGAGCTCAGCGGGGTGCCCGCGTGGAAGACACTCGCCGGTCTGCTCATTAATGTGGCACTCGGCAATCGTCTGGGAGCGCGGGCGATCCTGAAACCCCTCTTCTGCTACGGTCCGCATATCGTCATCAACGGATACATGGAGCAGAACTTTGTGGACTACAATGCCGCGAAGATTCGTGCGCTGCGTACCCTGGTCAACGCGCCGATATGGCCCGGGAGAGCCCATCGCGTTCATGACGCAGACCGAGGATCGTGTGCAATCAGCCTCGGCGACATCGTACCATGCGGCTCTTGCCTCGTCACTCGGGGTGGACGCCATGACCGTGGCATCGACGGACGAGGCATATTCGCGCGGACCGATCTGCCTCGCCTCGCGCATCGACAGCATTCAGGCGATTCGTGAGGCATCCCGGTTCATGGGGCACACGGTGATACAGCCTTCGGACGCCGCGGATCGCTTCACGGAGCAGATTCTCAAGGGGATCCGCGATACACTGGAGCAGGTTCGCGCGGCGGATCATCTTCCTGCGGCGATTCACGCGGGACTCCTGGGGAGCCGGGAGGACGGAGCATATCCCGGAACGTTCGGCAAGGGTACAGTGGCCTGAGATCATGATCATCGGCATCGCGGGAACCGCCAAAAATACGGGGAAGACGACCGCGCTCAGCGTCCTGCTTGCGCGAAGCGCACAGAAGGGGGTCTGGCGGCCGGGGTTACCGGCATCGGGTATGACGGTGAGGAACGCGATACGGTGACAATGCTCCCGAAGCCCCGGCTTACCTGGAGACCGGGACGCTCGTGACAACCTCCGCATCGTGTCTCCGCGTCTCAAGCGCCGGTCTGGAACAGGTGGAGCAAACCCCATTCCGCACCGCTCTGGGTCAGGTGGTGATACTCCGCGTCACCAGTCCCGGACTGGTTGTTGTTGCCGGACCCAACAAGACCGATGAGCTGCGTGTTGTTGTGTCACGGATGCAGGCGTTGGGTGCGGAGCCGGTGTTTGTGGATGGTTCGTTGAACCGCATTGCGCCGATGGTTGTGGCAGAACGACTCGTCTTCGCCACCGGCGCGGCCCGCACAACGGATATCGACCAGCTTGTCGCCGAAACTCTTGCCATAGAGCGGTTATTCAGTTTTCCCCGCGTGGCGACATCCAACGGCGCCTGCTTCGGGCATTCAGCTGATAGGGGAGGATGTGCAGGTACATCGCGCATCGTGTGCCGTTCAGGGGGGTGAGGAGATGGAAATGGCCTTGCGGAAGACTCCCCGACCATCTGAAGCGGGTTATTGTGCCCGGGATGGTGACTCTCCAGGGCCTCAGCGCCCTGGTGAGGCTCACCCTGAGACTCACCGTGAGACTCAGTGACACGAGCCACGAGACGCCTGTTCAGGTGGTTTTTGATGATCCATTCAAGCTCCTTCTGGCCGGTGATCCCACGAAGACTGCCGCACTTCTCGAGCAGATGGATTCCCGCGCGGCCCGGATTACCTACAGGCATGCTCCGCGGCTCGTCGCCCTCACCATAAACCCATCCTACCCCGCGTTTGACGGGACCGTCTATCACCCGGCATTGCTGGATCCACCAACCGTGTTGCAGCGATTCCGCGGGACGCTCACAACCCCGGTGGCTGACGTTTTCGCACCCGGCGGGGAGAGCTTGTTTTGTCGGCTGTTTTTGATTCCTCCCCGACGGACTTCACCCTTTAGCCTGTCTAGCCTCCTCTGGGGCCTGGTTCCGCTCAATCGCTCCATCGTCTTGCGTTTCATCCCGGCTCTCCCGGGTCGCGGGGCTATCTTGATCACATAGGGGCATAGCCTCAGTCCGATAGAGCGTTCTGCCCCCCTCTGTGCCTGAGAAAATACCCTTGACAATGTGAATGCGGCTGTGCATATTAGTCAACGATAAAGTCATCGATAAAGTAATCTCCCGCCGTACGGAGGAAGACACCGTGCACTTCACACGCAGCATATTCCTCATCCCCCTTGGCTGTCTGTTCGTTTCGTGTCTGCAGAGCCAGCCCATAAGCACATCGCTCCCCTGGTCTGTCCGCATGGCGGAATCGTTCATGCTGCGGCAGCCGGATTCCATCTTCTATCCCTCGGAAAAACGCGGAGCACGCTGGGGATACGAGCCGGGGGTTATGCTCGAGGCTCTCCGGCAGGTCTGGACGGCGACAGATGACCGGCGGTACGCCGCCTATATTCAGCGGGAGATCGATCTGTACGTGACGGACAAGGGCGACATCCGGACATACGAGTACGGGACATTCAACCTGGACAATATCCCGACCGGCCGGCAGCTGCTCTGGTTGCACTTCGAAAACAGGTCAGGAAAAATACCGCCGGGCCGCAGACCTTCTCCGGAAGCAGCTCCGGGAGCAGCCGCGCACCGCCTCAGGAGGTTTCTGGCACAAGCAGATCTATCCGTATCAGATGTGGCTGGACGGTCTGTATATGGCCGAGCCCTTCTACGCGCGGTATGGTGTTCTCTTCAGTGATCCGGGGATCTTTGACGATGTCGTGAAACAGTTCACGGAGATTGAATCCCGTACACGGGACACCGTATCGGGATTGCTCTACCACGCGTGGGACGAGAGCAAGGCACAGCGCTGGGCCGACCCGCTCACCGGCAGGTCTCCGCATTTCTGGGGACGTGCGGTAGGGTGGTATATGATGGGACTCGTCGACGTCCTGGAGGTGCTGCCCGAATCACATCCCGGCCGCAAACAGCTGGTGGCCATTCTCGGACGCCTGGCAGAGTCGGTCCTCCGGCACCGCGACCCCGGCAGTGCGGTCTGGTATCAGGTGATGGACCTTCCGGGCCGTGAAGGGAACTACCTGGAGGCATCGGCGTCGTGCATGTTCGTCTATGCATTTGCCAAGGGAGCGCACATGGGAGTTCTCCCGCCCGCCTACCGGAAAACGGCCGAAGAGTCGTTCGCCGGAATTCTCAAACAGTTCGTTACGGTGGAAGAGGAAAGCGGACTGGTCTCCCTGCGCAATACCTGCCGGGGGGCCGGGCTCGGCGGCAATCCGTATCGCGACGGGAGTTTTGCCTACTACATCAGTGAAGCACAACGCGACAACGATTTCAAAGGGGTCGGTCCGTTCATCATGGCCGCGCTGCAGCTTGAACAGGCCGGAACACTTCCCGGATGGGGGAAGTGTGTCGGCCTCGACTACCATTTCAATGCGGAATGGCGTGAAGAGAAGGATGGCACGCGTACCCGTTTCCACTACACCTGGAATGACACGGCGAACTCCGGGTACTCCCTCCTGGGCGGGGTGGTCGAGAAGCTCGGTGCGACTCTCGCTACTGTGCCGGACGCGCCCACGCCTGAAAGACTCGGCCTGCTGGACGTGTACATCATCGTCGATCCCGACACTCCCGCGGAGACCGCCGAACCGCACACCATCGACACGGCTTCCATCGCCGTCATCGTCCGCTGGGTGGAAAACGGCGGTACGCTCGTCCTTCTCGGCAACGATCGCGGCAACGCGGAGTTCGCGCACTGGAACAACCTTGCCGGGCGGTTCGGCATCCGGTTCCGCGAAGACAGCCATCACCGTGTGGTGGGAAAAGAATACTCCACGGGGATGTGCAGCGACCTTCCCGATCATCCGGTCTTCCGGGGCGTACGGAAGATTTTCCTGAAGGAGGTGAGTTCACTGGCCCTCGCGCCGCCGGCTGTGCCGCTTCTTGTGCAGGACACGGTGGTGCTGATGGCGACGTCGAGGGTGGGGAAGGGGATGGTCTTTGCGCTGGGCGATCCATGGATCTACAATGAGTACTTTGACCACCGCCGGCTTCCCGCGGACTGCGACAACGATCGCGCGGCGGAGCAATTCATGCGATGGTTGCTGAGCTGGAAGACAGAGTCTGCGGGCGACAGGGGGCCGCGTTGACATTGGGGGTGTATTTCCCGATCATGTAAAGTTACACGTAAAGTCATTGAGCGGTAGAGTCCAGAAAGGGAGTCCTGTGAAAAAGGGATTTCAGGTAAGGCTTTCGGATATCGCGAGAAAGCTTCATGTGTCGACCGTGACCGTATCCAAAGCGTTGCGCGGGCATCCGGACATTTCGGTGGAGACGGTCAAGAAGGTCAAGAAGATGGCCCGCGAGATGGGCTACACGCCGAACCGGATCGCCAGCAGCCTCTCGTCACGCAGATCCAACACGATCGGGGTGATCATTCCCAAAATCGCCCATGTGTTCTTCTCTTCCATCATCGAATCGATCTATGATGCGGCCTTTGAGACGGACTACGAGATTATCCTGACGGTGTCGCAGGAGAATGCGGATCGCGAACGACGTCACCTCCGCTCACTGCTCTCCATGCGGGTGGACGGGCTCATCGTATCGGTGACGCAGCAAACCACCGATGCTGCGCCGTTCGAGGAGGTACGGGAACTGGGCATCCCGTTGACATTCATTGACCGTGTACTGGACATAGACGGATTCACGAAAGTTGTCGTGGATGACTACGGCGGGGCGTTCACCGCCACCGAGCATGCCATCGCGATCGGTCACAAGAAGCTGGGCCACCTTGGCGGATATCAGCACACCAGCATCGGCCGTGAGCGGTTCCGCGGGTTCGCGGATGCGATGAAGAAGCACGGACTCCCCATCGAACCGCGCTGGGTGATACACACGGGCTTCGGCGAACAGGACGGGTACCAGGGTTTCAAGAAGATCTGTGAATCGGGTGAACGTCCGGAGTTTGTGTTTGCCGCGACCTTCCCGCTGGCACTCGGGTTGTACCGGGCCTCGGGGGAACTGGGGTTGAGGATCCCGGACGACATCGACATCATCGGGTTCGGGAACAGCGGGATGAACCAGGCCCTTTCGCCGCCCATGACCTACATCGAACAACCGACAAACGATCTTGGCCGCAAAGCGCTCGACCTCACGCTGGAACACATCCGCTATGGAAGCCAGTTCGTGCCGCGTTTGATCACGCTCCCCACAAAACTGATTCTGGCCCGGACGGCGATCAAGCATCCGCATTCGGGTGCAAGGCCTGCCCGGCATTCCCGTCAACCTCTTTCCGATACCGAGGCATGAAAACGGAACCCCGGAAACCCGGGGAAGTGTTAATGGAGTAGGCGGCCGGAACGCTGTTGTCCCGCAGGCCCGGCGGCGATGGCGGAGGATGCGGCTCCGGGCCGGGGTGAACCTCCGGGATAGGCGATTCCCGATGTACAAGCAGATCACGAAAGCACCGTCTTCATGAATCATCAAAGATTGAATTTCCGCCCGCCGGCTGCAGCACTTGCCGTTCTCCTGATGGGCGTGAGCCTTTCACTTTCACAGCCTTCGGGTACGGAACCGGTTGCGGCATCACTGGTCCCGGAGGTTCTTTCCTTTGAACCCGGCAAACCTTTCTGGGTGGCTCTTTCTCTCACGCTGGAGCCGGGCTGGCATATCTACTGGAAGAATCCCGGAGATACGGGCCTGCCCACGGCGGTCCAATGGCAGCTGCCCTCCGGGTGGAAAGCCGGAGAAATTCAGTGGCCGTATCCGGATGCGTTTGAGTTCGGAGGGCTTATCAATCTGGGATATGAGATTGATGCCATCCTGCTCGTACAGCTCACACCCCCTCCGGGAATCGAGGATGGAGCCGTGGCTTCGCTTCGTGCGAAGCTGGAGTGGCTGGCGTGCAAGGAGAGCTGCGTACCCGGTGAGGCGCAGCTTATGCTTGACCTTCCTTCGGCAGCCGGCGGCGTCCGGATGAACAGCGAGCATCATGCGCTGTTCGCGCATGCCCGGTCGCGTCTCCCCGTCCTCTCATCCGATTGGAAGGTGCGGGCAACACGGGAGAAAGGAACCCTGAACATCCATCTGGTCCGGCCGGGCTGGTACAGAGGGCAACTCACGGGAGTCAGGTTCTTCCCCTATCAATCATCTTTGATTCAGTACGCTCCCGCTCAGAAGCTGGAGAAGGCGGATGACGGGTATGTGTTGTCGGCCGCCCTGGATCCCGCACATAAGGGTCCTCTCCCGGAGATCGGCGGGGTTCTCGTATCGACGGGTGGATGGACCAGAACCGGTGCTTCCAGAGCTCTGGAGATAAGAACCAGGGTGAGAAGAAGCGAATGTTATCGGAGAAGTCATCCGGACTTTCTCCTGCCGAGAACGCTTCTCCGAACGCGGGTTTGCCCGGTGACGACCCGGGAACAGAAAGTGCCGCGGCTGCGAATCCTGCGGCCTCTTCGTCCGGGACTTCCGTTCCCGCTCCGGAATCACCGTCCCTGCTTCTGGCGCTGGGGTTCGCATTCCTCGGCGGAATCATACTCAATCTGATGCCCTGTGTTCTTCCCGTCCTTTCGCTCAAGATCATGGGGTTTGTGCAGCAGGCCGGTGAGGACTCGAAGAAGAAGCTGAAACACGGGCTTCTGTTTACGCTCGGGGTTCTTGTCTCATTCTGGATTCTGTCGGGCCTCCTCCTGCTGCTGCGTGCCAGCGGAGAGCAGCTGGGCTGGGGATTCCAGCTGCAGTCGCCTGCATTTGTGATTGTGCTGTCGATGTTCCTCTATCTTTTCGGCCTGAGCATGTTCGGGGTGTTCGAAATCGGCGTTTCACTCGCCGGGGTCGGACAGAGTGCATCGCGCAGCGCAAGCTACTGGGGGTCGTTCACCAGCGGCGTCCTCGCGACGGTTGTCGCCACTCCCTGCACCGCTCCGTTCATGGGTTCGGCCCTGGGCTTCGCGCTCAGTCAGCCGGCGTTTGTCTCATTCCTCATATTCACATTCCTCGGTCTGGGGATGGCCGCACCCTACATCATACTGACCAGTTCACCCCGGCTGCTCCGGTTTGTCCCGAGACCCGGCGCCTGGATGGAGTCGCTGAAGCAGTTTCTCGGTTTCCTGTTGATGGCCACCGTCCTCTGGCTCGTGTGGGTGCTGGGCCTGCAGACGGGGACGGAAGGTATGGCGACACTGCTTCTGGCGCTGCTTGTGGCGAGTGTGGGCGGGTGGATCTACGGACGGTGGGGGAATATTGCCAAAGAGCAGCCCGTCCGGACGATCGCCCATGTGCTTGCCGCTCTCGTCGTGGCCGGGGGAGTGTTCTTTGCGCTGCACAATATCGAAACGAAGGTTGCCACTGTGGAGGGGATCCGTCAGCAGGGGACGATCCGGTGGGAGCCGTTTTCGGCGGAGGCGGTCAGGCAGTCGCGCGAAGAGGGCAAACCGGTGTTCATTGATTTTACGGCGGCCTGGTGTTTGAGCTGCCAGGTAAACGAAAAGGTGGCGTTCAGTTCGGCGGAGGTCCAGCGGGCGTTTGCGGGCAAGGGAATAGCAGCGTTCAAGGCCGACTGGACAAACCGCGACACGCTCATCACGCAGGCGCTTGCGCAGTTCGGCCGGAACAGTGTTCCCCTCTATGTTCTCTATCCTTCAGGCATGAAGGGAGATCCCATCCTCCTGCCGGAGATCCTCACACCGGGGATAGTCCTCGAGGCGCTGGAAAGCGTTCGCTGAGAGCCGGGGGACCAGGTTATTCCCGCATCCCCAGCAGGTCCAGCATAAACGCGTATTTCAGCGCAGTCAGTTTCTGCCGTTCGAATCTTCCCGACTCACCCGAGTGACCCGCCCCCATGTTGCATTTGAAGAGAACCGGCTCGGTCCCGGTGTTGTTCTCGCGCACTTTGGCAACCCATTTGGCCGGGGAGAAGTAAGGGACCTGCGTATCATTCAGACCTCCCGTGGCGAATATCGCGGGGTAGCGCGCCTTTCTTCACGTTGTCATAGGGTGACCAGCTCAGCATGTACTCGTACTGTTCCCTGTCGTGCGGGTCGCCCCATTCATCGAACTCCAGCGTGGTGAGCGGCAGGTCCGTGTTGAAGCTGTCGGTGATGACGTCCATCCAGGGCACCTCGGCCAGCACGCCGCGGAAAAGGTCGGGGCGCATGTTGGTCACGGCGCCCATGAGCATACCGCCGGCGCTCCCGCCGTTGATGAAGAGTTTCTCCGGCGCGGTATAGTGTTCCCGGACAAGATACTCCGCGCACGCAACAAAATCGGTGAACGTGTTCTTCTTCTTCAGCAGCTTCCCATCCTCGTACCAGTGACGTCCCATCTCCTGTCCGCCCCGGATGTGTCCGATGGCAAACACGAACCCGCGGTCCAGCAGGCTGATGACCGCGCTGTTGAACGAAGGGCTTGTACTCGCCCCGTACGATCCGTAGGCATAGAGCAGCGCGGGGTTTGAGCCGTCCTTTTTCAGAAGGGATTTCTTGTAGACAATGCTGACGGGAACCTTCACGCTATCGGGGGCCGTTGCCCACAGACGTTTCGTTTCGTACAGCGCGGGGTCGTATCCCCCTCCGATCTTCTCCTGCTTCAGCAGAGTCTTCTTTCGCGATACCAGACCGTACCTGAAGTCGGAGCGTGGTGTGGTGAGCGAGCTGTAGGAGAAGCGGATGCTGTCGAGATCATACGCATCGGTGGCCGTGTACATATCGGCCACATAGGCCTCTTCGCCGAAATCGACATAGTGCTGCTCGCGTGTGGAACGATTGATGACCAGAATCTGAGGAAGGCCCTGGATGTATTGTTGGGCGACGATGTATCGCGTGAACACCGCAGCGTTTTCCAGCAACGCATCCGCGCGGTGCGGGATCAGGTCCACCCAGTTTTTCATGCCGGGGGCAGCGATCGGGGCGCGGACAAGCTTGAAGTTCTTTGCGTTGCTGTTCGTCTGGATGAAAAACGACTTGCCCTCGTAGTCCTCGAGTGTGTACAGGAGGTCTTTCCGCCGGGGCTGAACGATGACGGGGGTGCTTTCAGGGCGGAGGGCATCGATGTATCTGCATTCGGTGGTGAGTGTGCTCCCGGAGGTGATGAAGATATACCTGTTGTCCCGCGTGGTGGAGAGTCCGACCTCGAAGGTGCTGTCCTTTCGGTGAACACGTCCCGGTCGGTGGCGGGGTCGCTCCCCAGCGTATGGCGTTTGACCTTGTACGCGCGGACGGTGTGGTCGTTCACAACATAATAGAGTGTTTTGCCATCCAATGCCCAGGCATAGTTGCCGCTGGTGTTGGTGATGATCTCCGGGGAGATCCGGGAAGACTGCAGATCTTTAAAATAGAGCACGCAGCGTCTGTCGCCGGTGGTGTCGATGCCGTACGCGAGCCATCGGTTGTCCCGGCTGACGTCATATCCGTCGCAGCACATAGATCTGATGTCCGCGGGCCAACGCCGGGAGGTCGAGAAAAATCTCCTCACGCGCTTCGGTTGATCCCTGCTTTCTGCAGTAGAAGGGGTACTGCTGCTCTTCGTCATAGCGCGTGTAGTACCAGTATCCGTTTTGTCTTTTGCGGCAGCGAGATGTATTTCGCTCGATACGTGCAACAAGCTCGTCGTAGATCTTCTTCTGGAGACCTTCCGTGTGTTGCATCATGGCTTCCACATAGGCGTTCTCCTTCTGAAGGTGGGCGATCACGGCGCTGTCCTTCGGATTGTTCAGCCAGGAGTAGTCGTCCACCCGTGTGTGCCCCTGTTCATGAAATTCTTTCGTGATCTTCTTTGTCCGGACCTGTTCCGGTTTTGGGGAGCAGGAGAAAAGGAGGAAGCACAGGGATAACGCAAGGAGGAGCGGGATCTGTCGCATGAGAGAATCCTCGAAAGTGAATGCAGTCAACGTACGGAAAGAGGGGGGGAAAGACAATTTCTATTTCCTCAGCTTGATGGTTTTCTCCAGGGTTTTGAGCGATCGGGGGCGGGTTTGGGCGGCGATGGCGGATGTCAGGCCATAGACCAGCAGCAGCGGGGCGGAAAGGGAATTGGTCGGCAGGCGGCTCTCCGTTTTTGCGATAAGCAGCACGTCACAGTGTTCAACAATCGGGGCGAGCTGCCGGTTGGTAAACCCGACAACGGCCACTCCCTGTGCTTTCGCCATTGCCGCCGCTTCGATCGTTTGCTCGGAGTACGGGGGAAAGGAAAACGCAACAAGCACATCGCCCTTGCCGAGAGCGACGAGGTGTTCGGTGAGACGCAATCCGGTATGAGGGATGACATCCGCTTTCAAGCCTATGCGGCGGAGAATGAAGGAAACCATGCCGGCCAGGTGGGCGGAAATGCCGATGCCGATCGTGTAGATATGCTGTGCGCCGATCAGGAGGCGCACGGCCTCCGCAAAGGCCTTTCTTGTTCAGCAGGGTGAGTGTGCTGTCGATATTGCGGACCTCCTGCTCGGCGATGTGGCGGAACTCGGCAAGTCCGGGCTCCAGGCCGCGGTCAAGGGATGAGCGGAACTGTACAAGCGGGGAGGTCATGTTGCGGATATCCTCCCGGAGCTCGGTTTTCATCGCTGCAAAACTGGCATAGCCGAGCTTTCGCACAACGCGGATGATGGATGCGGGTCCGGTATGCAGCCGGGAGGCGAGTTCGTGCACGGAAATCAACGCGATTTCCTGCGTTTGCTCAAGGAGATAGGAGGCGATCCGGCGTTCGGTCGGGGTGAGTGTGCCGAGTTGTGCCTGAATGGCGGCGTGGATTTTGTGGAACTGTGCCTTCTGGTTCATCGGCGGGCCTTCTCTGTTCTCCGTGGGACCGCTCCCGGCGGCCTTTGCGTCTCCGGCTGCCGGGGCTCAGGACAATTGCGCCAGGCGCAATTGCAGCCGGGGGGGACTTGACACTCAGTATTTTCTATTGTATACTTCGGATGGAACATATGTTCCATGATCCATCCTATTGTAAGAAATGTTCCGCTCGCACGCAAGTGGTTCTCCTCTTTCACAGGTGTGTGTTCTTTCGCAACAGCGCCGGCGATCATCTCCGGAGCCGGCCGCTCCAATGTCCACGTCTACGGAACGTACTGTTCTGCCACCAACCTATCCACAAGGAGGTTCTATGAACCAGAGAATACTCTCGATGCTGCTGCTGCTGCTGGTCGTTTGTATCGCGCTCGGTCCGGCCCAGACCGGGCTGAAAATCACGGAGATCCAGTATGATGTTCCTCCAGTCCCAACGGCGATCCCAACGGTGACGGCACGCGGCAGCCGGCCGGCGACGAGTTTGTGGAACTGTATAACAGCTCGAACGCAGACATTGATCTGAGCGCGTATCAGATCATCGAGCGCGAAAAGCAGGTGGTGTTTACATTTCCGGTCGGCGCGATCCTTCCCGCAAAGAAATTTGCTGGTGGTCTTCGGGAACGCCGTCACCGTGAACTGGGGCGCGAATTTCCCGGCCGGGACACTGAAGTTCTCACACTATACCGGAGCCACGAATCAGGGATTCGGACCCGTGACAACATCCGACGGCACGACCAAAACCAATCTGGCCTCGAACGGGGACCGGATCATGATTGTCAATCCCCTGCTTGCCGATACCGTCGCAGAAGTGCGTGCGGGTATGACAACCAGGTTCCGCCGAGTCGTCGTGAAACCGCTCTCATCAAAAGGCATCTATCTCGCCGGCGCCAACACGGTGCAAGGGGGATACCATCCAGGGGTCAGATCAACCAGTCGCTGCATGTTCAAATTCGCGACAGGAAAATGGGGAGAACACAAGGACGTTGCCGGCGATACCACAAAAATCAACTCCCCGGGAGCATTCGCGGAAACAGCAACGTCAGTTGAAGAGCGTACCGGTGACGGCAGACCGCGAGGCTTTCCAGCTCCATCAGAACTATCCCAACCCGTTCAATCCTTCAACCGTTGTTTCGTTCAGTATTGCACGCGAAGAGCAGGTGCGCCTGAATGTCTACAACCTCCTGGGCGAAAAGGTGGCATCGCTTCTGGACAAGCGCCTGGGTGCCGGGCTGTATATGGTGAACTTCGACGCCTCCGAGGTTGCCCGCCGGCGTCTACATGTATTCCCTGGAAGCGGGAAGTTTCAACGAATCGAAGAAGATGACGCTCGTGAAGTAGACGGCATCACCGCATTTGTCAAGTGACGGTGTGATCCGCATGTGAAGCGCCCAGTATGACTGCAATGCAGAAGGATACGGTACGATGGCGCTTGGGAAGCAGACGCAGGGACGGTTATTGCGGAAAGAGACGATATGATGCGCCTGTGTAGCAGATGGTATGATCGCACATTGCGAAGCAGACGGTTCAATGGCACTTGTTGCACGGACAGGGCCCTGAGATGACCTCAATCATTGCGTTGACTACCCCGGAGGGAAGCACCTTGATCGGTGCTTCAGTGCGGTGCGGTTCTTCCATCCCCAAAAGTTCTTCCCGCCCCGGCCGGGCGAAGCGGCGGATTGAATCGGGCTCTCTCCGGAGAGCCCGCGCGGTCGCCGCTGTTCTCTTCCTGCCCGCACTCCTTCTCCTCTCCTCGCTTCTCTATGCCGGAACAACAGGGAAAATCACCGGCAGGATCACCCAGAAGGGAAAAGGGGATCCGCTGCCCTCCGCGATCGTGCGGATCGTGGGAGAGAAGAGCGGGGCGGCAACGGACATGGAAGGGCGGTTCATCATCCTCAATGTCAAGCCGGGGACCTATACACTCCGTGCGACCATGGTCGGTTATTCCGAGGGCGGTATTCAGGGAGTCGTTGTGCGGGCTGACCTGACGACCACGATAGATTTTGAGTTGACGGAGGGGGCGATCCAGCTGGACGAGGTTGTCGCCCAGGCGGAACGGAAGATGATCAACAAGGATGAAACATCCCGCACGGCGATTGTCAACGCGCAGACCTTCTCCGATCTGCCGGTGGTTTCCGCGCAGGACATGGTGGGTCTCCAGGCCGGCTTCGTCACGGGGTCGGATGGCGAACTCCACGCGCGCGGCGGGCGGGGCGGCGAAGTGGCCTACCTCGTCGACGGCGTCCCGGTGCGCGATCCTCTGTCGGGCGGGTATGCGGGCCAGGTGGACAAGTATGCGATTGAAGAACTCCAGGTGCTGACGGGAGGGTTCAACGCTGAATACGGGCAGGCGCTCTCCGGTGTTGTGAATATCGTCACCAAGGAGGGGGGCAACAAGCTTGCCGGCAGACTTGAATACACCTCCTCCCAACTCAATTCCTTCCCCTACCATAAAGCTGACGCGCTTGCGTACGATGAATGGGGGAAAGACGCGGCGGGGAACTTCGTCACCAGAGTTGAGGGCAAAGGGGAGACGCTGATCAATGATCTCCCTTCAGCCTATCAGAAGCAGACACTGGAGAGCACTCCCGAACTCTGGCCGGAGATCAACGTGCTCGGACAATTCTCCGCCGTGTTGAACGGACCGGTCCCCCTGGTTCCCGATCTGAAATTCTTTGTCGCGGGAAGGTACGCGAACGCCCTGGACTATACGCCGTGGGGCTACAACAAGGAACGCGAATTCAACGGAAAGCTGACCTACAGTTTCGGCCCCACAAAGCTGAATCTGGGTATGCAGAGATTCTACAGGATGTACAAACCGTATTTGCACGTGTGGAAGTACATGCCTGAAGGGTACGAGGTGCGGAAGGACTACGCCTGGCGGGACAATCTGAAAGTCAACCATGTCTTCAATCCCACCTCATTCATAGAAGCCTCCCTCTCGTACAACAGGCGCTATTTCAACAGGTACACACCCGGGAAGGAGGCGGTGTTTTCCGAGACGGGTGAGCTCCTCTATTCCAACTATCTTCGGAAAAACAACAATACCCCCCCGTTCTGGACCAACGCCGACAACGGGGTCTTCATTCAGAACGACGTCCGGACGATCATCCTCAAGGCCGATTACAGTGATCAGCTCGGGCGGCACAATCTCATCAAGGCCGGGGCTCAGCTCCAGAATCACGTGATCGACCGCGTGGCGTTCCAGGAGCCCTATCCCAGCGGATTCCATGCCTATGAGAACTACGAGCGGAAACCCTTCGAGTACACACTCTACGCGCAGGACAAACTGGAATTCGACGCGTTCATCATCAATGCGGGTTTGCGGTTTGACTACGTGGATGTGAATGACACGCAGTGGGAATCCGTCCGCGTCCCCGCGGGGTACGTGGACGATGACAAGAACTGGGTCCCCGAGGGTGAAGTGGACACGCCGCCGAAATACCAGTGGAGCCCCAGGCTGGGCATCGCATTCCCGATCAGCGATAAGACGGTGTTCTACAGCTCCTACGGTCACTTCTTCCAGATTCCCGACTTCGTGGATATGTACACGCTGCGGGATCCGACGATGGACGCGGGAATCGTGGGGAACCCCGGCATTCTCCCCCAGAAGACCGTGGCGTTCGAATTCGGCGTGAAACAGGAAATCGCCTCAGACTACTCGGTGGACATCGGGGCATACTTCAAAGATGTCACCAATCTTGTCGGGAGCACGTACCTGACCGTCTTCCCCTACGAGTACACGGTGTTCGACAACTCCAACTACGGGGGAATCCAGGGGTTCGAAATCAACCTGACCAAGCGGCTCAGCGACTTCTGGTTTGCGAACCTGAACTACACCTACTCCGTCGCGAAAGGGAATGAATCCGATCCGCGGGAGGGGTACAACGATTACCGCAGAGCCTCCGCCCTCCTCCGGCCCAAACGTGTCTTCCTGCTGGACTTCGACCGGGAACATGTCTTCTACGGGACATTCGGGGTCGAATTCCCCCGTGCGTTCGGCCCTTCCCTTGCCGATGTGTATCCGTTCGAAAATACCAGCCTCAACATCGTCGTGCGTGCCTCCACCGGGCTCCCCTACACACCGCAGCTTCCGGAGGAGAGCAACGATCTCCTCGTGGAGAAGAATTCAGGACGGATGCCGGGTGTTCAACGGGTGGACGTCCGGCTCGCGCGCACCATTCGACATCGGCGAGGCGAGGCTGGTGCTCTTCTGCACCGTCAACAACCTCTTCGACCAGATCAACGCCACGAGCGTCTGGGCGACCTCGGGCCTTCCGCTGGATGCGGGTCCGTCGTACAGCCGGACCTATGACCGGATGCGCGATCCGGGAAATGTCGACGTGCGCAGAGCGATCCAGCTCGGCGTCCGGTTGGATTTCTAACACACGAAATGGCAGACCTTATGAAGACCATGCATCTGCTCCTGGTGTTCTCCCTGCTCTCCTCCGGGCACGTGTTTTCCCAGTGGCGAGTCAGGGATGATTCCTCGGAAACCACCGCCCTGCGGAAAACCGCGACGTCCGAGGACGATGCCTTCGGCGTGCTGGACAAGGGGGAGTTGATCAACATTCTGGGCAACCAGGGGATGATCACCGACTCCTACTATCAGAATCTGATCTACAATTTCCGGTGGCCCAAAAGCAAGGGGATCGCAAACTCGTCGACGGATCTGAATGCGATTGACGATGCGTCGATTCTCTTCGGCTGCAAGGGGAATGTCCTGGATACCTATTCGCGCTACCGGAATGAAGACTGGATGGCTCCCAAAGGTGCGCGGGGCATGTATCATGCCGATGATCAGCCCGCGGAGCTCCTCGCTCCGGACGGCGCACCGCGACTGGCGCACAGCGACATCCCGGCCACCTGGCCCAAGGGATACGTCGACAGCGCAAAAGTCTGGCATCCGGCTCCGACGGGACCGTTTACCTCACTCTCCCAGGCCGACCAGGCATTGGTGTTGAGGAAAGCGGCGTTCTATGATGCGGCGAAAGATGTCTGGAGGTTCTGGCCGGGGAGATTCCGGACGGACATTGATCCGGCATCCCCCACGTTCGGGAAGGAGGTTCCGGGTCAGTTTGCCGCCGACAGGGAAGTGTATGCGATCATGTCCGACCGGAACGCACAGCTTCCTTCGGTGGCCATCGGATTGACGATGGAGGATCAGGCGTACTCATACGGAAGAAGGTTTGCCGAAGACATCCAGTTCTATGACCTGACGATCACGAACAACAGCACGCAAACACTCGACAGCTGCTGGTGGGGGTACTATATCGATTTTCAGTTCGGTGACGTGCTTGAAGAAACCTGGGGGTCGTACAATTCCGCGATCAATCCCAAGGGGTTCGACAATGCATTCTACCAGTTCGATTACAACGGTTCGAGTCCGGGAAACCCCGAAGTCGGTTACATGGGCATGATGGTGCTGGGCACGCCGTTCGATCTCGGCGTCACCGACGGTCATTTCTTCCGGGATCTCTCCGGCAGCATTACGCCGGCGGAGGATCAGAATATGTGGCCCGTGATGATCAGCGATCCCACCTCCCCCAATCTCATGGCGGACGCATCCAACTACTTTCACGGTTCCAACAGGCATTTTGATGATTTCAGCCTGACCGCGGAGGGAAAGCAGCCGGGCCCGACAAACTGGACGATGTTTGTCACCACCGGTCCCTTCCGGATGAAGCCGGGGGAATCCATCAAAGCCACGGTCGCTTTTTCGGCGGGAAAGGACCTCGCGGATCTGAAGAAGAACTTCCAGATGGCCCAGAAGCTGTACCTCAACAAGTTCATTGGCCCTGCGGCTCCTCCCTCACCGGAACTTTCCGCTGTTGCGGGGGATGGAAGAGTCACGCTCTACTGGGATGACCTTGCCGAGAAGGCGGTTGATCCCGATCTCCAAAGTGGCGGACTTCGAAGGGTACAAGATCTACAGAAGCCAGGACCAGGGCTCCTCCTGGGGCGAACAGATCAAGGACTCGAAGAGCAACCTCGTCGGGTATGTCCCCATCGCCCAGTTCGACAGGATCAATCTCATATCGGGCGTCGACCCGATGAACTCCTTCAACTACCTGGGAGACAATACCGGCCTCGTGCACGTGTTCGTGGATTCGACGGTGAAGAACGGCGTCAACTACAGCTACACCATCACCTCCTACGACTCGGGTTCGGTTGCCGGCGAACTGGAGTCGCTGGAATCGGCGCGCGGGACAACGGCGGCGGATGCGAATCTTGTCGACGTCACACCCCGGTCAAATCCCGTGGGGTACGTCCAGGGAGCGACGAAGGTGGATCAGCTGTCCGGTGTCGGAAACGGGGAAGTGGTGGTGGAGATCGTCGTTCCGGAGGCGCTGACGGGGGACACCTATCGCGTCAGCTTCAACAAGTCCCCTGCCGACAGTTTTCGCGTGCAGAACGAACGGACGCGGACGATGCTTGCCACCGTGCCGCTGGGAACCGGCGAAATGGTGGTTACCGAAGGAGTGCGCATCTCCGTTGCGGGAGACAAGACGACCGGTCTGATACAGAGCATCACCAACCATAAGGGCGAGAGCGTCGCGGGCAGCGCAGAATCCCAGCAGTGACGGCAAATGGTTCGTGACGCCCCGCGGCACCAATGCGCTGGGAAACACCGAGGCAAAGGGGAGCGACTATCAGTTCCGGTTCACCTCAAAGGGGTCCTTTGCTTCGGGGCTCACCGGACAGAATCAGCCCCTGGTGAAGAAATACCAGGTTCCGTACGAAGTCTGGAACGTCGCACAGCCCCCGAACCCGAACCAGGTGAACACGATTCTGATCGACAAGAATGCGAACGGGCAGCTGGATGCCGGCGAAGAGATCCGGGTCATCAATGCGCCGTATGTCGTCAGGGGGGATACCACCGGGACGTTCAATCTGCTGTACTGGTATTACAACATCTCTGTCGATACCGTCGGCGGCACGGGCGGCAGGCTTCCGCTGGACGGAGAATCGTTCACCATCCTGTCCTCGAGCCAGCTCACACAGACCGATTCGTTCAGGGTCACGGTGACGCCCCCGGCGGTTTCCCGGGATGCCGGGGTCGTTCTTTCGCAGATCGACGGTGTCCGCGTCGTCCCGAACCCCTATGTCGTGCATGCGTCGTGGGAGCAGGTGGAGAACAACCGCAGACTCCGGTTCATGTTCCTCCCTCCCGAATGTTCCATCTCCATCTATACCGTCCGGGGTGAACTGGTGAAGAAGATCAGCCACACGAACAACACCGGCGACGAGGACTGGAATCTGACCAACGAATCGTCGGTGGAAGTGGCGTTCGGTCTGTATGTCTATGTTGTCGAGACACCGAACGGCGAAAAGACCATCGGCAAATTTGCGATCCTTAAGTAACGGGGATAGAACGATGAACACCCGACAGACCTTGTTCGTGATGGCGGCATTCGCGCTTGCCGTTGCCGCTCCGGCGGGGGCGCAGGACTTCAGCAAGGCGGGCACCTCGGCCGCACAGTTCCTCAAGATTCCCGTCGGTGCACGGGCCGCGTCCATGGCCGGCACGTTCGGCTCGGTCGCCGACGATATCAGCACGCTGTACTGGAATCCGGCGGGTGCCGCTTCGCTGCGTCGCTTCGAGATGGGCGTATCGCACTCCCGTTGGATCGCCGATATCGATCATGACTTTCTGGGCATCGCGCTTCCGCTGGGTGAACACGGAGCCGTCGGCGTGAGCGTGGTGCAGCTGAGTTCGGGTGATATCGAGATGACAACGATCGACAAGCCGAAGGGCACCGGCACATTCTACAGCGCGCGGGATCTGGCATTCGCCGTCACCTACTCCCAGTACCTGATCGAGCAGGTGAGCGTGGGTATTTCGGCCAAGTATGTTTCGCAACGGCTCGCGAACAGCTCCGCACAGACCGTGGCATTTGATTTCGGTGTGCTGCTGCACACGGGACTCTACGGTATGAAAGTCGGCCTGTCGTTCCAGAATTTCGGGCCGGGGCTGACGCTGAGCGGAAGCGACCTGATCAAGCCCGTCGACCTGGATCCGGCGAGCACCATCAATCC
The DNA here is from genome assembly GCA_963702445.1 of Ignavibacteriota bacterium. GTDB lineage: Bacteria > Bacteroidota > Ignavibacteria > UBA10030 > UBA6906 > CAVPCZ01. The sequence continues at coordinate 248,195 of CAVPCZ010000018.1, forward strand.
TCCCGCCGAGGCCAGCCTGACGACGCAGCCCTTCGGACTGCCGACAAGCTACCGGGCGTCCGTCTCCATGCCGTTGATCGGCACCGATGCGCCGGTGGAGCTCGAAAGCTGGACACTCCTGCTCGCCGTGGATGCCGTGCATCTCAATGATAACCGGGAACACTACAGCCTGGGGGGAGAATGCGGGTTTGCGCAGACGCTGTTTCTCGGGGAGGATACACCTTCAACACCGATGAAGAGGGTCTGGGCCTCGGAGCGGGAGTGAAAGTGGATCTCGGGTCTGCGACAGCATATGTGGATTATGCCTATATGGCGTTTGGTGTCTTCGATGCCGTGCACATGTTCTCCCTTGGCTTGCGGCTGTAGAAGGCCGGGCGAAAACCCATACATCCCCGCCGCTTCGGCGTCCCTGCGGTGAGGCTGTTCTTGCGCCCCGCCGGCCAGGGCGAAGACCGGCTTCCGGAGAGTTGTGGCCGAGGTGTTTGATCAGCGGACCGGTAGGGGGTGATGGCTTCCGCAATGCCGAAACGTCCGTTTGAATGGTTTTCACCGTGATTGGTTTTCACCGGCACGTTCGCCGTGCCCTCATCCACGAGAGAGAGCTCTTTATGATTGATCAAGATCGCCTGATCCGGAATTTCCTCGCTCTCGGATTGATCGACGGGATGCATGGAAACGAAGCGGAGATTGCCGGGGAACTCGTCTCCCGGCTTCGCACGCTGGGACTCGACGTCACGATGGATGGCGCGGGCGCCACATTCGGCGGCAATGCGGGGAACGTGCGGGCGCGTCTGCCCGGCGACGCCGGGGTCCCCGCTCTTTTCCTCTGTGCACACATGGACACGATTGAGCCGACAAAGAATCTGAAACATGTCTTTCGCGACGGCGTGATCGCCTCCGACGGGACAACCATCGTGGGCGGGGACAACCGGGCGGGCCTGGCCGTGGTGCTGGAGATCCTCTCCGCACTCGAAGAGCACAAAATCGGACACGGGCCCATCGAGGTCCTCTTCACGGTCGCCGAAGAAGCGGGTATGCACGGGGCAAAATTCGTGCAGCCCGCGGAATTCGAGGCACAGTTCGGTTTTATTTTCGACAGCCAGGCCGATCCGGGGAACTACATTATAGAGGCTCCCGGGGCGGTTTCCTTTAAAGCCGTCGTACACGGCCGGTCGGCTCATGCCGCGGTCTCTCCGGAAAAAGGAATCCATGCAATCTCCATCGCGAGCAAAGCGATCGCCTCGTTGAAAATGGGGCGATGGGGCCATACGGGCATGCTCAACATCGGCACTATTCACGGCGGGACGGCGATCAATGTTGTGCCGGACAGGGTGGAGGTTCTGGGTGAGACCCGAAGCGCCAGCGACAGTGATCTGCGTGCACAGATGGAATACCTGCGAAAGGCTTTTGAAGAGGCGGCGTCCGCATGCGGCGGGAGCGTGGAGCTGGAATTTGTCGAGAAGTATGGCGGCTACCAGTTTGCGGAGGACGACCCTGCTGTCCTGGCGGCGCGGGGAGGGATGACTGCCGCCGGTTTTCAGCCAACCCCGTTGAGGTACGCCGGGGGGAGCGACGCGAATATTTTGAACAAGAAGGGTTTCTCGGCCCTCAACCTGGGTGTCGGCTTCAAGAACGCCCATTCCTTCCAGGAGTACATACCCATCCGCAACCTCGTCTCTGCGGCGCAGATCGGGCTGGGTATTGTCCGGTATGTTGCGGGAAGGGACTGAGAGATGAAGGGACCCGTCTTCGCAGGTGCCGCACCTCGACTTGCGCTTTCGTTTCTGGTCGTTGTTCTGTTCATGCACGGGGTAACCTACACTCAGGCGCCGAAGGACTCCTCCGGCCCGGCCGGCGCACGCCGCGTCACGCCGCACGACACCCTCCTTTCACACCTCGCCCGATTGACCGGTTCATCCGCACGGTTCACGGTGGAGAGCATCGGCACAACCGTACAGGGGAGGGACATCCCGATGGTTCATATCCCGCCGGTACGGGCGGGAGCCGTCACAAGGGTGCTCCTGTTCTGCCAGCAGCATGGAAACGAACCGTCGGGAAAGGAGGCGGCGCTCTCCCTGCTGAACCGGATCGCCGCGGGTGAAAGCGATACGCTGATCTCCCACCTTGACCTCTACGTAGTCCCTTCGGTGAATCCCGACGGGAACGAATCCGGGAAACGCTCCAACGCCAGCGGCGCAGATCTCAACAGGGACCACCTGCTCCTGACTCAGCCGGAAGTGCGGGCACTTCACGCCGTGTTCGCACGCGTGCAACCGGAGGTGGCTCTTGATGTGCACGAGTATTCCGCGTTTCGCAAAGAATTCCGGGCGGCGGGGTATGTGCAGACCGCCGAAGCCCAGTTCGGCGCCCCGAGCAATCTTAACGTTGCCCCCGCAATACGGGAATACGGCCTTCAGCACCTCTTCCCGTTCCTTCAAAACGCGCTGGCAAAGAAGGGGGTCCGGTTCTCGAACTACCTGAGGATGCAGGCGCCTGGCGATACGGTCCGGTACAGCACCACAAGCATCGACGACGGCCGGCAGAGCCTGGCCATTCTCAACATCTTTTCCTTCATTCTCGAAGGTCGCAACGGTCGGGACGTCAACGACGGACTTGACCGGCGCGCTGCGGGGCAGCTCGCGGCCATGGAGTCGTTCCTCGAGTTTGTCAACCGGAACAGCACGGAGATTCGCTCGCTGGTTCACTCCGAGCGCGGCAGGATTGCCCGCTCCACCGAACCGGTTGTCACGCAAATGGACTATATCTATGGAGGAGCGACTATCAAGGTTCCGGTGAAGAGCCTCTCCACCAATACCGATTCGGTTGTGTCGATGGCGTTCGCCCCCGCAGTGAAACCGCTCGAATCCGTCCAGCGCCCGGCGGCCTATGTTGTCCCGAAAAGCCAGCGCGCGATTCGCGAGCTCCTTGACCGTCATGCTGTTCGATACGACACGGTCGCCCGGACGGAGCAGCGGGAGGTGGAGATCTATACCGTCGTGGATGTCGCGGGCAAGTGGATGGAGAACAAGCCCTCCACCTCTGTGACAACCCGAATGCGGAAGGCCAGAGTGTCCCTGGAGCCCGGGGATGTTGTCGTCCCCGTGAGCCAGCCTCACGGAACAATGCTTGTCATCGCGCTGGAACCATCATCCATGTGGGGCATTGCCCAGGAGGAGCTGTTTGCGGGGCTTCTCGTGAAGGGCGGTGACTATCCCGTGTACCGAATCCCGGCGAAAGAGGGGAAGAAATGACGGGAAAGAAGGCCTCACCCGTGACTCCGCCCAAACCGAAGCGCAAACCCACGCTTCTGGAGGCCGGGATTCCGATTGTCACCGGCGTTCAAGACCAAGAAACTTGAGGCGAAGCGCGGGTCGATCGGGTTCCGCGATCCAGCCTCATACATCAACGGCACCAGGCGGTCAGGTGAAATCATCCCTCATGAGAGCAGGGCTCCCTCTCTTCGTTGGCGCTCTCGTCGCCCTGATGCCGGTTCCGGACGGGCTCACGCCGGGCGCCTGGTACTATTTCGCTCTCTTCGCGGCCGTTGTCGTTGCCCTGATACTTGAACCGGTGCCTGCAGCGGCGGTCGGTCTGAGCGGCGTGACGCTCGCGGCGGCGTTGTTGCTGGTGGATCCGTCGCCGGAGGAGTCCGTCAAATGGGCACTCGGCGGGTTTTCCAACCCGACGGTCTGGTTGATTGCGGCCGCATTCATGTTTTCCCTTGGCTATCAACGGACGGGGCTCGGCCGGCGCATCGCCCTCATGCTCGTGAAAGCCCTGGGACGCAACACACTCGGACTCGGCTATGCCGTTGCGCTTTCCGATCTGATCCTTGCGCCGTTTATGCCCTCGAACACAGCCAGGAGCGGCGGAACGATCTATCCCATTATCCGCGGCATTCCCGGATTGTACGGGTCCGAACCGGGGGAGACCGCCAGGAAGATCGGTGCATACCTCATGTGGACGGCGCTGGCCGTCACGTGCGTGACCAGTTCGATGTTTATGACCGCCCTTGCGCCGAACCTGCTGGCCGTCGAGCTGATCAAGAAAACGGTGAACATAGAGATTTCATGGACCACCTGGTTTGTCGGTTTCCTGCCGGTCGGGGCTCTGTTGTTTCTCTCCCTACCCTTCCTTATCTATAAGCTCTACCCGCCGGAGATCAAGGTCAGCACCGAGGTGCCCGCCTGGGCGAAGAATGAACTTGCCGCCATGGGTGCGCTGACCCGCAAAGAAATCGTGATGGCGGGGCTGGCCCTTCTGGCGCTGGCGCTCTGGGTGTTCGGACAGGATCTGTTCAACGCATCCGCTGTAGCTCTGGGAATCGTCTGTCTGATGATCGTGACCGGAGTTGTCACCTGGGATGATGTCCTGTCAAACACGCCGGCGTGGAATGTGTTGATCTGGTTTGCGACACTCGTTGCGCTTGCCAACGGGCTGAGCCGCGTCGGGTTCACGGCATGGCTCGGCACACGGGTCGCGGCGGTCCTGTCCGGATTCTCGCCCGTGGCGGTGATGGTGATCCTGGTTCTGGCGCTTCTTCGTCACGCACTATCTGTTTGCGAGTGTGACGGCACATGTCATGGCGATGCTGCCGCTTGTTTCTTTCGGCCGGAGCCGCCGTTCCGGGGATGAACGTTCTTGTCCTGACGCTCCTGCTTGCGTATTCACTGGGCATCATGGGGATCCTCACTCCATACGCGACGGGTCCATCACCCATTTATTTCGGCAGCGGCTACATCCCGCGAAGGGATTTCTGGCTGCTGGGTCTGATATGTGGGGTGCTCTTCATGGTCCTGCTGCTTGTTCTTGGTCTTCCGTATCTGTCAGCGATCCACGCGGGGTAGGGTGAAGCTCGAAAGACCTGAGAGACCTGGAGCACCTGAAAGAAACTGAGAAGAGTATGAGGATGGAGGAGGAAAGCATGCCCGAACCAACGCCGAATAGCAGCGTCGGACGCCGACGCTCTTTGAGGCCATGATTCCGCTGCTGTCCATGGCGCTGCTGCTCGGTGTGGGGTATGGCATGTTTCATTTCCGTATCGAGATGCTCCTGATCGCCGCTTCTGGCATGGCCGGCCTGGTGGCCCTTCGCCTCGGTTACACCTGGAAGGAGATGGAGGACGGCATCATGGACTCCATCAGGAAAGGGATGCCGGCAATGTCGATCGTGATCGTGGTCGGCATCATGATCAGTGCGTGGATTGCGAGCGGCTCGATTCCCATGCTCATCTACTACGGACTCCAGCTCATCTCTCCGGGACTCTTCCTGCTCACCGCCTGTCTGGTGTGCAGCGTAGTCTCGGTGCTGACGGGCACGTCCTATGGTACGGCCGGCACCGTGGGTATCGCCTTCATGGGCATTGCCCAGGGAATGGGGATTCCGCCCGGTCCGGCTGCCGGCGCGATTGTTGCCGGGGCGTACTTCGGGGACAAGATTTCTCCCTTTTCCGATTCGACGAATCTCGCCGCGGCGGCGGCGAAGTGCAATCTGTACGACCATATTCCGCATCTGCTCTGGACGACGATACCGGCCTATCTGCTGGGGCTGTCGTCTATGGGATTGCCGGGGGGCATGTGTCGGGGGAGGCGGGGGGTTTGAACGGATCCAGCTCATCCAGTCCACCCTGCGCGGCGCCTTTGTGTTTCCACTGGACTCTTCTCCTCCCGCCCCTCATTATATCTCTACCTTACGGTGCGGAAGAAACCGCCGATCCCGGGCATGCTCCTTTCGTCGCTGGTCGGTCTGGTTCTCGCCGTGTGGCTTCAGGGGGTCTCGGTGGTCAGACGCCATCGGCGTATGCGTAACGGGGTACAAGGGCTCCACGGGGCTGGCCGAGGTCGACAGGTTGATCTCGCGCGGTGGGATGCAGGAGATGATGCACGTGACGCTCATTGCGTTCTGTGCGTTCGCCTTCGCGGGGATCACGACCAAAGCCGGAATGCTCGGCGTCATTCTCCATGCCATCCTCCGTTTTGCGCGGACCACCGGACGGTTGGTTGCATCAACTGTGGCGGCGAGCATCGCGACGGCGACAATGACCGGGAGCTCATTTCCTCAGCGTGCTTATCCCCGGCGAGCTGTTCGCCCCGGCTTACAAGGAGAGGGACCTTGCGGCAAAGAACCTTCGAGAACGACCGAGGATTCCGGGACGGTCGTTGTTCCCCTGATCCCCTGGAGCATTGCCGGCGTGTACATGTCGGCGACGCTGGCCGTGCCCACGCTGGAATATGCCGGATGGGCGGTCATGTGTTACACGGGATTTCTGTTCGCGCTTGTGTACGGATTCACCGGATTTGCGATCGCGCCCAGGAAGAGGGACGATGAAACGCTGCCGGGCAGCTAGTGTCTGATAACGCAATGCCTGGACCTTCCGGGGGGACGGAAGGCGTGCTTCTGACGATCGGCCATGTGGGAAAGCGCACAGACCCCTGGAACGACCTGTCGGATATGCCGGTGCTGGTCCCGCGGAGGCGTGCCGGAATGCAGGAAAGACGGGTCGAAGAAACGAAAGCTCGAAAGAACGCAGGTCCGGGCTGGAAGAAACGAAAGCTCGAAGGAACGCAGGTATCGAAGGAACACGGTTGGAACAAGAGGGGGGGATTTGCACATGAGGGAATTGAATGGTTTTGAATAATGAGCGCCACATCGCAGGCCTGAAAGCGCCTGCCCGGGGCGGACACCGGTCACCGGTCCGTCTTCTGGCAGTCCTCCTGTTACCGGTGTTACTTCTGATGCCGCAGTCCAGGAGTGCCGTCATTCAAAAAGGTGCGACATTCCGTCTGGAAGGGACCTATACGTTTTCGTCCACGGGTGCGACCGGCGACAGCATCCGCTGGCGCCTTGACAGGCAACTGGTGGACGAGGCGACCGGAAGTGTGGATCAGTCTCCTGGCGATCGACTCGGCGAGAGGAGCGACCGCGACATTTTCTCTGGCAAGCCTTCCCGGGAAGAGGACCGAGTACATGATTCGCGCGGGCGACGCCGGGGGAGAGGACTCCACCCGGATCCGGGTGTTTCCTGGCGGGGCGGTTTCCACGATTCGTGCACCTCGGACCCAACAACGCGGGAAAACCCGTGCGTGTCTTCATCGTGGTGCCGCCGCAGGCCAGCACCGTGTCGCGCGATTGTTGCGGTGATGCACGGGGTTGACAGAAACGCCCAGTCCTATATCGTTCCCTGGATGGGTTTCGCCTCGCTGCGCGACCGGATCGTGATCGCCCCCGAGTTCACATCGGCGCTCTGGCCTTCCTCGCGCAGCTACAATCTCGGCAACATGTTCACGGAATCGGACACAACCGGGAGTCCGATCCCCGAACCACAGTGGTCGTTCTCCATCGTGCAGGAGATCGTGGAGACCGTGCGGCAGGGGCTTCCTTCTGGACGATTCTCTGTACGATATCTGGGGGCACTCCGCGGGAGCGCAGTTCGTCCACCGCATGGTGCTTTCCAAACCGCTGGCGCGCATCAGGGTGGCGATAGCCGCCAATGCAGGATCCTACACGTTCACCGATACCACGATCGTCTGGCCCTATGGCGTCCTGTATTCCCGGCTCGGCAGTGCACACTGCCGAGTTGCTTGCATTCACCCGGCGGCCGCTCGTCGTCATGCGCGGAACCGCCGATACGGTTCGCGATTCGAATCTGGACACGTCGCCCGAGGCCGATGCGCAGGGTCTGACGCGCTATGCACGTGCGGGCAACTTCGTGGCACACGGCAAAGGTGGTTGAACCCCACCACGGGCTGGGGCTTCTACGATGTTGCCGGGCGTCGGCCATGACCAGGTGGCAATGTCGGCTTCGGCCCAGGAGCTGCTCGGAGGCCCCTGGCCGCCTCCCGCCCGGACACTGCTCTACGGGCAGTCCTTCGGTACGACCACGGCGTTGCCTCCCGGCTGGACCGACCTCGGGAGCAGGGTGGTCCGCTTCGACCTCAAACGGATCCATACAGTATGTCGGAGCTTCGGGGGGCACGAACATGAACGCCTCGAATTCCGGCACCGCAACGAGACCGACCCTCACCTTCCGCAGCGGGCTTTCGATACCGGCGGGGACCACGATCGCGGTGCGCTGGGGAGCCCGGCGTTCGGCATCATTCACCAATCCCATGACGTTCGAGTGGAGCCCGGACGGTGCGTCATGGCAGCAGGTCACGTACGCCGAAGTTCCCAACACCACGACATGGATGCGGGTGAACAACGGCGACGAGATCCTGCTCACCATGCCACCCGCGGGAGGTCCGGCAGTTGCTTTCCGATGGACGTTCACGCAGGCGAACAATGGCGCGGCATACCGTCTGGATGATTTCGAGATCGCCGGGACAGCGATCACCGGTGTCGACCGCTTCGAACGCAGGCATCCCGCGAAGGTTCGGAGCTGCTGCCCAACTATCCGAATCCGTTCAACTCCGCGACCCGCATCCCTTTCCGGATTGACCGGAAGGGGAAGGTGAACGCTGGACGTCTTTGATCTCCTCGGACGCCATGTTGTGAGTCTCCTTGACGGTTTCTCTGGAAGCGGGGGAGCATGACATCCGTGCGGACATGTCAGGATGCTCTTCCGGGACGTATATCGTCCGCCTGTCAACGGGGGAACATGTCTCGACAATGCAGGATGCTGCTCATCAGGTGAGTGCCGAGGTGGCCCGCCGATCCGTTCAAGCCGGGTACAGCGCGTCACATGTTGTCCCAGAATGTTATCATAGAAGACCCGCACCAATAATCACGCAATCTACCAACGAAGAAGGGGATATGAAAGCAATGGCACGGTATGTTGCACTGCTCGCTATTGTCGCTCTGCTGAGTCCGGCAGGCCGGGGACAGGAGCGCTGCCGCATTATGATGCCTTCAATTATACACCCGGTCTGAATCTGGGTGCACAGACGGGTTGGGCAAGTCTCAACACCGGTGATACGCTCTTCACAGCGGCCGGAAGCCTGAGCTACCCCGGCTTCGCGGCCTCGTCCGGGAACAAGATTGCCTTTGACGGCGCCGGCCTTGATGCCGCAAAGCAGTTTGATTCAACGGCAGCAGGAACGGTCTATTATTCCTATCTTCTCAGCGTGACGGGTGTCGGATCACTGGATGCGGCCGGCGGCTATTTTACGACATTTTATCAGAGCCCGACCAGCACCACCGGAGGTTCATGCGTATGGACCAGACTCAACGGCACTGCATTTGACATCGGCGTAAGCGTTCGGATCACCTCGCCGGTGTCCTGGTCCAGCTGTGAAAGAACTGAACACGACCTATCTGATCGTGGCATCATATGAATTTGTGGCCGGAGCGACGAACGATGTGAGCAAGATCTGGATCAATCCGGACGTCTCGACGTTCGGTGCGTCCACACCGCCCCCGGAAACCCTGACAAGCACAAACAACACAACCGATCTCACCAGCGTGGCCCGGGTACAGATCAGACAGGACGCTGCGAACAAGACCCCGTTCATCGAGATGGATGAACTCCGGATCGGCACGACATGGGCTGCTGTCACACCGAAGAGCGGATCAAGCGCGGTGCTGGAGAATGCAACGAGGGCTGGTTCCACGGGAATTGCGCCTGGAACAGAACTATCCCAATCCGTTCAATCCTTCCACAACCATCCAGTTCTCCAATCCCGCGACGCAGATGGTGACGGTCAGGACCGATGACTGCTGGGTCGTGAAGTGGCGACGCTTGTCGACGAAACACTTGCGCCCGGCACCTATCGCACGCAATGGCAGGCGATGGCAATCCCAGCGGCACGTATTTCTGCACGGTCCGCGCGGGAAATGCATCCGCGACACGGCCGATGATTCTGATGAAATAAGGACATTTGTCCTCCCACTTTTGCCTCTTTTGGAGGCAGACCTTTGCGCTTGGAGTTGGAGGTGGGTACTCTTCAGCTCCAAGCAGGAGGTTCTTCACAAGGAAGGAGGACAGATGGCAGCAAGATGCACGGTACCGGTCGGACGCACCGCAGAGCGAGTATGGACGGCTGCGGAAGAAGACACACGAGCACGAGTTCGTGGATCGGTTGGAGCGAGAGTTTGAATTTTCTCCGCGGGTGAGTCGCGGCATCTTGGACGTTGTGACGGAGATGTTCTTTGACAATCGGGAGCTCGGGGCAGGCCAGGTGGACTACACCTGCGTCAGTGCCGAGGAGGGTCCGGGCAAGGCGATGGAGGAGTTGAAGAAGGTTCGGGTGAAGCTCACGCGAGATTTGGTGAGCGACCAGGACTGTGAGGCCCGGCTGGGATCGAGCGCGAGGCGGAAGGTGCAGATCCTTCGGATGACGGAGGAGGCGTACGATCAGGGTGGACTGCTGACGCAGGAAGATCTGGGACAGATCATCGGCGTGAGTGCCCGCACGATCCGTCGCGATGTGGAAGACCTCGATGCAGCAGAAGCTGAAGCTCTACCTCCGGGGCCTGCAGAAGGATATCGGCAAGGGCATCACGCACAAGATCTGGATCGTCTCGCTGTACCTCCAGTGGAAGACGTACTCGGAGATCGAGCGCCTCACCGGTCACACGGGAGGACCGATCAAGATCTATCTCAATGATTTCTGTCGGTGATGATGGCCCGTGAGCGGGGGATCCGCTCGGCCCGCGAGATCGGCTACTACCTGGGGCGGACCGAACGCTTGGTGAACGAGTACCTGAGCGTTGCTGAAGGAAGCTGAGAAGATCCCGGAGCAACGATCGCGGCTGGAGAGTCTCAAGTACCAGATGCGGCACCTGGAGCGAAAAGGCCCAGGAAAAAAGGGGCTTTCTACTATGGTCTGGAAGGCCCTGACATGACGACCTTCAAGAAAGCATATCGCGACCGCTTTGAGAGCGTCGCCAAGCGGGACTTCAAGACGGCCCTCATCCGGCTCCTGGAGCAGGAGTACAAGATCCTGGGGAGCCGGCGGATCCTCGTGATGCTGGCCGACGATCTGGAGCAGCTGCATCAGGAGTACTTCCCACAGCGGAACCGTCTCCGGTTCGGGGACATCTCTGGCAGACGACGAAGGATGACGGACAGCGACAGAGCTACGGGAAGAAGACCGAGGACTATGCCGTGCAGACCGTCGTGCTACCGCTCCTGCGCAAGGAGGACATTGAGCGGCGGGTCTTCTACCGCAGAGGGGAACACAACACAAATTGGCGGCGTACCGAAGAGCGCGACCTGGAGCAGCTGGTGCGCTTGGTCAAGAGCGCCAAGAGCAGGGCGGGCTCCTAGCGGTGCGGAAGTGGCGCTCATGATGAACCGGAGCCTGACAACCATCGGCCGGTACCTCCGGCTCCACTACGAACGCCACAAGGAGGTGCTGCCGATGAAAGGCTACGTGCTCGACCAAGGCAGCAACCCGACGCACAAAGGGATCATCATCGAGTTGTACGAGAAGGCGGTCTCTCCGGCCGACATCGTGTTGAAGACCGGTCACACGCAAGAGGCGGTCGACCGATACATCAAGGGCTACGACCAGGTGCTGGCTCTCTCGCGAAAGAAACATGATGCCGTCTCCATCAGCCAGATCACAGGCCGATCGATCAACGTGATCCGGCAGTATCTCCGCCTGGTCAAGGACTTCCATCCCGAGCTCCACGTAACTGTCCCTGACCGGCAACCAGGCAAGCGAAGACTACAGAGACTCAGAGCTAAAAAGCATCAAAAAAAGTAACCGGACAAATGTCCTAATAGAAGTAACGTCAGAAGGAACCCCTCCTACTCCTGCAGACTGTCCGCGCAACCGAAATCGATGGCTGCCGCGGACAGTCTGCGGTTGCTGTGCAGCACGCCCCCCGCCGTCCACCGTACAATGGAAACGCTCTTCTTCTAAGATATCCACGCCTGTGTCTCGAAAAATGGACAATTCCCACAATCGAACGCATAATGACCGATAGATATCCACACGATATCCACATTGGCCCACCTCGCAGGACCGTTGCAGCTCGTCAGAAGTAACCTCCGGTCAATTGAGTTAGTTGCATCGGCACTGTCTGGTCGGTGCCGCCTCATCCCGACCCCGGCCGGAGGCGCCGCCGCCCTCCGGGGATCGGCCTTCGGGAATCAGCCTGCAGACCGTATTGACTTTCGCTTCCCGCTGTGCAATATTGCATCGATACTTCAGGCAATGCCAGGGGGGCGAGTCAGCGCACCGCCCGATCCTGCACTGCAGCGCGCATGCAATCTCGATTGGTCCCCGGATGGCCGGGATATGTGGCTGAAGAGGGAGGCGGAGGAAATGCCAAGAGCTCATCATACCCTGTTTTCGGTTCTCGTCCTTCTCGCTGCAATCTGCATGGTGGCTCCGTCCGGGTCACTCGCTCAATCGGGAAAGACCAAGAAATCAACATCAAGCGTAAAACCCCCGAAGTGGTTCGAGGTGATTCCGCAGGACTCCCTGAATCTTGTGACCCGGGGTCGTGCGCAATCCAAGGATCAACAGGTTGCGGTGGACAAGGCGGTCGCGGCTGCACGGGACAGCATTGTGTTCGCCACTGAAGTCCCCTGGAAAGAACTGGTCCGGGGGATCCGGGAGGAAGGCATAACGGCGGAGGAACCTGCGCGGGGGGCGGTCACGCTCCACGGGAGCAAGATCAAAGAGCAGAAGGTCTCGAAGAAGAAAAAGACCTGGACGGCATTCGTTCTGGTAAGTCTTCCCAGATCGTCAATTCCATCCCTCCTCCTGGAGAGAGTGCAGAGTGATTCGCAGTGGTACGCCCAGGTCAGACAAACCAGGGCAGTTCAGGAACTTGAAGCACGTTCGCGTGCGGCACAATAATCATTACCGGGAGGCCAGCATGTCCACACTCATGAACAGACTCTTCCTTGCGCTCCTCCTTTGTCCGTTTGCAGGCAAGGCCCAGGAACAGGACGAGTATTCAAAATGGCTGAAACAACAACAGTCGGAGTACAAGAAGTTCGCCGAGGAGCAGGATCGGCAGTTCTCCGAATTCCTTAAGAAGGAATGGCGGGGGATGCAACTCATGCGGGGGGAGCTGCCGGACAGCACCCCGAAACCGCAAAACCTGCCTGTGGCTGTCCCGAAGCCGAAGCCGGCGGCAGATTCAACGGCAAAGCAGGCGGTGGTCACTGTTCCCCGAGTCACGCCCGCTCCGCCCCCTCCGCCGTTGCCGTCCGCTCCGGCAATAGAATCATCCCCCGACATGCTGAACGTCGGGTTCTCCTTCTTCGATGCGCCCATCGAACTCCGGTACAACAAAGCACTCCGTGTCCCGTTCGACCGGGCCCCGGACAATGAATCGATAAGCGCCTACTGGAACGCCACAAATGCCGCGCATGCGGGGGAGCTGTTGAAGCAGCTGCAGTTCGAACGTTTGCGGCTGAAGCTGAACGACTGGGGATACATCCTTCTCATTAATGCAGTCGGGAAACAGCTGTTCGGCAGCGCCGACAATGCGCGGACGCTGTTCGTCTGGCATCTCCTGGTGCGCTCCGAATTTGACGCGCGTGTCGGGTACACCGGTGGACGGGTGTACCTCCTGCTTCCTGCGAAGACCCGCCTGTTTGGCATCCCGTTCTTTTCTTTCGCCGCCGGTGAAGGGCGCTACTACGCGGTCCGGTTCGAAGCATCGGAAACGGTTCCGATGGGACAGATCTACGCGTACGAAGGGCGTTATGCTCCGACATCGCATGCGGTCGACTTCTCACTGGAGGAGTCCCCGCTCCCTGCGCAAAAGGGTGTCCGCCGCAAGCTGACATTCACGCACATGGAGAAGAAAGTCTCTCTGGATGTCTCTGTCAACGAAGGGATGGTCCTGTTCCTGAGGGATTACCCGCAGACGGAGTTTCCTATCTACTTCCGTGCGGCGCCGTCTCCCGAAGCGAGCCGGTCGTTGGTTGAAGGCCTGCGGCCCATAGTCGAAGGGAAGACGGAGGTGGAGGCGGTCAACCTGCTGCTGCATTTCACTCAGACGGCATTCGGATACAAGACGGACCAAGACAACTTCGGGTGGGAGAAGCCGCTCTTTCCCGATGAGACTCTCTACTATCCATATTCCGACTGCGAAGACCGCGCGGTACTCTTTGCGTACCTCGTGAGAACCCTGACCGGTCTCGATGTGGTGGGTCTGGACTATCCGGCGCATGTTGCCACCGCGGTGAAGTTCCGTAAGACCATCCCCGGCGATGCTCTTACCTACAACAATGCCCGCTGGCTCATTTGCGATCCAACCTATATGAACGCCGATGCCGGGATGTGCATGCCGAACTTCAAGAACGTGCAGCCGTCGGTCATCGCCTGGAAGAACCCGTGAGCCGGGCGGGCGGGTGTGCGAACCCGCCGGGCCGTTTCATTCAAACGCCATGATCCGGTAGCTCTCCCACCAATCGGTGATCGCAAAGGAGCTGACGAAGTAGCCGGGGTAGAACGGGGGACGGAACGATTGCTCCGCGAGCCGGTCATCATAGCGGTACCGTTTGGAAAACCCGGTCTTGAGCACGCCGCTGGCGAATGTGCCCACGGCACCTCGTGTGTTCTGAACAATCGAGCCCAGAACCGTGAGCTGGCCGCACACCGGAAGCGTACCGTAATTCTCAGCCGTGAACGAGCCGGAACGGGCGAAGATGCTGCCATGAATCTCGCAATTGGCGCGATTGGCGGCATTGTCTTTGACCACCACGTTCTGGTTTGCCACCAGGCCAAGGACGTCGTCGCTCGCGCCGACGCGGGGGTTGCGTTCGTAGAGGACGTCGTTGTGAATGTACACGTGCGTCTGCGACGATACCGTCAGCTTTCCGTCAAGAGTGCCTTCCACATTCACCTGCCCGGTACCGAGAAGAACACCGTTGAAGCCGGGTGCGCTCAGGTCTATCGAATCGATAAGCGCTCCTGAGGCTGTATTGCCGCTCCGTATGTACGCCTTTCCGTCGTTGTTTGCACCTGTTCCCGGCGACAACGTCACATAGATGTCCCCCGTGTACTTCCGCCCGCCGGACACGCTTGCGGTCGCGATTTCGGAAAGGTCAGTGGGGAACGTAATCGGGGCAATCCCTGTTTCGTAGCCGTTTTTGAAGATCGCTTTGTTCGTGCCCGAGCCGACTTTTGAAGGATTGAATCCTTTGGCGGTGGTAGCCTTCTGGTAGAACACCGGACTTCCGTTGATATTCAGAGTCCCGTTCGAGTGCACACGTCCCCACACGGTGTCCTGGCTGATCCAGTATACGCCACCTTCGGAATTGGTCATCCAGGCAAACAACGAGAAGCTGTTACGCTTGTTCCGGTCGAAAAAGACTTCGACAGTGTCGTGCAAGAGCCGCGCCTCCGCCCATCGGATAGGTGGAGATGCTTCTCAGACGAAGGCGGCTTCCTCCGCTGACGGGCTCGATGCCGGCGACATACGACCCCGTAAAGTTCTTCCCCGTAAATGTCCTGGTGACCGTGGTGAAACTGCTGGTGTCCTGGTAAAACTGTGCGAGGCGGGCATTGGCGCCCGCCAGCGCTACGTTGTGCGAGGCGGTCATGGCATTGTACATGGACATGTTGCTGACCGCCATGGTCGCGACGTTGTTGATATTCATCGAGATGTAGCCCAGAATAGCTGACAGGCCGATGACAAGAATGATCGCGGCTTTTCCGCCCACGGCGATTACCTCCTGGAATTCTGCGATGCCAGACGCGTCTGTTGCCAGTACGAACTGGAATGCAGCATATTCTGGTTCCCCGTCCCGCCCGAACCGGCGGCGTGCATGGCGTATGAACTCTGTACTTCCAGCGTGATCTCCACCTCATGGATCTCTGCCAGCCTGTCGGTGGGTACCGGTGTCGGGATTTCTGCTCCATCCATGGTGAGGTACCGGAGGCGGAACATGGTCACCACGCCGATCTTTGATCCGGCAACACCGTTCACGGTTCTGTACACAAAACGGTCGTGTTCGTTTTCGGTGTGAGACATTTCCGTCGAGTCCCCGGTAAAATACCTTACCGTGTCCAGGGGCGCACCGTTGCGGTCCAGGTCGACGAGAAAAGAGATGTCCGTGTTATGAGCCAGCAACACGGTCTGCTCATTCTCCGGAACGCCGAATCCCATATTGCGGAATTCTCCCTCCAGCACCTGTACGGTGGTGACAAGGGTTTCCTGAACGGTCATGTCCCCCTGATATACCGAATAGGTCTCATTGGCGACGTCGTTGGCCGAGAAGATGTTGATCATCAGCATCCCGCCCATGAGTACCGAGCTGATATAGTCGAAGATCTCTCCCACGGATTGCTCCTTCAGTCGAAGTGGAAATAGCCCATGACAAACGATGAACGCAGCGTGTCCACACCGCCTTCACGGTTGACGGGAAATGTCCGCCACGTTTTAATGTCGAGCCGTTTGACGAATGTCCGGGCCAGGAGGACTTTCTCCAGATCGGTCATATCCACGTACGATACTGTGAAATTCGTTCTGTACCGCCGGTTGGATGTCCCGGCTTCCCGTTCGATGGAGAAATCCATTGAAGTCATCGAAATCGTCAAACATGAAGAGCGAATCCTCTCCCGCCTCCGGTCCGAGAGACAGCGGGGACGTCAGTGCCGAAACAGCCGTCAAAGCAACGTGCATGGTGTCGGTGACCGCATCGAAGGCAAGACCCTGAGCCTGTTCAATGTAGGAGGTGGTTATGGATGTCAGAAAAATGCCGTCCTGCCCGGTTCCTATGGCATCCCCCGCGCTGGCGGACGTGCCATAGAAATTCACGAGTATCGTGGACAGAAGGGCAAAGGCACCGAGAGTGAGCAATGTATGGCCGGACCCCAATGGAATCTCCTCCGCGACGTGTGGTGTTGCTCTGATGTGACTCATGTGCTTCAAACCGAGTGCCAAACTGAGAGAGCCCGACAAGTCGAAATTTCAATTCCTTGTGATGTTGACATACTGGTTCTTTAAACCCCGGGAATATTCTTTCTTCAATGGCAGGAGCGTGAATAAGAAGCACCTCGAAATCCAACGGAATGTTGTGCACCATGCCAGCACATGGGGAACCGGCAGTTGTTCCTCAGGAGGACAGGAGCCGGATGTCAGGACATCGGTATGGGAGGGTATGTTGTGGTGGTGAACAGCACTCCGCCTACACTCCGGGTGGATACGTCCGGAAAGTAGGGGAGTTTTACGTGGCAGAGCAGGTCAGGTTTCTATTTTGTGATTGTCCGCGCCGCAGTGGAGTCGCGCGTAAGCAACGCGAGAACCCGGCGGGCCGCACGGTCATCCGGTCTGGCGGCAAGAATCGCGTCAATCATCTCTCCCGCCTCAACCGCATTCCCCCGTTCTGTATGTAACCTCGGCAAGAAGGACACGTGCCGGCCAGTGGTCGGCCTGGAGCTGCACGGCGATACGGAGCTCCGCATCCGCCTGATCCGGACGGCCGAGGGCCACGGCGGCGACAGCCATAAGATAGTGCACGCGCGCCGATGCGGGTTCCACCCGGTTCTGAAATTCGAGAATGCGCAACGCCTCGGCGGGCCGCCCTGCGCCCAGCAGCTGGGATGCCGTCATGACGCCCCGTGTGACGTCCTGAGAGATGAACCGGGTTCGTCCGGGATCGTAGGAGAATACTTCCATAATCTCCGGAGACCTGCTCATCCGTCTGGAAGAGCGGGGTCTGATTCGCGACTTCGAACCAGTTTCGCAAAACGGCAACATGTGTCACCTTCTGCGAAAGAAGAAAACGCCGCAGGCCGTCGAAGCTGCCGATATTCCTGATCATACCCAGGAGAGACCAGACCGACCATGTCGGCGATCCTCCGTCCGCCGTAGAACGCCACTGCTCCGACATCATGCGTTGCGACGATGGCATCCTCGGGGAGGTGCGAGCTGATCCACCGGGCGGTGGTCACCTGCCGATCCTCAATGTACTTGCACGCCCCGGCGTACCCGCGCGACTTCGTCATGTCCGCCGCTACAAATTGTATGACGAGCGCGCCCCCGCATGCGGTGGTCACGGCAACACGCCAGGAGTTCCTCTTCAGCAGGTGAAAGGCCGACTCCAGACGGGCGAGAACCGACTCAAGACCATCCACACCCAGCATAAGAACGAACGGGAGAAGCGGCATCAGATAACGTCCCTCCTGATACAGATGGGGGAGCTTCAGCCAGTACGCGGATGTCAGGGCCAGTATCCAGAGGAGATGCACAAGATACGCCTGCGGCTTCCGGCGAAGGATCCGCACCACAACATTCAGTGCACCCACGCCCGCCAGAAGAACAAACGGCATGAGGTGTCCGTCTGTCAGGAACCGGAGCAACTCCGCACCGAAGTCCGACGAACCCGATCCGTAGTATGTCAGCTTCGCCGCATACGTGTTCGGGAGCACGGTTCCGGACAAAACGGAATTCCATACTCCATAGGCGGCGGCGAACGCCGCGCTCACACCAAGAAAGACCCGCACATTCAACGGAGGCGACGCACCGCCCGCCTCCTGCTTCTTCGAAGCAGGATGATCTCGCCACTGCACGTCGTAGATCAGGTCGAGAACCAGCGCGGCCACGAACAGGGCACGCTTCGGGGCGTGCCCAGAGTGCCAGTCCGCATGTGACACCGAGCCACGACGGCGTGCTTCTTCCTGTATGCCAGCAAAGCGCCGGCAAGCAAAGCCGTAAACAGGCTCGTCTCCATTCCCGAGACCGAGGCGTAGATCAGGCGAGCTTCAAGCGCTGTCAAAGCCGCGGCAATCAACGGAAACACCGGTACACCCGTGCGCACCGGTTTGCCGGCGGAAGGGAGCCGCATCAAAAGAAAAACCAGGACCACAAGGGCGGCATGTGACAGGATGCCGAGCGCGTAAGAGAGTATCATTTCATCGGAAGTCAGGAAGAACCCCGCTGCAAGGAGAAGCGTGTAGAGAGGGGACGTCGACCCGGAGGTCACCATCCGGTCCTGGAAGTAGGAGAAGCTGCCATAATCGTGGAGATTGCGGGCGAATTGCAGATGAATCCACGCATCGTCGAGTGGAAAACCGGACGCGCCGTTCGACTGCGAAGCCGAAAGCACGAAGAAGAGAGAGGCGCCCGCGGCGATGGCTGTCAGGGCCGCGAAGGGGATGATGGTGCGCAGGAGACGTTGCCGGTCTCATAGGGTCAGAGGTGATGTGCCCGGCATGCGGTGCCCGGACCGGACACCGGTACACGGGATATCCGGCAGAGGGTGTTCGTATCGTTTCACATGTCATGCGAGGACGAACAGGATTGTGGGCGAGGCAGAGTACAGAAATGGTAACACTTTTCCCCGGCATCTGCAATGCAGACAACGTGATCTGCGTCACATCTGTTTCTTCGTGGAATCGGGTATCTGGCTGAACGATGCCTCCAGGTATTCTTTGCCTCCGGGGGAGCATCCCTGCACCGCGGTTCCGGCTTGCAGGACGGAAGGGTTCAGGGGGAGCGGATTGCTGGGTCAAAGCACCGTTGCGGTGCAAGGCGAATGATGAGACAATTGTATATCTTCCGTGAAACAACTATCTTTACTATTATTCTCCTGTGCCTCCAGGCTGCGGGACGAATGCCGTGCCGCCGTGGTGCCTTCCATCCACACGAGAGAGAGCTTCCGGCCCGCAATCATGAATACGCATGAGGGGGGGATATGTCGCTCATACCCGTTTCACACCTGACCCGTTCAGACGAAATCAATCCAGCCATCTCCGGCGGGTAGCTGCCACTCTGCTGGTTGCGCTGCTTGCCGTCGGCGGGGGCTTCTGCTCAACTGCACCATTTCAAGGTGGAAGCCGCCGGAGGGGGGAACATCGGCAAGCAACGGGCGGGTGCGCCCTTCTCCATACGCATCACCGCGGAGAAAGCGGACAACTCCACCGCCACAACATTCACGGATAAGGTGAAGATCACCTCCACGGGAATGATCACCGCCGGTGGAGACTCGACAGCGAAATTCACGGCTGGTGTGCTCGCTACTCACAGCGTCACCATCGGCAACACCGGATCCTTCACCATAACGGCAACCAACGTTGCCACCGGTACGAGCAACACGTTCACGGTGGCGGCTTTCATGTCGGATGATTTCAACGCGAGGAATGTCAACACACGTTTCTGGACGTTCAGCGATCCGCTCGGAGATGTCACGCTTTCCCTGAAAGGAACGGGAACCGCCAATGCCAGGCTCTCACTTGCACTCCCTGCCGGGGTTGCGCATGATCTGTTCACGGGGAAGAACCATGCCCCACGCCTCATGCAACCAACGGCGAACGTTGACTTCACGCTCGACGTAAAATTCGATTCACCGCTTTCTCAGATCTACCAGATTCAGGGCGTATTGGTTCAGCAGGATGCCAACACCCTCCTGCGATTCGATCTGAGCAGCGATGGGACTTCCACAAACGCCTATGCGGCATAGACGACAGATGGTTTTTCAACGGCCCCCGTAACGCAGATCCCGCTCACTCAAGTGGCACCCAATAACGTCTTCCCTCTCTATTTGCGGGTGAGCCGGGCGGGAGACATATGGACGTATGCTTACTTCCACCAACGGAACCACCTACTCTCTGGTGCGGAGTTTCGCCGTCGCTCTCACGGTTACTCAGACAGGTCTGTTTGCGGGAAACAGCGGGACCTCCGTTCCCGGACATACCGCTCTCGTCGACTATTTCTTCGATTCGGCTTCCCCGCTTGCTCCGGAAGACGGAACGGCTGTCATTGATTCCTTGCCGCCGCTCGTCTACGACATTCTGTCGATTGCCGGAGGTACCGTGATGAAAGTGTCCTGGAAAACAGATGAACGCGCGAAAAGCAGACTGGAATATGGAAAAACAACATCCTATGGGAGTGTTGTTCTTGACGACACACTCAGGACGCTTCATACAATTCTGCTGACGATCGCTCAGCAACAATACTGTCTACAATTTCCGGATTATCGCGACGGATAGTCTGGGCCGGAAACGACACAACTGCCAATCTGAGAGGACACCACATATGTAAAAATCTCCCACGCTCTTTGCGCTCTGGTACGGCAACAGCCAAACATTCGGGAAGATTGGGCACACCGCAGCGGTTCGTGAATCTCCTCGGCAATGTCTCTGACCCCTTCGGCATTGATTCGCTGTATTACCGGTTGAATGGCGGACCCCAGATCAATCTCTCGCGGGGTCCCGATTCCCGTCGTCTCCAGAATGCAGGGGACTTTAACATCGATATTCGGTATGATGCACTCCGGGCCGGGTCCAATACCGTGGTGCTCACGGCCAAGAACCCTTTGGTGAGCGAAAAGACACGACCATTACGGTGAGGGACAGCAGCACGCGCAGTCTGGCCGCTGCCGTTCTCCGTGACCTGGTCCTCGCAGAAAAGCCTCACCGATTCCGTCCAGATCACAGACGGGAAATGGGCGGTGTCATCGGGGGCAATACGCATTCTCGAAAGGGGATACGACCGAGTCCTGGCCTTCGGGGATACGTCATGGCAGGACTATATCATGAAGGCGAAAGTTACGGTAACCGGATTTGATTCCAGCCGCCTCGCATACAACCCTCCCAGCTACGGCCCCTCTCTCGCAATATTGATGCGCTGGAAAGGACACACCACGTATCCGATCGCCGGCCCGCAGCCGCTCGAAGGATATCTGCCTCTCGGTGGTTAGGCGGCCCTGAGCTGGCCGACGGTCGAGTTCTCCAAAATGGGAACTCTTCGGCGACAACCTTCGTGCTCAAAGAAACCAGTCTCACGCCGGTGTTTCAGTTTAATACCGCCTATTTATATCAAGACACAGGTTACCACGATTCCCGGACAGGGAGGCTTTTACCGGTTCAAGGTCTGGAAGGCCTCGGAAGCGGAGCCGTCGACATGGCTTATGAACATGCAGGAGCCTCTGAGTGGTCCTCAGCGAGGATCTGTATTGCTCGTTGCCCACCACGTGAGCGCTCTCAATCGATGACGTGGTCTTCACTGCCCTCCCGGCTGATAACGTCCCACCCGTTCTCTCCAATATCAACATGGAGCCGGCTGGGACCTCCGCCTATATTTCCCTGGCAACCGACGAGCCGGCACGAACGAAGGTCGAGTACGGCCTCACGACGGCGTACGGGCCGCACCGCACTCGCCGATTCGAGCGTTGCGCCTGTCTCACGGTGTGCCTCTCTCCGGGACTGATTCCATCCACGATGTATCATTACAGGATTATCGCCTCCGACAATTCCGGGCAATGTCCGCGACCACGACGGACGCTGTCTTCACAACCCTTCCCGCCGGTCCCGACGACGCTGGTTTCGGATGAATTCAAACGACGACACTGGACACACGATGGACTCTCGGTCAATCCTCTGGGTGACGCCACTATTCCACCCCTGACACGGTGGTCAAGATTGATATCCCCGGCCAGGTTGCGCATGAGATCTGGACGGATGGCGATACCGGTCGCCGCGCATCACACAGGCAGCCAACAATACCGATGTCCAGGTCGATGTGAAGTGGAATTCCACGATCTCCGGTAACTGCCACCGAATACCGGGCACAGGGGATAGTCGCGGAACAGGATGCGAACAACCTGATCCGGTTCGATTATACGTCCAATATCCTGCAGGAACACAAGTATTTGCCGCTTCGTTCACCAACGGTTTCACCCTTGATGCGATCAAAATCTAGGTGTACCTTCTCGTACCCGATGCAACAGGGACCGAGCCACTGTATATGCGCGTCAAGCGAGAGGGTAATGTGTGGACCCAGTGGCACTCCACAAACGGGACGACGTGGACCCTTGCCGCACAATTCCATCACCGACTGGCGCTGAGCGGCGTTGGTCTTTTTGTCGCAAATGCGGGAGCGTCTCCTCCTCCGCATACAGGCATCATGGACTACTTCCGTGTCAATGTTCCTCGTCACTGATGTTGCGCCCTGGGCCGGGCTGTTCCTGCCGTCTATTCCGCTCGAACAGAACTATCCTAATCCATTCAATCCGTCAACGACAATCCGCTATGGCCTGCCCGTACAAGTCTGCTGTCGAGCTCACGGTCTACAATATGCTCGGTCAGCAGGTCGTGGTTCTCGTTCAGGGGGAGCAGGAAGCGGGCTACCACGACGTCAAATTCGACGGCTCGGGCTACTCCAGCGGAGTGTATTTCTACCGGCTGAGGCGGGTGATTTCATTCAGACGCGCAAGGTTCTGATGCTGAAATAGATCATTCAGGCTGGCTCTGTTCACCTATGCCGGTCTGATCAGATACGAGAGCAACTGAGCACCATACCCGCCGGCATCGTGACTGTCCATGCCCTCAGCACAGCCGGGATTTTGACCTCCGTGAGCTGGACCTCTTGAGCTCCATGATCGGATTCCGCCAAGATGGAAACAACCGGGCTCTCGTTCAACCGGCAGGCGAATATCGGGCCGCGTTCAATGCCGGCAACAAAAGCGCGAAATCTTCGTTCATACAGATGCCGGTCGCTTCCCGCCTGCATCCACAGATAAAGGCTGCGCATGTCAGTGTGGGTGAGCTCTCCTGTCCCGGGGAGAGGCGGGGTGGCTGACAGGCATCACAATCAAGAACATCATCCACGGTGGTCCTCAATGAAGAATGTCCTCCTTCTCTCCGTCGTGTCCGCTCTCCTGTTTTCCGTGAGTGCGTCGGCGTACGCTCAGGATATCCTCCTGAAACGCAGATCAGGGCTTGAATTGAACATCGGCATCTGGGCCGGCGGGGCGTCGACCACGGTCTCTTCCGGCGGTGTCACGACCGAGGCGAATATCGGAGCGTTTGCAGGAGGTCTTCTCTTTTCCCATTGGATGAAGGAGAATCTCGCCGTCACCCTCAGTGCAGGTTTGCTTGCAGCCAAAGCGAGCTCATCGGTGAGCCTCACGGCGGTCGAGCAGCAGGCGAGTTCCGTAACGGCCCTGCTTCTCGGTGTACGATTCTACCTGCCCGATCCCGAACCTGATGCCGGGGTGCGCCCGTTTCTTTCCGGGGCGATCGGAACATACATCGGATCTGAATCGAAGAACACGCTCTTTTCACAGGGGGCGTACACGGAGACCTCTTTCGGCGGTCGCGTTGGCGGGGGTATCGATTTTATCCTCAGCGATCATTTCAAACTGGGCGCCAATGCCGGCTATAACATGATGGCCGACTTCGGTGCTCCCATTGGCGGACGCTATAACTATAACGGCGGAGATTTCTCGATCGGCATCGGTTACATGTTCTAGCACCCCTGTTCATCATTCATCCGGAGCTCTCCATGATTCTTCTCCTGGTCTTTGGCCTCCTCCTGCTTTTTCTCTTCTGGGGGATCGGGCAGTACAACAAGCTCGTCACATTGCGCAATCAGGTTCAAAACGGCTGGAAGCAGATCGACGTCCAGTTGAAACGCCGGCACGACCTGATTCCGAACCTTGTCAGCACGGTGAAGGGGTATATGCAGTATGAACAGGAAACGCTGGACAAGGTGATCCAGGCGCGGAACGCCGCAACGACGGCTTCCGGTGTCGCTGACGCGGCCGCCAAGGAGAATGCGCTGACGGGGGCGCTCGGCCGGCTCTTCGCCCTTGCGGAGAACTACCCGACCCTGAAGGCCAATGAGAACGTGAAACAGCTTCAGGAGGAACTCTCGAGCACCGAAAACAAGATCGGCTTCGCCCGGCAGTTCTTCAACGACATCGCGACAAAGTTCAACATCGCGCAACAGGTGTTTCCCGCCAACATCATCGCGGGCATGTTCGGTTTCCGTCCTTCGGAGCTCTTCGAGGTGACGGATGCAGCGGAACGTGCCGTGCCGGCTGTTGATCTTTCCCTCAAGAAGTAGCGGCCAACGGGATGACGCTCATCGCGAGGAACATCTACGAGCAGCAGTCGCATAACAAGACGCTGACCGTTCTCGTTCTGGCTGGTTTCGTCCTCTTCGTGGGATTCCTGGGATTCGGGCTGGATCTGTATCTTGCGGGGTGGGGGCAGGACAGCGATGAAGGGACTGGCCTGCCGATCCCTGTTGCGACCATACTGGCGATGTCGGTTGCGGGGATCGGTGCGGCACGCAGTGCGCTCAGCGGGGATGCCGCGATTCTTGCTTCATCAACAGCCGTCCCGGTGCCGGAAGACGACCCCAGATACCGCCAGCTCATGAATGTCGTGGACGAGATGGCAATTGCGTCGGGCCTTCCACGGCCGAAGGTGTACCTGGTGCCCGATGAGGATCCCAATGCGTTTGCCACCGGCATGGATCCGGCGCACGCATCAATCGCCGTGACAGAAGGACTGGTGGAGCGGCTGAGCCGTGATGAACTCCAGGCGGTCGTTGCGCACGAAATGAGCCACATCCGCAACTACGACATCCGCCTGATGACCGTCGTCGCCTCCCTGATCGGCACCGTCCTGCTCATTACAGAATTCGGCACGCGCACGCTCCGGTTCGGAGGAGCGACGGTGGGAAGAAAGAGCTCCAAAAAGGGAGGCGGAGGGCTCGGGATTCTGATGCTGGTCTGGGTCGTTGCGCTCATCCTGGCCCCGGTCATTTCCCGGCTCCTTGCGATGGCGGTTTCCCGTCAGCGGGAGTTCCTTGCCGACGCTTCGGGTGCGGAGTTGACCCGTAATCCGCTCGCGCTCGCCGCCGCGCTGCAGAAGATCACAGACGCGGATGAACCGACACAGGCGATCAAAAAGGGCAGTGCCCATCTCTGCATTGCCGATCCCCTGGGGCGCAAGGCCAACGAACGGGAGGGTTTCATGGCGGACCTTATGGGCACGCACCCGCCGGTGGAAAAACGGATCATGCTTCTGAAAGCCATGGCCTACCAAAAGGGCTAGCCCCGGCCCGCTGTCACCTCTCATCTCATCCAGGGAGACCACGATCGTGGACCTGCTCCAGCTCAATCCACTGGAAAAAGCCGCGGCAATAGCCGGATGGAAGAATCTGTTCCCCGGTATACGCGCCGTCTGGACCACACCGATTGAAGGAGAAGAAGGCGCCCCGCGCCGCCGCATCATCCATTGCCGCCTTCTGCAGCTGCACGCACCTGCACGCATCGAACGGCTGGGCCTGCGAAGCACCAACGGATATTCGAAGTGCGGAAGCCGTCCCCAGATCGATTGGGTCACCGCTTTCCGGCTCCTCGTCTGGGACGGTGCCTCCTGGAGGGTTCATCGACGTGAAACGGACATCGCCCGCCCCGCCGGGGAGGCTCCCATCTGGTTTGATCTTCAGGATATCGTCACCTCGGCCGCAATCGTCGAACTCCGGTGCTGCCACATAGACAGATGGTGGACTTCCTGGAACCTCGCGGAGGGTGCATGTTCTCTCGAGAGCGATTCAACGCCCCCCGCGTATTCCACGAAGGAGAACCGCCTGACCGTGAGAGGGGTTGACCTCTCGCACGTTCCCCCGGGAGTGACCGCCGCGCAGAGACCCGGGGAGGTACGGTTCCTGACACCCGGTTTTCAAGCGGGCTTCTGGCTGGGCCGGGCGGGGTTCTCCCACCTTGCGATCGATGATGAAGACGCAGGACGCACCGGCCGGAACCTCCTCCGTACGAGTCCCGCGGTCTCCCTCCAGGGAATACGTTGCCACCCTGTCGGCGAAGCGCCGCTCGCAGTTCCGCTTCTGCGGAACGACGTCCGGGGAAGCGTCAGCGTGCAGGGAAGCAAGGTGACATACGAGGTGAAGCTCGCGAATGCGGGACAGGAGTATCTCCTTGAATGGAACGTCCTGAAAGACCGCCTCACCTTCCGTCTGCAGCGCCGGGGAGAGCGGCCGGTACGCCTCTGGGAGAGCTCCGCCTGGACCATCGTATGCGCAAGTGAGGTCACGCCGACCTCGGTGCTGGGCCATCTTGCGCGAAGTGGAGAATCGGGCCTTGTGGAATTCCCCGCTCTGTTCCATGCTCCGGGACATGGCACATTCCGGCTTTCGCTGTCGGGGGGTGACGGCCTATGCAGATCAGATTCCTGCCGCCCCCTCACATTCACCAGCCTGGAGCTCAAGGTCGGCGAGATCCAGCAGCCCGAGGGGGATTACCTGCTTCCTGCGGGAGAGCACCTGATAGAAGGAGAGCTGCTGCCCTACCATCACCGTGTAGAACTCCGGCCTGCAACTCCCGCTTCTGTCAGAAGGGCGGTTGAACGCTGCTCGATCACTTCGATGACGTTCCGGCCCGACACGGCAACACTCACCAACAACGGGAACTCCATCCATGCACCCCTCTGCATGGACAACTGGTCATCGGTGGCCTCGCGGATCGGCGAGCTCTCTCCCGGCCTCCATGCCCTCGATCTCGTCCGGGATTCTCTTGAACGATGGCTGGACAGAGGTCCCGGATACGCCAGCGGCGGGATGGCCGGCGACGGGGAAGTGCATGAGGCGGAAGACGAGTATATCATGACCGGGACAGCGGCGCTCCTTGGCCTCGCGGAGTACCTGGAACGTCGCGGCACGCAGAACTGGCTTGGTTCCTTTGAAGAGCAGATCCGGCAGCAATTGACCGCTATGAGGGCCCGGGATGTGGATGGTGACGGTATCGTGGAGAGTATTTACAGGGATGGCGTAAGCGGAGGGCACGCCTGGAGCACGAACTGGTACGACGCCGTCTCCTTTGGATGGAAGGATGCGTTTTCCAACGCGCTGCTCTACCGTGCACTGGTGTTGCTGGCCCGGGTGCTTCCCGGACTCGGAAAGCCTGAACTGGCGGCCGGATTGGAGCCGTGGGCGGAGAAACTCAAGGGGAGTTACTATCCGTCCTTTTTCAACTCCGAAACCGGATGGCTTGCCGGCTGGCGGTGCAGGAAGGATATCCTTCACGACTATGCATTCCTGCCCGTGAACGGAGCGGCGGTGTGCAGCGGAGTGGTGGACGGCGATCGGGCTCTTTCCGTCATCCGCGCACTCTGGGATGAGGCACAACGCGCAAAACTTCCCGATCCCCGCCTCGGTCTCCCCGGCAGCCTCCGGCCGATTCCCGACGCGGACATGATCGAGTTCATGCACGGCAAGCCGATGGGATACTACCTCAACGGTGCGTTGACGCACTCTCAAAGCTGCCGGTTTGTGGATGCACTGTACAGGGTGGGGATGACGGCGGAAGGGGACACTCTTCTCGAGGCCCTGTGCGAAACGCTTGGTGATTGCTCCGCGTTCGGCGGATGCAACAGCGGCGTGGACTGGCGTTTCTGGGATGGAGGGCCGTGCGGGTACGAGGGAATTCTCACAGATCAGTTCGGCATTCTTGCCCTGGCGATTGACCGGTACGGCGTCGGCCGGACACACCGGAAACCATGAGGGCCAGTAATGGTACATGCCCTCGACGCCTCTGACCGGTTGACGGAAGGCGCTGCAGAGACACCAACTACGATGAAAGATCTCTCCTCCGAACAGACAGCTGCCGCCCTGGGCAACCTGCGCGGCGTCGACGGCACGCCCGAGGTATCTCCCCGGGAGAAAGGGATCCTCCGTGATCTGGCGGCGAAGGTCGCCGAACTTGCCGCCCGCCCGGTCGAAGACGAAAAGAAACGCCTCTGGACACTGCACAACGACCTCCATCCGACACGCCCGCTGGTCTTTTGCGATCCGGAAAACGGCTGGAATGAAATCATTCCACAGGATCAGATTCAATGCAAGGGTGCATTGTTCCGGATGTGGGAGATGGCACTCCGCAAAGAGGTGTTCTGGGGAGAGACCATGCAGGATGACCGGGTGATAGAACCCTACTTCAATATCCCCTGGCAGGCTACGGATTCGGGATACGGACTCGTGGAAACGGTTCACAGAACCGACGCACAGGGTTCGTACACATGGACGTGGCCGGTCAAAGACTATGAAACGGATTTCGGGCAACTCCGGTTTCCCGGGATCACGATCGATGCCGACAAAACCCGGAGAATCCGTGACGTCGCAGAGGACATCCTGGGGGATATTCTGCAGGTTCGCATCAGAGGCGGCTGGTGGTGGACGCTCGGGATGACGTGGGACTTCATCAGGCTGCGGGGACTGGAAAACCTGATGACCGATATGCTGCTGCAACCCGCGTGGGTGCACAGGCTCATGGATTTTCTCTGCCAGGCCGTACACCGGAAGCTCGATTTTCTGGAATCCCGCGGGCTGCTCTCGCTGAACACGGAAGGGACGTACGTCGGCTCGGGCGGCTTCGGATGGACGAAGCAGCTGCCTGCACCCGGATTCGATGCTTCAAAGGTCAGAACGATCGACATGTGGGGATTTGCGGAAAGTCAGGAAACTGTCGGCATTTCTCCGGGGATGTACAGTGAGTTTATCTTCCCGTATCAGAAGACCATCCTCGAGCGATTCGGGCTGAACTGCTACGGATGCTGCGAACCCCTGGACAAACGGTGGGAATACGTCAAAACCTTTCCGCGTTTGCGGAGAGTGTCTGTTTCCCCCTGGTCGGACGTGGAACGGATGGCGGAACTTCTCCGGGGGAATTACATCTTTTCCTTGAAGCCGAGTCCGGTCCCCCTGGCGCAGCCCCGCCTGGATGAAGACTCAATCCGGGAGGAGTTGCGCCGGGATCTCCGGCGGACGAGAGACTGCAGGGTTGAGGTTATCATGAAGGATAATCACACGCTGGGAGGGAACCCGCAGAACGCCGTCCGGTGGGTTTCCCTGGCAAAAGAGGAGGCGGGCAGGCTCTGATCCGCCCAACCCGGCTCCGACGTTCGTCCGCAACTGCTCTATGCATTGCGGTACTCGATCCACTGTTCCACGCTTCACGCTTCGCTGCACGCGATCCATCCAACCCAGCTCCGACGTTCGTCCACAACTGCTCTATGCATCGCAGCACTGGACCCAACGGACCCTTCCGGGGACTTCCTGTGCAACAGTGTCGCTTGCGAAACGAGTTCCGGCCGTCTAAGAATTGTTCTTGCGCCCAGGTGTCCCGGATGACGCAAGTGGACTCCTCACCACGATCCGGTAGACTCCGGGTGTCGAAAGGAGAATGCTGGACCGGCCGTATCCTCCGGGAAGCCGTTCGACCCGGGCAAGAACATCCTTCGCAACACCTCCTCCTTCACCCGCAACGACAGAGACCTGTCCCTCACTCGAAACCGGAAGTGTCACGCGAGCCGGAACCGGGACCTCAACTGTGACCGAGAAATCGTCTTCCTGTTTCCATTCCACAGAGACGATCCCTTTGGGTGTCGGGACCTTGCCGCTTGCCCAGGCGAGTCCGGCCGGTTGGGGTTCGATCAGGATCTCTTCCCACCCCGGTTTGAAGGGCTTCACCCCGAGTATCTCCGCCTGAAGGAAATGAGTCGGACCCGATGACCATCCATGGCAGAGGCTGGCCTTTGGATCCCACTGCTCCCACCAGGAGGTGGCCCCCCAGTCAAGCATCATTCCCCAATTGGTCCGAATATACTCCAGGCATTGTTGATGCTTCCGGCCCTTCGCCATAGCGCTCAGCACGTAGAAGGCAAAATAGGGTGTCCCGGTTTGCACCGTCGAAACGTGCTTGTCGAAGAGAGCTTCCAGAATTGACGCTTCCATGCCTTCCGGCGCCGCTCCAAAGTCGACAGCCCAGCAATTTGCCTGTTCCGTGATCTTCTCGCTCAGGACTCCGTCTTTCAAGCTATCCCGGAAACAGCACATCAGTGGATCCCAGAGTTGCTCTTGCATCCCATTCCGGATGCGCTGTGCGAGCAGCCGGTAATCCGCACGGGCAAGATGGTGGGGGAGGGCTTCTGCAATATCCGCCGCGGCGAGGAGGGCGCCGTGGTAGAGCGCGTTCACAGAAGCCGACTCGCCTGCACTCTCCACATCGGCCCAATCTACGAAGAGCCAGTATGGGACGTCCCTCAGGAGGTCATTGGGACTTCTATAGCGTTCGAAAAACTCCACGACCCGTTCGACGGCCGGAAAGAGCTCATCCAGAAGATCCTTGTCGGCCGAGAACAGGTAGTAGTCCCACAAAGAAACGATCCAGATCAGGGTGAAGGTGGGGAGTATCCCGTACGACCAGTCCGTCGGGTATATCCCCATCGTCGTGCCTTCGTCCGACTGCGATTGCCCGATCTGCCGAAGTCCGTGTCTGACGAGCGCAAGATCGCCGAACGCATAGTAGTTCACCATGGCCTGCACGCGGGCGTCTCCCCACCACTGTCCCCGTTCACGCCAGGGACAATCGGTATATGCGTCTTCCATGTTGAGCTGGACTGACCAGCGTCCCACTTCCCATATGCGGTTCAAAAGAACGTCCGGGCTGGTGAAGCTTCCCCTGTACTCCACCGGGTAGGTGGAAAACATGAGAGAGACGGGGCCGACGCGGAGTTGCTGCTGTACCTTTCTCACATCCAGCTGGAGATACCTGAACGCCCGTTTGTCGAATGTCTGAAACCGCTGCTTTCCGGGTTTGCAGATGTACCGGTCGGCGTAGTGGACAAACGCCTTGTCCGGATTGACGATTCCCCGGATTCCCGATGCCGGCGAGAGATTTTGCCCTTCCGGTGTCTGGAGGATCTCGCTGTACCCGAGGTCAATGACCTCCCCTCCCAGCGCCCCGTCGATTTCGATCACCGGGTGTCCCGTGACTTCTTTTCCAAAGTCGATGACGGCATAGCGGCCGTGTTCAGCCCCGGGATGGAAGATGGCGGGTGTA
Source organism: Ignavibacteriota bacterium (assembly GCA_963702445.1). GTDB lineage: Bacteria > Bacteroidota > Ignavibacteria > UBA10030 > UBA6906 > CAVPCZ01. The sequence continues at coordinate 279,693 of CAVPCZ010000018.1, forward strand.
CCAGGGCCGATCAATCCCTCCGGATGTTCTATCGCCGCTCCGCGGCCGGGGAACCGTTCTTCGCGGCTCATGATTACCGCAGCGAGCAGCGCTTCATTCGTTACGCCCGCGGACATCCAGCGGATCTCTTTTCCCTCCGCGCCCGTGTACGCGCGGTAGAAATCCAGCTCCTCCTCCGGCGGATTGGGAGTCTCCAATCCCTGCTCCAGGTTCTGACTGCCGAATGGACCTATGAACCACCAGGGTGCAATCGGATCTCCGTCCCCCGGATCCTCCTCCGGCAGTGCGGAGTAGAC
>CAVPCZ010000019.1:0-80772 GCA_963702445.1 Ignavibacteriota bacterium
CCAGCGGTCAGCCACCGCGCCTTTGTCCATCCCGCTCACGCGGAACGACTACCGACGCCGTTGCTAACGCAACTCTTCCTGATTGTCAAAGAACAGTCCCGTGTTACCACGGATCTGGTGTCACGTGTGGAGCTAACCGGGGTCGAACCGGTAACCTCCTGGTTGCAAACCAGGCGCTCTCCCAGTTGAGCTATAGCCCCGCAGACTGGTGGCGCTACACCTCGGCGAGATCGCCCGACGCACCCACCTGAACTGTGGGCCTGACTAGAGTTGAACTAGTGACCTCACGCTTATCAGGCGTGCGCTCTAACCACCTGAGCTACAGGCCCAACGTGACGCCAATAATTGAAAAACGTGTGCATAACCGCAAGCGCTTCATACCGAGTCCCTTCAGGTTCGTCTCTCCACCTCCGAACACCGTGAATGCCAGAGGTGAAAGAACGCTCCTTAGAAAGGAGGTGATCCAGCCGCACCTTCCGATACGGCTACCTTGTTACGACTTAGCCCCAGTCACTGGTCTTACCTTAGACGCCTGCCTCCCTTGCGGGTTGGCGCAGCGGTTTCGGGTACTCCCAGCTTCCATGGCTTGACGGGCGGTGTGTACAAGGCCCGGGAACGTATTCACCGCGTCGTGCTGATACGCGATTACTAGCAATTCCAGCTTCATGGAGTCGAGTTGCAGACTCCAATCCGAACTGAGAACGCTTTTTTGGGATTGGCTCCACCTTGCGGCTTGGCAACCCTTTGTAGCGTCCATTGTAGCACGTGTGTGGCCCTGGGTGTAAGGGCCATGAGGACTTGACGTCATCCCCGCCTTCCTCACTACTTGCGTAGGCAGTCCACCTAGAGTGCCCAGCTTGACCTGATGGCAACTAAGTGCAGGGGTTGCGCTCGTTGCGGGACTTAACCCAACACCTCACGGCACGAGCTGACGACAGCCATGCAGCACCTGTACAGGCGCCCCTTGCGGGGAAACCGACTTTCATCGGTGGTCACCTGCTTTTCAAACCCAGGTAAGGTTCTTCGCGTTGCATCGAATTGAACCACATGCTCCACTGCTTGTGCGGGCCCCCGTCAATTCCTTTGAGTTTCAACCTTGCGATCGTACTCCCCAGGTGGGGTACTTAATGCGTTAGCTTTGGCACTGAACCTTGCGACCCAGCACCTAGTACCCATCGTTTAAGGCGTGGACTACCAGGGTATCTAATCCTGTTTGCTCCCCACGCTTTCGCGCCTCAGTGTCAGTTGCGGACCAGGAGACCGCCTTCGCTACCGGTGTTCTTCATGATATCTACACATTTCACCGCTACACCATGAATTCCATCTCCCTCTGCCGCACTCAAGATCCCCAGTATCGAAGGCAGTTCTGCAGTTAAGCTGCAGGATTTCACCATCGACTTAGGAACCCACCTACACGCCCTTTACACCCAGTAATTCCGGACAACGCTCGGATCCTACGTATTACCGCGGCTGCTGGCACGTAGTTAGCCGATCCTTATTCGCAGGGTACTGTCAATCCCGTCAAACGGGACATTCATCCCCTACAAAAGAGGTTTACATCCTAACGGACTTCATCCCTCACGCGGCGTCGCTGCGTCAGCCTTTCGGCCATTGCGCAATATTCCTCACTGCTGCCTCCCGTAGGAGTCTGGACCGTGTCTCAGTTCCAGTGTGGCTGATCATCCTCTCAGACCAGCTACCCATCGTTGGCTTGGTGAGCCGTTACCTCACCAACTACCTAATGGGACGCAGGCCCATCTCCGGGCACCCTTGCGGGCTTTTGATTCCGCTACAATGCTGCAGCAGAATGTCATCGGGTATTAGTCCAGCTTTCGCTGAATTATCCCCGTCCTGAAGGCAGGTTGCCTACGCGTTACTCACCCGTGCGCCAGTGTACTCGGGATATTGCTACCCCTTTCCCCTTGACTTGCATGTGTTAGGCACGCCGCCAGCGTTCGTCCTGAGCCAGGATCAAACTCTTCGTTGTAATCTCAACAATTACAATGTCGAGTCTGAAGCTTGACAATCTCACCCCGTTTGCACGAGATGGATCGCCAAGGTTAAGGACTCAAGTATAATTGACTCTTGGCTATGCACACTGTTTTTCAAAGAACAATACTCTGTCCGCTTTCTTTGCGGGCCTTAAATATACTACTTTTATCTCGTGATGTCAAGTCTCTGGTAGAACTACAACACGATTTTTTTAGTATCCGGCCCAGCGGCCCTTTGAGAAGGGACTATATAGTACGAACTTCAGGATGTAATGTCAATCTTTTTTTTCGGCCGGTGAAATATTCCCGGAAGAAAGAGCAAGGTGAACCATCAGAAAATGCAGGGAGGGCCTACGGCTTCCGAGGGGCGTCCAGGCCCCAGTCCTTCATCCGCTCACACTGATCACGGTCGGTAATATCATAATGGATCGGCGTCACCGACACATATCCCTCGAGCACGGCAACCTGATCCGTATCGGGATCCGTGTCCGTCACATTCATATGGCCCGTCAGCCAGAAATACTCCCGGTTCGCGGGATCACGCCGTACGTCAAAGGTGTCCTCCCAGGAAGATTTCCCCTGGGCGGTCACCTTGATCCCTCTGATCTCCTTTTCCGGCAGCGCCGGGACATTCACGTTCAGAAGGGTCCCCTGCGGCAGGCCGCGCTCCATCACCAACTCCGCAATCCGTCCCGCAATGCGTGCGGCATAACGGAAATCGGCCGCCGCGTACGTCGTCAATGAAACCGCAATCGAAGGGATGCCGAGTATCGTCCCCTCTGTTGCCGCCGACACCGTGCCGGAGTAAATGATGTTGATCGCCGTGTTGGAGCCGTGGTTGATGCCCGACACCACCAGATCGGGCTTCTCCTTCAGGAGGAACTTCACGGCAAGCTTCACACAATCGGCCGGAGTGCCGTCCACCGCATACCCGAAAAACTCCCCGTTCTTATGGAAAGGAACAGCCCGGAGAGGATGGTTCATGGTGATCGCGTGACCGACCGCGCTCTGCTGGCGATCCGGAGCCACCACCGTCACCCGGGCAATCTTCCGGAGCTCCCCGGCAAGGGCATGGATACCCGGCGCGTCAATGCCATCGTCGTTGCAGATCAGAATATTCAATAACTCTCCTTCATCCGCGGAAAATCTCCGGATTTTACATCCTTGATATACCTGCTGAACGCCCCGCGCATCACGTCGGCCAGTTCGGCGTACCGGCGGACAAAGCGGGGCCGGAATTCCTCCGTCAGTCCGAGCATATCATAGACCACGAGAACCTGGCCGTCACAGTGCGGCCCCGCACCGATCCCTATGGTCGGAACGGATACCGATCGCGTCACCTTCTTCGCCAGCACCGCCGGGATTTTTTCCAGGACGATGGCGAAAACCCCCGCCTCTGCAAGCACCCGGGCATCCCGTATCAGTGCGGCCGCCTCGGCTTTCCCGGTGGCCCGCACTTCGTAGGTTCCGAAGGTATTGATCGCCTGCGGGGTGAGGCCCAGATGACCCATCACCGGGATGCCGATGCTCACCAGGTGCCGCACGATCTCCGCAATGTGCGCCCCCCCTTCGAGCTTCACCGCCCCCACCCCGACCTCTTTCATCACGCGGCCGCAGTTGCGCACCGCATCGTCCACGTTCGTCTGGTACGACATGAAGGGCATATCCACCACGATGAGCGCGTTCTTCACCGCGCGCTTGACCGCCTTTGCATGATAGATCATATCGTCCACCGTCACCGGCAGCGTGGTCTCGTGCCCCTGGACGACATTTCCCAGCGAGTCGCCCACAAGAATGATATCGATGCCCACCCGGTCGAGGTTCTTTGCGACAAGAAAGTCATAGCCGGTCAGCATCGTGATCTTTTCGCCCGACTGTTTCATGGTCAGGACGGTGCGTGTGGTCACCACGCGCGAACGGGCTTCAGTGGGGGTCATGAAAGTCTCTCCGCAGACGGTGCATGCTGAGTTCCGGCCTGATTTCGAATGCTATTCCCCATTCCATCTCAAAACCCCGCCGGATGCACAGGCCCAGATGTTCGAGGTCGGGCGGAGCGCCGAGGATTTCGGACAGTTCGACGGTTCTTTCCGCCATTTCGTTCCGGATCTGATCGTGCACCAGCGGATCGTCGACGTGCAGGTAGTCGACAAGACGCCGGTGTGCCGGCCCGCAAAGAATGGAACCGTGCTGCAGGACGACATCACGATCTCCGTCCGGAAACCGCCGCTGTGCGCTCCCCACCAGCTTTCGCCCGCCCCATTCAATCTCATACCGAGCGGAGCTGGTGAAACAGGGTATGGAGGAAGCCTGGCGGTAGGCCTCCGCAAAGTTCGGTTGTGATTTCTGGAGCGCCACCGGAACGCCGAACAGCTGCAGACCGCGCACCAGCGCCCGGCTGATATCATTATACACCTGCAGCACACCGCGCCGGCCCGTTTCCATGACCAGACAATAGGTCAGCTCTTCGGCATGAAGGATTGCCCGGCCTCCGGTGGGCCGGCGAACGATATCGATGCCGTCCGCCGCACAGAGGGCGGCATCGAGGTCATCGGCGGACTGATGGTAACCGAGAGAGATCGCCCAGGGGTTCCAGCGGTAGAGCCGCAGCGTGGAGTGAACGTCCCCGGACGGCGATTGCTGCAGCGCCCGCGCCCCTTCTTCATCGATACGCATGTTCCGGGCGCCTGTCTGTGCGCCCGAGTCGATGAAGAACCAGTGCGGCGCCGGCCTAGCCACGGAGGCGGGGGGCGCCGATGATGCCGCGCCGGCTGCCGCGGATGAACTCCACGACATGGGCCGCCTCGCCGAATTGCATCAGAAGCGGATCAGCGGCGATTCTCTGAAGAGCCTGCGTGACGTTCAAACCCGACCGGTACAGGAGATGGTAGGTCCGGTCCAGCGCATCAATCACCTCACGCGAGAAGCCCCGCCTGCGAAGTCCGATGCTGTTCAGCCCTTCAAACACCGCCCGTTGCCCCCCCGCGAGCACATAGGGGGGGATATCCTTGGGAACGTGCAAACCGCCGCCGATCATTGCGTGGCAGCCGATCCGCGTGAACTGATGAATGAGTGCCCCCCCGCCGATAATCACCACATCCTCAACCACCGCATGGCCTGCCATCATGGCCGCATTCGCCATGATCACTTTGTTGCCAATCTCACAGTCATGAGCCACGTGCACATAACCCATGAGAAAACAATCCTCCCCGATTCGTGTGCACCCTCCTTCGCCGGTTCCCCGGTGAAGTGTGGCATACTCCCGGACAATGGTCCGGTCGCCGATTTCACAGGTTGTGGGCTCATTGGCATATTTCAGATCCTGGGGGGCATGCCCGATGACCGCGCCATGATGGATCGTACAGTTCCTGCCGATGCGGGCTCCGGTGGCGATGTAGGCGTTCCCGCCCACCGTCGTCCCGTCGCCGATCTCGGCGCCGTCTTCGATGATGGTGAATGGACCGATGGCGACGTTTGCCCCGAGCCGGGCCTGCGAACCGATTGCCGCACGTGGATCAATCGTTGTGGTCATGGGGATCTTCAGGATGCGGTGCTGGTTTTGGAATCATTCCGGTCGATGATCGATGCCATGAGTTCGGCCTCCGCAACCAGCGAACCATCCACGAAGGCCTTGCCCTTCATCAAACAAATACGGCTCTTCCGGCTGACCATCTTCAGTTCGAACACCAGCTGGTCCCCGGGGATCACCGGCTTGCGGAATTTCGCGTTGTTGATGGACATGAAGAACACCAGCTTGTCGCCCGGGTTTTCCACGCCGTTCAGGAGCAGGATCCCCCCGGTCTGCGCCATCGCCTCGATAATCAGCACGCCGGGCATGACCGGCTGGCCGGGAAAGTGCCCTTCGAAAAACGGCTCATTGGTGGTGACGTTCTTCACGCCGACAACGCTCTCATCGATCTTGAAGTCGATAATCTTGTCCACCAGCAGGAACGGATACCGGTGCGGGAGAATCTTCTTGATCGCGTTGATGTCGAAGATCACGCCCTCTTTCCGTTCGTGCTGGAACTTCCGGATCAGCTTCTTCTGCTGGTAGAGCTTCCGGATCATGCGCGCAAATTCGATATTGCTGGCATGGCCGGGACGTGCCGCGAGGATCTGCGCCTTCAGGGGCACACCGATCAGGGCAAGATCCCCCATCATATCCAGCAGTTTGTGCCGGGCGGGTTCGTTCTTGAAGTGCAGCGAGCGGTTGTTCAGCACCCCGTTGTTGCCCAGAATCACCGCTCCCTCGATCCCCAGTTTTCCGGTCATCCGTTTGATCTCGTCACCGTCCAGTTCCCGGTCGACAATCACAATGGCATTGTCGAGATTCCCTCCCTTGATCAGGCCGGCCTCGTGCAGCATTTCCACTTCATGGAGGAAACAGAATGTGCGGCAGGGAGCAAACTCGGTGGCAAATTCCTTCTCGAGATTGAACAGTCCGCTGTGCTGGCTGCCCAGCGCCGGGTTATTGTAATCGACCATCACCGTGATGCGGTAGTCATCCAGCGGCAGGGCGACGATATCCACTCCCTTTGCTTCATTGTGGTAGGTGACGGTCTGATCGATGATCAGGTAGTCCTTGGGTGCATCCTGCTTTTCGAACCCCGCATTCATCAGGACATCCACATACGGCTTTGCGCTGCCGTCGCCGATGGGGGGTTCATTGGCATCGAGTTCCACGATCACATTGTCGATCTGCAGACCCACCAGGGCCGCCATCACATGCTCGACGGTGTGCACCCGCACATCGCCGATACCGATCGTGGTACCGCGGGAAATGTCGACCACGTGGTCCACGTCCGCCGGCACCTCGGGAGAGCCGCCGATATCCGCGCGGCGGAACCGGATCCCGGCGTTTTCGGGCGCGGGCCTGAATGTCATGGTGGAAACACTGCCGGTATGGAGTCCCACACCGCTGATCGATACGGGCTGCTTGATGGTGCGTTGTTGAACGAGCATGGCAGGGTCTGTGGGCTGGGATTGGGGATGTGGTATGATGGTTTCCGGCGGCGTCGCCGTCAGGCTTCCTGCCTAGGTTTGCCGGGCTGTGGATCCGTTGGTCAGATCGTGCAATCGGGCTTCCAGATCGGTCAGACGTTTCTGGAGGTCGCGGACAGTGGCCAGCACATCGGGAAGCTGGGGGAACGATCCGTATATCCGCAATGCTTCCCGTTGCGGAAACGCCGGCGTTCCGAAGAAGGTCCCTCCGGGCGCAGTCAGGGCGCGGTGAACGCCCGATTGCGCGCCGATCTTCACGCCGTCGGCGATTTCGATGTGCCCGGTGAATCCCACCTGCCCTCCGACCATGACGTTTTTCCCGAGCCTGGTGCTCCCGGAGATACCGCTCTGCGCCGCCATCACCGTGTTTTCGCCGATGACCACGTTATGGGCGACCTGGATCAGGTTGTCAAGCTTCACACCTTTCTTAATCCGCGTTTCACCCATTGTTGCGCGATCGACGGTGGTGTTGGCACCGATCTCCACGTCGTCTTCAAGGACCACGATGCCCATCTGGGGGATTTTCTCGAATGTCCCGTCCGGGCGGGGGGCAAACCCGAATCCGTCGCTCCCGATCACCGCCCCCGGTTGGAGGATACATCGTGCCCCGATGCGGCAGGATTCCCGCACGGTGACGTTCTGGTAGATGAGACAGTCCGGACCGACAACGGCGTCGGCGGCGATGACCGCATGGGGAGCGATCATCGTGCGGTCGCCGATCCGGCACCGTTCGCCGATGACCGCACAGGGGCCCAGACGGACGTCCGGTCCCAGCACGGCTGTCGGTGCAACAACGGCGGTCGGATGAATCCCTTCGGAGACCGGGGGAAGGGGGGGTGGAACAGGGCCAGGACCCTGACAAAGGCGACGTACGGATCGTCCACGCGGAGCAGGGAAAGCGGCGGAGCCCCGTCGGGCCGGCCTTCCACGGCGGTCTTCCGGCCGACGATCACGGCAGCCGCCTGTGTGCCCGCCAGGAACCGGGCGTACTTGGGGTTGGCGAGAAATGTCATGTCGCCGTCGCCCGCAACGTCAATCTTCGCAACCCTGAAGATCTCCCTGTCGCCGTCGCCTTCGACCGCGGCGCCGATCAGCCGGGCGATCTCGCGGATGGTCACGTGCCCCTCCGTCTGTTGGTGTTACTTGCCGAAGGCCTGCATGCGCTGGACGACAAGCGTGGTAAGGTCCCGCTTGTCGTTGGCGTATAACAGGAGAATTTCACCGCTCCTGTCGAAGATGTAATCATACCCATCCTCCTTGGCGATCGTCTCCAGGACCTGAAAGATCTTGTTCTGGATGGGCTTCATGATTTCGTTCTGCTTCTGGAAGAGTTCCCCGTTCTGTCCGAATTTCTTGTTCCGGAACTCGGTGATTCCCTGATCCAGATCGCGCAGCTCTTTTTCCTGCTCCGCACGCACCTGTTCGGTCAGAATCAGCTTTTTTTTGTCATAGTCGTCGAACTTCCTCTTCCACTCCGCCTGCATTTTCTGGAGTTCTCCCTCCCACTGTGCGACGATGGCATCGAGGGATTTCTGCGCGTCGATCGCTTCCGGGAGCGCCTGCATGATCGCCTCGCTATTGATGTGACCGATCTTGCCCTGACCGAACATCACACCGGCAGCGCACACCAGGAGCACCAGCACAACGATCCGTTTCATATGTCCTCTTCTCATTTTCCGCGCTTGAGGCGGTCGATGACCTTGAAGGTGATGTCATGCGCCGGATCGCCGTACAGCAGAATCTGAATCGATTCGGTCTTGTCGAAGACAAAACTGTACTTTTCTTCCTTCGCAACCGTGGAGATGGCGGATTTGATGCGTTCGCGGAGCGGCGTCAGCACCTTTTCGGTTTCCCGGGCCAGTTCGCCGTCGTTGCCGAGTTTTTGCACCCGGAACTCGTTCATGCGGCGTTCCATTTCAATCAACTTCTGCTGCTCCCCCTTTTTGGCGGATTCAGTCATCAGCGCTTCTTTTTTCTGGTATTCCTCGTAGCGACCCGCCAGTTCTTTCTGCATCGCTTCGAGAGAGTCCTGGATGGGCTTGCCCATGGCGTCGATGCGCCGCTGCGCATCCTGTGCGGCCGGGAGCTCCTGGAAAATCTTGGAGGAATTGACGTAGCCGATTTTTTGCTGTGCCCGCACCGATGGAACAAGCAGGGCCACAACACAAAGAAGCGAGAGAAGGGAGAGCGGTGTTTTCACTGGTGCCTCACTGGAGTGTAGGTGGTTGGTGTCAGAGAATTAGAAGCCTTTGCCGAACACAAAATGGAACCGCCAGCCGTCCGGCCTCCCGTCGCGCGGGAATACATCATCAAAGCCGTACCCGTAGTCAAACCCGATCATGCCGATCGGATTGATGAGCAGCCGCGCGCCCAGGCCGGCGGAACGTTTCAAATCAAAGAAGTCCGCGCGGGCGAACGACTCGTACACATTGCCGCCTTCGACAAACGTGAGCAGGTAGATCGGGATCGGGTTCACGGCAAGCGCGAACCGCACTTCCAGCGTTTGCTTCGCCATCGCCTGCCCGCCGACGATCGCACCGTTGGAGTTGCGCGGACCGACCGCCTGGTCTTCATACCCGCGGAGCGGGGTTGTGGAGATGTAGCCCAGTCCCGTCCCCCCCATGAAGAAGAGATCCACGGGCTGAATATACGATTGCCTGTAGAATGTCGCGACGTAGCCGTACTGGCTCGAAAGATACAGCGCCATGCGGCTCGAGCCAAACAGCGGCAGATACCATTCCGAATTGAACACCCACTTGTGGAAGTCGATAGTCCCCGGCAGCAGGGGTCCGCCGGCCATCTGGATGGAAAGGGAGACGTTGGATCCCATGGTCGGGAATATCGGGTTGTCCACGCTGTTCCGTGAGAGTACCTGCGTGATGCTCACCTGGCTGGATTGCCCTTCGCGGTAGATGCCCCGGCCGTCCCGCACTTCGTTCACCTGGGCATCGAAGATCCAGTCCCCGCGGAAATAATCATCCGGCCATTTGAACCGTCGGCCCAGGCGGACCGACCCGCCGGTACGCTGGTAGTCGAAGGTGTAGACCTGGCGCGTGTCGAAGAGCGTCACCCCCAGCAGGGTGGAGGTATTAAAGAGCCAGGGCTCTGTAAAACCGATCGTGAAGGTCCGGTACCGCGAGCCCTCGCCGAACATCCATTCGAAATTGAGGACCTGACCCGCGCCGCCGGTCAGCGGTTCGCTGATGGAGAAATTGTTGATGGTGAACCCGAGTGCGCCCGTGACCCCGAACGCGCCGCTGTACCCCACGGAGGCATTGATGTTGTCGCTGGACTTCTCCTCCACTTCGTAGGTCAGATCCACGGTCTTGTCATCCACCAGCACGTAATCCGGTTTGATTTTCTCCGGATTGAAGTAGTTCAGCTGGGAAAGCTGACGGATGGTCCGGACAATTGCCGCGCGGCTGAAGTAGTCGCCCGGACGCGTATAGAATTCGCGCCGCAGGACCTTCTCCTGTGTCTTGGTATTGCCCTTGACGTTGACGTGGCCGATTTTGAACTGATTCATCTCGTACACATTCACGAGAATATCGATGCTGTCTTCAGCAACCCGGGTCTCGCGCGGCTCGAGATTGAAGCGCAGGTAGCCGTTGTCCAGGTACAGTGCGGCCACATCGTTCTGTTCCTCATTGCCGCGAAGGTTCCTTTCGAACTTCTCGGCGTTGTAGATTTCACCCGGGACCATGTTGATCCGTTCGTTCAACACATAGTCGGGATACACGGTGTTCCCCTGCCATGCAAGCCGGCGGAGCTTGTACTGTGCGCCTTCGTGGACCTTCATGTGGATGAACATTTCGGTCCGGTCTTCACTGTAGGTCAGCGTGTCAAAAAGCAGCTGCGCGTCACGATAACCGTTTCTCCGGTAAAACTGGATGATCCTGGCCTTGTCTTCCTGGAATTTCTTGCGGTCGAGTTTGGCGGACGACCAGAATTTCCACCATTGTTTCACGGCGGTATCGTCCATCGCCCCGGACAGGTCGTCGTCCGAAAAGGCGGTGTTGCCCTCGAATTCGATACTCGCGACCTCGACTTCGCTCCCCTCGTTGATCGTCACGCGCACCAGCATCCGCTGCTTGGTGGTATCGATGGGTTCGGTGGTGAGCGCAACGGTCGCGAGCAGGTAGCCCTCTTTTTCATAGAGCTTCTGGATTTCGCGCGAAACCCTGTTCAGATCCTGGGGCGGCAGAACCTGACCGCGGATGAAGGTGACGACCTTCCGGATGTCATCGGTGCTCACCCCGTCATTCCCTTCAATCTCCAGCCTCTCAAACCGGGGATATTCGGTGACCTTGACCAGAAGAAAGACACCGTTTCCCATCTTGCGGTCGGTGAGTATCTGGATATCTTCGAACATGCGGAGGGACCAGAGCTTCCGGACCGCCTGACTGATCTGATCGCCCGGCACGGTGATTTCATCACCGACCTTCAATCCTGAATTGGCGATAACGGCCGCGGGATCTGCAAGCGTGTTCCCTTCAACGGAGATGCCGAGAATCTTCAGAACTTCCTGGGAGGGGGGTGTCTGGGCGCTCAGATGGATCGGGGCAAACAGGGCTATTCCAGCGGCCAACAGCACCAGCACTCGCGTCTTCATCATATTACGGCCCTGCAACACTCTTGAGAAAACGACGCAAACCGCTCTTGCCGCCGTTCTCTTTGTGAACCTGTTCGCTGACCATACCGAAGCGCCGCTCGCGCCGCTGATAGTCGCTGATGGCGGCATACAAATCGCTCCGGCGAAATGCGGGCCAGAATTTCGGCGTGATATATATCTCCGAATAGGCAAGCTGCCAGAGGAGAAAATTGCTGATCCGCAATTCACCGCTTGTGCGGACAAGGAGATCGGGGTCCGGTGCGCCCTGCGTGGAAAGATGGCGGGCGACGACCTCTTCGGTGACCGTCCCCGGATCGAGACGCCCTTCCCGGATCTCCCGGGCGATACCCTTGACCGCTTCCGTGATATCCCACCGGCCGCTGTAACTGAGGGCCAGTGTCAGCGTAAGTCCGGTGTTGTCCTGCGTCTTGATGCCGGCATCCCTCAACTCCGCCTGTACCTCGGCCGGGAGCGCCCTGGTGTCGCCGATGGTCTGCAAACGGACATTGTTCGTGTGGAGCCGGTCGGTCTCGTCGCGCAGGGCTGTCAGCAGAAGCCGCATCAGCAGCGAGACTTCCTCTTCGGGGCGCTTCCAGTTCTCCTTGGAGAAGGCGTACAGGGTGAGATACTCGACACCGAGTTGGCCGCAGACCTCAACGATTTCCCGGACCGATTCTACGCCTTCGTGATGACCGGCTATGCGCGGGAGTCCACGCTTTTTTGCCCAGCGCCCGTTTCCGTCCATAATAACGGCAATATGCCGGGGGATCTCCCCGGCGGAACGCAGGCTCTCCTGCTCGGCTTTGTCTTTTCCCGTCGCTTCCCGCGGACCAGATGCCAAGGAAATCGCTCTCCAGTCAGAAAATGGTGGTACTCCGCCGCACGGTGTACGGCGGGAATAAAAATGTAACGGATTTTCGCCCGAAAGTCAAATTTGACTTTCGGCGCCCATTCCGGTATATTTTTTTGCACTCTATACCAGAAAGGGACCCTATGGGCGCTCCGAACATGGCGGGAATGATGAAACAGATCCAGAAAATGCAGGAACGGATGGCCCAGGTGCAGGAGGAATTGGAGCGGAAAACCGTGGTGGGGGAAGCCGGCGGAGGAATGGTAAAAGTGACTGCAAACGGCAAACAGCACATTGTCAGCATTGCCATTGAGAAAGAAGTGGTGAACCCGGACGACGTCGCAATGCTGGAGGATCTTGTCCTTGCCGCTGTCAACAAAGCTCTCGAAGAATCCTCCAGAACGGCCCAGGAAGAAATGGCGAAGGTGACGAGCGGCATGATGCCGAATATCCCCGGACTGAACATCCCGGGTTTCTAAAACATACCGCGGGATTATGCTGTACACATCGGAAACCCTCCAGCAGCTCATTGAGCATTTCTCCCGTCTTCCCGGCATCGGCCGCAAGACCGCGCTCCGCCTTGCGCTTTTTGTCCTCAAACAACCGCGTGAGGACGTGGTCGCCATGGCACGCGCGCTGGTGGACGTCAAAGACCGGATCCGGTCCTGCTCCGTCTGCTGCAACATCACCGAAGTTGATCCCTGCACAATATGCGGAAGCCCGAGACGGGACCCCCAGATCATCTGTGTCGTTGAAGAGCCGAGCGATGTGATCGCCATCGAAAAGACCAATGATTTCAGGGGTTTGTACCATGTCCTGGGCGGAGCACTCTCCCCCCTTGACGGCATCGGGCCCGATGAACTGAAGGCAAGGGAACTGCTTGCAAGGCTCCCGGGCAGTGTGCTGGAAGTGATTCTCGCGCTGAACCCGACGGTGGAAGGCGAAGCCACCACCATCTATCTGACCCGGCTTCTGAAGCCCCTCGGGGTGAGGGTCAGCCGCCTCGCTCGGGGCATTCCGGTGGGCGGAAATCTGGAATTTGCCGACGAAGCAACGCTGTCCAGGGCGCTGGAGGGACGGATCGTCCTGTGACCCGCCCGGCCGGTAGAATCCTTCACCCATTCCTGTTCTTGTTGTTTTTCCCCTTTCCGGGATGCGGGCTGTTCGGGCCGCGTGACCCCGAGCCGCCGACACAGTCCGGCCTGAACAACCGCCCCCCGACGGAACCGTCCATTGTCATCGCGAACCTCCAGAGCGCCATCGACCAGAAGAACATTGTCAATTATGCAGGGTGTTTCGCCGATCCGTCCAAGGGAAACCCGCCCTTTGTCTTCATCCCCTCGGCGGACGCCGGAGCACTGTACGCCGGGGTCCTTTCGACCTGGTCGTACAATGACGAGCAGGCGTACTTCCAGAACCTCATCGCCCGGAGTCCGGCGCAGGCGTTCTCCAGCCTCTCCCTCACCCTGAAGACGTCGACCGTCAGTGCGGATTCGGTCGTCTACAGTTATGACTATGTGCTGGTGTTCGAGCATACCGATCCGGGCTTTCCCCGTACCGCCCGGGGCGCGCTGCAGTTCACGCTGCGGGTGGATAACAGCAACTTCTGGATGATCCAGCGCTGGGTGGATTTCAGGACCACAGCGGATATTTCGTGGAGCCATTTCAAAGGAAATTTCAGCAATTGACCCGTGCACTCATCTTTCTTCTCTCCCTTGTCGCCCTGAGTGCAGCACCCGCCTGCCTCAATCCGTTCGCGCCGGCGTGGGACACGTCGCCTTCGGAATCCACCTGTGACCCGAATACCATCGAAGGGCTTTTTCAGTGCTTCCAGGCGGCCTATACCTTCCGCGATACCATCGTGTACGGACAGCTGATCGATCCGAACTTCGTCTTCGTGTACCGCAACTATGACCTGGGCATCGACGTCACCTGGGGCCGGGACGATGACATGCGGACAACCTTCGGGTTGTTTCAGAATGCGCAGAAACTGGATCTGATCTGGAACAACATTATCTCCACAACCGCCGAATCCACAAGCGTCAATGTGATTCGCGGCTTCAACCTGACGCTGGTCTTCAACCCGAGTGACATTGAACGGATCGACGGGTATGCAAATCTCACCCTGCGCCGTGTACGCATTTCCGATCCCTGGAAAATCGTGCGCTGGCGCGATGAATCCAACTTCTGAGGACGACGACGTGTCTGACCCACGGCCGGGATTTCCCCTACCATGAGCCTTTCATACACTCTGCGTGAAAGCTTTTCCGGCTTTACACGCACAAAACTCTCCAGCATACTCTCCGTGATGACGGTCGCCATCGCCCTCCTGTTCCTGGGCCTCTTCACGGTGATCACGATTCACGCCAACCGGTTTCTGGATGAGCTCCGCAATCGCGTCGAGGTGGAAGCCTTTCTCGAAGAACCGATCGCTCTCATCGACGTGGACAGTCTCGGCCGCGTCATCGCCACTATGGAGGGCGTCGAGCGCGTGGAGTACGTGACCAAGGAACAGGCCGCGGAGACCTTCAAGAAGGAATTCGGCGAAGACATCCTCGACGTGCTGGACTACAATCCGCTCCCGCCTTCGTTCAAGGTGTTTCTCAAGGACGGATACAAGACGCCGGCCCGTGCCGAAGCACTCGAACACCGGCTCCGTGCGTGCAGCGGCATTGAAGATGTGGTCTACAGAAAGGCCATGCTGACAATCATCGATCAGCGGGCCCGGGCCCTGCACAACGTGACGCTCGGCCTGGGGATCCTCGTGGGCCTTTCGGCAATCATCCTGGTCTCCAACACGATCCGGCTCGCGATCTACGCCAAACGCCAGCTTATCCGGACCATGGAGCTTGTCGGCGCGACAGGGCTCTTCATCCGGGTGCCCTTCCTGCTGGAGGGAATCCTGCAGGGTCTGCTGGGAGGCATGATCGCTGCCGGCGTTCTGTATCTGTTGCTTGTCCATGGCCTCCGGTACCTCTCCTCCGAACTGGCCGCGTATATCGCCATGTCCCCCGCCTTCTACCTGCTCGTGGTCCTGGCCGGCCTCCTCCTCGGGCTGGTGGGCGCGCTGATTGCGGTGATACGTTTCATACGGAAAGATTGACGTGGGACGGCTTGTTGCACTATTGCCTGACGTTTTGTAGATTACTCACGATTTTGACATTACCGTCCACACGACGCTTTCCCGGTTCTTCATTCTCACCGATCTCCTGGTATCCACTATAGTAGAGAGCGATCTCTATGAGCAAGACAACCGCATTCCTGACGTCCTCGGTCGGCCGGAAGCTGATCATGGGGCTGTCCGGGCTCTTCCTGTGCAGCTTCCTGGTGGTTCACCTCTATCTGAACCTCTTCCTGTTCAAGCAGGATAACGGCGGGACGTTCGACCTCTATTCGGAGTTCATGGCGACCTACCCCCTGATCCGGCCGCTGGAGTTCCTCCTGTTTTTCGGTTTCCTCCTCCACGCCTTTCTGGGCATCTGGCTCTGGCTGGTGAATCGCCGGGCACGCCCGGTGCGCTATGCCGTCCTGAAAGCAGGCGACAGCAGTGCCCTGTCATCGCGTATCATGTGGGCCACCGGCATCGTGATTGCCGCCTTTCTGGTGCTGCACATCAACGCGTTCTTCATCCAGTCGCGGTTCTTTGCCAACGGGCGCACCATGTATGAAATCGTGCGGGAAGCGTTCCTCAATCCGTGGACCGTCGGCTTCTATCTGGTGGCCCTCGCCTTCCTTGCCTATCATCTGCGGCACGGCTTCCAGTCCTCATTCCAGACATTCGGCCTCCGGCACCCCCGGTACAGGCAGGCAATAGATCTTCTTGCCATAATCTTCTGGCTGTTCATCCCGCTGGGATTCGCCGCCATCCCGCTCTTCTTCCTCTGGGCTCACTAAAGGGTCATCACCATGACATTAGACGCCAAGATTCCGTCCGGTCCGATTGAGAACAAATGGGACACCCACCGGTTCAACCTGAAGCTGGTGAATGCGGCAAACAAGAGGAAGTACACGGTCATCGTTGTGGGTACCGGCCTGGCCGGCGCTTCTGCCGCAGCGTCCCTTGCGGAGCTCGGGTACAACGTCATCTCCCTCTGCTACCACGAATCCCCCCGCCGCGCCCACAGCATCGCGGCACAGGGAGGCATCAACGCACCCAAGAACTACACCAACGACGGGGACAGCGTCTTCCGCCTCTTCTATGATACCGTCAAGGGAGGCGACTACCGTGCCCGCGAAGCCAATGTCTACCGCCTGGCCCAGGTGAGCGGACTCATCATCGATCAGTGTGTGGCGCAGGGTGTACCGTTCGGCCGGGAGTACGGCGGGATGCTGGACAACCGATCGTTCGGCGGGGCGCAGGTCTCGCGCACGTTCTACGCCCGCGGTCAGACAGGCCAGCAGCTTCTCCTCGGCGCCTACTCCGCTCTCTGCAGGCAGATCGACGCGGGCAAGGTGAAGTTTTACCCGCGCCGTGAAATGCTCGATCTGGTCGTCGCGGATGGCCAGGCCCGCGGCATTGTCGCACGCGACATGATCACCGGAGAGCTGGAGGTCCACACCGCAAACGCCGTGGTCCTCGCCACCGGCGGCTACGGCAATACCTTCTACCTGTCCACGATGGCCAAAGCCAGCAATGCCACCGCCATCTGGCGGGCGCACAAACGGGGCGCACTCTTTGCGAACCCCTGCTTCACACAGATCCATCCCACGTGCATCCCGCAGAGCGGCTCGTACCAGTCGAAACTCACGCTGATGAGCGAAAGCCTGCGGAACGACGGGCGTATCTGGGTCCCGAAAGCCAAAGGGGACAAACGGCATCCGAAGGATATTCCGGAAGACGAGCGGGACTACTACCTCGAACGCCTGTATCCCTCCTTCGGCAACCTGGTCCCGCGCGATGTCGCTTCACGGCGGGCGAAGGAGATGTGCGACAAGGGTTTCGGCGTCGGCCCGACCAGCCTCGCCGTGTACCTGGACTTCTCCGACGCGATCAAGCGCAACGGCAAACCCTGGATCGCCGAAAAATACGGCAACCTGTTCGATATGTACCATGAAATCACCGCGGAGGATCCCTACGCCATCCCGATGCGGATCTACCCGGCGGTCCACTACACCATGGGCGGACTCTGGGTGGACTATAATCTCATGAGCACGGTTCCCGGACTGTATGTCATCGGCGAGGCGAACTTTTCCGACCACGGCGCGAACCGGCTCGGCGCCAGCGCGTTGATGCAGGGGCTGGCAGACGGGTACTTCATACTCCCGTATACGATCGGCGACTACCTGGCGGGCACGCAGTTCAAAGCGGTCAAACCCGACGACACACCGTGCCGGGACGTGCGGAACGAAGTGGAGCAGCGCATGGCGAAGTTAATCGGCATCAGGGGGAAACGTACGCCGGATGATTTCCACCGTGAGCTCGGCAAGATCATGTGGGACAACGTGGGGATGGGGCGTAACAAGAAGGGGCTCGAGGAAGCGATGAAGAAGATCGCCGACCTGCGCACCCAATTCTGGCAGGATGTGAAAGTGGTCGGGTCCGCCAATGATGTCAACACAGAACTGGAACGCGCCGGCAGGGTCGTCGACTTTCTCGAACTGGGCGAACTTCTGGCACGCGACGCCCACCACCGCCAGGAATCCTGCGGGGGGCACTTCCGCGAGGAGTATCAGACGGAGGAGGGAGAGGCGAAACGGGACGACAAGAAGTTTGCCTATGTCGCCGCATGGGAATTTGCCGGCGACACCAAAGCCCCCGTCCTGCACAAGGAGCCGCTGGAATTCGAATACGTGAAACCTTCCCAGAGGAGCTATAAGTGATGAACTTCACGGTGAAGATCTGGAGACAGAGGAACCGGGACACCAAGGGGAAGCTGGTCACGTACACGGTGCGCGACATCTCCCCGGATGCATCCTTCCTGGAAATGATCGACGTGCTGAACGAAGACCTGGTCCGGAAAGGCGAAGAACCGGTGGCGTATGACCATGATTGCCGCGAAGGCATCTGCGGCAGCTGCGGTTTGATGATCAGCGGCCGCGCGCACGGACCCAATCACGGCGCCGCAACATGCGAGCTCCGCATGCGCAGTTTCCCCGACGGCGGCACCATCACGGTGGAACCCTGGCGCGCCCGGCCGTTCCCGGTCATCAAGGACCTGATGGTGGACCGCACCGCATTCGACCGGATCATGCAGGCCGGAGGATATGTCTCCGTGAAAACCGGACAGGCACCCGACGCCAATGCCATCCCGGTCCCGAAACACCATGCGGAGGAGGCGATGGATGCCGCGGCGTGCATCGGGTGCGGCGCCTGCGTCGCCACCTGCCCCAACGGTTCCGCCATGCTCTTCGTCGCCGCCAAGGTGTCGCAGTTTGCCCTCCTCCCGCAGGGACACGCCGAGCGGAAGGAACGGGTGGAACGGATGATCGCGCAGATGGACGCGGAAGGATTCGGCGCATGCTCCAACACATATGCCTGCGAAGCCGAGTGTCCCAAAGAGATCTCCGTTCAGCATATCGCGCGCCTCAACCGGGAATTCATCCGCGCAAAAGTGATGTAGGTTCAGAAGGGCGTTGACACATGCTCCCGGCAATCATTCACCCGGCCGACCTCCGGACCCTGTACGGCAAAATCCGTGATACCGGCGGCACTGTTCTCTCCAGACTCCTCGCAGGGAACGAGAAACGCGTTCGTGCGACATGGCGTCAGACGGGGGCCGGTCCCACACAGTGGACGGCGATCCCGCTCATCCAGGAACGCATTCGGACCAGGATCACGGGTGATCCCCGCATCAATATCCCCCAGTACGTCACCGGGCGTTACGGAAACCCCGAACTCAAATGGCGTGCCCTGTCCCTGGGATGCGGCACAGGGAGAAAAGAGCTTGCGTGGGCGGCGACCGGCGCAATCGAGTCCCTCGACGCTTTCGACATTTCTCCCGAACGAATCGCCGAAGCACAACGGCTTGCCGCGCAGGCCGCCAAGACAGAACTCCTGCGATTCGCCGTCGGCGATGCCCGCTCCCTGCAGCTGCCACCCGGGGGATACAATCTCATCATCGTGGAAGACGCCCTTCATCACTTCTCCCCTTTGCATGTCCTGCTGAAACGTATAGATGGATGGCTTGCCCCGGGCGGCCTTTTTGTCGTCAACGAGTACGTCGGGCCGAACCGTTTTCAATGGACCGGACGCCAGCTGGCCATCACCAACGGGCTGCTCTCTTCCATGTCCGCCCGCTTCACTCTCCGCTCCGACGGACAGCCGAAACTGCCGGTGCATCGCCCGGGGAAACTGACCATGTTCATGTCTGATCCGTCCGAGGCGGCGGAATCGGCCAGGATCCTTCCGGCCGTCCGCACCCTTTTCGACATCCGCGAAGAGAAGCCCTACGGCGGGACGGTTCTGCATCTCCTCTTTGAAGGACATTGCGCATCATTTCCTGCAGCCGGACGCTGAAGCAGAAGAAATCCTGCACCGGTGTTGCACCGCCGAGGACGAAGCCTTCGCCCGCGGCGAGATACAGAGTGATTTTTCTTTCCTGGTTGCAGCGAAACGATCCCCGTGACACCGCGTGCGGCGCACCCCAGCCACCACGCCCCCTTCCTTGCAAGCCAACGAAATATCTCGTACGTTATTATGGTACCCTCGCGTAATGTTGTTATGTCACCCAATGACCCCAAAGGTATGAGAAGGTTCACCCCCCTCATCTTCTTCAGTGTGCTGGTTGTTCTCACAACGACGGGTGCCGGCGTCGTCTTTCCTCAAAACACGAAGGAAAACGCGGATTTTAAGCTGGCGCTCAATCTGTATAATGATGGCCTGTTCGATCTGGCACAGGAACAGTTGAAGCAATTCATCGCTGCCTATCCGAATACCTCGCAGGGTGTTGAGGCACGGTATACGCTCGGCTTGAGCCAGTTGAAGCTGAAGCAGCATGAAGACGCCCGGATCACCTTCCAGACTTTTGCCCTCACCTATCAGGACAACTCCCGCGCGCCGGAAGCCTGGTGGAACGTCGGCGAGTGCTATGCCGCGTTGAATAATCCAAAAGAGGCGGCTCTGGCATTCGAGAGAGTCAAGGTGTTTCATCCGAAAAGCAAATCGGCCCCGGATGCTCTCGTTCGGGCGGCGTTCTTCTTCGGACTCGCGGGTGAAAAGGACAATGCCCGCCGTCAGCTCCGCACCGTTTTGCAGGAGTACCCCTCCAGTGGCGCGGTCATTGCCGCCCGGACGCAGCTCGGCCGGATATATTTCGAAGAAGGGAACGTCGAACTCGCACAGAACGAACTGAAACGCGTCATCGACGGCGATCCGTCGCCGGACGCGCGTGCCCAGGCGCTTCTTATCCTCGGCAACATTGAACAGGAGATGGGAAAGTCGGACGCGGCCCAGTCGCACTATCAGGAGATTATCACCACCTATAAAACCTCATCCGCCCTCCAGGGTGCGTACGTGCACCTCGCCCGTCTGGAGGCGGCGGGCGGAAAACACGCCGAGGCGATCGAGAATCTGAAGAAGGCACTGGCCCTCACCAGGAACATCGACACGACGCTGAGCAAGGAGGCATTGCGCTCTCTCGGGGATGCCTATGCCGCTACGGGAAACGTCCAGAACGCGGTGTCCTCGTACGGACGGTTCCTGGACACGTACCCCGCGGACGCAAAAGTCCCGGAGGTCCTCCGGAGCCTTGCCGCCGCCGCCGCGCGCGCGCGGGACTTCAAGCAATCCAATGAAGCCTCTGCGCGGCTCCTGCGTTCGGACGCCCCCGATGACTTCAAGCGCTTTGCATTGCTCCGCCTTGCGTGGAACGCACGCGAACAGAAATCCCCCGCCACGGCACTGCAATACTTCAACAGGTATGCCGACCTGTATCCCGACGATCCCTCAACACCGGCGATCCTGTTCGAGACGGCAATGCTTGTCGAGAAGGATCTGCACGATCCCCGGAAAGCATCGGTGGTATACGAACTCCTCGTCACCCGCCATCCGCATGCGGACGCGGCAGATGACGCCCTGGTCGGCGCAGCACGGTGCCAGGAGCAGCTGCGCGAATACGACCGGGCGTTACAGACCTACCGCGAAGTGACGCTCACCTACCCGGCCTCCGACCTGGCGGACAGTGCAGCCGCGCGCGTCCGGATGATCGAAACGTTCGAGGCCAAGAACAAGGACGCCGGACTCGAGAAACTCGCCCTGCTCGTCGGGGATGTCGTTGCGGAAAGGGACCGGACCGGTTTTGCCTTCCGTCTCGGCGAGATCTACTTCCACGACATCAAGAGCTATGACGCGGCAGCGGCGCAATTTGCCGGCGCGATTGCCGCGGGCGTGCCGGAGCCACGTCTTTCCGAATCGCTGTACCTGCGCGCGCGGTCCCTGGAGTATGTCAGCTGGAAAGACGTGTCCCGCCGCAAGGAGGCCGCCGATGCGTATCGTGAATTCCTCACGCGTGTGCCCGGAGACCGGCGTGCGGACGAAGCAACCATCGCCGTGTTCTCCCTGAATGCGGAAACGCTAGCCGAAGCCCGTGCGGCGTTGC
Source organism: Ignavibacteriota bacterium (assembly GCA_963702445.1). Classification (GTDB taxonomy): domain Bacteria; phylum Bacteroidota; class Ignavibacteria; order UBA10030; family UBA6906; genus CAVPCZ01. The sequence goes on from CAVPCZ010000019.1 coordinate 21,988, forward strand.
AGGCGGCGCTTGCGGTCAATCCGGCGTTCCCGCGCCGTGACGTCATGCTGCTCCGCATCGGCATCCTGTACGAAGCTGTCGACAGTGCCGGCGCCGCGATGGACGCCTATGCCGGGGCACTACGCATCATGCCCCGTTCCGCGGCAACCGGGGAGGCGCACTACCGGCACTTCGTCCTGCTCGCTCGGGCCGGACTGCTCGATTCCGCGATGGGGGCGGGGAGTTCGTACCTTCAAGCATATCCTTCGGCGCGCAGAACCGCTCTTGTGCTCGGAACGCTTGGGCGATCTCGCGTTCGAGCGCGGTCAGGCCGACCGCGCCGCCGCGTTCTACCAGCAACTGACGGGGGAGTTTCCTTACACCAATGCCGCGGAGCAGGCCCGCCGGAAGCTGGCGGACGCATTGCTCGCAGGCGGCAACCCGCAGGGCGCCATTACCCTGTACTCGGAACTGCTGCATCCTCCATCCGCCCAGCCGCCACAGGATCAGCCGGCCGACCTTTCTCTTGTCCTTGCCCTCGGAAAAGCCTACTCCCTCGCCGGCGATACGAAAGCCGCCAAGAAACAGCTGTTTGCGCTGCTCACACGGGAACGGTCGGGCGGACGCGCCGCGGAAGCTTATACGGCACTGGGCATGATCTACAAGAATGAAGGGGCGACCGACATTGCCACGGCATACTTCCGGGAAGCCGGCAACGCCGCCCCCGGAACAGCGGCAACGCGTGAGGTCGCCGATCTGTTGTTCGACAGCGGCCAGTATGACGACGCGCTGCGGCAGTACACCCTGCTCTCCAAGAACAGCAACAACGAAAACGAGCGCCGCAACTATGACGCGCGCGCCATCGTTGCGAGACTGCGGACGAATGACCTTGCTGCGGCGAACCGCGATGTGGCCGCATTCAACAAGACCTACACCGATACCGGGACGGAAATCGCGATGTTCGAACTCGAGCGGGGGAATGTCTTCTTCCGCCAGAATGACTATCCCCGCGCCCTGAAGTCGTTTGAAACGGTTGCCTCAAAGTACGATGATTCCCCCTCCGCCCCGGCGGCAATGTACTGGATTGGCAAGGTGTACGAAGCCACCCAGCGCCCGCAGGAGGCGATCAAACAGTTTGAGAGCCTCCTCTCGGAACATCCGCAGGCGGACATCATCCAGAAAGCACTGTTCTCCCTCGGGAATATCTACTACCGGGCCGAACAATGGGATGCGGCGATAAAGAACTACCGCCTGGTCACGGACGCCGCCACCCCGGACCCCGCCCTGCTGCCGTTTGCGATGAGCAATCTCATCGAGACGTACGAAACAGCGGGGGTCTTCGATGCCGCGCTGACCCTCACACGCAAGTACCTGGAACGGTATCCCAACGCCGAGGATGCGTTTGACAAACGGATCAAAATCGGCATTCTGTATCAGCGGCTCGGCTACTACGATCAATCCGTCCTGCACCTGCAGGGGCTTCTCGACGAAGCGGGCAGCGATCTGGAGGGGGAAATCCGGTACTACATTGCCGAGGCGAACTACTACAAAGGGGACTATCACCAGGCCATCCTCGACTTCCTGAAGGTTCCGTATCTGGTGACGAAGAAGGGCAAAATCGACTGGACGGCAACGTCGCTGTACATGAGCGGACAATCGTACGAGAAGATGGGCCGCTTTGACCAGGCCCTGACGATGTACAAACAGATCATCGACCGGCCGGGCATCGACGAGACATTCAAGACGGCGGCCCGGAAAGAAATCGACCGGGTCAACGCTATTCTGAAAAAACCGGCAAAATAGAGATGCCAGCGTTTACCAGCGACGCCATCCTCCAGGTACTGCTCGCACGTACCATAGGGACGCGCGAGACCATTCGTGTCAGCGAAGTGCTCGGAAGCACCATCCCGCGCGGAGTGAAGGTCTACGTGCGCGCCGACGTTGAGCGCCGCCTCGCCGCGGAAGTTGCAGGCGCCGACCATATGGCCCGGATCGGAAAGTCCGCATTTGAAGCCGCCCATCTGCGCGGACTGTATGTGCGCCACGCCGCCGATGCGTATCTCCTCCGGCGCGATGAGTACGGGGTGCTCCTCGAGAACGCCGTCCGCTTCACGGAAAACTACCTCTGCCGTCCGCGCTGGACATTGAGGAGTTTTCTCTTCCATGACGCACCGACACTCCCGGCACCCACACTCCTTGCACGACTCGAATGGATTCCGGAGTACGCATACCTCCCGCAGCTCCTCACACGGGTTATCACGGATCGAAAACTCACCGGACTGAGTGATGCCGCCTGCAGCGAACTGATAGCGAAGATCGACGATGCCGTCGTTCGCGAACACCGCCCGCGCGAGCTTGCGCGTCTGACAGCCCCCATTTTCGCATTCTACCTCCTCTCCGCCGACCCCGGTTCCGGCTCCATCCCCCTCCGTCCGCTTCTGGTATTCTTCGAGGACAAGGGTCTTCTCGCGCTGCGGGAACATCTCCAGGGTGTGTGTCACATGCGCAACCGGACCGATATTTCCCTGGGGGAACTCGAGGAACTGACCGAGGATTTTTTCGGGGAAAAACCCCCGCTTCCCCAGGCGGAACCCGTACCGGAACCCGAGCCCCCGCACGAGGAAGAACTCCCGCCTGCAGCCGGACCGTCGGGAGGGGTCGCACCTCCGCCGCCGCCCGCTGTCACCGGGCCGGTATCCGCTCTCCCGGAGCCGCAGCCTGCTGTGTCAGAGGCGACATCCCTCATGTCAGAGCCGGCCCCCGTTGGTTCTGAGTCGACATCGCTCATATCAGAACCGACTCTCTTCACATCAGAGTCGATGCCCCTGATGTCAACACCGGCCCCCGGTGTGTCTGACCCGATATCTCTTATATCGGGGTCAACTCCCTCCATGTCAGAGTCGACATCCCTCGATCTCAGAGTCGGCTCCGGCACCATCCTTCGAGCTGCAATCCTTGATCACCGAGGACCAGCGCAAACGCTTCATCAATGTGATCTGCGACAAAGATGAGGCTTTTTACGAGTTGATGATCGCCCGGCTCGACGAGATCCAGACCTGGTCCGAAGCATCGGATTACATTCGTGAGCTCTTCGAAATCAACAGCATCGACCCCTTTCACCGTGTCGCAGTCACGTTCACCGATATCGTCCAGCGGCGTTTTCCGCCAGATGGGGCATCACCATTATGAAGTTCGTTGACATTGCGCAGATTCATGTAAAGGCCGGCGGAGGTGGCGACGGCGTTGTCAGCTTCCGGCGGGAAAAGTATGTGCCAAAAGGAGGCCCCGACGGAGGAAATGGCGGCAAGGGCGGGAGCGTGATCCTGCGGGCAAACCGGCATCTTGCCACGTTGCTCGACTTCCAGTACAAGAGGTCCTACCAGGCACAGCGCGGGGACAATGGCGCCGGCTCACGGCGGACCGGGCGGAGCGGCGATGATGTGATCGTGGAAATACCGGAAGGCACAATCATCCGGGACGTGACCACGGCGGAACTGATTGCCGACCTGGTCACACACGGGCAGGAGTGTGTCATCGTTCGGGGCGGACGGGGCGGGCGGGGGAACTCGGAGTTCGCCACCTCCACGGATCAGGCACCGCGGCGTTTCGAACCCGGCGAACCCGGCGAAGAACGCGATATCGAACTCGAACTCAAACTCCTTGCGGATGTGGGACTCGTGGGCTTGCCCAACGCCGGGAAGTCCACACTGATCTCCGTGATCTCCGCCGCCCGTCCGAAAATCGCCGACTACCCTTTCACCACACTCATCCCGAATCTCGGCATCGTGCGCGTGGATGAAGGCAGGAGCTTCGTCGTGGCCGACATACCGGGGCTCATTGAAGGTGCGCATCTGGGCAAGGGGCTTGGCCTGCAATTCCTCCGGCATATCGAACGGACAAAAGTGCTGGTCTTCCTCCTTGAAGCCACACGCGGAACGCTCAAAGAGGATCTGGCCGTCCTCACCCATGAACTGCAATCCTATGACAAAGAGCTCCCCAAGAAGACCTCGCTCATCGTTATTTCCAAGATCGATGTCCTGTCACCTGCAGAGCTGGCCGCAATCCGCAAAATGAAATTCGGGCGACTGCCGGTGCACCACGTGTCTGCAGTGGCGGGAACCGGCATACCGGACCTTGTGCAGGCCATGGCCAAAGGGCTCGTGAAGGCCAACCGCGCAAAACGCCGCCCGCGCGAGGTTCCGGTGCGCGGCAGAGGGAAAAAGGCATGAGCCGATTCCTCGGCAGGGATCACCGCCCTCTGACTGCCAGACGGCTGACGGTGGTTCTCGTCTTCCTCAGCCTTTTCCTTCTCGTGGTGAGTGTTTTTGCCCTTTCGGTGGGCAGTGTGGCGATCACCTTTGGCCGTGTGCTTGCGGCCACCACCGGATTCGGTACGCCGGAGGCGACCGACCGGCTCATTATCCTCGACATCCGGCTGCCGCGTGTGCTGCTCGCGATCATTGTGGGAGGCGGACTCTCCGTGGCGGGCGCGATGCTGCAGGCGCTCCTGCGGAACCCCCTGGCAGAACCGTACATCCTGGGCATCTCCAGCGGCGGAACAATGGGGACGATTCTTGCGCTGGGCCTCTCCGCGGGCATCAGCACGTTCACGGCCCCGGTCGCCTCGTTCGCCGGTTCCGCGCTCGTCATGTTCCTGGTGTACGGAATTGCGCGGAGACACGGACAACTCGACCCGTACATGCTCCTGCTTGCGGGTGTCATGGTGGGGGCGTTCTTCAATGCAGCGGTGTTGCTGACGGTATCTTTCTTCCATGAAGAACTCCGCAATGTTTTCCTCTGGCTGATGGGGAACTTGAGTGGAGCGCGTTTCGAGACCCTTGCGGTGGCGGGACCGTTGACCCTGGCAGCGTGTCTCCCCGCATTTTTTCTTGCGAAACGATACAACCTGATCGCGACGGGGGACGACGCAGCGGCACAGCTGGGCGTGGATATCCGCGTGCTCCGCCGCTGGTCCTATCTGCTCGCGTCAGTGATCACCGGGGCTGTGGTGTCGGTGAGCGGCGTGGTGGGATTCGTGGGATTGTTGATTCCGCATATCTGCAGAATCCTGTTCGGACCGGACCACCGGCTGCTGATGCCGTCATCGTTTCTGATGGGCGCGACGTTCCTTGTCCTCGCCGACACGCTTGCCCGCACCATCATCGCGCCCGCCGAAATCCCGGTCGGCGCCGTCACTGCCGCCCTGGGCGCGCCGGTGTTCGTCTATCTGCTCCGGAGGAAATAGCTCCTCCCGGTGTCGCCTTGCCCTTCACGGGGGGATTGTGTAACTTGTTCCATCACAACGTACCACATAACCGACTCGCCCGTTCTACGAAAATATGCCCGTTCTCACCGTCGATAACGTCTCGTTCAGCTACATAACCGGTGTACCGACGTTACGAAACGTCTCCTTTTCGGTGAACCCCGGAGAGTTCCTCACCCTTGTCGGCCCCAACGGGTCCGGCAAATCGACACTTCTCAAACTTCTCGACCGTATCCTTCTCCCGTCCAGCGGAAACATCCTTCTGGACGGCCGCGCGCTTACCGCATATGCACGGCCCGAACTCGCGCGGCGGATCGCCTATGTGCCGCAGGACCGCGAGATGCAGTTTTCGTTTTCGGTGGAGGATATCGTCCTCATGGGGCGCGCACCGCACATGCACGGCCGGCTGTTCGAGAACAGCCATGACCGCTCGGTGGCGCGGCGAATGATGGAGCTTACGGACACGGTTCACCTTGCCACACATGCGATTACCAACCTCTCGGGGGGCGAACGCCAGCGTGCATTCATCGCCCGGGCTCTTGCGCAGGAACCGCGCGTGCTGCTGCTCGATGAACCCACCGCACACCTGGATATTGCCCATCAGGTGGACATCTTCCGCCTGCTGCGCACGCTCACGGCGGAAACGGGTGTCACTGTCGTTTCCGTTTCGCATGATCTGAATCTTTCCGCCCTCCACAGCGATCGTATGGCCATGCTGCTGTGCGGCGGCCTTGTTGCACTCGGCACGCCCGCGGACGTACTCACCACCGACCGTATCCGGGAAGTATTCCGCACCGATGTCATGGTGGACAACCACCCGGCGCTCGGCACACCCCGTGTGACGATGCTCCGATGACGCCCCAGGAAAGGACCCCCGCACTGTGAGACGAAGGATCATCAGGGAGAAAGTGGTACAGGCCCTGTACGCGCACGAGATTTCGGGCGACCCGCTGGATCACGTTATCACCTGCATCCTTGTCGGACTGGAGAGCAACAAGCCCGCCCATGAGTTTGCGCGGCGGCTGGTGATTGAAACGGTGAAACACAGCGCCGACATCGACAAGATTATCAAAGTACGGGTGGCAAACTGGGATTTCAAACGCATCGCGATTCTCGACCGCCTGATCCTCCGCATGGGCATCTGTGAATTGCTCTACTTCCGCGAGATCCCCCCCAAAGTCACCATGAATGAGGCAATAGAGCTCGCGAAGCTCTTCAGCACGGAGCGCAGCGGACAGTTTGTGAACGGCGTGCTTGATGCCGTGTTGAACGATATCAAGGCCTTTGGCGCTGAATCCCTCGGTGAAGGAGGCGTCGCGAAGACCGGCCGCGGCCTGTTCGACGGGGATCCTGCACAACGCCTCAACAAAGGGCGGGTCTGACAGCGTGCCGACTCCCCTTCCCCGCGAAGATGCCGCCACACGCGGACAGATTTTTGCCTGGACCCTTTTTGACTTCGGCAACACCGCGTTTTCGGTGATCATCGTTACGGTCATCTATTCCCGCTATTTCATCAGCCATGTCGCGGGCGGGCAACGATGGCTCTGGGGACTTGCGGTCAGCCTCTCCATGCTGTGCGCCGCCGCCCTTGCTCCGCCGCTCGGAGCAACGGCGGACTTCTCCCGGAACCGCAAACGCTTTCTTTCCTTCTTCACGCTCGCCACGGTCCTCTGCACGGCGCTCATGTTCTTCGTGCACGAGGGGATGATCATCGCAGGCATGTTGCTTTTTGTCATTGCCAATATCGGCTTCGAAGGCGGCATCGTGTTCTACGACGCCTTCCTGCCGGGTCTGACCAGCCGGAGGAGCTACGGCCGCGTCTCCGGTTACGGGTTCGCCATGGGGTACCTCGGTGCCCTGGTGATCCTGGTGATCGTGAACCTGCTGCTCCCGGCCGCGGATCATCCGGATTACGACTTCTTCGTGAGGCTTTCGTTTGTTGTCGCCGCGGTGTTCTTTCTGGTGTTTTCCCTTCCCCTGTTCATCGTTGTCCCCGAACCGCCTCTTGCCGGCAATCGGCCCGCTTCACTGGTACGCGCCGGCATGCAGCAGGCGGCCTCAACGTTCCGGGCGATTTTTGTGGAGAAGAAACATCCATCCCTGGCCCGCTTTCTCGTGGCTTTTTTCATCTACAACGACGGCATCCTGACCGTCATCGCCTTCGCTGCCGTATTCGCCCAGCAGGTGCTGCAGATGACGGATACCGAAATTATCGTCTTTTTTGCGGTGGTGCAGACAAGCGCAATTGTCGGATCGCTCTTTTTCGGCATGGTCACAGACAAAATCGGCCCCAAAAAGACCATCACGCTCACTCTTGTACTCTGGATAATCATCACCATGGCGTCGTTTTTCGTCCGGTCCGTGCCGGTGTTCTTTGCCATCGCGATGGGAGCAGGCGTGGCTATGGGTTCTTCCCAGTCCGCCAGCCGGAGCCTGATGGCTCTGCTGACTCCCAAGAGCCGGGAAGCGGAATTCTTCGGGTTTTATGACGGACTCTGCGGCAAAGCCTCGGCTGTTATCGGGCCGATTCTCTATGGCCTCATCGCCGACCTGACCGGCGAGCGTGTTGCCGCACTGGCCATCGGGGTCTTTTTCGTGGCCGGTTTGATCCTCCTGCAGAAGGTGCAGGAACCTGCCGGATCCCCTGCCTGATCCCTATTCCACATCACCTCTTTATTTTCCCCCTCTCTTTTCATAGATTGTTGGATGGCAATCTATTTCATTTCCGATGTCCACCTCGGACTCGGCTCCCGTCAGGAAGAACGCAAGAAGGAGGACCGCCTGCTGGCATTCCTCCACGCGATCCTGCCGGACACCGAACAGCTGTTCATCCTGGGCGATCTCTTTGACTTCTGGTTTGAGTATGCCACCGTGATCCCGAAGGGGTTCCACCGGACACTGACCGCCCTGCAGGACTTCACCGATCGGGGGATACCCGTCCACTATCTTGCCGGGAACCACGATTTCTGGATGGGAGGGTACCTGCACGAGGAAATCGGCGTTCAGCTGCATACCGAACCGTTTGAAGCACGACTGGGGGACAAACGCATATTTGTACATCACGGTGACGGCCTCGCGCAGAATGATCTCGGATACCGCATGATCAAGCCGGTGCTGCGCAACCGTCTGGCGATCCGGCTGTACCGGCTGCTGCATCCGGACCTGGGCATCCGCCTGGCACGCGGGTCCTCCAGAACCAGCCGGGCCTACACCGCTCAGAAGGACTTTGGCGAAGAAAAAGGAATGCTGGCATTCGCCGGGCAGCAGATCCGGAAAGGCATCGATGTCGTGGTCATGGGCCATCGGCACGTCCCCGAAAGGACCGGCATCGGTCAGGGAGTGTACGTCAATCTCGGCGACTGGATCACGTTCAACACCTACGGAAAACTGGCGGATGGGGTGATGCACCTCGAAACCTGGTCCGGACAGCAGGAGTCCGCACGATGACACGAAAGACCCCGGGAAACTATTCGTCCGAAGATATGGAACGCTATTTCAATGATCCCGCATTCCGCCGGCAGGGCAAACAGAACGGCCGGAAAGCGGGTCCGGTGAGACGGTGGTGGAAGTTCGCCGTCTTCGGGGGCATTCCCCTTCTGGCGTTGCTGATCGGATATACCCTCTATCTCTATTCCGGCCTCCCGTCGCTCGAGAAGATCGAGAATCCCCGCCCTGAGCTCGCCACGCGGGTGTTTTCTGCGGATGGGGTGGTGCTTGACCAGTTTTTCATAAAGAACCGTTCGCAGATGAGTCTGCGCGAGATCCCTCTCACGCTGCAGCACGCCCTGATCGCCACCGAGGACAAGGATTTCTACAGTCACTGGGGTGTAGACGCCATCCGCTTCGTGAAAGCGATTGTCAAGAGCGTCATTTCCCTTTTCCGAAAACCCGAGGGAGCAAGCACGATTACACAGCAGCTCTCACGCAATCTCTATCTGGGGCATGACGACCGGAGCATCTTTGACACCGTCACCCGCAAACTCCGGGAATTCATCACGGCGATCCAGCTGGAACGGAATTTCACAAAAGATGAGATCCTGGAATTCTATTTCAATGTCGTCTATTTCGGCCGGGGATCGTACGGTGTCTCCTCCGCGGCACAGCAGTACTTCGGCAAAACCCCGGGTGAATTGACCCTGCCGGAGTCTGCCACGCTGGTCGCCCTGCTCAAGGGCCCGGCGGTCTATGATCCGGCAAACCACCCCGAGCGGGCACTCTCGCGGCGCAATGTCGTGCTTTCACAGATGGAGAAGTACGGGTATATCTCTCCCGAACAACGCCAGGCCGCCGCACGGGAACCCATTCAGACACGTGTGGCGGACGAGTTCGCCCGGACCGGCATCGCCCCGCACTTTGTGGAATATATCCGGCAACAACTCGCCGAAAAAGCCGAGAAATACAGCTTTGATCTGTACCGGGACGGTATTTCCGTGTACACCACACTCGACAGCCGGATGCAGATGCACGCCAACAGGGCCGTCGAGGAGCATCTCACGCAGTATCAGCAGGCGTTCAATAAGGAATGGAACTGGTCGCGCGAGCGGGAAGCACTCAGTTTTGTGATCGACCAGGCGATCCGCACCTCCCCGGAATTCCGCAAAGCGCCCACAGCGCGCGAACGGGACAGCATCACCAGCGCCTTCCGCAATGACCGGGTCTGGCTCGACTCGATGATGGCGGTGGCGCAGCAGATCGAAGTCGGCTTTGTCGTTCTGGAGCCGCGCACGGGCAACATCCTTTCGCTTGTGGGCGGGGCGAACTTCAAGAGCTTCAAATACGGCATCAATCACGTCACCCAGATCCGCCGGCAGGTGGGATCGGCCTTCAAGCCGTTTGTGTACACGGTGGCCATCGATAACGGGTACGCCCCTTCGTTCGAACTGCTGAACCAGCCGGTCACGCTCATGATGCCGGACGGGAAACGATGGACGCCCACCAATTCCGACAAGAGCTTCGGCGGGAAGAGCACAATCCGCGAAGCGATCAAGATGTCCATCAACCTGATAGCGGTGCGCGCGGTGGAAACCATCGCACCCATCAGCCGGGTGATCGAGTACGCCAAACGTATGGGGATCTCTTCACCGCTGCCTCCCTATGCCTCCCTCGCTCTCGGGGCGGGAGATGTTTCGCCCCTGGAAATGGCCGCCGCATTCGGCGTGTTTGCCAACCGCGGCGTCTACGTGGAACCGGTCTCCATCCTGCGCATTGAGGACAAAGACGGCAATATCCTGGAGGATAACACCCCTTTGCAGCGGGAGGTCCTGAGTGAAGCCACGGCGTTCCTGATGACATCGATGCTGGAAGGTGTGGTGAACGGCGGAACGGGAAGCCACGTGCGGGACTTTTTCCAGCTGCCTGCCGCGGGAAAAACAGGGACAACATCGGAGTTTGCCGACGCGTGGTTCGTCGGGTTCACCCCGCACCTGAGTGGCGCCGTGTGGGTGGGATTTGACAACAAGATCGTCCGGTTCAAAACATGGGATGGCCAGGGCGGTCGGGCCGCGGCGCCCATCTGGGGACGATTCATGAAGTACGTCTATGAGGATCCGAATATCGGGATGCCGCTGGAGTACTTCGAGAAGCCGGAGACGGTGTTGCAGGAGACGATTTGCACGGATACCAAGAAACTTGCCACGCAGTACTGCCCGCATACCATGACGGAGTACTTCACCGAAAAGACCCTGCCGGGGCGGTGCGACAAACACACCAGCTCCAAGTGGCAGGAAGGCGAGGAGGGACTGGGAACGATAAGTTTTTAGTCGGCAGTGAGCTCCCACTCAAAGATATCGTCCTCGCGGCGGAGAACGGGCACCGCACTCTTTTTCTTCCCGGTTCTACCGGCGATGATCAACGGAATGGCTGCTACTGCAAGGAGTGCTGCAACAGTCCACATACTCTTCATGATCTTCCCCCGCTTGTCTGTGCGCTCTGTTATAACATAATCAATTGTGCGACCCGTCGATGTGACCGCACGCACATTACACCACATCCGTTCTCTTCCGGAAGCACATCCTCATGCGTCCTGACATCACACAGTTTATCGCCACACTGCGCCGTCAGAAGGCGGGATATGTTCCGAACGCCGAGCTCGGAATACACCCGAAGATCAAGGAGCAATTCCTGGGGCGCCCCATCAGCACGCTGGCGGACGAGGTGGCGTTCTGGCAGCTGGCGGGGTATGATTATGTGAAGCTGCAGCCTGAGGTCGACTTCAACCCGGCCGGCATGGGGGCAGGCCTCCAGGCGGCATACAGTGAAGACGGAACCGTTCTCCGGAAGTGGGCCACCGCAACATCGGAAGTCATCAGGAACCGCGAAGACCTTGACCGGTACGTATTCCCGGAGATGGGTGACATCGGTTACTCCCGTTTCGACCGTATCGGCCCCCTTCTGCCGCCGGGACTGGGTGTCATAGGGCAGTACGGGGACATCTTCACGATGACCTGGGAGATGATGGGATTTGAGGGGTTTTCGATGTCCGTCTACGAAGAACCCGAACTTGTGGAGGCGCTGAACAGGCGCATCGGGGAGATAGTGGTGGAGATGTTCCGTCGCATGGCGGCTCATCCGGTGGTGGACGTGTTGTGGTACAGCGATGATATTGCGTACGCGAGCGGACTCATGGTTTCGCCGGCAGTGTTGCGGCGGTATTTCTTCCCCTGGTTGAAGCAGGTGGGAGATATCGCCCGGGAGGCGGGCAAGCCGCTCATCTATCATTCCGATGGGATACTGTACGACGTGATGGAGGAGATCATTGCCTGCGGGGTGGATGCATTGCACCCGATTGAGCCGAAGGCGATGGTGTTGGAGGAAGTCAAGAACCGGTTCGGAGACCGGTTATGTTTGATCGGTCACGTGGATGTGGACATGCTGGCGCGTGGCACGGCCGCGGAGGTCCGGGAGCAGGTGCGCCGGAATATCGCTGTTGCCGCGCACAATGGCGGTTATTGCGCCGGTTCGGGCAACAGCATTCCCGACTATGTGATATTCGAGAACTACATGGCGATGCTCGATGCTGTCCGGGAATTTGGAGGGGGCTGACTAGGCACTCCACGAATCCACACTGTGGGGATAATTCAGCACGGCAACTTTGAGATCGGAAAAGTAGGTGTATTTGCGGGCTCTGATGATATTCCAGACGTGATCCGGATCCATATCGAGCATACGTGCAAGAGCAACGGCCTCGTCGTAGGTAGCGAATTTCAATGGTGCTCCTGAGAGAGAGTTGGTGTACGTACCTGGCGCTGCGAAGAAGAGTGTGTACAATCTACGCAAAGAGGGAGGGGAGATTGGTGCGCGGGGGCACAGGCGTACTGCAGGGAGAGGGGTGACGGCGGGGGTCAGAGCGGCGGATGTGGCGGCGGACCTTCTCCCCTTGAATCTTCGAGTACTTTTCGCTACATTGGTAGGACCTTTGCGGGTGTTCTCCCGCATACACCGGCTGCAAAGGCAGCAGTTCTTCAAGCCCGGATGGCGAAATTGGCAGACGCGCTAGCTTCAGGAGCTAGTGGCCGCGAGGTCGTGCAGGTTCAAGTCCTGTTCCGGGCACTCGATCGGCCCTTTTCGAAAGAATTGGGCCGATTTCTTTTTGTACCCCGGCATGTACCTGCTCAGAATCCCGCCGATGCCTCTATCGATGCTGGTGAGATAAAAGAGCCCGGCGATGAGTGCCAGGCTCTTTCTTTACCCTCTGGAGGTTGGATTTAGCGGACGAGTACGAGCTTGCGTGTTTCCACGAAGCTGCCAGCGGTCAGCCTGTACAGATACACCCCACTCGCAAGATTCGCACCGTCGAACTCGACCTCGTGAACTCCCGCCTCCCGCTTCTCGTTCACCAGTACCGATACCTCGCGTCCCTGAATGTCAAACACGCGCAGGGTCACGTGCGACGTGCGAGGTAGATCGAACTCGATGGTCGTGCTCGGGTTGAACGGGTTGGGGTAGTTCTGGTGCAGGTCAAACGCAACAGGAATCTGGCTCGATGGCGATTCGGCTGATGTAACCATCTCGGAGAGAGGTCGTCTCCATACCGTTCCGTCGTCGGCTCCTGCGAACAAGTCCGTGCCGCCCACAGCTAGAGCGCCAATAAAGGGGCTCGTCAGACTAGTACCGACCGAAATCCAGGTAGTGCCGTTGTTAGTTGAAAGAAAGACTCCGCCAGCAGTTCCTGCAAAGAGATTCGTACCTGCAACGACAAGCGAAGAGACAGAACCACCCAAGCTGGTCCTAACGACAATCCAACCGGTATCGCTATTTGTCATCCGATAGACCCCCTCGGCGGACCCGGCAAACAGGTTTGGCCCAATGCTGGCAAGGGCAGAAAGGGAAGTGCCCCTCAATCCAATTGACTCCCAACTTGTGCCAGAATTGCTGGACAAGAAGACGCCACCGCCGAAACGAGTTGCTGCAAAGAGATACGTTCCCGAGACGGCAAGAGCCCCAACATAAGTCGAGGTCAGACCCGTGCTTGCCTTAGCCCAGCTTGTGCCGTAGTTCGTCGAACGAAAGACAGCGTCATAAGTTCCCGCGAACAGATTGGTGTCGGAACGAACAAGGGCTGAGACCGGACCTCCAGTCAGTCCGGCATCCAACGCTTTCCAGCTTTCACCGCCGTCGGTCGAAAGAGAGAGACCGGCATCACCTCCCGCTAAAAGATTCGTACCGTCAAGGACAAGGACATTGACGCCGGCATTCGCTAGGTCAGTTGCCGCCCAACTCAGACCGCCGTTGGTCGAAAGGAAGAGGCCACCGGGTCGGAATTCAGAACCCGTCTGGGGTGCATCGGTACCAATAAAGACTCTCGCCCCGTTCACTGCAAGGGCACGGACCGACAAGTGGATCAGGCCGGTAACAGCCCAAACCGCGCCACGATCTGTCGATAGGAGGGCTCCACTCCCAGTACCTGCCAACAGGTTATGCCCGATCGCCCCAAGGGCCGAGACACCGCCGGTCATCAAGCTGGTCGGACTCCAGCTTGCGCCTCCATCGGTCGAACGGCATAGACCGCTGTTATAGGTCCCTGCGAATAGAGTTGTGTCCGAGACGCAAAGTGAAACCACCTGACTGCTCAAAGTGCTCGTCCAGCTTCCACCGCTGTCAGTCGACACGGACAGCCCGTCGGACGTCCCTGCAAGAAGGTTTCTGCCCGCCGCAGCCAGGGTATTGATCGTACAGTTCTTTAGACCGACTGCAGCCCAGCTCGTGCCGCAATTCGTCGACCGGAAGACAGCACTCGGAGTCCCGGCAAAAACATCCGCCCCCAACACTGCCAGCGCTTTGACATAATTCCCCGCTAGCCCGGAATCGACGGCAGTCCAATTCGTACCATCATTGGTCGACAGGTAGACACCGCCGTCCCCTCCAGCGAACAAACTTCGACCGTCAAACGCAAAGCAATGAATGGAGCAGCCAGGCGGGATGCCACCATTTGATACAGCCCAACTCCTGCCGCCATTCATCGAGCGAAAAACGCCGGACCATGTCCCAGCAAACAAGCTTGTCCCAGAAACAGCCATCGCAGTGACATACTTGTCTGTCAATCCGTCGCTCGACGAAGCCCAGCTTCTGCCTCCGTCGGTCGAAAGGTATACCCCGTCACGAGTCCCAGCAAACAGGTCTGTACCACTTTCCAGAAAACTCTCGACGACACCAGCTCCTTTCACCACGGACCACTGAGCCGGTGCAGAAGAAAAGAGCAGGACAACGACCAGTGAGAGGCAGCCAGCAGGAGGATTCATCGCGGCCCCTTTGCCAGAGATCCAACGTATCTTGGGGTGCCAGCCAGCGGGTCGTCGAGGAGGGCTCTACAGCGATAGTACCAGATCAGGGCCCAGACCGGGGGCGGCCTTCAGGCTGGGGAAGCCATCAGGCACCGATGTCTGTGCCGGAAATATACGCCGACAAAGGTATACACGCAAGGTCTTTCAGGAAGGAGGAACCGCGTCACCAACCCCGGGGCGGTGAAGCCCTCAGTTACTGGTTCACTTCACGCGTCGGACGGACGCTTATCTTCACGTCTGGCAGGGAATCCGAAAACCGAACGGTACTAAACGTTGGCCAGGATATCAGTAACGTCACCCGAAAGTAACGTTACTTTGTTCGTTACTTTTCCGACGTGGCTTCGGGGGGTCCAAGGGCATCTCCTTGACAATCCACCAGGAGTCCACGGCCTCATCCTCAATTGACTTCGCAGAGTCAACATGTCCTGTTCCGGGCACACGAATTACTCATAACATACCCATCGTTATTGCTGCCTTTCTCTGCTTCTTCCAGTGTCGAGTTGACAGCTGGTACCCGCCTGACATGAAACCGAGATACTCTCGCATCCCTGTCTATCACGATTCTTGAGATGCACTTCTGGACAGGCATCTTTCGTTCCTCGATCGGTGCCTCGGCAAAGTTCCGTTCGAAATCTAGAGAGATTCTGGAGATCTCAAATCCCCGACTCGAGTAGACGACGTGTTGCCAGCGATGAGCGAACCGCTATGCGATGACGTCACTTGGTCGGGAGGAGCGCCACAGATAATAACCGACGCCCGCTACCAATACGTTCACCACGATTCACACCACTCTCTTGCATCGCCCGCTACGATGTTTCCAAGAAAACGAAGTTCGACGTTTCCAACGAAGAAACTCGCAACGCCACCAATTGCCAACGTAACTCCTATTGCAGGAAGGACTTGCCCAACAATCCGAAGCGTCTTCTTCAGAGCTGTTTGTTCCTTCGAGCCGCCTAACGGACCGCGGCTAAGCTGCGCCGCGAAACGAATACTGAATTGCAGACAACCAACACCTATGACAGACTTCGGTGATGACCCCGGTGCCCCTGACGCGGCGTCAGGGACAGGCGCTGGTGAGGTGCCCGCCAGCGTTGACTCTATCAGAATAATATCATTATATTGATAGCGTCAACAAGGAGCGACTATGCCGGTCATTAAACCGATCTCCGATCTCCGCAACAAGGCCAATGAGATTTCTCAATTGGCTCACACTGCGGACGAACCCATCTTCATCACCAGGAATGGTGAGGGGGACATGGTCGTTATGTCGCTGGCCCACTACGCCAAGTTACAGAAGAAGCTTGAATTGCTCAACAAGCTCTCTGCCGCCCAAGCTCAGCGTTCCGCCGGCGATCCCGGCAAGCCTCTCGCCCACGTTGTGCGCGACATCCGTAAGAAGCTCCGTGCCTCCGCGTAAACGGTCGGTCCGACTCCTCGGCTTGGCCGAGCAGGATCTGGCCGACATCTATGAATACGTGGCCGTCGATAACCCACCGGCAGCCGAACGTTTGTTGGCCCGTATCGAGAAAGATCTCAGCGCCCTTTCCACTCGGCCCCTGCTCGGCAGAATTCCCCGCGACCCCGACATTTCCAAGTTGGGCTACCGGTACCTCATTGTGGGCAACTACCTCGCCTTCTACCGTCTCGAACCCACAATCGTCCTTGTCCACAGGATATTCCACGGGGCCAGAGACTACTCGGAGATTCTGTAGTTTCCCCCTCTCCCGTTGGCTTGGCGGGCACCTAAGCAGGCATGCGGCTCACCTGCGCCGGAAGCCGGAGCGAGGAACGAGCGTATGCTGTAAGCGGTCGGGTGCAGCGCCTTGTTGGGCTGCCTGTTGAACTGTTTCAGCCTGTTTTTGCGTGATGACTGAGATAGAGCAGGCAAAAACCTGAAGAGATGTCAAACTCATCTGCTCTCGCCTGTTTTGCACCGTCAGCTGATTCCCTTCACCCCGGCTTCTATGAGCGATGTCTTCCCCGCAAGTACGCCCCAGCTGCCTCACATCACCGCGCCATCAGAGCGAACACGCCCCAGCCCAGACATTCACGCGTGTACGTGGCGTAGCGTTCGGGTTCCGACGTTAGTCTGGCTCGAACATCTTTCGCGAAGTCATCGTCGGGATTCGCTTCGAGCCATCGACGCATGGTGAGCCACTTGGCCGCCTCGTACCTGTCCCAGCCTTCCTGGTCTGCCAGAACCATTTCTACGACGTCGTAGTCGAGGTCGCCGAAAGACGCGAGAAGTTCTGGAAGCATGAGATAGTCGGAGATCGAACCGGCAAGGCATCCTTTGGCAACGTCTTCTGTCGGCGGTAGCTGCACCCAGTACGGCTCGCCGATGAGGATGATCCCTCCGGTGCGGAGGCTCTCCGCCAGAAGCTCGATGGTGCCGACTACTCCCCCGCCGATCCACGTGGCACCGAGACAGGCTGCCACACCGACCTTTTCGTCGGCGACGTAGCCGGCAGCGTCGCCGTGAATGAACTCGACTCGGTCGGCGACGCCGAGTTCTTCAGCGCGGAGTTTCGCTTGCTCGGTGAACAACTGGCTCATGTCGATACCGGTGCCAATGATTCCGAAATCGCGTGCCCAGGTGCACAGCATCTCGCCCGAACCGCTGCCGAGGTCGAGCACACGGGTCCCCGGTGCCAGGCGCAACGCCTTGCCGAGAGTGGCGAGCTTTTCGGGTGTGAACGGGTTATGAATGCGGTGAGCACTTTCCGTGATGTTGAAGATTCGCGGAATGTCCACTATAGAAGACTCCTTACGAGTGTGAATGGATTCGGTACGTCTAACGGTACACAATTGTGCTGGCTAGCTGTGATCTCATACGAGCGCCAGATAGTTGAGCATCACTGCCGACCTGCTTGTGCACACCTCCATTTGCCGCCGCGAAACTGCAGCAGCGTGCAGCCTGTCCCCATAGACCGATTCATTCTTTTATGCGGATGTGGGGGCTGAATCTGAGGGGTCGATCGCAGGCGTCCTTCGCAACCCCGCCAGCTGTCGGGCTGCTGAAGATATTCCCGCAATCGCAACCCCCAGCATGAACATGGAGGCCGAGCATATCGCCATCACGATCAGGAAGATAGTCAGAGCGACATAGCGACCCATCTGAATGATGTACCCGGTGCGCAGATGGAGATAGAGCTTGCCGTGAAGCCCGCGACGAGCGGCTCTATAGCCCAGGAGATTGCCCACATGAGTTGTGATCACGATGAGGTATAATCCCCAGACGTAACCGATCAACAGCACACGAAACTCCTCCGGGATCCACACCAGTCCCAATGCTACAACCACACTAAGAATTGCCGCCGGAACAATATGCCTGGGATCGACGATTCGCCGGGCCAACACCGCCTTCTGATACAGAGGGTTTCCTTCAATGGTGTTGATCGGATAACTTTCATAGTGCTCGGAATAGTGCAGTTGACGCTCGCGTTCCTGGCCGATCGTAAGCAGCCAATCACTCCACATCAGAAAGAATGTGACGACGCCTGTTACCCATGGTTGGACTGCAAACCATTCAATCATCACGGCACCTCATTAATGGGGTGAGTCAGTGCGTTGCTGCCGAACGGTCGCGCCTTACCTGCGCCGCGAAACGACTGTGCAATTGCAGGCACCCAACATCTATAACAGACTCGGTGACGACCCCCGATGCCCCGGACGCGGCGTCAGGTACAGGCGCTGTAGGGGGCTGCGTACCTACTCGCGGTAGATATTGTGATTCGACTTGGCTCAGTTTTCACTCCTTCATGAACACGAAGGCATGGTTTTCAAATGCGGGAAGATCAGAAAACTGACCGTAGTTGCGATACGACATCTCCCGATAGCCAAGCTGCTTCATGTGACTCCGTAGATCTGAATCTGTGATACCCCACTGGAATATGTTGTGGATGTCTTTCCAAGGCTTCAAGATCCGCAGGATGAATCTCCTCCGCGTGAGCATATACGTGCTTGTAGACCTCGAGTTCGTCCTCTCGAAGCCAAAGCGCAATACTCTTCAAATGGCAATGAGGTTAATCGAATTGTCTGTTGAGATTGAACGTACTGTTGATTGAAGATCACCATACACTTTGTCGCCCCGCGTACTCTGCCAGAACCTCGGACCACGATGGATTCGCCTGATGAAAGCAGTTCGTCGAAGAATTGCGATTCATGTGCAATAGATTCGCACATAGTCTTCCAGCATTGGAGACTAGGCTGCATTATCGCAGTATAGCAGAGCCCCTCAGTGAGATAGAGCGTCTGAATGGACAGGAAAAGACTTAATGGACAAGCCAAAGCACCTGATCGACAGGTCCGGTAACAACCAGCAGCCCTGCGATCCAATTGAGTCGTCCCTCCTGTGACTGCATATATCAGCTGGATAAGCGCCGTTCATCCTTCCAGCAACACGAAGATCTGCCACTGAACGGAGCTCCAGAGGAGCACCTAACGCCAATACAAAATCGATCAACCTTGAGGTCATCCGTGTCCACACAAAATCAGTGCCCCAAAAACAATCTGGGAGGTTTCGAATTAGCTCGGAAATCTCACCGAACCATTCATCTCACTGGGTTCCCGTACAATATGGTTCATGACACTCTCACTCATTGAAGCTCCGGCACGGAGGCTTCAACCTCGATTACCGAAGCAGCCACATTTGATCCTCGTGGCCCGGGAAAAGGCGAAAAGGACCGAGTGACAATGCTCCCTCGGACCAGCTTGTAAGCATCCACCGCGAGTAGGAGACAGTCAGAGAATTCCACCGCTAAGACCTATCCGCGAAATATGCTGGCGCGACGTTGCATCGAGCCGAACACCGGGCGCGAACGCCGACACCACATCGATGAAAGTGTCCTCCAACGTGCGGTCAAGGCTGCCATCCTTCGCTCAGGGATTCCCAAGAACGGAAGTTGTCATACATTCCGGCATTCCTTTGCCACCCGACTTCTGGAACTGGGCTACGATATCCGCACTGTCCAGGAACTGCTCGGTCATAACGATGTGAGGAAAACGATGATTCACACCCACGTCCTCACCAAAGGTGGACTTGCTGTCCGTAGCCCCCTTGAGGAACCGTGAACAACTTCATCGGAAGAGGCGGTTTGAAGACTCACATCGGCACCCTCCTCTCGGAAAGTGGCGATGCAAAGAACGTGAAAGAATATAGTGTGAGCCTCAGTGAGATTCAACACACCCTGCAAAAGGTCAGGCCTGGACATCCCTGCCCGAGACCGACTACTTTTTCTCCGCCTCGGCGGCACAGATGCTTGCCCCCCCGGAGTGCTGAAAAGCCTCGTCGTTATCGACGAGGTGCAGCGGAAACCCGAAAGACCTATTCTGTTGATTCTTTCAAGCGCTGGAAATTCTTTTCATAAACCTGTAGATGCGGATCGTTCTTTTCTTTCGCTTTTCGATACGCTCTTTCATAATGGCTCAGCGCGAGGTCTTTCTGCTTGTTGCGTTCATAAGCATCGCCGAGGCTGTCGTGGCAATTGGGCTCTTCGGGGAACAGGCGCAGGTTCGCTTTCATGACGATGATCGCGTCGGCCAGGCGGTCTTTGAATATCAGGTTGTAGCCGATGACGTTCAACTGATCCGGGGCAGTGATGCCGTAATCCTTCCTCAGCGTTTCGGCGGATATATCTTCCAGCTTCTTGACGTCGCCGGAAAGCACTTTCAGGTTCAGTTCCACGAACGGTAAGGGCAGAGCGCCTGTGATATTCCGTATCACGTTGGTATAATCCGCTGTTATGGCTGATAATCGCGTCCCGGACCATATAGGTGTCGTAGCCGCGGTCCATGGCCCCGAAATACGTGGCCAGTACGCAGCCCACGGCGCTGAGGCCGCACAAGTAGACGGTGTTGCATCCCCGGGCTTTCAGCAGGCTGTCTAAAGACGTTTTTGTGAACGCGCTGGGATAGTTCTTGATGATCTGCGGATCGTCGACCGTAACGGGAACGGTCTTCGGGAACTCAAACGCCTCGGTGCCCGGCGCCGGTCCCTGGCCGATCTGTGTATGGTGCACACGGATCACAGGATACTGGTACTTGCGGAAAATGCCGATGACCGTATGTATGGCTTCCATCCCCGGCGTAACGTCTTTCTGATCCATCACCGGCAGATATTCGTTCTGAATATCGATCACGAGCAATGCAGGCTTAAACGAAACGCCGGGAACCGTTGGTTGGCCCGGTTGTTTTTCTCCGCAGGAAACGAACAATCCCGCGAGCAAAACGGAAACGCCTAAGAATGGTCGGTAATTCATAAGATCCTCCGGCTATGGGGTGTTTCTCTTGCAGCAAAAAAGGGTTTGCATGAATCTACCAGATTTCTCGTATCATTCAAATAGTGTCTGGTGAAAGGCATTAAGCGCGCGACAAGAGGGTGTTCTTGATGGTCAAAAGGAGTGCCTGAATCGGACTGAGGAAACCCTGTGCGAGTAGTACCGGCTCAAGATCCTGACCTGTATGCCCGGCACCACTCGGCTCGAAGGGAACGTCGTCGTCGCCCCTGACGGCAAGCCCGTGAACATCCTGCGATGGACACGACGACGGACAACGCTGCGTGCGTTCTGAGCTTCTCCGACGATGGGACGAAGGTGGCACCTCATCGCTTGTTTCCCTCGATTCCGCTCCCAGGCGCATCCGACCCACGCCACGGGGCAAAACGTGGAAGGCCTGTATGTCCCGGAAGCACTGCCAACTGGCAAGCGAAAAGCCTGACACTGACACGTCCACGATGGAGCCATTCAAGCAAGGGTTGCGGAGGGGAATCGCAGAGAGGTTAATGGAGATGGAAGGGAAGTAGCGCGCCATCTTGATCCGGGCTTGCTTTTCCTGTACCTTGCTGCAACGATTCCCGACGCGCAAGAACCAAAGAAACCAATCGCCTATCCTCCAACCTGCACAACAGAGGATGCATTATGATTACGTTTGGCCTTCCTGCTGTCGACTACGTGGTCATCGGTGTCTATCTCGTCTTCATGCTGGGCATCGGGTTCTACTTCACCCGATTTATGAAAGGGGGAAAAGACTTCTTCATCGGAGGCAACCTCATCCCATGGTGGGTTTCGGGCATCTCGCTCTACATGACCATGTTCTCTGCCTGGACGTTCACCGGCGGTGCCAGCTTTGTGTACCACACGGGCTGGTTTGGCCTGCTGTACTTTCTGACGTGGAGCGTATCGTTCCTGATCAGCTTCCTGATGTCGGCCAAGCGCTGGCGGAGAACCCGCATCACCTCTCCCGTCGAATACATCGAGACACGGTTCAATAAACCCACTCATCTGTTTTTCAGTGTGTACCTTGCATTGGCCATGCTCTATTGGCCGGCCCATCATCTGGCATCGCTGAGCAAGATTTGTGCGCCCACCCTCTTCCCCGGATCGATGGTTGCCGTCGATGTGATGATCGTCCTCATCGGAATCATCATCATGCTCTACACGTTTCTGGGCGGCTTCTGGGCAGTGTGCATCACGGACGTTGTCCAGTTCCTGATCTTGATTGCCGTCTGCGTGGTACTGCTTCCAGCCATTCTTCTGTCGGGCGAGTTCAGCTCGATCGGAGACCTGCTCGGGCGGATTCAGCCGCTTACCCTTCATCACGTGTTGCCGGATGGCACCATGTTCGACCATTGGTATCTGCTGGGACTTACAGTGGCAGGTATTTTCGGCAGTGCGGTTGGCGACAAGGCCCAGCGCTACTACAGCGTCCGCGACGAAAACGACGCGTTGAAGGTCGGATGGTTAACCTTCGTCCTCTTCCTGACCGCCCCCATCCTGTTCGGCATTGCTCCCCTGGTCGGGAAAGTGCTGTGGCCCGACATCAGCATGCTTGAGTACTTCGCCGGTGTCACCAAGGCTGACGAGAACATCTTCATTGCAGTGGTGCTGCGCTATATGCCCGCCGGAATCGTGGGATTCTTCCTCTCCGCCATGATGGCAGCTTCCATGTCATCCATGAGCGGGGTGTGGAACACCGTTTCCTCGATTGTCTCGGTTGACCTCTACAAGAATCGCTTCAGACCCGCCGCCACGGAAAAGAATACGCTCCTCGTGGGTCGCATCTCCGTATCGGTGTTCGCCCTGATCGCCATCCTTCTGGCACTGGTTATCATCCACAGCGACCTTGGAGTATTCTCCTTCAGCTCAATCTTCTTTGGACTCACCGGTGTTCCCAGTGCGATACCGATGTTGCTCGGAATCATGACCAAGAAGATGTCGCGCTGGTCTGCCATGGCTTCCGTGACAGCGGGAACAATAATGGCGTCGCTCGCACGCTTTGTGCTGGAGTACTCGCTTGGGGAGCAGCTCTTGATCACGGTGGCCATCACGCTCCTGTGTATCGTAATCTCCAATCCTCTGGGGCGGATGTACAACGCACGGCGGACGGCTGCCCTGGCGTTCAGCCTGATGTTCAGTGGTGTTCTCTACTTCTTCCTCCTGTTTGCCAATCACAATCCGAATCTGTCGCCCGGCAACTTCACGGATATCCTGATGGCTGGTTGGACGGAGTTTCTGCTGTCGGCCCACTTCTGGCTCCTGCTGACGGCACTCGCGTTCTTTGCGTTGACCTACGGATTTGCCGCCCTGTTCGGAAGAGACCTGAAGGCATCGCAGACTGAAGTGGCCGCCTTCTTTGATAAACTGGAAAGACCGGTCGACGTCGTGAAGGAAGTCATCTCCACCGGGGCAAGGGAGGCCAACATCTTTCCACTCGTGGGGTGGATGTCGGTCGGATTGGGAGGAATGACGCTTCTCATCCTGCTCGCGCCCGTTGCCCGGACGAACATCGGGGTCAATCTCGGGATCAGCGGTCTGCTGCTTCTCGTCGGGGTTGCCATGATTCTCTCGAAGCGCCTGACCGGACGGTCTGTGTCTCAGTGAAGCGCAGCGTGGCGGAGCCGAGAATGGTGTTTGTTTGTCAGGAAGTGAACTGAATTCCAACGTTTTTTCGACACAACACATGGAGCACGCGATGAAGGCCGGCTTTGGCAAGGCACTGGTTAACCCTCCTCTGGGCATGGCCATGGAAGGCCTCGGGCAGCAGGGCGGCTGTCAGGCGATTAACGACGACCTTTTCGTACGCGCTTTGTACCTCGTTCAGGGCGAGCGCGAGTGCCTGATCATCGGCTATGACCTGCTGTTCTTTGAGCGCGCCGTGATCGATCGCTACAAGGGCGCACTCGGCCGCGCCCTTGAACTGGAGCCGTGTCAGATCCTGCTCAATAACTCACATACGCACGCCGGACCGCGCCTGACGCACTGGGCCTACAGCGACGGGCCGGATGCCGACTACCTCGACGTCATCGAGGCAGCCTCGCTGGCAGCGGCGCGCAGTGCCCGGGCCGCTGCTCGCGGCGTCACGCTCTACGCTGGCACTGCCACCACGCGCATGCCCGTGAGCCGCCGCAAAATCCTGCCCGACGGCACCTGCCAGTGGGCTCCTTACCTCAAAGCCCCGATCTGCGACACCGTGCCCTTCTGTCTGTTCAAGGACAGCCGCGAGCAGGTGGTGTCCGTACTCTTCGCCGCCTCCTGTCATCCCTCAACCTACTACGAACTCAACATTTCCGCCGACTATCCTGGTGCGGCCATGCGCAAGCTGAATGTGCATTTCAAGACCGATGGTGCGCTGTTTCTCCAGGGCGCCGGCGGCGACACCAAGCCGCGCCAGATCGCCGTGGGGGAAGATCATTGGAAGCACGGCAGCATCGAGGACATCGAAGCCGCCGGCGCGGAAGTTGCCGATGCCGTCATTGCCGGCGCCCGCAGCGTACCGGGTGAGGTGGTGCCGGACCTGCGGACGCATCTCCAGGAATTGGCGTGGCCGTTGCAGCCCGCCCCCGCTCGCGAGGTCTTCGAGGCGGTCCAGAAGAATCCGGAGGAGCGCGAAGCCCGCCGGAAGTGGGCGGCTGATATGCTCGCCAAACAGGCGTGCGGCGGCCTGCCGACGGCCGTGCCGGTCACCCTGCACGCCGTGCAGCTCGGCATTGGCCTCTCCCTTCTCGGAGTCGAGGGCGAGGTCGTGGGCGAACTGGGAAACCTGATGCTCAGGGAATTCGAGCACGGCGTCACCTTTGTACTCGGTTACACCAATGGTTGCCAGATCTACCTGCCGATCACGCCCATGCTGCAACAGGGCGGCTATGAAGTGGACAGCTACTGGGAGTACCATTTCCCGTCGCCTCCGGCGCCCGGCGGCGAGCAGGTCCTGATCGACGCCATCCGCGAACTGCGCCGCAAACATGATCTGACCTGAATGGACAAATACCCCATGCTATCCCGATAAGACTTTTTGAAACTCTCTGGCTTTGCCACGGGCTTGCTGTTAATCAATCCCATGAGCCTGCCATCTAGACCTCATTCTAAGACTGACAACGGGAAATTGAATCTGCTCTTTTCTCCTGATGATATTCCAGAAATTCAGCGACGGCTTGATTTGCCGATGTTCAGACAATTCTGGGGAGGAGACATTAAATGCCAACCTGGAAGATGACCTGAAATTCATGGAAACAGGGATCGCCTTCAACAATCCACTGGAGCATCTGCCCCGAGCCTGTGATATTCTGAAGCGAGAGGCGTTCGTTTATGTCATCACTGGCGACAAGAAACGAGGCGAGATGGCGGGATTGGCTCTCGAAAACATTCTGCAAATCAGGAAATGGGATTATTTTCTCGAAGCAGGCAAAGACGTGATTGGATTGCAGCGAGCGCCCCAAACCACTCAATCTATCGTGCTGACGTATGAATGGATTAAGGATTTGCTGTCTGAAGAAATGAAGCACGAGGTGCTTGCGTAATTGCCGGAAAAAGGCATCGAGCCGTGCTATCGAAGCTGTTGGGGAATCCTCAATAAAGAAAAAGTAATCGGCTGGGGATTCGATCGGGAGAGCAGTGTCTATGAGGACCTTGAGGCAGAGAGGGATATGCGGAAATGGCCCTGGATTCTATCCCGAACGAACCTTCGAGCTGTGCCAATGAGCGCCCTGGGACTCGGCGCTATGTTTCTGGAAGGACGTCATCCCCGTGTGCCCGAATGGATGAATGTGGCGAAACAGACATATGATGATTTTTATGATACGTGTGCCAAGGATGGCAGCTATGAAGAATTGTTGTTGTCGGGGTTCAGTTCAATCGAGCGAGTATAATTCCGAATCGCACGCTCATACTGGTGGTCGGCCATGAGGGCTTCGGCGTAGCTGTCGTAGACGTTGAAGGAGTGCGGATACGCCTCGATATTCAGCAGGAAGAGGGCCTGCGCTTCCCGCACCTGACCCCGGTTCAGGCGCGCATACCCGAGCCCGTTCATTGCCGACTCGGAGAACAGCAGGGCTGTGCTGTCCGCGCTCCGTCGTTGGTGATAGTACTCTACTGCCGCGGTGACCCCGCAGCGGTCCAGTATTTCCTCGAATCCGGGATCCATTCGATGGGCAACGATCCAATAGGCTCTGAGGTTGAACCTCGGGTGTGAACAGAGGTATATCGGATTGTTGTTCTCATTGGGTCTGCAATAGGGATGCGTGAAGGTGGCTTTCTTCTCTACATGGTCGAAGACCGACCGCAACTCGGCGTAAGAAGATCCGATCGCGACGTAGTGTCCCCGAAAATCGTTCCGTTGGAGTGCGTCGAAATAGTACCATCCGTCGGTAGAGATCGGCTCAGGGAGCCCAAGAGCCGCCCCGTGCACGTGCAGTGCCGCCGCCTCACCCCAGTCACCCGCGGCGATTCCCACAGGCTCCGCCAAGCTGTCCTGCGCTTCATGGTAGACTCTGGCGACCATCCGAACCTGCTCCTCCCACCCGAACCGGTCAGCAATGTGTTGAGGAAGATCGCGGATCTGACTGTCTTCCGTCTTGATGCCTGCAGTGACCCCAACCGGCCGGAGGTAGTCGATGAGAAGGTCGACAGGGAGGAGAGGGACAAAGTATGGCAGCGTCGGCAGGGTGAGGAGCACGTAGAGCGAGGGGATTGCTATCCCCACCGCGATCCGTCGACGGCCGCGCTCCACTTTCCGTTCAAGCAATTGCTCGACGCCCGTGGACCCGGCTGCGATGAGGACACCGTAAATCGGGATCATGAAATAGAACTGCCCGCCCACAAAGAAGACGGCCAGACACAGGACGAGATAGCAGTAACCGAAGAACCGGTACAGTACCCACTGTTTTCGGAAGAGGAGGAGAATCAGGCCGGTGAGCCACACCGGCACAGAGGAAAGGTTATTTGGGAGGAGTTGATGCCACAGAAATCCGATGAAGGGGGAAGCATGCGTGGTCCGACCTGCATATGTGGCCGCATAGGAGAGAAAATCCAGCCATGGGACCCTTGCCAGAGAATATAGGGGATCGCACAGAGAAACGCGATCAGCGCACCCAGCCAGATCCACGGCCGTCGGAACCATTGTCTCTCCGGAATCAAGCACAGAGAGACAAAGATCGCCAGACCGAGAAGATGAGAACCGTTCCAGTCAGGATAAGGGCGTACCGTTTCCCCCCAACTCCTTCACTATCAGGCATCCAAATACAATCACCAACGAGCCGCACACGGATGCTGCGAGATGTACGACTTTCAGGGAATGCCCAAAGAGCACAAGAAAGAGCTTCAGATAGAGCGGTGGTAACCGTAGTCAGGGAGGAGGAGGTGAAAAAAGACATTGGCCAGTGCAAGTGAGAGAATGATCAGAACTTCAGGACTCAGGCGAAGGAAGCGGAGTGATGGGTGCATGGCCAGAATCGAACAGGGAACACTGACTCACTGAAGTATACGGAATCTTTCCCAAAAGGGTTCAACAGTTCTGAATTCGCGGACCGTACGAGGGTGGGAACGACTGGACCTGTTGGTTCATCAGGCATTCCCTCGCTACTCGTCCACAATTGAACGCCTGTTTAGTCAGGCCTCGGCATGACCGATGTCAAGCGAGGGACACATCTGCGTCGGATCACGAAAAGCGGAGAAAACATCCGACACGCCTCACCTAGTATCTCGCAGTGGCCCTCGCAGTTGATACAAATTCCTCGACGTTTTCAATCGGTGTGTTGTACTCAAGGAAATCGGCACTCTGCATGATGAAGGGACCGTTCCTCTTTCCCGCTTCCATGGTCTCAAGAGTCGACTGCCGGACCCGTTCTACGGTCCCCTTCTGCAGCACGTTGACCTGGTCCACGCCTCCAATGATGACGTAGTCTCCCCGGACGATATCGACCGCTCTCCTGAGATCGGCATCACCAAGAGGAAAAGGAGAAAATGGTTCAACAACCCGGGCACCGAGCTTCTTGTAGGAAGCCACCAGCGACATGATCTGTCCGCAGTTGTGGTACACGGCAGGGCACCCTTGCTCCTGAATGAAATCGATGTACCGCTTTTCGTATGCGAGAATATACTTTTCGTACGTTCTGGCTCCCAGAAACCCACCCGGTACGTTGCCCCCGACAAGCATGACATCGGCACCGGCATTGATGAAGGCCTGTGTATAATCAAGGGTTCGATTTGTCGCGAAGCGCATGAGCTTGTCAAAGAATTCCGGTTCAGAGAGAAAGAGCATGTAGAGCTGGGTGTGGTCCATGAGCATGGAAGCATTGTTGAAGGGGCCGCCTGCGACCCAGGTTCCCAGAATCCCATCGGTTCCCAGGTGGTCCCTTATACGGCAGATCTTCTTCTTTACCATCTCGCCATACTCAGCCGACATTTTCGGTTCATACGCCACGGCAATATCCAGGTCTCTCTCAGAAGCAATCGGTTTTTTCGTGCAGCAGTACACGTAGGTCCCCTTGTTGAGAGCGGTTCGGACGAACACCTGCGACAGCTCCCCTTCTGGAGTTGTGATAACGGACGACCGGGCGAGATTGTTGCCTTCCTCTGTCAGCACAGTTGTCACCTTCCACGTGTCGGTCTCATGTCCGTCGTCAACACCACCAAGACAGATGCCCAACGGATGATAGAGGTCAAAGATCATCCGCGCAAAGACGTCACATCCCAGGCTTCTCTGGTAGTCGATGACTTTGCAGGTCAGCTGCTCATAATCCAGCGGATCAATGTCGGGATGGAGCTGATGGATGAAATGTCCGTGGTCCTGGATGAACAACGTCACCGGGACCCTGTCGGTGACTTCACCGTTGATCGTTCGCAACAGCCGTTCTCGTGAGTTCATAGCCCCGCCATTGCCCCTAATGTTGCCGCCCTGCAGATGGTGCTTCATTCCAATGCATTTCAATCTCTTCGAGGCTCCTTCCCTTCGTTTCGGGCAAATAGTGCCTCACAACGATGAACTGTATCAACGTCATGACCGCAAAGAACAGGAAGGCAAATCCTCCGCCGACCAATTCCAGAAATCGGGGAAAGAGCAATGCCACAAGGAAATACACACTCCACTGGACGGATGACGCCAGGGCGACGGCTCTTCCTCTGATCCGGTTCGGAAAGATCTCTGCTACAAGAGTCCAGAACACCGGGCCTATACAGGCGGCAAAGAACGCCACAAAGGCCAGGACAAAGACCATGGTCAGGACCCCTTCGCGATGCAAGAAGTAGGTCGCTGCAAGGCAAAGCAGTGCGGCGGACATACCCAATGATCCGACCAGATACAGTGTCTTTCGTCCTACCCTGTCAATGACGATGATCGCGACGAATGTGAAAACAAAATTGACGAGTCCGATAAACGACGTGTTCAGAAGGGCATTCTCTATCTCGAAACCAACCCCCTGGAAGATCTTCGGCGCATAGTTGACGACCGCATTCATGCCGTCCAATTGCACGAGACCGGCAAGGAGAAGTCCAACGAACGCTGCTTTCCGTGTTGACGGAGAGAGGAACTCTCCGAACTTCGTGGTGCTCTTCGGAGATCCCAGGGTCTTCGCTATCTCCTCAATCTCGAGATCAGCATCGGCAGAACCGGCTATCCGAGCAATGATTGCTCTGCTCTTTTCCTTGTTGCCTTTCAGGTATAACCACCGGGGGCTTTCAGGGATAGCGAAGAGCCCCAGGAAGAAGAGCACCGAGGGGACGGTGCCTGTGGCAAACATCCACCGCCAGTCATCCTCCACACCATACAGACCGTAGTTGATCAGATAGGAAATTAGAATTCCGATGACGATCGTGAGCTGGTATATTGAGACGAGCGTGCCTCTGATCTTCTTGGGGGCGACTTCCGCCACATACATCGGTGAGAGCACGGATGCCGCTCCGACGGAGAGTCCGCCCAGGATCCTGCTCAGGACAAAAGCGGCAAAGGTCTGAGAGAGGGCGCTTCCTATACACGAGAGAGCGAAGAGCAGGGCTACATATATCAGGACCTTCCTTCTGCCAAATCTGTCCGTCAGCCCCCCGGACCCCAACGCGCCGATCATCGCGCCGAGAACGAGCGAGCCGGTCCCCCAGCCAAGTGCGAGTTCATCCAGATTGAAGTACGACTGCAGCGAGGTATTTGCGCCGGAAATGATGGCGATGTCGAAGCCGAACATCAGGCCACCTAACATCGCTATGCTGCAGATGAAGATCAGGTACGTTTTCTGTTTCATTGTGCCCCGGGCTTGTGAAGCGGGATTGCCGCCTTCTGCAGTATCAACCGGCACTCCTCGACGTCGCCGGAGCAATCATGCGTCGGCTGCACGAAGGTCCTCATCAGTTACCCTTCTCTATCTTGACGAGGGCGCATCCTCGCCTTGTGCCGACCATCATCCGGACCACATCGCCGGATTCTGTCATGTCGACAGGAAACATCTTGTCGCTCCCGGGGTACACGGCAGAGGCCTTCAGTCCGCCTTTCATGCCTTGCACATTCCGGAGAACCACCGTGACCACGCCATTGGGGGGGCCGAAGGTTACTGGAACGACCCACCCTCCAGGCACCTCGAAGAGATTCACCTTTGCCCCCGCGCCGTCAGCCTCGATGCAATGGGGCTCAAGGACCCACTTCTTCCCTTTCATCAGGCTGAGCAGCGGACCGTAATCCAGATACTGCCTGTCAACCCATGCGCCAGGCCGGAGTGAATGGTCGTTGCCCGGGAAGGGAGCCATCGGAAACACACCGAGGTGGAGGTAGCGCTGAAAGAAGGCATCCGGATCCGGCTGGAGGTTCTTCTCTTCGGAGGTCCAGCCGAGCACAGGCCGCCGAACCCCCATGAGGGCCGTGAGATTCAGAGGGGCGCCTGCGTAGGTGAACTCATCGAAGAACCCATCGGTCTGCCGGAGCAGGTCAATCCGCTTGTCGTGGTTGTTGACAAAAATCGCTTTCCCCGATTCATGCATCATTGGCCCCAGTCTGTCCAGAAGACGCTTCCATGATATGATCAACGACCGGGTCGGTCGATTGCCGAACAAGCTCAGGCTGTCGTCACGCTCCTCATTGTACATCCGGAGCCAGTCCATCCTGTCGATGCAGATCCCCGCCGCATCCGGGATCATCCTGAGGTGCTCCTCCGCCTGCTTGAGCAGGAACGCCTGGTAGACCGGCTCCCCCGGATCCATGATGATACCGTTTCCCCAGGTGTAGTAAGGACCGCCGGACCTCGACCGGGGATAGGACGCGAGCATGTTCCTGGTGACTCCCGCCGGCACGTGCAGGATCGCATCTGCGAGTCTGTGGTAGAGGAAATCATCAGCGCTCTTCCACAAATCTTCATCTCTGGCTGCCTTGCGCTCCGGCGCCGGATCGGTCACCTCGGCGCCGAACTCGGTCACATTGAAGTAGCTCAGGACATGAAACCCCTGCCGTTTCATGCTCGCAGCGTACGTGCGCATCGCCCTGACCGAGGTCAATCCACCGCCATACCTGCTCCAGCGGGTGGTGTCCGTCGCCACAGGGGGGATGAACATTCCCATGTAGGGGAAGTCGAAGCTCGCCTTCCAGTTGACCCCGAATGCCATCTTCCGCATCCTCTGGACGTCGAATGGCTTTTCGAGGGATGAATAGGCGCCGGTCCCGGCGATCTCGTGCGCCTGCGGGAGGTTTGGATCGAAGTAGCCGGGGTAGTTCATCGTCATCCACCGCAGACCGCCCCGCCAGCCTGATTCATGGGCCACGAGGTCCATGCGGAAGCGGATCGGCGCGGCCGAGGAGATACGATGATGTTCCCTGCTGAAGACCATCTCACCCGATGAGCGGACCCTGAGGTACACATCGAGCAGTGTATCGGCCGGTGAAAGGACCAGACTCAGCCCCCGGTCCCTTTCCTCTTCAGAAATGGTGACCAGTGGTATCCCAAGCAGGTTTCCCTGGAACGGAATGAAGCCTATCCGTGGGGTCTCGTAGCTGTAGGGAGGGGCACCATACCAGATGGTGTCGTTCACGAACGGGATAGGAACGAGCGGGTCGCTCCAGTTGCCCGTGACATCCGATCGAAGTATGCCCAGGGAAGCCTGTTGCTCCAGGGATCGGCTGCGTATTTCCCCAAGCCTCGGGTCTCCCCATGCAGTCCAGAACCTCGCCGAAACGCTGTCGGGATAGACCAGGTGTGTTTCTATCGGAGTGCTCCAGGGCCCATCGAGTCCGGTCACTTCTACGTCCCAGCGTACGCTGCCGTTCCCCCGGCTGAACCGGTCAGTCACAAGGGCCGCATTGCCCGTGGCTCTTGAGATCCACTTCCTCTGAAAGCTGAACTGGGAATCGCTTCGAGCGACCGCCACACTTCCCTCCGGCTCACAGTCACGAAGCCGCGTGAGCGCCCTGACCCGTCTCATCAGGTCTGGGCCGGTGAAGCCAATCTGCCGTATCGCACCGACGCTATCGAACGTCAGCACCATCGCAGGAATCCGAAGGTCGTATGTTTCAGACTCCCCCTGGCGGCATCCGGTCATCGGAAGGGCTAAAAGGATACCGCTGACAATGCTGAAGACGATCCCTTGTCGCACCAGAAGGAGAACATCGCGGCCTATCTCCAGAGTCTCTTTTCGCTGCAGCGATAATCGCACGGAAGTCCGAATTGTGTTCATCGTGGAGTCCTTACCATGATCTCAGGGTACTGGATTTTCTCCTCGACAGGTGAGGATGGCCCGCTGCCGAAACTAAGGAGTTATCGGGGTGGCGCTACATTGATGGACTGGAACAGGGTCCAGAGCGGCGCCGGATGGCTGAGGAAACCACCAGGCATCGATGTAGGTGCCGGAAATATACGCCAGGAAAGGTGAAATTGCAACGCGTCAACAAGAGCAGACTGTCTGACATGTGAGACGCGTGTGGCATGACCGGTATGTCAGACCTATCTGGAGGACCGCAGAGAATGGATAGGGGAAATGGGGGAAGTGCATGTCAGTGGATATTCAGCATCGCTGCCCTGTCAAGCGCACGAAGAATCTCTTTGGCCACGAAGCGGTTGCCTGCATCATTCAGGTGCACCCGATCGGTGGTCAGGATTCCCTTCTCTCTGTTCTCCGGGTTATTCTTCGAGATGTGTTGGACGAATGCCTGCCGCAGGTCACACAATTCAGATCCTGACTCTCTGGCCAACCGCCGTGAGATGTCACTGTACTCATCCAGCATGGCATCTTCGGGATTGGTGCCGCTGGCCTTTTCGCCGATGACGCTCGGTGTGCAGAGAACAACCCGCGCGCCTGCCATCTGGATCCTCGCAATGATCTGCCTGAGTCCGGTCTCAAATTCCTCTTTCGTAGAACCCTTCGCTCCCGGCATGCCGATGGTCCAGTGCCAGACGTCATTGATCCCGATATAGACCACCACTGTTGTCGGTTTCAACGCGATCACATCTTTGTCGATCCTGGCCAATAGTTGCTCAACCTTGTTTCCGCTCACCCCTGCGCCAATGATTTTGGCCCCACTCCCCCGGCGCTGGAGTGAGTCTCTGATCAGCGTTACGTAGCCTCCCGGCCCTGCGCCCATTTCGGTAATTGAATCTCCAAAGAATATTACACGTGCCTCTCCCGGAATGACATCTCTGGCAGCGGCACACCCGGCAAACAGCAGAGCGACGGTACTGAAGAGGCGGACAAACGAGTGTGGCAAGCGCATAGGTTCCCTCTCTGACATAAGTTCCAACGCCTCAATATACGGCGGAAAGATGACACATTCACATACAAGAGCTCCTGCTATTTCCTCGGTCAGTCCCTATCGCACGAGTAACAATTTGCGGGTCTCCACAAACTCCCCCGCCTGAATCCTGTACAGGTATACTCCGCTCGCGAGCTTGCTCCCGTCGAACTGACCTCATGATACCCCGCCTCCATGTCGCCATTGACGAGCGTCGCGACCTGCTGCCCGAGGGTGTTGAAGACCGTCAAGGTCACCTGCGAACGATTGGGCAGCCCGTAGCGGATCGTCGTCGAAGGGTTAAAGGGGTTGGGGTAGTTCTGCTCAAGCTTCGCCGACAGTGGCAAACCCAAACCGTCCTTCACGAATCCTGTTACCGACTTCTGCACGAATACTCCGGCACCAGGCGTGCCCGCGTAGACATTGCCGTGCGCATCCATGACCAGCGAACGCACCTCCGGTGCCCACAGGCCTTGGCTCGCAGTGGTCCACGACGCTCCACCGTCAGAGGAATAGGCAATGCCTCCCCATCCTCCCGCGTACATACATGTTCGGCCCTTTCACGAGAAGTGAGCGTATGCTGACAAGTGGAGTCGCGACACGCGTCCATGATTCCGCGCTGTCGGCTGATCGGAACAGTCCCCCGTCTGTTCCAGCAAATATCACTCCCGTAGGATCGACGTAGAGAACGCGAACATACGGATTGGTCAAGCCACTGCTCTTAGGAACCCACGTCGCACCTTTGTCCCTTGAGCGGAACACCCCTCCCGGAGTTGCACCCGCATAGAGGATGCCGGCGCCCCCTACTGCGATGGCGGCGATACCGTATTGTGTCACACTGTCCTGCCGCCATGTTTGCCCGTAGTTTGAAGACTGCCAAACCCTCCCGACGTCGTTCCCGGCAAGAATCACTCCTTTCGGGGCCGTCACGAGAACATAGAAGTATCCCCAGTTGATGGTACTCCACACAAGTCCACCGGCAGGCTGACGGAGAATTCCATATCCCCAGGAACATGCGAGCACTCTCCCCGAATCGTCCACCGCAAGGTTTGTGAACTTGTAGTTGCCAGGTGCAGTCGGCACGGACGTCCATTCCACCCCGCCGTTCGTGGTGCGCACGAGATCAGATCCCCACAGTGCTGCATAGACGGTGCTGTCATTTGCCGAAACCAGGGCAGAGACCATGGAGGCATGAATACCGGTGGTGCGGGCCAGCCACGTACCACCTCCATCTGTCGACCAATAGACGCCAGAGCCCAACGTTCCGGCAAACATGGCACCCGATTTTCTTGCGGCGAGGCATTTTATCTGAATTGTCGGCGTGATCGAACCGGGTGACCACGAAGCACCACGATCAGTTGAACGATAGATCGTTCCCTCGGTACCTCCAGCAAGTATTCCGTCCAATGAATCAACGATCACCGATACAACGGGATGCGTGTCAACCCGCGTCCAATGATCTCCCGCATCGGTTGACTGGAACATCCCGTTCCAGGTAGCGGCGAATATGCCGGCCTGGGAATGGCGCGCCAAAGCCTGGATTTCCATTGTACTTATGCCGGATGACTTCTGCTGCCACGACTTTCCGTGGTCAGATGAACGGAATACGCCCGCATCGAGTGTAGCGGCGAACATGAAGCCACTTTTCTCCGGAAGGAGACACTGCATGGAAACAGAAGTGAATCCAGAATCCAGGGATTCCCAGTGTGCCCCTCTGTCGCTCGTGCGATGGAGCCCCCCGCCGTTGTAGCATACCCATAGATGACCGTCGGATTCAGCGAGCATATCCGTAGGCCCGTTACCGTGCACACCCGGGATCTGTGCCCACGTTCCCCCTTTGTCCGTTGAGCTTTTCAGCGTCCCCGCATCGGTTGCGCAATAGATGACACCCGACGTGTCAATCGTCATTGCGGTCACTGAACTGGACGGGGTCGATAGTACTCTCAACTCCCAGGAAACCCCCTGGTTGGTGGAGATGTAGATGCCCGCGTCCGTTCCGGCGAACACCCCACCATCCGGATGGAAAACGATGTCAATGATGTTACCCCCGGTTGGACCGTTGGTTTGCTGCCAGGGACCCGGCTGCCCGAAGCATGGCAGAGAGTGTAGTATGGCAGCAATGATGAGAATACATACGAAGCTCTTCATGACTGGCACCTTCGTCTATTGTCTTTCCCTCATTGATGAAGGTCACTTCACGAGTAACAACTTGCGCGTCCGGACGAAGTCGCCGGCCTGAATCCTGTACAGGTAGACTCCGCTAGAGAGATCTTTTCCATCGAACCGTACTTCGTAGTAGCCGGCTTCCTGGTTATCATCCACCAGCGTGGCAACCCGCTGACTGAGCGTGTTGAAGACGGTCAAGGTTACATGCGAACGACTGGGCAGGCCATAGCGGATACGGGTTGATGGGTTGAACGGATTGGGATAATTCTGCATGAGCACCGTTTCATGAGGAATATCTTCATGCGATGCAACGCCGGTTGCCGCTGCAGTCACCGGCAAACTGAATTCCGAGGTGTTCCCAAAGACATCGGTTGCCGTGGCTGTTATTGAGCGCCCTGCAGACACCGGCGCACTGAGGGTCGTGGTGAATGACGCTAATCCGCTTGCATTCGTCTGCACCGACGTTGAGCCCAGGAAGGACTGGCCGTCACCGTACCGGAGAGTCGGCCCGCCCGGTGTTCCAAAGAACTCGAGTGTGAACGTGGAGTTTGGCGTGCTGTTCAGGTTCCCATTGATGGAAGTGGAATTCCCCCCCATGACTGAAGAGAGCACCGGAGAGTTCTGCAGGTTGTTCGGACCCGTATCTGCATCACCCGGGTCGTTCGCCGTGACACCATAGCTGTCCTCTATCCCTCCGACAAGATTGATGCCAAGACCGCTGTTGGCAAAGATGGAGTTCCCCGAAATACGACTGCTTGCCGGACTAGGGACATTGTGAAGAGAGTCTTTGACGATCCGCACCCCATCGCCACTGTTGAATGCTATGATATTTCCGGCCCCAGCAGTTGTATCGCCAACGGTATTCTCCAGGGACCAACCGGTGACCAGCACCCCGTGGCCGGCGTTTCCAAGAGGGGTGCTCCCGTCAGCCTGGGTTCCAATTCTGTTTCCCTGCACCGTGTTGCCACGGGCATAGCTCGTATCATCGCCCTCGAGCTCAACACCCGCGCGCAGGTTTCCTGATATGACATTGCCTGCAGCGGTGGAGCGGCCGCCAATCAGACTTCTCGTGCCAAAGAGAATCCAGACACCGCTATGTCCATTGGCAAGTGCTCTGGTAGCGTTGATGTCCGTTCCGATATAGTTGCCCTGGATAACATTACTATCACCACCCTGGACGCAAACGCCTGACCACCTGTTACCAGAAATGACATTGCGCGCTCCCGCGACAGTTCCTCCGACAGTGTTCCCCTTGGCTTTCATCCAGATCCCGTCCTGGTTGTTTTTGACCGAGTCGCTGCCGGCGGCGTTCGTTCCGATGAGGTTTCCTGCGACGACGTTTCCTGTCGCGTGGTCGCCGATAATCCATATTCCAACAGCCCGATGAATAGCCTGACCATTGTAGTATCCGGATCCCGAAATCACATTTCCCGCACCGGCGGTTGTTCCTCCGATGGTGTTCGATGGTGAATCCGAAATCCAGATCCCGCCGGAAGGGTTCGGGAGTGCTCCTGTTCCCGCCGCATTCACGCCGACATAGTTGCCCTGCACGATGTTCCTCCCGGCGCCATACATGATGCCGATACCGCCCAGCAAGTTGCCGGAAATCACATTGCGTTGTGGAGCCGCGATGCCGCCGATGGTGTTGTATGCTACACTGTCGATCCACACTCCCATCTTGTTCTCCAGAATACTCGATCCGGAAGCGTCTGTCCCGATAAAACACCCTTCGAGGCGGTTTCCCCCCTTTCCCTGGAACCGAATCCCGGCATGCTCGAAACGGTTGATGACGAGCCCCCGAACGACGCTGGCTCCCCCTTGGATGCTAAGACCGGGATTTTGGGTGCCGGCATTCGTGCCATCGATCTCTACCTTGAGGACGGCATTGGTTCCGTTGCTGAGAGTGTTCGTGTTCACGCTGCTCCCCGGTTGTGTGTACCCGTCAATCACCACGGGATCGGTAAGCACGGGAAGCGGGCTGGTGGGTGATATCGTGTGCAGCCCCGCACCCGGTATGTTGAACGCGATGGTATCGATTCCCGCCTTCGCGTTTGCGTTCAGAATCGCCTGCCGCAACGACCCCGGGCTGCTGTCCAGCGTATTCGTGACCACCTCGGGTCCCGGAACAAGCGTGACAACAATCGGGGCGCTGAACTCTGACGTGTTGCCATCCTTATCTGTCGCCGTCGCGGTAAATGATTGGCCAATACCCGCTGGGCTGCCGATG
The DNA here is from genome assembly GCA_963702445.1 of Ignavibacteriota bacterium. Classification (GTDB taxonomy): domain Bacteria; phylum Bacteroidota; class Ignavibacteria; order UBA10030; family UBA6906; genus CAVPCZ01. Next base: position 60,371 of record CAVPCZ010000019.1, read on the forward strand.
GTAGCCGCGAACGGCGCGTTCCCCGTCGCGTCTGTCGTTACCTCGATGTAGCCCAGGAAAGAATGGCCGTCCCGACCGGCCGATAGATAGGCCGGAGAAGTAGCAAAGAACTCAAGTGTGAATGTGGAATTCGGGATGCTGTTCAGATACCCTGCGACATCGAGGAACTCTCCCCCGATGATCGAAGTAATAACCGGGTAGTTCTGCAGATTGTTCGGGCCGGTGTCGACGTCGCCCGGATCATTTGCCGTCACGCCCTTGCTGTCTTCCGAGCCTCCCTCCAGATTGATGCCAAGCCCGCCGTTGGCGTAGATAGAGTTGCCGCTGATGTGAATACCTGTCCCATTCGAGGTCATCAGAAGACCTTCAGCCCCGTTGAATGCGATAGTGTTCCCGGCTCCACTCTCTCTTCCGCCTACAGTATTGTTGCTGATCCCGCCGAGGGTGAGAACGCCCGGACCCTTGTTTCCGAGCGGACTGCTGCCGTCGACCTGTGTTCCGATCCGGTTGCCTTGGACATTGTTCTTTGATGCTCCCCCGAGCATCAATACACCCATAGCGCCATTTCCCGAGATCACATTCCCGGCACCCGGCACGAGCCCGCCGATGAGGTTCCCGGTTCCTGCACTGATCTGAACCCCATATTCATTCCAGATGGCTTTTGTACCTGCTGATGTCGGTCCCGATGAAATTGCCCTGGACGTTGTTACTATCGCCCGTGAGGACGATGCCCGAGAAGCTGTTCCCGGAGATGATGTTGCGCGCTGCAGCGGCAGTTCCTCCGACGATATTTCCCCGGCTCGTGATACGGATACCGGACTGATGGTTTTCTATCGATTTGTCACCCGCAGCATTCGTCCCGATGAGGTTCCCTGCCACGATGTTTCCCCTCGCGGTGTCGCCGACAATCGCGATGCCGTCACCATCCTGCGCGGCGAAGCCGCCTCCTCCGATGACGTTGCCCGCGCCGGGGGCTGTTCCTCCGACAGTGTTTGACGGCGCATTCTGAATCCATACACCGGTTCCGCTGTTGCCAAGTGCTCCATTCCCGGTTGCATTCACACCAACATAGTTCCCTGCCACAATATTCCCGCTGGCTCCGGGATGTTCGCATATCCACCCCCGTTGACTGATTGCCGGAGATGACATTGCGCGCCGCAGCGGTTGTCCCACCTATGATATTGTTGCCGGCATTCTCAATGCCCACACCGTCATAGTTGCCGCGACTGACCAGCCCCCAGCTGTCGGTCCCGAGGTAGTTCCCTTCCACGACATCGCCACCGTTGTTCTCAAGCAACACGGCGGCCCCGAGAAAGGAGTTGATGACGAGCCCGCGAATACAGCTGTTCCCGCCACGTATGCGCAGGCCGTGCGAAATCCGAGAGTACTGATCGCTCGTCCCATCAATTACGATTTTGAGTGTCGCATTGTCGGGATCTTTGAGTGGATTCGTGTTCACATTGCTGCCGGGCTGTGTGTAACCGTCAATCACCACAGGCCCCGTGAGTGCTGGCAGCGGTGTCACCGGCATGATCGTATGGGGGCCGGCTCCCGGTATATTGAATGTGATGGTATCTTTGCCGGCATGCGCGTTCGCATTCAGTATCGCCTGCCGCAATGACCCCGGCCCGCTGTCAAGCGTGTTAATCACCGCCATATCAGGGGGCGGCGGGGTGACCGGCTCGGCAACCTTCTGGATGTTCCCGTAAATGTCGAAGTTTGTACTGCCGATGTTTCGTGAATCCTGCCAGACCACAAGCGCATACTCGCTTGTCGTGCTCGCCGCCAGCGCAGGATACTTGGGATCTTCCGTCCCACTGGTGGCCGAGATGATCACATTCGTTGCGGGGATCTTCTCAAACACGTAGGTGCCCCGTATATGGTTTACGTTTGTGTTGTTGTACGGACTCGTGCCGGGTGTTTCTCGCCACACAGCGAAGAATTTCTGGCTCGCCGGGTTGAACGCCACTTTCGGCCTCCACGATTCCACGTGCACATCATACGCCCAGTGGTCCGCGATGGCGCTTATCGGAAACGACTTATCCTGGATGACCTCTGTTGTTGAATACGAGATCTTCTCGGCGCTCACAAACCCACCCCAGATCCCTGTCCACGACTGACCACCAAAGGTGTTGTTTTGGTCCGCCCACGTCACCAGGAATGCAGGCGCCGTCATGCTGTAACCCGACTGGTCACCGTAGGCCACATCGACGTTGAACTCACCGCCGAGAGGACTCCCGGTCTTGAACGGAACGTAACGGTAGTACACCCCCGGGTGCGCAGGATCATACACCACGTTGATCGGTCCTCCATCGCTGTCCAGCATCACCAGCACCACTCCACGCCCGATGACCAGCAAGTAACGGCCGAAAGGAGTTTCCATCGATTGGATCGGGGCGAAGGCCACCCCGAATGCAGGCTCGGGAGGTTGGTATCCATGTGCAATGTTCTCCACAACGAGAGGCGACGTGAGCGCCTGGCCGTTCGCCCCAATTTTGCACGAGGAGATCTTGATGTTGTAGTAGCCCGACCCCGTGGGGGTCTCCACAAGCACCGCCCCCACAAAGAGATACTGCCCGGTGATGGAGTTGTACAAGAGTCTTCCATCACTGACACCATTCATCAGGGTGGTCGGACTACCAATGAGTGTCCCCGTGTTGCTGACCCTTTGGCCAACAAACCCGCCGCCGGGATTGAACCCCACAAGATATTCATTGGCGGCACTGTTGTAGGCAACCACGGGATTCACGCCGATCGAAAAGATCATGAATGGACTTCCGATCATGCCTCCATTCTCGGCAATGCGCTGTGCTCTCACTGAGTTCAGCCAGACGGCTCCCGTGAAGTACTCTTCCGTCCACGCCACAAGATACTCGTGATCAGTGGAGTTGTAGGCCACAGCGGGGAGCCAATCCCGGCCCGGACCTTGTCGGATCTGGAAATCTGCGAAAGCACACGGGACAATAAGCAGGACAATTGCAGCGACAACCGGGATGTGTTTCATGGGAAAGATTCTCCTTCCAACCGTTTAGGAAGCGCTCTTGGCGGCTTTCGAGCGGGAGATCAGGGTCCCCAGCGGCAGCTCAGTGGCTTTGACAACAGAATGCGGAAGGTGAAACCCGCGGGAGAGGAGGGAGTGCAGATGGAGACAAACAGCAGGTGCGCTTCCAGGTCTGGCGCGGGAGGCCCCGCATTCGACCTATGTAAGCATGGGGCCAATATGGCATATGGATATGAGAAAATCAACTTCAATCCGACTTCCTCCCCTCTTCAGTCCTGCATGCACTGATCGTGCTCGTAATCGAGACTTTTCAAGGCTCTAATGAAAGTGGTATTACTTAATGTCCACACACCGGAGTTACTTCGTCTTTGTTGTCACTGAGGGAGGGATCGTTTCACTTCCCTATACCTTCAATTGCAGCGAGTTGCGTATCTTTGGGAGGCCACTCCCCCCGATAACCCTTCCGTTCCGGGGAAGTTGAATATGGTAATCAGGAATCAGTACTTGCGGTGGGATCTTTTACTTGTATAGGGGTCTAAACTGTAACCGTAACGAAAGCGTAACTCACGAAAGCGGGCCTCTGATTGAAGATTTGAAGGAACGTTACGGTACACTTCCGATTTGAGGGGAGAAGGCTCTCGGTGGTTACGTACATCACAATATCAGTTCGGCGCAGACAAGTAGTTCAGGGGCCGTCTGGGAAGTTGCGAGCGCACCATGCCCAACTGATCTTATAACCTACATATACCCACAGAGTTGTGAAATGGGCTGCGATATCGTTACGAGAAGTATGTTGTGGGGCAAATGTTCAATCACGTGTGTGCCCTGTTCCGGGTACAGAAAGCGAAACCCGTCCAAATGTTCCCGGGGTGGGTTTCGCCCGCTTGTTCACTCGGACTGGCTTGGTGGTCCTGTTGAGCCTCGCCCCCGTCCGCCCGCGAAATCCCGCCCGGTGTTAGGGCGGGGCTCCGGGCACTGGAAAAAGAATGCCGCTTGTTCCTGAGGTGGCGTTTTTTTCCCTGGCTCCCGCAATGGAGCTGAGGTCAGGGCTTTACAAACAGTCTCACTTCCCCGAACTGCATTGAAAGTCTGTGTTCGGTTGCTGCATCTCCTCCCTCCTCGGGAGCCATCGGATATGGCAGCCTGAAGACCCGCTCACCATCATCGCTCGCAACGAGCATTGCTGCGTCTTTCGTGGCCCGTACGTTGTCCGGTCTCGAGCTCCAGAGCCTCACTCCCGCCCGCGCTGCGATCCACCGGAGCAATGCCACCGGCATCGGTCCCGTTCCCACGTAGATCGACGTGAAACCATCATATTCCTTGCTCGCAAATGCGATCTCCTCACTGTCACTCCAGGTGCCATGCATCCGGACCACTTCGCCCTTGCGCTGTACCACTGCAAAACGCGGGTAATGCGGCTTCCGAACCCCGAATTCCCCGAAGAACTTGAGTTCATTCTCTTCGATCTTGCAGCGGATCATCATGGGGCCGGGCGCATCCATCCGTTTGAACGTAAAACCGGTCAACTCCTCCATGTGCGACGGTTCAAACTTGTGCTCACCGATGTAGCCCGGCGCGTAAAACCAGACCACCGTTGCACCCGTCCCCCGGAGCAGCGCGCGAAGCCGCCGCACTTCATCTCCTGTCAGGGAGAAGGTATTGACCATGAGAAAGAGCTTGAAACGGGCACGGTCGTCGGGCGTGAGATCGAACCGGTACACAAAATCCGCCGGCGCACCGATCCGGTTGATCGTGCGCGCTTGTGAGTTCACCATCCAGTGGCCGATGAAATCGCTGATGACGATCCCGTAGTTCTCCCACGGTTCTTCAGCCTTCCAGCTCTTCGTCGCAAGCCATGACTTCGGTTCATAGACCGCTGCGATCTCGGAGATCGGAGCGATATCGAGCTTCGGGCGCTGCAATTCTCCCAGGCTCAGCAGTGATCTGATTTCCCGGATCATCGGCGGATCATCATACCAGCTCTTGCGGGCTTTGAAGGGCGGGTCAAGGTGTCCGAAGTCGAACAACCAGCCGGCATGCCCTGTAGCAAACACCTGACCGATATCACGGCGGAGGATCTTGAGCGTCCCGTCAATGGTCTCCGAACCGGAACCGCCTTCGCTCCGCCGGTACGGCTCCACATAGGTACTGCAGTCAATTTCCGAGATGAACATCTTCTTGTTCCGGCGAATCGATTCGCTCAGCACACGGTATGCGCCGTCGCCACCAACCCCGCGGGCACGGCCAAGCCAGTTCCCCGCGTCGTCAATGACATCACTATCCCAGCGTTGATTACCGGGAACATTGCTCCGCTGGTAGGTGTACGGCGTGGCAATGTAATCGAGATCGGGAGAATGGAGCACCGCTTGCGGAACGAGGTGACCCGCTTCCTGGATCATGACATTTTCCAGAACATAGCAGAAAAACGTTCCGCAAATGATGCGCCTCCCGGTCTCCTCCTTGATAATCTTCGCGAACGCTGCTACCGTCTCGGCCGTGTTTGCATGGTACTTTCTCAGGAAATCGATGACATCCGCATCTGTCTCGGGGTCGCGCAACAGCGGACCGTCTTTGTCGATCCGGCGCTCAACGGAAGGAACCGGCCCCGCAACCTTCTGCATCGGAGCACTGTAGTCGGGTAGCCACCGGCAGCCGAGGTAGTGCCACTCGCCCGTGTGCATGCCGGACACATGATATCCCATTATTCTGCTTATCAGGGGAGACGATTCCATATGCCTCAGGAATTGCCGGAGCGTCTCCGCCGTCTCTTTCTTCCAGACCTCGGAGGCAAACGATGCCCCATATGGATCGTTCAGGGCCCAGTTGAGTCCCGCATCCCTGTCGATATACTGCGGGGCAACGTTGTACTCTTCCGGCGGGACAGGGAGTCCGCACTTGATGAGCTCCTGTGGATGTGCCTTTTTCCACCATACGGGGGCATAAAGGTGAATACGGGGGAAGAGGAACGCGTCGGGAACGATCTCAAGGAGCTTCGCAAAATACCTGTCGTACTGTGTCCAGTCGTACTTCCCAGGAGCGATCCAGCCGTCTTCAAGCCCGATCAATGGATGCAGAAAGCGCATGCCGGCTTCCCGATAACTCTTGGCCGTGCGGAGTGGACTGGAGCTAACGGCAAAGAACGGAAATTCCTCCTTCCCGTTGAGGAAGAGCCGGCCTCCACCTCGCTCGATCCGGATCTCCGATCGGCACGGCGGTTCCGTCCGCAGTGGATCGAGATGCGTCAGAATGCTCTCATCGAACGTGACCGTCATATGCTCAAACTTCAGGAACGGGCTGAAGTTGTGCAGGGGGACGGCGGCAAGCGTTGTTGCCAGATGCTTCAGCGAATCACGTCGGTTCATGTGGTGCAGTAAGCCCTTCTATGGTCCTTTGTCAAGTGTGTGCGCGAAACCAGGAATACAACTTTGCGGTTGCGCACGTTCCGCGAGCGCTTGTCCCAGCCAAGCGGTTGGCGAATATGCAAGCAGCAGATCGACGGCGCTGAACCAGACAGGTGCAGGAGGCATGACGACGTTGGCAATGCCGGCGACACTCACAACAACCGAGACTTCACATCCATTGGACGAAGGGGCACCGATGCGTCACACTCTTCCGATGATACCCTGCTTCCCGTTCCCCATCTCGATGAAAGGCTACTTGAGCGCTCCTTTCACCTTCTCGACGGTATCCTTCCCGTAGTAGCTGCAGACTCCTTTCTTGGCCTGCGGTTTGATGCCGAGCGTTTGAATGGCTTTCTTCACCTTCGCGTCAGAAACACCCAGCGCCTTTGCGATGTTGGCTGCCGTCAGCAAATCCGGTGAGTCGTTTCCCATGGGATTGTTCTCCTTGAGGATGTGGTAAACAGACTGATGCGATTCCGTGAAACCCGGCAGAGAGATCTCATGCGGGACATCTTATGCCGGAGATCTTCGCAAGCGCGAATCCTATTCATGATCTCCTGGACATGTATCGCGCGTGGCTTGACTGATCTGGATGTGATCAGCATACGTTACAATGAGTGATCTCCCTGTTCCGGGCACGCAACGATTGTGGATGATTGATTCACCTCATCGATCTCAATTCCCACGTGGAAGCCTGCGACCAGTTAATAGAAGGAATAGATAACGAACCTGCATCACTTTTCAAAATCCTTGAATGACAACTCCTTGAAGACGATCCCTTCGTAGGGACTCGCCACTCCGGCCTCAAACAAGCAGGCCAAGTTTCCATTGGGCAGAACAACCAGATTGGAATATGCGGAAGGCCCCTCGTAGACCACATTCTTCAGCTTCCAGGATTTCCCCTGATCATAGGAAATCCGCACCGTCATATTGGTCCTCGAGCTCCGGCTTGCCGGGTTTGAAAAGGCCAGGAACGGATCGCGGGACTGGTGGTCATACCGGATCAGGCTTGCCTGGCAAACCGGTTCAACCAGGGTGGTGTCCCCCTTCAATTCCGACCAGGTTTCGCCCCCGTCGTTGCTGGTTGATGTCTGGCGGATGCGGACCGAAGTGTAGTTGCGCATGTTCAGGAGTAGCTTCCCTTCCGGCAATTCGGCAACGGTACATTCATTCACCTGATCCCCAGGAGTGCTCCCCCCCCAGTACCCAGGTGAGCCCGCCATTGTCGGAGTGGATCGTGTGCGCATAGTATCTTTTTGTCCCTGCCTCGATGTGGTCACAGGGAACGATGAGCCTTCCCCTGAACTTCCCGGTTTGTATCTGGATACCGTTGACCGGCCCCGTGGCATACCAGGTCCAGTTCGGCTTCTTCACATCCTGAGTGATCTCCAGGGAGGCCGACCAGCTTATGCCATCGTCCAATGAAGACATGACGAAGATCCTGCGGGTATCCCGGCTGTTCCCTTCGATGATCTGCGGTTCGTGGTCCGTTCCCAGGTTCCAGGTCGATAGAAGGATAATCCTTCCCGTTTTGCGGTCAACCACCGGCGCCGGGTTCCCGCAGGTGTTGGCCCCGTCGTCCCAAACAACGCTCAATCCAGACCAGGTCTTCCCGCCGTCCACGGAGCGCTTGACCACCAGATCGATATCGCCCGAGTCACTGCAGTTGTTCTTTCTTCCTTCGGCAAAGGCCAGGAGGGTGCCTCGGGTGGTTGTGACAATGGCGGGGATCCTGAAGCACTGATAGCCCTCTTCCCCGCATTTGTAGAGGTGATTCAGCTGCTGCGCCAAGGCCCGGGCATCTACGGACACAGCGGCGACGAACAACAATGGCAGGATGGCTTTCCTGATGGGTGGCATGGCATGTCAGGTCTATTCAGACAACCAGATAGAATTCATCTCATACACTTCCAGTTTGTGGATCCGGATGTTGGCCGGATCACCCAGAATTTGCACACCGGCTGGTTCAACAGGTTTCTTGAGGGCATCAACGAAAACCACCTGCCCGTGCTGGTAATACGATTCGATGGAAGTGCGATCGATCAGGATCTCCACGTCGAAAACCAGGGAGGCCGGATTCTGCATGGGCACCTGAATGCCGTTGATTTCATCGGCATCAACGGTGATGTAGCGATTGCCCCTGTACCCCACCGATATCCGACCGCCATTCAGCGATTCCACACGGCCCACCAAATGCAGCAGGTCGTGAGTAATGCCTTTCAGTTTTTCATTGGCTTCTGCTACGCTCAGTCCTGAAAGGTCATGTTCCTTTCCGTGTAGTTTCCTGATGGCTTCAACCGGTTCACTGAACATCCGGATACCCTCATTCGTCGTTCGCAGGGTCAATTCTGCGGGGAAAAGCATCATCTGGTTAAACGGCATGCCCGGTTGTTCGATCCTGCCCCAACCTACCTGGATCCGCTTTCCGTCCGGAGTGTCGTTGTAGGTTTGTGCGGCATAATGCGCGCCGTAGGTGGTACGGTATTTCCCGTACCGCGGTGTGTATCGTTTCCCGTCGAAATCACCCAGCATATAGGTGCCCGAACCTCCATAGACCACCCAGAGGGTTTTGGTGGGATTCCCGTCCACCGGAAGTTGAAACAGTTCCGGACATTCATAGAAGCCGTTGATATGGCTCTCTTCCTTCCACGATTTCAGGTCTTTGGATGTGAAGAAGCTTATCCCCGCGATTTTGTAGAGGGCCATCACCCATTCCTTGTTTGGTTCGTACCAGATCACTTTGGGATCCCGCGTTTCGCCCACCACCGGGTTGCCTTCGTATTTGGTGAATGTTCTTCCCTTGTCGTTGCTGTATGCGATGCATTGGACCTCTCTTCCTTCTTTGTCAGCCGTATAGGCTGCCACCAGGACATTCCGGCCCCAACCGGCGGTATTCCGCCGGTCTACCACCGCACTACCAGAGAAGATGGTGCCCAGATGGTCGGGATAGAGCGCATCGTTCAATTCAGTCCAGTGAATCAAGTCAGGGCTCACTGCGTGGCCCCAGTGCATGTTTTCCCACTGGATCTCATAGGGGTTGTGCTGATAATACAAGTGGTACTCACCGTCAAGGTACACCAGTCCGTTCGGGTCATTGTTCCACCCCCGGCGAGTGCTGAAGTGAAACTGAGGACGGTTGGTTTCCCGATAGAGACTGTCCTGCCCTGCAAACCGGTCCGATTGGTAGATCAGTTCAATGCCTCGCACATGCTTGCTGAACACCAGTTTGAGGATCTTCCCTTCCCAGGCTGATACGTCTTTGAAGACCCAGTAATCCGGTTCACCGTCAGCAATACGAATGAGCGAGTACGTGATGGTATCTTTCGCTGAAAGGAAATGTACCAGCTGCCGGTCGTGCTGCATACGGACAGGAAGATTCAGATACTTCTTCTGAATCCGGTATTCCTTTACGATGCTCTGGCTGGATACATTCATAGAAATCAAAACGGCAAGGACTACCAATACGGTCGTCTTCATTCTGGCATATCGTTGAAGTGTTTCTCTCGGTTTGCCTGAGGAAGTCATCAGGCGCCAATGTCTGTGCCGGGAATATACCCCGGGGAGGAAGCAAACGCAAGCCCTTTGTAGTACACGGATCCGCAGTACACGGATCCGCATACAGGAGGCTGCGTCACTCAACACCGCTCAAAGGATTGGCACACCTTCTGGTTGCGGCGGAGCCCTCTGTGGTAACGGCATTTCCCTCACCACCCACCATCTCCCGGCCCCACCCCTGTTCGCAGCATCGACACATTCCGGTTCCGGCCACAGCCACATTCCGCGCAAAGCCGCCCTCCGCCGCGGTGGACCTCAACTTGCACATACCGATTCCGCTCCGTACTTTGGTCCGAAAGTGCGCGAACATCCTGAGGACAAAGCTATGCCGACCTCCATCCATCGCCCGCATGTATGGGCTCTCGTTGCCCTGCTGATCGTGGTCTTTTCCGGCGTTGTGCACGCCCGGGACAGCCTCTGGGTGTCAACTCTTGACCTGACCAAAATGCGGCAGAGCTGGGGTGAGCCGCAGCGGGATCGCTCCGTTACGCAGGGAAAACTCTCTGTCGACGGGGAGATCTTCTCCCGCGGCGTCGGGACGCATGCGTCGAGTCGTCTGTGGGTTCATCTGGGAGGGAAGACACTGCGGTTCAGGGCTTCGGTCGGAGTGGACGACAGTGCCGGCAGCGGCGGGACCGTGAGGTTCCGGGTGGTGGGCGATGGAGTGACCCTGTTCGATTCGGGAATCATGCGGGCCCGGCAGATTGCGAAGCGGATCGATGTTGATGTGAACGGAGTGGCTGATCTTGTTCTTGCCGTGAACGATGCCGGAGACGGGATCGGCTACGACCACGCCGATTGGGGGAACGCGAGGTTCCTTTTCGAAGGGGAACAACCCGCAGCGGTTGATCCGCCCCGCGACGAGCCGACGATCCTGACGCCGCCTCCCGGCCCGGCTCCCCGGATCAACGGCCCTTCGGTGTACGGATGCGGACCCCACAAACCGTTTCTCTACCGGATCCCCTGCACGGGAAACCGGCCCGTCACTTTCACGGCTCAGGGGTTGCCCCCTTCACTCCGCCTCGATGCAGGGCGGGGGATCATCAGCGGGACTGCCCCGGCCAGAGGGAGATATCCCGTGCGTCCTGGCCGCAGTCAATCCTCACGGATCTGCCTCAAAGACCCTGACCATCGTGAGCGGCGAGGGACTTGCCCTGACACCCCCCATGGGATGGAATCACTGGTACGCCCACTACGGCAGGGTGACCGACCGGCTGATCCGCGAGGCGGCCGACCTGATGGTCAGCAGCGGCATGGCTGACGCCGGCTACGAGTACGTCAGCATTGACGACTGCTGGATGAACACAGACCGAAGCGACGATTCACTTCGTGTCGGTCCCTTTCGTGACGCCGGCGGGAACATCCTGCCGAACAGGCACTTCCCCGACATGAATGCCCTGACGGACCACATCCATGGCTACGGCCTTAAGGCCGGCATCTACACCTCGCCCGGCCCCAGAACCTGTGCGGGTTTCTCTGGATCGTACCAGCATGAGGCGCTCGATGCCGCCCGTTTTGCTGAATGGGGTTTTGACCTGCTCAAGTACGACTGGTGCTACTACCGCGACGTCGCCGGAGAGGACTACAGCCTGAAGGTTCTCACGAAGCCCTACCGGCTCATGGGTGACCTCCTGCAACAACAGAAGCGCGATATCGTGTACAACCTCTGCCAGTACGGGATGGGAAATGTCTGGGAATGGGGGGCTGAAGCCGGCGGCCACTCGTGGCGGACCTCCGGCGACCTCGGGTATGAACTGGACAGGGTGTTCGAGGTCGCGCATGACAAATGCCGGTCACCGTGCGTGGTCCCGGCCAGGGGCATGGAACGATCCCGACTACATCCAGATCGGATACGTTGGCAACGCCCGAGGCGGGGGGCTGCCCGCGCCGTGTCCGCTCGGGCCGAACGAGCAGTATGCGTTCATGTCGCTCTGGTGCCTGATGGCTTCACCCCTGTTCTTCAGCGGGGACATGACCCGGCTCGATCCATTCACCCTGAACGTGCTCTGCAACCCCGAGGTTATCGAGGTAGATCAGGATCCGCTCGGACAGTGTGCCTCAATTTCAGTGCTGACCGAGGAGACGTTTCTCATGGACAAGGATATGGAGGACGGAAGTACTGCCGTCGGGTTGTTCAACCGCGGGGAGTTCCCGACACGGGTCAACGTCCCATTGGCGGTTCTCGGACTGCGGGGAAGGCATCGGGTGCGGGATCTCTGGCGGCAGAAGGACGTTGGGGAAACAGATCGGGAGGTTGGTGCCGATGTTCCCCGGCATGGCGGAGTGCTCCTGCGTCTGTGGCCTGTGCGGCAATAGGAGCATCGGGGGCGATGCTCCGGACGTTTCACTTCCGCAGCGGATGACCGGCGGAACAGTTCCACCTCCTTCTGAACGATCGCGCACAGAGCTCTGCCTGGGCCGTCAGCTCTCGACGATCAGACTGCAGCAGGTCACAGCCCCCTCCGCTTTCGCAAGCTCGGAAAGTTCGATGTCGTGCACAATCACCTCCCGCGCGCGCAGGAGTTTCCGCGTTCGAGGAAACGCCACGGGGTAGATGATCCCTCCGTTCAGCAGCAGGGCGTTGGCCGCATGCGATTCTGCGGGATCCACCTCGATGATGGACCTGCCGCCGAACCGCGCGGGATCAACCCACGCCGGATTGACAAGCAGCAGATCCGGACCGCAGAGGGTCACGGCGGACTTGAGGTGAAGACAGCTGCTCACCGGCACTGTCCGCACCGCGTAGCCGAGCGGACGGAGCAGCGCGGTGACCTGTTCGATCGCGTGACTGTTTGAGCGCTCCGTTTCGCCGATGAAGAGTGTTTTTCCCGCTACAAGCACATCCCCGCCGTCGATTGTTCCCGGCGCTTCGATTTGCGCAAGCCGCCGATACCGGGAAAGAGCCGCAGCTGTGGAGGCAGTCTCCGGTCTTCGCGATGGCGCTCCGGGCCGGGTAATGATGGCGAGTTCGGGGAGAACGACGGCCGTGTCTTCTATGAAGACAGCATCGGGAAGGTCCGGCTCTTCCGGCAAGTGCACAACCGAACAGCCGAGTGATGTCAGGAGTCGCTCGTACGAACGGTGCTGGGCGCGGGCAACGTCGATGGCGATCGGTTCGCGAGCAATGTATGTGAGCTCGCATCGACCGAGCGAAGAACTGACTTCTTTGAGAATGGCGGTTTTCATGGATGGCTGGTTTTCCTTTACGTTTTCCACACGAGGATGCACTATGACTGACGAGCCCATGAGAAGCCTCATGTCGCACATCGCCATGGAGATCCAGGGTGGCCACCTCGATCCAGTCCTCAGGACGGGACTCGGGAAAAGCTCGACAACAGAGGAAATAGACCAGGATCCAGAGCCGGTTGGCCGTCAGAGCAGGACAATCACTTACTCAGGTTTCTTGTCACCGGTCACGCGCGCCAGGTTCTTCTGGAACACCTCCTTGAGCCGGGCCTTCGAGGCCTCGTTCCGGGTGGTGTCGCCCGGAAGGACATCAAGAGCCTTCTGGTAGCATGCCGCAGCACGAGCCAGGTCACCCATCGTCTCGCATGCTTCACCCATGCTATCGTACGTGTTTGCCGAGTTCGGAAAGGCTTTGGTGTTCAATTCGAAGAAGACCAGCGCTTTGTCATGCGCTCCGTTGCGTAGCAACTCATAGCCGATCATATTCACCACATCTTCACCTGTCGCAGGAGAATTCTTGCTCCGGAGTTCATGGTAGAGGCGTACGCTCTCCTCGGCCGGCCGCTCCGCAATGGCATAGAAGAACGTGCTGATCTCCGAGTCGTACGGCTCATAACGAAGCCAGCGGAGTCCGAAGTCTTCTTCGAAACCCATGGCGACGGGCACGAGCTCTTTGCCGATCGCAAGCCCGTAGAAGCTGTTCGTCAGATAGACGAGAGCGCGCCTCTGGCCCCGCAGCGCGACGATATAGTTCCGGAAGATCCCGTAGTCCCCCCACTGGAAGAAGGCGGCGCCGCTCGAGGTCCTCTCGATGCCGAACCCCAGGCTCCAGGAGACACTGTCCGCAACCGTGATCTGAGGCGTGAACATCAGGTCGACCGGCGGGGAGCCGGGGAACGAGCCGGTCATCAGCGCTGCGACGAACCTCGCATAGTCGCCGGCGGTGGTATAGAGGCTCGCGGCCGCGTTCGCTTCGGCATACTTTCGGACACTGCCGTTGGAGATACCCAGAAGGCTATGGCCGACTGCCGCATTCGCACTGAAACGATCATCCCAGACCATCGAGCTCCGGTCCATGCGCAGCGGCTGGATGAGACGCTTTCTCATTGTCTCCCCGAGAGGCTCCCCGAGGAGGCGCTCGATTGCCATCTGCAGCATGAAGTAGCCGTCTGCGGAGTAGGAGAACTTGGTCCCTGGTTCAAACAGGATCGGGTACGGCTTCCCCCGCTGCCCGTGGGGAAGGCCCGACGAGTGGCTCAGCACCATCCGGGGTGTGATGCGTTTCGCCCAGTCCGCGCGAAAGCCCGGATAGTCGAACGAATGCCCCATGCCGCTCTCGATCGAGTCCTTCGGGATATACTCGACAAGCGGTCTATCCAGATCAAGCGCGCCTGAAGCCACGAGGCTCATGGCCAATGCCGCAAAGAACGGTTTTGTGAGGGATGCCGCCTCGAACACCGTTCGTCGTGTCGACCGGCTCGCCCGTCGCCTTGTTCTTCGTCCCGTAGCCCTTCTCCCAGGCGACCTCTCCGTCCCAGATGAGCGCAACGCTGAGGCCCGGGTATTCTCGCTTTCGCCATGAGATCCGGGATGGCACTGTCAAGTGCCGCGATCACCTCCGGCCTTGTCTGCCCGGACGAAAGGATTGCAGAACCGGCAATCGCGTCGGGATTCAAAAACCCCAGTAGGATCGCACAAAGGAGGGCCGGGTAACGTGCCCTGATGGATTTCATTGCGTACCTCCTGGAATGCCCGCACGAGGGGGCATACCTCTAGTACCGATGTCGTCGGCCGAAAGTTGCGGAACCGATGGGATATGGATCGAACAACCTCAATCCGGGTTATTCCTCCATCGCAATTGTCAGAAAAGGATTGTATGTTACTGCTGTTCCCCTCCATCCGCCCGCGGACAGCCATGTCCGAACACCACCATCGGGGAAAGGACCAATACCCGTTGGAGGGATCCACCATGGCACACCACATCTCACGCCGCTCCTTTCTGCGGTACACCGCCCTTGCAGGCACAGCCGCTCTCACCGCTGACACGCTCGCGGCCATGCTCGCCCGCTCTGCCGGCACTTCCAGCCGGACGGGTCCGGCGGATCTGGCCGTTGTCTCCGGCTCGAACTACTACGATGCCACCGTGCGCGCTGTCGAATTGATGGGAGGGATGGAACGGTTCGTTCACCGTGGTGCCCGCGTCGGGCTGCTGGTGAATTCCCGGTACACAAAACCCGGCACATTCGTCAAGCCACAGATCACCCTTGCGGTCATTGCGATGTGCCGCCAGGCCGGCGCCGTCCAGATCGTCAGCCTCGAGGATACGTCGGCCCGCTACTGGAAGGCACGCAACGCTCTCGCCCGAACACAGGCAGTACCTCGATGAAATCCAGTCCCCCCGCGCGCACCGTACGGTCCTCGATCCACGGGGGCGTCAATGTCCGGAAGGTTGACGTGGTCCCCGATCTGCTGGAGTGCGACGTCTACATCAACATGCCGATCTTCAAGGACCATCAGGGAATACGGTTCACGGGAGCCCTGAAGAACCTCATGGGTGCAATCGCGGACAGGTCGAACCAGACGTTTCACCAGGGTTCTGACCCTGGCGGAGACCGGGATGACTATGCGTTCCTCTCCCAGTCCATTGCCGATGCAAATCTGTTGCGCAAGCCGACGCTTTCGGTCGGAGACGCGACCGAGATTCTCGTGCAGGGGGGGCCATTCGGACCTGGACCGGTACGGAATTTCCGCACCGTCGTTGCCTCGACTGATCCTGTTGCGCTCGACGCCTGCGGGGCGGAGATCCTGGGTATTCGCCCGGAGGATGTGCTCATGCTGCGCCGCGCTCAGGAACATGGTGTTGGTACGACGAACCTCGATGCTCTCACGGTCATCAGGGAGTCACTATGATCGGGATCGCCCGTTCTGCCTTCATGCTCCTGGTAGCGTGGATCACGCTCATGGCAGGCACCCCCGCCGTCACCGGGCCAGTCTGCAACGCTCCCTGCCACAGCCGGAGGGTGGACCCGCGCGGACAGCGTGGGTGTGTATGCGGGGAAGAATCTGTTTCTGCTTGTTGATGGAGGGGCTGATCTCTTCTTCGAGTATGGGTTCGTGCGGGCACTCAGCTCGGAATACTCTCGTTCACCCGACGCGAGTGCGACAGTCGAGCTGTACGAGATGAAAAGCCCTCTGGCCGCCTACGGGTTGTTCACGTCGTTCACCGTAGGGACGGGAAAACCGGCGCGCTCGGGCAGGAGGCCGTGCTGGGAGAAGGATACTGCATCTTCTGGAAAGGCCCGTATGTCGGGATGCTCACAGCGGCTTCCGTTGACTCGGCTTCGGGGCAGATGCTTCTTCAGCTGGCAGGGGAATTGGAAACGGAAATCCACCAAACAGGGCCGCGGCCTGGACCTCTGCGTCCTCTTGCGGGAGGGAGGTGTTGAATCGCGGGCAATGGTGTATGTCCGCGGAAAGCTGGCCATTGGCAATCACTTTCCCCCGGCGTGGGCCAAAACTCTCCCGCCGACCGAGGGAGTCGTGGGGAAATCGCGGTACATCCCGCTACCTGATCCTGCAATATCCAGACGCTGTAGCCGCTGGCGCAGCTCTCAGCGCGGCAGCAGAGGGGTGGGAGAAGCTGCAATTACCCGCTGCCCGGGATGCTGAAGGGAAATGGACAATTGAGCAACGCGCAAGGAAGGAGTCGCAACGGTTGAGCAGCAGGGGCGGTATATTCTGGCTGTCTCAGGCGAAGGAAAACAGTCAGAAGCCCTGGCCTCTCTCCTCAGGGGCATTCTGGGGGGGTAAGGCCCCAACCACGTTTCATAGTATGCTATGAGAACCAACGGAAATCAGTAACGTAGCCTCAACGTAGCATTGCCTTCTTCTTCACCTCTTCCTTAGAAGTCTCTCAGGATCCAGAGGCATTTCCCTGATGATCCACCATGAGGTGTCCACATGATCGGCCTGCTTCTCAGAGCTGACATGTCCTGTTCCGGGCACCAAGAACTACTTCTTGCGAGCTGGCCCGGGTTTCAACAGGAGGTCCTGGAAGTCGAAACTGAAATCGGTCACGGGCGGCGGGGAGGAGTGGTTGCGCGAATACTCCCGGGACCGCGACTGTCGCGAGCGCGAGGTGGATAAAGCGTGGTAACAGTGAGATTTTCGTGGTACTTCGCTATTTGAGTGTCTGGCTCACCTTAAAGGCCACCGCGTATTGCGAAGGCAGTGCGCTTCTCTCGCCTTCAGGAACCTGGATTTTGAAGCTGCTGCCATTGGATTCCCATTTCAGCGCACTTCCGTTTTTCCCGAGCATGCTGATCTTGGCTCCTGGCCGGGACAAAACCGTTGACCCGGATCTCCGATGGAAGCTTCTCGTTTTCGTCGAACAGGTATATGATGTACGCTGATCCGTCTTTGCTGCGCGTGTAGCGCAATTTGCCATCGAAGTACGGAGCAATGGTACGGGTACTGTAAAGGGCTTCTCCGTTTATCTTGAGCCACGCCCCCACCTCCTTCAGGCGGTCGTATGCTTCGTCGTACCAGGTTCCATCCGGGCCCGGGCCGATATTGAGGAGCAGGTTTCCTCCTTTGGCCACGATATCCGAGAGCATGTGAATCACTTTCCTGGTGGGCATCATTTTCGCGTTGTACGAAAATGACCATCCCCCGCCAAGTATGATGCACGACTCCCACGGATACGGCAGCATCTTGTCCGGGACCACGTTCTCGGGAGTGAGGTAGTTCTGGTTCTGCCTTCCACGGCCCGGTCTACCACAATGGCATCCGGCTGTTTGGAGCGGATTTTTTCGACCAGTTCATCCATCCGGACGTCCTGGTTGTACGGCTTCCTGACGACAAAGCCCGGAACGCGGGGTGCCTCTCCAGGGTCCTCACGCTTTTGCACCCAGCCGCCATCGAACCAGAACAGATCCATCTTGCCGTAGTTGGTGCATAGTTCCATGATCTGGTTATGGGTGAAATTCACAAAGCTGTTCCACCGCTCCGGGTATCGGGCAGGGTCGTAATTCACGTTCCGGTTAAAAGGCGGAAACTGCGGCCACCAGTAGTCGGGACTGTGCCAGTCGGGTTTCGAGAAATAGGCGCCAATCCACATCCCCTCGTTGCGGAAGGCATTGAAGATCTCTTTTGTTACATCCGCTCTGGGGTTGAGTGCTGAACGGGCAGTCTTTCCCGGTAATCTTGTACTCGGTATACTTGGAGTCAAACATGCAAAATCCGTCATGATGTTTTGTTGTGAACACCACGTATTTCATCCCGGCGTCTCTGGCTGCTTTTGCCCACTTCACCGGGTCGAATTTGACCGGATTGAATGTCTTCCCCAGATTTTCGTACCGCTGCTTATAGGCGAAGTAGTCTGTCACGGTGTCCGGCAGGCACCAGGGTTCGTCCTCCGGGCAGATTGACCAGGACTCCACAATACCCCACTGGCTGTAAGGCCCCCAGTGCATGAGCAGTCCGAACTTGATATCCTGCCATTGGTCAATGCGTTGCCGAATGAGCGGATTGGGATCGGGAGAATAGGTCTGTTCCTCGTGTTGAGCATACACTCCCGGTCCTGACAGGACCAGAAGAAGAATGAGAAGCAGCAATGATTTCATCGGAGCACCCTGGGTGTTGTGCAAGACGGTGGTGGTTCTCAACGGTCATACCGCCGGTTTGATCATGATCAATGCGAAAGGCTCCATGAGTCCATAGTCGATCAGGAAATACTCCGACGCCCCAGGAATTTTCGCGGGCGCATAGTCCCACTCCCACGGCCCGTATATCCACGAGTAATCACTCTTTCTGTAGAAGAAACCGAACGTGTTCTTGAGGCTCCCTGTCACTTTCACGGTGACTTCTTTGTCCCTTCCTTCAGCATGCCGGTGACATCGAGTTCGTCCGGGGGAAACGCAATCACGCCGGCTTCCTTACCGTTCACCAGAACTTCAGCCACCAATCCGTCCACCGGTTCAACTTGACCCTGAATGCAGCCCCGTCAGCCCCGGCCACATTGAACTTCTGCGTGTAGGCCACTTTTTGTGAATAGAACGGCAAGCCGGCTTCACGCCAGGAACCCAGTGTGCCGGTGTCGCCACCGGTAATTTCAAACCCCCGGGTGGCGGGCCGGACGAGAACTGCCGGAATATAGACCGGCATCAGTTCGGCAAGAACATTCATCCGGAGGGCTTTCAGGGTCAGCGATTCACACCGGGTTTCACGTGCTCGCCCACCGGATATCGCGGGAACTGCTTTTCGATCCAGAAGCTGTTCTTCAACACCGGTACTTCTGTACCCTTGATGAAGACCTGCCACAGTCCGGGCCGTTCCACCACCGCCTGCATGGACTTCATGGAGGAAGGATCCAACCCGGGCTTGACGTTGAAATGATAGCTGGCTTCGAACCATGAATCGGCTCCGAACAGGGTGTCCAGCGCGAGGGAGTTTTCCTATACTGGATCTTGTGTTGCCAGGGATTCCCCATCTCCACGCCATTTTCTTTGAACAATCCCGTCAGGGGTTCATGAAGTAGACGTCTTTGCGCGCGGACTTCGCCGTCTTGAGATCGAGGTAGTTCACCATCAGCACGTTCTCCGATTCTCGCTTCACGGTCAGCTCCCCGATTCCTTCCACCACAGTCTCTCTACCCGAAGGAGGCGCAGAGTCCTGCTCCTCCGGCTTCGTCTCCGTCACCGCGAAGAGGGCGCTGCCGACAAGTCCGAGGTCGATGTCAAACGAGACTTTCCCTTTCGTGTGTTCTGGACTGATAGCCGTGGATCTTTCCGGTAACCAGATCGAGCTTTGATACATGCCTCCCTCTGAGTGTGACCGTAGCCGAGGCTCTGCTCTCCGTGTGTGAGTTTACGACAGGGAACAACTCCCGTCGTCCAGCACCCGACGCTGGTGATACAGCATGCCGTTACGGGAATGGTCGTCCATGGCAAATTCATCGCGCATCAGCACTCGAGCACTCCGGGCGTCGTCAAGACTCTCGGCAACGATCCAGCGTCCACCTGACCCCGGCCATCAGCTCATCCATCAGCGGTGACGGTTCACCGTTCAGCATCGGAACCTGTTTCCGGAAACTCAGCACCCTCCCGCCGTTCTTCACATAGCTCGCAAGCAGATCGTACGTCGTGCTGTCGACGTTCTCCATCTCCGCAGGGATCACCACCAGCGAATAGTCCCGTTTGCCCACACGTAGCACGCTCCCTTCCACGCTCCCGAGCACTTTCAGGACGTTTTCGGACCCG
>CAVPCZ010000020.1:0-191741 GCA_963702445.1 Ignavibacteriota bacterium
AGGAGATGCCCATCTGCCCTGCCAGCTCACGCTGGGCCTTTTCGTCGTGCGGCACAAACTCGTGCAGCGGCGGATCGATTGTCCGGATCGTCACCGGACGGCCGTCCATCGCTTCAAAGATGCCCTCAAAGTCCTCACGCTGCAGCGGAAGGAGCCGTGCCAGCGCCTTCTTGCGATCCTCCACACCGTCCGCCAGGATCATTTCCCGCATCGGACCGATCTTCCCTTCGCCGAAGAACATATGCTCCGTGCGGCAAAGACCGATCCCCTCGGCGCCGAACGCGATCGCGTTCCGGGACTGATCCGGCTGATCGGCATTGGTCCGGATCTTCAGCCGGCGGTACTTGTCGGCCCATGCCATCACCCTGGCGTACTGCTGATAGATCGGTGCATCCTTCGGATCCAGGGTCTTGTCAATAAGCACCTGCAGGACTTCAGAAGCCTTCGTGGGCACTTTGCCCTCGAGGACTTCGCCCGTTGTCCCGTCGATGGAAATCCAGTCTCCTTCTTTGACCACGCGCCCCTTCACGCGCATCGTATGGGTCGCGTAATCGATATCGAGGACCGAGCAGCCGGCAACGCAAACCTTGCCCATCTGGCGGGCCACCAGTGCCGCATGTGATGTCATGCCGCCGCGTGCCGTCAGAATACCTTCGGCGGCATTCATCCCCTTGATATCCTCGGGCGAGGTCTCGATGCGGGTGAGAATCACCTGTTCGCCGCGGCTCTTCCACTCTTCGGCGTCAGGGGCGTTGAACACCACACGCCCGCTGGCTGCTCCCGGACCGGCGTTGAGGCCCTTGGCCAGCAGCCGGCCCCCCTTCACCGCCGCTTCCTTCTCCTTCAGGTCGAACACGGGGCGGAGAAGCTGATTCAGCTGGTCCGGTTCGATCCGCTGCAAGGCTTCCTTGTCCGTGATCAGCCGCTCGGACACCATGTCCACCGCGATCTTGATCGCGGCAAAGGCGGTCCGCTTTCCGACGCGGCACTGGAGCATGTACAGCTTGTCCTGCTGAATGGTGAATTCCACATCCATCATGTCGCGGTAGTGCTTCTCGAGTTTCTTCCGGATCGCATCCAGCTGTTTGTAGATGCGCGGGTTGTCCTCTGCAAGCTTGGAGATCGGCAGCGGGGTACGGGTGCCGGCCACGACATCCTCGCCCTGCGCGTTCATCAGGAATTCGCCGTAGAAGATATTCTCGCCGGTCGCCGCATCGCGGGTAAACGCGACGCCCGTGCCGGAATCTTCTCCCATGTTCCCGAACACCATGGACTGGATATTCACCGCCGTGCCCCACGACTCGGGGATGTCGTACATCTTTCTGTAGGCGATGGCGCGATCGTTATTCCACGAACCGAACACCGCGCCGATTGCGCCCCAGAGCTGCTTGAGTGGATCCTGCGGGAAGTCATGACCCGTGCTCTTCTTGATCGCGGTCTTGAACGCGCCGACCAGTTCCTTCATATCGTCGGCGGTAAGATCGGTGTCCAGGTGGACGCCTTTCTCCTTTTTCTTGGCCTCGATAATGAGCTCGAACGGGTCAATCTCGTCTTTGTGCACCGGTTTCAACCCCAGAACCACGTCGCCGTACATCTGGACAAAACGGCGGTACGAGTCGTACACGAAGCGGGGATTGTTGGTCTTCGCCACAAGGCTTTCCGCCACGGTGTCATTCAAGCCCAGATTCAGAATGGTATCCATCATGCCGGGCATCGATGCGCGGGCTCCCGAGCGGACGGACACCAGGAGCGGGTTCTTCCGGTCGCCGAACTTTGCCCCCATTGACCGCTCCACCTTCTTCAGCGCCGTCTTCACCTCGGCGGCGAGGGATTTGGGATAGGTCTTCTTGTTGGCATAATAATACGTGCAGACCTCCGTCGAAATGGTGAAGCCGGCGGGGACTGGCAGACCGATATTGGTCATTTCCGCGAGGTTGGCCCCTTTTCCACCCAGCAGGCCCTTCAACTCGGCGCGGCCTTCAGCCTTGCCGTGTCCAAAGAAATACACATACTTTTTCATGCATGTTCCTTAGTTGTGGTGTTTCGTTGCAGTGCTTCGGTGAATTGTTGAATGAGATTTCGTGTCAATGGGTTGTCGGTGTCGTCCATCCGTTCCGGGTGCCACTGGACAAGCTGGAGATACCCTTCGCCGGCCGGCTCCTGCCATTCAAGCGACTCGATAATACCGTCGGCGGAGCGGGCCGCAACGCGGAGCCCTCTCCCCACAATGTCCACTGCCTGATGATGGGAGGAATTCACCTCTCCCGCATCCAGGCCGGTGATCCTCTGAAGCCGGGAACCCGGCTCGATGATAATGCCATGCCTGCGGTCTCCTCCGTCGCCGCGGTGATTCGCGTAGCCCGCCAGTTCGATATCCGGTATCAGGGATCCGCCCAGGAACACATTGAACAGCTGCATCCCGCGGCAGATGCCCAGGATAGGCATGCGGCGGCGCATGGCAGCCTCCAGGGTTTTGAGTTCGAATGAGTCACGCTCCTGATGAACATCCGGTGTCAGGTGGAGCACATCGGGACGGTGATAGAGCCGCGGATCGATGTCGTACCCGCCGGAGAGGACCAGGCCCGTGCATGCCGCAAGCACTCCGGCGTTCTGTTGTGTGCAGGAAAGCACACGAATATCCGCGTCGGGGATCCACTGCCGGAGCCAGGCGGGATAACGCGCCGCCTTGCCCGGAGAGCCCATCGGGTCCAGAAGTGCAACAGCCGTCACGAATCACTCCTCATGCAATACGTCATAACGCTTGATTCCAGCGCTCCTTCGGGTGCACAGCGCACCGTCAGTTCCGGGTACAGGACCGCCAGCCCGCCGAGCGTCTCCTTGAACAGCCTGGCATCAGATGCGAGCCGCATCGTGTCTTTCTCGGTCGTCAGCAGGAAATCCGCCCTTTCCTCACGGCAGCGTCCGGCGAGAAGCTCGAGGTCCTTCCGGAGGTACCGGTAATGATCCCGGAAGCGGAATGCCGCGGCCGCGGAGATCCCGGCTCCTCTCGCGTCGGCGAGAAACCGGCCATGGTTCCCGACGCCGCTGAACACCACCGCGCGTTTTCCCCTGCAGCTGTTCACCGGCACTTCCGCGAATGAAGCGGCATCCCGTAAAATCCGCCAGGACCTGTGGCAGACCAGATGCATCTGACCCTCGTGCCGGGGAAGCCGGCCGCTCCACGCCGGGGGTACATCGTCGGTTTCCCGGACCCCCGTATAGACGATAATCTGGGCACGCCGCAGGGAGGCAAGCCCCTCCCGCCGTAATCCCGCAGGCAGCATCGGCTCCCTATCGATCGGCTTCTCTGCGTCCAGCACAACGATATCCAGATCCCGGCGCAGCGACCTGTGCTGGAATCCGTCGTCCAGGACGATGGCATCGACGCCGAACTCCCGCACCGCGAGCCGGGCACCCTCTATTCTCCTCTCAGCGACGATCACCGGCACGCCCGGGCAATTGCGGGCAACCTGCACAGGTTCATCCCCCCCTTCACGGGCGTCAAGCAGCACCCGATGTCCGTCCGAGACCACACGCACGCCGTGCGACCGGCGTCCGTAGCCGCGGCTCAGCATTGCCGCGTGAACGCCCTGTGCCGACAGGTACCGGAGAATCGACTCCACCAGAGGGGTCTTTCCCGTGCCTCCGGCCGTCAGGTTTCCGACGGAGATGACCGGCACCCCCGCCGATTCGGCTCTGAGGATTCCGGCGTCAAAGGCCGCATTCCGGATCATGGTGCCGAGACCGTAGATCCAGGAGAACGGAACGAACACCCTACTTATCGTACCCCTCCTCCTTGAGCATCCGGTCGACCTGCTGCAACTTCTCGGCTGCCCGGTATGTCGTGTGAAGCTGTTTGAGCAGCAGCAGCATATTCACTTTGTCGTCATGCGCGCGGCGGTATCCGTCACCGGACTTGTAGGCCGGTCCGCTCTTCTTCAGTTCGCCCAATCGCGCATTGGCAACATTCAGCCCGGCACTCAGGGTCTTTTCCGCCGTCTGATCCCGTCCGATCTTCATGTACGCCCGCCCGAGAATCCGGTAGTAGGAGGTCAGATACGGCGAATCCCTGTGCGTGTCGATTCCTTCTTTTGCACTCTTGATCACGCTCTGGAAGTCCCCGGTATCGAAGTACGCCCGCGTGAGATTGAAGTGCTGGCGGTCATACGGGTAGAGCTCGGCGTTTTTCTTCGCGTAGCGCAGGAACCCCTGGTCGTCATTCAGGGCCAGGGAAAGTTCACACAGGCGCTCGTAGACTTCCGACTCGCGCTTCCCCAGCGTTTCCAGACGCGCGAATGCGCGCCGGGCGGACCGGAAAGAGTCCTGGCGCTCGCGGCTCTTTTCTCCTGCACGCAGTCCCTGTTCGTAGTACAGCTGCGCAAGGTCCTGCAGCGGTTCCACAAACGCGCTATCCATCGCCTCGGCCCGCCGCAACCAGACGACCGCGCTGTCGGTCTGTTGCTCCAGGTAGTAGCGATGACCTGTCCGGTACACCCCATCGACTGTCGCCGGCGGAGGTGCAGGAACAGGTCCGGGTGTCTCCGCGGAGGACCCGCACCCGGCCAGCAGCCCCGCACAGAGAACACCGGCGAGGTGAAAACCGCAACCGGAGACAGCGGCACGGAGACTCATGCGGCCTCTCCGCGGGCGAGAATGGACTCCACCACCCGCTGCGATGCGCCCGGGGCGCCCAGCCGCTCGCGGATGATGCTCAGGTCCTTCCTCATGGAGGCCGCGGCACCGGCATCCCCCAGCAGACGACCCGCGATTTCGGCCACACGGACCGCCGTGAGTCCGTCCTGGATAAGCTCGGGGACAATGGTCGTCCCGGCGACAATGTTCACCAGACCGATTGCGGGAACACGAACGAGCGCCCTGCCTATGGCAAATGTCAGCGCCGAGGTCCTGTAGACCACGAGAAACGGGGTGCCGAACCACGCCGTTTCCAGTGTTGCCGTTCCGGATGTCACCACAGCGGCATCGGCGTATGCCATGAGGTCATACGTTGCGTGTTCGACGAGCGTGACCGGAAGATCCGCCGGAATATACTCTCGCAGGGCCCCCGCACCGAGATTGGGCGCAACCCCGACGGCCACACGAACACCCGGGGTCCGGCACATTATGCGCGCGGCATCCAGCATCAGGGGGAAGATATGTTGAATCTCCTGCTTGCGGCTGCCCGGAAACAGGCCGAGCAGCTTCGTTCCGGCCTCGATCCCGTGGCGCCGGAGGAATTCATCCCGTGTGCAGCTTACCCCGAGGTGTTCCACAAGAGGATGGCCGACGAATTCCACGGGGATGCCGGCGCGGCGGTAGATCTCCTCTTCGAACGGAAAGATCACAAACATTTTGTTCACCAGCCGGCGCATCGTCCTGACCCGGTTCCCGCGCCAGGCCCAGACCTGGGGACTGATGTAGTAGAAAACGGGAATGCCGGCACTCCTGACGGCACGCGCAAACCGGAGATTGAAGTCCGGATAGTCGATCAGGAGCACGAGATCGGGCCGCCGGTCCTGAAGCGCGGCCTTGAGCCTTTTATGCACGTGCATCACGGTGCGGAGATTGCGTACCACTTCCACAAACCCCATGAACGCCATATCGTTGATGTGGACGAGGATGTCGGCTCCTTCGCCCCGCATCTTCTCGCCGCCCATGCCGAACACGTCCATTCCCGGAACGCGTCGCAGCAATTCCCGCACCACGCCTGCGCCGTGGAGGTCGCCCGAAGCCTCACCCGCAATAACCATCACCCGGCGGATCATGCTTACGATCCCCACGTTCGAACGGCGAAGATCACGAAGAGCGCAACCGTCACCAGCGCAATCGCCTGGAGTGTACGGCGTTCCGACGCCAGGCCTTCCCGCAGGTTGGTGCGTTTCGGCGGTGGCTGCGCGGAGCGATAGGGCGTCAACCGGGGGAAGAAGCGCGGGACGCTGCTCACATATTCTTCATAGGCATCGCCGAATGTCGACGCAAGGTATTCTTCTTCCCGTGTGACAATGAGCCAGTACTGGATGTAGAACCAGAGAACAGCAACGGCGAGCAGCCAGGGGAACAACGCCATGGACATGAGACCGACGCCCGCGTACAGCATGATATTGCCCAGATACAGGGGGTTGCGCACATACGCAAAGGGACCGCTGGTAATAAGATAGGTGCCGCCCACCGTGCCCGTCGTGCGCGTTTCCGCCCCGACAATGGAGACGCCCCAGAACCGGAGGGCTTCGCCGAGCGCCATGAGGGCGATCCCCGCCGCGATACTCCAGACCGTGGGACGGGCAAACACCACCATCACCGCGAGAAACGGCAACGGCGTGTAGCTCCGGTAGCGGAACACGGCGCCGCGGAAGTCACTCCCTTCTTTCATGCTTCTGCCACGAAAGCCTCTCTGCGCCGTTGTTCTGCGCGCCGGCGCCGGCGTACTGTTCGCCGCCGGAGAAGCTCTGCCAGGCGGCCGGCCACATCAACAAATGAGTCGAACGGATAATAGGTGATGTTCTTTTGCTGGCAGTACGTCTGCAATTCGTCCCTTGCAAAGACGATGTCGGCGTACTCCACAGGACACCGGTCGGAATACCCATCCCCGACATAGACAATGACGTCCTCCTCGCCGCTCCCATTCAGCACGACGTTCCTTTTGCAGCACCCGCAACGGTCGCATTCGGCGTTGGCGTACGGGAACATGACCGTCCCCTTCACGCGGCCGTCGCCGTCCGGATGCCAGACCACCCTGTTGGAGAACACCGGCAGCTCCTCGAGACCCATCCGGGCGAGCATCCCGTGGATATAGAAGTCCAGTCCATCGCTGACAATGGAACACCGGATGGCGTGTGTGCGGCAGAATTGGACAAACTCGGGGAAGCCGGGAGTGATCTCCTGTGCCCGGACGAACGCTTCGAGCGCCGGCGGGTCGGCGGACCCGATGGCCTCCATCTCACGGCGGAAGCACTCCTCCGCGGAGAGCTCTCCCGCGCGATAGGCGCCCACCAGCTCCGCGCACCGCCCGCCACCGAACATGCGAAAGAACATATTGCCCACATCCGCGCGGGCCACCGTCCCGTCAAAATCGACGAACAGCCGGAGAGCCATCGGTTAGGCCGAGGCCACCGCGGCGGCGGCAATTTGCGTCCCCTGATTGAAACGGACGGTGACCAGTTTAGACACGCCCTCCTCTTCCATCGTGACGCCGTAGAGCGCGTTTGCGGCTTCCATCGTGCGTTTGTTGTGGGTGACGACGATGAACTGCGTGTTGTCGGAGAACTTTCGCAGAATCCGGGTGAACCGGTCGACATTGGAGTCGTCCAGCGGCGCGTCGACCTCGTCCAGGATACAGAACGGGCTGGGCTTGACGAGGTAGATGGCGAAGAGCAGCGCCGTGGCGGTAAGGGTCTTCTCCCCGCCGGAGAGCAGATCGATCGAGGTGGGCCGTTTGCCGCGCGGCTTGGCGACGATTTCAATCCTCGCCTCCAGGGGATCCACCTCTTCCTCCAGCTTCAGATCGGCTTCATCGCCGGGGTCAAACAGGCTTTTGAACGTCTCGATGAAGTTTGTCCTGATCAACGCAAAGGTCTCAAGAAATTTTCGCTGCGCCGTGGCGTTGATTTCTTCGATCGTTGCGAGCAGCGTGCGTTCGGCTTCCAGGAGGTCGGCACGCTGGGCCGTCATGAATTCGAGGCGCTGTTTCTCGGCCGAGTACTCCTCGAACGCCGCGAAGTTGATATTGCCCATCGTTTTGATCTTGTCCTTGAGAGCCTGGATCTCCTCGCGCAGGGCCGCGAAATCCACGAACTCCGTGTCCGGATACGACTTCAGTTCCAGCTCGAGCTCGAACTCCTCCCGGGCGCGGGCGCGGAGATGGTCGGCGCGGGCGGTCAGATCGGCGATTTTCAGTTCCGTATCATGGAGAAAACGCAGGGCGTCATCATGAACGCGGCGCTGGTCTCTGATGCGCAATTCCGCCGCGTGAATCGCATTCCGCTGCGTCCCGGTTTCCCGCTCGACTTCGGTACGGCGGGCCTCAAGAAGATGCAATTCCTGGAACAGGCGCTCAAGTTCACGCCGGTTCACCTCCACACCGGTCTCGGTCGAGAAGATGGCGCTGCGCTCCAGCTCGGCATCGACGCGGTGCTTTTCCAGACTCTCCCCGATGGCACCGAGCGTGGCGTCTGCGCGCTCGAGGTCGTTCAGCGAAGTCTGATGATCGTTACGCACGTGCACAAGCGCGATGCCGAGCTCCTGCACCACGCGGGTTTGCTCGGTCCATTCCTCCTCGAGCAGGCGCACATCGCCCGTGGCGGTGCGGAGCTGCAGATCCATGTCGTCTTTTTCGGCACGGAGTTGCTCCAGCTCCGGGAGGCGTGCAGCCATGTCCGCACGGAGGCTGTCGATCTCTGCGCTCAGGCGCGCGATGTGCGCGCTGTTCTCTCCTATGGTCTCTTCCGCACGCTTCTTCTCGAATGCCACCTGCGCGATGCGCATCTCCACCGCATGCATCTCCTTTTCGACGCTCTTGACCTCTTCGTTCAGCTCTTTCAGGTCAATGGCATCGTCCTTTGCGAGAACGGCGGAACGCTCCCCGGAGACGGCGGCCAGACGCGCTTCAATCCCTGCAATCGTCCCCCGGATACTCTCCATCTGCTGCTGCTTACCGATGTTCCCCCCCTCATCATGCCGCCGGCTTCCGCCGCGCAGGATGCCCACCGAGGTCCCGATCTCTCCCTGGAGTGTCACGCATCGGACACCGGTCGTCACGGCGGCAACCGCGGCCGCTGCGGCACGGTCATCGACAATCAACACCCGGTCGAGCAGGAAGGCGAAGAGCGGGGCATATTCCGGGTCAAACCTGGCGAGGTCGAGTGCCCACCCGCGAACGCCGGGAAGCACGGGAAGCGCATAGTTGCGCACGATACGGGGGAGACGGTCGAGACAGACGAATGCCGCCTTCCCCTTTTCCTCTTCCTGCAGAAGTTCCACGCCCCTGGCCGCGTCGCCGGTACTGGCCACAATCATCAGTCCGGCCATATCGCCCAGTGCGGCTTCGATGGCGACCCGGTAGTCTTCCTCCGCATGAACGGCATCCGCGACCGTCAGTTTTCGCGAGGGAGACCAGCGATCGCTCGAGACGAGGAAACGGACTCCTTCCGGCAGACCTTCCCGGCTCTCGATGAGACCTTTGAGAAAATCGAGGCGGGCGGCGTGGCGCTCAATTTCGGCGCGCAGGTCCGCTTCGTTCCGCTGGAGCGCGTCGGCGCGCTCGCGCAGACTCTTCTTCCGGCTCTCCGCGTCATAGAAGCATACTTCGGCCGCCGCAAAAGCGCGGCGCCGCTGGTGGTCTTCCGCCGTCAAGGCGGCGATCTGCTCCGCCAGCCGGGTCAGCTCTCCGGTGTATGCGATATTCTCCTGTTCGGTCTCCAGCAATCCGGCGCCAATGGTGTCCAAGCGTCCCTGCGTCCTGTCCCGCTCCGCATGCCGCTCCGCCAGGCGCTGAACCATCATCATCATCCGGTCGTTGAGGGCCGTGCGTTCGCCTTTGCGGACATCCAGGCGGCCGGCGGTCTCCTGGAGCTCGGCCTGCCGCTGGCGGAGCTCTTCCTCGGTGCGGCTCTGGCTGATCTGCAGCCCGGCGAGACGTGCCTGCAGCTGTTCCCGCAGGGCTTCCTGACGGGTTCGCTCGGCATGGAGATCCTGATCCTCCTGCTCCAGGCGGGTGATGTGCGCACGCGAGGCTTTGACCTGCTCGGCCGCCACCAGGTTCTTCTCTTCAACCCGGTGGGTCTTTTCGCGTTGCAGGCTGGAGTCACGCTGTGCTTCCGCGAGCAATTTTTCGGATTCCAGCAAACCCGTCCTGAGCGCCTCCAGCTGCGACTCCACATCGATCAGACCGGTGTCCGATAGGCTCTTTTCGCCCTGCAGGGTCCGCTGGCGCTCTCTGAGCGGATCGAGACGGCCGAGCACCTGGGCATATTCCCTTTCCATCAGATCGATCTCAAAGGTCCGCAGACGGGTTTTCACGTCGTTGAACTGCTCCGCCCGTCGCGCCTGCCGTTCAAGGGAGTTGACGGCCTTGTGCACTTCCGTAACGAGATCGTTCACGCGCAACAGGTCGGCCTGTACACTTTCCAGCTTCCGGTATGCGGCCTTCCGGCGGTGTTTGTATTTCGTCACGCCGGCGGCCTCTTCGAACAACCGCCGCCGTTCGTCGGTCCGATCACTCAGGATCGTCTCGATCATCTTCAGCTCGATCACCGAATAGGCATCGGCGCCCATCCCGGTGTCCATAAACAGATCAAGGATGTCCTTGAGACGGCAGGGAACCTTGTTGAGGAGATACTCGCTCTCGCCGGAACGGTAGATCCGGCGGCCGACCGTCACCTGGGAATACTCGGAGGGAAGAATGCCTTTGGTGTTTTCAATCACCAGGGACGCTTCGGCCATCCCGAGCGCTTTGCGCGTCTTGGTGCCGTTGAAGATGACGTCTTCCATCTTCTCGCTGCGCAGGGCACTGTACCGCTGTTCTCCCAGCACCCAGCGGATGGCATCCACGATGTTGGTCTTCCCGCAGCCGTTCGGCCCGACGATGGCCGAAATGCCGCTGTCGAACCCGAGCGACACGCGCTGGGCGAACGACTTGAACCCGAAGACCTCCAGTTTCGAGAGATACATTAGCGGCCGCTGCCTACCATGCTGAAGAGGAACGAGAGATACATCGGTGCCGACTGCACCAGATCATAATACACGTACAACACCCCCGCAAGCAGGGCAAACGCTGCAAACCCCGCCAGATAGACCTTCGGCGGATAGATATCGTAGATGATCGAAATACCCTTGAGCAGGCGCAGGATCACCCAGAAAACGAAGACACTGATGAATACCAGGGCGGGAACCACATAGACCCTGCCGTCCATTACCCTGTAGAGAATCATGCCGACCGGAATGAAGGCCAGGAGCGGGGTCGTTGACCATACCGTCGCCGTGTACGCATGATAGGCGAACACGCGGGATTTCATGAGCACGCGCAGAATATGCACCGCCCCGCTGATCAGCACCAGAACCAGGAAGAGGATCGGAGAAAAGACCAGGATGAACCGGAGCGGATCCCAGATCAGCCGGATCATCACCGCCTTGACATCGTCAAACACCAGGAGATACGAAAGCAGGTTATCCAGGAAGAGGCTCTCCCGGAAGTGAAAGAGCACACTGGAAGCCACGATGGCGCACGCCACCGCATTGATCAGACCCAGGGAGGTCGTGTGGAGAGCCGAGACGGCGTGCTGATCACGCACATCGGCAAAGAAATTGTACGCGTTCAGTATCGACCTGTTCACGTTTTCGCGGAAGCGCCGGCTGACGTTGTACAGATATGCCGCGGCAATCAGAATGATGAACCCGCTGAGCACGTACACGATCGGCGCACGCAAGGAGTATAAACCGGCGGGATAGGCCGAGGCCTTTTCGCCCCGGTACACCGACCGGACCGCATCGTAGGAGAGACGCTTCTCACGCCGTTCGCTCACCAGACCCATGCTGTGCGACCAGGGATCGTCCCCGTGTACCGTCAACGCCGGACGGTCGCC
Source organism: Ignavibacteriota bacterium (assembly GCA_963702445.1). Lineage (GTDB taxonomy): Bacteria > Bacteroidota > Ignavibacteria > UBA10030 > UBA6906 > CAVPCZ01. Next base: position 11,574 of record CAVPCZ010000020.1, read on the forward strand.
GCGCCAGTCGTTGTACGACCAGACCACCACGCCGTCATAATCCAGCGTACGCACCAGATCAAGACGCTGCTGAAGCGAACGCGCCTGCGCCTGCTGGGAAAAGGGATCGCTGTACCCCTTCCGGTTCTCGTGCTGCACCTCCGAACCGGTTTTCGTTACCAGCAGCGGTTTGTTCTTGTGCCCGGATCGCCAATCCTCAAGCGCCCTCTTGAAGATCTTCAGATCGGCAATGGAGATGTTCACGGCGGCCAGATCCACCAGATCCGTACAGGAATCCCGGACACCGTACCGCAGCGCAAGGTACGTCGGACGGCTGTCGAGAGAACGCACGAGCTGAACCATGGATCGTACAAACGGCCGTGATGCCGGATGCGAGGCCTCAATCTCGTCCCCGAGGCCCCAGGCAAGCACCGAGGGGTGGTTCCGGTCCCTCACCACCATCTCGCGCAGCATCCCCCCCGCAAGGTCCTCGTACGTGTCCGCCGCCAGCACCGCGCCGGGACTGTTGGACAAAGGGAGATCGATCATGGCCAGCAGGCCGTAACGGTCGCACAGATCGAGCATGGAGGGATGCGGCGGGTGATTGACAAACCGGATCGTGTTCACACCGAGGTTCTTCATCATCACCACATCCCGTTCGCGCTCTTCGTACGGGAGCGCGTTTCCCCAGCTGGGGTGATCTTCATACCATGTCACACCCTTGACGAACAACCGGTGCCCGTTAAGCATCAGGTCCGCGCGTTCGATCTTCAACGTGCGGAGGCCGAAAGGCACCAGCACTTCGTCGAGGACGGTCACATCCTTGCCGCTCGGCGACACGAGAAGGCACCGGACCGTATACAGGTCGGGCGATTCGGGACTCCAGAGACGCGGATTCTGGATGGTTGCTTCCACCGGGCCGGTGTTCCAGGATTCACCCGTACGGGTCATCGGAAGAACGGCACTCCGCGCAACCGGCACGCCCGACAGCGCTTCCACCACCTCAATCATCATCCCCGGCCCCGCCAGCTTGTCGGGAGAGGTTGACGGAGGTATCGTGGGCGCCTCTCCTTCAATCTGCGGCGTGACCATGATGCGGGCGGCAAGACCGTTGGGCGCGACCTCACAAACCACCGCTGCATCTTTAATGAACAACCGGGGGGTCGCCAGCAGATAGATATCCCGGTGCACCCCTCCGTAATTCCGCCAACCCCACGCCGGCTGACGAAGCGGAAGCGTCGTCCGCGCATCCAGATCATTCTTCACCACGATCCGGATGATATTTTCCTTCCCGGGTTGCAGATACTCCCCCCCAATCGCCTGCGCGTAACTCGTGTACCCGCCGGAGTGCGTGCCGAAGAACTCCCCGTTCACCCAGATGTCCGTGCTGTAGTTGGCGCCGTAACACACCACGTGGAACTGGTGACGTTCCAGATCTTCCGGCGTGATTTCAAATTGGCGTTGGAACTCCACCTTGCCCGTGAAATCGAAGGAACTGGGGAGGGAGACGGTGCCAGACTGGCCGTCCTCAAGCGAATAGGTCCAATATCCGTTCAGGGGGATCTTCAGACGGGTCGAGCTGGGGGCAAGAAAGGAGGCTTCTCCCCCCAATGGGGCTGATCCGCCACTCTCGAGGAATTTTGGGGTTCCGGCGAAGGAATCCGGCAGGAATAGCCGTTCCAGCAGGAGAAAGAAAAAGAGCGTGCTAGCCAACCTGCGAAGCGGAATCAAGCTCACTTCTTTGATTTGCGGGAGGTTATTCGAATACTTCCTTTCAATATAAAGACAAAAGCCTGTGAAAGCAACGAAAAACCGCTTCCTAGGGCCTCGCAGCCTTTATGATGGTAGCAAATGAGTCTGCCTTCAGGCATGCACCACCGACAAGGGCCCCATCTACGTCATTTTGCGCCAGTATTTCTGCCGCATTGTCAGGTTTCACGCTTCCGCCGTACTGGATGACAATACGTTCTGCCAACGACCAGTCGTATTGTTGTGCCACCACTTTGCGGATATGCTGGTGAACTTCCTGAGCCTGTTGGGGCGTCGCGGTGCGACCCGTGCCAATCGCCCAAACCGGTTCATAGGCGATCACCACTCTGGCCATATCCTCGGGAGAGATCCCCGAGAGAACACCCTTGATCTGTGTTGTGACTATCTGGAAGGTGATCCCCGCTTCCCGCTCGCTGAGAAGCTCACCGACACAAACGATGGGGCGAAGTCCGACAGCGAGCGCCTTTTTCGCCTTCTGGTTGATCAGTTCATTCGATTCGGAAAAATACTGACGGCGCTCCGAGTGCCCGAGTATGACGTACGAGCATCCGGCCGACAGGAGCATCTTCCCGGAAACCTCACCGGTATACGCCCCCTCATCAAAAGGGGACATGTTCTGGGCACCCAGAGCCATCGGGGAACCCTTCAACAGCTCCGCAGCTGCAGCCAGGGAGGTGAACGGAGGACAGACCACCGCGGTGATATTGGAGGGAAGGACGGGCATGGCGGCCTTCAGTCCGTTCAGGAGGTCGGTGCTTTCCGACAGGGTTTTGTACATTTTCCAGTTGCCGGCAATGATCATGGGGCGCATGCGCAGATGTCCTTGAGTACGTGAAAGGGATGTGTCGGTCGTAACGCTGTACAGCCGCTCAACTGTCCGGCCGGTTTTTCGGACTCTGCTCGGTCAGGGGGGCGGAAAAAATACGCCGGTGGAACGGATGAACCACGGTAAGAACGGGACGGCTGGATTGCCGCACCACTTCGGCGGTGGTGTTGCCGATGAACACACGGCGCAGTCCCTTGCGCCCGTGTGCGGACATCACGATCAGTCCGATATCACGATCGTCGGCGAACCGGATGATCGAGTTGCTCGGTTCCACATCCCGGTCGATCACCACTTCCACCCGGACTTCCTCTGCCTGTGGATGGTGCTGGCGCAGGTCAGGGAGCCGTTGGAGCACCTCGTCCCGGGTTTCGGGCTTTTCCAGATCGGAGATGTACTGCAAATACATCATGGCCTTGTTCTGACGCGCGATGGACAGGGCATACGAAAGTCCGGCGTTTCCCGCGGGAGACAGATCGGTCGGGCAGAGCACGGAGGTTACACGTCCTTCGGTTTTCGGGACATGCTGGATGCTCAGGACCGGCTGGCGCGACAGCCGCACGACACGTTCTGCCGTACTCCCGATAAGGTGCGGCGAGAGGTGTGTCAGGCCCCGTGTCGCGATCACGATCAGGTCATACTCCCGCCTTTCGCTCTCTTCCACGATCGACTTGTACGCGCGTCCGGGAACGACCTGCGTCCGCACGGTGACACCGCGTCCGGCCAGGGCCCGCCGCAAGATCTCAAATTGCTCTTCAAAGAACACCACCTTCCGCTCGTGGTACTTTCGCACGGTCTCGTCGGACACCTCCCTTGCGCCGAGCGGCGAAACCATGAACTCGTCCACATGCAGGAGGGTGATTTCCGCCCTGTAATGTTCCCCCAGGACCACGGCATGTTCAAGCGCATCCTCGGCATGTTTGGAGAAGTCGGTCGGAGCCAGGATCTTCCGGATTTCATACATAATTCACCTCCCGAGCGAAGCCAGTGCCTTCTGCAGCAGCGTGTTCACGATTCCGGGGTTTGCTTTGCCCCTGGTCTCCTTCATAACCTCGCCGACAAAGAACCCGAAGAGCTTCTCATTGCCATCCAGATACTTCTGCACCTGTGCCGGAAACCGTTCTATCACACGGGTGATGACCCCCCCGAGGGTGGCGGAATCCGACACCTGGAGAAGCCCCTTCCGCTCGACGATCTCCATCGGCTGGTCGGGCGACGAGAGCATCTCCTCGAACACCTCTTTTGCGATCTTTCCGCTGATGGTCCCCTTGTGAATCAGCGCGATCATCGCGGCAAGCCTTCCCGGGTCGACGGGGAAACGGTCGACCGGGATATGCTTCTCGCCGATCACCCGCAGGACCTCGGTCATCACCCAGTTGCTCACCGCCTTGGCGTTCTCGCGCCGGCCGGCCGTGGTGATGCGTTCAAGGGCGGCCACGGCAGCCTCAACGTAGTCTGCAACCTTTCTCTCCGCCGTCAGGACATCCGCGTCGTAGCGTGGCAAACCGAGTTGCTCGACGAATCGGTTGCGCCGCGTCACGGGAAGTTCCGGCAGCGATGCCCGTACCTCCTCGATCCGCCGTTCGTCCACCAGTACCGGTCCGAGATCGGGCTCCGGGAAATAGCGGTAGTCGTGCGCCTCTTCCTTGCTCCGCATGGGCAGGGCAACGCCGCGATCGGCATCCCAGAGCAGGGTCTCCTGGATAATACGCCCGCCGTCTTCAAGCAGGCGGGTCTGCCTGCGGATTTCATATTCCAGCGCCCGCTCCACGTTGCGGAAAGAATTCATATTCTTTACTTCGGTCTTCGTACCCAGCACCGTCTCTCCCGCGAGCCGGACGGAAACATTGGCATCGCAGCGGAAGCTCCCCTCCTCCATGTTGCCGTCACAGATCCCCAGATACGTCAGCAGCTGACGGATACGCAGCAGGTAATGGTAGGCCTCCCGGGGAGAACGCAGATCCGGTTCACTGACGATCTCGATGAGCGGGACGCCGCAGCGGTTGACATCCACCAGCGTGTCCGCGTCCAGATCGTGGATGGATTTCCCGGCGTCTTCTTCCATGTGAATCCGCAGAATCCCGATCCGCCGTTGCGATCCGTCCTCGAGCTCGATGACAAGGCTTCCGTTGCTGCAGATGGGTGTCTCGTATTGCGAGATCTGGTACCCTTTGGGAAGATCCGGATAGAAGTAGTTCTTGCGGGCAAACACGGAGCGGGACGCGATCGAACACTCCACGGCAAGCCCCATCCGGATGGCGAAGTCCACCAGCGATCCGTTCAGCACGGGCAGGGATCCCGGCATCCCGAGGCAGACCGGGCATACGTTGGTATTCGGTTCGCTTCCGAAAGTTGTCGAGCAACCGCAGAACGCTTTGGTCTGCGTGAGCATTTGCGCGTGCACTTCCAGACCGATGACCGGTTCGTAATTCCCGTTTGGTGTCACGCGATTGCTTCGGTCACCTTTTCCGCGGCCTCTTTCAGGCTCTTGGCAACGAGAAAATTCATGCCGGAGCGGGACAGAATGTCCGCTGCAAGTTCCGCGTTGGTGCCGGCCAGCCGCACCACCACCGGAATCCGCACATCGACCTTTTTGGCCGCTTCCACGACGCCTGTCGCGACACGGTCACAACGCACAATTCCGCCGAAAATATTCACGAGAACCGCCTTCACGTGCTTATCGGCAAGGATGATCTTGAATCCCGCTTCCACGGTTTCCGCGCTGGCACCGCCGCCGACGTCCAGAAAATTCGCCGGCTCCCCCCCCGCCAGCTTGATGATGTCCATGGTGCCCATGGCCAGACCCGCGCCGTTCACCATACAGCCGACGTTTCCGTCCAGTTTGATGTAGTTCAGGCTGGACTTGGACGCCTCGACCTCGAGGGGCTCCTCCTCGTCGATATCCCGCAGACCGCCGATCTCGGGATGCCGGTCAAGGGCGTTGTCGTCGAAGTTCATCTTTGCATCGAGCGCGAGCACGCTCCCTTCGCCGGTCACCACAAGCGGGTTGATTTCGGCGAGCGAACAATCCATCGACTCGTACGCGCGATAGAGGGCCTGGAGAAACTTCACGGCGTTCTTGAAGACATCGCCCGTGAGGCCGAGTCCGAATGCCAGGGCACGCGCCTGGTACGGACGGAATCCCGCACTCCGGTCCACGAACACCTTGAGGATCCTGTCCGGAGTTTCGGCGGCGACCTTTTCAATCTCCACCCCTCCCTCGGTTGAGGCCATGACCACGTTGCGCGACGAAGCGCGGTCCAGCGTGACACCGACATACAGTTCCCTGGCGATGTTGATCCCCTGTTCAATCAGAAGCCGTTTGACCTTGCGCCCCTCGGGGCCGGTCTGATGCGTGACCAGCTGCATACCGAGCATGCTCGAAGCGTAGCTCCGGACCTCCTCCAGCGACCGGGCCAGCTTCACACCGCCCCCTTTGCCCCGGCCGCCGGCATGAATCTGGGCTTTGACCACCCAGACGGTGCCGCCGAGCCCCTGCGCCGCCTGCACCGCTTCCTCAACGTTGAACGCCACCTGTCCCGCCGGGACCGCAACGTTGAACTTCTTGAGGATTTCCTTTGCCTGGTATTCGTGGACTTTCATCGGCGTGCGCCTTGATTGGTTAGTGCGTGTTCTTTTCCGCGATCGATTTTCCCTGCAGGAAGAGGAGGAGATAGTCACGCCCGCCCGCTTTTGAGTCGGTGCCGCTCATGTTGAATCCGCCGAAGGGGTGGACGCCGACAAGCGCGCCGGTACATTTCCTGTTGAGGTAGAGATTGCCGACGAAGAACTCCTCTTCGGCACGTTTCAGCCGTTTCCTGTCCTTCGAATAGACCGCACCGGTCAGTCCGAATTCCGTGTTGTTGGCAATGTGCATCGCATGGTCGAACGATCGGGCTTTGATAATCGCCAGGACCGGTCCGAAGATCTCCTGCTGCGCGATCGTCCCCATCGGGTCCACATCGGCAACGATCGTCGGACGGATGAAGTATCCCTCCTCGCCCGCTTTCGTGCCGCCGGCAACAAGACGGCCGCCTTCCGCCAGCGCCTTTTCGATGTATCCCAGAATGCTCTCCATTGATCCGCGGTTGACGACAGGGCCCATATAATGAGCCGGATCCGCCGCATCGCCCACCTTCAACGCTTCCGCCTTCGCGGCAATGGTCGCAACAAATGCATCGTACGCCTTGCCCACGACGATCGCCCGCGAGCAGGCGGAGCATTTCTGACCCTGGAAGCCGAACGCCGAGGCCAGCACACCCTGGGCGGCATCCTCGATATCCACCCCTTCGTCCACGATGATGCTGTCCTTTCCGCCCATCTCCGCCACCACACGCTTGAGCCAGATCTGGCCGGGTTGCACTTTCGCCGCAACTTCGTTGATGTGGATGCCGACTTCTTTGGATCCGGTGAAGGAAATGAACCGGATCCTGGGATGCGTCACGAGGGTGTCCCCGACTGCGCCGCCGGGGCCGCTGACGTAGTTGAGGACGCCGGGAGGCAGACCCACTTCCTGCATGATCTCCACAAAGGCCCAGCCGATGAGCGGTGAATCACTGGAAGGCTTGAGAACCACGGTGTTCCCCGCGACGATCGCCGCGGATGTCATGCCGGCCAGAATGGCAAGGGGGAAGTTCCAGGGGGGGATGACCACGCCGGCGCCCAGGGGGATGTACACGAGTTTTCCCTTTTCGCCGGGGTTCTTCACCACAGGGAAATCCGCCCCGTACCGGAGCATTTCGCGGCCGTAAAATTCCAGGAAGTCGATGGCCTCGGCCGTGTCGGCATCCGCCTCCGGCCAGGTCTTCCCCACCTCCAGAACCATGATGGCGTTGAGTTCGAAGCGCTTCCTGCGCATCAGTTTTGCTGCCTTGAACAGATACTCGGCCCTTTTTTTTGCCGGCACGCGTTTCCACTCTTCGAATCGGGCCAGCGCAACCTCCACCGCGCGGTTGGCCGTCGTCGCGTTTCCCTTTTGAAACACACCGATCACTTCCGACGACCGGGAAGGGTTGTACGAGCTGAACTTCTCCTCCAGAACAATCCGCTCGCTGCCGATCAGGATCGGATATTCTCTGCCGAGTCCGGCCCGGACTTTGATGATCGCCTCATGCTGCTTCTTCCGGTTCGCCGGCTTCGTGAAATCGATACATTTTTCGTTCGCAAACTTGGGGAGCGCCATACTTGCCTCGCGGTAGATATTGGTGCAGGAGACCAGGTGGTTTCGGGATGGAGGAACAGGTGAATATTATTGAAATTTACCCAAAACGGGCGAGATTAGCAAGGCTGTGTCACGTGTATCACGTCTGACACAGGAGCATCAGGGGGAGGGTTACAGAGGGGTCGCGCTACCCGGGCCGGCTACTGCTACGTTCCGCCGCAAGAAGCGTGTTGCGCATCAACATGGCGATCGTCATGGGTCCGACACCGCCGGGAACAGGCGTGATGGCCGAGGCCACCGCAGAAGCCGACGGGAAGTGGACGTCCCCCACCAGCCGTGAACCCGTTTTTGTGGAAGGGTCCGCGATACGGTTGATGCCGACGTCGATGACCACACATCCGGGTTTCAGCATGTCCCCCGTGATCGCCTCCGGTCTGCCGATGGCCGCAATCACCACATCCGCATCCCGCGAGTAACGGGCGATGTCCTTTGCCCCCGTATGCGCCACCGTCACCACCGCATTTGCCCCGGCGGCTTTTTGCAGAAGGATGTTCGCCACCGGTTTCCCCACGATGTTGCTCCTCCCCACGACGACGACATGCTTACCCCGCGGATCGTTGCCGCTGCGAACCAGCAGCTCCTGGATGCCTGCGGGCGTGCAGGGCTTCAGGCATTCGAGGCCGATAACAAGCCTTCCGACATTGACGGGATGAAAGCCATCCACATCCTTCCGGGGATCGATCGCTTCGATCACCCGTTGTTCGTTGATGTGTTGCGGCAACGGAAGCTGGACCAGGATACCGTGCAGGGCGGGATCGGCGTTCCACCTCCCGATCAACTCCAGAAGATCGTTCTCGGGGGTGGCGCCGGGGAGCTGTTCGGTGACTGAATGAAAGCCGAGTTCACCGCAGGCCTTTCCTTTGGAGCGGACATACGATTGCGATGCGGCATTGTCTCCGACGAGGATAAAGCCCAGACCCGGTCGCACGCCCCGCTCACGCAACAGACGCTCTGTTCCCCTCTGCACCTCCTCTTTGATGGTTGCCGCTATCTGCCTGCCGTCGATGATCGTGGCTGCCATGGGTCGTTATCCGAACTTTGGAAAGATGATCTGTTCCATGGCGATCGCCCGGCCGGTCTCGCCGTCGGCCTGAATGTACACGCCGCAGAGCCGGACGTCATTGCTGGCCACTTCGTACTTATGCGGTGTCCCGAGCATCATGCGCTTGAGCGCCTGATCCTTTTTCATGCCCAGAACCGAATCGTACGGGCCGGTCATCCCCGCGTCCGTCAGAAATGCGGTGCCCCGCGGAAGGATGCGTCCGTCAGCGGTGGGCGTATGCGTGTGCGTGCCGATCACCGCGGTGACCTTTCCGTCAAGATGCCAGCCCATGGCCATCTTTTCGGCAGTGGCGTCGGCATGGAAGTCGACGAAAATCACCGCTGTTTCCTCGCGCATCTTCACGACCGCCCACTCCGCCGTGCGGAACGGGTCCTCGATCGGCTGCATATAGACCCGTCCCTGAACGTTGAGCACGCCGGCCTTCCCCTTCTCACCCAGGTCAACGACGATGAACCCATTCCCCCCGTTGTCGCGCGGATAGTTCAGCGGGCGGAGAATGCGCCGGTCACCGCCGAGAACCTTACGGCTGTCCCACCGATCCCACACATGGTTGCCGGTGGTGATCACGTGCGCGCCCAGCTCGAAGATCTTCTTTGCGTGTTCTTCGGCTATCCCCTTCCCTTCGGAGACGTTTTCGCCGTTCACAATCAGCAGATCAATGCCATACTTCTTGACCAGCCCGGGCACAAGCGCGATGGCCAGATCGAGGCCGACTGTCCCGACAAGATCGCCGACGAAGAGCATGTGTATGGGGGAGGGCATAGAGGCGGGGAGAAAAACCCTTTCAGGTCTCCGGCTGGAATCGGTGGACTTCTTCAACGATCACATCGACGATTTCGGACTCTTTCACTTTGCGGACCACTTCACCCTTCCGGTACAGAATCCCGACCCCTTTGCCGGCGGCAATGCCGATGTCGGCTTCGCTGGCTTCCCCCGGACCGTTGACCACACACCCCAGCACGGCGATCTTGACCGGCTTTTTCACACCCTCGAGCCGCTTTTCCAGCTCGGCCATGATGCCGAACAGGTCCACCTCCAGCCGGCCGCATGTCGGGCAGGCGATCAGCTCCACGTTGCGCGTTGCCAGGCCGAGCGTGCGGAGGATTTCCTTGCCCACCTCCACTTCTTTCACCGGCTCGTCGGTGAGGGAGACGCGGATGGTGTCGCCGATCCCTTCGGCGAGCAGCGTGCCGATACCCACCGCCGATTTGATGGTGCCCACGCGCGTGGTGCCCGCCTCGGTAACGCCGAGGTGGAGCGGAATATCCGTACGCCGGGCGACGAGCCGGTACGCGTCGATCATCAGACGGACATCGGTGGATTTGACGGAGACAATGACATCCGTGAAGCCCGCTTCGTCGCAGATGCCCACATGCCGCATGGCGCTTTCGAAGAGCGCCTCGGCGGTGGGGTAGCCGTGCTTGTTGAGAATGTCTTCTTCCAGCGACCCGGAGTTCACGCCGATGCGAATCGGAATGCCGCGGTCCTTTGCCGCGTGCAGCACCTGGTGGATCCGTTCACGGGTCCCGATGTTGCCGGGATTCAACCGCACCTTCGCCACGCTGGCCTGGATCGCTTTCAGGGCGAAAATATGGTTGAAGTGAATGTCCGCGACGACCGGAATGGGGGACTGCCGTACAATCTCCGCGATGGCATCCGCGGCGTCTTTGTCATTCACCGTCACCCGGACGATATCACAGCCCGCTTCCGCCGCGGTCACGATCTGTGCGACCGTCGCCGCCACGTCGCCGGTCTTGGTCTTGGTCATCGTCTGCACAGAGATCGGTGCATTGCCGCCGATCTTGATGCCGCCCACGTTCACCTGCCGGGTGGATCGGCGCTGTGCCGCTTTCGTTCCGGCCGGAGCCGCAGGCGCGGAAGGTGCCGCCGTGTTCTGGATGGAGATGTCCATGTCGTCCGTCGTTCAGTGTATCCGTTTACTCGCTTCGTTCAGAATCCGTTTCTCGTCTTCCGTAAGACTCTGATATCCTCCCTTGCTGATCTTATCCAGAATCTCGTCGACGACTTCCTGCGTCACCCGCTGATCCCGGTCGATGTGTTTGCCGGTCGTGATATCGAAGAACCGTGCATCGCGCACATCGGTACGGCCGCCGATGGGCTCGCCCCCCGCAAAAGGTTTTGCATCCTCTCCCCTGAACCGGATCAACCACTCGCGCAACGGGACGATATCCAGATCAATGGCCATGTACACGAGGCCGACCGCCACCCCGCCGAGGTGGGCGAAATGCGCGACGCCCTCCGAACTTCCTGTCACCCCGAAGAAGAGCTCCAGACCGATCCAGATCGCGATCAGATATTTCGCCTTGACCGGGATCAGAAAGTAGAGATAGATCAGACGGTTCGGGAAGAGCATGGCAAATCCGATCAACACGCCGAACACGGCACCGGAGGCACCGACAGTCGGCGCGGCCTGCCCCAGCAGAGGCGTGACCGCGAGGTTCGCAAGAGCCCCGCCGATCCCGCACAGGAGATAGAAGATGAGGAATTTCCTCGAACCCCAGGTGTTCTCCAGCTCCATCCCGAACATCCAGAGGGCCAGCATGTTGAAGAAGAGGTGAAAGAAACCCCCATGCAGGAACATATACGTGACGATCTGCCAGGGCCAGAACGAGGGCCCTATGGGCCAGAGCGCAAGGGAGGACTCGAGGATCCTGAAGACGGGAACACCCTCCAGCACGAAGGGCGCAAGCAGAACATCCAGGAGAACCCAGACGACGACGTTACTGACAATCAACCCCTTGATCACCGGCGGAAAAAGGCTGAACCCGCCGAAGAAACGTGGCCGGTAGAACTCACCCGGACCGGTGGATCTGTAGGAATACGACATCGTCTGGTTTCTCTCTCTTACGGCACAACACGGCAAACGTCCGTTTGGTTCATTTCCGGTCAAGGGCTGCCAGCCCCGGAAGAGTCTTCCCTTCCAGGAACTCCAGCGAAGCACCTCCGCCGGTCGATACATGGGATACCGCAGTCTCCAGTCCGGCCTGGGCGATCGCCGCGGCGGAGTCACCGCCGCCCACAATCGTGATGGCACCCGCCCGTGTCACTTCGGCCAGCAGCTTGGCGACTTCCATCGTCCCGTGGGCAAAATTCGGCATTTCAAACACGCCCATCGGTCCGTTCCAGACAATCGTCCGGGCACGGTGAAGCTCGATGTTGATGATCTTGACCGTTTCGGGGCCGATATCCAGCCCCCGCCAGCCGCTCGGGATCTTGTTCACGGACACCACCCGGCGTTGCGCATCATTATCCATCTTGTCGGCGATCACGCAGTCGACGGGAAGAATCAACCGTTTCTGCTTGGCCTTTGCCTCTTCGAGAATCTGCTTCGCCAGAGCGACCTTCTCCTGTTCGACGAGCGAATCACCGACTTCCAGGCCCTGGGCACGGAAGAAGGTGAACGCCATGCCGCCGCCGATCACGAGTGCATCGATCTTCGGCATCAGGTTCTGGATGACATCGATCTTCCCGGAAATCTTGGCGCCTCCGAGAATGGCCACGTACGGACGGGCCGGGTTGCCCACTGCACGCCCGAGGTATTCGATTTCTTTCCGCATCAGGAAGCCGGCGACCGCGGGCTTCAGGAACCGCACCACTCCCTCCGTCGATGCGTGCGCCCGGTGAGCGGTCCCGAACGCGTCGTTGACGTACACCTCACCGAGCGATGCAAGCTCCTTCGCAAACGCCTCGTCGTTTTTCTCCTCTTCACTGTGGAAGCGCAGATTTTCCAGGAGAAGCACTTCTCCGGGCTTCAGGGCTTCAACCGCCGCACGGGCGGGTTTGCCGATGCAATCCGTTGCAAAGTGCACCGTAAGGCTCAACAGCGAACCCAGATGCGCCGCAACGGGCTTCAGACTGAACTCCGGGGTCGGCTTCCCTTTCGGCCGGCCCAGGTGGCTCATGAGAATGACCGCTCCGCCGTCGGAGAGTATCTTCTTGATCGTGGGAAGCGATTCGACAATGCGCGTGTCGTCGGACACTTGCAGGTCGGGCGTCATCGGAACGTTGAAGTCCACGCGGACGAGGACCTTTTTGCCCCGCAACGATAAATCGTCAATGGTCTTGGTATTCATCGTACTTGGTCCTGTTGTTCAAAAATAGATGCGGCCGCCGGTCTCGCGGAGGAGTCCGGCAGCCGCGTGCTCCGTGAGCTGCTCAGGCGATCTTCTTCAAAAGGTCGATAACCCTGCAGGAAAATCCCCATTCGTTGTCGTACCAGCCGAACACCTTCACGGTGTTCCCCATGGCCATCGTCAGTTTCGAGTCAAAGATGCAGGAATGCGGGTTGCCGATGATGTCCGCCGAGACAAGTTCCTCTTCCGAATACTCCAGAATGCCTTTCATGGCTGTTGCGCCTGCCTGCTTCATCGCCGCATTCACCTCTTCTTTTGTGGCGGGCTTCTTCAGCACGGCGACAAAGTCCGTAATGGAGGCGTCCGGAGTCGGGACACGCAGGGAGAACCCGTCCAGTTTGCCCTTGAGCTCGGGAATCACCTTGCCGACCGTGCGGGCGGCCCCGGTGGTCGTGGGAATGATCGACAGAGCGGCGGCGCGCGCCCGGCGCAAATCTTTGTGCGGAAGATCCAGCAAACGCTGGTCGTTCGTATAGGAATGGATCGTGGTCATGAAGCCGTGATCCAGACCGAATGTCTGATGGAGCACCTTGACCATCGGGGCCAGGCAGTTCGTGGTACATGAGGCATTGGAGAGAAACACCTCTTTGCCCGTCAGAACGTTCTCGTTGACGCCCATGACGATCGTGCCGTCGATTTCATCCTTCGCGGGAGCGGTCAGCAGCACTTTCTTCGCGCCGGCGGTGATATGCATCTGCAGCTTCTCGCGGCTGGTGAAAATGCCCGTGCCTTCGATGACGATATCCACACCAAGGTCCTTCCACGGGAGTTTGGAGGGATCTTTCTCGGCCATCACCTTGTACTTCTTGCCATCCGCCACGATGCCGTCGGCGTCGGCAGTGACGGCGCCGGGATACTTCCCGTGGACGGAATCATATTTCAGCAGATATGCCAGTGTTTTTGAGTCGGTAATATCATTGATGCCGAGGATATTGAACCCCCCGGTCTGCATCATACGGCGGAACACCAGCCGGCCGATGCGCCCGAAGCCATTGATTCCGATGTTGATTGCCATGCCATACCTCCGGTTAGGATATTCCATTGAGTGTGCTGGGAAAACAGAAACTGTCAAATTCTTATTAATTTACCAACCTGAGGGTACATTGTCAAGCTGTTGCCCGTGCGCCACAGCACCGGCATGTGAGACTCGACGAACACGTGTGGCACGGTGGCACATGTGGCACGGTGGCACAGGTGGCACAGGGGAAGGCTATTCTGCGAGACCGACAGAGCAGACGTAGAGAGCCTCCACACCTGCACTGCGCAAAACGCCTGCACAGGCGCGCACCGTCGATCCGGTGGTAATGACATCGTCCACAAGAATGACACCTCCGCCTTTCAGAGTCCGGCACCCGCTCCTGGCGGTGCGAAAAGCCCCTGCCACATTGTCACGGCGTTGATCCACCTTCAGCGAGGTCTGCGAATCCGTGTAGCGGATCCGCCTCAACTCGTGCCCGAGCACCGGAGCGCCGATCACCCGGCCGATCCCCCTTGCCAGGTACTCACTCTGGTTGTACCCCCGTTCACGCTCCTTGACAGGATGCAGAGGCACCGGGATTATTCCGCGAATGTCCGCCGGCAACTTCCGGTCGAGCAGTTTCTTGCCCAGCTCCTTGCCCAGGAGGAGTCCAATGTCGGCACCGTGTCCGTACTTCAGCGTGTGAACGAGCGCCTGCACAACCCCACCCTTCTCAAAATGGTAGAGGCTGAGCGCACCGGAAATCAAACCATCCCCGCAGAGCCGTTGCAGGGCCCGGCGATGGATGGAATCCGTTTCCCGGACGGACCGGAGAGCGGAACGGCAGACCTGGCAAACGGGCTGGGAGGAGGACTCCATCACCGCATGACAGCCGGGACAGATGGGGGGAAAACAGAACATCCGGAGTGCTGCGGGCAGCGTGAGGAGGCTGAACGGCATGGAAGGCAATCAGTGACTATTCGAGAACGGCGAACTCCTGCATCTCCATCAGGAATACTCCGTCTCTCCCGATTTTGCGGGAGGAGGAAGGATCAGCTCGTTCTTTTCTTCTTCGCCGCTTCCAGCCCTTCCAGTTTTTCGATCTCGTCGCGCAGATCGGCGGCCTTTTCAAACTCCAGATCGCGGGCGGCCTTCTCCATTTCCGTACGCAGTTCTTCCAGCAGGTCCTTTTTTTGATCGGCCGTCAGATAACGGATCACACTTTCGGCCACCTTCGGCATCCGTGCCCGTTCGCGGCGTGCATCGCGTTGGGCCTTGACATCCGCCACGGCGGTGGCCGCAAGAACTTCGTTCACGGTTTTCGAGATTGACGTCGGAGAGATGCCCTGTTCTTCATTGTACTTCAGCTGCTTTGTCCGCCGCCTTTCGGTCTCCTCCATCATCCGTTGCATGGATCCGGTTTTGGTGTCCGCATACATGATCACCCGCCCGTTCACGTTCCGTGCCGTGCGGCCCGCGGTTTGAATGAGCGACCGTTCGGACCTCAGGAATCCCTCTTTGTCCGCATCGAGGATGGCAACGAGGGACACCTCGGGAAGATCGAGGCCTTCGCGCAGGAGGTTCACTCCCACCAGCACATCAAAATCCCCCAGCCGGAGATCGCGCAGGATTTCCACGCGTGCAAGCGCGTCAACCTCGGAGTGAATATAGCGCACCTTCACGCCGATATCCGTCAGATAGTCCGTGAGATCCTCCGCCATCCGCTTCGTCAGGGTTGTCACAAGGACCCGTTCGTGTACCTCCGTCCGTTTCCGTATTTCGGCGAGGAGATCATCGATCTGGTTTTTCACGGGCCGGATCTCCACGGCGGGGTCCACAAGGCCCGTGGGACGGATCACCTGTTCCACGATGACACCCTGACTCTTCTGCAGTTCGTAGTCGGCCGGTGTGGCGCTCATGAAAATCACCTGTGGAACCATCTCCTCCCATTCCGCGAACGTCAGGGGACGGTTATCCAGGGCGGAGGGAAGGCGGAAGCCGTGTTCCACCAGGGTCACTTTCCGGGAACGGTCGCCGTGGTACATGCCGCCGATCTGGGGAACGGTCACGTGCGACTCATCCAGAACCAGGAGAAAGTCGTCGGGGAAGTAGTCGATCAGGCATGCGGGCCGCGAGCCCGGTGCCCGCCCGGCAATGTGCCGGGAATAGTTTTCGATGCCCGAGCAGTACCCGACTTCCCGGAGCATTTCGAGATCAAAACGGGTCCGCTGTTCAAGCCGTTGTGCTTCCAGGAGCTTCCCGAGCAGGCGGAGTTCGTTCAGGCGGTCTTCCAGCTCGGTCTCGATCCCCTTGAACGCCCGATCCAGTGTCTCCCGTGAGGTGACAAATTGCTTTGCGGGATAGATCACCTCATAGTCGGTTTCCCCCAGGACCTTTCCGTCCGTCTTGTTGATGTACGAAATCTTCTCGATTTCGTCTCCGAAGAATGCAATCCGGATCGCTTCTTCATTCTCGTAAGCGGGAATCACCTCCACCACATCACCCCGCACGCGCATGGTTCCCCGTACGAATTCGAAATCGTTGCGTGTATAGAAGATGTTCAGCAATTTCCGCAGCAGGGCGTTCCGTTCGATCCGTTCGCCTTTGCGGATGACGACGATCTGACTGGCCCACTCCTCCGGTGCGCCGATGCCGTAGATGCAGCTGACCGATGCCACCACGATCACGTTTTTGTCGCCGCTGAGCAGAGCGCTTGTCGCCCGAAGCCGCAGCCGGTCGATTTCATCATTAATGGAGGCATCCTTGGCGATATACGTGTCCGTCGATGGCACGTACGCTTCGGGCTGGTAGTAGTCGTAATAGCTGATGAAGAACTCCACACGGTCATGCGGAAAGAAGCCCTTGAACTCGCTGTAGAGTTGCGCTGCAAGCGTTTTGTTGTGCGACATGATCAGCACCGGCCTGTCGAGGCGGGCAATCACATTGGAAATGGTGAAGGTTTTTCCGCTCCCCGTCACCCCGAGGAGGGTTTGGTAACGATCGCCGCGTTTCAGGCCTTCGGTCAGTTGACGGATGGCTTCGGGCTGGTCGCCGGAAGGCTGGTATTCAGAGAAGAGCGTGAAGGACATGAGATCACTCCGGAAGAAGAAAAGACCAGGGACTGACGCCCGCGATGCTTGCCTGGAGACCCCGGTCCCTCCCCGGACCCTGCGGGGACGGCGGAACACGCGAACCTGAAGGGCGGAACCCCCTCCCGGGCCTAGCGCGAACGCCGGGACATGCGAACCTGAAGGGCGGCAAGGGTTTCCGCGGCGGCGTTGTCCCAGTGGAATTGAGACGCCCATGCAAGTGCACCGGCCGTCAGCCGCTCACGCAACGGCGTGTCCCGCAACACGCGCACCACCTGGGCGGCAAGTTGCCGGACATCGCCATGCCGGTACAGAAGTCCGGTCTCCCCGTCCCGCACCACATCGCGCAGACCCGGAACATCGCCGGTGACCACGGGAGTTCCGCAGGCGTTCGATTCCACGACGGTCAACCCCCATCCCTCCTTCGAGGAGGTATTCACGCCGCACCACATCGACCGGAGCATCTCCACTTTTCCGGATTCGCTCACGAATCCTGTGAACGTGACGCTCTCGGCAATGCGCAGCGTGCGCGCGATTCGCTCCAGACGCGGGCGGTCGTCCCCCTCCCCCACGATCATCACGCGCGTGCCCGGAACCTCCCGGAGGATGTGCGGGACCGCACGGAGTAACTGCTCGACGCCCTTGTATTTCTTCAGCCGCCCGAAATAGCCGATGACCGGCGTTAAAGACCGCCCGGCGGGATCGGGACGGTAGAGCTGGTGGTCCACGCAATTGTGGACAATCACCAGGTCGGCTTCGCTGAACCCGTGCCCGGCCATTTCATCGCGGGTGCTTGAAGAAACCACGAAGAAGGGCATGCGGCCGGCGCGGTACACAAGAAGACCCAGCCGTTCCATGAACCAGACATAGGAAGCAGCCACAACGTTGGTCTCGGCATATATGCTGCGGCCGAACAGGTGGTGGACGATGCCGAACAGCGGCTTGCGGACGAACAGCGGGGAGAAGAACGGAATCTTGTTGACATCGTCGATAACAATGTCAAAATCTTCCCTGCGGAAACGGAGAAGATAGGCGGGCGGGACGTGGAAATTGAAGAAATGCCTGCCACCCCGCCGTATCACACGGATCCCATCGAGGAATTCTTCCCCTGCCGCTCCGGGGTAAGAGGAGCAGAAGAGTGTTACCTCATGCCCGGACCCGGCTATGCGGGAGAAAATATTGTGCAGATGGACCTCCGCCCCTCCGGCGAGCGGATTGGTCCGGTCCTGCCAGTTGAATATGAGAATGCGCATCGACTCTCCGCTGACCGAACTCCGGCTGCGGCGCCGGGAGCTACCGCGCGCTGTCCGGTTTTGTGCCCTGCTGTGCTGCCGCCTGCTGCTTCAGCATCTCGATGCGCTGCGTGAGACCCGGATCATTGGGAAACTGTACCTGCAGCCCCTTGAGCAGATCGATCGCCTTCTGATATTCACCCTTCGTTTCGTAGACATCCAGAAGCACCCGGTACGGGTTGTAGTAGCTCTGGAGGTTGCCCTGACCGTCGTCAATCAGTTTCCGGGTAACGGTCTCCAGTTCTCCCGCGAGCTCGTTGAAGCGATCGATACGTCCAAGCCGGTGATAGATGGTCGAGACGTCGGACATGAGTTCATAGCCGAGCGGAATTTTCGCACGGGGTATCAACATCTCCATGCGTTCGAGGGCTTCGATCCCCTTCTGCGGGTCGTGCTGCACATTCATATAGTACATCGCCAGACGGATGAACGCGGAACGGTAGTTCAGCATCAGGCGCGACGTATTCTCGTCGTAATAGACGCTCATGTCATTAATCCCGCGGAACCGGTAACCGTACTGGGGGGTCCTGGAGGGCTCCTGAGGCTCATTGTTCAGGTTTGCCATCAGAATCTCCCGGTTCAGGCCGAGATCGTCCCGGTTGATCCTGCGTGGCTCCAATCGCCAGGCAAGACCGTGGAACCAGAGAAACTCATCAAGTCCGATCTTGCTGTCGGGCGCACACGTCACCGCAAAATAGATCGGGCGTTTCCACGCGTTTGTGTAGATGATGTCCCGGACGAGAATATCCTGAATCCGGATGGCTTTCGTGCCGCCCACTTCGAGCGTGTTGCGCATCATGAAGCTGATCTTGCCGGAATTGACGATTGCGGTATCCGTCACGCCGTAGCGGGAGAGGGCTTCCGGTGTGACCGGCAGGTCCAGCTGCCGGGGCTCCCAGACCGTCGGTTGGATGTTTTCAATCGTCTTGTCCGACAGGCTGATCGGCACCGCTTTCGCCTCGGCATAGTAGGCCGAATCCTTCATCTGCTGGATATACCAGGACGTGTTGACGAGGCTGAGGTTCACGATGCGCACATCACGCCGGACCCCCTCCACGTCCTGCAGGTACCAGAGGGGGAAGGTGTCGTTGTCGCCGTTCGTGAAAAGGATCGCGTCCTTCTCGCAGGTCTGGAGCATGTTGTAGGAATAATCCCATGCCACGTAGTTGCCTGAACGGTCGTGTTCATGCCAGTTCACCTGCACCAGCCGGCCGGGCACACCGAGGGCGAGAATCGCCATCACACCCATGCCCGCCGTGCCGTAGGTCCGGTCGCTCTTCAGAAGAGCGCGGAGCCAGTCGAGAATCGCCAGGATGCCCAGGGCGATCCAGAGCGCAAAGACGGCGAAGGCCCCCACATAGAAGTAATCACGCTCCCGCGGCTGCGGCTCCTGCTGATTCTGGTAGAGCGCCAGCACCGGACCCAGAATGATGAACGCCGTGAGCATGACCAGCCCCATCTTCCAGTCCTTGCGAAAATGATAGTAGAGACCGATCAGGCCGAGAAAGAACGGAACGCCGAAGGTGTCCTTCCAGCCTACGCCCGAATCCTGCTCGTCCCCCGCCGAACCGATGAAGTTCCATCCCACGTAGCGGAAGAACATATGCCCCAGTTGATACCGGATCATGAAGTCCCAATCGCTGGTGTAACTGGTATAGATCGCCTGCTGGTGCGGCTCCTGGCTGTACCTGCGCGGCATGAAGAGCGGCGCATTGCCGTATTGTTCGCGGCCGAGATAGGAGGTGAGACGCGCCAGATTGCTCGGGTCGTTTTCGTTCATCGGGGGGTTCGCGTTGGCACGTATGATCACCCCCACGTACGTGGTATAGCCAAGGACCACCAGCAGCGTTGCAAGCAGCGCGATATGCAGCATCTTCTGTTTCTTCGCATACGAAGTGAAGACGCCATAGACGATGCCGGCGATGATGAGCCACGGCAGATACTCCATCAACACGCTCTTCTTCCCGGCGAACTCCCCGTCCATCATACCCGGAAGATACTTGACGATCCCGGGGTAGACAACAAAAAAGACCAGCGCGGCGATGATCGAGAATTTGAAGAACGTGGAAAGGGTGAATTCGTACTTCTTAAAATAGATGATCATGAGCACGGGGAAGATCGCCAGAAGGGCCAGGAGGTGCACACCCAGCGACAGACCGATCAGATAGGCGATAAGCAGGATATATTTCTCATTCCCGGGCTGTTCGGCCCGGTCAAGCCACCGCATCACCAGCCAGAGGATGGCGGAGAGGAAAAACATGCTCGCTCCGTATACCTCGGCCTCGATGGCATTGTCCCAGTACGTGGTGCTGAAGGCAAGCGTCAGTGCACCGATGATCGCCGGTCCGAACACGGCGACGCGTTCCATGAGGTCCCTGGGAACGCCGCGGAAATTCGTAATCACCCGCACAAACACCAGATAGAGAAACCCGATTGAAAGGGCGCTGAAAAGGGCCGAGAGCGTATGTGCGCGAACCGCCTGATCGGCGGCAAAGGGAAACATCATCGCCACGCGTGTCACCAGCAGGAAGAGGGGAGATCCGGGCGGATGCGGGACCTGCATCATCCGCGCGGCGGCAATGAACTCACCGACATCCCAGAAGACCACCGTGGGAGCCAGCGTCAGCAGATACACCGTCATGGTGACGACAAAAACCGCTGCAGCAATGATGCGATTCAACCGGGTATGTGTCATGAATCCCTCAACAGTCGGAACATGTGGATGGATCAAGAGGCGAAGGCAAGTATAAATATACCCCAAACGGATTCAATATTCAAGGAAGGAGTAGCCGGGCGCAGATTTCATCGCAGATCATATACCCCCGGGGTGTCAGGCGCAGGCGCCGGCCGTCCAGCACCGCACGCCCCTCCTGCACAAGCCACCGGACCGTCTCCACCTGCCCCGCGGACAGCGAATACCCCAACTCCTCACGCAACAGGTCCAGATCCAGACCGTCGCTCCTGAGTCCCAGAAAGATCCGTTCATTGATCAGATCCCGTTCACTGAGCGTCTCGGTGACGGAGACGGGTGACTCCCCCCGGAAGAGAATGTCACAGTACGCCGCAACATTGGCGCTGTTCGACCATCGTTGTGCGGAAGCCCTACGGTTTGTCCGCCAGAACGAGTGGGCTGCGGGACCGAATCCCAGGTAGCTTTGATGACGCCAGTACCGGCTGTTGTGCCTGCTCCGGAAACCCGGCCGCGCGTAGTTCGAGACCTCGTAGTGCTCGTAGCCGTTCGTCTCGAGGAATTCCATGGTGAGCTCGTACAGCCGGGCCTCATCCCCGTCGCTGTTCGGAACAACCCGGCCTTCCTGCACAGACCGGAACAGCGGCGTGCCTTCTTCAACGATCAGACTGTACGCCGACAGGTGTTCGGGTGCAAAACCCACGGCCTCTTCCAGCGTACGCCGCCACTTCTCCGCCGTCTGGCCCGGCAGGGAGTAGAGACAATCCAGACTCAGATTATCAAAGCCCGCCGCCCGCGCCGCACCGATGCACGCCCGCGCATCCGCCGCGGAATGAATACGTCCCAGAAAACGCAGCTCACCCTCGTCGAACGATTGCACGCCGATACTCAGACGATTGATCCCCACCGCCCGGAACGCTTCCAGAGCCCGCGCCTCCACGGTCCCGGGATTCACTTCGAGCGTTATCTCCGCATCCTGTCCGAGCCGGTAGCCTTCACGCATGACTCTCAGAATGCTCTCCACCTGATCGGCGTGGAGCAGGGATGGCGTGCCTCCGCCGAAGTAGACGGTATCCACAATCACGCCCGCGCACCGGACAGCGCTTTCCGTTATCTCGCGACGCACGGATTCCACAAACCGGCCGAGCAGAGCCCGGCTCTCAATCGAATAGAAATCACAGTACTCGCACTTCCGTTCACAGAAGGGGACGTGCACGTAGAGACCCGCCGTTCGGTCTGTGTGCGGAGTATCCGATGGAAGCGTCATGGTGAATGTGCCGGGACTTCTCCCTTCGCGGCGGACCGGGAACACGTGCTGTCGTTCAGCGAACGAGTGTCCCGATACGATCCCAGTGGATGGTACGCTGACGGGTGCCGGGCCCGCCGGAGGCATCTCCGGACATCGACCAGTAGATGAGCACCGCCCGTCCGACGATGGCATGCGTCGGCACGGGTCCGAACATCCGGCTGTCCGCGCTCTGCTCGAGATTGTCGCCGAGGACGAAACAGTGTCCCTCCGGAATCACCGCCGGACCGAAGGCAGACGGGCTGGGGGTGCCGGACAGGGCGTCGTGCGGGCCGGACGAAGCCGGGAAAAAGAGTTCACGTCCGTTCACGAACACCCTTCCGCCCAGGAGGAGCAATGTATCACCGGCGACGGCGACACAGCGTTTTATCAGAAGACGGGACGGGTGCGCGCGCGCCGCGGGAGCCTCCGGACTGAACTGGAAAACAACCACATCGCCGAGACGGGGCGTGAGGAGCGCCGGCACGCGCACGGTCGTGAAAACGGAAGAGCCCCAGGGAAGGAGAAGGGGAACTGTGGCACCGTAGCCGAACTTGCTCACGAGGATATAGTCGCCCGGCCTGAGCGTTCCCTCCATCGAGGGAGACGGTACGCGAACGGCGCCGATGACGAACAGCTTCAGGAGGGCCGCCGCCATCAGAACCCCGGCAAGCACTCCGGCCAGATCATGCCACCGTATCGCGGCCGCCGGGTGCCGCGGATCCCCCCCGCCGTCAACGGATAATCGTGCCTATCCGTCCGAGCCGTATGGAAACGACCTTCGAGACGATATCGTAGATCGGCGTATCCGGATCCCACGACCAGTAGACAATCATGGGTGTGCCGACAATATGCTCTTCCGGGATGAAACCCCAGAAACGCCCGTCCAGGCTGTTGTCACGATTGTCGCCCATGCCGAAGATGTAGTTCCGCTCCACGGTATACTGACTCACCGGAGCGCCGTCAACGAGCACACGGGCCTGCCCGTCCAGCACCGCCGTGTGGCCTTCACGTCCGATGAACACATTCCAGCGTTCGAAGTTCGCCGCCGAAAGCGGGATCACGTCTCCCTTCCGCGGCACGGCCACCGGCCCCCAGTTGTCCTCATTGAAGGGTGCGCCTTTGGGAAAAATCCGGTCATCGGCATAGCCCTGCGGCTTGACATGGAAGGTATTGAACTTCATATTGCGCGGAATCGGCGAGGGCCTGCCGTTCACGTACAGCGCACGATTGATGATCTGGACGGTATCCCCGTGGAGCGCCACCGCCCGTTTCAGATAGAACATGAACTCGGGTGAGCGGACCTCCTCGCGCTGACCGGGAAACTCGAAGACAATAACATCGCCCCGTTCCACATTGCGGAAGGCAGGCACGCGAAACCAGGGGAGCCGGACGTTGGTGAACGGAATCGTGCGCGGGGTCGTCCCCCCGTACAGAAACTTGTTCACGAAAAGGAAATCCCCGGCCATGATCTCGTTTTCCATGGAGCCGGTGGGCACCTCAAACGAAGCGAGCACAAAACTGTTGAGGAAAAAGAACGCAACGAGCACGAAGAGGACATCTTTGAAAAAATCCTTGACGGGCTCCTTTTTGACATCTGCCGCCTTTCCGGCGACGGGCGTGGATTTTGCCATGACGGACTATTCATCCTCCATTGATAGAACTGCCAGAAATGCTTCCTGCGGGATCTCCACCCGACCCACCTGTTTCATACGCTTTTTCCCCTCTTTTTGTTTCTCGAGGAGTTTGCGCTTCCGGCTGATGTCGCCGCCGTAGCATTTGGCCAGCACATTTTTCCGCATAGCGGAAATCGTCTCGCGGGCGACGATTTTCGACCCGATCGCCGCCTGGATGGCCACCTCGAACATCTGACGCGGAATCAGTTTGCGCAGTTTCACGCAGAGCTTCTTTCCCCATTCATGAGCCTTGTCGCGATGGACAATGGTGGAGAACGCATCCACCGCCTCCCCGTTCAACAAGAGCTCGAGCTTCACCAGATCCGATTCGCGAAACTCCAGAAACTCGTAGTCGAAGGACGCATAACCCCTGCTTGTCGACTTCAGCTTGTCGTAAAAGTCGAAAATGATTTCCGACAGAGGCATCTCATAATGGATATCCACGCGTGTCGGGTCGAGATACGTCGTGTTCTTGTACACTCCCCGCCGGTCCATGCACAATTTCATGATGTTCCCGACGTATTCCGTCGGCACGATAATCTGCGCACGGATGAACGGCTCCTCCACCTTTTCAATCTGCCCGAGCGGAGGCATGAACGAGGGGTTGTCCACGAGCACCACGCTTCCGGAAGTTGTGGTCACCCGGTACTCGACATTCGGCACGGTGTTGATGATGCTCTGGTTGTACTCGCGCTCGAGACGCTCCTGCACGATCTCCATGTGCAGCAGCCCGAGGAATCCGCACCGGAATCCAAAACCGAGGGCGGTGGATGTTTCGGGTTCATAGATCAGCGAGGAATCATTCAGCTGCAGTTTTTCAATGGAGGCCCGGAGATCCTCAAAATCCTCGGCGTTGGTCGGATACATGCCGCTGAACACCATCGGTTTGACGTCTTTGTATCCCGGCCACGGTGCCGAGGCCGGGTTCCTGGCGAGGGTGACCGTGTCCCCCACTTTGGTGTCATGCACATCCTTGACACCGGCGATAAGATATCCGACGTTGCCGGCCGACACCGATCGCGTCCGGTTGCGCTTCATCTCCAGGACACCGACTTCCTCCGCTTCAAACACCCTGTCATGATGAAAGAACATCACCTTGTCACCCTCGGTCAGGGTGCCGTCGAAGACCCGGAGGTAGACGATGGATCCCCGGTAGGTGTCAAAGACCGAGTCAAAAATCAGTGCCCGCAGCGGCTTGGTGTCGTCACCTTTCGGCGGGGAAATACGGTGCACCACCGCTTCCAGTATTTCCTTCATCCCGATATCCGCCTTCGCACTCGCCATCAGGATGTCTTCGTCCTTGCACCCGATGAGATCCCGGATCTGATGCTTCACGGTATCGATCATTGCGCTGGGAAGATCGATCTTGTTGATGACGGGAATTATCTCCAGACCGGCATCAATGGCCAGGTAGAGGTTGCTTATCGTCTGTGCTTCCACCCCCTGGGATGCATCGACAACAAGGATGGCGCCTTCGCAGGCAGCCAGGGAGCGGGAGACTTCGTAGGAGAAGTCGACGTGTCCGGGAGTATCGATGAGATTCAGCGTGTACGTCTGGTTGTCCTGCGCACGATAGTGCATCTGGACCGCATGGAGCTTTATCGTGATGCCGCGTTCCTGCTCCAGCTCCATATCGTCCAGCACCTGATTGAACTTCATCTCCCTCGGCGTGATCGTTCCCGTGAGCTCCAGCAGCCTGTCCGCAATCGTGGACTTGCCATGGTCAATGTGGGCAATAATGCAGAAATTCCGAATATTTTCCATAACCCGCTCTATAATACAGAAAATCCGTCCTGCTGCGCGAGGGACGGACTTGCCGGGACCGAAACGTAAGGATAAAATATAGTACATTGCCTGCACAGTTGCAATGCCTTGCTCTTCCGGCGCGGGGTTCGTATCTTGAAGGATTATGAGCACCTTTCCTGCCGGCATATCATGTCCATAGATGTCCGAACACGCATCGATGAATTCCTGCGCAAACATGCGCGGAACGGATCGACGGAAGCCGTCGCTGTCTTCGACTGCGATGGCACCGTTATCAAAGGAGACATCGGTGAGGCAATGTTCTACCACCAGATCGAACGATTTCACTTCCGGCTCAATCCGGCGTCTCTCTGGCCCGACCATCCGCGCCACAAGGAGCTGGGGAAGGCCTACGAACGGCTTTCCCCGCTGCCGGACGCGGAGCGGCGGCGTGACCCCGCCTTTGAACCCTTTGCACGAATGCTGCTGGACTGGTATGTGAATCAGATCGAAAGCGGACAGGTGGCCAAAGCCTGCGCGGATATCGTCCGGCTCTATGCCGGGTTCACACGGACCGAAGTCCGCGCTCTCGCCGAGGCGACATTTCTGGAGGAGCTTTCCACACCGTTTTGCGAGCGGCCGCTGGGCGGCCGGAATTCCAAACGCGGCGTCCGGTATCTTCGGGAGGCTGTTGACCTGCTGGAGCTGCTCAGGAACAACGGTTTCGACATCTGGGCGGTCTCCGGAAGCAGCAAGTGGAGCGTTGAGCCGGTGTTTGCCGGACTCCGGATCCCGCCG
The DNA here is from genome assembly GCA_963702445.1 of Ignavibacteriota bacterium. GTDB lineage: Bacteria > Bacteroidota > Ignavibacteria > UBA10030 > UBA6906 > CAVPCZ01. The sequence goes on from CAVPCZ010000020.1 coordinate 38,114, forward strand.
GAACGCGTCATCGGGATTGACCTGGAAGAGCGGGACGGACTCCTGACCGGAATGCCCGTTCTTCCCATCCCCATCCGGGAGAACAAGATCCACGCGCTGCGGATGCATCAGCCCCGGCCGCCGGTGCTGGTTGCCAGCGACTCCCGCAATGACATCCCCCTGTTCGGCTACTGCGAAGACCTTCGTGTCCTGGTGAACTCCCGGAAGCGGACGTCGGAAGAGTTCTTTCGCAGCGGTGAAATTCCGCGGGACGACCGCTGGATCGTCTATGAACAGCCGACCCCCATCATGAACGAGGGCCCTTCCACCCATGCCTGATGTCGCCGTCACCGTCATTGGCGGTGGAGTCGTCGGCCTCGCCATCGCCGCCGAACTCGCACCGGACCACAGCCCGCTGTTTCTCCTGGAACGCAATCCGAAATACGGACAGGAGACGTCCGCCCGCAACAGCGAAGTCATCCATGCGGGCATCTACTACGCCACCGGGTCGCTGAAGGCGCGCCTGTGTGTCGAGGGGCGCGAGATGCTGTATGCGCTCTGCGCCCGGCATGACATTCCACACCGTCGCATCACCAAAGTCATCACCGCAACCTGCCGGGAAGAAGAGCCGGAATTGGACCGGCTGGACGCCCAGGCAGCGGCAAACGGCGTATCCCTCACCCGGTTGACCGCGGCCGGGGTCCTGGCCCTCGAACCGAACATCACGACCGTCGGCGGCCTTCTCTCCCCCACCACCGGAATCATCAGCGCGCATGGGTTGATGGATTTCTTCGCGCACAGTGCAAAACAGCATAATGCCGAAATCCAGACGCACTGCACGGTCGTCGGGCTGGAACGTACCACCGACGGGTTCGCCGTCACGATCGACGAAGGCGGTCAGCGATCCTCGTTTACTTCGGAATGGGTGATCAACGCCGCGGGTCTGGAAGCCGACACGATCGCCGGGCTTGCCGGCATCAACGTGGATGCCGCAGGCTACAGGATCCACTACTGCAAAGGCTCCTACTTCGCCCTGCCCGGCAGCATGAGCAAAGTGGTCGCCCGGCTGGTGTATCCCGTCCCGACAAAGCACTCCCTCGGCGTGCATGCGCTGATGGATCTTGGCGGACGGTTGAAATTCGGACCGGACGTGGAATATTTGCCCGACCGGAAGCAGGATTACTCGGTCGACCCTGCAAAACGCGCCGCCTTTGCCGCCTCGGTCCGGCGAATCCTTCCGGCCGTCAAAGACGAGGACCTGACACCGGATATGAGCGGCATACGCCCGAAAACACAGGCCAAGGGAGATCCGGCCCGCGACTTCGTGATCACCCACGAGACCGCCCGCGGTCTTCCCGGACTGATCAACCTGGTGGGCATAGAATCACCCGGGCTCACCGCGTCTCCCGCCATCGCCCGGCATGTCTCCGCACTGATGAGGGACTGCTCTCCTTCCCCTTTCACTCACGCATCCGAGGACGCTCCATGAACGAGACCGCGCTTGATCGCTTTGTCCGATACGCAAAAGTGGACACCCAGTCACGCGATGACGCCGAATCCTACCCCAGCACGCAGAAGCAGTTCGACCTTCTCAACATGCTGGTGGATGAGCTGCTCGCATGCGGACTCCACGATACGGCAATCGACCAGTACGGCTACGTCACCGCGACCGTCCCATCCACCCTGCCCCAGGGTCATCCCGGTCGGGGGAAGGTGCCGACCATCGGATTCATCGCCCATGTGGACACCTCCCCTTCTGCCAGCGGGGCGAACGTCAAACCGCAGGTCTTCACCTACACGGGGGGCGATCTGGTCCTTCCCGGCGACACTTCCGTCGTCATCCGGGCGTCGGAAAACCCGGAACTCATGCACAACATCGGCAAGACCATCGTCACGTCGGACGGCACGACACTTCTCGGGGCCGACGACAAAGCCGGTCTTGCAATCATCATGACGGCCGTCCAGACACTGGTAAATAACCCGGACCTGCTTCACGGCGATATCCGCATCGGCTTCACCCCCGACGAAGAGGTGGGTAACGGCACGAAGTTCTTCGACATCCGGAAGTTCGGCGCCTATGCCGCGTACACCGTCGACGGCGACACCCCGGGAGAACTGAACAAAGAGACGTTCAGCGCCAACTCGGCGATTATCACCGTCCACGGCCGCAACATTCACCCCGGCTCGGCAAAGGGGATCATGGTGAACGCCCTCCGCGCCATCGCCGACGTGATCGTCCGGATGCCGAAGGACATGGCGCCCGAGACAACCGAAGGGTATGAGCCGTACATCCATCCGCACCAGCTCGAAGGTGAAGAGGCAAAGGCCGTTCTCAAAATCCTCCTCCGGGATTTCGAGACATCCGGGTTGAAGGTGCAGGAAGAAATCCTTCGCCGGATCATCGCGGAAGTTCAGCCTCTTCACCCCAAGGCGCGCATTGAACTGGAAATCCGGGAATCGTACCGGAATATGCGCGATGGCCTCGTCAAGGATCCCCGTGTGCTGGACTGCCTCTGGGAAGCCACGAAGCGGGCGGGCATGGAGCCGGTATGGGTTCCCATCCGGGGAGGGACAGACGGGTCGCGCCTCACCGAAAAGGGACTTCCGACACCGAACATTTTCACGGGGGGGCAGAATTACCACGGACCGACCGAGTGGCTCTCCGTGTGGGGGATGGAAAAATCGGTTGAAACCGTCGTCCAGCTTGCGCAAATATGGGCGCAGAAAGCCTGAAGAGTCCACCACCATGTCGCTTCAACCCCAGCACAGGAGACCGTAGATGGAACAACACGGAACAACGGGCAAAGGCCTTCCCGAAAACGCATACAAAGAGCTGCCGCCGGGGGCCGAATACCGTCCCATCCTTCCCCCCGGATCCCAGCCCGCCGAGGTCACGCCGTATTCCGTGTCGCTCGGACTGCTGATGGCCGTCCTCTTTTCCGCCGCGGCAGCCTACTCCGGCCTCAAAATCGGACAGGTGTTCGAAGCCGCTATTCCCATCGCGATTCTCGCCGTCGGGTTTTCAACGCTGCTGAAGAAGAACGACGCCCTCGGACAGAACGTCATCATTCAATCCATCGGGTCAGCCTCCGGTGTCATCGTCGCCGGGGCGATCTTCACGATCCCCGCTCTGTACATTCTGGACCTCCCGGTCAGTTTCTACCAGCTGTTCATGGCTTCGGCCCTGGGCGGTTTCCTCGGGATCCTCTTCCTTATCCCCTTCCGCAAATTCTTCGTCAAGGATATGCACGGGAAGTTCCCGTTCCCCGAAGCGACCGCGACAACGGAGATACTGGTTGCCGGTGAAAAGGGGGGATCGCAGGCCATGGTTCTGGTCGTGAGCGGACTCGTCGGCGGCCTGTTCGATTTTGTGTTCAGCGCGTTCGGCCTCTGGGCCGAGGTGATCTCCTCCCGCATGGTCCATGCCGGACAGGTCCTTGCAGACCAGCTGAAGATTGTGTTCAAGTTCAACGTGTCATCGATGATCTTCGGACTCGGCTACATTGTGGGCTTGAAATATTCTGCGATCATCGCCGCCGGTTCGTTTCTTTCCTGGTTTGTCCTTGTCCCCCTCGTGCACAACGTCGGCAGCGCGCTCACCATTCCTCTCGGCGGGACCGCGACGAAGCTGATCGCCGACATGACGGCCGAGGAGATTTTCCGGAACTACGTGCGCCAGATCGGCATCGGGGGCATCGCCATGGCCGGCATCATCGGCATTATCCGTTCCTCCAGAATCATCGGGGGCGCCTTCACCCTTGCCTACCGTGAAATCTTCCACCACACGGATGAGCACACGGAAGCGGCGCCCCGCACGCAAACGGATCTGAAAATGCTTTTCATTGTGCTGCTGATACTCCTGACGGCGCTCGTGCTCTTCGCCTTCTTCTACGCGGGCGTGGTCTTCAACGTCACACATGCGCTGGTCGGGCTGGCCATCGTGCTGGTGATCGCCTTCCTGTTTACCACCGTCTCTGCCAATGCCATCGCCATCGTGGGCACCAATCCGGTGTCGGGTATGACGCTGATGACCCTGATCCTCTCCTCCTTTGTTCTTGTCCAGGTGGGTCTCACGGGCACATCCGGCATGGTCAGCGCGCTGATTATCGGCGGCGTGGTGTGCACGGCCCTGTCCGTCGCAGGCGGGTTCATCACCGACCTCAAGGTCGGCTACTGGATCGGCACAACGCCGAAGAAACAGGAAACGTGGAAGTTCCTCGGCGTGCTGATCTCCGCAGCCACGGTAGGGGGCGTTATCCTTGTGCTCAACGAGACATACGGATTCAAAGGGGAGAACGCGCTCACCGCACCCCAGGCAAACGCGATGGCGGCCGTGATTCAACCGCTGATGTCGAACACCCCCGCCCCCTGGATTCTTTACCTCGTCGGGGCGGCGATCGCCCTGATTCTTATCATGATCAAGATTCCCCCGCTGGCATTCGCCCTCGGCATGTACATTCCGCAGGAACTGAACACACCCCTGCTCGCCGGCGGGCTGGTCGCATGGTGGGTGACATCCCGCTCGACAGATGAAAAACTGAACGCGGCGCGATTCTCCCGGGGCACGCTGATCGCCTCGGGGTTCATCGCAGGCGGATCCCTGTTCGGCGTGCTGAACGCGTTTCTCCGCTTCTGGGAATTTGACTGGGTGATCAATACCTGGTGGCCCGCAAGCGCACCGGCAGAAGTCGTCGGGCTGATCGCCTTCCTGGGTCTCTTCGCCTATATGGTCGTTGACACAATGCGCGCAAAGCCGGAGTGAGGCACGTATGCTGAAATTCCTGAGAGTTGTTCTGATTCTCGCCCTGCTGCTGCTGATTCTCGCGATCGCATGGTTCGCCTTTGGTCTCTGGTCGGGAATGTACAGCATCTATTCATACCCGCCGACGGAAGGCAAGGATGACGGCAGAACGCTGATCATCACCCGCGATGCGGGAGAGCGGGTATGGAATTCTCCCACAGCCCCCAAACCGACGCCCAAGAAGGAGGTGAAGGGGGAAGGACTCCAGTTTGGGACGCTGAAAAAGCCACCGCGTCCCGTGGAGCAGCGGATCATTCTCGAGCTTCCGTACGTGGAGTGGGCCTACCGCAAGTCGCTGATGCCCGTGACTGCCGAGTAGTCGCGATCGCGCAAGGGGGGGCACGGGATGAGGCTCTTGAGAACTGGCCGGGGCCTGAGGCGCGCCACCACTGAACCGCTTGAAATCGGGCCGGGAATGAAACTTTCACCCCGGCCCGAACGTTTAGCAATGAGACCACCATGACGACATCAACCCAAAACGCGGACCTGTCCGCACTGCGTATCAAGCGCGGGGGAGCCGAGCCGCCCGGATCCCGGTCCATCCCCTGGAAGATCATCGTTCCGGCCCTGACCGCGGCAGTTCTGGCCGCCCTGTACTTTTTTCTCGTCCGGGAATCCGGCGGGGAGAAAACGGCGGACCTCGCTACCGCAACCATGACCTCCCCATCCGCATCGAACGCCGTCCTGACGGCGAGCGGCTACGTCGTGGCCCAGGTGAAGGCAGCCGTCGCATCCAAAGGGACCGGACGCCTGGTCTACCTCGGGGTGGAAGAGGGAGACCGCGTGAAGAAAGGGGAGGTGATCGCACGCCTGGAAGATCAGGACATGCGCGCCGCTCTGCGGAAAGCGGAGGCAGATCTCGGCATCGCCCGCGCTGACTTCGAAGAGTCGAAGCTGTCGCTGGACCGGCAGAAGTCCCTGCACGAGAGAAATCTCACGTCACAGGCGGAGGTTGATGCATCGACATCCCGGTTCAAGCGCGTGGAGGCAACCATACGGGCTGCCGAAGCCGGCGTCGCCGCTGCCCAGGTTCAACTCGAAAACACGCAGATCCGCGCACCTTTCAACGGTACGGTTCTCACCAAGAATGCCGACGTCGGAGAGGTTGTGGCACCCTTCGCGTCCTCGGTCAGTTCCCGCGCCGCGGTTGTCACCATGGCGGACATGCAGTCCCTCCAGGTGGAGGCGGACGTATCGGAGTCCAATATCATCCGGGTGCACCCGGGCCAGCCCTGCGAGATCGTCCTGGACGCATACCCCGACAAGCGGTATCCGGGCGTGGTGCACAAGATTGTGCCCACGGCTGATCGTGCGAAGGCCACCGTCCTGACAAAGGTAGCGTTCCGTTCGATGGATGAGCGCGTGCTCCCGGAAATGAGCGCAAAAGTGATGTTCCTCTCGAAAGAAGACGAAGCTTCCAAAGCCGGTTCCTCTCCGGTCCTGACCATCCCGCTGACCGCAGTGGCAACACGCCAGGACCGCAAGGTCGTCCTGCTCGTTCGCAACGGTGTTGTGAGCGAGACACCGGTCACTCTCGGCGAAATACTCGGCGATCGTATCGCCGTCCGGGAGGGGTTGACTGCAGGCGACCAGGTGGTACTCCGGGCTGACCCTTCCATCTCGGCAGGTACAAGGATCAACCCCGCGGGAAAGTAGCCTATCACCGCACATAGGAGCTCCCATGATTGACGTAAAGAATGTATCGAAATCGTACCGGCGCGATGCCTTGGAAATTCCGGTCCTCTCCAATATCACCATACATGTCCCCGAAGGGGAGTTTCTTGCGCTCATGGGGCCGTCCGGTTCGGGCAAAACCACGCTGCTCAATCTCATCGCCGGGATCGACCGTCCCAACACGGGCTCGGTGGTGATCAACGGCACCGACATCGCCACGCTCAACGAGTCCGGACTTGCCCGCTGGCGCTCGCATAACGTCGGTTTCATCTTCCAGTTCTACAACCTGCTGCCTGTTCTGACCGCTTTCGAAAATGTGGAGCTCCCGCTTCTCCTGACTTCCCTCTCGAAAAAGGAACGCCGGGAACACGTGGAGGCCTCTCTTACACTGGTGGGCCTTGAAGACCGGATGCGCCACTATCCAAAACAGTTATCCGGAGGGCAGGAACAGCGGGTCGCCATCGCCCGCGCACTTGTCACCGATCCCACGGTGCTCGTCGCCGACGAGCCCACGGGCGACCTGGACCGCGTATCGGCGCAGGAGGTGATGACGTTGCTGGACCGCCTTAACAAGGAATTCAAGAAGACCGTCGTCATGGTGACGCACGATCCCCGTGCCGCAGAAAAGGCGCACAAGGTGATGCATCTCGACAAGGGCGAGCTGACCTGAGGAGGCCCACATGTTTGTTCTGAAACTCGTTCTGAAGAATGCGCTGCGCCACAAACTCCGGACGTTTCTGACGATCCTGGGAATTGCCATTGCCGTGATGTCCTTCGGTTTCCTCCGCACGATCGTCACCGCCTGGTCCTACGGGGTGGAGGCGTCGGCCGCCAACCGGATGATCACCAGGCACTCCGTATCGTTTATCTTTCCCCTGCCCTACGCGTACCGGGATCAGATCGCCCGCATCCCCGGGGTCAGTCTGGTCTCCTATGCCAACTGGTTCCAGGGGTCGTACAAAGACCCGGCAGACTTCAAGAACTTCTTCCCCCGTCTGGCGATCGATCCCGAAACCTACTTCGAGATCTATCCGGAATTTGTCCTGCCGCCGGAGCAGCTGGAGACGTTCAAGCGGGAGCGCAATTCCTGTGTCGTCGGGCAGAAGATCGCCGGGGAACACGGATTGAAGATCGGCGACGTGATGACCATCGAAGGGGACATCTACCCCGGGAGATGGGATTTTGTCATCCGGGGAATTTACCGGGGAAAGGACGCCAGCGCGGACGAGACACAGATGTTCTTTCACTGGACCTATCTGGACCAGCGGATCAAGGAACTCCAGCCGACCCGCGAGGGGTTCATCGGATGGTACATCCTGCGCGTCCAGAATCCGGCGGAGATGTCCTCTGTCGCGCGTGCGGTGGATCAGATGTACCTGAACTCGCGCGCCGGAACGAAGACCGAGACCGAGAAGGAATTCCAGCAGGGATTCGTCTCGATGTCCAGCGCCATCATCCGTTCGCTGGAGGTGGTCTCCTTCATCATCATCGGCATCATTCTCCTGGTGCTGGCCAACACCATCGTGATGGCGTCGCGGGAGCGGACAAAGGAATACGCGGTCCTGAAGACCATCGGGTTCGACTCGATGCATATCATCGGACTGATCGGCGGCGAGTCCCTGCTCATCGCAGGCATTGGCGGGTTGATAGGGCTGGTGCTGACGTTTCCCGTTGCGGGGGCGTTTGCGGGCATGTTTCCGACGTTCTTCCCGGTGTTCAAAGTTGAAGTCATCACGATTCTCCTCGCTGCGATTGTCGCCGCGCTGGCCGGCGTCATCGCAGCCCTCTTTCCCACCATCCGGACGCTGCGCACAAGCATCGCCGAGGGCCTGCGGGCCATAGGGTAAGCGCATGACCATTCCGTTCGCCTATACCTGGCGCAGCCTCTGGGCGCGCCGGCTGACCACCGCCCTCACACTCGGAGGCATTGCCCTCGTGGCGTTTGTCTTCGCCTCCGTGCTGATGCTGGCGCGCGGTCTTGAACAGACCATGATCGAGACCGGATCGGACGACAACGCGGTGGTCCTGCGGAAATCGGCCAACTCCGAGCTCGTCAGCCAGATCGAGCGCGATGCCGCCAACATCATCAAGACCTCGCCCGAGGTGGCGGTGCTGCCGGACGGCAAGCGGTTCGCCTCCACCGAGACGTATGTGATCATCAACCTGTCCAAGAAGGGCTCAAACGACATGGGGAACATCTCCGTGCGCGGCATTTCGCCGGAAGCCCTTCAACTCCGCCCCCAGGTGAAACTGCTGACCGGGCGCTGGTTCCAATACGGAACGCAGGAGATCGTGCTGGGGAAGAACATCGCGCGGCAATTCCAGAATTGCGACATCGGACAGGAGATTCGCTTCGGCGACGCGTCCTGGAAAATCGTGGGGTACATGGACGGACAGGGGACGGCGTTTGATTCGGAGATCTGGGGGGATGTGGAGCAGATGATGCCGGCGTTCGGGCGGCCGATCTTTTCATCCATGATCTTCCGGCTGGTTTCACCCGACGCGTTTGAGGCGGCCAAACTGCGGATCGAACAGGATCCGCGGACATCCTTTGCGGAAGTGAAACGGGAGCGGGAGTTCTACCGGGAGCAGTCGAAGCTGATGTCCGATTTCATCCGGATTCTGGGGCTTGTGGTCACGGTTATCTTCAGCATCGGCGCCATGATCGGAGCCATGATCACCATGTACGCGGCCGTGGCGAACCGTACCGTGGAGATCGGCACCATGCGCGCGCTCGGGTTCAATCGTTTCAGCGTGCTGGGCGCATTCCTGATTGAGTCCATCCTGCTCTCGCTGATCGGCGGGGCCGTCGGCCTCGGCTTGGCATCCCTGATGTCGTTCGTGAGGATTTCGACAACCAACTTCGGCACATTCTCCGAACTGGCATTCGGGTTCACCCTCGCCCCGTCGATTGTCGTGACGACGCTGATCTTCGCGCTGATTATGGGTGTTGCCGGCGGATTTCTGCCCGCCGTGAGGGCGGCCCGCCTGGATATCCTGGCTGCTCTGCGTTCGGCGTAAAAGCGGGGGAATCACGTCACCGGACGTGCTGCTCTTTTGCGGGTTCAGGGAGACGTCAGGCGACGCGCTGTAACCACCGGACAAAGGGCAGCGCGGTGCGTAACACCTGTGCGACAGTCGTGACAAACCGCGGCTGGAGGCACGCCGTATCCTTCATGATCCTGCCGACGAAGAACTGCTTCAACCGCAGATGCTCGATCATCGGGTGATCCTTCGGGTATCCCTGCGGCGCCTTCTGCAGCCTCTCCCCCATGATTTCCTTGAACATCTTCTTGAACGCCGGATCTTCGATGATCTGGAGGAAATCCTCCGGATGCTCCGCGATCGACTGCCTGATCCCCTTGAGCTGATCTCCGGCGGGCATGTACACGCCGCCCCCGATGAAGATTTCTCCCGGTTCGATGCCCAGATAGAACCCGGGACGCTCCGTCCGGCTTTTCTTCCCGCGCACTTCAAAGCTGGCGGCGATGTTCGTCTTGTAGGGGGCTTTGTTCTTGCTGAACCGGACATCCCGGTAGATCCGGAAAATGGAACGGCGGGGCTGGAACTCGAACTCCGGTGCCGCTTCGGCCATCAGCGGACCCAGCGATGCGATCAAACACTCCATGGGGAACCGCACAAGCTCTTCGTATTCCTCCTTATGCTTCTGAAACCAGGGCCGGTTGTTGTTCTTCTTGAGGCGCTGAAGAAAGGCCATTCCCTCCCGGGGGAACCCGGAGAAGGGAGGATACATCATTTCTTCCAGGGGATGCTTTTTCACAGTGGTTCTCCTCAGGAACGTTATGCATGGGTTCGCTTGCCCGTCGGGCAGCGGTGTGGAAGCAGGCGGCGGGACCTGCGGGCGTACACGGAATATACTCGATGCCGTCCTCCCTGTCAATCCGCCAGCGCTTCATTCGATTTTTCAGGCAGGCCCCGGGACCGTTTTCTACTCCAGCTTCTTGCGGAACCGCAGGACGCTCAACGTCAGGATGGCGATCCCGAACAGCAGAAGGGCGAGGGCCTGCGGCCAGAGTTCGACGATGGTTGTTCCTTTCAGGAAAATGCCGCGGACGATTTCGAGGAAGTACCGGAGCGGGATCACGTACGTCACATACTGGATGACCACAGGCATGTTGGCGATCGCAAACGTGAATCCTGACAGGAAGAGGAAGGGCATGAAAAAGAAGAACTGTGCGATCAACATGGCCTGCTGCTGCGATCTGGCAATCGTCGAAATGAAGAGACCCAGGCCCAGGGTGGTCAGCAGGAAGAGTCCGCTCAGGGCAAAGAGCAGAACGACGTTCCCCACCATCGGCACGTTGAACCAGAACCGGGCAATGGCCAGCACGATGGAGACATCCACATAGCCGATGATGACAAACGGTATGAGCTTGCCCAGGATCAGCTGATACGGCTTGATGGGTGTCACCAGCAGCTGTTCCAGGGTCCCGATCTCCTTCTCCTTCACAATGCCGAGTGAGGTCAGCGTCATGGTCACAATCATGAGGACAAGGGCAACAACACCGGGGACCATGAAGTTGGTGCTGGTCAGATCGGGATTGAACCACACCCGGGGTTCGGGCACGATACGTGCCGGTCTGCCGCCCGCCGGGTGTCGTCGCAGAGGAGACAATCAACTCCAGCGCATAGGAACTGACAATTTGCGAGGCATAGCCGAGCAGGATATTCGATGTGTTGGCGTCCGTCCCGTCGACAATGATCTGCACCTGCGGGGTTTCGCGGGCAAGCTGCTTCCGGGAAAACCCCGCCGGGATGAGCAGCCCGATCGCCGCCTTTGAATTTTCGATATAGGTATCGACGTCCCGGGGAACATCCACATCGTACCGGTGAATGAAGTACCGGGAGTTGGTGAATGCCGACACCAACCGCCGGCTCTCCGCCGTCTTGTCCATGTCGCACACGACCATATCGGTGTTCTTGATATCGGTCGTTGCGGCATACCCCAGCAGGATCACCTGCACAATCGGGGCGGCGATGGACACGCCCAGCATGCGCCGGTCCTGCCGGATCTGGTAGAATTCTTTCCGGATGATTTCCAGAATGACGTGGAGACTCTTGTGCATGGTCGACTGTCCGTCAGTAGCGCCTGACTACAGGCTCCGTTTTTGCATCCGTCTGGTGCTGATGCCGAGGGTGACCACGGCAAAGATCGCCATATACAGGAATTGCTCCCAGACAGCCTCGAACCCCACCCCCTTGAGCATGACTCCGCGCACCACCACCAGGAAGAACTTGTTCACCGCGACATTGGAAATCACCTGCAGAACGACAGGCATGCTGGCAACCGGAAACACAAAACCCGACAGCAGGAAGGAGGGGAGGAGCGAGCTGAACACCGAGATCATGAACGCGACCTGTTGCGAATCGGTGACCGTGGAAATGAGCAATCCCTGCCCCAGAGCCCCGAGGATGATCGTGCAAATCCCCGCATACAGCAGCACCAGGCTTCCTTTCACCTCTATGTCGAACAGCAGATAGCCGATCACCAGGATAGCGGTGGCGGCAATGAGACTGATGAAGAAATACGGGATAGTCTTCCCGAGGACCACCTGCAGCGGATGCAGGGGGGACACCATGATCTGCTCCATTGTGCCGCGTTCTTTCTCCCGGACGACCGTGAGGGATGTCGACACCACCGCCGTCAGGACGAGGATAAAACCGATGAGTCCCGGGATGAGGAACTTGTTGGAGATCAGATCCGGATTGTACCAGATGCGGGGCCGGAAGTCGATCGGCACATACTGCGCCCTGCCCCGCCGGATCAGTGCATCGGTCACGAGCTTTGCGGAATAGTCCGTGGTCATGCGCGCGGCGTTGTTCACCGCCTGCACTCCCGTATTGGCATCCGCGCCGTCCACGAGAATCTGCACATGCACATCCCGGCCGGCGAGGAGTTCATGGGAAAACGCCGTTGGGACCACCACGGCAATCGTTGTTTTCCCGTTGAGAAAGAGGTGCTCAATGTCGCTGTAGCTGGATACGTCGTAGAGGTACCGGAAGTACTCCGTACGCTTGAACTTCTCGAGGTACTCGCGGCTTGCGGCCGTCTTGTCCTGATCGAACACCACGAGTGACACATGTTTGACGTCGAAGTTCAGGGCATAGCCTACCAGGATGATCAGCGCCGCCGGCAGCACCAGCAGCATCCCGAGCGACGTCGGATCACGGCGGATTTGCCTGATTTCTTTGACAATAATGGGCTTGAGGGCCTTGATCATGGCATTCTCAGGTGTTCGCGTTCGATGCCGCGTCCCGTTCCAGCAGATACAGGAACACATCCTCCAGAGACGGGACGATACGCTCCGGATTCTGTACGCTGATTCCGCGCTGTGCGAGAAGATCCGCAACCGCCTTCCGTCCCTCCCGTTCGTCGCCGACCATCACATGCAGTTTTGTTCCGAACACCGAGGATTCGAGAACCCAGGGTTGTTGCCGGAGCAGTTCCAGCGCCTCCACCACGTTGTCGCACGTGACTTCCAGGATCGGGCTGGTGATGTGTGTGGTCTTCAGTTCGAGCGGACTTCCGCGCGCAATCAGCTTGCCGGCGTTGATGAGAATGATCGTGTTGCAGTACTCCGCCTCGTCCAGGAAATGGGTCGTGACCAGCACGGTGATGCCTTCGGCGGAGAGCTGGTTGATCAGCTCCCAGAAATTTCTCCGGGAGATGGGGTCGACGCCGCCGGTGGGTTCGTCGAGGAAGACGATTGTCGGTTCATGCAGGATTGCACAGCCGAGGGCAAGACGTTGCTTCCACCCCCCCGGCAAGGTCCGGGTCAGGCTCTTCTCGCGTCCTTTCAGATCCGCCATGCTCAGGGCCCATGCCATGCGGCTTTCGAGCCGGCTGCCCCGCAAGCCGTACACACCGCCGTAGAAGCGGATATTCTGTTCGACGGTCAGATCATCATAGAGGGAGAAACGCTGGGACATATAGCCGATGTTCAGTTTGACGCTGTCTGTCTGGCTGTTGATATCGAACCCGCCGACCCGGGCGGTACCGGCCGTCGGCTGAAGCAATCCACACAGCATCCTGATGGTGGTGGACTTGCCCGCGCCGTTGGCTCCCAGAAAACCGAAGATCTCGCCACGCTGCACGGTGAAGGAGATATCATCGACGGCCGTAAACGTGCCGAAGCGTTTTGTCAGATCGCCGGACATCAATCGCATGCGTCCGGCGTGTGCGGGCTGTTCATTCAACGATCCCCAGGGCTCTCGTCAGCCGGGCGGAAGCCACTTCCAGCTCCACCCGCGATGCCATCAGATTGGTTTTGGCCTGCAGCATGGCCAGATCGGCGTCAAGGATTTCCGTGGACGTCGCCAGGCCGTTCCGGTATTTGTCGCGCAGCGTCCGCACATTTTCCTCGGACTGCTGTACCCCCGTCTCCGCCACGGTGATCCTCTTCCGTGCCCGGTCAACGGCCAGTTGTGCGCGCGTCAGATCCACCTCCGCATTGTCGCGCATCTGCGCGAACACGAGTTCATTCTGCCGCAACTGGGCGCTGGCCTGTTCCGTCTGCCGGGCCGGAGTCATCCAGGTCCAGATATCCCATTGCAGCGACACGCCGACATCCCACGTCCCCCTGAATTCATCGAGGGCCGGCTGGTAGCGCGGGTTGGGACGCGCATAGTAGTAGGAGCCCGCAAAGGCCACCTGTGGCCACCAGCCACTCCCGGCGGCGGTGACATATTCTCTTGATGCCTCAACGCGTGTCTGCATTGCCTGAAGGTCCGGGCGAGACAGAACGGACTGTTGCCCGGGGGGAGCCGCAGCAGGTGAGGCCGGCTCCCCGCCCGCGCCTGGCTGTGAAGCCGTGCTTGTCCTGGTCTCCAGCGGGAGGCCGAGAAGGGTATTCAGCTGCACCGTGGCCACCTGGACGTCGTTCGCGGCATCGATCTGCTGCAGGCGTGCGTTTGCGAGCTGCACCTCGATGCGGAGCCGGTCGTTGTTCGTCGCCAGGCCGGACTTCAACAGGTTTTCGGTGTCCTTCCTGTAGCTTTCCAGACGCGTCACGTTCTCATCCATCAGCGCTTTGGTCTGCCCGGTCTGATAGAGAGTCCAGTAGGCGCCGGTGATCGTCAGGACCAGATCCGCCTGGTCATTTTTCCTGTCGGAAGCGCTTGCCTCGGCCAGCAGGTCGGCCGCACGGGCATTGCTGCTCAATCTGAAGCCGGCGAAGAGGGGCTGTTGCACGCCAACCCTGAAGCTGTAACCGTCCAGAATGATCGGCGAAATCTGAATTGGCGTCGGGGATATGGGAAGCATGATCTGGAAAGGATCCACTTCGCTCAGGTGTGTATAGCCGGCCTGCATCCTGACAGCGGGGAGGAGCGCCGCCCGGGCTTCTCCTGCCCGGGCGACGGCAGCGTCGACTTTTGCCGCCGAAGCGAGGAGCGCCTTGTTGTTGTGCTTCCCCAGGACGACAGCCTCCTGCAGCGTGAGGGTCTGTTCTCCTGCGCGGAAGCCGGCATGGCGTGCAGCAGCGCCAGGTCACCGCCGCCGCAGCAACGAACTGTTTCATAATGCACCCTCTTGGAATCCGTTATGCGTGAGAAGCGAGATAAACACATTTTCGAGTGACGGACTGATCACCCGATGACTTTCAACCGGGATGCCGGCCGCAGACATGGCGGCGGCGAGAGCCGGGTAATCACGCCGGGCATCGTCGACAATCACGTTCAGCCGGTCACCAAACGCCTGCACCTCCCGGACCAGGGAGGAGTCCTTGATGAGCATGAACGCGTCCCGCACACGCTCCAGCACGATCTCGATGACCTCCCCCTTCATGGCTTGTTGCACACCCGCGGGCGTATCGGCAATCATGATACGTCCCCTGTTCATCAGGGCCACCCGCGAACACCGTTCCGCTTCATCGAGATAGGGGGTGCTCATCACGATCGTGATCCCGCTTTTCAACAGGCTTTGCAGGATCTTCCAGAAATCGCGCCGCGACACGGGATCCACGCCCGTGGTCGGCTCATCCAGAAAGATGATCCGCGGCGTATGGATCAGGGTACAGGCGAGGGCGAGTTTTTGCTTCATTCCCCCGGAGAGCCGCTCGGCAAGCCTGTTCCGGAAGGAGGTCGAGACGCGTGAAGGCAAGCAGTTCTTCGCGACGCGGTTTGTAGTCGTAGACGTTGTTGATCTCGGCGAAAGAACTCGATATTCTCATCGATCGTGAGATCGCCGTAAAGAGTGAACCGCTGGGAGAGGTATCCGATTTCTTTCTTCACGGCGTCAGGCCGGTTCACAACGTCGTTGCCCAGCACCATTGCCGTGCCGGACGTCGGCGTCAGAATCCCGCACAGCATGCGGATCGTCGTCGTTTTTCCGGCACCATCCGGCCCCACGAGGCCGAACATCTCCCCGGACCGGATGGTCATACTGACCCTGTCCACGGCGACGATCCCGCCGAAATTCCTGGAGAGGTTGCGAATGTCAATTGCAGCTTCCATACCGGTCCCGTCCAAAGACGGTCGCGTGATCAGTGGGGGGCTTTGCTAGCCCGCTGAGAGCCGGGCATCAGCCGGCATGCCGGGTTTGAGGATGCCCTGCGGGTTCGGCACTTCGATCTTCACACCAAACACAAGCTTGGTCCGTTCTTCCTTCGTCTGCACGTTCTTGGGCGTGAATTCGGCCACGGGGGAAATATAGACCACCGTTCCCTCAAAGGGTTTTCCCCCTTCCATGTCGATGGTCACCGCGGCCTTCTGTCCGAGCCGGACGTTGCCGAGTTCCGTTTCGCCGACATAGATGGTCAGCTTGACGATATCGAGATAGGTGAGACGGAGGAGATTGGCACCCACCATGACGAACTCACCCGGTTCCACGGCTTTGAGTGTGATCGTGCCGGCGGTGGGTGCGAGCAGAGCGCAGTCGCGGACTTTCTTGCGCAGCTGGTCCACCTGCGCTTCCGCCTGGTCCCTGCGTGCACGGAAGGTCAGCACCTCATCCTTCCGCAGCCCGCGGGAGAGTTTCTCAAAGGTCTGTTGTGCGTTCACATACCGGGTGTAGGCGTCGTCGTACTGTTTCTGGGTGATCGACTGTGATGCCAGCAGGTCCTTCATGCGCTTGTAGTCCGCGTCCGCGGTGCTGAAGTTCGCTTCCGCCTGCACAATTTCCTCCTTGCGCCACCCCTCCTCGGCCAGGCGGAGCTGGGCTGCGCTTGCCTCCAGGTTTGCCACCGCCTGGCGCAGCTGGATCTGGTAGTCAATGTCATCAATGATCGCAAGGGTGTCACCGGCGGTCACGCGTGCACCTTCATCGACGCGCAGCGTCCGGACACGTCCGGCAACTTCGGTGCCGATGTTCACATCTGTTCCCTCAATCGTGCCGGAGGCCTCGATCACGTGTTCGCTGTCTCCGCCGCAACCGGCCGCAAGCACAAGGAGACCGAGCATGGTCATGGTGAACCGAACTGCGCGCATGGGAAATCCTCTCTGTTATTGCGCCTGATGGAGTTGTCTGTACTGCCGGAGGGCATCTCCGGTGAGAATACCCTGGAAGAACATGTTGATGATCTCACGCAGGGCCTCGTCGGCGGAGCAGGACTCGTTCACAAGGACTGCGGGGTTGATGACGCCGTCGAGTGCCGCGATGACGGCAAGGAGGAAGATTCGCGTATTCACATCGGACCGCACATCGCCGCTGCGTTTTCCCTCCTCGATCAGACCGGTCCAGATTATCGTAATGCGTTCCCGGCGGAACGCCTGGATGCGGTCCCACAACCGGGGCAGATGTTTCTGCAGATCCCCCAGCATCGGCTTGCTGATCCCTCCGATCAGGGTTCCGACGAACCCGGCCAGGTTATCCAGTTTTTGTGGGAACGGATCGGGAGCCTCAACGATCCGCGCCATGTTGCTCGAGACATGCCCCAGAAAGCGCTCTATGATCTGTCGCACCAGATCTTCTTTTCCGGAGAAGTGTTTGTAGAAGGTCTTCTTGCTCATGGAGAGGTCGGCTGCGATCTCGTCGATAGAGACGCGGGAAAAACCTTCGGCAAAGAACCTCCGGTGGGCGGTGTCCAGAATCCGGTTCTTGGTGTTGTCAGTTTCTTCCATCATGCAAGCCCCCGAAACTCGAATCGTTTCTTGAGTTTCCAAACGGTCAAAAAAAAGGTCACGGAACTATGGAAACTTCCAGCGTTTCCTCAGTTCCAATATAGCCTGGAGATTGATCAAAGTCAAGGGAAAAATCAGGTCCAATTAGCAGCAACCGGAACCTGACGAGTGCACAAAAAATCCCCCGCCATGCCGGGCATGACGGGGGATTTTCACACTGCCGGAAGCGGCGACTTAGTACATGTCGCCCATTCCGCCGCCGCCCGGAGGCATCATCGGCGGAGCTTTCTCATCTTTCGGCTTCTCCACGATGGTGGCTTCGGTGGTCAGAAGAAGTGCGGCAACCGACGCTGCGTTCTCCAGGGCCGTACGGGCAACCTTTGTGGGGTCGATGACGCCGGACGCCACGAGGTTCTCATACTTCTCTGTGAAGGCGTTAAAGCCGATAGTCGCCCTTCCCTTCCTTCACCTTGTTCACCACAACGGAGCCTTCGTAACCGGCGTTCTCGACGATCAGCCGGATCGGCTCTTCGATCGCGCGACGGATGATGTCGATGCCCGTCTGCTGGTCCTCGTTGGCCGGCTTCAACGCATCCAGCTTCGACGTGGCGCGCAGATACGCAACCCCGCCGCCGGGGACGATGCCCTCTTCGACCGCAGCGCGCGTCGCATGCAGCGCGTCTTCCACGCGGGCCTTCTTCTCCTTCATCTCCACTTCCGTGGCGGCACCAATCTTGAGAACCGCAACGCCGCCGGAGAGCTTCGCCAGACGCTCCTGGAGCTTCTCGCGATCGTAGTCGGAGGTGGTCTTCTCGATTTGCGCGCGGATCTCGTTGATACGTTTCTTGATGTCTTCCTTCTTGCCGGCGCCTTCGACAATCGTGGTGTTGTCTTTGTCGATGACCACTTTCTTTGCGCGGCCCATATAGCTCAGCGTTGCATTCTCGAGCTTGTACCCCTGCTCTTCCGAAATCACGGTACCGCCCGTGAGAATGGCGACGTCTTCCAGCATGGCCTTCCGGCGATCGCCGAAGCCCGGAGCCTTCACCGCTGCCACGCGCAGCGTGCCGCGCAGCTTGTTCACCACCAGTGTTGCAAGCGCTTCGCCTTCCAGATCCTCCGCAATCACGAGCAGCGGCGAACCGGTCTGCGCGGACTTCTCCAGAATCGGGAGCAGGTCCTTCATGGCCGAGATCTTCTTGTCGTGGATCAGAATCATCGCGTTTTCCATCACCGCTTCCATCGTCTCCGCATCGGTGACGAAGTACGGCGAGAGATATCCGCGATCGAACTGCATGCCTTCCACGACTTCGATGTTGGTGTCCGTCCCTTTGGCTTCTTCGACGGTGATGACGCCGTCGGTACCGACCTTCATCATCGCATCCGCGATCAGGTCACCAATGATCTTGTCGTTGTTTGCCGAGATGGCGCCGACCTGGGCAATCTCTTTCTTGCTGGTCTTGTCGACGGGCTTGCTGATTTCGCGCAGCCCTTCGATGATGCTCGTGACGCCCATGTCGATGCCGCGCTTCAGGTCCATCGGATTCGCGCCTGCAGCGACGTTCTTCAGGCCTTCGCGCACGATCGCCTGCGCAAGCACGGTCGCCGTCGTCGTTCCGTCGCCCGCGATATCGGAGGTCTTGGATGCGACTTCGCGCACCATCTGGGCGCCCATGTTCTCGAGCGGGTTTTCGAGCTCGATTTCCTTCGCCACGGTGACGCCGTCTTTCGTGACGGTGGGTGCACCGAATTTCTTGTCGATCACGACATTACGGCCCTTTGGGGCCAAGGGTAACCTTGACCGCGTTGGCAAGCTGGTCGACGCCCCGCTTCAGGGCCGACCGCGCTTCCACATCGTAGTTAATCAGCTTTGCTGCCATTGTGATTCATCTCCTGATAATGTTCTGCTTGGTCGGTTCGTTACACGATCGCAAAGATGTCCGCTTCACGCATGATGAGGTACTCTTCCCCGTCCAGCGTGACTTCCGTACCGGAGTATTTGCCATACAACACCTTGTCGCCCACTTTCACTTCAAGCAAGACCTTCTTGCCGTCATCGGTAACCTTACCCGGCCCGACAGCCATGACTTCGCCGACAACCGGCTTCTCTTTCGCCGTATCGGGAAGAATAATGCCGCCCTTCGTCTTTTCTTCGGCAGCAGCGGGCTTGATAACCACGCGATCGGCCAACGGTTTAATCTTCATAGCGCCTCCTGAACGTTATAACTTGTTGTTTTTGAATGCTTTATGAAACAGCGTGAATATTAGCACTCTATGATGATGAGTGCTAACAATATAGCAAAAAAAAGGTCTCTGTCAAGCCCATGGAGAGAAATTGCAGGCTCAGCCTGACGGTTCACACGTGGCTCAGTGGCACAGTGGCACAGTGAGCACAGCGCACGGGGCTTACCGGTACCTCACAGCGGATATGATGCTCCCAGACGGCAGGGGGGTCGCCTCGAAGGCCCCGGCCCGGTTCAACCCGCGGCCGAGGTCTGCTTTGCGCGCTTCGGTTACTTCAAATACGTGGAATACCGTAGGAAGGCAGGTCGAAATAAACCCCCTTCGCTTCGAGCATCGCGCGCTCGCGGACATAGACCGCGGTCCCCAGAAGATCACGGAACTCCAGCATACTCCCCTGAATGGCATCGAGAGGAAGCTCGGCATAACACTGTCCGGTGTGCGGCGCGTAGTTCACGACGACCAGCCGGGCGCCGTGAACCGGGTGCTGCCACCAGAAGACCAGGAAATTGTACCAGGTGTGGTTGTCATGCCAGCTCGGCCGCAGATTGAGGATTTGCCAGTTCTCCCTCCCTGAAGACGGGGTGACTTACCATCCGAAGGAGTTGGGTATAGAAGGCGCGGGTGCGCGGATTGACCGTTTCCGCCTGTCTGCGGACAAGCTGTACCGGCAGTTTCACCGCGCGGCCTTCGGGCTGTCCCTCATGCAACAACACTCCGCCGGGCAGGGTCAGCACCACCGTTGCAGCCGCATACTGCCACGCTTCCGAAGGCAGCAGCGTGCCACCCGCTGTTCGTCGTGATTCTCGAGAAAGCGGAGACAGCGGGACTGGAAAATCATTTCGGCCCGCAGATGATCGCGCACCGCGGTCGCACCTTCACGGAGCAGGCGATCGTACAGGGTTTTATCGTAGGTATACCGGAATCCGAATTGCTGCAGATCCCATTCTTTGTTCCAGTACGCCTCGGCGATGAAAAGGAAATCCGGATGGTTCTTATGGACCCCGTCTATCGCTTCTTTCCAGAACTCCCCGGCAGGAGGCGCATCATCGCCGGCCTTCGCATGTTCACCCCAGGTCCGGGTGAACACCTCGTTCAGCAGCAACATGGCCATATCG
Organism: Ignavibacteriota bacterium; assembly: GCA_963702445.1. Classification (GTDB taxonomy): domain Bacteria; phylum Bacteroidota; class Ignavibacteria; order UBA10030; family UBA6906; genus CAVPCZ01. The sequence continues at coordinate 59,006 of CAVPCZ010000020.1, forward strand.
CACCTGACGCCGTCACACATGCCGGCGATGCTTTCGAGCGTTTCATAGAGAACCAGACGCGTTGCCGGAGAGAAGATGTTCAGCTGGGCGGTGTCCGTCCACCCCGGAAACAGGGGATCACGCCCGTATGCCAGCACACGGGGTCCTGCCGCCGTATCCATCGAAAAGAAGTACTCCGGCCGCTCGTTCTCTTCCCCGGCTCTTCCGTTGATGTACCGTTCCGGACTGCGTACCACCCAGGCATGATCGCGTGCGGTATGATTGAAGACGCAGTCGAGAATAAGCCCGATACCCCTCCGGGCGAGGCGGCCGCGCAGCTTGCGCAGTTCCGCGTTCCCTCCCAATTCCGGGGCCACGCGGTAGTCCTTCACGGCATAGGGTGAGCCCTGGATATCGTCCGGCGTGAAATCCGGGAGTGCATGGCGGTATTCATCCAGCAGCGCAGGCATGGACCGCGCGATTTCCCTGCCGGTGTCGCCTGTGGTCCAGACACCCATCAACCAGACCGCATCGATTTCCAGGTCAGCCCATTCGTCCAGCACCCGGTCCGGGATGTCCGCAAGCGTCAGCGCCATCCCTTCGGCGGCGGAGAGCTCACGCAGGAGCACGCGTGTGTTCACCTCGTAGACAAGGGGGTGCGCCGTATTACGCAGTCGCGCAGGTATTGTCGGGTTCTTCGCCATAGGTCGGGTCCTCGGATTCAGGAACTCGGCCTGATTCCCTGCCACAATGATAACCATCTCGCCTTTCGGGAGTGCGCTGCGCACGCTTTCCAGCAATTCCGGCAGCGTACCCCGCCGGATCTCCTCGAACTTCTTCGTCAGCTCCCGGGCCAGTGCGGCCTTCCGATCACCGAAATGCGCGGCCAGGTCTCCAAGCGTGCGTTCTATGCGGTGCGGGGCTTCATAGAACACCATGGTGCGCTGTTCCGTGCGCAAAGAGTCCAATCGGGTTTTGCGACCCTTTTTGTGAGGGAGAAACCCTTCGAACACGAAACGATCCGTGGGGAGTCCGCTTGCCACGAGTCCGGCCAGCATCGCGCTTGCGCCCGGTATGGGAATCACCCGCGTATCCTGCCCGACGGCGGCGCGTATCAGGGCAAACGCCGGATCGGAGATACCCGGCGTGCCGGCATCGGTGACCACGGCAACAGACAGGCCGTGCGCCAGTTTCTGGAGCAATTCGGGAATACGGCGTTTCTCGTTGTGCATGAAGTAGCTGACCAGCGGCTTCCGGATGCCGAGGTGGTCCAGCAGAATGCGTGTGGTGCGCGTATCTTCAGCGGCAATCAGATCCACGCCGCCCAGGATGAACACGGCGCGGCGCGTGATGTCATCGAGATTGCCGATGGGTGTGGAGACGATGTAGAGGGTGCCGGGTAGGATCGTTTCGCTCATATCCCCCAGTCCCGCGCATACCGGAAATCGACGTTGACGGTCCGGTGTGACACTTTCGCGATGAGCGGTGGCCGCCGCTTGAACTGGTTGCGTCTGACCATGCCCTTGACCTGCTGAACAAAGGGTGTCGGCAAAACCCGCCGCGCTGAGCTCCCGGTCGTTGCGCCGTTCGTCGACCATCAGGTAGAGCAGGCGGTCCACCTCGGCGTAACGGAATCCCATCTCCCCTTCATCCGTTTGCCCTGCCCAGAGATCGGCGGAGGGTTTCTTTTCGATCACCTGAGGCGGGAGTTCGAGTGCACGTGCCAGCTGCCACACCTGCGTTTTGTACAGGTCGCCGAGCGGATTGATGGCGCAGGCCATATCGCCGAAGAGTGTTCCGTACCCGAGCAGCAGTTCGGTTTTGTTGGAAGTACCGAACACCAGGGCCCGGTCGCGCTGGGAGAGGTCATACAGCACGATCATGCGCTGGCGGGCCATCACGTTGCCCGCGCGGACGCGGTCGGTCACCTTCCGGGATTCCAGAAAGGGATCGACCATCGGGGAGATATCCACCACCTCGGTCTTCATCTTCAGAGCGGCTGCCACCTGTTCCGCATCGGCGAGACTTTGCGGTGAACTCGTCCGGTGGGGCAGCATCACACCCAGAACATTTTCCGGCCCGAGGGCGCGAACGGCCAGGGCGGCACAGACTGCGGAATCAACGCCGCCGGAAAGACCGAGCACGGCGCGTTCGAAACCGGCGTTCCGCGTTTCGTCCTGCAGAAACGCGACAAGAACCTGTTCTACAATGCGGGGATTGAGGCGTTCGGCGAGGTCGAGCTTGCTTGCGGTTTCCATGGCGGCAATCTACAAAACTCCCCCGTGGTATTCAACACGCACGCGTCTAGGCGGCTTCCGCCGGAACCCGGTGCACGCGGAGGATTTCGTACAGGGTCGTCCGCTGGGCGGCGGCAAAACCGGATTCGTGGATCAGCTGGATGCACTCTCCGGTATTGGTGGTGTTCACGAAATTCGCGGCGGCATGCACGTTCTCCTCCAGCAGCGTCCCCCCGAAATCATCCGCCCCGAAGTGCAGGGCGATCTGCCCCGTCTTCTTCCCCTCGGAAAACCAGGAGGCCTGTATGTGGGGGAAATTGTCCAGATAGATCCGCGACAATGCGATCATCTGCAGATAGCGGGTCGGCGTGGCATAGGAGGGAATGATTTTCTCGAGGGGCGTGTTGCCGGGTTTGAAGCTCCAGGGGATGAAGGCCGTGAAGCCGTGTGCTTCATCCTGCAGCCGGCGGATCACTTCAAGATGCTCGATGATATCCTCATCCTGTTCCAGGTGGCCGTACATCATCGTCGCCGTGGTCTTGTAGCCGATCCTGTGCGCTTCGCGCATCACGGCAAGCCAGTCGGCGCTCGTTCCCTTCCTGTTGCTGATCTTCTTCTTCACACGGTCCGAAAGGATCTCCGCTCCGCCGCCCGGAATGGAGCGGAGCCCGGCATCCCAGAGGCGTTGCAGCACCTGTGGCACGGTTTGACCGGAGACCTGGGCCATGCCCAGCACTTCCGAGGTCGAATAGAAGTGCGGATAGATCTCCGGCACTTCCTCTGATGGTCCGTTCCACCATTTCCAGATAGTACTCAAACGGAAGGTCAGGATGGACACCTCCCTGCAGCAATACCGTTGTCACGCCGGCGGCCGCCGCGTTCTTGAAGTTCCGGATCATGTCGTCGACGGTGTAGGTGTACTCCCCCTTCTCGCCGGGGTGGCGGTAGAATGCACAGAAGACACAGTCGACGGTGCAGACATTGGAGTAGTTCGGGTTGGTGTCGATCAGGAAGGTCACCTGGTGTTCAGGATTCTTCCTGAAACGGACTTCATTGGCGAGTTCGGCGAGATCCAGCAGCTCGCCGTTGCGGAGCAGCCAGAGCCCCTCTTCCCTGTTCAGCCGTTCGCCACGATCGACCTTTGCCGCAATATCTTTCAGCATTTCACGCGTCTCCATTGCTCTTCGTCCTTCCGTCTCCCGCTCTCCCGTTCTCACACGCCCACCTTCTTCGCGTGTTCATACCCGGCGCCCCGGCATCCCCTGCGCCGGTGCATCCACACTCACGATTCAGGATCTCCCTGCCGGCTTCTCCCCCAGGCCAACGTTCTCAAGCTCTCTCACGAACTCCACAAATCGTTCCACGGCCTCTTTCTCCCGTTCACCGAGACGGTAATTGAAGCCGGCCAGGAAGTCGCGTGTTTCCGCGTCGGTCAGGCCGATGTGGCGGCCGTGTGAGACCACCGACAGCCACAAAATCCTCCTCTGCAGCCTCCAGAGCCGCGGCAAGGGATTTCGTCAGGCCGGCTTTTGTTCCGGCGGGCAACGACCGCTTGATCGCCCAGACCGCAAAGACAAAGGGAAGTTTCTGCCACTCGTACCATTCGCGCGCAAGATCGTACACCAGGTCGAAGCCCGGGAGCCCGTGCTTGTTGCGCTGCAGCGCTTCATCCCCGATCAGCAGGACGGCATCAAAGCCGCTCAGGTCGTTCACGCCGCCGTGCAGGCGTTCAAAGCGGGCCCGCACGTTGTATTTCTTTTGCAGGAGCACTTTGAGAAGCTGGACGGATGTGGAGGTGCCGTCGGTGATGCCGATGCGTTTGCCGTCCAGGTCACCCCACCCTTCTTTCGAGAAGAGCATGACGCTTTTCACCTGGTCCCGGCTGGCGATGCAGTAGCCCATGAGTTCGAGATGGTCTTCCTGCGCGATGAAGTCCATCAGGGAGAAGGGCCGGCATCGATTTCGCCCTGTTCGCTGAGACGCCCCATCCAGTGCGGGATGACCGGAAGGATGGCGAAATCGGGATGGGAAAACCGGGCGTAGAACGGGACGGAGTTGAGGTAGGGGATCTTTCCGATCACGTTGATCCGCATGGACGTGGAGCGGATTGTAGTAGACGTCCCGTTCGACCGGAATTTTTCCCGCATCCCGGATGATCCGGATGATCTGGTCCTTCTTCAGGGCCATCGGGCTCAGCGCGCCGGCATCGTGCGCGATTTTCTCGCCGCCGACCGTCCCGTCCATGTCATCGGCGCCGAAATTCAGCGCCACCGATGCCACTTCTTCGGTGAGCATGACCCAGTACGCCTTGATATGCGGGAAGTTGTCCAGCATCAGCCGTGAGATCGCGATGGTTTTCAGATCGTCGATCGCCGAGGTGAACCGGTGTTTCGGTTTGATGCCGGTATCGCCCGGCTGGAACGCAAGCGGGATGAAGGTGAGGAACCCGCCTGTCTCATCCTGCGCTTCACGCAGTTTGATCATATGGATCAGCCGCTCTTCGAGGGTTTCGATGTGCCCGTAGAGCATGGTGCTGTTGGTGGGGATACCCAGGCGGTGTGCGGTTTTGTGCACTTCCAGCCAGGTTCTGGCGCCGATCTTCTGCTGGGAAGAGCTGCTTCCGGACCCGCTCGGAGAAAATCTCCGCGCCGCCGCCCGGCATCGTGCGCAGGCCCGCTGCTTTCAGCTGGCGCAGCACTTCTTCGATGGACATCTTGAACTTCTTGTGGAAGAAGTCGATCTCCACCGCGGTAAACGCCTTCACATCGGCATCCGGGAGGTGCCGGTGGATCGACTCCACGATGTCCAGATAGCGTTCCCACGGCCAGTCGGCCGGCATGCCGCCGGTGATATGCACTTCTTTGATTTCCGGTGTCAGGCGGCCGAGGATCTCCTGCGCCGTCATTTCGTAGGCGTCGGCTTCCCCCTTCCGCACCGCAAAATCACAGAATTTGCAGGACAGCACGCAGACGTTCGTGTGTTCGATTTTCTGGTTGAGCACGAAGTAGACCGCGTCGCCGCTCCTGTTCTGCTGGACGGCATGCGCCATCTTGCCGATCCCCACCAGGTCATGCGACCGGTACAGCGTGAGCCCATCCTCCAGCGTCAACCGTTCGGCGCGCAGGATCTTTTCCCAGACGGGAATCAGCGCCCTGTCCCGGAATCCGTCTGTTCATGCTTCCTGTCTCCTTCCTTCTCATTTCCAGTACTCTCCCCACCTGGCATCGACTTTCCGCACGACGTCGTCGGCCATCTTCAGGGCCTTCGGGTATCCGGGCTTCCAGGTCGCATCGATGCCGAGGACTCCTTTGTACACCGGACAGATCCCGATCAGTTCCTGATGGGTGAAGGTGATATCGCGCGCGCAATCGAAGCGGGTGAAGAGGCCCCAGATGTAGTTTTCGCGGTTGTGGATGTCGACATCCTCGCTCACCGCCGCGATCATGGCCACACCGTCGAGAGCGGGGTGAGCGACGAGTGTTCTGATCACCCGCGCCCCTTCGCCGCTGACCTTCACCAGGAGCAGAGCTTCATGCACAAAGTTCAGGTCCACGATGGCCCGGTCCACCTCACGGAGTGCCGGCACAGCGTCGCGCCGCGGGAGTCGTTCTCTGCGGGGGACGCTTGCGGCCGGCACGCGTCTTTCGCGTGGCATCCAGGATCATCTTGCTGCCGAGGTTCATCGTGTAGCTCGTAAAATCGAGCGTGTCCAGCGGTACGCGGGGAATCATCACGAAGTCCAGATGGGGATCAAAATGGTCGCGCACTTCTTTCATCACATCATCGAAGTTGCGGATGTTGACTCCTTCGCTCACCAGCATGAGGCACTTGGTGAGTGCGAGCTGGGACATCCCCATCAGGCCGAGGGCGGTCTTCATCGCTTCTTTTCCGTACCGCTGATCCACCGCGACGACAAGGAGGTTGTGGAAACCCGCTTCGTAGTAGGCCCACATGTCCGTGATCTCCGAATGGATCAGTTTCACCAGCGGACCGAGGATCTGCTGCGTCGCATCGCCGAGGAACTTGTCCTCCATGGGAGGGATGCCCACGACCGTCGCGGGGTACACCGGATTCTTTTTGTGTGTCACCGCGCTCAGATGGTAGACCGGAAACTCCGCCGCGAGCGAATAGTGTCCGAAGTGGTCGCCGAACGGACCTTCCAGGCGGCGTTCGCCCGGATGGACGACTCCTTCCAGCACGAACTCCGCGTGTGCGGGGACATCGATGCTGATGGACCTGCCGCGCGTGAATTCGGTCCGCTTGCCCCGGAGGAAGCCCGCAAACATCGCTTCATCGATATTCTCCGGCAACGCGGCGATCGTGGCCATGAGCAGTGCCGGATCCGTGCCGAGCGCAACGGCAAGTTCCAGGGGCTGGCCGAGTTTCTCCGCCTGGAAGTAGTGGAATCCCCCCCCCTTCTGGATCTGCCAGTGCATTCCCGTTGTCGCATGCATCGAAGACCTGCATCCGGTACATCCCCATGTTCCGTTTGCCCGTGCGGGGATCGTAGGTGATCACCTGCGGCAGCGTGAAGAAGCGTCCGCCGTCTTCCGGCCAGCAGGTCAGGACCGGAAGCTCGATCCAGGTTCGGGCCGTTCAATCACCTCTTGCGCAAGGCCGGCTGGAAACGCGCCGTCACGGGTGCCGACAGGAATCGTCGGGCAAGCGAGCGATGTCGTGAAAACGGAGGAGGGTTTTGGGGGCAGCGCATCGCCCAGGAACGCGATCAACTCCTCGCCCAGCTGCTGCGGGTGTTTGTGGAGGGCGAGCTCGCAGCGGAGTTCGCTCGCCAGGGTATTGATGAGCACGGGGTATGGCGAGCCCGTGACATGTTCGAACAGCAGCGCGGGCTTCCCTTCCCTGATCGCGCGGGTGGCGATTTCGGTGATTTCCAGCCGGGGATCCACCTCGACCTGGACCCGGTGCAGCTGTCCGACCTTTTCAAGAAACCGTGCAAAGTCGCTGATGGTCCTGAATCCGGCGGGCGACATCAGAACTCCTCCGCCCGCCAGCCGGGTGCGGTGCGTGCGCCTATCCTGCCCAGAACTTTGTCCGTGAACGCCGGCCGACATACTCGTCCACCGTCTTCGGCACGAAATACAGAGGCGGGGAGATGGGCATGATGACGGCACCGTAGCCGGACAGCCGCGCGCACTGTTCGAGGGTAAGCGTGGAAAGCGGCGTCTCCCGCACGCACACGATCAGCGGATATCCTTCCTTCAGGCAGACCTGCGCGGTGCGCGTGATCAGGGTATCCCCGAGACCCGACGCAATCTTGCCGATGGTTGATGTGGAAGCCGGAAGGATGACGAAGGCATCGAACCGGTTGGACCCCGATGCGGGAGGGGCGGTGAGGTCATCGTCGGAAAACGTGCGCGTCACGTACGGCGCAAGATCTTTCTCGCCCAGATGCAGTTCGTCCCGCAGAAGCACCTTGCCCCACTTGCTGACGATGAGAAATTTCTGATCCGGGCACTTCTTGAGGAAATCCAGCGCATAGACCGCGCCGGAGGATCCGGTGATGCCGAGGACAATTTTCATAGCCACACTCCGACGAGAATCATGGCGAAGACCGCGAAACCGGCCACGGCATTGATCTTGAAAAAGGCGAGTTCCACATCTTCTGCTTTCTTCTGTTCGAGGTACAGCAGTCCGCCCGTGGCGAACAGCAGCGGCAGGGCGAGAAGTGAGAGGACGGACTGCACGAACAGGAGCGCAAGCACGGCAAACGCAGCCAGATGGAGATAGCCGGAATACCGGAGCGCCCGTTCGCGTCCGAACCGTGACGGGAAGGAGTACAGCGCGGCTTTCCGGTCGAATTCTTCATCCAGCGTTGCATAGATAATGTCAAAACCGGCGACCCAGAGCAGGGTGAAGAGCGACAGGAGTCCGGGGGTGAAGAGGTTTTCGAAAGAGGGCGACACCGCGAACCATCCTCCCAGCGGTCCCATCGCCAGCCCCAGTCCGACCCCGAAATGCGCCAGCGGCGTATACCGCTTCATCGTCGGGTACACTGCAAACACGAAAAGCGGGATAGGCGACATGGTGAGGCAGAACGGCGAAAGAAGGTATGCCGATCCGAAATAGAGCGTGAGGCCGGCGCTCATCACTCCCAGCGCTTCGCCGATGGTCATTCGTCCGCTGGGAAGATCGCGCGTCGCGGTGCGGGGGTTCCGCGCGTCGATGTGCCGGTCGATGATCCGGTTCAGCGCAAAGGCGACGGTTCGCGCGCCCGTGGCCGCCGCCAGAACCAGGGCGATGGTCCCGGGTCCGGGCATGGCGCCCCGCGAAGCAAGGAACATGCCCGAGAACACCAGGGGCAGCGAGAAGAGCGTATGTTCGATCTTGACAAAGGAGAAATACTTGCGCACGTCGCTATTCCCACTCGATGGTCGCGGGGGGTTTGGAGCTGATATCGTACACCACCCGGTTGATGCCGCGCACTTCATTGGTAATGCGTGAAGAAATCGCCGCGAGCACGTCGTGCGGGATCCTGAACCAGTCGGCGGTCATCCCGTCGACACTGGCCACAGCGCGCACCGCCACGGTATACTCGTAGGTCCGGCCGTCTCCCATGACCCCCACGGACTTCACCGGTAATAGAACAACGAAACCCTGCCAGATATTCCGGTAGAGGCCGGCTTTTGTGATTTCTTCAACAAAGATGGCGTCGGCACTGCGCAGCAGATCCAGCCGGTCCCGGGTGATCGGCCCGAGAACCCGCACGGCGAGGCCCGGCCCGGGGAACGGATGGCGCCAGATGAACTCTTCGGGCAGTCCCAGTTCGAGCCCGACGGCCCTCACCTCGTCCTTGAACAGCTCCCGGAACGGCTCGATCAGTTTCAGATTCATCCGTTTGGGGAGTCCGCCCACATTGTGATGGGTTTTGATCGTCACCGACGGGCCGCGGAACGACGTCGATTCAATCACGTCGGGGTAGAGGGTTCCCTGTGCGAGGAAATCCACCTTCCCGATCTTTGCCGCCTCTTCGTCGAAGATCTCGATGAAGAGCCTGCCGATGATCTTGCGTTTGCGTTCGGGATGGGTAACGCCGCGCAGCTTCTGCAGGAAACGATCAGAGGCATCCACATAGTCCAGATTGACCTTGTAGGCGTCACGGAAGGTGCGCACCACGGTTTCCGATTCCCCTTTCCGCATCAGGCCGTTGTTGATATGGATGCAGTGGAGCCGGTCGCCGATCGCGCGGTGGAGGAGGATTGCCGCCACGGATGAATCCACTCCGCCGCTGAGGGCGCAGATGACCCTGCCGTCACCCACCCGGGCACGAATCTCCGTGACGGCGCTTTCGATGAACGACGTGGGACTCCAGCCTCCCGCACAGCCGCAGATACGGTAGAGGAAATTGCGCAGCACCTCTTTCCCTCTGGGGGTGTGGACAACTTCGGGATGGAACTGGACGCCGTAGATCTTCCGTGCGGAATTACGGATGGCGCAGATCGGCGCGTTGTCCGTGTGGCCGATGGCTTCAAAGCCGGGCGGCATCGTGGTGAGATGGTCGCCATGACTCATCCAGACGTTCAGGCCTGCCGCCCCATCCGGCTGCACTCCCGCAAAGAGGTCCGTCCGGTCATCCATGGTGAGCGCTGCGTGTCCGTATTCCCTCCGGGCGGCTTTGTCCACCTCTCCGCCGAGCTGACTCCCGATCAGCTGGAGTCCGTAGCAGATGCCGAGGACGGGGATGCCGAGGTCAAAGATCTCCGGAGAGGAAATCGGGGCCCCCTGTTCGTATGTGCTGTATGGACTGCCCGAGAGGATAATGCCCCGGGGACGCATCTCGCGGATCTTTGCCAGCGGGATATTGAACGGATGAAGGACCGAGTAGACTCCCAGTTCGCGCACGCGGCGCGCGATCAGCTGCGAATACTGGGAGCCGTAGTCGAGGATAAGGACGGGTTCGGGGTGGGTCATTGGAAAATATACCACTTTCGCCCCTTTTTAACAACGCAGGGCGGCCACCTGGCCGCCCTGCACGGACGCATCGAGGCAACTCCTCTGCGGTGTCCCCGGGAACATGGAGGCAGCCGTTCAGCCGCCCCGCCCGGAGGCATCACGGCGACCCGGCCCGGTCACCGTGCAGACGACTTCCCGGTCTTCTTACGAAAGCCCTTTGTGTTCACCAGTTTGTGCAGGATTTCGGAGAGGTCCGGTTTCGTCGTTTCCGCCAGCGAATACTGCACCCGTGTCGACGGTTTGGCAATCGTGATGATCCGCCGCAGATCGATTGGCGTCCCTATCACCACCGCGTCACAGGGGACGGCATTGATGGTCTCTTCCAGATCCTTGAGCTGCTTCTTGCCGTATCCCATCGCCGGAAGCAGTGCGCCGGTGGACGGATACTTTTTGAACGTATCGGCGATGGAACGAACGGCATAGGGACGCGGGTCGATGGTCTCGGAAGCACCGAAATTTTTTGCCGCGATCATGCCGGCCCCGAATTGCATATCCCCGTGCGTCAGCGTGGGACCGTCCTCAATCACCAGCACGCGTTTTCCGGCGATCACCGATGGATCGTCCACGGTTATCGGCGAGGCACCCCGGACAATGACGGCCTTCGGGTTGACCGCCAGGACATTCCGGATGACCGTTTCGACGGCCTCCTTCGGCGCCGAGTCCACTTTGTTCACCACCACCACATCGGCGAGGCGGACGTTTGTCGCGCCGGGGTAATAGGATGCTTCATGACCCGGCCGATGAGGATCGACGACCGTGATGGTCAGATCCGGTTTGTAGAACGACATATCATTGTTGCCGCCGTCCCACACCACCACGTCGGCCTCTTTCTCCGCCTGCCGCAGGATGGCCTCATAGTCCACCCCGGCGTAGATGATCGTGCCTTCGACAATATGCGGTTCGTATTCTTCCATTTCTTCCACGGTGCAGTCGAATCTGTGCAGATCCTCGATGGATCCGTAGCGCTGGACCTTTTGCTTGACCAGGTCGCCGTAGGGCATGGGATGACGGACCGCCACGACGCGAAGCCCCTGGCTCCGGAGGAAGCCGCACACTTTGCGCGACGTCTGGCTTTTTCCTGAGCCGGTGCGGACCGCAACGACGGCAACCACCGGTTTCCGGGATTTCAGCATGGTGTGTTCCGCCCCGAGCACTTTGAAGTCCGCGCCGCATGCCATCACGAGCGAAGCTTTTTCCATGACGTAGGTGAAGGAGACGTCGGAGTAGGAGAACACCACCTCGTCCACATCCAGCTTGCGGATCAGATGCGGGAGATCGGATTCCGGAAAAATAGGAATCCCCTTCGGATAGAGCGGCCCCGCGAGCTTCGCGGGGTATTTCCGTCCGTCGATGTTGGGGATTTGCGTGGCGGTAAAGGCGACAACTTCAAACCGCCTGTTGCCGCGGTAGACGGTGTTGAAGTTATGGAAATCCCTCCCCGCAGCGCCCATGATCAGCACTCGTGTTCTTGCCATACAGTACACTCCTTGTTACGGAACAGCGTTTGTGGCCGGCGCGGCCGTCTCTGCGGCCACATCGTGGAGCACGCGCGTACCGCCCCGGCCGTGAACAGCGTCGAACAGATGTTCGTGATTGGTGATGACGGCCTCTTTTCCTCCGCGTTCGAGGAAGAGCATTGCCGCCGAAATCTTCGGGCCCATGCTGCCGGGCGGAAACTGGCCGGCCGCGAGGAACTGCCTGCATTCCGTGAGGGTCAGCGTATCCACCTGCCGCTGGGTCGGTTTCTTGAAGTCCAGGCAGACCTTCTCCACCTCGGTGGCAATGACAAACATGTCCGCCTTCAGCTGTGACGCGAGAATGGCCGACGTGGCGTCCTTGTCGATGACCGCTTCCACACCTTTTGACAGATCATGGTCGTTGAACACCGGTATCCCGCCCCCCCCGCCGGCGATCACCACCAGGCCGCGGTCCACGCACGCGCGAATCGCCTCGAGTTCGATGATCTCCTTGGGTTGCGGTGAGGACACGACGCGCCGGTACCCGCGGGATGAATCCTCAACGATGACCCAGTCGAAGAGGTCGCGATACCGTTCGGCGACCTCCTTGGTATAGAACGGACCGACGGGTTTGGTCGGATGCTGGAATGCCGGATCGTGACTGTCGACGAGGACCTGCGTCACGAGCGCCACAACCGGCACCTGCAGTCCCTCCTGCTGCATCGCCTGCCACATCGCATACTGAAGCACATAGCCTATCTCCCCCTGTGTCGCCGCCACACAGCAATCGAGTGGAAGCCGGTAGGCATGGGCGGCGGCCAGTTCTGTGCGCGTGAGCATGGCGCCCACCTGGGGGCCGTTCCCGTGCGTCAGCACCACCCGGTGACCGCCCTTGATCAGGCGGACGATTGCCTGGGCGGTTTCGACGGCGTTCTCGAACTGCTCCTGTGCGGTCCCCTTCTGTCCCGCACGGATGAGAGCGTTTCCTCCCACCGCGACGAGGATGAGTTTGGACATATCAGTCCCGCAGCAACTCGAACATGATTGCCTTCTGGGCATGGAGCCGGTTTTCCGCCTCCTGGAACACCACGGAGTTCGGCGAATCGATAACCTCATCGGTCACTTCTTCGCCTCTGTGGGCGGGGAGGCAGTGCATAAACAGCGCATCCGGTTTGGCATGGCTGAACAGCTCCCGGTTGACCTGGAACGGGAGAAAAACCTTCTTCCGTGCTTCGGCCTCGGCTTCCTGTCCCATGCTCGCCCATGTATCCGTATAGACCATGTCGGCATCGCGCACCGCTTCCGCGGGATCGGCGGTCCACACGATCGACGCTCCGCTTTTCTTTGCCAGATCCTGGCAGCGGTCCATGATCGTCTGCGAGGGTTTGTACGCTTCGGGAGTGCCGGCGAAGAACGTGGTTCCCAGTTTCGCGGCGATCAGCATCAGCGAATGCGCGACGTTGTTGCCGTCTCCCACATAGGTCAGTTTCAGTTTCTTCAGATTCTTCCGGTGTTCGAGCACGGTCAGGATGTCCGCCATCGCCTGACACGGATGTTCCAGGTCCGTGAGACCGTTGATCACCGGGACGGACGCATGTTCGGCTAGTGCAGCGCAGATGCCATGCCCGAACGTGCGGATCATGATGCCGTCCACCATCCGCTCCAGGTTCTTCGCCACATCGTAGACGGATTCGCGTTTGCCGAGGTTGATATCCGCGGGCGCCAGCAGGAGCGAATCGCCACCGAGCTGTTTGATGCCGACGGTGAACGTGGTGCGCGTGCGCAGCGAGGGTTTCTCGAAGATGAGGGCCATCATTTTTCCGTCGAGCGCGTTGCGGTACCGTTTCCGGTGTGCCTTCATGTCCGCCGCCAGGGCCAGGAGCCCCTTGATTTCGGAAGCGGAGAAGTCATCGACGGACAGGAAGTCTCTCCCCTGCAACGGCTTCTTGCCGGAGGTCTTGCCGGATTTTTTCACGTTCAGAACTCCTTCATTGGTGAAAGTTACCGGGTTATGGCTCAAATAGTGTGCCCGCGGGCCACTTGAGTTTAAATCTTCCTTTCGCTGATTCGGCGATATTCCACGGATGCTTTTCCCAACTTTAAGAAGAGCCTTCTCTTCCATGGAACTTCCGCCATTCTTTTGTTGTCTGTTCTTTTGTTGTCTTGACATCAGATTGTTAATTTGTGGGCTTCTCCTTATCTTACAGTGTTTTAGTGTCGTCGACCTACCGAAGACACCCCTGTCGTCTATGACTCACAAGTGAACTGAACAGCCCCTATGCCAATAGACCTGCAGCCGCATGATCCCTTTATCCGCCGGCACGTCGGCCCCGGACCAGACGATATCGAGGAGATGCTCGCCGTTGTTGGTGCCAAGTCACTCGATCAATTCATCGGTACGGTGGTCCCCTCATCCATCCGGATGACCGGCCCTTTGCGGCTTGATCCGGCGCGGACGGAACAGGAACTCCTGGAGGAAGCCGCATCGCTTGCCGGGCGGAACCCGGTATACCGTTCGGTGATCGGGATGGGGTACTGCAACACCTTTACGCCGCCGGTTATTCTGCGGAACATTCTGGAGAACCCGGGATGGTACACGGCATACACGCCCTATCAGGCGGAAATCGCCCAGGGTCGTCTTGAGGCGTTGCTCAACTACCAGACGATGATCATCGACATGACCGGCATGGAGATTGCCAACGCGTCGTTGCTGGATGAAGCCACGGCGGCGGCTGAAGCGATGAGCATGTTTTACGCCGTCAAAGGGCATCCGGCCGGAGGCGTATTTTTTGTTTCCGCTGAATGCCATCCTCAGACCATTGCGGTGGTGCAGACACGTGCAAAACCGCTTGGTATATCCGTGGTTGTGGGCGATCACCGGACATTCAGCGTTCACGACAGGGGTTTTCGGTGCACTGCTTCAGTATCCGGCAAGCGACGGGGCAGTGTATGATTACCGCCCCTTCGTGGAAGCCGCGCACGCCGCGGGAGTGCCTGTCACCGTTGCGGCCGATCTCCTTGCGCTGGCACTGTTGACCCCTCCCGGCGAATTCGGCGCCGATGCCGTCGTCGGCAGCGCGCAACGGTTCGGTGTACCGATGGGGTTTGGCGGCCCGCATGCCGCCTTTCTCGCCGCCCGGGAGACGCACAAACGGCACATGCCCGGACGGATCATCGGCATGTCTGTCGATGCGCAGGGAAGACCCGCGCTCCGGATGGCGCTTCAGACACGCGAACAGCACATCCGCCGCGAAAAAGCCACTTCGAACATCTGCACCGCCCAGGTGCTCCTCGCCGTTCTCTCCGGTATGTATGCGGTGTATCACGGACCGGAGGGGATCAGGCGCATCGCGACGCACGTACACGACCTGACGAGGACGCTCGCCGCCGTTCTGGAGAAGTGCGGCCATGCGATCCTCCACCCGTCATACTTTGATACGATCCGTTTCCGCCTGAACGGGATCAAGCCAGAGGCAGTCCGTAAATATGCCGAATCGATGAGGATCAACTTCCGGTATTTCGCCGACGGCACCGTGGGCGCAACGCTGGACGAGACAATCACCGAAGAGGACCTGGGCACCATGCTCATGATCCTCTCGGGCGGAAGGAGCGGCCCGCATGAGGTGCGGACAGCGGCAGCGGCCATGTCTTCAGGATACTCCGGACCACTTGCGCGGACGTCACCGTATCTCACCCATCCGGTCTTTCATCGGTACCATTCCGAAACCGAGATGCTGCGTTACATACACGCGCTTGAAACCAGGGATCTGGCGTTGAATGTGAGCATGATCCCCCTCGGTTCATGCACCATGAAGCTGAATGCCACGGCCGAGATGATCCCCATCACCTGGCCCCGGCTCGCAGCCATTCATCCGTTCGCCCCGTCCGAACAGGCTGCCGGTCACCGCGCAATACTCCGGCAGCTGTCGGGGTGGCTTGAGGAGATCACCGGGTTTGCCGCGGTTTCCCTCCAGCCGAATGCCGGCGCGCAGGGTGAATATGCCGGTCTTCTCGTCATCCGGGCCTACCATGAAGCACGGGGAGCCTCCCACCGGAATGTCTGTCTTATTCCTTCGTCGGCTCACGGCACGAATCCCGCCAGCGCGGTAATGGCCGGCATGGAAGTGGTCGTCGTACCATGCGACGAACGGGGCAACATCGACGTCGGGGACCTGAAGGCAAAGGCAGAGCTGCACCGGGACCGTCTCGGCGCATTGATGGTCACCTATCCCTCCACCCATGGCGTTTTCGAATCCGCCATCAAAGAGATCTGCAGTATCATCCATGCCAACGGCGGACAGGTGTACATGGATGGCGCGAACATGAATGCGCAGGTCGGTCTCTGCCGTCCGGGCGACCTGGGAGCCGACGTCTGCCATCTCAATCTGCACAAGACGTTCTGCATTCCGCACGGAGGGGGCGGTCCGGGCATGGGACCCATCGCGGTAGCGTCACACCTCGCTCCGTTCCTGCCGGGTCACCCCGTTGTCTGCACCGGCGGCGACAAGGCCATCGGAGCGGTTTCCGCCGCCCCGTACGGGAGTGCGGGCATAGCGGTGATTTCCTGGGCCTATATCGCCATGATGGGAGGGGAAGGACTTACGCACGCCACGATGATGGCGATC
Source organism: Ignavibacteriota bacterium (assembly GCA_963702445.1). GTDB lineage: Bacteria > Bacteroidota > Ignavibacteria > UBA10030 > UBA6906 > CAVPCZ01. The sequence goes on from CAVPCZ010000020.1 coordinate 75,275, forward strand.
CTGAACGCCAACTATATGGCAAAACGGCTGGAGGGACACTATCCGGTTCTCTATGCCGGCGCGAACGGCCGCGTGGCACACGAGTTCATCATCGACCTGCGCACATTCAAAGAGAGCGCGGGAGTGGAGGCGGAGGACGTGGCAAAGCGATTGATGGATTACGGGTATCATGCACCGACCGTCTCCTTCCCGGTTGCGGGCACGTTGATGATCGAACCGACGGAGAGCGAATCGAAGGAGGAGCTCGACCGGTTCTGCGAAGCCCTGATTGGTATCCGGAGTGAAATTCGCGAGATCGAGGAGGGAACGGCTGACAGACAGAACAACGTACTCAAGAATGCCCCGCACACAGCCGAAGCGGTCATCAGCGACCGGTGGTCAGCTCCGTACAGCCGGGAGAAGGCGGCCTATCCGGCGCCGTGGACGCGGAAGAACAAATTCTGGCCGTCGGTGGGACGGGTGAACAACCCGTATGGCGACAGGAATCTCGTCTGCTCCTGTCCGCCGGTTGAAGAATACGGAAAGTCATAGCCGGATTGCCGGACGATGTCTGTTACGAAGAACCCGGAACGGCAGGAATGGCCAGAATCTCCCCGGTGAAAGGGTAGGTAATCGGCCTGTCCCAATCATCCGGATCACGGACGGTATAGCCCGAGGCCTCGAGGAGTTCCACAACTTTTATGGAAGTGGCTCCCGATTTGAGCAGCAGCTCTTCGCAGAGTTCGCTCAGAATCACCGGTCTGTGCTTTTGCAGTGTCTGGAGAGCCCCCTGCAACACCCGGAATTCTGCACCTTCGGCGTCGATCTTGATGAAACCGGGATTCAGAGAGAACCGCCCGACGAGCTGATCCAGAGGAACGCCTTCGATCGGGGTGGCGGTCATATCCGCAGGGGAGAAGCCGTACCGGGAAAACGCCAGCTCGCCCAGACTTGAGTACTCCGGTTTTCCCTTGACCACGTTCAGCGTGAAGTGGCCGGGCGCATCCGTGGCGGCACCCTCGAAAACCTGCACGTTCTTTTCACACGCATTGATCCGGAGATTTTCGCGCAGGAGTGCCAGGGCTGACGGATCCGGTTCGACGGCCAGCACCCTGTCGCCCCCGGCAATCAGTTGTGAGGCGAGGACCGAGAAGAATCCCGCATTCGCACCCACATCAATCACATCCCTGCCGGGCCTGATGTGTGTTCTGGCCAGCGGAACAAGGTCTGATTCATAACCGCCGAGGACGGTGATAATCCGGAAGAGGTCGGACCGGGCATCCAGGACAAATCTGCCCTGAAAGTCCGGAAGGTCCACAACAACGTTGCGGCCGGTGGTGTTCCGCAGGATTCGCCGGTAGCGATACTCCCGGAGCTGTCTCCGGGCACCGAGGAACGCCCGCCTCATCAGGATGGCGGGGTACAGGATCACATGCACCGATCGATGACGGGAAGCGAATGCCCTGACTTCTCTGGAAAAAACCTTCACTTACCCACCATCGCCTTGTATGCCGCCGCGTTCATCAGTCCCTTCAGCTCGCCGGGATTCGAGAGCGTCACCTTCACCATCCATCCTTTTCCGTACGGGTCCTTGTTCACCAGTTCCGGCGTACCCGACAGGTCGGCATTGATCTCCTTGATCGTCCCCGACACCGGTGCGTAGAGATCGGAGACCGCCTTCACGGCTTCGATCGTGCCGAAGCTTTCTCCCGCTTTCACGCCCTTTCCTGCGGCAGGCAATTCCACGAACACCACATCCCCCAGCTCACCCTGGGCGTGGTCGGTGACACCCACCGTACCGATGTTGCCTTCGACCAGGATCCACTCATGATCCTTCGTGTAATGCAGATTCTCGGGAAGTTGCATGGCATGCTCCTTGCGATGAGGTGTTACGCTTCTTCGGGAACAAACTGAAAGGTTTCAAGAAAACTCGTATCAAATTTCCCGCTCTGGAACTTCTCGTTGCGCATCACCTGCCGGTGGAAGGGGATCGTGGTTTTGATCCCTTCGATGGTGAATTCTTCCAGGGCCGAGGACATTTTGCTCACGGCGCCCTCGCGCGTCTGGGCGTACACCACCAGCTTTGCGATCAGCGAATCGTAGTAGGGCGGCACCTGGTAGCCGCTGTAGCAGTGTGTGTCCACGCGGACGCCGAAGCCGCCCGGCATGTGGAAATCGGTGATACGTCCCGGGCTGGGGCGGAAATTGTTGACCGGATCCTCGGCGTTGATGCGGCACTCGATCGAATGTCCGCGCTGGACAATCTTGGTCCGCGGGAGCCGTCCACCTGCGGCCACCTGGAGCTGCAGCTTCACCAGGTCATGCCCGGTCACCTGTTCGGTGACCGGGTGTTCCACCTGGATCCGCGTATTCATCTCCATGAAATAGAAGTTCTTGTCCTTGTCCACCAGGAATTCAATTGTCCCGGCGTTCTCATAGCCGACCGCCTTGCATCCCTTGATGGCGGCTTCGCATATCTTTTTGCGGAGGTCGTCGTCGACGAACGGCGACGGGGATTCTTCGATAAGCTTCTGGTGGCGGCGCTGGACGGAGCAGTCGCGCTCGCCGAAGTGGATCGCGTTCCCGAACCGGTCCCCGAACACCTGCACTTCAATATGGTGGGGCTGCTCGACGAATTTCTCGATATACACATCGGGGTTGACGAACGCCTGCCCGGCCTCATGCTGCGCCGTCTTATAGGCGTTCTCGAGCTCCGATTCCTCGCGGACGATGCGCATTCCCCTTCCGCCGCCGCCGGCCACGGCTTTGATGATGACCGGGAATCCGATCGCCCTGGCGATTTCCAGCGCTTCTCCGACCGTAGGGACCACCCCGTCGCTGCCGGGAACAACGGGAACACCGGCCTTCTTCATCGTCTCCTTCGCCAGCGCCTTGTCGCCCATCGAGGCGATCATCTCGTGCGTGGGGCCGATGAATTTGATGCCCGAAGTCGTGCAGATTTCCGCGAAGCCGGCGTTTTCGGCGAGGAAGCCGTAGCCCGGATGAATCGCGTCCACGTTGGTGATTTCCGCCGCGGCAATAATGCGCGGGATCTTGAGGTAGCTTTCTTTGCCCGGGGGCGGACCGATGCACACCGCTTCGTCGGCAAAACGCACATGCAGGGAATCGCGGTCAGCCTGCGAATAGACGGCGACGGTTTTGATGTCGAATTGCCTGCAGACCCGGATGATGCGGAGGGCGATTTCACCCCGGTTGGCGATGAGGACTTTCTTGAACACGCGGAACCTTCCCTGGCTTCGGGGTGAGGTGACTATTTCTGGAGGATAAACAGGACCTGATCGTACTCCACCGGCTGGCCGTTTTCCACAAGCACCTTCAGGACCGTTCCGGCGGCGTCGGACTCAATCTCGTTCATCAGCTTCATGGCTTCGATAATGCACAGAACACTGCCGGCCTGCACCTCCGAGCCGACCTGCACAAATGGAGCGGCATCGGGTGCGGGCGCACGATAGAATGTCCCCACGATCGGCGAGCGGACTTCATGCACGTTGGCGGAGGGAGCGGGTACCGGCTGCGGTTCGGCCGCCGGGACGGGGGCGCTCGCCGCCGGTGCCGCGGGACGGGGCGCCTCCGGCGCCGGGACGAACTGTGCAGCCTGCGGTGCCATCGCAAAACGGCTGGGATGCTTTGCGATGCGTACTTTTTTTCCCTCTTCCTCAATCTCAATTTCGTCGACATCACTCTCAGAGAGAAGCTTCACAAGCTTCCGCACAAGGTTCAGATCCATTGAGTCTCCGCGGTTGATGACGGTCAATTCTTGACTCGTTCGATGTAGCCCCCGGTCCGGGTATCGATCTTGATCGTGTCCCCCTCGTTGAGAAACAAGGGCACGTTCACCGTTGCGCCGGTTTCCACTGTCGCCGGCTTGGTCCCCGCATTGGCACTGTCCCCGCGAACCCCCGGAACAGTTCCGGTGATCTTGAGCTCCACGGTAATCGGCATCTCAAATCCGGTTATATCCACGCCATTGAACAGTATATCAACCGATTCGCCGTCCTTGAGAAAATGCGCCCCTTCCCCGATTTGTTCCTCGCTGACTGTCAACTGCTCGTAGTTGTCCTTGTCCATGAACACATACCCGCTCCCGTCCCGGTACAGGAACTGGAACTCCTTCCGCTCAATCCGGATGATTTCCACCGCCTCGCCGGCGCGAAAGCGGTTTTCAATCACTTTTCCGCTCTTGACATTCTTGAGTTTCGTCCGGACAAAAGCCCGCCAGTTTCCGGGATTGACGTGCTGGAACTCGATCACCTGCCAGAGTTCATTGTTGTATTTGATGACCAAGCCGGGACGAAAGTCTGAAGTAGAAGGCATAGAGATTAATTGTTCTTAATAATGGGAGGGATGGACGAAAAATATACCTACTCCGCCCTTTAAAGTCAAGGAGGCCATCCGCTCCTGTTGATTCCTTCAAAACAAATAACTATTCTATCAATATGCGCGCATTTCTGGTGATATTACCCCTCATTTTCCTCTTTTCCTGTCACAAAAGCGATTCGCCCCGCGAGAGACTGTCGCGGAAGAAGTTCGTTTCCATCTATTGCGATCTTCTCCAGGAGGCCCAGCGTTCGAGAAATGCCGGAACCGATCCTGCAACCGCGGAAAAGAACGTCGCTGAAGTGCTCAAACGGGCCGGTATTTCGCAGGAAGAATACAAAGAAACCACGAGCTGGTACAACGCCGATGCAGCGCGGTGGAAGTCCTTTTTTGAGGAGGTCACCCGCGAACTCGAGCGCCGCGAAGTCCCTACCCCACCTCCCCGATAACTACCGGCCTCTCCCCCCGCTTGCGGAGTGATCGCATCACCCGGTCCGCTTCCTTCGGAGAAACGACAAGTATCAATCCCACGCCCAGGTTGAACGTCCGGCGCATGTCCTCTTCCGGCACTTCTCCCGACCGCTGTATCAATCCGAAAAGCGCGGGCCGTTCCCATGCCCGCCAGTCGATCTTCGGCGTCCGGCCTCGGGGCATCACACGCTTCGTGTTTCCGACGATCCCCCCGCCCGTAATGTGCGACATCGCATGCAGCAGGCCTTTTTCGAGCAGCGGCTTGACGGGTCCGAGATAGGACCTGTGCACGGCAAGAAGAGCTTCACCCATCGTCGTCCCGAGTTCCGGCAGCATCGTGTCAATGTCGTAACGCTGAAAAAGCACGGCACGCGCAAGAGAAAATCCGTTTGTATGCAGTCCGCTGGAGGGCAAACCGATCAGGACATCCTTCTTCCTGACTCTGCTCCCGTCCAGCATCTTCCCTCTCTCCACCACGCCCACGATCATTCCGGCCAGGTCGTAGTCCCTGCCCCTGTACATTCCCGGCATTTCCGCGGTTTCACCGCCCACCAGGGCACAGCCGTTCTCCCGGCACGCCCTGGCAAATCCGCGAATCACCTGGGCGGCCGAACCGAGATCCAGTTTTCCCGTGGCAAAGTAGTCCAGGAAGAAAAGCGGCAGGGCGCCGCAGACAAGAATATCGTTGACACAATGATTCACCAGATCCTGCCCCACGGTGTCGTGCCTGTCGGCCATCCGGGCAACAAGGAGTTTCGTGCCGACGCCGTCGACGCTGGACACGAGAACAGGCGACCTGTACCCTCTGAAGCGCGCGTCATAGAACGCCCCGAATGCTCCGATATCCCGGAGCACGCCTCGTGTAAACGTGGACCGTACGGCTTTTTTTATGTCGCGAACAAATGTGTCCCCGGCATCTATATCGACGCCGGCCTGTGCGTAGGTTGTGACCACGATGCCCTGCTGGAGTGTGGATCGGGAAGTGCAAGCGCATTGTAGCCACAAATTCCGGGAATAGCAAGGGGCCGGGCGGTTGCGATTCTCTCCATGCCTGTCTATATTGGGTGACCACAATCAAAGGCTTGTTCAGTGAAATTCGTTCAGTTCAAGGATTCGACCAGGACCATGCCGGCGGGCAAACTCGTTTGCCTCGGCCGGAACTACGCGGAACATGCGAAGGAAATGAAGGCGGAGGTGCCATCGGCTCCCATCCTCTTTCTCAAACCCTCCACATCCCTCCTCGCACCCGGCGGAAGGATCCTGCTCCCGGCCTTTTCCAACGAATTGCACCATGAAGTTGAGATGGTCGTCCTCATCGGGACGGAAGGGAAGCAGATCCCTCGCGACCGGGCAATGGCCTATGTGGCCGGATATGCGATCGGGCTGGACATGACCCTGCGCGACGTGCAGGCTGAAGCAAAGAAGAAGGGATTGCCCTGGAGTGTCGCAAAAGGGTTTGACACGTCCGCTCCCCTCTCCCCCTTCGTGGGACCGCAGCAGGTGCATGATCCGCACAACCTGGCCATATCCCTCAAGGTGAACGGCGTTCTCCGGCAACAATCCAATACCCGCCACATGCTCTTTCGCGTTGAAGACATGATCAGTTACATCTCCACGGTGTTCACGCTCGAACCGGGAGACATGATCTTCACCGGTACGCCTGAAGGGGTCGGACAGGTGATGCCGGGTGACATCCTGGAGGCCGAGCTCGGTTCTGTCGGAACACTCACCGTGACGGTCGGACGGGCGGGGGAATGATCGCACCTGTCGCTGGTCTGGCCGCAGTCGTGCTGGGGACGCTGATCTCGATAGACGCTCACGATCCGATCCGCACGGACTTCTCCTCGTATGTCTGGCCCACCGGCGAACGCCGTGCCATCACATCATCATTCGGTGAATACCGGCAGACCCACTTCCATGCGGGCATCGACATCAGCACGCGCGACCGGACAGGCCAACCCGTCATGGCGGCGCGGGATGGCTATGTCGAACGGATCCTGGTCAGCCCCTCCGGCTACGGCAGACTTCTGGCCATCCGGCATAACGACGGATACGCCACCGTCTATGCCCATCTGAGCGGTTTCAACGATCGGCTCGAGAGACGGGTCCGGGAGGAACAACGCCGGATGGGATGTTTCCCCGTGGATATCAACCCCCTGTCCGGTGAAATACACGTCCAACAGGGGGAGCTGATCGCCTATTCCGGCGATACCGGTTCCGGCTCGGCCCACCTCCATTTCGAAATCCGCGACGGTCAGGGCAGGGCCGTTAACCCTTTGCTGGGCGGCAATCTCTCCATCGAGGACTCGATAGCCCCCGAGATCAGGGGGGTTGCGTTTGTGCCGCTCGGGCAGGGGTCGTTCGTCAACAACAGCTGGGATCCCGTGAGAACACGCGCGCGTCCTGCGACGAAAGGGCGGTGGACAATCGGGGACCGGATACGTGTGCAGGGGGAGGTCGGACTTGCCGTGGACGTGCGCGATCGATCCGACGGATCCAGGTTCCTGCACGGCATCTATTCGATCCTCCTCAGCCTCGATGGCAGGGAGATCCAGTCGCTCCGTTTTGACCGCGTGCCGATGGACGAGGGTCACACGATCGGACTTACCTACGCGGGAGAGACATCCCGGAGCAGGCGGTATCAGAAACTGTTTGTGGACGTTGCCCATGGACTCGAGATGTATTCCCCGGACAGCATCGGGAGCGGCGTCATCCGGACGGACTTCCTGACGGAGGGTGCCCACACATTCGCCATCGTATGCAAGGATTACCGGGGGAACGCCTCGACATTGGAGGGCTCGTTCCTCGTTCTGCGCCGGAAGCCGGCCGGCGGCGGCAAGCCTCCCGGAGCCGTCACGGATGCACCTGTTCTTCACCTCGAACAGGGGGACGGCTTCGTCAGGGTGGTCGTGAAGAACCCGGGGTCCGCGTCGGGTGTCAGGGCCGAGGTCACCGAGGGGCGTTCGACACGCACCATCCCGCTGCAAAGCCTTTCTCCGGCGTTACTGGCGGGTTCATTCATACCCTCGCCGGACTTCGCCGGTGCGCGTGAGGTGAATGTGCGCTTCCACAGGCAATCGAAAGAGGAAGTGTTGAGCGAATCCTGGGAGATCCTTCCGCTGATCCCCGGCAGCAGCAGGAGTTTTCTCCTGGACGATGGGAACGTGCGTGTGGAGTACGGGACGAACGCGGTTTACTCCCCTCTCTACGTCAGATACTGGAAGGAAGGCTCCGGAACACGCGTCATCTACCGTTTCGAACCCGGTCGTGCGGTCCTCAACAGAGGATTCACTGTTGCTGTCCGGCGAACGCCCGGGAGGTCGAAGGAGCTCCTCTTCACACGGACAGGGAAGGACTGGTCGATTCTCAGGCCGGTACAGCCGGACACCGGATCATGGATCACCGGCCGCGTACGCCACTTTCTCGGAGACCTCGCGGCAAAACGGGATGAAGAACCACCCTCTATCAGGAAACTCAGCATCGATCCGCGCCCGAACCGGCGCCCGTTGATTTCCTTCCGTTTTCAGGACAACCTGGCCGGAATTGAATATCAGCAGGTAAAACTGTACATTGACAGCGTCATGACGATCCCGGAAATTGACGGTGAGCATAAGCGGGTCTTCTGCGTGCCCGACTCCTCTCTGGAGCGGGGATCCCACCGGCTCTCCATTCACCTCGAAGACAAGATGGGGAATGTCGCCCTTTTGGGGCGCACGTTCAACGTCCGTTGACCACTCTGACACCCCCCATATGCGCTGATTGCCACAACCCCCTGGAGTAGTGCTTGTCCGAACCCCTACAACCTTCTACACTCGCTAAGGTCTACAACCCCAAAGACGTCGAAGAAAAATGGTACGCCTTCTGGGAGAAGAACCATCTCTTTCGTGCCCGCGTCAACCCCGACAAGAAGCCCTACACCATCGTCATTCCCCCGCCGAATGTCACCGGGGTGCTCCACATGGGGCACATCCTGAACAACACGCTGCAGGATGCCTTCATCCGGTTTAAGAGGATGACGGGATATGAAGCCTGCTGGATACCGGGCACGGATCATGCCGGGATTGCCACCCAGAACGTCGTCGAACGGGCGCTGATAAAAGAAGGGAAAACGCGGCATGACCTGGGCCGCGAGAAGTTCATCGAAAGGGTCTGGGATTGGCGGAGGCAATACGGGGGCGTGATCATCAAACAGCTGCGGACGCTCGGGACGTCGTGCGACTGGGAGCGGGAGCGGTTCACGATGGACGAGACGCTTTCCTGCGCGGTGCGTGAGGTGTTTGTCCGGCTTTACGAAGAGGGGTTGATCTACCGCGGCAAGTATATCGTCAACTGGTGCCCGAAAGACCACACGGCGATCAGCGACGACGAAGTGAACTATACGGAGCACAAGGGGAAGCTCTATTATATCAAATACCCCATTCTCGGGAAAACCACGGGGGCGCCCACAAAGAAATTCCTGGTGGTGGCCACAACCCGTCCGGAGACCATGCTCGGGGATACCGCAGTCGCGGTGAATCCGAAAGACGAGCGGTACACGCAGCTGATCGGCCGGAAAGCGCTTCTGCCGCTGACCGAACGGGAGATCACCATCATCGCGGATGATTTTGTGGACCCGGCCTTCGGAACGGGCATGGTCAAGGTCACACCCGCGCACGACCCGAACGACTACTGGATCGGACAGCGGCACAACCTCGAACAGATCAACGTTCTGGACATCTCGGCCAAGCTCAACGAGATCGTCCCCCGGAAATACCGCGGGATGGACCGGTATGACGCCCGCCGGCAGATCCTGGAGGATCTTGAAAAGGAAGGGTTGCTGCTCAAAACCGAGGAACATGTTCACAGCGTCGGGCACTGCTACCGTTGCGACACGGTCATCGAACCCTACCTCTCGGATCAGTGGTTTGTGAAGATGAAGCCGCTGGCCGAACCGGCGATGGAGGTCGTGCAGAACGGCACCATCAGGTTCTACCCGGACCGCTGGACGAAGGTGTATCAACACTGGATGTCGAACATCCGCGACTGGTGTATCTCCCGTCAGCTCTGGTGGGGGCACCGGATTCCCGTGTGGTACTGTCAGGGAGCGGACGGCGCGGCCGGATGTCCCGACCCGATCGTGAGCCGTGTCACGCCGCCGGCGTGTCCGCGGTGCGGCGGCGCCAATCTCCAGCAGGACGCGGATGTTCTGGATACCTGGTTTTCTTCCTGGCTCTGGCCTTTCTCGGTACTCGACTGGCCGTCGCAGGAGAGGCTCGGGACGGCGGACGATCTCCGGTACTTCTACCCGACCGACACCCTTGTCACCGCGCCCGATATTATCTTCTTCTGGGTCGCGCGCATGATCATGGCGGGCTTGAAGTTCGGGCCGGTTTTTACGGGAACGACGGACCCGGCGGGCAACGTCCCTTTCCGGGATGTCTACTTTACCAGCCTCGTGCGCGACGACAAGGGACGGAAAATGTCCAAGTCGCTCGGCAACTCCCCTGAACCTCTGGATTTGATCGCGGAGTACGGTGCCGATGCCGTCCGTTTCACGATTCTCTATCTTGCCCCTCTGGGGCAGGATATTCTCTACGCGCGCGAAAAGAACGAAATCGGCCGGAACTTTGCGAATAAGATCTGGAATGCGGGACGGTTCCTCTTGATGAACCGCGATCAGGTGGGCGAGGCCCCGGGAGCCGGAACAGACCCCAACCGGTGCAACGAGGAATTCCTTGATCTGGCCGATCGCTGGATTCTCTCCCGGTTCCATTCCACCGCCGCCGCGGTGAACGCCGCGCTGCAGGATTTTGACATCAACAGAGTGTCGAAGACGGTCTATGATTTCTTCTGGCATGACTACTGCGACTGGTACCTGGAGATGGTGAAATCGCGCCTGTACGGCAGCGAGCAGCAGGAGGTCAAGCAGGCCGTGGTCACGCGCGCGCTGGACGTGTACGACGCCGCACTGCGGCAGCTTCATCCGTTGATGCCTTTCGTGACGGAAGAACTCTGGCAGAACATGCGAAGCCGTGCGCCGTTGCAGACGATCATGCACTCACGGCTGATGGCCGCCGATACGCAGAAGATCGACACCGCGGTGGAAACCGAGATGGATTTCGTGCAGAAGGTCATTGAAACCCTGCGCACGCTGCGCAGCGAGATGGGCATTCCGCCGTCAAAGGAGATCACGCTGGTCATGCGGCCGGCCCAGGCGCATACGGCCGGGAGCGTCCGCCGGTATGAAGGTTACCTCCAGCGTCTCGCGCGCGTCAAATCGCTCGTCTTTCTCGACGCCGGCGGACGGCCGAGGCTTTCCGCCAGCGCAGTGGTGGACTATGTGGAGCTCTTTGTCCCCCTGGAGGGGTTGATCGACATCGACCTCGAGAGAGCGCGCCTGCAGAAAGAAATCGACCGGGTCGCGGCGATGTTGAGCGGCGTCCAGCGAAAGCTGAGCAATGAGAGTTTCGTGGAAAGGGCGCCGAAGGATGTGGTGGACAAGGAAAGGGAAAAACTCGAAACCTTCGCCCACACGATTGAGAAGCTGGAGAAGAACATCGAGATGCTGAAATCGTGAGCGAACACGCCCCCGGGGTGCGACACGCCATCCAGGAGATCTTCCGGTTGACGGTGAGCCTGGGCGGCACCGTTTCAGCGGAACATGGGATCGGCTACACCCAGCGGCCGTATCTGCCCATCGCACTCTCCCCGGTGGAATTGCGCCTGATGCGGGAAGTCAAGCATGCGTTTGACCCGCCGGGCATTCTGCTCCGGGGAAGATTTTCCTGGACCCCTGACGGGTCCGTTCCATCTTGCATATTCCAGCCATTCGACTATATTAGACTCTATGGACCGCCAGACCATCGACCGCATCGTTCGAGAGGTTGTCGCCGAAAAACTGCGGACAGTTGCACCGGCACGGGCATGCAAAGACGGCGTGTGCACGGACGGGCTCTGTGTCGTACACAACGCCGAAGGTGTGCGGTGTATGGTGAATCACGGCGCCGAGCGGATCACCTCCGGCGCAGGTGTTGAGCGGGCAGGCGGCATCGCACCTGATCTCGCCCGTTTGATAGACCATACCATGCTCAAAGCGGAGGCGACCCCCGGAGAGATTGAACAGCTCTGCAGGGAAGCCCGGAAGTACAGTTTCGCAAGTGTGTGTGTGAACGCGGGTTACGTCCCGCTCTGCGCAACTCTCCTTCGCGGGTCTCCGGTCCGCGTGTGTACGGTGGTCGGTTTCCCGCTGGGCGCGACATCATCCGCATCAAAAGCCTTCGAGGCGGAGCAGGCCATCAGGGACGGCGCGCAGGAGGTGGACATGGTGATCAACGTGGGCATGCTGAAGAACGGGGATCACCGGTATGTGGAACACGATATCGCCGGCGTGGTGGCCGCTGCCCGGCGCTCGGGGGTTCTCACAAAAGTGATCCTGGAGACCGGGTTGCTCAACGACGAGGAAAAGGTCAAGGCGTGCCTGCTGGCCAGGAAAGCCGGCGCGGATTTCGTAAAGACCTCAACCGGATTCGGCAAAGGAGGCGCAACCGCAGGCGACATTGCACTGATGCGCCGGGTGGTCGGCACGGCAATGGGCGTGAAAGCATCCGGGGGAGTCCGCAGCCGTGAAGACGCGCTCGCCATGGTGGCCAGCGGTGCCGATCGGATAGGCGCCAGCGCAAGTGTGAAAATCGTGGGGGGCGATACCGGGGGACCAGAACGCCCGTACTGAAAACGTGTATCGGAGGTGCCCGTGATTGCATCCCGGATTTTTACCGCCATCTGTTTCCTGCTTCTGGCGGGATGCGGTTCCGCGGAGAAGACGCGGCAGGAGGAACAGGCTCCCGGCATCCCTCCCGCCGTGCTTCCGGAGCCGGCGCCACCCCAGCAACCACCCCGATTTGAAACTCAAACGGACACCGTTACCGCCACACGCGAATCGGAACAGGAAGCTGCCGCCGATTCCGGTCTGGCAAACCCCGACGTCCGCTTCATGATCCAGATAGGCGCGTTCCAGGATCCGCAAAACGCCAGTGTCGCCCAGAACCTCGCGCGCGAGCGATATCACCTTCCCGTGCTGAACGACTACACCGCGCGCATCGGACTCTACCAGATCCGCATCGGTTTTTTTGAGACCCGTGATGCAGCCCACGAATTCCTGGTGAAAATGCAAACCGGGTACCCGCAGGATTACAAAGACTCCTGGGTAGTTCAACTGAAGAGATAACCATGCGCGGATTGTTGCTTGGGGTTGCGGTGCTCTCTCTCGCAGGATGCGGTTCCACCCGCGAGACTTCGACCGGGCAGATTCCTTCGAAGGAGGACGACGTGCGGGCTTTCGAGTCTTCCTTCAGACCCTCGGACCACGACCCGAAAACCGAAAGAACCATCGCGCCCATACTCTCCACGCCCGAAACATCCGCTGTTACACTCCCCCTTGAACCCGCGGAGCCGGCGTCACTCGACATGATTCAGGGATACCGTGTACAGGTGTTTTCCTCGACGAGTATCGATGAGGCGCGGGCAAAGAAAGCGGAGATGGAACAGCTTGTCCCGGGCGAGTGGTTCTACCTGGAATACGAATCGCCTTCGTACAAGATCCGCGCGGGCGACTTCGCCACACGCTTCGAAGCCGACCGGTTTGCCCGGGTCCTTTCGGAGCAGGGACATACGGATTGCTGGGCGGTGCCGCAGCGAATCTACAAACAGCCACCCAAAAAACCCATCGTGGCAACTCCTCCGGAAATCGTTCCGAAGTAAGAAGCCCCCTGTCACTTCTGCTTCTGGAGGACACCGGGATACTGAATCGTCACTCCCTCGATCGCCCAGCGAGCCCGGACCTTTACGGTGTCGGGAAAGACCGCAAAGCGTTCCGATGGCATAAATGGAAAGGGCTGTCCTGGCGAAAACACGCCGTCCCGGTCCTGATCCCGGTAACTCTGGATGGTGTATCTTCCTTCAGGCAACCGTTCGATGGAGAAGGCCCCCGGTTCAGGAGACCGGAATACGACGGACCGGGGGGGAGTCAGGTCGACACTGTTGACTATCAGGACAACCGCCCCGGCGCCGGCAGGATCCACAATACGTCCCTGGATCATGCCGGTCGTCCGATGATCCTGGGACTGCAGGTGAATCACCACCACCGAATCCCTGTAACACCTCCCCCTGCTGTCCCGTACCGAATCCAGAACTACTCGAATGGAATACCATGCAAATGACTTGAGCGGTTGTGCCGGCACAAGGAAAAGCTCGGCAGGGGTCCGGGGGATCAGCGTCGACGGCACAGCACGGGAGGAACTGTCCCGCATCACTATGCCCCCGGTTGCCGAAGAGAGGCCGACCGGCTTGCTGAAGACGATTGCGAAGGGCATGTCCGTTCCGTGTCCCCTGCTGCTGTCCGTCACCCCGCGCACAGTGACCATGGGACGGGCCGTATCGGGGAGGGACGACCCCGGGAAACTCTGGGTTGCGTGGAGAGTGTCAAGTCGGTTTCCTGCACGGTCAACCGCTCCGCGCACCGTCAGGCGGTACGTGGCCGTGCTGTCCAGCGGGTCGAGCGTCTCCAGACCGGCCAGCGCCGGGTCTCCCATGTTCTGGTATGCGGCGCCCAGGCGTACCGGCGTGAGGGTCAGCGTGTCGGCCAGATCGAACACCGCACGTTGAAACGAAGTCGAATCGATCGCCTCGCTGAAACGCACTTCCGCATGAAATTGATCCACCGCCTTTGCGCCTGATACGAACGGCTTCGTGGTATCCTCCTTCGAGAGCCGGAACCAGACATTCTCCATCACCGGCCGGCCGGCATCAACCGACAGGTCACCCGTCCAGAGGCCGTACTGGTCGATTTCACGGTCATAGACCAGGTTGCGGTACTCATCGCGCACCGCCATCAGCCGGTAGGGACCGAAGGTGATGTTGGACAGCACAAATTCCCCGGCTGTCCCTGTTTGCATGATATAGTCCGGCCGGACAGAGACGGGATTCAATGTGTCAGGGTTGATGTTCGCCAGCTGGTAGGCGAAGATCATCACGCCCTCCGGGCGTTCGCCGAACACCCGCCCCCGGATTTCTCCCCGATCGATCGAATCGCCGGTGCTGAAGGCGAGGGTATAACCCCGGGCCATCCGGTTCTGGGCCCGGATATCCCGCACATCGGTTCCGACGGTCACAACGTACGTGGTGTTCCGCCGGAGTGCATCAGGAAACCGGACCGTCACTTCCTTTCCGCTCCAGTCAAATTCCAGCCGGCCGACGTACGGACTGAAAAAAATCGATTCTTCGACCGTCCGCCGGTCGACATATTCGCTGAACTCCAATTCCACGCTGGAGGTCTGCACCCGGACGGCATTGCTGTCGGGGAACGTGCGGATGATCAGGGGCGGCTCGGTGTCCACCGGCCCACCCCCCGGCAGGATCTGTCCGGCACAGGCGGGCAACAACATCCCCAGAACAACAGGCAGAAAGAAATCAACAACCCACGGGGGGATCGCTTCTCAGACGGGTTCGATGCTTCATATCGAGGGCATATTCCATTTCATCATCCGATGTCATCCCGGTGATCACCCCGGTATAGGGCCTTTTGCCTGTTCCCACTGCCGGGCGCGTTCTCTCCGGTACTTGCGCACATACCGCTGATGTTCAGTGTAGTTTTTCGAGAACCAGTGCCCTCCCCTGCCGTTTGCCACAAAGAAGATGTAGCCGTGCGCCGACGGGTAGAGTGACGCGAGAATCGATGAACGGCCAGGGTTGTTCACCGGCCCGGGAGGGAGACCCGCGTACCGGTACGTGTTGTAGGGGTTGTCCAGCCGGAGATCGGCATACAGAACACGGCGTGGTCCGTCCGGCAGGATATACTGAATCGTGGGATCGGCCTCCAGGCGCATACCCAGCCGCAGGCGGTTGTGGTACACCCCCGCAATCACGGGGCGTTCTTCGTCCAGCACCGCCTCCCCTTCAACAATGGAAGCGAACGTCACCGCCTGACGCACGGTCCAGCCGAGTTCTTTCGCCCGGGCCGCAAGGGTATCCGTGAAGAACATCTTGAACAGGGACACCTGCCGGCGAAGGATGTCCTTCTCGTCCTGTTCCCAGTACAGTCCGTAGGAATCAGGCAACAGATATCCTTCGAGCGTCGGGGATTCGATGCCCAGTTCGCGGGCGAAGGCGGGATCCCGTACCAGCTGCATAAAGCGGGCGGTGTCAGCGTTCACGTAGCGTGCAAAGAGGCGCGCCTGCGCCCGCGCCCGGTACCCTTCAGGGATCGTCACGACGATGAGCTGGTTGCCGCGGCCGCTCCGCAGCGTGAGAAAGAGGTCTGCGTTCGAAATTCCGCTTTCCAAGCGATACTTCCCCACCTGAATCCGTTCGGCGCCCCCGTAGACGCGCGCGACAATTTCGAACATCGTTCTGTTCCGGATGATACCCTGGCGCTCCAGAGAATCCCCGATGGTATGGAAGGACTGTCCCCGCGACACAAAGAAGACCTTTTCCGTACTCCCGGAAAAGGAATTCGACCCGAAGAAGACGAGGTACGCCGTGAAGCCGGCGACGGCAGAAAGTCCCAGAAGAGCTGGAAGGATCCATCGCCAATGATTCCGGCCGGGGGCGGGGGAGGATGGGGGCATGGGTCAGACCAGTTCGAGTCCGGCAACGGCGTTGAGTTCCAGCGGAGAGCGAAGGCCCTCTTCCAGCTTTCTCCATCCCACGTAACCGATCATGGCACCGTTGTCCATACAGTATTCCAACGGCGGGTAGAACAGGCGCAGTCCGGACTGCCGGCAGGCCTCCTGCATGCGTTGGCGCAGCCGTGAATTTGCCGACACCCCGCCGGCAATGGTGACATCCCGGACACCCAGGTGCCGTGCGGCGTTCCGGGTCTTTTCCACGAGTGTTTCGACCACGGCTTCCTGGAAGCTGGCGCAGAGATCCGCCAGGCCGGATGCGTCCTCCGGCCGGCCATGCTTGCGCAGGTGGTACAGCACGGCGGTCTTTACGCCGCTGAAACTGAACTCCCACCCCCGGGGATCGAGGTAGGCACGCGGGAAGCGGATGGCCTCCGGATTACCTGTCCGTGCCATCTCATCGATTCGTGGACCTCCGGGGTAGCCCAGATCCAGCATTTTTGCGACCTTGTCAAAAGCTTCACCCGCGGCATCGTCGCGCGTTTGCCCGAGCACCCGGTGGTGGAACGGCCTTGTCACATGCACGAGCATGGTGTGACCGCCGGATACAATAAGGGCAAGAAAAGGGAAATCGTGCCTTGGTTCGCTCAGGAGATTGGAGTAGAGGTGTCCCTCCATGTGGTTGACGCCCACGAAAGGGATCCCGAGGCCGTACGCCATGGCTTTGCCGAAATTGAGTCCGACGAGCAATGCGCCGACCAGGCCGGGACCGTACGTGGCGGCTATCCCGTCCAGCTGACTGCGGTCACACCCTGAAGTCTTCAGGGCCTCTTCCACCACCCGGATGATAAGGCGCTGGTGGGCGCGTGAGGCCAATTCGGGAACGACGCCGCCGTAGTGCCGGTGGACAAGCTGCGAGGAGATGACGTTCGAAAGGACCTCCCCGTCGCGGATGACCGCTGCGGAAGTTTCATCGCAGGAGGTCTCGATGGCAAGAACTCTCATGCGCGTATTGTACGCAAAGGCTTGGTGATTTTCAAGGCGCGCGCCTTTTTCTCCTTGCTTTTCCCCGGGGGAATTGCTACATTTATTCGCTATAAATCAAGGGTGAACGAATGGCACGAATCTGCGAGATCTGCGGTAAGAAACCGATCACCGGCAACAACATCAGCCATGCGCACAACCTGACGCGCCGCCGCTGGATGCCGAATCTTCAGGAGGTGCGCGCCAACGTCAACGGTCGCCACAAACGGATGACCGTTTGCACCAACTGTCTGAAATCGAACCGCGTTGTCAAGGCCGCCTGACCGGCGGACACGGTTTCCCAGCTCCATAAGCCATCACACACCGACGATGGCTTTTTTATTGTCGATCCACATCACCCTGGCCGATGCCCAAGCTTCAGCTCGAGCTCAACCTTCCGAACCAGCTCACGCTCCTGCGCGTCGTGCTGACGCCGGTCTTTGTGGGGTTTCTCCTTTCCGACTCCCCTCTCTATCAACAGATCTCACTTGCCGTCTTTATCATCGCCGCGCTTACCGACTGGTACGACGGGTGGGTTGCGCGCAAGATGGGGTTCTCCACCCGATGGGGGAAGTTTCTGGACCCTCTGGCGGACAAGATCCTCTCCTCCGCCGCCCTGCTCGCCTATGTCCGCCTGGACCTTATCGATGCATGGATGGTCTGGATTGTCGTGTTCCGTGATTTTCTGATCACGGGTCTCCGTTCCTACGCCGAACTCCGGGACCAGCCCATCGTCACATCAAAGGGCGCCCAGGCGAAGACCTTCGGTGAATTCGTGGTGATCTATTACATCCTCATTCTCTATGTCGCCCGCAGCGTGCCGGGCGTTTATCAGGAATGGGGGTTTACCATCAACAGCCTGATGCACCCGCAGGTGCTCTTCGGCATGATGCTGCTCGTCACCCTGTCAACCGTCGGCACCGGCATCGCCTATCTCTTCGACAACCGGAAGATCCTCCGTGAGCTCTCCGAACGGTTCCGGAAGCGCCCCGCTGCCTGATCCTCCGGACGGGCGCGCTCCCTTTCTCGCCACATTCCTCGCCACCGGTTTCTATTCGGGATACATCCCCTGGATGTCGGGAACATTCGGCACACTGGTGGGTCTTCTCCTGTACCTGATCCCCGGCTTCGAGAATCCTGTTCTGCTCTCCCTGCTGATACTGGTGACGTTGTTTGCCGGCGTTGCCGCCGCGGCGCGGGTCGCGAGCAGCGTCGGACACCGGCTGACCCGTTCGGCAGAGATTGCCAAACAGAAGTTCCAGCCGGGCGGACATGAAACCGCGGACCCGTCCATCATCGTCATCGACGAAATCGTGGGGATCTGGATCGCGCTCCTGTTCCTTCCCAAGACCGTTCCGGTCATGATTATCGCCTTTTTGGCATTTCGGTTCTTTGACATCGTGAAGCCGCAGCCGGCAAGATCCCTCGAGCGGATCCCCGGCGGCTGGGGCATTATGCTGGACGACGTGGTGGCGGGCGTGTATGCGAATATCGCCACGTGGGGCGGGTGGTGGCTCTGGGAACGGTTCCTGGGATGAAAACATGACTTCTGAAATTCTCACCATCGGCGATGAGCTGCTCATCGGGCAGATCATCAATACGAATCAGGCGTATATCGCCGAACAACTCAACCTGATCAGTATCCGGGTGCAGCGGATGACCACTGTCGGCGATGACATGCAGGAGGTGCTCGAGGCGTTCGCCTCTGCATGGGGGCGGCATGACGTCGTCATCGTGACCGGCGGTCTGGGCCCGACCCACGACGACATCACCAAGAAATGCGTCTGTACGTTTTTCAACTCCGATCTGGTGAGCAATGCCGGGGTGCGGGCGCACATCGAAGAGTTCATGAAACGCCGGAACACCGCGTGGTCTGCCGCAGCGGAAGAACAGACGATGGTTCCGCGGAAGGCGGAGGTCGTGTGGAACCCTCTCGGTACCGCCGCAGGCATGCTTTTCAGCAACGCGAAGAAGCGGTTTTTCGTCCTGCCCGGTGTCCCCTACGAAATGAAAGAGATGATGGACCGGTCCGTCATCCCCATGCTGGCGCCCCTTGTTGAGGGGATGGTCATCCGGCACAGAACGCTGCGCACAACCGGCATTCCCGAGAGCGCGCTGGCCCAGCAACTGGGGAACATCGAGGAGATGCTGCAGGGGGCGAAACTGGCGTTCCTCCCCTCCCCCGCGGGCGTACGCCTTCGGATTTCGGTGTTCGACTCCGATCCGGCGGTTGCCGGCCGGCGAATCCGGGAGGTGGAGGAACGGATACGCGCAAAGGCGGAGCGGCATATTTACGGAGTGGAGACGGAGGAGTTGGAGGAGGTTGTCGGGCGTCTTCTCATAGAGCGTGGACAGCGGATCGCCGTGGCGGAATCGTGCACGGGAGGGACGGTTCTGCAGCGGCTCACCAATATCAGTGGCAGCTCGGCCTATGTCGACCGCGGGGCGGTGACATACAGCAACGAATCGAAGGAGGAGATGCTCGGTGTGCCTCGGGCATTGATAGCGGCGCACGGTGCGGTGAGCCGCGAAGTGGCGGAGGCAATGGCCGCGGGGGTGCGGAGGATGGCAGGGGTGGACATCGGTCTTTCCGTCACCGGCATTGCGGGCCCCACGGGCGGCACTGCAGAGAAACCGGTCGGGCTGGTCTGGATAGGCTATGCCGATGCCGGGTCGGTTCTGGCCCTGAAATTCCAATTCGGTGGGAACAGGGGGATCGTTCGCGAGCGGGCGGCCGTCGCGGCGCTGGAGCTGGTCCGCCGGAAGCTGTTGCAGAAGGACATTTGACGCCTGTATGGCACTGTGCCACACCACGACGGCACAGTGCCTCACCGCCTGAGCACAACGCGGGAGGTGAGGCACAGTACCGCGTCAGAGATCCAGGAACACGGTATGGTACGTCTGTTCATAGCGATAGACACCCCCCGGGAGATCATGCCGCATCTCGCCGGCGTCCGCGACCGGCTGGCAAGGGCACACGCCGGCGTTAAGTGGGAACCGGACGACAAACTCCACTGTACATTGAAATTCCTGGGCGACACCCGCGAAGAAATCCTGCCGGATATCACCGCCGCCCTGGGGCAGGTGGCTTCCTTGACACCACCATTCCCGATCAGGTATGCCGGTCTCGGTTGTTTCCCCGACAAACGAGAACCGCGGATCATCTGGGCGGGGATGGAGGATCCCGACGGCACCCTCCGGCGGCTGGCACAGACGGTTGAAACCCGGATGGCAGCGCTTGGTTTCAAGCCCGAACAACGCGCCTACCATCCCCACGTCACGCTCGGGCGGGTGAAGAACCTCCGCCATCTGCGGGAGTTGCTTGCCACAATGGAAACCGTTACCTTTGACTGTTCCCCGGTTTCGGTTCGGGAAATGGCACTGGTCAGGAGTGAACTGAAACCCGGCGGTTCGGTGTACACCCCGGTGACAAAAGCGGCACTGTCCCTTTCTCCTGAACCCTGACAGTATTCATCGGAAAGCGACGCCTTTAACAGTATTACAGTAAACTCCGGAGATCCTCAATGGCTGACGAGAAAGATGCCAAAGCTGCAGCTTTGAAAATCGCGATCGAGCAGATCGAAAAACAACATGGCAAGGGTTCGGTGATGCGGTTGGGTGAGGGACCGATCCAGAAGGTGGAGGTGATTTCCACCGGGTCCATCTCCCTCGACGCCGCACTCGGGATAGGCGGCATCCCGCGGGGGCGCGTTATTGAAGTCTTCGGACCGGAGTCGTCGGGCAAAACGACCCTCTGTCTTCACATCATTGCAGAAGCGCAGAAGACGGGGGGCATCGCCGCGTTTGTGGACGCCGAGCACGCACTGGATATGAACTACGCCAAGAAGCTGGGCGTCGATACGAACAATCTCCTTCTTTCCCAGCCCGAATTCGGCGAGCAGGCGCTTGAAATCGTGGAAACGCTTGTCAGGAGCGGGGCTCTGGATGTGATCGTCATCGACTCGGTGGCCGCTCTTACGCCGCGGGCTGAAATCGAAGGCGAAATGGGGGATCCGACCATGGGGGTGCAGGCCCGGCTGATGTCCCAGGCTTTGCGCAAGCTGACCTCCGCGATCAGCAAATCAAAAACCTCGGTCATCTTCACGAACCAGCTCCGGATGAAGATCGGCGTGATGTTCGGCAATCCCGAGACCACCACCGGCGGCAACGCGCTCAAGTTCTACGCGTCGGTCCGCCTGGACGTCCGCCGCATAGAAGCCATCAAGGATGGCACGAACATCATCGGCAACCGGACCCGGGCGAAGGTGGTCAAGAACAAGGTGGCACCTCCCTTCCGCGAGGCGCAGTTTGACATCCTGTACAACGAAGGGATCTCCAGGCTGGGGGATCTGATCGACATCGCCGTCGAGCACAACATCATTGCCAAATCAGGTTCGTGGTTCTCGTACAAGGAGGACCGGATCGGCCAGGGGCGTGACGCGGTGAAGAAGTTCCTTCAGGACGACGCGAAAATCGCCCTGGCGGTTGAGCGTGAACTCCGCGCCAAGCTGGGATTGCCCATGCCCGGCGGGACCTCCGCGAAAGGCGAACATACTCCGGCCGACGCCAGGCCGGCGGCGCCCTCCGTTTCCAAGCCCGAGGTCAGGCCGGCAGCACCCCCCGTCCCCAGGACAGAGGCAGCAAAGAAGAAATAGCCCGCAGAGCGCCGGTGCGGATCACGAGGATTGAGCGGCAGAAAAAGCGGCCGGACCGGGTGAGCATTTACGCCGACGGCGAGTTCCTGACGGGGGTAAGCCGGGAAACGCTTCTTCGCGCCGCCCTCCGCGTGGGCGATGAAATCTCGCAGGACCTCGTCAACACGCTGCAGGACGAAGAATCTCTTTTCGCCGCAAGAAACTCCGCTCTCCGACTTCTCTCCGTGCGCCCGCGGGCGGAACGCGAATTACGCGACCGGCTTCGCGAAAAGGAATACAGCGAGACGCACATCGGGCGTGTCGTGGATGATCTGAAGCGGGCTGAACTTGTCAATGACGCCGCATTTGCGCGGACCTACATCCGCAACGCCCTGGTGATCCGGCCCGTGGGCGAAGCACGGATCCGGCAGAAACTGCTTTTCCTCGGCGTGGATCGTTCGACGGTGGAGGAAGCGGTGCGTGAAACCCTGGGACAGGTGGATATGGTTGCCGTCGCCCGTGAGACCGCCCGGAAATTTCTCAGGCGAACGCGCACCACGGGAAAGGAATCCGACCCGCAGAAGATCCGTCAACGCCTCACCGCTCACCTTTCCCGGCGCGGCTACTCGTGGAACACCATCAGCGCTGTTCTGACATCACTCCATGGTTCATCATCCGGTGAAGAAGGCAATGAGCAGGGTGGTTTTCGATATTGAAACGCTCGCTTTTCCTTTCGACTCATTCGACGAATCGCAGCAGGAGTATCTGACCAGGTCGGCGAAGACGGAGGAGGAGCGGCAGGATGCGATCGGACGGCTTGCGCTCACACCCCTTACCGCGCAGGTGCTGGCCATCGGCATGCTGAATCCCGACACCCGGCAGGGCAAAGTGTACTACCAGGGCCCCGGAGATCCACCCGCCATCATCGATGACGGATTGGTCACCCTCACCCCCTGCACGGAAAGGGAGATCCTCGAACACTTCTGGAACAGCGTCGTCCATTACAAGCAATTCATCACGTTCAACGGCCGCGGGTTCGATTGCCCGTTCCTGATGCTTCGCTCCGCCCTGCTCAACGTAAAACCCACCCGCAATCTGATGGGGTACCGGTTCAGTGCGAACGAGCACTGCGACCTGCTGGAACAGTTCACCTTTTACGGCGCCTTCAGGAAGTTCACCCTGGATTTTTACTGCAGGTCATTCGGGATCAGGAGTCCGAAGGAGAACGGGATAACGGGGCTGGACATGGCCAGGATGTTCAACGAGATGCGGTACAGGGAGATCGCGGAGTACTGTCTGGGGGATGTGAAGGCGACTGCGGAGTTGTTCAAGAGGTGGTCGGACTATCTTGCCGTGTAGCACCCCCCGAAAAAAAGGAAGCCGGGTGAAGAGCCCGGCTTCGCCATTTCTGCCTGACAGGGATTCAGCCCAGCTTTGGCCAGCGTTTACTCAGCTCAAAATAGATCATGCTTGCAGCACCCAGCTTCAACATGTCCCACCAGGTGAACATCAGGAAACCCGCCGAAAACGCCGCGGCGGCATCATGCAAATAGAAGGCATAGAGGTGAACTGTGCCGGAGACAAAGATGAGCAGCAGGCCCACCGCCAGGGAGAGAATGATCCAGGGGAGCCCTTTGTGCATCCGGACCAGATATCCCGCGGCGGCGGCGGCGATCGGAAAGGCCAGGAGATAGCCTCCAGTCGGGCCGGCAAGTTTCATGAAACCGAACGCCCCTCCGGCGAAGACGGGAAGGCCTATCAATCCGGCACCCAGGTAGAGGATCTGGCTGTATGCGCCGTTGCGGGCGCCCAGGAATGCACCGGCAAGCAACACGACCATCGTTTGAAGCGTGAAGGGGACCGGATAATGCGGGATTTCCACGCGCGCGCCAAACGCGGTCGCCACGGCAAACGTCGTGATCCAGAAAATCTGAGAGAGAACTGAAGATTCGGCAACGATCCATGAGCGGATTGAAGTTCTGGTGCCTGTGTGCATTGCGGACTCCAATGGAGGGGAATTGTGTGATCGTCTAAAGGTAGCCAAAAGAATCCGAAAAGTCAATTGAACATCTGAAAACTGACAAATTGCTTGCATTAATCGCCATTGTTCATTATCTTTGTAAGCTAACACTTCAGGCCCTTCACCGATGAGCAGTCTCAAGGTGTTTTCCGGTCGGTCCAACCGTCCGCTGGCGGAATTGATCGCCGGCGAGCTCGGCAAGCCTCTGGGCGATTGTGAGATCAAGACCTTCAGCGACGGTGAGATCTGGGTCAAGTACGGCGAGAACATCCGGGGAAGCGATGTTTTCATTATTCAGTCGACGAATCCCCCCGCGGAGAATCTGCTTGAATTGCTGATCATGATTGATGCGGCAAAGCGGGCGTCTGCGCGGAAAGTCGCGGCGGTGATTCCCTACTTCGGCTATGCCCGGCAGGACCGCAAGGATCAGCCGCGCGTGTCCATCACGGCGAAGCTGGTGGCAAATCTGATCACCAAAGCGGGAGCCGACCGGATCATCACGATGGACCTGCACGCGCCCCAATTGCAGGGGTACTTTGACATACCGGTGGATCACCTCTACTCTTCCGCGGTGCTTGTGAAGAACGTGAAGAAGCGCCGGCTGAAGAACCTGGCTATCGCTTCGCCGGACGTCGGCGGCATCAAGATCGCTCGGGCATATGCGAAGCGGCTGGAGGCGGAGCTGGTGGTGATCGACAAACGCCGGCCCCGTCAGAACGTCGCCGAAGTGATGAATATCATCGGCGAGGTGCAGGGAAGGAACATCCTGATCGTGGACGACCTGGTCGACACGGCGGGAACCCTGTGCAACGCGGTTGAGGCACTGGTGGAGGCGGGCGCCGAGAAAGTGTATGCGGCCTGCACGCATCCCGTCCTCTCGGGCAAGGCCTTCGATCGGATCGAAGGATCACGGATCGAGAAGCTCATGGTGACAGACAGTATTCCCCTGAAGAAGACATCCAAAAAGATTGAGGTTGATTCGGTTGCGTATATTTTCGCTGAAGCAATAAAACGGACGTTCTACCACCGGTCGATCAGCTCGTTATTTGACGTTGACAAAGGTTAATCGCGCACGTGATGTAAGAGGAGAAGCATGCCATGTCTGAAGTCATTTTGAACGCCGAACTCCGGGTTGACACCCGCAAGCACGCCAAGCATACCCGCTGGACGGGGATGGTGCCGGGCGTCTACTACGCCCGCGGCGAAGAGAACATCAATGTTCAGATTCCCAAGCTCTCGCTGGACGAGCTGGTCTTCACTTCCGAGATGCACGTCATCGACCTGCATCTGAAGGACGGCACCGCCAAGAAATGCATTCTGAAAGACGTCCAGTACGATCCGGTTTCCGACAAGCCGATTCACTTCGACCTGCAGGGGTTGAAAGAGAACGAGAAGCTGACCATCGAGGTGCCGATCGTCCTGACGGGCGGCATTCCCAAGGGCGTACGGGACGGCGGCGTGCTGCAGCACTTCATCCACAAATTAAAAGTGTCCTGTCTCCCGAAGGACATCCCGTCCAAGGTGGAGGTCAATGTCGCCGCCATGGACATCAACGACTTCGTCCACGTCAACGACCTGAACCTTCCGAACGTCACGATCATGGAGAATCTGGGCAGTGCCGTCGTGGGGGTGATGCCGCCGACGGTGACGAAAGAGGCGGAGGTGGTGCCGGTCGTCGAGGAAGCCGTCGAAGGAACCGGAGGTGGTGGGCAAGGGGAAGAAGCCTGAGGAGGGCGAAGGAGCCGACGCTGCCGCAAAGGCTCCTGCGAAGGCTGCCGCAAAGGGTGAAGGAAAAGCCGAAAAGTAATCCGGCGAGCGGGCGGCCGTGCCACACATTCTGGTCGCAGGCCTTGGCAACCCGGGGAGGATGTACCGCCGGACCAGGCACAACACCGGGTTCATGGTGATCGAGGAGCTGGCAACGCGCATGCGTTGCGGGGTGCGGCCGGGCAAAGGTGAGTACGAGTATGCCGAGGGGAGCATCGGCGGATTGCCGGTGACTCTTCTGGCTCCGGTCACGTACATGAACGCCAGCGGGGGGGCGGTGCTCGACGCCCTGGAATATTTTCGGGTTCCCCCGGACCGCCTGCTGGTGATTGCTGATGATCTGGCTCTGCCGCTGGGCACGCTCCGCCTGCGGGTATCGGGAAGCGACGGCGGGCACAACGGCCTGGCCTCCGTCATCTACTCAGCTTGAAACGGATGGGTTTCCGCGGCTGCGATGCGGAATCGGGCGGGAGGGTAGGCCGGCGAAGGAAGCAACCGCGGACTTTGTGCTCTCGCCGTTCGAGAGCGATGAGGAAGAGGCTGTACGGGAAATGATACTCAGGGCGGCTGATGCCGTCGCCACCATTGTCGAATCCGGTCTGGACCGGGCCATGACGTTATACAATCGCACACCATAACACATATCCATACCCCTCTACTCTTCGATTCGCCACCCGGCGATTATTGAAGGGTCAACGGGATACCGTTACCGTCCACAGGGAGGTACAGCATGAGCAGCAGCAACCATCTCTACGAGACTACATTCATCGTCAATGCTTCGCTTGACGACGCGCAGATTGAGGCCGTCATCGGGCGTGTGCAGGACACGATCACCAAGAACGGCGGGGCCATTGAAGCCGTCAACAAGTGGGGCCGTAAGCGCCTTGCCTACGCTATCAACAAGCGCACGAACGGCTTCTACGTGAACCTCGAGTTCACCGCGCCCGGAACAGTGATGGCGCTGCTCGAGCGCACATACCAGCTGGACGAGATGGTGCTCCGGCACCTGACGATCGTCCTGGACCGCAAAGCCCTGGCTGCCCGATCCGCAGCCGCTGCAGCCGCTGCGGTGGCGGCCGCAGCCGCCGAGGTCACGCCTGACGAGAAACCCGCAGCGCCGGCCCGTGAACCGTTGTTCACCGAACCCGCAGACACCAAAAACGCTTGAACGGACTGAGGACACTACCATGATGAGACGCTCGAACACACCTGCCGGCCCCACACGGGGACGCCGCCGTGATCGCGACGACAAGACCCCGCGCAAGAAACGCACCTGCAGGTTCTGCGATGCCAAAGAGGTGTACATCGACTACAAAGACGAGAAGCGTCTGCAGCGCTTCGTCACCGAACAGGGAAAAATCATCCCGAAGCGCATCACGGGCACCTGCGCCAAGCACCAGCGCCAGCTCGTCTGCGCCATCAAGCGCGCACGCCATCTTGCGCTGCTCCCGTTCGTCTCCGACGCCATCCGTTGATCCTGCACTTGCACGAGGCCACGCCATGAAAGTCATACTCCGTAAGGAACACGAGAAGCTCGGACAGATCGGCTCGATCGTCGAGGTGAAGGACGGGTACGCCCGGAACTACCTCATCCCCCGCGGGATCGCGTACCCGGCAACGCCGGAAACATGCGCGCGCTCGAGGAGGAAAAGAAGCAGGCCGTCCGCCGCTCTTCGAAGGAACTCAAGACCAACGAACATCTCGCCGCCGAACTGGACAAGGTCTCCCTCACCATTCCAGATGAAGGTGGGCGAAGACGAAAAGCTCTTCGGTTCGGTCACGTCCCAGATGATCGCCGACGCCCTGAAGGAAAAGGGGTTTTCCATCGACAAACGGATCATCGATCTCGAAGAGCCGATCAAGGCGCTGGGCATCTACACGGTGAACGTGAAGCTTCACCAGAATGTTACAGGCAAAGTGAAGGTCTGGGTGGTCCGCGAATAAGACCCTGCCCGGGCCCGCCGGCGGCGGGGCCCCGGATCGTTCCCGGGCCTGTCTGCACCGTTTCCACAGTTGGGGATGATATGGCCAAAGAACTGCAAGACCCTCGATGAAGTCACCATCCGTTTCGCCGGCGACTCCGGTGACGGCATGCAGCTGACAGGAACACAGTTTACCAACACGGTCGCGGCGCTCGGGGCCGACCTGAGCACGCTTCCCGACTACCCTGCGGAAATCCGCGCCCCTGCGGGCACCAAGTACGGGGTGAGCGGATTCCAGATCAAGTTCGGCAGCACCGACATCCTCACGCCGGGCGATCTGTGCGATGTGCTCGTCGCAATGAACCCGGCCGCACTGGTGACCAACGTGAAGATTCTCCGCGACGGCGGAACAATCATCGTCAATGAAGATGCCTTCACGGAGAAGAACCTCACGCTTGCCAATCTGCACACCAATCCGCTGGAAGACGGGTCGCTGGCCAAGTATCATGGTCCACAAGATCGCGATCAGCAAGATGACCGCAAACGCGCTGGAGGACATGAACCTCTCCACGCGGCTGGTGGACAAAACCAAGAACTTCTTCGCCCTCGGCCTCATGTACTGGATGTACAACCGTCCCATCGACCAGTCCATCAGGTTCATCCAGGAAAAGTTTGCCGGCAAAGATCCCGAGGTGGCGGAGGCGAACATCCGGGTGCTGCAGGCAGGGTACAATTTCGGCGATACCACTGAGGTATTCACCACCCGCTACGACGTCAAGCCGGCGAAGCTTGCGCCCGGGAAATACCGGAACGTCATGGGAAACGTCGCAACGGCTCTGGGGCTTGTCGCCGCCGCGCACAAAGCCGGGCTGCAGCTCTTTCTCGGCAGCTATCCGATAACGCCGGCCAGCGACATCCTTCATGAGCTCTCGAAGATGAAGGAATACGGCGTCAAGACTTTCCAGGCGGAGGATGAAATCGCCGCCATCTGTTCGGCAATCGGTGCCTCCTATGCGGGCGCACTGGCCGCCACAACCACCAGCGGTCCCGGACTGGCGTTAAAGACCGAGGCCCTCGGTCTGGCCGTGATGCTTGAACTGCCGCTGGTCGTCGTGAACGTCCAGCGCGGCGGACCGAGCACCGGACTCCCCACAAAAACCGAACAGGCGGATCTTCTGCAGGCGGTGGTCGGCCGCAACGGCGAAGCTCCCCTCTGCGTCATCGCGGCGGCAACCCCGGCGGATTGTTTCACCACCGTGTACGAAGCCGCGCGCATCGCCGTCAAATTCATGACTCCCGTCATCTGCCTCACCGACGGCTATCTGGGCAACGGCGCCGAGCCGTGGCGGATTCCGAATGTGGAAGACCTTCCCGCCATCCCGGTCACGTTCGCGAAAGACCCGGCGACATTCCACCCGTACTCCCGCGACCCGAAAACACTTGCACGGCCGTGGGCTATTCCGGGGACACCCGGACTGGAACACCGGATCGGCGGACTGGAAAAAGCGGACATCACCGGGAACATCAGCTACGACCCGGACAACCATCACCATATGATCAAACTCCGCGCGGAAAAAATCGAGCGGATTGCGGACGACATCCCCCTGCAGGACGTTGAAGGGGAGAAGTCCGGAGATCTGCTCGTGGTAGGCTGGGGAAGCACCTATGGCTCGATCAAGAGCGCCGTGGCCAATGCGCGCGAACGCGGACTCTCCGTGTCGCAGGCGCATCTCCGTTACGTCAATCCCTTCCCCAGGAACCTGGGCGAAATCCTCCACAGCTACAAGCAGGTTCTCGTGCCCGAAATCAACAACGGTCAGCTGATCACGCTGCTCCGCGCAAAGTATCTGGTGCCGGCGGTCGGCTTCAACGTGATCAAGGGACTTCCGCTCCCGGCGGATGAAATCGAAAGCAGAATTGATGAAATCCTCGGAGGGACCAATGCCTGAAACAATGGACACAACGCCGGTGAAGCTGGGAATCAAGGACTTCCAGTCGGATCAGGACGTCCGCTGGTGTCCGGGATGCGGGGACTATTCCATTCTCGCGCAGGTGCAGCGGGTCTTTCCGGAATTTGAGCATCCCAAGGAAAACTACGTGGCCGTTTCGGGCATCGGCTGTTCAAGCCGGTTCCCGTACTATATGAACATTTACGGTCTGCACGGTATCCACGGCCGCGCACCGGCGATCGCCTCCGGGGTCAAGCTCACCAACCCGGAGCTGGATGTCTGGGTGGCCACGGGCGACGGCGACGGCCTGAGCATCGGCGGGAACCACATGATCCATACGCTCCGCCGCAACCTGAACATCAAGGTCCTGTTGTTCAACAACCAGATCTACGGCCTGACGAAAGGACAGTACTCCCCCACCTCGCAGCTCGGACAGATCACCAAGTCCACACCGGTAGGGGTCATCGATGCGCCGTTTATTCCGGTTTCTCTCGCTCTCGGGGCGGGGGCAACCCTGGTCGCACGCACGATGGACCGCGATCCCAAACATTTGCAGGAGATGGTCCGCCGCGCGGAGCACCATCACGGCTCCGCCTTCGTCGAGATCTACCAGAACTGCAACGTCTTCAATGACGGGGCCTTCTTCCAGTTTACGGAAAAGGACACGCGTGACGACCATGTGGTCTATCTCGAGCACGGCAAGCCGCTGGTCTTCGGGAAGAACAAGCAGAAAGGCATCCGGCTCAACGGCGTCACGCCGGAGATCGTCGATATCAGCAGCGGTTCGTTCTCCGTGAATGATCTGCTGGTCCACAACGAGGAGAATTCCACGCTGGCGTTTATCCTGGCGAACATGATCCACAACCCGGAACTCCCCCGCCCCATGGGTGTGTTCCTCGCACTCAACCGCCCGACGTACGAAGAGCAGATGCAGCAGCAGATCGCAAAGGCGAAGAGCAAGAAGGGGGAGGGAAACCTGCAGCAGTTGTTGGACGGCGACGAGACCTGGGTCATCGCATAGCGTGTGTACGTAGATCGTGCGGGATCAAAAGGGAGGCTCTGCCTCCCTTTTGTGTTTTCCTCAATTTCTCTATATTAGGGTCAACAGGATCCCATGGAAACGATCATCTCCCTGCTGCGCGACAAGACCCGTTTCGTCCTCACGACGCACGTGAATCCGGACGGGGACGCCATCGGTTCGGAAGCCGCGCTGGCGGCATGGTTGACGGAGGCGGGCAAGCAGGTAAGGATTATCAATCACAGTCCGACCCCCGCCGTTTACAGATTTCTTGACCCCGCGGATACCATTCGCACCTACGACCGGATCCGCGATGCCGCGGAGCTGGCTGATGCCGATGCCATCATTGTCGTCGACGCAAATCAGGCGGGCCGGCTCCGTTCGATGGAAGCTGCCGTTCGTGGCAGTCGCGCGCTGAAGATCTGCATTGATCACCATCTGGAACCCGACGGGTTCGCCGATCACTCTGTGATCGAAGAGGATGCCACATCGACCGGCGAAATTCTCTTCCGTCTGCTCGGCCGGCTGACCGAAGGGCGTTTCTCCTCAACCATCGCCACGGCGCTGTACTGCGCCATACTGACGGACACCGGATCCTTCCGGTATCCCCGGGTCGATCCGGAGATTCATCGCATCGCCGCCCGTCTCATCGAGTGCGGGGCCGATCCGGTGGACATCTATGTCCGGGTATACGAACAATGGTCTGACGGCCGCATGCATCTTCTCGGCGAGACGTTACGGGCGCTGCACACCGCGGCGGACGGCCGGATCGCGCATGTGACCATCACCCGGGACATGCTCCAGCGAACGGGCACAAGCGAAGAGGATACGGACAATTTCACCACCTATCCGATGAGTATCGCCGGTGTCCTGGTGGGCATCCTCTTTCTGGAACTCTCGCAGGGCTTCAAGATCAGTTTCCGTTCACGCGGAGATATTCCGATCAACGAACTGGCACGTCAGTTTGGGGGGAACGGGCACCGAAACGCCGCGGGTGCACGGATCCGGGAGGGGGACATTCTCCGGATCCGGGAAGACGTCCTGGCAGCCGCGCTCACCTATCTCGATCACGAGGACATTCCACGATGATGAAATTCGAAGCGCTTGCGGGAACCACAGCCACGGTGCGGGCGGATATTCTGGCACTACCCGTTGTTGAGGACAAAGAGGTTTTTCGCCGTCAGTTGAGGGAGGTCGAGCAGTACGTTGACGCGGTGCCCGATTGCTGTTTCGACGGGGGCCTTCACCGGAAAGGCCGGTCAGACGCTTCTCCTGACTCCCGCAAACATCCATGTCCGGCACATTCTGCTTGTCGGTGTGGGCAAGGCCGAAGCGATCTCCACCGAATCGCTGCGCCGCCTCGCCGGCAGTGCCTGCAAGTCGGCCTCGTCCATCCGGGCCGCCTCGCTCGTCGTCTTCGAACCCGAAGAATCGTTGCCTGTGCACCACGGTGCCGGCCTGGCGACCGCGGACGCCATCGCGCAGGCGTATGCCGAAGGGGCGGCATTGTCAGCGTACACATTTGACAAGTACCGCACGCAGGACAGAACCCCGTATCGCGGTCCGGCCCGCCTCGTGGTCGCCACACACACACGGGCGCGGCTCCGGCAGCTGAGCGAAGGACTCACCGCGGCACGCATCGTCTGCGAAGCGGTCTATCTTGCGCGGGATCTCGCCAACGCCCCGGGCAACGAGATCTATCCCGAGACCCTGGCGCAGCGTGCACGGGCCGCCGGGAGGGTTTCGGGTTTTACCGTAACGGTGTTCGATGAGAAGAAGATCGCTTCGCTGGGCATGGGGGGTCTCCTGGGCGTAGCCAGCGGCAGTGCGAAACCGCCACGATTCATCGTGATGGAACACGCGCCGAAGAAGAACCGTGCATCGCTGCCGACCGTGGTTCTTGTCGGCAAGGGAGTGACATTCGATTCCGGCGGCATATCCATCAAGCCATCCGCGAACATGGCGGAGATGAAGATGGACATGTCGGGTGCCGCCGCGGTGATCGGCACCATGCGGGCCGCGTCGATCCTCCGCCTTCCGGTGCGGCTGGTCGGACTCGTTCCCGCAACGGAAAACCTTCCCGGTGGGAATGCGCTGAAGCCCGGCGATATCCTCCGTCACCTGAACGGAAAAACGTCTGAAATCGATAACACGGATGCGGAAGGGCGTCTTATCCTGGCCGATGCCCTTTCCTACGCCTCACGCTACAAACCGGACCTGGTGATCGACCTTGCGACACTCACCGGGGCGGTTGTCGTCGCGCTCGCCCATCTGGCCACCGGCATGATGGGAACGTCCGAGCCGCACATGCAGCAGATGCGGGCCGCAGGCGACCGCACCTTTGAACGTGTATGGCAGCTTCCGTTGTTTGAGGAGTATGAAAAACTGATCAAGAGCGATGTGGCCGACGTGAAGAATGTCGGCGGACGGTGGGGTGGTGCCATCACCGCCGCGATGTTCCTCAAGCATTTCATCGGGGAGTACCCCTGGATTCATCTGGATATTGCCGGCACGGCGATCCTCGAGGAAAGCGGCGACTATGCCCCCAGGGGCGGATCGGGAGTCGGTGTGCGTCTCCTGATCGATTTCCTCCGTCACTGGCAGAAGGGATAAGGACCGACATGCAGAGAGTGCGTTCTCTTCTCCTCGTAGGAATGGTATGGGCGGGTCTGCTCTGCGCGGAGGCACAGCCCTCAGGCCCCGGCCCGGGCGCGGGACCCGGTCCCGGCGAGTTCACCCAGTTTGTATTTCTCGAACCTCTCACCCTGTCTTCCGCGGATTCAGGGCGTGTGCGCGTCGATGTGTTATTCAGGATCGACCGGTTCTTTTTTGTTTCCGTCCGCACCACCGAGCCCGGCAGCCCGTGGGCTTTCCGGCGGACGGGCGAGATCCTCATCGAGCTCATCGACTCGGTGGGTGGCTCGGCCGCACGGCGCCTGGAACGCATCGAAACGGGCGACAACCAGGCTGAGCCGTCACCCACCGAGCGATCCTGGGTCACGGGGGTGTGTTCCTTTCATGTGCCTCCGGGAACGTACAGTGTGTTCTTCGAAGCGACGGACATCGAATCAAAACGGCGGTTTGTGAATAAGGAGACGATTGTTCGCGCCTCCCAAAATCGTATCGGGCGGATGGAGATCACGGGTGCATTGCTGGTCATCCCGCCCGCCCTCTCTCCGCCTGATACGCTGATTCCGGACAGCTATGCGGGAGATCTCCTTTTCAGTTCACGTCGCGGGCTCTGGGTGGAGTTGCGCGGGGTGGATCCCTCGCTCGCATCAATTCCCGTGCGGTGGTCGATCACCACCGCAAAAAGACAGGACCGGGCATTTTCTCCCGTGGCCGTTGAATCGACGCTCGCGGTTCCTCTGATCCGGGGGCGGGGGATGGTTCCGGTGCCGGAAACGGGGGTGTATACACTCCGGGGTGATTCTTCGGTCCCCTGGGCTTATGCGTATCTCCCTCTGGCAAGCGTGCAACTGCCGCTTCGTTCCTATCTTTTCCAGGCGACATTCGGTTCCGGAGCCGATACGGTGTCAATCGCGCGCGCCTTCCGCACTCTCTGGCCGGACATGCCGCTGTCGCTGAAGAACATCGACTACGCAATGGATATGCTCCGGTTCATCACGACAGAAGACCAGCTGGATTCGCTAAAGAGCGGGGACTTTGAAGAGCGTGTTGAATCGCTGGAGAGGTTCTGGAGCGTCAAGGACAGGACGCCGGGCACGGCCATGAATGAGGTGATGGCGGAATACTACCGGCGTGTCGACCACGCGATCCGCACCTTTGGCACGCTCCGGGAGCCCGACGGGACGAAAAGTGATCGCGGACGCACGTATATTCTGTATGGCCCGCCCACGCGGACGGACCGGACGCTCAACCCCGGCCGAGGGTTCACGGAGGTATGGACATACGACCGGCAAAGACGTACATTCACATTCGAGGATGAGGCCCGCAACGGCACCTACAAGCTGGTCTCTTCTGCCCCCTTATGAAACCATCCATCGCAATTACCGTCGGCGATTTTAACGGCATCGGACCGGAAGTCGTCCTGAAGAGCGTCACGCATCCTCAGGTGCGCCGCATATGTTCGCCGGTTCTCGTCGGACCATCCACCGTCTTTCACCATTACGCGGAGCTTCTCGGGATCCGGTACGCGGATCGTCCGTTCGGCCTCCCGGCGGGACGCTCGCGTGCACTGCCGATTGTCGAATCTTCGGTCGTCGGCCCGGATTCGATCCATCCGGGGACCCTGTCGCATGCCGCCGGACGGGCCGCAGCGCACGCGATTGAAACAGCTGTCCGGCTGGCAATGACCCGCCAGGTTGCGGCCGTGGTGACCGCGCCCGTATCGAAGCAGGCGCTCCATCTCGCGGGCGTACGTTATCCGGGGCAAACGGAGATGGTTCAGGCCCTCTCGCATTCGCCTCATGTTGCGATGATGCTCGTCTCTCCGACGATGCGTGTCGGCCTCGTGACAATTCATCTTCCGCTGGCCGACGTCCCGAAAAAGCTGACAGCGGCCCGGATCATTGATCGCGTGACCGTCCTCCACGAGGCGCTCCGGCACGATTTCGGCATCCGTCGGCCCGTGCTGGCCGTGCTGGCTCTGAACCCCCACGGGGGCGAGGGGGGCGATCTCGGGTCGGAAGAACAGCGCGTGATTCTTCCCGCCCTCGAGCGGCTCCGCCGCCGGGGATTTTCGCTTGACGGACCTTTTCCGGCTGACGGTTTCTTCGCCCGCTACGTTCCCGGAACGTACGATGCGGTCATTGCGATGTATCACGACCAGGGATTGATTCCGCTCAAGATGTCCGCAGGTGGCCGCGCCGTCAATGTCTCGGTCGGCCTGAGGATGGTGCGCACATCCCCCGATCATGGCACGGCATTCCCCCTCGCCGGCACGGGAACCGCCGACCCTCACAGCATGATTGAAGCCATCCGCACGGCGGTCAGGATCGCCCGGTCCCACCATCGCCACAACTACCAGCAGAACGGCGCATGATCCGGTTCATCAACGTCACGTTTTCCTACGGGCCGCACACCGTGCTCGACGACATTTCCTTCGAGGTCAAGCCCGGGGAATTCGTCTTTCTTGTCGGTCAGACCGGTTCAGGCAAGAGCACCATCATGAAACTGATGTACATGGCGTCCGTACCGACCAGCGGAACAGTGGTCGTGGGGAAGTTCTCTTCCTCGAACATCCAGGCATCGGAAAAACCCCGTTTACGCCGCACGCTCGGCGTCGTCTTTCAGGATTTCCGGCTCTTTGAGGATCGCAATATCTACGACAATGTGGCGTTCGCGCTGCACGTCACAGGGGTGAAGGGGGCGGAGATCAAGAAGCGGGTGCTTCATGCGCTGGCGGAGATCGGATTGAGCCATCAGCGGAACAAACTTCCGTTCGAACTTTCGGGCGGCGAGCAGCAGCGGGTCGTGATTGCGCGCGCGCTCATCAACAATCCCAACTTCCTTCTCGCGGATGAGCCCACGGGGAATCTCGATCCGGGATCATCGCGGGAAATCCTCGAACTCCTCAAGTCCATCAACACACGCGGCACCGCGGTGATCATGGCCACGCACAACTATGAACTGGTGCGCAGGATGAACGAGAGGATTTTACAGGTGCGCGAGGGGAAGGTGTACGACGTGGAATTGAGACACCATTAGTGGTTTTGCACCGCCTCCACCCTGGTCACTTCCGGCACTTCCTTCATAATCGTCCGCTCCACCCCCGCGCGAAGAGTCATCACGCTCATGGGACACGTCTTGCACGTGCCGAGCCATGAGAGTTCGAGGATGCCGTCATCGCGCATGCGGATGAAGGACACATCACCGCCATCGGCCTGGAGTGCGGGCCGGACTTTTTCAAGTGCTCTGGCGATGCGGGTTTCGAGTGTGGGATCGCTCATGGCTTGCGGGCTCCGGCCGGTCGGAGAACTCAGGTCAGTTGAATATCCACGGTTGGCGTTGACCCCTGAACGGCATTGCGAATGCTCACCTGCGCCGCCATATTCCGGGCGATGCGGGAAATGCCCTCTCCCGGCCCACCGACCTGTCCGTCCAGCACAATCGGTTTGCCGCTGTCTCCGCTCCGGCGGATGCTCGTATAGATCGGGATCTCACCAAGGAACGGGATCCCCAGTTCTTCAGCCGCCCTCCGTCCGCCCCCGTTGTCAAAAATCTCTTCGCGGTGACCGCAATGGCTGCACACATAGAAGCTCATGTTCTCGATCAGGCCGAGGACCGGGACGTTCACCTTTTCGAACATGACAAATCCTTTCCGGGCATCGGCCAGCGAGATATCCTGCGGGGTCGTGACGATCACCGCGCCGGTGAGCGGAATGGTTTGCACGAGGGTGAGCTGGATATCGCCCGTTCCGGGAGGAAGATCGAAGACCAGGTAATCCAGCTCCCCCCAGTCGACATCCGTCATGAATTGTTTGATGGCGCCGCTGGCCATGGGTCCGCGCCAGATGACCGCCTGCATCGGATCCACGAGGAACCCGATGGACATCACCTTCACCCCCCAGTTTTCCATCGGCTGAAGGCGCTGGTGTCGAATCGCGGGGCGTCCGGTGATGCCCATCATCAACGGGATGCTGGGGCCGTAGATGTCCGCATCAACGAGACCCACACGGGCGCCTTCTTTGGCGAGAGCGACGGCGAGATTCACCGATACCGTGGACTTCCCCACCCCGCCTTTCCCGGAGGCGATCGCGATGGTGTTCTTCACTCCGGGAAGGACTTCCGTTTTCGTGCGTTGTTCGTGCCGGGTTACGCGTGAGGTCATGGTCACGGAGACATTGCTCACCCCGGGCACGGATTCCTTGATGGCCCGTTCTGCCGCGGTCTTCAGTTCGTCACGCACAGGACAGGCGGGTGTCGTGAGCTCGATGGTGACTGCCACTTCGCCTCCGTTGATCGTGATCTCCTTGACGAAATCCAAGCTCACGATGTCGCGGTGCAGGTCGGGATCCCTCACGACACGCAAAGCGTCCAGTATCTGTGCTTGATTGACTCCACTCATGCCGATATCCTGATAGTCGACAAAACGTTCATCTTCCGTCCGACCTTTTCGAACGCATTGAGGGCACGGTCGATATCCTTCGTGCGGAGGGCGGCCGACACCTGCGCCCGCAGCCGGGCCTCACCTTTCGGCACGACCGGAAACCAGAGCCCCTTGATATATACACCTTCCTTCAGCAGCGCCCTGCTCATCTCCTGTGCGAGGGCTGCATCGCCGAGCATAATCGGGACGATGGGATGTTCGCCTTCCAGAATCGTATAGCCCAGACCGGCGATATGTTTGCGGAAGTAGGAGGTATTCTTGTGCAGCCGTTTGACGATGGACTTGTCCTTCATGAGCAGGGTGAAGGCGGCGCCGGCGCCGTAGACAATCGACGGGGGCAGCGAGTTGGAGAAGATATAGGTGCGCGCTTTCTGGCGCATGAACGCGATCAGTTCCTTTTTGCCGCTGATATATCCGCCTGCCGCCCCGCCGATGGCCTTCCCCAGTGTCCCGGTGAGGACATCGATCTTGCCGTGCACCCCCTTGGCTTCCGGGGTTCCCCGTCCGGTTTTCCCGCAGACGCCCACCGCATGGGAATCATCCACGAACAGAAGCGCCCCGTGGATCCGCGCAATTTCCTGCAGCCGGTCGAGGGGGGCAAGGTCTCCTTCCATGCTGAACACGCCATCGGTGGCAATGATGCGGAGCCGGTAGTCTTTCCCCTTGTCCTCTTCCAGTTGCCGGAGGAGGTCATCCGTGTCGGCATGTTTGTAGATCTTCCGGTCGGTCGTCTCGGGTTTGCAGAGCCGCTGACCGTCAATGATGCTGGCGTGGTTGAGGCGGTCGGAATAGATCACGTCCTTGTAGCTTTCCATCCCCATTTTTTCGTTGGTCAGCGAAGCGAAGAAGGCCTCATTGGCCGCCCAGCATGAGGAAAACAGGATCGTGTCTTCGGTGCCGAGGAATTTGGAGATGGTCTTTTCCAGCGCGAGGTGTATGTCCTGGGTTCCGCAGATGAACCGGACCGAGGCGACGCCGTATCCGTATTCCTTGATGCCGGCGATCGCCGCCTTGCGCACCACCGGATGGTTGGAGAGGCCGGCATAGTTGTTCGACGCCAGCATCACCACCTTTTTGCCGCCGACCCGCACCACGCCGTCCTGGGCGCTCTGGAGCGGGACTTCATGCTTGTAGGTATTGGTGGCTTCCAGCTGGTGGAGTTCAGCGGAAACGAGATCAAGGAGGGTAGCCATGAGGGACCTTCAGAATGTTCGTTGGCGGGCGGGTTCTTCGTCTCAGGCAGGCGGACCGCCTGATTTCACCAGGCGTGCTGCGAAGGCCCCGTCCATAGAATGTTTGTGGGGAAATGTTGCCGCGTATCCCTGCGGCGTGACCAGATCCTTGTGCACGAAACGGTCAGCCGGATCAACCTGGAACTCCGGGTGCTGTGCAAGAAACTGACCGACGATTCCTTCGTTTTCCTCCGGTTCGATCGTGCACGTACTGTACACCAGCACACCTCCCGGTTTCACGAGCCGGGCTCCATTTTCCAGCAACGCCCTCTGTATGACGTTGAGCTTGGTGATATCGGACAGGTCCCGCTTCCATTTGATATCGGGCTTTTTTGCCAGCGTGCCCAGGCCGGAGCAGGGCGCGTCAAGCAGCACACGGTCAGCGGGAAGGTCATCAAACTGGGTGGCATCCGCCGCGCGCAGTCTGACGATCCGCAACCCGAGGCGTTCACATGCGGAGAGGATGAGATTGAGTTTCGCCTCATACTTGTCCAGGGCGATGATTTCGCCTTCGTTCTTCATCATCTCGGCGATGTTCGTGGTTTTTCCACCCGGCGCGGCGCAGAGATCGATCACCCGTTGCCCCGGCTGGGGATCCAGCAGCTGGCACGGCAGCGCCGCGCTTTCGTCCTGGATGGTGAAGAGGCCGTTCCGGAAAAGATCCATCTGTCCGATGCCCGAGAGCGTTTTCACGCGCACGAAGTGGTTCATGAACCGTGACGCCGAATAGGCGATATGGTTGTCATCCAGCCGGCGTTTGAAGTCTGCAGGGTCGATCTTCAGACGATTGATACGCAGCGCCATTCCCGGACGCTCGTTGTTGGCAAGCATCAGTTGTTCGGTTTCCGCCCGGCCGTACCGGGGGAGCCAGCGTTTGACCATCCAATGCGGATGTGACAGAAAGACCGCAAGATACTGCACCTCGTCTTCGCCCGGGTCAGGATACCGGATACCGTCGATGTTGCGGATGATGTTCCGGAGAACGGCATTGACCAGGCCGGCAGGCTTGTCGCCACGGATGCGTTTGATGAACTCCACGCCTTCATTCACCGCTGCGGAGTGGGGAACCCGGTCCAGGAAGAGGATCTGATAGAGGGCGACACGGAGGGTGTTCTTGACGTTGATTTCCGACTTGGCGAAGTTCCCGTGGGAGAATCCGTTGAGGACCCAGTCCAGTTTGTTCTGCCATCTGAGCACGCCGTGAACGAGCTCGGTCAGAAGTCCCTTGTCGGGATCGCTCAGCTCGCCCAGGCGGAGTTCCGCGTCCAGCACCTTGTCCAGATACGAATCCGTGCGTTCGACGCGGTTGAGGATTTTGACGGCCGTCCCCCGGGGTCCGCTATACAGGGTTTTCCACTCGGGTGCCGGCGATACATCGTTCATGGGAGGTTGCGGTTCGCAATGTCGTCAGCCGGTGCACGCTCTGGCTGGGGCCGGGTCAGGCCTGAGGAACTTCGGCGTTTTTCTTGCCGTACTTTCTGTTGTACCTTTCGACTCGGCCCGCGGAGTCCACAAGCTTCTGGCGGCCCGTGAAGAAGGGGTGGCACGCGGAGCAGATTTCGAGTTTGAGGTCGCCGGCAGTGGAACGGGTCTCAAAAGTGTTTCCACAGACACACGTTACCACGGCCTTCTTGTAGTCGGGATGAATGCCTTCTTTCATCGCTGGCTGCACTTTCAGGTAGCTGGAACCGAGAGTAAAATAGTTATAAAATGTAGCGCTTTTCCCTTAAAGAAGCAACCTCCGGACCTTGACGTTCCACGCCACTTTTGGTACATTATCCTCACTTGCGGCGGTTGTTTTCCGGACGAATGGCGGGAATGATGAAGAAGCTTCAGCGGACTGTTCTCTTGTTCCTGGCGGCACAGATGCTGCTGGCGCCGGAGGGGTATGGTGCCGACGGGTCCATCTACTCCTTTCTTCGCAATGACTACAGTGCCCGGGCAGCAGCCCTTGCCGGAAGCGTGATCACGGTCCAGGAAGACCCGACGTCCCTTTTCTATAACCCCGCGGGAGTCGCCACGCTGACCAGAGATCGCGGATCGGCCGGGTTCTTCAAGCATCTTTCCGACATCAACGCCGGGTTCCTTGCCTACAGCACCTCCTTTGAGGGGATCGGCAGGTTCGGGGCCGGAATCCAGTACACGAACTACGGTTCGTTTGAGGAGACCGACGCGCTGGGAAACGTTCTCGGGACATTCGCCGCCAATGATCTCGCCTTCACTGTGGGCTACGGGCTCACTCTCGAAGAGAACCTGTTCGTCGGCGGCGCGGTGAAATTCATCTATTCCGGCATCGCTTCATATACCTCCACGGGGGCAGCCGGAGATCTGGGAATACTGTATACCATTCCCGCAAGCCGCTTTGCCGTCGGCATGAGCATCCGTAACCTGGGGGGGCAGATCTCCACATACAACGGCATCCGGGAGAGCCTTCCGCTGGACATCGGTATCGGCGCCTCGATCATTCCCAAGGGACTGCCGCTCCTCCTGAACGTCGGCTTTCATCGCCTCAACGAACAAACCGATTCCTTTTCCGGCCGCTTCCGTTCCTTCACCGTGGGCGGTGAGTTTACGCTCAGCAAAGTCCTGCTTTTCCGGTTCGGGTACGATAATGCCAGGCGGCAGGATTTCAGGATTGGCACGTCTGCGGATCTGGCGGGCTTTTCCGCGGGATTGGGGATACTGGTGGCCGGTTACACCGTTGATTACTCCCTCTCATCCCTCGGAAAGGCGGGCATGCTTCACAGGATTTCTGTGAGCACAGCGTTCTAGGCCTCTCCCCCGCTTGCGTTTCCGCACGCACCTTTTTGCGCTGGCTGCGCAAGGCACGTCCGGCGCCTCACACTCCCCCCTCCAGCAAGAGCTTCCCCGCATAGAACAGGAGCATTCCCCCGAAGACCATCAGGGGGATCATGCGGTTTCTGGAGTGATTGATCTCGGGAATCAGATCGCTGGCTCCGACATATGTGGCGATGCCGGCGGTGAAGGCAAACGCCACACCGACCAGCCGCTCGTTGATTTCACCCAGAAAGAGCGCGACGACCGCGCCGAGGAGCGTCGCGACCCCGATAGCCACGGATGCCCACATGGCGGTCTTCCGGCTGTGCCTGGCTGCAATCATCACGGAAGCGATCGTCAGCCCTTCGGGGATTTTGTGGAGGAACACCGCCACGAAGACCAGCAGGCCGAGGGCGAAGTCGAATTGCATGCTCACCGAGATGGCAAACCCGTCGAAAAACGCGTGGATGAAGAGCCCCGAGAAGGTGGAGAGACTCGCCACGCGGGACACCATCACGTCGCTATGCGTTTCTTCGCCGAAATGGAGGTGCCCGACGAGTGTATGT
Source organism: Ignavibacteriota bacterium (assembly GCA_963702445.1). Lineage (GTDB taxonomy): Bacteria > Bacteroidota > Ignavibacteria > UBA10030 > UBA6906 > CAVPCZ01. Next base: position 117,641 of record CAVPCZ010000020.1, read on the forward strand.
TCGAAGAAGTGGAGGACGGCATAGCCGGCCAGCATGTACAGCGGAGCTTCAGCGCCCCCGGCGCGCATCCCTTCCGGCACCAGCTCCACGAACACCAGTGCGAGGATGAAGCCGGCGCTGAGTGCAAGCAGGTATTCCTGCACGCGGGCCGGCCACTGCCTGCGCAGAACCACCAGTCCACCCCCGAGAACCTCCGCGGCGGCGGCAATCAGTCCGTAGAGCAGAATCATGGCAACCATCGTGAAGGATTCCTTATGGGTAGGGTGTCTGCAAATAGCGCTCCGCCTGCGCGCGGGAGTCTTTGTATTCCCTCATCGAGCGGACTTTTTCATACTGTGCCACGGCAAGATCCCGTTTTCTCTGCAGGTCGTAGACCATCCCGATTTTCAGGTTGACCATCACCATGAAGCCGGACGGTTCGCGTGTATCCAGCAGGCGGCTCACGGCATCGCATCTGTAGAATTGACCCAGCGCCTCGTCAAACCGCCGCGCATGCATGGCGCTCATGCCCAGATAGTACCGCGCCTCCCGTTCTATGGACGGCGTGTAACCGCGTTGTCCGGTGTTGACCCGTTCAAGGATTTCCCCGAAGACGGCATCCGCCCGATCCCAGCTGTTCATGGCGACATGACACCGCCCCACGTATTTATGGAACACCATATTGTCCGGAAAGCGGTTGTGCAGGGCAAGAGACAGCTGCAGCGCACGGGGATAGTCCTTTTCATAGTTGTAGTATATCTGTGCCAGAAAGTACATGGTCTCCACGGCCGCATACCGGCCTTTCTCTGCGGCGGCCTCCAGGTGCTCAAGCCCCCTTTTCTTGTCCCCGGGTGGAACAAACAACATCAGCGGCTTCACGACAGGATATTCGTTCGGGATGACTTCCGCGTAGTAGTCGTAAATACCCGTGCCCAGATGGATGTCGTAATTCTCCGGATCGAGTTCACTTGCACGCTGTACAAGCGGGAGGGCCTTCCGGCCGGCGTTCGCCGCTCCGAGCCAATCGTCCCGGTGGAATCTGAGCCGGCCTTCGAAACCGATGGCACCTCCCTTGAAGAAAAGCGCGTCCAGATCGTCCGGGTTGATCTGGAGCATGGAGTCACACATCTCCACCACTCCATCGAGAGCCGTGAAGAACGGATCGTCGAAACGCGGGTTTTCCACATCGATCATGATCTTCCACCAGATCACCATGGCCCGGAAGAACCAGCCGGCAGGATGGCCCGGCCGGAGTGCCACCAGCGTGGTGAATTCCTCTTCCGCTTTTTCGAACTCGAGGTTATAGACACGGTCGATTCCCCGCTGAACCGCGGCGTCATACAGGGAATCCTTCGGGACCTGGGCCCGCAGCTGGGCGGCAGCAGAAGAGCGACGTGAACAGAAGAACCGCTCCCCACGTTTTCATTGCCCCACCCCTTCCCCGTGTTGCACCGGGGGGAGGATGTCTTCCAGAGAATCCAGCGTGATAATGCCCTCTTGAGCCGCCAGGTGCCGTGATTTCAGAACGTACCAGGTGCCGAGGAGAAGCGCCAGCGTTGCCAGCAGGCCACCTTCGGGGCCGAACGCGCCGCCGGTGATCCAATCGGGTCCCGTCTGCTCCAGCACCCAGAGCTTCCGGTCCTCGAACGCCAGTCCGCTTGTGGGGAAGGCGTAGATGGTGGTTTGCGTGAAATTCCACGCAAAATGCAGTCCGAGCGGGAGCCAGAGTCCCCTGGTTTTCAGATACGCAAAGGAAACCAGACGCCTGCCAGGACGACATTGGCGGTAGAGAGGAGTGTGGCATGGGGATTGAAAACGTGTCCAAGTCCGAACAGCACCGACATCACCAGGACGGCCGGCAAAAATGTGATCATCTGCATCAGCGTCTGAAAGGCGTAGCCGCGGAAGAGCAGCTCTTCGACAAACGCCGCAAGGGCGAAGACCAATGCGGACACCGCCACGACACCCGCCGCTTCGGCCGAGGGTGAGGCCGCGCCAGGCGACACGGACATAGCCCAGGGCGAGCTCGACAAGCACGATGCCGGACATCATGACAAAGCCGAGCAGGATTCCCAGACCGAGTTCCCGTACAGTGCGGTCGTGGAACCAGAGGCCGACGGCCGCAAAAGGCTTGCGATTGATGAAGCGGGTCATGACCCATGAGGCGAGCCATCAGGAGCGATATCGCCAAGAGGGCGCCGACAACGGGGTTCCCCAGCACAGCACCGGGCAGGGCCATCCGCATGCCAACCGCGGCAACGGCGATCATCACGACGAAGAGCGCGATTCTCCATCCCGGGCGCAGATCGCGGTGACGGTCGAGGAAGATCAGCGCAAACGGGAAGGAGGTTCCCGTCCGCGGGGCCTCGTTCATAGCCGTTCCTTCAGAAAGCCCAGGAGATGGTCGGCACCGACCCGTTCCTGCTGCATGGAATCGCGGTGGCGCACGGTCACGCTCTGATCCTGGAGCGTCTGCGAATCCACGGTGATGCAGAACGGGGTCCCGATCTCATCCTGCCGGCGATACCGGCGGCCGACGGCGCCGCTGTCATCATAGAAAACGCGGAGGGACGGACGGAGCGCGGCTTCGATCCCCCGCGCGATCTCGGGCATCCCGTCGCGGTTGACCAGCGGGAAGACGGCGGCCTTTATCGGCGCAAGCTTCGGATGAAACTTCATGACGACCCGTACATCCATCTTGCCGTCCGCGGTCGGCGCTTCTTCTTCGTTGTACGCGTCCACGAGAAACGCCATGAACGAACGGCTCGCGCCTGCCGAGGTTTCGATGATGAAGGGAGTGAATTTCTCCTTTGTCTGCTCGTCGAAATACTTCATGGTCTTGGTCGAATACTGCTCATGGCGCGACAGATCGAAATCCGTCCGGTTGTGGATGCCTTCGATTTCCCCCCAGCCGAACGGGAACGCGTACTCGATGTCATAGGCGTCCTTCGCATAGTGCGCCAGCTTGTCCGGCTCGTGCTGGTGGAACTGCAGACGATCCGCGCGCATCCCCAGATTCCGGAACCAGGTGATCCGTTCTTCTTTCCAGTAGGCGAACCACTCGACATCCGTCCCCGGCTTCACAAAGAACTGCATTTCCATCTGCTCGAACTCGCGTGTCCGGAAGAGGAAGTTCTTGGTGTTGATCTCGTTCCGGAACGCTTTGCCGATCTGCGCGATGCCGAACGGGATTTTCTGCCGCGACGCCGTCTGGACATTCAGGAAATTGACGAAGATTCCCTGCGCGGTTTCGGGACGAAGATAGACCACGGCGCCGGCGTCTTCCACCGGTCCGACAAACGTTTTGAACATCAGGTTGAACTGCCGCGCCTCGGTGAATTTCCCTTCGGCCTGGCACTTGTGGGCCTTGCGGCCCTTGTAGGCCGGGCTCCCGCACATGGCGTCTTCGATCTGGTCGGCCCGGAACCGCGCCTTGCATTCCTTGCAGTCGACCATCGGGTCGGTGAAATTCTCCACGTGCCCCGACGCTTCCCAGACGCGTGGATGCATCAGGATGGCGGCATCGAGCCCTTCCACATCTTCGCGGTAGGTCATTGCCTGCCACCACTGCTCCTTGATATTGCGGAGAAGCTCGACGCCCAGGGGGCCGTAGTCCCAGCATCCGTTCAAGCCGCCGTAGATTTCGCTGGATTGAAACACGAATCCGCGCCGCTTCGAGAGCGACACAATTTTTTCCATGATGTCCGCGCCGATGGCCGTACTCCTTCGAAGGTTACTGGGGTTCTTTTCTGATGTCCAGGACGACGGTCAGCACTGTCTGTCCGTTCCTGACAATACTCAGTACTCACCGATTTTTCCCGTGGTGCGTTCGGTGGCGACCACCTGCGCGCCGGATGGCAGCAGACGGGTTTGCAGTGCGCTGTTGAATTCGAGAGTGGAGAAATCCGGGGGCACCCTGAACCGGCGTTCGTTCCTCGCCGGCGATCCGCTTTCCTCCTTTGCGCGCCGGATCCGGCCGGACCGCGGATCGATCCCGAAGCGAACGCACACCGAATCCACGTGGGCATTCAACGCTGCTGCGGTCAGGGAGTCTTCGCCGCGTGAGGGCCGGAGTCCGCTCCACGGCCGGGCGTGACGAGGCGGCTTGCGAGAAACAACCCGAGACCCGCGACGGTGAGCCCGGCGATGATCCAGAGGCGGAGCGAATGTCCGGCGCGCGGAGGCATCGTTACTCATCGTCCTTGAAATACCGGTGTTCGCTTTTCCAGAAACGCCCGCGTCCCCTCGCGGAAGTCCTCGGTGGCACAACACGAGCCGAAGAGTTCGGCTTCCTTCCGCAGCCCGTCCGCCAGGCCGAGTTCCTCGGCGGCATTGACCGCTTCGAGAGACAGGCGGACTGCGTCGGGCCCCTTCGCGGCAATCGTCCTTGCCATGGCCGTCACCGCCGCATGCAGCTCCGCATGGGGAACCACGCGATTGACCAGTCCGATGCGAAGGGCTTCGGCCGCATCGATAAGTTCCCCGGTAAGAATCAGTTCGAGCGCTTTGCCGCGGCCGACAAGGCGGGCAAGCCGCTGGGTGCCGCCATACCCGGGGATGATGCCCAGATTCACCTCCGGCTGACCGAATCTGGCCCGGTCGGAGGCGATGCGGAGATGGCACGCAAGCGCGAGTTCGTTACCCCCGCCGAGCGCATACCCGTTCACCGCGGCAATCACCGGTTTGGAGAGGTGTTCGATCCGATCGAACAGCTCCTGTCCGCCTGCCGCAAAAGCCCGGCCGGTTTCCCGTTCAAGCCCGGTCAATTCTTCGATATCCGTCCCGGCAACGAAGGCTTTGTCCCCCGCCCCGGTAATAATGACCACGGAGACGGCGCGGTCATTCCCCAGGCTGTCGATGGCTCCCCGCAGCTCTTTTTTCGCTTCGCCGTTAAGCGCGTTCAGTTTTTCAGGACGGTTGATGGTCAGCGTGACAATACCGTCACGGTTGTCCAGCAGCAGCGTTCGGTAGTTCATGGTCTTCCTGCCTGAGAATGAGGAATCAGACGACTTCCACCCTGCTCTGGTCGCCGATCATGAACCGGTGGACCAGCGGCTTGCCCGTCGCCTCGACGATCTCCACATCATTGCCCAGAATGCTGCCTTCCAGGCGGATGCCGACGTTCAGGATCTTGCATTCGCGGAGAATGATGCTGTACTCCACTTCACTGCGTATGACGACAGAGTTGTTCCCGATCGAGGAAAAGGGTCCGACGTAGGAATCTTCGATGAGACATCCTGCGCCGATGATGGCCGGACCGCGAACGACACTGTTCACGATACGCGCTCCGGCCTGCACCACCACTTTGCCCGCTACGGTCGAGCGGTCATCCACCGACCCCTGGATATCCGGTGTGATATTGTCGAGGACCAGACGGTTCGCCTCGAGCAGGTCGGTCGGCTTGCCGGTATCCTTCCACCATCCGGTGATCTCCGTGAAGCCGATGGTGAATCCTTTGTCGATCAGATATTGATGCGCATCGGAGATTTCGAGTTCACCCCGGGCGCTGGGGCTGATGGCTTTGACGGCCTCGAAAATGTGGGAATCGTACAGATAGATCCCGGCGACCGCAAAGGAGCTTTTCGGATGTTCCGGTTTCTCTTCGACACTCACGATCCGGCCGTTCGCGGATTTCCGGCACGCCGAACCGTTCAGGATCCTTCACTTTGGCGAGCGTCAGAAAACAGTTGCAGTCGCTCCGGAGAAACTCGTCCATGAAGCGCCTGACGCCGCCGACCACCATGTTATCGCCGAGGTAGAAGATGAATTTCTCCTTCCCGATGAACGGTTCGGCCAGGGCAACGACCTGCGCAAGGCCCCCCGGGGTCGACTGGGGGATATACGTGATATGGATCCCCCACTGCGAACCGTTGCCGATTGCCTGCGGCACCTCATCGCTGTCGGCGTTGATCACGATCCCCACTTCCGTGATTCCCGCATCCACTGCGGCTTCGATGGCATAGTGCAGGATCGGTTTGTTGGCGATAGGAATGAGGTGTTTGTTGCGCGTATGGGTGATCGGACGAAGCCGCGTGCCGCGGCCGCCGCTGGCGATGAGGGCTTTCAACGGGAATCCTCCTGGGAAAGTACATTACCGGTATAGGGAAGAAGAAGACGGGTGAGTTCCTCCACCTGTGCGTGGTCGAGAGCACCCTTGGCAACAGCGAGGCGCATGGTCTCCATGGAAAGGCGGGCATAGTAGGGAATCAACGCCGGGCGCAAACCGCGCGAGGGCAGCAAAGTGTCCTGCTGATCGTCTCAACGCCACCCCGCACAATCGGGCCACTGAGAGCTCCGGCCGGGGAGTCGGCCTGAACGTTGCGCAGCGTCGCCTGCAGGATCGGAAGAAAGACATCGAGAAAGTCCTCCCCTTCCGGCCGCACACGGTGGAACATCGTTTCCAGGATTCCCAGCATCGCGGTGAGATGGTTGGACGCAACCACACACGCGGCGTGATAGAACGCCCGCATCTCCGGCGGAACCGGAAGCACATAACCGTCCAGTTTGCGTGCGAGGGCCCGCGCGGCACGCATGCCCCGCGGTGATCCATCAACGCCGTAGTAGATCCCCCGTGCGGCAGGCAGAATCTCACGCGGCCGGAATGTCCGCGGGAAGGTCTGCAGCGGGTGAAACGAGAACACGGTTGCTCCGCGTTCACGGAGGGGATCGAGAGCTGCGGCAGTGAGCATCCCGCTGGCGTGGCAGACGGATGTCCCGCGAAAGTCCATTGCGGCAATCCGGCTGAGTCTGCGGGCGACGTCTTCCACGGAGCCGTGGGGCGTCGTGATCATCACCAGGTCTGTCCGGGCCGGAATCTCTTCCAGGTCCGTCGTCACCCGCCGGCACCCGATGAACCTGCCTCCCGCGCGCGCGGAACGCAGGGTACGGGAGCACACGCAGACAATCTTCTCGCCGTTTTCGGCCAGGACCCTTCCCAGGACGGTGCCCACTTTCCCTGCCCCGATGATCGCGATTTGCCAGCGCTTGGTTTTCATGTCTGCATACCCGCTGCCCGGTGGGGCAGCATCGCTTTGCGATGATGATGCGTTTCCTGGTGTAAATCCGGGAAGCTCCCCCCCCCGACAACAACCGCGGCGAGATATCCTACAACGCTCTTGTTGTCGCCGGTGACGGCTCCGGAATGCGTCCGGTGCAGGACGCGGGCAGAGCGTGCACCCAGTTTCCGGGCGGCAACCATCACCGCCACGGTGGCCCCCCCCCGCACGCCTCGACATGCCCGGCTTCAATGTCGTCCATGAGCTGCTCGGGATCGAACTGTTCAAGATCGCCCGCCACGACCCGGTCCATCTGCTCTGCAACCTGCGCCGGATGAAAATGGGAAAGATCGGTACTGGCGACCAGCACGGCTTCCGTACCCTGCAGGATCAGGCCGAGAGCTTCACCCAAACCGAAACAGTTTCTCCTGGATTGATTTCCCACCACCAGGGGAAGGATTCTCGTCGTGCCCAGCACCTTCTGCAGGAACGGAAGCTGGACTTCAACCGCGTGTTCCGGGCCATGCCCGGCGAGCGTGGCCTGGACGAACGGACAGGCCGCAAGCAACTCCGCCCGCAATGTCGTGTTTACCGGAACGGTGCCGAGCGGCGTGGTATATGCCGCCCCCGGATAGACCGATATCCCGTCAAAATACTCGTGATGGCTCGGTGCAACGATGACCACATCGGGAACATGCGTTCCGCGGAGAAGCCTGTACCCGTATGCCGCTGTTTTTCCCGAGTACATGTATCCCGCGTGCGGTGCAATCAGCGCAACGATACGGCCTGTCACCGGGTGCACGGGGGCGCTGTCCAGCAACATCCCCACTTCACGGTCCAGCGTCGCCCTGTTCCCGGAGTAGAACATACCCCCCACGGCGGAGGGACGCGTCTGTTCGGTGAGGGTTCCCATGCCTTCACTCTCCTTTTTCGCGGATTATGTCGGCGGTGAAAATGAAAATGCGTGCCGATGGGTCTTTCCAGGCGGTGGCCGGCAGCCCGGCCTTGCGGGCGACATTCTCCAGAAAGACCGTCCGGTCCCAGCCATATTCCGTTGCCACCTGAGGCAACAGGAGTCCCCGGTGCCAGCCGTGTTCCAGAAGGAGGCCATGCGACCCGACAACAACCTCCCCGGGAGACCCGATCCGGCGGAGAGGAGAGAGCACCGAGATCTCCACATCCACGGCGGGGTATTCCTCCGGAGTCAGAGGCGGAAACCGCGGGTCTTCGAACGCCGCCTTTTCGGCCACTTCCTCCACCACGCGCGCCAGGGGCAGCGCCGACTCAACGTAGCCTATGCAGCCGCGGAGGTCACCGAGGGCGTGGAGGGTCACAAATGCACCGCGGGGCTCATTCAGGACTGCCATCCCCGGCGCAGGATGTTCCGGTCCACCCGCGCCCCGACCCTTGAGAACCGCCTCCGGGTATCTCCTGCGCAATGCCCGTTCGATGGTGCGGCGCGCCAGATTGATCAAGGCGCCGCCCTCCGGCGGTGTGAGCATGACCGAGTGACTCCCGATTATCAGTTAAACGTACGCAAAACGTGTTAGACTTTCAAGGCAACCTTGATTCTCTTGGAGTGCTTGACTACATTGGTCGCACCACAACACTATTGTTACACGGAGATACGGAAAACCATGTCCTTAATGGTAAGCATATCAGGGATTCGCGGAGTTATCGGGGAAAGCCTCACGCCGGAAATCATCAGCCGGTATACGGCCGGTTTCGCCACATACGTCCGCCGCTATGACGCCGAGACTCCCCTCGTGGTTGTCGGCAGGGACGGCCGCATCACGGGAAAACCGGTAGCCGACATCATTATCTCCACGCTGGCAATGTGCGGTGTCCGGGTGTGTGATATCGGGATTTGCCCGACACCGACCGTTCAGCTTGCGGTGGAAGGTCTCCGCGCGTCGGGCGGCATCTCCGTTACCGCCAGTCATAATCCCATGCAATGGAACGGTATGAAATTCATCGCTCCCACGGGAATGTTCCTGGACGCCGCCGAGAACGAAGAATTCTGGGGGCTGGCGGCATCACCCGCACGCTATTCCCCCTGGAAGGAATTCGGTTCGGTGAATGCCGACGGCTCATGGATACAGAAGCATATCGACGCCGTTCTCGCCCTGCACTACATTGACGTCGAAAGAATCAGAAAGCGCCGGTTCCGCGTCGTTCTGGACTGCGTGAACGCGGCGGGAGGCGCAATCATGCCGGCCTTGCTGCGGGAGCTGGGATGTGAGGTCATGGAAATGTTCTGCGATGTGAGCGGGGTGTTCAAGCACACGCCGGAACCCATTCCGGAGAATCTCACGGAGCTGGCGGCGCGTGTCCGGGCCGAACGTGCCGACCTGGGCGTCGCCGTGGACCCTGACGTCGACCGCCTTGTGCTTATCAATGAGCTGGGCGAACCATACGGAGAGGAATACACCATCGCCACAGCGATCGACTTCGTCCTTCGTCACCGCACCCCCGCACCGCAGGCACCGACCGTGGTGGTAAACCTGTCAACAACCCGGGCGGCGGACGATATCGCGCGGAGACACGGCGCGCTCCTTCTTCGTACGCCGGTCGGCGAGATTAACGTGGCGCGTGCCATGAAGTCCGCCGGCGCGCTGATCGGGGGTGAAGGGAGCGGAGGAGTGATACTCCCCGCAGTACATCTCGGGCGTGATGCCATGGTCGGAACGGGGCTCATCTTTCAGGCGCTGGCCGAGGCCGGCACCACGCTGAGCCGGCTCAAAGCGACGCTTCCCCAGTATGCCATCGCCAAGGGGAAGATCACCATCACGGGCGGATCGCCGGACCGCGTGCTGGCGATACTCCGGGAACGGCATGCGGCGGCCGGCCGTGTGAATACCGATGACGGTGTGCGCATCGATTTTGACGACTACTGGGTCCATTTCCGGAAATCCAACACCGAGCCTATCGTGCGCGTGATTGCAGAGGCCCGCGATATGGATCAGGCACGCCGGGTTGTTGAGCAATTCACGTCTGAGGTTGCCGCCCTCGGACATTGACGGTCATTTCACAGGCACAGCGGAACACATGAACATACTGGTCACCGGGGCGGCGGGCTTCATCGGATCGCATCTGTGCGAACGGCTTCTCGCCCTCGGACATTCCGTCCGGGGAATAGATAACTTCAGCCCGTATTATGATGTGGTCCTGAAAGAGGAGAATGCCCGGGCCATTCAGGCGGCAGGCGCTTCGCTGCACCGGCTTGATCTGGCCACCGATTCGCTCGCGGAAGCCGTCGCCGGCATTCATGTCGTATTCCATGCCGCCGCCCAACCGGGCCTTTCCGCGTCGTCCTTTGATACGTACGTGCACAACAACATCCATGCAACGCACAGGTTGCTGGAGGCCGTGCACGAGTCGCCTTCCCTCACCGCTTTTGTCAACATTGCCACATCATCGGTCTACGGATACATTCGCCACCGAGCCGGAAACCGCGGAGGTCCGGCCGACATCATATTACGGCGTAACGAAACTCGCCGCGGAGCAACTGGTGATGGCCTCCGCCCGCGACCGGGGACTGCCCGCCTGTTCCCTGCGGCTGTATTCGGTTTACGGTCCGCGTGAGCGGCCGGACAAACTGTATCCGAAATTGATCCGGGCTCTCGTGGAGGATACGCCCCTGCCTCTGTACGAAGGGAGCGAGTCGCACCGTCGGAGTTACACCTACATCGACGACATCCTGGACGGCTTGATTGCCGTTCTGGACCGCTGGGACCGTTGCACCGGGGAGATCTTCAATATCGGCACGGACACGGTCATCACCACCGGTGAAGGAATCCGGCTGGTTGAGGAGATTGTCGGAAAACGTGCGGTGATCCGGCGGCTTCCACGCAGAGCGGGTGACCAGACCGCCACACAGGCGAACATCAGCAAGGCAAGGCGAGATTCTCGATTATCAGCCTGCGGTGCTTCCCGCGGACGGACTGAGGAAGACCGTCCTCTGGTACCGGGAGTTTCTCCGGCGCTTTCCCGGGCAGTAGGAAGGAGCGCCCCCGTGATCACCGGACATGATCTGCTGGTCCTCTCCCGCATTCCCGGAGTCGGCCCGGCACGGTTGCGGGCTCTTGTCACACATTTCGGCGACACACCCCCCATCTTCCACGCCTCCCCGCGGGAACTGATTGCCGTCGAGGGGATCGAGCGGAAGACCGCGATAACCATAGCCAACTACTTCCGTCACGGAATACCTGCGGACGCGCAGCAGTATGCCGCCGGTCAGATTTCCCGCCTGGCAGGCTGCCGGGGGGCGCTTGATTTCGTTTTGGGACGACGACTATCCGCCGCACCTCAAGCGCATCTACGATCCGCCCCCCTTCCTGTTCGTCCGGGGATCCCTCACCGACGCCGACGCACCGTCCATTGCCGTCGTCGGCACACGCACTCCCACCCCCTACGGTACCAGGCTCGCAGAGCGCTTTGCCGCCGATCTTTGCGCTCTGGGCATTACGGTGGTGAGCGGTCTTGCCCGCGGCATTGACACCATCGCTCATGGTGCCGCCCTCAGGGCGGGAGGACGTACGCTGGCGGTCATCGGCTCCGGCATCGATGTCCTGTACCCGCCGGAAAACAGCGGGCTTGCGTCCCGCCTGACGGAGCGGGGGGCTTTGCTCTCGGAGTTCGTGATGGGCACAAAGCCGGACGCGGTGAATTTTCCGCAGCGCAACAGAATTATCAGCGGCATCACGCTGGGTACGCTGGTCGTCGAGACGGGCACCGAGGGTGGGGCGATGATCACTGCACGGCTGGCCCTTGACCAGGGACGTGAAGTCTTCGCCGTACCCTCCCCGGTCACCGGAGCTTTGCGGAGCGGCACAAACATGTTGATTCGCGAAGGGAACGCCGTGCTCACGGAATCCGTGGAGGACATCATGGCCGAACTGGGCGCCAGCCTGCGCCGGCGCAGGCATCGTTCTTCCGGTGCGGCCCGTGAGCAGTCCCTTCCCCCGCTCACGCTCTTCGAACAGAAAATCTTCGACGCACTCACCGAGCACCCTGTCCACATCGATACGATTGCCGGGTTGTCCGGCTATTCCACTTCGGAAGCGCTCGTCCATCTCCTGGCGCTGGAATTCAAGGGAGCCGTCCGGCAATTGCCCGGGAAGCTCTTCCTGCGCCTGTAGCCACCCTCTTTTCTTTGTCCCGGAAATTTGGTATACTTTTTGGGTATGTTTCGCATCGAAAATACCCTGGTGGATGATGCCGTTGTCGCAGCCCCGTTTTGCTGCGATCTGCGGTCCTGTGCAGGAGCCTGTTGCACGCTTGAAGGCGGGCGGGGAGCACCTCTGGAAGACGGGGAAGTTGCGCGCATCGCCGAGCACTATCCGTTGATCAAAGAGTACCTCGACCCGCGGAATGTCGCAGCAATAGACCGGGAAGGCCTCGTGGAGGGGTTTCCGGGGAGCTATGCGACGACCTGCATCGATCGCCGCGAATGCGTGTTCGTCTATATCGACGGGGAATCGCCAGGTGCGGTTTCGAACGGGCATTTCTTGAAGGCAGGAGCACCTGGCGCAAGCCGATCTCGTGCCATCTTTTTCCCGTGCGTGTCGGCAGCGCGGGAGAGGCGTTCGTCCGCTACGAACAAATCCCGGAATGCCGGCCCGGCAGAGAACGCGGAGAACGGGAGCGGGTGCCGCTTCACCAATTCCTCCGCGATGCATTGATACGGAAATTCGGTCACCAATGGTACGGAAAGCTGCTCGAACGCGGCGCCGGAACAGAGCGATCCTGACAATGTCATGCTGAACATCTCGCTCCAACATAGGATGATGATGAAGCTGTCGCCTCAACAGGTGCAATACCTGAAGATGCTGCAGCTCCCTACGCTTGCGCTCGAGCAGAAGATCAAAGCCGAGCTGGAGATGAACCCCCTCCTTGAAGAGGGGTACGAAGAAGAGATGGAGGCGGTCGCGAGGAACAGGCGAAAGAGGAGGCAACCCCCGAAGAGCCGGCTCCGGAGAAGGTGGAAGAGACCCACGAGGCGGCGGAAGAGGAGAAATACACGATCGAAGACTACATGAATGACGACAGCTCCGGGTACAAGGCCCGGGAGGTCTTCGACGGTGAGGAAAAAGACGACTACCCGGTTCCCGACAGCGTTCCCCTGTATCACCGCCTGCTGGAGCAGTTCAGCCTCCTCGATCTCGACGATGAGGAAATCCTGCTCGGCCAGGAGATCATCGGCAACGTGGATGAGGACGGCTACCTGCGTCGCGACATTCCGACGATCGTCCAGGACCTGAATCTGACACTGGGCACGGCGATCCAGGTGGACAAGGCCGAAACCGTGCTGAAGAAGATCCAGATGCTGGATCCGGTGGGCATTGCCAGCCGTTCGCTCCAGGAATGCCTGGTTGTCCAGCTGGAAGTGACCGATCTGGATCCGGCGCTCAAGGCCCTGGCCCGGCGTTTGCTGACGGAATTCTACGACGACTTCACGATGCGGCATTTCGAGGAGCTGTCCCGGAAGCTCGGCATCTCCCTGGACGATCTCAAGCGGGTGATCGAGGTCATCCAGCATCTCAATCCCAAGCCGGGCGAGGGAGAGTTCACCCAGCACGAGAACTATGTCGTTCCCGGATTTTATCGTCACCAAGACCGAGGACGACTTCATCATCAGCCTGAACGACCGGAACATCCCCCCGCTGCGCATCAACCGGGCATACAAAGAACTGATGTCCAAGCGCAAGAAGAACGGCGTTTCCACCGAAGCCAAGGATTTCATCCGGCAGCGGTTCGAAGCGGCAAAGTGGTTCATCAGCTCCATCCACCAGCGCCGCGAGACGATGCTCAGGGTGATGCGGACCATCGTGGACAAGCAGCGGGAGTTCTTCGAGACAGGAGAAGGGCTTCACCCGATGATCTACAAGGACATCGCCGAAGTGATCGAAATGGACATCTCCACCATCAGCCGCGTGGTGAACAGCAAGTATGTCCAGACGGACTACGGCGTGTTTTCGCTCCGCCATTTCTTCAGCGATTCCATCAGCACGACCGACGGGGACGAAGTATCCAACAAGGAGGTCAAGCGCAAGCTGAAGACCCTGATCGATGCCGAGGATCCCCTGAAACCCCTGAGCGACCACAAGCTTGGCGAACTGCTGAACGCACAGGGGTTGAACATCGCCCGGCGTACCGTCGCCAAATACCGCGAGGCAATGCTGATCCCCGTCGCCCGCCTGCGCCGCAAACTCACCTGACCCCCCCACAACAAGGAGCGGTGTCCATGGACGGCCGTTTCCATTCCACAACAGTACTCGGGCTCACCCGCGAAGGGCGCACGGTCATCGGCGCGGACGGTCAGGTGACCGTCGGACAGACCATCATGAAGCATAATGCGCGCAAAGTGCGCCGGCTGCAGGACGGCAAGGTGCTTGCAGGATTTGCGGGGGCGGCAGCCGACGCCTTCACCCTGTTCGCCAAGTTCGAAGACTACCTCGAGAAGGACCGCGGAAATCTGGAGCGGGCGGCGGTGGAACTGGCCAAGGAGTGGCGCACGGACAAGTATCTGCGCCAGCTCGAGGCATTGCTGGCGGTGCTCAACGGGACGACGGCACTGGTCATTTCGGGAACCGGGGAAATCATTGAGCCGGATGACGGTATCGTCGCCATCGGTTCCGGCGGACCTACGCCCTGGCAGCGGCCCGCATGCTCGTCAAACATACCACACTCCCCGCCCGCACGATCGTGGAAGAATCACTCCGGGCCGCCGCGGGCATCTGCATCTACACCAACGAGAATATTGTCGTCGAGGAACTGTAAGACCCGGCCCCGCGGTGACGACGACGAGTCCTTTCCACGAATCAGGCAGGACGAACGTGTGGACCCCATGACCAACAGCGCGACAAAGCCCGTGTCCCGGGATCTGACTCCCCGGGAAATCGTCACGGGAACTGGACAAATACATCATCGGCCAGGACAACGCCAAGCGGTCCGTCGCGATCGCCCTGCGCAACCGGTGGCGCCGTCTGCAGGTGCCGCCCGGTCTCCGCGAAGAAATCATGCCGAACAACATCATCCTGATCGGCCCGACGGGTGTCGGGAAGACCGAGATTGCCCGGCGGCTTGCCCGCCTTGCCAATGCCCCCTTCATCAAGGTCGAGGCTTCGAAATTCACCGAGGTCGGCTACGTCGGGCGTGATGTCGAATCGATCATCCGCGACCTGACCGAATACGCCGTCACCATGGTGAAGGCCGAACGGCGGGCGGAGGTGAACGAGAGCGCGCGGGCGATGAGCGAGGAACGGATTCTTGATCTCCTCGTTCCGCCGCCGCGCAAACGCGCCGGTGGTGCCGCGGAAGAAGCACCGGCCGCGGAGGAAGACACCAACGCCACACGGGAGAAGTTCCGGCAGCGGCTGCGCGACGGCCAGCTGGAGCACAGGATGATCGAGCTGGATGTGCCCGCGGCCGACACGCCGCTGATGCAGGTGATCGGCCCCATGAACCTGGACGAGATGGGCATCAACCTGCAGGACGTCTTCGGCAACCTCCTCCCCAAGAAAACAAAACGGCGGAAAGTCACGGTTGCCGACGCGCGCGTGATCCTGACGAATGAAGAGGCCCAGAAACTCATCGATCAGGACGCAGCGGTGAAGGAGGCTCTGCAGCGCGTCGAGAATTCCGGTATCGTGTTCCTTGACGAAATCGACAAAATCGCGGGGAGCAGGAGTCAGGCGGGCGGACCCGATGTCTCGCGCGAAGGTGTGCAGCGCGATCTGCTCCCGATCGTCGAGGGTTCGAACGTCATGACCAAGTATGGCATGGTGAAGACCGATCACGTCCTGTTCATCGCCTCGGGAGCCTTTCACGTCGCCAAGCCTTCCGACCTCATTCCCGAATTGCAGGGCCGGTTCCCCATCCGTGTGGAACTCAGCAGCCTCTCCGAGGAGGATTTCATCAAGATCCTCACCCTGCCGCAGAACGCCCTGCTGAAGCAGTACGCGGCATTGCTGGAAACCGAAGGTGTGCATCTGGAATTCCGCGAGGACGGCATCCAGGAAATCGCCAGGATCGCCAGCGAAGTTAACGATCAGGTGGAGAACATCGGCGCGCGGCGGCTGCACACCATTCTCACGACGCTCCTTGAGGATACGCTGTACCTGGCCCCGGACGAAGTTCCCGCCGGCACGGTGGTCATCGATCGTGACCGCGTGCAATCCCGCCTGGCGGGCATTGTCAGGAACCGCGATCTGTCGAAGTACATCCTGTAAAACAGACATGGGGATGGCCCACCCGCCATCCCCATTCCCCCGTACGACGGTCCCCCGACCACTACAGGCGAATACGCATACCCATGGCCACCGACCCGTGCGCCAGCGCTTCCTCCTTCAGGAGAAAGTTCAGATGTTCCGACGCGACATCCAGGTCAAAGACACCGAAATGAAGTCCGAAGCCGAGCGCAAACGTGAAATCATCCGTGCCCCCGACGGAGATGCCCGTGCGCAGCGGAAGGAATTTCCAGGGCCGGAACTCCAGTCCGGTGGAGAACCTTCCCAGCCGTGCGGCCCCGGCGGCTTCCACCAGGCCCTGATTATAGTCGCACGCCAGGGTCCACTCGCCCCAGAAGATGGACTTCAACGCCGGCACGCGGTGCAGTTCCAGGGCGACGCCGACCCGGAACGTCGTGGGAAGTTCCGACGAGAAATTCGTCGCCGGGACGTGTCTCGCCATGCACCGCATTTTCGATGGAATCGCGTTGAGCTTCGTCGAGCGGATTATCCATCCGGATTGACGCCACGGCAGAGAGCTCCTCCACACCACGGGTCCATTCCACCGACCCGATGTCCGTCAGGGCGAGGCCCACCTTCATGTAGTCGGTGATATCCGAGGCCACACCGAGGTCGAACCCGAAACCGGTCCCCGCCGGTGCCGGAAACAGGTCAAATCCCGTGTTGTCGGTCCCGCGGAACGATTCCATCCCGGCCAGCCGGCCCAGCACATCAATCCGTCCGTTCAGAATACCGTCCGTGCCCGTCTCCAGACGCGTGTCGAACCTGTCAAGGCCGAAGTAGCCCAACCCGTGAACCAGTTTCACGGCGGCGCCCGCAGAAAGCGATTTCAGGAAGAACGGACACGGGAGTTGCTTGCCGAAAGAAAGCGCGTACTCGCGCATCCATGACGCATACGCCGACGTGGAGCTGAAGTCATAGACCGATCCCGGCGTATTGCCATACAGCAGAAAGGCCGCGTAGTCGCGCGGGACCATCCCGTTGATCATGACGTACTCCGTGGCCGTCACGGCCACCGTGCCGAAATCCCCGATCCTGCACCGACAGCCCGAGCGGGCGCACTTCGAGATGCGAGGCAATGCGTCCCAGGCCGTCCGGGAAGGAGCGGAGAATATTCTGCTTGTCCGCGTTGTTCAAATAGCGTCCGACCCGGCCACTGTCGGTTTCGACTCCCGTGAAGTAGTCTTTGTACATTCCGTAGTTCAGGAAATCACTCCCGACATGAACCCCGAAGCGGATCAGGCTGAACGTCACGACGGCTTCGTCCGGCGCTGCGAGGTTGGCCGGGTTGATGCCGACGGCATCCAGTCCGCGTGAGGAAGCGACAAACGTCCGCGCCATCCCCATTCCCTGGATGTTGGTCCGTTCCCCGCCGGCACGGAGCGATAACGGGAACGCGCACGACAACAGCACTGCTCCGGCCAGCACGCACACCAGGCGGTTCCTCATGGCTTCACCCTGTAGGAGAGTTGGGTCCATACACGTACGCGCACCCGGTCCGTGGTGTTGAAATTGACCGCGTCGGTCCCCGGGGTATTCACCGCCACACCCACCTGAACAAAATCGGCGGCATTCAACGATCGCAGTTCGGCGTTCTGCAATTCCACGATGCGGCTGGAGCGCGCGGATGCCTGCACATCCCCGCCGGCAATACTGCCGGCGGCGATCGCTATCGAATCGCCTTCCGATTGAGGAATGACCAGCAGGGGTCTGCGGCTGCGGTCCAGCAGAACCATCTTGATCTTCACCGCCAGGGGAAGGCCGTTGTCGATCTCCACAAACATGCGCCCCGAATTGAAGTCGTTGAGTTCGCTCGGGATCGATCCTGCTGTCCGCGGTGCCGTCACCCGTGGTATCCCCCATCACGAGGGTATCGGCGAACACGCCATCCGCGATCCGCATGCTCAGGGGAACCGAAAGATTCATGTTTCCCGCGAATGAACAGTTGCGTCCGATTGCCGCCGGCGCGGTGGTGTCAAAGTCCGGATTCAGCCAGACATGACCCACCACACGCAGGGAATCAGGGAGATTGCTGGAAATCCGGGAAAGGAATCCTCCGACGTCACCCGGTGCGAAGGCGATTGTGCCCAGCCCGTTCGTCCCCTTCGTGACCGGTACCTGAAGCGTCACGGTTCTCCCGGCACCGTCTTTGGCTTCAAACCGCAGATCCAGTTCCAGCGGCGCGGTGATGGACGTCTGCGGCGTAAAGACCATGCTGGCGCCCGGGAAGTCGATCTGCCCCTTGAACTTCTTCGAGATGTCCCCGAGCTTCAATGCAATTTGCTCGTCGACGGCGATCATGGTGGGCTGCAGCACGGCGATGGCGCTGTCGGCGATCACGGAACCGCTTGTGGCATCCACACGCACAAAATCCGTCGATCGCAGTGTCACCGCGCCGCCATCCCCGGCCCCGTACAGATCCGCAACGCATTCCGCGACCAGAGACCGGAGAAATCCCCCGTCCAGGGAGCGCAAACGTGTCCGGCCCAGATCAATGTTCAGGACGGCCGAATCGCGCGGCGCGATGTTGACGGTCTGCTCGAACGTCTGCCCGGAGGACCGGAGCAATTCCGGCAGCCGCAGCCGGAGCGACATGCGGAGGTCAATACTGCTCACGATGCGGAGACTCAGCGTCCCCCGGTTCAGCCACACTTCACGGATCAGTGTCTGGGTATTCACGGGGATCGACCGGATCGCCTCAAAATGCTGCGGGGAAATCTGGGTTGTCGTTGCCGTGAGGGCAACGAGCTCCGAAGAGCTTATCGTGGCAAGCAGCATCGTATCGGGAATCGTCACCGGCGAGGCCCCGCTTCCCCGGCTCGAGACGCGCATTGCCTCCAGCCGCACTCGCTGGAGGATGGTTATTCCGGCAAGATCCGCCTGCGCCGCGCGTACACCGTGTGCCGGAATCTCGGTTCCGCCGAAATCAAAAGTGGCAATCGCCCCTCCGGCCTGGTTCACGAGCTGGATCGGCGTTTCGATCCTGAGCGGGACGTCCATCCGGTTTATCAGCCTCAGGTGCACGGTGCCGCTCTGCATGACGGCACTCTGCACATTCGGAAGGTCACCACTCACCGCGGGGATATTCGTCGGCGGAAGTGCTGGGATGGGTATCGTCATTCCGGGCGTGAACCCCGGAATCTGTATGTTCAGATCAATCGGGGCCATACTGACGGAGAACGGGCCGAGATCAGCACCGAAGGAAGCCGCAAGGGGGTCCAGGGAGATGCGATCGCCGACATATGTCGGGTCCGCTGTCACGGAGGTTTTCAGCATCAGCCGCGTCCCCCCGGGGGCGACCTGCAGGATGCTGGTGTCTCTCAGCACGATTTCTTCAAGCGTATACGTGCGGGTGGCGATGGATGCGGAGAGGTCCACGTCCCACTGTGGCAGTACGGGTTCCATAGGTTTGTTGAAACAGTGCAATGCGCCGAACGAAAGGCCGAGCGATAAGGCGCGTATCAGACATACCATGCGTGCTTTGTCTGTCCATTCTCCGCCCCACGTGTGGCTGAAGTCTCCAGTGTTTGTTCACTGGGGACTGTTGGTACAAAGCCGGTGCCAGCGGCATGGGCATGGTGACCGGGCCCACGCTGTGCGCCAGCAGCTTGCCGCATAAGGAGTTAAGGGCCGGGAGGGGGGAAGACGGAAAACAGGCGGGGACCTGGCGGGAGCGGTTATTGTGTCGATTCTACAAAAAGACGGAGGGCAAAAGCGCCCTCCGTCCGGCTGAACCTCGAGGTACGGTGTGCAACACAGAACGCCTTAGTGTACCTTCTCGTCGGGCATCATCTGCTGGAATCCGAGCACCGAACCGCCGTCACCGTGGATCTTGATTTCGCCGAACTTCATTTCATACTTGGCGATGTTGTCTTCCAGGGCACGAAGAAGCAGTTTCGCGTGCTGGACGGTCATGATGACCCGGGCGTGGACCCTGGCTTTTGGTACGCCGGGAAGCACACGGGTAAAATCTATGACAAATTCGGCAGGTGAATGGGTGATGATCGCGAGGTTGGAATAGACGCCTTCGGCCTCTTTCTCCCCGAGTTCGATATTGATCTGCTGTTGCCCGGGATTGCCCTGGTCGCTCATGGTGCATCTCCTTTCAAAAAAAAAGCCCCGCCCCGAAGGGCAGGGCATTGGTTACCGCATGGGGTTACTTGCCCTTGGTGAGTTTGTCGTACCGCTCAAATGCGGCTTTGGACTTCTCGACCATGTTCAGATTCGCATACAGTTTGCCGAGCTGCTGCAGCAGCGCGAGATCATCAGGGCGGAGTTCCTGGGCCTTCTCAAGATACGGGAGAGCTTCTTTGAACTTCTCTTTGTAGGAGAGATCCTCCTTCACGTCCTTCCCCTTGTTCTTTGCCCGTTCGGCATCCGCTTTCTTGTCGGATTCCGCCTTCATCGAGACACCCCAGTTCAGGTACGAAACGCCGGTATTGTATATGGCATCGGCATACGCGGGGTCAAGTTCGATGGCCTTCTTGAACTGCTCCGTGCTTTCCTGAAACCGATCCTGCTTCAAAAGGAAAACACCGAATGCGTACCGGAACACCTTGTTGTTCGGGTCTCTTTCAACGGCGCTCTGTGTGAGAGCCATCGCCTTGTCGGTGTTCTTTGTGCGTTCGTATACGTCGATCAGGTTGGTGATATTGTCCGCGCTTCCCGGATTCACTTTGTAGGCCATTTCAAAAGCGGCCGTCGCACCCGCCATCTCTGCGCTGAATCCGGCTTCATCCTTGGCCTGCTGGTGTTCGAGGGCATTGGTATAGTGCACCTGGCCAAGGAGGCGGGCGGCTTCTTCAAAAGAGGGGTTCTTCGCGACAGCGGTTTCCAGATCCTTCTGAGCGCTCTTCAGGTCACGCTGTGCATAGTACGCGAGGGCCCGGACATAATATGTGCTCGAACTGTCGGGCGCCATCTCGATCGCCGTGGAAAAGCGATCGATCGCCACCTTGTAGTATGCCGCGGTGTCGCGCCCCTTGTTGTAGATGCCGACGCCGTCATTGTACATCATCGCCCAGACTGCAAGGCGGTTGCGTGAGATTTCCGCCTTGTACTTGTCCGACAACTGCAGAGTGCGTGTATAGGCTTCGTTCATCTCCGTATATTTGCGCACTTCAAGGCGCACCTGGCCGAGAAGGAACCATGCTTCTTCGTTCTTGTCATTCTTGGTGACTTCTTTCAACAGGCTCGCTTCCGCTTTGTCCCACTGCTTCTGCTGCATATACAGTTTGGCGCTTGTGGTTTCTGCGGAACCGCACTGGAATCCGGTGGTGGTGATATACACGAATGCCAGGAACACAATACCGAGGGGTATGTACCGTTTCATGGGGACTCCTGATTGGGGTAAGGGCGATC
Organism: Ignavibacteriota bacterium; assembly: GCA_963702445.1. Taxonomy (GTDB): domain Bacteria; phylum Bacteroidota; class Ignavibacteria; order UBA10030; family UBA6906; genus CAVPCZ01. The sequence goes on from CAVPCZ010000020.1 coordinate 139,227, forward strand.
AAAACGTCATAATATAGCCACTTCGAGCGGAAAAAGCAATTCTCCTGTCCGGCGTTCAGTAGTTTATCCTGATGATGGGGGCAAACACGATATAGTTATCATAATGCCATGGAGGCAGATTGTCCGATCGGAAAGCTTTGAAATAGCTTACGGACACGCCGAAGTTGTTGCTCAGCATCAGAACGGGTTTCACAACAAAAAAGCCGTACCCGTCCGTAAGGCTGTAGTGGACGGCCGTGCGGATGTCATACTGCAGAAGCCCGCCATTTTCTCCGATGCCGCATTCAAACGAAGCGAGCACATTGTTCACGGTCGGTTCGATTTGCGATGCCCCGTTGTTGGGCAATTCCACCCGGGAAAAGTGATGCAGATCGTGCCACGCCAGGCCCGCTCCCAGACTGAACACCCCCAGACGTTGTACTTCAGCCCCAAAGACCAGCGCGTTCCGGATGGAATAGAACGTTTCAGGAAGACGCGTCGAAAAGGTCACCGGGTCCTGCACCGCCACAGACAGTTCCAGATGCAGGCGGACAAAGCCCGCGGTATCGATCCCGAGGAAGGGAACCCGCGTCCAGGGTGTGTAGCTTCCACTCAGGAATACCGCCGTGCCCGATCCTTCCAGTTTCCGGCTCTTGAACATGGAGTTGGGAGACGGCGCAGTTGTCTGGGGGACGGAGAAATTTATCGGTTCCTCGATCCCCACGTTAATCCGGAACAGGTGGTAGTCCGGATCGCGGACGGCGGAGGGGCGATCGATGAATGTCAGGGTCAGTCCGCCGACCATGGTACCCCGGAACCAGAACGGGAGATCCAGTGCTTCATTCCCCAAACGGCCGAACATGCTCACCGCGGAATAGGCATGTGCACCGCGGGGTTGAGTCGACCAGAGTTGCACCGATGGCTCCAGCGGGTTCAGGGAGATGTCGGTAACACGCGCAAGGTCTGCTTCAAAGTCATCTCTTCCCGTCCCGCGGTATCCCTGCACGGTCCTGTACAATTCCTGGCCGAGAATTCCCCGGATGAACACGTAGTCGTCGAGGACCACGGTGTCACGACCGGAGTGCGCCATGTAGGCCAGGAAGAGCGTCTGGATCTCATCATCATGGAGGCGCTTGCGGCAGATCACCTCCACACGCTCCGCCTCGCGCGGCAAGCGCTGATGCCGCTGATCCAGCATACGATCGCTATTCTGCACCTGGTACAGGATTTCCCGGACGACCCGTACATCGGTGACCGTCCATTCTTCCGGCGGAAACATGCCGGTGTCCAGCCGGACCAGATGTGTATAAATACTGTCGAGGCGCCCGGTCTTGTCGCCGGCCTCAAGAGATTGTCCGTGAAGGAGTACCGCAAGCAGGATCACTGATACCATCGTCTTCATGAGATCCTCACCAGTTCTTGTCAAAGCCGTAGCGATAGCGCAGCTGCAGCAGGTTCGCACGTTCCGCCTCCCAGGGATGAAGAGAGCGCCCGATCGGACGGGGAAGGATGATTGCCTCCAGCCGGAGCTCGTGCAATCCGCGGTCAATGATCTTGAGCCATGGGGTGAACGTCAGGCGGTTGTCGAAGAACCGCACGGTTGCGCCGAACCGCGCACGGCTGGATACGTGTGTATAGTTCACCTGGAGAAGGGGTTGAACCTGACTCATGCCGCGCACCTTCGTATCCGTGGCGTATTTCCCCTGGGCATCATACTGGACCTGTCGGATGTCATATGTTCCCGCACCGATATCGAACCGGAAACGGTTGTACATCGGTTCGTCGGTATTCCAGAAATACCCCAGGGACGCCTCCCACTCTCTCACGGAGTAGTATGCGTATTCCGCGCCCGGCGAGCCGAATTTCACGAACGGATCGGCATATTCCGTGTTTCCGCCCGCATACATGAATGTGAAGAACGGCAAGCGGTAGTACGGCGCCCCTGTGGTGATTTCCACCAGAGCGCCCGGCGTTGTATTCAACCGGGGCGGATCGAGATTCATCACCGGGGATGCCGCATTCAGGTGCCAGCGGTCGATCAACGAGGCGGTGTTGACGGGGGACCTCGCCAGCACCCTGAGATTGAGGAAGAAACTGGAATCGATCAGCGGGCCGCGCGCGTCATTGAAGAACAGCAGCAGGCGAACCCCCCAGGTCAGCGCGGGCGACTGAAAGGAAACCAGATTCAGCACACGGTCCCCGAACCCCATTTCGAACCCGAACCCGTGAATGCCGATCGTTTCCGCACCAGCATACAGGAGTTTGTGGCCGAAGGTCAGACTGGAAAAGGTGGCTTCGAGAGAATACGGACGCTCATCGCGCACAATATCGGCGAACGGATGATGGTCGTTCACCCGCGCATACCGGATGAAATCCCGGTTTGATTCAGACGTGTTGTAGAAGCGGGGATCGAGCCCGTTTCCGCTCTCCTTTGTTCGCAGGGCGGCGACCCTGCCTTTGCGTTCGAGCGTTATCAGCACTTGCTCGAGGGCTGCATACTGCAGGCTGCCGGGCTTGTCTCCCGTTCCTCCGGACGGTGTCGCGCGGGATTGCAGAAGCAGAATATCCTCCAGGTCGAGAACGTGTTCGGTGACCGTGGTATCCACTTCGTTTCGTTCTCCCGCTTCCGCCGCGGCATCGGTTCCCTGAAACGACAGTTTGCGTGTGGATTCGGTCCGGACGGTTTCGACAACGCGCATGATCTGCAGGGGCATATCAAATGTCGCCGGCAGGTAGCTGATCCGGTACCTGTACGTCTCCTTTCGCAGGCCGGTCTTCCCTCCGCTCGTGACATCCTTCTGGAACGTCATCGTGTTGCCGTCGCCCCCTTCGAGCGTTTCCCCCTGCAGGGAGGCGAGATCGTAGAAGGTGAGATCGTCCGTTTCCATAAGGTTGGTGTTCCGCGCATCTGTCGTCACTTTCTCCTTGATGATATCGTACAACCTGCGCGTCCTGATGTTCTCGCGCCGCGTGGTGGTTTCGTCATCACCGGTTTGCGGAGCGACAAGCACGAACGCGAGGAGCCAGCCCAAAAGTGCGGTCATCACGGGTGAAACCTCCCTTGGTTCGTTAACGTGTGGTATAGACCCGGGATTTGTACGTCCTGCTGGTGACCAGTCCGAACTCATCGGTGATACGGAGACGGAGCGTCACCTCTGCCGGGTTGTCCGGTGACCATCGTTCAAGAACATTCGCAGCGGGCTGCACCTCGATGATGTGCCAGAGACCATTCCGCTCCCTGCGCCAGCTCACGCCGCGGCTTCCCTCACGCGGGAGGAATTCCGCCGGGGTGGATGAGACTTCCACCCGGGTGATCCCGACAGGGATGAGGTACAGCCCTTCGTAGAATGGCCCGCTCGCCGCAAAGCGGAACTGGAGCGGACCGAGGAAGCCGGAGACATGCGACAGGTCGAGCCGTGGCGTCCTGCCCTGCCTGTCCAGTTCAGCGTATGCCGTCGAATCATGCCAGAGGGTAAGTACTTCCCGCTGACCGGGCACCTCCACGCGCACCTGCCACACGCTCTCCCGCCTTTTTGTTCCCGTGGAATCCGCGTAGAGGAAGGGACGTCCGTGATAGTATCCTTTCAGGACAAACGCCCCGAGGCCGGCCAGCCTCGCCCGCCAGATCTTTTCGATTCCGAACAGCGGGCCGTCGCCGGCGAGCAGCACTTCGCCGTCACGGAGCACTTCGTAGGAATACCCGCGCTGGTCGGCATGCCCGGCGGCAAAACTGAAGAACGCGTTTTCACCGTAGTAGTACAGAGAATCCGGTTCGGCGACAATCACCGGCCAGCGCGCAGTCACCACCTTATAGAAACCATACCGGTGACGCACACCGTCATTCCGTCCGATCCCCGCAATGCGCTTCAGCACGTAGTATGTGCCCGCGGAGTCGAACTGCACCGCGGACACGGCAACCTGGCGGGTCCCGGAACCCAGCACACGTGCTTTGCCGGCACCCGTTTCACGTTCGAAGGCCGGATCGTACACCTTGACTGTTACCTCCGGCCTGACCCACGTCGACAGAGATGTGGTATCCGTCAGGACCTCCCCCACCAGTGCCCGCTGCTCTCCGGTCTTTTGCGGGGGAAAATCAAGGCCGAGCGCTCTGGCATCGCCGGGTTCCTGGCCGGACAGGGACGCGGGTGCCAGCAGAAGGAGAATACAGCAACGAATGTTCATCGGTTCACCTGAAAAACCCGTTGAGAAATCTGTGGTTGCCCGGGATCACATCACCGGACCGTTCGGGATGCGCGGTAAGGACCCTGGCCGCAATACTCGCAAGGCGGGAGACGTTGCCCTTCGGTTTTTACAACGACGGTGAACGGATAGGCGCGATCCGTGGATACCCAGAGATCCTCCCCCAACAGCCGCTGCAGCTTCGCCTGCACACTGTCCCGCACGATGGACGGATAATACGCGGGTACGGCGCGGCGCACACGGCTCACCACCGTGTAGGTGTATTCTCCCTCCCGGTCGAAAACCTTGCTGAAGACCGCATTCCCTGTCGCCCGGTTCACCACACATCCCATTTCCCCCGTTGCGGCGCCCTCCTGGTATATCATCCGTCCCCCGGCATCCTTCACAACGTATTCCACACGCTGCCGCTCCAGGTCCGACCAGAGACCGATAGGAGAAACGACGACACGGGTCGACTCTCCCATCTGGCCCATCACACGCTGCAGCGCCCTGCCGAAGGCAAACGTGTTGGTGACGGGCGGGACATTCAGTTGCAGCGGCTTCGAAAACTCGCCCGCAAGACTATCGGCCAGCGTATGCATCTGTTGAAGGTCCTGAACATGTTGCTCCGTCGCCTCATCCCGCTCGAGGATGAAAAGCAGCAGCTCAAGGATCATCGCGATGTAGAAGATAAAGTAGAGAGAGATCTTCATGGCATTCGTTTGTCCTGATGTGCAGGGAACATTGACATTCCGTTGTGCGTGTCACCCCCCCCCGGCCGGAGTCAGGAGCCGCCGGTCTTCTTGATGTGCACCACCATGGTCTTCTCGGCGGCCAACTCCTGCCTGGCCTCCTGGACTTCCCTGGTCAGGTTCTTAATCTCTTCGGTGGGAAACCCCCCTGTCATATCCACACGGATCCTGGTGCTCTCATCCGGTTTGTAGAAAATCAGAAAACCAAGGAGGCTGATAATCGTGAATTCGATTTCCAGCGGAAGGACGATGAAGAGCGGGTCATTTTTGCCGATAATCTGCAATCCACGCAGACCGATAAACAGGATGAGAATCCCCGCACCGAGGTAGGCAAGTCCCTGGACGTTGTTCTCGTACTTCTTGACGACGTCAGCCACCATCCATTGCGAAAAACGATGTCGCTTGTCGAAATCCTGCCGATCCGCGGGGTCAAGCGTCCTTGTGTACGATTGGTAATGCTCGCTCTCATCGCCCTTCGCATGCCATTCATCACGCAGACTGCGGAGGGAATGTCCGAAGATGGACCTGGGTGAGAAGGCGAGGATAATCCTGCCCAGTCCTCCGATGATCAATCCACGGACAGGAAGGAACCGCTCCAGCCACCCGATACCAAGACCGATCATCACCAGACCCGGGATGATGAACAGGCTCGACCGTTCGAACGGTCCTAATGCGTCCAGGCGCAGCCAGAGCCAGCGCGTGGCCAGGAGGAACACCGTCCAGATGGCGATCAGAAACACCAGCGCAACAAGGCTTTTCCACAGGCGGTTGTCGTCTTTCATGGAGAGATTCCTCACAGAGATGGGAGAGAAGGAATAGTCACAGAACAGAACCGCGGACATGGTGAGTGCCGACGTCGGGAGCGTGACCCCGCACGAAGGTCGCCACCCCGCCCGGATATCATGACGACCGGGCAGCCGGGACCGGTAAGCCACTGCAGGGGAAGACGTTACTGATGCGTTCGTGCACGAAAGGACACGACCGTCTTCCAACCGGGTGGGGAAACACAAGTGCCCCGCACAACCTGGCTTCATGTTAACAAACCCCTCCATCATTGTCAATTGAGGCCAAAGCGGAATCATTGATTTTCCCCCGTGTTTTTCGTATTTTTATTGATTAGTGAAGATCTCTTCAACCGTCACCCGGAGGCGCTGTTCATGCCAAAGTATGAAAAACTCGTTCCCCCCGCAGAGGGTGAAAAAATCACCATGCACAACGGATCGCTCCGGGTTCCGGACCATCCCATCCTCCCGTTCATTGAAGGGGACGGCACGGGTCCGGACATCTGGCACGCCTCACAGATGGTCCTCGACGCCGCGGTAAACAAGGCATACGGCGGGAAACGGAAGATCGTCTGGTTCGAGGTGTATGCCGGGGAGAAGGCCAACGCCGTGTACGGCGAGAATACATGGCTTCCGGAGGACACACTCACGGCGATCAGAGAATACCTCGTGGGGATCAAAGGGCCGCTCACCACGCCTGTCGGCGGGGGGATCCGGTCGATCAACGTGGCGCTCAGGCAGATGCTGGATTTGTACGTTTGCCTCCGCCCTGTCCGCTATTTTGACGGGGTCCCTTCCCCGGTGAAACGGCCCGAACTCGTGGATATGGTGATTTTCAGGGAAAACACGGAGGACATCTACGCCGGCATCGAATGGAAAGCCGGCACCCCGGAGGCGGAGAAAGTCATCGCCTGGCTGCAGCAGGAAATGGGCGTGAAGAAGATCCGGTTTCCCCGCACCGCGAGTATCGGGATAAAGCCGGTTTCTGTGGAAGGAACCGAACGCCTTGTGCGGGCTGCCATCCGGTATGCTATTGCGAAGAAGCGCAAGAGCATGACCCTGGTGCACAAAGGCAACATCATGAAATTCACCGAGGGTGCGTTCCGGGACTGGGGCTATGCTCTTGCCAAGCGGGAGTTTCCCGATCAGACCGTGTCATGGGATGATTGCGGCGGCAATCCCCCGGCCGGGAAACTGCTCATCAAGGACGTTATTGCCGATGCATTCCTGCAGCAGATCCTGACGCGGCCGGGAGAATATGATGTCATCGCCACGCTCAATCTCAACGGGGATTATATTTCCGATGCCCTTGCGGCACAGGTGGGAGGTATCGGCATCGCGCCCGGTGGCAACATCAACTATGACAGCGGACACGCCGTGTTTGAGGCGACGCACGGTACAGCGCCGAAGTATGCCGGTCTGGACAAAGTCAATCCGGGATCGGTAATCCTGAGCGGGGAGATGATGTTCCGTTATATGGGGTGGGATGAGGCGGCGGATCTGATCATTTCTTCTCTTGACAGAACCATCCGTTCCCGGACGGTAACATACGACTTCGCAAGGCTGATGGAGGGGGCGAAAGAGGTCACGTGTTCCGAGTTCGGCAGGGCCCTGGTAAATACCATGTAGCCGGAAGCGTGCTTTTTTTTGCATCCGGGTAGCGGAAATTGCGGGTGAGGGATGTAATGATCGCAGGTGAACTCAACGAGAGAGAGCGGACCGTCCTGCACTATGTCGTGCATGACTTCATTGAGACGGCCTCGCCGGTTGGATCGCGGTACATTTCCAGGCGCCATGAAGACGTTCTGGGTCTGAGCTCCGCGACCATACGGAATATTATGTCCGATCTCGAGTATCGCGGGTATATCGATCATCCGCACACCTCTGCGGGGCGGATTCCGACGGATCAGGGGTACAGGTTCTATCTGGACACACTGATGAAGGTGGAGCAGCTTTCTTCCGCCGAACAGCAGGTGATCAGAGAAAACCTCGATTCTGCGCGGGAAATGGAGGGTCTCTTAAGGGAGTCCTCCCGCCTCCTGGGAAAGATCTCCAGCCAGCTCTGCATTGTGACGTCACCCCATCTCAGCAGCGGGGTTTTTGACAAGATGGAGCTGGTGCAGATAGTCTCAAACCGGATCATGGTCATCCTCTCCATCAAATCCGGTCTCGTCAGAACGATCATGATGGAAGTGGGGTGCGAGATTCCGCGGGAACGCCTGGACGACCTGGCGCGCTTCATGAACGAGCGCCTGAGCGGCCTGACCCTGCAGCAGATACGCGATACGTTCGTTGACCGGATACGGGACGCCGCCGACGACCACACGGGCCTGATCCGCCTGTTCATCGACTCCGTCGACAAGCTCTTCGTTCCTCCCCGTGTGGAAAAGCTGCACATCGGGGGCGCGGACAGGGTGCTGGATCAGCCCGAGTTCATGAATCCCAGGGATTTCCGGAGCATCATCGAGTTGATCAACAATGAGGAGTTCATCATTCATGTGCTGGAGAAGCATGAAGAGAAATCTCCCGGCACCCAGGTGACCGTCGGCGCGGAAAACGAAGAAGACAAGTTGAAACCCTACAGCATCATCACCTCAACGTACGCCATCGGCGACGTCACGGGGTCGGTCGGCGTCATCGGACCGACTCGCATGAAGTACAACCGGATGATACCGCTTGTCGATTATGTTGCGCGGACCATCACCGCCATGCTCTCCACCACTACCACACCCTGATGACCGAAGCAGAAAAGACTCCCGATACGTCCCCGGAAGTGAGCAACCAGACCGAGGCGCAGGTGCCGATCGATACACTGGCCCTGCAGACACGGCTGGATGAGGCGCAGAAGGCCCTTGAGGGGTGCCGCGATCAACTCCTGCGGAAAGCGGCCGAGTTCGAGAACTACAAACGCCGGTCCGAGACGGAGTTTGCCGCGATCATCAAAAACGCCAATGAATATCTCCTGATGTCCCTGCTGCCGGTGGTGGACGATTTCGTCCGCTCGAAAAAATCCGCGCGGGAATCGAAGGATATCGAGGCCGTCATTGCCGGCGTAGAGATGATCCACAACAAGATGATGAAGATCCTCGAAAAGCAGGGACTCGCGCCCTTCGAGTCGGTGGGCAAGCCTTTCGATGTGGAGTACCATGACGCACTCATGCAAATCCCGCGGGAGGACGTTCCTCCCTCCACTGTCGTGGAAGAGGTGGAACGGGGGTACATGTTGAACGACAAGGTCCTGCGCCATGCCAAGGTGGTCGTATCCATGGCCCCGGAGGTACAGCATGGCGAAGCATGATTACTACGGCATACTGGGCGTGGAGCGGAACGCTTCTCCGGACGAAATCAAGAAGGCGTACCGGAAGATGGCGATGCAGCATCATCCCGACCGGAATCCGGGGAACAAAGAGGCGGAAGACAAATTCAAGGAAGCCGCCGAGGCGTATGAAGTCCTGAGCGACCCCGCCAAGAAACAACGCTACGACCAGTACGGCCATGAAGGAATCCGCGGGACCGACTTCCACGGTTTCAACGATGTGAACGACATCTTTTCCACCTTCAGCGACATCTTTGGCGGTGGATTCGGCGGCGGCGGCGGGACGATTTTCGACGAAATGTTCGGGGGACAGACACGGCAGCGCCGCCGGAGCACGGCCGCACCGGGCTCCGACCTGAAACTCCGGTTGAAGCTTACGCTTGAGGAAATTGCCTCGGGAATAGAAAAGAAGCTCAAGGTCAAAAAGTGGAAGACCTGTGATACCTGCCGTGGGACCGGGGCAAAGGCGGGTCACTCCCTGACCACCTGTCCGGCGTGTAACGGGGCGGGTGAAATCCGGCAGGTCTCACGGTCCGTCTTCGGACAATTCGTGAATATCGCCACCTGCCAGAATTGCGAAGGGGAAGGGAAGGTGGTCAAGGAGCCGTGCATGACGTGCAAGGGGGACGGGCGCGTGCAGGGCGAGTCCACCATCAAGGTGAATATTCCCGGCGGTGTGGCGGAGGGGAACTACATTCCTCTCCGTGGAGAAGGGAACGTCGGAAGGCGCGGCGGCGCGGCGGGCGACATCATCGTCGTCATTGAAGAAGAAGCCCATCCCCTTTTCACGCGGAACGGGGATGATGTCATACTGGACCTCCTGGTCAGCTTTCCCGAAGCCGCCCTGGGCGCGGACATCGAGGTACCGACCCTCACGGGGCGTGCGCGCCTGAAAATCGAACCCGGAACGCAATCGGGCACCATCCTGCGTATGCGGGAAAAGGGCATTCCCCGGTTGAACACGTTCAGCAAAGGTGACCAGCTTGTCCGCGTCAACGTCTGGGTTCCACGGACAGTGAACGCACAGGAACGCTCGGCCCTGAAACAGATGGCCGGTTTCGAGAACATCAATCCCCGTGAAGGGGATACCTCGGCCAATTCCGAAAAGAGCTTCTTCCACCGGGTGCGGAAAGCCTTCACATGAGAACTTCATGCGCGGAGTCCGGCTCATCCAGGAATACCTCGGTTTCACGCGCACGGAAATAACCGTCGTGGTGTTTCTGGGTGCGACGTTTGCCGCCGGGTCGGCAATCCGGTTGTTCCGCTCCGGGGACGACCGGAGCCAAAGGGGCGAACCCGTATACACCACTTCGGACAGTCTGTTCCTTGCACGTTCGCGTCTGCTGTCCGGACAGAACGACGGTGGACGCGGCCATTCACGGGACAGCCCCGCGCCTCTTCAGAAAATTTCTGTCAACGGTGCATCGGCGGCGGAACTGGAACTGCTCCCGGGCATCGGCCCCGCGCTGGCGCGACGCATCATTGCCTACCGTGAAAGGTACGGGAATTTTCGATCGTTTCAGGATCTGGGGCACGTCAAAGGCATCGGCCCCGGGACCCTGGACCGGCTCCGGCCGCTCGTCAGTCTGTCGCCTCAACCGCGAGAGCACCCCCGCTCCGGCGCCAGGTAGATCGGCGGCACGGTCGTTCCCCTGACCGATGACCGGCCTGACCCGGACATCCTGCACGGGGCGCCTTTTCCGGAGCGCCGAACGGGTTTACCCGCAAGCGGCGAGGACATTCGCACAACGACATCGGACGCCATGCTGGGAATCAGTGTCATTGACGATGAAGTCCAGGCAGTGGAGCTTTCGCGCCCGTTTGCCACCCCGACGCTGACAGCCATCGGACAGTGGCGGCAGGAGAGAACCGCCCCCCCGGAGATGTTCCGTGAGCATCTTGCCGCTTTCATGGAAGCGAACAGCGTCCGCCCCGGACATGCCGCCGTGTGTCTCGATACCGCTCATATGCTCGTGCTGACAATTCCCGCTCGGGGCACGTCCGGCCGCGAAGAGCTTCTTCAACACATGCGGTGGGAGATCACGCAACTCCTCCCCGGGAATTCTCCCGACGATTTCATAATCGATATTCATCCACTGCAGCAATCGGGCGGCACAGAGTGGCGGGAAGTCCTCGGTGTCGCCGTTCGCAGGACTGAAGTCCGCGCGATACGTCAGTCGTGTGCGGATCTCGGCCTGTCACTCTCCGTCGTCGATACGGATCATTTCAGTGCAGAGAATCTGATCACCGCGGGAGCGGGAAGCTCCGCGGACCGCTGCCTCGCCCTTGTCGGCGTCAAGAGACACCGGGTTGATGTCAGCATACTGGATCACGGCCGCCTGGTCTCCTATCGCGCCCATCCGGGAGCTTCGCCCGAAGACACCGCGCTCGCTGTTGGAGCCGATATCGACGCGTCCCTCCCCGTCCAGGAGATCGCGTTGTACGGGCCGAAATGCACGCCGGAACTCGAGGCGGCCGTCGCTAGTGCGACGGGAGCCCCGGTGATCCTGCTGAACCCCTTTGGGACAATCGCCGTCGCTCCGGGGCTCAAACTGGCCGACCATTTTCTTGGAAAACCCCACCGGTTCGCCGCGGCGGTCGGCGTGGCCCTTCGGGAGGAGTAAACAGCGACATGCGTATCACCACCGGACGATTCAAGGGACGCGTCATCCGCACGGTCAACGACCTCTCGGTCCGCCCGGCCACGGACCGGGTTCGTCAGACCATTTTCAACATCCTTGCACACAGGATGGACCTTGAAGGGATCATGGTCCTTGATCTTTTTGCGGGAAGCGGCAGTCTCGGGTTTGAAGCCCTGAGCCGCGGCGCGGCCCGGGCCACATTCGTGGAGAGTGATCCCCGGGTCGTGGCCGCACTCGAGCAGACGGCACGTCAGTTCGGATGCACGGAGGCGGCGGACATCGTCCGCGGGGACGCGTTGCGCTACCTCCGGCGTGCCAGGGGTGGCTACCACCTGATATTTGTCGATCCCCCCTACGCCTACCCTTCAACGGCGGATCTTCCCGAGGAGGTTATTTCACACGGTCTGGTCCGGAAGGACGGTTATCTGATCATCGAGCATGCTGCCACGCTGCGGTTCGCAGAGACGGAGCGTTACGCCATAGGCCCGGTCAGGGCGTTCGGCCGGACCGTCGTCACTTTCTTCACGGCAAAGGAAATCGAACATGAAACCACTCCTGGCAGTGTACCCGGGAACCTTTGACCCGATCACCAACGGTCATGTTGATGTCGTGGAGCGGGCAGCACAGCTCTTTTCACGCGTCGTCGTCCTCGTTGCGCGCAACACCTCAAAGACACCGCTCTTTTCAGACGACGAACGGATAGGGATGATCCGGGAGGTCTTCAAGAAAAGAAAGGGGATAGAGGTACAGGGGTTCGACGGGTTGTTGGTCGACTACGCGCTCCAGCGCAAGGCCTCGGTCATCGTTCGCGGCCTGCGGGCGGTATCCGATTTTGAGGTGGAATTTCAGATGGCGCTGACCAACCGGAAACTCGCACCTTCCCTGGAAACCATTTTCCTTCTCCCCCGGGAACAATACACGTATCTGAACTCCACGATCGTTCGGGAAATTGCGCGGCTCGGGGGGACGTCTCTGACTTTGTTCCAAAGTCCGTCCAGCGAAAGCTGCACGCAAGGTTCGCGCAAAGCGGATAACAACAGCGTACATCAGGAGCAGATCGATGCCCACGTATGAGTATCAGTGCACCGCTTGCGGTCACGAGCTTGAGGAATTTCACTCCATCCTCGAGCCACCTCTGACACGGTGCCCGAAATGCGACACCGACAACCTTGTGCGGATGATGGGCACGGGAGGCGGCCTGATTTTCAAAGGGTCGGGGTTCTACCAGACGGACTACAAGAAAGAGGGTAGGTCGCCGGGCAAGGATGGAGCGCCCGGGAAAGGTGAAGCCGCGGGAGCCGACGGAAAGCGTGATGACGCACGGACCGACAGAAAAGGTGAAGCCGCGGGAGCCGACGGAAAGCGTGAAGGCGCACGGACCGAGAGAAAAGATGAAGCCGCCGGAGCCGACAGGAAGGGTGAAGGCGCACGGACCGAGAGAAAAGATGAAGCCGCGGGAGCCGACAGGAAGGGTGAAGGCGCACGGACCGAGAGAAAAGATGAAGCCGCGGGAACCGACAGGAAGGGTGAAGGCGCACGGACCGGCAGAAAAGATGAGGCCGCGGGAGCCGACGGAAAGCGTGATGACGCACGGACCGACAGAAAAAGCGAAGGGACGGGAGGCGATACAAAGGGCGGCAAAAAAGGACCCGATACATCAACCGGCCCGTCACCTCAATCGTAACGATCCAGTTTGAATTTCTCTCCGAGATAGAGCTTCCGGGCTTCGGGGTCGTTTGCCAGGGACTCCGATGTTCCCGCTTTCATGATCTCCCCCTCAAACAGCAGATACGCACGGTCGGTAATCGACAGAGTTTCATGAACATTGTGGTCGGTGACAAGCACCCCGATGTTCCGCTGTTTCAGCGTTCCGACGATGCGCATGATTTCCTCCACGGCAATGGGATCTATGCCGGCAAAGGGTTCATCCAGCAGAATGAACCCCGGATCGCCGGCCAGTGCACGGGCAATCTCGGTCCGCCGCCGTTCTCCCCCCGACAACATATACCCCTTGCTCCGGGCAAGATGGGTGATATTGAAATCCGTCATCAGCCGGTCGCACCGCAGCCGCCGCTCGTTTGCCGTGAGGTCCATCATCTGGAGAATCGACATGATGTTCTCTTCCACGTTCATCTTGCGGAAGATGGAGGCTTCCTGGGGGAGATACCCGATTCCCATACGCGCCCTTTTGTACATCGCCATCGTGGTGATCTCGGTGTCGTCCAGGAACACGTGTCCGTCGTTCGGACGGATCATTCCCACAATCATATAGAACGTGGTGGTCTTTCCGGCACCGTTCGGTCCGAGGAGACCGACGACCTCCCCCTGGCGGACATCGACGTGCACATTCCGGACCACCGTCCGTTTCTTGTACCGCTTCACCAATCCTTCGGCGCGCAGGATGCGGCCCGGCACCGTTGTGGATGGACCTTCCATGGACATCCTCATACGTTCAGGGTTTTCCGGCGGCGGTGTTCACGGGATCCGCAGCGTGCGTGCCGGCGAGACATCCGCCGCACGCATCACCGGCCGATCGCCGCGCCACCGGAGTCCGGGCAAGGCATACTCCTTCTCCCGCCGCTCGACCATATTTTCCGGGAAGTACTGCCCTTCCACGCCGCCGGCCACCCGGATGGATCGGGCACGCCCCGCCTCAAAGATCATGGTGATCCGGTCTCCGCTGGTTTTGTTGAGACCGTTCGCGAGCGAATCTTCGTAGAGATGGTACAGGCTGACGGCGCGTGTATCAACGTCGATCCGCTGGAGTTTTCTCGCGGCGAATCGGATGACCATTGCTTCTCCGATCATCTGATCCAGCCGGGCCGGAAAGGCTGAATCGCTGCGTGAAGCGGCGAAGGCGTTTCCCATGACAACGATCCGTTCCAATGAACGCCCGGGCAGGAAGACGGTGATGGAGTCCCCGGTCACCTGGGTTTCCTGGTACCAGAGCACGGGCGATTCGCGAAAGTGGATGCTGTCCCCTTGCACGAAGAACCGCACCGTACCGGCGCGGCCGGCCAGATCTCTGCGGGCAATCTCGACGCTGTCCCGCGCAACGAGCCGCCGGCTGGAATCCTGATAGGCCTCCATCACCAGACTCCGCACCACCAGCGTGTCGGGCACGCCGGAACCGGTCGTATCGACCTTGACGAGAACAGGATCCCGGGTCATCCGGCTGAACCCGGTCAGGGCATCATGCTCGAGGCTCCCCCCGCTGATGGTCATGGCATCCCCCCTGTTGTAAATCACGACGGCACCCATCGCGTGCATGAACTTCCGGGCACGGTCGTACCACAGGGAGTCGGCATTCATGACGGAGCCGGTATCGTGTGCGACAACACGTGAACGGAAGAAAGCGGTCCGGGGGTCAACCTCATAGACACCGTAGTCCGCTTCCAGTCGGGATGCACCGTCATCAAGCCTCACGCGTTCAAAGGCCTCCGCCCGTCGTGCATCGGCGTGGTAGATGCCACGCGGGGTGGTGATCGTCATACTGTCATCGTGGACGCGAACGTTGCCTGTCATCACGATTCTGCCGCTCGCCAGGAATTGCACCGCGCGGTCGCACCGGATACGCACCCGTCCCTGGGAAATCCGGACGTTGCCCGTGAGCTCGCGGGTTTCTTCGCCGTCCACCACTTTGCCTTCAAGTGCGTCGGCATTCTCCAGGACCACCACCTTCCCCTGCTGGGCCCAGAGGGACACCGGCATCAGCAGAAGCCAGAGGAACTTTCTGCTACTCACGGGTCACCGCCTGACCCGTCACGCGCATGATCCTGTACTGCTTGAGCCCCTGATCGCTCTCCATGCCGTGGCCCATGATGTGTTCGCGGGGAGACTGGATATCCACAAACGCATCGGTATGGATCTTGCGGGTGGTATTGTCCCAGAAGAGCCGTTCCGTCTTCAGCGTGGTCCCGCTGTCCGAGACGACCACCACATTCTCATAGACTTCCAGATCGTGCGTGACATCATTGACTTTCCCCCTCCGGGCCGTGAGGAGGGACGTGTGCACACCCTCTTCATTGAAGAAGTCGACATGCACGCTGTCCCCCAGGAGGGTGATGCGCTGTTGCGCATACGCCGCGATATGGCCGGCCCAGAGGATTGCCGAACGCCGACCCGAATCGGAGAAGACCACCGTGCTTTTCCAGCTCTCCTGTGAAGGGAGTTCCGCGGTCTCTACCGGCACGATCGTCGGCCTGACCTTCTCTTCGCATCCGGCGATCACGAGCAGGAGCGCGCACAGGAGGGAGAACCGCTTCACGTGGTTTCGTCCCCCTCGCGGAGCCCCGCGTTGACCAGATCGTGAAGATGGACGACCCCGACGGGAACAGACGTGCTGTCTACGACGATCATTTGAGTGATCTTGTACGTTTCCATCTCCTGGAGAACCAGAACCGCACGCGATCCCTGCCGGACTATTTTGGGATTGCGGGTCATCGCCATGTTCGCGGTTATCCCGCTGATGTCGCTTGTCGTCTGCAGGAGTCTCCGCAGGTCACCATCGGTGATTATCCCTTCAAGCGCGCCGTCGTGCCTGAGGACGCATGTACACCCGAGACGCTTGCTGGTCATTTCCACGATTGCATCACGCAACGGCACATCCCCGCGTACGCGGGGGACCCCGTCCCCCTGGACCATCAACTCATCCACCTTCAATAACAACCGTTTGCCCAGCGTGCCCCCGGGGTGGTACAGCGCAAAATCCTCGCGGCGGAATTGGCGGCGGTCGAGCAGTGCGATGGCCAGTGCATCACCCAGCACAAGGGTGGCGGTGGTCGAGGATGTGGGCGCGAGATCGAGGGGGCATGCTTCTTCTTCAACGGACACATCGAGCACTTCGGTGGATTCCCGGGCCAGCATGGAATTCATCCGGCCGACGAGCGAAATGATGGGCACGCCCAGGCGTTTGAACATCGGAATGAGGGTATTCAACTCGCCGGTGTTGCCGCTTTTCGAAAGGCAGATCACGACATCGTCCCCGCGCACAATGCCCAGGTCGCCGTGCACGGCATCCGAGGGGTGCAGGAAGATCGCGGGTGTGCCGGTGGAATTCATGGTTGCCACGATCTTGCGGGCGATGATCCCGGATTTCCCGACGCCGGTCACGATCACGCGTCCCGCACATCCCCAGATCAGGTCCACCGCCCTGGCGAACCGTTCGTCAATACGGTCCTGGAGAGCGATGACCGCCTTCCCTTCAATCCGGACGACCTCCTTGCCTTTGGCGATAGCGTTGTGGTCTTCTTCGTTCATCTTCTTTTTTCCGTGGGACTCTGGTGTGCAAGAATCAGGTCAATCACTTCGCGGGCCGCCCCGTCTCCGCCTGCCGCCCGCGTGACATACTGGACAATGCGCAATACCTCCGGACGGGCGTTTTTGGGCGCTGCGGCGAATCCCACCGTGCGGAGCAGAGGCATATCGAACAGCTCGTCTCCCATAAAGGCAAATTCCTCGTCCTGGAAATGGTATTTCTCCTGAAGGGAACGCATCGCCGTCACCTTGTCCTGCATTCCCTGGATGACATCGCCGATGCCCAGTGCCGCCGCCCGCGCGGTCACCACGGGGGTTGTGCGTCCGCTGATCAGCCCGATCTTCAGGCCGTGCTCGAACGCACGCACAACACCATAGCCGTCATGTGCATGAAACCGTTTGAATTCGACGCCCTGGGCGGAATAGTAGAGACCGCCGTCGGTGAGCACCCCGTCCACGTCCAGCAGGAGCATTTTGATGCGCCGCAGGCGCGGGCCGATGGATTTCCGTGTCGGCATTCACCACCCTTTCACAAGCCGGTCGATGGCCGTTGCCTGCGTGAGAAGCGCGTCCAGGAGATCCAGCCGGAGCTGGCTGGCGGCATCGCTGAGAGCCTTGGCCGGGTCCGGGTGCACTTCCACGAAGAGCCCGTCGATACCGACGGCGACGCCCGCCCGCATGATCGGAAAGATGAACTCCGGCTGGCCACCCGATTGTGCGCTGTGAGGATCTCCTCCCGGGAGCTGGACCGAATGCGTGGCGTCCAGAACCACCGGATATCCGAGGTCACGCATGATCTTCAACGCACGCATATCCACCACGAGATTATGATAGCCGAACGTGGTTCCCCGCTCGGTGAGCAACACCCGGGCGTTCCCGGTATCGCGGACCTTCTCAGCGGCGTGACGCATGTCATCGGGGGCCAGAAACTGCCCCTTCTTGATGTTCACGGCCTTCCCGGTCATCCCCGCGGCGCGCAGGAGATCGGTCTGCCGGCAAAGGAACGCCGGTATTTGCAGAACATCGACAACGCCGGCCACGGCGCTTATCTCCCCTTCCGTATGAACATCGGTGAGGACCGGCATGCCCGTCGCCGTCCGCACATCCTCCAGAATCCTGAGCGACTCCTCAATCCCGAGTCCGGTGAAGGCGGTGCCGCTTGTCCTGTTTGCCTTCTTATAGGATGACTTGAAGATCACCGGCACGCCGTGGCGCGCCGCCACCCCGCGTATGGTGTTCGCCGTGCGGAGCACCATCTCACGTCCCTCGATGACGCATGGACCCGCGATCAGGACGAGAGGGGCTCCGTCTCCGACGGCAATGTCACCAATCCGTACGTTCATGATGCCGCCCTCTCCGTTGTGCGCAGCACGCCTTCCTGCTTCGCCATAATGACCGCAACCACTGCGTCGCCCGTGACATTGAGGACCGTGCGGCACATGTCCAGGATCCTGTCAACGCCGAGGATCAGCGCAATTCCTTCTTCCGGCACATGAACCGACCGTAACACGATGATCAGCATGACAAGCCCGACTCCCGGTACCGGCGCGGTGCCGATCGATGCGAGCACCGCCGTGATGAGAATCGTCAGCTGCGCGCCGAGGTTCAGGTCAACGCCGTACACCTGGGCGATGAACACGGTGGCCACAGCCTGATACATTGACGTACCATCCATGTTCACCGTGGCACCCAGCGGCAGCACAAAGCTGGTGATTTCCTTCGGCACACCCAGCTTCTGTTCGCACGTTTCCATGTTCAATGGCAATGTTGCGGCACTGGAACTGGAACTGAACGCGATAAGCATCACGTCTTTGAAATCCCGGAAAAAGCGGACGGGACTCATGCCGCCGAGTGTCCGCAGCAAAAGGGAAAGGGTGATAAACTGGTGCAGTATGAACCCGAGCAGAAGCGTGCCCGCATACCACGCAAGCGTCTGGAGAATCCCGAAGCCGAATTCCCCCACCGTCGCGGCAATCAGGGCAAACACACCGAAGGGGGCGATCGTCATGATCATATCCACCATCCGGATCATCAGATCGCTGAACCCGTCGAAAAAGCCGATCACATGTGCCGCCTTTTCTCTGGCGACCGCCGTGAGGCTGACACCCACCATCAACGCAAAAAAGACGATTTGCAGCATGTCTCCCCGGGCCATCGACTCGATCGGGTTTGTGGAGACAATCCGGACGAACATCCCCGTCAGATCCACCTCCACTTCCTGCCCCATCTTTTGCTGCATGTCGGGCTGAAATTCCGCCATCAGCTTTTCACGGGCCTCCGGCTCCAGACGTGTGCCGGGCTGGATATAGTTGACAAGCACGAGGCCGATGGTAATCGCCGAGACAATCGTCACCGCATAGAAGAACAGGGTCTTTGCACCGATACGTCCGACCTTCCGGAGGTCCCCCAGGCTTGAGGCTCCGACAATCAGCGAGGACACAACCAGCGGAATGGCAATAAACATGAGAAGCCGGATAAACACGGTTCCGATGGGCTTGATCGCGACGGCGATCGTCTCCACCTTGCCAAGCCTGCTGATTTGCGCATACCGTTCATTCAGCTTATGCACACCTCCCGCCGAATCGACGGAGACATGGTGCACCCAGAGCACGGATGCGGCTTTCTGTTCCCGATTCAGCCCGTTGAAGTAGCCAAGAATCTTGAGTTGATCATCCTTTCCGAATTTCGCCGGGGGAACTTCCTCCCGTGTTGACGAGAATTCGATGGAGGACCAGTCGCGCAGAATGCCTTCCACCTTCTCCTGCCTGGAGTTCGTGTAGGCGATTTCCAACTCGTACTTGCTGACGTTGAAGAGCACGCCGAAGGCAGCGCCAAGAACGAGCGCCAGGAGAATCTTGTTGTGGAGCTTCAAGCGGGGAAGGCGAATCGCCATGATGTGGAGACCTTTGGTGGAGTATCTGCCATGGTACGAAAAAACGACCAGACAATCAAAAGAGGTGTTATTTCTCGTGATTTTTCGTTATTCTGTGCTCCATCCGATCATGTTCCGGGCATACGCGAAAATCAACATCGGGCTGTACGTCGTTGAACGGCGGCCAGACGGGTATCACAATATCGAGACGGTCTTTCACCGGATCGATCTCTGGGATGAGCTCGCTTTCGCCCCCTCGCCGACTATCGAGGTCCTGACCGAGAGTCCCGACGTGCCGGGCGATGCCTCCAATATCTGCCACAAGGCTGCACGTTTGCTGCAGGACCACCTGGGCGTGTCAACGGGAGTCCGGATTTCCCTGCGGAAACAGGTACCCGTTGGTGCCGGACTCGGCGGTGGGAGCGCGGATGGGGCCGCGGTGCTGCGTGAACTGCCGGCATTCTGGGGCAGGGCCGTGGATGAACCAACGCTCCGGCGGCTGGCCCTCGAACTCGGCTCCGACGTCCCCTTTTTTCTCGGCCATGGTTCTGCAGTTGCCTCCAGCCGGGGGGAGATCCTCGACTACTTCCCTCTGGACATCCCCTTTGCCATTCTTCTCTGCCACCCCAATATTCACGTCGCCACGGGTTGGGCGTACGGACGCATCACACCGGGAAGTGCGGGCAAACCGGCGGATCTGCGGCAGGCTGTTCTTCAGGGCATACGCGAACCATCGCGACTCGCACAGCTGCTGCGGAACGACTTTGAACCCGTCGTGTTCGCTTCACATCCCGCAATAGCAGACCTCAAAGAAAGCATGATCCGGGGTGGTGCCGTGTTTTCGCTCATGTCCGGAAGCGGCTCGTCGGTGTACGGATTTTTCACGGAAATCCCGGATGCCGAGCGGGTTGCGGCCTCCCTGGCTGCCCGCGGGTTTCGCACCTCTGTCACATTGCCCCATTTCCATGCCTAGGGCCCGCCTTAGCCTCCTGCTGATGTTGGGCTGTATCCTGCAGACTGCGCGTCCGCAGGAGGTCCCGCGCGATTCATCCGCGACGGTGAGGCGCGGCTCTTCTGCATCGGAAAAGCCGGACAGCAGCCATACCCAGCGCGCGGATTCTCTCGTGCGCTATCTGCTGCCGCAGGGCGCCGGACGCCTCAATCTGGCATTGGACAGCTGTTCCGTTGTGAACATCCGCGATGTGGAGTGGTTTATCCCGCGATTCGCCGGCGACTTGCTCTGGCAGATACCCGGCATGTTTCTCGCCGATCCCGCGAGCACCGGACAGTATGTTGTCCCCTTCCTGCGCGGAGCCGACTGGCGCGCCATCCAGGTCCTCAAGAACGGCCGTCCGTTGAACGATCCCGGATCGGGCATTTACAATCTGTACTACCCGCAGACGAGCAATGAGGAGGTCATCGAGGTGGTCACCGGGCCCCGTGCATTTCTGTTCGCGCCGGGAAGCGCCGGCGGGGCGATCAACCTCGTGGAATACAAACGCACCAACCCCATCCCCTTTTCCACACTCCGTTACTCCCAGTCGGCATACCAGACGACCACCACCGAGGGCAATGTCAGCCAGAATCTCAGCCGACGCGTCAATCTCGCACTCGGGTTTCAGTTCCAGGGGACCGATGGCCGTTACGTGAATGCGGCTCATGAACAGTGGAATATCCATGGGGCGTTACGGTACCACCTGCATCCCGATTGGAGCATCACGGTTTCCGAAGAATACACACAATTGCGGACGGGATTGAATGGCGGCATCAACATGGCGGCCACGGGATCCTCCCGGGCATTTGTCCCGCAGCAGGCGGTGGTCAGGAACTCCACCGCCTATGAAAAAGTGAGGCGGCATGACCTCGATCTCACGCTGGTGGGGCATCCGCTGGCGGATTCCACCGACCTGACTTCTCTTTCGGTGTACTATACCTCGGTCCTGCGGGAATACCGTGATGAGGCCCCGAGTGCCGGACGATTCATACAGGCAGACGACCGCACATCCCGGTTTGGCGTGATGTTGCGACAGGAGTTGACCGCCGGCATCCACCACCTCAGCGGCGGTGCTCACCTCGATCTTCCCCAGGTGGAAGGAAGTCCGAACATCGGCCGCCTCCGGGTTCCCGCGGGTGCGCTCTGGCTGAAGGAAGAAGTGGGTTTGGACAACCTGGCCGCCGCGGTGTACACGCGCCTGGACCAGGTGAAGGGGGAGAACCACGTCGGTTTTGGCGGCGATGTCGGATATACGTTCGGCAACGGGTTGCGTTTGTTCGGAGGGTGGTCCCAATCGTTCCGTCCCCCCTCTCCGGCTGAAATGTCCCTCAGCGACAGCTCGGTTACCCGGACGGATCCGATAGGCACGGAACGACACCGCCTTCTTGAACTGGGAGCCGCCTTCAGCCTGGCCGGCCGTGGTACGATCAAGATGGCATGGGCCCGGCGGGAAGTGACCGACCCGATCCTGATAACACCTGTCACGCACGCGGCGGTATTTCCGTGGTTTGCGATTGCCAATGGGGATCGTCTCACTTCCAGCAACCTGGAGTTATCGCTCTCCTGGCGATTCGGGTTCATCCTGCTCGAGGGCACGGGCACCTATGTTCTCGCATACGATGACGGGCTGGGCTTCAACGAGATACTTCCCCGGTTCTTCGGAAACGGCGGCGTGTACTTCCGCAGTGCGTTGCTTGAAAACCGCCTTGATCTGAAAGCCGGCGTGCGGGGCCGCATCGCCACATCCTTCTACGGGGCGGCCTTCAACCCGCAACACCTGTTTGCCGTGCCGAATACCGAGTCAAAAATCGGTCTGGCTTCATCGCTGGACGCCCTCGTGGTCGGACATATCGGTGATGCGCATGTGTTTTTTGTCTGGGAGAACCTGCTCAACATCCAGTACTTCACCACGCCGTACACACCCGCCCTTGACCGGGTCATCCGTTTCGGGATCTACTGGGAATTCTGGAATTGAGGAGGAACAATGATGAAAGAGCTGGAACTGCTGCTGCGTATAATGGACGAGGGGTTTGAAAAGAAAGCCTGGCACGGCACCAATCTGCGCGGTGCGATACGGGGCATTGACACTCGACGAGGCCGCATGGCGGCCGGCACCGGAGCGGCATAATATCTGGGAGATTGTCGTCCACGCCGCATACTGGAAGTACGCCGTCCGGAGGCGCCTGGAAGGGGGAAAACGGGGATCCTTCGTCCTGAAGGGAAGCAACTGGTTTCCGCGCGGGAAGGAAATGGGTTCCACTCTCTGGCAGGAAGATATCCATTTGCTCGAGCACGAACACAGACTGCTGAGAGAAGTTGCCGCCGCCCTTCCGGATTCGGAACTGCACACGAAGGCGCCCGGCGGATCTGTCGCCGTCTCAACGCTCCTGTACGGAGATATCCCATCACGATGTGTATCACGCCGGGCAGATCCAGGTGTTGAAAAGGCTGCAGCGCGGTTAGCGTCGCGGTCACGAGTTCACCCGCGCTCCCGGTCCGCTACGACTCCTGTTGTGACCGCACCGTGATGGTCTCCAACCCGTGCGCATCCGGTCCGGTTTCGCGTTTCAGCAGCAGCAGTGCAAACACAACCCCGAGGATCCCCAATCCGCTGAAAATCCACATCCCCAGGGTGTACCCCCCCGGATTGTCCAGACCGGCGCCCGACGTATCGTTCGCCCATCCGATGATCAGATTGAACCCGGCGAGGCCGATGTTCTGGATCATGGTCATCAGTCCGTACGCCGTCCCCAGCTTCTCCTGTCCCACGATATAGGCCACCGAAGGCCACATCACGGCGGGTATCAACGAGAATGCTATGCCCATCATTGCCATGGGGACATAGAGGGAGACCTCTGTGTACGCCATCATGAGATAGACGGGGATAAGCAGCACGGACCCGAACACCATCAGTCTCGCACGCTTGCCGACACGGTCCGCCATGTATCCAAAGAGCGGCGTCGCGATCATCGCAAAGAGCGTGAGCATGCTGGAGAGGAAGCCACCGAACTCGCGGCTTGCGCCGTGGGCTTCGATGAAGAACTTTACGGCGAATGTCTGAAACGGGAAGATGGCCGAGTAGAACGTGATACAGAGGGCCACGATTATCCAGTAGGATTTCCCGAAGCGCCAGAGGTCGGCAAGGACCACCTTGTCCGTGGATCCCGCCTTTCCGAGATCGAACCGTTTTTCCGAGCTCACCTCCAGAATCCAGTAGATCACCGCGCCGGCAACACAGATCACGCCCGCCAGCACGGAGAGGAGGAGTGGCAGCCGCCATTCGGTGTAGAGCGAAGAAGCCCACGTGGGGGAATTCAGCGCGGCGAAGGATCCCAGCCGGGCGATGGTCAGGTTCAGGCCGAAGGCAAAGCTGAGTTCCTTTCCCCGGAACCATTTGGCGATCGCGGTGGTCACGGCAACGATCAGGGATTCCGCCCCGAGGCCGAATATCAGCCGTCCGGCGGCCATAACCTCGAGAGTACCGGAGCTCACCGTGATCGCGGCGCCGGCCAGGCAGAGGAGCGAGAAGATGAAGGTCGAGCGGCGGGTGCCGATCTTGTCAATGATCATCCCGCCGATCAACACCATGAAAACGTTCGGGATGCTGTAGATGGCGTTGAGCCATCCGATATCCCCATCCGCGAAGCCCAGCTGGGTTTTCAGAACGTCGGCGAGCGGACTGATGCTGTCATAGATGTAGTAGTTGCCGAACATCGCCAGGCTGATAAGGACAAGCACGAGCCAGCGGTACCAGCGCGGAGGCGGCATTGTGGCGGCATGGAACGAAGCTGAGGGCACAGTCATGGGTTGCCGTTATGATGGGGGATGGGAGGCTCTACGAATGTACATAAAACGGGCCGTGAATCAAATCCGCCTTTTGCCGAGTTTGCTGCGGAGGGTGCTGCGGGGAAGGCCGAGGAGCTTTGCCGCCGCGGCGACGTTGCCGCCGGTCGAACGGAGTGCCGAGGCGATCAGTTCCTGCTCTTTCGCCTCCATCGTCGCCATATATGGTGTCCGTTCATAATGTGCAGCAGGGACTGCGGGCAGGGGCATGGGGTCCGCCGGGAATGCATCGCGGACCATATCATCGTACGACGCGGTGCCTGCCAGCGCAATCATCCGTTCGGCGAAGTTCTCGAGCTCGCGCACGTTTCCCGGCCAGTCATACGCATGAAGCCGTGCCAGAAGATCGGAGGTCATCAGGTGCAGCTTGTCCTGGGCGCCGTGTTTTTCGAGGAAATGCGCCAGCAACGGTGCCAGATCTTCCTTTCGCTGCCGGAGAGGGGGGATGGTGACGGGAATGATATTCAACCTGTAGAATAGATCCGCGCGGAAGCGTCCGGCGTTGACTTCGGCGAACAGGTCAACTTTCGTGGCGCAGATAATACGCACATCCACGGCAATACTGCTCGATCCTCCGACGCGGACGAATTCCTTCTCCTGGAGGACGCGGAGGAGCTTTGGCTGAAGGCTGAGCGGAAAATCATCGATCTCGTCAATGAAGACCGTCCCTCCGGCGGCGCGTTCAAAGTATCCGTCGTGCCGTCGCACCGCCCCTGTAAAGGCCCCTTTTTCATGTCCGAACAGCTCGCTCTCGAGCAGAGATGCCGGAAGGGCGGCACAGTTGATTGTGACAAACGGCCGGTCGCTGCGCGGACTGCGTGCATGAAGTGCCCGGGCGACCAGCTCCTTTCCGGTGCCGCTTTCGCCCTGAACGAGAACGGTGTAGTCGCGCACCGCAACCAGCTGCACGGTTTCCATGAGTTTGCGCATCGCGGGCGAATCGCCGATCAGAACCTTGCTCTCGAAACTCTGGAGTCGCCGCCGTAACTGCGCGTTTTCATCCAGCACCTGGCGGAGCTGGCGGATATGATCGAGCATGCTGAGGAGGCGCTCGGGAGCGAACGGCTTGGTGAGGTAATCATAGGCCCCCGACTTCAACGCCTCCACCGCAGTATCCACGGTACCGTAAGCGGTCATCACAATAACAACCGTTCCCTGCGATGCTCCTTTGGCCGTGCGCAGGATATCCAGGCCGCTTGCGCCGGGCAGGCGGAGGTCCGTCAGAACCACATCAAACGGCTGCGCCCCCAGGAGCCCGACCGCCTCGTCCCCGTGCTCGCAGACGGTCACTTCATGTCGTTCCTTGAGGAGAAAGTCTTTGAGCGTAATCCGGCTGATCTTATCGTCTTCCACCAGAAGGATTCTCATGCTCGTCTCTCTCCGACCGGCAGCTCTACGACAAATGTCGATCCCTCACCCGGTGCGCTGGAAACGCGAATGGTGCCCCCGTGCGTTTCAACAACACCAAGGGCCACCGAAAGGCCGAGTCCGGTTCCCTCCTTCGGCCCTTTCGTGGTGAAAAAGGGGTCGAAAATACGTGCAAGGTGTTCCCCGGGTATCCCCGCTCCATTGTCCTGCACGTGGATCGACACGCGGTGCTCCCCCGCACGAGAGCACCGCAGCACGATCAGGCCTCCCTCTTCCACCGCATCAACGGCATTCAGGACGAGGTTCATCATCACTTCCGAAAGAAGCTGGGGATCTCCGCGAATGATCGGTACGCCGGGATCCACCGTGAGGGTGCACGTCGTGCGCTTCCGACGGATATTATAGTCCAGTAATCGGAGCACTTTGGACAGTACCTCCTCCAGGTTGACATCCTGCATGGATGCCGGTTGCTGCCGTGCAAACCCGAGAAGCTTCTGCACAACGGTCTCGATGTACTCCATCCCCTCCCGGATGAGCGGAAGGTACGTGAGGATCTGTTTCCGGTTCTCCGGTTCCCGTTCCATGGCATAGAGGCAATTCTTGATGCCATGGAGGGGGTTGTTGATTTCGTGCGCCACGCCCGAGGCCAGACGGCCGATCGAAGCGAGCTTTTCCGCGCGCGCTATTTGCGCATGAACATTCAGGAGTTCCCGTCGTGATTGTGAAAGCCGCTGGCGAAGCAGGCCGAAGTGCTGGAGCAGGAATCCGACCTCGTCATTGCGGCGGGGGACAGGCACCGGGTCATCCGCTTCGAGACCCGTGCGGTCCATCAGGAGAACGAGTTCGTGCAACGAATCGGTGAGTCTGCCGATCAGCAGATACAGCACGAGCAGCGTCACCGTGGTCACCAGCGTCGTCAGCGCGACAAGGAGAATGAAGAGGGAGCGTATTTCCGCCCGGGTGGATTCGGCGGAAAATCCTACCCGCACAACCCCCCACCGCTTGCCGGCGATGCGCAACGGCTGGACGGTTTCGATCACCCATCCATGCCGGGGGAGCTCCAGAATCGCCGTGATGAGGCGGTCGGTCCGTCCCGAAGCCACCGCAAGAGAATCCGTCACGACACGTCCGTACTGTGCGTGGTCACTGTGTGCGAGGACGCGCCCGCTGTTGTCAATAACGGCAATGTGGGTGAGGCCCGTGATCGTGGACGTGTAGTTGTGGATATACCGCTCAAGCAGGTCTTCGAGTGGCGGGTCTTCCTCATCGCCGTACAGAAACGCATCCGTCAGGGAGATGGCAATCGCACGCGTGACGCCTTCGGCATTCTGCCGGAGATTCCCGACAATCATGGTGCGCCACTGTGAGAGGATCCCGACAGAAATCAACAGCATCAATAGCGCGGTGATGCTCCCGATGATGAACATCAGCCGGGCTTTGAGGGAGAACCGCACGGTCGAAAAGCGGCTCATCGGGGCGGCCTCCCCCCCACATGCAGCAGATGGCGGATGCCATCGTATTCTGCATCAGACGCTTCGGCAAAGCCGTACTGAAATTCCTGATCCCATTGTGCGACCAGAGCCCGGTCATCCGGCCGCCGGACATCGAGACGGAGGAGAACCGTGCGGAGCTCGTTGATGACGGCGGTATCCGCGTCGCCGCGAACCACCAGAGGGGAGCCGGGAATCGGATCGGACGAAAGCACAATCCGGAGGTTCCGATCGAGGAACTCCCGTGCAACCCGCTCTTTCACCACACCGGCATCAAATGTACCGCGCAGCACCTGATACACCACGGATTGATGGTGTGAGAAGTACTTGAAGACCGGGCGCATTTCCCCGACCAGGCCATGCCTCGGAAATTCGGAAAGCGGGAGCCAATTCCCCGAGAAAGAGTCCTGCGATGGAAGCGCAACGCGTTTTCCGCGCAGGTCGGCGATTCCGCGTATCGGGCTTCCTGCCACCGTGATGAGGACGGACCGCGAATACGGTTCTCCGTTTTCGTTCAGGGGCATGAGGATGCACCGGACGCCGTACCGTTCGTGTGCCCGTACATAGATGTATGTTCCCAGGAAGGCCGCCGCAACGTCTCCGCGGATCAGCTGTTCGACGGTCTCCTGATACGTCCTTCCGAGCCGCAGTTCGAACCTGAAGCGGCTTCCCGTGTTCAGGTAGTCCATGATTGGCTGGTATCCCCGGTAGATCACCGGTGGCGGATAGCGCGAAACGACGCCAATGGAGACAACCTGTCTGCCGGCAAGCGAAGAATCCTGACCGGAAAACGTGGTCACCGGGGGAAAGGGGGAACCGATATCCGTGGTTGTCCGGTACACGACAACCGTGACGGCCGCAGTGAGAACTATTGAGGCGAGTATGAGCGTCGTATAAAGCAGGCGAGTGGGCACCCGGTAATGTAGTGTTGATGGCGGCGAGAAGCAACCTGATATGGCGAAGAACAGCCATTCGAAGGCGATTTTTCGCCGCGGCACGACCGGGAACCTTCAATCTGTGCCAAAAATGGTTCATCTGTAGGATTATGGTGGCACGTCGCTTGCTCGTGATCAACCGGCGCTATACGCTACCAGCCAGTACACTCAACAATTTCGTTCGGAGCCCCCAATGGAGAAGATCATCCCCCGGTGGGAATGGAGAACATTTGGCGACGGCTTTGGTGATGCGGAGAACCGCGTCAAAGCCTTCACGCCCGACAAAGTCCGTGAAAGCGCCGAGATCTACATTCTCTCCGCGGTCAGCAATGACAATACGAAGATCCGCGATATGCTCATGGACATCAAGACCCTGCAGCAGGTCAATGAAGATGGTCTCGAGCAGTGGATGCCGCTCATGAAGGGGTCCTTTCCGCTCCCCGTGGAGGAGATTGCCAGAGTCTTCAATGCGTTCCGGGTCGCGCCGCAGCCGTTCCGCCGGGACGCCTACACGCTCGAACAGTTCATCGGCGAACTGGTGAAGGTCAGCCGGCACCTGCGTGCCGTGGACGTCCGGAAGAAGAGGACCGGGTATCTGATCAGCGGCTGCATTGCAGAGGTTGCCGAGGTAACGGTTGAGGGCACGACCACCCGCACGGTCGCCATCGAGGCCGAAGACCCCGTCAAGGTGATCGCCACCGTCCGTCAGCTGGGCCTCGACCGGTTCTCCAACATCAACTATCTGCGCGGACTGAAGAATCTTGTTCACATGACCATCTGAGGAATACCATGCCACGGTATGCCGTCATTGATATCGGTACGAACTCCATCAAGTTTCATATCGGGGAAAAGCGAAACGACGGCACGTGGGGCGTGGTCGTCGATCGTGCGGACATCACCCGTCTGGGAGAGGGACTGCAAAGCACCGGGGAAATCAGCCCGGAGGCGATGGAGCGTACGGCCGGGGCCATCGGAGGAATGGTCGCCGAAGCACGGCAGAATGAAGCCATCGCCATAGCCGCGGTAGGCACCATGGGCCTCCGCACGGCGCGGAACAGCGCTGTGCTGATCGACCGCGTGCACTCGCAGACAGGCGTCAGCATCGAGGTTATTTCCGGCGATGAAGAGAGCCGTCTGGCCTACATCGCCGTGAAATCCGGCATCGGACTTTCATCGGGATCCATGGTGATCTTTGACACCGGCGGCGGGAGTACGGAATTCACGTTCGGCCGCGGGACCGCCGTGGATGAACGGTACAGTCTGAATGTCGGCGCCATCCGGTTCACGGAGCAATTCGGTCTGGGCACGACCGTGCCACCGGACGTGCTCGCACGGGCGATACAGGCGATCGCAGGTGACCTGGGAGCTCTTGACAGCGCGCGCAAACCCGATGCACTGGTGGGCATGGGTGGAACGGTGACAAACATTGCCGGCGTCAAGCACCGGCTGGCGAAATACGATGCCGACATCGTTCAGGGTTCCGTGATCGAACGGAATGAGATCGAACGGCAAATCTCCATGTATGCGGTGCAGAGCACGGACGAGCGCAGGCAAGTCGTCGGCCTTCAGCCGAAACGGGCGGACGTCATCCTTGCGGGGGTCTGTATCGTGAAGGTGATCATGGACAAACTGTCGATCGACACATTCTCCGTAAGCGACCGCGGTCTGCGGCATGGGTTGCTTGTCGACCGGTTCAGCAACTGAGATCATTATCGCCATGTCCGAACGCACCGTCGACGATCTGCTGGATCTGGAGAAGCACAAGCTCTCTGTTGTGCACAAGCGCAAGGCCAACACCACAGAACGGTGGATGACCTATCTGGGCTTCCCGGCGGGCATCGCGGTGTTCCTGCTGCTCTACTTTATGCCCACACCGGCGGGCCTCACGGCCGGCGGGCAGGCGGTCATCGCCAGCTTTGCGCTCGCTCTCATCTGGTGGGTCACGGAACCTTTGCCCACGTACGTGACCTCCCTCTGCCTGATGGCGCTGCTCGTGTTCCTTGACGGGTGGGACAGCAAGAACGTCCTGGGCGTCCTCGGATTCGATGTCATCTGGCTGAACGTGCTGGCGTTCATCCTCAGTTCGGTCCTGATTAAAACCCGGATCGCCAAGCGGATCGCACTGTCGCTGGTGGTCCGGTTCGGATCCAGCGCGCGTCCGATGCTCCTCGCCTTCGTCCTCCTGCAGCTCTGCCTCGCACCCCTCATTCCCGCCACCGCCGCCCGCACCGTGATGACGCTGCCGATAATGCTGGTGGTGGGGGCGATCTATGGCGCTACGGCTGAAGAACCGAACAACTTCGGGCGGAATCTCTTTCTCCAGAATCTCCTCGGTATCAACATTTGCTCCTCGGGATTCATGACCGGAAGCACCGCCAACCTGATTGCCATCGCGTTCATCGCGAACATGACGGGGACCAAGATTTACTACACGGATTGGATGTTCGCCAACCTCCCGGTGGTGATCGTGGCCATGGGCTTTGCCTGGTGGATCGGTCCGAAGCTCCTCTTTCCGCTCAAGGGTGCCACCACCCTCCCCCAGATCCCCGGGGGCATCGACGCGCTGCGCACGCAGCTCCAGAAGATGGGCCCCGTGAGCACCCTGGAAAAGAAAGGGGCCGCCATTTTCGGCATCGTGGTTTTCCTCTGGATCACCGATCGCTTTCATATGCAGTGGTTCGGCTTCGAAATTGACGCCGTGATGGCCGCCATGATCGGCGCGATCATTACGCTGCTCCCGCGTATCGGAATCCTGAAATGGAACGAGGCGGACATCCCCTGGCACCTGATGATCTTCAGCGCCGGGGCGTATGCCGGCGGGCTGGCGCTGAACGACACCGGCGCCGCTACCTGGGTCGTGCAGAGAATCTTCACCCAGCTCCATTTCGGCACGGATGTGGATTTCTGGGTCGTGTATGTGATCGTGATCGCCATCATGATGTATTCGCATCTGGTTTTCACCAGCAAAACCATGAGGACGATCATCCTGATCCCGTTCATCATCGCCCTGGCCCAGCAGCTCGGTTTCAATCCCATCGCCCTGGCACTGCCCGCAGCCTTCACGATCGACTGGGTGGTCGGACTGCCGATCAGCGCGAAACCGAATGTCATCCTGTTCACCACCGGCCAGTACTCTGTTCTGGATAACTTGAAATACGGGCTCGTGATCGCAACCCTCGGCGTCGTGCTGTTGACGATCGCGGGGTTCACCTGGTTTCACACACTGGGGCTGACTCCCTGACGGAACGACCCTCCCGGCCGCACAAACGGGGTTGGACAGACAATGAACTCACGTACAACAATGAAACAGCGCACCGGACGCCTCCTGGTTCAGGCCCTCTGGGCCCTCGTGGCCGCGGCGGGGCCCGCGGCCGCCGGACCGTCACTGGCGCTTCATGAGCGGATTACGCTTCGCGACGATGGGTCGGCGGACATCACGATTGTTATCACGTCGCAGGGTATGCCGCCGGGAGCCATCCTGATCCCCTGCGCCTATGCCGGCGTGGAGTCTCTGGCTTCCCCGGACAGCTCTGCGACGGTGCGCTTGCAGGAGGATCAGGATGTTCGTTTCTTCAGGCTGGAAGCGGCGGAACGGGGAGACCGGCCGGTCACCATCCACATGGAAGTGCCCCGGTATGTCGACTGGCAGGGGAAAAAGCGCGCGGATTTCGGGAACATGACGCTCACCCATGCCTTTCGGAACACGACTTCGCGCACAGTCACAACCTACCGGTGCGATGTGTTGCTTCCGGAGTGGCTGACTGTCACATCCGTGGTGTCAAGCATCCCCGCCCAGACAGAAAAAGACCCGGTTTCGCCCTACGACATTCTTCGCGACGGCGGGCGGACAGGGGTGAGCATCCGCACGCGTGATCTCCGCCCCGGAGACGCGGCCGCGATCACGTTCAGATGCAAGCCCGTGGAGAAATCCCCGGTGCTGTTCGGACTTTTCGCCCTCGCCGGCCTGGCGTATCTGATCTTTTTCCGTGATGTGCTGAAGGAGAAGACCAATGGATCTGCTGCTACGCAAAACCCGTAACCTGGAAAACCAGATCGACGAATACCTCGACCTGGTGGTTCGAGGCGCCCTTTTCTTCAAGGAGGGGTTGCGATGCTACGTAAAGGGAAACGACGAGCAGTTTGCGCTGCACCTCCGGGAGATAGATGCCACCGAAAGCACCGCCGATGGTCTCCGCCGCTCGATTGAAACGAAGCTCTATGTGGACACGTTGATCCCTGAATACCGAGGCGACGTGCTCGGATTACTCGAGAGCAGCGACCGCGTGCTCAACCGCAGCGCGGAAACCCTGACGCAGTTCGGGGTCGAACGGCCGGATATCCTGGAAGACCTGAAGCCCATGTTTCTGGATCTCACCGATGCATCCATGTCCACCGTGGAGTCCATGGTGAGCGCCGTCCGTGCATACTTTCGCGAACCGGACCAGGTGCGCAACTACATCACCAAGGCGATGTTCTACGAAAAGGAATCCGATGCGCTCGGAGATCGGATCAAACGAACGGTGTTCCAGAAGGACATCGACCTGAGCAGGAAGATCCATATGCGGTATTTCGCATTTCACATCGAGACCATTGCTGACGAGGCGGAAGACGTGTGCGACCGTCTCGCCATCGCAACGATCAAACGCAGTCTCTGACGGATATCATGATCCACTGGCTCTACATCAGCACGGGGCTCTTTCTGGGGTGGTCCCTCGGAGCGAATCACGCCGTCAACGTGTTCGGCACGGCGGTGGTGTCGCGGATGGTCCGCTTCAGGACCGCGGCCCTGATCGGCGGCGTGTTTGTGATACTCGGAGCCGTGCTGAGCGGCGCGGGCACCACGCGTACATTGAATACGCTGGGCGCCGTGAATGCCCTGCCCGGCGCATTCACCGTCGCCCTCTCCGTCGGCATCACCGTCGCCTGGATGACAAAACTCAAACTCCCGGTCTCCACCTCGCAGGCGGTCGTCGGAGGAATCATCGGATGGAACCTCTTCACCGGATCGCCGACGGACACGTTTTCGCTCTCCAAAATCCTCTCCACCTGGCTGATCGGCCCTTTGCTCGCCGCCGTGTTCGGATTCCTGCTCTTCCGGCTTTTTGTCACCTTCTTGCGCCGGGCCAGGCTGCATATCCTTCATATCGATGCCCATACGCGCACGGGCCTTCTTGTCGTCGGGGCCCTTGCATCGTACATGCTGGGGGCGAACAATATCGCCAACGTCATGGGGATGTTCGTCCCGGCATCGCCGTTTGCCGACCTCACGCTCGGAGGATTCCTGACCATCGCGGGAAGCCACCAGCTGTTCTTCCTCGGCGGTGTTGCCATCGCGATCGGGATTCTGACGTACGGGGAACGGGTGATGCAGACCGTGGGCAAGGATCTGTACAAGATCACGCCGCTGGCCGGACTCGTCGTGGTGCTGGCCGAGACGCTCGTCCTCTTCCTTTTCACGTCGGAGTCCCTTGAATCGCTCTTTGTCAGACTGGGCCTCCCCCCTTCCCGCTCGTTCCCCTTTCCAGCACGCAGGTGGTGATCGGAGCGGTGATCGGCGTCGGCGTCGCAAAGGGGGGGCGAGGCATCAATTACAACGTGCTCGGCAAAATAGCCTCGGGATGGGTGACGGCCCCCGTGGCGGCCGGCCTTCTGGCGTTTGTTCTTCTGTTCTTTGTCCAGAATGTTTTCGAGCAGCAGGTGGTCCGTTCCACCTCATACGCGGTCAGCCGCGAAGTGATGGAAGAAGTGCATGCCCGGGGTGTGGACACAACACACCTGAGTCCGTTGAGCGGAACCCGTATTTCCGGTTCGGCCACATTCCGGCAGAATCTGGAACGGCAGAAGGCCTGGACGGAACAGGACCTTTTTGTGATCTTCTCCTCGGCCGAATTGGATTCCCTCCGCGTGGATT
This sequence comes from Ignavibacteriota bacterium, assembly GCA_963702445.1. Classification (GTDB taxonomy): domain Bacteria; phylum Bacteroidota; class Ignavibacteria; order UBA10030; family UBA6906; genus CAVPCZ01. The sequence goes on from CAVPCZ010000020.1 coordinate 173,546, forward strand.
CGCTGATCGTCGCGAAAACCCTGGATTCGACAATGATCTCTCCCGGGCAGCGGCGTGCGCTGAACAGCCTGCATGGAAGGGTGTTCGTTCATCGCTGGCAGCTGGACCGGGCGCTCGAAGGCCGTGAAGCGGAATGGGCGATCCCGACCGCCCCCGGATACGAACAGGAGGCTAAACGCCAACGCGCCCTCCGGGAATTGCTCTATGGGACGTTCCGTGTCCCGCATCAGCAATAATCTGAACGCCGGACACTGCAGGGGGCATTGCAGCGTCCTGCCGGCGAGTTCATAGCGGCGAACCTGTCACTCAAGTTCGCAACAACGTCAACAGGCATATACAGTGTGCAGTTTCCTCACCATACCAAGGAGTACACCAATGAAACATTTTGCTGTATTGTTGTTCGGAGTGCTTTTCCTGCTCGGGCCGGACATCGTGCTGGCACAGGGCGAGACACTTCCCACGGAAGGCTCCACGCATCCCTCTCGGCGGGGATGTGCGCTGGGGGAAGCTCGTCTTTGAATCGAAGGATGGAAATTTTCTGTGGTGGCTCGACGCGCGTATACAGATCGATGCCGCAATGTACAACGAGAACAAGAACCCCCTCAGCAACGGAACCATCATGCGCAGGGCCACACTGGCGGTGAAGGCGGTGCTCTGGAGGGATTGGCAGGCCGAGCTCGATATGGACTTCGGTGACGGGGTGCTCGATGCGCGGGACATCTGGATCCGGTACAATCTCCGGAAAATGAACATGGATTTCCAGGTCGGGAATTTCAAGGAACCCTTCGGCCTGGAACGTCTTACGAGTTCCCGCCTGATCACCTTCATGGAGCGGACCACCGCGACGAACGCCTTTTCCCTGGGTCGTCGCATGGGGTTGGAGGGACGTTACTGGACCAACTGGGGTCAGTTGACGCTCGGTGTATTCGGCCATGAACTCGGAACCCGCGTCGACAAAGGAACGCTTGATGAGGGCTTCTCCACAAACGCCAGGATCACTGTTGTGCCCATCCATGAGAAGGGAAAAACTCTTCATATCGGTGCAGCGGCCTCCTACAAAACCCCCGATGTAACTGCCGATCTCGCTCCGAACACGATCGAACTCAAATCCCGCGTTGAAACATATGTGTTCGATCCGAAGCCCCTGCACACCGGCGACATTAGCGACGTGAACTATTACACCCGGCTGGGGGGCGAGCTGGCAGGTGTCTATGGACCCCTGTACTGCCAGGGTGAAATCATGGCGACTCAAGTGAAGCGCTGGTACGGAAAGCCGACCGGAAACTTTATCGGCGGCTATGGGATGATCACGTATCTGCTGACGGGTGAAACACGCGTCTACTATGTCGATGAAGGGGAGTTTGGGGCCATCGACCAGTCCGAGAATTCCTGGGGAGCCCTGGAGGTCGCCGCACGCTACAGCGTCACGACCCTCAACGATCCTGATGCAAACATTCTGGGCGGCAAGGGGAACCAGCTGACGTTCGGCATCAACTGGTATCCGAATATCAACTTGAAGATCATGTTCAACTATTCCGCCGTGAAGCTGGATGACAATGCCACCAGCAAGGGACGCATGGTCGGCGGGGACAGCTTCTCGTTCATGCAGATGCGATTCCAGGCGTCATTCTAAGGCCACGAACTCGTGGAGAACCTTTTCCGTCAGATACTCAAGAGGCGAATCATGCGAACATCCTATTTCCAGGCTTTTGCTTCCCGCGATTCTGTTCGTGCTGGTGTTGATCAGCTCGTGCGGACGGGAAGAACCCACGGTCGCCCCACCTCCTCCGGTCATACCGGGCGAGGTGGTGATGAACGAAGTATTCGCCGCGGGGACCCCCGGCAATCTGGACTGGATCGAGATCTACAACCCCTCGACTCAGCCGGTCGATATCAGCGGATACAAGATCTACGATGACGGCGGCCAGGGGGGGACAAAAGACAAAAAGAAGTTCCCGGCGGGCACTGTCGTTGCTCCAAAGGCGTTCTATGTGATCGTTACGGACACCACCGTCAGCGGGAATGACGGCTTCGGCCTGTCCGGCACATCGGGTGAAACCGTGTGGCTGGAAAACGGGGCCGGCAGCATCGTCGACGTGATCGCGTTTCCCGCGCTGACGGCAGCCCAGTCGTATGGAAGATTGCCGGACGGAGGAACAACCTGGCAACTCCTCGGCACCGTCACACGCGGCGCAGCAAACAAGCAATAGATCCTTGTCGTGGCGGAAGACCCCCCCGCAAAGCCGGCGGGGCCTTCCCTTTGTGGCTGTATTTTTCTATTATTGTAGTGTCTGCTCCACCGGATATGCTTTGTTCACACACTCTCTCTCAAGCATAATGGAGGCATAATGAAAACAACAGGTATGATCTTCGCGGTGCTGCTCCTGATATGTGGTTTGGCCGGGAACAGCTATGCCCAGTCCACCGTAACCATGAACGAGATCTACGCCGCAGGGGTTGCCGGCAATCGGGATTGGATCGAAGTGTATAATAGCGCGGCGACACCAGATAGACATCAGCGGATACAAGATCTATGACTCCGGCGGCCAGGGCGGCACGAAACCCAAGAAGGCGTTCCCTGCCGGGACGATCCTCCCTGCAAAGGGGTTTTATGTGATTGTCACGGATACGAACTACCAGCGCATCGATTGCGGACGGCTTCGGCCTGTCCGGCACCTCGGGTGAAACGGTGTGGCTGGAAAACGCCACGGGCACCATCATTGACAGCGTCGCGTTCCCCGCGCTTGGTGCCGATACGTCATATGCCAGAAAACCCGACGGATGGAAAAACTGGGTAAAGCTGACCCCGGTCACACGGGGCTCGACGAACGGCCCGGGCGCTGTAGCCATGAACGAGATCTATGCCGCAGGGGTTCCCGGCAATCGGGATTGGATCGAAGTGTACAATAGCACGGCGACCCGATAGACATCAGCGGATACAAAATCTACGATGCCGGTGGCCAGGGTGGCACGAAACCCAAGAAGCTCTTCCCGGCCGGGACGATCCTCCCTGCAAAGGGGTTCTATGTGATTGTCACGGATACGAATACCAGCGCATCGATTGCGGACGGCTTCGGCCTGTCCGGCACCTCGGGTGAAACCGTGTGGCTGGAAAACGCTACCGGGATTATTCATTGACAGCGTCGCGTTCCCCGCGCTCGGCACCGATACGTCGTACGCAAGAAAACCCGATGGGTCAATGACGTGGGTAAAAGCGTCTCCGACGACAAAAGGGTTAACGAACGGGACGAGCACCGCGGTTCGTGAAGAGGGCACTCTTGCTACAAGCTTTACTCTCGATCAGAACTACCCGAATCCGTTCAACCCGTCCACGACGATCAGCTATGCAGTGCCCACGAACAGCTTTGTGAGCCTGAAGGTATATAGCATTCTCGGAACAGAGGTCGCGTCGCTCGTCAACGAAACTCAGGCGGCAGGCCGCTATACCGTACGGTTCACCGCCACACAGCTGAGCAGTGGCGTGTACTTCTACAGAATTGTCGCGGGAAATTTCGTCGACACCAAGAAACTGACCCTGCTGAAGTAATCACAACTGATTCTGCGGCGTTGACACGGGCGCGGTTGCGCGGAACAACGTGAGAGGCTAGCATGAACCGGCTATTGTTGCCTCGTTGATACGCAAAATGGGTCCGGGAATAGTGTGAACCGGAGAAATCTTCAAAGACTCCATGAGCCCATCCAGAGATGGGCTCATGTGTTCTCCTGCAAAGGGATATGGATATGCCGTCCGATACAAAGCCATCATTCCGCTTCACCGCTGCGTCTTCTGCCGCTGTCTCGATCGCGCACGCCGCCGCCCTGGCCGTCGTTCTCCTGGGGATGATCTCTTGCAGCCGGAATGAACAATCAGCCACGGACCCGGGCACGCCGGCCGTACGGTCATTGCAGCTCATAACGACATACTCGCTGACCGTCACCGAACCATCCGGACTGGCCTATTCGCAGGCAACACGAACGCTCTACATGATTTCGGACAACCGCCCGGAGATATTCAGGATTGACACAACCGGCAAGGTCCTGGGTTCAATTCCTGTGAACGCTTCGGACATCGAAGGGGTCGCGGTGTCAAACGGCGGCGACACGCTGTACATCGTCGAAGAAACGGCTTCACTGCTTTCAACCGTGCTGATGAACGGCACGAAAATCTCTTCCATGCCGGTGGTGGTCCGCACAAACCCGCAACATTCGCTCGAGGGGGTCACGGTGGATAATGCCGGCCGTCTCGTGGTCATCAACGAGAAGGCCCCAACAATGCTCCTGGAGTTTGCGGGAGGGGTGGAGGTGCGCCGTCTGCTCCTCACCTATTCGTCTGACATATCGGACATCTGCTATGACGTTTCCGGAGATTGTTTCTGGATCGTGAGCGATGAATCGCAGAAGGTGCTGAAATTGTCGCGCACCGGTGCCCTGCTGGGAGAGTGGTCTATTCCCGTACAACAGGGGGAGGGGATCGCGTTCATCAGGGACCGGTGCTATATTGTATCAGACGTGGATGCAAAGCTGTATGTTTTCGTCAAGCCCTCCTGAGGGACCCTCCCGGGGAACCCGTCCCGAGCTTCCCTTCCACCCGGCCATAGCCCGCTTCCCACCCTGCCATCAAATAGCCAGCTGTTGCCAGATGTCCCACCGTGTCACTTGTGACATGGTGGCACGGTGCCACAAGCGGCCCGGGAGTGTCTTCCGGCTGCCTGCGGCTGGCATGGAACGCGGACATGCCACGACTGGATTTTTTGAAGAATAATCGGTACATAGAGGTGGTTGAAGTTGTTGGGGGGTCATTGAAGAGCAACCGTTGTGCAGGGTAGGTAGTCCCCAACGGTGCTCTTTGGTTGCCCCCCTGTTTTTTATCCTCCTTGCGAACAAGGCCCGGATCCGGGCAACCGCTGCTGTTTCGTATCACCCCACAATCAAGGTATCGTGATGAAGCGATTTCCGATGGGCGCATTTCTTTGTTCGTTTTCCTGCTCGCGATTGTCACGGCCTGCGAGCCCTGTTACCTTCGCCTCAGGCACAGCACTTCCCTATCGAGTCGTCATCCTTGGGTCTTCCACCGCTGCCGGAGAGGCGGCGCGGCCTCTGGACAACTCATGGGCCAACCTGTACCGGCGTCACCTCTCCACGGCCGTACCACTCTCCGAGGTGGTGAACCTCGGCGTTGGCGGTTTAACCACGTTCAACGTGATGCCGACGGGATATGTGCCTCCCAGTCCGTGGAACACCGCCGCCAACCAGCCTTCACAGTCAAACAACATCACGCACGCCCTCTCCCTCTCTCCGAGCCTGATCATCATCAATCTGCCGACCAATGATTGTGCACTCGACGTCCCAACCGCAACTCAGATCGCCAACTACGACCGTATCATCCAGGAGGCGCAAACGGCCGGAGTGCCGATATACATCACCACATCCCAACCGCGCAACATGGATCTGGCCTCCCGAACGCTGCTTATCCAGATGAAGGATTTGATACTCAGCCGCTACGGTTCCCGGGCGATTGATTTCTGGAGCGGGCTCGCGGACGCCGGAGGATCCATTCTGCCTGCGTATAACTTCGATGGGACACATTTAAACACAGCCGGACATGCCATATTGTTCGATCGTGTCAGGAGCACTGTCCCGCTCTGGAAGCACGCTGCCCCCTCCTCCACCGCCGCCATCCGGTCCGGGTGTTTTGGTGAATCAGGGGTTTGAATCGGGCACCGGCAACTGGATCTTCCATACCAATGCCTCCGGCACCTTCCGCACGGTCGCTCCCGGCAGCGGGAGTTCTACGGCGGGAAACGTGGAAATCAGCAGCCCCGGCACAAACGTTCAGCTCTACCAGACCGGCTTCCCGCTCGAATCCGGGCAACAATACAGGCTTACGTTCCAGGCATACAGCAACTCGGGCCGGGATTTTTCGGTTACCATACAACAGCACTCCCCGCCCTCCGCAACCTTCGGTCTGGCGGACAGAAGTTTTGACATCACCCCTTCCTGGCAGACCTATGCAACGACATTCACGGCCTCAGGCTTCACGGGAACGGTAACGGATACCCGCATCCGTTTCTGGCTTGCGCCTTATGCACAGGGGGGTGACCGGTATTATCTCGATAATGTCGTGCTGGAGAAGGTTACGGCGGGCTCTTCCACCCAACCATCACCTCACATCCTTTCAACCAGACCGTTGCCGCCGGCCAGACTGCAACTTTTTCCGTTGGCATCGGGCACCGCTCCGCTAAGCTATCAATGGCAGAAGAACCTCGCAAACATCTCCGGCGCGACCGGTGCTTTGTACACCACTCCGGCTGCAACGAGCGGGGACAACGGCTCGGCCTACCGCTGCATCGTCACAAACAGCCTGAGCTCGGCGACCAGCATGCCAACACTGACCGTAACAACATCCCCGCCACCTCCTCCGTCCGGCCAGGGTGTGCTGGTCAATCAGGGATTTGAATCGGGCACCGGCGGCTGGGTCTTTACCGAACGGTTCAGGGGTCTTCCGGACGGTTGCGCCCGGTAGCGGCAGTGGTGCGGCAGGCAACGTGGAAGTCAGCAGCGCAGGCACGAACATACAGCTCTATCAGACCGGATTCCCTCTCGAAGCAGGGCAAGAGTACCGGTTGACCTTCCAGGCATACAGCAACGCGGCCCGGGATATTTCGGTATCCATCCAGCAGCACTCTTCGCCTTTTGCCCTCTTCGGTCTGGCTGACCGCCCATTTGACCTAACGCCTGCGTGGCAGACCTATCAACGACATTCACGGCGTCCGGCTTTCGGGAACAGTAACGGACACCCGCATCCGGTTCTGGTTTGCGTCGCATGCGCAGGCCGGTGACCAGTATTCTCTCGACAACATTGTACTGGAGAAAGTAATATCGTTTCCAACGAAAATTTGAAGGACAGTTTGATCCAAGCAGTCTTGAAATAACGACAATCAAGGTATTAGATCATCATAAAATGAGCGGCAAAGCTGATGTTTCTATTGTGATCGAAGATAATGACTCACCTTCAAGCCCTCAATCTTCAATTCTTAGAAATTGATTTCCCTACAGATGTATTATCTTTTCCATCCGAGGCAATGGATCCCGACACCGGTCATTTATATCTTGGAGATATCATAATTTCTTTGCCCATGGCTTCGGCTCTGGAGCCGCCGCTGCCGGTCACCCGCTTCAAAACGAACTGCAGCTGCTCGTGTTCACGGAATATTGCATTTATTGGTTCGATCACGCCACACCTGAAATGAAAACTAGAAATGTGGAAGTTTCAATCACAATTACTAAACGATTTATCTGTAAAGATCAAATAAACTACCCGAGGATTAAACGGAAAAATTTCTACAATCCAGGTTAATGTCGTTCAGATACGCATTCTGCTGGGTATTCGATATGTTGTTAAAACCCAAAAAAATGCCTGGATTTATGCTTTGATCAGTGTGGTGGTGATTTTTCTTGGCATATGGCTGGTTTTTCCACCCCAAAATTGGGCCGTGATCGGCCTGACCTTAGGACTTGTCTGGATGGCAGAATGTATAAACACTGCCATTGAATTTGGTATTTGACTTGATAAACCCCGACTCCCATCCATTGGTAAAAATTGGAAGGATGTATCTGCTGCAGGGGTATTAATTTTCTGCCCTTTGCGCAGTTTCTGTGGGGCTGTTATCTTTGGACCACCATTATTCGAGAAGCTATTTGTCCGTGATCAAGGTGAAAAATGAACCAAGAATTTATATTTGGTACAGTTGGCTCTCCGATATCTACCCCCAAAAACCTGGGGTAGTGTGGGTGCAGTAGAGCAAATCGCCGCCCTGGATTTACAGGCGCTTGAGCTGGGTTGGGTACGTTCGGTCCGCGTTTCTGAAAGATCCTGTGCGCAAATTAAAAAATACTGCCCTGGAAAAGGATGTCTCGATAAGCGTCCATGCCCCCTACTTTATTAACCTAAATGCAGATGCGAGGAATGGCCAAATTCACGCAAGCGATTAATGGACGCAGCTATTTTTGGCAATTTAGCTGGGGCAACCGACATTATTTTCCATCCGGGTTCATATTTTGCATCTTCCGCCCGAAGCGGTTTTTCCTATCGCCATTGACAGGTTGGCAGGTTGCTGTGCAAGGAATTGAGTGCAATTGGAAATCCAGGTAGTTTTACGCCCTGAGACGATGGGCAAATCTGCCATGTTAGGTTCATTCAACGACACGTTGGAAATGGCTGCATTATTCCGGGGGTTGAACCTTGCGTGGATTTTGCGATTTTCATGCCAGGCAGGGTGATGGCTCAATGAATAGTTATGAGGAATGGCGTGAGTTATTAAATGCCTATGCGAAATCATTGGGCCGTACTGCCCTCAAGCACATGCACATCCACCTGTCGGGTATCGAATATTCAGACAAAGGGCGAGCGAAATCACTTGCCTTTAAAAGAGTCGGATTTTGACTTGTTGGGCTTTTTAAGGCGTTGAAATCTGCTGGTTGCGGTGGGCGCATATTATGCGAAAGCCCAGCGATGGAAGAAGATGCCCTTTACATGCAAGAATACGTGGGATTCCCTAAATAATATCATCCGGAAAGTTATCTCCATACTCTGGTTATAAATATTCTTTCAAGTTATGTTCAACCGCGTAAGCAGCCGCTTCAGCCCGGTTACTTACCCCAAGTTTGGATAAAATACTGCTAACATAATTCCTGACAGTGCCTTCACCCAGAAAAAGTGCTTTGGCTATTTCCCGGTTTGTTTTTCCTTCAGAAACCAGGGCTAGAGACATGTTTTTCTTGCTGGCTTAAAGTTGGCAAACGCTGAAGCTTCTTCATCTTTCACTGCACGTCTGACTTCCTGAAAAACTCGCTGCGTCACCGCAGGGTCAAAAAAAGCCTCACCGCGGCTGACAGCCTCCAGCGCCCGGATTAAAATCGTCGCTGCCAATTTGTTTCAAGACATATCCTGACGCGCCAGCGCGAATGGCTGAAAATAGCATTTCATCTTCGGCATAAGAAGTCAACATAACAATCCGGGTTTCGGGATAATTGCGGGTGATTTCTTCGCAGGCCTCGATACCCCGAGGCGCCTGGTAAGCGGATATCCATTAAAACAATATCTGGACGCAGCCTCGATACCTGATCCATCGCCTCTTTCGCGTGCCGGCTTCGCCCGACAACTTCAAATTGAGGGTGGATGCTCGAGAGAGCTTTCAAATCCAACCGGACAACTTCATGATCATCAACCAGGAGAAGGCGGTACTTGCTATTCATTAATAGACCTCATTTCGTAATATATGATGCGAGTATAGCCGAGAGTATAGCCGGTTGCAAGGGTTTGTGAAAACCATTGATTTTGGTTGCGAAAAACAGGCCCTGTGGTAAACTTAATCGATCAGGTGAGGTCCTATGGAGCAAAACAGAATAAAACCGTTCTATATATTGAGGATGATTTAGGTGATCGACCTGTATAAATTAATCATTGGGCGACGTGGCTATGAAGTGGTGGGAGCACATGGCGGGCGTGAAGGACTGGATCTTGCGCAACAAAATCCTCCGGATTTTATTCTTTTAGATTTGATGATGCCAGATCTTGATGGTTGGGACGTCTATAAGCAGTTAAAAGCTTATGATTTGACCAAGAATGTGCCGGTTATCATCATTACCGCGAAATCTCAAGCGATCGATCGGGTGCTGGGTTTGCATATTGCAAAAGTCGATGATTATATCAGCAAGCCATTTCGCCCCCAAGAGTTGCTAGACAGTATTGAAAAAATTTTAAGCATGCTGCCCACAATACCTCTAAGCGATTCTATGCAATTATCCAGATACAAAATCAAACTCGTCCATTATCTCACCCAATTTCAGCCTCCTATTGTGATACCTTTTGGTCGCGGTTTCGCGGATTAACGTTTCGTCCCTCTTGACCGAATCAAGGCGTTATTATTGGTGGACAAAAAAGATTATCGATTTGATTTCGCGATCCACATGCTGTTTATGAATTTTGATATTGCTGCGGTTTGGATCAATACGAACAGAACGAGTAGTGGATGTTAAATATGGCTCGCAAAGGACAGCTTATGTTGATTTCACACGGCCAGCCAGCTTTGTGTTAGACACATACCGATCAGATTAAAAATTTTCAAATTGGAGATACAATTATTTTTTAGTATGCGAAAATTATCACTTGCTTTTTTTGCTGTTCATCCTGATTTTCCCTTTTTTCCGGTTACGCGCTCAAAGCCAGTCAAATTTACCGATCTATATCGTTCAACCAGGTGATACCTTGGGAACGATCGCTCAAAGATTTGGCGTTCCGCTGAACACGTTGATTGAGGTTAATTCTGATTTCCAATCCAAATGCCATTTCAGCGGGCATGGAATTAAAGATCCGGGTTTAGATGGCATAACGTGGAACACTAGATCACACAATCCGTACCTTTGGGTGAGACTTTTTCCAGCATGGCGGTTCGGTATCAGGTATCGATAGATTTATTGGCCAGGCTTAATCGTATTACCAGCCCTCAGGACTTTATGCCGGCGCTTCTCTTGTTCTGCCTGAAGATAAAGAGAAAGGCACCACCCAGGCTCAGGCGATGATTGAACCTGGTCAATCGTCCTGGAAATAGCTGCGGGAATGAATGAAAATCCCTGGACTTCCGTCCTCCTGAAGAAGGAACGAATCGGAATATCAAACAAATGCCTGGTGAAATTTTATATTCGAAAAATCTGGATGAACAGCCATCAATTTTCTATCGATTTCCCCGGACATCAATTCGGTCGAAATTAATCCTCTTCCCCTGGTCCAGGGAAAAACGACCGTGATCCGCATTCACACCACAAAACCACTATCAGATATCGGGAAAATTGAGCTGGAAAAGAGCTTCATTTCTTTAAAGAAACAGAAAATGTTTACACAGCCCTACAAGGGGTTACGCCCTGGCAAATCCCGGGTTGACTAACTTTACCTTGAACGGTGACAACAGATACAGGCACCCGTTTCAATTTCGAGGAAATGGTCATTCTAAAAGCGGGTTACTTTCCAAATGATCCGCCCTTAACTGTAGATCCGACGACCATTGATCCGGCAGTGACAAAACCGGAAGAGGACCATGATTGCAAAAATTATAACTCCTGCCACACCCGACAAAAATATTGGAGCAAGATTTTCCGCGTTCCGGTGGATGAGCCCGTGTGCTACAAATCCACCTTTGGAAACGGCGATCGTATAATGGCGGTCCTTACCAATCTTTTCACGGCGGGACAGATTTTGGCGTCTGTGCAAATTTAAATATCTATGCCCCGGCAGAATGGCGTTGTGGTTTTTGCCGGGCCATTACCGTAAGAGGAAATGCAACAATCATTGACCATGGCTGGGGTGTGTATAGCGGGTACTGGCACCAAAAAGAAATTAAAAGTAAAAGTTGGCGACCAGGTAAAAACCGGGCAATTGATCGGCTTGATCGGCGCAACCGGGCGGGTAAGCGACCTCATCTCCATTGGGAGATGATCGTAAACGGCGTCCAGGTTGAACCGGTCGATTGGCTTGAACAGGTATATCCTTAACCATATTCAAACCTAAGGTATAATTATTTCGTGAAAATTCTCATTTGTAAGTCAGGTGAAAGATAATTATGGCAATATCTCCCTTGTCTATACGCAGCGATTATTGGGAATCCTTTGTACCTTCAGGAAAAGACCTTGAATTCCTCTATAACCATTTATTAGAGTTAGAAACTCCTCAAACTACTGAAGAATTGGCCTCTGCCTTGATCGATGAACGCATCTGGAATCGAAGTGGAAAATCTCGACTGAGCCAAAACAATTCCGAAGGCAACATATATCTACCTAAAGCAGCATTATCAACCGGGATCAACTTATCTTTCCCGGCGATGGATTGGAAAAAAGGGAAGGTCGACTATCAGTTCGTCCTGGGTAATAATCCGGAATATCGACGCGTTTGAGGTCATTGAAGTAGAATTTAATCAAAGATGAGAATAAAGAATATGCATCTAGGTATCGAAGACCATTTACTTAATAACCCACTGGCATGTCAAGTAAGATGATCCGCTTTAGACACCCACTTCGTTGTAAAAAAATATCGGGCCAAGAGTGCATAAACAAGTAGAAGAAGTTTTTAAGGCAAATAATGGTCTGGTAAGTATTGCTGGGCGTTGGTTTCCCTGGGGCCTTATTGGTAGATGTGAATATTGGGCATCTTGAATCTGGCCGAAGCAGTATTGGATATGTCAGGCGGCAGGTCCATTACCAACTCAGCTCTACTCGAACAGATCGAACTGCCGACAGATGTGAACTTAAAACTCAACCGAATTTTCATTTGAAATTTAGCTTTACAAGAAGATGGCAGGTTTGACGAAGTTGGCCCTGCTGGTAAAATATTATGGTTTTTGCGCCGCCTTAGAGCCCAAAAGAAGTGCAGTCAACCCCCTATATCTGAAATTTAATCCAACACTCATATGACCAGACCAGGTATCTGATCTGCTGACGCAATTACCGGGATGTTATTGATGAGCTTGAGCCATATGAAAATGATTACAGGATGAGGAACGAACTCACAATGAGTCTGATTTTTCCCACTGGCGTGCCGGCACCCTTCCATTAACCAAAAACATGGCTCGTTTTTCCCTCAGCTTATGAAGTTACCCCGCGTTCAATTTACCTTTATGGATGGAGATACCGGGCAAAAATTTTCTGGCTGGGTAGTACGCACTGCCAATTATATTTATGGCTTCAAGGATTGGTATACTGCTCAAAACTTGATCCCGGGTAGTCTGATCCATATCAAACACGGTAAAAATCCGGTGAAGTCATCGTAAAAACCGATAGACGCCGTTCTTCCAGAGAATGGATTCGTACTGCATTGATTGGTGCAGATGGCGGAATCGTCTTTGCCATGTTAAAACAGGTGGTAAACAGCTCATTTGATGAACGCATGGCGATCGCGATCAGCGACCGTCCGCGCTAGATCTTAATGTGGCAGCAAGGAACCGCCCAAGCAAAACATGGAACAAACTATCTTGACCATGATGCGCGAATTAGCCAAGCTGAACCCTCAGGGAAATGTTCATTTCCAGGAATTATATTCTGCCGTAAATTTGATCAAGCGCTGTCCTCCCGGGTTAGCATTAAGTATTCTTAATGAACCCGCCCTTGGGCAAACCATTTGGGTAATCTCTATTTTAAGCTGGAGGATAACAAGGAGGAAAACAATAAACATGAATGAACCCAGACGATTTCAGCCTGATAAGCCCTCCATCGACACCCCATTTCATATTGACATCGAATGGTGGAAACAATATGATAGCAATTGGCGGGTGTTTTTGCATGATTGTATGTGTCGCTGAGCACCAGGCAATGTTTGAAAATTTGGAAGATAATAATTGGGTCGATTGGGTAGACCCTGAAACGGCTGAAGTCAAACGGGTCGATGGTTTACAGCAGATGTTGATGACCCATTGTGCGCAGCCTAATTTTATTACCGCCAATACGACCATGGTTGATGCGGTATTTCGGGTTTTTTTATCCAACGGTAATGAGCCGTTAACCATCAGGGAAATTTCCGCAATAATTAATCGCGCCCGCCGAAACGATTTTACGAACAATATCGGGCCCTCAAGTATATAAAGGGCTTGCGCCCTCTATCAAAAAATCATCAAGGTGGCACTACTCAACCAGGCAATAGACAGCAAGCCATTCACCAAATTCACAGAGAAATCGTGATAAAATTTAATAAAGTTTCACCAGAATTTTCATCGGTAAAATCATAAAATCATTAATCTGCCCCTGTAGCTCAATAGGACAGAGCACCGGACTTCTAATCCGATGGTTGCGGGTTCGATTCCCACCAGGGGCGCTAAGAATTATATGGAGTATATTTGATAGCAATGAAAGGGGTAATCGATCGGTACCTCCCAGTGGTGCTTCCATCCGGATTAGATATCGGGATTAATCCCACCGAGGTAAATATGATCGTCGTAAATCTTAAAACCTGCTGGATATAAGTCAAATCAACTTTCACAGGATCGGGCATCTTATTTTGTCTCTGGGATGGTGAATTGGCATATTACTGGTAAACCAAACGTCTGGCATCCTCCAACAGATGTCTATGAAACAGACGAAAAAATTGTGGTCAGGGTGGAAATTGCTGGAATGCGCGAAGGTGAAGTATCGGTAAATTTTGACCACCACATTTTATCGATCAATGGTGTCCGCCTGAGGTGCCGGAGAAACGCGCTTTCCACCAAATGGAAATTTTCTTCGGCGAATTCAGCACCGAAATCGAAATTCCGGTTCCAATCGACACAGCTCAAATTCAGGCTGAATATCAGGATGGTTTCTTACACGTATACTTACCCAAAGCGGTACCGAAAAAATTAAAATCAAGGAAGACTGAACATATTTATGCCTTAATCGCTGGCAACAAACATAAGGGAAATATTAACTTGGATCGAAGATGGTGAGGGAGAATCTAAGTGAATTAATTCTCCTCTCAAATACTGGAAATAGTGAAAATCCGGCGGGAATCGAATCATTGAAAAACAAATAACTGCAAGTTACGGATACCAATATCCCGGAAATCTCTACCAATTCTTCCTTTGCGCGGCTTGGTCGGTTTATCCTCAAACCGCAATTCCTCTGACTATCGGCCAACCCCGTTCCATCCGCCTGGTTGACGATGTGATGAGCTCCGACCTGCGTATGATTGGATTGGTCACGCCAAAAAATCCGAATCTGGAAAATCCCAATCCGAGGATTTATAATCTGTTGGAACTGCGGCGCTGGTACATCGTCTTTTCCGCGCCCCGGATGGCTCTATCCGCCTGCTGGTACAGGGCACAACTCGCTTTCGATTAGATGAATTCGTCCAGACAGAGCCTTACCTGGTGCGCGAAGGTTGCAACCTTCCAGAAACGGCTGAAACAGGGATCGAAATTGATGCTCTAGCCGAAATGCCCGCGACCAGTTTGAACATATTGCGGAGATGATCCCTTCGATTCCGCGAGAATTGGTCGCCTCCATTTCATCGATCGAAGATCCGTTGCAAACTGTTTATACCATCGCCAATTTGCAGACGATGGAACTTCGATGATGCTCAAGCCATCTTGGAATTCGATTTCGATCGGCGAAAAACTGCATAAATTGGTTTCGATTCTCACCCGCGAAAGTGAAGTGCTGGAGTTGGGCCAAAAAATCCAAAATGAAGCCCGCTCGGAAATAGAAAAGGTACAACGAGAATATTTTCTACGAGAGCAGCTTAAAGCAATTCAAAAAGAACTGGGGGAAGGCGACGAGCAGACAGCCGATATTGAGGATTTTCGCAAGAAAATCGAAACCGCCGGATATGACTGAAGAAGCTGAAAAACAATCCCGGCGCGAATTGGATCGGCTTTCGCGCCTCCCAACCGCCGCAGCCGAATATGGCGTCATCCGCACTTACCTGGATTGGATGGTTTCTCTTCCCTGGTCAGAAAATCGACTCAGGATAACCTGGATATCGCCAATGCTCGCCAGGTATTGGACCAGATCATTACGGGCTGGAAGATGTCAAAGAACGAATTCTCGAATATCTGGCAGTCCGCAAACTGCGCATCGAACGCAAGGAGGAGCTGCCGCAATGTTTCCACGGATCTCATTCGGAAAGAGCGGGAAGGAATCATCCTTTGCTTCATCGGTCCGCCTGGCGTTGGTAAAACCTCACTGGGACAATCAATTGCACGCGCCCTCGGCCGTAAATTTATGCGCGATCTCTCTGGGCGGCGTGCGTGACGAAGCAGAAATTCGCGGGCACCGGCGAACATATATTGGCGCAATGCCTGGACGGATACTGCAAGCCCTGCGCCGCATCGAAATCACGAAATCCGGTCTTTATGCTGGATGAAATCGATAAGTTCAGCTCCGATTTCCACGGCGATCCCGCATCTGCATTGTTGGAGGTGCTCGATCCGGAGCAGAACAGCGAATTCCGCGATAATTACCTTGAAGTTGCCTTTGACCTTTCCCAGGTGATGTTCATCACGACCGCAAACCAGATGGAAACAATCCCTCTGCCGCTTTGCTGGACCGGATGGAGGTCATCCGCCTGGCTGGATATACCGAAGGAGAAAAAATCCAGATTGCCCGCCAATACCTCATTCCCCGCCAGCTCCGCGAAAATGGCTCAAGCCAGATGAGATAACTTTTCAGAACAGGAGCCTTCGACGCCTCATCCGCAATTACACTCGAGAAGCCGGTGTTCGCAATCTGGAACGCAAATCGGTCGGTTTGTCGAAAATTGGCCACCAGGATTAACAGAAGGCAAAGACGGAGCAGTCGAAAATCGATCCGCCAATGGTGCGCGAAATTCCTGGGGCGCGCACATCTTCAGGACCGGATGAGAGATTATCCCGCCGCACAGCGATCCCAGGCGTGGCCACAGGATTGGCCTGGACACCTGCCGGCGGCGAGGTCCTTTTTATCGAAGCCACTCGTATGCCAGGCAGAAAAGGATTTCTGATTACCGGTTCTATCGGCAATGTAATGCAGGAATTCGCCCAAGCAGCCTTTCGTATATTCGTTCGCATGCGAAAAATTATGGGATGACCCCGGCTTTTTTCGAAAAATCTGATATCCATCTCCACATCCCTGCTGGTGCCCAGCCAAAAGACGGGCCTTCTGCCGGCGTCACCATGGCGACCGCCCTTGTTTCCTTATTACCGGGCGGGTCGTTCGGTCGGATATTGGGATGACAGGTGAAATTACACTGCGCGGCCAGGTTATGCCCGTCGGTGGCATTAAAAGAAAAAGTGCTGGCTGCCCACCGTTTTGGTCTGAAAACCTTAATCTTACCCCGAGAGAACGAGCAGGACTTGGAAGAAGTTCCGGAAGAAATAAAAAAATCGATCAAATTTATATTTGTGGATACGGTTGAACAGGTTATAAAAAATGCGCTGGAACAGTACGAGCCAGAAATGAAGAAAGTGGAGATTACAATCATGAGCAAAATTATCTATAGTCGAAGATGATGCGACCATGCGTATGCTGCTCAAGACATTATTAGAATTGGAAGACATCAAGTTAACTCATTCCGGATCCGACACTAGATATTGTACCAATTGCATGGAAATTCAGCCCGGACATTATTGATCATGGATGTAATTTACGTCAAAGTAATGGAATAGAAATTTTAAAATCAATTCGATCATCTAGAAATTCCCTGGAGCCTATATATACTTATGACTTCTGGTATGGATCTTCAGGATGAATGCCTGAAAGCTGGCGCAGATGGATTTCTGATCAAAACCCTATATGCCGGATCGAACTGAACCAGGCAGTTAAAAAAGTGAAGCAATGTAAGGAGATACTTTGGCTAAAAAACACATCTCGCCAGTTTACAATGGCGCACCATGGATATTCATCTCCATACCCCGGCCTCAAGGATTTTCAACAGCCTGAAGTCAGTTACCTGGAAATCTTACAGCGCGCTGAAGCCCGCAGGGTTGGATATCATCGCTTTACCGACCACAATACGGTGGCCGGTTACCGCCAAATGCAAGAAGAAATCCAACAACTAGAATTATTAGAAAAATTAAATCGGCTTCTTCCAGATGAGAAGCAGCGCTTCAGGAATATCGACGGTTAAAAAAATTCTTGGTTTTCCCGGGATTTGAATTTACAGCCACATTTGGATTTCACATCATTGGCTTATTCTCCCCGGAAAAACCCGTGCGCGAAATCGAGCACTTGCTTCTGACATTGAACATCTCCCCCTCAATTCTTGATAATGGATCAGCAATGTTGGTGCCACGATGATGTTTAACTGCTTACCGATTGATAAACCAGGCTGGTGGATTAGTCATCGCCGCCCACGCCAATTCCAGCAACGGGGTGGCGATGCGCGGTTTTAATTTCGGCGGCCAAACCCAAATTGCCTATACGCAAGACCCCAACTTCATGCCCTCGAGGTGACTGACCTTGAATTAGAGGCCCCGCTCTACGGCCGCATTTTTTAATGGCACCAAGCCCGAATATCCTCGCCGGATGCATTGCATCCAGGGCTCCGATGCACACCGCTTGACGACGGATTCTTCCCGCAAGAAAAATCCTGGGATTGGTGACCGTCCAACCGATGTTTTGCTTCCTGAAGTACTTTTCGATGCCTTACGTGAACTATTTAATGGGAATGATTTTTCACTCACCCGTCCTCACCGCCACAAAG
>CAVPCZ010000021.1:0-23749 GCA_963702445.1 Ignavibacteriota bacterium
GTCATGGTTCTAACGATGAACGCGAAGCGAGATGAGACTATTTGAATGGCGAAACACGGCGGGTCAAGCGAAGTACTGTGACTCCCCAGTCGGCTTATTGAGTGGAGCAATGAGTTTCGGAATACACGCAGTGAGCATCGCCGTTGTGGTTCTAGGCATGACGGCTCGGGGACTGGCGGACGTTCCTCAAGAGAAGCAGCACTCTGCGTCCCCGCTGATTGTCGGGTTGGACCACATACCCCTGGCGGTGAGTGACTTGGAGTCTGCGGCCGAACGCTACCGGGAGTTGGGTTTCACGCTCAAACCGGGTAGGCCACATGACAACGGCATCCGGAACGCACACATCAAGTTCGGCGATGGCACGGAAATCGAACTCATCAACGCCCGCGAGACCCGGGACCCTCTGACGATCGAATACCTCAAACACCTCGCCCATGGCGATGGCCCGGCCTTCGTGTCATTCTTCACGCCACACATGAACCGTTTGGCCGGACATTTCGATGCCGAAGGGAAATCCTATAAACGTTCCGGCGGGTTGATCTCCTTTCCCGAAGGCGACGAACTACGATACCTCTTCTTCGGCCAACGGATCAACTCACCCACTGACCGGCCGGAGCACTTTGTGCACGAGAATAGTGCCGAAGCCCTGATCGGAGTGTGGATTGCATGCAACGGCGAGGGAAGTGAGCGGACACTGTTGGCCGGGTTGGGTATCGCGCTGTGTAATGAGATTGTTCACGTTCCCGAGGCTGTGCAGGGGGTGGTGGCCCGACTTCCGCAAGGAGAAGTCGTGCTCCTGCCCGGCTCTCGGCGGCTTGTGCCAGGGCGGCCAATCCTCGGTGCAACAGTTCGCGTTCGGAGTCTGAAGCTCCTGCAACGTGTGTTGGCGAAGCGAATCTGGAAACCGCCGCCGGTGGTCCAGACCAAGCGCGGCGCAAGCATCTTCCTCGCGCCAGACATCACCCACGGTATCTGGCTGGAGTTCCGCCAGCAACCGGTTGCAGCGGACATCGCTGTGCGCCGCCGCTGATGGTCTCAAACGCCACTGTCTTTCCGCCAGCCCTTGATGAACGACCAATGCGAATGAACGACTCTCCGATCCGCCGTCTGTTTTCGCGTACACCTCGGTACAGTTCCAGGGAATACGCGACTGGATCGTACCATTCAATCGCGCGGGGGTGTCCGGATCGAAGTACGTGATTTCGGGTGCGGCTATCTGCAGGCCTCCAGACGGATCACCCCTCCTCCATCGTTCTAATGCGCCCGTTTCAAGACGCAGGATTTCGGCGGCAGTTCCCCCGAACGGCTTATCGTCTTTCATCTGAACGGGAATTGTCACCTCCAGGCTCTCAGGCATGTTGTGTTGGATGTACGACCAGTGGGTGTGGATGATCTTCCATTCCTCCCCGATCAAGCGATACACCTCCGTCGTGTTCCAGAACGAAGTCCTTCTAAACTCTCCGTCCGGCTTCTTGCTCAATGAATGATAGTTGTACGTCAGGACGGCTGTATTTCCGTACAATGCGACCGTTGGGCTGACGTACTCGGATTTCCCTTACGCCATTCCTCCATGGCGGAGTCCTCGATTGTGAAAATGTCATCCATCATCGCCTGTTCTCCTTAAGTTGACCGGCCTAACACCGGTTCGGTATCAGGATTTATCTGGCTCGCTCTGGGGAGAAGCCGCGAAGAACTCCCGCTTCACCTTGCCATTGAACTGCAACATAATGATCACATACCCCCAGTAGATCAATCCGAGGGTGTCCGTGACACGATCCAGGTAGAGTATTTGATCCCAGTCGATTCCGAACCCGAAATGGGACAAGAAGTGAGAAGCCGCACCACGGAAAAGGAAGCCAGAGACAGCGTCAATTCCTCGCGCCGAGAACGATTTCGATGATTGTCTTGGCGAGAATGTAGATGATGAAAAGAGCTCTCAAATGAACAAGCCGGTTCATGATTTCGCCTCCTTCGTTTCGGTTGTCATGACGGCGGTTACGGTCAGATCCCTGCCGCAGGAAGAACGTACCGCTGCATGATCTCATCGCACGGTACATTCCCGACGTAGTTTGCTCCGGTGAAGACAACAACCATCGCGAGGTCCTTCAGTACAAAGATCTCCTGCCCGCCCCATCCAATGGCTTTGAATGATCTGACGGTGGTACTGTTCACCCGGAGGTTCTTGAGCCACCAGAGGTAGCCGTACCCGTCCGCCCAGGAAACCGTTGGATTGATCTGCATTTGCGTGGATTTCTCCACCCACTCCCTGGAGATCACCTCGACGCCTTTCCATTTCCCGCCGTCCAGAAACAACTGTCCGAACTTGGCCATATCGCGCGGCGTGATATAGATGTCGCCTGAACAAAAGGTGATTCCCGACGGCTGGAACACCTGCCAATGATAGTTCGATATGCCCAGCGGCCCGAAGAGGTATCGCGATGAAAAGCTCTGGACGCTTTGCTCGGAGGCGAACGCGAGCATCACACCGAGAAGGTTCACGGTGCCACCGTTGTAGTAGAAGCGCGTTCCCGGTTCCGTCGTCACCGGTTTAGAGAGAAGATACCCGATCGGATCGGATGATCGTATGAACACCATCAGATCGTTTTCACTCGCTGTCACGGGCGCTTCCCACTCGTTCCATTGCAGCCCGCTCGACATCGTCAGGCAGTGCTCCACCGTAATCTTTTCTCTCCCCTCATTGTTTCTCGTTTCATACTTATCGGGGAGGTAATTGAATACCGCATCGGACAGTGACCGTATATGTGCACGGTCTATGGCTATGCCTATGAGAGCTGAGGTGATGCTCTTGGTCGCAGAATGGGTGTCGTGAGGAGTATTCCTGTCAAAGCGAACATACGCGCCATGGTAGTCGGAGGCAAACGGAGCGAAATCATGGCCGGGCCAGTACTGCTCAAACACCAGCTTGTTGTCCTTTACGACGATGACAGAATGGACTTCTCCGTACGCTCCTGATCCAATGCGCTGCACGAGATCCATGAAAGGGCGTTGATCCATGCCGACGGTGCTGAGTGTTGCTGTTTCCCATCCGTCCCCTGCGTCCTCCGGTCGGGAAACGGACGTTTCCGGCGCTGAAGCCGTGTCTCTGCACCGAACACACCAGAGCAAGGGGATGGCCAGAAGAAACGGGACGAGAAAATGGCCGGACCAAAGAGGGGGCGACGCGTTCATTCAATGCTCTCTTTCACAAGAGATGCAGAATGGGACACCGAAACGGGCCTGCACAAGAAGATGGTGCTACGTTTTCTTACGGAGGATTCCCGGAAAAGTTCAGCTCAGGGGGGCTATTCCATCTGACTTCCGGACTTCCGGTAATGTTGCAGCAAGTTGCCGCAAAATCAGGCTCAGAAAGCAGCCTGGGACACCCACAGATCATCTTGCAATACTCAGAACTTCGCGCTACATTTGTGCCGTTCTCGCTCAGGGCAGCAGCGGCTGCAACTGACGCAGAGGGGTGCACACTCAAGAGGATTTCACGATATGGGCTCAAGAAGTCAGTCTGAAACGTCCTGGGACGTCTCCGTCCCCTTGATCAACAATCCGTATATCTTTCGCACGTCCATCCAGTTGTGCCTGATAACCTGGATTGTCATCATGTGCCTGTTCGTGTTCATCTTCGTGGCCACGGGGGAATATGATGCCGTGGTGCCCATGCTGACTCTCATGACAGCAATCTGCGCCGGGTTATGGGTACTCATGCTCCTCGTCATGCTCCTGTTCTTTGGAAACCGTATGCCGATGCGCTTCACTATTCGCCGGGGCGGAATAACATGCGACATAACCAGCAAACGCTCGAAATGGGCAAACCGCCTCTTGATCATCATGGGAATCCTGGCCCGGAAACCGGGCGCGGTGGGAACGGGAATCCTTGCGGTAACCCAGGAAAGCCAGACATTCGAATGGAACCGCGTCTACGCAGTGACCTACAATGAAAAGCGACGTGTCATCACACTCCGTAATCGATGGCGATCGTTGTTGATGATCTTCTGCCTTCCGGAGAACTACCGGGAAGTCCTCGAAACGGTCACGAATCACATCCCGCGAAGGCCAAAGAAAGGTACATTGCAGAAACACCCCGTCGCCGGCTTGATAGTAAGGACATTCCTGACCGCATTAGCGTGTCTCCCCATTTTCCAGCTGGAATATCCTTTTGAGGTGGATCTCTTCGTACCGATCTTCATTCTGTGCTTTGCCATGGCAACCATCTGGCTTATCCCTCTGTTCGGATATGTCGTGATCGCGGCGGTGATCTATGTGACGATCCTCATCATTCTTCAGGGAATCCAGATGCATACCAGTCAGTACAGTTTTCTGGGGAGTTATCGTGGCTTTGAACTGATCCATGGAGAGGAATGGATTGGGATGGCGCTGCTCGGGGCGGCATTGGTGTATCTCGTCTGGAGTTCCTGGCGGGCGATAAAGGGGAAGGATGAATCGGCGCTGTTCTTGGATTGAGCTCAGATCAAGAGAGCTCAAATCATCGTGATGTTGACAATGCTCTGAGGATATTCTACCTTTACGCAGGGGTTCTGTAGGTTGCAGGCAGGCCGTCGCTATGTGCCGGATGTGCCGGTGGCCGAACCCCGTATGCAACGCACCGGTGGAAGACCTGCCATGGAAGCACTGCCAGGAAGCACTGAAACAACGTGGCCGGTGTGCCTTCTGCGTCATTGGATTCCTCGCATTCCTCGCATTGACAGGTGTTCTCCACGCTCAATCAGTCCAACCGCGGTTTGAACAGTACAGATTCGTTATTCCCACCTGTGTCTTCCAGGACTCGCTAGGCTTTCTCTGGATCGGCACTGAGGTCGGCTTGTACCGCTACGACGGCTACCGGTTCAGGCAATACACGATCGACCTCAATGATTCGAGTGCAATATCAGATCTCTGGGTGACGGATATCGATGAAGATCACCGTGGGAATCTCTGGATTGGGACCTATGGGGGTGACCTGAATTATTACGATCAGAGAACCGGTCGATTCGCTCATTTCGCGCACATGGACGTATGGACGATTGTCACCGACGATGACGGCTCGGTCTGGCTCGGTACCAAGGATCGAGGTGTCATGAACCTGGTTCTGGATTCCCAGGGAACCCCGCACTGCAGAGTATATGACTGTTCCGACACTGCTTCGCCCGGCCCCCCTTCGGGTGACAATTTTGTTCTTGCTCTGCACAAAGACCGTCAGGGATATATCTGGGCAGGTACAATCCTGGGTGGATTGAAGCGGCTTGACCCAGGAACAGGTGACATACGGCATTTCAGGCACGATCCCGGCAATCCGCTAAGCCTCAGCCACAATACGGTCAGTTCCATCTGTGAGGACGAATCGGGGAATCTCTGGATCGGCACTGGGTTCATAGGCGTACCTGACGGCGGTGGTATCAACCTGTTTGATCCGAGAACTGAACGATTCCACCACCTCAGGCACGATGATTCCCATCCCGCTTCTCTCCCTTCCGACAGGATCGGGTCGCTCCTCATCGACCACGAAGGGACCCTGTGGGTCGGCACATTGGATGCAGGGCTGGCTTCAATCCCGCTACGAGGGATTTTCGGTTGGGAAGGAGCCGTCATTCACGACCTATGAGGCCCTGCGTCGGGAAACGGTTACTTCGCTGTTCGAGGACCGTCGGGGGAGCCTGTGGATCTCCACCTTCGGATCACTGCTGTACAAGTACGACCGCCATCAGAGTCCGTTTATCCACTACCGGCGGCGCGCTGGGAACCTGAGCAGCATGAGCAGCACGGGTGTCCAGAGCGTTTTCTTCGACCGATCGGGAAATCTCTGGTTTGGGCTCTACTCTACCGGTCTCGACAAATACGACTTCCGGTCCGGTCTTTTCACGCACTTCCAACAACGTCCGGGCGATCCCCACAGCATCAGTTCAGACTGTATCAATGGAATTTGTCAAGATGAAAGCGGATACCTGTGGCTGGCGACGCAAGGTGGTGGCCTGAACAGGCTTGACCCACGTAAGGGAACCGTCGAGCGTCTTTCGAAGAATGAAAGAGATCCGTTCGGCCTCAAGTCGGATTTTGTCAAGGCCATTCTGATGCGACGAACCGGTGATATCTGGGTGGCTTCGCAGGATCAGGGGCTCCAGCTCTACGATAAAGCGCAAAACCGCTTTTCCGAGATCGATATCCGCTCCAAGAACAGCAAGAAAGTCGAGATAGGCTCGCTCTTCGAGGATCAATGGGGACTCCTCTGGGTGGGGACACTCGGTGATGGGGTTTTCAGGGTCCACATGGAGAACCAGCGGTGCGTCGGACGTGAAGCAGTACGTGAGCACCCCGGGTAACCGCAGTGGTCTGAGCTACAATATGGTATGCGACGTTATCAGACCCGTGATCATGGACACCAATGCCGTATGGATTGCGACGGCGTCTGGTCTGAATCGGCTGGACCTGACAACCGACACCATTGCGCACTTCCTTGCAGGAGACGGGCTGGCAAGTGACTATGTGCTCAAGGTGCTGGAGGATGCCCGGGGAAATATCTGGTGCGCCACCACTGAGGGCATTTCCATGTACGATGTCAGAAGCGGACATATCACGAGTTACGGCACAAGCGAAGGGCTGCCATTCATTGACTTCGGCGGGAGCCGCCAGAATGCAGCAAGAGGACCCGATGGACAACTGGTGTTCTCCGGTGCATCGGGGTCTGTTGGATTCTATCCGGAACAGCTTCGCCGGAACAGGCATGTTCCTCCGGTCTGTTTGACGGACATGAAGATCTTCCATCAGAGCCTGAGACTTGAAACCGCCATCCAGTTCGTTAACCACATTACCCTCCCGTACTCTCAGAACGCCATTTCGTTTGAGTTCGCAGCCTTGAATTTCACCAGTCCCGAGAAGAACCAATACGCGTACAAACTGGAGGGTATTCAGGACGAATGGATCCACTGCGGCACAGAACGATCCGCGAGCTTCACCAATCTCGGCCCCGGCGAATACATCTTTCGGGTCAAAGGATCCAACAACCATGGAGTGTGGAACGAGGAAGGGGTTTCGATGGCCATCACCATCACTCCTCCCTGGTGGCGTTCGAGCTGGGCGTACGCCGGGTATGCGCTCCTCGTCCTGGCGACCCTCGCAGGACTCTGGCGGCTGCAGAACCGTCGCCTCCGGTACCGGCACGAGCTTGAACTGCGGCGCGTGGAAACGGAGAAGATGAAAGAACTCGATTCCATGAAGTCCCACTTCTTTGCGAACATTTCGCACGAGTTCCGGACGCCGTTGACGTTGATTCTGGGCCCCGTCTCACAGATGTTGGCCCGGACTCGTGACGAGTTGGACCGTCATGACCTTCGGATCATGGAAAGGAGTGCACGGCGTCTGCAGAGACTCATCGACCAGCTTCTTGATCTTGCGAGGATCGAAGCCGGACGGTTGAAGCTTCAGGCCCGCCCGGTTGAACTGGTGCGCTTCATGGGCAGAGTCATTGCCAATTATGAATCCCATGCCAGATTGAGACGCATCTGCCTGTCGTTCACGGCACGACCTGATCATGTCGAGGTCTATCTGGACCCCGGAAAATTCGAGAATGTGATCTACAATCTGCTCTCCAATGCATTCAAGTACACACCGGACGGGGGAGAAGTCCGGGTGAGTGTCTCGCTCGAGGATGATGAGCTCCGGAAGGAGGAGGATCCCGCAGAGGTCGGCCATGTCGAGATCACGGTGTCGGATACCGGGATCGGGATCCCGCCCGAAAGCCTGGAAAGGATATTCTCACGATTCTACCAGGTCGAGGATGCTACGGCGCGTGAGCTCGGGGGAAGCGGTATCGGCCTGGCCCTGGCAAAAGAACTCGTCGACCTGCACCGGGGGAGCATTTCCGTAGAGAGCCACGTGCAGAAGGGGACGACATTCAGAATCATGCTCCCCCTCGGGAAAAGCCACCTCGGTTCGGACGAGATCGTGGAGAGTAGTTCTGAACCAGAAGTGGAGGGAGGGCTTTCCAGGGAAGCCTCGGAGGGGTCTCTACCGCAGCCGAGCGTGGTGAGGGCCGTCCGGAAATCCGGAGCCCGCTACAAAGCGACAGTGCTTGTCGTGGAGGACAATCCGGATATGCGTGCGTACCTCACGGGATCACTCAGAGCGGACTACTGCGTCAATGGTGTGACCGACGGTGAAGAGGGACTGCAACGTGCAGTTGACGAGATCCCCGACCTCGTGATAAGTGACGTGATGATGCCGAGGATGGACGGATTCGAACTTTGCAGGAGGCTCAAGAATGATGAACGCACCAGCCATATCCCGGTCATCCTGCTGACTGCACGAGCCGCCTCGAAGGACAGGGTGGAGGGATTGCAGTGGGGGGCCGATGACTATCTCGTAAAACCGTTCGATCTTGGGGAACTCAATGCCCGCGTCGGAAATCTCATCGCTCTCCGTCGCAGATTAAGGGAGAGATTCAGTCGTGAATGGCGGTTTGTTCCGGAGGCTGTTACGGTGGTATCTCTGGACGATGCATTCCTGCAGAAATGTCTCTCCACTGTGCAGCGGCATCTCGGGGATGACCAGTTCGGTGTGGAGCACCTTGCCCGGGAGGTTGGATTCAGCGTCTCCCAGCTGGAACGCAAGCTGACCGCCGTGGCCGGCCAGCATCCCAATGAGTTCATTCGTGCAATTCGGCTGGAGCGGGCGCGTCAGCTGCTCGAACGAAGGGCTGCAACGGTATCGGAAGCTGCATTTGAAGTAGGTTTCAACAGCCTTTCCCATTTTGCACAATCCTACAGAAGGAAATTCGGCTTTTCCCCCTCGGATACACCCGTCGCACCCCCCACCTGACAGCCGGCGAAAACCGCACTGCATTCTCGAAGATGAGGCCTGTCGGGGCCTGATGGCATCGAAGACGGGCGGCCGTGCCGAAAGATCGCAGGAGAATGCTGAATTGGCGATAGACTTCCGGGTGCACCGATGCGTATCTTGCGAGCGATGGCGCGACCAGGAGCGGATCGAAAGGCCTGGTACCCTTGGGTGTCGCTGCACACGCTGACCTCGCAGTCAGCGATCCGCCGCTGGTCCCCCGAGAGACAGCACAAGGCGCTGTGACTGAAGCCGGATCGGTTGAGATGGAGCATTGGTCCGGTGTGCTTTCAAAGGAGGTGCAAAATGAACACAAAAGGTGCTCTCGTATCGGCGTCGATCCTTGCCCTTGCCGTCGTGCTCTTCAGTGGCAGCACATTGTCTCAGCCCTGGCACTTCAACGCTCACCCCGGGAACCCGGTGCCCGGAAAGAGTGCGGCCGGACAATTGTTGAAGGTTCCGTCGGTCTATCCGACGATTCAAGCTGCAATCGACGCAGCCAGCAACGGGGACACAGTTCTGGTGGCAGAGGGACGGTACTATGAGAACATCGTCATCCAGAGCAAGTCTATCGTTGTGGCAAGCCGGTACATCCTGGATGGAGACACAAATCATATCCATAGCACAATCATTGATGGGAGCCGTCCTGTCAATACTGACCTGGCATCCGCTGTAACGATCGCATACTGCAAAGATACGACCACTGTGCTGTGCGGCTTTACCATCACAGGCGGCTTCGGGACGCGATTGTTCCTCGACGGAGCATATGCCAGGGTTTGCGGAGGTGTGTTGGTCGGCGGGTCGAGTGCGCTGATTGCGAACAACCACATAATCGGGAAATGTCATTAATCATACGTTGGTTCCTGATCCATATCTGGAGGCAGGTAACGGGGGCCTTGGATCCAACCCGCTCGGTGTTTCCGGCACGTTTCTTGTCGTCCGGGGTAATCTCATTGCGGACAACAGGGTCGAAGGGGAGATGACTGGCGCGGGAGGGATTTGTGTCATGGCTGATCGACCGAATGTGTCCGTGAACTTCATCATCGAACAGAACCTCATCAGGGACAATACGTGCGTTGACTTGGGAACCTGGAAAGGAATGGGTGGTGGACTCGGCACTTGGGATTGCATTCCCGAGTCCGGGAGTCAAGGTCGTTCGCAACAACGTCATCACCGGCAATCAAGTCATTGGGTTATCGGAGCTTCGGGGGAGGAGTGTACATTGCCTATACTGACACGCCCTCAGGGACCTTGGACGATGATCCCGGGGAACTGTTCTACAACAACATCATACATGACAACCATGCAGGATATCTGGGCGGCGGAGTATCGATCTGGAGATACTGCGGCAAAACCACGAATCTGACTTCCCCGGGCAAATACATGCCGAGACCTGCGTTCATCAACAACACGATTGTGAACAACACGGCCACGGACGGCTCCGGATTCCACATCATGAATCAGGTGCCTTTTCTGCTGAACAACGTTGTGTGGAATCAGCCCCAGGCCGCAACGGAGTGGGGAGAGATCTACCTGGGCGATATCCCCGAATGGACCGCGTGGCACCAGCGAAACACGTACGGGGGGATAGAACTTCATTATTCGGATGTCCGGCGGGGGTGGGGGAATACGCTGGGGAATATCGATGCAGACCCTCTCTTCGTTGGCGGCACCCACCGTCTGTCAGATTCCAGTCCGTGCATCGGTGCCGGCGTCGACTCAATGCAGATCGCAAGTGTCGACTCAACGCACATCGCACGAGTCTGGTATCACGCGCCATCGTTCTGTTTCGATGGTGGTCCGCGGCCGCAACCGAGTGGCACGAAACCCGATATTGGTGCATGCGAAAGTCCACTTGCCGTTCCAACGGCAGTACCTATCCTTGATGATGCATTGCCGGTCAGGTTCGTTCTGGAGCAGAACTACCCCAACCCCTTCAACCCGAGCACAACCATCAAGTTCGAGTTGCCGAAATCATCGAGGTGAGGTTGAGTGTGTACGACTTGCTTGGACGTGAGGCGTCGGTGCTCGTGAATGAGAGGAAGGGATGCGGGAGTTCACGAGGTCAAGTTCGACGGATCGGGGCTATCGAGTGGAGTGTATCTCTATAGGCTCCAGGCAGGCGAATTCGTCCAGACACTGAAGCTGGTCCTTCTGCAATAGGGACATTTGTCCCACCGTTACGCGGGGAATTGAAAGAGCCCTCCTCTCGTCAAGAGATGAGGGCTCTTCGTACGCTGATCCCACACCCGGAATAGGATTTGACGCTGTACTCCTTGCTGATGTCAACTATGTGCGAGGCCCGTGCAAACGATCCCAAGAGTCTGCACAGAGTGCGCCTCTTCTATTTCTCCAGGACCTATCTCGACTCTGCAGAGTGCTCGAGGATCTCCATTTGGGCATGTGGTAGAGTTGTACCACGGGGAGATCCTGGCTATGTGGACTGTATGCAGGATGCCCTCCTGGCCGGGCTTCGCCATCCCGACCTTTGGTCGGGACCTGCTTCGCCGAGCGAAGCGAGCGAGCCTCGTTCTGCCCAAGGCGGGATGAGAGTCCTGGCGGAGTCCCGAGGGGCGTGACGGATCCTCGTGGTTTCAGGGCGTCGGGCCGGCTATGACGCACTCATTGGCGGCCGTGTTGAAATGTCTCGTACCGCACGGTGGTTACTTTCGTCGGGCACTCCGCTGCGTCACTTTGCTCGCGGCGCCGAAGTGAATGCCGTGTGGATGGCGTCGAGCAGCGGCGTCCTCCGGTTCCGGAGGTAATCCCCGGTCAGCTCCCAGATGATGATGCCCCGGATGCCGTTGTCGATCACGTACCGGGCCTTCAGCGTTGTGGACTCCTCGTCGTCGTACGAAACAAGGCTGTTCCCATCAGGACAGACGAGATAGGGAACCTTTGCGCGGTCATCCCACCTTCGTGAGCAGCGGTCCTTCGCTGCCAGGATCGCGTAGTAGCGAGGTGTGCCGTCGGGCGGGAAGTTGGCCGCGTCGCTCCCCTTGTGCGGCATCCGGAGTTCGGTGCAGTTCTTGTACGTCCGGCCATAGAACGCGGTACCGATGTTGATCCGATCGGCCGGGATGCCGTATGTGTCGCGGAAGAGCCTGAAGCCCGCGTCGATGCATCGGGAGGGATCGCTGTCGGCGGACGGGAACAGGGGGGTGTTGTGATTGCTGAGCGAATCCCATGCCCCGTAGATGTCGTATGTCATGAGGTTGAGGAAGTCGAGCAGCGGCACGATCGCCCGCACGTCATATGCCGCAACGAGCGACGGTGCCGTGGGGATCGCGATAGTGATGAGGATCTGCTTCCCGGTAAGTCCGCCAAGGACGTTCAGCGTGTCCCGGAGTTCCCGCAGCATGAGAAGGAAGTTCGCTCCGTCCTGCGGGGTTCCGTTATGTGGCGCATATCCAGGATATTCCCAGTCGATGTCGATGCCGTCGAATCCGTACCGCCGGATGACGTCGGCACAGGACGCTGCGAATACGCGGCGCCCATCGGGGGTGGCGGCAACAGCCGGAAAGTTGTCCGACTCCTCCCACCCTCCGAGCGAGAGGAGGACTTTCACGCCGCGGCTGTGCGCGACGGAGCAGAGGGCTGTTTCTTTTCGGACTGCTCCGGTGACGGGGTCGCGCAGGCCCCCGAGGATCACCTCATCTATGCCGGGGGTCCGGCCGACCAGATGGCCGTCAGGCTTGGGATAGAAGAAGGCATAGTTGATGATCGTGAGCTTCTCGTACGGCAGAGTCAGCGGAGTGACGAGCGTGTCCCGGGAAGTGTATTCCGAGGCCAGATAGTATCCAACGACGTCCCTGCGCTGGGCGGAACTGTCGGAGGTTGCCGCGAGTGCCAGCATGACGAACAGGATCGCGCAATAGCGCGTCAGGCGCGGTCCGCGACCCCCAGGTCGGTGGTGTCGTAAATGACGGGTTCCCATTTTTCTGTCGAGAGGTTCTTGACGATGATGATTGCGCAGATGACGGTGATGACAAGGAGGCCTGCGCCGGGGAGGGTGTTGCCGAGTATGATCCACCCCGCGCCGATGAGCGCGCAGTACATTGCGATCGACCCGAGCACCGCTCCGAGGATGTTCTTCTTCGTAAACAGGTGTCCGGCGCTGTAGTCTTCGGGGACCATTGCCGCGATGCGTGCCCAGCCCGGGCCGCCGGGATGAACACGGCGATAGAAGCGAATGAGCTGGGCCTTTTCCACCGGCCTGGTGAGTATGGTGGCCGTGAGCCATATCGCCATCGAGATCGGAACGCTGTAGACGAGTGTCCACGGGAAGACACGCTCGGGAAGCGTCACGACCAGGACGAGGGCAAGAGCCAGGGCCGCGACAGCGACGACAAAGAGCGAGGAGCGGAGGTACTCCCGGCGCCAGTCGGGATTGCGCAGACCGAAGTATGCAAGGGCTGCGACATCCAGCAGGATGAGTGCGGTCAGCGATGCCTTGAGCGTGTCTTCCGATCGCACGAGCAGCATCAGCGCGACGACGGTCAGGATCGAGAGGATGGCCGAGATTTCCGACCAGGCATTGATCCTCCACCAGTACCATCGCACGATGAAGACGACACCGATGCCGGCGTTGATTGCCGACAGCAGGAGCCACCCGAGGAAGATATCGTCCATGAAGAACGAGACCAGGCCGCCCAGGAGCGCGGAGAGGACGACGGCGATGATGGAGGCGCGAACGTAGTGCTGCTCTGAAGCATCTTTGCGGATGAACGGCCTGTAGAAGTCGTTGATGAGGTACGACGCGCCCCAGTTGATCTGCGTGCTGATGGTGGACATGAATGCGGCAAGGAAGCCCGCGAGCGTGAGACCGAGGACGCCCGGTCCGAGGTAGGTGAGCATGGTCGCGATGTATCCGAGCTCGGGATCCGCCTCCAGCTGGCCGGAGATGGGATGACGCACGGCGAGGCCCGGGAACTGAACGGCGGCGACGATGCCGACGATGATCCATGGCCACGGGCGGATCACGCTGTGTGCGATATTGAACCAGAGATAGCCGAGGAAGGAGTGGCGCTCGTTCTTTGCCGAGATCATGCGCTGGGCGAAGAACGCGCCGCCGTCGGTCGTGCCGGTGGTCCACCAGAGGAGGAAGAAGTACAACAGGAAGACGGTGAACGCGTAATTGGGCGCATCGGGCCCCGGGATGACCGAAAGCATCGAGGCGGTCTTCTCCGCTCCGTACAACTCCCCCATCTTCAGCAGGATCGTGTCCATGCCTCCCGCGGCCGAGACCGCGACGAAGGCCAGCACGATCGTCATGGTCAT
Organism: Ignavibacteriota bacterium; assembly: GCA_963702445.1. GTDB lineage: Bacteria > Bacteroidota > Ignavibacteria > UBA10030 > UBA6906 > CAVPCZ01. Next base: position 14,119 of record CAVPCZ010000021.1, read on the forward strand.
CGCGAGGAAGAACTGGAAGAACCCGGTGGCCATCACGCCCCACAACCCCGACGTGGCGGAATAGGCGACGGTGATGAGCATGCAGATCATCACCGCCCAGAGCTTCGGCACGTTGAACGTGAGCCCGATGATCTTCGCCATGCCAAGGTTGACCCACCCCATGATGAGGCAGTTGTAGGGGAGGGCGAAGTACAGCGCGCGAAAGCCGCGGAGGAGTTTCGCGGGCTTCCCGGAGTAACGGATGTCCACGAGTTCGGTGTCGGTGAGGATTCGCGCGCGGCGCCAGAGACGCGAAAAGAAGAAGACGCCAACCATGAACTGTGGAATCTGCGCCCACCAGAACCAGTTCCCCCAGATGCCCTGCTTCGCGACCAGCCCGCTGATGGCCAGCGGGGTGTCGGCGGCAAAGGTGGTGGCGACCATCGAGGTCCCGAGCATCCACCAGGTGACGCCCTGGCCGGAGGCGAAGTAGTCGTTCACGCTCTTCTGGGCCCTCCGGCTGAACGCGATCCCGACAAGGATCGAGGCAATGAAGAAGAGGACGATGGCGATCCAGTCGACCAGGGCCAGGTGGGGCTGGAAGGAGAATTCAACCGGCACAGGGTTCATCGGCGGTGTCCTTTGATGGTTCGGGGCGGACAGGCGATTGTTCTTTTTGGTTTTCTTACACGCCCGGAGAGATTACAGGAACTTACAGCAAAAGCAGACTCGAATCAAGAGGGATCAGTGGCTGTGAGGTGGCTGTGCGGGTGCCAGTTGGCGGCCTGATCGCCGCAGGTGTGCTACTGCCGACTACGCCGGAACCGGGCGAGGGTTGTCCCTATTCAATATCCCATCCGAAGCAAAATGCCAATGTGAATCACGAGTTGACGGCGATGTGCGGTGAGATGAGAGGGTAGTTGGGGGAGTGTGTGCTATTCGACGAGAGGGGAGTGCGAACGAATTCGCTCGGAGGAGTCAATATCTCCACGCCTAGGGCGCAGATTTCCGTTACTCGAGAGACGATCTGTGCGGAGTGGTTCTTCAGGAATGTTTTCCATCGCTGTTTGCTGGTCTCCGGGGTCTTCTTCGGCATGTGGCGCAGCACGGTGGACTCTGAGATATCAAACCCCAGTTTCAACAGCTCCCCATGAATCCGCGGGGCGCCCCGGAGCGGGTTCTCATTCGCCATCTGCTTGATCAGGTTGATCTGGGCTGGAGGAATCCCTGGCCGGCCAGGCGTTGACCTACTCTTCCATTTCCAGAATACTCTCAAGCTCTGCCGATGCCAGCGGATGACCGTCGCGGGGTGACTATGAGAAGAGCCTCCCTCCAGGAGTCGTAAAGATCACTGAGAAAGCTTATGGAGAATCTGTCAGAGGGCGTCAACCTGAGTTTTGGCGACGAGCGTACGACGATCTCAAGCTGTTTTCTGAGAAACAGGACTTCGAGGTGGAGTTGGGTGTGGGATTTAGACAGCGAAAGAAGAAACGAGAAGGCAGATCTGAGCATTGAGGCGGGTGTCCGGTTGATTGGTCGACAATACAAAGTAGCGAAAGTGGTTTGGAATCGCTACTTTGGACGCGGACGGAGTTTTGAATAGGCACACCCACGCGTCAGCTTGACATTCAGGATTTTCTCTATCACATTCCACAACGGCCAACAGGTCCACTTCGCACACAATATACAATTGACCTCGATGAATTACCATGCCAGCAAAAACCAGGCCCTGGCGGCCTTTAGCCGCTTCCAGGGGGTCTGGGAGTTCAACGACTTCTGGAAGCGGGGGAACACTTTTGATGCGTGCCTCGTCTTTGCCGCGGCGGTACAAAGGCGCTGGCCGGGTGATACCGGAGTGCAACGGATGCAGCGCTCGGTGACGGCGATGCTGGAGAAGAACCTCGCTTTCTTCGCGCGGTTCGATCCGGGCGGATTGTGGGCCGATGATTTTGGATGGTGGGGACTCATGGCGCTCAATGCGCGCCGGCATCTGGATCGGATGGGAGAGACAGCGCTGGCGGAGAAGTACCTCGCGCTGTCGACCGAACTCTGCTGGGAGTACAAGAGGAAGACCGCATACGACCAGACCCCCGGTGCGAACCCTGTTGCGCACGGATGCCGCAACGGCGACGCCAACGGCGTGAGCCGAGGTGTGAAAAACACCGTGACCAACGTGCTGCTGTTCCTGTTGTCCTCGCGTATCTGCAGGATGGCGCTTGCCGATGGTCATATACCGGAGGAGAAGCATCTCTCGATGGCATGGGCGCAGTGGCAGTGGTTCTCCCGGTGGTTCGCGCTGGAGGAGTATCAGTATCTGAAGAGGTTCTCCCCCTCCGCCGCGCTCGTGCAGGAGCGGCCGATGGCACGCTTCGAGGGGTCGGACTATCAGGAGACCGTTCATCCGCCGTGGGCGGAGGGGTGGATCTGGACCGGCGATCAGGGGATGCTTATCGCGGCGCTGGCGGACATGCTCGCCTTGAAGGACGGATTAGGTGAATGGCTGAACGAGTCCGGCACGAACGCGGCCGCATTCGAAGCGGATCTCCGGCGCATCATCGCGATGCTCGGCAACGGCATCGCGCTCGGACTTGTGGGCGCGGGTGACGGCATCTTCCGTGAAGCACCGTGTCTTTCCAGTTTCGGACCGAATCACGGAAGTGATTACCTGGCCGGTCGCGGGATCATGATGCGGTATCTTGGCGATCCGGCGATCGCTGCGCTGACAGGTATCGATCTCCGGAGTTCCATCGCCGCCACGACGAAGGCCGTCTGGCGCACACGCGATGCGTCCACCGATCAGTTCCAGCCTGAGTTCACGTCAGACACGAACGACCGGCTGTACATCGAACAGTACAGAAAGCTCGGGGCGATCGCTGATGATGTCCGTACCTGGGACCTCCAGGCGATGGACGAGCAGCAGAAGCACGGCGTGTGTCAGTCGATCGGACTGGATGCGCTGGGAGCGGCGATGAAGCTTCCGACTTGAAATCACAGATCGTGATCTCGCATCTTGGAACCCGGCCGTGACATCTCCTGGTGCCTTTTCCCTGCCGGAACCCCGATGGATCTGACCGGGATACAAAAGTCCCCTGAGAACGGTACATTCAGTGTAATGCCCACACAGCATTTGGAACGAACATCCATGTCCCCTGTCTGTACCATCGACCCCTTACGGACCAGATCTCTCTTCCTGATATCTCTGTTTCTTCTGGCGGGCATTGCCTTCGGCCAGGATACAACAACGATCGTGGTCCACACCGATCAGGTACGTTACCGGATGGCCGGTGGCATCGGAGCATCGTGGCATGCCATCAGCGAAGACTCCATCGACATGGGGCCGGAGTATACATGGGCGGTCCGTACGATCAACGCACGGGGGAGTGCATGGGGAGGAAATCCTCCCGTGACGGACACGGCGGCCTGGGGTCAGATCTATCGTCATGCGAGCTGGCTGGGATTCTCATTCCTCAGGGTTGAACTGAGCGCAAGGATGTATGAACCGGAGAGGAACGTCTTTGACTGGGACAACGAAGAGATGGTCGCGTTGTACAGGATCCTGGATTGGGCCGAGGCCAACGGCGCCGACGTGTTCCTCCAGCAGATGTGGAGCAACGTCAGGTGGAACGCATATCCCGGGGTGCAGCCGCTGCTGAGCGCACCGCGGTCGGTGGAAGATTTCGCCACGGGCATCGCCACGCTGGTAGAGCATCTGACGCGGACGAAGGGGTACACCTGCATCCGTTGGGTGTGCATCACCAATGAACCTCCCGGGGGGAGCTGGGGATCCTGGTGGAGCGTGGGCGACACGAACGCGCCGTACACACCCGCACTCCGGGAGGTCAGGAAGGCCCTCGATGCCCGAGGTCTGTCCGTTCCGCTCTCCGGTCCCGACTGGACGGATCTTCCCGTGTTCGATAGCACGAAGATCGATTTCGATCCGTACATCGGGGCCTATGACATCCATTCGTATCAGGGGATCGACGCGGTGAAGCAGAAGAGGCTCGAGGCCTGGGCGGGTTGGGCCCGGGCGCACGGGAAGCCGTTGTTCCTTTCGGAGATCGGGGACATGTCGCTCGGGTGGCGCGACACGAGTGCGGGTCCGAAGTCGTTTGCGGCAGCGTTGTCGAATGCGGAGTCCATCCTGCGAGGACTTGATGCCGGGGTGAGTGCGTTCAACCGGTGGAGTTTCACCAACCGCGGGGATCTGGATGGACAGTGGCAGCTTGTCCGTACGTGGGATATACATCAGAAAAAGTATCTCGACACGGTCGGGATCGAACCGGCGGCGTACTACGGGTACGGCATCATCACACGATTCTGGATAAAGCATGCATTGGTGGTCGCCACTGAGCCCGTCCGGGATACCACCATACTGTCGCAGACATTACGGGGACCGGTCGGCGAGCTCACGATCTACATTGTGAACAAGGGTACGTCGCAGCGTCATGTGAGCGTTGCGGTGGCTGGTGTGGGAAACAGGACACTGTACCGCTATGTTGCCGCAGAAGAAACCGTTGCACAGCGGGGATACAGAATGGACCCGGAGGAAATGGCATTGAGAGAAGGGGGAACACTTCTGCTGGATCTGCCGGCAAGGAGCATCACCACGGTAACGACGATCGGAAGTGCGCACGGGGATCCGGCGAGGCGGTGAAGGAACGAGGAGTTCCTTCTCGCACTGCGGCCGGACCTGTTTGTCAAAGCGTGACAGGTCTTGTACGTGTTGATGTGATCGACCGCCACCCGTGTGGTCCTTCCTGTTCCACACCTCCGCTCCGCTGCCTCATAGCACGCTGACCGAGGAGAGTCGATCTCAGGCCTGTCTCCACCCTGCTCCGCCTCTTTTTTCAGGTCTTCCGCTCAAGAAGGACCATTCTTTCCGAGATCGCACTGCTCAAGAAAGAGAACGAGATCCTGCTAAGGAAGATGGGGAAGAAGAAGGTCCATTTCGGCTTCTACGACAAGCTCTTCTTGGTTATGCTGAACAGGGCCGCCGACATCAAGTGCCAGTTGACGCTGGTCAAGCCGCAAACAGTGCTCTCCTGGCAGCGGAACATGATCAAGCGGTTTTGGACCTTTGAGCACTCCCCGGCCAAGAGAGGTCGTAAGCCTGTCGACGCACAAGTCAAGAACCTGATCTTGTCGATGAGAAACGACAACTTGCTCTGTGAGAAGAGAGGCGCTGGACAATTTTCTGCTGACTGGCAGGAATCAGTTTCAGAGGAGCTGGATGAGTCTGTCGCGTTCTATAATGGTCGGCGACCGCATCAGGGGAGCGGCAACAGATTTCGAAGACAGGTGAACCGGGGAAGGCAGGCGGTGCTGTCCGCAAGAGTGCTGTTCTGGGTGGGCCGCATCACCAGTATTACAGACAGGCGGCGTAAGGGATGGAAGAAATCCCCCTTACGCGGTGCTCCAGGCTCAGATGGGTTCGGTACCTTCACTCAGAATAGACAGATACCGATCGTATACGTAGATGCGATTGCGCTTCTTGCCTGTGAGTTCGCGTACGATACCATTCTTCACAAGCAGCTTCATGCCTGATGCGGTAGAAGGAAATGACAATCCGGTACGCTTTCGAGAATCTTCGATTGTGCAGACCGGCCGTTGTTTGAGGGCATCATGGATGCGCAATACCGAACCTGTCTGTCTCCCGAGTCCCTGAAGTTTCGCTCTGTCCTCATCGAACAACGCGACGAGTCTTCGCGCTGTCGTTACTGCACCCTCAGCAGTTTCTGCGACGCCGCGGAGGAAGAAAAGAAGCCATTCCTCCCAGTCGCCCTCTTTGCGGACGGCGTCGAGGAGCCGATAGTATTCAGATCGATGTTGCTTGAAGAACAAGCTCAGATACAGCAGCGGCTCCTGCAATACACCGGCAGCGCACAGCAGGAGCGTAATGAGTAGCCGACCGACACGCCCGTTGCCATCCAGGAAGGGATGGATTGTCTCGAACTGCACGTGGACAAGTCCGGCCTGGATAACGACGGGGAGTATGTGATCCGGTTTATGTATGAACTTCTCGAGGTCCGACACGCAGTCGGCGACGAGTATCTGTGGAGGTGGTACGAATGCCGCTGTCCCTGGTCGTGTGCCGCCGATCCAGTTTTGTGATCGGCGGAATTGGCCCGGTTCTTTGTCGCTCCCGCGTCCTTTGGCAAGCAACTTTTCATGGATCTCACGGATAAGTCTTGAGCTGAGCGGAAAGTCCTTCCGCAGCTGCCGGATTCCATGGTCCATCGCGGCTACGTAGTTGGAAACTTCCTGAACATCATTCAGTGGGACTCCCGGCGCCTGCTCGAGTTCGAAAAGGAGCAGATCGGAGAGCGAAGACTGTGTTCCTTCTATCTGCGAGGAGAGGACGGCTTCCTTCCGCACATATGCATACAGGAAGAGATCAGTACCGGGCAGAAGTGTGGAAACGCTGTCCAGGCGCCCAAGGGCAAGCAGGGCGCGTTCTAGCAGGGGATTGAGGGCTCCTTCAAGCTGCAGAGGGGGTACAGGCGGAAGTGGACCGGGGATGAATGCGCGGACGGTCTCCCCGGCGACGGTGGTGGTTTCATACCGGCCAGTTAGACCTCTTTTCATGAGGGTTCGTCCTATTCAGCAAAGTTTAATAGTGCCAAACCTTATTAACAATTAACGCCTAAACTTAAATAACAAGATAATCAAACGCAAACGAATATCAGACGAAAATGTGTATTTTCCGCTGTCCCTCTTCAAAATCTCCATCCGGGCCAGAATTAGCGTACGATCCATCCGAATCGTGTGTTGGTGAGACGAAGTCTAAGTACAACGGGTGGAGATCGGTTCGCGAATTGCACCTCCTGCAAAATGCAAGCTCACGCCTCTGTCGTCTTCATTTCACATACCTTGCCATCCAAGAATGCATGCATGCCCCGCGATCGGCACTATAACCAGGCTGTAATGGAAGTGTGTAACTCGATGCACTTGGTGGACAAGAATCCGGCAACAGTGCCCAATTTGAGCCGCGTTGAAGGGTAGTTGCTTTTTTGGGGACCATAGGATCCCCCGTTCTTGGATTCCGCCGTGGGAGAAATTCCAGAAAGCGGAACAGAGAAACAAATTTGTCGCGGACGAGATTTTGAAGAGGCACAACCATTCCTCGCCGGGCTGCCGGGAACCGAGGAGCTATTCCGGCAGATCCACGGCCATCAGCTTCCATTTACTCCCGAAATAGAGCGTGCGGCCCACGATGGGGCCCACCACGTCGATACTGACGGGGCTCTCTCCCACCCATTCGGTTTCACAGGTACCCGGTTTCACCCGGTAGATGCCCTTCGCGGTGGTGCCGAACACCCGGCCTCGGCTATCCGCCCGCAGGGCCTTGAAGCCGAATTCCCCGAACTCCCCGTATCCCGCTGGCAGCTCCCGCACCGCCAGCGCGCGCCGCTTCGCCGGGTCGATGAGGGCGATCGCGGCAGATGCCGGCTTTGCTCCGTGGTGCTCGACGAGGAACGGCGGCCGTGCCAGCAGCGCGTAGACCAGGCCGCCCTCCGCCGGTACCAGGGCGACCACATCGCGCACTTCCGCGATGCCGAAATCCCCCGCAGAGTCAAGACGATCGCGCACCGGGTCCCACAACGCGAAGGCCCCGTTGTCCCGGTTCACCTGCACGCCCGAGCCCGGCTCGGTGCTCAGCCCGATCAGAAGGCGCTGGAGGCCGGGCAGCCACAACGCCGACACCGGCGTCAGGTTTTCAACCACAGAGCGGTGGGAGCGGCGCTGCGCGGTCCGCGGATCGAACCACGCCAGCGTCCCGCTGCGCAGGCCGTAGTTCGGCGCCGCGCCGATCCACAACTTCCCATCCGGAAGCGCCACGGTGAAGTGCGGCCGGTAGCCGATCATGCCGTCATCAATCGGCCCGACGTCGAGCGGATTGGCGCCCGGGCCGGTGCCAAACCGGTACGGCAGCGCGGGGTCGTAGAGCGACAGGCGCGCGGACGGATAGGACGCGATGGCCAGCTTCCCCTCGAAGTTCTCCATCGAGTACGCCTCCCCCAGCGAGGTGCTGCACTGGCCGAGGTCCACCATGCCCGAGCCGTCCAGCTCGCAGCGGAACAGGTGCTCCGGCAGGTAGCTCGAGCCGTAGATCTTCCCGTCTGGTCCATGATGAATCAGGAACAGCAACGAGCCAGCCCCCACCCAATCCAGGCGGAGGTCCTGCGGCGCCTCCCCCGCCCGCTGCAGGCGCAGCGTCCGGTAGACCGAGGATTCGTAGTCGGGCATGCTGGCCGTCCAGCCGCCCGGCATCACGACCGGCGCCTGGTAATCGTGCTTGTAGACGGCGGGCACGCCCGCTCGGGGTGCTGGCAGCGTGGTCACTGGCGTGGCTTGCAGCCCCTCTATCCGGAATCCACCCGCGTCGGTGTCGAGGTAGAGCCTCCCGTCCTCGCCTTTGAAGAACTGGAACCGCACGCCCGAGGCCGAGGGCTCCTTGACCACCGGTCCCACCTGGCGGCGCTCGCCAGTCTTCGGGTCCATAGCCACCAGGAAGAACCGCGTCATCTTCACCTGCATCGCCAGGGTGCCGTCGTCGCCGACAAGCGGATAAAGGTATTTGTCGGTCTCGTCGATCCGGCCGAAGCGGGTGAAATGGCCGGTGGCCGGGTCGTACCGGGTCAGGTTCGCCTCGGGATAGGCGCCGATGTAGAGCGAGCCGTCCGGCGCTTCCTGGATCCCGCAAGGAAAGGTCACGTGCCCGGAATCGATTGCCCCCAGGTCTTCCACGCCACGTTCTGGATGGGCGGGGTCGTAGCGGTGAAGGTGCCCCAGCCACGCGGAGCCGATGTACAGGATGCCCGTGCTCGGACTGCGAAGTGAGGCGGTCGGGAAATCGGCCTGCGCCGAGCCGACGGGGAATTGCCGGCAATGCCCGGTGGACAGGTCCACGTCGCAGACGAAGAGGCCGCCGTTGTTCTGACCCATGGACAGCAGCACCGACGGCCGGCCCGCGAGCGAGCCGGGATGGATCCGCACCCAGTTGATTCCCTTCACCGGGATACCCAGCTCCCGGACCCGCAGCGGGGCCGCGACGGCGGTCAGCCCCAACATCAGGAAGAGCGCGACGACTGTGGTATTGCGCATATCGGACCTCCGGTTCAGGCGGCGAATTGCCGCGCTACCTTGGCGAGCGCCAGCGCCGTCTGGTCGACCAGTTCGTTGGTCATCATGGGATTGATCTGCAGCGAGATGCCGGCGGCGTTGACCTTCTCCGCCTGGAGAATTCTATCCTGCCGGGGAGTTAACCAAAATAGACCTGAAAAGCAAGAGTACCAAACAGCAAGTGAAAAACGCCGCCCAATCCCGTGTGCGGGCGTCAGGCCACGGCTGTCCTTCCTTGAAATCCCGTCCGGGCCTGAACGCCATCATGAATCAACCGAATTGCCCTGTCCCTCTTCAAAAGTCCATCCGGGCCAAAACGTCATCGTGGACCATCCGATCAGGGGCGATTTTATGAACCGAAAATGGATTGGAAAAGGAATTGTTTGATGGGAATGAGTCGCTATGCCGAGCTCGCCATAGTGCGGGACTCGGCATAGTCGGTCATGACACTGAAGAAGGTCTTATCAGGAGGGCGCAATCGGGATCTCGTGGCCGTGCGAGCCGAGCATTGTGCTTGTTTCGGAGGAAG
>CAVPCZ010000022.1:0-28042 GCA_963702445.1 Ignavibacteriota bacterium
TCGAACCATGAAGGTTTTTGTGTTAATCTCGCTGCAAAACGGAACCGGCGGATCCAAAAAACACGCTACAGGGATCCCTCGGAAGAATGTTGAGCCGGACAGGGGGCTGAAAGCGCAACCGGAACGATGGCGGAATGATCGCGTTCAGCAAGTCAACGAGAGACTGGGTCTGTAGCTGAACGGTGTTCTTGACCAGGACCTGGTGAGTGGTGCCATTTGCCGTGACGGTGATATTCACAACGGAGCCGTCGAAGACCGTGGAATCCCGAGACGGAGATTCAAGGCTGAAGAAATTGTTGTCCTGGATCGCCTTCCAGAGTCGCCGTACGTTGGAAAGGTTGACGGTGAACGTGCTCTCGGCAAGGACGGGATCGAATCCTCCCGTGTTGTATCGCGTGTATGTCGCCAGACCCCGGCTGTCAAGAGTTATGGTCGTTGCCTCGGACCAGGGAGCAACGCCCCCCGCGGTTGCCTTCAGCATGAAATCCGCAGGAGGGGGCTGAGCGTAGGCCAGTGTGGCCACAAACAAGCCACAAAGGGGCACGACTTCAAGAATTCTTGTCCAGAGCCTTTTCATAATCCTCCATCTCCAGGAAGGAACAGCGTCTTTGCCCGTCAAATCCCGGCGTATCTTTTGAAAGCAAAGAAATCCGTCGTTTCGATACTATCGGACAAGGATCATCTGACGCGTCTCCACAAACTCCCCCGCGCCATTCCTGGAGTCACGTCCGACCGGAGAATCCATGGAGAGGAGCTGTATTCTATAGAAATATACCCCGCTTGCCATGCCGTTCGCATTCCACGTGACCTCGTAGTCCCCCGGTTCCATCCTGTCGTTCACCAGTACCGCCACTTCACCGCCGAGCATGTTGTACACAACGAGCTTCACCCAGCTCGACCCCGGACCCGGGACTCCGGACCCGGTCTCTCCTCCCGCCACACGAAACCCTATCGTCGTGCTTGGATTAAAAGGGTTTGGATAGTTCTGAAGGATCTGAACCTTCGTGGGCAGAGGGGCAATTGACGGTCCCATCCCGATGCCGGTGAAGGGTCCGGACACGACCGGGCCCGCGAGAAACCCGCTGGCAAAGGATCCGTTTGACCCTCCGAATTCATCAACAAACGGTTGCCCGGTTATGGCGACCACCTGCGCATTTTCAGATGAGAGGACACCCATCCCCGAGGTAAATGCCGACCAGCTCACGTCGGCGTTTTGTGCGCGTGCGATCAACCCGGTCAGGAGAAGCAGAAGGGCGAGAACCAGCTTGCCATACGTCGTCATGAGACTCTCTTTGTTTTTCATAGTTCTTTGATGCGCGCGCTCCGGAGCAAAAGGTCTGAGAGCACTCCCGGGTGCATCTGGGAAGCTCATGCTATTGGCCGATAACGACGACGCCGGCGTTGCTCCACAAGCGCAGCTGCACCTGTTTTTGTACCGTGAGGTTTTCCCCATAAATCCCGGCATTCGCAAAGATGACCTGCCCCGGAGCGGCCGCGCCGAGGGCTGCCGCGATGGTCTTGAACGGCTGTTCCGGGGACCCGCTCCCGGCCCCGGGCCAATTCCAATCAACGTATTTTATCAAGGTGTGCAGGTTCTTCCGGCTCCCTGTCATCGTCGCCAGCATCCGGTTGATCTGCCCGGTGGTGAACATGTTCCTGCAGTTTTTGAGGGCGTAGGACATCATGTTGGCCACCTGAGGGGCGTATTGCACCATGTTGCCGCATCCAGCCGGCGGGCTCACCCCGCCGTTGTATGTGCATCCTGTGACACGGTTCGTGAGATCGGGGTCTGCCGGCGTGTCACAGACACGGTCACCGGCGGTAGTGCAGTTGCTGCCGTCAGGGCATTCCACTCCAAATACACTTTCGTGGGTATGGTAGAGATCCAGATAGTGACCCAATTCATGCGCGAACGATGAAAGATTCGAAGCGGTCCCCGCACAATCATTATTCATCAACACTCCCTGAACCGGATCCGCCGGGAACGATCCCTGTCCGCAGAGAGTATCCAGGTTCGTGAAATAGACATTCACCGTGTTCGCGACGACGGACTGCCCCCGCAGCATATCCCGAATTGCCTGATTGTCGGGAATGGTGAAGAATGATGTGTTGTCGATATAGATCACCTCGCCGTACTGAAAGAACTGGATGCCGGATGGTGGAATAGAAACTGTTAAGCTGAAGCATTGCGGCATCGAGCTGAGCAAGGGGCAATCCCCCCGTGGTGTCCGATCTGCGACAGATATGAATGGTGAGAGGTATACGGTATGGCTGTCCTGGAGGCAATGCTATCAAAGCACTCTTCTCGAGCGGAGGCCGGCGCAATTCCGCCTCTATCTGCGCGGGAGAGAGTACTGTGCCGCATTCGCGCCCTTGAGCGAGTGCGTTGGCTGCACCACACAGCATGAAGAGGACGAGAACAGCATATCGGATGTGCATGCGAGTGACTCCTGTACCGGAGCTTCGGTTGATGTTTTATTGCAGGTTCACCAGAACGAGCACAAGACCGGTCCCTTGATTCAATGAGGACATTGCCTTGCCGATGATCGCTCCATGGGAGCGCTCTCTGTCCGCCGCCTTCATCGCGTGTCCGGGTGTGCTTGACGTTGTGAGAAGATCTCCCGCCTGGATTGGTCCGGTGTCTGCATCCGCCAGACAATACACCCGGCCGGCAATCGCCACGAGGGACTTTCCTTCCAGAAGACCGTCCTGCTGGAGTGTAATTCCGGGGTTGACGCCGCCGGCTCCGCTGACGATCCCCGCCACCCGGGAATCGTAGGGCAGCTCACTCAGCGTGAGCTTTCCCGGATTCAGAGGATCGATAACCATGAGGCTGCCCGGCCGGACAAACTCATCTGCTTCAGTTTCGAACGGTTCCGCAAGGTCAGCGCCGCCGATGATATGCAGGGATCGTGTCGCTATTTTGCCATCAAAGTACGCCGCCCATCCATTGGGGTCGGTATTGTTCCCGTACACGCCGACGCCCTGCGGGCTGTGGCTGATTCCCCAGACTCCCCGGCCGCTTCCCGTCGTGGCGAAATTCTCGCCGACCATGCCGTCTCCCAGCGCATTGAATGCGACTCCGTACATCCCCCTGCAATCACCCGATGTGTTGAAGCCCGCCTCTCCGTACACGCCAATGCCGGCGACACTGAAGGATTTTCCCACAACTCCTCTGAATGCTTCGCCCCAGACCCCGAATCCCGTTGGCGAGGTACTTCCACCGCGCACTCCCGTGGACCCCAATCCGATTACACCGATCCCATTGGCGCCCCCGGCGCCCTGAACTCCCCATCCTGTCGGTGAATTCGTGGCACCGAGAACGCCGACTGCGCTTCCCGTGGTTGCGAGGTTTCGCCCGGAGACCGCAAAACCGTCCGGGCTGGAGGAGTTTCCGGCGACTCCGTAGTTGACCCCGGTGGTCCCCGGGGACACACCGACAACGCCGATGCCATTCACGCCGCCGGTACCATATGCGCCCCACCCGGACGGCGAACTCGTCAGAGCACGGACGCCTACCGCAAGCCCGGTCGTAGCCAGGTTCCATCCGGACACAGCGATACCGTCAGGGCTCTTGCTGTTGCCGGCCACCCCGTAGTTGACTCCGGTTGTACCCAGGCCTTGACCGACAACCCCGAATCCATTGTCGCCGATACCGATAATACCTCCGCCGGTTCCGGTTGCCGTACTGGACAGGACATAATTGGGATTGCTTACCGCTGCGGAGAGAGCCAGAGGCGCAGCAGCAACGGTCCCCTTCGCGTAGCGCGCGGTGTCCGCGATGATCGCGCTGAAAGAATATCCCACCGAAGCAAGGGGAAGGCGGGTCGCCATTTCGTTATCCGGGGCAACCTGGAGACTGAGCCAATACGGCCGGTCGAAGGTCAGGGCCGGTCCGATTGGCGTGACGCTCCCGAGCACGGCACTGAAGAGTCCCCGCTTCACCTGCAGCGTCTGGGATTCCGTCCATAGCACGGCTCCGCCGCCGGATGCGGCATAGAGGCGGAATGTGACGGTATAGGCCCCGTCGGGCTTGGGAACTCCGCCATTATCTGTGAGTACTGCCTGGTAGGAAAGTGTTCGGGGTATCTGGGCGAGCGTCGCCGCGCAGAGCAACATCAGGAACGCCAACAGGAATGCAGCAAGCTTCATATGAGTACCTCCCGCGGTGAGCAAAGAACAGTGAGATCGGGATCAATCTACCTGTTTGAGGACCGTCTGGAAAGTACGCATATGCGTAGTTCTGTCCTGCGCCGGGCAGATGCAGGAGAGGGAAAGGCGGTTTTGCGGGGATCGATGAGCCGGAAAAGCAATTACAGAAGGTTTTCCTTCAACGCTTTTGCGATGGCTACGCTTCGCGATGGAACCTGGAGTTTGGCGTAGATGCTCCTCAGGTGCTTGTCCACCGTGTGAAACGTGATGAACATCTCATCGGCGATTTGTTTCTTCTGGAATCCGGTGACGAGATGGCCCAACACCTCCCGCTCTCTGGGGGTCAGGCCGTAATCCGCCTTGGGCAATGAGCCCTGAGCGAAAACCTCCAGAATCTTACGGGCAATCTGCGGGTTCATGGGTGCGCCACCGTTGAGAATGGACTTCAACGATTCGACAAGCGTCTCCAGCGAAGATCCCTTGAGGAGGTACCCTGCCGCACCATGGCTGATTGCCCGGATTATCGTGTCTGTATCCTCAAACACCGTCAACATCACGATTTTGGTCTCGGGCGCGATGGAACGAATGATCCTGATCCCCTCGATACCGCTCATGCCCGGCAACCCGACGTCCAGCAACACAAGATCGGGCGGATCGTCCTTCTTCAGCAGTGCGATAGCCGGTTCACAGGCACGGAAGACATTCGTGCACACAAACGCTTCACTCAGATTGATGAGTTCTGAGAGCTGTGTTCCGAATTGGGCGTCGTCTTCGATGATCCACAGACTGAGACTGGGGGTCGACGATGAAGGCGGGCCGATCGGCGGGGTCCGGAGAGAGTTCACGTTACCAGGAATATACTGAAGCTCCGCCTCGTCTGCCACTACGCATATGCGTGATATTCATGCTCAGCCGGATCAACGTCCCTTCGCCCGGCGCACTCCGGATCTCGATTTGCCCGCCCACAGCGCGTGTCCGGGCGCGGAGGTTCACGATACCATTACCTGTGGATGGTGCCCCCGTGTCAAATCCCCTGCCGTCGTCGCCGACCGTGAGGAAGAAGGTGCCGCCGCGGCATGTTGCGTCGATATCCACCGATGCGGCCTGTGCGTGCTTGGCGATATTCGTCAGAACCTCTTTGAACATCAGCACGATGTTCCGCTTTACTTCCAGATTCACATGCTCCAGGTGCTCCACTCCCGAGGTATGAAATCGAAACGGCGTTTCCTGCAGGATGCGTCCGGCGATTTCCTTCAATTTGAAGATGAAATTCTCGGGTGAATCGTTCCGGGGATTCAGGAACCAGACGATGTCTTTGAGCATTTCCCGCGTATGCCCGGCAGTGACCCGTAACCGATCCAGCTCGCGCCGTTCTTCTTCCGAGAGGGGAAACTTGCGTTCCATGATCTGCGTGGTCAACATCATGCTGCTGAGGTTTGTCCCGACATCATCGTGGAGATCGGCCGCGATGCGCGTGCGCAACCGTTCGAGTTCAAGGAGATGCCGTACCCGATACCTGAACCCCGCATACAGGAGTGTGCCGGCGACAGCCGCGGCCAGCGCGATGAACCACCAGCGTTGCCAGACCGGTGGTATGATGGAGAATGCGAGCGATGCCGGTACCGTGCTCGCAACGCCCTCTCCCGAAATCGCCCGCACTTCAAAGAGATAACGGCCCGGATGAAGGTTCGCGAACGTGACCGCCCGGTGTGCGATTGACGGGGACCAGCCGGAATCAACGCCGGAAAGCCGGTATTGATATCTGACAGCCTTTTCATCCCTGTAGCTTATCCCCACATACTCGATGGTGAATGTATTCTGAGTGTAGGGGAGCTCGATCCCCTGCTCCATCGCGAGTATCTTGCCATTCACCGTGAGGGATCGGATATGCACCGGCGGCGGTCTGGCTCCCGTGGAGGCGGCAGCATAGTCGTACGTTGTCAATCCTTCCGTGGATGCATACCAGATGTACTTTCCCGGGACGATCCCGAGGGTACCTCCCTGAGGCACGAGCAATTCGGACTTTTGCATCAGCGGCGCAGCCGTCTTCCGGTCAATTCTTTCGATGCCGGCGTCGGTGAGCAGATACAACCGATCATGCTCATCCTCCTCGATTCTCCAGACGCTGTTGCTCAGAAGTCCATCTTTCATGGAAATCGTTTTGAACCGGTCGTGTTCGAGCCGTGCGAGACCGCCGTGTCTTGTGCCGATCCACATGACGCCTGACCGGTCCTGATGGAGCGCCCGGATGCTGTTATCCGGGAGTCCATCAGAAACCGCGTACCTGCGGACAAACCGCGGGAATGCTGAACCGGGTGAAAACACGGAGATCCCTTCATTCCATCCTCCCATCCAGATCCGCCCTGCATTGTCCTCAAGCAGAGCCCGGACACTCCGGCCGGGGATGCTGTCGGCCTGCGTCATGACTCCCTGAAGCACGGGCGGATCAAGCCCGACCACGGCAATGCCGAGTTCGCCGATACTGATGAGCATGCGGTTGTGTGCATCCACGAAGAGTGACAGCAACAGTCCTTCAGGAAAGTGCCTGCCACGGCGGAGTACGGTGGATGGAATGAGACTGCTGGGGCGGGCGGGCCTGGAGAGAACTTTGAATGCCCGGATCTCCCGGTAGCCCTTCGAGATAAGCCAGATACTTCCGGAGCGATCATAGAGCCCGACGTAGCAGTCCTCGTCCGGAGGGATTTCTTCGATTCTATGCAGGTGTTGTCGCCATCCGGCCGCATTGTCAGGGTAAAACTCGACGATCCCCCCTCTGGCGCTCACCCAGATATGGCCATTCCGGTCACAGGCCGCCGATGTACTGTATGCGTCCCTGGGAGAAAACCGTGCGGGGGTCATATGCAGATTCTGATCGGAGAGTTTTACCAACCCATTTAGCCATGTCCCGATCCACAGATTACTCTCGGCATCCATAAGCATTGGCGGTATGACATCAGCCGGGATGCGCTCCTCAGAAGTCAACGGAACGAGCCTGGCGTTCTCCGGTGAGAGCAGCGTAACAGTGAAGAGCGCCTTCCGTGTTTTGATCCAGAGCCTGCCGTTTCCGTCATCGACGATTCGTTGAGGGGCACCGTAATGCCCGCGAAGCTCAACAACTCCCGTGATCCCCTGCATCCGTGTTACACGGCCGGTCGACCACCCAACCCAGACGCCGCCCGTTTTGCTGCGGGCGAGTTCGGTGATGAACCCGAAAGCCGGGCCGGGAGAAGGCACGGTAACCCACATGTTCCCGCCTGGTGCGTGGAAAGAGAGCTGGTTATCCCTGGCAAGCCACACCGTGCCATCATCCGCTGACATCAGGTGATCTGACCGGCCCCCCTCCAACTGAGTAACCCGGTGAATGGAATCATCACGGATCATGAAAAGCCCGTGGAATGTGGTAGCCCATACCGTGCCCGTGGTGTCAACAGCGATGCTGCTGATGTTGTTGGTGGCGTCGTCCGTTCCCGGGCGGAAAACGGAGACCGATCCATCGCGCAATCTGTTGACCCCTCCCGCGATGGTTCCGATCCACAGCGTTCCCGGTTCCCGCGGGTTTTCGGTGATGTCGGTGATCCAGTTGTTGCTCAGTCCCTGAACTGTTGAGTAGGTGGTGAACTGCGCGCCATCGTACCTGCTCAGTCCGTTGTTTGTTCCGATCCAGACGTAACCCCGGGAGTCCTGGAACAGGGCAAGAATCCTGTTGGAAGGAAGACCATCCCGGGTGGTGTAGGTCCCGGAGGGCAGCACCTGCGCGTGCATGGTCGTACAGAGGAGAAAGAGGAGCATGCAGGGGAGGAGGTTCTTCGTCACGTTCCGGCGTTCACATGGAATTGGATAGGTGGAATCTAGCGGGATGGGAATCCAATGTCAACACGCACTTCACTTGCATCAGGGATCACGAATTGAGTGTGCTGTTCAGTTCTGCTGTTCCGGCGATTTCGTACCACCTGCGGAAGCGCGAGACGCATTGAAAGCAGCAAGGTCTGTTTCAACCCAACAGTCTCTGCCCGTTTGACGGCACGCAGAGAGCATCGCAGATTGGAAAATTGCGACCTGCAGACGGCGGCACAGGCATATATGCGTGAGAATCAACGATCTGTGGTCAACCCAAGGCCTTCGTATGGATTGAGCACATCATCTCTGAGAATGCCCGATACGTATCACATCATTCCCACCGGTATCGCTTGAACGGACTCTGTGATCGGCAGCGGCTGTGAAACAAGTGACACGACACAGCCGGGGCCGATAGGCAACTTCAGCGATTCCAGCGCTTTGAAATGACGAACCGCGTCTTTCCCCGGATTGGCAGACTTCTTGATCTCTATCGGATAGACAATCCCGTCTTGATGGATAAGCAGATCAACTTCTTTCGTGTCCTTATCACGGTAGTAATAGAGAGGTGCCCTTTTCCCGTTGTGCCACCAGCTTTTTATGACTTCGGCAACAACCCAGGTTTCGAGAAATGCCCCGGACATCGCTCCTGCTTCCAGTGTTGCTGCGCTCGACCATTCGGTCAACCAGGCGGCAATGCCGGTATCGAGGAAATAGAGCTTGGGTGTTTTCACCAGTCTTTTGGTGACATTCGTGTGATACGGTTCAAGAAGATATGCAATGCCGGAGTTCTCGAGGATGGAAAGCCACCGTTTCCCGGTTGCCTGATTGATATTGCTGTCACGGCAAAGGTCCTGCATATTCAGCATTTGACCTGTGCGAGCTGCGCTTGCCCGAAGAAATCGCAGGAAGGCACTTTCGTCACCCACATTGGCAAGATCCCGCACATCCCGCTGCAGATATGTTTGCACATATGAACTGTAGAAAAGGTCCCGATCTGTAGAAGTTTTCTGATAGAGGGCGGGAAACGATCCCAGCCAGATTTTCCTGTAAAGATTGGCAAGTGTGAGTGATTTCAACGTATCCCGCGAACGGAGACATGCCCGGGTCGGAAGAAATGGGCCGGCCGATGCATTGTTTCCCAATTCACGCTGTGAAAAACCGAGTAGTCGAACAACCGCAACCCTGCCCGCAAGAGATTCAGAAATTCCTTTCATCAGGTGAAACTGTTGAGAACCTGTCAGCCAATACTGACCTGCGGTTCGATCGTTGTCAACGGATATTTTTATATAGGAAAGAAGTTCGGGTGCATATTGGATCTCATCAATCAGCAGCGGCGTAGAAAATCGCTGGAGGAACAACGCCGGATCCGTTTTCGCCAGTGAACGGATCATGGGATCATCCAGAGTGACGTACCTTCTCCTTTTTTTTGCGAGATGTCGTAAAAATGTGGTCTTCCCGATCTGCCGTGGTCCAGTCACCAGCATTACAGGAAATCGCCGAGAAGCCGACTCAAAATACTTTTCGAGAGTTCTGGTCCTGTATTTCATAGTTCGTCCATTATGTTAGTATTATAACAATATAGCCGATCTCGGGAAATAGTCAAATGGAAGATCAAACAGGTTTCCCGATTGTGGAGAACGACCATATCGGGCCCACAGCGACGAGCATTCTCGCTATTGGGGAATCTTCCTCATCGATTATTTCCAGCTGACTCAGTTCGCCACAGACGATAAGTGAAGTCCCACGGAACACAGTTGGAGCAGGGACACTACCCCCGCTACTCGAGAGCCTTTGGCAATCCGCTCGGTGTTTATTTTGCTCGCCGCGATGCTCCGGCAGAGATCCCCTACCGGACTCCTATTCCGGCCCGGTCTGGTGGAACCGAATGCGTTCAGCGATTGCATGGAAAAACTCGCGGGACCACACGTCGATACTTCGAGGATCCTTCAGAAACGGGCGCACCTCTTGCTGGGCCCGGCCGACATCAAGGCGGTTAATCGTCTGTCGCAACAGCATCAGGAATGCTTCCGGGGTGAGCCTCTCCGCCTTGGCCCAGTGTCCGGTCTGCCGCATCCGCTGCTCAAGATGGGCGAGGTGCAGCTCCGGATGATGACTCACAAACCAGACAAAGTCGTGCCAGTCACGCCCCTTGACCCGATTTTTCCACCGACGGCAGAGTAGCGAGTGCATCTTCCCGGCAAAGAGATCAGGGAGAACGCACACCCTGACTGCAAAGGGAAGCGGGAGCAGCAGATACTTCGACTCAGTAGTGAATCCAGGCGGTGGATCCCCATCAATCTCAAGCTTGATCCTGATGGTCTGGTTCGCGGCTATCTGGATGGCTGTACCTGCCGAAATCCCTATTTGAATCAGATGGGCCCGGGTATTCGCCTTGAGAAAGGCCGACTCCACCGGAGAGTCAACAACCTTCCGGCGCAGATCCACATGGGCATCGAAGCCCAGGGCCAGGAGCTCTTTCTGGAGCGCATCCATGAACCGTCCCAGACTGAACTTCGGCTCCGGTCTGAGGAGGGTAAAATCCAGATCTTCAGAGAAACGCTCCATCCCGTGCAGAACACGCAGTGCAGTCCCGCCGTAGAACGCCGCGTGTTCGAAGAACTTCGCCCGCCAGAGGCCAAGAAGGGCGCATTCCTGAATAATCTCACGAAGGGCCCGGATCGCCTGGTCAGCGGACTTCACGGAGTAGCGATCCAGCATGCGAACGATAGCCTCCTGCATCAAGCCCCCCTCTCCGATTGTGTGTTGGTCCTCCTCAACCAGTCGCGCGAGGATCAACAGGCGGCGCGAACGGTATGAGGCGGCGATCTGTTCTATCCGCTCACGATCGAGTCGCCCCAGCTCCCCCGGGGGGATACGGAGGTTTTCCGCCAGATACTCCCGCATGGCCGGGACATCCTTGATCCCAATACCACGCTCGGCAACAAGCTTGTCCGCCAGGGCCTTCTCAGGCGTAGCAATCAGAAATGAACGGCCGTCGTCTGCCTGGACAAGGTCCATTCCCGTGCGGAACGCCCGCAGCGGGATCGCCCTGTAGGAGAACGAGCCGACGGGAGTTCTGAACCGTCTGGAACGGCCTGTCGTGACACTGGTCAGAGTTTCGACCGCCTCGGGGATCAGGCCGTGGTACTGGAGTGCATATTCGAGGGAGATGTACGAAGGACCATAGAGGAGATTCGCAATAACCTCTCGCGAAATCGGGCGGCGGCGATATGGCTGCCCGAAAAGATAGAGCCCCTTCTTCACCCTGATAATGATCCCCTTCTCGAGCAGATCGGTGACCTTGTCGCGGGGGGAAGCATAGTTCTTGAGCCCCTGCATCAGGGTCTGGTAGTCGAATTCCTCCTGGGGGATCGCCTCGCGTAGCCGGCCCGGCAGCAGTACTGGTGCATGGAGAGTCCTATTGGATAGCGGGAGTGCGGGCTTCTTTCTCACCATTTCCTTGCCATGAACGTGCATAGTATGTCGACTTATCAACGACATACTATGCACAATATTCGGAAAAGTCAAGACCGCTCCATTGCGTTCTGACAGAATATGCTCATTTCGATGTGCCAGGCGTGACTACATGTCTTTCGCACAGCGAAACCCGATATTGTTCCCTCCGTCCTGGGAGTAGATGACGTTGTTGAAGCGGGACCAACTCCGCATGTTGGATGGGTCATTGCTCCAGGAGCCGCCTCGCAAAACACGGTAGATAGGATAGCTGCCGCCGAAGAAGCTTTCTGTCCACTCAAACGCGTTTCCCGCCATATCGTAGGCGCCGTGCCGGCCTGCTCCGTGGATCGCTCGCGAAGGATCGAGTCACGATCATGCGATCGCCCAGCCATCGGAAGTAGAAGGGGATCCTCGGTCCCTGGAAGAGCGCTGCCTGCACCGCGAACACTATCGTGCAATGAGTGCGATACAAGCCAACGGTGTTTACAGACGACTACCCCGGCAACCCGCACCGTCCCCGACGCGGCGTCAGGCACAGCCGCGGGTTAAGTTGCGACCTTTGCTGCCTCCTGCGGAAATCCCTTGAACTTCCCAATGACTGCGATGATGGCATATATAGAGAATGCAATTGAGAGTGCTAGGAAGGTCCATGTAGCGAAACCACCTTGACGCTAGCCGCCAAAGCGTGGAATAGAGCACTACCAACGGACCGCCCTTTCGAACCTCGGTGGCTTGGCGGAGCCCGCCCACTTCTCCTTCCGGCCCCTGAATACCCGCATACTCAGGACCGTAGTCCGTAAAGCCCCAGCCGAACGCGGCCTTGTAGAAGTCCTTCGCGGCCCCAATATCGAGAACCGTGAACTCGATGTAGTCGATCAGGTGGTGCTTGTGCATGAAGAACGCCTCCGGTCAGTCCGAGTGTCTTTCCCCCATGTTGTCCGCAGCACGCCTAGGATGGAGCATTCACGTCGGGGTCGTGCGGCTGATCTTGCGGCGGCAGTGCGCTGGCGCTGGAGCGTGTATGCGCGCCGATCAAATAGGCGGCTGCAGCAACCAAGGCCGCGTTGTCCCTTGCCTGCGTACCGTCAGGTAATAGAGTGACGTCTTCTAGCCCAGTGCGGATGCCATGCCCTCTCTCGAGCCCACGACGATTGACTGCCCAGCACGCGATGCCGTATCCGTGGTGAACCTGTTCCAGGGCGATGCCCGCAGACACCACGATATCTTCCATTCTGGCGGCGTGCTGAACAGCAACCGTGGGATCTCGGTCAAGCGGCTCAATAAGGACGCGGCGACACCGATCTGCCAACCCCGAACGTACGAAAGCGCGCGCGTCGTCAGCCGTCAGCAAGCCAGCCTCGAGACCGACGCCTCGGGATAGGAGTAACTCACAAAGCTCGACAATGCCAGCTTCTCCCTGATTCGCGGTGAAAAGGTGCGGGAGTTCCTCCCATGCCTCAACGAGCCGTAAACGCGTTCCAGGATCACCCACAATGGTCGACGAGGTTGTTAAGGAAACCGGAGTCTCAGGGCAAAGGGCGCGGACGGCCCGCAGAACCCTCGCGCATGCCTCCCCCTCAAGAGTCTCCCGGCCAGCCTCATCAAACGCATGGACATGCACCGAGTGGGCACCGGCGTCTACAGCGGCGCGGGCCGCTTCGGCGATCGCAGCCGGAGTGCGTGGTGCTGCCGGGTGAGTCCGGTCTCCATTCAGAGCGGCTTGTAAGAAAATGGGAGTCAGCACGATCTCCGTTTCACAGCCTCGCTGTCTGAAGTGACCACTTGTTGCTGCCTAACGGTGCAAAACCTGCAAGCGGTGCCCAGCCTGCCATGCGCCGATTGCCAGGATCAAGCGCTTGATAGCGCGCGCTTCGCGCGTGACACGCGGCAATCCATTCAGACGTACTTCCGAACGGACGCCCTGTACTGCGCATACGCCGTCCCAAAGACCGACGCGAGATATCTCTCTTCTCCCGCGATAATGAAATGGTAGATCACCATGCTGTACACACCGAGCGCGAGCACGACGGGATTGCCGGTCCCGACAATCGCGGCAAGAGTCAACGCATCGAACCCGACATACATCGGGTTCCTGCTGACGCGATAGATTCCCCCGGTCTTGAGTTTGGTCTGACCAGTCGGCAGACCCAGTCGGGTGGACTTGCCCAGGCTAAGGAGGCTGGAGACGAAGAAGACCGCGGCGACTGCGAGCAAGATGTACGAGAGGTAGTCCAGAACCGCTGCGTGGAGTCCTTGGACCGCACGAACCCCGAGGGAGTCGAGCCCAAGCAACACCCACGTAAGATAGCCACTCAGCTTCCCCGAATAGAAGGCGAGTGGATGAATAGTCGTCCGACCAACGATTTCCATGTTCTTCTCCAGGTCGCCCTCACGATCATCTTCCCCTTGACTTGGAGCAAGCAGGCTGCGGCCCACCTGCGCCGCAAATCGAATTGTGTCTTGTGAAAGAAACGACAACTGCCCTTCGCAAATGATCGCGGTCCATTCCGCCTGAGCCCCATCTCGCGGCGTCAGGTGCAACCACCGGTCGGGCGCCGATGCACTACACGAGAAAAGGGATGACCCTCGCTGTGCGATTGGCGTATGCCATATACTCAGGGTACCGCCCGGCTACAAGTTTCTCCTCAACCACCATTCTCAACGCTGCTCCTCCAATCGCGCAAATCCCCAGAATGATGTTCATGGCCGACACGTGGGAAAGAACACCCGCCCAGGTGAAGTAGAGCACCGCCGCATAGATT
Source organism: Ignavibacteriota bacterium (assembly GCA_963702445.1). Lineage (GTDB taxonomy): Bacteria > Bacteroidota > Ignavibacteria > UBA10030 > UBA6906 > CAVPCZ01. Next base: position 14,208 of record CAVPCZ010000022.1, read on the forward strand.
GGGTGCCGAACGTACTTGTAGGGCCCTGAAGTCACCAGCCCACCTTCCGTGGGAGTTCCTGCCGCGTGAAAACTCCTCCAGCCAAATGTCACCCGGGCCCACACCATCAACAATACTGCGAGAATCTGGATTCCGACGGGGAGCAGGCTCTCCCCGAAGAGGGCATGCCTCGCTTCCGAGTACTTCCACAGCCACATCCGGTTCTCAGGTGCGCGAACAACTCCCCTAGGCCCAAGAGCGTCAGTATATCCATGGAATCAAACGCTTCGTCCGCCGGCATCTCAGCCGCGGCGCGCCGCCTCGATCGTGGCGATGTCGATCTTTCGCATTGTCATCATCGCATCGAACGCGCGCCTGGCGGCAGTGGGGTCGGGATCGGTGATCGCTTCCGTCAGAGCCCGCGGCAAACCGTGTTCTTTGCGATCTTTGTCATGACACTCCTCCATTGAAATTCGCGTCTGCACCATCCCCGACCGGCTTTTCTCTTTTTCGCGTTGGCGGTCTAACGGCCTCGAGCTAAACCGCTCGTTGGCTCTGGCTTCGTCCCCCCGTTCCAGCACGACTTGGCAGGCAAAGCGGCGGGGGCCGGTGTCGCGGCCGCTCGCCAAGGCACGTTCAGAACTCCCGGCCCAGCCTGTAGGCACGGTCCAAGTAGCCACGCCGCTTCGCGTCGTCGGCGCCGTGGACGGCGTAGAAGTACACGCGCTCGACCCGCTTGACGCCCGGATAGAGCAGCGCGTATTCATCGATCAGGGCCGTCATCGCGTCCTTGAGACGGGGCTCGTACGCACTCTCGTCCCAGATGGTCGTTTGCATGATCAGCGCCTTCTCGTGCGTAAGCAGCGGGATGCGGCCGCCGATGTCGCCGCGCCATGCTTCAGGGCTCAGGCCGAACGCGAACCCGAGCGTGAACACGCGCTCGATCCAGCCTTTGAGTATCGCGGGGAAGCCCACGAAGTAGACCGGGGCAATGAAGGCGAGCGCGTCCGCATTGGCGACCTTGGCCTGCTGCTCGACAACGTCGGGCGGGCAGCCCATCGCCCGCACCTTGCGCACGATCCCCCGCGCGTCCAGGTCGCCCATCCACCGCTTCATCATCCACTTCTGCAAAGGGTTCCGAGCTCTCTCGAGCATGGAGGCCCTGACGTTCATGTACTCCAGCACGTCGTCAGGCACGCTGTCATCGATCCAGCCCGGTGTGTCCCGACCGCGTAGCACGGGATCGAAGCCGATCGCGTACAGGTCCACGACTTCGCTGGTGTGCCCCGCGTCGACAAGGCCTTCGGTGAAGCGGCACATGAGCGCATGGCAGAAGGAGTGCGGGTTGTTGTGTGCGTAGACCGTCAGAACTCTCATCAGGACCCTCCATTGTTCACTGAACTGGGCATCATCGCACCAGGAATGCCGCACCGCTCTCGGTGCCGCACGAAATGTATCAGGCTGTGAATCAACGTCGGGAGTATTGCGATTCGCGTGTAACATACATGCAGGTAGTCTTCCACTGCCGCGCGCGAGACTCTGCCCCGGCAGCGAAATACCGCAGGCGGCGCGACAGGCTGCCCTCAAAAATGCATCTGGCCGGGTATCGATCAGGGCAGGCATTTGGCTTGTGCGGCAATATAGCCATGGGCCAATGCATTGTCAAATAATGTCAAGAGTATAGACGGGACTTACTCGATCGCTGGAAAGGACAGAGACTCGGAGAGAGCAGGTGTAGAAATGCCCCGCAGTGAGCAAAGTCGATATTCTTTACTTTTCACTCTGTGATGACACACGCCCGATCAGCGAAAAATAGAGAAACCCTCCTGTCAGCAGGGCCTCGACAGCGACGGTGACCCACGCTCCGGGACCAACGGTATCGGTGATAATGCCCCCGATACTGACGAGTGTCACCAATCCGGTAACGAACGCCCCGCCGAAAAGGATGGCTGTGCGAGCCAGTGACGGACCGGAGGATCTGCCCAGCCCAAGGATCACCGTGTAGCCAAGAAGCATGGCGCCGTAGCGACGACCCATAAACAGGCCGACCGGGTCAGTCTGCACGCTCCACCTGCCAAGCATCGCCTCGGGAAAGAGCAGCCAGGCGCCCCCGAGCAGGGCGATCAGCACGGCGGCAACGGAAAGGAACATCTTCATCGTAATCCTCCACTCGCCATGGTCATTCTCCTTCTCTTGTTCACAAGCAGGAATAGCTACCGCATCCCCAGGAGACCGGCCTCCCTGAGCACATAGAGCGCATCCACCGTCACGAACGGATTGCCCTTCTTCCTGTGCAGTGTGCCCCAGTCCGCGAAGGTCCCGCGGGTCTCGATCCGGTCCGCCTTCTTCACGTTGGTCCACTCCACCGGAAACGTGCCGTCGGCAAGGCGTTTGCACTCAAGAAGGTTGAGGGCATCCCGGCATCGCCGATCGCGAACCAGCCCCATCTCCGCCATCACCAGGAGTGCGCTGAGCACGTCGTAGAACCGGATGGGATAGTGGACCTTGTCGACGGGCCCGCCCCACTCGGGCTCGATGAGTGCGCCATCCCGCTTGCGCCACAGGAGGCGCCGTTCGAGCAGGAACTCGGCCGCACGCTTCGCGGCCCTCCGCGCGCGCTCGTCCCCCGTCGCGCGGGACCAGTGTGCCAGTCCCCGAAGCGGGAGCAGTGTCTCCTGCACGGAGGATGTGCGCGCGCCCGGCCGCTTGTCGCAGTTCCATCCGCCGTCAGGCCACTGGAACGCAACCAGGCGATCGACAAGAAGGGGCACGAGATCTTGATCCACGATGCCCAGCACCAGTTGCGACCAGATGGTGTTGCCTTCCATCGACGCACAGCGCCGCGGTCGCTCGGGCTGGTCGGCGAGGAACACGGTGCATCGGCGGCTTCAGGAAGGCCGGCGCGAACATCCAGTCCATGACGCGCTGACGCAGGGGGAGCAGCCTCTCGTCCCCCGCCGGGAACCCGATCTCCGCCAGCGAGTACAGCGTCCAGTGCGGTCCTTGCCACTTGCGATACGGGTTGAAGCGCTCGCCGCGCAGGGCCAGGAGGAGGCGCTTCGCCATCTCCGATGATCCTATTGCCCGGCGCAGCGTGCGCATACCCGGTGAGCGTTCGGACTCGCCGGCGAGCAGCCGCCGCGCCCGGTAGGCCACGACAGGGTTCTTGTGAGCACAGAGCGAATCGACCAGGGTCATACCTCCTCCTCCGGGTCCGGCCCGGTTATCCCTCATGTTCAGCGTGCGCGGCTCAGGTGGCGTGTGCACGCGCAGAAGGTGTCCGGCAGCCGACAATTGCGGGAGCCTCGTGAATGAGACTGTCATTCTCGAGTGCCGCAACCATGAAGAGCGCAAAGTCTACACGGCGCGTGATATTGCTTTCAAGAATCGGATCACCAACGTGTCTGCTCCACACGGGCAATCCCTGGCTCTCGCCCTCTTCCAGGTCGCTTCCGCGCACAACTGTCCAGCGTGTGTTGCTGGCGAACACTCGCCGGCACGCCTCGATCTGGTCGTCAATGTCTATGAGCCGTGTGAGCGAGCCTAACCAGCGAGCGGCGTGTTCCTGCCACTTGAGGAGCTTCGAAAACCTGTCAAGTCCATCGCGCGTGATGTGCCATCCGCACGAGAAGATCAGGCGAGCACCCGGGCGGGCAAAGTCGAGAACGGCCTGGGCGGTTCCAGTCGCGTAGTGTTGCCTTCCCCAGGGAACCAGAACAGTCAGTACGCCGTCGCAATCCGCAACCGCCTTTTGTATGACCTCGCGATTGTTCGTGGCGCCGGGGAAAACAGTGATACGATCCTTGAACGCCTCGAGCTTGCCGACGCTGGGTTCGCGGCAGACGCCATGAACCCTGTAACCCCGGCTCAGGCAATGCTGCACCATGTACCGCCCCAGTTTGCCTGATGCGCCCACAATACACACGGTCTTCATGGAGACTGTCCTCTCTTTCTGCATTTCACGCCGGCGCGCCGTCCGGCACAGGCGCAGGTTTGGGCGTACGAACGAGGTTACTGAAGCGGGATAAGGAGCTTCAACCCTGTCCTCAGTTTGTTCATCACCTCTCGCATGACGCGAGGGGCTACGTGTTGAGCATTATGCTCAAGGAACCGCTCGACCGCCGTGTGATCGCGCTTACTCAGCTCGCGAAGTGCCCATGAAAGCGCCTTGACGACCATGTCGTCGCGATCGCGGACGAGCAGACGGCAAACCCTCAGCGTGCGCGCCGCGTCTCCGCTGCCGCCACGAGCATGATTATTCAGTGGAACGGTGCTCACCAGTGCAGCTCGCCTCCACCAGTGGTCAGCTGAGCGGGCCCAGGAATGGATGAGGCGTGTGGGAATGTTGCGTTCCCGCCAGGCCGGACCGGCCACATAGCTTGCGAAGCAGTCGACCTCTCCCCAGCTACTGATGCCCCGTCCAAGCGCAGTAACATCCCCGGGCTTCAAGGCTCTACGGGCTCCTTCGTGATACGCAATAATCTCGTACGCAAAGATGCGCTCCCAAACCCCCCGCGACACCAAATGCTTCGCCAAAGCTATTACGGAAGCACCGGATTTCTCCTTGAACCGCACGGACCACTCGCGCCGCACCAGACGAAAAGACCCCGCATTTTTGGTCGGCATGGTGGCCAGGGAACGATGTATTTCGCGAACATGCTTCTTCATAGACTTGCCGGTCATGCGCCCTGACGCCGCAGGTCAGGCGCGCTGTACAACGTGGCCTCCACCTGCCGGTTCGATGCAGCTGTTGCCGGCAAACGATTCCACGATCGCCACGGCATTGAGTGTGGGGGTCTCCGGTTGCAGGGGTTTGGCCGGAGCGAGAATGAAACCGCCGCCTTTGCTCATATCCCTCTTCAGCGTGCTTATCTCCCTGCGAATGGAGTCGGGCGTTCCGAAAGGAATGGTGCTCTGACTGCCCAGACATCCCCAGAATGTAATCTTGTCCCCCCAACGTCTCTTGAGTTCATAGGGGTTCATGCCCGCGGCTTCCGGCTGAACGCTCTCCAGCACATCGAGGCCGATCTCAACAAGATCGGGGATGATCTCCGCGACCGAACCACAGGAGTGGGCCATCACGGTCTTGCCGTGCCGATGCACCGCTTCGTAGATCCTCGCCCAGCGCGGCTTCAGGAACCGGCGCCATCGATCCGGTCCCAGGATCACGCCTCTTTGGTCACCCCAGTCGTCGCCGAAGAGAATCCCGTCCACGGGCAACTCGGCCGTGTATTCCACGAACGCGAGGTACAGACGCATCAGGCGATCGAGGACCTCCTCGAAAAAGTCCGGCTCCGCCACAGCGTCCATCAGGATGTTCTCGAAACCCCGCAGGTTCCAACTGCGCTCGAACAAGCCCCACCCCAGATTGCCGATCAGGAAACTGTCCGGGCACGCTTCGCATGTCTTGCGCGCAGCCTCCTTCCACGCGGGGCGGAAGAACGATTCCGGCGAAGGAAAGACATACCCGTCAAAGGACGGCGTGTTCAACGGCGGCTTCTCGAGATGCCAGGGTCGCAGATCCTGCCGCCAGATGCCGCCGTACCCGTCCCGGACATACTTCCCGTCAATCCGTTCCTTGGGGTCCGTATCGACTGCGCCAACACTGACAATGAACGGAACCAGTCGTTTGCGCCACTGCGCATTCCCATAGTGCTCATCCAACCGCTGCCCCACGGACTCTTCAAAGGGCAACGTGTAGGGGACTGTCCCGGTTTCCCGGTGTGAGATTTGCGCTCGAACGACATCTCGTGGTTTCATGGTTCCCATCGTCTTTCCTCGCCGGACGTCTCCAATGAGCCGCGCCCCCCACGCCTCGCAGCGAGGTGAAGGCTGGATTCTTGCTCAGAGTTGTAGGGTCGATGTGCTGAACGAGACCTGGCGTCTGCATTCTCCGGATCTCCTTGATACGGGGTCGAGTGCGCGGCCAGAGTACTCTGGATACCCAGGCCGCCTACGGTTCGCGGCTCACCTGCCCCGCGAAGACGGTCGTGCAATTAGACAGAACCCGTACGCCCCAGGCGCGGCGTCAGGTACAGCCGGTGTTATGCGGCAACCCCCCATCCACCGATGACGCGAAGCGCAATGAACAGCAACACGGCAACAAGTCCGGCGAGATAGATCGCGCGTATGTGCGCTCTGGGATTCCTGGTCGCCGGGTTCAGCAACCGCACGGTCGAATACAAGATCACGATGTCCATGATCACGATCGGGATCAAATAGACGAAAGAGACTTGCGCCAGAACGAATGGCACCAGGCTAACCAGGATCAGAGCGGCAAATACTCCAGCGCTGGTTCTCAGGGCGCGTTCCCGACCATAAACGATTGCCAGGGAGCGGGACCCGATGATCTTGTCACCTTCGATGTCCATGGCGTCTGCGGCGATCTCCTCCCCCAAATCCATCAGAAAGGATACCGCCCCGAACCACCATACATTGATGCTCCCCGGCTGTCCGACGGAAATCCCTCCGAAAACAAAGGTCATTCCGACCGAAAAGCTCACCATGAGATTGCCGGCCAAACCGGACCGCTTGAAACGCCAGTTGTAGAGCACACCAACAATCCACACGACAAGGATGGTGATGAACGCGGTGAGACTTATGAGCGCGCTTGCCATCAATCCGAGGAATGCGACAACAAACGACAGAACAAGGACGTCCCGCTTCGAGACCATGCCCGAGGGGAGTGGTCTGTGTGGCGCGTTGATCCGGTCTATCTCAATGTCGAAGTAGTCATTGAGTATGAGTGCAGTCGCTGAAATGAAGAACATGCTCGCAAAACCCAGTACGATCTCGTGAAGCGGCGGGATGGAATCCAACGCGAGGAACTGACCCAGGACGACGCAGACGCCGGCCGCGAAGGGGAGCTCGAAGCGAAACAGACGGAGGAAGCCGGGAAGCCTGGTGCCGGTCATGTGCGAATTGATCTGCTGGAATGAATCACGGTTCTTGAGCCGTGTGGAAGTTCACGGATATGTTGCCTCAAAACCAGGTGCCTTTCTTATAGCGGCGGTAATCCTCCCCGAACTGGACTTCCAGTTTCCGTTCTTCGATCCGCCGCCAATAGAGGATACTCCCAATGGCTATTCCTCCAAGAACCACACTCAAGGTCGCACCATGATAGACAATCCAACCCAGAATCCACAATATGAAGCCGGTATACATCGGATGGCGAATTTTGGCAAAGAGACCGCCTACCACCAGGTGGTCGATATTTTCCAGCCCCCGGAGTTGTATCACTCCGCCAACGGCCAAACCGAGTCCCGTGACGAGTACAAACAGGCCCGCCCAATGAACAGCAACAGGAAGATGGAAGGGCATCGGATCGAAAGAACCCAGGAAAGGCCAGGTCAACAACACCAGGCACATCCCCATAAATACCAACGCAAAGACAGCCTTGCTTCTCGGGTCCACCCTCCCCGCCTGTTTCAGAAGTTCGTAGCCGGTACGAAGTCATCAGCCCGCTCAGGCAGAGAACCACCAGGACAAGGTATGTTGTATTCATCGTAGATTTACCTCCACAACGCCAGGATCGCCCCGGCGATGCCAAAGGTGAGTAGTTGATCGCCCAGGCGAATCAGAAACAGTCTGAACGGGATTTTTTCCCACACCAGTTCACCGGCCAGCATGGTACAGACAAATCCAACCGAGACCAGCAGACCCAGGGCAATGCCCTCCAGGAGCGTCGTGGCGTTGGCCAGGTTTATAATCACCGCCAATGCCAGCACGCCTACCAGGTGGGCAGCCAATCCAGCCGGTATCCAGCGGGTGGCCGGTTTCAGCTCCTTTCCACTGAGTTCAACCCAGGCTCTACCGAAGAACGCCGGTTGAAACCATACCAGGCTGATCACGACGTGAGCCACCCACGCAAGCAGCACCGCCGGCCAGTTAATGTTCGAAACCGCAGTCAAAACCGACATAGCCGTTCCTCCCTTGATGAGCCGATGGAGTTCTCCATTTACTCAATACGTTGAGTACATTTACTCAACATATTGAGTAAAGTCAAGTGGATGAACCGGCCGAAGGATGTTCTCGCGCCGGCTGAGCATCTCTCTTCTTTCTGCTGTACCTCCCTGTTCAGCGGTTGCGTTGCAGGGCCGTCCGCTGCACCGGCTTGACCGCCGCCGGGCTGTACTCCTGATGGCAACTCCTCTCATCCATGCGTCTGCGGAATTTCACACTGAAAGAGGTCCTTGAATCGACCCTTGCGCCGGCGTGGGCCGTGACCGCCAGCTGCAGAGGGTTGTTGGGCCGCCCAGTCATGAGCGCCTACTCACCGCGGGGCGCGGCGGGCGGATATGCACCCTCCGACCAGGAGAGCAGGAAGGCTGCCAGAACAAGCAGTGCTATGGCGGCGAGGGCGGCATACGTCCTGTTGAGAACACGAAGGTCGTTGAGCCGTCCTTGCTGGATCAAACGATAGCCGACGATCCCGTCCGCAAGAAAGAACGCTGCCAGCGCCACGAGAAACGGCCAGGGGTTGGACGAACGGTAACTCACGTACACCAGCCCGCGTGTACCAACATGGATCACCGCAGCGATCAGACGCTCGGCGAACGGCAGGATGTCGCCGTACAGAAGGCGTCGACCTCCCGACAGACGAGCCACAATGGCCTCCAGCTCGCCGGCCGACTTTTCCAGAGCGGTGCCCTTGAAGAGATCGGAAGTCGTCGTAACCACGAACGCCTCGATCGTCCCGATGCCAACTCCAAACGCGACCACTTCCCAGAACGACATAACGGGCAGAAACACGAAGAACACAAGCGCGAGCCCAAGCTCTGTAACCCCCGATACCAGACCGTTGAGCGCCGAGGTACCCAGGATGTGAGACGGGTCATGTGGTAATCTGCGGACCACCCCATGATACAGCACGAGCTTGAGAATGCAGCCGAATCCCCAGGAACCGGAACCGTAAATGAAACACTTGATGGGGACGCCCATCGCATAGTGCAGGTAGCCGATTGCCGCCGCGAAGGGCAAGAGAACGGCGACCGAAAAGACTCTGTCGGAGAGAGTGCGTTTCATTCCGTCTTCCGTGGTCAGCCTGAATCGTGTACTCTGTTGGTGTGATGTACATACAGAATATTTGATTCACACGCAACAGGCAACAATCAGCTGTACGCCATTACGCCACAACATCAGACGAGGCGCTTCCGTGATGGCCTCCAATCGTGACCATAACCGTTCTTTCGTCACTCAATCCACTTTCCGGGAGGATCCCCGAGGAACTGATCGAGCGATACTCCTCCTGAACCGACGAGCAATACTCTCTTTGGCTTGAACTTTCTGGAAAACTCGTCCATGCCTGACAAAACACCATCTTCAATACCGCTCTTCACTTCGATTGCAGAGATGGCCCTCCCTCTCTTCACCACGTAGTCCACTTCATGATGTCCCTCCCGCCAATAGTAGACCGCAGAGCCTTCGGAATGGGAACCATTGACCAGATGTGCGCCCACCGCTGATTCCGTCAGCCTGCCCCAATACGCGTGATCCTTCCTGGCCTGCCGAAAACTGAGTTCGGATTGACACGTGACGAAAGCGTTATTCAAGGTCTGAAACTTCGGACTTGAGCCTCGTTGACGAACTCTTTGACCTGCATACTTGTGAAGACCCACCATGATTCCTGCGGCGCCAAGCAGGTCGAGGTAGTGTGCAAGGGTCGTTGTATTCCCCGCATCCTGAAGCTGCCCTACCATCTTCGTGTATGAAAGAATTTGGCCCGAGTACGAGCACCCGACATTGAAAAGCTGCCGGAGCAATGCCGGCTTGTCGATTCGTTGAAGCTGAAGAATGTCCCTGGAGAGCGTCGTTTCGACCATTGCATCGAGGATATATCTTTTCCAGCGGATCTCGTCATGAATCAGCCCTGCAGACCCGGGATATCCTCCGAAGTAGATATATTGATCCAAAGACCAGCCGAATGCGTCTCTCATTTCGGCGAAGGACCAATGCGTCGATCGGACTATCTCGAATCGTCCCGCAAGACTCTCCGTGAGTCCTTGGTGTATGAGAAGTGGCGCTGAGCCGAGGATGAGCAGCTTCAATGGGGTGTGAGAAGCAGTGTCTTCATCCCAGAGCCGCTTGACGCTTTCGGACCATGCCTGCACCTTCTGAACTTCATCAATAATGAGTACACTCCCCTCTTTACCCGCGTCGCGGGCTTGACCCCGACCGACCTCCCATTGCTGTTGGAGCCATGTACGCCCGTGGGCTTTCGGATCATCGGCCGATATGACATGCACCGGAATCTCAGATGCAGCAGCAACTTGCTGTGCAAGCGTGGTCTTGCCGGACTGGCGGGGACCTGCGAGAACCTGGATGAACCGCCTCTTCTCTTGCAGCCTGGAGGTGAGAACCTCAAACTGCTTCCTTCTGTACCTCATGAGTTCTCCATTTACTCAATACGTTGAGTAAATTTACTCAACATATTGAGTAAAGTCAAGTATATACACCCGCCGCGAAACCCGACAGCCCGGGCAGTATCGCGGACCGGCATTGTACGATCTGGGCTCTTGGGGTGGAAGAGGTTTCTACTTCTCCATGTAATGCGCGTCCATCTCTCCCGGCAGGGATCCGCACACGGAGGTCGTTGGCTTCGGGAGGAATCGGACAATTGTAATGCGGGGAGAACGCACAGGCGGGGTTGTATGCCCTGTTGAAGTCCAAAACGAAACGCCCGTCGGAGAGCTGTTCCACCTCGACATAGCGTCCGACAGGATAGCTCTCCTTGCCGCAGGTGAGATCCCGGAAGAACACACTGTAGTTCCCGTCCTGCACGCCGGGTTCCAGCAGACGATTCACCTCGAGAGTGCAGATTGTCTCCCCCACCGTGAACTCGAACCAACCCACCCGCAAAGCGTGCCGCCGGTTTCCGCGTGTAGACAGGATTTCAACCGTATCCGCGCGTGGATTCCGCTTCAGGGAGAGGATATACCGGTATGCCGGATCCACCGGGAAGTACTTCAATCCTTTGTACTCCGCGAAACGGGGGCTCGAAGGATCAAAGACGATGAGTCCGGGAAATCGCTGGTGTGAAAGCCGGATGGAAAAACGTCCGATCTTCACCGCACTGGGAGCGACAGAGGCGGAACGCACAGCCGATCCGCCTGTCGAAAAACGCGCCCCGGGATCCTTCGATTCGACCCGGAACGAGTCGCCCACCACCGTGACCGAGAGATGATGTTCTGCGACATCCGGATCATCAATCCGCACATCGTTGTCACTCCCGCGGCCAACGGTGAGCGTGGCCTTCTCACCGAAATCCACCCTGTTGACGGTGGCAAGGTAAGAGCTGGAGGCGGACCGGAGCCATTCTTCGGTCTCCTTTCTCTCCTTCTCAATCGCCCCGGCAATCGAGTCGCGCACGTCCCTGTTCATCCCGGGGGCATCCCCCTCGCGGGCACAGGATTCCATCCCTGCGATTGAAAGCGCGCCCAGGAGCGTGCTGAGAGCCAGAGGAATGATCAGGTTTCGCATAGGGTTTGCCTTACAACGTGTTCAGGAGTCTGTCTAAAGGTAGTGGAGATGCGATCAACACGCAGGTGCGCTTCCAGGTCTGGCGCGGGAGCACTGCATCGAACTATGTCAATTTGAATGCAATATGGCATGCAGATTCGCAAAAGTCAACGCGGCGCGGCATCACCCACATTTCGCATCATCCACATTTCGCCCTGTATCCACGGGGCAATGCTGCGCAGCGCGAGATCACCGTCCCTCATGGGGCCACTTGAGCCCGCGCTTGAAGGCGCCCTGATAGACCTCCCGGCGAATCTCCGCGGAGATGCGTGTGCATTGCGGAGCCGGGTGGGCTTTTCTGCTTCAATCTTCCTATCTTTCACCTGCCGCACACAGTGTTTTTGCTTCCCTGATGCTCCGGAGAATCGAATCAATTCATGAGGTGGATGATGACACCGCAGTGGATGAATAGTCTGCAATGGGTATTGATTGTGCTCGCGGTGATGAGCTGTTTTCTCACGTCACAGGCCGTCGCGGGTGAGCCGCTCCTGCAATCTTCACCGCGGCGTCGGACCCGTTGTGGGGCTCATCGATGAGGTTCAAGAGTTCTACCCCGACACAAAGCTGGATCAACCGGTGAAGCGGCTCACGGTGCACGCGGCACGGAACACCACGGCCGGCGTTCACGTGATGATCACAGGGCTTCAGGGGACAGAAACGATCGCGTTCTCCGAGTCGGACATGAGCGGCAGGCCGGCATCGGGGATACGGTGGTACAGGATGATTGACGTCCCCGTTACGGAAAACACAGGGCTCGACCGCAACACGGAGAAATACAGCGGCATGACCAATCCCTACGTCATCCGCAGAGCACCCTTCAGAGTCTACGATCCATTTCGCCCCGTTACCTCCCCGATTGCGGCCGACTCCACGTCCATGGCACTCCGGATGGAGGTTCCGGTTGATTCGGCCTCATCACCCGGAGAGTACATGCACCGGATCAGCCTCCGCATCGGCGATCGTGTCGAGTCTCTGGAATTTGTCGTGATCGTGCATCGTGCGCTGGTTCCTCCCGTGTCCCGGTCCACTATTTCCTACATCAACTGGCATACCCTGGACAACATCTGCACTGCTCACGGTGTGGAGAAGTGGAGCGAACCATTCTGGGACATGCTCGCGACATATGCCCGGACGATGGCGAGAGGCAGGCAGAACAGCTTCTGGTTCATCTGGAGCGATTTCTTCACATTCGACAGCGCAGGCAACGTCCCCGCGTTTCGTCGTGATCGTCTCGAACGGTACATCCGGGTCTTTCTCCAGGCCGGATTCAAGACCATTCACGGTGCTCCCATGGTCGGCCGCCGGAGCTGGACATCCAGCGACATGCTCCTGGGGATTCAGGCGGCCGATGGAAAAGAGGTTGACGCAGTCTCCGAAAAGGGAAAGCGCATGCTCTCGCAAATGGCAGTGCAGATCATCGCCATGATGAAGGAGAACCGATGGGAGGGGCAATGGCTGCAGGGGCTCTTCGATGAGCCGACAGACGAATTCGTGGATCGCTACAAAGAGCTCATTGCGGTGCTGCGGGGACTGAAACCCGACATCCAGATCCTGGAAGCGACGATGACGGTGAAGGTGAGCGGCGATGTCAACGTCTGGTGCCCGCAGGTTCAGGAATATCAGGCCAACCAGGAATTCTTTGAAAAGCGAAAAGCGGCAGGCGACAGGGTATGGGTCTACACCTGCCTTTCCCCGGGCGGCCCCTGGTTGAACCGGCTTCTTGATCAGGAGCGGCTCCGCCAGGTGTATATCGGCTGGGCCTGTGCGAAATACGACCTGCAGGGTTTCCTGCACTGGGGTTTGAATTTTCACACGGCCAAACCCTTTGAGGAACTCGTCCGGCCGCACATCGAGGGGCAGTTCCTTCCGGCCGGCGACTCCCATATCCTCTATCCGGTACACGAGGGACCCCTCTCGAGCCACAGATTCGAAGCGCATCGGATCGGCATGGAGGACTACGAGCTTCTCGCTCAACTGAAATCGCACGATGCGCCCCGGGCCCAACAGATCATCGCACGGGTGGTTCAGGGATTCGACAAGTACAGCAAGGATGTCGCGGCATACCGGGAAGCCCGGAAACTTCTCCTCGACGCGGTCGATACATACACACAGGAGTGAAACCGGAAGATCTCGGAACAACAGCTGAACCCGTACACCCTGTTGCGTTCGAGAGCCCACCGAGCTTGGCAGACGCCTTTTCGCTGACGGGCTGCGCCGGCGACACTGCCAATCTCTGAGACTGAGATCAGGCGAATATACCTCGAACGCGTGGCCAAATGTCACAACAGGATCTACTGAGCAAGGTTGTCCGGCTGATGATTCTGTCCGCGACCCTTCGA
>CAVPCZ010000023.1:0-170395 GCA_963702445.1 Ignavibacteriota bacterium
CGCTGGTCACCGTGACCGCAACCGGCGCACTGAATTCCGAAGTGTTGCCGGAAGAGTCCGTAGCCGTGGCCGTGATGAAGCCCTCGGCAGAGACCGATTTGTTGATCGTCACGTTAAATGATGCGTTCCCGAAGGCATCCGTTTGAACGTCTTTGCAGCCCAGATACTCCTTGCCCTCGCCGAACCCTCCTATACTGCTTGTGGGCGTGAGATAGAAGTCGAGCGTAAATTTCGTGTTGGGCCTGCGGTTCAGCCGACCTGCCAGACGCAGCTTGTCACCCCCGTTGCTTCCATGATTTCCGGGTGGTTCTGGAGCCCGTTTGGGCCTGTATTCCCATCACCCGGGTCATTTGCTGTCCACCCCCTGCTGTCTTCCGTCCCGCCCGAAGGTCTATTCCGATCCCACCGTTGCTGAAGATGGAATTGCGCCGAATCGTGATTCGGATCGGGTTCCTCCCACCCTGATCCCCTGTCCCGTGTTGTGGGCAATGATGTTTGCGCAAGCGCTGTCGGCGCCGCCGATGGAAACAGAATCGCTGGCTCTAACCACGATGCCCTCTCCGTTGCCGATCGCCTTGGTTCCCGTGATATCCGTCCCTATGCGATTTCCCAATCCAGCATCGCCGCCCAGCACCAAAGGTCCACACCAATCACCGCACAGCCTGAAATCACATTCCCTTCGCCACGCTCCATCCCGCCGATGAATTGCCCCGACTCGAAAGGATAACGATGCCACGCATGAAGTTCGCGAGCTTCGCATCGCCGGCCGCATTCGTGCCTATCAGATTACCGAGCACCAATTCCGGTTGACCTTTCTAATCAAGACTACCTTGAAGCTGCGGTCCCTGCTCCGCTGTCTTGGCTGCTTCCTCCGCTTCCGCTGATGACGTTTGCGGCACGATCCGCAAATCCCCCGATAGTATTCCTTACTGCTGGGATCAGAGAACACACCGGCAACATATTGCCGAGCGGAGCTGTGCCTCGTGCATCCGTCCCGATGTAGTTACCTTGAACTTCGTTCTCGGTGGCGGCAACCCCCACGATAGTGACGCCGCGGTTTCATTCCCGCGATCACATTTCGCTGTGCGGCGGTAGTACCGCCGATCCAGTTGTACCAATGCGGTGATCATTACGCCGATGTAATTACCCCAATTGGCTCATGCCGGCCACGTCTGTTCCGAGAAAACACCCTTCAACGCGGTTGCCTCCTTTGGTCTGCAGACGGATCGGCACGTTCCCAAAACGGTTGACGACAAGTCCCCGCACAACGCTATTGCCTCCGCGAATACTGAGGCCGTTGTGCCTTCGCTCCCGAGATTTGTCCCATCAATTTCGATCTTCAGAACGGCGTTGGTCCCGTTGGCAAAGGGAAGCGTGTTCACGCTGCTGCCGGGTTGGGTATAGCCATCGATGCGGACGGTCTTTGTGACCAGAGGCAGTGGACTGATGGGCCGTATGGTGTGCGGGCCGCTCCCCGGAATCCCGAAGACGACTTTGCCTCCCCCCGTTTTGGCATTGACATTCAAGATCGCCTGCCGCAACGAGCCGGGCCCGCTGTCAAGCGTGTTGGTCACGACCTGATCGCCGGAGGTGGTGGTGACCACCACCGGGGCGCTGAATTCCGATGTGTTGCCTTCGGGGTCGGTCGCCGTCATCGTAATGGCCTGGCCTATTCCAACCGGCGTGCCGATGGTTCCGGAGAAGGATGCGTTTCCCGTGGCGTCGGTGGTGACAAACAAGTATCCCAGAAAGATTTGCCCTTCTCCATAGCTTGTCGCATCACTGGAAGGTGTAGCGTAGACGTCGAGTTCAAACGTCGTGCTCGGTGTGCTGTTCAAGGTCGCCTGGAGAGAGAGGAAGGACCCTCCTTCCACTGGAAGTAATCACCGGGTAGTTCTGCAGATAGTTCGGGCCCGTGTCGCCGTCACCTGGATCATTCGCGGTTACACCCTGGGCGTCTTCCGTTCCCCCGACAAGGTTGATACCGATTCCCCCGTTCGCATAGATCGCGTTGCCGGAGATGCGGGCGCCCACCGGCTGGGGAGCATTGCCGAGTCCGCTCTTGACCACGATACCCCGTCGCCGCCGTTGAATGCGATCGTGTTGCCGGCTCCACTTCCGTCGCGCCAATCGTATTGCTCGTGGCTCACCAGGTATACTCAATCCGGGGCCGGTGTTTCCGAGCGGACTTGTCCCATCGGCCTGTATCCCGATCCGGTTTCCTTCGACGCGGTTCCCGGATCCAAGGAATGAAAGATTGGAATAGATCCCGATGCCACGCCTGCACGTTTCCTGAGATCACGTTTCCTGCCCCGGGCGAACGGCCCCCGATGAGATTACTGTCTGCGCGGAGCCGCACCCCGCAGTACCCGTTGGGAATGGCTTTGGTCCCGGTCACATCGGTGCCGATGAAGTTGCCCTCCACGGTATTCCTGCGGTCGAAGATGCTGACACCTTCGTAGAGGTTCCCCGAGATGATATTGCGGACCCCGGCGCAGTGCCGCCGACAGTGTTCCGAATTTCCCATGGAGCTCCACGCCATCTCCTGTGCTCTGGACAACTCCGTCACCCGCCGCATTCGTCCCTATGAAGTTTCCTGCCACGAGATTCCCGGTGGCCGTGTCGCCGTTGATCCAGACATTCCTCCCCCGGCCTCCAATGGGCCATTCGCCTTCGGTCCCGGAGATCACATTGCCCATGTTGCTCGCCATGCCTCCGACGGTGTTGTCGGGTGCCTCTTCAATCCGGACTCCTGCCCCACGGTTCCCGAGCGCAGCCGTCCGGCGGCGTTGATGCTGATGTAGTTGCCCTGCACGAGATTCCCGTGGAGCCGCTGTGCCTGATGACAACCCCACCGTCTCCTTTGTTCCCGGAGATCACATTGCGTGCAGGGGGGGGTGTACCGCCGATAAGGTTGCCGGGCAGTTGCGGATACGACACCCCCATCCCATCCCATCCGCCAGGCCACCCGCATTAACGGCCGGTCATTCCCCACTCGTTCGTGCCGATGAAGTTTCCTTCGATCACGTTGCCCCCTGTCTTTCGAACAGAAGGCCGCTCGCCGGGGAATGAATTGATCACCAATCCACGCACGGTGCTGTTTCCTCCACGAACGCATAATCCGTCTACATATGCTCTGTCGGTCCAGTGTGGTTCCATCAAGAATGACCTTGAGTACAGCATCGGATGGTTCCGTAATTGCTCTTCGTGTTTGTCTTGCTGCCTGGTTGGGAATAACCGTCGATCATCACCGGATCGGTGAGCGGCGGCAGGGCTGTGAGTGGCAAATCGTGTGCGGTCCGGGCCCGGGGATGTTGAACAGGATCGTATCCATTCCCGACCTCGCATTTGCATCAAGAATCGCCTGCCGCAGCGAGCCGGCCCCGAGTCAAACACATTGGTTACCTCGTGCCGGGAGGGGGCACGATCACGGGGTCGCCGACTTTCTGTATGCTCCCGAAGATGTCCCATTTCGTGCTCGCACCGTTGCGATAGTCCTGCCAGGCGACCAGCGTCATTTCACTCGTTGTGCTTGCTGACAGCGCCGGGTATTTCGGGTCTTCCGTGCCGGTGGTTGCGGAAACGATCACGTTCGTCGCTGGGATTTTCTCGAAGACCCGGTTCGCCCTTATGTGGTTGACCGTGGTGTTGTTGTACGGGCTCGTGCCGGGTGTCTCGCGCCAGACAACGTAGAATTTCCGGCTCAGGGGATTGTATGCAGTCTTTGGCCGCCACGACTCGACATGCGGATCGTACGCCCAGTGGTCCGCGATGGCGCTGATGGGAAACGCCGTATTGAGTACAGGGTCTGTTGTGGCATACGTCGATCTTCCCGGCATCAACGAAGCCTCCCCAGATACCTGACCACGCCTGACCACTCCACGTATTGTTCTGATCTGCCCAGACGACAAGGAAGGCAGGGCCCGACATGCTGTAGCCCGAGTGATCGCCGTAGGCAACATCAACGTGGAACTCGCCCGCACTCGGATTTCCCGTATTGAAGGGGATGTAGCGATACCGCACACCCGGATGGGCAGGGTCATAGACAACATCGATCGGCGCCCCATCGCTGTCCAGCATCACGAGCATCACTCCGCGCCCGGTTGCGAGGAGGTATCGGCCTTGGGGAGTCTCCGGAGTGGCCACCGGAGCATAGGCCGCACCGAACGCCGGCTCCAGGCTTTGGGGACCATGTGCCTTGTTTTCTATGAGCAGAGGGGCGCTCACCGTTTGGAGGTTGGCACTGACGTTGCAGGAATAGATCTTGATGTTGTAGGCGCCTGAGCCCGCCGGGGTCTCTTCCAGTGCCGCACCAATAGCAAGATAGCGTCCGCCGAGAGAGTTGTACAGAAGCCGTGCATGGTTGACGCCGTTCATGAGCGTTACCGCGCTACCCACGAGCGTGCCCGTGTTGCTGACCCGCTGGCACACGTAGTTGCCTCCAGGGTTTCCCCCCACCAGGTATTCATTGGCGGCGCTGTTGTACGTAACTGCGGGATTCGCCGCGAAGGTGATCACCGTGAACAGATTTCCTATCATGGCTCCGTTCTCGGCGACGCGTTGTGCTCGCACGGAATTGTACCAAACAGAACCCATCAAGAACTCCTCCGACCAGACGACGAGATACTCGTGATCGGTTGAATTGTAGGCGACCACGGGGGAGGCGTCGTTGCGCGCGCTCTGGCGGACTGGAAAATCCGCATATGCCCCGATGGTGAAGGCAACGAGAAGGACTATCGTGGCGATAACCGACATGAGTTTCATGGAAAAGGCCTCCTTCCCTCAATGAGTCCACATAATATGACGCACCGCTCTTTTCGATAGGGGGAGATTCCCGCCCTCGAGCTGCCAGTAGAACGCCGAGGGTATCGACTTGTCGCGGACGACGGCAGAGCCGTCCGCTCACTTCCGCCACCGAGATATTGACCATTCCTATCGATGGACGATTGCTGCTGGCTCATCGTCGAGCCCCACGAGGTAGTCATACGACAGGATGGAGGAAGAAGCCATCATGAGCTGGGTGTCCGGCTACCCTGAAGGGCCTAATGACAGAAGGTTGAGGGTGAAACCCGCGGGAGAGAAGGGAGTGCAGATGGAGGCAAAGTGCAGGTGCGCTTCCAGGTCAGGCGCGGGATCCCCCGCATTCGACCTATGTACGCTTGGATGCAATATGCAATGCATGCTCGAGAAAGTCAAACGGTACGATCCGCCCAATGCCCTGACGATATTTCTGGCCGCCCTGACTGAGACAGCGCACCAGCTCACCCTACACGCAAAAGCCGCGACAGCCTATCGGCATTGCTGCTCCTTTCAATATTCCTTGTTCGTCGGGGCGACAGGACTTCCGTTCGACGCCGAATCCTGAATCCTGAGAAGCGGGCGATCTTCACCCGGTGTATTCCGATGTTATCTC
Source organism: Ignavibacteriota bacterium (assembly GCA_963702445.1). Classification (GTDB taxonomy): domain Bacteria; phylum Bacteroidota; class Ignavibacteria; order UBA10030; family UBA6906; genus CAVPCZ01. The sequence continues at coordinate 5,414 of CAVPCZ010000023.1, forward strand.
ACCAGCAGGCAAGCGGATAGTCATGCTGCAGTTCTTGCCTGGATGGATTTTGAAGAGGGACATCCCCGCGTCTACTTCTTGACCCTGTAACTGTACAGGTGCGAGCCGCTGGCAAAGTAGATGCGCCCCCCGAGGTAATCGCCACCGGCGTCGATGGGAACCGGCGATTGAGCGAGCATGGTCAGGGCGTGGGATGTCGGATCGACGAGGGCTATCCCCTTGAGGAAGAGGACATAGATCTCCCCTTCCGGTCCGCGAACGAAGATCCTCGGTCCCTGCTGGCCGGCCGTCAGTCCGGGATCGGCGGCCAGGTCCCGTTCATAGACGACAGCCCGTTTCGCGGCGTCGAACACGAAGAACTTCTTCCGGTCGGCGATGCCGTAGATCAGACCCTTGTGTCCCACGCACATATCGGAGTACTCCTGAACCCCCGGAAACACGACCTGATGCCAATCCAGTCTTTTCGAGGCCATGTCCATCATATAGAGTTCGGCTTCCTTCGCCTTCTTCTCGCCGCCGGTGCCCGGACTCGTGGTCGTGCCGCCCAGAAGCTTGCCCTTCGGCAAGGCCACCAGGCTGATTGTCGAATGCTGGGGAATGATGTCGGTGTGTGTCAGCAGGACCCGCGACCGCTTCTCCCGGTCCCAGAAAAGCAGGCCGCCGCCAGTGTAGCCATAGTCGGGAGTACCGCCCATGATGACCGTCCTGCCGTCGGGATGCATGAGCAGCCGGTGAGGACGGTAGATCGTCGGGGCACAGTCGGTCAGGAAGAGGGGGTTGCAATCCTCTTTGTCTTTTACCGTACGTACCCATGGTTTGGAGGGATCCCATTCCAGAAGGAACCCACTGGTATACCCGCCGACAAAGAATCGATCCCCCTGCCGCCCCACGGTGTTGAACTGCAAATAGGCCTCGCGGTTCGTCCATTCATCCTTCGCGGGGGAATAGCTGAAGAAGCGCATCGGGAACGCCGTGCCGCCGCAGATCGATCCGTCCGGTGCAGCCGCGACGCCCATGATGTGCGCTCCCTCGCTGGTGTATTCGAAGCGGAACTCTTTGACGGAATTTTTGGGGGATCCTCGATGACAAGCCGGCGTTCGATCAGGTCGCACTCCTTGATCTTCTTGCCGCCGGGAAAATCGACATGAAACAGCGCCTGGCTGCCGGTGATGATGGGCTTTGGCCGGATCGAATCGTGGTTGCCGATCACCCTGCCGCTTCCTTTGTAGAATTCATACCACATCTCATCTTCGCTGCGGAGAGATTGCCCGTAGACCTTTCCATCCAGATCACGATAGAGATAGGCGCTGCCCGTCTTGCGATCGCTTTCTGCAAGCATCGGTTTCGCCTGCCCGCTCGAGGGATCGAAGGCAACGATCTGACTGGCCGTATTGCCAAGACCGAAATAGATCCAACCGGCGTCGTCTGAGGCCACAAACCGCTGATACTGGGGCCAGTTCTGCGCGTACACGTGGCCGTAGTCCTTGAATTCCCGGGTTGTGGGGCTGAACGAGACCACACCGCTGTTGGGGTAGGTGACCGACCAGATGACGCCGTTGTCGTCCTCCGTCATCCCCATGGCCATCTGGGGCTTCGTTTCATGGAAGAATGTGAAGGCTCTCTTAACCGGATCGAATTCCGCAAAAAAACTATTGAAGTGGGTGTAGAACCTGTTCCCGCTCGAAAGGATCGAAGCATAGGGGCAGTCGCCTCCGGGAGGAAAGGGCACCGGGAACTCCTCGCTCTTGCCGGTTCCGGCATCGATGAGGAGCAGGGCATAGCCGCCCCGGTGATCGAAAAGCCAGACAAGCACGACGTCACGGCCGTTGCCGTCGACGGTGGCGACGGTGCCACGGTGGTTGCTGACCGGTGTGGCAATTCCGTGGTGAAAGAACCCATTGCCGAGATCTTCGGTGCCGGCTGGCAGATTCCCGACGGCCAGCATGACCATGATGAATGCAAGTGCAGTGATTGTGCATTTCATTGCCGAACCTCATGTGTTCTGTGTCTCGCGTCAACACTCTGCCCTGCCCGGTAAGCCTGGCGTTATTGGGTTCCGGAGGCACAAGCGCGGGGAGGAGAGTGTCCCCGGGCGCACTCAGACGCACGACGTTATTTGAACGCACGACCTGCGGTCGGCGCTCCCCTGAGGCGGGAAGGGCGATGCGAAGCGGTACCGCATAGGGGGTTGTGCGCGCCGCACGTGATGCAGCTTCTGGCTGACTGCGAAAGGCATGGACTGCAAAACGAATATACGACAAGCGACCGGCGATGTCAAACAGCCGACATTTCACAGCTCGGCTTTCACAGCTCGACATTCCACAGCCCGGCTTTTCACGGGCACCCGTTGCTTTTGTCATTCCAGCGTGTTACTTTCATAAAAAGAATGGCACGACATGAAACCCCTCACACGCTTCGGCGTTTCAATTGAAACCGACCTCGTCAATCGTTTTGATGCGTTTCTTGAAGGCACCGGATACCGCAACCGCTCAGAAGCCTTCCGCGATCTGATCCGCGCACGGTTAGTGGAAGAAGAAATCCAGAAAAAGAACGCCTCGGTGTTTGGCGTGCTCTCCATTGTCTATGACCACCACAAGCGGGAGCTGGAAAGCAAACTGACAGCCATTCAGCACAATCATTTTGCCAACATCATCACATCCATGCACGTCCACATCGATCACCACAATTGTCTGGAAGTTATTCTCCTCAAAGGCAAAGCCGGCGATCTACAGAAGCTCGGCGCTTCGCTTGCCGGTCTGAAGGGGGTGATGCACAGCAGGCTTGTGTTCACTTCGGTCGATCAGCTATCCACGACACACGAGGACAAGCACCATCATGACCCTCATACGCACTAACCTCTCGTATGCGTTGTTTCTCCTCCTTGTTCACTACATGGCCGCGGCGCAGCAGAAAACGGACTCTACGCGAACATACACTCTTCCAACGATGGTTATTACCGCCACCAACCTGGAAGTCCTTCGGAACACGGTTCCCAACGCCGTCTCTATCGTGAGCAGACAGGACATCCTGCAAAGCGGTGAAACCTCTGTTTTGCCTCTTGTCAACAGGCTCGTGCCCGGTCTGTTCATTACCGAGCGGGGAGTCCTCGGCTACGGCGTCTCCACAGGAGCCGCAGGCAGCATCTCCATCCGGGGAACGGGCGGAAGCCCAAATACTGAAGTGCTTGTCCTGACGAACGGACGACCCCAGATGATGGGGTTGATGGGACACCCGTTGCCGGACACATACGTCAGCGCGGGAGTTGACCGTGTCGAAGTCATTCGCGGGCCAGCTTCATTGCTCCACGGTACGAATGCGATGGGGGGGGTCATCAATATCATCTCGCAACAGCAGATGCCGGAAGCATTCAGTGTGAATGCCGGTCTTTCGTATGGAACCTACAACACGAGAAAGATTGAAGGCGGTATCGGGTACGGCTTCGAGGATGGGGGCATCGCCGTTTCGGGCAGCCACTACGCTACGGATGGGCATCGGGCGTACGCGGATTTCCGGGAGACAAACGGATCCCTTCGAGGCACGACGGCACTTGACGAGCATTTCGCCGTCAAAGCTGATGCAGGTCTTTCCGGCTTCAAGACCTTCGATCCCGGAACGGAAACCGCGCCCGTGAAAGACCACTGGGTGGATATTCTGCGCGGCAGTTCGGGAATTGCCATCGAGAACCGCCACGGCAATCTCCAGGGCGCCGCGAAGCTCTTCTTCAATTTCGGAAGGCACGATATTTATGATGGCTTTCATTCCACCGACAACAACCTTGGCGTTCTCCTGTACCAGGCGCTTTCGCTCGTGCCGGACAATGTGATCACCGTTGGCGTTGACTACAAACGCTATGGGGGCCAGGCCAACAATACCAAAACCGGTTTCAACTTCGGAGAGTATTTCATCAATGAAACCGGCGCGTACATTCTGGTCCAGCAGAAGTTCCTCGTGGTGCTGAGCGCCAGCGCGGGGTTGAGGATGAACCACCACAATCTCTATGGCAATGTCCTTGTTCCACAATTTGGACTGTCCGCCCACATTACGGAAAGCACCACTCTTCGTGCATGCGCCGGAAACGGATTCCGGAGTCCGACAATTCGAGAACTGTATCTGTTCCCGGCCCCGACGCCAACACTTGAACCTGAACGACTCTGGAACTATGAGCTCGGACTTCTTCATACCTTCGGTGAATCCAGCACCCTCGATATAGCGGCATTTGTTTCTGAAGGCAGCAACATTATTCGTGTAGGTGGTGCGTTCCCCAAACTCACACTGAGCAACTCCGGCTCGTTTGTTCATCAAGGCATTGAAGTCTCGAGCAATACGTCTCTCTTCAGAAGTTTCCGCCTCGATGTCACATACGGGTATCTGAATGCCGGCGACCAGACAATGGGAAATCCCAGACACAAGCTCTATGTCGGTGGCGGATATGTGTCAGGGTTGCTTCGAACAACCCTCGGTCTCCAGTATGTCTCCGGACTCTATGGCAGTGATTACAGCAAAACCCCTCTCCCGGACTACACGCTTCTGAACGCAAGGGTCACTCTTCAGATATCTGACAGAGTCTCCTGCTATGTTGCAGGGGAAAACATCCTGGGAGCACAGTACCAGACGATGGCGGGCTATCCAATGCCGGGAGCAACAGTGTTTGCCGGCATCAACTGGAACGCACAGTAGCGCATGAGCCCGCGCACCGAATCCCGGGAGCTCGCCCTCGGTGGTCTCCTGGGAGCAGCAGCACTCCTGTTGCCGACCGTGTTTCATCTTGTCCATCTCGGCTCCCTGTTTATGCCGATGTACGTGCCACTCTGTCTACTGGCTTTTCTCGTGAGCGCGAGAATCGCTGCAACCACGGCGCTCATTGTCCCCTTGATGTCGGGGCTGCTGACGAGCATGCCGCCGTTCTACCCTCCGATCGCACCGCTCATGTCTGTAGAACTGGCCCTGATGTGTGGAACCATTGCCCTCGCACATGCCAGGTGGCCACGGTGCAATGAGTGGATGCTGCTCTTTCCTGTTCTTCTGGCAGGACGCATTCTTAACTTCTTCCTCATGTATGCAGTGGCAGAGGTTATGAACCTGCCTTCAGGATTTGTAGCGGGCCTTTCATTCATTGCGGGCTGGCCGGGAGTCGTGCTGATGCTCGTTGTCATTCCCCCGCTGGTTCGAATGCTCAAGACGAAAGGAACATTCCTTGGACAACGCTCCGGGCACTAACGCGAAGCAGGAATATTTTGAGAGCATTGCGGAGAAGTGGGACGGGTTCATTGACGTCCATGCCCTCGAGATGGCGCTCCGGCATGTGGTGGCAGATCTCAACATCGGACCTGAAGAGGTGGTCCTTGACCTGGGATGTGGCACCGGTATATTGACCGGCGTCCTGCGTGGCGTGCTTTCCCACCGCGGGCACATTCATGCTGTTGATTTTTCTCCGGCGATGATTGAGGTCGCACGCTCGAAAGGTGACGACCGGAGAATCACCTGGCACGTCGCTGATGCGCTGCACCTGCCCCTCCCCGATTCGAGCATCGATCGTGTCGTTTGCTTTTCGAGCTGGCCACACTTACCGGACTACGGTTTGGCCGCGCGGGAAGCCTACCGCGTCCTCAAAAACCACGGCACACTCACAATCCTCCACCTCCAATCCAGAGAAAAGATCAACCAGATCCACACGTCTGCCGGCGGTCCGATAGCCAGGGACCTTCTTCCCCCTGCCTCCCATGTCACCTCAATTCTTAAGGCAAACGGTCTCATACCAGGAAGAACTATCGACGACGATAGCATGTACCTCATCGTTGCCGCCAAGGACTCGGCGAAGAAAGAATGACAAGAGAACATCGGCCTCAGCAGTCTGGCTCGGGAAACGGTTTGTTAGCAGGGTTATCGCCGCAAGCAAGACTTCTTTGCAGCATGCTGGTCTTGGTGACTGCCTTGACTTCTCTACGTGATCCCTTGGCAGGATTATTCTTCACGCTGTGCGTAAGTGCCACCTTCCTTCTTCTCTGCGGTGTACCCCTGCGTCATCTGATGCGCGCCACCATCGCCGTGGTGTCCATGTCCGCCCCGGTTCTCTGTTATGCGATGTTCGCAAGTACAAACGGCCTGGCCTTTTCACCGAGGACTTCTCTGGCTGTAGACGCTGCAATGCAACAGCATATTTTCGTCGTGGCTCTCAAGGGGATGAGCTGCGCCCTGATCGTCGTCGGGGCATTGTCGACTGTATCATTTTCAGAGCTCTCGGATTCTCTGGCCCGCATTCCGCTTCCCCGGATTGTCCTTCTTCTCGTCCTCCAGATCCTGCACCAAACCCAGTTACTTCGTGATGAGACCGCCCGGATTTCCGACGCATTTGCCGTCCGGGGGGCGACATCCGGGATCAGAGCGTCAGGTCTCGTACTTCGCTATTTCCCCCAGGCGTGGCTTCCTCGAGTAGTGGCAAAATCAGACCGTGTGGGAAATGCCATGGAATTGCGTGGATATGGAACCACCTTGCCTCAATTCAAGAGGAGCCCTATGATTCTTCGTGATTGGTGTGCCCTGTGTGTTGCCGCCCTCATGATGAGTGCGGTCGTTGCCAACCGTTTCTTAGGCTACCTATGAAGGTGGAGGAACTCGTACTCCGTCTTGAGAGAGTCACTGTCCGGTATCCCGGGAGCAGTCATCCGGCAACATGTGACTGCTCATTGGAAGTCGCACACGGGGAAAGAGTCGCTCTGCTGGGAGCCAACGGTTCCGGGAAGACATCGTTACTTATGGCTATCGTTGGACTTGCACCTTTCGCAGGGTCCATCCGTGTCAATGCAATCGATGTTGTGAAGAAGAATCTGAGTGCGGTTCGGGACACGATAGGCTTTCTGTTTTCGACTCCCGAGGACCAGATCCTTTTTCCCAAGGTCGTCAATGATGTTGCCTTTGGTCTCATGCAAAAAGGGGTATCTGCCGGCAAGGCAAATGATCAGGCAAGGGAGATGCTGGATCAACTCGAGGCATCCGCGTTAGCGGAATTGGCACCACATCACCTTTCCCACGGACAGCGACTTCGTGTGGCACTTGCCGGGACCTTGATATGCAAGCCACCCCTGCTTCTTCTGGATGAACCCTCAACAAGCCTGGATACACGGGGGAAGAAACAGCTCGTCAGGCTTCTCTCTTCTCTGCCATCTGCCATGCTCGTTGCGACGCATGATATGGAATTCGCACGGCGGGTATGCACTCGATTTGTGATTCTTGACGAGGGCAGAGTACAAACGGTTGGGACGAGCTGGGATGTGATACCGGAACAGTTCGGGTGGTAAAGAGCCCTTGACACTTGGAATTCTCTGCCGTAAATTTGGGGCACGCACATCGGTGCCTGTTGGCTTTCCCAGCCATGGGCTGCCGCTCTGGACCCTCTTCATCTTTTCGTTGTAGAGCCCACCCCGACGACCACCCGGCTTCGAGCCTCCAGGCGGCTTTGCCAACACTGACAGAGATCCCGACATGATCGGATCCCGGAACGAGGCCCGCCCAATTGATTGCATCCTCCGGAGAGAAAGCGCGGTTTGGAGACCGTATTGCAGGTACGAGAGTGATTCACGTGAGATGACCGTTCACAAGGTGAATCAAGCTCCATAATGGCTCGGGTCATGGAGCCGGCCTGCAAGCAAAGGACGGCGGGTAGATTCCGTGAGTGGCGCTGCAGTCAGCCATTGCCAGATGTCGGGTAAATGACGGGTAAATGGGATGGACAATCGCTTCCCCGGAAGTTATATTGCCGGCAACTCCAGAAAGGGCCTGTTCATGAGACAGCCGGAATTGGGGAAGAAGATCCTCGAACTGCGGAAAGCAAAAGGGTTGACGCAGGAGGAACTTGTTGATAAATGCAGCATCAGCGTCAGGACACTCCAGAGGATCGAAACGGGAGAGGTGACCCCCAGGGTGTTCACCATCAGAACGATCCTCGCTGCCCTGGACTACGATCTCGGTACGATCGCAGAGAACGATGATACCGGCGCTCGTGTGCCGGTGAATGCACTCCGCAAATACCTCCTCCTCGAATCAGACAGTACCGACTTCCTTACCAGCCAGCTCACCGCAGCCTGGATCTCAGGAATTCTCTATTTCATGCTGGGCTTGTTTGAGGGTGCAGTCGATATCGCCAGACTCCAGGAAGACAGATTGGTCCTCGGCGAGGCGTACTATGTTGTCCTGAAGGTCGCGGTGTTGATCACATATGTGCTCTTCTACCGAGGATTTGTCGCACTGGGAGGGCTCTTTTCGAACTATCTGCTGCGGATCGCTTCCTTCGTGCTGATCATCGGCAATGTTGTGGTTATCGGATACGATATTGCCTCGGCGCTCTACCCTCCTATGCAAGACGCATTCATCCTCGGGGCGGAGGCGTTCACCTATGGCGGAATCTTGATCGTGTATGGAGTTGCACTTCGGCGGCTTCGCCCGGTCGTGGGCAGCATTGCCGGATTCGCCGGTCTGTTCGCAATCATTGCGGGCGGTCTGTTTCTGACGGTGGTGTTGTTCTTCATCGGGTCCTTCGTGCTCATGCCGGCGGAGCTCCTGCAGATCATCATACTCTACAAGAGCGTCGATATTGCCAGGGTGACGCGTGTGACGGACAGCAGCGGGGGTGCCGCACAGGCGGTGGTGTGACCTCTCCGGCCTGATCAACGTGGTGCCCTCGTGCGAGCGCAGACAGCGGGGAAAAACATGGGAACAAGCGGACCTCGATCATGAAAACCAATCGAGTGTCGAACTACATTGCCGTCGGGCTCATTCTGCTCTTCTGGATTCTTGCCTTCAGCAGCTACTTCGCGAACCGGGGGCAGGGGCGTTCACCCGGGGGATAGGCTTCATGGCACACCCGCCTCATGCAATTGCCGTTCATCCGGCATCCGGCCTGCTGAGACCGCGCGGGACGATCAGACAAGTGTCCGGAAGGGACAGAAAATGAACACCGCCAAGAAGAAGCTGATGCTTTTGCCTGCCGTCGTAACCCTGGCGGCTCAGCTTGCGGTTGCACAATCAGCTCTCAAGCCCTCCGACGTCGCCGGCGTCTGGGAGGGGACACTCCACTACTTTGGGCAAGACAGCCGTCTCGTCTACGTCATCGCCGTGAACCAGGACGGCACGCTCGCCGTCTCCCACCACAGCCCGGACTACGGCCTGAACGATATCCCCGTTGCCTCCGCGAGCGTGGAAGGCAACCGCCTCGTCATCAAGATCGGTCTCTATGAAGCTGTTTTCGAAGGGACGGTCAGCAGGAACTTCGTGCGGGGGCGGTACGGGACCCCCGGAATGTGGATCCCCCTAACGCTCAAGCGGAGGAGCACAGATCCCCGCTTCCTCCTCGATAATCTGGTGCCGCGGCTGGGAAAGAACGGCAAAAGGGTCCTTGACTATCGCTACAAGCCTCCTGAGGAAGGCGATGATGCGTGGCCCGTCGGAGATGCTTTCGCCGAAGGGGTAGACACAAGCAAGATCCAGGCCCTCATGCGACGCGTGCTTGCGGGGGACTTCCCCAACCTGCACAGTGTGGTGGTGGTGAAGGATGGCAGGGTCCTCCTTGACGAATACTTCCATGGTTTCCATCGCGACAAGCCGCATCGCATGGCATCAACCGCCAAGATCGTCCCCGAGGCGCTAATCGGCATCATGATCGAGCGGGGCCTGATCGACAGCCTTCACGTCCCCGTCGCACGACTTTTTCCGGAGTACGGCGACCTGCTCGGGACTGGAGAGAAATCGGCAATCACGCTGTACCATCTCGTGACGATGACCACAGGGCTGCGTTGGAACGAGCACGCCGTCACATACTTCGATACTCTGAACGACCTCAGCATCCTGAACCGCAGCCCGGACCCGATCCGCAGTCTCTTTGAACGACCCCTTGCCTATCGCCCCGGTGAACGGTTCGTGTACAACTCCGGCTGCATCAAAGCGCTGGAAGCACTCCTGCAGAAGATCACGAAGGCTCATTTCCTCGTGGCGGCCCAGAGAGACCTGTTCACCCCTCTTGGCATCTCCAATATCCGATGGGATTATTCGGACGGGCTGTTCATGGCACCCCGCGATATGGCAAAGCTCGGATGGCTCTTTCTCAAGAGAGGGGAATTCAACGGAACAAGGATACTGCCCGCAGCCTGGACCGACAGTGTGATGCAGCGGTTCGAGCGAGAGCACCCGAGATACTTCAATCACTGGCAGCCCATTGTATTCTTCGTCGATGGCATCCCGATCAAGGCGTTCCAGGCAGGCGGCTGGGGCGGGCAAAGCATTACGATTGTCCCGGCGCTGAATACCGTGATCGTCCAGACGGCCGGGAGTCAGCTCCGGCAGGTTGACTATGACGTGTGCATCAGGGACTACCTCCTTCCCGCCATTTTGACACCGGGATATGTGGGAAAACATCCCGGCACCGAATACAGCTCCTTGAGGAGTACCAAGAATCTCGAATGGGAAATGCGCTGGAACACCGAAATGGGGTGCATGAAGGCATGTGCGAAAGCCCTCGGCCTCACGATCAACGATACTCAGCTCTACGGCGGCACCGGCGTAGGGTTCTTGATCAACGTCGATGCGAAAGCAGAGGCGAAGAGTATGGCCGTGTGGAACTGGCGAGGTGCCTATGACCTCTGCCCGAACCTGGGCTTCTCGGTCGAAAGCGTCTGGTCGCACAAGTCGAATAAGGAGTTTTCAACCACCCAGAGGCTCGTTTGGGACCGGGTCCGGAAGACGATCGACAGCGGGTATGCCTGCTACGGATTCCATCTTGACAATCCGATCCGGTCTCTTGTCATCGGCTACGACCAGATCGGGTACTATTACAAGGGGTGGGAGGCGGAGCGGGGGAAGGGACCTGTCTATTGGTATGAGCTCGGGCAGACGGATATTGGACTGCTGGGAATGCATTTCGTGCGGCCGGTGTCGTCCAATGTACCTTTTCGCGAGATGGTGAAGAAGGCGTTCCAGTTCGTCATTGAGTTCTCAGCCAACTCTCCGAAATGGATTCCGGCTGACTGCAAGGCGGGGCCCGAAGGATATGAACGATGGATCACGCTCCTTGAGTCGGGGAACGAGGACTCATACGGGGCTTCCTACAACGCGGCGGAACTGGCCGAGGGTCGGGGCTTCGCCGTGAGGTTCCTGGAGGAGGCGAAAGTCCGCATCGGACCCGAATTCGTCCCCCTGTTCGAAGAGGCCATCAAACACTATCGACGGGTTGCGACGGAGACTGAGAGTCTGTCCCGGGTGTTTCCTCACACAGTCTCCGCTGCGCAGAGGTCGGCGAATCTCAGGAACCCCGATCGGCGAAAGGCCGCAATTCAGCACCTGCGTGCGGCGAAGGAGGCGGAGGTTGAAGGACTGAAGGCGCTGGCGAGCATCGTGAAACACCTGGAGGAGGCATGACCTACCGACACACGCAAGTGGGGACCGTGATCGTTGCCGCGGTTCTGGGGGTCGCCCTTGTCACTCTCGGTCTGCTTCTGTCGTCAGCCGGGACCCTGCCCCTTCCGGCACTGATGGTCTCTGTGATGACCGCGGTTGCGCTGTCCCTCTTCTCCTGGCTCACCGTGGAGATCCAGGGGAACACGCTCAGCTGTCGCTTCGGAGTGGGCCTTATCCAGAGGAAGATTCCGCTGTCAGAGGTCGGCCATGTCAGCGCAGTGCGGAATCCCTGGTGGGTGGGATGGGGGATCCGCTGGATCCCGGGAAGATACTGGCTGTGGAATGTCTCCGGCTTCCAGGCAGTGGAACTCACCATGAAGGATGGAAGACGGTTTCGCATCGGCACGGACGAGCCGGAAGCACTGGTCCATGCCATTGAGCTTTCGAAGGAATGAGCACTGCTTCTGCTCCCGGCAGTCGTCTCGTGTTCACTTCCCCAACGGCTCCGGTGTGTCGGGAGCCCTCCTCCTGGGCGATTCCACGACGCACGAAGCTGTGCCGCAGGATGTACGATTCACTTCCGGCGGAGAAGGCGATATAGAGGGTGCAGCATCGACTGTCCCCCACCTGCACATGCGGAGGGGAGAGCATACGAAGGCCCGCCTGAGGCGGGCCTTCGTATGAGAGATTACTTCGGCACCGCCACCGGCTCCATTGGCTTGCGAGATTCGGCTCTCATCTGTTTCATCATGTCAAATTGTTTTTGCTGTTCCGGGGAAAGGACCGCACGCATCTTGCCACGGTATTCCTCCCGGATTGCCTGTGTTTTGTGCTCGTACTCCTTCCGGATCGGTTCCAGCTTTGCATTCTCCTCCGTGTAGGAGGGTCTTGATCTGGGCATTCTGCTCCGTTGTCAGGTTCAGTTCCTTGCTGATCTTCGACAGTTCGGCCTTCACCCATTCTGCTACTTCGGCCTTCACCTTTTCTTTGGCCGGCTGCGGGGTGTCTGTCTGGGCTGCCGCGCTCTGGAGGCAGAGCCCGAAGACGATGGCAAGAGCAACAAATAGACTCTTCATGGATTATTTCCTTCTATTGGTGGCATGAGGGAGCGGTGAGTACGTGAATAAGATACCCCAACGGTCTCCAGAGTCAATAGATCAAAGGATTGAGAAAGGAGTTAGCCCGCCCGGCGTATTCCGCATGTGCCTCGCCATCAGACAATTCGCGGGATTATGCGCAAGCTCACCCGGACTATGTGATTTTCCAGAAATCCAGCCCGCCATCGTCCGGCTGGAGTTCCCCTTCGGAAGGTTCAACCTCCTGAAGCATGTGATCGCGCTGGTAGAGTGGGCCGGGGCCCTTCCGGCCATAGAAAACCCCCACGTTGGTCTTGTCAAAATCGGAGTACGCCGTTTCCACGTCGTTGTCCACCGGCTCCATGCGGACCACGGTGTCGCCCTTCCATGTCGCGCGATACCGCCACTGCCTGAACCCCGGGTTGCCGATAACAATATCTTCCGTCCTGGTCGGAAGAGGGTAGGCCACTTCGATCCGGTCTCCGGCGCGAAGCTGTTTCAGCTCGAGATAGTTACCGAACGATGGCGGGGCGCCCGGCAACTCCGCGCCGTTTACCCGGACACTCATCCTGGCAGCACTGGTGAACTCGGGGATGCGGACTCTCACCCCGCTGTCCCCTTTCAGGGTGATTCGCAGGAGGCCGCGGTAGGGCTGCTCGCAGCGAATCTCCGCCTGGGGCAGTTTCTTGTCAATATGCATATGGACAGACAGAGTTCCGGCCTCGAACCGTGCGGCGTTCTTCCACAAGATGAAAAGTCCATGCAGGCCGGAGCCCCCGCAGCAGTTCTGGAGAGCCCGCACCTTGTTCTTCAGCTCTGGACCGCCCCAGTGCGCGTTCAGTGTTTCGCGGTAGGCCAGGATATGATTCGGCGAGCTCCATCCGGCCCAGGCACCCAGGATGCGTCGGCCGATGTCGCGGTAGGTGAACTGCGCCGTGTCGGGGCGGACGGAGTCGGAGTCCAACCAGGAGGCGTCCCGGACCTGACTCTCCACATAATGGTTCCGCGCCAGACGCTCCATGTCCCCCCAGTACTCGGGATGTCCATGATTGGCCAGTGTGACGCCGACACCCGCGAAATCCATCAGGGCGCACGTCTCGCAGGCAACAGTGTCGCCCTGTCGTCCGATGACCTCGGGCAGGAAGCCGAAGCTCGTGCCGGTCGTCCTGACGTACCGATACAGGGCGTCGATACGGCTGTAGAGGGCAGGGTCTCCGGTTGTCAAAGCATAGTCGGCGGCGCCGACCATCGACCTCAGGTTGCCGTGCATGTGACCCGACGGGCCAAAGGTGTTGTCCGGAGTGAACGTGCGGCCCTGGATGATCGTTCGGTCGACAAGAATCCGGGCCGCCTCCAAACCCGCTTCGCATCCGAGCAGGCGCGCCGCGACCATGAGACTCTTGATCGCGAAACTATTCCCGGGAAAGCGGCCGGAGCGCAACCCGTTCAACATCCCCCCGGCCATCTTCTGTGCGGCGTGCCGCAGCGTGTCATCGCCGCTGTCGACGGCAGCCGTGACCAGCGCGTAAAGGGTTAAAGAGGCGTCTCCCCAGTCCGCGACCGGCTTGCTGTAAGAGGTCGCGGGGCGATGCAGGAGTGCATCGGAAGGGTCGATCAGAGAAAGGACCTTACGCTGCCAGACCTTTTCGGTGGCGGCTTCCCGGCCGGCCATCCGGCGGAGCATGACGGCACCCTGCCACTGCCGGGTCATCACATCGCCCCAATCCGGCCAGTCGTGTGCCGCCTCAGCGGGCTGAGTCCAAAACACGTTGAAATACGGAAGTCCATCCGCGTCAACAAGACGTTCAAGGTAGTCGAGGGAGTATGCGGCATAGCTCTCAAGTGTAAAAGAGGGCGACCTGGCCGCGAGCTTTCTCCCGCTCTCCTGTAGCTTCTGGCGAGAGTTGTCGTCATACAAGAGGGGCGCCACGGCGCCGGAAAAAACAACTGATGAAGCGCCCCTGATGAAATCGCGTCTCGAAAGGTCCATGGGTTGTCATTCCGCTCCGCAACGGTTGAGGTGTCCTTTCAAAAACTCCATCCGCACACAACGTAGCGAATTCAATTTGAAATAGCTGCTTTGTTCTGTGTCGATGAACGGGATCTCTTCATGATCCATGGGGGAATTTTGCCCCGGATGGAATATTGAAGAGGGACAACTACGGAGCCAAACCCATTCTCTTGAGAATGGCCTGGAAGCGCGGGTGGGAGCGCAATTCATCAAATATGGGATCAACGCTGAGATACGGCATGTTCGGGTCGTGCGAATCGTACGCCTTCTCGAACCAGTCGAGGGCTTCCTCCTTCATCCCGGCCCGGGTGTACAACGTGGCCACCTGCCATGGGGTTACAAAGGAAGTCCTGGATCGCTCGATGAGCATCTCTGCCACGTTTCTCAATGCTCTGGAGTACCCCCCTTCGGCGCGCCCACGGTTGAGAGCCTGGATGGCCTCGTGATCCCCCTTCGCCTCGAAGGAGAGCCTCCAGGCCTCAAGCGCCTCATCGTACATCTTCTTCTGGTGGTAGGCGGAGCGAATGGTGGATAATGCGACCGGCTCCATGGGGCTGGCCTCCAACGTCTTTCGCATCAGCCGTATGACCTCGTCGTACCGGCGAACATACATGAGATCCATAGCGTACAGACTCTGGATCAGGGGATTAAACGGATCCAGCTTCAATGCCTCCTCAATCTGCTTCATCGCCTCATCAGGACGCTTGAGCGTGAACAGCAGATGAGAATAGTAGGCGCGCGCCTCCGCCATGTTTGGCTTGAGCTCGATAGTTTTTCGCAGGGACTGCATTGCGCCATCCCAGTTCCATTCCAACCAGACCCTCCGAACGCCGACCACGTAGTGCACCTCTGCAAGCGAGGAGTCCAGCGCGAGGGCCTTCTCTTCTGCCCACTTGCCCTCCCTGGCTGCACGTGCTCATCGGGATGTAGCCCATTTGCGCCCGCCCCGTCCATACCAGCGCGATGCCCGGCATAGGCCGGAGCATACGTCGAATCGATCTGGGTTGCGACGCTCGTAGTACTGAAGGGCCATCCCGATCCCTTCCCGGGTGAGCTTGTATAGGAAGAAATTGCCCTTCAGATAGGCCTCGTAGGCCTTGGGGTCGACAGTCTTTTCCTGTGTAAGGAGTTTTTGTTCCTCCCGGGTGAGCTTTACCTGAACCTGATTGGCGACCGCCTTCGCGACTTCTCCCTGCAAGGCCAGGAGTTCCTTGAAGTCGCGTGAATATTCCTCCGCCCATCGATACTTGTTGGTCGACGCATCAATAAGCCGGATCGTGATCTTTACGCGGTCCCCGAATCGGAGCACCGACCCTTCCAGAACGTACGACACCCCGAGTTCGGAGCCGATCTCGGATGCGGATTTGCTGGCTCCCCTGTACTTCATCGCGGACGACCTCTGGGTTACGCGCAGGCCGCTGATGCGGGCCAGGTTCGTAATCAGGGCATCGGTCATCCCGTCGGTGAACCATTCCTGGCCTTTGTCTTCGGTGATGTTCTCAAGCGGCAGGAGAACAATGGAGACCGGTCCCGGGCCGGGGACTGTCCGCGTCAGGAAATACACAATGACGGCGATCAGGGCGATCGACACGGACAGGACCCTCGCCAGAATCTTCCTCTGCCGTCTTCCCAGGCGGCCAAAGACCGCTTTACGCCGGTGTCCCTCGGAGCGATCTGCCGATACGGCCTCGAGGTCGACACAAAGGTCATGAACAGTCTGATAGCGCCGTGCAGGATCTTTCGCGAGCGCCCGTTCGATGATGCGATCGAGTTGTGCCGGGACCTCCGGCCGAATCTTTGTCACGAATTCCGGCTCTTCGTTCAAGATCCGGTATGTCACCGCCTCTTCATACTCCCCTGTGAAGGGATGCCGTCCGGTGAGCATCTCGTACATTACCACTCCCAGCGACCAGATGTCCGTCCGGTGATCTGTCGACTCCCCCCGGGCTTGCTCAGGGGACATGTACGCGGCTGTACCGACCGTCGATCCCGTCTTTGTCAGCATCGTCTGGCCGATCAGCTTGGCCAGTCCGAAATCGACGATCTTGGGCACGTTGTGCGATGTCACCATCACGTTTGCAGGCTTGATGTCGCGATGGGTGATTCCGTGCGCATGCGCGTCGACGAGCCCCTGTGCGATCTGGAGCGCAAAGTGCATCGCCTGGTCGATCTCGAGAGGACCTCGTTCGATCTTCTTCTTAAGCGTTTCGCCTTCGAGGTACTCCATGCTGATGAACATCTGCCCGTCATCGGCCTCGTCAACGTCGTGAACGACGCAGATATTGTTGTGCTGGAGTGCGGAGGCGGCCTGCGCTTCGCGGGTGAAGCGTTCTTTGGCGTCGGGGTCAGCTGTGGCTGCAGGGGGAAGAAACTTGAGTGCGACGGCACGTTTCAGGCGGGTGTCTTCTGCTTTGTAGACCACACCCATGCCCCCGCCGCCGAGGTGCTCGAGGATCTTATAGTGGGAAACCGTCTTACCAACGAGGGAAACCACTCTAGTTCCTCTTGGATAGATGACGATGGGTGGTTGATCTAGGCCAGGAAGCCCTTGTGGTGACCCCTCCTCGAGAAAGATGACAAGACCCGAATCCCACAACATTCCCTCTGTGGAATTCAGTGAGCATGCTGCGCTTCCTCGTCGCGTCCTCTCGTGTTAAAGAGATGTGAGCCGTCTTCTCCCTGAACCGTCACACCGCATCAACCAAAGCAACCCGTCTCCTTCAGCGGTGCGCGTGTAAACGATCGTGACGCCATCCGGGCCCCATGCCGGATAATCAGCTCCGTCTTCCGTGAGTCTTGTAGAGCGTCCCCGCAGCAGAGAAGGCGAGCCAGCGCGAATCGGGTGACCATGTGAATCCCACCCCCTCACCCGCAAGAAGCAGCCGGCGGTTGGCGCCAGAGCTGTCAACGAGACAGATCCCTGTCACGCCGTTGAATTCGCCGCGGAACGCGATCGTCCTTCCATCAGGGGCCCAGCTCGCCCTTGTATGCACGTACGCGGCCTTGACGGACCCATCATCTGGACTTGTCGACTCCTTGCAGCCGCTCAAAAGTGTCGCGGACGCAATCAAGCAGAACAGGAGAGACCACGTCATGCCCCCCCCGTGGACGATCCCCCCAACAGAGGGACAATTTCGCCACTTGTAGGGCTTCACGTTTCTTCCTCGTGGGTTAACGTGCAGGGGAGAGTAATTGCATCGACCGACGGATAGACTTCTCGTCAACGAGTCGATCGGTCACGAACTTGTGCAGGATGCTGGAAATCAGGGTCTGATATGGAATGCCTTCTTCCTGGGACCGCCGCTTCAATTGTTCGAGAACCGCCTCCGAAATCCGGATATTTACATTGCGGGTCTTTCGGATTTTGTCGAGTGTTCCTTCAAGTTTGGCGCGTTCCTTTTTCGAGATTGATCGATAGGAAGCGGCTTCTCGTTCGATCTCGCGTTCGTATTTGTCCCGTTTCACTTTCATGTCTGCGACCCTCCAAATCTCTCATGAAATCTGCGGCTGGGGAACGCTGTCTTGAGAACAACATCGCCGTTCCTATCGAGTACAAACGGCACCACGTGAATGTACGCATTAGTCGGCATGATGAACATCCACTGTCCCGGGCGCTTGGGATGCTTCACGACATCAACGTACTGTTCCTGCAGGATCAGTACGGCGATCTCGTCGAGCGAGATCCCCCGTTCGGCTTTGAGCTTGGCGCTTTTGTCCTCACCCCAAATGATATTCACAATACAAGCGTATCACATTAAGGATACAATGTCAAGTACTCGTGTTCCGGGTCGGCTACGGCTGTGCCTCTTCAACACTTCCTCCGCGCACAAAATAGCGAAGCAATTTGACATCGCTCCTTTCTTTTGTGCTACTGAACAGGACAAAAAGGCGAAAGGCTCAAATCTCTCCTCTTGTTTTGCCTCTCACTTTTCAAATCACACACACAACTTCACCTCGATGAAGACAGGACCCTATGCTCTGCCAACACCCAAAGACTCCCCTTTTTCGTCGTCGGGGGAAGGATTTCATGACCCACACCGTATTAGCCATGTGGCGAAAAATGGCGGGGTCTCGCCTCCTTGTTCCTTCACAACCTCGTATTCTAGTTGTTTTGCTGGGGATCTACGCCGTCCATAATCAGGCATTCTATTTGCGCATATCTATCCGGCATCAAATGCGGCGGCTCTCATAGGTGGCACGTTCGGAGAATGAACAATGCCTAAGAAACCGAAGTCGGGAAAGAATCTCGACAAGAAGACATACAACAAGGCTCTCGCGAAGCTTCAGGCTGATCTTGTGAATCTGCAAGGCTGGATCGTGGAGAAGGGGCTGCGGGTTGTCGTGATCTTTGAAGGGCGTGATGCTGCGGGGAAAGGGGGAGTGATAAAGCGGATCACCCAGAGGATGAATCCGCGTGTGTGCCGCATCGTCGCACTGGGAACACCCACTGAAAGGGAAAAGACCCAGTGGTACTTCGAGAGATACATAGCGAACCTTCCGAGCGCGGGAGAAATAGTTCTGTATGACCGCAGCTGGTACAACAGGGCCGGCGTAGAGAAGGTGATGGGATTTTGCACGGAAGCGCAATATGCCGAATTTCTGCGTACCTGTCCCGAATTCGAACGCATGCTTGTGCGTGACGGCATCATTTTGATAAAGTATTGGTTTTCAGTTAGCGACGAGGAACAGGAACGGCGATTCCGTGAGCGGATTGAAGATCCAACGAAGCGCTGGAAACTGAGTCCGATGGATTTGGAATCGCGTGCACGCTGGGTTGAATACTCAAAAGCAAAGGATGAGATGTTTGCTCACACCGACATCAAGCAGTGCCCCTGGTATGTTGTGGACGCCAATGACAAGAAGCGCGCGCGACTCAATTGCATTCAGCATTTGTTGAAACTCATTCCTCACGAGGACCTCACACCCAAGGCGCCGACTCTGCTTCCACGACAAAAAGCGATGGGGTATGTTCGTCCTCCGATGACAGAGCAGACCTTTGTGCCGGAGCTATACTAGGGCAAGTTGACTTCATCCACTCTCCCTGGACGACCTATAGCGAGCCAATGTCATGACGATCCGCTCGGCAACCGTGCCATCCTTCTTCCCTTCGCACTTACTTCTTGTTGCGTGAGATGCGATATGCAGGCCGATCTCCCCTCGGTGTATTCCGAATATGTCTTGCCATCAGACAATTCGAATGGCGTATGCGACAAATCCCACCCGGATGCAATCTTGAAGAGGGACAGAGACGCGGCGCCTCGGACTACTTGATGTGCCAGAAATCTAGACCTTCTATTCAATTTGGAAACCGATGGTACTCATGTTCGGTGGGAACCGGTTTGAGCACCACGTCCACGCATGCGGTGATAAAGGGCAAAAAGGCTGTACCGGTCCATGAACCTCCCCATGCTCTTACCCATGGCGAGGAAATCCCCCACGGCTTCCTGCGTGGGAAATGTGTGGTCGAGTTTGAGACGGACATACTGTTTCAGCTCTGAAACCAGGGCCAGGAAGTAGAACAAGACAACGGCCGCCATATATCCCACATGCCAGGGATCAGCGGTGCGTACCCAGAACCACGCGATCATCAGAAACAGCCAGGACCACCGCATCACCAGGAGACTCCCCAGCGTCAGCCCCGCAACCCACCCCACTCCATTGGTCACCAGTACACCCAGCCAGTCGATCACCAGCAGCCCGCCGATAATGGGTGATTCACCCCTTCCACCCTTGAACCGGTAATACACCGGCCAGTTATGACCCACCACGGTCGCAGCCGCAAGAATCAAATGATATGGCATCTCTGGCTTCCAGAGCCATAGGCCAAGCGTCGGCAGAGCCACCTTGATCATGTCCAGCACGGCGGTAAGGCATCCGTACCGCGTACCTGCCTGGGTGCGCATGGTCGTTGCACTCACCGTGTCCATCACGAATGTGGTTTCCGTTCCAGGCACAAGAAGCTCCACCTTTGAAATATCCTTCCCGGGAATCACCCGTCGGGCAATGAGCCGGGCGAATGAAATCCCGCCAATCAGATATCCCGCAAGGGCGCTTCCGGCCATCAAGAACCAGTCCATTGACTCCTCCACGATAATCGCGACACCCTTCCGGTCAATTCATGTCACTGGGACGAAGAACGATCACTCCTCCACAGCCCCACTCTCAGGGACATCGGCGGCTGGAACTTTGTGGCCTGATTATAGAGCGGGTTGGGATCGATCTGCGCACCGCCCGCGTCGACATTGAAGTAATGGATCTGCTCGTAGTCTACCGGTGTTCGCGGACTGCCGATGTGGACGGCGTCCGCAATCAGCCGGATCCGTAAGGCCGGCATCAGCTGTTCCGGGAGATCATATGTTATGCGGACGTTGACATCCCAGAGAGAGGGAGTGCGGCCCGCGGTTCCCCGTTGCCCGAGGAAGTTATAATTGAACCCGCCCGCCTTCGAACCGCCGAACTCACTGAGCGGCGTTCCTGACTCCCAGAGCAAAAACAGTCCGAGCGTGAGATCGAAATCAAACCGGTACGACGCAGAGAGTTTCATCACATGGGTCCGGTCATTCGGCAACAGGCCTGTTGCGTCGACAAGATTCTCGACGTAATCGAAGGATTTATTGGCGTTCGGCAGCCGGATTTCGAAATCGGAGTTGAACAGCCCCGGATAGTTACCCGCACTTCGGGAGAGAACATAGGAGAAGAGAAACCAGGGATTTGCATCCCCCGTCTGCCGGACTGTGAACTCGAGCCCGGTGTACTTTCGTTCGGGAGCCGGAAAGGAAGAAAGCGGAGACCTGCCGGGATTGGCAAGCGTGAACCGCTGTGAACCCGGTGGGTCTTCAGCATCTTCGATCGCATCGACAAGTGTCCGGTAAATACCTCGTACGCCGGCAACCAGACTGCCGGAGATCTGGCGTTCATACCCGAGTGTGAACTCGTCGTAGGATTGCCCGCGCATCCCTTCAATTTCCGGTTGGATTGTCGAGACGACATTCACCAGGGGTCTGCCGCCGGCCGGGTTCGTCCGTGGATCCTGACTGTAAGCGAAAACCTGCTGGCTCGCTCCGGCTACATGGTACAGGGTGGAAGCGTAGGTCAGGAGGTCCTGGCAGAATCGCCCGTAGGATGCCGTGATCTTGTCGGTGCCTGCATCGGCCGGCTGAATCACCACGCCGGCCCTCGGCTGCCATTGCCCCAGGATACGTTGAGCCACTTTGCCGTCGGATCCGATGATGAACTGCCCGTCCCAGCGAAGACCGGCGTTCAGGGCGAACGATCGTCCGATCTTCCATGAATCCTGAAGAAAGGCGGACAACCCTCTATTGGAGATCGTTCCGTCACTGGTGTACTTCACGCTCGCGTACGCAAAGGGATTGAAACGTTGAATCAGGGAGACACTGAAAAGGGCATCCAGCCTGTTCTCCTTGTACTCGAGCCCTCCCTTGACGGTGTGCTCGCTCATCTGCACGGTCCCCCGCAGGTTCGCACCCAGGGTTGTGCTCCGGTTGTCGACACGCATCGGATACCCGCCCGACCACGTGGCGGTGGCTTCGTCAATGAACAAGGGCTGACTCTCACCGACGGATGTCGCCGGCATGTAACGGTCGTTCCTGTTCATCCAGGAAAGCGATGACTCCAGGAGCACCTTGTCGCTCAGAATATGGGTTCCCTTCAGCCGTATCCCGATTCCCCCCAGCGTGGCACTGCCGAGATATGGATCCGGGTTGAGGAAATTCGCCGGAGTGCCGAACTCCCCGAACGTCTGCCCCACGGCATCGCGGTATGTCGGGTCTCCCGAAAGCGACAACATCAGGGAATTCTCGTCCGATATCTTCCAGGTCATGTTCCCAGCCACGATGTGGCTCGCCGACCGATCGGTATAGAATCCCAGCCCGGGGATCTCGACATCTTCGGACGAGAAGACCGGAGCGTATGCAACAAAGAACCAGAGACGGTCCCGGAGAATCGGACCGCCGAGGCCGAACCCAACATCGTATTGCGCGAACTTCCCCTTTGCCGGTTCAAGCGTCCCTCCGCGCGGAGTCCCGGAGAGGTCGTTGTTCGTGAAATACCCGAACACCCGGCCGGAGAACTCGTTGCCGCCCGAGTACGTGAGAACGTTGACCACACCCCCGAGCGTGCTTCGATACTCCGCTTCGTAGGCTCCGTTCTTGACTTCGATTTCCCGGATGATATTGTAGGGAAGGCTGGCACCCGTCAAACCCCGATATGGGTCGGAAACATCCACGCCGTCGATGAAGTATTTGTTCTCCATCCCCGTAGCTCCGGCGACGTTTACTCCGTCGCCCAGATAGCTCTCATTGGCCTGAGGGAGCAAGGCAACGATCCTATCGTATGTCCGCTCAACAGGAAGTGAACTGAACTCCGCGGGTACCAGACGGCCTCCCACAACCGTCGAAACAGGGTCGATCACCGGGGGCACGGAGACGACCGTGAACTCCGGCAGCGCGAGCGTCACTGCCTGCAGGCGGACCTCCCCCATTCCCGTGGTCCCGGCCAGCCTCACTCTCACGGGCTGAACGGTGACTTCCCTGTACGAGACATGGGAGATGCGTACCGAGTACTCACCTACAGGAAGGGCCTGGAACCGAAATCTTCCCCCGTCATCCGAGACGGTGCCTCGCCGTCCCTGCAGATCGGCGGATCGGACGGTGACGAGCGCGCCGGACACCGGAGCTCCCAGGCTGTCGGTTACCCTGCCATCGATGTTCCCGGTGGTTTCCTGGGAATACAGGAAACACGGAGAGATCAGCAGTAGGAGGTAGAGTGAAGAGAAAATCCGCTCCGCCGCAACTCGAGTCGCATTCATAGTACCCCCGAGATCAGGTGGGCTTGCACACCCCGTGTGGGAACATGGCTACTGAGTACTCTTCAGTCTGACCGCGTCTATCTTCTCCTTGATCGCCCGAATGACCAGCGGATCGTCGTTCCAGGCCCCGAGATTTACGGTCACGACGCTATCGGGCAGACGCGCTTCCCCGACAAGCTCCGGCGTGTCAAACTGGCTGTGGATCGCATCGGCGCTGATCGCGGCGGAAAAATAGAGCAGGCGCCGGATCCCGTTGCGGCCCATCTGTTCTACCGCCGGGGCAACCTTCGGCTCTCGGAATTCCATCCAGCCCAGGCCCAGGTTTTCGCGACGGAAACCATCCCTTTCAAGACTTCTGAGAATCTCTTCACGGAAGCCAAGTTCCTGAGCGGTCTCCGTCGGCCATTCGGCATCCCATTCCTTCGGCTGCCCGTGCCCGACCAGCAGCACACCCGCGCGGGACTTATCGGTCCCTCCAAGGTTGGCGTTTGCCCGGCGGACGAACATCTCCTTTAACAGCCCTGAATCCCAGAGCGGACCCGTAAACTGCACGGGCACTCCGACTCGTTCTTCGATGTGGAGGTTCCGGATAAGCTCCTCCCCCTCGGCTGTGTGATTGGAGATGGTCAGAAAAACCTCACTGACAATAATCCGGCTGGCACCGTCATTGAGCGCCCGGATGACGGCGGCGTCGGGTCTCGGTTCGTCGTCGAGAAATGAAATGTAGAACCGTGTCGTTGAGTCTCCCCCGGACCGGTAGGCACGCTCCAGACTGTTCAACATCTGCGCGTGCATCCGGTGATGATCGCTTCTGCCCACCTTCAGGTACTTCTGCCGCAGCATGAAGGCGAAGATGGGCCTGACCGGAAACGGGACAAACGCGATCCCCTGCTCGTCGAACTCCCGGAACTGGTTGATCCAACCGATGGGATCGTAGGTTGCCGGTTCGCCGTGCGTGAAGTATACAATGGCAAGCGTGCCACGTCCGGGATCTCCCGCTGTCCGTGTGAGAAGTGGCAGCTCACGGGTGTCCTCACGTGCAAGGAACCGGCCGGTCATGAACCAGTACCCCCCCACAAAACAGATCACTGCCAGAAGCCAGGCAAGGCGACGAAACCACCCCCTGAACCGGCGGACAAGAAAAAGGAGGAGGACACCCAGCACGAGCATGGTGAGAACAAGGTAAAGACTCATGTCCAGCGGATGGACCGTGAGATACTGGACGAGGAGCATCCCTCCCCCGGTTCCAAGCAGGACAACGACGAACCAGCGGATCTTCATAGTTGTCTATCCCTCCTGTTGGTCATCAAGAATCCGGATATCTCCGGTGAATCCATCTACCTCTACCATAGTACCGTTTGTGAGCCGGCAAGCATGAGGTACAGAAACAACGGCGGGGATCCCGTATTCGCGTGCGATGATGGAGCTGTGCGAAAGAATTCCGCCGGACTCAGCCACAACAGCTCCGGCCCGGGCAAAGAGCGGAGTCAGACCGACATCTGAGAATGGGATGACCAGGACATCCCCCTGCTTGAGGTTTTCATGTTCCTGCAGCCCCCGGATGACACAGACCGGGCCGCTGTAGTACCCGCGAGACGTGGGAATGCCCTTCAGGCTGTCCGATGTCCGGCTTTTCAGAGGCGGGGCCTCTTCTCCGTAGATAATTGTAGGAACATCCACGTCGCGGTACTCTTCCATCTCCGCACGGCGCCGGGCAACCAGCTCCCCCGCACCGGTACCGGTGAACCCCTGCTGCACGAGGGCGCGGAGTTCTTCGTGGGTCAGATAGAACACGTCATCACGGGCAGCGAGCACCCCGCGGGAGACGCACGCATCGGCAAGGGCAAGAAAATACCGGCGGAACAATCCGTAACCGAGCGTGTAGAGCTCACCCACCTGTGCGCGGTAGATCAGGAATTGCCGGGCCCGCTGATACAGAAACCGTGTCCGCATCCTGCGAAGCCCCCTGACGGGCAGATCCTCAAACCTGGTTTTCATTGCGCCCGCCGGCGGCGGAGGTGAAAAGGACGTAACCATCTGTAGCACCAGATCGGGCGTCTCACGCCACGGAACGGAAGAGAAATCGGTACCGATGTTGCTGAGATGGCCAAAGCGCCGCAGAAAACCATCCACCTCCTCCTTCAGCTTTGCGATTCCATCCATTTGCAGGAACTCCGTGTATGTTGCACCATGAACCCGCGACCGGAGCTGTTCATCCAGACCTTCGTACTCGAGGTGCGCGACCGCCAGCGCGTGGTTTGGATCAAGGTCCTGTACTTCGGAGCTTCCGGCCGCCATCTCCAATTGCTCATAGTCGGCACCCATCCTCCGCAGCAGTCCCCTGAAAGCGCGGTGGTACATCTGCATCATGAGTGGAACAATGATATTGAAGTAGGCGGTTCGACTGTTGAGGGCAAAAAGGCGGTCGATGAAATCGAGGATCTTGGGACGGCGAAAGGGTTTCGCACTGGTTGCTCTTTGTAGGGAACGTATTCCCGCCGTGCCTCTGCAACAAATCGTTCCACAGCGGGTGCGATTGTCCATTTGTCCCAGGCGAACCGGATCATCCGGGGAACGTGCCGCAGAGTCTTCATCGTGGGCTTGAACACCGGTTTCTCCCCGCCCTCCACTTCGATCCCCATCAGCAGCTCGAGACTTTCCCGTGGCATGCCGAGCAGCGCGAAGATCTCCCCGAACACACTCATGTTGAAGTACGCGCGATAATAGAACTGCCGTGCAAGTGATCGCGGGTCCAGATTGTTCTTGCCGATCAGCTCGGTGAGCAGACTCACCCAGACTCCGTTTACCAGCGGGATGTTCACCGACCAGATGAGAGGTTTGATCAAACCGGGAAGCATTTCCCGGGGCATCTTCTCGGAGTACACGTTCAGGTTTTGGAACGCAGATATCCCACGCATTTGAAGCCAGAAGAGGTGCACTCCGTCGTGTACCCACTCCAGATCGACGGGCTTCCCGAATCGTTTTTCGATACCCCGGGTGCCGTCAACCACCTCCCTGATGACGTTCTCAGGGATGGCAGATACGTCCGGCCGTGCGATCCATCCCCCCCATTTGCTCACCCAGCGGACGGGTGTCTTTCCCTGCTGCAGAAGGGCATCACCCCTTCCCTCGACGGCTTCGACAACTATCTCATTGAGACCCGTCATCGGATTCCTGCTGAAGGCGACGCCGGAGAACTTCGGCGGGACCATTCGCTGGATGATCACACCCATGCGGACGGGATCGTCAGCATGTCCCAGGTTTCGGGCATACGCCGATACGGACTCGGATGCAGCGGAGTCCCAGACAGCGGTGATGGCAGAAAGAATCCCCTCTACTCCCCGAACGTCAAGCAGGGTGGCAAACTGTCCGGCGTATGAACTCTCCAGCCGGTCTTCCACGTCGGCGGACGAACGGACGGCGTAGGACGCCGAAGGATCGATGAACGGGACAAGTGCGCTCCGGAGAAGAGGAAGGAGTCCCGGCTCGCGGTCACGATACGATCGCCACGCATCGAAGGTACAGCAGAGAGCGGACGGAACGGGTACACCGTACCGATGGAGACGCGAAAGCATTTCCGCCTTTGTCCCCACACGGGGGTGCCCCCTGGCACTGCGCAGGTCAATCAGATATCGGGCTCTCATGCCGGCTTTCCCTTCCGGTCATCAGTGTTCACCTTCGCAAGATCGCTTTCGTGAAGAAGTGGTCGGGGATCGCCTCGTTGAACCTGACCTGTTCTATGACGAATTCAGTCCCTCCCCCGCTCTTCAGCGCGTCTTTCACCACAACCTCCGAGGCAACCCATTTGCCTTCCACCTGGATAACGTTTCGCACAATGGTGGTTTTCAGGAGTTTCCCGCTCCGGGCAAACCGGTTCTCCTTCATCACGACAAAACGATCCCGGTCCACCCAGATCTTTCTCGACTGATACGCTACATCCCCCCCTTTTGATGTGAGATCCAGGACCCAGCATGACCGGCCCGCAACGCTCTCCTCGCCCGCCACCACAGCATCATACGTCCGGCGCAGGGCGGGATCCTCCAGGAGGTCCTCGTAGGAAAGGTCGGAACCCATCACCGACTGCCGCAGCATGTGCCCGGAAATCAAGATCGTCCGGTCGGTGGAGGGAGTGTAGGTCCAGAGCTGATCGTCCAGTTTCAACATCTTTGTCCCCTTTTCACGGGGAGGAGCGAGAAACTCCGTAAACGAAGTGTTCAACCCGCGCATCCACGACTTCATGCGGACGGTTCTCACTTCCCGACGCTCCTGCACGCGCATTTCGCCCACCGATATCTTGGACTCGGATCCGATATTCTGGTCCACCCGTTTCAAAATGTCCTCTCCCGAGGGAGTCTGTGCAAGGCACCATGAAAAGCACAAGGTGATCGCAAAGAGAAGTTTCATGACTGGAGTTCCTTGGCGAGTTGAGCGGTCTGGCGGCGATAGATCCCGATGCCGGCGACCGAGCTGCCCAGAAGGGTTGCCGCGAGTCCGGGAAAGAACCCGATCACATACGAGGAGGAAGTCACCCGTGCACGGAGGACGTTGGCGAGCATGATTGAAGCGTTCTTCATCATGGAGCCGACATCAATCCCGGTTTCCTGGAGGTAGTACGCAACACCGAGGCCGAGGGCGGTGCCAAACGTGGAGCCTATGATTCCTATCATGACCGACTCAGCGAGCATCGCCCGGTAAATCCGGCCTTTCGGCTCGCCCATGGCAAGCCGCAGGCCGATTTCCCCATAGCGCCGGAGACCCGCCATCAATCCGGCATTCCAGAGGACGATGGACATGACAAGAATGAAGATCAGGAGCAGAACGCCTGTAAGGTAGCCCCAGACATCAAGCGTCTGGCCCAGCCCGGCCTGGTTTCTGAGCGTAACCATGATCGGGGCAAACTCATCCAGGGTATCAGTCGAGAGTTGCCGGAAATCAGCCGCGATGCGGCGGGCCTCATCGTCACGGTAGAGTTCGTCGGCAAAGTACCCGAGCACTTCCCCGGCCGCATCTGTCATGTCGAGCGCATCCCGGACATCTTCAATGTCGGCGATGATCGTCCCGCGATCCAGCATCGTGATGCCGAACCGAATAGTGCCGCTCACGACGAAGTTCGCTGTCGCCAGGCTTCCGTGGCGTGTGGCACCGACCAGTGTGGCTGTTTCGCCTATGCCTACGCCGAGTCTGGAGGCAAATTCATCGCTCAGGAGCGCTTCCCCTTTCCGTGCGGGGAGACGACCCCGCACAAGCGCCTGTCCAAGATTCAGCGTGCGTACCTCGGGTGTCCCCTGTTGCAGCAAGTCCACGGCGAATCCTGCCACGGGACCCTGTGCCCGCGTTTCCCCCCTGTCATCAGGGATATCGATCAATCCGCCGAACCGTATCCGGGGACTCCATTGGACCGCGGGATAGCGCTGCCGCAGGATTCTGACGAGTGAATCAACACCCAGAAGGGCAAGGTCATTGGGCGATTGATCCTCTTCGAGAGCGTAGGCTCTGGTTGTCACCTTGACATGACCGGTGGCAAACCTGGCGCTCGCCTTCACAAGCTCCCCCTCCAGACCGACGATCCAGCTATGGAGCACAACCGTCAGCATCACCCCCACGGTTACCGTGACAACAGGGAAGAGGCTCCTGGATGGATCGCGGATCAGTCCTTTGAAGAGAAAGAAGATCATGTAAGCTTCCCCCGCAGAGCGTCGGTGGGGTTCATCTTCGCAATCCGGCGTACCGGAATGAAACTGACGATGGTCGTCACGGTGAGCACGAGGAGAGTGGTTCCCGCAACAAGGCCGATGGTGAAGACAGGAAACAGGCGCTCGCCGATGGCAAACCCGTAGGACTCCGTAACCGCCGGGAGTTCCCATCCTCCCCTTGCCAGCGTCCCCAGCAGCGGCAGGCCGTAGGCGGCCGCAACCAGCCCGGCCAGGATGCCGTGTGCCGCACCTTCGAGCGTGAAGAGCTGAATCACCTTTCCTCTGGTCATCCCCAGAGCCATGAGCATCCCGATCTCTTTTCTCCGGCGCCATACGGAAAGAACCTGCGTGTCAAAGATGGCAAGCATGGCCAGCAGGAGGAGAATCAGATAGACCACGGAGGACCCCACGGTTTTTGACCTGACGACTTCGCGGATGTCCTTAAGAAGAAAATCCTGGTCCCTGAAGCGCCAGCCGGCGTGCACCGCAGGCCCGGCAAGGCCCGCGGCAAGAACAACCAGTGTGGCCTCTCCCTCCATGCGTGCGAGCATCCGGAGTGTGTCGATCGGCACCCAGAGCTGGTTCTGGTCAACCGATTGCACCGATGTGGAGAAAATGGCGGCAATCTGCACGTCGCGCGCATCGAATGTCCCCCGGGCATCCCGCCACTGGAGGGTCACTTCGTCAGCCCGGGCCATCCCCGCACTTTTCCCCATCCGGGCACCCGAAAGGGCCGGGATGATCCCCCGGGTGGCCGTCAGTAGGGACGAAGGGAATCGGAGCACGGTTTGACGCGGATCAATCCCCTTGATCAGCACCGGACGCACGCGCCCGCGGACATAGAGCGACCCCTGAAGAACCAGAATGGGCGTGGCGCTTCCCTTCTCCACAAGGGCGGCCAGCTCCGGTGTCAGCCTCCCGTGCGCATCCCGGAGCGTCAGTGGATCGTAGGGATCGTATGCCTCGTGCCAGTATTGACCGCCCCCGTACTCGGTGTCGATCATGGCCTGCGCCACCTGATTGTTCATCCCCTCGAGGAGTCCCTGTGAGGCGATGATCGCGACGAAAGAGAACGAGAGAACCAGCACGTTCAACCAGGTTCGCAGGCCGGCGCCGAGCAGGTTTCTGAAGGCGAGCCGTGGGAGCATCATGACCGGCCTCCCGTCTCCCCGGCCTGCGTTACGTCCTCCGCCACATTTCCGTCCACCAGGGATATCCTGCGCCGCAGATAGCGAATCACCTTTTCGTCGTGCGTCGAAAAGAGAAATGTCGTTCCCAGTTCCCTGTTGAGCGCCTCCATCGTCCTGAGGATGCCGTGGGAATTCTCGGCATCAAGGTTTGCCGTCGGCTCGTCGGCCAGCACAATGGCCGGTCTCTTCACGATCGCTCTGCAGATGGCAACACGCTGGCTCTGACCTCCGGAAAGCTGGTGAGGCCGGGACTTCGCCCGGTCGGCCAGCCTTACCATCTCGAGGGATTCCATGACCATCTTCCTGCGCTGTGAGGCGCTGATACGGAGAAGGATCAGGGGGAACTCCACGTTCTCGTAGACCGTGTACACCGGCAGGAGATTGAATGTCTGGAAAATGAACCCTATGTGCCGGTTCCGCAGCTGCGCCGCCCGAACGTGGGAAAGCGAACCTACCGACTCGCCAAGAACGGTTGCAGAACCTTCGCTGGGCACATCGAGCGTACCGATGATGTTGAGAAGCGTGGTTTTCCCCGACCCGCTGGGCCCGACGAGACCGGAGAATTCCCCCCGGTGGAATTCCAGCGTCACGCCCCGGAGTGCAAGGATCGGGGTGTCTCCCATCGGAAATGATTTGACCAGATGATCGGTCCGGATCAGTTGTTCATTCTGCATGGAGCGCCTTTGAGTTTCCTTCCTCAACCCCTCACCGCAAGAGGGAGAGTCGCGACGAATGCCCTAACCGCGGATCGCCTGGACATCCCGGCGGGGCATCACGCCCTTCAGAACCGTGGCAACAGGTCCAAACAGAGCAGGCTGTCCGGTGAAATGGTTGCAGCGGTTCTAATGATTGAACACGGCCATCAGGAGGAATCCCCTCCCCAGAAGGGGGAGACTCTGCTGTGATGCGACCACCAATCCCGGCCGCTCCGGATTGGCAAAGAACATCAGACTGAACATCCAGCTGTCATAGGTCCGGCGCCAGCTCAAATACGTATAGGCGTCGGAGTTCTTCCAGTCATAGTAGAAGATCGCCAGGGCCTCGTCCAGGAGACCCACGGGGTACGTCAATGACGCTCCGGTAATCTGAACCGTCTCTCCCGGCCCGAACGCCGTTTCCGCGTAGGTCTGGAGGAAGTGCTCGCCCATCACGGTCAACCCCCGGCCGGTGGAGATGGTATAGTCAGACCCCAGGGTGAGTGCCTGTTGCCAGGGATATGGCAGTGCACCGGTGGATTGACGTGTAACGGTCCCTTCGATCCAGATGCCCGGTCCGACATCCCATTTCCCATCAAAACCTATCCGGTCTTCGGGAAACGTCAGCGTCTGCTGGCTGGAACCGGCCTGAGACGGCAGGTCGTAGCGCAATTCCGCCGTGCGGTGGTTGTATGTCAGTGCCGTTTCCCCCGAGAGCAGAGGAATCTGTACACGGCCTCCGAACTCTGCAGACCCTTCTTTCGTGGGGAGAATTTCCCACCCCTTGATCTCATTCCGTCCGTACAGTCCCCAGAGCCAGATGTTTGCATTGCTCTGGAAGTAGTATCGGGCGAGCAGGCCATACACACCTGTAGTGACCTGGAGGGGGTCCCGCGGATCGATCGCATCAAACCACATGAGTGGACGAAAGAGGGTTGCAGATCCGAAGCTGATTTTCTGGAGCCCGGCGCGGAATTCAAACTGCGGGGACGCGTACCTGGCCCACCCCCGGTACAGTTCGGCTGTGGATTCCGTACTCGGTCGTTGATTCCGCTCCACATTTCCGGAAAGGAGCAGATTGACTGCGAGCTCACCGTCGAGGCTTTGTTCCCCGCCGAGGGGAACATTCAGGAAAAGCGATGGGATGTAGCGGAGTGTTGATCGAAAGGTCACCTCAGGGCTGTCGTTGATTCCGAGAAGGGTCGAGGCCTCTCCGCGAAACTCAGATTCCTGTCCGTTTACCTGTGAGGGGAGTGTACAGAGGAAGACTGCAAGAAGTCCTGATATTTCTTTCAGTGGCAGAGTCTTCATCTGGCGAATCGCAATGAACTTTTCGGAAAGGCTGTGCGATCAGTAAACGGAAGGCGAAACACAAAACCGGGAATCAATCTGTGGTCCGATCTCGCCGGGAGAAGTCTCCCCCACTTGCCTTTCCATCGCACAGGATGTCGCACTCAACTCATGATCCGTGGTGGCAACGTACCACAGATGGGATGTTGAATAGGGACAAGAAAATCCGGACTATCGGGGAACGAGTCGGTAGCTGACGAACGCGAACTTCTTGCTGTCGGGCGACCACGAATGGACATTCAATGTTCCCTGTCCGCCAAACAGACGCGCAAGTATCTTCACTTCTCCGCCTCCCGCCGGCATCAATCGCAGGACCACATCCTTGTTCGGTGGGTGACCTTCGACAGACTTCTGGTAGGAGAGAAAGACGATGTACTTCCCGTCCGGGGAGGGATGAGGGAACCAGTCGGCGTAATCGTCATCCGGCGTGACCTGTTCCTGATTGGAACCATCGGCATTCATCTTCCAGATTTTCATCTGGCCGGTGCGGACGGAATTGAAATAGATGGTCTTCCCATCAGGCGAGTACTCCGGCCCGTCATCCAGTCCTGGTGAGTCGGTCAGCCGTGTCTCTTTTCCTCCGCCAACAGGAATCGTATACACATCAAACTCGCCCTTCCGTTCTGCACAGTAGGCAAGGGTCTTGCCATCCGGGGACCAGCCGTGCCAGTAGGACGGTCCCATTCTTCGTGACCAGCCTGGGTTTCCCTCCCTTGGCCGGCGCCAGATAGATCCTTGAGAGCCCGTCCGCGTCCTGATGACTGAATGCGATGGTAGATCCATCCCACGAAAAGCCATGATCGTTGTTGCATTGATCCTTTTTCCCGACGACGATCTGCTGTGGGTCCCCTCCTGCCGCGGGGATGGAATACAGGCGGCCCCGGGAGTTGTACAGCAGTGTCGTTCCGTCACGGCTCCAGTTCGGCGCTTCAATGTGCTCTTTGCCGCGCCGGACGAACGTGCGAATCCCGGAGTTGATATCGAAGGTTTCGAGCGAGCTTTCGATGACCCGTGCCGAATCTGCAACCGGCCCTTTCTCGACGAAGGTCAGGTTGCCGAAGGTAGCTGTCTCCCGGGCATCCGGGTCGTGCGAAGCAGATCATGAGTCCGGCATAGACCGAATCGCCAAGCGGAACTGAAATCGGTCCCGATCGGGTGCCATTTGTTGTCCCACCCGCTCACAAAGAACGTGAACTGGTCTCCGGTCCTCTCCAGGGCGAACGTTTGCATGCCGGGGATGGGCGACTTGACCTCCGCCGTTTCACCCCCCTTGACCGCGCGATACTGCATGGAGATCGATCTATCGCCATGGATGACGGCATTGACATACGGATCATTTGCGTCGAGACCGGCCCGGATCATCCAGCCGGCCTTCCGGCGGGGGTGCGTTGCATCTGGTTTCCACGAGACATAGGTTTGGCAGGCGACATCTCCCGAGATCTTTTTCCATGCGAAGAAGAAGGCATCTTCCTTTCCCCGGATGTCTTGACCGCTTCCGGTCAATGTGATCGTGTATCCCTCCAGGTCAACCTCCATCGTTCCCGGGAAGCTTCACGTTTCCGACGTTGGTGGTTCCCTGGAGAACAGGGAACCAGCCCTGCGGGATCCAGTATCCCTGGGAAGCGACAGGCACAGGCAGGAATGCGAGAAGAGAAAACGTGCATACCACACATTTCCAGGATGAGAACAATGAAGCGGTCGAACGACTACTCATGATGGTCTCCCGGTTCAGAACTTCACTCTCAATCCCAGGTTGCCCGACATCCCATAGTGCTCCTCACTGGCCGGGAAGAGGGTCTTCTGGTTTACATCACGCTCGCTCTGGCCCGTGACATTGTTCACGTTGAAGAGCAACTGGATCCCGAACCACGGGAGATCCTGCTTGACGGAGATGTCCCACCGCGTGTACTTCGCCGAATTCACCCGGTTCTGCATCCAGAAATCGGGGCGCTTGAAGATGTTGTCCTGGTAGAGAAGGGACACCCGGGCGGAGAAGCCCTGGTAGTCATAGCCCATCACCAGATTCAGCACATCGTTGGGCTGGTTGAGCATGCGCGCCGTGTAGAACGTATCAGTCACCGTCTGAAACATGTTCCCCTCATCGTCGTAGGTCGTGGAGACGATGCTCCGGGGGTAGCTGGCCTCCGAGAAGATATGGGTGTAGTTGATGTTCAGGATCAGCCCGTCAAAGGGTTTCGGCAGATACCAGAAATGGGTCTGCCATTCGGTCTCGATGCCATAGAGATCAATGACGTTCGGATTGTTGACGTAGGTGTTGAACGTGTAGAGTTGTGCGCCTCCCTGGGGAAGATCCGGATACTTGTTCAAATTCGTGACATACGTATGGGAGAAGAATACCAGGTCCTTGATCCTCTTCTTGAAGCCGTTCAGGGAAAGCAGCCCGATCGCATTGGAATGGAATGAGATGACCAGATCCAGATTCTCCGAGGTGGCGGGCTCGAGGGCATGGTTGTTGTAGTCGATGGTGCTCTGGGAGATCAGATAACGCGGGGTGAGCATGCTGTAGTCAGGGTAGTTGAGCGTCTTCGTGTACGCAAAATGGAGCTGCAGCCACTCCAGCGCCCGGTAGCGTGCGTGCACCATCGGGAGCCAGTAGCCGTGCGTATGCGAGATCGTCGTGTCTCCTCCCTGGAGGCCGCCGGGTACGGCCATCCCGCGGGTTGCGGTGTACGAGGTGGTGAGATTCTGATAGCGTACACCGGGCAAGAGAGACAGCCTGGTCTCCGACGTTCACGGTCGCCATCACGTAGCCCGCGCTCTTGTCCTCTGTTCCGTCATAGTCGTTGATTCGTGATCCCAGCTTATTGGGCTGATAGCCTCCCCGGAAGCCCGTCATGGGTGTGGCCTTGGCGACCGGCAGGAGAAACCACATCATGTCCACGTTGATCGGATAGGCAATGGTGTATTTTCCGTCCAGGAAGTTGCGATAGTCATAGCTATAGCCGTTCGTGAAGTTCTCGAAGCTGAGACCTCCGGGCACCGTTTTCAGCCAGGGATACGCGCTGATCCATGCATTCACCATGGCGTCTTCGTGCCATGCGCTCCCCGAGTTCACGGTGTAGTCATACTCGCGCGTGCGGTGCTGCCACATTCCGCCAAACTTGATCTTGGCGGACAGCTCATCGGTAAGGGAGAATTCGGTCTGCAGGTCGAGGTTGCCGGTGATGGCCCGCTCCGTCCGAGAGGGTCTCCGATGTGGTGATGGGCTCCAGGATCGCTTCCACGAGGCTCGGCTTGCAGCAGCGATGCGATGTATTCAGGTGACTGCTTCGTGATGTTCGGCATGTTGGCGTAGCCTGCAATAGGCTGATGTCCCGCGAAGGAGAGATCCTCCGGGCTGTGGTGCTTCGTGTAGCTGTGTGACAGCTTGAAATCCAGATGGAAGAGCGGGATCTCCTGCTTCACGCTCAGCAGGTTCGTAAGCACGCCGAGGGTGTTGTTGGTCTCTCCGCCATTGTACCAGACATCGTTAATACTCGCTTCCGGTCGGATCGTCTGCCCTCTGGTCACGGCCCGCGTGTCGCTGGAGCTTAAGAAATTCATCAGGCTGATCTCACCCATATCGTGCTGGTAATCCAGCACCAGCGTTCCGCCCACACGCTTGCGCTCCCTGGCCACGTCCGTCATTGTTATGGAGGTCAGATCGGGGATGCCGGCATCGCCGTGGGTTTTGTCGTTCAGGACGTAGCTCACGCCCAGTTCGTTGGCGCTCAGGTTCCGCTGCTCGGCCGAGCCCTGGAGGAAGATGCCGAATTTCTCGTCGTCGAAGCGTTTCTCCACCGAGGCGGTATAGAGGTAGTCGGACGTCGTTGCCTTCAGATGGTTGTAGCCATACTGAGCCCTGAGGTCAAACTTCGGCACCCAGGATGCATCCTGATCGGCGACTTGCCCGGTTGACTTGGCGGCTTTCCGCATGCCGAAATTCACCACACCGCCGATCAACGTGGCGTCCATATCGGGTGTGATGGCCTTGATCACCTCGATCCCTCCGAGCATGCTCGAAGAGATCATGCTCAGGTCCGCTGCCCGGTCACCGATGGAATTCCCGGTGGACTCCAGCGCACCTCCTGCAGAGTTGATGTTGTTCGTGGATGGCACGTCGCTCGGCATTTCCACGCCATCGATAGTGACCTGGTTGTACTGCGGCGACAGTCCCCGGATCACGACCTGGGCCCCTTCCCCACCGGTACGCACCAGGGAGACGCCCGGAAGCCTTCCCACCGACTCAGCAGCGTTGGCATCGGGAAGTTCCTGAATGCGCGCCGCCGAGACCGCATTCATCACCGGCATGGAGCTCAGCTGCCGGTTGATCGCTTCGTTCTGTCCGGCCGCCTGCGCGGTCACGACCACCTCTTCTCCTTCAACTCCCACGGCGGCAAGCTTGAAATCCTTGTGCACATCAGCCCCTTCACGCAGTGTCAGCGGGCTGGTCGCCGTGGTATACCCCACATAGGTCACGCGGACCGTGTAACTCCCCGCTGGAACGTTCCGCACCATGTACTTCCCGTCAATGTCTGTCTTGCCTCCCATGCCCGTTCCTACCAGGAGCACATTCGCCCCCGGAAGTGCTTCCCCGGTCTGCGAATCCCTGACGATCCCGGAGATCGTGGCGGTTTGCTGCGCAAACGCTGTCGGTCCCATCGAGGCGACAAGAAGCGCCGCAACTGCACAAATATGGTAGACCGTTCTCATGAGGAGTTACTCCTTTCCGCTTTTGATTCCGCGCCACCCGACGCAAGAGCCATCATATCAGGGGAAAAAAGGGGCGCCCCAGAACCTGATCCGAGGCGCCCTGAGCTACAAAAGCCGAACAGATGAGACCGCATCCTCACTTGATCAACATCATCTTGCTTGTGGTGACGAAGTTGTCAGCGGTCAAGCGGTACACATAGGTGCCACTGGACAGCTTCGAGGCATCGAATTGGGTGGAGTAGCGTCCCGCACCCAACGTCGATGAAACGAGCGTTGCCACTTGCTGGCCCAGCATGTTGTAGACCGTCAGTGTGACCATGTGACTGCTTCGGGAGAGAGAATTCAATGGTCGTCGACGGGTTGAACGGATTGGGATAGTTCTGTGACAGGCTATAGCCCTCCGGTAGCGTATTCACCATCTGGACATCCGTCGTCGGCTGCACCCATAGTGCCTTCTTAGCCGGGAACCAGTTCAGGTCGCCGAGCGGCAACCCATCCGTACCGGCGGTCATCAAGCGATGCGTTGGTGTACGCAAGGTTCTCGGGCAACGGCCATGTCGGAGGATACAGCCTGTTGTTCGGGAAGGCCCACCGACGGCTCTCGTCGATTTGGCCGATACTGATACGGTGGACGTACCAGATCACCGAATCAACGTGTGCATTGACATTCGCGGGGAATCCCGGATCGCCCGTGATTGGGATTCTTGTCGATCTTGATGCCCGTTGACAGTTTGCCCGCCAGGCTGTCGATTGTCCATTTCGAGTAATTGGACAGATAGGTCGGCGTCTAGAGGGTTCTCTTGACACGCATCTTGGGATTCGCTGCCGCGCGATACACGGGTACGTTTATGCTATCATAGATACGTCGTTGTATCGTTGTAGGCCTTCTGGAAGTCCACCAGCTTCTGCGGTATGAACCAGCTGTTGTTCTTTGCCTCGAAGACCCGCTTGGTCGCATCCAGCATGCCGGCAGTAACACCATGTGCGGCGTCAACAAAGGCCTCAGGACCGGTGAAGATGCCAGGCTTGTTGTTCGTCGCATCCCACCACAGGTTTGCCCAATAGCTCACGCTGTCATTTCCTCTGATGCGGATCATGCTGCTTGATGCGGTATCCGGGGAGTTGAGGAACCAGCCATTGATAACGTGGTCGGGATTCCCCATGGCATGCTGCGCATAGAAGATGTTGTTGTTGATGTGGATGTTCGACGCCTGCCTGATCAGGAAGGGATTGACGACAGAGTACACCATCGTGTTGTGTTCAAACCGTGCAAGCGGAGTGTACCCGCGGTAGTTGATCGTGTACGAGTTGTTCGCAAAGAAGGTGTTGTTGAACCAGAGGGTCGTGTCCAACGCCACGGGCTGCCCGCCCATGAAGGGATCGCCGTGGAACCATGAACCTGTATGCATATGGTTTCTGAAATTGCAGTCCTGGACATCAGTCTTGAGCCAGTAGCTCTGGCTGATGGCAGTACCCAACCCGTCAAAGACCATATTGCGCAGTTTCAGCTTCACGCTGTCTGCACCAATGCTGATGGCGGTGACTCCCCCAGGCGAGCCAGGCTTGGTCCGAACGCATGGAGAGCATGTACAGGTCGCGCATGAAAACCTTCGCGCCCTTCCCGATGAAGCTGAAATAGTTCTACACGGAGGAGTTATCGACAAGAATGGCGGGTGCGAGGACCGGCGGCCTGATACCCGCCGAGTCATTGGCGATAATGGTGATCGGGCCGTTGATGTTCATGGGCGCGGTGATCTGATAGACCGACCCACGCCGCAGCTTGTAGACCCGGTTGGGGTGGGCACGCACGCCGCCTGCCAACGTATCACCGTTGATCACGGTATTGATATTCCCGGCAGGTGTGGCAGACGATCGTAAGTGTGTCTACCGTCATTATCTGTGCAGATGTCTCCAACGGCATGCACAAGACCGCCAGCCCGATCACTGCAAGCGAATACAATAACTTTCTCATAGTACATCTCCTGAAAAAAGTACATGGATGGTGAGTTAGGTGGAGCGATTACAGCGAATGCAGTCTCTGTGGACCTCCTTTTGTTGTGAGTGTTGACTAGTAGTGAATGACAAACCCGAAATCTGCCGACATCCCATAGCGCTGCTGGGATGCCGGATAGAGGTTCTTCGCGTTGAGATCGACATCGTCTTCGCCCGTGATATTGTTGAGGTTGAAGTATACCTGCATACCGAACCAGGGCAGGTTCTGCTTGACCGAGAGGTCCCACCGGACATACTTGTCGGAGAAGACCCGTTGCTGCAACCAGAAATCAGGCCGCTTGAAGATGTTGTCCTGGTACAGCATCGAGAGCCTTGCAAGCTGAACCCGCCCAGATCGTAGCCAAGAGCCACGTTGGCCACATCGTTCGGCTGGTTGAGCATGCGCGTTGTGTAGAACGTGTCCACCTTCGTCGTGTTGAAGTTCCCCTCATCGTCGTACTCGGTGTACACGTTGGTCTTCGGGTAGCTCGCCTCCGAGAAGATGTGCGTGTAGTTGACGTTCAACACCAGCCCGTCAAAAGGCTTGGGCAGGTACCAGAAATGGGTCTGCCACTCGGTCTCGATGCCGTAGAGATCGATGACTCTTGGATTGTTGATGTAGGTGTTGAACGTATAGAGCGACGAGGTTCCCTGTGGCAGGTCCGGGTATTTGCTCAAGTTCGTCTCGAAGGTGTGGGTGAAAAACACCAGGTCTTTGATCTTCTTCTTGAAGCCGGACACGGAGAGAAGGCCGATCTCGTTGTTCAGGACGGAGACGACCAGGTCCAGGTTCTCCGAAACGGCCGGCTTGATCGCATGGTTGTTGTAGTCGATGGTGCTCTGGGAGATCAGATAGCGGGGCGTGAGCGTGCTGTAGTCCGGGTAGTTGAGCGTCTGGGTGTAGGCAAAATGGACCTGCATCCACTCGAACGGCCGGTAGCGCGCATGCACCATCGGGAGGAAAAATCCATGGGAATGGCTAACGGTTGTGTCCTCCCCTGGAAGCCCTGGGGCACCACCAATCCCCGGGGGGCCGTATACTCGGTAGTGAGGTTCTGATAGCGGAATCCGGGAAGCACGGAGATGGTCGGGCCGAAATCCAGAGTAACCATGGCATAGACCGCACTCTTGTCTTCATAGCCATTGTAATCATTGATCAGGGACCCGAGTTTGTTCACCTGGTAACCTTCCAGTGATGAAGTCGCCTTGGCGATTGGCAGGAGGGCCCACATCAGATTGACATTCATGGGATAGGCGAGTGTGTAGTCGCCATTGAGGAAATCGCCGTATGCGTAGCTATCGTTGGTGAAATTGATGAGCCCGAGCCCGTACCCGGCCTGGCTCATGATGAGCCAGGGATACGCTGTCCGCCAGGCATTGAGGACGTTACCTCCACCGGAATAATACTGCGCTCCCCCGGCGGTGTTGTAGTCATATTCACGGGTCCGGTGCTGGTACATGCCGCCGACCTTGATGCGGAGGGAGAGATCCGTGGAGAGGGCAATGTCTTTGCTCAGATCCAGGAAGCCCTGGAGCGTCCGCTCATTCGAAGATCGATCCGCTGGTGTTGAGGCTCATCTGCCCCGCTATTGTCTGGTCATGAACGACCTTCGAGTCAAGGGTCTTCGGATCAATCTTTGTGTAGTCCCCCAGATTGGCAAGGCCGGCCGGTGTCTGCCGGAAGTTGAAGAACATGTCCTCCGGGCTGGTGCTTTCAGAATAGCTGTGCGAGAGCTTCAGATCGACCCGGAAGAAAGAAAAGTCGTGCTTGACGGAAAGAAGGTTGCTCAGGACGCTGAGCTCGTTGTTGGATTCGTTCGCATAATAGTACAATTCATTCGACTCTGGGATAGAGATTCTCGCCCCGCGTGATCTCCTGTGTCGTCTGCAAGCTCCCGAAGTTCAGGAACCCGATCTCTCCCTGCTCATACTGGTAATCGACCACCACCGTGCCGCCGTACCGCTGACGCTTTCTAAAGGCGTCGTTGACGGTCATGCCCGTGATCTCGGGCAATCCCTCATCGCCATGGCTCTTGTCGTAGAGCGTGTAGCTTGCGTCCAGATTATTGGAGCTCAGATTGCGTCTTCTCATCCGACCCCTGAATGAATATGCCAAGGCTCTGATCCTCAAAGAAGCGCTTCTCCAGCGAACCGACCATGCGATAGTTGTCGTAGCTTTGCTTCAACTTGGTGTAGCCTCCCTGCAATCTCAGCTCGGCCATGGGTATCCACGACGCCTCGCGGCCTTCTCGCCCCTATCTCCGTCTGCGTCTTCTGCGCCTTGCGCAGCCCGAAATTGACCACGCCGCCGAGAAGTGTGGCGTCCATATCGGGCGTGATGGCTTTCGTCACTTCGATTCCGTTCAGCATGCTCGAGGAGATCATGCTCAGATCCGCACCAC
Source organism: Ignavibacteriota bacterium (assembly GCA_963702445.1). Taxonomy (GTDB): domain Bacteria; phylum Bacteroidota; class Ignavibacteria; order UBA10030; family UBA6906; genus CAVPCZ01. Next base: position 46,745 of record CAVPCZ010000023.1, read on the forward strand.
GGTCGCCGATGGAATTTCCGGTCGATTCCAGCGCGCCTCCTCCACCGGTGATGACGTTCTGGGAGGTGACGTTGCTCGGCAGCTCCACGCCATCAACGGTGACCTGATTGTACTGGGGCGAAAGACCGCGGATGACGACCTTGGATCCTTCACCGCCCGTCCTGATCAAGGACACACCCGGGAGACGGCTCACCGATTCGGCGGCGTTGGCATCGGGAAGTTCCTGAATGCGGGCACGCGAGACGATGTTCACAATCGGCATCGAGGACAGCTGCCGGTTGATCGCCTCCTTCTGCCCGGCCGCCTGCGCTGTAACAACGACTTCCTCTCCTTCCACTCCGACAGCAGTCAGTTTGAAGTCGTGCTTGATCGTCCCCCCATCCTTCACCTCAATTGTCACTTGTTTCTCCATGTAGCCAATATACGTGGCCCGCAGCGTATAGGATCTGCGGCGGCACGTCCCGGATGAGGATATTTGCCGTTGATATCGGTGGATGCCCCGAGGCTTGTCTTACAGCAATGCGACGTTTGCCCCGGGCAAAGGATCGCCCGTCTGAGCATCGCGAACAACTCCCTCAACGATGCCGTTGGCGGCAAATGCTCTTGCTGTGGAGATCAGTGGGAAGACAAGAAGGACCACGAGGAAACATCGTAGCATTCTAAGGGACATACTTACCTCCTCAAGCAATGTGTGGTTCGAACGATCACGGAAGATGTTCGGTCACCGTCCAAACTGGCCGAAGCCCGTCAATACACATGATTCGTTAGAGGTCCATGATGCCTTGCTCTGGATATGGCCGATTCCTGTGCAACGTCCGACCGAGTGATGTCATTGCATTGTAACACGGGATGGGAAGAAGCTCTGCACGCAGTTAGCTTTTCACAGGGGCTTCATTCACACCCGTTTTCGAATCGAGCGACCGGCGGAAGGATTGGTTGGCTGTGCCAACCAACTGGGGTGCAAGATACTATCTTCCATCGACTTTGTCAAGAGGCCGCTCTGCACTTTTACTCGATTTTCTTGAGCCCAATGGTCTGCTCCGCCAACCAATGGCACGTTCGGTTTTTGTCCTTTGCAGAGCCTCTTCGTCTGCTGGATGTGGAGGCTTTCTTCTTTTCATTTGCTCCCAGCATATATAGGGCGTGGCAAACGTGATAGTCGGAACTGCATTTATAATAGAGAAGTGGTATCGAACTTTCTGCCCGGGTGGCGCGTTGCTACCTCAGACCGGTGCCCACGGTAGGAGGGCCAGCGGAGGAGATCGCCCAAAAGGGGGGCCTCCCGCGCCAGACGTGAGAGCGCACCTGCTATCTGATTCCATCTGCACTCCCTCACGCAGAACGTCGCGCACGCCTCCTTTCTCTACTCCACGAGTATTTCATCGGTGAAGATCCATGCTTTCCCGCCGGCACCGGGGTGCCAGGAGGGACAGCGCCCGATATTCCGGGCCGTCACGCGTACATATCTCCCCTCGACCCCTCCAACCTCGACCGCAATGTCCCGCACTCCGCTATCCTCGATCGACGATGGGATCCCGAGCTCGCGCGTCACCTCTTTGCCGAAGTTTTTTCCGTCCTGCGAGAAGGCCACCGAGATCGATGCGGGAAAGAATACCCAGCTTCCCATATCGCTCAGGCAGCCGACCGTCACCGAACGGACTGTCCGGACCTGGCCGAGGTCAAGGACGACGGAGCAGTCCTCTCCCTCAAACCCCTGCCATGAAGGGTTGGCGTACGACGTTGTTCCTCGTTTCCCGTCAATGAGGGTGCTGTCTCCGCCGCCGGGGTATTTCGGCGAGTATTGGGAAAGGTACGAAGCGCCGGCGATCCGGTAGGCTCTGTAGAACTTTGCCGTTGATGGCACGCTGAGGTTCTTCCCCGGGGCGATCGCGACAGCACTGAGCGTGGACGTACGGTCGAGCCGGATCGGACCGGTGTACCGGGTGGAATTCTGCGTGGGGGCGGTCCCATCGAGCGTATAGTAGATGTCAGCCTTTGCGTCTCTCGTGGAGATGCTGATGGCGGTGCCGCTGTCCACAATACAGGTTTCGGGTGAGAATCGTGGCTTCGGCGTCAACTGGAACCTGGCGTAGTGGTCCGGCGGCATATTCAGCGTATCATGGAGGGCGGTCGCAGGAGTCGACGCGTCGTTGTCGTTCAATGCCGCAGTTGCCGCGAGGATCATGATATTGGGAGCGTTCGGGAGCGTGAGGGTCTTCGCTCCGCGTGGAAGCTCAACCGTGACCTTGTAGAGATAGCCATAAGCGTAGGGATCGTCTTCACCGGACGAGAGGTGCCGGTGTGTTGTGTGATAGGCGACGGTGCCCCTTCTCACGTATCCCGGCGTCAATCCCTCATAGAGGATTGCGTCCCAGGTGTAGTCGCTCTCCTTCGGGACAAAGCCGTCCCAGATCCGGTTGTCCCATTGGCCGACGAAGCCTGTCCAGCCGCCGACAGAGACAGTGACCGGTTTCCCGTCAACGGCGAACACTGCTTTCTCCTCGCCGGCCGAGGAGGCGGCCAGGAGGTAGAGCCGGTTGAAATTGCCGGCGGGGATGGTGAGTGGTTGCCCCTGGCAGGCAACGGCGTTCGCCATGCCGGATCCCTTCGGGCCGAGTGTGAACAGAATTCCTCCGCTCACGATCGAGTCGGGCAGCATTTCCGCGGGGAGGGAGGCTCCGGAATTGCCGAATTGCCCGTCGCCTTTCTGTGACTTCCCGCTGATCACGTCCGCAGTGTACGGGAGGAGGATCGGCTGCGATGCCGGTGGCGGGAGCTTCCGGTCCGGTGCTTTCAGGGAGAGGGCAAATGCCCGGAGCTGATAAGGCACGAGGTCGCAGACGAGCGATCCCCCCTCGACCGTCGCAGACCCGATCGGTTGCTCCTGTCCGTTTACTTCCGTTGCATTGCCGATGGCTGCGGCGAACGAGACGCGAATGTTGCGTGCGGGTTTTCCGGTTGTCTCCAGAAGCCGCACAATGATCTTGTCTTCATCCTCTGCCTTCTTGAGTGCGACGACGGTGACGGCCGGACTGCTGGTGCGGAGGAACGAGAAGGATTTTCCGAGAGACCCTTTGTGGCGGGTTGCCTGGAACGGGATCAGCGGCTCGTTCAACCTCGCCGCCTGCCACTGCGTGGCTCCCGTACGCCAGTCACCGCGATGTCCGGCGATGGCATAGAGCATCTCATGGATGCCGAAGTCCTGGGAAGCCTGATCTCTGTACCCGCCGCGCACACCGGGCGTATAGAGGAGTGTCAGGCGCAGAATGTTGTCCGCAGGCTTGTCGGAACCGAATTTCGAATCCTCAAGGATCGAAACGCCGTAGCTCCCGCTCCGATCGGTGAGATCGAACCACTGGTGGGAAGGGACCTCGAACTTCTTCGGGTCGTTGTTCCCCCGTTCGATTGTGCCGGCGCCGGTGTTGTATGTTGCGACTCCGTTCGCGGCTGTCAAAGGAAACGCGGCCTTCAGGGAGCTCATGGAGGTGAACCAGTGGATCTGCGTGCTGAATTCGACTCTCTCCCCTGTTTCGCCGGCGGCGAGCCGGATGCGCTGAATGAACCTGGAGCCTTTGGATTCCCGGTCGATCTCCAGGCTGACCCTGACCGGGCCCTGTTCGACAACGCGCACTGCCGGGGTCCCGTCGACGAACCCGACGGGGGGCTTCTGCCTGTCCTCCCAGTCCATGTTCCACGCCGGCCACTCGAGCGGGCGTTCATAGAGGAATTCCAGACGGTGAGGAGCGGCGAGCAGTCTCTTTGCCGAGTTGCTTGTCGAAGATCGAAGAGACATCCCCGGCCGCGTTCAGCGTCACTCTGTAGCGTCCGTTCTCGATCGTTCCGGGAGAGGCCATGAGGCCGGTCCGGATGCTGCAACCGGTGGTGGACGGGCGGACGTCGTAGACGCTGAACCCGAGAGAAGGGACCCGGGCGGCAAACAAAACGGTGCGCCTCGCGCCACTCCGGGCGATGGTCTGCGAGGCGACCTCTTTTCCATCCGGGCCGAAGACGCGCACTTCGGGGGGCGAGCCGGCGGGGATGTTGAGCGTTGCCTCGACGACTTCCTCCCGATCGATCGAGAGGGAGTTGAAAACAACCAGAGGGATTCCGGTCGTTTCCGTGTTCATTCCTCGTGCGACGGTCCCGATCGCGTCGGCAGCTCCGTCGGCAAACTGTTTGAGCGCAAGGACTTCGTCGTTCCAGGAGAATTCGTTCGCCGCGCGGTGTGCAGGTGCCTGCAAGGATGTCGTGGAACTGCGCTCCGATGACGAGCCGCCACGCCTCGCGGAGCTTCTCACGCGGATAGGGAGTGCCGCCCAGCCAGTCCGCGACAACCGATGAAGCTTCAGCGGAACGTGCGAGCAGTTCGTTCTTCCTGTTCCAGCGTTTCATGTAGGATTGTGATGTCAGAGAACCCGCGGAGTGGTTTGTCAGCAGGAACTCTCCGCGGTACCGGGGGAGGCGCGATTGCTTGTCCGCCGTGAGGTCGTCGAAGAAACGAGAGGCGGGAGCCGACAGGACATGGATCGGGCCGGGGCCCACGATGCTCTTCTCAACCCATTGCACCGACTCCTCGGCAGGGGAGCCGCCGATGTCGCCGGTGCCGTAGTACATGAAGTCGGCAACAACGCCTGACTGCCTCCCGTTTTCGGCGATGCGGCGGAGCCACGTTGGACTGCTGCTAAGATTCTCCTTCACCGTCGCTACATATTCCCCGGGGTTGAGCGCCGCGATCACCGATGACCCGTCCGTCCCCACCCAGAGGCCGAAGTTGAACGGAATGCCGACGGCGGAGCCCCAGGTGAGCTTCTGCGTGGAGAATCCTTTGAGTCCGGAATGGACGAAGATCGAAGGCATGGACGCGGGGAAGCCGAAGCAATCGGGGACCATGTATTCATTGCTGGATTTGCCGAACTCCTTCCGGAAGAACCTGTTTCCATAGAAGATGTTGCGAATGAGTGATTCGGGCGAGGGGATCAGGGCGTCGGCTTCCTCCAGCGAAGAGCCGGCAGGGAACCACCGTCCGGCCGCGACGTACTCTTTGACGCGGAGGAAGTCGGCGGGGTAGTATTCCTTCATCATCATGTACCGGTTTGCCCCGGAGAAGTTGAATGTGTAGCCCGGGTATTTCTCGAAGAGGCGGAAGTTGTCCTAGCATCGTCGAGCGGATGTATTTCCGGATCGTTGTCGCGTAATCCCATCGCCACTGCGTGTCCAGATGACTGTAGCCCATCGTATAGAGCGTTGTGTCCCGGGAAAGATCGGGACGCCGAGAGACCGCCGGCTCCCGCGGGATTCCGGGTGTCTGGCCTGGGAGTGAAGACCAGGCGAAAAGCAGGAGGAACATGGCCGTTGAAAGCGAATGTGGATTCTTCATGGCTCTCTGATGAGGATGTGGGAGATTCGGGTCTCGGGTCTGATTGCCTTCGAACAAGGATGTATCAGACGGGGAGACGGGCCGCTTCGGGTAAAGGACCTTCTTCCCTCCCGGCAGGGGGGTGATCGGCGTCAGCGGCGCTTCTCCGACCGCGGGCTGAGATCTGTGGAAATGAAGTCGCCCTGACTGTTCAGGGTCCGCTTACATTTGGAGAACCTCGGGCGGATCGTCTACGCTGTTGATGATCGCTCCCAAGAGAGGTCCCCGAATCAGAATCGGACGAAGGCATTTTTCAATCACCCGTAAGATAGGCGCTGAGGAGGTCGGATGCAAGTGAAGAATGCATCGAAAAGACAGCACAACGAAGACCAATGCATCGGAAGATCAACCACGAATGATATCGTCAGCACCAGATCACGCAGATGGAGAAATCCGCCCGGACAGCGCTCCAGCATGGATCATCCCACAGGAGGGGGGTATTCCGTGGCCGAAGTCAACATCGTTGACTGAGAACCGGGAATGGTGAAGATGAGCGGGAAAGCGCCACCCGCCCTAGAATATCTCCGGTACAAAGGTCTGCTCTGTCATCGGTGGACGAACATACCCCATCGCTTTTTGTCGTGGAAGCAGAGTCGGCGCCTTGGGTGTGATGTCCTCGTGAGGAATGAGTTTCAACAAATGCTGAATGCAATTGAGTCGCGCGCGCTTCTTGTCATTGGCGTCCACAACATACCAGGGGCACTGCTTGATGTCGGTGTGAGCGAACATCTCATCCTTTGCTTTTGAGTATTCAACCCAGCGTGCACGCGATTCCAGATCCATCGGACTGAGTTTCCAGCGCTTCGTTGGATCTTCAATGCGCCCACGGAATCGCCGTTCCTGTTCCTCGTCGCTGACGGAAAACCAATACTTTATCAAAATGATGCCATCGCGCACAAGCATGCGTTCGAATTCGGGACACGTACGGAGAAATTCGGCATATTGCGCTTCCGTGCAGAACCCCATCACCCTTTCTACGCCCGCTCTATTATACCAGCTGCGGTCATACAGAACCATTTCCCCGGCGCTCGGGAGGTTCGCTATGTATCTCTCGAAGTACCACTGGGTCTTTTCCTTTTCAGTGGGTGTTCCCAGTGCGACGATCCGGCACACGCGCGGATTCATCCTCTGGGTAATCCGCTTTATCACTCCCCCTTTGCCCGCAGCATCGCGCCCTTCAAAGATCACCACAACCCGCAGCCCCTTCTCCACGATCCAGCCTTGAAGATTCACAAGTTCAGCCTGGAGCTTCGCGAGAGCCTTGTTGTATGTCTTCTTGTCGAGGTTCTTTCCCGACTTCGGTTTCTTGGGCATTGTTCATTCTCCGAACGTGCCACCTATGAGTGCCGCCGCATTTGATGCCTGATGGAAATGCGCAAATAGAATGCCTGATTATGGAGGGCGGAGATCCCCGAAAAGCAACCGAAATATCTGGTTCTGAAGGGACAATGAGGCCAGACCCCGCCATTTTTCGCCAACTGGCTAATACGGCGTCGGTATCATACAACCGCTGCCTTTGTTGTGATATCCCTCCGTCAAAGCCCTCCCGTTCCAGAATCGCGGGATGAGCCACACGCTCGCGTGTCGGTGACATAAACTCGGAATACACAGGGCGGAGACTGTATCTCTGCTGTATTGACGCAGAACGAAGTAGCGGTTTTCAGTTGGAATTCGCTACTTTGTCTGCGGGTGGAGTTTTGAAGAGGGACACCTAAAACTGTGGCGGATTCGGAGAGCCAAACCATGGACCTTTCGAGACGCGATTTCATCAAGGGCGCTTCATCAGTTGTCATTTCCGGCGCCGTGGCGCCGCTCTGGTCTAAAGACAACTCTCGCCAAAAGCCACAGGAGAGCGGGGGAAAACTCGCGGCCAGGCCGGCCTCTTTTACTCTCGAGAGCTATGCCGCAAACTCCCTCAACTACCTTGAACGTCTTGTTGATGCGGATGGACTTCCGTATTTCAACGTGTTTTGGACTCAGCCCTCTGAAGCCGCCCACGACTGGCCGGATTTCGGCGACGTGATGACCCGGCAATGGCAGGGCGCCGTCATGCTCCGCCGGATGGCCGGCCGGGAAGCCGCCACCGAAAAAGTCTGGCAGCGTAAGGTCCTATCTTTGATCGACCCCTCCGACGCACTCCTCCATCGCCCCGCGACCTCTTACAGCAAGCCGATCGCGGATTGGGGAGACGCCTCTCTAACCCTTTATGCACTGGTCACGGCCGCCGTCGACAGCGGCGATGACATCCTGCGGCAGGCGGCACAGAAGATGGCCGGGGGGATGTTGAACGGGCTGCGCTCCGGCCGCTTTCCTGGGAATGGTTTCGCGATCAAGAGTCTCATGGTCGCGGCGCGCTTGCTCGGATGCGAAGCGGGTTTGGAGGCGGCCCGGATTCTTGTCGACCGCTCGATCGTCCACGGCCGCACGTTCACTCCGGACAACACCTTTGGCCCGTCGGGTCACATGCACGGCAACCTGAGGTCGATGGTCGGGGCCGCCGACTATGCTTTGACAACCGGAGACCCCGTCCTCTACAGCCGTATCGACGCCCTCTATCGGTACGTCAAGACGACCGGCACGAGCTTCGGCTTCCTGCCCGAGGTCATCGGACGAAAGGGCGACATTATTGCCTGCGAGACATGCGCCCTGATGGATTTCGCGGGCGTCGGTGTCACTCTCGCCAATCATGGACATCCTGAGTATTGGGGCGACATGGAGCGTCTGGCGCGGAACCATTATGTGGAGAGTCAGGTTCGGGACGCCTCCTGGTTGGAGTCCGACACCGCCCGCCCGGACACGGCGCAGTTCACCTACCGCGACATCGGCCGACGCATCCTGGGCGCCTGGGCCGGATGGAGCTCGCCGAATCATATCCTGGCCTGCCGCGAAACACTGAACGCACACTGGGGCGGCCCGGAGCTGAAGAACAAGGTGCGGGCTCTCCAGAACTGCTGCGGGGGCTCCGGCCTGCATGGACTTTTCATTTTGTGGAAGAACGCCGCACGGTTCGAGGCCGGAACCCTGTCTGTCAATATGCATATTGACAAGAAACTGCCCCAGGCGGAGATTCGCTGCGAACAGCCCTACCGCGGCCTTCTGCGAATCGCCCTGAAAGGGGACAGCGGGGTGAGAGTCCGCATCCCCGAGTTCACCAGTGCTGCCGAGATGAGTGTCCGTGTGAACGGCGCGGATTTGCCAAACGCCGCGCCGTCGTTCGGGAATTATCTCGAACTGGGACAGCTTCGCGCCGGAGATCGGATCGAAGTGGCCTACCCTCTGCCGATCAGGACGGAAGATATCGTGGTCGGCAACCCGGGGTTCAGGCAATGGCGGTATCGAGCCACATGGAAGGGCGACACTGTGGTCCGCATGGAGCCGGTCGATAACGAGGTAGAAACGGCTTACTCCGATTTTGACAAGACTCAAGTGGGGGTTTTCTATGGCCGGAACGGCCCCGGCCAACTCTACCAGCGCGATCAAATGCTTCAGGAGGTTGAACCTTCCGAAGCGGAACTCCAGCTGGACGATGGCGGGCTGGATTTCTGGAAAATCAAGTAGTCGCATTCTTGGCAAGGTTTTTTGCCCAGCAGATGGGGGCCAGGGAATTGCTCTGTCGAATCGGGCAGAACAGAGTGGCGATTTCAATTTGAACTCTCTACTTTGAATCGCTATTTGTACGCGGACGAAGTTCTAAAGCGGACAGCGGACAAATGAGGCTCGAGCGATGAGATCCACCATCACTGTATCTGCGTTCATAATGATGCATGCTGGCCGCCGGGAGCCTGCCCGCCGCCACCGAGGATCTCGGCAACGGCTTCTTCCATCACGGAGTCGCCACACCGGTCAGCAACCACCGCGGCACCGTCGCCACCGTTGACGGCAACGGCCGCGACGTCGTGCTTGTCTGGCTTTTCGACCACCGGGGCGGCTATGCCCTCCTGCTCATCGACGCCGAAACCGGCAAGAGCGAGGAGTTCCCGGTTCCCTTTCCTCCCGGAGGCGACTGCCCCTACGCCTCGATCCTTTCGAGCGGCAACAAGTTCTATTCGCACTTCAACAGTTTCTTCGTGGAATTCGACCCGGTCGTGCGGGCCTTCACTTTTTTCCGCCAAACGGAACCGCAGATGACCATGGGGATGACCGAGGACGACAACGGCGTCATCTGGTCGGTCAGCTACCCCAGGAGCGGCGTGGTCTCGTTCAACCCCAGGACCCGGGAATTCAAGGACTACGGCCACGTGTACGCGCAGAACTGGCCCCAGTATCAGCGGTTCGTCGCCGCAGACGACGCCGGTTGGATCTATTTCGGTCTCGGCAATACGGCCAGCCAGATCGTCGCCTTCGACCCCGCGACCGGCCAGGCGAAACCGATGCTCGCGGATAGCGATCGCAAGACGGGCAGCGCCTATCTCTATCGCGACCTCGATGGAAAGGTCTACGGCCAGTCTCTCCGGAGCGATGCGGAGAAGTGGTATGAATTCCACAAGGGGAGCGGCAGGGTGATCGGCAACCACGATTCGATCCGGCCAAAGCCTATCATCACCAGCAGCCAGGCGCTGTTTCATGTCGATTTTCCCGACGGCAAGAAGATCAGGGAGTGCGACCTGATCGAACGCCGGCTCGTCATCGAGGATCCCAGAACGAATTCCGTCAAAGAGCTCCGCTTTGAATACACCAGCGAGGGAGCCCACATCATGGGAGTCGCGGCTGCACCGGACGGATCGATCTGCGGCGGCACGGCTTTCCCGATGCGCTTCTTCAGCTATTCCCCCACGAAGGATGAATGGACGAACCGCGAAGCCTATCTGCAGTTCAACACCGTGGGGCGGCAGGGGAATTCGTTCTTTGTCGGCGGGTACACCAATGGGTTCCTCCTGGAATGGGATCCCTCCAGACCATGGGTACGTACGGTAAAAGACAAAACGGACTGCAACCCCCTCTTCCTGACCGACTGCGCCCCGACGATCTACCGTCCTCACCGGTTGCTCATGCATCCCGACGGCAAGACGGTCATCATGGGCGGCACTCCCGACTACGGCTACACGGGTGGCGGCCTGCTCTTCTGGGACCGGGAGAAGCGGTCGCGGGTCCTGCTGACCCACACCGACATCATTCCCCAGCATTCGACGATCAGCCTGGTCTCCTTGCCGGAGGGGAAACTCCTGGGCGGCACCACCACGAGTCCGGGCACGGGCGGCGAGAAGAAGGCGAAGGAAGCCGAACTCTACATCATGGACATGGCCTCCAAGAAGCTGGACTGGCATCAGGTCGTGTTTCCGGGGGCTCAGGAGTATTCCGACATGTGCATGGGACCGAAAGGCCTGGTCTACGGCATCGCCGACCGGAAAAAGTTCTTCGTGTTCGACGCCGCGAAACGGGCTGTCGTCTATGAACGGGACCTTGCCGCCGATCTCGGACTGACGACCGGCCAGCAGGGTCCGCGGATCTTCGTTCGCGGATTGGAAGGGGAGATATACGTCCTCTTCCTCAAAGGGATCGCCCGCGTTGAACCGACGACGTACGCACTGACCATGCTCGCCCAATCGCCGGTTCCCATCGATGCCGGTGGCGATTACCTCGACGGGCGCATCTATTTTGCCAGCGGGTCGCACCTCTACAGTTACGAGGTCAAGAAGTAAGCGCAGGGAGCTCCACGGAACCCGTCCCTTCACAATTCCATTGGAATTCGTTATTTTGTTTGAGGAGGCGTTTTCAAGAGGGCAGGCGGGCTGCGAACGGTGAAAACACATGTACGCAAATCGAAACCATGAGACAGATGGAAAGGAAGTAGACACAATGAATCTTTCATTGGCGCAAGAAAAGGCAAGCAGGGTTTATCAATACATGAAGAGAGGGAACGCAGGATTGATACGGGAGACTGCAAATGCGGTGGACCATGACCCTGCCAGTTGGGGTATGGATATTGACGATTGGGATTGGAATGCGGGAGTAGGCATGACGGCAATTTCCGACTACTATGAAAAGACCCGGAATCCCGAAGTACTGGAATACATGGTGAATTGGATTGCCAGGAACAAGCATCAGTGTGCCAAAAAAGACCATGTCAACTACCTGACACCGCTTGCCATCTATCCGGACATGTATGTGAGAACCAAAGAGCCGTACTACCGGGAAACAGCGGTTGAGTACGCGGACTGGGTAATGGCAAATGCCGGGAGATCCAGGGATGGTGTGTTCTTTCACGGCGCGTCTGTTTCGGACGAGGTGTGGGCGGATACAGTGTATATGGCATTGGTCTTTTTGTCACGCACGGCCAAACTCACGGAAAATGCCAGGATAGCCGAACAAGTTGTCAAGCAATTGCTTTCGCACATGCAACTTCTGCAGGATGAGAAAACCGGGATTCTGTATCATGGATATCATTGTGTGGGAGTCCATCATATGTCGGGTGCCCTCTGGACAAGAGGGAATTCGTGGGTGGTGATTGGAGCTCCAATCCTCATCGAGACGATACGTGATCTGGCGGAAGTACCGGACGAAATCCATATCAGATATAAGAAACTGGTGGAGGGTCTCTTAACATACCAGGCGGAAAATGGTCTCTGGCACACCGTTATGGACAGGCCTGATTTCTATCAGGAGACATCCGGCAGCGCGGGCATTGCAGCAGGGATCATGAAAGCGGTACGTCTCCGGATGCTCGAGCCCGAGACTCTGCCAAGCGCCCTGAAAGCCATGGAGGGGGTGATCGCAAAAATCAATTCCGAAGGCGCAGTGGAAGGCGTGTCGGGAGGCACGCCGATCATGCCGACGATTGATGCCTATGGCAAACTGACCCGCTATCCGACGCTGTACGGTCAGGGGCTGACACTGCTGATGTTGAGTGAATACATCTTGCAGGAACAGGTCCCGTATAAGAAAGACCGAGGCGGCGACTTGAGTTCCTCTCTCCCCATCCGTATCGGCGTTCGTGCTCACGATTTCGGGTGCCTGCCTGCCGGCGAACTCGCTGCGAAAATCGCGGCGAAGCAGCTGGTCTGCGCGCAGCTCGCACCCGGCAAGGCCATCGCCGGACTCAATATGAAACCCGGCATTTTGAATCCCGGTCTCGCGTTTGAAATCGGAGCGGCGTTTCAAAAACATGGCGTCCAGATCGCGGTGCTCGGCTGCTACGTGAATCCGATTCACCCCGATCCCGCGACGCGACAATCGCTGCTCGGACTTTTCAAGGAACACCTGCGCTACGCCCGCGATTTCGGCAACGGACTCGTCGCGCTCGAAACCGGCTCGGTCAACGCGGACTATTCGCCTCATCCCGAGAACCACGGCGAGTCCGCTTTTCAACAATCGCTGGAGAGCATCGCAGAGCTTGTCGCGGAGGCTGAACACTTCGGCGTCATCGTCGGGATCGAGGCGGTCACATCGCACGTCGTTTCGACGCCGCAGAAAATGAGGCGGATGCTGGATACCGTCGCGTCGAATAACCTGCAGGTCGTCTTCGATCCGGTGAATTTGCTTTCACTTGAAAATCATCACGCGCAGGAGCGGGTCATCGGCGAATCGCTCGAACTCTTCGGTGACCGGATTGCGGTCATTCATGCGAAGGATTTCTTGTCGAAAACGGCCAGTTCAGAAGTGTAAGTGCGGGCCTGGGAAAACTGCGGCACGATCTGGTGATGAGATTCGCCGTTGAGGAAAAACCAGGAATCAGCATTTTGTTGGAAGATACAAGCGAGCAGACGGCTCAGGATAGCCGGCAATTCCTGCTGCGGGTTGCAGAACAATGGAAGTGATGTGCGTACTGGGGCGAAGGGAGGAAAGCCATCGGCGGCAAATTGACTTGCGATACATGTTCCCCGTCAGAATCCCCTCCATGGCAGGATGTTAGGATTGCCCCTCCACCGAGCGTGGCCTTCACGCAACTGAAGTGAATTGACAGGATAGGCATGCCCGAAATCATGTCCGTGGCCGGACCGGTCGAACTTCCGTTGCCCGGGCTCTTCCTGCCGCACGAACATATCATGTCCGTATTCGGCAGGCAACGCTCCGGCCACGTCACCTACGATGAGGACCGGCTGATTGCCGCCGTCGTTCCGTACCTGCGCGATCTGCGGTCGCTCGGTTGCGTGGCGATCGCGGACTGCACCTCCGCCTGGATCGGCCGCCGGGCGGACCTGCTCCGGCGGATCTCCCATGAGTCCGGGATGGTCATCCTCACCAACACCGGCTACTACGGAGCTGCGGGCGGGCGCTACCTCCCCGATGGGATCGATCTGCTCGGCGTGGATGAAGTCGCCGACGCATGGGTGGCGGAGTGGGAAGAGGGGATTGACGGGACGGGAATCCGGCCGGGGTTCATTAAGACGGGTGTTGACAACAACGGGCTCTCCCGTATCGACCGCACGCTGTTGACTGCAGCGGCCCGGACCCACCTGAGGACAGGCCTGCTTATCCAGACGCACACGGGTAACAATCCTCCGGCCGCGCATGAGATCCTTGAAATCCTGGAGGTGGAGGGAGTTCACCCGGGTGCCTGGGTCTGGGTACATGCGCACCTCGTCCAGGATCAACAGCATCTGGTTGATGCCGCGCGCAAGGGAGCCTGGATTTCGCTTGACGGCATACATCCGGAACGTGATGCGGCCATCCTCGCGACGCTCACCCTTATGAAGGCGGAAGAGCTGCTCGATCGCGTCCTTCTCTCGCACGACGGGAACGCGTTCACCGCCGACGGCTCGCGCAGGCCCTTTGAGCATCTTCTGACAGGGTTCCGGGGGAAGTTTCTCGTGGAAGGTTTCACCGAGGCAGAGTACTCCCTGCTGACGGAAACGAACCCGCGCCGTGCTTTTTCGTCGGGCTGACCCGGGGTTCCTAACCTCCGTTTCACCAGGTATCGAAGCTCTGGCATGTTTGAGCGTTCTCCCGCCGGTCACCCATTAAATCCGCCATGTAGGGTTACTCAATCCGGTCAGTTGCGTGAAGGTTCCCGGATCGCGAACCTCCGGCTTCTCATTTCTGGAATATTCCTTCCAAAAAGTGAGATTTTCGTGGGAGGCATGTGCGCAAAAAGGGGCCATCGTGGTGAAAATCCGTGGCACGATATATGACTATATGCTCATATAACTCAACCCTCACTATCCGGTACCAAGACCCCGTGAAGAAAACATCTGCTGACCTCAAAGCCGGGATCCTGGCCGCTCTGGCCCACCCGAACAGGATCAGAATTCTGGAATTCATTCGCCGGGACGTGCGGTGCAACTGCGAACTTGCTCCCGCTCTGGAACTGGAACAGTCCAATCTCTCCCGCCATCTGAAAATTCTGGTGCAAGCCGGCGTACTTGTCTCGTGGAAAGACGGGCTGCGCGTGAACTTCAAGGTCACCGATGACCGAGTCTTCAGGATTCTCGATATAGCCGTAGGCATCGCACGCCAGGAAACCGAAAAGCGCGTGGAAGCGCTGGAAGAAGCATAGTACTCCGGAGAAAACCATCATGACAATCAAAGTTCTCGGCCCCGGCTGTATGAACTGCAAAACCCTTGAAAAACGCACGCAGGAAGCAGTCGCGTCCCTCGGTATCCATGCAACGGTGGAAAAAGTGGAAGATATCATGCAGATCGCTGCCTACGGCATCCTCCGGACACCCGGCTTGGTGATCGATGAGAAGGTGGTGTCCTGGGGACGAGTCCCGACAGTCGAGGCAATCAAGGAGTTGATTTCGGGGCAAACAGTGCGGACAACATCGTGAAACTCAAACCTCTCCGGCTGGCGGCACTTCTACTGGCGGTCTGGCTGGTTGTCTACGTGTTCCTTCTCCCGGCGGTTGACGGACTGGTGTACGGAATCCTGAAGCTGGAGCCTGGCACACGTCTGACTTCCGCACTCCATTTCTTCCTGTACGAGGCGCCGAAGGTCTTGCTCCTGCTCACAATCGTTGTGTTCGGCGTGGGCATTGTACGTTCGTACTTCTCACCCGAGAAAACCCGGAGGATTCTGGAGAACAAACCCCTCCTCCTGGGCAATGTTCTTGCGAGCACGCTCGGTATCGTGACACCCTTCTGTTCCTGTTCGGCGGTCCCGCTCTTCATCGGGTTTGTTGAAGCGGGGATTCCCCTCGGCGTTACGTTTTCCTTCCTGATCGCCGCGCCGATGATCAACGAAATTGCCATCGTCCTGCTGTTCGGTTTGTTTGGCTGGAAGGTCACGCTTCTGTACGTCAGTACGGGACTGAGTATTGCCATCCTGGCCGGGTATGTCATCAACAAACTCAAGGTGGAGCGGTATGTCGAAGACTGGGTGTACACCATCCGGTCGCAGCCACTGAATATGCAGGAGGAGCAGCTCACCCTCGACGACAGGGTGGAATTTGGCTTCACACAGGTGCGGGAGATTGTATCGAAAGTCTGGCTCTACGTTCTCGTGGGCATAGCTGTGGGAGCAGGCATCCACGGCTACGTGCCGGAGAATTTCATGGCGGGCCTCATGGGCAAATCCGCCTGGTGGGCCGTGCCCGTGTCGGTGTTGATCGGCGTGCCGCTCTACTCCAACGCTGCCGGCATTATTCCGATCGTCCATGCGCTGCTCGAGAAGGGCGCTTCACTCGGTACGACCCTCGCCTTCATGATGTCGGTGATCGGCCTGTCGCTCCCGGAAACAATCATTCTCAGGAAAGTCCTGAAGCTGCCGCTCATCTTCATCTTCGTGGGGGTCGTGGCCACGGGAATCCTGCTTGTGGGTTATCTCTTCAACGCTATTATGTGACACCAACCGACGGTGCTATGATGATAACGGTCAAAGTGCTCGGGGCGGGATGCACGAAATGCAAGGTTCTCCATCAGCGATTGCTGGAATTGAAGACTGAGAATGGTCTCGATTTCGATCTCGTCAAAGTCACAGACATCAGGGAGATTATTTCATACGGAATCATGGCCACTCCCGGGTTGATCATTAACGGTGTTGTCAAGAGCGTGGGAACCGTACCAAAAGATTCACAACTCATGCAATGGCTGAAGGAAGCAAGCAATGCATCATAAAGGATCTCGATTCATCGCTACCATGACGGCGGTCCTCATCTGTACCGCGCCAACCGTCTGGACACAGTCAAAGACTGACAAACCGCAGGCAAAAGATGACGCCAAGGCCACAAAGCCGCTGGTGACATTTGTTGAACTCGGCTCGGTAAACTGCATTCCCTGCCGGCAGATGCAGCCCGTTATGAAGGCCGTTGAGGAGAAGTACGGCAAACAGGTGAACGTGGTATTTTATGACGTGTGGAAGGATGATCAGCGTGAGTATGCAGAGAAATACGGCATCAAGCTCATTCCCACACAGGTGTTCCTGGACAAGGAAGGCAAAGAGTTCTTCCGGCATGAAGGCTTCTTTCCCGAGGCGGAGATCGACAAGCTTCTCCAGAAGCGCGGCCTGAACGCCCGCAGCGGAGGATAGTCCGTGCTCGACGAGCTCTTCACGTGGCTGACAATGGCGATGAGCGAGACATTTGGAATCGCTCTCCTTGCCGCGGTCGGATGGGGGATTGTCAGCATTCTCCTGAGTCCCTGCCATCTCTCAAGTATTCCCCTCGTTATCGGCTACATCAGCTCTCAGGGGCAGGAGGGTGTAAAGCGTTCGTATCTGCTCTCTCTCGTGTTCGCGATCGGGATTCTCATCACCATCGGCCTGATCGGGGTGGTCACCGCCTCTGCGGGCAGGATGATGGGTGACGTGGGTATGTGGGGTAACTTCATTGTCGCCGGGGTGTTCTTTGTCGTTGGTCTTTACCTCATGGATGTCATCAGCCTCTCATGGGGCGGAATCGTCCCCCGAACGTCGTTTGCCCGGGGGTGGAAAGGGGCTCTCCTGTTAGGCCTCATTTTCGGTGTCGGGTTGGGTCCCTGCACCTTTGCCTACATGGCGCCGGTGCTCGGCGTGGCGTTCAGCGTGGCGACCACAAGTATGGTTCAGGCGTTCTCGCTTGTCGCGGCATTCGGAGTGGGGCACTGTGCGGTGATTGTGGGAGCCGGCGGTGCTGCAGGAACGGTGCAGAGGTATCTCAACTGGACTGAAAAGTCGAAGGGCGCGACGTATCTGAAGCGAACCGCGGGGGTGCTTGTCATTCTGGCAGGCGCGTATTACATCTACACCGCATTGTAAGACAGGCGAAGGTCCGTTCGATGCGAAGTGCGGAATGCCGCATCCGCGAATCTTGCCTCATCCCATAGCGAAAACAAATACGGCTGACAACATGAGCGTTCCGCGTGACAAGATACCGTGGTACCCCACCATTCAACAGGACAGTTGTACGAATTGTGGCGTTTGCGTAACGTTCTGTACACATGGCGTGTACGCCGTGGAGGATGTCCGGACGGTTGTTGCCATGCCATACAACTGCGTTGTAGGATGCAGCGGCTGTGAAGGTCAGTGCACCAACGGAGCGATTCGATTTCCGGAGATGCAGGAGTTTGTTCAGACACTCCGCCGGCTTCGTGCACAATACGCCGGGTGACGGTTGGTACTCTTCACGATCCATCGATCATGAAACATCCGCTCATTGACACGGAACCATAGGTCCGACATCCGTGAGCAGATGATTCCATAACCCTTAAGGACCTCGACGATGACTGACAGAGAGAGGATTCTTGCCGTTCTCCATGGTGCCCGGCCGGACCAGGTCCCGTGGTTCGGGGACCTTGACTACTGGGCTTCGGCATTGGTAGCACAGGGAACGAAACCGCAGGGTTTCAAGGAATCCGCCGCCTACATCCAGTGGCACCGTGAGTTGGGGGTGGGATTCTATCTCCAGGGGTTTTTCCCGTTCCGTACCATCCTCGATCTGCCGGAACGGATATGGCAGGAGGGTAACCGGCGCTACCGCGAGCTATCCACTCCCATGGGGAACCTGCGGGATTGCTGGGAATACCTCCCGGCGTCGTTTGCCGAGGCTCCCATCGAGCATCTTGTGAAATCGGAACGGGATCTCGCCGCCCTCCGCTATGTCTATGCGCACACATTCTGGGAACCCGACTACGACTATGCCTACCGGCGTCTGGAACAGATCGGAGATCAGGGCATCCTTCTCTGCTATCTGCCCAAGAGTCCCTTCATGCACCTTGTTGCCCTGGAGGCGGGCATCGAGGCGGTGACGTTTGCGGAGATGGCCGAGCCCGATGAATTCGCCGAAACACTTGCGGTCATGAAACTCGCATTCGACGGAGCGGCTCGCATCGCGGTGGAGTGCCCTGCAGAGGTCCTGATGATTCCGGAAAATCTCTCCGCCGAGATGATCGGTCCCCGCCTTTTTGAAAAGTACATGCGTGCTTATCAAGAGGAGTGGATCGGAGAGATTGCCAGGGCAGGCAAGCATTCCTTCATTCATATGGACGGGACGCTCAAGGGCTTGCTCCGGCAGGTGGCGTCGACGGGCGTGAGCGTCATCGAGGCGATGACTCCCGAACCGGTGGGAGATCTGGCGATTGAACAATGGGCGGCGAGGGCCGATAAGCCTGCGACCATTCTGTGGGGAGGTATTCCGGGTGTGTACTTCACGCCAAAGGTAAGCGACGAAGAGTTCGACCGGCACGTCCAGGAAGTCCTGCTCGTCATGCGATCTCAGCCCCGCTATGTGCTCGGTGTTGCCGACCAGGTGCCGCCGGATGCTCTGGAGTACCGGGTGAGAAGGGTTGGAGATCTGGTGGAAATCTACGGGCGATTCGGGTAGTCACGATCACTGGAACCGGCCCGGATCGATGCCGGAATAGATGCGCAATGCGTTTCCATGATAGACCTTCTTCAGCACCTCATCGGGAAGATAGAGGCCGCAGATTTTCCAGCGCGTCATGTCCCAGCCGCCCATATAGTTGGGATACTCGAAGCATTCGTCACGTGTCTCCAGGAAACGGAAGTAACACCGGTACACCTCGGGCGAGGCGGGCGTATCGGTGGCGAAAAGAATCCGGTCCTGGTACTGAATCATGAAATCGCGCGCCGTATAGGGCTGGCGGCCCAGCTCGTCGATCCGGGCTGAAAAATCGATATGCGTGTTCGGGCATTCGTCGAGCAGCCGGGCCACCGCCGCCAGATTTTCCGGGTATCCCCCCGCGTGCGGCAGGATAAACCGGGTTCGCGGATGGCGGGCGATCATCCGGTTGCGCTGCTCGAGAAGTTCCAGCTTGGAGTAACGTGAGCCGTGAAAGCTCCAGCCGGGGAACCGCTCCAGTGTGGCGGCGTGCTCGTTGTTTCTATCGATGGGATCGAAAAAGGCCGCCGGGTCGGCCGTGTGGATCAGCACCGGCAGGCCAAGCTCGCCCGCGCGGCGCCAGACGGGATCCAGCCGCTCGTCGTCGACGCGCACGATCGACCCGTCGCGGTCCGTAAACTGAAGACCAAGCTGCTTGAGCACCTTCAGGCCGCACGCGCCCAGCTTCGCGTCGGCCTCCAATTCCGCGATCGTCCGCTCCACGAAGTCGTCGCGCTCGAACAGCGGACGGTCATCCCATCTGGCGAAGCCCGACATCGTGTACGCCATGAAGCGGCCGGGATAGCGGTCGATGACGGCTTCCTTGACAACGCGAAAGTCCCGCCGCTCGATCGCGTAGCCGCCGTTATCGAAATACATCCGGGTGTTGCCGGTGACGTTGACATAGAGCCGTACGCCGGTCTCGTCCATGACGCCCAGGAGCGACTCGGGCCTGTCATCGCCCCAGAAATGGTTGTGGCTGTCGATCACCGGATAGCGGGCCTGCCGGGGGATATGGGAAGGCAACACTAACTGACACCGGGGCCAGAAGGCGCTGGCGGGATGGTTCCTGATCCGGGGATCTTCCGGCGTCCGGCTCATAGAAGCGGCCTCCCTCGATCGATCGTTCGATTCACCGTCGTGCGCAATTCTTCTATTTCGGCCGCGCCCTCGAGCACGCTCAGCTCCAGAAAAAACTCTTTCGTTTGACCCGGTTCGATCATGGCCAGCTGGCCGCGCTCGCGCAGGACGGCGCGATTCGCGCACGGCACATTGCAGGGCTCGATCCCCGTGACGTAGTCGCCCTGTCCCATCATTTTCCACTCGTTGAAGAATGGCAAGGCGAGTGCATCGAACTTCATGGCCAGCCCCAGGCCGCCCACCAGCGAGCGGTTGATCAGCGCCGCGCGTGCCATCCCGTTTTCATCCCCCAGGACGCGGTAAAGGAAGTTCTGCTCCTCGAATCCGGGGATGGGGGCGCTGAAATGCTGTCGCATGTCCATGGCCTTGCGGGGGGTCCGCTCGTGCGGCTCGCACTCCGCGGCCGAGACGAGCAATTCCGCCCCCTCGTCGAGCAGGGGGAAGCCGCCGTTGATGTGATAGAGGATTGTGAGCGGGGAAGCCTTGTAGCCGAAATTCTCGACACGGTCGTGGATACGCAGCCACTTCTCGCCAAGGCAGGCCGTGATCGTGCGCGTCAGCCGCAGCTTGTCCATGAACAGCGCGCACTCTTCGATCTCGCCCTCGACCTTGAGGTAATACTCATCCCCATCCCAGCCCGAGAGATCCGCAACCCGGCCGGCGGGCGAGGCCGAGTAGCGCCCGTGCAGGCCGAGATCCTCCCCGCCGTCGCGCCCCGGGCTGCCCAGATACGTCAGGCCGCAGGTGGTCAGCAGTCCGCCGAAAAACACGCGCAGCCACTCCAGTCCGCGCGCGTCGTAGTACGCCGGGTGGACTTCGCCGTTGGGGGTCCGATACACCAGGTTGATCCCCTTGTAGGAGGCCAGCGAGATGTCCAAACCGCGGCCGGGTACAACGCTGAATCGCAGCCCGGAACCCGTGTCGAAATCGATAACGGCGACCCCTTCGGCGCGCCCCTCGCTGAGCCGCGCGTGGCGCGTGCCGCCAAGCTGTGCCAGGCTGCCCACGCGGGACATGATTTGCTCTTTTGTGTAAACCCGTCCGCCGATTTTCATATCATCCCGCCGCCTTCCTTCATAATGTTGGTTAACCAAAACCTCTTCCCGGGAATCGGATGGATCCATCCGGTCCGCAAGAAGATCAGGGGAAGATCGCCTTGATGCCGGTCATCCCGCAGAAGTCCGCCAGAGCCGGCTGCAGCTCCTCTCCATATCCCAGGCAGGCGTATTCGCTCGTCCAGTGCTTGAGCAGCTCGTCCATATCGCAGTGGGCCGTGACGAAGCCGTGCGGCCAGAAGGGGATGCCGCACTCCAGCTTGCGCGCCTCGATTTCATCCGCCGGCGGCTCGAAGATCGAGCAGCGGGTGATGACCATCTGGAACTCGCCGTTGACGCGGCCCAGGCGGGCCAGCACGCCTTCTCCAACCTTGCAGATCAGCTTGACCGACAGGCCGCCCATTTCGCCCTCGGTGGGGATGCCGTGTTCGGCGAACCCGGCGGGACCGAGTCTGGACGCCAGCGAAGGCGGACAGGCGCCATCGCCGATGATTTTGATTTCCTTGCGTTTTTTGTCGATGTGCTGCAAGTCGCCGTAATAGACCGGCTCCTTGCTCAGCCTGGTCAGCAGCCATACGGTCATGGCGGTGTTGAAATCGCCCAGCGTCGAGGTGCCATATCCGTCCTCGAGCATCATGCTCTGGGCGAAACAGCTCGCGCAATAATCGTCGCCCAGGCCGGGGAAAGACTGAATGGTGTAGAAGTCGAAATTCTCCCTGGCCACGATCTTCTTGAGCGCCAGGTAGAGACGGATCGAGCGCTCGTTGGCGGGATCCAGCGGCGGCGCCTCGCCAAAAAGTTGTTTCAATCGGGGTATCAGCGCCTGGATCTCGTCCGGGCCGACCTCCTCGGCCGCCCGGATCAGTTCGGTCGTGTCGCGCGAGTCGATATCGACGCCGAACGTGCGCATCCACTGCGAGGGGTCCGCCGCGCCGCACGTCTGGCCCATGCCCCGGCCGCCGAACGCGCCGATGGTCGCCATGTTGAGGGCATTCTTCAGGTGGGCCGCCTGGCAGTAGCTGACGATTTTTCCGATCTCGGCCGGATCGCCGGCTTCGCCGTAGACGAACTTGTGCGGGACGCCGATTTCCAGCATGCCGGCGTGCAGCACCAGCCCGCCCACCGGCCGCCAGCCCTGCGAGCCGGGATGCGTCCAGAGCAGCAGGCCCCGGCCTGACGCAGCGTAATCGCGAAGGGCGCCGGCCAGGTGGGCTGCCCAGACCCAGGTGCCCGAGAAGAGAATCACGCAGTCGATGTCCTCGCGGTTCTTCATGCTCTTCATCGCCGCCCTGGCCTCGGCCTTGGAGGCGATCACCGTTTCGTACTCGACCAGCTTGAGCCCGGCCCGCCGAAGCGCCTGTTTGGACTCGGCGACGATCCTGTTGTCGATGAACGGAACGCCCATCGGGTCTTGCAGACCATCCTTGTGGACGCCGTAGACGATGAATCCCACGGTTGGCTGGATCATCGGTGTTTCTCCTCGTTCAATGGTTTTCTTCGCTCAGCGTTTGTTCCAGATCCCGCAGGGCGGGATAGAGCTTCTTGTATTTCACGAATTTTTCCTCGTAACGCGCGGCGCGGGCCCGGTCCGGTTCGAAGTGCGTCTCGGCGGCGATCCACTCCCGGGTCAGTGTCTCCAGCGCCGTTCCCGAATTGTGCCGCATGAGCCAGCATCGCCACGCCCAGGCACCCGGCCTCCGTGACTGCCAGCCGGGCGACGGGCCGGTTGAAGATATCGGCTTTGAGCTGCAGCCAGGCCGCGCCGCGGGCGCCGCCGCCGATGGCGCGCAGCTCGCGGATGGCCACGCCCGAGTCGTTCAGGATCTCCAGGTTCAGGCGCATCTCCAGGGTGACCCCCTCCAGCAGTCCGCGCAGCAGCTCCCCGCGCGAGGTGGTCAAGCGCAACCCCAGGATGGCCCCTCGTGTTTGGGCGTCGAAATAGGGTGTCCCCGAGGGGGTGAAATAAGGCAGCGCCATCAAATCCGTTGGCTCGGGCGCCATGCGTTTGAGCAGCAGGTCGTAGGGGTCCGCCCCGTCGCGCGCCGCCTCGGCGATCTCCTGGCGGCCGAACTCATCGCGGAACCACTTCAGCAGGTTTCCGCCGGTCAGGCAGAACGCCACCGTCGTGAACATTCCCCGCGCGGCGTGGTCGTACGTGCAGAGGTTGGCCCGGAACAACGCCTCGCTCTGCACGGGTGCGGCAAAGGCCGGCGTGATGCACTCGACCGTGCCGGTCCCGATCATCGCCACGCCTTCTTCTATTGCGCCGGCGCCGAGCGCGCCGCACGGCTGATCGTGTCCGCCCGCGACGACGATCGCCCCCCGGGCCAGGCCCAGCCCGCGCGCCATGGCCGGAGAAAGGCTTCCGGCCACAGAACCCGAGGGCAGCGGCCGCGCCAACCGGGCCGGGTCCAATCCGATCGCCTCCAGAATTTCTCCGCTCCATTCATGGCGGCGGATATCGAACAGCATCGTGCGTCCGGCCAGAGGCCAGCCGATGGCCGGGTCCAAACCCAGACGCAGTTGCAGCAGATCCTCGAAACAGAGGAACCTGGCCGCGCCGGACCAGATATCAGGTCGGTTTTCGCGCAGCCATAGAAGCTTGAACAGCGAGAACATGGGGTGGGCGGTGTGGCCCGTGATCCGATAGAGCCTCTCGCGGCCGAATGCCCCGCTCCAGCGGCGCGAAATCCCGGCGGCCCGCGCGTCGGAAGAGACCATCGCGTGGCAGAGCGGCCGGCCTTGCTCATCGACGGCCGTGAAGGCTTCGCCCTGGCTGGAGATCCCCAGGCCCGTGACCGGATCTCCCGGCACCCGCGCAGCCGCCTCGCGGATCACCGTCAGGCAGGCTTCGCACACGGCCACCGGATCAAGCTCGGCCCAGCCCGGACGGGCGTGAATCATGGGATACTCACGGTACGACGAGGCCAGAGTCCGGCCCCGTTCGTCGAAGACCAGCGCCTTGCAACCCGTCGTGCCGATATCGAGACCCATGCTGCTCATTGTTCGATGTTCCCCCTGGAAATTCCTCTGTACCGAATAGGGGCTGACTGTTCAGCCTCCACGGCCGCCAGCGGCGGAAGCGGACGACTTGAACCAGAGCCCGAGGTACTTCGCCACGACGCGCTTCATTTCCTCGAAAACAATCTCCTGCCGATAGGCTGTCGTGTAGTGACTGAGGGAGGGCGGGCTGACCAGATCCGCCCCGGGGCCCAGCAGCCCCGCTTCGGTCCATTGCCGGGCGCGTCCGGCGCCGGCCACTTTGGCGGCATTCTTCATCATCGACTCCAGCAGCGGCGGGGCGCTTTCCCGCTCCATCGCCGTCCAGATGTTGACCTTGCAGATGCCGTCCTCGAACAGGTTGCCGATCTGATCGGCCGTGACCGACGAGCAACCGTGCAGCACGATGCGCGCGCCGATCCGGGCCCTGATCCGCCGCGCCAGGTCGCCGCGGTATTTCAGCTCCGCGGTGCTGGCCCGGTGTTCCGTGCCCAGGTTGGCCACGGCCATGTCCACGCCCGTCCGCGAAAAATAGAGCTCCGCCTTCTCCGGCGTGGTCAATGCCGGGACTTCCTTGCCCGTCGCATCGACGATCTCGTCGCAAGCCCCTTCGATCACAATCTCCTTCCCGCGCCTTGCGACGAAGCGGGCCGTGGCCGCGATGTTTTCGTCGAAAGGCAGCGCCGAGGCATCGAACATGATCGAGGAAAAGGGCGCCATGTCCCCGCCGAGCAGTTCATGGTCCAGATCGTGCTGGATATGGTCCAGATGCGCCATGACCTTGAGCTTCTGGAACGGGGAACCTGCATCCGTCAAAATCTTCAAGTCGGCCATGAAGAGCTTGAGGCCGATCTCCCATTGGCGCGTGTGGGTATAGTAAACCGACTGCGAGCGATGGGGGTAAAGGTTGGTCAGTGCCAGCGTGATCGGCACGTCCTCGTGTCCAACCCGCCGGCCGGCTTCGAGCGCCGCCGCAAGCACCGCCTCGGTGGTCGTCAGATTCTCCGAACAGAACGCCGGGATCACCCAGCCGCGCTCGGCGGCCCCGGCATAGACATCCAGAACCGCGTTTCGGTCGGTCACAAGAGGCATGGAGGACTGGTCTCCTTACTTCGTGCTCCTCGTCGCGGTCGAGCGCATCATGCGGGCTTCACTATCAGCCCGGGGATCGTGAAGCACAGCTTCTACGCGAGGAACACCGTGGAAAGAGCTGTTCGGATCCGGCAGCGTGTCGCTCGGGAGACGGGTCCAGGGATGCCGGATTGGTGTGCTCCATGATGATACGAGGGTCCACCAAGAAAATCAAGCAGGCCAGGCTGGATGGCTTCTCGCTCAGGGGGGGCCTCTTCGAGATGCCATCCTGGTCGGAATTGCAGCATAAGCCATTTGCACTGCAGGTGGGTGAGACAAGGCGGGGTAATGGGTGGAATACGTCCCCCCCCTTACGGGCCACTCTTCACAAGGATGGAGTCTTGAAGAAGGAAACCCGAGGTGCGCTTTCGTGGTCAAAACAGAAGATGGTGGCTTCGCCGGGGAAAACGGAGAATGCACGGACATTTCACCACCGGAATTGTTCCGGTATCACATCCCACCTCGTTCCAACCATCTGTACCCGGCCCTGGTCAAGAATTATGAATCGAGTGCACACACGCTGTGCGAATTCGATATCATGTGTTGCCATGAGCACGGCGGAAGGCAGAGAAGCAAGGACCCTGACGAGCTGTTTCTTACCCCGGGTATCAAGGCTTGTTGAGGGTTCATCCAGAAGAAGCAGGGGTGGCTTGCATATCAACGCCCCGGCAAGTGCCACACGAAGTCGCTGTCCGTGGGAAAGCTGATGTGGCGACAACTCCGCCAACCCCGGTGCCTCGAGTTGAGCCAGTACATCTCTTGCGCGTTGATCTGCTTCGCCGGCGCTTATCCCTTTTCGCATAAGGCCAAAGGCGACATCGTTGACGACCTTGGGAAAGAGGATCTGGTCTTCGGGGCTCGAGAACAGAAAACCAATTGTCTCGCGCACCGCAGTCAGATGTTCCTTTACGACATCGATGGTATTGACACGAACCGACCCCGAGAAGGGGACAAGTCCGACAATAGCCATGAGCAGCGATGTCTTGCCGGACCCGTTGGCCCCGAGCAAAGCGACCTTTTCGCCCTGTGCGACTTCCAATGAGCAGTCACATGTTGCCGGATGACTGCTCCCGGGATACCGGACGGTGACGTTGTCCAGATGAAGGACGAGCCCCTCTTCGTTCATAGGTAACCCAGGAAACGGTTGGCAATGACCACGCTCATGATGAGTGCCGCCAAACACAGGGCAAACCAATCATGAAGGAACATAGGGCTCCTCGTAAATTGAGGCAAGGTGGTTCCATATCCCCGCAATTCCATCGTATTCGCAACACGTTCTGATTTCGCCACTACTCTTGGAAGCCACGTCTGGGGGAAATAGCGAAGGACGAGCAATGGTGTTCTGATTCCGGATGTTGCGCCCCGAATGGAAAACGCATTGGCAATCCGGGTCGTCTCGTCAAGAAGCAACCTGGTTTGATGCAGGATCTGGAGCGTGAGAAGCAGGACGATCCGGGGAAGGGGAATGCGGGCCAGAGAGTCATGGAGTTCTGAAAATGACACGGTGGATAATGCCCCGACGACAATCAGGGCGCAGCTCATCCCCTTGAGAGCAACGACGACAACATGCTGTTGCATGGCGGCGTCAACATCCGAAGAAGCTCTCCCCGAAAATGCCAGAGCGTCTGAACTTGCGATCATCGCATAGCAGAGAACCGGAGCTGACATGGACACCACTGCGATGGAGGCGCGCATCAGATGCCGCAGCGGCACTCCGCAGAGCAGGAGAAAGACGGCACTGACGCACAGCGTGAAGAGGATCCCTGCAACCGGATCCGGCAGAGAAATCAAGGCGGTCACCAGAACCAGCATGCCGCAAAGAAGTCTTGCATGCGGCGATAACCCCGCCAACGGACCGTTGCCCGAGCCAAACTGCCGAGGGTGGTATTCTCTCGTCATATTTTCTACGCCGATTGCTTGGTGGCAGCGATGAGGTACATGCGATCGTCGTCGACGGTCTTTGTGGGGATGAGACTGTTTGTCCGAAGAAGTGAGGCTAGCGTGGAGGCTGGCGGAAGAAGATCCCGGGCGATCGGGCCGCCGGCAGAAGTGTGAATGAGGTTGATCTTCTCTCTGGATTGGAGGTGGAGAATCGCGAGTGAGCCGTGGTTTCTGAGGACGCGGTGGACTTCCCGTGCGGCCGCACCGGGATCTGGAAAATGCGGCCAGCTGGAAAAGCAGACGACATGGTCAATGCTCGAATCGGGGACAGGCAGGTGCAGCGCGTCAGCAATATGCCAGGTGATCCTCCGGTCGTGACCTTTGGATTGCGCAACCTCAATCATGGCGGGAGAAAAATCAACGGCGTGAATGTGCCCATGGTCGGAAAGCACGTTGCGCAAAATGCCTGTCAATATCCCGGTACCACACCCCAGATCAAGGACCGCGTCTTCGGGTCCGATGTTGAGTTCCGCAACCGCATGCCTGAGCGCGGTCTCGAGCGCATGGATGTCCATGAACCCCTCCCACCTCTCCGCAATGCTGTCAAAATACTCCTGCCTGGGATTAGCGATCGGATTCTTGTCCAAGGGATCCTCCTTTCGTCCTCACCATGCGGACCAGGGGAGGAATGACAACCAGCATCAGCACAACTCCCGGCCAGCCCGCGACGAATGAAAGGCCCGCCACAAATCCTGAAGGCAGGTTCATCACTTCTGCCAATGCATACATGAGGAAGAAGTTGAGAATGCGCCCGGCCAGGAGAACAGGAACGAGAAGCAGCCACTCGTTGCACCGCGGCCACCTGGCACGTGCGAGTGCGATGGTCCCGCACATCACGGCCAGTTCTGCAGACATGACGGGCGCGATGGGAGGGTAGAAGGGCGGCATGCTTGTCAGCAGCCCCGACATCAAGGGGACAATGAGCGCCGTCGTTGCAGCGACTCTCGCGCTGACGAGAAACGCCAGCAAGCACAGAGGCACGTACATAGGCATAAAGAGGGAGCCGAGATGAACAAGATGAAAGACGGCCGGCAACAGGAGTGCTGCTGCTCCCAGGAGACCGCCAAGTGCGATCTCGCGAGCTTCGGTGCGCGGACCCATGCGTTACTGCGCCGTCCAGTTGAGGCCGGCAAACACTGTTGCTCCCGGCATCGGATAGCCCGCCATTGTCTGGTACTGTGCTCCCAGGATGTTTTCCGCTGCAACATAGCAGGAGACTCTGTCAAATACCTGCACAGTGACTCTCGCGTTGAGAAGTGTGTAGTCCGGGAGAGGCGTTTTGCTGTAATCACTGCCGTAGAGTCCGGCGACATACTGGAGACCGAGGGTTGTTCGAAGCACCCCTGCCGCATATCCGCCCCCGACATAGAGCTTATGTCTGGGATTCCCCATGGTCTGGTCGCCTGCGTCCAGGTACCCGTACGTGACATCGATGCGGTAATTCCCGGAGAGAGACGTGTTGCTGGAGACTTCAAAGCCCCGATGAACAAACGATCCGGAGTTGCTCAGTGTGAGTTTGGGGAACGCACCACCTACACGAATAATGTTGCTGCCTTCAGAGACAAATGCCGCTATATCCAGGGTGCTTGCTTCGGTGAAGTTGTGGAGAAGTCCGAACTCATAGTTCCAGAGTTGTTCGGGTTCAAGTGTCGGTGTTGGAGCGGGGAACAAATACAATTCCCGAATGGTCGGACTCCGGAATCCCTTTCCGGCGCATGCACGAAGAGTGGTGCTCTGCGTGACGCGTGCGGAAAGCCCGAGTTGCGGGACGAATTCATTTCCATAGAGATTGTGGTGGTTCAGCCGCAGTCCCGCACTGGCGCTCAGCAGCTCAAGGAACTCCTGCTGGACCAGGATGTAGGCGCCGGTTTCATTGATGAAATGCTCTCCGAAGTCGACACCCGTTTTGATATTGCCGGCTTGACCCCCATAGCGTTTGTAATCAACGCCAACGGTGATCACATTATCCGGCACGAGCGTCAGCGCCTGATACAGGAGAACGCCGAGGTTATTGTCGGTGGAATGGAAGCCATCATAAATATCGTGCCTTCCAAAATTGAAGAACGCCTTTGCGGCGCCCCGGAGATTGCCATGGCGGTTCTCGATGGCAAACCCCGAACTGCCGCGAAGAATATCCACCCAGTGGTCTTTCACCGGCGCCGCCTCCGTTCCCGGGTCGAACGTCTTGAAACCGGAGAGGGCTGCATCGGCGCTGACTGTGAAATGCTCGTCAAGTGCCGTCGTGCCTCGAAGGGAACCGTTGGTCTCCCGGAAATCTGCATACGCCCGATGGCCTTCCGTAGCATAGTGGCTGCCCGAAACGGCGACGCCCCCATCTTCAAAGCCGTACCCGGCACCTCCCTCGATCTTTCTCGTGTTGTAGGTCCCGTACGAAAGACCGGCATTCATACTGAGTGCTTCCGGCACCTGTTGTTGGGTGATGATGTTGATGACCCCTCCCATCGCATTCGTTCCGTGTAACAACGATGCCGGTCCGCGGATGACTTCGACACGGTCAACACCTGCGCTGACGTATGTGTCCGGCAACGGGTGTCCCATCAGCCCCATCATCTGGGGTCGTCCGTTTGTCAGGACAAGAACTTCGGTATTTGGGCTTCCGCCCGTTCCCCGGATGGAAATGCTCCCGGCCGCTCCTGTTGAGACACCATATCCCAGGACTCCCCGTTCGGTAATGAACAGACCGGGTACAAGCCTGTTGATAAGCGGCAGCACGGAGGTTTCACCGCTTTGCATGATATCCTGTCTGCTCACAATGGAGACTGCATTGGGGACGGTGTTCCGGAGGACTTCCAGGTTGGTGGCGGTAATAACCATGGTGGGAAGAGTGTATGTCCGCGCAGAGTCCGTGCTCTGCTGCGCCGCGGCCATGGAGTGCGCAAGCAGGAGGAACAGGGCATACGAAAGGCTAATGCGTATGCTGGTCATGATGATGATTCTCCTCGTGCATCGTGGACAGTTGAGTGATCGAAGTGAACACCAGTCTGCTGTGCTTCACCCCCTTGAGGCCGGCAAGCGAAGCGCCCAGCTTCTGTAAATCGCCGGCTTTGCCCTTGAGCAGGATGACTTCCAGGCAATTCTGGTGGTCGACGTGGACATGCATTGACGTGATGATGCTGGCAAAATGATCGTGCTGAATGGATGTCAGTCTGCTTTCCAGCTCACGCTTGTGGTGGTCATAGACGATGGAGAGGACGCCGAATACCGAGGCGTTCTTCTTCTGGATTTCTTCTTCCACCAGCCGTGCGCGGATCAGGTCACGGAAGGCTTCCGAGCGGTTGCGGTATCCGGTACCTTCGAGAAACGCATCAAAGCGATTCACGAGGTCGGTTTCAATTGAAACGCCGAAGCGTGTGAGGGGTTTCATGGCGTGCCATTCTTTTCACAAAAGTAACACGCCGGGACAACAAAAGCAAGGGCGAATCGCGGAGCTTGTACAGGGGAATGTCACTTCGACATTCTTCATACCTTTGTATTCGATCCTGTCTTTGATGGTCCGCAGCCATGCAATATGGCTATAGAGTCCGTCAACGGACAGACCGACGAGCTTGCAGTTTGCGCGGGCAAACTTGGATTCCAGGGTCGCGAAGGTCATGAATTCGGATGTGCAGACAGGGGTGAAGTCCGCAGGATGGCTGAAGAAGATCACCCAGCTCCCTGAATAGTCATCCGGGAAGTTGATGTCTCCCTGTAGGCGTGAGTGGATGGGGAACTGCGTATGTGTGCGTTGTCTGCTCAGACTTCACATTGCATAGCCGGAATTGCAGGAGATCGAGATCAGCATCACGGCTTGTTGGCTCAGTATTCCTGTGGACAGCGGGGACAATGGAATTCTGCCGCCGCCGGGATCGGAACTTGCCATGCGCGTTGACAGCGGCGGCATCGAACTTGTCCTCTTCGGGCTGTAGTAACGGTCCCACCTTCTATCTGAAGTGCTTTTCCGTTCAGGAGAGCGTCGGCGACGGTTTTGTGCGCGTGCTCGAGAATCCTTCCAAACGTGGGCCGCGAGACATTCATCTTGGCCGCGGCATGCTCGTGTTGATCCCCGTCAAGGTCAGCAAGACGAATCGCCTCCAATTCATCCAGTGAAAGGACAACGCTCTCAAGGTGCGACCGGGGGATTCCCTGGGGCTTGAAGAGAATCACTTCTGGTGGGGTGCCGATGAACCGCT
Organism: Ignavibacteriota bacterium; assembly: GCA_963702445.1. GTDB lineage: Bacteria > Bacteroidota > Ignavibacteria > UBA10030 > UBA6906 > CAVPCZ01. Next base: position 78,309 of record CAVPCZ010000023.1, read on the forward strand.
GTTTATGTGGTCGTGCCATGAGAGTATTTTGAGCGTATGCTTGTAACTAATATCGAAAAGCCCGGAGACAATGTCATGCATGCACCGGAGACCTGAGTGATTGCTGCCTCGCTCCGGACTCCATTCCCCGGCATCCGTCCGCTCCCTTCCGACATTATTGCATTGCTGTGCTCTGAAGATCGCACGTCTGACCAGGATCAATTCCAGAAAGAAAGGGAAGTCGCGGATCAATGTGGATGCTTCTGGGTCGACGAAATGTCATCGATGCCGGGCAGACGCCCTTCCTCCTCTTGATCCGACCCTGCCTTTAACGTAACTTGTTTCGGCGTCTCGCCCGGTCATTGATCTGTTCGATGTCCGACAACACCATCAACTCCAGGATTTCATATACTCTGCCGATTCCCATGATTCCACCGGAAAAATTCAGCCGACTAAAATCGCAGCTCGAAGGCGATTTATATACCGACAACGTGCAGCGCGTATTGTACTCCACCGATGCCTCGCAGTACAAGGAGATGCCGCTGGCGGTAGCCCGTCCGAAAAGCAAGGAGGATATAAAGCGCATCATCGCTTTCGCGCGCGACAACGGCACGTCGGTTATTCCGCGTGGTGCGGGAACCTCGCTGGCAGGACAGGTTGTCGGATCCGGAATCGTGGTGGATATTTCGAAATACATGAACCGCATCCTCGAATGCAATGCTGCGGAACGATGGGTGATTGTTGAACCCGGGGTTGTACTGGCTGAGCTCAATCTGTTCCTGGCAGCGCACGGGTTGCAGTTCGGTCCCGAAACGTCAACCGCCAACCGCTGTGTGCTCGGCGGGATGGTGGGGAACAACGCATGCGGGTTGCATTCGCTGGTGTATGGCAGTGTGCGCGAGCATATTCTTGAAATTGACGCCGTTCTCTCCGACGGATCGGAAGCAACCTTCGGCCCCCTCACCAGAGCTGAATTCCAGGAAAAACTCCACAACAACCCGCGAAAGCTGGAGAAAGCCATTTACGAAGGGATTTTCGAAATCCTGTCACCCGTTGAAAACCAGAAGGAGATCCGCGACCATTTTCCCGACCCGCGGGTAACCCGCCGCAATATGGGGTACGCCATCGATGTTCTGCTGGATTCGGAACTGTTCACCGAAGGGGGCGGGGCGTTCAATTTCTGCAAACTGCTTGCCGGGTCGGAAGGAACGCTGGCATTCTCCCATCGTCTTAAACTGAATGTGATTCCGCTGCCCCCCGGGCACAAAGGGCTGGTCTGCGCGCATTTTGAAACGCTGGAAGAGTCGCTGCGCGGGAATCTTGTGGCGCTGAAACACAAGCCCACCGCCATTGAGCTGATGGACGACACTATCCTGCAATGCACCAAGGAGAACATAGAACAGAACAGGAACCGCTTCTTTGTGAAGGGCGATCCGGGCGCGCTGCTCCTGATTGAGTTCTCATTTGAAACGGAGACAGAACTGACCGATACCGCGGCCGCACTGGAAAGAGATTTCCGCACTGCAGGGTTGGGATACCACTTCCCGCTCATCACCGGCCCCGACAACATCAAACGGGTGTGGGCGCTGCGTACCGCCGGACTGGGTCTGCTTTCGAACGTGCCCGGCGACCGGAAAGGTGTGCCCGGCATCGAGGACACCGCCGTGGCTCCGGAATATCTGCCCGAGTATGTGGCCGAGTTCAAGGGAATACTCGAACGACTCGGACTGACAAGCATTTACTACGCCCACATTGCCACCGGTGAAATTCACTTTCGCCCGCTCATCAATTTCCGAGACCCGGCCGACGTGAGGCTGTTTGACACGTTGATGAACGAAATGGCAGGACTGGTGAAGAAATACCGCGGCTCGATGAGCGGCGAGCATGGCGATGGCCGCGTGCGCGGAAGGCTCATTCCGTTTATGCTCGGCGAACGCAATTATCAACTGATACGTACGGTAAAGAGGACGTGGGATCCCGGCAATATCTTCAACCCCGGGAAAATTGTGGACACCCCACCCATTACCGAGAGTCTGCGGGTCATCCCGGGCAAGGCCATTCCCGAATTCAGAACAGAGTTGGATTTTTCGCGTTACCATGGGTATTTCCGCAGCATCGAAAAATGCAACGGCTCGGGCGACTGCCGAAAAGGCACCGTGATTGGCGGAACCATGTGCCCCACGTTCATGGCCACCCGCGACGAGGACAAATCGACACGCGGCCGTGCGAATGTCTTGCGCGAGTTCCTGTGGAGCCATGAAGCGGAACAACCCTTCGGACAGCAGGAGATCTACGATATTCTTGATTTGTGCATCTCGTGCAAAGCCTGCAAGGCCGAGTGCCCCTCGAATGTGGATATGGCCAAACTGAAGGCCGAATTCCTGCAGCAGTACTACGACATTCACGGCGTCCCGCTGCGGTCGAAGCTGGTGGCATACCTGCCCCGGCTGAACCGTCTGGCCGCGTTGATGAGGCCCATATCAAATGCCGTGATGGACACTGCATTGCTGAAGAGCGCATTGGGTTTTTCGACAAAACGCAGTATTCCGGGGCTTTCGAAAACCACGCTCAGCCGCTGGACCGGCAACGGAATCCCGCTCCCCAAGGGGGTAGCACAGGGGAAAGTGTACCTGTTCAACGACGAGTTCACCAACTACAACGAAAGCGACATCGGCATCAAAACCATATTGCTGCTTACGAAGCTGGGGTACGAAGTGAGCATACCGGCACACAGGGAGAGCGGCCGCACGTTCCTGTCGAAAGGGCTGGTACGAACCGCCAAGCGAATCGCCACAGAAAACGTCCGTCTATTGATGGACAGAGTTACGGCAGCAACGCCGTTGATAGGTATCGAACCTTCGGCTATCCTGGCGTTCCGCGACGAATATCCCGAGCTCGTCGATGCCGCGCTGCGGCCGGCGGCCACGCAATTGGCCGGCAATGCGTTGCTCGTCGAAGAATTCATTGCCGGTGAAATCGACAAGGGAAAGATCACTGCGGAGCAATTCACCACCGAAGCAAGACAGATCCTTTTGCACGGACACTGCCAGCAGAAGGCGGTTGCCTCAACCGAACCGACCAGGAAGATGCTCTCGTTGCCAAAGAACTACTCGGTACGAGAGATCCCGTCGGGTTGCTGTGGCATGGCCGGTTCTTTTGGCTACGAGGAAGAGCATTTCGATTTGTCGATGAAGATCGGCGAGATGGTTCTGTTCCCCGCGGTTCGTGCTGCCGGACAGGAGGTGGTGATTTCGGCACCGGGGACATCGTGCCGCCACCAGATACGAGACGGCACAGGAAGGGTGGCCAAACATCCGGTGGAAGTGATGTATGAGAGCTTGCGCTAGGTGCGATGTACATCCCCCGCGATGGCGACTGCCCTCCACCCGACTGCCCTCCATCCGCCCGGTTGACTTGATCCCGATAATGGTGTAGATTCCATTGAAGGTTCTTTGTTGGCTCAAATGAAGGGCAGGGTACCATCCATGAAAACATGGCCGATTGCATTGACCATCGTCTGCTGGGCACTGGCGGGTTGTGCGTCGTCGGAAAACTTTTTCTCCACAAACTTCCAGGTCAATCGCCCGATGTTTGCCAGCGTGGGAGGGTCGATGATCGAATGGGAAGAGGGAGTAAGAAGCAAGTCCGGCAAGGAGGTCACCCAGGCACGCCGGTACGAATTGCTCTACTCCGGCCTCCAGGGGCGGACGTTGAGCATAACGTACCGGGAGTACTCCACGGGTGAACCGAGCGCACTCTCACGGCCTGCGTTCAGTCAGGAGCTGAAGTATGAACTCGCCCAGGAGGGGAAGACCATTGTCACCTTCAGAGAGGTCCGGATAGAGGTTTCGGAAGCGACGAACGAGAGGATTGGTTTCATGGTTACTCACGGGCCTGCGGGAATGCGGGTGACGAACGAGCAGGTCATCATCCAGAAGGATGAGCAGACTCCGGCAGAGGCCTATCCGAAATAGAAAAGGAGGCTTTATGAAGTCCGCTCTTGCGTGGATGGCCATTTCGTTGATCCTCGGTTCTCCAGCGTTTGCCCAGTACTCCGATTCCATTTTCTACGGCAACCAGAAGGTTGTCCTCTCCAATCCCTATGGCTGGGGGTACATCGCCGGAACGAACGAGTACGGGGATCGCGCAAAATTCCAGCGGTTTGAGGCGTTCGAGACTCCCTACCTTGTCGCCGCGCGAGTATTTTTCGGCCTCAAACGCATCGTGAATTCTTCGGATACACTCACCATTACCGTCCGGGATGCCGGAGTGGACGGTCCGGGTGGAATACTCAGTTCGGTGCGCCTGACTACCAACCTGCTCGATACGACCGGCCGCGGGAATCTCGTGACCTTCCCTCACCCCGCTCAATTCAAGGGAGAAGTGTTCACCGCAGATTCTCTCTTTATAGGAGTGGAATGGGCGGAGGCAATCGATGATACATTCGCTATTTTCGCCGACTCAAACGGTTACGGCGATAAGGCCCGGCGCGTATGGGAACTGATCAACTACAACAGCGTTTGGACGATGTGGCCCTGGCTCACCTCGCCCGACCCGAGTTTCGAATGGAATGTCGATTCTGATCTCTGGATCAAGGCCTATCTTTCAAATTCACCAACCGGTGTCCATTCCGGCGACGAAATCCTCCCGGTAGCATATTCCCTGGACCAGAACTACCCTAACCCATTCAACCCGGGTACCACGATACGCTACCGCCTCCCGCAGCAGGAGTTCGTCACTCTCATGATACATAACGCCCTGGGGGAGATGGTGACTGAATTGGTGAGGGAGGTTCAGGATGCAGGTTCTCATGAAGTGCGTTTCGACGGCTCCGGTTTGCCCTCCGGTGTGTACTGGTACAGCTTCCGGGCGGGGACGTTCCTGCAGGCGAAGAAGCTCCTCCTGTTGCGATGAGCGCCGGCGTCACCGGACACCCTCTCCCCCGATCCCTCTCCTCGCCAGCTGACGTTTCAGCTCCGCGAGGATGCTTCGCGTGAGTTCGACGTTGTCGGGCCGCACATGCCGGGAGGGGAGCCACGTGATCGACTTCGGCTCCCCGGCGGCATTGTAGAGCATTTCCACATTCCGCCGGGGCACCTGCTCGTCCTCTGTTCCGTTGATCATGATCAACGGCGTGGGCGAAACCCTCCCGATATAGCGCATGGGCTCCATCGGATGCAGCAGCATGCCCCCGAGTGCCCCGACAAACTGGCTGATCCCTTCACTTTCGTACCGCCGGACGTTGTGCGTGATGAGCGAGCGCAGATCTCCGCCACCGTACACCATTGCAGCCACTGCAGGGCGGCGGTCATGGGCGATGAGGCAGGGGACGAACGGTGCTCCGAAACTGTACCCCAGTAGCACGATCTTCGCAGAGTCGACATCGCCACGGGTGAGAAGATAATCCATCACGAGCATGACCGATGGGACCATATCGAAAAGGGCGTTCCGGATTGCGGGGAGATCTTCGATGAAATTCGTGATCGTGTAGGTGTCGCGGGGAGTGTACGGATAATCGACGGCGACAATGATCACACCGGTCACGTCGAGCGCATAGTCGACCGCATGCTTGCCGGTGGCCTTTCCTCCCAGGAGAATGATCGCAGGACGCTTGTGTCCGTCATCCGGAGGCGTCAGCATCCCGCACTCGACGACAAACCCCTCCACGCTCTTCACTGTCAACCATGACTTCTCGAGGCCGGCATTTTGTGAAACCGCGCTGACCGTTGCCCCGGCGAAGGTTCCCCGTCTTTCCTGAAAATAGTCTGCGTAGTCACGGTCATAGAACATCCATCCTGCGATCAGCACGGTCACCAGCATGGTGACGGCCCAGGGCAAACTCCGCCTGAAGAATCCCTTTTTGATCCCTGCGCTGCTCATAGGTCTTCTGCCATGAACTGTTCGCATGCGACGCCGGCTCGTGAAATGCAGGAAACGCGTGTTTGACACGGCATGTCCATGCGGCAAGACCGATAGTCTGCATTGCCCCGGAGTACTACGGGTATGACTCCTTGCGCACCGTCACCCGATCCAGCTGTTCCATGACCACGGTAACGCCGATCCCGGGCAGCTGCGGAACGGCCATGGTTCCGTCTGCTCCGACTTCAAAGAGCGGATCGACAATGTCCTGCCGGTAGTACCGCTTGCTTGCGGAGATATCGCCCGGGAGTGTGAAGTTGGGGAGGGATGCGAGGGCGACGTTGCCCGCCCTGCCGATTCCTGATTCCAGCATGCCTCCGTGCCACACCGGCACATTCCTGGAGGCGCAGAGGTCATGAATCGCCTTGGATTCTGTAAACCCCCCGACACGTCCCGGCTTGATGTTGATCACCCGGCAACTCTCCAGTTCCAGAGCCGCGCGTGAATCAGCCACCGAGTGAATGCTTTCGTCGAGACAGATCGGGGTCTTCAGGATGCGCTGCAGTTTCGAGTGGTCGAAGATGTCGTCGTACCCGAGCGGCTGTTCAATCAGCAGGAGGTTGTAGTCATCCATCGCCATGAACACCGGTGCGTGCTCCAATCCGTACGCGGAATTGGCGTCCACCTGAAACAGGATGCCGGGATACTCCTTGCGAACCGCTTCAATAAATGTCAGGTCTCTCCCGGGAGCGATCTTGATCTTTATGCGTTTGTACCCTTCCCGCAGATATCCCTCGACCGACCGAACCAGCTCCGCCGGTGACTTCTGGATGCCGATACTCACACCGACATCGATTCGTTTCCGTGTTCCGCCCAGCAGGGTCGCGAGCGGGAGCCCCGAGGCTTTGGCGAAGAGATCCCAGAGTGCCGCTTCCAGTCCGGCCTTTGCCATCATATGTCCCCGGACGCGCGCGTTCAGGTTGATGGCTTCACCGATGGAGTTCAGGCGCTTTCCCAGAAGCTCGGGGATCAGGAAATCGCGGAGTATGTGCCATGCCGTCTGTACGGTTTCGTAGGAATAGAAGGGAGTCTCCTCTGCAACGCTTTCTCCCCATCCCGTGAGCCCCTCTCCGTCAACGCGCACAATGATATGCTCTTCAGCCGTTTCAATCCCCATGGAGGTCTCAAAAGGGGAGACGAGTTCCATGCGGATATGCCGGAGCTCGATCCGTTCAATGTTCATTTCCGGTCTCCATCCTGGGGTTCGATCTGATCGCGTTGCGCACGTGCCTGGGTCTCTGTATCCCAATATTGGCCAGCAATGCGAGAAAAGCAAGCAGCGTTTCAAAAAGCTCGCATGTTTTTGCGTATTTGCGACCATTTCTGACTCCGCAAGATTTAACTTGACTTTGTTTCCCGCCATCCGTACTCTTGTCCACACCTCCGTGCTGCCATCCAGCCAAGCCAGTCCGATGTCAGGGCAGTCACGACGATCAAGCGTTCCACAGTACTCCGAATCAGCAGCAGCCTCATCCGGTCGGCGGCCGTTCCATCCCGCCGTAGCAACACAGACCATAACCGTCAGGGAAGATCGCCCGGGGAGCGCTTCCTCCCTTCATCATCATCTTGCGGAGGATGTATGAGGAATAAGTTGCCGAAGAACCGAGACGAGCAGCGCGCCGTTATCGAGAAAGAGATCGCCGACATCAGCGGCGATATCGAACGCCTGCGGAATGTGGCTCTGCATTTGCAGCCCGAGCCCGCCCCGGAACCTCAAACGGCTCTTTCCGCCAAACGCCCCGACCCTGCAACGCGCCCTGCAACTGTCATGAGCTAGATCTCTTCCCCTTCCGGCGGGGTCCGGACCACACTCCCACCCCGCCAAGGACTGTCCCCAGAAGAAGGGTACACCACCTCGTTTCAAGTCGGCTTTTCAGAGCTGCGGCGTGAGCCGGAGCGAGAAAGGCCAGGGCTGCACCACGCGCGGGCATCCGCTCTGCATCGGCATCCGCAGCGGGCCGTCTCCCGCTCATTCCCCAGGTTGCATTCCGGACGAACGTTTGGTACATTCATTCTGTTGTACCTCATTTTCCAGAAAGGAAAAACGCATGAAATCCCTCCGGATTCCCTTTTTTGTCCTGTTTATCCTCATCATTCTCACCGGTCTTGCCGGCGGTCAGGTAAAGAAAAGGATCGCTGTTTCAGCGTTCGATGATGGCGCCGGGTATCATGGAGGGGGGACAGGCGTCTCGGATATGCTTGCGACGGCCCTCGTGAAATCCGGGAAATTCGTTGTGGTGGAGCGCAAGGAGATCGACAAAGTTCTGCAGGAACAGAAAATGGGTCTCAGCGGCGTGATTACGGAACAAACCGCGCCGCAGGTAGGTCGTATGCTCGGCGTAGACCTGCTCGTTGTGGGGAGCGTGTCTGAACTCGGGACGAAAGAGCGCAGTATCGGCGGAAGTATCCCTCTGGTCGGCGCGGGTGTAACGACGAAGACCGCGCGCGCGGCTGTTGATATCCGGCTGGTCAACACGACCACGGGGGAGATTATTGCGGCTGAAACGGAAGAGGGAACAGAATCAAATCTCGGAGTCGATGTCCGGTATGAAAGCATCAATTTCAGCGATGTGAGCGCGTGGGATAACACCGATGTAGGAAAAGCCTGCCGTCAGGCGGTAGACGGCTGCGTGGAACTGATCGCCGAGAACATGGACAAGATTCCCTGGTCGGGCAGGATCATCAAGGTCAGCGCTGACGGGTCCATCATCATGAAGCCCGGTTCCGAAGGGAACGTGCAAAGCGGGATGATCTTTGATGTGATCCGTCTCGGCGAGGAACTGAAGGATCCCGATACGGGATTGGCGCTCGGGTTCGAGGAGAGCAAAGTCGGCCAAATCAAGGCGCAGGGGGACATGCTGGCCGGAAAGGCCGCAAAGGCTTCTGTCGTCTCCGGAACGGGATTCAAAGCCGGCGATATCATCAGGCTGCCAGAGTAGTGTGGGTCCGGCGGCGGCCCCGCTGAGGCTTCCCTCTCGCTCCATTTCCGCCGTGGTCCCGCCCCTCCGGTGCGCGGACTGTTGCGGGAGCTACAGCATCGATAGGTCGCCGGCCCCTTTGCGCACGACAACGGGTGTGTCTCCGGTCAGGTCCAGCACCGTTGAAGGTTCGGAAACGAGGACGCCGCCGTCCAGGATCAGATCGACGCTGTTGTTGAAGAGCACGGCAATCCGTTCCGGATCGTTCACGAGCTGCCCGTTCTCCGCGGTCACACTTGTGCTGAGAATGGGGTGTCCGAGTGACCGGATGATGGCGAGGGTGACGGGACTGTCGGGAACGCGGACCCCGACAGTTTTGCGTTTGGAAACGAGGATCTTGGGCAGATGCTTCATCCTGGCCGCGGGCAGGATAAACGTATACGCGCCCGGTATCAGGTGCTTCATGATTTTGAACGCCGCATTGCTGACATGAGCGTATTCGCTGATGTGGGTCAGATCCGAACAGACAAAACTGAACGGCTTGTCCGCCCGCTGCCGTTTGATCAGGTGTATTCGTTCAATGGCGTTCTTGTCCGCGACGCTGCATCCGATACCGTAGACCGTATCCGTCGGATAAATAATGATTCCGCCGGAGGCCAGGATTTCGGCGGCCTTTTTCACGACCCGCGGTTCGGGTGTCTGGGGATGGATCGACTGGATCATCTGTTTCCCGCATCAATGAGTTCGCACAACGTATGAAGAAACGCTGAAAATGGCAAACGCTCCGCGCTGGCTGGTGGCACTTGTGGGTCGTCCGAACGTGGGCAAATCCACGCTCTTTAACCGGATCCTCGGTCACCGGCAGGCAATCGTTGACGACATGCCGGGGGTGACACGCGACCGTTTGTATGCGGATGCAGACTGGGCGGGAAAGTCCTTCACGGTCGTTGACACCGGCGGGCTGGTTCCGGAATCCGAAGACACGATGGAGACCGCCATTCGCGAACAGGCGCAAATCGCCATCGAACAGGCGAACCTTATCCTGTATGTCGTCGATGCCGCCGACGGCCTGCTTCCCGGAGACCGGGAGATCGCCGACATCCTGCGGCGTGCCGAAAAGCGTGTCCTGCTGATCGTGAACAAGAGTGATGGAGAGGCAAAAGAATCGGCGCTGGGCGAGTTCTACTCCCTTGGTCTGGGTGAACCGATGCCGGTCTCGGCACTCGGCGGCCGCCGGATCGGCGATCTGCTCGACGCCATCACCCACGATATCCCCGAGACCGAGACGGAGGATACGGACACCCGCCTGAAAGTGGCGATCATCGGCAAACCCAATGTCGGCAAATCGTCTCTGGTGAACGCCCTGCTGCAGGAAGAGCGCCATATCGTGACCGAGATACCCGGAACGACGCGCGATCCCATTGATGCGGTGCTGAAGCATTACGGCGAGGAGATTGTCCTCATTGACACAGCCGGACTCAGGAAAAGAAGCAGGATCAAGGAATCGGTGGAGCTCTACAGCGCTGTCCGCACCGTGAAGAGCATCGAGCGGTGTGACGTGGCCGTTGTTCTCCTGGACGCACGGGAAGGCCTGGAGCACCAGGATCTGCGGATCATTGAAACCGCGGTGACAAAACGGCGGCCGGTGATCCTTGCGGTCAACAAATGGGATATCGTCGAGAAAGACGAGAACACCTCGCGGGCATTCGAGCGGGCGCTGCGCGAGAAGCTTCGCGTGTACGATTACATTCCGATCATCTTCATCTCCGCCCTGAAGAAGCAGAGGGTGTTCAAGCTTATCGACGTCATCAAGCGCGTGGATGCCGAACAGAAGAAGAGGATCGTCACCAGTCAGCTGAACCAGGCGCTCGGCCCGGATCTGGAGACGCATCCGCCCCGCAGCAAATCGGGGAAGGAAATCAAGATCAAGTTCGTGACGCAGGTGAAGTCTTCGCCTCCGGTGTTTGCCTTTTTCTGCAACGAGCCCAAACTGGTGGAAGACAACTACATCCGCTATCTGGAAAACCGGATCCGCGAACATTTCGGTTTTGAGGGCGTTCCCATTCTTGTGGTGATGAAACAAAAATGACCGGAGTGCACAGGACAATACTTGTTGTGGGCGGTCTCGCTGCGGGTCCGAGCGCGGCAAGCAAGGCCGCACGCACCGATCCGGGAGCGCGGGTCGTGCTCTTCGAGCAGACCGACGCCATCTCCTACGGCATCTGCGAGATCCCGTACTACCTCAGCGGCGAACTCCGTGAAGAAGACCTCGTGGTGCACACCGCGGAAAGCCTGCGACGCGAGAAAGGCGTGGATGTGCGGCTGCTGAACCGGGTGGAAGAGATTCTCCCTTCACGGCGGCGCATACGTGTGCGCGATCTGGCCGCGGGGCGTGTGTACGAAGAGCCGTACGACCGCCTCATTCTTGCCACCGGGGCCCGCCCGAAGCTCCTCGGGCTTGATGGTGAGAACGCACGCAACGTTTTTCCTGTCCGCTCGCTGGACGGTGCGAAGGCGCTGCACCGGTTCCTTGCGGCGGAACGTCCCGGGCGCGCGGTCATCATCGGCGCGGGATATGTGGGGGTGGAGATGGCCGAGGCGCTCCGGACGCGGGGTCTGGACGTCACGTTGCTGCACAACACCGGACTGCCCCTCTGCGGCATGGAGACCCCCGCGCGCGAGTGGATACGCGATGAACTCACCGCGCACCAGGTGAACTGGGTTCCCTCTGCCACCGTGGTGGGTCTGAAGGTGGGAGACCGGCAGGCCGTGACGCACGTGCTTACACCGGACCGGACGCTTCCGGCGGAACTGGTGATCGTGGCGATCGGTGTGGAACCGAACGCCGGGCTCGCAGCGGCAGCGGGAATCCGTACCGGTGTACACGGAGGAATCCTGACGGACCGCCGGCAGGCGACATCGGCGGAGAATGTCTTTGCCGCCGGAGACTGTTGCGAAGTGCGGAATCTTGTGACGAACCGGTGGATGTACGCTCCGCTGGCAACCGTGGCCAGCCGTGCGGCCTGGGTGGCGGGGGAGAATGCCGCGGGAGGCAGGGCCTTTTTCCCCGGCGCACTCCGTGCCGCCCTCGTGAAGGTGTTCAGCCAGGAGGCGGTGCGGGTCGGTTTGAGCACAAAAGAAGCGGCGGAGGCGGGCATGTCCCCGGTTGCCGAAACCGTCTTTGCCCGATCCCGCGCAGGAAAAATGCCCGGAGGACAGCGTCTGCTGGTGACCCTGATCGCCGACCGGCGTTCGGGAAAACTCATCGGCGGGAACATTGCGGGACAGGATGGTGCCGGACTGCGTGGTCATGCCCTGACGCTGGCGATCCAGCAGGGGATGACCGTTGAATCGTTCCGGAGCGCGGATTTTGCCTACGCTCCTCCGTTTTCGCCTCTCTGGGACCCCCTGCTTGTCGCGGCAAACGCTCTTGCCCGATCTCTCTGAAACGACGGATACGGTATGAAAGCGCTGACCATTATCGACCACCCCCTGATCAAGCGCGATCTCACGATCCTGCGCAACGTCGAGACAAACAACCACCTGTTCCGTACGACCCTGCGGCGGATCTCTTCGATCATGGCGTTTACGGTGACGCACGATCTCCGGGTGAAGAAGACCACCGTGCGCACCCCGCTCGAGCGCACGGCGGGATTCGTCCTTGCAGACGATGTCGTGATCGTCCCGGTGCTGCGGGCGGGCCTCGGCCTGATCGACGGGTTTCTGGATGTTCTGCCGGAGGCGCGCGTCGGGCACGTCGGGTTGTACCGCAACGAGAAAACGCTTGAGCCGGTGGACTATTACTCGAAATTTCCCCAGGGGCTGAGCAGGAGCCTGGTGCTGCTGCTGGATCCCATGCTGGCCACCGGCGGGAGTGCCGCTGCGGCGATCACGTTTCTCAAGCGGCGCGGCGCCCGCAGAATACGCTTTGTCGCACTCGTGGCATCGCCCGAGGGGGTCCGGCGTGTCGGTAGTGCGCATCCGACCGTGCCGATTTTCTCGGCCGTGCTTGACCGCCGGCTGAATGCTTCCGGATACATCCTGCCCGGGCTTGGCGACGCGGGGGACCGTCTCTTCGGAACAGAATGACATGACCAACCCGAAGTACAAGAAGAAACTCGAAGACCTTCTGCAGCTCTGTCAGCGGAACCTTCCCCGGGTGGACGAAAGCCTGATCCGGCGCGCCTTCGAATTCGGCTTCAACGCCCACCGTCATGACATGCGTGCTTCCGGGGAACCGTTCTTCGACCATCCCTATGCCGTGGCCCGCATTGTCGCGAAAGAAATCCCGCTTGACGATATCTCGGTCGCGGTGGCGCTGCTTCATGATGTGGCCGAGGACACCGAATACCAGATCCACGACATCCGCGAAGAGTTTGGAGATACCGTTGCGGATCTCGTGGACGGCGCCACCAAGATCTCCGATATTTTCAAGAGCCATGATGTCACCCAGGCCGAGAGCTACCGGAAGATGCTGCTCTCCATGGTGAACGACATCCGGGTCATGCTCGTGAAGTTCGCGGACCGGCTCCACAACATGCGCACACTCGAGTATCTGCCGGTGGAAAAACAGCGCCGGTTGTCGAAGGAAACCCTCGACATTTATGCGCCCTTCGCCCACCGTTTCGGACTCGCCAACATCAAGTGGGAGCTCGAGGACCTTTCGTTCAAGCATCTTCATCGCGAAGCCTACGACCAGATCGCGAGGGAAATCAAAGCCCGGCGGCGCGACCGGGAACACTACATCCGCAAATTCTCCCAGCCGATCGAAAAGCGGCTGCGGGAAGCGGGTTTCAAATTTGAAATCAGCGGACGGCCCAAGCATCTGTACAGCATTTACAACAAGATGATCAAACGGAGCAAGCCGCTCGAAGAGGTGTATGACCTGTTCGCCGTGCGGGTGATTCTGGACACGGAGGATCCCAACGATTGTTTTGCGGTGTACGGCACCGTCTCCGACATCTATATCCCCAATCCCGAACGGTTCAAGAACTACATCTCGGTCCCCAAGAAGAACGGGTACCAGTCCATCCATACCACGGTGGTCGGACCCGAAGGAAAGATGGTGGAGGTGCAGATCCGCACGCGTGCGATGCACGAGGTGGCCGAGAAGGGTGTTGCCGCGCACTGGATGTACAAGGACAATGCCCCGAGTGTCGACCCCGATCTGGCGAACTGGGTAAGCTGGGTGAGGGAGATTTTTGAAAGCTCGCAGGACGGCCAGGTGCCCACCGCACAGCTGCTGGAGAGCTTCAAGCTGAACCTGTACCAGGATGAGATCTACGTGTTCACGCCCAAGGGCGATTTGAAGATTCTCCCCACGGGTTCGACGCCCATTGATTTCGGGTACGAGATTCATTCGAAGGTGGGGGATCACTGCATCGCGGCCAAACTGAACGGCCGCATTGTGCCGCTGGACACGAAACTGAAGAGCGGCGACCAGGTGGAGATTCTCACGTCAAAGAATCAAACGCCGAATGCGGACTGGGAGAAGTTCGTCGTCACGCACAAGGCAAAGGCGCACATCCGGCGGTGGATCAAGGAGGAAGAGCGGAAGGCCCTCGATGAGGGACGCGAAACCTGGGAGAAACGGCTCAGGAAAGCGAAGGTGACGATCAACGAGGACGATCTCGTCCGCTTCCTGCGCGAGAAACGGATGGAAAACCTCTCGACGTTCTTCCTCGGTGTGAAGGAGGGAAAGATCGATCCGGATGAGTTGATTGCGTTGTATCAGGAAGAGCTGAAGCACCCGACTCCCTCCGGGGGGGAAGAGCCGCGCATCGACGGATTGTTCAACCGGTTCATCACGTCCGCCCGTGGCGCATCGGGGGGCATTATCCTGGACGGGACGCATGACAATTTCATGCACAACTATGCGAAATGCTGCCAGCCCATCCCGGGCGACGAAGTGGTCGGGTTCGTGACCACGGGGGAGGGGATCAAGATTCACAGGAGCTCGTGCAGGAATATCCGGCTGATGATGCAGATGGAGAAGAACAGGATCGTCGAAGTACGATGGCCGTCGGACAACGGCGTGCTTTTCGTTTCGGGTGTCAAGATATCCGGGGAAGACCGCGCCGGCATGCTGAACGATATCACGCATGCGATTTCATCCTACAATAACACGAATATCCGGAGCGTGAGCATCGATGCGGCCGACGGCCGGTTTGACGGAACGTTTATACTGAACGTGGAAAACACGGAACATCTCGCCCGCATTGTGGACAGGATCCGCCGGGTGCCGGGCGTTCGTCGTGCGGATCGCTTCGAGGAATAACCCCTGCCATGTCCCTTCACGGTCGCGTTCTCGGAATAGACTACGGCACGAAGCGCGTCGGGGTGGCGATGAGCGACCCCCTGCGCGTGCTCGCCGGAGGCGTCGGCACGCTCGATAACGACGACAGCCTGATGGACAGGCTTGCCGGTCTCGTCGAGGAGCATCAGGTCACTCTCGTTGTCGTCGGCATGCCCTATGCGCCCGACGGAGGCAGGGGTGCAAAAGGCCGGGAGGTGGAACTGTTCATCCGCCGGCTGGAAAGCGCGATTCCCGCAACCATCACGACGTGGGATGAGAGCTTCACTTCTGTGGAGGCCCAGCGCACGTTCCGTCAGGGGGGTATGAAGCGGAAGCAGCGGCAGGAGAAGGCGCGGGTGGACGAGATGGCCGCCCGGCTGATGCTGCAGGAGTACCTCGATGCACAACCGGAGGATGCATCAGGGACGTGAGCGATCCTGTGACGGAAACACCCTCCGCCGGGTCTCCGGGGACCATGCCGCCCGGGATCAGGCTGCGGCGTGCGGGTTCCTGGATCCGTGCGCACAAGCTCAAGGCCGTCCTCCTGTTCCTGGCAGGTCTCGTGCTCATCGAGCTGTTTACCGTTCCCTGGTTCAGCATCGGTTCGCTGAGAACAGAAAACCCGGGAACCACCGCGCTCATGCGTCAGCGCCTCGGGGAAGCGGAGAACAGCGGAAAACCGCTGAAGATCGTCCAGCAGTGGATTCCCCTCGAGCGCATTCCCCGCTCTGTGGTCGATGCCGTGGTGGTGGCCGAGGACGGGACGTTTTTCGAGCACGGCGGCATTGACTGGTTCGAAGTCCAGGAGTCGATCGAAAAGAATATCGAAGAAGGACGGGCCGCGCGAGGTGCGAGCACGATCACCCAGCAACTCGCAAAGAACCTCTACCTGTCGACGTCGAAGGACCCGGTGCGCAAGCTGAAGGAGGTGATCATCACCCTCCTTCTGGAGCGCACCCTGAGCAAGCGCCGGATTCTCGAAATCTATCTGAACATCATCGAGTGGGGGCGGGGGATTTTCGGGATTGAGGCGGCAGCCCGCACGTTTTTCGGAAAGAGTGCGGCTGCGTTGACGCTCGAAGAAGGGGCCCGCCTGGCCGCGGTCATCCCGAGCCCTCTGCGTCACCGGCCGGACGCCGACACACGGTATGTCGTCCGGCGCAAAGGAATTGTTCTCGCACGCATGGCCGCGCGTTCACGCATACCCGCGAAACCGGCAGAGGAGGATCAGCCGCAACAGGCTCCGCAGACCGACACGCTGTCACAACAGCGGCCGGCGGTTATTCCCGAGGACACGGCCGCCATGAAGGCGATACAGCCGCCGGCCGTCGTTCCTGAAGACACCACCGCCACAGACCAGGGAAACGGAGATGGACTATAAGGACGTCAACCGCCTCATCGAGGAGGGTGAAGGGTTCGAGATAGAGTTCAAGAGGAAGGTCTCGACGCCCGAGAAGATCGCCAGGGCGCTCATTGCCTTTGCCAACACCAAAGGGGGCCATATCCTGTTCGGCGTCGATGATGACGGTTCCATCGTCGGCGTGGAAAGTGAAAAAAGCGAAGTGGATCTGATCTACGAAGCGGGGACGCAATTCTGCGTGCCGGAGATTCTCCCGTCAATCGAAATCGTCGCATTCAACGGCGAAGACGTTATTGTCGCCACGGTGGAAGAGAGCACCCAGAAGCCGCACTACTTCGCAGGAGTCAGTGGCAACGGTCACCCCGATGCCGCTGAAGCGACGCGGGTATATATCCGGGTGAACGACAAGACCGTGATGGCGAGCAAGGAGGTGGTCAGGATTCTGAGGGACGAACGTGCGGATGCCCCGCCGATGCGGATTATGATCGGCGAAAATGAAAAACGGCTCTTCCGGTATCTTGACGCCCATGAGCGGATCACCGCCAGGGAGTTCAGCCACCTCGTGAACATCTCGGAGAACCGGGCATGCCGGATTCTCGTGTCGCTTGTGCGTGCCGGCGTGGTTCGGATCCACACGCTGGAGCGGACGGATTTTTTCACTCTCGCCCATGACGTGGCGAAATAGGCCCGGTTTCCTGCCATATCCGGAGCAGCTCGAAGAGCGCTATCCCGTAGGCCACGGCGGCATTCAGCGACTGCTTCACGCCTATCATCGGGATTTCGATGGCCATGTCGGCCTGGCTCACCAGCGCGCCTGAAACCCCGGTCAACTCGTTTCCCACCACAAGGCAAATCGGGAAATCCTCCTTACGAACGGCAAAATAGGGCATGCTGCCTGTGGTATGTTCGAGTATGCATATGCGTGCTCCGCGCCGCCTTGCTTCCAGCGCCCCTTCCAGAGGGTCTGTAAAGTATTGCCAGGGAACGGTTTGCGTGGCTCCCAGGGCGGTCTTATCGATCTCTTTCCGCGGCGGTCTGGGGGTGTAGCCGGCAAGAAACAGGGCCTCTGCGCGTGCTCCGTCGGATGTCCGGAAGATCGACCCGACATTGTACAGGCTGCGGATGTTGTCCAGAAGTCCGATAACGGGGGTTCGGGGCACCGTGCCGATATCCTCGCGCGGAACGCGCCGGGCGGTGATTTCGTGATGTGTCAGCTTACGAATGGCGGTCATGGGGTCTCCATTGGAATATACGGAAGAGCGGGGAGTGTTCAAAAGGATTTGCCACTGGAGCCTTTTTTGGGTATATTTACTACTTACGTGAACACACCGCCGTGAACAAACGCAGGCTTGTCGTCGCCATCGATGGCCCGGCGGCATCGGGAAAGAGTACCACCGCCCGGCTGGTCGCACAGAAGTTGGGATACCTGCACGTGGATACCGGTGCGATGTACAGGGCGGTCACCCTTAGGGTGCTCCGCGCCGGCGTCGCGCCCGATGACCGGAACGCCGTGGGTGCCCTGATGGCGACAACGCATGTCGCCCTGGAAGAACGGGCGGGGCGTTTGCTGGTGACACTGAACGGCGAAGATGTGTCGGATGCGATACGGCATCCTGATGTGACGCGGGCGGTGAGTGCCGTGAGCGGACTGCGGGATGTCCGTTCGGCGATGGTGCGCGAACAGCGCGCGCTCGGAAAGAACGGCGGAATTGTGCTGGAGGGGCGGGACATCGGAACGGTGGTGTTTCCCGATGCCGATGTGAAATTCTTCATGGTGGCCGGGATAGCCTCGCGGGCCCGGCGGCGCCAGCAAGAGCTTGCGTCCACAGGGACCGAGCTCCCGCTGGAGACGCTGGTCCGGGAGATTCAGGAACGCGATGCGCGCGATTCCGGCCGCGAAGAATCCCCTCTGCGATGCGCCAATGACGCCATCCGGATCGATACCTCGGATATGACCATCGAGGCCCAGGTGGAATGTGTTGTGCGGGCCGTGCGCAGCAAACTTGAGGAGATGAGCGAAGGATGAAGGTGACGGTGGACCAGCATTCGGGTTTCTGCTGGGGTGTTGTGCGGACAATCGACATTGCCGAAGAGGAGATGAAGAGCGGGGATCCGCTCTTCTCCCTCGGTCCGATCATCCACAACCCCGTGGAAATCGAACGGCTGCGGCAGCGGGGCCTTGAAACGGTCGGCCTCGAGGACTTTGAGCGGTTGCGGGGGCGGACGGTGTTGATCCGTGCGCACGGCGAACCCCCTTCCACCTATGAACGCGCCCGCGCCGGCGGAATCACCCTGATCGACGCCACCTGCCCGGTGGTGACGAAAGTTCAGGAACGGATCAGGAAGTTCTCTGACAACGGCTATCAGATCGTCATCTTCGGAAAGAAGGACCACGCGGAGGTCATCGGCCTCGTCGGACACACCAACAACAAGGCGGTGGTGATCAAGTCCGCGGAGGAGGCGGCGAAGGTGGAAACGGACCGGAAGACGGTCCTGTTCTCACAGACGACGATGGACAAGGCGACGTTCTACGAAATCGCCCGGAATCCTGCGCGAAAAGATCGCGGAGTTCGTCGTCGGCACGTTTGAAGAGTCCGCCATTGATTTTCATGCGAAGGACACCATTTGCGGACAGGTGTCGGGGCGGGACAAGAAATTGCGCGAGTTTGCCGCCGCACACGACGTGATGGTCTTTGTCGCGGGCCGCAATTCGTCGAACGGCAAGGTTCTGTACGACATCTGCCGCGAGGCGAATCCGCGCACGCACTTCATCGAACAGGAAGAAGAATTGTCACCCGCATGGTTTGCGGGGGCGGAGAGCGTGGGCATCAGCGGTGCCACCTCAACGCCGCAGTGGCTCATGGAGCGCGTGAAGAGCGCCATCGAGCAGATGCATGTTGAACGTCATCACTAAATCACATAACCCAACACCACGCAGTTTCCCGCCGGCGCAGTACACCGGCCGTTTGATGACGGCGGTCCGGAAGAGCCCGGCGGGAATGTCCCGCACCTGCGGGATGGTATGTCACACAAGAGGAGGATGAATGGCTGGCGAATCCACCATGATGCAACCGTCACTGGATGACCGTGAGTACAGCGAAGCCCAGTACAACGAGATGATGAAGTTGTACGAGGGAACGCTCGGCAAGATCAACGAAGGAGAGATCGTTCGCGGACGGATTGTGGCCATCGGCGAAAGTGAAGTATCCGTCGATATCGGCTTCAAGTCGGAAGGTACCGTGTCCCTGGGCGAATTTGCCCACCCCGAAGATCTTCGGGTCGGCGCGGAAATCGAAGTGTTCCTTGAGAGTGTGGAAAACAAGGAAGGGCAGCTGGTGCTCTCGCGCAAGCGCGCGGACTTCATGCGCGTCTGGGAGCGCGTCACCAAAGCGTTCGAAACCGGCGAGGTCCTCCAGGGCCGCTGCGTGCGGCGCATCAAGGGCGGCATCGTGGTGGATCTGATGTCCATTGACGCCTTCCTTCCCGGCTCGCAAATCGATGTGCGGCCGGTGCGCGATTTCGACATCTACATCGGGAAGATCATGGACTTCCGCGTGGTGAAGATCAATCACCCCTCGGAAAACGTCGTCGTCAGTCACAAAGTCCTCGTCGAAGAAGAAATGGCCGGACAGCGCAAGGCCATCATCGAAAGCCTGGAAAAGGGACAGATCCTCGAAGGATCCGTCAAGGCCATCACCGACTTCGGCGTCTTCGTCGACCTCGGCGGGGTGGACGGCCTCGTGCATATCACCGACCTCTCCTGGGGCCGCATCAACCACCCGTCGGAGATTGTCAAGCTCGATCAGACCATCAACGTGGTCGTGCTGGATTTTGACCAGGACAAGAAGCGGATCTCGCTCGGCTACAAACAGCTCCAGCCGCATCCGTGGGAGAAGATCGAGACCAAGTATCCCGTGGGCACCAAGGTCACGGGCAAGGTCGTCTCCCTGGCCGACTACGGCGCGTTTGTGGAAATCGAAAAGGGGATCGAGGGCCTTATCCACATCTCCGAAATGAGCTGGACGCAGCATATCAAGCATCCCTCGCAGGTGGTGTCCATGGGCCAGATGATCGATGCGGTGATCCTGAGCCTCGACAAGGACGCGAAGAAGCTCTCCCTCGGCATCAAGCAGCTGGAACCGGATCCGTGGTTGACGCTGATGCAGAAATATCCGGTCGGGTCGCGCCACAAAGGCGTGGTCCGCAACCTGACCAACTTCGGCGTGTTCGTGGAACTCGAGCAGGGCGTGGACGGTCTGGTGCACATCTCCGACCTGTCCTGGACCAAGAAAATCCGTCATCCCGGCGAGATGGTCAAGAAAGGTGACGAGATCGAGGTGGTCATCCTCGGCGTGGACGTGGACCAGCGCCGTATTTCCCTCGGACACAAGCAGATCGATGACAATCCGTGGGAGAAGTTCGGGGAAAACTACCGTGTCGGGACCGAGGTCGACGGGAAGATCGTCCGTATCATCGAGAAGGGCGTGATCGTGGAGCTCCCCCTCGGCGTGGACGGCTTCGTGCCGATCTCGCAGCTCTCGATGGGGCAGATCAAGAACATCGCGGACAAATTCCATGTCGGCGACGATTTGCCGCTGAAGGTGCTCGAGTTCGACAAGGACGCAAAGAAGATCGTCCTTTCGGCCGTCGAGTTCCTGAAGGGTAAGGAAGGCAAGGTGATGCAGGACTACATGGCCGCGCACAAATTGCCGACACACACCGTCGCGGACCTTGCGACGATCACGGGTCAGACACCATCGGGCGATACCTCAATCCCGAAGGAAAATTGACCGCAGCTGGTGAGCCATCGGGGGTTGACAGTGGCGCTCTGCCGGTGTCAACCCCCGTGCTGTTTCCGGATCCCATGTCACGTGTCGCACTCCATACACTCGGCTGCAAGCTGAATTTCGCGGAAACCTCCGCGATCGGCGGGCAGTTCACGGCACGGGGTTTTCACGTCGTGGAGTTCGGCGATCCGGCGGATGTCGTGGTCATCAATACGTGCAGTGTCACGGAGCGTGCGGACCGCGAGTGCCGGCAGCTGATTCGCCGGGCGCTCCGGCGCGACCCCGGTGCGGTCGTGGTCGTGACGGGGTGCTATGCCCAGCTCTCGCCCGAGAAAGTCGCGTCGATGTCGGGCGTGGATTTCGTTCTCGGCTCGCGGGAAAAGTTCTCCCTGTTCGACACCATCGGGACGCTGGAGAAACGGCACACCCCGCAGGTGTATGTGGGGGAGATCGACGGCACGGCGGACTTCGGACCGGCGATGTCAGGAGAGGCCGGGGACAGGACCCGCTCATTCCTGAAGGTGCAGGATGGGTGCGACTACGGCTGCAGCTACTGCACCATCCCGCTCGCACGGGGTGCGAGCCGCAGTCAGTCCGTCGGGGAAACCCTCCTCCAGGCGGAACGCCTGATCCGCGCCGGCTTCAAGGAGATCGTCCTTACGGGAGTGAACGTGGGCGACTACGGCCGCAAGGAGGGGAGCAGTCTCCTGGAGCTGCTTCGCGCGCTCGCGCCCCTTCCCGGCCTCTGCCGACTGCGCATCAGCTCGATCGAACCCAATCTTCTGACCCCGGAACTCCTGGACTTCATCGCACAATCCCCGACGCTCTGCAGGCATGTGCATATCCCCCTGCAAAGCGGAACGGACAGCGTGCTGCGCCGCATGCGGCGTCGATACACAACGGGAGAGTACGCCGGTGTGATCCGGCGCGTGCAGGAGATGCTCCCCGGGTGCGGCATCGGCGCGGACGTTATTACCGGATTTCCGGATGAGACGGATGAAGAATTCCTCGCCACGTACCACTTTCTCAACGATCTGCCGGTTTCCTATCTCCACGTGTTCACCTATTCGGAACGTCCGAACACGCCGGCTGCAGGGGCGGGCCGCCCCGTGGAACCCCGGATTCGTCAGAAGCGGAGCGAGATGCTGCGCATCCTCGGGGAAAAGAAGCGGGCGGCGTTTCTGCACAGTCTCGTCGGGACAACGGCAACCATATTGACGGAGGGGGTCGTGGAAGACGGGTTCCGCTCCGGGTTTACCGATACGTACGCCCGTGTCGCCGTTCCTGCTGCAGGAATCGAAGAAAACGCGCTGATACGGGTCGTGCTTGCCGCGGTGCGGGACGGCCGGCTTGAGGGACGTCCGGCGGATGAGTGCGGGGAGGCTGCATGAAGATCGTCGCGGTACATCCCGGGAGCATTGCACAGGAGCTGGGGCTTGTCGAGGGAGATGAGCTGCTGGAAATGAACGGTCAGCGGGTGCAGGACAACATCGACTACCGGTTTCTTGAGGGGGAAGCGGATGTCCTGCTGAAGGTGATTCGCGGCGGAGAAGTGCAGATCGTCGAAGTCGAAAAGGACGAGGGGGAACCTCTCGGCATCGAGCTTGAGGAAATGAAGATTCTCTCCTGCGGAAACGATTGCATCTTCTGCTTTGTCGACCAGAACCCCGCGGGCCTGCGCAAGGAGCTCTATTTCCGTGACGGCGATTACCGCCTCTCCTTCATGTACGGCAACTACACGACCATGACCAACGCGGGACCCGCCATTCTGCGGCGGATCATCGCCCAGCGCCTGTCGCCGCAGTACATCTCTGTTCATGCCACGGATCTTCAGGTCCGGCGCACATTGATGGGGATCAAAAAGGACGACTTCATTCTCGAGAAGATCAAGCTGCTCCACGACAACAACATCGAGATGCATACACAGATCGTGCTCTGTCCCGGACTGAATGACGGGCCGGTGCTTGAAAAGACCGTGCGGGATCTGTATGCCTTCCATAAACAGATCGTGTCCCTCGCCCTTGTCCCCGTCGGCCTGACGGATCACCGGTTCGGACTGGCATCGCTGCGCCGTGTGGATGCCGCCTATGCGCGGGAATTACTCGGGACACTGGACGCATGGCAGAGGGAATTCCGCAAGGCGACCGGGAGGGGGTTTGTCTACGCGTCCGACGAATTCTTCATTACCGCCGGCCGGCCGATACCGGGCCCGTCGCACTACGATGGATTCCCCCAGCTCGAAAACGGCGTCGGGATGGTCCGTGCGTTTCTCACACAGTTTTCACGGCAGGCCCGCTCGTTTCCCGCCCGCCTGGAAAAACGCCGGACGTTGACGATCGTGACGGGTGAACTCGCCCAGGGGTTCATGCGCGAGGTCGTTGTCCCCCGTCTTTCAGAGGTCAAAAACCTGCGCGTGCGGCTCGTGGTGGCGCCGAATCTCCTGTACGGGCGCAGTGTGACCGTGGCTGGACTTCTCCCGGGGAATTCTGTATCTTCATCACTGGCGGGTGTCCCCGGCAGCGACCTCGTTTTGCTGCCGCCGGACGTTTTGAACGCCTCGGGTGTGTTCCTGGACGATGTCACACCCGCGGACCTGGAATCTCGCATCGGTTCCCCCCTCCTGGTGTTCGGAGGGCGCTGGGGCGATGTGTTCCGCACTCTCACGCAACAGCTCAGGAGGCGACGCACCGGAACGTTGATACGGGTCTCACACACGCAAGGAGCTCGGCCATGACCATATTCCGGTGGAGTGCGGTGGTGCTGTTGTTTGTTGCCCTTCCGCTTTCCGCACAGACGACACGACCCCTCACCAGCTATGAAGCAGGGCGGGATTTGATGAACGCCTCTCCCGCCCTTGCCCTGCAGGACGCACAGACGGCGGTCCCCTCCCACAAATCCCCGGGGCTGGCAGCTCTGTATTCGCTTCTGATTCCCGGAATGGGGGAGTTGTATGCCGAAAATTTTGCATCGGGAAAGTACTTCCTGATTGCCGAAGGAGTGCTCTGGCTCGGGTATGCCGCGATGGATATCCACGGAAACGGACTGCGCGATGATGCGCGCGTCTTTGCCGTCGCCCAGGCCGGCATTTCCGCAGAGGGCAAGGACGACCAGTTTTTTGTGGATATCGGCAACTTCCTCACCATCGACGACTACAACGACAAAAAGCTGCGCGACAGGGAACCGGAAAAACTCTACGATCCCCTCGCGGGGTACGCCTGGCGCTGGAGCTCCGACGCCGCGCGCATGACATTCCGCGAGGAGCGTATCGCCAGTGAGACGATGTACAACAACCAGAAGTTCGTCGGTGCGGCAATCCTGATCAACCATGTGATCAGCGCCATCAATGCGGCCCGGGCGGCCATCGCATACAACAAGGCACAGGAGCCGGTCCTGGGCGACCTGCAACTTTCTGCGCGTGTGCTGGGCGGGATGGATTGCCCGCACGGGGTGATCCTGACGCTGGCCAAGGACCTGTAGCCGCATCACGCTTCCGTTTCCGATTCTGCGGCTCCGGCCGAACCTCTTCAACCCGGCGTCCATGCGCGCTTTCAAGCTGATCATCGAATATGACGGCACCGATTTTGTCGGCTGGCAGAGCCAGATCAACGGTCGGGCCGTACAGGATGAGGTCATCAGGGTCCTCGGGGAAATCCTCCAGCAGGATGTCAACCTCATCGGGTCGGGACGAACCGATTCCGGTGTCCACGCCCGCGGTCAGGTCGCGGGTTTTCGTACCGCTTCCCCCATTTCCGCCTCAAAGCTGCTCTCCGCGCTGAACGGTCTGCTTCCCCGTGACATCTGTGTGCACTCCGTGGACGAGGTTTCCCCCGCGTTCAACGCCCGCTTTGATGCCCGCCTCAGGCGCTACCGGTACTTCATCGGGCGAAAGCCATCCGCCGTTGACCGCCGTTTCTGCTGGTATGTCTCCTCTCCCCTGGACATTCCGTTAATGCAGGCCGTGGCCCAGCGGTGCACCGGTGCGCACGATTTCAGCGCGTTCTGTACGCACGCACACGAGGTGGAAAACCGTCTCTGCACGGTGAGCCGCTCCGGGTGGACCGCGGAGGGGTTCAACCTGATCTATGAAATTGCGGCCGATCGTTTCGTCCACGGTATGGTCCGGACCCTTGTGGGCACCATGGTGGATATCGGACGGGGAAAGACCGCCGGTGAGGAATTCGATGCGATTCTGGCCTCAGGCGACCGGCGCCGCGCGGGCTGTGCGGCACCTGCACATGGTCTGTTTCTGGAGGAGGTGGGGTATCAGGTGGTCAACGAAGGGAGAACCAAGGAGAGCCCGGAAGAAGATGGAAGAGAGGGGATCAAGAGATCATGAGTCACTTCTGGAAGTGCAGTTTCGCAGGCCTGCTCCTCCTGCCGCTGTGTGTGCAGGGACAGAGCCTGTACACATCGGTATCCCGGTCGGATACCGCCGACCGGGTCTGGATCCCGGACAAAGGAGACGGTACCTACACGAATCCTGTGCTTTTTGCAGACTACTCCGATCCCGATGTGATCCGCGTCGGCAGCGACTACTATTTGACCTCGTCCAGTTTTTCGCATATTCCCGGATTGCCGGTTCTCCATTCACGCGACCTCGTGAACTGGAGGATCATCGCGCACGCGGTACCGGAATATCCGTACGGGGAGTTCGCCGGCCCGCAGCACGGGATGGGAATATGGGCTCCTGCGATCCGGTATCACGCCGGGACGTTCTACATCTATTTTGGCGACCCGGATCGAGGGGTGTTCATGACGAAGGCCGCGAATCCTGCCGGACCCTGGGAACCACTCCGGCTGATCCGGAAGGTCACCGGGTGGATTGACACGTGTCCTTTCTGGGACGACGACGGACAACTGTATCTTGTCCACGCATGGGCGAACAGCAGGTCCGGCATCAAAAGTATCCTCGCGATCAACAGGATGAACAGTGACGGGACGGCGGTGCTTGACGACGGCATCATCGTGTTCAACGGTCAGGCGGCCCATCCCACCATTGAGGGGCCCAAGCTGTACAAGCGGAACGGGTACTACTATATTTTTGCACCTGCAGGAGGAGTCAAACAGGGGTGGCAGGTGGTCCTGCGGTCAAGGAACATCTTCGGTCCGTACGAGGACAGAAAAGTCCTCGAACAGGGAACAACAGGCATCAATGGTCCCCACCAGGGAGCATGGGTGGAGACGCAGACCGGCGAACACTGGTTCGTCCATTTTCAGGATCAGTCCGCCTACGGAAGAGTGGTCCACGTGCAGCCGATGCGCTGGGAGAACGACTGGCCTGTGATCGGGATGGATCACGACGGAAACGGAATCGGGGAACCGGTTGGCACCTACCGTAAACCGGAGGTCGGGATGATGCACGCCCGTGAAGCGCCCCTGACCGGTGATGAATTCTCTTCCACTACACCCGGGCTCCAGTGGCAATGGCAGGCGAACCCGAGAAAGGAGTGGGTATCGCTCGATGCACGCAAGGGGTGGCTGAGATTCAGGGCACAGCGGCAGGGAGCCGATGCCGTGAATCTGTGGGGAGCAGCGAGCCTGCTGCTGCAGAAAATCCCTGCTCCCGCGCTGAGTGCAACAACACTGGTGGACTGCCGTTCCCTGGGGATTGGAGAGAGAGCCGGACTCCTGATCTTCGGCCTGGACTATTCGTATCTCAGCATTGAAAAGGCGGAAGGGCGACTCCGTGTTTCAAGGATCATCTGTCATAACGCCGGTGAAGGGACACCGGAGACACTGGTGAAGTCGGTCTCTGTCCCGGAAACGGTCATCACACTCCGGATCGATCTCCATCCTGAAAAGGATCCGGCGGGAGTGCCAAGGGTGATGTGTGACTTCCTGTACAGCGCGGATGGCCGGATCTTTCATCGGCTCGGAGAGGAGTCGGTTGCCAGGGAAGGGCGCTGGGTGGGTGCAAAGATCGGACTATTCGTTTCGGCGAAATCCGGTGCGACGCCTTCGGGGTACGCCGATTTTGACTGGTTCAGAACCGGCCGGTATCCGGCGAAGACGAAGTGAGCCGGTGATCCGGCGGAGACTGCTTTACGACGAGCTCTGCAGGGAGGACGATTCCTCATCGGTGATATGGATCTTCATCCGTGACGGGGATGAAAGCATGAATACGGATATGTATGCGAAAATGAATGCGAAGATGAAGATGACGGAGATGGAGAGGAAAGGCCGGCACATCCTCGT
The DNA here is from genome assembly GCA_963702445.1 of Ignavibacteriota bacterium. Classification (GTDB taxonomy): domain Bacteria; phylum Bacteroidota; class Ignavibacteria; order UBA10030; family UBA6906; genus CAVPCZ01. The sequence continues at coordinate 105,762 of CAVPCZ010000023.1, forward strand.
CAACGGTCTGCGGATTGCAGCACTCCTGCTGCTGGTGGTTTTCATCTGGCCCGGGGCATTCGGGTCTCCCGCCTACGACTTCACGGTCGCAAAAGATGGCAGCGGAAGTTTTTCGACTGTTCAGGAAGCCGTTACCGCGTGCCGTGATTTTGCAGAAAGAGACTACCGCATTTTTGTGAAGAAAGGTGTCTACGAAGAGAAACTCGTCATTCCCTCCTGGAAGCGGCGGATAACGATTACCGGCGAGAATGTCGACAGCACGATCATTACATGGAGCGACTACTCCGGGAAGGCGGACAAGAACGGCAACACGCTGAACACGTTTACGTCATACACCTGTCTTGTCGCCGGCAATGACATCGTCATGGAGAATCTCACGTTTGTGAACGCTTCCGGAAGGGTCGGACAGGCAGTCGCGTTGCACGTGGAAGGGGACCGGTGCATTTTCCGGAATTGCCGATTGATAGGGGACCAGGACACATTGTTTGCCTCCGGTGAGCAGAGCCGCCAGTACTTCGATGAGTGTCACATTGAAGGGACGACAGACTTCATTTTCGGGGCGAGCACCGCAGTGTTCAGGAAGTGCACGATCCTGTGCAAGAAGGATTCCTACATTACTGCGGCGTCCACTTCAGCCCGGAGGGAATACGGCTTCGTGTTTCTGGACTGCCGGATTCTCGCTGATACGGGGGTGGCATCAGGGTGTACCTGGGACGGCCCTGGCGGTTGTATGCCTATACGGCATTTGTCAGGTGCGAGATGGGAGCGCACATTCTGCCCGAGGGCTGGCATAACTGGAACAAGCCCGAGGCCGAGAAGACTGCGCGCTATTCCGAGTACAGGAGCAGTGGGCCGGGTGCGAACCCCCTGGCCCGGGTTTCCTGGTCGCGCCAGTTGAGCGACCGGGAGGCCGCCGCTCTGATACCAGGGAACATCTTGAAGGGGTTCGATGATTGGGATCCCGGGCGGCGGTAGGGCAAAACGCCGGTGCTTCGCAGGCGCCTCCGGTCGGCGCTTGTCCTGTGGGTCGATCTGGTTCGGGTAAGCCATGGGGGGGCGGGTGCGCGGGTGCGGCCGGGCGTAGTGGAAACGCCTGAAAGTGAGTCTTTCCAGGCCACGCCTGAAAAGCAGATTCCGCTTGACAACCTTCCCGGCGTTTATTACCATTAGTAAACGATAAAGTAATCGATAAAGGGAGCGTCAAGAGCCCATGAGCACAGACGGCATCATCGGAAGATTCTCCATCGGAATAGGCGATCGGTTTGGTCATCAGGGCGGGGCCCAGCTTCGGGCGCTTGCCATGGCGTTGCAGGCCGGGGTTGTCCTCACGCCCGTCTGGAACAAATCGAACCGGGAGCACTCGATCATCGGCACCACGCCGGCTGACACGCGCAGGGCGGCGGATGCCGCCGTCCGGGAGGCCGGCTGGGAATTCCCGCACTATGTGGACGCCGATCATATAGGCATAAAGAACGTCCATCTCTTTGCTGAATCATCCGATTTCTTCACCATTGATGTCGCCGACTTCATCGGCAAACCGGCTGACGCATCGGACGTGTCATCATACATCGACTACGTCAAGGACTTTCGCGGGCGGGTGGTGGTGCCGGGGCTCGCGGAGCCGCTCGCCGTCACGGATCATGATCTTGAGGATCTTACACAGAAGTATCTGCTTCCCATAAAAGAGGCCGGAAAGGTCTACCGGCACATCCGCTCCCTGAAAGGGAGCCTGCCGTTCGTCACGGAGATATCGATCGACGAGGCGCTCAGTCCGCAAACGCCTCAGGAGCTGTTCTTCATCCTGGCCGGGATTGCCCGTGAAGGCATTCCCGTGCAGACGATTGCGCCCAAATTCAGCGGACAATTTCTTAAGGGGATCGACTATGTCGGATCGCCCGCGCTCTTCGCGCGCGAATTCGAATCGGACATTCATATCATCAACTTTGCCGTAAAACAATTCGGCCTTCCCCCGACGCTCAAGATGAGTGTCCATTCCGGGAGCGACAAGTTCTCCCTGTATCCGGTCATCTCCCGGATTGTCCACAGCCTCCAGGCCGGGCTCCACTTGAAAACCGCAGGAACGACATGGCTGGAGGAGCTCATAGGACTCGCGGAATCGGGGGGGGAGGGACTCGGAATCGCACGCAGGATCTACGCACGCTCCTTCGAGCGCATCGACGAACTCTGCAAACCGTATGAGTCCGTTGTGAACATCGACAGAAGCCGGCTCCCCGATCCGGGAAGGGTCGATTCCTGGTCCGGTGCGCAGTTTGTCGCGGCGCTCAAACACGACCAGTCAAATCCGTCCTACAATCTGCATCTCCGGCAGCTGCTCCATGTGGGCTTCAGGGTTGCGGCGGAGTTGGGCGAGGAGTATGTGGATGCCCTCGAGCGGCACAAAGAGGTCGTGGGGAGGAATGTCACGGAGAATCTCTGGAAGCGGCATGTTGCGCCGTTGTTTGTGGAACGGGAGACGGTCTGAAGCGGCGAGGCCGGACCCTCCACACCTCGCTCTGAGAGGACCTCCCATGGTGCCATGGGTCCCCAACGCAGAAGAACGAGCGACCGGGAGCGATGAGTCCCTGCGGCTCGCCGGTCGTCCGGGAAACGGCCGCGGTGATTTTTTTCTCCCCCCTTCAAAAAGAAACGCCCTCCCCTGTAGTATCTGTACGGATGTCATCCCCGTGTTCAGTCATGCTGACCACTGAAGAGCATCATTGCTTTCCAGAATCCTGAGCGGCGCCACGTACGGCGTCAACGCGTATGTCGTTGAAGTGGAAACCCACCTCGAGAAGTCATTGCCGGGGTTTTCGATCGTCGGCCTGCCGGACAACACCGTGCGGGAAAGCCGGGAGCGGATCTGTGCGGCAATACGGAACAGCGGGTTCGAGTTTCCTCTCCGGAAGATTACGGTCAACCTTGCCCCCGCGGACATCAAGAAAGAAGGGTCAGTCCTACGATCTCCCGATGGCCATGGGCATTCTGGCTCTTCGGAACAGGTGGGGGCGGATGTTCTTCCCGATTTCGTACTTGTGGGCGAAGTGGCACTTGACGGTTCGCTCAGGCCTGTCCGGGGAGCACTTCCCATGGCTCTGGAAGTCCGGAGGCGGGGCATCAGAGGGATGGTGCTCCCGCGGGAGAACGGCAAGGAGGCGGCCATGGTTGCCGGGCTCGCCGTGTACCCGGTATCATCTCTGAAGGAGGCGGCGGAGTTCCTGAATGGCGGACACAGACGCAAGCGTGACCTCTCGCCATGTGGACTTCAGGCAGGTTTTGCCGCGGGATCAGTGCTGCGCGGGCGATTTTGCAGATGTCAAGGGGCAGGAGAATGTCAAGAGGGCACTTGAGATGGCGGCCGCGGGAGCCCACAATATCATCATGATAGGTCCTCCCGGTTCAGGTAAAACAATGCTGGCAAAACGGCTCCCGGGCATACTGCCGCCGATGACGTTTGAGGAGGCTCTGGAGACGACGAAGATCCATTCCGTGGCCGGTATGCTTCCTCCCGATACGGCTCTCGTGTGCGACCCGGCCGTTCCGCTCGCCACACCACACAATTTCGCATTCAGCCCTGGTCGGCGGCGGGGCGATTCCCCGGCCGGGAGAGATCTCCCTCTCTCACCATGGGGTGCTTTTCCTGGACGAACTCCCCGAATTTGCCGCCACGGTGCTGGAGGTGCTCCGGCAGCCCCTGGAGGACGGGTATGTCACCATCAGCCGGTCAAGACTGTCGGTCAACTATCCCGCCAATTTCATGCTGGTATGTGCAATGAACCCCTGTCCCTGCGGGTTCCGACGGATCCCTCCAGGGAATGCCATGTGCCAGCCATTTATGGTTCAGAAGTACCTTGCCAGGATCTCGGGGCCGCTGCTGGACCGGATTGATCTGCATATCGAGGTCCCGGCGGTGAGGTACGGGATCTCGCCGGCAGAGGAAACGGGGGAGGCCTCCCGGAGGCATCCGGGAGCGGGTCTCGGCGGCCCGGGAGGTTCAGACTAGCCGGTTCCGGGGGCGAGGAGAACTGTTTGCGAATGCTGATATGCAGTCGAAGGAAATCCGCGAGTACTGCCGTGCTCGATGGGGCGGGCGAGGAGCTGTTGAGATTGGCGATCACCAGGCTGGGCCTTTCGGCTCGTGCGTATGATCGCATTCTCAAGGTGGGGCGGACGATCGCCGACCTGGCGGGAAGCGGCGAAATACGCGCCCGAACACATCGGCGAAGCCATACAGTATCGAAGCCTCGACAGAAACCATCACGTGTAACGATCTTCTTCGTACAAGACCGATGGGGAGGAGTGCGACGCGTTCGTTTTGTTGAAAATTCTGCAGCATTTCCGTATGTTACAAGCTGAATCAGCCGCGGGGTGGACGGGCCGGAAGCAGAGAGAAACGCGCGAACGCTTCGCGAAGCGGGAGTGTTCTCAGGAGAGGCGGTTACCGCGCGAGCAAACGTTACCGGCGGCGGGAAACGGGTTCCCACAAGAGGATACCATGCACAAAGTAACACTGATTCCGGGAGACGGGATCGGGCCGAGCATCGCCGACGCCGCGGTGCGCGTCATCGAAGCCGCCGGCGTGAAGATCGAGTGGGAACGGGTCGAAGCCGGACTGCCGGCGATCGACAAGTACAAGGACCCGCTCCCGAAGCATGTCCTCGAATCCATCGAGCGCAACCGCGTGGCGCTGAAGGGGCCGCTGACCACCCCGGTCGGCTCGGGATTCCGAAGCGTGAATGTGGCACTGCGCAAAGAGTTCGACCTGTACGCCAATCGTCCGCCCGGCCCTTTCGTTCGCAGGGCGTGCCTTCCCGGTATAGCGACATCGATCTGGTGATCGTCCGGGAGAACACGGAAGAGTTCTACGCCGGCATCGAACACTACATCGATCCGCAGCGCAGCGCGGCCGAGACGATCGGCGTGGTGACCCGTTCGGGCTCGGAGCGGATTGTGCGGTACGCCTACGAATATGCCCGGACCATGGACGGAAGAAAGTCACGACAGTCCACAAAGCCAACATCCTGAAGTACACTGGGGGCCTCTTCCTCGAAGTGTCCCGCGCACGTTGCCGCGGAATATCCCGGATATCCTGACGGACGACAGGATCGTGGACAACATGGCGATGCAGATGGTGATGAATCCGCATCAGTTCGACGTGATTGTGACCACGAATCTGTTCGGCGACATACTCTCCGATCTGGCGTCGGGGCTTGTGGGAGGGCTGGGCTTGCGCCCGGGGCGAATATCGGCTACACGGCGGCGATATTCGAAGCGGTACATGGCAGTGCGCCGGACATTGCGGGAAAGAACATCGCCAATCCCGCTGCGATCATCCTGGCCGGCGTGATGATGCTCCGGCATCTGAAGGAATTCGCGGCGGCGGACAGGATAGAGCGGGCGGTGCGTGCCCTGGTTGCGGAGGGAAAAGCGGTGACGCGCGACCTCAACCCGGCTCACCCCGTCGGGACGATCGAAATGGCGGATGCGATCATTGCGCGGATGATGGCCGGATAGATCCGCCGTCTGCATCACAAAGCGTCACCGGCCCGATCCCCGGTTGCTCCAGCTGCGGGCGGACGGTTGCGGCATCGCCGACGATCACGACGGTCATCGCATCCACATCCAACCATGTTTCCGCAATCCGGCGGCAATCGTCGGGAGACACACCTCTGATCCGCTCAACGTACGTTTCGTAGTAGTCGCGTGGAAGATCGTAGAGAGGGATGTTCTGCAGTGTCTCGGCGATCTGGGCGGGCGTTTCAAAGGCAAGGGCAAAGGCCCCGGCCATACTCTCCCGTGCAAAAGCAAGCTCCTCTTCCGTGACACCGCCTTCGCGCATCCGACGGATTTCGCCCAGCAATTCACCCGCCGCTTCGCCCGTACCTTCCGTGTGAAACGCGCCGCCGGCCAGAAGCGGGCCGGGATGGCGGAGCGGGACGAATGACGACCAGGCGCCGTAGGTGAGCCCCCGCCGCTCACGAAGGTTCTGGTTCAGACGGCTGGAAAACTGGCCGCCCAGCACACGGTTGAGCACCATTGCCGCCGGAAGTGTGGGATCGTTCTTCGGCAGCGCGATTCGGCCCACGCGGATTTCGGATTGCGTGGCTCCGGGGCGGTCCACCAGGTAGAAACCGGAGGTCGTGGACGCACCGCGGGAGGCTCCGGCCGCAGCCCCTGACGTTCCCGCGTTCCATCCGGAAAGAAACCTGCTGCAGTGCCGTTCAAGTTCTTCCCTCGTGAGATCACCCGCGACAATGAGCGTACTCCGGTCCGGCCTGTAGAAGGCGGCGTGAAACCGTTCCGCGTCATCCCGTGTGATCCCGTGCAGCCCGCCTTCTGTGCCGATCACTTCGTTGGCATACGGGTGGTGATTGCCGAAGAGAAGGTTCGTCAGGAGCCGTGAGGCGACGGAGGAGGGCCGGTCCTTTTGCTGCAGAAGGCTTGCAAGGCGTTGCCCCTTCAAACGTTCAACCTCGCGGGCCGGGAAAACCGGGGCCGCCAGAAGTTCGGCCAGAACCTCCAGGACAGGATCAAGGTATTTCTTCAGCATCGAAACAAAGAGTGTCGAACCGTCGTACGTCGCCCGCGACCGTATGGATGCACCCGCATACTCCAGACGGTCGGCAATCGCGTACAGATCCATGGAGCGGGTTCCGGTCTCCAGCGCTTCAGCCGTGAGCGATGCCAGGCCCGCCAGACCGGGCGGATCCGCGTCGGCACCGGCGGGAATGACGAGATTCAGAACCGTGAGCGGGAGTGCATGGTGTTCCATCAGCCAGACGCGCAGGCCGTTCGGGAGCTGGAATTCCTGAATGTGGGGTGGTCATGATCACGCCTCCGGCCCTGCTGTGCGGGAGACGACATCGAGACGCACCGATGAGCGTGTGAGGATGCTGCGTGCGGTGTCGCCGACCTGAAGCGCACTGATACCGTGAAACCGTTCGAGCGCGTGAAGGAGGTTCGCCGCTGTTCCGGTCAGCGTTGCATATGTCGCAAGGCTATCCGCCCGCCGCAGCATTCCTTCCAGGCCGTGAAAGAAATCCGATTCCTTGGCGTTCAACGACTTCCGGATTTCTGCCCCGTCCGGACCATCTGCGAGGATTCGCTCGATCTCCTTCCCGGTGGAGTCATAGAGCTCCTGTGGTGTATGGCCGGGGCGAGCGGTGATCTGGATCATCAGTTTTCCGCGCATTCGAGCCCGTGTTGATAGGCGATGACGGACTGTGCGATCTGTTGTTCCAGCACGAGAGCGCGATAGAGGCGGGAGTTCTTGCCGGCGCTCAGTACGTCGGTCAGCACATCCAGCACTGCATCCTCCTGCGTGTGCCATGGTGCGGAGTGCCAGGCAAGATAGAGGCGGGGGAGATGGACGTTATCCGGAAGCTGGAGGACCGTCTCTGTACCGAGCGACGGGGGCCCGGGACGGGGGACGGCGGACAGGAGCTCCCGCGGGAATAGGCCCGAAGTACTCATCAATGGCCCGGCGTATCGCATCGTCGTCGAAGTTCCCTGCGACGACAAGGCAGGCGTTGTTGGGGGCATAGTACTGCCTGAAGAAATCACGAACGTCATCGAGCGTGGCGGCGGAGAGATCGGACATTGATCCGATCACCGGCCAGCTGTAAGGATGATCGGGAGGAAAGAGGGCGGCGGCAATTGTCTCGGAGGCACGGCCGTATGGCTGATTGTCATAGCTCTGCCGCCGTTCATTCTTCACCACGTCCCGCTGATTGTCCAGCTTCTCCTGCGTCAGCGCGGGCAGCAGGTGTCCCATCCGGTCGGCTTCAAGAAGAGGGGAAGAGGCGCATGTTCCGCCGGGACGACTGCATAGTAGTTTGTCCGGTCTTCGCTGGTCGTGCCGTTTACGTGTGCGCCGACCGCCTGGAGGCGGCGGAAATGCTCGCCGTCAGGCACGTGGGCGGAGCCCTTGAACATCAGATGCTCGAACAGGTGTGCCAGACCGGTCCGGCCGGGATGCTCGTTTTTTGATCCGACATGGTACATCGACTTCGACCGCGACGACGGGCACGGACGTATCGCGGTGGAGGATGACCGTCAGGCCATTGGCGAGCCGGAATTCTTCGAACGGCAAGTGTAGTGAGAGCATTGATGCAATATCACCAATCGGGGAGGGAATAGCCAGCGTTGATTTTCTGGCCCGAATCCGCGTTATTGCTCTCGAGAGACGCTCCAGAATGTCGGCGGAAAAGATGTCTTTGTCACATCGGGACTCCGCGTTGCGGAGAAGGGACATCAGCATGTGGCGATTCCTTCAACGGGTCTCTCATCCAGCACTTCTGTTCGGGCGTGTACGCCATCTCCGGCAGGAGCATACGGGCCGGCACAGGGGAGTGCCCGTTGCCGTCTCTTGCGCGTATGGTGCAATGGTGCTCGTTTTTTTCGCGGGGCTTTCCGGGGGCTGCTCGGATAGTCACGTCGGAGCGTTGAAGCGGCTGGCAGGACCCCGAGTTATGCGCTGGGACTCTCCGCATTTGATCTGGAGGCTGTTGCGGCTGATTCTTCCGCAGGGGCGTGGAGTGGAGGCGTTTGCACTCCTGAGAGCAGGGACGGTGGCGTACACACGAATGCCCGGGGGGTTCGCGGCGCGGTATGACGTGACATTCCTGCTTCGTGAACAGGAGACGGGGGAGATCGTGGCGGAGCGGGTTCTGGCCGAAACCTTGCGCGTCAGCGAGTACGTCGACACGCAGACCACAAAAGCCGTTCGCCATCAGGCATTTCTTGCCGCCAACCCCGGGGCGTACATCTGCGAAGTGACCATTGAAGACCGGAACACCGGCAGATCATCATTCCGGCGGCAAGCCGTCATTGTCCCGGAATTGGGTGAGGGGCAGGCCATGCTCGGAAGGGTGGTGATGATGAGCCGGGATGAGCACGGCATGCTCGGGCCAGCCGTGGCCTTCCATCTGCCGCGGCGGCGGGATTCGTTATCCGCGCAGGCAGCGCTCTTCAACTTCTTGCCGGATCGGCCTGGTTGCTTGAAGTCCTTCTTGTCCGGTTTGTCGTTGACACCGCCGAGGCGATCGCGCCTGGTATTTCGCCAGCGGGACGGCGATCCTGGACACGCGGCGGTACTATCCGGAACGCACGGACACGGTGTTCATGGAGCACCGCCGCTTCTTTGTGACCGAGCCGGCGTTCAGCGTGACGGTCCCCCTCCCCTGGCTGTCCTGCGGGATGTACCTGCTCACGATGCGCGTCCACGGCTCAGAGGACCGTCCTCGGAGGTGGACGCGGCGCTCACGAGCCGCCGGTATTTTGCGATCATGGGGCCGGGATTTCCACGGCCGGGGACCCTCAGCGAAATGGCCGCGGCGGCGGTCTACCTGATGAAGGATGAAGAGCGCCGGGCATTGGATTCTGCCAGGAGCGTGGACGAGCGGAGGCGTCTGTTCGACGGGTTCTGGCTTTCCCTCGTCAAGGATCGGCAAATCGCGGCTGATCTTATTCGCAAATACTATTCGCGAGTGGAAGAAGCAAACCGCCTCTTCTCGTCGTTCAAGGAAGGCTGGAAGACAGACCGGGGAATGGTCTACATCGTCCTGGGGCCGCCGGAGAGGATAGAACGATCGTACGACCGGGAGACCTGGTATTTCAACCATCCCGGGTCGTTCCGTGAGAATGCGTGGCAATTCCGTCGTGTGCAGTTTGCGCCGGAGCAGTTTGTTATTGAAGACTATGTGTTGCTCCGAGGCGTCCAGTACCAAATGTACTGGGAGCGTGTTCTGTCCAAGTGGAGGGAAGGAGTGGTGTTCTGATGCGGATAGGCAACATAACACTCGAGCAGGGGATTCTCCTGGCTCCCATGGAGGACGTCACCGACCTTCCCTTCCGGGTGATCTGCAAGCGACTCGGGGCGGATCTGGTGTACACCGAATTTGTCAATTCGGACGGGCTCGTGCGGGGTTCAGCCAAGACCGCAGAAGAAGATGATCTTCCGCGAGGACGAGCGGCCTGTGGGCATCCAGATCTATGGCGGCGATGTGGATGCCATGGAAGGAGCAGCCCGGATGGCGGAGAGCTATCAGCCTGATCTGATCGATATCAACTGCGGCTGCTGGGTACGTGATGTGGCGATGCGGGGGGCGGGGGCCGGATTGCTGCGGGATCTTCCCCGAAGATGGAGAGGATGGCGAAAACCGTTGTGAGGGCCGTCTCCACACCCGTTACGCTGAAGACCCGCCTGGGGTGGGAAGCGAGAGCATCAAAATCGTGGATGTGGCGAAGATGTGTGAGCAGGCCGGCATTGCCGCACTAACGGTCCATTGCCGGACCCGCGAGCAGGGGCACAAGGGAGTCGGTGGACTATCAGCTGGATCCCCCGCATTAAAGAGGCGGTGTCGATTCCGATGATCGTCAACGGGGACATTGTCACACCCCAGAACGTCAAGGAGACATTTGAACGCACCGGGTGTGATGCGGTCATGATCGGCCGGGGTGCGGTAGTGAATCCATGGATCTTCAGCAGGCCAGGCACTATCTTCCACCGGCCTCCTGGTGCCGGAGCCGACACTTGAAGAGCGTGTGGCGTTGCTGCGCGATCACCTCCGTCTTTCCGTGGAGTACAAAGGGGAGCGCGTCGGCGTGATCGAAATGCGCAAACACTATTCCGGGTTTCTCCGCGGCATCCCCCATGTTTCCAAAATCCGCAACGAACTGATGCAGTTCACCGAGGCTGAACCCATTTTTGCGCATCTCACCAGGTTCCTGCAGCTGTATTCCCCCGGCTCTCCGCCGCCGATCTCCCATGTGCGCGTCGCCGAGGATCCTCCCGCCGTCTGTTGAATCTGAGGCTCCCTTTTCATATACTATATCACTCCGTTCTTCTCATACAGGCTTACCCCCAAACCAATTCCGGGAGATTTTTCCATGGTCCGATTCCATCGGGTGGGTGTACTGTTTTTTGTTGCTGTTGTGCTCATGGGTACTGTTCACCGCGTCCGTGCAGACGAGGGGATGTGGACATTTGACAATCCGCCGCGCAAGCAATTGAAGGAGCTGTATGGTTTCGAGCCCACGCAGCAGTGGCTCGAACATGTACGACTTTCCTCCGTACGCTTCAACGACGGCGGCTCTGGCGGGTTCGTCAGTCCAAACGGACTGGTCCTCACGAATCATCACGTTGCGCGCGGTCAGCTGCAAAAGATGTCCACAGCGTCAAAAGACTATGCGGCCGATGGATTCTACGCAAGAACCCAGGCGGAAGAAATCCGATGCCCTGACCTCGAACTAAACGTGCTCGTGTCGATGGAGGACGTCACCCGGCGGGTGATGGCGGCGTTGAAGCCGGGCATGCTTCCGAAGGAGGCCCTCGATGCGCGCAAGGCGGCGACTGCACTTATCTCTAAAGAGAGCAAGGAAAAGACCGGGCTCCGGTCTGATGTGGTCGGCTTCTACCAGGGGAGCGAGTACTGGCTCTACCGGTACAAGAAGTACACCGATGTGCGCCTGGTAATGGCGCCCGAAGTCAGGATCGCCTTCTACGGGGGGGATGCGGACAATTTCACCTACCCGCGCTACGATGTGGACATGACCTTCTTCCGCGTCTACGAAAACAACAAGCCGCTCAGGACCGAGCATTACTTCCGCTGGAAAACCGCGGGTGCCGTTGACGGAGAGCTGGTGTTCGTCACGGGACACCCGGGTTCCACAAATCGTCTGCAGACGCTTGCGCAAACAGAGTACCAGCGCGACCATGCCTATCCGATGCAATTGAAGTCGAACAAACGGCGCCTTGCACTGCTGAAAGAGTACGCGAAGCGCGGACCGGAACAGGCCCGTCAGGCGGCGGGTCAAATCTTTGGCATCGAGAATTCGCTCAAAGCTCAAGGGGGCGAGTACGCGGGTCTGCTCGACAAAAACCTGATGGCAGAAAAGGCTGCGGAGGAAAAAGACTTCCGCAGCCGTGTGGAGGAGAACCCGCTCTGGAAGTCGAAGTACGCCGATGCGTGGGATTCTATCTCCGTGGCGATCGAACGCTCCAAGAAAATGAGCATCTTCAAAACGTACCGGTCGGTGAAGGGTCGTCTCTTCGGGTTTGCATTGACACTCGCACAGTACGCAAAGGAAAGCACAAAGCCCAATGGTGAGCGCCTGGCAGCATACCAGGATGCAAACCTTGAATCCACCAAGTTCCGGCTCTTCTCACCGGCCCCCCTCTATCCTGAACTCGAGGAAGTGCAGATGGCCGATGGTTTTGCCGAAGCCCTTGAAAAACTCGGACCAAACGACCCGTTCGTGAAGATGTCGCTGGAGGGAAAAGAAGCAGCTGCCGTCGCAGGTGAGCTCGTGAAGGGGACACAGCTGGCCGATCCCTCCCTCCGGAAGAAGCTGTTTCAAGGAGGGGAAAAAGCCATAGCGGGGTCGACCGATCCGATGATCGTTCTCGCCCGCAATGTGAACGTCCTGCTTGAGGAAATGCGTGTCTGGGACGAGAAGACCGTCTCGGGGACGATAACGACTGCGGGTGAGAAGCTGGGGCAAGCACGGTTCGCAATCCATGGCAAGAGCAGATATCCCGACGCGACCTTCACGCTCCGACTTTCCTACGGAACGGTAAAGGGCTACAACATGAATGGCACGATCGCCCCTTCGAAAACGACACTGTACGGGTTGTTCGACCGGGCATACAGTTTTGACCAGAAGGGTGACTTCGCATTGCCTGCCCAGTACATGGAACGGAGGGAGAATCTGGATCTTTCAACACCCATGAACTTCGTGAGCACATGCGATATCATCGGCGGCAACTCGGGGTCGCCGGTGATCAACAAGAATGGGGAATACGTCGGCCTGGTCTTCGACGGAAATATCGAGAGCCTTCCGGGCCGGTTCCTGTATACCGAGGAGACCAACCGTTGCGTCTCCGTACATTCGGCGGTGATGATCGAGTGTCTGCGGAAGCTCTATGATGCGGGTGCACTGGCGGACGAGCTGGAAGGCGGCGCAATGTCGGAAGCGCAACTTCATGAGGAGCCTTCACGCCGGGTGACGGCGGAGTGACGACCGTATGAAGAGGCGCACATCATAAAGAGCATGTGCCCAGGACAATCGCGGGGCGTCCCTTTGAGGGCGCCCCTTTTTTTTCGGATGCCGGCAGTTCATCCGGGGCGGGAACCCCGGCCACGCGGGGGATGGTTGATTGTGCCTGCGGATTGTCGTACATTCAGAAAAGAAATTGTGTTGCGCAACCCAGGTGCTGCCCCCCGCATGCAGGATTGTGTTCAGTGTGTTCTTGATGACCGGCTCATCCGGATTCCCTTCACGCCCTCCTCGGCGTATCGCCCCACAACAACGGTCCTCCAATATCTGCGCTCGCTCCCCGGGCATCATGGAACAAAGGAAGGGTGTGCGGAAGGGGACTGCGGGGCATGTACGGTGGTCCTGGCCGAAGAATCCGCTCCGGGCTGCCTGACCTATCGTGCTGTTGACTCGTGCCTGGTGTTCCTCCCCATGGTTCACGGGAAGCAGATCATCACCGTCGAGAATCTCCGGGAGAAGAATGGCGCTCTGCACCCGGTCCAGCGCGCTCTGGTCGCCCTTCACGGCAGCCAGTGCGGCTTCTGTACTCCCGGCATAGTGATGTCCCTTTTTACACTTTACAAGAGCGGGCGGGTGCCGGACCGTCGACTCGTGGTGGACGCGTTGTCGGGAAATCTCTGCAGGTGCACCGGTTACCGTTCGGTCATCGATGCCGCTCTTGAGGCCTGAGCGGGGACAGACATGACCGGTTACCGGTCAGGAAACGACGGTCTGTTCACTCCTCCGCGGGATTCCCCGGGAAACGCTTCTTCTCGATACCGGGACCAGCGGTACTGCCGCCCCTCCAGCCTGGCGGAAGCGCTGGGGTACCGGGCGGAACACCCTGAAGCGCTGGTGCTCTCCGGTGCAACGGACGTAGCGTTCCGCGTCACAAAAAAGCGGAACACCTCGCCTCGATACTGGACCTTTCAGGGATTCCCGAGCTGCGCACCCTGCGTGCGGAGGGAGAAATGCTTGCCATCGGTGCAGGGGTGACACTCCAGGATATCCTGACCGGCAGCAGGCGGGTTGTGCGTTCTGGGGCACAGCTTTCCGTCTTTGGCTCCCGGCAGATCAGGTCGATGGCGACTCTCGGGGGCAATCTCGGACCGCCTCGCCGATCAGCGATACGATTCCCGTCCTTGTCGCCCTGAAGGCCGGTGTGAGGCTGAGAAATCCGGCGGATCACGGTTGGTGCCCGTGGAAAGTTCGTCGACGGATACCGCAAGAACGTCTGTGCAGCGGACGAACTGATCACGTCCATCATGATCCCGGAGATACCGGAGCGGTACGATTGTCCGTTCCTACAAGATTTCGCGCAGGCGCGACATCGATATTCTCGGTGAGTGCCTGTTTCCGGTTGACGCTCGACGGAGCGGGGCATGTGTCGTCAACCGTTCTCGCATTCGGAGGGATGGCGGCGACTGTCGGGCGTGCACGTCATGTCGAGGCGGTGCTCCAGGGGTACACGATGGAACCGCAACAGCGTGGTCACGGCGGCGAAAGAGCTGGCAAACGATTTTACGCCTATCAGCGATGTCCGCGGGTCGGCGAGCTTCCGTATGACGGTAGCGCGGAACCTTCTGCTCGGTTCTGGGAGGATGTGGGTGCCGGTGTGGCAACGGGCGGCGAGAAGGTTGAGGCGTAGAATGAGCGTGCAGACAGCACATGAGAGCGCAGAAGGGCACGTCACCGGCACGGCGGTGTATGTGGACGATATGGCCGTGCCCGAGCAAATGCTCCATGGCCGGGTCGTCTGCAGCCCGCATGCACATGCGAAGATCCTCTCCATCGACCTGGCGGCGGCCCGTGCGGTCACCGGGGTGCACGCGGTGCTCTCCGTTCCGGGAGATTCCCGGACACAATAAGGTGGGCCCGGTTGTCAAAGATGAACCGTGCCTCGCTGAGGAGGAGGTCCTCTGTGTCGGGCAGGCGGTTGCGCTCATCGCCGCGGAGACGGAAGAGCAGTGCCGCGAGGCGGAACGGCTGTTGCGCATTTCCTACGAACCCCTTGAAGCGGTGCTCGACTACGAAGGGCGATGGAGAGGGGGATGCTGATGGGACCGCCGCGTCTCATGGAGCGGGGCGACGTTGCTGCCGCTCTGCTGAATGCCCCGCACCGACTGAGCGGCGAATTGGAGACCGGTGCGCAGGAACACTGGTACCTCGAGACGCAGGTCTGCCCTCTGCGTCCCCGGCGAAGGACATGGATGACCGTGTATTCAGCTCCACGCAGAACCGATCGGAAACGCAGACGCTGGTGGCCGAAGTGCTGGGGATCCCACGCAATGACGTCGACGTGGAGGTCCGGCGTATCGGGGGTGGGTTCGGCGGGAAGGAGACCCAGGCCAACCATACGTCGCCTGCTGGGCGGCGCTCCTCGCCGCGGCGACGGGCCGTCCGGTGAAAATCCGGCTGTTCCGCGACGACGACATGATCATGACCGGCAAACGCCACCGGTTCCTCTCGCGCTACGAGGCCGGGTTCGATGCGCGGGGTCGGCTGCTGGCGGTGACGGATCGAGCTGAACAGCGACGCCGGCATGGCGACGGACTCTCGCACGCGATCATGGAGCGGGCGATGCTCCACGCGCGACAACGCCTACTTCGTCCCGGCGATGTCGGTCACGGGCTGCGTCTGGAAGACGCACCATCCCTCCAACACCGCTTTCCGGGGATTCGGCGGGCCGCAGGGGATGGCCGTGATGGAAGACGGTGATCGACAGGGTCGCGCGGTCCCTCGGCATGGATCCGGCCGAGGTCCGCGCACGAACTTCTACGGCACGGAGACCCGGAACGTGACCCACTACGGCCAGACGGTCGAACGAGAACAGGCTCCCCGTCATCGTTCGAGCGGCTCACGCGCTCCTCGGACTATGCCGCGCGGCGGAAGCCGGCGAACGGCAGTTCAATGCATGGCAGGAGTTCCGGAAACGCGGGCTCGCGCTGACGCCGGTGAAGTTCGGCATCTCCTTCACCACGACATTCCTGAACCAGGCGGGCGCGCTCGTGCTCGTGTACGACGACGGGACCGTCCTCGTCAACCATGGCGGCACGGAAATGGGACAGGGGCTCCACACGAAGATCCGGCAGATCGCCGCGACGGAATTCGGCGTCGATCTTGATCGCGTGCGGGTGAGTCCGACCAGCGACCGACAAGGTCCCCAATACCCCGCCGACCGCCGCCTCCTCCGGAACCGACCTGAACGGCGCGGCGGTGAAGAACGCCGTGGAAACGCTCAAAGACCGCATCGCCCGGGCCCTGGCCCCGATCTTCTCCGGATCCGGCGGAGGAGCAGGCCACGACACCCGCGGACATCCTGTTCTGCGGAAATGCAGCTTCCGACGCCCACCATCCTGACGCGCCGGATGCCCTTCGCCGAGGCGATGGCACGGCTGTCGCATCTGCGGCAGGTGAGCCTGAGCGCCACGGGCTTCTACCGGACGCCGGGCATCGGCTGGGACAAGCGGACGTTCGAAGGGCGGCCCTTCCACTACTATGCATTCGGGATGGCGGTTTCCGAGGTGGAGGTGGACATGCTGACGGGGCGCCATCGATTGCTCCGGACCGACATCCTCCACGACGTCGGGGAATCGATGAACCCGGGGATCGACCTCGGGCAGATCAGGGAGGATACATCCAGGGAGTCGGCTGGGTGCACGACCGAGGAGATGCTGTGGGACGACGAGCGGACATCTCCTGACCCATTCTCCGGACACCTACAAGATCCCGACCGACAGGATGTCCCCCTCGATTTCCGGGTCGAAATCCTTCCCGGGGGTGCCCAACGCGGGCACGATACGGAAGAGCAAAGCGGTGGGCGAACCGCCCTTCATGCTTGCCTTCTCCGTCTGGCTGGCAATCAAGGATGCACTCTCGGCGGTGGGCGGTCATCAACACGAGCCGCGATTACGCTCCCCGCAACACGTGAAGTGATCCTTGCTGCAGCGGAGGGTTTGCGGTGGACGTGCGACCGCCACGTTGCCACAGCACAGGACCAGCGGCGGTGAATTCACCTTTTCTCCTATCCAGGACAAACCGATGACGTTGCAGGAACAGCTCCGACAGGCTGGTGTGGTTGGCGCGGGCGGAGCGGGATTCCCCGCTCATGTAAAGGCGGGGGCAAAAGCGGACACCGTCATCGCCAATGGCGCCGAGTGCGAGCCGTTGATTCACAAGGATCTGGCTGTCATGACCCGGCATGCGCCCGAGATTGTCCGGGGGGTCCGGTTGTTGATGCAGGCCACAGGCGCACTAGCGCGGGATTATCGGCGTCAAGGAGAAGAATGCCGGCGCGATCGCGGCGCTCCGGGCTGCGATCGACGGCAAGGACATCACCCTCCATCTCCTCGGGATTTTTATCCTTCCGGCGACGAATATATCCTGGTCTATGAGGCGACCGGACGCCTCATTCCCCCGCAGGGGATTCCGCTGGATGTCGGTGTGGTTGTGAACAACGTCGAAACGCTCTACAAATCGCACGGGCTGCCGACGGGAATCCGGTCACGAGAAAGCCGTGACCGTGGCGGGGGCGGTCAACACCCGTCGACATTTTGCGTCCTCTCGGCACGCCCTTCCGTGACGTGATTGCGGCTGCCGGAGGGGCCACTGTGGCGACCTCCGGAGTCTTTGTGGGCGGCATCATGATGGGAGACTGGAGTTTGATCTGGACCAGCCGATCACCAAGACCACAGCCGGCCTGGTCGTTCTTCCGCGGACCATACACTGGTTCGCAAGAAAGAACCTGCCGAGTCCGCAATGCACCGGATCGGGAAGTCGGCCTGCGACCAGTGCAGCTACTGTACGGAATTCTGCCCCCGGTCCCTTCTGGGATATGATGTCCAGCCGCACAAGGTGATGCGGAGTCTCGGTTTCACCAAAACGGGTGAGGCGTACTGGAGCCAGTACGCCGCACTTTGTGCGCCTGCGGCTTGTGCACCCTCTACGCATGTCCGGAAAGCCCGCTCCCGAAGGAAGCCTGCGACCAGGGGAAAGGCGCAGATGAAAGCCAGTGGCATGCGCTGGTCCGGTCAGAAGGACGTCCACCGCCGGGCATGCCATGTATACAGGTCGGCGGACGCCGTTGAAGCTGCTGGCCAAGCGCCTCGGCCTCGCCGCTATGAGAGCCCCGCGCACTTTGTGGATCTGACGCTCAAACCGCATCGCAGTGCGGATTCCGCTCTCCCAGCATATGGGGGCGCCATGCTCTTCCAGACGGTCGGGGTGGGGGATCGTGTCCATCGGGGCAGTGCATCGGCGAGATCCCGGAACAGACACTGGGGGCGCGTGTGCATGCCAGCATTGATGGCATGGTGACACGGTGAACGAGACGATCGTCATCGAGAGAAGGTGAAGTATGCAGAAGAGCGCTATCGGACTCATCGAGTTGTCGAGCATTGCATCGGGATTCGCTGTCGCCGATGCCATGTTGAAGGCTGCGGAGGTGGAAATCCTCCTGTCGCGTTCCATCTGCTCGGGGAAGTACATGGTGCTGGTGGGTGGCGACGTGCCGGGGTCACCGCCAGTGTTGACGCCGGAATCGTGGCGGGCCACGAAGCGGTAATCGATACCTTCGTCATTCCGAACGTCCATCCTCGATTTTCGCCGCCCTCGGAGCAACGGTGGGAACCTGGAAGCGCTGGGGGTCATCAAGCCTTCTCCGTCGCCTCGATGATCGAAGCCGCCGACGCGGCGGCAAAATCTGCGAGGGTCAGCTCCTTGAAGTCCGCCTCGGCCATGGCTCTCGGCGGCAAACTTCGTCACGCTCACCGGCGATGTGGCGGCCGCCCAGGCGGCGGTGGATGCGGGGGCCGCCGTGGTGGCGGCAAAAGGAATGCTCGTGAACAAAGTGGTCATTGCGGCGCCACCAGGGAATTGCTGTCGGAGATTGTGTAGACGGTGGATCCACGGCGAAGCGGTGACTCTCCCACCCGTTACAGCATCGCGAAACAACGGTACGGTGTGCATGTCCGAGAATGTCCGATGTGAGACAGCGGGCTCGAATGTGTCAGGCCGTACCATAAGGCAGAGGAGAAGGAGAAGGAGAAGAATGCAGAGAACCATTGTGCTGCCACTCGTCGTCTTGTTGACATGTCTGACGCTCGCCATCGGATGGGGGGAAGGAACAGGACCTTGCGCGCGGCTCGTCGAGTATTGACGCGGAAAGCGTTTCCCGCCATCTGGCCTTTCTTGCGTCGGATATGCTGCAGGGACGGAACACCCCCAGTCCGGGACTGGATAGCGCGGCAGCCTATATTGCACGTGAGTTCGCCCGCTCGGGCGTGCGCCCGTGCAGGGGAGCTACTACCAGCCCGTGCATTTGAACATCATCTCGCTGGGAGACACGAATGCCCTCCGGGTGACTGCGGCCGGCGTCGCCGAAGAGTTCGCCATTAAAGAATGACGTTCACGCCCTTTGACAACACGGGAGGCGGAGAGGTGGAGGGGGACTCGTCTTTGCGGGATACGGAATCAGCGCGCCGGAGTACGCGTATGATGATTATGCCGGCCTCGATGTGAAAGGAAAAATCGTGCTGGTCCTGCGGCACGAACCGGGGGAGGAGGATTCCGCTTCCGTGTTCCGGGGAAGAGATCCACCGAATACTCCAATGTCACCAGCAAAACACGGCAGGCGATCGAGCGCGGAGCGAAGGCCGTCCTGGTCATGACGGACCCGCTCAATCACACCTCATTGACGCCCCGCGGGTTCCCGTGGCCCTCGCTCTCGAAACTGATGCCGCGGGATGCCCTTCCCATGACGCTTGCCATGGACTGGGATGGGAAAAATTCCCGTGGTGCACGTCGGCGAAAAGGTCATGGTCCGCCTCTTCGGGTCCGTCGATTCGCTGGTCCGCCTCCAGGCATCCATCGATCGCGCGTTCACCCCCCGCTCGTTCGTTCTCTCCGGCGTTCGGGTCCGGGTGCCAGACGTCGATTGTGGTCAGGGACATTCTGACGCAGAATGTGGTCGGGGTCATTGAGGGATCGGATTCGGTGCGGGCGAAGGAGGTCGTCGTGATCGGGGCGCACTATGACCATGTGGGCGTCAAACGGAACACGAAGACAGGCGAGGATTCCGTCTACAACGGCGCTGATGATAACGCGTCGGGGACGGCGGCCCTGCTGGAGGTGGCCCGGGCATTCGGGGGCATGGGGCGGGCACCGCGGCGTTCGGTGTTGCTGATCGCCTTTGCCGGCGAGGAAAAAGGACTGTTCGGGTCTGAGTATTATGTCCGGAAGCCGTTCTTCCCGCTTGGGGGACAAAGGCGATGCTGAACATGGACATGGTGGGCCGCGGCGCACCCGATTCCCTCCAAGTCATCGGGGCTGCTGAGGGATCCGCTCTTCTTGTGACGACCCGTGCGGAAAACCGGCCGCCGGCATTCGTGCTGGTGCCGACGATGAAGGTGCAGGGCGGGGACAGCGATCATTCGAGCTTCGCTAAACGCGGGATACCCGCCGTCGAGTACTTTACCGGACTCCATGAACAGTATCACAAGGTCACCGACCATGCGGACCTGATCGACACACAGAAAGTTGCCCGTGTGGCGGATCTGGTTTTCCGGACCGCATGGCGGATTGCCGATTCCATTGAACCATCATCCAAATAGCCAAGGGCAGGTACACCATGAATTGTTCACGCAGTGGCTCGTTTTCCTTTCTGGCGGTTCTCATTCTCGCTGCAAGCTCCGCTTTCTCCCAGGCGCCCGTGCAACTGAAGTACGGCTATGAAAAGGGGAAAGCGTACCGGTATGCCGATCTGGTGATCTCGACGATGGTTCAAGAAATGATGGGCCAGGAAATGAAGATCTACACGAACGCGCGCATGGTGAGCCGTTTCGAGGTTGCGGACAAGCGGGCGGATGGTGCGAGCGTGCTCATCACCTCGATGGACTCGCTCGTGGTGGCCACCAAATCGCCGCGGCGCGATACCACGATGGTGATGGAGGAACTTATCGGCAAGCGGAGCAGGGTGGTCCTCTCGCAACTCGGTGTGGTGGAGTCGCGGGAGGTCATCGACAGCATAAAGTCCCTCCCGGCAATGGGACGCAGTACGGCCTTTCGCGAAGCGATACGGTTCCACCGGTTCTCGAACGTGCCGGTCGCAGTGGGAGGCAAATGGAAAAGTACGGTGGCCGATACCAATGACGCGATGGGCGGCAAGATGGTGAGCACCTCCACATTTGAATACACAGTGACCGGGCGTGAAGAGCAGATGGGACACGACTGCCTGAAGCTCACCTATGCGGGGGAGTCGACGATCGAGGGTAAGGGGTCGATGATGGGGAATGAGGTATTCATGGAGGGCAAGGGGAAGTTTCTCGGCACGATATTTTTTGACGACGGGATGGGCCTTGTGGTCAAAGAGGAAGGACAAAACGATACCGACATCACCGCGGCCATAACGGGTCAACAGAACATGACAATCCCTATGACCCAATCAGCGAAGATACTGCGCACGCTGATGCCGGGTGAGGGGGCCGTGAAGTGAGAACGGGTGCCGGCATTCTCTGGATCCTCTGCCTGTGTATGCTCGGGTCCGCACGGGGTGAAGATGGCGGCGGGAGTGCGGAGTTTGCCGCGCGCCGGGCACGGTTGAGCGCGCTTCTGGATTCCTCGTCGGCCGCCGTGTTTCGGGCGCCGGAGGGACGGACGCGGAACAACGATGTCAACTATCCGTACCGGCAGGAGAGCAATCTCCTGTACCTCACCGGAGCAAACCGCCCGGACATTGCGCTGATTGTTGCGCCGGGAGGCGTGGTGGTGGGCGATACGGTGGCCCGGGTCGTGCTGTTCGTGCAGCGTGATGGCGGCACGATGGCCAGGATCGACGACGGCATCACACTGGATTGGAGCCGGTTCGGTGAAGTCTTGGAGGGCTGTGCCCCCGTGTGGAGACGCTCTATGCCTCGTCGTTCGGTACTCCATTTCTGCAGGACTGGCTCAACGCGAAACCACTTTTCGTCGAACGGGAGAGCCGCCGTGAACTTGAGCGCCGGTTCCCGAATCTGAAGGTGAAGAATGCCGGGCCGCTGGTGGCGAGGCTCCGGGTGTACAAAACGCCGGCCGAAGTGGAGAAGATTCGTCGCGCAATAGCGATAACCGGAGACGGACTTCGACGCGCTATGGCTGTGTGTGCTCCAGGCGCAAAGGAGTACGAATTACAGGCCGCCCTGGAAGGGAGATGCTGCGGCAGGGGGTATCCGGACCCGCCTTCCCTTCGATCGTGGGGTCAGGTGCGAATTCCCTGATTCTGCATTACGATGCAAATCGCAGGACGATGGGGGCCGGAGAGATCGTGGTGATGGATGTCGGGGCGGAGGTGGACGGATATGCAGCGGATGTCACGCGAACGCTCCCCGTGGGGGGAACGTTCACCCGTGAACAGCGGGAGATGTACGCTGCGGTGCGGCAGGCGCAGAAGGATGTGATTGGACGCATCAGGCCGGGACTGGCCTGGGCGGATCTGGAGGCGACCGCAAAGGCTTCTCTTACCGCACGGGGATTCGGGAATTACCGGCGCCATGGCATATCGCATCATCTTGGGCTGGACGTGCACGATGCGGGGGTGACGGACACCCTGCGGGCCGGTATGGTGATCACCGTTGAGCCCGGTGTCTATGTTCCTGTGGAGGATACTCTCCTGGCGGCAGGATATCGCGGCGTGGGGATTCGCCTGGAAGACGACATACTGGTCACGGAGAGTGGCTGTCTGGTGTTGAGCGAAGCCATACCGGGCGAGTTGAAAGAGATCGAACTGATCATTCAAGGCAGGAGAACGAAGAAGCACGCGTCTCGTTGACGCAGGGTCCGCGATGGCAGCTGTTCAGGCGGGCTGACAGGTTTGGGCCCGGCAGTTCATCTGGATCGTTTTGCCGCCGTTATTGCACCGGCGGCATTTTTTTCTCTTGACATTGTGATATAAGAGTGATATCATTCTGATGTCACAACAAGGAGAAGCTCATGGAAACGATTCAGGAAAAAAGGGGCGATCAAGATAAGCGGTTTCGTTGCGGTCCTGGGCGCGCTGCTCATCTGGGTTACTGGTGCGTGGATTCTGGTTGATGTTATCCGCACGCACGACCCCGCCTTGCTCTGGTTTGCGATCCCGGTTTTGCTGCTGGGTTCCCTGACACTCAACGGGTTCTACATCGTTCAACCCAATGAGGCCCGTGTTCTGGTCTTCGTCGGAAGGTACATCGGTTCGGTTCGCGAGGCGGGCTTCTGGTGGTCGAATCCCATTGCGATCAAGCGGCATCTCTCCTTGCGGATCCGGAACTTCAACAGCGAGCAGTTGAAGGTCAACGATCTGCAGGGGAATCCCATCGAAATTGCGGCCGTGGTTGTTTGGCGGGTAGTCGACTCTGCGAAGGCGCTTTTTGATGTGGAGAATTTTGAGGGATTCGTCGCGATTCAGAGCGAGACCGCCATCCGGACGCTCGCGTCCCACTATCCGTATGACTCTCATGATGACGGACGCCCGTCATTGCGCGGGAGCCCGGGGGAGGTTTCGGACAGCCTCAGGCACCAGGTGCAGGCTCGCCTTGATGTGGCAGGAGTGGAGATCACCGATGCGCGGATAAGCCATCTGGCGTATGCGCCCGAGATTGCGCAGGCAATGTTGCGCCGGCAGCAGGCGGAAGCCATCGTGGCTGCCCGCCAGAAGATTGTCGAGGGAGCGGTAGGAATGGTGGAGATGGCGCTGAAGATGCTCAGCGAGCAGAACGTCGTGACGCTCGACAACGAAAAGAAGGCGGCCATGATCAACAATCTTCTGGTCGCCCTGGTCGCCGACCGGGAAGCCCAGCCGGTGATCAACACCGGTACCCTCTATACATGAGCGAGAAGAAGCGTTTTCTGCTCCGGTTGAACGCGGATCTGTACGAGGTACTGGAGAAGTGGGCGGCGGACGAACTCCGGAGCGTAAACGCACAGATGGAGTATCTGCTGACGGAGGCGGTGCGCAAGTCGCGCCGCCTGCCGGAGCCCAGAAGCCCGCGAAAGGACGGGGATACGGCGTAGCGTGTCCCCGTCGTCATGATTGTCTGAGGTAGACAGTACGTGTGGGGAAGGCGAATACGATTCCCTCCGCCGTACATCGGCGGAGCACTTCCAGATTGATTTCCTGCTGCACATCCATATACACTACGTACTCCGGTTTCGTGACATAGTACACCGCCTCGAAGAGCAGAGCAGACTCACCGAATGACTGGAAGTGCGCGCGGTCGAAGCGCGCATCCGGCTGTGCGGTGATCACTTCACGCAACATTGCAGGCACCCGCGCAACCGTCTCCGGCGGCGTGGAATATGTGATACCCATCGTGAACACCGCGCGCCGTTCCTGCATCCTCTTGTAGTTCCGGATCCGGCTCTTCAGCAGATCCGCGTCTGGAACGATGATCTCCTCGCCGACAGGCTTCTCAGCCGCGTGGTCTTGAGCCCGATGCGATCCACCGTCCCCGAACAGCATCGACGACAATAAAATCACCGACCGAAAAGGGCTTGTCCAGCACGATGGAAAGTGATGCAAAGAGGTCCCCCAGAACGTTCTGCAGCGCCAGCGCCACCGCAATGCCCCCGATGCCCAGACCGGCAATCAGCGTGGTGATGTTGACTCCGAAGTTGTCGAGTGCGAGAATCAGGACGATTGTCCAGAGAAGAAGGCGCAGCAGAAAGCCGGCAGCTGCCAGCATTGTTGCGTCGGCGGATCCATCCGAAAGCCGCTGCTTCGTCATGCGTGCAATCGCGTAGGCAATGATCCCGTTCCCCCATACAGCGGTCTGGAGGAGGAGGGCAAGAATGGCAAACACGCGGACCACGTCGTGAAAGGTTGTGGATATGCGCAGGGTGTAGGAAGCTGCATAGAGAGAGACTGTCAGAAGAAAGTACCACCGTGTGCGCCGGATCAGTTCGACGATCAGGTCGTCAACATCGGTCGTGGTGGTTTTGGCGAACCTGTGCAGGCGTCGCACGATGAGCCGTTTGCCCAGCGACAGGATGAGGAATGTCGCGACGACGATTCCCAGTGCGGTCAGCCAGAGGCGAAGGGTGTTGTCAAAGTAGACGGTGTCGAGGAGTTCCATGGATGGTCAATCCTGTCGTTGAGTGTGATCAATGCAGCGACCTGCTGTGGAGAGGCCGCACATTGCCCGGGGTGTCCGCGGCAGGGCCGCCGCCTCTTTCGCATGGGGCAACACATCCGCGGCCGGGCGGGAGGCTGTGCACCGCTGCACGCCAGCGAAGCCTGTACGCTCGCCGGTTGTGCACCTCCCGTGTCAGAGGGACGTTCCGGATGCGCTGTTACATCTTTACAGGAACGCCCGGTATCAACTCCCTGACGGCCTTGCGCATGGGTGCCGGAAGATGACGTCGCAATTCGGCCGGCGTTCCCGCGAGAACCGGATAGGTGCCGTAGTGCATGCCCACGATGCTTTTGGGCTTCAGCAGGCGGCAGGCGTAGGCGGCTTCCTCGGGTCCCATGGTAAACACGCCGCCGATGGGAAGCAGCACCAGATCGGGCCTGTACAGCTCGCCGATCAGTTTCATGTCGCCAAACAGGCCGGTGTCACCCGCGTGGTACACGGTAAAACCATTCTCGAACCGCACCACATATCCCGCCGGATCCCCGCCTGCCAGAATCTCACCGCCGGGTTCAAGGCCGCTGCTGTGCTGGGCATGCGTCATGGTCACGCGGACACCCTCGATCGTCACGGTGCCGGATTTGTTGATTCCCTCGACACGGTTCAGCCCCTTGCTCTGCAGAAACAGCCCGATCTCGTAAATCGCGACGACCCGGGCGTTTGTTTGCCTGGCGATCTCCAGGGTATTGCCAAGATGGTCGCCGTGCCCATGGGTCACCAGAATGATGTCCACCCGTGCCAACTCCTTTGCGCCGGGCGGAGCTTTCGGATTGTCCAGCCATGGGTCGATCAGGACAACGATGCCTGTTGGCGATTCGAGCTTGAACGCGGAATGGCCGAACCAGGTGAGCGTGAACTGCTGCTTCTTCGAGACCGCCCGACGTTGTGCCATGGAAGGTCCTCCTGAGTGGTGGTGATATCTGCGAGAGAAAAATGTACAGAAGAGGGAAGAACAAAGCAAGGAAGCGGAGCATGCCGTGCACGGGGCGCGACAATGGACGAGGCGGAACACCTCCGGGAGTACCAATTAATGCCGATTCTTCTTATCTTTTTCGAACTTCAATTTCCGGTCACTGGTATAGAGCACGCATGAAAATCCGCACACTGTTCCGGCTGTTCTGCAGCCCTGTTCCCACACTCCTTCTTTCGGCGGCGGTATTCGCGGGAGATCCGCGCACACTGACCATTCTCCACACGAACGATATGCACGCCACCTTCGTGCCGCGGGAGGCAATGTGGGTGAAAACCCTCCGCGGCCGATGGTGGGCGGATTCGCCGAGCTGTACGCGGTTGCCGATTCGATCCGGGCGCGGCCGGCCGGACGTCCTGATGATGGATGCCGGCGACGTGATGACAGGAAATCCGATCACCGAACGTGTGTACCGTGGCGCATCGGGGGGGGCGCTCTTCGAAATGATGAACATGATCGGGTACGATGTCTGGTGCCCCGGCAACCATGATCTCGACATCTCGCAGGACAACCTGCGCGGCCTCGTGTCCATCGCCGCGTTTCCCCACGGTGTCGGCGAACCTCGTGGATGACCGGAAGGGATTCCCTCTGGGAAACCGTCCCTACGTTATTCTCGAACGGGGCGGGATCAGGATCGGCATCATCGGCATCATGTCGCAGCAATTGGCGTCCCTCGTCATCCAGAACAATCTCGTCGGACTCAGGGTGCTGTCGCCGGCTGCAACCGTGCAGCGGTATGTGGACGAGCTCGATCCGAAGACCGATCTCCTGATCGCGCTCACGCATCAGGGCGCTGACGAAGACTCCGCCCTGGCCTCGGAGGTCCGCGGCCTGGATGTCATCGTCGGCGGACATTCACACACCCGTTGAGGAAACCGAAGCTGGTGAACGATGTGATCATCGTCCAGGCGGGTTCGAATACCGAGAATCTGGGTATGCTGGACCTCACCGTCGCGGATGACCGTGTCGTGCACTATGACGGACGGCTGATCCCGCTCTGGGCACGACAGGAACGGCCGGCGAGCACCGTGAGCGTTTTTGCGGACTCGATGCAGAAGGAGATCGAAAAGGAATACAGCGAGGTGATCGGAATGTTGCGGGCGGACTGGATCCGGCGGGATACATGACGGCGTTTGCGAGCTTCGTCACCGAAGCCCAGCGTGTGGCCGTGCAGGCGGATGTGGCGTTTATGAATGTCCACGGCATCCGCAAGGATATTGCCGCCGGGCCCATGACAAAGCGTGAACTGTTCGAAGCGCTGCCGTTCCGCAATGTGCTGACGACGTTTCAGCTCAGCGGCAAAGAACTCCGGCACGTGCTGGACCATGCTGTAAGGACGCGCCCGGCCATTTACGTGACCGGCGTCACGGGCAGTGGGAAAAAGGCGGACGGCAGCGTGGTCTGGTCCGGTCTGCGGGTGGGGTCTTCGCCGATCGACGACCAACGCCGGTACAGTTGCACGGCCAGCGACTATTTCGTGGGGAGGCCCGCCGGTATCTCGGCCTCGAACCTGCCGGCATTATCTTCCTGTCACGCACGCTGTTCGAGACCGTGGAGAAGGCCGTGCGGGCCGAACACGACATCCAGCCCCGTGTGGCGGCGACCGTGCGCCGGGTTCCCTGAACCATTCCCAAGACGAGGATCGCCATGGCAACGCCAGATCACTTCCCCGTGCTGATCATCACCGGCCGTCCGGCGGCCGGCAAATCCGAGCTGATCGATTTCCTCAAGAAGTGCGACCCGGCGGAACGGCTGCGGCGTTTCCACATCGGCGAGTTCGAGGAGCTGGACGATTTCGTCTACGTCTGGGAGACGTTCGAGACCGACGACATCCTCACGCGGCACGGCAAACCGCGGATCTGGACCGACGAGAAGTACTGGTTCAAGGAACACTTCATCTGGAATCTGTACATCGAACGGATCAACCTGGAGTACCGGAAGAAGCTGGCGCGGGACCCGCATTACGCGACGAGAAGACGACCCTGATCGAGTTTGCCCGGGGCGGGGAGAACGGCATCGCCGAGGCGTTGGCTATCTGCACGAAGAGGTCCTCAAGCGGGCCTGGCTGATCTATATCAGGGTGTCGTACGAGGAATCGGTGCGGAAGAACCGCCGGCGGGCGCGAAAGGGACAGGAAGATTCGATCCTCTATCATTCTCTGCCGGATGAGAAGATGGAGTTCTACTACAAGACGAACGACTGGGAGGCGCTCGAAGCGGCGGGACCCGCGGTTCATCGACGTGAAGGGATTTCAAGATTCCGTATGCGGTATTCGAGAACGAGCCCGAGAAGACGCTTGATCCGGAGCTGATCGGTCATGAGCTGGAGCGGGTCAGCAGACTGGGGATGCTCTAGCCGGCGGTCCAGCTGATGACGCATGTGCCGGTACGCATGACGGACGTGTCCCGTCTGGCCGGCGGGTACAGCAGTCGGTGCTAGTGCGCCGCTCTCTTCCCCTGCGGGATCGCATGCCAGATCCTGAAGGTGAGGGCGATGCCCAGGACCGCGAAGGGGATCAGAAAGACCGGCCAGTACTGCCAGTTCCACGTCGTGATGAACCCGAGGGCGAGAGCGACTGCACGCCGGTCCCCAGGTACACCAGGCCGTCGATGAGTCCGACGGCGGTGCCGGCGGCCTTCCTCCCGCCGAAATCCATCGTTGCCGTCCCGCTGAGCATGCCGTGCGTGCCGATGACGGCGATGGAGACGAGGATCACGAGCAGCCCGAGGATCGTCGGATGGCCCCAGAGCGTGAAGACCATCCCCACGGTCGCCAGGAGCAGCGCGCTGTAGAGGATACCCGCCACGGGCGCGCTCCGTGAACCGAAGAGGCTGATCGGACATCCACCCGGCCAGCATTCCCCCGCTTGCACCCGCCAGCATCAGCACAAGCCCCCAGTTGCCGAGCCAGAAATTCCACGCGTCCGCGTAGTGCGGATGCCGCCGTCATCTGCTCCTTGGCAAAGATGGGGAACCAGTGCATCACGCCGTTCCGGAGGACCCCGGTGCAGAATTCGATCAGTCCGACGGTGATGATGACCCTGTTTGTGAATATCCGCAGGAGGATGGTCTTTCAGGTGAAACGGGGCTTCGGCTTCTCCCGATGAGGCGTCGCCGGTGTCGAAGTCTGCGAAGCCCGCCTGAGCGGGCGTGTCGCGCAGTGCGAAGAAATCCACCAGAACCCAGAAGAGCAGGATCGCCGCCGGGATGAAGAAGACCAGCCAGTACTGGGGTTGGCGGGGTTCATCCGTTCCGTGAGATTGACGACGGCCTGACTCCAGTCGAAGGCAAAGTAGAGACCGAGGGATATCAGGATCCCGAAGATCCCGCCGAAGATGCCCCGCTCTTTGACGTGAAACCAGGAAGCGTTGACTTTGACAATCGCCACCGCTCCGTAACTCTGGAAGTACATGTTCATCGAGTAGATCACCGAGAAGGCGAGCGTCAGATTCAGCGCCCACTTTCACGCCAGGATGCCGTAGACGATGATCCCCAGCAGGACATTCATCACGGCGCGACCGGCTGCCCCGATCAGCATCGCCCTTCTTCCCGCCGATCCGGTCGGTGAGCGGACCGTTGATGAGGAAAGAGAAGGCGTAGGTGATCGTGCCCGGCGGCGAAGATGATCCCGAAGGCCTCCTTGGACATGAGGTCGCCGAGGGCGTTCTTGGACACGGTGAGGTTGTACCGCGCCATGTAGAGGAATGCATAGGTCAATCCGAGCGGGAGCCAGTTGAAGGCACGCCGGCGGCGAAATGCCGCGGAATGCACAGGACGATCAGGAGGAGAAGGAGTCATACGTGTCCGGGGATGCTTCTGGGTGTGGAGTATCACTTGACAAATATATCAAATTGCATCGCCAAATGCACGGGAGGATTTGACGCGGTTTTCAGGTGAGGCAGCAGGGGGGGCGGGATGATTCGATTTTCAGGCTCGATGTTCAGGTGTCTCCCGGGACCGGTGCGGCGGGTACTTGAACATGTGCTTTGCGTTGCGTATTATTCACCAGTGGAAACCCCCTCTCGGTTGCCGCGTTGGCGGGCTGTGCATGACGAGGCTCAATCGTAGATCATATTCACAAGAATCAAGGATCCTCTTATGGGTACGTATATCGATAGCACCAAACTGTATCGCCTTCCCTGGACACTTCCGGATAATGCCATCAGCTGGCTCGAACCCACAAGTGCCTGCAATCTGTACTGCGATGGCTGCTATCGGAAAAACGACCCCAAAGGCCACAAGTCGCTTGAAGAGGTACGGAAAGAACTCGAGACATTCAGCAGTCTGCGAAAGACCGACGGCGTGTCGATCGCCGGGGGCGATCCGCTGACGCATCCCGAAATCGAGAAGATCGTGGAGATGGTCGCTGAGACGGCCACAAACCGATCATCAACACCAACGGCCTGGCGCTCACGATGGAGAAACTGCGGCCCTGAAAAAGGCCGGGGTCGACGGGGTTTACGTTTCACATCGACAGCAAGCAGCAGCGTCCGCACATGAAAGGGAAGACCGAAATGGAGCTCAATGAACTCCGCCTCCATTATGCCCGCATGCTTGCCGAAGTGGGGGACATTTCCTGCGCCTTCAACGCCACGGTGTACGAAGCACACGTTGAAAGACGTGCCTGACGGTCGTGGCGTGGGGGCAGGAACATATCGACATCGTGCACATCCTCGTATTCATTGCGTACCGTGCGGCCCCCGTGTACAAAGGGTATGACTATTTTGTGGGCGGGAAGAAGATCGACATGGCGCCGATCGCCTATGCGATCCAGGAAGACCGGCAGACAAGCATCATGTCGACGGACATCGTGGCGGAAATCCGGAAGACGAAATCCGGACTTCATGCCCTCCGCATATCTGAACGGCACCGAACGGCCGGATCATTTCAAGTGGCTTCTCACGCTGCGCATCGGGACAAAGGAGCGGATTTTCGGCTATGCCGGACCGAAATTCATGGAACTGGCGTCAGACGCTGCACCACCTGTTCCGCGGTTCGTATCTTGCCTACTCCAAGACCAAGACGTCCTGCGCCGCGGCAAGTCGATGCTGCTGCTTTCGCCCGTGGATAAGGGGATGTCGCGCACGGCGACGACGTTCCTGCATGCCGCGATGCGCTCGCCCCTGTCTGTTCTTCAAGCGGCTCCACATGCAAACGGTCATGATCATCCAGCCGGCCGATTTCATGCCCAACGGCGCGCTGAGCATGTGTGACGGCTGCCCGGATATTACGGTCTATGACGGGAAACTGGTCTGGTCCTGCCGGATGGAGGAGCTCATCGAATTTCGGCGACTGGGTGCGGCCGGTTCTCGCGGCACCCGCACAGCCGCCGCCACTGAGATCCCCGAGGTCATACTCACCCGGATGACGGATCTTGCGCTCCTCCGGAATACGTTCCCAGCATGGTCTCGATCTACCAGTTCCTCAATAATGAAGTCCGCAACTGACCATGAAAGAATTGCGCCGTGCCATCCAGGACGAAGAAGGGATCCTCTGGATGGACCTCGAAGATCCCATCGAAGCCGAAGAGGAGACACTGCTCGTTTCCATGTGTGACTTCCACCACCTGGCCATCGAGGACTGCCAGCGCGGCAAAGGGGAGGACGGCCACCTTCCCAAAGTCGAGGACTTCGGCGATTACCTCTTTGTGATCTTCAATCCGGTCGAGGGTGATCGCGCTCCGACGACGGAGGAGGCGATGAATCGAAATTCGACATCGTAACATCCCAGCTCAGTGCGTTCCTGACCAACCGTACTCCTTGTGACGCACCACTACCGGCCGCTCCGCTCGATCACCCATGCAGTGCAGTTCTCACGAAGAATCCGCAGGTCGCTTGGCCGCGGTCCGGATTTCATGTTTCACATCATTATCGACGATATCGTCGACAACTACACGCCCATTCTGGACCAGCTGGACGATACGGTCGACACCATGGAGGAAGAGGTGTTCCATGAAGCCACCGCCAGGGACCATGGTGCGCATCCTCCAGCTCAAGCGGAACATCATGACCATCCGGCGGGTGGCCGTGTATCAGCGGGAAATGCTCAACCGGCTGTCGCGGGGTGAGTTTTCACTGATCACCCCCGATGAGATGATCTACTACCGGAATGTGTATGACCATCTGGTCCGGATGACCGATCTGGCGGATTCGTACCGGGACATGGTGTCGTCCCTTCTGGATGCATACCTCTCGGTGACCTCCAACCGGCTGAACCAGGTGATGAAGGTGCTGACCATCATCTCCACGATTTTTCTGCCACTGAGCGTGATCACGGGGTTCTTCGGGATGAATTTCAAGTTTCTCCCGATCGCGGAATGGGAGCATGGCGTTCTCGCGACCGCATCTTCATGCTCCTGGTGGCGGGCGGGATGCTCTGGTATTTCAGACGGAACCGGTGGATTTAAGCGGCACGTCCCCTGACATCCGGATCTTGCTCCCGGACGGATTTCCGACGCATCCTGGTGATCAAGCTCCGCGCGGTGGGCGATGTCGTGCTCTCGACGATCGTTCTGCGGAACCTCCGCGCGCGCATTTCCGAGCGCACGATCGACGTCCTGACGGAGAAGGCCAGTGCGGCCGTCGTCCGCGGGCAACCCGCGGTGTCGACCGAAGTGCTGGTGTATGATCGCAAGCGGATGTCCGGGTTCCAGCTGATCCGTGCAGTGCGCGCAGGACGGTACGATCTGGTACTCGATCTGTTCGGCAACCCGCGGACGGCCCTCGTAACGCGGCTGAGCGGAGCACGGCACAGGGTCGGATACCGATTCCGGGGGCGCGACCTATGCCTACACATATCGTTGTCGAACCGCGCGGGGCGAGGTCCACAATACGCAGTTCAATCTGGATACGCTGGAGGCCTCGGCATCCCGATTGTGGACCGGACCCTCCGTTTCACATCCGCGCGAGGAGGACCGGTCCTATGTCGAGAATTTCTTGAGGGAAGGACTCCGCGGACAGAACTCTCGTTGCGCGTGAAGGCGGCGGAGGCTGGTACACAAAACGGTGGGGAATCGAATTTCGCCGCACTGGCGGACCGGATCGGAGGCGTACGGCTGGAATTGTCATGCCCTGGGGGCCCGGACAGAGGCCGACGTCGAGGCGATTGCCGGGCGCATGATGAGTAAGCCGTTCATTCCTCCCGCGACGACCCTTCCTCAGCTCGGGGCATTCTTCGAGCAGTGTGCGTATGGTGGTGAGCAACGATTCCGGTCCGATGCACATCGCTGCCGCGGTCGGGACTCCCGTGGTCGGGATCTTCGGCCCGACGCGTCCGGAACTCCAGGGGCCGTATGGTGCGCCAATGTCACCGTCCGCCTCGAAGGTCTGGAGTGCCTCGGCTGTAATCTCACGAAGTGTCCGATCGGAAATCCCTGCATGATCGATCTGTCCGTTGACACTGTTCTTGAAGCCTTTGACCGGCTCGTTCGCCGGAATACCACACCGGCACTGCCTATGAACCCTCCGTTCTGACCATCCCCGCCTGCAAACATTCACAGGCTACAAGCCGTGTTTTCCCGGCGACAACTGTCTGGAGAGTGTCACCACCATGATCCGTTCGGAACGAAGATCCTGATCGTCAATCTGGACGCGATGGGGAACGTGCTTGTGACCACGAGCATTCTCCCTGCGCTCAAGCGGAAGTACCCGCAGAGCACATCAGCTGGATCACCCTGAAGAATGCGGCGCCGCTCCTCCAGCAACAACCCGCTGCTCGACCGCGTGTATCTCTGGGAACCTGAGAGCTGGCTGATCCTCAGCAGATGGAGTTCGATCTGGTCCTGAATGTCGACAAGTCCCAGCGATCCGGCGCGTTCACGATGCGGTCCGCGCCGCCGAGAAGCTCGGGTTCGGCCTCAACGGGAACGGCGTCATCATCCCGCTGAATCGTGAGGCAGAGGAGAACTACCGCCTCGGACTCGACGATCATTTCAAGTTCAGGGTGAACCAGAAAACCGTGCCTCAGATTCAGTGCGAGCAATTCACACTCGATTATCCGCCGGGATCCGTACGTGCTGGTGTCTGACATGAGGAGGAACTGGCACTTCTGCCGTGACTACAGCCGGAGCACGGCCTGGATACGGCGAACTGTTGTGGTCGGCTTCAATACCGGGCTGCTCGGAGCTGTATCCGAACAAGAAGATGACGATCGAGCAGCACGTTGCGCTGATCGAGCGGTTGGCGCGATTCCCGGGCGTCCGCCTCGTTCTCGTCGGGGGACCGGAGGACACGGTGCGCAACGCGGAGATCGTCCGGCGGGTGGGCTAGAAGGTGCTCAGCACGCCCACGACGGAAGGAGTCCGCCGCGGGCTATGCTAGGTCAATGTGTGTGATCTTGTGATCTCGGGCGATTCGTTCGGCATGCATGCGGCCATCGGACTGCGGAAGCAGGTCATTGTCTGGTTCGGTGTGAGCTGCTGGACGGAGATCGATCTGTATGAACGGGGGATAAAGTTGATCCCGAAGGACTCTCATGTGCTCCCTGCTGGAAGCGCACTTGCCCGTACGACCTCGAGTGCATCGGCGATCGATCTTGAATGCGATCGTCCGGCATGTGCAGGCATCACCGTATGAAACGCATCCCCGCACGACGTTCTCGCGATGACAAGAGCACTTCCTCCAGCTCTGCTGCTTGGGTGTGCGTCAGCACTCCAGGCACAGGATACCCTCCTACGCCTGTCTCGTCACCTGCTGTACGCGGTCTGGACACCCCGGAAAGTCAGTTGCCACGGTGCTGGTGGGGGGGATCCTCGTGGGCTCCCTCATCAGTTCCTACTTCGACTGGTGGAAGGACAGTGCCGAACGGTTCCATTTCACGACGACGGCGTGTTCCACAACTACTCTCTCGGCATCGACAAGATCGGGCATGCCTACACATCCTACTTCTACTTCCATACGTTCCGGAATCTCCTGCTGTGGGGCGGATACGATCGGCGGCCGCATTCTGGTGGGCCGCAGGGACAACGCCTTCTTTGCCCTGTCCATTGAGATCGGGGATGGGTTCAGCCCGTTCGGCTTTTCGTTCCCGGATCTCCGCTTCAATATGATCGGACTCGGATATGGCATGCTCCAGACGGAGGTGCCGTTCCTGCAGAACTTCAATCTCAAGTGGAGTTACGTGCCGGCGGACGGATATCGCTTGCCGCCGCGATTCACCGATCACTACGACGCGCACACATACTGGCTGACGATCAACGTGCACAACCTCTTGCCGAAGGTGCGCGGAGCTATTGGCCCGACTCTTGCAGGTGGCGGTGGGGTACGGTGTGGACGAGCAGCCAAACGCGGCGCGAGCTGGTGATCGGGCTGGATCTGAATCTGGGCGCCTTCCGGACGGAACAACCGGATCTGCGGCTGCTCCTGCGGACGGCGGACCTCTTCCACTTCCCCGCGCCGGCGCTGGAGTTCACAGAAGGGCAAGAGCCTCAGTTCTCCACTGTTCTACACGAACTGAAAAATCACTTCTTCTCGGGGCTTGCTTGATTTCCGAAAAGACTCTTTGCGACCGACGCCACGATGCCGCGACATCGGCGAGGTTGGAGGGGATGATCAAGGTATTGTTGGTCTTTGCCAGCTTGCCGAATTCTCCGAGGTACGATTCGGCGATCCGGAGGTTCACGGCATCCTCGCCGCCCCGTTCGTTGATGGCATTGGCGATTTCGCGGATCCCCTTGGCGGTGGCCAGGGCGACGCGTTCGATCTCCTGACGCGCGTCCTTCCGCCTCGTTGATCCGCTTCATCTTCTCGCCCTCTGATCGGGCGATAGCCTCCTGCTTGTCGCCCTCCGCACGATTGATCTTCGCCTGCTTGTCGCCTTCCGATTCCGCGATGAGTGCGCGTTTTTCCCGCTCGGCGCGCATCTGCTTCTCCATCGCGTCTTTGATGCTTGCCGGGGGACGATGTTCTTGATTTCGTACCGTGTCACTTTCAGACCCCACGGGTCGGCGGCCTTGTCCACCGCGGCGACGATCTCGCAGGTTGATCTTCTCCCGCTCCTCAAACGTTCTGTCCAGTTCGATCTTGCCAACCTCGCTTCGCATGGTGGTCTGCGCAAGCTGGATCGAGGCGAAGGCGTAGTCGTTCACGCCGTACGATGTCTTCACGGGATCCACGATCTGGAAATACAGGATGCCGTCCACCTCGACCTGGATGTTGTCCTTCGTGATGCACGCCTGCGACGGGACATCCATGGCCACTTCTTTCAGCGAATGCTTATAGGCGATCCGGTCGATGAACGGGACGCAGGATATGGAACCCCGCTTCGAGAGTGCGGCTGTACTTGCCAAGCCGTTCCACGATGAAGACGGTTTTCTGGGGCACGACCCGTGCGGTCTTGAGCAGGATGACAAACGCCAGGAAAATGAGTCCGATGATGATCAGCATATCGACGTTCATGGTGTGCTCCCACGGGCGGTTGTTGATCTAGTGAATGGGTTTCACGCGAAGGAGAAGATTCTGCCGTTCCAGTATTTCCACGATCTGGCCCGGCTGGAGAGGCACGTCGGCCTCGGCGTTCCATGCTGTGCCGTGGAATTCGACCTTCCCTCCGGGCGTGTTTGGGGATGATGGCGGAGATCACGACGGCTCGTTGACCGCGCAGATCCTCCATGGAAGATCCCGGGACCGCCTCTCCGGACACCCGCCCCTCGAACCACCGTTTTCCTTTTCTCCGGAAGAGCACGAGGGCGAGAATAGACGAGACGAGAAATGCCAGAAGTTGTGCATTGAATGTCGGGAAAAGGCCCAGGGCGACGAGCGCCGCGGTGATCCATGCCCCGATTCCGAAGAAGACAATCACGAATCCCGGGAGCATCAACTCCGAAACAAGGAGCACGAGTCCGACCAGAAACCACAGCAATTCTGCACTGGCACTGTCAAACATGGCGGTTTCCTTGTTGTTCGTGAACTGGAAACAACGGTACCGGAAAGAACCTACGGCGAAGCGATGAGAATGTCAAGGTGATATACGTAGGAGCGGGCGGGGTGTTGCAGACACCAGAAGCTCCGCGCCACCTTTGAACCGGCGTGAGGCAAGACCGAGCGCTGGCGGATCGGTGAGTTCGAAGGGTCACGAGCGCAGGATCAGCACGCCCGGGCCTGAACCACACAGGAGCACACGGACACTTCCCGGGAGTCGGAAGACGACTATTGCAGGAAAACACCCAAAGAAATCGTATGGCCGTTCCCCAGCTCCCCGTTCAAACGGCTGAAGGCGTAATCAAGAGCGAAAATGCCGTGCCGGATGCCTCCTCCCAGGCTGAGTCCGCGCCCCTCGGAGCCGGCCTGATAGCCGGCACGCACCATGAAGATCCCCTCCACGTCCAATTCGACCCCCGCATTGAGGAGTGGACGGGATTCCGGGAAAATGGAGAGACCGTCCGCCGCGAGAAGCAGCTCTCCGTTCAATGCTGCGATGGCGAAGGCGTAGGCACCGCCGGCGCGCATGAGTGTCGGTAATCGGGAAGGCTGCAGTGCGCAGGTCTCCCATGGAGCCGATGTTGGCAACGGTCGCGCCAAAAGAGAGGCCCTCCAGAGGCGTGACATACTGTATCCCCAGATCGATACCGATACCCGAGGCGTCGTCGACGAGGATCTTCTCGTAGAGGAAGCGCGCGGTGATGCCTGCGCTTACTGTTCCCGAGACGCGGTAGCGCCGGAAACGCCGAGGGCAAGGAACGCGACGTGAAGGTTCCCTCTGCAGGGCCCGGACGTGTGCGAAGTTCGATGTCGGAGACGGTCGTTGTGTTGACGGAAAACCCGAGCGCGACAGGATCGCTGACACTGACGCGCGCTCCCAGAAATTCCGTGCGTGTGTCCTGAATCCACTCCTTGTGCATGAAGAGCAGTTCGGCATTCCCTGCCCCCTCGCGCGGCAGGAGGCCGGCGGGATTGTAGTGCGTGGCCGCTGCACCACTCACAGAGGCCGCCATGGCATCGCCCATCGCCACGCTGCGTCCCGAAACGCCGAGCTTCAGGAATGTCATTCCGCTCGAACCGGTACCCCCGTGCGCAAGGAGCGCGACAACCAGCGTAAGAAGAACAACGCAGGGTGCTGCAGAGATGCGAGGAGAGATCAGGTGAGTGTGTATCATTCTTCCGTTCTCAGAATGTCAGAGTGTCCTCAGAATGCCATCGAAAGCGAGATCATGTGCATCGCCGAGGGAGCAAAGGGTTCGTGCACGAATGCATAATGCAGGGCGGGCGAGAGGCCGCCCACCTTTGCGCGCACGGTGAATCCGACGGAGGGGCGGACGCCGTTGCCGCTTTCCTGCAGATCGACCCGGTCTATTCCGGCGCGGAGCGTGAATTCGGGCACCACCGGGACTTCCACGCCCGCACGGCCGGTGATTGTTTCTGCTGAACTGAATTCCACTTCGGCGGAAACGCGTTGCGATGCTGTCCGGCAGCCTGAAGGCGGCACCTGCCGTATACAGAAGGGGGAATGCTTCTTCGCTGGTCAGACCGTTCTGCCCGAAGACGGGCCGCGTATCCCATTTGTACCGGGAGTTGATATCTTTCACCGTAATCGCCGCCGTGAGGTTTTCATCGAATCGGTACAGCGCGCCGAAGTCGACGCCCACCGTTGTGGAAGAGACGTCAGTGTACAGCTGGTAATAGAGGAGCTTCAGCGTGACGCCGACGCTCAGACCGAAGGGGAAGCGGACACCGAATCCGAGGAACAGCTGGTTTTCCGAGGTTTTGAGGGGCCCGGTCGGCTCGCCGTCTCCGTCGCGTCCGTCGATTTCACTCACCCCCGCATTGATGAGTCCGATCGAGAGTCCGGCACTCGGAGGGAGCGCCCCGCTGTAGTTGAGGAAGTTCAGCCGGCGGTCCAGGCTCAAAATGCCGAACGACGCAGAAGCGAACCGGTACCCGGCGCCGGGAATCAGGGCCGGGTTGTAGTACGCAACAACATCCCCGCCGGTAACGGCGGTCATGGCGTTCCCCATGGCCATTCCTCGGGCGCCGAAGCCCATCCGGCTGAATGCTCCCGGGCTGGCCGCCGATCTGGGCCGGAGAAGAACCGGGGATTGCGGCCAGAAGGATTGACAGCGTGAGGAGTACCGGCAGACATGTTCTGCAGATTCGTCCGGCTGTGCGCCGAGGGCTCCGCGTTGTGCGGCTTCATTGGAGCACCATGATTTTTGCCCACACCGGGTCGCGCTCCGGAAACGCTGACGCGGTAGAAATACACGCCGTTCGGAAGCGTTTGGCCGCCGTCCGTCTGGCCGTTCCAGATCTCGTCGTGTTCCCGATCTCCCGTCCGCTGGGCATCCTTGATAATCGTTCGAATACGGTTCATGCCGAAATCAAACACTTCAATTGTCACGGCGGCCGCCGACCCGCCGGTACTATAATGAATGCGGAGTGTCTCCGACTTTGGTGAAAAGGGATTGGGATAGGCGTAGGTCGAAGACGGCGTCTCAAGCGGGCGAAAGGCCCGCAGGATCTCCCACCGTTGTCCGAAGGGTTCTCCCGGAGTATCCACGGTTTTCACGAGTCCTTCCGAGGATCCGCAGAACACCGTATCGCCCTGTGTGGCGACGGCAAAGAACGTGTTCACGGTGATGCGTTCACCGGTACTCTGGTCGACGATGCTCCCCGAGCGCTGCCCAGCTGGTGCCCCCGTCGGACGTGCGGAAGATGCCTTCTTCAGTGGCAACGTATGTGATCGAGTCGCGGAAGGCGAAGTCGTACGCCTTGATGCCGTGCAGGAAGTTCTTCCACGTACGGCCGCCGTCGTCGCTGGCGCTGACACCGTATTGCTGGTCGGCGCCCTCTGCCGGCCAGTTAGTGGTCCAGATCCGGACCGCGTCCCGCTGCGTTGCCCGGCGATGCTGATCACCCAGTCGCTCAGGATGGGTTCGCGCTGGGAGTCGCGCGTGAATTTGCTCCAGCTGAGACCCCCGTCTACCGACCTGTTGATCCCGCCTGCCGTGCCCGCCCAGATGGTATCGCGTTCTCCGCATAGACAGAAAAGCCAAGGTAGTTGTTATCCTGCCGGGGGTCGATTTTGTAGTTGACAAGCGTATCTGTCGGCGCGATCGAGGATAACAGCTTGGAGGGCAGAACGGTGCGTTTCCACGTGGCCCCGTTGTCGGTGGAACGTTGCAGATCCGCTGGACCAGCTGGCAATCCAGACTGTCCCGGGCGGACAAGGCCAGATCGAACGTCACGTTCTGCTCGTTCACGACAATGGGAAGGAATTTGACAATGTTCGTTGCCATAGGTGACGAGGCTGTCACCGCGTTCATCGAGAGTCTGCGGACGCGACGTCCATGAGGTGCCGTTGTTCACCGAGAGGTGTACCCGCTGCCCGTCTGTACAGACTGTCCGTCCACATCTGTGTGAATAGCCCGTTGAGGTCCAGACGGTATCGCCGCCGCGAGAGCGATGGCGAAAATGCCCGGACGGGCGAACTCGGGAGTGCGGCGAAGCTCTCCCAATGCCTGTCCGCCGTCCGTGCTGCGGGCGAGTCCTTTGCCGGTCCCGATCCAGACAGAGGAACCCTGGACGGCGATGTGCGTCACGCTGTTGCTGGGAAGGGTCGACTGGAGGACGGCAGCGGTTTGATCCAGTGAGAAGGTCCGCAGGAGCCGCGATTGAGCGTCAACCTGCGTGCCGGCCAGCCAGGCAGAGCGCGCACATCGAACAGACGAGCGAACGGACGATCGGAGCATACGTGTCATGCCGGTTCAGTTGATGGTGATATTTCGTGTGGTTTCACCCCGCGCGCCGGCCCGGTCAACGACCGAGAACCGGAATTCTTTCGTCCCCGGAGTGTGTTGACGCATCGATGGTAAGGATACGCGCATAGGTTCCGTCCGAGGCGACGGAATCACCATGGAGAACGAGATTGCCGTCATCATACATGAGGACAGGAATCGGGTTGGCGGAACTCAAGTTCCGGAAATAGACTGAATCAACGTCCGCTAGGCCGTTGGGATCCTCGACCGTTGCGGCAAACGTCACCAGGCTGCTGCCTGTCGCCGGGCGCTGAATCGTCGAAGGGACGGCAAGAGAGAGAAAACGGGGAGCACTGTTTGCGACGACCCGGCGGACAATGTTGCTCTGCCCGCCGTCACGATCGGTCGCCCGGTATTCAAACGTGACATCCTCCAGATTGCCGGTGGGCACGATCCAGCTGAAGATCGAGAACACGCCATCACCGGCCACATTATCCCCGTGCGATTTCAGTCCATCGTCGTACATCTGCACCGTGGAAGAATCGCGCGCATAGAGTGCCCGGACTGTTACTGCCTGGATGTTGTTCAGACCATCCGAATCCGCAGCGGAG
This sequence comes from Ignavibacteriota bacterium, assembly GCA_963702445.1. Taxonomy (GTDB): domain Bacteria; phylum Bacteroidota; class Ignavibacteria; order UBA10030; family UBA6906; genus CAVPCZ01. The sequence continues at coordinate 147,203 of CAVPCZ010000023.1, forward strand.
ACCGTTACAGCAAACTGCGTGGAATCCGTCCCTTGGCGGGCGACCTCGCGGACACCGGGGAGCGAGAGCACGGGAGGAGTGCTGCTCTTCCGGACAAGGATCTGTTGCAGGAACACGGTGCTCGAGAATCCGCTCCGGTCAACCGCATACACTTCGAGGAGGTACACGCCGGTCTGGGCACGGGTCAGGGAGAAGGAGATCGAAGCGGAGAAGGCGATGGTGCCCGGACGCACCACCGTGCCGGTGAGAGCGCCGGCAGCCAGGGGTTGGGAAGCGCCCGGAGCGGAGAGGCGGTAGGACGCCTCCCGGATGTCACCCTCCCCCTGCGGATCGGTCACGCTCGCCTGCACCGCCAAGGAGAGAAGGTACACTCCGCCGGACGGCGTGTGCGCGTCAATGTTGATGTCAACAGGAGTAACGAGCAGGGACTGAATGACGGGGGAAGATCCGGAGGGGCCTTGCGGTACGAGGGTGCTGTTTTCGCAGCCCACAAAAAAAACCACACACAGGAGACTCGCAAGCACGCGCATGACAACCTGACGACGTTGGTGGTTGTATACTATCATGGAACAACATTCAGGAGTACCAACGTGGTGCGCGGGACGATTCCTGTACATGTGGGGGATAATGAACACTTTCTGCAACAAAAATACCAAAGAGGCGGCTGAAAGTCAAGCGGTAATGTGACAGGGCACACACTCGGTTCTTTGCGCTTGCATGAGGTGCCGAACATTTGTTACTTTGAAATATCCATTTGAAGGATCCTCCCGTGTTCACTTTGCTGCAAAGCGTCTCTTCCCGCAGTGCAATCTTCGCCCTCCTGGCGTCCGCCGGGGTTCTCTCGTTCAATGCTATGGGAGCGCGGCGACCGCCCGTTCCGCCCGCGGCCGCTTCACCGGGCGACATTATTCCCGGCGTTGTTATCGTCAAATTGCGAGCGGAGGTCACGCTGGAAGGAGGGACGGTGGGCAAAAGCAACCGTGCACTCTCCTCGGTTCTTGCCCGGGCGGGTGTCAGCGATATGCAGCAGATGTTTCCTTCAAGCAACGGTGCGGCGAAAGTCCCGGCCGGTTCCGATACGATCGGACTCGAACGTCTCTTTCTTATGCGTATTGCGGCGCCGGGTGACCCGCGGTCGGTGTCCGCTATGCTTGCGCGCGCTCCCGAGATCGAATACGCCGAGCCGAAATACATGCAGTGGCTCACCGCTACACCAAACGATCCGCTGCTTTCCGGTCAGCAAGCGGCGTTGAGCCGGATGAACGTGTTTGATGGCTGGGGGCTGGCGAAAGGCTCGCCGGATGTCCCCATCGCGGTGATCGACGGGGGCACCGATTGGCGCCACGAAGATCTGCTTGCCAACGTTCGCGTCAATGCCCTTGAGGACATTAACAAGAACAAGCAGTTCGACCCGGCGGATGTGAACGGGATCGACGATGACGGCAACGGTTTCATCGACGATGTGGTGGGGTGGAATTTCACCAACAACAGCAATGATCCACGGGGTCTCGCCGCGACGCCAGGGAACTATGCACACGGCACGGCGACAGCAAGCCACTTCGGGGCGGTGACGGACAACAATCTTGGTATGGCAGGGAGCAGCTGGAACTGCTCCTTGCTTCCCGTTTGTGCGTCCTCATCGACGACGGACAACGGGATCCAGTACGGTTATGAGGGCATCGTCTATGCCTTCAGGAACGGAGCGAAGGTGATCAACTGCAGCTGGGGGAGGATCGGCGGCTTCTCGCGGTTCGAACAGGACATCATGACCGCGGCGACCTCCGCCGGGGCACTCGTTGTCGCCGCCGCAGGGAATGACAACCTGGATTACGATATCAGTCCTCACTATCCGTCCAACTATCAGGGCGTCCTGGCGGTCGGCGCCGTGAATTCCGTCAACGACGAGAAGGCCGTCTTCTCGAACTATGGCGTCTCCGTTCCGGTGTTCGCGCCCGGGGTGAACATCCTCAGTGCATTTTCCGGGGGAGGGTACGGAAACGGTGGAAGCGGCACCTCGTATTCCAGTCCTCTCGTAGCCGGTCTTGCCGGCCTCATCAAAGTGCAGCATCCCGACTGGAGTCCCGAGCAGATTGCGGCGCAGATCCGGACCACCGCCGATCCGATCGATGCGGTCAACCCGATCTACCAGGGACTGCTCGGGCGGGGGCGTGTGAATTTCGCCAGAGCCCTGACGGAATCACATCCGGCCCTCGATCTGGTGGATGTCCAGACGTTGAATCCCGCGGGGCGAAAACTGTTCCTTGCCGGTGACACCATCGTGGTATCGGCGGATGTCAGAAACCCGACCCTTCTCCCGGTCACTTCCGCACAATTCACCGTGACGACATCCAATTCTCTCCTCCAGGTTGTCGACGGGACCGCCACGGTTTCCGGTATCGCGCCGGGTGAGCAGGTTCGTCTTCCCGAATTCCGCCTACGGGTCGGGCAGCTCTCCACGGCACGTGAGGTGGCCATTCGTATCAGGTGGCAGCTTGGCGGGTTGGAAGAAGACGGGGATGCACTCCGCGTGATGCTCTTTCCCTCCATGCCCGTCTGGTTGATGGATTTCGAGGGAACAGGAATCGGTCTCTTCAGCGTGAAAGCCGTCGACAGGGATGTTGCCTGGGCCGCCGGCGGTAATTCGCTTGGCAGCGCACCCGTGGTGATGCGCACCAGTAACGGAGGTCAATCCTGGACGGATGTCACGGGCAACATGCCGAACGTGGACCTGTACTGCATCACGGCTATAGACCACCAGAGGGCGTGGGTGGGCACAAGTTCCTGGCCCGGGACCAACGAGGCCGGCATCGTCGCAACAACCGACGGCGGCACCACCTGGAGAGTTCAACCATATCCGGGACGCCAGAGCCCGTTCATCAACGGCGTCTGGATGTTCCCCGGCGGCACCGGATATGCTCAGGGAGATCCACCCGGAGACGGGCACTTCATCGTTCTCAAGACGACCGACTTTGGTTCGACATGGACGCACCTGGCGAATGAGCCGGCCGGGAGTGCCGGAGAGGCGGGGTGGAACAATTCGTTCTGGTGGACGGATGCCTCGCACGGATGGTTCGGCACCAACCGCAACCGCGCGTGGCGCACCACGGACGGAGGCGCTTCGTGGGTATCCGCACCGACGGGATCCACAAACAGCTATGGAATTGCTTTCGGCGACGCGAATAACGGTCTGGCAGTGCACGATGCGGGTGCGGTCTCACGCACAAGCGACGGCGGCGTCACGTGGAACGGGACCGCCAGTCCCACCACGGACCAGCTGGCGGGGGTGGCGTTTGTTCCCGGAGGCATGCATGCATGGGTAACAAGCGGCAGCACCCCCTTTCACTCACGGAACAGCGGGGTCACCTGGTCAGCAGAAACGCTCTTCCCGGTTATCGGTTCGATTTCGCACCTGTCATTTGCCGACACGACGACGGGGTGGGCGGTGACTTCCGACGGCGAAGTGCTGCGGTATGATCCTTCCATGCTGACGGCGGTCGATGAACAGCCGGCAGCGCGTGTGCCGGAAGACTACCGGCTGGAGCAGAATTATCCAAATCCATTCAACCCTTCGACGACGATCGCATTCCATCTGCCCGCAGCAGGAAGGGTGACCGTGACACTGTTCGATCTCCTCGGCAGGGAGGTGCGGGTCCTGGCGGACGCCGAATACGGGCCGGGCGGCCACCGGGTAACCCTGGATGGATCCGGTTTTGCGAGCGGGACGTACGTGTACAGACTCGTGGTACGCAGCGGGAGCGGCGCGGAGTCGTTCCGCCGGGCGCGCACACTCATTCTCCTCAGGTGAGCAGATGAAAGCTCTGCCGTGTATCATCATCATGGGATTGTTCCATACCGCCGCACCGGCGCAGTTTGAAGGGGTGGTGGAGAGCCGCAACCTGACAGTGGACGAGCAGGGGGTGGAACAACGGTATGTCATGACCATGCGGGTTCGCAAAGACATGGTCCGCGTGGAGATCCCTCCGGTGGGCGACATGCCCGGGTCCACGGTCATTTACCGGAGGGATCGCAAGATCTCCTGGGTGCTGAATGATCTGGAGAAGAGCTATTTCGAGGTGTCGCTTACTCAGGACGTGCCGCAGCGCGCGACTGTGCCGGACATGGATTCCGCGGACCGGCCGGTGTTCGTGCGGACAAAGAAGACACGGAAAGTGCTTGGCTACCCGTGTGAGCAGCTGATTGTGAAACGGGGCGAGTCCGAAACCGAGATCTGGGGGACGAAAGGATTGGCGGCGCTCACGGCTGCTCTGGAAGGGACGCTCGCACGGGATGCGCGTGACGGCGCCGGGTATGAAACGGAGATGATTGCGCAAATGGGAATCTTCCCGGTCGTGTCAACCACCCGCTGTGAAGGCAAGATCATTGAATCGCAGGAGATTACCCGCGTCGAGTCGAAGCCGGTAGGGCCCGAGCTGTTTGTCGTGCCTGCGGGGTATGCGAAGCAGAAAAGTGTGGAGATGCAGGAGCGATAAGGCTCACCCTGAGGCTCACCCTGAGGCTCACCCTGAGGCTCACTTCGGTACGCGGAGGAGCACGGCCACGGCGGCAACGAAGAAGAGAAGATTTGCCGACCATGCGGTGAGCAGCGGATTGATGTCGCCGTTGTAGCCGAAGACCTGGCTCACCTTCATGAAGATAAGGTAGATGAAACAGATCAGCAGGCTGATGCCGAGTTGAACGCCGACGCCGCCCCGGCGGCGGATCGAGGAAAAGGGGACCCCGAAGAGCACGACGATGACCGTGGCAAAGGGGAACGAGATCTTGCTGTAGAAGTCCACCTGCCATCGCGAGACATCCTGTCCCGCCCGTCTGCTGGTTCTCGAATGAACTCCTGCAGGTCGTAGTAACTCCATTTCGTCCGGCTTTTCCTGCTTCTTCCGCAGATCGTCGGGATTGAAATGCAGGTCGCCCGCGGGCTGCAGGACGAACGGCTCCATTTGCTCGTTGCCCTGGTGAAACCAGCGGCGCGTGCCGTTCTGCAGCACCCAGTGCTGTGCTGTGGAATCCCACACCATGGTCACGGCATCCACGCGGGCCACCATGATGGTCGGGTCGACGACGCTGAAATCCTGAATGCTGACGCGGGAGGCGAGGTCCGCGTGAATCGTCAAAGTACCCGAGGGAAAGAATCCGGGTCGGACTGTCCTGAACGTAGATGTTCGCAGCCCGAGGCAGTTGACGATGTCTTTGTGCAGGATAGACTCGCTCGATGGTGAACTTCTTCTTGTTGGCGAAGGGAACGATCCATCCGTTGAAATAGACGGAGACGATGCTCACCAGCAATGGCGACGGCGAGATACGGGAACCATGCAGGCGGTACAGGCTGATGCCGCTCGATTTCATGAGCGGTCCATTCGCTCTGGGTGGAAAGCCGGGCGGTCACGAACAGGCTTGCGAGGAGCATCGCCACGGGGATGATCAGTTTGATGATTTCCGGAATGAAGTAGACATAGTACAGGAGGATCATATCCCAGGCCGGCCTGCTTGTCGATGAAGTCGTCCAGCTTCTCCATCGCGTCGATGACGATGAAGATCACCAGCACGGCCAGAAGCGAGAAGAGCGCGGTGGAGAGGAACTGCCGGATGATATAGCGGTCGAAGAGTTTCATCAGGCCGTGGCGTCGTGTCGGAGGTTCGTCGGGAAGTGTGCTGCGCATACGGCGCGGGATGAAGCGCTGGAAGAAACTCCAGTCGATCACCACGGTTTCGCGTCCGATGCGGAAGGTCAGGTAGATGCCCATGATGCCGATGATGATATTTGCGGCCCACATGCCGAGGAACGGGGAGAGAATATCCCGATCGGCGAGTTTCTCTCCGCCGATCAGGAAAGCCCAGTAGAGGACGAAAAAGCCGAGGCTCAGCGTGGCAGCGATGCCGAATCCGCCGCGTCGTGCCATGATGCCCAGAGGGAGTCCCACAAGCACAAAGACCACGCACGCGGTCGGGAATGGAGTACTTCTTGTGGATTTCCACCCAGTACTGGCTGGTCTGGCGTTCCAGGGTTTCAATACGAAAGAAGTATGTGCGTTACGACTGTGCTGATGCGTGCGTGCTTTGACAAGCGCTGTCTGGTTGGCTGGATAGCTGCCCGTGAACGCGGGTGGAATGCTGCCGGCTGTCCCAGACCCCTTTGAGTGTTCCTTCCATCTCCTTCGTCATCAAATCGCGGAGTTCGTCGATTTGTCTCCGGCGCACGCTGTTCAGGCTGTCGGCGACCTGCAGCATGGCGGGGGCGCTCAGTTCCCGGTCGCCGCGGGCAAAGGCCGACGCGGCAGAGCGTTCGAAGTCGAATCCCTCCACGTCCATGGCGATACGATGGCGCGTGAAGCGGACGCGCCGGTAGGAGTTCATGTCCTGCATATCCAGCTCGTGAATTTCTCCCTCCCGGAGGTTCAGGATGAGTCTTCCGGTAGTCCGGCGAGAAGGAGATGGTCCCGCGTGTGGCGGTGATGACGATGTTCATGGTCGGGTTGGAATAGTCATACAGCGTCACGCCGGCGAGGTCACCGGTAGGGAAGGCTTTGCGGACCAGAAGGCTGTAGCCGGGTATGTCCTGGGAGAAGACGCCGTCGACCAGGGCGATGGTCGGCTTTTTGCGCCGGATGTCCGTCGTGAGCGCTTTCAGCCGGTGGTTGGATTCCGGGAGCACATCGTTGTTGAACCAGACCATCACCAGCCCGACAAGCACGCTGGCGACGAAGACCGGCGCCATCATCCGGTAGATGCTGACACCTCCCGCCTTCATGGCGGTAATCTCGTTTCGTGAGGAAAGATCGCCGAACGCCATCAGGGTCGCGACCAGAACGGACATCGGGACGGCGAGCACGAGCATCCAGGAGAGATTCAGCGCGACGAGTTCGATGATCACCCAGGCCGTCAGTCCTTTGCCGACCAGCTGGTCGATGAATTTCATGACGAACTGCAGGAGAAAGATGAACATCAACGTCGCCAGCGAGAAAATGAAGGGTCCCGCGTGTGCGCGGAGGATATATCGGTGGAGCAGGGGCATGCTCCAATATAGGAGTCGCGGACGGTTTTTCCAAGGATGCTTGACCTTTTCCCCTCTTTTGGCTATGTTATTTCAACTGCAATTAGAGGAGTCCAATATCGATCGAGCTTGTTAACGCATGTGCGCCGCAGGATACTGGCGCGGGTTGTTTTGTAACTCTTGCGGAATCGAATTGAACTCTTTGCTGCATACAGCTTTCGCTCCATCTCCCGGGTTTTTCCTGCGCTCCGCCGTCCGTCTTGCGGGTCTGGCGGCACCTCTCCTGATCGGTGTTTTTACCCTATCCGCCGCAGGCATCGGAGTTGTGCAGGAGAGTCCCCTCCCCGGGTGCGTCCGCAGGACAGCAGCCGGACACGGCTGTTGCCGGGGGACTCGCTCCGGGTGAGGCTCTCGCCCGAGGATTCGCTCCGTGCGGCGCTGCGCGACAGCGTGCGTGCGGACAGCACGCGGCAGGATTCTCTTCGTGCCCGGCTGATCACCGATTCCACCTATGTTGTCTACCTGGATTCCACGGCGCGCCTCCGCCAGTTCGCTCCAAAGCGCATCGACCCGGTGGGTGTGGAGGTTATTCCGGACCGGACCTACCCGCTGTTCGGAGCACGAAAAAGCAGCGGATTGCGTCGGGAGTTCTCTCTCGACACCGCGGGTGCGAACGTCCGTATCCGGGAGACGATGTTCGGGGAAGACACCAGAATTCCCATCAGCATTCCTCTGAGCGAGTACATCAGTCTCCGGCGAAGCCAAGAATTCCGCCGGTTGCTGGCGGAAGAAGCCCGGAAGCCGAAGGCCCTTGCCGCAAAGAACGATCTTGGCGAGCTGCTCAGCAACATCACCCAGATTCAGATCCCCATTCCGCCCAACCCGATTTTCAGCATCTTCGGCAAGCCGGAGATCAGGCTGAATATCAGCGGCTCCGTCGATATCAAAGCGGGGTTCCGGAGTACCCAAACGGATCAGACCACGATTCCCGCCTGGATCAGAGCCGGAACGAACCGGACTTCAGTCAGGATGTGCAGGTGAACGTGAACGGAACCATCGGCGACAAGCTGAATATTCTCGCCGACTGGAACACCCAGCGCACGTTCGAATACGAGAACCAGCTGAAGATCAAGTACACCGGGTACGACGACGAAATCGTGCAGCAGCGTCGAAGCAGGAAACGTCTCGCTCCAACGCCCTCATCATTCATCGGCAGCAGCCAGGCGCTGTTCGGCGTGAAGGCGCAAGTTCCAGATGGGGCCCCTGACCCTGACCACGCTGGCATCCCAGAAAAAGGGGCAGATCAAGGAGGTTGCGGTCTCGGGCGGCGCGAAGGAGCAGACAGTTCGAAATGCGCGCGTACGAATACGCCACGAATCACTATTTTGTGGACACATCCTATATCCGGGAGTACGAGCCCTACTACCAGAATGAACCGCCGAATCGTCAACAGCAGAACCGCAGATCGTTGAGGAGGAGGTCTGGGTGCAGCGGCAGGGAAGAATCCCCGACCCGAACGAGCGGCAGGCGGATTGCGTACATCAATTGCCTCCACGCCGGGTGCCGGCTATGATCCCGAAGCTTGCGCAGGCCATCGACGATCGCCGGGACAAATTGAAACCGGCCCGTTCATACGAGCTCGATCGTTCGCAATATGAGCTGGACGGCGACGGTTACCTCGGTGTGCTTCTCGTTGAACACTAACGTGGGGGATCAGCAGATCGTCGGCTATCGCCTACCGCACTGCTGAAGGGCAGCAGTATCGGCGAGTTTGCGCGTGATCTCGGCTCCGACAGCATGGCCGTGAGCCAGCGGCTGATTCTGAAAATGGTGAAGCCCAAGAACCTGGTCTCCAACGGCCCGACGTACCCGATCGCATGGCGGATGCTGCTGAAGAATATCTATCCGATCCCGGGATCGGCCGGAATCTGAAGAAGCAGGGCTTCTCGCTTGATATTCTCCGCCGCGTTCCTGGCGGAGAGGATCAGAACAGTATTCTGAACGAACCGTTGCTGCGTGTCTTCGGCACTGGACCAGTACAACAGCGATGACACGCCGGCACCGAACGGCGACGGGCAATTCGACTTCCGGCCGGGGCGCACGATCAACCAGGCGCGGGCGGAGATCTTCTTTCCCGACGCTGCGGCCGTTTGATACCGGGGTGGCGCGAGTACTTCGCCGCAAAGGGTGATGCTCTGCAGGATACCTCTGAATACCGTTACAAAGAAGTGTATGACACCACGCAGACGTTTGCCCAGCAGGCCCTGCGCAACAGGTACATGATCCGTGGAAAAGCCTCGGGCGAGGCGAGCTCCCGGTATTCTCTGGGATTCAACGTCGTGGAGGGAAGCGTTCAGGTGCTCCTCGACGGCCGTGCAGCTGCGTGCAGAACCTCGATTACACGGTCGACTATATCATCGGCGAGGTGGTGATCAAGAACGAGCGCGCGCTGGTCCCGGGCGCAAACCTCCAGATCAAGTACGAGCAGAACGACCTGTTCCAGCTGGCGTCCAAGACGCTGCTGGGTGCCCGCGGTGATCTCGCCATGTCGCAGAACGTGAACTTCGGGTTCACCTTCATGAACCTGAACCAGCAGACCCTGAGCGACAAAGTGCGCCTCGGGCGAAGAGCCGAACAACAACACGATATTCGGCATGGACGGTGCGATGAAGTTCGATCTTCCGTTCCTGACACGTGCCCTCGATGCGTTGCCGTTTCTCCAAACGCGCGAGCCGTCCCAGCTGAAGGTGAGCGGAGAGGCGGCCTACATGTCGCCGGACCCGAACACGAAAAAGAGCCCGATTCCCAGCGACAACGGGGAAGGGATCGCCTATATCGATGACTTTGAAGCCGCGCGCCGAAACTATACCGGTGGGGATCGCCTATGCGGCATGGACGCTGGCGAGCCCGCTCGGCGGACAATGTGCTTCTTTCCCAACATGCCCGACACGACAAAGATGTATTCACGCGGGAAGATGGTCTGGTTCAATCGCCTTCCGACCGACGTGCAAGCTGACGGACATCTATCCGCGGAAACGTCCCGGAAGCCAGGCGAACAACCAGGCGACGGTCTGGACTTCCGCTACTTCCCGACGGTACGCGGCCAGTACAATACCAGTCTCGATCTGGAAACCACGCTGACGCTGACCAAGAACTGGGGCGCCGTCATGAAGCCCCTCTCCGTGTCCGCCATCAACCTTTCGAAGGAGAACATCAACTTCATCGAAATATGGATGCGCGATCGACCGGGCGCCGCTGGACCGATCGCGAAAATGTTCATCGATCTGGGGTCCGTCAGCGAAGACGCCATCCCGAATCGCGCTCTGAATTCGGAAGATCTTGTCCTGAGCTCGTACCCGAATGGCGTTCTGCAGGACGGGGAGGATGTCGGGCTCGACATGCTGAACGAGCTCAGGAGCAGTCGCGGTATGCCGCCCTCATCGCCAAATATCCGGCCCTCGCGTCCGATCCCAGCGGCGACAACTACGCGTTCAATAATGCCACGGTCGGGAACGACGCAGGAAGATTTATTCGCGCATCAACGGGACGGACGGAAACAAGGACGGCCCGAGCGGGCGTATCCCCGACACGGAAGACATGAATGCCAACGGGGTGGTGGACCTGGCGAACTCGTACTTCGAGTACGAGGTGCTCGCTGGACACGACGTGCGCGCGCAATCCGCGGATCGTCGGCGGGGGCAATATCGGATGGTACCAGTTCCGTATCCCGATCCAGGACTTTGTCCGCCAGGTCGGGTCCCCCTCGCAGGAGAATATCGAGTTCATCCGCGTGGCGTTCGTCAATGTCACGGATACCGTTGCAGTCCGCATCGCCGACTTGAGCCTGGTGGGCAACCAGTGGCAGAAGGTGCACAAGGATCTGAGCGACACAATGTTTGCGGTGACGGTGGTGAACGTGGAAGATAACCTGAAGTACCAGAGCCCTCCCGGGGTCATCCGTGAACGGGACAAGACCCGGCCGGAAGAAGAAGTGTATGCAAACGAGCAGTCTCTCGCGTGATACTCAAAGGGATTCCCGACGGTGAGTCCCGGCAGGCGGTGAAATTCTACACCTATCGGGCGCTGGATCTCTTCAACTACAAGACCATGAAGATGTTCGTCCACGGCGACGAGAAGTTCCAATATAGCGATGAGAACAACTACGATGCCGAGCTCTATTTCCGGTTCGGGCTGGACAGCCTGAACTACTATGAGTACCGTCGCCCCGATCCACAAGGGATGGGACGTCCTGAACGAGGTGGTGATCAATTTCGAAGAGTTGACGGCGGTGAAAGCAGGCGCGGGATTCGTCGAATATCATCTCGCAACCCATGCCGGTCAAGAACGGACCGCCGGGGTCGTACTACCGCGTGCTCGGGAATCCCTCGCTGACGCAAATCGTCTACCTTGCAATCGGTGTGACAGAAGTCCCGAGGGAAGGGAACGCTGAAGCCTCTCGTAGGGGGAGGTGTGGGTGAACGAGCTTCGGTTGACCTCCGTGGACGACACCCCGGGATGGGCATACCGGTTTGACACGCAGTTGAAACTTGCCGATCTCGGCTCGGTCTCGTTCAACTATTCCCGGGTTGATCCGAATTTCCACACGCTGGAGCAGCGTTTCGGATCGCCGTCAGCTGTCGAACAACTGGGGGTTGAGCACTTCCATCCAGGTGGAGAAGTTGTTCCCGGAAGAATGGGCGGGGACGTCGATTCCGCTCTCGTATTCGCACACTGAGAGTATGAACCAGCCGAAGTATCTGCCGAACTCCGATGTGCTGGTCACCGAAGCGGCGGAGCAGTCCAAAGCCAAAATCCTCCGGGACGGGGGGACCGAAGCGGACGCGGCAGGCTGCCGCGCAACAGGTGACGCTGGAGTCGGAAGCGAGGCGCGTGACGGACACCTATGCGGCCCCCAATTTCCGGATCAATCTCCCTTCACAACGAGTGGTATATCCGCGACACGTTCAACAAGCTTAACTTCGGATTCACCTACACGCGAATCCACCGAACGGAGTCCGGCCGTCGTGAGCCGCATGACATGGTCGTGGAATGCCCGCATTGCGTACGCCATCACGTTCCCTCCCGATTACTTCATTCAGCCGTTCCGGAACATTTTCAACGGGATCTGGCTCCTGGACGAGTTCAAGGACTGGAAGCTGTATTTTGCCCCCACGAGTTTCAGCTGGTCGTTGAGCTCGGTACGTTCGCGTGACGAATCGCTTGCAGCGCGCCAAGGGAGCGCAGGAGATCATCTCGCGCAATTTCAGCGCCTCCCGGCAGGTCGGGTTCGCCTGGAAGCTCACCGAGGGCGGGCTGCTCAATCCGTCCGGCGACTACAGCGTGAGCGTGGAATCCAGCCTGCTGAATCTGGAGCTGGACGAGAACAAGCAGCAGCGTCCGTTTTCCGATATCCTGAACGATATTTTCGGCGGCGACAAACTGATGTACTTCGGTGAGGACACACGCTACAGTCAGAGGAACACCTTCAACACGCGTCCGAATGTCCCCAATATCTTCAATATCAAGAAGTATCTGGATTTCCAGTTCTCCTATTCGGCGGATTACAACTGGCAGAACACGCTGACGCGTGGCGATCTCGGGAAATCCGCCGGCACGAACACCAATCTCACGCTCTGGATGAACTTCCGGATGAAGCAGCTGTTCGATCCGCTCTTTGAATCGCAGCCGTCCTCGCCGTCCGCACCCGCACGGGGCCGGCGGGGCGGCGGGGAAACCGGGACAGTAGCGGCAGGAGACTCCACACAAGCTGCGGACAGCACCTCCAGGACCGGTCCGTTGACCAGGCTGATAGGCGGGATCGGCAACCTGGCGAAAATCTTCAAGGTGATTCTGCTGGATTATGACAACATCAACGTTTCATTCACGGAGTCCAACAACACACAAAACAGCGGCGTTGTGGGCGGTACCGGGTTTGTCAATTTCTGGGGGACTATTCCGTTCGCCCAGGAATCCTTACCGGAGAACGGGCCCTCCCGGCTGTATCAGCTGGGACTGATCAGTGATCCCAGCGGAAAACTGGTGAATTTCGGCTCCCGACCCTACTTCCCGTGGTTCGGCTGGGATGTCGAGGCAGGGATCCGCGCTCCGGGTGGTGTGCTCGTGAACAATTTCCGTCAGAACAACCGTCTCTCACTCAAGACGTCTCGAGCATTATGGGAAGGCGCACGGCTTGATCTGAACTGGAATACGGGATGGGCGTACAACAAATCCCAGAATATCACTGCGGATTCCGTGTACGGTATTCCCACCATCGTGAATGAGACCACCTCCGGGAGCCTCGACCGGTCCTTCATGACGTTCCCCGATGTGTTGTTCCTCGGCGTTTTCAAAACCGGTTTGAAACAGGTCAGCACGCTCTATGCGGAGTTGAAGGCCGACCGGTCCGATACGAGGAGCGACGAGGAGAAACTCAACCAGGCCTTCGAACGGGGCTTCGAGGCCCTGCCGTTTTTCCGGGACATCTTCGGCCAGTATACGCCGCGCGTCAACTGGAGTTTCCGCTGGGACGGTCTGGAGAAGCTGCCGCTCTTTTCAAATTTTGTGAACCGCCTCTCGCTCGACCACGCCTACAACTCGAACTACACACAACAATATCAGAATCGTCCCGGCGGAGGCGGGGAACGGATTGACGGCCAGCGCGTGATGTACGGTTTTTCCCCGCTGATCGGGTTGAACTTCACGTTCAAGGAGCTGTGGAAGGGGAGTTTCGGGGCCAATCTCCGGTTCAGCTCCACAACATCCTACGACCTGACCACCTCCTCGCGCAATATCGTCGAGGCGCTTTCCCAGGAGATATCGATGACCGCCTCCTATTCCCGGCGCGGTTTCGAGATTCCCTTTTTCGGCATTGCACTGAACAATGACATCGACGTCAGCATGTCCTATTCCCGCACGGCGAACTCCCGGACGACGTACGATGTTTCGAAACTGGACGTCAACCTGCAGGGAACCCCGCTGGAAGGGACGACGAGAACGGTGCTCGAGCCGCGTATCAAATATGTCCTGAGTATGCGGGTCACGGCGTCGGTCTACTACCGGTACAGCAAGATCGCACCGGACGATTCCGGATCGCGTATCCCCGGAAGCACCACCAACGAGGCCGGGCTGGATATTCATATATCGATCCAGTAGTACACAGCCGGCCGTATTGATTCTCACCGATGAAATGGGTACTCTGAGCGCATGGACGAAACAAAAGGAACAGTTCTCTGGATCGACGACGAAATCGATCTTCTCCGCTCTCATGTGCGGTTCCTGACCGAGCGGGGATACGCCGTGGAAACGGTCACGAACGGTGAAGACGCCGTTGTGCTTGTTCGCGAACGGGACTACGATCTGGTGTTTCTGGACGAGATGATGCCCGGCATGGGCGGATTACGTACGCTCGCCGAGATCAAGGAGTTGCGTCCCGGACTGCCCGTCGTGATGATAACGAAGAACGAGGAAGAATCGCTGATGGAGGAAGCCATCGGCGACAAAATCAGCGACTATCTGACGAAACCGGTGAACCCGAGCCAGGTGCTGATGATCTGCAAGAAGTTCCTCGAAGGGAAGCGCATCACCAGCGCGGCACTGTCAAAAGACTATATCAAGGAGTTCAACGAGATCTCCGCCGCACTTATGGTAGGGCCGGAGTACGGACAATGGATCGACATCTACACACGGCTGGTGGGGTGGGGGATGGAGTTCGACCGGAACACCGAACTGGGGCTGAAGCAGACCCTTCTGGACCAGCTGCGAGAGTGCAACCTCGCCTTCGGCAAGTACATCGAGCGGAACTACCGGGACTGGGTGGAACAGACCACTGCCCGTCCGACGCTTTCCCTGGAAGTGGTGGACCGTTTTGTCCTTCCCGAACTCGAGCCCGGCAAGTCGGTCATCTTTTTCGTCATCGACTGCATGCGTCTGGACCAGTGGATGGTCTTTGAAGAAATCCTGCAGGAATTCTACTCGATCTCGAAGCAGTTCTATTTCAGCATCCTGCCCACCGCCACACCGTACTCACGGAATGCCATCTTCAGCGGCTCCTATCCCTGTGACGTGGAGACC
Organism: Ignavibacteriota bacterium; assembly: GCA_963702445.1. Lineage (GTDB taxonomy): Bacteria > Bacteroidota > Ignavibacteria > UBA10030 > UBA6906 > CAVPCZ01. The sequence continues at coordinate 162,279 of CAVPCZ010000023.1, forward strand.
CGGCATCCGGAGCTGTGGGACAAGAGCGAGGATGACGAAACAAGCCGGAACCGTTATGAACGGCAGTTTCTGGAAAAATTGCTGGAACGGCGGAAGATCACGCTCAAGCCCGAAGCGAAGTACGTGAAGATTCTGGACCCCGAGTTCGGCCGGAGCGTGGAGAACAGCATCAACTCGTACGCCAACTCACGGCTGACCGCGATTGTCGTGAACTTTGTGGACATGCTGGCGCACGGACGCTCGGATTCGTCCCTCCTGAAGGAAATCGCCCCGGATGAATCGGCCTACCGCTCGCTCACCCGGTCGTGGTTCCTGCATTCGTCACTGTATGGAATGCTCAAAACGCTCTCCAGGAACAAGAACGTCACGGTCATTCTGACAACCGATCATGGCAGCATCCGGAGCCTGCGGGGATCGAAGGTGCTCGGTGACCGCGAGGCGTCAACCAGCCTGCGCTACAAGTATGGGCGAAATCTGAAAAGCGAAGAGAAGGCGGCCATCTTTGTGAAGAATCCGTCCGATTTCAAGCTGCCCAACCGCGGCGTGGCGGTGAACTACATTATCGCCAAAGAGGATTTCTACTTCGTCTATCCGACGGATTACCACAAATATCTGAATCAATACCGTGACAGCTTCCAGCACGGCGGCGTGTCGATGGAGGAGATGATCCTCCCGGTGGTGAGAATGGAACCGCGGGGATGATCCGGCAGGTGACCCGGTCGGCGGATGAAACCGTGGAGATGGGACGGACGTTCGGCGCAGGTCTGCGACCGGGCGATGTTGTCGCGCTCATCGGAGAGCTCGGGAGCGGAAAGACACGATTTGTCACCGGCGTGTGCGAGGGGCTCGGGACATCCGGACACGTGGGAAGCCCGACGTTCACGATCATGCACGAATACCCGGCGGACGGACTGACGGTGATTCATGCCGATCTGTACCGTATTCGCTCGCTCGCGGAGGTGGCGGAGATCGGCCTGGTCGAATACTTCCGCCCGCCCTTCGTCTGTCTGATCGAGTGGGCCGAACGTATTCTTGACCTCCTCCCTCCGGAATCGTATATCGTGACGTGTGCGCACACGGGGGGGGAACAGGAGCGGTTCATCGAGATCCGCCGAACCGGAGAGGGATCCGCGTGAATCTGCTCGCCCTCGAAACCGCGACAAGTGTGTGCGGTGTGGCCCTGCTCCGGGATGGCGTCCTGGCGGAAGAGCGCTGGATCGAAGAACGGTACGTCGCCGCTGAACGGATTTTCGGCTTCATCGACGAAGTGTTACAGAGAGCTGGTGTCTCTCCCGGTGCACTTTCCGGGGTTGCCGTATCGATCGGTCCCGGGTCCTTCACCGGCCTGCGCATCAGCCTGAGCGTGGCTAAGGGGTTGCATGCGGCCACCGGCATGGCCATCATTCCCGTTCCGACGCTCGAGGCGCTTGCACATGCGGGCGCGGCGCGGGCGCGGGCGGAAGGGGCAATGATGATCCTGGCCGCCCTGGATGCCCGGCGGGATGAGGTATACTGTCAGCTGTTTGAACTGGAAGGGGATCGCGTTACACCGGTGTGGGAAGTGGAGGATCTTACCGTCGAAGCAATGGTCCGGAGGCTTCCCGCAAAACCGATCGCGGTGACAGGCGACGCGGGGGAGAAAATAACCCGGTTGCCGGGCGGGGGCGCGGGACGGCGGGAATCGCCGCTGATCATGCTTCCGGCTGGAACACGCGCGCTGCAGCGCTGCTGCAGTTGCACGTCTGGGGGCGGCTCTGTACGGATCCGGCATACGGAGTGATCCGGGTGTTCTGGAACCGCGTTATGTGAAAGAGTTTTTCCTGCGCACTAAAGACTAGTGGAGGCATCCGGCCATGTCCTGGTTCAAGCGCTCAAAAGAGAATATCGCCGCCGAAACCCAGAAACGGGAAATTCCCGACGGTCTCTGGACGAAGTGCGATCAATGTGGTGAGATCATCCACAAAATGGAGCTCCAGAAAAACGTCTTCACGTGCGTGAAGTGCAACGCGCACTTCCGTATCGGGAGCGCGGAATACGTCGACCTGCTCCTGGATCCGGGTTCATTCAAAGAGCAGGACAAGCGGATGCGCTCCGGGGACCCGCTGAAATTCGTGGACACCAAGCGCTACCGCGACCGGACGGTCGAGGCGATCAAGAAGACACGCCTGAACGACGCCGTGCGGTGGGGGCCGGGCACAATCCAGAAGCTGCCGGTTGTTGTGGCGGTGATGGACTTCTCGTTCATCGGAGGGAGCATGGGCTCGGTGGTTGGCGAGAAGATCGGCAGGGCGATCGACCGTTCCTGGAAGACGAAGGCTCCGTTGATTGTCGTCTCCTCCAGCGGCGGCGCGCGGATGATGGAGGGTGCTCTCTCGCTGATGCAAATGGCAAAAACCGGCGCAAAGCTGAGCCGTCTTGCCGATGCGCGCATTCCGTACATCTCCATTCTCACCGATCCGACCACGGGCGGCGTGACGGCAAGCTATGCCATGCTCGGGGACGTCAACATCGGTGAGCCGGGAGCGCTCATCGGATTCGCCGGACCGCGCGTCATACGGCAGACCATCGGCAAAGATCTGCCTCCGGGGTTTCAACGCGCGGAGTTCCTTCTCGAACATGGATTTCTGGATATGGTGGTGCACCGGCGCGACATGCGCAGTACCGTATACAATATCCTCTCGATGCTGCGATGAGCCGGTCTGATCCCACCCCTCTTTTCCTGCTGCGCAGAACCGCAGGACCGCACAGGCTTCCGGCTGACCGGCCATGGCAGAGCTGATCGACTCCGTTTCCGGCATGGTGCATGTGAGCGGACAGCTCCGCATGAGCGGCCGGCGCATCGCGCTCGTCCCCACGATGGGAGCCCTCCATGAAGGCCATCTTGCGCTCATCGCACGGGCCCGGGATCACGGCGACACGGTGGTGACATCAGTGTTCGTGAATCCGACGCAGTTCGGAAAAGGAGAAGACTTCGAGCGATATCCGCGCAACATTGCCGCCGATTGCCGGAAGGCCGGCGACGCCGGCGCGGACTACGTCTTTGCCCCATCCGCAGCCGCAATGTATCCGCACCAGTACCGTACCTATGTTCATGTTGAAGGCATTACGGATATCCTGGAGGGGAAGATCCGTCCCGGTCATTTCCGGGGAGTGACGACCATCGTCGCGAAGCTGTTCAACATTGTGATGCCGCATGTGGCCCTCTTCGGGCAGAAAGACGCGCAACAGGTCGCGGTGATCCGGAGGATGACGCAGGATCTGAATTTCGCCATCGCACTGGTGATCGTCCCGACGGTACGCGAGGCCGACGGGTTGGCCAGGAGTTCCCGGAATGTCTACCTGACCCCTACCCAGCGCGCGGAAGCACCGGTTCTGTACCGCGCCCTCCGGCAGGCGGAACAGAGGATTCGCGAAGGAAGCTCCGATCCGGCAGGCATCAGGGAGGAAATGCGGGCCATGATTGAACACTCCTCGGCCGGCGCGGTGGAGTATCTTTCGATCGCCCATGGTGAGACGCTCGAGGAACTGTCTTCCCTCCAGGCAGGAACTCCCGTCCTGGTCTCCCTTGCGGTCCGGTTTGGCACGACACGGCTGATTGACAATGTCCCCGTGGTGATTCCCTAGCGAGGCCGGGACGTGCGAGCGCACGATACCCGGGGGCGGTCATTGCGACAGACACGCAACAGGCAAAAAGGGAAACAGGAAGTATGGATGAACGACTTGCAGTGGTGATCATGGCGGCGGGCAAAGGAACGCGCATGAAGGATCCGACCAAAGCCAAGGTGATGTATACGATCGCCGGGAAACCGATGGTCGAGCACGTGGTGGATCTTGCGCTCGGCCTGCAGTCCTCGCGCACGGTGGTCATCGTCGGATGGCAGAAGGACACGGTCACGGGGCACCTGGCAGCGACGGGGAAACCGGTTGTGTGTGTGGAACAGAACCCTCAGCTCGGCACGGGACATGCGGTGATGCAGGCGGAAAAGGCTCTGGAAGGGTACTCGGGGGATGTGCTGGTCTTGTCCGGGGACGTTCCGCTCCTGACGGAGGCGACGGTCCGGTCGCTCATCGACTACCACCGGTCGGCACCGGCGGCGGCAACGCTTCTGACGGCAATCCTGGACGACCCGACGGGGTACGGAAGGATCCTGCGGCAACGGGATGGTCAGCCGGGAACCTCTGCGAAGGCTTCATACACCGGAAACGTGCTTGGCATTGTGGAGCACAAGGATGCCAGCGAAGAACAGCGATCGATCCGGGAGATCAACACCGGCATCTACGTATTTGACAAGGACTCCCTGTTTGCCGGCCTGAAACAGATTACGCCCTCCAACGTACAGAATGAGTACTACCTTACGGACGTGTTCGGGTATTTCTGGCGGAATAAGCTGCCCGTGCGCGCTGTTCCGGCTGAAAAAGAGCATGAGGTTCGCGGGATCAACACGCTGGCGCAACTGGAGGAGGCCCGGAGGCTTTTTGCAGCCCGCCACAGTTGACAATTCTAGAGGATTTCTGTATACTTTACCGGGTAGTCGCGTGTGTGTGAGTGTGCAAAGGAGAAGGCGATGAAACTCGTAATCGGTGTGACAGCGGTTGCGCTTCTGGCAAGCCTGTCGGCGAACGCGCAATTCAGGTCCCAGGTGGAACAGGAAGACAGGGTGTCCTCAGGGATGGTGGAGAGTTCTCCGTCGCAGATCTTGGGATGGTTCAATCCGGACAAGTTCCACATGCGCCACTCGCTCAGTTTTTCCTATCTCACAATGGGCGGGCAGGGGGTTTCGCTCGGAACGTACACAAACAGCATGATGTACGAAATTGCGGACAATCTCCAGGCGCGTGCGGACATCAGCATGAGTTATTCGCCGAATTCGAGTTTTTCTCAATTCGGCGGTCAGAAGGCAGGCAATCTGAGTTCGCTCTACCTGAGCCGGGCGGAGATCAGCTACAAGCCATGGGACAACGTCCTTGTGCATGTCCAGTTCCGGCAACAACCGTACGGGTACTATTCCCCCTTCGGCTCGTCATTCGGGTCATCGTTCGGGTCGTCATTTGGGTCGCGGTGGTACGGGGAGGACGGTTTCTGAGCACGAGCATCACGCGCACAACACACGTATACGATCGTTCAAGCCGGGATCACCCGCCGGGCGCGGGGCAAGATCCCGGCTTGTTGTTTTTTCCGCTGTTGCCGATGAGCACCAGGAAGAATCTGGAAACCGTTCCCCGCACTCCCCGACGCACGAGAGTCCCCTCCGGTCTGCTGCTCAATGCCGGCATCGCCCTGCTGGCGATCGTGGTTGCCTACTTCGGATATTCGTTTGTCGTGCGCACGTGGTTTTCCCCCCCGGTGGATCCGCTGCGCGAGAATGATCCGCGGAGGAAGCCGATTCAGGTCGACGTATGGAACGGATGCGGGCAGGTCGCGTGCGGCATCGATAATGACCGCCTATTTGCGTGCGCGCGGCTACGACATCGTTGAACTCCGGAACTACCACCGGTTTGATGTAGAGAAATCGCTGGTGATTGACCGCACGGGCCGGATAGAGAATGCCGAGAAGGTCGCCCGGGCGCTTGGTATCCCGGCCGGGCGGGTTATTCAGCAACTGAACCCCGACTACTTTGTCGATGTGTCCATCGTCATCGGGCGGGATTATTTGTCACTGAAACCATCACAGTAAGGAGGAACGGACATTGAAACCTGCTATTCTGGCGAAGCATGTCGCTGAATTGCACTCAGCAAGAAGGCCCACAATGTGGTGATCATGAATCTCCGCGGTCTGAGCAGCGTGACCGATTTTTTCGTCGTGTGCTCGGGGGATTCCGACATGCAGGTGAAAGCCATTGCAGACGAAGTGCAGGAGGGCCTGAAGAAGAAGGGGGTGGCTCCGTGGCAGGTGGAAGGAGGGAGTCCGAATTGGGTGATCGTGGATTTCGTGGACGTCGTCGTCCATGTGTTTCACAAGCAGACCCGGCCGTTCTACAACCTCGAGCGGCTCTGGGGGGACGCGAAGATTCAGCATGTCGTGGATGAAGGGGTGCCGCTCCCGCGTCCGCGCAAGCGGACCGCCACGACACGGCCGCGAAAAGCAACCGCCCGGAAAAGCCGGGAGCTCACGCAGGAAAGTCGCGTCATGAAAGTCTTTCTCCGCAGCGCGCTTCTGGATGCGGCGGGCGCGCTCAACCTTGCCCCGTCCCGGACTTCGCCGTTGAACGGCCCCGCCAGGAGGGGCACGGCGATCTGACCACCAATATCGCGCTCGTGCTGGCAAAGACGGGCGGGGAAGAAACCCCGCGAACTGGCCGAACAGATTGTGGCGCGTCTCGCGTTCGATCCGTCGCTCGTTTCCCGCGTGGAGGTCGCCGGACCGGGCTTCATCAACGTCTCGTTTACGGAGGTCTTTCACCGGAGACAACTGGGCGACTGCTCCGCGCCGGAGAGCAGTTCGGCCGGTCGCACGATCGGGGAGGGGAAACGCGTGCAGGTCGAGTTCGTGAGTGCAAACCCCACAGGACCGCTCACGGTCGGCCACGGGCGCGGGGCGGTGCTCGGCGACACGCTGGCGCGGCTGCTGGAGTGGACCGGGCACAGCGTGGAACGCGAATACTATTTCAACAACGCCGGCCGCCAGATGCGCATCCTCGGCGATTCCGTCCGGCTGCGCTATCTCGAGCTCCTGGGGGAATCCAACGAGTATCCCGAGACGTACTACCAGGGGGAATACATCCGCGATATCGCCGCGCTGGTGCGCGAACGCGCATGGCGATACGCTTCGGCAGCGAGCCGGCCGAGGGAGTATTCAAAGAAACCGCAGTGGAAGAGATTTTCGCGGATATCCGAAAGACACTCAAGTCTCTGGACATCGAATTCCAGTCGTATTTCAACGAGCACTCGCTCTACACCGACGGAAAGATCACCGCAGTGGTGGACGCCCTGCGTGCCAGCGGACTGACATACGAACAGGACGGCGCACTCTGGTTTAAGGTCTCCGCACTGGGAAGCGAAAAGGACAAGGTGATTGTCAAGAGCAGCGGCGAACCTACATACCGGCTTCCCGATATCGCCTACCACGTGGAGAAGTTCCGGCGCGGCTATGATCTGATGATCGACATCTTCGGTGCCGACCATATCGCCACGTATCCCGACGTGCTGGCCGCCCTCAAAGCCCTGGGGTACGACTCCGGAAAGGTGAAAGTGCTCATTCACCAATTCGTCACGATCATGCAGGGGGAAGAGGTCGTCAAAATGTCCACACGCAAAGCGAATTTTATCACCCTGGATGAACTCGTGGCAGAGGTGGGTGCGGATGTGGTGCGGTACTTTTTTATCATGCGCACGATCTCCAGCCATTTGAATTTTGACCTGGTGCTGGCGCGGCAGCAGTCGGATGACAACCCGGTCTACTATCTGCAATATGCGCATGCGCGCATTTGCAGCCTCCTCGCAGTTCGCCGAACGGGAGGGACGTTTACCGGAGGTGGGCGAGGAAAATCTGGACCTGCTGGAATCGCCGGAGGAGATGGCGCTGGTAAAAGCGTTGCTCCAATTCCCGGAAGTTGTTGAACTGTGCGCGCTCTCTTCGGAACCCCACCGGCTTGCGGACTACCTGCACGGATTGGCCGGGACGTTTCACGTTTTCTATCACCATCATCGGGTCGTCACCGAAAATGCCCCGAAGACTTCCGCCCGCCTGGCCCTTTGCCGAGCCGTCCAGGTGGTTCTCAAGAACGGCCTTGCGATTCTGGGCATCGGGGCCCCCGAAAAGATGTAGAATATCCCTGTATTTCCGCCGACTACCTGTCCGCGGGCTGCAGGTTGCAGCCTGTTTCTCATTGACTTTCCTGCCCGGAATTCGTTAACTTTAGTAGATTCAATCACTAAGGAAACTATCCCCTCGCCCCTTTGCTACCAGGGAATCCGGCGGTTGACTGCGGACCTACACCCCTACATACGGGTTGTTGCCCCATCGAGTCCATGCGAATCGTAGTCTGAGCCACACTATCAACAAGGAAACGGTATGTTTACGAACGGGAAGATCCATGATGTCGTTGTCCGGGACATCAGTAAGTTCCTCGATGAACGGGGCTGGCTGGCTGAACTGTACCGCGAAGACGAACTCCCC
>CAVPCZ010000024.1:0-31796 GCA_963702445.1 Ignavibacteriota bacterium
GTCACTTGAGCTTCAACTGGATAGAGCCGGAGAGTTCATCGGGCTGGTCAGTCCCGACAGCGTCTTCATCGACTCCCTGAGCTATGGCGTCCAGGAACACGACATCTCCGTCGGCCGCAAACCCGATGGATCACCAAACTGGTTCTCCTTCGGAGAACCAACGCCCGCGCAATCAAATACGACCGCCGGGATACTCACTGTGCAGTATGCCCCGAGCCCGACGGTTTCTCCTGCGAGTGGCTTTTACGGTGGAAGTCAGACCGTAACGATGCAAGCTGCCCAGGTGCTGCGGAGATTCGATACACTCTGGACGGCTCAAAGCCAACGAGCACATCTCCGCTCTACGCGTCCCCCCTTACGGTAAGCAAGACCACCGTTCTCAAGGCCAGAGCGTTCCAGTCCAACACGATCCCCAGCGCGGTTGTCACAAGGACATTTTCATCAACGAAGGCTCCACACTCCCCGTCATGTCGTTATCGACGCCACCCGATCTCCTGTGGGACCCACAGATGGGGATCTATGAACACAACTTCAAGCAGCGGGACATACCCGTCCATGTCGATTTCCTTCCGGAAAACAACACACCGGGCTTCGGTCTCGAAGCCTCACTCTCGTTGACCGGCCAGGCTTCACTCCTGTATCCACAGAAGTCATTCACCATCGCCGCCGACGATAGGTTCGGCACCGATGTAATCGCGTATCGGGTATTCCCGGAGCGGAAGCTCGACACTTACACGTCCCTCTATCTGCGCAATGCAGGAGTCCCGGACAACCGCAGCACATTCTTTCGCGATGCATTGATCCATTCGCTTGTGTTGAACAAGATCGACCTGGATTGCCAGGCGTACAGACCCACAGCGATCTTTCTGAATGCGGAATACTGGGGTATCCTCAATATCCGGGAAAAGACCGACCGATTCTATATCAGCACTCATCACAATGTCAATCCGGATGACGTGGATATGCTCGAGTATGAGGCGGACATGACCCCGACCGTCAGGAGGGTCAAGGGGATAACTATGATGCCTTCTATCAATACATCGCGAGCACTGACCTGTCTCAGACGGCGAACTATCGTCATGTGGAAACGTGGATGGATGTGGACGAATTCATCAACTACCAGATCACCGAAATATATTGTGATAATGTCTTCTGGGCCGACGAGAATGTCCGTATGTGGCGGGAGCGAAGGCCGAGTGGACGATGGCGATGGATTCTGCAAGACACGGACTTCGGCTTTGGGATGCCCAACCAGCGTTCGCGAGGATTCTCCAACAACACGCTCCGGTTTGCGACGTCCACCAATTTCAACGACAGATATGTTCCCCCATCCTGGTCCACCCTTCTCTTCCGCAATCTGTTACGCAATGCGGAGTTCAAGACCAAATTCCTTCAACGGTTTGCCGGCTATTTGAACACCATCTTCCATCCCGACACGGTCGTCTCTCTCATCGATCAGTTCGAGAATCGGCTCAGTACCGAAATGCCTCGCCATATCGAACGTTGGAAGGACGGCGAGCCGTACTTTGGCAATCCGATTCCGGACTATTCCACGTGGCTTGCCAATGTGGATGTCTTGAGAACGTTCGCCCGCTACCGTCCTTTCTATCAGCGGGAGCATATCGTCGAGTACTTCCAGCTCGGCGGCCTTTGCACACTCAACTTCACCATTGTCGGTCCAACGATGGGACGTGTACGGCTGAACAACATCGAAAACATCACCGGGAAGTCCAGCAGCACGTACTTCAAAGGAGTCCCGACAAAACTGGAAGCGATCCCGGAAATCGGATATCGGTTCGTTCGTTGGGACGGGATCTCCCAAACAGCCACGAATCCGGTGGAGATTACTACCACTCAAGACTCCCTCTCCATCACTGCCGTCTTTGAGGCAGTTGCAGTGACCGGCATCCCGTCGCGGATTGCGCGCGACACAACATTCACCAGGCCTTTTCCCCCTATTATGCCAGAACCGATGTCGTAGTCGACTCCGGAGCGACCCTTCGCCTTACCGAAGGCGTGCATGTGCTTATGCCCGAAGGGGCAAGCATTATCATTCAGGGGAAGCTCCTCGTCGAAGGGACGGAGGCAAACCCCGTGGTCATTTCGCCAAATGAAAACTCCCCGAATTGGGGGGCTCTGTGTTTTGTGAATGCGACAGATTCGTCCGCGGTGTCTCATCTGAAGATCATCGGCGCTACAAAGGGTCCGGATTTTGCCGCGACCGGGCTGCGGTGTCGGGGTACAACTCCCGGTTTTCTCTTCACTACTTTGCTGTGGAAAATGTGAAGATGCCGGTCTTCGTTCGCTACGGCTCTGTGACGCTCGACCATTGCCGTATCCACACAACCTATCCAGGAGATCTTATCAATGTCAAGATGGCGGATTTTGCGCTCACCGAGAATTGCGACCTCATGGGCTATGAAGGGTTCGATTCCGACGGCATCGACTACGACGGCGTCAAGCGGGGCATCATCCGCAACAATCGGATCTACGGAATCTACGGATTCAACAGCGATGCGATCGACCTTGGAGAAGGGGCAAAGGACATCCTGGTCGAGAACAATGTCATTTTCAACGTCAAGGACAAAGGTGTCTCGGTAGGGCAAGCATCCACCACGTTGATCAGAAGAAATGTCATCGCGAACTGTGCATTGGGCGTGGCCGTGAAAGATTTCGATTCGCATGCGCAAATCGAACACAATACGCTGTATGCCAATCAAGTCGGTGTGGCATGTTATGAGAAGATCCTTGGCCATGGTGGAGCTCGAGCGGACGTCGTGAACTCCATCATTGCCAACAGCACCCGGCGGCGTACACCGTTGATGGACTTTCAAGCGCTACGTTCGCCTATTGTCTCAGCAACACCGATGTTCTTCCAGGACTCCACAATCAGAAAGCTGAGCCGTTGTTTCAGAACAATCTCTACTTGTCGCCCACATCTCCCGCGATCAACAACGGCAATCCACTCCTGCCGAGCGATCCGGATGGTTCTCTCCCTGATATCGGTGCCTATCCCTACGATGCACAGAAGTTGAGCACGTTCATCATTGACGAAATCCATTATCATCCTGTCGAAGGAGAAAGCAATCAGTTCGTTGAATTGAAGAATGTCAGTGCATCGGCCACAGAATCTATCCGGTTATCGACTCACGGGAAGCATCGAATGCACGTTCGGCAACGTCAGTGTGCCAGGAGGAGGTTTCGTCGTCATTGCCAAGAACGGTCCGTCATACCAGGGGAAAGGATTTCCGGTCCTTCAGTGGGACAACGGGACGTTGCCTCAGCAAGCGGGCTCAATCTCTCTGAGCGATGGCGCCGGCAACCGATCGACTTCGTGAATTATCACAACAGGGAGTTTTGGCCCACCCAGCCCGATGGCATGGGGCCATCCCTCGAATTGCACCATCCCTCTTTGGAAAACATGGTGTCCAGCAACTGGCGTTCAAGCTATGCGCAGGGGGGAACTCCTGGAAAGTCGGGGAATTCAGTCCCCATACCAGGGCTCTACATCAACGAGTTTATGGCCGACAATGACGCTGTGTATGCTGATGAGTGGGGGGAATACGACGATTGGTTCGAAATCTACAATAGCAACACCTTTCCCGTCGACATCGGAGGTCTGTACGTTACCGACAATCTGAGCAGACCCACCAAGCACCTTCTTCCGATCAATGTCCCGCAACAGACGACAATCCCTGCGAAGGGCTTTCTGGTTCTCTGGGCTGACGATCAAGTTGCGCAGGGAGTGCTGCACCTTGCGTTCAAACTTGAGAAAGCGGGGGAGCAGATCGGGCTGGCGCAGGCCCTTGATGCGGGGGTAATCTTTCTCGATACGTTGAAGTTCGGAGCTCAATCGACCAATATCTCGTACGGCCGATCTCCGGAGGGAACCGGAAGCTGGAAGGTATTCACTTCCCCACTCCGAAGGCAAGCGATCGGGCCCGAATGATGTGGCAGAAGACCCGCAGCCGATAGCGTTTTGCCTGATGCAGAACTATCCCAACCCCTTCAACCCTTCGACCACGATCCGCTACGGGCTCCCTCAAAGTCGCGGGTGAGCTTGACGGTGTTCAACACACTCGGGCAACAGGTTACGGTTCTCCAGAATGGGGAGAAGGATGCGGGGTATCACGAGGTCAAGTTCGACGGAAGCAAGCTCGCAAGCGGTGTCTACCTGTACAGGATGCAAGCAGGATCGTATGTGGAGACGAAGAAGCTTCTACTCGTCCGTTGAAATCTGGCTGAGATGGTAAACAAAGGGCTCGGCATTCATCACCGGGTCCTTCGTATGTCAGCTCGATCAGGATGATACGGCACAGGTTGGAAAGGACCCGTGGAGGTCCCTATTTGATCAGAACCATTTTCTTCACAGCGCAGAATTCCCCTGCGGTAAGCCGGTAGAAATAGATGCCGCTTGCCAGATGCGTCGCGTCCAGTGCGGTCGAATACATCCCGGGCTCCTTCGGCTCATTCACGAGCACCACCACCACCCGGCCGAGAAGATCATACACGACAAGTCTCGCCATACCGGCCTCCGGCAGCTGATAGCTGACCACTGTCCTTGGATTAAAAGGATTCGGATAATTCTGAGTCAATTTAAAGGCTGCCGGCTGTTGATGCTCATTCCCTTCGACCGAAAGAAAAGTCTGAGCGTACTTGACCGTGGTTATTGTACTCCAATAGGGTCCCGTGGAGGTCCCGCCTGCATACAGATTGCCTGAGCCATCGAAGGCGAGGGCAGATGCCCTGACCGTGGAATTCCCCGGACCATCGAATCGAGCGCTCCACCGCTTGACCCCGGAAGAGTCAAACCCGATTGTGGATGAGAAGTCGATTATGGATCCGTGGAGGATCCTTCTCGAGCTGACTATGGTCATGGCAGCGTTGCCGTTTGCGTCGACTGCAAGATGGCCTGGTGAATTCATGGCTGCCCCCGGTGCGCACTGTACGGCCCACAACTGGAGACCCGAGGGATTGAATTTGACCAATGTTGAAAGACTTTCCCCCCCTCACCAACACCTTCTCCCGCCACATAGACGTTACCTGCACGGTCCATTGCGATGTGACTTGCTCTACTGTACGTAGAGTGTGGGGGAACATAGCGTGTTTCCCATCCGGTAGAGCCGGAGGCGTTGTACTTGAAAACCAGACACTCGGTTGAGCTTGGTACCGATCTGGTCCAAACGGTCGTCGTGCAAACAGATTACCAATCGGGTCAAGGACAGTTGTTCGCGGCGTGTCATCGAAGTCCATGTACGGATTCTCAGCAGGGGACTGGCCCTTCACCCACGTTTGACCGCCAGACGGGCTGTACTTGATTATCACGCATACTGTATCGATCACGCATGTGACGTAGACATTGTCTGAATCATCTACGACAAGCGATGGGGGGACTCCATACGAGGCATTTGGCGATCCCGAGGAGTATCGCGCCACCCACTGCTGTGTGCCGGATGCATCATACTTGGTCGTGGCAACATACACGGGAATGGACGGTCCATCGAAATAGTACAAAGCCGACACGTAGACATCCCCGGAGCGGCCGACTGCAACAGCGGGAGCCTGGCACAAGAAACCGTCGGGAGGTTGATATCGCGCTACCCACACAGCTGTTCCCTGAGGAGTGTACTTGATTGTCGTGCACGCCGGATTGTCCGGCAGATCCGCACTTGTCCCGGTCACATAGACGTTTGCTCCTCCGTCCACAGCGATGCGGCATGGAGAGTCAATGCCGTTCAGGGGGCTGTTGTGGCGGGCCGCCCATTGGAGCACTCCCTCTGTGCTGTATTTTGCAGTTATGTAGTCTGAGTTCTTCCCGCTCCCTACACTGGATCCCGTAACGTACACGTTACCAATCTTATCGGTGATCATGTCGGCGGTATTGTCAGAGGAGGAGTTGCCGGCATTGTAACGGTGGATCCACTGCTGTCTTCCCTCCGGCGTGTATTTTGCCACTATGAAGGCAGACCAGCTAAAAGTCGAAGAGTAGCAGCCAGCGGCCCCGGCGAAGTACACGTTGCCATGTGCATCACAGTCAATTGCTACAGGAGTTCCTGAAGTCATCTCCGAGTCGGCGAACATTGTACTCCACTTTTCTACACCGTCATCTCCGATTTTCAGGATTCCACATGCTATGCCGGACGCAGTCTCATTGCTACTCCCCAGGTACGTATTGCCCGATCGGTCAAGCGCCATGACGTCCGCGCTTCCTATCGCGCTTGTTCTCGTCAGCCATCGTGGAGATCCCGCAGAAGTATACTTGATCGTTACGCTTGAGGGGGTTTCAGATCCGGAGGAATAGCTGTACCCTGCCACGATCGCAAACCCGGAATCGTCAAGGGCAATGGCTCTGGCATAGCAATTGTCGGATGGTGAAGAACTATACGATGCCATCCATTGCTGCACGCCGGCGGCGTCATACTTCACTGTTGCAATCATTTGGCGCGATGGGGATGCCGCTGTCGTGCTGGTCCCCGTTACGTACACATTGCCTGAATCATCCGAGGCAATTCCACGGGGAGTATCGCTGCGATTCGCCTGTCCATCATAGCGTGCGACCCACTGCTGGTTGCCGGAAGAGTTGTATTTCAGTGTTACAAAATCGCTTGCGGTTGATCCTGCCCTGGTGTGCCCGGTGACGTACACGCTGCTCGAATCGCCGAGGGTCATGGCAACTGCGGTTGCGCGGTTGCCTGAGGCATCATATCGCGCTACCCATCTTTCGGCCCCGAGCGGGTCATACGTGATCGTCGTGATCGTGGAACGGGAAGGGGTGCCGATGTAGACCGAGCCGGTGATACAGACGGCGCCTGAACGATCCACTTCAACACCGACGACACTGTTTGATACAGAGTCTCGTGGACCGATGTAGCGAGCCACCCACTGCTGCATGCCGGCAGAATTGTACTTCACCGTGGCAATGGTCCTGTAGGAGAAGGAAATCCCTACCCTCCCACCGGATCCCATGAATGTCGCGCACGTGCCCGTTACGTATACATTTCCCATGCTGTCAAGCGCCAGAGCTGCGGCACCAGCGGCAAAATCTTCCGATCCGGCATAGCGTGCAATCCACAGCGTGTCTCCATCCGGACTGAACTTGATCGTCATGAATTGCCCATTACTCGAACCTGTGACGTACATGCTGCCATCGTGCGGGTCCACCTTCATCGCACGGGCATTGTCCTGGCTCGGTGCAAGGCCTGAGGCATAGGTCATTCTCCATGCTTCAGGGATTGAGTCACTCAGCATGGAGGCCGACAGTGTATTGCCGCGAGGCTGGTATTGCGCACTCGCTACGCCCGCCAGAGTAGTAAGGATGAAAAGAGAAGTGAGTATTTTCATTGCCGTCGCCGTTCC
Organism: Ignavibacteriota bacterium; assembly: GCA_963702445.1. GTDB lineage: Bacteria > Bacteroidota > Ignavibacteria > UBA10030 > UBA6906 > CAVPCZ01. The sequence goes on from CAVPCZ010000024.1 coordinate 7,357, forward strand.
TCCCTCTCTTCTGGTCAGGAAGAGAGGCCTGCTATCCCGTACGGTCCGTTAGTCGGGTTGAGGTCTCGCTCGCCTCTCTCCGCACCCGGCGGGCGGGTCCCGCCAATGCCAGACGGACATACGGGACTATAGCATGGACCTGTGGGACATAGAACAACGGAGAGGAAGACGTGGAGGTGTCGTCACAGCGGAGAAACGGCGAACGCCTTCGGGTCTCCCCCGCCCGCTACAGATCTCTTCAAAGACCGCAGGCAGGCCTTGCCGTCAGGGTCACCAGTCTGCGCGGAATATTGAGAGAAAAGACCGGAAAGTCAATAGGACACATGCTGAAGGTTCTGCAGATGAAGGTTCTGCAGGGCTGGTCCTGAAAAAACATGCAGGACCAGTCCTACAAGCCAACACGTGTGTCGAAGGGAAAAGAGTGAGGAGACTCGTACCCTGGAGCCCCATGAAATGAAAGAGCCTCTGGCGTTTTGCCAGAGGCTCTCTTGTAGCGGGGGCTGGAACTTTTGACTCTGCGAAACTCTACAGGCTGTTTTCGGAGGAGGTGTAGAAGCCCTCACAGCAGGGCCTCGTCTGATTTGTGGCGTATAGATATCCCGAAGTATCGCTCACTTCCTGATGGCTGGCAGGATCATCGGTTGTCCTCACGAAGCAGGGACAGATTATACGGAAGGTTCGACGTGCCCAAAATGCCCCTTCTGGGCAATCAGAGACCGATGGGCTGGTGAGATGCTCGGATCGTGAAGCTTTCGGCACGGCATTTTGCTTTAACTGCGGTATGCGCAACCAGGCGCGCCGTTGATGTAACGGGGGTAGGTGGCAAATCTTGAGGTTTCTGCAGGAGCCGCAGAGGCCGTAAGCACAGATGCCACGAATAGCACCAAGGAACACTTATTGCGTCAATGCAATAATTGTTGTATAATTATACCACATATAATGTAATGTGGTATAGTTATACAGGAGAAAACCATCACAAAGACGTTCAAAGACAAACTATCGCAGGTGGTCAATTCTGCAAAATATGCAAGCGTTGACGGATTAAGAAGAAGACTCCAATTGAGAAGGAATGAAATACCGTCATCATCCCTTCATGGTACACTCTATCGGTTAGTTGAATCCAGTGCTATCTTCAATGCAGGGAGAGGATGGTACTCCACAATTGCCACACCCTTCACACCGCAATATGAATCCATAAAGGAAATCGCCGACCAAGTGGGGAAGCAATATCCGCAGTTGGAGTATTCCTGCTGGAGTACTGAACAGCTGCAACCATTTGCACATCACTTGATGAGCCGTTTTACGACGTTCCTGTACACTGAGACAGATGCTATGAGTTCAGTCACGGAGTTCTTACGGAGCCAGCAGCAGACAGTATATCCCAATCCGAAGCAGGCAGATGTTGAAAAATATGTTGCAGGGTCTCATCGAAGAATCATCGTCCGTCCTATAGTCACAAAAGAACCGGTTGATGGGCATTATGCAACGATTGAGAAGATCCTTATCGATCTCTTTCTGGAAAAAGATCGACTATTCTTGATGGATAGTGCAGAGTATAAACGGATTGTGGAAAATATTATCTTTTCCAATCGGATCACTATGGGAAGATTGTTTGGCTACGCTGAACGCCGGAAAATACACTTGTCCATAGTAAAACTCTTTTCCGAATACAAATCTTCAATTATTATGTGAGTTGTGCAACCGTGATCGTTGATAAATCATTTACGAAAGAATGGATTCAAGCCCAGCGGGCAGCCAACAAAGGTGCAGATCCGGGACTTATCGAAAAACAGATATACACTTTCGCACTCCTGCACTATCTCGTAAAGGGCGGAAAAGAATTTGTCTTCAAAGGTGGCACGTCGCTCCATTTGATTTTACATGACCATAAGCGCCTATCTACCGATCTGGATGTCGTTGGTAGATTCACATATGAAGAGCTTCAAACGTTGATTGCGAATTCGCGTTTCGCTCGTGTAGAAGAAAATATCCGCAAGAAGAATAACATCCCGAAAAGACATTTCAAGTTCTTTTACACTTCAGCCATCGATGGTCGGGAAAGTTATGTCCTACTCGACACTTTAGAAGAGCAACATACATACCCGAAGATCGAAGAGCAGCTCATAGCTCATAGGCTATTTGAAACAGATGAGAAGGTGAAAGTGAGCACACCGACGCTTGAAGGTATCTTGGGCGATAAGCTCACTGTCTTTGCACCGCATACGGTGGGGATACCTTTTGAAACTGGGAAGTCGATGGAGATCGTCAAGCAGCTATTCGATATCGGCGAATTGTTCGATCATTGCCGGGACGTTAAGTCGATGATTGAAAGCTACAATGCCACGCAAGCACAAGAAAGTAAATACCGGGAATCGAATCCCGGTCGAGATGAATCGCTCGATGATACCATGCGGACAAGCATTCTTGTCTCACAATATCTTCTAAAAGGACATACGTCAAATGCCGACATTAGGGAAATTGCAATCGGCTTAAAGCAAATCGAAAATCATTTGTTAGGTGTTCCGTTCACAATTGACCAGGCACGCATCGCAGCGGCAAAGGCTGCACTCTTAGCTACTCTCATCAAGCGGAACAATCTCAATTTCTCTTTAGAGAGGATTCGTTATAACCCGACTCAGGATGAAGAACTTGCGACTTGTGAACTTGCCGGATCGTATAAAGTACTCAATCGTCTAAAGAAACTTCAACAGCTTGAAGCTTTCTACTATTGGTGGTTGATTGCACAAATGTAATTCATTGTGGATGTTTTCCCAACTGGATCATGCGGAATGGTACGGATGTGCTCTCTACGATTGAACGTGAACTCCTTGTCCTCCCATGGCAGCCCCAAAGGTGCGGGATTTTGTCGTCCCGCGGAACGCACTCCTCAATAGTCCCGCCTCAAAGGTGCGGAATGCAAAGAACGCCGATGCCTCCAAAAAGACAGAAGGCGCCTTTCGGGCGCCTTCCTTTGTAGCGGGGGCAGGACTTGAACCTGCAACCTTCGGGTTATGAGCCCGACGAGCTACCAATTGCTCCACCCCGCGATCATTTTAGCATATTAATATACGTATTCAGCGACCAGAAGTCAAGCAGATGATCATTTAAAAGACGCCGCGCTCTTTTCAATGTGAAGGCCACGTGTCCCGTGTTCCGACTTCTGCTTCCTGGGCGGTGATCCCGCTGCATCAACGACGACATTGCCGCTTTGTTGCCGGAGCGTGCCAGTTAAAGTCCTGACGCCCCCATCAATTCCGCCACAACAGCCTCCGGACGCCACCCGCTACAACCACCCCTTCTCCTTATACCATGCCACGGTCTGATTGATCCCGCTTTCCAGCGAAATCTCCTGCTCGAATCCAAAGTCCCGCTTCGCCTTTGATGCGTCACAGGTCCAGTAATCCTGCACCATATCCCGCGCTTTTTCGAAGTTGATGAGCACCGGTTTGGGGGTGAAGAGACCGAAAAACTCCGAAAACCCTGAAATAACGTATACTCCGGCTTCGGGAATACGCAGCGTCAGGGCCCGGCGCCCCAGTGCCCGGCGCGTGATTTCGCCGACCTGCTTCCACCCGTAGACGTCTTTGCTCGAAATGAAGTAGGTCTGCCCGACGCTCCTCTCGCTCTCGCCCGCCATCACAATCCCCCGCACCAGATCGGTCACGTGAATCAGACTGATGTACTTCTCCCCGAACCCGACCACCGGCTGCAAGCCTTTGCTCATCGTCTTGAAAAACTCAAAGATGTCCTTGTCCCTCGGTCCGTACACCGCGGGCGGACGCGTGATCGTGACAGGGAAATAGGTTGCGAATTCCAGGCAAATTTCCTCCGCCTTCCGCTTGGAAAGGCCGTATGTGGTGATGGGGTGGGGGAGGGCGTTCTCGGTGATCGGGAGTCTTCGAGGAGCTCGGACCCGCAGCGGTCTGACTGCTGATGAGGACAAACCGTTTGAGCGCCGGAGCAAGACGCCGCGCCGCCTCCAGAAGCTTCCGGGTTCCCTCGGCGTTGGCCCTGATAGTACTCCTCCTTTGTTTTTGCCTTGGTGAGCCCCGCGGAATGATAGATCACGTCCACGTCCCGGACTGCATCGGCCAGTCCCGCATCATCAAACACGTCGCCGTACACGATCTCGATTGGCAGTCCTTTCAGCCAGGACATGCTGCTTGTTCGCCGGAGCAGGCAACGCACGGAATATCCTTTTTGCAGAAGGAGATCAACGAGATGGCTTCCGATGAAGCCGCTGGCGCCGGTGACGAGTGCTTTCATGAGGTTGCTTTCATAAGGGGTCTTCTTGTTTGACTTTTGCGGGATGTTCAAGTATATTAAAATACTTTCATGTAATCAATCCAATCCAGGACCTTCCAGCATTTCTCACGGGCAATCCATGACGTCACACGAAGCTGCTCCCGCACACGCCAAACACCACGCAACTCCTGACAACGAAGAAACCCGTCGACCTCTTCGAAAAATGCCGGTTGTTCACCCGCGCCGACGAAATCAAGGCCACAGGACTCTATCCCTATTTCCGCCCGATCGAAGAGAACGAGGGCCCCGTGGTCACGATCGAGGGGCGGAAGATCATCATGGCCGGTTCGAACAACTACCTCGGACTCACCGCTGATCCCCGGGTGAAAGAGGCGGCGGCGGCGGCCGTCCTCAAATACGGTACGGGATGCTCCGGTTCCCGCTATCTCACAGGCACGCTCGATCTGCACATCGAGCTTGAAGAGCGCCTGGCGAAGTTTTTCGGGCGCGAAGCCTGCCTCCTCTTCAGCACGGGATACCAGACCGCGCAGGGGATCATCCCCACGCTGGTACAGAAGGGGGAGTACGTGGTGTCCGACAAGGACAACCACGCGTGCATCATTGCCGGAAACCTGATGGCCAAAGGGGCGTTTGCGGATTTTGTCCGGTACAAGCACAACGATATGGCCGATCTCGAGCGGGTGCTGACAAAGCTCCCGCAGTCCGCACCGAAGCTCGTCGTCTCCGACGGCGTCTTCAGCACCACCGGTTTGATCGTGGACCTCCCCGGTCTGGTGGCCGCGGCGCGCAGGCACAATGCCCGGATTCTCATCGACGATGCGCATTCCACCGGCGTCATCGGCAAGGGCGGGCGCGGAACGGCCAGCCACTTCGGCCTCGAAAAAGAAGTGGATATGACCATGGGGACGTTCACCAAAACCTTCTCTTCGCTGGGCGGCTTCGTGGTCGGCGACCGGGCGGTCATCAACTATCTCAAGCATCATGCGCTCGCGCTGATTTTCTCCGCCAGTCCGACTCCGGCGGCCGTGGCGGCCGCGCTGGCCGCGCTCACGATCCTCGAGCAGGAACCCGAGCGGATAACGAGCCTGATCCGGAATGCGGAGAAGATGCGCAAGGGCTTCAAAGAACTCGGATTCAATATCCTGGAAGCGCAGACCGCGATCGTTCCGGTCATTATCGGCGAGGACACGAACACGTTCGTCTTCTGGCGCGCGCTCTTTGACGCCGGCGTGTTCGTCAATGCGTTCGTGAGTCCGGGTGTCCCGGTGGGCATGGCGATGCTCCGGACAAGCTACATGGCGACGCACAAGGACGAGCATCTGGACCGCATCCTGGAGACCTTTGGAACGATCGGCAAGAAGCTGGGCGTCATTTCCTGAATACACACACGACGGCAGCACATCGCATGAGCGCAATAACCATCCGGCCTGTACGATCAAAACGGGACGAGAAGATCTTCATCAAATTCCAGTGGAAACCGTACAAGGGAAATCCGTACTGGGTGCCGCCCCTGCTGATGGACCGCCGGAAGCTGATCGACCGGAAGAACAATCCCTTCTATCAACATGCACGGATGGAGCTGTTCCTTGCGGAGAAGGACGGCCAGGTGGTGGGCCGTATCGGCGCGATCGTCAACGACAACCATAACCGCGAACAGAATGAGAATATCGGGTTCTTCGGCTTCTTCGAGTGCTCGAGGATCAGGCGGCCGCCTACGCCCTGTTCGACGCCGCGAAGGAATGGCTGCGCGCGACAGGGCGTAACAGCGATGCGCGGACCCGCAAGCCCGTCGGTGAACGATGAGTACGGGATGCTTGTCGAAGGGTTCGACCGCACTCCCGCGATCCTGATGTCCTACAATCCGCCGTACTACGCCAGGTTTGCGGAGGCGTACGGGTTCGTCAAGGCAAAGGATCTCTATACGTGGTACCTGCACGGCGACAAGGTTTTCTCCGAGCGATTCGTGCGCGTGTCCGAGGCGGCCAAGAAGCGTCAGGGTATCGTCTTTCGCCCCATCAACATGAAGGATTTTGACAACGAAGTGGCAAAAGTCCACGAGATCTATTCGCGCGGCTGGCAGCGGAACTGGGGCGAAGTGCCGCTGACCGACGCCGAGTTCGACTACATGGCCAAGGACCTGAAAACGATGGTCAACCCGGCGCTCATCATTATTGCGGAGTCGAACGGGAAGCCGGTGGGTTTCGGGCTGGCATTGCCGGACTACAACCTCATTCTGCAGGGCAACAAGCACGGATGGCTGATCCCGGCGCTGCTGCGAATGATCTTCCTGAAGAAACGGGTCGACTATGCGCGCATCGTGATCCTGGGCGTGCTCCCCGAGTACATGAACTCCGGGATCGGCGCGCTCCTGTTCTACGAAACCGGACGCGCGATCACGAACAATGGTATGCCCCACGGCGAGGCGAGCTGGGTGCTGGAAGACAACGTCATGATGAACCGTGGCGCGCAAATGATGAACGGTGAGATCGTGAAGAAACACCGTCTCTATGAATGTCCTTTGACGTAATTCCCCCATAAGGCGAACGAGGCTATCATGGCAGTGAAGAAAGTCGACAAGATCTGGATGAACGGGAAGCTCGTGAACTGGGACGATGCGAATATCCATGTGCTGTCGCACGTCATCCATTACGGGACGAGCTGGTTTGAGGGGATCCGGTGCTACGAGACGGCCAAGGGATCGGCGATCTTCCGGCTCGACAAGCACATGCGCCGGCTTTTCGATTCCGTGAAGATCTACCGCACGCAGATACCCTACACGCAGGAGCAGCTGGAGCAGGCCGCGCTGGAAACCATCCGCGCGAACAAGATGCGTGCATGCTATATCCGCCCGGTCGTCTACCGCGGGTACGGCGATGTGGGCGTCAACCCCCTCGGCTGCCCGGTGGATGTGGCGATTGCGGTGTGGGAATGGGGCGCCTACCTCGGCTCGGAGGCCCTGTTGAACGGGATCGATGTCTGCATTTCCAGCTGGAACCGGCCCGCGCCGAACACCCTGCCGGCAATGGCGAAGGCCGGGGGCAACTACATCCTTTCGCAGCTGATGAAGGTGGAAGCCGTCCAGGCCGGCTACAGCGAAGCCATCGCGCTTGACGTGAGCGGAAATCTGAGCGAGGGGAGCGGGGAAAATCTCTTTCTCGTGCTCAACGGCGTGCTCCACACGCCGCCGTTTGCCTCCTCCCTGCTGCCCGGCATTACGCGCATGACCATCATTCAGCTCGCCGAGGAGATGGGGTACAAGATCAAGGAGATGACCATTCCGCGGGAAATGGTGTATATTGCGGATGAGATGTTCTTCACGGGCACGGCGGCGGAGGTGACGCCGATCCGTTCCGTGGACAAGCAGCTGGTGGGCGACGGCAAACCCGGACCGGTCACCAAGAAGCTGCAAGAGGCGTTCTTTGATGTCGTCAAGAACGGAAACGATCCCCACAGGTGGCTGCACTTCGTGTACGAAAAGTAACCGGCGTTCACTGACGCAGGAGGCAGGTCATGGCGACGACGAAGAAGACCAGGAAAGCGGGCAAGCGATCGCCTGCTCCGCGCAAGCCAAAGAGGCCCGTCCGGCGCGTTCGCACGGCGAAGGTCGCAGAAAAACGGAGGCCGACGGAAGGGCTCGGCATCAAGGCCATCCTTGTCCCCATCGATTTTTCCGAGCACTCCAAGAACGCGCTGAAGTATGCCATCCCCATGGCGGAGGAATTTGAAGCCACGCTCCACCTCGTGTACGTGGTGGAGCCGACGATCTACCCGGCGGACCTGGGATTCGGCCAGGTGGTGCTGCCCGGCGTGGAAGACGAATTGCGGCAGAAGGGGGCGGAAGAATTGAGGGCGCTTATCGAACGGGAGATCGGTTCACGGGTGAAAGCGAGCTCGGCGGTGCGGACAGGCAATCCGCATCAGGAGATTCTGGCGGAGGCCGAGGAGAAGGATGTGAATCTGATCATCGTTGCGACGCACGGACACAGCGGCGTGGAGCATATGCTTTTCGGCAGCACGGCGGACCGGATCGTCCATCACGCGAAGTGCCCCGTGCTCACGGTCCGGCCGCAGGCGGGATAGGGCCGTTCCTTACTTTTCCCGTCTTCACGACAAACTCGGCGAACGCCAGCAGCGATCGTTTGCTGGCGGAATCCGGGAATATCTCCAGGCATTCCTGCGCCTTGCGCGAAAATCCGAGTGCGCGTTCCACTGCGTAATCGAGCCCGCCGTACCGCGTGACAAACGCGACAATCTGCCGCACGTTCATCTTCTTCCCGCCGTTCCGGATCATCCCCAGTATCTCTTTTCCCTCTCCCCGCGGTGCGCGCGAGAGCGCATGCACAAGCGGGAGCGTCAGCTTCTTCTCCGAGAGATCCAGACCCGTGGGCTTGCCGGTGATGCTCTTCCGCCCGGTATAGTCCAGCAGATCATCGCGGATCTGGAACGCGAGCCCCACGTTCTCGCCATACTCCCGCAGCCGGCGGTGATGTTCCGGATCCCCCGAGGTGCTCGACGCGCCGATCTCGCAGCAGGTGGAGAGGAGGGATGCCGTTTTGTCGCCGATGATGCGCAGGTAGGCGGGTTCGTCCATGTCCAGCTTCCGGCTGCGCTGAATCTGATGAAGCTCACCTTCGCTCATCCGGCGGACCGCCGTGGAGGTGATTTTGAGAAAGGCGAAATCATCATGTTCGAGCGAGAGCAGCAGGCCGCGCGAGAGAAGGTAATCGCCCATCAGCACGGCGATCTTGTTTTTCCAGACCGCATTGATCGATGCAAGCCCGCGGCGCGTATCGGCATTGTCCACGACATCATCATGCACGAGCGTTGCCGTGTGCAGGATCTCCACCAGCGTGGCACCCCGGTAGCTCCGTTCGTTCACGCCACCGCACAGTTCGGCGCTCAGCAGGACGAGAATCGGGCGGACCTTCTTCCCCTTCTGGCGGATGATGTACTTCGTGACCAGGTCCACGAGCCCGATCCGTGAACGGATGGCCTCGCGGAACACCCGGTCAAATGCCCCCAGGTGATCCTGAACGGGGCGGCGATGTCTTTAAGATCCACAACATGTTCCTTATATTACGCAACGATGCTAAGGCCGGTTCATAACGCCAGTCGGTCCGCCTGACTATGACGCCGTTCACTCTCCGGTTTTCGCGCGGCCCAGGCGGAGACCAGGATGCTGATTTCGTACAGCACCATCAGCGGGGCCGCGAGAAGGACCTGGCTGACCGGATCGGTTCCCGGCGTCAGCAGTGCGGCGAGAACGAAGATGGCCACAATGGCGTGCCGGCGGTATTTCCGCATGAACTTCGGTGTGAGGATCCCGAGTTTGGAGAGAAACCAGGAAACCATCGGGAGTTCGAACACCACACCGGCCGCCAGCATCACGCTGATGATGAAGTTCATGTACTCGTTGATGGCGATGTTGTTCTCGATGGCTGTGGTGCCGAAGTCGAGAAGAAGCCGAGCGCGGCCGGCAGCATCACAAAATAGGCGAAGGCGATCCCGCCGAGAAAACAGACCGACGAGAAGAAGACGATCGCACGGATATGCCGCCGCTCTTTCTGCAGCAGCCCGGGAGCGATGAACGCCCAGAGCTGGTACAGGAGATTGGGGACGCTCAGAATGATGCCGCCGATGATCGCCACCTGCATGTAGAGGAAGAGCTGGCCGAAGGGCTTCAGGTTCTGGAGACGGATGGGCGGCTGACCCGGCAGGAGATTGGCGTTGGCGGACAGGACCGGCTTGAGCAATATGTCGTTCATGATCCAGTCGATGAACACCCAGCAGACGATCATGCCCAGGACCACGCCGATGAGGGCCTTGACCACCCGCCAGCGCAGTTCTTCCAGATGATCCAGGAACGACATCTCCCCGGCTTCGTCGGTCCCCGGTCCCGTGTCAGGTGCTTCTGCCATAGATCCTGTGTTTGCTTCTCCACTTGCCGTGATGGCGGTTCTGTGCAACCGATGCCGGCGATACTCTGCGGCCGGTCCTCTGCACGACGGGCACAACGCCTCCCGATGGAAAGCCCTGCCAGACCCTCCGGCGGTTCCTCTGCACGCAAAGACGGTCGCGCTAACTGTGCCTGCAATGTGTCCCTGGTGAAGGCCGCGACGAAGGCGGCGATGCTACCTGCGCCTGCGTACTGTCCCTGGTGACGGCCGCGTTGCAGGTCGCGATGCTACCTGCGCCTGCGTACTGTCCCGTCGGTGAGGCCGCGTCCAGGCGGCGCTGCTATGCCTGCAGCTCGGGGTAGAGAGGGAACTGCAGGCAGAGGTGCTCCACCTCGGCCGCCACTGTTGCGTACACCTGCGTCTTCCCGGTATTGCGCAGGACGGTGTCGATGAATCCTGCAACGAGTTTCATTTCCGCTTCCTTCATCCCGCGGGTGGTCAGCGCGGGCGTGCCGATCCGGATTCCGCTGGTGATGAGCGGGCTCTTGTCGTCGAAGGGGACACCGTTCTTGTTCACGGTGATTCCCGCCAGGTCCAGCGCTTCCTGCGCCTCCTTGCCGGTGAGCGTGCGGTTGCGCAGATCGAGCAGCATCAGGTGGTTGTCCGTTCCGCCGGACACCACGTTGTACCCGAATCCCGCCAGCGCGGCTGCGAGTGCGCGGGCGTTCAGGATCACCTGCCTGGCATAGCTCTCAAATGACGGCTGGAGCGCTTCCCGGAAGGCAACGGCTTTTCCCGCAATCACGTGCATCAGCGGTCCGCCCTGGATGCCGGGGATGACCATGGAATCGAGCAGCTCCGACATCCGTTTCGTACGGCCCGACTTCGGCGCCACGAGGCCGAACGGGTTGTCAAAATCCTTCCCCATAAGAATGAGACCGCCGCGCGGGCCCGCGCAGGGTCTTGTGTGTTGTGGAGGTCACGACGTGGCAATGCGGGATCGGGTCGTTCAGCAGCTTCTTGGCGATCAGGCCTGCGGGATGAGCGATATCGGCGAAGAGGAATGCCCCGACACTGTCCGCGATGGCGCGGAACGCCTTGTAGTCGATATTCCGGGAGTATGCGCTCGCTCCCACGGTGATCATTTTGGGGCGTTCTTTCTTCGCGAGCGACTCGACTTCGTTGAAATCGATATGCCCCGTTTCGCGATTCACGCCGTAGGGAACAAAATTGTAGAACTGTCCGGAGAAGTTGACCGGCGATCCGTGCGTGAGGTGTCCGCCGTGCGAGAGGTTCATCCCCATGAGCGTGTCGCCCGGCTTCACGAACGTGAAGTAGACCGCCATGTTCGCCTGCGAGCCGGAGTGGGGCTGCACGTTGGCGTACTCCGCGCCGAAGAGTTCCTTCGCCCGGTCGCGGGCGAGGTCCTCCGCCAGATCCACGAATTCGCATCCGCCGTAATACCGCTTGCCGGGATACCCTTCCGCGTACTTGTTGGTGAGGGGAGATCCCACCGCTTCCAGCACCGCCGCACTCACGAAATTCTCGGAGGCGATGAGTTCCAGTTTGGTGTTCTGCCGGTGGATCTCCTTGCGCAGGGCCGCGTAAAGATCGGGATCCTGCAAACGAAGTGTACTCACGTCAATCCTCCTCGGGACGCACGAACCAGCGTTCGCTGATGGTGAGAGAAGCGGAGAACTTGAAGATTTTGTCGAGAATGAGCCCCTGGTTGAGCGTGCCCCTGGTTCCATACTCGACGGCCAGATTGAGGTATGTCTCCATGCTGACCGGGATGCCCACACCGGCTGTCGCGGCCCAGGCGTTGATCGGTTCGCCGTTGGGATTGTAGTAGGTGGACTGATAGAGAAACCCCAGACGCAGCGCCGTGCGGTTGGGAAGTGAAGCACCCGGCTCGCGTGAGGGGAGCCGCTCGATGCCGACGCCGATCGACTGTGCGTCGCGGAGAGCGGTGGGGGCGGCACCCCGAATCTCGGACGTCGACCATGGCTGCGTGGTGAAGTCGGCGGCGAGCAGCCAGCGGTCGGAGGGGCGGTAGCCGACTCCGACACCGATGGTCACGGGAATCTCCAGGCTGCCGGTCTGTTCGTCTGTGGTGTCGTAGCGGCCCACGAAGATGTATGTGTAACGGTGGGTGGTCGTGAGGTTTGTGCCCGTCGTGAAGGCGAAGCCCAGCGTGAACGGACTCAATGCCGGCAGGAAACTCCCCAGATTGTCCGCCAGTGCGCTCACCGTGAAATTCACCCCGTTCATGGTGGTTTCTTCATTCTGTGTCCCGGGGGCGTACACGGCGTTACGGGGGATCATTGTGGTTCTTGCCTCGAGCGTGCCGAAGAGATAGTTCACGCTCCCGCCGACGGAGAAGTTCCGTGTGGGGGCCCACGAGAGGCCGAGCTGCCCCTTGCTGATACCGCCGAGTCCTTTATGATTGATGCTGTATGCCAGGGTATCTTCGACGCCGGTGTACTCCCCGGTGGTATACGTGTCGAAGTCCACCTTGCTGTACGGTATGAAACCCATGGCAACGACGATCCCGTCCCGGGGAGAGACGGGCAGGGCGAGCATGGCGCCGCCGAAGTCGGCTCTTGCAAGGTACCGCGACTGCTCCCGTTCGAGGAGTGGAAACCTTCGTAGAGCAGACTGGCTTCCATGCGAACACGCTCCAGCTGAGTCCATGTGGCGGGGGAAAGGGTGTTGATGTAGTACGGGCTGGTCACGGCGTATCCCGTGTATCCCATGCCGGCGGCACGGACGTTGGGTATCATGCGCAGATCGCCGATGCCCAGGAGCGAATAGATGGACCCGCCGCTGCCCGCATGAGCCGTTGACGCGGCCAGGGCCAGAGCACACAGCACAAGGAGTTTGCGTTTCACGGGCGTCTCGTCAATTCTTCGGTACCGAGTAGAGAATCTTCAGGCGCGGCCGGAGTGCCGCGGAGGAAGCGGAAGGGCTGTGGAATGTCAGCAGGTCGAAGCTCTGGAACTCCTGCTGACCGCCGACGCGGAGGAGGAGTCCGTAGTTTGCCGTTGCCGCCCACGATTGCACCGCCCGCGTTGCGTCCGCACTATAGGTGTCGGCCGTGCCGGCTTTGCGCGCAGCTACGCGTTGAAAACGGTTCAAACCCGCCAAAAGCTCCCTTCTCGATCATCGTGTGGATGGCGACGGCTGCTGTCGCCGGAGAACCTGTTCAGCTTCGACGTGAGCGGGTCGCGGTCGAGCAGCAGCTCCGCCTTGTTGATCAGCGTGCCTTTGGTCAGGAAGCTGACATCGAAGTTCAGGATGCTCCGGTACACGACGCCCGCCTGTGCCGAGACCAGATCGGTGCGCGATTCGAGACCGTCGATATTTCCGGTGAACGTATCAACCCCGAGAATGAAGGTCTGGGTGTCGCGGACGGTCTGTGTGAGATTCTCCGCGATGATCCTGATGGAGGGGCCGTTCTTTGTGGAATCTGTTTCAAAGGAGTGGAAACCCCGGACCACGCCGGTGCCGGGCGCGGGAACCAGGATGAAACCGAATTTTGCGGCTGAAGTTTCGCCCGTCGGGACGGAGCGGAGCCATTCGCGGGCCATGGCGGTGTCCAGTTCCACATAGACCATTTCCGTGTCGGCGCCGACCCCCCCGCTGTACTCTCCGCGAAGGACGGAGGGGTCATAAAAACCCGACTGCACGCTGTCCCATGTAATGGAGCCCTGGTTCCAGTTCCGGTCAATACGGTGAACGGTGAACCCGAACGCACCGGAGGAGTCGCCGAAGAACGAAGCCGCCCGCAGGGAGAGTTGTGCAGAAAGGACGTTTACCGTATCCCGCGCGGGGAAGAGATTGCTGTAAATACTCATGGGGAGATAGGCGGTGTAGCCGCCGCTTTGCCCCACGAGGTTGTAGCGGCCGTTCATGGGCACATACTTCCGGAACGTCTCTGCGTCGGTTGCGGTGATGGTGGTCTCGCGCACGGCCACCTCCAGGAAGGGAAGTGGCGCGAGCAACGCATTCTGTTCCGTCGGGTCGTCGCTGCAGGCGGCCAGCACGAGGGCCAGCACAACCATCAACGAACGGTGGATCCCCTCACGCATGTTTCTCTCCGTCTTCTTCAAGCTGTTGCAGAATAAACGTCACGGCCTCCACCACGGTGGGAGCCACGAAGGCGGGGGTGATCCCCTCCGCCCGGCATTCGTCGACTGATGCGGCGCCGAACCCGGTCAGCACCAGAATCGCCTGTGCGCCCGCCGCAATGCCGGTCTGCACATCGATGGTTTTGTCGCCCACAACAAACGAACGGTCCAGCGCCACGCCGAGTTCGCGTGCCGCCTGATCCAGCATCCCTGTGGCCGGCTTCCGGCAATCGCATATCCTGTTATACGGCGGGATGCCCTCGGTTGGATGATGCGGACAGTAATAAATCCGGTCCAGGCGGGCATGACGGGCGGCCAGCTCGTTGTCCAGGCGATCGATGGATGGGAACAAGGTCGGCTTCAGTGAACAGACCGCGGGCGACACCCGACTGGTTGGAAACAACGCACGTCAGCACGTTCCGGCGGTTCAGTTGCGCCACGGCTTCCGCCGCACCCGGGATCAATCGCAGCCCCTCCGGTGAGGCAAGATAGCCAACATCCTCGATCAGCGTGCCATCGCGATCGAAGAAAACGGCGACACGCCCGTTGTTCACTTCCGTGTCAGGCTCCGGTAGAGCTGAACGTACTTCTTTGCGGATGCCTCCCACGAAAAGTCCTTTCCCATGCCGTTCCGCATCAGCTTCCGCCACGCCGTCTGATCTCCGTAGACGGCCAGGGCCCGTTGCACCGTCTTCAGCAATTCGCCGCTTTCATACGCGGTGAACTTGAAACCCGTTCCGTTGCCGGTCGACGGGTGAAATTCCTCGATGGTGTCGTCCAGTCCGCCGGTTGCCCGCACGACCGGTGCGGTGCCGTAGCGCATGCTGTAAATCTGGTTCAGGCCGCACGGCTCGTACCGTGAAGGCATCAGAAACATGTCGCTGCCCGCTTCAATGAGGTGCGCGAGGCTGTCGTCAAAGGTCAGTGCGATCCCGACTTTTTCCGGATGCTTTTTTGCCGCGCGCTCGAACAGGTCATGATACTTCTTCTCTCCGGTGCCGAGAACCACCAGCTGCAGGGGGAGCTTCATCAGCGTGTCCATGATCTCGCCGATCAGGTCGAACCCCTTCTGGTCGGCAAGGCGAGAGATGATCCCGAGCACGGGCGTGGAGGCGGAGAAGGGGAGCCCCATTTTGGCCAGGAGCGCCTTCTTGTTCTCCACCTTCAGATCCATGGATTTGATGTCGAAGCGCTGCGGGATCAGCTGGTCCACCGACGGATCCCAGACGCCGTAGTCGGCTCCGTTGAGAATGCCGCGCAGGTCATGCTTGCGCTTCTGGGCGAGTGCCTGCAGTCCGCAGCCGTATTCCTCGGAGGAACGGATCTCGTCCGCGTATTTTTCGCTCACCGTGGTGATCGCGTCCGCGTACACCAGCGCCGACTTCAGGAAATTCAGGTTCCCGTACGCCATCACTCCCTGTTCGGTCGCGAGCTCCACCGGGAGCCCCGTGTGTGAAAAGGATGTCGCCGGGAAAACCCCCTGGTAGGCCATGTTGTGAATGGTGAAAACGCTGCGCGTGTCCTTATAGAAGGGATCGTCTTTATAAAGGGTCTTGAGATAGACCGGAACGAGTCCGGTGGGCCAGTCGTTACAGTGTATGATGTCGGGCTGCCACCCCAGGCGCTTCAACATCTCCAGCACGCCGCGGCAGAAGAAGATGAACCGGACGTCATTGTCCGGATAGTCTTTCTTGGTTTCCGGGTGCACGTACAGGCCCGGGCGCCCGAACAGCGTGGGGTTGTCGAGCAGGTAGACCTGCACCTTGTTGTGCGGCGTGGGGATGAATGAAGATTTTACGCTTGCGGGGTAGTGCTTGCTGCCGACGGGGATGTCAATATCCTTGAGCCGGATCATCTCGTGCAGCTTGCCCTTCCGCTCGTTGATGCAGCCGTAGCGGGGAAGCATCACGCGGATTTCGTGATCGAGGTGTTTGATGGCCTGGGGAAGTGCGCCGGAGACATCCGCGAGCCCACCCGTCTTGGCAAACGGCTCCACTTCGCTGGAAATGAACAGAACGTTTAGAGGACGTTGCATGCCACGCAGGGGGTGTGATGAGTCGGTTTGGTTTTCATGAAATCGAAGTAATCTAACCAATTCCGAGCTGAGAATCAAACCGGCGCGCCCGGTGTGCCCCGGCATCACCGCGAAATCAAGTCGCGCCCCCTCCGGTCACCCCGAAACCGGGTCGCGCTTGACATTCACTTTGCCTTTTTTTATCTTATTGACGGAAATAAACATAATCAGCACTGGAGTTCAGCCTATAGAATTGTTTGGTTAAAGGTTTGCGGCGGGTAGATCCCCTGCACGAGGGATCCTTTAACGAACATTCTATAACACGCTGGTGGCTCCATGCGCTACGTCTGCCGCCGAATGTTATGGATGTTCAATAACGTTCGGTTTTTTGTTTATACACGGGGCTTTCAATTGAAACACGCTTCGATGCTGCAGATGGTCCGGCGGTTTCTTCCGATGCGGTGCGGCGCACTGTGCGCCGCCGCGTCGTTGCTTGTCGCTTCTCCACGCCCCTCCGCCATTGCCGCCGGATCCCTCCCGCAGGATGTCACCCTTGTGCGGAGCGACGCACGCACGCTGGTGCTTGAATACCGGCCCCGCTTCTCCCGTGTTGACACGGTCACGGTTGGAACCCGCGCCTACCTGCGGCTCGATTTCGAGGAATCCGCCCGGCCCGACATCCGGACGGCCGCCGGGGGGCCGGACCTCCGGTTCAGGTCCATTCCGATCGCCTTTCCTTCGGCGGCGGGAAACAGCGCCCGCGTGATCGCTTCCGACTTCGAAGAATTCCGGGGCATGGGTCTCCTGCCCGCGCCGCAGACTGCCATCGGCGACGGCATGCTGCATGCCTCATCCTACAGGGAAGATGCGGAGAAGTACGGGCGTTCCGGACTTGTCCCGGCTTCCATTATCGAGCTTGATACGCCGCAAAGGGTTCGCAGCGTCACGATCGGCGGACTGAAACTCTGGCCCGTGCAGGTGGATCCCTCCGCCCGGCTTGTGCGGAAATATTCGCGCATCCTGGTTGAAATCACACTTGGCGGACAGGCCGCGGGCGGGGTGGATTCGCGCGACGCCGCCCTCCTCGGTCCGGCTGTCGTCAACGGCGACATGCTTCAGGGGTGGAAGCAGACATCACCCGGGGTCCGGAAGAGTGCATTGACCTCAAGCGTGCTTGCCTCCGGCGACTGGTACCGCATCGCGATAACCCAGGAGGGGATATACAAGATCGATGCGGCATATCTGATCGGCGGCGGGCATCAACGTGAGTGCCCTCGATCCCCGGACGATAAGAATCTACGGCAACGGCGGTCGGGAAGTGCCGGAAAACCTCACACTCCCCAGAGCGGCGGATCTTACCGAGAATGCCGTCTATGT
The DNA here is from genome assembly GCA_963702445.1 of Ignavibacteriota bacterium. Lineage (GTDB taxonomy): Bacteria > Bacteroidota > Ignavibacteria > UBA10030 > UBA6906 > CAVPCZ01. Next base: position 25,041 of record CAVPCZ010000024.1, read on the forward strand.
GGAAGGGGAAAGCGACGGGCAGTTCGGCGCGGGCGATTACGTCCTCTTCTATGCGCGTTCTCCCCGGGGAGTGGCCTACGACTCCCTTTCATCCACACTGCGCCACTACATCAATCACTACACGGAAACGAATTACGTCTGGCTGACATTCGGCGGCACGCGGGGGAAACGGATGGCCGACCAGCCGTCGCTCGCGGATCCGCCCGGTGCGGTGGTGGAGAAGTTCCAGGACGCAGTGTTCGTGGAAGAGGAGAAGGTGAACAAGCTCGGTTCGGGGAAGGACTGGTACGGACAGTCGCTGGGCGGGCCCAGCAGTTCATTCACCCATATGAACAGCCTTCCCGGTCTCGTGGCAAACGAAACCATCACCTACCGGTACACGCTGGTGGCGCACGATGAGACGTCCCCGCGTTTTACCGTCCGCGAAGGAACCACCGTTCTCGGAGTGTACAACCTGCCGTCGGTGTATCAGTACCAGTATGCCAGCGCGGGGACCTGGGAAGCCGTCGGCACGTCTTCACTGACCGGCAATTCGAGTCAGCTCAATTTCGCATTCTCCTCCCCCAGCTCTGCGGCGGAGGGCTGGATCGATTGGATCGAGATCCTCTACCCCCGCATGCTCTGGGGTGTCGGGGACTATCTCCGGTTCCGTTCGCCGAACGCCGGGGGAGTTGCGGAGTACCGGCTGCAGCAGTTCTCCGTCCGTCCCTGGATCTTCAACGTAACCGACAACAGTGCGGTGACGCTTATCAGCGGTGTATCGGGATCGTACATGTTCAGGGATCTGCTGCGCGGCGGCAGGGTCACGGAGTATTGTGCCGCCGGACCGGCGGCCTGGAAGACTCCCGGCGCCATCGTGAAGACGGCCAATCAGGATCTCCGGGGATATGCCGGAGGGGCGGACTTCATCATCCTCACCAGTCCGGAATACCGTGCCGCGGCGGACCGGCTGCAGGCGTTTCGCGAGAAACCCGAGAACGGCGGTCTCAAGACGATTGTCGTGGACGTCAACCAGATCTACAACGAGTTCGGCGGCGGTCTGCCCGATATCACCGCGATCCGCGACTATCTGAAGTATGCCTATGACACCTGGTCGCCGGTCCCGGTCTTCACGCTCTTCCTCGGCCGGGCATCGTACGACTACAAGGGCATTCTGGGGACGAAGTCGAGCTTTGTTCCCACATGGCAGAGTCCCGGAGTCGAGGAACGACGTGGACAGCTATGCCACCGATGATTTCTTCGCGAAGTTCACCGGAAGCAATTCCATATCCCTTGTGCTGGGCCGCATCTCCTCACGCAGCCCGGCGGAAGCCCTCACCGTGGTGGACAAGATTATCCGGTACGAGGAACAGGGTGTGCGGGACAACTGGCGGATGCGCATGCTGTACATCGGCGATGATGCCTGGACCCCCGAAGGCGGTGAAGTGGGAGACCGGACGATTCACAGCGACGATGCGGAGACGCTGGCGAACCCGTTCTACACTCCCGATGAGTTCGAGAAGAAGAAAGTCTATATCGCCGAATATCCGACGGCGTTCACGGCACAGGGACGGCGCAAACCCGGTGCCGCCCAGGAGATCATCGATCAGGTCAACCAGGGGGTGCTGGTCGCCAACTTTTCCGGTCATGGCAACCCGAAAGTCTGGCCCACGAGGTGATCTTCGAAGTCAACACCTCGATTCCACAGCTGGTGAACGCCGATCGCCTGACGCTCTTCTTCCTGGCGACGTGCAACTTCTCCCAGTTCGACGATCCGTCGGCGTATACGGGCAGCGAGTTGCTGCTGAACAAGAGCGACGGCGGGGCGATGGGTGTCATCTCCGCCTCCCGCAAAGTCTATGCGGCAGGCAACGCGGCATTGAACCAGGGGACGTACCGCAGGATGTTCGGGCGCGACGCCTTCGGCCGCGTGAAGGTGGAACGGCCCGCAACCGCATTGTTCCTGTTCAAGGCCGGCTACAATTTCGAGAATGACCAGAAGTTCTTTTATATGGGCGATCCGACCACGCGCCTGGCCTATCCGCGGGGGTACGCCACCATCGACAGCATCAACGGAGAGCCGGTGGACAGCGTGAACGGACAGCCCCGCTCCGTCGCCGGTCCAGTTGAACGCTCTTTCCACAGTCTCGGTCAAAGGGACGGTGCGCGATGCACTCAACAGGCCCGATGGGAATTTCACCGGGGTGCTCTCCCTGCGGGTGAACGACGTTTCCCGCACCCAGCTGATCGTCAATTTCTATCCGGGCGTGAACTGGCCGTACGTTTCCACCGGAGGCACGATCTACCGGGGCGAGAACTCGGTGGTCGACGGGCAATTCAAGGCGTCGTTCGTTGTGCCGAAGGACATCTCCTATGCCGACACCACGGGACGCGGCCGCCTCGTGGCCTACTTTTCGCATGCAACAGGCGACGGGGCGGGCTTCACCAGCAATATCCGTGTCGGCGGCACGGATTCCAGCGCAGGCCCGGACCGCGAGGGACCGGTGATGCAGGTGTATCTGGACAGCCGGAGCTTCCGTCCGGGCGACATGGTGTCCGAGCGCCCGACGTTGCTCGTGGATCTGCGCGACTCCAGCGGCATCAACACCTCCACCACGGCGATCGGTCACCGGATCGAGGCATGGGTCAATAACAGCATGCAGAGCCAGGATCTCACCGATGCCTATACCAGCAAGCTGGACAACTTCCGCGAAGGGACGGTGCAGTTCGAGCTTACCGGACTCGCCCAGGGGAGGAACAGCATCCGCGTTCGTGCCTGGGATTCCTATAACAACTCCGCCACCGCGGAAACGTTCTTCCAGGTGGCCACTTCCGACGAGCTGACCATTACCGATGTGTTCCCCTATCCCAATCCCTTTGCCGATGCCATGGCGTTTACCTTCCGTCACAATCAGAGCGGTCCGCTGGATGTGGAAGTGAAGGTGTACACCCTTGCCGGCCGTCTGATTCAATCGCTCGAGCAGACGTCCACCGGCGACAGGATGGTCCGTCTCCCGTGGGACGGCCGTGACCGTGAGGGGGATGTGCTGGCCAACGGGGTGTATCTGTACAAGCTTATCGTCAGAACTGTTGACGGGCGCTTCACAAGCGAATCGCTCGGCAAGATGAGTGTCCTGAGGTAGAGGTTTTGATCCGTTCAATTTATGTTGAGGAGGATGTTCGCACATGAAAACACTTCATCGGGTCCGCATCGTCGCCGCGCTGCTTGTTGCAGCGCTCGGAGTGCTGGGAAATGTTGCCGAGGTCCGGGCGCAGGGGGAATCGGCGGTGCCGTTCCTGCTTATCGCGCCCAATCGCCGCGCCAGCGGCATCGGGGAAACCGGGACCGGTTCCGTGGATGACGCCTCGGCCACCTTCTGGAATCCGGCCGCGCTGGCGTTCATGAAGGGGAGCGAAGTCAGCATCACGCACGCCAACTGGCTTCCCCAGTTCAATCTCCCCGATCTGTTCTATGATTACCTGAACTACCGGCAGGATATCGACGCCATCGGCGGAACCGTCGCCGCGAGCATCACCTACCTGAGTCTCGGGGAGTTTTCGGTCACGAATTCGTCCGGACCGCAGGTCATCGACAAGTTCAGCTCGTACGAGTACGCCATCACGGCGGGATACGCCACGAAGGCGTTTGACGACCTGGGCATCGGCATGAACATACGCTTCATCCATAGCGCGCTGTCGCCCATCGGCACCGAATCCGAGCAGGGGAACGGCATCGCTTCCACGGTCAGCCTCGATCTCGCGCTGATGTACCGTCCGATCACCCTCGAAGTCCCGCTGCTCGGCGACATCGGGAAACGCTTCAGCGCCGGATTGAACCTGTCAAACATGGGTCCCAAGGTCACGTACGTTGATGCCGACCAGGCCGATCCGCTTCCCACCAATCTCCGGATGGGCCTCGGGTACAAGGTGCTCGATGACGAATACAATAACATGCAGCTCTCCGTCGATTTTTCACGCCTGCTCGTCCACCGGAATGAGGATGGGACGTCGGACCCGTTCTACAAGGCGTTCTTTACGGCGTGGGGTGATTCGAGCGGACTGGGCAAGATCATCGTCAGCGGCGGCGTGGAATACTGGTACGGTGCGCCGCGCCTGATCGCACTCCGCCTGGGCTATTTCTATGAGAGTCCGACGTACGGCAACAGGAAGTTCCTCACCTTCGGGGCCGGGCTCCGGTACGACATCTACGGATTCGATTTCAGCTATATTTCGGCTTCCGACGGCCACCCGCTTTCAGACACGATCCGCTTCTCGCTGCTGATTGCGTGGGGAGGGGTGTAGCGGCGGAACCGGAGAAGATAAATAATCTTTGATCACACAAACGAGACGACCTCCTCCTGATCCCGCTCCGTCCTGCAGTTGTCCGGGCGAAGCGGGACCTGGATCTCCCCTATGACGATCCCCCGCACACTCCTGGCTCTCCTGCTATTCCCCATTGCGCTGCACGCGCAATCTCTCAACCACTCTCTGATTGCGCTGCCCGGCGCAATTCCTGTGGAAGCGCGGGCGCTGCAGCTGAAGGCGGATACGATCGACGTGCTCGCCCTGATGGTCCAGTTTCAGATCGACACCGATAAACGCACCACGGGAAACGGCCGGTTCGAACTTCGGCGTTCACCGGAACGGATATCCCGGTTGATGCTCCCCCGCGCAACGGCTCGTACTTCCGGGACCATCTGACATTCCTGACAAACTACTTCACGAAGGCGTCGAAGGGCCGGACGGTCATCCGGCCGACATTGATCGCCCGACGGTGACACTCTCCAACGTCATGGCGGTCTACAGTCCCGCAAAAAACGCTTCAAACAAACCTGTCGCCGATCTTGCGCGGGATGCCTGGCGAAAGCCGACTCTCTCGGCCTTCTCGGCAACGTGCGCCTTACCGTGCCTTCATAGTCTTCCACGCCGGCGTCGGACGTGACATCGACCTGGTCTCCTCGCTCGGTTACGATCCGGCCCCTGCGGACATCCCTTCGCTGTATCTGGATGCCGCAGCCTTCCAGTCCTTCCACGGGACGCCCGGTGTGCCGGTGAGCAACGGGGCTTTCACGATCCCCAACAGCATCGTCATGCCGGAAACCGAAAGCCGGAGCATTCCGGGCATCGTCGGTGATGTGTTTCTGGAATACGGTATCAACGGTCTCCTCTGTGCGTCATTCGGCAACTTCCTCGGACTGCCTGATCTGTTCGACACGAAAACCGGCGTCACGGCAATCGGGCGGTTCGGACTGATGGACGGCCAGGGGATTTTCAGTTTCAGCGGCGTCTTTCCGCCTGAACCGTCGGCCTGGAAAAGTACTGGCTTGGATGGATGGAACCGATTCGGGGTGCCCGCCGGGACGTCCGTACTGCAACTGCCTGCGGTCGGCGTGGCGGACTACGGTCTACCGCGTCCCCTCGGTCCGCAGGAGTACTACCTGGTCGAGAACCGCAACCGCGATCCCCAGAAGAACGGCCAGCGAAAACATCCACGTACAATGGGACCACGGGCGTCTCCGCGTTTGCGCGTGATACCTCCGGGTTCAATGCATTTGATATCACCGCCCTCAGCGGCAACGTCATCGATGTGGAAGACTTCGACTGGAGTCTGCCCGGCGGCGTGGACAACGACGGTACGTTTTACGACGGCGGCATCCTCATCTGGCACATTGACGATGGGGTGATCGCGCGGAATCGTTCCACAAATACCATCAACGCCGATCCCAAACGGCGCGGGGTCGATGTCGAGGAGGCGGACGGCTCTCAGGATATCGGGCAGGAATACGGGTTTCTTTCGGCCGGCAGCGGCAGCGAGACCGGGACCGCGCTGGATTTCTGGTACAAAGGCACATCTCCCGTAAACAAGAATGCATTCACCGCGACATCGTTCCCCTCCACAGAGAGCAACAACGGAGCAGTGAGTCATGTGTCGATGTCCGATTTCTCCGTGCGCGGGACCAGGATGACGGTGACGGTCACGGTGGGAGACAACACCGTCAAGCCTCTGCCGGGCTTTCCGAAGATGACCAGCCAGCGCCTCAGTACGTATCCGTTGACCATCGCGCGTCCGGGGCAGGGGAACATGCCCGCGATACTTGTGGCGACCAGGAGAGACACCGTGCCGCCGCCGCGTTTGAATTATGCGTATCCGGGCGCAGTGGTGGACGCGCGGTTGTATGCCTGGGAGCGTGATGGCCGTGCGGCTCTTCCGGGAGGTTATGGCAACGGACAGATCGCCAGATCCGATTTGGCGTTCGCTGTGGGACCGACCGTGACCGATCTCAATGGCGATGTTGGTCAGTATGTTCTGCTGGGAGAAGATACCGGTAATGAGGCGATTGCCCGCGGGATCTGGTTCCGCGAACAGAACGCAGACAGCCTTGCCGATCCCTTCTTCAGCAGGTCACCCTCCGGCAATTTGAACATGCCGGTGGTTGTTTCCGACACTGTCATTGCGTGCGCGGGTGACCGTGGATTGATACATATTCTCGGGGCCAACGGTTCGTTTCTCCGGTCGGTGAGGGTGCTGGCGGACAGCACCGCCAGGGTGGTGGGTGTCAGCCGGCTTTCGGCGCCCTATACCTTTGTGGCAACCGGGAGTGACGGAACGGTGGCGCTGCTCCCCGATGTTCGAAATGCCTCTCTGACCCTCCGCCAGACAACACTCGGGCATCCCGTTGCCGGGCCTGCCGCGGTCGGTCTTTTCAGCTCCGGCGGCGGCAATGTCTATCGCATCGCGGTGACCACCACCGATGGGTCAATCTTCCTTCTTGACGA
>CAVPCZ010000025.1:0-275000 GCA_963702445.1 Ignavibacteriota bacterium
TCACCGCATGGAAGGCGTTACATGCGTATTTGAGGATTTCGGCCTCGCGGATCTTGACCGCATGAAAGGGGGCGTTGACGCCGCGGTACATCTCGACGAGCATGTTCACGATCGTGTCGTCCGATCCGCCCACCACCGTGTAGGGCGGGTTCTCAAAATCGAAGATCGATGTTCCCTCACGAAGGAACTCCGGGTTGTCTGCCACGCCGAAATCCCGTCCGAGCTGCTTGCCCGACTCGCGTGCGATGATCGCCCCCGCTTTGTCAACGGTCCCGGGAAGAACGGTGCTCCGGATGACCAGCCCGTGGTACGTCGTTTTCAGCCGCATCGCCTGTCCGGCCTGCTCGGCAACGCGCATCACCTGGTCCAGGTTCAGACTCCCGTTCGCGCTGCTGGGCGTGCCGACGCAGACGAGACTGATGTCCGTTTGCTGAACCGCCTCGGTGAGGTTCGTCGTTGCGGAGAGCCGCCGCGCGCTGATCGCCTGCTGGAGCAGGGTGTCGACACCCGGCTCCACGATGGGGGAAAGTCCCTTGTTGATCATTTCCACCTTCAAGGGATTGGTATCAACGCCGATCACCTTATGGCCAAGCTTTGCGAGGCAGACGGCGGACACCGTTCCGACATAGCCGAGACCGAAAATGCTAATGTTCACGGGTTGTCCTCTCTCGTAGTAGGTGTGCAAGTGCATGAAACATCGTCGCGGCGCCCCAGTGCATCGTGGGCGTGCGGTTGGTGAACCATGAATTCTTCCAGAGATAGAAGTATCCGGTGGGATCCTGCATGTTCGCGATCGTCCATCGCGCCACCTTCTCCGCAAGATCCAGAAGATCCGGCCTCCGGAAATGCCTGCTGAACAGTGTCAGCGTGTCGATCGCCTGCGACGCGCTCTGGATGTCGAACTTGTAGGCCCGATCCCAGTAGTATTTCGGCCCTCCCTCCGGGGTGAAGAAATGATCCACGTAGAACTGCAGCCCCTTGTCCAGGACGGTCTGGAACTCCGTGTTCCCGCTGTTGAGCTGATACCCCAGGATCGCGTCAAGATTGTACGCCGTGTGCCAGTTGTCGATCCAGTGGTACATGGGATCTTCGCCGTAATACCAGGCGCCGTTCGGGAGCTGCGAGAGTGCGCTCGCACGCACCGCCTCCGTGGCGATAGCGAGATACTCGCGCCTCGCCCGTTTCCTTGTACACCTCGGCCAGCATGCGCGCACCCAGAAGATTGGCGTTGTGCACATACAGCCGGGCATCGGCGACATAACTGATGCACACGCCGTTGGGCACGGCAAACCGCGGCAGATCGCTGACGATAAACCGTGCGACGTCCCGCGCCACGTCCAGATACCGCTGATCACGCAGCGTCCGCCACGCTTCCACGAATTCATGGCCGATGAGGCCGCTCCAGACCACGGTGGGCGCATACTTGCGGAATATCGGAACCGCGGGAGATGTAGTCAAACGCGTTTCCCCAGCAGTATCCCGTGTACCCGGGCGAGTTGTTGCTCATCAGCCAGTCAAACGCCCAGCGGGTGCGTTCGCGGTAACGCTCTTCACCCGTCACCTGCGCGAGATGCAGGTATCCGCCTGCCAGAAAGCCCATCCCCTTCGTGCTGACATGCGGTTTGATGCCGAGCAGCGGACGGAGGTTGAACGGGTTGCGCCGCACAAACTGCTGCAATACCTGCTGGGGAAATTTCTTGTGGAACGTCAGCGGACGCAGGAACGACGAGAGACCGTCAAACGGGTCGTAGGCCTTGTAGTCGTGCTCGACAAGCCACCTGTCAAGGCGCTGGAGTGATTGCCAGTAGGGGGTGTCGGTGTAGTTCATCCGACGCGCCTCCCTCCTTTCATGAGCGTGTGATAGATGCCTTCAATGGCTGCGAAGTTTTTCTTCCAGTCACCGCGCTCCCGCACAATCGCAAGGTTCTTTGCGCCGTACGCCGCATTCCGCGCCGGGTCCGCCGCAAGCGCAAGCACCCGCTGCGCAAGCGCCGCGTGATCACCCCGCGGAACAATCTCCCCGTTGACCCCGCTCTGGATCCACTCCAGATTTGACGGCACGTCGGTGAGGACGGCCGAGAGTCCGCTGGCCATCGCTTCCAGAAGGGAGACGGAGGTGCCGTCGCTGTGAGAGGAGGACACGTAGAGGTCGGCCGCCTGCAGATGCTGCAGGAGCGATGCGTACGGCATTTTCCCGGTGAAGCGGATGCTCTCCTCCAACCCCCGTTCGCGCACAAAGCTCCGGAACTGATCGGTGAGCGCTCCGCCGCCGATCAACAGGACGCGCACGATCGGGTTGTCCCGGACCACGGTCTCCATCGCCTTCAGGAAGACGTCGATCCCGTAGACGGGTTCATGATTCCGCGTCATGATCACGACAAAGTTGTTCTGCCACCCCAGCGCGGATCTGACACGCTCCCGGGAGCGCCCCTTCTCCCCGGCAATCGCTTCAACGTCGATCCCCCAGGGAATGATCGTGATACGGTCGGAGGGGTACTGGAAATCGTGGATCACCTTTCGCCGGACATGCTCGGCGTCAACGGTCACCCAGTCGGCCGCCCTGAACACGCGGGTGTTGGCGAACCGGAACCAGAAATTCCGCTGGGTATCGATCAGCACATCCGATCCGTACGGCATCACCAGCAGCGGATGAAAGCCGGAAAGCGCGCCCAGAAACGACTCGTTCCAGGTGTTCCCCGCATGAATGATGTCGGGCCGGAATTCCCGGATGCACGCCTTCAGCCGGGGGAGAAGATGGAGCGGAAGAAACCGTTGCAGGCGCGGCAGCACGCGCAGGGGAATGCTCTCGACGGAGATGCGCGGGCAGCGAGGCCAGGTGTTCATCCACCCTTCGCTGGTGGAAAGAGAAAATCCGCGTTTCATAGCCTCCTGCCGAGAGGCTGCGGACGAATTTTTCATCGTGTGCCGTTACGGAACAGACCAGAAACAGAATTCTCATAGGTCACAGTACGGAAATCCAGGATCCAAGGAATCCCTGCGTCAGCATAATCCCGAGCGCCAGAGGGTGTCTGGCCAGCGCCAGGACCAGATAGGTGATGATGTTGTTCCGTTTTTTCCGGAACGACCAGGAGACAGAGAAGCCCGCCCGGCGGGCGATGGCGGCGTACACTTCTTCCATCCGTCCGACGGTCACGCGTTCGGGATCGTCAACACCGTAGAACGTCTTGCGCGCATGCAACGTGCTTTCCCAGAACATTTCCGGATAGGCACTGCGGACGGATGTCATTCAGCTCGGGAATGGTGTCCAGCACCAGTGTAGCACTCGTCGGCGGCCAGCCGGAATATATCCGGGAAGAAGGTCAAAGTGCTCGGTGTGGCCTCCATGAACCGGAGAGTTGTCCACCACGATCAGCGAAAACCGGTCCGTGCATTCCTCCACCTGCCTGTAGGTGTCCGTGATGTGCACAACCGCCGCAGGGAACGTCCGGCGCAATACGGCCTCATGGACCGGGTTGATCTCCCAGACTTCGAGTGCGCGGACCAGCGGTGCATAGTCGATCGTATGCATGTGGCCGTCAAAGGCAAAACACTCCAGTGCCCGCAGGTCCGCCACCCGCACACCCCGGCGTGTGAGTTCGCGCATGACCGACTGCATCGGACTCAGGCCGAGAGTCCGGCGCATATCGCGCGCGACCGACCGGAGACGATCGGGAAAGGTGATCGCGAACGCTCATACGGTCCCTGAAGGCCCATGACGGAGTTCGGTCACGCACACCCGTTCCCTGCTGCGAAGTCCGGCGGCCGTCACTCTTCCGTCGCGTCAAAATAGTGATTGTAGTAGATCCGTTGTGCGGGATTGCGGATCGTGCCGTCTTTCAGCCGGGCGAAAATGGTTTCCGCCGCTCCCGGCACCGACCCGGCGGGGCGGAACCCGATGGTGTCGCGCACCTTGCTGAACGACACGCGGTAGTCGCGCGCATCAAGACTCGTGTTGTCGCGCAGGATCGGGATACCCCCCAGCGTGGTACCGACCATCTCCGCAATCTGGTCGATCTGGTAGTTCTGCTCGTCCGATCCCACGTTGAACACCTGATTGCCGACATCCTTGAGGTCCGCTTCGATGCAGCGGATATACACCTCGGCGGCATCCTCCACATGCAGGAGCGGCCGCCACTGCGCCCCTCCGAACACCTGGATCTTCCGGTCGGTAAACGACTTCATGGACATCGTGTTGACCACCAGGTCGAAGCGCATCCGCGGAGAGTACCCGTAGAGCGTCCCCATCCGCAGAATGGTCGGGGCGAAGTACTGGTTTCCCATTCCCAGGATGATCTCTTCCGAGGCGATTTTCGTGCGCGCATACAGCGACACCGGGTTCAGCGGAGCCTTCTCGTCCAGCAGATTGTCCCCAACGCCATACACGCTGCATGTCGAAGCGTAGACGAATCGGGGGATATGCTGCAGCTTCGCGGCGGAAGCGAGCGCCTGTGCGGCCAGGACGTTCGTCTCGATGGTTTCCGTGGGCCGGACCTTCGAGGCGGGATCGCCCACAATCGCCGCAAGCAGCACAACGGCATTCACCCCTTCCAGCGCATTCACGCAGGTGTGAATATTCCGCAGATCGCCTTCGACAATATCCAGCCTCTCGTGCGAGGCCAGATCCTCCAGGGATTTGCGTCCGTAAATGAAACTGTCCAGAACCCGCACGCGGTATCCGCGATCGAGAAGTTTGCGGGTAAGGATGCTGCCCAGATAGCCGGCGCCGCCCACCACGAGCACTTTCTTCTGATGGTCCCGCGCCCGTCCCTTCCCCCGCCCCGGCCGTCGTTGCGCCGATCTCATCGGCCGAGAGGATATCCACGATTTCCCCGATCGAACTGGTGAGGGGAAGATACTTCACCCCGTGCAGCTTCACATCGGCCATCAACGAATCGACTGTCTGGCGATCGCCGCGCAACCGGTCCGGCAGAGCGTAGGTGTATTTCACGGGATAGGCGCCCACCTCGGCCTCGGCACTCACCCCGCTGATCAACAACCGTCTGAGATCGCTGGTGAAGATGCCGCCGAGATACACCCCCTGCTCGTTGACGATGAATGCGGCGTTATACGGACTCCGTTCGATCTTCTGAATCGCTTCTTTGATGGAGGTGTGCCGTTCGATAAGCGGAAGTGCATGCTTCATATCAGTTTCCCTTGACCATGGTCTTGAGATACCAGCCTACGTAGTGCTCCATCGCCTCCCGGTATCCGAGCCGGGCCTCCCAGCGGAGGAGCCGCTTGGCCTTCTCCGACGAGATGAACCGTGCCCTTGAAGTTGCCCGCGCGGTCGGCGACAAAGGTGATGTTCGCCTTCTTGCCGAGGATCTCCTCAAGTGTCCGGACAATCTGCAGCACGGTGATTTTTTCCCGTCCGTTGATATTGAAAATCTCGTTCGTCGCCGCAGACTGTGCACAGGCCGCATTGCCCCGGGCCAGGTCTTTGACATAGATGAACTGCCGGGTATTGCTTCCGTCGCCGTGAATGGTGATCGTTTCTCCGGCCAGGAGTTTCCTGATGAAGATGGGCGTTACGGTTTCCGGACGCGCCCGCTCCCCGAAGGGGATTCCGAACCGCATGATGGTGTACGGCACGCCGTAGAGACGGTGGAAGGTTTTGCAGAAGAGCTCCGCGGCGATCTTGGACGCGGTATACAGATGATCCGGCGCTGTCGCGATACGGGGTTTCTTCCGTAATCTGCTTGTCCCCCTCTTCCGCGATCGAGCCGTAGATCCATTCGGTGGACGCCAGGATCACGCGCGGCTTGCCCGCACGGCGTGACGCCTCCAGCACGCATGCCGTCGCCTGCGCGGTGATGTCATTGGAATAGAGCGGGCTGTCGAAGAACCTGTTCACATTTGCTTCGGCGGCGATGTTGTAGATCACCTCTGCGCCCTGGGCCGTCTGGGTCAGGCGATCCACGTCCCGCGTATCACCGCGGACGAACGCGCACGCCTGTCCGTAGTGCGGCGCCTCCAGATCATAGATCACCACCTCATGCCCCATCCCCAGCAACTCATCCACGACATGCGAACCGATGAATCCCGACCCTCCGGTGACGATGGTTTTCATAGCTGCTCCTCATCACATGAACACATAGACATGGTGGAAACGCAGGAGTGCAGGCGTTGCGCTGCCTGCCTCCCTGAAAACGAGGCAAAAAAGCCGCTCAAATCCATCGAAAAACATATGCAAACAACGTGCCAGGCGATCACACGGCCGATAACGCCTCCCGCACACTGGTGGCGGCATATTCCGCGTCCGCGTCACTCATGCGCTGGTACAACGGCATGCACACATGGTGCGCGCACACGTGCTCCGCCTTCGGCAAATCCCCCTTCTTGTACTTGCCTTCGAAGATCGGCTGCAGGTGCACGGGCAGCTCGTAGACTTCGCCGCTCAGGCCGACATCATATTTCTCCCGCAAAATCTTCTTCAATTTCGCACGGTCGATCTTCTCGTCCAGCATGGCGATGTACTTGTAGTAGTTGCTCACCGTACCCTCGGCAAGCGCCAGGGGGCGGATTCCGGGAACTCCCGCCAGCATCCGGTCGTAGACCCGCGCGAGGCGGTTCCGCTCGGCGATGAACTCAGGGAGATGACGGAAATGCGTCAGCCCGATGATGGCGTGCGGTTCGCTCATGCGCCAGTTGTAGCCGAGTTTGTTGTGGATATTCGCGGTGAATGTCGCCTTCCCCTGGTCCCGGTACAGCCGCGATTCCTGATCGATGGCGTCGGAGTCCGTGCAAATGACCCCTCCTTCGCCGCTGGTGATGATCTTGGTCGGATAGAAGGAGAACGAAGACGCTTCTCCGAACGTACCGGCGTTCTTGCCGCGGTACGAACTGCCATGGGCATGCGCGGCATCCTCGAAGAGGAAGATATTGTGCTCCCTGCACAGCTCGACGATCTCCTGCATGTGCGGGGTCACGATGCCCCCGATATGCACCACAACGACGCCGGCGGTCCGTTCGGTGATCGCCCCCCGCAGGCTCGCCATATCCACCGAAAACGTCGCCGGATCACAATCCACAAAACGCACGATACCGCCCGCGTGCATCACGCCGAGTGCCGTGGCAAAAAACGTGTTCGTGGGCACAATCACTTCCTTCCCCCGCACATTGTAAATGTGCATCGGAATCTGGATCGAGCTCGTGCCGCTGTTGACCACAACGGCATGTTTCGTCCCGATAAACCGCGCAAACTCCTCTTCGAGCTGCTTGCCGTACTTCCCGAGCGTGAGCTGTCCGGTGGTGAGGGCTTCATCCATCGCCTGATGGATGGCGGTGCGATCCGCTTCCGAGAAGTAGATCCGAGCCGGTGGAATTCTCATACTGGTTCCTTTGTTGTTGTCAATCACACCGTGAGCCGCGGCTATGCCACCGCGCGTTCCTGCGCCATGATACGCAAGAGAGACGGCCGGAGGATATCCGCGACAATCCGCTCCCAGGCGTATCCTGCGATCTCCGCACGAATGCGGCCGGAATCCAATGTCCCGAGCCGCATCCAGAGATCTTCCAGTCCCTCACAGAACGCTTCGGCGTTGTCCGCCGTCAACACCCCGTTTCTGTCATTGATGACGCGTGCATTTTCCTCTGTCCGTGTCGCAATGACGGCCATGCCCGCCAGAAGGTACTCGAAGACCTTCGTCGCAGGCTGACAGTCATAATGCTTCTTTAACGGAATAAATGCAACCCCGACCGTGTTGCGCTCGAGGAAGGGGCGCAATGCCGCATTGGGAATGCGCCCGTGAAAGATGATCTGTCCCGGAGAGCAGGACGCCGCTATGGCCTGACGCAACCTGTTCTCGGATTCGGGCGAGCCAAAACCGACAATGTCGTACGTCGCTTCCACCGGCTCCTGCCTGCGCCTGAGAAACAGATCGAGGCCGCGGACCGTCTCATCAATGTGGCGGTAATCCAGCGAACCGACATAAAACAACCGGAGACCTGTAAATACTTTGGGCGGGATATCCAGGACCTCCGCCCCCAGCGGAAGCACCTGGCTTTTTGCGGCCGGAATACCCAGAAACCTGCGCAGACTCTCCGAGATGATCATCACCCGGGGAAACGCAAGGCTCTCCAGCCACGTCATGGCATTCACCAGGATCCGCATCGGAACACTGTCCCGCACGTAGCCGGTGCGGATATCCAGAATGTGTTCTCGACCGGTTGCCGCCAAACAGTGGGACACAACGAGCAGAACGGAAAATGTTCCACGAAGACAAGATCAAAACCACCCTGCCGCACAATGCGCAGGGCCGACTGAAGGTACCCCGCCATCCGCCGGATCTTCCCCCCCGCCGGGGCACATTGACCACGGTGACCCCCTCAAGAGACAGCACGGGCAGACCATAATCCCATCCGACATACGTAATGTCAAACTCCGCCCGCAGATACTTGCAGTACTGATAGCTGTCTGTCAGATAGCCGAACTGGTCCTGACTGACAATGACCATGCGCCGCCGCTGTTACCGGGCCCGGTCATCTTCCTCCGGGCCTTCGGTTTCTGATACTTCACCGCCACTGTCCAGTGCTTCGGTTCCGGTTCCAGATGGCTCCTGTTCGCCCAGAAGACCTCCGCCCCGGATCCAGATCATCAGAAAGGCTGCTATGGGCGCAAAAACCCTGTCAAAAATGGCTTCATTGTATACCCAGATCACCATCATGCTGAACGCGACGAACCAGCCGAATTGACGGAGGGTGAAATAGTTCTCCGCGCGGGAACGCAGATAGCCGAACATGCTCCGGCGACAAGCATCACCGCAAGCGCACCTCCCTGAATCCAGGCCCGGAACAGGAGGATCCGCGAACCGGTCACCAGGTAGTAGAGACGCGCGGCCGAGCCGGGAGACATTCATGATATTCCCTCCGCCCAGCACCCCGTATCCCATTCCCAGCAGAATCGACCCGACGTCGTCACCCATCATCCGGAACATGATGATCACCCGCTGGAAGCGCGGGAGATCGTCCCCCTACTCCGGTCCGGCTGGTGAGCAGGTACTTCTCGATATAGTCCTGATCGAAGATTCCTCGCGTATCACTGACCGTCTCAATATAGTAATAGTACAGGAGGTACATCATGGCCGCGCCAAGAATCAGCAGCGGCACAGCCCTGTAGATTTTCCGGGGAGAACTGACCATCAGAATGATGAATCCCGCAAGGAGGAAGAAAGAGATTTTTGTTTCGTTTAGTGCACACGGGATCAGCGCGGGAAGAAAGAGCAGCATGCGGGTGATGCTGAAATGCGCGCCGTCATCGAGCGATGCGTAGCGCACGACAAAGTAAAAGGTAAGAAGAAACAGGAGCTGGGAAAGGTATCCGCTCCCCCCCGCCGGTTCCGTACGTCCCCGCCACCAGATCGCCGGCGCCGTACTTGAGAAATTGTAAGAATGCGACGGGGATCTGGACGATCGCAAAGACAATCAGAAAACGGGAAAACACACGGATAAACGTCAGCCGGTGGGGCGACTCGTAGAGATCGTGCACGACAAGAAGCGAGGCGAAGAAAAAGAGCGTTTCGCGGATACCGTTGAGATGCTCCGGAAATCCAAACCGATCGAGATTGTAAATGAAGGTCAACGTGGAGACCAGGAGAAATGCGATCAGATACCGGGCACCGATAGAAGGAACGGCGGGGCCACACCACAGAAAGCGCCATGGCGATCATGATGGCGTCGCCGCCCGACGATGAGCAGGCGGATGATCCGATCCGCAGCCGGCATGACCATGGTGGAGAACGCTCCGGCGACGGAGTTGAAAATGAGCACGACAAAAAAAAGGGTGAGTTTGAGCTTCATGAATGGTCACGGAGATGGAGGGTCGATGGGGGAGCGGGCGGTGCGGCGTGGAATCGTCTGAATATCATCGCCCGGTCGGGTGGTGTTGCCGGGTCGCCGGGAGATTCCTCTTCTCCCGGCATCTCAGAGCGTGTTATCCGCAATAATGACACTCGCGATTGCTGAGGCAACGATTGCCGCCGTGGTGAGAATGGCGAATACGTCCTTCCATGAAAACGCCGGGGTGTCGATGAAGATCGTGTCGCCCGGCTCAAGATCACGGGCTTTTTCGTCCAGCTTGTCGAGCCTGTCAAGGTTTACCGTGTACTCCACGATC
The DNA here is from genome assembly GCA_963702445.1 of Ignavibacteriota bacterium. Lineage (GTDB taxonomy): Bacteria > Bacteroidota > Ignavibacteria > UBA10030 > UBA6906 > CAVPCZ01. The sequence goes on from CAVPCZ010000025.1 coordinate 10,115, forward strand.
CGTATCGCGTCATCGCGCCGGACAACGCGGGAGATTTTCACATTCCCCAGGTTTGCATCCGCAAGCGGACCGCCTGCATACGAAAGGAGCTGAATCAGGTCCGTCGAGATGGGCACCTCATACCGGCCGGGGTTGCGCACATAGCCCCAGAGATTGATCGACATGGTGATTTCGCCCGGTTTCGAAATGAAGTAGTATGCGGCGTTGGACGCCCCGGAGTGGGAAGAAGCACCCAGGCCGCTTTCCAGCTGGGAGAGAGCAGGAAGAACTCCCGCCACGATCACCACCACGGCAGATAACGGCAGACGGAACATGCGCATGATCAGAGTCCTTTGTCGTGTAGAGAGCATCAGGCGGATTTCTCTCTCGGAGCATTCCTCCGGGCATCCGCCGCCGTCCCTTCACCATCGTGCTTTTTGCTGTAGTAGATCTGTCCGTACCCGTACCGGTGACGTCCACTCCTCCGGTACGAAAGCCCGTATGCCTGGTGCGGATCGAAATTGTTCATCACCACACCCAGCACCTTGCCGCCGACACCTTCGAGCAATTCCGCCGCCTGATCCAGATCCTGCAAACGGGTCTTGCCCGACGCCACCACAATCACCGCTCCGTCCACCATGGTCGAAATCACCGCGGCATCGGTCACGGCAAGGATCGGCGAGGAATCAAAGAGAATGACTTCGTACATCTTGGATGCAGCGTCCACAAAATCGCGCATCGTTTCCGACCCGAGGACTTCCGCCGGATTCGGGGGGATTTCCCCGCTCACCATCACATGCAGGTTTTCCACTTTCGTCGGCTGCACCACCGCCGTGAGCTTGATGCTGCCGGTGAGCAGCTCGGAAAGCCCCGGCCGCTTTCGCACGAGAATTTGGCGTCCAGTGTGGGCCGGCGCAGATCGGCATCCACCAGCAACACCTTCTTGCCCGTCTGCGCAAACGCGATGGCCAGATTGCAGGCGGTGGTCGACTTCCCTTCGCCGGGAGCCGGACTGGTCACCAGGACCGTCCGGACCGGGTTTCCCACCTTGGCGAACTGCAGGTTCGTCCGCATCTGGCGGTAGGATTCCGCAATCGACGAAAACGGGAATGACAGCGTGATCAGATGGGCGTCCACGGCTTTGTCCTTCGCCGTGATCGCCTGGCCTCCGAGCCGCTGAATCTCCGGATCCATGTTCATGATCGGCGTCAGCGGCGTGAACCCGTGCCTCTTCAGATCTTCCGGCGTCTGAACGCGCAGATCGATGGTCTCCTTCACAAAGGCGATCACCAGACCCAGGGCAAGGCCGACCACCATGCCCAAGCGCCAGATTGATCAGCGGCTTGGGACTCGAAGGCGAGCCCGGAACCGGTGCCGCCTGGATGATCTCAATGTAGCCGGTATTGGATTGCTCGGTGATGTTCGCTTCGTTGTACTTCTCCTCAACCATCAGGAACAGTTTCTCATTGCTCAACCGGGCACGCTGCAATCGCGCCAGTCCGACACTCTTGGCGGGAATCCGGTCGAATTTCCGTTCGTACTCCGCGATGGCTTCGTTCAGCGCCTTCTTCTTGGCCATGCAGGGACTGGACTTCGATTTCGGATTCGATGATCTTCTGCTTCACGGACTTCAGGTAGCCGGCGGCATCGGCCCCCGCTCCCTGCGAGGGGGTCAGCGTCCTCAGGAAATCATCCGTGCGTTTCTGCAGCTTCAACCGCAACGAGGCGATCTGCTGATCGATCTCCTTCACTTTTTCATTCAGGATCTCGCGCCCGGCGGAGGAGGGATTCTGCACGACCGTCATGTCGCGCCGTACTTCCAGCTGCGACAGCTGTTCCTGCATCTGCTTGATGTACGTATCGCTCGCCTCGCCCACCACCCGCGCCAGATTGGTCTCCTGCTGCGGGAGCTGCGCCTGGTAGGAAGCAAGCGTGTTCTGCAATTCCTTCAGCGATATGTCCGTCGCATCCCGCGTCGCTTCCAGCTGGGCGAGCTGGTCGATCATCCGCTTGGATTCATCGTCCAGGGAGACCACGCCCTGCTGCTCCATGTAGTCCTGCAGGGAACCTTCGGTTTCTTCAAGGAGTTTTCGCTTTTCGCGCGCCTGGGCTTCGAGAAATTCCCGGAATGACCGTGACTTTGCCCGGCTCATGTAGATGTTCCGGTCGCGGTATGATTCTGCAAAGGTGTTGGCCAGCAGTGCGGATTCCTGCGCACTCTTGCTTTTCGCGGTAATCCTGATAATGTCGGATTCCCGCACCGGGTCAAAATCCACAGCGCCCGAGACCCGCCCGGAAACAACTTCCAGAGGAAGCAAGGTTTTCCCCCGCAGGTTGATCTTCGGTGGCCTGGACAATCGGGATCAGCCCGCTTTTGCCCGGTTCCATGTATTTCTGACGGCGCAACCGCTCGGCAACCGAATCGGCGAGTGACCGGGAATTGAGAATGGCGAGTTCATTCTGCGTGATGTTCTTGGCCCCGTCATTACGGGCCCCGTCAAGGAACAGCGAACTGCGCAGCTCCGCGGGATTCAGCAGGACATCCGATGTCGCCTTATAGACCGGATCCATGAGGTTCGTGATGAGGATCGTGGCCAGCAACACGACGACAAACGTTATGAGAATGATCCACTTGCCCCGCAACATCATCGCCACATATTCCTGAAAACCGCGTTCCTGAGTAGGGCTTCCGCCCCGCCCGCGTCCCTGATGTGTTTTCATCGATCTGCCTTAAGCCCTCGGTTTCTGGTAAAACGAAAATACTCATGCGAAAATGCAAAGAAAATGCTTTAAAGTCAACATTGTAGAATCGTCACGAAGATCCTCCAGGATCTCTCCTGGCACCGGAGTGTGTCACGCGGATTCCCGTATGGATTGGCGTTCTGGAGGAGGGCAACACAGCGGCACGGCAGTTGATGCATCCATCGTAGCCGGCACGGGGAAGGAAGACGGCCGCAGAGAAAAACCGTTTCATCTCTGCAGACGATTTAGTACATTATCCATGCGCCTTCAGGAGGTTCTGTGACGATCGCCTTCATCATCCTCGGTTACTTCGCCGCCGCCGGGCTTTTTATCCGCCTGGTGCAGTTCGCGCACTCACGCGATGAGGCGATGCGACGGTTGACGGCCGAATGGATTGAGGAATCAGCAGGCGCAACACCGTAACCCGGCACGCGGCGAACACACACCCCCCTCCTCCCCGCTCCCCTGTCACCCATCACCCCACATCATGCGCTCCCGTTTCGCCCGCGCTTAACGGCCTGACCGTTCCCGGGTGAGAAATGTAAACAGGCGGGAATCCGCAACAGTCCCCAGCGGATCGTGGATGTCAATCTGGAACGTGAGAATCTGTGACGGGACGGCATCCGTCGCCGAAAAATAGAAAATCGCGTAGCGCGTCGCATTGACCGGGATATCCCCTACGGTAATGGAATCATTGTAAGCTCACCTCCACGGGCGCCGAGAGGGGAATCACCCGCACAACGACGTTCTTGGCCGTTACTTTCCCGGAGTTGGTCAACACAACGCGCAACCGGCCTGTTTCCCGGGGATCAAGAGACTTGTTCCCGGATGGTTCGGAGAACTCAAAGTCGTAGGAAATCACCCGTGTGCGGAGCGACAGCGCTGTTCCCCCGCTATCGGGGGACACGGCGACAGAGAACGCTCCGGTCGCACTCCGGCCGCTGACCTTCTGGGCCGGAGCGGAAGCCGCGCCCACCCCCAGAACAAGCATGCACAACAGAAGACATTTCATTGCCTTCCGATCCTTTCGTCCGTCCATGGCGTTCCGCATGAGGGCTTAGTTCGGCCTCGATGGCGGCAGAGGAAATCCGGTCGGGCACCGGGACAGGGGGAGGTTCAGAACCCCCTGAAAGCAGGATAATCCCGACAATACCCCCCACCAGAGCAGCACCTCCGCCAACCCAGATCCACGGACTCATCCGTTCCGGTTCAACATACTCCGCTTCCACAATGAAATAGTAGTCGTCCCCGGAGAGCCCTTCCGGAAATTCCTTGGTGAAATCCCAGACGATCCTCCGGCGCTGCCCCGGAAACACAATCGTCCCCACATCCCCCGTCAGGTTCAACGGGTGATACAGAAACAGGATGTCGCTCTCCCGGCGCAGCTTCAACCGGACTGCGTGCACTTTGTCTATCGGCGCGTTCAGGTCATAGTATATCCTGACCAGGTCTCCTGCAATCTCGAAGCGCACATTCTCCACCGTTGCGGCATCTTCCGGGGCCGCCCAGAGAGCGGCAGGAAGCGTTTCCGCCAGGAGAGCGGCTGCAAGCACCACGCGCAACACGTACATGCGCTGAAAAACGGCAACCATGATCCCTCCCTTATTTCAAAAGAAGCATTTTCGTCACAAACCCCGCGCCGGCGGGAGTGGCAAGGCGTGCCAGATAAACGCCTGTCGCAACCGTGGACCCGGCGTCATTGCGACCATCCCAGACGATCCAGTGGCGCCCCGCCTCCAGCACCCCGCTGTGTACGGTCCGTATTTCCTCGCCGAGAATGTTATAGACTTTGAGCGTCACGTCGGCGGTGACAGGAACCGAAACGGGCAGCGTTGTCGCCGGGTTGAAAGGATTCGGAAAGTTCGCACCCAGCGAGAACTCGCGGGGAAGAACCTGGCTCAACTCGGCGGCGACCGCTTCCCTGGTGCCGACGAGCACGACATACTGCGTGAGGGGAGTCGCCGGCGTAAATGTGTACTCTGCCGATTGCCGCAGGTCCGTGTACCGCGCCCGGGCCTGATCAATAAGGTACACATCCATCTCCTGCGGAATCCGGTCCACACCTTCCGCTGTCAGCGTGACAGGATCTCTGCCGATCGTCCGCACGTCAATATTCCAGCGTGCCAGCGTCTTCACGGGCGGCCGGATGTCCGATCGCAAACGTCTCGTACGTCTGATCCATGTCGGGACGGCGGAACCAGGTTCCCGGCAATTCCCCCATCGCCCGCGGCTTCCGGTAATCATGGATATCAAGCCCATCCCGTGCGTCAGGGGCGGCGCCGAACCAGGTCGATCGATCACTGTATTCTCCCGCAGTGAGCGTGATTCCCGCCTGCCACGTTTCGCCTCCCGTGCTGTCCGCCTGCTTGAGCACTCCCGATGTGGCCCCATAGGGAATCCGCAGGGTGGCGACACTGTCGTCGTTATACCAGTAGTACCCGATGTACGTCTCCAGATTGGGCGAGCTTGCGAACAATGCCTCACCATTGAATGCCCAGAGAGGCGACCGCGCCGCCACCCCGTTCACGCTCTGCACATCGCTCCACTTGATATTCAACCAGAACGGATTGGTGATCGTGTTCCACCCTTTGTGAAGCGGAACCACCACCGAACCGGAATCAAGAGGCGCCGTATCAACGGTTGCATTCACGACCCACGGGCCCTTCCGGATCAGCCAGTAGGCTTTGCCGGGAGAGAACGTAAACGGTGAGGCGCCATTGTACATCTGGAAGTAGTTCGCCGCAGCACCCGTCCCGCCATTGTCCCAGTACACCTGCCAGTCGGTTCCCTGCGTTCCCGGAATAAAGGCGCTCAACGGAGTCGTGCTCGTTCCGGGCAGCCCGATCAGACGGTATTCGTTCGATTTGTAATCCGTAGGGGCGCGTACAACGGGAAGGCCTTCGTGTGTGAAACCGGAATCGTCGCCGGATATGCCGGGGTGAAGCTCCAGGTCGAAGAGAACTGACTGTACCCGCCGGCGTTTCTCGCCCGCACACGCCAGTAATACGTGACGTTGTTGGTCAAAGGGCCGACGCGGCGTGACGATGTCGTCAGCGTCGTGTCGTCCACAACGGTGGTCAGAAAAACCGCGCTGCCCGACACCTGGAGATGATAGCCCGTCGCCCCGGCCGCCGAATCCCAGCGCAACACCGGCGTTGTGGGCAAATTGGGCTGGCCGTTGGGGGGTGTGCTGAGTACAGGCGTCGGCGGGGCGGCAAGGTTGATCGTGAAAGGCAGCGGCGTGGAGTTTCCGCCGCCGGGTGAACTGTTCGTCACCAGCACGTTCCGTGGCCCCATGACCGCCGCCGCGCCAACGGAAATATTCACCGTCATCTTTGTGGCGCTGTCAACGGTGGTGGAGTTCAACGTCACGTCGCCGCCGAAATTCGCCGTTGACGCACCGGAGACAAATTGGTGCCGCGCAACACCACATTGAGCGTCTGCGACCGGTTGGTGAACGCGGGCGAAATACTCGTCAGGGTCGGAACGGGATTGACAATGGTCAACGCGTTCACGAGGCTGTCCCTGCCCCCGCCGGGAGCGGCGTTGATGAGGTACACTGTCCGCGGTCCGGTCGCCGCCTTACCGGACACGCTCACGCCGGCAGTCAGTTTCCCCGCGCTGTCCACGGTCACATTGTTCACACCGATGTCCGGGCCCAAATCAACAGAGGTGACCCCGCTGATGAAATTGGTGCCGCGGAAGACCAGGTTCGGGTTCTCCAGCCGACGCGCCGTCGAGGGCGAAAGGCCGGAAAGCGTCGGTACCGGATTGTTCCCGACAACAAACCCGTTTGTCAGAACCGCCGTGCCGCCGCCGGGAGCGAGATTGGTGACCCAGATATCCCGCGGACCGGTCGCCGCGCTGACGGTGACGGTCACGTTTGCGGTAATCAGCGTGTCACTCAGGACGGTCTGACCGTTGATCGTGATGCCGTTCCCCATGCTGACCGTGCTGACCCCGCTGATGAACCCCGTCCCGTCAAACACCACATTCAGGACATCCAGCTGCTTGCCGTTCGTTGGTGTAAAACTGTGAAGCGTGGGCTCGGGATTGATCACGGAGAACGCATTCGGGCGCGTCGCGGAACCGCCGCCGGGGGCGGCATTCGTAACCGTGATACTCCGCGCGCCCGTCGGAGCGGTCGCGCCGATCGTGACGTTTGCCGTGAGGCGGGTCGCACTGTTGATCACCAGCGGGGGGTTCAGGGCGATCCCGGTGCCGAAATCGACCGAGGTCACACCCGTGATGAAGTTTGTCCCGTCAACCACCACATCCAGCCGTCCCAGTCTGCTTCCCTGAAGGGGAGCCACCGCGGTAATGGTGGGAGCAGGGTTGCTGGCCACCGTGAAGGTTCGCTTTTCGGAATTGCCTCCGCCGGGAGCCGGATTGTTCACATACACGTCCCGGGGACCGATGGCCGCCGTCGCGCTGATGGTGATGTTCGCCCTGAGACTCGTCGCAAGGGTGACGCTGATGCTGTTGACCGTGATATCCGTCCCGCCGAAATTGACTGTTGTCACGCCGGCCGTATAGTTGGTCCCGGTGAAGACGACATCCAGTGTCTGCAGCCTGTTGCCGGAGGCGGGAGCAACCGATGCCAGTGCCGGCAGGGGGTTCTGAACCGTGAAACCTCTGGCGTTCGATGTTCCACCGCCCGGAGCAGGATTGATGACATCGACAACAAATGTCCGTGCGGTGTCAAGCTCCGAAGAAGGAATAGGCGCCGTCAGGCGGGTGCGGTTGACAAGGGTTGTTGTCAACGCAAGGCTCCCCAGATGGATCACCGACCCCGGAACGAAGTTGGTCCCGTTGACGGTCACATTCAACGCCGTCCCGGTGACCAGCGTGCTTTCCGGTGCAACGGAGACGACCGCGGGAACAGGGTTGCTCACGGTGAATGCTGATTTGAGCGTATCCGACCCGCCGCCGGGCGCGGGATTGCGGACAATCACGTTGCGGGAGCCGAGCGCCGCGCTGGAATCGATGAGCAGATCCACCCGGAGCTGCCCCGCGTTTTCCACCACCGTGTTCGCCGCCGTGATGCCTGCACCCAGATTGACCGTGGTAACATTCTTGATGAAGCGGGTGCCTGTCAGGGTGACGTTGATTGTCTGGAGACGGACACCATTTTGCGGCGAAAGGCCGGTCAGGGTGGGCGACGGATTGGTCACCGTGAAGCCGTTCACGAGTGAATCCGACCCCCCACCGGGGGAGGTGTTACTCACGATGACGTTCCGCTGACCGGTGGGAGCGGTGTCCTGAATGGCAATAACCACCCGCAATTTGGTCGTACTATCCACCACCGTTGAGGCAATGGTGATGCCGGGACCCAGCCTGAGGGATGTGATCCCGTTGTAGAAGCCGGTCCCCCGCACGATCAGTTCCAGGGACGATTGCAGCCGTGCAGCCGTCGCGGGCGTGATGCTCGTAATCTTCGGGACCGGATTGTTGCCGACGGTGAAGCCCTGCGAATTGGATGTGCCGCCGTATGTCCCGGAATTCGTCACGGTGAACGATCTGATGCCATCAGGTGCGCCCGGACTGATCCGGATGTAGGCAATAATGGTGCTCGCGTTCACAGACAATGCCGGAATCCAGGGTGAGGCTTGCTCCCTGAATGCCTACCGTGCTGATCCCGTTCACGAAGTTCGTTCCCGTGATCACGACCGCGACCGGTTGCCCGCCGAACCCCGAGGACGGCGAAAGTGAAATGATGGTCGGCACGTTTTTCACCGTGAAGGCGTTCGTCAGCGTCGCCGCCTGCACCTCCCGGAGCCGGATTTCTGACGGTCACATTGTTCGGACCGAGCGGCGTGGCTGCTCCCGGACGGACTCTTGCGGTCAGGCGCGTGGCACTCTCCACCACAATGGAATCCACCGTGGCGGTCGGATCGATCTCCACTCCGGTGACACCGGACAGGAAGTTCGTACCCGTAACGGTGATGGTCACGGTCTGAAGTCTGTTCGCCTCCTGCGGAGAAACCCCCGTAATCGTGGGCACCGGATTGTTGATGGTGACGGTCGCCGACCTGCCGGACTTCGACCCGACGGCGGAAGTGGCCGTGAAGGTGCCCGTATCCGCGGTGCCCCTGTATCTCATCCCGATCGCGCTCAGATTCGCCACGCCCAGCGTGAAGTTCGACGCCTGGTTCAACACGTTGTTGCCCAGCGTGCCGAGTCCGCTGACAGCCGAAGGTGCGGCGGAGAGACTCGTTGTCACCGTCACATTGTTCGTGGAAGCATTGAAGGTCGGTACCGTGTTTCCCCAATCATCCTGGGCCGTGAGCGTGTTGACACCGCTGAACGGCGCACCATTCGTCTGCGGCGAGGTCAGGCTCCATCCGAATTGACCGAGAGCGGCCGCCGAGACAACAACCGCCAGCCGGTCCGCGCCGGACGATCCGACGGAATCGTCACGCACCGAAATCGTCGCCGTTTCCGCCTTGTACAGCTTCATTGCCCCGTTCGCTCCGCCGCTTACCGTGGCGATGCCGTTCGTGAACGTAAGGATCGTCGGCAGACCAAAGGCTGTCGCCGTTCCGCTGTTGTCGGTCACCGTGGGCTGCACAACAGGGCTGAGCGACGCCGCGGCTCCGGAAAATACAAGGGTCTTGTTCCCTGTGTATGTCAGCACCACATTGTCGGAGAGATCCTTTGCGGTGATGGTCAGATTCTGCGAGGTGCCCGCCGTCTGTGGCGACGAGCCGGTGATGACAAGTTTTCCGGGTACACCGGCCGCCATCGTCACCGGGAGCGAGGTGCCGGCCTTGCCCGCTGATGTTGCCGTGAAGGTCCCGGCGCCGACCGTTCCGGCGAACTTCATCCCCAGCGACGTCAGGTTCGCAACGCCGGCAAGAAAATCGGTTGCACGATTCAGGATGTTGTTGTTTCCCGGTGCCGAGTCCGGTAATCGTGTCCGGTAAGCGACGTCGTGATAATCACATTGCTGGCCGAGGCATCGAAAGCCGTCAGTGCATTACCCCAGATCATCTTCGGCGGCAAGCGTGTTTATTCCGGACAAACGCGTTGCCGTTGACCTGCGGGGTGGTCAGACGCCCATGCGAACTTTCCAAGCGGGGCCGGGCTTACGGTCACGCTCAACCGGTCGGTTCCGGCGGACACCCTGCTTCCTTCCGTTACGCTGATGAAGGTCGCCTGGGCCCTGTACAACTGCATGACGCCGTTGTTGCTCCCGCTGGCGGTTGCAACGCCGTTGACGAAGGTGATGGTCGTCGGCGATCCAAAGGGAGTCTTCGTGCCGGTGCTGTTCGAAACCGTCGGAGAAAGGGCCGGGCTCAACGATGAGTCCGCGCCCGAGAAGACCATGGACTTGGGTCCGGTGTAGGTGGTAACCGTATTCCCTGCCTCGTCCTTCGCGGTGATTGTCAGGTTCCGGCTCGCGCCCGCAGCCAGGGTCGTGACGGAATCACCGGTTGAAATCCGCACCACAAGGCGGGTGGCGCTTCCGGCCACAATCTGCACCGAAGCGGAGAGGCCGGTCTTTCCGCCCCCCGTAGCTGTAAACGTGCCCGACCCTGTGCTCCCCGTGTACTTCATTGCCAGCGTGGTGAGATTCGCCACCCCTGCAATAAAATCGACCGGGCGGTCCATCACATTGGTGCCACCGGCGCCCAGACCGGTAATGGTGCCGGCCAGACTCGAGGTTATCGTGACGTTTGTCGCCGACGCATCAAACGTGCCCACGGTGTTTCCATAATCGTCCTGGGCCGTCAGCGTATTGATGCCGCTGAAGGACGTACCGCTCGTCTGGGGTGATGTGAGCGCCCACGCGAACTTCCCTAACGCGGATGCCGATACGGTGACCGTCAGCCGGTCAACCCCGCTTGAGCTCAAACCCGCACCATCGGAAACGGAAACCGTGGCCGTCTGTGCCCGGTACAACCGCATCACCCCATTGTTGCCCCCGCTGACCGTCGCAACGCCGTTTGTAAAGAGCGTTGGCGTGGCAACACCGAAAGCGATTGCCGTTCCGGAATTGCTCGTGACGGTCGGAGCCGAACCGCTTAATGAGGAGTCCGCCCCACTGTAGGTGAGGTTTTTTGCGCCGGTGTACGTCGTCACCGTGTTGCCGACCGCATCCTTGGCCGTAATGGTCAGGTTCTGCGAGCCCCCCGCCAGCATCGATGGTACACCCGCGATGACCAACCGGGTCGCACCTCCGGCGACAATGGTCACATTGCCCGGCGTTGTTCCCGCCTTGCTGGTGCCCGACACGGCCGTGAACGTACCGGCGCCCACAGGGCCGGTGAATACCAATTTTCCGGTGAGATTTGCCACGCCGTTGGAGAAATCGGAGGCCTGGTTCAGAATGTTGTTCGATCCGGATCCCAGACCTGACACCACTCCTGCAAGCGGAGCGTTTGCCGTTACCGTCACGTTGTCCGAGGCTGCACTGAATGTGGTCACCACGTTGCCGTAGCTGTCCTGGGCAACAAGCGTGTTCGTGCCGGTGAAGGCGACTCCGCTTTGCTGCGGGGAAGAAAGCGTGAACACGAATTTCTGCAGTGCATCTTCATTGACCGTGACGATCAAACGGTCGTTCCCCCCCGCCCCGATTGTCCCATCGGTCACATTGATCGTGTCTTTCCCGGCACGGTAGAGACGCATGACACCGTTCGCATTGCCCGAGACCTGAGCAACACCGGCGGAGAAACTGATCGTGAGTGATGACCCGAACCCGATTGCATTGCCATCCTTGTCGGTCACCGTTGGCAGTGTTGCCGGGTTGGGAGACGGACCCGAACCACCGAACCGGAGCGACTTGTCACCCGAATACCCGGTCGCGGTGTTCCCGGAGCTGTCCTTGGCCGTAATGGTGAGACTCTGCGCTCCTCCGGCAACCTGAGCGGAGCTCCCGGTGATCACCAGACGTGTTGCACTGCCGACATTGACCTGCACACTTCCTGAAGAGCCGGTTTTTCCCGTTGCCGACGTTGCCGTGAACGTCCCGGTGCCTATCGCCCCGGTGTACTTCATCTTTCCCGTGACCGATGCGATGCCGGAGACAAAATCCCCCGACTGATTCAACACATTGTTCCCGCCTGACCCCAGCCCGCTCACCGTGCCGCTTAACCCGACCGGAGCAATGGTGACGTTGTTGGTCGCGGCACTGAAATTCGTCTTGTCATTTCCGAAACTGTCCACGGCCGTCACCGTATTGACGCCCGTGAATGATGCCCCGTTGATCTGCGGGCTTGTGAGTCCGACGGCGAATCTTCCCAGACCTGCAGGCGTCACCGTAGCCGTAAGCTGGCTGGTCCCGCTCGTGGATATCGATCCGTCGGTGACGCTGATGGTTGCAGACCCCGTCTTGAACAGACGCATGACACCGTTGCTTGAACCGCTGGGCGTGGCAACGCCGTTCACGAACGTGATCAGCGTGCTCGTCGAGAAATTCCGCTGGCTGCCGGAGTTATCCGTGACGGTGGGATTCCTGCTCTCCGGAGCAGGTGACACGGCAGCCCCGCTGAAGGTCAGCCCCCCCGCGGGGAGTGTACCCTGTGGCAACATTCCCCGATGCGTCCAGGGCGGTGATCCGGAGTCCCTGGGCGACACCCGCAGGAAGACTGATAACCGAGTCACCGACCGAGGCTGTGCGGAGCACAAACCTGGTCGCAGCACCGGCGTTTACTGTCACACTGGACGAGGTTCCGCTCTTTATTCCTCCCGTCGCCGTAAATGTCCCCGCCCCCGAGGTCCCCGTGTAGGTCATTTTCCCCGTCAGGATCGCGATCCCTGAGGAGAAATCCGACGATTGGTTCAGCACATTTCCCGGCGGCGATCCAAGCCCGCTGACGGTTCCGCTCAGGCTCGTTGTTACCGTCACATTGGTCGTTGCGGCGTTGAAGGATGTGACGGTGTTCCCCCAGTCATCCTGCGCCTTCAGCGTGTCCGCCCCCGTGAAGGGTACACCACTCACCTGCGGTGATGCCAGGACCCAGGCGAACTTATCAAGAGTTGTAGCCGAAACGTTCACCGTCAGCCTGTCTGTCCCGCCGCTGCTCAGCGAGCCGTCGGTCACGGACACGATCGCCGACTGTGCACGGTAGAGGCGCATCACGCCGTTGTTGCTTCCACTCACGGAGGCTTCACCGTTCACGAAGTTCAGCGTTGTACTCGTGCCGAAAGGCGTTTGGGTACCGGCGTTGTTCGTGACGGTCGGCACGGTGACCGGACTGAGTGAGGAACCCGGTCCGCTGAACGTAAGCGGCTTGTTCCCCGCATACGTCGTGTCCGTATTTCCCGAAGCGTCTCTGGCGATGATTCTCAGATTCTGCGCCGCGCCGGCCGTGAGGTTCACCGACGAGTCTCCGGCCGCCGTCCGCACCACGAGACGCGTCGCGGGCCCGGCGACAATCCGGAAACTCCCCGAAGTGCCGTTACTCCCGCCTCCCGTCGCTGTAAACGTCCCGGTGCCCCCCAGCCCCGTATACGTCATGCCATCGGCCGTGAGATCCGCAACCCCTCCGCTGAAATCCCCGGCGCGATTCAACACATTATTATTTCCCGACCCCAGCCCGGAAACCGTGCCGCCGAATGTTGAAGTAACCGTTACGGGATTCGACGCGGCGTTGTACGCCACCGGGTTTCCGTACGCATCCTCCGCCGTCAGCCTGTTTGTCCCTGTGAATGCAATACCGTTCCTCTGCGGGGAAACGAGCGTCCATTCGAATTTCGATAAGGCCAGCGGATTCACTGTCACAGTCAATCGGTCATTGCCGGCAGAAACAAGCGATCCCTGCTGCGCGGAGATCGCGCTCGTCCCGGCATCGTAGAGTCGCATGACGCCGTTACTGCTGTCGGTAACCGTGGCCACACCAGCAACGAAGTTCAGAGTCGTGGCGCTGCCAAAAGACGTTGCCGCTCCCGAGGAATTGCTTACGGTCGGCGGCGTCACCGGATTTGAGGAGGGGGTTGCACCGGAAAAGGTCAGGGTTTTGGCCCCGGCATAGGTGATATCGGTTGCACCGGATGCCGTCTTCGCCGTAATCGTGAGATTTTGCTTCGCCCCGGCGGCGACGGTGATTATCGAGTCCGTCCCCGCACGAATGACAAGTCGTGTTGCCTGACCCAGCAGCTCTCCAGCTCCGAGCATGCTGAAAACGGCCAGGACAAACACCAGGGTTGAAAGTTTTCTCATATTACACTCTCTCTTCATCCGATGGTTCAGGGCAATCCACAAGTGCGGGCGCCGGGGAAACGGAAACCGGAAAACATGGGAGGCACGGAAGGGAAGGCCGCCGGAAGCATGCCCTGAAAGGAACCCCCATTACAGCCTGGCGAGAGACTGTTTGGCCGTGCGTCCCGGGTATGAGAAATCAACACCAAAGCCATGGAATCCCCCTCAAAGGCAAAAGATATCCCTTCCCTTCGGCGACCGAGGTGCCAGCGAGTGGAAATGCTGCATTTCGCAGATTTAGCAAGAAAAGATACAAAGAAATCGCCTGCCTGTCAAGAAAGGTCGGAATGGTCCATTCTCCCCCGAAGAGGCGCATGTTCTGTGGAAAACTTCCCTGTGTTCATCAAGATAGGGGTTCGGAAATGAAGTGCTGTGACCTGGGACACATCGGTTTGTGCGGTTCTTGTGTCACCTGTGTCACACGTGACACATCTCTCACACAGGTCTCATCGCTTTGGCGGCCAGGGCGGCCCGATGCGGAGATGGCTCTATGCAGCAGTAGCTCCTCTAGCGACCGACCACCTTCGAACTCTTCAGACCATGCCCGGTAAAAACCGACACAACGGTCTCGTGTGGATCGACTCCGGGAAGCCATCGCCGGAGACCGGCGATCGTCGCCGCTGAAGTTGGTTCGAGGTAGAACCCGCACAATCCCATCATCCGGGCCGCCCCCGCAACTTCTTCGTCGGAGACCGCCACCACGCTTCCTCCCGTCTGTCGTACGCATTCCAGTATCTGTGACCCGCGCACGGGCGCCGCAATCGCAATTCCTTCTGCAATCGTCGCACCGGGATGGACCGGAGACACCTGAGAATCACCGGCAAGAAATGCCCGATAGATGGGGGCACAGGCGGAGGACTGGACAGCGATAAGCCGCGGCAAACGGTCGATCAGCCCGCACGCGTGCAACTCCCTGAAACCGATGTGCGCGCCGAGCAACAACGTGCCGTTGCCGGCCGGTAAAACGACGGTATCCGGAGCCCGCCAGCCGAGCTGTTCTACAACTTCATAGGCGAAGGTTTTGGTACCCTGAAAGAAGAAGGGGTTCCACGAATGGCTGGCATAATACGCGCCTTCCGCAGCTGCAACTGCCGCGGCCGCAGTATCTTCACGGCTCCCCTGGACGCGGTGAACAACCGCACCGTAGGCTTCCATCTGGAGGAGTTTTCCGGAAGAGGTCGCTGCCGGAATGTAAATGTCGCACTGGATCCCGGCCCGTGCACAATACGCCGCCACAGCGCATCCCGCATTGCCCGATGAATCTTCAACGACGCGACGGATGCCCAGATGCGCAATCATGCTGACCATGACCGCTGCGCCCCGGTCTTTGTAGGACCCGGAAGGAAAGAGGTGATCCTGTTTTATCCGTACCTGGTGCCCGTCGAGGTTCAGTTCCAGCAACGGAGTGAACCCCTCCTGGAATGTTATGGGTGTGGCTTCCGGTGGGATCGGAAGCGCTTCACGGTATCGCCAGAGCGAGGGTTTTCTGCCGGCAACAAACTGGGGTTCAAAGACCGGAGTGAAATCCAGATCGAGCAGCCCGCCGGATGCACTTCTCCAGACCGGCGACTCGAGAGGGTACTCTTCTCCGGTGGTTCTGCAAATGAGCCTGCCCTGTAATGACATTCTGTACCTCAGCCTGTCGACGGACGGTTTTGGAAGAACCCCCTGGTCAAACGATCCAACCCCGTGTACTCCCCGGGCCGCATGCACCGCTCCCCGTAT
This sequence comes from Ignavibacteriota bacterium, assembly GCA_963702445.1. Lineage (GTDB taxonomy): Bacteria > Bacteroidota > Ignavibacteria > UBA10030 > UBA6906 > CAVPCZ01. The sequence continues at coordinate 25,764 of CAVPCZ010000025.1, forward strand.
TACTCCCTGCTCTCTTTCGCCGTTCCGCTGTCTGATGGTGTGCATGTCGCAGGAATTCCACAAGCGAAAGCCTACAGCAGTCGGTTTCGACAACTGCGGACCTTCGATGACGCTTCAGTAGCTTCCAACCTGTCACAACTTCTTGACCGGACGGCCTCCTAATGGAGAAACAACATGGCCACACCTCCAACAGCAATAAACGCTCCTCCGATGGCTTTCCAGGATAGACGCTCTTTGTAGAGATAGCGCATCAGAGGAAGCATAAGAATGGGTACTGTGGCCATGAGTGTCGCCGCCACTCCTACCTGCGTGAATGCCACCGCCATGAGACTGAAGGATATGCCAAGAAATGGCCCGAGAACTGAACCCAGGGCCGTCAATCCAAACGCCCCCCGATCGCGTGCAAAGACCCTGAACGGATGCGACAGCCTCCCCAGGAAAAGGACCACCGGCAGCAGAACGATGAGCGAAGAGACGATGCGGACGGTTGCGGCGGCGAATCCGTTGATCGGGCCTTCCATGAACGCCATCTTGGCGAAAATGAGCCCCACTCCCTGACAGACCGCAGCCACACCGGCGGAGAACACCCCGGTAGTCAGTCCGGGACCTGCGCTCGCCGGTCCCAAACGGCGTTCGTTCACGACAATGCCCACACCGGTGATCGTCACGACGATGCCGAGCACACCCAGCAATGACAGCCGTTCACCCAGGAGAATGAAGGCCAGGACTGCAGCAATGGCGGGCGCGATGGACATCACCAGCATGCTGACACGTGGACCGATCTGCCTGTATGCGCGAAACAGAAAGGAATCACCGATCGCCAGCCCGATTACTCCGCTCACGGCCAGGTTGGTGGCCTGCGTGGATGTGACGTACGGATCAATGCGGAACACGAGGAGGAGGACAATCAGGTAGATGAGTGCGAGAAATAGCCTGGTAATGTTGACAAGCACGGATCCCGCGCGGGCACTGGCCGCAGAGAAAACCAGCGAACTGCACGACCAGAAAGCGGCCGTCAACAGCGCGCACATCTCGCCAACGTAGGGGATCTCGCTCATGCATTCATCCGGAGTATCGCCTCGAATGCCCGCGCACACGCATGGACTTCTTCGAACGTATTATAGAGAGGGACCGGGGCGAGGCGGATGACCCCGGGTTCCCGCCAATCGCATACGACGCCCGCGGCGAGCAGTCCCTCAAAGACCGCCCTCCCGTTTCTCTGTACGCGATATGTCAGCTGGGCACCGCGCTGCCCGGGATCCCGGGGAGTCACACACTCCACCAGCGCGGGATCAAGCGGTGAGAGCAAGTCATAGAGATACGCCGTCAACTCCCGGCTCTTTCTGTGCAACCGGTCCGGGCCGGCTTCGCGGAACAGCTCAAGAGATGCACGCAGCGGTGCAAGCGCGAGAAGAGAGGGATTGCTCACCTGCCATCCCCTGGCCCCGGGAGCGGGAAAAAACTCGCTCTGCATGCGGAACCGCCGGTCCGGGGGTTCCCCCCACCACCCCGCGAGACGGGGAATATCCGGCCGGTCCCGAAAACGCTCGTGGATAAAACATCCCCCGGGCGACCCCGGGCCGGCATTCAGGTATTTGTACGAGCACCAGACGGCAAAGTCGACGTCCCAGTCGTGGAGATGCAGGGGTACATTTCCCACGGCATGGGCAAGATCGAGTCCCACAAGAATCCCGGAGGCGTGAGCCGCACGGACCATCGGAGCGATTTCGAAAAACTGCCCCGAAATGAAATTCACTCCTCCGAGCAGGAGCAGGGCGACACGTTCCCCCTCCTGCTTGAGAAAGGAGATCACATCCTCCGTCCGGAGAATCGACTCTCCCGGCCGCGGCGTGATCGTGATCAGCCCCTGGCGGGGGTCGACACCGTGAAGTGTGAGGTGCGACTGCAACGCATGCAGATCCGACGGGAACGGTCCCGCCTCGACGGCAATGCCTGATCGGTCTCCGGCCGGACGGTACAGGGAGATCAGCAGCAGGTGGAGATTCACGGTCAGCGCGTTCATCAACACCACCTCGCCGGGAAGAGCGCCCACCATCTCCGCCATCATGGCATTCGCGGTTTCATGGTAGGTGAGCCACGGCTCGGCCCCCCGAAAATGCGCATCCACCGCCCGTTCTTCCCAGTCGCGCAGGATGCCTTCCACGGCGCTCCGCGCGGTCTTTGGCTGGAGCCCCAGAGAATTGCCGCAGAAATATATCTTCTCGCGTCCCGGTTCCGTCAACGGGATGTGGAAGCGTCCACGGAAACCCGCGAGCGGGTCGGCCCGGTCACGGAGGGTTGCATACTCCCTGTCGTCCTTGCCCGATGTCACGGCGTCACCCAGCCGAGTTTTTCCAGATAGACCCCGATCCGTTCTCTGAACAACGTGAGATAGTGCGGATCATGGGCATCGTGGTGTTCAGGAAGATGCAGGCAGATGATCCTCTTCTTCACACCCAGCACTTTCAGACGCTTCTGCGTGATCTGACGCATGCGTTTGTCCATCACCATGACCAGGTCGGCCCATTCGAAGAGTTTTGCAGGAGGATTCTGGGCGGGATCATCCGCCAGCAAGAGCGTGCGCACGTCGGCGCGCGGATCGCCGGCAAGAACCTCCTCGGGAAGGAACGAAGGAAGCCCCGTTTTGTGATGGACGAAAACCAGCTTCACCCTTCGTGGAGACCGCTGTTTGACATCGATCTCGTTCGTCGTCGGGACGCAGCGTGCCACCTCGTCACCGCTGGCTTCCGCCAGAACGGGGTTGGCGTCACCGAACCGCATCCGCAGAAAGGTTTTCGTCCATTCGAGCAGTTCCGCGCGGTCAAAATCCTCCCGGCGGACAAGCATATCCATATGGTCGCTGATAACATAGTCATCATCGCCGAGACGCACCAGCTTTTCTTCGCGTGTGCCGCCGGTGAACGATTGAAGCGCTTCGAGAGTGAACCAGTAGGATTCACGGCCGCTGCTCCCATCCTCGGGAACAAGGAAGATATCCTCCAGGGCAGTGCGCTCGTGCGGTCCGGGAAGAGGTGCGGGGAGGTGGTATTTCCAGAGCATGGGAACCTCCATGCGGTGTCAGGGATGTAACGAAAAAGAATGGGACCCGCCCCCGTTCGTGTCAAGGGCGCAAGAATATACAAGCGCCCGGAGAGAAATGCAAGGAACGGCGGACCAGGAACGCACTCCCGAAGACCGCGGCCAGAAGCGCCAGAATCACCGCCCGGTGCACAACACGCTCCATGAAGACGGTTTGCCCGGCGGCGGGATCCTCTATGCCGGGAGAGAGCGGGAGCCCGTAGCGGGCCGCCAGGTTGTTGACGTGAAGGAGATGGATGAACGGAACACCCTGTCCGGCCAGCCGTTCGATGATGCCGCGGCCGGTGTCGGGACAGGGAGGAATGGTCGTGTGAAATCCGTTCGGAAGTGTTGCTGCGTGGCGGCAGGTCCCGAGACTGGTCTGGCTGCCGCCGACATTCACCAGGAGGGTTATCCCGTTCCGGGTGAACAATTCCATTTTGCGGCGGAGAGCATCTGCATAGCCGGAAGGAAACACCAGAGCTCTCCCGTAACGCACCGCGGTCTGTTTCAGCAGGGGAATTCCCTCTTCGGGCATTCCTGCACCGCTATCCCCTTCAGCCCCGGGAGTCAGGAGCATGGTCCGATAGCGCAGTCCGCCCTGACGGAGGAGCCATTCCTCCATATCCAGCCACGTCGCACCGGGCTGGTTCGCGCCATAGGAGGAAGCTCCGAGCGAGGCGACCACGACGGCCCGCGCACCGATCGTCTGCAGGGCTGCAAGTGTGCACACCGCAAGCGAAGGAAATGAGCCGGAGAGAGTGACGCCGACGGTTTGGGTCGAATCCACACCCGCGTCGTGGAGCAAACGGACCATCAATGCGGCCCATCGCGGGTTCGCCGCGGTACGCTTGGCTTCCAGTGAGCCCGGCGTCGTGGTGATCTCCGACCACCCGTTGCCGAGCATCCCGGCGTGAGGGATCGCGGAAGCAACTTCCGCCGGCACCTGATTGCGGATTTTCCCTTCGGCCACGAGCATGAACCAGCGCGCGGCCAGATCTTCCGCCTGCCGCATGGCGGGCGCATCGGCGCGTTCCCGCTCCTCGAGGGCATACCTCCGTGTGCAGAACAGCGCAAGGAGAGAAGTCAGCGCAAGCAGTGCAAGCCGGTGGTTCCGGCCCAGCTGTCGCATGGTCAGGGTCACCGGAGCAGGAGGATCATTGCCACCACCGCGGTCACCGCCGTCAGGCTGAACAGGGTCGGTAAGGGCTTCTGACGCGACATCTCATTGGCGATCAAACCGGGTATCATGTAGCCGATCGACTGAAGATCCACGGTGGTTCCGGCCGCCGGTTGTATCCACGCTTCCAGTGCAAGTTTGCAGCTGAACCCCAGAAGGAGGGCGAGAAGAAGCCGGCGGCGGCCGTAGAGGATCAGCCGCGGACTGAGGAGTTCAATGATCCCCCAGACGACGGCCGCAACGAGAAGCGTGGAGAGAATCCTGAAGGGTTCGGCGGTGAAGAGCGCAAGATATCCCGGAGCAATGACCCCGCCCGGAGAGAGACCTACCAGCTCATAATAGAGAAAGCCGACGACCAGGCCGATGAACAATGCCTCTACGACCATGTGCGCAAACCCCGCAGAATAGTGAAGCCATCCCCCGCGATGTTTCCGAAGCCCGCGACAAGAGTGCCCGGGGACGTGAGAATTTCCTCCAGTGCGGGCACGGGATTCCGCACATGCCGGTGTTTCCAGCAATGTACCCGCGCCGGTTCAAAGCCGGACGAGATGAGCGCGTGGCGCGTTGCGGGCACATGGGTGCCCGTAAGCACCACATCCCGCACACCGGCGCGGGAGGCGCACCATCGCGCAAAGAGCATTGACCGGAGGGGGCGGTCCGCACGGGTATTGAGAACGATACCAAGTGTATCCCAACCGCCGAGCGCGTCGTGCCACCGTGCGAGGAATTCCTCCGCAGAGGGAACGTCATTCACGGCAAACCCGTCGAGGAACCGGAGTGTGCTCCGGGCGAGCGGGATGGTGATCAGCGGTGAGTCACCGCGTTCCGCTTCCGCCAGAACGGCCGCCCGGGTCCGCTCAGGATCCAGCCCCAACTCACGACAGACAGTCAGGGCGAGCTTCACGTTCTCCGGATGGACATGTGCCGGCAATACCGGTGCACAGGGCAGGATATCCGCCGGCGGGTGGATCACCCGCGTTCCCCGTCCGCGGGCATGCTCTTCGACGGCACTGCGCTGCGGGAGGGCAAGCGAAACCAGCGTTGCGCCGGACGGAATGGACATGCACAGGGCGGCGGAGCGTTCGGCATCCGACGCTCCCAGTTCCTCCCGGTGATCGTCCCGGATATTCGTGAGGACGGAAAGGGTGGGACGAATGGTCCCGGTCTCGCGCGCCTGCAGCAGGGGGGCGATGGACATGCACTCCAGAACGATCGCGTCACACCGGAGGCGACGTGCGCGGAAGAGCAGGCGCACCTGCTCCTGCATGCGGGCGGGTCCGCGCCGGCGCAGGATCTTCTCACGGCCGTCAGGGAGGATCAGCGTAGGCCGGATACCCGTAATCTTGGCGAGTGTGCACCGCCCCTCGGCACGCAGGGCGGCGGCGATGTACCGCGTGACACTTGATTTTCCCCTGGTGCCGTTAACGTGAATCCGGACGGGGATGCTCCGCCGGCAGAAGCGGACAAGGATCGCCTCCAGGGAGAGTCCCGCGAGCACGACGACGGTGAGGGTGACGATTATCGGCATGGTTTCACATGCGCCACAAAGGGTTCGGGCGCACTCCTGTCAGTACCCCACGGCCATTCCACCGCGGCGGGGATCAGCGGACCCGGAGAATGTTCCGGTCACCCGGTCGAACAGAATCAGCTGGGCTCCTCCAAAGAAAAGATCGTAGTCGCCATACACGCGCAGCGTATGGCCCTTTTGCGTCAATGCCTGCTGCACGCCGGGAGAGATGCGCGATTCCAGGTGAAGGTAGTCATCCGCTTTCTGACAGAGGAACCGGGGTGCGCTGTTGGCCTCCTGCGCGGACATACGGTATTCGACAACATTCACAATCAGTTGAACCACGGTTGCGATAATGCGGGTCGCCCCCGGCGATCCCACGGACATGTACGGCTCGCCGTCCTTCAGGAGGATGGTCGGCGAGATCGAACTCCGGGGCTGCTTGCCCGGCCCGACCGCATTGACTGCAGACGTCGTGGAAAAGTTGGACATCGCGTTATTCAGCAGGACCCCCGCGGCGGTCACTCCTGATCCGAAAAACGTCCCGAGTGTTTGGGTCAGCGACACGACGTTGCCGTCCCGGTCCATGACGCCGAGATGGGTGGTATGCCCACCACCCTCGTGTCCGGTTTCCGCGGGAAGGCCGTCGTGGTCTTTCTGTCTGTGCCCTTCTTCTTGAGGCACGGCAATACCGGTGGTACAGGCGTTCGCGGGCACCGCATCAAACGGGGCGGGGTTACCTGCCGGGGTCTTCCGGTATTCACGGGGCTCGGCCGCGTCCGGGTTGATGCTCAGATACCGTGTATGGGCGTACTCCTTGGAAACCAGCCCGAACACCGGTACGACCTCGAAACGCGGGTCCGCGAGAAACGCCGTACGATCGGCATACACTCTGCGCAGCGTTTCTGCGATCAGGTGCATGGCTTCCGCGGACGTTGCATAATGCCCCAGCGAACGTACGTCCTCGTTCTCGAGCATGTTCAACGCCTCCAGTACCAATGCGCCGGAATGCGGCGGCGGAGCCGTCAACACCTCGCAGTCACGGTAGGTCCCCCGGAGCGGTTCCCGCACTTCGGCTTTGAAGGATCGCAGATCGTCGAGCGTTATCGTTCCGCCCGCGTTATTCACGCCGCGCACGATCCTGGCTGCAACCGGACCGTCGTAGAAACCCGCCCTCCCTTCGATGGCAACCGCACGAAGGGTGGCGGCGAGCTCCGGTTGACGGAGTGTGTCCCCCTCCATCGGGGGAAAACCGTCGCGCAGGTACACGGCGGCCGTGGCCGAATCCCTCTGCACAAGCGGAACATTGTCGAGAATGATCTTCGCCAGCGTTTCATCGATGGGAAAACCCTCTTCGGCGTACCGGATGGCGGGAGCAATCACCGTCGGCAGCGGCAGGGTGCCGTACTTCTCAAGCGCCAGGACGAGCCCTGCCACGGTTCCCGGGACAAGAATGGCCTTCGCCGTTTGCGCATCTGTCCGGCTGTTGAATCCGACACCGCCCGCCGCCGAGGATGCGCACGGGTAGTAATTGATGTAGATCGAACGGCGCTCCCTGGCCAGATAGACCAGCATGCCGCCGCCGCCCCCCAGGCCGGAACCATCCGGTTCAACCACCCCGATGGCGAAGGCAGCCGCAACGGCTGCATCCACGGCATTCCCGCCTTTTTGCATCATCGCCACGGCGGCCAGGGAAGCCAGCGGGTGTGCCGTTGCCGCCATGCCCTGCCTTCCGATCGCGGATTGGTCGCGTGTGCTCTGACTGAGAGGCTGTGCCCCGCCCAGGGCAACGATGACCAGCAACAAACCTGCAATCACCGGTACTCCCGGGCGAAACCGCTTCGTCTGATTCATGCCGTCGTCTCCCTGGGCCGCATAAGGCCGGCGCTACTTGAATGCGGCTTCAAGCGGCGTCATCACACTCGCAATCTTGTCCACCACATCAATGCGGATATTCTTTTCGCCCGCAATTTTCGTAAAGAAACCGTCCTCATCACCCTGCTTGACCACCATCAGATGACGGGCGGCTTCCGCGGCGATACGGTTGAAATCGTCGGACTGTGTGCCCCGCCGGGATTTTCCTCCGATGTGCAGCACCAGAACCGGAATCTTCCTCTCCTTCGCCCCCTCGATGATTGTCTTCACGCGCTCCATTTCCTGCTCGCGGCTCGTCCCGGCGGCGCCAAGTCCTTTGGAGCTGAAACCCGGAACGAGAATCAGGGTCTTGACCCCTTTGAGATCCGCGACGGCCGCCTGCGCCACCGCCTTCGCGTCGAGATTCACCTTTTTGCACAGACTGCCTGCAAGCGTGACATCGGCGCTCTGACCTGCAGAGGTGATCAGGATCGGCTGTTCAAACCGTACCGCCTTCTGGGCGTGGCCGACCTGGCAGGCCGCCAGGAGAAAGCCGATGCACAGGCCAACACGTACTGTTTTCATGATGTTCTCCGGAGGAGTCTTTGTGAATGAAATCGTTGATGGGGTTATCGGAGATATGCCCCGACACCGCGCTCCAGCAGCTCGGCATAGCCCGGCATACCCGTGCATGTGAACGGCGATTCAGGATGTTGCTCGCGGAACGATTCGATGATTGCGTGCAGCCCCTGCAAATGGCGTCCCACCCGGCGCGCCAGAGGTTCGCCGGCGTCATCGTACGTTATCCGGACCGTGCCAAGCCGGGCCGCCTTGAGATACAATGCATCCTCCCCCTTGAGAATGAGTTCCTCGGAGGTTCTTCCGCGCAATCTTCCCTGTATGGGATTGCTGGTTTCCATCAGGAACGGGATCGCCTCCGTCCGGTCACCCCATTCGCGGTGGCTGAGTCCGCGGAAATTAGGCGGCGAAAGCTCCAGGGCGTACTGGAGTCCCTCGATCTCCAGGTTCAGCACCGCACCGGCGGCGATCTCCCGCCCTTTATCATGGGTGATCAGGGCGTTGATGATCGGAATCTCCGGCGCCGCTTCATGCAGATCCACGGCAAGGGTCACACGTTCCTTTTCGATCAGCTGCATGATGGCATAGGCGGTCCGTTCCGTTGTCGTGCCGTCCGGCCGCCCCGGATAGGCACGGTTGAGGTTGCGGGTTTCGTTACCGGACAGCTGCTGGCCCGACGGATACTGAAGGTAGACAAGAGGATCCGGCCACTGGTCCACCACATTGGCCGCGCGTGCGCCGAACCGGAACACCCGGTTCCCGTGCGGTGTGGGAACCGAGAAATGCCCGGGGACTCCTTCAAGAGGGTCCGTGCTGGTGAAGCCATCCGCGCACGCCTGGGGAATCACGATCAGCCGGCCCGCTGTCATCACCACGTTTTCCACGAGCACCGTGGCAGCCAGAAAGCCCGCCGGTTCGTTGGGATGCGTGCCCCCGAGCACAAGCATGGTTGCACCGGGGACCCCGCTCTCATACACGTAGACTGTCGCATCGGCACGCGAACCGCCCAGCGATGCGCAATACTGGCTGAGCCTGCCCATCCGGGTCAAACCGCCGGAGGGACGGAGGACATCCGGCTGCCACATGGCAACAAATTCGCGTCCGGCGACCAGACATGCCGCAGCCGCGAGCACCAGGAGCACGCCTGCGCGCAGACGATGGATGGGCACGTTCATGTCTTTCACTTGATATGGAGGATACGGAGCACGAGCGGGATAAGAACCAGTGCCAGGGCCACCTGTTCCCGCCAGCGCCGCTCCTGAAACAGCTCGATGCCCGCAAGAACGGCGATTCCCAGGGCTATCGCTATGTACATCCAGTGGAGCATTGTTTCATGCACTCCTTGTTCGTCACCATCCCCTGCCGCGGCGTTAATACCGCATCAGGGAACCGAGCTGACCCGCGTACATGATCATAAGAATGCCGACCAGCAGCGACGCAATGATCAACGGCGCGCTCTCTTTCAGAATGCGGAAGTGGTTCTTCTCTCCCACGAGCTGCGCCGCAAACACACAGAGCAGCGAGGGGGGCGGCATGAGATCGCCCAGTCCGGCGATGAGCGAAAGCGCCGATGTCACCACCACTTCATTCCTTCCCAGAAAGACATAGACCAGTGGTACGCCGAGGACCGACGCGGCGGCGTACGCCGATCCGAACGCCGGCATGATCAGGGCAATCCCGAGATACAGCAGAGCCGTAGGCAACTCCAGAGCGCTCACCGCAATATACCCGCGCACACCGGTGAGGGTCATGATCTGCACGAACATGCCGACACCGACAAGAATCGTCATAATGGGAAGGGCTTCTCGAATGGCCGTCCGCGAGAGCCGGTACAGATGGATCGGTTCGCCCGTTCCGACTGCTGCCAGGGAACCGAGGACGAAGATCAGGGGCGCACCGATGTCAGGAATCCACTGCGGGACGACACGGATGGCGATCATCAGTCCTACCACAACCGCCAGAGGCAGGAACAGCTTGAGCCCGTGGCGGCCGTACATCGAGGGCGGCAGCTGTGCCAGAACGCCCGCAATGTCGATTGTGCGCACATACCGGACCCTGAAGTAGACGGCGGTGAGCATTGCCAGCGGCACAGTCGCCACGAGCAGGGGGACCTCGAATCCGATGTACGGCATGTCCACACCCCCGCCGATGATCATGACGGGGATGTTGATGGGAGGCGCGATCATACCATACACGGCGGCCATGGCGATAAGCGAGCCGACCGCCACCGCAGGGATACCCATCGCCAGAAGGGCGGGCGCCACCAGCGCCCCCGTGGTAAGAATACAGGCGGACGAGAGGCCGGTGAGCATGCCCGGAAACATCACGAAGAAGGTCACAAAGATCATCAACAACGTCGGCAGCCGGTGGAGTGAACGCATCATGGCATAGCTGATTGTCCCCAGCGCTCCGCTGGCTTCTATCGCCTTCATGAAGATCATGGCTGTGGCAATGATAACGACGGCGTCGAGATACCCGAAGGTCCCTTCCACGAAATGCCGCACGGGAAAACCCTCGCCGGCGGTGAGCGCACCGGCAATCGAGGATAGTGCAAGCGCCAGCCCGGCGGGAAGCTTCCACCAGAACACGCCGGCGGCAAACACCGCCAGCATGACGAGAAGTATGATCAGTTCATGAGGCATCGTGTTACAGGTGCAGATGACCGTATTCCCCGCAGGTGAACTCCTGCGGGGCTGGTGAGACCCGGACGGATAACATCACGTTCGAGAGCGAAACGCATCGCGGATTTCAGGGCTGATAGGGAAACAGATCGCGCTTCAGTTCATACGCACGCAGAGCCGCGGCCGTCGCCTGCGACACCGGCTCCAGAAGCCTGCCGATAGAAGCCTGCTCCGCCGGAGTAATCACCGCACGGGAAACGACGCGCACGGTGATCTGCGGAGAGGTGTGCACCCGGGCCGCACCGGCGGGAAAAAGCACGTCGCTCATCCGGATGTTCGGGTTCACCACGACCACATCCGCCGCCCCTTCACTCCGCAAGGAGGCACCGAACATTTCTCCGCAATACCCGTAGTGAGTGCAACAGAGACCCGCCACAAGCGGACTCGCCCTTCCGGCGTACACTCCCCATCGCCTCGCCGGCAAAAAGATCGATCGCCGTTGACACCGTTTCACTCCGGGCATCGGCTTCGATCTCCCCGGCGAGATCCGGACACGCCTGTGTGACGATCCGGTCCGGTCCGATCCCCCTGGCAAGCAGAAGGTCACGGTGGGTCCCGGCGGCAATGGTTGTTTCGGTGCCGAATATGATACCGGTTGAGGTGCTATCCGCCAGTAACTTCGCGGCCATGGCATCTACACCCATCTCCACGATGCCCAGCACCGGCGCGGGGGACGATTGCACGAATGCGGTGCGGGGAATCAAGACCGACAGTGTGTTACAGGCGACCAGAATGGCATCCGGTGCATACCAGCGGGCCATACCCGCGAGAGCATCATCGAAAACACGAATCTTCCGCTCGACCGATGGCATCCTGTTGTACCCCTGGCTTGCCTCCGGAAGGGCATTACAGAAAATGATGTTCAGCACACGGTATCTTCCCGTAGCCCGGGCCTTCTGATCCAGATCCGCACACACCGAAAGCCCCCCCAATCCTGAATCGGTCACCAGCACCGTAATCGAGTCACGTTCGGCAAGGCGGGCAACAGCCTCTGCAGCATGGTGTTGCGACATCGCCGGAGAAATCGTGGAAGTCATCATGATGATCCAGAAGAGGAATGATCTATTTCCGTGCGTGTGCATCGGAGAACGTCCGCTCGTATGAAAACCTCTGCCCGTTTGAGCTCGTCTGCTCATCGGAGGAGTGTACATGATCGCGTCATTACCCGGCTTCCCGCAAGGAGGCGATAGTAGTACACACCCGAACCCAGCCGGACCGTCTGCCCGGCCTCAAGGCGCGCTGTGTAGTTTCCCGGAGGAAGATCCTGATCGAGCAGCGTAACCACGGAACGCCCGAGAATGTCAAACACCACAAGCTCAACGTGCGACCGCTCGGCGAGGGCAAACGGAATCACCGTCTCGGGATTGAACGGGTTGGGATAATTCTGTCCCAGAGTGACGCTGGCCGGCAAGCCTGCGGCATTTCCCGCGTGCGTCAACGGGACACGTGCAACACCGGGCGAGTATGCCAGCACCGGGCTGCCGGTATTCAGGTGCCGGGCCCAGAGCCCGGTGACATCGGGATTCCTTGTCACGGACTGTGCAATGGGACCCGCGATACTGTCACCATTCCACGTGTTCGGGGCACAGAGTTTCTTTCCCTGCACCGTGCGCGGTGTGGCTGCACCCCAGCAGAGTTCGTCCAGCACCTCATTAACCGGTGGGTTGTAGAGTACGACGTTGTCACTGCTGCTCAACAGGTTGGTTTTGCTCGACGAATAGTAGAATCCCGAATCCGCCTGTCCGGGTCGCGCCGCAAAGAGCCGGACCCCGGCGGGAAATCCCGGACCAAACCCTCCGGGGCCCACGCCTCCGAATACCGCGATATACGTCTTCGCCGGAACTTCGGTGTTTTCCGGGAACGTGAACACCGGCCACATGTTTCGTTCGAGTATCTGATACCCGCCGATATTCAACGTGCCGGTGCCGGCGTTGAACAGCTCCACAAACTCATCTCCCCTGACGCTCCGCACACCATCGCCGTTGGCATCCCCCTCGATGGCCACCGTGGATGAATCATCCACGGGAATATCGAACATCACCTCATTGATGATCATTTGCGCAACGGGGATTGCGCGCCCGAAGTAGTGCACCTGTGTGAAATCGTCAAGTACTGACGCCAGAACCCCGGCGAATCTCCGGTAGTTCGATTCCGTGTCGCGCACGCCGGTCATGTTACATTCTATCTGGATTGCATCGATGGTGCCGCCGGACTGCGAACCGTGGCGCGCGGTGTTGTACCCGCCCGTGAAGTAGGGTGCACTGCCGGGAGCCACCTGCATGGAGCCCGGAACGGCCGCGTAGCTCCGGTTTACAAGAAAGGTGCCGAGCGAACGGGGACCATGCAGGAGCCCGGACAACGATATCCCTCCGTTCCGGACAAGATTCCGGACGCTGCTGCTGCCGGCGATCGCCGGTGCGTTCAGAGAGTCGTCCGGTAACGCCAATTCGCCGGCGGAGAGCAGATAGCCCAGTTCCAGACGCTGGATCGTATGACCGTGACCGTGGAGGTCGATATACAACCCCTTTCCAGCCGAGGCGGCAATGGCACGTTTCGCGGCATCAAGGTACCCGTGAAACTCCTGCCAGGCCTGGATCGCGAACACATTGCCCTGCGCAGCTTCGAGCACGTCGCGGTTGGCGTCCAGCTTCTTCCGGTGCAGGCGGTTGAGGATGACGTGCGGATGCCGGCCTGTGCGCGCCACCATTGCCGAGACGAACGCGCGCACCAACTCCTGCGTGTTGGTGTCGTACGTCAGATCTCCCCAGGTCCGGTCGGGAATTTCCGCGGGCACTTCATGCCCGCCGTGCGGGGCGGAAACGATGATGGGGAGATCACCGGCATAATATTCGATGTACTGGTTGCGCCCGAAGTATGTCTGCCCGGGAACATATACCGTATCGTTGACGCCTGCGGAGGCCATAGAGACAACGGCAAGAACAAGCGCAAGAACCGATCCACGTTTCACGGTGTCGACCTCCCCCCGGGAAACCAGGTTTTAAAGAATTCGGCCAGTGCTTCCGCTGCAGCACGTGCAAAGGCATTCCGGTGCGCCCCGGTATCCCGTACCCCGTGCCAGGGCGTTTCCATCTGAATCGCGCTGATCGTGCCGCCCATCGCCGAGCCATGTTGCTCGGTTGTATATCCGCCGGAGAAATACGGATCGGGCCCAGGGCCGGGGTGGCGCTGGCCGGGCACGGCGGGGTAGCCGCGCTCCGTGAGCAGCGTTCCGAGACTCCGGCGCCCGCGAATGATCTCCGCAAGCCCTTTCCCCGCCTGCCCGGCAAGTGCACGGACACTCGTGGACTGGAGATAGAGTGGAACATTGAGTGAATCGTCCGGCATGTTCAGTTCCTTCTGCATGAGGAGATAGCCCAGTTCAACCCGCGCTTTGTGATGCCTGTGGCCGTGGAGGTCAATCAGCAGACCACCGCCAAATCTTCCCTCCACGTCGCGTTTTGCCTCTTCGATGAAACCGTGGAATTCCTCCCACATGCGGATAGCGACGGTGTCTTCCTGCGCCGCCTCGAACAGATCCCTGTTTGTATCGAGTTTCTTGCGATGAACGTGGGTGATGATCACGTGGGGAGTGCTGCCGGTCCGGTGCCGTATCGCCTCTGAGAGGGCTCTGCCCAGTTCCAGGGAGTTGGTGTCATATCGGGCCTGCGTGGCGGAAATCCGGTCGGGCATACCCGCAGGTTCACGCGTGCCCCCATGGGGTATCGTGATGATCAGGGGCATCGTGCCGGGCTGGTACTCGACATAGCCGCTGCTGCCGAATCGTCCCGCCCCCGCGCCGGCGCCATCCCTATCATCCGCCCCGGAGGCACATGATACGGCAGCCAGCAGAAGCACGCCGGCACTCGCGGCCAGCGTCAGTCGCCCCCTCCCTCTCGAATGCACCATCAGAGCCCGATCACGATCGTGAACACATGGATCGGTCCGAGGGATTTCAGATCGCCGTAGGCATAGTCGACACCGATCATGAAGGACTGCGGGGATTGCCAGCGTACACCCGCCCCGGCCGTCCAGGTGCGCACGTCGTCATTGAAGTGGTACCCCCCCCGGAGGGCAACGAGCCGTTCCCACATGTATTCGATTCCCACAACCGCATTCTCCGGCCCGTCGTTGGGATGATTCGCATCAATGCCCAGGCGTACCGTGTTCATATCATCGGTGAGGAGTGCCTCGGCCGTGCCGACGAGCTCCCAGCCGATGCCGACACGAAAGTTCACGGGCAGATCCCACGATTCCGTTCCCAGGTAGCTGGACACGCCGGTATTCGCCGCGTTGTCCGGACTCGGATCATACGTGCGGTGGAGATCACGCCCTTCAAGTTTCATGGTCGTGCCAAAATTGGTGAAGGCCATACCGATCGTGATGCCCTTGTACCCGGTGTGGAGCGTCGTTCCCAGATCGAAGCCCACCCCGGAAGCGGATTCGTTCGCAATGTTCTGTGTGATGTACTTGACCGTGGCACCGAAGGAGAAGAACTCCACCAGACGCGCCGCGTAGCTCAATCCGACGGCAACGTCGGTGGCTTTGAAGAAATCACCTGTTCCACGGGGCTGCTCTTCCGTCGTCACCTCCATCTCACCCAGGTTCAGGAGTGTCGCGTTTATGCCCAGCCGGTGATCATCACCGACGGGAAAGACGACACCGAAGTACTGGTGCGTGATGTCCGCAAACCAGTTGGTGTGTGTGGCAAGAATGGTCATGCTCCGCACACCGGTGAGTCCGGAAGGATTCCAGTACATGGCACTGGCATCATTGGTGAGACCCACCACGGCGCCGCCCATCCCCACGGACCGTGCACCGATGCCGATCTTGAGGAATTGTGCGGCCGTCGTGCCGGCCTTGTTGTTGTCCTGCGCGTGCACGGACGGGAGCGCGAGGACGAATGCGATCAACACTGTCAGGGTCGTTTTCATAGGTTATTTGATCAGCGCAAATTTGCCGATATGACGGTTTCCCTGGGGGTCTTCAACGACGTAGATGTAGACGCCGAACGCGAGCGCCTGACTCCAGTCGCTGACGAGGTTCCAGCTGAGGGACCCGACGTTGTACTTTGTGTTGAAGGGTCTTCACGAGCGTGCCTGCCACGGTATACACGCTAATCGTGCACTCCGGCGGGAGATACATGAAGCGGATCTGCCGGACATTCTGCATCGATCTCGTATTTCGAGGTCACCATATACGGATTCGGAACAACCCGCACCTGGCTCAGATCCAACGGCCGCGGCATCGAAGGTGGCCGGCGTGAAGCTGAATTCGTACCGGTCGCCGGAGGTCAGGGCATTGTGACTGACGATCTTGATCACGGTGCCCGTGGTGGGAGGGCGCCGCAGTGTGTCCTTCGGCGCGTTGTTGATCAGCATCTGGTAGGCAAATTCCTTGATGTTTGTGGCCGGGTTGGGAGAACCCATGGCCGGCGGGGTGGCCGGATAGGGGGCACGGGTCACGTAGATGGCTTCGCCTTCCTCCCATGTGTCGTTGACGTTCAGATCCCGGAACTCGAAGGCCATCTGGGTGCTCGTGGTAATGTTCCATACCGAGAAGGGTACGCTGTATTTCGCCACGGAACCCGGCCACCCCCCAGGAGTACGCCACGGTGAGCGTCGTGGAAAAGCGGATCTCATAGTCGGCGCTGCGGGCCAGGGTGTCCGCCTGCGCATTCTCCGTGTACGTGACGTACCAGGAACTGTCCGCGCTCAGGTTCGCGGAGCCGCTGACATTCCGCCCGGTTCTGATCGGTGATCGCTGCAATGCCCCCGATCCGGTCCCCGGACGTCACGCTGACGCGGAATCCGTCAGCAACGGCAAGATCTCCGGTATTCACCGGTTTGTTGAGATAGACCGTCGCCGGCGTCTGATCCATTCGCGTTACGCTGAAAGTTTGTGCGGGTGTGCCAGTGAAGGTTATCCGGTAGGGTACGGTCTTGAGCATCTGTTCGTCAATCACCTCGATCCGGACATCTCCCTTTCCCGTTCCCGCAATTTTGCTCAGCGCCTGCAGGCGGCGCGGGTGTACGCCCGGCAGGCAACGGGCAATGGCGTTGTGGTCACAAAGTTCTTCACCTGCGGGCCGTCGCCGCGCGTCGTCTCGAGCGCATACAGCTTGAGGTCCCCCTGTCGTAGGAAACGATTGTGTACGAATAGGCGATGCCGTCCACCACATTGCTGTCCACCCAGCTGTGCTGCAGACCGCTGTCCGTTCCCAGCCACATGAGCGGGTTTTTCGGATCGGGTCCCTTGATGTTGTTCACAAGGTCAAATTGCGCCACGGGTACGTAGCCGTACGTGCGTCCCAGTGCGTCGGTGGTCACCGTTCCCCACGTTATGCCGCCGTCTTCACTGCGGTAGATTTTGTATCCTTCAAAATCCTGTTCGCCCGTTGCGGGGTCGGTGGCCGTCTCCGGTGCATCATCCCAGTAGAGCGTCACGCGCCCCTCCGCGGGAACCGCGGAGAGCCGGGGGCGGGAGGGGCGGTCGGACCGTTAAACGTCGCGTCAAACAGCTGTTTTGCCTGCCAGACATTGCTATAGTAGTCCGCATCATCATCCCCCGCAGCCACCGCGAGCGTGAATTTCACGGTGTCGCCGGGGGCCATGTCGAACGGTCCGGTAGAAACGATCCAGGAAAGGTCCTGCTTCGTGACGATCTGCGCCACATCATCGATGCGGCGATTGGCTCCGTGAAAATAGTTCGCGGCTGTGGCCGCGATGGTCGGATTTGTCGGATCACTGGTGATAATGGGCCAGAGAAACGAATCGTCGGTCGGACCGGGATCCACGAAATAGTGAAAATCGGTGACCCCCATGTTCTTCGGCGTCTCGAGGAATATGGTGCCGAACGTGTAGTCTTCGGTGATCCCCAGTGAGTTGGGCCGCGTCGCTCCGCCGATATCCCCGTCGAAATCCCGTTGCGCAAGAGACGTGAGACGCGAACCGTCTGCAAAGACCGAGTCCTTCCAGAGCAACGTCTCTTCTGTATGATCGCTGCAATCCGGGTCCTGATACGAACCCACATAACACCCGTTCAGTGTGCGGCCGCTCTTGTTGATGATGAAGAACTCGTAGAAGAGTATGTCTTCGGCGTACACGCGGCCGTAGCTGTAAGCCATTTCATGAACCTCGATGCCGATCGGGTTCCCCTGCTGGTTGTTTTTGTCATCGAATTCCATGTAGAGATCCCGGTCGGAGGCGAATTCCCCCGGAATCTGCACACCGGTTTTCGGATCACGCCGGAAAAGTCCGGGCCAGAAGGCGACACCGGTTTTGTCCACCGGCCACGTGTCCGGCAGATCGCTGGTCGCAAGATAGGGCGTCTGCCCGTTGTATTTCACCTCGGCATGTGGATTGGGATCCAGTGCGGCATTGTAATGGGTAAGGCCGTACGCTCCATCCTTCGCGATGAAATCTTCGTTCTTGTCATCGGTCCAGGCATCGATCACATTGCCCTTGTCCCCGTTCTTGGTATTCTCCTTCACGGCGAAGAAGATGGAAAAGTCATCCACCAGGCCGGTAAAATTCTGGCGCGGGTACCGGATGTCATAGAAGATATCGGTGGGCGCATTGCCGACATCGGCAAAGCGGGTATCCGAAATCTGCCCGTAGTTCATGGTCAGATTCTGGATCTGGCCTTTTGTCTGCACGCCCACGGCCTCGTCGGCGAAGCTGAACCGCTTCGCCGACCCCACCCGTTGTGCCGCCTTCGGCGGATCGGCATCCTGGGCGCTGAGCCCGGCTGTAACAAACAGCAGTCCCGCCAGCAGGCATGGTCGGAGAGAGATTTGATCTGTTTGCATACGTGTCCTGTTGTGCATCAGAATTCCATGATCACGCCAACCCGCATGATACGCCGCGTGGCGACGTTCTCCGGGTTGGCCTGGCGGTCTTTCGTCCGGACCGAAGTCGGACCTTCGTCCCATGGGTCTCCGGTGCGTGTCCAGACAAGGTTGGTATTTATGGCATCAAACAGATTGGTCACATCGAAATACCCCGTCAGGCGGATTCCGCCGAGCGGTATCTCACGCGACAGCTTGAGATCGAGATTGTAGGCCCACGGCCTGCGCGCGCTGTTGGGTTCGGGGACGATCCCGGTTTCTTCCGCGGCGCGGGAAGTCGGCGTGTACGGGAGACCGCTTCCCGCGGTGAATACCGCGGCCAGCGCGAAGTATTCGAAGGGGTGGAAACCGAGCAGCTCCGGACCGAAACGCTCCGGCGTCCGCGACGTCAGGACAGCCGTGATCTTGTGCCGCTGATCGAAGTCCAGCGGGTAATTGCGGTTTGGACGCAAGGGGGCCTGCTCTTCCCGGTAATCATACCCCCCAAGAGGATCGGACTGGTTCCCGATGGCGGACATGAGTGTATACGTGATGCGCCCCGAGTAGAAATCGCTGAACCCCTTGTCCAGCGTAATGTCGATACCCTGCACGCGCCCGTAATCCGCATTGATGAAGATCGAATAGTCCCGGCCGGAGAAGTAATAGTAGCTCGAGGTGAGGTTGGTGATATCCTTCGAATAGGCGGTAATGTTCAATCCCCAGTCCGCAGAAAGTTCCTGCTGGAGACCCACTTCAAACGACACCGTCCGTTCCGGCTTCAATCCCGGATTCCCGATCAGGGCATCCGCCACCAGGATATCCTCCAGATCGTCATTCCGGTAGAGATCATAGAAGGTGGGCGTCTGGAAGAAGTGGCCGTACGCAAAGTGGATGGACGTCTTGTCCGAAATGGGATGTGCAATGCCGACACGGGGGCTGAGTTGCACGTACGGCTTCACCGGAATCTTGGCCGCCGCCACATACTCGGCCGTGCCGCCGGGTGCCGTCGTGACGCTGATGATCTGGGATGGGTCCGGATACTCCGAGGCCTGCGGGTCAAAATAGTCGACGCGCAGCCCCGCTTTGAGTATCATGAAGCTGTATTCCACTTTGTCCTGCAGGTAGAGCGCCGCGCCGACGGGCTTGTAGGTGAAATACTGAAGGTTCGGAATGGTCGGCATGCCGATGCGGTGGCGGAACACCTCGTTTGCCGTAATTTCAAAGCCCGTACGGATCTGGTGGCTGGGATGGATCTGGCTCTCCAGATTCCCCTTTGCGAGGTATTGCGTTGCCTCGGACCTGGTCCAGTAGCGGACATCCCCGTAACGGAAACCGGAATCATTTCCGCCGACCCACTGGCGGCGGACATAGTCGCTGGACAGCAGCTCCCCTGTCTGCCCGTCGTACGTCACCGTCCGGTCAGGAACCACTTCGTCGCTGTAATCGTACAGCCGCGAGAGGGAGATATCGTAAAAAGTCTTTGGCGACAGCACATGGCGCAGAGAGAACGTTTCCCGGTTGTTCTGATCGTTGATGATCGGGTACGATCCCATCCGCCCGGCGGGATCCAGACCGGTGTCCCACCAGCGCCAGTATTTGTAGGCATGGTCGTATGTTTGCCTGTTTCCCTCCGACAGATCCAGAGAGCCGCGCAGTGTGAGGCCGGAACTCAAGGGATAGGTGAGCTTGAATGTCAGGGAACGCAGCAATGCGTAGCCGTAGGGCAGGCTGTTGTTTTCCTGGCGCAGCCTTCCTGTGGCGTAGAATGTCAGAGGATCAAGAAAGGGAACCGGGCCGGAAAAATTGGCGCTCCAGGTCCCGAGGACTTTCACGGGCATCAGATCGCGCGCGTACTGGTCATCGAGAACGCTCACGTACTCGTATGCCGATGAACCGTCCGGCTTGCGGACTTCATCGAGATACAACCCTTGCTGCCCCGGACTCAGCGCCTGGACATCGGACCGGTCCAGGTTCCAGTCCGCTTTCTGGTAGGGCGAGGAGTTCAGACGGGGGGATTCATAGGCAAATCGTCCCCGGTACCTCTCGCCTCCATCTTTCGTGTAGATGGTCACAATACCGTCGGAGGCATTGCCATACTCGGCGTCGAACGTCCCGAGCAGCGCCTGCAACTCCTGTACATTTTCCACTTCGATTTCCCCTGACGTGGAGCGGAAGAGGGGGTTCTGCACGGGTACCCCGTCTATCTGGTACACCGTGCCGCCGCTCCGTCCGCCGCGTACGTGGAGGACACCGTCCGTCCCGCGGGTGACGCCCGCCTGCAACCGGAGAATTTCACCCACATCCTGGAAGCGCAGGTCCCTGACGATCGTCTCCCCTTCCACAACCGCACGGGTGGTGGTCAGATCCCGCTGCACCACCGGCCGCTGTGCCGTTACTTCCACCGTTCCCATCTCCACGGCGCTCGTGGAAAGCACGGCATTCAGTTCCGTGGTAAGGTCCGCCATAAGGCGGACATCATTAAAGACAATCGTTCCGTAACCGATGAGGCTTACCTGTACACGATAGGTGCCGGGGGGAACACGGTTCACAAAGTAATAGCCGCTGACGTCGCTGGTGGCACCGAGGCTGGTCCCCATCACCAGGATGTTGGCCCCGATGAGGGGTTCCTTGGAATCCTTGTCCCGTACAACGCCACTCAGCTTGCCCGTCTCGCCGGCGAATACAGTGCCCGTCAGAATGACGGAAAGGAAAAGCAGGCAGCAGAAGGAAGTTCTCACGGCTGAATGTCCTCAGATGAGAAAAGAAGGACGGCGGGTCACGGAACCCGCCGTCCGGACGCGTTACTTCAGAAGCAGCATGCCGATGGTTCGCGATCCCGAAGCCGTGCTGAGCCGGGCGACGTACACGCCGCTCGTGGCCGGGAGGGAACTGTTGTTCCTGCCGTCCCAGCGAACCCGGTGCGCACCCGGTTCCATCACGTCGTTCACGAGCGTCCGCACTTCGCGGCCGAGCACGTCGTACACCACCAGGCTCACCGCGCCCCGCTGGATCACGTCGAAGGCGACCATGGTCGACGGATTGAACGGGTTCGGATAGTTGGCGAGTGTCTCGAACCGGATCGGGAGCTGATCGCTTTCGACCGCCGTGATCATCCTGTACGGGATATTGGCATACACAACAGCCGTCGTGTCCTGGTCTCCCCTGTTGATGTCACGCGATTCGCGCCAGAGAATGTCCACACCATACTGCTTCCGGATACGATTGCCTATGGTTATGTATCCGGCATCATGCTGGGGACGGCTGAGGACAAGGCGCGGTGACCAGGTGGTTCCGCCGTCCTTCGAAAACGTATACACCATCTCGTCGAGCCCGAGCGTATCGGTCTTGATGTCGCGACGGTATCCGAGATGAATCACGTTGTCCGTATCCGCCACGGCGGATACCTCCAGGAAGGAAATCGTATCTGCGTCGATCTCGGCCTCGTGAGGAAGCGTCCATGCCGCCCCCCAGGCCTTCTTGTGCATCAGGAGCTTGCGCGGCCGCTTGTCGGCCCCGGAGATGATCCCCAGAGTCTGAAAGACATAGATGTTGCTCTGCCTGTCAACGGCAACGGATGTGTACCGGTTATGGTCCCGGTCCACGGTGGTCGTATCGGAGATGAGAACTTCCCCACCCCATGAGGTTCCGTCGTATTGATTGACAAACACCTCACGGCGGGTATTCGTACCGGTCAGACTGTTGTCCCAGACAGCCACCATGCGTCCGTTCGGACCGGAGGCGAGGGATACACGGGCCACCTCGATAGAGGAACCAAGTGTACCGACTTTGTAAAGGGTATCTGGAACAGCGCTCCAGCTTGTGCCGCCATTTGTACTCTTTACGGCGAGAACGAACTCCTTCCCGTTCCCCGCGCCGTCGTTGTTGTAGACCACCCAGATGTACCCGCGGGAGTCCACCTCAACAGTCGCTTCTTCTGCCGGAATCGTATCCGTCACGGAGACTTTTGCCGGGGTGTTCCAGCTGATGCCGTTGAATTTTGAATAGAACATCTGATATCTTGCCGTGGAGGTGGCTCGTTGCTGCCAGACCGCGTGTATGTTTCCCGATTCGTCGGCAGCAACGGCGGATTGGATGGCACGATCCGCTGCGTTGGATATCGCCGTTGCAGGCGACCAGGACTGGAACGCATCATCGTACGTTGCATACACCACCTGTCCTCCCGCGGCATTCTTGTCGTTCCAGGTCGCGAGCAGAAGTCCGCCGGTTGTCCGGGCTACTTTCCGTTGATGGAAATAGTAGAGGGGAGCGTTGTTTCCCAGATTATCCTGCACCACAGAAACGGTCTGCGCCAAGCCCGAAGCGCAAAATGCCAGGAAAAGCAATGCGAAAACAAGGGTCCTCATGTTTCGCTCCTTGAAGGTTTATGAAGGATTGGAAAGCGAAGTCTATTGGAGATGCTCATCGATCCAGAACGGGAATGTTATCCGGCGATGCAAATGCCGGGCGGGGAAAATCGCGACACAACAAGGTTCAAACAGTGTACCAGATGGATATTACACTTTTCGATCCATTTATGCAATCGGAGACCGGATAGTGTGCCAATTCCGCACACTTCAATGTGCAGTTTTCGCACACAAAATGCACACGTGAGTCGCACCATGCACGTCACACATGTGACACACGTGACACATGTGCCTCTGTTGATATTCGCAGCCGGAGATCGTATCATGAATCTTACATGACCATCGCATCCTCCTGATCCTCCTCTGCGCCTCCGACAGCAGCGCAGACCACCGTACGCGGAAACCTTACGTCACACGTGGACAGCCTCATCGCCGCTATCCCCACCGGGACCGGAACCGGGCTGTATCAACCACCCGGAACAACCCAGCAGTCCCAGTGGCGAACCATGGTGGGAACGATCCTGCAGGCGGACATCTCGCTCGCAGCCTCTCTGGCGGCCCCGCCCGGCTATATCCTTCACGACTTCACCGATACGTCCAACTCCCGGACTTCTCCATCATGAACGCATTTTGCCGGCTCTTTCTGATTCTGAGTCTTCTCATGGCCACATACCCTGTCTCCGCGCAACCACAGCCCCCGGGGTTGGGTCCTCAAGAGCCGCCCCCCCGGGGCCTGCTCCCGGACGTACAATATGATCCTGCGATTCCGACGCCGGAATCTTTTTTTGGCTTCGCATCAGGCGACTGGCACATCCGGCACGATCAGCTGCTGGGATATCTGAAGGCGCTGGATGCCGCCTCCGACCGTCTGACGTTGGAGGAGTACGGGCGGACCTATGAACAGCGTGCGCTTGTACTGCTCACCGTCACCCATCCGGAGAATCACCCGCAGCTGGAGAGGATCCGGACGCAGCACCTCGCACTCGGTGACCCGGCGACAGGACAGAAAGCCGATCTCTCCCCGCTGCCCGCTGTTCTCTGGATGGGATTCAGCGTGCATGGCAACGAAGCAAGCGGAGCCAACGCCGCTCCGCTGGTGGCCTATTACCTTGCAGCGGCACAAGGACCGGCGGTAGAGGAACAACTCCGGAACACCGTCATCCTTATCGACCCGTGCATCAATCCGGACGGTTACGACCGGTTCGTCACGTGGGTCAATGGCAACCGGGGTGCGCAAACAGTGACTGATCCTGCCACGCGGGAGCATCAGGAGCCCTGGCCCTCCGGCCGGACCAATCATTACTGGTTCGATCTCAATCGGGACTACTTCCCGCTGGTCCATCCCGAATCCCGCGCCCGCCTTGAACAATACTACCGCTGGATGCCTAACCTCCTGCTGGATTTTCATGAAATGGGGACCAACTCGACATACTTTTTTCAGCCGGGGAAACCCTCCGCCATCCACCCTCAGATCACCACTGGCAACCAGAAGCTCACCGCTCTACTGAGCCGGCATTTTGCAGCGGCACTGGACAGCATCGGATCGCTGTATTTTTCCAGGGAGATTTTCGACGACTTCTTCATAGGCAAAGGATCCTCTTACACGGATGTCACCGGTTCGGTCGGCATCCTCTTCGAACAGGCCAGCGTCAGAGGACATCGACAGGAACAGACGGATGGTGTGCTCGAATTCCGCGATGCGATCCGTAATCACACGACATCCGCGTTGACCGCCCTGGATGCGCTGTCCGAGCACCGGACCGATTTCCTCACCTACCAGCAGGAATTTTTCCGCGATGCCGTCCGTGACGCGTCGCGAGCCTCCGTCCGCGGATATGTCTTCGGCTCCGCCGTTGACCCGGTGCGCACCCGCATCCTCCTTGATCTTCTCCGCAGGCACCGCATCCTCGTCCATGAACTCGCGGCACCGTATGACGCCGCGGGCATGCGCTTTCTCCCCGGTTCCGCATTCGTGCTGGACGCGGCCCAGCCGCAGTACCGGCTCCTGACGTCGTTGTTTGAAAGACGCACGGCGTTCACGGACAGCGTGTTCTACGATATTTCCTCATGGACGCTCCCCCTTGCATACGGTGTTCCGTATGTCGAATTGAAGACCATCCCGGCAGCGATCCGCGGCAAGGAGGTCACCGGTCAACTTCCGGCAACGGGATTCTACCGGGGGCCCGCTCATCCGGTGGCGTATGCCGTGCCCTGGTCACAGCAGAACGCACCACGTCTCCTGCACCAGCTCCTCACCGCGGGTATTCGTGCACGGACCGCTTCACGGGGGTTCAGCGCGAAGGTCGAGGGAATACCGGCGGCGGTTCGCTTCGGGTTCGGGACCATCATCATTCCGCTCGGAATCCAGCAGGAGAAGAGCGAGAGCATCCGCACCATCCTCGAGCGCGCCATCAGCTCTGAAGGTATCATGGCCTATGGCCTCGGCACCGGCCAGGCCGAAGAGGGAGTTGATCTCGGAAGTGAAGCGATGCGGCCCGTTGCGCTGCCCCGCGTTCTTCTCGTGGCAGGCAGCGGTGTCCGGAGCAACGATGCGGGCGAGGTGTGGCATCTGCTGGACCGGCGTATCGGGATGACCGTAACACTGGTCGAGCCGGCACAACTGAACCGGATAACCCTCGACAGGTATTCGGTGATTATCATGCCCGGCGGGAACTACACGCAGGTGGATTCTTCCGGCGTGGCTGCGTTGCGGATCTGGCTGGAGAAAGGTGGAACGATGGTCAGTCTGGAAAACGCCGGCGAGTGGCTTGCCCGGAAGAAGCTCGCAACGCTACGCTTCCGGGCTGCTGCAGAGACGGGTCAGGACAGCGGTGTTGCCCGGCGCCCGTTCGCCGGCAGAAGAGACGCAGAAGCTGCACAGCAGATCAACGGGGCCATCGTGGAGGCGTCCTTCGATTCAACGCATCCGGTCTGCTATGGTATTGAGGGTGACCGGCTTCACCTCTGCCGCGTGAATACACTCGCGCTGGAACCTTCCCGTGATCCTTATGCCACGCCGGTGGTGTACACCACTTCACTTCTTGTCAGCGGGTATATGTCAAAGGAGCATCAGAAGGTCCTGGGGAACAGTGCGGCCGTCGTCGTCAGCGGTCTCGGCTCCGGACGCGTCGTGCAAATCACCGACAACCCCTCCTTCAGGGGGTTCTGGCTCGGCTCGGAAAAACTCCTCTTGAACGCAATCTTTTTCGGCCAGATCATACGTCCGCCCGCCGGGGGTGGCGAACGGGAATAATCCGCGCTCCGGCATACGCATATCGGGTCACATACCCGCCGGCCGGCTACGGATGTACCACCGTATATCCGAACTGGTTGAAATAGGCCAGCACCAGTTTCTCAACGCCGGCATACAACACCCGCACATCGGACACGGATGGCATTTTCTTGCGGTATGATTCCACGGCCTCGTGCCCGAGCCGGAGGATCTTCCCATCCGTGTCACGCAACCGCTGCACCGTTCCCGTTCCCTGCCTGTTCATCACCTTCGCCAGGTCGAGGTAGTACTTCCCTTCAGAGGTTTTAAGGGGAAAGCAGCGCGTTTTGAGCTTGAGGGACGCATCGTTGACCGGTGCGGGTTCGTCCCCACTGGAAACCCAGATTGAGGGGATCGCTTCCGCATATTTCACCCAGACCGGAACGACGGGCGTTGTCAGCGGAGAGCCAAGAACGGTCCATAACGTGGTAAGCGCGGCATCCTCATCAGGCTTCACTCCCTGAATAACCATCGAGGCGGAGGTTGAATACCGCGGGATGAAATCGGCGAAATTCACCATGGTGCGAACGTCCTCCGACTCCGGCAGGTTGTCCTTTGCCAGATTGGTCCCGACGAGCGAGTGCGTGAAACAGACTGTCCCCTCGAGCAGGAGAAAATCCACGGACAACCCTTCTCCGAGATATGCCCACTGAAAGAGATCGGTTGCCGTCTGATACCGGATATTTCCCTGGCCGTCTTCAGGAGCTCCGGACGCGGAGAAATTCGTGCGCAGCAGATATCCGCGGGGAGCGGCAACAGGATCATTGGCATCGAACTTCTTGAACGCGTACGGGTCGGTCTCGTAATATGCCGCACCCCCTGCCGCATCGATCACCCCGAAGTTCGCTTCGACGCCCCGTTTGCCGCCCGTGTCGTTCAGCAACTTCTCGAAATCCGCCAGGGTTTTGCACGTCCCCAACGCCTTCTTCATCAGAAAACCTTCCTCGTCCATCTTCCCCTTGTACTTTTCGTACGAAAGGTTGTACGAGGCGGTATTGATGATGCTGAAACCGACCTCATTGCTCCCCATGAAACATTCTGCATTCGAGGAATCGGTCAGATCATGAACACCAAGAAACCGGTACCGCTCTCCGCTGGAAGACACCAGCTTGTTTTCCAGGGTTCCCGTGTCGCGCTGCTTCCAGAGCAATGGACGCCCGTCCTTCGTCGCTTTGCCGGAGATGACCGCCGACGTGCAGGCAACACCCAGTGACACAAAGAGAATGAATGTGATGATGAGGAAGACAGGAACGCGCATATGATCTCCAGAGAGAGAGTGAAGAAGAAGGACCGCACCGTCGTCGAGGGAGCCAGAATACATCGCGGCCCGTGCCGATCCAGAGACAACAGGGGATGCACCGGAACATCGGAAACGCGACTCGGCCTACTCCTGCAACGGCAGACGGTACACCGGATATTCAAGGCCTGCAGCGCGCCAGGGCGCGAACAGGCTTTCCTGTACCAGACCCCACATGGAGGCCGGTTCAAGGGCAATCACCAGCATCGTGGCATGGAGCTGTTGAAGGGGAACAACAACATCCCCGGCCTGGAACCGCCGTTGTGTCTTCCGGACCGTGTACGACGGAAGCAGGATGTTCATTCCTTCGCGCTCCACCGTATCCACCTGCGTAATGACGGTGGCTTCCACTTCAAGTGTCGTGTCGCGCTGCAACGTCCGGTATTCAACCCCGTGACGCTCGAGAACCTCAAGCACGCCGGTCAACGCATGCGGGAGCACATACCCCTGCGGACGGCTGACCTTCACAAAGGTCTTCACCACCGGCCGGTGCGGCAGGGAGACCGTCGAGTCTTTTCCGCCGGGAACGGTTGTCACGGGGATGACGATCACCGATCCGTCATGGACGTGATCCATCACCAGCGCTATGGAATCCTGCCGGGCAAGATTCTTGAAGCGTTCTTCCCGGACCAGAAGGCGGATTTCCCCGGCCCGTACCGCCACAAACCTGAGGAACGCGGTGATTGCGGCAGCCTGCCCCTTCGTGCGGCGGGCCAGATCTTCGTGCATGCTCCTGCCGTTCCGCCCTTCAAGAATAAACGAAAACGTATTCAGAATTGCGAGGCTCTGCCGGCCGTCATTGATGGCCGTTGTACTGTGACGGGGATTGTCGTGCGGTCCGTCGATGATGATATAGTTGAAAAACCGCACGCCCTGTTCCCGCAGCTCCGCATCCAGAGCGGGGAACATCTGCTGGAGGCCGAACCGAACAAGGGGCTGTGCAACGTTCGGATTGGTGGGCGCACCGAATTGTTCATCCATGGCCCGTACATACCCCGCTTCCGTCCATTCCCTGCCGAGGGCCCCGAACTCATGCACATCGAGGGTCACTTCGGGCTTCCACCGGTTGAATACGGCATGCACGGCCTGTGTCTCGGGCTGTGAGAGGAGCAGATGGTCGCGATTGAGGTCGGCACCGTTTCCGTTCTGACGTTTGCCCGCTTCATTTCCGTCCGGATTGACCGAAGGAATCACGAACAGGTCCATCCGCGTCAGAAGCGTGTCCAGCGCTCCGGATGCCGCACGGGCTATCAACATCAACGCCGCCTCCTTCCCCGACGGCTCGTTGCCGTGCTGCTGGCAGAAGAGCAAGACGCGCAGCCGCGGGGATCCGCCTGTATCCGCCGGGTGGCGCAGGATGACCAGCGGGATCTCCCGTCCCAGCGCCGATTTCCCTGCCGTCTCCAGCGAGATTCTGTCCGAAGCCCCGTCAGCCGCCCGGAGGAACTCCAGCATCTCCGCGTGTTCCGTCGCCCTGACGAAGTCCTTGACTTCAAGCGGGGTGGAGAGCTGGGCCGCCAGGAAACCGGAAGGGAGGGCTGACAGAAGCAGGAACACAATCATATGGCGTCGCATGTTCACCCTATTGGATGTGGAGATGGCGTGGATTCCTCAACGCGGTGCTGCTTGTCACCACCCGCGTGATGCGCGGGTATCCGTCCCTGACGGAGATGCATCAACGGCGGATGGGGTTCAACGTTTCGCCCGCTGGGGGGCGATCATGGATTCCGGCGCCATCAGTCGATCCAGCTCCTCCTGTGTGAGCAGGTTCCGTTCAAGCACCAGTTCATACACGCTCCTCTCCTGATCCAGCGCATCTTTGGCGAGCACCGTGCATGTTTCATAGCCCAGCACGGGATTCAGCGCCGTTACCAGCCCGATGCTCCGTTCCACCATCAGACGGCAGCGTTTCTCGTTGGCCGTGATCCCGTCGATACACCGGTGTTTGAGCGTGGCCATGCCGTTCTTGAGCATCTCTATCGACTCAAAGATGCACTCCGCGATCACCGGCTCCATCACGTTCAATTCCAGCTGCCCTGCTTCCGCGCCGAGTGTCACCGTCAGGTCATTGCCGATCACCTTGAACGCGATCTGGTTGATGACTTCGGGAATAACGGGATTGACTTTCCCGGGCATGATGGAGGACCCCGGCTGCATCGGGGGAAGATTGATCTCGAACAGACCGGCACGCGGTCCGGAGGAGAGCAGCCTGAGGTCATTGCAGATTTTCGAGAGCTTCACCGCCAGCCGTTTCACCGCCGAGGAATAGATGACGAATGCGCCCGTGTCCTGCGTCGCCTCCACCAGGTTCGGAGCGAGCACCACGTTCAACCCGGTAATCGACCGCAGGTGCCCGACCGCCTTCTCGCTGTAGAGAGGATCGGCGTTGATGCCGGTGCCGATCGCCGTTCCGCCCAGATTGACCTCGAGGAAGAGCCGGGCGTTCTGCTCAAGGCGTTCCACTTCTTCGGCAAGCGTTGCTGCATACGCCTCGAAACTCTGTCCCAGGGTCATCGGTACGGCATCCTGCAGCTGGGTCCGCCCCATCTTTATGACATGGGAAAACTCCCGGGCCTTGGCACGGAAGGAGAGTATCAATCGTTCGAGTTCTTCGACGAGCTTCCCGTTACTCATGATTATCGCAATCTTCAACGCCGTGGGATAGGCGTCATTCGTGGACTGCGAGCAGTTGACGTCATTGTTCGGGTGACAGAACCGGTACTCCCCTCTTTCGTGCCCCAGCAGTTCCAGCGCCCGGTTGGCAATGACTTCATTGGCGTTCATGTTGGTGGAAGTTCCGGCTCCCCCCTGAATCATGTCCACCACGAACTGGTTGTGCAGTTTTCCCTGGACGATTTCAGCGCATGCCCCCTCGATGGCATCGCCAACCACGGAAGAAATCAGCCCGAGATCCACATTGGCGCGCGCCGCGGCCATTTTCACCATGGCCAGCCCCGAGATCAGGGCCGGATAAAGCTCCAGCGTAATGCCGCTGATGGGGAAGTTTTCGATTGCCCGCAGTGTCTGTATGCCGTAGTAGAATTCGTGGGGCACGTCACGATCACCGAGGAGGTCATGCTCCCTGCGCGTGCGGCCGGAAACATATTGTGCGGTTTCGTCAATCACCCGGGATGTGGTCGAGCGCATGCGCCGGACGATGACGCGGGCGATGCGGGAGAGCACCTTTGCCCCGAGGGTGGGGCTCCGGCGCGCCAGGGCCGAAAAATCCCCACCGCTGATAAGAAGGATGACCGCCGGACAGAGTGTCCGTGCCGATGTGGAATGAGGATCCTCATCCATCAGCGCCCCTTCCCCCAGAAAATCCCCCTGGCGGAAATACGCCAGGCGTTTTTCATCGCCGAACGGCGTCCGCTTGAAGAGCTCGATCTCCCCTGTCTGAACCAGGATCAGCCCCTGCCGGGGAGTATTCTCCGTGAACACCAGCGCACCCGCCGGCAGCTGTTGCTCGCGTACAAGACCCGCCAGCTGACTCTGTTCGCTCTCTTCCAGATCCTTGAACAGTTCGATGCCGCTGAGAAACCGGACAATCTCAGGAAGTGCCTGCATTCCGTATGCTCCATTGATGTGTTGACCAATATACGCCCGTCACATCCCACATACAAAGGTATTACTTTTCCGGTCCGAAGATAACATCCCGCAGCGCGGGTTCGAGGTCACCCTCATCCGTTTCCACAAGAATGCACTCCGCCGGACCCTGACGTTTCACCCGGAGGGTCCCGGCTCCCCGGCGTACCACCATCACGCCCGCCCCCTGTTCCTCCACCCCGATCCGTCCCAGGAACATGCCGCAATCCTCCGGTGATCCGAACCGCCAGATGAGGACCGAGAATTCCCGCCCGCCGGAGACGCCCGGCAGCACAAACAGTGAAAACCCCCGCAACCCTTCGCAGGGCTCCGCCCAGTCCGGCAGTCCGTTCTGAAGGCCGAGTGGTCCTGCCATGCGCTTCACCCCGGGGACAAACGGGAGGAGAAGAGGGTGGGTGAACTCCGGCGGCAACGCGGGAATCTCCTGCCCGGCGTGAGCGACTATCCAGCGTGCGAGAAGACGGCCGGACTCCTGCAGGGCAGGTGTGCCGCTCCCGTTTTGAATCCGCACATACAGATCGCGAGCCACCAGCTGAAGTTGAAAGGGCGAAGTGCAGCTCGCCAGGAATGCCGTGTCGGCCGGCCCGCAGGCGGAACGGGAGACCGAAAAAATACCGAATGCCGCCGCCGGATCGGTCATCCGGTACGACTCGATCGTGAGTTCTTCGCCGCCGCGAAAAGCCACTTCCTGCACCGTGAGCGTGCGAAACCCGTACTCGCGGTAGAGCTCAGCGCCGCCGTTGATATACCCCGTCAGCGACGCGCCCTCATAGTGCTGCGTCTGTTTGACGACGAGCCCGGGGATATCACCGCTGCTGAGGGTGATCCGGCCCGTGTCGGCGCCCTGCGGAAAAATCACCATCAACAGCAGCGCAAGCCGGCCGATCATGAGAGGATTTCCGTGGTGAGCTGTATCCGCGAAATATCCGCCTCACCCAGTCCCATGGCGGCCGCCAGGTCAAGGAAGAGACGCCCGCGCGGCGATTCTTCTTTCTGCACCTTCTCTTCGAGGCGTTTCTTCAGGACGATATCATACCCGATCCGGTCGACAGCGACGGGGTCGGTGCCGGCAAGAACGGTATTGTAGTCGGTGAAGAATTGCGGGTTCGCCCCGGGCCCGCCGTTGAAACATCCGCGTATGCCGTCCACAATGTTCAGGACCACTTTGTCGCGCAGCGGCGGAAACGCCGGCACTTCCGCCGTGGTCTCCGACCAGAGTTGTTTGTGGAGCCGCTGGGTGTTGCTGATGGCGCCGTACGCGAGGTTCTTCAGACACAACGTAATCGATGCCCCGGCGTTTTTCAGAATGGGAATATTGACGATCTTCGTCACGTCCTGTGTGACGATGCGGCTGAAGTAGGAATGCTTCCCGCTGTTGATCATATACGGCATCGTTTCCGCATCATACTGTTCCTCCACATCCGCCCAGTAGTACCAGTCGCGGTCGATCATCGCCTCCCCGTACAGTTTCCCTTTCGCATCCGTGAACGACCCGGCTGCGTCCTTCCGTTCCGTGCCCGCGATCCTGATACCCGGGAATCGTTCCGCGGTATACCCGACCTCCTGGAGCTCGAATTCCCGGCGATCCCAGATCACCAGATGGTTCCGGGGGATCCCTGCCTTCTCCAGCTGACCGATAATGGCGGCCACGATTTCCGGGCTCGTGCTGAGAAGTTTGCCGGCCACGGGGTTCACTTTCAGGCCGATGATGTCATCGGGAGATACGAACTCCCGCCAGGCCTCATTGATGTTCGCCGCACCCGTGAGGGCGAGCAGCGCATGTGACACCATTGCGTCGGCGATGGCCGGGTCCGGGGTGTTGTTGGCAAGAGCGTGTTCATGCACCGAACGGGCGACACGGCCGGGATACTTCCCCGGCATGGAGATTTCTTTCCGGGGATGCTTCAGGGCGTCGGCCCGGTTGGTGGCAGGTTTTTCAGGGGGCCGCACCTGCTCCTGTGCAGCGCGCGACGTCTGGATGCCGAGGGCAGCCGTTGCTCCTGCGCCGGCAACCATGGCGCAGAATTCACGGCGATTCATGCCTGGTGTGCGATTTGGACGATTCATCGGGTCTCCCTTCGTGGCGATGCGTGGTCCGGGATGGCGGGTCAATGAAAGAACAGGTGTATTTTATGCATTTTTTTTTCTATACTCAATGGAGCATCAGGGAATGGGCCGAACAAGGAGAGGAAGAATGAACAGACGTGATTTTCTGGCAACCACGGGTGCGGGCGTTCTGGGGGCTTCCCTACTCTCCCCTGCGTGGGAGCGGCTTCTTGCACAGACGCAGATGCCCCATGCCGTCTGGGTGGAAAACGGAGAACCGGCCCAGCTCCTTGCCGCAGCACTCAAAGAGATGGGCGGCATGTCGCACTTCATCAGCCGCGGCGATGTTGTGGTGGTGAAGCCGAACATGGGATGGGACCGTGCCCCGCAATATGCCGCAAACACCAACCCCGAGCTCGTTGCCGCGGTGGTCACTGCATGCCTCGGCGCGGGTGCGAAGACCGTGAAGGTGTTTGACCGCACGTGCAACAACCCGCTCCGGTGCTATACCAACTCCCAGATCGAAGAGAAGGCAAAGAACGCGGGGGCCGATGTTTCACAGGTCCGCGAGAGCCGTTTCGTCAACAAGGCAATCAACGGGGAACTGGTCAAGGAATGGCCCATTTATAAGGACTACCTGGAAGCGGACAAAGTCATCAATCTCCCGATCGCAAAACACCATTCCCTTTCCGGCGTGACACTCGGGATGAAGAACCTGATGGGTGTGATGGGAGGAAACCGGGGTGACATCCACAACAATTTTGCACAGAAGTTGGTGGACATAGACAGAACCATCCTGCCGACGCTCACCATCATCGATGCCTACCGTATTCTGACCGCCAACGGACCGGTCGGAGGCAACCTTGCCCACGTGAAGCAGACCCGCACGTTGATCATGAGCCCCTGTCTGGTGAGCGCGGACTATGTTGCCCTGGAGCTCTTCGGGCTCCCGCCGGACGATGCGGGGTTCGTCGGCGAAGCGCTCAAGCGGGGCCTGAACATCTATGATGTCAAGAAACTGAACCTGCGGCGGGTGCGGCTGGCATGACCGCAAACATCCGCAAGGTCGTCCAGCTCCTCGCACTCGGGTTCTTCGTTGTCCTGTTTCTCCTGGCACGTTACCCGTATTCGGAGAGTACCGAGGCGGACATCTTCCTCCGGTTCAGCCCCCTGATCCCGCTGTTCGATTTCATCCAGCACTTCCGGTTCTCCACACTCTTCTGGCCCGCGCTGGTCATCCTGGCATTGACGCCCTTCCTCGGCCGGTTTTTCTGCGGCTGGATCTGCCCCCTCGGCACTGCGATCGACGCGGCCGGGAAGGATTGTGAAATCCCCCTCGAACCGGCTTTCGCAGAAATGGGACAAACTGCGCTGGCTCAAGTTCGGCATCCTGCTCGGGTGTGTTCTTCTCGCCCTGTTTTCGGTCAATGTCTGGGGGTATCTGGACCCGCTTTCCATTTTCAACCGCGCGATGACGGTCGTGTTCTATCCTCTCGGCACATTATTCGTGGATCAGACACTTCTGGCGGCCGGAAGGATCCCGTTCCTGGAGGATCCGGCGATGTTCGTGTACGACACGTACAAGAGCCTGATCATGCCCGAGACCCAGGCACATCATCAGGGGCTGTTCTGGATCGCGCTCTTCATCGGCGGCATCCTGGGCCTGGAACGGTTGTCCCGACGTTTCTGGTGCCGGAACCTCTGCCCTGCCGGAGCATGGCTGGGGTTCCTTTCCCAATTCCGGATGTTCGAACGGATCGTCGGAGAGGCGTGCCCGATCTGCAACAAGTGCCAGACCGAATGCAAGATGAACGCCATACCCGGCGGGGATGTGAAGCACACGAGCAAGGTGGAGTGCATCGACTGTTTCAATTGCGGAAAGGTGTGCCCGCCCAAAGTAAAGGCGATCACCTACCGCTGGCGCTGGAGTCCGTATCACACTCCGGTGGACATGACGCGCCGGCAGGTGCTCCAGACATCCGCGGGGAGCGTTGCCGCGCTGGGCCTGCTGCATATCGGCCTGCCTTCGAAGGATACGCAGACCCGCCAGATACGCCCCCCGGGGGCGCTCCCGGAGGAGGAGTTTGCCGACCGGTGCATACGGTGCCTGGAATGCGTCCGCATCTGCAAATCCAACGGCGCCTGTCTGCAGCCGGACCGGATTCACTCGTCACTGCTCGAACTCTGGCTGCCGGTGGCGGCAATGCGCGAGGGGTATTGCGAGTACAACTGCAATCTCTGCGGGCTGGTCTGCCCCACCGAGGCCATACTTCCCATGACGCTGCAGGAGAAACAGCACCTGCCTATCGGGCTGGCGCATTTTGACAAGGACCTCTGCATTCCATTTGCGCAGAACAGCGATTGCATCGTGTGTGAAGAGCACTGCCCGACACCGGACAAGGCCATCAAGTTCGAGATCAAGGAAGTTCTTCTCCCGAACGGTGTCAAACGCAAGGTCAAGTATCCGTACGTGATCCGGGACCTGTGCATAGGGTGCGGGATCTGCGAAACAAAATGCCCGCTGCCGGGGCAGGCGGGCATATTTGTGACAACCGAGAATCAGAAACGCGCCGGCGCCACGGCTCCCGAGCCGGCGGCCAACCCCTACGGAGGCTGAGTGCTCTTTGTGCACTCGCAATTCCAGCTTCTCACCTCACGACCTTCCACTCAAGATCCCAATCCCACATGTTGAAGTAGAGGTTCCCTCCCCTCCACTCCACCTCGCCGCGCTGTGAATCCACCGTCTCGGAGCGGGGAAACATCTTTGCCGGATAGAACGGCGTCGAGGCGGCATCGTTGAAGATCAACCGGTAGCTGTCCATACCGTTCAGGTAGAAGAACCGGAGCCGGTCGTCCGCCGTCTCCCGCATGCCGTACGTGATATCCATGGGCACCCATCCGTACGGCTCGTAGTAGATCATTCCCCAGTCATGCATGCTGTTGTCCGGCGGACGGAATTCCCATCCCGATTGCCAGCGGGCGGGGATGCCGTTCATGCGGCAGAGCGTGATAAACAGCATCGTCTGCATTCCGCAATCGCCGTGCCGGTTGATGAACGGGTACATGCTGAGATTCGGGACGGTGGAGTATTCTCTCGCCGTCGCCCATGTGACGTTGGTATCAGCCCACGCAAAGAGCCGCCGGGCAATCAGATACGGATTGGTTTCGCTGCCGACGATCTTGCGGGACAGCTCCCTCAGTTCGGGGGTGAATACGATGTGCGGCGGTTCTTCTTTCACGAAGGGTGCGAGTTCCGGGGTGATGGCAACGGGTTTCACCTTCGCAGGATCCACGGGGACAAACACCCCGCTGGATGTGTACTCGTATTCCACACTGAACCGTGTTTTGGCCGGCCCCAGAGACCGCTTCTCAAAATAGATCGTGCGCTGCAGATGTGCCCCGTTGTCGGCCAGCACATACTGCGGCGGGTCCGTGGCAAGGATGGTCAGATTCTCCTGGCGCCCGGGAATCTCCCGTGGAAACGGGATCCAGCACCTGATGATCTCACCTTCCGGCACGGCATCCGGATTGATGTCGATCGTGTGGGTGATGTGCAGGCGGACGGGTTTCACGTACGGTTTTCCGCTCTTGACCGCGGCTCCGATCACTTCACGCAGATGGGCATCGAGTCCCTCTTCGCCCGCAAGGCCGGAGTCCGGCGGCGCGTTCTTGAATCTTTCCTTCCAGACGAGCTTCGCTTCCGGATCCAGACGGAACAGATTCCGGGCCGCGGAGTGGAAGTACCGTTTCTCGCCGTCGATGGTCATGGCTTCCAGCGCGTGGGACTCTTCCAGCCGCCTGTACGTGCCGTGATCCATCTGAGGAATATACCGGGTGACGTACGCGTGGACGTCCGATTCGGTCTTCGTGAAATCGAGTCTGATCCGGCGCATGCGCTCGACCTCAAATTCCCAGAAGAGGCGCCGCTGAACGGTCATCGACGTATCGCGTTGGAGCATGGCACCGATGGCCTGTTCCGCTCTGGCGAATTCTCCGTTGTTGATCCACGCGGTGATCTGATCTTCACCCGGAGATGCGCAACCGGCAGCCAGGAAGAACAGCAGCGACACAACAGCGGGTATGAGAACATCTGCAGGACGACGGGGACTCATGGGTGTTCCTTCGAAGTGGGGTAGATGAATATACGCCGGCGAACGCCCATGCGCAAATGCGCCAGGGTCCGACTTGCTGACAGAGCGCCTGCTGACGTCAGTGTGGCCTCGACGCAGAGTACGGCGTCACTTTTTCTTGACAATGTCCGGGAACTTCAGTATTCTTCAGTATGATGATGAGACACATCCATACCATGCCGGTACGGCTGAACTGGTGGTGGTGGCGCCCGACGGTGTCCCCACCCCCCTGATCGCTGGTGTAACGTCACAAAGGTGGGAACGCCGCTCGGAGTGTTCCCACCTTTTTTGTTGCCTCTTCAACAAGAATCGTGGGCACCTCCACCCACGATTTTTCTATTTTCTGCCACAGTATCGTCCAACCATCCGGAGAGAGTCATGCAACAGAAGATCTACCTCGAAGAACGGGAAATGCCCACGGCCTACTACAACATTCTTGTCGATATGCCCGACAAGCTTGCGCCCCCCCTTCACCCCGGCACCGGAAAGCCGATAGGCCCTGCGGATCTGTCCGCCATCTTCCCGATGGAGTTGATCAAGCAGGAGATGAGCTCCGAGCGGTACATCCCGATCCCGGAGGAAGTCCAGCGGATCTACCGGATATACCGTCCGACACCGCTGATCCGGGCGTTCAACCTTGAGCGGGTGCTGGACACGCCCGCGGAGATTTATTACAAGTACGAAGGTGTCAGCCCGGCCGGCAGCCACAAACCCAACACGGCCATTCCCCAGGCCTACTACAACAAGCAGGCGGGGATCAAGCGTCTGACAACCGAAACAGGCGCCGGCCAATGGGGAAGCGCGTTGAGCTTTGCGTGCGGCCTCTTCGGCATGGAATGCAAGGTCTATATGGTCCGTGTGAGTTATGATCAGAAGCCATACCGCCGTTCCATGATCCGTACATGGGGTGCCGAGGTTGTCGCCAGTCCGAGTCAGGACACCAATGCGGGGCGCAGCGTACTTGCCCAGCACCCCGATTCTCCCGGGAGCCTCGGCATGGCGATCAGCGAAGCGGTGGAAGACGCCGCGGGGCGGGACGACACGAACTACTCCCTGGGCAGCGTGCTGAATCATGTGCTCCTGCACCAGACGATTATCGGCCTTGAGTGTATCACGCAGATGGAGAAGATCGACCGTTTTCCGGATATCGTGATCGGATGCGTG
This sequence comes from Ignavibacteriota bacterium, assembly GCA_963702445.1. Taxonomy (GTDB): domain Bacteria; phylum Bacteroidota; class Ignavibacteria; order UBA10030; family UBA6906; genus CAVPCZ01. Next base: position 64,346 of record CAVPCZ010000025.1, read on the forward strand.
GGAGGAGGATCGAATTTCGGCGGAATCGCCATCCCCTTCGTGCGCGAGCGGATACACGGGAAGAAGGTCCGTTCCATCGCCGTGGAACCCGCCTCGTGCCCGACGCTGACACGCGGCGAATTCCGGTATGACTTCGGCGACACCGCGATGATGACGCCGCTGATGGCCATGCATACACTCGGCCACAATTTTATCCCCCCTTCGATCCATGCGGGCGGACTGCGGTACCACGGCATTGCGCCGATTCTGAGCCGTCTGCTTCTGAGCGGGCTGATTGAGGCGCGGTCGTACATGCAGAACGAAGTCTTCGAGTCGGCTCTGCTCTTTGCACGCACCGAGGGGATTATTCCGGCTCCGGAATCCTCCCACGCAATCAAAGCCGCCATGGATGAAGCCCGGCGTGCGCGTGAGGAGGGGACAAAGCCCGTGATTCTCTTCAACCTGAGCGGGCACGGCCATTTCGACATGACCGCGTACGATGCCTATCTTGGCCGGGCGGCTGGAGAACATCGAACTGACATCGGAGGAGATCCGCAAATCGCTTGCGGAATTGAAACAGTTTCCTGTGCCGGCGGCTTGACAGAGCCTCCTCTCAAAAGGCGGGGTCATTCACTGGCGCGTATCCTGAACAGAACACCGGGGGGATCCGGCATCCCCCTTTCTTGCGCCGTGGCTCCCCACCGCAACTCTCCGCTCTGCAATCGTACATCATAGGCAAGGGCGGATCCGCGATCCCGGTCCGCCCGTTCCGCATTGTGCGCTGCGTATCCAGAAAATCGGGAGGAACGGATGGGCGCTACGGTAGAGCCTTTTCCATCATTTTCCTGGCGCTCTGCGCTTTCCGGAAACACCGCGATTCTTCTCTCACTCGCGCTCGCAAAACTTCTTATCCACCTCGCAACAAACGCCCTCGGCGGCTACGGAATCTTCCGGGACGAACTGTACTATCTTGCCTGTGCCGATCATCTGGATCTCGGCTACGTCGATCAGCCCCCCCTCTCCATCTATCTTCTCGCCGTCAGCCGCCTGCTGTTCGGTGACTCCCTTTTCGCCATCCGGCTTCTCCCCGCTTTTGCGGGTGCGGCCGTGGTGTTCCTGACGGGCGTGATGGCAAGGGAACTCGGCGGGGGGCGCGTCGCCCAGGTGCTGGCCGCGCTCTGCGCGATTGTCTCCCCGATTTTCCTCGGGATCTCTTCGGTTTATTCGATGAACTCCATCGACCTGCTCTTCTGGTCACTCTCGGCCTACCTCACGATACGCCTTCTGAAAACCGAAGATCCCCGCTACTGGCTCGGACTCGGGCTCGTCCTCGGTCTGGGCTCACTGAACAAGATCAGCATCCTCTGGTATGCGGCGGGCCTCGCGGCCGGTTTCGGACTCACCCGTTTCCGGACCTGGTTTCTTACCCGCTGGCCCTATGTCGCGGGCACGCTGCTTGTTCTGCTCTTTGCGCCCTTCATTCTCTGGAACATCTCGCACGACTTCGCGCATCTGGAGTTCATCAGAAACGCCACGGCAGGAAAGTACTCCGGACTTTCGGCATGACCTTTCTTGCCGGGCAGTTCACGATAAACAATCCCGTCTCGTTTCCGCTCTGGTTTGCGGGTCTCCTGTATCTGCTGTTCTCCTCCCACGCGAAAGCCTTTCGCACGCTGGGGATCGCGTATCTCGCGGTGCTGGCGATCCTTCTTCTCAACCAGCACAGCAAGGCGGAGTATCTGGCCCCCGCCTATCCGGTACTCTTTGCCGCGGGGACGACGCTGTTTGAACGCTTCACGCTGCAACGCACCCGGCGCTGGTTCCGTCCGGTCTACGCGCTCCTGCTCCTCGTATCCGGGTCGGCGCTGGCACCCCTTGCGCTTCCGGTTCTTCCGGTGGAGGGGTACATAGAGTACACCGCCCGGCTCGGATTCCGTCCGGGCGGCGCTGAAAGCAAGGCCCTCGGAAAGCTGCCCCAGTTCTATGCCGACATGCACGGTTGGCCGGAAAAGGTGGCTGCCGTCGCAGCCGCGTTCCACCGGCTGACACCCGAGGAGAGGGTGCGCTGCGCCGTCTTTGCAGACAACTACGGCCGCTGCGGAGCGCTGGATTACTACGGACGGCACTACGGACTTCCGAAATCCATTGGCAAACACAATAATTACTGGATCTGGGGTCCGCGGGAGTATACGGGCGATCTCGTGTTGATTCTGGGAGGGGAACTGCGGGACAAACAGGAGCACTTCGCGCAGGTGGAAATCGTCGGGTCGGTGTCCAGTCCCTACTGTATGCCGTACGAAAACAACCTGAAGATCTTCCTCTGCCGCGGACTCCGGACGCCGTTACCCGAGCTGTGGAGTGGCATGAAGAGTTACAACTGATCGACCAGGTGCCCGGACATTCCGGAGGGGCAACGTGCCGCGAACTTGATATCCCCTATTCCCCCCTCACGCTTTCCCTCCCGCCGGTCCACATCGTTCCACACAACCCCTGAAACTGACAGAGCGGACACTCCTTCCGCAGATCCGATGCGGGGACGAAATCTACAGAGGCATCGTTGATCTCGCGCGCCACGGTGAGAACCACCGAGGTCATGTCGGCAAGACAGCTCACAGGATCGTCATTGTCGCCGAACAAGGGATGCTCAATACCCGGCGAGATGGTCCCCGCTCCCAGCATCACATATGCCGGCCGGATATGATCCGCCGGTTCACCGGTCGTCCCTGAATACAGCAACGCATAGAGCGGAAGCTGGAGCGAACCGATCGCACCCGGCCACGTCGAGCGATCGGAAAGATCCAGCGCGTCAAAACGGATCGCGTACCGCTCCGGCTTGCTCGCGGTCTTATAATCCAGAATGAACGTCCGCTCCCCCCGCCGTTCGATATGGTCGGCCTTCCCCCTGAAACGGAATCCACCGATTTCCGCTTTCATCGACTTCTCCACCGCCAGAACAACAACGGGGAGGGCACGAACCAGCGGTAACCGGTACGCCGTCAGGAATTCTCTCAGATGCGTCTGTATCTGCAGGCGGGTGAGAAGACGCGGACCCCTCTGATCCCTGCCGAATGACCGTTCAAAATGCGTAACAATCAGCCGGTCCAGGCGCCCGGCGTCCAGGGACGGTTCCGTCGACGGCGTTCCCTCTGTTCCGCGGAAAAACTCCGCCAGGACGTGATGGACAAATATGCCGATGGAAGCCCTGTCGATCTCTCCTTCCACCTCCTCCCGTTCCGCCAGCCCGAGAACGTGTCCGTAGTAGAAGCGGAGCGGACACCGGAGATAAGCATCCAGTGAGGTGGCACTGAACGTCATTCCCTTCAGCACCGATTGGAGCTCCGGCGTCTTGGCTATGGAACGCGGAAGACCGGGAGCCAGATCCACCGCAAGTTCCACGATGGACACATCCTGCTGGTCATCAACACTTCCCCGGGACCTCTGACGTTCCCAGAGCAGCTGCTCGATGAACCGGCTCTTTTCTTTCTTTCCCCCTTCACGGTAGAACAGGTGCGCCTCGCGCGCCCCGTCAAGCAGCGTGAAAAACTGATAGGCTGTTTCCTCCTCGCGCTCCCGCCGCCCCGGCATACCCAGCAGCGTCCTCACCTGCGGCGGAAGCAACGGATCCACATCCCCCCCGCCGGGAAGCAGATCCTCATTCACATCCAGCATGAAAAGGCGGTCAAACCGGAGGTTCCGGGTTTCCAGGGGTCCCAGAACCTGCATGCCGCTCAAGGGCGTCCCGCTGAACGGGACAACCATCTCCTCCATCAGCGTCCGGAGCAAGAGGGCATATCCGGCGGCTCCCGCGGCGCGCACATCCGCCAGACGCGACGTGGCAATGCGGTCAAGCCCGTCCATGATCTCCACGACAAATTGACGGAATAGTCCGTGGCGGTAGGCGGGACTGTTGTCCGCGATGAACATCACCATGTCCATCGTGCGGCGTGCCGCATCCCCCAGGCTTTCCGCCCCTGCAAAGCGCCGGATCGTCGCATCGTGAATTCCCGCCAGGTGGGTCCGGACATCAGCCGGACGGACATCAAGACCCGCACCACGCACGGCTCCGGCACAGCGTTCCAGAAGTTCCGGAAAGGACTCCAGACCCTCAAGGGAGAAAAATGTCCACGCACCCTCTTCTGCAAGAAACTCCTCAATGGTGTGAAAGAGAATCCGTGTCGCTCCTTCTCCCGCTCCCCACCGGATATTTTTCACATACGGATGCAGCACGCAGCCCAGATAGTCCGGCGCATACACGTTGCCGTCCGCCATGGAACGCATCGCCTGAAAGATCCCCGTCAGGAACCCGAACACCGGTGTCCGCCTTGCGGGATACCCCAGCGAGATGTTGTGCTTGGGAATGCGCGGCAGGACCCACTGCACCACAGGAAACAGCGCATCGGCGGAGGGCAGCACAAGAACCGTGCGCTCGTCCATCGCTACGCCATCATGCCGCAGCGTATCGATCACCCGCGCGAGACCCAGGACCTCGCCGTGCGTGTCGGCGGCGCGATACAGGTGGATATCACATGGCCGGGGCACCGGCGGTGAGGGCACATATTCGATGCCGATCTCCCGGAGACGCCCGCCCACCCCGGGTCCGTCATGGATCACGAAATGTGTCTTGTCAAGCCGGAGAAGACGCCGGACAATGACGCGCCCGGCCGCGGAGAAGGCGTACAATCCGGCCAGGATCACGCGCGAAGCGGAAGGGATATGAAGTTCATCAGCCCGGGCTGCGCACATGCTCAGCTTCATCGCGCCCGTGCATGCACCCTCCGCCTGCAGGCGGGCATAGAACTCCTCGTAGAAGCCGGCGAGGGTGGCCCCGCCTTCGAATTGCACACTTCCGCTGATTTCCCTGAGCCGGGACGCAGGGATCTCCCCGGCGTGGAGTTCCTCCAGAGCTGCAAAGAGCCGCCTGCCAAGGGGCAGAAACGCCTCAAGCGTATCCAGCTGCCCGGCACCGAAACGCGCCTGCGAAGCCCGGTGCATGTTGAAAAGTACTGCCAGCGCGTCCAACTCGCCGACCTCAACATCCCGGCGCCCCAGCTCATCGCGGTACATCGTGTCGACAAGCGATTCCATGGTCATGCTCCACGGGGGAAGAAAACTCCTTCCCAGACGTTCCGCGAGAGCCTTCCGCAGGAAGAAGGCGGGACGTTTGCCGGAAAACACGCAGAGCGTCCGGGAGAGCTCCGCAGGATCGGCGGGCAACTTCCCGAGTACGCACTGGAGCAGATCTTCGCCGGCGGAGAGAACGCGGATGTGGCTCACGTTACCCTCCTCAGCTTGTTGATGTCGACGTACGCAATCACCCCATGCGTCCGGCGACCGGGGAAAAGATCGCCTGCAAGCCGCATGTACAGGCGCACCTGTTCACGGTATTCTTCCTCGCGTTCTTCCCCGCCCGATTTGAAATCGATAACCGTCACCTCGGCGGGATCCACAACCAGACGATCCATGCGCCAGAGCGCGCCGTCGGGACCGACACACTCCTGCTCCACCAGGATCCGGCGCCCCGGCCTCCCGACAAAATACGGAAGGATGCCGCTTCCGGTGAGGAAGGTCGTAAGCGCTGCGGACAGCGCTTCGCGGTCGCGCCCCGGGACAGGTGTCGCGGCCATGGCACGGGCGACGGCCGCCGCCGGGTTGTCAATGGTGAGCATCCGCGCAAGAAGGAGATGGATGTATTCGCCGCGCCTCGTGGCCCGATGCCCGATGTGCCATGCCGCCCCCGGTGCGGCGGCAACTCTGGTGGCCTCGTGCAGGGGCACGAGCCTCGGTCGATCCCCCGGCGATCGTGTGGCGGCCGCCTTCGGACGCGGGCTTTCGCCGGCAAAGGCCCCCGGAAGCACCCGTCCGGGAAACAGCGTGCCTCCCGGATCGCACACCGAGAAGACATACAGTTCACGCTCCGCCCTGGTCAACGCCACGTACAACATGTTCATGCCATCGGTCAGCAGCCGTCCTTCCGCCAGCCCCCGGAGCTGTTCGAGTGAAGGGCTCCAGAGCGTATGCGCTCTGGTGATATGGACGAGTTCGACGCCGCCTTCATGCCCGTCAACAAAACGGGTGGTGGACTTCGGCCGGCGGTCATAGAGCACAAGAAGCACCACCGGGAACTGCATCCCTTTGGATTTGTGGATGGTCATCAACGTTACGGCTCCGCCCGAGGGGGGGTCGATGTTCCACCCCGTGGAGTTCTCTCCCGGCGGCTCGGAGGCAAAGTCCAGGAAACGCTTCAGGCTGTTCTCGCCTTCCTGCTCGAAATCTTTGACCACTTCAAGCAGTTTCACCAGGGCGCTTTCTTCTCCGGGAAACCGTTCGAAAACGGCAAAGGTCTTGTAGACCTCGCATACGAGATCGTAAAGGGGAAGGTGCCCCACGCCGACAAACAAGGATGCGAAAAGCCGTTCCCACAGGACGGGAAAACGGTCGCGCAATGCTCTGTACAGAGGGGGGGCGTCCGGTACCCGGCAACCCGAGGCAAGGAGCCGGAGCTGCTCTTCGGTCGGTACGTCGACCGCGGCCACGGCCGCGGAGCGGAATACCGTCCCGAAGAGAAACGTGGCGAACGACAGCGTGTCGATGGGGGAATCGAGAAACCGGAGGAGTGCCAGAAGCTCACCAACAAGCCGCCGGCTCCGGATATCCAGACTGCTGTGTGAGAGAAACGGGATGCCCGCGCCGTTAAGCCACCCGCTGATCTGCAACACCTCTTCGTTGCTGCGCGTGAGCACGGCAATATCCTCAAACGTGTGTCCCCGATGCCCGAGGTCTTCGATCAGGCGAAGGAGCGATTCGCGTTCGGGGACCTGCTCATCACCGGCCGGGAAGCGGATGAGCTCAACGTGTCCTTTTCCCAGGTGTTCGGGCATCACCTCCTGGACGCACGCATCCAGGCCGCTCCGTACCGCCGCCGCGGCATCGTCATCGCCGCGCCCGACCACAGCACCGAACAGATCCGAGACAAACCGTACAATGCGCTCGTCGCTCCGGCGGTTGGTATCCAGCGGAATCACACGGGGCACAACGGAGGCAAACCCCTCCCGCCCCCGGGCAAGGTCGCGCATGATCCGCCAGTCGCCCCCGCGAAAACCATAAATCGATTGTTTGGTGTCGCCGACCACGAAGAGGCTGCCCGCTGTGGACAGGGCATTTTCGATCAGCGGCCGCAATGCCGCCCACTGCAGCGGGGACGTATCCTGAAATTCATCGATCAGATAGTGCGCGATGCGATCACCAAGTGCAAGATAGATGTCCGGCACGGCGCCCGTCGCCAGATACTCCACAAGGTGACGGTTGATATCCTCGAACAACAGTTGTCCGGTCTGCCGCTTTGCGTCGTTCAGCGTTTTCCGCACAACCGTGTGAGCCTCAACAAACGGGTGATAGTAGAAACGCGCTTCAGCCTCCAGAAGGGTAATGAACGTGCTGTAGAGACCGGATGTCTCTTCTTCCAGCATCCCGGCGTGTTCGGCCAGAGCCGCCCGCTGCGGGGCAGACCCCTTTTTCGTAAGGTTCCCCGTTCGCTGCTTCCGCGTCAACATCTTCCGCCATTCACCGGCGGCAAAGAACCTGAGATCCTCCGCAAACAGGGCCGTCACAGGGAGGTCGTGCGCGGCGATCAGCTCCTGCAGCCGCCGGGCGCGCCCCGTGAGCTGCTGTTCCAGCGCGCGGACATCCTGCTCGGCAACTCGAAAGGCGAGAGGAGCAACCACATGCGCCTGTCGCTGCATGAGCTGCGCCACACCATCCCTGATTGTCGCATACGGGTCCCAGAGAAAGGATTGCGACTGCCTTCCCTCGGCGATCAGGGCGGCAAGGTGCAGCAGGTCACGGCATTGCGCACTCCCTTCTGCAACATCCCGGGCGAACAGATCGAACGTGTAGTCCACCAGCGGGCGTGCATCAAGCAGGATTTCAAAATCAGGGGAGAAACCGAGTTCCAGCGCCGCGGCCTTGAATACACGGGCCAGGAAACTGTCGATGGTCTGTACCTGCATTTCCGCAAACTGCTCGAACAGGCGGTCCAGCAGGAGATGTGCGCGCTGGCGGGCTTCAGCGGGCGATAATCGCGTCAGGCCGGTCACCTGCGCGAGGAGTCCCGGATCGCCGAGAGCGATTTTCTTCAGAAACAGCAGAATCCGCTGCCGCATCTCGCCGGCAGCGTTGTTGGTGAAGGTAATAGCCAGGATATTGGCAAGGGCATTGGACGGCACCCCGTCGGCAAGCAGCAGGGCGATATACCGCATCGCCAGCGCGTGCGTCTTGCCGGAGCCGGCCGAGGCACTCACCAGATCAAAACAGGGAAAGTCCCGGAGAGAAACGTCGGGCGCTGCGGAGCTTTTCATGCTGTGCTGAAATCCTGCGGCCGGGCGGATGGGAGACCGGCCTGTCACCTCAGTTGTTCTTCGCCCCCTGCACGATCCACACCTCCAGCACCTTCACTTCTTCCTCCGTCAGCTTCCGGGGGGGGGTCGTCGACTTCTTGCGCCGTGACTGCAGAGGCATCCTGTCCCCGAACGGCGGGGCATCGGCAAGCTTCTGGATCAGGAGACTCTCCTCCGGTTTGCCTTCTACGAACGAAGCTCCGTGTTTTCCCCCTCTTTTCAACAGGGCATAGGTATCCAGGGAGAGCTCACTCGGATTATAGCTCTCTTCTGCATGGCAGGGGAGACAATACTTCTGAAGAATCGGCGTCACATGTTCCTTGTAGGAAACAGCCGAGTCCCGGGAAACAGGCTTGTCCTGTACACCGGTGCGGGGAAATGACACACCCAGGAGCAAAGGGATCACACCAATCAGCAATACCATCACATACGTTCTCTTCATTTGATGACTCACAGGTAGATGTGGAACAGAAAGTGGAATTCATTGTTCTTTACGTTCGTCGGTTCTTCCACAAGGATGCGGTACATCGGCCGTATTTCCACCCCGGCGATGGGGAAGAATTCGAATCCGAAACTGTATCGCGAGGAAGCACCGGTCATGTAGTCGGTATCAGGATCATAGAAGTCATACGACGCCTTCAGATCCACCCCGGGTGTCACCGTGTACGCCGCCTCGGCAAAAATCACCAGGCCGGAGGCGGTCAGACCGGACTGCTTCTCCTGGATGTAGTCCCCTTCGCCAAGAAGCGTGAACGGTCCGGCCCCGAACGACGCAAAGCCACCGTAGAGCGTTTGCGTTGAGCCGTCGTCTTTTCCTTTGTGAAAGATGTTGGCTCCGGCGCCGAGAAACATCTTCCCGCCGAGAGCGAATATTCCCTCCGCCCGTCCCAGAAGCGCTTTCTGGCTCGAGCCTCCGCCAAACCCGTCCTCGGCATTGTACACCCCCCCGGTGATGCTGGCCGGACCGGGGGCGATTCCCGCTTCAAGGCCGGTCAGTTCCGGACGCCCGCTCTCCGCGCTGAATCCTGTATACTTGCGTATGAACGCCGTGTGGTCATCCAGCTTGAGGCCGTAGTTGGGGATGAACTTGCCCACCTTCACATGCCCGTTCGCCGGCAGAATATTGAGGAGACCGAATGCCTCGAAACCGCTGTAGAGGCCCTTCCTGAGAAAGAAATTCACCTTCTTTGCGACACGGAAATTGAGATACAGATCCCCCTGCATCTGCCAGAAGGTGTTTTCCGATCGTGCGCTCGCGCCGGTGGAGTCCGGTATCTCACGCACATAATACAGCGTCCGGAAATCCGCTCCGACCCCGAGGAAGTTGGCGAGGAGCGTGGTAACGTCTTCCAGCTCGAAATCCTGCGACCATTCCGGCACAGGAAGCTCTTCGCGGCCATATTGCGCGCCGAAGGCCTGGCGCATCGAACCGCCGGAGGGATTGATATGGCACGACTGGCACTTGGCCCCGGTCTGCGCCGCGAAGCGGGGCAGCGACCAGGCGCACGTGCCGGCAAGGAGCAACACTGCCGTCAGAAGCACACCACGTTGTCTCATTTGCATCCTTCTCTCCTCTTTCTGTGTTAGTGTCACTCGCCGGTCCGTCAGGGGGGCTATTCCCTGAACCGTTCGGGTTCAATCCCGTACTCCGTCATCTTGCGGTAGACGGTCTTCCTGTCAATCTCCATCAGCCGGGCAATCTGTATGATGTTTCCCTTGTGCAATTGCAGCATCCGGACAAGGTACTTCTCCTCTGCATCCCTCAACACTGCTCCCAGATACTCCTTGTATGGTGCCTGGAGCCACACCTGCTCATTCTGTGCCGCCTGCACCGCCTGCCCGCCCGCTTCCGACGGAAGCGTTATCGAGGTGATCATGTCGCCCGGAGTCGTAATAATGGCCCTTTTTATCAGATTCTCCAGCTCCCGGATGTTTCCCCGCCACGTCGCATTCATCATGCTCGTCAGCACAGACCTCGCGATTCCCTTTGTCTGTCCGCCGGCAAGGTCTGCATGTTTTTCCAGAAAATGATCGACAAGGAGAGGGATATCCTCCAGGCGCTCTCTCAGCGGGGGAAGGGTGATGGGAAACACGCTCAGACGGTAAAACAAGTCCTCCCGGAATTCGCCCTGCCGCATCAAGAGCTCCAGATTCCTGTTGGTGGCGGCAACCACGCGCGTATCCACCGCAATGGACGCGTTTCCCCCGACCCGCTCAATCACCTTCTCCTGGAGAACCCGCAGAAGCTTCTTCTGAACTGAAGTTGATATGTCGCCGATCTCATCCAGGAAGAGCGTTCCGGTGTGGGCCTCTTCAAAGCGGCCGGCCCGCTGTCCGGCGGCCCCGGTGAACGCGCCCTTTTCATATCCGAAGAGTTCACTCTCCAGCAGGTTTTCATTCAGCGCTGAGCAGTTCGTGGCAACAAACGGACGGGTACGCCGCCTGCTGTTGTAGTGAAGCGCCCGCGCAACCAGTTCCTTTCCCGTGCCGCTTTCGCCCTGAATCAGAATCGTCACATCGGTGTCGGTAACCTGGCGGATCTGCGTGAGCACCTCACGCATCCGGTCAGACCGTGTGACAATGCTGCCGAACTGATACTTCGTGCTCAGCGCCTCACGAAGCGATTGCAGCTCCCGGTCCTTACCCCGGATGTCAAGGGTGCGCCGGATCTTGATAAGCAATTCATCATTGTTGTGCGGCTTGGTAACGTAGTCTGACGCACCCAGCCGCATCGCCTCAATCGCCGTTTGAATCGAGCCGAAGCCGGTCACCATAATGACGGGGAGTTCGGGCGAACGGGCGCGCACCTGCGCGAGCAGGGTCAATCCGCTCATCTGCTCCATCATCAGGTCCGTGAGGACGAGATCCACCGGCTGTTCCCCCAGCCGCAGCAGAGCGTCTTCCCCGCCGCGGGCAAGGATGACGGTGTACCCGTCATCTTCCAGCATCGTCCGGGCCGCAACGCGGAACGCCCGGTCGTCATCAACCACCAGGATCGTCTCGCCCCGCGGAGAGGGGTTAGGTCCGGCTGCCGGGCTCATGCTCCGCCTGTTCGTGAGCTATGGGGAGGCGAATCGTGAAGGTGGTTCCCTTCCCGGATTCGCTGTCGACCTCTATTGTTCCTCTGTGCTGGGTGATGATCCCGTATGTCACCGACAGCCCCAGCCCGACGCCGCTGACTTCCCGTTTGGTGGTGAAGAAGGCATCGAAGATCCTGTCCCGATGTTCGGGGGGAATTCCGGTGCCGGTGTCCGCCACGCACATTTCCACCAGGTCTCCTGAAATTCGCGCGGAAAGGGACAGCGATCCGCCTTCCGGCATGGCATCACGCGCATTCAACATGAGGTTGAGCAAGACCTGTTTGAGCTTGTCACGCGAGCCGAGGACGGACGGCAGCTCGTCCGGCACGTTTACACCGAGAGCAATGCCCCGCCCTTTAAAGGCATCTGCATGGGCCGCGGCCATTTCCCGGAGCAGGGCACCCGGGTTCACCGGCGCCATGACCGTTTCCGTAACGGACCCGCGATAGACGTCAAGCAGCTGCCTGGTCAGCGTCGCCATCCTGGTGACTTCCTCAAGAGCCAGACCGATCAGCTCACGGGCCTGGTCATTTCCCTGTACGCGGCGCAGCGAGGACTCCAGCAGACTCCGGGTATTGTGAATGGGATTGTTGATTTCGTGCGACAGCTGCGCGGCCATTTTCCCGGTGACCGCCAGTCGCTCACTGCGCATCAATTCTTCCTGGGTTGTGTGGAGCTGTGCCAGGGCGGTTTCCAGTTCCATGTTCCGCCGGGAGAGGTCACTGTTTGCCATGTCAAGGCGCGCGATCTTGTCGGCAAGCGATATTCGCATACCATCGAAGCGCTCCGCCAGAAAGCGGAGCTCATCGTGCGGTCCCGCCATGCCCGCCGCGCCCGCAGAAAGTACGGGCTGCAGGTTGCCCTTCTGGATCTCCATGGCCGCATCCACAAGCCTGTCGACGGGGCGGGCCACGTTGCGCTTGAACACCCACGTCGACAATCCGATCGTGATAACGGTGAAGAGAACGAAAATGATGATTGACCGCCGCCAGTTACCCGCAGCGGCATCGGCAAAGCGCTCCAGGGAGAAACGCACGTCGGCGGCACCCAGTGTGTAATTCTCCGGTACAGCGTGGCAACGCTGACACACCTTCGTTGAGTTGAATGGAATCAAGGCACGAAATTGTTCACCGGTCCTCACAAACACCGGCTCACCTCTCTGCAACACCCCGGCCTGCAACGTATCGCCGAGAGGAGATGGACGTACCTTCCGTGAGAAGCGCTCCAGCTGTTCCTCACTCAACAACTCCTCACGCAGGCGGAGCTCGTTGACGAAAACGGCAAGACTGTCGAACTGATGGATCTTGTTCACCCGCACCAGGAATGTGGTATCCACCTCCTGGCTGTTCACCATCATGCTCACCAGGCTCTCCCGAATAAGAGCGGCATAGGTGTGTGCCGACATCTGCGCCTGATCCATCATCTCGCTTTCCTGGAACCGGTTCTGCAGGAACACACTGATGGTCAGCGCCACGAGAAGCACCGGCAGAATACCGAGGAGAATCCTCCAGGAAAGGGACAACCGGCGCGCCGGTTTCACTTGCCGGCGGGGGTAAGACTGTCGCTGAGCTGCTCCGCCCAGGCACAGAGAGTGTCCTTGTCGGCCTCCGTCAGCGCGGCTTCTCCATGCAGGAGAAGGTAGTTTTTCAGGGGCATCTCCCCTTTGTCCACTTCAGCAATCATCATATCCAGCCGCGACACCCGCTTCCCCTGCTTGTACGAGCCCCATTCCGAGAAATTGAGGTGCTTCCGCCCCTCGTTCACGTCCTGAGCGACAAGCCATGAAGCCGGAGCGACGTTGGAGTACCACGGCCAGCGTGTCCGGTTTGAATGGCAATCAAAGCAGGAACGTTCGAGAATCGACTGCACCGCAGGGGGAACCGGCACCTGGGCAGTGATGTCGCCGGCAGGATCCACAACCGGGTTTGAACGCTCCGGCCTGTAGAATTGTATCGCGATCAGCAAAACGGCAACACTTATGCCACCGACCTTGAGAATCTTCGCCATATCACACCTTCCTCGGCTTTTCAGATGATACGTATATCCTGATGGAAGTTCAAACCGCGAGAGGTCAGTTGTTCTTCGCCCCCTCGTTGATCCACGTTCTTATGACGTTGATCGTGCTGTCGGGCAATTGGGAGCCCCCCAGAGGCATGCGCTGGCCGAAAGGAGGAGGAGCAATGAGCTTCTTCACCAGGTTGCTGCCGGCCCCGTCTCCCGCTACAACGGCGGGTCCGTGGTTCCCGCCCGTAAGAAGTTCGGCCACCGTGCCGACGTTCAGCCCACCGCTCCCGCCATGACAACCCGTGCACCCCTTTGCCGTCAGGATGGGCAGTACCTGCTGGGAAAAAGAGACCGTCGCTGCCGGAGGCGGAGTGGCGAGTTCCGGCTCCGTACCGGAATCCTTGCACCCGGCAAGCAGTACAAGCGAAAGGATCGACAGAAAGAGGGCCTGATTCTTGGTATTCATGGCAAAGTCCAGTTATTAATGAAACGTATTGTGAGAGTCGTTGCACGAACCGTTCATTTCAACAGCAGCATCCGTTTTGCCTGCACCTGCCCGCGATCATCGCGCAGTTGATACAGATAGCTCCCGCTGGCCAGTCGTGATGCCTCAAAAGTGACGGCATACGTCCCGGGTTCCTTTGCATCATTCACCAGCTCTGCCACCCGCTGTCCCAGCATGGTGAACACGGAGAGCGTGACACGCCCGGCCTTCGCGATCTGAAATGTTATGGTCGTGCTCGGATTGAACGGATTCGGGAAATTCTGGCCCAGCATGAAAGCAGCGGGAACCTCTGCCGACGACTTGCTCGACGCCGGTCGGCGTCTGGGGGGCAAAATCCAGCTGTCCACGGATTTCACCGCCGGGATTCGTTGCCGTGTGAAAATTGACATATATCTTTCCTGCCAGGAGCGAATCCACCAGCGCATCGGTCATGGGCTGTGTTGCCGCGGATGATGCCCAATTGTTATCCACGGTCGCCGAAGCCGGATCCCCCGCAAGGGCGATTCCCTTAACAACCGGCCCGGTCCTGGTGCGCGCGCCCGTGTGGAAGTGCCCTCCGGCCGTCAGCGTGCCGCTCAACCCCTGATAGGTAAACCGATACCGGAGGTCTTTTCGTTCCCCGTTGAGAATGGCAAAACCCGCTCCCGCGCGCGGTGGACGTGTTGGTCGGGCCTTCCTGTGCCCCGTCCAGAGCGACACTGAACCCGATTCCCGTTGCCAGATCAAGCTGTCCACGAATCTCCCCGGACGGGTTGGCAGCTGTGTGGAAATTGACATAGATCCGGCCTGACGAGAGCGATTCCGCCAGGGCAACGGTGAGCGGTTGCGAAGCATCAGACGACCGCCAGAAACCTGACACCGTTCCCGAGGCGGCCCCGCCGCTTGTGGCAATACCTTTGACAACTGCCCCCGTCCGTCCCGCCGCCCCGACATGGAAATGTCCTCCGGCCGTCAACGTTCCCGTCAATCCAAAATAGGTGACCGCATAGCGTGCTTCCGTGCGTGCCGTGTTCAGGATGATGTACCCGAGGCCTTTGCCGTCGGCGGTCACCGGCGGAACCTCTTTGTTGCTCTCCAATTGGGCATAGAAACCTGTTCCACCCGCAAGAGTGAGTTGCCCCCGGATCTCGCCCGACGGGTTTGCAGCAGTATGGAAGTTTACATACAGTTTGCCGGCTATCAGGGAATCCACTAATGCCGGGGTCAACGGTTGCGTGCCATCCGAAACACGCCACTGTCCCTTGACAAGAGCTGATGCGGGATCGCCGCTGGTCGCGATAGCCTTCACTATTCCACCGCTTCTCCCCGCTCCACCGACGTGAATGTGACCGCCGGCCGTCAACGTCCCGCTCAGCCCTCTGTACGCAACATAGTACTCCATCTGTGACCGGTCTGTTGAAAGGACAAACACACCTGTCCCCGTTCCCGTCGCACTGTTGGACGGCACTTCCTGGGAGCCGTCAAGGTCGGCGGTAAATTGAAGCGCGGTTCCAAGACTTACCTGACCACGAATTTCACCGCCGGGATTTGCCGATGTGTGGAAATTCACGTACACGCGTCCTGTGAGCAGTGATTCCACCAGTGCCTGCGTGAGCGGCTGCGTGGCATCAGAGGTCTTCCAGGCACCCGATATCGTGTTCGATGCCGGATCTCCCGAAAAGGCAATGGCCTTCACCACGGGTCCGGTGCGCCCGGCAGTACCCGTATGAAAATGCCCGCCGGCGGTAAGCGTACCGCTTAACCCCTGGTAGGTAACAATATATCTCAGTTCCGTCCGGTCGTCGCTCAGGACAAATGAACCGGTGCCGTTGGCGGTCGTGCTCACCGCGGGCACTTCCTCACTTCCGGTGAGCGAAGCAGTGAGATGGATTTGCGCGCTTGCACCGGCCGCGGCAAGCAGGACGGCAAGAAGAAGAATCTGTTTCATTGTGCAGCTCCTTTGATAGGTAAGGGGACACGTTGAGCTATTTGTACACTGTTATCGAGCAGGGAAGGACGGGGATATGGCTCTCAATCCGGTTCCCCGTTACGGTCGTTGTCCCTGTACGCTTCGGCAATCGACCGCTTCAGCCGGTCATCAATCTCTTTCATCTGGTTGAAAGGATCAAAGATCAAAAGACCGTCGGTGAACCAGTCGTAGGGATCAATTCTGAGTGTCACATTCACTGTCCCGGATTCCGGCACCGTCAACGGGGCGAGGAAACGGATTTCCTGCGTGGCCGACTCCCCCGTTTTGTACACGAACGGTGTTTCGTGGTACGCGCCGGTCACCACCACGGAGTAGCGCACGCTGCCGCTTGCACCGTCGGCGAAGACGGGATCCGGGAGGGGCTCCTGATCTTCCGGTTTGCGAATCGTGAACCGGATGCGGTCATATAAGCCGGGGCGCACCCGCGTCGCCACCACATCGTGCAGCTGTGTGCTGAAGTCGAGGTCCACGACGTACGGGCCGCTGAAGACATCGGCCGAATCGTCTGATGTCGACTCCTTGAAGCTGATCTTCTTCAGGAGGATCTTGACGGAAGTGATATGCAATACCTCGTGGGCGGGTTTCCCGAGGACCGATCCTGAAGCACGAATGCTCAGGCGGACGTTTTCTGACGTGTCCGGGCTCTGTACTCCCATGTCCTTGCAGCCTGCCGCCCACGACAGCAACGCGACAGGAATCGCGAACAGTAGCAGTGTGTTCTGGAGAGTGCGTTTCAGCATACCTGCACCTCTGATGAAGTTGGGACATCCGGAATGGATGTCATCAGACAGTCAAGCAGTGTGCCAGTATTGGATATGCTGAAAAGCGAAGGGAAAGGGGGTAAACGGAAGGTTCAGAGTCTCAGGTGGGACTCTGGTGCCACACAGGGAAGCGGAACGCCCCTCACGACTGTGGCGGGAATGCCACATGTGACGTGACGGAACGTGTGGCACAGGCACACCACACAGGTGCAGGGAGGAGGCTACGGCGAGGGCTCGGCGTGAATCGTCACCCGCCGGAGATGGGCAAAATGGTCGTACAGCTTCGTCTCCAGCTGGGAAATGACACGGTGCACTTCTTCAAGCGTGAGGGATCTGTCAAAAGAGCAGTTGATGGAAAGATTGTACCGGTCACCGATATGGAAGAGCCGGACACTCGTGCAATCCACAATCCGTTTATCTCTCCCGACGAAGGCGGTGATCTCGGACCGGAGGTTCTCGTCGTCCGCGGCGGCATTGACCCGGTTTTCATCGGCACCACTCTCTTCCATGTGGATGGTCACATTGTCCACAGAAGAAAGTCCGGCACGGATGTCCCTTTCAATCTCGTCGGCGACGTCGTGCGCCTCTACCAGGCTCTTCCCCTCCACGTACTCGATGTCAAACTCCACATGATACCGGCCGTCCGCATTATGCACCTCCAGGTTGTGGGGGGAACGCAACCCTTTGCTGATGACGATCATGCGGATCTTGTCGGCAATTGTCTCATCGCTGCTTTCATACGGTTCGGCATGGACGACCACATCCATGTCGCGATGGTGAAGGTGAATGGCCTTTTCCACGTCGTCCATGATCGTATGCGCGAGCTGGAAGGGCGTGGTCCGCCGGATGGCAATGGTGGTATCGACAAACACCTTGGCCCCTGACGGCCTGAGGCGGATGCTGCGCACCTCCGCAACGCCGTCCACTCCCCGGACGGCCTCCAGGACCTGTTCGTACAACCCTTCGGGAACCCTGTCCATCAACGCGTCGATCGTCCGGCGGCCAAGGCGGTAACTCACAAAGAGGACAAGCAGCGCCACCCCGATCGCCGCCGCGGCGTCAACCCAGACATACCCGAACGCCACACAGACCAATCCCATCAGCACGACGAGCGAACTCCAGACATCGCTGGAAAAGTGGAGGGCATCCGCTTCCAGGGCCTGGCTCCCGTATTTCCGGGCAACGCGGCTGAGAGCCCGGGAACGGCTGATGTCCACCACGATGGCGATGGCGATGACGACAAAACTCCAGATGCTGGATTCGACGTGTGCGCTTTTCGTTACCAGACGGTGCACCGCCTCCCAGATGATCCAGGCGCAGGTGATGACCAGGAGAAGCGTTTCGAGGAAAGCGGAGAGGTTTTCAATCTTCCCGTGCCCGTACTGATGATCCCGGTCGGGAGGGCGGTCGGCGACCCGCACCGCGACATACGTCATGAGCGCGGCCAGAAAATCCAGGCCCGAATGCGCGGCCTCGGAGAGCAATCCCAGACTGTTCGTCTCCAGGCCGACCACCAGTTTGAGCCCCGTGATGAAGATTGCGGCAAAGACCGAGGTCAGCGCGATACGCTTCTTTTCGCTCATGCCTTCGCCGGGTACGCGTGCACCGGGTGCCGCCGTCTGCCAGTCAGGGGCCGCCGGACGTTCTGCACGATGCGCGCGATTCCGCACCTTCGTCATTGCGGCGGACTCCAGGATCCACGATTCCACTTCACGAGTTCCATGGTCACCGATCCGAGCAGCACTTTCAGCTTGCCTTTCAGCGGAACGGCATACGGGTCGTCACTGAACCACCCTGTGAAATCCCCGGTCATCCCGAACACCCCCACCACCGAGGTGGTGCCCTCCATCTCAATCGCGCGCACGGGATAGTCCACGGCGTCCAGATCCACGGTCGTTTGTTCACCCGGCAGGTAGAATGTCGTGCTGCCGAGTTTGCCGCGCAGTACCGTCGGCACCTGTACAGACTGAGAAGCGTGGATCAGCGTCCGCGGGTGGAATCCTATGGAAATGCCGTCCAAAAAGGAGGTCCCGTTCAACTCAATCGTATCCCGCGACTTGCGGTGATGAGGCGGCGTCTGCGGATCCTTCTGCCGAACCTCCTCAAGCGCGAGACGCTTGTTGGGCAGATCATAGATATAGTTCAATCCGGCCCACACTCCGTCTTCCTGCTTTTCCAGGGACCATGAACCGGAGGAATACAGCGACGAATCCATTCTGGAATAGTAAATGGAGTGCAAATCCACATAGGGGAGACCGTCATACGAGTCGATCCAGGCCTGAACGGAAAAATCGGGTTTCGCTTTCAGCCGGACAACACCCAGTTTGATGAACGACCAGGTGACTTCATATGTCAATTCTTCTTCATCGGCCATAATGATTGAACCCGGTGTCGGCCCGGCGCTTCCGAGTGCATGGAGGGAAACCACCACAACGGCGCATACGATGCCGCCGCCAAGGAGCGCAGCCAGTAATCCAAGAATGTGTTTTTTCACTGATGTTCGGTGCAGGTAGTGAAACGGGTGTGCATGTCAGCAGATAATATACGAAGACTTTTGGGGAACTTCATCTCTGGTCGAGCTTGAACCGGAGCCGCAATGCACCCTCTTCGTGCGACCAGGAGATCAGCCGGAACCGGCCTATCTCCCGCGTCGAGCGGACGTGGGCACCTGCACAGGGACATGCGTCAACTGTTCCGATGCGCACGATCCGCACATTGGCGGCTGTTTCCCCGGGCAGGCGGGACAGATCAAACGTCGCAGACGCGGCTTCAACCCCCAGGAGTTCTTCGGAGACGGGAAGATCCCTGTCGATCACCTCATTGACACGGCGTTCCACTTCCCGGGCTTCTTCCTGAGTGAGCGTTCTGACGAAATGGTAGTCGGCCTTCGATTTCTTTTTCTCCAGGTGGGTGGTGAACGGCCGTGCCCATACCGAACATTGCGACAAGCGTGGCGGAGAGGATGTGTTCGGCCGAGTGCATCCTCGGGTCGGTGTCTTTCATGTTCAGCCTTTCATCACTGCGAGAGGGATAAGCCTGGCGACTTTGCGTGCGATACCCGCCGCATGCACAACTTCCACCACACGGTGAACGTCCTTGTAGGCGCCGGGTTGTTCCTCCGTGAGACCGGACTTGCTCTGGCCGCGGACCAGAACACCCCGGCGTGCCATGTCGCGGAGGAGCGCTTCCGCCGAAGTGCCGGCTTTTGCACTGGTGCGGCTTTTCGCGCGTCCGGCACCATGGCATGCCGAGCCAAACGTCTCCTTCATGGCCCGCTCGGTGCCTACCAGAATGTACGAAGCGGTTCCCATGCTTCCCGGGATCAGCACCGGCTGACCGACATCCCGGAGATCCGGGGGCAGTGCCACATGCCCCTTCGGAAACGCGCGGGTTGCCCCTTTCCGGTGAACAAGCACGGTCTTGTGGGATCCGTCCACAAGATGATCCTCCCGTTTGGCAATATTGTGACAGACATCGTAGACCACCCGGAAACCGGCATCACCAATCACCTGCCGGAACACCTCCCGGACCCGGTGTGTCATCACCTGGCGGTTCGCGAAGGCGAAGTTGGCCGCCGCCGCCATGGCCGCCAGATACTGCTCCCCCTCCTTCGATCCAACAGGGACGCATGCAAGCTGGCGGTCCACCACCGAGATCCGGTGCCGCTTCATTCCATCGTGCATAAGATCCAGATAGTCGGTGCAGACCTGGTGACCGAGTCCGCGGGACCCGCTGTGAATCAGCACAACGATCTGATCCTGACGAACACCAAACGCAGCTGCGACGGGGCCGTCATAAACCTCCGATACGCACTGGATCTCGATGAAGTGATTCCCCGAACCCAGCGTTCCCAGTTGCGTGTGTCCCCGCTCTTTCGCCCGGACACTCACAAGACCGGGATCGGCGCCGGGCAGACACCCGGATTCCTCGATACGGGTCAGATCTTCCTCGCGCCCGTAGGCCCGGGACACCGCCCACCGGGCACCCTCGCGCAGAACCCCGTCCAGCTCTCTGTGTCCGAGGTCCAACGCCCCCTTTTTTCCCGTGCCGCAGGGAACATCGTGAAAAAGCCGGGAGAGCAGTGGCTCCAGTCTTTCACGCACATCGTCCGGATCGGCGTCCGCGGCAAGAAGGCGCACACCGCAGTTGATATCAAAACCCACACCGCCGGCAGATACGACACCATCCTGGAGATCGGCGGCCGCAACACCCCCTATGCAAAACCCATATCCCTGGTGCGCATCCGGCATTGCCAGCGAGCGGCCCACCATGCCGGGGAGCGTGGCAACGTTGGCGATCTGTTCGCACGTGAGATCTGATTCAATGTGCCTGAGCAGTTCAGAATCCGCATAGACCATACCCTCAATCCGCATCCCCGACTTGTACGTCATGGGGAGGATATGGCGGTACGGGTCTACAGAACGGAAGGCGCCGGGCATGGGGATCCTGTCATCTGACAGAAGCAGTTCTTCTGTATATTAGTGCAAGATAGCCGGGCGGGAGATCACTCGCAAGTTTCTGTCTCGGGGAACTAGATATCCAGATACACCCTCACCACACACTCATCCGGGCCCTGGTCTATATGGAGGAGATGATACGTCACCGCCTTCACGTCCGTGCGTGCGGTGTGGCGCGACGGGGAGAATACCTCCCCGTACACGGTCGCTGTAAGCGATGCAGGAGCAGGGAGTTGGACTTCAAAGTGCGAGGCCGCAAATCCGCATCCGTCGAACAGGTACAGCACTTCGGAGAGCCAGCGCACGAGCAATTGTTCCGTGTCAGAGGCAGTGATGTCTATCCTTCGCGACTCCCGCTGAGCGACATGGGCGGGATCGAGTATCACGGACATCAGTCCTTCTGCCGCCTGGGCAAAGGCATCCGCCAGGGACGGCCCCCGCGCCTCGATGCCGACGTCCGCCGGGTGCTCGAGAATCCCATACCCCGGGTTCATTGTTCCGCCTCAAGCCGTCGAATGAAGGGCAAGGATCACCAGATCCTTTGAAGTCTCTGGAATGTAGGGGTCCATGTTCACGCCACCATAGCACCTGACCTGCACAAACCCGGCCGCATGCAAAACTGTGACAAGTTCATCATCCATGATCGGATTCAAGTCCACACTCTCCGACACGGCCGCCGACTGACCCGTGAGATCCTCCCGCATGATCGTGAACCGAATCCGTCCGGGGGGGTATTCATACGACCGGGTGTACCGCTTGCCGTTCACTTCTTTGACATTCACCAGAGTCTCGTGCGAAGCGAGGATCCTGCGGTAGTTCAACAGCTGGGCGAAGAGGATGCCTTCCGGCTTCAACACCGTGGCGAAGGAAACCATCGCTCCATGCAGTTCTTCAGGCGTCAGAATGTGCGCAAGAGTGTTGCCGAGCGACACCACCGCATCGACGGGTTTTTCGATCAGCCGGGGAAGGTCGGAAAATCCTGCCACAAGTGTGCGGAGGGTAAGGCCCATATCCTTTGCATGCCGGGCGAGGGAGTCAATCATGTTCGGGGAAATATCCACGGCCGTCACATCCACACCGAGCTGGGCCAGGAGAAGCGCATGGAAGCCCGTCCCGGTTCCCGCGTCAATGGCGGAGCGAATGTGCTGCCGCTCCACCAGGTCTTTGAAGAACGGCCGTTCCCGCTCGAACCGCTGCTCAAAACCGGTCATGGCATCATAGTCAGGAGACAACCGGTCGTAGAAGCCGATCACGGCCGTCCGTGCATCAGTCATTCGGACCATACTGCGGTACCTGTCCGCGGAAGTGTTGATACACCGGTGCATCAAGGGTCTGAAACCGCCGCTGGTATTCTTCACGGGTGATGCCGTTCTGCCAGAACCCGGTCAGCATCGCCATACCCGTGACGGCCACAAAGAGCCCCGCCACGAGAGTCCCGTATACCCATGCGGGGACGGCCGGTCCACGCGTGCTCGTGCGCACATCCAGTGTTGCTTTTACGGGGCATACCGCCACGCACGCCATACAGCTGCTGCATTCATCGCTCCAGACGCGTTTTGCCTGATGGACCTTGATGGACGCGGGACAGGCCTTCGTGCATAACTCGCAGTCCACACATGTCTCCGTGTTGCGCGTGATCTTGAGCGGACTCAGCCAACCCGTGATCCCCAGCAAGGCCCCGTACGGGCAGAGGAATCTGCACCAGAAGTTCTTTATCACCACCGACAGAAGAACCAGGACGAGAATCGTGCCGAGTGCGAAGGTGGAGATCTGCGCGAAGAAGAGGTACATCTTCACGTCCGCCATCTTGTTATACGGGCTGTAGATGAACTCCCGCAGGGCATCGACGTCCATATTCCAGATGGACCAGACAAAGAAGACCAGCAACAGATATTTCAGGGACCGGAGAGGATAATCCAGCCAGCGGGGAAGCGTGAACGTGCGCCCGAACAGTCGTTGGCCCAGCATCCAGAGGGATTCACTGAGCGTCCCCACGGGACAGAGCCAGCTGCAGAAGGCTTTCTTCAGAGCCACGCTCACCAGAACAATCCCGAGCAGTATGACGAAACCGGAGGGGTGGATGCTGTTGAGTATTCCCGTATGGAGCCAGTATTTCAAACTGATCAACGCACTGATCGGCAGGAAGCCCTCCACTCCGGGCGGCCGGGGGAAAAACGTCTCCTGGCCGCCGGACATCCCCCACCGCATGAAGAGGGAGAACTCGATCCCGATCCAGATACACAGAAGCACGAACGCAGCCTGGACGGCCGAACGCTGAAACTGCGAATCCTCTTTGAGACGCCACACAACACGTTTGAACCAGTGACGCTCACCCGCGAAATCGGGCTGCCTGCGCCTGAGTTCCGGTGCTATCTTTTTCACACGCATTCTCCCGGCCCGGATATGCGGAGGCGACTGATGGACCGGTGTTGCCGTTCTTTCAGGTACAACCTCGTCATGCAACCGCATCGTTCCTCCCGTGTACCGATCGCGTTCCCTCAACACCCCCGGCATCGCATGCAGCACTTCATCCTCGCATACATGCCGGAGTCCGTCTACTTCCTGAGATACTCCGGCTTCTTCATCTCCTTCGCCATCTGCCCGATGTTCCTGACCTGGAGCATCGTGGTGATTCGCTCCCGTACTCCTGACCAGGTTTCGTGCACGGCGCAGGGATTCTTCCCCGAGCAATCCGGAAACCCCATGACACAGTTTTGCGAAAACCCCGCTCCATCAATCGCTTCAACGATCTGAAAAAGGGTGATCTCCTCCGCCGGCATCGCGAGCGCAAACCCCCCGTGCGGTCCTTTCACCGAGGTAAGAAAGCCTTTGCGGGTCAGTCCCTGAAGGATCTTCCCCAGAAAATGATACGGGATGTCGAGCCGTTTGGCGAGATCCTTGATGGAGATCCTCTCCCCCTCTTTTTTCAGGGCAAGGTACACCACCGCCTGGAGTGCATACTCACATTGACGCGAGAAGATAAGGCTCATGGTATTATCAGATTGATTAGTCTGAATATAAGGAACACCGGGGCAAGAATCAAACCCGAAAGCGAAATCACCGCCACGCTCTCTACATCATGTAACCCATACGGGACCTATCAACCGGCAAAGGGACGCTCACCGGATACTCTGCGGGCAGCAGACTCTCCGTTGCTGTAAAGGCCCATAATATACTCCATATCAACGACTTGGAGCAGAGCGCTCCCGCTCCTCACCGGACTGGATCAGAAATGGTCTTGCCTGGCGCTATCGCATCACGACCATGCTCCGGCTCGCCGCAATTCCTCCCGCCTTCAAACGATAGAAGTAGACCCCGCTCGCCCTGTCGCCCATATCCACCTGCACACGATGCGTGCCGGACGGAAACTCCCCGGTGGCCAGAACGGCGACCTCCCGTCCCAGAATATCGAAGAGGCGCAGGTCCACTTTCGTCCGCGCGGAAACGGAGAACTCAATCGTTGTCGAGGGATTGAACGGATTGGGAAAGTTCTGCTCCAGCCGGAAGACTCCCGGAAGTCCGGCGGTTACCGTCCCGACAGGGGTGAACGCCGGATCAAACGAGAGCAGCCGGACGGCATCAACGCAGACATAGCTTCCGCTCCCGGTCGCATTGGAAACGATCACCGCTTCGGCGGTATCCCCGGTAAACGTGTAGGTTCCGATCTTCACCCATCGCGAACCATTCAGGGTCTGGTCCACACGAACCGTGTCCGTGCCGGAATTCCGTTTCACCATTATCGGCGTGGAAGTCGAACGGTTGCTCGATGCCACCCACCAGGCGTACAGCTCGTACCGGGCCTCTCGCGGCACCCGCGGCTTGAACAGGGCATACCTGTCGCCCGTTCCGACCGGTGCCAGCTGGGCCTTTGTGCTCCCCCACCATGTGGGATTCGCAGACTCAAACCACCCTCCCCCCAGAAGAGCGCACGAAGCCGAATCGCCCGTATCAATGATCCGTTCGAATACCGGCAGCTTGGAACCCTGAAGCGAGTCCGCATACACCGCCGCAAATATGGTGGGCACTTCCCGGCTTTCGCTGGGAACGTCAACATACTGATATCCCGCACCCGACTTTGCGGCCATTTGCGTTGATCCTCCGCCGTCGAGATTCATGGCCTCCACGCACCCGAGCGTGATCATGATCTGGGCGAGATCAGGGAGTGTCACGCCCGACGTGCCTGCCTGCCTCCCATCGGCTGCCAGCAATATCACATGATTCGCCGCCGTGAAACCGACAGCCGTCCGGGGATTCGCGCTTTCCCCGTCCACCCCGGAACCGAAGAACACTTCTTCATCATAGGTGTACCGCAGCACTCCCCCCTTCACCAGTGCCGGCCCGCCCCCGATGCCCGCAAGCAGGCTGTCGTAGCGAGTGCCTTCCCCTTTCGTTGGTGCGGGAGCCGGGGCCGTCGGTGTGTTCGGCGTGGGGGCCCCGTAGCGGTAGATGTCGGCGGTCGTGGCGCCGAAATGGTAGATCCAGTGAATCGCCGGCTTCCGCGCGGTACTCAATCCGAAAAAGCTGCGCGTGATGTTGTACACGCCGGATGTCCTCGTGACGGCGGCGATATTCTGCGCCATCACCTCGCCGGGATACACCACCGCGGAGTATGACGTCGAACCGCCGAAGTATCCCCCGTTCACGCCCGCCAGACCTCCAACGCGCTGCAGGAAGGGGAGAAGCGTCTCTTTGCCTCCGGCCGCGGTGGAGATGTACGGTCGGACCGCGAGAAGGGGATTGTTCAGGTCGACGTCGATGTAGAAGAGTTTTTGCAGCGGTGTCGCCCTCGTGCCGCTGTATATCCGGATACCGGCCGGCAGCTCATAGGACGACGTGTTTTCCGTCCAGGTGATTGTCTGGGCGGAGAGGGTCGCGGAGAGGACAAGTAGGGGGGCGAGGAGGATCTTCATGGCGGCATCTGCAGATATGGATGATGTTCACCTGTACACTCCACACAGCACCGGGGAGCATGCAGGGGTTATTTCACACATTCGGCAAAGAGATTGACCTCTTCCTCTTCAAACTGGATCCTCGTGCACGCCCGCCCGAACGGGGAATTCTGAAACAGGCGGTTCATGTCCTCTTCCGTCCGGTGAATCAGGTTCCATTCGAGGACGTAGTCCATGAACTCCTTTGCAGGGTTGCGGGGATGGAAGTTGCCCAGAATGACGCGTCCGCCCGGCGCGAGGTTGTCGTAGGCATACTGCAGCAGCTTGTGCACGAGCTTGTCGTTCAGGTAGTCGATCAATCCGATGCTGTAGATCAGGTGCTGGGGCTCCACCCTGGTTTTCCCGCGTCCCAGGAACAGGGCGATCAGGTTCTCATTCACCAGGGTGATTTGTGCGGCAAGCTTCTCGCGGTTGCGCAGATCATCCACAAAGGCCAGCGCCTGAAGGTCGATGTCCAGAAGCGTCACCCGCAGGCGCGACTTGTCCGGAAGGGCCGCGAAGGCATCGAACACTTCCGTCGCGGGACCGCTGGCCATGCACATCACCTTGACCGCCCCGCCGGAAACCGTGTTCACCGAATGGACGATTTCCCGGGCGAAAATGCCGCGCCGGTTGCGGACCGCACGCGAGGGGGGCATGTCCAGGAACATCCTGTCCATCACCGGCCCCAGCCGGCCGTTCCCTTTCGCCACGTTCATGTAAATGTTGTGGATGGAGAGATAGTCGCCCGCGTACCCGCGGGGCTTGGAGTAGAACCGTTCCGCGGTTTCCGTCGTAAGCACATAGGGGAGCATTTCGTGCTGGAGCCGGGTCCCGATCTGTTGCCTGGTCGCCTCATTCAGCGTGGAGGCGGCACCGAGCACATCATGCGAGAGGCGCATCAGATCCCTGGACATCAGGTGAAACTGCCGCACCCCTTCTTCGGATATGCTCCCGAGTTTGAGTGCTTCCTTGTCCAGCTGCACCATGGTCCGTTTAAACCGGTCTATTTCCTCCTGTGCCTGCCGGATGACCGGGTCGCGCCGTAACTGCTCTTCGTCGGTGGGCAATGCCGCTGAAAGCTCCGCCCTCGCCCGGCGGAGCCGTCCGGCCATCACCATCACCACCGCCTTGTAGAAATCCGCCGCATAGATGTGATCATGTTCCAGCTTCTCGCCGAGGGTCTTCCGCGTCACCTCCAGCACGAGCGAGGGCTCCCGCGCAATGACCGTCGACGGGGCGATGCCGTCCGTGAAAAACGAATCCTCCCCGAGCACGCTGCCCGCCGCGACATGTTCGTATGAGGGCGACTCGGGCGCCCCCCTCGTCACCCCGAACAGCCCGTCAAGAACGATAGACAGCGTGTCGTTGCGTTCACCCTCTTTCAGCAGGATGTCCCCCGCTTCAAGACGGCGTTCACGGCCTTTCTGCACTATCCATGAGAGAATGTATTCCGGTAGGACCTCGAGAAGACCGACCATGGGGGGTTATCCTCTGCCGTACCCGAGCCGCTTCAGCCATTCCTCTTTCTCCCGCCACTTCTCCCTCACCTTCACGTGCAGTTCCAGAAACACGGGATGGTTGAGCAGCGTCTCGATATCGGTCCGCGAGGCGCGCCCGATTTCCTTCAACATCGATCCCTTCTTCCCGATGAGAATCCCCTTCTGGGAGTCCCGCTCGACATATACATCGGCGCTGACGAACCACTTCCCCGCCTCGCGCTCCTTGAATTCCACGACATCCACGGTCGTGGCGTAGGGGATCTCCTCCTTGGTCGCCAGGAAGATCTTCTCGCGTATGATCTCCGCGACAAAGAAACGTTCGCTCTGTTCGCTGACGATATCCGTGGGATAATAGGGCGGATGTTCGGGGAGGAGCGGAACGAGTGCGGGCACAAGGTCCTTCAACCCCTCCCCCTGCCGTGCGCACACCGGGAACACCTCCCGGAAGGGAAACGCCTTGGAGTAGAAATCGATGATGGGCAGGAGCAAATCTTTGCGGACCAGGTCGACCTTGTTGATGATCAGGAAGACCGGTTTGTGCAGACCCTGAAGCCGCGAAAACGCTTCGGCGTGGGTCTGATCGCCGCCGGTCATGGGGTTGGCGGCGTCGATCATGAAAAGCAGGATATCGGCATCGGCGATCGCCGAACCCGCGAATTGCATCATGGCTTCCTGGAGCAGATACCGCGGCTTGATGATGCCGGGCGTATCCAGGAAGACGATCTGATGGTTTTCACCCGAGAGAATGCCGAGGATTCTGTGGCGGGTGGTCTGCGGCTTTTCCGTGACGATCGAAATCTTCTGCTGCAGAAGCACATTCATGAGCGTCGACTTGCCGACGTTCGGTTCGCCGATGATCGTCACATATCCCGCTCTGAATGCCGGTGGTATCACGCGCGCTCACCGCCTCTGAAGGCCCCCGCATAGCGTTTCGTCACAGGGCCGCTTCTCCGGATTCCCCGGTACGCACCCGGACCGCATCGTCGACCGTGCTGATGAAAATCTTGCCGTCGCCAACCTGTCCGGTTTTTGCCGTCTTCAGGATGGTATCCACCACTTTCTCCGCCATCGCATCGGAGACCACCACTTCCAGTTTGATCTTCGGCAGGAAGTCGATCTGGTACTCGGATCCGCGGTAGACCTCCGTGTGCCCTTTCTGCCGGCCGTATCCCTTCACCTCGGTAAGGGTCATTCCTTTGACACCGAGCTCCGCGAGCGCCTCACGCACGTCGTCGATCCGGAACGGTCGAATGATCGCTTCGATCTTCTTCATCGCTGTTTCCCTCTGTGATCTCCGTGGTTGGTTGGTCGTCGTGCCGGAATGCCATTACCGTCCGTGGCACTGCTTGTACTTCTTGCCGCTGCCGCAGGGGCACGGGTCATTGCGGCCGGTTTTGTCTCCCACCTGGATCGGCTGCTGTTTTCCCGCCCGGGGGGGCTGATCGGGTCCGCCCTGCTGGGCGGCACCGCCGGGAACGGCCTCGCGGTCGGCACGGAACCCCATACCATCCGCCGAGTCGTGCATGGTGCGCATCTGCTGGGGACGCTGCGGCCCGCGCAGCGGCAGCTGCTGCGCCTGCGCGGGGAAGAGGCGGAACACCGTCGTGACGGTCTCCGCGTTGATCTGGTCCAGCAACTCCATGAACATCCGGAAGGCTTCGGTCTTGTATTCCACCAGCGGGTCCTTCTGCCCGTACGCACGCAGATGGATGCCTTCCTTCAGATCGTCCATCTCGCGCAGGTGATCCTTCCACTTCTCATCGATCACCTGCAGGACCACCATTTTCTCGATCTGTCCCATTATCGCGGAACCCAGCTTCTCTTCTTTCCGCTTGTAGAACTCGGCCGCTGCGGTGAGAATTTCCTTTCGCACGCCGTCGGGACCGATGTCCTGCCAGCGTTGCGGGGTGATCGGCAGCTCGACAAGAAGCTGGGAACGCAGATCATCCTGCATCGCCTGGATTTCGCCGTTCCCGTAGTACTTCTCCACCAGCCTGCCCGCGAGATCTTCGGCCAGATCCATAATGTCATCTTTAACGCGGTCACGAACCAGGGCTTTGCGGCGCCGGGTGTACACGACCTCGCGCTGCTGGTTCATCACGTTGTCATATTCCAGAAGGCGTTTCCGGATGCCGTAGTTGTTCTCCTCGACCTTCTTCTGGGCCCGTTCCACCGAACGCGTGATCATCCGGTGCTGGATGACTTCCCCTTCCTTGAGACCCATCCGCTCCATGATTCCCGCGATCCGGTCGCTGCCGAAGAGCCGCATCAGGTCGTCTTCCAGCGACAGGAAGAACTGGGATGAACCCGGGTCGCCCTGCCGTCCGGCCCGGCCCCGCAGCTGGCGGTCGATGCGCCGGGCCTCGTGGCGTTCCGTGCCGATGATGTGGAGGCCCCCCGAATCCCGGACGCCGGGACCCAGCTTGATGTCCGTGCCGCGTCCCGCCATGTTCGTGGCTATGGTGATTGCCCCGGGGAGGCCCGCATTCGCCACCACTTCCGCCTCGCGCTGGTGTTGCTTGGCGTTCAGGACGTTGTGGGGAACGTTCTTCCGCTTGAGCATGCGGCTGATGGTCTCCGAAACATCAACACTGGTGGTGCCCACCAGGACGGGGCGTTTCTCGCCGCGCAGCCGTTCGATTTCCTCGATCAGCGCATTGTACTTTTCGCGTTTCGTCTTGTAGATAAAATCGTCTTCGTCGTCGCGGATCATCGCCTTGTTGGTCGGGACCACCACCACATCCAGCTTGTAGATGTCAAAGAATTCGCCCGCCTCGGTCTCCGCCGTACCCGTCATCCCGGCAAGCTTTTTGTACAGACGGAAGTAGTTCTGCAGCGTGATCGTGGCAAGGGTCTGCATGTCCCGCTCGACTTTCACGCCTTCTTTTGCCTCGATGGCCTGGTGCAGCCCGTCGGAGTACCGCCGGCCCGGCAGCAGGCGGCCCGTGAACTCGTCGACGATCATGACCTTGCCATCATCACTCACCACATATTCGTCGTCTTTTTCGTACAGGGAATACGCCCGCAACAGCTGCGTCACCGTATGGATCCTGTCGCTCCGCTCCGCATAGAGCAGGTTCAGTTCATCTTTCTTCTGGCGAACGGCGTCCTTGCTCAACGTCGTGTCGTTTTCCAGCAGACTGAACTCCGTGCCGAGGTCGGGGAGCACGAAGAAATCCCTGTCGCCGACCATCGGGGTCAGATACTCCCGCCCTTTTTCCGTCAGGCCGATCTGGTGGTTCCGCTCTTCGATTGCGTAGAACAATTCGTCGTCAATTTCGTGCATCCTGCGCGACTGATCGCGCAGGTACTCGCTCTCTGTGTGCTGCATGAGTTTCTTGTTCGCCGGCTCGCTGAACACTTTCAGCAGGCGGGGATGTTTCGGGAGTCCCCGTGACGCCCGGAGCAGGTGGACGCCCGCTTCTTCTTCCTTCCCCTCCGCCAGCAGCTTTTCCGCCTCCGCGACGCTCTTCGCAACGAACGCCTTCTGCGCGTTCACAATGCGCTCCACCAGCGGCTTGATTTCGTTGAACTTATGGTCTTCGCTTTTGGTGGGCCCGCTGATGATCAGCGGCGTCCGCGCTTCATCGACAAGCACCGAATCCACTTCGTCGACAATAGCGTAGTAGTGCTCGCGCTGGACAAGATCGATCTTGTCCACCACCATGTTGTCACGCAGATAGTCGAAGCCGAATTCGTTGTTGGTGCCGTAGGTGATATCACAACCGTACTCCCTCCGGCGCTGGGAGGAATCCATGGTATTCTGGATACACCCGACCGTCAGACCGAGAAACTCGAAGATCTGGCCCATCCAGATGCTGTCGCGCTTGGCCAGATAGTCGTTCACCGTCACCAGGTGCACGCCGCGTCCCGGCAGCGCATTCAGGTACATGGGCAGCGTCGCCACCAGCGTCTTCCCTTCACCCGTCGCCATTTCGGCGATCTTCCCCTGGTGCAGCACCATGCCCCCGATCAGCTGCACGTCGAAGGGGATCATATCCCACACCACCGGATGCCCCATCAGATCAAACGTCCACCCGCTCTCCTTCATGCGCCGGCAGGCGTCCTTGACAACGGCGAATGCCTCGGGAAGAATCTCCTCAAGCAGTTCGCGGGTGATCTCGTCGCGCTCCTTCTCGGTCTCGCCGATCTCATCCAGCACCTTCTCGCGGGCGCCCCCCTCGATGTCTCCCTGCAATGCCTTCTGGAGTTCCGCCAGGCGATCTTCACTCTCCTTGATCGCCTCGCGGATCTGCGCACGGAAAAGCTCCGTCTTCGCCCTGAGCTCCTCATCTGAAAGGCCCGCCAGGCTCTCCATATGCCCGTTCACCTCGTCCACGAGAGGGCGGAGCAACTTGACGTCCTTTTCGTGCTTGCTGCCAAACATTTTTCTCAGAATACTCAGCATTCCGGTCACCAACTCACAATAGTGGTCGTTTGAATGCCCGCACGCTCCCGTGCGGGACCTGTGAATCTCGATGAATAGTTAATATAACCAGATTCCCCGTACCAAGCAATCTCTTGCATTTTGCCCGAAAGTTGCTGAATATGGACCATCATCGGGATCGATGCCGGAGGCCGGGAATTGCCGGCCGGACACAGCGGAAACCCGATCTGCCTTTTTGCTCCCCGCTCTCTGGAGCCCCCGCAAGCGTACAGTCACTCGAGAAGGGATCGTCATGAGGCATCTCCTGGTGGTGGTGTTTTTCAGCATGCTCATTATCGGCTGCACGGGTGCGCGTGATGCCGCACGGCTCAGCAGCCTCAGCGTTTCGTCATCACCCGC
This sequence comes from Ignavibacteriota bacterium, assembly GCA_963702445.1. Lineage (GTDB taxonomy): Bacteria > Bacteroidota > Ignavibacteria > UBA10030 > UBA6906 > CAVPCZ01. The sequence continues at coordinate 96,710 of CAVPCZ010000025.1, forward strand.
ACTCAAATCCCGGGTCGATGCGCTGATCGCGGATTCTCTCTTCCCTCCCTGCAATGTGGGGGTCAAGATCGTCTCGTTGAGCAGGAGCGAAACACTCTATGCGCTGAACGAGCACATGCTGTTCAATCCTGCATCCAATCAGAAGCTCTTCACCACAGCCGCCGCTCTCAACACCCTCGGCGTCAACGCCACTTTTCCGACCGTGGTGAGCGCCGATACCGCACGCAATCTGATCGTCATCGCCGGATTCGGGGATCCGCTGCTGTCGACGGCCGATCTCGACAGCCTGGCAGGTCTGTGCGCACCCGCGCTTCCGCCGGGACGGTTCTGGGATCTCGGCGTGGATGTGCGCTACTTTGATGACCTCCACTGGGGTGCCGGCTGGACGTGGGACGAAGAGCCGGCGGCGTACGGGATGTTCATTACACCCCTCATTCTTAACAACAACACCGTCACCGTCCGGGTTCTCCCTTCGGCAACGCCCGGCATGCCGCCGGCCGTCACCATCGACCCGCAGACCGCATATATACCGCTGATGAATACCGCCGAAACGGTCGCAGACTCCGTGCAGGTGCCCCTGGAAATCACGCGCCTCTGGCGCGAGCGGCTGAACACGATCACGGTCACCGGACAAATCCGGACGTCTTCGCGCGAACGCGTCGAACAACTCAGTGTCTGGCGCCCCGAATTGTATGCCGGGACGGTTTTTGCCGAGAAGCTGCGCGCCCGGGGCGTTCAGGTCAACACCGTCCGGATCGACTCCGCCTCGGCGGCACCGGCAATGACGGTCCGGTTTGACCATGCCATCGACACCGTGCTGACGTTCCTCAACAAAGTGAGCGATAATCTCTCCGCAGAAAGCGTCCTGAAGAGCATCGCCGCCTCGAAAAACGGCGCACCCGGAAGTGCCCGGGCAGGGATTGCCATCCTCAACACCTATCTCGCCTCCAGCGGCATCGACACCAACAGGATCTCGATCGCGGACGGGTCGGGATTGTCCCGCTACAATCTCACATCGCCCGCGGCGGTCGTGGCACTCCTCACCGCGATGCACAGGGACAGCCTGAACTTCCCGCTGTTCTTTCACACACTCCCCATTGCTGGGGTGGACGGGACGATCGGGGGGAGAATGAAGCGGACTCCGGCGGAAGGGAATCTGCGGGCCAAGACGGGGACACTCAGCGCGGTGACCGCCCTTAGCGGCTACGTGAACAGCGCCGACGGCGAGATGCTCGCGTTTTCGATTCTGATGCAGAACACTGCGGCAGGCTCCCGCGCATACAGGGCGGTGCAGGACGCCATCGGCGCGCTGCTCGCGGCCATGAGGAGAGACGCTCTCTAAACGGCCCCGCCGCACCCGCCGCCGCCCCGGGAGGCGGGAGACTACATAGCCGGAGCCGAGAAAAACATGACGGCAAGCGGCGGGACGGTCAGCACCAGCGACTGTGGATACCCGTGCGCACTCACCGCATCGGTGTGGAGACCTCCGACATTACCCACGTTTGAACCGCCGTATGTCTCACTGTCGCTGTTGAGCACTTCCCGCCAGTACCCCTGCGCCGGAACACCCACCCGGTATCCTCTTCGAACCACGGGTGTGAAATTACACACGACAAGCATACGCTCTTCCCCGGTGCTCCCCTTCCGCAGGAAGCTCACGGTGCTGTTCTCCCAGTCGTGGAAATCGATCCACGTAAACCCCTCCCGCGAGAAATCCACCTCGTACAATGCCGGGGTTCCGCGGTAGAGCGCGTGCAGATCCTTCAACCACCGCTGCACACCGCGATGGAACGGGTAACCCAGCACATGCCATTCAAGGCTCTCCTCGTGATTCCATTCCCGCCACTGGGCAAACTCGGTTCCCATGAACAGGAGCTTCTTCCCGGGATGGGCGAACATGTAGCCGAACAGCAGGCGCAGGTTCGCGTACTTCTGCCATTCATCGCCCGGCATCTTGCCGGCAAGCGCCCCCTTGCCGTGGACCACCTCGTCATGCGAGATGGAAAGGAGGAAATTCTCACTGAAGGCGTACCAGATGCTGAACGTCAACTGGTTATGATGGAACTTCCGGAACACCGGATCCCTGCTGAAATAGTCGAGTGTGTCGTGCATCCACCCCATATTCCACTTCAACCCGAAACCCAGTCCGCCCACGTAGAGCGGCCGCGACACCATCGGCCAGTCGGTGGATTCCTCGGCAATGGTTTGCACATCGGGATACTCGCTGTACACCACCTGGTTCAGCTGCTTCAGGAAGGCTATCGCATCAAGGTTCTCTTTGCCGCCGAAAATGTTGGGGATCCACTCTCCCTCTTTCCGCGAATAGTTGAGGTACAGCATGGAGGCGACGGCATCCACCCGGATCCCGTCGATATGAAAGAGGTCAAACCAGTAGAGCGCGCTGCTGATCAGGAATGCGCGGACTTCATTCCGTCCGTAGTTGAAAATGGAGCTCTTCCAGTCAGGGTGAAATCCCAGCCGCGGATCGCTGTGTTCGAAGAGGTGCGTGCCGTCGAAATAGGAGAGGCCGTGCTCGTCGGCCGGGAAATGCGAGGGAACCCAGTCGAGAATCACGCCGATTCCCCGCCGGTGCAATGTGTCGACCAGGAACATGAAGTCCTGCGGGGTGCCGTACCGGCTTGTGGGGGCAAAATAGCCGACCGTCTGGTATCCCCATGATCCGTAGAAGGGATGCTCCATCACGGGCAGGAATTCCACGTGGGTGAACCCCATCTCGCAGACATAGTCGGCAAGCTGCGGCGCGAGTTCGCGATACGTCAGGGGGCGGTTGTTCTCCTCGGGCACACGGCGCCAGGATCCCAGATGGACTTCGTAGACCGACACCGGCCCGTTCAGCGCGTTCGCTTTTCCGCGGGAGGCCATCCATGCGGCGTCCTCCCAGCCGTATGCCGTGTCCCACACAATCGACCCGGTGCGCGGAGGAACCTCCCAGTACCGTGCAAACGGATCTCCCTTCTCCACGACGTACTCGTTGAACCTGGACACGATCCGGTACTTGTACACGCTGCCGTGTCCGACGCCGGGCACGAAGAGTTCCCACACGCCGGATTCGTCCTTCCGGACAGCCATCTCGTGAACGCCGGCTGACCATCCGTTGAAGTCGCCGATCACCGACACCTCAACGGCGTTGGGGGCCCAGACCCGGAACCAGGTCCCGGCGACACCCGAACACGTGCCGGTTGACGCACCAAGCGTGTTGTACAGCCGGAAGTGGTTTCCCTGCCTGAACAGATACACATCATGATCGGTCATTCGTTACCCCCGTATCTTCGCGATCCCCGCCCTAGGTCCGGTCTGCATCCGGAGAAGAAATACCGAGAAAACTGATGTGTGTATCAGCCAGCAGTTCTCTGGCGTGCGTCTCCTGCCCCCGCCGCACATAGAGAATGGCCGGCTGGACCAGGGGATACATGTCGGTGAAATTCTCCCCCTGGAAATAGTACTCAATCTCCGCGTTTTCGAGAACCGGTTTGATGACGGCCATATCACCGAGATTGTACGTGGACATGACCTGGACGAACCCTGCGCCCGTGTGGTCCGGTTCGGGAGGGAGGGCGTTGACCAGTGGAACCCGGCAGTCTGCGCACTCCTTTATCCCCTGAAGGTATTCAGACTTGCATTGTGGACAGAACATGGTCCCTCCGCTGGTTGTGCTTCCAGTGTAAGCTACTCACAAAGAACAGCTCTGTCAAGGGGGGGGGCCCGCGGGTGCCGGCGGCCAACAAAAAGCCCGGTCCCGCAGAGCGGGACCGGGCAGAAAAACACGCCCGGAGAGCGGGAAAAACCTATTCGAGTCCGCGGATCCGCACATTCCCGCCGGAGGTATGGGCATAGATGGTATTGCCGCCGCCGTTTACGGTGCCCCGGATGCTGGAGGATTTGATTTTGCCCGTCACCGTCACCGGCAAGTCACACTCCACTTCTCCGCCGCTTGTCGACGCATCTATCGTCGCTCCGACGGTCTTGGCAATCGCAATGGTCACGTTGCCTCCGGAGGTTTCCGCATGGACACCTTTGTTGGTCCCGCGGACGGATACCGAGACGTTTCCCCCCGAGGTTTCCGCCTTCACGCTCCCCTCCACATCATCCACGCTGACATTCCCGCCCGATGTCCCCGCCTCGACCCCTCCTACAATCTTCTTTATCCGGACGTCACCACCGGAAGTCTCGGCACGGAGATCACCCTTTAAGTCCTCAGCAGTGATATCTCCACCGGACGTCTGCAACTCCGCTGCCCCCTCAGTTGCTCTGGTCCGCACATTACCCCCCGAGGTCTTCCCTTCCACCCGTCCCTTGACATTCTTGACGTCGACATCCCCGCCCGAGGTGCGAAGCTTCAGATGATATTCGCGGGGGACATTTATGGTGAATTGCGCATCCAGATTGCTCCCGCGCATCCAGCTCCAGCCGCTCTTGTTTCGCCGCCCCTGCACCTCTACGCCTGAAGAGGTCTGTTCGCTGGTGATCTCGAAATTTTCCACCTCCCCCTCACCGCCGCGGAGTTCAACCAGGATGGACACCTCCGTTCCGCCGGTCCCCACGACATTCACCGATCCCTGGTCGGTGTTCACGACAAGCGTCCCGCCGGATGATACCTGGTATTTCTTTTCATATTTGCGGTCTGCGCCAACAAGTGTGGTCGTCGCCAGCACCAGAATGGCCGCAAGGACAATCAAAGGCACTGTTTTCACGTGGGTCTCCGGAATTGTGAGTAGAGTATCTCCTCTTTAGACGGCAATGGACAGGAAAATGTTGCAGCATTCGGCCGTTTTTTGCATTTGGGGACCGATTTCTGTACGTTGAACAAATCTTCCAGCAAACAGGCAACAAATCCCTATGTGGAAAACGACCGGCGTGTGCATTGCCCTCCTTTGCGCTGCAGGATGTGCGCAGCCGCCAAAAGATCCCGGAACCAAACAGGAGTCCAGGATGCCATCGCCTACGCCGGCAGCCACCCGCATTCCCCAATTCAACGGAAATGGTGCCTACGAATATCTGAAGGCACAGACCGCCTTTGGTCCGCGGAACCCCAATTCCCCCGGGCATGCCGCCTGCCTCAGCTACCTTGTGTCGACACTCAAGGGTTTCGCCGATCAGGTCCGCCTCCAGGAGTTTACGCAGCAAGGTTACGACGGGGAAAAACTCCACCTCACAAACATCATCGCATCCTACAAGCCGGATGCGCGGGCGCGTCTTCTCCTTTGCGCCCACTGGGACTCGCGGCCGCGGGCGGAATACGATGAAAACCCCAGCCGGCGCAACGAACCGATCCTGGGAGCAAATGACGGCGCCAGCGGTGTGGGCGTGCTGCTGGAGCTCGCACGGCTCCTGAAGGAAACTCCCCCTGCAATCGGCGTGGACATTGTCCTTTTTGACGGCGAAGACTATGGAAAAGACGGGGACCACGCACTCTACCTGATCGGGTCGAGATACTTCGCCCGCAACAAACCCGCGGACTACCTCCCCCGTTTCGGCATTCTCCTTGACATGGTGGGGGATACGTACCTCGACCTTCCCAAAGAAGCCAACTCCCTGAAATTCGCTCCCGATATCGTTTCGCTCGTCTGGAACACCGCACGCGAGCTGGGGATATCCCAGTTCCTGGAGGAGAAGGGTGAAGAAATCCTGGACGATCATATTCCGCTGAACGAAGCCGGCATCAAAACGATCGACATCATCGACTTCAATTACCCGGACGATTCCAACCGGTACTGGCATACGCACCAGGACACCCCCGAACACTGCAGCCCCGAAAGCCTGGGCGCGGTGGGAACGGTCGTCACCCATCTGGTCTACCGGCAGACCTTGTAACCCATGATCGAACGGCAGACCCCGCAACCCATGATCGCACGGCAGGCTCCGTAACCCATGATCGAGGTCGCCATAGAGGCGGAGGAAGAACTCCGCGACCGGATTGTTGCCCTTCTGGGCCAGCTCGGCTTTGAAGGGTTCTGGGAAGACGGCCCGGTGCTCAGGAGCTACATCAGCGAATCCCGGTGGACGAGCGCAATGCCGGAGGAAGTCGAACGCACCGTCAACCTCATCACCCGTTCCAGCCGGAGCACCCGCCCGGCCATTACCACCCGGCGGATCCAGGAACAGAACTGGAATGAGGAGTGGGAAAAGACCATCCGCCCCATCCATGTTTCGGAACGGACGGTGATCACCCCCTCATGGCACCACTACGAACCAGCGCCCGGCGAGCTGGTACTTACCATCGACCCCAAAATGTCTTTCGGCACGGGCTACCATGAAAGCACACGACTGATCCTTCGCCTTCTGGAGCAGCATATCCGGACAGGAGACAGCGTCCTGGACATGGGCACGGGCACCGGCGTGCTCGCGATCGCCGCGGTCAGACTCGGCGCCGCCGATGCCGCGGGCATTGATATTGACGAATGGTCGTACGACAACGCCTGCGAGAACATCCGGCTCAATCATGTCGAAGACCATATCACGATCCTGCACGGGGATATCACGGCAACACCCGCAGGCCCGTTCACACTCATCCTTGCCAATATCCAGCGCACGGTGCTGCTGGAGATGCTCCCCCTTCTTGTCCGGCGCCTGAGTGCGGAGGGGCGTTTGCTGCTCGCCGGCCTGTTGCACGACGACCGGGATATCATGATGGAACAACTCCGTCACCAGGGCCTGACGCTGCTGGATGAAGTTTCCGAAAACGAATGGATTGCGATCGCCGCCCGGCGATGATCACCGCTGCAATCGATATCGGCACGAATACCGTGCTTCTGCTGATCGCCTCCATTGATCCCTCCGGTCACCTGACAACACTCCTCGACGAACAGCGCATTCCCCGGCCGGGCAGGGGCGTGGACGAATCCGGGAACATCAATAATGCCGCTCTGGACCGGCTCGTAACGGTTCTTCTGGAATACCGGGCGATGATTGCCCACCACGGTGTGGAATCGATCACGGTCACCGGCACGAGTGCACTGCGCGACGCGGCGAACAGACCCGATATTCTCCACCGCGTCCGCACCGCCACCGGGTTTGAGATTACCGTGCTGACCGGAGAAGAGGAAGCCCTTTTGTCCTATCGCGGCGCAGTCAGCGGATTGGCTGAGAGCGGAAGTGCCGTTGTCCTGGATATCGGGGGCGGGAGCACGGAGATCATCTCCGGCGAGGGAGAGAACATCCTGTTCCACTGTAGCCGCAATGTCGGCGCGGTCCGCCTCACGGAACGGTTCTTCCGGCACGACCCTCCGCTGCCCGAAGAAATCCAATCCGCCCGCTCCGCAGTGCGCGCAGCTTTTTCGGACCTTCCTCGTTTTAATGAGAGGGAATGCCGCCTCATCGGCGTGGCGGGCACGGCAACCACGCTTGCGCTTCTGGACCAGGGGATAAAAACCCTCGATCGTACCGCCCTGGCGAACTACAGCTTGTCGGGACCGGCGATAGAGCGCTTGTTCCGGCTTCTTTCTTCCATGCGCGCGCAGGACATTCTCGCCCTCTCCGCCGCCATGCCCGGACGGGCCGATGTGATTACCGCGGGCGCACTTGTCCTGTACTGCTACCTGGAGCAGTCAGGTTTCAGGGAGATGATCGTCAGCGAACGGGGATTGAGATATGGAGCCGCGCTTCAGGCCGCACGGAGTTGACTGCTTTTGTCCCGGCAACTCAACGAAGAGATATACCAGAGGGGCATCCCGCCTTGCGGAAACGCACCAGCGATCCCGGACCGACGAGCCTGTCAACGGAGAGAGGTGTGGTGGCGTTATGAACCGGCCGTCATGAGGGCGACAACCTCCCGCAGGGCTGTAACAACCGGCGGGATATCGTCCGGCGTGTTCAGCCGGCCAAAAGAAAACCGGAGCGTGGCACGGGCCGTCCGCGGGTCGCGGCCCATCGCAATCAAAACGTGGGAGGGCTGCACGCTCCCCGACGTGCATGCCGATCCACTCGAAAGTGCGATCCCCTTCAGATCCATGCCTGCCAGAAGCATCTCCCCTTCCATAGGCAGCACGCTCTGGTCGAATGAGATGTTGAGAATGTGGGGCAGCCGCTCCCGGGGATGACCATTGGACTGCACGGCCGGGAACTCACTTCTCAGTTCCTGCTCGAGCGCATCCCGCATGCCCCGCAAACGATCTGATTCAACCTGGCGCTCCGCAACGGCCAGTTCGACAGCGCGGGCAAAACCCACGGCAAGGGCTATATTCTCCGTCCCCGGACGTTTCCCCCGCTCCTGCCCTCCCCCCTGCATCATCGGTTCAAGTTCGGTCCCGCGACGGACATACAGGGCCCCGATTCCCTTCGGGCCATAGATTTTGTGCGCCGTGAATGTCAGCAGATCTACACCCAGATCCACGACATCGACGGGAATTCTCCCCATGGCCTGCACTGCATCGGTATGAACGGTGATGCCGTGCGCATGTGCCAGAAGCGCGATTTCCCGGAGAGGAAGAATGGTTCCGACTTCATTGTTCGCGCACATGATGGAGACCAGCGCGGTGTCAGGCAGCAGAGCCTGTTCAAACGCCGCAAGGTCAATTCCCGCATGTTCGTCAACGGGCAGCACCGCCACCGCCCCGGCGCCTTCGTGCAGCATCGCTTCGCAGGTATCCAGGACCGCATGATGCTCGGCCGCCTGAGTGACTATCCGGCGTTTGCCTTTCTTGATTGCCGCCCGGAACGATCCGCGGATGGCAAGATTGTCGGATTCCGTGCCTCCGCTGGTGAAAAAGATTTCTCCGGGCTGGGCATTGATGACCCGGGCGATGCAGGCCCGTGCGTCTTCAAGAGCCGCTTTCGCCTGCCGTCCGTACCAGTGGGCGGAGGACGGGTTGCCGAATGTTTCTTTCAGGTACGGCTCCATCGCTTCACGCACGCGCACGTCGAGCGGTGTGGTTGCGGCATGATCCAGATAGATGCGCTTCATCGAGGTAACACCTCCGAACAAATGGCCTTATTGGAGCACCACCATTTTCCTTGTCAACGAAAACGAACCCGCCTGCAACCTGCACAGGTACACACCGCCGGCCACATGCGCTCCTCCGGCATCCGTGCCATCCCAGACAACCCGGTGCCGGCCCGCCACCACATCCTCATTCAACAAAACCTTCACGAGCCTGCCGAGCACATCAAAGAGCTCAAGACGTACGCTTCGTCGTTCCGGAAGTGCAAACGAAATCGTCGTTGAAGGGTTGAAGGGATTGGGGTAGTTGGCCTCCAGGACAACCCGCTCCGGAAGATTCCCGTCATTTGTTGGACGGTTATCCGCACCGGTCACAATGGTTGCCCTGGCATGAAACTCGTTCGACCAGCGGGATTCTTTCCCCTGCGTATCGCGCACCCGTACACGGAAAAGCACGGGAACGGTTCCGCTGGAGTCATAGTTCAGACTGGTGTCCCTCCAGACCATGGAGGATCCCTGATAGACGACACTCCAGATCCCTCCGTCTGAGCTCCGGCGCTCGAGCTCGGACCAGTTGACGTCCGCCTCAAGGGATTGTCCCTCCACCCAGGACGCTCCCCAGGCCAGAGGGAGACTGCCGGCCGGCGCGCCCTGAGCGGCCGGATCGACTCCGAGATAACGGCGCGCCGGAGACGCATCCAGGGGATTGCTGTTGTACCGCATGGCGATCACGCCTTCTGCTTCACCTGTGAGCTCGAGTGAGAATGTCGTGATGTTGCCGTTCCACGTGTTGCTGGCGGGGTTGCTCGCCGGGGAAAACACACTGCTGGAAAGCGGAGCAAACGCGCCTTCGAACTGCTCTCCCGCCAGGAACGAACCGCAGTTCGTCATACCCGATGCATCCTCATACACATACATCCAGTCGACCACACTCGAGGGAGTCGGGATCTGGTCGCGGTGCGACTCTCCCGCCTGAACTCTGGGAACGGTCTTCCGGAAGACGGGAAGGTTTTGCGAAAAACATGCCGTTGTGGAGCGGGCATTCTCCCAGCGCCAGTTCCCGTCGGACACCCTGATCCTCAGGTTATCCATCTCCGCATAAGGTCCCTGCTGGTGGAGGATCCAGACACCCCTCTCCCGGGGATTCGCCGTCACATCGTCAAACACCGAGAGCTGTTGATGGTTTTCCAGATAGAAGTACTCGGACGGCTCCCCTGCAGGCGGATGGTATTTGTATGCGGATCCGGTGGTCACGAAGTCAGGCAGAGACACGTTCCGGTCCGGTTGGAGCTCGGGGATGGTGATCCAGCCGAGCCGCTCGCGGTCGTAGGCATTTGCACACGATGACAACCGCTGGCCGGCACAGAGAATTCCCCAGAACTGATATTTGCCGTCGGGCTTGTGCCCATTGTAGGGATGGAATCCTCCCAGCAACCAGTGGCCCAGTTCATGCGCCATCGTGCGCATCACCTGCAGTGGCGAATCTCCGTACGGGTATTCACAGGTCACACCGGAACCGGCCGGAAGTGGGACGTTCATCGGGTATCCCATATCGATGCGCTTCCCGTCTGCCGGGATCGAGGGTTTGTACCCCAGTGATGCTTCGCCCAGGTACTCGAACATCGTCGTGCGCCAGACCATGATGATCATGTCGACCGCACCGTCAGGCGTGTTGGCGTGGGAGTAGTCGGCGAGCCTCGTCCACTGGTCGTATTTCGAAAAGTCCACAAGGGAATCCACCTGACGCGGGAGTATGTCCGTATTTGCGCGGCCGTATGAACCGTTCCGGTATTCCTCCTGGGAGTGGCTCGATTCCACCCAGACCGCTTCGCCCACAACGTGGAACTGGCCCAGGGACATCTGGTGGAAGTAGTTCGTAATATTGAAAGGCGTCTGAGAGTGCGTCGCGGTGTCGGGGTCAACAAACTGCTGCATGAACAGCGGCGGGTTGTGTGCCGGCCAGTACGGATGGGGGGTCTCATCGTCCGGAAAACTGGCAAACACGATCAGCACCCGGAGTGTACCCTTTGAGGTGATGTAGATGCCGCCGGTTTCGTCAAGGGGTTGAGAATAGCCGGGGAGGGCGGTTGTGCCGCACTGTTGCACATTCCGGGGAAGTCGCCGGCAGCGGCAGGGCCGGCAGGGGCAAGCAGCAGCACCAGAAGGCCGGCAAGAAACCGGAGGTGTCTCCTGCGATCGGTGCCGTGGGTGCCGTGAGACTCAGGGTGAGACTCAGGGCTGAGACTCAGTCACGCTGCAATTAATCTTCTTCACCCCACCATTCTACCGAAATCCCCCGAAAAAAGGAAGGGCAGGCGACAATGAAGCCGCCTGCCCTTCGGAAGAGGTGACGCTACAGCGACAATCCTACCTACTTCATCAACACCATCTTCTTTGCGGTAACGAAGCTGCCGGCCTGCATCCGGTAGAGATAGACGCCGCTGGAAACCTTTGCACCGAAGGAATTGGTGCCGTCCCACGCTACCTGCATGTTGCCGGCACGGACCGCCTGGTCCACAAGTGTCTTCACCAGGGCACCCGTGACGTCGAACACCTGCAACACCACCTGCGCATCGTTCGGTACGGAGAAGCTGATGCTTGTGGTCGGGTTGAAGGGATTCGGATAGTTCTGGTTCAGCGCGAACTCCGTCGGCATACCCGCGTTCTCTTCCACGCTCAGCGGGGTCCAGCCGAGAGACTTGTACAGCAGCCGCACAGCATACTTCGTGTTGTGCACGCCGTAGGAACCATCGTACTTCACGAAGTAGTAGTTCCAGATCCCCTGAATGAGATCCGGACGGTTCTTCACCGCGAGGCTGTCTTTGCGCATGTTGACGGGCTCGCCGGTGGCGGGATCGATCGGGAGCTTCGCCTTCAGTGCGGTCAAGCAGGCCATGAACTTCAGTCTGAACACCCTGGATCTGACCGTTCCGGTCATAATCGTAGAGAGCTCTGATCTCATCGAACTCTTCGATTTCGCCGTGGCATGAGCCGCACACGTCGGTCGGTTTGTAGACGCCGGCCGCAAACATCGTGTCGCTCATGCTGAAGGAGTGGTTCTTCAGCATATTGCCGCCGCCATCGAGGCGGTTCTTGCGGTCCTGCATGTGGCAGCCAACGCACCCGCCTTCAACACCCTCGTGGGTCATGTTGCCCGTGAAGGTCTCGTCGCCAAACTGATAGCCGCCCGATCCCAGGAACATATCACCCTGGGTATTGTAGTGCGGATAGAAGCGGTTCGACCAGCCATAGTACGGAGCTACGTTGGTGATCTTGTACTTCACACTGTACCGGCCGCCATGGCAGGTCATGCACAGGTTCCCGGCGCTGGTGCGGAAATTCGCCGGAAGGAGATACCCGTTCTTCAGTGTGTCGCCCTTGAGCGTCATCGTCCGGAGCGCCGCCGGGTTGTCATTGCCGTGCGGGTCGTGGCAGACCTGGCAGCTGATCGGAGGTCCTGGCATCACGCGAGAGGACCCATTTCGCAGCCAATGCCCGTGGTGTCCTTGTTGTTTGCCAGATAGTACATCATACCGTTGCCCGTGTGGCAGGGCTGGCAGTTCGCACGGCCGCCTTCGAGCCGCACCACCGTAGTGCAGCTGCTCGTGACCGGAATTCTTGTAGAATGTCCCGAGGCTGTGACGCCGGGAACCGTCGTGGCACTGATTGCAGACGCCGGCTTTCATCGAAAGGCCGGCCTTCAACTTGTCGCCGCCCGTTCTGTGGTCCGCCATAGGTCCGTGGCACTGTTCGCACCCGATGTTCCCCTGCATCTTCTCGCTGGCGCTGAGGAGATTCCACTTCGAAGAGTCGCCCGTGGTGATCCAGTAGTCGCCATTCAGGAATTCCAGACCCTTGTACCAGGTGGTATCCCAGCCTGATTGTTTGACCTGATATCCGAAGTTGTTGTTGTTGGCGGTCGGATCCCAGCCTGTAACGTGGCACTTGATGCAGCCGGCTGCATAGGCACCCTTGCCGCGTTCAACTTCCTGATATCCCGTGATGCCACGGACGAACATCGTACCGTGAACCGACTTCGCCCATGATGTCTTGATCGCGGTCGCGCTCGGGTGGCAGAAGCAGTTGGCATTCGCGGTGTTTTCCACACCCATGTATTTGCTGGCCCAGATTGTGTCGCTTGTGGTAAAGGCACCGACCGTGGCGCTGACGATATACTGTCCGACGGAATCAACCTTCACGCTGTTGATCCACTTGCCGTTCGCACTGTCAAGCACTGACGCCGAGCCCGCGGGCTTGGAGGCCAGTGTCCATGACGGCGATCCCACGGCATCCGAACCCAGTGTGTCCACCTGCCAGTATGCCCTGCTATGGGCACCAACCGCCCTGAGTCCCGTGGAGATGTTCCACGCCGGAGCAGTTGCACCCTTCACCGGAGCGGTCATGTCGTTCAGCGACCGTCCGATTTTCTTCACTTTAATCTGTGCTGATGCGTCAAACACCGGCGCCAGAAGAAGCGCGGCGATCAGCAACACGCCTATCACTGTACACAAACGCGGCATGGTGTTACCTTTCTGTTTGTTGATGATGAATATGAAGACTCCACCCACGCTGAACCCGTCTATTTCCCCCGACCTCCTGCGCACAAAGCCCAGCCTTTTGGCGGCACATTTCCAGGCATATTCATCGAAGAATAGAGATAGAGTCTTCCTGGCTGGTTCGGTTTAGTGGAGGGCTTGGGAATGAACGTGAGAGCAGAAAACATGGGACATCGTCTATTATGTGTCAATCCTTATGCCATTGGACTCTGGTGGGCGCGATGACAGGTCAATAAACGAAAATCGCCCAAATTGGGCGATTCTTGCTCTTCTCTCTGTTTGAATGAGCGGCAGAGAGAAGAAAAGTGTTGAATTTTGCAACAGCGAAATGGGTGCCTTTTTTACAATTGGGAATGTCTAAACTATTTTTGGGAAATCCCAGAGAATATCTAGGGCTTTGAATCCTCAGTGTTTTGGCCCTCCGTTGCTGGGTTTCCCTGATGGCGTCCCGTAAGTCCCGTTCAAAATTCCTTTCAAACAACAGCAGTTTCCCCCTCTGTTGAACGGTGAGAATGTCGGTAAGGCCGTTGAAGAATTTTGCCCGTTCCTCCCCGATCCGCATGTCAGCAGCGGGAACGTCCGGGAAGAGTTTCTCAAGCGTCTTGTCGTCAGCTCCGTCTTTTATGGCCTGTTCGATCTTGTCCAGGGCTTCACCCTTCGTCTTCTGCAATTCGTGACGCCTTTTCTCGAAATCCTTCATCCGGGTGAAGAACCGTACGGCCTGCTCTTCCTTCAGGTCAAGCGTTTCGATCAACCGTACTTCCTTGAACCGTTCGATACGCTCAAAGGGGCGCTTTTCCTGCCCATGCCAGCCCTGACCTTGCGCGGCTGCAACGTTGAAGACCAGGGCGATTCCGGCAACCATGGAAAGTCGATGCATATGACGGCTCCAGTATTAGTTGGGACTCGAACCGAGCGCGAGAAGAAGGTGCTTGACTTCTGTATCCGAGAGGTCCCCAAGCAACATCGATGTCCCTTGATACTCGCAGAGGTAGTCGGAGGCCATATCGTGAGGCACAGAAACCACCCATCCGGTAATTGATTCGTCCGGTCCGGCATCTGCCACCGTAAGGGAGGATGCCACCAGAGAATCAACAGTTGCCGCCGGAAGAGCCGATGTCGCCTCCACAAGCGAAGCAGGTGTCACAGGCCGGTCCGGGGCATAGTAGCGCAACCCGATCAGAAAGGAAAGGACCGCCACCACACCCGGTATGGCCACGCGTGCCGCCCAGCTGAGCGAAATGGCCTTGCCGCTTGTGGCCTCGTCAACCCGCTTGTTGATTCGAATGGGAAGGTTCTGCCAGTAGGCGTCCACCGGGGGCGGGATCTCCGCCTGTCCCAGAGAAAGTTCCCGGACCGAAGCCTCAAGAGCCTTCTCTTCTTCGTCCGTGACCTTTGGCCTGTCAGCCCGCAGTCGCATGTTTCAGAAATTCCTGCACTTTTCGCAACGCATGGAAGTAATTCGCCTTCAGTCCCCCGACAGAAGTCTTGAGAACGTAGGCAATTTCTTCGTATGTCAACTCCTCATAGTACCGCATGACGAAGACCGCCCGCTGTTTGTCAGGCAGGGTTGCAACCGCTTTCACCACAAGCGATTCCAGCTCCTTCATCTCCAGATCCTTCTGGGGATCCTCCCGGGCAGGAAAGACCTTCCGGGCGAGCTCGCTCTCCTGCAAATAGTCGATCAGATGCCGCTTCCGGAGCGCGTTCAGTGAAAGGTTGATCGCGATCCTGTAGATCCACGTAAAAAAACCTGCATCTCCCCGGAATTCCCCCAGGTTCATGAATGCCTTGAGAAATGTCTCCTGGACAATATCATCGGCATCCGCATGTGTTCCCAGCATCCGGCGGGCGGCCCAGTAGATCTTCTTCTGATGCCGCCGCATCAGCTCGGTGAAAGCCTGCCGGTTGCCCCCCCGGACCTCATCGACCAGTTCCAGGTCGGTCAGGGTCTCCATGGGTTAGACACTCCCGGGTGAGCGGCGTTTAATCACCGATCCCCGTTCCTGAACTGTTTTCGAAGCTTTTTCAGGGTATCCACCATGTCTTCGGAGATAATCTTCGTGTCCGCGAGGACAGGCATGAAATTCGTGTCGCCGTTCCACCGCGGGACTATGTGAAAGTGGACATGGTCGTCCACCCCCGCGCCGCTGACACGGCCCAGGTTGGCACCGAAATTATACCCCTGGGGACCCATAACGGCGTCCAGCGCCCGGATTGAGCGCTGGACGGTTTGCATGATTTCTGCGAGTTCCACCAGGGTAAGATCCTGGATGTCGGGCGTCTGCCGGTTGGGGACGATCAGAAGGTGCCCGCTATTGTACGGGTAGCGGTTCATGATCACAAAGCAGTGCTCGCCACGCCAGACGATCAACTGGGCGTCGTCATCCTTCGCCTTCAGGGCGCTTGTGAAGAGGCTGTCCGAACGCTTCGTGCGCCGCGGAGGCTTCTTGAACGAGGCGATGTACTTCGAACGCCAGGGCGACCACATGCGCTCCATGGCTCTGTCCTATGCCTCCTGTTCCTTGTCCTTGTTTTTGTTCTTCTCGGAAGCGGCGATGATTTTCTCGGCGGTTTCCCGGGGGACTTCCTCGTAGTGGGACACCGAAGCGGTGTACACGCCCCTTCCGCCGGTCATCGACCGCAGCACGGTGGCGTACCGGTGCAACTCCGCCGCCGGGACCTGGGCACGGATGATCTGGTACCGCCCCTCAGAATCCATACCGCCGATCTTCCCGCGGCGCGACGAGATGTCGCCCATGACGTCGCCCATGGCGTCATCCGGAACCCGGACTTCGACATTACAGATGGGCTCCAGCAGAATCGGCTTTGCCTCCAGAAATCCCTTGCGGAATGCCATCAACCCGGAAATCTTGAACGCCATTTCCGAGGAATCGACGTCGTGGTACGAGCCGTAATGCAGCGCCACACGGACGTCCACCACCGGATAGCCGGCCACAACGCCTTCCTTCATCGATTCCACAACGCCTTTTTCCACAGCAGGGATGAACTTGCCCGGCACGACTCCCCCGACGATCTCATCCAGGAATTCGAAGCCCTGTCCCCGCTTCAACGGTTCCAGACGCAGGTGAACATGTCCGTACTGGCCGTGCCCCCCTGTCTGCTTCTTATGCTTGTATTCGGAGTCCTTGACCACCGCCTTGATGGTCTCGCGGTAGGGTACACGCGGCTCCACCAGATCCACCTCCACATTGTAGCGCTGCTTGAGGCGTTTTACCATGATGTCCAGATGCACTTCCCCCTGCCCGCTCGCAATCGTCTGGTGCAATTCGGAATCCACTCTGAACCGGAATGTGGGATCCTCCTGGTGGAGCGAATGGAGTCCCGTGGAGATCTTGTCTTCGTCCCCCTTGGAGCGGGGCACCACGGCCATGTGGAAAACGGATTCCGGGAACACCACCACAGGATAGGAAACCGGATGGGCCTTCGTGCTCAGCGTGTCGTTCGTGTGCGTGTCCTTCAGCTTGACGACCGCACCGATGTCTCCCGCCTGGAGATGACCGATCTCTTTGCGTTCTTTCCCTTCCATGACGAAGAGCTGCGCGAGGCGCTCGGGTTTTCCGTTGGTGTTGTTCACCATATCCAGGCCCGGAGCGACGGTGCCGGAGCAGACGCGGAAGAAGGAAAGTTCGCCGACGTGCGATTCGGAGACGGTCTTGAACACGAACATGGAGGGATGGCCGTGCGGATCCTGAGCCACCGTGGTCCCGCCGTCCCCCCCGGGGATTTTGGCCTGCAGCGGACCCATCTCCAACGGAGACGGGGCATATTCCGCGACGGCATCCAGGAGACTGGTAAGACCGATATTCAGCGTGCCGGCCGCACAGAACAACGGGAAGAGTTTCCTCTGCCGGACGCCGGCGCGAAATCCCTGCTTCAACTCCTCGGGCGTGAGCGTTCCCTTTTCGAGATACACATTGAGAAGGGTCTCGTCGGTCTCGGCAATCACCTCCACAACCTCCTGGCGCATCTTCTCCGCCCTGCCATAAACATCGGACGGGATTTCTTCCTCGACATACTTTCCGCTGCCGCCGGGAACAAATTTCAGCAGCTTCATCCGGAGTACGTCCACAATCGTTTCGAAACCCAGTCCCTGCTTGAGGGGGAACTGGACGGGGATCACATCATGACTGAGCGCTTCGCGCGCCTGTTCCACCACCCGTTCGAAATCCGCGTTCTCCTGATCGAGCTTGGTCACCAGCACAAACACGCCGTTGTTGTTGTCCGCGGTGTACTTCCAGACGATCTCGGTGCCCACCTCGACGCCTTCGACGGCTTTGATGAGAAGGATGGCGGTATCGGTGACACGCAGGGAGCCCTTCACCTCGCCGGTGAAGTCGGTGTATCCGGGAGTATCCAGGATGTTGATCTTCTTCCCCTTCCACTCGCAGAAAAGGAGCGAGCTGCTCACGGAGATCTGCCGTTCGATTTCGTCTGCCCGGTAATCGGAGACCGTGTTCCCCTCCTCAACTCTGCCCAGCCGGGTGGTGTTGCCGGCAGAAAAGAGGAGGGCTTCTGCGATCATGGTTTTACCGGCGCCTCCATGCCCGATGAGGCATATATTGCGGATCAAATCAGGTGTGAATTCCTTCATGGGTACTTTCAAACCTCCAGTCTGTTGCGCCGGCGGGGCAGCTCCGGAGAGCTGCGGCGGCGATGGTTGGAACAGAACGGTTGTTACGTGAGGGAACGACGGTGCGGCGGCTGGGGACCGGCCCTGGTGTTGCAGGCCGGAGTGTTTTCAGGCGCGTTCCGCAGCGCCGGGAGCGGGCGGGCGGCACAACGCCCGCCACGTTCCGTCATACGCGCACGCGGTCAAAAAAAGTCCGGAAACCCTTGAAGATCGCCGAGACGAAGGCTACCGTCTCCAGGATCGGCCCCTCGATCCGCTCCTGCACTCTGCGTTCGAGTTCGACCACGTTCTCGGCCACCAGCTTCACCGAGGCGATGGAATCACGGACGGCTCCCACCTGGTCGTCAAGGCTCTCCGTAATACTCTTCACCCGCAGGGTGATAGACTCCATGTTGTCCAGCACGGGAAGGGCCCGGCTGGTGATCTCCTTCACGTCCTTCTCCATATTTGTCAGGATGTCGCGTACGCGCAACAGGACGACAATCATATAGATGCAGAGCGCAGAAAGACAGAGGAGCGCGACAATCTGAGCGAGAACGAGCACAAGTTCCACGGGCGTCTCCTAATAATCGGGTGGCTTACGAGCGGCGACGCTCTTCTTTGAAAGCATCCATGCCTGCTTTGACGGCGTTCTTGACACGTGCGCCTTCCTCGGCGACGGCTCCCGATTTCTGCCGCGCGTCCGTAAGCACTTTCTCGGCATCTTCCAGCAACGTGCCGGCCTTCCGCTTTGCATCCGTGATCAGGGTATCTGAACGCTGTTTGGCCTCGCTGACAATATCACCGGCCTTCGTCCGCATCGTGTGCAGATACTCCTCGGCATCGTCCCGGAAGTCGTCCGCACGTTCCCGGATGTCGGCGCGAAGTTCCTTCCCGCTTTTGGGGGCATAGAGCAGCGCAAGAATCGCGCCCACCGCCCCGCCCGCCAGAAGACCGATCACCAGACCCTTCAACATCCCTTCGTTCTTTGTCATAGTACACCTCGGGCTCTTGCAGAACAGTGATGAAGAACATTGGAAATAAATTATAGGAAGAACGTCAAAGAAAAGCAACCATCCCGATCACGTGAAAGAACACACATCCCGCACGGGGGTGCGGGATGTGCCCTTGGAAACGTGTCAACGGATCTTCTTCTTATGCCGCTGTTTTCTCAGCCGCTTCTTGCGCTTGTGGGTCGCCATCTTGTGGCGCTTGCGCTTCTTGCCGCAAGGCATGCTGCCTCCTTTCTCTTACGCTTATGGTGTAAAGGAATGCTGTGATAACATCTGCTGGGCCCGGACCCCGAGATCCGAATTCTTGTCCAACGCCACGGCCCTGCGGAACCACGTATTGGATTCCTCCAGCTTTCCGCGTGTCAGGTTGACCACCCCCAGATTGAACGCCGCGGGCTGGTGCGTCGGAGTATTCCGGATCGCCGTCTCCATGGCCGCTATCGCCAGATCAAAGAGCCGGTCGGCGTTCACCGAATCACCCGTCCCCATCTGATAATAACAGATCCCCATATCCACGCGCGCGTTGGCATCGCCGGGACGCGACTTCAGATACTCTTTGTAGGTGTCGACGGCCTGCTGAAACAGGCCGTTGTCATGCATCCCGTTGGCCAGCTTCAGCAAGGCCTCGGGGTTTCCAGGGTTCGCCACCACCGCGGCCTGAAGCGGTCCGAGATCGACTGACGGCGCCGTTTGCTGCATCGGGGGAGGCATCACCGGCATTGACGCAGACGGACCGGGCGCGGCAGGCACGTGATCGCGCGAGAGCTCCAGCGTGACCAGCACCGCCACCAGCGCCACCACGGCAACGAAGGAAATCAGCTGCCATGTCTCAAAGCGCTTCCCGGGCGCCGGAACACCCGCACCACCGGAGTCGCCCGCTCTTCCTTTTCTTGGCTGACCGCCGCGTCCCCACTCGATCGCTTCCCCGCATTGCACGCATCGCGTGTCCGACCGTTTTACCGGACTCCCGCATGCACCACAGACCGTCCTGACTTCCGCCATCTGCTGCTCCCGTTTCTCCTTACAGCAACAACTTCTTCATGTTCTCGTTCACCAGTGTTTTCACTTCCTTGGAGACCTTGAAGAGCGGCACCCAGTGTTCGTCCACCATCACCTGTTCGCCGGTGCGCGGGTTGCGCGCAACGCGCCCCTTCCGCTTCTTCACCTTGTAGCTCCCGAAGCCGCGGATCTCGATGTTCTTCCCCTCTTTCAACGCCGTGATGACCGTTGAAATGAATCCGTCCACGACCGCCTCGGTTTCCACCTTCGTCAAGCCGGTCTCAGTGGCAATGTGATCCACAATATCAGCCTTTGTCACCGTCGATCCTCCTGAAGTGATTGGTGTTCTGCCGTGTCCGCCGCTGCCTAGTGCGAGCCTGTGAACCGGAACGACAGTACCGGCTGCGCAAGCAGTTCTTCCTTGATGGCGCGCATTTCTTCCGTGACATCGCCCGCCATCGATTCAAACCATGAACGGCGCTTCCGTTCTTTGACAATCGCCGGCTCTCCGTCGATGCCGGCCATCGCCGCCGCAATGCTCACCGCGTCTTCATAGGTGCCCAGCGTATCCACGAGTCCCAGCGGCACCGCCTGCTCACCGGTGTACACCCGGCCGTCGGCAAGCACCCTGGTCTGCGCAGTACTCAGATGCCGCTCGCGCTCGACAACCCCCATGAACTGCCGGTGCACATCGTCCATCAGCGCCTGAAAGTACTTCTGTTCCTCTTCGGTCATTTTCCGTGTCTGGCTTCCGGAATCCTTGAGCCTGCCGGACTTGATGGTCTTGAAATCCACGCCGATCTTCCCGAGCAGCTCCTGCAGCTGCAGGAACTCCGCAATCACCCCGATGCTCCCGGTAAGTGTGCCCCGGTTTGCGACGATTCTCGAAGCCCCGCATGCCACATAGTACCCGCCGCTGGCGGCAAGAGAACCCATCGACACGACCACCGGTGTACCGCCATCACGTGTCTTGCGCACCTCTTCGTACATCTCCTGGCTGGCAACCACACCCCCGCCGGGAGAATCGATGCGCAGGAGGACAGCCTTCACCGAAGACATCCCGCGGTACTTCTTCAGCTGGCGTATCACCTCTTCCGATGACGTGATGACTCCCTTGACATCCACGACGGCGATCTTTTCCCCCGAGCCGCTGGTGACAACTTCCGTGCGTTCATCCGAACCGCCCAGCACTGAAACCAGCACCACGGTGAAGAGAATTGCGACAAGAGCCAGAATCGCGAGGATCCCGAGAAACCAGCGGGTGGACGAGGTCATGGAAGCGTATCCGGAGAAGGCTGTAAGTTGTTGATTTATCGTATAATTATATGAAAATCAAATGCGAAAGTCAACCGGAAGGAACGGCCCGGGTTCGGAAGTCCTTCGGAGATCCTTACCGCGGGCCGTACTGGAGCGGGAGCGGGCTGCGGAAGCTCAATTCAGAGCCACCGGTTCCAGATCGAGATCGGCGTGCGCCTGTGCCCTGGATTCCTCGGGGCTCAGGAGCGCCAGCTCGATCACCTGGCTCATTTCCTTTACGAAGTGGAATTGCACCGGTTTTGAGCCCGCCATCGACGATTCCGGGATATCTTCCAGGTCCAGGCGGTTGCGCTCGGGAAGGATGATGGAGGTTACGCCCGCACGCAATGCCGCAAGCACCTTCTCCTTGATTCCACCGACGGGAAGCACGGCACCGCGCAGCGTGATTTCTCCCGTCATGGCCAGATCGTTGCGAACTATGCGGCCCGTCAGCAGCGATGTCAGCGCTGTGAGCATGGTGACACCCGCGGACGGCCCATCCTTGGGAACGGCGCCGGCAGGGACGTGTACATGGATGTCCATCTTTGAGCGGAAGTCCACAGGCACTCCGAGCGCCCTGGCATTTGCGGCGATGAAGCTCACCGCCGCCTGTACGGACTCCTTCATGACATCACCCAGCTGACCGGTAAGGACCAGCCCGCCTTTCCCCTTCATGCGCGTGGCTTCGATAAAGAGGATGTCGCCTCCGACAGGCGTCCATGCCAGGCCCAGGGCTATGCCCGGCCGGTTGATCCGCTCCGCAACATCCGGAAAGAATTTCTGGTGTCCGAGGTACTTGCTCAGGGAATCCCGCGTGACCACGGCCTTCCCGGTCTTTCCTTCGGCGATGTCCCGCGCAGCGCCCCGCGCAAGCGTCGCGATCTTCCGCTCGAGATTCCGCACCCCCGCTTCCCGCGTGTAGCCTGCGATCATCGTCCGCAGGGCGCCGTCTTCCACCTCCAGCTGTTCGGGCGAGAGCCCGTGCTCGCGCAGCTGCTTCGGCATGAGAAACGTCCGGGCGATCCGGACCTTCTCCTCCTCCACGTAACTGGGAATTTCGATGATTTCCATTCTGTCCCGCAGTGCCGGAGGCACCGGTTCAATCATGTTTGCCGTGGCAATGAACATCACCTTCGACAGATCAAAGGGGATTTCCAGGTAGTGATCGCTGAATGTGGAGTTCTGTTCGGGATCCAGCACCTCCAGCAGCGCGGAGGCGGGGTCGCCGCGAAAATCCTGCCCCACTTTGTCGATCTCATCCAGCATGAACACCGGATTGTTCGAACCGGCTTTGCGCAAACCCTGGATGATGCGTCCCGGCAGGGCGCCGATGTAGGTGCGCCGGTGTCCGCGGATTTCCGCTTCATCGTGCACTCCTCCGAGCGAGATGCGCACAAAGGTGCGGCCCAGTGCGTTCGCAATGGAACGGCCCAGGGAGGTCTTTCCCACACCGGGAGGACCGACGAACACCAGGATCGGCCCGCGCATATCGCTTTTCAGTTTGCGGACCGCCAGGTATTCGAGGATGCGGTTCTTTACCTTGGCGAGTCCGTAGTGATCGTTTTCCAGCACCTCCCGTGCCCGCGCTATATCCAGCAGGTCGGGAGTGCTTTTCTGCCAGGGGAGATCCAGAATCCAGTCGAGATAGGTGCGGCTCACCATGTATTCCGCCGAGGACTGGTTCATCTGGGAGAGGCGTTTGAATTCCCGCTCCGCGGCTTTGCGCGCTTCTTCCGGCAACCCCGCTTCATCGATCTTCTTTCGCAGTTCGCTCTGCTCCACGTTCCCCTCATCCTCGCCCAGTTCCTTGCGGATCGCCTTCAGCTGCTCGCGCAGCACATACTCGCGCTGGGATTTCGTAATGCCGTCCTGGACTTCCGATTGGATCTTGCTCCCCAATTCCAGGCGCTGGACCAGCTTGGTGAGCATCAGCATCACCTTCTGCAGCCGGTCGTCCACATTGAACGCCTCGAGGACCTGCTGTTTCTCATCGGGACCGACCGGGAGCATGGACGTGATCATGTCGGCGATGACCCCCGGATCTTCAACCGTCAGGATCATCGAGACCTGGTCCCCGGTGAGATTCGGCGAGAGTTCCGCGGCCCGCCTGAAGAGGCTCTTCAGGCTGGTGACAATGGCCTCCGCCTCGACACGTGTAGAGGGCTCTTCCGGCACGTCCTGCACCACAGCGCGCAGGAACGGTTCGCTCTGGAGGATGGAAAGCAGACGCCCCCGCCCGATCCCCTCCGTCAGCACACTCCGGGTGCCGTCAGCGAGAGTAAAGACTTTCAGCACTTTCGCCACCGTGCCCGTCCAGTGCAGATCCTTTTCCGTCGGGGCATCAAGTGCACCGTCCGTCTGCGCCACAACAATGATCAACCCCTCCCCGCGCAGGGCATCTTCGACCGCCCTGACGCTTCCCTCCCGGCCGACGGAGAGCGGTACGGCCTGCTGGGGAAAGAACACGGAATGGCGCAGCGGCAGCACGGGCAAAACCCGCGGCACCGCCGATGGTGTCGAACGTTCATCGCTTTTCCTGGATCTCATCGCTCCATCCTTCTCTTCAGTGGTCCTGATCAGAATACACGGCGGCGGAAGCGGCCGTCCGGTTTTCCCGAACGGCACGGCTCCCGCCATTCCGGTTTTGCGGAGCGTCTCTTACCGCACCTTTACTTCAATCTCCTTCCGCTTTGCCTCCTCCGCCTTCGGGAGGTTGATGGTCAAGACGCCGTCGGCATATTTGGCCTCGATTGCGTCGGCGCTTACCGAGTAAGGAAGGCTGAACGACCGCTGAAAAACACCGTAGGAACGTTCGGTGCGGTGTACGTTTGTCCCTTTGGTTTCTTTTTCCTGTTTCTTTTCGCCGCGGATGGTGAGTATGTTGTCCTGGATGGTAATCCGGACATCATCCCGGGACACGCCGGGGAGCTCCACCTTCACGGTAAACGCGTTGTCGTGTTCGGTGATATCCACCGCCGGATTCCAGGCGGTCGTGATCAACCCGGAGTCCTCCACGCTTCCGCGGAAGAATGTGTCAAACAGATTGTTGATTTCCCTCTGCACGGACAGTATGCCGGAGGGGAACGTCATGAGATCGTTTGCGGTGTTTCTGCGTACGAGTGACATGTGAGTATCCTCCTTGTGTATGATGTTAGTGAATTGCTATCTCGCGCGGCTTGCGCTCTTCGTTCTTGAAGAGTTTCACCGTCAACACTCCGTTTTCAAACCGCGCATCAACGTTTGCAGGATCTATCCCTTCGCCGAGCGTAAAGACGCGGGTGTATGTTCCCGAAGGTACATCCCTGAAGAGCAGCGTCCCCTCCGCCGGTTCGGGTGGAACCTGTTCCGCCTTCACGCGGAGTTCACCTTCCTCAAGTGTGAGAGAAACCGTCTCTTTGCGGACTCCGGGGAGATCCAGCATCACCAGGAAAGCATCTCCTGTCTCATGGATGTCGGCTGCCGGAACACGGGTGTACACCGGCATGGCCCCGGCGGGAGCATCGGTCTGCCGCTTCTGTGTGACAATTTCACGGGTATTCATGTTGAAGTTCTCCTTTCTTCACTTTATGCTGATCGCACGCGGCCGTGCCTCTTCAGCCTTGGGTAGCACAAGGCGGAGGATCCCGTTGTTCAGCTCGGCGGAGATCGCTTCCACATTCACCGGATGAGGAAGCTCCAGAGTACGGACAAACGTGCCGTAGCTGATTTCATTCCGGAGCGCACGCGACCCTTCCGGCAAACCGGGTTCTTTCCGCTCGCCGCTGATTGTCAACGTGCCTTTGTCGACGGAGATCTTGACGTCCTCTTTGGAGACGCCCGGGAGCTCCACGGCAATCACGCTCTGATTCCCGGAGTCACGAATATCTATTGCTGGAACCCGACGGGTTTGGGGCGAAACTGTCCCGTCGAGGATCGTGTCGAAGAGCGAATCCACATCGCGTTCGAAATCCACGACGCTATCCCATGAGGGACGAATTAGCGGGAAACGCTGAAGTCTGACTAACATGGCAATCTCCTTCTAGTTGATGGATTGAGTTTTTTGTTCTGCCATGCATACATTCAATCGGCGTGCCATTTTTATAACTTATTATTTATCAATATGTTACATTTTTCGATAACAAATTTCACAATTCCGTGAGCCAATTTGTCATTACATATGCGCCATTTTGCTACACCAGTAGTGACATTTCGTCTTCCATTAATGCCACTATGTCATGCAGTATGACATTTTGCTGCTCAAGGCTCTTGTGGCACCGTGGCACTGTGCCACTGTGCCACGGTGCCACAAAAAAAACGCCAGGAGGACACTCTCCTGGCGCTCACGCCGCAACCTATCGAATAACTTTCCTAGCCGTGCCGGCTCTCCAACCACCGCTCGGCGTCAATGGCCGCCTGACATCCCGAGCCGGCCGCTGTTATCGCCTGACGATACACGCTGTCTGCAACATCACCCGCCGCAAAGACCCCGGGAATATTCGTGTAGGTGCTTCTCGCCTTCGTCACCAGATACCCCACGGCGTCCATGTCCAGCTGCCCCTTGAACAGACCGGTATTCGGCTGATGACCGATCCCCATGAACACGCCGTCCGCTTTCAGTACCGTCGTCTCCCCCGATTTCACATTCTTGAGCCGGACGCCGGTCACGCTCTTTCTTCCGTTCTCGTTCTTCCCCAGAATCTCCTCAATCGCGGCTCCCCAGACAAAGGCGATTTTCGGGTTCGCCATCGCTCTCTCCTGCATCGCCTTCGATGCGCGCAGCGCGTCACGGCGGTGCACCACCGTCACCCGGGTCGCGAACTTCGTCAGAAACGTCGCCTCCTCAAGTGCCGTATCGCCCCCTCCGACAACGACCACCTCGAGTCCTTTGAAGAAGAACCCGTCACAGGTCGCACAGGCCGACACGCCGTACCCCATGTATTCCTTCTCGCTCGGAAGCCCGAGCAGTTTGGCGGACGCTCCGGTGGAGACGATCACCGCGTCCGCCGAAAACTCATCATCATCGCTCCAGATCCGGAAGGGGTGTTGCGAGAAATCCACGCGGGAGACATTCTTGAAGATCGACCGTGCGCCGAACCGGTGTGCCTGCGCCCGGAAGTGTTCCATGAGTTCGGGTCCCTGAATTCCCTGGGGGAACCCGGGAAAATTCTCCACCTCCGTCGTAATCGTCAACTGGCCGCCCGGCTGGATACCTTCAAACACCACCGGATGCAGGGACGCCCGAGCCGCGTACAGCGCCGCTGTCAGTCCCGCCGGACCTGATCCGATGATAATCATGCTGTGATGGGTGCTCATACGTTACTCCTGTGACAGACGTTTTCGATAAGATGCCCAAGAGAGGCGTGAAGGGTCACCGTTCGCTCCGCCCTCCGGCCAGAGCCAGATTGCGGGTGAGTCCGGCATGTTTTGCACGCACCACCGGGCTGCCTGCAAACCTCCCGGCGAATTCCCCGGGCGTCATCTTCCCCCATTCCTCAACATCCGGATGAAGAAATCCCTCCCGCGGCTCAAACTCGGAAAGAGGAGATACCGCTGCCCGCTTGTGATTCCACGGACAGACATCCTGGCAGACATCGCAACCGAAGATCCAACCGTCCATCTGTCCCGACAAATCAGGATCGATCGGGCCGCGGTGTTCGATCGTGAGGTAGGCAATACACCGGCCCGCATCCAGAACGTACGGTTCCACGATCGCCGCCGTCGGGCAGGCATCAATGCACCGCGTGCAGGTTCCGCACCGGTCGACCGCCGGCGTGTCAGGCCCGGGTTCGAGCGAACTGATGATCACGCCGAGAAATATCCACGAGCCGCATTCCCGGCTGATGATATTGGTGTGTTTCCCCGGCCATCCGATCCCCGCGCGCTGCGCCCATGCCTTCTCCATCACCGGTCCGGTATCGACATACCATCTCCCCTCGACACCGGAAAACTCTTCCTGCATCCAGGTCCAGAGCCGTTCCAGCCGGTCTGCCATCACCGTGTGGTAGTCTTTTCCCCACGCATAGCGGGAGATTTTTGCCGGAGTTCCTTCACTCCCATGGGCAAACGGCGTGTAGTAGTTCATCGCAAGGACAATCACGGACCGGGCCTGCTGGCACCAGCCTGCGCACATCCTTCCGCTCGCCCGCACGTTTCTCCATCCAGTTCATGGTGGCCGCATAACCGCAGTCCAGCCATTCGCTCAGGAGATCCCCTTCCCCATGAAGCCCGCCGGCCCGGGCGATCCCTGTCCGGAAGAACCCCAGTTCCGCCGCTTTACGTTTGATCTTTTCGCCGGCGCTTGCGGAGCCCTCCAATTTCTCACCGGCACTCAAGGGGCGTCATCCTCCACAGCAAGGAAGATCTCCCCTTTTTCGACTTTCACAGGGTAGGTGCGCACCCGTCCGCCACCCCGGACCGCCCGGCCCGTCTCCAGCGAATAGGTCCATCCGTGGAGCGGACAGGAGACCGTCAGGCCTTCGCGAATGCCCTCATGCAGTGTGGAAACGTGATGGTGCACGCAGACCGCACTGATGGCGTAATACCGGCCGTCCACCTGCCAGAGTGCCACCTCGTCATCACCGGCCCTGCAGCGCACTCCCCGTCCTTCGCGGAGGTTCTCCGCACGGGCCACCGCTATCCACTGTTCGCTCATGTCCGCCCCATGTCAGAGATCAACCCGCTCACCGGCGGCGTATCCCTTCTCATTGTGCATCACCCGCGCAGCGGCAATTGCGGGGTCGTGCTCAAAAAACAATACCCACTGTTCCTCCGTGGCACGGCGGAGGATTCGGCGTTTTTCTTCCAGCGTGACAAGCGGACGCAGATCGTAGCCCATAATCCAGGGCAGCTGCACATGGGCCGCCAACGGCATCAGATCCGCGCAATACAGCAGCGTCGTGGTACCGTCTGAAATCAGCGGGCACTGGAGCGCGGTCGTGTGGCCGTGGAACAGAAGCAGATTGATCCCCGGGAGTATTTCCCGTTCTCCTTCCACAAATTCCAGAAGGCCGTGTTCCATCAGGGGCAGGTAATCATCCGGAAAAAAGCTCGCCCTGTCCCGTTCTGTGGTGTGGTGTGCGGCATCCCAGTGTGCGCGTTGCACGTAATGCCGTGCGTGCGGGAATGCCGGTTCCACCTTCCCATTCACCGCCACGGTGGCACCGCCGGCGTGGTCAAAATGGAGGTGCGTCAGAATCACGTCGGTGACATCCCCGGGCGCCACGCCGAGTTTCCGCAACGAACCGGCCAGGGTGTACGCGCTGTTGTCGAACTTGTAGATCGACCGGGCTTTGTCGGAATACTTCGCGCCGTTTCCGGTATCCACCAGGATGGTCCGGCCGTTCCCGCGCAGGAGAAGCGCACGGGCGGCCATCGTGATCCTGTTCCGTTCGTCCGGGGGGCTGGTTCGTTCCCACAGTGTTCGTGGAACCACGCCGAACATTGCCCCGCCATCCAGACCGAAACGTCCGGTTTCGACGCCCACCACTTCGTACGGACCGATGGTCATTGCCTGCTTCCTCATGGAAAATAGCGAAGGCCGGCGCCTCACCCCTACCGGCTGGTGCCGTCAGGGGGAAGTCCGACCTTCGCGTGCTGTCCTGGAACCGCCGGAGAACGTCAGCCTTTGCGGAATCGTGATGTGGATGCGCTCAACTCCGGGAAATCCTTCCCCGGATGAAGTGTTTTGGCGCGGGCCGCGAGCACTTCTTCGCTTTCGGGGCGATTCGGGTCGGGAACGCAGCAATCCACCGGGCACACCGCCGCGCACTGCTCCTGGTCGAAATGTCCGACGCATTCCGTGCACTTCTCAGGGACGATATAGTAGAAATCGTTCGAGAGCGCATCAACCATCTGACCGTTCAGCTCGTACTGGACGCCGCCTGCATAGATGGCGGTATTGGGGCACTCCGGTTCGCACGCGCCGCAGTTGATGCACTCTTCAGTTATCATCGTTGCCATAGGGACTTTCCTCCGTTATGATTTCGTGTGGGACACAATGTCGATGGGGAGTACAGGAATTTAAGGCAAAGCCCGTCCAATTGCAATATACTCAGACGGAATCTTGGAATACGTTCCGATTTCGCCGTTTTGACCGGTTCCGGGGAATGTGTTTGGATTTCATTTAATGGTGAAATACCGCGCTTCGGAGTGATGGATGATGATGGCATTCGTACTCTGTTCGGGTTCAAGCGAGAATTCCTCGGTAAGAACCACGCCGATCCGCTCCCCGTCCAGCAGCGCGAACAGTTTGGTCTGATCCTCCAGATTGGGACAGGCGGGATAGCCGAAGCTGTATCGTGATCCCTGGTATCCCTGTGAAAAGAGGCGCCGGATATCAGGGGCGTCTTTCCCGGCAATTCCCAGTTCCGTACGAATCCTCTTATGCCAGAGCTCCGCCAGCGCCTCCGCGCTTTCCACGCTCAATCCATGAAAATAGAGATATTCCTTGTAGTTATCCGCCCCGAACAATTTTGCCGAATGCTCCGATGCGACGCGGCCCATGGTGACCAGCATGAAGGCCACGACGTCCATTCTGCCCGATTCTGCGGAGGCGAAATAGTCGGCAAGACAGAGGTGCCTGTCCCCGTGCTGGCGCGGAAAGGTGAACCGCATACGCTCGGACTTCATATCCTCGTTGTAGATGATCAGGTCGTTCCCCGCCGATCGGCAGGGAAAGTATCCGTAGACGACCTTTGGCTGCAGGAGCCGTTCCGCCACGGCCTGTTCTTTGAGTCGCGTCAACTCCGGGAGGATCTTCCCGTTCAGAAGCTCGCGGTACTGGTCTTCGGTCAGTTTCCCTTTCCTCACCTGCCACTGCCCCCTGATCAACGCAACTTCGTTGATATACGCGAAGACATCGGCGAGAGGGATATCCTCGATCACGCGCGCACCCCAGAAGGGAGGGGCGGGAACGGGCACATCGGTGCGAACCCGAGAGCGCTGCGCGCCGCCTGCGGGGACGGGGGAGGCGGCATATCGCGCGTCTTCGCGTTCGGCCATGGCGATCTTCGCTTCCGCCCCGGTCAGAACCTCTTCGTCGTCTGCGGGAAGCGCAGCCGAAGGATACTCCACCGTTCCGGCCGCGATCTGCTCCATGTACCGGAGTCCGTCGAACGCATCGTTGGCATAGAGGACCTTTCCCCGGTAGATCGACCGGAGATCCTGCTCCACATACCGGCGGGTCAGCGCCGCGCCGCCCAGAATCACGGGAATGTTCAGCTGCCGCTCGTTCATGACTTCCAGATTCTCTTTCATGATGAGCGTCGACTTCACCAGCAAACCGCTCATCCCGATGGCGCTCGCCCTGTGCTCCTCCGCGGCGTGCAGCATGGTCTCCACCGGACATTTAATGCCCAGGTTCACCACCTTATAGCCATTGTTGGTGAGGATGATATCGACGAGATTCTTGCCGATATCGTGGACATCCCCCTTCACGGTGGCGAGAACCATCGTGCCTTTGGATGTGGCATCCGCCTTATCCATAAACTGTTCGAGGTATGCAACCGCGGATTTCATCACCTCCGCGGACTGCAGCACAAACGGCAGCTGCATCTGCCCGCTGCCGAAGAGCTCCCCGACCACTTTCATCCCGCCCAGGAGGATGGTGTTGATGATCTCCAGGGCGCCGTGCGACTTCAGGGCTTCGTCAAGATCGGCCTGCAGTCCGACTTTGTCACCGTCAATGATCCGGTTCTTCAGCCGTTCTTCGACCGGCCCGGCGGCGACGGTCCGTTCCTTCTTCTCGCTCCCCTTGCCCGCATAGTGAGCCATCAGCTCCGTGAGCGGATCGTAGACGACCTTCCTGATGTTTTTCGCCTGGCTCATGCGGACACCTCCTCGAACCGCCGCTCGTCGAAGATCAGCTCCCGGCACAGCTCGCGCCCCCGTTCGTCGATCTTGTAGAGCGGCATGATCTTGCCCGCGTGCACGATGGCCATGTCCAGTCCGGCTTCGATCGCGTAGTGCAGGAAGACGCTGTTGAGCGGATGCCGGATACCCGGCGAAAGTCCGAAGGAGATATTGCTGACACCGAGCAGGGTCTTCACTCCCGGCAGCTCCTGTTTGACCCGGCGGATGGCTTCGAGCGTTTCGATGCCGGCCCGGCGGAACTCCTCATCGCCCGAGCCGAGCGTGAAGGTGAGCATGTCAAAGATCAGGTCATGCCCGCGCAGACCGTACTTCTCCACCGCGAGGGCATAGATCCGGTGTGCAATGGCGAGTTTCCTGCCGGCGGTCTTTGCCATCCCCTCTTCGTCGATGGTGAGTGCGATCACCGCGGCGCCATATTTCTTGCAGAGCGGAAGGATGACGTCCACGCGGTGTTCGCCGTCTTCCAGGTTGATGGAATTGATGATTGCCTTGCCGCCGATGCGTTGAAGGGCGTCTTCGATCACCGGGGCTTCGGTGGAGTCGATGACGATGGGAAGGGTCACCTGCGTATTGAACCGCGAAATGATCTCCACCATATCGCGGCGTTCGTCGCGCCCGACATAGGCGGCGCACACGTCCACCATGTGGGCACCCTCCTTCACCGCTTCTTTCCCCATCGCCACGATCCCCTCCCAGTCCTCTTTCGCCAGCAGGTCGCGGAACAGCTTGCTGCCGTTCGCGTTGGTCCGCTCTCCCACGAGCACGGGAGGCGGATCGAGATGCATCGGAGCATACTGGTAGAGACTGGAGGCGCTGGGAATGAAATCCGGCGTTCGCACCCGGGGGGCGAGGCCTCCCACCGCCCGGACGAGCTGGCGGATGTGTTCCGGCGTGGTCCCGCAGCACCCCCCCACAACGCTGACGCCGAGATCGATGACAAAGTGGGTGAGAAACCGCGTGAACTCTTCCGGAGTGAGCTTGTAGTGGGCGTGGCCGCCGACATTTTCAGGAATCCCCGCGTTGGGCATGACAAAAATGGGTCTGGGACTCATGCCCGAGAGGACGCGCACGTGCTCGGACATCTCCATCGGTCCGGTCGCGCAATTCATGCCGATCACATCCACATCGTAGGGCTCCAGGGAGACCAGAGCCGCGCCTATTTCCGTGCCGAGCAGCATGGTGCCCATGGTTTCCACGGTCACCGAGACAATCACGGGAACCCTGCGCCGGGCTTCCGCAAAGTACTCGAACACGCCGAAGAGCGCGGCTTTGGACTGGAGAATATCCTGGCACGTTTCCAGACAGAGAAGATCGGCCCCGCCTTCCACGAGTCCCCGTGCCTGCACGTTGTAGGAGCGGGCCATGTCCGTGAAGGAAATATGCCCGAGTGACGGTAATTTCGTTGTCGGACCCATGGAGCCGGCCACGAAACGGGGGTGGGCCGCCGTTGAGTACTGCTGCGCCATGCGCCGGGCGATCTGCGCCGCCGCAAAAGAGAGTTCATAGGAACGGTCGGCGAGATCGTACTCGGCGAGGACAATGGACGCCGAACCGAAGCTGTTCGTTTCGATGACATCGCAACCGGCTTCGAGATAATCGCGATGCATGGTTTCGACCGCCGAGGGTTTGGAGACGACCAGGTACTCGTTGCAGCCGTTGAGGTGTTCTCCGCCGAAATCGTCGGCACTCAGGTTCTGTCCCTGCAGATGGGTCCCGGTGGCGCCGTCAAACACCAGGATCTTTTCCTTCAGCAAGTCGTGAAACGTTTTCATCGCCCCTCCTGAGACATCCGCTGGACACTCTGATAGTACTGCACCATCATGGACCGGACCACCTCCGCGGCGGGGAGGATTTCGCGCACCAGCCCTGCACTCTGGCCCGCCTCGAACATGCCTTCTTCGAGATTCCCTTCGGCGATTCCCTGTTCCTCCCGTTTGCGGCCGAGCAGGAGTTCGAGTTCTTCCCGCCCTGCGCCGCGGCGCTCCGCCTGCGCCGCTTTCATGGCGAAGGGCGTCTTGAGCAGCCGCACGGGCATCAGCGCACGGAGGGTGAGCAGCGTGCCGCCGTCGCCCGCCTCGACCACGCGTTGTTTGTACGTTTCATGCGCCGCCGATTCCACCGTCGCCGCAAAACGTGTGCCGACCTGCACGCCCTCGGCACCGAGCGCAAGAGCGGCCGCCATCCCGCGTCCGTCCGCAATCCCGCCGGCGGCGATCACCGGAACGGTGACCGCATCCGCCACCTGGGGGACCAGCGTCAGCGTGGTGATTTCGTCCACGCCGTTATGTCCGCCCGCCTCGAAAGCCTTCCGCCACAACAGCATCGCAGCCGGCTTCAACGGCCTTGCGTGCGTGCCTGACCGCGGCGATCACATGGACCACGGTACAGCCGGCCTCCCTCAACTGCCGGGTGAATTTCACGGGGTGTCCCGCGGAAGTGAAGACAATGCGTACCCCTTCTTCCATTGCCACGTGCACCAGGTCGCCGGCATCGCCGCGGGAGAGCGGGATGTTGACACCGAACGGAAAAGCCGTTCCGGCACGGGCCTCGCGTATCTGGCCCCGCAGCACGTCCGGCTTCATCGATCCCGCGCCGATCAGTCCGAGCCCGCCCGCCTCAGAAACGGCAACGGCGAGCCTGCAGCCCGCCGCCCACACCATGCCCGCCTGGATGATCGGGTACCGGATCCTGAAGAGCCGGGTAAGACGCGTGGGAAGTGGCGGGGGGGAATCGCCGGGCTTGTGCGTAACCATCGGTCAGTTGCTGCCGAAGAGTTCGGGAATTACGGCGGTGACGCCGGTTACCGAGTAGAGCGCAAATCCGGGTGAAGACGGCTGCAGGCGGAGCAGGTAGTCGCCGAACTGGCGGTTCCGTGAAGCGGTATACAGCCGGGGACCATCCAGCCGGATCACACTCTCGCCGGATGCGGTAATATGGACATCTTCGCCTTTGTTTTCTTTTGTCAGAGGCCTGCCGTCCTGAAGGACGTGAACATCAACGGGGGACTTCCCCCCGGGATCCAGCACCAGGTTCACCTCGCTGCCGTGATACCGTACGAACAGCGCCCCCTCTTCTCCGGGTTCACCCTCCCAGCGAATGCACTCCCGCTCATTTCTCCATGCCCCCTGAACGTAGATCCGCCCGTCAATGTAGATGCCCGGATCGGCGTAGGCGATGACGGATTCGGGGACGTACCCCTCCACGTTACCGATGCTTCCGCGGAGATATCCCGCCAGGATTTCCGGCGTGGCACGATAGCATACGGCATCCTGGCGATCCGTCTCGCGCAGGGGCTCCATGAGATCCGGAAGGTCTTCCAGTGGATGCGCCTCATGGAGCAGGTGCTGCAAAGAGCGCTCGAAGGGAACGTACCCCCCTTCTCCGGCACTCTGGCACCGGATGAATCCATCCACATCAACCAGGTGCTTCGTAGGCCAGACCCGGTTGCTGTACTGCGTCCAGAGCAGCTGGCTGTTGTCCATAACCACGGGAAACCCGATGCCCAGCCTCTGGAGAGCGTGCGTAATACGCCCGGGATCCTGACCGAAGGCAAAACGGGGAACGTGGACCCCGATCACTGTCAGGCCGAGGGGGCGGTACATTTCCGCCCATGCAAGCACGTACGGAAGCGTACGCAGCGATGCGCTGGAAGTGAAGTCCCAGAAGTCCAGCAGGACCACCTGTCCGCGCAGATCGGCGAGGGAGACCGGCCTGCTGTTCAGCCAGTAGTCTCCCAGGAGTTCGCGCGCCTGCAGACGACGCGGCATGATGTCTTGAATGGTCATGTTCTTGCGAAAAATATAGCCATTCAGGGGAAGAGAAGCAAACAGTGAGAAAACGGTCAGAAAAGGCGATCCGAGAGGAGTTTCAGCGTTGTGAGGATGACCGCGACGATGAAGATGGGGCGGATAAATGAGGAGCCTTTCGTTACGGCCATACCCGAGCCCAGGCGGGCCCCCGCTATCTGCCCCGCCGCCATGACGATTCCGGGCAGCCAGAGCACGTGTCCGCCTGCGACGAAGACGAAGAAAGAGACAATGTTCGACGTAAAGTTCATCACCTTGGTGTACCCCGTGGCCCGTGTGAAATCGAACCCCAGACCGGTGACGAACGCGATGGCCCAGAAGGATCCCACACCCGGACCGAAGAACCCGTCGTAGAACCCCAGGGCGAGTCCCGCTACCGTGTAAAAGAGCATCCTTCCCATCCGCGGGCGCGCTTCCACGGCCCCCAGGGACGGTGTAAACACCATATAGGCGGCGATGAAAAGGAGGAGAAACGGGATGAGCACATTCAGAACGGAGGGATCCATCTGCTGCACCGCCAGGGTTCCCAGGGCACTCCCGGCCAGAGTGAAGGCGATCCCCGGCATCGCGTCCGGGAGCGGCACGACCTCTTTCCGGACATAGTGACGTGCCGCCGTGAAGCTGCCGAAACTCGCCTGGAACTTGTTTGTCCCCAGAACCATTTGCGGCGGCACTCCGACGCCCAGCAGGAGCGGGATGGTCACCATCCCGCCGCCCCCCGCGATGGAATCGATCCATCCGGCCAGCAGCGCGCCGCCGAACAGCAGCGGATACATCAGGGGCGTCATCTCGAACGTCATGATTTCCGGTCCTGCCGGCGGCCCTCGATGACGAGCACGAACTCCCCTTTCTGTTCCGTCTTACCAAGATCGCGGTACAACCCTGCAGCGGTTCCGCGGAATACGCGTTCGTCGGGCATGGTCAGGTTGAATGCCAGACAGCACCGCCTGCTTTCTCCGAACGTGTCCGCCAGATCCCGGAGCAGCACCGTGAGCCGGTACGGGGTTTCCATGAGCACGATCGTACGCCGCTCCTGTTGCAGCTGCCGCAATTCCGCGCGGCGCCGTTCTTTCTTTGGCGAGAGCCAGCCGTAGTAGAGGAATTGATCGATGGGGAAACCCGACACCGTCAGGGCCGGCATGAGCGACGACGCGCCGGGCACGGGCACGATGCGGATGTTCCGTTCCACGGCACGCTGCACGAGCATCTGTCCGGGATCGGAAAACACCGGTGTGCCGCAATCGGAGATGACGGCCAGATTCCTGCCGCCCTGGAGAATCTCGAGAATGGTATGGGTGGCCGCGGCTTCGTTGTGCTCGTTGAGCGTTTCGAGGGGTTTGTCGATGGAGAAGTGATGGAGCAGGCGCTGCCCTTCGCGGCGTTCCTCGCACACGATAACGTCGACCGAGCGCAGCACCTCGAGGGCGCGGAAGGTCATGTCATTGGGGTTCCCGATAGGCGTGGCGACCAGGAAGAGCGTGCCGGGCATTCAGGCCGTCCTGCCGCGGTGGGATTCCCACGCTTCGAGCGCCGACAGAAGCAGCGCGGTGGCCGGAACGGCAATCAGCAGACCGACGAAACCGAGAAAGTACCCGAACAGCAGAAGACAGAGAATGAGCAGCACGGGATGGAGACCCACCTGCGGACCGATGATCTTCGGGCCGAGCACTGTCGCTTCAAGGAGTTTCTGGGAGAGATAGAGAATCACCACAGCCAGGACTTTTGTCAGCACGGGCTCGCCGCTGAACAGGGCCACAATCGAAGCGACGACGAGACTGGTCACCAGTCCGATGTACGGGATGAAATTCAGCACGCCGGTCATGAGGCCGAGAAGCAGTGCATACCGGACCCCGACAAGCGCGAGCACCGATGCGGAAATCGCCCCCTGGATGACGGCAACGAACACGGCCCCGCGGACGTACCCCCCATGATCCCGTCGATCCTCCCCACCACCGCCCGGGCCTTTGAGCGTGTCGCATCAGAGAAGAGGCGGTAGAACCTGTCTCCGATCCCGGGAAAATCCTTGAGAAGGTAAAACAGGAGGAAGGGAATGATCACCGCGTTGATGACATGGAGCGCAACGGAGGAGATGCCGGTGACCAGGCCGAGGACGCCTTCGATCAATGAGCGGAAGACGTCCTCCAGACGCGGGGCGAACTGGGAGGCGAGGATCTCCCTGACTTTCTCCGGGGGAATGCCGAACCGCTGGAATGTCGAAAGCACATCTTCGGAGTTGAGCCATGCAGTCGTTTCATACAGGAGTGTCCGCACGCCGGTGAGGATGCCTTCGAACTGCAACAGCAGCACGGGCAGAAGAAAGAGGAAGACGGACACGACCGTTCCGACAAGGCACAGCACGACGATCAGGCTGGAGACCCACCGGGGAACGCGGCGTGCCGCCAGACGTGTCACCAGCGGGTCGAACAGGTATGCAAGAACAAACGCGGCAAGGAATGGAACCAGGAGACCGAAAACCGTGTGGACAAACCAGAGTCCGAGCAGGATGAGGGAGAGCGTCATCACGCGCCGGGGGAGAAACCGGAGACGGAGCGGATAGAGAAGGAAGAGAACGCCTCCGACGACCACGAACGGGGACAGAATAGAGGAAACACTCAGGCCCACGGCAACGAGGGCAAGGACGGCGAGAAGCTGCGCGATACTCTCTGCAAGCGGCGGTGTTACAGGCCGTTCGGGAAGGAGCGGTTCCTGCCGGGGAACCGGTTCAGAGGGGGCATGACGCATACGCGGTGACGGGCGCCGTCGTTGCAAGGGTTATCTTCCTGTGTGGCCGAATCCTCCGGCGCCGCGGGTGGTATCATCCAGGGATTCGCGCTCGTCCCATTCGGCCTTCTCGTAGGGGGCCACAACCATCTGGGCGATCCGGTCGCCGCGGCGGATGGTGAACTCCTCGGAGCCGAAATTGGTGAGAATCACGCGCACCTCGCCCCGGTAGTCCGAGTCGATCGTGCCCGGCGCATTCAGGACGCCGATCCGGTGTTTGATCGCCAGTCCGCTCCGGGGCCTGACCTGTGCTTCGTATCCGTTCGGGACAGCCATCGCGAAGCCGGTGGGAACAAGAACCGTTGCGCCCGGAGCGACGATCATCGGATCATCGAGGACGGCGCGTATATCCATGCCGGCGGCGCCTTCTGTGGCATAGGCGGGCAATGGCACGTCGCGGGATGCGGGCGAGAGACGGGTGATCTGGATTTTCACGGGTTTCAGGCCAGCGCTCCGGCGGGAGCGGGGGACGCATCCTTGACCGCGCGCCGTTCAAATTCATCACGGAAACCGTTTGATCATACTCTGTACCGGCCAGGCGGCGGCATCGCCGAGAGCGCAGATGGTATTTCCTTCGATGTTGTTCGCCACGTCCAGCAGCAGGTCGATATCCGCCGCGCGCGCATCCGATCGTTCGAACCGCCGGAGCATTTTCAGCATCCATCCGGTTCCTTCGCGGCACGGGGTACACTGGCCGCAGGATTCGTGGTGATAGAATTCCGTGATCCGGGTGATCACCCTGATCAGATCGGTGTCCTCGTCCATCACGATCACGCCGGCGGTGCCGACGGAGGATCCGGCCGCTTTCAGGCTGTCGGCGTCCATGCACACCCCGTCCAGCGCGTCACCGCGCAGTATCATCGTGGAGGAGCCGCCGGGAATGACCGCCTTGATCCGTTTGTTGCCCGGCACGCCGCCCGCATACTGGTGGATGATATCCAGCAGGGGCACGCCGGTGGGCATTTCAAACACCCCGGGATTGTTCACGTGTCCGCTGACGCCGACGAGAATCGGGCCCGGGTGTTTCGGTGCGCCGATTTTCGAATAGGACTCCCATCCCATGCGGAGGATGATGGGGATGTTCGCCATGGTCTCCACGTTGTTGATCGTGGTGGGGCAGCCCCAGAGACCGTTCTGGGCCGGGAAGGGTGGTTTCACGCGCGGGTATCCGCGCTGGCCTTCCAGCGAGTTCATCAGAGAGGATTCCTCTCCGCAGATATACGCCCCGGCACCCCTGTGGATGTACAGGTTCGTGGAGTAACCGGATCCCAGAATATCGTTGCCGATGTATCCCCTGGCGTATGCATCGTCCACCGCTTTCTGCACCAGATCGATCCAGTGCTTGTATTCCCCCCTGACGTAGAGATACGCGGTCGTGATGCCCATCGCGTAACAGGCGATGAGGGTGCCTTCGATAAGGAGATGCGGGTTGAGCTCGAAAATCTGACGGTCTTTGAAAGTGCCCGGTTCGCTCTCGTCGCCGTTCACGCAGAGGTATTTTGGTTTCGCCGATTCCTTCGGCATGAACGTCCATTTCAGTCCCGTCGGGAAGCATGCCCCGCCGCGTCCGCGCAGGTTGGACTTCTTGACCTCGTCCGTGACCTCTCCGGGTTTCATGCCCAGCGCCTTGCGGAGCATCGCATAGCCGCCTGACGCTTCATACGCGTCAATGCGGTGGAGATCCGGGAAGGGGGGAAGCAGGAGGGGTTCCATGGCTAGCTCAGCTCGTTCAGGATCGTATCCACCCTGGCGGTGTCAAGGTTTTCGTAGTAGCGGTCGCCGATCTGCATCGCCGGTGCGGTGCCGCAGGAGCCGAGGCACTCCGCCTCCACGAGCGTGAACTTCCGGTCCGGCGTGGTCTCCCCCACCGCAATCTTCAGACGGTCTTCAAGGTGTTTCACCAGCCGTTCGCTGTTCCGGAGCATGCAGGAGACATTCGTGCATACTTCGATCTTATGGCGTCCCACCGGTTTCCGGTTGAACATCGTATAGAACGTCACCACGCCGTAGACGTGATGGTAGGGCACA
This sequence comes from Ignavibacteriota bacterium, assembly GCA_963702445.1. Classification (GTDB taxonomy): domain Bacteria; phylum Bacteroidota; class Ignavibacteria; order UBA10030; family UBA6906; genus CAVPCZ01. Next base: position 136,567 of record CAVPCZ010000025.1, read on the forward strand.
TCGAGTGCGGCGCCGACCGCCTTCATGCCTTCTTCGGAGATCCACCCGTGCTCATCCTGCCACATCCAGAGCGCTTCGAGCAGGACCGCCTGCGGATGCGGATAGCGCGTCTTGAGTTCTTCAATGCGCCGGAGGCTCTTCTCCGACAACGTTGCTGGTGTTGTTGCCTGGCTCATATCGTTACGTTCCACAGAGTCTGCGATCTCTTCCTCTGTTCATGTTCCACTGTTCATGCTCCGACTGCACTTCTTCGTCCTCTTCTTCCTGCTGCTCCGATTCCCCTTCGGCCTGCCCTTCGTCTTCTGTTTCCTCTTGCTCTTGACTTCCTGTTGCTCCTCCCCTCACCCGCACTTTTCCTCGTCCTCACGCACGGGCCCGGGCTCCCGGTCTTGCACGGAAGCCTGCCCCCGGGTTTCTCCGTCCGACATTCTACTTGTCCGCTTCACCCATCACCGGATCCATGCTGCCGATGACGGCGACGATATCGGAGATCATTCCCCCCTTCAACATGATCGGGAGCGTGGAGAGGTTGCAGGTGGAGGGAGAGCGGATTTTCATCCGCCACGGATGCCCCGTGCCGTCGGACACCAGATAGAAGCCCAGTTCGCCTTTTGATGACTCCACGGCGTGATACACTTCGCCGACCGGCGGATCGATACCCAGATTGATCAGCATGAAATCGTGAATCAGCTCTTCCATCCGGGTATAGGTGCGTTCCTTTGACGGAAGGACCTTTTTGGTCTCAAAGGCGTTGTAGGGGCCTTCGGGAAGCTTGTCGAGGGCCTGGCTGAGGATGCCCGTGCTTTCATACATCTCCGCCAGTCGCACATAGAAACGGGCGAGGGCATCGCTTTCCGTGAAGGTGATCACCTTGAAGTCGAGCTCGGGGTAGACGAGGTACGGGACATCGCGCCGGAGGTCGCGGGGAACGCCGGCCGCGCGCAGCAACGGCCCTGTCAGCCCCCATGCGATCGCGTCTTCACGCGAAATATGCCCGACATTCTCGCACCGGTCGATGAAGATCCTGTTGTTCTGGAGAAGTTTCTCCACTTCTCTCACATCCGCGTCAAACTCGGAGAGGAACTGGCGGAGCATGGCCGTACACTGCGGCGTCCAGTCCTGCTGGAGTCCGCCGATCCGCGTATAACTCGTGGTGAACCGTGCACCGCACAGGACGTCGTAGATATCGAGAAGCTTTTCCCGTTCGCGGAATGTCCAGAGCAGCACCGTGAGGGCGCCGACGTCCATGGCCATGCTGCCGATGGCGACAAGATGCGAAGCCACGCGGGCCATCTCGCAGACCAGCACGCGGATGTACTGCGCGCGCCGCGGGATCTCGATACCCGCGAGTTTTTCGACGGCCAGGACGTAGGCGACGTTGTTGGAAAGGGGGGACAGATAGTCGAGGCGGTCGGTATGCGGGATGAACTCGTGGTAGGTGCTGCTCTCCGCGATCTTCTCGTATCCGCGGTGCAGATATCCGAGCTCCGGAACCGCCGCCATGACGGTCTCACCGTCCAGTTTGATCAGGAGCCGCAACACCCCGTGCGTTGCGGGATGCTGCGGGCCCATATTCAGGATCATGCTGTTTTCCAGGTGGTCATCAATGACCACCGTGGTGTCCTGATCCTCCAGCGCCGCCAGAATCTGGCTTCGCCGCGAATCCTCAGAGTTTCTCGCAGACACGGATCTGTTCCGTTTCTCGTGTGGAAAATACGCCGCGCCCCTCAGCGCCGCGGCAAGGGAAGCGAATCGGGAATACCCATCAGGGGAAAATCTTTGCGCAGGGGGTGATGCTCGAACTCCTCCGGCATATACAGGCGCCGCAGATCCGGATGGCCGGCAAAGCGGATCCCGAACATATCAAAGGTCTCCCGCTCATGCCAGTTGGCGGCGGGCCACACGCCGGTGACGGTGGGCACCGTGGCCCGCTCTTCTTCGACAAGCACCTTCAGCCGGAGATACCGTGTGTTCTTCAGGGAATACATGTGGTAGACGACTTCGAACCGCGCCTCCGGCCGGTACATATCCACGGCGGTCAGATCGATAAGCATGTCAAAGGCAAGTTCCGGATCGGTTTTCAGGAACTCGCATACGCGCACGAGGACATCCGCCGTCACGGTCACCGTCAGCTCGCCGCGGAACTCCCTGGAGCCGGCGATGTGTTCCGGGACGAGCGCGTGGAGCTTTTCCAGAATGCGGTCGTTCATACTGTTGGTTCGGAAATATGGAGCGCTTCACCGCGCATCGCCATCCCTATGGATTTTTCGCGCTGGATTTTCTTTTGCAGCTCGATCAGGGCGTGGAGCAGTGCCTCCGGACGCGGCGGGCAGCCCGCAACAAACACGTCCACGGGCAGAAACTGGTCGATCCCCTGGACCACCGAGTAGGAGCGGAACATCCCCCCCGAGGAGGCGCAGGCACCCATGGAGATCACCCACTTCGGATCGGGCATCTGATCGTAAATCTTCCTCACCACTTTGGACATTTTGTAGGTCACGGTGCCGGCCACGATGATGACATCGCACTGCCGCGGCGTGAAGCGCATCACCTCCGAGCCGAACCGGGAAATGTCGAACCGGGGGGATGCCGCCGCCATCATCTCGATGGCACAGCACGAGATGCCCATGGGCATCGGCCAGAGGGAATTCTTCCGCGCCCAGGCGATCGTCTCGTCCAGCCGCGAGGTAAAGAACCCGTCGCGCTGCAGATTCTCCAGTCCCATCACCACCCCTCATGCGAAGAAACACCATTGTCAACGGTGAACGGTCAAGCGCCGTTCGCATCCGCCTTATCTCCAGTCCATCCCCCCCTTCCTCCACTCATAGACGAGTCCGATCACCAGGATCAGGAGGAAGAAGGCCATGCCCACGATCCCTGCGACATCAAGCGTGCGGAAGACCACAGCCCAGGGATAGAGAAACACGATTTCTATGTCAAAGACGATGAAGAGCATGGCCACCAGATAGAACTTCACGGAAAAGCGTTCCCTGGCATTGCGCACCGGTTCCATGCCGCTCTCGTACGTCGAGAGTTTTTCTTCGGTCGGGCGTCTCGGTCCGAGCCACCGGTTGATGTTGGTGAACACGAGCCCGGCGAGGACGCCGATCAGGATCATGATCCCGATGGGAATATACTGGTCGACCATTCCTGTTATTCCTAACGCTGGATGCCGGGGGAAAGTTTTCGGGTAAATCTATGCAAAAACTACGCAAAAACGGTCAGAAAGTCAACGAAACGAAACCGTGCCCTCCGCTGACGTAGCTCAGCTGATCCCCTCGTACATGTTGTCGATCAGGTGACCGTACCGCTCTTCGACCACCTTGCGCCTCACCTTCTGCGTGGGGGTGAGTTCCCCTTCTTCGATGGAGAACTGCTTTTCCAGCAGCGTGAATCTGCGCACACGCTCGAAGTTGGCGAGGTCCTTCTGCAGACGGTTGATCTCCTGATCCATCAACACATTGATTTCGGGGTCCTTGATAAGCTCGGCCACGGTTTCACACCGGAGGTTCCGCGCATCGGCATATTCCCGCAGCGCATCGAAGTCCGGCACAATCAGGGCCGTCAGAAACATCCGGCGGTCTCCGATGAGCATGAACTGTTCGATGTAGCGGCTTGCCAGAAAGAGGTTTTCGATGGGCTGGGGGGCGATATTCTTTCCTCCCGAGCTGACAAAGATGTGCTTCTTCCGGTCGGTGATATGGATGAAACCTTCCGCGTCGATCAGCCCGATATCTCCGGTGTGAAGCCACCCCCCTGCATCGATCGCCTCACGGGTTGCTTCTTCGTTGTTCCAGTACCCCTTCATGATATTCGGCCCCCGGGCCAGAATTTCGCCATCTTCCGCCAGCTTCACTTCGACGCCCGGAATCGGAGGTCCCACAGACCCGAACTTGTAGTTGTCCATATGGTTGACGGTGATGACCGGGGAGCTTTCGGTGAGTCCATACCCTTCGAGGATGGTCAGACCGACGGCTTCAAAGAACTCTCCGAATTCCCTTCCGAGCGCCGCACCGCCGGAGGCAAAGAAGCGCATGCGCCCGCCTGTACGCTCGCGCAGTTTGCTATAGACAAGGCGGTCGGCGACCGCATGCTGGATGCGCAATCCCGCTCCTATCGAACCTTTCTTCCTGGCCCTGGCGTACTTGTGCCCCACCGCTATCCCCCAGCGGAAGATCCGCTTCTTGAGCGGTGAACCGGCATCCACCTGTTTCATCACGCGCGCATGGATCCGTTCAAACAGACGGGGGACCGTCGTGACAATTGTCGGCCGGACTTCCAGCATGTTATCGCGCACCGTTTCGACGCTCTCCGCGTAGGCGATCGTGGCCCCGCAGGCCAGAGCGGTGTAGTACCCCGCCATACGTTCAAACGTGTGACAGAGCGGGAGAAAGGAAAGCAACACATCCGATGTGCCGAAGTCGATCACCTGCGCGGATGCCTTGACGTTGCTGACCAGGTTGTTGTGCGTCAGCATGACGCCCTTCGGGTTTCCCGTGGTCCCCGAGGTATAAATGAGCGTCAGAAGATCCTCCGGGCGCACCATGGCAATAGAGGTCCGCAGGAGCTCCGGCTGTTCTTTCCTGTGCCGCTCGCCCATCTCCATCACCGCACTGAATCCCAGGGTGTCCGGCTCGGCAATCGGGCCTTTTTCGCTGATCAGGATCACCTTCTCCAGCGTACTGACTTCCGAATAGACACGCATCACCTTGTTCAGTTGAAACTGGTTGGAGACGATCGCCACTTTGACGCCGGAATCATTGAAAATGAATTCGATCTGCCTGGCGGTCATTGTGGGATAGACCGGAACATCAATCGCCCCGAGCGCGACAATCGCCTGGTCGCTGATCACCCATTCGGGCCTGTTCTCGGCAACAATGGCCACACGGTCACCCCTGTTCACGCCCAGCGCCGCAAGGCCGTAGGCGAACGCCTCAACGCGTGTGCGGAGATCCGCGTAGGAAATCCCTTTGTACGTTTTGCCTGACTTGTACATCAGCACCGGACGCGATTCTCCGGCGAACTTGGCTGTCAAGTTCTGAAAGAGTTCGGGAATGGTCGCAAACGTCACCGCGACTGCCATGGGGGGGCTCCTGAATGTGAAAGGGGGGAAGGGGTGAGCGTAACATACGTGAGCAGCGCCTCATATGCAACCTCCTTTCGCTGCAACAGGCCGGAAATGTTCAGGGTTCAGCGACGCGGACCGTTATTGCCGGAATCGGGTCCCTGTTGTTTTCATGATGAGCGTGCCGGGAGGTTTTTTTTCACACATCTAACCCACCATCATGTATAGCGTAGGAAGAATCACCAAAAAATTAACTTGACTTCTCTCTCCCAACATAGTATATTTTTCGCCGTCACTTCCGGTATGCTCGCGCCTTTGAGGAACAAATTACCGGAAGTCCTTGTTGTTCATTGAATTCCCGACCATGCCGCAGACCTCGGATCAATCGCAGGGTGAACGCGATCAGCAATGACCGACCTCCGTCTCCGACCTGAGGGATGCATCCACACTGGCGGCACACTCACATCGATTCAGCAGTTCTTCGTTGCACAGGTCCATAAGGCCGATTGTCCGGTGGCTCATGGTCCTGTCTGCTTTGGATAAGGTGTTTGACTCAATTTTTCAGTCATTATTGTTCGCGGAGAGCTTCATGGCCCGAAGGGATACGACAACCGGTGCATCGGTACAGCAACGGTCTGCGACAGGCAACGGAACCGGGGAAACCGTGTCGATGAACGAGACCGTTATGGATCTCGCCCTGGACTGCCGGGACTACTACGGTGAAAACGAGCTCGCCGCGGACGTCTTGCGTTCGAAGTATCTTGCCCCGAACGAACAGGGTCCGATGCACATGTGGAACCGTATCGCCCGGGCGGTTGCGTCCGTTGAACGCGAGCATGTGGACCACTGGCACAAGCGGTTTCTTGAACTTCTCTTCGATTTCACCTTTGTGCCCGGCGGACGGGTGATGCACGGAGCGGGCCGCGAAGATGCGCGGCGGCGGCCGACGTTGTCCAACTGCTACGTCATTCCCATCGAAGAGGACAGCCTCGACGGGATCTACCGTTGTCTCACCGAATCCGCCATGGTCTACCGGACCGGGGGCGGCGTGGGCACCGATCTCTCCGCGCTGCGCCCCGAAGGGGCTCCGGTGAACGCCACCATCGATCACTCCCCCGGCGCGACGGCGTTCATGAATCTCTTCAGCGAAAGCACGAATACCGTCTCCCAGGCCGGCCGCCGCGGCGCGTTGATGCTGACGATGCGCGTCGACCACCCGGATATTGAGCGTTTCATCACCGTCAAGAATGACTCCCGCAGACTGAAGGTCCAGTACGCAAACATCAGCGTGCTTGTCACCCACGAGTTTATGGACGCGGTAATGAACGATACCGCGTTTGATCTGCGCTGGGGAGGAAAGGTGTACCGGACCATCCAGGCCCGTGAGCTCTGGTTCAAGATCATCAAGAACGCCCATGCATCGGCCGAGCCCGGCATCATCTTCTGGGACACGATGAAGGACTTCCACAACGTGGAATACGCCAATCCCCTCACCAGCACCAATCCGTGCGGTGAACAACCGCTGGCGGCGTATACCGCGTGCAACCTGGGAAACATCAATCTCTGCAAATTCGTCGATGCCGCCGGACGGTTTGACTACGAACGTCTCGCCGAAGTGACCCGCGTCGCCACGCGGTTCATGGACGATATCATCGACTACAATATGGACAACCACGCCCTGGACAAGATCAAGAAGGCCGTTGCCTCCGACCGGCGGATCGGCCTCGGCATCACCGGGCTGGCGGATGTGCTCCTGCTGATGAAGATCCGCTACGATTCACAGGAGGCCCTTGACGAAACTGAAAAAATGATGCGGACGATCAGGGACGAGGCATACCGGACATCCATCGGGCTGGCACGCGAGAAAGGGGCCTTCTCCCTCTTCTCTTGGGAGGGGTATTCCCGGAGCAAGTTCATCCACACGCTTCCGGCGGATATTCAGAATGACATCCGGAAGTACGGCATCCGGAACAGCACCGTCCTTACGGTTCCGCCGGTCGGGACAGGTTCCATTGTCGCCCAGACCAGCTCGGGTATCGAACCGATTTTCTGCACGAGCTACCGGCGGCGGGTCAAGAACCACGACGGAGAAACCTTCACCGAGTACAAGGTCTATCATCCCCTGATCAAGAAACTCTACGGTGATGACACGGAACTTCCGGATTATGTGGTCACCGCCCACGATATCGATCCGTATTTCCGTGTCAAAATGCAGGGCGTGATCCAGAAGTATGTGGACAGCAGCATTTCTTCCACCGTGAATCTGGCCGAATCGGTCACCGTGGAAACAGTGGCCGACATCTACCTGACAGCCTACAAGGCCGGCCTGAAGGGCATCACCGTGTATCGCGAAGGGAGCCGCGAGGGAATTCTGCAGACCGAGGAATTCGCACGCAAACAGTCGGCGGCATCCGCGCCGAAACCCGAAGCACGCCAGATCAAGGGCCCCCGGCAGCGGCCGCACCGCACACACGGCATCACAGAACGTGTGAAGACCGGCGAGGGATATCTGTATGTAACAATCAATGAAGACGACTCCGGCCTGTGTGAGGTGTTCACCACGATCGGCAAAGCCGGCGGCAACGCCGCCGCGCAGTCGGAAGCGATCAGCCGTCTGATTTCGCTCACCCTGCGGTCGGGTATCGAACCGCGGGAGATCGTCAGACAGCTCAAGGGTATTTCCGGCCCGACGCCGGTGTGGGATGGACAGGGCGGCCAGGTGATGTCCACGCCGGATGCCATCGCAAAGGTGCTCGAGCGCTATCTTGACGGCCGGGAGGAGATCGTGGCCGCACGAAAGGCCGCCCCCGCTTCCGCGGCACATTCCACCGCATCCCCCGGACAGCCCTCCGCGCAACCGAAAACAAAAACCACCTGCCCGGAATGCGGGAGTACCGTAGAGCATGTGAACGGCTGCGTGGTCTGCTATAATTGCGGCTGGAGCAAGTGCTGAAGGGAGGGCGGCCTGCTGCAGAGAAGCCGCCCCCTGTGCAACAAAAAGCAGAACCGCTGTAAGAAGAAACCCCCGCCCGGATCACCGGACGGGGGTTTTTGCTCACTCTGCAGAGAAGCCGCGAACTACAGAATCTCCTTCACCGCCTTCTCAAATGCTTCCTCGGATAATGCCCCTACATGCTTGGAGACGATGTTCCCCTTCCTGTCGACAAAGAACGACGTCGGAATGCTCCGGACACCGCCGTAGGCGTCAGTAAGCTCCTGACCCGCAACGACGATCGGGTAGGAGATCTTGTTCTTGGCCAGGTACGGCTTCACATCATCCCATCCCCCCCTGTCGAGCGAGATGCCGACGATCTCCAGCCCCTTCCCCTTGTACTTCTCATACACCTTCACCATACCGGGGATCTCCGCCCGGCAGGGACCGCACCAGGTGGCCCAGAAATTCACCACAACGGCCTTTCCTGCCAGCTTTTTCAACTCAATGGTCTTTCCGTCCTGCGACTGAAGAGCAAAGTTCGGCGCAGGATCCGCCGCACGTGCGGAAAGCACAAGGAGAACGCCCAGAAGCAAGACAATCATTGCATGCTGCACTGCCTTCATACCACCCTCCCGCGTTAGATAATGGATCACCTGTCGTGTATGTGTATAACACCCGCTGCAGTGCGGCTGTTCCCTGCGCCGGAGTTTTTTCCGCCCGACTCCCGGCCGCTCAATTGCTCCCGGCGTTATCCGCCCGTTCCCGTGCGTTCCATTCCTGACGCAGGATGCTCATCAGCACCACATCCCAGAGCTCCTCGCCCACGCGCACCCCCTCCCGGAGCACTCCCTCGCGCTGAAAACCCGCGGCTTCGTAACAGCGGATTGCCGGACTGTTCAGCGCGTAGACCCTGAGATCGATCCGGCGGCAGTGCATCATCCCCGAAACCGATTTCCAGCAACCGCTCCATCAGCGGACGGCAGATCCCCTGACCGCGGAAGGCGGGGTCGATGAGGATTCTGCAGGCGGAAGCGGTCTGCTGTTCCCGGTTGATGAGACCGAGCTCGCAATGCCCCACCACAGAGCCGGTCTCCCCGTGCACGGCTTCATAAATCAGACTCGCGGGCTCGGGTCCGGCCGACAGAGCGCAGTAGCGATCCAGCTGTTCGACGGTCAGCGGGTAGCGGAAGAGCTGGGGGCCTGCCCACCGGACAAGCGCGCGGTGCGAATCGATCCAGCGGATCAACCGCTCATATCCGCTTCGGGAGAATGGCCGGAGGAGGATCATCATTCATACCGGAGGGATTCCACCGGATCGACCGAGGCCGCCTTGCGGGCGGGGAAGAATCCCGCCAGGAGGCCGATCAGGCCGAGGATGCCGGCGGTCAGCAGCATCGTCGCGGAGGAGAGAATGGGCTTGCCGAGGAACTGCATCGGACCGTCATCGCTGGGCAGCAGATGGACCACCGAGATGACTCCCCAGGAAAACAGGATGCCGATCGTGCCTCCCAGGAAGGCGATCAGCAGCGCTTCGCTCATGAACTGTGCGAGGATGTGGCGCCGGCGAGCCCCCACCGCCATCCGGATACCGATTTCCCGTGTGCGCTCTTTCACCACCACGTACATCACATTCGCCACCCCGACGCCCGCAATAAGCAGGGTCAGGAAACCGACCCCGAACAGGAACATCGACACACCCAGCCCGATGCGTCTCCCCATCTTTTCGTTCTCTATGAAGTCCCAGATGAAGAGGGTCCGTTCATCTTCGGGATCGAAGTGATACTTGCGCGAGAGCACGCGGAAGATCTCACGCTTCACCTCGGCCTGCTTGGACGGATCGACGGGACGGACAACGATGGAATTCACGTGCGTATCCCCGAACATCGTCCGGAGGGTCGTATAGGGGATCACCGCCCTGCGGGAGTCGGGCCCGTTGTTCATGCTGGTCTGGAGTTTCTGCTGAATCAATCCCACGATGGTGAACGGAACCTGCTCGAGAAGCACGACACGGCCGATCGGATCTTCATCCCCCAGCAGTTCGCGCGCGATCTCCGTCCCCAGAACCAGCACCCGGCGCTGCATGGCGACGTCAATATCGTTCAGGAAGCGGCCGCCGGCCGCCGGGAACATGCGCCGCATTTCCTCAAAGTTGGGGTTGACCCCTTCGCATTCGGTGTTGGTCGACACTTTTCCGTACGTGAGTCTCACACCGGCGCGGTACTGCGGGCTGACGAGATCGATGGCCGGAATGGCCTCATGCAGCATGGCGGCATCTTCTTCCACGAGGCGGATCCGCCGCCCCTTCGGGACTCCCTCGTATTGCTTCCCGGTCTCGCCGCCATAGAGAATCATGATCCGGTTGCCGGCGTTCAGCAGACCATTCTGCATCTGCGTGCCCAGTCCATCGCCAAACGCGAGGAGGAGCACCACGGCAATGGTCCCCCAGGTGATCGCCACCATGGTCAGGATGGCCCGGGTGCGCTGGACCTTCATATCCTGCAGGAAGTCGAGGAGCAGCTCGCGCCACATAACCGTCAGCTCCCGGCTATAGGTGAGGGGATCATGTTCTGAGACAATCCACGATGTTGAGGTTGGCCGCGCGGCGTGCAGGCATAAGCCCGGCCGCAAGGCCGATGGCACAGAGCACCCCCATGGTCACCAGCGCAACCTCCACCGAGAGCTCCGGAGTCCCGACGAACTCGTTGATGGGAATGTACTGCAGTCCCTGAATGATGCCCGCGGCGATCAGGAATCCCAGCGCGGATCCCAGTCCGATGATGAAGAGCGTTTCGGCGAAAAACTGGGACATGATCTCCCTTCTCCGCGCACCCACGGCCCGCTTGACCCCGATTTCCCTGGTCCGCTCCTGCACCACAATGTACATGATATTGGCAACGCCGATCCCGCCGACCGCCAGCGTGAAGCTGCCGATCAGGCCCATGAACACGTTGAAGGCGAGGAAAAAGACGAAGATGAACTCGTCGAATTTCGCCGTGTTCCAGATCCAGACCGCATCGGTGTCTTCCGGGTCGAAGCGGTACTTCTTTCCCAGCACCATCCGGACCCTGCTGATGGTCTCTTCCGACTTCCGCGGATCGCGCGGGGTAAAGATGATATTGCTCAGGTGAACGGCGCCGAAGACGGACGCAAAGGTGGAGGCCGGGATGAAGATCCGGTCGGCATCGCGCCGGTTGTAGGAGGAGTTCTGCGTCTTCTTCTGCATCACCCCGATCACCGTGAAGGGAACCTGTCCGACATAGACCAGTTTCCCTATGGCAGGCCCCTCACCGAGGAGCAGCTTCTTCACTTCGTTCCCCAGGACCACAACCCGCCTCCGCTCGCGCACATCGGGGTCATTGATAAACCGCCCTCCCTGTTCGGGAATGATATTCCGCATCTCCGCGTAGACAGGGATGATCCCGGCGATGGCCGGCGTGGTGATGTTCGTGCCCACGCGGACCGGCGTATCCCCCCGCGAATATTCGGGGCTGATCTGTCCGATGGCAGGGACCTGTTCGGCCAGCAACCGGGCATCCTCTTCCAGGAAGCTCACGCCCCTGCCTATACCGAATCCTTCGAACGGTTTTGTCGTGCGGCCGGGGAACATGATGGCGATGCCTTCGCCGATGCCGTGCATGTTGATGGAAAGCTGCCGCTTGAATCCCATCCCGAACGCCAGGAGCACGATAATGGCCACGGTCCCCCAGACAATCCCGAAGATCGTGAGCGTCGTGCGCAGTTTCTGGGCCCGCAGATCCCGCAGAAATTCCCTGACGGTTGTCGTCAGCCCGTTCATTCGATCTTCTTCACCGGTTTTTCCAGAACCATATCCCCTTCGTTGAGTCCCGAGAGAACCTCCACCTTGATCGCATCACTGAGTCCGGTCTTGATGAACCGTTCCTCTTCCTTCCCGGGGCCCAGGGAGACTTTCACAAAGGCCGAGTCGTTGCGGAAGGTCACCGTCCGCTCGGGAATGGTCAGGACGCTGTCCTTCTGCTGGATGATAATACTGGCATTTGCCGAGTATCCGGCCCTGAGCGTGGCATTCTTCGCGCGGGGGACACTTACTTCAATGGGAAAGACGGTGGCATTTTCTTTCTTCTCGGCTTTCAGGGAGATCTTGTAGAGCACACCCGAGATCTTTTCGCTCGGCAGCGCCCCGACCTTCAGCTCCGCCGGCATCCCCTCGCGCAACTTGCCGACATCAATCTCGTCCACTGTCCCCTTGAATATCAGACGCTCCATGTTGGCCATTTTCATGAGCACCGTCCCTTCCTGGTAGGAGGTCAGCGGGGTTACCGGGTCGCCCACCTGAACCGTCTTGCTGAGCACGAAGCCGTCGATCGGTGCTTTGATGATCGATTCAATCTCCGTGTTCTCGATCTTCACTCTCCCGCTTTCGAGCAGTGCCAGGCGTTCGCCGGTCATCTGTTGCTGCAGCTTGGCCTCCGAATACCTGCGTTCGAATTCCTCGTACTCCTTCCTCGAAATCAGGTTCTTGTTGACCATGGACTCCTGCCGGACCGCTTCTTTCCTTAGATTATCGATTTCCACCTGGCGCAACTGTACCTGCCGTTTGGCATCCGCAAGTTCGAGCGGCGTCGGGTCGGGTTTCACCTCGAGCAATGACTGGCCCGCTTTAACGTACGATCCGGCATCGGCAAAGATGCTTCTGACCACTCCGGAGACCTTGGACTTGATCGAAATCTCATTTTCCGGTTCGATCGTGCCGACGGCCAGCGCCTTGTCCACGATATTGTCCCGCGCAACCTTGATGGCGGGAAGGGCATCCGGAGATTCACCCCCGGAACGCCCGAACACCAGATAGACAACGGCGGCAACGGCGACGACCGCGATTGTCACTATGACTATGCGTTTCTTCATGGAAACAACCTCCCGGGGGGTCAACGAAAGGAACTGCCAGAACGCTACCTTAGGATACGATGGAGAGAGAAGCATTGTTGCGCAAAATGAACCAATTCCCTATCATTTGTGTGCATAGCCCGTGATGATGTTATGGCCGTCTTGCAGCATCCGCTTGAACTCTTTCACCCCGCAGTCCGGGGCTGGTTCGAACGCGCGTACAACACGCCCAGCCCGCCCCAGGAACTCGGGTGGCCCAGCATTGCCGCGGGCAACAACACGTTGATCCTGGCCCCGACGGGTTCGGGGAAAACGCTCACCGCATTCCTCTGGGCCATCAATCACCTCGTCGAACAGCACCTCGGCGAATCCCTTGCCCCGGGCGTCCGCGTCCTGTACATCTCTCCGCTGAAGGCTCTCAACAACGACATCGAACGGAACCTCGAAGCGCCGCTGCTGGGCATTCGTGCCGAGGCCGCCCGTCTCGGGCTCTCCCTTCCCCTTCTCCGCACCGCGGTCCGCACCGGCGACACCACACAGGCGCGCAGGGCGGCAATGATCAGGCAGCCGCCCGACATTCTCATCACCACACCCGAATCGTTGTATCTCATGCTGACCTCCGCGAAGGCGCGGGGTATGTTCGCGACGGTCCAGTACGTGATCGTCGATGAGATCCATGCGCTCTGCGGGAACAAACGGGGTGTTCACCTTTCCCTCTCGCTCGAACGGCTGCAGGAAATCGCCGTGCAGGAGTGCGTCCGCATCGGGCTGTCCGCCACGCAGCGTCCGCTCGAACGCATCGCCGCCTTCCTTGGTGGAAACGCACGCCCGGTGCATATCGTCAATGCCGGCAGGAAGAAGGAGACGGATCTCCGGGTCGTGTGCGCGGCGGATGATTTCTCGCTCCTGCCGCAGGAAAGCGTATGGCCCCTGATTTTTCAGGAGATCCTGGAGGAGATCCGCCGCCATCGCACCACGCTCATCTTCGTGAACAACCGGCGTCTGGCTGAACGGATCGCGGCAAAACTCAACGAGCTGATCACCGGGGCGCCTGCCCCTTCCTTCAGTCTGTATGCCGTCCCGCAGAATACCGCCTGGACGGATCAGGAAGACACGGCAGCCGCAGCGGCTGCCGGCGTGCGTCCGCCGGCCGCGCCGGGTGCACCCGCCACAGGCGCGAATGCACCGGCGGAACCACTGGTCCAGGCGTATCACGGAAGCATGTCGCGCGAAACCCGGGAAGAGATGGAGGAAGAGCTGAAAGCCGGACGGCTGCGTGCACTGGTCGCAACCTCCTCCCTGGAGCTGGGCATCGATATCGGCAGCATCGATCTGGTGATCCAGGTCCAGTCGCCGAAGGGAATCGCCCGGGGGTTGCAGCGCATCGGCCGGTCGGGCCACCTGGTGAGCGCGACAAGCAAGGGGCGCATCTTCGCCACCCACCGCGAAGACCTTGTGGAATCCACGGTCGTCGCCCGGGCCATGGCCGAGCACGAAGTCGAAGAGACCACGATCCCCGAGAACTGTCTGGATGTGCTGGCCCAGCAGATCGTCGCCATGGTCAGCATCGAACCGCGTGAGGTTGACCCGCTGTTTGATCTTGTCCGGAGGTCGTACTGTTACCGCGCCCTGCCCCGGGATCTGTTCATACGGGTCCTGGAGATGCTCGCCGGCCGGTATACCCACGAGGCCTTCAGAGACCTTCGCGCGCGTATCTCCTGGGACAAAATTCACGGGGTTCTGCGTGCGCTGCCCGGCACCAGCCACCTGGCGATCACCGGCGGCGGAACCATAGCGGACCGGGGGTATTTCGGTGTGTATCTGGAGGACGGCCGGACGAAGGTGGGGGAAGTGGACGAAGAGTTCATCTACGAAAGCCGCGCGGGTGATACGTTCCTCCTCGGCTCGAGCGTCTGGCGCATGGTCAACATCGATGCCACCAGGGTGACGGTCGCTCCCGCACCCGGTCAGCCGGCGCGCATGCCGTTCTGGCGGGGGGAGGGAATCGGGAGGAGCTTTGACCTCGGTGCGCGTGTTGGTGCCTTCCGGCGTGCGATGGCCCGGCGAATCGACGATCCCGGCACCCTAATCTGGCTGCAGCAGGAGTTTCCCATCGATTCGCGGGCGGCCTGGAACATCCTGGAGTACTACCGGCGGCAGCAGGAGGCGACCGGCGTGATTCCTCACGACGACCTCCTGGTCGTGGAAGGATTCCGCGATGAGGTCGGCGACCCGCGTCTCGTCGTCCATTGCTTCGTACGGGCGGCGCGTCAACGGCCTTCTCGGCCTCTGGCTCTCACGCGTCCTGCATGCCCGCACGGGGGTTGAACCGCAAATGCTCTACAACGATGACGGCATACTCCTGCGCTGCAACGATGCCGAAGCGGTGCCTCTCGATCTCTTTGATGGACTGCATCCCCAAAGCCGTCGAGGATGCCGTTCTGGAGGAGGTCCTTCAATCCCCGGTCTTCGGCGGGCAGTTCCGCCAGAACGCCGGCCGCGCACTGCTGATGCCCCGCACCACGCCGGGCAAACGGACCCCCCTCTGGCTGCAGCGCCTGCGTGCCGCCGATCTTCTCCAGGCCGTCCGTCAATTTGAGGATTTTCCGATCGTCATTGAGACCGTGCGTGAAGTGCTCAATGATGTGCTGGATTTTCCCCACTTCCGCGAGATGATCGGCCGGATTGCCTCCGGGGCGATGCGTGTCAGGAGTGTGCAGACCGAGATCCCCTCCCCCTTTGCGGCAAGCCTGCTCTTCGACTTCATCGCGGTCTATATGTACGAATGGGATCAGCCGCGCGCCGACCGGCTGAGTCAATATCTGGCCATCAACCGGGAGCTTCTGGCGGAGGTTGTGGATCTCGAATCGCTCTCCTCGATGATCCGCCCCGAGGCGATCCGGACGGTGGAACGGAGGCTGCAGCATGTGGAGGAGAACCGGAGGGCGCGAACGCCCGAGGAGCTGATGGAATTGCTGATCCGCATCGGGGACCTCTCGGGGGAGGAGGTGCTGGAGCGATGCGCGGGCAACGGAAAGGCCATGGTCGACGCGCTGGAAGCGGACCGGCGCGTAGTCCGTGTCCGGTTAGGATCCGCCACACGATGGGTGGCGGGCGAAGACCGGCAAACGTATGCCCGGCTCGATGAGGACCGCGAGGCGGAGTGCGTCCTCCGGCGGTTCGTCGAACATCATGGGCCCATCACGACCGCCGAACTCGCAGATCGGTATGCGATTCCCGAAGACCGTATTCGCACCCTGACCGCGCCGCTGGGAGGCGGACCGGAGTATGGCGCGCGGCCGCTTCCGGCCTCCGCCTTTGCCCGCCACGGAAGAAGTGCAATGGTGTTTCCGCCCGAACCTGGAACGCATTCACCGGCAGACCATTTCCATACTCCGGAAGGAGATTCAACCCTGTTCACTCGAAGAGTTCACTTTTTTTCTCCAGTCCCGGCATCATCTTCTCTCCGGCTCCCCGCCCGCTGAAGAGCAGCAGATCGCCCGGACTCTTGAACTGCTGGAGGGTCTCCCGCTGCCTGCCGAAATCTGCGAACGGGATATTCTCTTCCGGCGCATTCCCGGGTTCACATCAGATCTCCTTGACCGGGGAAGTGTGGCAGGAAGATTCGTCTGGGCCGGCGCGGGGCCGGGCCGTCTGCTGGTTCTCCAGCGCGGCATGGGCGCCCTGTTCCTCGAGAACGAGACAGCGGATAAGCCTGCCACCCTGACGGAAGCCGGTGAGCGCGTGTTGAAGTATCTGGAAAGGCATGGCGCCTCCTTCCTGACGGATATCCGGGCGGGAACCAACCTTTCCCTTGCCGCTCTCAACTCCGCGATGGCCGAGCTCTTCTGGAACGGCCTGACGACAAATGACGCCCCCAGCGAGCTGTTCCAGCTGAAGCGGAGCGGCCGCCCCGATCCCGACGCGCCTGTGGAACCGGTCCGCCTTCTCGGCCCCCGTTCACGGCCAGGCGTCGGGCCCATCCTGCGGTCCGCGCGCAGGGCAATCCGCCAGATTCCCGGCTGGAGCGGACGCTGGTCGCTCCTGCGCCACCCCGGTGTGATGGGAGAAGAACTTCCTCCGGAAGAACGGGCACACGAACACGCGGATCTTCTCCTCCGCCGGTACGGGGTGGTGGCGAGGGAATTTGTCAAGCGCGAAGATTTGCTCCCCTGGCCGTTCCTTGCGGCCGAGTTGCAGCGGCGTGAACTGCGGCGGAGAACTCAGGCGGGGGTACTTTGTGAAGGGACTCTCGGGCATGCAGTATGCCACACCCGCCACTGTGGAAGAGCTGAGGGAGAGTTGTGCCCTGCGGGTCAGGGACCCCCGCGTGGTGCTGCTCAACGCCTGCGACCCGGCGAACCCGCTCGGTCCGGGGATCGAAGCGCCGCGAAGGCTTTCCCCGGGTCACGCGCCTTCCGGGCAACTACATCGTTTTTCACGCCGGACTTCCGGTGCTTCTGGCGGAGAGCTATGGATCGCGTTTGTGGAGTTCGCACGATGTGCCCGCCTCAGTTGTGCGTGAGGCCGTCGGTGCATTGCTCACCCTGACCCGGCTCCCCGCCCACCTTCGCCCTGTCCGTTCCATCCATGTCGAGTTGTGCAACGGCACGCGCCCCGCCCTCGACGGGCTGGGTGAGGTGCTCTCCACACTCGGATTTGTGCGCGATGCGAACCAGACGATGCAATACGAAGGTTTTGTGTAGCTCTTATTTCTGCGCCACCCACCACGTCTTCAGATCGCCGACCCCGGGGACATCTGTGAAGTTGAAGTCTTCTCCCTCGAGAATGCGGAATCCGGCCGCCGTGAGCGTTTCTGTCAGTTCATGGTGCGTATAGCAGCGTTCGCGCACGACTTCCTGTTCGCGGTGTGCACGCAGGGGTTTAGCGGGAAAAATCGTAACATGGGAACGCGCCAGACGGCGGTGCGGGAGATAGGCATTGTGGAGGATAACGGTGAAGTCCCGGTGCTCGATAGTCTCGGTTTTCGTCCATATGGTCGTGAAGCACTGCTCGTTATTCGTATCGAAGACAAAGAGGCCGGAGGGGAGAAGTGAACGGTACACCGCCCGGACGGCCGCGCGGAGATCGCGCAGCCGGGTAAGGTGATTCAGGACGTCAAAAAGTGCGGTCACCAACCGGACCGGCTCCGGGAGAGCCAGTGTGCGCATGTCCTGCTGCAGGAACCGCACATGACCGTCTGATCGGGGAATCTTTGCGCGCGCTTCGCGGATCATCCCGTCAGAGGCATCCACCCCGTATCCCTTCCATCCGCGGCGGGCCAGCATCAGGGCAAGTGTCCCCGTGCCGCACCCCACATCGGCGAACGTGGATGCCGGAACCTGATACCTCCGGAGTGTCGCGATCAGCCGCGGCGCAATGAGCGTGCTGTAGTCCTTGCCGTACGACTTCTGCCACCGGTCGTAGTAGACCGGCAGAGCAGTGTAGCCGGCACGTGTCACAACGCGGAGGGAGCTGCCAGGGAGACCCCCGACACCATCATGCGGTGGAACTCGCGAAAGAGGTAGTCGCTGTCGTGCGGACCCGGGGCGGCCTCGGGATGATACTGAACGGAAAAGACCGGCAGGTGGCGGTGGCGGAATCCTTCGTTTGTACTGTCGTTCAGGTTCGTGTGTGTGATCTCGATGTCCCGGGGATCGAGCGAATCCGGATCCACGGCGAACCCGTGGTTCTGGGAGGTGATTTCAATGGCTCCGGTCTGCAGGTTCCGGACGGGATGGTTGCCCCCGCGGTGGCCGAACTTGAGCTTGTACGTCCTTCCGCCGAGCGCCAGCGCAAGCAGCTGATGGCCCAGGCAGATGCCGAATACCGGGACCTTTCCGAGGAGCCTCTTGATGTTCCCGATCGCAATGGTGACGGGCGCAGGGTCGCCCGGACCGTTTGAAAGGAAGACGCCGTCCGGCTGCATCGCCAGCACCTCTTCCGCGGGAAATGAGGCCGGAACCACTGTCACCGAGCATCCGTACAGCTGCAGGCGCCGGAGGATGTTCCGCTTGATGCCGTAGTCGTAAGCGACCACTTTGAACTTCCTCGCGGGATCTTCAACAGGAAGAGGGGGTGAAGTTAAGGAGACATCCCCGGCACTATCCCAGACGTAGGGTGAGGCGCAGGTGACCTTTGTGGCCAGGTCCAGTCCGGCCATGGACGGCACCGCTTCTACCTTCAATCGCAGCTCTTCGTCGTCACGGGGAGCGGTCGTAAGCACGCCCCGCATCGCCCCCTGTGTGCGGATGAGGCGGGTGAGCATGCGTGTATCGACACCTTGAATAGCCGGAATACCGTGTTCTCTGAGCCAATCGCCCAGACTCCGTGTCGCCCGAAAATTGCTGTGGTGCTCCGTATACTCCCTGACGATCACTCCGGAAACCTGCGGCGCCGCGGATTCCATGTCACTTTCGTTGACCCCGTAGTTACCGATAAGGGGGTAGGTCAGGATAACGATCTGCCCGCGGTAGGAGGGATCGGAAAAGACCTCCTGGTATCCGGAGAGACTAGTATTGAACACGACCTCTCCGGAAACCTCGCCGGGAGCACCGAAGGCCTCTCCCGTCAGGATGCTCCCGTTTTCAAGTGCCAGTTTAGCTTTCAATGGTGCCGTCTGATCTCCACAACTGTCCTCACCGGGAGCGGATAGGAACGGTGACAAATAAACAACGGTCTGAGGTTAAACCAGATAAGATGTTAAGAAACAGAGACTTACTATTAACACCCTATCCACAGCTACGGCCGGCTTTGTGGATAACCAGGTGGATAAGGTTGTTGATAACTTCTTGACTAGAACGGCAGATCGGACTCTTTTGTCTGATCCGTGATCGTGTTCGCCGCCGGAGCTTCGGGCGGAGCATAGGAACCGGCCTCACCGGGATCCTTGCTGTCCAGCATGATCATGCTGTTGGCCACGATCTCCGTGATGTATTTCTTCGCCCCGGTGTTCTTGTCGTCGTAGCTGCGGGTCTGAATCCGTCCCTCGATGTAGACCTTCTTTCCCTTGCGCAGGTACTGATGGCAGATCTCCGCCAGTTTCCGCCACGCCACGATGTTGTGCCACTCCGTGCGTTCCTGCGTATTGCCGTCCTGATCCTGCCACGATTCGTTTGTTGCGATGCTGAATGTGGCCACCGGAACACCGGAGCCGGTATACCGCACTTCCGGGTCTTTTCCCAGATTGCCGATGAGCAGTACTTTATTCAGGCTTTTTGCCATGGGTCGGTCCTTTCGTCACAGTATGGTCATGCTAGTGAGTTTTCTTCTCTTTGTCAAGGCGGATCGATGAATTGCGCGGATCATCGAAGACGCTCAGACCGGCCTCCGTGAGAATATACCAGCGTCCGCCGGCAATCACAAGAGAAAACACGCGCACCGGTGAAAAGCCCAGTATGTCGCGCACATCAAACGATTCCACCGGCCTGAACGATTTGTCAAAACAGAGCACCCTGTTGCTGTCCACGAGGGCCACACTCTCCTGATCCGCGAACAGGCAGGAGGGAGCGGTGAGCAACGGTTCGGGGAGCGTCGAGATGAAATTGCCGAAGCTGTCGAAGATCACCACGCGGGGGGTATCGAGCACAACCACCGTTTCGCCCGGTCCGATTTCCACCTGCGTCGGATGCGACAGGCGGCCGCGCCCCCCCCCGAAATCCCCGAACGCCGTCTCCACCTGGTTCTGCGCGCTGATCTTGGCGATCCGGGCGTTCTCCGTATCACAGATGAAAAGTTCCCCCAGGCGGGAGAGTGCGACGTCCGCCGGATAGCCGAATCGCTCCCGGGGGTTCTGGGAATCCCGTGTGGAAAGCGAAGAGACGAAGGCGAGGCTCCGGTCGAATCGCTGCACCCGGTGATTGCCGAAATCCGCCACGTAAACATCGAGTCCGTTCCGGGCCCAGAGGCCGGCGGGATCATCGAACCTGCCGTTTTCCCATCCCGGTCCCCCGGTCTGTGTCACGATCTGCATCCCGCGATCATAGAGGGTGAGCGTCCCGGCGCGCGCATCCAGCGCAAAGACATTACCCAGGACATCCACATCGATCCGTGTGGCGGGAAGCGGAACGGGAGTCTGCGCAACGGCAATTCCGTGCAGCAGTATCAGCCCCAGTCCGAAGCCGGCCCGCAGCGCCAGCGATGCTCTGGTCATCGGACGCTGCGATGCCCGCAAGCGCGTCTTCATATCAGCGTGCGGTGCATCACGGTCCGCCATGTCCGGTCCCTCACCTTTCTGCACCAGCATAGCCTTCCTCCACAGCTCGTTCATATACTACACCCGAACCCGGTGTTTTACGGACACCCATGACACTATCGTCTATAGGGCCAATTGCCCAACGGGAGGACAAATGTCCTCATCGCACAAGCAACATTCTTTTTGTCGATACGGAAGACCCGGTCGTGAGCCGGCAGAGATAGATGCCGCTCGCCAGCATTCCCGAATCGAAGGTCGTCGTGTACTCCCCCACTGCCATCCACCGGTCGATCAGTGTCGCCACCTCGTGTCCCAGCAGGTCAAAGACCCTCAGCGTCACAACTCCTGAACCCGGCACCCTGAAACCGATTCTCGTCTGCCCGTTGAAGGGATTCGGAGAGTTCTGCTCGAGCAATGCCGCCCCCTGAAAGCCCGGAGAAACATCCACCGCAGAGGTCACCGCCCGGGGAATGGGAAATCGGGCGGTTCCACCGCCGTAGAAACCGACGAAGAGATTCGCCTCGTGGATGAAAATGGAATTGATGTAGAGATTCGTCAGGCCGCCATTGAACGGGTTCCAGCTCTCTCCCCCGTCTGTCGTATGAAATACTCCGTCGCCGTGCATTCCGAGAAAGACGATCCTCGCCCCGCACAGCGAGAGCATAGATTGTTTTGGGAGCCTGCACCTCCATGCCGGCGTCGGCGAGGGCGGAAGGTGGTGTACTCCGGGGGTCGATGAGTTTCCATGAGTGCCCGCTGTCCGGGGAGAGAAAAAGTCCGCTGTATGTGCCCACGAAAATCCGCGACCCCAGAAAAGCAAGAGACAATACCGACGTACCTGACAGCGCCGCATTCCCCGGAGACCAGCTCGCACCGCCGTCGCCGGAGACAAAGATCCCTCCGCCGAGGGTGCCGGCGAAGAGCAAATGCTCTCTGAAAGCAAGGACACGGACGTGGAGATCGGTCATGCCGGGACCTGCGGCGTTCCATGTCGTGCCGCCGGTGGTGGTGAGAAACACCCCGCCGAGCGTTCCTGCAACAAGAAGATCACCATGTGCCGCGAGGGCAAGAACATGAGTGTCGGTCAGGTCATCGTTGACGGCACTCCAGCTGCCGCCATTGTCGCCGGACCGGAACACCCCCCCGTCATACGTACCTGCAAACAGAAACTCATTGCACACTGCCAGCGCCCAAACCGACCGGCTCGTGAGGCCTTCATTGACCGGCGTCCAGGTGGCGCCCGAATCCGTTGACCGGGACACGCCCGCGGCGGTTCCCGCAAAGAGAAAGCTCGCGTTCGCGGCAAAAGAAGTCACTGAGCCGCCTTCGGGGCCGGGAGACGGGAGCCATTGTGCAAGGGTGCGATTCGTCCCCGCAAGGAGGACGAGAATGAAGAGAAGTATTTCTGCACTCTTTCTCATGCCCTGCTATTGCTTCTCCACCTGTACGGTCAACAGATTGGCAAGCAACCGGTGGGCACCGGGGTGCACGTTCTGGAATTGTGAATTCAGGTCCAGCGCAACGAGTGTGATCCGGCCTCTCTCCAGGGGAATCACCACCACGAGCGGGATCCGGCCATCGGCGGAGGACACGGGTGTCTGCGCCTCCACCCCGGAATTGATCTGGATCGAATTCAGCGATCTGGCGACAACCCAATTCTCCCAATCGGATCCCGAGAGCAGGTTCGGGGTCCGGCTGAGCGCCACGGTCGTGTCGAACATCACCGGCGTCACGAGGTGAAAGCTGTGCCGACCTGCCAAAAGCACCGACTGAAAGCACCGAGGCTCCGCCGTCAACCGCCGCAGCCTGTGGCAGGACCACCAAACGGCCTCCTTCCCGCACCCATTTCTGGAGAGCGCCTGCCTTCCGGCGGATTCCCTGTATTCCCTCGAAGGCATCCCGATCAACGAGGATCACGTCGAATGCCGACAGGTCCGCCGCCGACGCAAATGAAGTATCCACGCTCCTCCAGGGCAGCCGGAGCCGCCCGAGGGCCTGCGCGACCGGACTGTCCTTTATGCATGTCAGGAGCCCGAGACGGACCTGCGAGTCCACCGCCGCCTCAAAACTCCGCAC
The DNA here is from genome assembly GCA_963702445.1 of Ignavibacteriota bacterium. Classification (GTDB taxonomy): domain Bacteria; phylum Bacteroidota; class Ignavibacteria; order UBA10030; family UBA6906; genus CAVPCZ01. The sequence continues at coordinate 159,700 of CAVPCZ010000025.1, forward strand.
GAGAAACGGATCCGTATTTCCTCCCGATAATTCCAGGTTCATCGTGTACTCTCCGGCGGGGAGCGCTTTCCGCAACGACAGGCGAAGGGTATCCACAAGCACGAAGTTCTTCCTCGGGAGAAAAACCTCTTTGCCGGTACTCTCCGCGAGGGAATCCACGATCGTCATTCTGCCCTGGTAGGCGTCCCGGCTGATATTCAATAAGCGGTACGAAACTCCTTCGCCGTCGATCCCCCGCACAATGGGAGTGAGAAGCTCATACGTCCGGGGCGGCCCGACCAGCAGAAGCACTTCTCCCCTGTAAAAAAAGGAGCGTTCCCTGAGCGAATCCTGATGCATCACGATGAAGGAAAACCTGGTCCTCAGTCGCGGACTGTGTCATCCCGAACTGGGACACGGGAACGGTCAGCTCCATCTTGTGCGGCGTCAGGATCTGAAATTCCTGCGGCGGGGCCAGGGAGAATTGGTGCTCGAGCGATGTATTAATCCCCCAGGTATGGTCGATTGCCCCCGGGAACAGTATCCAGTCCCGCTTCCCTGAGCCCCGGGAGGAGACGCTGTTGATTTTCAGAAAGAAGACCTGATCGGGTGCAACAAGGGTCTCGCTCGAGCTGAAGTCCACTTTGACGTTCAGGAGGGAACAGCGCAGTTCTTCAAGCCCGTTTTTCCACCCCGCCACGAGTTTCAAGTCGCCTGTCGGCATCGAGCGCCGCCGGCGGCCGAGGTACTGATCCAGGCTGTCTATGACTCTCGAAACCTCGCGGAGCCGCGGTGCGCTCTTCCCGCGCTCCTTCCGGCCGGCTGCAGTGCGGATTTCTTTTGCGAGCGACCGGAGGGCCGGGCTGATCTCCGGGAGACCGTCGAGCATTCCCTGCGGAGCCGCCACCCCTTCCGGATACAGAAGCGAGTAACGCCGGTCCCCCTGTCGGATCCAGGATCCGATTTGCAGCGCGAGGGTCCTGTATTCCCGGGCCGCCTCCGCGGCGATGGAACGGTACGTCTTCTTCCAGAACGGGTGGACCCTGTCATAGAGGGCCTCCCTGCTGCGGGCATCGCGTGCGGATTCCCCATAGATGCGCGGAACCTTCCACCCCGCGACTTTCACCGTGTCCGAGCGGACCGTGTCGCGGCCGGCTGTCCGGACGGCGCTCATGAGCAGATCCGTGAGCAAACGCTGCCGCACTGACGCGATCGTGTCGCCGCGGAAGTCACCGCACACCACGACAAGATCCGGACGGAATTGACGCAGGACATGATCGAGCCGTGTATGGGCCGTGTCCGGGTTCCAGATCTGCAGGAGGCCTTCCCGGGTGGACACGATCCCCGGATCCGGCAGATTCAGGAAATGCGCCGTTGCCCCGAGCATCCGTGTCGTGGCGTACGCCTCCTCTTTGCGCTGTGCGGCGGCATATACCGGGGCGCTAAAACCCAGATCCCCCGGCGTCGCTTCCCCGTTCGTCACATAGGCCACAACGGCCCGTGCGCCCGATTCCATACGCAGGTGCGCAAGGAGGGGCAGATCTTCGTACCCCGGCTGGAGTGCCACAAGGAGAACCGCCGCCCCGCTGCCCAGCTCGAGCGTGCGCTGGTGGACGGCCCCCTGCCCGCGCTCCGGAAAATACCTCATCTCCTGCGAGCGGGAGCCGGCCGCAAGAAGAACGGACCAGAGAAGGATCAGAGCGGTTTTCGAAACCATTCGACGTGTCACGTAGGTATCCATATGTTGAGGCAAATTAAAGAGGGCTGGCACGCGGAACAGGTGCCAGCCCTCGAAACCCGATCTCCCGGATGAGAGAAGGTCGATTGTTACAGTCCGACTTTGATGGTGATAACCTGATCCCCGTCAAAGTACCTGACCATCCGGTAGGCATAGTCAAACGAAAGATCCACACCACCGGTATTATAGTGGAATCCCAGCCCGAGGCTCCAGTCGTAGATATAGCCCTTGGCATTGGTGATGTCGTTGTCCGTCTGTGGCGAGAACGTATAGCCGCCGCGCAGGAACACCGTATTCATGAATCCGTATTCCGCACCGAGGTTGTATTCGTCTTCGGTGTAGTTGTTGTTGCGGAATGCGGCGGTGACCGCAAGACCGTTGTTCTCGTCCAGCCTGGGCGTATACCCGAGGGCAATCTCCAGGTTCGAAGGCATTTCGAAACTGGCCATCTCGGTTTTCATCGTCTGTGAGCCGCGGATGGAACCGTCGTCCGCCGTCGCCGTCTTGTATGTGCCCGAACCATCGAAGGTCATGTTCGGACCGACGTTCTTGATGCCGATGGACATCGCCAGACCCTGTATGCCGAGGTTCTGGTATTGCACGCCGATATCAAAACAGATGCCGGTGGCGGATACATCCAGGATCTTTTCCGAAACCAGATACGCCGTAGTCCCCACCGAGATGCGGTCCGTCAGCATCTTGGCATACGTCAAGCCCATGGTGAGGAACGTGGGACTGTAGCTGGCGCCTGTTCCGTCAGGATAGAGCTCGGTGGTCTCCATGATGTCCCCGAACGCGAGACTCTTCAGGGTGAATCCCAGAGTACCGAATTCCCCGACCTTCACGGCGACACCGCCATAGCTGACGCCGATGTCCGCAATATAGCCCATCTGTGAAAACATCACTTCGACACCGGGTTCCATCCGGCTGAGACCCGCAGGGTTCCAGTAGATTGCGTCCAACCCTTTGAGTGCGAGTTGCCCGGAAAATCCCATTGCCACGCCGCGAGCCCCGACGGGGATCAGCAGCTCTTGCGCGCCCGATGTTCCGATCCTGTTCTTGTTGGCACCCACCGCTGTCAGGGACAGCAGGCCCAACAGGAGAACCAGACAGACCACCGATCGCAATACGTTGTTAGTCATGGAAGATCTCCTTCAATTTTCGATAGACAAACATTGCCGGCGGTCCCGCGCCCGCCCGCCGCCATGGCGGAGCGGGGGCCGGGAACCGCAGAGACATTACCAGCGATCGATGAACTGTTGTTCTTGAACGATGCCAATCTTGAGGATCTTGGTCTTGCCGACTTCCGGCATGTCGATATAGGCGATGTACATGCCCGAACCGACCGGGAAGCCGCTGGTGTTCCGCAGATCCCACTGCTGGAATTGATCGGTGTTTTCCTTCGTGATCGTCCGGACGAGCATACCCGCAAGGTTGAATATGCGGATGGTGGCTTTTGTCGGAAGATGTGTGAAGGTAATGAACCGTGTGTACTTGTCAGGCTCGAGCGTGCTGTAGCCGATATACGGATTCGGATACACGTTCACCCGGTCTGCATCAGCCTTGGCCAGATCGGCGTTCTGCGTGCCCGCAGGCGCGGTAATCGTGAAGACGTCCGTCGGCTGGTTGGGCTTTGTCGAGATGATCCGGAACGTTGTGCCGGCCTCGGGCATGGTCATCGTATAGCTGCCCGGTGCCTGTGGCAACTGCGCCCATATTCCAGCCCACGATCACCATGCGGCGAAGGACTTCCTTATCTCGGCGGTCGTCGCGCCCGGACCTGCGTAGGTCCCGGCAACCACATCCGCCGCGATCGCATTGTAACCTGCCTGACCTGGCGTCGTATCCTCAGGCTCACCCAGTAGATCCAGTCGGTGAAGGGATCGTTGGCTCCGCCGGAAACCGAGTGCGTCGCACCGCCGCCGCCGTTATCCACCGTATCCGTCCCCGCCTTCGCCAGAAGATTGAACTGGCCATTGCCGTCAACGTCCAGGATGTGGGGAAACATCCGGTAGTCGTCCGCAGTATTGTTCGGGGTGTTGATACCGATATTCCAGAGCTCAAACGGAACATCAAAGGTACCCTATCATCTGTATAGCAGTTGATGCGCTTTGCTTCCCGCCGCGGTGAACCGGATCTCGAAGTCATACGGAATGATGTCACCGGCCACAGGGTATCGCTTTGTGTGACTCGGCTCAGGAAGTATGAGTACTGGGGACTCATGTCCGTGGCATTCATACCGGTGGCAATCGTCCATCCCTTGGAAGCAGTCAGCTTGCCAGGCGATTGTTGACGCGTCCCGACCGGAGTTCCTGAATTCGATGGGTGGGGATACCCATAGGCGTCGGAGTTAATCGTACGCAGCCTCCGGCGGTACGAGTCGGCCCTGTCGCGTTCGCAACCACGGCAAAATCCTTGAAGCTCTGCGGAGCCCCGATCACCTTCCACTGGATTCCGTCGATGATCGGCGAGCCGTCATCGGTGCCGTTCTGATCCTTAACACCTGTAACGAGCGTCTCGGTCACCCCTTTCCATACACGTGTCAGGGTCCAGGTCTGGTTCGGAACGGTTCCCTGGAACGTGACGTTGTAGGTGGCCCCTTCCATCTTCATCCTCGTCGGATCGAGGACGATCGGAATGGCCTTGCCGTCGCTCGGTCCGACATGGACGATGCCCTTCAGCGTATCGCCGTACGCGTTTGAATACTGCGTACCCGGATCCGCCCACTGGGGAACGATCGTGAGCAGTTCCGCGGCGCTTTCCAGCTGCGTCGGCACCGCCGTCGGGGAGGGATTGAAGCTGTACGACGTCACGCCGAAGTAGTAGGGCGATCCATTCACGAGCGGGCGTGAGTTCGCCATATCGGTCGTCGTCCGGTAAACCCTCTTGATACCGAAGTCGCCGCCGAACTGGACGGGCTTGGAGATCACGTAGCCGGTCCCCTCGTCGTAGACGTTATCGAAGATGGTCGTGAATCCGTCCACCAGGTCGAACGTCGCCAGACGGATCGCCTGTGAAGGCTCTATCGAACTCTCCCTGTACTGGAAGACATTGTACCCTTCAAAGGCGTACCCCGAGCTGTTGAACTTCTCGATCTTCACCCCGTCCGCACTGTCCGCCCAGGTCAGGACGATGGCCCCATCGAGTTCAGCGATGTTGACCTTCGGTGACGGAGGCGGACGCGGAATATTGAACAGGTTGTTGTAGGCGCTCTGGGCGAGGTCGCTGTAGTATTTCAGCACGTTGACGCTGGAAATACGATCGGCCCCGAACCCCGCAACCGTGGCAACCACCAGTTCCTGCGTGTCCTTATTGGCGAGCGTGAAGGGACCGGTCACAAGGCAGATGCGGCGGTCACCGGGAATGAATCCGCCCGTGCCGTCCAGCCATCCCTGGCCTGTCACCGGATCGCCGTCCAGTGCATATTTCGTTGCTTCTCCCGTCAGGGGATTGATGAACGGCGCGCCGCTGCTGGAGATCGTTGCGTTCATCAGCCGGTACCATTCCACATCACCGCCGGCGCCCAGGTTCGGGTCGGTGTATGTCGCGTTCGAGTTGATGAAGAAGACGAACGTGGACATACTGAGATTCTTGAATCCCTTCCGGTATTTCAGCTGGAACACGGCCGAGTCTGTCGCAGCTCCCGGCACTATCGGGCCCTGGAAGAAGTCATAACCGACCGCCGGACAGGCAACGCCGTAGTACCCATCAACGGGTTTTCCGTTGTACACATAGCCCAGGCTGCGGTTGACATCGCATCCGGCATAATCATCCTCCGATGTGCCCAGGTCGGGATCGGACCACATGACCATGTATGCACTGTCGAGGGGTGCACCGCTCTTGTTGATAATCAGCGTGCTCATGAAAATGGTGTTGCCGAGCGCACCGGAGAGGTTGTATCCCCACACCGTCCTGTGCATTTCCAGGCCGATCGGAGGCGATCCTGCCACGCCCGCCACACGGCTGGCGTTCAGGTCGTTCGCCACATAATAGAGTGTCTGGTCGGCACCCGGCTGACCCGGAATGTCAACGGTCGGCTCATATGTGCCGTTCTTGTTCACGTCGTTGTACGGTGCCGGACCTTCAGCTGCAGGCCACTCATTCCAGTCCTTGACGTAGTTATTGTACAGCGTCTGGGCTGAAAGGGCTTCGTACCGGGTGATCAGCGTCGATTCGTCCTGAAGCTTGGTCTGCACGGCACTGAAGGGTGTGGTCGGAGTCACATCCGGGCGAACCCGGTAGACCCGGTACTTCGCCAGCGTGGGATCATCGGCCACCGCCCGTTCTGATTCCGTCGGACCTCCGGGGGTGAGGATCTTTCCGGCCTGGAGACCCTGACTGTAGGTCGAGCCTCCGACTTTCGGATCACTCCGCCCTTTGTGGAATCCACCCCAGACCACGCCATCTTCGAAGATGGCGAACTTGCCGGATCCCTTCGGAACTTCGAGGGCGTTGTTGCTCGTGAACTTGTTGTACGAGCCCCGCCCGTTGTTGGCGTACATGTTGAACATATTGTTGATCGTATAATACGTGTACATGTCATTTGTCGTCGTCTTCTCCAGTCCCTGCGTCTTGGGGTCTTCGGCCGCAGACGACTTCATCAGGCCGAGACACACCATGACCGCGACGGATCCGACGAGCAACTTCATGCATCGCTTAAACATGTTCGGTACCTCCTCCATTATTAATATTCAAGCCTGAGCCCGAAGCGGATCTGCCGTGGCGGGCCATAGTTGCCCGAGTTAAGACCGTTGTTCAGCGAGGTCCACATATCCTTGAATCCCTGCCCGAGCGATGCGACATCGGCATAACCGCCCTGGGTCAGGAAGTAGCCGTCGCTCGACGCGCTACCCGACCTGCTGAACACATTCGTCACGTTTTCTGTGCCGAGCAGGTTGATGACATAGACGTAGAAATTGGCATCCAGCGGACCGATAGAAACGGTCTTGTCGAGACGCATATCGAGCTGGAAGAACCAGGGCGTCGTGGATGCACCGATAGACTCAATCGGCGCGCGGCGCCGCTCATCGGTACCTTCCGGAGCACGCGACGGGTCTTCGATTCTCGTGTACTTGTGCCCGCTGTTGAACGTGAAGAGAATATTGGCGCCCAGCTGCTGCAATATCGGGCCGCCGTCGTTCTTCCCGAAGCGGTAGTCCAGGAGCAGGGCACCGCGGTGCGTCTGATCGAAGTTCGTCGGGAACGTGAAACGCGGGAGGGCGCTCGGGGGAAGACCCAGCTGCCAGATACCGTTGCTTCCCGCCTGGTCCGACGCGGTCGAACGGACATCGGAGAAGGTGTAGTTGATCTGCGCGCTCACGCGGTTCGTCCGGCGGAGGGTGAACTTCGTTTCGATGCCCTTCGACGTTGAAAAGTCCCTGTTCTCGAGCGCATGGTACACCTGGGTCGAGGTTCCCGGCTCAGGCTGGATCTGGACGAACTGGATCTGATCCTGGATGTCTTTGTAGAATGCGGTGACGTCGAATGACGCCTGATCGGAGACCATCTGGGAGAACCCGATCTCGTATTGCGTCGTTCTTTCCGGGGTCAGGCCCCAGCCCCGGGCGCCGTCGGATACCCAGAAGGAAGCCGTGGCGTTGCCCGAAATCGCCGCCGCGCCGGAAAACGAATCGTTCAACCGGCTCTGCTGTATGAACTTTCCGTACTGCGCGTGGAATACCGTACGGTCGGTCACCGGGAAGGAGAATCCCACCCTGGGGCTCACCTGGCTGGTGGCGGGGGTCTTCTTATACGTACCCGGAACCAGGAGCTCATCGGCGTTCAGTGTGAGGTTTCCCGGATTGTCCGTGGTCTTGCTGTCGGGGTTGATATAATCCCACCGCAATCCCAGGTTGATGATGATGTCGGAGAACTCGATCTTGTCCTGGACATAGGCAGCCGCAAACACCGGTTTCGGCGGGGCAAAGTAGAGCGTGCCTCCGTTGACCACGATATCAGATTCGATCGGTGCACCAAAGATGTCGTACCCGATGATATCCGAGCCCGTGCCGGCGGCAAGGTTCAACAGATTTTCGAGCTCGGCAGCATTCGCAGCCTGCTTGGCATACCGTGACCAGCTGGCCTCTCCGGCAGGATTGTACCTCCGGACTTGGATTGATTGTATTCGCCGCCGATCTTGATCTCATGCTGCTTGACCTGCGTCGTGAAGTCGGCACGGGCGCCGATCTGGTCAATCCGGTCTTTGTAGTAGCTCGCGATAAACTGCCCGGGCTGCGATAATCCGGTGATTCCGCCGTTGTAGAACGAATAGGCGCTGTACGCCACACCTTCACGGTAGAGGTTATACCCGATCGCCGCATTCCTCGCTGAATCCCCGTAGGCAAAGATGTCTTCTTTCCAGTAGGGATCCATATTCTTATTCTGTCGGGCGTAGTAGTTGCCGTTGACTTCCAGGAACGTGGTGGGTGAGAAGACGTACGAAATCTTCAGGTTCCCGAACATGTTCTGGGACTGGTTGAGCTGGAGCCGGTCCTGATTCAGAGTGCTGAAGAAAAAGGTCGTATTGCGGGACTCGGTGGTGGTGTAGGATCCCGCGGCACGCACCTGAAGGGCCCCGAGGTCGAGGAGAATGGTTCCCGCATAGGCCCAGCGGTTGTTCATACCGCCTGTCGAGTTGGCTCCCATATCGATGAGCGAAATCGTATCCCGCCGTGCCGTCGTGGGGTGGGCAGGCGTGAGAACCGGGTCGGTGATCAGATTCGTGAATGTGACGGGCTCACGCACCGCCACGGAGGGATCGCGGAAGAATGTGTTCTGTACAGATCCAAAGAGACGGATGGGCACGCCGGGGATCGGACCGCCGGCGGTGGCCGTGATGTCGCCATACCCGTAGCTGTAGCCGCCGAGGGCTTTCTTGTTCTGGGAGGTGAATTTATCCGTTTCCGCAAGGACAGAGATCTTCCAGCGTTCGGAATTCCCCGACCTGAGCTGGGTCTGGATGATGCCGGCATTGGCGCCGCCGAACTCCGCGGTAAAACCACCGGCCTGAACCTGGATCTGTTCCACGGCTTCCGCAGTCGTGTAGAGACCGTTGCCGCCGCCGAGAATATCGGTCACGTTTGCACCTTCCACGCGGTACCCGACTTCATCCGCGCGTCCGCCGCGGATATAGACGTTCCCGCCCTGGACGACGACACCGGGCTGAATCGCAACAGCGGCGGCGGTCCCCCTGGCCGGGATCTTGTCAAAGAACTCGCTGTCGATGATCCTGACCGCGTTCGTCGCGCTCTTATTAATGAGCGGACGCTCGGCCACGATCTCGACGACACCGACCGTGACACCTTCGGAGGGAAGATTGAAGTTGGCATCCGTGGTCAGCTCGTTGTTCACGCGGATGTTGGAGATGGTGATGCTCTGGTACCCGACGTAGGTGGTACGGAGCGTGTACGTCCCCACGGGCACGTTGAGGATGAGGAATTCACCGGCGACGTTCGCCGCGGCGCCCATGGAGGTTCCGACAACCACGACGTTCGCGCCAACCAATGGCTCTCCCGTCCCGGAGTCCGTCACCTTCCCTCGGATTTTTCCTGCACCGAACACCAGGGCAGGGACGAGGGCCAAAATGAGGAGAACAGAATAAAGCCCACGTTGCATGTTGTACCTCCTTGTTGTGTTGGCAGTGTTATCCTACTACAACTAGAGCACAATCAAAAAACGTCTGGCATGTATGGAAGGCCTGATGACCGTCGGTGAAGTCTGTAGCTTCACACCGGGCCATCCCCTCAGGGTTCCCAAGGTATGCCGCAGAAGAAAAAGAAGAACTGGAACGTGTTTTCGAGGAACTGCGAAATGATTTTGGAGAGTCGTATCAATTTTTGCCGGTCGTGTCCCCTCCTTTTATAGAGACTGTGAGTGGGTTTGAGTGGTGACTGCCTGGCGGTGGATAAATATAAACAGTGAGGTTGTGTTTGTCAAGTGTTTCAGAGAAATAATGAGGCAAATAAATGCAGCTTTGAGGGGTCCGGGAGCCCTTGAGAAACAACGCTTTATCAGGAATCGGCGATATGGGAAGCGATGACCTTGATCACCTCAGGCTTCCCGAAGCCCGTGATTGATGAGAAAGGCAACACACCCTGACATTGCTTGTAATGAGCGAACACGTCCGCCGCTGACTTCACATACCGGGGCATTTTGCTGGCAGGCAGTTTGTCCGCCTTGGTCAGGGCCACGAGGAAGGGAATTTCGAAGTAGTCGAGCCACCCCACCATCATCATATCCAGTTCGGTGGGTTCATGCCGCGCATCCACGAGCTGGAGCACGAGGGAGAGCTGTTCCCGGGATTTGAGATACTGTTCGATGAGTTTGCCCCAGCTGGAGCGGATCTGTTCGGGAAGGCGGGCGTAGCCGTAACCCGGCAGGTCCACGAAGTAGAACTGCCGGTTGATGAGGTAGTAGTTCATCTCGCGGGTTTTGCCGGGTTCCGAGCTCTGGCGTGCAAGGGCTTTCCGGTTGCAGAGCTTGTTGATGAACGACGACTTACCCACGTTGGAACGCCCGAGGAAGGCCACTTCTTTCAGGCCTTCCCGGGGAAGCTGGCGCAATTGCGCCGCACCAAGCACAAATTCTGCGGAGAGAATTTTCATTCGGGAGGAACGGGGGAGCCCCGGGTTACCGCGACCCGGCTTTGGGGGCCGGAGTCGCCGTTTCCGCCTTCGTCGTGGCGTCGGCCTCGACCTTTTTCTTCGGCGTTTTCCGTTTTGGTGCGGCCTTGCGGGCCGGCTTTTCACTCTTTTTTGCCGCGGGTTCCTGCCCGGTATTGAAATCCACCAGTTCGATCACAGCCATTTCCGCGCCATCACCGTAGCGCTGGCCGAGTTTGACGATCCGTGTATACCCCCCGGGGCGCGTGGCAACCTTCTCGGCAATGGCCGAAAAGAGCTCCGAAACCACCTCGCGGTCCTTGATCAGCCTGCCGACCTGCCGCCGGGCATGCCCGCCGGCATCGGTGAACTTCTTCTGCCGTTCGGTCACTTTCTCCCCTGCCGCCGCTGCGGCATCCGCCGGGCGGGCGTTTTTCGCCCGCGTGATGATCTTTTCCACCACCATCCGGGTTTCTTTGGCTTTTGCCACGGTCGTGGTGATGCGCTTGTGGCGCAACAACGCCGTCGCAAGAGCACCCAGGGTGGCGCGGCGATGGCTCGCCGTCCGTTTCAGTTTCCGGCCAGATTTCCGATGTCGCATAAGAGTCGTCCGCTAATGAACAGAAACAATCACTCGGTGTCTTTAAGGTACTTCTCAACGTCCATCCCGAACGCCAGCCGCTCGGCTTCGATGATCTCGGAGAGCTCGGCGAGAGACTTCCGTCCGAAATTCCTGAACTTCAACAGTTCGCTCTCCTCCCGGCGCACCAGGTCGGCGATGGTCTTGATGTTGGCCGCCCGGAGACAGTTGTGCGAGCGCACCGACAGTTCGAGTTCGTCCACGGGGGTCAGCAGCACCTTGCGGACGCGCTGGAACTCCGCATCCTGCTCCGACTCCTGTTTCGGGGCTTCCGGTTCCACGTCGAAATTGATGAACAGCTGGATGTGGTCGCGGAGAATCTTGCCGGCGTACGCCAGAGCCGTCCTCCGGCGTGATGGACCCGTCGGTGTCGACTTCGATGGTGAGCTTCTCGTAGTCGGTTTGCTGTCCGACGCGGGTGGTTTCCACGAAGTAGCGCACGTTCTTGATCGGCGTAAAGACCGCATCGATCGGTATCAGCCCCACGGGCTGGTCCGGCGCCTTGTTTTCCTCCGCAACCACGTAGCCGATGCCGCGCCCGATGCGCAACTCGAGCTCGAAGTTCGCATCCGCGTTCAGCGTGGCGATATGGAGGCCCGGATTCAGGATCTCGATGTCCGGCGAGGCTTTCTGGATCTCGCCCGCCGTGAACGACATCGGTCCTTTGAGCGCCACCACCACGCGGGTGGTTTTCTTGTTCACCATCTTCATCCGGACCTGCTTGAGGTTGAGCACCACGTCCGGGACATCTTCCACCACCCCGGGGATCGTGGAAAACTCATGGGCCACGCCGTCCACCCGGAATGCCGTGATGGAATATCCCGGCAGGGAGGAAAGCAGGACGCGTCGCATGGAGTTCCCGATCGTGACACCGAACCCCTTTTCCAGCGGCTGGACAATGAAGCGGCCGTACGTCGGGGAGTGTGTCGCCTCGTCCAGGTGAATCTTCTCCGGCATCTGGATTGTTCCGATGGTCATGGCGTAGTCACCCATTCCTGTCTGTCTGTCACTTACTTCGAGTAGAGTTCGACGATGAGCTGCTCATCGGCATTCAACGGAATATCCGCGCGTTCGGGAACGTTGAGGAACGTCCCGACCATCGCGGCCTTGTCCAGACTGAGCCACGGCAGCATGGTGGCGTCCTTCATGCGTTTCATGGACGCGTGCAGCACTTCCATTTTCTTGCTCTTGTCGCGCACGTGGATGGTGTCTCCGGGCTTGAGCAGATACGACGGAACGTCAACGGGAACATTGTTGACGATGAAGTGACCGTGGACGACGAGCTGCCGCGCGGCCTTGCGCGAGGGGGCGAACCCCAGCCGGTAGACCACGTTGTCCAGCCGCCGCTCGAGCATCTTCACCAGCGTCTCGCCCGTGCGTCCGGTCTGTTTCAGTGCCTTGGCGAACGTGTTGCGGAACTGTGTTTCCATCAGCCCGTACATCCGGCGCACTTTCTGTTTTTCCCGGAGCTGCAAACCGTACTCCGACACTTTCTGCCGGCGCGATTGCCCGTGCGCTCCCGGCGGGTACGCCCGGCGTTCCACGGGACATTTTTCCGTGAAACACTTCGTCCCTTTGAGGAACAGCTTCTGTCGCTCGCGTCTGCACAACCTGCAACTCGGATCGGTATACCGTGCCATGAACGTCCTTCCTGCGTTATACTCTGCGTCTCTTCGGAGGGCGGCACCCGTTATGCGGAATAGGGGTGACATCCCGGATACTGCTGATTTCCAGGCCGGCGGTCTGCAGGGCCCGGATCGCGGCCTCGCGGCCCGAGCCCGGGCCTTTGACAAACACTTCCACTTTCCGCAGGCCGAGGTCGTGCGCCGTCTTGGCAGCCGCTTCGGCGGACACCTGCGCGGCGAAGGGCGTGTTCTTGCGCGAACCCTTGAACCCGTTCTTGCCGGCGGACGACCAGCTGATGGTGTTGCCGTAGACATCCGTGATGGTGACGATCACGTTGTTGAACGTCGCCTTCACGAACACTTTGCCGCTGACGTCGACCTGGATCTTTTTCTTTTTCCGGACGACGTCCGCCTTGCTGCCGCCCTGTGCTGTGGTTTTGCCCACATGGACCTCCAATCGTTATGAATGCAACTCAGGTCTTGGCCGCGACCTTCTTCTTGCCGGCCACCGTCTTCCGGCGGCCCTTCCGGGTGCGGGCGTTGGTGCGTGTACGCTGACCGCGTGCCGGGAGTCCTTTCCGGTGACGGATGCCGCGGTAGCAGCCGATGTCCATGAGGCGCTTGATGTTCATCTGCACCTCGCTCCGCAGCGCACCTTCGACTTTGTACTCGGAGGTGATAATGCCGCGGATCCGCGCCACTTCGTCGTCGTTCAGATCACCGACCCTCTTGTCGAGGTCCACCCCCGCCTTCGCCAGAATCGCGCGCGCGGAAGTTTTGCCGATACCGGTGATGTACGTCAGCCCGATCTCCGACCGCTTCTTCTTGGGGAGGTCAATACCCGCTATACGAGCCACGCCATGTCTCCTTCGTTAGCCTTGACGCTGTTTGTGCTTGGGATTGGTGCAGATCACACGCACCACCCCTTTCCGCTTGATGATCTTGCAATTGCGGCAAATCTTCTTGATCGATGACCGCACTTTCATACGCACCTCACTCCGTGCTTACTTATACCGGTAGGTGATCCGGCCTTTGGACAAATCATAGGGAGAGAGCTCCACCGTCACCTTGTCACCCACCAGGATCTTGATGAAATTCATCCGCATCTTCCCGGAAATATGCGCAAGGATCGTATGGCCGTTGTCGAGGCTCACCTTGAACATTGCGTTCGGCAACGTGTCGGTGATCACGCCATCAACTTTTATGGGTCCTTGCTTAGCCATGCCGGGTCAGAATATCCGCTGCTCCCTGTTTGACGACCACTGTATGTTCAAAGTGCGCCGAAGGCCGTCCGTCCGACGTCCGGACCGTCCATCCGTCCTCGTCCAGACGCACCACGTAGGTGCCCGCATTGACCATCGGTTCGATGGCGAGCACCATATCTTCCTTCAGCACCAACCCCGTACCCGCCACGCCGTAGTTCGGGACCGCCGGTTCCTCGTGCAGCTGCTTGCCGATTCCGTGTCCGACCAGATCCCGGACCACCGAGAATCCCTCGGCTTCCACATGCCGCTGGACCGCCGCCGAAATGTCGTACAGATGATTCCCCGCCACCGCCTGCGCGATCCCTGCACCGAGCGATTCTTCCGTCACCCTGCAGCAGCCGCGCCTTCTCTTCCGTCGTGCGCCCGACCGGGAATGTCCGGGCCGCATCGCCGAACCATCCGTTTTTCTTCACCCCCACATCCACCGACACCACCTGCCCCTCTTCCAGCCGCCGCCCGTCGGGGATGCCGTGCACCACCACGTCGTCGATCGATATGCAGAGCGTCGCCGGGAACCGGTTCTGCCGGTCGGCACCGTACCCCTTGAAGGCGGGTTCGCCGCCCCGTGACCGGATATACTCCTCGGCCATCACATCCAGCTCCCGCGTGCTCACTCCCGGCCGCACCTGCGTCCCGATGAGCGCCAGCACCTCCGCCACAATCCGGCAACTTTCGCGCATGAGCTCCAGCTCGCGGCGCGATTTTACGGGCACGCGTGCCATGCCCCGCGCGCTAGCGCAGGCGCCCCTTCATGCGCCCCGACTTCATAAACCCGTCGTAGTGGCGCATCAGGAGATGCGACTCGACCTGCTGCAACGTATCCAGGGCCACACCCACCATGATCAGCAGGCTGGTGCCGCCGAAGAACTGCGCGAAACTCGGCGTCACGCCGAAGCGCGATACAAACGCCGGCAGGATCGCGATGATCGCCAGGAAGATCGATCCGGGCAGGGTGATCTTCGTGAGGATATTGTCGATAAAATCGGCCGTGTGCTTGCCGGGCCGGATCCCCGGGATAAACCCGCCCTGCTTCTGCATGTTCTCCGAGACATCCTTGGGGTTGAACGCGATCGCCGTGTAGAAGTAGGTGAAGAACACGATCATTGCTCCGTACATCAGAGAATAGGTGAGCGACGTATATTCCAGGTATCCTGAAATGCTCTGCACGAATTCGCTTTCCGGGAAAAAGGTCAGGATCGTGCTCGGAATAAACATGATCGACTGGGCGAAGATGATCGGCATCACACCGGCGGTGTTGACCCGCAGGGGGATATACTGCGTGACCCCGCCGTACACCTTCCGCCCCACGACGCGCTTCGCGTACTGGACGGGAATACGGCGCGTGCCCTGCGTGACGAGCACCACGCCGGCGATAATGGCCACCATCGAGGCCAGGATGATAAGACCGATGATCAGGTTCTGGCTGACCCGGAACTGGTCCACGATCGAGTGCGGGAAGCGGGCGATGATCCCGATGAAGATGATCAGCGAGATGCCGTTGCCGATCCCCCGCTCCGTGATCTGCTCGCCGAGCCACATCATGAACATGGTGCCGGCCGTCAGGAAGATCACGGTGCTGATGGTGAAGGCGAGCCCCTGGATCTCCAGCGGGACGATGGGCGACCCTTCGATCGACAGGCTGGTGAGCCGCACGCTCACGCCCCATCCCTGGAGCACGGAGACGAGCACCGTACCATAGCGCGTCAGCTGTGTCAGCTTCTTCCGTCCATCCTCACCTTCTTTGGTCAGCTTCTGGAAGTAGGGAACAACCGCCCCCAGCAGCTGCAGGATGATGGAGGAGCTGATGTACGGCATAATGCCGAGGGCGAACACCGCTGCGTTGCTGAACGCGCCGCCGACAAACAGATCGTACAACCCGAAGAGCGTGTTCGAGGCCTGACTGGCTTCCGCCTTGGCCAGGAGCGACGCATCAACGCCGGGGAGCGTCACGTGCGCACCGATGCGCACAACAATCAGGAGCGCGGCCGTAAAGATGAGCCGGGTCCGGAGCTCCTGGATCTTGAAAACATTCCGGAAACTTTCGCCGAGCTTTGCCATTAGTCTCTGGTCACCAGGCTTATCGTTTGAACTTTTCCGCCGGCCGTCTGAATCTTTTCGGCGGCGGACTTGCTGAAGGCATGGGCGGCGACATCGAGCTTCGCCTTGAGTTCCCCGTTCCCGAGGATCTTCACCGGCTTGCGCGCGTACTTGACAACGCCCGAGTTTGAGCAGGGATTCGGGGCTTACCACGCCCTCATGGAGCTTTCCCGCGCCGGCCAGCTTCTCCAGCGTGGTCAGGTTCACCACCTGGTACTCGGTGCGGAACGGGCTGTGAAAACCGCGTTTCGGGACGCGCCGCACGAGCGGCATCTGGCCGCCTTCAAACCATGGACGGGACTCCGACCCGGAACGTGCCCCGGCGCCTTTATGGCCGCGCGTGGAAGTGCCGCCGTGACCGGACCCCTGTCCGCGTCCGATCCGTTTCGGTTTTCTCCGTGATCCCGGAGCCGGTTTGAGTGTGCTGAGAATGTCGGTTGCCATGGTCCCTTTGCTCGTCTCTGTTCGGCGTTACTTCACTTCTTCGACGGTGATCAGGTGGCGCACTTTCTTGATCATCCCGCGGATTTGCGGCGGTGTCTTTCTTGATGACCGACCGGTGCGGCCGCCCGAGCCCGAGCGCGAGAATGGTGCGCTTGTGAGGAGCGATCTGATCGATGATGCTGCGAACCTGCGTAATTTTCAGTGTGCCTAGCCATTGCTGCTTCTCCTGCGTTAAACGGTCGCCTTGGCCTCTGCCGGTCCGAACATCTCGGCGAGCGGACATCCCGCGCCTCTGGGCGACGGTCCGGGCATCGATCAGGCTCACCAGGGCATCCATGGTGGCTTTGACGACATTATGGGGATTGGAGGATCCCATGGACTTGGTAAGGACGTCGCGCACGCCGGCGGATTCGAGCACCGCCCGCACGCCGCCGCCCGCGATCAGCCCCGTACCCGGCGATGCCGGCTTGAGCATGACGCGTGCCGCGCCGAAGCGCCCGATGATCGGATGGGGGATGGTTCCCCGCACGATCGGCACCAGGGTGACGTTCTTCTTCGCGTCGTCCACGCCTTTGGCGATGGCATCCGCCACTTCGTTGGCCTTCCCCAGGCCGATGCCGACGTGACCCTTGCCGTCGCCCACCACCACGATCGCATTGAAGCTGAAGCGGCGACCGCCCTTCACCACTTTTGCCACGCGGTTGATGTGGACGAGCTTGTCCTTGAGTTCCAGTTCACTTGCTTTGATTCGTGCCACCGTGTACCTCGTTACGTCCCACATGGTGAATGGTGTGAACTCCGCAACTGACGCTGTCGGGAGAGGAGTCGAACCTCTACTCACGGCTCCAAAGGCCGCTGTCCTGCCATTAGACGACCCGACAAGGTTTCCACTGCCGGCTCCGGACCCCGCGCCGCGGTGCGCTATGTTAGAACTTCAGACCGCCCTCGCGGGCGCCTTCGGCCACGGCCTTGATTGCGCCGTGATACCGGAACCCGTTGCGATCGAACACCACCCGGGCGATCTTCAATTCCAGTGCCTTTCGCGCCACCAGCTGACCCACGATCTTCCCGAGGGCCACCTGTCCCTTCGCCGCCTTCGCCTGCTCTTCGACGTCTTTGGTCAGGTCCGACACGCCGATGAGCGTGGCACCCTTGGTGTCGTCGACGAGCTGCGCGTAGACATGCTTCAGGCTCCGGAAGACCGTCAGGCGCGGCCGCTCGGCCGTTCCGGTGACGGACATCCGGATGTGGTGCTTCAACCGCTTCCGATTCTGTATTTTGTTCTTGGTGATCATACGGTCTGTTCTCCCTCTGCGCTCGGGGGGGTTATGTCTTGGCGCCGCCCGCGGCGGCAGCCTTGCCGGCTTTGCGACGGACTCTCTCGCCCTCGTACTTGATCCCCTTCCCCTTGTAGGGTTCGGGCGGACGGAAGGAGCGGATCTTCGCCGCCACCTGGCCGACCAGCTGTTTGTCGATGCCGCTGATGGCGATGCTCGTCTGCGTCGGCGTTTCCACCTTGATCCCGGCCGGCGGCACAAAGAGGATCGGGTGCGAGTACCCCAGCAAGAGCTGGAGTCGTGACCCTTTCATCTCCGCGCGATACCCCACGCCGACAAGTTCAAGTTTGCGGCTGTAGCCGGCGGTGACGCCGGTGACCATATTCTGCACCAGTGCCCGCCAGAGGCCGTGCAGCGAACGCTGCGACTTTGATTCGCCTGCGCGTGTCATGAGTACGGTGTCTGCGCTGACATCCACGCCGATCTGCGGGTGAACGGTCGCCGAGAGTTCCCCCTTCGGCCCCTTCACCGTGATCCGGCGTTCCGCCATCTGCACCTGCACACCTTTCGCGATCGCGATGGGTTTTTTTCCAATCCGTGACACGGTCGTGTCTCCTAAGTTACCAGATTTCGCACAACACTTCGCCGCCGACGCGGGCCTGCCGCGCCTGCTTGTCGGTCATCAGACCCTGCGAGGTCGAGATCACCGCAATACCCAGTCCGCCCAGCACACGCGGAATTGCCGTGGAGTCCACGTAGCTCCTGAGTCCCGGCCTGCTGATGCGCTTCAGGCCGGCGATCACGGGAGTTCCTTCGTGGTACTTCAGCTGAATCCGGATCACACCCTGGGCCGTGTCCTTCAGTTCCGTGTATCCCTGAATGTACTTGTTGGCCACCAGCAGGCGGGTGAGTTCCCGCTTCAGGTTCGACGTGGGGACGTCAACGCGTTTGTGTCCCGCCTGCAAGGCGTTCCGCAGCCTGGTCAGGTAGTCGGCAACGGGATCAGTCATGGTCATGGTGTCTCTTTACCTTTGTCTCACACAATGGAATAGTAGAGCGTCCTCTCACCAGCTTGCTTTGCGGACGCCCGGGATCTTGCCCTCCAGCGCCAGCCTCGCGGAACGAGATGCGGGAGAGACCGAACTTCCGCATGAACCCGCGCGGTCTGCCGGTCATGACGCACCGGTTGTGCAGCCGTGTCGGGCTGCTGTTGCGGGGAAGCGCCTGCAGGCCTTCCTGGTCCCCCTTTTCCTTCAGCTCTTTGCGCAGCGCGGCATATTTTGCCACCAGGCGCTCACGCTTGACCTGCCGGGCTTTTGCACTTGTCTTCGCCATACGCGAACAACTCCTGTCGGGTTAAACTTTGGGTGCTTCGAGAACTTCCTGCCGCTTGACGAACGGCATGCCGAACGCTTTGAGCAGTTCGTATGCTTCCTCGTCCGTCCGCGCGGTGGTCACAAAGGTGATGTCCATGCCGAAGATCCGCGCGATCTTGTCCACGTCGATTTCCGAAAAGATCGTGTGCTCCTTGATGCCCACGGTGTAGTTGCCGCGGCCGTCGAAGGCGGTGTCCGGCAATCCGCGGAAGTCGCGGATGCGGGGAACCGACACGCTGATAAACCGGTCAAGAAATTCGTACATGTGTGTGCGGCGCAGGGTCACGCGGCAGCCGATCGGCATCTTCTCCCGCAGCTTGAAGTTGGAGATCGATTTCTTGGCCCGGGTGACCACCACCTTCTGTCCGACGATCGCCTCGAGGTCTTTGAGGGCAAGGTCGACGAGCTTGGGATCCTGCGTGGCCTGTCCCACACCCATGTTGATGGCGATTTTCTCCAGGCGCGGCACCCGCATCACGTTGGTATACTGGAACCGTTTCATCAGTGCGGGGATCACGGTGGTTTTGTAGGCGACCGCAAGCCGGGCCACGACCTTCTCTCTGGGGCCGCTTGCTCCTGGCTCCCTTGGCGGCCTTTTCGCCCGTTGCCTGGTCCTTCGCGCCTTTGCCGGCCTGTTCTTTCGCGGGCTTGGCGCCCTCTTTTTTCGGTTTCTTCTGTTTCTCGTCGCTCATAGCGGCTGCAGACATTAGTGAGAGGTGCTGGAGTGCCGGCTCAGAACATCTCGCCGGTGGCTTTTGCCACGCGCATACGGTGCTTCTTCCCGGTGGTCTCGTCCTTGGTCACTTTCGTGCCGACCCGTGTGGGCTGGTTCGACTTCGGATCAAGCAGCATGACGTTGGAAACGTGGATCGGCGCTTCGCGCTGCACGATGCCGCCCTGCGGGTTCTTCTGGCTGGGGCGGGTATGGCGCTTGATAATGTTCACGCCTTCGATGATGACCCGGTGCGTGTCCGTATACACCTTCAGGACCTTGCCGGATTTCCCGCGGGAGTTGCCCGCGATCACCGTGACCGTATCGTTCTTGCGGATTTTCATGCGCGTCGATTCCTTATAACACTTCGGGTGCGAGGGAGACGATCTTCATATACTGCCGCTCGCGAAGTTCGCGGGCAACCGGGCCGAAGATGCGGCTGCCGCGCGGTTCCCCCTGTTCGTTGATGAGCACCGCCGCGTTTTCGTCGAACCGGATGAAGGATCCGTCTTTCCGCCGTGTTTCTTTCGTGGTGCGGACGACAACGGCGCGGGCGACTTCGCCCTTCTTCACCGCGGCGTTGGGGATTGCCGATTTCACCGCGACGACGATCAGGTCTCCGAGTCCGGCATACCGCCGGTCGGACCCGCCGAGCACCCGGATGCAGCGGACCTTCTTGGCGCCGGAGTTATCGGCCACCACGAGATTTGTTTCTTCCTGAATCATGTGCGTTCACTCCGTGGGCGATGCGTCACTTGGCTTTTTCAATGATCTCGACCAGCCGCCAGCGCTTGCGCTTGCTCAGCGGCCGGGTCTCCATAATCTTCACCATGTCCCCGACACCCGCCTGGCGCTGTTCGTCATGGGCCATCAGCGTGCTGGTGCGGCGGTAGTACTTCTTGTAGAGCGGGTGCGGAACCCGCCGTTCGATGGAGACGACAATGCTCTTCTCCATTTTTGTGCTTACGACTTTCCCCACGCGCGTTTTGCGGCGTGTGTCCCGTGTCGTTGCGGCCGTGGTCGGGGTGGCTGCGGTCATGATGTCTTCACCTCGGTCTTCTGATTCGCCGTGGGCTGCGCTGCGGGCGCCGCTGGTGCGGCCGACCCGCTCTTTTGCGCGGAGGATCGTCATGATCCGCGCGATGTCCCGGCGCACGGTACGCACTTTGATCGGGCTCTCGAGCTGACTGGTGGCCAGCTGGAAATCGCAGGTTGGACAGGCTTTCCTGCTCGTCGGTCAGACCGCCGGCGGAGCTCCTCGGTCGATAGTTCGCGCAACTCAACAGCCTTCATACGGTCCTCTCCCTGGTACGGCTCAGGCCTCTTCAAAGTCCGGCCGGACACTGATTTTCGTCTTGATCGGCAATTTGTGGGACGCCAGGGTCAGCGCTTCCACCGCGGTTGCCCGCGCGGTGCCGCCGACTTCAAACATGATGCGACCCGGTTTTACGACGGCCACCCAGTACTCGGGTGCGCCCTTCCCTTTTCCCATGCGGGTTTCGGCCGGTTTCTTGGTCACCGGCTTGTCCGGGAAGATGCGGATCCAGATTTTTCCCTCGCGCTTCATCAGCCGGGTCAGCGTCACGCGCGCGGCTTCGATCTGCCGCTGCGTGATCCAGCCGGGCGCAAGGGCTTTCAGTCCGAAATCGCCGAAGCTCACTCTGCTGCCGCGCGTGGCTTTCCCGCGCATCCGTCCGCGTTGCGCTTTTCTGAATTTGACTCTTTTCGGCATCAACATACGTGCGTCTCCTGCGTGGTCCGGTTACTGCCCGCGGCGGGGCGGCGGCGGCTGCATCGTCTGCTGGGCGTCCAGCACCTCGCCCTTGCAGATCCATACCTTCACGCCGATCGCCCCGTAGATGGTCCGCGCGGTTGCGGTCGCATAATCGATGTCCGCGCGCAACGTGTGCAACGGAATCCGTCCGTCTTTGTACTGCTCGGTGCGCGCCATTTCGGCTCCGCCCAGGCGGCCGGCGCTCTTCACGCGGATTCCTTCGGCACCCATGCGCATCGCGGCGGTGATGCCGTTCTTCATCGCGCGCCGGAATGCGACGCGTCCTTCCAGCTGCTGCGCGATGTTTTCGGCGACCAGATACGCATCCAGCTCGGGCCGCTTGATTTCGTTGATAAGAATCTTCACTTCCTTGTTCGTGATCCGCTTCAGCTCTTCTTCCAGCAGGGTGATCTCTTTGCCGCTCCGCCCGATCACGATGCCGGGACGGGAGGTGTTGATCGTGATAACCGCACGTTTCGGGGTCCGTTCGATCAGGATGCGTGAAATACCCGCCTTCTTCAGACGGTTGCGCACGTAGTTCCGGATCGTGCGGTCTTCTTCCAGCTTGCTGGCGAATGATTTCTCGTCATACCAGTTGGAGTCCCAGGACCGGATGATCCCGAGGCGAAGGCCGATCGGATGTGCTTTCTGTCCCACGTGTACTCCTTACAGTGTCGGTTATGTGGATTCTTTCGCGCCGGACTTTTTCGGCGCCGCCTTCTTTGTCGCGGCGGGTTTCGTCTCCGCCTTCTTCGACGCGGACTTCGCGCGCGCCGCCGGCGTTTCGCCTCCTGCCGCCTTCGTGCGCCGCGCGCCCGGCCTTTGCCTTCACCGGTTTCGGCGCCACCACGATGGTGACATGGTTCGACCGCTTGCGGATCCGGAATGCGCGTCCCATCGGCGCGGGAAGCACCCGCTTCTGCATCATGCCGGAATCCACATACGCTTCCTTCACCACCATGCCGGCCGCTTCCAGCCGTCCGGCTTCATCCTTGTTCTGCAGGTTCGAAACGGCCGACCGCAGGACCTTCTCCGCGACACGCGATGCGTGCTTGGGGGAGAAGTGGAGGATGTGCAATGCTTCATCGACGGACTTGCCGCGGATGAGATCAATCACCAGCCGCATCTTGCGCGGAGAGGTACTGATGTACCGGTTGATGGCTCGAGCTTCCATGGATGCTTATCCCGCCTTCGACGTTTCTTCTTTCTTGACTCCCGGGTGCCCGCGGAACAACCGCGTCGGCGAGAACTCTCCGAGTTTGTGGCCGACCATTCCTTCGTGAATATACACCGGGATGAACTTGTTGCCGTTGTGCACCGCGAAGGTGTGTCCCACAAAATCCGGGGTGATCGTCGAAGCACGCGACCAGGTTTTGATCACCTTTTTCTGGCTGCCCTTGTTGAGCGCCGCAACCTGCTGCTGCACGCGCGTGCTCACAAACGGTCCTTTTTTCAGCGAACGAGCCATAGCGCTTACTTCCTTCGTTTCACGATGAACTTGCTGGAGGCCTTCTTCGTCTTGCGGGTCTTCTTCCCCTTCGTGTGCCAGCCCCACGGGGAGACCGGGTGCGGATTCCCCTGGGGGGATTTCCCTTCCCCGCCGCCATGCGGATGGTCCACCGGATTCATCACCACACCGCGCGATTGCGGGCGGATCCCCAGCCAGCGCGAGCGACCCGCTTTTCCGATGCTGATATTTTCATGGTCGGCGTTGCCGACCGAACCGATCGTGGCCATGCACTCGACCGGAAAGTTCCGTATTTCCCCCGACGGCATCCGCAGCTGGGCGTACTTGCCTTCCTTCGCCATCAACTGCACGGCCATGCCGGCGCTGCGCGCCACCTGGGCACCCTTGCCCGGGCGCATCTCGATATTGTGCACGAAGGTGCCGGCCGGAATATTGGCCAGGGGCATCGCGTTGCCGCTCTTGATTTCCGCGTCGGGACCGGACCGGAGCACGTCCCCGACCTTCACGCCGTCCGGAGCGATGATGTAGCGCCGCTCGCCGTCGGCATACTGCAGGAGAATGATCCGCGCGGAACGGTTGGGATCATATTCCACGGCCGAGACCGTGGCATCCATCCCCTGTTTGTTCCGCTTGAAATCGATGATCCGGTAGAAGCGCTTGTGTCCGCCCCCCCGGTGGCGCGACGTGATCCGGCCCGTGTTGTTCCGGCCGCCGCTCTTGTGCAGGGGCTCGATCAGCGACTTCTCCGGCCGGGTTTTGGTCACCTCGCCGAAGGTCGACACCGACATCCATCGCGTGCCGGGCGTCACCGGTTTGAATTTGCGTATGGCCATGACGACTCTCTATCCTCGTTGACGATCAGACATTCTGGAAGAACTCGATCTTGTCGCCCTCTTTCAACCGGACGATCGCTTTCTTCCAGGCTGCGGTGCGCCCGGCGAACCGCCCGCGGCGGGTCATCTGGGACTTCATCTTGCCTTTGCACCGGATGGTGCGCACCGCCAGCACGGTGACGTTGAACTTCTTTTCCACCGCACGGGCGATCTCGATCTTGTTGGCTGCCAGGTCCACCTCGAAGGCGTACTGCCCCTTCTCCTGCAGCTCCGTCATCTTCTCCGTGACGATGGGACGTTTCAAAATCGGTGCCATGTTCAGATCCGCCGGTTTAGTTCTTAAAGGTGTTCTGCAGGACTTCGAGCGCGCTCTTCTGAATCAGGAGCACCTGGTTGTTCACGAAGTCATACGTTGAGGCTTTGTCCGCCTGCGCGATGAGCAATCCGGGGATATTCCGTCCGGACTTCACCACGCTGGCATCCGGCCTGGAGAGCAGCAGGAGCGTCTTGGCACTGCCCAGATCCAGGGCCTTCAGCACCGTCGACCATCTCTTTCGTCCTGGGGGCGCCGAACGTGAAATCTTCCACGATGCGGATCTGTCCTTCGGCGGCCTTGATGGAGAGCGCGGATTTCCGCGCGTTGCGGCGCATTTGCGCGGGCAGCTGGTTCGAATAGTCCCGCGGTTTGGGACCGAAAATGGAGCCGCCGCCCACCATCACGGGCGACCGGGAGGATCCCTGACGGGCCATGCCGGTGTGCTTCTGTTTGAAAGGCTTCTTTCCGCCCCCCTTCACCTCGGCGCGCGTTTTCACCCGGGACGTTCCCTGGCGCAGATTGTCCAGGTGGGTCCGCACGGCGCGGTAGATGAGGTGATGGTTCGGCGTCACACCGAAGATCTCCTCGGAGAGCTTCACCTTTTCGCCGCTCTTCGTTCCGTCTTTTTTGAACACTTCTAGTTCCATCGCCGCTCTCGACTCTTACTGGTTCGTCTTCACCTTGTGTATCTCGAGGTAGCCGTTGATGGCGCCCGGGACCGACCCCTTGATCAGCAGGAGGTTGGAATCCGGTATGACGCCGACCACCTTGAGGTTGCTTACCGTCACCCGTTCGCCGCCCATCCGTCCGGCCATACGCTGCCCCTTGAACACGCGCGAGGGGTACGAGGAGGATCCGATGGATCCGGGTGCGCGTTCGCGGTCGCTCTGCCCGTGGGTCCGGAAGCCTCCGCCGAAGTGGTGTCGCTTCACGACGCCCTGAAAGCCGCGGCCTTTGGAGGTCCCGACCACCTTCACGAAATCGCCCTTCGCGAAGACGGTGTCGACCTTGATTTCCTGTCCCGGCTGAAGTTCGGCCACGCCATTCCCCCGGAATTCCCGGACAAGACGCGCCGGCTTCACGCCCGCCTTCGCGAAATGCCCGTTCAGGGGCCGGGTCATGAGCCGCTCCCGCTTCGCATCGAAGCCGAGCTGAATGGCCTCATAGCCGTCACGCTCTCTGGTCTTGATCTGCGTGACGTAAGCAAGGCCCGGCCTCGATTACCGTGCAGGGAATCACCTGACCAGTCTCGTCGAAGATGCTGGTCATGCCGAGTTTTTTTCCGAGTAGTCCTGTCATACTACCATCCATGTATGCATGCACATCCCGTCAAGAGTCCGCCCTACGGCGGACACGAGTCCCGACGCCGTTTTCCCGTCACGCGGAAAACACACACGTTTCCCGCGCGACGCACATCGTGTTTCTTGGACCGCGTTTACACTTTTATTTCGACGTCGACGCCTGCGGGGAGATCAAGCTTCATCAAGGAATCGACCGTCCGGTTTGTCGAGTTCAGAATATCGATCAGGCGCTTGTGGGCGCGCGTTTCGAATTGCTCCCTCGACTTTTTGTCCACATGTGGCGACCGAAGCACAGTATAGACCGTACGCTTCGTGGGTAATGGAATCGGGCCGGAGACCACAGCGCCTGTAGACTTGACAGTCTTGATGATCTTCTCCGCAGACTTGTCGATCAGGTTGTGATCGTACGACTTGAGCTTTATGCGTATTTTTTGTCCGGCCACGGTGAACGACTCCGATTATTCCAGGATCTTTGTCACGACGCCCGCGCCGACGGTGTGGCCGCCTTCACGGATGGCAAACCGCAACCCCTCTTCCATGGCGATCTGGGAAATGAGCTCGATGGACATGCCGTCCACGTTGTCACCCGGCATGATCATCTCGGTGCCCGAGGGCAATGTCGCCACGCCCGTCACGTCCGTTGTGCGGAAATAGAACTGCGGACGGTATCCGTTGAAGAAGGGCGTGTGGCGCCCGCCTTCTTCCTTTTTCAGCACGTACACCTGCGCCGTAAACTTCAGGTGCGGGGTGATCGAGCCCGGTTTCGCAACCACCATGCCGCGCTCCAGATCGTCCTTGTCGACGCCGCGGAGCAGCAACCCGGCATTGTCACCGGCCCGCACTTCGTCCAGTTCCTTCCGGAACATTTCGGCGCCCGTGATCACGGTCTTCTTGTGCGCGCCGAGACCGATCACCTCGACTTCGTCGCCCACCTTTGCATGGCCGCGTTCGACACGACCGGTGCCCACCGTCCCGCGGCCCGTGATCGAGAAGACGTCCTCGATGGGCATCAGGAAGGGTTTTTCCACATCGCGCTGCGGAACCGGGAAGTAGGTGTCCACCGCGTTCATCAGTTCCATGATGCAATTGAAGGCCGGATCGTCCGTCTTGGCATCGGGTTTCACCGCCGCCTCCATCGCCTTCAGCGCGCTCCCGCGGATGATCGGAATTTCGTCGCCGGGGAATTCGTATTTCTTCAGCAGATCCCGGAGCTCGAGCTCCACCAGATCCAGCAGCTCGGCATCGTCCACCGCATCCACCTTGTTCATGAACACCAGGATCCGCGGCACGCCGACCTGGCGTGCAAGCAGAATGTGCTCGCGCGTCTGGGGCATGGGACCGTCGGTCGCGGCCACCACGAGGATCGCGCCGTCCATCTGCGCCGCACCCGTGATCATGTTCTTGATGTAATCGGCATGGCCCGGGCAGTCCACGTGGGCGTAGTGGCGCTTTTCCGTGGAATACTCCACGTGCGCCGTCGCAATCGTGATGCCGCGCTCGCGCTCTTCGGGCGCGTTGTCGATGCTGTCGAACGTCCGGATCGACGCAAGCCCCTTCTTGGCGAGCACCATGGTGATGGCGGCCGTCAGCGTGGTCTTGCCGTGATCGACGTGACCGATGGTGCCGATGTTCAGGTGCGGCTTGTCCCGCATGAATTTCTCTTTTGCCATTGCTCAGTTCTCCTCTGGATGAACGGGGATATTATCCGGTAGCTGAAACCTTGCCCTTGATTTTCTCGATGATCTGGTCTGCGACGCTCCGGGGGGTCTCGTCGTAGTGCGAGAGCTCCATGGTGTAGATTGCGCGGCCCTGTGTCATCGAACGCAAGACGGTCGAGTACCCGAACATTTCCGACAGCGGGACCATCGCACGAATCACCTGCGCGTCCTTGCGCGGCGCCATGCCGGAGATCCGTCCCCGGCGCGAGTTCAGGTCCCCCATCACATCCCCCATGTACTCCTCCGGCGTCACCACCTCGACACCCATGATCGGCTCGAGGATAACCGGATCGGCCTTCCGCGCCGCCTCTTTGAACGCCATGGAACCCGCGATCTTGAACGCCATTTCCGACGAATCCACTTCGTGAAACGACCCGTCGAACAGGCGTATCTTGACGTCCACCACGGGATACCCCGCGAGCACGCCGTTGCGTGTCGCTTCGACGATACCCTGCTCCACCGGCCGGATGTATTCCTTGGGAATCACGCCGCCGACGATGTCGTTCTCAAATTCAAAACCCTTGCCTTTTTCGTTCGGGCTCAGCTCGATCCAGACGTGTCCGAACTGGCCGCGGCCGCCGCTCTGCCGCACGAACTTCCCTTCGGCTTCCACCTTCTTGCGGATGGTCTCTTTGTAGGCCACCTGCGGCTTGCCGATGTTCGCCTCCACCTTGAACTCGCGCCGCATCCGGTCGACGATAATTTCCAGATGCAGCTCCCCCATGCCGCTGATAATGGTCTGGCCGGTTTCCTCGTTCGAGGAGATGCGCAGGGTCGGATCCTCGTCGGCGAGCTTCGTCATGGCTTCGCCCATCTTGTCCTGGTCCGCCTTCGTCTTCGGCTCGATCGCCACGTGAATCACGGGATCGGGGAAGGTCATCTTCTCGAGGATCACCGGATCATCTTCCAGGCAGAGGGTGTCGCCGGTGCGGGTGTGTTTCAGACCGACCGCGGCCACGATGTCGCCGGAGTAGGCCTCATCCACGTCCTCGCGCGTATTGGCATGCATGCGAAGAATACGGCTGATCCGCTCTTTCTTGTCGCTGATCGGATTATACACATACGACCCCGACTTGAGGGATCCCGAATACACCCGGAAGTAGGTCAGCTTTCCCACAAACGGATCGGTCATGATCTTGAAGGCGAGCGCGCTGAATTTTTCCTTGTCGCTCACCCGCCGTTCGACTTTGTCCGTCATGTTCACGTGATGCCCCACCACCGTCGCATCGTTCAGGTCCAGCGGCGACGGGAGATAATCGATCACGGAATCCAGCAGCGCCTGCACGCCCTTGTTCTTGAAGGAAGAGCCGCACAGCACGGGAATGATGCTGACCTTGAGGGATGCACGGCGCAGCACCACCATGATCTCTTCCGGCGTGATCTCTTTCCCCTCGAGGTATTTTTCGAGCAGGGTGTCGTCCTCGTCGGAGACGGCTTCGAGCATCTTGGTGCGGTAGGCCTGCGCCCGGCCCATCATGTCGTGCGGGATGTCAATCTCGTCCCACTCGACCCCGAGGGAGGATTCCCGGTACATCATGGCCTTCATTTTCACCAGGTCGATGATGCCGGCAAAGAGGTCTCCTTCGCCGACCGGCAGCTGTATGGGCACCGCGTTGGCGCCGAGCCGGTCTTTCATCATCTGCACCACATTCAGAAAATCCGCGCCCACACGGTCCATCTTGTTGACGAACGCGATACGCGGGACGCCGTATTTGTCCATCTGCCGCCAGACCGTTTCGGACTGGGGTTCGACGCCGCCCACGGCGCAGAACAGGGCGACGGCGCCATCCAGCACCCGGAGCGACCGCTCCACCTCGGCGGTGAAGTCCACGTGCCCGGGGGTGTCGATAATGTTGATCCGGTGATCGTCCCAGAAACAGGTCGTCGCCGCGGAGGTGATCGTGATGCCGCGCTCTTTTTCCTGCTCCATCCAGTCCATGGTTGCCGCGCCGTCATGGACTTCTCCCATCCGGTGCAGAACCCCCGTATAGAAGAGGATCCGTTCCGTGGTGGTTGTTTTTCCTGCATCAATGTGCGCGCTGATGCCGATATTTCGCGTCCGCTCAAGCGGAAATTGTCGCGGCATTCCCCCTCACCACTTAAAGTGGGCAAAAGCCTTGTTGGCTTCGGCCATTTTGTGCGTATCTTCTTTCTTCTTGATCGCGTTTCCTTCGCCGTTGGACGCGGCGATAAACTCCGACGCGAGCTTATGGGCCATGGAACGCTCTTTGCGATCGCCCGCGTACCCGGACAGCCAGCGGATGGCCAGCGCAACGCTGCGGCCCGACCGGACTTCCGTCGGGACCTGGTAGGTGGCGCCGCCGACCCGGCGGGCTTTCACTTCCAGAACCGGACGGGCATTCGACATGGCCTTCTTGAAGACCTCGAGGCCGGTCGACTTCGTCCGTTCCTCGATGATCGAAAAGGCATCATACAGGATGCGGCGCGCAAGGTGTTTCTTGCCGCCCTTCATGATATTGTTGATGAACTCCGACACCAGTACGTCGTTGTACTTGGGATCGGGAGTCCGGAGTCGGGAGGATGCGCGTTTCTTTCTCACTGCCTGACCTGGGTGTGATTACTGCTTTTTGGCTTTTTTGGCGCCATATTTTGACCGTCCCTGCTTGCGCTCCGCAACGCCCGCCGTATCCAGTGTACCGCGGATGATATGATACCGGACGCCCGGAAGGTCTTTGACCCTTCCACCGCGGATCATGACGATCGAGTGTTCCTGGAGATTATGACCTTCGCCCGGAATATAGGCGGTCACTTCCATGCCGTGGGTGAGGCGCACGCGCGCAACTTTCCGGAGGGCCGAATTCGGTTTCTTCGGCGTCGTCGTGTAGACACGGGTGCAGACCCCCCGTTTCTGGGGGTTGCCCGACATGGCCGGGGCTTTGCTCTTGTACGTCACTGCCCTGCGACTTTTGCGCACGAGCTGGTTGATGGTCGGCACGTATGCTCCGTGAGAAAGCGTTTGCGGGATGTATAAAGACAGCTTTACAAGATACGAAACTGAACTGAAAATGTCAAGAACTCACTATCCGTTCCCTGGTCCTCACCCTTGCCGGCGGCTCTTCCGCCGTTGCCGCCGCCGCAAGTTCCTCCGCCCCCAACGGCCCTCCGGGGGGCGCCACGATCATGTCCTTGAAGTGCTTCAGCCCCGTGCCCGCAGGGATCAGATGGCCCATGATCACGTTTTCTTTCAGACCCAGGAGCATGTCCACTTTGCCTTCAATCGCCGCGTCGGTGAGGACCTTCGTCGTCTCCTGGAACGAGGCGGCCGAAATGAAGCTGTCCGTCGAAAGCGCCGCGGAGGTAATCCCGAGCAGCACCGGTTCCGATGTGGCCGGCTCGGCGTCGCGCACCTCGACCACCTTCTTCGCGCGCTTCTTCAGGTCGGCGTTGATCTCGCGCACCTTCTTCTTCACGATCAGCTGGCCGTTCTTCACCTTGGACGAGTCGCCCTTGTTCGCCACGTAGACCTTGTCGCGCAGGCCTTCGTTCTCTTCTTCGAAGATCAGCTTGTCGATGTAGTCGCCTTCGAGGAACTTCGTATCCCCCGACTCCACGATGCGCAGCTTCTGCATCATCTGGCGGACGATGATCTCGATATGCTTGTCGTTGATCTTCACGCCCTGGATGCGGTAGACTTCCTGGATTTCATTCACCAGGTACTCCTGCACCGCGCCCACACCCTTGATGCGCAGCACATCGTGCGGATCAATGGCACCGTCGGACAACCGCTCGCCCGCGCGCACCACATCGTTGTTCTGCACGAGCACGTGCTTGCCGAGCGAAATGGGATACTTCCGGATGTCCTTGCCGTCGTGGCTGGTGACGATCACTTCACGCGCGCCGCGTTTCTGCGCGCCGAAGCTCACCACCCCGTCGATCTCCGACACCACCGCCGGGTCCGCCGGACTGCGCGCCTCGAACAGCTCCGTCACGCGCGGCAAACCGCCGGTGATATCGCGGGTCTTGCCGATGTCGCGGGGAATACGCACGAGGATCGTGCCGGCGACAATCTCCTGGCCGTCATTCACCGCCAGATGGGCGCGGGTGGGGACGATATAGCTCCCGATCTTGTGCCCCTTCTTGTCGTGTGATGACCACGCTCGGGCACCAGCGTCCGGTCGCGCGAGTCGATCACCACCTTCTGAATGTGGCCCGTCTGCTCGTCGTCGATTTCCCGGTACGTGACGATTCTCCTTCAGATCCTGATAGCGGACCTGCCCGGCGTGTTCGGAAATGATGACCGCACTGTACGGATCCCATTCGTAGATGATCTCGCCCTTTGCCACGTGCTTCGCCGTCGGCGACAAGCATGGTCGCGCCGTAGGGAACATCGTACTTCGTCAGCACGCGGTTGTCCTGATCCAGCACATTCACCATACCGCTGCGGCCGAGCACCAGCATGCGCGTCCCGGTTTCCTCCTCCACTTCGATCAGCTTGATGCCTTCGTACTTCAGCTTGCCGTCGAACTTGGACTGGATGCGCGACTGCGATTCGATGAGGCTGGCGGTACCGCCGGTGTGGAAGGTCCGGAGGGTCAGCTGCGTGCCCGGTTCGCCGATGGACTGCGCGGCGATAATGCCGACCGTCTCGCCCGGCTGAATCAGCTTGCCGGTCGTGAGGTTGCGTCCGTAGCAGAGCGCGCAGATGCCGCGCTTCGCTTCGCAGGTCAGCACGGAACGGATTTCCACGGTTTCGATCGATGTTTCGGCAATACGGTCCGCACGTCTCCTCGTCGATCATCTCGCCGGCCGGCACGATGATCTTCGCCCGTCATCGGGTCGATCACGTCATGCACCGCCACGCGGCCGAGGATACGTTCGTACAGCGGCTCCTTCACATCCTCCCCTTCCTTCAGGGCACCGGTCACCACGCCGCGGATGGTCCCGCAGTCGTGCATCGCAATGATCGCATCCTGCGCCACGTCCACCAGACGGCGCGTGAGATACCCCGCATCGGCGGTCTTCAGGGCCGTATCGGCAAGACCCTTGCGGGCGCCGTGCGTGGAGATGAAGTACTCGAGGATCGAAAGCCCTTCACGGAAATTCGCGATGATGGGGTTTTCGATCAGCTCGCCGGTGGCGCCGGAGAGGGACTTCTGCGGTTTGGCCATCAGGCCGCGCATGCCGGCCAGCTGACGCACCTGCTCCTTCGAACCGCGCGCGCCGGAGTCGACCATCATATAGAGCGAGTTGAACCCCTCGCGCGACTGGGACAGCGACTCGAACAGCCGGTCCGCCACGCGGCTCGTCGCCCGCGTCCAGATGTCGATCACCTTGTTGTACCGCTCGCCGCGCGTGATGAAGCCCCGCGCATACTGGCTGTCCACTTCGTCGACGCTCTTCTGCGCCTTGTTGATGATCTCGTCTTTTTCCTTGGGAATCACCACGTCGTCGATGCCGACCGAGAGGCCGCCCTGGGTGGCGTAGCGGAACCCGATGTCCTTGAGCTGATCGAGAAACTCCGCGGTCTTCAGGTTGCCCACACGGCGGAAGGACGTGGCAATGATCTGCACGAGCCGCTTCTTGTTCAGCAGCTCGTTGAAATACCCCACTTCGTGCGGGACGATCTGGTTGAACATGACGCGGCCGGTCGTGGTCTCCACCATCTTTCCGTCGATCCGCACGCTGATGCGCGCGTGGAGACCCACCTTCCGTGGTTGTAGGCGATAATCACTTCGTCGGTGGAGGCGAACTGCAGCCCTTCACCCGTGTCGCCGTTGCGCGACTTGGTCAGGTAGTAGCAGCCCAGCACCTGGTCCTGCGTGGGCGTCACGATAGGCGCGCCGCTGGCCGGCGACAGGATGTTGTGGCTCGAGAGCATGAGGATGCGCGCTTCGAGCTGGGCGTCGAACGACAGCGGCACGTGCACCGCCATCTGGTCGCCGTCGAAGTCGGCGTTGAACGCCGTGCACACCATCGGATGTATCCGGATGGCTTTCCCTTCCACAAGCACCGGCTGGAACGCCTGGATACCGAGACGGTGCAGCGTCGGGGCGCGGTTCAGCAGCACCGGATGCCCGTCGATAATGTGTTCGAGAATCTCCCAGACCTCGGGACCCTTCTTGTCCACCATCTTCTTGGCGCTCTTCACCGTCTTCACCACCCCGCGTTCGATGAGCTTGCGGATGATGAACGGTTTGAACAGCTCCACCGCCATGTCCTTCGGGAGACCGCATTCGTGCAGCTTCAGTTCCGGCCCGACCACGATCACCGAACGGCCGGAATAATCGACGCGCTTGCCGAGCAGGTTCTGGCGGAAACGCCCCTGCTTGCCCTTGAGCATATCGGAGAGGGATTTCAGCGCGCGGTTGTTGTCGCTCCGGACGGCGTTGATGCGGCGGGAGTTGTCGAACAGCGAGTCGACGGCCTCCTGCAGCATCCGCTTCTCGTTGCGGAGAATGACGTCGGGCGCCTTGATGTCGATCAGCCGCTTCAACCGGTTGTTGCGGATGATCACCCGGCGGTACAGATCGTTCAGGTCGGACGTCGCAAAACGTCCGCCCTTCGAGCGGCACCAGCGGGCGCAATTCGGGCGGTATCACGGGGATGATGTCGAGCACCATCCACTCGGGCTTGTTCAGCACCGACCCTTCCCGCTCGCGGAACGCCTCCACGACGCGCAGGCGCTTGAGCGCCTCCTGTTTCTTCTGCACGGAGGTTTCTTCGCGGATCTG
The DNA here is from genome assembly GCA_963702445.1 of Ignavibacteriota bacterium. Lineage (GTDB taxonomy): Bacteria > Bacteroidota > Ignavibacteria > UBA10030 > UBA6906 > CAVPCZ01. The sequence continues at coordinate 193,555 of CAVPCZ010000025.1, forward strand.
TGCGCGCAGCTCCGCGGCCAGCGTTTCAATATCGACCTGCTTCAGCAGGCTCTTCACCGCATCCCCGCCGATCTGCCGCAACAAACCGGCGTTTGTCGGTGAGTTCAAGATCGTCGTTGTTCTCCGGCAGCGTCGACAGGATCTCGAAGTACTGCTCTTCGGAGATCAGGTCCTTCCGCTGCAGACCGGTCGTGCCCGGATTCACCACGACATAGGACTCGTAGTAGATGATCTTCTCGAGATCCTTGGTGGTCATCCCGAGGATGTAGCCGATCTTGGACGGGAAGCGAGCGGAAGTACCAGATATGGACCACCGGCACGGCAAGGGCGATATGCCCCATCCGTTCGCGGCGGACGCTTTTCTGGGTGACTTCCACCCCGCACCGGTCGCAGATGATGCCGCGATAGCGGATGCGTTTGTACTTCCCGCAATGGCATTCCCAATCGCGGACCGGCCCGAAGATCTTCTCACAGAAAAGACCATCCTTCTCGGGGCGGAACGACCGGTAGTTGATCGTCTCCGGCTTGGTCACCTCGCCGTGCGACCGCGCCAGGATCATATCCGACGAGGCCAGGCTGATGACGATCCTGGAGAAACTCTTGCGCGCTTCTCTCTCGTGACGAAGCAATGCTGTTGCCCTCCTTGAGGCGGTGGTCTGCTATTCCAGTTTCACATCGAGACCCAGGCCCATCAACTCCCGGATCAACACGTTGAACGACTCGGGGACGTTGGACTCGGGCAGATTGTCCCCTTTGACGACGGCCTCATACACTTTTGCGCGGCCGGAAACGTCGTCGCTCTTCACGGTGAGTATTTCCTGCAGCACATGCGCGGCGCCGTATGCTTCCAGCGCCCACACTTCCATTTCGCCGAACCGCTGGCCGCCGAACTGGGCTTTGCCGCCCAGCGGCTGCTGCGTGATCAGCGAATAGGGTCCGATGGAACGCGCGTGAATCTTGTCGTCCACCAGATGGGACAGCTTCAACATATAAATGACACCGACGGTGACTTCCTGGTCGAACTTCTCGCCCGTCCGGCCGTCATACAGCACGGACCGCGAGTTGGTGTTCAGCGAGGCCTTCTGGAGTTCGGCCTGCACGTCTTCCCAGGTTGCTCCGTCGAAAATCGGCGAGCTGTACTTGACGCCCAGCACCTGTCCGGCCCAGCCGAGTGCGGTTTCGAACAGCTGTCCCAGGTTCATACGCGACGGCACACCCAGCGGATTCAGCACGATGTCCACCGGGGTCCCATCCGGCAGGAACGGCATGTCCGCCGCCGGAACGACCCGGGAGACGACGCCCTTGTTCCCGTGACGGCCCGCCATCTTGTCGCCCACGGACAGCTTGCGCTTCTTCGCAACGTACACCTTGGCCAGCTGCACCACGCCGGGCGGGAGTTCGTCCCCCAGCTGGATCTTGTTCTTCTCGTGCCGGAACTCTTCTTCGATGCCTTCCAGCTTGTCGAAGTAGTTGGCGAAGATCTTCCCGATGATGGTGTTCTTCTTCTTGTCCTCGACCCACTCCTTCGAAGGGTCGAGCTTCTCGATGTCGTCGTACCCGGCGAAGGTGTCCGCCTTGAACACGGTCCCGCTCCGGAAGGCCATGTTGCCGTCCGTATCGCGCACGCCGATCGATTTTTCGTCTGCGAGCACGATACCCAGCTTGCGGGCCAGGCGCTCGCGCAGGTCGACGAGGATTTTCCGGCGCTGGCGGTCGAGCGCATCGCTCCGCCGTTTGTCCTCTTTCTTGGACTCGGCGTCCTTCTTCTTGCGGCTGAAGAGCTTCGTGTTGATCACCACGCCCTTCATGCCCGGGGGCGCTTTCAGCGACGCATCTTTGACATCGCCCGCCTTCTCGCCGAAGATGGCCTTCAGCAGCTTCTCCTCGGGCGTCGGATCCGATTCCCCTTTCGGGGTGATCTTCCCGATGAGGATGTCCCCTTCCACCACTTCCGCGCCGATGCGGACGATGCCGTTTTCGTCCAGGTCCTTCGTGGCGTCTTCGCTCACGTTCGGGATTTCCCGGGTCAGCTCTTCTTCGCCGCGTTTCGTGTCGCGCACCTGGAGTTCGAACTCCTCGATGTGGATCGAGGTGAAGACATCCTGGGACACGACCCGTTCGCTGACGATGATGGCGTCTTCAAAGTTGTACCCGTTCCACGGCATGAACGCCACCACCACATTGCGGCCCAGGGCCAGTTCGCCGCCGTCGGTCGCCGCGCCGTCGGCGAGCACATCGCCCTTGCGCACGCGATCGCCGGGTTTCACCACGGCGCGCTGGTTGATGCAGGTATCCTGGTTCGTCCGGAAGAACTTGGTGAGCGGATACTCCACCCGCCGCTTGTCTTCGAACGAGATCAGGGCTTCGGTGCTGTTTTCGTCGATGTCGTATTCGCACCACGATCCGGTCGGCATCGACGTAGGTCACCGCGCCGTTCCGTTCCGCGACGATCAGCGCACGGGCATCACGGGCGATCTTCTCTTCCAGGCCCGTCCCGACCAGCGGCGCCTCCGGCCGGAGCAGGGGGACCGCCTGGCGCTGCATGTTGGAACCCATGAGCGCGCGGTTGGCGTCGTCGTGCTCGAGGAAGGGAATCAGCGCGGCCGCCGCGCTCACAATCTGGTTCGGCGCGACGTCCATGTACTGCACTTCGTCCGGCTTCACCACGGGGAAGTCGCTCTGGTAGCGCGACTTGACGCGGTCGTTCTGGAATGTTCCGCGCGCATCGAGCGGCGCATTCGCCTGGGCGATCGTGAGATCGTCTTCCTGTTCGGCCGTGAGAAACTCGATATCGTCCAGCACGCGGCCGTTCTTGACACGCCGGTACGGCGTCTCGATGAACCCGAACTCGTTCACGCGCGCGTGAATGCAGAGCGAGGAGATCAAACCGATGTTCGGCCCTTCCGGCGTCTCGATCGGGACAGAGGCGGCCGTAGTGGGTGTAGTGCACGTCGCGGACTTCGAACCCGGCGCGTTCGCGCGTCAGACCGCCCGGCCCGAGGGCCGACATGCGGCGCTTGTTCGTCAGCTCGGCCAGCGGGTTGGTCTGGTCCATGAACTGCGACAGCGGGTTGGTGCCGAAGAAGGCGTTGATGACGCTGCTGATCGTGCGCGCATTCACCATGTCCTGCGGCGTCAGATTCTCGCTGTCGCGCACATTCATCCGTTCGCGGATGGTGCGCGCCATGCGCGCGAGACCGATGTTGAACTGCTGCGCGATCTGCTCGCCCACCGTGCGCACGCGGCGGTTGCCGAGGTGATCGATGTCGTCCACCGAGCGCTTCTTCTGCTGCAGTTCGATCAGGTAGTTGATGATCGCCACGATGTCCTGCTTGGTCAGGGTCGTGGTGTTCGGCGGCGTGTCCAGGCCGAGCTTGCTGTTGATCCGGTACCGCCCGACATCACCGAGGTCGTACCGCTTTTCGTTGAAGAAGAGGCGGTCGATCAGGGTCTTGGCGGTCTCCAGATCGGGCGCATCGCCGGAGCGGAGCTGCTTGTAGATGGCGGTCAGGGCATCCTCTTCCGAGCGGACGATGTCCTTGGAGATCGTCTTGGCGATCACGGACTCTTCGGTGCCCTGCTGCACGAGAAGGCGGAGTTTCTTGACGCCGGTCTTCTTGATGCGCTTGATGTGCTCTTCGGTGAGCACGGCGTCCTTGTTGATGAAGATCTCCCCCGTTTTCCTGTCCACGACATCGCTGCAGATGATGCGCCCTTCGAAGGTCTTGAGATCGACCTTGGCGACATCCACTTCCTCGACGAGGTTGAACAGCTGGAGGATTTCGTCATCCGAAGTGTACCCGAGGGCGCGCAGGAGGGTGGTGACGGGGAACTTCTTCTTCCGGTCGATGTAGGCGTACATCACATTGTTGATGTCCGTCGTGAACTCCACCCACGAGCCGCGGAACGGAATGATGCGCGCGGAATAGATCGGCGTGCCGTTGGGGTGAATCGATTCGCTGAAGAAGACGCCCGGCGAACGGTGCAGCTGGCTCACCACGACGCGCTCGGCGCCGTTGATGATGTACGTTCCCTTCCCCGTCATGGTGGGAAGGTTGCCGAGGTACACGTCCTGCTCGATGGTGTTGATGAAGCTCTTGCCGTCTTCCGCCTTCTGGGACAAACGGAGTTTGGCCTTGACGGGAACGGCATAGGTGAGGCCGCGTTCCACGCATTCCGCGACGGAGTACTTCGGCTTTTCGACGTAGTACTCGACGAACTCGAGCAGAAAGTTCTCGCGTGCGTCGGTAACGGGAAAATTCATTTTAAACACCGCCTGCAGGCCCCTGTTCTTGCGGCGTGACGGGGCGATATCGGCCTGCAGGAAGCTCTCCCACGACTCGAGCTGGATATTCAGAAGATCGGGTGCGTCGATGATCTCCGGAATTTTGCCGAACGTCGTGCGCTTGCTCGTCTGGGTCTTCAAGAGCCCAACTCCTCTCCAGTGTTGGTGGAACCACCCGCGGGTGCGTCGCACCCGGTCTGTAACAACAGGACAAGCCACCGAGTCGTGGCCTGCCAGGGGACGGTAAAACGCGGTGTTCCGCGTTCATCCGGGCGGTGGTACAGCACGCCGGGGCTGATCGGCGGCGCGGCCCCCGGTTTCCCGTGGGCGGGCGACCCGATCAGCCCCTGCGGAAACCGTCTTACTTCAGCTCGACCGTGGCGCCGGCTTCTTCCAGCTCCTTCTTGAGCTTCTCCGCGTCGTCCTTGGAGATGGACTTCCTTGACCGCCTTCGGCGCGCCGTCCACCAGGTCCTTCGCTTCCTTCAGGCCCAGGCCGGTGGCGGCACGGACAACCTTGATCACGTTGATCTTCTGTGCACCGGCGGCCTTGAGCAGCACGGTGAACTCGGTCTTCTCTTCGACGGCCGCTGCGGCCGCGGCGGCGGGCATCGCCGCACCCATCATCATCGGGGCTGCTGCGGTGACGCCGAACTTCTCCTCCAGAGCCTTCTTCAACTCCACGGCTTCGAGCAGGGTCAGCTTTTCAATCTTTTCGACAATTTCCTGGACTGCGGACATGGGTTCCTCTCCTTGGGTAACGTGTTTTCCGTTCTGGTGGTGGCGCCCTCAGGCGGCCTTTTTCTTTCCGACTTCATCGATGACACTGACCAGCTCGCGCAGCACCGCAGCGACCGTCCCGGGTATGCCGGCGATCGGGGCCTCGAGGCTGCCGAGCATGGCGGCGATGAGTTCCAGCCGCGTCGGGATCCTTGCGATTTCGTCCAGCCGCGAGCCGTCGTACACCTGATGCTCGATCACACAGGCTTTCAGGGAGAGCTTCTTGTGCTTCTCCGCGAACTTCTGGATGATCTTGGCGGGTGCAACCGGATCCTCAAACGCGAACGCCACGCCGGTCGGCCCTGCAAGCCTGTCGAGAACGCGTGTCATAGCCCCCGACACGCTCCAGCGCTTTCCGGATGAGCGTATTCTTCACGACCCGGTATTCGACGCCCGACTTGCGGAACTCGCGCCGGAGATCGGTCGCCTGTTCCACCGTCAAGCCGCCAAAGTCAGTGAAGAACAGTCCGCGCGACCGGCCCACAACTTCAGCCACCTCGCCGATGATCTGCTCTTTTTCCGTTCGTTTCATTCAATCCTTCCTACCTCACGGGAGGTATGGGTCACGCCGAGAGAGAAGCCCCGGTCCACCGCCTGCCCGCCGTCCGGCGGGGATAAGGCGAAAGCCGGGCAATCAACGTTTCCTGGTGGTACTATGAGTGCGTAACAGTCGTTATTGATGCGCGGCAAGATGCGCGCGGTCGATCTGCACACCCGGACCCATCGTGCTCGAGAGGTGAATACTCTTCACGTAGGTCCCTTTGGCTGTCGCCGGTTTCAAACGTACAACGGCGTTCAAGAAGGCGTGGATGTTTTCGACCAGCATCTTCTCTTCGAAGTTCGCTTTGCCGACGCTGGCATGCAGGATCCCGGCCTTGTCCACCCGGAATTCGATCTTGCCGGCCTTGACTTCCTTCACGGCTTTGGCGACGTCCGCCGTCACCGTGCCGCTCTTGGGGTTGGGCATGAGGCCGCGGGGACCGAGGATCTTGCCCAGCTTGCCTACTTCACCCATGACGTCAGGCGTGGCGATGATGACATCAATGTCCGCCCACCCGCCCTGGATCTTTGCGACATATTCCGCGAGACCGGCATGGTCGGCGCCGGCCGCCCGCGCCTCTTCATCCCTCGGGGGGCGCGCCATGACAAGCACGCGCACTTCCTTCCCGATGCCGTGCGGAAGCGCCACCGTGCCGCGTACCGCCTGGTCGGCTTTCTTCGGATCGACGCCGAGACGCACGGCGAGGTCGACGGATTCCACAAACTTCGCCGTTGCGGTCTTCTTCACCTGCCGCACGGCTTCTTCAATCGTGTGCACTTTCGACCGGTCCACCAGCGCGGTGGCGGCCTTCAAACGCTTGCTGAGTTTCATCTGTACGGTTCCCTGGTTATTGTGTGGTGCGATCGTCCCGCCCCCGCGGGACTCCCACGGCAGCGCCGGAGCGCTACTCTTCGACGACGGTCAATCCCATGCTCCGGGCGGTCCCGGCAACCATGCTCATGGCCGAGGTAATGTCGGCGGCGTTCAGATCGGGCATCTTCAGCTGTGCAATCTCCCGCACCTGCTTGCGGGTCACCTTCCCGACTTTCGTCCGGTTCGGCTCGGCGGATCCTTTTTCCACTTTGGCGGCCTTTGCCAGCAGGACCGCCGCAGGAGGGGTTTTGGTGATGAACGTGAAGGACTTGTCCGAAAACACCGTGATCACCACCGGAATAATCAGCCCGGCCTGAGCCTGTGTCCGCGCATTAAACTGTTTGCAGAACTCCATGATGTTGACCCCCTTCTGACCGAGGGCCGGCCCGACCGGGGGTGCAGGATTTGCCTGTCCGGCGGGAATCTGGAGCTTGACGTACCCGACTATCTTTTTCATGTGCTATGACTCTCCGCTGTTCTCACAAACACTATTTTTCGAGTTCCACCTGGCTGAAGTCCAGCTCCACCGGGGTCTTGCGCCCGAAAATGGAGACCATCACCTTGACCTTCATCTTCTCTTCGTTCACTTCCTGCACGAACCCGCTGAAATTGTTGAACGGGCCGTCGATCACCTTCACGGCTTCGCCGAGACGGAACGGGACTTCAATCACCTCGACGTCTTTCCGCTCTTCGATTTTGCCGATCAGCCGCCGCACTTCCGACGGCTGCAGCGGTGCCGGCGCATTCTTGGGCCCGACAAAACTGATCACCGACGGCGTGTTCAGAATCAGGTGCTGCGTCGCCTTGTCCAGCACGGCCTCCACGAGGATGTACCCCGGGAAGAAGGTGCGGGTCTTGCTCTTCTTCTTGCCATCCTTCACCTCGAAGACTTTTTCGGACGGAACAATGACGGAAGAGATGCGCTCCCCCAGGCCCGCCTGGTTGACCTCGTTTTCGAGGTAGGCTTTCACTTTGTTCTCGTGGCCCGAATAGGTCCGGACAACGTACCACCGCTTATCCGTCGCGCTCACCTCAGAGCCTCCTTAAAGAATCTGCTGCAGCAGAACACTGACGGCGGTGTCCACGACATAGACGAACCCGGCGATCAACAAACACACCACCAGCACGATCACCGTGGAGTCGCGTAAGTCGTCTTTCTTCGGCCACGTCACCTTATTCATCTCCTTCACCACGTCGGTGAAGAAGTTGATGATTTTATCTTTCATGGGTCTCCGTCCTTCTCTTATCCATTGCCCATCGTCAACCGTCTATTGTCAACCGGTCGTTGCACGTCAGGAGGGACTCGAACCCCCAACCTGCGGTTTTGGAGACCGCTGCTCTAGCCAATTGAGCTACTGACGTGTGGCACCGGCGCGCGGCAGCAGCGGCGGCCATCCGCCGGCGTATCTCAGATCAGCGCGTCTCTTTGTGGGTCCGGTGCTTCCCGCAGAAGCGGCAGTATTTCTTGTACTCGACGCGTCCGGTCTGCTTCTTCTTGTTCTTCGTCGTCGAGTAGTTGCGCCGTTTGCATTCGGTGCACTCGAGGGTGATAATGTCTCTCATGACGCGCCTCTTTACTGGCTATGTGTGAGGGTACGATCCTGAGCTTGCGACCGGGATTGAACCGGTGACCTCTTCCTTACCAAGGAAGTGCTCTACCAACTGAGCTACGCAAGCAGAGCAATGTATGCTCAGTTCTGAGCGGGAGACGGGACTCGAACCCGCGACCAACAGCTTGGAAGGCTGTGACTCTACCAACTGAGTTACTCCCGCATCAACTGTTGAGTGGGCAGGGGAGGAATCGAACCTCCGAAGGCCGGAGCCGACAGATTTACAGTCTGTTGCGTTTGACCGCTTCGCTACCTGCCCGCACGTCAAAGATCGTCCGCCACCCGGGTTCACACCCCGCGTCGGCGGGGAAGCTGATCATGGAGCTGGCGGGGGGACTCGAACCCTCAACCTGCTGATTACAAATCAGCTGCTCTACCAATTGAGCTACGCCAGCAGACAAAAATCCCTTTCGACACGGCCACTCGGTTGCCGCGGCTATGGGGGATCTCTGACAGCTAAGCAAAGTAATATAAGAAATCCCTACAAATAATCAAGAAGAAATTTCTTGACAATCAGAAAAAGCGCACTTTTATCCCCCCAGCATGCTCAAACGGGCCTTTGCAGCTGGAAACGCAGGATCGTAGAAGACCCCCGATCGGTAGGCTTTCCGGGCCTTTTCCACCTGCCCCGCCCGCAGCAGGTACTCCCCGTGGGCAAAAAAGGCCTCGGCATACAGCCGCCGGACCATATCCTCCAATCTTCCCTTTCGCTCCAGCGGCCTCATGACCAGGTCCGGCATTCTGGGCTCGTGAAACAGCGTGTCAGGCTCGAGGCGGAACGCCAGCCCTTCCGGAACCCGCTGATACCCCTGCGTGAATTCAGCCTCTATTTCGCCCGTTACGTAAACCGGCCGGGACAGCCTGCTCCTGTTCACAAAACTCGTGATCATTTCAACGAACCTCGCCTGGATCACCTCCGGGTTATAGGGCGTACCCTTCTCGAACTTCTCCAGCTCCCGCCGGAAGGCATCCACCTCCCCCTGTGAGGCATGGATCAACCACGGCTTCTGCACCTCCAGCTCACGCAGGTACCAGGACCTGCGCAACAACTCCTTGTCAACCACACAAACGTCCCGGCGAACAGACCTGACGTTCTGGTAGTAGTACGAGGCGGAAACCCAGTAGTCCCACTGATAGGAAAACACCAGTGCGTTCGGTGCCAGCGAAAGAAACACGTTGTGCGTGTAGTCCTCGACCAGCCTGTTCTGGCTCTGATCGACGTCCCCATAATGCACTCCGAGAGGGAGAAGCCCCGACAGGAGAAGGAGCACGGCCACAGGTGTCCGGCCCCACCCCCACACGCGAATCCACCAGTGCCCCGCAGCCAGCAACCCGCATCCTCCCCATAGAGCGATCATCATATACGCGAGCAGGAAGTAGGAGTCGATGTCCTGGATGTCATAATTCACCGCATACAGGACGCACACGGCGAAGAAGAGAAGCGTGGCAACCGCCCATCTCCGGGAGGCACGCCAGAGCACGACCAGGCCGGCAAGCGCGGCAATCAGGCCAAGATAGGCGAATTCTGCGGGAAGCGAAGTGAGAAAATGGGTCAGCTGCCGGCCGGTCGCTTCCGCGGAGGAGAAGATCCAGACGCTGTATTGCTTTCCGCGCAGGTGCCAGAAAAGACGCTCAAGCGTGGAAGGGTCCCCCCAGTTGAGCGAAGGCGGGACCGCCGCACGCAACGGGAGGTATATATAAAGAGAGATCCCGAGGAGAAAGACCGGAAGCATCCGGAGGAGACGGTTCCGGGAGGAGGGACGGAATCCGAAGCGCGAAAAATAGAGGTAGGCAAGCCCGGGAACCAGCAGTATTGTGGTCATGTGATTCGTGAAGCCGAGTCCGAGCAGGAAGGCTCCGGCGTACCAGAGGGCTTCGCGCCGGTCATCCACCGCACGAAGAAAAACGAGAAGCGTGGTTGTCACAAGAAGCATGTGGAGCCCGTAGACCTCCGCCGACACCGCTTGAGACCACCATGTCCGGGAAAACCCCATCAGCAGACTCGCTCCCCCCGCGGCGCCGAGGCCGAGCGGCGGGGAAACGCCGAAGCGGCGCACCACAGGTTCAAGGAGAACCCGGGAGAGATGAAAAAAGACGAAGACGCTTGCCGCGCACAACAGGGCGGCCATCAGGTTCAACCGGACGATCTCTTCCCATGGCAGGGGGATCATGACGAAGAGACGTCCGAGCAGCGTGAACAGCGGATAACCGGTCGGGTGGGCCACACCCAGAGTACACGCCACAGCCGCCAGCTCACCGCTATCGATAAACCCGACCGTCGGCGAAATGGTCAGGAGGTATACCACCAGGCAGATCCCGGCGACCGCCGGCGCAAGCAGGTGTGGACGCTCAAACAGGGAGAGCCGGTGCCCGCCGCTCATGCGTTCCCCCCCTCCGCCAGACGCGCGGCACCCCGGAGGAAGACGGCGCGCACCTCACGCATTGTACGCCCGACAAGGTCCGCCAGATCGCGCCCGCCGGTGCGCCCGTAGCACCGGGCGAGCGTTTCGAGATTCCTGCCGACGGGCAGGAAGGCCCCCCGCTCGTCGAGGGTTACGCGCAGGAGCCATTCGAGTCTCCGGTACATGCGGTATGCATCCTGCAGACGGGTCAACTCCTCCGGTGTCAACACCCCGCTTCCGGCCGCCGCGAGCACACTCAGGACGGTAGCGCTGCGGTAGGGCGGAGCGATGCAGCCCGGCTTCAGAACACACATCTGGGCGAGGAACTCGATGTCGGCCATACCGCCGGGCCCCAGCTTCAGATCCACGATAGCCTCGCCGCGGGTGCGGGTTCGTGATTCCATTTTCCGGCGCATCGCCACGATGCTTCCGGACCAATCGGGAGGAAGGGGGGTCTCCCGGATGAACCGGCCCGCCTCATCCAGCACCGCCCGGCCGATCGCCGGGTCGCCGCAGACAAAGCGCAGACGCGTCAGCATCTGCCGTTCCCACAGCGATGCACGCTCGCGCAGGTATTTTCCGTATGCGCTCCGGTCCGCCACCAGCGGCGCGTTCCGTCCCTCCGGGCGCAGGCGGACGTCCACTTCATAGAGCCGGCCCTTCGCGGAAGCCATCGAGAGCGTGCGCACAATTTCCGCCGCACGGGCTTCGAGTGCCGCCCGCTGCGCGGTCCCCCGGACATCCGCCACGAAAAAGAGATCCAGATCCGCATCCAGGGTCGCCTCGCGCGATCCATACTTCCCCGCTGCAAAAAGCGCGAGATGAGGGCGGCGGGCGCCTCCCGGCAGGATTCCGTCAAAGATCCCGGTGACGACAAAATCAGCGATTGCCGAAAGTTCGGCCGTCATTTCGTCGAAGGTGGAAAAACCGAGAAGGTGACGGATTCCTGTCCTGAGCTCCTGCTGCATCTTGAATTCGAGCACATCCCCCGCCGCGGGCAGGCCGCCTGCGTTCATCTGCTCGAGCGCCCCGATGTCGCCGGCAAGCGCCTCCAGCAATTCCGGATGGAGTGCGAGAGCACGGGAGAAACGCGGACTGAGCGAGCAGATCTGCAGGATGAATTTGCGGAAGCGCTGATCGCGCAACTCCGCAAAGAACGCCCCGGGCATTTTCTGTCCACCCGCGATAAGCGTCAGACTGTGGAGCGTGAGATCGGGATCGGGCGTCGCGGAAAGCTCATCGAAGAGCGGAAGGGCAACACTGCGGAATGCCGACCGCTCCCGGGCATCGGTTTCCCGCACGCCGGTCAGCGTGCTTCCCAGCGCGAGCATCCGGAGGCTCTTGAAAGCCTGACGCACATCGCGGAAACCGTAGTCCGTCAGAAGGCGCTGCGTTGCCTCCTCCGGGCGACACACCATCGATGACCGCTTCCAGGTCTGCTGCGGAGGAATTCGGCGGCACCGTGAACACACGCGAGAAGACCGCCCGGACCTTCCGGAGGTGTTTCACCATCTCCTCGCCGAACACCGCCGCCGAAGGCAGCCCCAGACGCCGGGCAAGCAGGCCGGTGGTATGCGTGTCCCTGGGAAGTGTGTGCGTCTGTGTGTTGTGCATCGTCTGCAGCCGGTGTTCCAGCGTCCGGTAGAAGACATACGCCTGTTCAAGCTCTTTCGCCTCCTGGGAAAGCAGAATGCCCCCGTCGGCCAGGAGCTCCAGCCCCCGGAGGGTGTTCCCGCTGCGAAGCGACGGGTTCTTCCCCGCGTTCAGCAGCTGGAGCGTCTGGACGATGAACTCGATGTCGCGGATGCCGCCCGCCATCAGTTTCACGTTGGCGGCGTCGCCGAGTGAGGTCTCGATCCTCGCTTTGATGCGCGCGACGGATTCCGCAGGGTGTTCGAGGAACGAGCGGGGATAGACAAACGGTTCGAGGGAAGCGATGAATCGCCGTCCCAACGCCAGATCGCCCGCGACCGGGACGGGCCTTGAGCAACATCTGCCGTTCCCAGAGTTCACCGCGGGCCTCATAATAGAGGAGGTGACTCTCCAGCGACCGGGCGAGCGGGCCTGCCCCGGACTCCGGCCGCAGGCGCATATCCACCCGGAAGAGATGTCCCTGTTTGCTGCTGCGGGTCAGATGCTGCACGATACGTTCCCCCAGCGCGTTGAAAAACTCGTGAAACGACGGCCCGCCGTCCGGACATGTTCCTTCTTCGCCGTACACAAACAGCAGATCCACATCCGAACTGTAGTTCAGTTCATTCCCCCCGAGCTTGCCCAGGCCGATCACGGCGAAGCCTGTCTGCGGAAGAGTCCCCAGCTTCTCGCTCACCTGGTCGAAGGCCACGCGAACCACCGCATCAATCACCGCATCCGCCAGAATCGACAGCTGACCCGTCACGCTCCGGAGATCGGCGAGCCCGAGCGTATCCTGGACACCGATGCGCAGAAGCTCACGCCGGAACATTCTCCGGATGGCATCAAGCCGCCGCTCCGGAGCTCCAAATGCGCTGAGAATCCTCTCGATTTCCTCCGACAGCGGGCGGGCGGTCACCGGTTCATGCAGCACCGCCGAGGCGGTCAGCCACCGGAAGAGGGAGGGATCACGGACCAGGATATCAGAAAAATAGCGCGAGTTGCCGAAGACGGTCATCAGGACATCCAGCAACAGGGGATACTGCAGCAGATCGGTGCACAGCGATGCGGGACTTACGGTGACTTCCAGATAGCGGAGGAAGTTCGCGAGCGCCATATCCGGGTCCGGACTGGCACGCAATGCCGTCGTGAACACGCGGGAGAAATCCTCGAGGGAAAACCTGCTGCCCGAGGAGATGAATTGCTCATGGACCGCGCGCAGATGTCGCTCTCCGCTGCGCGGGTCGGCGAAGAGATCCGGGGGAAAATCGTGCGCGGGCATGACTGCAAGGTACAAAAAAACGCCATCAGAGAAAAGGCGGTTGTGTTGCTTTTCCCTCGTGACGTCGCTATATTTCCGCAGGACTTCCCAGCGTAGGAGACGTGTACGTTTATGGTGAAACTCTATGCCCTGTTTCTCAAGCCGGAATCGCCGGAAGACTTCACGCAGCATGTGGAAACCGTGCTCGTCCCGCTCCTGAAACAGGTGCAGGACTTGCGCCACCTGGCCGTAACGCGCATCGACGGAGCCCCCCTGGGCGAGGCGAAGTACAGTCTCGTCGTCGAGTTGGGCTTTGAAAGCAGGAAGGCGATGGACGCAGCGCTCGCATCAAAAGAAGGAAAGGCCGTTGCACGGGATCTCCTGAAATTCGCGGGTGACCGTGTGACGCTGATGATCGGGGATGCACTTGTCTAGCACACATGCAATGAACACCCGGTTCCCGATGGGACGATCCTCCCGCCCTCGCCGCCATGGGTCGTGTTGTCCGCATGTGCCGGGCTGAGCGCGCTTTTCAGCTCTTTCCTGCGGTCCGCGCCCGGCTGGGGAGACTCACTGGGAATTCCTGAACGGCCCGTACGCGCGCAACGTCAGCGCCCTCCTCCCCTCACGGACAAACAGCGACATGCTCCTGTTCGCCGGACTAACCAACGGTGATCTCTTCTCCTCGGCAACGGCGGGCGCACATGGGTGCGCCGAACCTCCCCTGCCCCCGGGTTCATCATCAACCAGATCGTTGAAGAACCCGAACCGGGTTCACTGCTGTACGCCGCAACAGACGCAGGCCTTTTTTTTCAGCTGACAGTGCCCGCTCCTGGAAAAACCTGGGCATTGCGGCTCCCGCGGGGACTCATCCGGGAGTGCTTTCGCTTGCCATCGATCCCTGGAAGCCCGCTCTTGTATTCGCCGGCTCCCGGGGGCACGGGCATCTTCAGGTCCACCGATCGGGGCGCGAACATGGCAGGCGGTGCACGGATTCGGCGGGCGGGGCCATCGCAGGAGCGGATGTTCAGGCAATCGCCGATTGATGCGGGAAGACCGGACCGCCTGGTGGCGGCTGCCGGATCACGCGGCGTTTTCCTCTCGGAAGACGGCGGAAGACAGTGGCGATCCATAACGGAGGGATCCTCCACAACCGGTGCGGCAGCAATGCGCCTTCTGCTGTCTCCTGATGACGGAGAGCGTCATCCTCTTCGGCACGGACGCGGGAAGCCTCTATCGCTCGCAGACGTGCCGGCGGCCCCTGGAGCCCCGTGCGGCAGGCAACCGCGGGCGGCTGTGTGTATTCACTCACGCTGCACCCGACAAAACCCCGCACGGTCATCGCGGGCACAGAGGAAGGCATCCTCATCTCGACGGACTTTGGAGAACGGTGGCGCATGGATGACCGGGTGCTGCCCGCGACATCCATCACCGTGGTACCGCCCATCCGTCACCGCAGAGCTGGTATGCCTTCGGGCCCGGGATCGGACTCCGCCATTCTCCGGATGAGGGAAAAACCTGGCAGGGACGTGAAACAGGTCTCGGCGGTATCACGACGAGCTGTCTGGCGATTGATCCCCATACGCGCCGCATTGTCGCCGCCACCGGAACAATTCTCCTGCACTTTTCGCCGGATTCATCGGCATGGATTCCCGTCCGCGGACTGAGCGGGGGCGACGTGGTCTCCGTCACGTTCGACCGCCATGTTCAGGGAACAGCCTATGTTTCCACTTCGACCGGGGCGTTCAGGAGCAGCAACGGAGGGGAAACGTGGCAGCCCTTCGCACGGTCACTGCCGGTCAACTCCGACATTCCTCATAAGCCATCCCTGGCTCCCGACACGTATGCTGGCCTCCTCCCGGGCGGGAGTGTTCGTCTCCACCGACAGAGGTGAAACATGGAGTGAAGCGCGTCCGACCGGAACAACTCCTTCTGTCCTTTCTTTTGCCTTCCGGCCGACCAACGCCGGAATCATCCTGGGCGCCGCAGGTCCGCAAGGCGTTCTCCTGACCAGCGATGGCGGAATCAGCTGGGAGAAAACACGGTTCGGCTTCGGGCAGGACACGGTGCAGCATGATCACGCTGGACGACCGGGATCCCTCTCTGTGCTACGCATGGACCACGGCGGGCGGTTGTTATCGCTCAACCAACGGGGGACTGGAGTGGAACCGGTACACACCGCCCTGGGAAACACGGGACATGGTCGTGATAGCCACCGACCCTCTTTCCCCGAGCAGCATCGTGGCGATGGTGAACGGACAGAGCGGATTCGTCTCCTCATCGGGTGGCACACGCTGGCAGCCTATGGCCGAGCGTTCCCTGCCGGCCACTCCCGTGGCGCTCGCCTGGCACGCCGACTCGGGGACACTGGTGGCGGCCACATCCAGCGGCGGCATTTATCGCATCACGCTGGGTGCTTCAATGCGCCGGACCGGACACGGGAAGGGAAATCACCATGATCGCACGCAGTGTGACCGCCGCACTTCTTTCTCTCCTCGCCGCAGCCGCAGGAGCCCAGCCGAAGATCGGATACGGTGAAAAGAAGTTCGACCTCGGCACCATCTATCGCGGAGAGGTGATCGAACATACCCTGACGCTGAAAAACACGGGGACCGAACTTCTCCTGCTCGGGTCCATAGACGCGTCGTGCGGCTGCACCGGCACCATCGCCTCCAACAAGGAAATCCGTCCGGGCGAGACGGGAACGCTGGCCATAACGTTCAACTCCCGCAGTTTCTCCGGCACGGTGCACAAGAGTGTGACCGTGAACTCCAATGCCGTCAATGAACCGCGCGTGGTGATCGAATTCACCGCCTAGGTGATCGACGAGATTCTGCTCACTCCCGCACATTTCTGGTTCAAGGATGCGGAAATCAGCCGGAAAACCCGCCAGTCCCTGACATTGAAGAACAACGGGAAGGAGCCCCTGCGCCTGACCGGATGGCACAGCCAGGTCAACGGTCTGGTGCTGATCCTTCCTTCTTCGCCTATTGAGCCCGGCAAAACCGCGGAACTGCATGTGGATTTCACGCCCGAAAAGACCACACCCATCCTCTCGGACGGCGTGTTCCTGAACACCTCCAACTCCCGCCAGCCGGAGCTCTTTGTTCCGGTATATGGCAACGTTCGCGAATTCAAGTTCGAGTAACCCTCCCCCGGCGCAACAAACCCTCCCTTCCCACCGTCTTCATGAGAGAAAGGCGGCCCGGTGTACACGCACCGGGAGGAAGCCGATCCATGTCAACGGATCGGCTCTCCGCATTGTCTAACCCAGAGATGAGCTTACACAGGAATCCCCCGCATGCCCGCTGCCGACGAGCAGCACCTTCTCCAGGAGGCAAAGGAAGGGAGCCGCGACGCTTACCGCCGTCTCGTAGAGCGTCACATGAGGCAGGCCTACAACGTCGCCTATGGCTTCGTTCACGATCGTGACAGTGCCCGGGACATCCTCCAGGACGCTCTCGTGCGCGCGTTTGTGGCGCTCCCCAGGTTTCGGGGTGATGCGGAATTCGGCACCTGGCTTCACCGGATCGTCATGAACCTTTCACTCAATTATATCCGCTCCGCCGCCATAAGGGCCAGGCGTGAAGTCCCCGTGACGGGAGCAACGGAACCGGGGCACGACCAGGAACGCGAACGGCACTCCAGAGAAATGCAGATCCACGTCGAGCGGGCGTTGCACGAACTGCCGACACTCCAGCGTGCGGTGGTGACATTGCGGCATATTGAAGGTATGTCCACGAAGCAGGTGAGTGCCATCCTCCATTGCTCGGAGGGAACGGTCAAAACCCATCTGTCCCGCGGACTGACGAAACTCCGCTCGAAGCTGGCCTTCCTCCAGGAGGATCTGGCATGAAGGCACACCGGAAAATCCGGCTTCTGCTGTACGATTTTGCACGGGGCGGACTCGAATCGACCGGGCATGACGAGGTGCAACGGCATCTCGCCGGCTGCGCCTCATGCCGCGGGGAGCTCGACGGGCTCCGGCGGACGCTGTCCCATCTTCCGGAGGCACATGCCGATCCCGCCGCCGATTGCCCGCCGGAGTTCTGGCAGGAGCTTCTGGACGCGGTGGATCATCAACTCCCCCCGCCAGCCGTTCGCACCCCGTGGTCTGTCCGGTTTTTGGCGTTCATAGACGACATCACAGGGCCGGCCCTCCGTCCCTCGCTTGCGCTCGGAGCCGTCATTCTTCTGGCCGTCAGCGGAGTTGCCACGTGGCAGCTGTTCCGGCGTGAAAGTCCTCCACCCGCAGCCCGGCCGGCGGTGGCGCAGGCAACGGCTCCGCCGGCGGTCACGTCCCGAACCGCCGATACGCGAGTACGGGACTACATGCGCAAATCCCGCATCCTTCTTGTCGGCATCGCGAACATGCCGGCCGCAGAAACCGGACCGGTGGATCTGAAGCCGGAACGTGAGGCATCACGCGCCCTCGTGCGGGAAGCCCGCTACCTCCGGCAGCAGGACATCGATCCCCGATCGGAGCGGGTGATGGAAGACATGGAAAAAGTCCTGATCAAGCTCTCGAACATCAGAGAGCATCCCGAAGCCCCTGAACTGGCGATTATCCGCGGCGGGATTGAGCGCGAAAATCTGCTCTTCAAGATACGGATCACCGAAACACTGTACGACAGGATCTCCGATGCCGGGCAACAACAACAACCGTAATATACACACGGCGTGTCCAGTCGCGCTCTGGTTTGCGCTCGCGCTGTGCGCTCTTCCCGTCCATGGTGCAGCCCAGACGGAACTGCTGACCGCATTTGCCGGAGCGCTGCCTGCGATTCCCGCCGCCGATCCGGACGACCCTGCATTTGCCGCATACCGCGAAGGGTACAATCTGATCCTGGAGGAACGGTGGGAGGATGCGCGGAAGAAATTTGCAGAACTCATGCGCCGTCATCCCGGCAGTGCGTATCTGGATGATGCAACCTACTGGACGGCGTTTTCCTGGAAACAGTCCGACCGGCGGAAGGCGATAGAGGCCTACCGGCGGTTTGTCCGGGACCACCCTCGAAGTACGTATCTTGACGATGCCGTCGCGGACCTTCAACTCCTGGAGGTGGCGGATGAGCTCCAGCGGGTCAGGCAGCAGCTCAGGACTCTGGATCCTCCCCGCGAATTCCGCGTTCGGGTCCCGGCGGAATTCCGCCGGCTGGAAGAGGAGTTCGCCCGGCAGGTTCATTCGCACGAGGGGCAGGCGCGGGGCCGGCTGCAAATCTCCCGCGAGGGCGACACCTTGCTTGCCCGCACCCCCGAATTCCAATTTCGCCTCCAGCTCACCCGGGAAAAAGCCGATCCCGCAACACAGCTGCAATTGAAGGTTCTTCAAGCGCTCCGTGAAGGCGGTGACGATCCGCGGACCGGACAGGTGCTCCGCCAGATCGCCCTCGACGGGAAACACCCGGCTCCGTTACGCCTTTCCGCCCTGTACATCCTCGCCGAATCGCACGTGCATGACAACCGGAATGTTTTTCTGGAAGTGGCGCGCGGCGATACCAACGAAGAGGTCCAGCGGACCGCGATAGAGCTGATCGCTCGGTCGGGACCCGAGCGCCGGCACTCGGTGGAACAGCTGATCCAGTTGTTCCGCACGTTTGACGGCATGCCCCGCACATCCGGCAACCGGGGGGCCTCCACCGGACCTCTCGGCACCACGCTCTATGCCATTGCCGCCATCGGTGATCAGCGTGCAACGGAATTCCTCGCCGATGTCGCCCGATCGCATCCCGACTACGCGATACGGGGCGATGCAGTATTCTATCTCGGCACGATCGGGTCCGAGAATGCACGTGCGGCACTCCTGCGCCTGTTGCAGAAAACTCCCTGAGGCTCAGACGAAGACCATGTCAACCGATCGCCGTGATCGGGTGTCCAATATCTACAGTCAGCTTCTCTCACAGTACGGAGCCCCTGCCATGCGATTGCCATCCCTGATCGTTTTCACCCTCCTGCCGCTGCTCCTGGCGGGGAGTTCATCTACTCTGGGACAGAAGAACCCGGAATCCCTGAAGGCCGTGCAGGAATATGCATTGCAGGAGCAAAAGGAATCCGCCCGCAACGGCTGGCTCGGTGTTTCGATAGCCGACATGACAGGCGCAAAAGCCCGCGAGCTGAAGACCGCCGCGAAACACGGAGCACTCGTCACCGGCGTCACTGAAGACAGCCCGGCTGAAAAGGCCGGCATCAAAGAGAACGACATCATTACCTCCTTCAACGGAAAGACGGTGGAGGATACGGAGGACCTGGTCGGGGCGGTCCGCACATCTCCCCCCGGATCGAAGGCCGCCATCGTCGTCATGCGCAAGGACCGGTCCACAACGCTTCAGGCAACGATCGGCAAGCTCCCCCGGTCAGAGGAATCGCTCGCGCGCCTGTTCGAACCTGCTTCCCCCGTCCACATGCGCATTTTCCGCCACGCCGGAGGGTATGGGCTGGATCTGATGGATCTCAATCCGCAACTTGCCGAGTACTTTGACGCTCCCGGCGGCCACGGTGTGCTCGTGGAGCGCGTCGTCAAACGCAGCCCCGCGGAGAAGAGCGGTTTCAAGGCCGGCGACGTGATTCTGACGATCGACAAGGAGAACGTGGAGGAGAGCGGTGACATATGGGCGATCCTCAGTGATTACCGGGAGGGAGACTCCGCGGCGTTCGGCATAATGCGCAAAGGCGCACGCAAGACATTGACCATGGAGCTGGAGGACCACGCTTTGAGAGGAGAGATGTTCCGTTTCCGTTCGATGCCGGATACGGACCACGAACTCCACATGGAGGGGCTCAATTTCAATCGCCGGCACTTTGAGCAGCAGATGGACAAACTCAAGCTCGAACTCAAGAATATCGGACGGCGGGTGCAGTTTCGAGTGCAGGAGGTGCACGAGCAGCTGCGGCGGGAGTTGAGGGAGGTGACCGGTTGAAGGGATGACGCGGGGGCGGCTTCACCTCCGGGTGGAGCCCCTCCGCACCCGCTGTTTTCCGCTATTCCCCCCCCGGCCCGTACGACCACTTCAGCAGAACGAATACAGCCCACTCCGGCAGCTCACGAATGTAGTTGAGGAATTGCCTCCTTTTCCCTATCTTCCATGCGTTCTCTCTTCGGGACCCGGGGACACCGTACGGAAAGCTTGCGCTTCCCCGGACACCCTGGCAGCATTCTGGTACAATGATCTGCCGGGCTTTTCCACCGTGCATCGGGCAGGCTACGAACACACTTTTTCACCACCTCTCATAACAAAAGGGATTGCCATGAACACCCCAGCACGATTCTTGGGTCAAACCGTCTGTGCAGCGCTGGTTGCCCTCTTCGTCCTCGGCTGCGGCGGGGAGAAGAAGGTCACGCCCCTTCCCATCGGTGAGATGAAGGAGTTCCGTGACGGGATGTACGGGTTCCATTTCACACACCCGGCGGAGTGGGTCCAGGGCGGGGAATCGGGCCGGCCGCGCATTTTCAATTCCCTGGAAGCCGGACAACGGTTCCTCGATCCGCTCGGCACGTACCCGGACGGCGTCATGATCGCCGTGGATATCAACAAGACCCCGACACCCGACCAGCAAAAAGCCGCACTGCTGGAGGAGCTGAAGAATTCCGGACGCGTCCTGGGAGTGGAAAGTGCCGTCACGCTCGGAGGGAAACCCGGAGTCAAGGTCACCTATACCGCCAACTTCAGCGCAAAGGTGAAAGAGACCGGACAGCATATCTATGTCAGCCTGGATACGCTCCTGTACGATGTGTCCATAGCCGGCTTCGGCGATCTCTACGCCGCACATCAAGCGATCTTCGATTCGGTGCTCAGGAGCTTCACCTTCCCGCGCCCGGTGGAAAAAGGACGCGACGAGACCCTCCCGTCGGAAGCCTACTCCGACAACGATGCAGGCCTCTTCACGTTCCAGTACCCCGAGAACTTCAACTTCATCTCCATGCCGAAGGGGACGAATGACCTGGTGCTCGGGCTGCGCGGTGTGCGCCAGGATTGCTCGATCCTGTTCCACGTGTTCGGGGCGAAGGGGTTGACGCTGGAAAAGGCCTTCGACCAGAACAAAGGCAAGTACCCCGGCGCGGCCACCGGCAAGGCAACCATCGGCGGACAGCCGGCCCTCTCCCTCACCTATGCGCCCACCCGTGAAGTCGAACGTCGCTTCTATTTCATGGTGAAGGGGGACAAGGTGTACCGGATCACGATGGATTGGTTCAAGCCGCAGCGCGAGCAGTATCTCGCGGCCTATGACAAGGTGCTCTCCTCCATCAAGTTCAAGTGACGGACCATGGAAAAATCGCTGATCACCACGGCTTTCACCATCGACGGCTACCGGATCATCCGCAATCTGGGGGTGGTCCGGGGCATCACCGTCCGCTCCCGCTCGATTATCGGCACCATCGGCGCCGGCATCCAGACAATTTTCGGCGGCAACATCTCGCTGTTGCAGGAACTGTGCGAGAAGACCCGGGCGGACGCGTTTTCGCTGATGGAGCTCCACGCCGCGGAGATGGGGGCCAACGCCATTATCGGCATGCGCTATGATGCCAACGAAGTACTCAGCGGCGTCACGGAAGTGCTCGCCTACGGCACCGCGGTCGTCGTGGAAAAGATCTGACGATCCCGTGATGCCGATCGGTTCTCTTAGAGGAGGTCTCATGCAGTTTCGGTGTATCCCGGTGCTTCTCTGCAGCCTGCTTCTCTGCTCTACGGACCGGCTCCCCGCGCAGGACCGGAAGATCCTGAGCCCGCGCGATTCGGTCTTCCTGTCCATCGATACCGGCGTCGTGACGGTGAACTACAGCAGGCCGTCCATGCGGGGACGGCGTATTCTGGGCGAGCTGGTCCCGTAGGACAGGGTGTGGCGCACCGGAGCCAATCAGGCGACGCACCTGCGCACCACGCTGGATATCACCATGGGGGGCGTGCCGGTGCCGCGGGGCACATACACGCTCTGGTCGCTCCCGTCCCGCACGGGATGGAAGATCATCCTGAACAAGCAGACCGGGCAGTGGGGTACACAATACGACGAGCGGCAGGACCTTGCCCGTTTTGACGCATCACTTGCCACGCTCCCCGTTGCGGCGGAGACCCTTACGGTCTCCCTGGAATCCACCGGAAAGGCCTCCGGCCTGTTGAAGCTGGTGTGGGAACAGACCGCACTGACCGTCCCGTTTGAACGCACCGTGCATTCCCGTCCGTTAAGCCCCCCCGATTCCACACGGGCAAAGCTGAACGGAAAGCCTATCACGATCCGGTACAGCCGTCCGTTCATGCGGGGGCGCACCATCTGGGGGGTTGTGGTGCCGATGGATTCGGTGTGGCGCACCGGGGCCAATCTGGCCACGACACTGGAAACCGGAGCCGATCTGAAGATCGGGACGGCGGTTGTTCCGAAAGGCGCCTATACGCTCTATTCCATACCTTCCGATGCGGGCATGACCCTGATTATCAGCAAGAAACCGGGAGGCACTCCGCCCGAATACGATCCGGCCTTGGACCTGGTCCGGCTTCCGCTCAAGCTGCAGAAGTCCGGAAGCATGGTGGATCCCTTCACGATACGTCTTGTGCCCGACGGATCCCGGCAGGTGACGCTGAAGATCTCCTGGGCCGACAGGACGTACAGCACGACAATCACGTTGAGAAAATAGCCGCCGGGGGACATTCCGCCGCCGCAGGCATACCACTCGAAAGCGCACTATGGACATCAAAGGGAAGACCGTCCTTGTCATCGGCGGCTGGGGCCTCGTCGGGTCCGCCGTCTGCAGAAAATTCATGGAAGAGCAACCGCGGCGAATCATCGTCACATCGCTCACCGAGGCCGAGGCGCGCGAAGCGGTGGCCGAACTTGCGAAGGATTATCCCGGCGCCGGCAAGAACTTCTTCGTCCCCTGGTGGGGGAATATTTTCGTCCGCGAGGAACTGAAGGATACGCCCCGCGAACGTATCCTGGGGAACCGGAAGTACCGCAAGATGATCATCGAGGACATTCTGGATGAACTGAGCGGACCCGTGCTCGAGCGGGCAAGCCTGTACCGCCTCATGCAGAAATTCAAACCGGACATCGTCGTGGATTGCGTCAACTCGGCGACCGGGATCGCCTATCAGGATATTTTCCAGGTATCACGCCGCGTGCTGAAAGAGGTCGACAGGGTGCGGAAACGCCCCGGGAAACCGGATGCACTTCTGGAGGTCACCGAGCAGCTGCTCTGCACACTCTACGTGCCGCAGCTCATCCGGCACGTGCAGCTGATGTATCGTTCCATGCAGATTGCGGGCACGAAAATCTATCTCAAGATCGGCACAAGCGGCACCGGGGGTATGGGATTGAACATTCCGTACACACACAGCGAAGAACGGCCCGTCACGTGTGCTGCTCTCGAAATCCGCCGTCGCCGGTGCGCACACCCTCCTCCTGTTCCTCATGGGACGCACGCCCGATGCGCCGATAACGAAGGAAATCAAGCCCACCGCCGCAATCGCCTGGAAAGGGATCGGCTTCGGCGAGATTGCCAAACGCGGAAAGCCCATCCGCCTGGAAGACGCCACACTGGACAACGCCGTGAAGCTCCGGGGGAAGCTGCACATCAACATGACGAATGTCGCCAGACCGCGGGGCGAAACCCTCCGTTCGGTGTTCATCGATACCGGCGAGAACGGATACTTCTCGCGCGGGGAATTTGAGGCCATTTCCACACCCGGGCAGATGGAGTTTGTCACGCCGGAGGAAATCGCCGAATCCACGGTCTTTGAGATCAGGGCGGGCAACACCGGACACGACATCATCAACGCGCTGGACAACGCCACGCTTGCGCCGACATACCGCGCGGGGTACATGTTTAACAGCGCCTTGAGCGCGATGCGCAAGCTGGAGCAGGAACACGGCGTCGATTCGGTGGCGTTCGAAATGCTGGGTCCGCCCCGTTTGTCGAAGCTGCTCTATGAAGCCTACCTGTTGAAGATTGCCTTCGGCGATATCCGGACGGTTGCGCGCACGGAAACCAGCATCCTGAGCAAACGTCTGCTCGATTTGCTGGATGCGGACGATCAGCTCCGCGCGCAGATCATCTCCATCGGCATCCCGATTCTCCTGCCCGACGGGAAGTCCCTCGTGCGCGGGAGCACCATCAAAATCCCCCCGTTCCGCGGCGAAAACGAGCTCGCCATCGGCGCGCGCAGCATCGACCGGTGGGCCCATGACGGCTGGGTGGATCTCCGTGAGCAGAACATGAAGCTCTGGCGCCAGCGATTCACGCAGATCATCCACGACACCGAAAGACTGCCGGAACAGGAGACCAGCTCGCGCACGATGCACAACCGGGAATACTGGAAAAACATGACGGAGATCGACCCCGGAAAGATCTGCGGATGGATCTTCACCTACGAAGAAAAGGGCCGCAGGATGAAGGCCTGACGCCCTTCATGAACCCCGCATCTCACGAGCAGCCCGGCACCGTTGTTCCGGCCCGTATTCTGATCGCCGAGGACGAACGTATTGTGGCGGGCGACCTGCAGGCCCGCCTCCGCCGGCTGGGATACCAGGTGGCGGCGGTCGTCGCCACCGGCGAGGATGCCATCGCCGCCGCCGCTCCTGCACCACCCCGACCTCGTCCTGATGGACATCCGCCTCGAAGGATCGATGGACGGCATACAGGCGGCGGATACCATCCACCGCCGTGACGGCACTCCGGTCATCTATCTTTCCGCCTACGCCGACACACAAACCGTCGAACGGGCAAAGGTCACCGAACCGCTGGGATACCTCATCAAACCGTTCGATGACAGCGAACTCCGGACCACCATCGAAATGGCGCTGTACAAGCGGAAGATGGATGACGACCGCCGGATGCTGGAGGCGCAGCTCCTTCAGGCACAGAAGATGGAGTCGATCGGGACTCTGGTTGTCGGACTCGCGCACAATCTGAACAACATCCTGGCCATCATTCTGGGGTATTCCTCCCGGCTGGAACGCGTACCCGACGATCCGGCGAGAATCAGTCAGAGTGTCACCGCCATCAATCAGGCCGTCCGGCGCGGGGCGGCCCTGATACAGCAGCTCATCGGGGTCACCACCAAAGCCAACCTGCTGTTCTCTTCCGTCAATGTGAACAGGGTGGTCGACGACCTCGTCCAGATGGCGGCCGAAATCTTTCCGAAGACCATCACCTTCACCCGGAATCTCGACACCGCCGATCCGTTCATTTCCGCCGAACAAAACCAGCTGCATCAGGCGCTGTTGAACATTCTCCTGAATGCCCGCGATGCCATGCCGCAGGGAGGATCGCTGACAATCGCCACGGAGACTGTCGACGGGGGGGCGCTGCGGAGCCGCTTCCCCCACCCGCACGGGGGCCCCTACGTTCGCATTGCCATCACCGATACGGGTGAGGGGATGGACGAGGAGACCAGACGCCATGCCTTCGAACCGTTTTTCACCACCCGGGACCGCGCCACATACACCGGTCTGGGGCTCTCGGTCGCCTACGGCATTGTCTCGAGCCACAAAGGATTCATTGACATCGACAGCGCGGCGGGCAGCGGGACAACGGTGCTCGTGTACTTCCCCGTGGAGTCGCGTTCCCCGTTCGTCCGTTCCGGTGGCGGATGAAGCCCCCGCCCGTCCGGCGGGAGGCCGGGAGACCATCCTGGTGGTGGAAGATGAAGAAATGCTCCGGTCGCTCGTGCGGGAGGTGCTGACCCGTTCGGGCTACGCCGTGCTGGAGGCGGCGGACGGGGAGGAGGGCGCCGACATTTTTTCCGCACACAAGGAGAGCATACATCTGGTGTTGCTGGATCTGGGATTGCCGAAACTCTCCGGAGAGGAGGTTTTCGCACAGATTCGTGCCCGTGATCCTCTTGCGCGCGTGGTGTTCAGTACGGGGTACGTCAGAGAGCAGAAGACGGAAGAGCTGCTGCGGCTGGGGGCACGCGGGGTGGTGTACAAGCCCTACACCATTTCGAACATGCTGAAGACCATCAGGGAGGTGCTCGACAGGCCGCGGGCCTAGTTCCCCTCGGAGATGACAAACTGGGGTTCTTCCGGGCGGAGCGCATCGTGCATTCTCCGCAGCGCGCGGTAGGCATCCTGGCTTCCCCGCTGGGCTCCCGCCCTGTACCAGCGCGCCGCTTCGGCCGATGAACGCCGCACACCGAACCCCTGTTCGTAGCAGTACCCGAGCGCAACCTGGGAAAGCACCGACCCGTCATCCACTCCCCGCTGCAGAACGGCGAGCGCGGCGGCGGTATCCATGGCCGCTTCTTTTTCACGCACGCTTATGACGGCAAGCCGGATCTCCGCCTCGCGGCTTCCCCGTTCCACGCCGCGGTGCCAGAGCCGCATGTGCTTCCGCCGCATCACGCTGCACCCATCGGCCGGAGTAGTACCAGAGACCCAGTTCGTGAAGTGCGGGCAGATGATCACGATCCGCGGCTTTACGCAGTTGCTGCACGGCCTGAGCCGGCGTCAGCAGCGCCTCTCCCTGCAGGAAAAATTGCTCAAAGCCAAGCGCCATTGCCACCGCCCAGGCATACTCGGCATCCGCCTCATCCTTTCGCGCCCGCGTCTTGATATCGGCCACCACCGAGGGATCCTGCAGGAGGCGCCAGAGCATCTCCCCGGCACGCGGCGAATCCATGCGTACGGCGCGCAGATAGTACAACGTCGCAAGCACTTTGTCGGGCCTGACGGCAATACCTTTCTCGTAACAGCGCCCGAGCAGGGCGAGCGCTTCCGGACTTCCGACTTCCGCCGCCGCCCTGATCCCCTGCAGGCTCACCGAGTCCACATCCGCCTCGTTTTCCAGCAATGACGAAAGGCCGAGCGCTTTCTTCATCTCCGGTTCGATGCCTGTGAGGGCATTTTTCAGGAGGGAGACCTGTGCCGTCTGCCCCCCCGTATCGGCTTCGGAAATGCCAAAGACCGGCAGCGGTGTCCCTCCGGACTCAGCCGGCGCATGGGCGGCAGCCTGCTGCTTGCGTTTTTCCAGATCCACAAGCACTTCCTTCGCAGGTTTGTACTTCGCCTCATCCGCCTTGCGCACCCAGTACAGCGCGCGCTCAACGTCCATGGGGACGACCATGTTGTCCGTGTAGAAGAGCCCGACGATATGCTGGGCCTCGGGCATGCCGGCCTCGGCGCAGGAAAGGAAAGCACGGAATGCCTCGAAGGGATTCCAGGGAACCCCCCATCCCTGATACAGGAAGATGCCCAGATTGAAGCGCGAAGAAAGCATGTTCTGCGCCGATGCCTTTGCAAACCAGTATGCGGCCTTTACCGTGTCCGGCTCGATCCCCCTGCCGAGCATGTACCGTATGCCCAGTTCATGCTGGGCGATCGGGTCGCCGGCATTGGCCTTTCGTGACACGAGAAAGGACTGCCAGATCTCGTACAGAACGTCGGATTGTTCAATCAGGGGGGGTTGCGCGACGTGCGGCTTCTTGAACACGGGACTGTCCGGCTTTTCCTGCGGCGCAGGTGATTGTGCCGGAGCAGTCCGGGGAAATCCGAGGAGAAAACAGAAGAACACGACATGGCGAGTGTACCGCATCGTCACTCGTACCGCAGGGCGTCAATGGGATCCAGGGTCGCCGCCTTCCATGCAGGATAGACGCCGAACACAAACCCCACCAGCGAGCAGGCGCCCACGCCGATGAACGCCCAATCCCAGGGAATGATGGCCGGAACCTCAAGCAGAAGTCCCACAACGTTCCCGCTGAGAATGCCGAAGACGACACCGATAAGCCCGCCCAGCTCGCAGAGGATGATCGCCTCGATCATGAACTGTGTGAGGATGTTCTTTCTCTGTGCCCCGATGGCCTTGCGAATGCCGATTTCGCGCGTCCGTTCGGTGACGGAAACCAGCATGATGTTCATGATCCCCACACCCGCCGCGAGCAGCGCAATCGAACTGACGAGCAGCACGCCGAGGCGGAGGTAGAGCGTAAATTCGTTGAACTGTTTGATAAGCGAGTCATTCGAGAAGAACGCAAAATCATCCTCCGCCCCCGGGGGCACGTTCCGTGCCGTCCGGAGAATGGAGCGGGTCTGTTCGATCGCATCTTCCAGCACCTCGCGGTTGAGCGCCTTCACCATGATATTGACGCTCCGGGAGGTTTTGCCGTATTTCTGGAAAAAGGTGGTAATCGGGATGGCGCCGAAAAAGTCCTGGTTGCCGCCCAGGTTGCCGCCCTTCTTCGCAAACACACCGATCACGAGGTAGAGTGATCCATCGACGCGCACGGTCTCGCCGATAGGATTGATGCTTGGCGGAAAGATCTTCTCCGTCACCGCCTGTCCCAGGACGATAACACGCCGTGCCATGTCCAGGTCCTGCGCATTGAACGGGCGCCCGACCTCCACGACCCAGTCGTTTGTCACGAGCCCGTCAATATTTTCTCCGCCGATCTGGAAATTCGGGTTTGTTTTTTCCCCGTTCCATACCAGCACCTTGCCGAATTGCCATACCTCCAGACCCACCGCCGCTGCCAGGGTCGCCTTCTCACGCACCTGTGTCGCCTGTTCCAGGGTGATGTCCTTGCGGTTACGGAACCTCCGGCGGTCGTCCGGTCCCGTATTGAACGCCGGGATACTTCTGCACCTGGAAGGTGTTCGCCCCCAGCTGCATCATCCCCTCTTCGATGCTGTTTTGCAGCACGCCAACCGCAGTCATGACGGAGATGATGGAAAACACACCCACGGCGATGCCCAGCAGGGTCAGCACCGACCGGAGTTTGCTCGTCCGGATGGCACTTAACGCCATCTGCAGACTTTCGCGGAGATGCGCCCATTCCAGAACAAGTTTACTCATACCGTAAAGCCTCCACGGGGTCCATTTTTGACGCCCGGTATGCGGGCAGGAATCCGGATATCACCCCCACCACGAGCGAGATGAAGATGGAAATAAACACCACGGACATCGGCATTGCCGTCGGGAGAACCTGATCCACCACCAGGCTCAGGGGGAAGGCGATGGCCAGACCGATGAGGCCTCCGATGAGGCAGAGGCTGGCGGATTCGATAAGAAACTGCAGCAGGATGGTGCGCTGCCGCGCACCGATGGCCTTCCGGATGCCGATTTCTTTTGTGCGCTCGCTTACCGAAACGAACATGATGTTCATGATACCGATGCCGCCGACGAACAGCGACAGCCCTGTAATGAACAGGCCGATGGATGCGATGACCAGGCTGATCGGCGCGAAGGTGGCGGTGAGCAGCTCCTGTTGATTGATATTGAAATCGTTGGTCTTGCCGGGGGCCAGGTTCCGCAGTTTGCGCATGATCCCTTCGAGTTCCATCTTGGCGTCTTCCAGCTGGGTCAGATCCGCCACGCGGACCTGGATGGTGACGTCCCGACGCCCGCCGAATTTGCTCTGGAATGAGAGCAGCGGCACAAAAACCCGGCTGTCCGCTGTAAAGATACCGAACAGACCACCCTGTTTTTCCACCGTCCCGACCACCGTATAGGGATGCCCGGCCACACGGATCACTTTGCCGATCGGGTCCTCGAGGGGGAAGACATTTTCCACGATGTTGGCGCCGATCACACACACCGGACGGCCGCCGTTGGATTCCTCAGCGGTGAAGAACCGGCCGTCCGCAAGCGTGACGCCCGCCGCGTTGATGTACTGGTGCGTCGTCCCGCTCACGAAGGCATCCTCGATGCTTGCATTACCGCGGTAGACTCTCCGCCGCGTGGCCACGACCGGCGCCACCGCATCGCTCATGGTGGCCTGCCGTTCGATTTTCGCCGCATATTCCACCTTCATCTGCCGGCGGTTCCGGATCAATGCCCAATCCTCGTTGCCCACCCACGGAAACCGCTGTATGTAGAGGACGTCCGTGCCGAACGCCGCGGCGCTCCGGTCAAAGGCCCGGTTGACACCCTCGATCGCCGTGGCCATCAGGGTCACCGAGACAATGCCGATGACGATGCCGAGCGTGGTAAGCACGGACCGCATCGTGTTCGCCCGGATCGCCCGGAACGAAATGCGCAGACCTTCTTTCAACTCCGTCATGAAGTACATCTGTATCCTTTCGGGGTCAGGAGGCCTGCACCGCGGGCCGGCTCTTGCGTTTTGTCACCAGTTCATCCGTCTCCACTTTGCCGTCACGCAGCCGCACCACGCGGTGCGCATGCTCGGCGATATCCGCCTCGTGCGTCACCAGAATAATCGTGTTCCCCTGGTCGTGCAGCTCCTGAAACAGCGCCATGATCTCTTCGCCGGTTTTCGAATCCAGGTTTCCCGTCGGCTCATCAGCCAGAATAATCGAGGGACGCGTCACGAGCGCACGTGCAACCGCAACGCGCTGCCGCTGGCCGCCTGAAAGTTCATTCGGCTTGTGATGCACCCGGTCGCCCAATCCCACATGCTGCAGCGTCTCCATCGCGCGGCGCTTCCGCTCTGTGGCACCGATCCCTCCGTAGATCAACGGCAGTTCGACGTTGTGGAGGGCATCGGAGCGGGGCAACAGATTGAAGGTCTGGAAGACAAACCCGATCTCCTTGTTCCGTACCTTCGCCAGGTCATTGTCGCCCATCTCGCTGACGTTGACGCCGTTGAACTGGTAGAGCCCGGAGGTCGGCGTATCCAGGCACCCGATGATGTTCATCAGGGTCGACTTGCCGGAGCCGGAAGGGCCCATGATCGCCACATATTCGTTTTTGCCGATCGACACGTTCACGCTCTGCAACGCGTGCACCTCCTCCACGCCGCCCATCTCATAGGTCTTGACGATGTCCTTCAGCTCGATGACGTTCATGGTCTTACGCCCCCTCGCCGGGCTTCTTCTGTCCGGGTTTCTTCGGCTCTTCGACGCGGACCTTGGCGCCGTCCTCCAGCTCGCGATTGATCGCCTTGTAGCTTCCGGAGATCACCTGCGCGCTGTCCTTGAGGCCCTCGACGATCTCCACATAGGCGTCGTCGCTGATCCCCCGCTTCACCGTGGTCGCCTTCGCCACGCCGTTGTCAACGATGAAGACGATTTC
Organism: Ignavibacteriota bacterium; assembly: GCA_963702445.1. GTDB lineage: Bacteria > Bacteroidota > Ignavibacteria > UBA10030 > UBA6906 > CAVPCZ01. The sequence continues at coordinate 224,897 of CAVPCZ010000025.1, forward strand.
CTTGGGCTTGTTTTCATCCTTCTTCTTCAGCGTCGTTCCCGCGGTCATCACCGCGCCGCTCTGGCCGTCTCCCTGCGGTTCCTTCATCTCCTCCTTGGGCATGCGGGTCGTCACGCACTGAATGGGCACGCTCAACACGTTCTGTTTGGTCTCCGTTTCGACGTCCGCGGTCATGGACATGCCCGGGCGAAGGATGATGCCCGTATCCACGACGCGCATTTTCACCTCGAAATTGGTGACCTCTTCCTGCGTGCCCAGTCCTTTGGACTTGGCGGTGTTGGCGATTTCGTAGACCACGGCATTCACCTTCCGGTTCGGGAAGGCGTCCACTTCGATCCGGGCGGTATCGCCGAGCGAAACCAGAATGACGTCGTTTTCGCTGACGTCCACCCGGGCTTCCATGCGCGAGAGGTCGGCAATGGTCATGACGTCCGTTCCCTGGAACTGCACCGTGCCGAGGACACGCTCACCGAGCTCGGAGTTGAGCTGGCTGATCGTCCCGTCCATCGGGGAGAGCACCGTGGTTTTCCGGAGACTCTCGTTCGCCTGGTCGAGGGATGCCGTGGCCTGCGCGAACTGGGCTTTGCTGGACTCATACGCGGCGCGCGCCTGGTCGTATTCCGTTCCCGACACGAGGCCTTTCTTGTAGAGGGACTCGATACGGCGGAACTCCGGCTCGGTTCTGCTCAGACCCGCTTTGGCCGAGAGCAAGCCGGCCGCAAACTGGTCACGCTGTGCCATGTAGAAATCCGGTTTGATCTTCATGAGAAGATCGCCCTTCTTCACCCGCTGTCCTTCCTTCACCGGGAGCGCGGTGATCTCACCGCTGACCTCCGGCGTGATCTTGACCTGCACCTCCGGCTGGATCTTCCCGGTGGCCGTCACCAGCTGCGTGATCGTGCGCGGCAGGACTTTTTCCGTCTGGACGGTAATCACCGGTTCCTTGCGGCTGCCGAGAAACACCACCACGCCGAGCGCGATGACCACAAGGCCGAGAATGGAGAAAATGATCAGCTTTTTTCTTGACTTCTTTCCGTTCTTCGCCATGAACGCGACTCCTTCCATCCGATTAGTAAATCCTCTCGCCGAGGACGTATTCCATATTCCGTTTTGCTATGATGAAGTTATACGATGCATTGACATGATTGGCCTGGGCGTTCACGAGTCCGGCATTGGCCGTGAGAAGATCCAGCAGCGTGCCCGCACCCAGATTGTACCGTCTCTTCGGCGATTTTGCGGTCCTCCGATGCCGAGAGCACACCTTTCTGGCTCACGTCGTACTGCTTCACGGCCGCATCCAGATCCAGCTGCGCCTTCCGGACTTCCACGGAGATGTTCCGTTCGGCCTGGGCGACGGTGATTTCCGCATTCCGCCTGCCGGCGATGGCATTCTGTACCGCCAGGTTGGTGCCGAACCCGTCAAACAATGTCCAGTTCAGCCTGACACCCCACGAGAGGTTCTTGGGACTGAACACGCGCCCGAGCACCTCTTCATTCGAGCTGAGTCCTGCGAAGGCGCTCAGGGAGGGCCAGTAGTTTGACTTGGCACTGGTCACGCTTGAAGACGACGCCTCAAAGTTCTTCTTGAATCCGATATAGTCGGGGCGGACGTTCAGCGCCCTGCCGGTGAGAGCGGTCCGGTTGGAATACTCCGCGCGCAGCACCGCAACCTCGGCGGTATCAATCGTGACGGAGAGGCTCGGGTCAGAGAACTGGTAGTCCTGGTCGAAACTCAGGCCGATCAGGGCAACCAGGTCGGCCTTGGACTTCCCGTAGTTGTTCTGCGCGTTGATGACCAGGAGCTCGTCGGATGCCACCTGGGACTGCTGGCGGTAGACATCGGCAAGCGACAGGGCGCCCACGCGGTTGGATTCGGTGATACGTTCCAGCTGGCGGTTGTCGCGTTTCAGGTTCTCCTGCGCCACCTGCACAAGCTGTTCCAGACGAAGCACATTGAGATAGGCGCTCTGGACCTGGAAGACGATCGACTGACGGGTCCTCTTCACGGTTTGCCCGCTGGCTTCATTCACCGCGTTCGCCCGGTTGACATTCGCTTCCCGGTCGAAACCGTCAAAGAGGGTCAACGACGCATTGAGGGAAGCATTGAAGCTTTCACTGGTTACCGTGGCCGAGGTTCCGGGAATCGGGATTCCCCCCGCGTACAGCTGCCCCTCATTCTGATACCTCGTCCATCCTCCGCCGCCCGATATGAAGGGCAGGTAGCGGCCGTAGGAGGCCATCACACCGCTCTCCGTGGCTTCGAGGTTGTTCTGGGCCTGTATGACGGTCACGTTGGAATCCAGGGCGATCCGGATTACTTCATCCAGCGTCAGATTCTTGCTCTGAGCGGGGGCAATCGCGAATGATGCCGGCAGCAGGAAAGTCAGGGCCACAAGACGCAAATGCATGGTCAACTCCAGTTCGATCTATTGATAGTGGGACGCTGATGCAGGGTACGGCGAGAGGGTAACAAACCTGTTCCTACGCTGTTCCAAAAGGGCGGCCTGATCCATTCCCCATGATTAGACGGGATTTCGAGGACAAAGTTTCATCAATAACCTCCATTTTTGGCCGGAAATCGTGTCATGTGGAGGGGTCCGGACGGATCGAGATCGCGCAACAAACGGTCTTTCACTTCGAGTAAATATGCGAGGGCGGGACCGTGCTCGTTCGGGATGCGGCCGTCCAGAATCGCCTCTTCTATCGCTTTCTTCAGGATTCCCACGGCCTTTCCGGGCGGCAGGCCGCAGAGGGCCATGATTTCTTCCCCGCGGACCGGCGGCTGCCAGTTCCGTATCCGGTCCTTTTCCTCCACTTCAACGATTTTTTGCATCACCAGTTCATAGTTGCGAAGGTACTTCGCCACCAGGGCCGAGTTCTTGGAGGTGATGTCCGCCCGGCACAGGGCCATCAGGTCGTCAATGTCTTCGCCGCATTCAAACATCAGCCGGCGCACGGCAGAGTCGGTCACCCCGTCGTCCACCAGGACCATCGGGCGCAGGTGGAGCCGCACCAGCTTCTCCACATAGGGCAGGGACGCCAGCGGCAGACGGAGGCGGTGGAAGATCTTTTTCATCATCCGCGCGCCGATTTCCTCATGCCCGTGGAACGTCCATCCCACACCTTCCTGATACGCTTTGGTGCGCGGTTTTGCGATATCATGCACGAGCGCCGTGAAGCGAAGCCAGAGTTTGTCGCGTGACCGCTGCAAGATTGTCCACCACCTTACAGGTGTGCAGGAACACATCTTTGTGATGATGATCCCGCCGCTGGTCGACGCCCGCCATCTGTGCGATCTCCGGAAAGACGATGCGGAGAAGGCCGCTCTCATACATCAGCCTGCAGCCCGACAGAGGGTTGTGCGCTCTTGAGAATCTTGAGGAACTCATCCGTAATGCGTTCCTGTGACACAATGGAGAGCCGGTCGCTCATGGCCTTCATGCCGGCGTACGCATCTTCGGCGATGGTGAAGCCGAGCTGCGCAGCGAAGCGGATCGCCCGGAGCATCCGCAGCGGATCGTCGTCAAAGGTTTTGTGGGGATCCATCGGCGTCCGCAGCGTTTGCGCTGCAAGGTCGGCAAGCCCTTCGAAGGGATCCAGCAGCAGCCCGAAGTGCGACCGGTTCAGGGAGACAGCCAGGGCGTTCACCGTAAAATCCCGGCGCCGGAGATCATCGGCCAGCGTCCCCGGAGCAACGTCGGGTTTCCGTGAGCCGGCGGCATAGGTTTCCTTCCGTGCCCCCACAAACTCCAGTTTTCCGCCGGCGATCGGGATCATCGCCGTCCCGAACCGTTCGTATGCGACGACCGTATCGATACCAAGGTCGTGCGCCACCTGTCCGGGCAAACGCCACACCGTCGCCCATCACCAGTATATCGATATCCTGGACCTGTTTCTCCAGCAGGAGATCTCGGACGTAGCCGCCGACCACGTAGATCTCTCTTCCGCACGTATCGGCCAGTGCACCGACACGGGAAAGCAGCGGGATGGTGCAGGGGGAGGATGTCACCGGCTGCAGGCATCTATTCCGGGAGCTGTTGTTGACTGATGATCTGCATGATGCTCGTCGCCACCTCCAGCGCCTGTCTTGCATCGCGGGCCGATACCACCGGAGGGGTGCCCGTTGTTACACACTGTGCGAAGAGCTCCAATTCGTGCCGCAACGCGTTCACTTCCCGCACTTCCGGCTGCTCGTAGACGATGCGTCTGCGGCGTTTGCCCACGCCCATTTCCCCGAGCACCATCCCGCCGCGCACCGCCGGCGCATCTTCGGGGAGAAGCTGGAAAACCTCGGCGAGCCCCTCCGAGAAATCGATGGAAATATAGGCGTTCGGCTGAAAGAGGCGCATCTTCCGCATGCTCCGCTGCGAGATACGGCTTGCCGTCACGTTCGCGACACAGCCGTTTTCAAACTGGATGCGGGCGTTGGCAATGTCGATGGTGTCCGACACCACGGCAACGCCGTTCGCGTCGATCCTCCGCACGGGAGATCTTACAAAACTCAATATGAGATCGATATCATGAATCATCAGATCGAGCACCACCGCAACATCCGTTCCCCGCACTTTGAACTGGGCAAGGCGGTGCGATTCGACGAACAGGGGTTTGATGGTATACTCCGCAAGTGCAAGTATGGCCGGGTTGAAGCGCTCGATATGGCCAACCTGAATCAGGATGCCTTTCTTCTCCGCCAGGACGCAGAGTTCGTCCGCCTCCGCCACCGTCTGCGTAATGGGTTTCTCCATGAAGAGGTGGACGCCGTGCTCGATGGCGGCTTTCGCCACCTCGAAATGGGCTGTCGTGCTCGTCGCCACTGTTGCCGCATCCACGCTCTCCAGCAGCGCCCCCAGCGTGGCAAAGGAGGTGGTCCCGTATTCTCCGGCAACCTGCCCGGCCTTCGCCGCGTCCATATCGTACACGCCGGCCAGGAGGACTCCCGGCATGTCCGACAGCATCTTTGCGTGCAGGGTACCCAGGTGGCCCACGCCCACGACACCGATACGCAGGGGATTCATCAGGAAGTCCTCATAAGGTGAGCGGGTGTGCAGGGCCGGTACCGTCGACGCGCTCCCGGCACCAGGCAAGGAAGGCCGGCACGGTTTCGAACAGGTAGTCCGCCCCGGACCCGCGGACACGTTCCCGGTCATAGGAGTCCCAGAGAACGGCGGCCATGCGCACGCCGGCCCCGCGGGAGGCCCGGACATCGGCCATCGAATCCCCTACCATGACGGTCTGTTCCGGAGCCACATCCAGCTCCCGCAGCACACGGAAAATCCCCTCCGGATCGGGTTTGTGCCGGACGACGTCGTTCCCGGTGACCACCAGGTCAAAATACCCGCCGATCCGCAGCACCTCCAGCGTGATCGCCGCGGTTCGTCTCCCCTTTCCCGTGAATACGGCCAGCTTCACATCGTGCTGTTTCAGGAGCCGCAGCACATCCTCCATACCTGCATGCAGAAACGCACGCACGGAATGCTCCGCACGGTAGAATGCGCAGAGCTCGTCCATAATATCCTCGACGTGTTCTTTCCCGAACACTTTTTCCACGGCCCCTTCTTCCGGCGGGCCGAAGAAGCCGATGATCTCATCGGGACTGAATTCCCGTCCCAGACGTTTCCGCGCCACATGATTGAATGACGCGAAGATCAGATCGTTGGTCTGTGTCAGCGTGCCGTCCATGTCGAACACCATGCATGCCGGCCGGTCCTGAAGAGCCATGCCTCGTCACTCCTGTGCACCAGGGATACAGATGAATAATATACGGAGAGATGCGGCGACTTTCAAACCGCCTTGCACTTCCCCGGCGATCTGCGTACCATATGACAGCCGTCGGGTCACCGGCGGTGATCTCACACTGTTTCTTTTCCATGCCGGGAATCGTTACTGTGGCCTGCAAACTGCTCCTGAAGAAGAACGAAGAACTCCGCGTCCTCGCCGGACACCCGTGGGTCTTCAGCAACGAAATCCGGGAAATCATCGGAAAACCTGCTGCGGGAGAGATCGTCGAACTCCGCACCGCCGGCGGCATCTCCCTGGGCGTCGGGATGTATCATCCGCATTCGCTCATTGCCTTCCGCCTTCTGTCCGAGATCCCGGTGGAGATCGACACACAGTTCTTTGCCTCCCGGTTGACCCGTGCGGCCGAGCTCCGCGCGCGCCTCTTCCCGGGAGAAACAAGCTACCGGCTTGTCCATGGCGAATCGGATTTCCTGCCCGGACTGGTCATCGACCGCTACAACGACCTCCTGGTGATCCAGACGTTTGCCCAGGGGATGGATCTGCGTCTGGACATGATTTGCGACGCGCTCGGGCAGCTGTTCCATCCCTCGGGCATTATCGAACGCAACGAATCCCCCCTGCGCACACTGGAAAACCTTCCTCTCCGGTCGGGGGTCCTGCGCGGAGCCGTTGAACCGGTGGAGATTCTTGAACATGGACTGCGGTACAGGGTTGATGTGCGCACCGGACAGAAGACCGGATTTTTCCTGGACCAGCGCATGAACCGGCCCGCCATCAGGCCGTTTGCCCGGGGAACACGCGTGCTGGACTGTTTCTGCAACGACGGCGGATTTTCGCTCCATGCAGCCGCTGCAGGCGCCTCAACGGTGCTGGGAATCGACAGTTCGGCCGACGCCGTGTCCCGTGCCCGTGAAAACGCAGCCCTGAACGGACTCACATCGGTCCGGTTTATCGAGGCGGATGTCTTCAAGACCCTTGCGGCATTTGCCGGGCAGGAAGAGCCCTTCGACGTGGTGGTCCTGGATCCGCCGTCGTTCACCCGGAGCCGGAAAAACGTCCCTGCGGCAAAAAAAGGGTATCGCGAACTGCACGCGGCGGCGCTGAAGGTCCTGGCCCCCGGGGGCATGCTCCTCACGGCCTCATGTTCGCATCACATCCTCCCCGAAACGTTTCTGGAGGTTGTTCATGAAACCGGAAGGGAGATGAAGCGTGCCATCCAGCTGGTGGAGTGGCGCGGGGCTTCCCCCGATCATCCCACACTCCCCGCCGTCCCGGAAACGCGCTACCTGAAATTCGGCGTCTTCCGCGTGTTCTGATTGTTTTTCTGCCTCAAAGAACCTATTTTTGTAGAGAGATGTTCTTCTGTTGTATGGAGGAAAAGGGCATAACAATGAGTTCCCGCGCATCCGTCGCCGTATTCGGGCTGTTGCTTCTCGGCCCTCTGACAGCCGCCGCACAGGATCCCCGCAAAACATGGGACCCTGCCCGTCCACCGGATACGATGTGGGTCGGCAGGGAACCGGAGGATCCAACCGGACCGGACCGTTACCCGAACGTGTGGGGCGTGGACATTCTGATTTCGAATGACGGCTTCGGTCTCGGCACGGTCTATCGCCGTACATTCACCCGCGACATCTCCGCCTTCATCAGCTTCTCCGTTTCCGAGTCCAAGGATGACAGGGAATTCGAGTATATCGACCCCTACTATAATATCTCCTTCACGCCGGGAAAACTGAACCGGTTCCTGGTGCTCCCCCTGCTGGTCGGAATTCAATACCGTCTGTTCCGGGAGGATATCGTTGACACGTTCCGTCCCTACGTGAACGGGGGTGCCGGCCCGACGATGATCTACCAGATGCCTTATGTGGAGTTCATCCCGCAGGAGGGAGGGTTGCTGGAAACGAAGGAGGTGGAATTCTTCAACAGTCTGGGGCGCGGACATCCCACCTACACGGTGGGCGGGTTCATAGGGATGGGGGCGAATTTCGGGACGGACCGGTCCAACATCTTCGGCGTGAACTTCCGGTACTATTTCACCTACCTGTTCGGAGAGGGCCTGCCATCGCTGTACAATACGGCGACGCGCCAGGTGTCGAGTACCAAGACCAGCTTCGGGGGGTTCGTGATAAGCCTGAATATCGGCATGGCGTTCTGAATCCCGGGCGGGAACGCCCTCGATCCGCGGAAATGGAGAAAGGCACTGTCGGTCAGGCTGGATCCCCCCTCCATCCAGCAAGCCTCCAGTGCCTTTCAAGTTTCAGGCAGATGCAATATACCACAGGGAGCGGTCCGGTTGGTGACGGGGATCACGAAGGGGGGCGGTTTATCGGCTCCGGGGTTTTACCAGAACCGGGCGGAGCGCGGCCCCCGTGAAGGACCCGGGGATTTTCGCCAGTTGCTCCGGTGTCCCGGCACCCACCACACCTCCCCCTCCTTCTCCCGCTTCCGGTCCGAGATCAATCACCCAGTCGGCGCATTTGATCACATCGACGTTGTGTTCGATGATCACGACCGAATTCCCCGCATCAATCAGGGCGTTGAAGCAGCGGAGAAGTTTGGCGATATCATCGAAGTGCAACCCCGTCGTCGGCTCGTCGAAGATGAACAGCGTGTGCCTGTCCGCCGCGCGGCGCCGCGAGATGTGCCGCGAGTTTGATGCGCTGGGCTTCCCCTCCCGATAAGGACGTGGCCGCCTGCCCCAGGCGTATGTAGCCGAGACCGACGTCCCTCAGCACTTTCAGCCGCTCGGCGACCTTTCTGCCCGATCCTTCCTGACCGAAGAAGTGGATGGCATTTTCCACGGTAAGTCCGAGGACGTCGTCGATGTTCTTCCCCCGGTAGCGGATCTCCAGGATTTCCTTCTTGTACCGCGTCCCCTTGCAGACGTCGCAGGTAAGGTACAGGTCGGCCAGAAACTGCATCTCCACCGTCACAACCCCATCTCCCTCACACGCATCGCAACGGCCGCCGGGCACATTGAACGAGAAGGCGCCGGGCTTCAAGCCGTGAACGCGCGCCGCGGGTGTAGCGGCAAAGAGGTTGCGGATTGCGTCGAACACATGGATATAGGTGACGGGGTTGGAGCGGGGCGTCCTGCCGATCGGCGATTGATCGACCATCTCCACCGCGCTGATCTGTTCGACTCCCTCCAGGGCGCGGTGCCGGCCGGCCTTGACGCCTCCTTCACCCAGCCGACGGCGTACACCGTTGTACAGCACATCGTGGACCAGCGTGCTCTTGCCGCTTCCGCTGACGCCGGTGACAACAGACCAGCATGTTCAGCGGGATGTCCACATCCATATTCTTGAGATTGTGCTCCGATGCCCCGAGAATGCGCAGCATCCCCCCCTCGGAAACACGGCGGTCGCCGGGCACAGGGATGGTCTTCCGGCCGGAGAGATACGCTCCCGTCAGCGAGTGCGGATGCTCGAGGATTTCCGCATACGTGCCGTTGAATACCACCTCCCCCCCCTGTTCGCCCGCCCGCGGGCCCAGGTCGACGATCCGGTCGCTCGCACGCATCATGTCGGCATCATGTTCGACCACGATAACGGTGTTGCCGACGGCGCGCAGGGCATGGAGGATGGCGATCAGTTTTCCGTTGTCCCGCGGATGCAGTCCGATACTCGGTTCATCGAGCACATACACGGCGCCGACCAGCGACGAGCCCAGCGATGTCGCCAGATTGATCCGCTGCGATTCGCCACCGGAAAGCGTGCTGGAGAGACGGTCCAGCGTGAGATAGCCGATGCCGACATTGTCCAGATACGCGAGCCGGCGGTTCAATTCCTCCAGAATCCGGCGGGCCACATCCTGTTCGAACGGTGTGAGCTCGAGCGATGCCATGAAGGTCCGCGCCCCGGTGATCGTCATCCGAACAACGTCGGGGAGGCGCTGCCCGGCGATCCGGACATCCAGCGCGGCCGGCCGCAACCGGGTGCCGTCACACACGGGGCAGGTGGTGTATGCACGGTAACGGCTGAGCATGACGCGATAGTAGATCTTGTAGGCCTTCTTTTCGACATGCGGGCAAAGAAATCCCTGATCCCGCCGAAATCTTCAAACCCCTGATCGATCACCTGCAGTTCATCCGGCCGTGAGCTGATGGAACGGCACGTCCACGCGGACCCGCGCGCGGGGCGCAACACGCAGCAGCGCACGGAGGTATTCCTTGAATTTGGGCGTGGCCCAGGGAGCAATGGCGCCTTCCCGGAGGGAACGGTCCTTGTTCGGAACAACAAGATCCATGTCGATTCCCATTGCACGCCCGAAACCCTGGCATTCCGGGCATGCACCGAACGGGTTGTTGAAGGAGAAGAGCCGGGGATCGGGTTCTTCGTAGGGAATGTGGCAGTCGCTGCAGGCGAAGTTCCGGTTGAAGTTCAGCCGGCGGCCCGATCCGGCAAGAACCAGGACGGCCTTCCCGTTTCCGGATACAAATGCGGTTTCGAGCGAATCGGCGATACGGGTGGTCTCCTCACCCGCGCGGTAGATCAGGCGGTCGACAAGCACATCCACATCGCGGGGCTTTTGTGCGGGCCGGGATGGTCCTGCTCGTGCAGGTCAACCATGGCTTCGCCGACAAGCGACGCGGAAGAACCCTTCTTTTTTCAGGTTGGCAAGCGCCTGCTCCAGCGATTCTCCCTCATGCAGCGGAAGGGGAAAGGTGACCGAAAAGCGCACCCCGTCGGTCTGACCCTCCAGCTCGCGCTTCGAGAGCGTCAAGAACGGTCTGCACCGAATCCCGTTCCACCTGTTTTCCGCATTGCCGGCAGAAGGTGCGTCCGACCCGCGCATAGAGCAAACGGAGATAATCATAGATTTCCGTGGATGTCCCGACGGTCGAACGGGGATTGCGCGTGTTGGTCTTCTGTTCGATGGCCATGGCCGGACTGATGCCCTGGATCAGGTCCACGTCGGGCTTGTCCATCCGTTCAAGAAACTGACGTGCGTAGGAGGAGAGGCTCTCGACGTAGCGGCGCTGTCCTTCGGCGTAGATGGTGTCAAAGGCAAGGCTGGACTTCCCCGAACCGCTCACGCCGGTGAACACGATGAGCGTATTGCGCGGGAGTTCGAGGTCGACGTTCTTCAGGTTATGCACCCGGGCGCCGCGGATGACGATACGATCGTGCACGCGTCAAAACTACAAACATCCCGGAGGAAATGCAACACGAACGGCCCCCGCAGAGTGTGCGGGGGCCGTCGGAAAGACCGCAGATGGACAGGAACCGTTACCGCACCAGCCCGCCGAATGTATAACTCAGCGAACCGGAAATATTCGGACCGGTGACGGTGATGGTCAGGCTGACCGGTGTCGGGTCGGTGATGCTCCAGGTGCCATCCTTGAGCACCATCGTGAACTCCGTCCTGCCGGGCCCCGAGGAGAGCAGATCGGGGAGCACGATCGTTCCGTTCGCGCCGAAGAGCACATCACCTGATTCTGCTGTGTGCCCTGGGTCGGCGGCGGCGGAATGGTCGCAGTCACCGTAATGTTCGTCCCGGCGGCCAGCGGATGCCCGAGGGCGTCCGAGACGCGGAAGGTGAAGCTCTGTGTTCCGGCGTTGGCGAATATCGAAGCTGACCGGGCTGACGTTGCTGATCTGTCCCGGACCGCTCCAGAGGATCAGCGTGCTGTCCTCCACCGCCGCGCCGCCCTGGCCGAGAGTCCGCGCCACAACATAATGATAGCCATCTCCCTGGCCGGGTGCCGCATATGTGCCCAGCGGTTCGGGGTTGCCGCTGTACAGCGTCACCGTTCCAAACCCGTCCTTGTTTGTGAAGACCGTGGGTTGCACCACGCCGGCGCTGCTGCGGAAATAGACGGCAGTCCCCGGGGCGACCGGATTGCTGTACTTGTCCCCGAGCAGTACCGTGATGTTGCTGGTCTTGCCCAGCCATCCCAGCGCCGGGAAGTTGTGTGCGACAGGCGCTATCGAGAAGTGCGATTGAACCGGGAAACCGCCGTTGATCACCAGACGCACCGGACTTGAGGTAAGGGTCCTGCTCCCGACCGTGGCCGTTGCGATGATCTGCACGACCCCGGATTTTGTCCCGGCGTTGAATGTTGCATACGCCTGGCCGACCTGATTCGTCTTGACATCCGGCGGGAGAGATGTACTCGCCGCCTCCCGGACCGTTCACCGATGAGAACAGGAGCTGTACCGCGTGGGCGGCATCGATGGCCAGCCCGAGCGAGTCGCGCACCTCCCACGACAGGACCGACGTTTCTTTTCCTCCGACGCCGTACACGGAGACTTCCGACGGCGATGCACCCAGGAACGCAATGGTCTGCGCCACCCCCGAGCCACCGCCGGGCGGAACAATCGCGGATTTCGGCGCCATGGAAATGTTGATCACCGCCACGTTCCCTGAACGGAGCAGAACCACCAGCGAGGTGTCACGATAGCCGGTCTTCCGGAGGGTGAACGTCGCCGCCCCCGTGCTGTCGATCTGGAACACGACGCGAAAACTCCCTTTGGTATCCGTGACCGTCTCCGTGAGGCCGCTGGTCACGCTCTGGGCCTGGACGGTGACCTCCGTCAGATACCCTCCCGTTAACGCATCGGTCACGATGCCGTTGACCACCGCTTCTCCCTGTGCGGCCGCGGTTTCGTCCTTGGTGCATCCTGTCAGCGCCAGGGTCAGGGCAGGCATCACCCCCGCAATGACCAACCATGGTTGTATGCGTCCCATCGATGTTCCTCTCACACTTGTGACTGTTGCACCGCTATTTTCTGCTGTTGTCCCGCATGAAATTGTCGGCGCGTTTGACCTGTTTTTCGCGCCACTCGCCGATCTTGTCTTCAAACCTGGTCTTCTGCGTGATCCGTTCCTGCAGCGTCGGCACAAGCTCGGCTTTCAGCAGAATCACCAGCTCTTTCTTGTTGATCTCCTCCTTCTCATAGCCGAAGAGGTACCGCAGCCCGAAGATGTACCAGGGGAGGTCCTTGAGGAAGGGAACCCCGGTCCGGACGGTGTTCACCTCGTTATTGTAGAGGCCTCCGATAATGGTCTCTTCACCGTCGAGCAGAAGCAGATTGGTCTGCGCCTGGGTCTTGTTGATGATGGTGCTCACCGGGCCCGGCGTCACGTTGCTCCGTTCCACATCCACGTTCACATGGATGAAGGGTACGCCCTGTTCCACGATCACCTGCGGATGGACCTTGATGATGGTACCCGCGCTGTAGAACTTGTCGATCAGGTTCCCCGCGAAGTCCCTCTCCCGGATGGAGAAGTCCTGCCCGACCTGAATCCGGCCTTCTTCTCCCGACCGGACGATCAGGGTCGGACCCGAGAGGATTTCCCCGAGATTGAAGTCCGAAAACAGTTTGGCCACAAAGGTCATGTTCGCGAACGAAACTTTCGGCGTCACATCGACCTTGAAGATGGAGTTGCTGACCTGTTCCGCGCCGTTGAAGTTCGCCCCGACCGTGGCTCCCGATCCGCTCTTCATGAAGGTCCAGTCGATCCCGACCTCTTCCAGCCGGGTCAGGTTGACTTCAAGGAAGAACCCCGAGATCTTGATTTCGCGGCTCCTGAACGTCGCAATTTCTTTCAGGATATCCGTGTTGACGGGCCCCCCGCCGCTCACCGGCCTGCCGTCGACGATCGGACCGCTGGCCTGTTCACCCCCGGAGGGTGCACTGGTGACCTGGATATAGGTTTCGTACTCGCTGAACGCCAGGGCGTTCTTCCGGCAGATCACTTCCAGCGCATCGCGCCAGTGGAATCCCTGGATGTCCACATTGATGGGCATGCTCCGCCGCTCGGTGTCGATGATGATCTTCCCCACCTGCTTCTTGCTGACCTCGCTGATCGCGATGAGGGCCTTGTCCAGCGGGGTGGACGGGGAAATGGAGACCTGCTCATCCGGAGACTTGAAATCCCGGACTGCTTTCCGTTCGGCCGGGCTCCCCTGGGCCCGGACGGATGGCCCTGCCACCCACAACAGGGCGAATATCAAGACTACGACGCGTGCTTTCATGCTCTCCTCGTTGCTATTTTGTCTGTCCCTTGGCCTGAGGTCCGAACCGGATACTCAATTCCACTTTCTCGATGATGCCGCCCTTGTTTAATGTACATTCCATCCGCCCCGCCTCCGGATTGATCCGGGTCACATACCCCAGATAGACCTCATCGCCCTCCTGCACCGTCCGGATGGCATTCGCCTGATCCAGGACAAACGCCTTGCCCGGAATCACCGCTTTCAGATCGGAGCGCTCGACTTCAAGCAGGTCACGGAGATTGGCCGGAAGACCCGCGGAGATCACCGGAGTGAAGGGATCCACCGTGAGGGCGTTCGGCGCTATCGAACGTTCACCCAGCGAGCTGGAGAGTTCCGACACCGACGAGAAGTAGGCATGCACCGTCATGTCAAACGGAACAAGGACCTTCCCCTCCTCCTTGTCCGTCGGCGCCACTTCCAGTCCCCTCAGGGAGATCTGATGGATCTTGTAGAGCCGGCGATCGTTTTCCAGATACCAGATGAACCGGTAGAGGTTGTCGAACGGGGCCTCGCCTTTCAGCACGTACGTGTTGTACCCGTATGTCCCGAGCGTCGTGCTGCCCGTATAGACCATGTCCAGCTTCACTTCGCCGCTGAGGTCGATCAGCCGGCTGAAATACGCATAACTCTGGGACGACACGTCCGTGGGGGGGATATCCTTGTTGCGGCCCTCCCAGCGTTTCTGTGTGTCGGTCAGTGTGGCGCTGAGATCGTTGAACTGGTTGACGAGGTTCGGTGTATTCTGCAGCTCCTCGTCGATCTTCTTGATCTCGCTCTCGACCTGCTTCACCTTTTTCGGGAGGTTGAACGCACGAATGTACGTTCCGACCGCGAAAATGAGGAACAGCAGGACTCCGAGTACGATGCTGTTGCGGATTTTGTACGACACGACGTCTCTCCTTTCGGTCTGCTGTTACTGCGTGGTCACTGCCGGATTGGGTACCTTGATCCGGTACTTGTAGACCGTTTGCTTGCGTATCTCCTGCACATTCACCTCTTCCAGCAATGCCTCATCAAAGAGTGTGGAGAGCCGGGGAATACGGGTCCGGTAGGTGGTGAACCCGTTCATCATCATGTCACCGGCCGGGCTCGCCGTCATATCGGTGAGCCAGATGGAATTGAGGTCTTCCACACCATGACTGACCTGGGTCAGGACTTTGCTCCAGCGTTCGGCCCCGGGCACGAGGCTGTCGTAGAGCGCCATGGAGGTCTTGTAGCGCGTCAGTTGATCCTCCAGCCCCTGAATGGAATTCGCCAGGGTCATGTTTTCGGCGCGCTGGCTCTCCTTCAGCGTGAGCACGTCCCGGAGATCGCGGATCTCCCTCGACTTCTGCGCAATCTGCCAGGTGAACAGGAGTGTGCTCATGAACAGCATCAGCAGAAGGGCGTACCCGTGCCAGGCAAGCTTGAAGACGCGCTGTCCTTCGCGAACGGAGGCGGGGAGCAGGTTCACCTGATACAGATCCGTGTTCCGCTGGTCCAGCACTTTCAACGCCGCACCGATGGGAACGGCGTATTCGGAAATCAGGTCCTGCTGTTCGGCGCTCAGCTTGCTCGCATCCAGACGCGGCGTCCCCAGGTATTCCACTTCCTGATCCGGCAGCTGCTGGCTCAGGAACTCCTGAAACCCGATGCGCTTGCATTCCCCGGCCAGGATGATCCGGCGGATATGCGGAATCGCCAGGTTGTCCTGTTCGAGCAGCAGGCGGCTGTAGACCGTGTTCTGCAGATTGGGCGAATCGTACCCCTCGCCGATGATGGGGGCAAACTGGTGGAAGTGCTGGCCCCGCATGAAAATCAGGCGCGTGAACTCCGCACCCACATAGATGACCACGGTCACATCTTCCGGTTCCGGCGTGTAGTTGGCCCGGATCAGGTTCATCAGCGACACATCGGCGCTGTCGATCGCGGAGATGACCGGCAGCCGGTTGCCGATGAACCCCTTGATGTTGTCGAGCGCGTTGATCAGGCTCAGTCCGTCCTCGCGCACGATGCAGAGCAGGTTCCCGTCGTCCGTCCGGATCGATCCCACGGCATCCGGTGCAGGCTGGAAGGCGCGGGTATTCTTCAATTCCGTAAGAATCCGGTCGGTGAGCCGCTTCCCCTTCAGTCCGAAATCGCTCTCGAGGACATGGTAATAGATCGCCGGCTCGGCAAGGCTGTAGGTCAGCGTGTACTTGCTGCGCGGATAGTTGGCAATCAGGCCGAGGAGAACGGCATTATTGTCTTCCTTGACCGTCTCCGGCGCGGCTTCCGGCGGCGGGGCCGAAGGAATGCTGAACGCCGTCCGTGCTGTCCACGAGCGCGCCCATATTCTCCTCCACCAGCTTGCGGTCGTGAATCTTGGCCACAAGCGTGGCGGACTTCAGTTCTTCGATGACGATATGTCTCTTGTGAACGGCCAGGTGGGCAAGCTTGATATCCAGCCCGTCCACGAACAGACCCAGTACGGTCTTTCCACGCCCTGTCATCGCCGTCGCCATGATACGTCCTCGTTCCGTTGTGAATACTTTCGCGCTCCGCTCAGTCGCCTGTCGCGGACATGTTCAGCAGCTGCTGGAAGCGCCGCTTGTTGTTGGCGGCCACCAGCGCGTTTTCCAGTGAAATCCGCTTCGCCATATACAACCGCTTCAGATCCTGCTCCAGGGTGATCATCCCCAGATCCCCCCCCTCGGCCATCATCTGGTAGATTTCCCCGGTGTTGTTGTTCTTGATCGCCGCCCGCACCGACGGGGTGATCACCAGCAGCTCTTTCGCAAGAGCGATCTTGCCGTCCAGGCTCGGGACCAGTTTCTGTGACATCACGCAGGTGAGGGTGTCGGCCAGACGGAACCGCACACGATCCTGTTCAATCGGCGGGACTTCGCCGATGATCCGGTCGATGGTCTCCACCGCCGATGCGGTGTGCAATGTGGAAAAGACCTTGTGACCGCTGTCCGTGATTTCCAGCGCCGTCATGATGGTGTCCGGATCACGCATCTCGCCGATCACGATGATGTCCGGATCCTGGCGCAGGGCCTGTATGGCGCCCTCACGGAACGACAGCACATCCCTGCCCACTTCACGATGCCGGATGATGCACCGGTCGGGGTTGTGGACATACTCCACAGGCGAAGCAATGACCACAATGTGACCGTCCACCGTGTGGTTGTTCGCATCAATGATACTGTCGAGCGTCGAGCTCTTGCCCGACCCCGTGATGCCCGTGATCAGGTTGAGGCCCTGGGTGGTGTGCCCCAGACTCAGGACACGCGTGACGTTCGGATGGAGCTCCAGAGCCTTGTACGGGCGGATGACATTGTTGATCGCCCGCATGTTGAGCGCCATATGGTCCAGGTCGAAACAGACATTGGCCCGGAACCGGAAGATCTTGTCGCTCTCGAGGATGCTGTAGGAGAAATCCAGATTCCTGTTCTCGTACAGAAACAGCCGCTGCCGTTCGATGAGAATGCTCTGAATCAGAACATTCAGCTCATCCAGGGAGAATTTCCCCAGTTCCTTGCAGGGCCGCTTTTCGCCGTAGATCCTGTACCAGACGTGACCGGATGTGCCGAACCCTCCCACATCGATGTCCGAGGCATTGATGCGCGACATCCGCAGGAGATAGGTATCCATCAGCGTGCGCACGGCGGTCCGCTCCGCCGGCGATTGACGGGAAATCAGGTCGCCGATGAGCATTTGCCGCTCCATCCCCGGGGAAGTCTCCGGAATCGATGCGGCAATTTCCTGCAGTGTTTTTATCGCTGTTTCCATTATCTCCCTGATTTCCGCATGTCTTCCGTACCGTATCTCAATCCCTGTGCCACCCGGGGAAAACCGGCAAATGCCCCGTGCCGGTGGATTCCGAGCCTCCCCGCGCAACCCGGAATCCCGGGGGAGGCCAATAGTCGCCAGCACGTGAATATTACACATTACTCGTACCAGGCCAGTATTTCATAGGCGTTCGTCGTCGGGAAATGCGGCGGCGCCGACGTCCGGAAACGCTCGTCAAACTGGATGTTCACCGACAGCCCCTTGGTGATACCGGAATTGGTGGTCGCATGAATATCCTGGACGGTCCACCCGCCGAACGAGTAGAGCGTCCCCAGGGGGCGGGTGTTCAGGTTCTCAACATCGATGGCGCTCAGGTAGCTGAAGAGCGCCGCATGGACGGTGAAGTTGCTCGTTCCGCTGGTCGCGGTGTTGTCTTTGATCGTGATGTTGTTGTGGGCCACGATGCCCAGCATATCCGTCGAGGTGCCGGTCCGGGGATCGGTCTGGTACCGGATGTCGTTGTCGATCACGATCTTCCCCTTGGTTGAGGCTGTGGTGTCGAGGGAACCGACGGTATACCGCCCCTTGACCGTGCCCTCCACGTGGAGAACCCCGTTGCTGTTATTGAGCACGATCGCTCCGTTCGGAGCGAATGTGGAAAGCAGCGACGTGGTATCCGGATTTGTCCCGCGGCGCCAGGAGATGGAGTCCCCTTTGAATTTCAGAAAGAGGTCTCCGTTGCCTGTAAACAGCTTTCCGCCCGAGGCAGCCTTGTCCCGCAACCGCTGATAGTTCTTGTTCAGCGGAATGTTGACGCCGGTTTCGACGCCGGCGTTGAAAATCGGGTGGCCGGCCCACGACGTGCTGTCCACACCGTTTTTGGTGGTGACCTTTCCCCCGAAGAAGGGATACCCGTGGGTTCTCAGGGTGCCCTGCACATGGACGGGACCGAAAATGGAATCATAGGTGGCCCAGTACACGTTGGCCGCCGATGTTCCCGCGTAGACTGCGAATTTGGCAAAATTGCTCGGCCGGAGTATCACCATCACGGTGGTGGTGCTGTCGTGATACGTTGCGGTCGATCTCAACGTGAGGCGCGGATCGCCCGTATTGGGATCCACGCTGCTCGTCGAATCCACCGTCACCACGAAGCTCCCCCCGCCGAATTCCACCGGCGTGTTATATCCGGTAAACCAGGCGTTGCCGTTGATGAGCGGCGGATAGAGGAAGATGTAGTTCGCCGCCATGTTGGCTCCCGTCACCGCAATGTTGCGGCCCACAATCCCTTCGTAGTAGTTCATGGCATTGTCGTAGGCCGAGACGCTCATATCGGACATCAAGACGCCGCTCATCAACAGCAACGAACTGTACCCGATCACCAGCAGAATCGATGCTTTGCCCATGGAGGTCCCCCCTCACCGGTTGCGATAATTGCGCGACGACAGCCGCATTTGCTGCCAGAACGCGGAAGAAAATTGCATTATTAATGGGCGCGGTTTCCACCAGCTCCGACGCCGTGACATTTTCCAGGATCAGCGATATCTGTATGGTCTGTATCTTCTGAAGATTCAACCCGGTGACCGGAGTCGGGATGACATTTCCCCTGCGCGTCAAAATAGGCCAGCTGGAACTTCGTCACCCCGAGATTCGCTCCCTTCGCCGCCTGGGCATTGATCACCCTGTACAGAAGGCGGTCACGGGGGTTCTGTGTGGATGCCAGTTCGCTCGTCGGACCGAGGTAGTAGTAGACGCTGTCGATGTTCCCGTCCGGTCCCGTGCCCGTCATATCCACATCACTCAGGAACTTGATGCGCGTGGAATCCGCGAGCAGGATGGCCTTCGTCGGGTCGGGTATTTTGTTCGGCTCGAGACAGAAACCGATCTTCCGGAAGTCATACTCCAGGAGCTTGGTGATCTCCACCAGGTTTTCCTGGACCAGCAGCTCCCCGCCGTAGGTCTGCATATTCTCGGCGTTTGCCGTGCTGACCCGGAGAGATGTCAGGAGCAGCCAGCCGAAGAGTATCATGGAGCCGATAAGATCGATGATCACCTGTGATCCCATGGCGGGATCCTCCCCCTCGTAATGTTATCGAAAGAACCAGTAGCTGTACACCGATGAAAACTGCAGCGTGTCGCGCATGAACGGACTGGACACCCACACGCGCAGACGCTTGTGATAGGTCCGCGACGCCGACGTCGCCACGGCGTTACCGGATATCGAGACGTAGTCGACGGAATCGCGAATGAAAAAATTGGCCGACCGGAAGTTCACGGTGTCGCCGTTCACCCACTTGGTGAACCCGTTGTAGTCGTCAAAGTCGTTGAACGTGGCTTCCGTTTCCCCGCCTTCCTTCCCGAGGACAGCGGAGAGCCCGGTGACGCTGCTGACATCGGCGTTCACGGTGTTCTTGTCGAACGCCTTTCCGGACGCCCTCTCCAGCTGCGATATGCCGAGCGATGTCCCCATGATGACATATTCCGTCGTCTCCACCGACGATCCGCTGTCCAGCGTGTTGGTGTTCATCATCAGAATCACGCCGCCCAGAAGGCCGAGCGCCAGCACGCCGAGCAATGACTGTCCGAGTCCCATGAGTTAATCGTCCGTTGTGGCTGATGCGATTTCTTCCAGGGTGGTTTCCCCCTGTTTGATCCGTTCGATACCCGAACGGCGGAGCGTCCACATGCCGTCCTTCATCGCCTGTTCGCGTATGCTGTCCTCGTCCACATCTGAACCGGATTTGGCGATCATGTTCCGGATTTCCCTCGTGAAGTAGAGGGCCTCATGGATCGCCGCCCGTCCCTTGTAGCCCGCCGTTGCACTTGTCGCAGCCGCCCGCTTCGTAGATCGTACACTGGTCGAGGTCTTCTTCGGTGAACCCGAACTTCAGATAGACCTCCCGGTCGATCTGCCCCTTTTCCAGCGGCCGCTTGCACAGCTTGCAGAGCGTGCGCACGAGGCGCTGGGCCACGATGATGTTGATGGCATAGGCGATCAGGAAGGGCTCGACCCCCATCTTGTACAGACGGGCCACCGCGCTGGGCGCGTCGTTGGTGTGGAGCGTGGAGAATGTCAGGTGACCCGTGTTGGCGAGCTTCACGGCGATTTCCGCCGTGGCCTTGTCGCGCATCTCGCCCACCAGCACGATGTCGGGATCGTGGCGCAGAATGCCCCGGATGGCCTGGTCGAAATTCATCTTCGGGCTGATCCGCAGCTGCCGCGCGCCCCGGATAATGTACTCCACCGGGTCCTCCACGGTCAGCACGTTCACCGTCGGGATCGATCACCTGATGCAGGGCGGCGATCAGCGTGGTGCTCTTGCCGCTGCCGGTCGGCCCGGTGAGGATCACGATCCCCTGGGGCTTCGCGATCGCCTGGTGGAAGAACTGCCGCGCCGGGCCCTGCAACCCCAGCTTGCTCAGATCGGTGATGACCTTCCGGTCGTCCAGCACGCGGATGACGATGCTTTCGTATTTGTGCCGGAACTCCACCCCCACGATGGGCATGATGGAGACGCGGAAGCGGATCATGTGATCGTCGATCAGGCGCTGGATGAAGCCGTCCTGCGACGCCTCGCGCTCGAACCGGTCCACGTTTTTCGAACGGTCCTTCACCACGGCCGCCACGGCCTCGGGCATGGTCTTTTCCTGGACATGCCAGAGCTTCAGGTTGCCGTCGGTGCGGAACCAGAACTCCGTCCGGTTCCCTTCCTTGGCGATGATGTGCACGTCGCTTGCGCCGGAGCGTACGGCCTCCACCAGAGCGCCTTCCACCAGATTCACGAGGGCGCTCTTGCTGATTTCGGCTTCGAGCGCGTCCTCATCGAGGGCGTTCTCGTCGTCTTCCTCCTTCACCTGGATGCCGACCTTGGAGTCTTCCAGGAGCTTCAGGAATTCGTTCTGCGGGGGAATGACCTGCTCGAGGAGGTTCTGCAGATCCTTCAGGCGGCAATAGGCCACTTCATACTTCTTGGCGCCGAATTCGCGCGCAATCAGCGGAATGCGCCGGTCCGTCGGGTCCGCGGCGACGATGATCAGCTTGTCCGGCTGTTTCTCGTCGTACCGGAGCGGGAGCATCCGGGACTGGACCACCATGTCGCGGACGTTCTGGGGAAGGCCGTCCACGTATTTCTTGATGAACTCCACACGCCCGCCGTCCATCGCCTCGTCGGCAAGATAGACCTCACGGAATGCGTACAGATCCGCCACTTCACGGAAGACCGCGTCGTGATCGGCGCCGAAATCATTCACCAGAATCTGCCCGAGGTTCCGCCGGTTCTTCTTGTCCTCCCCGTCCTTGATTTTCAGGGACTTCTCGAGGGTCTCATAGTCGATGACCCCCTTCTTGAGGAGCGCGAAGCCGATTTTGTCCGTTATGTCGATGGGCGGCATGGGTTCGGTCGCTTATGTGAGAGGCCGCTCGATCGACAGTTCGATGACCTGACCGGCCGCGGGGTTCTTCGGACGGATGGTGGCCGTTTCCGAGGAGACGATCGTCAGGGCGGTCAGCACGAGCATGATGATCAGCGAGATCCAGAGCTGGATGAACTCGATGACGTTCTTCATCTTGTAGGTGGTCTCTTTTTCGTAGTACTCCGCCAGTTGCAGGGCGGTGTTCTTGACCGTCCCGGTCTCGGCGCCGGAATGGAACCGGGCGATCGCCGTCCTGGTGAAGACCCCCGTCGCCTCGAACGCTTCGGTAATACCGGCCCCCTTCTGGATCATCATGGGAATGGCGATATTCTTCACCCGGTTTTCCATGTGCTTGTTTCCGCAGGCCTCCGCGGCCATCCGGATGACTTCGATATTTTCGCCTGAGCCGCTGTACAGCGCATAGAACACGCGGCAGAAGATCTCGATGCTGGTCTTGTGGAGGAGCACGCCGAGCACCGGAATGTTCCAGATGTACCGGTCCCGCACCAGCCGCCCCTGTTCGGTGGAAAAATACCGCACGGCGATCACGATCGGTATGATCGCCGCGAGGACGATGATCAGGATGTTGTCCACGAGAAAATCACTTGCCGCCAGCGTGGCTTTGGTCATCGGCGGAAGATCGATCTTGAACTTGACGAACAGCTTCGCGGTGGACGGGAAGATGTACCCCACGTAGTAGACCACGGCGCCGAACAGCACCACCAGGGTGATGACCGGGGTGATCAGCGCGCTTTTCAGGTTCTTCTTGAACTCCACCTGGCGCTCGAGGAACTTTGCCGTGCTGTCATAGATCTCCGCCATGTTGCCGCTTTTTGACGCAAGGCCGAGCATGTGCGCGGTGAAACGGCCCAGCACCGCCTCATGCTTCACAAACGTCTTTTCGCTGTCGCGCCCCTGCTTCAGCTCGATGTTGATTTCTTTGATGGCCTCGCGCAGCGTGCGGTTTTCAATGTCATTCACCAGCAGCTGCAGAATCTCGTTGAACGGGAGTTTCTGCCGGATCAGGTCCGCGCTGACGCGGACAAACGTGACGATTTCCGTGGATGGAGGTGCGGACCGGAACTCGAAGAACCGTTTCTGCACACGGAGCACCCGGTAGCCCATTTTCTGCAGGGCGTCTTCCACTTCCGCTCTGGTGAAGGCTTTCTGCTCGCCGGTGATCGGCTTTTCCGTGCCGCGCTGCACCTTGTACATCCAGGTCGACCGGGGGATGACGTGCAGTACTTTGAACTTGCGCTGTGTGCGCCAGCTGCGAGGCTTTGCTCTTTGCCGAGCGGAGCGATTCCGCCTCGAGCGATCCCTGGACGGGTTTCCCCGCCACCGTGATTCCTTCAATCCTGAATTCCGCCATGGTCTGCCTCTTCCTCTATGTGCCTCTAAACACGAAAAGGGTTTCCTCCCCCTCGTTGGTTCCGCTGAGATGTCAGCCGGACCCCCATCCGGTTGACGCGGAAACCAACAAAGGGAGACGGCCCCCTATACGACTCCCCCGGTGCTACATCTCTGTCAGTTCAACTCGGCCACGGAAATCGTGTCCGCAGCCACGGTCACCGTCACCTTCACGTTCGTCGCCCGGTCAAAGCCGATCTCGATGCCCAATGCCCTCGATCGTTACCGTGGAGTTTTCCGCCACCGGAACGGAGAACGTCCCGTTGGCATTCTTCGAGGAATTCGGGAGCGTAAACCCCTTGAACGATCCTCCGCCTCCGCCGAGACAGCGCGGCTTCTTCTGGTACACCTGCGCCCGGGAAGCAAGAGCGGCCAGATCGTTGGCAACCGCATCCCTGTTCGATGACGCTGCGTTGTCGGCAAACAGGTTGATCCCCACGGCGATCATCAGACCAATCATCAGCGTGCCGACTATTAACAGGAGTAACTGCTGACTTCCCATTGCTCACCCGCCCCCTTGGTCCGACACACACATACCGGGCCCCTGCCATCGGCAGGGGCCCGTACGAGTTCGCTGCTAGTAGAGAATGACCACGCTGTCCGCTTTGTCGTTGAAGACATGCATTTCCATCGTGACCTTGTTGGTCCCGTCGGCATATTCCGTTCCCACGCCCTCCAGCACCACGCCTGTGGTCGTGCCGGCGGTCTTGATGGTATAGGTACCGTTGGCATTGGTGCCGCGGTTGGTCAGTTTACGCAGACCGGCGGCATCGGCCGTCAAACCGACAAACGAGTTGCCACCGCCACCAAGCGCTGTGGGACGACGATAGAACTGCTGCGCCCGGGCCGCCAGGTTGACCAGGTCATTGGTCACTGCGTCACGGTTTGCGTTGACTGCGTTGTCCGTGAACATCGTGATACCGACCGCAACCGCGATCCCGACCACGATAACGCCGAGGATGATGAGCAAAAGTTGCTGCTGTCCCATGGTGCCGCTCCTTTGTGTATGTGAATGTTACGTTACAGATTACCTGTGTACCGATGTCCCGTTCGTTGTTCGGTATTAATGCAAGCTCCATGCCAGTGTCGCGGATGCGCCCTGAGTGCCCGATTCTGCCGCTTCTCACACCGTGGATGATACAGAGGTGTCATTTCTCCACCGGGCGAGGTAATTCTTACCTGCAGATATTGCAAAGCGGGGGACGGCAGAAGCATGCTATGGGGAGATGGGCGGCGCCGGGCACGCCGGAAGAATGGAAGTGGTGATGGTGACCGGCGCTAAACAACAAACGGGAGAAGCTCGTCGACACTCGTGACGCCGCTGCACACCATGTCGAGGGCCTTCTGCCGCAGAGATACAAGTCCCTCGCTTCGCAGTGCAGCAGAAAGCGTCCGGTAGTCAATCCGCTCCGCCGCTCCGGCAATAATTTCGCGGATCGCCGGAGATGCCGAAAAGGCCTCAAACAGAAGTTCATGTCCATGATATCCCGCAAGGCAATCGATGCAACCGGCGGCGCGGAAGAGTTGCGGTTCACGTGTACCCTCAGGCAGCGTGAAACGCAGCCGGGTCAGGGCCTGTTGAGTCGCGGAAGCAGAGAGGGGTTTCTTGCAGCGGTCACAAACCATACGCACCGCCTGCTGTGCGATGACTGCGCGAATCCCCTCGCCAACCAGGAGAGGACTGTGCGTCATGTCGATCAGCTTCATGACGGCTGAGGTCGTGTCCCTGGCGGCGATCGTTGAAAGAACCAGATGGCCGATATTCGCCAACCTGAGCGCAATATTGGCTACTTCCGGACTGCGGATTTCCCCGAGCATCACCACATCCGGATCATGATCGGTGAGGAGGTCGATCGCATCAAGATATCCCAGCCGGGGGTTGAGTTTCACCTGCCGCACCCCGTCGAGGAGGAATTCCACCGGTTCCTCCACAGTGATGATATTCAAGGTCGGCTTGATCAGCGAGCGCAAAGCTGACGCGATGGTTGTGGTTTTTCCGCTGCGGGCCGGTCCCGCAGCCACGATCAATCCCCGCATGGATGCAAGAGCGTCGTTGAGAATCGACAGCGAGTGGTCATCCATGCCGAGTCTGTCGAGGGGGGGAATCCCTTCCGCTTCCCGCATGACGTGAATGACAGCGGACTCCGCCCGGACACCCTGCTCCCGCGCATGCAGGGGGAGTATCGACACCGTGAAGCGGAGAGTCCGGTTGTCGAGGGATCGCATGATCACGCCCTTGCTGGGCGGCCAGGCGTTCGAAGCGGTCCATGCTGGCTCCAAGCCCTTTCAGCGCGTACAGAACGGCTTCGCAGCGCGCATTGTCGATCGTGTGCCAGACGGCAAGACGGCCTTCGATGCGGAAGAGGATCTCCGTTTTGCGCGCAGCGCGCGGGGCGATATGGATTTCCGTTGCACCTCCCCGTATGGCATCTTCAAGCACTGCACCCAGTTGTGCGTGCAGCTGGGCTCGAACGACTTCACGCTCCATGAGCGATTCAAAATCCGACTCGATGGGCTCTTCAGCGGCCACAACGGCGGGTTCCGCGGTGGTCTTTTCCCGTTCGGCGAGGACTTTTTGCAGGTAATCGGACCAGTCGCTTTCCCGCATGTAGCAGATTTCGAATTTCTTGTACGGGAAGACCCGCGCCAGTTCATGGATTTCCCGGTCCGCCGGATTGGGTGTGATAAGAACCAGTTTATCCGGCTGGTTCTCCGCAAGATCGAACGGCAGGAGCTTATGTTTGATCAGAAGCTGGACTGTTGCTTCCGGCAGGGCGCGAATGATCTTGCCCGCATCGGCCACGAGCAGGCGGCGGACATGTCGTTCGCGCGGCTCGATGGTGCGGAAAGCGTAGTATTGCGCCACATGTTGTCCCAGTTGATCGGCCGATACGCCGAATTCCTCCTTGAGCACTTCCAGGAGCGGACGCTTGTCACTCTCATTCTGGCGTTTCCATTCTGTCGCCTGGATAGCCTGGTCTTTGGTGATGACCTGGTTTCTGACAAGGTGTTCGATGAACGATGCAAGCACGGGACTCGAGGCGCTGTTTGATGCCCGGGCACCCGGCGCAGCTGTTGCCTGTTCTTTGTTTTCCATGGCCCGACCGGCTATTCCGTTTTCGATTCTTTGGTGGTCTTGAGCGTTTCCACGAGATCGAGAAGATTCTCGATGGGAGCGGTCTTGCTCAGGAAGAAGTCGATGGAGGGGTCCGTGACCAGTCCCTGTGTATGTTCATCGTCATATCCGGACATAAAAATAAAGGGGATATCCTGTACGGCGGTGAATTCCCGCACATAATCATGAAAACGCAGACCGTCCAATGTGGGCATGAAGACGTCGGAGATGATCACGTCGATCTGTTCAAATTCGACTGATTCACGGGCCTGTTTGCCGTTTTCTGCAACCATCACGTCATGGCCGTTCTCGCGCAGAATATCCCCCATCACGTCCAGGAACCCCGTTCATCGTCGACGAGAAGGATTTTCATAGGTTACCCGCCTTTACTTGGACTTGTTGCCGCCCCACATCATGCCGGATACCTATGCAAATTCTACGCCAATGTTCCAGGAAGTTTTTTCAAAGGATGGGTGGAGATAGGGCAGAATTGGATAGGTGAGGAGGGAGAGGGTTGGAGAGCACTGCGAGAAGGGAATGGAATGGAGGGGGCTGCCGGGGGTTGCGGCTACTGGATGGGAATGGAGGGGGGCTGCGGATGAAGAGAGGGGAGGGAGTGGGCCCTGTAGGACTCGAACCTACGACCCGCAGATTATGAGTCTGCTGCTCTAACCGACTGAGCTAAGGGCCCGGGAGAGCCGGATGGTCAGAAAGCGGATCCTCCGGTACCGGCACAATATACAAAACCTGCTATTGAGCGGCAAGTCCGGCGTTTGACTCGATTTTCATGACCCGTTTATCAGGTGATGCAACAGGGTCCGGAGATTCGTGTGCCGTTATTGTGGTCTCGTTCGGGGAAAACCGGCGACTCATGTCTGCTCATGCGCCCCCGCACAGACACGGGGAGTGTCCTGATGTATATTCAGACACACACCATGCACAAGGTTTTTCCGTTGTTGGACAGTTCACCAAACCATCGTGTACCCAGAAGGAGGTCTGCCATGAAAAAGGCGACCCATGCAGATGCCGTGTTGATCTCGCGCTCGATGAACATGAAGATTGATGTCGTGTGGGACATCATCGGCGGGATGAATTATTCTTCGTATTCGGAGCTGGTGATGGCGGTGCTGATCTGCCTGAAACCCCTCCCGCTGGAGCGGTTCTCCTCCACAGACCAGTAAACCAGCGGTTCATGCAATAACGGCAACAAGGGCCATCATGGAACAACGTATCGCCACGCACGCGGAGGCGGTATTCATCGCACGCGCTCTGAACCTCCGCATCGAGACGGTGTGGGAGATCATACGCGGACTACCCTACACGACCTACACCGAACTGGAAACAGCGGTGCACAAATCGTTCCTCCAGCGGATCCCGGAAACCCGGACACCGAAACACACCTGAGTCCGGTAACCCCTTGCCTCCTGCGAAGGGCCGGTGAAGTGCCGGGGTGGGTTGACTTCGAGGCGGGTTTTCCCTACATTACGATGGAAGTTTCCGTACACCCCGCTCCGAACTCAGGGACCTCACCGGCACTATACCGGGGGCATTTCTGTACGCTCGTCCGCAGGAGGATCAAATGGCAAAGGGTAAATATATCCTTCACCAGTGCGCGCATTGCGACCGGGTGACGAAGATGGAACTCATCGGGACCACAGAACAGGTGCCCGACAAGTCCTGGTACCGATGCACACGCTGCCGGCACGCCACGATGATCAACGTCGATGAGCTGCGCCGGGCGGAAGTGGATTCAAAGAAAAAGCTGGACCGGGCGGATGCATCCGAATACAATCCCGAACACTCGTATCAGGTCGGACAGGCGATTTTTCACACCGACTGGGACGACCTTGGCAAGATTATGTCAAAAGAGCGCACATCCGGCGGCGGAAGTGCGATCGTTGTCTCATTTGAAAAACTCGGCGAACGGCGTCTGCTGGAAAACATCGTTCCCGAACCGGATACTGCAGAATGAGCGAAAGGAGGTGATTCCTTTTGGTAGGAATCGTGGTCTCTGAAAACGAGCCCATCGACCGTGCCATCAAGCGCTTCAAGAAGAAGTACGAGCGCTCCGGCGTGCTGAAGGAATTCAAGAAGCGCGCCTACTTCACGAAACCGTCCGTCAAGAAGAGGATGAAACGACTGAAGGCAGTCCGCCGCGCACTGCGGAACATGGCCGAACAGATGTGACACACGAGACCCACCCCACGGTGGGTCTCGTTTTTTCATCCTCACGGCTTCACTCCCGCCA
Organism: Ignavibacteriota bacterium; assembly: GCA_963702445.1. Taxonomy (GTDB): domain Bacteria; phylum Bacteroidota; class Ignavibacteria; order UBA10030; family UBA6906; genus CAVPCZ01. The sequence goes on from CAVPCZ010000025.1 coordinate 253,577, forward strand.
TCCCACCACGGCCGGAAGCGAAGCCCCGCCCGCTCCTACTGCTGGGGCGCCCCCGACTGCTCCTCCTGCTCCTTCCCGACCGCCTTACGTTCCTGTACTTCCTTGCGGATTTCCTGGGCCTTCCGCTTCAGTTCGTTCATGTGCTTCCGGACCCTGGTGCCCGCCGACTTGTTCCCTTTTTCGTAGAATTTCACAAAATCCTTCTCGAACGTCGCAATGAGCTCCTGCAGTTCTTGAAGTCTGTTCATGAGTGTCCTCCTCTGCCTAGACTGTATGTTTTACCTCTGTTTCTTTTGTGCCCGCACATATTCACGCTGCAGAAGCGCCATCGCCTCGTCCCGGTGATCGTACAACCTCCGGGCCGGGCGCGCCCGGCGGCGCGCGAGCACATACGACGTCATCATGGGCATGGCAACCGTTGAATCCAGATACACCACCACCGTATCCGGTAACTGATCGGGATCCACCTTCCCCCAGCTCACCGCTTCAGAAGGAGTCGCACCGGACAAGCCACCGGTATCCGGCCTTGCATCCGTGACCTGGATGAAGAAATCGTGCCCCTTCTCTTTGATCTTCAGAACTTCCTGAATCTGCGGCTCGGTCTGCAGCATGAAATTCTTCGGGGAACCCCCGCCGAATATCAGAACGCCGCTCCGCCCTCCGGCCCTTTTCGCCTGCAGCACAAGAGCCGCGGTCTCGTTCACATCGCGCAAAACGTCAATCCGCACACGAAACCCGGCCAGGGCGCTCTCGGCAATATTCATCCCGATGGAACTGTCGCCGGGGGAAGAGGTGTACACCGGAACACCGTTCTTGTACGCAGCAGCCAGGATGCTGGTCTGTTTCACCTTCAACACACGTTCGCGTTCTGCAACGTACCGGCCGAGCCGGAAGTGCAGCTCCGCCGTCCCCATTTCCCGCTGAAACTCCTCCTTGCGGATCACCGTCCGGAAGAACTCGTCGGTGCTCAACAGAACCTCGTAATCGAAGAGGATATCGTATATCCGGATCACCCCTTCCTTTCGCAACTCCCGGTCATCAAGAAATGGAGTCCCCTGATGGAGCGTGCGGCCAATGGAAAAGTGCGTATCGTGATACAGATTCGCCCCTGTACTCACGATCCAATCGACAAACCCGTGTTCGATCAGAGGGACAACGCATGCCCCTCCCAGGCCGGCCGGCGTCAGCGCACCTGTAATGCTCATCCCGATCGTGACATCTTTTTCAAGCATGCGTGATGCGTACAGCTGACACGCCTCACGCAGCCGACCTGCATTGTACGCCTGGAAATAGGTGTCAATAAGCGTCACAAGCGAGATGTCTGCCTGGATTGGCGCTGAGTTTATAGCCTTCCCTTTCAGGAACCTGCTCTTAGGGGCTTTCATTAACTCATTTATTGAGGAAAAGTGGGTAAGACGTGTATATGCAAAAATCGCGAATCCTAATCAAAAACGCAAGGAAATTCTTTCAGATTCTTCTTCTCCATTATTGTTGATTTTCCAGTTGACATCGCGATCCAAATAGCTTATTTTTAATTAGACCAATTCCAAATAAGGGCGAACCCGATGAATGCCGAAGCGGCTCTCGATATCCTTCAGAAACACCTCAAATCTCAAGGAAATCTGCGCTTCACGCCCGCCCGTATGGCAGTCCTTTCCGCTGTCACGCAAAGCCAGGGGCACTTCGACGCGGATGACCTCTACTACCGCCTGATATCAGGGGGAAAGAAGATCTCCCGGGCCACCGTCTACAATACCCTGGATCTCCTCCAGGAATGCGGCCTCGTCTCCAAATACAGGTTTACCGAGCACAGCTCCCGTTATGAGAAGGCCTTCGGCAAGCCGCACCATCACCACCTGATCTGCCTCCAGTGCGGCGATCTCATCGAATTCGTAAACGAACGGCTCAACAAGCTCCAGGAAGAAGTCTGCACGGACAAGAACTTCGCACCTCAGAGCTCAAGCCTGCAGATCTTTGGAACCTGCGCAAAATGCAGACCCGCATAAACGTGACCAGAAGAAAGCCATAGCCTCATGGAAGCAGTAGCATTGAATGCGCTCTCCCCCGGAGACGGGGGAACGATTACAGGACTCGCCGGACTTCCGGCCATGACACGTCAACGCCTCCTCGAGATGGGGATCACACGGGGCGTCCACGTGCGATTTGTGCGGCGCGCCCCGCTCGGAGACCCGATCGAAATCCACCTCAAAGGATACCGCCTGATGCTCCGCGGAACCGAAGCACGGTGCATTATGATCCAGAAAGAAGGCGGGGCGTGAGGTCCGAGATTCCTCCGGTGTGCGCCACCATCAGGGTGGCACTCGTGGGAAATCCCAATTCAGGGAAAACCACGCTGTTCAATGCGCTCACCGGCCTGCATCAAAAAGTAGGGAACTACCCGGGTGTCACCGTCGAACGGAAGGAAGGCCGGATCTCCGCGGGCCACCGGATGCAGGCGGATCTGATTGATCTGCCCGGGGCATACAGCCTCCATGCCGGCTCTCCGGATGAACAGCTGGCCACCGACGTCCTCCTCGGCAATGCCGACCACACCGGTCCCCCCGATCTTGTGCTGTGTGCCGTGGATGCCACCAACATCGAGCGGAACCTCTACCTCGTCACCCAGATCATCGACCGCCGGCTGCCTCTGGTGGTTGCACTGACCAAGATGGACAGTGCAGCGCAAAACGGGGTGTCAATCGACACGCAGAAACTCGAGGAAGCACTCGGAGTCCCGGTTGTGCCCGTCGTCGCCCGGACCGGACGGGGACTCGATCAGCTGCGGACCGCCCTTTCCACAGCCGCAAGGAGCTACGACCGGCCGCCTTCCTGGACACTTCCCGAACCCCTGCAGCGCGCGTGCGACCGCCTCGTATCCCTGCTCCACCAGGAGTTCCGGCGGAGCAGGCCGGCCGCAACTCATGAGGCGTTTGCCCTCCTCTCCGCCCCGGATGTCCATCATATCGATTTCGCCAGGTATTCACCCGCGGTCGCCGAAGAAATCCGGAAGGTCCACGAAAAACTCACCTTTCTCGGCATCGACCGGCAGGCGGCGTTCGTCGAGGCACGCTATGCATGGATCAAGGGAGTCTGTGCCGGTGCGGTTCACGGGCCGGGTCAGCCACAGCCGCGTCTCACCGACCGCATCGATCATATCGTCACCCACCGCGTATGGGGATTCATGATCTTCCTGGGCATCATGGGCCTCATGTTCCAGAGCATCTTCAGCTGGGCCGTCATTCCGATGGCATGGATCGCCGACGGGTTCACCCGGCTCGGGACCCTCCTGACAACACATATGCCCCCGGGGGATCTGCGCGACCTGCTGGTGGACGGCGCGATCGGCGGCGTGGCGTCGGTGGTCACCTTTCTCCCCCAGATTGTCTTCCTTTTTCTCTTTCTCGGCCTGCTCGAAGACAGCGGATATATGGCCCGCGCCGCCTTCATTATGGACCGGATCATGGGCAGGGTCGGCCTGCACGGCAAATCGTTTATTCCCCTTCTGGGATCCTTCGCGTGCGCCATCCCGGGCATCATGGCCACACGCACGATCGAAAACCCCAAGGATAGGCTGGCAACAATTCTTGTCGCACCGCTCATGAGCTGCAGTGCCCGTCTGCCGGTGTATTCCCTGTTGATTGCCGCCTTCGTTCCCTCCCTGGCGCTGTTCGGAATCTTTTCGCTTCAGGGTATGGTGCTCCTCTCACTGTACCTCTTCGGAATGACGGCGGCACTCCTGATGGCGTGGCTGTTCAAGAAAACCCTGCTCCGGGGGACTCCGCCCCTGTTTATCATGGAACTTCCGCCTTACAGATTGCCGTCAGTCAAGGCGGTCCTCTACCTGGTGTGGGAACGCGCACTGGCATTCCTGAAGACGGCCGGAACGATCATTCTGGGCGTGTCCATCCTCCTCTGGTTTCTTGCAACGTACCCGAAGTCCGAAGGCGCCCCCCCGGCACAGCAGCTGGAACAGAGCTACGCCGGCCGGGCCGGAAAGACCATAGAGCCCCTCATCCGGCCCCTGGGATTCGACTGGAAAATCGGTATCGGACTTGTGTCCTCGTTGTTGCAGCGCGAAGCATTTGTCAGCGCCATGGGGACGATCTACAACATGCAGGGGGAAGGAGACACTCCGGCTGCCGGGTCGCTGGGCGAGGCGATGCGCGGCGACCGGGACCCCGTGACGGGCCAGCCGACGTTTACCCTGCTCACCGCTCTCTCTCTCCTGGTGTACTACGTCCTGGCCATGCAGTGCCTCTCAACGGTTGCGGTCGTGCGCCGGGAAACCAACGGATGGCGCTGGCCCCTCCTGCAAATCGCGTACATGTCCGTCCTGGCATACGGATGCACATTCATCGTCTACCGTGTCGGGCTCACGCTGGGATGGGGAGGGTAAGATGGATTGGCAGCAACCGGCCGCACTCGTTGTCGTCGCCGCCGCCCTGATCGCCCTCATCCGCAGATCCCTGCGGAACCGGGGGAAGAGCTGTCCGGGCGGCTGTTCCTGCCCGGGCAAGACGGACCATGCCGGAAGAGAGCCCGCCCGCACTCTTGAAAAATCCGGGCGGGTGTTGTATCTTAAGGAAGACAAAGGAGACCTCTCGTGAACCACCAGCAGACCGCAACGATTACCGAGCAACAGATTTTTGAAGCCCTGAAGGAATGTTTTGACCCGGAAATTCCGGTGAACGTGGTCGACCTCGGCCTCATCTATGAAGTGAAGATCATTGACACGTGGGTGGGGGTGAAGATGACGCTGACCACACCGGGGTGCGGCATGAGCGGAATGATTTCGCAGAACGTCCGAAACCGCGTGCTGTCGGTGCCGGGGGTGAAAGAGGCGGACGTACGGATCGTCTGGGAGCCGGCGTGGACACCGGAACGTATGTCGCCGGAAGCGAAGAAACGGCTCGGGTTTAACGCCTGAGAAGTCGTTTGACTTCGAGAAGACCGGAGAAGTCGCCGTCCGCATCCTTCCAGAGTTCCAGCAAACGGCGGCCTATCTCGGCCGTCATGCGGCGGTCCTGTTTTGCGCTGTAGATCCTGGTAAGGGTGAGAAGAACCTCCGGCGTGTTGGGATTCACCTTGAGGGCTTCATCAACGGCATCAAGGGCGGCTTCCCATTCGGCGGCCGCCAGGTTGATCCGGGCAATATGTGCGAACACCGCACCGCGGCTCAGGGGTGACGAAAATTCAAACGCATTCTCACACGCCCGCCGCGCCTCCTCCAGATTCCCCTCTTCCGTCAGTACACGCGCCCGCATCAGGTGGAATCCCTGCATCGCCGGACCCTGCGTCAGATTTCTCACCTTGAGCTCCCGCTCCACCTGCGTTATCACCTCATGTGCCTCTTCAAAGCGCCGGAGTCCGCTGAGCACAACACACAAACCATAACCGACGTTGAGCAGGCTGGAGTCCCGGTCGGCGGACTGCCTGAAAAGGATAACGGCATCTTCCCGCCTCGCGCGGGAGAGTGCAATGAATCCGCGGATACGGAGCCGGATGGCCTCGTGCCGGCCGTTGTCGGGCAGCAAACGGAGCATACGGTCGAACTGCTCTTCCGCCGCCCGCAAACGCCCGAGCGTCATGTACACCCTGCCGATCTCCTGTTCTGCGTACCAGTAGTCCGGCTTGAGCGCCAGCGATGCGCGGTACTGCTCCAGCGCATCCTGATACCGGCCCGCCCGCACGAGCAGATCGGCATAGCTGGCACGCGGGTCGGCCGCGTCGGGAGCCATCCGTATATAGCGCTGCATGTAGCCGACAGCTTTTTCCTGATTGCCGAGTGTGGAGTAGGCATACCCGATGGACATGACGGCCTGGCTGAACCCCGTGTCGGCCTCGAGCAGATCGCTGGTACATCTCCAGTGCGGCCTCGACATTGCGTTCCTGCTCGTAGATCTGCCCGCGGATCATATACACTTCCGCTTCATCCGGGTACAGGGCAATCAGTGAGTCCGCCACCTGTGCCGCCGTGGTGTACTGGCGCTGCACCATGTTCCCCCAGAGGCGTACCAGGAGCTGTTCTCGCGGCGTCGCCCCGCCGCTGAGCGCGAGCGCACGAGCAACCACACGCTTGGCACCGGATTCGTCCCCACTGTTCATGTGCAGCATCGCAAGCCGCCCCCACGCCACGGCAAACCCGGAGTCGGCCTTTACGGCCTTTTCGAACCACTCCTGGGCCTCGCGGTAATAGAACTTCTGCCACGCCGTGACGCCTTCGGCGTAATACCCGAGGGCTTCCGGGGAGGAGGTGGTCCAGCGCGGCGCCTCACTGCATCCGGCAACCGTCAGCAGGAAAGCGAGCAGAAGCATGCCTGTCGGCCGGTGTCGCTTCATGTTCCGGTTTCCCCTTCCCCGCCGGGATCGTTCCCGCCTTTCCGTCCTTCCGTGAGCTCACGCAAACGCTTCAATTGCTGTTCCACCCGGTCGATCGTTTCGTTCATCATGGTGAGGTACTGCTCACGCTTTTCGCCTTCCGCCTTCGTCGATTGAAGAAAATAGACGGCCATGCGCAGAATCCCCAGCGGGTTGCTCAGATCATGGGCAATCTGCCGGATGCCGGCGTGGAGCTCGGCAATATGCTTTTCGTGCGGGTCGGTGGTGTCTGGACTCATGCTCTTCTCTGTGTGCGGGATGCCGCAGGGGACCGGCCGGCATTTTCTCCTGCCCACGGACGCCGGCGCACATGCCGGATCGACCGGGGGTCCACGGCCGCACCACCGGGAGTTTCCGGGATTCCGGGGCGGTACGCCGTCGGGGCACTACGGCCAGCGGGCATTCTCGACATTCGTGATCTCCCGCAGCAGGTCCCTTTTGGTGAAGCTCGCTTTGCTGACAAGGGCGGAGACGCAGGATCCGAGCTGCTCCTGCACATCTTCATCCACGTCCATGGATGTCAGGACAATGATCGGAATGTTGCGTGTGGCCGGGACCTGTTTCATCTGCTGTGCCACGGCAAATCCCGACATGCCCGGCATAAGGAGGTCCAGGATGACCACCTCGGGACGTTCGCGCAATGCGACATCCAGCCCTTCTTTTCCTTCAAATGCCTTCAGCACCCGGTAGCCTTCGTTCTCCAGAATCACCTGGATCAGATCGGTCGCCGCCCGGTCATCGTCGATGACAAGAACAGTCGGGGGATGCTGATCGCGCGCCGGCAGTATGTGCACACGATCGAGCGCCTGCACCAGTTCCTCCCGGTTGACGGGTTTGACGAAGTATTCGACCGCCCCCAGACTGAACCCGAGATTCTTTTCGTCCACTATGGATACGATAATGACCGGGATATGTTTGCAGAGGGGGTGCTGTTTCAGCTCTTTCATGACCTGCCAGCCGTCTTTCCCGGGCAACATCAGGTCCAGGGTGATCACGTGCGGATGGAGGCGTTTGGCCATGTCCACGGCGTCGGACCCGTTCCGGGCGATTTCCACCCGGTATCCTGCGGATTCGATATACCGGCGGAGCAGTTCGGCCGCCGCCGGTGAATCCTCGATCACCAGCGCCAGCGGTTGTTCACCATCCTCCTTCCGCCAGTTTTCACGCCGCAGGGCGTCGAGGAGCATCCCCGCCTGCATGAGCTGTTCGGACGTCGCATCAACAACCATGGGAATTTTGAACGAAACCGTCGTGCCTTTGCCCCATTCGCTCTCCACCCAGATACTCCCGCCGTGAAGCTCCACCAGCTTCCTGGTGATGGCGAGCCCGAGTCCGACCCCTTCGCGGTTCTTTTTCCTGCCGCTTGCCGCCTGCCGGAACGCCTTGAAAAGGCCGGGAATTTCTTCCGGGCGGATCCCCTGCCCCGAGTCGCGAACGGCAAACACCATGTCGTTCCCCACGCGCGCCGAGGAGAGAACCACTTCGGCCGCGGGCTCGCTGAACTTGACCGCGTTGGAAACGAGATTGATCAGGATCTGCTTGAACCGGGTCTGGTCCACCACCAGCTCGTCGATGTCCGGAGAGAAATCGCACCGCAGCCGGATCCGCTTGTCGGCGATCGGTCCCGCGAGCACGCGCCGGACCGTTTCTTCAAAATAGGAGACCGGGTAGCTGGCGATGTGCAGATCCAGTTTGCCGGCCTCGAGCCGCGAGAGATCCAGGATGTCGTTCAGGATCTGCTGCAGATGACGGCCGCTCGCCTGGATATTCTTCATGAAGTCCTGCACCGTATCCGGCGGAAGGTCGCCCAGCTGCGTGGCGAGCAGTTCGGAGAATCCTATGATCGAGTTGAGCGGCGAGCGCAATTCGTGACTGAACATCGCCAGGAATTTCTTGAGCGTATCGCTGGCGTCAAGGGTCTTCTGTGTCTGCGCTTCCAGCTCAAGATTTTTCAGCCGGAGCTCGTCGATGAGCCGTTTGCGGCTGAGGCCGATGGCGATATCGTTCGCCGCCACACGGAGGATATCCAGGTCGTGTTCGGCATACTGCTGTTCCTTGATCGTGAGCACCTCGATCACCCCCTGCACGTCCTGCTGTACGAGGAGGGGCATCGCGATCAGCGTGCGGAGCGGCAGCCCGTCGAAGGATCCTCCGAACAACCTGCCGACCGTCCCCTCGCCCACACGGTCGGTCAGAATGGCCTCCCTGCGGAAGGCCGCCTGTGCGGCAAAGAACGGTGTTTCTGCCGTGACCGGCTGATGGACAACGTCCGGTGGAAAGTCGATATCCAGCATGGTGGGAGCGACCAGCCGGATGACATTCCCGCGGGGATCGTAGAGGTAGAAGCAGACAAGATGTGCGGGGATTTCAAAGAGCGCGGCGATATTCTCCGCCGTACGCTGGCACAGTTCGTCAAGGTACGATGCACCGTTGACCGCCCCGGAAATCGCGACAAGCAACTCCTTCTGCTGCTGATCGCGGCTGCGTTCGGTGATGTCCTGGAAGAAAACGGAGAGGCCGTCGGTGGCGGGGTAGATGCGGACGTCATACCACTTCTCGAACCGCTCGTCCCTGTAGGAAGTCTCAAAGCTCTGGTAGGTGCGCGTCTCCATCGCCAGCCGGTACTTCTCACCCAGCACTGCGTCGCGCGCGTTGGGAAACACCTCAAAGACATTGCGGCCCAGTACGTCAACCGCCCGCAGACCCGTCCCCATCTCCGCCGCCCGGTTCCAGTACGTGATCTCGTACCGGGCATTCATGGCAAAAAAGCCCCCGCTGATGCTCTCGAGGATGCTTTCGTAGCGTACCTGCTCGGACATGGGGCTCACGGAAAAGTGGTCCGTTTTTCAGAGGGGAGGGAAATATTAGCCTGTAAATAGCTAATTTGTCAACGAAATGCAAGGACTTTCTTAACAATCACTTTAAGTGACGCGGGAGGGCTAGGCGAGTCTCAGGCCGGTAATACGTTCCAGGGCCTCTTCGTACTTCTTTGCCGTCGTGGCGATGACATGAGCGGGGAGTTGAGGAGCGGGGGGACGTTTGTCCCAGTTGAGGGTGAGCAGATAGTCGCGCACGAACTGCTTGTCGAAGCTCGGCTGCGATCCACCCGCTGCATACGACTGGAGCGGCCAGAAGCGTGAAGAATCCGGCGTGAGTGCTTCATCGATCCAGATCAGGCTGCCGTCCGCATCGATGCCGAACTCAAATTTGGTGTCGGCGATGATGATCCCGCGTGTACGCGCGTACGCCGCGCCTTCGCTGTACAACCGGATGGAAAGGTCGCGCAAACGATCTGCGGTGGCCTTCCCCAGCAGGGCTGTCACCTCGGCGAAGGTGATATTTTCGTCATGGAGTCCGGCCTCCGCTTTTGTGGTGGGTGTGAAGATCGGTTCCGGGAGTTTTTCCGATTCGCGGAGCGCCGCCGGGAGCTGTATCCCGCATACGGTTCCGGTCTTCCGGTAATCGTTCCATCCCGAACCGGTGATGTATCCGCGCACGACGCATTCCACCGCAACGGGCACGGTCTTGCGCACCAGCATACTCCGGCCGGCAAAAAGATCAGGACGCGAACGGAACGGTTCGGGGAAATCACCGATGTCCGCACTCACCAGATGATGCGGAACGAGAGCCCTGAGGTGATGGAACCAGAATGCGGATATCTGGGTGAGAACCCTGCCTTTGTTGGGGATGCCGTCGGGAAGAATGACATCGAATGCGGAGAGCCGGTCGGTGGCGACCACCAGGAGGCGGTCGCCCAGATCGTAGATATCGCGTACTTTGCCGCGTTTGACCGGGACGAACCCGTCAACGGCTGTGCTGGTCACCACGGGAACAGGCATGGAGGTCGTTGGCCGTGGTTACCGGTCGAGATTCGTTCCGAGGATCTCTTCGATCGTGCCGCGCACGATCGCGTTCGTCGGAGGTGCCGCAGCGGTTGGACGGCTGATACTCTCCAGCTGCAGGCCGCGCCATTCCGTCTGGATTTTCTCGTTGACGAAATCCTGCACAACCTTCTGGAGGTTCTTTGCCTGTACTTTTCCCTTGCGCAGCGGATCGACAAACAGATCCACTTTGATCTCTCCGCTGGAGATGCGCGTGGGGACGAGCATGTAGTTCAACGATCCGGCGGTCTTCCACGAATACGTCCGCTCAATCTTGTTGAAGGTCGACGGGATATGCAACAGCGCCCTCTCGTCCGTCCTCGGTACAAGCGTGATCGTCACACGCTCAATCTTGTGAGCTTCACGGGAAAATGACATCGTGTCGTACTCCTTCATGGTTCCGGCTCGAACCCCTCTTACCGTTGTGTGATAATATACCCACAAATGTTCCGCTTTGCAACAGCCGTCCCCCGGGAAAAAATCCGTCTGTGATCCAGCGCACACCGCAAATCACATTACTCTCTAACCTCTTGTGACAACGCAACGGAGGGGTCCGAAAAACATGTGACGGCAGTCACAGCTTCTGTCAACAACGCCATATAGCGCGAGCGGGGGATCTCCAGCGCGCCGAACCGCTCGAGATGGGGGGTGAGGAATTGCGTGTCCAGGAGAAGGTAGCCCCGCGCCCGCAGGCGGACCACCAGGTGGACAAGGGCGACCTTCGAAGCATCCCGGGTGCGGCTGAACATGGATTCCCCGAAAAACGCGGCGCCGATGGCGACACCGTACAATCCTCCCGCCAGCCGATCCCCCTGCCAGCATTCCACGCTGTGCGCAAACCCGAGCGTGTGCAGTGCGGTGTACGCTTCAATAATCTCTTCCGATATCCAGGTTTCCTCCCGCTCCGCGCAGGCGCGTATCACCTGTTCGAATACGCTATCCACCCTGACGGTGAATGTCCCCTTCTGCAGCACCCGCCTCAGACTGCGGGAGATCCTGAATGTCTCGAGCGGAATGATCGCGCGCGGATCGGGGGAGAACCACGCAAGAGGCCCTTCCCTGCTCTCCGCCATGGGGAAGAATCCCGCCCGGTACGCCGTCACCAGAAGGTCGGGCGTGAGTGACTGCCGTTCAGAAGCGTACATGCCCTCCCTTCCTGACAATATACCGTTCGTACATCTGCTCGAGCCGGCGCTGGGAAAGCGTATCCAGAAACTCGTCGTCCTTGTCGCGCTTGACGTACATGTCAAAAGCCTCTTCGTCATCCCGGGTCATCTTCCGCATCGCGTCCCGCAATTCATTGATCATCCGGTGTTGCTCGGCATGGGTCATGGTTCCTCCGCTTTGTCTATAGTACAAAAAAAGAGGGGGACGGTCAAACCGCACGAATGCCTTGATATTCTGCCGGAGTTTCGAGACATTACACACCGGGGAAAGGAGAGCCTATGAGTGCACGCGTGTTTGCGGCGTCTGCTGTCAAATTGATCCGGCCGAAGCAGTGGATCAAGAACCTGTTTGTCTTTGCTCCTCTGATTTTTGCCAAGGAGCTTTTCCTTGCAGGTCCGTTCCTTATCACCCTGCAGGCGTTCGCCGCGTTCTGCCTCACGGCAAGCGCTGTCTACATCATCAATGACCTGTTTGACGCCGAAGCCGACCGGACCCACCCGGAGAAACGCCACCGCCCCCTTGCCGCCGGCACGATAACCACCGCCCAGGCCCTTGTTCTCCTCGGCGGCCTGATTGCCGCCGATACACTCCTGCTCTGGGGAATGAACCGGGGCTTTGTCACGATCATCATCATGTACTTCGTGATGAACCTCGCCTATACAGTGAAACTGAAGGAGGTCTTTCTGCTGGACGTGTTCATTATTGCCGCGGGATTCATGCTGCGGGTGCTGGGGGGCGCATACGCGATCGAGGTCTTCGTGTCGAGCTGGATCGTCCTCTGCTCGCTCTTCATCTCCCTCTTTCTGGGATTTGCAAAACGGCGGGGGGAACTTGTGGCGGTGCAGAACGCGGGCGCGGTCTCCGAGCGCAAAGTGCTGCAGCACTACCGGGTGGAGCTCATCGACCAGATCCTCACCATCACTGCGGCGGGTACGGTGATCTCCTATGCGATGTACACCGTCGCGCCCCGTACCATTGAAGTCTTCGGCACCGACAAGCTGATCTATACAACGGTCTTCGTCATCTACGGTGTGTTCCGCTACCTCTACCTGATTCACACCGAATCGGTCGAAAACCCGACGTCGACGGTTTCTTCCGACATTCCGATCATCGCCAACGCAGCACTCTGGATCGCCGCGTGCGTGGTATTGATCTACTTCAGAGGTGAAATACCCTGGCTCGCAAGGTAGCAGGGGCTAATTCAGTCCGCACGAACCACCCGGGCAGCAGCCGCCTGTCGCGCACGGAGGTGCCTCCGGCTGGCTCCCCGTGTTGATGCTCGGGGCGGAAAGCAACCTGGTGTGTTTCACGGAACCGCATGAAGGGCACAGGATATCCTCCCGGACCTCGCGCACTTTGTGGAAGATATCGTATATTTTCCCGCATTCACCGCACTGGTAATCATAAATCGGCATTTCTCTCACTCCTTCGGTACGTTTCCCGGCAGATGTAATGCAAAAAACGCTAAAACGGGGTCAGATGCAACCCCTTTTTGAGCGGTTTCGCGGGGATTGACTTACCTGGGCGATTTGGTTATATTCCCTGCGCTTTGTCCGGACATGGGAGAAGGAACCATGTCCATGGAATGCGGTGTTTGATATAGTGGACGGTGAGAGTCACCTTCGACCCACACAGACAGGAACGCGAATGGAAGGGAATTTTTCAAACAGAGTGCAGGATGTGATCCGGCTGAGCCGTGAGGAAGCACTCCGCCTCGGCCACGACTACATCGGCACCGAGCATCTGTTGCTCGGCGTGATCAAAGAAGGGGAGGGCATCGCGGTCAAGATCCTCAGGAACCTGGGTGTGGATCTTTACAAGCTGAAGAAGGCCATAGAAGATACGGTCCGGACTTCCGGTGGAACGCTGACCATCGGCAATATCCCGCTCACCAAACAGGCCGAAAAGGTTCTGAAGATCACCTATCTCGAGGCAAAACTCTACAAATCGGACGTCATCGGCACGGAACACCTCCTCCTCTCGCTGCTCCGCGACGACGATAACATTGCGGCACAAATCCTCCACCAGTTCAACATTCATTATGACGTGGTGCGGGCGGAGCTGGACAACATCATCAGCGGAAAACCGTCCTCGCCCCAGCATCAGCCTCCCCCGGAAAAGAAAGCCGAGAAGTCCAAGACTCCGGTCCTGGACAATTTCGGACACGACCTGACAAAACTGGCCGTAGAAGACAAACTGGACCCGATCGTCGGACGCGAAAAGGAAATTGAACGCGTGGCCCAGGTCCTGAGCCGCCGCAAGAAGAACAACCCCGTGCTCATCGGCGAACCGGGCGTCGGAAAAACGGCGATTGCCGAGGGCCTGGCAATGCGCATCGTCCAGAAAAAGGTTTCCCGGGTCCTGCACGGAAAACGTGTGGTGACCCTCGACCTTGCCGCTCTGGTAGCCGGAACGAAGTACCGCGGCCAGTTCGAGGAGCGGATGAAGGCGGTGATGAACGAACTGGAAAAGGCGAAAGACGTTATCCTCTTCATCGACGAACTCCATACCATCGTCGGTGCCGGCGGCGCCTCCGGATCCCTCGACGCTTCAAACATGTTCAAGCCCGCCCTCTCACGCGGGCGAACTCCAGTGCATCGGGGCCACGACCCTGGACGAATACCGCCAGTACATTGAGAAGGACGGGGCACTCGACCGTCGCTTCCAGAAAATCATGGTCGACCCCACGTCGGTGGACGAGACCATTCAGATCCTCAGGAATATCAAGCACAAGTACGAAGAACACCACGGTGTGCGGTACACCGACAAAGCCATGGATGCGGCGGTGAAGCTGAGCGACCGGTATATCACCGACCGGTACCTCCCGGACAAAGCCATCGATGTGCTGGACGAATCAGGTTCGCGCGTCCACCTCGCCAATATCCACGTGCCGAAAGAGATTCTGGACCTCGAAGGCGAGATCGAGAAGATCAAACAATCGAAGAATCAGGTTGTCAAGACCCAGAACTTCGAAGAGGCCGCCCGGTTGCGCGATCTGGAGAAGAAGTTCCTGAGCGACCTGGAGATCGCCAAGCGCGAATGGGAGCTCAAGGCACAGGACACGGTGCACGATGTGACCGAAGAGCACATGTCCGACGTCGTGGCCATGATGACCGGCATTCCGGTCAACAAGGTCGCCGAATCGGAATCCGCCAAACTCCTCAAAATGGAGCAGATTCTCAAGGATCAGGTGGTCGGGCAGAACGAAGCCATTGAGAAACTCACCAGGGCAATCCGCCGGACACGGGCCGGATTGAAGGACCCCAGGCGCCCCATCGGGTCGTTCATCTTCCTCGGCCCTACCGGTGTCGGCAAAACCGAGCTGGCCAAAGCGCTGGCGCGGTATCTGTTCGACACGGAGGACGCGCTCATCCGTATCGACATGAGCGAGTACATGGAGAAATTCAGCGTCTCCCGCCTGGTCGGCGCGCCCCCGGGATACGTGGGATATGAAGAGGGAGGCCAGCTTACAGAAAAGGTCCGCCGCAAACCCTACTCTGTGGTGCTGCTGGATGAAATTGAGAAGGCCCATCCCGATGTCTTCAACATCCTGCTTCAGGTGCTGGACGACGGCATCCTGACGGACAGCCTCGGCCGGAGGGTCGACTTCAAGAACACGATTCTGATCATGACATCCAATATCGGCACACGCGATCTGAAACGGGCCGGCGGAATCGGGTTCGGGACCCAGACGGTGAAGGATGAATACGGAGCGATGAAATCCACCATCGAGGAAGCCCTCAAAAGGGTCTTCAACCCCGAATTCCTCAACCGTATCGATGACACGATTATTTTCCACTCTCTGGAAAAGCCGGACCTGCTGGAGATCGTCGGGATCCAGGTGCGGGAGCTTTCCAAGCGGATCTCCGCACAGGGCATCACCCTGGAGCTCACCAAACAGGCGCGTGAATTCCTGGCCGAACGGGGATTCGACCCGGCATACGGCGCGCGCCCCCTGCGGCGGGCGATCCAGAAATATCTCGAAGACCCGATCGCGGAGGAACTTCTGAAGGGCAAGTACCCCGAAGGCTCGATCGTGCGGGTCAAGATGAGCAAGAAGACCGGCGATCTCCGCTTCGTGAGCGCGTTGACCGAGAAGAGCGACGGAGATGTGGAAGAAGAGGAGAAGTCCGCAGATGTGAGTTGACGCGGGCCGGCGTGTGGCGCCGGCCGAACACCGGAGTCTCCCGTCCGGAGTATGCGAAGAGCGGGAACCGGCCGTGGTATGGAGGGTTCCGACACTGGACCGCCTCACCGTGCAGTACACGGTGAGGCGGTTTTTTTTCCGTGGTGGACCGGCGCGGGACTTACGGGCGGGGGAGTTCCGGCCGCTTCTCTTCGGCATGATGCTTCAACACCCGGGCCTGCGTGAGGAAAACCACCTCTTCCGCGATGTTCGTGGTCAGATCCGCCACCCGTTCGAGGTTACGGCTGACCCGGATCAGATCGAGTCCTTCCTCCACAGGCACCTGCTTCCCCTGGATCAGGCCGATGACCTGTCGTGCGTTGGAGCGGTTCAGATCGTCGATCTGATCGTCCGTGGCACACACACGCCGGGCCTGTGCCGGATCCAGATGGAGGAATGCATCCAGCGCCTCCCGGAGCATGGTTCTGGTGATCTCCGCCATCGCGGGGATTTCCAGGGTGGTCGTCACCTTGCCCGACTCCGTCAGGGTTTTGGCGGACTGGGCGATATTGATCGCGTGGTCGCTGATCCGTTCCAGGTCGTTGTTGATTTTCTGCGCCGCGATAATGAAACGGAGGTCGCTCGCGACGGGCTTCTGGAGGGCGAGGATGTCCACGATGGCGTTGTCGATTTCCAGCTCCAGCGAATCCACCCGGTTATCGGCCTCCATGACCCGTTCGGCCAGCGGCAGATTCTTATCCATCAGGGATCGCAGGGCATTGACGAAGTTCTCCTCCGCCATGCTCGCCATTTTCATGAGCATGGTTTTGAGGCTTTCGAGCTCGCGCTCAAAGTGACGTTCCATAGCGGCACCCCGATTGTATGTGGTATGGTCCGGTGTCAGCCGAACCTGCCCGTGATATACTCTTCCGTCCGTTGTTCCTGCGGCGCGGTGAAAATACGTTTGGTCTCCCCGAACTCGACGACCTTTCCGAGGTAGAGGAAGGCGGTATGGTCGCTCACCCGGGCCGCCTGCTGCATGTTA
The DNA here is from genome assembly GCA_963702445.1 of Ignavibacteriota bacterium. Classification (GTDB taxonomy): domain Bacteria; phylum Bacteroidota; class Ignavibacteria; order UBA10030; family UBA6906; genus CAVPCZ01. Next base: position 270,174 of record CAVPCZ010000025.1, read on the forward strand.
TGGGTGACGATCACAATGGTATACTGTTTCTTCAGCTCCCGCATCAGTTCTTCGATCCGCAGCGTGGCGATCGGATCGAGCGCCGAACAGGGTTCATCCATCAGGATGATATCGGGCCGCATCGTCAGCACGCGCGCAATGCAGAGCCGCTGTTGCTGCTCCAGCGACAATCCGAGCGCGGAGCCCTGCAGACGATCCTTCAGGTCATCCCACAGCAGGACACTGCCCAGGGCTTCTTCGACCACTCCGGCGAATTCGTGCTTCGGACGGCTTCGATGGATCTCCAGTCCGAACGTGATGTTTTCCGCAATAGAGAGGGGGAACGGGTTGGGCCGCTGGAACACCATCCCCACACGTCTTCGCAGTGCGATCAGGTCCGTGGCAGGGGCGTGGATGTTCTCCCCCATGGACCCGCACATCGCCGGTTACCCGGACCCCTTCAATCAGATCGTTCATGCGGTTGAAAACCCGCACGAGGGTGGATTTGCCGCATCCGGACGGACCGATAAGAGCGGTGATTTTCCGCGCTTCGATCTGCATATCGATATCGATGAGGGCGTGAAAATCCCCGTAGAACAGATTGAGCCGTTGTGTGGCGATAATGGGTTCCGTCATGACCTATCCGAACTTCCCGGTGACGTATTCGTCCGTCCGCACATCCGACGGCGCGGTGAAGATCTTCTTTGTTTCATCCACTTCGATCATCTCGCCCATCAGGAAGAACGCCGTGCGGGTGCCCACGCGGGCCGCCTGCGCGACATTGTTGGTGACGAGCACGATGGTGTACCTGTCGCGCAACACCACCATGGTCTCTTCCACCCGTGCGGTGGAAATCGGGTCAAGCCCGGATGTCGGCTCATCGAAAAGGATCACCTCGGGATTGCCGGCGAGCACACGGGCGATACAGAGCCGCTGCTGCTGGCCGCCCGAGAGGTTCATCGCCGGGGTATGCAGGCGGTCTTTCACCTCATCCCAGAGATAGGCCTCGCGGAGGCTCCGCTCGACGATCTCCGCCAGTTTTGCTTTCTGACGGACGCCATGCATCCGGGGACCGTACGTGATATTCTCCCCGATGGACATCGGGAGCGGGAACGGCAGGGCGAAAACGATCCCCACCCTTGCCCGGAGATCCTCCACGTCCATCCGGTCGATGTTGGTGCCGTCGAGCAGGATGGTTCCCCCCTTCCGGTACTGCGGATTCATTTCGTTCAGCCGGTTCAGACACTGCAGGAAGGAGCTTTTGCCGGAGTTCGCCGGGCCGATAATGGAGAAAATCTCATTCCTGCGGATGTCCAGAGACAGGTCCTTCAGCGCGCACGTGTCGCCGTAGAAGATATTCAGCTCGTGTATGGAGATGTGTGTCTGCATCGGGTCACCACTTCTTCTTTTTCCGGAAGCGGTACCGGAGGATAATGGCCGCCAGGTTCAGCAGAAGCACCAGGAGGAGGAGGACAAGGGCGGTTCCGAACCGCACTTCTTCGCGTATGCCCGGAACCTGGGTCGAAATGACATACAGATGATAGGGCAGGGCCATGGTCTGATCGAATACCGACGCCGGCAGCGTCGGGAGATAGAATGCGGCAACGGTAAACAGGATCGGGGCGGTCTCTCCGGCGGCCCGGCCGAGGCCGAGAATCGTCCCGGTCAGGATCCCCGGCAGCGCATGAGGGAGCACCGCATGGCGGACGGTCTGCCAGCGGCTTGCGCCCAGGGAGAGACTGACCATACGGAACGAGCGCGGGCACGCTTTCGAGCGCTTCCCGGGACGCCGTGATGATGACCGGGAGGATCATGATGCCGAGGGTCAACGACCCGGAGAGGATGGATACCCCGAAGCCGAAGAAGACAACGAAAATGCCGAGGCCGAAGAGCCCGTAGACGACGGAGGGAACCCCGGCAAGGTTCACGATGGCCAGCTTGATCAGCCGGCTGATGGCGTTGTCGCGGGAGTACTCCACGAGGTAGATCGGCGGAGAGGACACCCAGCGGCACGGCAAAGGCGACAGCGCCGAGAACCAGGTAGAGCGTGCCCAGGATGGCGGGGAAGATTCCCCCGGCATTCATGCCCTGCTCGGGCATGCCGAGGAGAAAGTCCAGGTCGAGCGCGCCCACCCCGCGGACAAAAATGATCGCCAGCACGATGAGGACCGGAAGCACCACCAGCAGTGTGCAGGCGAAGAGCACGGCAAAGGCGATACGCTGTTCCTGTCGGACGTTCATACCCGGGCCCTCACTTTCGTGTCGTCCGGTGGAGATACAGATCGGCGACACCGTTGATCAGGAAGGTGATCACGAAGAGCACGATGCCGATCGCAAAGAGGGCCGCGTAATGGTCTCCTCCCTGCACGCTTTCCCCCATTTCCGCGGCGATGGTTGCGGTCAGCGTGCGCACCGGTTGCAGAAAGCTGTGCGGTATGAGGGCGGCATTGCCGGTGAGCATCATCACGGCCATGGTTTCACCGATCACGCGCCCGATGCCCAGCATGACCGCCGCGAACATGCCGGGGCGCGCGGCGTACGCAACGATCCGCCAGGTGGTTTGCCATTTGGTCGCCCCCATGGCAATCGCCGCCTCGCGATACTGGCGCGGCACCGCGGTGACGGCGTCTTCGGCGATGGAAACGATGGTCGGCATGGCCATGAAGGCCAGCGTGATCGAACCCGTCAGCGCCGTCAGCCCGGTGGGCAGACCGAACAGGGCTTTGATGAACGGCCCGAGTGTGACCATCCCGATGAAGCCGATGACCACGGAGGGGATTGCCGCGAGCAACTCCATCCCCGCCTTCAGCGACTCTTTGGTCTTCGGGGGAGCGATCTCCGCGATGTACAGCGCGCTGGCAATGCCGAGAGGAACGGAAATCGCCGCCGCACCCAGCGTCACCAGGAACGAACCGACGATGAGCGGAAGCACACCGAACTGCGGCGGATCCGATATCGGATACCAGTACTGACCGAAGAGAAAGTTCAGAGGGTTGACGGAGAGGAAGGTCGACAGGCCTTCTTTGAGCAGGAAAAGGAAGATCAGCAGGACGATCACAATCGAGGTGATGCCGCTGAAGAGAATGATCTTTTCGATGACGGCTTCACGGATCTTGCGGATATTCATGCCTGCGCTCGCGATCGGTCGGACGTCTCTTCCGTGGGTCCGGTGTATTTATCCGTGAACAACGGGAACGAAATCCATTTTCTGCACCACCCGTTGCCCGTCGGCCGAGAGAATAAATCCGAGAAACTCCTTCACCAGCCCCGCGGGTTCTCCTTTGGAATAGAAGATCAGGGGGCGGGAGATGGGGTAGGTGTTGTCCTGTGTGGTGGCAATGGTGGGGAGAACAAAGGGGGATTCCCGGTTCATGGCGATTTTCAGGACCTTGACCGCCTTGGACACGTACCCCATGCCGAAATAGCCGATGGCATTCGAATTCTGCGATGCTTCGTCGGAGATCGCCTGGGAACTCGGCAGAAGCAGGGCATCGGGGGTGAACTCGTCCTTTGCACCCGGGTTGCCGTGGCGGAGCACATGTTCTTTAAAATAGACATGTGTACCGGAATTCACTTCCCGGGAGAGCAGAACGATTTTCGCGTCGGCTCCCCCCAGTTGCTTCCAGTTTGTGGTCCGGCCGATGTAGATGTCGGCGAGCTGATCGATGGTCAACTGGGAAACCGGGTTCGCAGGGTGGACGATGACGGCGAGGCCGTCCAGGGCCACCACAACCTTGTGCGGTTCGATCCCCTTCTTACGAGCCATGGCGATTTCGCCATCCTTCATTTCCCGCGAGACCTGTGCAAGGTCGCAGGTATTGTTGAGCATGGAGGTAATGCCCGTTCCCGAGCCGCCGCCGGTGACAGCGATCGAGATGCCGGGGTGCGTCTTCACGTACTCTTCCGCCCACGCCTGGGTGAGATTGACCATGGTATCGGAGCCTTTGATTTGCAGCGTGGTTGCGGAGCGGTCTCCGCCCCGGCCGCATCCTGCCAGTGTCGCGATGGCCAAAATGGCCGTTGTTGCCCAGAGCGTGAATCGGTAGCTGATCATGGTCACTCCAGTGTGCTGAGGAGAATGGGAGAACGTGAGAACGGAATGAAAATCTACCTGCCATGACCTCCACGGCTTGGTCCGGACCGCCGGGAGGTGGAACCTCTGCGGCGCACGGCCGGCGGTGCCTTCTCGCGGGGTTTCTCAGGCGGTGGAAGCGCGGTGAGGAGGGCCTCTTCCGGCTGGACGCACTTGATCGGTTTCCCCAGGACGACTTCTATCTTCGGGATCTCGTAGGAATCATCTTCGGTGGCAAAGCTGATCGACGTGCCGGTTGCGCCGGCGCGGCCGGTTCGCCCGATGCGGTGGACGTAGTCTTCCGGGTCGAAGGGCAGGTTGTAATTGACCACATGACTGACGCCCTCGATGTGCAATCCGCGTGATGCCACATCGGTGGCCACCAGCACGCGGGTGGTGCCTGCACGGAACGCCTCAAGGGTTTTCACACGCAGGCGCTGATCGACATCCCCCGTGAGGAGTCCACAGCTGATCCCGTGCGAGGTGAGCGTACGGTAGAGTGTTCCGGTATCATCTTTGCGGTTGCAGAACACCATCACGCGTTCAAGCTGTTGCGTGGTGATCAGGTTATAGAGCAGCATGAGTTTTTGTTCATTCGAAGCGATGTAGACGATCTGGTCGATCTCATCCACCGTCGCCTTTTCCGGTTCGATGTCCACGATCACGGATCCGCGCGTCCAGCTGTCCGCGAGCCTGCTCACTTCAGGGGTCATGGTGGCGGTGAAGAACATCGTCTGGCGCTTGTCCTTCGTCGGCGTACTCAGGACGATGCGCCT
>CAVPCZ010000026.1:0-49716 GCA_963702445.1 Ignavibacteriota bacterium
GAAGGGCGCTGGGCTTTCGGGCTGTACGGTGGCGCAAATATGTGGATAAACGACCTGAATGAGCAGAAAATCGGCCCTGGCGGCATGCTGTCAATCCGGTATGGCCTCTCACCTTCGTTTTCATTGGGGCTTGTCACCGGCATGGAAGGGTTGAAATCCAACCAGGATCCCCCTCTGGCAGATCTGCCCTACTCGTATCTCAAGGTAAACGGCATCCCGATCGCGCTTTCGGCATATTTCCACTTCTTACCGAACCAGACCTTTTCTCCTTATGTCCGGTTCGGCGGCGGTGTGATGTTCTACCACCGCAAAACCGCTAACGATCTGGATGTCCCCGACGATAAACTCCGCGTGAGCCAGTTTTTCCCCGTCGGACTCGGGTTCGAAGCCTTCACCTCCTCCAGCCTGGCTTTCGTGGCCGACGTCGGTGTGGCAAATATCAGCGACGCGCTCGACCTGCGGGAGAACAACTCCATGGATGTGTTTCTCTCTGCGAAAGTGGGTCTCACCTGGTTCCTCGGGCGAGGTGAGGGAGATGACGATGATTCGGACGGTCTGACGAACGGACAGGAACGCAAACTCACCACGGATCCCAATGATCCGGATACCGACAGCGACAAGCTTTCCGACGGCGACGAGGTGCGCCGGTACAGAACAAACCCGCTCCGCAGTGATACGGACGGCGATGGAATCGGCGACGGGGATGAGGTCCTCAAATACAAAACCGACCCCACCCGGTACGATACGGACGGCGACGGCCTGCAGGATGCCGAGGAGATCAACAGATACATGACCGATCCGCTCCGGGTGGACACCGACGGCGACGGGCTGTCGGACGGCGACGAAGTGACGAAATTCAAGAGCGATCCCCTGAAAGTGGATTCCGACGGGGACGGGCTGTCAGACTGGGATGAGGTGAAGACCTATCGGACCGATCCATCCAATCCGGACACCGACGGCGACGGGATTATGGACGGTGAGGAAGTGACACGCTACCGGACAGATCCGGTGAAGGTGGATACCGACGGGGGAGGGTTGATTGATGGTGCGGAAGTCATCCGCGGGACCAATCCACTCGATCCGCTCGACGACGTTATGAAGGAGACCATTATTCTGGAGCGGGGAAAGACCGTCGTGCTGCAGGGCATCAATTTCAAGTCGGGCAGCGCCACCCTCACGAAGGATTCGGAAGACATGCTCGAACGGGCGTATACTGCGCTGGTTGCCAACCCGACGATCAAAGTCGAAATCGGCGGCTATACCGACAACGCCGGGGCGCGGATGAGCAATGAAAAGCTCTCCCTGCGCCGTGCGGACGCGGTGAAGGCCTGGATGGTCGCCAAAGGCGTGTCGGCCTCACGGCTTACCACCAAGGGCTATGGTATGCGCGATCCGATTGACACGAATGCCACGGCAGAAGGCCGATCACGCAACCGCCGCATCGAATTCCATGTAAAATAGCCTCCGCTCTGTCCGTCCCCCGGCCGGTATTGCACCGGCCGGGGGACGGGTTCCTCTGCCTTCCTTTGACTTTCTACCGCAGTTTTGCTACTTTAATATGATAAAGCTTCCCTCATTTCTCCGGACTCGACGAGGAATATCCTGTTGATCGCACGCTATGGGTACGATGTCGTCGGCGTGGTGCTTGTCATCTGCCTCGTCGGCATCCTTCTGGCCTGGTTTTTTGTCGATGGCCGGGCGCTCAAAATCGTTGCCTTCCTTCTCCTGGGGGGCGTGCTCCTCTTTACACTCTATTTCTTCCGGGATCCGGAGCGGAACACACCGACGGAAGATGGTCTCGTAATATCGCCGGCCGACGGGACGGTGCTGTCGGTGCAGGAAACGCGGGAAGAGGAATTCCTGCATGGCGATGCAGTCCAGGTGAGTATCTTCATGTCTCCCCTCAATGTGCACGTCAACCGGTATCCCGTAACCGGTGTGGTGGGTTTCTTCCGGCATTATCCAGGCGAATTTCTCGTCGCGTTCGATGAAAAAGCCTCCGTGAGAAACGAACGGACCCATATCGGCATCAACCACCCCCGCGGAAACGTGTTGTTCAAACAGATCGCCGGTTTTGTCGCCCGGCGGATTGTGGCGGAAGTGCGTGTCGGAGATCAGGCCACAGCCGGTCGTAGATTCGGGATGATCAAGTTCGGCTCGCGGGTTGATGTGCTGATTCCCCGGGGTTCGGAAGTGCAGGTGAAGTCGGGAGACCGGACGGTGGCGGGGGAAACAGTACTCGCCGTTTTGCCCAGGAAGGGATGAACTCATGAAGATTACACGTGCAGTCGTCCCCAGTCTCTTCACCGTTCTCAACATGTTCTCGGGTTTCATGTCGATAATCCATGCCAGCAAAGGAGAATACCTTGCTGCGTCATGGCTTATCCTTCTCGCTGCCGGCTTTGACGCTCTCGACGGCATTATGGCCCGGATCACACGATCCACATCCCAGTTCGGGGTGGAAATCGATTCACTCTCCGACGTGGTCTCCTTCGGCGCCGCACCGGCATTCCTTGCCTACCATTATGTGCTTTATGCGTACGACGGGTTCGGCATTTTCCTGAGCTCCCTGCTCATGGTGTTCGCCGGTTTGCGGCTCGCGCGCTTCAATGTGCAGCTGGTGGGATTCGACAAGGACCACTTTGTCGGTCTCCCGGTGCCGGCCAGTGCCATCACCGTGGCGTCATATATCATCAATGCCATGAACGGTATGAGCGGTTTTGCGGAACGGGCACCCATCGTGATACCGGTTCTTGCCGTGACCCTGGGGCTGCTCATGGTGAGCAAAGTCCGGTATGATACCCTGCCCAAGATTTCCCCGCGCGCAATCCGGAAGGAGCCCTGGAAGTTTGTCTTTTCCATGCTCGCGGTCGTCGTTGTTGCCGTCTCTGCGGGGAGCGCCATCTTCCCGCTGCTGGTGCTTTTCATCATCCTGGGCATGGTGCGTTACGTCGGCAGTACATTCAAACGTGTATTCCGCACCGGACCCCGGTTTGAAGAAGGCGAGCAGGTTAATCCATCGCGTGCGGATTCCCGATCAGACAGGTGAACTGTGTATCGCGCCAAGATCCATATCCTTCTCCGACCCTCCATCCTGGATCCCCAGGGCAAGGCGGTCGCCCATGCTGTGTCCACGCTGGGGATTGCCGGCGTCCAGGACGTGCGGATGGGAAAATACATCGAAGTCAGATATGACGGCGTGAGTGAAGCCGAGGCCCGAAAGGCAACGGAAGAAATGTGCAAGAAACTCCTGGCCAATCCCGTCATGGAAGACTATCGCTTCGAACTGGAGCTCGTCCGGTGACTGACGGCAAGATCCGATTCGGTGTGGTCGTCTTTCCGGGGTCCAACTGCGACCACGATGCCTACCATGTCTGTAAAAAGTTGCTGGGCCAGGATGCCGTCTTTCTCTGGCACAAAGAAGCGGATCTGAAGGATGCGGACGTCGTGATCCTGCCGGGAGGATTCTCGTACGGCGACTATCTGCGATGCGGGGCTATTGCGCGATTTTCACCTGTTATGCGCGAAGTCATCCGCTTCGCCGGGCAGGGAGGGGCGGTCATCGGAATCTGCAACGGATTCCAGATTCTTCTTGAAGCCGGACTGTTGCCCGGAGTGATGCTCCGCAACGCCTCGTTACGCTTTGTGTGCAGGTATGTCCACCTGCGTGTCGAGAATGCCCGGACTTTTGCGACAAACCGGTGTGCGCCGGGCGAGGTCCTCCGTATCCCCGTGGCGCACGGTGATGGCAATTACTTCGCCGACGATGATACACTGGGGCGGCTGGAGGCACGGGGACAGGTCGTTTTCCGTTATTGCGACGCGGCCGGCAGCTGTACGGCGGAGGCAAATCCGAACGGATCGGTGGGGAATATTGCCGGCATCATCAATGAAACGGGGAATGTGCTGGGGATGATGCCGCATCCGGAACGGGCGTCTGACCCGCTGCTGGGGTATGTTGACGGCCGCAAAGTGTTTGATTCAATTCTTTCTCACGTCCTCTCCCGCGCTCAAAGGGAATCGCTCCGGGATGGGGATCATGTTGGTGTGGGGCAAGGGAGGAGATAACTGTTATGGGTAATTTCGGAACAACAGAAATCCTGCTGATCGTGCTGGTGGTCCTGATCTTCTTCGGTGCGAAGAAGATCCCCGAACTGGCGCAGGGTCTCGGCAAAGGGATCCGGGAATTCCGCAAGGCGGCCAAGGAGGTCTCCGAAGATATCGATACCGAATCCAAGAAGATCGATACCAAGTCCTCTGGACAGAAGGGGTAATCCAGTCGTGCTGTTCGACAACATCGGTGGGTCTGAACTGCTGGTCGTTCTGCTTGTCCTGTTCATTTTTTTCGGGCCGAAGAAATTGCCCGAGGCAGGCAAGAACCTGGGACGTGCCATCCGTGAGTTCAAAAACGCAATGCGGGGCGTGAAGGAAGACCTGGAACGCTCTACGCGTATTGATCCGTGAGGCCGCGCCACACCACGTACGGCGTATCCCGCTCTCAACTTGAGACGGGAGAGACCACGTGTGAACAGATCACCGCAGGCTACCTCGATGCGATCGCGGAGAGGAAACGGTTGAACGCGTTTCTTTCCGTGTACCGGGAAGGCGCCCTCGAACGCGCCCGCCTGGTCGATCGGAAATTTGCCGCAGGAACCGCCGGCCCCCTGGCCGGGATGGTGGTGGCGCTCAAAGACGTGCTCTGTGTGAAACAGCAACGGGTCACCTGCGCTTCGCGGATTCTGAATGATTTTGTTGCGCTGTATGATGCCACGGTGGTGGAACGCCTGGAAGCGGCGGATGCGATCCTGATCGGCAAAACCAATCTGGATGAATTCGCGATGGGATCATCCACCGAGAATTCCGCCTTCGGACCTGTTCTGAACCCCGTGGACGAAACCCGCGTCCCCGGAGGCTCAAGCGGCGGGTCCTGTGTTGCGGTGGCCGGGGGGATGGCACACACGGCCCTGGGGACGGATACCGGCGGCTCGATCCGCCAGCCGGCTGCGTTTTGCGGCGTGGTCGGGCTGAAGCCGACCTATGGACGCGTCTCGCGCTACGGCCATGGTGGCCCTGTCGTCATCCTTTGACCAGATCGGGCCGTTCGCCAACTGCGTTGCCGATGCCGCCCTCGTGCTGCGGGTGATTGCCGGTCGTGATGCCCGCGACTCAACGTCAGCCGACGTTCCGGTGCCCGATTACCCGTCCGCCCTGACCGGCGATGTAGACGGCATGCGGATCGGACTTCCCCGGGAAGCGTTCGGCGACGGTCTGCATCCCGAGGTGCGTCAGGCCATCGAGTCCACCGTCGGGCACCTCCGCGATCGGGGCGCTCTTGTGGTGGATGTGGAGCTTCCCCACTCCCGGTATACGCTCTCCACCTACTACATTCTCATGACCGCCGAGGCATCGTCAAACCTCGCGCGCTATGACGGTGCCCGCTACGGATCCCGTGCTGCGGGCGCACACGATCTGAAGGAGATGTATACCAGGTCCCGGAGCGAAGGGTTCGGGGCGGAAGTGAAGCGCCGTATCATGCTGGGTACCTATGTGCTTTCTGCAGGCTACTACGATGCGTACTACCGGAAGGCCCAGAAGGTGCGGCGGTTGATTCAACAGGACTTCTTCAACGCACTCGCACAGGTTGACTGTATCCTGATGCCGACGACACCGACGACCGCATTTGCCTTCGGTGAGAAAGTTGATGATCCGCTCCAGATGTATCTCTCCGACATCTATACCGTCTCGGCAAATCTCGCCGGTGTTCCGGCCATCAGCGTGCCGTGCGGTGTCGACGCCGGCGGCCTTCCCGTCGGCGTGCAGTTCATCGGCAGGCAATTCGGCGAAGAGACTATCCTGCGTGCGGCCGATGCCGTGGAAAACATGTAACCATTCCCAATCACGAATCACACCCATGAGCATTCTTGTCGGCAACACCACGCGTCTCGTCGTCCAGGGCATCACCGGCGGCGAGGGAACCTTCCATACCAAGCAGATGATCGACTACGGCACGAATGTCGTTGCCGGTGTTACACCCGGCAAGGGCGGCACGACCTACAAGGGAACCGAGAAGGATCCTTTCGCCCGTGCGGTGCCGGTGTTCAATACCGTGGCCGATGCGGTCAGGGAGACCCGGGCGAATACATCGGTGATTTTCGTCCCGGCGGGTTTTGCCGCGGATGCAATTCTGGAAGCGGCTGATGCGGGTGTCGGCCTGATCGTCTGCATCACCGAGGGGATTCCCACGCGAGACATGCTCGCCGCATATGACTACGTCACACGACGCGGGGTCCGGCTGATCGGCCCGAATTGCCCGGGGATCATCTCCCCCGGCACCTGCAAGGTGGGGATCATGCCGGGCTTCATCCACAAGAAGGGGAATGTCGGCGTGGTCTCGCGGAGCGGGACCCTGACGTACGAAGCGGTGTGGCAGCTCACCGAACGCGGCATCGGACAGTCGACGTGCATCGGCATCGGCGGTGACCCGGTGATCGGGACACAATTCATCGATGCGCTCAGACTGTTCAACGATGATCCGGGGACCCACGGTGTCGTGATGATCGGCGAAATCGGGGGAACGGCCGAAGAAGAAGCCGCCGCCTACGTGAAGAAACACATGACCAAACCGGTGGTCGGCTTCATCGCCGGACGCACGGCACCTCCGGGGCGGCGTATGGGACACGCCGGGGCTATCATTTCCGGAGGCAAGGGCACCGCACAGGAGAAGATGGCCGCAATGAAAAAGGCGGGCATCCACGTCGTGGAGAACCCCGCCCTGCTGGGGGAAACCATGGCCAAAGCGCTGCAGAAGCACGGCACGCGAAGAAACCGAAAGCGCAGAAACGCAACCCGCTGAAACCTCTCACTCGACCACGCAAGGCGGCGGTGAAGAAAAGCACACCGGCGACCCGCAGGAACAAACGCTAAAGGACCACGTATGGCTATTGAACGCACCCTCGCTATCCTGAAACCCGACTGTGTCCGCAAGAACCTCCAGGGCGCAGTGATCGCACGCATCCAGAAGGCCGGCTTTCGCGTTCTGGGGATGAAGATGATCCGCCTGGGCCCGATCGCCGCCGGCGCGTTTTATGCCGTGCACAAAGGAAGACCGTTCTACGACGGGCTCGTGGAATTCATGTCGGGCGGCGCCTGCATGCCGATCGCCCTGGAAAAAGAGAACGCCGTCGCCGACTTCCGAACACTGATCGGTGCCACGGATCCAAAAGATGCAGCGCCGGGAACCATCCGCAAGGACTACGCGGACAGCAAAGGCGAGAATATCGTCCACGGATCGGATTCCCCCGAGAACGGAAGAATCGAGGTGGCGTTCTTCTTCTCCGAAAAGGAACTTGCAGAAAACCGGTAGAAGGTCATTGACTCTCATTCCCTGGAAAACACTTACCCGTTCTCTGCGATTCAAGAACCCCTGGTGGTCGTACGGCTATGATACCGTGGAACTTCCCTCCGGCAGTACGGGCGAGTACCACTATGTGCACTCTCTCGGATCCGCATGCGTCATCCCCCTGATGGATGACGGACGGATCATCATGGTGAATCAGTACCGGTACCTCGGCGCCCGGGAAAGCGTGGAGTTTCCCTGCGGCGCAGTCAAAGAAGGCACAACGCACGACCAGACCGCCTGGCAGGAACTTGCTGAAGAGACAGGGTATTCGGCGCGCACTCTTCTGCTTGCAGGGGAATTCAATCCCTACAACGGCGTGACCGATGAACTCTGCCGGGTGTATGTGGCAAAGGACCTGCAACACGTCGGCGCATCACCCGATGAGACCGAACAATTCGAACTGGTGTTCCTGACACCGGACGAAATCGATCGGCGGATCCGGGAAGGCGAGATCTGGGACGGTATGAGCATCGCCGCGTGGCATATCGTGCGGGCAAAACGCAGAGTCTGACGATCAACCGGAGAACATCCGCATGTCCCGTGGACTGCTCCTCGCCACACTGGTGAGCCTCCTGATGAACCCATCCTGCGTTCCCGATCCGGAAACGGCGATCCGCACGGGCGCCGATGTGCTGATCAAGAAACAGCTTGACCTTGTGCGCGGCCGGCGCGTGGGACTTGTCACCAACCATACCGGCAGGCTTTCTTCCGGCGAGTTCCTCGTCGATGCGCTCCGCGCGAAGGGAATCCAGGTCACGGCCCTGTTCGGACCCGAACATGGCATCCGCGGGGCCGCCGGAGCGGGCGACAAGATCGAGGACAGCGTTGACGCGGGAACAGGCATTCCGGTGTTTTCACTGTACGGCAAACAGAACTCACCAACCGGAACCATGCTGAAGGATGTCGACCTCCTGCTGTACGATATCCAGGATGTCGGCGCACGGTTCTACACCTATATCAGCACGATGAAACTCTGCATGGAGTCTGCCGCCGGAAAAGGGATCCCCTATCTGGTGCTTGACCGTCCCAACCCGCTGGGTGCCCGCATTGACGGACCGCTTCTTGAAGACTCACTCCGCTCGTTTGTCGGCCCCGTCCGGCTCCCCGTTGTGTACGGGTTGACAATCGGGGAGCTGGCGATGATGATCAACACCGAGGGCTTGCTCAAAGGAGGTGTGCACGCCAACCTCACCGTCGTATGGATGGAAGGATGGTTCCGGAACATGCGATGGGCCGAGACGGGCCTCCCCTGGATTGCCCCCTCTCCGAACATCCCGACTCCCGGGACGGCCGATATCTACCCGGCCACATGTCTTCTTGAAGCGACCAACGTTTCTGAGGGAAGGGGGACACCCGGGCCTTTCCGCCAGTTCGGAGCGCCGTTCCTCAATGCCGACACGCTGGCGGCCCGGCTCAACGCCCGTGTGCTCCCCGGTATCCGCTTTTCGCCCGCCGTCTTTACGCCCGTCTCTTCAAAACACAAGGGAGAGATCTGCTACGGGGCTCAGGCTAGCATCACCGATCCGGCCTCGTTCCGGCCGGTGGTTACGGGTCTGACGATAATCCGCGTGCTGCTGGATAGTGCTCCCGGGGAAGTCACGCTCAATCCCTCATCCCTCGGGCGTCTGCTGGGCATCCAGCGCGCACATGGAGTACTGATGGGAGGCGGGGATCCGGGGGCCCTGGAAGACTCCTGGAAGGGAGAGATAGATGAGTATGTCGCTGGACTTGCGCCATACCAGCACTATTCAAACCGCTAATCTGTGAATTTTTGCGATTTTACGCCCGATTGGTCCTGCTTTTCTTGACTTTTCGGGCGCATTTTGTTAACTTTTAACGATCTTGTATCTTCATACCCCCAAGCGGAAGGCCTCAAATGGCCGGTGAAAGCGGCGCCAGGTCGGGATGGATGGGTTTGGGCGTGCCAGCCGGAATACTCGCATTGTTCACCATGGCGTTCGCAACCTGGGGACTAAACCTGTTCCCGGGTTCCGGTCTCGCGGGAGCGGGTTTTTTTGCCTTGTTCCCATGGCACAAGCGGAAAGGAACTGCGGACTCCACACACGAGGATCAACCCGTGGATCCAGAAGAGTCTGACACGCAACAGAAGTTACTTTTCGACGACTTCCAGGCCTCGAACGATGTGTACATCGTCAAGGCGACCGACGACGAACAGAGAGTCGTGCCATCCTCGCGCACCGCGCGCCCCGTCGGTGAAGGCCTTCGGGCACACCCGTTGAGGGAAACGGCGGTTCCGGATTTCTATGATCTGGATACCGATACGCCGGTGAGGGAGACGGATCCGCGGTCGGAATTCCAGTCGCTGGTGCGCAAGGTTGTGCTGGTGCTCAAGGACTCGCTCTTTGCGCACACCGCGGCCTTCTTCTGGATCAATACCGAACGGCGGCAGCTGGTTCTGGAAAGCGTGGCGACGGACAGTCCGGCGTTTACCGCAGAACGGCGGTTGCCGCTCGGCGACGATCTGCTGAGCCTGGTTGCCTCCACCGGCAAAGCGCAGATACTGACGATTGTCAACCCGGTCTCCGAGACCGAGGTTCTGCGTTACTACCACGCCGCCGCCGATGTGCGCTCGGTGGTCGCCGTGCCGGTGCTTTTCAAAGCCGGCACAAAGGAAATCGAACCGGTGGGAGTTCTTGTCGCCGACAGCAAAGCCGAAGACGCCTTCGGGCAGGAGACCATCGATCAGCTCGGTCGATTCACGAAACTGATGTCGGCCCTGATCAAGAGCTACAACGACAAGTATGATCTGCTCTCGGATGCCGAGCTGCTGGGTTCCCTCCGGCACCTCCAGGATGATATCAAGTCGGATTCCTCCGAGCAGGCCGTGCTCGCATCGCTTATCGAACAGGCCGGCACACTCGTTGCCTGGGATATCCTTACCGTGACAATGTTCGCCGAAGAGTCCGGCGGCTGGACCGTCCAGAAGGTGGTGAATAGAACCGGTGAGCCGTACGTGCTTCCGTCACAGAAAGTGGATCCCGAGGGAAGTATCACCGGCGATGTGATCGCAGGCAACCGCGTGGAGATGATTCCCGATCTGGCCGTGGAACAGCGCGTCCGCTTCCATGCGGGGGAGATTGTTCCACGTGTCGGATCGTTCGTGGCGATCCCGATCAGCTCGTACAAACGCTGCTATGGCGTGCTCACCCTGGAGAGCAGGACCGGTGACCACTTTTCCGGAAATGAAGTCGGGAGTCTCTACCGCCTTGTGGAAACCGCCGCCGCAGCCCTGGAAGTCGGCTACATGAATACCCTGGTGAAGGAATATCTGGCCGTCGACCATATCACGGGCATCATGACAAAGAAGTATTTCGTCAAGAAGCTTGAAGAAGAGGTCCGCCGCGCAGAAGATTTCAATTCCGAGCTGACCTATGTGTGCCTGACCGTGGATGCACTGGATGAGCAGACGAAACGGTACGGAAGAGACTCGAATGATTTTGTCTTTCAGGAGATCTCCGCGATCATCCACGGCATGATCCGGCCGTACGATGCGCTGGGCAAACAGGATGGGCAGATGCTGGGTGTGGTGCTGGCAAACATGCCCGCGAGCGAGGGATACCTCTGGGCAGAGAAATTGCGCACCTCGGTGGCCGGACATGTGATGGCGTTCGGTGGACGCACCTTCTCCGTTACCGTCAGCGCCGGTGTGGCCGGACTGTCGGAGGGTATGCACCTGCGCGATCTGGTGACCGGAGCCATGCAGGTGCATGGCAAAGTGCTTGCATCCGGCGGCAACGCTGTAAGGGTGTTTCTAAACATACACATACAAGGAAAGAAGTGCAATATGGCAAAACAACAGAGTTTCGCAGACAAAGCGGCCAAAGCGGCAATGATGAAAGGGTCGAAATGTCACACCTGCGGCGAAATCTTCCAGCCGATCCTGATGGTGTCGTCGGAAAAAGCCACAACGGGATCCTCCTGGAAGTTCAATGAACGCCGGGTGCAGGTCTGCAAGTGCAACGAGAAGCAGGTGTACGCCTGAACAACGGCAAGGTGCTCCTTATCGTCCTGGATGGCGTCGGTGTTGGTGAACTCCCCGATGCTGCACGGTACGGCGACGAAGGGAGCAATACGCTGGCCAATACCGCCAGGACAGTGGGCGGTCTCAGGCTTCCCGTCCTGGAATCGTGGGGATTGGGCAACATTGTCCGGGTCGAGGGCGTTTGCCCGGTGGACAACCCGCGTGCATCTTTCGGCCGGATGGCTCAGCGGTCACTCGGGAAAGACAGTACTACCGGACACTGGGAGCTGGCAGGGCTCGTCCTGGAAAAAGAATTCCCGACGTTTCCTTCAGGTTTTCCCGGGGAGCTGATGCAACGCTTCCTGAAGGTCACCGGGTGCGCCGGGTTTCTCGGGAACAAAACGGCCTCCGGAACCGCGATCATAGAAGAACTCGGGCGGGAACATGTCAGGACAGGATTCCCCATCGTCTATACTTCGGCCGATTCGGTCTTCCAGATTGCGGCACATGAGGAGATTGTACCGCTCGGGCGCCTGTACGAGATCTGTCAGCTGACCCGCGACCGGGTCTGTACCGGGACGAACGCCGTGGGACGTGTGATAGCACGTCCGTTTGTCGGCACCGAAGGGGCGTTCGCGCGGACAACCAACCGGAAGGACTTCTCTCTCGACCCTCCCGGGCCCACGCTCCTGGATATCCTCCACGCGTATGGGTTTGAGACCGCGGGCGTCGGGAAAGTCGACGATCTCTTCGCAAACCGCGGGCTCCGGTCGTCACGGCACACCCGCACGAATGCGGAAGGTGTGGCAGAGCTCCTCGCCCGTGCCTCGCGCATGAAACAGGGTTTCATTATCGCCAACCTGGGGGATTTTGACACGCTCTACGGTCACCGCAACGACCCGCACGGTTTTGCCCGCGCGCTTGAAGAATTCGATGCGGGCCTTCCGTCAATTGTTGAAACCCTTTGCCCCGGAGATGTGTTGATAATAACGGCGGACCATGGCAACGATCCGGTTACCCCGAGCACGGATCACTCCCGGGAGTATGTCCCCCTGCTCTGTTTTTCACCCGGTCAGGGACAGGGACACGACCTCGGAACCCGGGGGACCTTCGCCGATGTTGCTAAGACCGTGGTGGAGTACTTCGGCATCAGCGATTCAATGCCGGGAACAAGCTTTTTGTCGCAAATTGAGACGACGTGACGCAACGCGGGCCGCCCAATGCCCGTAGTACCAGGAGAGCATATCCAGGAATGAGGGTTTCATGGTAAAGATTACAAAGCAGTATACGAATCGGGAGAGCCAATCTCTCGACAAGTATCTGCAGGAAATCGGCAAAGTAGAGCTGCTGAAGTCGGAGGAAGAAATTGATCTGGCGCGCCGGATCAAGAAGGGGGACCAGACAGCGCTCGAAAAGCTGACAAAAGCAAATCTCCGGTTCGTGGTGAGCGTTGCGAAGCAGTATCAGAACCAGGGCCTGTCGCTGGGTGACCTTATCAATGAAGGGAACCTCGGTCTGATCAAGGCGGCAAAACGTTTCGACGAGACGCGCGGCTTCAAGTTCATCTCCTATGCGGTATGGTGGATCCGGCAGTCGATTCTCCAGGCGCTCGCAGAGCAGTCCCGGATCGTGCGTCTGCCCCTGAACCGGGTGGGCGCCCTCAACAAGATCGGGAAGGCCTTCAGCTCCCTTGAGCAGGAGTTCGAACGCGAGCCGAGCGCCAGCGAGCTCGCCGAAGAACTGGATATGTCCCTGTTTGAAGTGTCCGACACCCTGAAGATCTCGGGACGGCATCTCTCCATGGACGCTCCGTTCGCACAGGGAGAGGACAATCGTCTCCTGGATGTGATCCAGGACGAACGGCAGCCCGCGCCGGACAGCGAACTGATGAAGGAGTCACTCAGCAAGGAAGTGGAGCGCGCGCTTTCCACGCTGAGCGAACGGGAGGCGGAGGTGATCCGCCTCTACTTCGGTCTCGGCCGCGAACACTCTTTGACACTGGAGGAGATCGGCGAGAAGTTCAAGCTTACCCGTGA
The DNA here is from genome assembly GCA_963702445.1 of Ignavibacteriota bacterium. Classification (GTDB taxonomy): domain Bacteria; phylum Bacteroidota; class Ignavibacteria; order UBA10030; family UBA6906; genus CAVPCZ01. Next base: position 13,418 of record CAVPCZ010000026.1, read on the forward strand.
ACGGGTGAGGCAGATCAAGGAGAAAGCCATACGACGCCTGAGACACGCGTCGCGCAGCAAACAGCTGCGGGCCTATCTCGGGTAACGGCTGACGGCATGGACGCGCGCATGCCACGTTTCGGGAGCGTTTCAAGGGCGATGGTGGTGGCATCCGCTATCGCCCTGATGTTTCTTGCCGGCTGTACGGCATCGTCCCCCCGGTTCCGGACGGGCGGGATGTCCATCTCAAAAGACGAAGAAAACGAGCTTCACTGGGCCGGCAAGATCCGCGACGAAGAAGCCCGGGAGGATGACCGGAAAGTGTCGCCGGACGAGGTGGAGCGCCTGTCGAAATCGCGCCCGGATCGCCGGAAATACTCCAACCAGACGCCGGCGGGGCTGAATCGGGACCGTGTCCTGCTGGATGTCGTCTCGTTCCTGGGTGCTCCCTATGCCTACGGCGGGAACAGTAAAGAGGGTATTGATTGTTCTGGATTCACAGTCCGGGTCTATGAAAGTGCAACCCGGAAACAGCTCCCCCGGACCACACGCGAGCAATACCGGGTCGGTGATCCGGTGGAAAGAGACCGCCTCCAGTTCGGGGATCTGGTCTTTTTCAATACCACCGGGCGGGTTCCTTCGCATGTAGGGATCTATATCGAAGACGATCTGTTTGCGCACGCGAGCGTGACCCGCGGGGTGACGTTCTCCTCGCTGGAAAGCACCTACTACCGGAGCCGGTTCATTGGCGCGCGCAGAGTTGTTGAATAACCATACTGGATCTGCAGGAGATCATGCTGTGGCGTTACTTCCCATCTATACCTACAATCACCCCGTCCTCAGGAAGAAGGCCAGGCTCGTTAAACGGCCGTCCGAAGATCTGAGCGGGCTGGCAGGGAACATGCTCGAAACGATGCACCGGGCAAACGGCATCGGGCTGGCAGCCAACCAGATCGGCTCCCTGCAGCGGATCATTGTCGTGGATATCAGCGGGACCGACGGCGTCGATGCTTTCGAACCCCTCGTGATGGTCAATCCCGAGGTGGTGGATAACGAAGGCCAATGGGCCATTGAAGAAGGGTGTCTCAGTATCCCCGAGCTCCGCCACGAGGTGCAGCGACCGGAAAAGGTGCACCTCCGCTTCCGCGATCTGTCCTATGACCTGCGGGAAATCGAAGCCTACGGACTGCTGGGCCGGGTCATCCTTCACGAGATCGATCACCTCAATGGTGTGTTGTTCATCGACCACATCAATGTGATAAAGAGGAAACTCTTGAAAGGGAGACTCAACAAGATCGACAGGGGTGAAGTCGAAGTGAACTATGATGTCGTGTCGAATCAGCCCACGGTGGTCACGTGAGTATGGACCTTTGACGGCCGTACGATGCTGAAACTCGTCTTCATGGGCACCCCCGATTTTGCGGTTCCGAGTCTGGAAACGCTCTGTCAGGCAGGGTACCCGATCCTCGCGGTGGTCACAGGTGCGGACAAACCCCGGGGGCGAGGACAGCGCCTTAGTCCTACACCGGTCAAACAGTCCGCACTCCGCCACAATATTCCCGTTCTCGAACCCTCCAGTGTGAAAGATCCTGCTTTTGCCGGACAGATTCTCCGGCTCAGGCCGGATCTCGCCGTCGTGGTGGCGTACCGTATTCTTCCCCCTTCGGTGTTCACGATTCCCCGGCTCGGCACGTTCAATCTCCATGCATCCCTTCTTCCCCGCTATCGGGGGGCGGCGCCGATCAACTGGGCGATCATGAACGGCGAGACGGAAACAGGCGTGACCACATTCTTCCTGGAACAGGCGGTGGATACGGGCGCAATGCTGTTGCAGGCCCGCGCTTCCATTGAACCCGAAGATGATGCGGGGACTCTCCACGACCGTCTGGCCGAAGTCGGTGCGCGCATTGTCCTCGACACCGTACGGATGATCGAGCGGGGTGAGGCGAAACCGCAACCACAGGACAATGGGGAAGCGACTCCGGCACCAAAGATCTTCAAAGAGCAATGCCGGATCCTCTGGAACCGGCCGGCCGGGGAGCTGCAGAATTTTGTCCGTGGACTCGCGCCGCATCCCGCGGCGTGGACCATGCACGGAGGTCACCTGCTCAAGATCTACAGGACCCGTTCCGTGAAGGGTGGGGATGCCGGAGTTCCCGGCGCGGTGACGGTGACGGATACTTCCTTGATGGTGGCAGCGCAGGACGGCCGCGTGGAAATTCTTGAACTCCAGCAGGAAGGCCGGCGCCGGATGACTGCGGCGGAATTCCTCCGCGGGTATTCCCTGATCACGGGCGATCACTGGTCCTGAGATTTCACCACCTGTCTCTTCATTGCTTTGCTCTCCGAAAAGCGTTATCTTACAGTCCTACAACGGTTTCACGCCGTTTCACGCGCTTGGGCAAAATCATCACCATAACGAACCAGAAGGGGGGCGTGGGCAAGACCACGACCGCCGTCAACCTTGCCGCGTGCATCGCGGCCGCCGAGAAAAGAACCCTTCTTGTCGACGCCGATCCACAGGCTAACGCCACGAGCGGAATCGGGCTCCAGGGAACTGCCGACGGAAAGAGCATCTACGAAGTGATGGTTGGCGTTCGTCCGGCTTCCGAGACGATTCAGCAGACCCAGATGCCCTACCTTTGCGCAATTCCTTCCCATATCAATCTGGTCGGCGCCGAACTCGAACTGGTGGATATGGACGAAAGGGAACACCGCCTCAAACTGGGACTCGCTCCGGTTCGCAATGACTTTGAATTTATCATTATCGACTGTCCGCCTTCTCTCGGCCTCCTCACGTTGAATGCCCTCACGGCGGCCGATTCGGTGCTCATCCCCGTGCAGTGCGAGTACTATGCCCTGGAAGGACTCGGCCAGCTGCTCAACACCATCAACATGGTAAAGAAACAACTCAACGAAGGACTGGATATCGAAGGCGTGCTGATGACCATGTTTGACGGACGCCTGCGCCTCTCCAATCAGATCGTTGAAGAGGTCAGAAAGTACTTCGGCACAAAGGTGTTTCGCACGGTCGTCGCCCGGAACGTGCGGCTGAGCGAAGCGCCCGGCTTCGGCAAACCGATCATTCTCTACGACGCCGTCTCCTCCGGTACACGGCATTACATGGATCTGGCCGAAGAAGTGCTGGCCCGCAACAACCACAACCCGGCGACAGTGCAGGACGCCGGTCGAACCGTGTAGGATCCCCGCCGCATGTCAAAAAACAAGCTGGCTCTCGGACGCGGACTTGCGTCGCTGATCCCCCAGCCGGGATCATCCGCTCCGCCAAGGACCTCGGCAGGTGCCGACGATGGTACCAGTAATGAGATCATCGTTCGTGTTCCTCTGGAAAAGATCGATCGCAACCCTTACCAGCCCCGGGCTGAATTCGACCCGGTGGCTCTGGATGAGCTGAAGCGATCGATCAAGGAGAAGGGGATCATCCAGCCGATTACCGTCCGGCGGATCGCAGGCGGATACCAGTTGATCTCCGGCGAGCGGCGGGTCCGGGCTGCGCGCGCAGCCGGGCTCACAGAAATCCCCGCCTATGTGATCACCGTCCGGTCCGATGAGGAGATGCTCGAACTGGCCCTCATCGAAAACCTCCAGCGCTCCCAGCTGAACCCCATTGAGGTTGCGATCTCCTACAAGCGCCTGATCGAGGAGTGCCGGCTGACGCAGGATGAAGTGTCGCAGCGGATGAGCAAGGATCGTTCCACCATCACGAATTTTCTGCGCCTTCTGAAGCTTCCGGAGGCCGTTCAGGTTGCCGTCCGCAGGGGTGAGCTCAGCGGGGGACATGCCCGTGCCCTTCTGGGATTCGAAAGCCAGGAGCGTCAGCTCGCGGTCTTTCACAAGGTTCTGAAGCGTGGCCTGTCGGTGCGTGAAGTGGAACGGCTTGTGCAGGTGCAGCCGGCCAGACGGGATGCGAAAGGACGCGGTGTTGCAGGGACGGCTTCCGCCACATTCTCGTCCATTGAAGAACAGATCCGCCGCCTGCTCGGCACACGCGTTCACGTGCGCCGCCTGCAGGGTGGAAAAGGAGAGATTGTGATAGAATTTTACTCCGCGGACGACCTGGAGCGCCTGCTGGAGATCTTTGATACCATGCAGGACTCAACGCGATAACAACAGGAAAGAGCGCGTCATGAAACGAATGGTCATTGCCACACCGCATGCCCCGGCCGCCATCGGCCCCTACAGCCAGGGCGTCCTGCTTCACGGCGGCGTGCTGTACACCGCCGGACAGATTGCCCTTGTGCCGGCGACCGGCGAGCTTGCCGGACCGGGTATTGAGCAGCAGACCAGACAGGCCCTGGAGAATGTGAAGGCGATTCTTCAGGCCGGCGGAGCATCGCTGGAGAGCGTGGTCAAGACGACCGTCTATCTGAAAGATATGAATGAATTTGCGGCAATGAACGCCGTGTACAGTACCTACTTCCGCGAAGCGCCGCCGGCACGATCGACCGTTGAAGTCTCCCGCCTGCCGAAGGACGCCCGCGTGGAGATCGACGCGATTGCGGTTGTGGCACCGGTCTGACGGCACCCGTGCTGCGGGTCATCACCTGGATCGTGACGGCACTGCTCGTTGTGGCACCTTTCACCGCGAGATCCCAGGAACAGCCCCCGGACTCCACCGCGGGCATCGGCGGAGCACTACCCCCGTCTCCCCGTATGGCGGCTGACACAACCGCCGGCGTGCCAGTGGCAACAAAAAGTCCGGGAGCCGCGATGTTCCTGTCCGCGGTCCTTCCCGGTGCCGGTCAGGTGTACAACACTTCGTACTGGAAAGTGCCGATCATTCTCGGCTTCGGCATCTATTTCATATCCTCATATCTGGACGCCGACCGCAGGGCCGATGACTACCGGCAGCAATACATCGAGAGTCTCCCGGTCACCCCGGGCGGCGATCCAAGTCTCCTCGCACTGCGCGACTTCTACCTGGGAGAACGTGATACCTTCGTGTGGTATTTTTGTATTCTGTACTTCCTCAACATCGTGGATGCGTACGTTGACGCCAGTCTGTACGGGTTTGACGTGAGCCCTACGCTGGATATGCAGGGACTGCCGGATGGAGCCCGGCTCCGTTTCTCGCTCCGATGGTAACCGCTCCTTTACGTTTGCCCCCATTTCTCTGGAGACCGTATGCTGAACTATATCTGGGTCGGCCTCATCATTGTGGGACTGTTTGTGGCCGTGGGAAACGACATCAGCGACGAAGCCCGCAATACCTTCCGCAACGGTCGTCTCCTGGAAGGGACCTTCGAGGTCGCCAAATCTCCAACGCCGTTGCGTGATTCGTGGGACGGCACACTGGTGATTCCCGCTGCGGCGTTCAATGCCTTCTATGGCATATTGCGCACGCAGGAGGACGTCCGCCAGCCTGCGGTGATCTCCCGTTCTCCGAAGGGGGAAATGTCCATTCTGATGCACATCACCGAGTCTTCCCCGCAGTGGTGGAGGGAAGTGGCAAAATCCGCAAGCGCCAGAGACCGGTTGATGGGATCGGTGCAGATGCTCCGTCTCCTGCCCGAAGGCTCGACCGGCACCGTACAGTTCACGCTCGAACCCATCCGTTTTGTCAAGTTGAAGGCTGTCACGCAGGCGGCGCTGGACTATGCGGGGATCGCCGTGGAAATCGCCCTGGGCCTGATCGGGATCATGGCGCTCTGGCTCGGCGTCATGAAGGTGGCGGAAGCGGCCGGGCTGCTGCTGGTGGTGACGCGATTGCTGACCCCGGTGACGAAGCGCCTCTTCCCCGATGTTCCTCCTGATCACCCGGCAGTCGGGGCCATGATCATGAATATTGCCGCGAACATGCTCGGTCTGAGTAATGCCGCAACACCCCTTGGTCTGAAGGCCATGGAAGAACTGAACAAGCTCAACCCGAAAGTCGGTACGGCAACCAATGCGATGGTCACATTCCTGGCCATCAACACGGGCGGGTTGATCCTGATTCCGGCCACGGCAATAGCGGTCCGGGCTGCCGCCGGATCAGCCAATCCGGGCATCATTATCGGGACCTCCATCGTCGGGGCCGGCTGCGCCACCATTGCCGGCGTCGCTGCGGCGAAACTGCTGCAACGACTCCCGCGGTACAAGAAGGCCATGGAGGTGTCCAATGGGTGAGTTCTTCCGTTCCCTGATTTCGGTGATCTCCCTGATCGCGATCCCGCTCATGTTTCTGCTCTTCCTCGGGTGGGGCATCGTCAAGAAAGTGAAGGTCTACGAGGTGTTCGTGGAGGGTGCCAAGGATGGGTTCAACGTGGCGATCCGCATCATCCCGTACCTCGTGGCCATGCTGGCAGCCATCGGCATTTTCCGCGCCAGCGGGGCGATGGAGCTCCTGACGGCAGTCCTCTCCCCCGTGACTGCACTCATCGGCATGCCTCCGGAAACCCTGCCGATGGCCCTCATGCGTCCCCTCTCGGGCAGCGGATCACTTGGCATCATGACGGAACTGATGAAAGTGCATGGACCGGATTCGTTGATAGGCATTCTGGCATCCACGATGTACGGCAGCTCGGAGACCACATTCTACGTCCTGGCGGTGTATTTCGGGGCTGTGGGCATCAAGAATACCCGCCATGCTGTTCCGGTGGGCATTATCGCCGATGCGGCCGGGATGCTGGCAGCCGTCTGGATTGTGACCCTGCTTTTCAAGTAGGCGAAAACGGGCGGAATTCCTTGCTTTTCTGTGAGGCCTTGGGTATATTTTCAGGGCAGCGCTGTAGCTCCCTGCGAGCTCCTTCCCGTACCCGACTCTCGACCCGGTGACCCGTTCCTTACACACTTGCCGAGCCTGATACATGCCATTATTGAATAAGCTGGTCGTCGCAGCGGTCCCGCTCGTCCCTCGGCGCGTGATTCGCTATTTTGCGGGCCGCTATATTGCCGGCGAAACCCTGGATCATGCGATCCGGTGCGTCCGGCAGTTGAACAGCGAGGGGGTTTGCGCGACGATGGATGTGCTCGGTGAAGACATCACCACACGCGCCGAAGCCATCGCTGCCCGGGAACAGTCTGTGAAGGTCCTCCACACCATCGCCAGAGAAAAGCTCGATTCCAATCTCTCGATCAAGCTCACATCCCTCGGACTCAAGATCGACAAGAATTTCTGTACGGAGAACGTGCGGGAAATCCTGAAAGTCGCCGCATCCTACGGCACGTTCGTGCGGATCGACATGGAGGACTCCACATGCACCACCGATACGATTGAGGTCTTCCGGACGCTGCACAGGGAGTTTCCCAACTGCGGGATCGTGGTGCAGGCATACCTCTTCCGGACCGAAGCGGATGTCGTGGACCTGGTCAGGGAGAAAGCCGGATTCCGGTTGTGCAAAGGAATCTACAAGGAGCCGAAAGAGATCGCCTTTCAGGGACGCCAGGAGGTGCAGCAGAATTTCATGAAGCTCCTCCGTTTGATGCTGACGGGGGGCGTGTACGTGGGCATAGCAACCCATGACACGGTTCTGACGGATGGTGCGGTTGCGCTGCTCGATGAGTTGAAGATCCAGAAGCAGCAGTACGAATTCCAGATGCTCCTCGGCGTCCGGCCGGAACTGCGCAAGAAACTGGTCCGCGACGGGCACAAGGTGCGGCTCTATGTGCCGTTCGGCGAGCACTGGTACGGATATTCCACACGTCGCTTCAAGGAAAACCCCGAGATTGCCGGGTATGTCTTCAAGGCGTTGTTTGCCAGAAACACCTAGAACGAACGCTTCCGGTCCTTTTCACTCAAATCACAAGGAGCAATTCATGGCGGAAACCAACTTCAAGCCCTACGTGCCGCCGGACACCGACATGAAGGAGTTCACCATCCGGGCCCTGATCATCGGGTTGGTGATGTCCGTGGTGCTCGGCGCTGCCAATGCCTATCTGGGATTGAAAGCGGGAATGACGATCGCGGCGACGTATCCGGCCGCGGTCATCGGCATGGCGGTGTTGCGCATATGGAAGGGGAGCATCCTGGAGGAGAACTTCGCCCGTACGGTCGGTTCCATCGGTGAATCCGTGGCCGCCGGCGCGGTGTTCACGATCCCGGCGTTCGTGGTGCTGGGCATCTGGAAATTCAACACCGGCTCCATGTGGGAGGAATATCTCACCTCGTCGGCCCTGATGATCCTCGGCGGGTTGCTGGGGATCATGTTCGTCACCGTCCTGCGCCGTGTGATGGTGGAGGACAAGTCCCTGCCGTTCCCTGAGTCCGTCGCGGCGGGCGAAATCCACAAGGCCGGCCAGCGTGGAGCCGATGCGGCATGGCAGCTGTTCAGAGCCATGGGTGTCGGTGCGTTGATCAAGCTGCTGGACGGCCTCGGCGTGTTCAAGGCTTCAAACGACTTCCAGGTGCTGATCGGAAAGGTGAAGGAGAGTTTTGTGCGCCTGGGCCTGACCGAAAACTCGGAAAAGATCATGGGCGGCGGCATTACCACGATCTCCGCCCCGGCGGTGACACCGGCGTATATCGGCGTCGGGTACATCATCGGGCCGGAGCTGGGTGCGCTGAACTTTGCCGGAGGATTGCTGGCCTGGGGACTTTTCGTTCCCTTGCTCGTCTACTTCCTCGGTCCGCTCGAGATCGATAAATATATCACGCTGAACAACGGCGACGAACCGGCTGCGTGGGTTGCTCTGACCGGACATCTGTACCGGTATATCGTCCGTCCTATCGCCGTGGGCGGTATGCTCGTCGGAGCCACCTATACGCTCTGGAGGATGCGCAAGAACCTGATTCTCGGCATCAAACGCGGAGTGGCGGATGTCAGGAAATCCGCTTCGGCCACGGCCGTGACGAACCGGACCGAGCAGGACCTGCCGTTCAGACTCGTTCTTTTCGGCGTGGTGATCATTTTCGCACTGATGATCGGGCTCTACTTCTACTTCACGCAGATGATTGTGGGTGCGATCCTTGCCGCCGTGGTGATGTTGATCGCCGGATTCTTCTTTGCCGCGGTCTCCGGTAACCTGGTCGGCATGATCGGCTCATCCAACAACCCGATCTCCGGACTGACGCTGGCGACCACCATCGTTGCCGCATTGACGATGGTCATCGTGGGTGTCACGGGCGTGCAGGGCGTGGCCGCTGTGCTCGGTGTGGCGGCGATCGTGTGCGTGTCCTCGGCCGTTGCCGGCGAGATGCTCCAGGATCTCAAGGTGGGCCACATTCTGGGCGGTACCCCCCGGAAAATGCAGATCGGCGACATCCTCGGTGTTATTGTCGCCGGACTGGTGATGTTCTTCCCCTTGTATATCCTCCATAATTCCGATCTTGCCGCAAACCCCGCCGGCGGGTTCGGCGGCAAGTCCCTTTCCGCACCGCAGGCAGGCCTGATGGCCGCCCTTTCACAGGGCATCGTGGGCGGTGAAATGGCATGGCCTCTCGTCATCGTCGGCATCGCCATGGGGATCTCCCTGATCCTGATCAAAGTCCGCAGCCCGATGCTCTTCTCCGTCGGCATGTACCTCCCCCTCGAAACGACCTTTGCGATTTTCATCGGCGGGGTGATACGCGGAATCGTCGACAAGTTCGTCCACAAACGGGGCTACAACGACGCGCAAAAGGCCCGTGTGGAAAACGCCGGGATCCTTTCCGCATCAGGCCTGATCGCCGGCGAGGCGCTCACCGCTCTCGCCATTGCCGGTGTGGTGTTTGCGCGCGACCAGATGGGCGAAGGCAGCCAAATTCTGGACCGTGCCGGGTTTCGAAACCGCCGCTCCGTGGCTCGCTATCCCGGTGTTCGCCGTTCTGGCCCTCTACCTGGTGCGGGTGCCGCTGTCCAAGGCAGGCCGTCCTGACGAACCCGCTCCGCCGAGCGGAATGATGTAACAGACGATCTGCGTTCACGGTATACTGTAGTGCACAAGGAGGAGCAGATGTCCAACGCCATTGAAGGATTGAAGCCTGCGCCGGTCTGGAAGTACTTCGCGGAGATCTCGAAGATCCCGCGGTGCTCCAAACATGAAGGCGCAATTGTGAAGTATATTCTCGATACCGCCAGGAAACTCGGCCTCGAAGCAAAAGCCGACAAAAGCGGGAATGTCGTGGTGCGTAAACCGGCCTCCGCCGGCCGGGAGAATGTCGGCAGCGTGGTTCTCCAGGGGCACCTGGACATGGTGTGCGAGAAGAACAAGGATACCGTCCACGACTTCTCCAAGGACCCGATCACGCTCGTGCGCAAGGGGAATGTCCTCATGGCCGACGGCACCACGCTCGGTGCCGACAACGGCATCGCGGTGGCAACAAACCTGGCGATCATGGAAGACCGCTCGCTTTCGCACGGCCCGCTCGAGTTTCTCTTCACCATAGACGAAGAAACGGGCCTGACCGGGGCCAACAACCTCGGCAGGGATTTCCTGGCCAGCAAAACGCTCCTCAACCTCGATTCGGAAGAAGAGGGTGCGCTGTATGTCGGGTGCTCGGGTGGAAAGAATACGCTTGCGGCCTGGAGACTCACGACGGACATGTCGCCTGCCGGCACGGTGGCGGGCGAACTCAAGGTGACCGGTCTGAAAGGCGGCCATTCGGGACTGGAAATCCACACCAATCGCGGCAACTCCATCAAGATCATCACCCGCGTGCTGCTGGAACTCGCCACGCTCGGCGTCCGTCTGTCATCAATCGAAGGCGGTAACAAACATAACGCCATCCCGCGTGAAGCGGAAGCCCTGCTCTTCGTGCCAAAGAAGAAGTGGGACAAGGCGGTGAGCATCGTCTCTGCGTGCGCGGCAATGATCAAGAGCGAGCTCGGGAATGTGGAGCCGGATGTGGTTATCACCCTCGCAGAGAAGAAAGGGGTGAAAAAAGGGAAGGTGGTCAAGAAACCCCTGCAGCTCAAGGTTTTGCAGACGCTTGCCGCATTGCCCCATGGCGTCATCAAGATGAGCTCCGATATCCCCGGCCTCGTGGAAACCTCCACCAATGTTGCCGTTGTCAAGACGACAAAGAAAGCCATTGAGGTGGCCACGAGCCAGCGCAGTTCCGTGGCATCGGAAATCAGGGAGATATGCCAGAGCGTAGGTTTCATTTTCGAACTCGGCGAAGCAAAGGTAAGCCATACCGACGGATATCCGGGCTGGAAGCCGAATATGGATTCTCCCGTTCTGCACGTTGCCCGGACAACCTACAAATCATTGTACGGGAAGGAGCCGGAAGTGAAGGCCATTCACGCCGGCCTGGAGTGCGGGATTATCGGCGAACGATATCCGGGAATGGATATGCTCAGCTTCGGCCCGACCATGGAAGGCGTGCACTCGCCGGATGAGAAGATCCACATCGACACCGTGGAAAAATACTGGAACTTCCTGCTGGCGATCCTGCGCAATATGAAATAGCGGATCCCGGGCGTGATGCCGTCGCCCCGGTGCTGGTCCAATGCCAAAAAACGGGCGCCGTGTTCTCTGATGCGGCGCCCGTGACGTTTACTCGCGCGAGAAGCTCGTATGACATCCCGGGAACGATGTATTGCCGCCCTGGACCGGCGGCCGCTTGCGGGCCGCGTTCCGCACTTTGAACTGGTCTTCTTCCTTACCATGGAGGCTTTCGGCCGGGTCCATCCGCTCCACCGGAACTACGGGCAGTGGGACCAGATGGAAGAAGCCGAGCGGCAGTTACACCGTGAGGATATGGCGGATCTGTTCATTGCGACCGCTGAACGCTTCGGCCATGACGCGATATTTCTCCACCCCAATCCCGATACCGTCGACGAAGCCCGCCGGTTGATCGACATCGTGCGCCGGCGGTCGGGGGACACCTATTTTCTCATGAAGCATGGCGATCCCACCTTTGAAATCCCGGACGGATCCCATATCGCAGAATTCTCCTACCGCCTGTCGGACGATCCCGGCGGACTTCACGATGAAGCCCGGCGCCGTATGGATGCGTGGATGCGCCAGGCCGAAGTGCTGCGCGGTCACGGAGGGCTGGACGGATTTGCGCTCTGCTCGGACTACTGCTTCAATGAAGGACCTTTCCTGCGGCCCGCCCTGTTTGCCGAATTCATCGGGCAATACCTGACCCGGACAATTGCCGAATACCGGAAGATGGGATTCTATACCATCAAGCACACGGACGGCGATATCCGGCCGATTGTGGACCAGCTGGTGGATGCCAATCCCCATGCGCTCCATTCCATCGATCCTCAGGCAGGAGTCGATATCGCAGAGATCAAACGGCTGTACGGCGACCGTGTCTGCCTGATCGGGAATGTGAACTGTGGATTGCTGCAGTCCGGAACGGACGGGGAGGTGACCGCGAGTGTGCGCTATGCCCTGCACCACGGGATGCCGGGAGGAGGATATATCTTTTCGACAAGCAACTGCGTGTATACCGGGATGAGTCTGAAGCGTTATGAACTCATGCTGGACGTGTGGAGGAAGGAGGGCGTGTACGCGGGCTGATCCTCCGCCTTCGACATGTCGTTGAGTCCGTCATCACCGTGCAGGCCCGGTTCCCCGGAAGATTTCCCGCCAGGATTCCCGTCCCGGAAACGTGCTCAATCCGGAGCAGGGCACAGGGTCCTTATCGCACAAGCACCATTCTCTTCGTTTCAACAAATGCCCTTCCGGAAATTCCCGTCGCACTCAAACGATAGACGTACACACCGCTTCCCACCGGCGAACCCCCGGAAGTCGTGCCATCCCATACCACCCGGAACACACCCGAAGGCTGAAAAGCGTTGACCGGTGAAGCCACTTCCTGGCCCAGCATCGAGAATATCTTGAGCGAAACTGCTGCGGCTTCCGGCAACCCGTAGGTAATGGTTGTTGCCGGATTGAAGGGGTTTGGATAGTTGGCAGACAGGCCGAATGCCACCGGGTCGGCTTCATCCCTGTTCTCCACGATATCGCCGCGGAGACTGCCCGCCGGAGACTGTGCGCCCGTGGCCGCGAGGACGATGGTATCGAAGAAAAATGTGTCACCTCCCGCGTCCTGTGGTGCGAGCCAGAACATCAAACGGGCATCGTTCACCGGGAGGGAAAAGCCCGCAGTCCTGAATGTCAGCGAGTAGTTCTTCCACGAGGAGCCGAGATCCACGTCCCTGTACAATCCGTAGTTGGTATACGGGGTTCCGTGCTGTTGTACCCCAAAAGCGATGTCGTGGCCGGATGTCGAGTAGGCATCGAACGTGAGCGTGTAAGAAGTGTTGGGCTGAAGGGCGAGACCCGGTTGGTACAGCTGAACATTTGTCCCTTCCAGGTCAATATATACCCGTCCGGCGAATGCTCCGCTCGTTCCCCCCGGAACCGCGTTGAACGATCCGCTGCCATTGGTATAGAAAACCCAGTTGCCGGTGCCCAGCTCAAATCCGGGATTACGGGGCATATCCTGGGCCGACGGCGGAGGGGGAGGCGTTGCCGTTACGGTGAGGGTTGCGGCATTGCTGGCTGCCGAGCTCACGCTGTTCGTGACGATACAGCGGTAGGTCGAGCCGTTGTCCCCGCCCGCCGCGGCCGGTGTGGTGTACGACGCGCCCGTCGCGGCGGAGATGTTCGCCGAGTTCTTCTGCCATTGATAGCTCAACGGCGCGGTGCCGGACGCGGAAACGGAGAAGGTAGCGTTCTGGCCGACCGCCACGGTCTGGCTGAGAGGGTGAGCACTGAAGGTCGGCGCCGATGGGCCGGCGGCCACCTTCTCGAGTACAACGTTGTCCAGATAGTACTGGTCACCGGCCTGCGCATACGACGCAAACCAGAACCGCAGGCGGGTGTCCGTTGTCGCACCCTGGAATCCGGATGCGATGAATGTCGTGGAATACGTCTGCCAGGCAGGAGTAATGTCAAATGCGCGGTCGGCCACTCCGAACAGCGTATACGGCGCGGAGTGCTGTTGAATGGTCACCGAAACATCCCTGCCCGAGTTGCCGTATGCCTGGAATGTCAGCCGGTATTCCTGTCCCGTCTCGAGCGGAAAGCCTGTCTGGTAGAGTTGAATATTTGTGCCTGCGCTGCGGACTTCAACATTCCCCGCCGCAGGGCTGCCATTGCCCGGGGCAACCGCCCGGAAGACGCCCGAACCGTTCGTGTAGAAGACCCAGTTCCCGGTGCCCGATTCAAATCCCTGATTCACGAGCACACCCTGGCCGGACGGAGGTGGTGGCGGGGCTGCTGCCACGGTGAGTGTCGCGGCGTTGCTTGTTGCCGAGCTCACGCTGTTCGTGATGATGCAGCGGTAGGTCGAGCCGTTGTCCCCGCTCGCTGCAGCCGGAGTGGTGTACGAAGCACCGATCGCACCGGAGATGCTTGCCAGGTTTCTCTGCCATTGGTAGCTCAGCGGAGCGGTACCTGACGCCGAAACGGAAAACGTCGCACTCTGGCCCGTGGCGACGGTCTGGTTGGAAGGGTGTGAGGAGATGATTGGTGCTGATGGTCCCGCAGTCACCTTTTCCAGAACGATATCGTCGAAATAATACCGGTCACCCCCCTGTGCATATGGTGCAAACCAGAAACGGATACGTGTATCCGTCACCCTTCCCGCAAAGCCGGAGGCTGTGAATGTCGTCGAATAGGTCTGCCAGGAAGGCGTAATATCAAAACCTCTGTCCGTCAGGCCAAAACCTGTGGAGGGTGGAGAGTGCTGCTGTACGGTCACCGAAACATCCCGGCCCGAGTTGCTGTATGCCTGGAATGTCAGCCTGTACTGTTGCCCCGCTTCAAGCGCGAAGCCGGTCTGGTAGAGCTGGACGTTTGTGCCCGCACTACTGATGTCCACGTTCCCGGCCGAAGCACTACCGTTGCCGGGAGCGACTGTGCGGAATGTGCCGGCGGCGTTCGTATAGAACACCCAGTTGGCGGTGCCTGATTCAAACCCCTGATTCACCAGCATGCCCGGACCGGATGGCGGCGGCGGTGGAGGAGGTAGAGTGCTGCCCGTGGGAATGGTGCTCCGGACTCGCTCGAACAATACGGCGTGGCCGGCGGTGTTCAGATGCGTGCCGTCGAAGTTGTAAGCAGCAAGTATGGATCCTCCTGCGTCAGCGAACCCGGTCCAGAAATCAATCGCCCGAGATCCATAGCGGCTGAGGATCAGATCCTTCATCTGGATGAGCAGGGTCCGGCCGGCCGGATCTGTGTTGCGCGGCTGAGATGTCGTGATGTAGACCGGCACTCCCTGCGTCTGGGCCTCCTGGACGATGCGATCGTAATTGGCGATCTGTGTGGCGGTTGGGACGAGGTTCGCACAGTCATTGGTGGGCAGATTGACGATGATCAGGCTCGGGGAGAGCGAAAGGGCCCGGGTGATGTTGTTTGCCGGGGCGGGCTGGTAGGCGGCGGTGTTCCACGGACTTGGAGGCGCGTATCCGGTCGGCATCACATTAAACGTCGTAAAACCGCCCGTGGCGAGGTTCACCACCTCGGAGCCCGGAACGGCCGCGGAGAGGAAACGTTTGTACTTGTTCGCCCATGAACTGTCCAGGGGCCTCGCCGCTTCCCCGGCTGCGGTGGAAGATCCAAGGATGACGACTCGATAGGGAAGTGCTGTCCCTGAGGCGAAGGTAACGCGAGGGATGCAGATCGTGAGCAGCGAGAGCAGCAGAACGGAAATGGCAAAGGCGCTCTTCGGGAGTCGTTTCATCACCATGCTCTCAGTTGTGGGGTGACAAGAGACAGCAGCGGTTGCCCGGGTCCGGGCCTTCTTCACAGGGGATAAAAAAGGGGGGGCGACCGAAGAGCACCTTTCGGGTGATCCAGCCATTATCACCAGCTGCTCTTCAGTGACCCCCCAGTGTATCGTACCATCGTATACATACGGAATTTTCCACCGAAAGTCCAGTAGTGGCAGAGCGCCGTACTACGAGGGCTTAACGAAGACGTAGAGCTTTGCATCTACGTCTGATACAATATAGCACCGGTCCCTGATGAACGCTAGGCCTTCTCCCTGCCGCACGGGAATCGACCATTCCCCCAACAAGACTCCGGACCGGGACACTTTCATCACTTTTTCCGATTCATCGCTCACGATCCAGTAACAATCCCCTGAAGCGTCATAACAGATGTCCGATATGTCCGACGAATAGGTCAGGAGCAGACGGCGCACTTCCACCCCTCCCATAAACTCCAGGAGCATTGTTGGGGCCTTCTCGTTGATTACCACGAGACGGCCGGCATTGTCTACCGTGACCCCCTCGAGCGAATGTTGCGGGTTTGTGTGAACCACCACCGGCACGGAAGAGATTTTCGTGCCGTTCATGAGCACGGTTGAAAGCAGTGAAGCCGTCTCTTCGACAATGTAGAGCGTATCCCCGCTGTTTGACACCGCAACCCCCTCGATGTCCGAAGCGCTCACAGGAATGGAACTCAGAACCTTGCCGGTAGTATCAATCCTGAAGATCTCGGAGCGGTTATCCGAAATCATGTAGAGCGCACGTGTTGCCTGCGAATAGGCCAGCCCGGATGGTTCGGTGACGCTCAACGAGTATGTTGTTATGAGCTGAAGCGACTGGGCGGCCGGCGTCCCCGGGTCCGTGGCTGACTGTTCATGCCGGCTGCAGGACATCATCCCCAGGAGAAGAACGGCCACGGTGGCGGCGTGCGCGATCCTGACGGCGGCAGAAGGCGCAATGGTGAAGCGGAATGATGGTATTGTGCTGGACGACATATCCATATCCCTTTGCAGTAGAACACATGAGCCCATCGTTGGATGGGCTCATGGAGTACATGACGATTGGCAAGAGCTATTTCAGCAGGGTCAGTTTCTTCGTGTCGACAAAATTGCCTGCAGCTATTCTGTAGAAGTAGACCCCGCTGCTCAGCTGTGCAGCGTTGAACCGCACGGTATAGCGTCCCGCCGTCTGGGTTTCGTTGACGAGTGACGCAACCTCGGTGCCGAGAATGCTATACACCTTCAGGCTCACGAAGCTGTTCGCAGGAACCGCATAGGAGATTGTCGTGGACGGGTTGAAAGGATTCGGGTAGTTCTGATCGAGAGTGAAGCTTGTTGCAAGAGTACCCTCTTCCCGGACAGCGGTGCTGGTTCCGTTTGTCAACCCCTTTGTCGTGGGAGACGATTTTGCCCATGTCGTTGAGCCGTCGGGTTTTCTGGCATAGGACGTATCCGTGCCAAGTGCGGGGAATGCGACGCTGTCGATGAGTGTGCCGGCGGCGTTTTCCAGCCACACCGTTTCACCCGATGTGCCCGAGAGGCCGAAGCCGTCGAGAATCGAAGCGCTCGTATTCGTATCCGTGACAATCACCGCAAATCCCTTTGCGGGAACAACCGTCCCGGCGGGGAAGAGCTTCTTGGGCTTCGTGCCCCCCTGGCCGCCGGTGTCGTAGATCTTATATCCGCTGATGTCGATGGATGCCGCAGTGCTGTTGTACACTTCGATCCAATCCCGGTTGCCGGCAACCCCGGCGGCATAGATCTCATTCATGCTGAGATCGGCCGGGCCGTTCGTCGTGCCGCGCGTAACCGGAGTCAACTTTGCCCAGTTTTTCCATCCATCGGGTTTTCTGGCATAGGACGTATCCGTGCCAAGCGCGGGGAATGCGACGCTGTCGATGAGTGTGCCGGCGGCGTTTTCCAGCCACACCGTTTCACCCGATGTGCCCGAGAGGCCGAAGCCGTCGAGAATCGAAGCGCTCGTATTCGTATCCGTGACAATCACCGCAAATCCCTTTGCGGGAACAACCGTCCCGGCGGGGAAGAGCTTCTTGGGCTTCGTGCCCCCCTGGCCGCCGGTGTCGTAGATCTTATATCCGCTGATGTCGATGGATGCCGCAGCGCTGTTGTACACTTCGATCCAATCCCGGTTGCCGGCAACTCCGGCGGCATAGATCTCGTTCATGGTCATGGTGGACTGGGCAAGACCGTTCCCGGCCAGTCCGCATACCAGGACCAGCAGTGCGAAAATAATACCAGTGGTTTTCATTGGGCCTCCTGTTTGTTGCAGAGAAGAAAGAAAGGGCATTCCGTGAATATCTAAATATAAAAAATACGAAAAACACACACCAAAAGGAAGAGCCCCGCCGTACCGGCGGGGTCTTCCCTACAGAATCGTCCTACTGCTTGTTTGCCGCACCGCGCGTGACGGTGCCGAGGAGTTGCCAGTTTGTTGCTCCATCCGGCAACCTTCCATACGACTGCGATGCCGTCAGTGCAGGAAACGCAATAACGTCGACGATGCTGCCGGTCCCGTTTTCCAGCCACACGGTTTCACCCGATGTGCCGGACAGGCCGAAGCCGTCATTCCCGCTGACGGTGGTGTCCGTGATGATCACATAGAACGCCTTCGGAGCGACGACAGTACCCGCCGGAAACCTCTTCTTATCTTTTGTCCCCCCCTGGCCGCCGACATCGTAGATCTTGTATCCGCTGATATCGACCGGCTGAGTCGAGGGGTTGTAGATCTCGATCCAGTCCAGATTGCCCGGGGTCCCCGCGGCGAATATTTCGTTCATCACCACTTCGCCCGGAATGACCGGAGGAGGTGGGGCGACCGTGGGTTCTTCGCGTCCGCAGGAACTGATCAAGACCAGCCCGAACAGGATCGGGGAAAGGAAAAGCCTGGAAAAGTATTTACTGCATGATTAGCCTCTCAAAGTATCTGAAGGAAAAAGGTTCTCCACGAGTTCGTGGTCTTAGAATGACGCCTGGAATCGCATCTGCATGAACGAGAAGCTGTCCCCGCCGACCATGCGTCCCTTGCTGGTGGCATTGTCATCCAGCTTCACGGCGGAATAGTTGAACATGATCTTCAAGTTGATATTCGGATACCAGTTGACGCCGAACGTCAGCTGGTTCCCCTTGCCGCCCAGAATGTTTGCATCAGGATCGTTGAGGGTCGTGACGCTGTAGCGTGCGGCGACCTCCAGAGCTCCCCAGGAATTCTCGGACTGGTCGATGGCCCCAAACTCCCCTTCATCGACATAGTAGACCCGTGTTTCACCCGTCAGCAGATACGTGATCATCCCATAGCCGCCGATGAAGTTTCCGGTAGGCTTTCCGTACCAGCGCTTCACCTGAGTCGTCATGATTTCACCCTGGCAGTACAGGGGTCCATAGACGCCTGCCAGCTCGCCCCCCAGCCGGGTGTAATAGTTCACGTCGCTAATGTCGCCTGTGTGCAGGGGCTTTGGATCGAACACGTATGTTTCAACGCGGGATTTGAGTTCGATCGTGTTTGGAGCGAGATCGGCAGTGACATCGGGGGTTTTGTAGGAGGCCGCCGCACCGATATGAAGGGTTTTTCCCTTCTCATGGATGGGCACAACGGTGATTCTGGCGTTTGTGGAAAAGCCCTCATCAAGCGTTCCTTTGTCGACGCGGGTTCCGAGTTCATGGCCGAACACGCCGAGCGTCACCTGACCCCAGTTGGTCCAGTAACGTCCCTCCAATCCCATGCGACGTCCCAGGGAAAAGGCGTTCGTCGCGGTGGTGCGCTCCATGAAGGTGATCAGGCGGGAACTCGTAAGACGTTCCAGGCCGAAGGGTTCCTTGAAATTCCCGACCTGGAAATCCATGTTCATTTTCCGGAGATTGTACCGGATCCAGATGTCCCGCGCATCGAGCACCCCGTCACCGAAGTCCATATCGAGCTCGGCCTGCCAATCCTTCCAGAGCACCGCCTTCACCGCCAGTGTGGCCCTGCGCATGATGGTGCCGTTGCTGAGGGGGTTCTTGTTCTCGTTGTACATTGCGGCATCGATCTGTATACGCGCGTCGAGCCACCACAGAAAATTCCCATCCTGTGATTCAAAGACGAGCTTCCCCCAGCGCACATCCCCGCCGAGAGGGATGCGTGGACCTTCCGAGGGAAGCGCTTCGCCCTGTGCCAGGACGATGTCCGGCCCGAGCAGGAATAGCACCCCGAACAGCAGAACAGCAAAATGTTTCATTGTTTTGCTCCTTGGTATGGTGAGGTTATTGCACACTGTATATGCCTGTTGACGTTGTTGCGAACTTGAGCGGCAGAGCGCCGCCATGGACTCGCCCGCACGGCGCTGCAATGACCCCTGCAGTGTCCGGCGTTCAGATTATTGTTGATGCGGGACACGGAACGTTCCATAGAGCGATTCACGGAGGGCGCGTTGGCGTTTAGCCTCCTGCTCGTATCCGGGGGCGGTCGGGATAGCCCATTCCGTTTCGCGGCCTTCGAGCGCCCGGTCCAGCTGCCAGCGATGAACGAACACCCTTCCATGCAGGCTGTTCAGCGCACGCCGCTTCCCGGGAGAGATCATTGTCGAATCCAGGGTTTTCGCGACGATCAGCGAATCCACGCGGAGGGAATCCAATTCGGCCGAGGAGAATATCACAAAAAGGTCCTGTTCCGTCCAGGCCTTCTGCCGTTCCAGATTCTGCCGGAACGTGGCCGAACCGGAAATACGGGCTCCTATCAACGGACTCAGGCGTGTTGTGTCCACACCCCGGGCATGCACTTCTTCAAGCACTTCGCGGCTGACCGCGTATGAGGTGGAACGGACCACCTGCTGTTCGAAGACATTCTGTACAAAAAACAGAAGAACAAACGCCAGAAGGCCGGCCGCCACCGGGGCCGTGACCCATCCCGAGGCGATTCTCCCGAGGACGCTGTAATTTATGCCTCGCCCCCCCTTTGCGACGCCGACACCGATCACCGCTCCGATCACCACCTGCGTGCTGGAAAGGGGAACGAGCGGGAAGGGGGGGAGACCCAGTCTGACAAAGAGCGATTCAAGGGACTCCGACGTGAAAAGGAAGAGGACGAGTGTCTCGGCCAGCACCACGACGAGTCCGGCCAGCGGCGTGATCTTATACAGATCCTTGCCCACGGTCTGCATCACCCGTTCCCCGTAGGTCAGAATCCCGACCGCAATCGCAACACCGCCGAGGAAGAACAGCTGGTGGCTTCCCGCGATGGTCAGGAATCCTCCGAGCGTGAGGTCGGCAAACGGCGATGCCGGGACGAACATCCCCATGACGTTGGCGATATTGTTCGCCCCCAGCATGTACGATGCAAGGGCCCCGACGACAAGAAGGCCCGTGCGCGTATGCGCATCGATATGAAGGATATGCAGCCTGGCCCGGCGCAAGAAGGTGACAAAAAGCCGGAACAGCAGGAATCCGAACACGGCGGCGAGCAAAGGGCCGATCAGCCAGGTGGAGAGGATTTTGGAGAGCGAAAACGTGTCCGTCGGCGATCCGGTGAAGAGGTTCCATCCGATGATTCCTCCGACGACCGCCTGCGAGGTGGAGACCGGGAGTTTGAGTTTTGTCATCCAGGCGACGGTGATGCCGACGGAGAGGGCTACGGTGAATGCGCCGGGCAGGGCATTCACGGCGCCCAGCGTATTCAATGTACGCGTGGTGCCCGCGCCGCTCAGCACGGCTCCGAGTATCACAAACACGCCGCCGATCAGGGCCGCGGTCCTGAAGCGGACCATCCGCGACACCACCGCCGTGCCGAACACGTTGACGGCGTGATTCGCTCCGAGGGACCACCCCAGAAAGAGCCCTGTGCTTATGTAGAGCCAGTGGATCATGATATCCGTCAGAGACTGCGTTTGATCGTTGCGATGGCGAGACGGTCGCACACGTCTTCCGCCTCGTCAGCAATGGTCTCGATGTGAAATGCGAAATACCGCATATGGATCTTCCTGCTCAGGTCGATGTCCTTCTGGAACACCGTCCGTTTGATCCGATCTCCGAGCGCATCGGATTCCTTTTCGTAGAACATCGCCTTGGTGATGTAGTTGCGCACCTGGTCCGGTTCGCGAAAGTATGCACGGACGGCGCTCACCATGGACTCCACGGTGGACATGGATGCATCGGTGAGATCCAGAAACATGGGCTTCAGGTCTTCCAGGATATCCGGCCGTTCGACCCCGAACTGCGTCAGGGTTTCCGCGCTGCGGTTGAGCACGCGGTCGCTGCTCTCGAGTAATCCGAGCACGTCGCCTCGGTATTCAGGGATCAACGTGTCCACATAGAGCTTCGTTTCAATCGAGCGGCGGAGACCATCGGCGGTGCTTTCGGTGGCATCTATCTCCCGGAGGTGCAGCGCAAACTGCTCGTCGTTTCCCTTTACGTAGCATCGCAACCCCTCCTTGAAGAAAAGGGCGCCTCGAACCACCAGGTCGAGGTATTCGTCGATCTGGTTTTCCAGGTTACGGGTTTTGCGTAGCAGCAGATCCATTGGTCTTCTCCTTCAGCACATCACGAAAAAAGATCAGATACGCCAGGCCGGCGAGGGCGAAAAGTCCGAACAGCACCGGGGATTTCTCCACGGGCTTGCATCTGAACGTGATCGCGGCCGCGTCTCCGGGGCGGAGATCACGCGTGCGGATACTCACCCCTGTCCGCCCGCCGTCGCGAAGAATGTCGTAGGGCGAAACCGGGTCTTTTTCTGTCTGGGCGGGGATGCTTGACACCACGGATGTGACAGTCAGCCACTCCGGAAGCAACACATCGCACCGGTAGGTTGTGACTGTGCGCGAAGTCGTGTTCCGAAAGGCATGGGTGAGCGTCATGTTCCCGAAATCCGCGCGCTTTTTCCCCTGCCAGTCGACATACCGGGGCACTTCCAAGTGGATGGTGACCGGCCGGTCTCCCCGTTCCGCCGCTTCCAGCCTGAAGAAACGAACATCCTGATCCTCCTGCAAGCGCACCGTCGCAGAGCTGTCCGGGGAAGCCAGAGACTCCACGCCGGCATAGGCGCAGGGGATCAGGATGGCTCCCGGCGGCATACCCTGCGACGTGATAACAATCGTGATGTCCGCCGACCCATCGTCGCGAAGCGTAATCCGCTCATGAAGCGCCAGTGACGGTCCGGCGGCCGCGGGCCCCGCCGCGGCCACGAGGGCCCAGAGGGCCTGAACCAGGAGGCGTCCGGTGCGCTGTTTCATTGTTGTACGTGAGTTCATTGTCTGTCCAACCCCGTTTTGTGCGGCCGGGAGGGTCGTTCCGTCAGGGAGTCAGCCCCAGTGTGTGAAACCAGGTGAACCCCGCGATCGTCAACAGCACGACGCCGAGGGTTGCGATCACGAGCCCGTATTTCAAGTTATCCAGAACAGAGTACTGGCCGGTGGTGAACAGGATGACATTCGGTTTCGCGCTGATCGGCAGTCCGACCACCCAGTCGATCGTGAAGGCTGCGGGCAGTGCCAGGGCGATGGGATTGAAACCGAGCTGCTGGGCCAGGGCGATGATGAACGGGATCAGGATGATCGTCCTCATGGTTTTGCTGGTGAAAACCAGATGCGAGTACATCATGATGGCGATCACGATCACATACACGACCCAGAAATTCACATCCGTGCCGAAATGGAGCTGGGTGAAGATTCTCTGCACGACCCAGGTAGCGGCGCCGGTGTCGTTCAGCGCCAGCCCGCCGGCATACGCCCCGGCGCTGAAGATCATCAGGTGCCAGGGGATGTCCGCCTCGTTCCATTTCAGGATTCCGATACGCGGGAGCAGCGTAATGATCGCGCCGATCATGGCGGCCATCACGGCGTCAATTTCGAAGCCGAACCACTGCATATGAAAGCGATCGGTGATCCAGAGGAAAACCACGATGCCGAAAATGGCGGCCCCTTTCTTTTCCAGGGTGCTCACGGGGCCCATCTTCTGGAGCTGCGTGCGCAGCGCGTCGATGCCCCCGGGGATCTGGGGGAGGGTGGTGGCACCCTTGAGCGGAAAGAGGAGCTTCGGACCGATCCACCAGGCAAAGCCCATGGCCACGATCGCACCACCGGGAGGTTGTGAACATCCAACCGTGTTCTTCACTACCGCCGACACTCCAAACGGCAGCAGTGTACACGCTGTCAACCCGAACGGGTCGTCAAAATGGACCTACCCTTTGGGAGACAACGGCGGCGTAGACTCCTCTCCAGCCATCGACACGGCAGGAAATGTCTATGTCTGTGGCGATTACGCAGTCTTCTGCCTACGCCCAGACGGTTCGCTTCATTGGGCTGCATCTCTCTCGATGCTAACGGAAGCTCCCCTGCAATCCGCGATGACGGGTCAATCATCGTGGGTGGCACCTCCCACGTGACCTGCTTGACGTCCGCAGGCTCGCTCGACTGGCAGTTTCCGGTCACTAACGCCGTGAACAGTGCCGTGACCATTGGCCCCCAAGGCAACATCTACTTCGTAGCTGGCCGCTTTCTGCACCGCCCTTGCAGGCTCGCGGCCCCCAGCTCCCAGCGCTTGGCCAATCTACAAGAAGGATTACGCTCACACAGGCCGCTTTACTCCGCAGTCGGGAGGGCCCCCTGGTGCTCGGCCTCCAACCGCTTAGCCAAACAGCCATACTCAATTCTAGTGTGTACTTCCGGGTGTTTGCCGGTGGCACACCACCTCTCCATTTTCAAATGGTACAAAGACACTCTGCCCATTTCCGGAGCTACCAACTCGATTCTTGGCATCGGCTCCGTCCAGCTCGGCGACGCCGGAGCTCTATACAGTCATCGTCACCAACGTATTCGACAGCACAACCAGCGACCAAGCCACCTTGACGGTGACGCCGGGCCTCGAATTCGCTCTGTACCCGGGGATAACCATTCAGGGGCAGGCCGAAGCGTTGTGCCAAATCCAAGTACCCCTACGACCTCAGCAACACGAACAACTGGACATTGCTCACGAACTTCACACTGCCGACGGCAACATACCTTTGGGTAGACCCTACGCCCGCGTCATTGCCGAGGCGTTACTACAGAGCAATTCTGTCCCCATGAGAGGCAGAAGCTAGACAAGGAACGCGCGTTCTTTCCTCCACACGGACCGTCGCTGCCGCGTTGTGCCGGGGCCAATTTTGATTCCGCAAGCGGCAGATCGCTTCATCCTGACTTGAAACTCGGTCGCAGTCTTCTCGGCCTGCGCGTCTTGGGCGCGCCGCCTTGCGCGCCGGAATCGTCTATACCGCGTCTTTGGGAGGTGTGGTTGGCGTTGACGCACGGGTGCGGAGTTGGAGGACGGCGCGACGGGGTGTGGCCAGAGCGGGGAGGAAGGGCGGACCATTAGGTCTGCTTATTTCAGGCGCGAGGCTGGAGGGTGGAGAGAAGGGTTGAAGTGTCCCAAAAGGGGACAGAGAAAGCCCCCCCACAGGGTAGCCACGGTAGCCACATGGTAGCCACATGGTAGCCACCTACAAGCCTCCGGTAAGCCGCCAGTCCGGAGTGTCCTGGACAGTTCCGGGGTCATAAGCGGGGCTGATGCAACCAGACTGTGCCGGAGGGGGAACCGGGTGGTGGAGTAATGGAGTGATGGGGCAATGGAGCGGACTTACGTACGCGACTGCGGGGTTCGGAAGGACCGCTCGCCGTCACTCCGCTTTGGGCTTGGACTGCAGCCGCTTGAGCGCTTCCTGGGCGGCCTGCGGATGCTGGGCCTTGATGGCTTCGGCGATCTTCTTGACCGCGACTTCGGCTTCGGCGCGCACGCCGGCATTATCGAGCAGGGGCAAAGCCAGTTCCAGGGCGCCAGGGCTGGGCGGCGCCGCCGAGGGCGCCGAGAATCAGCCGGAGGTCGGCGTCGCTGCGGCTGCCCGCCAGCAACTGGCGATAGCGCTCGACCAGTTTGGCGTCGGGACGGGCGTTCTCCTCGCCGCGAGGCGAACCAGGCCGCGCAGGGCCAGCCCGCGCAGCGATTCACGGCCCGGTTGGCGATAAATGCGCGGCCAAGGCATCCCAGGCCGAGAGATCGGGCCAATCCGCCAGCGCGCGAACCGCGGCGTCGCGAATGCGCGCGTCGGAATCCGCCGTGGCGGCTCTGCAGCGCGGCTAGCGCGGGGCATCGCCGCAGGCGGGCAACAGCCCCAGCAAGGCGATGCGGCTCTCGACGCCTTGCGCCCACCCAGCGCCGCGCACACGGGTGCGGAGCGGCGGGCGGGTGTCGGTCCGCGGCAATCGCCTGCGCAGCGGCGCTCTCGGCCTCCGAGCGCACCCGGCGTCGCGGGCGCTGGTGAGCAGCTCCAGCAGCGGGGCCAGTTCCTTGCCGCTGGCGGTCTTCGCCAGCGCGCGCAGCGCGGCTTTGGCGACCGCCGGGTCGGATTGGGCGGCCTCGGCCAGCAACAGCGGATTGGCGGCGGGCCCTCGCGCCGGGCCAGGGCGGTGATCAGGTCGGCGCGGGTGTTGCCGGATGGATTCCTTCAAGGCCGTGGTGATGGCCCGGTCGGTGTTGCTCGCCGCCGGGCAGTGCAATCAGCGCGGATCTCGATGGCGCGGCGTTCCTCGGCGTCCTGGCGAGCAGCCAGCGCCCGCGCGAACAAGGGTACGCACCAGATGTTCCTATGCGGCCCAGGGCGCCAATGGCCGCGCGCCGGACGGCGGCGTCCGGCGAGGCCAGGCTGCTGCCGATGGCTGCGCGGGCGGCTGACATCGCCGCGCGCGGCCAGGCTGTCAATCATCCAAACTTGCTCTTGGGGTGGAGGCTGGGGAGTTGGGCGCCGAATACTTCGAGAGGCGTTCTTGGACGGCAAAGCGCGCACATAGGCAATGGCAACCGGCTTCAGGGCCGAGTCCGAGCCGTGCAGAACCCCGAGAATGCGCTGCGGGGCCTGGTCCTGATCCAGGCGAAGCAAGGCGCCGAGGCGCCGCCCGGCGAAGGTAGGTCCGGCTGAGACGGCGCGAGCAGTCCCTCGTAGATCGCCGTCGCAGCTTTCGTATCCCCCGCCGCGGCCAGGCCGTCGGCACAGCGGACAGTTGCCTCGGTCAGGGCCGTCTGGAGGCCGGGGTTGGCGCGCTTGGCCAGCGAGTCGATCGCCTTCCAGGCCGCCGGGTTGCCGATCTGGCCCAAGCGCCGCTATGCCAGCCTTCGCGACCGCCAAGTCCGGATCCGCCGCCGTCTGCGCCAGCAATTTCACCGCCTTCGCGTCCCGGCGGTCGCCCAGCGTATTGATGATCTGGATGCGGGCCGTGCCTCGCGCGGAAGGGAGCGCGGCGCGCAGGATGTCGTCGGCTTTGCCGGGCGGGTAAGTGGTCAGGGCCAGGCACGCGATGCCGGCGGTCTCGTCGCTCTTCAACAGCCCGCCAGGGCCGGCAAGCGCGCGCTTGCTGCCGATAATGCCCAATTGCTTGCAGGCGAAGCGGCGCGCCTCGAAGGTGGACGGTGGGCGCCAGCAGCCGCACCAGGCCGGCTTCAATTTGCTTGCGCGCGCCCGAGGCGAGGCTGGCGCGCCAATTCCTCGAGCCGCCGGAATGGCTCGCGGCTTTGGCCGGGCTCGTAGGTGGCGGCTTCAGCCACGAGCTTGGCGATATCAGCTTGCGTGCGCGACTGGCCGGAATTGCGCCGGCATGCACCACGGCTGCCGTGAAGCGCCAAACAAGACAAGGCATCTGAGGAATCTGTGTTCTCATAGGGGAGCTGGTGTTAAGCTATGCCGTCTAAGATCATCGGGATTGGCATCTTCGGTCATGCGTAAATCGCAAATCGCAAACCGTAAATCACGCCCTCCACGGCGCGCGCGGTTCGCGGTAGAGCATGCGGTTGGCCTCTTCGAGGTCGAAGCGTTCCTTGACCGGGTCCCACTTCAGTTTGCGGCCGAGCCGCAGGCTGATGGTCCAGGCCTGGCAGATGGTATCGCGCGGTGGGCCACCTCGGGGTTGCAGATGGTCGGGCGGCGGCTGCGAATGCAATTGAGCAGGTTGCGGACGTGATCGCAGGCGTCGCCCCAGCCGACCGCGCTGCCGCGCCTTTGAGGCTCAGAATGGACTTCGGCTCGGCGGTGACCACGTCGGTCTCGTCGTCCACCTGGATCCAGCCCTCGTCGCCGATGTAGCGGATGTAGCGGTCCTTGAACGCCCCCCGCTGATACATGACGCCGGTGACGCCGTTGGCGTAACTGCAGCGAACCTACGCCGGTGATGGGCGTGTCGCTCATGAACTTCGCCGGGTCGGGCCAACTCGCCCTTGGCCTCGAATTCCACCGGGCCGGTGTGGTCGGTGCCGAGCGCCCATTGCATCTGGTCGGTGTAATGGCAGCCCATGTCCGTATGCATGCCCTTCGCCGGTGTCCCAGAAATAGTGCCAGCGCGTTGACCCGCGCCCGGCACAAACGGATGCCACGGCACTGGCCCAGCCAGATGTCGTAGTCCCAGCCCTGCCGGGACCGGCGCGGCTTTGTCGTGCGGGATGGCCGGCCCGGTCCAGACCTGCATCTCCACCGTGTGCACGCGGCCGATCCTGCCCTGCCGCACCATCTCCACGGCGAACCGGTAGGAGCGGTCGAGCGCCGCTGGGTGCCCGCCTGGTAGATCGTGCCGAAGCGGCGGCAGGTCTCCACCAGGTTCGCGGCCCTCGCCGATGGTCAGGCTGATCGGCTTCTCGCAGTAAATGTCCTTGCCGGCGCGGGCGGCGTAGATGGAGGCCAGTCGCGTGCCAGCGGTTGCCCGTGGCGATGAACACCGCGTCAATGTCCTTGCGCGCCAGCAAATCGCGGAAATCGGGGTAGGCCGCGGCAATCCTGGTTGCCGTAGTGGGCGTCCACCATCTCCTTCGCGCGACTTCAGCCGGTCGGCGCGGCAATCGCTCACCGCGAGCGAACTGGATTTCGGGAAAGGCGAGGAAAGTCGGCAGGGTGGCCAGCGCGCGGTTGCCGACGCCGATGCCGCCAAAGACGATGCGGTTGCTCGGGGCGACCGCGCCGTTCAGGCCGAGCACCGAGCCGGGCACGATCAGCGGCAGCGCGGCGGCGGCGGTGGCGCGCTTGCAGGAACTGGCGGCGGCTCAAGGGGGATGCGGCTTGTGGTTTCATAGCAGTCTCAAACAAAGCGCGATGCTCCCAACAACGCTATGAATGTAAACCCCCGAATTAGCCCCAGCCCCTCCGCCTCGTTCCCGCTTTCTCACTCCCTGCCCGCCAGCGGCTCAGTGCCTGGAGGGAGCGCTTCGCGCCGCCGCCCCCAGGGGGGGAAGGGGGCGGCGGCGCGAAGCGCCGCGCCGAGCAACTCGAAGCCGAAAACACCAGCTTGCGGCGCGAGAACGACTATCTGCGCCAGCAGCGGGATATTCTAAAAAAAACTTTGGGCATCCTCTCCGAAGCCCCCACCAACGGTTTCAACGGGTTGACGCGATGAAAACCCAGCATCCCATTCGCTCGTTGTGCCAGGCCTTGGAGGTCTCCGCCAGTGGCTATTACGACTGGTGCCACCGCCAAACCCAGCCCGGCCCCCGCGCCCAGGAGAATGCGCAACTCCTGGAGCAGATCATCCACATCCATCAGGACAGCCGGGAGACTTACGGCAGCCCCCGCATTCAAGTGCTCTTGCGCCGGGCCGGTCACGCTCATGGTCGCAACCGCATCGCCCGCTTAATGCGCCAGCAAGGCCTCTGTGGACGCGCCAAAGGCCGGTTCCGGGTCCACACCACCGACAGCAACCACGACCAGCCCATCGCCCCCAATCGCCTGGCCGAACTGCCCGCCCCGAGCGCTCCCAATCAAATCTGGGTCGGCGGACATCACCTACATCCCCACCGAGGAGGGCTGGCTCTACCTGGCCGGCGTCATGGACCTCTACAGCCGTCGGATCGTCGGCTGGGCCATGGGCCAAAACATCGACACCCAACTGGTCCTCGCGGCCTGGGGCATGGCGCTGACTCATCGCCAGCCGGCTCCCGAGCTGGTCTTCCACTCCGACCGCGGCTGCCAATACGCCAGCGCTGATTTCCGCCACGCTTTGGCTCAAGGCCAAGCCCTCCCTTCCATGAGCCGCAAAGCCAACTGCTACGACAATGCCGCCATGGAATCCTTCTGGAGCACCCTCAAACAGGAACTGGTCTATCGCCGCCACTTCAAAACCCGCAGCCGAAGCTCGCCAGGCCATCTTCGACTTCATCGAAAGCTTCTACAACCGCCGCCGCCTCCACAGCTCCCTCGGCTATCTGTGCCCGGTTGACTTTGAACACCAAACCAACTAGCAATGATGCCACACAACTTCTGTGTCCGTTTTTTCGAAGCAAGCCCAGTTGGTGTACCGGCACGGTGGCGGTAGCCTGTTGTAACGTATGGCTAACGTATGGCTAACGTATGGCTAACGTATGGCTAACGTATGGCTAACGTATGGCATTAACGTATGGCTAACGTATGGCTAACGTATGCCTAACGTATGGGTAACGTATGGTTTGCAGCATTTCCTGCCACATTCCTCATTTTTGCGTGGGTGCTCATTGTGCCCGTCCGCACCCTCTCGGCGTGACAGCCACGCCGGGAACCGCTTACCTTGCGCCGATGTCGCAAACCACTCTGACGCTCGGCCATTCGCCCGACCCGGACGACGCCTTCATGTTCTACGGGCTGGCCAAGGAGCTGATTCCGACGCCGGGTTTCGGTTCCAGCACATCCTGCAGGACATCCAGACGCTCAACGAGCGGGCCACGCGCGGCGAACTCGACATCACCGCCATCAGCATCCACGCCTACGCCTACGTGAGCGACCAATACGCCCTGCTGCCGAGCGGCGCCAGCATGGGCGACGGCTACGGGCCCATGCTGGTGGCGAAGCAGAAGTTCTCCCGCGACGAAGTCGCCCGCAAGACGATCGCCGTGCCCGGCACCATGACCAGCGCCTTCCTGGCGCTGCAGCTCTGGCTGGGCAAGCCGGCGAAGGAATTCAACTACCTGGTCGTGCCGTTCGACCAGATCTTCGCCGCGGTGCGCTCGGGCCAGGCGGACGTGGGCCTGATCATTCACGAAGGCCAGCTCACCTACCAGAACGAAGGACTGGAGGTGTGCGAGGACCTGGGCGTCTGGTGGGGCCGCGAAAACGAGGGCCTGCCGCTGCCGCTGGGCGGCAACGTCATCCACAAGCGCTTCCCTCCCGCCAGCGCCGCAGCCGTCTCGGACATCCTGACCGCGAGCATCCAGTTCAGCCTCGACCATCGCGCCGAAGCCGTGCAGCACGCGCTCCAATACGCCCGCGACATGGGCCGCGACCTGGCGGACAAGTTCGTGGGCATGTATGTCAACCACTGGACGCTGGACTACGGCGAGAGGGGCCGCGAGTCCATCCGCCGCTTCCTGGGCCGGGCCTTTGAACGCGGGTCTGATCCCCCGCGAGCCGGAGTTGGAGTTCGTGGCCTGACCTCGCGCCGCCACCGGCCCGACCCAAAAGGAAACGAGGCCCGGAATACCCGGGCCTCGCCCTAAAGCAATCGGACGGATTAGTAACGGTCGCGACCGCCGCGACCACGATAGCCGCCGCCGCCGCCGCCGCCGCCACCCGGGCGTTCTTCCCGCGGCCGGGCGATGTTGACGGTCAGGGCGCGTCCGCCCAACTCCTTGCCGTTCAAGGCGTCAATGGCCTTCTGCGCCTCTTCGGGCGTGCTCATGGTGACGAAGGCAAACCCGCGAGGACGGCCGGTGGCCCGGTCCATCATCAGGTTGGCTTCGACGACCGTGCCGTGCGCCGCGAAGGCGTCCTGCAGGTCGTTTTCAGTGATGTTGAAGGAAAGATTCCCAACAAACAATTTTGCGCTCATGTGATGTATCTACTAACTTACTGTCCTAGACTAACTCTTGCTTTCTCCAGACTGTTCCCGCTTATCGGGTTTCAAATCATCACTGAACCGAGTTCACCTGAAGATTTACCATGCCATGGAAGTGACAAGCTATCTAACAGACGGGCTGAATACTGGCTCTTTCGGCTGGAATAGCAAGCACTATTTTGATGCATTTTATCACTTGCACCTGCCCCGCGAGGGCGCCTCCCGCCGCCGCGACTGCGGCGGCTGGAGCGCGGGCCTTAACCCTCGGGTCTGGCAGGTTTCGCGGTTGCGCGGCTATGCTTGCGCCATGAGTCAACCGCGATACCGCGAGGCCATCGTCGATTACATCCGCGCCCAGGCCCAGCCGCCGGACAAGTTCAGCCACCAGCCCCGGCTTTACCACCTGGCGAAGCGGCTGGCCGAGGGCCAGCCTTACGATGACGACATGCTCTATGCCGCCGCCTGGCTGCACGACCTCGGCGTGTTCATCGGCCACCGCCCGGAAGACCCGGCCGCGCTGGCGGCCTGGGACCATGTGGCCTATGCCGCCCGCGAGGTGCCCGAGATCCTGCAGGCAATTCGGCTTTCCCGAGGACAAGATCCCGGCCGTCATCGAGGCCATCCGGACGCATCTTCCCTCCAGCCAAGCCGACGACTCTTCGAGGGCACGCTGCTGCGGGACGCGGACATCCTGGAGCAACTCGGGGCTATCGCCGTCCTCCGCACGGTCAGCAAAGTGGGCCGCGACACGCGGTTTGTGCGGCTATGCCGATGCGCTGCGGCGTCCTGCGGCGGAATCTCGAGCAACTGCCCGCGCAACTGGAGCTGGCTTCCGCGCGCCGGCTCGCCGAGCCGCGCGTCGAGACTCTGAAGGCCTTCCTGGCAGCCGCCCAAGCCGAGGCGGACGGCATTGAACTGTAGCCCGCGCCGCGAATGCACAGCTGCCCGCATCTAGCGATCCCATGAAACCCACAGCCTACGATTTGCTCGAACGAGTCCGCCAGCAGAAGCCCGTGGTGCACCACCTGACCAACTGGGTGACGATCTACGATTGCGCGCAGGTGGTGAAGACCCTGGGCGCGTCGCCCGTCATGGCCCATGCCCCGGAGGAGGTCGCCGAAATGGCCCAGATCGCCTCCGCCCTGGTGCTGAACATCGGCACGCTGACGGTTGAGTTGGTGGAGGCGATGAAGCTCGCCGCCCGAAGCGCCAACCAGAAGGGCATCCCGGTGATGCTGGATGTCTGCGGCGCCGGCGCGACCGCCTTGCGCGACCGGAAATGCCTGGAACTGCTCAACGAGGCCAGGATTGATGTCATCAAGGGCAACGCCTCTGAAGTGGCCCGGGTCAGCGGCGAGAGCGTCCAGACGCGGGGCGTGGATGCCACCGAGGTTGGCGGCGACCTGGCGCTGCTGGCGGAGAAGCTGGCCAGGCAACGCAAAGCCACGGTGGTGATCACCGGCAAAGTGGACATTGTCACGGACGGCAAGACGACTTATCTCGTCAAGCAACGGTCATCCGATGATGACGCACGTGGTCGGCACCGGCTGCATGGCGGCTTCGGTGATCGGCGCTTTTGCCGCGGTGGAACGCGACTTGGGCCTGGCCGCGGCGTGCGCCCTGGTCTGCTACGGGATCGCGGCGGAACTGGCCGCCGAGAAGTCGGCCGGCCCCGCCTCCTTCAAAGAGCGCCTCTTTGACTGCCTCTACCAACCTGGACCGGGACACCGTGGAGCGGCTGCAGCGGCATCAGAGGCTGTGAGCGCCGCAGCTACTTGCGGACGGATTCGACGTGCTTGCCGCGGATCTTCTGCGAGTGGAAGTCCCACAGCAGCCAATCGTCGTCGGGCACGAACCGGTCGAGCTTGCTGTCCCACTTCTTCGGCAGCCGCTTGTTGAGCTTCTCCACGAACGGCAGCAGCGGGCGTTGCGGCGGGAACCGCTTCTCATGCCGGTCAATCGGGATGTCCTCGCGCCAGCCAAACCGCTTGCGATACGGCGGCAAAGCCGAACCCGTCGAAGAAGTTCTCCCCGCCGACCAGCGGGATGTACCACAGGCTGGGGATGCCGCGCGGGTTCTCTTTGATCGGGATCTCCCGTTCCAGCCGCTGCAGCAGCTCCCGGCCCGCCGGGTCGTCCTGCCAGGTGCGCCCGCAGCTCGTGCAGCGCCGGGAACACAATCGGCGGGCTGACGAACAGCACCGGTTTGTGCTGCAAGCGTGGCCATGATGATCTCGTGCGGCGTGCCGACGCTGTAGATGTTCGTCGGGCAATAGGAGATGCTGAAGTCGCTGGTATCCACCATCCGCAGGTCAATGTGCAGCGTCTCCCAGAACTGCTTGGCGCACCACGACCGCGCCTGGGCGCCCTCGCTTGCCGCCGGCGTAGGTCCAGCGCTGCCTGATGCGGTCGCCGCTCTTGACGTCCTCGCGCCCGTATTCGTGCAGGCCGCGCACGTCCGGCTTGAACCAGGGATCGAACACCGTCACGCCCATCGCTTGCAGGAACTGGCTCACGCGGTTGCGCCAGCCGGACTGCTTCTCCGCCGCGCGCGAGGCCACAAAGTCCATCGGCCCGGAAAGATACACCCGGGCGCCGCGCAACAAATCACCCTTTCCCTTTGACTTAGGCATGACCGGCATTTAAATGTGAAGCCCCCCGGCTCAAGCTTCTTTGGGCGTGCCCGCCACGCGGGGCGCATCTCGACACTGCCGCCGGAGCGCCGACTTGCAGTCGGCTTTGGGTGACCGACGGCCCGCGGCTTCCCTCTGGCCCCACGAGCATTCTAAGCCGACTACAAGTCGGCGCTCCGGCTTGGGGCGATTCGGCGATGGCGGCAGTGTCGAGATGCGCCCGCCACGCGCCCCATGCCAAGGATGCAGTTTGCTCACCGGGCGCCACCGCGCAAGGCCAGCCACCAGGGCACGATGACGAGGAGGGCAAACAGCAAGCCGCTAAGGAGGTTAGTCTTCGGCATTTGCGCAACCGCTGGGACGAGGCTTCAGCAGGGCTCCCAGCAGCAGCCCGCTCGCGAATCCGCCCAGATGCGCCATGACGTCGGTTCCCGGCGTCAATGCGAGCAGGACGAATAACATCACGCCGCCGCAAATGCCGCTGAGAATGTATTTCATGGCATGGGGCGTTTGCCGCCAGAGTGAAAACGATTGCACCGCTAGCAGACCCGAGGCAGCCTATGACCATGCCGGAGGCGCCGAGGCTCCGATGCGGCTGCAAGGAGATCAGTCCCGCAACGAGGTTGCCGCCGGCGCCCGCCAGGTATGCTGCGAGCAGACCCGCGCCAGTTCCGTAGCGTCCCATCGCCAGGCCGAGCAGCAGCAGTCCGATCGTCGCATTGGTGGCCAGGTGCGCGAGGTCGGCGTGGAGCCAGATGGCGGTGAAGAGCCGCCACCACTGTCCATGCGCCACGGCGGCGCCGTCCATCAGGCCGGCGGACCGCAGGTCGGTGTGAGTGCTGAGCCAGAAAAACAGACACGCCAGCAAAACCCAGGCGAGGCTGCCCCAATCGAACAGAAGGCCGGGCCGGAAAACTGCCTGCTGCCACGGCCAGCCGCGGTTCTCCAGCCGATACTGGCGGAGGGTCCGCAGCGCGTTCGTATAATCCTGCGCGGAAACCAGGAGGCCCCAGCCGGTGCCGTCCTCCGCCTGGTCAATCGTGGTCTCGATCCCCTGGCTGACCAGCACAAGGCTCCAGTCCATCGCCTGGCGGTGTGAGCGCACGGGGATCCTGGCGGTCGTAGATTCCATTTGTGATTGAGCGTGGCTAGTTCACCGAGGACCCGCTCGGCTAAGGGCCGCCTGCGGATCAGTTCGTGGTTCAACAGGCCCAGCTTCTCGATGGCGGCCCGGCTCTTCTCCGGGGATTCCTGCAGGATGACCTGCCAGCCGCGGGCCGCGCCGGCCGCGATGTTCTCGGGGCGGTCGTCCAGGTAGAGGATCTCAGCGCCGCGGCGTCCGGATGCGCGCTCGACGACTTCGTAAAGCCTGGCGTCCGGTTTCATGGCGCCGTGCTGGTACGACAGGATGTAGCCGTCGAAGTTGCCGTAAAAGGGGAAGGTGCGGCGGATGTGCTCGGCGGCCAGCTCGTTGGTGTTGGAAAAGATGTAAGCGGGCAGGCCCCGCTGCCGCAGCGCCGCCTGGAGCTGGATCATCGGCTCAATCGGAACGAAGATGTCGCCGAAGCAAGCGCCGAACTCGGCCGGGGTGCCGCGGAAGCCGGTGACGCGACAGATCTCGGCGCAGAATTGCTGCGGTGGTCACGGTGCCCGACTCGTACTGAACGAACAGCCGGGATTGGTTGATATACTCCCCAATCGCCCGGAGGGTCATGGTGCCGTGCGCAGCGATTCTCTGCGCGGCAATGGCGTAATCGAAATCCACGAGGACTTTGCCCAAGTCAAAGATGACGACGGAAGGGGCGATCATGTGCGAGTTACAGGGATTAGAGGGTTGTATGGGATACAATGAGAAGGATGGGAGTTATAGCTCCCTGCGCCCTTCGAGGGCGCGGCTCAAGGTGAGTTCATCGGCGAACTCCAGCCCCGTGCCGGCGGGCAGGCCGTGGGCGATGCGGGTAATCTTGAGGCCCTGGCGCGCCAGCCGTTTGGCCAGGTAATAGCCCGTCGCGTCGCCCTCGACGTCCGTTCCCAGGGCCATGACGATCTCCTTGATCAGCCCGTGGGCCAGCCGCCTTTCCAGCTCGCCGATGCGCAGGTCTTCCGGCTCGACGCCGTTCAGGGGCGAGATCTTGCCGCCCAGCACGTGGTAATGGCCGCGAAAGGTGCCGGACTTCTCGACGCTGATGATGTCCACCGGCCGCTCGACGATGCAGACGAGAGCGGCGTCCCGGCGCGGACTACGGTCTCTCCCGAGCGTCTGGTGATGGGCCTGCACGCGCCGCCATACGA
>CAVPCZ010000027.1:0-129895 GCA_963702445.1 Ignavibacteriota bacterium
TTAGCGTACCATCCATCCGAATCGTGTGTTGGTGAGACGAAGTCTGAGTACAACGGGTGGAGATCGGTTCGCGAATTGCACCTCCTGCAAAATGCAACTCACGCCTCTGTCGTCTTCATTTCACATACCTTGCCATCCAAGAATGCATGCATGCCCCGCGATCGGCACTATAACCAGGCTGTAATGGAAGCGTGTAACTCGATGCACTTGGTGGACAAGAATCCGGCAGCAGTACCCAATTTGAGCTGCGTTGAAGGGTAGTTGCTTCTTTGGGGACCATAGGATCTCCCGTTCTTGGATTCCGCCGTGGGAGAAATTCCAGAAAGTGGAACAGAGAAAAAGAATTGTCGCGGACGAGATTTTGAAGAGGCACAACCATTCCTCGCCGGGCTGCTGGGAACTGAGGAGCTATTCCGGCAGATCCACGGCCATCAGCTTCCATTTACTCCCGAAATAGAGCGTGCGGCCCACGATGGGGCCCACCACGTCGATACTGACGGGGCTCTCTCCCACCCATTCGGTTTCACAGGTACCCGGTTTCACCCGGTAGATGCCCTTCGCGGTGGTGCCGAACACCCGGCCTCGGCTATCCGCCCGCAGGGCCTTGAAGCCGAATTCCCCGAACTCCCCGTAGCCAGCTGGCAGCTCCCGCACCGCCAGCGCGCGCCGCTGCGCCGGGTCGATGAGGGCGATCGCGGCAGATGCCGGCTTTGCTCCGTGGTGCTCGACGAGGAACGGCGGCCGTGCCAGCAGCGCGTAGACCAGGCCGCCCTCCGCCGGTACCAGGGCGACCACATCGCGCACCTCCGCGATGCCGAAATCCCCCGCAGAGTCAAGACAATCGCGCACCGGGTCCCACAACGCGAAGGCCCCGTTGTCCCGGTTCACCTGCACGCCCGAGCCCGGCTCGGTGCTCAGCCCGATCAGAAGGCGCTGGAGGCCGGGCAGCCACAACGCCGACACCGGTGTCAGGTTTTCAACCACAGAGCGGTGGGAGCGGCGCTGCGCGGTCCGCGGATCGAACCATGCCAGAGTCCCGCTGCGCAGGCCGTAGTTCGGCGCCGCGCCGATCCACAACTTCCCATCCGGAAGCGCCACGGTGAAGTGCGGCCGGTAGCCGATCATGCCGTCATCAATCGGTCCGACGTCGAGCGGATTGGCACCCGGGCCGGTGCCAAACCGGTACGGCAACGCGGGGTCGTAGAGCGACAGGCGCGCGGACGGATAGGATGCGATGGCCAACTTGCCCTCGAAGTTCTCCATCGAGTACGCCTCCCCCAGCGAGGTGCTGCACTGGCCGAGGTCCACCATGCCCGAGCCGTCCAGCTCGCAGCGGAACAGGTGCTCCGGCAGGTAGCTCGAGCCGTAGATCTTCCCGTCTGGTCCATGATGAATCAGGAACAGCAACGAGCCAGCCCCCGCCCAATCCAGGCGGAGGTCCTGCGGCGCCTCCCCCGCCCGCTGCAGGCGCAGCGTCCGGTAGACCGAGGATTCGTAGTCGGGCATGTTGGCCGTCCAGCCGCCTGGCATCACCACCGGCGCCTGGTAATCGTGCTTGTAGACGGCGGGCACGCCCGCTCGGGGTGCTGGCAGCGTGGTCACTGGCGTGGCTTGCAGCCCCTCTATCCGGAATCCACCCGCGTCGGTGTCGAGGTAGAGCCTCCCGTCCTCGCCTTTGAAGAACTGGAACCGCACGCCCGAGGCCGAGGGCTCCTTGACCACCGGTCCCACCTGGCGGCGCTCGCCAGTCTTCGGGTCCATAGCCACCAGGAAGAACCGCGTCATCTTCACCTGCATCGCCAGGGTGCCGTCGTCGCCGACGAGCGGATAAAGATATTTGTCGGTCTCGTCCATCCTGCCGAAGCGGGTGAAATGACCGGTGGCTGGGTCGTACCGGGTCAGGTTTGCCTCGGGATAGGCGCCGATGTAGAGCGAGCCGTCCGGTGCTTCCTGGATCCCGCAAGGAAAGGTCGCGTGCCCGGAATCGATTGCGCCCAAGTCTTCCACGCCACGTTCTGGATGGGCGGGGTCGTAGCGGTGCAGGTGCCCCAGCCACGCGGAGCCGATGTACAGGATGCCCGTGCTCGGGCTGCGAAGTGAGGCGGTCGGGAAATCGGCCTGCGCCGAGCCGACGGGGAATTGCCGGCAATGCCCGGTGGACAGGTCCACGTCGCAGACGAAGAGGCCGCCGTTGTTCTGGCCCATGGACAGCAACATCGATGGCCGGCCCGCGAGCGAGCCGGGATGGATTCGCACCCAGTTGATGCCCTTCACCGGGATACCCAGCTCCCGGATCCGCAGCGGGGCGGCAACGGCGGTCAGCCCCAACATCAGGAAGAGCGCGACGACTGTGGTATTGCGCATATCGGACCTCCGGATCAGGCGGCGATTGCCGCGCTACCTTGGCGAGCGCCAGCGCCGTCTGGTCGACCAGTTCATTGGTCATCATGGGATTGATCTGCAGCGAGATGCCGGCGGCGTTGACCTCCTCCGCCTGGAGAATTCTATCCTGCCGGGGAGTTAACCAAAATAGACCTGAAAAGCAAGAGACCAAAAAGCAAGTGCAAAACGCCACCCAACCCCGTGTGCGGGCGTCAGGCCACGGCTGTCCCTCTTCAAAATCCCGTCCGGGCCGGAACGCCATCATGAATCAACCGAATTGCCCTGTCCCTCTTCAAAAGTCCATCCGGGCCAAAACGTCATCGTGGACCATCCGATCAGGGGCGATTTTATGAACCGAAAATGGATTGGAAAAGGAATTGTTTGATGGGAATGAGTCGCTATGCCGAGCTCGCCATAGTGCGGGACTCGGCATAGTCGGTCATGACACTGAAGAAGGTCTTATCAGGAGGGCGCAATCGGGATCTCGTGGCCGTGCGAGCGAGTATTTCGAGCTGTTTTCGGAGGAAGATGATCTCCAGTTGAAGGTGCTCCTTGATCTGAAGAATCAGAGACAAAACGAGAGGAAGGAACTGAGCATCTGGGCTTCTGTCCGGTTGGTTGATACACATTTCAAAGTAGCGAAAGTGGTCCGGATTCGCTATGTTGGACGCGGATGCAATGCTGAAGAAGTACACCCCCTTACGGGAGCGACACCGGGGTTTGTTCAACAACCCTTGACATGCCAGGGGCGATATTCCTGGTTTCTGTTCATGAAAAAGCGCTTCTCTACTAACAGGTCAATTCAACTTCATGTATTTCATGTTCACGAGAAGCAGCTCTTGTCAAATACATTGAGAGGGATTTCATGAAACAATATTGGCTGGCCGGTTCTATTCTATTTCTGTTCGCAACCGTTTCTTCAGTTTCTATCGCGACAGATGAGCAACTCACCAATCTGCTTTCCCTGGATGAAGGAACTCTTCCGGTAGTGGTACCAAAATCGTACGGCGGCTGGAATGCCGAGAATCTGCTGGACAACGGTACAAAGTCGGGATGGGCCTGCGTGAAGGGAAATGTAAAAAATAATGTATTTGTTTTTGAAATGACAGAACCGGCGGTCCTGGAACGATTTGAATTTGACAATTACTCAGTGGACACTCAAGGCGCCGGCGCCAAGGATATTCTGGTGGAAGTTTCCAATACCTCCGAGACCGCCGGCTTTGCAAAGGTTTTGGAGACTGCCCTTGCGGATAAACGCGACGGCCAGAGCTTTCCGTCGGCCAAGGCACCGGCTTCGCGCTGGGTGCGCCTGACCATCAAGACCAACCGGGGAAGCACGACATACAGCGAGTTGTTTTCCTTCCGGGGGTACGGCAAAAGGCCGTCGTATTCCACTCCTGAAAATATCTCGGGAACCTATTCCACCAACTATAGCAATTTCCATTTGAAGCAGCAGGGAACCGCCCTTACAGGATGCTATGAATGGAAGGAGGGGCTCCTGAACGGCGCCATTGAAGGCAGGGTCATGAAGCTCACCTGGCAGCAGAACAACGGAAACGGGCCTGCTGTCATGGTGTTTTCGAAAGACGGTAAGACCTTCAGAGGATTCTGGTGGTACTCCGCCGGTGCAAAAAGCGCTCCGTCCGGCACCTGGACCGGCACGAAGTTGTCGAATGATGTTGGAGGTTGTCCCCACTGGTCCGGTTCAGTAGGCAGTGAACTGAAAAAGAAGCTTCTGGACGAGAAGAGGGCCAGGGTCTACGGCATTCTCTTTGACACGGATTCTGACGTGATCAGGTCCGAATCCAGGCCGGTGCTTGAGGAAGTCTTGTCTGTTTTCAAGGGCGAGCCGGAATGGAAGCTTACCATCGAAGGACATACGGACGCTACAGGATCGGACACCCACAACCAGACTCTTTCCCAGAAACGGGCTGAGGCTGTTGCAGCGTATTTGAGGTCAGGAGGTATCGATGCCGGAAGGCTAAAGACCGTAGGCTTTGGGGAATCAAAACCCGTGGCCGACAATGACACCGAATTAGGGCGCGCACAGAACCGGCGTGTGGAACTTGTCCGTTAATAGATAGCCTTAATCTTGCTGAAGAATTCCATGTGTTACATGTTTCCCCATTGTTGAAGAGATGAAGTGACGTCCTATGACCGGAACAACAAAGCGCATCCTCTTCATATTGCTCCTGAACACGCTTCCGTCCTGCGGGGGAAAGGAAGGTGAAACAGTCTCGTCGAACAACGAGCTGCCGGTTCAATCGGAACACTTCACCTTCGTATTGTACGACGGTCTTTCGAACAGCACCGCGGTATCGGTTCTCAGTAAGCTCAACGACAACTACTCCAGAGTACTCGGCGACCTGAGCGTGCCGTCCATTCCAAGAACAACAATTGAAATATGGAACGACGAAACACATTTTCAGAACGATATGAAGCGGGACATCGGAACAAACTACTGGGGCGCAACAGGGTACATCTACAATACCACTTCGCTGAGAATCCTCAACAGGGGCAATCCGCCGCAGACGGCATTGCACGAATTTGTGCACATCGTCTCGCTCCATGTAGACGGGCAGATCGCCAACAATCCCCGTTGGCTCTGGGAAGCGATTGCGATCTACGAAGCCGGTGAATTTATGAACCCGCGTAATATCTCCTATCTCGTGGCAGGGAGCTTCCCGACGCTCTCAGAACTTAACACGGAGTACAACCAGGGGAACCAGAAGATTTATGCTGTGGGTTATCTCCTTGCCGAATACATCGTTGAAACGTGGGGGAGAGAAAGTGTAGTGCAAATGATCAAAAGCCACGCAAATCTCGCTGCCGTCCTGAACGTTACTACCGGGCAGTTTGAAGCAGGATGGAAAGAGTTTGTTGTGAGGAAGTATTTGTCGGGGCGTTAGCATTCTGTCATTCTGAAGGAGAGGGATGGGTAGAGCTGATTAGCCTCGAAGACGAAGCTCATACGGGCTGACCTGATCATTTGAACTTCTGCCTGGTGATTGGCACGGAACAAAAGTACCAATTTCAGTTGGAATTCACTACTTTGTCTGCGGATGGAATTATTTACGAGGGACAATGGACATATCCCGACGTGAAGTCCTCAAGGGACTCGTCTCGAGCGGCGCGCTCGCATGCGTCCCCTGGCAGGCGGGCTGGGCTCGAAATGGCGACACCGCGTCCGGCGAACTGGTATCGGCACGGCGGAAGCCTGTACTGCGCAGTGAGCTCTTCACCTCCCCGGTGATCATCGATTCGATAGAGCTGCTCCGTAACGGGAGAGAGTATTTCGTTCGCGTCCGGTCGAAGGACGGTGCCGAAGGGATCGCTGTCTCGCACAGCGAAAAGATGAATATCCTGTATCCGATCTTCCTGACGCAGGTCGCCCCGTTCTTCGAGGGGAAGGACGCCCGTGACCTGGAAAAGTTGCTGGACGGGGTCTATGTGTACGATAGCAACTACAAGATGCAGGGCCAGGCATTCTGGATTTGCGTTGCATCGCTCGAGTTTGCCCTCCTGGACCTCCTGGCCCGCTCCGCACGGAAACCTCTCGGGGAAATTGTGGGCGGAAGAGTGCGGCAATCGGTGCAGGTCTATCAGGCCAGCAGCCGGCGCGGGAACACGCCGGAGGATGAAATCATGAAGTTGAAACGGACGGTGACGCAGACCGGCGCAAAAGCGGTGAAAATCCGGCTCGGTGGCCGGATGAGCAACAACGCCGATTCGTTGCCAGGCCGGACGGAGAAACTGATCCCGCTCGCCCGGAGGGAATTCGGTGATTCGATGACGCTCTACGGAGATGCGAACGGTTCCTATGACGTCACAGCATCCATCCGGATCGGACGGCTCATGGAAGAGAGTGGCTACGCGTTTCTCGAAGAGCCATGCCCCTTCGATCACTATGAAGAGACGAAGCAGATCGCGGACGCTCTCACGATCCCCGTAGCGGGGGGCGAGTGCGAAGCGAGCCTGCGTCAGTTCGAGTGGATTATTCAGAAGAATGTTGTCCAGGTTGTCCAGCCCGACCTCTTCTACTTCGGGGGATTTATTCGTTCCATCCGCGTGGCGAGGATGGCCGAGATCGCGGGTTTCCCTTGCACCGTACACATCTCCGGCGGGGGACTGGGATACCTGTACATGCTTCATTTCGCGTCGTGCACCCCGAACATCGGTCCGTTCCAGGAATACAAGGGCGATACAATCATACCGCTGTCGAGTGATGTATCACTCAAGTGCGTGGACGGCACGGTGGACATTCCGAACGGGCATGGATGGGGCGTGACTATCGATCCGGAGTATCTCGCCAAGTGTCAGCCCGTGAGCTGACCGCACCCGTCATTCCGCGAGGTGGCCGTGGGGGAGTCTTTGCGGAAGGGGAGCGCCGTTCCCGCCAAGAGCCGGACTGGACAATCAATACGAAGGGATCGTGTCATGACGTCGAACCGCAAGGAATTTCTCAGATCTTTCCTGGTCTTCGCTGCAGGACTGGCTTCGCGTAGTGTCCTGACAGCCGGGGAGAGCGGGCAGGAATCGATGAAGAAGCAGGTGAAGGTCACGAATCTCAAGACCTACGTCCTGAAGAACGCGACGTTTGTCAAGTTAGAAACGGACGCGGGGGTGAACGGTTGGGGTGAGGCCGATCATGACTATCCCGTCCTCACCTCTGCCGTGATACACGACATCTGCAAGAAGGAAGTGATCGGCAGGGACCCGTTCGACACGGAGTATATCTGGCAGCAGATGTATTTCAAAGGCGAAGATGCCGGCAACACGGGACTGCTGCCCGGAGCGATAGCCGGCGTGGATAATGCGCTCTGGGATCTCAAAGGGAAGCTCCTGAACATGCCAGTGCACAAGATTGCCGGGAGTTACGCCAGGGAGAAGATCAGAGTGTACGGCAGCTTCGCCCGGGGAGACAACCCGAAGACTCGGAAAGGTCCCGAGCAGATGGCGAAACTGGCGGCGGAGTTTGTTGCTCAGGGATACAGAACGATCAAGGCACGCATGCAAATTCGACAGCTGAACGTCGATCCGGACAACGATGATACCTTTGAAGTCGTGAAGGCCGTCCGGAAAGCCGTCGGCGATTCAATCGAGATCTTCGTGGACTACAACAACGGGTACACTCCCGCGAAGGCTATCGATCTCACCAAGAAGCTTGCAGAACACTTCAATATTGCGGCTATTGAGGAGCCGGTCTCGTACCACAACTATCCCGGGTTGAATGCGGTCGTTCAGGCTGTCGACATCCCCGTCAT
Organism: Ignavibacteriota bacterium; assembly: GCA_963702445.1. Classification (GTDB taxonomy): domain Bacteria; phylum Bacteroidota; class Ignavibacteria; order UBA10030; family UBA6906; genus CAVPCZ01. The sequence goes on from CAVPCZ010000027.1 coordinate 7,647, forward strand.
GGCTGGGGAGCACGAATTCAATAAATGGCAGATGAGGGATCTGATCACCATCGGGAATGCCGATGTCATCAATGCGGACGTGATCAAGTGCGGGGGGTTTTCGGAATGCAGGAAAGTGGCGTCGATGGCGCATGCGTTTGACCGCTATATCATGACGCACAACACGCGGCCGACGCTGGCGACTGCGGCGAGCCTTCAGCTGACCGCGTCCATCCCCAACGCGGCCAGAGTCCAGGAATACGCGGGTGAAAGGCCTGAGATGGGTCTGGGGGGACTCTTTGAAAGCTACTTTGAATTCAAAGACGGCTTCATCACCATCCCGACACTTCCCGGGCTCGGGCTTGCGGTGAATGAGGAGCAGATGGAGAAGAAGAAACTCAATTGACCGGGAACGGGAGGGCTGTCCCTCTGCCATATTCCATCCGAGGTACAATCCCACCGCGGATCATGATTGGAATGCACTGTTCAGTGCGATCATGAGGTGAGCGGGGGAGTGGTGGACTCATCGAAGGCGAGCAACCCGCTCGCTTGCTATGCGGCCGTTCGGTAACAATAGTGACGCAGCGCATTCACAGCAGCCACCTCGTCGATCTGACCGCTGGTGTGGACCCCTCGCGGTTCCGGCGCTCCTTGTTGACCCCGAAGTGGGTTCGTTGGGTGTTGTCGTAGTGGATGTAACTCTGCAGTATCGCCCGCAGGAGTCTCTCTGTCAAGATGAGCAGATGGTCCATGCATTCCCTCCGGATGCCCCCGGGACGTCTTTCGTAATACCCATTTTGCCGGAGCGGACCGCGCCTCGGGCCAGGTCCCTGCAGAGCGTGCTGGTGCGGCCGCTGCCCAATGGCCCCCACTCAGAAGTGCTTGATATGACGTCACACCATCAGAAGATACAACGGCGGGAGAAATCGAGAGCGGGAAAGCCAACCGGACCCCTCGATGGTGACAGGATGGATCTGGAGGAGCAGCTTCTTGCCGAGCACAGCCGGCGGAACACCGACCTGATAGTCCGCTGGATCGGTGCCGATGCAAAACGCCTCGCACAGCTCATGAACATGTTCCTCGGGAACGATCCGCTGCTGACACAGCGTGCCGCGTGGGTGATCGGTGTCTTTGCCGACGTGCATCCTCATGCTGCTTGAACCATGGATCGACAGGATGCTCCGGAAGATGCAGGAGCCCGGGGTCCACAACGCAGCCCGCCGCAATGTCGTGCGGGTCCTGCAATTCGTCGAGATACCGCAGCGCTCCCTCGGCCGGGTTGCCGCAGCCTGTTTCGAAGAGCTGGCGTCAGGAACCAGTCCGGCAGCTGTCAAAGCAAATGCCATGACAGTCCTGGCACGGATTGCCAGGCGCGAGCCTGAGCTGGGACGTGAGCTTCGTCTGATCATCGAGCAGCAGTTACCGTATGGACCGGGGAGTTTCCTCGCACGTGCCCGGAAGGTTCTGAAGGAGATAGCAGGATAACGTGAATCTACACATTCACCACAACCTTTCCCGTCGTGGTCCCGGATTGAAGTGTCCGGACAGCTTCTTTCAACTGAGAGAACGGAAATCTGGCGCCCACAGCTGGCTTCTGGAGATGCAGCGCCTGGATGGCGTTCAGCATGGATCGCCACGTTTCCACGCGATCGTACAGCCATATGAGATTGAATCCGAGAAGTGATTTGTTCGATTCAATGAGGTTGAGCGTTTGATACCGGGGCATATGAAAATAGTGCCACGCAAGCATCACATAGTTGGGCGTGGCGATATGTGAGGCGAACATCGATGCTCCGTATGCGACCAGGCGACCGGTTGGCGCGAGCATTCTGTAGCTCTGTCGCTGTATTGTCCCGCCCACGGCATCCAAGACAAGATCGAGGGGTCTTCCTTTCAACGCATCGCGAAGCCGATCCGGAAAATCGCTCCCCCTCACAATCACCGCATCACATCCTTCCGCTCTTGCCACGGAGATCTTGGATGTCCTCCCCACCGTGCCGATGGTGTACGCCCCGAAGTGCTTCGCGATACGATTTGCGTACACTCCCACCCCGCCGGCAACACTATGGATGAGAACCGTCTGGTTCCGCTGGACGTTGCCGAGAGGAACGAGAGCGTAATACGCCGTCAGGGCCTGTACGATGAATGAGGCTCCCTCCTCAAAGCTCCACTCCGGAGGTATGGGAAGCACATACCGATGATCGATGTTGATGTGTGTTGTGTACCCGCCGAACCGTATCGAACCCATTACCCGTTCACCGATTGGAATACCAGTAACGGCCTTCCCTCGGGCAGTGACCACGCCGCTGAACTCGATGCCGGGTACACAATCACGTTTGGGCGCAGCTTTGTACAGCCCGAGAATTGTGAACACGTCAGCAAAGTTGAGCCCGATCGCTTTCACGGCGATCGTGACTTCGTTGTCAGCCGGCGGACCGATTTCTTCTTCGACGAGTGTGAGGCGTCGTAGTGATCCGGCCCGCGGCGTGCGATAGGTCATTCGTTTCATAGAGCTCCTGATATGTCCGGGGAGGATGTGCTCGAGAGAGCGAACAGCTTCACTGCGTCATGAACCGGCGATGCGAAGTGCGGTCACCATTGATACGATCCCGGTAGATTCTTCGATACCCGGCATTGATCTGTCGGATTTCTGCTCCCGGCATGAGCCATCAGTGTCCTGCAATCGAGATTCCGAGCAATGCTCAATAGACAGGCAATTTCCAGGGTTCCCTGTAGGCAGGCACGAGATATCTGTTGGCGGCATCATCGTTCACAATTGTGCTGCTGACAGGATCCCAGAATATTCTTCTGCCTGTCCGGTAGGCAATGTTGCCCAGGTGGGCAATGCGTGCAATATGCGCTCCGATTTCGATGGGAGCATTGAGTCTTTCACCGGACGTAATGCTATCGAGAAAATTACGAACATGCAGCTCCAGACCTTTAGCTTCGATTGTTGTTAATGGTACTGCTTCCATGAGCGGAGCATTATTCTGTACTTCAGGTATCACTTCCCAGCCTCTTCGGTCAACCACCAGTGTACCTTTCTCGCCGATGAATGCAACACCATGCTCTCTTCCGTAGTTTCCCCCGGATATACCAATGGTATGCTCCCAGATCAATCCAAAACCGTCGAATTCATAAATGGCTTGTTGCGTATCAGGAGTTTCCATGGGATCATCCGGAAAGGCATATTTACCTCCGGAAGACACAACCGATTTGGGAGCATACTGCTGCATTCCCAGCAGTGCATAATCAAGCAGGTGAACACCCCAGTCGGTCATCAGGCCCCCGGCATAATCCCAGAACCACCGGAAGTTAAAATGGAAGCGGTTGCGATTGAAGGGTCTTTTTGTGGCAGGTCCAAGCCACATATCATAATCCAAACCCGGGGGGACCGGTTCATCGGGCAATATGGGCAAAGATCCTTTCCAGCCGATGAATGCCCAGGCTTTAACCATTCTCACCCTTCCGAGTTTTCCTGAATGGACAAAAGCCACTGCCTGCCGCCAGTGCGGATCGCTTCGCTGCCACTGTCCCACCTGAACCACCTTTTTGTATCTGGCGGCTGCGTTGAGCATTACATTGCATTCATGGATGGAATTGGCCAGAGGTTTTTCAACATAGACATGCTTTCCGGCCTCCATGGCATTCACGGCCATCAGGCAATGCCAGTGATCCGGTGTGGCCACAATGACAGCATCGATATCTTTGTTTTCAAGCAATTCACGGTAATCCCCATACGCCAGTGGTTTCTTGCCTGTCAGCCGGCGTATGTCTGAAAGTCGTTCATCCAGTACCTGCTGATCAACATCGCATAAGGCGGCACATTCCACTTCAGGATTCTGCAGAAAAGCTTTCAGGTTGGCAAAACCCATACCCCTGCAACCGATAAGGCCCACAACTACCTTATTGCCCGGGGCCACCATTCCCCTGGCAGCATGCATTGGTCGGGACAGGCCTGATCCGATACCCAGACCGGCTACCGCCAGGGCTGAATCCCTGATGAACCTTCTTCGGGTAGTGTTCATATGCTGTATTTGGTTAGAGGTGATGACTATGATACCATACGAACATGGCAAAAAAACAGCCTGCAAATGGAGATCGAAGCTTCTTCATGATCCCAGTGAATTCTTGCTGCTCTTTGCGCGGCGCTTCGGGAAGGAAATACTGCAGTCCGTTTGCCACCGCCACTCACTCAATCTCTCCGACGGCCTGGACTTATCTGTACGCGGATGGAGTTTTGAAGAGGGACAGGGGGATAACGATCACCTGCGGCCGCACCGAGAGGAACCGCATGCTCGATCTGCGAAAGTGAGGAGTCGATCCTGTCCGGTGTATGTTTCGCGAGATCGATAACGTCTTCAACTCATTTCGGAGTCGTGGAGGGCTGCCCTGCTTCACCCAGCTTCTCCAGCAATTCAGCCAGGGGCGGGAGGCCGTACCCACGGTCATGAAACCAGAGTACACGTCCCTCTTCATCCAGAAGAATGATCCGTGCGTTGTTCGGGTTCTCTGTGCCTGTCCACTCCGTGAGCTTTGTCCCATCGCCCCCGTAGATCGTGATGACGTCTTTCCATGACTCCTTCGGGATTCCCTTCTTCATTCCTCCATCGATACTCTCCTTGAACAATGAGGGAATCAACCCCGGGATTGTCGGAATCTCATAGATGGGCGGGAGCGGGAGATTTGATGTAAAGAAACCAATACCCCATCGGTCAACGTCGAACTGCGTGTTCTGTTTGTACGCAAGAACGAGGATGACCTTCCTCCCTTTGAAGACTTCCGGTATCATCGTTTGCTGTCCGTCAAGGGATTTTCCCTGGACTGATGGAAAAAGCTCCCCTACGGGAAACCTGTTCGGGATGGTGGATCCGCACCCGACCAGGAAGGCTATGGCGAAAATGCATACCATGGTATGGATGGTCATGATGGTTTTCTTTGATCGTTCGTTTGATGAAAGGGCTCTGTCTACGGTGACTCTCGCCGTGCAACGCGCGACGATGTGCGCGCGAGGAAGCCTTCCAGGAAAAAGAAAGACCCGACGGCATAGTGACACTGTCGATTGCACGAATGTCGCCATTGCTGGCCACAATATCAACCGTGACGACGTTGGCCGCATTGATCATGACGTCTTTTCCCTTCACAACAATCTTCACATCGCTCCCCTCAACCCAGTACCTTAGAAAAGTCTCCCTTCCTGAATGGGCTCCGCATGGCCGCTGCGTCCGCGCTTGCCTCATCAGTAGGGAATCGCTATCTTGTAAAAGAACCGATGTTCACTCCGGAGGCTTCCTTGACACGACCGCTGCAATCCTGCGCCCTCACGTCTTTCATTCTTGCGAGTTTCGTGCATTGTCTGACTTTCACAACGGTAAGCCGGGCGCAAACAGGTGCCGACTCGACGTTCTCGCGGTTTGTTGTCGAGCTCGAGGCCGGCCCGGCATGGCAAGGCCGCAACGACGTGCAGATCCCCAACGATCAAACCGGCACACGTTTTTCGCTGGTCGATCTGGTCGGCTCCGGCCCACTCCCGGCAGCCCGGTTGTATATTCTCTGGAATATCAACGAACGTCATGGCCTCCGCGTGTTGCTTGCGCCTCTTTCTTACACGAAGAGCGGGCAGTTTACTTCGGGCGTAAACTTCGCCGGAGAAACATTCCAGCGCGGGGTTCCCACCGATGCCACGTACAAGTTCAACTCGTGGCGACTGAGCTACAGGTACAATATCTACCGCGGGACCGAATGGTGCTGGTGGATCGGTTTCACGGCCAAGCTGCGCGATGCGAAGATCGCCTTGGAACAGCAGGGCAGATCGGCAAGCAAGACAGACCTGGGTTTTGTTCCCCTTCTCCATGTCGCGGGACAGGTCCGGTTTGGGAGCCAATGGAGCACAGTCCTTGACGTTGACGGGCTTGCCGGAGGACCCGGACGTGCTGTGGACGGATCGTTGAAATTGCGCTATGGTCTGAACAGCTCCTGGAGCATTGCCGCCGGGTACCGGACAGTGGAAGGTGGAGCGGACGTGGAAGAAGTGTACAACTTCGCGTGGTTCCATTACGCGACCGTATCCGTGGAGTATCGATTCTAACGGAAGGGAACCCAGGGAACACGCGGTGCTAGTGAATTGTCCCTCCGTCCAGACAAGGAACGGCGATTCTTGAGATTACCTGGCCAGGTACCAAGATGTTCAGCCTCACCACTCCGACGGACTGACGAAACGGGGGAGCAAAGGAGAAACCGCAAAGCCACCAAGGCATCGCGGCTTCTATGCTTCCGGGGACCGACTTTCGTGCCCTCCGAATTCCCGCTACCCATATACAAGCCCCCGTGTATGAACGTCCCGGTGCACGAAAGTGTCGGTGTGTGAAAAGCCCCGGTGTTGAAAAGTCCCGGTGCAGATCGGTGAGTTGACTCTTGCTTTTCCCACACCTATATTGCCGCGGTACCGTAAGCTCTTCATGCCGTACGAATCGTGCACATCAGTGTAGAACCCGATGCTTGGCAATACGATCTCCCATTACAGGATCCTCGAACGCCTCGGTGGGGGAGGCATGGGTGTCGTCTACAAAGCACAAGACCTCAAGCTTGAACGCCCGGTTGCCCTGAAATTCCTCCTTCCCGATCTTACCAGAGAACCAGAAGCCAAACAGCGTTTTGTGCAGGAGGCGAAGGCCGCATCCGCCCTCCAGCACAACAACATTTGCAGCGTGCATGACATTGATGAAACCCCCGGTGGTCAGATGTTCATCGTCATGGACCTGTACGATGGTGAGACACTCAAGAAGAAGATCGAACGAGGGCCGCTGAAGATCGAGGAGGCGATCGATATCGCAATCCAAGTTGCCCATGGTCTCGCCAAGGCTCACGAACGGGGGATCGTTCACCGTGACATCAAGCCGGCCAATATCATGGTCACGGCGGACGGCGCTGCAAAGATCCTGGATTTTGGGCTGGCAAAACTCTGCGGGAGCACGAAGCTCACGAAAACGGGCACCACGGTCGGGACGGCTGCCTACATGTCCCCCGAACAAACGAAAAGTGATGCTGTAGACCACCGGACGGACATCTGGTCACTTGGCGCTGCGGTCTACGAGATGGTTGCCGGGAAGATGCCGTTCAAGGGAGATTACGACAATGCGGTGATCTATGCTATCGTCAATGCGGACCCGGAGCCACTCACTGCCCTCCGCACCGGTGTACCGATGGAGCTGGAACGCATTGTCAGCAAAGCGCTCAGAAAGAAGCAGGACGAGCGGTACCAGCAGGTCAACGATATGCTGGTGGATCTGCGGGTTCTCAGAAGCAACCTCCCTCATATACCAGCCTCTTCTCCGGACTTCGGACTGAATCCGGATACTCACCGGGTCAGACTTTGGAGGCAACTGAGTCCTTGGTTCATAACCCTGTTCATGGCATTCGTGGCGGGGGTGACTGTCTGGAATCCATGGTCCGGGCCGACGGCCACCAATCAGCGGCCGGTGCGATTCTGTATGGATCTGCAGGAAGGGGATTCACTCGACCGAGGATCGTGGTCCAGCCCGGCCATAACCATCTCACGCGATGGTCGCAAGGTCGTGTACGCCGCGGTGCGAAACAAGATCTCCCGTCTATACATCCGCACACTGGATTCCTTGGAAGCCAGACCTATCTCCGGAACTGAGGCCGCGCGTGCGCCATTCTTCTCGCCGGATGGCAACTGGATTGGTTTCTTTTCTGGCGGGTACTTGAAGAAAGTCTCCCTCCTCAGTGGAGCTCCCCAGATCATCTGTGAGGCTTTGGGGGTTGGCGGAGCATGGGGAGCTGACAATACCATCGCGTTTGCACGTTTTTCAACATTCGGAGTGCTTTACAGGGTCCAAGCCGATGGATCCCGGCTTCAGCAGCTCACGACGCAAGAAACACCATATCAGGGCAGCTGGCACGGTTGGCCGGAGTTCTTACCTGGCGCAAAAGCAGTCCTCTTCACTGCCGTGAGTAATCCTGGCCAATCCAAGGTCGGTGTCGTTTCGCTGGAAAGTGGCAGAGTCCACTACATCGTCAATGGCGGGGGTTATGCCCGATACGCGTCAAGCGGCCACATCGTCTACTGCCGCCCCAGGGAGGGAGATGTATGGGCAATACCTTTCGACGTCGGCGGTCTTGAGGTCACCGGACCGCCATTTCCCGTTCTGGAGGGGGTGATGATGGCGGGCAATGCATCATCAGCACAGTTCGCACTCTCCGAAACGGGAACGTTGGCGTACGTCCAGGGCAGTGTCACGGCGAGCAACGACACCATTGCGCTTGCTAGCAGGAAGGGAGAAATCAAGCGATTGCAGATACCGCCCGGCGCATTCCATGGGTTTCGCTTTTCGCCTGACGGTAAGCGTTTGGTGTTTAGCTGGCACCAGTCCAGGGTAAACCTCTGGATCTACGAGTTAGATCGAAATGTGCTGCGCCGGTTCACTGATGAGCAAGGAGACGACTGGACACCACTCTGGTCGCCGGACGGCAAACGTATCGTATTCCAGTCGATGCGCGCCGGCCGTGGGGGCAGACTCTTCCTCAAAAGTGTGAATGACGAAGGTCCGATAGAGATGCTGACTGAGACTGACTATCATCAGCAGCCCGGGTGCTGGTCGGCGGACGGCACGGCGCTTCTGTACCAAGAGGGGGTCTTCCCCGAGACGTTACATGACATCATGCTCCTGCCGCTCACCGGCGACCGAAAACCGCGACCTCTGATACAAACACGGTATAACGAACGCTACCCTGTGCTTTCGCACGACGGGCGCTGGCTCGCCTATGGCACTACCGAATCTGGCCGGTGGGAGGTCTACGTACGACGTTATCCGGATCTGAAGGATATCACGCGTATCTCGACGGAGGGAGGCATGGCCCCAATGTGGAGCCCTGACGGAACCGAGCTCTTCTACTGGGACACGAACCGTCAAACGTTGGTCTCTGTGCCTGTGCGGACGGCAGGCGCGTTGGAAGTCGGGAAGCCGGAACTCTTTGCTGGCGGAGACTTCTCATTCGGCGATAACGGGTGGTACCGCAACTACGATATCGCACCGGACGGCAAGAAACTCGTCATGATCATCAAAGGGCGACAGGGATCGGGGCCGAGGCAGTTCCATGTTGTGCTCAACTGGTTCGAGGAACTGACCGCGCGCGAAACGGGAGGCCAATGAAATGATCGGAACGGCCGTCAACAAAGGCAAGTCCGAGAGGACGTTCAAAGCCCACCAGCACCTCCACGTCGCTTTCCGGGGTTTGTTCCTGCCGCACTTACGAGCCGAAGACGGCATGAAGGATTATCGTGATCGAATATCCGGCTCGTGGAGTAGGATGGTCAATGGACAATGGTAAGCGTTCTGAATCGTCCGCATTATCAGTTGCGGGGGAATCAACAAGAGCATCAACGACCAGAAGTGTGCGCAGAATGTGTACGGCTTGTGAAATTCGATGCACTCCATGCAATTCATTTTCTTGAAAATGCTCTGAGATCCCCCCATTGCGGGAATCCAGCGATTCTTGGGAACCAAGCGGTCCGGTGGCCAGGCCCCGGGGCCCTGCCGAAAAGAGTCTATTTGCCCTTCTGGTTGGTCCCTCTTCAATATTCTCTCCAGCGAGAACTCCATCGTGGGCCACCCGGTTTTTGATGCAGAATGTGAATATCGATTTCAACTGGAATCGGCACCTCTGCACACGGTTGGAGTTGTGAAGCGGGACAACTTGACATTGTATCCTTAATGTGATACACTTGTACTGTGAATATCATTTGGGATGAGGACAAAAACGCCAAGCTCAAAGCCGAACGGGGGATCTCGCTCGATCAGATTGCCGTACTGATTCTGCAGAAACAGTACGTCGATGTCGTGAAGCATCCCAAGCGCCCGGGACAGTGGATGTTCATTATGCCGATTCATGCGTACATTCACGTGGTGCCGTTTGTGCTCGACAGTAACGGCGATGTTGTTCTCAAGACGGCGTTCCCCAGCCGCAAGTTTCATCAGAGATATGGAGGGTCAAAGACGTGAAAGTGAAACTGGACAAACACGAACGCGAGATCGAACGGGAGGCCGCTTCCTATCGGTCAATCTCGAAACAGGAACGCGTCAAACTTGAAGGAATACTCGACAAAATCCGAAAAACCCGCAATGTGAATATCCGGATTTCGGAGGCGGTTCTCGAACAATTAAAGCGGCGGTCCCGGGAAGAAGGCATTCCTTATCAGACCCTGATTTCAAGTATCCTGCACAAGTTCGTGACCGATCGACTGGTCGACGAGAAGTCTATCCGTCGGTCGATGCAATTACTCTCCTCTGCACGATAACCCTCTCATTATTCCCGTGTTGTAGATGCGGCTGTGGCTGTCCCTCGTCAAAATGTCATCCATGACTACGTCACATTCCGGATCATGACTTGAGTGCGCTTGTGTTTCCGTAGGCATGTGAACCGAGGGGGATCATCTTCTCCGGTGAGCACTCTGCAGCGTTGGCGCACATCCAGGGCGGTGTCAGCGCAAGCAACGACACAACTGCCTCGACCGGGGCCGAGGCAGTTCCATGTTCTGCTCAACTGGTTCGAGGAACTGAGGGCGCGGGAAACCGGAGGCCAATGAAATGATCGGATGGGCAGAGAAAAAAGTAGCGATTGCAGTCTGGATTCGCTATTATTCACGCGGATGGGTTTTTAGGAGGGACAGGAGTCTTCAAGGAATGCAGGCACTGCGAAGGAGAATCTATGAAACTCGATCGACCTTTGAATATGGGGATGGTGGGGGGAGGTCCCGGCGCGTTCATCGGCGAGGTCCACCTCAAAGCCGCACGGATGGATGGGGGGATCGAAGTTGTGGCCGGTGTGTTCAGCCGCTCTCCGGAGAAATCCCGCGAGACCGGCCGCCGTCTGTTCCTCGACCCGCAGCGCACATACGCAAGTTACGAGGAGCTGGTGGAGAAGGAACGCAAGCTTCCTGAAGGGAAGCGGGTCGACTTTGTCTCGATCGTCACTCCGAACAATTCTCATTACCCCATCGCAAAAGCGCTCCTGGAAGGTGGTTTCCATGTCATGTGCGAAAAGCCCATGACATTCACGACGGGAGAGGCACGTGAGTTACAGGCCGTCGTGAGGAGCAGCGGCAAGGTGTTCGGCCTGATGCATAACTATACCGGCTATCCGATGGTGAAACTCGCCCGCGACCTCGTCCGGGGCGGCGAGCTCGGAGCGGTGCGGAAGATCGTCGTGCAGTATCCGCAGGGCTGGCTGTCGACGCCGCTGGAAGCGACCGGCAGTAAGCAGGCGGCCTGGCGCACCGATCCGGCACAGAGCGGCGCCGCCGGGGCCCTCGGGGATATCGGGACCCACGGCGAGAACCTCTCGGAGTACATCACCGGCCTGAACATTACTCACGTGTGTGCCGACGTGAGCACGCATGTCAGCGGCCGGCGGCTGGACGATGACTGCAATTGTCTCCTCCGGTTCGAAAAGGGGGCAAAAGGGCTTCTGCATGTCAGTCAGATTTCCGTCGGTGAAGAGAACAACCTTGCGATCCGGGTGTATGGAGCCCAGAGGAGTCTGGAATGGCACCAGGAGCATCCGAACGAGCTGTATCTCAAAGAGGGTAATGGGCCCGTGCAGGTATTCCGGCGCGGCAATCCGTATGTTGCGGCAAAGAGCGCGGCTGCGGAAAGGGCCACGCGGCTCCCCTTCGGGCACCCCGAAGGTTTCATCGAAGCCTTTGCCAATGTGTACAACAACTTTGCGGACACGGTCCGTGCCTCACTATCGGGGGAGCCCCCGGAACCCCTCGCGCTTGATTTTCCGAACGTGGATGACGGCATGCGCGGGATGCTTTTTGTCGAGTCGGTACTCGCGAGCGCACAGAGCTCCGAGAAATGGACACCAGTGATTTCCTGAGGAGAACACGCATGGCACGACCAGTCACGCTCTTTACAGGCCAGTGGGCGGACCTTCCTCTTTCCGTTCTGGCCGAGAAAGCCTCCGCCTGGGGGTACGACGGCCTCGAGCTCGCCTGCTGGGGCGACCACATCGACGTTGCGCGGGGGGCTGTGGATAAGGACTATTGCGCCCGCCAGAGGGGACTGCTGGAGAAACATCGCCTGAAGGTGTTTGCCATCAGCCACCATCTTGCCGGACAGCTCGTCTGTGACCCCAACAACGACAGCCGGTCCGACGGTTTTGCCCCCGCATCGTGTGCAGGAGATGCCGGGAAGAAACGGGCCTGGGCGGTCGAGACCATGAAGAACGCCGCCCGTACCGCGATGCACCTCGGCGTGAAGGTGGTCAATGGATTCACGGGATCGTCCATCTGGCACCTGGTGTATGGTTTTCCCCCTGTCACCGATGCGATGATCGAGCAGGGATACAAACACTTCGCGGAGATGTGGAACCCCATCCTTGACGTGTTCGATGAATGCGGAGTGAAGTTTGCGCTCGAAGTGCACCCCACCGAAATTGCCTTTGATATTGTGACGGCAACGCGTGCACTGGATGCAATCGGCCACCGGAAGACGTTTGGATTCAACTTCGACCCCAGCCATCTCCTCTGGCAGATGGTTGATCCGGTGAGGTTCATCGAGGAATTTCCCGACAGGATCTACCATGTCCACATGAAGGACGCGGCGCTGCAGCTCGACGGGAAAGCCGGCATCCTGGGATCGCACCTGAACTTCGGGCAGACGAGGGAGAGGATGGGATTTCCGGTCCCTCGGTCGCGGGGCGGTGAAGTTTGAAGAGATCATCCGGGCATTCAATCATATCGGGTACTCCGGTCCGCTCTCCGTCGAATGGGAGGACAGCGGCATGGAGCGCGAGCACGGCGCGCGCGAAGCGTGTGCGTTCGTGCGAAGAATAGACTTTTCTCCATCATCGGTTGCATTCGATGCAGCGTTCGACAGGTCGTAGTAGCGTCCATTCTGGAGGAGCACGTGGATACCACCAAAAGCACCAGCCGTCGCGATTTTCTGAAAAAGGCCTCCGCCGCGGCAATAGGCGCGGTCGGTCTGCCAATGTACATTCCGGCCAGGGCGCTGGGCCGCTCCGGCGTGGTTGCACCAAGCGATCGTATCACGATCGGGTGCATCGGCATGGGCGGGATGGGGATGGGGAACATGGAGAGCTTTCTGGGGAAGCCCGAGGCGCAGATCGTTGCCGTGTGCGACGTGGACGCGAAGCACCGTACCAGGGCCCGCCTCGCGGTCGAACAGAAGAACGGGAAAAAAGGCGTGGCGGAGTACAACGATTTCCGCGACCTCCTTGCAAGGGGCGACCTGGACGCCGTCAGCATCGCGACGCCCGATCATTGGCATGCGCTCATCGCCACGACGGCGGCGAAGGAAGGCCTGGATATCTATGGGGAAAAACCCCTCGGCTATACTATTGCGGAAGGACGGGCCATTGTTGATGCGGTGGAACGGTATGGGATCGTCTGGCAGACCGGGAGCTGGCAGAGGTCCGTGCGTAATTTCAGGCATGCCTGCGAACTGGTGAGAAACGGCAGGATCGGGAAGGTCCACACGGTCAGAGTCGGTCTGCCGGCCGGGTACAGCGTCTCGGAGCAGGGCGGATCATATCCCCACCGCCGTGCCGGACGGGTTTGACTACGATATGTGGCTCGGGCCGGCACCACGCGTTCCCTATTGCCCCAACCGCTGCCACTGGAACTTCCGATGGATCAGCGATTACTCGGGAGGTCAGCTCACGGACTGGGCCGGGCATCACTGCGACATCGCACAATGGGGAATGGGGACCGAATTGACAAGCCCTGTCGAAATCGAAGGCGTGGGCGATTTTCCGAGAGCCAAAGACGGCCTCTTTGATACGGCCAAGGGCTACCGGTTCGTCTGCACGTTCAAGGAGGGTTTTACCATGATCGTGGCAGACCAGTACCAGCAGCCCAAAGGGATGGGTGTGCTGTTCGAGGGGACCGAGGGGTGGATATGGGTTGACCGGGAAGGCTTCGATGCTTCGCCGAAATCGCTGCTGACTTCGGTGGTCGGCGCGGACGAGATCCACCTCTACAGGAGCGACGACCACCATCAGAACTTTCTCGACTGCGTGCGCAGCAGGAGGGAGACAGTCACCCCCGCGAAAATAGCACACAGATCGATCATGATAGGTCATCTCGGACTGATTGCCATGAAGCTCGGGCGGAAGGTGCGCTGGGACCCGGAGACGGAACGTTTCGTCAATGATCCCGAAGCGGATCGGTTGCTCTCACGGCCGATGCGAAGCCCATGGCATCTCTAAACCGGTGTATCCGAAAAAGGAACGGTCTCATGAGGCATCCAAGGATTGTCATCGGCACAACACTCCTCCTGCTCGCGACCGGAATTCCCCCGGCCGGCGCCCAGCTCTCGCAGGAGGAAATCTCGCGAATCCGGGAAGCGTCACCGCCGGTGGCCACCGCAAAGCCACGGGCTCCGCGCCTCCTTCTGGTCTTCAATCTCTCCGAAGGATTCAAGCACGGCGCCATTCCGCGTGCCGCGAAGGCGCTGGAGTTGATGGGGAAAAAGACCGGAGCGTTTGAGACCGTCGAGAGTGAAGACCTGTCCGTCTTCCGGCCGGAAAACCTCAAACGGTTCGATGCCGTCTGCTTCAACAACACGACGCAGTTGAAGTTCGATGACCCCGCACTCCGTGCCAGCCTGCTTGAGTTCGTTGCAGGCGGGAAGGGGATCGTCGGGATTCATGCCGCGACAGACAATTTCCCCACCTGGCCCGAAGCACAGGAGTTGTTCGGGGGTGTCTTCGATGGCCATCCCTGGAACGCAGCCGGGACGTGGGCTGTCAGGATTGCGGATCCCGACCACCCGCTCACGGCATCATTCAAAGGGAAAGATCTCCTGATCAGTGATGAGATCTACCGGATCCGGCCAGTCGAACTTCGAAAGAACAGCCGGGTCCTGCTCGCGCTGGACATGAGATCCGAGCGGAACAGGAAGGCTCCCGGGGTCCGGCCGACCGACAGGGACATCCCCATTAGCTGGGTAAGAGGATACGGCAACGGTCGCCTCTTCTACTGTTCGCTCGGCCACAACGACAGTGTGTACGTGAACCCCGCTGTTTTGAAGCATTACCTGGACGGCGTCCAGTTTGCGCTTGGGGACTTGCAGGCCGAAACGACGCCCCTCCCGTTCGACCCGATGAGCGTTTTCGACCAGACCAGGTTGACCGGGCTGCTTCGTGGCATATCGACATACCGTTACGGCGACAGCCGTGCCGCGCTCGCCGGCCTGGACGCTTTCATCCGGGACGTGGACGGGTCTCCCGAAGCCCGGCTCATTATGGAGCGGCAATTCCTTGACCTCCTCGCCGGGGAAGCGACATCCGCCGGCAAGCAATTCATCTGCCAGAAGCTTGCGCTGGTCGGGGGCGGCACATCGGTTCCCCTGCTGGCCGGGATGCTGGCTGATTCATCGACAGCCGAAATGGCCCTGCTCGCCCTCGAACCGATACCCGGGTCCGGTGCGGACTCGGCACTGCAGCGGGCACTGACCCGGACGCAAGGAAGAACGAAGATCGGAGTCATCACCGCACTGGGAAACCGGCGGGTCGAGGGTGCGACGAAGGAACTTGTCGCGTTGGTCAGAGACCCGGATAACCGTGTGTCGGCAGCTTCCGTGTCTGCGCTCGGCAGAATCGGAACGCCTGCGGCTCTTGATGCGCTTGAGCAGTCGAGGATCGCAACGAATGGACGGAGGGACATACTTGATGCCATGCTGGTCTCGGCCGATCGATGCAGACTTCATGGAGACAACAATCGCGCACTCGGCGTCTACCGGGAGCTTGATTCGCCAGGCGTCCCGCTTCCGGTCCGCTGTGCGGCACTCCGGGGGATCGTTCTGGCTGATCCGGCGAACGCAGTGACGGTACTGACAGATGCTCTCCGGAGCAAGGATGCCCAATTCCGGGCCGCAGCCGCGCGTCTCGTCAGCGAGCTTCCCGATGGAGGCCAGGTGCGCGCCATTGCGCAATTGCTCCCTGACCTGGCTCCTTCCGTGCAGGTGCAACTTCTTGCGGCGCTCTCGCGCACGAGGGATCCTGAGGTCCAGAGGATTGTCACGGCGCAGGCTGCAAGCCGGCAGGCGGAGGTGCGTCTTGCGGCACTACGCACGCTCGGGGCGATGGGAGATGCAGGGGCAGTCCCCCCGCTGGTACAGATTGCAGCGACATCGGGCGGAACCGAGCAAAAGGAGGCCAGGAATTCCCTCTACGGCCTTCAGTCACCGGGAGTGAACGAAGCACTGCTTGCCTCTCTCAAGCGGGCGGACAACAAGAAGAAAGTGGAACTCATAAGGGCCCTCGCGGAACGCCGGGTGGTCTCCTCGGTGCCGCTCCTCCTTGAGGCGGCGGGCGATCCTTCCCGTCCGGTGCGGGGAGAGTCAGTGCGGGCGCTGAAGTCGCTTGCGGGTCCTCAACAGGTGCCGGCCCTTGTCGAGCTTCTTGTGCGAACTCGCGACGACGGGGAAAGACGGGAACTCGAGCCTGCGGTGGCCGCTGCCGCAGGCCGCAACCCCGACGCCGGCCGACAGGACGAGGCGGTCCTTGCAGCCTATCCAAAAACCAGACATCCCGCCGCAAGGGCGTCGCTGATCAACGTCCTCGGCAAGATTGGTGCGCCGGCATCGCTCCCACTGCTCCGTGAAACACTGCGCGATCCGGACCCGGATGTACGCCTGGCGGCAATCCGGGCGCTGTCCGAATGGCCGACTGCCGAACCGTATGACGATCTCTGGCGTGTGGCGTCGGGCGGGAAGGATGCGGGCGAGCGTACGCTCGCCTTGCGCGGGTCAGTTCGCCTTCTGGGGCTGGACGGCACTCGTTCCGCCGAAGAAACGATGAGACGTTACCGGGATGCAATGAAGATTGCCCCGAACGCCGGGGAACGCAAAGCACTCCTCTCGGCAGTGGGAGCAAGCCACTCCGTTGCGGGTCTCAAGATGGCAGCGGGGTACCTTGCGGACGCCGACCTGCGTCCGGAGGCGGAGGCGGCGATGCTGAATATCGCCGAGGCCATAGCCGATTCATCACGGCGAGAGGTCATCCCACAACTCCGCCAGGTGCTGGCATCGTCGACCCAGCAAGGAGAACATCAAGAGAGCCGGGGATCTGATAAGGAAGATCGAGCTCGTTGACGACTACATCGCCGCGTGGGACTATGCCGGCCCGTACCAGCACGAAGGTGCGCGGCTGCTGGATGAACCGTTCGGTCCGGAGGCTTCCCCCGCGCAACCGGTACCATGGTCGCCGCTTCGCATCGCGACCGACCCCGGGAAACCCTGGCTCCTGGACTTCACCGGGCTTTCCGCCGGCGACGACAACGTCGTCTACATTCGCACCAATGTATGGTCTCCGGCGGACCAGAATGCATCGCTGGAAGTGGGGACAGACTACGGCGTCAAGGCCTGGATCAACGGAAAACTTGTCCATGCCGCCAGCGTCGTCCGCAAGGTCGCTCCCGGCAACGACCGTGTGCCGGTGATTCTTCAAAAAGGCTGGAATGTGCTGATGATCAAGCTCGAGCAAGGAGACGGCGCATGGCGTGCGTGTGCACGTGTACGCGCCTCTGACGGCGGCGCCCTTGAGGGAATCCGCACTTCGACAAAACAAAACGAACTTTAGAGAACCAACTATGAATGGCGCAGCAGGAGTGCGAATAGTCTTCGCTTGTGCTCTGGCGATGGGACTCTCTTCCTGTGCTCCCTCCGGGAGCGTTACCAGAGGAGACGGTGGAATGGCAGATCCCGTGATGGGTGACTGGCAGGGTCACCGGGTGGAAAACACCGGGAAGGTGGTGCCGGTTGTGGCGCAGGCAATTGCCCTGGGGAACAAGACCTACCGGTTTGTCGTACAGAGATCCTTCGACAGGCGGGAGCCGATGCCGGTGATGGCGTTCGAAGGAAAGCTGGAAGGGACCCGTCTGGTGATCCCGGAGAAACCGGATTGGTCTGTGACGCTCGAGAACGGCATCCTGTCCGGCAGGACGCCGGAGCCGGTCCATTTCGAACTCAGGCATCTTGTGCGTCTTTCACCGAACCTCGCAGCCCGGCCTCCTCAGGGTGCTGTGGTGGTGTTTGACGGGACGGACCTTGCGGGGTGGGAGCGCCGCGACGTGAAACAGCGGGAGATGCCGGTCGGCTGGACAGTCGCAGACGGGGTCATGCAGGTGGTCCCGGGTACGGGGGACATCATGACAAGGAGGAAATTCACCGACTTTCAACTCCACCTTGAATTCCGGACGCCGTTTATGCCCGAGGCGGGAGGGCAGGCGAGAGGGAACAGCGGTGTCTATCTCCAGGGCCGATACGAAATCCAGGTTCTCGACAGTTACGGCCTCAAGGGAGAAG
Organism: Ignavibacteriota bacterium; assembly: GCA_963702445.1. Taxonomy (GTDB): domain Bacteria; phylum Bacteroidota; class Ignavibacteria; order UBA10030; family UBA6906; genus CAVPCZ01. The sequence goes on from CAVPCZ010000027.1 coordinate 25,979, forward strand.
ACAATGAGTGTGGCGGGATATACAAAGTAAGTGCCCCCCTCGTCAACATGTGCGCTCCCCCGGGGCAATGGCAATCCTACGACATCACGTTTCATGCGCCCCGGTTCGGGGCGGACGGGAACAAGGTCAAGGATGCCCGCGTATCTGTTGTCCACAACGGCGTTATCATACACGAAGATCTTGCGATCCCCGGGTCTACGGGTGGAGCCGTTGATGAGAATCCGGGACTTCCCGGGGGCATTCTGTTGCAGGATCACGGCAACCTCGTGCAGTATCGGAATATCTGGCTCTGTGAATTGAAGGAATGACACAGCCATGAACCCCGTACGCGTTGTTGTGGTCGGCTGCGGCAACATGGGAGCCTCTCACGCCCGTGCCTATGCACGCATTCAGGGCTTCGAGCTCGCGGGGCTGGTCGACCGTACGAAGGAAAAGGCCGGGCGACTGGCTGACGAGTTGGGAGGTGTGCCGGTGTATTCCTCGCCGGAGGAGGCGGTACGTTCGGGGAACGCCGGCGCAGTTGCGGTCTGCACATACCCCGAAACCCATCATGCGTTGACGCTCGGCGCGCTGAGAGCCGGCCTGCATGTTTTTGTCGAGAAGCCCCTCGCTTCTTCGGTTGCGGAGGCGGAGGAGATCGCGGCGGTTGCGTTGCAGACCGGGAACAAGGTGGTGGTGGGGTATATCCTCCGGCATCATCCGGCGTGGCAGCGGTTCATCGAGGAGGCCCGGACCCTGGGCAAGCCCCTCGTGATGCGGATGAACCTCAACCAGCAAAGCAGCGGATCCGCATGGTCCGTCCACAAGAAACTCATGGAATCGATGTCTCCCATCGTGGATTGCGGTGTGCACTACGTGGACATCATGTGTCAGATGACCCGGTCGCGGCCGGTCCGCGTGCAGGCGATAGGGGCGCGCCTATCGGGAGAGATCAGCGAGTCCATGTACAACTACGGCCATCTCCACGTGGTGTTCGAGGACGGTTCCGTGGGCTGGTACGAAGCGGGCTGGGGGCCCATGATGAGCGAGACGGCCTACTTCATCAAGGATGTCATCGGTCCCAAAGGCTGCGTCAGCATTGCCGAACCCCGCGCCGGGACGCCAGGCGGGTCTGCGGACATTGATGCGCACACCATGACGAGTTCCCTCATCAGACATGATGCGGAATCGATGCTTGACGTCCGCATTGACACGAGTGATGAGCCCGGGCACCAGGAGCTGTGCACCAGGGAGCAGGAATATTTCCTGCGGGCGATCAGGGAGAACATAGATCTTCGCGATCATCTTGCTGACGCAGTCAACAGTCTTCGCATTGTGCTGGCAGCGGACCGGTCAGTACGAACCGGAACCATCGTGCACCTACCGTAACGGGAGAGAGATGCGGAAATCGATCTACTTCCAGCTCAGCGGGATGATGTTCCTGGAGTTTTTTGTGTGGGGGGCGTGGTACGTGACCGTAGGGAACTACATGACGCGCATAGGCATGTCCGATCTGGTGTACTGGGCCTATGCGGTGGGTCCCATCGGGGCAATACTCTCCCCCTTCTTCCTCGGTTTGGCCGCCGACCGGTTCTTCGCCACCGAGAAGGTGCTCGCTGCATTGCACCTCATCGGGGGTGCGGCAATGTTCGTCGCACCGATGGCGGCAGAATCGGGTGATGCCACTCTTTTCATAAGCCTCCTCCTCGTCCACATGCTCTGTTACATGCCGACTGTCGGACTTGTCAACGCGCTTGCGTTTCATCACATGACGGATCAGCAGAAGTACTTTCCCGTCATCAGAGTCTTCGGGACCGTCGGCTGGATCGTGGCCGGCGTCCTTGTCAGCGGCCTGCTGGGAGCCGATGAGACCGGCCTCCCGCTGCGTGTGGCGGGCGTCGCGGGCGTCGCCATGGGGCTCTACGCCTACACGCTCCCCCATACGCCTCCCTCCCCGCGGGCAACCATCAGCGTGCGCCAGATCCTGGGACTCGACGCACTCGCTGCGCTGAAGAGCCCGTCATTTGTGGTCTTCATCGTCAGCTCGTTCCTCCTCTGCATACCCCTGTCGGCGTACTATGCGTATGCTCCGGTCTATGTCAATCTGAATGGCGTCATCAATCCCGGCTTCACGATGTCCTTCGGCCAGATGTCCGAAGTCCTCTTCATTGTCCTGATGCCGTTTCTCTTCCGGTTCCTTGGCTTCAAGTGGATGCTCCTGATCGGGATGTTCGCCTGGGTTCTCCGCTACCTGCTCTTTGCGCTTTCAGCGCCGGCCTCCATCGTCTGGATGATCATGGGGGGCATAGTTCTTCATGGCATCTGCTATGACTTCTTCTTCGTGGCCGGTCAGATTTATGTTGACAAGATCTCCACCAAAGAGATCCGGGGGCAGGCGCAGGGTTTTCTGGTACTGATGACCTATGGCGCCGGGATGTTCATCGGCGCGCAGGTGTCCGGATGGCTTCACAACGGGATCGTGACGTCGACGGGCCCCGGGGCCGCGGCGCAGTGGCAGATCTTCTGGGCCGTTCCGGCCGCCCTGGCTGCGGTCATCTTGATAGTGTTCGGCCTGTTCTTCGAGAACGGGAGATCCTCCCCGGACAAGAGCAGTCAGGTGGCATAGGAATCCCATGGGCACACGGCGGACCTTTCTCAAGTCGGTTCTGGCCTTCGGAGCGTTCACCATCGTCCCCCGGCGCGTCCTCGGGGGGCCGGGTTATACTGCCCCGAGTGATGAACTCACCAAGGCGGTCATTGGCATCGGGGGCATGGGGCAGTGGCATCTCGGGAATACCGGGGCGCGTCTGCTGGCCGTGTGTGACGTTGATGAAGCGCATCTCCAGGAAGGACTGAAGCTCGGCGGAGCCGGCGTCAAGGGATACAAGGACTTCCGTGAAGTTCTCGAAAGAGAGGATATTGATGTCATTCATATCGCCACCCCGCCCCACTGGCATGCTCTGATCGCGATCGCGGCGGCACGGGCGGGCAAAGACATCTGGTGTGAGAAGCCCATGACCAGAAGCATTGCCGAAGGGGAGAAGGTGATCGAAGCCGTCAGGACGTACGGGCGCATGTTCCGCGTGAACACATGGTTCCGGTACAGCGGGGATCAGCTCTACGGATCCGGAATGACCGCCAGGGAATGCAGGAAGCTCGTCAGCAGCGGGCTGCTGGGGTGGCCTTTGACGGTGACCATCGCCGCGTCGACGGGATTCGAATGGAAATTCTACTGGTCCGGAAAAACAGACCTCTCGCCGCAGTGGATACCGGCCGGGCTGGACTACAACTTCTGGCTTGGACCCGCCCCGTACAAGCCGTACCACCCGCACCGCGTCCATGCGACGTTTCGCGGGTACTGGGACTATGATGGCGGCGGGCTGGGGGATATGGGACAGCATTACCTTGATCCCGTCCAGTATTTTCTGGGCAAGGATATGGAGAGCCCTGGAGAGGTCGAAGCGGACGCCCCGGCGCAGCATCCTGAGGCAGCCGGTTCGTTCCGCCGGATTGCGATGAGGTACGCGGATGGCTGCCGGATCATTCTCGATGGGGATCCGAAGGCAGAAGAGACTCCGTTCATCGAGGGGCCGCAGGGGAAGGTTTTCAGGGGATTGCGTTCCACGATCCGGGATCTGAAAGAGAAGCTCGCGGCGCTACCCGACGGCGACCCCGAACCGCAGATCACCGACTTCATGGTATCAGTCCGGACCCGGGAACCTTTTGCATTGAACGAGTTGAACGGACACAGGTCCGCGACGCTTGTGAACCTTTCGAAGATTTCCTGGCAACTTGGCCGGGGCATACAATTCGATCCGAAGACCCAGCGGTGCCCGGGCGATGATGCGGCAAACCGGTTGATCGATCCTCCTATGCGCGCACCATGGCACTTGTAGCGGAACACAGGAATCCTATGAAACGACGTGCGGCCACTCTCGTGTTTCTGGGTGCTCTGCTGCTCTCGTGCGGCTGTGCTTCGACAAGCCCTTCCGGCCGGCAGTCCGCGGGCTTCACACTCGATCAGCTGCTGTTGCGAATGCCCTCCCGCGATACGCTGGAGGCGCGGTGGATCTTCTCGTCCATGCTCCGGATGGGGCCGGACTCGGTGCTCGACATCTGCAACCGCCTTGAGCCGGGGGGAACACATCGCAACGCCGGTGCGGAATACGCGCTCCAGGGGATGGCTGAGTATGTCGTCGGCCGGGGAAGCGAGGCGGAACGCATGCTGTTTGTCGCAGCACTCGCGAAGGCCCTCGACCAGCCGCGGCCTCGCGAGCAGTGTTCGTTCCTCCTTGCGCGGCTGCAGGTGGCGGGAAGGGGCGAGTCCATCCCCGCGGCCTCGCGATTTCTGGTCGAAGAGGGTCTCTGTGAACCTGCGGCACAGGCAATGGCGGCCATCCGCGACGGCGCCGAACCGGCGTTTCTGTCAGCCCTGCCGGGGGTGCACAAGAGCTGCCGGGTCACCATCATCAAGAGTCTCGGTGATCTCCGGGCCGGAGGGGCGGTGGAAGCGATCATGAAGGAGGCCGTTTCCGACGATCCCGGGGTTCGCCGTGCCGCGGTGTATGCGCTGGCCAATATCGGAGACTCGCGAGCCGGGTCCATTTTGGCCACGGGGGTTGCTGAGAGCCCGCCCAGGGACCGAGACGAATACCTCTCTTTCCGGCTCCTTTACGCGCGGCGCCGGATTGAATCGGGCGACTCTGCGCCCGCAATCACTCTCGGGAACGAACTGCTCTACGATCGCAGGCCTTCCGACCAGATCCGGGCCGCCGCCCTGGGACTTCTTGTCCGGGCAAAAGGGGAGGCTGCGGTGGAGGATTTGCTGCGGGTAATGGCCGACACAAGCAGGCAGCTTCGCTCCGTCGCTCTCGAGTGCGCTCTGCAGATTCCGGGTGAGGAGGTCACGGCTCGGTGGATAGCTGCATCAAAGAGCACACGTCCCGAAGTCCGGGCCGAGATACTCACCATGCTCGGGAGACGGGGTGATCCCGGTGCGTACGCCGCGCTGGTTGATGCGTTTCAGGATGCCGACGGCTCCGTTCGAGCTGCTGCCGTCGGCGCGGCGGTCCGCCTGAAGCACACAGATGCCATCGAACCGTTGCTGGCGTTTCTCCGGCAGCGCGGGGAATTTTCGGACATTGCAGCAGCCCGAAAAGCTCTGCAGCGCCTTCCTGCGGACAGTGTCATTCCTCCATGCGTGGAGTCGCTTCCCCGTTTCACGCCCCAGGCCTGCGTGATGGTGCTTGACCTCCTCGGCACGTATGGGACTGCTGTGCCGGCCGGGCCCGTCACTGCCATCGCAAAAAAGGAAACGGGACCGGTCAGGATTGCGGCCCTGAAGGCTCTCGGTTCGGTCGGGGGTGAAGAGACAAAGCGTGAACTGATCGGTTTGCTCCATGGGGCGGGAGAAGGAAGCGAGCAGGTCGTGGCTCAAAAGAGTCTTGTATCGATCTCTGCGCGGGGCCCGGATCCGGAGAAACGGGCCGATGTCCTGCTCGAGTCGTACGAAAGCTCAGGAGTAAAAGAGCGACTGTTGCTCCTTCCGCCCGTTGGCAGGATCGGGGGCAGGCGGGCACTTGCGCTGGTTTCCAGGGAGACCCGGAATGACAACGCCGAAATCCGGGAGGCTGCGGTACGTGCGCTGGCAGACTGGCCTGCACTCGACGCCTATGACACGCTGCTCGCAGTTGCCAGAAGCAAGGAGAAGCTGAACCTGCGTGTGCTTGCACTGCGGGGTTGCGTTCGAGTCGTACAGAATGCTCCGGTCAATCCGCCATCAGCGGTCCGGTACCATGAAAAGACTCTCGCCGCAACGGGGAGGCTTGAAGAGAAGCGGCTGGTCCTGGGTGCGCTCGCAAACCTCAAAACGCCCGCTGCGCTGAAGGTTGTGGTACCCTTCATCGGCGATGACTCGCTGGGGCTGGATGCAGCGATGGCGGCCGGCAGGATTTCAGCCGGCGAAACGGAATCGAAGGACGAATTGAGCCCGTCGCAGGTAGCACGTGCATTCATCGAGTCGGCGGTGTCCGCTCGATACCGCAGCCAGGTGCAGCGTGCGCTTGACGCAACTCCCGGAATGAATTCTCCCCCCGAAGGATTTCGGGCGCTCTTCAACGGCAGGAACCTGGAAGGCTGGAAAGGGCTGGTGGAAAACCCCGTGGTCCGATCACGAATGACCGCCGCGCAGCTGACGGCGGCTCAGGCGAAAGCGGATTCCGTCATGCGCGCACACTGGTCCGTCGTGGATGGAGTACTCCAGTTCGATGGAAAAGGAGAGAGTCTCTGCACGGCAGAAGATTTTGCTGATGTTGAATTGATTGTCGATTGGAAGATCGGGAAAGAGGGTGACAGCGGCATCTATCTCAGGGGGTCACCCCAGGTTCAGATCTGGGACCCGGCGCAGTGGCCGGCGGGGTCCGGTGGCCTCTATAACAACCAGAAGAATCCGAACACACCGCTTCAATGTGCGGACAACCCGGTCGGCGAGTGGAATACGTTCCGTATCCGGATGGTTGGTGACAGAGTGACCGTGTATCTGAACGGTATTCTTGTCGTCGACAGCGTGGTATTGGAGAACTACTGGGACCGCTCGATTCCCATATTCCCCACCGGCCAGATCGAGCTGCAGTCCCACAACAGCCCGCTGGCTTTCAGGAACATTTATGTGAGAGAAATCCCCCGGGGGAAGCCCCTGTACTCCGGAAGGCTGTTCAACGGGATTGATCTCCGTGGCTGGACGGTGATCGGCGGGAAGCAGGACGCGTGGGGAGTCAGCGGTGAGGTCCTGTACACGGCAGGGGAAGGAGGTGGATGGCTTTCGACCGACCGCACGTACGACAACTTTCAATTGGACCTGGACTTTCGTCTGCCGGACGGCGGGAACAGCGGGGTATTCCTCCGTGCACCCCACGAGGGTGACCCGGCATACACGGGGATGGAGATACAAGTGCTTGATGATTATGCCCCGGAATACGCAGCGCTGCAGCCCTGGCAGTATTGCGGAAGCCTCTACGGAGTTGTGCCGGCGTTGAAGCGGGTGAGCAAGAAAGCGAACGAGTGGCAGCATTACCGGATCGTCGCACGCGGGCCGCGTGTGTGCGTAACGCTGAACGGCGAAATGATCGTGGATGCGGACCTCATTCGGCACATGGACAAGGAATCGATTCATCCCGGGCTGAAACGACGCTCGGGATACATCGGGCTCCAGAGTCACACCCGGAAAGTAGAGTACCGGAACATCACACTGACGGAACTTGAATGGAGAGAGCAGTATGACGGTGATTGATCGACGCCAATTTCTCGGCTACGCTGCGGCCGGCGTGGGACTCCTTCTTGCGAAGAAGGAAGGGGTTGCCGGTGGGACCGGCAAAAACTCCTCTCCCTCGGATGATGTGCAAATCGCACTGATCGGCGCAGGTGCCCAGGGACAGGTTCTGATGAATTCGTGCCTGAAGATTCCTCATGTCCGGTTCCGCGCGGTGTGCGACATCTGGGAGGCGTACAACCTGCGGCGCGCAGAGAGGATGCTTGACAAGTTCGGGCAGAAGGTCAATGCCTACCAGGACTACCGTCAGATGCTGGCGAAAGAAAAGGAGCTGGACGCAGTTCTCATTGCCACACCGGACTTCTGGCATGCCGAGCAGACCGTGGATTGCCTTAACGCCGGGTTGAACGTGTATTGCGAGAAGGAGATGTCCAATACGCTTGAAGGCGCCCGGCAGATGGTTCGCGCGGCCCGGCAGACCCGGAAGCTGCTGCAGATCGGCCACCAGCGGAGGAGCAATCCGCGGTACATCCACTGCTACAAGAAACTGATCAAGGAAGCGAAGATCCTCGGTCGTGTGACCACGGTCAACGGGCAGTGGAACCGTTCGGTGCAGCCTGCCAACAGCTGGCCGAAGGGGTCGGGCATTGATGCCGCCGTTCTCCGGAAGTACGGGTTCCGCTCGATGGAGGAGTTCAGGGACTGGCGGTGGTATCGCCGCCTCGGCGGTGGGCCGGTGGTCGACCTGGGGTCCCATCAGCTGGATATCTACAACTGGTTTCTTGATGCGCGCCCCAGAACAATTGTCGCCAGCGGGGGAATCGACTACTATGACCGGAAGACGCACGAATGGTTCGACAGCGTGCTCGCGACATTCGAGTATGACACTCCCCGGGGGCGGGTCCGGGCCTTCTATCAGACGATCTCCACCAACAGTAATCAGGGGTATTCCGAGAGTTTCATGGGGGACCAGGGGACGCTGGTCATTTCGGAATCCGCCGGCCGCGGTGCTGCATACCGGGAGCCCACGGCACCGGAATGGGACAAATGGGTCTCGCTCGGCTATCTCAAGGCACCGGCGGCCGAGCAGAAGAAGCCGCAAACCGACGCCGTCCTTGATGTGCGGGAGACTATGGCGCCGCCATCGTTTGAGCTTCCCGTGAAATTCGACGATCCGTACCACAAACCGCACCTGGAGAACTTCTTCAACGCGGTCCGGGGGAAGGAGAAACTGAACTGCCCCGCAGAGGCAGGCTACGAGACCGCTGTCACGGTCCTCAAGGTCAATGAAGCAGTCGAGTCGGGCAAGAAACTCGTCATCCAGCCGAGCGAATTCAGGATCTGAACCATGATTCTCCTCAAATGCAGTGCCTGTCTCCTGCTTTCTTTGCTGATGGTCGGTCCGCGGGCTTCGGCGCAGGTGCCGGAAAATATCGGAGACATTGCCGACGGAAACAGATCCGTACCTGTCCACTTGATCAAACTGTATGACGAGTTTGATCATGTGATCCGACTTGATGACAGGCCGCTTTTTCCGTTCTCGCCGAAGCAGACCTGCAAGAAGTGTCATGACTACGAAATCATCCGCCGGGGGTGGCATTTCAACGCGGCTGATTCCGTCGTGCCGGGGCGCAAGGGTGAACCGTGGATCCTCGTTGACCGCTTCGCCGCCATGCAAATTCCCCTGTCATACAGAAACTGGCAGGGCACGCAGCGGCCCGGCAGCATAGGGTTGACCACGTTCGGGTTTCTCAAAACGTTCGGACGGCATATCCCGGGCGGGAGTGTCGGCGAAAACGAAGGGTTGCAGGATCTGAACGACTATATGCGATGGCAGGTATCCGGAACCCTCGACGTCAATTGCCAGAGTTGCCACAACGGGGACCCGGGGCAGAGTCCGGCGGAGTATGGCGTGCAGATAATGCGCCAGAATTTCCGTTGGGCCGCGACTGCAGGAAGCGGCTTCGCCACGGTCCAGGGCTCCGCGGGCGAGATGCCGGACAACTTCGATCTCTACTCCGCGGTTCCCGCCGAGCAGTCGGGAAAACTCCCTCCTACGGTATCATACAATGCCTCCCGGTTTGATGTTGCGGGCCGTGTGCTGTTCACGGTACCCCGGAAGATGCCGCAGACGCAATGCGCGTTCTGCCATTCCTCGAAGGTGATTGATCCGTCGGTGTCCGAGCGCTGGCAGGGAGAAGAGGATGTCCACATCGCAGCCGGGATGATCTGCGTTGACTGTCACAGGAACGGTCTTGATCATCAGATACTCCGGGGATATCAAGGGGAAGCCGAGGCGACGGGGAGGCCGGCCGCCGCATCGTTCACGTGCAAGGGGTGCCATCTGGGGGGTGATGGAGTCGTCGGTGCCGGCGGGAGGGACGCGCGGAGCGCCGCGGCCCCAGCATCTGGGAATTCCTCCGGTCCACTTCGAAAAGCTCACCTGTACCGCGTGCCATTCCGGTCCATGGCCCGCATCAACAACCCACCGTGTCAAAACCTCGAGGGCGCATGCGCTGGGAATTCCAAAAGCAGACAAGTCGGATGACGCCCTTCCCCATATTACCACGCCGGTCTTTGCGAAACAGCCGGACGGAACGTACGCTCCTCATAATGCATTCTGGCCCGCATTCTTCGCCTTCCAGGGCGGGAGGGTCTCGTGCCGGTACCGCCGGATCGTGTACGTCCGATCGTGCTGGAGGTGCTGAAGAAGGACACGACGCGTATTATCGGGCGATGGCCGGTGATGAAGGAGTCTGAAATCCGGGAGATCCTTCAACAGCTGGCCCGTGAGGACACGACGGCGGGAGTGCCTGTGTACGTGAGCGGGGGAGAGGTTCTCAGTCCGGGTCCGGCAGAGGCTCTTGTGCGGCGGTGAAGATCCGGCCGCAATGCCGTACCTGTGGCCCATCGCGCACGATGTGCGCCCGAAAGCCCGATCCCTGGGCGTCCGGGGGTGCACCGATTGTCATTCAACCGACGCGCCGTTCCATTTCGGTTTTGTGACGGTCGCCTCTCCCTATGTTGTTGTTCCGGACTCGTTGAAGCGCATGACGGAGTATCAGGACGTGAACAGGGTTTCTGCGTGGCTGTTCTCGATGTCGTTTCTCTTCCGTCCCGGTCTGAAGGGATTGATCATCGTCTGTTTCGTTCTCATTGCATCGGTGGTGCTGATTTCAGCGTTGCGCGGGCTTGCCCATGTTATCCGGACACTAGCTGCGGGAGAAGAATGACGCTTTTTCGGATTGTTGCGGGGCTGGTGATAGCGGCGCTTCTGGGAGGGATTGTTTTTGACCTCCGCCGGCGGAGAGGCTGGCACGGGGCTCAGGCAATTTCTGCGCGAGCAGGCACGTGTCACGGCTCACCTGTGGCGGGAAAGAAAGAACCTCGGCACCGGGAGCACACTGGACAACTTCAGGCGAATCGCCTACGGGCTTTCCTCCCTGTTGTTCGTTCTCCTCGCACTGACCGGTTTCTTCCAGGTTCTTGTCTTCGGCGAGCACCTCAGCGGACTCCTGCTCATCGTTCACGTGACGGTTGCACCGCTGTTTGCGCTTGCCCTGTCTGCCCTCGCTTTGCTCTGGGCGCACCGGCTCAGGTTCGGCGAGGAGGACTGGCGGTTCGTGCTCAGCCCGGAGAACCGCAGACATTCCGGGCGGGACCAACGTACGCGAATTGCCCTGAAGATAGGGTTCTGGATGGTCCTCGTATTTTCCCTGCCGCTGATGGGGACAATCATCCTCGGACTCTTTCCGCTTTTCGGAACCGAGGGTGAGATATTTCTGACCCGGGCGCACGGGTACAGCGCTATTCTGCTTCTGGTTACGGCTCTGGTGGAAATCCATCTCACCATTGTTTACGTCCAACATACAACGGAACAACCTTCGGAGGAGAGCACATCATGATACGGTCTCAACAGGACATTGTCTGGACACTCTGTCTTTGCGGCGGGCTTCTGTCTTCGTGTCAGAAGTCCGGAGGAGTCCCCACAACAGCCGCAGAAGCCCCAGGGGAGCAGCCGGCACCTCCTGCCGCTGGGGCGGTGCAGCCGGCCCCCGGACAGGCGGCCTTCCACAGGAGAAGGTTCCCGCGGCGGCGGCCGAAAAGGCGGCCGGAGAACAACTGGTTCCCCTGGACATCAAGCTTCCCAAGCCGATGTTCGTGGGGACGCCCACAAGCATAGCGGTCCCGAATCTGGAGAAACCCCTCGGGCATCCGCGTCCGCCGTTCCTGGCTCCCGCCGGGACCAGAAACGTCGCCTTGAAGAAACCGGTCACCGGCTCCGATGAACAGCCCATTATCGGCGAACTGGCCATGGTCATGGATGGTGACAAAGAGGCCGCTGAAGGGAGCTTCGTCGAGTTGGTCCCGAATCAGCAGTACGTCATGATCGATCTCAAGGGGCAACATACGATCTTTGCATGCTGGTGTGGCACTACCACAAGCAGGCCGTGGTCTACCACGACGTCATCGTTCAGGTCGCTGACGACCGGGATTTCATCACGAACGTGAAGACGGTGTTCAACAACGACATCGACAACACGTCAGGAAAGGGAGTCGGCAAGGACATGAGCTATGTGGAAACGTCGGAAGGAAAGCTGATCGACGCGAAAGGGGTTCAGGGGCGGTACGTCCGGCTCTACAGCCGGGGCAACACCGCGAACGATTTGAACCATTACATTGAAGTCGAGGTCTACGGCAAGGCCGTGTTATGAAATGGGAGCGGTGGGTCGTGGTTCTGGCGCTGGCGGCGGGTGCGATGATGCGTCTGCCGCAGCTTGACCTGCGTCCCATGCACACCGACGAGGCCGTGCACGCCGTCAAGTTCGGAGCTCTTCTCGAGACCGGGACGTATCGCTATGACAAGAACGAGTACCACGGGCCCACGCTGAACTATTTTACCCTCCTGCCGGCCTGGTTCGCATCTGAGGCAAGGTTCGTACAGGTTACGGAGCAACGTTGCGCATCGTGCCGGTTTTCTTTGGTATCGGTCTGATCGTGCTGATCCTCTGCGTCTGGGAGATCGGGCCGCTGGTCGGCGGCGATGGCCGCCCTGTTCACGGCCTTTTCCCCCGCGATGGTGTTCTACAGCCGGTACTACATCCAGGAGATTCTTCTGGTCTTCTTCGCGTTCGGCCTGATCGGGGCAGCGTACCGGTTCATTCTCGGCGGACGCATCCTGTGGTCCATTGTTGCCGGGATGTGCGCCGGTCTGATGTTTGCCACGAAGGAAACATGGGTGATCTCCTGCGGAGCAATGGGATGTGCGTTTCTCGCTGTCCTCGTATTCCGTCATTCCGGAGGATGGGCGGAGTACCGCGGGTATGTCCGGGGAATCCCGGTAGCACTCCTCTCCGGAGCGATAGTGGCGGTTCTCTTCTTTTCTTCCTTCTTCACGCACTGGGATGGCGTGCGGGATTCCCTTCTGGCCTATCAAACGTACTTCGGTCGCGCGGCCGAGGAGTCGCGGCACGGCCACCCCTGGCACTACTTCCTCCGGCTGCTGATATACCGGGAGGGTGATCATGGGATGGCCTGGACTGAAGCGGGAATCGTTTTCTTCGGAGCCATCGGGATTGTGAGCGCGTTCCGTGAAAAGAGGGCTCCGGCTGGATCGGGGAAGGATCTGAAGATGTTCCTGGGGCTGTACTGCTGTCTGATGCTTCTGATCCTCTCGGCGATCCCGTACAAGACCCCCTGGCTGGTGATCGGCGTGCTACAGCCCCTGATCGTCATGGCGGGATGCGGCGTTTCTGCGTTTTTCGGATGGCTTCCGCGGCGCCTGAGGGTTTTGGGGGTCATTACCATCGCCCTCCTCGCCGGCCACCTGGGCTGGCAGGCGTACATGGCGAATTACCGGCTCTATGACGATCCTGCGAATCCCTACGTGTACTCCCATCCTACGGACGACGTCAAACATGTAGCCGGCGTCCTGGAGTCCATCAGGCGGAGTTCGCCGGAGGGACTGGCGGTGCAGGTGGTGTGCCCCGGCGATGACTACTGGCCTCTGCCCTGGTACCTCAGGGCGTTGCCGAGCGTCGGATGGTGGAACTCTGTCGAGGAAGATTTTGTGGCCACGCCCGTCATACTCGCATCGCCCGACGTCGAGGCGGATCTGATGGAGCGGCTGTATGACGCCCCCCCGCCGGGCGAGCGACCGTTGTATATCCCCCTGTTCGACAGGCCGATGTTCCTCCGCCCCGGCAAGGAACTCCGGGGCTATATCCGGCTCGATCTCCACGAAAAACTTCTCAGGGAGAGATCCGGATGATCGGGGGAACAGAGGGTTTGAATCGGTACGAGCATCGTGCGATGGCGACACTGTTCGAAATCCTGATTGCCAACGAGGACCCCTCGTTCGCCGGAGGGACTGCGCACGCGGCGTTTGGAGAGATCGACAGACTGGAACAGGAGCTGAGCAGGTATGTTGCGAACAGTGATGTCTCACGCATCAACAACCTTTCGCCTCACGGAAGTCTGAGAGTCAGCCTGGATACGTTTCACTGTCTCCGGCTCAGCATGCAGTACTGGGAAGAGACGGGAGGGGCGTTCGACGTTACGTGGGGCTTGAAGGAGCTGGGCGGGAACGACAAATCGTGCTGAACCCTTCTCCCGGGGAGATCGAGCGGGCCGGGGAGCGAACCGGGATGACCTCGCTGGAACTTGATGAGGTGACGATGACCGTGCGGGTCCACGACACCGTGCCGTGTGTTGATCTCGGGGCGATAGGGAAGGGGTATGCTGTGGACCGCGCTGTGGAGTTGCTGAAAGAATGGGGAGTAGGGTCGGCCCTGGTTCATGGCGGGACGAGTTCGGTGTATGCATTCGGCCGGCCCGGGGATGAAAGGGGATGGCCGGTGACGCTCAGCAATCCCGGGGATCATGCGGAGATCCTCGCAAAAATCTTCCTGTCGGAGGAAGGACTCGGAGGATCGGGAATCCGGAAGGGGAGGCACATCATCGACCCGCGAAGGGGGCTGCCCGTGGAGGGCCGGCGAGCGGCGTGGGTAGTGTCGGAATCGGCGGCGAGAAGCGATGCGCTTTCGACCGCCTGTATGGTGATGACTCCTGAGGAAATCCGGATGTGTATCGGCAGGGATGCCCGCCTGCGCGCGCTTGTTTTCGAGCAAGAGAACGGAAATGTGCTCAGGTTCGGTGTTGCGGCCTGACAAGAGTGCGTCGGAGACGGACCAGTGTCCGGATGATGTCGCGTGAGCTGCGGCGGATGCCGAGGCGGCTGTCCCTGTCGCAGGACCACTCAACCGGAAACTCCATGATGCGGTACCCGTGGTTCAGGGCGCGCAGGATGATTTCGATATCGAACATGAAGCCGTCTGTGGAGCACTGTGCGTACAATTCCCGGGCCGCATCTCCGCGATAGATCTTGAATCCGCATTGCGTGTCGGTGAGGGCGCGGGGAATCCCCAGCCACGGGAGGACGACCGCGCGGAACATCGCCGAAATGATCGCCCTGTCCCAGTCCCGGGGGTGCCGGATTACACTCCCGGGGAGCTCACGCGAACCATGCGCCAGATCGCAGGTTCTCTCGCGAAGAAGGCGGAGCCCGGGAAGGGCATTCTCGAAAGGCACCGTCAGCCCGCAGTCTGCGAACATAACATAATCACCGCTTGAGGCAAGGACACCGGCGCGAACGGCCGCTCCTTTGCCCCGGTGGGGCCTGTTTCTGAGCACAGTACGTTGGATCCCCGGCGGGATGGAGGCCAGGGATGCCCGCTCGGAGGTCCGGTCGGAGCTCCCGTCGTCAGAAACGATGATCTCACCATCAATAGCGTGAGAGACAAGGAATCCGGCGGCGGCCTGAACGTCCCGGGCGATCTTGTTCTCCTCTTCAAACGCAGGGATGACTATGGTGAGCGTGGGCATGAAGAAAGGTACTCACACTTCGGGCCCTCTGCAAGTCCGTTGTCGGTTTAGTACTTCCACCGGGGCGGAACATCTTCCCGGCAGGGCGGTGGGTGATCAGTCTTCATAACGAAAGGACGACCATGGAAACGAGCGAAAGGGAGGGTATGTCGCGCCGGAGGTTCATCGGGATTACGGCTGCGGCGTCGGCATTTACGATCGTTCCCCGGCATGTTCTGGGGGGACCCGGATACACGGCGCCGAGCGACAGGCTGAACCTGGCCTGCGTCGGTGTCGGCGGCAAGGGGCGTTCGGACATTCAGGCGGTGAGCAAGGAGGCTATTGTCGCCCTCTGCGACGTCGATGACGAGCGGATGGCCCTGACGATCAAAGAGGACGCCGAGAAAAACCCGCAGCTCCTCAAGGCGGCAAAGTACCGGGATTTCCGGGTGATGCTCGAGAAGGAGAAGTCCATTGATGCCGTTACCGTCAGCACGCCGGACCACTCGCATGCGGTGATTGCGATGATGGCGATGAAGATGGGGAAGCATGTGTTTGTGCAGAAGCCGCTCACGCACACGATCCATGAGGCCCGGATGCTGGCAAAAGTTGCCAGGGAATCCAATCTCGTGACGCAGATGGGGAACCAGGGACATGCCAGCGAGGGGGCGAGGTTGATCAACGAGTGGATCGCCGACGGGGCCATCGGTGATGTCACGGAGGTCCATGCCTGGACAAACCGCCCGATATGGCCGCAGGGGATCGAGCAGCCCGACACGATTCCGTCCGTACCTTCGACATTGGACTGGAACGTCTGGCTGGGCCCGGCCCCGTGGCGCCCCTATCACCCCGCCTATCATCCCTTCGCCTGGCGTGGCTGGCGGGATTTCGGCACCGGGGCGATCGGCGACATGGGGGCCCATTTTCTCGATCAACCCTTCTGGGCGTTGAATCTCGGGGCGCCGGCGACCGTCGAGGCCAGTTCGACGGAGGTGAAGAAGGACACCTATCCTCTTGCTTCCTTCATCCGCTACACGTTCCCGGCCAGGGGGAAAATGCCCCCGGTGACATTGCTCTGGTTCGACGGAGGGTTGAAACCCCCGAGGCCGGACGATCTCGAGTCCGGCAGGCGCCTGGGGGACGAGGACGGTGGTGTGATCTACTACGGGACGAAGGGGAAGCTCCTTCACGGAGTATACGCCGGAAACCCGCGGCTCATCCCCGAGACGAAGATGCAGGAATACAAACGTCCCGCCAAAACCATTCCGCGCTCTCCGGGGATTCAGGAGGAATGGATTGAAGCCATCAAAGCCGGAAAAAAATCAACGACCGATTTCAGCTATTCGGCTCTGCTGACGGAGATGATGTTGCTGGGAAACGTCGCCGTCCAAATGGCGAAAGAGAACATCGTGCTGCAATGGGATCATGACGCGATGAAGGTGGCGAACTCCCCCGCCGCAGACGAATTTCTACGGGCCACGTACCGGGAAGGATGGTCACTCTGATCGACAGAAAGGTCAATGCCATGAAACGCATTATCAGCTCGCTTTTCTCACTTCTTGCCCTGTCATTCCAGGTCTCCGCCTCGCCGCCCCGGGATGGAGTGCCGGCGCATCCCGGCACAGATGCGTACGAAGGATGGCGCCTGGCAGTACAGGCCTGGACGTTCAACCGGTTCACGTTCACCGAAACGGTCGAAAAGGCGGCCTCCGCCGGACTTCGCTGGATCGAGGCGTACCCCGGCCAGCAGGTGCGGAGAGGGGACAATGATGCGAAAATGGGGCCTGCAGTTGTCGGCCGGCGACCGGGCGGCGAGTGAAGAAGATGCTGGAGGATGCGGGGATAGGGCTGGTGAATTTTGGAGTCGTCGATCTGCCGAACGACGAGTCTGCCTGCCGACGGGTTTTTGACTTTGCCAGGGACATGGGGATCGAAACCATCGTGTCAGAACCGCCGCCGGAGGCGTTCGACCTCGTGGACCGTCTCTGTGCGGAATACAGGATCAAGGTGGCGCTGCACAACCATCCCAAACCCTCCCGGTACTGGAATCCGGAAACAATCCTCGAGGTGTGCAAAGGAAGGAGCACCTGGATCGGTGCCTGTGCCGACGTAGGCCACTGGCTTCGTTCCGGGATCGATCCTCTGGAAGCGCTCAAGAAGTTGAACGGCCGCATCATTTCGCTCCACCTCAAGGATCTCAACCGCAGGGGAGATCCGGAGGCGCACGATGTCGTCTGGGGGACCGGCGTCGCCAATGTGGGGGCGCTGTTGAAAGAACTGGACAGACAGAAGTTCAGGGGCGTCTTTTCGATCGAATATGAGTACAACTGGGAGAACTCCCTTCCCGAGGTCCGGTCGTGCATTGAGGCCTTCGAGCACATCGCGGGTTCCCTGAAGCCCGGCGGATGGAAGAGACTGATTGCCGGCGACCTCACGAACTGCGCTTATACTCCGGGAAGCTGGATGATGCAGGATGGAGTGCTCTGGCCGAAAGGCGGTGGCGACATCTGGACAAAAGAGCGTTACGGCGACTTCGTCCTGGACCTGGAGTTCAAGATTGACAAAAACACCAACAGCGGCGTTTTTCTCAGGACGGGGGACATCAAGGAATGGCTCCACACGGCCATTGAAGTGCAGGTGCTGGATTCATACGGGAAGAAGGAGGTGGGACGCGAAGACTGCGGGGCGATATTTGATTGTCTGGCGCCCTCCATGAATGCGGTGAAGGCGCCCGGGGAATGGAATCGCTACACGATCACCTGCCGGGGGAAAGCAATCACGGTGGTGCTGAACGGTCATCAGATCATTTCCATGGATCTGGACCGCTGGAAGGAGGCCCACAAGAACCCGGACGGGACGCCGAACAAATTCAATACTGCGTACAAGGACATGCCCCGGTCGGGGAACATCGGCTTGCAGTACCACGGCCATCCGGTCTGGTACCGGAATCTCCGGATTCTTGTGTCGGGATGATCGCGCACCCGGCAACGGGATGGGGTTCACAACGCTGTGGACGATCCAACAACAGGGAGCCAAACCACACCATGGAAAAAGTCGCTGCTGTGCACAGGACAGATGGTCCGGGGCGGTTGTTTGTGGGGAGTTGTTTTGCGCTTGTCGCCACTGCGGTGGCGTTCGCGGTGGTCGGGGCAAGTATGGGGGCGATGAAGGAACATTTTATCCTTTCCAACGAAGAGGTTGGCTGGATCGGGGGAGCGGCGCTCTGGGGCTTCACCATTTCCATTTTCGTGTTCGGTCCCCTCGTGGATGCGCTGGGCATGCAATTCCTTCTCCGTCTCGCGTTCGTCGGACACGCCGCTGGTGTGCTGATCATGATCTTCGCGAACGGATTCACCATGCTCTTCATCGGTGCGCTCACCATCGCGATGGGGAACGGTTTGGTGGAGGCGGCATGCAACCCGCTTGTGGCGACCATCTATCCTGACCGGAAGACCCAGATGCTGAACAAGTTTCATGTGTGGTTTCCCGGCGGGATCGTCATCGGGGGACTGGCCTCATATCTGCTGGACAGTGCCGGTGTACATGACTGGCGGGTGAAGCTGGGACTGGTCCTTGTTCCGGCGGTGGTGTACGGATTTCTTTTTGTCGGGCAGAAATTCCCCGCCACCGAACGGGTCCAGTCGGGCGTGACGTTTGTCGAGATGGTCAAAGAGACATTCCTCCGCCCGTTTTTTCTGCTGCTTGTTGTGTGCATGATGATGACCGCTTCGCTGGAGCTCGGACCGAACCGATGGGTTCCGGCCGTGCTTGAGTCTGCCGGGATTGCCGGCATTCTCGTCCTGGTCTGGATCAATCTTCTCATGGCGATACTCCGGTACTTCGCGGGACCGGTGGTCCACCGGCTCTCGCCTACGGGCATTCTTTTCGCTTCTGCAATCGTGGCAGGGATCGGGTTATACTGGCTCAGCTACACCGAGACACTCGCAATGGCCATTGCCGCGGGGAGCGTGTTTGCACTGGGGGTCTGCTACTTCTGGCCCACCATGCTCGGCGTGACCTCGGAACGTGTGCCCAAGGGAGGTTCGCTGGCACTGGGCGTCATGGGGGGTATAGGAATGGCGATTGTCGGTCTCGTCACATCGCCGCTGATGGGGAAGGTGGCTGATGAGTATCTGCACGAAAGACTTCCGGTACTGCAAACCGTGCAGTCTCTCGAACAGGTGGTCGAAACATATCCCGCGCTGAAGTCCGGGGCGGCCGAAAAGACCGGGGCGGACCTGCAGGAGGCGATTGACGCTGCACAGGGGATTCTCCGTGCCCATGCCGCGAGCGGGACATTGCCGCCGCTTGCCACCGCGAATGCATTGCGTGAGGCGATCGCTGTGGCCCCTGCTTCGCCCGCCGCAGCAGCGGCCAGGGAAATACTCGGGCCGGCCGAGAATTATGGCGGGAAGATCTCCTTCCGGTATGTGACACCGCTGGCACTGATACTCTCCATAATCTTCGGCGTGCTCTATTTTACGGAACGGACGAGGGGAGGATATAGAATCGAGAAACTGTTGAAGACGAACAGCGGTCAGTAAGGAGAGTGCTGTTGTGACCGGGTGTGCCTGTTCACAATCCCATCCGGGTCGAAGCTTCTCTCGTCGTCCCCCGCCCGACCGCCGGAAGTTCGTGAGTGGTGCGGTCGAGGCAACCATCGCGCGAATGACAGGTGCCATTGCCGACCCGGAACTGGCCTGGTTGTTCGAAAGCTGCTTTCCCAATACGCTGGAGACCACGCTGCGGGCTGATCCACTCCGCGTTCCGGCCGTCCGAGGACTCATGCATCTATCCTTTTCTCATACCCTCAAATATGTTTGCCGTCGTTGCGCTCCGGGCGCTCGGCGAGATTTCTTCGACGGAACTTCACGACGAGGTTGCCCGGGAGTGTCGCGTTTTCAGCGATGAGCTCCAGGAAGCTATCGATACCTATGCCGTTGCGACCATCCGAAGTACGGACCCTGTATGCGTACGAGGTCGACGGGTTCGGGAATGCGGTCTTCATGGATGATGCGAATGTTCCCAGCCTGCTCTCGCTGCCGTACCTGGGATGGTGCGCCCCGGAGAATGAACGCTATCGCGCCACACGGGCATTCCTCCTCAGCGAGGACAACCCGTATTTCTTCAAAGGCGTTGCCGGAGAGGGGATCGGGGGGCCGCATGTGGGTGTGGACTGGGTCTGGCCGATGGGGATCATCATCCGGGCGCTGACCAGCACCGACGAGGAGGAGATTGTCCGTTGTTTGAGAATGCTGAAAGCGTCTCACGGCGGGTCGGGATTCATGCACGAGTCTTTAAAAGACGATCCGCACGCTTCACGCGGGTGGTTTGCCTGGGCAAACACGCTGTTCGGAGAGCTCATCCTGCGCCTGCATGCGGAACGTCCGGAAATCCTCTCGGGGCCCCTGACATAAGCTGGGGCTTCACTCCACAGATGTACGGCGTCCCTGCACTGCACGGAGACAGTGAACCATGGGTCTGACCTTTCTTGACTGGTCGATTGTCGTGGTGTCGATGATACTCCTCATCGGGGTCGTCGGTATGAGCAAGCGCTACATGCGGAGTGTCGCGGACTTCCTGTCTGCGGGCCGCACCGCAGGCCGTTACATGATCAGCATGTCGCAGGGAATGTCCGCCCTGGGTTCCATCACGATTGTGGGTATGTGGGAAATGAACTATGTCGCCGGGTTCTCCCTGCGGTGGTGGGAGTTCACCATGGGCGTGGTGCTGCTGGGGATCACGGTGTCGGGGTGGGTGCTCTACCGGTTCCGGCAAACACGCGCGCTGACGATGGCGCAATTCTTCGAGATTCGCTACAGCAGGAGATTCCGTATCTTCGCCGGCCTGCTCGCCTTTCTTTCGGGCATTGTCAACTTCGGCATTTTCCCGGCCGTGGGTGCGCGGTTCTTTCTCTACTTCTGCGGCCTCCCGCTGTCATTCCCGTTCCTGGGTCTGGAGATCGCCACGTTCCCGGTCATCATGGTCATCTTCCTCTCCCTGGCTCTCTACTTTGTCTTTGCGGGTGGACAGATTGCGGTGCTCATTACGGAATTCCTTCAGGGGATCTTTGCCAATGCGGTCTTTCCTCGTGCTGATTGTCCTGCTTCTGTTCATCGTCGACTGGACACACATTTTCGAAGCGCTTTCGTCGGCCCCCAAAGATGCCTCCCTCCTGAATCCCTATCACACCAGCAATGTCAAGGATTTCAATCTCTGGTACTTCCTGATCGGGATGGCGGGAGTGATCTACGGGAAGATGTCGTGGCAGGGGACGCAGGGGTACAACTCCTCGGCCAAGAGTGCGCACGAGGCAAAGATGGGGGATGTCATGGGGAACTTCCGCGACATTCCCAAATGGCTGATGCTGGTGTTCGTGCCGATCATCGCGTACACGGTGATGCACCACCCCGATTTTGCCGGCAAGGCTTCCGGGGTCAATGCCGTGCTGAACGGCCTGGAATCGAATGCCCTGCGCAGTCAGCTCACCGTGCCTCTTGTGCTCACCCAGCTTCTCTTTCCCGGGATGATGGGCGCCATGACGGCCGTTATGCTTATGGCCACCATCGGGACGCATGATACGTATCTTCATTCGTGGGGTGCCATCTTCATTCAGGACGTCGTGATGCCGTTCCGCAACAAGCCGTTCACACCCGAACAGCACCTCCGCGTGCTCCGTCTTGCGATCCTGGGCGTGTGCATCTTCATCTTCATCTTCAGCATGGTCTTCCAGCAAAGCGAGTATATCTTTCTCTTCTTCGCCATCACCGGGGCGATATTCACGGGTGGATCCGGCGCCGTGATTATCGGGGGCCTCTACTGGAAACGCGGTACCACGGCCGCTGCCTGGAGCGCACTTCTCACAGGATCCGTCGTCGCCGTCGGGGGCATCATCATCAAGCAACTGGACCCCGAGTTCTTCATCAACGGCCAGCAGTTCTGGGGATTGGCCATGCTTTCCTCGTCTCTCGTCTATATTGCGGTGTCCCTGCTCGGAGGACGGCGTGCATTCGATATGGACAGAATGCTTCACCGGGGACAATATGCCATCAAGGAAGAACTCCATGTGATCGACGAAGTGCCCGTCAAGGGATTGCGCATGCTCGGCATGGGAAAAGAGTTCACGCGGGGTGACAAGTTCATCTATATCGGTGCGTACGGCTGGACCTTCGCCTGGACGGTGGTGTTCGTGATTGGCAGCTATATCAACCTGACTTCCGAGGTCTCTGACGCCGCCTGGATGACCTTCTGGCGGACGTTTATACTGATCAACATTGTGGTCTCCGGCCTGGTTATTCTCTGGTTTGCCATCGGGGGCACAAGAGATCTCAAGGATATGTTGCGCCGGCTCGGCACGATGACGCGCGATCACAAGGACGACGGCTTTGTCGTCAGCACAAGGAGCGGGGGTACGGCGAAGGCGGACGGGAGCGGGGAGCCGAAGGCCTGACGGTCGAACGGCCGGAGTCTGCATCATGGCCGACACTACACTGGAGAAAGGGACAGCAATGACCAAGCGGTGCGAGCGAAACCCCATCCTGACGCGAAAGGACATCCCGGCGATTTCTCCCCACCTGACGGACGTGACCTCCGTGTTCAATCCCGGTGCCGTCAAGTTCAAGAGTGAATATCTCCTGATGCTGCGCGTGCAATGTCGTTCCACGGGAAACCTTTCTGCTGACTGCCCGGAGTCCGGACGGCATGCGTTTCACGGTGTCGAAGGAGGTCGTGCACTTCAAAGGCATTGAAAAGGTCCGGAAACGCATCTACCACATGTACGATGCGCGAATCACACGGCTCGAAGACGCCTACTACATCATGTTCGCCCTGGATATGGACGATGGCTGTCAGCTCGGTCTTGGCGTGACGACCGATTTCCAGTCGTTTGAATTCCTTGGTATCACGTCCACCGAAGACATCCGCAATGGCGTCCTGTTCCCGGAAAAAGTCGGCGGCAAGTACCTGAGAATGGACAGGCCGAACAAAGCGCGCCTCGAAGGAGGCCCGACAACAGGGAGCACGATCTGGTTGTCGGAGTCTGACGATCTGCTCCACTGGCGTCCCCGTGCACCTCTCGTGAGCGGCCGTTTTCACTACTGGGATGAATTCATCGGCTCCGGGCCGCCGCCGGTCAAGACCCGACAGGGGTGGCTGCATGTCTACCATGGCGTCGCAGGTCACTTCGGCAGCAGCAACATCTACCAGGCGGGGGTCATGCTTCTCGACCTGCATGATCCATCGAAAGTCATCGGACGGTCCCGCTGCAACATCCTCGAACCGAGAGAGCCGTATGAGCTGGCGGGGCAGGTTCCCAATGTTGTGTTCCCCAGCGGCATGATCGTCGAGAGCTACGATGACAGAAGGGTTCGCACGTCCTGAAAGTCAGGTGAACATCTACTATGGGGCTGCAGATACCGTGGTGGGCCTCGCGACGGCCACAGTGCAGGAGCTTCTTGCTGCAGCATTTGAAGGAGAAATCCCTTCGCAAGGGACATACTGAGGAGCAACCATGAGCAATGCCATCAGCAGTTGTGTCTTCGCATTCCGCGGGCTTGTACTTCTCTGCCTCTTCGTCTTCACAACGCTGGCTGTGCTTGACGGACCGGCAATGGCAGCAGGGCCTTCGGACACGCTGATCGTACGGGAAGCGCTGGGAATCACGCTTCCACGGCGGACGGTGTCCAGCGTCATTCCAAGCACGCCGGTGGATGCCTGGTTCACGGGATCGCGCACAGACCCGCCCGGCGAAGGGGAGTCCATCCGCAGTGCTGATGGAACCTCCGTGACGTGGCAGCGCATCGTGCCCGACAGCAATGGTTGGTTCCCGGCCGAACCGCCGGCCGAGCGGTATGCGGCTGTCACCATCGATCGGAAGGCGCCCACCCGGATGATTCTCGAAGGGATGGGACATGACATCGTCTATGTAAACGGAACGCCGCGGTCCGGGAACCCGTATCAACAGAGTGACAATCCCAGCCCGTGGGAACCGCATTTCGACTACTCCAGCATACCTGTCGATCTCCATCAGGGCCAGAATCTTCTTGTCTTCCGGTACAGCAGGGGAGGATTGAAGGTCAGGCTCCTGCCGGTCACCAAACCGATCGCCTTCAACGCGAAAGACGTCACGCTGCCGGATGCGGTGATCGGAGCTGCGCTGGATGCGTGGGGAAGCATCGCTGTCATCAACTCCAGCAGCGCAACAGTCAAGGGTTGCGCTCTGGTCTGCCTCCCAACGGGAGGGAAGCCGGATACCATTGACGTCCCTTACGTTCCTGCAATGGGTGTGCGGAAACTCGCGTTCAGAATCCGGACCCTGCCTCGTGCGGAAAAAGGGAACCTGCCCCTGCAGTTGACGCTTCTCGCGCGAACGTCAACCAGGCGTGAACGTGATAGACACGGTGACGATCTCCCTTCGCATTGTCGGGGCTGATGACCCGCGGCGGGAGACATTCCTCAGCTCGATCGATGGGAGCGTGCAGTACTACGCGGTCACGCCGCAACAACCCGCGGGGTTTCCGGACCGCCCGGCGCTCTTCTTCTCACTCCACGGCGCCGGCGTGGAGGCGTTGAACCAGGCGGCATCCTACGCACCCAAGAAGTGGGGATACGTCGTTGCTCCCACAAACAGACGGCCGTACGGGTTCTCGTGGGAGGACTGGGGACGCCTGGACGCTCTGGAGGTCCTCGAGCTCGGCATTGAAGAAATTCAACATCGATGAAGGACGGGTGTATCTGACCGGTCATTCCATGGGTGGTCATGGGACATGGTTCCTGGGAGCCACCTATCCCGACAAATTTGCCGCGATCGGCCCGAGTGCCGGATGGATTACGTTCCACTCATACCGGTTCACCAATGCGCCGGAAGAAACATCGCAGGTGAAACGCATGCTGCGCCGGGCGGAAGCCTCCAGCGACCTCTTCTCCCTGGTGGAGAACTACCGCCACTTCGGCATCTACGTTATTCACGGCGCGAAGGACGACAATGTCCTGCCCGAGCAATCCTCCATGATGCTTGATCGTCTCAAGCCCTTTCCACAAGGACTTCGAGTACTATGAACAGCCGGGTGCGGGCCATTGGTGGGATAACTCTCCGGAACCGGGCAGCGACTGCGTGGACTGGAGACCGATGTTCGATTTCTTCTCCCGCCACGTCCGGCCGGGAATGGATCGTACGCGCACGGTGGAGTTCTCAACAGCCAACCCCGGCATCTCGTCGCGGGACGGGTGGCTTTCCATCGACGCGCAGGAGCGTCAGCTCACCGTCAGCACAGCACGCCTGCATCTGGATCCCGGTTTGAATCAGGTGCAGGGGACCACGGTCAACGTGTCGCGCCTTGCGATTGACAAAAGGGTCCTGAGTGCCCAAAGGACGGTTACGGTGGAGCTGGACAGTCAGAAGCACGAGGTGCGCCTGGATGAGCATTCCCTCCGACCGTATCTGGTTCGGGAAAGAACAAGGGAAGTGGCGTCAGGTGGGTCCACCATCGGCGGCGATGAAGAATGCGCGCAGATACGGGACATTCAAAGAATCCTTCAGGAACAGGATGGCTCTCGTGTACGGCACATCGGGAACGCCGCAGGAGAACAGCTGGGCCTTTGCGCGCGCACGCTATGATGCCGAGAAGCTCTGGTATCAGGGGAATGCATCGGTGGATGTCCTTGCCGACACGGAGTTCGTGCCTTCGAAAGAGCCCGATCGAAACGTCGTCCTGTATGGGAATAGTCAGACGCATCGCCTCTGGAAAGTCTTGTTGCCCGGCTGTCCGATCGATGTGGATCGCAGCCGCATTGTTCTCGGGGGAAAGAGCGTGAAACGTCCGGACATCTGCTGTATCTTCGTCCGCCCCCGTGCCGGAAGCGAAGTTGCGTCTGTCGGTGTTGTCTCGGGGACGGGCATCGAAGGGTTGACGCTCTCCCATCTCGTCATGTATCTCGAACCCGGGCTGGGATTGCCGGATCTCACGGCGTTCAACTCCGATGTGCTGACAAAGGGTGACGCAGGGATCATGCTCACCGGCTTCTTCGGCCCGGATTGGTCCATGGAATCGGGCGAGTTCGTCACCGGCCAGCGATGAGAGTCATTGCATTGTGATAACAGGTTCCCTCCGTGGCTCGGTCCAGTCAGGGGCCCGCGGAGACCGCGTCAGCCTTTCGGTCCGGGATCGCAACTGGCAACCGCACAGCCACTGTCGACATTAAGGGAAGAGATCATGAAGCCACTTGCCATAATTCTCCTTCTCCTCACCGGTAGTGCCATCGACCTCCAGGGGGCAGGCGGGATGTCTGCGAAACGTCACCCCAAGGGATACGTCGCCTGCAAAGCCGAAAAACCGCTCGTCATGGACGGCATGCTCACTGAGGCGTCATGGAAATCCGCTCCCTGGACTGACGATTTTGTGGATATCGAAGGTGACATCAGACCGCGGCCCCGGTTCAAGACAAGGGCGAAGATGCTCTGGGACGACACGTACCTGTATATCGGTGCCGAACTGGAAGAACCGCACGTCTGGGCGACATTGACCAAACGGGACACGGTGATCTTCATCGACAACGATTTTGAAGTGTTCATCGACCCGAACGGTGACAATCAGGAGTATTACGAGTTCGAAATGAATGCCCGCAACACGGTGTGGGATTTGCTGCTTCCCAAGGCTTACAAAGACTCGGGAAGTGCCGTCGACAGCTGGAATATCGAAGGATTGAAGACGGCCGTTCACGTCCGGGGAACGCTCAACAACCCTGCGGATATTGACAGCGGATGGAGCGTGGAGATCGCCATGCCCTGGAGCGCCCTCAAGCAGTATGCGCACCGTCCGGCTCCACCGCAGGAAGGCGATCAGTGGCGTATCAACTTCTCGCGTGTGGAATGGCTGCATGACATCGTGGCGGGAACATATCAGAAGATCGCCGGGAAACGTGAAGACAACTGGGTCTGGTCACCGCAGTGGGTCGTCGATATGCACCGCCCGGAGATGTGGGGCTATGTGCAGTTTTCTTCCGGGAAGCCCGGCAAGACGAAGTTTCGTGCCGACCCTGCATGGGAGGTGAAGTCGATTCTGCACGAGGTGTACTATGCCCAGAGGGTGTTCCGGGACAGCACGAAGCAGTGGGCGCAGACACTGGATCAACTCCACCTGGGGGCGCCAATGGCTTCCGCACAGCATCAGGGCCTGTCTCTTCAATTGACAAGTGATGGGTTCATCGCCACCATGCCGCTGAAGCTGCCGAACGGCGCGACGCAGCGCTGGCACATCCGTCAGGATGCACGCCTGTGGGAAGAGTGAAGAACCCGACCCTGGAAACGATACATGGGAGAGAGTACATGCATACAGGTGTCACCTGTTATCTCGCTGCGTTTCTTTTCTTCGTCGGACCACAAATGACGATCCCTGCGACACACGGGGCCGGAACGACGTCGGACGATACCGGCCTTACCGTGATTCCACGGCTCGAGCAGTGTGAACTCCGATCCGGCACGTTCACATTCACTCCGTCCACACGGGTCACGATTGTCTCCACATCTCATGAAACCCCCTTTCCCGCGGAGTATTTTGTCAAGCAGCTGCGCGGCGTTGCAGGTTTCCCCCTGAACGTGAGCATCAGTGCGCAGATTCCCAAGGGAGATGGCATCGTGTTCGAATATGTCCGCGACAAAGAGCTGGGAGAAGAGGGATACACACTCGAGGTGACCGGTGAGAAATGTCCATGTTCGGGCGAATGCCGACGCGGGTCATTTTTATGCCGTTCAGACGCTGCTGCAATTGCTTCCTGAAGCGGTCTTCGGGGCGAAGCCGGTGCATGGTGTCCGGTGGAGCATTCCCTGCCTCATGGTGCAGGACAAACCCCGGTTCTCCTGGCGGGGCATGCATCTGGATGTCAGCAGGCATTTCTTTCCCGAAAGAGTTCATCAAGACGCTCATCGATATGCTTGCGATGCACAAGATGAACACGTTTCACTGGCATCTCACGGATGATCAGGGATGGAGAATCGAGATCAAGAAATACCCCAGACTGACCCAGGTTGGTGCGTGGCGGGCTGACCGGGAAGGAATCCACTGGAATCTGTGCGAACCGCAGCGGCCGGAAGAGAAAGCCACGTACGGCGGATTCTACACGCAGGAGGAGATCAGGGATATCGTGCGGTATGCACAGCAGCGGAACATCACGATTGTTCCGGAGATCGAAATGCCGGCGCACACCACTGCAGCCCTGGCTGCCTATCCGCAATTCTCCTGCACGGGCGGTCCCTTTCAGGTGACCACAGGCGCTCTCTGGCCCATCACGGATATCTTCTGTGCCGGCAATGACAGTACATTCCGGTTTCTGCAGGATGTTCTCACAGAAGTGATGGATCTCTTTCCGGGAACATACATCCACATCGGCGGAGACGAGGCGGACAAGACCAACTGGAAAAAGTGCCCGAAGTGCCAGGCGCGGATGAAGCAGGAGGGCCTGGCGGATGAAAACGAGTTGCAGAGCTATTTCATCAAGCGGATCGAGAAGATTCGTGCTTTCGAAACACCGTCGCCTGATCGGGTGGGACGAAATCCTCGAAGGCGGACTGGCCCCGGAAGCGACGGTCATGTCGTGGCGTGGAATGGAGGGGGGACTTGCCGCGGCGCGGATGGGTCACGACGTCGTCATGACACCGGGTTCCCACTGCTACTTCAATTCCTATCAGGGAAGGCCCGAGTTTGAGCCGCCGGCAGGGGGAGGATATCTGACGGTTCGCAAAGTCTATTCGTTTGAGCCTGTTCCTGACAGCCTGACCGCCGATCAGGCCGCGCATATCCTCGGCGGGCAGGCATGCCTCTGGACGGAGTATGTTGCAGACCCCTCCCACGCCGAGTACATGATGCTTCCACGTCTTGCGGCGATGGCCGAAGTGCTCTGGTCGCCAAAGCGACTCGCGGGATGAGGAGAACTTCTTCTCGCGGATAGAATCACAGCTGAACCGCTACCGGGCGGCAGGATACAACTTTGCGCGAAGTCTCTACTTCGTGTCAATGTCGTCAGTACTCGACACGGTCAAGCGGCAAGTCCGGGTGAGCCTGGCGAATGAATCGGGAGGCACGCCGATCCGGTACACACTCGATGGAAGCGCTCCCACGGCGAATTCGCCGGAGTACACAGGGACCGTTTGTGGCAGAGACGATCGCTGGAAATACAAGGCAGTCTCGGTCCGGAACGGTGAACTTCTCAGCACTCCTACGACACATCACATACTCTTTCACAAAGCCCTTGCCCGGCCGGTGACCGTGAAGTATCCGTATCAGAAGTATACCGGAGGAGGCGATTTCGCGTTGACCAACGGCATGCTGGGGGACGAAGGCCGATGACGACGGGAACTGGCAGGGATATGAACAAAACGACCTCGATGCCACAGTCGACCTGGGTGCTGTCACTGCCATCTCGAAGGTCACGACACACTTCCTGGTGGACCACCACTCCTGGATTTTCGGCCCGACGGCCGTTCAGTACGAGGTATCGGAAGACGGCAAGACATTTGCGACGGTGGGGAAGTTCGAATTCCCGGTTCCCGACGGCTGCTCAGGAAGCATCCATCCTTGAGCTTTCACAACCCGTTCCGGCCGTCAAGGCACGCTACGTCAGGGTGTTCGCACAAAATCTCGGCGTGTGTCCTCCGTGGCATGTCGGCCGAGGCGGAAAAGCCTGGTTGTTTGTGGATGAGATTGTCGTCGAGTAGAAGGAAGGACATCGATGACACCCAGAGCGAGAATTCTGACACTGTTGAAGGGTGATCGGCCGGATCAGGTTCCATGGTTCGGGGATCTTGACTACTGGGCTTCCGCACTGATTGCGCAGGCGAACGAAACCGGACAGGTTCAAGGAGTCTGCTGAGTACATCCAATGGCATCGTGCACTGGGGGTGGGATTCTATCTCCAGGGCTACTTCCCCTTCCGTACAGTGCTGGATCTCCGAGGAACACATCTGGCATGAGGGCAATCGCAAGTACCGCGAGCTTGTCACTCCGCACGGAAACCTGCGGGAGTGCTGGGAATACATCCCCTGATTCGTATTCCGAAGCCCCCATTGAGCACCTGGTGAAATCGGAAGAGGATCTGCCTGCACTACGATATGTGTATACCCATACCTCCTGGGAACCGGACTACGACTATGCGTACCGGCGTTTGGAACAGATTGGTGACCAGGGCATTCTCCTCTGCTATCTTCCCAAGAGCCCGTTCATGCATCTTGTCGTCTGGAGGCAGGAATAGCCGCCGTAACCTTTGCGGAGGCGGCGGATCCTGACGGGTTTGCCGAGACCCTTGCCGTGATGAAGTCGTCTTTCGACAAAGCGGCACGGATATCTGTACGAGAGTCCGGCGGAAGCGTTGATGATTCCGGAAAACCTTTCTGCGGAAATGATCGGCCCCCGCTATTTTGAGAAGTACATGCGTGCGTATCAGGAGGAATGGTTTGGAGAGATCGCCAGGGCGGGCAAGTTACTCCTTCATTCATATGGATGGCACGCTCAGAGGGCTGCTCCGTGAACAGGCATCAACAGGGGTCAGCGTCATCGAGGCGATGACTCCCGAGCCCGTTGGTGATCTGCCGATCGAACAGTGGGCTGCCCGGGCCGGTAATCCCCGGACGATTCTGTGGGGCGGTGTTCCGGGAGTGTATTTTACAGCCAAAGTGAGCGATAGGGAGTTTGACCGTCATATCCGGATGTTTGGCATGTCATGCGCTCTCATCCTCGCTATGTCCTTGGTGTTGCCGACCAGGTGCCGCCGGATGCTCTGGAGTACCGGGTGCGACGGGTGGGAGAGCTGGTGGAGAAGTATGGGGGTATGAGCAAAGAAGTAGCATGCTGGGCAAATAGCATCAACGATTGTCCTACAGAATCAGTTCTCGTTGATGCTATTTTTCTATTATGCTATTTTGAATTTTTTTATGAGGAAACAGGCGATGAAGCGAAAAGAACGGTTCATGGCTGCGCTCCGGCTGACAGACACCGGACCGGGTGCCGATGTTTGATTTTCTCTTTCAGCAGCCACTGTATGAGAAATTGCTGGGAACCCGGCCAGAGGCATACAACGGGCAGGATGCGGTGCGGTGCGCGCTTGCGCTCAACCATGACGGGGTCTGGTTGCCGTTCGGTGGGTTCACAGGACTCCAGCCAAAGTACCTTGCCGAAAACGTGTACCAGGACGAATGGGGTACAACGTTTCAGAAGAATGACTCTTCGTGGCCCATTGACGCTCCTATCGACTATCCCGATCAAAGAGCGGGAGCAACTGCGCAGCTATCGGCCTCCGGATCCCACGCTGCCCGGGCGTGATGCGGAAATCAGAAGGGCAGTGGAGATGGAGAACGATGATATCGCGCTGCTGGGAGGAGTCAGCGGTCCGCTGATCACTGCCTGGATGCTGCTGGGGTATGAGAGAATCTGTTATGCGCTGTACGATGATCCCGGCCTGGTCACCGACGTGCTGAAGATCTCCAACGAGTACTACAAGGAAGCCGCCCGGCTCTCTGTTGCGGCGGGTTGTATCGGCATGTGGGTCAGCGATGATTTTGGCGACAGCACGCACGAGCTGCTCTCTCTGCCACACTTTCGCAAATACATTCTGCCCTATCTCAATGACCTGGTCGAGTACATTGACGGCCTGCATGTGCCGGTGTTGCTTCACTCATGCGGCCATATCACCGGCTATCTTGAGGATCTCGCGCAGACAAAAATCGCTTCGATTCATCCCCTTCAGCGGACCGCGGGAATGGATCTGCGCGCCGTGAAAGACAACGATATGGCAATCGTTTCTGCCTGATCGGGAACATTGATTCATCGCGTACCTTGCCGTTCGGAACCCCCGCAGACGTCGCAGCCGAAGTGCGAGAGGCGATTGACATTGCGGCGCCGGGCGGGGGATACATTCTCGCATCAGATCATTCACTGCATGATGGAATCCCCATCGAGAATATCCTGGAGATGTTCCGGGTGGGATATGAATATGGCGGTTCATTCTATACCACATGAAACACGGGAGTCTGCAATGACGATACAGCAGAAGCAGAATTTGCCGTACCTGATCTTCGTGTGCCTCGTTTCGGCACTGGGCGGGTTCCTCTTCGGGTTTGACACGGCGGTAATATCCGGTACGGTGGGTTTTGTGAAGCAGCAGTTCGGGCTGGATGCGCTGCAGGAAGGATGGTTTGTTGCCTCTGCGTTGCTGGGATGCATTATCGGTGTGGGATTCTCGGGGATTCTCGCCGACAGGTTCGGCCGGAAGGCCACGCTGTTCCTTTCGGCACTCCTGTTTGCCCTCTCGGCTGTCGGATGCACAATCGCCCCGGATCAGGTGTCGCTGATCATTTCGCGCATGGTCGGGGGATTGGGAATCGGGGTGGCCTCGATGCTCGCGCCGCTGTATATTTCCGAAATTTCGATTCCACAATACCGTGGCCGTATGGTGACGCTGTATCAATTTGCCATCACCCTGGGAATTCTTGCGGCGTACTTTTCGAATGCACTGCTCCTCTCCTGGTCCCATGCGTTCTCATCGCAGAGCGGATTCCTCCACTGGATCGTTGTCAGCGAAGTGTGGCGGAGCATGTTCGGGGTCGGGCGTCATTCCTGCTGTGCTGTTCTTTGTGCTCCTGTTCTTCATTCCTCAGAGTCCACGGTGGCTGACGGCTCAAGGATATCCGGACAAGGCCAGAGCCATCCTTGCCCGGGTGACCAATGAAGCGACCGCGGCGCGTGAGGTGGAAGACATCCAGGCGACCCTTGCGCAGGAGACGGGTTCCATCCGGCAGCTGTTCGCACCCGGACTCCGGCGGGCGCTCTTCCTGGGTGTCAGCATTGCTGTTCTCTCCCAGCTCACCGGGATCAATGTGATCATCTACTATGGCCCGAGAATCTTCGCCGAGGCGGGCTTCAAGGTGAGCGAATCCCTCGATAGCCAGGTGATTATCGGAATCATGAACGTCGTTTCGACGATCCTCGCTCTCTGGAAGATCGACCACTTCGGGAGAAAACCGCTGCTTCTCACCGGTGTCATTGGCATGATGGTGTCGCTGGCCTGCATAGGCGGTATTCTTCTATGCCGGCTCACAGAGCAACGTCCTGCTGGTGGTGTGTATTCTGCTCTATGTCACCTTCTTCGCGTTCTCGTTCGGGTGCGTCACCTGGACTCTTCTGTCGGAGATCTACCCCACCCACATCCGGGGACGGGCAATGTCCATTGCCACACTCTCACTCTGGTGCGGCACATTTGCGCTGGGGCAGGCATTTCCCTGGCTCCTGGAATCGCTCGGCGGGGCCGGAGCATTCTTCCTCTTTGCGTTCATGTGCGTTCCGGCGATCCTCATCGCCTGGAAACTCCTGCCGGAAACAAAAGGGAAGACACTTGAAGAGATTGAACGGTTCTGGCTGAGGAAGGCACACGTGAAGTAGTGTGCAGGACTCACGTCACCACCGTCACCTCTCTTTGAAAGGCGGGAGCGGGGAAGCGTGGGGATGATGAACGCACGGACAACACGAAGGACGAACTGCACGATGAATCCGAGAGTCACGCGAGGTATGATGCTTCTCTGGTTTCAGGCCATCGCCGTGCCCGGCATGATGGGGATCGCTCAAGCAAAAGCCGGAGGATACGGAGACCCGCAACTTCGCCGTTATTGCGGCAGGCGACACGATGGAGGAGATCATTCGCAAGGCGGCGCATGTGATCCCCTCGCAACGGCAGCTGGCGTGGCAAGAGCGGGAGTTTATTGCCTTTGTCCACTTCGGGACAAATACCTTCACGGATCGCGAGTGGGGCCTTGGCACGGAAAGTCCGTCGGTGTTCAACCCGACGGATCTCGATGCCCGGCAATGGGTGAAGGTCATCAAAGACGCCGGAATGAAGATGGTGATTGTCACCGCCAAACACCATGATGGCTTGTGCCTCTGGCCCAGCAAATACACCGAGCATAGCGTGAAGAACGCTCCCTGGCGCGGTGGAAGAGGGGATGTCGTCGGCGAGGTCGCATCGGCATGCAGGGAGTCTGGATTGAAATTCGGCGTCTATCTCTCCCCGTGGGACCGGCATGAGCGGACCTACGGTGATTCGCCGAAATACAATGAGCACTTCCGCAACCAGCTTCGTGAACTTCTCAGCAACTACGGTGAGGTATGCCGAAGTCTGGTTCGACGGAGCCTGCGGCGAAGGACCGAACGGCAAGACGCAGGTCTATGACTGGGCTTCGTACTACAGGCTGATCCGGGAACTGCAACCGAATGCCGTCATTGCGATTATGGGACCCGATGTCCGTTGGGTCGGTACCGAATCAGGATACGGGAGAGAAACCGAGTGGAGCGTCCTGCCCGACGTCGCGCAAAACCTTGACGCGATCGCCGCCGGCTCTCAACAGAACCCCGTGGACGGCGCATTCGTCCCGGGGGATATGAT
Organism: Ignavibacteriota bacterium; assembly: GCA_963702445.1. Classification (GTDB taxonomy): domain Bacteria; phylum Bacteroidota; class Ignavibacteria; order UBA10030; family UBA6906; genus CAVPCZ01. The sequence continues at coordinate 60,507 of CAVPCZ010000027.1, forward strand.
GGCCGAAGACCTTGGCAGCAGGGAGAAGATCAAGAATGCAAAGGCGCTCGTCTGGTACCCCTCGGAGACGGACGTGTCGATCCGCCCGGGGTGGTTTTATCATGCGGAACAGGACAATCATGTCAAGACGCCGGAGAAGCTTGTGGACATCTACTACAGCTCGGTCGGCAGAAACAGTGTCCTGCTCCTGAACATTCCTCCCGATAAGCGCGGGCGAATTCACGACAATGACATCAAGAGCTTGATGGGGATGCGAAAGATCCTCGACCGGACATTTGCATCAAATCTTGTCCTGGGTGCGGCGGTGAAGGCGTCAAATGAGCGGGCCGGACACACGGCCGCATTTGCGGTCGACAACGACGGCGGCACATACTGGACGACGGATGAAGGGGTTTCAACGGCAACGCTGGAGTGCGTTCTTCCCGCGGAACAGACCTTCGATCGTGCAATGCTTCAGGAATACATTCGCGCGGGTCAACGCGTCGAACGGTTTCACATTGATTCGTGGAATGGCGCGCAATGGACGCTGGTGGCGCAGGGGACAACGATAGGCCACAAGCGGCTGCTCCGGTTTCCCGCAGTCACCGCGGCAAAGCTTCGACTGGTCATTGACGAATCGCGAACAAGTCCTGCGCTGGCCTCCTTTGGCGTGTACAAGGCCCCACCACGCGTGACGGTGGACCCGAACGGGGGAGGTTTCGAGGACTCTGTGACCGTTCGGCTTTCTTCTGACGTTGCAGGTGTGACGGTGTACTATACGCTCGACGGCACAACTCCGACACTTCAGTCCGCGCGATATATGTCTCCGATTGTGCTCACGCGCTCGACGACAGTCACGGCACTGCCGGCCGTTGATGGCGAGCCGGGCATCGAAGCATCCAGAGCCCGGTTCCTCAGGTGCAGGCATGTGCAGGGAATTACATTCGGGAAGCGGTACAGCCCCAAATACCAGGGTCATGGGGACGCGACGGTGACAGACGGCCACCGCGCCTCGGCCGGATTCGACGACGGAAAATGGCTGGGCTTTGAAGCGGATGACATGACAGCGACGCTGGATCTCGGGGAAACGCAGCCGATCAGGAACGTCACGGCCGGATTCCTCCAGCAGCAGGGTTCGTGGGTCTTTCTCCCTTCCCGGGTCTCGTGTTCGGTGTCCGTCGACGGCACGACGTGGAAAGCGCTCCCCGACGCGACCTATCCCGTGAAGCAGACGGCGGAAGTCCTCGTCAAAGACTGCATCTTCCCCGCCGGGGAGATCAAAGCACGGTATGTCAGGGTGGTTGCCCGGAATGTCGGCACCTGCCCTCCATGGCACGACGGGGCCGGGAACAAAGCGTGGTTGTTTGTCGATGAGATCGTTGTAGAATGACGCAGCTACTGAGCCGACGTCTCCCGGTTCGCCGCCGGCGGAGAACGAATGAGATGATTACGAGAACCCTCCTTCCCTGTCTGTCCGTGGTCTGGTCCCTGTCGCTCAGTGCCGGCGCATATGCCGCTGTCAGGCTACCCCCGGTTCTCGGCGACAATATGGTGCTGCAACAGCAGAGCAGTGTCAACGTCTGGGGCTGGGCGGATCCCGGGGAAACCGTCCGGGTCAGCGCCGGATGGTCGAAGACGCCTGTGTCCGCTGTTGCCGGCAGCGACGGGAAGTGGCGGGTGCGGCTCGGAACGACAAAGGCCGGCGGACCGTACGCGATGACGATAGAAGGGAAGAACCGGATTGTCCTGACGAATGTCATGCTCGGCGAAGTCTGGGTCTGTTCGGGCCAGTCCAACATGGAATTCACCATAAAGAATCTTGGCGGATGGGCAGGCTCCTACAACCCCGACAAAGAGGATTTGCTGAAGAACGACTACGCTTCCCTCCGTCTCTTCACCGTTGCCAGGGATACGTCCGGTATTCCGCTTGACACATGCGGGGGTGCCTGGCTTGTCGCCGGACCGGAGGTTGTAGAAAACTTCAGCGCAACGGCGTATTTCTTCGGGCGGGAACTCCATAGAACGCTCAGGGTGCCCATCGGACTGATCTCGTCCAGTTGGGGCGGCACACCGGCCGAAGCATGGACGCGACGTGAAGATATCGAAGCGAACAACGATCTCGCGTTCTACCTGACCGGTCCGAACACGATCGAGTCGTTCCGTGCAACCCCGGGGATCCTCTACAACGCAATGATTCATCCGCTGGCCAACTATTCCATCAAAGGAGTCATCTGGTATCAGGGTGAATCGAACAGGAATGACGCACAGTTGTATCGCACACTCATGAGCACGCTCATCGCCGGCTGGCGAAAAGACTGGAATCTCGGGAGCTTTCCGTTCTACTACGTCCAGATTGCGCCGTTCAGCTACCTCGAACCACTCTCCGGTGCGTTGCTTCGCGAAGCGCAGCTGAAGACTATGACGTGCCGAATACCGGAATGGTTGTCACGCTGGATATCGGCGATGTCAATGATATCCATCCAAAGAACAAGCAGGAAGTCGGACGGCGACTGGCACTCTGGGCGTTTGCCCATACCTATGGCCGCAACATATCCGCGTTCTCAGGGCCTCTGTACCGGTCGATGAAACGAGAGGGAAATGCCATCAGGGTATTTTTCGATCATGCCGGGAGCGGGCTTGTGGCTCATGGGCAAAAGGTTGACGGGTTCGTGATAGCCGGCCCGGACCGCGCATTTGTTGACGCCGAGGCAGCGATTGAAGGTGCTACACTGCTTGTCTCTCTCCGGAAAGTGGCGGATCCCGTGGCAGTTCGCTTCGCGTTCACCAATACGTCGGAATCCCGTCTCTTCAACCGCGCCGGACTCCCGGCCTCGTCGTTCAGGACAGACGACTGGCCCATTGTCACGGCGACTGTCTCTGTTACCACGACGTACGATTCAGCGCGGAAGGGTGTTGTCCTGGAAGCGGCCCCGGATGCGCCGGACATGGAAGTCCGATACACGCTCGACGGTTCTGAGCCGGCAGCGTCTTCACCCCTGTTCAGCCACGCGGTGACGCTGACACGCTCCGGAAGCATCAACGCACGGGCCTTTAGAGGCGGGGTGGGTTCGTCCTTCATCGCCCGTCGCGATTTTTTGAGGCACCTGGCGCTCGGGCGGGCCGTCACCTATGCCGCTCCCGCCAGTGCGAAATACGCCGGGGGAGGAAGGTACGGCCTCGTGGATGGCCTGACGGGCACAGCGGACTTCAGAGATGGATTATGGCAAGGATTCGAGAAGAACGATCTCGAGGTGACGATCGATCTGGGGGACACTCTGGATCTCCACGAAATCCGATCCGGGTTTCTCCAGGACCAACGCTCATGGATCTTTTTCCCCAGAAATGTCGAATACTCACTCTCTCTGGACGGCGAATCCTTTCACATAGCAGCCACAGTGCCTAACGATATGTCCGATTCGACGGCCGTTTCCACCAGGAAGTCATTTGGGAAAACCTTGTTCAGGACCCCTGCCCGGTTTGTGCGCGTGAAAGCAGGAAACATCGGTCAGTGCCCGCCGTGGCATCCCGGCCGGGGCGGAGATGCCTGGCTCTTCATCGACGAGATCATCGTAAACTAATGTGGCTTCCGGAGAAGTTATTGCACGATGCTGGCGACCATTGCCCCGGTCCCGTGAAGTTTCCTGCCGGTAAGAAACCTGCGCGGAGGTTAATGATGAAGCAACTGTCCTTTCTCTGTCTCATACTCTTCCCGTTCTGCATCCTTTCCTGTGCGCAGGACCGGGTGCACACGTTCGGGTTCGGAAACAACAGTTTCCTGCTCGACGGGAAGCCGATCGTCCTGATCAGCGGGGAGATGCACTTCGCCCGCATTCCCCGGGAGTACTGGCGCGATCGATTGAGAATGGCCAGGGCCATGGGCTTGAACACCATTGCCACCTATATTTTCTGGAACTACCACGAGCCGGAGAAAGGGAAGTTCGACTTCGCCGGCAACGCTGATGTGGCACAATTCGTGAAAATCGCCCAGGAAGAAGGCCTCTGGATCATTGTTCGTCCAAGTCCCTATGCATGTGCAGAATGGGAGTTCGGAGGATATCCGTGGTGGTTGATCAACGAGAAGGATATGAAGGTTCGGAGCAGGGACCCCCGGTTCCTGGAGCTGAGCAGACGGTATTTCAAGGAACTGGGAAAACAGCTGGCCCCTCTCCAGATCACCCGCGGCGGCAACATCATCATGGTCCAGCTCGAGAATGAGTACGGTTCGTACGACAGCGACAAGGAGTACCTGACGCTCAACAAGAATATCATCAGAGAGTCCGGTTTTGACGTGGAGTTGTACACCTGCGACGGTCCCACGCAGATGCCCGCCGGGTATCTCCCCGGCCTGCTCCCCGCTGTCAACGGCCTGGACGATGTGAAGCTTGTCAAGGAGCTGATCAACACGCACAACAACGGTGCCGGACCCTACTTCATCGCCGAGTGGTATCCCGCATGGTTTGACACATGGGGAGTGGCGCACCATGTGGTGCCGGCAGAGGCCTACGTGAAGAAACTCGACGAGGTGCTCGCGAACGGGGTTTCCATCAACATGTATATGGCTCATGGCGGGACGTCGCGCGGCTTCATGAACGGAGCCAACTTCGACAAGACCATGCCGTATTCTCCCCAGATCACCAGCTACGACTATGATGCGCCGATCGACGAAGCGGGGAATGCCACACCCAAATTCATGGCGTTCAGAGAGGTGATCCAGAAGCATCTGCCGCCGGGCCAGACGCTTCCGCCGGTCCCCGCCCCCAAGAGGACAATCGCCGTGCCTCGCTTCATGCTCGAGGAGTCCGCCGGCCTGTTTGCGAACCTTCCCGCGCCGGTGGTATCGGACCGTCCGTTGTCGTTTGAAGATCTGCACCAGGGGTACGGGTACGTGCTCTATCATACCCGGCTGGAGGGCCCGCAGAAGGGGACTCTGCAGATTGAGCGCCTCAGGGACTATGCTCTCGTCTTCGTCAACGGCAAAAGGGTTGCCGTCCTCGACCGCCGGCTCAATCAGGACTCCGTGGGTGTCGATATTCCGGCCGGTGACGTCACGCTGGATCTCTTCGTCGAGAATCTCGGACGCATCAACTACGGCCCTTACCTCAACGACAACAGGAAGGGGATTACGGAGCGGGTGACGCTCAATGGTCGGGAACTGAAGGGGTGGACGATGTACGGGTTTCCTTTCAATGATATCTCGGGCGTGACATTCAGCAAAACGGGCGGGCACAGCGGTCCCGTGGTCCGCCGCGGGACGTTTTCCCTTGACGATACTGCCGACACCTACCTCGATATGAGCAATTGGGGGAAGGGGTGCGTCTGGCTCAACGGTCGCAGTATCGGGCGCTACTGGTACGTCGGGCCGCAGCAGACGTTGTACGTCCCCGGCCCATGGCTGAGGAAAGGCCGGAATGAAGTCGTCGTCCTGGAGTTGCTGCAGGAAAACCAGGATCAACTGCAGGCGATTCAGACACCCATTCTGGACCAGCTCGCCGTTCCGAGTATTTCCATCAAAGGGAGGTACGACGCGGCACGCCGGTCATGCGTACTCGAAATGGTGACCAAAGGATCAGGTGTCTCCGTCTATTACACGACGGATGGCAGCGTCCCAACGGCGCAGTCGGAGCGATACGGGGGGGAACTCTCGTTCAGCAAGCCGACGGCTGTCGCGGCACGGGCGTTCAGGAAAGGCATTGCGTCTGATGCCGTCGCTCGTGTGGAGGTCTATCCGTCGCTGTCGACCGGCAAGGCCATCACCCTCACTCACCCGTTCAGTGATCGCTACCCCGGCGGAGGCGCCCACGGGCTCGTGGATGGTCTCAAAGGGAGCCAGGACTACAAGGACGGATTCTGGCAGGGGTACGAGGGGACCGATCTGGAAGCTGTCGTTGACCTCGGCCGGGTCATGCAGATCAGCCGCGTGAGAGCGCGATTCTTGCAGGATACCCCGATGTGGATCTTCTACCCCCGCTCTGTCGAATATGCCGTATCCAGTGACGGCGTGACGTTTGTCCCTGTCGGCATATCGGATCACCCCGTTGCGGAGAAGCATCAGGATCTGAGCACGATGGAGTTCGGCCATCAATTGAAGGACGTGAAGGCGCGGTTCGTGAGGATTCGTGCCTCGAGCATCGGCGTCTGTCCTCCCTGGCACGCCGGCGCAGGTGGCAAGCCATGGACGTTCTGTGACGAGATCACTGTTGAATGACCTGTATTCGACCATGACATCGCAACCGATGGGCCGTCAGCTCCTTCATCAGGAGCGCGTGGCTCCGTGTGTTCGCCGCTGCGGTGGGCAGCTGCTCCGTCTGGTGGTCCTGTTCAACTCCGCCCAGGCCGTTGCCCAACGTTGTCCTCATCAATATCGATGACCAGGGATATGCCGATCTTGGATGCTATGGCGCGCGGGGATTCCGGACCCCCAACATTGACCGGCTGGCAGAGTGAAGGGATGCGTTTTACCGACTTCTACGTCAGCCACGCCGTATGCAGCGCCTCCCGTGCGTCGCTCCTGACGGGATGCTACGCTGAGCGCGTTGGAATCGGCGGGGCGTTGAACCCCTGGGCACAGCACGGGTTGAATCCGGAAGAAGAGACCATTGCCGATCTCCTCAAGGCGCGGGGGTATGCCACGGGGATCATCGGGAAATGGCATCTCGGCCATCTACCGGAGTTCCTCCCCCTCAAGCAAGGCTTCGATGAATACTTCGGGTTGCCCTATTCCAACGACATGTGGCCGATCGGCTTCGATGGAAAGCCCGCCCGTGAAGGATGGAAAGCGTTCTATCCTCCGCTGCCCCTCATCGAGGGGAATGAGACCATCGAGGAGATTCGATCTCTCGATGATCAGTCGGCGCTGACCACGCGCTATACGGAAAAGGCAGTAGACTTCATCAGCCGCCACCGGAATCGTCCGTTCTTTCTCTATCTTGCGCACAGCATGGTGCACGTGCCGCTCGGCGTTTCAGAGAAGTTCCGCGGGAAGAGCGAGCAGGGGATGTACGGAGACGTGATGATGGAGGTCGACTGGTCGGTCGGCGAGGTGATGAATGCGCTGAAGCGGAACAACCTGGACGACAACACGCTCGTCATCTACACCAGCGACAACGGGCCCTGGCTGAACATGGGCAATCATGCCGGATCGGCGCTGCCCTTGCGGGAAGGGAAGGGAACTGCATTCGAGGGGGGAGCAAGGGTGCCCTGCATCATGCGCTGGCCCGGCCAGATCGAGGCGGGCGCGGTGTGCCGGAACATCGCGGGGACAATCGACATTCTTCCCACAATCTGCGCTGTGACCGGAGCACCCCTCCCCGAAAAGAAGATCGACGGTGTCAGCGTCCTCCCCCTGTTGCGTGGCGACAAGGATGCCGAGCCACGCAAAGAGCTCGCCTTCTACTACGACGCCGGGTTGCGCGGTGTACGCCAGGGAGACTGGAAACTCTATTTCCCGCACCTCTCTCAAACGTATGAAGGTCTGGAGCCGGGAAAGGACGGGTTCCCGGGGCGAACGGGCATGCGACGCGTCGGTCTGGAGCTGTACAACCTTGTGTCTGACATCGGCGAGCAGACGAATGTCGCCGACCAGCATCCTGACATCGTCGCAAGGCTATCGCAGGCGGGTGAGGAGGCGCGAAAAGAGCTCGGCGACCGCCTGACCGGCGCCAGAGGGTCGGGCGTCCGACCTCCCGGCCGGCGGCAGGTCGTGCGAGAGGCAGCACGATCACCTCGCCATCGGGGCATCCTTGAAAATCGCCCAACCCCCCGACAGCCGCTATGCCGGCGGTCGTGCCGACGCGCTCATCGATGGGAAACGCGGATCTCTCGATTTCGCTGACGGATCATGGCAGGGATTTGAGGGCACCGATCTGGATGTTGTGATCGATCTGCAGAAGGTCAAGACGGTGCAGCATGTCTCGTGCGGGCTGCTGGAGAATCAGTTTTCGTGGATCTTCCTCCCGAGGGAAGTTTCGGTAGCCCTCTCCGCGGATGGCAGGCGTTTCGAGACCGTGTGGTCCACGACGATCGATGCCCCCCGGCCGAATCCGATTCCCGGTGTCAGGGATGTGACTGCCGCGTTCGGACCTGTGGCCGCGCGGTTCGTCCGCGTTGTTGGCCGGAACATGGGGACATGCCCTTCCTGGCATCCCGGCGCGGGCGGCAGGACGTGGCTCTTTGCGGATGAGATCGAGGTGCGGTAATCCGGAGAAGCGCAGTAGTCCGGACAAGCGCTGCCGTTCAGAAAAGTGAAGGAGTCCAGAAAGGTTGATTGGTATGCATCCCGTCGGGCAATTGGCCGTTCTCTTGTTCTGTCTCCTTCCGCTGGCGGCAGGATCACAGCATGCGGATCCTCAGAAGAAGACCAGCTCACCGTCCGGGTCTGTCAATCGACACGGTGTATGCGAACTTCAAGAATCCTCCTCATGGATACGGCGAGGTGGCCTTCTACTGGTGGGTCGGAGACACCCTGACGCGGGAACGCATCCGGTGGCAGCTTGATCAACTGCAGGGGAAGGGTGTCATAGGGCTTCAGGTGAACTACGCCCACACCGATTCCGGCGGGTTGATCTGGGGATTGAGCATGCCGAGTCAGCCGAAACTCTTTTCGGAGGAGTGGTGGGAGCTGTTCGGCTGGTTCATGAAGGAAGCGAAACAGCGGGGCATGTCGGTCAGCCTCAGCGATTATACCCTCGGAATCGGACAGGGATCCTATGTGGACGAAGCACTCGCGGACCATCCTGAGATGAATGGATCGGAGCTGAGGTTCGATAAGCACTTCGTCTCGGGCCCCGCGCCGTTGACCTTGCAGCTCCCCGGCGAGCCGCTCTCGATCAGCGCTCACAAAGTCGGGAAGGATTCCGTTCCTGTTGCGGGGACAAGGATCGACCTTTTGCGGTATGCAAAGAATCGTGAACTGACATGGAAGGCGCCTGACGGGTCATGGATGGTGTCGTGCGTGTGGGCGGAGCGCATCGTGCCTTCGCTTGACCCGATGCATGCGGTCTCCGGGAAAGCCTACATCGACAAGTTTTTCGGGCGGTTTGCCCGGCGATTTCCCGGTGAGGCGGGGAAGGGGATCAACTATTTCTTCTCCGATGAGCTCTCGTTCCGCCTGCAGTACCCGATCTGGAACGATGCCTTCGCCCGCGAGTTTTCGAAGCGGAAGGGGTACGACATCCGGCCGCATCTCCCCGCACTGTTCGTCGACACGGGACCCGAGACCCCCAGGATCCGTCTCGACTACAACGACGTTATGGTGGCGCTGAGCGAAGAGCACTTCTTCCGCCCCCTCTACCAGTGGCACGAGGATCGCGGCATGACCTTTGGCTGTGACCACGGAGGGCGGGGGAAAGATGTGGCCGAGTTCGGCGACTACTTCCGCACGCAGCGGTGGAATCAGGGGCCGGGTTGTGATCAACCCCGGTTGGAGCAGGATATCGTCAAGAACAAGGTGGCCTCGTCCATTGCGCATCTGTACCGGCGGCCGCGCGTATGGCTTGAAGGCTTTCACAGCAGCGGGTGGGGGACAAGCTCGGCCGATCTTGCCGATGCGACGTTCGGCAACTTCGTGATGGGGCAGAACCTCCTGACATTGCACGGCCTCTACTACTCGACGCACGGCGGCTGGTGGGAGTGGGCGCCGCCGTGCAATCACTTCCGCATGCCGTACTGGCAGCATATCGATCCGTTCCTGTACACCGTGCAGCGACTCAGCTACATTCTTTCGCAAGGCCACCACCGGTGCGACGTCGCCATCCTGTATCCGGTTGAGCCGGTCGTCGCAGGAACAGCAGGACAGGAAGCGGTCACCGCCGCGTTTGCCGCGGGTGAAACATTGTACAACGCCGGAATCGATTTCGACTTCATGGACTATGAGTCGCTGGCGCGATCGACAATCCAGGACGGCAAAATTGCGGTGTCGGGCGAGGAGTACAGGGTGCTGGTCATCCCCTCGATGAAAGCCATCCGCTTCGCATCGCTGAAGAGAGCCCGTGAGCTGGTTGCATCGGGAGGCACGGTGGTGAATATCGGAAGCGTTCCCGAAGTCAGCGAGAAAGGGAGAGGGAACAGGGAGTTCGACGCCATCCGTGCGAGCTTGTTTGGCGATGCGAAGTCAGTCCGGGCAGGAACTCACGCCCCTGCGGTCAAACAGCCGGGGGGGCGCTCTGTATCAATGCAGCCACAACGACAGCCTCAGCCGTCTGGTGGACGGGCTATTCTCCCGTGACTTTTCGGTGGTGTCGTATCCGGCAGACGCGCCGAGAACGCTGCCCAGGGTGATGCATAGACGAGTTGCGGGCAACGATATCTACGCCGTCTACAACCTCCCCGCGGGTACCGAGTGCTTCTTCCGGAGCAAGGGGAAGGTGAACGTGTGGAATCCATGGACCGGCGAGCGCCGTCCATTGTACACGGTGCGTCCTGCGGGCGAGGGGACAATCGTACGGCTGCCCCTGTCGCAGCGCGAAGTTCAGTTGATCGTGTTTGGTCCCGGGGAGAACGATGCGATCGTGGAAACCTCGACGCTGTCCGCAATCGACTCTGTGACGATGGTTGGGGGGAAGGTGATGCTGTGGGGTGAGAGCACCACGGCCGGTCGCGTGGAGGCAACAGTACGGTACGGGGGGACGATCCATCGCCTTGCCGGAGACGTCTCATCCGGCCGGACGACGAAACCGCTGACGGGAGAGTGGGAGTTTGAGGTCCAGCCCGTCCTGGACAACCGGTGGGGCGACTATCACTGGCCGCCGACGCCGGAGCTGATCGGCCCCGAGGTTCGCCGTTTTGCGTACAGTGAGTCATTTGCGTCTGTCACCCCGGCCCTGAGCTTTTCCGGCGGGAAACAAGCGGATACCGTGTCCTGCTCGTATGGCGCGCAGTTCTGGAAGCTCGGGCCGCTTCCCGGGATCATCGCAGACGATGCGCTTCCACAGGCACAGGCGTTTGACCCCGATGTCCCCGTGAAATGGAACGGTGGGACGTATTCATGGCAGCCGTACAACTTCTCCTGGCGCTGGGGCGTGGAGGGGGATCCCGGGCATCAGGGGTATCACGGCCTCAAAGAGAAGGTTCACGATGAGTTCATCCGGCTGGGCAAAATGACCTGGGGATGGACGACGTATAGTCCGGGAAGCCGAGGAAGGGGGAAGGTACTACTGTCTGTTCACGGGCCTGGTTGCTCCCGCGGAAGGAACGTATACCATCGAGCAGGGGCGTGTCCGTCCCGCAGCGATACGAGTCAACGGGGCTCCTGTCGATACGGCCGCACAGAGTGTTCGGTTGAACGCCGGTCTGAATACACTCCTGCTCTGGTATGACAGACCATGCGTCACGTACTTCGTTGTGCGCGGAGCGGATGGTCCCACCACACCCGGGCGCCTGCAGGACCAGAAGTACGCCGGGAAGCCGTTGGCAATGCGGTGGTATGGCGATGCGTCAGTTCTTCCTTTCGATACGAGGTTCAGGGAGAAGACCCCCGAGGGGTGGTACGCTTTCAGGTCGGCACCCGGCATGAAACGAATGCGATTCGCTGCGCATGGTGACATCGATGTTACTGCCGGCGGCGAGCGCGTGCGTGTAACGAAGGGAGGGATCAGGGATGACGGTGCGGCGGACTACTCGGTCGACCTCGACAAGGTCATACCGCATGCCGTCGAGGTCGTCATACGCATTCAACAGAAACGCGGATACTACGGGGGAGCCGCCATCCCCGACCCGTTACGTCTGGAGTGTGAGAAAGGGCTTGCCGAGATCGGAGATTGGTCCAGGAACGACGCCCTCTATGCGTACTCGGGCGGAGCGCGGTACCGCAAGTCGGTACGCCTGAGCGCGGATGAGGCGAAACAGAAGGTGGAGCTCGATCTGGGGTCCGTCGTTTCAACAGCCGAAGTCTGGGTGAATGGAATCAACGTCGGGCTTCGGGTGTCACCCCCCTGGGTCTATGATCTCTCGAAGTCCGTGCGCAAAGGGGACAACTCGATCGAAGTGCTTGTCTATAATACTGCCTCCAATCACTACGCGAGTATTCCGACACGGTACCGGGGTGTGATCACGTCGGGCATCCTGGGTCCGGCGACGCTGAACCTCACCGGGCGCGCGATTCTGAATGAACAATGAACCTGCCGTGGCCAGCGGACCCGGCGTGTCCGCTGCGGCCGCAGGCGGCGCAGAAATCCCACAAAAGCGTTCTCATATCACAGGAGGAGCGTAATGGCAAAGGCGTTGGATCAAACGAAGAAATACCTGCTCTCGGGTGTTTCCTATGCCATCCCGTTCGTCGCATGCGGGGGCATCATGATTGCCACCGCAATTGCGTTTGTGCCGATGACGTCGGCAGGGCCTGATTTCTCAGGCTCCCCCTTCCTGAAGTTGGTTCTCGACATCGGGAGCGCGGCCTTCTCGTTCCTCGTTCCCGTCCTGGGCGGGTACATCGCTTTCGGGATTGCCGATCGACCGGGGCTGGTCGCGGGTTTTGTCGGAGGGTATATTGCGAACCAGGTCGGTGCAGGCTTCCTCGGGGGGGTTGTCGCGGGCCTCATGGCGGGCTTCGTCGTCCTGTATATCAAGAAGATCAAACTGCCTCCCTACCTGAGGCCGGTGATGCCCATTCTGGTGATACCCGTTATCTCCTCGCTGATCGTGGGATTCATTATGTACAAAGTCGTCGGAGCCCCGATCAAAGACCTGATGACCCTCCTCACGGATTGGCTCAGGAGTATGGGAACAGGGAACAGCGTGATCCTGGCCCTGATTCTGGGAGCAATGATCGCCTTCGACATGGGCGGACCCATGAACAAGGTTGCCTTCTTCTTTGGCGCCGCAATGATCAAGGAGGGAAATTTCGCCGTCATGGGTGCGTGTGCTGCGGCAATCTGCATTCCGCCGATCGGACTCGGGCTGGCGACTGTGCTGGGCCGGCATCTCTGGTCGGACGAGGAACGAGAGGCCGGCTACGCGGGATTGGCGATGGGGATGATAGGGATTACGGAAGGTGCGATTCCGTTTGCAGCAGCCGATCCCGTGCGCGTCATCCCGACCATCATGACCGGCTCGATGGTCGGCGCCGTCATCGCCATGCTCGGCGGGGTCGGCGATCATGCACCTCACGGCGGTCCCATCGTGCTGCCCGTGATCGATAACCGGCATCATGTACATCATCGCCATCATTGCCGGTTCCGTGACGGTTGCGCTGATCATCAACACACTCAGGAAATGGTCGTCAACGAAACGAAAGGAAGGTACGCAATGAAGCTTGTCGCAGTGACTGCATGTCCGACGGGCATTGCCCACACCTACATGGCCGCGGAACAGCTCGAGAAGACCGCCAAAAAGCACGGACACACGATCAAGGTGGAAACACAGGGCTCCATGGGGATCGAAAACGAGCTTTCCCAGGAGGAGATCGATGCCGCCGATCTGGTGATTTTCGCGGTCGGGATTCCCGTCCGGAACAGCGAACGGTTCGTGAGGATCAAAGCAACTCGAAGTGTCCGTGCAGGATGCGATCAAGAACCCCGAACGCATCTTTGCAAACATCGGCTAGCGCACGCAAGGTGTGAGACATGGCCCTGGAATTTCATTTCGTGTTTCCCTTGAAGAACGGGATGCATGCACGCCCGGCGAGCCGCTTACAGGATGTTGCCAATGCATACCGGGCCCGCATCACCTTTGTCAACCGGCACACCGGTGCAAGTGCCAACAGCAAAAGCACCCTGTCGCTGGTGGCTTCAGTCACTCATCAGGGTGATCGGTGCACGCTGATTGTTGAAGGGGAGGATGAGAAGGCGGCGTATGAGGGCATGCAGCGGTTCTTGACGGAGGAGTTCCCCGGCTGCGACGAAGAACTGGTGATCCCGGTGGCGGCGCCGGGAGCTCCACGGGACTTGCCCCGGGCATTGAAAGGGCGAACAGCTGCGGGTCGAGACGGGAGCACCCGTGAGCAAAGGAATCGCCCGCGCGCCTGCTGCCGTGCTCAGCCGCCGCACTCTTGAACCGCCGCCAGGAGGATGGCCGAGGGGAACGGACGACGATGAGGTGGCCCGCGCGAACGGGGCATTGCGTGACGCGCAGGCAAAGATGCGCGAACAGATCTCCTCGACACCACCGGGAGTCGAACAGGCCATCCTCAAAGCACATCTGTCGATTGCGGGCGATCCCGATTTCGCAGCCAGGGTGGAAGAGGCCATTCGCCTGCGGCACTGCTCTGCCGGAGAAGCACTTCTCGAGACTTCATCCCGCTACGCTGAAACGCTCGCCCAATCAGGTAGTACATACCTTCAGGAACGTGTTCTTGATATCCAGGATGTGACCTCACAGCTTGTTGCGGCACTGTATGGAACCGTCGCCGCTGAGGTACAGGTGCACATCACTGCAGATGCCATCTGCATTGCGGATAACCTGGCGCCCTCACAGCTCATTGCGCTGGACAAGCGCCATGTCAAAGGTTTGGTGCTCGCCCATGGCGGCATGACGTCACATACTGTTATTCTTGCCCGGGCGTTTGGGATCCCGTGTATCACGGGTATCCCCGACATCCATCGGACAATTCCTCCCGGAGAAGACGTGATTGTCGACGCCGACCGGGGATTGGTGATCCGGACACCGTCGGCACAGGCCGCGCGGTTCTACGCCCGGGAGACCGACAAGCAGGAACGCATGAAGACGAAGCTGCGGCGATTCGCCGGTCTGCCGGGAATCTCCGCAGATGGGAAGCGGCTGGAGATCGCGGCGAATGCGGCATCCCCCGAAGAAGTCGCTGCGGCAATGGCACATGGGGCCGAAGGCATTGGATTGTTCCGGACAGAGATGCTCTTCATGGACAGGAAGGAGCCTCCTGACGAAGAGGAGCAGTACAGGATCTATGAGCAGGTGGCGAAGAGTGCGGGTGGCAAGCCCGTGATCATCCGTACGCTCGATATTGGTGGAGACAAACCGATTCCCTATCTCCATCTTCCTCCGGAAGAAAACCCTTTCCTCGGGTACCGGGCGATACGTCTGTATGCGGAGTATCCACAGCTCATCAACGCCCAGTTACGGGCGATCCTGCGGGCTTCCGGATCCGGCAACCTGAAAGTCATGTTCCCGATGGTGTGCTCCGTGCAGGAAGTGCGCACGCTCAAGCAACGACTCCAGGAGTTGATGCGCGGCCTCGACGCCGAAGGAGCGACATATAACCGTCAGATTCCCATCGGGATCATGGTGGAAATCCCGTCCGTGGCATTTCTTATCGATCAACTCAGCCGGGAAGTGGATTTCTTCAGTATCGGCTCCAACGACCTGACGCAGTATTTTCTGGCCGCCGACCGTGCGAACACCAAGGTCAGTCACCTCTATACCCCGTTTCATCCGTCCTTCCTGCGGCTGCTGAAACAGATCATCGATGAGGTACACCGGCACAAGAAATGGGTCGGACTGTGTGGAGAGATGGGAGGGAATCCCCTCGCAGTGCCGCTGTTCCTGGGATTTGGGATTGATGAGATCAGTCTTGCTCCGTCCCTGATTCCCGCTGTGAAGGAAGCTCTCCATCGGTGTGCGGTTCCGGAGTGTGAAGCGCTTGTCGCATCCGTCGTACAGATGGAGAGCCCGGAGAGTGTGGAGGGTGCCCTGAAGGAATATGCCTCGTCGCAGCGGGGAGGTGCGCTGATCACCGGAGGACTTGTTCACCTCTGCTCGGCAAGCACGTCCAAGGAAGAGGCCATTCGGGAGCTCGTCGACCTTCTGCATGGCGAGGGACGTGTTGACGATCCGGACCTGGTCGAAGATGCGGTGTGGGCCCGTGAAGAAACCTATCCGACAGGCATGGGGTTCGGCGTGGCGATTCCACACTGCAAGTCGCCGCACGTCACCGTCAACTCCATTGCCGTGCTGAAACTGGATGCACCGGTGGCCTGGAAAATGCCCGATCAAGACCCCGTGCATTTCCTGATCCTTATCGCCATCTCATCGGCCGCCAAGGGCGACCAGCATCTGAAAATCATTGCCGGCCTGGCGCGCAAGCTGATGCATGAAGAGTTCAGGCAGCAATTGATGGATGCGACGAGTTCACAGACGATTGTCCGCCTTTTTGAACAGCACCTCAGCGCATGATCGGACCGGGCAAAGCCGGAACAGTCCTTTTCTGGGCATGTCTACGGCCGCAATCGCTTTCGTGCCGGACAAATCCCGTTCGAGTGAATGTAAGGAAAACATCCATTGTGAAAGGAACACCCCGTGACGACGTGCAGAACAATCCTGTTCCTTGCGCTCCTGGGACTCAACGCCCAGGTCTCTTCAGGGCAGCGGCTCGGCGGTGGAGGCGAAGCACATCCTGCCCTCGAAACGAACCGTGCGTCGTTGAAGCAGTGGAAGGAGATGCGATTCGGTATGTTTATCCATTGGGGACCCGTGACTCTTCGCGGCACAGAAATCGGCTGGTCGCGCGGGCCGCAGGTACGGATCGAAGACTACGACAGTCTCTACAGGGAATTTGATCCGGTTCTGTTCAACGCAAAGGAGTGGGTGGGTATCGCGAAATCCGCCGGCATGAAGTACCTCGTCATCACCTCGAAGCATCATGATGGCTTCTGCCTTTGGGATTCGAAGTACACCGACTATGACATCATGGCCACTCCCTTTCATCGAGATGTGCTACGAGAGCTTTCGGATGAATGTGCACGTCAGGGGATCATGTTCTGCACGTACTATTCCATTCTTGACTGGCATCATCCGCACTACACGACGCGTTACGGCGGCGATAGGCGGCCCGTGGATAACTCCGACATGAACCTGTACAGAACATATCTGAAGAATCAGGTCGGAGAACTGGTCAAGGACTATCAGACGAATCTCCTCTGGTTTGACGGCCAATGGGAGGAATCCTGGACACACGAAGATGGGATGGGTCTGTATGCGTACGCCAGGAAGCTGAACGACGCTCTGTTGATCAACAACCGCGTCGACAAAGGTCATCGGGCAAGTCTAAAAGGGATGAGTGCCTCTGAAGTGTATGCGGGCGATTTCGGAACTCCTGAACAGGAGATTGGAGCATTTGACAATCAACGTCCGTGGGAATCGTGCATCACGATATGCCAGCAATGGTCCTGGAAGCCCAACGACAGGCTGAAATCGCTCAAGGAGTGCATCCAGATGCTGGCAAAGACTGCTGGCGGGGGTGGCAATCTGCTGCTCAATATCAGTCCGATGCCGGACGGACGCATTGAGCAGAGACAAATCGGCCGGTTGAAGGGAATCGGGCGTTGGCTGGATCAATACGGGGAGAGCATATACGGAACTGCCGGCGGTCCTTTCAAACCCACTTCGTGGTTGGCATCCACCAGCAAAGACAATCGTATCTATGTGCATTTGCTGACACTCCCCAAGGACGAGCTGCGGTTGCCGGTGATCCCTCAAAGGACGATCACAGGTGTCCACATGCTGGCCGGCACCCGGCTGCAATTCCGCATCGAAAAGCATCAGGTCGTCATCGCCTTGCCGCGTACACCGGTCGATGAAAATGACGCCGTCGTGGTGCTTGAGCTCGACGGACCGGCGCAAGGGGTCGCACCGCTCGTGGTGCCCGAGAACACGTTCAAGGGCATGGTGGACGCTGATGTCAGGTTGGCGCGTGAACCGGGCTCCGCATACGCTGCCATGGGAGCACCCTCGCTCATTGACAGGATCCGTGGAACGGCGGACTTCCATGACGGGACGTGGCTCGGATTCGAACAGGACGACTGTGAGGCGGTGATCGACCTGCATTCGGCCAAGCCGGTCGGCAAGGTCACCGTCGGGTGTCTCAAGGCTCAGGGCTCATGGATCTTCCTTCCCAAGGCGCTCGAGGTGGCGGTCTCAGACAACGGTACAGATTTCAGAACGATCGGCAAGATTGACGTGGAGGGACCGGATCGCGACGAGGGGGTGGACACCAGGGAGTTTGTGATACCATGTGAGCGGGCCACGGCACGGTTCGTCAAGGTGCGTGCAGTCAACATCGGCGTGTGCCCGTCCTGGCACAAAGGCGCCGGGGGCAAGGCATGGGTGTTCGTCGACGAGATTACTGTCGAGTAGTGAACGGTGGATGCTCCTAGCGTGTCATCCACTTCCAGGTGATCGTTCCATAGGACCATGGCGTGCTCTTCGGCGGATCGTCCGTTACACCTTTGAGTGTCCCATCGGGCTGGCGGAGGGCACGAGCCTCGAGCCAGGTGTGCGCTCCGGTCTCATAGGCGAAGCTTGATCCGTCATCATCATAGATGTGCGTCGCACCTTCTGCTGTTCCGTAATGCCGGATCTCCAGCGGAAGGCCGCCATGGAGTTGCGAGAGCTGTCTTTGGGGGGGAATCATGGGAATCATGCCGCCATCTTTGACAAACAGGGGGATTCTCTCCACTCCGGCGGCCACAGTAACAAGTTGGGCTTCTCCGATATACTTGCCGGTATAGAAGTCGTACCACTTGCCGTGCGGAAGAAGAACCTTACGCTGTTTCTCACCCGCGAACAATGGGGCCACAAGGAGGTATTCCCCCATCATATACTGGTCTTTGATCTCCTGACGCGCAGCGCGTGCATATGTGCCGGTGTCACTTTTGCCGGGCGCAAGGGATGGTTCCAATGCCAGAGCGCGGAAAGGTGGGGTCCCCTCGCTGGAGTATCTGGCGAAGGCGGTATAGAGATACGGAAGCAGGCGGCTCCGCAGGTAGGCAGCCTCGCGGACCGCGGGGAACACGTCGGGGAATGACCAGGGTTTGGTGCCGTCCGCCCAGGCGTTGATCGTGGCCATCGGTGAGAAACAGCTCGATTGCATTCTCCGTACCCATTCTTCTCCGGTCTTTGAGCTGCGAACTTCGGGCGTCCACAAGACACCCGAGAAGCTGCTGGTGACGAGCGCCGTGACAAAACCGGCATGGCTGTAGTAATCAGAGTAGAGGACAAACGGAAACGCACTTGCGCCGGCGTTTGATCCACGAACCAGGCCGTACGTTCTCCTGCCCTGTCCGCGAAAGAGATCCAGAATCATCCGTTGAAGCTGAAGGGGATACGTTTGTCGCATTTGTTCGCCACTCAGCCCTGAGGGAAACGTGGCGACATCGGGCCAGAGCCATGAGTCATATCCGTCGCATTCGTCAATCTTGTATCCGCTCACACCGGGGCTGATGTGGTTTTTCGTGAAATGGTCTGACAGGATCGTGCGGGCTTCAGGCAGAGTGTAGTCGGGAACAGTCCCGCACCATACCGTGTGGGACCCGGTGTACGGTTCGAGAGATTTGGCGATGGACGCCTCCGGGGATACATAGGGATTCACCCACAGATTGAGGCGGACACCCTTGCTCTCCATGTCGTGGATGAACTGATCTGGATGCGGGAACCGGGACGTGTCCCATTCATACGTGCAGGGATACGCTCTGCTTTGCCATCCCGGCTCCAGACCGATCACATCCAGAGGGAAATCGTGCTCCTTAAACGACTCCACTTCCCTGCGAACGTCAGACTCAGAGAAGGCCGTCGGCACGCGCTGCCAGAATCCCAGTCCCCATTTCGGGGGCAAGACACCTCCTCCACAGAAGAGATTGTATCGCTGGACAACGTCAAGTGGCGTAGGGCCGCCGAAGACGTATACCTCTACGCCGTTTGCGGGGATGAGGATTTCCACAACATCGGATTTCGGCTGTGACGACCATTGCGGATCGGTGGTGCGATCTCTCACCTCCGGTGGGTGCGGACTGTCATTGCGTACAGCCGTTCCGATCCACACATCGATATAGCGTGCCACATTGATCAGTACGCCATATCCTTTGCTGGAAGTATAGAACGGGACCGGAGCATGCGTGCGGCCGTTGTCCTGGTCGCCGTAGTGATCGACATGGAGGCGGAGGATCTTTCCTCGCTGGTGAACAGTCTGGAAGTGCAATCCCAAGCCGTAGATTTGCTCGTCATCCTCCAGAGGGAATCGCAGGTAGGTCTTCCCGTCATGCATCACTGCGGAGATATCCGCGCTCTTCAGAGGGAACGCAACGGGTGTTTTGCGTGACAGCGCCTCCGTGCGCGGGACGATTCCTGCCATATCGAGGAGATTCACAGACTCGGGTGCACCGACTTCGGACTTCCAAATCCCCGGCGCCGCCTCCGTCCACACAACAGCAGTATTGTCGTGGTGCGCTACCATCTTCTGATGGTAGCTGCCGGACTCGTCCTTCGCAGAGCAGCCCATGCATACTATGGTGCCGAGAATGGCAGTGAGGATCTTCAGAAAATTCATTGGCGGTTTCCTTTGACCAGTTCTCGTCCGGTGCAGAGAACGCTTCAACCGGAAGGGGTGGTATCCATCGATCTTCGCAACAACCGCAAAGTAGCCAAATGGCATGTGCAAATCAACCACCGGTTTCTCCACACTGTAGAGGAAGAATGCATAGAGCATCAGATTCAACCCCGGAAAGGGGGACAGTGCAGCGATGCCGGGCGTGAAGGGCGAATTGAAGCGGCTAAACAATGAAAAGGGCTGTACGATCGAAATACCGGAGACGGTGTGTGGCAAACCGCCCTGCATGTGCGCATGGACGTCCAGGATATCGAGGCGTGTGCGAACAAGCGGCACAGGAATCCGGCAAGGAGAGCCAAAGAGTTGCGGGAACAACTGGGCTGCATGAAGAGCTAGAGTGAATAACCATTACGGAGGATGCGCGACAATGGAAGACCACGTTAATCGTAGAGACTTCATCAAAAAAGGCGCCTTTGCCGGAGTGGGAATTGCCCTTGGCGGAATGATCAATGCAGCATGCAGTTCTCCGGGGCTTACCCGCTCTCCCCAGCCTGCGCGAATCGCAAAGCCGATGGAGGTCGTCCGAATCGGATACGTCGGTGTGGGAGGGATGGGAACCGCACACGTGAGCAACCTGCTGAAGATTAAGGGCGCCGAGATTCGTGCAGTGTGTGATATCGTGGAAAGCAAGGTCAGCGCGTGCCCAGGAAATGGCTGTCAAAGCGGGGCAGGCCAAACCCGAAGGGTATTCCAGCGGGGAACTCGATTTCAAACGGCTGTGTCAACGTGAAGATCTCGACCTTGTCTACACGGCCACACCCTGGGAATGGCATGTGCCGGTCTGTCTGGAGGCGATGAACGCAGGAAAGCATGCCGCGACGGAAGTCCCTGCCGCCGTGACGCTCGATGAGTGCTGGGAGCTCGTTGAAACATCTGAGAAGACCGGGAAGTACTGCATCATGATGGAGAACTGCAACTATGACGATGTCGAGATGATGATTCTGAACATGGTGAAGAAGGGTCTCTTCGGGGAGTTGTTGCACGCCGAGTGCGGCTATCTTCACGACCTGCGTGCCGTGAAGCATGATGTGAACGGTGAAGGCCTCTGGCGGCGGGCGCATTCAATGAAACGGAATGGCGATCTGTACCCTACCCACGGCCTGGGACCGATAGCCCAATGCCTTGACATCAATCGCGGGAACTCCTTCGACTATCTGGTGTCCTTCGGGACAAAGACGCGAGGTCTGCATCGCTATGCTGTGGACACGTTTGGAGCGGAAAGTCCACAGGCGAAAGAACGCTTCGTGCTGAGCGATGTGGTCACCACGTTGATACGAACGATGAACGGTGAGACGATTCTCCTCACCCACGACACCAGCTCGCCACGTCCGTACAGCAGGAATATCCTCGTGCAGGGGACGAAGGGGCTTGTCAGAAAGTACCCCGAACCGAAGGTCTACATTGAAGGGAGAAGCAAGAACGATGCGTGGGAGCCGCTCGAAGGATACAAGAAAGAGTTCAGACATCCGGTCTGGGTTGAACTGGAAGAGCAGAGCAAGGGAGCCGGGCACGGCGGAATGGATTTCATTGAAGATTACCGGCTGATCAACGCGTTGCGCAAGGGGGTCGAACCCGACATGGATGTGTACGACGCGGCTGTCATCAGCGCCGTGACAGAACTCAGCGGGCGGTCGATTGCCGGGAACGGTGCGCCGGTCACATTCCCGGATTTCACCCGCGGCATGTGGAAGAACCCAAGAGAGCTGCGCGTCATGGAAGCCAGACACTAAGAAACTCATTCCTTCAAGGGAGGGCTTTCATGGAGGGCGTTCATCTCAACGCGATCGACTACGCGATTCTGTCCGTCTATTTCATTTTTGTCATCGGCATCGGATGGGCGCTCAAGCCATCGATGAAAACCAGCAGCGACTTTTTCCTTTCGGGTCGTTCGCTCCCCGCCTGGGTGACCGGACTTGCCTTTCTCTCGGCAAACCTCGGGGCCCAGGAGGTGATCGGGATGGGCGCCTCCGGGGCGAAGTACGGCCTGATGACGGCCCACTTCTACTGGGGGGCCATTCCGGCCATGGTGTTCGTCGGCGTATGGATGATGCCCTTCTATTACGGTTCGAAGGTGCGGTCCGTTCCGGAGTATCTGAAGTTGCGTTTTGACGAGAAGACGCGGGGTTTCAATGCTCTGTCGTTTGCCGTGATGACGGTGTTCTCGTCCGGGATCTCGATGTATGCGCTTGCAAAGCTTCTGGGGATTCTCTTGGGATGGGACTTCAACGTCTGTATTCTCATCTCAGCGGCAATCGTGCTGGCATACATCTTCATGGGAGGACTGACATCTGCCATCTACAACGAGGTTCTTCAGTTCTTCCTTATCGTTGCCGGCTTTCTTCCTTTGGTGTATCTCGGAATGAGAGATGCAGGCGGATGGGGCGGAATCCAATCGCGGCTCGCACATGTCGCAACATCCAACGGCTTCCATTCCGACGCGTACACGAGAACGTGGGGTATCATGGGGGAGGCCGGCAGTAACCCGATGGGCGTTGAATGGTTTGGGATGGCATTCGGACTCGTTTTTGTGCTGGGCTTCGGTTATTGGTGCACGGACTTTCTTGTTGTCCAGCGGGCCATGGCTGCACGCTCCATGTCAGCTGCACGCCGCACCCCCCTGATCGCTGCAGTTCCCAAAATGATGTTCCCTCTCCTGGTGATCCTTCCCGGAATGATTGCCATTGCCTTGACGCATCAGACCGGGGTCACCGGATTCGCCTTGCCGGCAAAAGATGGGAGTTACGACTACGATCTCGCAGTACCGATGATGCTCGGGCACTATCTCCCGTCGGGAGTTCTTGGACTTGGTCTGACCGCTTTGATGGCTTCGTTCATGTCAGGGATGGCGGGGAACGTCACGGCGTTCAATACGGTATGGACGTATGATATTTACCAGAGCTATATCCGGCCCGGCCAGCCGGACGGACATTATCTCCGCATGGGCCACATGGCGACGGTGTTCGGCATCGCGCTGAGCGTGGCAGCGGCGTATGTCACGGCCCAATTCAACAACATCATGGACCTTCTACAGCTGGTATTTGCTTTTGTCAACGCGCCGTTGTTCGCCGTGTTTCTTCTGGGAATGTTCTGGCGGCGAGCCACGGGTCATGGTGCTTTTTTCGGTCTGGTACTGGGAACCTTTGCTGCGGCTCTGCACCACGGCATCACGGTTCCTGTCGGCTCGATGACGTTGATCAAAGGTGGCTGGCTCGGAACGATCGTGCATACGTATCCAAGCGAGATGGCACAGAATTTTTGGACTGCCATCTTTGCCTGGGTGGTATGCTTTGTCATGACCATTGCCATTTCGTTGTTCACGCGGCTTCGCAAATCGGATGACGATCTGCGAGGTCTGGTGTATTCCCTCACACCGCGAATCAAAGAAGAAGGGCTGCCCTGGTACAAGGAACCTGCGACACTTGGCTGGATAGTCCTGGCTGCAGGAGCCGCATTCTATATCGTGTTCTGGTAAACAGAGGGGAGAGAAGATGCACCTCGACATCAGGTTGCCTATTGGGTTGCTCTTCAGTATTCTCGGTGTGTTGCTCGTGTTCCACGGAGCGCTATCAGATCCCTCGGTCTATGAGCGGTCGTTAGGGGTCAATATCAACCTCTGGTGGGGATTTGCCATGCTTGCATTTGGCGGGGTGATGCTGCTGCTCGCCCGGAGGTCCATGAGGAGAAGATGAACGGCAGATCCCCGACCAATCTTCTTTCACCTATCGCACGGTATGGGAGATCTTGATTGTCCAGGCATACTTGCACGGCCCCTTCTTCTGAACCGACGGGGGGATTTCCACGACAACCCCCTTCCCGGCCGACTCCCACTTCAGTTCTCCCTTTGTGCCAAGCATGGTCACGATCGCCTTGGCATGAGGTTGCAGCGTGTTCAGCCGGATGTTCGACGGCGGATGTTCTTCGTGCCCGTCAGCAAGATAGAGAGCATATACTGCTCCATCTTTTTTTCCCGTCAGGCACACCTTTCCTTCCTTGTATGGAGCGACGGGACGGGTTCCATATATGGCCTCCCCGTTGACCTTCATCCAGTCACCCATCTCCCGAAGACGGTCATACGCATCGTCTTGCCAGGTCCCATCCGGACCGGGGCCAATGTTCAAGAGCAGATTCCCGCCTTTCGATACAATATCCACCAGCATGTGTATCAACTCGCGGCTGGTCTTGTAACTATCGCCAAAAGTAAATGACCAGCTTCCCGTGGCTGTAATGCATGACTCCCACGGATACGTCATCATCTTTTCAGGAACCACATTCTCCGGCGTGAGGTAGTTCTGATGTTTTCCGTATACTGCTCTGTCCACAACGATCAATCCGGGTTGGTGTGCCCTGGCTTTTCTCACGAGGTCGGGCATGTTGATATCCTGACTCTGGATGTGGCTGAATTTGTAGTCCGGGCTTGTGACGTATTCCATTACCTCGTCGCGGGTCATGGGTTGGACCCACCCGCCATCCAGCCAGAGAATATCGATGGGGCCGTAGCCCGTCATCAATTCGTCAATCTGAGTGTGCGTATGGTCCACAAACTTCTGCCACCGTTCCGGGTACTTCTTGATATCATAGTTTGCATTCCGATCGGGAGTCGGGAAGTAGGGCCACCAGTAGTTCTCGCTGTGCCAATCCGGCTTTGAAAAGTAGACTCCGATCCAGGTTCCTTCTTTTCTGAATGCGCTGAATATCTCCTTGAGGATATTCGCTTTTGGATTTGAGGAGAAAGGGGATAATGTGTCGGTGATCTTGTAGTCTGTGGTTCTTGTGTCGAACATGCAGAAACCGTCATGGTGCTTGGCCATGCCCACGACATATTTGACGCCCGCTTCTCTGGCTGCCCTTGCCCACTTTTGCGGATCGAATTTCACCGGGTTGAAGGTGGTCTTTAGATTCTCGTAGTCTTTCTTGTACTGCACATAATCGGGCCCTTTTCTCTGGCACCACGGCTCATCTTCCGCGCACAGGGACCAGGATTCCACTACTCCCCACTGACTGTACGGTCCCCACGTCATCATGAGCCCGAACTTCAGATCCTGCCACTCATCGAGTTTCTGTACCACGCGCGGATCGGTTTCCCGGACATATGGTTCACGATCCTGTGCCCGGAGCGTCAAGGAGGCGCTCAAAATAGATATGCAGAGAGGGACAACGCACGATCTCATGGGACTCTTCCTTTGTGTTCATCGGGAGTTGTTGTGCTCCAAGGTAGGGGAGTGCGACCGGAAAATCAAACCGAACTCATCCCCCCGGCCCGGCGCCGCCATCCTTGCTTCCAGCTCTGGTAATCTCTATCTTTCGGCAATTTCCCAACCACACAAAATCAGCTGGAAATCGTGCTGCCCGATCCAAGACGTAATGTTGGCACAGCGGTGAAGAGAGCTGCCGGCAGGCGAGACCTCGTGGCAGGTGGTCGGGAATCGATGACATGTGAAGCCAAGAAAAGGGTTCGGCTCCATGGTTCATAGCGGAAGCGGCGCACATATCAAATGGTATCGCACACCGCTTGACAGGGACACGCTAGCGCGTCTGAATACCCGGAGCAACGCCAGAGGATTTGTTCAAACGCTGGGGCACCTGGGACTTATGGCACTGACGGGCAGCCTGGCATTGCATGCCTTGGTACGATGGCCCTGGTGGGCCGTCGTGTTGATGGTGTTTCTCCACGGCACCCTTGCATCGTTCATGATCAACGCTGTGCATGAGTTGGTGCACAAGAGTGTTTTCAGGACACACGCATTCAACAATGTGTTTGTCAGGGTCTTTGCCTTCTTCGGCTGGCACAATTTCGAGCATTTCTACACCAGCCATATGCGACACCATCAGTATACCCTGCATCCGCCGGATGATCTTGAAGTCGTGCTACCGATACGGCTGAAGGCGAAACAGTTCTTTCAGACCGGATTCATCAATGTGCAGGGTGGATATGAGGTCGTGAAGAACACGATCCGTCTCGCGCGCGGGGAATTTGAAGGTGAATGGGAGCTCACGCTCTTTCCCCACGACCACGCCGACAAGAGACGTCTGGTTATTCATTGGGCCCGCACGCTCATAGCAGGTCATGCGATCATCCTGGTAGTCTCCATCTCCTTTGGATGGTGGCTGCTGCCAGTCCTGACAACCTTCACTCCTTCTTATGGTAGCTGGCTCTTCTTCCTGTGCAACAACACGCAACATATCGGTCTCCAAGATAACGTGCCGGACTTCCGGCTCTGTTGCCGGACGTTCACCGTCAATCCTCTGGTGGAGTTCCTCTACTGGCACATGAACTACCATACCGAGCATCATATGTATGCTGCGGTGCCGTGCTACAACCTAGCCGTGCTGCACCGCGCAATCAAGCACGAGCTTCCGCCCACACCGCGTGGTCTCCGGGCCACATGGAAGGAGATTGCGGCGATCCTGAAGATTCAGAAAGAACAACCTGGCTATCAACATATTGCGCACCTGCCACAGCAAGCCGGGACATAGACATTTTCGATAGTCTCACGAGTAACCCATCATCCAAAGATGAGAGAGCACGGTGATGAAAACAGTGTCGATACTGCTCAGCCTGCTTCTTCTCTTGAATGCTGACCGAAGTGGATCCGTCGAAACGTCACAGACGGGGAACGACCAACCGTCTCGCTATAATGTGGTGTGGGATTCTCCGAGCAAGGATCATACCGGATCGATGCCTCTGGGCAACGGCGATATCGCCCTCAATGCATGGGTGGAGGATTCGGGAGATCTGATCTTCTACATTGGCAAGACGGATAGTTGGGATGACAACGGCAGGCTGGTGAAAGTCGGCCGGGTAAGGGTGTCTCTCGATCCCCGTCCATCCCGTCCATTACGTTCCTTTCAGCAGACATTGGACCTGCCTACCGCAACACTCCGGGTCCGATATGGTGAAGGCGAGAATGCGATAGAAATGCATCTCTGGGTCGATGCCAATCATCCGGTCATTCACGTAGACGTTCGCAGCACACGTCCTGTCAGGGGTATTGCTTCTGTCGAACTCTGGAGAACGGCGCCTGTTTCATATCGTCCTGTCGAATCCAGTGATGTGATGCTCGGTCGGAAGACAGAGAGCGGTGAACAAGTGTCGATAGTTGTGGAGCCTGACTCGGTCCTCACACATCAGTCGCGTCGCATCGGTTGGTTTCATCACAATGTCAAGTCGGTGGGTCCCGAGCTCGTAGCGGAGATTCAGGGGCTACAGGGATTCAAGCGGCCCTCTCCTCTGCTGCACAGAACCTTTGGTGCTGTTGTTACAGCGGAGAATGCTGAGGTCATCGATGATCGACACGTGCGATCGCCGTCTTCATCCCGCCACCTGTTCAACGTCTATGTGC
This sequence comes from Ignavibacteriota bacterium, assembly GCA_963702445.1. Lineage (GTDB taxonomy): Bacteria > Bacteroidota > Ignavibacteria > UBA10030 > UBA6906 > CAVPCZ01. The sequence continues at coordinate 88,113 of CAVPCZ010000027.1, forward strand.
TCACCAAACATCCCGCCAGACCGCACGAGTGGCTCAAAGCTGTTGACGACGTGATTGCAGAAAACAAGCTCGTGCCGTCTGAAACACTGCGCACGGAACATGAACGATGGTGGCAGGAATTCTGGAATCGAAGCTGGATTCACGTCACATCGAACGCCGCACACGATTCGTCGGTGGAGAATGACACGTATGTCGTCAGCCGCGCGTATGCGCTGCAGCGATTCATCAATGCATGCGCGGGTCGCGGGCAGTATCCGATCAAATTCAACGGCTCTCTCTTCACCGTTCCTTACCCGGACAGACCCGGTGATGCCGACTACCGCCAGTGGGGCCCCGGCTATTGGTGGCAAAACACGAGGCTCCCGTATATCAGTATGCCCGCATCGGGTGATTTTGACCTGATGGAGCCTCTATTTCGGATGTATGGTAAAGACCTCATGCCTCTGTTCCGGTACCGGACACGTCATTATGTGAATCACGATGGGGCCTTCATTCCCGAATGCATCTTTTTCTGGGGAGATATCTTCAGTCAGACCTACGGCTGGACTCCCTTCGAGCAGCGAACTGACAAGCTCCAGGAAAGCCGGTGGCACAAGTGGGAATGGGTGTCGGGCCCGGAACTGGTCTGGATGATGCTGGACTACTATGAATACACACTTGATGAGACATTTCTCCGGGCGATGACGTTGCCGACGGCACGTGAGATCCTGACATTCTTCGACCAACACTACAAGACCGATGGGAATGGCAAGTTGGTGATGTATCCCTCCCAGGCCCTGGAGACATACTGGGAGAGCACCAACCCGATGCCTGAGGTGGCAGGTTTACACGCTGTTGTGAACCGCCTTTTACTGCTCCCTGAAAAGAACACAACGGTTGAACAGAGAGAATTCTGGAGCAAGCTCAAGAAGAAGCTGCCTGACCTTCCGATACACACCCTCGATGGGAAGACCATGCTCGCTCCTGCTGCCAAGTTTGGACAGAAGATGAATATTGAAAACCCCGAGTTGTATGCTGTCTTCCCTTTCCGGCTCATCGCGTTCAATACACCAAAGAAAGATCTTGCTCTCGAGGCGTTTCGTTACCGTCAAGATAGAGGAAACTTCGGCTGGCGACAGGATGATGTCTTCGCGGCATATCTCGGTCTCGCTGACACAGTGCGTGACTATATCGTTGGACGTGCAAGAAACAAGCACGCGGATTCACGATTCCCGGCATTCTGGGGACCCAACTATGACTGGATTCCCGACCAGGACCATGGGGGGATACTTCTGAAGACGCTTCAAGCCATGGTGATGCAGGCAGATGGCAGGGAAGTGCATTTGCTTCCTGCGTGGCCCAGGAAGTGGAATGTCGAGTTCAAGCTGCATGCACCGTACAACACGACGATCGAAGGGAAGTACGTCGACGGCAAGGTGAAAGACCTGATCGTGACGCCGTCAGAGAGACTCGCGGACGTCAAGGTTGTGGCGAGGCCCTGAACAGGGGGGAGCGTAAGATTCAATCGTGCAGTCGTGCATTAGGTGGGGAGCGTTGACTGTCTTTTCCAGGCTTCCCCCCTTGCAATCGGATTACTTGACTACTGCACCATTCAACGCAAGCGCTTGACAGGCGCTAACAGGCGTCGACAGGCGTTGACAGGCCCGCCTAAGTCCTGCGAAGCAGGACGTCGGCGGGCAGGCGACCGACAGACGCTTCATGCCGAAGAAAGGTGAGCATATGAAGAAAGCCGTTGTATCACAATGTGTTGCCTACCTCCTCTGGTGTGCTCTTGGAGGAGTGTGTCTGTCGCAGCAACACTATCACGTCGTCGCAGCGGACGATTGCGGCATCGATGGGCAGCAACGGCATCTGGTTTTGGGGCAAAACTGGACCTTCACAGAGAATGAGGTCAGTTATTCGCTTGTTCCCAAAGATTCTCCCTTCCGGAGTGTGTCATACGGAAGCAAGGTGATCTACCGCTATTCCGGATTGAAACGAGAAGCGCTGTACAAGTTGCGGATTGGCTACCTGAGTGACAACAACATCAGGTATCAGCAGCTCACGATTGACAATCAGATCATTGCAGATACGATCAAGCTCCTGACCTCTGAACCCCGTGTTGTCACGATTGATGTTCCGAAGACGACATACGCGGACGGCCAGATTGATGTGGTGTTCACGCTCCTGCAAGGAAGAAACGCTGTCGTCTCGCAAATGGAACTTCTGTCCGATGATCCTCGCTTGTTGACGGTATTGAATGTGTCAGCGAAGACCGATTTCGAAGGCACGGTGACCGGGAAGGTTTCGGATCTGAACTCCGGGAGGTTGATCGCCGGCGCCTCGATCGTGGCTTCAGTGAAAGGGTTCGCTTCCGTCAAAACATCGACAACGACGGATGGCACGTTTGCCTTTCGTGCACCGGAACGGTGGGCAGCATCCGGCGAGGAGTTAGTCCGGTATACGGGTCTCTCACGGCGCCGCGCGGAAGGCAGATTCGCTGACGCTCTTTGAGCTGTTTCCTGAAAGCAACCCCCTGTGCGTCCTCCCGGAGTCAGTCCGCGGAGTACGGCAATGCCGCATCAGTTTGAATGGCGAATGGCAGTTCACCATGACCCCGGGGAGTACGTTCTGGCTGAAGGATGCGCCCGTGACCGGTTGGAAGTCGATTCATGTCCCCGGCGAATGCCGGATGCAGGGTTTCCCGATTGAGCATGATCGGGAATATGCGTACCGGAGAACGCTTGACATCCCTGCTGACTACAAGGGGAAACGGATCGTCATACGGTTCAATGGCGTGTACAGCTATGCCCGCGTGTGGGTGAACGGCAAGTATGTGCGCAGTCATCATGGCGGCTTCACCGCATGGGAGTGCGATATCACCCGATTCGTTGAACCGGGGAAACCTGCGCTCCTGGTTGTCGGCATCACTGACAGGGTGGACGAGATCTCCTTCGGGAGCGGATATGCGAAGCATCCGATCGGGGGGATCCTCCGGAATGTGGAATTGCTGGCGCTCCCCGAGAAGTACATTCGAAAGTGCTATCTGGAAACGCGATTTGATGCACAGTACCGTGATGCCGTTCTGCGATTGGAGGTTGCCCTCTCACATCCGATGAAGGGCAACATCGATCTCATTGTGAACGATCCCTCAGGAAAAGGTGTCCGGATTACTCCGGCTTCCATCACCTTCTCTGGAAATCACACCTCGGCATCCGTTGCGGTGCCAATACAGGCTCCCGTCCGATGGGATGCGGAGCATCCGCGTCTGTATACGCTGGAAGCGAGACTCATGGCGAACGGGAAGACCGAGGAGATCATCCGGCAGCGGTTCGGCTTCCGCCAGATACGTGTGAAGGGGACTCAGCTGTATGTCAACGGTCAACCGGTCAAGTTGCGGGGCGCCTGCCGGCACGATATCCATCCTCTGCTGGGACGGAGTACGACACCCGAACAGGACAGGGAAGACGTCCTCCTTGCGAAGGAAGCGAATGTGAATTTCATACGCACCTCTCACTATCCTCCATCCAGAGAATTCCTTGAATACTGCGACGAATACGGTGTGTATGTAGAAGAGGAAACGGCGGTCTGTTTTGTGGGTACGTTTCGTGAAGGAGTGTACAAAGCCGCCGGCTCTTCTCAGAATGATGGCGGCTTCACAGAACGCTACCTGTCGCAGCTGGCGGAGATGATCGACCGGGACCGGAACCACCCGTCCGTGATCATCTGGTCGATTGGCAATGAGAATACCTACGGCGTCAACTTCCAGAAGGAGTTCGATTATGTGAAAAAGGTCGATCCTTCACGTCCGGTGATGTTCAGTTTTCCAAAGACAGTCCCCAAAGACACGTATTGTTACGACATCTTCAGTGATCACTATCCATCCTACGACCGATGCATCCGGCTTTCCGAAGAGGAGAGGAAGGCCGCCTATCCCGTTCTCGGTGATGAATGGATGCACGTTGCCTGCTACTGTGTGCAGGATCTGAAAGAGGATCCGAATATCCGCAACTCCTGGGGAGAGAGCATCAAACGTGCATGGGAGTACAACGTCGATTCAGAACAGAGTATCGGGGGAGCTATTTGGGGGATGATCGATGAGGTGTTCCTCCTGCCCGATACCTGTTCCGGATACGGTCAGTGGGGAATCGTTGACGTCTGGCGGCGAAAGAAACCTGAGTTCTGGCATACGAGAAAAGCCTATTCCCCGGTGAGGCTCCCAACCACGCGTGTCGACGACTACAGTGCAGGAAAGGATCTCCTGCTTCCTCTCCATAATCGGTTTGATCACACCAACATGGAGGAGATGCGTATTCTTTCCGTCTCCGGTGCGGCATCCGAGGTGATTCCGTCTCCGAATATCGGTCCGCACCAGCAGGGAGAGTTGAAAATACCCGGAAGGCTCATCCAGGGTGACCGGCTGAATATACGGTTCTTTGACGCCGATCAGCGACTGATTGACGAAGAAGTACTCACGTTCACTTCTCAGGCGCCGCGCAATGCACGACCTGTGAAAGAACTGCGGGTAGATGAAACACCCGACACACTGGTGGCCCGGGGCGAAGAGTTTTCAGTGACATTCAGCAGGACCTCGGGGCTCATTGAAGCGGGAGTCTATGCCGGAGAAAAGGTTATCGACGGCGGGCCATTCATTCGCCTTGTCGTTCCTGGACCGTCCTTAAGCTGGGATGTCGATTCTCTGATCGACGTGACGGGGATGGAGTGGAAGCTCGATTCGATGAGTTTCCAATCATCCAACGAAAGACTTGCAGTGGCATTGCGGGGCCATGCCGGGAAGTACGCTGTGAAGATCAACCTGACCGTTACCGGAGACGGGGAGATTATCACGTCGTACGAGATCGAGAATCCGCCGGAGAAATGTCAGGAAGTGGGAATTCGATTTCTCGTGAATGCCGGTGTGGACAAGCTCTCCTGGAATCGGCAGGCGCTCTGGTCCTCCTATCCGGAAGACCATATCGGCCGATCCGTTGGGGAAGTCTCGAAGTTTGTGTCAACCGGGAAACGTGAACAGTACCGGCAGACCCCCGAATGGCCGTGGTCGATGGACACGAAGGATTTCTCTCTCTTCCGGAAAGAGGGTGGAATGCCGCCGGCCGGGCTGCCCGTTCCACATGATTTCCGAGGATTGAAGGAGAACATCGTTGAGTACGGGTTATGGAATCAGCAAAAAGGGTGCGGTCTTCGGGTCGAATCGGAGGGGGCCCTTGCCGCTCGGACGGCGGTACAGAGAGACGGATCTCTCCATCTCTTCGTCGACAACGAATGGACCTATGTCAACTTGAACTGGGGTAACTACGAGCGCCCTGTCACGTTGCAGACCCCGCACAAAGGAGTAGTAAAGGTCAGGCTCTGTCGGGCAGAAAACAAGTAGTCTACTCACCCGGAGCATCATATGCGACTGCCTCGAACACGCTCCCTCTTTCTCGGGATGCTTCTTCTTCCTTTGGTCTGTTACTGCACAACAACATCTCCCGACAGTGAGTCGTCCCGTTCGGCGACGGCAACGGATTCATCGCTCATGATGATTCCGACTCCCCGAAAGGTCGAGCGGACAACCGGTCACTTCACACTGTCACCCGATGTCACCATCTGCATTGCTGACACGAAGGAAGCGGAGGATCGCTTTTCTGCTTCTCAACTCGCGGAGGGGATCGAGGCGGAGCTGGGATTCCGTCCAAAGAGGACGGCGCGTGTGCAGGGCAAATGCATTGTCATCGGCCGGATCGACACGGATGGCTTTGTGCGGAAAAGCCTCAGGACTATTGGTGCATTCCCGTTGGACAGCCTCGGGAATGAAGGATATATCGTTCACGTATCGCCCGCGAGGGTTCTCGTAGCAGCGAAATCCGGCGCCGGGGTGTTCTATGGCGTACAGACCCTCAAACAACTGATCCGGTCGAATAGATCTGGCAGAGCAATTCCCTGTGTCACGATCGCCGATTGGCCGGCACTTCGCTACCGTGGCTGGATGCACGATATCAGCCGCGGACCGATTCCCACGATGGCTTTCCTGAAACAGATCGTCGTAAAGATGGCAGAGTTCAAACAGAACTTCTTCACGTTGTACACCGAGCATGTCTTCCGGCTGAAATCGCACCCGGAGATCGCGCCGATGGATGGCATTTCGGCGGAGGAGATTGCCGAACTCTCCTCATTTGCGAAGACGTACCACGTTGAGCTGGTGGGCAATGCGCAGTCGTTCGGCCATATGGAGCATATTCTCGCCAGTCCGTTCTATCACCGCCTGAGAGAAAACGCCTGGGTCGTCAGCCCCGCTCAAGAGGAAACGTACACTTTTCTCAAGGATATGTATGCGGAGATCATCCCCGCATATCCAAGCAATCTGTTCCATATCAACTGTGACGAGGTGACGGGTCTCGGGGACGGACCGGGCAAGCGCATGGTCGACTCGATGGGCGCCGCCGGCGTGTATGCATATCACATTTCGCGCATCAGGGATATCATCCGGCCGTACGGGAAGCGCATACTCATGTGGGGGGACATCGCCGCGGGTAATCCTCAGATCATCGGGCAATTGCCGAAAGATCTGGTGGTCATCTCCTGGGGATACCATGCAGCGGAGAGCTTCGACGACGCACTTCTCCCCTTTAAGGAAACCGGCTTCGATTTTATGGTTGCGCCCGGTGTCAGCTGCTGGGGCCAGGTCTGGCCCGACATGTCCACGGCGGTCGTGAACATTTCCAACTATGTTCGTGACGGGGCAAAGCTCGGAGCGATGGGGGTGATGAATACCGTGTGGGTTGATGATGGAGAGAACCTCTTCAACCATAATTGGCACGGACTCGCATGGGGAGCGGAGTGCTCCTGGAAGCCGCTTCATCCTCTCACGGGAGATGCCGCACGCAGGGAGAGGGACTCACGCGCAGAGTCGTTCCACAGGGCGTTCGATGCATTGTTCTTCGGGGCTCCGGACGTCATGGGGACGCTTTTCCTGTTCGATTCACTCCGCACGCTCCCGGTGAGAGGACTCGTCACCAATCAGGCCGTATGGAGCAGCATGCTGGAGATGTATCCGGAGAATGTCAATGAAGAAGCGCTGAAGAACAATGAACACCTTGTCCGTGAGGCCGCTACCTTCGTTGGGGATCTGTATGCATTACGTGCACGGGTACCACGCAACCGGGAGATGCTTGACGCCGCTCTCCTGGCAGCGCGACGTGTGTTGTTCACGGGGAGGAAAAACCTTGCACGGATCGCCATTGTCCGGGCAATGGAGTCTGCATCTCGTGAAGATGTCGTTCGGGCAAAGGTGCTTCTGAACGATCTGCTGCACGACCTGCACGAACTGAAGGCCGAGTATGTTGGCCTTTGGGAGAGGGAGAATCGCGCCTGGTGGCTTCCCCGCGTGCTCGAGAAGTATGACCGCCTGGGGAATCAGCTGCTTGATCTGGATAAGGTGGTGTTTATTGAGCCTGACAACGCTCTGGCCGACGGAAAACGTCAGGTCAGGCTGAGAACCGCCTTTGCCGATCAGCCGATGTACTATACCACGGACGGCGCCGAGCCGACGCTTCGGTCAATACGGTACGATGGCCCGATTGCGATTGACCGCAGTACCCTCATTCGAGCCCGGGTCTTCGTCGACAGAGCAGGGGTATGCCATGGCCGAGAAGTACGTTCTGGTCCACAAGGCCATTGGGAAACTGCACAAATTAAATGCCCGGTACAGCCTCTACAATCCTGCCTACGCGGCCGGAGGCGAGATGGGACTGCTTGATGGGATCCGTGGATCAGAGGTCTTTTCCGACGGTGCCTGGCAGGGGTTCCAGGGACAGGATCTCGAGGTTGTTATCGATCTGGAGAAACCGACGGAGATCAACAAGATATACATCGGGTTCTTGCAGCAGAGCTACTCGTGGATTGTGATGCCGGAGCGGGTGCAATTCTGGGCTTCGGAAGATGGGGGGGCGTATTCACTTGTCCAGGAAGTCGTCAACACGGTCGATCCAAAGCAAGAGGGGACAGTTGTCCGCGATGTTGTTGCAGAGTTCGGCTCTTTCAAGACCCGCTTTGTGAAGGTGATTGCGAAGACACCGGGGAAGCTGCCGGCGTGGCACCACGCGGCAGGTAACGATGCATTCATTTTTGCCGATGAAATCGTTGTGGAGTAGAAACAGTGAGACGGAGGGCTGCGTGTTGTTGTTCGCCTATTGTGAGTATCAGGGCAGTGACTTTGCCGCAGACATGGCAAGAATGGCGGCCGGCCCGAAGACGCAGAAGGGTGGAGTATCATGATGCCCATGCAAGCTCCGCTTGTATCACGGACATGTATCGTCCTTCTTCTTGCGCTGTGCAGTACGACCGCAATCTGTGAACAGGAGAAACGACCCAATATGGACGTCAAAGAGATTATCATAGCATTCAAAACGCATTTCGACATCGGCTACACGGACTTCGCCGAGGCGATTCTGCAAAAATACGGCTCATCCATGATCACGGGCGCATTGGATGTGCTGGAGAGCACCAGAACGCTGCCCCCCGACCGGCGCTTCGTGTGGACGGTTCCGGGGTGGCCGATGAGCCAGATACTGAAGCGGTGCGATCCGGCAATGAAACCCCGGGTTCTGAAGGCGATTGCGGAAGGGTGGTTTGCCGTACACGCATTGCCCTTCACGTTTGAAACCGAAGCGAGCGATCTTGAAAACCTCGCACGATCCTTCTCGTTCTCCTCGACAATCGCGAGGGAGCAGGGACTGCCTCTCCCGCGGGACGCAAAGCTCACCGATGTCCCGAGCCATTCGTGGATTATTCCCACTTTGCTCACTCACGCAGGTGTCAACATCCTCCATATCGGCTGCAATGCTGCATCCCGGTCGCCCGAAGTCCCTCTGCTCTTCTGGTGGGAGGGTCCGGATGGATCGCGCCTGCTCACGATGTATTGGGGGGAATACTACGGCACCAGCCTTACACCACCCGAAGGCTGGCCGTTTACCACGTGGCTGGCGATCATCCATACAAATGACAATGTCGGCGCACCGTCACCGGAGGAAGTGGAGAAAGTGTTGAGTGAAGCGCACGCGCTTGCGCCCAAGGCCAGGCTGAAAATCGGACGGATTTCGGATTTTTACGACGCACTGATGAAGGAGAACCCCCAACTCCCTCTGGTTCGCGGCGATATGCCCGATACCTGGATTCACGGCTACATGTCCATGCCGAAAGAAGTGAAAGAGTCGCGATCGGTGCGGAAAGAAATCTTCGCTCTGGAAGCCCTGAATACTCTGTGCGGCATCTGGAACGGAAAGAGCATGAGTGTGGAGGCGATCGTGTCGGAGGCCATGGAAAGTGCCCTGCTCTTCGATGAGCACACGTTCGGCATGGCCATGAGCCACGGCCGCTCCGGCCGCTGGTGCTATGGGGAGGAGTTCAAAACAGAGCGGGCAAAGGGTGTGTTTAAGCCGATTGAGGATTCGTGGAAGGAGAAGAGCGACAGGGTGTATCAGGCTGAACGGATCATCACGCCTACGATCCACCGGCAACTGGATGAATTGGCGCGCTCTGTCCGATGTGAGGGGTCGCGGGTTATCGTCTATAACCCGCTTCCGTGGGAGCGTACAGGGGTTGTGTCGATCCAGGCCCACTCGCGTGTGCATCCCATGAGGGCGCTCAAAGATGTCGAAACCGGTCTCCTCTTCAACGTGGCCAATACAGGTAACGTTCTGCAGTTTGTGGCGAAGGGTGTCCCATCGATGGGATATCGCACCTACGTGCCCGCCGGGGAGAGCAACGAGGATCAGCAGGGCGGTCTCGTCCTCGATGAAGAGGCGGGTATCCTGGAGAATGAGTTTGTGAAGTGCACGATTGACACGAAGAACGGAACGCTCCTCTCTGTCCGGAGCAAACAGACCGGCCTGGAAATGGTGAACGCGCAAAGCGAATTCGGGTTTGGCCAGTATCTGTATGAGCGCTTCAGCAAAGAAGACACCGAGGCATACACGAAAGCATATGTCAAGGGTGGATGGGACTGGTCCCTGGATGAACTCGGAAGGCCGAACCTCACCGATGATCCCTCTTGCTTGATCAAGGGGACGGGTGCGAAGATCACGTTCACGAAGAACGGAGTCTCGGTCGGTGCCGTGATGCACTGTGCGCCTCAAGGGGGGATGCCCCATGACGTCACCCGTATCATCAGGCTCTACCGCAACATGCCGTATGTCGAGATCACCTGGAGTATCAACAGCAAGCCGGCGGAGCCCTGGCCTGAAGCGGGATGGATCAGCTTCCCCTTCAATATCCAGCGGCCGGTCTTCAAGCTCGGACGGCTTGGGGCAGTCGTCAATCCGGCAACAGATTTCATCAAGGGCTCCAACTTCGACTACGGTTTCCTCAATACCGGCATGGCCGTCATTGATGGTACGGGAAAAGGATTTGGTCTTTGTTCTCCCGACGCACCGGGGGTGAGCCTGGACCGGCCCGGCCTGTGGAAGTATTCGGGCTCCTTCATTCCGCAGAAGGCCAACGTATTCGTGAACCTGTACAACAACCAGTGGAGCACCAATTTCACCGAATGGATTGAGGGCTCCTGGTCTGCGCGTATGTACGTGTGGGCCATCGACAGATTCGAGAATGGCGGTTCCGTCGTTGTGCCCTCTGAGGAACTCCGTGTTCCTCTCAGAGCCCTCATCGCCGAGGGCCCTGCGGGGAAGTTGCCTGTGATGAACTCCGGGATCTCGTTGTCGAGAAAGGGAGTGCTTGTCACGGCGTTCGGCAAAAATCCCGATGGGCGTGGAACATTGCTGCGTTTGTGGGAGCAAACAGGGAATGCCGGCACGTGCAAAGTCACGTTGCCGTCAACCGCCCCGTTATACTTCCGCCCACGCGTGTACTCTGCGAGGTGAGAAGATCGCCGGGAAGGATGTTCCGGATTATCGCGGGATCATTTGAAGTGGATCTTCAGCAGTATCAACCACTTTCGTTGTTGCTGGAGTAGTGCAGAGAATGTGCTTCCTCCCTGTGACTCGTTTCTGAAGCAGGGGTGCCAGATGTGACGGTCTGGATGTCATGATGGATCGCGGGCGCGCCGATGGATACGGAAGCGCTGCGCCGGTTGTCTCAGGACCCCCCACGCATGGGTTGTTCTCCCTGTCGAAGGAGACTATTCGCAGGGGAAACACCTCATAACATTCTGGAGTGATGCGATGAAGATTCATGCGAAGTGTCTGGGGTTTCTGCCGGTGTGCCTGATTGTCGTCGCCCACGCGCAGGAAACCCAGGTACCGCCGTACAAAAATGCGAAGCTCCCGGTGGAGCAACGGGTGAACGATCTTCTCCCGCGCATGACGCTGGAGGAGAAGTTCTGGCAGTTGTTTATGGTCTCCGGAGATCTCGACGAAGGGAAGGAGAAGTATCGTCATGGCATTTTCGGCCTGCAGATGGACACGAAAGCCTCCAGCGAAAAGGTCTCCGAACAGCTTCTGCGCTATGGTTCTTCAGGCACCGCCCGTGCAGCGGCGGAAAAGATCAATGCGGCACAACGGTTCTTCATGGAGGAAACCCGGCTCGGCATTCCGATTATTCCTTTCGATGAGGCACTGCATGGACTTGTGCGGGAAGGAGCGACGGCCTTCCCGCAATCCATCGCTCTGGCTGCAACATGGGATCCGGGATTGATGTCACAGGTTGCCCATGCTATCGCACAGGAGACCCGCGCGCGCGGAATCCGGCAGATCCTCTCTCCGGTGGTGAATGTCGCCACTGACGTTCGCTGGGGCAGGGTGGAGGAGACGTATGGAGAAGATCCGTATCTCTCGGCGGTGATGGGTGCGGTGTTCGTCAGGGAATTTGAGAAACAGGGGGTTGTCACGACCCCCAAGCATTTCGCCGCGAATCACGGAGACGGTGGCCGGGACAGCTATCCCGCACACTGGAATGAGCGGATGCTGGAGGAGACCTATTTTCCGCCCTTCAGGGCATGCTGGTCGGCCGGCGGATCGCGATCGGTGATGACATCATACAACTCACTGGACGGCCGGCCCTGCACTGCCAATGAGTGGCTCCTGAAAAAGAAACTCAAAAAGGAGTGGGGGTTCACGGGGTTTGTGATCTCCGACGCAGGGTCCGTGGGAGGGATGAACGACCTCCATCGCACATCGACGGATTACCCGGAATCGATGCGGCAGGCGATCGAGAACGGGCAGGACGTCGTGTTGCAGACGAGCGTAGACCATTTTCCGCTCTTCTTCAAGAAGCCGATCGAAAGCAAGACCATCGACCCTCGCGCAATCGACGAAGCTGTGACACGGGTGTTGCGGACCAAGTTCGAGCTGGGGCTCTTCGAGCGCCCGTATGCCGATCCGGACGAGGCAGCCAGGTTGAACGGCCATCCGCGCCATCGGGAGCTTTCACGGCAGGCTGCCCGGGAAGGCATCGTGCTCCTGAAGAACCGCAAGGGCGTCCTGCCGCTGAGCAAGGGGCTCTCGAGCATCGCCGTGGTCGGCCCGGATGCGGAGGAAATGCGCCTCGGCGGGTACAGCGGACCGGGAAATCGCAAGGTCTCGATCCTCAGCGGGATTCGGGGGAAATTGGGCACATCGGCGAACGTCGTCTTTGCGGAAGGGTGCAAGCGGGAAGAGCCGGAAGCGGTCGTCATTCCGAGCACGTATCTGCGGTGCAGTGCCACTGGCACCACCACGAACGGGCTTCTTGCCAGCTACTGGAAGAACACGGATCTCTCCGGCACACCCGCACACCAGCGTGTCGACAGGGAACCGCAGTTCAACTGGACCCTCTTTCCGCCGTATCCCGACATTTCCCGCTCCTGGTTCTCCGCCCGATGGGCGGGCGAGCTGGTCGCACCGGCGAGCGGGAAACTCAGCGTCGGACTCGAGGGAAATGATGGATACCGTCTTTTTGTGAACGATTCGCTGGTGATTGATTCATGGGAGAAACGATCCTACACCAGGAGTCTCCGGGGGCTGGATGTCGTTCAGGGCAAGGCGTATGCGCTGAGAATCGAATTCCGCGAGACGACGGGCAATGGACGGCTGCGGCTGCTGTGGGATTACGGGATCAACAAGGACTGGCGTTCCCGGATCGACCAGGCCGTGCAGGCCGCCGCGAAGTGCGAGAGAGTTGTCGTTGTCGTCGGGATCGTTGAAGGGGAGTCGATGGACCGGGCATACCTGGGGCTGCCGGGCCATCAGCCCGAACTCATACGGGCAATCGCCGCCACCGGCAAACCGGTCGTCGTCGTCCTTGTGGGTGGGAGCGCGGTCACCATGGATCAGTGGCTCGATGAGGTGGACGGTGTCGTGGCGGTCTGGTACCCCGGAGAAGAAGGCGGAAACGCGGTGGCGGACGTCCTGTTCGCCGACTACAATCCTGCCGGTCGTCTTCCGATAACGTTCCCCATAGCTGTGGGTCAGGTACCGCTCATCTACAATCACAAGCCGACAGGGCGTCTGGACTACTACTACGATCTGCCCGGTGAGCCGCTCTTCCCCTTTGGCTTCGGACTGAGCTATTCCACATTTGACTACAGCGGTCTGACATTCGACAGGACGTCGATCGGCACTCGCGATTCGGTGCGCGTTCAGTTCACAGTGAAGAATACGGGATTACGCGACGGCGATGAGGTGGTGCAGCTGTATCTGAGAGACCTGGTCGCCACCGTCGCGACGCCGGTGACAGCGCTGAAGGGTTTTCAGCGTGTCCATCTCCGGGCAGGTGAGGCAAAACAATTCTCCTTCACCATCACGCCGGAGATGCTTGCGATGCTGGATCTGAACCTGAATCGGGTCATCGAGCCGGGCGAATTCAGCATCCTGGTCGGCAGCTCCTCGGCGGATGTCCGGCTTCAGGGCGTGCTGACCGTGCACTAGAGTACTGGCAGCGGTTCAGGCGTCAGGGGGAAGTGCTGCCATCACAGCGCGTCGAGCAGGGCCTTGCGCGCAGCGCGATAGACGGAGACGTCGGTGCTGTAGTCGGTGTAGTCTCTGAAGAGTTGCCGGATCAGCTCCGATGCTTTCGCGGCATCCTTCTTCTTGAGCATCTGGAGCAGCTCGAAGTCCTCGATCCCGATGCGACAGGCTTCAAACCTGGTCGAAGACCACGGGCCCGTCGTGCCCGGGTAGAGGATGTGACTGTCTCCGGCCGGCAGGAAGTTGTTCGGCGTGGCGACGGGAGACGGATGATGGACGACGCTCTGATTGAACGGATCCGCGACCAGGTATTGATTCAAACCCCAGTGCAGATAACCGGACGTACTGTAGCGGGCCGCACCCCACCCGAAGTATACCTGCCGTAACCGCTCCTGGTCGAGGAGCCTGTTCAGCCATTTTCCTCCCGGGGTCAAACAGGTGTAGACCAGGACCTTCTCGTTCTGCTGCTCTCTGCTCCGGAAGAATGCCTCGTTCTTCTGAAAATCATCGATCGTGGGGCACCAGATGTCGACGGCGCCGGCGAGTGTGTCCCGGTCGCTCGTCGCCTCCATGATTCGTATTTCGGGATAGACCGATCGTACCTGCTTCACCACCTCCTTGTAGCATTGCGCCTGCACGGCTGTCGGCTCATCGGAGATGTGCTGGAGCCAGTTGTTGGTCAGGCCGTGTTGTGAGGCGAAGTTCCTTGTCAGTGTGACGATCGTCTCCACGTCCTTCTTTGCCTCGACCGCGCCGTACCGTCTCTTTGTGAGAGAGACTTTCAGTTCGGGGTCTCCCCAGTCATCCCCGTCGCCCCGATACATGAGATGGGGCGACTCAAAGTACTGAAAGCCGTGTCGCCGGAATACCTCAACGAAGGCGAGCATCTGCTTCTCATCAAGGGAAATCCGGCCATCCGCAACGGAGATGAGCTCGGCAGGGATGATGATGCAGTTCTGCCTGCCATGGGCCATCATCGCCGCATAGATGTCCAGCATGGCATACCACTCTTTGCTCCACCGGGTGAGTCCGTGCCTCTCTTCCATCTGGACCAGGCTGTACCAGTTGGTATAGAAAAATGTGCTCTCCGAAAGCGGGGGCAGGCGGACCGGATGGATGGTGGCAATGAATGTGCCCTGCTGGCTCCAGTTTCTGCCCTTTGCGGAGATCTCGATGCTATAGGTGCCGGGGGCATTCAGTATGCCTGCGGGGACCGACAGCCGCAAGGCGGTATAGGGATTCCGGGCAGTGACGTGTTGTCGTCGAAAGGGGCTGCAGAGCCTCGTAGACCCGAAACGGAGCCCGGCGAATGACATAAGGGTTATGCTGATTGGTGAACATCTCCGTCCGGCTGTCTAGGCCCGTGTTCTGCTCGACCGGGACATCCAGAAGCTGACTCCAGCTACTGAGGGGGAGCGGTGTACCATTAAGAACGCCGGAAATCGAGAACGAATCCCCGGGCGACACGAGAGGAGCACATGGACGTCGGCCTCTGTTCCGGACGGGAAGTGGGCTTCATAGCGCCGGATCAAATCGCTCTGTATTGTTCGAATCCGGAAAGAGATGGCTCCAGCGTATCAACGAGCTTAAGCCTGGGTTGTGCATGGGCGGAGACAGCGAGAAGGAGAAATGTGCATGCAAAGCATATGTCTTGCGTGCTCATGACAGTTGCTCCAGAGTTGGGCTCAGAAAGCATTTCCCCGGCGGACATCCATTGTCAGCGGCTTGCGGAATGTCGCTTGTCTGAGCCGGCAGCGGTTCAGGCGTCAGCGGGAAATGCTTCTGGGAGTTAACTTCAGTGGTGTGGATCGCGTGGGTCCGGCCTGGACGGCAACCCGGTTCCCTTCGATCGCTATCGTTTGTGCTGACCTCTTCAAGAAGGTTCGTCTCCTCGGCTTTCTGGACCGGGAGTGAAAAAGTCGAGGTGGCTACTTGTGGCGCTTTCCCGCATCGTCGAACAACCGGACGATAACCGACTCATCGTCCTCACATTTCTTCATCGTGCTCAGGACGAGGTTGTCGGCATCCAGCGAGACAAAACTTCCGGATTCGGCAAGCTGCGCCTGCGGGTGCCGTGGCGGATCGACAACGGCGATGAGAGGCGTGTTTGCTTCAACGCCCTGACGTTGCCCGCTCTGCCGCGCAGGGCCGTGAGAGGTGAGGGAAAAGCGATAGTGATGGTCGCCCTTCTGCAAATACCATGGACCTTCGCCGTGGCAACTCCTCCGGGATGCAAGCAGCACCGGTTGAAGCAGGAAACGATCCGGTGCCGGGTCCGTCGGGTTCAGGTAATCCCAGACCGCCACCGATGAGCTGAGCGTCACTCCGGACCGGGTACCATAGAGCCCGATCCAATTCTGTATCGCGCGCGGTCGGACCCGCGAAACCTCCTGCGTATATCGCTCGCCCGCCGCTCCTTTCATCTCGCCCTCGCCGACTTCAAGCACGCCAAACGGCACTTCGTATGCGACCCGTCCCTGTTCTGCGCGGACGGGAAACGCGAGCCGGAACTCCCTGTACGGCGTCCCGTCCCACCCGAGAAGGGAGACCTCGAAATCGATCCGCTTGACTGCACGGAACAGGATAACACGTTGGATGACAGTCGGCATGGGCCAGCGCATACCTGGCTTCGACAACATCGCGGACCGGACCTGATTCCACGCTCCGCCAGCTTGCCGGATGATTGCCCAGTTTGTCGAATCCTTCCATCGTCGGCTGCTGTGGTTCACTCCACTCGCCGGCATCTTCGCCGACCGATTGCATCGTGAACAGCTCTCCTCCCAGGAAACTTCCCGTATCAAGCAGGGGTTCATTCAGCTCCTTGTCGAGAATCTGCTTCACTCCCCCCGCGCCGAGCTACCAGCCGGTAGAACGTGTTTTCGAGTGATGTCACACCCCGCGGCTGCGTCATCGGAGGCTGCACCGCGGAGGACGGGCGCACGTAGTAGGTGACATAGCCGACCGGGGGGACGTCGCGGGCGACGAAAAGGAGTTCAGCGGAGGCAATGCTGCCGTCTGGATGTTGTTGTTTGACATTGACTGTGCACCGGGACTGCGTGTTGCCTCCGGCGTCGTAAGAGGTCAAGTCCTCTCGTGGCCACCCGGCCTCCGGAGTCACGGTGACCTGGACGGGCCCCGACCGCTTCCAGGAGAGCGAATTGAACACGACGAGACGGAATACCAGAGCCTGATGCACGTCTTGACGCGCGAGGCGATGGAAGTCAGAGGAGGACACGAAGCGATTCGCGACGTCTCTGGCGGATTCATATTTCGCCCTGAACATACTGTCAGTGATGTCGCCGTTCTTCCCGCCCCAGCCGTGGTCCGGATAGAGCTGGGCTTCCCATGCCGCGGTCAGTGCAGCCTGAGGATACGAAGCAAACGATTTGTTGAGCAGGGCGTCAACAGTGCTGAACGATCTCCGCAGCGGGGAGCAGAAAATCCGCCTCCCGTTTTGCCTGATTGCCTGGTGATGTGTGGGCCCATGGATGTACAGCCAGATATTCGGCCTCTCCCCGCGAATTGCGGGCAGGCGCGCCTTGACGGGTGACAATCATGTCGAGATAGTCTGAACGGTCGAGTAGCGCACAGGAGGTAAGGAAATGGGCGTGACGGACCCGTCGATATTGACGATGCTCTGCAGATTGCCCCACTTCGCGAAGAAACGTGTCATACCTGTCCGGTCCGCTCATATCGGACATCGAGACGAGCGGGAGATCGCGAGAAATGAAATGTCGTTGCCTTGAGCCACTCAGCTGCCGTCGAAGCGACATATCCTGCGGCTTGCTCAAATCCCGCACCTTCCACCCGGGCCTTGAAATCGGCGTAGTGACCGGGGCTGAATGCCAGGATGGAGGACCCGTCGGGACTGAACCAGGAATAGAGGCCTTTTGCGAACCGACTCATCACGAGATACTCTACTCCGGCCTTGCGCATCACCTGGGCCATCTGTAGCGTGCGCCCCGGGACATCCGGATTCCAGTAGGTCTTCGTGTCGCAACCGGGGAAACGCTCTGCGAAGCCATCGCCGCCCGCATGAATTGCCGGACAAGCATTTCGCCGGAACAGAGGTCTTCGTACGGCTGGTTGAATGATGCCCCGATCCCGAGCCTTCCGCTCTGCCATGAGCCTGTGGATTTCCTCCTTCCGCTCCGGGTGGCGCCCGAGGTACTCGCGGAGGCAAAGAACATCTTCCAGATCAAAATGATACGTCGGGATCACCTTTCATGATGTCAAGGAGCGGTGTGATGATCTTCTCGTCTCTGTCGCGGATGCAATTCTCCGGCGAATCCATCCAGGCAATATCCTGATGGGTGGAGACGATCAGATGTTGGGTTCCCCGTCCTGCGCTGATCTTTGCAAGTTCCTGCAACGAGGTGCCGAGACCAGGGTGGTAGGTGGATTCATATGTCAGGTGCCAGCCTGCCGGTCCGGGTGGGGGTGCCGAAAGGGACACCAGCTTCAGGGGGTACACCAGCGTCGTCTGTGTTGCTAGTAAAGAGCGTGTCGAGCCGCAGGAGCACTTCGTCACCGACTTAGACCGTCAGAGGGCGCGGTGATCTCTCGGTCGCGGACCTTGAATTCCGCCCAGGAAGAGCCGTCCCGGGCGCCGAGATCCGTTGTCGCGACTGAACCCTGTCCTGTCGCCAGACTCAACTTTTTTCCCTGCCAGCTGGAAGGACCCAGGAATTCCATGGCATATTCCGGGCCGACAGGGCGCATCGTCATGTCGCAATAGGCCTCATTCTTCACGAGCTCCCGGTGGTAGCCGACCACGTCCGGGGCCTCGAACACCATGAACCAGGCCGGGTGGTTCGCCTTCTCCCCGACAATGCGAGAACTGCACCGCTCACCTTGCTTCACCCACTAGGCGGGGACGGTGATACGCAGGCATCCGAAGCGATCCCCGTATTTGTCTCTGGTCGCGCATGAACCGAAGCTTCCCTCCCTCCTTGCCGGCCACTTCCCAGGTCTCTGCCGCCGTCGTCACGAAGTCGAAGCGCGGGACGCCATTGATGGACATGCGAAACGCAAAGCCTGAGGGTTCCTGACCATACATCCCCGCCATCACCACAAAGCTCACCTCGTTGTTCGGCAATGATGCCGGGACGGGCTGGGTTTTCCACGCAATAGCCATCGTGCCGGTCGTCGCCCGTGTGATCAATGCCCGCCCGGGATCCGGCCGGTAGGAGCCATAGACGAGCGCAGATCCTTCGACCGTTGCGGCGAATCCCTCGATGCAGTCGCCAATCGCCTGGAGAAGCTGAATGTTGCGCTCCACCCGTTCCTTGAAGAGGTCAGTTGCGGCGAGAGCAGTGAAGGAGGAAAGGAGCATGGCGCAACCGAGAATGAGTGTTCGGGTCATTTTAGTTCCAGATCCGTATGAATTTTGTCTCAAGGCCTTGAAAGGGATCGCCGTCAGCGGACGGGCTGGCCGCCGAGTGCGTCCACCTCTTCCATCTTCCACCCTTTGCCTGATGCCGCCAGCTTCAGCGGCGTGGCCTGCCCCGCCATTTCACGAAGCTGAAGGATGATTCCCTGCTTTGCCGGCCTGGTGCTGATCAGGAGCAGCAGATGATGGCGCGAACGGCCATGCCGACCGTGTTCTGGCTTCAGTGGACGACGCATTCCCTTTCGGCAGCACGCGCGAGACGAACGGAACTCGAACGCCCCAGCCGAACTGCGTGGCAAAGGAGTTGCTCGCATCCCGGCTCGAGGTAAGCGCATAGCTCCAGGACATCTCTCCCTCCTGGCTGGATCGGAAATTGGTGGTCCAGTAGTTGTTCAGCACCCAGGAGTAGATCTGCTGCGTCTCCGGTTTTGCCCCGGGTTTGAACCGTCCGGTATTGATGCCGCCGAACTGCATGAGCGGAATTTCATCACTGACCAGCACGATCTGCCCGGCCGGGCTGCGAAGCGCGGCGAAATTCTGCACCGTGTTCCAGTCGGTTGCCGTGCCGGGAATCTGGTTCTCACCCGGCTGGACCAATCCTCCCTGGGCCTCAAACTGGAGCGTGCCCTGCTCAAGCGCGAACGGGAAAGCCACATAGACGGCCTCGGGATCGTTCACCGGGAGCTTTCTCGCTTTGAACAGAATGTCGATACGCTTTGTGGTCTTGAACATGCGGATTTCGCAGGTCACACCGTCGTCGCCCGAAAAGCCGTCGCTGGAACCGCTCAGCACGACGCTCTGCCAGATGGGGCCGTCGACTCCGGGTTTGACCTGGACATTGCTCAATGTCGCCTCGTGTATGTTCGCCAAGCCGGTGCTCTTCCATGGGGCGCCGGCTGACGAGCCGTTCATAGATGAATGCGCCGAGCTGCTGCGAGCGCTTGGGGTCAAGCAGTTCCCGTCCGAGCTCCCGGTCGAACAGGCTGCTGATCGCGCCCCCCTTCCTGTCGATCGTCAGACGGAAATAGTCATTCTGGATCGTGTCGGCGGGGGCAAAGGGGGCCTCCTGTATTCGCTCCTTGCCGGTCATGACGATGCGGTAGGTGTTGTAGCCGAGCGGGGGGACATCGCCGACCCAGAGCGCCCAGTAGTTCCCCTCGGCGCGGCTTTCCACGAGCTGGACCGGGATGTTCCTGTCGCGGTCGTCGACGATCCGGAATTCGCGCTCCCTCGGCATCACCTGGTTGTCGGCGAAGAGCACATGCAGACCCGACCGTGTCCAGTTGAGCGTGTTGAACACGACGATGCTCGGCTCGGACGAGAGGGGGAGGAATTGCTGGATCTGCCCCATGGCCGCCTCCCGAAGCAGACGCGATTGCATCACTGCCTGCCAGGGATACGAGGATTTCTCCGACCACTGGACCTGTGTGTTTTCCGCAAGGGGTTCGGAAATGCTCTCCGCCGCCCCGAACGTATGTTCATTATAGAAGTGGAGGTTATCCACCACCGCCTCCATCTGCTGGAACACCGGCTGCGGAAGCGATGCTCCGAACAGCTGTGCCATCGACAGAAGCCCCTGGTTGACGATCAGATCGGCTTGCGCCTGACGGCCTGCGGCGGTTTCGCGCACCGCGCAGCCATACCCGTCGGTCCACCAGTCAGGCCATGCCGCACGGAACACCGGCAGGTCTTTGCCGTGCTCCTTCTCCACCCACTCAAGGAACTCGTGGACCGTGGCGGTCCGGAGTTTGGGCCATTCGTACGTCTCATTCCAGCGCCGGACGTTTTCGGAGGCAAATGTAGATGGCGGCGAGTTGTCTGTGAAATACCCGCTGTGCTGCACGTTGATGCTGGCATAGGGATATCCATTCGTCTCCAGTTGCTGGAGATAGGCCGGGAGGTCGCGCGAGATGAGCTCGAAATCCTCCGTATGGATGCCGTAGAAATTGCCGGTCATGTAGTGGTCGGCGCGATACGCAAGCACACGTTTCCCGGAAGGGGACTCCCACCAGAAGGGGGTCGGGACCTTGAACGGCTTCAGGGCCCGGGCGGCATTGATCCCGGACGTGACATACTTGATGCCGAGGCTCTGAAGGTAGTCGACCAGGCACCAGGCGTACCCGTTGACGTCGTCCTGCATCGCCGTGCGGACCGGCAGCCCGAGTTCGCGGAATGTCCTGACCGGCTCCAGGGAGTGGGCGAGGGCGTTCTCGTCGGCGACTTCCGCCCAGTTCAGCAGCATTCCGGTGACCTCGATCCGTCCCTCCTTGACACGTTTCTTCAGCCGTTCGATCTGCCGGGCGGGCCGCGTCTTGAGATACTCGCGGACGGCCCATGATGTCTCGCAGGTCCATCGGAATTGCGCCTCGGGCGGATAGGAATCCGTCTGGTCGCAGTAGTCCAGCGCATAGTCGATATAGCGCAGATGCTCCGCGAGGATTTCCGTTTGCGGCCGGGTGTAGCCGATATCGGTGTGGCTGTGCTGCACGAGGTAGACCGTCCAGTGGCGCACGGGAGCGACCTCTACCGAAATGCTCTTGCGGACCGTTCCCATCTCGAGCTGGACCTGCAGCGTGGTCGGTGCGCTGACCGGGGCAAGCTTCACGGAGTGGCGGGTAATCCCGTGGGGGACGGTCAGTTTCTCCGCCGGCAGTCCCGTGACCGTGACGACGCCGGTTGTCGGCTCGCCGAGGTTGATGATTTCGAGATCAAGCGGCTGGACGGACTTCCCTCCTTCCCGGAGGATCACCGGCCGGGTCGACGCCACCATGCCGTCTGCGAGAGGAGTGGTGAATGTCATGACCCAGACGGAGCCTCTTGCGGCTTCGCCGGTGATGCGGAGCTCGACAGGCTTCCCCGGCGTCACCATCTCCGGTGGAAGGGAGAGCCGCATGAAGCCGAAGCGGTCCCGGTGCCGATCGACCATCATGGTCTGGAACGTGAGGCGCGCTCCCCCGGCTCCTGCGACCTCCCAGGACTCCCGTGGACGAGGTTGTGAACGTGGCCACGTCCTTCCCGCTGACGGCGAGGGTGAACTGGCGTTCTCCCAGGTTGCTCCCCAGGCCGGCGAGCCAGATGAACGTGACCGGGCCCGTCGCCGGGGAGGCCGGCACCGCCTGTGTCTCCCACACGATACTGCTCTTGCCGTCGCTTGCCCGGGCGATCAGCGCCGTGCGTGCGGCGGCGATCGGCGACGTATACGACATCGTTTCGCCCGACACCGTCCTGGCATATCCTGACATGTCCGACCTTCCCTCTGATTGCTGTGTGGATAATCCCTCCTGCGCGAAGGGGATGAACAGGGTTATGGTGAGTGCAACTCTGAAGCAGAGAAGACGCGCGCTCATGGACAACCTCGTGTGAATGTGCTTTGCTCGTTCGATCGACAATATCTCCGGCGGCCGTCAGCCCCTCCGGCGGGAGGTGCGTCTAACGAACCACGATTTCGTCGGCAAACACCCAGGCTTTTCCCTTGTACTCGTATCCGATGTGCCACGGGGGGCACATGCCGACATTCTTCGCATGGACCCGCACAAAGTTGGCGGACCGCTTCTCCATGGTGACGGAGTAGTCCTTCAGGAAGACGCCGTCCTTTCTCTCGTTCTCGTTGACGGTCTTCACGGTACCGACCGGTTCGAAATTCGCCCCGTCGTGCGAGACAAAGAACTCGACGTACTCGGGGAGGAGGATCCAGGTGCGAATGTCCTGGAGCATCGTGACCCGGATTTCCTGGATGTCCTTCTTGCCGCCCAGGTCGACAACCACATCCATGTCGTTGAACTCGAAACCCTGGAAATACCCGTCGAAATAGGTGGCCCCGTGTGCGCCATCCACCATATTCAGCGGCCCCTGGCCGGGCCACTTCTCGCTGTACGGCTGCAGGTATTTGGGCGGCGGGTACAGTGCCCTCATGTAGCTCGCTTCGCCCGTTACCGGAGGCGTCGTACGCCCCGGATAGAACAGCGCCGCCTTGATCGTCTGCGGCCTGGTGATCGCGAATGGGCCGGTATAGAGGAGCGAGCGTGCCGTCGGCTCTGACCCATCGGTGGTGTAGCGGATCTCGCTCCCGTCGCCAAGCACAGGGCGAATATCGACCATCGCGCTGTCAAAGAAGAAGGTGTTTCCGGCAAACGCCAGACGCCTGATCTCAGAGATCGCCGAGACCTCGTCCGAGAATTCGCCCGGCTGTCCGGCGTCATCCACGGCACAGACCTTATAATAGTATCTCCGGTTCGGCTTGGCGCTCTCGTCCGGATAGACGATCATCGAGAAATCGCGCAGTTCCCGTGTTACCGTGGCGAACCCATGCGGTATCACATGGTCGAATTTCGTGCGGGCGTCGATGTCGTACAGCAGGGTCGCGTTGTCAGGGCGGAAGCCCGGAGTTTCGCTCCGGTAGACGCGGTAGCGTGTGACGTCAGATTCGACATTCGTGTAGAAGAGCAGGCAGATGTAGTTGAAGCTTGAAACGGGGCTCACGCTCGTCGCCGCAAGCCCGAGGACCTTGTTCGGGAGGGAATTCTTTTCTTTCGCGGAGAGCGTGGCCACCCGGACCGGCTGACTCGGGGCGCTTTCGGCGGTGAGCGACCCCACCGCCTGGACCCGGTAGTAGTACGTGGTGGCGGGTTCGATTTTGTTGTCGAGCCAGCCGCCGAAATTCAGGACCGGCCGGTCGGTGTACGACGGCCGGGTTGTCGTCCCTACGCAGGACGCAAGCGACGGCTGAAAATCCTCCGTCGTCCCGCGGTAGATGCGATAGTAGCTCGGGCTCTTCTCGTTTCCGTCGGTCCAGGAGAGGGCGATCTCGCGGTCTGAAGCCGCCCGGGCGCGAACCGCTGTTGGCGCAGAGAGCGTGCCGGATTGGGCGGGAACCACGCGGACCGTCTTGATCCCGAAAGGTCGGATCGAGAAGGCGATCTCGTTGCCGTTGGACACGGAGAGGGCGACCCCCCGGTCGTCCTCGATCAGGTTGGTCTCCGTCGCCCTGGCGATACGGTCGAACATCGGGAGCTGGACCCGAACCCGGGATTCTTTCCCTGTCAGCTCGAAGAAGCGAAGAATGAACCCCTCGCCGTTCGCTTCGGCGGGCTTCACTGTGCTGCACACGACATTGTCGACGTCGACACTCAGGAAGCTGTGCTCGTTCGGCGGGAGGGTGCCCTGATGCTTCTTCTCGATGACGAAGGTCTCCAGCGGATGCGACGTCTCCCAGGCAAACGCATGGGCCTTGCCCGCGACCCAGTCTCCGTCGTGCGAGCGGACGCTCCACCTGAATGTGGCGGGTCCGGGCTGTGACAGGGGGATGTTGGTGAAGAACATGTTGTTCATCAGGTAGAGCGACACCTGGCTCCTGTCGGGCTTTTTCGCGTCGAATTCCGCATCGCTGGGCGCGAGCCACAGTGCGGGTCGCGGCTCTCCGTACACCACAAGCGGTGCGTTGATCGTCGCGAGCGTGACGCCGTAGCGGGCGTTGGAGAAGTCCGTGAAGTGCTGGATCCCGAAGAAGCTCGACGTCGACCCTGTGAACTGATGCGCGAGAGGCTCGACCACGCCGCCCGGAAGCTCGTGATGAATCGTGAAGTCCGGTACGTCGAACGGGAGGACATAGAACAGCGCCTCCTTGTTCTGGGCCGTGGCCTGCTTCAGCATGCGTCCCGATTCGGACTTGTCGAGGTTGACGATAAAATCGATCCTGTCGGAGTTCTTGTAGAGGATGACGGTCTGCTCGATGGACCGGCATCCTTCCGCCGCGACCTTCGTGATGACGCCTGAAGCAAGCGGGCCGGTGAAGGACTCCCCGGAGAGCATGCGTGGCCGGTACGCGTTCGGCGTTCTCGTGAACGCCTGATCGATGCGCTGGTAGAGGTACTGGTTGAACTTGTACTGCGATGTCCGGTCCACCAGCTCGATGTTCCGCTTCTTGTCCCGGATGCTTGCGACGGCTCCGGTGCTGTCGTCGATCCGGATCGTGTAGAACTCGTTCTCCAGCCCGCCTGAGGAGTGCTGGAGAGGCTGTCCGGCAGAGCTCCCCGGCGCGTTGCGCACGATCCGGAATGTCTTGTACCCCATGGATGGAACATCGCTCGCGAGGAACAACAGGCTGCCGTCAGGCATCGTCTGTGAGAGAGTCTCCTTGCCCGATGCGTTGTCGATGAGCGTCGCGGCCTGGCCCTGCGGCAGCGTGATCGTCGCACAGCCGGAGCGCCTGGTGTTCAGAGGATTGAAGACGACGACGGTGTTGTCGTGGTTCGTGGTGATCAGCTGTTTGAACTGGTCGACCGCCTGGGATCGTGCCGAGCGGGCGAATTCCCGGGCTTCCGCGACAAGCCCCTTGTGCATCACCTGTTCGGATTCATAGTAGTTGGGGTTGGCGGCCTTCGGAGTCTTCTGCAGGGGAATAGGGAGGACGTCTTCTTCGCTGAATGCGCCGTTGGTGTGCTCGTGATACGAGATGAGTTTGTGGTACGCCTGCCAGATCTCTTTCCAGGGGTACCCCTTGCCGCCTGAAGCATAGGCAAGCGTGGAGAGCTTTTCGACGGTCGGGAGGTCGAAATTCAGGAGACGGGCGTCAGCCATGAGCTTGCCGTCGGTGGCGTCCTGGTCGGCCCAGGCATTGGGTGCATCCTGGTCGAATACCTTGATCTTCGTCGTGTCCGCCTGCCGCTTCACGTCGTCGAAGAACATGGTGAATGTCCCTGAAATCAGGACGGGGTTGGCATACCGCTCGTTCCAGCTCTTGATTCCCTCGACGTTCTCAAAGTGCGGCACGCTGAAATCGTAGCTGTCCTCCGCGATCAGGCAGTCGTACGGCCAGGCTGCGCCGCGCTCGTATTTTTCGAGCACGCCCGCGATTTCCCGGGCGGTGTACTTTGTCAGCCGATCGGGTGAATAGTACGGGAAGCTCCGGAAGAGGGGCATTTTCGCGGCATCGCCGTCGTGCCCCTTCCAGTAGAAGACGGGCTCTGCCGAAGCCGGGGACATGCCGTTCACGGTTTCGTTGTACCCGTGGTAGAAGTACGGGATATCCGCTTCTTTCAGGTACGTAGGGAATGTGCGGGCAAACCCCACGACGTCGGTGATCAGGGCGGTCTTCGATGGCGGGACGTTGAGCAGGTCGACGATGTGCCGGTTGGGGGTGTAGAAGCAGCCGCGCCATCGACTCGTATCCCATCATCTCCGTGTAGACGGAGTTGTGGAGGCCTCCCAGGATGATGCGTCCTTCCCGGATTCGCCGTGCGAGTTCGCGGAGAGTCTCGGGAGACTGTGCGCTGATGAACTTCGTCATCGGCTCGCTCGTCTCGACCGTCCAGCGGAACTGATCGTTGAAGGCCCAGGAGTCTGTCTTGCGGCAGAAGTCGAGCGCCATTTCCAGCCCCATCTCGCGCACGTCGCGCCGCATGAAGTGGTAGTAGTCCGCATACCCCAGGTCGTGATGGGACACCTGGACGTCGTAGATCTTCCATGGTCGGGGAGGCGCGATAGGGCCTCTGGTGGAAAACACCCTTGCATTGTTCACGAGGAGGTGAAACGTGGCGGTGTCGGCATTCTTCACGACTGGCATTTCGAAGAACTGCCAGGACGATTCCTTTCGGGATCGTACCGATGGACGCGGAGATCGGCCCGGGCTGCCCGGGGAGAACGATCTCGGCGCTTACGCCGGTGAGGGTGTCGTCCGCGGTAATCTGAGCCGCGGCGAGCTGCCTGTCGCCCGACGGGGTCTTCTTGACCACGGACGTGCTGCGGAATGAAGCCTCGACCCGCTGCTGCGCGGATGAGGGGAGGGTAAGAAGGAGGGCAAGACACAGACAGAGAGAAAGGGACAGCAGCACTCTTGTTATGAGGGCTGTTCCGCGTCTGATTCCGGAAGATGTCATGTGATGGTTTCTTTGGTCGGGCTGGGCACGGAATGGGACTATCTCTGGTATGACTCACCAGATACGGCTTACCGGACGACGATCTCGTCGACGAAGATCCAGCTCTTCTGGCCTGCGCCGATGTGCCAGTCAGGGCAGGTCAGGCGCGCAGGCGCCGACACTTTGACGTAGCGAGCCTTCTGCTTCCCCACGTCCGCGGTGAACACCTTCGAAAATGTCCCGGCTGTCGTGTCCGGGACAGTGTTTGCCATCGACGAAACCGTCTTGAATGTCTTTCCGTCGGAAGACACTGCGACGTCGACCCGGAGGGGCAGCCAGATCCAGGCATACCACATCTGCAGGAACCCTGCACTCACCGAGGAAAACGAGGCTTCTTTTCCGAGGTCGATCACGGCCTCAAGATTCTGGCTCTCAAATCCGAGCCAGTTGCAGTTGTAGTCGTTTGGGCCGTGCAATCCGTTGGTGAGCGCCTGGGGGCCGCCGACCGGGTACTTGTCGCTGTACGGGGTGAGAAGCTGCACCGGCTTGCCGAACGCGAGGTTCCCCTCAACGCTGACCTGGCACTGCTGCTCCACCGACCGCTTGTAGTCGTCGGGGGATGTGCCCACTTTCCTCCAGCCGCTGGATCCCCGCCTTCTTCGCCTGCGCGACAAACATCTCAAGCCGCTCGCGCATCGCCGGTTTAACCGTCCACTTCCCGTCCTGCTTGTCGAAGTAGCTCAGTGCGGGGGTGGCGTCGTGCAGCGAAATGTCCAGAATTGCGAATTCCAGCGGCAGGCGGGCGTTTTTCACGCGTTCCAGGAGGGTCGGGTTGTTGCTGACCTTGCTTTCGGCCCGGTCGAAGATGCGCGAATACTCTTCGATAAGAGGAGGCGTGAGATAGCTGTTGAAGGCGTTATAGGGATATCCATAGATGCCGAGGCCGGCAGCCGGAACGTTCAAGCGCGTCATGCATCATGTCGATATAGGTCCGGATGTCGCGTCCCGCAGCTCCATAGTACCCATCGAGGAAATCGTTCATCACCGAGTCGATGTTGCAGTCGGGATTCCAGAGGAGCTTCGCGATGAGGTACGTCCGCAGCTCGCCGAACTCACCCACGTTGGCGCCGCACCCCTGCTGGAACATCATCCGGATGTTGTTCTTGACGAAGAGCTGGATGTTCGGCTGCAGGACGCGGAGGTTGGGGAAGGGGCTGACGAGATTGCGGAACTGGACGACGTAGTCCCACATGATGATGTTGTCCGTCAACGCGCCCCAGTCCTCGATGTCCTTGACGAATGAGGCGCTGGTGGGATCGGTTGCGATGGGCTTGCTGCGATTGCACTCGATGGAGCAGAGCATGATGTTCACGTTCGGCTCCGGCGTGATCCCCTTCGGCGCGGAGCGCGTGTACTGATACGCGAGGGTCGAGATTGTCTTATCGGGGAACATGCGGGCCACCCGGTTCACAAAGGCAATCAGCGTCCCTGAACTTGCTCCGTACTGTGCGTTCTCCGCCCGGCAGCTTTCACACTGGCACTCGTTGTAATTGTCGTTTTGCGATACGGACCAGTATTGGGCTGACGGCTTCCTGGCCATGACGACCCGGAGGGAATCTGTCAGGAGTGGAAAGAGATCGGGATTCGTGAGACAGAGCTGGCCGCTCGGGATTCTGCGGCTGCCCTGCAATGAGAAGAACTCGGGATGGGGGGCGAAGAAGGTGCGCGCGGGGACAAGCCGGTCGAACGTGTGGACAAACATGCCCCACGCCTCATCCCGGTCGCCGGAGGAATGCACTTTGTGCCACTCGCTGTACGCGCGATCCATCGCATTGAGGTAGTGGATTTCGCGATGACGAATGAAGGGAACCTGTGTCGTGTTCAGAACGGGGAGCGCAACGGTTGTTCGTTTCGGGACGTCGATCGCTGTGGCGCTGTACATCCGGCATCCGAGATACTCCTCGAGAAGCGTGTACACGCCGTACAGAGTCCCCTTCTTTGTTCCGCCCAGGATGACGATTTTGCCGCCGACCGACCGGATCGTAAACCCGTCCGCCTCGAGAGTGGCAGCATTGAACCCGGGGAGGAGCCGGTCGGTCCGGTTGGTCCGCCCGAGGAGGAATTCCTCCTTGCGCCCGGGAGCGGTATCGTCAACGACGGGGAGTGTCACGTCGGACATCTGGCGAACATACCGGGCGAGCTCATCTGCCGCCTTGCGCTCGACCGGGGTTGCCTGCTGCGGAATAACAATGCAGTAGGCGCTTTTTCCATGGCTCACAATGGCAGTTGCATCCTCGGGCTGTCCGGCGACGGCCAGGCCGACGGGGAGGGTCAATGCCGCCCGCAGAGAGAAGTGGAGAAGCTGTTTCATACTGTCTTTCCTTGAGGATTCCAGGAGCACAGAGGTGCTGTCAGGGGTGCGATCTTTGCACGCGTGGACCCTCGATCTCTTTCCGATAGAAGGATCAAGAAGGGTCTGTCCCGCGGGACCAGGGCTGCCGCAGGTCAATATAGAAAGCAATTTCCGAAAAGACAATCGTGATTGTAAAGCATGCGCGGGAGTGCCCTCCCGGGCGATGAGCGGTTCAGGGAGGGTTCAACTGGACTTTCCCGTTTTTCCTTCTAACTTACCGTCCGGGAGACATTCCTTGCCAGATCATGCAGACGCCCGTTCGCGGCCACCCCCGACATCATCTCTCGTCTTATCCAACGGGGAAGTCCGTGCGAAAAACGGGTACGTCGATGAAGCAACTCAGGGCCACGATCATTCTTAAAAGTCGGAAAGTCGAATTGTGAGAGGTTACTCCGGAGCCACGCAGAGCCGATCTGCCATTCATGCTCGATCAATGAAGCAAAACATCATGATCAAGCGAATGGGAATCATGTGTTTGTGCCTGCTGCTAAGAATGCTCGCATTGTCGCAACAACATACCGGAACAGCTCAGTACAATGTAGTCTGGACTACTCCCAGCGACGATTCCTTTGGCTCGATGCCTTTGGGCAATGGCGACATTGGACTGAATGTCTGGGTTGAAAAAAATGGCGATTTGCTTTTCTATATCAGCAAAGTCGATGCATTCGATGCCGGGCATTTGCTGCCAAAACTGGGACGGATCCGGATTAAAACTGAACCTGCACTTTCGGTCGAAAAGTTCAAACAGACCTTGAGCCTGATTGATGCTTCGATTTTGGTATCGAGGCTGGTGATGTGAATTTCAGCATTTGGGTGGATGCCAATCAACCGGTGATTCGGGTGGAAGGTAAAAGTCAGACTCCCGAAGAGCAACTATTTCGATGGAATCGCTTCGTCCGCTTATTGATTCAAATGAATCGTTGCCTCAAGCAGGAACTGTTGGCGTGAATTTCAATGATAATGAAAACCGGCTGGCATGGTGCTACCGCAACCAATCCTCGAGTTGGGCAGAAAACTTCAAAAACCAGAATACGCCGGAAATGGTGGCCAAAACCAAAGATCCGATTTTGTACCGCACATCGGGTTGTTTGCTTCAGGCCAGAAGGATTTATTCGCGAAAATCCAACCTCATTGAAGTCAGACAAGAAAGCTACTACTTTCGACTGTTCGGTGACAGTAAATTCCATTCAGCCTGAAAGTTTACAAGCCTGGTTGGCCGAAATTTCAAAGCCAGTTCAATCCGATTGGGAAGCGCATTGTGCCTACTGGAAATCGTTTTGGAACCGGAGTTACATCAATATCATTTCAGGAGGTGAAGGGAAATTTAACCTCGACCAATGCCGTTTTACCCAATTTGCACAGGGTTCAAAAGCTTACGAAGGGCACAAGGAAATTGATGCAGCACAGAATGTCGATCAAATCAACCAGCGCTATGCTTTGGAACGTTTTTGCCAGGCTGCCGCCAGCCGTGGTGCAGTTCCTCCGCCATACAACGGTTCCATTTTTACGATGGATATGCCTGCCGGAGTGTTGGGTTTTGATAAACCAAAGGAGAATCCGGTTTCGCCTGATGGCCGCGATTGGGCGGATGCTTTCGTTTATGTGGCAAAACACGCGTCACCCGTATTGGTCGATGGCCGCCCGGGGTGATTACGATGCCATTAAACCCGGAATGCAGTTTGTGCGCGATGGCCTGGATATTTGCCGCGACCATTGTAAGAAAATTTTCGGTCATGAAGGTGCTTTTATTATGGAAGCAAGCTGGTGGCACAATGTGGGTGTTTTCAACTGGGAGGATGTTCCTGCGCATTTGCGTTATCACCAGTTGGCTACCATCGAGTTGCCGGCCATCATGTGCGAATATTACGAACATACCCGCGACCGAAAATTTCTGGATGAGGTTTTGCTGCCTTGTGCCGACGAATTCCTGAAGTTTTATGAAGTTCATTTCCCGAAGCGCGATGCCAACGGAATCATGCAAATGGAAGGTGTTGGTTGTGCAGAAACTTACCAGGGAGTGACCAATCCCTGCACGGAAATGGGTTGCATGAAATATTTACTGACCAAATTATTGTCGTTCGAAATAGACGATGCCCGAAAAGAACATTGGACGTAAATTGTTGAAAGCCATGCCCGGCGTGCCTTTGCGCACCATTCGCGGACTGGACTTGCTGGCTGTTGGAGAGAAATACGATCCGGGACGCATCAATTGCGAATCTCCTGAACTATATTCCATTTATCCGTTCCGTCAGGTTTGGCTGGGACAACCCGAATTGCTGGCCAATGCGCGTCAGTCTTTTCATGTGCGAACAACCAGTATCGACGGCACAGTTGATGATCAGGGAACGGAAACCGGAGGCTGGCAATCGGCGCCGGTGCAGGCGGCATATCTGGGTTTGCCGCGCGAAGCCGCCCGTTTGGCCAGCATCAATTTCAACGATCAGTTTATTCACTGGAACGACAATATTGATCCAAATGCTCCCTATCCGAACCGTCCCCGTGCACGTTTTCCTGCGTTCTGGGAATGTAAAATGGATGGAACACCCGACAATGATCATGGCGCCAATTCGGTCAATACCCTGCAAAGCATGTTGTTGCAAAGCGATGGCGAACAAGATATTTTTGCTTCCGGCATGGCCCGAAAACTGGGATGTTTCGTTTAAACTTTGCGCAGCAAACAACACTACTGTTGAATGTGAATACCGCGATGGCAAAGTGCAATCGTTAAAAGTTTCTCCTGAATCGCGTCGTGCAGATATTATCGATATGAGTACACTGCGAAAACAGCGAATCCGTACACTTGGTTGCGGTGGCTCTTGCCGACCGGAATTATCTTTTCGGACTTCCCCCGATGCTCGATGCACAGCCTATTCCGGGAAAAACAACCGCTCCGTGGATAGCCAAATATGGATACACATTGGAAGGTTGTAAGGCCGGTCCGTGGATGAACAGTGTTTTCAATGGTAAGATCGTTTACGTTCAGTATTCTGGATTGGCCAAAAGAAGGAGTGCGGCTTTCTGCGATTCCGCGAAAGTTGATTTCCTCAAAATCCATCACCGGAAATATTCAGGTGAAACAGGATGAAAAGGGTTGGTTGCTGACCGGCACACCTGATCCGTTGAATACCATTGTAAAACTTGAATTTGACGCGTCGGTTGAAGAAATTGCATATGCGTTTGCCATCAAAAGGTTCGTTTACACTGGGGCGTGAGCGAACATTGACAACCGATTCCGAAGGACAGAACAGTTGCCGAAGTGAATCTGGATGGCGAGAAAACCATCAGCCGTTTTGAATTTACCATCGACAATCCAGGTTATTTGCGCGGACAGGGCAAAGCATTCGAACTTCAGGCCAAACAGGCCGACGGAACATGGAAGACAGCTTATAAAGGCAGTGTTTACGGAACCATCTGCGGTAAAACAGTTCGATCCGGTTAAAGCGAAAGCTGTGCGGTTGGTTATTCAGGCTTCAGGAATCCGACAGTTGGATCTATTCTAGCCTCAGTTGTGCGGGTCAGCGAATGCTCACTCCATTCACGCGCCCTCTGAATGTCCTGAACGACGTTTGGATTTATCTTCACGCCCCTTGCTACTTCACTTCCTGTGTCATATGTTTCGAGCACACACCGGGGCCTGATGGTCTCCGCAGCCATCGAACCGCTACGCTGGACCCCCTAACCGATGAGCGGACGCATGACACTGCGTACAGGGTACGCATACAAGAGATACCTGAGGTTCACGATGGAACAGCCCGTCCTTGACAGACACGAATCAGTTCCCCACGGAAGAAGTCATCTTCTCGCATCTCGGCACGTCGAGGCAGCTATGGCTCCGGTTGTTTGAATACATTCATCACAGCCATCCGGACTTCACCGAACAGTGGAGATACTACCTCGACGGTAAGAGCTGGCTTCTCAAGGTGTCAAGAAAGGCGAAGACCATCTTCTGGCTTTCGATAGGTGAAGGTTCCTTCCGAACCACTTTCTACTTCACCGACAAAGCAGAGCATGCAATACTGAAAAGCTCTTTGTCCGATGAGTTGAAAAAGCAGTACAGGAGCGGGAAGAGATCTGGCAAGCTCCGCGGCCTCACGATCCTGTACAAGAGCAAACACGATGTCGAAAACGCCAGGCAACTCATCGAAATAAAGACCGGCATCAAATAGACGAGATCTCCGCTGTGATCGCCGGTAGAATCTAGGAACGCATTCGTCCTGCGATTGGCTTGACCGGTCAGCATCGTTTGCCGGGGTTTTCGGCTTTACCTCACTGAGTTCCGCCCGTTCGTGCACGAAATGAAGAGCAGCAGTACATTCAATGTGTCCCGATCGATGGAGATCCTTCATGCTTCCCCTCTCAGAAACGCGCAGCCATTAGTGAAATGAACCGCAGATTTGTCTGTTGCGCCAGTGTCCTGGCAATACTCTTCTCGCCCGCCTCAGCGCAGGACCGCCTCTACTATCACAATCTCCCCTACGGGAGCCAGGCCAACTACAACCCCATTTCGGTCATCCTGAACGGCAGCTACGATATCATCCAGATGGAGAACCGCAGCCGTGAGATTTTCAATCTGCCATATGCGGCGGGAACGAAGAATGTGTTCCGGAATCTTGCCAGCCCGTTCTCGATGATCGCGGAATACGGATGGGGGAATTTCATACGCCGGGAAGTGCTGCCGCTGAGTTTCAACGTGGAGTCCGGACAGTGGTGGCCGAACTACGAGCTGCACCTGATAGGCGGGGGGATGACCTCCGTCATGATGCGCGAGTGGTACGAGGACCATGGCTTCTCATCCCCGATGGTCTGGTCAATCGGCACCATGGCGGCATACCACATGCTGAATGAGGTCGTCGAGAACGGGAGTTATAGCGGGAACAACGTTGATCCGATCGCGGACATCTATCTGTTTGATATAGGGGGAATTCTGCTTTTCAGTTCGGAATCTATCAGCCGCTTCTTCAGCGAGGAGCTCCACCTCACGGACTGGTCACTGCAGCCTTCGATTGCATTGAACAATGGAACTCTGCAAAACAACGGACAATACTTTGCACTGAAATGGAAGTTCCCGTTTTCAGATTCGTATTCTCTCTTCCACTATTTCGGTCTCCGGGGTCTGTTCGGCGTGTCGAAGCGATTTGAGAGCGGGGAATCCGTGTCTGTGGGAGCCGGCGTGCGTGCTGTCAGCCTGAAGCTCCTGGATCCGGAGTTCTTTCTCCTGACGACGGTGCTGAAGTGGGAGGTAGGGTTCTTCTATGACCGGGACAATTCCC
The DNA here is from genome assembly GCA_963702445.1 of Ignavibacteriota bacterium. Taxonomy (GTDB): domain Bacteria; phylum Bacteroidota; class Ignavibacteria; order UBA10030; family UBA6906; genus CAVPCZ01. The sequence continues at coordinate 122,918 of CAVPCZ010000027.1, forward strand.
TTCTCGCTTCCCTTTTCATCGGAGGGGCATACGACAACCCGGTGACGTTAAACATTTACCCCGGGGTTTTGAAATTCGATAGTTTTTCTCCTGGTGTCTGGGCCCTGTACAGCAGGGAATATGGTTTCAGTGCAGGTGTGACTACGGTCTGGGCACCGGGTGTCGCCTGGACGGCCAAGTAGCGCCATTATCTGCCGTTCTCCTGTCAAACCTCCTGTCGATATCCCCTCCGGCAGACATCGCATGGCAGCAGATATCGGACCGAAAGAGAGATGCACATGAAGAAACTCAACGACGAAAAACTCGCGAAACTCAGGAAGGGTGGAGTGTGGGTACCAAGCCCGCTGGCACTGGACAAGGACAGGAGACCTTCAGAGAAGTGGCAAAGGCTGCTCACGCTCTACTACATCAGGGCCGGCGCAAGGGCGATAGTGCCGGGCGCGCATACCGGCGAGTTCTCCGGGGGGGACCTCGAGGTCTACTGGTACTGGCTGGGACTCATCAAAGAAATGGTGGTGCAGTACGGCGGGAAGGAGATGTTCCTGATGTCCGCGATTAGCGGGAAGAACTACATGAAGCAGGCTGAACTCGCGGCGAAGCGCGGATACGATATTGTCATGCTCGCGCCGACCGCTTTCACGAAGAAGAGCGACGGCGAAGTGGTGCAGATCTTCAAAGACGTGGCAAGCGTGATACCGGTTTTCGGCTTCGAACTGCAGAAGCTCGTTCCGGGAAGCAGGGAATTCAATTACCGGCTCTGGGAGAAAATATTCACGATTGCGTACGGCGCAAAATCAGCGCCTTTCAATACATACCGCGCACAAGTAATGCTGGAAGCGGCGGCGAACAGCAGAAGAAGAGACAGACTTGTTCTGGTGACGGGCAACGACGACAGGATCGTGTCGGATCTCGGGGGAGTGTTTCCGTTTAAGGTCGGTTCAAAGATCGTGACGGTTGGGTATTCGGGCGGCTTGCTCGGGCATTTCGCAACGGATACGTATTCGGCAGTGAAGTGGTCAGGAGCCGTGCTCGAAGCGAAAGGGGGAAGAGAGTGGGGGTTGGCCGTGCCCGAAAAAGAGCTCGCGCACATGGTGAATATGTGCAACGGCGCCCTCTTTGATGCAAAGACCGACTTTGCAAATTCCGTGTGGGGGGTGAAATACAGGCTATACTCCCTGGGACTTCTGCCGGGGCCGTATTGTTTTCATGAGAACGGAAGGAAGGGGCTGGCTGAAGAGATCGACAGGGCGTACAGCTTCCATCCCGTGATCAGTGACAGGGAATTCCTGTCGGAAAACCTGAAGAACATGAAAAGAGAGGTGGGAATACACCGTGAACATAGCAGAGATAACAAACAGCAGGCAGCTAAGGGAGTTCATGAGCGCTCCCACCGACGGAGTAATGGACTGCGTCAGGAAGGTGAGAGGGGACATCCTGATACTTGGCGGGAGCGGCAAGATGGGCCCGGAGCTGACCGAGATGATCGTGCGGGCGGATGCCATCGCAGGTATCAAGCGAACAATATCCGTTGCTTCCACGTTCAGCAACCCGAGGGAGAGAACAGCGGAGTTGTTCGCGGAGATGGGGGTGAATGTGTTCAAGGGCGAATTGACCGATACGGAATTCCTGGGCGGGCTCCCTGACGCGGAGAATGTTATCTACATGCCCGGCTTCAAGTTTGGGTCCTCGGACAACTGGGAGAAGGCGGTCCAGGTCAACTGCATCCTGCCGTACCTGGTCGGGGAAAAATACCGGAATTCCAGGATCGTGGTGTTCTCCTCTGCGAACCCGTACGCCTACACGACTCTCGAGTCGGGCGGTTCGAAAGAAGGCGACGCGCTAGACCCAAAAGGGATCTATGGCTGGAGCATAGTGGCGAGGGAGAGCTCGTTTGCCATTACCGCGAAAGAAACATCCGGCGCAGAGATCGTGTTACTACAGGCTGGCCTACGCCCAGCACCTTGCGTACGGGGTAGTCGTGGACCTGGCGAAGTACATCCTTGAGGGGAAGGAGATCTCGGTTTCCGTGCCGTATGTGAACCTGGTATCGCAAAGAGATGCCAACGACAGGGCGATACGCGCCCTTGAGATTTGCTCGAATCCGCCGTCGGTTCTCAACGTGTCGGGCCCTGTTGTTGCGGTTCGGGATATTGCGGGAAAACTCGGGGAGATGCTGGGGAAGAAACCCCTGCTGGTCGGAGAGGAACCGAAGCTCTCCCAGGTGATAAACGATGATTTCTGCGTGAGAAGATTCGGGAACTACCATGATACCCTTGAGGATATCATGACCGCCGCGGTCAACTGGGTGAAGAGCAACGGGGAATACTGGGGAAAGCCGACGAAGTTCGGCGAGGTCAAGCGCGAATACTGAACGACAACATCTTCCGCGATCCAAATACTTCAAGACCATCGCGACTCCCAAGCACTATGCCGTGCACGCATACTCGAAGGATGCTGCAGAGGCCTCGGCCGCAGATTTCAGGTATTTCGACAAGGCCAAGTACGCTAGCACCCCTTGTGTGTCCGGGACGCGGGATTAGCGATGAGAGAAAGCCGACGGTGGGACGACTTCCAGCGCGATTCCCGGTCCTTTCCATGAGATCGAAAGCCCTTCACCTCCTGTCTTGTTGAAGTACTCGATCCTGACAGGATGCAACCCCTTCTCAAGCGCCACAACCCCGCGCCGCTGCTCCATCCCGTGCAGGCCATCGTTCCCGATGAGGACCTTCTCGTCCAGAATCATCCGGCTTCCATCGTCGGAGGCGAGGAAGAACGAATAGATCCCTTCTGCCGGAGCATCGATGTATCCCGAGAAAACAAGTCCGTAATGCTCCCGTTTCTTCTTGAGGTCCAGTGTGAGTCGGCAAGACGCCCTCCGCGCGCGGTGCGATTGTTGAGAAGTCGGGGAGGCGGTCCCAGTCGCCTTCAACATATTGTAGCGGAGGCCCGGCTGGACTTCCACCCGGACCGACGGTTGGGGGGCCACCTTGGTGAACCGGGTCTCCGAGGCATCGCTGACGGGGGAATCGCCGCGGAATGTACGTGCCTTCAACGTTGACGATTCTTTCAGTGTGACAGGGCCCTTGAGTGTCGGAGACGAGGCTATCGGTGTGGAGCCATCGGTGGTGTAGCGGATCACGATGTTTTCACGATCGGAGGTCACGCCGACGAATATGATCTATGAATATGGTGAGGCTTGTGTCGATCTTTGGCGGATCGTTGACATCCGCTTTCCCTTGCAGCTGCAGCACAACGACGCTGCTGAGGGAACGGGGGCAAGACGGGGAAGTGACAAGCACGGCATCTTCGTCTCTTGCAACGGCGAGTCCGGTCCTGGAAGCGTCTGCGAGGAGGTACGCCGCGCGGACCTGATTGAACAGCCCGGGAATCCGCAGCCTGCCATTCGCCGGCCAGTCGAACACGTGGAGGTAAAGGATTGTTCCTGTGGCTGTCGCTTTTTGCGTGCACCGGCCCCAGGGCAGTTGTTTGAAGGGGCTGGACTGTGTCCCATAGACCGACGCACCGTTCACTTTCATCCATTGTCCGATGTCTGCAAGGCGTTCAATGCTTTCCGGCGGGAACAGTCCCTCGGCTGTCGGCCCGACATTCAGCAGGTAGTTGCCTCCTTTCGAGGCGATGTCGGCCAGCATCCGGAGGATCTCACGACTTGAAATTCTTGTCGGACTTGTTGTATCCCCAGTGGTCGTTCATGGTCATGCAGGTTTCCCAGTCCACTCCGGGCAGCCCGGTGGCCGGGATCTGCTGTTCGGGGGTGCCGAAATCCCCGCCGAAAGCACCTTCTTTCGTCAGCCCTTCCATGTCGAGCCTGCCGGCGCCCACCCGGTTGTTGACAATCACCTCCGGCTGGAGGCTCCTGACATAAGGGTATATCTCCTTCCCATATTTTTCATTCCAGGTGTTTCCCATTCCCCGTCGAACCATAAAACACCGATATCGCCATAGTTGGTCAGCAATTCCTTCAGCTGGGCCTTCATGTATGCACATAGCGGTTAAACTCGGCACCCTCCGCCGGCCTGTCTTTCTCCCATGGCTGCGCGGCAGGTAATCCGGATGGTGCCAGTCCATGATGGAATGATAAAAGCAGAACTTAACCCTTATTTCAGGCGGCCGCCGAGTTCCTTCACGGGTCGCGTTTAAAGGGGGTGCTCATGATGTTGAAATCCGTCTGCCTTGTATCAAACATGCAAAACCCGTCATGATGTTTCGAAGTGATGACGATGTATTTCATCCCGGCATCCCGGGCCATCTTCACCCAGGAATCGGCATCAAACTGAACCGGGTTGAATTTCGGCCGGAACTGTCGTAGCTTCCAGGGGGATCTCGGCTGAAGTGCGGATCCATTCGCCGTATTCGTCTTCCCGTTCCATTCACCGGCAGGTACCGCATAGAGCCCCCAGTGGATGAACATGCCGAAACGGGCGTCGCGCCACCATGACATGCGGGGGTCCTGTTCTTCGGGGGTTTCCGTCTGGGCCGGTGCGATCATCGCGAGGCCGGCAAGGAGTATCGCCAGCGCGGCGATACAGACGTTGTTTTCATCGCGGAGTCTCCTTCATCGGTTTTGAGAGGTACTCTGGAACAGGCAACCAAAGTGAGTTCGGCGCCGGCGCCGCAAATCCATAAATAGAGTCGAGCTGGGATCCTGCACTCCCCCCTCTGGGTCTCGCCCCGCCATGGAAGAAGAGCTGCAGGTACCGGGCGACGTCAGGAAGAGGATTCGAAACCATGAGCAATCCTGGCACTTAGCCCACGAAGAGACCGTTGATGCGTGACATTTCGGGAAGTCCTGAGGATCGTGGCTGGGCCATTATGTCTTTCTGCAATCTACACCCGGGAAGTGTCAAAAACAAACGGGGGCAGCGTGAGCCTACACTCGAGAAACTCGTGAACAACCTCTGAAGTTTCGCCCTTGACACTGAGAAGGGGCTGAGATATATTCCAGTCAAAAGAGTTACGGGAGGCCGGCGCGGCATCGAGGGAAAGGGGGATGTACCCCCCCGGCATAAAGGTGCCGGGGGAAAGCACTGGGTGTCCAAGCTCTGCTGATCATACACAGATGCGAAGAAAAAAAATGAAAAAGAACCTGTTCTCCCTCATCCTGATCGGACTCAGTGTCATGGCCACGAATTCTCTATTCCCAAACCGGACCAGAAACATATGCTGGCCAAGGATACTGCGGTGCTCGACAACCTCAAGAAATGGCAGGGATACAAGTTTGGGCTGCTGATCCACATGGGCCTGTATTCGGAACTGGGGAGTATTGAATCGTGGGGTTTGTGTCCCGAAGAATGGGTGACCCGCGAGGTTGACGACTACTATATGAATACAGCACGAACTACCGGAACGCAAAATCCCGATTCAATCCCGTACATTTCGACCCGCAAAGTGGGCTGGATTGTTCAAGAGGTCCGGCGCGAAGTACATGATCTATTCGTCCAAGCATCATGATGGATTTTGTCTGTTCGATACGAAGCATACTGATTTCAAAGTGACCGATAAAGGCTGCCCGTTCTCTGCAAATCCAAGGTCAAATGTGTTGAAAGAGGTCCTGGATGCCACGCGCAACGAAGGGCTCGCGGTAGGAGTGTATTTCTCAAAGCCGGACTGGACAACACCCTATTTCTGGTGGCCCTACTATCCACCGAAAGACAGGAACCCTTCGTATGATATCACGAAGCATCCTGACCGATGGAAGAAGTTTGTTGAGTACACGCAGAATCAGATCAATGAAGTGACAACCCAGTACGGGAAGGTGGATATCCTGTGGCTCGACGGGGTCTGGGTGCTGCCCAAGTCCGCGATAACCAAGAACGTGGAGGAGTTCTGCAAATATCCCTACGACATGGACATCAACATGAAGCTGATTGCGGAGAGGGCTCGAGTGCTGGCCAGCCGGGGATGCTCGTCGTCGACCGGTGGGTGCAGGGGGAATACGAGAACTACCTGACACCCGAACAGAACATTCCTCAGAAGGCTCTGCCTGTTCCGTGGGAAAGCTGTATCACCATGGGGAATGCCTGGGGATGGGTCAAAGATGACAAGTACAAATCATCAACGGAGTGCATCCAGTTGCTTGTCAATATCGCCGCCAAAGGCGGGAGTCTCCTGCTTGGTATTGGCCCGAATGGGAAGGGCGAGTTCGAACCGAAGGTCTACGAAAATCTTGCCCGGATGGGAAAGTGGCTCGAGGCAAATGGAGAAGCCATTTACGAGACAACCCCTGTTGAACCATATTCCGACGGCAGGGTCGCATATACTGCCAGAGGCGATAAGAACATCTATGCGATCTATATGCCTGCAAAAGATGAACAGCGGCTTCCCGCACACATCCTGGTGAAAACGAAGCTGTCCGGAAAGCTGAAGGTTACCCTCCTTGCATCGAAGCAGGAGCTGTCCTACACGGCATACGATGGCATAGTCATCGTTTCGATACCCGAACAATTGAGACCGTCGTTGGCGAAGCAGGAAGCTGTCGTGATCAAGGTTGCCGTGTGATACAGAATGCCAGACGAGACGATGATGCCAACCTGGACGAGTTCCAATTCAGGGGACTGACTCCGTGATCTGTCAGCCCCAATCCTGTTGAAGATGTCCGGAATGAATCGAAGGCATTTCATGAGTGCAGGCACTCTGTCCGTGGCCTTGACAGGGCGATGTGTGATCATTTTCCGTTAAGGACCACCATGAAACTGACGCTGCCCTGCTCCATGACAATCGGTCCGACGCGTTCCGGGACAAGCCGTTCAAGCGAATCGAATGACCGCACGGGCAGGTGGTTCTCGTGGATACCCTTCAGAGAAACCTAGGGAGCGGTCAGCATTTCAGGACAAGCTGGAACGCGTGCTTCATGAAGAGACCATCTCATGGGGAGGATCGGCCACCAGTCCTCGGTCCGAAGATCAGCGCGCCTATCGTTCCCACGTCCCACCAGGAATTATTCTGGTTGTAGCCCGCCCA
>CAVPCZ010000028.1:0-44260 GCA_963702445.1 Ignavibacteriota bacterium
GTCAAACAACGGGATGACTGGTTCCACGTTGAGAACTGAACGGCCGTGCTTCGCCGTCTATCTATTCAGAGGATGGAAATGAAAGTACAGAAAAGCAGTGGAGTTACCAACAACACATCAACACAAAGGAGCAGAAGTGCTCCAACCATTTCTGACATCCGAAGCGGAGTTGAAAAATACATGGTAATGGGACCTGAAAACGACTACATCGTGGACTTATTATTGGCTGTAGCATTGTCCAAGGAAACAGACAGGCCGCTCTGGTTGATGATTGTGGCACCCCCATCGAGTGGGAAAACGGAAATGCTGCGGTTAATCAGCACAAATCCTGAATACCATCAGATTCCATCATTGACACCCCGATTCCTCTTCTCGGGTCACCCTACCGCCCAAGGTGGATATATGCTCCGTGAGGTAGGGAAAAAGGGGATTCTCTGCATTCCCTGATTTCACGACCGTGCTTAGTATGAGTTCGGCGAACAGGCGTGAGATTTTCAATCAACTTCGCGTAATTCACGACGGGGAAGCCGGTCGCGGAACCGGGATCGACATCGGAGAAGCAAAGATCTGGAAGGGGAAGGTCGCAGTTGTTGCCTGTGTAACAGATACAATCGAGAGGATACGCGAACAATCGAATGATTTGGGTGAGAGATTCCTATACTATCGGTATGAACCCTAAGAGACCCGGAGTATGCTGAGATCAGTTCAAGGATTTCACCTGACCGCGCGCGACTGACTGTTCAACGGAATGTGAAACGGTTCGTGAGAATCAGAAAGGCAGCTTTCGTTGCCTCGATGGCATCCCGCACATCTGAGCGGAAAATGAAGAACAAGTCGGGAAGCGAAGGGATATCTCAGGAAAGGGTTGCGGAAGAGACGTAAGGTCGGTGTCTTTTTGAACAGGGACTGCCGCTCAGTGCAGCATTTTTTATCACCGCGTTCGACATCAACCGCGGGCAAAACAGGTGTTGAAAGAATTGTTGAATGGAATACAAAAAAATTACGGCACCTGCTCATTTGAAAGGTTCCCACCGAAAGCAAAAATGCCCGAATCATATCGATTCAGGCACTTCCTGCGGGGTGAACGGGGGTCTCGCCGAATCCCGGCATTCTTTGGGATCGAGCTGAAAAGGCAATGCGGACAGCGGTGACTGATCGAATACCCGAGGGTCGAAATATCTCTATTCCGAAATCGCTACTTCACGGCTATCATCGCACGTGTCTGGACGTCCCCCCCGCGGCAAGTCTGTAGAGGAACATACCGCTTGAGAGGTTCGATGCCTCAAACACATGTCACAGGTCCCCGCTTGTTTCCTCCATCTAGCCCTACCGCCATTTGTAGGCCAATGCTGCGTCGGGAAGGGGTGTGAGAGAATCATACAACAAATTGTACGTTCCTTTTGCTGATAGTTCGTCAGCAACTTTCTTCACCAAAGCCAAAGTAGCTTTCATCATACTTGAACCCAGGCTTACACGGGCGACACCCAGATCCTGCAGCTCACGAACAGATGGTGGTAGTCCTGCTCCGCTCGCAGGGTTCGCAAGAATATTGATCGGGGCATGGATTTCCTTGACCAGCGTCGAAATCGTCTCTCTTTCCCATACGGGTTGAACGAATATGCAGTCTGCGCCCGCTTCCCGGTATCTATTGCCTCGTTGTATTGATTCAGACAACTTTTCTCGTGGCGACCCTAACGAAGTATAGAATGAATCAGTCCTCGCATTGATTACCAGATGAAAGCCCAGTGAATCTGACAATGCACGAATAGCTGATATTCTCTCACAAAATTCCATCTCGTCAACTAATGCGGGATTCAATTCAATACTGTCTTCAATGTTGATTCCGACAATTCCTGTGGCAATGATCTTCTTGACCGAATCAACTATTTCATTTAGGTTATTTCCATATCCGGCTTCTATATCCACGGTTACCGGAACTTGTACTCCATTTACGATCCCCGTTATAGCTTCAATCATTTCTGACAATTGTATTACCTGGCAGTCAGGATAACCTAAAGAGGCAGCTATTCCCATACTTGTTGTTGCGATTGCTTTATAGCCACATGCTTCTATCAGTTTAGAACTTCCGATGTCCCATGAGTTCAACAGAACCAGGATCTCTTTGTCTTGATGGAATTTCAAGAACGTTTCAGCTTTTTCTTTTTGAATGTTTGAAACCATGATCCTGTTATTCCTTATTGTTTCGGAGAAATATGTCCAACTTCTCGTTGAATTGTCACCAGCGGTGAGGTGTATGCGCCCGCTGGAGAGTCGGTGGAGGAAAACGGCCGTTTCTCAAGTCACATTCGCGGGGCGGACGGGGGTTCCACAGAACCCTCGTTTGGTTCTTTTTTGACTGGAAAGAGGGAAACAAGAACTCATGATGCAGCGGAGAGAAGCATTCTATAGGATACACGCAGGATCGTTCGTGGAGACGCGCAAGTTTTTACTCGTGCGATGACGGTTGCCGTTGATAGGGTGAGGACAAGGCTCGGACAACACTCCGGGCCTTTTCTTTTCATGCATGCCGGTTAGTGCCATGGTGCATCATTCAGCTGGATCGGGGCGGACGCCGTCTTGAACGGTACAATGGAGTCACGAGTCGGGGGAGCGTGTGATACATGGCCTCTGGGTGGTGAAAAGGGGGTGGTGTGGGGTTTCGGACGACTTTCCACCCACCGGCTCAAACGAACGAGAATCAATGAGATAATCGAAGGAAGCTCCGTCGACAGTCTTATGGCTCGCAGCGTGATTGATTGTCGGCGCAACGACCACTACGGCACGCCATCTGCTTACAATGAGACACGGGACACACTTGTGACAATTCTTTGACGGAGCTGTGACAGGGGTCGTTGAGAGACCGATATTTCCTGTGGAAACAGCAAGGAGCAGTAAATGTGAGGACGGCGTTGAAGGTGGCTCGATGAAACTCATGTTTGTCATACTATCATTCGTACTCCTGCTTAACGGCTGCATGGTTACACATAATCTCACTACCGAACCTCAGAGTTCGGTATTAACGCAAGTCAATGAACAATTCGGCGGTGAAGTAGTAACCATTACCACGATTAGGAATCAAGTTTATCGTGGTCTTTTCCGAACAATTAGTTCTGACTCTCTAAGATATGTTAATGACCTCTATCAAGCTGAAGCTCTGCCAACGTTACAAGTTTACAAGATCAGGTCATCTCCCGGTGCATCTGGCCCCATCTGGATGGGGTTGGGATGCGGGTTGCAGGAGCTTTGATTGGTGGAGCGATTGGACGTCTGAATGAACCGACCCGAATGTGATTTCAAGCAACTGTTCTCTGTAGAAGGCGGTTGCCACGGAGAAAATGGTGCGCTCGTCGGTGGATTGATTGGATTACCTGTTGGAGTGATTATTGGGAGCTATATGTCGGCTGGACATGAAGTGATACTGAGCAAACCATGAAACTCATGTGCTTCATATTGTCGTTCGCCATCCTGCTTACTGGATGTTACACCAATACGACGGTGACGAAGGATAGTCCACCACCTACGGTTGAAGTCAGTTTTCGCCTGCATGGCGGAACCCACATCCTCTCAAATGAATACCAAATAGTCGAAAACGGGGATCACGGCCGTAGGGAAACTGGTCAACAAGGAATACAAGAACACCAAAGACTTTGATGGGATAGTAAACGATGAGCAAATCTGGGAAGTGGTTACTGTTGAGTTCAATCCAGTAAAGACTGTTTGGGGAGTAGTAGTGGGCATTGGCATTGCCGCAGCAGTTTGTTGTGCTGGGGTTGGGATAGTTTACGTTGCCAACTGTGGACATTTGTGGTAGAGCTTGGTAACATTAGGGCGGATTCAGAGCCATGAAAGCTATATGTCCGTAATAATGTCGTTTGTACTCCTGTTTACTGGGTGCTTCACTAATATACCCCTGACGAAAGATAGTCCGCCATCCACGGCTGAAGTCAGCTTTTCGGCTGGATGATGGAACCTTTATTGTCTCACACACTTACCAAAGAGTCGAGAATGGATATCATGTTGTGGGAACGTCAGTCAGCAGGGAATACTGGAACAGCGACAAGGACTTTGATGGGGTAGTCAGTGATGGGCAAATCAAAGAAGTTGTCAGGAGTGAGCTTGACGTAACATCCACCGTTATTATGGTGGGATTGCCCGTTCTGTTACTTATTGGCTCCATGGCTTTTCGTGCAAGCGTGGAGTACACCGCAGACAGAATCATAGATTAGAAGCAATGGATGCGACAATGAAACTCATGTGCGTCATATTGTCCTTCACTACTCTTGCTTACTGGCTGCTACTCAAACACGACAGTAACAAAGGACAGTACCCTCAACTTGGACAACGAAGAACTTACCTTCTATCTTATTGATGAGACATATATCAAATCGGAGAGTGGACAACATCATCGAGTTGAATATGGATACAAGGTTGTCGGAAAGCTGTATAGGTGCGGTGAACGAAAGTGGGAAGACTTTGATGGAATAATTGGTGACGGAGAAATCAAAGAAATCACAAAGAGTGAATATGACGAGAATCTTACTACAAATATTATAGTTGGGACTATCGCGGCTGTCGTTGTTGGTGTCATTTTGGTGACACTCTCTCTTGTATCGGATATGGATGTTATAACTACTCTAAAATGAACAAACCATGAAACTCTTATGCATCATACTATCATTTACCATTCTTCTTGCTGGTTGCTATTCTAATACAACGGTAACCAAAGAAGACACTCCGAATAACCATGGCGAACTCACTTTGTGGTTACATGATGGTTCTTACATCATATCCGAAAGTGGGCAATACAACAGATTAGAAAATGGATACAAGGTCGTAGGAAAACAGGTAGGATATTGCAGCTACCCAGTAGCCTTTGCCGGAATAGTAAAAGATGAACAAATCAAAGTGGTCGTCAGTCGTGAGTTTGATGTAGGATTGACTGTTGTAATGGTGACATTCGGGATTGCTATTGTTGTGGGTATAGTGGTAGTGGCAATGTCTGAACCGATGCCGGGGGATGGATTCAAGAAGGGAAGTTAACCTGCATTGAGGATGGGTCTATGAAACTCTTATGCATCATACTATCCTTCGCTGTCCTGCTTACTGGCTGCTACTCCCACACAACGGTAACAAATGACACTCCGCTTCCACCACCTACGATTGAAGTTACTTTTCGGCTCAATGACGGGACACGTATTCTCTCAAGTGACTACCAAAGAGTAGAGAATGGGTACAAGGTCATAGGGAAAATGGTCAACAAGGAAAACAAGAACAGTCGAGATTTCTCTGGAATCCTGTCTGATGAGCAAGTCAAAGAAGTTCTCACCAACGAGTTTAGTAGGGGAAAGACCGTTCTCGCGGTAGCATTGACGGTTGGGATTCTTGTGGCGGGAATGGCGATAATAATTGGACTGTCAGGCGGAATAGACCTTGGTATTACCTCCTACTAACTAAGGACTGACACCAACTCGGATTATCGAATGCCAGAATGATCACATCGTCACCACATTCATGGCCCGGGATCGCTCTCGGGCCTTTTTGTCTTACTCCTTGCATCTCTAATAGCCCGGGTCTATATTCGTCCTAATCCTCGGGGGAACAACGCAGGTAAGCCGCCATCCGTTAGGCCGCAGAAAACAATTTCGCGTTGATGAGTAAGTATGGTGAAGATGATGTGCCGACTTCTCCAAAGACCAAGGAGTGCACAAAATGAAAATCATATCGCTATTTGTTCTCACGTTGGTATCCACTTTGTCATTGCAGGGTCAGATAAATGATAGCCTATTCGACTTCAATGCGGATATTCGATTGTTTACCGCATATGCTTTTATGAATGCAGCGGGAAACGACGGCGAGTGGCGAAAAGCTGGAATGCACCCCATTAGGGTTGCCGTACGCAAAGATCTCGAAGGGCGCTTGGACAGTGTTTTCGCAAATACCATTAGGGATTTTAATTCCAGTCACGACGGGGAGTTGGACGGATATGGTCCTTTTGCACTTATTACTTCCGGTCCGCCGGAATTTCAAGTCTTCTATGATTCAACTACGTCAGATGAGGAATGTAAAACCATTCAAAAGTTCTATGTAGGTTTCTCTCCGCTCCTTGCCGAGTTCCATAAGAAAGCAAAGGTAGCAGAGCTGTGGGACAAATATCGCCCATTGATTCAAGCCCAGAATGACCTTCGCAAGCCGTTTGCTCAACAAGCTCTTGACGATATTGTTTCATACTGCCGTCTCAATAAGAATTTCTTTTTACGAAGGGCAAATCGAATCCATTTTCAGTTCGCCCCTTTGTTGTCATACTTTACCGCCCAAACAGCAAGAGTCAATGGAGATATTTACATTATCGCGGGCCCCCAGGAAGGCAAAGCCGATGTATCTGACTTTTACCACGAATCTCTCCATCATGTAATCAATCCCTTGGTCGATGCTCTCGATAGTAACACGACCAACAGGTTTGCCGACTTGTTTAGACTTGCAGATTCCACAAGTCAGGCTGGGTATGGTCAGTTTTATGAATGCTTCGTACGAACGCTCGACAAAGTCATTAGTGGAAGGCGTGTTACAGAATCTGATAGCATAGTTGCCGCCAATGTGACCCGTGAATATAAGCTGGGATTCATCCTCTGCCTTGCAATCTATGATCAACTAAAGCAATATGAGGCAAGTCGAATAACATTTGCTGAATACTTCCCGAAGATTGTTGCCAACATTAACGTGGTACGTGAAAGAGAACGTTGGCTTGAGTTGATGAAGAATTCGAAGTGAGCTTAGCCATAAGTGCTGCGCCCTAACAATTCGCTCAAACTGAAGCCGCGTCTGGGGCAGTGCAGGAATTGACCGCGATCATTTACTGAGGCTAGCACGAGGGGAGAGTCTTTACATTCATTTGCACGACCGTCATCGCGGCGCAGGTGAGCCGCATGCCGTTAGGTTGCCGCCATTATCATGAACCATCTACTGATCACTTTCGAAATACTCTTCACCGTCGTTGCTCCCCTTCTTGTGCTCTACCTAAGGGGAACTTGGAAACAACAAACGATGGTGGCGTGCATGTCTACCATTCCGATACTGTGGTATTTCGTCTACGCGCCTATACATGAATTGAGCCATCTGCTTGGCGCATACCTTGTTGGTGCTCAGATTGTCGAAGTCAAACTCATTCCTAGGTTTTGGGCTGGAGAGACTGGTGGGGCGTGGATCAAATCAGAGGGCTTCACCAACGAATGGAGCCAGTTGATCATGACTATCTCGCCTTACTTTTTCGATCTTTTGAGCATTGCAGTTGGCGTTTACGTTCTTCAACGGAAACTCTCTCGTAACGCTTTTCTAATTGGATTTCTCTTCATGTTGCTGTGTTTGAGACCTACTTTTGACTTAGTATGTGAAACCATTGGATTTGCTACAGGCTTTAGAGGCGATCTATTTCACATTGCGCTCACTGTAGGTGGTTTCGCTACATGGACCTTCCTAGCACTCTCAATTGCATTTTCCATATATGCCATCATCGTAGTCATTGGGAGGTTCAAGGGATTTCCGCAGGAGGCAGCAAAGGCGGCAACCTAACCAGCGCCTGTACCTGACGCCGCGCCCGGGGTGGTGCGGGTATCAGGTAGTCATTGGTAAATGCTACTGGCTTGTATGTGTCTATTTGCACGACGGTGTTCGCGGCGCACGTGAGCCACGTCGTTGACCAGCAACCATGCAAGTAATCCTCCATTTCATCGTATATACTTCGGACACACTCAACCTCACACTTTAGACAATTGACGAGGACATGATGATCTCGAATCTTACTTCTGAAGAGGAATCTTATCTTCAGGAATTGCTCAACAGCCGCGGTCGGGGCATTCCGGCACTCGCGATCACTGCAAATCTTCTTCTCGTGTTTGGAGGACTGCTCATCGTTGGGACCGCGTTGTTTATCGCGCGACACCTTACCGATGAAGTGGTCTATTCTGTTGGCCTCCCAAATGTTGTCGGAGGACTGCTTCTGATTGCTGGATATGTAGTTTTTTCGAGAAGAGCCGCCCATCTGAAAAGGTTAACTTCTCTACTATCAAAACTTGCCAGCATGGGGTTTCCGCCTAACCAAGGGCTGTACCTGACGCCGCACATAGAGGCTAAAAAACGCCCCCGATACCTGGGGCGTTTGTGTTCTACAACCTCGCTCTCTGAGTGAAAATGGTCAGCGCGATCGACCTGATCGAATCCAAATCCCACTGCACAGTGTTCACCGCTTTCGTCGCCTCGTTCGCATCCCGCACCTCTGAGCGGATGACAATGAACAGGTGGGAAGCATAGGGGTATCTCAGGCGGGTTTGCGGAAAACGAGTAGGGTTTGGTATCTTCGTGAACAGGGACTGCCGATAAGGGCAGCATATGTTATCACTGCGTCCGACAGCTTGTCGTGCGAGTCAGGTGTTGAAAGAATTGTTGAATGGAATACTGAGAAATTATGGCACCTGCTCATTTGAAAGGTTCCCACCGAAAACAAAAATGCCCGAATCGTATCGATTCAGGCACTTCCTGCGGGGCGGACGGGACTCGAACCCGCGACCTCCTGCGTGACAGGCAGGCGCTCTAACCAAGCTGAGCTACCGCCCCCGGTGAAATCTGTCTGATTTCAGCTCTTTCCGCCCTCTTTCCACTTCAACCACACTCACAAAGCGTTGGAAGTCGCGTTAGAAGCCCTCAGAACAGAACAAATATAGCAAACGTTTCTGATTTGTGCAAGAGGATGATCTTCCGCGTCGATCACCATTCCGCGCGCAGCGTCACGATGCCCATAGCGGGGACTGTGACCTCTCTGCGTGCTTCTGTTGCCCCGGGCTCTTCGCCTCTATCACAGATATGCACAGAGCGAGGCGCACGGGCAGGCCAGGAGAGTATCACCGATTCATCCATTTCCGAGAAAGAACGCAACCGAACGATCGTCGCCATGCCATCGGCGGTGGACTTGAGGATCGTGACAGCAACGCGGTCGTTTGCTATGGCAACCAGCGGCTCCTTGATCGGATTGTTGTTGGTGGCGAGCGCGATCAGAGGCTGGGCGCGTTCTCTTCCGAAACGGTTAGCCCGGGCAGCGTCATACCTGCCGTGGGGGAGGATGGCGTAGCGAAAGGTGACAGGTCCCTCCTGCGTCAGCGGGGTGTTGGTGAACCAGTGGTTGTTCATCACCCAGGAATAGATGACAGTACTCGGGTGGAGAGCTAACGGCCACACGTCTCCCTTCCCATCCCAATTGGCGGTGTTGTTTGCCGTCATGGAACCGCTCTCGATGAGAGGAGCGTCAAGCGAGCACCAGGTGACGCCAAGGGTGTCGTTGGAAACATCCACGAAATGCTGCGCAACAGTCCACGCCCGATTGGCGGCAGGCCACTGATCCTTCTCCAGCTCCATCACCCCCCAGGGGATATCTACCCGCGTTTTCCCGCCGGGGACATTGAAGCTAAATCCGAAGTGAATCCCGTCTTTCGCCAGCAATGGAAGCTTGTCCACGACGTTGGTGATCTCAATATGAGGCTGGCCGTGGACCAGCCGTACCGTGCGCGTGAGAGTGCGGCAGCCGGGGGCTTGTGAGACGATCTCCACCTCTGCCAGGAGGGGCCCCGATTCTTTGAGGGAGATCGAACACACAGTATCGGATCGCGCATCCCCGGTCTCCTTTGCGGGGAGCCAGCGGAATGCGTTGAGTCCGCCGTTCACACTTGCGTCTGCGAAGTCTCTCCCCGTGGCCTTTTCCCGAAGCCCGACGATATTGCCGGTCGCCCGGTCAAGCTCTACCTGCAGCATGCCGTTGTCGAGCAGTGTCTCCGTGGATCTACGCCTGTTCGCCAGGGAACATGATCCTGCAACGACGCGAAAGTGACGCGAGCCGAATGCAGGGACATCGGGGCTCAGGAATGCCAGCTCTCCGGTGGAGAGTCGCTGGGAGATCACCTCACGCCCATCATCATCAAGAACGCGGTCGCCGGCTTGGCTTTCGGCCTGTGTCAACGTCACGAGTCCGCCGTGCGGCCAGGAATTTGTGTTTATCACCGCAACGCCTCCATTGGACGGCCCGGCAACGGGGCCGAGGGCACCGTCGGATTTGTCGGTGGCCGGTGCGAGGGCGTCGTCAAGGAGCAACCGGCTCCGGTCTTCGGCCTCCTTGAAGTACCGTTGTTTCATTCTCCAGATCGCGTCCTGGAAGTAGGGCTCAGAGGGATTCTCATACGTGAACGTGTGCTCTGTGCAGAGCACAATGTATCGCCATGCTTCATCGTATTCCCCGCGCGGTGCAGGCATCCCCTGGTGGAGCATCGGCCAGATGGTCTCTGCCTGTGCCAGTCGATCCTTTGCGTTGCGGTTCATCCGGGTTTCTCTGGCCATCGTCCCGAGGCCATCTGTCCAGTATTCCGTGAAATCTCCCCGCACGACGGGAAACGTGTCGCCGTAGCGCTTCTCGAATGTCTGCATGATGGTGTGGGCGCTTGCAATTTCAAGATGCGGAGAGGCGTATTCCGCATTCCATGATCTGACCGCTTCCGGCAGATCCGCGTCGAGCAGGGCGTTGTCCCACATGGCCCAGGTCACGACAAAAAGATCGTAGGGATGGCGGGCCTTCTCGAGCGCCGGCAATTCGCTGAAGAGGTGATGATCCAGAAAGTCGGCGCGGGGGTCCCCGGTCCTGATCACATCCGGGATCTTCTCTCTGTCCCGTTGTCCGAACCAGGGACGGCCGGTCTTCCTGCCTTTCGCCAGGCCGGTGCTGTAGGCCCCTGCATTCAGGAAGAGCACGCGTGACTTCCCATCTTGCCCGACCCACCACATGGGTCTCTGACGGAGCATGGAAACAAGGCTGTCGTTTCCCCGCGTGCCGTTTGGCATCATCATGACATAGCGGACCCCTTCATGCGCCAGCACCGGCGCCAGTCCCCATGCCATGCCGGGGATATCCACCTGCACGTATGTGTCCAGTGGTTCCCCGGTGAGTTGCACCGCTTCTCGTCTGGGTCTCAAGCTCTGGAACATCTCCTCATCGCTGCAGCTCGAGCTGAGGATGTGCGCGTACGCGGCATCCAGGCACAGTGAGCCGTTCTGAACGGCCTTGACGAGGCGATCCTTCTGTTGAGGCGTGGCTGACGCATAATAGCGCTCGAACGGCCACATCACTTCGGTGTTCCAGAGGTAGCGAGCACCATCGGGCCAGGTGCGTGTGGATTCTGCGAGGGCGATCCCCTGATCGATGTTCCGCTTGTGAATGAACTCGACGTTCGCGTGTGTGTTGGAGTAGCCGATATCAACATGTGAGTGAGGATAGACGAAAACGGTCCAGTGGCGCATGGCCGGCACCTGGATCTTCTGATCCAGCGTCCTGTTGCCCTGACGCACGATGATCCTGACCTCCTCGTCCTTCTTCACGCCGACGCCACTCGGGAGGAGCACAGCAACAGAGTCATAGCCATCGCGCGTTTCCGGGAGCTGGATGGTCTCTTGTTCTTTCCCGGTGCGGATCTCGATGGACGCGCCACCATACAGCTTTGATCCTTTGAATACCAGTCCGACCTCCCGACCGGCTTTCCCGTCGGGGCGGTGCCGGTAGTACGGTTGGACAGTGCAACGTAGGGAATCGGGGAAGGACGCTGGTCGCGGGCTTGCCGCGAGGCTAAAGATGGTATTGACCGGCCCGAGGAGAGTCACGAGAGTGGCGATAAGCGACCGCCGTACTATCCGCGAGGTGTCGTTCAGTGTTGCCGGCATGTTCAATGGTCTCTCATTGTGGCTTAGAAGTTTCCGATCCTGCTGATCGTGCGGGTCCAGAGATCGCTGCCTCCCGCGCCATTACTACGCCGGTGACGACAGCCCGCTCCGAGAAGATCGCAATGACGGCGCCCGTGTTGTCACCGGCACACCGGTCGTCGCGCGCTATGACGCTCCGTGGACACACTGGTTCATGCGGAGGAACGAAATCCTGGTGAAAATCCAGGGGCTCTGATCCGAAAGATCCAAGATGGGGGGCGCCTGGATTATTCCTTGATGAACGTCCCCGCCCGATACTCTGCAAAGGCCACACGCAACTCCTCTTCCGTGTTCATCACAATAGGTCCGTGCCAGGCCACCGGCTCGCAAAGAGGCCGTCCGGCTATCAACAAAAACCTGAGAGGGCCGTTGCCGGCTTTTGCCGCAACACGCTCTCCATCACCGAAGAGAACAAGATGCCCGGCGGTGACGAGGGATTTCTGTGCTTCATCGAAATACCCCTCTCCCTCGAACACGTAGACGAAGCATGTGTGTCCCGGAGTGACAGAATGCTCAAATGACCCGCCCGCAGGAATGGTAACATCCAGATACTGAGGATCGATGATGATATCACGCACAGGACCCGTGATCTCTCCGACAGAGCCTGCAACGACTTTGATCCGCACTCCGCCGGGCTGCGTCACCGCCGGGATCTGCGCCGCCTTCAACTCCTGGTAGCGGGGTTTCATCATCTTGTGTGATCGAGGAAGGTTTGCCCAGAGTTGAAATCCCCACATCCCTCCCGAACCGTCTCCCTTCGGCATTTCCTGATGAATGATGCCGCTGCCGGCGGTCATCCACTGGACATCACCGGAACCAATGATGCCCTTGTTTCCCAGGCTGTCGCCATGCTCGACGTTCCCGCGGAGGATGTAGGTGATGGTTTCCATGCCGCGATGGGGGTGCCAGGGAAAGCCTCTCCGGTAATCGTCGGGATTGTCGGATCCGAAATGGTCCAGGAGAAGGAAGGGATCAAACGACTCCTCCTGCCCGAACCCGAATACGCGCTGAAGGTGAACGCCGGCTCCTTCAATGGTCGGGGTTGTACGGGTAATCTTCCGGATCTCTCTCGCTTTACTCATGTCGTGTGCTCCAGAGTGTTATCAGAATTAACAAAAAACCCCGCCAAGTTGAAAGTACGTCCTCAATTGTGTAACTTGCTTTTGCACTCTCCACCTATACTCCATCCAACAGGTTTGTTGACAGCATTGAACCCGGTTTTCAAGCGTCTTTACCTCTGGTTCACACCGGCGCATTTTGCCATGTATCAGGTCACTCATCCATGAATACACCCGTCTCCGGCCTTCTTGAAATTGATGCCCGCGGCTTCGGTTTCGTCCGGCATATCTCCATGAAACTGGAACGCAGGGAGCATGACGTTCATGTGACAGTGCGGCAGATACGCGATAACAATCTCCGGGCGGGAGCCGTCCTGGAAGGTTTTGGGCGCAAAGGGAACAGTCCAAGCCCCGTTCTTGAGACGCTCACCAGCGTGAACGGCCTGCCGGTCGAACAATGGAGGTCTCTGAAGGAGTTTTCCCAGTTTGAAGTGATATCACCGTTTGAATGGATCCGGTGCGAAGGAGAGGATAGCACGCCCGCAGGCAGGCTCGGCGTGCGCTCGTCGCGGATCATCGATCTTTTCTGTCCGGTAGGGAAGGGACAGCGCGCCCTTATCGTTTCACCTCCCAAGGCCGGCAAGACCATGCTGATGCAACAGCTGGCACACGCCATCAGCAGGAACAATCCTGATATTGCCCTCGCTGTTCTGCTCATCGACGAACGTCCCGAAGAAGTGACGGATATGAAGCGTTCCATCAAAGGAGAGGTGTTCGCCAGCTCCAGCGACAGCGAACGGGGCGAGCATGTGCGTCTGGCGCAAATCGTCCTGGAATACGCAAAACGGAAAGTCGAGGCGGGAACGGACGTTGTGCTGCTTCTCGATTCGCTCACCCGCTTGGGGAGAGCGTTCAACATTCATCAGAAGAGCAGCGGCAGGACCATGTCGGGCGGCGTGGATGCCCGCGCCCTGGAGATTCCGAAACGGATTTTCGGTGCGGCACGCAAGATAGAAGGGAAGGGGTCCCTCACGATCATTGCCACGGCGCTGATCGAGACGGGTTCGCGGATGGACGATCTGATCTTTCAGGAGTTCAAAGGGACGGGCAACATGGAGCTGGTACTGGACCGGGATCTCGCGAACGAGAGGATTTTTCCGGCCATCAATCTGAACACCTCCGGCACCCGGAGGGAGGAATTGCTGTTCGGTACGGCCGTGGACGCCCATCAGACGTTGCGGCGCGCAATCAGCCGCTTGTCGCCGCGTGAGGCGATGCTGTCCGTTTTCAAGATGCTGGAACGATACCCGACAAACGAGCAGCTGCTTGACAATGTGTCGCGGCTGCGGGCATAAACAGCGCCGGGGCGTTCCGGCTATCGACCGTGACGCCCCGGAGCAAGGCCTTTGCGCTCCTAAGGCTTCAGGAGGAGGACGATGCCGATTGCGACGAGAACTGCCAGAATAATGGTCATGGCAAGTGTTCCTTCACCCATCCCGTACTGCGTCCTGTAGGGATCGACTCCCTGCTGACCGTCGCTCTTACGCTTGTCCACGCGGCGCTTGAAGCGAATCCGCGAATCGTCGAACTTTTCCAGCATCTCCCACCCCGAACGAGCCTCCTCTTCGCAGATTTTCCTGATGATATCCGGATTCTTGAACCGGCCGGATATTGAGCGGACAATCTTGAATTCCCATCCCTCCATATCCTGTGTGCCGTATCCAGTCATTTCCTGTTCCTCCTTTTCGAGCAAACGGCGTTTTTTTGCAGCGGCAATAGTTGCTCCACTCATGATTCATCTCCTCGACAGACCATTTCAGATCCCAGCATCATGGACAGCAGAATATACGGAGAATACGCGCAATTGTTGGCGTCAGAACTGCGAATGAGCATGGGATCTTGGCCGGAAGGGGGGCAGGATATCTGAAATGATTCGAAAACAGGGTTTTCTCCAGGGTTTCCAGCGAGACGGCCCAGAAAGCGCCCGGGTGACAAATGAGATTTCTCCTCCTCGTGGATCTTTTTTCTTGACACACATTCCCGAAATCCTATATTGATATACACACATCGTTGACCAATGGAACACGGCATCCATAGCGCCATTCGTCGGACCTCCGGAATTCATGCCGAAGGTCGCGGCCCTGTTGTTTCCCGATTGTCGTACTTCCTGCTTCTGGATATCCTGCTTCTGGTACTGGGTCTTATTGCCTGACCCGGACGCCAGAGGCCGACCAGCACGCCGCATAAACACTCCCTAAGATTCACCGGTAAAGCAAGGTTCGCCTCTGGCAGACTGAGTTCTGCGTTTTACCATAGATAGAGAAAAGGGCGAACCGTTATGACACCTGAGGCACCGCAAAAACGCCGCAGCAGCGCCATCACCGAAGGCGTGCAGCGCACTCCAAACCGTGCCATGCTCCGCGCGGTCGGGTTCGGCGACGACGATTTTCAAAAACCTATTGTCGGCGTGGCCAACGGCGTACAGCAATCTTACCCCCTGCAACATGAGGCTCGGGGAGCTGGCCGACAGGGCGATGGAGGCGTTGCGGAGCGCTGGTGCCATGCCGCAGGTGTTCGGCACGATCACCGTAAGCGACGGGATCTCCATGGGGACACAGGGGATGAAGTACTCCCTCGTCTCGCGCGAAATCATCGCTGATTCAATCGAAGCCGTCTGCGGCGCCCAGTGCATGGATGGCGTCATCGCCATCGGCGGCTGCGACAAGAACATGCCCGGTGCGATGATTGCCTTCGCCCGGCTGAATATCCCCGCAATATTTGTCTATGGCGGCACGATCAAACCGGGACGGTACAAGGACCGCGACCTTACCATCGTGAGCGCGTTCGAAGCTGTCGGGCAGTACAGCGCCCACCATATCGACGAGGAGGAGCTCCAGGCGGTGGAGCGCAGTGCATGTCCCGGTGCCGGATCCTGTGGAGGGATGTTCACCGCCAACACGATGTCCTCGGTGATCGAAGCGATGGGAATGTCCCTCCCGTATTCCTCAACGATGGCGGCGGAAGACGCCGAAAAAGCGGACAGCGCCGCCGCTTCCGCGGGTGTCCTTGTCGTGCCATCGAACAGCAGATCCTTCCCCGGGCAGATTCTCACCCGCAAGGCTTTCGAGAATGCCATCGCCGTCACCATGGCGCTGGGCGGGTCCACCAACGCGGTTCTTCACCTTCTGGCCATTGCGCATGCGGCCGGCGTCCCGCTGACCATCGACGATTTCGAGGCCATCCGGGAACGCGTCCCGGTCTTGTGTGATCTCAAACCCTCGGGACGATACGTCATGACCGAATTCCATCATGCCGGCGGTGTTCCCCAGGTCATGCGCATGCTTCTGGACCACGGCGTGCTGCACGGCGATGCGCTGACGGTGACGGACAGACCGTGGCGAGATGCTCGCTGCGTGCCGTCCGAACCTCCGGCCGGACAGGAAGTGATCCGGCCCTGGGAGGCCCCTCTACCCGCAGGCCACCTCGCGATCCTGCGCGGGAACCTTGCGACCGAAGGTGCGGTGGCCAAGATTACCGGCGTGAAGAACGCCGAAGATCACCGGACCGGCGCGGGTCTTCGATTCGGAGGAGGTCTGTCTGAGCGCGATCCTGGCGGGGGAGATCCGAGCCCGGCGACGTGATCTGTGATCCGGTACGAAGGACCGCAAGGGGGGCCGGGGATGCGGGAGATGCTTGCCCCGACATCGGCGCTGATTGGGGCCGGGCTGGGTGATTCCGTCGGGCTGATCACGGACGGCCGGTTCTCCGGAGGGACATATGGGATGGTGGTCGGGCATGTTGCCCCCGAAGCGGCCGTGGGCGGCGCGATCGCCCTCGTTCACGAAGGGGACATCGATCACGATCGATGCCGAGACGCTCCAGCTCACGCTGCACGTCCCCGATGCCGAACTGGAACGCCGCCGAGCTCGTCTGGAAAGCCCCCGCCGCCTGCGGCGCGCAGCGGAGTGCTCGCAAAATACGCGCGCCTGGTCTCCAGCAGCAGCCTGGGCGCGGTCACGGATGTTCGATGAACCACATACACGGAGGAAGGTATGGCACGACAGCCACGCAGCGACGGGGAGCGCTCAACAGGCACGATCATGACCGGAGCGGAGATCTTCGTCCGCTCGCTGATTGCGGAGCAGGTCGAGGTCGTGTTCGGCTATCCCGGAGGCGCGACCATCGGGGTGTACGATGCACTGCACGACATATCCGACATCAAGCACGTCCTGACCCGCCACGAGCAGGGTGCGACGCATGCCGCCGAAGGGTATGCCAAAGCCACGGGAAAGCCCGGCGTTGTGCTCGTGACCTCCGGCCCCGGCGCGACAAACACGGTGACCGGCATCGCCGACGCATACATGGATTCCATCCCGCTGGTGGTCTTCACCGGCCAGGTGGCGCTTCGCCTGATCGGCAACGATGCCTTCCAGGAAGCGGACATCGTCGGCATCACCCGGCCGATCACCAAGCACAACTATCTTGTGCGTGACGTGAGCGAGCTGGCGCGGACGATCAAGGAGGCCTTCTACATCGCCACCAGCGGCCGGCCGGGCCCGGTACTGGTCGACCTCCCGAAGGACGTGATGGCCCAGAAAGCCCCTTCGACTACCCCACATCGGTCTCGGTGCGCAGCTACAACCCCACCGTTGAAGGGAACCCCAAGCAGATCAAGAAGGCGGCGGAGCTGATCAATGCCGCGCAGCGTCCGGTGCTGTACGTCGGCGGCGGGCGTGATCCTCGCGGACGCCGCAGCCGAACTGACAGCCCTCGCGCGCAAGCTGCGACTGTCCGGTCACGACGACACTTCACGGCACTCGGGGCCTTTCCGGAAGACGACCCGCTCTCCATGGGCATGCTCGGCATGCACGGCACATGGTATTCGAACATGGCCGTGCATCACTGCGACGTGCTCATTGCCGTCGGCGCGCGGTTTGACGACCGTGTAACCGGAAATGTGGAAGCTTTCGCCCCGGAGGCGAAGATCATCCATATCGACATCGACCCTTCGGCAATCAGCAAGAACGTGCGGGTGGATGTGCCGATCGTCGGGGACGTGAAGCGGGTGCTCAAGGCGATGCTGCCGCTGGTCGAGCCCCTGGACACGGCAGACTGGCTGGCCACGATCGGCGAGTGGAAGAAGGAACATCCGCTCCGGTATCAATCCGGGCCGAGAGATCCGGGCGCAGCAAGTCATTCACACGCTCGGGGAAATCACAGGCGGCAAGGCTATCGTGGTGACGGATGTGGGTCAGCACCAGATGTGGGCTGCGCAGTTCTTCACCTGGATGCTTCCGCGGACGCATATCACATCGGGAGGACTCGGGACCATGGGCTTCTCGCTGCCGGCGGCAATGGGTGCGGCATTCGGCCGGTCCGATCTGCCTGTGATTTCGATCAGCGGCGACGGCGGGATTCCAGATGAACTCCCAGGAACTCACGACCATCGTGCAGCATCGTCTGCCGATCAAGATCTTCGTGATCAACAACGGTTTTCTCGGCATGGTGCGCCAGTGGCAGGAGCTGTTCTGGCGCAGACGGTATTCGCAGGTGGAAATGGCCAGTCCGGACTTTGTGAAACTGGCCGAGGCTCACGGCTGTCCGGCGTTCCGGGCGACCGTCTCTGTCGGACGTGGAAGGACATGATCACCCGTGCCATGGCGTACACGGACGGGCCGGTGTTCGTGGAGTTCGTTGTGGCGCAGGAAGACAATGTCTACCCGATGATCCCCGCCGGGCAGACCGTCAATGAAATGATCGACACGCCTCTGGATACCGGCGGTCAGGCCACCCCCGTGATCACGATTCAGAAAGGTGATCCCTCTCCATCCCGAAAGGAAGCCCATGTCGCCATCCCCGTCCGCCACTAATCGAAGGGCCTCATCCTCCGGGTCCGAGCAACGAAGCGGCACACCATCTCCGTACTCGTGGAAAACAAATTCGGCGCCTTCAACCGGATCGCCGGGCTGTTTTCCGCAAAGGGGTACAACATCGAGAGCCTGAGTGTCGGGCCGACGGAAGACGAAACCGTCTCCCGCATGACCATCGTCACCGAGGGAGACGATCCGATCATCGAGCAGATCATCAAGCAGCTGAACAAGGTCATCGATACCATCAAGGTGACCGATCTGACCTTCGAGAGTTTCGTGGAGCGCGAGCTGGTGCTGGTGAAAGTGCAGACTACGGCGGACAGCCGGTCGGAGATCATGCAGATCGCAGAGATCTTCCGTGCAAAGGTCGTGGATATCAGCCCGCGCACGCTGACACTGGAGGCGACGGGGAGCAAGCAGAAAGTGGATGCGATCATCAAGATGCTCAAGCCGTTTGTCATCAAGGAGATCGCCCGTACCGGACAGGTGGCGCTGAAACGGGAGTTCCACGGCGAAGTCTGAGCGGCGAAGTGCGCGCCGGACGCGACGTGCTGCAGTACAGATCTTTATCACAAGGAGACGGACACCATGAGCTGACGACCAGGTATTCATTTTCGACACCACGCTGCGCGACGGCGAACAATCACCGGGATGCAGTATGAATCTCGAAGAGAAACTCCGTATGGCGCGGCAGCTGGAGCGGCTGGGAGTGGATGTGATTGAAGCGGGGTTTCCGATCGCCTCGCTGGGAGATTTTGAGGCTGTCCAGAAGATTGCCGGGAGCCTCGAGCGTGTGACGGTGGCGGCTTTGTGCCGGGCGGTGGCGCCCGATATCAAGCGGGCGTGGGAGGCGATACGGTCGGCGCACCATCCCCGGCTGCACACGTTCATTGCGACCTCCGACATACATCTGGTACACAAGCTGCGCAAGTCCCGTGACACAGGTACTGCAGGACACGCACGAGGCCGTGGCGTATGCCCGTTCGCTTGTGCAACGAAGTGGAGTTTTCCTGCGAGGACGCATCACGCAGCGATATCGGCTTTCTCTGCGAGGTGGTGGAGGCGGCGATCGCCGCCGGCGCACGGTGATCAATCTTCCGGAACCGTCGGGTATTCCGTGCCCGCGGAATACGGCGCGATGTTCCGCCAGGTGCGCGAACGCGTTCGCGGGATCGGCGAATGTGGTCCTGAGCGCACACTGCCACAACGATCTCGGTCTCGCGGTGGCCAATTCTCTGGCCGCCGTGGCGAACGGCGCACGGCAGGTGGAGTGCACCATCAACGGCATCGGCGAGCGCGCCGGGAACGCGGCTCTGGAAGAATTTGTCATGCTGGCGAAAACCCGCGGCGAGCAGCTGGGCATTCGCACCGGTGTCGTATCGGAGGAGATCCTCAAATCCAGCCGGCTCCTCAGCACGCTCACGGGCATGATGGTGCAGCGGAACAAGGCCATCGTGGGAGCAAATGCCTTTGCCCATGAAGCGGGCATCCACCAGGATGGCGTGCTCAAGAGCGCCATCACCTATGAGATCATGACCCCGCAATCCGTGGGGATCAAATACAGCACGCTTGTGCTGGGCAAGCACTCCGGCCGGCATGCGTTGAAGCAGCGTTTCGCCGAACTGGGGTACACGCTGAGCCCGGAAGAACTCGACCGGGCATATACGGCGTTCTGCGCGATCGCCGATCAGAAGAAGGAAGTGTTCGACGAGGAACTCGTGGCGATTCTCGAAGACCGGTCCACGTCGACGGTGGAATTGTATCACCTGGAACATCTTCATGTGAGCACGGGAACGCAGATCCGGCCGACGGCGACGGTGGAGCTGCGGAAGGGCGAGGCCCTGTTTGTTGATTCCGCCACCGGAGACGGACCCGTGGATGCCGCCTACCGAGCGATCGAGCGGATCACGGGAGTGATGGGGAAGATGACGGAATACGCGGTGAAGTCGGTGAGTTTCGGGCACGACACGATCGGCGAAGCGTTTGTGCGCGTCGACTTCGACGGCGTGTTGTTCAACGGCCGGGCGGTCAGCACGGACGTGATCACCGGAAGCGTCAAGGCCTATCTGGAGGCGCTCAACAGAGCACAGAATTCCATGCGCCGCAAGGGAGAGCAGGCGTCAGCCGTTGTGGAAGCGGGAGCATGAGGACCATGACCCCCGCCGCACCGAAAACGCTGTTCGACAAGATCTGGGACGCGCATGTTGTCCGGAACGAACCCGGAGCGCCCACGCTGCTGTACATCGATCTCCATCTGATCCATGAGGTGACCTCACCGCAGGCATTCGCGGGTCTGCGCCGGCGGGGGCTCCGGGTGCGGCGGCCCGAACGGACGGTTGCGACCGTGGACCACAGCATTCCGACGAATATCGGACCGATCCGGGATCCGCTTGCCGCGAAACAGATCTCGACGCTCGAGCAGAACGTCCGGGATTTCGGCATCGCCATGTACGGACAGCAGAATCCCCAGCGCGGCATCGTGCATGTGATCGGTCCGGAACTCGGTCTCACGCAACCCGGGAAAACGATCGTCTGCGGCGACAGCCACACGTCAACGCACGGGGCCTTCGGCGCGCTGGCGTTCGGAATCGGGACCAGCGAAGTCGAGCACGTGCTCGCCACCCAGTGTCTGCTCCAGCACAAAGGGCGGAGCTGTGAGGTCCGGATCGAGGGCCGTCTGGAACGCGGCGTTGGCGCAAAAGACGTCATCCTCGCCCTGCTCGCACAGATAGGCGTCGGCGGCGGAACGGGCTATGTTCTCGAATACACCGGGCCGGTCGTGCAAGCCCTCTCCATGGAAGAACGGATGACCGTCTGCAACATGTCCATCGAAGGGGGGGCGCGTGCCGGGCTGGTTGCGCCTGATGATACGACCTTTGAATACCTGGCCGGCCGCGAGTTTGTCCCGCAGAATTTCGATGCCGCGGTGCAACGGTGGAAGACGCTTCGCTCGGACGACGGGGCGGCCTATGACGCGAGGATTACGCTTGACGTCACCGGTCTGGCCCCGATGATCACCTTTGGCACAAACCCGGGCATGGGTGCACCCATCACGGGAGCCATTCCGGATCCCGCGCATCAGAGCGACCGTTCGGGGCGGGAGGCGCTTCGCAAGGCTCTCGAGTACATGGGCCTGAATCCAGGCGAAGCAATTGCCGGCCGGCCGATTGATGTCGTATTCATCGGGAGCTGTACGAATTCAAGGATCTCCGATCTGCGCGAGGCGGCCCGTATTCTGCGCGGTCGAAAAGTGTCTTCGCGTGTCCGGACACTCGTCGTGCCCGGCTCCCAGGCAATCAAGCGGCAGGCGGAAGCCGAAGGGCTCGATCGGGTGTTCATCGACGCGGGCGCCGAATGGCGGGAATCCGGGTGTTCGATGTGTATAGCGATGAACGGCGACGAAGTGGCGGCCGGGCAGTATGCCGTCAGCACCAGCAACAGGAATTTCGAGGGACGCCAGGGAAAGGGGAGCCGGACGTTCCTGGCTTCGCCTCTCACCGCGGCGGCATCCGCCGTCACCGGACGGCTCACCGACGTAAGGACTATGGTATGAGCACGGCACCGGCTGTACGGTCGGGAGGCAGGACTCCATTCAAGGTTGTCGCGTCCACACTTGCACCGCTGATGATGGAGAACGTCGATACCGACCAGATCATTCCTGCCCGGTTCCTGAAGATTACCGATTCTGAAGGTCTGGGGGAGCACCTGTTCGAGGATTTGCGCCGAGCGTCCGATGGCTCAATGCGGGACGACTTTTTCTTGAACAGGGCAGAATACAGAACGGCCTCCATCCTGCTTGCGGGGAGGAACTTCGGCTGCGGGTCTTCCCGGGAGCATGCCCCCTGGGCCCTGGTGGGGGCGGGATTCCGTGTCGTCATCAGCACATCCTTCGCGGACATTTTCCGTGGCAACGCGATGAAAAACGGGTTGCTCCCCGTTGCACTTGACGCGGCTTCCTGGACGTCGCTGGCCGGTCTTGTGGGGACGGAGACGACCGTGACGGTGGATCTCGAGCGGCAGGAGGTGCGATGGCCGGGAGGTTCAGCGAACTTTGAAATGGACACCTTTGCCCGCGCGTGTATGCTGGCCGGTACCGACGAACTCGGATACATTCTTGAACGCGAAACCGACATCTCGGCCTATGAAACACGGCGGGCTGCGGAGGAACAGGCATGAAAGCGCGATTGGTCGTACTGCCCGGCGACGGGATTGGTCCGGAAGTCACCGCCGAGGCGGTGCGGGTGCTCCGTGTGGTCGCAGAGCGTTTCGGGCATCAGTTTTCCTTTGACGAGCGTCCGTTTGGAGGTGCTTCAATTGACGCGTACGGCGTTCCCCTCGCAGAAGAGACCCTTCAGGCGTGTGCTTCCTCAGATGCGATTCTTCTCGGGGCTGTAGGGGGGCCGCGATGGGACGCAGTTGCCACGGAGATCAGACCTGAGCAGGGGCTGCTTGCCCTCCGCAAGAAGCTCAGCCTGTTCGCGAACCTCCGCCCGGTGCAGCCGCATCCGGCACTCGCAGGGGCTTCCCCGCTAAAAGAACCCCTGCTGCGGGGGGTGGATCTGCTCGTCGTCCGTGAGCTTACCGGAGGGCTCTACTTCGGTACGCCGCGATTTACCCGCGAAGAGGGGGGCGTCGTCCGCGCCGTGGATACTCTTGAATACAACACGACGGAAATCGAACGGGTGATCAAGCTGGCCTTCCGGCTCGCACGAAGCCGCCGGATGAAAGTGACCTCGGTTGACAAGGCCAACGTTCTGGAGACATCCCGTTTGTGGCGGAAGACTGCCACCCGGCTCTCCGCGGATTTTCCGGATATCTCGCTGGATCACATGCTTGTGGATACCGCAGCCATGCGGCTGGTATCCGCGCCCGCGGGGTTTGATGTCCTGGTCACCGAGAACATGTTCGGCGACATCCTTACAGACGAGGCGGCCGTCCTTGCCGGCTCACTGGGCATGATTCCTTCGGCATCCATCGGAGAAAGCGGACCCGGTCTCTACGAGCCGATTCACGGGTCGGCGCCCGACATCGCAGGGCGCGGCATTGCGAACCCCGTAGGGACAATTCTGAGCGCGGCGCTCCTGTTACGTTACTCACTCGGATGCGAGGAGGAAGCCCGGGTTGTGGAACAGGCCGTTCGCCGGACCATAACGGATGGCGTATGGACGGCGGATCTGGGCGGATCGAATACAACGCGCGAACTCGGATCCCGTGTGATTCATGAACTGAAAGTGTGAAGCGGAGGTGCAACTCGCAAACCGGATATTGCAGAGTCTAAACCGGGAATTGAAGATTTGAAAAAGAACAACCCTAAGGAAGAATAACATGGCGCTCATGGATTTTGGCGGAGTCAAGGAAGAAGTCATCACGCGCAGCGAAATGCCCCTTGCGAAAGCGAAGGGGATACTGCAGCAGGAAGTCGTGGGAATCCTGGGGTACGGTCCGCAGGGCCACGGGCAGTCGCTGAATCTGCGAGACAATGGAGTGAAGGTGATCATCGGACAGCGCAAAGGGGGGCGCGGATGGCAGGATGCCATAAAGGATGGGTGGGTGGAGGGGTCAACCCTTTTTGACAGCCTCGAAGAGGTGATCCACAAGTCCACCATCATTGAGTATCTGCTCTCGGACGCCGGGCAGAAGCAACAGTGGTCTTCGGTGAAGGCAAATCTCCGCGCCGGACAGGCGCTCTGTTTCTCGCACGGGTTCTCGGTAGTGTACAGGGATCAAACCGGCGTAGTGCCTCCGGCGGACGTTGACGTCGTGCTTGTCGCGCCGAAAGGTGCAGGGCGGACAGTGCGGACGAATTTCCTGGCCGGGAGCGGCATCAATTCGAGTTTCGCCGTGCACCAGGACTTCACCGGCCGCGCACGCGAACGGGTGCTCGCCCTGGGGATTGCGATCGGGTCCGGTTACCTGTTCTCGACCACGTTCGAGAATGAGGTGTACAGCGATCTTACGG
Source organism: Ignavibacteriota bacterium (assembly GCA_963702445.1). GTDB lineage: Bacteria > Bacteroidota > Ignavibacteria > UBA10030 > UBA6906 > CAVPCZ01. The sequence goes on from CAVPCZ010000028.1 coordinate 24,672, forward strand.
GGGAACGAGGCGTCCTGCTGGGTGCGATTGCGGGCTTAATGAAGGCGCAATACGAAACCCTCCGCGCCAATGGGCACTCACCGAGCGAGGCGTTTAACGAGACCGTGGAAGAAGCAACACAGAGCCTCTATCCGTTGATGGGACAGAACGGGGCCGACTGGATGCTCGGTGCATGCAGCACGACCGCGCAACGCGGTGCTCTGGACTGGTCCAAGCGGTTTGAACAGGCGGTCAAGCCCGTGATGGAAGAGCTGTATGCAAGTGTGCGCAGCGGCGAGGAAACGCGGCGGGTCCTGGATACGTGTACGGCACCCGGCTATCGCGATCGGCTCGAAGGGGAGTTAGACGAATTGCGGCATTCCGAGATGTGGCGCACGGGTGCGACGGTCCGGTCGCTGAGACCGGAGAGCTGGAAAGCCGAAAAGAAATAGGACATCCCTGCACCGGCAGGACAAAGCGAAGGGCTCATCCCGTAAAGCGGGATGAGCCCTCTTTCGATAGTATGTCCGGCTTGCCGTCTACCCCGGAAGTGATCCCGCGTGGCGGGACAGGGGATTCTGAGAGCTACTATTCGACGTCTTCCACGACCTCGAAGAATGCTGCCGGGTGTTCGCAGGCCGGGCACTTCTGGGGCGGGTTCTTCCCTTCATGAATGTAACCGCAATTACGGCATTTCCAGCGAACCACCTTGTCCTTCTTGAATACCTTTCCCTGTTCAACATCCTTCAACAGTTTCCGGTACCGTTTTTCGTGCTGCACTTCCACGAGTGCGATGGCACGAAATGCGGCGGCGACTTCAGGGAACCCCTCGTCCTTGGCGACTTTGGCGAATCCCGGGTAGAGGGTCGTGTGCTCGAACTGCTCTCCGTCGGCGGCTGCTTTCAGGTTTTCCTTTGTGGTGCCAATGATCCCGGCGGGGTACCCCGCGGTGATTTCCACCTCTCCGCCTTCGAGAAACTTGAAGAACCGTTTTGCATGTTCCTTTTCGTTGTCCGCTGTCTCGTCGAATATCGCTGCAATATGTTCGAACCCTTCCGTTCTGGCCTGAGCAGTGAAGAAGGTGTATCGATTACGCGCCTGTGATTCTCCTGCAAATGCGGCGAGAAGATTTTTCTCCGTTTTTGTCCCCTTAATGCTTTTCATGGATTTGGCTCCGGGTGAGTAGTGTGGAAAGGAACAGCAGTGGCAGGTGCACGAATATACTGAGAATTCGAACAGAAAGGAAGGGGGGGGGAAAAAAAAAAAAAACCCGGTCCCGCTTTTACGGGACCGGGCTCGAAAGGTGATCAGCGCATTAGATGCGCGTCACGTTCACCGCCTGCAGCCCTTTTTTGCCGGGCTGGACGTTGAACTGGACCTTATCGTTGTCGTTCAGCGACTTGTAGCCTTCGCCGACGATTTCTTTGAAGTGTACGAACACTTCCTCACCATTTTCGCGTGAGATGAAGCCGTACCCTTTTGCTGCGTTGAACCACTTTACTGTTCCCGTTTCCATGAACGGATCCTTTCGATAAAGCTAGGAAATCGTACGAAAATCATTGCGCAAAGCAAGGGGTAGAACTGTCCAGTAACGGGGCAAAGTGGTCGTTCACCAAACGTACGCCTCAATCATTCAAACCGCGCACTCGGGAACTCCACGCAAGGTGGGAAAAATCACCGGGGTCTAGCGTTTGATGCGGGGCGGGCTTAGCAACGGCCCAACCGAATCGGACCAGCACAAACCTCAAGCACAATAACCACGTACCGTGTTTGCACATATATGGTAGCGGTTATGCCATCAAAAAGCAAGAAAAAAAGAAGCTTTCTTGACCATCGTTGACTATCGTTGAAATCGTAGCTACCATTAAGCGTTTTCCCCTATTCCGGGGTACACTCCCGGACAGAGCGGTCTCTTCTGGCACCATCCTGAACAAGGGATACCCCAATGCAATCACACACCGGAACGGGCACCTCCCGGAAGGAATTCTACGGCGACGTCCGCCTGCAGATAAGAAACGGAGATGTGCTGATGTATCGCGGCCGTTCGCTGCAATCACGCCTGATCTGTCTGCTCACACGTTCCCGGTATTCGCACGCCGGGCTGGCGGTATGGTGGAACGATCGCCTGGTAGTGATGGAGGCCGTGGGCAGGGGCGTGATGGTGACCCCGCTGTCATCCAACGTTCGCCACTACGATGGCCGCGTGGAGTGGTTCACCTCAAGGGAGGAGATTACTGAAAGCGAACGGATGCAGCTTGTTGCGTTTGCACAACGTGAGTTGGGAAAGGAGTATGCGACATGGAGGGCGATCCTGCTCGGTCTACGCATTCTGTTCAATCGCCGGGTGGAAGAGCGGGACAGACTTCGCCGGGAGCAGAAGCTCTTCTGTTCCTACTATGTGGCGCAGGCCTACAACGCCATCAACCGGGATCTGAAAAGAGGCTTCAGCGACCGGTTCATGTCGCCGGGCGACATTGCCGCGTCCCCGCTCTTGCGGCGCGTGGCCATCCTGCACAAAAAAGCCGTGGCTACCGCCTCCGGCGGATCGAACTTGCGTCGAGAGTCGTGAACAGATTTTCAGGAAATTCCTTCCGGAGCAGGTAGCGGTAGTAGAACCGATACGTCTCCGACCGGAGGTGTAAGGCTTTCCCACCACCCCACCCATGGCGTCCGCCAGGGTAGAACATCATTTCGAAGTGTTTGTTCAGATCCTGCAGCGTATCGGCGAGCTGCACGGAATTCTGAAAATGCACGTTGTCGTCCATGGTGCCGTGTACGATGGCAAGCATGCCCCTGTACTTGTGTGCGTGTGTCAGCGCCGAGCCTTCCTTGTATCCTTCCGGGTTTTCTGCCGGGGAATCCATGAACCGCTCTGTGTAGTGGGAATCATAGAGGTGCCAATCAGTCACGGACAATTCCGCAATCCCGTGCGTGAAATCATTTGCACCGGCCGTCAGGGCCATACACGTGACATATCCCCCATAGCTTGATCCGGTGATGCATACTCTGGTCGAGTCCACATACGGCAACGCGCGCAGCCACCGGGCGGCCGTTCCGTAATCGCGCATCTCCCAGAACCCCAGGCGCCGGTGCATCAACGCAACGCCCTTCTTGCCGAAGTGCCCGGACCCCCGGTGGTCAACAGACACCTGTATCACCCCTTCGAGCGCCAGCCATTGATTGGATGTCCCTTTCCATCCATCAGATACGCTCCCGCCATCCGGTCCGCCGTACACCGAAATCAGAACAGGATATCGACGGGATGGGTCGAAGTGGACGGGGAGTGTCCAGTACGCAGGCAGTGCATAGCCGTCAGGCGTGGGGATGGTGAACATTTCCGTCGTTCCCAGGAGAAAGCGGCCGAAGTCCTCCGTCCTGGCGTTTCCCAGCTCACGCACCAGCGATCCGTCGGCACGATGAAGAGACATCCCGGGTGGGCGGGAGACGTTCGAGTGGGTCGTAACAAAGAACGACTGTGCAGGTGACATGCTGATGGTATGCGTGTCATCGCCCGTCGTCAGGCGCCGGAGATCGGTGCCGTCGAGGCGGACACGGTAGAGATCGGTGCGTGTCGAGGCCTCTTTCCGGGCGGTGAAGTAGACGATCCGTGCGGTTGTGTCAACGGCAAGAAGTGCGGTGACCGTCCAATCACCGCTGGTGAGGCGGCGCTGGAGTTTCCCCTCCATCGTATGAAAGTAGAGATGCTTCCAGCCATCCCGATCACTCAGGAGGATGAACCCCTCTCCCTTCCCGACAAACGTGACCGATTCATACCAATCGACCCAGCTTTCCTGATGTTCCGAGTAGAGGGCGCGACGGGTTCCCGTACGCGGGTCGACGCCGTAGAGGATCAACGTGTCCTGGCCCCGGTTCATCCATTGGATCAGCAGCTGTTTACTGTCAGGTGTCCAGAAGGGGGGGCCGAAGTACTGATCGTCTTTTTCGTTGAATGCCGCCCACGTGACGCCGGTTGTCCCGGTGCGAACCGTGCCTATACGCACCGCGGGGTTCGGGTCTCCGGGTTTTGGGTAGTGTGTGTGCTCCAGTGAGCCGTGCGGCCCTTCGGCGTTGAAGAGGGGGAAGACGGGCACCTGACTGTCATCAAACCGGTAGAAGGCAATGGTTTTGCTGTCGGGGGCCCACCAGAAGGCACGATACCGGCTGGGCCTGCCGAAGATCTCTTCATAGTAGACCCACGAAGCCCAACCGTTGAGGATGGTTTCGGATCCGTCGGTTGTGTAACGGGTCTCCGCGCCCGAAGTCAGATCGATGGAAAACAGATCGTTATCGCGCGTAAAGGCAACGTGCTGTCCGTCTGGTGAGAGTGTCGGATTCTTCTCTTGCCCGGCCGACTGCGTCAGCCTGCGGCAGGTCCGTGTCCGGGTATCCAGGGCATAGAGATCATTCCCGATCGAGTACATATGACGGGTGTAGTCTGTTGTGGATGACACGGGAGAGGCAGGGTCGAGTCCTGCCGGGCAGACGTCAGCATACTGTTTCAGGTCGTGGTAGACCGTATCGGTTCCTGTCTCCGCGTCAACGACATAGTGGCGCTGGTGGTCGTCCCCTTCCTTCTTCTTCATTTCCAGATAGTGCCGATCGTCCGTCCATCCGGTGATGTTGGGCAGGGGGCGTGTGATGCGGGGCTCGGCATTTTTGAACACCTGTTCAAACGTCAGGGTTGAACGAGGTTGTGCGCGCAGCTCGGGTAAGAGGAGCATGCTCGCGGACAGAACGGCGAGTGCGGTGAGGGGGAGGACGGATGTGTTCATCGGAGTCCTGACGCGATTCTGGGGATCAGACGTGTGGAGGATGTCGCCGGAAATTCTATGTATGGTCTTCTATCAGGTCGTCGACGCCCTTGCGGAAGAGCCGGGTTGCTGCCCATCCCAGCACCATTCCGCCGAGGAGTGTGGCGAGGCAATAGAGCGGGGTGAAGAAGAAGATCAAGGCGCCTGTGGTTTTTTCGTCGCCGATAATATCATTATAGATTGTCTCCCAGCCCATATAGTAGAGCGGGACCATGAGTGCGAGAATTCCCGCCAGTCCGCCGAGCGTAACGGCCCAGAGGGTGATCGGCGACATGCGCCCGGTGTTGTAGTAGCCGACGCCGGCAAGCACGGCGAAGGGGATCATGCTGAAGAGATCGAGGAGGAGTCCGCGCCCTTTCAGGTGTTCCAGGAGGATATCCATCATCGCATCCCCGAAGCCGATATTGCCGACGATACGTTGGACAGCCAGCCAGACAAGGGTTGGCGTGACGATGCCGGCGGTAACGGGGACGATCCACACGGCCCGCTCGGCGAGTGTGGGCACGCGCCGTGCAGGATAATAGCGCGCGCTCATTGTCTGTTCCTGCTGGGCGATCCACTCGCGTGCCGACGGGCGCACGATGTTGACCAGGAGCAGGGCGGAAAGCGCGATGCCGCTCAGCCGCACCATGTCTTCCATGAAACGCGCGGCAGCGAACGGGTCGGGGTGCGGGATGATGTCCGGATTCTGGAGAAGGCGCGGGGTGAGCCAGACGACGACGTGGAGCACAATGGAGAGGAGGGCGTAGACGGCGGCGGCCCAGTACCCGGCTCCCGGAGCGCGGACGAACGCGTTGGCGATCAGGAGCGGGATCACCACCGACGGGATGGTAAATGTCAACACACCCCAGGTGAAGGGGAGTGGCATGGGGGGGAACACGCGCACGGCGAATTCCGCCACGATGGCCAGAAGAGCCTTCACAATGAGAATGATGAGTGCGAGCCTGATGCTCGACGGTACAACGGTTCCATCAGTCGAGGGCATAGAGAATAGTCTCGTGTGACGAGGGTCTGAAGGCAGTCGTCCGGATGCCGAAAAACGCTTATGCGGGTCCCCGGGCAGGAGGACCGGAGCATGATGCTAGATAGCGAACTCCGGGCTCAGATGCAACCGGAACGGGATCATCGTGCGGGGTGGTGATACAGGCGCATCATGCAGAGGATGGAAACACCACTGTGCACACCGCCCCTCCCTGGTTTTCCAGAGAAAGCGTCCCTCCGAGCTGGTCCGTCAGACTTCTGATCAGCATCAACCCCATCGAGCGGGTCTGGTCCAGGTCCGCATCGGCCGGGAACCCCCTGCCGGTGTCGCGAACGGAAAGACGCACCTGCCCGCCGTCAACCCGGTTCACTTCAATGGTCACCGTTCCGGTCATGTCACCGGGGAATGCATGTTTGAGCGCATTGGTGAGCATTTCATTGAGGATGAGTCCGCAGGGGACGGCCGCATCGATGCCGAGACTGAGGGGGTCGGCCTGGACCGTGCAGGTGACTCCGGGATGTCCGAAGGAGCGCACAAGTTCAGCGGCCAGTGTGCTGACGTATTCCTGGAATTCCACCCTGCCGAGGTTGTCCGAATGATAGAGACGTTCGTGGACGAGCGCCATGGACCGGACCCGGTTCCGGCTTTCACCCAGCAGTGTGCGCAGATGGTGATCACCGGAAGTATCGGCCTGGAGTGAGAGGAGGGAGGAGATCACCTGGAGATTGTTCTTCACCCGGTGATGGATTTCCTTGAGCAATACCTCTTTTTCGCTGAGTGAAGTGAGCAGCTGTTCTTCAAACTGCTGGCGCTCGGAAAAGAGGCGCGCATTTTCCAGTGCGATGGCCAGTTGATCGGACACGAGGGAAAAGAATTCCACATCGTTCTGCGTGAAACGTCCGATCTTCTGCGTGTCATCGATGCGGAGAACCCCGAGCACCTGGTCCTTCAGGCGTATGGGAACGGCGAGGGCGGACTTCAGTTGCAGCGCCCGGACGAAATCCCTGGGGATAATGGAGGTCGCGGGACAGTTGTTTTCCAGGACGGGCGCGTTGGTGCTGAAACATTTTCCCGAGAGGCTCTCATCAATTCGCTGTGGCAACGGGGGAAGCGACTGAAGGCGTGGCGACACACCGATGGTTTCGTCACTGACAAGAACATTTCGTTCCTTGTCATACAGCAGGACACTCGCACGGTCGACACCCATGATCTCCGGAATGGAGGCATAGATGCGGGTGCAGAGCGAGCGCAGGTCCGTCACCTGGGTGAAAATCATCGCGATTTCGCGGAGAAGCCTGAGGCGGCGGACCTCCTCCTGGATCTTCCGTTCGGCATGGCGCCGGTCCGTGATATCGCGGACGATCGCCCACATCCCGCCTTCGGGGCCGGCTAAGGGATCCACGAGATGGGTGCGGATTTCCGCCGGGAACAGTGTGCCGTCTTTCCGCCGGTATTCCTTCTCGTAGATGTCCGAAAAGCCCCTCGTTTGAACCTGGGTTTTCAGGATGGTGCGTTCGAGCTCGTGCCAGGATGGGGGTGTGATTTCCTGGTGCCGGAGGCCGCGCAACTCTTTGTCGGAGTAGCCCAGCATCGTCTGGAACGGTCCATTGGATTCCAGGAGGGCCCCGTCGGCGTCCACAACAACAAATCCATCGCGTATGGTCTCAGGGAGTCGTCTGTACCGTTGCTCGGATCTGCTTGCACGGTGCTGTGCCCGGTTCACGCGCAGGGTGAGCAAGAGCACGATTGTTGCCGAAGAGGCCGCGAGGAGGAGAAAGAGGACTCTCAGCCCCTTGATGGTGGAGTTGAGATTCTCGACATCCTGACGGAGGCCGCCGGCATTCGAGAGCACGAGACGGTTGATCTCCGCTTCGGTGGATGCGAGAAGATGCTGCTCCGGACGCGCGATTGTCGCCGCATCCATTCCGTCTTCGTGCCTGATTTCCAGGAGCAGGTTTATTGTCTGGAAATAATCCTCCAGCTGGAGCGAAAGCGTGGTGTACTGTTCCTGGGCGGCGGGTGTGGTGACCAGCAGAGCCAGATCATCGCGGCTGCGCTCAATGTTCCGGCGTTGTTCATCGATTTCCGGTTTGAGTGTTTCATCACCGGTTTGCAGGTACGTGCGCACGAGGGCATGGTGGTCATGCAGGCCGACGGTGAGCGTTCTGACCCGCGAAAGCTGTGTGGTGAGGTTGTCGACGAGTGAGGCATGACTCAGATCCAGTTCGCGGAAGAGGGAAAACAGCACGGAAAGCAGGCCGCCGAAAATCAGAAAGGTTGCCGCATAGGTAATGAGGATACGCCGGCCTTGACTGACACGCATTGAGGTTCCGTCCATGGAGGGGGAGAGCACTTGAATATACCAAGAATTTCCACGCAAACAACACCTCTCCGTCGTAAAATGTTGTAGAAAGTAGCCGTTTATTCACGCTTGTTTGTTGTTGCCGCTTTATGTAGATTCGAAACAGGGAACTAATAATCTCACAAGGAGTACCTGACAATGACGAGAATGGTTTTCGTTGTTGGGATAGCCGCCGCAGTCACCTTGATGGGTTGCGGCAAAAGCGCGCAACAGAAGAAGCTCGAAGAAGCCGCCAAAGCAGCCGAGCAGGCGGGCCAAACCCTGCAGGAGGGGGCCAGCAAAATGGCGGAAGCCATGAAGGGGCTCGAAGGGGGCGACAAGGAAGGCAAGACGGTCGAACCCGTGGACTTCCGCGAATTGAAAGCGCTCCTCCCGGAAAAGGCGGCAGGTATGGCACGCAGTGAAATCAAAGGTGAGCGCAACGCGGTGATGGGCATCAAGGTGTCTGAAGCCTCTGCTGAATATGCAACGGAAGAGGGGAGCTCCATACGGATAAAGATCATGGACATGGGGAGCGTGAGCGGATTCGTCGGGCTGGCCACGGTCGCGTGGGCGCATGCGGAAGTTGACAGTGAAACGGAAACAGGATACGAAAAGACCACAACCTTCTCCGGCCACAAGGCTTTCGAGAAGTTTGACAACGCCAGCAAGGAAGGCCAGTTAAACATTCTTGTCGGGCAACGGTTCGTTGTGGAAATCGAGGGCCGCGCTGTCACCATGGACCAGCTGAAAGCTGCGGCGGGGCAGGTTGACCTCGGCAAGCTGGAGTCAATGAAAAACGTCGGCGTTACGGGCTGACCGGGAGAAGAGCTGTCTATGCCGTTTCCGCATCCGTTTTACAGGTGGCGCCCCCACCCGTGGCATGGTCTCGATATCGGTCCCAAACCGCCGTCTCTTGTCCATGCGTTCATAGAAATCACACCCTTCGACCTCATCAAGTACGAAGTGGACAAGGCGACGGGGTATCTGCGTGTCGACCGGCCCCAGCGCAGCTCGTCACTGCCGCCGTCTCTCTACGGGTTCATTCCGCGGACGTACTGTGCAACGCGGGTCGGGGCGCTATCCGCGAGCGGACGGCATGGCGACGGCGATCCCCTGGATATCTGCGTGCTCAGCGAACGTCCGATCAGCCGGTCTGAAGTAATCATGAACGCCAGAGTGGTCGGCGGGATTCTCATGGTCGACCGTGACGAGGCCGACGACAAGATTATTGCGATCCTGGAAAACGACGCCTTCTGGGGACAGGCAAAAGACATCTCTGATGTTCCGGATATTCTTATCGAGAGGCTCCGGCACTACTTTGCCACGTACAAGATGATCCCGGGTTCGTCGTCACATGTATCCATCGAGAGCGTCTATGGCGCGGACCATGCGCACGAGGTGGTGAAGGCCGCGATCGCGGACTATGAAGAGGTGTTCGGCGGGTAGCCTGGGTCCCGCGGCTGCCGTTTCACGTTCCCGATGGGTCTCGTTTGGTGCCGCGAGGGCGGTCCGCAACAAGGCCGGCGAAGCTTGTTGCAGCGTCGCTATTCGGCCTTCACTTCCAACAGGATGATCTTGTATGAGCGGTGCACCTCGGCGCCTGCGAAAAGAATCCCCACCAGCACACTGACCATTCCGACGATGAACACGACCAGGGGGACCGTCTTTGCGAAGTCCGTGGGGATAAACAGGCTGACGCCCACCGTGACGGAGGTCAGCACGAAGAGGGCGATGGACAGCTGCATGGAGAGAATCGCATTCCGTACCAGACGGCTGCGGAGGAGAAGTTCTTTCGATTGATTGCTGATGCTCATGAAGCGCACGTTGTCGGCATACTCGAGCGAATCTTTCTCGCTGAGCACGCGCAGATACCGCCGGCGCTCTTCATTCAGAAGCCGGATCCGGTTGATGATGATGGAGTACCGGTTGTTGAGTCCGAGCAGCAGCAGACCCACAGCGGAAATTCCGACAGCGGGCGCCAGCAACGCCTGAATGGCCTGCAGTGCGGTCAGGGGTGATTCTTGCATGGGTGATCTCTTCGGTCCGGGGATAGGTTCTCCGTAATATACGGAGAATTTCCGAGATCCGGCCGAATGCCCGTTCTCTCCAGCACCCCCGGGGCTGTGCGGGGCGTGGCTGCCCGGCCGCACTTCCTGCCCATCATTGACCTGCTCGGATTAACACACGCACACCAACAGCACTACACGAAGACAATGGACGAAAAACCTTTAACACGTTTTGTGGTAATCGGGTTGGGTGGATTCGGTCTTGTGCACATTGAAGCCGTACGGTGGCTCGCCCGGCAGGGTTTAGGGAAGCTCTCCGGGGTCGTGGCGCTGGAGGTGGACCGGCAGGCGCGGCCGGAACTGGTACAAACGTTGGCGGCGGAAGGCGTGAAGCTGTATGCGAGCGTTGAGGATTTTTTGCAGGAAGGGAAACGTGCTGCCGATGTGCTGACCGTGCCCATCGGGATCCACCAGCATGTGCCCGTGAGTGTCGACGCGCTGGAAGCGGGACTGCATGTGTATTGTGAGAAACCCGCTGCAGCGACCGTTCAGGAGGTGGACGTCCTGATTGCGGCGTCACACCGGACCGGCAAACAGGTGGCGATCGGATTCCAGCACATGTCCAGTGTCTCGATCCGGCGGCTCAAATGCCTTGTCGGTGAGGGCCGTCTGGGGGCCGTTCGTGATGTGACGCTGATGTGCGGCTGGCCGCGCAGCCTGCAGTACTTCCGGCGGAACAATTGGACCGGCCGGCTGCGTCTGGGGGATCGTTTGATCCTGGACAGTCCGGCGAACAACGCTCACGCGCACTATCTGATGAACGCGCTCTATCTTTCCGGGCCGGGGAAGGAAAAGGCGGCAACACCGGTGAAGCTCCAGGCCGAGCTCTACCGGGCAAACCCCATCGAGAGTGCGGATACAACCCAGTTACACCTGACCACGGATACAGGGGCGCGCCTGCACATCCTCCTCACCCATGCGAATGGATTCGCGAACGGGCCGATCATGGATCTCCACTGTGAAGGCGGAAGGGCCTACTGGCAAACGGACGAGGGAAAGGCTTTCGTCCGGTACAACGACGGGAGCACCGAGCACTTCGACAACCGTGTGCATCCCCAATGGCGGAACGAGAGCTTCCGGAACTTTGTGGAAGCACTGGCAGGCAAAGCCCGGCTGGATTGTCCGCCGGAGATTGCCCGCGCCCAGACCCTTGCGGTGAACCTGATGCATGAAAGTTGTCCCGGCATTGTTGCCGTCCCGTCCGAGCACGTTGTGGAGGCCGAGGACTGGGAGATGTTTCCGCCGAACACGCGCGGCACATTCTGTCGCATAACGGGACTCGACGAAGCCATGCATGTCGCGATCCAGGAGTGGGCATTTCTCTCCGCGCTCGGCGTTCCGTGGGCGAGGGGGGTGGAAACGCGTGAGGTATCCGGTGAGGGGTACGGTCGTTTCAACAGCATGTGAGAACATGTGACCGGGGTCCGGACGTTCAGACGGAAAGCCTTGCTCCCGAGGCGCAGAGATGCAGGCCTGCAGAGGCGGTGTTTACGGGCAAAGCCGTTCCCCGTGTAGAAGTGATCTGTGCATCGGTGAAAAGAAAGCGGGGACGTGTGCGAACACGTCCCCGTTGTCATTGGTGGCGCGCCCGGCAGGGCGCACTCACTTGAGGGGCGGAAGGGAGGTGTCAGACCAGGCCCTGGTCCATCATCGCGTCGGCCACTTTCAGGAAGCCGGCGATGTTGGCGCCGACCACATAGTTCCCCGGCATGTCGTATTTCTCAGCCGTCTCGAGGCAGGTCTGTGGATGCTTCTTCATGATCTGGTGCAGGCGGTGGTCGACTTCTTCTTTCGGCCAGGGCAGGCGCATGCTGTTCTGGCTCATTTCGAGCCCCGATGTCGCGACGCCTCCGGCATTCGACGCTTTTCCCGGCGAGTAGAGGACCTTTGCATCGAGGAACACCTTCACGCCGTCGAGGTGTTGTCGGCATGTTGGCGCCTTCGCAGACGCACATGCAGCCGTTCTTCACGAGCTCGCGTGCATCGTCGGCATTCAGTTCATTCTGTGTGGCGCAGGGAAGGGCGACGTCCACCTTGACCTCCACGGCCGTTTTCCGGCGTGGAACGGCACGTTGAACTTGTCCGCAAAGTCCTGCACCCGGTCGCGGGCGCTGGCGCGCATCTCGAGCATATACTGGATCTTCTCTCCCTTGATGCCGTCTTTGTCGTACACGGATCCATCGGGTCCGGAGAGTGTGACGACTTTTCCGCCAAGTTCGGTCACCTTCTCCACCGCACCCCAGGCGACGTTGCCGAAGCCCGATACCGCGACGGTTTTCCCGTCGAATGAGTGTCCCTTCGATTTCAGCATTTCTTCGGCGAAGTACACCACGCCGTATCCCGTCGCTTCGGGTCGGATAAGGGAGCCTCCCCAGTTCAATCCCTTGCCGGTGAGCACGCCGGAGAATTCCCGCGTCAGCCGCTTGTACTGTCCGAAGAGGTAGCCGATTTCCCGCGTGCCCACGCCGATATCGCCGGCAGGCACATCGGTATCGGGTCCGATATGGCGGAAGAGTTCTGTCATGAAGCTCTGGCAGAAGCGCATGACTTCGTGTGTCGCTCTTTCCCTTGGGATCAAAATCCGACCCGCCTTTTCCGCCGCCCATCGGGAGGGACGTGAGGCTGTTCTTGAACACCTGCTCGAACGCAAGGAATTTCAGGATGCCGAGAGTGACGGAGGGATGGAAGCGAAGCCCGCCTTTGTACGGTCCGATGGCGCTGTTCATCTGGACCCGGAAGCCGCGGTTGATGTGGATTTCTCCCTGGTCATCCATCCACGGGACGCGGAACATGATCACGCGTTCCGGCTCCACCATCCGTTCGAGGATTTTGGCGCTCCGGTATTCCGGATGCCGTTCAAGAACGAGTTCAAGCGATTGCGCGACCTCCTCGACTGCCTGATGAAATTCCGGCTCCGCCGGATTCTTGGCTTTCACATGTGCGATGAGATTGCTGACGTAATCTGACATGATGCGCCTCGATATAGTGAATGTGTAGTGATGAGCGTCCGTATCGTGCCGGGACGCTGGCCGCGGATCTCTATCGCACGGAAAAAGCTCCGACGATGCATGTCGATAATCGCGCTCATCCAGGTCCTGCAATTCTCCCGGGTACAATTCATCGCCCAGGGGCGTGGTCCTCCAGTCCGTGCCGGCGCGCTCATTCTTGCGTCACCTTCGGAAGCGCTCGATCTCTTCCTGGTAGAAGGCAACAGCGACTGTTGCCGATCTTCAGCGCCGGGAGTTCCGATCGAGTTTGTCCGGCATCGATGACGCAGATCCAGTTCTCGCCATAGGGGGTCATGTCGAGCGCTTCGCGGGTGTCTTGCCAAGCGCGGTGTTGACATCCATCACCTTGCCGCTGACCGGAGCGAGGAACTGGAGCGCGCGGTTCCCCTGGCGGACGGTGAACAGGGGCTGGCCGCGCTGGACCGTCATGCCGAGATTCGGGAGAGTCGATGGCGTCGATCTGCCCGATCAGTTTTCGTGCGAAGTCGTCGATGCCGACCCGTACCGGACCCTTCTTCGGAGACGCGACCCAGCAGTGGCCCTCGGAGATGAACACGCCGCCGGGAATCGCGAATTCCCCGCTCCGATGTTCTCCACGGCCGACAGGTGGGTGATATGCACGCGCGGCTTCAGCTGTTTCTGGATCCGGTCCTGCCGTTTGATGAGCGACTTTCTTCACGAAGGCGAGGAGCTCATCTTCGGTGAACGGCTTCTGCACGTAGTCCATCGCGCCGTACTTCATGCACTCGACGGCCGTCTCGACGGTGGCGTAGCCGGTGATGATGACGACATCGATGTCGGGGCGGAGATGTTTGACGGATTTGGTGACATCGACGCCGTCCATCGCGGCATCTTCAGGTCGGTGAAGACGAAATCGTAGTGGTGGGTCTGGACCAGGCCGAGCGCTTCCTGCCCGGTCTGCACGGTGTCGACGCGAGTACCCGTCGAGCACCAGGATCTTCCGGAAACTGTCCAGGATGACCTCTTCGTCATCGACGCAGAGGATGCGCGCCTTGGGATGTCGACCTCCGCCCGCTTGAGAGCTTCTGCGCCTCGCGGCTGAAGTCCAGCTGGAGGCTCTCCGCGAGCGCAGCTCCCGTTCCTCCCGCAGCTTTCTTCTCTGGAGCGCCGCGAGATCATCCCGGATCAGGATGTCGGCGATGACGAAGACGATGACGGCGACGACATAACGATTACCATGGAGGTTCTCCTTGAGATGATCAGAACGGTCGATCGGAACTGCACGGGATCAGATGCGCCAGTTCGTATTCAACGTTCGGATGGGATGACCCGGTACAGCCATCCTTCGAAATACGGGATCCTTTTCGATCGACGAGGGATCGGCGGCCGGTGCTGTGTTGCACTCGACGATCGCTGCCGCTGAGCGGGGCAGAGCACGGCGTGGAGTCAGCTCCGTCGAGCGTCTGGACCGACGCGCAGACGGTTCCCTGCACGATTTCGTCGTCGGGCCGTGAACAGCTTCGAACCCCTCGAGTGTTCGATCGTCTTGCAGGAAAAGGTGCGGTGACTCCCAACGAGCGCCGTTCCCGTCGTGCTCGAGCAACACCCAGCTCATGTACCCGAGCCGGTAGTACTTCGGCGGGCACGGGACGAAGAACAGTGTGCCGGGTCAGTTCCTCCGCGGCGCCTGGCCGGCCGGCCGTTGCGGAGTTGGCCGGTAGCGGAGTCCCGCGGCGCACGGCCGAAAGCAGTTCGTCGGCGGTGAACGGCTTCGGGATGAAATCGATGGCCCCGGCAGTGACAAGGAGCGCACGGCATTCTCCACCGTGGAATAACCGGTTGCCATGACGACCGGGTGTCGCGGTGCCTTCGGCGGGCGGCATCTCCAGGAACTGGAAGCCGTCCATCTCCGGCATCATGATATCGCAGAAATCAGCCGGTAAGTGTACCGGTGCCCAGCTGAGCGCGGCCAGGCTTCCGCATCGAGTGCTGCGTCCACCGGACAACCCTTCGCCGGTACAGATCTCGGTCACGGCGTCCAGGATGACCTGTTCGTCGTCGATCACGAGGATGTCTGCGTCGCTGGTCATCACGCCTCACCGGCTGCTGAAGGGAAGACGGATGCGGAAGGTCGTTCCCCTGTTCGATCTCGCTCTCCACGTGATGGTTCCGTTGTGGTTGTCGATGATGCCCCAGATCACCGACAAGCCCCAGCCCCGTTCCCTTCTGTCCTTTCGTGGAGAAGAAGGGCTCGAAGATCTTCGGGAGTGTCTTCGCGCGAGATGCCGCAGCCGGTGTCGCGGACGGTGATTTCGGCGTACTCCCGCTGGCCGCACGTGTCCACGGCCTCCCAGCGCTGCCAATCACACCCGCTGTCCGCGTGCAGCGCTTCCACCAATGCCCTGTGGCGGGACTTCGAACCAGAATGACGGCGGGCCGCAGTTCGGACACGTGCCGGCCGGGTCGATCAGGGAGACCGCGCACTCCGGGCAATGCGAGTGGCACTCCTTGTCCGCGCCGGGACGGGATGCTGCGTGATGGCTGGTGGCGGCCGTAGACGGGATCGAGGTACGATGAAACCCTCCTCGCTCGCCGGCGCGCACCTTGACCCGGATCGGACGGGCAGGCCATCGATGCGGACCTCGTGGTCGATCAGGTGTGCCGTTTCGGGCATGCCGCCTTCCTGATCTGCGCGATGCCGACCGGAGAGAGTTTCAGCGACGAAGTGCCGATCGTGATCGGTCCCGCCCTTGGCCCGCATCGCATCGATCGCGTTGACGATCAGGTTGATGAAGACCTGCTGCATCTGGTTCGCGTCGACGTGACGGCGGGAAGGTGCGGGTCCAGATTCTTGACCAGCTCGACATTGTTCAGGGAGAGCTGGTTCTGCACCACCGACACGGCCCGCTCGATGATCTCGTTGATGTCGGCTTCGCTCTTCTTCGGGACCGATTGCCGCGCGAAATCGAGCAGGCTCTTGACGATCTCGCGGCTGCGGATGGTTTCCCGCACGATCACTTTCAGGTCATCCTGAATGTCCGGCTGGTCCTGCGTGCGTTTCAGCAGGAAGCTGCTGTAGGTGAGCACGCCGGTCAGCGGATTGTTGATCTCGTGGGCGACGCCGGCGGCGAGCCGTCCGAGCGAGGCCATTTTGTCCGATTGGAAGAGCTGCATCCGGGCTTCGGACAGCTTGCGCGTCATGTTGTTGAACGACCGCGCCAGCTTGCCGAGCTCGTCGTTCCGCGTTCCGTTCGGATGCGGTAGCTGAGATTTCCGTCGGCGACCTGCTGGGTGGCCTTCAGCAGTTCTTCACCGGCGATCGACCCAGCGCTAGACGAAGAACCCGATGATCAGGCTCAGGGCGAGGATCGCGCTGACCGCGAAGAGGACCATCTCGATCTGGCTGCTCCGCGATCGTGCGGTCCACCTCGTCCAGCGGCATGGTGACATCCAGCACTCCCAGGACCGATCTGCTGACGCGGGTGGGCGTGGCAGTCGGCCGACCAGCAGGCCGGTTCATTGTAGATCGGATTGATGATCCCCAGAAACCGGGTGGAATCGGGATGCAGCTGGAACACCCGGGTCCGTCTGCGATCGGCAGGCGCTCCAGCGGCCGGTCGGCGGAGTGGCAGGCATAGCAGCTCTCGCTTTCTTGTCGACCATCTTGCCGATCTCTTCGCGGCCGGAGGAATAGATGATCTCGCCGGTCTTGTTCAGCACGCGGATCTTCCGATGGTCGGCTGCTGGCCGATCGCGTTGATGGCCTGATGGATCCGGTCGCGCTGGTTCAGCAGCATATCGTACCGCGTGCTGTGCTTGACCGTCTCGCTCAGCTGATTGGCGTGCCGTTCCACCTCCGCCAGCAGACTCGTGCTGAGCGAGCGGATGTTGAAGTAGGCAAAGATGCTGATGATCAGGATCGCCGTGACGCCGACGACCAGAATCAGTTTGAAACCGATATGTCGCACGCGACGCATTGTCCGGGTGTCAGCGCTGATGTCAAGCGGACCATTGTCCCCGGCGTGCCGGGGATACGTCTTGTCGTCATGACAACCGGTGCACGTGGGGGCGTGGCGAAATTCCTCCCGGTGTGGCATGACTCGCAGTCCAAGGCCGCCGTGCGCTTGCATCCAGTTTCAGCCCCGTGACTTCATGCTTGAACGATCCGGCGTCCACCCCTGTGTGGCAGGACGTACAGGCCGTGTCAACCTTGGTGAACGTTTCTTCTCGCCGTGGCATTTCTGGCAGGAGAGACTCTGTGGAACCGTTCAGCGCCCAGCCGGCACTGCGTTGCGTGATCGAAGGCCTGTTGGGGTTCGCCCGCATGGCAGTCTTCGCACTTGTCGCTTGCGTGGCAGGAGAAACAGGCGCATGGCGGGATTCCATGGAACGTTGTGGCTCGCACTGCCCGGTCATCGGTCTGCCGGGCGGCCTGCTCCGCTTCTTCGTCATGGCACCGCACGCACGTTTCCTGGCGTGGCAGTCGGCGCATGCAGTCCGAACCGCTGCGCGTGATCGTCGTGGAAGAATGTCACGAAGTCCCTCCTGGTGCGGCGTCTCATACATCCGCGTTTCGGAAGCGGGAGCTCCGGATGGGATTTCCCTTCGAGTCTGGCTTCCGCAGGGCTTCTGCGGAACTCTGGTCTGCTCCGCGCTTGAGGTGACAGCTGGTGCACTCGGTTGCCTTTGCTCCACTGCCGGTGGCAATCCATGCACTGCCGGTGATAGGCACCTTTCAGGTCCGGCATGCTGATGTCCGCCCGTGCCCGTTCGCGGGATGGCATTCCCTGCAGGCCAGGATCGCCATCGAGGTGCTATTGTAGTGGTGGCAGCCGTAGCAGCCGCCCGACATCTCCGACATCTCGGCATGCAGCCGGTGCGAGAACACGACCGGACCGTACTCCTTGGAGACCTTGCCCATGATGAACACTTCCGGGCCCTTCGTCGGATGGAATCCCGGGAGAGCATTCGCCGCGGACAGGCAGAGAGCAGGGTCGGTCTTCGTCGGGGCCGGCATTCGTGGCACGTCTGGCAGCGACGATCCGGCGCCGGGGGGGCATGTTTTTCCCATTTGGAACCCTGTCCAACCCGGCCGGTCGCACAGGATGACGCATCAGCACGAGCACGATAGAGTCTTTCATCTTTTTCCCCTCGGATGGCGTATTTGGTCCTGGGCGCCGGCGGTTCCGGGAGGCTGATGACCGGGAAGATCATGACATACGCCCGATAGAGGAGGACCAGCATGGAGATGAATCCCACCGTCACGGAGATCTCCCCGATGGACGGGAAATAGGATGAACGCATAGGGGGCGTATACGCCACGACGAAGTTGTTGATGCGGTTCAGCGCCACGCCGACGACGACAAGCGCCGACGCGGTAAACAGCAGCGGAGGTGATTTCAGCACGGCGCGGGAGAGGAACATCCGCAGCGGAACGACCACGCCGAGCACCACTTCGACGGTCCACATGACGCTTGCGGTGTTCAGATCCTTCAGGTAGACGAATGTCTCACGGATGAACATGTCGCCCAGCTTGAAGGCCAGGTAGACGCCCAGGATCGGTGCCACGATCCTGCCGAGGCGTGAGAGACGTCCATCTCGGGCTTCAGACCGAACGACCGCGAGGCGAGCATGGACTCAAAGATCACCATCGGGAATCCCACGGCGATGGCGGAAAGCAGGAACAGGAGCGGGAGGACGGGCGTCTGCCAGAGGGGGTGCATCTTCGGGCCCGCGATGACCATCAGCGTCCCCAGCGAGGATTGGTGCAGCGTGGAAAGGACGACGCCGGCGATGATGAAGACGAACATCGTCCTTGCCAAGCCCGCGGTCCAGCACCCGCAGGAGCCGTCGACGGGCGGTTGAGCCCCCAGGATCCCGGGAGATTCACGCGGCCGATGAACCGTTCGGTGACCATCGGCAGGAATTCGATATAGAGCACGCTCATGTAGATCATGACGCAGATACCGACTTCGAACAGCGCGGAGGAGCCGTTCCACATGATGAGCGGATGCCAGATAAAGTACCAGCGGCCGATGTCGACGAAGACGCCGAAGGCGACAAAGGTGTAGCCCAGCATCGCGGTGAGCAGTGCGGGGCGGATGACGACGTGATACTCTTCGCGGTGCATCACGTGCCCGAGCGCGGCGGTGGTGAAGCCGCCTGCGGCGAGAGCGACGCCGGCGGCGACATCGACGGCGATCCAGAGTCCCCAGGGATACTGGTTGTTCAGATTGGTCACGGCGCCGATGCCGAAAAAGAAACGGCCGGCCAGGAAGACGATCCCATTGAGCGCAAGCAGGCAGAGGACAATCACGCCCGGGGTGAAGAACTTCGCTTTGACGGGTGTCGGTATCTTGTGCGTGCATGAAAATGCTCTCCTAGAGACCTTCTTCTTTCCGGGTTTTGGTCATCCACATGATTGCGCCGAGGATTGCA